>OY969572.1:0-4696003 GCA_963701145.1 uncultured Solirubrobacteraceae bacterium
CCTACCCCGCAGGGGTAGGTGCGCCCGAAGGGCGTTGCGTGGTACTCGTTGTGGCTGCTGTGTAGTTTTGAGGGACCGCGGGGGCGTGGTCTTTCGCCCTTTCCGGTGGCTTTGGCGAGGGGGAAACACCTCTTCCCATTCCGAACAGAGCAGTTAAGCCCCTCAGCGCCGATGGTACTTGGCTCGCAAGGGCCTGGGAGAGTAGGACGCCGCCGGTTTTTTTTGGAGCAGACGGGCCGCCCTCGGGCGGCCCGTTGTCTATTCTGGGACGAACGCACGATCACGAAGAAAGGCTGTTGCCATGAGCGTAAAGATCGACGGAAGGGCTGAGGAGCTGCTGAAGGGCAAGAACTTCTGTCTGGTGTCCACCCTGCGCGCCGACGGCTCCGTGCAGGGCGCCCCCGTGTGGGTGGACGTGCAGGACGGCAAGCCCGTGCTCAACACCGCCGAGGGCAGGGCCTGGCCACGGAACCTCGAGCGCGACCCCCGCGTCACGCTCACCGTCCAGAACATGGAGAACCCCTACGAGTACCTCGAAGTCCGTGGGCGCGTCGCAGAGCGTACCCACGAGGGCGCCGACGAGCACATCGACGCCATGGCCAAGAAGTATCTCGACAAAGACGAGTATCCCTTCCGCCAGCCGGGAGAACAGCGCGTCATCCTTCGCGTCGAGCCCGAGGTTGCGCACGTGAGGGGCTGACATCGCCGCCCTCGACCGCCGCGGCCCTCGCCGGCGTGCCCGCAGCCAGCCCTCTAGCGGGTGCTGTCGGCGCCCGGCGCCGCGGTCCACGTGCCCCGGGCGCGGGCCGACCCACCACTCTCCTGTGCTCGCCGGGCATGAGCGCGAGCGTGGAGCGTCCCTCGGCACTCCACCGGCGACAGGCAGACGTGGTAGGTCGGCACCGGTGTGCCGGGGCGGCGCTCGACGCGCCGCCTGCGCAGCAGGCCTCGATGCGGGTGCGGCGGCGGTGTGGGCTCGTCCTCGTCAACCTCCCAGTCGACCTCGCGGTCATCCTCGAGCAGCAGGAACGAGTGGGCCACGCGCAGGGCACCGAGCGCGAGCTGCGCAAGCTTTGGTGTTCGGGCGGTGGGGAACATGTGTTCGCAAGATACGAGCGCCGTCGGACGGAGCCGCTACGAACGTGTGTACGTATCGCTCCTCCACTGCGGAAACGGCTTTGCAGAGCCAGATAAGGCGCCTACGTCGTGCAAGGCGGGTTGCATGAGCGGGTGCCCATGAGCGGCTCCGAGGGGGTGCGGGAGGCGCCGGCAGGGGCCGGGCGCGGGGCCTCGAACTCCAGGGGGGAGATGGGTGTTACGCTAGCCAGGCGTGCTACCGGCGGGGCTGACGGGATGGGTGGGCTCCCGTCCACCGGCGGGCGCCGCCGAAAGCTCATGGAGAAGTTCGTCATCGAAGGCGGCGTCCCGCTGTCGGGCACCATGGTCCCCGCCGGGAACAAGAACGGGGCGCTCCCCATCCTCGCCGCCGCCGTGCTCACCGACGAGGAGGTCATCGTCCGCAACGTGCCCCGCATCCGCGACGTGGATGCCATGATCGAGATCCTCCTCGCCATCGGGGTGAGCGTCAACTGGCGCGGGCCCAACGAAGTCGTCCTGCGCGCCGGCGGCGTCCACGACGCCGTCATCGAGCCCGAGCTCGCCGAGTCCATCAGGGCCTCCTTCCTGCTCGCCGGCCCCCTCCTCGCCCGCTTCGGACGTGCCGTCATGCCCCCGCCGGGAGGCGATGTCATCGGCAGACGGCGCCTGGACCCCCACCTCGACGCCTTTCGTGCGATGGGCGCCGTCACCAACTGCGAACGCGAGATCATCCTCGATGCCCCCCGCGGGTTGCGCCCAACGGACGTGTTCATGGACGAGCCCTCCGTGATGGCCACCGAGAACGCCCTCATGGCCGCCGCCCTCACGCCCGGCACCACCGTCATCGGCAACGCCGCCTGCGAGCCCCACGTCCAGGACCTCGCCCGCATGCTCGTGAAGATGGGCGCCGACATCCACGGCATCGGCTCCAATCTCGTCACCGTCAACGGCGCCGAGCGCCTGCGCGGCTGTGAGCACACCGTCGCCCCCGACCACATCGAGATCGGCAGCTTCATCGCCCTCGCCGGCGTCACCGGCGGCGAACTCCGCATCAAGGACACCGTCCCCTCCGACCTGCGCATGATCCGCCTGGTGTTCGAGCGCGTTGGGCTGCGCACCGAGCTCCACGACAACGACGTCGTCGTCCCCGGCGACCAGAAGCTCGTCGTCCAGGCCGACGTCGGCGAGTACAAGTCGAAGATCCAAGACGGCCCCTGGCCCGCGTTCCCCGCCGATCTGACGTCCATCGCCGTCGCCCTCGCCACCCAGGCCGAGGGCTCCATCCTCGTGCACGAGTGGATGTTCGAGAACCGCCTCATCTTCACCGACAAGCTCATCCTCATGGGCGCCGACATCGTCATGTGCGACCCCCACCGCGCCATCATCACCGGCCCGCGCCGGCTCCGCGGCGAGCGCGTCGAGTCGCCCGACATCCGCGCCGGCATGGCCATGCTTCTCGCCGCCCTGTGCGCCCAGGGGCGCTCCGAGATCGGCAACATCCGCCAGATCGACCGTGGCTACGAGCGCATCGACGAGCGCCTCCGCGACCTCGGCGCCCACATCGAGCGCGTGGCCACCGAGCCCGTGCACGCATAATTCGCGGGTCCCCATGATCCACCCCATCCCGAGCGGCACGCGCGACGTGCTCCCCGAAGAGACGCGCGAGGTGCGCGCCATCACCGACACCCTTCGCGGCGTCTTCGAGCGCCACGGCTACGGCGAGGTGTACACGCCCGCGCTCGAGTACGAGTCCGTGCTCGCCCGCGCCGACATGGCCGAAGCCAAGCCCGCCTACCGCGTGTTCGACGAGACCGGCGCCGTGCTCGTGCTCCGCTCCGACATGACCGTCCCCATCGCCCGCGTCGTCGCCACCCGCTACGCCGCCAGCGACACCCCCCTGCGCTTCTGCTACTTCGCCCACTGCTACCGCGGCGTGCGCCCCCAGCGCGGTCACCCCCGCGAGCTGCTGCAGGCGGGCATCGAGCTGATCGGCGCCCCCGCGCCCCACGGCACCGTCGAGGCGCTCACCGTGCTCTGCCACTCGCTCGACGCCACCGGCCTCAAGGACTACCGCGTGGGTCTCGGCGACGCCTCGCTGTTCCCCGCGCTGATGGCCAGCCTGGGCGTCCCCGACAGCGCCCGGCCCGCCCTCCTGGAGAGGCTCGTGCTGCGCGACTTCGTCGGGCTCGAGCTCGGGCTCTCCGAAGCGGGGCTCGCCGGCGAGGCCGCTCAGCTGCTGCTCGACGTGCCCCAGCGCCGCGGCGGCCCCGAGGTGCTCGCCGGCGGGGTGGGCTCGATCGCCGACGCCGTCACCGGCCTGCGCCAGGTCCACGAGCTGCTCGAGCCCGACGTCGCCGAGCGGGTCATCTTCGACCTCGGCCTCGTGCGCAACATCGGCTACTACACCGGCGCCGTGTTCGACGTGTACGACCCCGAGCTCGGCGCCCCCATCGGCGGCGGCGGGCGCTACGACGAGCTGCTCGGGCGCTTCGGGCGCAGCCTCCCCGCCGTCGGCTTCGCCCTCGGCGTCGACCGCCTGCACATCGCCCTCGCCGGTGAGGAGCGCGGGACCGGAGCCCTGCTCGCGGCATCGTCCCCGAAGGGGGAGCCGCTCAGCGCCGACGGGGGCACCGTCCCCCGCATCGCAGGGGCGTCGTGAACGCCGTCAACGGCCTCACCATCGCCGTCCCCCGCGGGGCGCTGTTCGACGGCACCGTCAACCTGCTCACCGCACTCGGGCTGGACACCGACGAGCTGCGCTCCAACGACCGCAAGCTGCTGTTCGAGGACATCGGGGTCATCACCATGCGCCCCTCCGACGTCCCCACCTACGTCGAGGCCGGCGCCGCCGACCTGGGCGTCACCGGCAAGGACGTGCTGCTCGAGCAGTCCGCGCAGACGCCCGGCGAAGGCGGGCGCGACGTGTACGAGCTGCTCGACCTCGGCTACGGGCGCTGCGTGATGGTGCTCGCCAGCAAGGCCGGGCCCGACCCCGCGCTCGAGGCGCTGCGCCGTCTCGGCGTCATGCGCGTCGCCACCAAGTACCCCCGCATCGCCGCCCGCCACCTCGAGGAGACCGGCCGCCAGGGCGAGATCGTCGAGGTCAAGGGCTCCGTCGAGCTCGCGCCCCTCACCGGCATGGTCGAGGCGATCGTGGACCTCACCGCCACCGGCACCACCCTGCGCGAGAACAACCTGGTGGTGCGGGAGGAGATCGTCGTGTGCACCGCCCGCCTGATCGCCAACCCGGTCGCCCACAAGCTCAAGGCCGCCGCCATCGACGCGCTGCTCGCGCGCCTGCGCGAGCTCCCGGCCGCCGCCCGCGGCCGCGGCGCTCCCGACGTGCCCGAGCCGCTGTCCAGCGCCTGACCCATGCGAGCGAGCCGCTGAATGCGCATCGAGCGCCTGAGCGCCCAGGACGTCCAGCAGCTCGGCGGGCCCGCCGGCGCGGCCGCCCGCGTGCGCTCGCTCGCCCCCGGCGGCAACTCGGTGGCCGAGGAGGTGCGAGCGATCGTGGACGCCGTCCGCGCCCGCGGCGACGAGGCCGTGCTCGAGTACACGCGGCGCCTGGACACCGCCGGCAGCCAGCCGCGGGGACTGCTCGTGCCCGCCGAGGAGCTCGACGAGGCGATCAAGCGGATGCCCCTCGAGCTGATCGCCGGCCTGCAGGTGGCGATCGTCAACGTCGCCCTCGTCGCCGACGCCGCCGTCGGCCGCGACGTCCCCGTCGAGCTCCCCCAGGGCCAGCGGATCGTCCTGCGCGAGCTCCCCGTCGCCTCCGCCGCCGTGTATGTCCCGGGGGGTCGCGCCCCATACCCCAGCACCGTCGTCATGGGCGTCGTCACCGCCCGCTCCGCCGGGGTCGTGGACGTCGCCGTGTGCGCCCCGCCCGGCGCCGACGGGCAGATCGACCCGCTCATCCTCGGCACCTGCCGGTTGTGCGGCGTCGAGCGCGTGTACCGCATGGGCGGCGCTCAGGCCATCGCCGCGCTCGCCTACGGCACCCGCACCGTCCAGCCCGTGGACGTGATCGTCGGGCCCGGCAACCTGTACGTGCAGGAGGCCAAGCACCAGCTCTCCGCGCACGTCGGCATCGACGGCTTCGCCGGCCCCAGCGACCTGCTCGTCGTGCTCTCCGGCACCGCCCGCCAGCAGGAGGTGCGCCTCGCTGCGCTCGACATGCTCGCTCAGGGCGAGCACGGCGCCGGCAGCCTCGTCGTCGCCGTATCCCCATCGCCGGACGTGTGCCACGCGCTCGCCGCCGCCCTGGAGGCGCTCGTCGTCGAACGCCCCACCGTCGGCGACGCCGCCTTCGCCGTCGTCGAGGCCGGCGCCCCCCGCGAGGCCATCGCCCTCGCCAACGCCTTCGCCCCCGAGCACCTCGAGCTGATCGGCGCCGACATAGAGGCGCTCGCGCCCCAGGTGCGCTGCGCCGGCTGCCTGTTCGTCGGTCCCGACTCCGCCACCGCCTTCGGCGACTACGTCGCCGGCTCCAACCACGTGCTCCCCACCGGCGGCGCCGCCCGCTTCGCCTCCGCCCTCTCGCCCCGCCACTTCCGCCGCACCATGTCCGAAGTGCGCATCGGCGCCGGCGCCGACAAGCTCGCCGCCGCGGGCGCGCCGATCGCCGCCGCGGAGGGCTTCGACGTGCACGCCGAGTCGATGCTCGCCCGCGTGCGCGAGAATCAAGGGCAATGAGCCGCACAGCCACCATCGAGCGCAGGACCGCCGAGACCGACGTCCGCCTCGCGCTCACCCTCGAAGGCGCAGGGGCGGGCACCCGCGCCACGGGCGTGGGCTTCCTCGACCACATGCTCGACCTGCTCGCCCGCCACGGGCGCCTCGACCTCGACGTGTCGGTCACCGGCGACCTGCAGACCGGCGCCCACCACACCGCCGAGGACACCGCCATCGTGCTCGGGCAGGCACTCGATATCGCGCTTGGCGATCGCGCCGGCATCGCCCGCTACGGGTCCGCCGTGGTGCCCATGGACGAGGCCCGCGCGAGCTGCGCCATCGACGTCTCCGGGCGCCCGTTCACGCTGTTCGAGGCCGAGCTCCCGCCCGGCGCCACCGGCGGCTTCGAGCACGAGCTCACCGAGGAGTTCTTCCGCGCACTCGCCAACGCCGCCAAGCTCACCCTCCACCTGCGCGTGCAAGCCGGGAGCAACGCCCACCACATGATCGAGGCCGCCTTCAAGGCGTTCGCCCGCGCGCTCCGCCAGGCCGTCGCCATCGACCCCACCGAGCCCGGCGTGCCCAGCACCAAGGGAACCCTCACGGCATGAGCGACGCCCGGCGCACCGAGGGCCGTTCGGCCGGACCCGCGCTGATCGAGGAGCCCGTCGAGATCGCCGTCGTCGACTACGGCATGGGCAACCGCCGCTCCGTGGAGAAGGCGCTGGAGCACGTCGGCGCGCGCGCCCTCGTCACCAACGACCACGAGCGCCTGCTCGCCGCCGCCGGCCTCGTGGTGCCCGGCGTGGGCGCCTTCCCGCGGGCCATGCGCCGCATGCGCGAGCTGGGCCTGGACGAGCTGCTGCGCGAGCGCGTGGCTGCCGGCACGCCCGTGCTCGGCATCTGCCTGGGCATGCAGCTCGCCTTCGACTCCTCCACCGAGCTGGGCGGCGCCCCCGGCCTGGGCATCGTCCCCGGCGAGGTCCGCGCGCTGGCATCCACCACGGCATCCTCCCCGGAGGGGGAGGGGGACGCCGGCGCGCTCAAGCTCCCGCACATCGGCTGGAACGAGGTCAGCTTCCGCACATCGTCCCCGGAGGGGGAACCCGGCTCGCCGCTGATCGCCGAGCTGCCGTCGCGGTGCGCGTTCTACCACGTGCACTCGTTCGCCCCCCACCCGACCGATCCGCAGGACGTGCTCGGCACCGCCGACTACGGGGAGCCGTTCGTCACCGCCGTCCAGCGGGGCTGCTTCTACGGCGTGCAGTTCCACCCCGAGAAGTCCTCCACGGCCGGTCTGCGCCTGCTGGCGAACTTCGCCCGCATCTGCATCGCGGCCACGGCCGCCAGAGCCGCCACCGCCGCTCCCGTCGCGCGGTGAGGCGCCGCCGCCTGCCCGGGGGCCAGGACGGGGCGCTCGCAGCGTGAGGCTGTACCCCGCCATCGACATCCTCGCCGGCAACGCCGTACGGCTCGTCAGGGGCGACTTCGACGCCAAGAAGGTCTACGACCAGGACCCGCTGGCCGCCGCCCGCGGCTGGGTGGACGCGGGCGCCGAGTACCTGCACGTGGTCGACCTCGACGGTGCCAGGAGCGGGGAGCCCGTCAACCTCGACCAGCTCGGGCGGATTGCCCGCGCGTGCGGGGTGCCGGTCCAGTACGGCGGCGGCCTGCGCTCCACCCACGCGGTCGCCGCTGCGCTCGACGCCGGCGCCGCCCGCGTGATCCTGGGGACGGTCGCCTTCACCGAGCCGGACGTGCTCGCCGCAGGCCTCGCCGCCCACGGGCCCGAGCGGATCCTCGTCGGCGTGGACGTCCGCGGCGGCTGCGTGGCCACCCACGGCTGGCTGCACTCCACCGACGTGCAGGCCCGCGACGCGTTCGCCGCGCTGCGCGAGCGGGGCGTCCGTCACTTCGTGTTCACCAACATCGACCACGACGGGATGCTCGACGGAGCCAACCGCGAGGAGGTCACCTGGGTTGCCCGGGAGGCGGGCGCGGCGCGGGAGGGCAGCGTGATCGTCTCCGGGGGGATCGGCAGGCGCGAGGACCTCGAGGCGCTCGCCGCCCTGCGCCGCGAGCTCGAGCTGGAGGCGCTCGAGGGCGTGATCGTCGGCACCGCCCTGTACGAGCGGCGGTTCACCGTCGCCGAGGCCAGCGCAGCGCTGGCGGCGGGATAGGGGCGCGCTAGGACCGCGCCGGCGAACCTGCCGGCACCGGCACCGGCGCCGGCCTGCGCGCCGTCACGATCACCCGCGCACCCCGGGACGGGGACACGGTGAACCGGCGCCAGCGGACGGGCCGCTCGGGCCGCGGGCTCGGGGCCTGCAGCTCCACCCGTTCGAGCACGGTGCGCAGGATCGTCTTCATCTCCATGACCGCGAAGCTAGCCCCCACGCAGCGGCGCACGCCGCCGCCGAAGGGAATCAGCGCGTACGCCGGCGCGGCGCGCTCGAGGAAGCGCTCGGGGCGGAACTCCTCGGGGGCATCGTAGCTCTCCGACATCTGCACCCCGAGGATGGACGCGGCCACCACCGTGCCCGCCGGCAGCGTGTAGCCGGCGAGCCGCACGGGGCTTGCGAGCTTTCGCACCGCCTGGTCGATCACCGGACGCACCCGCAGGGTCTCGTTCACGACCGCCTCCAGGTATGCCTCGCCGTCCCCGGCCGCGATCTCCTCCTGCAGCCGCCGCAGGCAGCGGGGGTGACGCAGCAGGCGCTCGAAGGACCACGCGAGCGCCGTCGCGGTCGTCTCGTGTCCCGCCACGAGCAGCGTCGCGAGCTGGTCGCGCAGCTCCTCGTCGCTCAACGGCCGCTCCTGCACCCCCTCCGGGGCCAATCCCGACGGCGACGCCGGGGACGCCGGTGACGCATCCTCGCCGGCATCGTCCCCGGAGCGGGAGGGGGCCCCGGCGCCCGCCGCCATCAGCAGCGCCAGTACGTCGTCGCGGCCATCCGGGTCTGCGCGATGCGCGGCGATCTCCTCGTAGAGCAGTCTGTCAACCTCCCGGCGCGCCGCCAGCCACGGCAGCCGGGACGCGATCGGGCTGGCGGCCACCCGCGGGTAGGCCCCCTCCGCCCAGAAGGCGAAAAGGTTCGCTCCGGCGACACGCGCGAGCAGCGGGCGCAGGCGCTCGAGCCTGCGCCCGTCGCGCACGCCGATCACCGCCCGCAGGATCACCTCGAGCGCGATCGCCTGCATGCGCGGGTGGATCGGGAACACCTCTCCCACCGGCCAGCGCTCGACCTCCGCGGCGGTCGCCTCCGCGATCAGCTCCTCGTACTTGCGCACCGCCTCTCCGTGGAACGGCGGCAGCACCATGCGGCGCATGCGCAGATGTGGAGCGCCGTCGAGCACGAGCACCGAGCTGCGACCCGCGGGCGCGCTGAGGAACCTGGCGTTCGCCTCGCCCGCGCGCCACTGCTCGGGATCGCCCGTGAACACCGTCTTGATCAGCTCGGCGTCCCACACCGACACCACGTCGCCCAGCCCCGCGATCTTCAGCGACACCATCGAGTCGAAGCGGCGCCTGCAGTGCGCGGCGAAGCGCTCCGTGGAGAAGACCGCCAGCAGCGTCTGCGCCGGCATCGGCAAGCGTGGACCGGGAGGCAGCGAGCTCGCGGGGGCCATGCTCATGAAACTAGCGCGGCTACGCTGGGCGGGTGCACTTCAAGCGCGTCATCCCCTGCCTGGACGTGAACGCCGGGCGCGTGGTCAAGGGCGTCGAATTCGTGGACATCCGCGACGCCGGCGATCCCGTCGAGCTGGCCGCCCACTACGACCGCGAGGGCGCCGACGAGGTCGTGTTCCTCGACATCACCGCCACCCACGAGAAGCGAGACACGATCGCCAAGCTCGCCCGGGCCAGCGCCGACGAGGTGTTCGTGCCGTTCACCATCGGCGGTGGCATCCGCTCCGTGGAGGACGCCCAGGCGGTGCTGGACGCGGGCGCCGACAAGGTGTCGGTCAACTCCGCCGCGCTCCAGCGCCCCGAGCTGCTGGACGAGCTCGCCGAGGTGTTCGGGGCGCAGTGCGTGGTGCTGGCCATCGACGCCAAGCGTTCCTCGCCGCCGAGGCAACGGGGTCCGTACGACCGATCGCGCGGTCTGTATGACGATGGCTATACAGAATCTGGGAAGGCAAACCCCACCGGATCCGCGGACACCTCCGCGACACGATCGGCGCCCGCGGTAGCTCCGTGGCCAGCACCTGGGCAAGCGGTCCCCCCGCCGTCCTGGGAGGCGTACCTCGCCGGCGGGCGGACCGCCACCGGCATGGACGTGGTGGCGTGGGCGCGCGAGGCGGTGGAGCGCGGGGCGGGGGAGATCCTGCTGACGAGCATGGACCGCGACGGCACCAGCGACGGCTATGACCTGGAGCTCACGCGCGCGGTGAGCGAGGCGGTGGGCGTCCCCGTGATCGCCTCCGGGGGCGCGGGCGAGCTCGAGCATCTCGTCGAGGCTCTGCAGGCGGGCGCGGATGCGGTGCTGTGCGCGTCGATCTTCCACTACGGCCACCACACGGTGGCCGCGGCCAAGGAGCACCTGGCCGCGGCCGGGATCCCCGTGCGCGTGCCGTGAGGAGCGCCGAGGACGTGCTCGAGGCGCTGGCCGGGCGGCCCGGGGGGCCGCAGTTGCTGGCGCTGTGCGAGCAGCGCGATGACGTGGCGCTGGTGGGCGGGGCCGTCCGCGATCTGCTGCTGGGGCGCGCTCCCCGCGAGCTCGACGTGGTGGTCGGCGCGGACGGCGCGTCGCTCGCGTACGAGCTCGCGGACGTGCTCGGCGCGAGCGTCACCGTGCACGCGCGCTTCGGCACGGCCCTCGTCGAGTGGGAGGCCGGGCGGGTGGACATCGCCGAGCGGCGGGCCGAGTCCTACCCGGCGCCGGGGGCGCTGCCGCTGGTGCGCCCGGGCACGATCGAGGAGGACCTGGCGCGCAGGGACTTCACGGTGAACGCCACCGCGGTCGCGCTCG
This sequence comes from uncultured Solirubrobacteraceae bacterium, assembly GCA_963701145.1. Classification (GTDB taxonomy): domain Bacteria; phylum Actinomycetota; class Thermoleophilia; order Solirubrobacterales; family Solirubrobacteraceae; genus Palsa-744. The sequence continues at coordinate 10,749 of OY969572.1, forward strand.
CCGGCGGGCGCCGCGGCGAGCTGTACAGCGCGGAGCACGCCCGCGAGGATCTCGCGGCGGGGCGCCTGCGCGTGCTCCACGAGGGGAGCTTCCTCGATGACCCCACGCGCCTGTGGCGCCTGGCCCGCTATCAGGCGCGCCTGGGCTTCCAGCCCGAGGGGCGCACCGCCGAGCTGGCCGCCGCGGCGGTGGCCGGCGGGGCGCCCGCGAGCGTCTCGCCGGCGCGCCTGGGCGCCGAGCTGCGCCTCGCGCTCGGCGAAGCGGACGCGCCCGCGGCGCTCCAGGCGATCGACGAGCTCGGCCTGCTCGCCGCGCTGCATCCCCGACTGCGCTTCGACGCCGCCCTGGCACGGGCGGCGCTCGAGCTGCTGGGAGTGGCCGACGCCGGGGCCAGGCGTCCGCCGCGGGTGGATCTGTTGCTGCTCGCCACGCTGCTCACGTCGGTGCTGGCGGGCGACCGTGAGGCTGACGGGGAGGTGGAGAGCGAGGTGTACGCGCTGCTCAACGACCTGGAGTTCCCCGCGGCGGACCGCGATCTGGCGATCTACGAAGGGATGTCGGTGGAGGCTGGCGCCGGGCGGCTCGCCGGTGCCGGGAGCGCCTCGCAGATCCACCAGGCCGCCTCGCACATGTCCCCCGAGGGGGTTGCCCTGGCAGGAGCCTGGGGGCAGGTGCACCAGGCCGGATCGGGCGACGAGCACGGCCGGGCGGGGGCGAGCGCCAGGGAGTGGCTCGCGCGGCTGTGGAGCGTGACGCTGCTGATCAGCGGCGAGGACCTGCTCGCCGCGGGTGTGCCCGAGGGCCCGGAGATCGGCCGGCGCCTGGATGCCGCGCTGCTGCTCAAGCTCGACGGCGAGCTCGGCGGCGACGGGCCGGACGCGGAGCTGAGCGCGGCGCTCGGGGCGTCCCCCTCCCCCTCCGGGGACGATGCGGTGTGAGCGCCCGCGAGGAGCATGCGGTGGAGCGGGTGGGCGATGGGCTCGTGTTCGAGCTGCCCGGAGGCGGGCGCGCGCTGTTCACCACCCGCGCCGACGGCAACCTGTCGTCGGGCACGGGCGACGGCCACGAGCGGGGACTGGGCCGGCGCGCGGAGATGTCAGCGCGACTGGGCGTGCACTGGCTGTGCTCGAGCGAGCAGGTACACGGGACGGCCGTGCACGTGATCGACCGACTGGCGGGCACGGAGGGGACATCTGTGCCGATCGAAGCGGACGGCCACGCGACCGCGCTGGACGGCGTCGGCGCGATGATCCTTACCGCCGACTGCCTCCCGGTGGCCCTCGGGTGCAACGGCGCGGTGGCGATGCTCCATGCCGGCTGGCGCGGTCTGGCCGCGGGCGTGCTCGAGGAGGGCGTGCGCGTGATCCGCGAGCTCGCCCGCGAGGAGGAGCTGCTCGCGGTCGTCGGTCCGGGCGCGGGGGCGTGCTGCTACGAGGTGGGACCGGAGGTGCACGCAGCGTTCGCGCACGAGCGCCCAGGCACGCGCGAGCACGGATCGGCCCAGGGACGGGGGCCGATCCCCCTGCGGGGACGATGCGACCTGCGCGCGATTGCCCACGAACGGCTGCTGGCGGCGGGGGTCACGCGCGTGAAGGACGTGGAGGCGTGCACGATCTGCGATGAGCGCTTCTTCTCCCACAGGCGCGAAGGGGCCCGCGCCGGACGCCAGGCGGGCATCGCGTGGTTGAGCTGATCAGCGGCCTGCGGGCGGAGGTGGTGCGGGGCAACCTGGAACGCCTGCGCGAGGAGATCCGGGCGGCCGCCGAGCGGGCTCCCGCGCGGGCGTCCCGCGGGGCCGGTCGCCCATCCGACGGCGCGGGCGATGCGTCCCCGCGGCGGGAGGTGGAGATCCTCGCGGCCGTCAAGTACGTGCCGGCGGCCGAGCTGCCCGTGCTCGCCCGGGCGGGGGTGCGCCTGGTGGGCGAGAACCGCGCGCAGGACCTGCAGGAGAAGGTGGCCGCCCACGGCGAGCTGTTCGAGTGGGACTTCATCGGCCAACTGCAGAGCAGGCGGGTGCGCGCGATCGTGCCCCACGTGCGCCTGATCCATTCGCTCGCCTCCGAGTCCGCGCTGCAGGCGCTCGAGCGCCACCGCGAGCTCGCCCGCCCGGGACTGCGGGTGCTGCTCGAGGTGAACGTCGCCGGCGAGGCGGGCAAGGCGGGGATCGCGCCCGAGCAGATCCCCACGTTCATCGCCCGCTGCCCCCTGCCGGTGGCCGGGCTGATGACCATGCCGCCGCTGTCGGATCAGCCCGAGGACAGCCGCCGGTGGTTCGCCGCGCTGCGCGAGCTCGCCGACGAGCACGACCTCGAGCACCTGTCGATGGGCACCTCCCAGGACTACCTTGTCGCCGTCGAGGAGGGCGCCACCATCGTGCGGATCGGCACGAGGCTATATATTTAGGAGGATCGACGCCGGCACGGGTCGGTGCGCGCGGCATGTCCCCGGAGGGGGGAGGCTTGCAGGTGCGTGCCCCGAACTACTAGCATCTGCAGGGAAACTCGCCGTCCGGGCGAACACGAACCTATACCCATGGCCTTCCGCGACTCCTGGCACAGCGCGCTCGTCTACTTCGGCCTCGCCGAGGAGTACCACGACGACTACGAAGACCGAGACGAACCAGGCGGGGCGGGGCGGGCAGGTCCGGAGTCCGACATCGAGGATCGCTACCGCGAGCGTCCCAACGTCCGTCGCCTGCGTCGCCGTCGCGACGAGTTCGACGAGATCTTCGCCGACGAGGATGCGGGCGAGTCCGCGGCTGCAGGCTCGCGCGGCGGCCGCGGCCGGTTGACCACGGTGCTCAAGCCGGTGGGCGGTCGGGGCAACGGCAATGGCGACGTGCGGGTCCACCTGGTGGTGCCCAAGTCGTTCAACGACGCCCAGCAGATCGCGGACAAGTTCAAGGACTCGATCCCCGTGATCCTCAACCTGCAGAGCTCGGACACCGACCTGTCCAAGCGCCTGATCGACTTCGCCTCCGGCCTCACCTACGCGCTGGACGGCGGCATGCAGCGGATCGCGGACAAGGTCTTCATGCTCACCCCCCGCAACGTCGAGATCTCCGCGGAGGAGCGGGCGAGGTTGATAGAGAAGGGCTTCTTCAATCAAAGCTGACGGCCGCTAGCCTGAGCGTCCCATGGTGATTGGTCTGATCGGTTGCGGGAACATGGCGCGGGCGCTCGCGCGGGGGTGGGGGCGACCGCTGCTGTGCGCTGACCCGATCGCCGAGCGGGCGGAGAGCCTGGCGGCGGAGGTGGGGGGAGAGGCGCTCGCCACCAACGCCGAGGTGGCCGCCCGGGCCGAGCTGGTGGTGCTCTGCCACAAGCCCGCACAGCTCGCGTCTGCGGCTGCGGAAGTCGGGCCGGGCACCACGCCCGTGGCGTCGATCCTGGCGGTCACGCCGCTGGCGGCCCTGCGCGAGGCCTATCCCGGGCGCCCGGTGTACCGCTTCATCCCCTCGCTGCCCGTGGAGGTACGCGAGGGCGCGGTCGTGCAGGCGGCCGGACCCGGCATCACCGGTGGCTCCGACGCCGCCGAGGACGGACCGGCCACGGCCAGCGCGGAGACGGACGCGGCGGTGGCCGAGCTGTTCGCCGAGCTGGGGACGCTGGTGGTCCTCGACGACGCGCTCGTGGACGTGGCCATGGGGCTGATGTCGTGCGCGCCGGCGTACGTCGCGCTGGTGGCCGAGGCGCAGGTGGACGCGGGCGTGCGCCGCGGGATCCCCGCCGCGCAGGGTGCCCAGTTGGTGGTGCAGACGCTCGCCGGCACGGCAGAGCTGCTGCGCCGGCGCGACTACGACACGCTGGCGATCAGGCGCGAGGTGTCCTCGCCCGGCGGGCTGACCGCGCGCGGCGTGGATGCGCTCGAGCGCGGGGGGATCCGGCGCGCCTTCAGCGACGCCCTCGACGCCGTCCTCGGGCCCGGCGAGCGCAAAGTCAAATGATCCTCGCCAGCGCACGCACGGAAATCGCCGAATACCTCTCGACGGTCATCTACGTGTACACGCTGATCATCATCGTGTACATCGTCGTGAACCTGCTGTTCGCCGCGGGCATCCGCCCGCCGTACTCGCGCACCACCGACCGCGTGCTGGGCTTCCTGCGCGACGTGTGCGAGCCCTACCTGCGCATCTTCCGGCGCCTGGCGCCGCAGATGGGCGGTCTGGACTTCAGCCCGGTGCTGGCGATCATCAGCCTGTACATCATCAATCTGGTGATCGTCCAGGGCCTCATCCACGGCTGAGCGCCGATGCGAGCGCTCGTCAACCCTTCCGGCCCGTGATCGCGTCGTCCCCGGAGGGGGCAAGCTCGCCTGCCCGCGGGGCCCGCGCCCGTGGGCGGCTCGGGTTCCGCGCGGGCGCCTGGGTGTGGCTGCGGGCGGGGCTCGTGCTCGTGTGCGTGGTGGCGCTCGACCAGCTCACCAAGCACCTCGTCGAACACTCGATCGTGCCCGGTGAACAACGCAAGTTCCTGCCCGGCATCCAGTTCGTGTACACCCGCAACCGCGGCGTGGCCTTCGGCTTCTTCCCGGGCAACCACGTGGCGGTCACGATCCTCGTATCGCTCGCCCTGGTGGTTCTGCTCGCGTACTTCGCCCTGCACCTCGCCACGCCGCTCATCTGGCTGCCGACCGGGATGATCGCCGGCGGCGCGCTCGGCAACGTCCTCGACCGGGTGCGCCACGGGTCGGTCACGGACTTCATCAAGCTGCCGCTCGGCTGGCCGCCGTTCAACCTCGCCGACACGTCGATCACGGTGGGCATCCTGATCCTGTTCGTGGTGATCGACCGCACCCGCAATCCGCAACAGCACGCGCGGGACGATGACTCGTGAGGGTGAGCGCCCACCGGCGGACGCGCCCAGCGCGCCGTTGAGCGCACGCGCGGCCAGCCCGCCCTTCACGATCGCCTTCCAGGACGAGCACGTGCTCGTGGTGGACAAGGGCCCGGGCGTGGTGGTGCATCCCGCGCGGGGGCACCGTGAGGACACGCTCGCGCAGATGCTCGCGCCGCTGTTGGGCGGCAGCGTGGGCGCAGACGAGGAGCGTCGCGGGGTGGTGCACCGCCTCGACCGCGACACCTCCGGGCTGCTCGTGCTGGCGCGCAGCGACGAGGCGCACAGGCGGCTGCAGGCGGCGCTCGCGGACAGGCGCATCGAGCGCGAGTACCTGGCGCTCGTCGAGGGGCGCCCGCCGGCGCGCTCGGGCACGATCGAGGCGCCCATCGGACGCGATCCGCGCGTGCGCACGCGCATGGCCGTGGGCGGCGCCGGTGAGCGGGAGGCGCGCACGCACTTCACGCTCGAGCGCGCGCTCGCGGACACCTCGCTGCTGCGCCTGCGCCTGGAGACCGGGCGCACCCATCAGATTCGCGTGCACCTGCGCGCGATCGGCCACCCGGTGTGCGGCGACCCCGAGTACGGCACCCCTGGTCTGCTCGGACTCGACCGCCAGTTCCTGCACGCGACGCGCCTGGCGTTCGAGCATCCAATCACCGGCGAGCGCGTCGAGGTCTCCTCGCCGCTGCCCGCCGATCTGCGCGCGGCGCTGGCACGCGCGGAACGGGTATCCTGAGTCCCAACCAGAAACTCGAACCCGCGTGGCGAGAGATGCGGCCCTGCCCGGAGTGAGCGCCTCACAGGAGCTGACCCCGGGTCCGTGTCTGCCAAGCGGCATCACCGCATCACCAACAAGGGAGTAGCCCGTGGCTGACGTAGGCATCGCGGAGCTGCTGGAGGCCGGCGTCCACTTCGGCCACCAGACGCGCCGCTGGAACCCAAAGATGCGCCGCTTCATATTCGGCGAGCGCGGCGGCATCTACATCATCGATCTGATCAAGACCGCCGCGCTGCTCGCGCAGGCGCAGGAGTTCGCCGGCACGCTCGCCCACCGCGGCGGCACGGTGCTGTTCGTGGGCACCAAGAAGCAGGCCCGCGACACCATCAAGGAGGTCGCCGAGTCCGCCGGCATGCCGTATGTCAACCACCGCTGGCTCGGTGGCCTGTTGACCAACTTCCAGACGATCAACCAGCGCATCCGACGGTTGCACGACCTCGAACGCTTCGAGGCGGAGGGCCAGCTCGCGCTGCTGCCCACGCGGGAGCGCATGGCCGCCCAGGCGGACCTGGCGAAGCTGCGGGCGAACCTCGGCGGCGTGAAGAACATGCAGCGCGTGCCCGACGCGATGTTCGTGATCGACCTGAAAACCGAGGAGATCGCGGTCAAAGAGGCCCGCCGCCTGCGCATTCCGATCATGGGCCTGGTGGACACCAACTGCGATCCGGACGGGATCGAGTTCGTGATCCCCGGCAACGACGACGCGATCCGCTCGTGCGCGCTGATCACCCAGGCGATCGGCCAGGTGGTCGCCGAGGGACACTCGGTGTTCCGCGCCCAGGAGGAACGCGCGCGCCAGGAAGCCGAGGAACGCGCGCGCCAGGAGGCCGAAGCCCGCGCCAAGCGCGAGGCCGAGGAACAGGCCAAGCGCGAGGCCGAGGAACAGGCCGCCAAAGAGGCAGCCGAGCGCGAGGCCGCAGAGGCCGCCGCTCGGGCGGCGGCCGCCCAGCCTGCGCAGGCACCCGCACCGTCGCCCGCACCGCCCCAGCAGGGGGAGGATGCGGTGCACGCGGAGGCCGAGGCCCAGGCCGACGTGTGGGCACGCCCGCCCGAGCCCGCCGCCGCCCCGGCGGACGGCCCGGCGCAGGGGGAGGACGCGGTGCACGCGGAGGCCGAGGCCCAGGCCGACGTGGAGGCGCGTCCCCCCGTGCCCGCGGCCGCCCCGGCGGCCGCCGCGGCGCCAGCCGCCGCGGATGCGGGATCGTCGCCGCAGGCGGAGGATGGGGCGCAGGCGGAGCCAGAGGCCGGCGCCCAGTCGCAGGCCGAGGCGCCGGGCGAGGCGGATGGAGCAGCGGACGGGGCGGGAGATGCTCCCGCGGCAAGCGAGGAGACGACAGCGGAGGCCAGCGCATCATGAGCACGGTGGAGATCCCAGCGAAGGACGTGAAGGCCCTGCGCGACCGCACGGGCGCGGGCATGATGGACTGCAAGAAAGCGCTCACCGAGGCCCAGGGCGACGTGGAGAAGGCGATCGAGCTCCTGCGCGTGAAGCAGGGCAAGAAGATCCAGGATCTGGGCGAGCGGGCGGCCACCGAGGGCACGGTGCAGGCGTACGTGCACGCCGGCTCCAAGGTGGGCGTCCTGATCGAGGTGGACTGCAACACCGACTTCGTGGCCAAGAACGAGGACTTCGTGACGTTCGCCCGCGAGGTCGCCATGCAGATCGCCGCCACCCCGACCGTCCGCTACGTCAGCCGTGAGGAAGTCCCCGCCGAGGAGCGCGCGGCCGAGGGCCGGATCTACGAGCAGGAGGCGGCGGACAAGCCGGAGAACGTGCGCGAGAAAATCGTCACGGGCAAGCTCGACTCATGGCTGGGCACGATCGTCCTGCTCGAGCAGGAGATGCACAACCCGAAGTTCGACGGCAAGACGGTCCAGCAACTGCGCGACGAGCTGACGGCCACCACCGGCGAGAACGTCGTCATACGCCGCTTCGCCCGCTTCGCAATCGGCCAATAACCCGCCTACGCGCCCGCGGACGGACGGATAGGCTCTTCGGTCGATGGCCCCTGCCTTCAAACGGATCCTGCTGAAGCTGTCGGGCGAGGCGCTGATGGGCGGGCTCGACTACGGCACCGACCCCGAGCGGGTGGCGGCGGTGGCCCGCCAGGTCACGGCCGTGCGCGACCAGGGGGTCGAGGTGGCGATCGTGGTGGGGGCGGGGAACATCTACCGCGGGATGGTGGGCGTGGCGGCGGGCATGGACCGCTCGACGGCCGACTACATGGGCATGCTGGCGACCGTGCTCAACGCCCTGCCGCTGCAGGACGCCCTGGAGCAGATCGGCACGAACACGCGGGTGCAGTCGGCGCTGTCTATCTCCGAGGTGGCCGAGCCGTACATCCGCCGGCGGGCCATGCGCCACCTCGAGAAGGGACGGGTGGTGATCTTCGCGGCCGGCACCGGCAACCCGTTCTTCACGACCGACACCGCCGCGGCGCTGCGCGCGGCGGAGATCCACGCGGAGATCATCCTGATGGCCAAGAACGGGGTGGAGGGCGTGTACACGGCGGACCCCGCGCTCGATCCGAGCGCGGAGTTCATCCCGGAGATCACCCACATGGAGGCGCTCGAGCGTCGCCTGCGCGTGATGGACTCGACGGCGCTGGCGCTGTGCATGGAGAACGGCATGCCGCTGAACGTGTTCAACATGGACGACGACAACGCCCTGGCACGGATAATCTCAGGCGTGCGCGTGGGGACGCTGGTAACGACGGCCGCGGGAGAGGGCGATGGCAACTGAAAACCTGATCGACGAACTGCTCGAGGATGCGGGCGAGCGGATGGGCAAGTCGGTGGAGTCGGCCACGCACGAGTTCTCGACCGTGCGCACCGGGCGCGCGAGCCCTGCCCTGCTGGACCGCGTGGTCGTGGACTACTACGGCGCGATGACGCCGCTCAACCAGCTCGCCACCATCTCCGCCCCGGAAGCGCGGCTGCTGAGCGTGCAGCCCTACGACAAGTCCTCGATCAAGGCGATCGAGAAAGCGATCAACGAGTCGGATGTCGGCCTGACGCCGTCCAACGACGGCAACGTCGTGCGCCTGGTCGTGCCCGAGCTCACCGAAGAGCGCCGCCGCGACCTGGTGAAGATCGTGCGCAACCTCGCCGAGGAGGGGCGGGTGGCCGTGCGCAACGTCCGCCGCGACACCATGCAGCACCTGCGCGAGTTGAAGTCCGAGGGCGAGGCGTCCTCCGACGATGAGCACCGCGCGGAGGTCGAGCTGCAGAAGCTGACCGACGCGCGCATCAGCGAGCTCGATGCGGTGCTGAAGGCCAAGGAAGAGGAGATCCTCGCGGTCTGATGTCCTCCGCCGGCGGAAACGTGCCCGCCCGCCAGCCGGCGGCGGCGGGGGCGCGCTACGTGGCGATCATCACCGACGGCAACGGGCGCTGGGCGCGCGCTCGCGGCCTGCCGGTCAACGATGGTCACAGCGCGGGCGCGGACACCGTCAAGGACCGCCTGCGCGACGCGGCCGAGCTCGGCATCGAGGAGTTCACCGTGTACTCGTTCTCCACCGAGAACTGGTCGCGTCCGGCGGCGGAGGTGCAGGGACTGATGGAGATGTTCTCCCGGCGCATCGCCGGGGAGACGCCCGAGCTGCATGCCGAAGGGGTGCGCATGCGCTTCATGGGGCGCCGCCAGGGGATCGGCGAGCAGTTGATCGAGCAGATGGGCTGGGCGGAAGAGCTGACCCGTGCGAACTCGCGGATCACGCTGTTCGTGGCCTTCAACTACGGTGGACGTGCCGAGATCCTCGACGCTGCCCGCCGCTTCACGGGCTCGAGCGAAGAGGAGTTTCGCGCATGCCTGTACGCGCCCGAGATGCACGACCCCGACCTGATCATCCGTACCAGCGGCGAGCGGCGGCTGTCCAACTACCTGCTGTGGCAGTCGGCTTACTCGGAGCTGGTGTTCCGCGAGGAGCTGTGGCCCGACTTCAGCCGCGAGGCGCTCGAGCAGTCGCTGGCGGAGTACGCCGAGCGCCGCCGCAGGTTCGGTGGGCGATGACGGGCGGCTGATGGCCAGCGACCACTCACAGATCGGCCCGCACACACCCGCGGGCGCGAGCGAGCCGGCGCGCGAGCGGGCATCCGCGCGGCGCGCCGCCGAGGCCCGCGAAGCCCAGCGCGCTGGCCGCGGGCGGCGCCGGCGACGGCGCCGCAAGCGCGACGCGTCGGGCTCGGACCTGGGCGCGCGAGTGCTCGCGGCGGTCCCCGCCATCGCGGTGGCGCTGTTCCTTGTGATCGAAGGCGGGCTCGTGTTCGCGCTCGGGATGCTCGTGCTGGGCGCCGCGTGCATGCACGAGCTGTACGGGATGTACGAGCGTGCCCACCCGGCGCGCCTCGCGGGCTTCATCGCGCTCGCCGGGCTGCTCGCGGCGGCGCTCTACGGCGACCAGTTCCAGGTGCTGCTCGTCGCCGTGGCCGCGCTGCCGCTGGTGTTCGGCCTGACCCTCGCCTCGCCCCGGCCGTCCGTGGGCGGGATCGCCGTGACCCTACTGGGGATCTACTGGATCGGCTTCGCCCTCGCGCACGCGGTGATGCTGCGCGGCCTGCCACACGGCCTGGGCATCGTCATCGACATCGCCGTGGGCACGTTCCTCGGCGATACCGGCGCCTACCTCGGCGGGCGCATGTTCGGGCGCCGCCCGCTGGCGCCGAGCATCTCCCCGAACAAGACCGTCGAGGGACTCCTGTGCGGGATGCTGTTCGCCGTGCTCGGCGTGTGGATCGCCGGGCGCTACCAGGAATGGCTGCCCGGCACCCACGCGCTCGTGCTCGGCCTCGGCGTCGCCCTGCTCGCGCCGGTGGGGGACCTGTTCGAGTCGTTCGTCAAGCGCGAGGCCGGAGCCAAGGACTCGGGGGGGCTGTTCGGCGCCCACGGCGGCGCGCTCGACCGCCTCGACGCGATTCTGTTCACGGCGGTGGTCAGCTACTACGTGTGGGAGGCGTACGTGCACTGAGCGCGGCCCCACCGGGAGCGGGCGGCTCCTCTTTCCCGCAAAATGCGGGAATTTCCGCTGCTCGCCATGCGCTCGCCGGCTCCGCTCGCGGGGGGCTTGGCAATAGTGTTACGCCGAGCCGTTGGTCTGGACGCGGCCACGGGTTCGGGGGGAAGCGCTACGACGGCGGATGGATGTATCCCCGACCTCGGGACGCGCCCCGAGCCGGCGATCTGATGATCACGGGGAAAGAGAGGTTGGAGATGAAACGCATGAGCGTCACGGGCCTGTGCCTGGTGGCCGTGCTGGCGGTGGGCGCGGTCGCCTCGGTGAGCGCGTCCGCGGAAACGTTCCCGAACTACAAAGTGTGCGCGAAGGCCGCCAAGGTGGGCAAGCACTACACCGGGCTGTACAACGACAAGGGATGCTCGGAAGTGAACGCCACACACGAAGGCAAGTACGAACTGGAGGGTATCTCCCACGCGACGAAGCTCACCTTCACCGGCAAGAGCGGCGCAAGCGTGCTCGACAGCTACGTCGAAGGCGTCGGCGTCGTGGCCAGCGTCACCTGCAAGAAGTCCACCGCCAGCGGTGAGATCAGCGGTGAAGCCACCGCAGATCTGGTGACCACCTTCGCCGGCTGCTCGAGCTCGGGCGAACCCTGCGCCTCCACGGGCGCGAAGAAGGGCGAGATCGTCACCGACCCGCTCACCGCCACGCTCGTCACCCTCAAAGAAGAAACGAAAACCGAACCGGTGGTGATCGGCGTCAACGTGGCGGGCACCGGTGGCGAAGAAAAAGACGTCACCGCCGAATTTGCCTGCGGAGCGCAGCTCGTCACCACGACCGGATCCGTGCTCGGCGTCGTGAGCGGGAACGTCAACGCGGTCAGCAAGACCCAGACCAACACCTTCGCCGTCAACGAAGTCGGCGAGAACGTCTACGACCACGTCGCCGGCGGAGCGCCGGACGAACACATCCTGATCAGCACCATCAAAGGCCTCGGCAGCTTCAAGGCGGCCGAGCAGTCCACGCAGGATCTCAAGATCAGCGGGATCATCATCGAACCCCCGCCAAGCGAACCGTGCGAATGCCCGTGCGAACCTCCCCACTCGGGGCCCGCCAGATGCTGAGGTGTTGAGCTTCCCGTAGCGAACAGGCTCCAGGGGCGCCCGCGGGCGCCGCCCGCGGAGCCCGACGGACGCCGCGCCGGCACTCGCGCGCGGCGTCCGTCGTTCCGGCGCGCGCGTATCATCGGCCGCATGCTCGCCGCACCGCCGCACCCCCGCCGGCCGCGCGGGCATCATGTGCCCGGCGGGGGCTCGGGCACCGGGGCGCATGTCCGCTGAGGTGAACGACCGCGACCGCACGCCCGCAGGGCGGCGTCGCGTGGCGCTTGCGGCCGCGGTTGCCCTCGCGCTGGTCGCGGGCGCGGGCGGCTACCTGGCGGGCCACGCCGGCGGGCCGAGCCGCCACGCGGCGGTGCTCACCGGCGAACGCGACGGCCTGCGCGCGGGCGCCACCGCGGGCCACCGCTACGGCTACACGGCGGGCCACAGCGCGGGGACCGCGAGCGGCTACAGGAGGGCCTACGGGCTTGCATACCAGGCCGCGCGACGAACGGCGGTCGGCGGGTGAGGGCTGTGCTCGAGCACCGCGGGCTCCTGGTCGGCCTGCTGGCGGCGCTCGTCGTGCTGTTCGCCGCCGGCGGCTTCATCCTCGGGCGCTCGAGCCGCACCTCGCAGGCGGAAGCTACGGCAGCCCGCAGGCTGGCAATGACACGGGCGTACGCGCTGGCGTTCAAGGGGGCCTACGCGGCCGGCAAGGCGAGTGGCTTCAACGCGGGTCTGACCGACGGCGAGACCTCGGCGCGCGCGCAGGGGGCGCGGGCGGGGCTGCTGCGCGCGGCTGAACAGGAAGACCGGCGCGCCGGCGAGCTCCGCCGCCGCTCGGAACGAACGCGATGAGCACGCGCAAGCGCCTCCTCGTGCTCGGCTCCACCGGCTCGATCGGCACCCAGGCGCTCGACGTGTGCGCCCACAGCGGCGAGTTCGAGCTCGTGGGGCTCTCGGCGGAGCGCTCGTGGGAGGAGCTCGTCGCGCAGGCGCACGCCTACGGCGTGACCCGCATCGCGCTCAACGACGAGCTCGCGGCCGCCCGCGCGGGCGAGGCGTGGACGGACGGCAGGGTGCTCGTGGGGGCCGAAGGGCTCGTGCGGCTGGTGATCGAGTCCGGCGCCGAGCTGGTACTCAACGCCCTGGTCGGCTCCGCCGGGCTGGGCCCGACGGTGGCCACGCTCGGCGAGGGCATCGACCTGGCGCTCGCCAACAAGGAGTCGCTGGTCGTCGGCGGCGAGCTCGTGACCGCGCTCGCGGAGGCCACGGGCGCGCGAATCGTGCCGGTCGACTCCGAGCACACGGCGCTTCACCAGTTGCTCGCCGGACAGCCGCCCGGGGCCGTCCAGCGCTTGACCATCACCGCCAGCGGCGGGCCGTTTCGCGGTCGCTCGCGCGCCGAGCTCGAGGACGTGACGGTGGCGGAGGCGCTCGACCACCCGACATGGGCGATGGGCGGCAAGATCACGATCGACTCGGCCACGCTGATGAACAAGGGCCTCGAGCTGATGGAGGCCCACCACCTGTTCGCGATGCCCTACGAGCGCATCGACGTGGTCGTCCATCCGCAGTCGCTCGTGCACGGGCTGGTTCAGCTCGCCGACGGCGCCATGCTCGCCCACCTCGGGCCGCCGGACATGCGCATCGCCATCTCGTACGCCCTGCACGGCGGCGAGAGCGCGCCGCTGCCGATCACCGCCCTGGACCTCGCGTCGGTCGGCGAGCTGAGCTTCGAGCCGGTCGACCTCGACGCCTTTCCCTGCCTGCGCCTCGCCGGGGCGGCCGCGCGCGAGGGGGGGACGGCGCCGTGCATCCTGAATGCCGCCAACGAGATCGCCGTCCACGCCTTCCTGGGCGGGCAGCTCCGCTTCCTGGAGATCCCCGAGGTGATCGAGCGCACGCTCGCGGAGCTCGGCAGCGAACCGGTGAGCTCCTTCGAGTCGCTCTACGAGGCCGACCGCCAGGCGCGCGCGCTGGCCGGACAGGCGGTCGCCGGGCTGAGCTGAGCGCCGGAGCCTGCGGGCTCGGCCCGTGACCTCCCCGCTCGGCCCGCGTGCCAACGGGGACGCCTCGAACAAACGTTGCACCCGGGCCTGCACTTACCGGACCAAAAGGCGCTGCTGCCAAACTGGGACCGTGGCCTGGGCGCTCACCATCCTTGGCATCGTCGTTCTGATCGTGCTCCACGAGCTCGGCCACTTCACCGCGGCCAAGGCCGTGGGCATGCGCGTGGAGCGCTTCTCGCTGTTCTTCCCGCCGACCCTGTTCCGCGTCCGGCGCGGGGAGACCGAGTACGCGATCGGCGCGATCCCCGCGGGAGGCTACGTGAAGATCACGGGCATGAGCCCCGAAGAGCTCGACGGGCTCGAGCCCGAGGTCGCCCGCCGCGCGTACTACGCCCAGGTGCCGTGGAAGCGCATCGTCGTGATCCTGGCCGGGCCCGGCGTGAACATCCTGATCGCGTTCCTGCTGTTCTGGGCCGTGCTGTTCACGGGCAACCTCAACGGCGCCATCGCGCTCGACAACCTCGACCCATCGGTGCAGACGGTCCTCGCCACCACCTCCGTACAGGGGGTCCTGCGCGGTTCGCCCGCCGCCGACGTGCTGCGTCCCGGCGACCGCATCGTGGCGGTCGAAGGGCGGCCCGCCACGGTCGCCACCACCGTCACGCGCATCTCCGCCCATCGCTGCGCCGGCACGCTCGTCAACGGCTGCCGGGCGAGCACTCCGGTGCGCCTCACGGTGCGCCGCGACGGGCGCGATCTCACGCTCTCGGTGTATCCCCGCTACAGCAAGGAAGCCGGCAGGATGCTCGTGGGCTTCGACTTCGGCCCGGCGAGCAAACCCTTCGGCGTCCTCGGGGCGGCCGGGGCGGCGGTGAGCGAGATGTGGCACGTGACCACCGGTACGCTCACCGGCTTCGTCCACGCCCTCACCAGCTCCAAGGCGCGCAAGCAGGTGTCGAGCATCGTCGGCATCACCCAGGACGCCCACGAATACGTCGCCGCCGGCGCCGGCTTCGGGTTCGTGTTCCTCGGCTTCCTGTCCCTCATCCTGGCGGTCATCAACCTCTTCCCGTTCCTGCCCCTCGACGGCGGGCACGTGGTGTGGTCGCTGGCCGAGAAGATCCGGGGCCGGCGCATCTCGCTGCTGGCGATGTACCGCTACAGCTCCGTCGGGATCATCCTGCTCGTGTTCCTGGTGGTCAACGGCGTGAGCAACGACATCAGCCGGCTGGCGGGCTGACGCACACCCAGCTCTTGACCAGCCCCCCGAGCCGCTCGGCCCGGGCGGGGCCGAACAGCCCCTCCAGCTCGGCCCGGCCGAGCAGCCAGATCTCGTCGGGGTCATCGCCGCTGGCCCCCAGGCGCCAGTAGGCGCGGCGCGCCCTCAGGGGCAGCCAGTGCGCCCCCACCAGCAGCGCGTGCGGCTCGATCGGGAACGAGCGCGCGGGGGTCTGCACGAACCAGCCGCGCGCCACCCGCCGCACCTCCGCGGCGAACGCCCGGCGGCGCGCGGGCTCCACGTGCTCGATCACGCTCGAGCAGTACGCCAGATCGAACTGGCCGTCGGTGAACGGCAGGCCCTCCGTCACGTCAGCTCGCACGAACGGACCCGGGTACTCCGGGCGCTCGTGCAGGTCCACGCCCATGATGTCCAGCTCGGGCTCGAGCGCCCGCAGGCCGAGCGCTCCGCAGCCCACATCCAGCACGCGAGCTCCCGTCGCCAGGCGCGTGAGTGCGAAGAAGCGCTCGTGGCGGCGCATCCGCGCGCGTGCGGCCAGGGGAGAGGCCAGCCGCGCGAGCGGGCCGTGCGCCGTGGCATAGACATCGGGCATCGTAGAATCCAGCCTATGGCCTCGAAGCGGCAGATCCACGTGGGCACGGTTGCGGTGGGCGGTGGCGCCCCCGTGGCGGTGCAGACGATGACCAAGACCGAGACCGCCAACCTGCGGGCGACCATGGCGCAGATCCGCACGGTGGCCGACGCCGGCGCGGACATCGTGCGGGTGGCCGTGCCCCGCGAGCAGGACGCGGAGGCGCTGAAGACGATCGTCTCGGAATCGCCGATCCCGGTGATCGCGGACATCCACTTCAACCACACGCTCGCGCTCAAGGCGATTCAGGCGGGCGCCCACTGCGTGCGCCTGAACCCGGGCAACATCGGCGGCCCCGAGAAGGTCGCCGAGGTGATCGCCCTCGCCAAGGAACGCGGCACGCCCCTGCGCGTGGGCGTCAACTCGGGCTCGCTGCCCAAGCACCTGCGCCAGCTCGAGTACGACAACCCCGTGGAGGCGCTCGTGACGGCGGCGGTCGAGACAGTCGAGCTGATGGAGCGCCTGGACTTCGAGAACTTCAAGGTGTCGATGAAGTCCACGTCGGTGCCCAACACGATCGCCTCCAACCGGCTGCTCGCCGAGAAGATCCCCTATCCGCTGCACCTCGGTGTCACCGAGGCCGGCACCAAGTGGTCGGGCTCGCTGAAGTCCGCCGTCGGCCTCGGCACGCTGCTCGCGGACGGGATCGGCGACACGATCCGCATCTCCCTGTCCACCTTCCACGCCGAGGAGGAGGTGAAGGTCGCGTGGGAGATCCTCAAGGCGCTCAAGCTGCGCGAGCGCGGACCGGACCTGATCGCCTGCCCCACCTGCGGGCGGCTGCAGTTCGACATGGACTCGGTGGTCGCCGAGGTCGAGCGCCGCCTGGAAGCCTACGAGGACCCGATCGAGGTGTCCGTGCTCGGCTGTGCCGTCAACGGCATCGGCGAGGCCCGCCACGCCGACTTCGGGATCACCGGCGCCAAAGACATGGGCATGATCTACTCCAAGGGCGAGCCGCTGAAGAAGGTCCCCACCGAGGAGCTCGTGGACGAGCTGTTCAAGGAGATCGACCGCTACTACGCCGCCGGCAAGACCGTCCAGCGCGACGAGTCAGCCGCGGCCGAGGCCCGTGCGTGGCTGGCCGAGAACGAGGACGACACCGCCATGACCCCCGAGCGGATCGCCGCCCTGGAAGCGGCCGCCGCCGAAAACGACGAGTCCGCCGCCGCCGTGCTCGCCTCCATGCTCGACGGGCCCACCACCGACAGCCTCGCCGAGCCCGCGGTCGCCGCCGCCGTGCTCGACGAGGTGGTCTCGCCCGTCGCCGGGCGTCGCTTCAGCAGGGGATAGGCCACCGCGCGACCCGCTCGGCGGAGCGCGCCAGCGCGGAGCCCCCTCTAAAGATCCTCTCCCTCAGCCCGCCGCGGCGAAACGCTCGGCGACCTTCGCCCAGTTGACCACGTTCCACCACGCGTCGATGTAGTCCGGGCGCTTGTTCTGGTACTTGAGGTAGTAGGCGTGCTCCCACACGTCCACGCCCAGCAGCGGCGCCCGCCCGTTCGAGATCGGGCAGTCCTGGTTGGCGCTGCCCACCACCGCCAGGCCCGATCCGTCCTTCACCAGCCACGACCAGCCCGAGCCGAACTGGTTCACGCCCGTTTCCTTGACCTTGGCCTGGAAGTCCGAGAAGGAGCCGAAGGCCGCGTCGATCGCGCTCGCCAGCTCGCCGTCGGGCTCACCGCCGCCGTCGGGCGCCATGTTCTCCCAGAACATCGTGTGGTTGTAGTGGCCGCCGCCGTTGTTTTTGACCGCGCCCTTCTTGTCGCCGAGGCTGTCGAGGCTCTGGAGGACCTCCTCGACCGGCTTCTCGGCCCACTCCGTGCCCGCGAGCGCCGCGTTCGCTTTGTCCACGTAGGCCTGATGGTGCTTGTCGTGGTGGAATTCCATGGTCGCCTTGTCTATGTGCGGCTCCAGGGCGTCGTAGGCGTAGGGGAGCGGCGGAACGGAATAGGCCATGGGGGCCTCCTTCTCGGGTGGCGTCGAGGTTCTATCGGTCAGCGCTGTTCTATCAGAGGCCGTCAGCGATTAGGCTGTGGCGATGCCGCCACTCGCCACCGGTCGCCCGGGCCGTCCCGCCGCCTCGACCCGGGAGGCGGCACTCGGGCTCGCCACCGAGCATTTCCTGGCGGGCGAACGCATCGACGTGCAGGCCATCGCCCGCGAGCTGGGCCTCGCCCGCGCGACCATGCATCGCTGGTTCCAGACCCGCGAGCTGCTGCTCGGCGAGCTGCTCGGCACACTCGGCGTGGAGCGCCTGGAGGCCATCCGCCGGGACGTCGGCGGCGTTGGCGCGCCGGCGCTGCTCGAGACCTTCGACCGCTTCAACCGCGAGGTCGCCGCCGCGCGCGGCATGCGCGCGCTGCTCGCGCAGGAGCAGGAGCGCGCCCTGCGCATCCTCACCTCGAGCGCCGGGCTCGTGCAGCCGCGGCTGGTGGCGTGCATCGCCCGCGTGATCGACGGGGAGGTCGAGGCCGGCGAGTACGTCCCGCCGATCCCTCCGGACGTGCTCGCCTATGCGATCGTGCGGCTGGCGGAGGCGTTCATCTACAACGACGCCCTCGCCGGCATTCGCGGTGACAACGATCGCCTGCGCCAGGTCGAGGCCGCGCTGCTCGGCGCCCCCGACGAGCTCTGACCGGCGGAAGATCCTGCAGCGCTGGCGGCCACACGGGGTCGCGGCCCGTTCGCGCGCCGGTCGCCGCGTCGAGGATGTGGACATCACGAGCGCCCGGCGTCTGCTGCTGTTTGCGCTTACCACTTGGTATGTCTAAGATCAGCCGTAATCGCGGCGTGACCGCAAGGGGCGGGAGCCGCACGAGCATAGGGAGAAGAGGGGATGAGACAAGGATGGAGACGCGCCGCGACGCGTGCGCTCGGAGGGCGCATGCGTCTGGTGGCAACAGTCGGCTTGGCGGCACTGATCGTGATGGGGATCGCATCGGGCTCGGCGGTGGCGATGAAAGCGCCCAAAACCGTGTGGCTGTGCAAGCCAAAGCTCGAAAACAACCCCTGTGAACAGTCGCTGACGGCGACGGTCGTGCAGACCAACGGCGAAGCCAGCCGTCAGGAAACGCCTATCGCCAAGAAGCCGCCGATCGACTGCTTCTACGTATACCCGACGGTCTCAGAACAGGAAACCGAAAACTCGAACCTCGAAATCGAAGCTAACGAGACCCAGGTGGCGATCGACCAGGCCTCGCGCTTCTCGCAGGACTGCAAGGTCTACGCGCCGATGTACAAGCAGATCACGCTGACCGCGCTGAAACACGCCGAAGAAGGCAAACCCGAGAGCCCGACCGCGAGCATCATCGCCTACGAGAGCATGGCTTCCGGGTTCGCGGAATTCATCTCCAAGTACGACAAGGGCCATGGCTTCGTGCTGATCGGCCACTCGCAGGGCTCGCTGCTGCTCGAGCAGCTCATCAAAGAACAGGTCGAACCGAACCCCACGCTGAGCAAAGAGCTCGTGGGGGCGGTCCTGCTCGGGGGCAACGTGCTCGTGCCCGAAGGCCAGCTCGCGGGCGGCACGTTCCAAACGGTCCCTGCGTGCTCGGCGGCGGCTGAGACGCACTGCGTGATCGCGTATTCGTCGTTCCTGAAAGAACCGCCCGAAGGCGCGTTCTTCGGGCGCGAGAACAGCCCGCTGGTCGGCGGTCACCACGAAGGCGAAGAAGTCGTCTGCGTGAACCCGACGCTGCTGGCGCAGGACGGGTCGGCGGGCGGACTCCTGCCCTACGCGAACACCACGCGCTTCCCCGGCGAGCTCGGCTACGTCCAGCAGGCGCCCACCGAAAAGGAAGCGGGCGTCAAATGGATCGAGTCGCCCGGTGAGTACACCGCGCAGTGCCACAAAGAAAACGGGGCCAGCTGGCTGCAGGTCAACCCCGTGGGCACTGCCCAGGACCCGCCGGAATACGTCGAAGAAAGCCTCGGGCCGGACTGGGGGCTGCACCTCTACGACGTGAACATCGCGCTGGGCAACCTCGTCAAGGACGTCGCCCTGGAGGCGACCGCTTACGGGTTTGAAAGCTGAGCGGAGCACGCTGACCGACTAGATCACGCCCGGCCCGGCCAGCCCCAGCGGTTGGCCGGGCCGGTTTGCGTGCACCAAGCGCGCACTGGAGTCATCACGCCGCGCCTGTCTTGGGCTTCGCCCCGCGGAGGGGGCGCGCCATCGCGGCTGGGTATACCCTCCCGCGGCGGCCCCCTTCCAGCCGCCGGCATGAACGTGACACGCCTCTCCGAATACCTCCTGCCCACCGAGAAGCAGCCGCCCGCCGACGCGGAGGCGCTCTCGCACAAGCTGATGGTCCGCGCCGGGCTGGTGCGCCAGATGGGCGCTGGCATGTGGACGTGGCTGCCCGCCGGCTGGCGCGTGCACCAGCGCGTGGTGGCGATCATCCGCGAGGAGATGGACGCGATCGGCGGGCAGGAGATGCTGATGCCGGTGCTGCAGCCGGCGGAGGTGTGGCGCAAGAGCGGTCGCCTGGACATCGAGGAGCTGTTCAAGCTCACCGACCGCAAGGGCTCGGAGCTGGTGCTCGCGATGACCCACGAGGAGGCCGTCACCTTCCACATCGCCCAGATCGTGCGCTCCTACCGCGACCTGCCGCTGATCGTCTACCACTTCCAGGTCAAGGAGCGCGACGAGCCGCGACCCCGCGCGGGGGTGCTGCGCACGCGCGAGTTCATCATGAAGGACGCCTACAGCTTCGACCGCGACCCGGCGGGGCTGGAGCAGAGCTACGCGCTGCACGTCGGCGCCTACGACCGCATGATGGCTCGCACCGGCCTGCGCTTCTACCGGGTGGAGGGCGACGTCGGCATGATGGGCGGCACCGGGGCGCACGAGTACATGGCGCCGTGCGCCGCCGGCGAGGACGAGGTCGTGCTCACCGACTCCGGGTACGCGGCCAACGCCGAGGTCGTGCGCGCCCAGCTGGGCGTCGAGGAGCTCCGCGAGGGAGACACGGTCAACGGCGAGCCGATCCGCCTGGAGACGGCCATCGAGATCGGCAACATCTTCAAGCTCGGCACCCGCTACTCCGAGCCGCTGGGCGCCCGCTACCTCGACCACACGGGCGCCGAACTGCCGATCTGGATGGCCTCCTACGGGATCGGGCCGGCCCGCATCGTGGCCGCCGCTGTCGAGCAGTTCGCCGACGAGCACGGCATCTCCTGGCCGCGGGCGCTGGCCCCGTTCGCCGTGCACCTGGTCGCGCTCGGCAAGCCCGGCACGCCCGAGCGCGAGGCCGCCGACCGCGTGTACGAGACCCTCCTGCAGGGCGGGGTGGAGGTCCTCTACGACGACCGCGACGCCGGCCCCGGCGAGAAGTTCGCCGACGCCGAGCTGCTCGGCTGCCCGCTGCGGCTGACCGTCGGGCGCCGCTCGCTGGAGTCGGGCGAGATCGAGGTGCAGATCCGCCGTGGGCGCAAGGACGGCCCGCCGCTGGCGCTCGACGCCGAGCCGCCCGAGCTGCTGCGTGCGCTCGAGGAGCTCCTGCGCGGGCTGCCTTAGGGATTTGCGTCATCCGGGCCTTGATGTCTACAATCGGTCTCGGATCAGCGGCGTCTGCCGCCTGGGGCGCGTCGCGCGAGCAAGGAGGGATTCATGGATCATCCGATGAGAGGATCCGCGCGGGCGAAGGCCACATGGCGCTCGCTTGCGCTGGCAGCATTGACCGTCGCCGCGCTGTCGGTGTGCGGCGGGGCCGCGTCGTCGGCCTCGGCTGAAACGACCTGGCTGTGCAAGCCGGGGCTCGCCAGCAACCCGTGCCTGAACAGCGAGGAAACGACCGTCGAGCTCGCCAACGGCAAGAGCTTCATCGAAAAGGCCCAGCCGGCGAAGAAGCCGCCGATCGACTGCTTCTACGTGTACCCCACCGTCAGCAGCCAGTTCACCGAGAACGCCAACGAAGAAATCGGCCCTGAAGAGCTCGCGATCGCCGAAAGCCAGGCGTCGCGCTTCTCGCAGGTGTGCAGCGTGTACGCGCCCATCTACCCCCAGTTGACCATCCCCGCCATCAACACGCCTGGCGGGGTCACTCCCGAAGGGGCCGCCAAGGCCTACATCGGCGTCGCCACCGCATTCGACGAATACCTGGCGAAGTACAACAAGGGCCGCGGCTTCGAGCTCATCGGCCACTCCCAGGGCTCGGCCATGCTCGAGCAGCTGATCAAAGAACAGATCGACCCCAACCCGGCGCTCCGCAAGCAGCTCGTCGGCGCGGTGATCCTCGGCGGTCAGGTGATCGTGCCCGAAGGCAAGAAGGTGGGAGGGTCGTTCAAGAACATCCCCGCCTGCCAGGTGGCCGGCCAGGTCGGGTGCGTGATCGCGTACTCGAGCTTCCTCGAGGAACCGCCGAACCCGTCGAACTTCGGCAGGCCCGAAAGCCCGCTCGGGGTCCTCGGCGGCGGCGCGGAAGGCGTCGAACACCCGCAGGTGCTGTGCGTCAACCCGACGCTCCCGGTGCAGGTGCCGGTCGCGGGACCGACGCTCTCCTACTACCCCACGTTCAACGCGTTCGGCGGCAAATTCCCGGGCCTGCTCGGGAGCTTCGTGCAGGCGCCGAAAGCGTTAACGCCATGGGTGGCCGCGCCGGCCGAGTACTCGGCCCAGTGCGAGGCACGCAACGGGGCAAGCTGGCTGCAGCTCAACCTGATCAGCGAAAGCGACACGCGCGAACGGATCGTCGAAACGCTCGGGCCCCTATGGGGCACGCACCTGGTTGACGTGAACGTCGCGCTCGGCAACCTGGTGCCGGCCGTCGGCCTGCAGGGCGTCGCCTATCAGTTGACCCACCCGTAGCGTCACGGGCCCGAGCGCCCGGTTCTCCCGGGCGCTCGGGCCGCAGGCTCGCAGGCAGGCTCCCCGATCCGGGCCATCCGCTCGGATCGGGGAGGCCCGGCCGCAGCGCCGCAGGCGCGCCCTATACGCTCGGCGGTCCGTGAAGCCGCTTCGCCTGCTTGGACTCGACCGCTCGGGGCCGGCGCCGCCCCAGACGCGGGCCGGTCAGCCGCTGCGCCCGTTCACCATCCCCAACGCCATCGGCTTCACCCGCCTGGCGCTCATCCCCGTGTTCCTGATCGTGGCCCTCTCCAGCGACGATGGCGTCGGCGCGCCGCAGGCGATCCTGTTCGCGGTGATCGGCTGGGGCGACTACGCCGACGGCATCGCCGCGCGGGTCAGCGGCCAGTACAGCCGCCTCGGCGCGCTCATGGACCCCGTCACCGACCGCCTGCTGGTGATCGCCGGCGTGGTCGTCGCCTGGCGCTTCGAGCTCCTGCCCCGCTGGGCGCTCGCGCTGCTCGCCGCCCGCGAGCTGGCGATGCTCGCCATCGCCCGGTACGGCCTCGCGCGCGGCGTGGAGCTGCGCATCAACTGGCCGGGGCGCCTGGCCGTGGCGCCGGTTATGGGCTCGCTGTTCTTCGCCATGACCGGCCTGCGGGTCCTCGCCGAGGTGCTGCTGTATGCGGGGCTCGCGCTCGCGCTGACCGCCACCGTCCTGTACGTGAGCAGCGGACTGCGCCAGCTGCGCACGTCGGCCACTCGCTAGCTGCCTCCGGGCCACGGCGACTTCGGGCCCACGGCGCCAGGCGGCCGACCGCGCCCGCTGCCCATACTCTAAAGCTCAGCCTGACCTTTTGGGCTATACTGCGCGCGTGCCGGCGCCGCCGGCGTCCGCAGCCGGCCCGCCGGTCGCTGTGAGCTCTAAAGAGGAGAGGCACGATGGACGAGACGTTCCCCGACCTTGGCTCGCTCACGGATGTCGAACTGAAAGACGTCATCCGCCAGCTCACCGAGGAGGAGACCGAGATCTCCTACAAGCGGCGCATCCTGCACGGCAAGATCGACATCCTCCGCGCCGAGCTGGTCAACCGCCTGCGCCACAAGCACGACGACGGGGACATCGCCATCACTGGCGAGGACGTGCAGCGGCTCACGGACATCCTCGCCAACCGCCAGCCGTAGCAGCGATGGCCCAGCACTGCACCGAGTGCGGCTTTCTCAACGACGAGAGCGCGAACTACTGCCAGCGCTGCGGTGCCCTGCTGGCGCGCCCGCAGGACGCCGGCGCGAGCGAGCCCGTGACGGCCACGTATCGCATCGACGAGACCGGCGAGCTCGTCCCCATGGAGATCGGCGAGGTCACCGCCAACGGGCCCGCCCTCGTGATCCGCGCGGGCGGCGGCCGCGTGGGGGAGAGCTTTGCGCTGGACGGGGAGCGCATGTGCATCGGCCGGCGCCCCGACTGCGAGGTGTTCCTCGACGACATCACCGTCTCGCGCGACCACGCGCTGCTGATCTACCGCGCCGACCAGTGGTACCTGGACGACTGCGGCTCGCTGAACGGCACCTACGTCAACCGCTCGCGGATCGAGTCCCACCGCCTGGAGGAGGGCGATGAGGTGCAGATCGGCAAGTACAAGCTGAGCTTCCACGCGCGCTGATGGCCACCCACGCCAAAGATGCAAGCCCATCCGCCCAGGCGCTCGCGCCCGACGGATCCTCCCCGCCCCAGGAGCTGGAGCTCGAGCTCTCCGGCGGGCCGGGCGGGGCGAGCGGGGTGGGTGGGGCGGGTGGGGCGGGTGGGCCTTCATCCCCGCACGCAGACGGCGAGCTGGAGCTCGCCAAGCGCCACAAGTCGCTGACGATCGGGGCCGTGTGCAAGGCGCTCGCCCAGGAGTTTCCCGACATCTCCATCTCCAAGATCCGCTACCTCGAGGACCAGAAGCTGCTCACCCCGCGCCGCACCCCCGGCGGCTACCGCCTGTACACGCAGGGCGACGTCGCCCGCCTGCGCACCATCCTGCGGATGCAGCGCGACGAGTTCCTGCCGCTGCGGGTCATCCGCCAGGAGCTCGCCGCCGGGCGCTCGCCCGAGGAACCCACGATCCCCGGCCGCGGTGGGCGCGAGGGCGGGCGCGTGTGGCGACCGAGCGTGAGCGTGCGCGAGGCCACCGGCGCGCTGTACTCGATCGACGACGTGCTCGAGGAGACCAAGGCCGAGGCCAAGCTCGTGCGCGAGCTCGAAGAGTACGGCGTGGTCAAGGGCGAGATGCGGGGCGGCGTGCGCTACTTCGACGAGACCGAGCGCGAGATCATCGCCGCCGTGGCCGAGCTCGCGCGCTACGGCGTGGGCGGGCGCAATCTCCGGGTGTTCCGCTCCTCGGCCGACCGCGAGGCCAACCTGCTCCAGCAGATCCTCGCCCCGGCCCTGCGCTCGCGCAACCCCGAGCGCCGCAAGGAGGCCGTCGAGGCGCTCGAGAACCTCGCCGCGGTCGCCACCCACCTCAAGCACCTGCTGCTCATCCGCGACCTGCGCAAGATCGTCCGCTGACGCCCGATGACCTGCGCTGGTCGGAACGGGGATGCGAGCCGAAGGCGAGTGTCTCCCGGCTCCGGTCTGCGTCCTCGGTCGCTCGCGTGCATAGCACGCCACGCTGGGTGGGCGGGCCTCATTATTGATCTGCTTGGTCCTCGGGCGTCAGGGCGCTGTGTCCGATGACGGACGCCGAGCTGCGCTCGCTGATCCGCGAGATACCCGACTTCCCCAAGCCCGGGATCGGCTTCAAGGACATCACGCCGCTGATGGCCGACGCGCGTGCGCTGGCCGCGTCCGTGCACGCGCTCGCCGGGTACGCGCGGGCGCTGCGCGTCAACTGCGTGGTGGCCGCCGAGGCGCGCGGCTTCCTGCTCGGGCCCGCGCTCGCGCTCGAGCTCGGCGCGGGCTTCGCGCTCGCGCGCAAGCCCGGCAAGCTCCCCTACGACACCGTCAGCGCCGAGTACCTGCTCGAGTACGGCGAGGGCGCCCTCGAGCTCCACACCGACGCCGTCGCCGCCGGCAGGCGGGTGCTCGTGCACGACGACCTGCTCGCCACCGGCGGCACCGCCGCGACGCTGTGCCAGCTCGTCGAGCAGCTCGGCGGCGAGGTCGTCGGCTGCGGCTTTCTGATCGAGCTCGCCTTCCTCGGCGGGCGCGAGCGGCTCGCGGGGCGCGAGGTGCATGCGCTCATCGTGTATGACTCATGACGAACTCTGTATAACTATAGTCATACAGACCGTGGTTGCGGGCAATAGCCACGCCACACCGGCCACCGGCGTGCCGCCACGCAACTAAGCTTGGCCGCCCATGCCGACCACGCGCGCCAGCCGCACCATCGCCGCGCCCATCCAGGAGCTGTGGGAGCTGCTCCTGGACCCGCATCACCTGCCGCGCTGGTGGCCGCGGGTGACACGCGTCGAGGATGTCGCCCACGGGGCCTTCACCGAGGTGATGAAGACCAAGAAGGGCAAACTCGTGCGCCTGGACTTCGACGTGCTCAGCGACGAAGCCACCCACACCCTCACGTGGGCGCAGCGGATCGCGGGCACGCCGTTCGCGAGCGTGCTCACGTCGGCCGAGACCGAGCTGCGCCTGACGCCGACCGGCGAGACCGCCACGGAGGTGACGATCGAGCTGCGCCAGCAGATGGGGCGCCATCGGTCGGCCGACAAGGCGTACTCGGGGGGCATGTAC
Source organism: uncultured Solirubrobacteraceae bacterium (assembly GCA_963701145.1). GTDB lineage: Bacteria > Actinomycetota > Thermoleophilia > Solirubrobacterales > Solirubrobacteraceae > Palsa-744. The sequence goes on from OY969572.1 coordinate 36,826, forward strand.
ATGCGGGCGCTGCCGCGCTTCGGCGCGCCGCTCGTGCGCCGCGCTGCCGCTTCCACGCTCAAGCAGGCGCTCGACGGCCTCGAGCGGATCAGTGGCTGAGCCGGCGAGCGCCCCGGCCCCGGGCGCCGGACGCGCGGCCGGCCCGCCGCCCGCACGGCCGATGCGCTGGTGGGGCTGGGGGGACGCGGAGCAGGCGCGGGCGCTGCCCGCCCACGCGCTCGAGTTCCTGCGCGAGCGGATCGGCGTGGCCGCCCGGGCGTGCCCGCCGGTGGCGCTCGCCCACGTGCGTGTGGAGCCCTCGGCGCTGGGCGGGGCGGCGCTCGACGGGCTGCGGGCGATCGTCGGCGCCGAGCACGTCCGCGACGAGCACCGCGCGCGGGTGGAGCACGCCGCGGGCAAGGGCTACCCCGACCTCGTGCGCCTGCGGGCGGGCGCGCCCGAGGGGGCACCCGACGCGGTCGTGTACCCGGACAGCCACGACCAGCTCAGGGCGCTGCTCGAGTACTGCGCGGGCCGCTCGCTGGCGGTCGTTCCCTTCGGCGGGGGCACGAGCGTGGTGGGCGGCGTGGCGCCGCTGCGGGGCGCCCACGCGGGTGCGGTGGCGCTCGACACGAGCCGCATGGCACGCGTCCTCGAGCTGGACGGGCAGTCGGCGACGGTGAGCGTGCAGGCGGGCATGCGGGCGCCGGCGCTCGAGCGCTACCTGGCCGCGCGGGCGCTCACGCTGGGGCACTTCCCGCAGTCCTTCGAGTACGTCTCGCTGGGCGGCTGCGCGGCCACGCGCTCGGCCGGGCAGGCGTCGAGCGGCTACGGGGCGATCGAGAAGATGGTGCTGGGCCTGCGCCTGGCGGCGCCGGCCGCTGACATCGAGCTGCCGGCGCTGCCCGCGAGCGCCGCCGGACCCGGGCTGCGCCAGCTGCTGGTGGGATCGGAGGGCACCCTCGGGGTGATCACCGAGCTCTCGCTGCGCGTGCGCCCGGCGCCGCGCGAGCGCATCTACGAGGGCGCGTTCTTCCCCGACTTCGCCGCCGGCTGGCAGGCGCTGCGGACGCTCGCCCGCGAGCACGCCCTGCCGGACGTGGCGCGTGTGTCGGACGAGCCCGAGACGCGCATGTCGCTCGCGCTGGCGGGCTCGGGCGGTCTCAAGGGGCGCGTGGGCCGCGCGTATCTCGGCCTGCGCGGGTACCGCGAGGGCGTGCTCGCGATCCTCGGCTTCGAGGGCTCGCCCGAGGAGGTGGCCGCCAGGCGCCGGCGGGCGCTCGCGCTGGTGCGCGGCCATGGCGGGCTGGCCGTCGGACGCTCCCCGGGCGAGGCGTGGCTGCGGGGGCGCTTCCAGGCGCCCTACATGCGCGACGAGCTGCTCACCCATGGCGTGATGGTGGAGACGCTGGAGACCGCCGCCCAGTGGTCGCACCTGGCGCGCCTGCACCGCACGGTGGGGGCCGCGGTCGAGCAGGCGCTGCGCGCCTACGGCACACCCGGCCTCGTCATGTGCCACGTCTCCCACGTGTACGAGACGGGCGCGTCGCTGTACTTCACGCTGATCGCCCGCCAGCGCGAGGGCGATGAGATCGGGCAGTGGCTCGCCGTCAAGCGGGCGGCCGGCGAGGCGATCATGGCCGGCGGCGGCACCATCACCCACCACCACGGCGTCGGGCGCGATCACGCGGGCTGGATGCCGCGGGAGGTGGGGGAGGGCGGGGTGGCGGCGCTGCGCGCGCTGAAGGCCGAGCTCGACCCGGCCGGGATCATGAACCCCGGCAAGCTGCTCCCATGAGCCGCGGCGGCTCATGACCCGAAGGTCGCGGGTTCGAATCCCGCCTTGGTGCTCGCCCCGCACCGGAAACAGGTGTCCCGTTTCCCGATCCTCGAACGAGGCATGGGTCGGCCTGACGGACCGATGGGGCTAGGCTTCAGCGGTCGTGTCGCTGACCGCCCTGACGTCCGCGGAGATCTCGCTGCCGGCCGAGGCCGATGGCGCGCGCGTCAGCGACCGGATCGCTGTGCTGGCCGACACCGTCAACGTCGTCGGGTTGACCGACAATCACGCCGGCCAGCCGCGGATGTCGCCGCTGGCTGCGGTGGCGCTCGCGCGGGAGCAGGGCGTGGGGACGATCGTCCACGTTTCCTGCCGCGATCGCAACCGGCTTGCCCTGCAGTCCCAGGTCGTGGGCGCGGCGGCGCTCGGCGCTGAGGCGGTCCTCTGCATGCAGGGCGATCCGGTGCCCGGCATCGAACATGTGGGCGACATGACCGCCACGCAGCTCATTGCGAGCGCGTCGTCATGGAGCGCCCCGCACCCGCTGGCGGTCGGGGCGGTCGTCAACCCCTTCGCCGAGGACGTCGATCGGGAGTTGCGGCTGCTGCGGCGCAAGATCGCCGCTGGAGCAACCTTCGTGCAGTCGCAGATGATCTTCGACCTCGGGCGCCTCGAAGCGTTCCTCTCGGCCGCCGAGGACACCCTCGCGGACGTGCGGTTCTACGCAAGCGTCGCGCTGCTCCGCAGCGAGCGCATGGCAGAGCGCGCCTGCGCGCTACCGGGGGTCGCGATTCCTCAGCGAGCCCTGGCGCAGATCAGTCGCGGCGGCGGCATCGACCTGGCGCGCGAACTGGCGGCCGGCGTTGCCGGTATCTCGCGCGTGGATGCGCTTCACGTATTTCCGCTCGGAGCCGAGGCGTCAACACGCGAGGTCGCCGCGGAGTTCCGCGTCGCGCGGGGTGTCAGCGCCCAACGCCTGGCAGGGACCGGTCAGTAACCGGAACGTCGCGCCGGGACCGCTGAACCGCTCATCGAGCTCGGTCTCCGGGGTGGTCATCGTTCGCTTCCTTCTCACACTTTGAACGGCCCGCGCGCGACCACGTGGCCAGGGTGGGTGGGCTTCGCCCTGGTCTCCTCGGTGAGCAGGATTTCGCGGAAGTCGCCGGCGTTGGCCGGCAGCGCCGAGCCGCCCGCGAGGCTGTGGGTGGAGCCGACCTGCGGGCTGCGGCTGAGCGGCAGGACGCTGCTCGGCGAGTTGTACAGCCAGATGGCGTAGTAGAAGCCTTTGGTCGCGGGGAGGTTCTGGGCGGCGATGAAGAACGCCCGCTTGGTGCCTTCCGCGAGCACGTACACGACGGCGATGAGCTTGCTGTTGGGGTCGGTGGGTTTGAGTTTGATCTGGTCCTGGACCTTCGGGCCTTTGCCTTTGGCCGTGGTCGTGGTGGCGCTCGTGGAGGTCGTTTTCGCGTGCGAGCTGCTGCTGCCGCCGCTGGTGATCAGGACCACCGCCACGATCACCGCCGCGGCCAGCACGGCGAGCAGCACCGCGCCGGCCGTCCGCGAGCTGCCGGGTGTCGAGGGCGCCTGTGCTCCCTTGCCGGGCTCGCCGGCGCCCGGCGGCGAGGCGGGGGTCGTGGAGGCCAGGTCGGACACGCGCTGGGGCTCCTGCGCGCCGGCGCCCGCGCCCACTGCGCCCGTGCCCGCGCCGCCCGGCGCGGCGGCGGCAGGGATCTCGGGCAGGCCCGAGCCGGCCAGCGGGGAGAGCTGGGCGGCGAGCTCGCCCGCCCACGCCCTGGCCGGCTCGTCGCTGGCGAGGTAGGCCCGCGTGCGCAGGCGCTCGGCCACACCCGCCTGCTGGCCGAGCACGTAGTCGCCGACCTCCAGCCGGTGCTCGGGCGTCAGCTCGCGGGCACGGCGCGGGGCGAGCATCACCAGCGCCGCCTGGGCGCGGTCGTGCACGGCCCGCTCGCCGATGCCCAGCAGCTTGGCCACCTCCGCGTAGCTCTTGCGCTGGCGCAGCAGCAGCGAAAGCGCCGCGCTCTGGTCGGGTGGGAGCTCGTCCAATCGGCTCATCGTGTATGTGTTGTACTCCGCCGCCCGGGTGTGCGGGCCACGCCGGCCCGCGGCAGCGGAGGGTAGGCTATCGTGGCGCCTGGATGGCCAGCGTGGTCGACGAGCTGAACGCCAATGTGCGGGGCTACGACCGCTTCTACGGCCTGGAGTGGGAGGCGTGCTCGGACACGGAGGCCCGCGCGCGGGTGCTGGCCCGGGACGAGCTCAAGCAGCCCCTCGGGCTGATCCACGGCGGCGTGTACGCGTCGATCGCCGAGTCCGTCGCCTCGGTGGCCACCGCGCACGCCGTGGGCCCGCAGGGAGAGATGGCGATGGGGCTCTCCAACAGCACGAGCTTCCTGCGCCCGATCACCGCCGGCAGCGTCCACGCCCACGCCACGCGGGTGCACCGCGGTCGCACCACGTGGGTGTGGGATGTGACCTTCACCGACGACGACGGGCGCACGTGCGCGCTGACGCGGATGACGATCGCCGTGCGGCCGATGGGCGAGCGCGGTGGCGAGCGCCCGGCGGGCGGCTGAGCGGGGGCGTCAGGGCCTCAGGGCAGCGCCCGCAGCGGTGCCGGCACCTGGGTGGGCAGCGGCGCCGCCCCGAAGCCGCTGTCGGGCAGCGCCGGCGGGAGCGGCGCTGCGGGCGCCCCGGGCCGGTTGATGGGCACGATCGTGCGCGCGGCGAGCCTGGCGGTGCGGGCGGTGGAGGCGTAGATGTCGACCACCACCGCCCCGGTGGGCATGATGATCGTCCTGCCTTCCTGGGCGGCCCGGGCTTCGATGCCCCTGATGTGGAGCGTGCGGGTGGGCGTGGAGCCGCCGGGGAGGAAGCCGTTGTCGGGGGAGGTGACGATGCGCAGCGGCGGCACGCACACGCCCTCCCCGCCTTCCAGGCAGTTGCCGTACTGGATCTCCCAGGCGTCGCTGGGGTCGTGGGTGGCTTCGCCGATTTCGAGGCCTTCGAAGGTGCCGCCGGCCCAGTACACGGGGTAGGGGGCGGCGAGCATGTACTCGAGGACGTTGTGCGGGATCGGCCGGTCCTGCAGGGTGCTCCCGCAGGAGCCCAGCGCGCCGGCGCACAGGCCGGCGGCGCACACGGCGGCGAGCGCGCGCCCGGCGCGCCTAGCCACGGTAGCGATTGGTGATGGGCATGCGCCGGTCGCGCCCGAACGCGCGCGGGGTGATCTTGATGCCGGGAGGCGCCTGGCGGCGCTTGTACTCGGCGAGGTCGACCAGGCGGATGGTGCGCTCGACGTCCGCCGCGGGCAGCCCCTGGGCGATGAGCTGCTCGCGGGAGCGGTCGAGCTCGACGTAGCCCTCGAGGATGCGGTCGAGCACCGGGTAGGGGGGCAGCGAGTCCTCGTCGCGCTGGTTGGCCCGCAGCTCGGCGGTGGGCGCGCGCTCGAGGATGGATAGGGGGATCGGTTGGGGGGCGGCCGCGGGGGTGGCCTCGCGCGGCGCGCCGTGCGTGTCCTCGGCGTGCGGGGCGATCGCGTCGGGGGCGCTCGCGCCGTCAGCGCTGTTGCGCCACGTGCACAGGCGGTAGACGAGCGTCTTGGGCACGTCCTTGATGACGGCGAAGCCGCCCGCGAGGTCGCCGTAGAGGGTGGTGTAGCCGACGGACATCTCGGACTTGTTGCCGGTGGTGAGCACGAGCCAGCCGAACTTGTTGGAGAGCGCCATCAGCAGGTTGCCGCGGATGCGCGCCTGCAGGTTCTCCTCGGTGATGTCGGGATCGCGCCCGGCGAAGTCCGACCGGAGCGCGTCCTGGTAGGCGTCCATGACGGGCGCGATGGCGAGCTCGTGGGTGCGCACGCCGAGCGCGGCGGCGAGCGCGCGGGCGTCCTGTTGGGTGGCGGCGGAGGAGTAGGGGGAGGGCATGATCACGGCGCTCACGCGCTCGGGCCCGAGCGCGTCGGCGGCCAGGCAGGCGACGAGCGCCGAGTCGATCCCGCCGGAGAGCCCGAGCACGACCTGCTGAAAGCCGTTCTTGAGGACGTAGTCGTGCAGGCCGAGCGTGAGCGCGGCGTACACCTCGGCCTCTACGGGGGCCAATGGCTCGGTCAGCGGGCCTCCGGGCGCGGCGTCGGCCCGCGGCGCGGAGGGTTCGCCGCCCTCGCCCGGCACGGGCGTCGCCCTCTGCGATGCGGGCGCGGCCAGCGCCGGCAGCACCTGTGCGCGGCGCTCGGAGCGCCGGGCGGCGGGGCGCTGGCTGGACCGAGCGGAGCCGCTCGGCCAGCGCAGGCGGGCGGCGGCGGCGGCCTCGAGGTCAACCTCGCAGACGAGCAGCTCCTCGCGGAACTGGGCGGCGCGGGCGATGGTGGCGCCGGTGTGGTCGAGCACGCACGAGTGGCCGTCGAACACGAGCTCGTCCTGCCCGCCGACGAGGCCGCAGAAGGCGACGCAGGCGACGTTCTCTCGCGCGCGCTGGGCGAACATGCGCTCGCGCTCCGATCCCTTGCCCGCGTGGTAGGGGGAGGCGGAGATGTTGAGGATGAGCGTGGCGCCCGACTGGGCCTCCTCGCTGGCGGGCGGCCCGGGCTCCCAGATGTCCTCGCACACGGTCACCCCCACGCGGGCGGCGCCGGCCTGCCCCCCCAGGGGGATGTCGATGACCGCACCGGCCGGGCCCGCCTGGAAGTAGCGCTGCTCGTCGAACACGCCGTAGTTGGGCAGGTACACCTTGCGGTAGATCGCGTGGACCGCCCCGTCGGCGAGGATGGCGGCGGCGTTGTACACGTCCTCGGCGCGCTCGGGGAAGCCGACGACGGCGACGAGCCCGTGCGTCTCGCCGGCCAGCTCGCGCAGCGCGGCGGCGGCGTCGGCGAGGAAGTGCTCCTTGAGCAGCAGGTCCTCGGGCGGGTAGCCGGTGAGGGCGAGCTCGGGGAACAGCACCAGCTCGGCGCCCGCGTCGCCGGCCGCCCGCAGTCCCGCGCGGATGCGCTGGGCGTTGCCGGCGATGTCGCCGACGGTCGCGTTCATCTGGCAGAGGGCGAGGCGCATGCGCCGGATCGTATCCGCGCCCACAGCCGCGCCCGCGCTCAGGGCGCTAGCGGCCTGGCCGTTATCTCAAGTACGCCGCGACCCGTTCCGATGCTTTTCGTATGCCACGCCCACGCTCCATCCTTCGCCATCCGGGCGCGCTGACGATCGCGCTGACGATGCTGGCGGCGAGCGATCTGGCCTACCGGCTGCTGGTTCGCGCGCCGGTGCGGCGCGCGTTGGGCATCGTGCAGCCCCACCGTTAGGGAGCACCCCGGCCCGGAGCTCGCGGGTGCCTGAGGCTGGGTGCTAACTCTGCTTGGCGCTGGTGCGGGCGGCCGAGCTGCGCGGCTTGGCGGGCTTGCGGGCGGGGCGGCCGTTGGCGCTGCGGGTGATGCGCGGGCGCAGGCCCGCGGCGCGTCCGAGCGAGTCGATCGCCGCCTGCAGGTCGAGCGCGATCTCCTCGATGTCGGGGAGCGCGTCGTAGTCGCCGAGCAGGCCGAAGCCGAGGTGCCCGTCGTAGCTCATGACCGCGATCCCGAGCGCCTGGCGCTGGGCGAGCGGCACGACCGGGTAGAGGATCTGCAGGCGCCGGCCGAGCAGGTACAGCGGGAACTGCGGTCCGGGCACGTTGGTGACGACGAGGTTGAAGAACGGCTGGCGGGCCTGCAGGCGGGCGGCCTGGCTGAGGATGGTGGGGGGCGCGAAGCCGGCGAGGTTGGTGAGCACCTGGGCGCCCACCGCCTGGCCGCCCTTCTTGAGGTCGTCCATCGCCACGGCGATCTCGCGTAGCGCCTCGGCGGCGTTCTCGACGCCCACCGGCAGCGGCGCCCACATCGCGGCCACCTGGTTGCCCAGCGCGCCGCGCTGCTCCTTGGTGCGAACCGACACGGGCACCATCGCCTTCAGCACCAGCCCGTCGGTGTCGTGTCCCTTCCCGCGCAGGTAGCGCCCGAGGGCGAGGCTGACGGACGCGAGCACGACGTCGTTGAGGGTGCCGCCGAGCGAGTCCTTGATCGCCTTGAAGCGCGCCAGGTCGGCGTCCACGAACGTGTAGCGCCGGTGCGGTCCGATGTCCACGTTGAACGGGCTGGGCGGCGCCGGCGCGTTGATGCCGGCGAGGGTGGTCGCGCCGATGCTGGCGAGGCCGTCCTTCACCTGCGCGGCGGCGCGGCGGGGCGCGCGCAGCAGCCGGCGGGCGCCACGGGCCATCTCCGCGGGCACGGTCGTGCGTTCCATCAGCGCCTCGCCGAGCAGCTTCGCCTGCCCGGGCAGCGGCTTGGCGCTCCAGGTTTGATTGGAATCCCACCCACCCCCGGTGGGGGCGGGCTCGGCCGCGGTGTCGAACAGCACGGTGGTGATGTCCACGCCGGAGACGCCGTCGACGAGCGCGTGATGGGTCTTGGCGATCAGCGCGAAGCGCCCGCCGGCCATGCTCTGCACGAGCCAGATCTCCCACAGCGGCTTGGAGCGGTCCAGGCGCTGTGAGAACAGCCGCCCGGCGAGCTGCTTGAGCGCGGCGTCGTCCGCGGGCCGCGGCAGCGCGGTGTGGCGGATGTGGTAGTAGGGGTTGAAGTGCGGGTCGTCGACCCACAGCGGCCGGCCCTGGCCGAAGGGCACGGTGGCCAGGCGCTGGCGGTAGCGCGGGACCAGGTGCAGGCGCGACTGCACGTGGTCGACGAGCGCCGTGAGGGTGGGGGCGGCGCCTTCGAAGACCATCACCGAGGCCACGTGCATGTGCGCGCTGGAGTGATCCTCGAGATGCAGGAACGTCGAGTCCAGCGCTGTCAAGCGGTCGGGGTTGGTCATGCCGCGATTGTCGCGGTTCCGGCAGCCCGCGTCAACGCCCTCGTCGCCGCATACCCGAACGGCCTCGGCTTTCCGTCGCTGGCGCCCGCTACGCTCGCCCCCGCATGAGCGAACAGGACGGCCATTCCAGGCGCGGGGACCGGCAGCCGTGATAGCTCTCGCCCTGACGTTCTGGAGCCAACCGCAGGTCGTCACCGACAGCTGGGTGGAAATCGCGAGCACGATCACGCTGATCGCGTTCGTGATCGGGGCCTACAGGCACCTGGAATGCCACATGAGCGGCTGCCATCGGCTGGGGCGCTTCCAGCACGGCCACTACAAGCTCTGCCACCTGCACCACCCGGACGTCCCCGACAGCGGCAAGATCACGCAGGCGAGCATCGACGCGGTGGACAAGAAGGCGAGCACCGCGACCTAGACGGGCCCGCCTCGGGTCCCCCTGGACCCCCGCCCGCCGCGCCGGCCAGCGGACGGCGCGTGCGTTCAGCGCGCCTGACCATGCGGGCGCGCCCTAGATGTCGCCGTCGCCGTCGCTCGGTTCGCCGTGGTTGTCGCCATCGCCGTCGCCGGCGTTCGGCCCCTGCGGGATGCCTTCGCTGGCCGGCGAGGGCGTGGTGTGCGTCGGGGGCGGGGGAGTGGTGGCGGTCGTCTGGGTTTCGACCGCGGGCGCCTGCGTGACGGCGGGCTTCGGAGCGGGCGCCGGGGCGCTCACCGTGAAGCTGGTGCTCGTCTCGACCGGGCTGCCGACCATCACGACCCTGACGGTGTGGTGCCCGGGAGCGAGGTCGTGGAAGGTCAGCTCCGAGGAGCCCGAGCGCGTGACGCGCCCGTCGAGCACGTAGCGGAACTGGCCGCTGAAGCCGCTCGGCGCGCCGCGGGTGCTGACGTGGACGGTGAGCGTCGAGCCGGTGTGCGCGCCGCTGCTCGGCGAGACGATCGCCAGGTGTGTCACCGGGGCGGCGCTCGGCGCGGTGCTCCCCTGGCTGGCCGCCGGCGCCGTGGTGCTGGCGGCGGTGGTCGTGGGGGTGGAGCTGGCGCCGCCGCAGCCCGCGACAGCCATGGCCACGGCCACGCCGATGCACACGGGAGCGCTCTTGCGGGCTGGTTTCATGGCGGTGTCCTTCCGGTGGTGGCGGTTCGGGAATCGATGCACAGGCCCAGGGGAGTCGGCCCTCAGCAGGTGAGACTCCCGGCGGCGCCCGATCCTTCCTGTGGAAGCTTTTGGGCGGCGGGACGTCTAGGGATCTAGAAGCATCAACCTTTGCCGGTAGCGTTGGGCGCGCTCTTTCGCGTTCGCTGCACTCTGGCTACCACACCACCACGGAGGTCTCATGTTCAGCAAATCATCCGACGCACGCACCGGCGGCCTGCCGCGCAGATTGCTCGTGCTCGGCTTCGCGCTCGTCGCGATCGGCGTCGCCGGCTGCGGGAAGCTCCTCCAGCTCGGGGACGACGTCATCCTCGAGCGAACCCGCGGCGACGACCTCGACGTCCTCCGAACCGACCAAGAACGGCATCCCCCAGGGCGAACACGCGGGTGACGGCGACGGCGACAACCACGGCGAACCGAGCGACGGCGACGGCAACATCTAGCGCCGCGAGCAGGGCTGAGCGCCCCGTGCGCGCTTCCCGGCCCCGGCGCGCACTGCGGGGAGCGCCGCTCGGCCTGCTCGCGGTATGCGTGCTCGTGGCGATCGTGGTGCTGGCGCCGGTGGGCGTGACGATCGAGCAGGCGCTGCAGGGCGGAACGTCCGCGGCGCTGAGATCGATCGACGCGTCCTCGGCGCGGACGCTGCTGCTGCACTCCGTGCTGGTCGCAGCGGTGGCCTCGCCGCTGGCGGGCCTGCTGGGCGTCACCGCCGCGTGGTTCATCGAGCGCTCAGACCTGCCCGGGCGGCGGCTGTGGACGCTGCTGGCGGTGGCGCCGCTGACGATGCCGCTGTTCGTGACCAGCTACGCGTGGGCGTCGATCGGCACGCTGACCCAGGGCTTCCTGGGGGCGGCGGGCATCATCGCCTTCTCCTACTACCCGATCGTGTTCCTGCTCGTGGCGGGGGCGCTGCGGGGCATGGACCCGGCGCTCGAGGAGACGGCCCGCTCGCTGGGCCTGAACGCCCGGCGGACGTTCTTCCGCGTGATCCTGCCCCAGCTGCGCCCGGCGCTGCTGGGCGGCGTGCTGCTCGTGGTGCTGGACACGCTCGTCGAGTTCGACGCGTTCGTGGCGCTGAAGTACCAGACGTTCACGGTGCACATCTACGCCCAGTACGAGCTCAGCTTCAGCGCCTCGGGGGCGGCGGCGCTGTCGCTGTTCTCGATCGTGCTGTGCGTGGCGCTGCTGTTCGGCGAGTCGTGGCTGCGGGGCGGCGCGAACTACACGCGCGTGAGCCACGGCGTGCGCCGTCCGGTGACGCGCCACCGCCTCGGCATGGCCAGGCTGCCGGTGCTGGCGGGGTTCCTGGCGGGCGCGGGGATCAGCGTGGGCATCCCCGTGGGCACGCTCGTGTACTGGCTCACGCAGAGCAGCAGGGCGGGCCTCGAAGGCGCCTCCGCGAACATCCGCTACCTGGGCACGGCGACCCTCACGTCGGCCGCCCTGGGCATCGCCGGGGCGCTGTTGGCGCTGGCGTTCGCGCTGCCGATCTCGCTGCTGGCCGTCCGTCACCGGGGGCCGCTGGCGACGGTGCTCGAGCGCTCGACCTACCTGTCCTTCGCGCTGCCGGATCTCGTGGCGGCGATCTCGCTGGCGTACGTCGCCAGCCACTACGCGCCCCGCCTGTACGAAAGCGTGGTGTTGCTGGTGCTCGCCGAGGCGATCCTGTTCGTGCCCTTCGCGGTGGTGGCGCTGCGCGCCACGCTCGGTCAGATCGAGCCGGCGCTGGAGGACTCCGCGCGCTCGCTGGGGCTCGGACCGGTGCGGGCGTTCGCGCGGGTGACGGCGCCGCTCGCGCGTCCGGGCATGGCGGCGGCGGGGGTGCTCGTGTTCGCGTTCGTGCTCGGCGACCTGGGCACGGCGCAGGTGCTGCTGCCGCCCAACCTGTACACGCTGGGGACGGAGTTCGAGGCGAACGCCTCGACGGTCGCGTTCGCGGCGGCCGCTCCCTTCGCGGCGGTGCTCGTGGCGCTCTCGATGCTCGCGGCGGGAGTGCTGATGAACCGCTTCGGGCGGGTGCGCACGGTGGGGGGCGGCTGAGCATGGCCGACCTGGTGTGTGAGGGAATCGGCAAGTCCTATCGCGGGCGGAGCGTGTTGCGGGACCTCGACCTGGAGGTGCCGACGGGGACGGTGACGGCGATCCTCGGCTCGTCGGGGAGCGGCAAGACGACGTTGCTGCGGGTGATCATCGGCTTCGTCGAAGCGGACGCCGGCAGGGTGAGCGTGGGCGGTGAGACGGTGGCCGACGCCGGCCGCGTGCACGTGGCCCCGGACAAGCGCGCGATCGGGTACGTGGCACAGGAAGGGGCCCTGTTCCCGCACCTGAGCGTGGGTGAGAACGTGGGCTTCGGCTTGGCGCGGGGGGAGCGCAGGCAGGGCGGGCGGATCGTGCAGACGCTCGAGCTCGTGGGTCTCGACGCGAGCTACGCGGGACGCCCCGCGCACGAGCTCTCCGGGGGTGAGCAGCGACGGGTGGCGCTGGCGCGGGCGCTCGCCCCGCATCCGCGGATCGTGCTGCTCGACGAGCCGTTCTCGGGCCTCGACGCGGCGCTGCGGGCGGACACGCGGGAGGCGGTGCTCCATGCCCTGCGCGAGGAGCAGGCGACGGCGGTGCTCGTGACCCACGACCAGGCCGAGGCGCTGTCGATGGGGCGCGAGGTGGCGGTGCTGCGCGATGGGCGCCTCGCGCAGCGGGCCGCGCCGAGCGCTCTGTACCGCGCCCCGGCGGACGCCGACGTGGCGAGCTTCGTGGGCGAAGCCAACCTCGCCCCGGGGCAGGCCGTCGCCGGACACGTGGAGTGCGCGCTGGGTCGCCTGGGCGTGGCCAACCCCGGCCTCGAGGGCCCGGTGGAGGTGCTGATCCGCCCGGAGCAGATCCACATGACGCCGGCCAACGGGAGCGCCGCGGGCGCGGTGGGCGCCGCGCGAGCCAGGGTGATCGAGCACGTGTACTACGGGGCGAGCACCGTGGTGCGCCTCTCGCTCGAGCGCCCGCCGGGGGCGAGCTTGAAGGCGCGGGTCTCCGGCCAGGAGCTCCCGGCGCCCGGCGAAGCGGTCGAGCTCGCGGTGCTCGGCCCGGTGGTGGTGTTCCCCGCGCGCGCGGCGAGCGCCGCCCATCCGTCCTTCGGCGCAGAGCCCGATCCATCCAGCGACGACCCGAGGGGAGACACATGAGCAGACGCTCGAGATGGCGTCCCGTCGAGCGACTGGGGGGTCCTCTCGCGCGTGGGGCGCGCGGGCGACATGTTCGTGGGCTGGGGGTCCTGGCGACGCTGGCGCTCGCGGCCGCGCTCGCGGGCTGCGGCGGCTCGGGAGGGGGTCGCTCGATCGTGCTCTACAACGGCCAGCACCCGCAGGTGACCGCGGAACTCGTGTCGGCGTTCGAAAAGCAGATGAAGATCCCGGTGAGGGTGCGCACCGACGACGGCATCGTGCTCGCCGACCAGCTCCTGCAGGAGGGCAGCGCCAGCCCGGCCGACGTGTACCTGACCGAGAACAGCCCCGAGCTGGTGGACCTGGAAGAGCACGGCCTGCTGGCCAAGCTCGAACCGTCGACGCTCGCGCAGGTGCCGTCGCGCTACGAGTCCCCGAGCGGCGAGTGGGCGGGCATGGCGCGGCGGATCAGCGCGCTCGCGTACAACCCGTCGCTGGTGCCCGCCGCCAGCCTGCCCAAGTCGCTGCTCGAACTCGCCGAACCGCAGTGGAAGGGCAAGGTCGCGCTGGCGCCCACCGACTCGGACTTCGTGCCTCTGGTGGGCGCGGTGATCGCCACATACGGCAAGCAGGCGGCGGTGAGCTGGCTGGCGGGGCTCAAGCGCAACGGCCAGCTCTACCAGTCCGACGAGTCGGTGGTGGCGGCGGTCAACCGCGGTGACGTGGCGGTGGGCATCATCAACCACTACTACTGGTACCGGCTGCGCCTGGAGGTGGGGGCGAGCGGCATGCACAGCGACCTGTACTTCTTCCCGAACCACAACGTGGGCTCGCTCGCGAACATCTCCGGCGCGGCGGTGCTGAAGACGAGCAAGCACCCGAGCGAGGCGCAGGCGTTCGTGAAGTTCCTGCTGAGCCCGACCGCCCAGGAGATCCTCGCGCACGGCTACGACTTCGAATACCCGACGCGCTCCGGGATCAAGCCGAACCCGCAGATCACGCCGCTGAGCGAGATCGAACCGGCGACGTTCAGCGCGGCGGCGCTGGGCAACGACCAGGAGGCAGCGCAGTTGGTGGAGGAATCGGGGCTCGCGTAGCGCCCGGATACGCGTTGCCGGCGTCGCGGACGGATGAGGCGCCGCATGGCGCAGGCAAGGCGCCACCCGAGAGGCCACCTAAGAGGCCCACGCAAGACGCCACCCAAGACACCACGCAGGACGCCCGGCCCAAGGCGCCGCGCAGTGCGCCACGCAGAACGCCTCCCGAGACGCCACCCAAGACGTCTGGTATTTCGCTCCGCCCAGCTCTTTCGAGCTGAGCGGAGCATTCTGCGTTCCTAGAAGCCGGGAGCAGTGGACAGTTTGCGCCCGGCGCCGCGAGGGTACCCTACGTGGCGGAGCCGTGCGTGTGCCAAATGCATCGCGCGTGTTCATCCAAACAGCGCCAGCTTCACTCGGGCGACCAGCGGCGCGCTTCGGCGCGGCTTGTGAATCGTTACTTACACAAATCGGCGAAGGCGAGCGTGGCGCCCGGCTACTGCTGCTCAGGTCGAACTCGGCCCCAGCGGAAATAGCTGAGGGGGCCGATGGTGTTCAACAGGCACACCGCACGCCACCTGGCCTTGCTGCCTCTGATGCGAGCGGCCGGACGTTTGGCGATGTCCACGTACGCGGCCAGGTAGAGCGCGATCTGGACGGCGCCCAACACCATGACCGCGGCCCGCAGCGGGGGCGAAAGCTCGTTGAATCTCGGCCCTCGCTTGCTCATCCCGATCACTCCAGGGCGCTGGCCTGGCGTGCGCTTTCTCCGCGCGCCCGCGACTGTGCCTGGAGCGCTGCCGCGGCTTCGATCAGGCGATCCACCCGCTCGATCGCGGCGTTGATGCGTGCGACCGTCTCCTCGTCCGTGTCGGCTGCCGCTTGCGCCTGGCCGAACTCCTCGCACTCACATTCCAGGCAGCGCCCTTTGGCGTCCATGTGCATCCCCATGTGCTCTCGCCTGGTGTGTCCACACAGACACCACGTGTCCAGTGTGATCGCTGCTGCCCCGTGTCCGTTCGTCGCCGGCTCGGTGGTGGGGAGCTCTGGTTCGGCGAGCTCCAAGCGCATGCCGGCGGGCAGCTCATCAGGTGTGGGCTGCCGGCGAACCTCCTTGCGCTTAGTAAACATTCGGCAAACGCTACCCCAGCGGCGCGCAAGTGGCAATGATCTTTGTGTGGAACCGCACTTCCGGGGCGCGGCGGGTGGGATCTGGGCGAGGATCGCGGCAGGCTCCAAGGGAGCTGACGCTGCTCTTTGGCGTTGTGCGGTCGAGCGTCGCCGTCAAGGGCGGCGAACCCTGCGAGCGGTTCGCGATTCGAGGGCTGAGGCGCGGCGCCTTTGCGCGGCTGCCCGCGCGCGGCGAGAGCACCCCACCCAGCGCTCGCGCCCGGAGAGCCGGAACTCGCCAGACGAGTTCGGGATGTAGCGATTCCGCAGCGAGCCGACCACGAAGAACGCGAACCTGAGAATGGTCGCTACCCCGAGCCAGAGGACCAGCCCGACGAGCACGCTTGCCGCCAGCGCGTGATGGGGCCGAAAGGACTGCAGGAACAGCGGCAGGGCGGGAACGCCGCCGAGCGCCAGTGCCACGGCCCACGGCGTGAAGCGCTCGCCGGGTGGGCGGCGGCGTGCGCGATGGCGCACCGTGATGGTGCCTGCGGTCTCGTGCTGCCAGCTCATGCCTTCAGCATCGGTAGCCGCGGCGAATATCTCAAGCCCCCGGAGGCTTGAGACGGAGCGTTGCTGCTTCACGCTAGCCTGCCCGAAGATGGCTGACGAGGATCTCGGGAAGGAGCGTACGCTGGAGGTGGCCGGCACGGCCTCCAACGAGATCGAGGCGGATCTCCTCCGCCAGCGGCTCGCGGCGGCAGGCATCCAGGCGGTGTCCCAGCGGAGCATCGGCGGTCCCCAGTGGGGCGTGTCCGGTGGGCAGTACGTATACGTGGAGGCCGCGGACCTCGACCGCGCGCGGGAGATCCTCAGCGCGCCGGAGGACATCAGCGACGAGGACCTGACCGAGTTGAGCGAGGGCGGTCCGCCGCGGGGGTGACAGCGGAGCTGGCCCCGGTGGCCCTAGCCGACGCCGCAAACGCGCGATGACGATGATCGGAGGCTCAGACGCGCGGGGCATCGGGCTAACGGTCACCCTCGTCATCGTTATCGCTCGGGCCGCATATCGCGTTTTCAGGCGGCGACGGCGAACAGGTAGGAGCCGAGCAAACGCATTGCCGGCCTGCCCCATCGCTCGCCATGGGTTTGACTTACTGTGAGAAGGACGCTGGCTCAGGGGTGCGCGGCGGTCGAATACCGGATTGCCGCCGTGTCGTACGGTCAACGCGGGAGAGACGCAGGCACCCCCGCAAGTGTAGGATTCGGACCAACCTTGTGGGCGGAAGTCGGGAGTAGCCCACAGCCTATACATGGAGGTGGCTGGTGATGAAACGGTTGGGTGCTTTCTTGTTCCTGGGGCTCGGGGTCTCTGCTGTGGCGGCGATACTGGCGCCAGCAGCCCTGGCAGGGGCGCCAAGGGTTGGCATCGAGTTGCACGGCAGTCCATACGCAGGATCTAACATCGCGGCCGTTGAACTCGGTCCCAACGCGGCGGGTATCACCTGTGAACAGTACTACAAAGCGAGCATCAACTCGCGTCACCCGTACGTTGCAGACACCGTGGAAGGAGAAGAACCGGCAGCAGGGCCCTCGGGCTGCTTCAAAGAAAAACCGCCGGCGACGACCACAGAAGCGGGATACTCGACATCGCGCGGCCTCACGTCTATCCATTGGGGCTGGAATGAACAAGTGACAACACGCGGGGTCGTAACGGTGAGCGAACCTGGGCCATGCATCTATAACTTTACTCATTTGGGGGGCAACACCATCTCTCACTTTCCTACGGATTTCACCCTTTCGAGTGGGACGGCCACTGGCTACTTGGTGCGCAGGCAAAGCCTGATCGGCTGCGCCGTTACGGAGAGCGAGCCGGTGCACCTCTTCGCCTACGTCAAAGTGCCCTTCCCTCGCGAGTACGAAGAACCCCTTGAAATGGTTCTATTCGGCTAGCGGGCATGAGTGCGGTGGTGGCCAGGCTGTCGGTAGGCGCTGGCCACCGCCCGCTCAGTCGTTGCAGTCGGGCGGGTCGTGTGGAGCGGGCGGTGGCGGCTGGATCGCTGTGCCGGTGGGCCGCAGAGGCTTCGGCCCGATGCGGGCGACGACGCCTTACGACGGCAGACCGGAGCCCTGAGTAAGAACTGTAGGAGTGCGTGCCGAGCGCAGCGCTTGGAAGCGCTCGCTAGGCCGTGCTACGAACCCCGCCCACGGCCGCGCCAACGATCAGCAGAACCCCGAGGATGGCAAGCGCTATGCCTCCGTAGTAGAGCCAGTCGTACGCCGTGTGAGACAGCAGGTTGACCGCCATCGGGTCTGCTTCTGGTGTCGGGTGGTGGTAGTGCGCGTAGATGAACGCCCAGCCTCCCGCTCCGAGAAGTACAACGCCGACGAAGAACGAGAGTACGGGCATCGGCTCTAATTGGTGTCGTTGGCGTCGTAACTGCCGCGTTTCAGGCGCTCACAGCCCGTTCCAGCGGTTGCGTGAACAGCGCGCCCGGCTCCGCGATGAACTCGCCGCGCAGCGGCTTGTAGGCCTGCCAGTCGTCCGTGAAGATGATCGAAGCGGGGTTCACGTTCGCCCGCGGTTCTCTACTAACGGTCGGCCCGCGACGGGACGGGATGACGCGGAAGCGGAAGCGATATACGTCCAGGAGGGTACTCGTTGGGGCCACTTCGGGACAATCCGCATTTCTACGGTCTTACGCCCGCCCTCGTAAGGCGTTGGATCTCGTCGATAGCCGCTCGAAGCTCGCTCTGCCAGTGGAGTAGCGCTCGCTTCGCGTCCGGACCGGCGTAGTCCTCGATCTCGTCTGCGAGTTGCCCCAAGTCGCGGGCTACCTGCTCGATGCGCGTGAGCGGGTTCTGCAGGGGCACAGGGTCAGCGTAGACGTCTTAGGGCCGGAAAATCGTGTAGTCCGCAGGCACGAACGTCGATAAGAGAGGTATCATGGACGACATGGACCGGACGATCAGCCCAGACTCCAAGATTCTGCCTCCCATGGCCGGCGGGGCGCCGCTGCCAAGTGAGCGTCTGCGCGCGGCTAGCCGGTATATGGAGGCCCCCGAGGCCGAAGCGGCCGAGCAGATGGCGCAGGCGTGGGACAACATGTCCAACGCCGAGCGTGACGCGTTGGCCCGCAACCTCTAGGGGGGCGGTCGCCAGAGAAGATAGCGCTTGCCTGGCAGCGGGCGACGGTGCTTGGGCACGGTCGCAAAGTGCGGGAAGGCTCGCCCAACCTCGTGGAGCTGCCGCTCCTCAAGCTGCCACAAGACGCCCCCAGTACCTATGTTGATGTCGGCTCGTAGGCTCCGTGCGACAGCCTGCACGCAAAGCACGAGCTGACCGAGAACTAGCAACCGCTCGCCTGAGTGCAGGTGATCCTCGAAGGAGTATTTGACGATCATGAGCGGTCCGCGGCCCTTCTGGACATGGAACTGCATGTGGGCGACAACCATCTGTCGCAGGTTGCTCGGCCCTTCGATCTCCAGTTGGCGCCCGCGTGGGGGATCAATGGTGCGCACGCGCCATTCGGCTCCAGGCTTGGGCCAATCCACAACGCTGACCGAAGAAGTTGCAGCGGAGAAGCCGCAGAGAGCGGAACTTGCGCGGCTGGCGATGGCTGGTCTCGAAGCGATGAGGGTGTGGCCGAACAGCGCGCCCAGCTAGGACGGAGCGGCGAAACTGTCGGCGAAACCGGGCGTTATACCGGCACGTGGTTGGTCCCGTAGATCGAACAGACCCAGCTCAGCAACTTGCCCGGGCCCTTGACCGAGCGCCCGCAAGGGCGAGTAGGATGTGGTGCCGTGAGCGACCCCGGCGAACCGTCCACCGGGGCCTCCCGCGCGGGGCCCTTCTGGGACGTGATGGAAGGGCGTGCGCCGATGCCCTCGGCGAGTGCGCTCCTCGGCTTCGAGCTCGTGGGCGTCAACCCGACGGAGGGGACGATCGAGGTGGCGTTCGTGGCGACGGACCAGTTCCTCAATCCGGTCGGCACGATCCAGGGCGGCCTGCTCGCGGCGATGCTCGACGAGACGCTGGGGCCCGCGCTCGTGGCCACGCTCTCGGACGGCGAATGGGCGCCCACGACCGACCTGCACGTGCAGTTCCTCTCGGCCGCCCAGCCCGGACGGCTGATCGGCCGGGGGCGGGTTGTCCGCCGTGGCGGACAGGTGGCGTTCCTCGCCGGCGAGCTGTGCGACTCGGACGGGAACCTGCTCGCGACCGCGACGGCCACGGCGAGCATCCGCCGCAGCAGGTAGCCGAGCCGGGCGGCGCGAGGAAAGCCGTCGCCTCCGTCGGCCGCGGTCGCAGCCACAGCCGACGGGACGGATCGGCGGAGCGGCTACTTCAGCTCGACGCCCGCGCCGGCCGCCTCGAGTTCGCCCGGAGTAGACCGGAGCAGCGTCTGTCCTGACCGGCGGCTCTGCCGATCATGTCCTTGACCGGAGGGATTTCTGCGCCACGATGTTCGTCGCGTTCTGCGCCAGCGCCCCCGGGAACCCACCGAGGCGTGGGTAGCCTGAGCCCGAAAGCGAGGTACGCGCTATGTAGGCAGCGTCAGAACACCCGACAGCTATGGGGCGAATGAGTTTCGCCGATGCCTCCTAGTAGTCGTGTTCGCCCAGGCCGTCAACTTCACATTCCCACACGGAGCGCTGTTCGGCGGCCTCTAGCTCGGCCCAGTAGGCCATGTCCAGGTAGACGTCATCCTCGTCGTCCGACGGCTGCCCTGTCACGGGCTGGGGGTATACATACCTGTACTACCTATGTGTGACGTCCGTCACATATATCCCTTGACAGTAGGTACTCAATCCTGTAGGGTCTTCGTATGGACATGGAGATCCCGGAGATCACGGCCGAAGTCGATCAGCGCTTGTCCGAGGCGGTCGCAGCGCATGAGTGGCTTATCACCGCGACCGATGGACGGGCGGTCAATCCGGCCGGGCTCGACCCGGAGGAGATCCTTGCCGGGCTCGCCGCGCTTCTGGGCTCCCTCGTTGACTGCGTCAAGCTGCTCGCTACCGAGATGGACAGACAAAATGCCTCCCGTTGATCGAAACCACCCAGTCCGCTCCAACTACTGCGAGTCGTCCTACTCGCTCATGGAGTTCATGCGGACCTATCCAGACGACGCCGCGTGCATGGACTTCCTGTGGCGCAACCGCTACGCGCCGGACGGCTCGCACGCGGAGTGCCCGAAGTGCAAGCAGCAGCGGAAGTTCCACCGCGTCGCGTCGCGGCCGTCGTACTCCTGCGACTCCTGCGGCCATCACATCCACCCGACCGCCGGGACGATCTTCCACAAGTCCTCCACGTCGCTGCACCTGTGGTTCTTCGCCATGTACGTGATGACGAGCACTCGCTGCGGAGTGTCCGCCAAGCAGCTTGAGCGGGAGCTTGGCGTGACCTACAAGACCGCGTGGCGGATGTTCAACAAGATCCGCAACCAGCTCATGGCAGACGACGGCACGATGCTCTCCGGGGACGTAGAGATCGACGAGGCGTCCGTCGATGGGAAGCCGCGCAAGATGCAAGGACAAGGGCGCCTCGCGTCCGACCCGTCGCGGCGCTCCGAAGCCGCGAAACTCCGCGAACGTAGTAGAGCGACCGTCTTCGCTGCCGTTGAGCGAGGGGGACGGATCAAGGCCACCGTCCTGCCGTCGCGTCGCGGACCGCAGCTTCAGCGGCAAGTCATCGAGTGGGTCGAGCCCACGTCAATCATCGTCACCGACGACTGGCCCGCCTACAACGGACTGGAGCGCCACTACATCTCGCATAGTCGGATCAACCACTCCGCCGGCTGGTACGTGCAGGGCGACACGCACACAAACACCGTCGAGGGGTTCTTCGGCCACCTCAAGCCGTCCATCAAGGGCACCTACCGCAAGGTGTCCCACCGCTGGCTCCAGGGCTATCTCAACGAGTTCGTGTGGCGCCGCAACGCTCGGCTGGAGCCGCACGCGATGTTCAAGCAGCTACTGCTCCGCGCCGCCGTCGTCCGGCCGGACTGAGCGGTCCGGCGCGATCAGCTTGCGCAGGTCGCGCTCCACGTCCTCGCGGTTCGGGACGGGGATCTCGGCGCCCGCTGGAGTGGTCTGCGTAGGCTTCGGCTCGTGCGCATCAGCCATCTAGAGCGAGGTTAGCGCGGTGGCCGACGATCCCCTCGCGCGCCTGCTCGCAAAGCTCGATCGGGCAGACGAAAGTCTGGACGCCCTTGACGAGGAAATGCGCGCCATCTCGAACGGCGAACCCAGCACCAGCCTCATCGAGCTGGACTTCCAGACCGGCTGGCACACGGTAGAGATCGCGCGCGTCAAACCGATCCCGGCGCGGCCAAGCATCCTTGTGGGAGAGAGCCTCTACCACGGGCGGTCCGCCCTTGAGCATCTCGTCTGGGCGCTCGTCAAGGCCAACGATCAGACCCCCGGAAAGGACCACACGTTCCCGCTCTGGGACAAGCCCGCACGCATCAAGGGTGCGAGCGACACGAAAGACGCCTTCATCCGGGTCACCCAGCGCAAACAGCTCGCGGGCGTACCCCCGGCCGCAGTCGCACTCATCGAGGGTTTGCAGCCGTACAACCGACCCGACCCAGCGCGTTCGTTTCTGTCCATCCTTAACCACATGGCACGCGATGATCGGCACCACGCGATCCACAGCCACTTCGTCGGCAGCCGCCCCGTCACAGATATGCAGAGCTGGTACCGCCTCCCGCATGGCGTCCAGTTCGTGGAGTTCCACCCGCTGCTGCGCGAGGGGCAGAGCATCGAAGCGGGCACAAAGATCGCGTGCTTCCGCGTCAGCTCCTACCGGCGCTATCCGCAGGTGCAGGTGCAGAGCCGACTGCCCATATTCGTAGCGTTCGGCAGCGAGCCCGACCGCATGGTCGCCTCCGGCCACTTCAAGGAGTTCAACGTCCACCTGCGTAAGACGCTCAGCCTCTTTGCCGAGTTCCTGTAGGCGCTCGGCCGACACGCGCCCGGCCACCTAGCCACGCTCCATCGGCCTCCACATAGCCCGCTTCCGTAGGGCAGCCTGAAAGCCCGCAGTTTGCGGCTTTCCAGCTAGATACCTACAATGAAGGGACATATGTGACGTCCGTCACACATAGGTCCAGAAAGTATGTAGAGTAGATGGCCCGTGACAGGGCAGCCGAGCCTCTATCCCGCGCTCGGCCCGAGGTGGTTGCCGCCGCTGTACTCGATCAGGGCTTTCTCGTCCATGACGAGCCCGGGCGGCCAGCGACACACTTCCGCGGGCGGGAACACGGGGATCTCGTAGTGGCGGGGTTCAGCGATGCTCTCCAGCGACCGATTGTCACTTGCGGGGAGCGTCGTGACTCCACGGACGCTCAGGATGAGGTGGGCGACCTGGATGGTGTGCGTGTAGAGATCAGTGAGTGGGGCTCCGTCGCGACGGACTTCACCCAGGCCACGCATGTAGCGGGTTGCGTTCGGGGCGTCGAGTGCGTAGGCGGCGACCGCGACGTGAGCGCGTAGCGGAGGCCGTTGCTCTCGGAGCATGAGGTCCCGGTCGTCCTGGGAGAATGCGTTGCGGCTGTACTGGGTCGTCTCGCCAACCATCGCGGTCTTGACGGCCCATGTGGCGGCGAGGAGCTGCTGCACCATGTTCAGCGTGCTGGCGTGGCCGATTATT
Organism: uncultured Solirubrobacteraceae bacterium; assembly: GCA_963701145.1. Lineage (GTDB taxonomy): Bacteria > Actinomycetota > Thermoleophilia > Solirubrobacterales > Solirubrobacteraceae > Palsa-744. The sequence goes on from OY969572.1 coordinate 59,548, forward strand.
AGCGGGCTCAAGATCGGCTTGGCTTCCCCCTCTAGGTCTGACATCCACCCGTGGTTGCACGCTTCGCAGACGATCTTCGCGCGCTGCCCCGCTGCCTGCTTTGTCGGGTAGCTGCGCGAGCGCACGATCTGCCCGTCTTCGATGTCAAAGGTCACGGCATCGAACTCGGTGGCCGCGATGAGTTCGTTGATCCAGTCCGCGAAGATGTGCTCGCGGGAGTCGGCCTTGGCCCCACAGAAGATGCATGTGCGCACGTCGCTACCCTCCCTGTAGATGGCTGAGGACGATCCCCAACAGGAGCCTACGCCGACCCAACCGACGCAGCCCAAAGGGATCGACCCGAAGACGGGCGAGCACTATGAGCCGGTCGAGATCCCGGTCCCGGAGCGCAGCACGTGGGACCGGCTCTTGAAGCGGGCCGAGAACACACCGATCAGACACGAGTAGGGTGTGGGGCATGCGGCTAGTCGTGCGCATTCTGTTGGCGCTCGTCGCCACTTACTGCGCGGTGGTAGTTGTCGCGCTGCTCTTTGCCTTCGCGATCAACGTTTGGGAGCTGTTGGTCGTGGCCCTTGTGTTCGGCACGATCGCGTTGAGGGTGGCATTGCGTCCGTGACCTGCTGCGCCGCCCATTAGCTGCGCTCGAGTGTGCGGAGAACACCCGCCCCGAAGGACTCAGCCAAAGGGCGGACTGGCAGGCGCCCCGTCCCGCGCCGAACCCTTATTCTCGCGGTGTGCAGGCGCTCGTTGAGGCCGTTGTCCGTACGGCGGGCGAAGTGGCGACGCTGCTCGGCATTCTCACGCCTGTTGCGGCGGGTCTTTCGCCCCCAGTTTCCCTGCTGCCGTGGTGCAAGTTGTCCGCTGGGGAAGCTGCTGCCTGGGGCGCCACCGTCGGGCTCGTGATAGCGGTGGTCGCGGCCCTGATCCTCGAACCGGGGGCACTGGAATGAAATATCCGCCAAAGGGCCTAGGCCCTCGCTCGATTGGGATACCGCTCATGATAGCGGTAGCCGGCCTGTTTGCTATCCGGCCTGTCGTCCCTCACGGCGCCGAGACAGTGATATGCCTGCTCGCCCTTGTCATGGCCGTCTTGGTTGTTGCGCTCTGGACACTCAGCTTGGATCAGAGTCGTCTCGGCGAGTCTCGCGCCAGTCGCTGGCCAACGGACGTGACGATCACCGTCGCCGGCAGCGTCTCGAATGCACAGGCGCGTGCTCCCGCCTTGGGGGCGGCGCGCGCTGAGACGCCTGTCGAGCAGTATGGGATCGTGCACGTCTCCGAGTCCTTCGAAGTGCGAAAGCTTGCCACCGGGCATCTCGCCATGGGGTTGGCCGTACTTGCTTTGGTTACGACCCAGGCGGTGCGGGTGGTGGCGTCCGAAAACCCAGCGTCCACACCTGCTGTGGATCCCGATCAAGTTCCAGCCGCCATAGATACTCTCGTCCAGGGGCAAGGGGAAACGGAGCAATATTGACTGCGAAGCCTGACACGAGTGGCGTCGTGAGAGCGGGGTCGTCGAGGCCATCGGCCGTGATCGCGGCGTATATGACGATGGGAGACTCTTGACCATCCTCGGCCTGGATGAGCACCGGTGCCCCGTCTGAGTACAGCAACTCGATCCGTAGGCGATGATTCCGCCCCATCTCATCCCTGGTGGCTGTGAGCGTGCCGGCTATCGCCATTGGTCCCGGCGTGTCGGGTCCTGCACAGTCCACCCCGCACCAAGAACGTTGAGGCGACCGTCCGCGACTTGTGCGGACTGCGCGAGCAGCGGAGCGACGAAGATAGGCATCGCCGTGGAACCCTATCTCGACGTTGCCGACCCCGTGTCTGCCGCGCGCTCTAGGAGCTGCGTGAACAGTGCGCCCGGTTCGCGTTTGGCGTTGTGACGCCACGCGTACTCGTCAAGGTAGGACTGCAGGTAGGCCGGCGAGACCTTCTTGTAGACCCCTCGCATTCCGGTCTTCATGTTCCCGAACGCGCCCTCGATCGTGTTCGTGTAGGCGTCGCCGCGCACGTACTCGCCGGCGGAATGGTTGACGACCTTGTGGTCGATGTAGTGCGGCGCGAGTGGTTTGTAGGAGCCCCAGTCGTCGGTGAAGATGATCGAGTCGGGGTTCACGTTCGCGGTGACGGCTCTACTAAGGACTGCGCCGTGGCGTGAGGCGATCACGCGGAACCGGATGCGGCCGCCGCGCTCGACCATCCCGAGCACCGTCGCTTTGTTGGCATCGGTGGGGCGCTGACCCTGCCTGCTCGGCCCGGCCGCGAGATAGGCGTGCTGACCGTGCGGTTTGCGTGGCTTGCCGCCCCACGAGATCTCGTCTATCTCCACGTCGCCGGACAGCGGCTCGCCGTCGTCGCCCATCAGCGTGCGGATGCGCTTCATCATCTTGTGCGCCTGCTTGTATGTGACGCCCAGCTCGCGCTCCATCTGCTTCGCCGAGATCCCACAGCGAGTGCTAGCCATCAGAAACATGGCGTAGAACCACAGGTGCAGCGAGGTTGAGGACCGCTCGAAGATCGTGCCCTTCTGCGGGTGGACGTGAAGACCGCACGTGTCGCACGTGTATGAGGCGCGCGTCTTCGTCCGGTGGAACTTGCGCTCCCGCTCGCACTTGGGACAGTGCGCGTGGTGGCCGTCCGGCGCGAAACGGTCCCGCCAAAGCTGGTCCAGGCAGGCCGCGTCGTCCGGGAACATCCGCATGAACTCCATCAGCGAGAAGTCGGCTTCGGAGGACTTGCGGCGCACCGGGTTGTTGCGGTCGCGGGGAGCGCGCTCAGAGGCCACGATCGCCTCCGAACAAAGCTTGCAGCCTCGCTTCTAGCCAGCGGGCATAACGCGACCCGGGCCACAGGCGGGCTGGCATAAAGAGGATGGCGCAGGCCAGCGCGATGAAGACGAACATCCCGAACGCGATTTCCATGCCCACATTATACATACTTTCCGGACATATGTGTGACGGACGTCACAGAGCCCCACCCGACCTCGGCTATGCTACGAACGATTGTTCGACTCGCCGAGTCGTCTCCGTCCATGGAGGCGAACGGGGGAACCACTGCCGGGGCGCACAGAGGCGCACCGGATGGGGCGAATCGGCCACTGATGTGGTCGTAACGCCCGGCTGACACGCGCCCACGCGCGTGGACGGTCGGCCGTGAGCCCGACAGCTAACCCCGTAGGCACAAACAAGGAGGTTTGTTCAACCTATGTACGTACCTGCGACGCCGCTGCCTGCGGCGCCACTGGTCCCCGTCGGGATCGCCGCCACGGCTGATGCGGCCGGCGCTCCCGCCGTGCCCGTGCCAGTCCACACCGAGCTGCACCTACATGGCTTTCAGCTCAACGTCCTCGCCGATCATCGCGCCAGCGTCACCGGTGCCCTGCTCGCCGAGCACCGACCGGCGCCGGCCGGAGAGCTGGTGGCGCTGCAGGCGCTCGGCCGGCACGGCTGGCGCACGCTCGCCAGCGCCCACACCCGCGCGGGGGGACGGTTCCGGCTGCACTACCTGCCGCGGCTGATCGGCAGCCGGCTCGTGCGGGTGCGCTTCCCCGGTAGCCCCACCGAGCTCGCCTCCAAGCGCCGCCTCGGCCGGCTGAACGTGTACCGCCAGGTGGTGGCCTCCTGGTACGGCGGCGGTGGCAGCCTCGCCTGTGGCGGCTGGCTCAACAGCTCGACGATGGGCGTCGCCAACCGCACGCTGCCCTGCGGCACGCTCGTCACGCTCCGCTACGACGGTCGCACCGTGCGCGTGCCGGTGGTCGACCGCGGACCGTACGTCGAAGGGCGCGAATTCGACCTCACCGAAGCGACCAAGCAGGCGCTCGGATTCGCCGGGGTGGGGGAGGTGTGGAGCACGAGCTGAGCGCTGCACGCGGGCGTGCATAATGGGCGCGGGCGTGCAGGGGTTGGATTTCGGCCCATCGCTTCATTGAATCTCCACGATGTCAATCGTGCTCAAGGCATCGCGCTCGCACGTGTGGCTCGAGGGCCTCGGCGACTGGAGCTGGCCGGGGCAGCGGAGCGCCGCTGCCGCCGACATGCTGCCGCCCGCCTGGGTGCCCGTCCTGCCGCGCCACGAGGCGGGCGTGGCGGTCCCGGGCAGGGCCGGCGCGCCGTCGCGGTCGCGCAGTCGCAGCGCGAGGGCGCGCCGTGTGATCACGGGCACCCTGCTCGGCCTGCTCGCCGGCGTGTGCGTGGCGCTCGCCCAGAACGGCCAGCTCACGATGGCCGGCCTGTTCGGCACCGACAGCGCCGGGGCTGTCGAACAGGAAGCGCCGGCCATCAGCTCCGCGCCCGCCGTGCAGACGCTGCCCACGCTCTCGCCCGTGAGCCAGGACGCCGCCGGGAGCTACATCGACCGTGCGAGCTACCCGTCGGCGGCGCTGCACGGGGAAGGCTCGTTCCTCGTGTACCTGCCCCCGGGCTATGACTCCACGACCGCGCACTACCCGGTCGTGTACATGCTCACCGGTGAGGACCAGTCCGACGATGCGTTCCTGCAGGTGGGCACCCAGAGCCAGCTCGACAAGCTGATCGCCGCCCACGTGATCCCGCCGTTGATCGCCGTCATGATCCAGGGCGGGCCGGGAGCCAACCTGTGGCGCAACCAGGGCGCCCAGCGCTACGAAAGCTACATCCTGGAAGTGCAGGAACTGATCGACCGCACGCTGCCCACCGTGCCCGCACGCAGCTCGCGAGCCGTGGTCGGCGACTCGATGGGCGGCTACGGGGCCATGAACGTGGCCCTCTCCAACCCCTACCGCTTCGGCGTGGTCGAGAGCTGGATCGGCTTCTTCAACGGGCTCGAAGGCGATCTCCACGCCGACGCGCCGGTGTTCGCCAAGCTGGGCCTGCATGCGTTCGTGTACGGCGGCGAACAGGACCACATCGCCAACCCGGCCGAGGACCTGCCGTTCGCCGCCGCGCTCCGCGGCGCGGGGGCCGACGCCCACGGAGCCGTGTACCCGGGCGAACACAACCTGGAAACGGTCGAAGCTCACCTGCCCGGCATGCTCGCGTTCGCGGGCCGCGCGCTCGGTCAGCGGTAGCGCCTGGGCGCAAACTCCGGGGAGCGCCGCGGGAGGTGCGACCAAACTGGCCGACCAGCCAGTATGATTGAGCAGCGCACTGCGGCAACGATCACGGGAGTCCCGATGGCGACGGTTGGCGGTGATCTACGGGAGGTACTCGTCGGCGAGCGCGAGCTCTGGCGGGACGGGCCGCCGCACGAGCTGTTCAAAGAGCTGCGCGGAGGATGTCCGGTCCACTGGACCGATCGCATGGCCGACTTCCCCGGCGAGGCGGGCTACTGGTCGGTGACCACCGCCGAGGACGTCCACGCGGTCAGCCGCGACTGGCAGACCTTCTCCTCCGAACTCGGGGGCATCACGGCCGCCTCCGTGGTGTTCCCGCTGGAGCTCACCCGCTCGATGTTCATCGGCATGGATCCGCCCAAGCACGACCGCTTGAAGGCGCTCTTCCAGGCGGGCTTCACGCCGCGGCGGATCGCCGCCCACGAGGACGCCATCCGCACCATCGTCACCCGCGTGCTGCGCCGCCTCGACGGCCGTGAGACGTGCGACCTGGTGGGCGACGTCGCCCAGCCGATCGTCTCGCGGGTGATCGGCAGCTTCATGGGCATCCCCCCGGAGGACGACGCCATCTGGGCGCGGTTGATGAACTCGACGCTCGCGTCCAGCGACGCGGAGGTGAACCCCGAGGGTCTCGACGGGGTGCGCGAGCGCGACATCCCGGAGATCTTCGAGCGTTGCGGGCGCCTGATCGCCGCGCGGCGCGAGCAGCCCACCGACGATCTGCTGAGCGTGCTCGTCCACGCCGACGTGGAAGGCCACAAACTCGAGGAACACGAGATCGTGATGGGCTTCTTCCTGCTCGTCGCCGCCGGCAACGACAGCACCAAGGCCACGTACAGCTCGTGCATGCGGGCGCTGATCGAGAACCCCGACCAGCGCCAGCTCCTGCTCGAGGAGCCCACGCTGATCCCCGGGGCGGTCGAGGAGGCGCTGCGCATGTTCCCCGCCTTCGCCCACTTCCGCCGGACCGCCACGCGCGACACCGAGCTCCACGGCCAGCGGATCCGCGAGGGCGAGAAGGTGGTCATGTGGTACGTCTCCTCCAACCGCGACGAGACCCGCTACGAGGACCCCGACCGCTTCGACGTGCGCCGCAACCCCGAGCACCAGGCGTTCGGGGCGGGCGGCCGCCACTTCTGCCTGGGCACCGCGCTCGCTCGCCTGGAGCTGAACGTGATGCTCGAGGAGACGCTCGCGCGGTACCCCCGCATGGAGCTGGCCGGCACGCCGACGTACGTCGAATCCCCCTTCATCAACCAGCTCAAGCTGCTCCCCGTCCGGCTCGCGGCCTAGCGCCGCGGGCCGGACGGCCCTCTCCCGCAGGGCCGGACCTACGATTGCGCCATGAGCGCACAGCCGCAGCTGAGGACCGCACGCCTGCTGCTGCGTCGCTGGCGCGGGGACGACCGCGCGCCGTTCGCCGCCATCAACGCGGACCCCGAGGTCATGGAGTACTACCCCGCCCCGCTCGCCCGCGAGCGCAGCGACGCGCTGATCGAGCGCTTCGAGGCAACGTTCGAGCGCCACGGCTATGGCCTCTGGGCCGTCGAGCTCCCGAGCGAGCGCCCGCTCGCGGGCTACGTGGGCCTGTTTCCGGTCGAGCCCGAGCTTCCGTTCGCACCTGCGGTGGAGCTCGGCTGGCGTCTCGCGCGCGAGTGCTGGGGCCGGGGCATCGCCACCGAGGCCGCCCGCGCCGCCATCGCCTTCGCGTTCGAACAGCGGGGGATCGACGAGCTCGTGGCGTACACGGCCGCCATCAACGAGCGCTCGCGCCGCGTGATGGAGCGTCTGGAGATGACGCGCGACCCCGAGGGTGACTTCCGCCACCCGGGCAGGGAGGTGAGCGGACGCCTCGAGGCGCACGTCCTCTACCGGCTCGCGGCGCGGGACTGGCGCGGCGAGCCGGGCGGCGAGAGCTAGGGACAGCGGCCGGCGGCATATGCTCGAACCATGTGCGGGCGCTACACCAACACCGCCGGTCCCGAAGAACTCAACGACCGCTTCAAGGTCCCCGTCTCCAGCGACGCGGGCACGCGACGCTTCAACATCGCCCCCACCGAGGAGGTCCTCGCGATCGTGGCCGCCGACGGCGAGGGATCCCACGACGGCCGGCGGGCGCGGATGCTCCGCTGGGGACTCGTGCCGCCGTGGGCCCACGACCTCAAGGGCGGGGCGAAGCTGATCAACGCGAGGATGGAGACGGTGGCCACCACGCCCGCCTACCGCGGCCTGATCCCCAAGGCCTCACGGCGGGCGCTGCAGATCGCGGACGGGTACTTCGAGTGGCTGAAACCGGAGAAGCGCAGCGAGCCCCGCCAGCCCTTCCACTTCCAGGTGGACGGGGGCGTGCCGTTCGCGTTCGCCTCCGTGTGGACCCCCGCCAAGATCGACGGCCAGTGGATCGCCAGCGTGTCGCTGCTCACCTGCGACGCCGCCCCCAACCCGGTGGCCGCCGCCATCCACGACCGCATGCCGGTGATCCTCGCCGACCGGGACGCCCAGCAGGCATGGCTCGACCCCCGCCTCGGCGCCGAGGATGCGCTCGCGCTGTGCGGGGCGCTGCCCGCCGCTCGCCTGTCCGCCCGGCCCGCCAACCCGAAGGTGAACAAGGCGGGAGACCTCGACGCCGAGGGGCCCGAGCTGCTGGTGGCGCCGTCCTGAGCGCCGACCCTCGGCGGCGACCATCCGCAGCGGGGCTACTCTAGGATGGCTGCAGATGCGACGGCTGGTGGCCCTCCTGATGGTGAGCGCGTCGTTGGCGCTCGTCGCCGGCGCCAACGCCTCCGAGGCCAGGACCTGCGGGTACATACACGCCAGCGTGCCCTACTCGACCCACGGACAGGCGGACCGGTGGCGCGTGTACGTGACGGGCGCGGCCTCCTGCGCGACGGCCGTGAAGGTGCTGGACGCGGTCATGCACCTGCACGGCAGCCAGCATGAAGGTGCAACCGAAGCCGGCTCCTACTCCACCTACGCCGGCTGGCTGTGCCCCGCCGGGGCGATGGGCTTTCAGACCTGCGAGCTGCCGACGCGGCTGCCCTTGCACCCACCGATTCGCGCGCACGCGCTCGCCAGGGACTGCGACACGCCGCCGAGCGGCTGTCCCGCGGACGTGCCGTCGAGCGACCTCTGATGTACCCGTTTGGCGCGGTGAGCGGCCCGGCCGCTAGGGCCGGGCCGCTGGACCACCTGGTCACATCACTCGCGGCTACCTGCAGTTCGGCGGTTTGCCGTTCAGGCACTTTCCACCAGACGCTGCGATGTAACCGATATCAGCCAACCACTTGTTGTAGTAAGCAACCTTCGGCAGGACCGTCGGTGGGTTTCCGATCACCGGTTCGAGGTTGCTGCTCTCCCCGGTCGTGCCGAAGGCACCGAAGGCGTACGGCTCCAGCGCGGGATATCTCGAGCATTCTTTCCGCTTGACGAGGAAGTCCCACAGGCCGCCGTAGGCGGGACAGGTCGATGCTTGAACCCCGATTTCATCCTCCGCGTCAGCGAACGTGGCCCTAGACGAGCCGCCATAGCCAACGACCAATCCGCTGACAGCGCGCCACCGCCCGTCGTCTCCAAGCCCATAGGCATCGGGAGAGACGACGGCCACGAGGTGGAGCGGCGTGATCGACCCGAAGGCCGCCCATCCGAGATACAACATGCCGTTCTCGGTTCCCGCCGTGATGTCAATATCCCCCGGTTCTCTAGCGGAGAGCATGATCTGCTTGCATCGCAGATATGTGTAGTACTGCTTGGTGTGGGTGTCGATTTGCCACAGGCAGATGTGGTGCAGCGCCATGCCTTCACCTGCGTTTGAAACCTGATCGACGAATTGCATCCAGTCCGCTTCGCCGTTGTTGCCGGTGATCCCATTCGTGTTGAGTTGGATGCTGTAGGCGCCCGGGCCGAATTTGTTATCGACGTCCGAGGCGAACTGATCATCCAAGGGCGCCACCACCAGCTGACCCTGTACGAGAGGACTGCCGGGAGGACCGGTTTCGACGCCATCCAGATCCTCCGGAGGCGGCTGTTCGGCCGGCGTTTCGCATTCGGTTTGGTGCCAGGCTTCCGCTTCAAAGCTGTAGCAGCCTTCTTTGGCGGGCGGCGGCGGATATTTGCCGGGGGTGATCAAGCGCTTGGCCGCCGCGATGCTCACACCCAGTGTGAGCGGGACAAGGGCACCGAGGAGAAGACCGGCGAGCGTTGCGCGAATCCTGATGTTGCACATCCTGCTTCGCCTCCTTCGACAGCTTGTAGTGCTGGCGATGCCGACGCTGCGTGTCCGGAGAGCCTCCCGCAAACGCCCCATCCGCACGCCCTTGCGACTACTTCTACAGATGGGCGGTGCATGTGTCTGTGATTTGGCACACATGCAGCCCGCGCAGGGTCGAGAAAACTCCACCCCCCAGAGGGGCCCCAGCTCAAGACAGAGGAGCCCTCACTGTGAAAAGAAGGGCTACGCGGTCAGCCAACGCCGCGGGTTCTCCACGAAGATCGTGTGGAAGCCGGCGTCGTCGAGCGCGCCCTGCTCGCGGAGCGCCGGGACGACCTCGTCGAACACGAGCGTCATCGACCAGTTGCGGATGGCGCCGCTCGCTTCGAACACCGGGGCGGCCTCCAGGGGGAACCAGTCGATGCTCGCGCAGAAGTCCTGGGAGATCATCAGCCGCTCGGCGTGCCCGCGACGGAGCAGCTCGGCGGCGGTGGCGTTGCGCTTGTCGATCGGCAGGTACATCTCCAGGCCGTAGCGGTCCAGCCCCACGTACACGCCCGCGTCGATCAGCCCCTCGATGTAGCCCACGTCGTCGGTGTCCCCGCAGTGGGCGATCTGCACGCGGGCCATGTCCACGCCCTCCTCCCGGAAGATCTCCACCTGGCGGGGACCGGTGGCGACGGCGGGCATCGAGTGGGCCATGATGGGCGTGCCCGTCTGCACGCTCGCGCGGGCCACCGCCCGGTGGATCTTCTCGACGTTCTCGGTCACCCCCGCGGCGTCGGCCGCGCACTTCAGGAACGCCGCCTTGATGTCCGTTCCCTGGATCCCGAGCTCGATGTCCTCGACGAAGTGGTCGGCCATCACGTCCACGTCGCGGTTGGCGAAGTAGTGGGGGAGGTAGTCGTATGAGTAGATCCCCGTGCACGCCACGATGCGCACGCCCGTCTGCTCGGCCACCCGCAGCATGAAGCCCACGTCGCGCCCGCCGAACATCGCGGTGGGGTCGACGATCGTCTGCACGCCCCGGTCCTTGGCCGCGCTCACCGCCACGAGCGCCGCGTCGAGCTCGAGCTGCTCGTCGTAGCGCCCCGGCCACTGCGCCACCACCGCCTCGTCGCGGAAGCGCACGTGCTCGTGCACCAGCGTGAGTCCCAGCTCCTGTGCGTCCACCGGCCCCTGAACGGTCTCTACGGTCGCCATCGATCCCTCCTCTGGTGTGGGTGCTTATTAATAGTGGGGTCGCGCGGTGGCGGTCGGCGCGCGGCGGGACGGTGACGGTGGCCCCGTGAGCCGGCGGCCCGCCGCAGGCGCCGGCACGCGGCGGCAGCTCTCAGCGAAGGGCCTTGCCCCACTCGGTCTGCTCGCGGAGCTCGCCCTTGAGGACCTTGCCGCCCGGGTTGCGGGGCAGGGGCTCGTCGCGCAGGGAGATGTACTGGGGGACCTTGAAGTCCGCGAGATGGGCGCGGCAGTAGGCGACGATCGTCTCCACGTCGGCCTCGCGCCCGGCGAGCGGCACGATCACCGCGCCCACCTTCTCGCCCATCATCTCGTCCGGGACCGCCACCACCGCCGCCTCGCCCACACCGGGGGCGCCCGCGAGCGCGTTCTCCACCTCGATCGAGTACACGTTCTCGCCGCCGCGGTTGATCATGTCCTTGGAGCGATCGACGATGTACACCAGGCCGTCCGGGTCGACCCGGGCGATGTCCCCCGTGTGCAGCCAGCCGTCGGTGAACGCCTCGGCGGTGGCCTCGGGCTTGTTCCAGTAGCCCTGCACCACGTTCGCGCCGCGCACCAGCAGCTCACCGGCACTCGTCAGCGGATCGATGTCCGCCAGCGCAAGGTCCGCCACGGGCATGGCGAACCCCACCGAGTCGGCGTGCTCCTCGGCCTCCTCGTGCGGCAGGAAGGACGTCAGCGAGGAGGTCTCGGTCAACCCGAAGCCGTTGCCCACCCGCGCCTGCGGGAACGCCTCCTTGAGGCCGTGCACGAGGCTCTCGGCGATCGGCGCGCCGCCGTAGGAGATCCAGCGCACGTGGTCGACGTCCAGGGCGGCGAACTTCGGATGGTGCAAGAGGGCGTGGAAGATGGCCGGCACGGACACGATCTGGTTGACGCCGTGGCTGCCCACCGCCTCGAACAGGCCGTCGAAGTCCAGCGGCCCGGAGAGGATCTCCAGGCGCCCGCCCAGCTCGAGCATGGGGATGAGCTGGCTGTTGCAGCCGGTGACGTGGAACATGGGCACCGACACGAGGCTGACCATCGACGGGCCGTCGCTGCGCTCGGCTTTCAACACGCGAAAGGCGTTCTCGCTGTTGGTGAGGAAGTTGCCGTGGGAGGTCATGGCGCCCTTGGGAAAGCCGGTTGTGCCGCTCGTGTAGAAGATGGCCGCGAGATCGTCGGGCCCCAGCTCCTCGTCCACCACAGGCTCGCCGTCGGGCAGCGGGGCACCCGCCGCGAACGTGTACACGGCCCCCGAGTCGCCGGTCACGTAGGCGACCTCCTCCTCTGTGAAGCGCGTGTTCACCGGCACCACCACCGCCCCCAGAAGCTGCGCGCCGAAGAACGCGAGCGCCCAGTCGATGCCGTTGCCCAGACGGATCGCCACGCGCTCGCCCCGGTGCACGCCGAGGCCGCGCAGGCCGCCTGCCACGCGGGCGGCGCGCCGCCACAGCTCGCCATAGGTGATGGACGGTCCCCCGACCTCCACGAGCGCCGTGGCCGCCGCGTCGCGCTCGGCGCTCGCGTGCAGCATGTGCACCAGCGATGGCGGCCGGTCGAGATAGCGGGCGACGCCGTTGGCATCGCGCTCCACACCCGTGCTGTCGAATGGGTTGCGCCCCCGGGGCAACGGTTGAACCATCAAAAGCCTTCCTCTCGCTCGCAGTCCCCGGGAGCCTACCCGCAGTCCCCGGGAGCCTACCCGCAATGCTTGCGGGCAATCAGCTCGATGGTGCCCTTCGTGCGCCTCGTGCACGGGCCGAGCAGCCGGTCGATGGCGTCCACGTCGAGCTCGGACTCGAGCAGCCCGCCGCTCGGCAGCCAGTAGAGCTCGCGCTCCCCCTCCGGGGACGATGCGCCGAACGCCAGCCCGTCCTCCTCGCTCGCCAGCGCCAGCACCTGGGCGCGGATGTCCGGCGTGGGGGAGGCACCCAGCAGCGACACCTGGAGCTTGCCGGCGGAGCCTGCCACCCGCTCGGCGGCGAACGGCTGGCGCGCGGCGATCGCCCGCACCTCGTGATCGGCCCGGATGAACGTCGGCACCGCGTAGCCGAGCAGCGACGCGAGGCCCTCCTCGATGTGCGCCTCGACCGCCTCCGGCGAGCGCGTGTCACCGGCGAACACCACGTTGCCGCTCGCACGGAACGTGGCCACCTCGGAGAAGCCCAGCGTCACGAAGTGCGCGCGAAGCTCCTCGTTGGTCAGCCGATGACCGCCCACGTTCATGCCGCGCAGGAAGGCCACGTACCGAGACACCCGGCCACCATATCTGCCGCGCGGCGTCCGGCATGCGGGTCGGCCCGTGGCCGTGGGCGCCGCCCAGCCGACGGAATCCGGGTTGGCCGCGGGCGCCGCCCGGCCTACGGCCCCCGGGGTCGGCCCGTGGGCGCGGGTGCCCGCGAGCACACGGTCTGCGGGGCGGACGCGGGGACGGAGGTCAGCTCGCCGGGAGCTGCACCGGGTCGGGCCGCACGATGACGGTGTCGGCCACGGGGATGATCTCGTCGACCGCCAGCTCGGCGCGGGCGGCGTGGTCGCGGATCGCCTCGGGACTGCTCGCCTCGTAGATGCAAACGGTGCCCACACGGCCGTCCTGCTCGTCCAGTACATAGCTGCGGATCCAGCGGACGTCGTCGGGCATCTGCTCGCCTACGGCCGTCGAGCGCTCAGCCGCCTCGCCCAGCTCCGCGGGCGAGCCCCAGGCGCCTCGGCGCAAGATCACGTACGTGTTCATGATTGCCCCTTCCAGGTTCGACTTGACAATGGCTGATTGCTACAACCGACAGACAGTCTGTCGGTAAACTACCACCGAGACGATGAACGTGCAACCGGACACCCGAAAAGGCCAGGAGCGCAGCGCTGCCACGCGCCAGCGGATCGTCCAGGTGGCGCGCGAGCTGGTGGTCGAGCAGGGCTACGCCGGCCTCAGCACGAGCGAGGTGATGCGTCGGGCGGGCGTCAGCCGCGGCGGCCTGTATCACCACTTCGCCGGCAAGGCGGACCTGCTGGGCGCGGTGCTCGAGGCGGTCGAGCTGGACGTGGTCGCCCAGCTCGCCGAGGTGGTGGCCGACGCACCCGATCAGTTCACGGCACTGGAAACGGGCGTTCAGTGGTATCTGGACGAGTGCCTGCGCTCGATCGAGCTCCAGCGCGTGGGGCTGGTGGAGGGTCGCAAGGCGCTGGGGTGGGAGGCCTGGCGAGAGATCATCGCGCCCCACGGTCTGGGCATGCTCACGGCTGCGCTGGCGCTGGCCATGGACGAAGGGCGGATGCAGCGCGCGGACGCGGATGCGCTCGCCCACCTGCTGCTCGCCGCCCTGCACGAGGCCACGGCGTTGATTCTCAGCGCGCCCGACCGGCTCGCCGAGCGCGCGCGCATCGGCGAGACGATGGCCATGCTGCTGAACGGCCTGCGCGTGCGCGGCGCGAGCGCCTGAGCCCCGGCGAAGGCGCCACCGCGCCGCAGGCGCGCCCGACGCGAACGCCTCCCGGGCGCTCGATTTCCGGCGCAGCGAGGGACTCGACCGGATAGCCTGGCACTCACCGCAACAGCTCAGGAGGCCGAACATGCCGCAGGGATTGACGCTGTACGTATGCCACGTCAACGATGGCGGCCCGGGACCGCACGCCTGCCGTCGCGCCCAGCGGGCGCTGCGCGACGCCGGCCACGACTTCGAGAAGGTGGTCTACGGCAAAGGGCACCCGTTCGGGCTGTTCACCAAGGGCAAGCGTCCCGACCTCAAGGAGATGAGCGGACAGGAGATGCTGCCGGTGTTGCAGCTCGCGGACGGCTCGACGGTCAACGGCGGCGCCAACATCGTCGCCTGGGCGAAGGCCAACGCGCCCGCACCCGTCGTCGAGCGAGCAGCGGCCGAGTAGCCGGCAAAGGGGGGCGGCACGCTCGCGCCGCCCCCCTTGATCAGCCCGCCGGCACCGCCGTCAGCATGACTACGGCGTCAGCCTGATCTCCAGCTTTTCTTCGTTGGTGACCTTGTCGGTGCTCTTGAACGAGCAGGGTTCCGGGGTGCTCGATGGCGGGATCACGCACGTGAGCGTGTCTTTCGGTTCGCCTTCGAAGCGTTCCGGAGTCTGCACCCCGGCGTTCCCGGAGAACGTCTCGGTGAACGTTTTCGTCATCGTCTTCAGCGGCGTGATCGGGGCGATCACCGAGCCCGAGATCGACCCTTTGCCCATCGCTTCGCATTCGAATTCAGCGAACGTCGTCCCGGTCGCGGGTTCGAGGCTCACGCCGACTTCTTCCGGTCGTTTGATGAACCCGTACAGGCTCCTCAGGGGCTTGGTTTCGAAGCCGCCTGCCGTGTTGGTGCATTCGGCCCCCGGGACGTCGCAGTCTTTGAATGTGATCGTCTCGAGGTCTTCGGATTCGCCGATGTATTCGCCGACGTCGGTGTCGGACTTGCAGGGAAGGTAGTTCCCTGTGGGCGTTTCGAAGAAGCTGAGGCCCTCCTTGGAGGTGAACTTGTTCTTGACCGCGCCCGCCAGCCATTCGTCTTCCCCGGCCACCCCTTCTTTGCCTTCTTCGCAGCCGGCCGGTTCGTCGCCCGTGCCTTTCGCCTTCACGCAGCGCCCCAGTCCGGGGAACTCCTCGGCTTCGCACGGGTGCGCGCTCGTGACCGTGGCGCTGAAGTCCAGGGCCGTGAAGGCGGCCGATTCGTCGAGCACGACGAACTGCAGCGTGTTCAGCCCAACGTTGAAGTGCGCGCTCGTCCCGAACGGCCAGCCGCCGCTCGGCGGACCGTCGAAGTTTTCTGTCGTCCCGTGCAGCGGCTGGTCGCCGATCGGTTGCCCGTTCAGGAACGCGCCCGCCTCGTTGTCGGCGAACATCGTGCCGGAGAGGCTCGTGCCTTCCGTCTGGTTGGCGCACAGTTCGAACGTGGCGTCGTAGATGTAGTACTTCGGCGGCGGGTTCGAGCCATCGCTGCCATTGGCGACGATGCTCACCCAGCTCGCGCCGGGGATCGAGCCGCTGTACGGATAGACCGGCTGGCCGGGTGGGGCCATCGCGACGGGGTGTGTCGGTGAGCCGGTGGCGCACGCCCCGCCCGTGTCGGGGAACGGCCCTTCCTTGTCGGGCTTGGTCAGCGGCGCGTAGTTGATCTTCTTGCCTTTCGTCGGCGTGAAGCCCTTGACCGGGTTCACGCACAGCGAGTTCGTTTCGCTGCTCACCACCGTTTTCGTTTCCGCCTGCGCCGCACCAGCCGTCGCCAAGGCGAGCAACAGCAGCGACGCGCTCAGGCACATCAGCAGCAGCTTCTTCATGAGTCCTCCCCCATCCGCGCGGGGCCACAGCCGGCCGATCGCGCCCCGAGCCCCCTGCCCGGCGCACCCGCGTGCCCGCGAGGCTACAACAAGCTCTTGCCAGGTGTCAGGCGGATTGCGGCGGCGGCGAGCGGGGGAGGGGAGCTCAGGCGGTGGCGGATGCCGACACGCGGTCGGCGAGGATCTCCGCCAGGCGCGCGCGGTGGCGGCTCGCCCCGCCCAGCAGCGCCGAGTCGATCTGTGCGCGCTTGTACAGCCAGTGCACGTCCGCCTCCCAGGTGAAGCCGATGCCGCCGTGCATCTGGATCGCCCCGGCGGTCACCTCGCGGCCCGCGTCGGAGGCCGCCGCCTTGGCCATCGCCGCCGCTTCCGCCAGGCCCTCGGGGTTGGCGTCCGCGCTCCACGCCGCCTGGGCGGTCGCCGAGCGCGCCTTCTCCGTGTCCAGCAGCATCTGCGCGCAGCGGTGCGACACCGCCTGGTAGGCGCCCACGGGGACGCCGAACTGCTTGCGGTCCTTGACGTACTCCACCGTCATCTCCAGCGCCCGCTCGGACACGCCCACGAGCTCGGCGCTCACGGCCACCAGCGCGCGGCCGAGGCCGGGGCAGCCCTGCTCGATCGGCTCGCCGGAGTCGCCTGCGATCACCCGCGCGGCCGAGCGCGTGGGGTCGATCGCCTCGATCGGGCTCACCTCGGCTTCCTCCGCGGCCACGATCCGGCCCGCGCCGTCGTCTTCGATCAGCACCACCACACCGGCCTCCGCGCCGCTCACCACGAACTCCGCCGTCCCGTCCGCGGCCGCCGCGAGCGCGCCGATCGTCTCGCCGGAGGCGAGGCCCGGCAGCCAGCGCTCGCGCTGCTCGCTCGTGCCAGCCTGTTCGATCACACATGCCGCCATCGCGCTCGCCAGGAAGGGAACGGGGGCCAGCGAGCGGCCGAGCTCCTCGCACAGGATCGACAGCTCGATCACACCCAGGCCCTGGCCGCCGTGCTCCTCGGAGATGGCGATGCCCGGCCAGCCCAGCTCGCACAGCTCGCGCCACAGCGCCTCGTCGGTGGTGCGCGCCTCGGCGTGCTCGCGCACCCTCGCGAACGTCGAGCGCTCGCCCAGCAGGTCCCGCGCGGTGCGCTGAATGTCGCGCTGGTCGTCGGTCAGGCCGAAGTCCATGCGCTACGCCACCCCTCCCGCGGAGCCCGAAGGGCGAGCGCCTCAAGACGAGCACCCATCACGCCGCTACCTTCAGCCGCGGCAGGCCGAGAACACGCTCGGCGACGATGTTCTTCAGCACCTCGGTCGTGCCGCCCTCGATCGTGTTCCCCCGCGCGCGCATCAGCTCGTAGCTCCAGCCCGTGCCGCTCGTCAGCGCCTCGGGGCCGATCACGTCCGCCGCGAGCTGCGTCGCCCGCTGGTTGGTGTCCGACCACAGCCACTTCACCAGCGAGCCCTCCGGGCCCGGCTGGCCGTAGCGCTCGGCGTCCGTGAGGCCCTTCCACGCCAGCAGGCGAATCGACTCGCAGCGCACGTGCAGCTCCGCGATCTGGTCCGCGTACAGCGGGTTCTCGAGCAGGCCCTTCTTACCCGCCGCGGTGATCACGTCGTCGAGCAGCTGGCGCAGGCGGATCTGCAGGGCGAAGCCCAAGCCCGCGCGCTCGTTCATGAGCGTCGTCAGCGCCACCTTCCAGCCGTTGCCAACGCCGCCCACCACGTTCGCGTCGGGGATGCGGGCCTCCTCGATGAACAGCTCGTTGAACTCCGCCTCGCCCGTGATCTGGCGCAGCGGGCGGATCTGCACCGCCTCCTGGTCCATGTCCATGAGGAAGTACGTGAGCCCCTTGTGCTTGGGCACGTCCCCGTCCGTGCGCGCCACCAGCATGCACCACTTCGAGTACTGGGCGCCGCTCGTCCACACCTTCTGGCCGGTCACCACCCACTCGTCGCCGTCTTTCACCGCTTTCGTTTTCAGCGACGCGAGGTCCGAGCCCGCCTCGGGCTCGGAGAAGCCCTGGCACCAGATCTCCTCGGCCGACAGGATCGGGGGCAGGTAGCGCTCCTTCTGCTCGGGCGTGCCCCACACCATCAACGTCGGTCCCCCCAGCAGCAGGCCGAGGGTGTTCGCCGCGAACGGCACCCGGGCGCGGCCCATCTCTTCGAAGTAGATCGCCGACTCCGTCTGCGAGGCCCCGCGACCGCCGTACTCCGTCGGCCACGCCGGCGCCGCCCAGCCGGACTCGTACAGGTGGCGCTGCCAGTCGCGCCGCCACGTGAACTGCGCGTCGTCGCCCGCGTCAGCGGCCGGTTTCGCGCCGGGCTGGTTCTCCGCCAGCCACGCCCGCAGCTCGTCCCGGAAGGCCGTCTCTTGCTCGTTGAAGGTCAGATCCATCGCTGTTCGGATGTGCAGGTTACTGCAACCGGGCTTGACAAGTGGAGCCAGGAAAGCTCATCCGTCGGTGACGCGCGGGGCGTAGCGGCAGTGCAGCATCAGCGCGTTGCCGTCCGGGTCGGCGAAGAACGCCATGTGGCACACGCCCGTGTCGAGCGTCTCGCCGTTGAAGTCCACGCCGCGCCCTTCCAGCGACGTGCGCGCCTGCACCATGTCATCCACGTGCAGGGCGACCGGATTCGGGCTGACGTGGTGCTCCATTCCCATCGCCGTCGGGTTGAACACGCTCAGCGTCACGTTGCCCGTCTCGAACTCCGCGTAGTTGCGCTCCGGCAGGTACACGGAGCGGCGTAGGCCGAGCGTCTCGCCGTAGAAGCGCGCCGCCGCCTCCAGGTCGCTGGTTGGCACGCCAATGAAGTCCACATCGGTGATCAGCTGCGCTGTGCTCGCCACGGCCACTCCTTCGTCTCGGTTGCGTATTCGCCTCACGATGCTACGGCGTCGCTCGCCACTGCTACGCCAGCTCGACCACGGCAACATTCGCGTGCTTGGCGATCTCGGCGGCAAGCGGACCGGCCTTGCCGAATCCTTTTCGTTTCGCGCGCCTCCTATCGGCATATCCAAATGTGTGCCCGGTCACCGTCTTGCGTCACGGCCGGGCGGTGCTCCCAGAAGGAGGAACCGATGCGAAGAGACCTAATGTGTGCCCTCGTGCTGAGCCTGGTGGCGTCGATGGCTCCCGCTGCCGCGTCCGCTGCGCCGACGGTGAAGATCAAGGCGCAAGCCGTCCCCATCCCGGGCTTCCCCCACACGGGGGACATACTCGGCGCCGGCGCCGCCGCGCGCGGCGAAGTCACCATCGAAGGCAGCGAATACTTCGGCTCCCCGCCGCCGGTCATCGGCGTCAACGTGTACCTGCCGCTCGGAGTGCAGCTGCATCCGAGCGGCTTTCCCACGTGCAACGCGAGCACGATCGAAGCGCTGGGACCGTCGGCCTGCCCCAAGGGATCCGCCGCGGGCCCCGTCGGCAAGGCCATCGGGTTCGTCACGTTCGGCGGAGAACGCGTCGAAGAGACGGCCGAACTGTTCACCTTCTACGGGCCGGGTGGCGGCGGCTTCGTCTTCGCGGACGGACACACGCCCGTATCGCTCGAAATCCTCTCGACCGAGCGGCTCGTCAAACCCGGCAACAGCGCCGGCACCGGCCCGGAGATGAGCTTCGACGTGCCGCTCGTCCCGAGCGTGCCCGGCGCTCCGGATGCGTCGATCCGGTCGATCGATCTCGAAGCCGGCTCGGCCTATCGCTCCCACGGTCGCACCATCTACTACGCGCGGCTTCCCCACGCATGCCCAAGCGGCGGCTGGCCGGTGCGCGAGGAAGTCGTCTTCGCCGAAGGCGGAGAAGCGTCGCGGCCAGAGACGGTAGACGTGACCGAGAAGGTGGCGTGCCCGGGAGGAGCCGTGTCCGCTAACGCCGATGCAGGCAAATGAACGCCGCGGACAGGAGATGACGCGCGTCAACTCCACATGGCCGACCGAACGGGTGGTAAACGCCGCCCGGCGGGGCGATCAGCGCGCGATCGCACTGCTCGTCTCCGGCTCACACCCGCACGTCCAGCGCTTTGCCCGCACCCTCTGCTCCACCCCGGAGGACGCCCAGGAGGCGGCGCAGGAGGCGCTGATCGTCCTGTACCGGAAGATCGGCACCCTGCGTGCGTCCACGGCGCTCGCCTCGTGGATGTTCCAGATCGTGCGCCATGAGTGCATTCGCAAGGCGCGGCTGAGATTGCGCAGCCGATCGCTCGAGGCCACCGTCGAGCCCTCCGCCGAAGACACCGCACTCGCGCATCTCGAGCTGGAGCGCGTCGTCGCCGCGATCGCCGCGCTGCCTGCCGAGCAGCGTGCGGTGCTCGTCCTGCGCGACATCCAGGGGTTCTCGGGGGCGGCCACCGCGCAGGCACTCGGCCTCACTCGCCCCGCGATGAAGTCGCGCTTGCATCGGGGACGCGAGGCGCTGCGTATACACCTCAGAACCCCACACGATGCCACCAGCCACGGAGGAGCACCCGATGTCTGAAAACGAACGAAGCCCGTTCCGGCGGGCTCGCGCGATCCTGCCCCGCCGCCAGGCCGGGTGATCGAGCTTCAGCACCGTGACGGTCGCGTGCATGGCGAGCTCCTTGGCAAGGGAGCCGCCCTTGGTGGCGAGCGGCCCGGCGCTCAGAAGCCCTCGACCGCGGCGTATGCCTCCTTGCCCATCTCGATCGCGTCGGCGCACGAATGCCCGCCGCTGACCCCCAGATACCAGTCGGAGTTCAGCTCGATGTACAGCGCCGGCACCAGCCCCTGGATGTAGCCGCCCTGGCAGATAGCGGCCTCGCCCAGGCCGCTCACTTCCTGCGCGTGCCCCAGGTTCGGCTCGTCGATGATTTCCTGCCACGGCTTTTCCTGGATCGCCGCCTGCGCGATCAGGAAGTCCTGTTCGATCGGCTGTTCCAGGTTCCATGTGCACAGGCCGCCCTGCGGCGAGGCGAGGCCCACTTCTCCGGATTCCGTCAATGGCCGAGCGGGGGCCGGTGGGCCTTCCGATTCTCCGCTGGGCGGGGGTTCCGGGGGGCGAGGCTGCAGGCCGGTCGCGCCCTCGACCTCCGAGCTGGTGAGCAGCGCGCACGGGTCCTCCGAGTAGTGCTCGAGCGCGGATTTGGTGACGCCGCTCGTGTCCGGGTCGCAGGGGCTGACGTCGGGGGCGATGGAGTTGACGTTGCTGTAGCCCGCGACCGTGTATTCGCCGCCCGTCGCACCGCTGGACACGGCGAGCGTGTAGTGGGCGTCCAGGCGCGGCACGGTGATGTTGGTGCCGTTTGTGCACGTCTCGAACTTGATCGGGCAGCCGTGGGGATCGGTGCAGAAGAGCTGATCGACGAACCCCACGAGGTGATGGCCGCTTTCGTCGTGGACGGCACCGTAGCCGCCGGACACGCGGATCAGCACGAGCCTGCCGCTATGGGGCGGATCGCGGTCGACCTCGCCCGCCCACTCCTGCAGCTTGCCCGTGTTCGCGCCGTAGGCGCCAACCGAGTGTTCGCCGGGGCCGAGGCCGGGACCGCTGCTGATCCACGACGAGCCCCACGAGTGGCGGTTGACGAGTGACGGACCCCACGCCGTCTCGACGTCCTTGTCGTCGCCCCCGAGCGCGTGGATGAAGGCGTCGGAGCCTCCTGAGACGTAGGCCCGCCAAGCGCCCACCATCCGCGACCAAAGGCTGCCGGTCACGCGGGCGACGAGCGCGTACCACCCGAGCGCGTCGTAGCTGCGGTCCAGCAGCGAGCGCTGCGGATGCGCCGGGTTGAACCACGGCGGCCACCAGCTCGGAGAGTCGCCGTAGCCGACGGCGTCGTCGCCGAGGTACTCGGCGGAGCCCTCGACGATGAACTTCGGCACGGCAATGACCACCGCCTCGCTCCCCCACACGATGTCCTGATAGCAGTGCACGACCTCGTGCGTGAGCACGAGGCGGCGCTGCGCCCCCAGCTTCGAGCCAAGCGGCTTCCAGAAGGCGGGGAACAGCTCGATGTGGCAGGGGGAGGCGCCGTTGAAGTCAGTGCCCGCGTCCGCATCGGGTTCGGCAGGGTCTGCCGTCGGGGAGAATTCGAGCTGGAAGCCGTCGGCGCCAGGTGTGGATTCGAGCGGGATCACGGCCAGCCCCAGCCGCGGGCCGACCGACGCCAGGGCGGATATGACGCCCGCGCACACCGCCCGCTTGACGGCTTGCGGCCGTGCCACACCCGTCACGTTGGCCACGCAGTTGGACAGCTGCCCGGCCGTCGGCGCTGCACCTGCCACGGACGCACCGATCGTCGCCGAGAGTCCCGCGAGGACGACCGCGACGATCGCACCGGTTCTGCGCACGCCAGCCACCACTGCCGCGGAGTGTAAGCAACGCCGGCGATCGCGTCCGGCCCCGCCGCACAGACCGCTAGATTCGACGGACCGTGCCCGCCACAGAGGAAGCGCTGCGCGTCGCGCACCTGGACGCCGACGCCTTCTACGTCTCCATCGAGCTTCGCCGCCGTCCCGAGCTGCGCGGGCTGCCGGTGATCGTGGCCGGGAGCGGCCCGCGGGCGGTGGTCACCACCGCCAGCTACGAGGCGCGGCGCTTCGGCGTCGGCTCGGCCATGCCCGCCTCCCGCGCACGGCGCCTGTGCCCGCAGGCGGTCGTGTTGGCGCCCGACTTTCCCACCTACCGCCAGGCCTCCAAGCAGGTGATGGACATCGTGCGCGCGCACGTCGAGCGGGTGGAGGTCGTCGGGCTCGACGAGGCCTACCTGGATGTCGACGGCCTGTTCTCGCCACGCGCGGCCATGCGCCGGCTGCTCGCCGAGATCAAGTCCGCCACCCAGCTCACCTGCTCGATCGGCATCGGCCCGAACAAGCTCGTCGCCAAGGTCGCCTCCGACGCAGAGAAGCCGGCGGGCTTCGTCGTGCTCGACCGCCGCCAGGCGTGCGCCCGCTTCGCCTCCTCGCCCCCGGGGCTCGTGCCCGGCATCGGCCCCAAGACCGCCGCGCGGCTGGCCGCGCTCGGCCTCACCACGCTCGGCGCGCTCGCCCAGGCGCCCGAGCAGATGCTCGTCGAGCGCTTCGGCGCGAACCTCGGGCGCGAGCTGCGCAGGCGCGCTCGGTTCGAACACGACGGGCAGATCGGAGCCGCGCGCAAGGTCGTCTCCGAGTCGCGCGAGCGGACCTTCGACACCGACGTCAGCGACCCTGAGGAGATGCGGGCCGCGCTCGCGCGCATGGCCGACGAGCTGTGTGCCAGCCTCGCCGCCCACGGGCGTCGCGGGCGCACGATCGCCATCAAGGTGCGCCTCGACGACTGGACCACCGTCACCCGCGCCCACACCGTCGCCGAGCCGACCTGCGAGCTCGAGCTCGTGCGGGCCCATGCGCTCAGGCTGCTGCGCGAGTACGCCCCCGCCCGGCCCGTCCGCCTGCTCGGCGTGAGGGTGGCCGGGCTGGCGTCCGTCGCGTCCGACGATGCGCAGGGCGAGCGAGCCCGGAGCGCGGTTGACGGCGAGCGCGACGGTCCCGCCTGCCAGCTCGCGCTCCCCGTGTAGGATCGTCGTCCATGGCGGTGATCGGGGTGGGGGATATCGAGCTGAGCTACGAACGCACAGGCGCAGGTCCGCCGCTGCTGCTGATCATGGGCATGAGCGGCACCGCCCTGAGCTGGGGCGAGCCTTTCCTCGAGGAGCTCCGCCGGGACTTCGACGTGATCGCCTACGACCACCGTGGGGTGGGCGCGAGCAGTCGGCTGGAGGGCCCGCTGACGATCCGCCAGATGGCCGCGGACGCGGCCGGCCTGCTCGACGCGCTCGAGCTCGACTCCGCCCACATCCTCGGCATCTCCATGGGGGGCATGATCGCCCAGGAGCTCGCCCTCGCCCGTCCCGCGCTGATTCGCACGCTGGCGCTCGGCTGCACCTACTGCGGCGGCCCCGGCAGCGTCCACATCGACCCACAGGTGCTGCTCCCGGTGATGGAAGCCAGGGAGGCGGGCGACCGGGAGCTGGCGCTGCGCCGGTCGTGGGAGATCAACGTCTCGCCCGCCTTCGCCGCCGATGAGGACGCCTGGGCGCGCTTCGTCGCGATCGCCATGCGTCGCTCCGTCGCCGTCGAGGTGATCGCGGAGCAGGCGCGGGCGATCATCGCCCACGACACCTCCGGGCGCCTCGGCGGCATCGAGGAGCCGACGCTCGTCATCCACGGGACCGTCGATCAGCTCCTGCCGGTCGCCAACGGCGAGATGATCGCCGAGCTGATCCCCGGCGCCCACCTCGAGCTGTTCGACGGCGTCGGGCACCTGTTCTTCTGGGAGCGCCCCGAGCGAGCCGCGGAGCTGCTGCGCGCGCACGCAGCCGTGGAGGCCTGAGGCGGCGCCCCGGCCGCGGCAGCCGGGCCACGCCGGTTAGGATCGGCCGATGCCAGTCATCCCCGTCGGCGAGATCGAGCTCGACTACGAGCGCTCCGGGTCCGGCCCGAGCCTGCTGCTGATCATGGGCCGCAGCGGCACCTACTCGCACTGGGGCGAGGCGCTGCTCGCCGACCTGCGCCGCGACTTCGACGTGGTCGTCTACGACCATCGCGGGGTGGGCGCGAGCAGCCGGCTGGAGGGCCCGCTGACGATCCGCCAGATGGCCGCGGACGCGGCCGGGCTGCTCGCCGCGCTCGAGCTCGACTCCGCCCACGTGTTCGGCATCTCGATGGGGGGCATGATCGCCCAGGAGCTGGCCCTCGCACACGCGGAGCGGGTGCGCACGCTCACGCTCGGCTGCACCTACTGCGGCGGCCCCGGCAGCCTCCTGTCGAGCCAGGAGATCCAGCGCCGGATGGCGGACGCCATCGCCTCGGGAGACCGCGAACGCGCGATCCGCACCTCCTGGGAGGCCAACGTGTCCCGGGGCTTCGCCGTCCGGGAGGCGGAGTGGGAGCGCTTTCGCGAGCTCAGCCTGCGCCGCCGCGTGGCCCTCCAGGTGATCCTCGAGCAGACGCGCGCGGTGGCCGCCCACGACACCCACTCCCGGCTCGGCGAGATCGCGCTGCCCACGCTCGTCGTCCATGGCACCGTCGATCAGACGCTGCCGGTGGCCAACGGCGAGATGATCGCCGAGCTGATCCCCGGCGCCCGCCTGGAGCTGCTCGAGGACGTCGGGCACCTGTTCTTCTGGGAGCGCCCCGAGCGCGCCGCGGAGCTGCTGCTCGCGCACGCCCGCACTCATGCCTGACGCGCGCCAGCTGAGCATCGCCGCCGGCGACGGGGTCATCCTCGCCGGCGAGGAATCCGGCTCAGGCCCCGCGATCGTCCTGCTCCACGGCCTCACCGGCACCCGCCGGTACGTGGTCCACGGCTCGCGCACACTGGAGCGCTCCGGCCACCGGGTGATCAGCTACGACGCCCGCGGGCACGGCCGCTCCACGCCGCCCACCCGCACACGCGCCGAGGCCCGGGCCGCGGGCGAGCCATCGCCCTACGGCTATCGACGCCTGACAGGCGACCTCGCCGCTGTGCTGGACGGCGCCCGCGTCGAGCGGGCCGTGCTCGCGGGCGTGTCCATGGGCTCGCACACGATCATCCGCTTCGCGCTCGAGCACCCCGAGCGGGTGGCCGCGCTGGCGATCATCACGCCCGCATTCGACCCCCGGACCACGCGCGGCGAGGACGCGCTCGCCGGCTGGGACGCGCTCGCGCACGGACTGCGCGAGGGCGGCGTGGAGGGCTTCCTGGGCGCCTATGACCTCGAGCGGCTGCCCGAGCCTCTGCGCGACACGGTCGCCACCGTCATACGCCAGCGCATCTCCGCGCATGAGCATCCCGAGGCGGTCGCCGACGCGCTCGAAGCGGTCCCCCGCTCACGCCCTTTCGGCGAGCTCGCGCAGCTCGCCGTCATCGCCGTCCCCACCGTCGTGGTGGCCAGCCGCGACGAGGCCGACCCGCGCCATCCGCTCGCCGTCGGCGAACGCTACGCGCAGACGATCCCCGGCGCGCGCCTGCTGGTGGAGGAGCAGGGGCACTCGCCGCTGGCGTGGCAGGGTGGGCAGATCTCGCGGGTGATCGCCGAGCTGGCCGCCCGCGCCTGAGCGCCAGCGTCGCTCGGCCACCCATACGCTGATACGTGATAGCGTACGGATGTATGCCAGTACGCGATTGGGACGGCACGAGCTACGACCGCATCTCCGCCACCATGGAGGCGCTCGGGCTGGAGGTCCTCGAGCGACTGGAGCTCCGCGGTGACGAGACCGTGCTCGACGCCGGCTGCGGCTCCGGGCGCGTCACCCAGGCGCTGATCGAGCGCCTGCCGCGCGGTCACGTGATCGGGCTCGACGAGTCCGCCTCGATGATCGCCGCCGCGCGCGAGCGGCTCGGGCCGGCTGCCGATCTGCGCGTGGGCGACCTGCTCGAGCTCGAGCTCGACGAGCCCGTCAACGCCGTGCTCTCGACCGCCACGTTCCACTGGATCGCCGATCACGAGAAGCTGTTCGCGGGCCTGCATGCGGCGCTGCGTCCCGCCGGCAGGCTGGTGGCGCAGTGCGGGGGAGAGGGCAACATCGAGATCCTGCGGAGCCAGGCCCGCGAGGTGCTCGCCCGCGAACCCTACGCCCGGCACTTCCTGGACTGGCAGCCGCCGTGGAACTACGCCGCACCGGAGCCCACCCGCGAGCGCCTGCTCGCCGCCGGCTTCTCGAGCGCCCGCTGCTGGCTGACCCCCGCGCCGCGCCAGCCGCCCGAGCCGCGCGAGTTCCTCTCCACGATCGTGCTCGGTCCCTACGTCCAGCGGCTGCCCGAGGAGTTGCGCGAGCCGTTCATGGACGACGTCCTCGCGCAGATCGCCGCCTCCTCGCCGGCGGGGCAGCCCGTGACCGTCAACTACGTGCGGCTGAACATCGACGCGGTCGCCTAACCCGGCAGGCCGCTCGTCGTGGAGACCGGCTCGTCGGCCACGCTCGCGCCGCCGGCAGCGCCGTCGGAGACGGTGGTGAGCGCCGCATAGCGCCCGCCGAGCGCCACCAGCTCCTCGTGGGTGCCACGCTCGACTATCCGCCCGGCGTCGAGCACCAGGATCTGGTCGGCGTCGCGGATCGTCAACAGTCGGTGGGCGATCGCCAGCGTCGTGCGCCCCCGCGCGAGCTCGTCGAGCGCCAGCTGCACGGCGCGCTCGGTCTCGTTGTCAAGCGCCGAGGTGGCCTCGTCGAGGATCAGCACCGGGGGGTTGCGCAGGATCGTGCGGGCGATCGCGATGCGCTGCTTCTCGCCGCCGGAGAAGCGATAGCCGCGCTCGCCGACGGGCGTGTCATAGCCCTCCGGCAGGGAGGAGATCAGCTCGTGGATCTGGGCCGCCCGCGCCGCCTCTTCGATCTCCTCATCGCTCGCCTGCGGACACGAGAAGCGCAGGTTCTCGCGGATCGAAGCGTGAAACAGGTAGGTCTCCTGCGAGACCAGGCCCACGGTCGCCGCCAGCGACTCGAGCGTCACGTCGCGCACGTCCACGCCGTCGATCCGCACGGCGCCCCGTTGCGGCTCGTACAGCCGCGCCACCAGGTAGGCGAGCGTGGTCTTGCCCGAGCCGGTCTCGCCCACGAGCGCCGTGCGCGTCCCCGCGGGGATCTCCGCGCTCACCTCCTGCAGCGTCCACGGCGACTCGGGCGCGTAGCGAAACCACACGTCGTCGATGCTCACGTCGCCCTCGACGCCCTGGAGCTCCCGTGCGTCGGGGCGCTCGGCGATGTCCACCGGCAGGTCCAGGTACTCGAAGATGCGCCCGAACAGCGCCAGCGAGGTCTGCACTTCCACGCCCACGCCCAGCAGCTGCTGCATCGGGAACAGCAGCCGCGTCTGCAGCGTCGTGAACGCCACCACCGTGCCGATCGACAGCACGTCGTCGCCGTGGGCGATCGTGTAGCCGGCGAACCAGTACACGGCCGCGGGCATGATCGCGAAGCTCATCTGCACCGTGGACATGCGCCAGCGCCCGGCCATGCGCGAGCGCACCTCCAGGTCCGCCAGCTCACTGGAGTCCGAGGAGAAGCGATCGACGAGCTCCTGCGAGCGGCCCATCGTCTTGCCGAGCAGGATCCCCGACACCGACAACGACTCCTCCACCAGCGTCAACATGTCCGCCAGCCGGCTCTGCGTCACCGACTGGATGCGCCGGCGCTCGTTGCCCACGCGCCGCGTCAGCCACACGAAGAACGGCAGCAGGATCAGCGAGAAGAGCGTCAGCTCCCAGCTCAGGGCGAACATCGCCACGACGGTCGCCGTGACCGTCGCCACCGTGGACACGGTGGAGGTGGCGGTGCTGGTGACGACGCTGTCGATGCCGCCGATGTCGTACGCGATCCGCGCCTGCACCTCGCCGGAGCGGGTGCGCGTGAAGAACGCCAGCGACATGCGTTGCAGGTGCGCGAACACCGCCGCGCGCAGGTCGTGCATCACGCGCTGGCCGACCTGGTTGGAGATCCACGTCTGCAGGACGCCGAGCACCCCGTTGATCACCGCCAGCGCGATCATCCCCGCGACCAGCCACGTCAGCAGCACCAGGTCGTGCCCGATGATGCCCTTGTTGATCGCTTCACGCAGCAGGAACGGCGAGGCGACGCTGAGGATGGAGCCGAGCACGATCAGGCCGAGCAGCGTGCCCAGGCGCATGCGGTACGGAATGAACAGCCTGGCGATCCGCCGCAACGAGACGTGTTTGTCCGGCGTGTCCTCGGGGCGGGGCGATTTGCCGCGCGAGCGGCGACCCTCGCCGCCACCGTGTCCCTGGGCGAAGGGCTGGGCGCTCACATATCGACTCTACCGCCGAGCCGCGGTCGCCGATGTCAGCCAGCTTCACGTCACTGAGGGTGCCGCCCGCGGCGGGCTCAAGTACCCTCGAAGGCTCCGTGTCGCCCCTGAGCGCAAACCCGAGCTCCCTGTCCCCGGGTGAGGTAAGGGTGCTCGGCTGCCTGCTCGAGAAGCAGCGCACCACGCCGGACGCCTACCCGCTGTCGCTGAACGCGCTGCGCATGGCGTGCAACCAGTCGACCAACCGCGACCCGGTGGTGGACTACGACGAGGCGATCATCCGCGACGCGCTGCACCGCCTGGAGCGCCGCGGGTTCACCCGCCTGGCCAGCGGCGCGGGCAGCCGCGCGCCAAAGTACCGCCACCTGCTGGCCGAAGCCCTGCCGATGGACAGCGGCGAACAGGCGGTGATGTGCGTGCTGATGCTCCGCGGCGGGCAGACTCCGGGCGAGCTCAAGCAGCGCACCGAGCGGATGCACGCGTTCGCCGATCTCGCCGGCGTGCACGAGACGCTCGAGTGCCTGATCGAGCGGGGACTTGTGGCGCGCCTGGAGCGCCGCCCGGGGCACAAGGAGGAGCGCTACATCGAGCTGCTCGAGGCCGAGGGAGACGAGCAGCGGGGGCGCGAGACGGCCGCGTCGGTCTCCTCGGCTGCACCCGGCGCCCACGGTCGCGTCCCCGTGCTGCACAGCCCCCGCGGGCACGGCGATGGGGACGAGCTCGGCGGGCTGCGCGAGCGCGTGGAGCGGCTCGAGCTCGAAGTGGCCGAGTTGCGCGCCGCGATGCGCGATCCTGTGTACGAGCGCCAGACATGAGCATCCTGCACCCGATCCTCGCCGCCTCCGGCGACGCCGCCACCGGCGTGGGAATCCCGCTCGCGCTGGCCGCCGGGCTCGTGTCGTTCCTCTCGCCGTGCGTGTTGCCGCTCGTTCCCGGCTACCTGTCAACCGTCATCGGCGTCACGCCGGCCGACCTCGAGGACGGTGTGGGCGCGCGGCGCGTGCTCGTTCCCAGCCTGCTGTTCATCGCGAGCTTCTCCTCGATCTTCATCCTGCTCGGCTTGAGCGCCACCGCCCTCGGGTCCGCTCTCGACACCCACAAACAGACGCTCGAGCAGATCGGCGGAGTGGTCATCATCGCGCTGGGCGTGATCTTCCTGGCGACCCCGTTCGTGCGCGCGTTCAACCGCGAGTGGCACTCCGAGTCGCTGCTGCGCCTCGCCGGGCGGGGCGGGCCGGTGGTGGCCGGGGCCGCGTTCGCGATCGCGTGGACCCCCTGCACGAGCATCACGCTCGGCGCGATCCTCACCCAGGCCGCCGTGTCGAGCTCGGCCGCCCACGGCGCGCTGCTGCTCGCCGTGTATTCCGCCGGCCTGGCGATCCCGTTCCTGGCGATCGCCTTCGCGTTCGAGCGCATGACCAACGCGCTGACCGTCGTCAAGCGCCACTTCCCGGTGATCATCGGCGTGGGCGGTGTGGTCATGATCCTGCTCGGGGTGCTGATCCTCACAGGCGAGTTCACGGTGCTGAACAGCTACGTGTCGAAAACACTTCCGCTCGGCAAATGGCAGGAAGCGGTCTAGCTGGGCGGCGCGACCCCTCCCTGCGGCCTCACCGGCGGCTAGCTGGCCACCGCACCGCCCCGACGATAAGGGTCAGCCCAAAGAGGCCACCAGCACGGCGACCAGGATCCAGCTCAGGAGGCTGGGGTTGCTCACGTGCACCGCGACGCCGCGCCCGACCCTGACCAGAAGCACGCCGGCCAGGCCATGAGAATGCCGAGCCAGGGATTCCGATTGACGCTGCGCGCCGCGTGGACCTGTACGCCGCCAGGAGCACCGCCGGCTTCGATGCGAACCGCTCGCCCGTCGAGCGGTCCACCCAGCCCACGAGTGGCCGCTCGGTGGCCTCGACGCCCTGGGCTTCGGCACCAAGCGCTCGACCCCACGCATGTGCGGAGTCGTGTGCTACCGTCCCAGAAGTCCGGAGTCCGGTCCTCGGAACTCGTTCGCAATCTGGTATACCGCCCATACAATCATACGCGGGCGTCCGCCGAGCATGGGGAGGCAGAACCTTGAAGAAACGGCTCATACCAATAGCGCTCGCTCTGGCGTGCGGAGCAGCCTTGGTCGCTCCACTATCAGGCGGAGCGACAGCCTCGACGACGACAACGGGACCGACGACAACGCAGCCGGAACGTGTCACGGCCGCGGAAGCGACTGGTATCGCTCTGCGGGTCGCGGCGGCGTGTGGCGAACCGAACCCCAAAATCGAAACGGCAGAAACGACGCTAGAACACGCAGTTAGCCTAACGGGGGCACCGGCGCCTGAGCCCAACCTCACCGACCCGCGCACCGGCAACTCGTTTGCAGACTCGCCAGTGATTCTCGTGGCGATGACCGGTCACTTCACGGGCGCTGATGCGCCAGTGCCATCCGGCAGCAAGCCGATAACGGGCACAACGATGGATCTAGCTATAGATGCACTTAGCGGGTCCGTCGTAGTTGAGTACGTCGGAAACGAACCCGCCCCAGACCTGAGCACCACTGGGAATAGCGTCGCTGGTAGCGCCGATGTGCGGTATGCGCAAGCCCAGCCCGACAGCGAGAAGGTCAGGGTGGTCGGCCACATTTTCGGTGAAGGGCTTGGGAGTACCCTCGCGACGCCACTAACTCAGACGAGCGTACGTATCAACGTCGTGGCACACAAACACGTCGTCGCAACAACGACGAGTCAAAGCGGAGAATTTGTCTTCCGATTGCGCCCTGGGACCTATCGCCTAGAGGCGTACGTTGGTAAAAGGACATTTTGTGAACACGAAGAAGTCACGGTCCCGCGAAACGCTCATGTGGTAACCGTGCGACTAACTTGTGTCGCTCGCTAAGGCAAAGGACAAAAGCTCCAGTGTCTAACAATAACAAATATCGCTTGATCTTCAGCTGCGTCGTAGCGGCCGTATGCTCGCTTCCCGCGACGGCATCGGCCGAATGGGGGAGCCATTGCACAAACCATCTGCCGCACTGTTACGCACTCGCAGAGTGGTACATGGCAAACGAATCTGAAAAGGTCGAGGGGCTAGAATCAAACATCGACACTACCAGCATGTACGTCGGAGACTGGGACCTCAGCGGGGAAAACTTTGTCTCAAATGAGCAATGGGCAGCTTTTCCGGCTGACAATCACAACTGGGTCGAGGATGGGCAACTTGCCGGCAGCCCAACGAGCTCGACAAATGTGATGGATTGGTTTTGGGCGCTAAAAAACAACACGGGCTTCTACCAAATCAAGTTGCCGACGGGCCGAGTGGAAGGGTATGCGTGGAACAACTATAAGTTGATTTCCGAAGGCAATGGGAGTTGGTGCGCGACGGTCAACGGAACCACCGAGACGTGCGGCATGGAGGGCGAGCCGAATACGTCGAAAGAGGTAGAAGTTGGTATGGAGGCGGCCGGCGAAACCGAGCCGGAAAACTACGGTAAAGACCAAACAAAGGTCGAGTGGACCAACGGCACTTGGCACCAGTGGAACGAAGCGACGTGGTTGAAAGAATCGCATACCTGCGTCAGCCTGTATGAATGGGTCGCGGGTAACATTAATTTTGGTACGTGCTGATCGAAAGCAACGTGTGCGAGCACTCGCCGAGGAGTCGGCGCGTGTGTGGTCCAGTATCGATCGGAGCAGCGCGATCTGCAGGGCCAGGTTGCGAGACGTCGCGGTTTCGTCCGCACGTCGCGCGTCGGAGGGCATACAGCTAGGACGAGACGCTCGTCCGCAGGTGGGAGAGGACCCGTATGCGCTGACGCAAGCTTGCGGCGCCTTCGACCGCCAGCCACGCGTCCCCGACGCGTCGGGCGAGGATCTCCCCGTTCCAACCCGGTGCGCTGAACATGCCCGGGTGATGACGGACGAGGGCAGCGCCGGGCAATGGCGCGGGCGCCGCGGAACCCGGCTGGGCCGCGTCGAGCAGCACGGCGGCGTCGAACGAGGAGTGCGCGAAGGAGTACTCGGTGTCAATGCACGACGCGAAGCCGCCGCCGGCAAGCCCCGGCGTGGGGGAGACGCTGGTGACGACGTGGCCGAAGCGGGGTGTGAGGCCCGCCAGGTGGACCGCGGTGATCGAGCAAACGCCCGCCGGGGGCTGTTCGGGCGCCCGCCAGGCGCTGGCGGGCAGACCGGCCGAGTAGTCGCGCTCGGGCGCGGTGAAGCCCCGCCCGCCGCTGCTCCTGACGCCGCGAAGCACCGGCTCGAATTCATCGAACCAGTGCGAGGCGGCTGGAAAGGGCGAGGGGATTTCGACGAGCGCGGCAGACACCCCGGGGACGCCGCTCACCGGCACGGTGGCCTGCGCGATGTTCGCTTCGTCGACCGCCACCCCTTCGATCGGAGCGTTGACGAGCGCCACGCCGCGCGTCCCGCTCCCACCCGCTTCCCAGCTTTCGTAGCCGATGTCTTCGCCCTTGGGAGCCACCGGACAACGGGTGGCCTCGGCGGCGCCCACCCGGACCGTCATGCACCAGCCGACCCAGCCGCCCTCGAGTCCCGGAGTGAGCCGGACTTCCCATTCCCGGGGGCTGACGGCGAGCTTCCCGCGTTCCTCCCATTCCTTGACATGCTCCGCGAATTCGGCCGCGATCACGGGATTCACGGGCAGCGGTTCGATCGCCCCGGGCAGCGTTGCCGTGATCGTCGCCACCGGTTGCGCCTCGTGCTGGTTGGCCAGGTATTCGCACACCGGGTCGTCGGTCGGCGCCGCGCATTCGGAGCTCACCGCCCCGGATATCGACGGCAGGGCCGCTGCGCCGGCGAGGGCCAGCGCGCAGGAGACGGCGAGGGCGAGGGGCAGTCGAAGCGGCGCCGGCACGCGCGGGGGCTCAGCTCGCGCCGGCGGCCGTGCGCGCCGCCTCGCCCGCGGCCCGGCGCTCGAGGTAGCGTCGTTCCCAGGCTTCCTGGTTGCGCTTGGCGTCGAGCACGAACGGCGAGTAGGAGATCGCCTTGATGATCGCGCGATTGATGGCCGACTCGGGGAACGGCAGCGGGCGCAGCACGTCCACGAACAGCACCACGCGCGTCTCGTCCGTGTCGTTCCACACCTCGTGGTTGAAGGTGTCGTCGAACACCAGGCTCTTGCCCTCCTCCCAGTGGCGGATGTCCTCGCCGACGCGGATGCGGCACGCCTCGGCGTCGTGTGGCACGACCAGCCCGAGGTGGTAGCGCAGCACGCCCTTGTAGGGGCCGCGGTGATCGAGGATGTGCTTGCGGGGCGAGAGGATGGAGATCATCGCCGTGGTCATGCCCGGGATCTCGCGCATGAGCGCGGCCGTCCGCGGGCACATCTGCACCCCGAGCTTGGCTTCGAACCCGTACCCGTACAGGAAGAACGTCTTCCAGCGGTCGTCGTCGGTGATCTCGATCTGGTCCTTGGAGATGTCCTGGAAGTTCGGCAGCTCCGCCTGCTCTGCCAGCAGCTCCTCGACCTCCTCGCGGATGACCGTCCAGTTCTCCTCGATGTGGCTCACCCACGGGAAGCGCTCGAGCAGGAAGAACGTGGCGTCGCCCACCAGTGAGCGCTTGCCGATGAAGCGCTCGATCGGCGCCAGCATACGTTCACCGAGCGCGATCGTCCATTGGACGACGCGATCCCAAGAAGACTTCCCCACGCGGCTCACCTCGTTTCGCACCGGTCGGCGCTTTAGTCCGGCCGGCGCGCAGCGCCGTCACGGACGGAACTCGACACTCGCGCACCCTAGCGAATACTCAGGTGGCGGCCGACACGACGGGCACGTCGTAGCAGGCGAACTGGGGGTCGGCGGTCACGATCGTCAATCCCTTCATAGCTGAAGAAGGGCCGCATGCGGCCCTTCACCGGCCGCGCATGCGCGGCCGGCCGGTCGGTGCATGCACCGACCGGAACCACAAATGCAACACGCCCCCTGACGTCCGATGGTCAAGCGATTCAAGGACGCAGGGAGCGTGGCGTACTACGTACGCGAGCAACCGAGGACGCAGAAGCGCGCCGGCTATCGGACGTCAGGCTGCCTCGCGCAGGGCCGCCAGCTCTGGCGACTCGGCGAGCTTCTTCAGCGCACGCTGCTCGAGCTGCGACGCACGCTCGGCGGAGAAGCCGAGGCGCTTGCCGATGGCGGTCAGCGTCTGGGGCTCCTCGCGGCCCGTGCCGAAGCGCAACGTGAGGACCTTGCGCTCGGTTTCGGGCAGCTGCTCGATCGCGCGATGCACGATGCGCTCACGCTCGTTTTCCCAGGCCGTCTCCTCGGGCACCTCGGCGTCGGAGGGGAGCAGGTCGCCGAGCGCCGTGTCCCCGTCCTCGCCGATCTGCTGGTCGAGGCTGACGAGCGCCGCGCGCTGGTGGCGCACCTCTTCGACCTGGTCGATCGGCAGTCCGGTCTCCTCGGAGAAGCTCCTCGAGCGTGGGCTCGCGCCCCAGCCGCACCGACAGCTCGCGCTCGACGCGCCCCACCTTGCGGGAACGTTGGGCGACGTGCACGGGCAGGCGGATCGTGCGCCCGGAGTTCTCCAGGCCGCGCTGGATGGCCTGACGGATCCACAGCGTGGCGTACGTGGAGAAGCGGAAGCCCTTGCGCCAGTCGAACTTCTCGCTGGCGCGGATCAGCCCGAGCATGCCCTCCTGGACGAGGTCGCCGAGGGGCAGGCCCTGGTTCTGGTAGCGCCGGGCGTTGGAGGCGACCAGGCGCAGGTTGGAGTTGACGAGCAGTTCCTTGGCGTGCAGGTCGCCGCGCTCGATGCGCTTGGCCAGGTCGATCTCCTGGGCCGGCGTGAGCAGCGGGTAGCGGCGCGAGTGGGCCAGCAGCTGGTCAACCGACTCGGGGATGAACGTGTCGGCAGAGCCGACCTCGATGCGCTCGATGGGGCTGTCCAAACGCCCCGCGGCGGGGGCAACCGTCTCGACCGGAGCGGCCAGCTCGTCGCTCTCGGGCTCTAGTGTGATGGTGGTGTCTGTCGCTGTGTCTGACATGCGAGTCCTTCTAATCCGATGCTTGGAGTCGGAATTATACGACGAAGTAGTTGTGTTGTCAACCATTCTTGCTGAAGATCGTCCTATACTGTTCGGTCGGCATTTTGCGTGGCGTGCTTTGCATAGCTCGTTCGACGTCTTGTGCGCGGTTACCTTCCCGGGGATCTATAAGTACCGTGCCCGTGTGAGCGCCGGATAAAACCCAGCAGGGAGCCGAAAAGAGCGTTCGAGGTCTGCGTTCGAGGTCTTCCATGTATCGGCCGGGCGGCCCGCTTTGTGAGCCCCGGGCGGATAAGCTCGGCGTAATGACCGTCGCTGAGCTCACCGGCACGGTGGTGGCCGTCACCGGCGCCTCCTCCGGCATCGGCGAGGCAACCGCCCTCGCCTGCGCCCGCGCCGGCGCCGCGGTCGCCCTGGCAGCGCGGCGCGGCGACCGCATCGATGCCCTCGCCGAGCGCATCGTCAGCGATGGCGGCCGGGCGATCGCCGTGCCCACTGACGTTGGCGAGGAGTCCCAGGCGCAAGCATTCGTGCAGCGCGCCCACTCCGAGCTGGGGCGCCTCGACGTGCTCGTCAACAACGCCGGCGTGATGCTCCTCGGACCGATCGAGAACGCCCCCACCGAGGAGTGGCGGCGGATGATCCACGCGAACGTGTTCGGCGTGCTCTACTGCACCCACGCCGCCCTGCCGCTGATGCGCGCCCAGGGCGCCGGCCACATCGTCAACGTCAGCTCGGTGGCCGGCCGCGTGGCCAGCGCCGGCTCCGGCGTGTACAACCTCACGAAGTGGGGCGTGGGCGCCTTCTCCGAGTCCCTGCGCCAGGAGGGCGTCGAATCGGGCGTACGCGTGACGCTCATCGAGCCCGGCGCCGTCGCCACCGAGCTCCCCGGCCACAACCGCCCCGAGGTCCTGGAGCAGATGGCCAAACGCTTCGCCGGAGTCACCCCCCTGTCGGCCGAGGACATCGCCACCGCCATCCTCTACGCCATAGCCCAGCCCGAGAACGTAGCCGTCAACGAGATCCTGATCCGCCCCCGAAAGCAGGCCCGTTAGACGCACCCCGCCCGGGCCCCCGCCCGCCCGGCCAGCCCACCGCGCACGGGTTACAGCGCAGCCCCCGCCAAGCGAAGGGCGTCCCGAACGAGACGCTCACGCGAAGCGTCTGCGTCTCGTTCGGGACGCCCGAAGCGCTAGTGCCAGTCGGTGTTCCGCCAGTTGTCGTTGGGCGACTCCGGCGCGAGCCACGCCGGCAGCGCCAGCTCCAGGTGCGAGGAGAGCGCGCACACGTACGGCTCGTAGAGGGCTCGCGTGTGCGTCAGGCGCTCCCTCACCGTGCGCGCGTCAACGGCGGGCTCGACGCCGGCGGCGCTCGAGCTGGCGCAGGAGCTCGCCGAGGTCTTCGTCGGGAAGCCGGTCGTGCGCGGGCGGCCGCGGTGCAACGTGGAAGCTGTAGCTGAGGTCCACGACCGCGTGGCGGGCGATCGCGAACGTGAAGCGGGCCGAGTCGACGCTCTCGCGGGGCGCCGCCGCGATCATGAACGCGCACGCGTCGAGCACCGTGCACATCGCCGCCAGCCAGTTCTGGTTGAGGTGCTGGGAGCGGAAGTAGCCGAGCACCGGGTAGGCGAGGTGTGTCTCCATCAGCTCGGCCACCCACTGCTCCCAGCCGCCGAGGTAGGCGCACAGCCCGTCCCAGCCGCCGCGCTCGGTCGTGCGCAGCACCAGGCGCCCGGGGCTCGGCGGCGAGCCGGCGCGGGCGTCGAGCTGCGAGACCGTCGCCTCGCGGCGTGAGAACGCCTGGTAGAGGGACGGCAGGTAGCCGATCACGATCGCCAGCACCGCCAGCCCGCTACCGGCGTCGATCACCTGCACGGCGCGGGCGAACGTCGAATGCGCGACCAGGCTGGCGGGACCGTCGGTGGTCATCGTGGCGGCGCTGAAGTAGAGGTCATCACCGAAGCCGACCGCCCGGTGCCCGACCCCCAGGTGCGAGCCGGCCGCCCACTGCAGGCAGGCGAAGCCGAGCATGATCGCCGTCACCCACAGCACGAGGTTGACGATCAGCCCGAGCGGCCCGTAGATGCCGAGCATCGTGTCGGCGGCCTGCGTCGGCAGGCGCCGCGCGAATCGCCGCCACGGCCGCCACCCGTACGCGAACACCGTGCGCACGAGCCTCGGGTCGCGCTTGACCCGCCTGGGCAGCAGGAAGGTGAGGAAGATCTCCGCCAGCATCAACCCGACCAGCGCACCTCCCAGAACCCCGACGAGGACGTGCATCAGTGCGTCGGCCGGGGGCTCGCGCCCGGGGCGATCTCCAGCTGGACGATGTCCGCGCCCTCGCCGCGAGCGTGGTCCACCTGCAGCGTCGTGTGATCGAGCCCGAAGCGCTCGTGCAGCATCGCCTCGATCCGCCGGCGCGCGGCGTGGCAGTCGCTGTCGGCGCCAACCAGCACATGGGCGGACAGCGCCGGAAAGCCGCTCGTGACCTCCCACACGTGCAGGTCGTGGACCTCGACCACGCTCTCCTGGGCCACCAGCGCGCGCCCGATCTCCTGCGGGTGGAGGCCCTTGGGGGCGGCCTCCAGGAACACCCGGCCGGAGTCCCTCACCAGCGCGAGGCCCGAGCGGGTCATCAGCGCTGCGATCAGCAGCGAGGCGATCGGGTCCGCGCGCTGGAAGCCGCTCGCGAGGATCACGGCGGCGGCCACGGCGGTGCCGATGAACCCGTAGAGGTCGGTGAGGATGTGCTGGAAGCTGCCCTCCACGCCCAGGCTGCGGCGGTTGGCGGCCGACAGCAGCCACACCGCCACGAGGTTCACCACGATGCCGGCGAGCGCGACCGCGAGCATCAGCGTGCCGTTCACCTGCGGGGGCGAGAACAGACGGCGGATGGCCTCGTATGCGATGAACGCCGCGAGGATCAGCAGCGTGACGCCGTTGGCGAGCGCGGAGAGGATCTCCACGCGCCGCAGCCCGAACGTCAGCGAGCCGCTGGGGGGGCGCCGGGCGAGCGTGATGGCCGCCAGCGAGAAGCCGATCGCGCCGGCATCCGTGAGCATGTGCCCGGCGTCGGAGAGCAGCGCCAGCGAGTGGGCGATCACGCCCGCGGCGACCTCGACGGCCATGAACGCGACGATCAACACGAGCACCGCGACCAACCGGCGGCCATCGGCCTCGGCGTCTATGGCGTGGAAGTGCGCGCCGTGGGCGTGCGCGTGAGCGGTCGGCTGCGCTGGTCCTTCACCACTGTCTGCGCCGTGTCCGTGAGCCATCGCCCCACGATACGACGCGCCCTCTCCGAAAGCGGCTCAGTAGGTGGAGACGCTGATCTTGACCGCGATCCACCTGCCGCCCTCGACGGTGCCCTGCCCGTTGACCTGCCCGGGGGCGGTGTCTCCCGTGAACGTGTACAGCGGCCCGCCGCGGTAGGTGAGCTGCTCCATGCCGTCCGGACGCTTGACCTTGCCGAGTCCGCTGATGGCGCTGCTGGTGGCGCTCGCGCTGAGCGGGGGCCAGTGCTTTTCGCAGAAGGCCGAGTCGCAGATGAACTTGCCGTCGCCCTCCCCGGTGAGGTGATACAGGGTCATCCCGCGCGCGTCCACGAGCAGCGTGCCGAGCCGCGGGTTGGCAGCCGTCTTGACGGTTTCGCCGCTCGCGCCGGTGGGGGCCGGCGCGGACGCGCTGCTGGAGGAGGCGCTGGAGCTGCCGCCGCAGGCGTCGAGCGTCAGCGACGCCGCGAGTGCGGGCACGAGCAGCACGGCCACGAGCGCGGCGAGGCCTTGGCGTCGTTGGTGGACCATAGTCTCTAACCATGTCGCATCCGGGCGACCGATCGGAGGTCGGCCAGCGCGCGCTCACGCGACGGGCCACTACGCTGGTGTCGCTCGCGGCGGCCGGGGCGCTGGTGATCCTCAAGCTCGGCGTCGGCCTGGCGAGCGGCAGCCTGGGTCTGATCTCGAGCGGCATCGAGTCAAGCGGCGACGTGATCGCGGCCGTGCTCACGTTCTTCGCGGTGCGTCTCGGCGCGAGACCCGCCGACGCCGATCATCCCTACGGCCATCGCCGCGCGGAGAACCTGGGGGCGCTGGGCGAGGCGGCCATCCTGGCGGGCGGGGGCGTGCTGGTGAGCGTCGCCGCCATCTCCCGCCTGTCGAGCTCGACGGGGAGCCCGACGGTCCACTGGTACGAGCTCGCGGTGATCGTCCTCGCGCTCGCGGTGGAAGCGGGACGCATGGGCGTGCTCGTGGTGGCGGCGCGGCGCTACAACAGCGCCGCCCTGCGCGCGAACCGGGCGCACTTCGCGGCCGACATCACCGGCTCGCTGGTGGTGCTCGCGGGCCTGCTGGCGGCCCATGCCGGCTTTCACGACGGCGACGCCGTGGCTGCGCTGCTGGTCGCGGCGATCATCTTCCTGACCGCCGGGAGGCTGATCGGCGAGAACGCGAACGTGCTGATGGACCGTGCGCCCGCCCAGGCGCGGGCAGACGCTGAGCGCGCGCTCGCGGCGCTCGGCGCGGAGATCCAGCTCGACCGCCTGCGCCTGCGCGAGTCGGCGGGCCGCTACTTCGCGGACGTGGTCGTGAGCGTGCCGCCCGGTCAGGCGGTGGTGGAGGGTCACCACGCGGCCGACCTCGTGGAGGGCGCGCTGGAGCGGGCGCTGCCGGGCAGCGACGTGGTGGTGCACGTCGAGCCGCGCCGCCAGGGCCTCGACCTGCGCGACCGGGTGCTCGCGATCGCGCTGGCCGAGCCGCTCGTCAAGGAGGCCCACGACATCACGATCTTCGAGCAGAACGGGCGCAGCAGCGTGTCTCTGCACCTCAAGTTCCCGGCGGAGCTCGACCTGCGCTCAGCGCACGAGATCGCCGAGCGCGTCGAGCAGGCGATCCGCGCGCGCCCGGGTGTGGCCGACGTCCAGACCCACCTCGAGCCGCTCGAGCGTCCACTGACGGCTCGCGAGCAGGCGGAGGGCGCGGACGCGGGCACCACGGCCGCGGTCGAGCGCCTCGTGCGCGAGCGCACGGGCAGCGACCCGCGCAGCGTGCGGGTGCTGCGCACCGACGCCGGGCGCGTGCTGTTCCTGACGCTCGCCGTCGCCACCACCGAATCGCTGACCGACGCTCACCGCCTGGCGGGCGAGCTCGAGGATGAGCTGCGCCAGCGGATCGAGGACCTCGCCGACGTGGTCGTCCACACCGAGCCCTGACACCCGTGGGGAAGTAATCCGCAGCACCGGGGTTTATAGCTGGCGATGCCATCCAGCGAAGGAGAGTCCCCAGTGCCCAGATCGTCCCTAGCCGTCCTCGCCGTCGTAGCACTCGCGCTCGCCGGCTGCGGCAGCTCGAGCAGCTCCAGCACGAGCACGAGCACGACGGCCGCTGTGACCGCGCCGACCCAGAAGACGGCGTTCATCACGCCGCTCACAACCACCACGACGCTCCACTCGACCGTCCCAGCCAACGGCGACGGGAACCCTTACGGCATCGTGTTCGTTCCCACCAGCATCGGCAAGCTGCAGGCGGGCAACCTGCTCGTCAGCAACTTCAACGACAAGGAAAACAACCAGGGCACAGGCACGACCATCGATCAGATGACGACCGCCGGAAAGCTCACCCTGTTCGCGAACATCGACGCCAAGGCGCTCCCCGGGCCGTGCCCCGGCGGCGTGGGCCTGACGACTGCCCTGAACATCCTGCCCGGCGGCTACGTGGTGGTGGGCAGCCTGCCGACGACCAACGGCAAGTCTGCCACCGCCGAGTACGGCTGCATGATCGTGCTGAACAGCGAAGGCAAGGCGATCAAGACGATCGCCAGCCCCAACATCCAAGGTCCATGGGACTCGACGGCTGTGAGCGAAGGGGCCAAGACGACGCTGTTCGTCAGCAACGCGCTCAACGGCGGCGCGGCGAAGGGCGTGCACACGATCGCCAACTCGACGGTGCTGCGCATCGAGCTCGAATCCGGCGAAAAACAGACGCCGACGGTAATACACGAACAGGTGATCGCGAACAAGATCCCCTGGAAGGACTCCCCCGAAGCATTGGTGCTCGGCCCGACCGGACTGGCATTCGCGTCCAACGGCACGCTGTACGTGGCCTCCACCCTGACGAACAAGATCACGGCGATCCCGCAGGCGATGACCCGCACGACGCCCGTACCGGGCGGCGGCTCGACGGTCACCGAAGCTGGTGACCTGAAGGAACCGCTCGGGATGGTGCTGGCCCCCAACGGCGACATCCTCACGACCAACGGCGGCGACGGCGACATCGTGGAGACGACGCCCGGCGGCAAGCAGCTCATGGAGCAGACGGCGGACACCAAGACCGGAGCGGGCGCGCTGTTCGGCCTGGCGGTCAGCCCGAGCGGCCACGGCATCTACTACGTGGACGACGGGGAAAACACGCTGCGGCTGCTGCACTGAGGCGCAGGCTCGCCGACCGGACCCCGGCGGAAGGAAGCTGCCCCGCCGGGGTCTATCGGAGAAGCCACCACAGCGAAAGGAAGACTTGATGAACGACTCAGCTAGACAGCAGCACGCGCGGCTACGGCGCCGCGGCCGGAGAGTGAAGTGGGGGGTGGCGGCGGCGACGCTCGCGATCGCCGCGACGTTCGCCGCGATCGCCCTGGCGTCGGGCTCGACAAGCGTCAACTCCGCGTCCAGCGCCACGCTCGGTGAGAGCGTCCTCGTGGGCTCCTCCGGGCACACGCTGTACGAGCTCTCCCCCGAGACCACATCGCACCTGCTGTGCAAGTCCAGCGAATGCCTGAAATTCTGGCCGCCGCTGAGCGCCAGCTCGGCCAGCAAGGTCAAGCTCGGCGCCGACGTGCACGGCAAAGTCGGGATCCTTCATCGCAGCAACGGGATCTCGCAGGTGACCCTCAACGGACACCCGTTGTACTTCTTCGCCGAGGACAAGGCCCGCGGGGAAGTCAACGGGCAGAACTTCAAGGGCTTCGGCGGGACCTGGCACGTGCTGAGCGACTCCGGGCAGCCGAGCTCGAAGGCGCCCGGGTCGAGCACCGCCCCGGCGGCCAGCGCGCCCGCACCGGCCGCGCCGACCGGGTCGAGCAGCTCCGAAGGCTCCGGCTCCAACAACTACAGCTACTGATCGACCCCGGCGAGGCGCCGCGCGCCCGGCCTCTCCACTCCCGGAGGCCGGGCGGCGGCCGTCTCGTGAGCTCCGTGTGCTCGCGTCAGTTCGAGGACAGGCGCTCCAGCAGGGCGATCGCGCGCACCAGCAGCTCCTGCTCGGCGGGGGCGAGGTCCTCGGCGATCGCCCTTGCCAGCCAGCCCTCGCGCTGGCGGCGGTCGGCCTGGAGCGTGGCGCGGCCCTCGTCGGTGAGCTCCACCAGCGTGCGGCGCCCGTCGGCGGGGTCCGTCCGTCGCGCGATCAGGCCGCAGCTCTCGAGGTCGGCGACGGTCTGGGCCATCGACTGCGGGCGCACCCGCTCGGCGAGCGCGAGATCGCCGATCGAGTGGGTGCCCTCGCGATCGAGGCGACCGAGCACGGCGCCCTGGGAGAGCGAGAAGCGATGCTCGGCGCGCAGCCGGCGCATCAGCTGGCCGAGCACGATCCGCAGCTCGCTGGCCAGCCTGGTGGTGTCTACGGCCGTACCCACGCCACTTTCGATTATATCCGAGAAAAGACAGGGAAACTGTGCAGTTTTCCTGTATATATAGATGGGTGGCGAGCGGCGTGAAGATTCGAGCGAGAGCGGGGGAGACCCCGCCATCCTCGGACCGCTACAAGTGGATAGCGCTGTCGAACGTGACGCTGGGCGTGCTGCTGGCGACGCTCGACGGGTCGATCGTGCTGATCGCGATGCCCGACATTTTCCGCGGCATCCACCTCGACCCGCTGGTGCCGGCCAACAGCTTCTACCTGCTGTGGATGATCCTCGGCTTCCTGGTGGTGACGAGCGTGCTGATCGTGAGCCTGGGGCGGCTGGGTGACATGTACGGGCGCGTGCGCATGTACAACCT
Source organism: uncultured Solirubrobacteraceae bacterium (assembly GCA_963701145.1). Taxonomy (GTDB): domain Bacteria; phylum Actinomycetota; class Thermoleophilia; order Solirubrobacterales; family Solirubrobacteraceae; genus Palsa-744. The sequence goes on from OY969572.1 coordinate 103,050, forward strand.
CGGCTTCGTCGTGTACACGCTCGCCTCGCTGTTGTTGACGGTCGACTGGATGACGGGTCGCGCGGGAGCGCTGTACCTGATCGCGTTTCGCATCGTGCAGGGCATCGGTGCGGCGTTCCTGCTGGCCAACTCGGCGGCCATCCTGACCGACGCGTTTCCCGCCAACCAGCGGGGGATGGCGCTCGGGATCAACAACATCGTGGGCGTCAGCGGCGTGTTCATCGGCCTCGTGCTCGGCGGGCTGCTGGCGCCGATCGACTGGCGCGCGGTGTTCCTCATCTCCGTGCCGATCGGCCTGTTCGGCACCGTGTGGGCCTACCTGAAGCTCGAGGAGCGCAGCACGCCCAAACGCGCGAGCGTGGACTGGGCCGGCAACCTGACGTTCGCGCTGGGGCTGATCCTGATCATGGTGTCGGTCACGTACGGCATCCGCCCCTACGGCGGGCACGCCACCGGCTGGACGAGCCCGCGGGTGATCGCCCTCTTGTGCGGCGGGGCCGCGTTTCTGCTGGCCTTCGCGGTGATCGAGCGCCGGGTCGCCGCGCCGATGTTCCGCCTGCCGCTGTTCCGCATCCGCGCCTTCACGTTCGGCACGCTCTCCACGTTCCTCTCCGCGGTCGCCCGCGGCGGGCTGATGTTCATGCTGATCATCTGGCTGCAGGGCATCTGGCTGCCCCAGCACGGCTATGACTTCTCCGAGACGCCCCTGTGGGCCGGGATCTACATGCTGCCGCTGATCATCGGCATGCTCCTGGCCGGACCGACGTCCGGGTTCCTGTCCGACCGCTTCGGGGCGCGCTGGTTCGCGACCGGTGGGATGCTCGGGGCGGCGCTCAGCTTCTTCCTCTTGGCGCTGCTGCCGACCGACTTCCCCTACCCGCTGTTCGCCGGCGTGCTGTTCCTCAACGGCGTCTCGATGGGCATGTTCGCCTCCCCCAACCGCGCGGCCGTCATGAACAGCCTCCCTGCAGGCGATCGCGGCGCAGGCGGCGGCATGAACCAGACCTTCCAGAACTCCGCGCAGGTGCTCTCGATCGGGGTGTTCTTCACGCTGATGATCCTCGGCCTGTCCGCCAAACTGCCCGCCACGCTGCTCGCCGGACTGCACGCCCACGGCGTCCCGCTCGCCACCGCGCGCAGCGTCTCGCACCTGCCGCCCGTATCGATCCTGTTCGCGGCCTTCCTCGGCTACAACCCGATCCAGCACCTCGTGGGCCCGCACGTCCTGGGCGCGCTCTCGGCGCACAACCAGGCGCTGCTGATCGGCCGATCGTTCTTCCCGCATTTGATCTCAGAGCCGTTTCGCTCCGGCCTGCATGCGACGTTCGCGTTCGCGATCATCGCCTGCCTGATCGCCGCGGCCGCCTCGCTGATGCGCGGCGGGCGCTACCAGGCGGACGAGCCGGACACCCCCACCGTCAAGCGCCAGACGTCCTCGCGCGATCAGCTCCTCGTCGGCCACAGCGCCCACGAGCACGAGGCCCCGCGCGTGGCCGGTCCGGCGATCCACACCATCACAAGAGAGGAGCAGCATGCGCGTTGAGTGGTACGGGCAGTCCGCCTTTCATCTGGGCGGCGCCGCATCGTCCCCGGAGGGGGACGCGGACGTGGTGATCGACCCGTTCGCCGACATGTCGGCGATGGCCAGCGCCCGCGGGATGCAGTTCGACTATCCGGCGATCACATGTGAGCCGCCGCAGCTGCTGCTCGTCACGCACGAGCACATGGACCACAACGGCGTCGAGGCGATCGGCGGGGAGCCCACGATCGTGCGCTCGACGGCGGGCACGCTCGAGTCGCCGCTCGGCGAGATCACGGCGATCGCCTCCGAGCACGACGAGCAGGCGGGCACGGCGCGCGGGCCGAACACGATCTTCGTGTTCTCGCTTGACGGGCTGCGGGTGTGCCACATGGGCGACTTCGGCCAGAGCGAGCTGCGCCCCGAGCAGGCGGCGGCGATCGGCGAGATCGACCTGCTGTTCATCCCCGTCGGCGCCGGCCCCACGATCGGGGGCGAGCAGGCCCAGGCGATCGTGGAGCGGCTCTCCCCGCGGTGGGTGGTGCCCATGCACTACCGCACGCCCCGCATCGGCTTCCTGGACACGGCCGAGGACTTCCTGGATCGCTTCGAGCACGTGGAGCGTCTGTCCACCCCGGCCTTCCAGACGGGAGAGCTGCCCACTGACGCCACCCCGCTGGTGGTCGTGCCGGCGGCGCCGTAGAGGGCCCGTCGGAGGAATGGTGCTGAGATGCAGGTGCAGGCAAGCCAGGTGCAACCACGCAATGAAAGGGCACTGAGATGAAGATCGGACGTTTGCTGCTACGGGTGGTGGTCGGAGGGTTCTTCGTGGGGCACGGGACGCAGAAGCTGTTCGGCTGGTTCGACGGCAACGGCCTGGACGCCACCGCACAGGGCTTCGAGGGGCTGGGCCTGCACCCGGGCAAGGCCAACGCGATTGCCGCGGGAGCGGCCGAGGCCGGCGGCGGGGCGCTGCTGGTGGCCGGTGCGGCGACGCCGCTCGCGGCCTCGGTGCTGACCGCGACGATGATCACGGCGATCGAGACCGTGCACGCCAAGAACGGGCCCTGGCTCAGCAAGGGCGGCTACGAGTACAACGTGGTGCTGATCGGTGCCGTGCTGGCGCTCGTCGAGGTGGGCCCCGGCGCGCTGTCGTTCGACGGCGCGCTCGGCCGCGAGCGCTCGGGAACGGGCTGGATGCTCGCGAGCGCGCTCACGGGCGCGCTCGGAGCGCTCGGCGCGCGCATGTCGCGCGCCCCCGCGCCGGCCCCGGCGGCGAGCCCCGAGGCCGATGCGGGCGGCGGCGAGCCGCAGAGCAGCTAGAGTTCGCGCCCATGGGCAAGCTCAGACTGTTGAGTCTCCTCATCGGCGCGCTCGTGCTCGCAGGCTGCGGGAAGCTCGAGCACATCCTCGACGAGCACCACCACGCCGACGAGCAACGCCACCACGCCGAGCACGACGCCGACCTCCGCCTCCTCGAGCCAAGCGCTGAGCCTGGCCGCCAACCCGGAAGGCCAGCTGAAATACGACAAGAGCTCGTTGACGGCCAGTTCTTCGCACGTGTCGATCGCCTTCACGAACACGTCGCCGCTGGATCACAACATGACGATCGAATCCGCCTCCAAACAGATCGTAGGCGCCACGCCGACCTTCCAAGGTGGCACGAAGCTCCTGTCGCTCGATCTCAAGCCCGGCACGTACAAGTTCTTCTGCTCGGTCCCCGGGCACCGCATGGCCGGGATGGAAGGGACGCTGATCGTCAAGTAGCGCTGGCGCCGCGCCGGAGCAGGCGCGAGGCGCTCACTGCACCCACACGATGTCGCCGATGGCGAGCATCCCGAAGACGGTGTGGGCGGCTTCGATCGGCAACTCCACGCAGCCGTTGGACTGCGGGAAGCCGTAGGATTCGCGGGGGTAGCCGTGGACGGCGTCGCCGCCGTTGAAGTAGTTCACCCAGGGCACGTCGGGCACGTCGTATTTGGTGCCGTCGGGGTCTTCGCCCGCCATCGTGGTCGACACGTAGCGGGCGTAGATGGGGAAGATCCCCTGCTGGGTTTCCGCCCCCGCGATCCCGGTGTTGACGGGCGTGGTGAAGACCGTGTGGTGGCCGCGGTGCAGGAACAGGGTCTCCGGGAGCGACTCGGTGACGCTCGCCCACGTGTACGGCTGCGGGTCGCGTTTGTTGACCGTCACGGCGAACAGCAGCGACAGCCAGGTGGCGCGATCGGGTTCGCCTGTGACCTGCAGGCCGCTGTCCTCCTGGTAGACCTCGAGCGCGCCGCGGGTGGTGGCGTCGAGCTGACCCATGCGCGTGGGCGGCGCGTAGGAGGGGTCGGGCGCGAGCCTTCCCCGCGGCGGGTGAAAGGCGTGTTCGGCCGCTTCGTGGCGGGTCTCGCGCCCGGGTCGGTAGTGCACGTCATAGAGCGGGCGGAAGCTCGCACCCAGATAGCCCAGGCGTGCGAGCGCCTGCTGCAGGCCGGCGAGGGGGGGACAGGCGACGTCGAGGCGCACGGTGCGTCTGCGCCCGAGCTGGGCGTGGGCGGCGGAGTCGGTGCGCGCCCAGATGGTGAGCGCGTAGCTCGAGCACGGGAGCAGCGTGGAGGCGGGTGTGAACACCTCCTCCTCGCCGGCGATGCTCCAGGTGCCGGCGACGCTCGGGTTGAGTACCGGCGGCGGCGAGGTGGGAGCGACGGGGGCGGACAGCTTCACGATCAGCGGCGCAGAGCCGTTGGCGATCACGGGTCCTGGGAGCCCCGCGAGCTGGGTCGCCGGCATCGGCGCGGCGGCGGCGTCGGCGAGGCGCGAGCCGAGCAGCGGCTCCGTGCCGCGCCCGCGGGCGCCGAGCGCCACGAGCGCCACCACGGCCAGGGCGAGGACCATCAGCAGCGGTGCCAGGACGCGTCGCTTCATAGCACAGAGGCTATCCCATGGGGACACCGGGACATGCAGCTTTTACCGCATGCCGATGCGGGTTTACGGGTATGTGTGGCGCCCGGGTGAGCGCCCGGGGCGGCCGCTGGTCAAGCCCGCGTCCAGTCGGACTGCGTTCGCGATAGACCGTGGACGGCGAGGGCGACCGTGAGCACGATCGCGCCCGCCACGGCCACCGCCGCGGCGATGGTCACGTGCAGCACGAGCAGGCCGCCCGTGAGCGCGCCGAGCAGCATCGCCGCCACGGCGATCCCGCGGCGCCCGAGCTTCGAGCCCGGGCCACCCGCGAGGCCTGCCTCGGAGACGAGGCCCGTGAGGGTGCGCGTGAGGACCGTGGTCGTGAGCTCGGGCACCGCCAGGCGCTGGGCCGCGGCGTTCTGCACCCCCATGGCTATCGCCATGGACGCGACGAGCGCATAGCGCACCCCGGTGTGGGGCGGTTCGCCGCCGGCGAGCGCGATGATCAGCGCGAGCGCCAGCAGGGCCAGCTGAACGGCGCTCGCGTCGCGCAGCAGGCGACCGCGGTTCGCGGCGGCCCGCACGCCGATGCGCCCGCCCACCGCGGCGCCGATCAGGAACGCGCCGAGCGCGACCAGCGAGGTGGGGGCGGACACGCCGTGGGCGCCGGCGAGCGCGAAGCCGAGGAACACCACGATGCCGGTCATGTTGGCGACGAACACGTGGCCGAGCTGCAGGTAGCTGGTGGCGTCCACGACGCCGGTCACGAACGTCAGCGCGAGCATCATCGGGACCAGCGGGCCGTGGCGGTCACCGGGCGGTGGCCGCAGCGCGCTCGCGGCTTCGCGCCGGACGCTCACGCCGGGCGCGTGGCGCGGCGTGGCGGGACGGCGACGGTGGGCGCGAGCACGGCCGCGCACGCAGGTGACATGTCTCGACCCTAGCGCGGGCGGTGCGGCCGCGCACCGCTCACTCGAGGTAGGTGACGAGGTCCTCCAGCGGCGCCCGCGCGGGCACCCGCTGCTCCTGCACGGGCGTGCCGAGATACAGCAGCCCGACGGGGGTCTCGTCGGGTCCCACGCCAAGTATCTCCCGGCCACGCGGGTCCTCCAGGAGCGCCACGGTGCGCCAGTACCCGGCGAGGCCCCGCGCGTGGGCGCCCAGCAGCACGAGGTAGGCGGCGACGGCCGTGGCCAGCAGGTCCTCGCGGTCCTGCTGGGGGTCGGTGCCCTGCATGGCGCTGACCGCGATCAGCGTGGGGGCTCGCTGGAGCTTGACGGCCGAGCCCGCCTGCTCGGACTCGGCCAGGGCCATCAGCCGTGCGCGCGTGCGCTCGCCGAGGACGCGAAAGCGCCACGGGCTGGTCAGGTGGTGGTTGGGCGCCCAGCTCGCCAGCTCGAAGAGCTCGTCGAGCACGGCCGGCTCGACCGGCTGCGGGCCGAACGCCTTGTGCGTGCGGCGCGTGCGGATAGCCTTCTCGACGTCCATGCCCGGAACGGTAGAGCCATGAACAAGGTCGCCGCCATGAGCCGCCCGTGCGCGTGAGGGTCCCGGCAGCTGTGCGGGCGCGTCCGGGCGGGCGCGGGCTGCCCGCCACATGAGCGCGGGTGAAGTCGTGGGGATCGCGCTCGCCGGGCTCGCGGCGGGGGCGATCAACACGCTCGTCGGCAGTGGCACGCTGATCACCTTCCCGGTGCTGCTGGCGTTCGGCTACGCGCCGGTGACGGCCAACGTGACGAACACCGTCGGCCTGGCGCCCGGGAACGCGTCGGGCGCGATCGGCTACCGGCGTGAGCTCACCGGCCAGCGCGCCCGCGTGTTGCGCCTGGGCGTGATGTCGCTCGCCGGGGGCATCACCGGCGCGGTGCTGCTGCTGGTGCTGCCCGCTTCGGCCTTCAAGGCGATCGTCCCCGTGTTCATCGCGCTCGCGCTCGTGCTCGTCGTACTGCAGCCGTGGCTCGTCGGGGTGCTGGCCCGCCGCGAGATCAACCTCGAGCAGGGCATCGTGGTGCTGCCGGCCGCGGTCTATCTCGCGGGCGTGTACGGCGGCTACTTCGGCGCGGCGCAGGGGATCCTGCTGCTGGGCATTCTGGGGGCAGCTCTGGCGCAGGATCTGCACCGCACGAACGCCTTGAAGAACGTGCTCGTGGGTCTGGTCAACGGCGTCGCCGCCGTGTACTTCGCGCTGGCGGCGCACGTCGACTGGGGGCCCGCGGCGATCATCGCGGGTGGGTCGATCGTCGGCGCCCAGTTGGGCGCGCGCTACGGCAGGCGGCTGCCGCCGAACGCGCTGCGCGCGGTGATCGTGGCCGTGGGCGTGTTCGCGATCGTGCACCTGGTGCTCGAATGATCGAGCCAGCCGGCGAGCCGGGCGCGCCTCACTCCGGCGTGGCCACGTCGGCCTCGGCGGCGAGACCGAGGTCTGTGAGCGCGTGGTCGCGCTCAAGGTACAGGACGAACCTCGTGACCTTGCCCTCGCGCAGGTGGAACACGTTCGCACCCTGCCCTTTTCCGCTCCCCGCGATGTCCAGGCCGCTCGCCTTGCTGCGCCCGGAGAGCTCGACGAGCACGAGCACCCGCGAGCCGTCGAGCTCGCGGTAGTCGCTCGCCGTGGCCCGCCAGTCCTCCCAGCCGCCCAGGAACTCGCGCCAGCCCGCCGCCATTCCGGCGAGGCCCGTCCACGTCCCCGGGGTGGGACCGTCGGCGATCACGAACTCGAGCTGCGGGTGCGCCCAGTCGACCGCGGCGAACTCGCCGCGGTCCCAGGCGCCGCGAATCCCGCGCACCAGCTCCAGGTTGGCCGAGGCCATGCTCAGTGCAGCCCGGCGACGAACGTGTAGATGACCATCGCGGAGACGAGCACGACGAACACGCGCAGCGCCCACAGCCAGGCGCTGGCGCGTGTGCTGAGCGGGGCGCGGGGGACGGGCCTCGATGTTTCCGCGACGAACTGGTCGCGCTCGAGGTGCATGATCAGATCGTCCTCGAAGCGCTCCTGGCGCTGCAGGTCGCGCTCCTCGATGGCGCTCACGAGCCCACCACGTGGACAGCCTGCAGAAACGAGTCGATGCCGTAGGCCGCCCCGCACATGCCGACGAAGGCGATCACCGCGATCCCCACCACGTTGGTCGAGCGCCTGTTCGCCCAGCGGCCCATCAGACCCCTGTCGTTGGCGAGCATCACCATCAGCACGAGGCTGACGGGGAGCAGTACGGTGGCGAGCACGTTGGCGTTGAGCGCGATCGACAGCAGCGGTGCGCCCGGGATGAGGATGACGAGCGCGGCGAGCAGCGCCACGCCGATGTTCGCCGTGTAGAACAGCGCGGCCCCGCGGGGCGAGCTGTTGAAGCTGTGAGTCGCTCCCACGCATTCCCCGGCCGCGTAGGCGGTGCTGGCGGAGATCGTGAGGATGGCCACCGCGCCGGCCTCGATCAGGCCGAGCGCGAACACCGTGCCGGCGGCGCCACCGGCGACGCGTGTGAGCGCCTCCGGGAAGCCCGCGCCGGCGAACCCCTGGATGCCGGAGTCGCCGTGCGCCAGCAGCGCCGCCCCGGCGATCAGCGCGCCGATCCCGCAGACCGCCGCGAGCGCCGCCCCGAGCGCGGTGTCATAGCGGCCGTGGCGCACGTCGGTGGGGGTCATGCCCTTGTCGGCGGAGGCGCTCTGCTGGAAGAAGATCATCCACGGGGTGACGGTCGCGCCGATCGTGGAGGCCAGGAGCAGCAGCAGCGTGTTGAAGCTCCCGCCGGGGAACCGCGAGAAGGTGAACGAGCTCGCGAGCGTGCCCACGTCGGGCTTGACGAGGATCGCGGCCGCCACGAACAGCAGGTTGAACAGCGCCAGGCCGAGCACGATCCGCTCCCAGCGCCAGTAGCGCCCGCCGCTGAGCGTGAACACCACGAGCGCCATCCCCAGCGCCACGGCGACGCCGGCGCCGAGCTGGAAGTAGGCCAGCCCGACGCGGATGGCGACGAACTCGGCGATCAGCGTGACGAGGTTCGTGAGGGTGAGGTCGCCGGCGCCGAACAGGCCCCATGCCCTGCCATAGCGCTGCAGCACCAGCTCGCCGTAGCCGCGGTGGGTGACCGCGCCGACGCGCATGCACATCTCCTGAACGACGTAGGCCATTGCGAACAGGATCGGGATGAACGGCACGAAGAAGCCGAGCCCGTATTGTGCCCCGTCGGAGGCATAGGCGATCATGCTCGGCCCGTCGTTCTCGCCGAGCATCGCCAGGATCCCCGGCCCTACGAGCAGCCACAGCAGACGCCAGTGACGGCGCTGGGAGCGCGCGTGGTGCACGCGGGCGCGGTCGTGCGAGCGTGCGGCGTCCTCCTCGGTCGCCAGCGGCCCACCCAGCAGGGGGGAGGCGGCGAGCTCGGGGGTACTCATCGAGCTCCCTGCTCATTCGCGACCCCCGCCGTCGCGGCGCGCCGGTCTACTTCCACGCGCATGGCGCCCGCCAGCTGGCCGCCGATCGCGTGGTCGCGCTCGGCGAAGCGCACGAACAACGGACCGCCGAACGGCTGGCGGTCGAGCACCTCGAAGCGATCACCGGGGGCGATCCCGCGCTCGGCCAGGTAGCGCAGCATCTCCGGATCGGAGTCGGACACGCGCACGAACAGCCCCGCGTCACCGGGCTGCAGGCTCTCCAGGCGGTCGGTGTGGGGCTCCTCGATTTCCAGGTCGGCGTTGGGAATGGGGTCGCCGTGAGGATCGACCGTGGGGTGCCCCAGCTTGGCGGCGATCAGCTCCTCCAGATCGTCCGAGAGCACGTGCTCGAGCACCTCGGCCTCCGCGTGCACGCGGTCCCAGGGCATGTCCAGCGCGTCGGCGAGATAGCTCTCGAGCAGACGGTGGTGGCGGATCACCTCCAGGGCGATGCGCCGCCCGTCGGCGGTCAGGCGCACGCCCCTGTAGGGGGAGTGGGTGATCAGGCCGAGCTCGTCCAGCCGCCTGAGCATCGCCGACACCGAGCCGGGCGTGATCCCCAGCCGCTCGGCCAGCGCATTGGTGGACACCGGCTCTTCGCTACGGGCTTCCAGGGCGAAGATGGCCTTTGCGTAGTCCTCGATCGCCGGCGTCCGCATGAGTTCCTTGGTAATCATGGAAATGGATTATGGCATGCCAAATAATTATTCAAGGCTGCATCTTGACATATGACGATCATCGAGCGTGGCGAGCAAGAGCTTGAGCCAGGCCGGCACCTATCGGTGCTCCGCTGAGCGCGCCGGCGCAGCTTGCCATCGGGCTCGGGCATGGCGCTTGACATATGCTGGCGCGATGTACGAGGGTCAACCCGAGCTGCCGTGTGGGCGCACGGGCGGTCGACGGCGTGACTCGCGTCGGGCGCGGTGAGCGCGGCGCAGACGCAGCAGCAGCAGCGATGGGCTGACGTCGAGCGCTACCTGACCGCCCGGGCGATCGGCGAGGACCCTGTGCTGGGCCACGTGCTCGCCGCGAGCGGGGAGACGGGCCTGGCCTCGGGGGCGATCTGCCCGAGCCAGGGCAAGCTGCTGGAACTGCTTGCCCGCGTCAGTGGCGCCCGGCGCATCCTCGAGCTGGGGACGCTCGGCGGCTACAGCACGATCTGGCTCGCACGGGCCCTGCCGTCTGAGGGGCGGCTGGTGACACTCGAGGCCGACCCCCGCCACGCGGCGCTGGCGCGCGCGAACATCGCCCGGGCGGGGTTCTCGGAGATCGTGCGGGTGCGCGTCGGGCCCGCGCTGCAAACCCTGCCCGAGCTGCTCAGCGAGGGAGAGGACCCATTCGATCTGATCTTCATCGACGCCGACAAGCGCAACAACCCGGGGTATCTGGAGTGGTCGCTGAAGCTCTCCCGGCCAGGGAGCGTGATCGTCGCCGACAACGTCGTGCGCGCCGGCGCGATCCTCGACCCCGACGCGAGCGACCCGCAGCTCGGCGACGGCGGCGTGCGAGGGCTGCGGCGCTTCTACGAGCTGCTCGCCGACGAGCCCCGGGTGAACGCGACGGCGATCCAGACGGTGGACGCCAAGGGCCACGACGGCTTCGCGCTCGCGCTCGTCACCGGCGAGCGGTAGGCGGCGGACAGAGGATGTCCGAGCGGCAGTTGGTGATCTTCGACTGCGACGGGGTGCTGGTTGACAGCGAGGCGATCTCCAACGGCGTGCTCGCGGAGATGTTGAGCGCCGAGGGCCTGCCGACGAGCCTGGCTGAGGCTCGCCGGGACTATCAGGGCCTGCTGCTCAGCGAGGTGGTGCGCCACGCGGAGAGGAAGCTCGGCCGGCCGCTGCCCGCGGGCTGGCTGGAACGGTACGAGCGCGAGCGGGCCGTGGTCTTCCGCCGCGAGCTCGCGGCGGTGCCGGGCGCAGCCGAGGCCATCGGGCGGGTGCGGGCGAGCGGAGCGGCGGTGTGCGTGGCCTCGCAGGGCAAGCTCTCGAAGACACGACTTTCGCTCGAGCTCACCGGCTTGCGTGACATGTTCGCCGAGGATGCGCTGTTCTCGGCCGAGCTGGTGCCGCGCGGCAAGCCGTACCCGGATCTGTTCCTGCACGCCGCCCGGGCGATGGGAGTCGATCCGGCGCGGTGTGTGGTGGTGGAGGACACGCCCTCGGGCGTCACGGCGGCCGTCGCCGCTGGCATGCGCGCGATCGGCTACGCGGCGGACAGCGACGAGCGGGCGTTGGGGGGCGCCGGCGCGGAGCTCGTGTGGACGTTGAGCGAGCTGCCCGAGCGGCTCGGGCTCGCTTAGGTCAGGCCGCGGGGACGCTCTGGCTGTGCTGCTGGCCGCCCGAGCTCCAGCTGAGGACGCCGGCGGACAGCGCGACATCCACGATGCCTTCAGCGGCTTCGATCGTGGCGGGGTGGTGGGCGGTGGGCGTGGACAGGTAGAGGGTCTCGACGGCCCCCAGCTTCTGCACCCAGGCGACGTCCCCGAGTTCGTCGATGGCATATTCGGCGAGCTTGTTGACGGGCAGTTCTGGACCGGAGGGTTCGCCTGTGTGTCCCACCGGCGCCGTCAGCAGGCAGTAGCGCGCGGCCGGCTGCTGGTTCCCGCGCGGGCAGCCGGCGCCCGGAGCGTGGCGTGCGAGGTCCCGGACTTCGAGGGTTTCGGCGCTCCCGTACTGACTGCTGTCCGTGTCGACGAACGCCACCACCGTGCCGAGCACGCGCAGATCGGAGAAGACCGAGCTGTCCTGGATGGCTTCTTCGTCGTCGATCGACCACAGCGTGACCACGGGCCCGCTCGGCGGCCGGCAGGCCTGGAGCGCGATCGACCAGGGCCTCGGGTTTCCCCCCTGTTCGGCGGGATCGCCGACGGCGTCGCGCCAGACCCGCAGCTTCGACGTCCGGTCGAGCATCTGAAAGCGCTGCGGGCGACAGCCGTGCGGGCGCGGTCCCAGAACGAGCGACACCACCTGCCCCGCCGGGACATGCGTCCCGGGGGCCGGACGCTCGGCGATCACGGTGCCCGTGCCGTTCGCCGCTCGGTCCCCGCGTACTGTCCCTACCCGGCAGCGGGCTTCGTCGATCAGGGCCCGCGCGTAGCTCGTCTGGTAGCCCCGGACGTCGGGGACGACGCAGCCCGAGGACACCACCGATGTCGCCGCCTGCTTCGAGCCCGCGGTCGGGTGGCGGGTGCCGGCGAAGGCCGTCGAGCCGATCAGCACCGCCGCGATGACGGTGGTCGCGGCTGCGGCTGACCGGCACGCCCGCAACGTCCCGGTGGGACGTGGAGGTTCGGGCGGGCGTCCCACCCCGCCAGATTACATCCACGGGTCACCTGCTTGGTATTCTCGCGCCAAGTTGCCGGCGTCGGGACCGGATCGGCGGGAGGGGTTGGTGTGAAAGGCAGAATGGCTGGGCGCCTCTTGCTGATCGCCCTTCTGGCGGCGGTGGCATTGCCCGCTTCGGCCGGCGCCGATGACGCGCTGGTGATCCCGGTCTCGGCGCTGCGTCCGCTCGGGCTGCAAGCACAGCCGGTGTCGGCGAGCGTCGCCCGGGGCGACCTCGGCGGAGGGCTCACACCCGCGCAGCAGGCCGCGGTAGCCCGCGCGCAGGTGCAGACCGCCGGCGCCCGCGGTGGCGGCCTGCAATTGCGCTCGGAGGCGTTCGTGTTCTCCGCGCCGGGCGCCGGTGCACGGGTCCTCGCCGCCTGGCGCGCCAGACACCACGCGGGTGTTGTCGCGGTCGGGCCCGGAAGCGGGCTGCTCGCGTCCAAGACCGGTGGCGGGCGGGTGCGGATGACGGTGGCGTTCGCCGCCGGCGCGCGCCTCGGTCTGGTCGTGCTCACGGCCACCGGGTCACTCAGCGCCGCCCGCGCCACGGCGCTGGAGTACGCGTCCCTGGCGGCGTCGCTTCTACCGACACCGCTCGCGACGAGCGCGTGGGGACGCCTGCTCGAACAGGTGCGCCCGGACGGCTCGGTGTCCGAGCAGACGGCCCTGTCCGCGTTCGCGCTCGCGTACGGCCCGCTGCCGGGCGTGCGCCCACCGCCCGGCCCGGCCGGGGACGCACTGACGGGTGACGTCGCCGCCGAGTGGATGCTCGGGTACCTGCCGCAGCTCCGTGGCGCCCTCGCCGATGCGGTAAGCGCGAAGCTCGGCCTCAGCGGGACCGGGCACGCGGCACGGGCGGCGAGCTTCGGAGACCCTGGATTCAAAGTCTCTGCGGGCCTGACCGAACAGGCGCAGCACTGGGCGAGCGAATACGCCTCGCCGACCAACCTCGACCACCAGCTCAAGCTGAAGATCGTTGCGGGCACGAGCCCAAACGTCTCGGCGAGCGCGCTCGCCGAGACGCTGCCGGTGACCGCCAACGGCACGTTCTCGCCGGCCGGGCCCTACTGCCGCATCGCCGTGCGCCCGGCGACGGCGACGGGCCCGGTGGAAGTGCTGGACGTGGTCCTCGCGCACGAGGTGTTCCACTGCGAGCAGGCCGATCTCTCGCCTGGGACCTTCGACGCCGGCCACGACTGGATCATCGAGGGGCTCGCGCAATGGGCCGCCGATGATGTCACCCAGCTCAACCCCTCGATCCTGGACTGGATGAGCGGCTACGTACAGACCCCGAGCCAGCCGCTCTTCACGCGGTCCTACACGGCGGTGGGCTTCTGGGGGCACGTCCAGGATCAGACGCTCGATTTGTGGCAGCGCATTCCCGCGATCCTCCAGGCCGCCCTGAGCAACACCGCGGCGTTCTCCGCCGCGACGTCGAACAGCCCGGAGCTCATGTCGACGTGGGGCTCGAGCTTCTTCCGCGACTCCTCCGCGGGACCGGCGTGGGAGATCACCAGCCCGATCGCCAACTTCCCCGACACCGCCCCGGTGCACGTGATCTCCTCCAGCTCGGCCGTGGCCGCCCAGCCGTACGCGACGAGCCAGTACGTGATCGCCGTGGAGCCGGCCTCGCCGATTCTCAAGATCGCGATCAGCGGCACGTCGCGCCTCGGCGAGAGTCAGAACATCGAAGACCCCGCGGGCTACTACTGCACGGTGAGCGACTGCAGCGACATCTGCCCGGCAGGCTCGACTCTCAGCGTTGCCACCACTCCGCTGGACCCCGAACACACCGAGCTGGCGCTCACCGGCGGCCCGGGAGGGACGGCCGGCACCGTGACCTACCTGCCGCTGTCGAGCGTGTGCCAGCCATCGAGCTCCGCGGGCACACCGTCGCCGGGCGGCCCGCCGGGCGCCGGCGGCGCCGGCGACTACACGTTCACGAACTGCGGCAGCGTTGTCGGTGCACATCTGGTGATCGCTCCGAGCGTGGAAGGCAGCTTGGAAGTCGCCACGAGCCAGTACGAACTCGGAATCGAGATCCTCCCGGGGAGCAACCTCACGTGCGCGTACGCAGCCCAGTGGATCCCGGCGCTCACCGCTGATCCGCCTTCGAAGACGCTCGCCGGAGGACCGCCGGGCTATCTCTGCAACGGCGAAGAGGCGATCGGCCAAGAGCCCACCGCCGGCAAGGGGGACTGCGCGCTCATCCCCTCCGGTGGAGGACTCGCTCCGGGCATCTTCCTGTGGGTTCCGTACACGCCGCCCTAGCCGCAGGCGTGCACGCGCCGCCACCGCGACGTCGAGCTACCCGACCGCCCGTGGCGCGCGGGCGAGCGCCTTGCCCATGGCGGCGGTGAGCTCGTTGCTGGTGGGGACCTCGTGTGCGTCGATGAACCCCTGGATGAGCATGCCGTCGGCGGTGCCGAGCATCAGCGAGGCGATGTGGCGGGCCTCGTGCAGCTCGAGGGCGCCGTCCGCGGCGGCGAGGATCCAGCCGGCGATGCGCTCGCGCTGGCGCTCGTAGTGGGCGGCGAGCTGCCGGCGCAGCTCGGGCGAGCGGGCGCTGCGGGCGAGCGCCTCGATGAAGGCGTGGTAGTAGGGCCGGATGGCGTCGTATTCGTCGAGCACGACGGCCAGCGAGCGGGTCATCCACGCGAGCAGCCCGTCGCCGGCGTCGGCTTGGATGGCCTGGCCGATCGTCTCCGCCCACTCCTCGAGCGCGATCCCGATGGCCTCGTTCAGCAGCGCTTCCTTGGAGCCGAAGTGGTAGCCGATCGATCCCAGGTTGGTGCCCGACGCGGTGACGAGATCGCGGGCGGTGATGTTGGCGTACTGGCGTTCGCGCAGCAGGCGCCCGGCGGCCTCCAGCAGCTTCGTTCGATGGGTGTCGCGATCGGGACTGGCCATGATCTGTTATACATTGTATAATACATTTTATAAATAGACGTGAAGAGCGTGGCACGCCAGCCTCGCGCCACGGGTCAAAGCGGGCGCGATTCCCGCGACAGGCACATCCGAGGAGGGATCTGCGATGACGAACGCAACCGACACCGAAGCGCCACGGACGCAATCAGCGGGGATGGCCCCGGCGGGCGTGCGGGAGGCGGCGACGCGCGAGGCTTCCAAGCACGGGCGACTGATCCGCTCGGCGCGCGACGGGCGCATCCTCAGCGCGATGATGCTCCCGTTCTTCCTGGTCCGCCCGCCCGCCGGGTATGGCCTCCTGAGCACCACCGGACGCAAGACGGGCAAGCGCCGGCGCAAATGCGTGCGCGTGATCCGCAGGGGAGACCGGGCGTATCTGATGATGCTGCGTCCGCCAGCGCTGGCGGCGGTGCGCCCGACGGCCGCGTCGGCGTGGGTGTGGAACATCCGCGCCGACCCTCGCGTCGAGCTGCGCCTGCCGGGCGCCACCCTCACCGGGGTCGCGCGCGAGCTGGTGGAGCCCGACGAGCTGGCGCACGCGCGCGAGGCGCTGTGCGAGACCGTCCACCTGTTCGACTACGGCGAGTGCGACCTGCACCTGCGCGGGCTACCGTCGCGCGCGAAGATCCAGCGGCTGCACGGCTACTGGTTCGACACCGGGATCCCGATGGTGGTCGAGCTGGCAGCGTAGCTCCCGGGAACGCGGTGT
Organism: uncultured Solirubrobacteraceae bacterium; assembly: GCA_963701145.1. Lineage (GTDB taxonomy): Bacteria > Actinomycetota > Thermoleophilia > Solirubrobacterales > Solirubrobacteraceae > Palsa-744. The sequence continues at coordinate 118,855 of OY969572.1, forward strand.
CGGGCGTAGGTGTCCTGCACCCAACGATAGCCGGGGCGCTCGCTCACCGACGCGCGGAAGTCTTCGTAGGGCGCGGGCATGCGCTCGATGAACTGGGGCCCGTCGGCCGGCAGGACGAGCGGGTAGAAGAGCGCGGCGGCGGCGAGGTCGGCGACGGTGAAGCGCTCGCCGACGAGGTGCTCGCGGTCGTCGAGCTCCGCCTCCAGGCGGTCGAGCGCGGCGAGGATCTTCGCGCGGGCGTGCTCGGCCCCGGGCGCATCGCTGGCGCGGTAGCGGCTCCCGACGAACGTGCGCGTGTAGGGGACGAGCGTGGGGCCGAATTTGGCGGCCAGCTCGGGGGCGGCGCGGCCGGCGACGTCGGCCAGCAGCTCGGGATCGCGGCGCAGTTCATAGAAGCCGAGCCGGCGGACGTAGGGCGCCAGCTCCTCGTCGAACCAGTCCTCCAGCTCGAGCGCCCGGCGGCGCTCGTCGGGATCCTGCGGGTAGAGCGCCGGCTCGGGGAAGCGGCGCTCGAGCGCGGCGATGATGTCGGTGGAGTCGGCGAAACGCTCCCCGTCAAGCTCGAGGATCGGCAGCGTGAAGGAGCTGCCACGGCTGAGCACGTAGGCGATCGGTATGTGCAGGCCCGGGGGCGGTGTGCGGCGCACATGCGAGACGGACTTGTACTCGAGCGCCCAACGAGCCTTCTCGCTGAAGTGCGAGACGGCGATGTGCCAGAGGGTCGGGCGGTCGTTGTGAGCCATACTGACTGGTCAGTCGGTACACTAGCACGGATGGCGGGCAAGGTGGCCACCCCTCGAGCGAGACCGGAACGCCGCGACCGGCGCACGCGCTCGGCGCGCGCCGAGGGCACGGACGCGCGGGCGGCGCTGCTGGAGGCGGCGGCCGGGGTGTTCGCGCAGCGGGGCTTCCAGGGCGCGTCGGTGGATGAGATCGCCAAGCGCGCCGGTTATTCCAAGGGGGCGCTGTACTGGCATTTCGAGACCAAGCACGAGCTGTTCTTCGCGCTGATGGAGCAGTCGGTGGACGCGCCTGCACACGAGATGATCGAGCTGTTGCAGAGCGCGCCGGCCGAGCGGGACATGGCGCCGGAGGCGAGCCGGCGTTTCGTCGAGCTGGTCGCCCGCCAGCGCGAGCTGTTGCTGCTCGATCACGAGTACTGGGCGCAGGCCGTGCGGGACCCCGCGCTGCGCAGCCGCTATGCGGCCCATCGCGACGGGCTGCGGACGGCGCTCGGGAAGGCGTTGGCGGTGCGTCTGGCCAATCTCGGCGCGCCCCCGTCTGAGATCGTCCCGGAGGAGATGGCGACGGTGCTGATGAGCCTCATGGCCGGGCTCGAGCGGGAACGCCTGATCGATACGGGCGCGGTGCCGGATGAGCTGCTGGGCAGGGCGACGGTGCTGCTCTACCGTGGCCTGCTCGCGAGCGCCGTCGATCCCGGACACGCGGGCGACTGACGGCAGACGGCCCTCACAGGCCGCGGGGGGCGCGCGAAGTTGCCGTCGAGAGCTCCGCCAGGCGCCGCTGCAGGAAGCGGCGCTCGCTGTCGGCGTGGGCGAGCTCGAGCGCGCGCCGGTAGGCGTCGCGTGCCTCGGCGGTGCGACCGAGCCGGCGCAGCAGCTCGGCGCGGGTGGAGTGCAGGTACCGGTAGTCGGGGAGCTCGAGCCGATCGACGATCGCCAGGGCGGGCTCGGGGCCCTGGGACTCGGCGACGGCGACCGCCCGGTTGAGCTCCACCACCGCGGAGCCGGTGAGCTGGGAGAGCTCGCCGTAGAGCGCCTCGATCTGCACCCAGTCCAGCGGGTCCTCGACCTGCAGCGAGGCGATCGCCGCCTGCAGCACGTACGGCCCGCGCCCGCGCAGGGCGAGCGCGCGGTCGAGCAGCGAGCGCGCCTGGCGGATCTGGTCGAGGTCCCACCGCGAGCGATCCTGCTCGCCCAGCAGCACGAGCTCGCCGCCGGCGAAGCGCGCGTGACGGCGGGCATCGTGGAGGAGCATCAGCGCGAGCAGCCCGTGGACCTCGGACTCGTCGGGCATCAGCGTGGCGAGCACTCCTCCGAGGCGGATGGCATCCGGCGCAAGCTGTGTGTCGCGGTCCGGCGCTGGCCGGGCGTCGGTGGGAGCGAGCGAATAGCCCTCGTTGAAGATCAGGTAGATGACGGCGAGCACCGCCGCCACGCGCTCGGGGAGCAGGTGCTCCGGGGGCAGGCTGAAGGGGATGCCGGCGATCTTGATCTTGGCCTTGGCTCGCGTCAGCCGCCGCTTCATGGTCTCCTGCGAGACGAGGAACGCGCGCGCGATCTGCGCGGTGGACAGGCCACCGAGCGCATACAGCGTGAGCGCCACCTGCGCCTCGGTTGACAGCGCGGGATGGCAGCACGTGAACAGCAGCTCGAGGCGTTCGTCGGGGATGGTCGTCTCGTCCATGTCCTGCTCGGCGACCGGCTCGGGGATCTCCAGGTGGGCGGTCTTCTCGGCGAGCACGCGCCGTCGACGGATGAGGTCGATGGCACGGTTGCGAGCGGTCGCCCTGAGCCAGGCGCCTGGATTGGCGGGCGTCCCATCCCTGGCCCAGCGCTCGGCGGCGATCGCAAAAGCCTCCTGGGCTGCCTCCTCGGCGAGGTCGAAGTCGCCGAGGAAGCCAACCAGGGATGCGAGCACGCGTCCCCACTGGTCGCGGAAGACGCTCTCCAGCAGGGCTAGCGCTCCACCACCGGGCGAACCTCTACCGAGCCGCCCAGGCGCGCCGCCGGGATCCGCGCGGCCACCTCGATGGCCTTGTCGAGATTGTCGAGCTCGAACAGGAAGTAACCGCCGAACACCTCCTTGGTGTCGGCGAAGGGACCATCGGTGGTCAGCGTCTGCCCGTCGTGCACGCGCACGGTGGTGGCGGTGTGCGCCGGCTGGAGCCGGTCGCCGCCCACGCAGCCCGGCTCCGCGCTGATGGTCATGTACTCGGCGGTGATCGCCTGACGCTCGTCCTCGCTCAGGCCGTTGTCGCCCGGCTTCTCGTTGATCAAGAGTGCGTACTTCATGTGATCTCCTTCGCTGGCTGGTGATTGTCGTCGTCGACAGGACGAACGGGGATCGCCGGAGGGGACAGGGGAGACGAATTGATGCACACCCGCCCCTTGGCGGGGTCAGTTGGACGCGCCCGCGGGCAACGCCGACGTGGCGCTGGCGCGTCGCCTCGTGGTCGCCATCGCGGCTACTGCTCGGCGTGGTACAGCGCGTCGATCTCCGCCGCGTACTTCCCGGCGATCGGCTTGCGCTTGAGCTTCATCGTGGGCGTCAGCTCCTCACCGCCGGGCAGCCAGTCGAGAGGGAGGATGGTGAAGCGCTTGATCTGCTCGACGCGACTGAGGTGGGTGTTGGCCTGCTCGACGGCGCGCGCCACCTCGGCGTGGACACCCGGATCGCTGGCCAGGGTGGCGGGCGCAGCGTCGGCCAGGCCGTGCTCGGTGGCCCACACGCCGGCGCTGTCGGGGTCGAGGACGACCAGCGCGACGTTGTATGGGCGTCGGTCGCCGATCGCGATCGCCTGTCCGATCAGGGGGCTCGCGGCCTTGACGTGCGCCTCGATGTTGGCGGGCGACATGTTCTTGCCGGCGGCGTTGATGATCAGCTCCTTCTTGCGGTCGACGATCCGCACGTAGCCGTCGGCGTCGATGGCGGCGATGTCGCCGGTGTGCATCCAGCCGTCGGCGTCGATCGCCTCGGCCGTCCGCTGCGGGTCGGAGCGATAGCCGCGCATCACGATCGGCCCGCGACACAGCAGCTCGCCGTCGTCGGCCAGTCGCACCTCGACCCCGGGCAACGGCGGCCCGACGGTGCCGATCCGCGGGCGCTCGCGTGGGTTGCAGGTGGCCACGCAGGTCAGCTCGGACATGCCCCACACCTCGCAGATGGGCAGACCGAGGGCGTAGAAGAACTCGAGCACGTCGACCGGCATCGGCGCGGCCCCGCCGTAGAGCATCACCGCCTCGCCGAGGCCGAGGCGCTCGCGCAGCCTGCCGAGCACCAGCTCGTCGGCCTGCGCGTGCTCGGCGATCAGCTCGTCTGAGAGCGGCTCGCCGGCCTGCTCCGCGCGGACGCGTCGCAGGCCCGTGTCGATCGCCCACTGCACGGCCTGCTTGCGCGCCGGATCGGCCTCCGCCGCGATCGCCGCCTCGAGGCCCGCCTTCATCTTCTCCCACACGCGCGGCACCGAGCCCCACAGGGTGGGGCGCACCTCCGGCAGCGCCGCGATGACCTCACGGGGATCGGCGATCACCGTCACCTCGGGGCCGTAGAGCATCAGCGAATAGTGAGACGAGTAGCGGTCGGCCATGTGGGCGTGGGGGAGATAGGAGGTGACGCGATCGCCGGGGCCGACCGGGATCACCGCGGACGCGGCGTGGCTCTCGGCCAGCACGTTGGCGTGCGTCAGCTCGACGCCCTTGGGTGGCCCGGTGGTGCCGGACGTGTAGCAAATGGTGACCAGGTCCTCGGGCGTGACCGCGCGCCACGCCGCGTCGAAGTCGAAGCTGGGGGTGACGAGCGCTTCGACCTCCTCCAGCGCCAGCGAGCCTTCAAGCGCGCCGTCGACGCAGATCACGTGCTCGAGCGCATCGATCCCGGCGGCGCGAATCGTGTCCAGGAACTGCAGCTCGGTGATCACCACGCGGTTGGCGGCATTGGCGAACAGGTAGGCGACCTGCTCGGGCGAGCACGTGTTGTAGATCGAGAACGGCGTGGCTCCGAGGTGCATGGCGGCGGCGTCGCAGAGGTTGAACTCGGGCCGGTTCAGCAGCATCAGCCCCACGGTGTCGCCCCGTCGCACACCGAGGGCGTGAAGGCCCGTGGCGATGTCGCGCACGCGCTCTGCCATCTCGGCGAACGTCAGCTCGACCTCCGCGCCCGGGGTGCGCAGGGCGACGCGCTCGGCGTTCTCGCCGGCTGTGATCTGGAACGCCTCGCACACCGTCGATGCCCTGAGGGCTGGCGGCTCGCGCGTGGCGGGTCCTGTGGTGGCCATGCTTCCTCCCTTCCGGCTTCCCTGTGCCAGCAGCGTACAGCCGGACGCCGAGGAGCGCGAGTCGGTCCGCCGGCGCTCGCGGGTCCCAGGATCAGAACCAATCAGGCTGATCAGCGCTGGAGCGCGAGCGCGAGGTGCACGACGCTCGAGATCGCCCAGCCGCCCGCATCCACCGTCATCATCCACGGGCATGAGCTGCCCGCCCGAGGCAAGACCTTGACCAGCCCGGGGGAGAATGGACCCGACGCGAGCGTCACGGCGAGCGCGCAGTTGCCCGAGCTCGACGAGCGTGCGCTTGCTGCGCTGCGACAGGTGGGGCGCGGCTGGACGGGATGCATGCCACCGCGACAGGTGTGGGAGCTCGCGCTCCCCGTCGATCGTCGCCTCGAGTTCGCCGACCCGCAGGAGTCCCGCACCGGGCGCTTCCTGCAGATCCGAACCGCGCCGCCTGGGAACGGGGACGGGGATGAACTCGAAGCGACGGCCGAGGCGGGCGAGGGCCGCTCGCGGCTGGGGCGGGTGAGCTTCGCGCTGCGCCATGCGCTGATCGGCCCGGCGCTGCGGAGCACGGCGATCGCCGAGCAGCAGATGGGGCGCCTGCTGGCCCTCGCCGTGCTTTCACCCGACGCGCTGTCCTCCGTGGCCTACGGGCCGGAAGCGCTGCTGGCGGTGCTCGTGCTCGCCGGCTCGGCCGAGCTGAAGCTCTCGCTGCCGATCGGCGCCGCGCTCGTGGTGCTGATGCTGTCCGTCGGACTCGGCTACCGCCAGGTGATCCGCGCCTACCCGCATGGCGGCGGCTCCTACATCGTCGCGAGTGACAGCCTGGGGCCCCGGTGGGGGCTGCTCGCGGGCGCCGGGCTGATCGTCAACTACATCCTCACGGTCGCCGTGTCGGTGGCCTCGGGGGTGGAAGCCGTGACCTCGGCGATCCCCTCGCTCGCCTCGGCCAGGGTGCTGATCGGGCTGGTCGTGATCGTGGCGCTGGTGGCGGGCAACCTGCGCGGGGTGCGCGATGCGGGCGCGGCGTTCGCCGCTCCCACCTACCTGTTCGTGGTCGCGATCGCACTGGTCGTGATCGCCGGCCTGATCAAGGCGGGCTCCCACGACTTTCAACCCGCCGCCGCGGCGCCTCACCGGGCGACCGAGACACTCGGCGTACTGCTCGTGCTGCGCGCGTTCGCCTCGGGGGCGACGGCGATGACGGGGATCGAGGTGATCTCGAACGCCGTCCCCGTGTTTCACCCACCACAGGCGCGCCACGCACGCCAGACCCTGTCGGTGATGCTGGCGCTGCTGATCTCGATGTTCATCGGCGTCGTGCTGGTCGCGCACTTCGACGGCGCCACACCGGGCGGGAGCCAGACGCTGCTCTCCGAGATCGCGCACGAGAGCGTCGGCGGGGGGATCCCCTACGGCTTCGTGCAGCTCGCCACCACGCTCGTGCTGCTGGTCGCCGCCAACTCGGCGTTCAACGGCTTTCCGCGGCTTCTGTACTTCATGGCGCGCGACGGCTACGTTCCCCGGCTGTTCCTGCGCATGGGCGATCGCCTCGGGTTCAGCAACGGCATCCTCGTGCTCGCAGTCCCCGCGGCGGTGATCTACGCGGCCTTCGGCGGCCACACCGCCCCGCTGATTCCGCTGTTCGCGATCGGCGTGTTCCTCGCCTTCACGCTCGCTCAGAGCGGGATGGTGGCGCACTGGTGGCGCGATCGCGAGCGGGGGTGGCGCGGGGCGCTGGCCACCAACCTGCTCGGCGCGGTCCTCTCGGGGTTGGTGGTGCTGATCGCCGCGCTCACCAAGTTCACGGAGGGCGCGTGGGTGGTGGTGGTGCTGGTTCCGCTGATCGTGTGGGCATGCGGGCGCGTGCACGGGCACTACGAGCGCGCCCGCGAAGCGCTCACGCCGAAACCCGATCTCGACGAGGACACGCGGAGCGCTCGCGTGGCGCCGCCCCGGCTGGGAACCGAGGCGTCGACGCGCCTGGCCGAGGCGCAGGACGACCCCTCCGAGGTCCACAGCTTCGCGGTCGTGGCGGTGGCGGTGCTCGATCTCGCCGCGCTGCACGCGCTCGCCTACGCCGCCTCGCTCGCCCAGCCGGTGCTCGCCGTGCACATGAGTCCAACCGACGAGGAGGCCGAGCGCTTCCGGCGCGCGTGGCAGGCGTGGGGCGACCACCTGCCGCTCGAGGTCGTCGTGTCGCCGTTTCGTGCGACGGTGGCGCCCCTGGCGAACTACATCGCCGCGCTGCACCGCCAGCGCCCGGACGTGACGTTGACGCTCGTGGTGCCCGAGATCGTCGTCGCCAAGCCCTGGCAGCGGCTTCTGCACAACCGTGTCGCCGCACGCCTGCGCGCCGCGCTGATCGCCTACGAAGGCATCGTCATCACCACCGTTCCCTTCCACCTCCCGGCGTAGGAGCTCAGGAGGCGAACTGCGGGCTCGGCTAGGTGCTCAGCCCGCTCAGCAGGCGCGCCGCGGCCGACTGGAAGCGTGCCAGATCGTCGTAGGGGCGTGCGACGAGCATCGCTCCCTCGAGGCCACTGATGATGGCCTGCGCCGCTTCGCTCGGCGATCCGTCGAACGACAGGGTCGCGTCAGAGCGGCCCTGCGCGAGCGCGCGCGCGAGCCATACCTCGTTCTCGTCGAAGAAGCGCACCACCGCCGCGCGCATGGGCGGCGGCAGGGTTTCGTATTCGGCCGCGAGGATCCCGCACAGGCACATGCGTTTTCCGCGCAGCACGCCCGCGTACAGGCCCGCGTAGCCCTCGAGCTTGGCGCGGGGGTCGGAGACGCGGCTGTCGAGCTCCTCGAGCGCGTCCATGAACCGCGCTCCATAGCGCACGATGAGGGCCTCGCCGAGCTCGGCCTTGCCGGGGAAGTGGTAGTGCAGGCTCGCCTTCGTGATGCCCAGCTCGGCGGCGACGTCCGCGTAGCTGAAGCCCTTGAAGCCGCGGCTCTGGACGAGTCGCTCGGCGACGTCGAGGATCCGCTGACGGGTGTCAACCTGCTGTCGGGGATGTGTCGCCGGCATCCATGCACCTTCCCACAATCGTTGCCACGCGGGGCCTTGACATTCTACCTACCAGTAGGTAAGAATAGCGGCTCAGTCGCCAACCAGATGCGGGGTGGTTTCATGCAGTCGACGGAGCACAAGAGCTTTCGGGAGCCGGACGAGACGCGCGAGTTCCCGAACGGCCGCGCGGAGATCGTCAAGATCGGCGGGGGCGAGGTGGGAATGCTGGTGTTCGAGCCCGGATGGCGCTGGTCGAACGACGTCAAGCCGATCGCGGGAACCGCGAGCTGCGAGGCGCCGCACTTCCAGTATCACGTGAGCGGGCGTCTGGCGATTCGCATGGACGACGGCACCGAGCTCGTGGCGGGCCCCGGAGACGTCACCTCGCTGCCGAGCGGGCACGACGCCTGGGTGATCGGCGAGGAGCCCGTCACGGTCGTCGATTGGTTCGGCGCCAGCAGCTACGCCAAGAGCGGCTGACCGCAGCTCCTGACAAGCATTGCAGTCGCACCCGTTTTCCACACCAACATTCACCGGGAGGTGAGCTACATGGGACGCATGATCGCTGACTGCCGTCGCTTCGAGAGCGACAGCAGATGCACTCTGACCATCATCGGCGAGAAGGACGAGGTGATCGCCACCGCCGCACAGCACGCCGCCGCCGCACACGGCCACGAGGACACGCCGGAGCTGCGCTCGCAGCTACAGTCGATGCTCGAGCCGGAGGAGAGCTACGTGTCCGGAGCGCGCCAGCCCGAACCGTTTCCAGCTCGGCTAGAGGACGAAGGGAATGAGCATCTTCGAGCTGCTTTGATACGCCGGGTAGGCCGTGGGGAACGTCGCGCTGAGGTTCCTCTCCTCCACCGACGCACAGTAGTAGAAGTACCCGCCCAGGATCGCTACGAGGATCAGGCCGATGAGGTTGTTGACGAGCGCGGTTCCGAGCAGGGCGAGGAGCAGTCCCGAGTAGATCGGGTGGCGGACGAGCCGATAGGGGCCCGAGGTGACGAGCTCGGGCTCGGCCTTCTGGGTCATCGGCATGCCCCAGTTGCGCCCGAGATGGACGCGCGCCCAGACCGCCAGAGCGATCCCTGACGCGAACACGACGGCACCGATCGCTGCGAGCACCGAGCTGTGGACGGCCAGGCTGCCGCCGCGGAAGACGCGGACGAGCAGAATGACTGCGAGGGCGGTCAAACCGTTCACGGGGATCCGCCGCATGCTGCCTTTGCCCTCCTTCACACCCACGGCGGATGCGAGCCAGTAGATCCAGAAGACGATCCAAACGATGGCGACAGCCGTCTTGAGCGCGTGCATTTTGTTCGCCGAGCGGTGGGGGGTGGGCAGACATTCGCCAGGCTACACCGATGACGAAGCGGGTCATCGTCCCGGAAGGTAGGGTCCAAGGCGGTGAGCACCTCGACGGAGATCGACCCGAACGTAGCGCCCTCCGGCGACGGGTGTGCCGAGTGCCTCGCCGGCGAGGACCCGGGCTGGTGGCTGCACCTGCGCCGGTGCGCCGCGTGCGGCCATGTTGGCTGTTGCGATGACTCACCGGCACAACACGCGACCGCCCACTACCGCAAGACCGGCCATCCCGTGCTGCAGAGCTTCGAGCCCGGGGAGGACTGGCTCTACGACTTCCGCACGGGCGAGTTCTTCGAAGGACCCGCGCTACTCCCGCCGGACAGCCATCCGCTCGACCAGCCCGTGCCCGGCCCGTCAGGCAAGGTGCCGCGCGACTGGCAACAGCGACTGCACTGATCGATCAGGCGATCACCGTGATTGCGACGTGCGAAGGGCAGCGGCGTACCGGGCGGACGACGCCGCCCGCGATGCCTCCGCTGCACTAGCGTGTGGGACGTGTCCGCGCGTAACGGCGTCCTGGCGCTGCTGGTAGCGATCGCTGCGGTCGCGAGCTTGCCGGCGAGCGCTGTCGGCGCGGCACACGCCCGCGCCGCCGGCGGCTGCGCTGGCCATCTGCTGGAGCGGGTCAGCGGCGGGACGCTCACCGAACAGATCGTCGCGCACGGCGCGGGGCCTGAAACCGAGCTCGTCCACCTGTGCAGCTCCTCCGGCGACAGGCAGTTCACGTTCCCGGAAGGACCCGAGGGCTATGGCGATTCGTTCCTGTTCGCCGGCTTGGCGTTCGCGGGCGGCGAAACCGCGGCGCTCGCGTGGTCGTGGGCGTTCCAGGCGCCGCCCGAGCTGTGGGTGGTGAGCCTCGTCACGCACAAGGTTCTGTTCAGGAAAGCGCTTCCGCGCGACACCGCGAACCCGGAAACGTTCCTGCTCGGCAAGCTCGTGCTGCAGCGCGACGGCTCGGTCGCGTGGACCCAGTCCTCCACGAGCGGCGCGTGCGAGGTTGTCGAGCACACGAGCCACGGCACGCGCGTGCTGAACCCCACGCGCCAAGCGCAGCCCAACACCCTGACCCTCGCCGGGACGACCCTGCGCTGGCTCGAACAGGACGGGCAGGCACGCACGGCCACGCTGCGCTGAAGCACGCTGTCAGGTGCGGGGCTGGCGCCGTGCCACTACCAGGCAGGCGACCGTGCTAGAGCGGATCGGCCGTCCGAGCCGCTGGTGGAAGGATTGGTTTTCGGCGACGAGAGCGTCGCGCTGTGGGGGTGACAGTCCTGCCCAGAACGACATGGTGCCCAGCAGAGCGTTGAGCTCGTCAGCGGCGTGCTCCAACAGCATCGGCGCTGCGGCGATCTGCGTGTCCTCAAACAGGTCCGCCGCATACCGGCGCGCGATCTCATAGCCACCCAGCCACGCCCACACCTCCGAGAGGTTCTCGCGCCGGGCCGCGACGCCGGCGAGGGTGTCGGCGAGGTCGCGGTAGGTGGGCCAATCGGCGGCAGCTTCGGGCGCGATCATCGTCATGGCGGTACGCAGCGCCTGCTGATCGTCGGCGCTGCGGGGATCGTCGAGCCCGAAGTACGAGACCAGAGCAAGGCTCCCGCCGTCCACCAGCGCGTCGGCCGCCTTGCGCCAGCTCACATCCGGATCGATCCAATGGATCGCCGACGCCGAGAACACAGCCGAGTACTGGGCACGCGCCAGCGAGGCGTCCTCCAGGCGCGCGTTGACGAACTGCACATCGCCGACGCCGTTGCAGTGATCGCGAGCCCGCGCGATCAGTTGCTGGCCCGGCTCCACGGCTGTCACCCGCAGCCCGCGGGCCAGCAGGCTACAGGTGAGCTGTCCCGTGCCACAGCCGATCTCGAGCACCGCGGCGCCGGGGCCGATGCCCTCGCACGCCCGGTCGATGAGTGCGTCCGGATAGGTCGGGCGATGACGGTCATAGTCCTCGGCGACCTCATCGAAGACGCGTCCGTAGCTGCGGGCGTCGGGTTCGCGCAGCATGGCTTCACGGTAGATGACGGCAGGGACGGCCGGACGGCGACCAGGGGAGACTCAATCGCGCCACTCGACCTCGAAGTGCCCGATCGGCTCTTCGAAGCCCTTCACGTCGATGGGGCCGCCGTCGGAGAACCGGATGCCCTTGCCGCGACAGAGATCATGCACCCCGGACGACACGACGATGCAGTCGGGCTGGGCCCACGCGCACAAGCGCGCGGCCTGCTGCACCGCCGCACCAAAGAGATCGTTTTGCTCGGTGACGGGCTCCCCGGCCGCCACCCCGACACGCACGTGCAGGTGTCCCTGTGCCGATTCGTCGCGCTCCTGCAGCGCTCGCTGGATTTGCATCGCCGCGGAGACCGCCTGGAAGGCCGAGGTGAACGCAGCCATGATCCCGTCTCCCGTGTGCTTGACCTCGCTGCCGCCGAAGCGTGCCAGGACGGAGCGTACGACTGAGTCGTGTTCCCGTAGAAACCTCATCGCTGCACGGTCCCCCAGTTGCTGGGTGAGACGAGTGGAGTCGACCATGTCGGTGAAGAGGATGGCCCGGAAAGCGCTCTCTACGTATGGCTCGCCGGGAGGATGGGTGTTGAGCCGACCGAAGAAGCCACGCACGACGGCCTGATCGACCTCGATGACGTTCGACGGAAGCAGCCCATGGGCTGCCCGATGGGCTGCCTCAACGGCCTCCTCGTCCGGGGCCTCGACCAGGCAAAAGCCGCTCTCCGCGCCCTCTTCGAACCAATAGGTGACGAAGCGCACGCCGAATCCGTCCTGGACCTCGAGATCGCGCATGTGGGCGGCTGCGATGTCGGCAGCGGTCACGTCCTGGAGATCGTGGCGGTCCATGTAAAGGGGCACGGTGATCAGTCTGTGCCGAGGGTCAGCGCATCGCGCTGGGCGAAGGCACCGCTGGCGTGCTCGCGGGGCGGATGTTCTGGTTCACCCGGAAGAGGTTGTCCGGGTCGTAGGTGCCCTTGATCTGCGCCAGCCGATCGTAGTTGTGGCGGTAGCTCGCACGCACCCGCTCCTCGCCCTCGTCCATCATCATGTTCACGTAAGCACCGCCGGCGGAGTATGGGTGAAGCGCCTCGAAGTAGTCGACGCACCAGCGGCGGATGACCTCGGCGTTCGCGGGGTCGTGATCGACACCCGCGAAGACCGAGCCCCAGACCGCATCGCGGTAGCTCCACGGGGTGTCGGATGGACTGACGTCGTGGGCGGCTCCGTCGATCGGGTACAGGTGCATCGTCGACTGCCACGTCGGCATCTCAGCGCCGAACTTGGCGTGCGCCTCGACGGCAGCGTCGGGGATCTCCTTGACGAAATCAGCGCGCCAGTACCACTGGTCCCCGGCGGGATAAACGGGGTCGAACGCGCCCTGGAGAGCGGGGAGGGGCATGGGCTGAACTGCGTGCAGCAGGGGCTCCGGCACAGCGTCAAGCAGCGGGGCCATCGCCGCGGCGGCGTCCTCGGGAGCGCCCACGTAACACCAGACGACCCCGCAGACCTTGCGGAGATGGAGCTCCTCGGGGAAGGGCGGCGCCGGCGGGACCGATGCAAAGGCGAAGAAGCCGTTGAGCTCGCGCGGGGCGTTCGGCAGGAAGTCTCGGTAGGCGGCCAGCACCTCGGCGCCCTGCTCGACCGGCCAGAAGGTCGGGCCCCCGACGACCGTCGAGATCTCGTGCAGCCTGAACAGGAATGAGGTGATGGCGCCGAAGTTGCCGCCGCCGCCCCGGATCGCCCAGTAGAGGTCGGGGTGCTCATCGGCGGCGGCCCGGACGGTCTCGCCGTTTGCGAGCACGACGTCGGCCGCGAGCAGGTTGTCGATCGTGAGGCCGCACTTGCGGGTCAGATGCCCAAGGCCGCCACCCAGCGTGAGACCACCGACGCCGGTGGTCGAGATGATTCCGCTCGGTGTCGCCAGGCCGTGCTCGTTGGTCGCGGCATCCACTTCGCCCCAGGTGCAGCCACCACCGACCCTCGCCGTCCGGGCGCCGGGATCCACTTCGATTCCCTTCAGGCCCGAGAGGTCGAGAACCACGCCATCGTCGCACGTCCCCAGCCCGGCGCCGTTATGGCCGCCTCCGCGCACGGCGAGCAGAAGCCCGTGGTCGCCGGCGAACGAGACGACCTTCGCGACATCGGCGGCGTCGGCGCAACTCGCGATCAAGGCAGGGTGCCGGTCGATCATCGCGTTGTATACCTTGCGAGCCTCGTCGTAGCCGGGGTCCGCGGCGGCTGTAAGCCGTCCCTGGAATCCAGGCATCTCGCTGCGGGCCGTGTGCATCAGTGCGTTGGTGGTGCTCATGGGTTCCCCCCTGTCGGTTGTCTCAACAAGTTGTCACGGCCGAGCCTATGGCGCTCGAATGTGGCTGTCATGACCTGAGCTGACCCAATTCGAGCGCTCCTGCCTCGATCCATCCCAGCTGGACATGGTCAAGACTGACTATCGTCCTTTTATGGAGGCAGAGATCCTGGAGCTTCCGGACCCGCTGCGCCCGACCTCGACTTCCCCGTTCGTCGGCCGCGCGGCAGAGCTCGAGAAGCTCCGAACCCTGATGCCGCGAGCCGCAGGGGAGAGGCGCCGCGTCGCGCTGCTCGCCGGCGAGCCGGGTGCCGGGAAGAGCCGTCTGGCGCGCGAGTTCGCCGCCCAGGTCGCGACGGAAGGGGTGCTTGTTCTCTACGGCGCCTGTGACGCGGTGGTGCGGACGCCATACGGGCCTTTCGTCGAGGCGCTCGAACGCCTGGTGCGGGTGACGGACGAGGCGCAGCTGCGTGCCGCGCTCGGCACCGGCGGCGGCGAGCTGACCCGGCTGCTGCCCGACCTGCCCGCTCAGGTCGGCGGGCTGGCGCAACCGGTGAAGGCCGACGCCGATACCGAGCGCCATCGTCTGCACACGGCGGTTGCCGAGCTGCTCGAGAACGTCAGCCGCGCACGACCGATGCTGCTCGTGATAGAGGACGGGCACTGGGCGGACGCGACGACGCTGCTGCTGCTGCGACACCTGGCGCGCTCTGCCTGGAGCGCGCGGTTGCTGATCCTCGCGACCTTCCGCGACAGCGAGGCCGATGTGCCGGCGGAGCTCTCGGACACGCTTGCCGACCTACGGCGCTCCGATGACGTCGTGCGAGTGCGTCTCGAGGGGCTCTCGGGGGCGGAGGTCTCTGACCTGGTCAGCCGTGCCGCTGGAAGCGACCCCGACCCCGAAGACCCCGAGCTACACGAGCTTGCAACCACGATCCACGACCTCACCGCCGGCAACGCCTTCCTCGTCTGCGAGCTGTGGCGCGCGGTGGTGGAGACGGGAATAGTCGAGGTCGCCGATGGGCAGGTGAGGGCGACCCGGCCGCTCACCGAGCTCGGCACGCCGGAAAGCGTCCGCGAGGTGGTCAGCCAGCGACTATCCCGGCTGGCCCCGAGAACCATCGAGCTGCTCGAGCTCGCGGCAGCCGCCGGCCCGGAGTTCGAGCTGGAGCCGGTCCGCCGCGCCGCCGGCATCACCGAGCCCGAGCTCCTCACCGCGCTCGAGGAGGCAGTGGGCAGCGGCATGATCGAGGAGCTCCACGATCAGCGACTGGCCTGCCGCTTCACCCACGAGATCGTCCGGCGGGCTCTCTACGACCGGCTCACGCGGCTGCGGCGAGCCGAGCTGCATCTCCGCGTCGGGGAAGCGCTCGAGAGCGCCGGTGCGGACTCCGACCGCGCACTCGCAGACCTCGCCCATCACTTCGGCGCCGCAGCCCCGTTCGGCGGGGCCGAGCGGGCGATCGACTACAACCTGCGCGCGGCGCGGGCGGCGAGCGCCGCGCTTGCCTTCGACGACGCCGCCATGCGGCTGCGGACCGCAATCGAGATCGGGATCCAGGGCGAGCCCGAGCGCGCCGGCGCCCTGCTCGAGCTGGGCGCTGCCAGCCATCGTGCGGGCAAGGCGACCGATGCGCTGGACGCCTTCGCGTCGGCGGCGGAGATCGCCCGCGCGCTCGATAGCGGAGAGCTGCTCGCCCGCGCAGCGATCGGCTACGAGGATGCGTGCTGGCGCCCCGGGGTTATACGACGCGATGCGATTGAGCTCCTCGAGGAAGCGCTTACGGCGGTTGATGACAGCAGCGACGAGCTGCGGATTGGCCTGCTGGCGGGACTTTCGCGGGCGCTTGACTTCGCGGGGGAGCGCGAGCGTGGCGCGCTCGTGCGCGACAACGCCATCGCGCTGGCAAGGCGATACGAGGATCGCGCGGGGCTCGCCAAGGTGTTGGTCGGCTCCTACTGGGCGCGCGGCACGACCCCGCTGGAGGAGATTCTCTCGATGCTCACCGAGGCGAGAGACCTGGGGCAAGAACTGGGGGACGCCGAGATCCAAACGGACGCGATGGCGTGGCGCGTGCCGACCTTCGTGGCTCTCTCCGACCTCGCTTCCGCCCGGGCGGAGGTGGCTGTCCTGCGCGAGATGGCCGAGCACACAGCGCAGCCGTTCATGCAGCACGTGGCCGAGCACTACGGGTCCGCGATCGCTCTCTGCGACGGGAACCTCGCGGATGCCGAGGCGATGGCGGGACGCTCGCACGATTGGGCCCGGCTACTGACCGGTCGCGATGCGTCCGGTACTCACGGCATCCAGATGTTCGGCGTTCGCCGCGAGCAAGGTCGCCTGGCAGAGCTCGCGCCGGTGATCAGGATCCTTGCGGGCGGGGCCGAGCGTGAGGGCCCATGGCGTCCCGGGCTCGCCGTCGTGCTCGCCGAGCTGGGCATGGAGCGCGAGGCCAAGCGCGAGCTCTCGAGGCTCGCCGCCGAGGGCATCGACGGCTACCAGGCATCGCTGTGGCTGGCCACGCTCACCTACCTGACCGACGCCTGTGCCGCGGTCAACGACGAGCGGATGGCGGCGATCGTCTACCCCGAGCTGGAGCCGCTCGCGGGGACCAACGTGATGATCGGCCACCTCGTCGCCTGCTACGGAGCCGCCGATCGCTACCTGGGCATGCTCGCCGCGATGCTGGGAGAGCCGGGGCGAGCAGAGGAGCACTTCGAGCAGGCGATGGAGCAGAACAGGCGGATGGGGGCCTCGACCTGGGTGGCTCACACGGCGTACGAGTACGGGCGCTTTCTGCTCGGACGAGGACGCGGAGCCCGCGACTACGCGCAGGCCCTGCTCGCTGAGGCCGCCGGCTTGGCCGAGCGCATCGGCATGGAAGGACTGCTCGGCAAGATCCGTGTGCTCGACGTGCCCACCTCGCGCGGTCTGCCAGGTGGGCTCTCCCCACGCGAGGCGCAGATCCTGAAGCTGGTCGCCAGAGGGCTCAGCAACCGCGAGATCGGCGAGGAGCTGACGATCAGCGAGCACACCGCGGCCAACCACATCCGCAGCATCCTGCGCAAGACCGATTGCGCCAACCGCACCGAGGCCGCGTCCTACGCCCACCGGCAGGGGCTCGCCTCTCGGTGAGCGGGGATCCCCGCTACGATCAGGCGATGGCCCTGTACGTGATCGAGCGCAGCTTCGCCGAGCAGCTTGACCTCACGGACGCCGACGTCGAGCTGATCGAGGAGGTCAACAGCGACGAGGGGGTCCGCTGGCTGTTCTCGTTTCTGAGCGCCGACCGGCGACGCACCTACTGCCTCTATGAGGCGCCGTCGCCCGACGCAATCATGGCTGCCGCGCAGAGGGCCAACGTCCCGGCCGATGCGGTCGTCGAGGTGAGCGCAGCCACACCGCAGTTCGCCGGGCGCCTGCGTGACTGGGCCGACGCTGTCCGCTGAGCTGGCCAGACTCATCCCCGATTGAAACCGCGAGCGGCTGTGGCGGCCCGCCGGAGACCTCAGCCAATCCGCTCCGCCAGCTCGACGATGATCCCCTCCGGGCCGCGGACGTAGCAGAGCCGGTAGCTGTCCTCGTAGCGCTCCACCTCGCCGACGAGCTCGGCGCCTCGGGCGCGCAGGCTGGCGACGACGGCGTCGATGTCGTCGACTGCGAATGCGACATGGCGGATCCCAGGGGTGTTCGCCGGCGCGTGCTGGCCGCCGCCCCGGCTCGACGGTGCGTGGAACTTCGTCAGCTCGAGCCGTCCGTGGCCGTCCGGTGTCGCCACCATCGCGATCTCCGCCCGGACGCCCTCGAGCCCCACCACGCGGTCCACCCAGTCGCCCTCGACCGGCGCTTCGCCCTGCAGCTCGAGTCCGAGCTCCACGAAGAACGCCGTCGCGGCCGCGAGATCGTCGACCACGATGCCCACGTGGTCCATGCGTTGGATCGTCATGCGCTCGATGGTAGGGATGCGACGCCTTCGCGAAGGTCTCTTCCGTCGCATGAGAGACCTTCCGCGTGGGGGTCGCTAACCTGACGGCGTTTCGAAGGCGCGGTCGATGAAACCCCGGTCCGAGATTCGAGACGGGCCGGTACTGACGAGTTCTTGGCTGGCTCCACAGAGCGCCCCGGCTGGGCACAGCTCGGCGGCCACTCTGCGACGGGGACTACGGATCCCGGCGAGCGCGATCAGACCTCCGCTGGCGACGAGCGCGGCTGCGATTGCGTCCGCGACACGGAAGGCATGCACGGACGCGTCCTCGAAGGTCGCTCGCAGGAGAACGCGCTCGCCGGGGGGCACTCCAACTAGGCTGGGCAGGCCGAGAGGCTGTCGCTTGGCGCGACTGATCGCCGCGCGGCTGCCGGGACCGAGCCCGGTCCGTCGCAGCGTCGCGTCGACGCGACCAGCAAACGCGAGAGAGACGACGGCTCCCAGCACAGCGACCGCGAAGAGCTGCGCGACGCGTGAGAGCGTCGTATTCACCGCGGCTGCGACACCTGCGTGGTCCTCCTCCACTGCCCCAAGGACCGTGGCGGTCAACGGCGCGACAAGCATCGAGAGTCCCAACCCGAACACGAGCAGCGCCGGCAGGACCTCGGTGAGATAGTCGGCGCGCTGATCGACGCGCACCAAGAGCAACAGGCCGCCTGCAGCAACCAGAGCCCCGAGGCTTATCAGTACCCGCGACCCGATGCGGTCGGCAAGCGCGCCGAAGCGACGGGAGAGCACGATCATCAGCGAGGTGACCGGCAGAAGCGCAAGCCCCGCCTGAACGGGGCTGTAGCCGCTGACCTCCTGCAGAAACACGGGCAGCAGAAAGATCACACCCCCTAGCCCGAGGTAGGCGGTCAACGTCGTCAGGTTTCCAGTCGTGAAGTTGCGCTCGCGAAACAGGCCCAATGGGAGCATCGGCGCCCGAGCTCGCGCCTCGTGCGCAATGAACGCCACGGCTCCCACAATCCCTACCGCGAGCGAGCCGACCACCAGGGTGCTCCATCCGCGCGCCGGCTCCTCGGTCACAGCGAACACCGAACCCGAGAGCGCGACCGCCGCCAGGAGGGCCCCGAGGAAGTCCAGACGCCCGCCGGTGCCTGCGTTCGCGCTCCCGGGCACGCCACGAGCAATCAATGTCACGGTCACTAGTGTCTTGAGTCGTTAGTTCTGTGGTGGTTTGTGGTATGCTTTGTGGGTGCCACGGGGTCCTGCTGCGGTGTCGATCGAGTTGACGGATTCCGAGCGTGAGACGCTTGTGCGTTGGACCCGGCGGAGGCGTAGCGCGGCTGGATTGGCGCAGCGCTCACGGATCGTGCTTGAGTGTGCGCAGGGCCAGACGAACGTGGCTGTCGCGCAGCAGGTCGGGGTTTCGCTGCCGACGGTTCGTCGCTGGCGCGGACGGTTCGCCGAGCAGCGTTTGGACGGACTGTTGGATGAGCCGCGGCCGGGGCAGCCCAGGAAGATCAGCGATGAGCAGGTCGAGGATGTGATCGTCAAGACACTCGAGACCGCGCCGCCGGACGGCGGCACGCACTGGTCCACACGCCAGATGGCGGCCACGACGGGGCTCAATCAAACTGCGGTCTCGCGGATCTGGCGAGCGTTCGGGCTCCAGCCCCACCGCGTGGAGCACTGGAAGCTCTCCAAGGACCCACTGTTCGTGGAGAAGGTCAGGGACATCGTTGGTCTGTATCTGGACCCGCCCGAGCGCGCGATCGTGCTGTGCGTGGATGAGAAGGCACAGATCCAAGCCTTGGACCGCTCAGCACCAACATTGCCGATGCTGCCCGGCACACCGGCTCGCGCCACCCACGACTATGAGCGCAACGGCACGAGCAGCCTGTTCGCCGCGTTGAACACCGCCAGCGGCAAGGTCATCCGCTCGCTACACGCTCGCCACCGCGCGATCGAGTTCAAGAAGTTCCTGGTCAAGATCGACAAAGAAGTCCCCGCCGACCTGGACATCCACATGATCCTCAACAACTACTCGACCCACAAGACACCCGCCATCAAGCGGTGGCTGGCTGCCCATCCACGTTTCCACCTGCACTTCACCCCGACCGGCTCCTCATGGATCAACCTCGTCGAGCGCTGGTTCGCAGAGCTGACCGCTCGCAAGCTACGCCGCGGAGTGCACCGCTCCGTCCCCGAGCTCAACGCCAACATCGAGGACTGGGTCGAGCACTGGAACGAAAACCCCAACCCCTACGTCTGGACCAAGACCGCCGACGAAATCCTCGACAACCTAGCCGGATACTGCAACACAATTAACGCGTCAAGACACTAGTACGAGCGGCGCATTGAGCAGAAAGATCAGGCGCCAGGAGCCGGCGGCGATCAACACTCCGCCGATGAACGGCCCGATCACCCCGACGATCGAGCTGAGCGCGGTCCATGTCCCAATCGCGCTTGCCCGCTCGTCTTCGGGAAACACGTGGACGATCACCGCCAATGCGGTAGGCGTCACCAGCGCCGCGCATACCCCCTGCATCGCACGAAACACGCATAGCTCGGGGATCGACGACGCGACCGCGCACAGAGCCGAAGTGAGGCCGAATCCGGCAACGCCAACCGAGAACACCCGCTTCTGGCCGTATACATCTCCAAGCGAGCCGCCGATCAGCAACAGCGACCCGAGTGCAAGCAGGTACGCGTTCGTCACCCACTGCTGGCCCGCCAGACCGCCACCCAGGTCGTCGCGAATCGCGGGCAACGCGACACTGGTCACAGTCGCGTCGAGGAACACAACGCTCGTACCGAGCACGGCTGCGAGCAGGGTCAGCTGCTGCTCGCGGGGTGTAGCTATCGGCTGGCTGTCAATCAAGGATCGGATTGCGCCTGGAGGTATGCCAGTGGATCCACGTCATCGGGACAAGATCGCCACTTGGAGATCGTGTATTCGGAGAAGGCGTAGCTCATTGCTTCGTCCAGCGTGTCGTGCTGTGTGTCGCCCACATGCTCGCCGCGATCGGTGAGTCGCTGGAGGACGAAACCATCCACTCTTTCGACAATGAGCAGGATCTTTGCCAGGGAGGGCAGAGGCTGGCCAGTGCGGCCATCGGACGGATCTCTGGATTCGGCCTGTGCCGTCGGCTTGGGGGCGGGCGACAGTACCGCGGAACAGTAGATCAAGTGACGGCAAGCCAGTTCGCGGTCTTGATTCCGGATGAGGGCTCGCCACGGCTTCTCATGCGGCGGCCGCGGCCTGGCGGAGTGGAGCGAGCGCGGTGCTCCAGGCGATGACCTGGTCGAGCAGGGTGTGGAGCGAGTCAACGTTGTGGTCGCCGGGCTTGAAGACGCTGAAGTTCTCGAACTCGGTGATCAGCGAGAGCGCGACCTGCTGGCGCACATCGGCCATCTGCAGCTCGCCGGCGACGAGGCGCAGGTGCTCAGCGGCGCGCGCGCCGCCGACCGAACCCGTAGGAGACGAACCCGACCGCCTTGTTGTTCCACTCGGCGTACAGGTAGTCGATCGCGTTCTTGAGCACGCCCGAGGTGCCGCGGTTGTACTCGGGCGTGACGATCACGAAGCCGTCGAACGAAGCGATCTTCTGCGCCCACTCCTTGGTGTGGTCGTGGGCGTACTGGCCGAGCGACGGTGGCATCGGCTCGTCGAAGTGTGGCAGCGGGTAGTCGCGCAGGTCGACGAGCTCGAGCTCCGCGTCAGCGCGCTGGGAGGCGATCTCGAAAACCCACCGCGCGACCTGCCCGCCGTTGCGGATGGGGCGAGTGCTTCCGAGGATGATTCCGATCCGGGCCATTGCAGTGCGCCTTTCCCGTGGTTGGTCGAATGGTGTCGTGTCAGGGCTAGGAGAGCCACGGCGGTGTGTACGCGCCGACCGAGTGCAGGATCGCGGTCAGGTCGTCGGCCGCCCACTCCTCGCTGATCTTTCCGTCCCTGAGCCGGTATACGTCGACCGCGTCCCAGCGCACCCGGCGGCCCGTCGGTGGGATCCCGAGCAGGTCGCCCAGATGTGTCGCCTCGACGACGAATCGCACCACGACCGTGTCCTCGTTGGCGACGATATCCTGCTCCTGCGGGTTCAGGTCCGGCAACGCGCCGATGAAACCCTTCAAGAGTGCGACGAGGCCGTCAACGCCTTCAACCGTGCCGAGCGTCCCGCCGTGCCACTTGACATCCGGGGTCACGTACTCGGCCGCCAGCTCCGGGTTGTGCGCATTGAACACTCGCTCGCCGTACTCACGAACGATCGCGATGTTCGATTCGACTGATGTGCCGCTCGCCATGGCGTGCTCCTCTCGAAGAAAGTTGTGCTGTCGGCAGAACCTAGAGTCGAAACTTCGTCGTTGTCCAAGACCTGTGCCCCGGCCCATCGATAGCCTTCGACTATCGACCTTGAGCCACGCCTGCTTCGCTACTTCCTGGCCCTTGCAGAGGAGCTGCACTTCGGCCGTGCCGCCGCGCGCCTCTACATCTCCCAGCCCTCGCTGAGCAACCAGATCCACAAGTTCGAGCGCACCCTCGGCACAGAGCTGTTCGTGCGCACCAGCCGCGAGGTCAAGCTCACCGCCGCCGGTCGGGCGCTACTCGAGGAGGCACCGCTCGCGCTCGCGGCGCTCGAGCGCGCCGCCGAGCGCACCCGCCTTGCCGGCGCGGGCATCACCGGAACGGTGCGCCTCGGCTACACCCCGCCGGCCAGCTTCGAGACTCTCGGGGCAATCCTCGCAGCCGTCGAGAACGACAACCCGAACATGACCGTCATCGCCAGCGAGCTGTTTAGCGCTGAGGTCCCCGGGCGCGTACTAGCCGGGGAACTCGACGTCGGGCTCGCCCTGCACCCCGAGGCGATGACAGGCATCCGCACCGAAGCCCTGCGCGTCGAGTCGCTCGCCGCGGTGCTCAGCAAGCGCCATCGCCTCGCCAACCGGAGCTCCATCCCGCTCGCCGATCTGGAGCACGAGACCCTGCTTCTGTTCCCGCGCGAGCTCGCTCCGGCCTACTACGACCGCATCATGGAGGCGTGCGAGCGGGCGGGCTTCGAGCCTCGCGTCAGTGCCTTTACCAAGCCGCCCGTTCACGCAATGCTCGCACGCCTACTCGGGGCACGCGAGATCGGCCTCATCCCCGCCTCGTTCGCCTTCCACCTCGCCCAAGCCCAGCCAGGCATCGTCGCCCGCGAGATCGTCAACTCACAAATCCTTGCAAAGTGGTCGATCCTCTGGCCCGCGCGCGCCCAATCGGCAGCAATCGAACGGTTCCTCGACAGCGCACGGCGGTGCGCCACTGACAACCGCTGGCTGACTCCGTAAGACACAACGGCCACCACTAAAACCGACTCGCTCACGGCGAGGTCGCGTTGAGCGACCGCTACCAGGGCACGCCAGGACGCCCGACCATGACCAACGAGGGAGCGACAACTCTCCGGGACGTCGCCTTGAGACGGTACTGTTCCATCCGGAGTCGTTGCTCGGTCCGACCGGGAGCAGCAGGCTCAAGTTGCCGAGGCGTCGGGACTGAGATCATCGACTCTGGCAGTCGACCTGGAGGACGAGATGTCACGCCCACACACGCAGATCAACCTGGCCGATGTCGAGGATGCGGCGCCGGCGGGCGGCTTCGGAGATCGATGGGAGGCCCGCGTAGCGCGCGTGGATCTCGAGGCCGAGCAGACGGGGGTGACGCACTTTCGCCTCCGACCTGGGAAACGTTCGCCGTTCGCGCATCGGCACGCGCGCGCTGAGGAGGTGTACGTCATTCTCGCCGGCAGTGGCCGTGTAAAGCTCGACAACGAGATCGCCGATGTCCGGGTGCTTGACGCGATCCGGATTGCACCCGAGGTCGTCCGCGCCTTTGAGGCAGGTCCCGATGGTCTTGAGTTTCTTGTGTTCGGTCCACATTACGCGGCCGACGGTGAGCAAGTGGACGACGTGTGGGTTGGATGAGACACAACTACTTGAGAGCGATCTGGTGCGGCGCGGTCGCACAACCAGGCGCCGGTCTTGCGGACGTGCCACAGGTGGCCGCTGTCGCCTTGCTCGCATCCGCTCCCCGTCGCGCCGAGCTGACGTGCTGATGTGCTGCAACGTTCGGCTAAACACCTGACGCGGCTGGTGCTGCCCGCTGATCGGCGCGCGGTCCAAGGGATTCCGCCCGGCCCTTGGGCTCCTCCCAATCCTCTTGGCGGCCAAGGGCCGTCATGTCGAGGTAGTAGTGCGTGCCACCGACCTGCTCGGTCCCGCGCCCGTAGGCCGAGTAGGTGTGGAATACGCGATCTTCGACGCGCAGGAACACACTCGTTCCGTGTAGCTCACTTGGGAGCTCGGCCCAGCCGTACTTGGTCTTCAACTCGGCGGCGGAACGGTAGTTGTAATGGGGTTCGTCAACGGTGTCGTCGAACGACACGTCGTAGTCGAAGTTGAACCGACTGCCGTAACTCGAGTACCAGGGGAAGCTCCAGCCCATCTTGCGCTTCCACCGCTCAATCTTCTCGATCGGCGCGCGGGAGACGACGACGATCGTCGTGTCGCGCTCGTGCAGGTGGGCGGTGTTCCCGTACTGGTCGACCCGACCGGCGCAGCTCATGCACCCATCCTCCCAGTCTGGATCAAACATGTAGTGATCGACGATCAACTGACGGCGACCTTCGAACAGGTCGAGCAGTGTTCGTGAGCCGCCGTCCGCCGCTGTGAGCTGGTAGGCCTCGATGACCTCGACCATCGGCAGTCGGCGGCGCTCCGCAGCGAGCTCGTCCCGCGCCCTGGTCAGAACCTTCTCGCGCTCGAGAAGGGCGACACGAGCGCGAATCCACTCCCCCCTGCTCACGATCTCGGGCAGGCTCATGGCTGGTTCCTCTCGGGTTGGCCTCTCACCACTGTAGACCACGGTCGTCTGCGCGGGCGACCAGACGAGCCAGTCGAACATCCAGCCGCCGTCTTGCTTCTGCTCGGACTCGACGGCGTCGAGGTGAGCCACGATCTGGTCCTCGCTGAATAGGCCACGCGACCGGCTGTCTGGGAGAGGGGAGAGGTCAGCGGGCGCAACGCCTCTCCCTCGACGCCGCCTATGAGTCTCATCCATATGAGACCGGCGTCGCCTTCGCGAAGCTCCCTCACGTAGGACGGCTGGCAGCGTAGGGGTCTCGCATTTGGCGAATACGGGGTCTCTTGGACCGCGGGCCGCGAGCCCTGCCTTCGGGTTGGCGCAGGCATTCGCCGCCCACGGCGTTCGCGTGGCTCCCTATGTCCGATTCCGTCAGCGTCAGGAGGGGCCGGCGACGTCGAAATCGTGACCCCTTCGCTCCGTCGGCGGTGGCGTCTCCGTCCTCGAGCCCGGGGACCGGGGCTCTGACCCAGGCTTGCGGGCTAGCGCGGTTTGTGCGGGCGCCGCATACGGAACGGCGTGCGCCACATGGTTGTGCGCTATCCGCACGCTTGAGCTGAGAATGCTCTCGGAGATGCGTTACTCGACCCGCTCGCCGAGCACGCCAGCGGGCGATGCGCCTCGAATACGACCGGCGAATATCGCATCTCCGAGAGCAATCTCGCGGGAGAGCGCTCTCGACTATGCCCGAGGGGCAGGCCGTAGGCCCCAGAGCGCCTCTTCACCCTGCGTCTGGCCCCTGGGCCATACTCGGCCGATGATCGGGCTGCTGGCGGCTACCACCCACACGACCGGGTCGTCGTCAACCGTCGCAATCGTTGCGATTATTGCGGGCGCGGCGGCCGCGATCCTCGGTCCGGCCGTCGGCGGGTACTTCCTATGGGGCAGCACCAGCCGAACGATCGAAGCCGAGCGTAAGAGGCTAAAGGCGACTCTCGAAGCCGAGGACCGGCGGCTCCGAGAGCAGCTCTCGTTCCAGCGCGGCGAGACGGACCGCACCGAACTTCGCGGGATCCTCGATGCCCTGACGCAGCAGTTCCTTGCCATGCACGACGCGGTCGAGGAGGGCGTAACGATGTTTGCAATCAAAGGATTGGCGTCTCTGGAGCCGGCCGCGGCGGAGGATTGGAAGCTGGAGGCACGAGAGCTCAGTGAACGGATCATCGACGCGAGGTCGGCGGTCGGCGATCAGGTCGAGCGTCTTCGGCTACGCCTCGGTGCAGGCGGCGAGAATCTCATTCGTTTCGTGTCAGACGCCCGTCAGTGCAGCTTCGACATCGCTTACAGCCTTAACGGTGTTATAGGGGCCGCGTCGCCCGAGTGGGTCAGCGCCAGTGGTAGGCATATCGACGAGCTACGGGGCAAGTTCATCTACGAAGCCCGTCGGTTTACCGAGGCCCAGCTCTACAGCTCCGCCGAGCCGGCGCAAGCGTCACCCAGTCCGTCCTGACGGGACCGGCACTCGCGGGAAGCTGAGGCGCCGGGCTGCCGCTTTCGTGGCAGCACCTGTCCGTGGCGGCACGCCTCTTCTGGCACTCCGATCGCGATCGCGCACCCGAGTTCGATGGCCTGCCGGTCGCAGCGGAACGCGGTCACGGCCCCGGCGTGACTGCCTGAGGCGTGAAGCAGCCACGCTCGGCCCGGCACATCACGATCAGCCCAGACCCGCATTCGTGTTCGGACGCGCATCTCGTCGCCGGCGTCGCGCGTCCTGCCCTGCGCGGAAAGCTGGACGCTCGCTCGCTAACGCCCGCGGAGGAGGCGGCCGGTCTAACCCGAGCGAGACGATCGGAATCCTCGTCAGAGGACAATCCCTGAAACGGCTTTGCGAGATCGCGTCAAACCCAACCCAGAGCGACGTTTTCGGCAATCTGCTTGATCCCTTGCGCGCGCAGCTAGCGATTGGGGGCGCAAGAATATGCCGATTAGCAGGGCGTTTATGAGTGGAGCCAACCGGGATCGAACCGGTGACCTCCTGCTTGCAAAACGCCCGCTCTCGAGCTAGATCAGCCATGAAAGGTGCCCATTTGCAGGCGGTTTAGAACGGCCCACTGTGCCGAAGACTGCCCGAATGCCCGCGGATTATCGGCGATTATTGTGGATTCAGGCACGTCTGGCGAAGAGTGCCTGAACGAAAGAGGCGCCAGCGGGACGCCTGGGCTTCGGAGGCATGTCTCGTCTCGGTTCGACGACATGCCTGCTCAGAGCCGTGCTCGGACGCCAAGTGGGCTAGCAAGCGCTCGCCTGGAGGTGAGAAGGTTCACAGCATCCAACTCGTGAGTGGGTGTCAAGCTGGGCTTCGCGGCTGCGGTGCGAACGCCTGCACCTGTTATCGAGTGAGCGTCTGAACCCAGCGAGCGTTTCGGGCGTCAGCTGGAGACTGTTCCTACGGCCGAGCCGCATCCGGCTTGAGGAACACTCCCCGGCGGCGCATCTCGACAAGTCGTGGCGCGTCTGGGTAGTCGCTGCTCAGCAGCAGGGCGGCCTCTCGCTCGATGTCGTACTCAACCCGGATGAGATGGGCGTCGCCGTCGTCTACGAGAACGTAGGAGGCGCGCGGATCGCCATCCCAGGGCATTCCCACGCTGCCGCTATTTGCGACCGTGAGTCGGTTCACAGTCCGCGTGTATGGGCGATGGATGTGACCGTAGACGCTCGTGGCGGCGTCGAGCGTCCCGTAAGTTGCGGAGAGCTCGTCGTCACGGGCGTCAGGCATCGGGGCCCGCCACAAGTTGCCCGGTGACGCGTGCACCAAGACCAGGTCTTCGAGGCGATACTCGATAGGAAGTTCGCGCAGCCAGGCGACTCGCTCCTCGCCGAGCATCGCTAGCGTCGCGGGTGTGTATCGCTGAAAGATCAAGCTCAGCAGTGGCCCGAGCTTGGGGACGATTTCTTCTTGGTGTTGCTGCTCCTCGGGGCGCCATAGGGCCTCATCGGTGTTGCCCACGACGCCTGGCCAGCCGAGTTCGTGTATCCGGTCGATGACCTCTGCGGGTTGTGCACCCATGAGGACGAGGTCGCCGCCCTGTAGCACCACATCAGGTGCCTTGCCTTGAATATCGGCGAGGACCGCATCAAACGCGGTCAGGTTGCCGTGAATATCGGAGACGATCGCAACGCGCATACGTGGCCCCTTACGGCCGTCGCGCCGGGCTCTCGGGTGTGTTGATCGCGCCCCGCGGACGCTCGCCATCGAGCGCTTGGAGGATGCTCTGGGCGGCGTGATTCTCGATGGCGCGCCGGACACCCGCCACAGCGGACCCGAGGTGAGGCGTAAAGATGCTCCGGCGGTGCTCGAAAAGCGCCCGTGGCGTCGCAGGGGGTGCATGCCCTAGCGGCTGGTCCTCCATAGCGAAGACGTCGGCTGCGTAGCCTGCGAGCCGTCCGCTGGCGAGTGCTGCGGCGACTGCCTCCTCGTCGACCGTCGAGCCGCGTCCCACGTTGACGAGCACCGCGCCAGGGGGCATCAGGGCCAGTCGGTCAGCGTTGATCAGTTCGTGCGTTGCCGCGGTGAGTGGAGCCGCCAGCACAAGGAGGCTGCTCTCGGGCAGCAGCTTCTCAAGCGGCACCGAGAGGAGGCCGTCCGTCTCGGGCACTCCCGGATCTGAGTAGGAAAGCCGGCAGCCGAAGCCGAGCAGGCGGCGTGCGATTGCTCGCCCGAGCGAGCCCATGCCAACGATCCCGACGGCCGTCCCCTCCAGGCCGATGCCGTATAAGCCGGGGCGCCAGCCGTCGAACTGCCCGCGGCGAAGCGCGGCGTCACCCTCACGGACGCGGCGAGCCACGGCGATGAGCAGGCCGACGGCGAGCTCTGCCGTGGCCGCGGACAGGAGATCCGGCACGACGGTGACCCACACGCCGTGAGTGGTGCAGGCGTCAACGTCGACGTTGTCGGCGCCCTTGAACGCCCCCGCGACGATCCGCAGCTGCGGGCAGGCATCCAGCAGCGCGCTGTCGACGCGGTCCGGCATGAACGCAAGCAGAGCGCTGGCTTCGCCCGCGTGCACCGCCAGCACCTCGGGCGAGGGCGACCGCTCACAGACGAACACCTCACAGCTCCCGCGCAGCAGCGTCATCGTCTCGGCCTGCACGGCGTGCGTCACGACGGTCAACGGCCGGCTGCGAGCCATTTCAGGCCAGGGTGTCGGAACGAGAAGGGCCTCTGAGTTCCCCTCGCATGTCGCTCAATCCCGTGCGCGTACACCGTACACACATGCGCCGTGCTCTGATATTCATTCCGCATGCGTACAGCGTACACATCCGTGCCGCTACGACGGGAGCGGGTGCTTGAGGCGGCGCTCGCCGTGGCTGAGCGCGAGGGCCTTGGTCGGATGTCGATGCGGCTCGTGGCCCGCGAGCTGAACGTTTCCACGATGGCGCTCTACCGTCACGTGAGAAACAAGGATGACCTGCTCGACGGGCTCGTGGAGAGACTGCTCGGAGAGCTGCAGCTGCCGGATGACTCACTCCCGTGGGATGAGCGCCTGCGGATGCTCGCCCGCGAGCTTCGCGAGCTCGCGCAGAGGCACTCTGAGCTGTTCGGCCTGTTGTTGCAACGACGTGCAGTGGGCGCCGGAGCGACTCGTGCGCGGGAGGCGGAGCTGCACGCCCTTCGCGATGCAGGGCTCGGTCGCAAGGCAGCAGAGCGGCTCGAGCGGCTGTTGAGCACAGTAGTCATGGGCTTTGCCTTCTCCGAGGCCACCGGGCGCTTCGCCGGCATCGACGTGGACGAGGAGTTCGACGCAGCACTGGAGCTGCTGGCCCGTCTGGTGGTCCCGCGATGAAGTTCGGTGCACCTTCACGCACGGCGGAGTACATGGCCCTTTTCCGAGCGCTTGAGTCTGCACGGCCCGACGGCGAGCGACTGTTTGAGGATCGCGCTGCAGTTTCCTTCCTGCGTCCGACCCTGCGCGCTGTCGCGTTCCCGCGAGGTTCCGGCCTGCGCACTCGCTGATCGTGCGCTCATCGACCGTCGCTGGCCGGGTCCGCGCCTGTCGGGTGTGGTGAGAACGCGCGTGATCGACGACTTCGTGACCAGCGCCATGCAGGCCGGCTGCGACCAGCTGGTGCTGCTGGGCGCTGGCTATGACACACGCGCAACCAGGCTTCCGGCGGCAGCGGCGAGCACCGTCTTCGAGGTCGACCATCCCGTCACACAGGTTCGCAAGCGTGCAGCGCTCGGCCACGTGCCCGAGCGGATACGCTACATCCCGCTCGACTTCGAGAGCAATGCCCTGCGGCCTGCACTGATCGACGCGGGGCTGGACCAGAATCAGCGAACGTGTGTTCTCTGGGAGGGTGTATTCAGCTACCTCACTCCCCAAGCAATCGACGTGACCCTCGCCTCGCTCGTCGGGATATGCGCACCCGGCAGCCAAATCCTGCTCACCTACGTAGACCAGCGATTCCTCGACACGTCAAGCCCCCAGCGTCACGCCTGGGTCACAGCGGTCAACGACGCCGGCGAGCCCTTTCAGACCGCCCTTGACCCCATACACGCACAGGCATTCTTCGCTGCGCGCAAACTCACCTTGCTGAGTGACGAGTCGACCACACAGGCCGCGCGCCGGCTCGATGTCCCCAAGGCCAACACGATCCCCGACACGTACCCGCTCGCCACACTCCAAGTCACTCCAATCAGCCCGCAATCGTGACCGGGAGGTCACCGAGAGCTAGCTAGCGTCGTGGTAGTTCCTGGTGCTGCCGTCGGGTGCCGCTCACGCGGTGATTCGGTGTACGTCGAGCTTGTTGACGAGCTCGGGATCGTTGAATACGTCGATCGCGACCGCGCGCTCGCCTACGACGGTGAACGCCAGGACCGCGAACGGCCGCTCGCCGTCGAACGCCACCACGCCAGCGGCGCCGTTGATGAGCGCCGGGCGGACGTAGGGTGCGAAGCGCCGAGCGCTCATCGCGCCGGCGGCCACTCGTGTGGCGCCGTGCAGCTCTAGCGGGTCGCCGTCGCGGCGGTGGGCGCGCAGCACGACGTCGGGGTCGAGCACCGCCGCCAACGCCTCCAGGTCGCCGTCCCGGGCGGCGGCGAAGTAGGCGTCGACGACGGCCTGCTGGCGGGTCAGGTCCGGGTCCGGTGCTGGCGCTGCCTCCTGGACGCGGCGGCGGGCGCGGCTGGCGAGCTGGCGGGTCGCCTGCGGTGAGCGGTCGAGCATCGCGGCGATCTCATCGAAGGGCACCGCGAACATATCGTGCATCACGAACGCAAGCCGCTCGGCCGGGTTGAGGGTGTCCAGCACGACCTGTAGTGCGAACCCGACCGACTCGGCCAGCAGCACCTCGTGTTCAGGATCGGTCCCGGTCGCCGGGTCGTCGATGATCGGCTCCGGCCGCCAGCTGTCTAGCGGCTCCTCGCCACGGCTTCGGCGGGAACGAAGCACGTTCAGGCAGATCCGGGCGATGACCGTGGTCAGCCACCGCTCGAGGCTATCTATACCCTCGGCGTTGGTACGCGCCAGCCGGAGCCACGCCTCCTGCACAGCGTCGTCGGCCTCGCTGACCGAGCCGAGAATGCGGTAGGCGACCCCGCGCAGCTTGGGCCGCTGCCGGTCGAAGCTTTCTGCGAGCTCTAGTTCGTTCATCGCTGTCACACCGTCCCGGTCTCGCGGGTCATAGTGGCTAGACCCGCGAACCCCAACCTATGTGACAGGAGGTGCTCGATGGCACGGATACAGGGAGTGTCGAGGCGCGAGGCCGGCCCCATGGTCAGGCTGATCTACAGGCTCGGACCGAGGATGATGAAGAAGCTCACCGGCCGTGCACCCCAGACCGGGAGCGGGATGGAGCCGATGGAGATCTGGGCCTATCAGCCGAAGATGATGATGGGAATGGGCAGGTTCAACCAGGCGGTGCGCAAGGGGAAGACGGTGGACGAGCGGCTCAAGAACCTGGTCGAGCTGAAGGGCGCGCAGATGATCGGTTGCGAGTTCTGCGTGGACCTCGGCTCGCAGATCTGCCGCAACTCTGGCCTCTCCGACGAGGAGCTGCTGGCCTTGCCGCGCTACCGCCAGAGCGAGCTGTTCAGCGAACGCGAGAAGCTGGCGCTCGACTACGCGGTCGCGGTGATGCGCACGCCGGTAGACGTCACCGACGAGCTGTTCGCCCGTATGAAGGAGCACTTCAGCGACGAGCAGCTTGTCGAGATCACCGCGCACCTGACGCTCGTCAACCTCGACCGGTTCAACGCCGCCTTCGGGATCGGCTCGGCCGGGTTCAGCGAGGGAATGGTGTGTGTGCCGCCGGATCGGCCTGTCGCCAACGCCGCGCTCGCGAGGATCGCCTAGCGATCAGACTGAGGACCCGTGCCGCCCACTGTCCCGCTCGGGGCCCTCACGAAGATCGCTGTCGGCGCCATAGCGATCAGGTGCTGCGCCAATTCGATTACGCGTCGCTGGTTGTCGGGATCGGACGCAACGGCGGGCTTGTGCGACTTACCCTTCTCGTCGACGGACCGTCCCGTCATGTTCGCCGCCTCCAGGTGGACGGCGACTTGCTGTTGACCGACGGCGAGCGAGATGCCGGGCGTGGGCCTGAATGCCGACGAAATGCTCCGTCAACTGGACGTCGTCGAACGGGTTAGTGGGGTATTGTGAGACTAACCAACACGATTGATAGTCAAGCGGAGATGAGAGTCAAAGTGGTTTTGGTAGTCTCGTCAACCACGGTCGCTTGCCGGTCGAGGTGTCAGCCACCGATGGGGCGCGCGCTCCCGGACGTGCGCATGAGCATCGTGGTCAGCGGCGGCGTCGGGTGAGAATCAGCTGGCGCGCCCCAGGGTTGTTGGGACGGGTCACCGCTGCAAGCTCGGAATTCGCGAACAAGCGCGGCATCTATCTCGGGCGACGCTCGACGAAGATCCACGTCGCCCTGTACCGGCATTCGGGTGGAAAGCTCGGCGGCCATGTTCCCGGCTGGCCCGATGCTCGGATCGTCCTGGTCATCCACAAGGGGGCGAAAAGCGGGGTGTGGCGCACGTCCCCGCTGATGTACCACGAGGATGGTGACGCCATCGCGGTAGCAGCCTCGAAGGCCGGCCAGCCGACGCACCCCGCGTGGTTTCACAACCTCAGGGCCAACCCGGACACCACGATTCAGATCGGCTCGGTGGCTCGCGAGGTCCGCGCGCGTGTCGCCACCGAGGAGGAGCACGATCGCCTCTGGCCGCAGTTCGTCGCGTTCTACCCGGGATACGACTTCTTCCAGCGAAACGCGAAGGGGCGCAAGATCCCGATCGTCATCCTCGATCCTCGCTAGGTCAAGCGTCGTTCGCTCGTTGCGCTCGCGACGGGCTAGTTGGCGGGTTGTTGGGAGCGTGGGGCGTGTCCGGCGGCGCGCCGCAGGAGGCGTGGGACGATTTGGCGGTGGAGGATTGACACGGGCGGCCAAATGATGGCTGCGACCCGCCGGTCGTAGCGCACGAGCGTGGACTGCGTGAGGCGTGACGCGTCGGTCCTGAACAGGAGGCGAGCCGTCAGGAACCAGGAGCGCTGTTCGAGCATGATCGTCTCGGGCCGTCGTTCGACGATCGCCCAGACGTTGGCGCTGGACAGTTCGCCGCCCAGCCGTATGAGCGTGTACGCATGGCGGACATCGCGGCACTGGCGGGCGTCTCGCGTGCTCTGGTCTACCGATATTTCCCGACGAAGCGTGATCTGTTCGCCGCGGTCTACCAACGGGCGAGCGAACGGCTCCTCGAGGCCAGCGACCTTGTGCCAAACGTGGCGCTCGCCGAGCAGATCGTCGCGGGCCTGGAAGCCCACCTTGAGTTCTTCACCGAGAATGCGCGGACAGTGCTTGTCGCCAACCGTGGCGCGCTCGCCGGCGATCCCCTCATCGAGGGGATCATTTCCGATGAGCTTGTGCAGCTGCGCAAGCGGATGCTCGATGCCGCCCGACTGTCCGGCCGCGCGCGAGTGCGCGCGTCAACCGCGCTCTCTGGATGGCTGGCCTTCGTCCGCGCCGTCTGCGTTGAGTGGCTGGCGGACGCCGACGACGTCCTCACTCGTGAGGAGATACGCGACATGTGTATGCGCGCGCTTGTCAGCGCGCTCGGCGAGCCCGAATGAGTCGTCAGCGTCCTGGCTGCGATTCACTGGCTACATCGTTTGGGTTGCCCCACGATCGGGGGTGGCACCCGGCGAGCGCCGTCGTTGAGCCCGCTCTCGTAGGCATAGATCACTGCTTGTACCCGGTCGCGCAGGTGGAGCTTCATCATGATTCGCTTCACGTGGGTCTTGACGGTCGACTCCTCAACGACCAGGGTGGCGGCGATCTCTGTGTTGGAGAGCCCGCGCGCGATGAGTTCGAGCACCTCGCGCTCGCGAGGGGTCAACTCGTCGAGGTCGTTGCTGGTGGCGATTGGTGCCAGCGGTCCTCTGGCCATCCCCTCGATCACGCGGCGGGTCACCGAGGGCGAGAGCAGCGAGTCGCCCCGGGCGATCGTGTGCACTGCGGCGATCAGCTCCTCGGGGCGTGTGCGCTTGAGCAGGAACCCGGAGGCTCCGGCGCGCAGACCGCCGAAGATGTAGTCGTCCTGCTCGAAGGTCGTCAGGATCAGGACTCTTGCTCCGGGCGATGTGCTGGTGAGCTCGCGGGTCGCGGCGACCCCGTCAAGGTCGGGCATTCGCACGTCCATCAGCACGACGTCGGGTTCGAGGCATCGCGCCCGCTCCACGGCCTCGCGGCCGGTCGAGGCCTCGCCAACGATTGCGATCGTGGGATCGCTCGAGAGGACGGCCGCGAGGCCCGCCCGCATCAAGTCGTCGTCATCGACGATCAGGACGCGGGTCATCTCCGCTGCTCCTCGTAGGGCAGTTCGGCGCTCACACGGAAGGTGCCATCTTCGCGCTTGGCGTTCAGGGTTCCGCCGAGCAGGGCTGCGCGTTCGCGCATGCCGACCAGGCCGTGACCGCCGTTTGGAGACCCGGTAGCAGCGGCGGGCGTCGGGTTGGTTACCGTGAGCCGCAGCGCTGATCGGGCGAACTCAAGGCCCACGTGCGTGTCACCGGCGCCGTGGCGGGCAGCGTTGGTGAGCGCCTCTTGAAGGATGCGGTAGGCCGCCTGGTCGACCGCGCCGAAGAGCGCCCGCGGCTCGCCATCGATGTTGAGGGTGACGGCGAGCCCGGTCGCGGCGTGGTGGGCAAAAAGCGTGTCGAGCGCCGCCAGTCCGGGCGGCGGCTCCACTTGCCCATCGGGTGTGTCCGTGCCGCGTAGGGTGTGCACGATCCGCTCGATGTCACCGACGGTTTGTCGCGCGACTTCCTCGATTGTCTCTAGCGCCGCCCTAGAGCGGGCAGGGTCGCGCTCGTGCAGCAGCCGCGCGGCGCCTGCCTGGACGCCGATCACGTTGATCGCGTGTCCGGCAGAGTCATGCAGATCGCGGGCGATGCGGGCACGCTCCTCGGCGGCTGCGAGCTGCCGGTCGCGCTCAGCATCGCGCTCGTTGCGCAGCGCGCGCTGGCGTAGCTCGTCCAGCTGTGCGCGCCGCAGTCGCGTGCGCTCGCCGGCGAACCACGCGATACTCCACAGCAGGATCGCAGCCACCAACACCGTCAGCGGGAACCCCCCGCTCGCCAGCCCGAACGCGCTCACATGGACCGCTAGCAGTGCGCCAACGGTGAGGGTGGTTCGCAGCGTCCACGGATCTGACGCGTCGCGACTGGCCGCGAGCAGGTAGAGCGCGGCGGTCGGTCCCAGCGGTGGTCCGGCCGCAAAGCCGGTGCCCATCAAGGCGGAGCTCGCCAGCGTGGTCAGTACGAACACCCCCAGCGGTGCTCGGCGCCAGGCAAGCAGCGGCAGCGTCGCACAAGCGGCAAGCAAACCTTCGAGTAGACCCAGATGATGAGTCGCGCTGCCGAAGCCGCCGTGAGCGAGCAGCAGCAGGGTGCCGGCGAAAGCCCCCGAGGCGATCACGGCGTCGACGAGCCACCCCGGTCTTCGCGGGCTTACGAAGAGCCGATCAGCGGTGGTCGCGTCGGACACGAGCACGGCCAGCGTAGCGCCGGTCCAATCCCAGTGAATCACCCGCCGGGAGGACGCCGGCTCCCTCCGCGGGGGGACGCTGATTTCCTCCCTAGGGGTGTTTCGCCTGAGCACCAGTCGCCCTAGCGTGACGGGCGTGCCGGCAATCGAGACCCACGAGCTGACCAAGGCCTATGGCGATGTGAGCGCGGTCGATCACGTGAGCTTCACGGTCGACCGGGGCACCGTGGTCGGGTTCCTCGGACCCAACGGTGCCGGTAAGACCACGACTCTGCGCATGCTGCTCGGGCTAGTGACGCCTACCGGAGGCAGGGCGACAATCAACGGGCGGCTCTACCGTGAACTCGGCTCGCCGCTGCACGTAGTTGGTGCAGTGCTGGAGTCCTCTGGTGCCTATCCGGGTCGAACCGCACGAAACCATCTCCGCATCCAGGCGACAGTCGGCGCGGTTCCGCGCTCGCGCGTGGATGAGGTACTCGACCTGGTCGAGCTCACCGAGGCAGCCGATCGTCGCGTGGGTCACTTCTCACTGGGCATGCGTCAGCGGCTCGGCCTCGCGACGGCGTTGCTGTGTGAGCCGGAGATCCTGATCCTCGACGAGCCAGCCAACGGCCTCGATCCCGAGGGCGTGCACTGGCTACGAGCGCTCCTGCGAGCGCTCGCGGCCGAAGGACGAACCGTGTTGGTCTCCAGCCACATCCTCGCGGAGGTCGCCCAGACGGTCGACAGCGTCGTGATCCTGGACCGTGGACGCCTGATCTCGCACTCGACGCTCGACCATCTCACAGCGGCTGCCCAGTTGGCCGTGCGCGTTCGCACCCCCAACCCCGACGGTCTCGCGGCGACGCTAGCCGCGTACGACGCGACCACCGAGCTCATCGGTCCCGACCAGTTGAGGATCACCGGTGCCACCACCGAGCAGATCGGAACGCTGGCGGCTGAGCACGCGATCCCGATCTTCGAGGCCACCACCGAGGCACCCGACCTCGAGGACATCTTCCTGCAGCTGACCGCTGCGGAGGGAGGACATGCGAAGCGATGACCCGCCTTATCCACGCCGAGATGCTGAAGCTGATCACGATCCGACTCACCTATGGGCTGCTCGCGACCGCCGCGTCGTTGACGGCACTGTTCGCCGTGCTCGAGGGCTCGCGTGCCGGCAGTGCCGGCAGCGGCGTGGCGCCGATCTCAACCGACTCCGGCCTGTCGACGGTGACCACGGTGACCGGATTCGCGATGCTGTTCGCTGCCGTCCTGGGTGCGATCGTGGCCAGCGGCGAGTTCCGTCACAGCACCGCCACGCTCACCTACCAGGCTGCGCCCCGCCGGCGGCAAGTGCTCGTCGCAAAGGTCATCGTCTCTGCTGGCGCCGGCCTGCTCTTCGGCCTCGTCGCGGGCGTGATCGCGACCGGTGTCGGCCTCGCGTTCGCCTCAGGCGAAGGCGGGCACCTAGCCCTGGGGACCACGACGCTCATTCGCCACATCGCTGGCGCGATGTGTGGGGCCGCGGCGCTCGGCGCGCTTGGCGCCGGGCTTGGCTCGCTCCTGCGCTCGCAGCTCGCGACTGTGATTGGCATCTTCGTCTGGGCCATCGTGATCGAGTCGCTCATCGGCGGGCTATTCACCTCCACCCGCCCGTACCTGCCCTACACGGCCGCGACCACGCTCGCCGGCATCAAACTCGGCAACGCGGCATTCGGTCCCGCCCACGGAGAGGCAGTAGCGGCCGCCCCGCTGCCATTCATCGCCGCCCTCGCGCTGCTCGCCGCTCTCGCCGCCGCCGTGTCGGTACTCGCAGCACGGACGACCGTGGAGCGGGACATCACCTGATTCCAAGTCCGCCGTCAACGACACGAGAGGAGCCACCCCATGAGTCACGCGCTCATCACCAGCCTGGCCCTGACCGCCGCCGC
This sequence comes from uncultured Solirubrobacteraceae bacterium, assembly GCA_963701145.1. Taxonomy (GTDB): domain Bacteria; phylum Actinomycetota; class Thermoleophilia; order Solirubrobacterales; family Solirubrobacteraceae; genus Palsa-744. The sequence continues at coordinate 156,297 of OY969572.1, forward strand.
GAGTCAGAAGTTCCATATCGGACCGTGGATCATCGTCCCACTACTGCTCCTGATAGCCATAATCGGCACTCCGATCTACGTCGTCAGGGACCGCCGCAAGCGTCGCTCGCATTGACCATCCCGCCGCCAAGTCACAAGACATCTGCGGTGGCGAGGTCCAAACGATGAGAGGCCATGCGGTGAACCCATTCCCTGACCGATCCCGCCGACCAGCCAGTGACCACGGAAGGCTCAAGCGCTCTGAGCACCAGCCGGCAGCGCTGATGGCCGCGATCGCGGCCACGCTCGCGGTGATGTCGTTGCTGCACCTCACCGGCAGCCTTGGGGGCGATAGCAAATCGTTCGACGGAGCTGCAGCAGGCATCGCCGAGGCGGTGCTCTGTGTCGTCCTCGGATATGGCACCGCTGCCCTCCTGCGCAATGGGCCTGCTGCACGGCCGATCGCGCTTGCCAGCACCGGTCTCGCGATCGTGGGCTTCCTGATCGGCGTGAGCTTCACCCTGCGTGGCGGCAGCGTGATCGACGTCGCATACCACCTCGGCTCGCTTCCGATCCTCATCCTCGCCCTGATCGCGCTGCTGCGCATGCCCGGCGCTGACCAGCGCAGGACACATCCAGGCGCCCCGGAGGAGCACCCAGGTGCATGACCAGCAAGCTCGCACGGACCATGGATGCCTGCGGCTGGGTGCCTCAGGCGAGGTCAGTTCACGCGGTACCGCGGCGCGAGGAGCTCTCGAGGTGGCTAAAGGAATGGTTGATGAACCGGCAACGGCCTCGATTGCGGCGGCCACGCTCCAAGATCATCGTGCCATCGCGAGAGAGATGGCAGCGCAGATTGTCGGCGAGATCGCCACGTACAGCGAAGCCAACAACTCGCACGAGTTGTTGCGCGCCACGGAGGACAGCTGCGACGCGCACATTCAGAGTTTTTGCCGATCCGTGCTTGACCGCCTCGGCCCAGAGGAACTCGAGATCGGATTCACTGCGGAGTCGGTCGCAGACCGAGTCCGGCAGGGGATACCACTCGAGTCGATACTACACGCCTACCGGATCGGGCACCGCGTCCTATGGGCGACACTCGAAGAGCGCGCCGCTACAGCCGGCGAGGACCGTGTCGCAATAGTCCCGCTCGTCGCCCCTTCCATCCGCTACATCGATGCGGTCAGCACCATGGTCGCGGAGATCTACCTGCGCGAGCAACAACACGAGCTAGCTGACGCCGACCGTGCGCGCCGCGACGTACTGGAGTTGCTGCTGGCCGGCAGCAGCGAGGCACTACCGGCGGCGGCGGCTGCTGGAATCCAGATCGAGCACGGCGCACCGCATCAGGTGTTGCTCGCACAATGCGCAACACCGAGCGAAATCGGGCTGCGCAGCATATGTTCGGAGATTTCCGGCATTTTCGCGCAAGACGCACCCCTCGTCGTGATGCGGCACCAGAGCGCCGTGGCGCTCGTCCGCTGCGATGGGGAGACCACGCTCTCTCGCGCGCGTCGGCTCGCTGAGCGGTTCGATGCGGGCGGTGGGATACGCGTCGGCGTGAGCCTTGATGCGATGGGCCTCATCCCCGGCGCTCGGGAAGCCTACCGGCAAGCCGAGCGCGCGCTGCAAGTCGCTGGCAGCGCAGAGCCGGTCGTCGGACTTGGAGGCATGGCGGCCATCGACTATCTGGTCGGCTCAGCGGATGAGGTCGCGAAGGCCCTGGTTCCACCCGAGGTGGCGGAGCTGGCGGCGTCGCCAGTCGCCGCTGACGTGGACCTGGTACGAACCTTTATCGCGTACGTCGCGAATAACTCGAACATCCGGCGTACCGCAGCCGCGTTGCCGGCTCACGCCAATACGGTGCGCGCGCGACTGCGCCGCTTGGCGGACAGAACTGGTTACGATCCGCGCAACCCGAACGACATCGTGCGGCTGCTGGTGGATCTTCGGCTGGCTGGCGAGCAGCAGCCGCCATCCTCTCCCTGAGCCCGCCCTGCTGCGTGTCTTCGCAGCGGGCGATGGCCAGCCTAAGTGCCGTATCGATCTGCTTGCCCCGTAGTTTGTGCCGCTGGTGACCTACGCCCGCCGGGGCGCCCAAGGAAATTAGCGCACCCGGCGGGCTTAGGTCCTCGCTAGCGCAGAGGCGTTGAGACGGGTTCGTTCGGCAGGGGCCTGCCGCCGTAGATCACCTGCCCCGAGGCGGTCTGGTAGGTAAGCCACGGGATCGTCGTCGTCTGGTCGACGCCCAGCTTCCGGTAGTTGCAGACGCCGTGCGGGAACACGGTCGCGAGCTCGGCCCACTGTTCGCTGGTGAACCCGAGGCTGCGATCGACCTTCTTCAACGACTGGGTCTCACATTCGTTGTCGTCGGTCGTGAGCGGTTCGCCGGCGACCGTCCTTGGGGTGCCGTAGACGGGTACGACGCTCTGGCCGCAGATGGCGTTTGTGCTCGTGACTTCTCCGGCGCCGTTGTAACAGCGGTCACCGAGTTCCGCGGGACGATCAGCGATGATCTTGGTCGGAAGCGGAAGCTGCCGTGCGTCGGCGGTGACCGCCGACAACCAGCCGCTCATCGCGATTAGCGACTGTTCCTGGCAGTCTGGGGCCGCATTGAACGGCTCCGGTCCCTCCCAGATGAGATCGTTCGCGTGCGTGCCGTGTTCCCGATCGAGCCGGGCCCGCACAGCGAACGCGCGGTAGGCGTCATGCGCCTGTTCGGGGTTCGGGCCGCGGCAGTCGATGATCGCGACCTGGTCCATGTTGTTGGTCTCGTTGATCATGCCGCTGCGGTACGCATTTTTTAGCGCGCGCTTGTTTGCGACGAGGCGTTCCGCCGTCGGCTTGATTGTCTCAGGGTTGAGCCCGCCGATCTTCGTGTTCAGGTCGACGAACTCGGCTGCTGTGATCTTGCCTTCGCGGAGTGCCGTCAGGCCGTATTGGATGCTTTCGTTGCCGATCGGCAGGCCTGCGAAGCCGTGTCCGATTTCTTTCTCCTGCGGTCCCCATTCGGATTCGGCTCGAGGCCCGAACACGTTCATCGCGTAGTCCGCCATCGAGCACCGGACGCCGCCCGGGTTGGTGACTTCGTTGTAGCGGTCTTCTTCGGTCGTTCCCGGGCATGCGAAGCCCGGTTCGAGCGCGTAGAAGAAGTAGGCATTCGACACCAGCGAGTTGGTCGTCGAAGGGATCCCCTCGACTGCCGCCTCTTGCGCCGAGCTCCAGCTGACACCGGACCCCCACGATTCTTTGTTCGCGAAGTACCGGTTCAGCAGGTGATAGTCCATGACCTCGCCGGCGGTTGCGCCCGACCAGGCGTCAGGGAACGAGCACGAGGGCAGGATGCCTTGGTAGATGCCGGGGTAGGCATTGGCGACCCACTGCTCGGTCAGCGATCCCCCTGAACAACCGTATCCGACTGTGTAGCGGAGCGTCCCGTACTGATCGATGACCCTCTCCTTCGCCATCTCGAGCGACTCCGCTGAGGTGACGTCGTCGCAGTTTTGACCGTTGTTGTCAAGTGCGGTCGACATCACGGCCCAACCGTGGGAGAGTGCCCAGAACAATGCGCCCGGCTTCACATTGTAGGATGTTGATGTAGTGCTCGGCGCCAACCCGCTTTCATAGGCAACGCCACAGCTGGCACCGTGCATGATCAGGAGCTTGTGAGCGAACTGGGGCTGCGGGCTCACCGCGCTCCACGGTTCTGCAGGGTTGTACAGGGTCGAGATCGAGTACTGGTCACGATCCTGATAGCCCGTCTCGGTCCGGATGATGTACGGCACCGTATGCCCGTTGGTTTCGATGATGGCGACGTCTTCGGGCGGGCTTTCCGGGTTGTAGGGTTGCAGTTCGGTCTTTTCGGGGTTGGTCGATTTGTAGAGGTAGGTGTAGGTCGCCGGCTTGTTGCACTGGCTGTCGGTGGCGCCTTCCTCGCATTTCCAGGGCTGTAGCTGCGGCCCGGAGAACAGCGGCCCGCCCTGTGGGTGGTCGGTGAGCGTGATCTTCGCGCCCGATCCATCCGGCAGTTCTGCGATGACGATGTTCTTCCCGTCTTTCAAGCCTGTGGCCAGGCCTTGGAGTGTTTGCGCAGACTGCACAGAGAAAGCGGAGGTCTCGTCCTGCCCATTGACGCTTACCGTGACATTGTGTGGGTCCTCGCCAGCTGGTACCGAAACTTCGAGCAGCGCTTCGTCATCGACGACGAGATCAGCGCGACTTGAAAGGACTGTGATCTGAGTCGACCCTTCGGACGGTTCGGCAAGGCGCCTAGCGCTCGACCGCGCAGCAGCCGCGTTCGTCGCGAGCAGCAAGATCATCATCGCGACCAGTCCGGCCGCACCAAGAGCCCTGCCTCCAGCTCCTCCGCTTGGTGTGCGGATCGTCCCACCGATCAGGCCGGTAGCGCTCGCGCCGGCACGTCTCGATCCCCTCATCATTCCCTCATTTCTCGCGTTGTCAATCCTTGACGGGTAGCCCCATCCCCATTTGGCTGCGGCAACTCGCACCCCGCCTCTCTGACGGCGATCGTAGCCCTGGGGTACCAGACGCTCAATATCGAATCCGCACAGCTTTGGACGTTCGTGCTGTGGACAACGCACAGCCACGGCCCGCCCGCCCACGTGAGGCCCCACACAACACTCCCGTGGCGGCGCGAGCGCCGCAAGAGACCGTCGGCGTGTAGAGCCTCAAGACGTGCGCGAACGTGCCGCGCTGTCCTCGGGGGCGCCGTGCGTTCGTATGAGGGCCGTTGCGGTCGCAGCCGCGACGATCTTGCCCTCCTGATCGCACAGTTCGCCCGAGAGGAAGGCGACATCGCGGCCGCGCCTCGTGACTCTCCCCCGACCGACGATGCGTCCTGTGCGCGCCGGCGCGAGGAACTGAACGTGGAGGTCCGCCGTCACCATCGACTGGTTGCGTCCCAATGTCGCGACGAGGGCTGGACCCATCGTGTCGTCGAGCATCGCCGTCAAGAATCCACCCTGGATCACCCCGAACGGGTTCACGAAGCGGTCGCTCGCCCCGAAAGCGACTTCGATCGTTTCCTTTGAGGGATCGGCCTGGATCAGCTCGAACCCGAGTGTGACCGCGGCCGCGGGCGGCTCCGCTCGGCCCTCGATCACGTCCCAGAAGGGTCCTACTCGCGACGTACTGTTCAGCTCGGCAGTCACTTCATCCTCCGATCATCGATATTTCTGCGTAGAACCACTCGGTGCACTAGAGACGCGGCCATACCCGTCGCGAGTTGACCGGTACGTTTGGGCCGCGCACTAGCTGTTCGCCTTGGGTCGGGCGAGCTTGATCACCCCCTCGCCTGGCATGGCGGCCGCGCACGTTGCCCCTAGGAGCGACAGCACGACGCAAGCGGCAATCGCAGCAGCGAAACCATGGGTGAACGAGGTCGAGGTCCGGTAACTCCCCGTGGCGGCGAAAGCAGCGGCGGCAACGGCGATGCCAAGCGCCCCGCCGAGCTGACGGCTGGTCAACACGGTCCCCGACGCTTTGCCCAGCTGGTCGGACGGAAGGTGCGCCACGATCGCGTGCTGGGCTGCGGGCACCGCGAGCGACACGCCCGCTCCCGCGATCGCCAACGGGGCCAGCATCTGCAGGTAGTCGAGAGCAGGCCGGGCGATGAGCGCGATCCAAGCAAACCCGGCAGCCTGGAGCAAAATACCCGCGACCATGAGTGTCCGCTCGCCGGCGCGCTCGATGCTGGCACCGGCCAGCGGGGCGACGACGAACAGCATCGCTGTCCAGGGCAGGAGTCTCAGGCCGGCGTCAAGGGGACGCTGCCCGAGCCCATCTTGCTGATACTGGGCCATGAAGAACACCGCCGCGAGTAGAGCGGCGTTCAGGAGCAGGATCGCGCTGTTCCCGAGGAGGAAGCGCCGGGACTTGAACAACCCCAGGGGAAGCATCGGAGCCGGCGAGCCTTGCTCCCAGTAGACGAACCCGAGAACCACGAGCATGCCTCCGACCAGGCTCGCAACGGTCACAAAGCTGCCCCATCCTGCCGAGTTGGCGCGAACCAGCCCCCAAACAATGGCCGTCGCGGCCGCCGAGATGAGCGCCAAGCCGACGAGGTCCACGCGGACGTTCGGACCCCGGCTCTCCGCGATCCAAGTCGAGGCGAATGCGATAATGAGCACACCGATCGGGACGTTCAACCAGAAGATCCAGCGCCAGGCGAGCCCCTGCGTCACAGCACCTCCGATAACGGGCCCCGCGAGGACTGCCAAGCCGGTGAGGCCATTGAAGATCCCCAGTGCGGAACCGCGCTTCTCGGCCGGGAAAGCCGTGCTCACGAGGGTGAGGGACAACGGCAGTACCGCCGCAGCACCGGCACCCTGTACCGCGCGTGCCGCGATCAACCATCCGACGCTGGGAGCGAGCCCGCAGGCGCCGGACGCGAGCACGAACACTGTAACGCCGGCCCTGAAGACCCGCCGGCGTCCGAAGCGGTCTCCGAGCGCCGTGGCACTCATCAGGCACACCGCGATCGCGAGCGTGTACGCGTTCACCGTCCACTCGAGCTCAGGCAGCGTTGCGTGGAGACCCTCACGAATCGAGGTCAAGGCGGTCGACACCGCCAACAGGTCGAGCATCACCATGCACGCCGCGAGCGAACTGACGATAAGTGCGCGTTTTGGCGCCGACTTCGCGGTCGGAGAGGCCCGCGGTGCTCCAGGCGACACCCGGGGTGCGGAGGGGGTGAGCGACAGCCCCCGACGCTCGGAGAAGTGGGACCACGGGCGGGTACTCGTCACTCTACCCCCGCCGAACCAGCGAACTCGCCGATCAGCTCGGCGAGCGCGCCCGGCTGGTCGATCATCGAGAAGGTTCGCGAGCCAGAGATGACCTCGAAGCGTGACTGCGGCAGCGCGCTGGCTAGACGATGACCGTCGTCGAGCGGGAAGAAGGCATCATCATCTGCCCACGCGATCAGCGCCGGCTTCGTGAACCGTGGCAAGCGCTGGCCAGCCCGAACGGTCGACTCGCGGTTCAGCGACCCGGTGAACCGACGGAGGTCGGTGCGGATGCGATGATCGACAAGCGCGGGCCTGACCCAGTCGGCAGCCAGACCGTCGATGTCTGTGTGGGCAAGCGCTCCGTACGCCTGCCGGCGACCGACGCGCGTTCGCATCGGCTGCAGCGCCGCCCGGAACGCCGGCGCAAAGCGCGCCGCGGCGATGAACGGCTTCAGGATCGGCGGAGGGAAGTGCTCGAAGGCATCGCAGCTGGTCAGCACGAGCGCTCCGAGGCGCTCGGGCACGGTCGTGGCTGTGATCTGGGCGATGGCCCCACCCGTGTCGTTGCCGACGAGAACGACGTCCTCCAGCCCGAGCGCCTCGAGCAGCTCCGCGACCATCGCGGCGATCGTCTCCATCGTGCAGCTCGACGTTCTCGCGCATCGGCTGGCTGTGAGCCCCGAGCGGCCAGGTCGGGGCTATGCACGTGAAGCCGCTTGCGCCCAACTGCTCAATCACCGGGTGCCATAGCGACGCGCCCATGGTGTAGCCGTGGACAAACACGAGCGGGCGGCCGCTGTCGGGTCCCGACGTCTCATAATGGATCTTTCCCGCTTTCAACGCGACAGTCGGCATGGGATCCTCCGGGGTAGATTTGCGTGCAGGCTGACCGTAAGATACCAACAAACTGCATGCAAGTGCGTCGAAGCCAAACAGAACGGTCCGCTGCGACACAACAGGCGCTCGTATCCGCCGCGCGCCGGCTTTGGGGCGCGCGGGGCTACGCCGACGTCGGGACGCCCGAGATCGCCCTAGCGGCGGGCGTCACCCGGGGCGCGATGTATCACCAGTACGCCGACAAGGAAAAGCTGTTCCTCGCCGTGCTTGAGGAAGTCGAGGAGGATGTCACCGTGCGCCTTGCCGCGATGGTCGGCGACGCACGACCAGCAACGCCCGCCGATGCTCTGCATGCGGCGGCGGACGCGTGGCTCGAGATCGCAGGCGAACCCGAGGTCAGGCAACTCGTCCTGCTTGACGCCCCGAGCGTGCTCGGTTGGGGAGGCTTTCGCGAGATCTCGCAGCGCTACGGGCTCGGCATGGCCGAGCAGCTGCTCGCAGCCGCGATCCAGGCAGGCCAGCTCGTGCGCCAGCCGCTGCGACCGCTTGCAAGCGTCCTCATGGGCGCGCTCGACGAGGCCGCGATGACCATCGCGAACGCCGACGACCTCACTCGCGCCAGGCGGGAGGTACGGAGGGTGGTCCACAATCTCATCGACGGGCTCTTGCGGGACATGCCGGGCCCGCGTGCGCAGTCGTCCAGGGGTCCACGAAAGCAGCGCGTCAAGGGGCGCGCCTAGAGGTGATCAGACGAAACGGGCAGCGGACCTCCTTTGACGTGCGGACGAGCCTCCGAGCACATAACCCGCGGACCTGGGATGCGCGGACAGAAGGGCAGCGGGCCGCGTTAGCGGAAGCGGCCCGCTCGTGCCCAGTCTGTGTCTATCTGCCGATGAGACCAGCCGTGGCTGAGATCACCGGAGCTGGCCGGGAGTGGACGGTGTCGATGATCTCCGAGCTATCGATCCCTTGCAGGTAGATCGAGGTGACACCGAGGTTCGCGTGCCCGAGCTGACGCTGGATCACGACCAACGGGACGCCCTCGTGCGCCATCTCGACTGCATGAGCGTGGCGGAGCTGATGAGGGGCGAAGCGGCGACGGACACCGGCGAGCGCTGCGGTTCGTCGGAGTTGCTTGCGAGCGGCTGACGGCTCCCAATGCCTTCCAGCTGTCGCTCCGTGGATCACGCAAAGCATTGCGCCGACGGGAAGGCTCGAACGGATCTCTAGCCACGGCTGCAACTGATCCCAGGCCCAGTGATCCATCCCGACCTCGCGGCGCCTGCCGCCCTTGCCGCGGCGGACGAGCACGGCGCCTCGGGGCCGGTCGAGGTCAGTCTCGGCGAGGTCGAGCGCCTCGCTGATCCGCAGACCGGCACGCCACAGCATCACTATGAGTGCCCTGAGGCGCGCACCGTCGGGTCCATCGCCTGCTGCGCGCATGACCGCGACGATCTCCTCGATCGTCGGCGGATCAGCCGGGTAGCGGAGGCCTTTGTTCCTCGGAGCTCGTCCCCGGTGGTAGCCGGGCATCGTGGCCGGCGAGCGGCGATGACCAGCAGCATCCAGCAACACAGATTCCATGTCCTCTCCTCCTTGGGTTGTTGATCGGACCTGCCGATCCTCGCGCGGGTGCTGCGCTAAAGAGGACTCGAACGTTCTTTTCGTACTACAATAACTGCGTGGAGATTCACCACTCGGCGCGCAAGCACAGCGTCGCCGACCAGGACATTCTCCACGCAATCGACCATGCGCTCGCAATCGAAGACGCTGGAGAAGACCCCGACCGATGGCTGCTCATCGGGCCGGATACCGCAGGGAACCTGCTCGAGGTGGTAGTCCTGGTCACGGCCGAGGGCACACAGATCGTGATCCACGCCATGCCGATGCGCGACAAGTACACAAGGCTGGTCAACCCATGACCCAACCACCGATCCGCGGCCACACGAAATCCGGACGCCCGATCACCGACCAAGACGTCGAGGCCCTAGCCGCCGAAGCAGAGGCTGGCTACGACGCAGATGTGCTGATCGCCCGGCGCAACAAGCGCGGGCGGCCCGCGATCGGCAACGCCCCAGCCAGCGTCGAGTCAGTCCGGCTAGACCCTGAGCTACGGCGTCAGCTGCTTGAGCGGGCCGAGGCCGAGGGAACCACCACTTCTGAGCTGATCCGCGAAGCGCTACGCCGCTACCTCCGAGCCGCCTAACCGGCCCCACCCCTCGCTGGCGAGAAGGAGGTCCCGATCGGCGAGGGACCTGCTTGCCATCCACGCGGAACTCTTGTCCGCCGTCGACGCTGCTCCCGCGTCCGTTCCAGAGCAGCGGCGTGTTGCTCGCTCGACGCACCGCCGCAGGCTTCTGGTTCCGCCAAGGCGGCAGGGCGCAGGCGCCCTGGTCGATTACGGTACCGGGATGAGCCAGGCCGACTGCATCGAAGCTCGCCTGTCGCTGCTCGCAACTAGCGATGGCGGGCGAAAAGCTGGTATTCGGGACGGCTACCGGAGCGGGGTCCTGGTCTTTCCGGAGTGGGACGACACTTGGCAGGACAAGCGAGGGCGCCACGTTTGCATTGGTGCCCGCGTGCGGCTTTTGGACACCGACCAGCTTGACCCCGGCCAGACTGGAACGGTCCGCTTCTACTTCTGGGCGCCCGAGGGACTGGGGGAGGTGGACCTGTCGCGCGACGTGACATTCCGGCTGTGGGAGGGTCGGTTCATCGGCCAGGGCACGGCCCTCAAGAGCCTCGTGGAACCGTGGCCAGGCTAACGCGACTTCCAGATGCGCGGTGGATGCGCCAACGCTTGTGGTCAGCGCGGCCGGGCGACCTCGGGCTTCAGTCGGAGGCCTGGGCCAGCCAGTGCTCCGGCGGATGTTTGATCCCGAGCCGTCGCAGCTGCTGAGCAGCCTCTAGAAGTTCCAGTACCGCGGCGGTCGGAGTCGTCCGTTGGACCTGACCCCGGTCCCAGACGAGATCCATGCTCTCGTGGTACTTCTCGTGTTGGCAGTCCGCGCTGATCGATGCGTCAACGTTCCACGCTGGGCTGGCGGGAACCTGACTGAACTTCCAGGCGGGTTTGAGCTCGACGCCGAAGGAGACGATGTGGTTTCCGTCTCCCACGTTGTCCGTTTCGACGTAGCCCGCGATATCACACCAGGTCGTGTTCGGATATGTCATCAGCTCCAGCCCGGTCCCGGTCCAGCTAATGCGTCCCCGATCGAAGTGCGCCAGCAGACTCAAGAACTCGGCGTCAACTTCGGCGAATATCAACCGCACGCGACGCTCGTCGTCCGCGTCAAGCGGGCCGAAGACACCGGACAGGTCTGGTCGATCCTTGGCGAGGGAAACGGGTTTCATCAGTTCGGTGTCGGGAGCACCGGACGCACGAAGTTCGTATCGGTCCGCGTGGCGCGACCCATGAGCCCAGCCGCGGCAGCGCAATGCTGCTCACGGCGAGCTGCAACAGTGACGCCCAGACTCCCGTTCCTGAAGGATAGGCAGGCGCGTTCCGCCCACCGCATCGCGCTCCTCCTTCGCTCACGGGACGCGCATCTCGCCGACGGCAACGCCTTTCCTCGTTTGCGCGGACAGCAGGGAAGTCGGCCCGCGGTTCGGAGTCCGCGCGAGCCCACGCACTCGCGCGTGGCGATTTGCGGGACTCGCGATGGGTTGGGGTGCGGACCTGCTTTCAGCTCTGCCCGCGGTGCTCATGACCTGGCGAACAGCGCGCCGCCATCCCAGCTACCGGCAGCGCCGCCGGCGGTGACGGGCGCGCTCGCAATCGCAAAGAAGCAGTCGTCAGCACGCGACGGTCTGGCGCTGCCGCCGGTAGTCGCAAGCGCAAGCACAGGGCGGAAATTGCGGGACGGCTCATTTATCCGATAAAGCGGTGGATGGCCTCGTTGGCGTGGTCCTGAAACGACGGGTAGGCCAGGTCGGGGAAGATGTCCGTTTGGTCAACCGCGGGACCCTTCAGCTTGTTGGCCGCGCTGGCGTAGAACACGCCGCTGGACAGGGTCGGGTCGGTAACGCCGTCGACCAGTCGCTTCGCGCCCTCGTCAAGCTTGTGGGCGAGACCGGGCACGCGGGGCATGACGTACTTGGCCGCCATACGCAGCGGCAATGCCAGGTCATTGGATGCTTGGGTGCCGGTGGTGTTGCCGGGGCTCACGCTGATGAATCGCCGGTCGGGGCGTTGGCGGGCGAGGTAGGCCATCCACAGGATGCCGATCAACTTGGCCTGCCCGTAGGCCAGATTGACGTCAGGCTTGCCGCCGGCGAAATAGCTGCCGTCGATGACAGTGGCGAGCTCGTCGGCGGAGTTTGAGTCAACCGACGGCCGCTTGAACCCCATTTTCGGGATTCCCCGGGCTGCCTCGCTTCCGGCGAAGACCGCCACCTCGCCAAGTCGGTCCTCGGCCAGGAGTGTCTCGAGGAGGACAACGTGGCCAAGAACGTTCTGCGCGAACATGTAAGTGGCCCCGTCGGCGGTCAAGGCCATGGGCGTCTTGCCGCCCATTCCACCGGCGTTCATGACCAGCGCATCGATCGATCCGTTGATGCCTGCCAGGCCGGCGCGGACCGAGCGCGGATCGGATACGTCCATGAGCACGATGTCGAAGATGCGCCGGCCGGTCTCCGCTTCGAGTTCGGCCTTTGCCGTTGCCGCGCGGTCTTGGTTGCGGCACGCCAAGTAGATGCGGGCGATCTCGGCGCGCGTTGCCAGTTGCCGGGCGATCTCTTTGCCGATCCCGACGTTGGCGCCGGTGATCAACAAGGTCTCTTCTGCGGTGGTTTGCATTGGTGCTTGGCTCCTCTCAGATCGCGGCGCGGCCGCCGTCGACGTGGATGACTGCGCCGGTGATGTAGCCGGCCGCGGGGGTCGCGAGGAATGTGATGACGTCGGATAGCTCATCCACTTCAGCGACCCGGCGGAGCGGAATCTGCTTGGCAAACTCCTCGGCCATCTCCAACCTCGGCTCCACCGCCGGGGTCAACGTCGGACCGGGAGCGACCGCGTTGACGCGGACGTTCTGTGGCCCGTATTCGGCGGCCCACGCCTTGGTGAGCAGCTCGATCGCGGCCCGCGAGGCGCCGTAGGCAGCCATGCCTGGCTGGCCGTAGCTCGCGACCATCGTTGAGACGTTGATGATCGATCCGCCGCCGCGGGCCGCGATCTTCGGAGCGAGCGCGGCGACCAGGAAGAACGGCGCCTTGACGTTGATCTGGAACAGCCCGTCGAACGCCGCCTCGTCGGTGTCAGCCGTCGGTGCGAGGACGGCAAAGCCGGCACAGTTGACCAGAACATCGATCTCACCTGCTGCGTCAGCAACGCGCGCCACCTCCGACATCTCTGAGAAATCGGCGGCGATGAACTGCGCATCGTGCCCACCCGCCCGGATCTCCTCCACGGTGCTCGCGCCGCGGGTCTCATCGCGGCCGGTGATAATCACCGACGCGCCCTTCTCGGCCATCGCCAGTGCGGTGGCGGAACCCATTCCGGATGTGCCGCCAGTGATCAGGGCGGTCCTGCCTTGAAATGACATCTATCGCGCGCTCCCTTGAGTGGTTGTCGCGACCCTTGAACTGGATCGCGCGTTCCACTCTAACACAGAATGGATAGCGCGATCCATTCCGTTGTAGAATCTTCGGTATGAACGCGACCAGCCCCCGCTCTCGCCCATTGACTCGTAAGGGCCAGGAGACCCGTCAGCGCATAGTCAACGCGGCAGCCGGCCTGATCTTCCGGCAGGGCGTCGCGCACACGACGATCGAGGACGTACGCGCGGCAGCGGACGTCTCGAGCTCGCAGCTCTACCACTACTTCGAGGACAAGCCGGCCCTGGTCCGGGCGGTCGTTGACCACCAGGCCGACACAATGGTCGGCGGGCAGGAGAACTTCGATTTCAGCACGCTGGATGGCCTCCGAGCCTGGCGCGACTTCGTGGTCGCGGGCCAACGCGAGCACCGCTGCATCGGCGGCTGCCCAATCGGCTCTCTCGGCGGCGAGCTAGCCGAGACCGATCCCGACGCAAGAGCCCACGTCGCCGAGGGCTTCAAACGATGGGAAGCGACTATCCAGAGCGGTCTACGAGAGATGTATGCTCGAGGCGAGCTCCCACCCGACACCGACCCCGACACGCTCGCGCTCGCGCTGCTAGCGGCCCTGCAGGGCGGCCTGCTCCTCACAAAGATCAAACGCGACACCAAGCCGCTAGAGGCCGCGCTTGACGCGATGATCGAACTCGTCGCCCGACTCAGCGGCGACAGATAACGTCGGACCGCTGTCGCGTCTCACCGACCGAGCACGCCCTCGGCGTCCTCCAGCGAGAGCTGCTCACCTAGAAACTGCCCGCGCCCCCCCTTGTTGACCAGACTCGTCGGCAGGCACCGAGGCCAACGCCCTCCTTTGCGCGGAAAGCGAGTCTCTGCACGCACGCGATCGCGACCGGCCCGCCGAGCAGCGAGTGCCCGGCTCGCGATGCCCATATGTCTGCCTGTACCGACATCCCGGCAGCATCGCGAGCCTGTAACAGCAAGCCCCTTCGGGAACACTCCACTAGGAAGCTCCGACGTCACGCCTCGCATCTGAAGTCTCGGTTTGGGTCTGGCGGGGCGCCTCGATCGCCGTCACGTGGCGCCCGGACTCGGCCCCTCTGTCGAGAGGGCCTGGCTCGTCGCCGGCCGGGAGCGGCATGTGGCCTTCGGCGAAGATGCGTTCGACCTCGCGCAGCCACTTGGCGGGTATCTCCTCCTCAAGGCGCTCAAGGAACGAGGCGGTCGAACGCGGTGCGGATCGGGGTGACGTTCTCGGGCAGGCTCTCGGGGTCTAGTGCTCGCGTGATCTGGTTAGCAAGCTCGGGTCGCGGCGCGTATGCCATGTACTGTTCGGTCGTGTTCAGGCGTGCGTGGCGCATGAGCCCTTGGATTGTTCGCACGTCAACGCCCTTCGCGGCGAGGCTTGTGCCGAAGGAGTGGCGCAGGTTGTACATCTTGATCGGCTTCAGGCCAGCCTCCTGGCACGCGAGCTTGAACGCGGCGCGGAGGGGCTTGTCCCGAACCGGCCGATCGGGCTCCAGCTCGCTGACGAACACGAAGTCGTCATCGCCGGTGGCGTAGCCCCGCTGCTTGAGCTTCAGGAGCGCGCGGGCGAGGCGCGGGGTCATGGGAATCGCCTCGCAGTCGGAGGTCTTTGGAGTGTCAAGCTGGTCGCGTACCCAGTTGTCGTAGGGACGTAGGACAAGGGCGTTGAAGTCAACGGCGCCCCAGCGCAGGCCGAGGGCCTCGCCGGGGAGGCGAAGACCGGCGTGGGCACCGCACAGCCAGAACGCTTCCTCGAAGACACGCGGAGCGTGTGTGAGCAGGCTGTCGATCTCGCTGGGGTCGTAGAAGTCGTCGCGGCGGAGCACGCGCTCGCGCTGCTCGCGCTTGCTTCGCCGCTTGACCTCGACGAGCGGGTTCGCGGGTATCCAGCGCTGCCGCACGGCGAAGTTGAGGCACGCTGAGAAGATGTCCCGGTACTCGTTGCGGGTTTGGGCTGCCGCTGGCGCAACGAGCATCCACAGGCGTCTCTTGCGGCGAACCACGATCCAGCCGTCGGCTTCGAGTTCCTTCGCTTTCGCGTACGTGACCGACCTAGCGCGCTGTGCGTTGAGCGGAACGACGCGGTAGGCGCCGCGGCGTAGATGGTGCCAGGTTCCCGGCAGCTCGTCGGCGACACGAACGGCCTCGTCCTTGGTGGCGACTTCGACGGGCATACTGTCGCGCGGCTGGACGGTCCAGCGTTCGACCTCGATCTGCTCAACGTCCTTGCCATCGGTGCGCGCCCTCGTGGCCGTGTTTTCGCTGATGACCTTGTAGGACGGGAAGTCGTCGAAGTAGCCTCGCAGGCGTCCGTCCATGAAGTCTTGGAGGGGGGTCTCGGCGCCGAGGTCTCGATACAGACGCTCGAACATGACCTCGTAGCCGGCGAGTGTGGTGCGCTTCAAGTCTTTGTCTCGGTGGCGCTCGGCGACCCAGCCCTGGGTCGCATCGAAAAGCGTGCGGAGCTGGATGGCCTCGTCGCGGTCCTCGATGTCGCTGGCCAGCTCGCTTAGGATCGCCTCGAGCTGCTCCTCGGCGTCCTTCGGCGTCAGGTGCTCGGGAGTGGGGCGGGGGCCGTCACCGGCCCGCCAGATGATCGCGCCGCGGGCGGTGCGGCGACCGGAGTCGCGCACGTGCGCGGGGCCAAGGCACTTGGCGCCTCGGGCGCCATGTTCGTCGCGCCAGAAGGCGTAGTAGGCACGCTCGCCGCCCCTGCCTTCGGCTCTGACCTGGAGATGCCCTGTCGGGCGAGTTGTTCTGCTCACGGTGTCTATGACCTCCTCGGACTCAAACCGGCCAACGACTTCCGTAGGAGGCGCCGGGGTATCTTTCCCCAGCCTTTCCCTAGAGGGCGCAGCGAGGGCGCCGAAAGGGGCTGAAACTAGGGCTAATACCGCCGAAACGGGGCCAAACAGAGCCTAAACCGCTGACTCATAATCGGTAGGTCCCTGGTTCGAGTCCAGGCGGGCCCACTGGCCAGACCTTTTCACGGGTCGTGGCTCCGTTTCGCGGGGCTGCCGCGTTGGAATTGCGGGCGCGGCGCGCTGCGCGGGGAAAGCCGCAGCGCGGATACAGCACGCCGAACCCCCCGTGCTCCTCGAAAGCCGCCAACCCGCCATATGGTGTTTACTACGTGCATGGGGGATGTGAGGGAGGGGAGGGTCCCGCTGCCCGCCAGGTCGGCGAGCGGCGATCATCGGGCAGTCAGCCGGGCGCTCGTCGCAGCGACTGCGCTGCGACGTCGTGCGCGGATCGGTGCCGTGGCGGCGCTTGCGGCGACCGCGGTCTTGCTCGTCGTAGCCGCGACCGCGTCCGCCTTCAGCGCGCATGGGAGCGTCGAACAGGTCTACGTCACCGGCTTGGCCCCGAACGCTCAGATGTCCCTGCTCCGGTCGAATGGCGAAACGGTGTCCACGCAGAGCGCTGACTCGCTCGGGGGCCTGCTGTTCCGGAAGGTCGCGCCGGGGAAACGCTACCGAGTCCGGCTGAGCTCGACAAACGAAGAATCGGGGCCGATCACCGTCCACACGCAGGCCGCCGCTCCGTGGGATCACAGCATCTACAAACAGTCGATCGCGGACAGCGGATACCAGTACCTGACGACCCGCGACGGCACCCAGCTCGCGATCGACGTCCACCCGCCCACCTTTCCCCCGACGAAGCACAAAGGTGCGTATCCGACGCTGATCGAATACTCCGGATACGGTTACGCGGACCCCGCGGGCCCGGAAAGCGGCCTCGCCCCGGTGGCCAACGAGCTGGGTTTCGCAGTGGTCGACGTGAACATCCGCGGTACCGGCTGCTCGGGCGGCGCCTTCGATTATTTCGAACCGCTTGAGAATCTCGATGCGTACGACGTGATCCAGACGATCGCCCACCAGCCGTGGGTGCTCCGCCACAAAGTGGGAATGTTCGGCGTCTCCTATGGCGGGATCAGCCAGCTTTTCGCCGCCCAGCTTCGGCCGCCGGCGCTCGAGGCGATCGCGCCGCTCTCGGTGGTCGATGCAACGGCGACGACCCTCTACTCCGGTGGCATCCTGAACACGGGCTTCGCCGTGCCCTGGGCCGAAGGGCGCCAGTTCGACGCCGAAGCCGCCGGGCCGTCCAGCGGCGAGCACTGGGCATACGAACAGATCCAGAACGGCGATCAGACCTGCGCGGCCAACCAGGATCTGCACGAAGAGGCTCCAAACCTGCTGACCGAAATCAAGGAAAACGCGACCTACAACCCGCCGGTGGCCGACCCGCTGGACCCGGTGACGTTCGTGCACAACATCGACGTTCCGACGTTCATGGCATGCCAGTGGGAGGACGAGCAGACCGGCGGGCACTGCGCCGACCTGGCCGAGCACTTCACCGGCACCGAACACAAGTGGTTCACGTTCACCAACGGCGCCCATATCGACTCGCTCGATCCCTACACGCTCGACCGCTTGGACGACTTCTTGGAGCTGTACGTCGCCCACCAGCCGCCGATCGACAACCGGGGGATCCTGGATACGGCGGCCCCGATCGTCTATCAGGCCGCGCTGGGACTCCCGTCCGGAGACCACGTCACGCTGCCGCCGGACCCGATCCAGGAAAAGACGAAATACGCAGAAGCGCTGTCGGCCTTTGAGGCGCTGCCGGAGGTTCGCGTGCTGTTCGACAACGGCGCGGGAACCGCACCGAGCGGCGGCACGACCGCCGCGGGCAATCCCTACCCCGGGTTCGAACAGTCGTTCTCGGCGTTCCCGATCCCCGGCACGATCGCTCGTTCGTGGTACCTCGGGCCGGAAGGCGCGCTCACTGAAGAACCGGCAACGTCCAACGGCACCGACTCCTACACATCCGATGCGAGCGCCACGCCGCTGACCGACTACACGGGCAGCGCGGGCCCGGGTGGGCTGTGGGGCAACGCTTCCCAGTGGGAATGGAACTGGGTGCAGCCGCCGGCCGGCTCCGCCGTCTCCTACGTGTC
Source organism: uncultured Solirubrobacteraceae bacterium (assembly GCA_963701145.1). Taxonomy (GTDB): domain Bacteria; phylum Actinomycetota; class Thermoleophilia; order Solirubrobacterales; family Solirubrobacteraceae; genus Palsa-744. The sequence continues at coordinate 174,402 of OY969572.1, forward strand.
CGCGCCACTGAGCAGCAACACCACCGTGATCGGCGGGGGCGCGGTCAACCTCTGGGTGGAGTCGAGCACTCCCGACGTCGATCTCCAGGCGACCATCAGCGAGGTGCGCCCGGACGGCAACGAGACCTTCGTCCAGAACGGCTGGATCCGCGCCAGCGAGCGCAAGCTCGCCACCACCGCGGAAAACATGTTCGAGGAGACGCCCACGCCGGTCACACCGATTCCGACCTTCCTTGCGTCCGACCTGCAGCCGATGCCGGCCGGCGAATTCGTCCCGGTCACGATTCCGCTGTACTTCGAGGGGCACGCGTACCGCGCAGGCTCGAGCATCAGGGTCACGATCTCTGCGCCGAACGGCACGCAGCCCGTGTGGTCGTTTGACCAGACGCAGCCTGAAGGTGGCACAGCCGCGGTGTCGATCGCCTACGGGCCCGGTATGCCCGCCAACCTCACGCTCCCGGTCGTGTCGGGCGTCAGCGTGCCCACCGGACTGCCGCCCTGCCCCAGCCTGCGCAACGAGCCGTGCCGCCCTTACCAGGCGTTTGTGAACAACGGTTCCTAAGGGACGACCTGCCCAATCGGCCGCTGCCCGTTGAGGAGTGCGTCGGTGGTGAACCAGAGGTTCCCTTCGACGCCCGGGACGATTTCGATGGGTTCGAGGCCGACGTCTGGGGGCGGGAACTCGGTTATCGCACCTTCGAGCGTTATCCGGCCCACCGCATCAGGATTGGCCGCTACGAACCACATATTCCCGTCCGAGCCCGCAGCGATGGAATAGAGGTAGGCGTTGGAGCTCACGCCGCGGCTGAACTCCTGGATTGCTCCGGCCGATGTCACGCGGCCGATCGCTGGCGCGGTGCCGCTGTCGATGAACCACAGGCTGCCGCCAGGTCCGTTCGTGAGATGCTGCAGTGAGCTGCCGCGATGCAGGCCGTGGCTGAACTCGTGGATGACGCCGGTGCGAGAGACCCGCCCTACCGCCGGCGTCTTGCCGCCGGCGGTGAACCACATTTCGTCGTCTGGGCCGACGACGAAATCGCCCGGAAAGCTGCCCCGGATGAGGCCCTTGGTGAACTCACGAACCGCACCGTTCCCGCTCATCCGGCCGATTGCGTGCGGGTCGCCTTCGTCGCTGAACCATAGATAGCTGCCCGGTCCAGCGGCCAGGTCGTCCACTTCTCCGTGCCTGGCGAAGCTGGGCCTGAAGATGGTCACGACACCGGCGGGGGTGATTCGCGCGATCCCACCGCCGTCCAGGAACCACATGTCGCCATCCGGACCGGCCTGGATGCTGCCGCTGCCGTCCCGCGCGAGGGCCCCTGGTGAACTCGGTGATCGAGCCCGACGGCGTGATCCGCCCGATCGCGGGGACCTTGCCGTCATCGTCGAACCAGACGTCGCCGCCCGGCCCGACCGTGAGAGCCTTGGGGACGCTCGCGTGCATGAGGCCTTTCGTGAACTCGGTAACGAGGCCGTCAGGCGCCACGCGCCCGATCGCCCGCGGGCTGCCAGCGTCCGCGAACCACACGCCACCTTCCGGGCTCGCGACCTCTTCGAGCGGCCGATCTTCCGCGTCGAGCCCGCTCGCGAACAGGCTGATCGTCGCCCCATGCGCCGCCACTGCTCGCGGAGCATCTCGTCGCGGATCGCAAGCGAGGACATGATCGTGAAGCCGCCGCCCCGAACCGTGCGCTTGAGCGCCTCGGTGCTGCTCGTCTCGAGGTCTGGGTGCAGTTCGACTCCGAGCCTGCGCAGGGAGGCCACGGAAGCGTTGCGCGTGCCCGAGCCCTCCTCACGGGTGAAGAACGGCTCGGAGGTGAGCCGGGATGGCGGGATGCTCTGCGTGCCGGCCCATCTGTGCCCGCGGCCGACGACCACGACAAGCTCGTCCTGCCCGACGGAGAGCGCATCGAGGTGATCGAACGCAGGCGGATCCGGCAGGAACCCGATATCCACCTCGCGATCGTGGACGGCGGCAAGCACCTGTCCCGAGTTGACGACGCTGATGTGTGGCTTTGCCGGCCCGTCTGCCCCGAACGCCGTCAGCCATCCTGGGAGCAGGAAGGTGCCGATCGTGTGGCTTGCGGCAAGGCTCACGCGGCGCTCGCTGGTGGTCCCGTCGCGCTCGAGGGCGTCGGCGGCGCGCTCCAGCGTCGAGAGTGCGGCCTTCGCGTCGGGGTAGAGCGTGCACCCGGCGGTCGTCGGCCGCACGCCTGCGTGTGAGCGCGTGAGCAGCGCACGGCCAACGCGGCGCTCCAGGCTTTGCAGGCGCTTGGTGACCGCTGATTGGCTGAGCGAGAGCGAGTCGGCGGCAGCGCCGATGGTGCCGGCGTCCACGGCGGCGACGAATGCAGCCAGCTCTCGGCTCGGAAGGGGTTCGCGCGCCGCGACGAGAGTGCCCATCGGGCAAGCATTCCATGTTGGAACTCCAGGGGGCCGACTGCGACTGGACGGCGACGCCCGCGAGTGACAGTGTGCTGGCATGGTGTCCGCGGCTACCTGATCGTCGAGAACGTGAACGCTCGCTCTACGGAGGAGGTCAAGAGGCGCAGCGACCGCGCGCTCGCGGTCCCGCTGCTGCGCTTTCTGGGGGCGACGCTGAGCGATGGTCGTGACGGTGCCTGGAGCATCGACCTCCAGCAGGGTGCGAACGTGCTGAACGCCGTCAACGCGCTGCACGGTGGCGTGATCGCGACCGTCCTCGACGTCGCTGCCTACATCTCCGTTCTGCCTCACCTGGCGACAGACGAGGAGGCCATCACGGTCGCCTTCGCCGCCCAGTACGTCGCCGGGGCCGAGCGGGAGGAGCTGCTGCGTGCGCGCGGCTCCTTCACGCGTCGCACGCGGCGACTAGCATTCGCGGGCGCCGAGTTGCATTGCGAGAGCGGGCTGCTCGCGCGCGCCGCGGTGACCAAGGCGATTCGGAGCTCATCCTGACTGCGACGACGAACAAGGATTCCCACCCCCCGGTGACGCTCGGCGAGGAAGGGCCGAAGGGGCAGCCGGGCGCCCAGCTGGCGCTGTCGTGGAGCGGCGGCAAGGACTCGGCACTCGCGCTGCGTGCGCTCGATGAGGAAGGGCGCAGGCCCGACGCGTTGATCACGACCGTGACGGACGCCTATGACCGGATCAGCATGCATGGCGTTCGGCGTGAGCTGCTGGCGCAGCAAGCCGACGCCCTGGGCCTGCCGCTCGTCGAGGTCCCGATCCCGGTCGGGTGCGACAACGAGGAGTACGAGGCCCGCATGGCGAAGTCTTTCGCGGCGCCTCGCTTGGCTTGCGTCCAGGCGGTTGCCTTCGGCGACCTGTTCCTCGAGGACGTGCGCGCCTACCGCGAGGAGCGTCTGTCAGCGAGCGGCAGGCACGGCCTGTTTCCGCTCTGGGGACGCGACACCGGGGAGCTCGCCCGGGAGTTCGTCGCAGCCGGCTTTCAGGCGAGGATTGTGTGCCTCGACCCGCGAGCCCTGGACGCCTCCTTCGCCGGCCGAGCGTATGACGGCGACCTGCTCGCCGCGCTGCCCGCGGACGTCAACCCGTGCGGCGAGAGGGGCGAGTTCCACACCTTCGTCCACGCCGGCCCCATCTTCGACGCGCCGATCCCCTGCGAGACAGGGCAGGTCGTGGAGCGCGATGGCTTCGTGTTCTGTGACCTCCTGCCGTCGCGCCACCGTCGCTCGCGTTCGCCAAGCTCGTGATCTCCGGCGTCGAGCTCGAGGCCTAGTCCGCTGCGGTCCGCCTTCTCGACGAAGGTCGAGTCGGCCCGCGCCCTCAGGTCGGGCTCGCGCCTGGAAAAGCCACCTCACCCGCGTATGGCAGTCCGCCCGCCGCGCGCATGGCCATGTTCTGGTGCTTGGTGACATACCAGTAGTGCAAGAAGTAGGGGACGATCACGAGGACGCCGGGGAAGTAGAGCAAGAAGGCGGTTATCGGGTTGATCTGCTCCTCCTTGGGTATGCCCGTCAGACGCTGGGCGCGCTTGATGCGCTGGCCGTAGTTATAGATGGACAGAAGGGGCGCGACCCACAAGGTGAAGCCGCCGAGCACGAGCGCGGTGACGGACATCGCCGGGCTCGACTGGCCGAGGTTCTGGTCGTCCTCGGCCAGGCCCACGTCCTTCAGCTCGTTGTTCACGAAGTAGTACCAGCAGAAGGCGTAGATCCCCAGGGTGATGACCACCAGGCCGGCGCCCACCCAGAAGCTCCGGATCTTGCCTTCCCCGCCCTTGCCGAACTCCACTTCCTGTGCCACGCCCAGCCTCCCGTTGATAGCTTGCGCCGAACCGTACATGCTCGGCGGCCGCGGCGCAGAGCGTGAACGCGCCCGCCGCTCATCGCACCAGACACCCCGAGCCGCTGACCGACGCGGGGAACGCCTGCGCGAGCGCCTGCGCGATCAGCCGGCTGCGCGCTGCGTAGCCGGGCGAGGTGTAGTGGATGCCGTCGTCGATGAACCAGGCGCTCTTGGCCAGCGCGGCCCAGTCGAACACGCGCATGTTCGGGTACTCGCTGCACGCCTGCACCAGCGCTTGGTTCCATTCGCGCATGTTTCGCTCGGCGTAAGGTCCGGTGCTCAGCAGGGACTTGACGTTCACCCACATCACCGGCTGGTCGCCGATCAGCGACATCATCTTCTGGATCCGTGCGAGCGGACCCACGCTCGAGCCCACGGACACGTCGGCGGCGTCGTTGGTGCCGAGCGCGAGCACCCAACAGCCGTGGTAGCCCGCTCGCAACCAGCGCTGCGCCACTTCATAGCCGTTGGGCTGGCCTTCGAAGGTTTCGACGATCGAGCGGGCGCCGGAGATCTCGTAGTGCTGGACGGTGGCGCCCACGCGGGCGTACTGGGCTTCGATGCGCTGCTCGGGATCGGGCAGGTAGTCCTTCGAGACGAGGCCCTCGGAGGTCGAGTCGCCGATGTGGATGACCGAGGCGCAGGCCGTGCGCTCGCCCGCGCCGGTGCCCGCCCGTGCGCTGAACGATCGCGAGACGGGCGACGCTTGGACGCTCGCGGCGAGCCGGCCACTGGCGGAGGCGGTGGCTTCGCGGGCGGGGCTCCACAGGGTCAACGCCACGATGGCGGTGACGAGTACGCAGAGCGCTCCGCCGACGGCCGCCAGGTCCCGCGGTCGGACGGCCTGCGGCCGCCAGCCGGCGGCGCTGAGGCGAGCCCACAGCCGTTCCACGGCGCCGTGGCGAACGGGCTGCTCCAGGAACCGCCATGACGCCGCCGCCACGCACACGATCGCGAGGACCTGCAGCAGGGCGCGCGCGAGGTCGCTGCCATGGGCGCCGGCCGGGGTGGTGAGCGCGATGATGGGCGTGCTCCACAGGTAGATGCCGTACGAGCGGGTGCCGATCCAGCGCAGGGGAGTGAAGCCGAGCGCGCGCCCCAGCCGGCAGGCGGGATGCACGAGCACTCCCACCACGCACGTGGTTGCCAGCGACAGCAGCAGGAATCCGCCGCGGTAGAGAAACGGGGAGTACTCGTTCGTGCGCCAGATCAGCAGGCCGATCGCGATCAGCCCCACGCCCCCGAGGCAGTCGAGTGCGAGCCTCGCGTTGGCGGCGATGTCCGTGCGCAGTCGCGCGCTCGGCCACACCATCGCCAGGGCGGCTCCCACGAGCAGCTCGAACGCACGGGTATCGGTGCCGAAGTAGACCCTCGAGGGATCGAGGCTCGGGCGATACAGCAGGGCCATCTCCGCGGCCGAGGCAGCCGCGATGATCAGCGTGACGATTGCCAGCCGCGGGCGCAGCCCCGACGGCGAGGATCCGTCGCTCACGACGCGCACGCCGAGGAGCAGCAGCAGCGGCCAGATGAGGTAGAACTGCTCCTCCACGCCGAGCGACCACAGATGGCTCATCGGTGACAGCGGACCGAAGCGCGCGAAGTAGGACACGTGCTGGAAGACGAGCTGCCAGTTGCCCACGTACAGGGCGGAGGCGGCGATCGCCCGTCCGAACTGCGGCGGCTGGGCCGGCCCGGCGACGGCCACCCACGTGGCGACGACGGCGAGCATCAGGAACAGGGCCGGCAGCAGGCGTCGCGCGCGCGCCAGCCAGAAGCGCGTGAGCCGCAGCGAGCCGCGCTGCAGCTGCGCGAGCAGGATGTCCGTGATCAGGTAGCCGCTGAGGGTGAAGAACACGCCCACGCCGAGCAGTCCGCCCTGCGCCCACACGAGTTCGAGGTGGTAGGCGACGACCGCCGCCACCGCGATCGCGCGCAACCCGTCCAGGCCCGGCATGTAGCGCTGGCTGGGCCCGAGGGGTTCCGGCATGGCGAACCCGATCGTAGAGGAGGAGCGTCACTCCTGTGGCGGCCGACCGCGCGGCTCAGCTCTCGCCTGACAGGCGCGCTCGCATCTCCGGGACGACCATGTCGAGGTACTCGTCGGGGTGGTGGGCGATGTAGTCGGCGATGAAGGGGCACACCGGCACGACGGTCAGTCCCCGGGCGCGGGCGTCCTCGAGCGCCCCCCGGGCGAGCTGGCCGCCGAGGCCGACGCCCTCGTGCTCGGGGTGGATCTCGGTGTGAAAGAAGGTGATCTGCCCGTCGTCGAGCCGGTACTGGGCGAAGCCCGCCAGCTCCCCGTCCGCGCGGATCTCGTAGCGCGCCTCGTCGGGGTTGTCGCGTACCTCGACGGCCATCGCGTCAGGTCTTTGGCCGGCTCGCGCCGAGCACCGGCGCCAGCCAGTGGGAGACGGTCGTCGGTCGGTCCGGGTCGGTCATGGCCCGGATCTCGTCGAGGCGCTGCTGGTCGCGGAGCGTGACGCGCTCGTGCTGGCGCAGGTGTTCATCCCAGGAGCCGACCACGAACTGCTCGAGAATCCGCCCCGGATCGGCCGCGTCGCGCCACACGCGCCAATTTATAGCCCCCGTGCGGCGTCGCGCGTGGCGCCCGGCGTGGAGCGCGTCGACGAGCGCCTGCTCGAGCCCGGGCCGCGGCCGGTACTCGACCGTCACCAGCACCGGCCCGTCCGTCGTCTGTGCATCCACGAGCCGCGGGTCCGGCCAGTCGCCGGACGGGAGCAGTTCGCTCGGTGAGATCGCGCTGAACGGCAGCCACAGGCCTGCGACCGCCGCGAGCGTGAGCCCGCCAGCGGCGACGAGCAGCGCCCGCGTCAACCCGCTGTTCTGCGCGAGCACCCCGAAGAGGGCACTGCCGAGTGCTCCTGCGCCCTGGAAGATCACCAGGTAGTAGGACATGCCGCGGGCCTTGGCCCAACCGGGGAGGGTCGACTGATACTGGGAGTTGAGTGTCGAGAGCACGAGGATCCACGCGACCCCGCCGATCACCAGCGCGAGCGCCACCAGCGCGCTCACCGTGACGTAGGCCAGCGCGAGCGTCACCGCGGCGAACACGAGCGTGCTCGTCCCCATCAGGGTCCCCGCGGTAACGCGCCCGCGCAGCCGCGGCAGCGCCACCGCGCCGGCGATCGCGCCGACGCCGACGCCACCCAGCAGCAGGCCGTAGCCGCCGGCGCCGAGGTGAAGCCGCGTGTGCGCGACCAGTGGCAGCAGCGCCCAGATGGAGTTGGCGAACAACATGAACAGCCCGGCGCGCAGCAGGATCACGCGCAGCGCCGGGCTGCCCGCGATATAGCGCCCTCCCGCGCGTACCGCCTCGCTCACCTGCTCGGGCGCGGCCGCGCCGGCCGGACGCGCACCGCCGCGCCAGCGGGCGACCGCGCCGATCACCGGCACGAAGCTCACCGCGTTGACGAGGAACAGCACCGAGGCGCTGCTCGCCGCGTACAGAGCCCCGCCGATCGCGGGTCCCACCGCGCGGCTGAGGTTCATGTTCACGGCGCCCAGCGCGATCGCCTGCGTGCGGTCCTCGGGCGCGACGAGCTCGGGCTGCAGCGTCTGCCACGTCGGTGATGTGAGCGTCTGCCCGGCGCCGACGGCGAAGATCAGCCCGAGCAGCACCCACGGGGTGACGAGCCCGGCGAGTGCCAGCACGGCCAGGACGGTGGCGGCGAGCAGCATGAACGACTGCGCCGCGATCAGCAGCCGGCGGCGATCGACGAGGTCGCCGATCGCGCCCGCGGGCACGGCGAACAGAACCACCGGGAGCCCCGCCGCGGTTTGAATCAGCGCCACCAGCGTCACCGATGTGGTGAGCGTCAGCATCAGCTGCTGGGCGCCGACAGTCTGCATCCAGCCACCGACGTTGCTCACGAACTGCGCCGAGGACATCCGCGCGAAGTCCGCCGAGCGAAACGGCGCCCAGGCGGACGAGCGGGTCGCCGGCTGGCTCACGTGGGGGAGACCCGGTCCGCGACGAGCAGTGCGAGCAGGCCGCTCGTGCGCTGGGGGCTCTTGCTGGTTCTCATCGGACCGAGCTCTCGGCCAGAGTGTCGCAGAGCGCGTTCTCCGGCGGACGCTAGGATGCCTGCACCCGTCAGCATTCGAGGTGAGTATCGCGGTCGCCGCTCCAGCCGTTTCCCGCTCCACAGGCAAGCACGGGGTCGGGGTCGTTTTCAGTGGCTTGATGCTGGTGCTGCTGCTGGCGGCGCTGGACTCGACGATCGTCGCCACCGCGCTGCCCACGATCGTCGGCGACCTCGGGGGCCTCGAGCGGCTGTCGTGGGTGACGAGCGCCTACCTGCTCGCGCAGACGGCGGTCACGCCGCTGTACGGCAAGCTCGGCGATCAGCTCGGGCGCAAGCGCGTCCTGCAGAGCGCGATCGTGCTCTTCCTGGTGGGCTCGGGCCTGTGCGGGCTCGCCGGATCGATGACCGAGCTGATCGCGTTTCGCGCCGTCCAGGGCCTCGGCGCGGGCGGGCTGATCGTGCTCGTGCAGTCGACCGTCGGCGACATCGTGTCCCCGCGCGAGCGCGGTCGCTACCAGGGGCTGTTCGGGGCGGTGTTCGGTCTGGCGAGCGTGGCCGGCCCTCTGCTCGGGGGCCTGATCGTCGAGCACCTGTCGTGGCGGTGGATCTTCTACGTCAACCTGCCGATCGGCCTCGTCGCCCTGACGGTCATCACCCTGACGCTGCCGGCCGTGAGCGTGCGCACGCGCCCGGCGATCGACTATCTCGGCGCCGGGCTGCTGGCCAGCTCGCTGAGCGCGATCGTGCTCGTGGCCAGCCTCGGCGGCACCACCTGGCCGTGGGGTTCCGGGCGGAGCGTGATCGTGGGCGCCCTCGGCGTGGCGCTGTTCGGCGTGTTCCTGCTCGTCGAGCGCCGTGCGCGCGAGCCGGTCCTGCCGATCGCCGTGTTGCGCGATGAGGTCTTCCGCATCGCCGGCCTGCTCTCGCTGATCGTCGGCTTCGCGCTGTTCGGATCGGTGACGTTCCTGCCCCTGTTCTTCCAGACCGTGTTCGCGGCCAGCCCCACCGGGGCGGGCCTGCGCCTGATCCCGCTGCTCGGCGGCCTCGTGATCACCTCGATCGCCTCGGGTCGTCTGATCTCACGGACCGGCCACTACAAGCTGTTCCCGATCGCCGGCACCGCCACCATGACGGTCGGCATGCTGCTGCTGTCTCGTCTGGGCCTCCACACGAGTCCGGCGGCGGCCGACGTCTACCTGCTCGTGCTCGGCCTGGGCTTGGGGATGGTGATGCAGGTGCTGGTCCTCGCCGTGCAGAACGCGGTCGACTACGCGGTCCTCGGGGCGGCGACCTCGGGCGTCACGCTGGCGCGCGGCATCGGCGGGTCGCTCGGCGCGGCGGTGTTCGGGACGATCTTCACCACCCGCTTGCGCGCGGAGCTGCAAAATGCGATCAGCGGTCCACTCGGAGCCCAGGTCGCGAAGGGTGCGCGGCTGACCGGCACGCAGGTGGCGAGCCTGCCGCCGGCCGCCAGGCACGCGTATGAGAGCGCCTACGTGAACGCCCTGCAGCCGGTGTTCCTCGTCGCCGCCGGTGTCAGCGCCGTGGGGTTCGTGTTGAGCCTGCTGCTGCGCGAGCGGCCGCTGAGGGCGACCGCGTCGACGAGCGCGGGTCTCGACGATGCGCTCGCGGCGCCGAAGAACCCGAGCTCGCTGGCGGAGGTCGATCGTGCGCTCGGGGTGCTCGTCAGCCGCGAGCGGCGGCGGGCGTTCAACGAGCGGGTCGCCGCCCGCGCGCACGTCGACCTCAGTTCAGGTGCGGTGTGGGCGCTCGTGCGCTTCGGCAGCTACGGGATCGACGGCACGCGCGGGATGGCCCGCGAGCAGGAGATCGACGAGCAGCGGGTCGCGGCCGTGGAGCTCGAGCTGCGCGAGCGTGGCTTCGTCGTGGCAGGCGAGGGCGAGGGCGAGGCGACGCTCACGCCGGCGGGCGTGTCGATGGCCGACCAGCTGCTGAGCGCTCGCCGCGACGAGCTCTCCACGATGCTGGACGATCACGATGCGCAGCGCGTCCCCGAGGTGCAGCGGCTGCTCGAGCAGCTCTGCGTGGAGCTCGCCGGCCAGCGCCCATGAGGCTCACGGCGGCCCGCCCTGGCGTTCGCTGCGCAGCGACTCGAAGATGAACTGGTCCAGGCGCCGCTCGTCGGCGCGGGTGATCCGCTTGAAGACGATCGCGCAGCGACCCTGGGGGTCGGTCCTGACGACGCTGCCGGTGCCCGTGACGGGGGGATCGCCGGGGGCGAGCGTCAGCTCGAAGTCGAACGGTTCGCCTTTCTGCAGGTCGGCCAGTCCGGCCACGAGCAGGCCCCCGGCGCTGATGTCGATCGTGAAGGTGTGGGCGGGCGTGCGGTTGGCCCCGATGTAGGCCACCACCGGGCGTTCGACGCGCACGCGCACGTTCTGGCGACGTCCGGCTCCTCCGGTGTCGGGGGCGGAGGTGGCACCCGCGAGCGACTCCAGGTGCTCGCGCTTGCGAGAGCGGGCACCGGCCACCTGGAGCATCACGAGCTGGCGCCACACGAACACCGCCCCCGCCCACGCCACGAGGTAGCACACCATGCCGGCCACGAGGGCGCGCAGGCCGGCGGCGGCGAGCGTGCTGGTGGGCAGCGACAGGTAGCCGCCGAGCAGGAAGCCCAGGAGCCCGCCCCAGCCCTTGGCGCGCGCCACGTGCAGCGCGGCGCGCGGGTGTGCGGCTACGCTCGGCCCCGCGGGAGCCGCGTCCGCGTCCCCGACCTCACCCTTGGAGTCCGCGTCCGACGCCTGTGCCTTCGCCTCCTTCGTCGCGGCCATTTGCATGGAATGTTCGCGTTCCCACAGGACAACACCGCCGCGACGGGCGAGCGCTTCCGGCTAGGCGGCGGCCGGCACGGACTGCGCGCCGGCGCGCGCGCCGAGGTGCCTGCGCAGGAAGTGCAGCTGGTCGGCGACCGCGCGCTCGAAGGCGTCTCCGGTGCACACGTCGAAGTGGCCGAGCGGGTAGGTGCGCACCTCCGCGCGGCCGGTGGCGCGGAAGGCGGCCTCGTGGGCGGCCTCGGCGGGAGCGATGGCGTCGCGGTCGCCGGTCTGGACGAGGATCGGGCACGGCAGGCGCTCGGCCTGCAGGCCGGGGCGGTACGTGCCCACGCTCAACGCGATCCGCGCCGCCACTTCGTTGCGCCAGCTCGGCCCGGCGATCGCGCGAAAGCCCGGCTCGGCGTCCGGCGTGCTCATCGCCGCCACCGTGCCCGGTGCGCCCACCACTGCCACCATCACCGGCTCGCGCCCGCGCAGGGCGCCCAGCAGGTCGCGCACCCCCAGCGCCGTCAAGCGGGCGAGCTGGCCCGCTCCGGCCTGGCGCAGCAGCGTCCTCATCGCGGCCAGCCCGTCCATCGCGGGCAGCATCGAGATGACGCCCGCCACGCGTCCGTCGGCGATTGCCGCGCGGACGACGTGGCCGCCCGCGAACGAGTAGCCCCACAGCACGATCCGCTCTGGATCCACGCCCGGCAGCGAGCGGGCGTACGCGGTCGCCGCCGCGTAGTCCTCGAGCTGGCGGGGGATAGACAGCAGCTGGCGCGGCTCGCCGTCGCTGCTCCCGAAGTGGCGGTAGTCGAACGCGAGCGCGTCGAGGCCGGCCGCGGCGAAGCGCTCCGCGAACGGGGTCAGCCCGGAGTCGACGGTGCCGCTGAAACCGTGCCCGAGGACCACGCACGGACGCCTGCCGTCCACCGCCAGCTCGTCGCCCGCACCGGGGAGGTGGACACCCCTGCAGGTGACCCCGCCACTCGAGAACTCGACCGCGCTCACGCGACCACGCGGGCTGCCAGCGAGCGCCCGGTGGGCGCGCCGGCGCGCGCCCGGGCCTGCCCGTTGGGGATCGAGCGCGTCTTCAGCTCGCGCTCGAAGGCGTACCAGTCGAGCTGCATGGTGTGTCGCGGCTTGGCCACGAAGTGGCCCGTGTGGAACGCTTCGTCGCGAGGGATCTCCTCGCGCATCTGCTCGTCGCTCGGGGGCGCCCAGTCGCCGCTCAGCCAGCGTGCGGCCAGCTTCGACTGCAGCTCGGCGAACGGGAAGATCGTGGGTATCGCCTGGCCGAGGCCGATGAACGCGAGATCGTCGATCCCGGGCTTGAACATGCGCTTGTACAGCGGCAGCGCGTTTTCGGGCGCGGACACGAGCTCGGGGTCCAGGAACGGGAAGCTGATGTTGTAGCCGGTCGCGTAGATGATCGCGTCGAGTGTCTCCACGCTGCCGTCGGCGAAGCGCACGCGATCGCCCATCAGCTCCTGCACGTCGCCCTTGGCCACCGCGTCGCCGGCCCCCAGGCGCCCGAGCAGCTCGCTGGAGACGGTGGGGTGGGCGTCGAGGAAGCGGTGGTTGGGCGTGGGCAGGCCGAAGTCCTCCATGCGGCCGTTGATCACGCGCTGGAGCACGCGGCCCATGCGCCGCTGCAGGCCGGCCGACACGAGCGGGTTGGGCTTGACGACCTGGTCGGTGGGTTTGCCGAACAGGTACTTGGGCACGACGTACGCGCCCGAGCGGGTTGACAGGAAGACCGTGTCCGAGATGGTCTTGCGGGCGAGCTCGGAGACGATGTCCACGGCGCTGTTGCCGATGCCCACCACCAGCACGCGCTTGCCGTAGAGATCGAGCGGCGTGCGCGGGTCGATGTAGTCGTGCGAGTGGATCTGCGGTCCGTCGAACGTGCCCGGGTAGTCCGGGAGCCGTGGGCTCCAGTGGTGCCCGTTGCACACCAGCAGGGCGTCGAAGCGCTCTCCGCCGCCGTCTTCTTCCTCGCCGTCTCCCTCCGCTGCGAGCGTGACCCGCCAGCCGCCCTCGGGCACCCGCTCGGCGCGCTGCACGCGCGAGTCGAAGCGGATGTGCTCGCGTAGCCCGAACGCGTCGGCGTAGTCGCTCAGGTACTCGAAGATGTGCGTGTGGTGGGGGTAGTCGGGGTAGCGCTCGGACATCGGGAAGTCGCGGAAGGAGATGGACGGCTTGGAGATGTCGATGTGCAGCGAGCGGTAGGCCGAGGAGAAGCCGTTGGGGTTCTGGAAGTACCAGTTGCCGCCCACGTCGTCGGAGGCCTCGAAGCAGGTGTGCGGCACACCGAAGTCCGCCAGCGCCTTGCAGGCGGTCAGCCCGCTGACGCCCGCGCCGATGATGCCCACCGTGGGAAGCTCGCCCATCGGGTTTGATCTTAGAGAGCCGCTCGCCGGGGCGATGCCCGCGCGGCGCGATCGCTAGGGCGAGCGGGCGGCCGGCGGACTGGCGCTCGCGAAGCGGGCGTAACCTGGCGGGCGTGCGATCGGCGAGCTCCGGGACATCCGCTGCGCTCGCGCAGCGCGCGCGGGCCTGGCGGACGGCCGGGCAAGCGGCCGTGTGCGATGTGCTCCTGCCGTGGGCGCACGGCACTGTGGTGCTGGCGACGCGCTATCCGAGCTACTACGACTACAACGTGGTGCGGGTCGAGGACGAGCCGCCGCTGAGCGCGGGCGAGCTGGCCGCGTACGCCGACGAGGCGCTCGCGGCAGTGAGCCATCGGCGGCTGGATTTCGACGTGCCCGCCGCCGGGGAAGCCGCGCGCGCGGAGCTCGTCGCGCTCGGCTGGCGAGCGACCCGCCTGCTGTGGATGCGTCACGAGCCCGCCGCGGCGGGCTCGGCGGGCGGCCAGGCACGGGACGCGCCGGCGATACGGCTCGAGGAGGTGCCCTACGACGCGGTCCTCGAGCTGCGCCTGACCTGGCACGCGGAGGAGTTCGGCGCGACCACCGCGGACGAGCTCGAGCACTACCGGACGGCGGACAGGGAGGTGGCGATCAGCCGCGGGGCACGGGTGTTCGCCGTGCGCGAGGGAGACAGGCCGGTCGCGTTCGCGCAGCTCGAGCGGCTGGGTTCGGCGGCGGAGGTCTCACAGGTGTACGTCCATCCCGACCATCGCGGCCGGGGCCTGGGAACGGCGCTCACGCAGGCGGCGATCGCCGCGGCGGGGGACGTGGGCGATCTGTGGATCACCGCCGACGACGAGGATCGCGCCAAGGATCTCTACGCGCGGCTCGGCTTCCGCCCGGCGTGGACCTCGATGGAGTTCCTGCTGGTGTCCTGAAAGGCGCGCAGGCAGCGCTCGCTGCAGAAGTAGTGGCGCGCGCCGTGCCGCTCGCCGTCCGCGAGCTGCAGCGCTTTGGCGCGATCGACCTCCATGCCGCACACCGGGTCGCGGGCGCCGCGACGCCGCGTGAGCGCGAACAGCGCCGCGAACACGACCAGCGCGAGCACGTTGGCGATGAGGTTGTAGCCGAGCTGGATTTCTCCGAAGACCTCCGCGCGCGTCGGGCGCGCGGACGGGATCAGCCCGGCGCCGGCGAACAGCACGTCGATGAGCGCGGCGGCGAGCACGATCGTGACGAACATCAGGGCGGTGATGCGCAGCGCGAAGGCGCGGCCGTAGTACTTGCGGTAGATGAGGACGATGGGCACGACGATGAGGTCGGCGAAGATGAAGGCGATCACACCCCCGAAGCTGATGCCACCCGACCACAGCACGGCGGCGACGGGCACGTTGCCAACCGAGCAGACGAAGCTGAGGACGGCGATGACGGGGCCGACGACGACGTTCTCGAGCAGTCGCAACGCGGGCGGGGCGTGGCTGAGGAAGAGCGCGCCCAAGAAGTCGTTGCCGAGCAGGCCGATGAAGCCGGCGAGCAGGAAGCCGAGGGTGACCTCTTTCCACAGCATCGCCCAGTCGTTGCGGAAGTTGTGGGCGACGTCCGACCACGCGTCGATCGTGCGCAGGCGCTCGCGGAGGGGGAGCTCCGTGGCGGCCGAGTGGTGCTGGTGGCCGTCGTCGGCCGCCTGGGCGTGGCGGCGCGCCTGGCGCTCGAGCGCGGGCGAGACGAACAGGCGCAGGAGGGCGGCCATGATGGCGATCAGCACCAGCCCGCCGAGGAACTCGGCGAGCGTGAACTGCCACCCGATGAGCACCCACATGATCACGCCGAGCTCGACCACGAGGTTGGTGGAGGCGAACTGGAAGGCCAGCGCGCTCGCCGCGGAGGCGCCCTTCTGGAACAGCGACTTGGCGATGGCGACGGCGGCGTAGCTGCACGAGGAGCTGGCCGCGCCGAGGCCGGCGGCGAGCGCGAGCGACCGCCCGCCCGTCCCGCCGAGGGAGTCCCGGACTCCCTCCCGGGGCGCCCAGGCCTGCACGATCGCGGAGATCGCCAACCCCAGCACGAGCGCCCACCACACCGTCCACGCCATCAGCAGGGCGTTCGAGAGGCCTTCCCACAGCGTGTTCAGCACGCCGCTCATCCTCAGTGGCCGTCGCGCCGGGCGTCGGCCCCGGCGGTCGCGCCGGTCTCGGCGCCGGCGCCCTCAGCGCTCTCGAGCAGCCGCGCGCCGGCGGCCGTGAGGCGGTACATGGTCATCTTGCCGTCCTTGCGGGCGGTGACGATGCCCGCCCCCTTGAGCACTTTCATGTGGTGGGAGGTGAGGTTCTGCGGGCGCCCGGCCACCCACGAGAGGTCGCACACGCACAGCTCCTGCTCGCCGCGCAGGGCGCGCGCCAGGCCGAGACGGACGGGGTCGCTGAGCGCGCGAAAGCGTCCCGCGAGAAGCTCCGCGCCGGCCCGGTCGAGGCGGGCGTGGCGGAGGGCCAGGGCATGCGGTCTGTCGAGATGCAGCAGCTCGCCATGGGGCTCAGTCATAACAACATAATAATATATATGGATATGTTGGTGTGTATCCGGGCGCCGTCCGAGCGGCATGGGCCTCGGTCACACGTCCTGAGCCTGGCGGCGCGCGGCGCGCCACACCGAGTGGACGAGCAGCGCGGCCACGGCTGGCGGCATCGCCCACCAGGCGGAGGAGCCGGCCGCGGCGAGCAGCGCGGTCAGCGCGAGCGCGAGCACGACCCCGAGCGCCGTCAGCCAGTCATCGCCGACCACGAACTCCCACACGGCCTCAAGGAGCCGCCGGGCGCGCATCACGCGCCCACCGTCGCCCGCCCGCCGGCCTCGGCGGGCGTCTGGCCGTCGCTCCCACGCCCGCGCGCAGCTGCGCCGCGGCGCACCGTCCAGGCCAGCGCCAGCGCCGTGGCGAGCGTTCCCGGGATGATCGCCAGCAGCGCCGCCTCCCCGCCCGGCCAGCTCGCCCCGGCGCCCTCGGCGCCCCAGAACATCCCGAAGGAGCTGAGCATCACGCCGACGGCGAGCTTCATCGTGTTCTCCGGCACCCTGGCGAGCGGGGCCCTCGCGGCGGCCCCCGCGACGCTGACCACGAGCACCGCCGCGCCGGCGGCGGCGGCCGCGAGTGCCACGTGGTGCTGGTTGGCGCCGAACGTGAGCACGATGAACGCGACCTCGAGCCCCTCCAGGAGCACCCCCTTGAAGGAGATGGTGAAGGCGTAGGCGTCGAAGCTCGAGCGTCGGCCACCGGCCGCGCGCGCCGCCTCGGTCTCCCGGCTGAAGATCGCGAGCTCGTCGTGCATGGGCTTCAGGCCGGCCGCGCGCATGACCGCCTTGCGCAGCCACTGCAGGCCGAAGATCAGCAGCAGGCCGCCGATGGCCACCCGCAGCAGGTCGATCGGCAGGGACGTGAGCGCGGGGCCGAGCGCTGCCACGATCACGGCGAGCGCGAGGGCGGCGGCGGCCACGCCGCTGAGCGCCGAGGACCAGCTGCGTGTGGTGCCGACCGCGAGGACGATCGTCAGCGCCTCGACCGCCTCGACGGCGCAGGCCACGAACACCGACAGGGCCAGCCCGATCTCCGCTGCGCTCATGCGTGTGATGATGGCGAAGTCGCCTCGGGGCCGTCCGGGCTGACATCCGGGCCTGCTTCGCCTGGCGCGTTCTCAGCCGAAGAACAGCTCGGCGGTCGCGTACAGCTCCGGGTCGAGCAGCCTGGGCTCGGCGAGCGCGTCGGCGAGCGCGACCTCGACGATCGCGTTGCCGCGCAGCGCGACCATGGCGCCGAAGCGCCCTGCGGCGACGGCCTCCAGGGCGGCCACGCCCATGCGCGTGGCGAGTACCCGGTCGAAGGCCACCGGCGTGCCGCCGCGCTGGACGTGGCCAAGGATGGTGACGCGCGTCTCGAAGCCCGTGCGGGCCTCGATCTCGCCCTCCAGGAGCACGCCTATCCCGCCCAGACGGGCGTGCCCGAAGGCGTCCTCGGCGGCGGCTCGGGCGACCGGCCCGCCGTCCGCCTCGAGCGTGCCCGCGCGCGGCGTGGCGCCCTCGGCGACCACCACGATCGAGAAGTTCCGCCCGCGCTCGTGTCGGCGGCGCAGATGGGCGCACACCTCCTCGATGTCGAACGGCCGCTCGGGCACGAGGATCGCATCGGCGCCCCCCGCGATCCCCGCATGGGTGGCGATCCAGCCGGCGTGCCGGCCCATCACCTCGACCACCATCACGCGGTTGTGGGACTCGGCGGTGGTGTGCAGCCGGTCGATCGCGTCGGTGACGATCTGCACGGCGGTCTGGAAGCCGAACGTCACATCGGTGCCGCCGAGGTCGTTGTCGATCGTCTTGGGCACGCCGACCACCGGCACGCCGTCCTCGTGCAGGCGCAGGGCCACGCCGAGCGTGTCCTCGCCGCCGATCGCGATCAGGGCGTCAACGTCCAGGCGGGCGAGGCTCGCGCGCACCAGCGCGCTGCCGTCGGCGCCGCCGGCGTAGGGGTTGGTGCGGGAGGTCCCGAGGATCGTGCCGCCGCGCGGCAGGATCCCGGCCGTGCTCTCCACGGTCAGCTCGAGCGCGTCGCCGCCCAATACGCCGGCCCAGCCGTAGCGGAAGCCGACGAACTCGTGGCCGGCGGGCAGGCCGCTGCGCACGGCCGCACGGATGACCGCGTTCAGGCCGGGGCAGTCGCCGCCGCCGGTGAGCAGGCCGATGCGCGCCACCGCGCAAAGCTTAGTGGCGGGCGTACGCCGGCCATGGCGGCGCTCAGGCCCGGCGCTCCGGCTCGCCGGCGGGCGCGGCGAGTGGCGCGTAGGCGTCGGGGCGGCGGGTGCTCAGGAACGGGAACAGCTCGAGCCAGTCGCCGCGCTGGTCGAGGTCGAGGTCGGCGACGAGCACCGCGGGGTCCTCACGCGGGGCCTGCACGAGCTTGCGACCGTATGGATCGCAGATGAAGGAGGAGCCGTAGAAGCGCAGCGGCGGCTCCTCGCCGACGCGGTTGACGGCCACCATGAACAGGCCGTTGGCGATGGCGTTGCCCCGGATCACCTGCTCCCACAGCGGCTCGGTGTCGAAGTCGGGATGGTCGGGCTCGGAGCCGATCGCGGTCGGGTACACGAGCACGTCGGCGCCCGCGAGGCTGTAGGCGCGGGCGAGCTCCGGGAACCACTGGTCCCAGCAGGTCGGCAGGCCGAGGCGCGCCTGCCCGAGTGCCACCACCGGAAAGGGGTCGCCGTCGGCGGGGCCGGGACGGAAGTAGCGGTCCTCGTGGTAGCCGGCGGTGACGGGTATGTGCAGCTTGCGCGTCCGTGCCATGAGCTCGCCGTCGGGAGCCACGAGGATCGCGGTGTTGTAGCCGAGCTCGTCGCCTGCGTCCCCCGCGCCCTCCGCGGAGGGCGCCGCGCGCTCGTACAGCGAAGCGTGCACGTACACGCCGCTCGCGCGCGCGACCTCGGCGGCGAAGCGGTGGGTGGGCCCGCCGGGCAGCTCCTCCGGCTGCGCTCCCGCCGCCCGCGCGCCGGCGGGATCGACGGCGAAGTAGCGGCTGAGCGTGAGCTCCTGCAGGCACACGAGCTGCGCGCCCTCGGCGGCGGCGAGGGCGACCGCGGACGCGAGCGCGCGGGCGTGCTCGGCGGGATCGGGGCGCCAGCGCTCCTGGACGGCGGCGATCCGCAGCGGCGGGCGCCGCGGCGGACGGGTGCGAGCGGGGGAGGACCGTGGTCCCAGGGCCGTGATCAGCTCGATGTCGGGCACCGTCGGGGACTGTAGGCGCTCCAGCGAGCGCCGGCGCTCACGGGCGAGGCCGTCCTCTACGCTGCGCCGGGATGAGCGCCACGCTTGCCTCCACGCCGGCCGCCGACGGCTTCAGGATGCCGGGGGAGTTCGAGCCGCACGCCGGCTGCTGGATGGCCTGGCCGGAGCGCCCGGACAACTGGCGCCTTCGAGCGGAGCCCGCCCAGGAGGCGTACGCGGCCGTGGCGGAGGCGATCGCGGCGTGCGAGCCGGTGACGATGGCCGTCTCCGACGGGCAGTTCGAGCGCTGCCGCTCGCTGCTGTCCGCGGCCGTGCGCGTGGTCGAGATCTCGGCCGACGACGCCTGGATGCGCGACGTCGGCCCGACGTTCGTGATCGGCGGCCACGGTGGCGTGCGTGGAGTGGATTGGGGCTTCAACGCCTGGGGCGGGCACGACGGCGGCCTGTATTCGAGCTGGGCGCGCGACGAGCGGGTCGCGCGCAAGGTGCTGGAGGTGGAAGGGGTGGATCGCTACCGCGCACCGCTGGTGCTCGAGGGTGGCTCGATCCACGTCGACGGGGAGGGGACGGTGATGACCACCGAAGAGTGCCTGCTCAACCCCAACCGCAACCCGGGGCTCTCGCGCGAGCAGATCGAGCAGGCGCTGTGCGCCTACCTCGGCGCCGAGCGGGTGCTGTGGCTGGGCCGCGGGGTGCTCGACGACGAGACCGATGGCCACGTCGACAACCTCGCCTGCTTCGCGCGCCCCGGCGTGGTGCTGCTCACGTGGAGCGAGGATCCGGCCGACCCGCAGCACGCGATCTCGCGCGATGCGCTCGCGCGGCTGCAGGCCGCTAGGGATGCGCGGGGACGCTCGCTCGAGGTGGTGCGCCTGCCCTCGCCGGGGCCGCTGAGGATCACCGCACGGGAGGCCGAAGGCGTGGCGCCCGCGCCCGGCACGGCGCCGCGCCAGGCCGGCCAGCGTCTGGCGGCGTCATACGTGAACTGCTATCTCGCCGACGGCCGCGTGGTCCATCCGCTGCTCGACGAGCGCTTCGACCAGCAGGCGGCGGCGATTCTGCGCGGTTGCTTCCCCGGGCGCGAGGTGGTGGGAGTGCCCGCCCGCGAGATCCTGCTGGGCGGCGGCAACATCCACTGCATCACCCAGCAGGTACCCTTGGACGCCCACGGGGCAAGCCCTCGGTAGATCCCCGATGCGCGCTGCACCTGGTGGAGCTACGCTGCGCGGCGCGTCGCGCGACCGTCCACTGCCACCACTCGCAAGCCGCGTCGGCTCATCCAGGCGGCACCCGCCCTCATGAACTCGCTTTCCGACACCACCAACGACGACCTCGCTCCCTTCACGGTCAACGCGATCAGCCAGTTCCTGCAGGAAGCCGCCCGCTACCCGCTGTTGCGGCCAGCCGAAGAGCTCGAGATCGCCAGGCGCATCGAGCAGGGCGACCTGTGCGCCAAGGAGAAGCTCATCACCCACAACCTGCGCCTGGTGGTGTCCATCGCCAAGCGCTATCAGGGCGCGGGCGATCTGATGCTGCTCGACCTCATCCAGGAGGGGATGCTGGGCCTGATCCGGGCCGCGGAGAAGTTCGACTGGCGCAAGGGATTTCGCTTCTCGACCTATGCGACGCTGTGGATCCGCCAGGCCATCCAGCGTGGCCTCGCAGACCACGGGCGCACGATCCGTCTGCCGGTGGCGATCGCCCAGCGCGAGCGCAGGGTCGCCACGACCCACCGTGAGCTGCTCACCAGGCTCGGGCGCGAGCCCTCCGAGCGGGAAGCTCGCGGACGCGGCCGCGGTGTCCGTGCAGGAGCTGCACGATCTCGCCGGGGCGGCGAGGGTGACGACCAGCCTCGACCGTCCCGTCGGCGAGCACGGGGAGACCTCGCTCGGGGCGCTCGTCCCCGACGGCGGTGTGGACGTGGGCGAGGAGGTGAGCACCGGCCTCGGCCGCGAGGCCGTGCGCCGCACGGTGGCCGAGCTGCCCGAGCCCGATCGGACGGTGATCGGCCTGCGCTACGGGCTCGATGACGACGGCCAGGCGCAAACCCTCGCGGCGATCGCGCGGCGCATGCAGATCAGCCCGGAGCGCGTCCGCGCGATCGAGGAGCGAGCGCTTGGCAGGCTGGCGCTGCACCGCGAGCTGCAGGCGCTGGGCGAGGCGGCGTAGGCGCTTGTCCCACCGGCCTCCGTCTGGCGCGCGCGCGTCGAGGGGCCACATCGTTGGGCAGCGGCACGCTGCGCGCACGGGCGCGGACGCGGGCGCGGGCGCGATCGAGGATTCGCCGGCGTTCGGCGCCGGCGCTCACTTCAGCGACCGCCGCGACGCGGGACGGCGGCTGGCCGCCCGGCTCGAGCGCTTTCGGGGCGCGCGGCCGGTGGTCGTGGGCATACCCCGCGGCGGGGTGCCGGTCGCCGCCGAGGTGGCGCGGGCGCTCGATGCACCGCTCGACGTGGTCCTCGTGCGCAAGGTCGGCGCGCCGCGAAACCGCGAGTTCGCGATCGGGGCGGTGGCCGAGGGCGGCGTGCGGATGCTCAGCGCGCACACGGTGCGTGCTCTGGGCATCTCCGCGCGCGACCTGGAGGCGTTGACGGCGGGGGCCGAGCGCGAGCTCGCCGAGGAGCTGGGCCGCTATCGCGGCGGGCGTGCGCCCCGGTCGCTGTCGGGGCGCACGGTGGTGGTGGTGGACGACGGCCTCGCCACCGGCCGCTCGGCGCGCGCGGCGATCGCCGCGGTGAGCATGCGCGGGGCCGCACGGGTGGTGCTCGCCGTGCCCGTGGCCGCGCCGGAGTCGGCGCGGGAGCTGTGCGCCTGCGCGGACGATGTGGTGTGCGTGCAGACGCCGCCGGACATGTGGGCAGTGGGCCTCTGGTACGAGGACTTCTCGCCGACGGGCGACGCGGAGCTCGTGGCGCTGCTCGCCGGCGGGATTCACAGCGGCCAGTAGCGGCCGATCTGCGCTGCGGCCCGCGAGGTGAGAAGCGCGTCGGGCGCGGCAGAGCTCGCGGTCTCGCCCGCGGCGAGGGCCGCGAGCGTCGCCTGCACGCACTCGGCCAGCGCGGCGGGTTCGTAGCCGCCCTCGAGCACCATCCCGAGCGGCACGCCGAGCTGGCGGGCGATGTCGTGCACGTGGCGGGACATCTCGGCGAACGAGTCGGTCTCCAGGCGGCACCCGGCCAGCGGGTCGGCGCGGTGGGCGTCGTAGCCGGCGGACACCAGCACGAGATCGGGTCTGAAGGCCGTGGCGGCGGGCACCACGATGTGCTCGAGCAGCGACAGCCACAGGTCTCCTTCGCTGCCCGCGGGGACGGGCAGGTTGATGGTGTAGCCCTCGCCCTCGCCCGAGCCGACGTCGCCGAGGGCGCCGCTGCCGGGGTAGATGCCCGCCTGGTGGATGCTCGCGAACAGCACGTCTGCACGCCGGCGGAAGGCCTCGGCGGTGCCGTTGCCGTGGTGCACGTCCCAGTCGAGGATGAGCACGCGCTCGGCCCCCAGCTCGCGGATCGCCAGCTCGGCGGCGATGGCAACGTTGTTGAACAGGCAGAAGCCCATCGCGCGGTCGGGTTCCGCGTGGTGACCGGACGGCCGCGCGGCGCTGAAGCCGAGGCTCGTCTCGCCGGCCAGCAGGGCAGCGGTCATCGCGCACGCGCCCCCCGCCGCATGCAGCGCGGCGCGATAGGAGGGCTCACCGACGAACGTGTCCGGGTCGATGGCGCCCCCGCCGGCAAGGCACATGGCACGGATCTGGTCAACCAGCCGGCTGGAGTGGATCAGCTCGAGCTGCTCGCGCTCGGCCGGCGGGCTCTCGCGCCGTTCCCAGCCGAGCCAGTCGGCGCCGGCCAGGCGTGCCTCGATGGCCTGCAGCCGCTCGGGCGTATCGGGATGGCCGGGCATGTGCACACGGGGGTCGTGCTCGAGGCACACGGGGTGGTGGAAGTACAGGCCGGTGCTCATCGTCGCGTGGGAGGGTCGGGCGGGTGCGTCACATGCGAGGGGCAGCATATGCATGCTGGGGTTCTGCGTGAAGGGGCCGTTGCGAGCACCCGGCTAGGCTGTGAGCTGTGGCTCGACGGCTCGTGATCACGTGGGTGTTCAACACGCTCGCCCTGTTCGTGGCGACGCGGCTGCTGTCCGGCCTGGGCTACGGGAGCGACTGGTGGGCGCTGCTCCTCGCCGGCCTCGTGTTCACGCTGGTGAACGTGTTCGTGAAACCGGTCCTGGCCTTTCTCTCACTCCCCTTCATCATCGTCACGCTCGGCCTGTGCTACTTCCTGATCGACGTGCCGATGCTCTACCTGACGCACTGGATCGTGCCGGGCTTTCACATCGCGAGCTTCTGGTGGGCGGTGCTGGGGGCGGTGATCGTCAGCGCGGTCAACGCGATCCTGCGCGCGTGCTTCGGAAGGCCCGGTCGTCGGCGGGTGCGCCGCCGCGGTGCGATCGCCATGCAGTGGCGTTAGGCCGGGGCCCAGCATCAACGCCCCCGCCGGGCGGGGAGCGACGGGCGCGCGGGGCGGTTGAGCGCGCTTCGCCGGGGCCCGTCAAAAAAGGGGCCGCACCCGGATGGCACGGCCCCTTCGAGGGATGGACGAGAGATACGACATAGAAAGCTTATCCATACTGGAGGACGGATGCACACCCGAAGCCGCATCCTGCGGAATTTGCTGCGTCCGGCCCGCTCGGGAGGCGTTCGCGCCGGCGCAACGACGGGAAACATTGGGTGCCATCTGGCGTCTGGCTTGGCGAGGGACACGAAGACATCTGCCCAGACCAAGTCCCAAGACTGCGAGGGAATCCAATGAAGCGAACGTACATCCTGCTGAGCCTGGTGTTGGCGAGCGTGGCGGGCGGCTCGGCGGTGGCGAGCGCCAACGGCGGCGCCCCCGACGCGCGCGCGAGCGCGGCCGCGAAGCTCGAGCTGCGTCACACCCACCTGGGATCGATCCTTACCACCTCCGCGGGTTTCACGGTGTATGAGTTCACCCGCGATCACGCGGGCGAAGACAGACTGCGTGAAGATCCACGCCTGCACGAA
Source organism: uncultured Solirubrobacteraceae bacterium (assembly GCA_963701145.1). Lineage (GTDB taxonomy): Bacteria > Actinomycetota > Thermoleophilia > Solirubrobacterales > Solirubrobacteraceae > Palsa-744. Next base: position 198,685 of record OY969572.1, read on the forward strand.
AACCTGGCCGCCGCTGCAGACGAGCGGGAAGCCGCTGGCGGGTCCGGGTGTGAACGCCGCGCTGCTCTCGACAATCCGCCTGGCGGACGGCGCCCAGCAGGTGACCTACGCCGGGCATGCGCTGTACACCTACGTCGGCGACAGCTCCGGCTCCATCGGATATGTGGGCATCGAGGCCTTCGGCGGCAACTGGGACGCGCTGAGCGCCTCGGGACATGCCGTGAAGTAAGGGCGCGTTCAACCGTCAAGTTGGCGTGGCCGCGCGCCGATGCTGAGCAGGTGCCAGCACCGACCGGACCTGCGGGCGAGCCCGAGCAGATACTGGCGAGCGCCGATCAGGCGGCTGCGGCCGCGCTGCGCGAGCTGCCCGAGGCGCTGATCGTGGTGTTCGACCGTGAGCTGCGCTTCGTGCTCACGGCCGGCCACGCGCTCGAGCGCCTCGCCAAGCCGCGGGCGGCGCTCGAGGGAGAAGCTCGTCGGCAGCATCTTCCCGGCGGCGCTGTGGAAGCCGGTCGAGCCGCTGTTCCGTTCGGCGCTCGCCGGCGAGACGCGCTCGCGCGAGGTGTGGACGCCCGAGGGGCGCCACTGCCTGATGGTCGATGTGGGGCCGCTGCGCGCGAACGGCTCCCAATCCCCATTTTCCCCCGGGGACGATGTGCCCGGCGGCGCAGCGGCAGCGGGGATCGTGGGCGGCGTGGCGGTCGTGCTGGACATCACGGCGCGAAGGCACGCCGACCTGCTGTCACCGGCGGCCCGGGGCGGCAACTTCGAGGAGGTCTTCGAGCGGGCGCCGATCGGCACGGCGCTGCTCGACGGCGCCGGGCGCTGGCTGCTGGTCAACCGCGCGTTGTGTGAGATCACCGGCTACACCGCCGATGAGCTGGTGGGCAAGCGCTTCGACGGCATCGTGCATCCGGAGGACGCCGAGAACGACAGCGAGCAGCGCCAGCGCCTGCTGGCGGGGCAGATCCCCGCCTATCAGGTGGAGAAGCGCTATCTCGATGCCGCCGGTGAGGTGGTCTCGGCGATCCTGTCGGTGTCGCTCGTGCGCGACGAGGCGGGGGAGCCGCTGCACTACATCGCCCAGCTCCAGGACATCTCCGAGCGCAAGCGCCTGGAGGAACATCTGCGCCACCTCGCCGACCACGACCCGCTGACCGGCCTGCGCAACCGCAGGCTGTTCGAGCACGACCTCGAGCTCCAGGTGGGCCGCTCGCACCGCTACGACGAGATCGCCGGACTGATGGTGATCGACCTCGACGACTTCAAGGAGATCAACGATCGCTACGGCCACATGGTGGGCGACGACACGCTGAAGGCGGTCGCCCGCGCCCTGACCCGCCGGCTGCGGGCCACCGATCTGGTGGCGCGCCTGGGCGGTGACGAGTTCGCGGTGATCCTGCCGCACATCGACGACGAGGGGATCGCGATCGTCGCCGACGGGCTCGCCCGCGTGCTGCCGGCGTGCAGCATCGACGTGGGCGACGACGTCATCCACCCGTCTCCCAGCATCGGATACGCGATGATCAACCAGCGCACGGCGAGCGCCGAGCAGGTGCTGGTGAAGGCCGACCGGGCGATGTACGCGGACAAGCGCGCCCGGGCCGGGATGCTGGGCTGAGCGTTCCCGCGGCGCCAGCCGGTGCGGTGAATACGCTGGAATGATGCAGCCAGGCGAGCGGCTCGCGGTGATCGACCTCGGATCGAACTCCTTCCGCCTGGTCGTGTTCATGGCGGGCGCGGGCTGGTGGAAGCGCACGGATGAGATCTACGAGCCGGTGCGGATCGGCGAAGGGCTGATGGCCAGCGGCAGGCTGGGCGAGCGTCCGATGCGCCGGGCGCTGGCCACGCTGGACGTGTTCGCCCACTTCTGTCGCGCGGCCGGCCTGGGCGAGGGGGCGGTGGACGCGGTGGCCACCAGCGCGATCCGCGACGCGGAGAACGCGGCCGGCTTCCTGGAGCGCGCGCGGGCGTGTCTGGGGCTGCCCATCCGGGTGCTCAGCCGCGAGCAGGAGGCGCGCTACGGGTACCTGGCGGCCGTCAACTCGACGACGCTCGAGCACGGCTGCGTGCTCGACCTGGGCGGCGGCTCGCTGCAGCTCGTGCGCGTAGCCGAGCGGAAGATGAGCCGCTCGGGCTCGTGGCCGCTGGGCACGGTGCGCATGAGCGAGCGCTTCCTGCCACCCAACGGTCCGGCCAAGCGCAAGCAGCTCGAGGAGCTGCGCGAGCACGTCGCCGGGGCGCTCGCGGACGCGCGCTGGCTGGCGTGCGACGCGGGCGAGGGTCGCGGCGGGCGGCTGGTGGGCATCGGCGGGACCGTGCGCAACCTGGCGGCGGCGGCTCAGCGGGCCGCGGGACTGCCGTCCAACGGGGTCCAGGGGATGCTCGTGGAGCGGGCGGCGCTGGCGGAGCTCGTGGAGCGACTGGCCGCTCTGCCCGCCGCTGAGCGGGCGAGCGTGCCGGGCATCAAGCCCGCGCGGGCGGACCTGATCCTGGCCGGGGCGCTGGTCGTCGAGGGGGTGCTCCTCGCGGGGGGCTTCGACGCCCTGGAGGCGACCGAGGCGGGCCTGCGGGAGGGCGTGTTCTTCGAGCGGCTCGCCCCCGGCTACGGCGAGGACGTGCCCGAGGACGAGCAGGCGCTGTTCGCCGACGTGCGGGTCGTGAGCGTGCTGAACATGGCCGCGCAGTACCAGATCGACAGCGAGCACACCGAGCACGTGGCGGCGCTGGCGCTGGGCATGTTCGACGAGCTCGCCCGGCTCGGTCTGCACGAGGGCGACCCACGCGAGCGTGAGCTGCTGTGGGCGGCGTGCATGCTGCACGACATCGGCATGTCGATCGACTACGACGACCACCACAAGCACTCGCGCTACCTGATCCTCAACGGCAGCCTGCCGGGGTTCGCGCCGGTGGAGACGGCGATCATCGCCCAGGCGGCGCGCTACCACCGCAAGGGCATGCCCGCGCCCGGGCCGATGGAGGCGCTGTTCGGCCCCGGCGACGCCGAGCGCCTGGAACGGTGCGCGACGCTGCTGCGCCTGGCCGAGGACCTCGAGCGCTCACGCGACCAGCTCGTGCGCTCCACCACGCTGGCCTTGCACAACGGCACGGTGGAGATGCGCCTGATCGCCGACGGCGAGTCGGCCGTGCCGCGCTGGGCGGTCGGGCGCGAGCGCGAGCTGTTCGCACGGGCATTCCACCGCGAGCTGTCCGTGGCGGCCTAGCACAGCGCAGGCGGGCTGACGGATTCAGAGCGCTCGGAACGGCCGCCGATTACCGATAGCAGGAACTATCAAAAGCACCGGTATCGGCTTTGGCGGCGCGCTCACCCGTAATTGGTCGCATTTAGCGGAGATATTTGGCGCGGCGTCGTGCTCACAGGCCCGCACTGAGCGATACCGTGTAAGCCGTCCTCGAGGACACCGGGGCGGCCGCCTCGTCGCTCCCGGCATGGGGTCGGGTGGGCGACGAGGGGCCGACCTATAGGGAGGGTCTGTCTCTTTGCCTGGGCAGGCCCTCCCGCCTTTCTCGGCTCGGTTTCTTCGAGCGTCGTGCCCGAAAATGTATCGCCTACCGTTGGGCCGGCTGCCGCCCGCGGCGTATTTGTTGCGGAGATTGCGGGCTTTTCGCCTCTGACAAGTATCTGCGCTCGCGCGAGTTACACGGGAATGTTTCCGACCCGGCGCGGGAGTTCCCGCCTCGGCTCAGCTCGCGGCGAGCGCCTTTTCGCGTCCGGCGCAGTCGAACAGCACGAGCCCGTAGGGGTAGGCGACGGGGCTGTGCCACTCCCACGGCGCGAGCTCCTTGCAGGCGCGCAGCACGGCCTCGGTCGCCTGGTTGCCGCCCCGCTGCGAGTAGCCGCCGCCGAGCAGCACGTAGCGGGCTTCGCCACGGGCCACGTAGCGGGCGAGGCCGGCCCCGTTGAGCGCCGGGTCGTTACCGCTGTAGCCGCCGAGCGCGCCGGCCTGCAGGCCCATGAGCATCATCGGCGCGGCGGTGTCGGAGGCGACGGTCAGCAGCGCCCAGCGCGAGCCGGGGTGGTGGGTGCTGACGAAGTCGAGGATCTCGCGGTTGAGCGCGGCGTCGCGTGCGTTCAGGCCGTAGCCGCCGGGCCCGGCATAGGCTTTGGGTCCGGCCACCGGGAACGTGCCCTCGACCGGGGCGAGCCACGTGGAGGTGGCGTAGGCGGTGGGGGTGAGGAGCAGGAGGGCGAGCGTGAGGGCGACCGCGGGGACGGCCAGCCGCCTGGCGGCGAGCAGCGCGATCATGCCCACGATGGCGCCGACGACGAGCACGGGGGCGAACCACAGCATGTAGTGCTCGCGGTGCATGAGCACGACCTGGGCGAGGATCGTGCTGGCGAGCGCACAGGCCACGAGCACGACGCCCAACAGCCGGCGATGGCCCTGCGCCAGCTTGACGAACGCGAACGCGCCGGCGCCCACCATGGCGCCGGTGGCGGGCGCGAGCCCGGAGACGTAGTAGGGGTGGACGATCCCCTTGGAGACGGTGAGCACGACGACCTCCGCGAGAAACCAGCCGCCGAAGCACACCACGAAGGCCCGGCGCGAGCGCGCGACCTGCTCGTCGGGCTGCTCGGGCTGGGATGCCACGACACCGTCCGCCGGCTCCGGGTCGTCCTTCCCGGCGCCGGCGGCGGGGCGCGCACGCCGCCTGCCGGTGAGACGCTCGGGCACCACGAGCAGCGCCATGGCCAGCAGGCCGAACAGCGCGAACGGCAGCATCCAGCCGTCCTGGTCGCCGAGGCCCTTGCCGAACAGGCGCACAGGGTTGGGCGACGGGCCGAACGGCGTGGGCTCCGCTGCCCTGCCCTTGACGCTCACGGGCGCCGACACGGGCTCGGGCTTGGGTATGTGCTCGCCGGGGGCCGGGGGCGGGGCGTGGACGTGGTGGGCCTGGGCGGCCGCGTCGGAGATGCGCTCGCGCGCGATCGGCACGTACCCGCCGGGCCGCACGGGCGCGCCGCTGGGGCCGCCGGACTGGCCTTCGACGCGGCCCAGCCCGTTGTAGCCGAACGTCAGCCCCAGCTCGGAGTTGTTGGTGGAGCTGCCCACGTACGGCCGCTTGGCGGCGGGCGTGGCGTCGACGAACTCGATCCAGGCGAAGGACACGATCAGCAGGACCGCGCCAGCGACGAGCAGTTGGGCGAGGCGGCGGCGGAGCGAGCCGGGTGCGCACAGCAGGTATCCGAGGGCGATGCCGGGGACGACGAGGTAGGCGGCGAGGGTCTTGGTGTTGAACGCCAGGCCGACGAGCACCGCGCTGCACAGCAGCGTGCGCCAGCGTCCGCTTTCGCACGCGCGCACGCCGGTGGCGCAGGCGGCGAGCATCAGCAGTAGCAGCACGGGGTCCACGCCGTTGTCGCGGGAGACGGCGACGAAGGAGGGGAACACGGCGAGCGCGAGTGACCCTGCGAGCGCGGCGCCGAGCCCGAAGCGCCTGGCGAGCAGCACGTACAGGAGCGCCACCGACAGCACGCCGGCGAGGGCCTCGGGGAGCAGCAGGCTGAGCGGGGCGAAGCCGAACACCCTGGCGCTCGCCACCTGTACCCACAGGGCCACCGGGGGCTTGTCCACGGAGACGAGGCCGCCCGGGTCGAAGGACACGAACAGGAAGTTGTGGAACGAGCGGAGCATCGACTGCACGCCCGCGGAGTAGAAGACGTTGGCGTAGCCGTTCTGGGCGAGCCGATGGGTGTTCAGGACGAGCGACGCCGTGATGACGAGCGGCAGGCCGGCGTAGCGGAGCAGCAGGCGGGAGGGGGGGTGCGGCCCCGGTTGCGCGGGCGCGCTCGGGGGGGTCGGCTCGGGTGGCTCGACGTCCGGCGCGCGGGTGGCGGCGACGCTCATCCGTGGAGCGCGTGCGCGGTCGATGCAGACACGCACAGAGATTACGTGACACCGGGGCGCGCAAGGGTCGATCGACGGCCTTCGTGGCGGCGTGCGGATCGGGATGCGGGGCGTGGGCGCTAGACGGAGAGGCCGTCGAGCAGCCGCGCGAGGTCGTGCTCGTCGTTCCATGCGCCGACCGACGCGCGCAGCCACGGCCGGCCGGGAATGTCTCGCACGATCACCCCGCGCTCGGCCAGCGACGCCCGCTCGCCGGGGGGGTCGGGGCTGGGGAAGGACACCAGCGTGGTGTGCGCGCGGGGGGCGGGCTCGCGCCCGCGCTCGATGAGCAGGTCGGCCAGGCGGGCGGCGAGTGAGCGGGCGTGCTCGTGCACGGCCGGCCAGCCGGCCGTGGCCAGGACGCCGGACGCGGCCAGCGCACAGGCGGTGGTCTCGGCGTTCAGCGACAGCGTGTCGAAGCGGCGGGCGTCCTCGTGGACGCGGGCGTCGAGCCCGGAGTTGGGGTCCTCGAGGTTGGTGTAGCCGCGGCGGGGGACGGCCAGGCGCTCGCGGAGCTCGGCGCTGACGTACAGCATGCCGGTGCCGTCGGGGCCGCACATCCACTTCTGCCCGGCGCCCGCGTAGGCATCGCAGCCGAGCGTGCCCACGTCAACGGGGATGGCGCCCACCCCCTGGGCGCCGTCGAGCAGGACGGGGACGTCGAGCTCGGCGAGCTCGCCCGGCGCGAGGCAGCCGCTCACCCACCCGACGTGCGAGCAGGCCACCAGGCGGGTGCGGGCGCCGACGGCGCTGGCCACCTCCGCCAGCGGAACTTCGCGGACGTCCACGCCGCGGAGCTCGCGGGCGGCCGACAGCGCGCCCAGCAGCCCCGGATGCTCCTCGTCGCTGGTGAGGATCTCATCGCCGCGACCGAGCTCCAGGCCGCCGATCACCTGGGCCATGCCCTCGGTGGTGCAGGTGGTGAGGGCCACGTCGGCCGCGTCGGCGCCGAGCGCGGACGCGTAGGCGGTGCGCAGCTCGGCGGTGAGCTCGCTGCGCCGTTCGAAGTGGGCGGTCGAACGGCCCGTGCGCAGCTCGCGCTCGAGCTCGCGCCCGGCAGCGTCCGCGGCGCGTGCCGGCAGCGGACCGTCGGTGCCGGCGTTCAGGTATGCGACGCTCTCGAATACGGGAAACTCCTCGCGCAACCCAGGCAGGCTCACAAACCGCGAGAATAGCCGTATGGCAACGGTGGACTCCGATCAGCAGCCCCTGTGGACGCCTTCGCGGGAGAGGGCGCAGGACGCGGAGATGACTCGCTTCATGAGCTGGGTTGGCGAGCGCCAAGACCGCGCGTTCGTGGACTACGAGGAGCTGTGGCGCTGGTCGGTGGAGGAGCTGGAGGAGTTCTGGGCGTGCCTGTGGGAGTTCTGCGGCGTGCGCTGTTCGCAGCCCTACGAGCAAGTGCTGGCTGCGCGGGAGATGCCCGGGGCGCGCTGGTTCGAGGGGGCGCGATTGAACTACGCGGAGAACCTCTTGATGGGCCGTGCCGGCCAGGAGCGCCCGGCGGACGAGGTGGCGGTGCTGCACTGCTCGGAGCTGCGCGAGCTACAGGAGCTCACCTGGGGGCAGCTGCGCGAGCGGGTGGCGGCGTGCGCGGCGGGCCTGCGCTCGCTCGGAGTGGAGCGCGGCGATCGCGTGGTGGCATACATGCCGAATATCCCGGAGACGCTGATCGCGCTGCTCGCCACCTCGAGCATCGGCGCGATCTGGTCGAGCGCGGCGCCGGAGTTCGGCGCGCGCAGCGTGATCGACCGCTTCGCCCAGATCGAGCCGAAGGTGCTGCTGGCGGTGGACGGGTACCGCCACGGCGGCAAGGACTTCGACCGCACGGAGAACGTGGAGCGGATCGTGGCGGAGATGCCGACCGTGGAGCACGTGGTGCTGCTCCCCTACTTGAACCACGATTTCAAGGGGACCGCCTCCGGTCGGCGACGGCCCGGTCGCGGTCTGGCGGGCGTTCGTAGTGTGCTCACCTGGGATGAGCTGTTGGCCAGTGGCGCTGACTCCCCCTCCGGGGACGATGCGGATCTGACCTTCGAGCAGGTGCCGTTCGACCACCCGCTGTGGGTGCTGTACTCATCAGGGACGACGGGCCTGCCGAAGGCGATCGTGCAGGGTCACGGGGGCATCCTGCTCGAGCAGTACAAGAAGCGCCTGCACCTGGACCTGAAGCGCGGCGACCGCATGTTCTGGTTCACGACGACCGGTTGGATGATGTGGAACTTCCTCGTCGGGTGCCTGGTGTCGGACGCGGCGATCGTGCTGTACGACGGCAGCCCTGCGCACCCCGACCTGGGGTTCCTGTGGCGGCTCGCCGAGCGCACCGGGATCACGTGCATGGGCGTCAGCCCGGGGCTGCTGGCGAGCTGCGAGAAGGCGGGGATCGAGCCGGGCCGCGACTACGACCTCAGTCGCCTGCGGGCGCTCGGGGCGACGGGCTCGCCGCTCTCGCCGGAGAGCTTTCACTGGGTGTACGGGCACGTCAAGCGCGACGTGTGGCTGTTCTCGACGAGCGGCGGCACGGACGTGTGCACGGCGTTTGTCGCCGGCTGCCCGCTGCTTCCCGTTTATGAGGGCGAACTGCAATGCCGGGCGCTGGGCTGCGCGGTGTACGCGTGGGACGAGGACGGCAACAGCCTCGACGACGAGGTGGGCGAGCTGGTGATCACCGAGCCGATGCCCTCGATGCCGCTGTACCTGTGGGGGGATGACGACGGCTCCCGCCTGCACGACAGCTACTTCGCGGTGTACCCCGGCGTGTGGCGCCACGGCGACTGGATCCGCATCACGCCGCGTGGCGGGGCGGTCATCTCGGGGCGCTCGGACTCGACGATCAACCGCATGGGCGTGCGCATGGGCACGGCGGAGATCTACCGGGCGGCACTGGGCGTCGAGGAGGTACTGGACGCACTCGTGGTGGATTTCCCCCGCGATGGCGACGACCCGGTCGGCGCGGCCAAGCTGTGGATGATCATGTTCGTGGTGCTGCGCGACGGGGTGACGCTCACCGACGAGCTGGCGGCGGAGATCAGGCGGCGCATCCGCGAGGACTGCTCGCCGCGGCACGTCCCGAACGAGGTCCGCCAGATCGAGGAGGTCCCCCGGACGCTGTCGGGCAAGGTGCTCGAGGTGCCGGTGAAGCGCATCCTGATGGGCGCCGACCCGCACCAGGCCGCGAGCGTTGACTCGCTGGCCAACCCGCGCTCACTGGACTACTTCGTGGAGCTTGCGGCAGAGCTCGGCACCAGGACGGCCGGCGTCCCTGGCTCACGCTGAGCTCGCGCGCGAGGGGCACAAGCCGTTATCACAGGCCCCACCCAGGCGCGTTCGGCGAGCCAACTGTGCGAACACCGCCAGCACAAGAAATTTCCGCAACTTGCGGGGAATGTGCGAGAGCCCAGTTGACATCGATTCTGACCCGAACGAGAGTGCGGGACCCACGGGCAGGCGCTATCCGAGCTGCTTGAACTTGGCCCGCCCACAACCTAATGGATGCAGGAGGCGTTGTGATGGGCACATCGGGGGGCGTGGAGGCTGGTGGGGCGCGCGGACCTTGGATTGAGAGAGCGCCTGGGTCGCTCTTGAGGGTCGCGAGACTGCTTCGGCGGCGACCCACGGGCGTGTTCTTCGCCGCAACGCTGGCCACGGTGGTCTTGGTGGCGGTGTTGCCTGCGTCGGCGTCTGAATCCTCGGGGGCTGCCGCTTGGGGTTTGAACAACGACAGCCAGCTGGGCAACGGCACGATCACCACCGAGAAGGAAGCGGTGGCGGTGAAGGTGCTAACCGAAGCGACCGCCGTGGCGGGCGGCGAACTCGACAGCTTGGCGCTGCTGAAAACCGGCAAGGTGATGGCGTGGGGAGAGAACAACGACGGTCAGCTGGGCAACGGCACGACGACGACCGAGAAAGAACCGGTGGAAGTCAAAGGGATCAGCGAAGCGGTAGCGATCGCGGCAGGTGCCGATCACAGCCTGGCGCTGCTGAAAAGCGGCAAAGTCATGGCCTGGGGCTTGAACAATGACGGTCAGCTGGGCAACGGCACGACGACGACCGAGAAAGAACCGGTGGAAGTCAAAAGGATCACCGAAGCGGTGGCGATCGCAGACTGGCTCCGACCATAGCCTCGCCGTGCTGAAAGATGGCAAGGTGATGGCGTGGGGAGACAACAACGATGGCCAGCTCGGCAATGGCACGACGACGACCGAGAAAGAACCGGTGGAAGTCAAAGGGATCACCGCGGCCGTTGCCGTTGCCGGCGGCGAATTCCACAGCCTCGCGCTGTTGAGCAGCGGGAAGGTTGAGGCCTGGGGCGAGAACAACGACGGGCAGCTCGGCAACGGGACGACGACGACCGAGAAAGAACCGGTGGAAGTCAAAGAGATCACCGAAGGCGTTGCAGTAGCCGCTGGACACAGCCACAGCCTCGCGGTGCTGAAAAGCGGGAAAACGATGGCGTGGGGAGACAACAACGATGGCCAGCTCGGCAATGGCACGACCACGACCGAGAAAGAACCCGTGGAAGTCAAAGGGATCACGGCAGCGGTCGCGGTGGCAAGTGGCGAATTCCACAGCCTCGCGCTGCTGAGCAGCGGGAAAATCGACGCGTGGGGCGAGAACAACGACAGCCAGCTCGGCAACGGCACGACGACAACCGAGAAAGAACCCGTCGAAGTCAAAGGCCTGAGCGGCGCGGCGGGGGGAATCTCGACTGGCGCGAACTTCAGTCTCGCCTCGTACGCGACCAAGCCCGCCGACACGGTTTTGCCGGCGGTGTCGGGTGAAGCGAAGGATGAAGAGACGCTCACGGTGTCAACGGGCACGTGGACGGGTACGCCGACGATCACGTACAGCTACCAGTGGGAGAGCTGCAACACTGCCGGCGAAAGCTGCGCGAGTATCTTTGGTGCGACCGGCTCGACCTATGTGATCGCGCACGAACTTGTTGGCCACACTGTCCGCGTGAAGGTGACCGGGAAGAACGCGGCGGGTGAAGCGGCGGCGAGCTCGGCGCAGACGGCGACGGTGGTGGGGTCCGCGCCTGCGAATACGGTTTTGCCGGCGGTGTCGGGTGAAGCGAAGGATGAAAAGACGCTCACGGCGTCAACGGGCACGTGGGCGGGTACGCCGACGATTATTTACACGTACCAGTGGGAGAGCTGCAACACCGCGGGCGAAGCATGCGCGAGTATCTCCGGCGCCACCAGCGCCACGTATGTGATCGCGCATGAACTCGTGGGTCATACCATCCGCGTGAGCGTCACGGCGAAGAACGCGGCGGGTGAAGCGGCGGCGAGCTCGGCGCAGACGGTGACGGTGGTGGGGTCCGCGCCTGCGAATACGGTTTTGCCGGTGGTGTCGGGGGAAGCGAAGGATGAAAAGACGCTGAGCGCCTCTACCGGCACGTGGGTGGGGACGCCGACGATCACCTACAGCTACCAGTGGGCGAGCTGCAACACCGGTGGCGAAAGCTGCGCGAGTATCTCTGGTGCGACGGGTTCGACCTACACGGTCGGGCATGAACTGGTGGGTCACACGATCCGCGTGAAGGTGACCGGGAAGAACGCGGCGGGTGAAGCGGCGGCGAGCTCGGCGCAGACGGCGACGGTGGTGGCGTCCGCGCCTGCGAACACGGTTTTGCCGGCGGTGTCGGGTGAAGCGAAGGATGAAGAGACGCTCACGGTGTCAACGGGCACGTGGACGGGTACGCCGACGATCACGTACAGCTACCAGTGGGAGAGCTGCAACACTGCCGGCGAAAGCTGCGCGAGTATCTTTGGTGCGACCGGCTCGACCTATGTGATCGCGCACGAACTTGTTGGCCACACTGTCCGCGTGAAGGTGACCGGGAAGAACGCGGCGGGTGAAGCGGCGGCGAGCTCGGCGCAGACGGCGACGGTGGTGGGGTCCGCGCCTGCGAATACGGTTTTGCCGGCGGTGTCGGGTGAAGCGAAGGATGAAGAGACGCTCACGGTGTCAACGGGCACGTGGACGGGTACGCCGACGATCACGTACAGCTACCAGTGGGAGAGCTGCAACACTGCCGGCGAAAGCTGCGCGAGTATCTTTGGTGCGACCGGCTCGACCTATGTGATCGCGCACGAACTTGTTGGCCACACTGTCCGCGTGAAGGTGACCGGGAAGAACGCGGCGGGTGAAGCGGCGGCGAGCTCGGCGCAGACGGCGATGGTGGTGGGGTCCGCGCCTGCGAATACGGTTTTGCCGGTGGTGTCGGGGGAAGCGAAGGATGAAAAGACGCTGAGCGCCTCTACCGGCACGTGGGTGGGGACGCCGACGATCACCTACAGCTACCAGTGGGCGAGCTGCAACACCGGTGGCGAAAGCTGCGCGAGTATCTCTGGTGCGACGGGTTCGACCTACACGGTCGGGCATGAACTGGTGGGTCACACGATCCGCGTGAAGGTGACCGGGAAGAACGCGGCGGGTGAAGCGGCGGCGAGCTCGGCGCAGACGGCGACGGTGGTGGCGTCCGCGCCTGCGAACACGGTTTTGCCCACGATCTCGGGGACGGCGAAGGAGGGCCGCACGCTGAGCGCGAGCACGGGTAGCTGGAGCGGTACACCCCCGATCACCTTCAGCTACCAGTGGGAGAGCTGCAACGCTTCTGGTGGCTCGTGCTCGAACATCTCCGGCGCGACCGGTTCGACTCATCTGCTCGGTGCGGGCGAAGCGGGCAAGACGATGCGCGTGGTGGTGACGGCGAATAACACGGTGGGCCCGACTGCGAGCACCTCGGAAGCGACTGGCGTGATAGCCGAATCGCCCTGCACCGACACATGGACGGGTCCCCACGAAGGTGTGTGGGAGACTGCGGGCGACTGGTCAACGGGGAGCGTGCCGGGCCCAACCGATGTCGCGTGCATCGAAGAAGGGGCGATCGTCGAGGTCACGAACAGCAACTACGAAGTGGGAGCCGTGGAAGCCGCGAGCGCGTCGCTGAAGATAACCGGTGCCCAGCTTGAAATCGCGGGCCAGAAAGTCTCGACAGTACGAACCCTGACGCTCGAAGAAGGATCGTTGAAGGGCGCCGGCGAACTCGACGTCAGCGAATCGCTTACGTCAACCGGCTTCAGCTATCTGTCGGGCAGCGGCTCCACGGTGATCGAGCCGGCAGCTATCGGCACGGTCTCGCAGGGGCGGCTGGGGCTGGAAGGTCGCACGTTGAGCAATGCGGGGAGCATCACGGTCGAGGGATCCGGTGGGATCCAGGGGGACCGTGGCTCCCACCTGGTGAACAGCGGTACGCTGATCGTCAACGGGGAACTGCCCGGAGGAAGCGAATCGGCGCTGACGAACACCGGCCTCCTGGAGAAGACCGAAGGAAGCGGTGTCTCGCAGATCGGCTTCCCGATCGAAAACGAGGCGACTGTCAAGGCGCAGACGGGCACACTGGAACTCAGGGACGGCGGGAGTTCTGGCGCGATTTCACCGGACTCTTGGCTCGCGACGGGCACGGGCGCAATTGTGTTCAATGCCTCGCAAGGCACGCCGTTCTCGCTCGGCGCGACAGCGCCGATGTCGGGGGCGATCGAGCTGGAGGAAGGCGACGTCAGCGTCGGCACGATCGAAGGGAAAACGGCCACCGTCTCGATGCGCGAAGGCTTCCTGGAAGTGACCAACGCGTCAGACCCCTCGACCGTCGCCGGGCTGGACTTGGAGGGCGGCACGCTGCGCGGCGCCGGAGAACTCGATGTCAGCGAATCGTTTTCGGCGAGCGGCTTCGCCTATATGTCGGGAACGGGCCCGACGGTGATCGAGCAGAGCGCGACCGGCTCGGTCGCTCACGGGAGGATGGGCCTGGAAGGCCGCACGCTACGTAACGCAGGACAACTGACGATCGGGACGGAAGGGGGACTCCTCGCCTCGAAACATGCTGGGCTTCTCAACAGCGGCACGCTGATCGTCAACGCCGAACGGCCGGCAGGCAACTACGGGCTTATCGCATCCGAGGAAGACGCCTCGCTCACGAACACGGGCGTGATCGAGAAGACGCAGGGCAGCGGGCTTTCGAGCGTGCAGTACGCGATCGACAACGAAGGGACCGTGAGGGTCGAAAGTGGCGGAGCTCGAATTCAGCGGTGGCGGTAAATCGGGTATCAGCTCACCGGGCTCGTGGCTCGCCACCGGCGCTGGTACGAGTATTGCCTTCAACGATGCGTCCAACGTGCCGTTCTCGCTCGGCACGACGGTGCCGATGTCGGGTTCGATCCTAGACGACGGTGTCGTTAGCGCAGGCACGATCGAAGGGGCGGGCGCGAACGTCGCCACGGACGGTGACGGTTCCCTCGAACTGACCAACCCGTCGCGCGCGTCGGCGGTGGCAGGACTCGAAATCGAAGGGGGATCATTGAAGGGTGCGGGTAGCATCGATGTCGCAAGCTCGTTCGTCGCGGGCGGAGACGGTGACTTGGGCGGCACGGGCTCGACGGTGATCGAGCCGGGCGCAAGCGGTTCGATCGCCAAGGAACGGGTCGCGCTCGAAGAACGCACCCTGGATAACGAAGGAACGCTCACCCTCTCCCACGAAGGCACGATCGACGGCGGGCACGACGGTCACCTCGTCAACTCCGGAACGCTGCTCGTCAACGCTCAAGCCCCATACGGCAACGCGGGGCTGTTGGCATCGAACGAAGAAGCGACGCTGACGAACACGGGTACGATGAAGAAGACCGAAGGGGCGGGCGTGGGGCGGATCGGCTTCAGCATCGACAACGAGGCGAGCGTGACGGCGGAAGCGGGGACGCTTGAATTCTCGGGCGGTGGCAGCTCCGGCCAGTTCGCCACAGACACGTGGACGGCTGCGCCCGGAGCGACGATCGCCTTCAACAACTTCCCCAGCGCTTCCTACGCGCTCGGCGAACACGTCGCGCTGTCCGGCCGGATCGCCCATGAAGCCTCCATCAGCGCCGGCCAGATCGAAGGCCAGAGCGCGGAACTGGTGACGACCCTCGGCAATCTGACGCTGACGAGCATGACGCCGAGCATCCTCAAGTCGCTGATACTCGACGAACCCCCGTACTCGAGCATCTACAACGAAGGGGCGATCACCGTGCCGAGCGAACTCGACATCATCAGCCAGCTGACGTGGTCGAGCGGGACGACCTATTTCCTGGGCCCAGGCAAGATCGTTGCCGGCCCGGGCTCGACGACCGTGTTCGATCCGCCGGCGTGGATCAACCTGCGCGGCGGCAAATTCGTCAACGAAGGGGTCGCGACGTGGAAGTCCGGCGGCTTCGATACGACCAGCGACACGGGGAAGCTGGTCCCGGGCAACTTCTTCGAAAACTACGGCACCTTCAACATCGAACAGGACGCCAGCAATCCGGTCGTCTACGGCTGCACACAGGAAGGCTGCCCGACCTTCGTCAACTACGGCGCCACGCACCCGGAAGCCCTGTCGCAAATCGGATGGCGCACAAACATCATCGACTACGCAACAACCGGGCACTTCGAACCGAACTACGAGGAAAAGCCGGAATGCCTGGACACGGAAGTCAACGGAGGTCCGTCACCGGAAGCAGAGGAATGCGCTCGGCGGAACGCTGAATTCCAAGGCGTAATGATCGAAGAACACGCCACGATCGAACAGGCGCCCTGGTATCGTGGCGGCCTCGAAATAGCTGGGACACCGGAGCAGTATCAGGAATTGTTCACTCGAGTGGGCTCGTGGCGGGCAAAACCGGCCCCCGCGTTCACATACCAATGGGAACGCTGCGGTGGCGAAGAAGCGGGCGAAGTTCTTGGTGGCGACTGTGTGAAGATCGAAGGCGCGACGAGCCGGACCTATGTGCCCCAGGAAGCTGACGTTGGTCACACGCTTAGGGTGGTTGTCACCGGAGCCAACCACCTGAATCATGAAACACAGATCTCGCCGGCAACGGCCGTCATTCTGCCGCTGCCAACTATTGAAGGGGAAGCTGAAGAAGGCCAGACGGTCACCCTGTCCATGGCGGCGTGGGCGTCAACGACGCCACGCTCTGTCCGCTACCAGTGGATGCGATGCGGTGGCGAAGAAGAGGGGGAAGTGTTGGGCGAAGACTGTTATGACATCGCTGGCGCGACATCGCCAGAGCTTGAACTAACCGGCGAAGACGTCGGACACACGGTGCGCGTCGCAGCATCGGTGAACATGCCAGCAGGTAGCTTCGTGGCGGAAAGTGAAGCCACGGCGGTAGTTTGGGCGCGGGAAGGGGGAGAAGATCCGGAACCAACCCGCGTAGCAGAAGAAGCAGAACTACGTGAACTGGAAGAACTAGAAGAAATTGGACCGGGCTCCGACGCGGTCAGGTTGTCCCGGACGGCCGACAGCGCAGAGGAAGCTGCATCGTCTTCGCAGAAAAAGTGCTCGGAGACCTTCGGTGAATGGGAAGGCAGCGGCGGTTCGGACCACTGCTATGCGGAGCTTAGTTCACCATTTTCTTACCCGGATGAAGCCGAAGCGTTCGGAGGTGTATCGGCGCTGGTGGGTCCAAATTGCATGAAGTGGTCGGGCCATGGGCTCGTCAATAATGAGGTATGGGCGACTATCCAGCCGGAGCCGATCGCGACCGGATATGGATGGATGGAGGCTGGGGCCCATGTCGGCGACAGTTACCGTCGCGTCGGTGAAGAAATCTTCACCGACATAACTACGAGACCGGAGTACTTTGGGGCGTTTGGGCTGGCAGAAGTAAAACCGCCACACAACTTCGAATTCTATGAAATCAATAGAGCGCACCATGTGGTGCCGATGAACGAATACTTCAAGGACGAGGTGTGGCACGTAAAGGGTACCGCAGCTGAATGGGAGTTTTGGACGCCTGGCGAACATGCCAAGCTCAAGCTGCCGGCGGAAGAAGGGGGGGAACCTGGTGTCGCGACACAGCTGATGGCGGGCGCAGAGGACGACGGAGAAGCCAACGCGACGCACGGCTATCTCGGAGAAGTGTTGCATCTCCCACGGGAAGAGGGGAAATGGCTCCCAGGCATTGGCTCGTCGGATGCGGAAGAAGCGCTGGTAGCCAAGGGCCCGCACACGAAGATTTTGTATACGCATGCGCCGACCAGTGCGGTGTACTCGTTCAACTCGTGCAAATAGGAGCCGCAGGCGTTGATAAAGCCACGGACGAAGGGGCGACGGTCGGTGACGGTTGCGGTAGTGGTCGCTGCGATCGGGGTGGGGGTGGCGGGCGAGTTGTGGGTGGGCGCCGGCGGCGGGCGGGCGCGCCGCGCGCCGCCAGCGCTCACGCCGACGCAGATACGAAAGGTGGCGGGGATCGCGAGCCGGCGCGAGGCAGGAGGACGGCCAACGAGGGTGGTCAGTGTGAGGTCAACATATGGCCGCGCGGTGAGCTTGGTCACGAAGGGCGTGATGTCTGGAGAAGAAGACGCAGACATGGCCGTGGAAGTGATCACCATGCATGGGCATTTCGTGGACCGGACGGCTGCTCCGCCGCCCGGCCGGCCAACTCCGAGAGGCTTGTGGCTGACGGTGATTCTTGATGCCGCGAGTGGAGAACCGATGGAGACGGTCATTGCTGACCATCCTCCACCCCTGGGAGTGCTCGGTCGGGTGCGCAGGATCGAATGGAGCGCAGATGGCAAGCGCGAGGGTCGCGTGGTTCACCGCGAGGCAAGAACGAGTCGCTGAGTCGCGGCCGATCCAGTCCGGGCCATAGTCATCGTGCTTAGCTTAGCCACGGGTAGAGGCGGGTGCTTCGTATTGGCATGCCCGAACGACGAGGCGTCAACTCGCGCCGATCGGCGAGTTTCACCGGCTGGGCCGCCACAGCTATGGGTCTAGTAGTAGCTCAGCTGTAGCAGTTCGGCGCCTGCTTGAGTTCACCGAAGTTTCGTGGATCGTGCCCGAACACGATCAGCGGGTCGCGCTCAGCGACGAGCTCGCGCAGGCGCTCGCTGGAGCGCTCGGCTTCCTCGGCGCTGTGGAGTGAGCGAGGAGGCTGGGAGCCGTCCCACTGCGCGCGGTTGTCCACGGCGTCGGCGGTGAGCAGAACGGGCCCGGTGTGCTCGAGCTCGAGCAGCACGGAGACGTGGCCCGCGGAATGCCCGGGCGTGGGCAGCAGGCGCACGCTGCCGTCGCCGAACAGGTCCAGCTCGCCGGTGTACATGCTCCAGACCAGCCCCGGCTGTTCGTAGTCGGCGCTCACGTAGCCGCGCGCGTGGGGGCGCTCGCCGCGCGCGCTGTCGAGCTCGGCGGCGTGCACCACGATCTCCGCGTCGGGGAAGTGCCCCAGTGCGCCCGTGTGGTCGATGTGCATGTGGGTCTGCACCACGCGCGAGATCGACTCCGGTTGGAAGCCGTGCTGGCGCAACTGGGCGACGCAGTGCTGCTCCTCGGTCATGTGCACTTCGAAGATGTCTGCCAGTTTTCCCCAGTGCGCGTGGGGGTCCCGCGCGACCGCCAGCGGGTTGCCGCCGTCAACGATCACGTCGCCCTGCTCGTGGCGGATCAGGTAGAAGGGCACCGGTACCTCGAACCCTCCGAGCCCGAGCGTGCCGCTGCTGAACAGGTAGAGCGCCGGTCCCGGCATCGTCGCGGGATCCTACGCCGCGTCACGCTTTCAGGGTCCGACCCCGAGGCGGACCTGCGCTCGCTGGCCCGCCGCCGAGTTCCCGCCGGGATCGGCGAGCTTTGCCACTTCCTACAACCCCAGCGAGCGACCGACGATCTCCTTCATGATCTCGTTGGCGCCGCCGTAGATGCGCGTCACGCGGGCATCGGCGAAGGCGCGGGCGATCGGGTAGTCGAGCATGTAGCCGTAGCCGCCGAACAGCTGCAGGCAGCGGTCCACCACCCGGCCCTGCAGGTCGGTGGCCCACCACTTCGCGGTGGCGGCCTGCTCGGGGGTCAGCTCGCCCTCGTTGAGGGCTTGGGCGCAGCGGTCGACGAACACGCGACCGATCTCCACTTCGCCGTGGAGCTCGGCGAGTGTGAACCGCGAGCTCTGGAAGGAGCCCACCGGCTGGCCGAAGGCGGTGCGCTCGCGCACGTACTCGAGCGTCCACGACAGCGCGGCTTCGGCGGCCGCCACGGCGGAGGCGGCGATCGACAGGCGCTCCTGGGGGAGGTTGGAGACGAGGTACAGAAATCCCTGGCCCTCCTGTCCGAGCAGGTTCTCGACGGGCACCCGCACGTCGGTGAAGGACAGCTCGGCGGTGTCCTGGGCATGCTGGCCGATCTTCTCGAGGTTGCGCCCGCGCTCAAAGCCCTCCATGCCGCGTTCGAGGACCATCAGGCTGATCCCGCGGTGACGCTGCGAGGTGTCGGTCTTCACGGCCACGATCACCAGGTCGGCGTTGATGCCGTTGGTGATGAACGTCTTGGCGCCGTTCACCACGTAGTGCTCGCCCTCGCGCCTGGCGCTCGTGGACATCGCGGCCAGGTCCGAGCCGATCGCCGGCTCGGTCATCGCCAGCGCGGTGATCAGCTCGCCGGAGGCGATCCCGGGCAGCCAGCGCGTGCGCTGCTCCTCACCGCAGTAGGTCAGGAAGTAGGGAAGGCAGATGTCGTTGTGGAGCGTGATCCCCAGCCCGAAGCTGCCGACCCCGGCGCGCTGGGTCTCTTCGCCGATCACGAGGTTCAGGCGGAAGTCCTCGGCGCCGGCGCCCCCGTAGGCCTCCGGGACGGCCATGCCGAGGAAGCCGTGATGGCCCGCGAGCGCGAACACCTCCCGCGGGATGATCCCCTCGCGCTCCCACTGCCCGTAGCGGCCGTCCCCGCCCACCACCTCCCGCTCCAGGAACGTGCGGAAGCTCGCCCGGAAGTCTTCGTGGAGATCCTCGAACAGCCCACGCCTCACACATACGACCCTATCGGGGAGGAGTGCGAACCGCTCACGTCGAACAAGAGCGCCGATGAAGCGCGCAGCAACCAAGACCGCGGAGCGTCCGACCAACGGCAGCTCCCCAATCGGCGGCACCAGCGAGCACCAGAGCCTGTCCAAGTACATCCAGGCGCGCTTCGACGAGTGCTCGCGCTCGCAGAAGGACGTGGCCCAGTACATCGTCGACCACCTGGACGAGGCGGCCTTCCAGACGGCGGAGGAGCTGGCCCGTCGCGCCAACACGTCGAGCTCGACCGTCGTCCGTTTCTCCCAGGCGCTCGGCTTCGAGGGCTTCCCCGAGCTCCAGGCGGCGGCCCGCGAGGAATACCGGCGCGTCAACGCCAAGGCGGCCAAGGAGGGCGGGCCGGGCGGCGCGCCATCCTCGACGCCCCTGTTCGCGCTCGACCAGAACGAGTTCGAGGCGGCGCTGGCGGCCGACCACCTGAACGTCGAGGACACCGCCCGCAAGGTCTCGCGCAGCTCCGTGGACGCCCTCATCGAGGCGATCGTCGCCGCCGAGAAAGTGCTGGTCGCGGGCACCGACCAGATGGCTTTCTTCGCGAGCTACCTGCGCCACCTGCTGATGCTGCTGGACCTGCGCGTGGACGTCGTGGCGAGCCCCTCGCAGGAGGCGCTCAGCCGCCTCGGTCGCATCGACGAAGCCACCCTCGTGGTGGGGCTCTCGGCCGGGCGACCCCACCCCCTGGTGGTGCGCGCCATGAAGCTCGCCCGCCACCGCCAGGCGAACACCGCCGCGATCACCGACGCCACCCTCTCGGAGGTGGCCAAGCTCGCGCAGATCAAGCTCTACTACTCCTCCAACAGCCCCGCCTACGTGCGCTCGCATGCCGCTCTGCTGAGCGTCATCCAGGCGCTCGCGTACGGGGTGTATGCACGCGACACGGCCTCTTACGACGATCGGATCAAGGCCTTTCGCCTCAAGTGACGCTTCGCCCCAAGTCGTGCGTCTCGCGGCCGCTTCGCGGCGTACGAGCCGCCCGCCTCGGGGCTTCGCTTGGCGGGGCGGGTGATGTGCCGGAGCCCCATGTTTGGCTGGGGCGGGTGATGTACCGAGCCCGATGCTTGGCGGGGCGGGTGATGTACCAGGGCCCCGTGTTTGGCGGGGGCGGGTGATGTACCGGGCGCCTGGATAGGGTTCGATGACGATGGGGACGGCTTGGGATGCGGGTACCTACGATCGGACCAGTGCGCCTCAGCAGGCGTGGGCGGCCGATGTGTTGGCACGGCTCGACGGGATCGCGCCGGATGCGCGCGTGTTGGACGTCGGGTGCGGCACGGGGCGCGTCACCGAGGCGCTGGCGGCGCTCGTGCCGCGGGGCCGGGTGCTGGCCATGGATGCTTCGCCGCAGATGGTGGCGCTTGCACGCCGGCGGCTCGGGAGCAGGGTTGAGGTGTGGTGTCAGGACGCGCTCGAGATCGAGCTCGATGAGCCGGTTGACGCGATCGTGTCGACTGCGGCGTTGCATTGGGTACGCGACCACGACCGGCTCTGGATGCGATTGGCGGCGGCGCTGCGGCCGGACGGCGTGCTGGAGGTCCAGTGCGGCGGACGGGGGAACATCGACGGCGTCCGTCGCGTGATCGACGCCGTTGCGCGCGAAAGCGCGCCGGAGCTCGTCGACTTCTCCCCGTGGACGTTCGCGGGGCCCGAGGAAACCGCGTCGCGCTTGCGCCAGGCCGGCTTCACGGCCACCCGCTGCTGGCTGCAGGAGCGCCCCACCTACCCGGAGGACATGGACGCGTTCGTGCGCACGTCGATCCTGGCCGCGCACCTGGAGCGCCTGCCCGAGGAGCGTCGCGAGCCGTTCGCCGCCGCGGTCGTGGCGGGCGTGCGGCCGCCGCTGGACTACGTGCGTCTGAACGTCTCCGCCGTGCGGGGCGGGGACGGGTGAGACGGCCGGCAGGCCGTCCCGCGCGCGTAACGGGAGCGGCGCGACGCGCACCATGTCACTGAGAGGGCTCGCCACGGATGCGCGGCCCGCGGGAACGCCAGCGCGGCTGTCAAACTAAAGGACATGCGCGACGAGGCCACATTCCGGGTCAAGACCGGCCTGGCGGAGATGCTCAAGGGCGGTGTGATCATGGACGTGGTCACGCCCGAGCAGGCGAAGATCGCCGAGGATGCCGGTGCGGCGGCGGTGATGGCGCTCGAGCGGGTCCCCGCCGACATCCGCCGGGACGGCGGCGTGGCGCGCATGTCCGACCCGGAGATGATCGCCGGCATCCAGGAGACGGTGAGCATCCCCGTGATGGCCAAGGCGCGCATCGGGCACTTCATGGAGGCGCGCGTGCTGGAGGCGCTCGAGGTCGACTACGTGGACGAGTCCGAGGTGCTCACCCCCGCGGACGAGGCCAACCACATCGACAAGTGGGATTTCAAGGTGCCGTTCGTGTGCGGCGCAACCAACCTCGGCGAGGCGCTCCGGCGGATCGGCGAGGGCGCCGCCATGATCCGCTCCAAGGGGGAGGCCGGCACCGGCGACATCGTCGAGGCGGTCCGCCACATGCGCCAGATCACCGGTGAAATCCGTCGCCTGACGATGCTCGGCGACGACGAGATCGCCACCGCCGCCAAGAACCTCGCCGCGCCCCTTGACATCGTCCGGGCAGTCGCCGGCGACGGGCGCCTGCCGGTCGTGCTGTTCTGCGCCGGCGGCATCGCCACACCCGCGGATGCCGCCCTGATGATGGCCCTCGGCGCCGAAGGCGTGTTCGTGGGCTCAGGCATCTTCAAGTCCGAGGACCCGGCCACGCGGGCACGGGCGATCGTCGAGTCCACCACCCACTGGCAGGACGCCGAGCGCGTAGCCCAGGCTTCACGCGGACTCGGCACGGCGATGGTCAGCCTCGAGAGCTCCAAGCTGGAGGACGAGCAACTCCTAGCCCAACGTGGCTGGTGAGCGGCCGCCGCCGGCACCGCCTGTAAAGCTGGTGGTAGGCGTGCTGGCGTTGCAGGGCGGCTTCGATGCCCACGAGCGGATGCTCGACGGCCTCGGGGCCGACACCCGCGAGGTGCGCGTGCCGGACGACCTGGAGGGACTCGACGGCCTCATCGTGCCGGGCGGCGAGTCCACGACCATCACGCTCGGGATCGCACGCGAGGGGCTCGCCGAGCCGCTGCGCGCGCTCGCCCGCCGCGGCACGCCCATCCTCGGCTCGTGCGCCGGGCTGATCATGCTCGACCGCGACCACCTCGGCCTGATGGACATGCGCGCCGAGCGCAACGCCTTCGGGCGGCAGGTACGGAGCTTCGAGGCGGACGTCCACGTTCGCGGCATCGACGGCCCGCCCATCCACGGGATCTTCATCCGCGCCCCGTGGATCGCCCAGCACGGCGAGGACGTGGAGATCCTCGGCGAGCTCGAAGGTCACCCGGTGGCCGCACGCCAGGAACGGATGCTCGCGGTTGCCTTCCACGCGGAGCTGGGCGCCGACGATCGCCTGCATCGGCTGTTCCTGGAGCTGGTGGCCGAGCGCAGGGCGTCGCGCGAGCCGGTGCTCGCGGACGACGGGGGGGAGGGCCGCTGATGCGGGTCTCGATCTCCGTCGACGAGCTCGCCGGCGTCGCCGGGGCGCTCGTTCCGGAGCTGGAGCGTCGCGGGCACGTGGTGATCCGCCACGGAGCGCTCGCCCCGGGCGAGCGCGACGACTGGGCGTGGGCGTCGGAGGCGGCCGCCCGCGACGTCGCCGGCGGGCGCGCCGAGCAGGCCATCGTGTGCTGCTGGACGGGCACCGGCGCGTCCATCGCCGCCAACAAGGTCGATGGCGTACGCGCCGCCCTGTGCACCGACGCCGCCACCGCCGCCGGTGCCCGGCGCTGGAACGACGCGAATGTGCTTGCCCTCAGCCTGCGCACCACCTCCGCGGCGGAGCTCGGCGAGATCCTCGACGCGTGGTTCGCCGGCGAGGCCAGCGCCGAGGTCGATGACCGGTCAAACGTGGCGCACCTGGCGGCCATGGAGGAGGATCGGGCATAGGGCGTCTGCCGCCCGGAGTAGGTGCCGCACGGTGCTACACTTGGGTCGTGCCCACGACCAGACCCCGTCACACGATCACCGAGACCCCGCCCGTACAGGAGGCGCTCGACGAGCTGCGCGCCAAGCTGAACGGCGAGCAGCTCGACTTCGCCGAGCTCGTGATCCTGGGTGCCCGCGCGAAGGCCCGCCGGCTGCCCGACCAGAGCGAGAAAGCCCGCAAGGCGCGCGAGGAGCTCGCCGAGTGGATTCGCAGTGGCACAGGCCCCAAGCTGGACATCACCGCAGCCGAAGAGGTCAAGTACCTCGGGCAGATCGCCAACTACGACGAGTAGCGTGCTGCTGCTCGACAACTCCGCATGGGGACGGTTGCTCCAGGGCGTCGTTCCCAAGGCGCGGGCGGAGACAATCGCGGCGCTGACGGAAGCCCGCGAGATCGCCGTGTGCTTGCCGTTCGTGCTCGAGGCCGGCTTCTCGGCCCGCTCGCTCGGGGATCGGAAGGCGCTCATGGCGCGTTTGGACGAGCTGCCCCGCGTCGCCCTTGACGGCGAGGTCGAACGCCTCGCCTCCCGGGCGCAGTACGAGCTCACCGAGGTCGGCCATCACCGGGTCGCGCCCGTCGATGTGATGATCGCCGCGTGTGCCCACCGGGCTGAAGCCGGCGTGCTGCACTACGACCGCGACTACGACGTTCTGGCCGAGCACACCAGCCTGCTGTTCGACAGCGAGTGGCTGGCGCCGGCCGGCACGCTGTAGCCGTGGACGCGAGATGGTCCGCTACCGGCGTGTGCTCGCCAGCGCTCGGACAGCACACGGGACGTGTGCGCCCCGGAACAGGTCTCACTCGAGCTGCTCACTCAACTTGGTCTGAGAGGTTCCCCGGTTTGTCGTCCCCGGGCATCTCCGTCGTCGTCATAACCAGCTTCTTCGGGCACGCACGGGACGTCGTCTTGAACGTGCCCGACAGCGTGATTTCAAGCGGTCCGTTGAGCGTGTCCGTGGCCTTCACGTGTTCGCTGCTGTATGTGCCGCAGGTGAACGCCAGCATCACGTCCCCCACCAGCGAGCCCTTCCCATTCACCCCCAGCTCGAGCTTCCAGGGGGCACCGAGCACGGTCACGTGTTCGCCGAAGCAGGTTTCTTCCTCGCCGTTTTCGAATAGCGAGAGCGCGCTGGCGCGGAATTCGTCGGTGCGCTGATCGTTGATCTGGATTTCGGCACTCAGCACGCCGTCGCAACTGAAGGTCTCGTGCAGCGTTGGGAAGAAGAAGTCGATGCCGTTGAAGCCATCGAACTGGCCCGGCGCCGGCGGCTCGACCGAGGCGTGCTGGGGATCGGAGACGTTGAGGATCTTCGGTGAGGCGAAGGCGGTACTCGCCGACATCGCTGAGAGCGTCAACACGGCTGCAACCAGGCTGAGCTTGCGAATGCGGTCCATCGCGTTCTTCTCCCTTGCTCGGGTTGCGGACGACAGGCGCGTCGGCCGCGACGAGGGCATGATCGCAGAAGACATCGCCGCCCGGCCAGCACTCTCCTCGCACCGCTACGCGCGGATGCCCGCGGGCGGGCTCGCCCTCTCACGCCGCCCCGAAGCGCACCACGCCATCCTTCTCTTCCTCTACGACCGCCCCGTCGCGCAGCAGCAGATCGACGTGCCCGAGCACCTCTGACAGCGTCAGGAACGCCTGGGTGACCGCCACGTTGCCCCACAGCTCCTGGGCGATCTCGTGCGCCGTCCGCGGCTCGGTGGCGATCAGACGGCCGATCTTCTCCGCCCGGCGGCGGTGCAGGCGAAAGCGCTCGTCGATCAGCCGGGCGTGATCCGTGATCGGGCGACCGTGCCCGGGCAGCACCAGCGAGAGCTCCATCGCCCGCGTCTTCTCGAGCGAGTCGATGTACGTCAACAGCGCCTGCGGGCGTGGACCGTCGTATGCCGTCTCGCTGCTCGCCCCCAACGGGCGCGCCAGCAGCGGGTTCGACGAGATGTGCGCGATCAGGTGATCGGCCGCCAGCATGATCGACCGGGACTCGTCCACGAGCACCGTGTCCGACGGGCTGTGGCCGGGGCGGTGGAGTACCCGCAGCGTGCGATCGCCCAGCTCGAGCGCGCTGCCGTCCGCCAGCGGGCGGGTCACCTGCACCGCCGAGCCCCATGCGCGAAAGCCCGCCGACACCGCCCGCAGCACCGTCACCACTTCCGGCGGGATGCCGTGGCGCAGCATCAGACGCTCCGCGAACAGGTCGTCGAGCTCGGCCTCCTGGCCGTAGCTGGCAAGGAACGGCGCGACCGCGTCCAGCGCCGCCACCTCCGCGCCCGAGCGGCGCGCCAGGATCGCCGCCAGGCCGAAGTGGTCGATGTGCTGGTGGGTGATCACCAAAAGCTCGATGTCCTCGACCCTGTGACCGCGCGCCGCCAGCGCCTGCTCGAGCTCGTCCAGCGCCTTCGCCGAGTTCGGGCCCGAGTCCACCAGCGTCAGCGGCGAGTCCTCGATCAGGTACGCGTTCACCCGCCCCACCATGAACGGCGTGGGGATCGCCAGGCGGTGGATGCCCGCCTCGGCCGCCACCGCCAGCGCCCGCTCGGCCTCCCGCTCTTCGCGCTCGCGCGCCCGCAGCTCGCCGGCGGGGGGCTCGCCGTCGCTCACGACCCGGGCGAGCGGATCAGCGCGAGCACCTCGTCGCGGCGGCGTTCCATGTCCTCGCGGGAGACGAGCGACTCCAGGCACAGGCGCAGCAGCGGCTCGGTGTTCGACGCGCGCACGTTGAAGTGCCAGTCCTCGTAGTCGATCGAGATCCCGTCCAGGCGCTCCTGGCGGGCATCGGCGTAGCGCGCCGCGATCTCCTCCATCTTCGCCTGCTGGTCGGCCACCTCGGAGTTGATCTCCCCGGAGATGAAGTACCGCTCGCGATACGGCGCCAGCAGCTCGGACATGCGCGCGCCCTGCTTGCACAGCAGCTCCAGCACCAGCAGGGCGGGCAGCGTGCCCGAGTCCGCGCAGTAGAAGTCGCGGAAGTAGTAGTGCCCGGAGACCTCCCCGCCGAACAGCGAGCCCTCCTTGCGCATGCGCGTCTTGAAGAACGCGTGGCCCACGCGGTTCACGTACGGGATGCCGCCCGCGCTCCTCACGGTGTCGGGCACCGCCCACGAGGCGCGCACGTCATACAGGATCGCTTCGGGGTGCGATGGATCGGTCCGCTTGCCCAGCAGCGACTGCGCCAGCAGCGCCGTCAGGAAGTCCCCGTCCACGAACTGGCCCGTGTCGTCGATGAAGAAGCAGCGATCGGCGTCCCCGTCCCAGGCGATGCCGAGATCCGCGCCGCTCGTGCGCACCTGCTCGACGATGAAGCGCCGGTTCTCCTCGAGCAGCGGGTTGGGCTCGTGGTCGGGAAAGCTTCCGTCGGGCGTCCAGTAGGTCTCCGTCAGCTCCAGGCCGAGGCCCTCGAGCAACGGTCCCACCATCGGCCCCGCCATGCCGTTGCCCCCGTCCACCACCACCTTCAGGGGTCCTCCGCTGCGGGAGCGGATCGTCTCGGGGTCGATGAAGCGAAGCGCCGCCGCCTGGAACTCCTCGTACAGGTCGACCTCCTCCACGCTGCCCGTGCCCGTGCCGGTGGTGCCGAGCGCCGGCGCCGCCGATCCGCCGCCCAGTTCCGCCTCGATCTCGCGGCGGATGTCCTGGATGCCTTCGTCCCCGGACAGCGCTATCGCCCCTTCGCGCACGAGCTTCGCGCCCGTGTACGCCTTGGGGTTGTGCGAGGCGGTGCACATCAGCCCGCCGTCGAGCTCGCGCGAGCCGACCAGGAAGTAGAGCATCTCGCTGCCCACCTGGCCCGCGTCGATCACATGGGCTCCCGCTCCCGTGAGGCCGTTGCGGTAGCGCGCCGCGAGCTCCGGGGCGCTGAGGCGCATGTCGCGGCCGAGGCCCACGCGCAGCTCGTCCACCGGCTTGCCGGCCAGCCCGGCGAGCACGCGCGCGAACGCGCGGCCGATCCGCTCCGCCAGGTCGCCGTCGATCTGCTCGCCGTAGAGGCCGCGGATGTCGTAGGCCTTGAAGATGTCGGGCGTGCCGGTGGCGCTCATCGCCCGGGCATCCTATGTCGCTGCGGGCGCACCCGGCCGGACCCCGCGCGCGCAGCCACCTGCGCGTGCCGGATTCGTAGACTGTGCGTGTGTCCGGGCACTCCAAGTGGGCGAGCATCAAGCACAAGAAGGCGATCGTCGACTCGCGCCGCGGCGCGCAGTTCTCCAAGCTCACGCGCGCCATCACCGTCGCCGCCCGCGACGGCGGCGGCGATCCCGTCGGCAACCCCGCGCTCGACCTGGCCATCCGCAAGGCCAAGGAGGCGTCGATGCCCAAGGACAACATCGAGCGCGCCATCGCCAAGGGCACCGGCGAGGGCGGGGAGGCGGACGCGATCGAGAGCGTGCTCTACGAGGGCTACGGGCCGGGCGGGGTGGCCGTGCTCGTGGAGGCCCTCACCGACAACCGCAACCGCACCGGCGCGGACGTCCGTCACGCCTTCTCCAAGAACGGCGGCAACCTCGGCGAGCCGGGCTCCGTCGCCTATCTGTTCGACAAGAAGGGCACCATCGTGATCGACGGTGGGCGCTACTCAGAAGACGAGTTGATGCTCGCCGTCGACGCCGGCGCCGAGGACATCGTCACCGACGAGGACGTGTTCGAGGTGATCACCGAGCCCGCCGACTTCACCGCCGTGCGGGCGGCCCTCGAGGACGCCGGCGTGGAGATCGAGAGCGCCGAGCTCGCCTACCGTCCATCCAGCCTCGTGCCCGTCGACGAGGGCCAGGCCGGCAAGCTCATGTGCCTGATCGACTCGCTCGAAGACAGCGACGACGTCAGCGCCGTCCACGCCAACTTCGACGTGTCCGCCGACGTGCTCGAACGCGTTGCCGGCTAGAGGGTGGCGCAGCCTGTAGTGATCCTGTGCGGGGGGCGGGGCACGCGGCTGCAGGAGCGCACCCGCGCGATCCCCAAGCCGCTCGTCGAGATCGGCGGGGTGCCGATCGTCGGGCACGTCATCGAGCTGTACCTCGCCCAAGGGTTCCGTCGCTTCCTGCTGGCCACCGGCTACCGCGGCGAGCTGATCGAGCGGTTCGCCGCCACGCACCCATGGCCGGCGGGCGTGCGCGTCGAATGCGTGGACACCGGCCTCGACACGCCCACCGGCGGGCGCCTGAAGTCGCTCGCGCCGCTCCTGTGCGACCACGAGCTGTTCTGCGCCACCTACGCCGACGGTCTCGCGGACATCGACCTCGACGCCCTGCTGGCGTTCCACCGCGCCCACGGAGCGCTCGCGAGCATGACCGTCGTGCGCCCGCGGCTGCAGTTCGGGGTCACCGAGCTCGACGGCGACGGGCGCGTGACGGGCTTTCGCGAGAAGCCCACCAGCGAGCACTGGATCAACGGCGGCTTCTTCTGCTTCGCCGCCGGCGTGCTCGACTACCTCGAGCCGGACAGCGTGCTCGAGCACGCGCCGCTGGAGCGCCTGGCCGCCGCCGGGGAGCTGCGGGCGCGGCGCCACGAGGGCTTCTGGGAGTGCATGGACACCTACAAGGACGCCGTCGCGCTCAACGACCTGTGGGCGTCGGGGCAGGCGCCGTGGCAGCGTCGCCCCGCGTACGTCACCATGTGAGCACGATGGCCGACTGCACGCACCTCGACTCGGTCGAGTTCCTCGAGCTTCCCGACGAGGTGGCCGGCTGCGAGGAGTGCCTGGCCAGCGGCGGGCGCTGGGTGCACCTGCGGATGTGCCAGAGCTGCGGGCACATCGGCTGCTGCGACAGCTCGCCCGGGCGCCACGCCACCGCTCACCACGGTGCCACCGGGCATCCCATCATGCGCTCGGCCGAGCCCGGCGAGGACTGGAGCTGGTGCTTCGAGGATGAGCTGATGATGCGCCTGAGCGCGTGAAGCGCGGCGCTCGAGTGGCGCCTCAGCCGCCGCCGCGCCGCGCCCGAAACAGCGCCACCGGCTCGCGGATCCCGCGCAGCCGCCGCTCGCCCGCGTAGGACCAGCGGTAGCCGTCCTGGACGGCCTCGCGCACGTCGCGCTCGACCAGCACGCTGCCCGGCCGGGCGACGCCCGTGATGCGGCTCGCCAGGTTCACCGGCCGCCCGAACCAGTCGCCCGCCCGCGGCAGCGCCATCCCCAGCGCCGCGCCCGCGCGCAACTGCGGGAAGTCCTCGCCCTCGGCGTCCGCCGCGTCGATCAGCTTGAGCGCCGCGTCCAGCAGCAGCTCGGGTGCGGGCGAGGTCAGCATCGCCGCGTCGCCGATCGTCTTCACCAGCCGCACCGGCGGCTCGGCGGCGTCGGCGGCGAGCGTTTCCAAGCGCACCGCCAGGTGCCCCAGCTCGTCCGGCGGCACTTCCTCGCCCAGACGGGTGAAGCCCACCAGGTCGGCGAAGCACACAGCCACCTCGCGTGAGCCGGGCAGGCGTCCCCCCAGGCGCTCGAGCTCGTTGACCACCGTGCTCTGGGTGGCGTGGCGCAGGTGCAGGGCGAGCATGCTGCTGATCAGCGGGTCGACCAGCGGGTACAG
Source organism: uncultured Solirubrobacteraceae bacterium (assembly GCA_963701145.1). Taxonomy (GTDB): domain Bacteria; phylum Actinomycetota; class Thermoleophilia; order Solirubrobacterales; family Solirubrobacteraceae; genus Palsa-744. The sequence goes on from OY969572.1 coordinate 228,991, forward strand.
CGCCCTGGCCGCGGCCGCGTAGCTGTGGGCGAAGCTCCGACTCGCTCATCCCGGGCTCGAGCACCAGTTTGAGCGGCAGCGCGCGCAGGCTTTCGGCAGCCTGCCCGAGGCCCCGGCCGAGCACGCGCAGGAGGTCGAACAGATCCTCGTCGGAGATGCCCGCGTTCCGCGCCACCAGCGCCATGCGGGCGGTCTCGATCTCCGCGTCCGTGTACACGGCCTCACCGGGCTCGGGGATCGGCAGCCCCATCGCGCGCCGCGCCGCCAGCAGGAACTCCTCGCTGATGCCGCTGCGCTCGGCCACCTCGGCCGCGGTGTAGCGCTCGGGGCCGCCGATCACGCGGTCGGCCGCCAGGTACAGGATCGTGCCGCTGGCCGTCGAGCGGCGCAGCTCGGACAGCGACACGCCTTCGCCGGCAAGCTGCGCGAGCAGGGCCTCGCGCTCCGGCCGCGCCGGGCCCTCCAGCCCATCGAGCAGGCCCTCGCGGGCGAAGTCGAGCGGCGCGGGTTGCCCAGGCGGGTCGAGGTCCATCGGAATCTGAGCCTATGGCACCGGGCAGGTAACCCCGTGCGGAGCGCAGGCAGGCGTCCGATGGCGGGCGCAGAATCAACGACCGTGATCGTTCTCGGCATCGACCCGGGCCTCGCCAGCACCGGCTACGGCGTGGTCGAGCGCCGCGACGGGCGGCTGCTGGCGCTGGACGGTGGCGTGATCGCCACGCGCGCGGGGCTCGCACCCGAGCGGCGCCTGACAGAGATCCACGCTTCCGTGGACGCGCTGCTCGGCGAGCACCAGCCGCACGCCGTGGCACTCGAGCAGCTCTACTTCGGCCAGAACGTGCGCACCGCCTTCGCGGTGGGGCAGGCGCGCGGCGTGGTGCTGCTGGCCGCCGGCCAGCACGGGCTCCCGTGCGCCGGCTACACCCCCCAACAGGTCAAGGCCGCCGTCTGCGGCAACGGACGGGCGCACAAGGACCAGGTCGCGCGGATGGTGCAGGCGCTGCTCGGCCTGGCCGACGAGCCGCACCCCGACCACGCGGCCGACGCGCTCGCGGTGGCCGTATGCCACGTCAACTGCGCGCCGTTCGCGACGGCGCTCGCCGGCGCCGCGGCCGGAGCACCGGCGTGATCGCGCTGCTGCGAGGCGAGGTCGCGGTGCGCGGGGCCGACCACGTGGTGGTCCTCAGCGGCGGTGTCGGCTACCGCGCGGCGGTGTCGGCGCACACGCTCGCGCAGGTCCCCCCGATCGGCCAGCAGGTGACGCTGCACACGCACCTGATCGTGCGCGACGACGCGCTCGCGCTGTACGGCTTCCAGGGCGAGCTCGAGCGCGAGCTGTTCCTGATGCTGCTGTCCGTGCAGGCTGTCGGTCCCAAGGTGGCGCTCGCCGTGCTCTCGGGCGGTGTGCCCGCGGAGCTGATCGCCGCGCTCGCCGCCGGCGATGCCGGACGCTTTCAGGCCGTCCCGGGCATCGGCAAGCGCACCGCCGAGCGCATCATCGTCGAGTTGCGCGAGAAGGTCGCAGCGATGGATTTCCGTCTGCCCGGCGCCGGGGAGCCGGCCCCGCGCACGCCGATCCTCGCGCGTCGCGGGCAGGCGCAGGACTCGATCCCGCCCGCGCTGCTGGCGCGCGAAGGACTGTTGGAGCTCGGCTACGCGCCCGCGGAGGCGCAGGAGCTCCTGCTCGACGCCGAGGGTGAGACCGCCGAGGAGCTGATCGCCGCCGCCCTCCGTCTCTCGCGCGTGCCATGACCGACGCCGTGGCCCGCATCCAGACGCCATACCTGCTCGAGGAGGACGAGCTCGACCGCTCGCTGCGGCCGCGACGTCTCGACGAGTTCGTCGGCCAGGAGACGCTGCGCGAGCAGCTGGCGGTGTCGATCGAGGCGGCCAGCGCGCGGGGCGAGGCGCTCGACCACGTGCTGCTGGCGGGACCGCCGGGGCTCGGCAAGACCTCGCTCGCGCAGATCCTGTCCGCCGAGCTGGAAGTCCCGTTCGTGCAGACCGCCGGACCGGCGCTCGAGCGCAAGGGAGACATAGCCGCCTTTCTGACGGCGCTCGAGCCGCGCAGCGTGTTCTTCGTGGACGAGATCCACCGCCTCGCGCGCACGCTCGAGGAGACCTTCTACCCGGCGATGGAGGACCGCCGGCTGCCGATCACCGTGGGACAGGGCGCCGGGGCGCGCGTGGTGACGCTCGAGCTGCCGCCGTTCACGCTCGTCGGCGCGACCACGCGCACCGGCCTGCTGACGACGCCGCTGCGAGACCGCTTCGGCATCCAGGCGCGCCTGGAACCGTATGTGACGGCTGAGCTGGCGACGATCGTGCGCCGCTCGGCGGCGATCCTGGAGATCGAGCTCGAGGACGGCGGTGCGCTCGCGATCGCGGCCCGCAGCAGGGGCACCCCGAGGGTCGCCAACAGGCTGCTCAAGCGCGTGCGCGACTTCGCCCAGGTGCGCATGGAGGGCGTCGTCAGCGCGGACGCCGCCCACGCGGCGCTCGAGCTGCTGGAGGTCGACGAGCGCGGGCTCGACCGTCTCGACCGCGAGATCCTGAGCGTGATCTGCGTGAAGTTCGACGGCGGGCCGGTCGGCCTGTCGACGCTGGCCGTCGCCGTCGGCGAGGAGCAGGACACGATCGAAGACGTATACGAGCCGTATCTCCTGCAGGAGGGGCTGATCAAGCGCACGCCCCGCGGGCGGGCGGCCACGCCCGCGGCCTACGAGCACCTCGGCCTGGAGGCGCCCGCGGCGAGGGGCGCCGCGCTGTTCTAAGGCGCCTCGTCGGCTGGCCCCAAGTACTCTGTGTGGGGACACCATGACCCACCCGTTCATCTGCCCCAACTGCGGTCACCGCACGAGCGAGCTCGATCGCAACATCGGCTTCACCCGCCAGCCCAAGGGTTGCGCCAAGTGCGGCTTCGCCTTCCTGTTCGAACTGCTCGACGACTACTACCCCGCGCCAGACGCCGCCTTCTTCGTATGCGACGGCGAGGGGCGGGTGGTCGGCTGCGGCAAGAACTCCTTCGCCTTCACCGGGCTCGAGGAGGAAGAGGTGATCGGCCAGCGCGTCGAGCAGGTGCTGGGGCTGAGCTTCGCCAACGGCGATGACCCGGTGGCGACCGTGCTGGAGTGGGGTGTGCGCAAACTCGAGGTGCCCGTGCGGGTCAGCGGCGAACGCGACGTGACGGCCAGCGCGAAAGCGGACATGTTCCCCGCCTATGACGACGACGGCGGTCTTTTGCTCGTCCTTACCCCCGACAAGTAGGCTGGGCCAATGCCCGGCCGGCCAACCGCGCCCGGAGGGCGAGACGCCCAAGAAGACGCGGGGCCGCCGGCCCCGCGGATGTATTCTCAAAGACGATGACCGACCGCCGCCGCAACACGCTCGTCCTGTTCCTGGTAGCGGGCCTGGTCGCCGCGTCGCTGGTGGTGATCGCGACCAAGCCCACGCGCCTGGGGCTGGACCTCAAGGGCGGCGTCGAGCTCGTCTATCAGGCGCGGCCCACGGCGCAGTCCAAGGTCAACTCGGAATCGCTCGAACGGGCGATCAACATCATGCGCACGCGCGTCAACCAGCTCGGCGTCGCGCAGCCGGAAATCCAACGCTCGGGCGCCGACGAAATCGACGTGGCGCTGCCCGACGTCAGCAACGCCGAACGCGCCCAGGACGAGGTCGGCAAGACCGCTCAGCTGTTCTTCTACGACTGGGAGCCGAACGTGATCGGAGCCAGCGGCGAACCCGCGCCCAGCGAAGGCACGGTGACCGGCGACACGACCAGCACCGGTCCGGGTGGCGTGACCGCCGGGCTGCCCGAGTACCAGGCGGTCCTGCGGGCGGCCAAACGCAAGCCGATCCTGCCGCCCAAGAACAGCGATCTCGTCTCGCTGCAGCCCGGGTGCACCGCCGAACAGAAGGAAAACTGCATCTACGGGAGCTGGTACCTGCTCGACACCGCGCACGAAAAGGTCCTGCGCGGCCCCGAAGAAACCGAACACAACCTGTACACGGACCTGCCCACGCCCCCCAAGGGCGCGAAGCTCAAGGCCGTCCACGTCAATCCCGGGACCGTCGTCATCGAGGCCCATGCGGCGGAAAGCAACGCCGGCAAGGTGACCAACCCCTCACCCAACAGCTACTACGTGCTCAACGACAACCCCGTGCTGACCGGCAGCGACATCACCAACCCCACGCAGAGCTTCGACGAAGGCGCGGGCGGCAGCGGCCAGCCGAACGTCAGCTTCGGCTTCACCTCGCACGGCAAGAAGGTGTTCGAACAGGTCACCAAGGAAATCGCCCACCGCGGCCAGGAAGCGCAGCTTCCGGGGGTCTCGCACGAAGCCGCGCTGCAGCACTTCGCGGTGATGCTCGACAACCAGCTCATCACGGTGCCCTCGATCGACTTCACGCAGTACCCGGAAGGGATCGACGCCTCCACCGGCTCGGAGATCTCCGGTGGCTTCACCATCACCTCGGCGCAGAACCTGGCCAGCGAGCTGCAGTCGGGCGCCCTGCCCGTGAAACTGCTGCTGATCTCGCGCTCGCAGGTGTCCGCCACACTCGGCAAACAGGCGCTCGAACAGGGCCTCATCGCCGGACTCGCCGGCTTCCTCGTGGTGTGTCTGTTCCTGCTCTTCTTCTACCGCGTGCTCGGGCTGATCGCGGTCGGCGGCCTGACGATCTACGGCATCTACTTCTTCGCGCTCGTCAAGCTGATCCCGATCACGCTCACGCTGCCCGGCATCGCCGGCCTGATCCTCACGATCGGTGTGTGCGCGGACGCCAACATCGTCATCTTCGAGCGCGTCAAGGAGGAGATCCGCGGCGGCAGATCGATCGTCTCCGGGATCGCCAGCGGCTACAAACACGGCTTCGCGGCGATCGTGGACGCCAACGTGGTGACCTTCATGACCGCCTTCATCCTGTTCGCGCTGGCGACCGCCGAAGTCAAGGGCTTCGCCTTCATGCTCGGCATCGGCACGCTCGTGTCGCTGTTCACCGCCGTGCTCGCCACGCAGGCGGCGCTCGGCGTGATGAGCCGCTCGCGGGCGGTCTCGCACCCGGCGCTGCTGGGGGCCACCAAGCGGCGCGGAACCGGTTGGCGTGGCTTCGACTTCATGGGCGCCTCCAAGTGGTTCTTCTCGATGTCGGGGACCATCCTGCTGATCGGCGCGCTCGCGATCGGCGGCAAAGGCCTGAACTTCGGCATCGACTTCAAGTCCGGGACCCGCATCCAGACCGCTTTCATCAGGTCCGTGAGCGAGAGCGAAGTGGCCTCGGCGATGTCGGCGGCCGGCTACTCCAACGCGCAGGTCCAGAAGTTCACGAACGCCAGCATCGGCGGCTCGGGCTACCAGATCTCGACCAAGACGCTCAAGCCCGAAGCGCTCGACAAGGTCCAGTCGCTGCTGAACACGAAGTTCGGCAACGGGCCCAACGCGCCGGGCACGAAGGACTTCTCCTCGACCTCGATCGGACCCACGTTCGGGAAAACCATCGCCAACAGCGCGGTCATCGCGATCATCGCCTCGCTGCTCGTGATCTCCGCCTACATCGCCCTGCGCTTCGAGTGGAAGTACGCAGTGCCCGTGCTGATCGCGCTGATGCACGACCTGCTGATCACGGCCGGGGTCTACTCGCTCACGGGGAGGGAAGTCACGACGGCGACGGTCGCCGCTCTGCTGACGATCCTGGGGTACTCGCTGTACGACACGATCATCGTGTTCGATCGTGTGCGCGAGAACGTCCCGCGGATGCCGCGGGCCGCCTTCTCGCAGATCGTCAACCGCTCCATGTCCGAGGTGCTCACGCGCTCCCTGGCGACGAGCTTCTGCACGCTGCTGCCGGTCGTCTCGCTGCTCCTGTTCGGCGGCGAAACGCTCAAGAACTTCGCGTTCGCGTTGATGATCGGCATCGCCTCCGGCGCGTACTCCTCGATCTTCATCGCCTCACCCGTGCTCCAGCACTGGAAGGAGCGCGAGCCGGGCTACAGGCAGCGGCGGGCACGCATCGTGCGCGAACTGGGCGTCGTGCCTGCCTACGCCACCACGGCGACAGGCGCGCCCGAGGACGTGGAGCCGATGCGCAAGCGCCGGCGCACGCGCAGCGGCAGCCTGGCATCGCCCGAGGCGCCCGGCGAGCAGATCTCACGCGACGAGTTCAGGGAACTGGTCGCCGACCTCGACGTGGATGGCGCCGGCAACGGCGAGGCCACCCACCCGCCCGCGCCCACGCGCGGGCGGAGCGCGCGCACGGCCGCACCCGAGGCGAGCGCCACGGTGGCGCCGCCCGCCGCGCCGGCGTCCTCGCCGGCGGAGGAGCAGGACCCCACCGCCGACCTCACGCCCGAGGACCTCGTGCTCAAGGAAGAGCGCAAGCCGCGCCAGAAACGCCCGCGCAACCGCCGGCATGGGAGGTCGCGCTGATGGGCCTGCTCGGCTGGGTGATGATGGGCCTCGCGGTCTGGCACTACACGATCTGGCTGCCCGACCGCTTCTGGGGCGGGATCGTGGGTGCGCTCATCGGCTCGCTCGTCGGAGCGGTCATCTTCGGCCTGCTCGTGTACGGCGTCAAAGTCTCCGCCCTCACCATCCCCGGTGAAAAGGAGACGGACATCGCCGTCGTCCTGTATGCCATTCCCGGTGCCCTCATCGGGATGGCGCTCGTGTACGTCGAGGGCGTGCGCCGCGAACGCGCGGCGACGCAGCTCGTCCCCGAGTAGCGCCCGCCCGAACGCGGGCGATGGCAAGGCACAGCTCGCCTGAGCGCGAGCGAAGCCGGTGGCCGTGCGACCAAGCGCACGGGTTCACAGCGCGTGTGTGCACAAAGCAGCCACACATGACAAAACAGTTACACGCAGGTGCGCGAAGCATTCACACAGATGGATTGCGTAGTATCACGCCGACGACGCGCGCGGGAAGGCCCACGGGTGCGAACGCTAACGACTGGGAGGCAAGATGATTGGAAAGATTCCTACCTGCCCTGCAAGGTTGCTGACCGCGGTTCTCGCGATCGGCGGGCTGCTGGCAATCGGCTCCGGGGCAGCGAGCGCAATGACGCCCACAGTGGTCTACAGCAACACGAACACCGTGTCCGCCACGGTGAACGGGTTCCCGAACCAGGACACCTTCTCGCTGGATTCTGAAAACTTCCCGATAGGAGGGATGGTGGAGTTCTCGCCGCGGCCGGGAACCCTCAAGAGCCTGACCACACAGGTTGACAGCTTCACCTGTGAACACGGCGTGTACAGCCTCGAAAACTGCCTCACGCTCCACCCGACCAAGAAGTTCCACTACCAGATGACGGCGAGCGTCTACGAAGTCGGGCCGCACAACGAAGCACTCGGCTCGCCGATCGCAACCTCCACTGAGACCCTCAAACTTCCGTTCCGTCCCACGACGGACACGACCTGTCCCGCGACCGTCGAAGGCAAGGGCTTTGCCCCGAACTGCGATGTGGGCGGCGTCCTCGCCACCGTCACGTTCAAGAAGTTCACGCCCGCGGCTGTTCTTCCCGAAAAGGCGATCATCCTGCTCAACAGCACTTCGGAGAACAGCCCGAGCGACATCGTCAACGTCGGCCTGCAGGCCTCGTACAAGGAATTCAAGAACGGCGAATTCGTCGAAGAACCGGCTGCCGATGGTGGCGTGCCCTCGGTGGGCAGCGACCCGCTCCCCGAAGCCATCTTCACCCAGGGACTGCTGAACGCGGGATCCGACTGGCAGGGCTACCAGCCCGTGTTCTCGGTTCTCGCCGTCCAATAGCGGGTGAGCCGCCGCGCGTTGCGATGAGGCGAGCGGCGGCCCGAGCGCTCATGTAGGCGTACCGGTCAAGTGGGGCCCCCGATGGCGGGGCCCCACTGCTTCCGTCCCATCCTGCCCGTAGTCTCGCCGCGTGCGCCCGTGCCGCTTCGAGATCGCCGAGTGTCCCGTCGAGGATGTCCGGCGCCTGGAGCGCGAGCTGGGAGTGAGCGGGCCGCTCGCGCAGGTGCTGGTGCGCAGGGGCATGGCCGAGACGGCGCACGCCCGTAGCTTCCTGGACGCGCGCGAGGAGCATCCCCCGCAGGCGTTCGCCGGCATCGAGCAGGCGGTGGCGCTCGTCCTTAGCCACCTGGCGTCCGGTTCGTCGATCACCATCCACGGCGACTACGACGTCAACGGCATCTGCTCGACGGCCGTGCTGGTGCGCGCGCTGCGCTCGCTCGGGGCAGACGTCAACTTCTATCTGCCCGATCGCGCACGCGACGGCTATGGGCTGAACGTCGGCACGGTGCAGCGGCTCGCCCAGCGTGGGCCGGGCCTGCTGATCACGGTCAACTGCGGCGTGAGCGCCGTCGAGGAGGTCGCCGCCGCGCGGGCGCTGGGGATGGATGTGCTCATCACCGACCACCATGCCCCGCGCGCCGACGGGAGACTGCCGGACGCGCCGATCGTGCACCCACGCCTGTGCGGGTACCCGTGTGCGGAGCTGTGCGCGACCGCGGTCGCGCACAAGCTGGCTCAGGCGCTACTCGAGGCGGCTGCGCGCGGGGACGCCGGGTCCGAGCTGGCCGCGTGCGCATGCGATCGGCGCACGCGCGAGGCGTTGGCGGAGGATCTCGATCTGGTGGCGCTGGCGACGATCGCCGACGTCGTGCCGCTGCTGGGCGAGAACCGCACGCTCGTGCGTCGCGGTCTGCGAGCGTTGGCGGGCACGAGCAAGCCGGGTCTCCGTGCGCTGATGGCCGTCGCCGGGGTCGACCCGAGCCGGCTCGGCGAGCGCGCGGTGGCGTTCGCGCTCGCGCCCCGCTTGAACGCCGCCGGGCGCCTGTACCACGCCGACGCGGGCCTCGAGCTGGTCCTCACGGCCGACGCCCGGCGTGCGGCGCAGATCGCGGATGAGCTCGACCGCGCCAATCGCGAGCGTCGAGCGCTGGAGCGCGGCATCCGCTTCCAGGCGGAAGCGCAGATGGCGGAGCTCGGAGAGCGAGCCGCGTACGTGCTCAGCGGCGAGGGCTGGCACCCGGGCGTGATCGGGATCGTCGCTTCACGCCTGGTCGAGCAAAGCGCTCGCCCGGTCGTCCTGATCGCGCTCGACGCAGACACCGGCAAGGGCTCCGGGCGCAGCGTCGAGGCCTTCGATCTGCTCGCCGGCCTCAGCGCCTGCGAGCAGCACCTGGGCCGCTACGGCGGTCACCGCGCGGCCGCGGGTCTGGAGATCGAGCGCCGGCGCGTGGACGAATTCGCCAGCGCCCTGTGCGTGTACGCAGAGACCGTGCAGCGCCCGCAGGATCTGGTGGCGGTGGAGCGCGTTGACGCGGTGCTCGCGGGCGAGGATCTCGGCATGCCACTCGCCGAGGAGCTGCAGGCGCTGGCCCCGTTCGGCCGCGGCAACCCCGGCGTCTCGCTGATGCTCGACGGCGCGAGCTTCACCGACGTGCGGCCCATGGGCGAAGGCAAGCACGTGCGCTTCACCGTCGAGGCGGGTGGCGTGCGCGCCCGCGCGGTGGCGTTCGGAACGGGTGGACGCCTGCCCCTGCCCGCCCGCGGCAGCGCCGATCCGCCGGCCGGCGAGATGCAGGCGACGTTCACGCTCGAGGTCAACGAGTGGAACGGGGTGAGCGAGCCGCGCCTGGTGCTCCGCCGCGCGCAGTGGCCCGAGCGAAGCGAGCCAGCCGAGCGCGAGGAGCTCGCGCTGTTCGCACTCCCTTGAACCAGACCTTCAATCAACGCTGAGCGTCCCCTACCCTTAGGTCATGGCCATCGCCGAAGATCCGAAGCCCACGCCCGGACGGGGAGTCACCGACGAGCTCGCCGTGAGCGAGGTCGCCGACGCCGTGGCCCGCCTGCACGGGTCCGCCGCGCAGCCGCCGACCGAGACGCCGGTCGAGCCGGCATCGCTCGACGCCGCGCCCACGCCGGCGCTCAGCGCTTCAGAGCGGCGTCTGCTGGGCGACCTGTTCGCGATCGTCTCCGAGCACGCGGCCGACTCGGCGGTGCAGATCGATCGCACGCGCGTCCAGGACGCGTTCGTGTTCGCCTGCGAGCACCACGCCGATCAGCGGCGCAAGTCCGGCGAGGACTTCATCGTGCACCCGGTAGGCGTGGCGCGCATCTGCGCGAGCATGCGCCTGGACACAGAGACACTGTGCGCGGCGCTCCTGCACGACACCGTCGAGGACACCTCGGCCTCGATCGAGGAGGTGCGCGAGCGCTTCGGCGAGGACATCGCGGGGGTGGTCGACGGGGTGACCAAGCTGACCGGCATCACCTTCCAGTCGCGCGACGAGGCGCAGGCCAACAACTACCGCAAGATGATGGTCGCGATGGCCAGCGACCCGCGGGTCATCCTCATCAAGCTCGCCGACCGCCTGCACAACATGCGCACGATCGACGCGATGCCCAAACAGAAGCAGATGGAGAAGGCCCGTGAGACGCTCGACATCTACGCGCCGCTCGCCCACCGGCTGGGCATCCACGCGATCAAGTGGGAGCTCGAGGATCTCGCGTTCGCGACGCTGCACCCGCGCAAGTACCAGGAGATCAAGGGGCTCGTCGCCCAGCAGCGCAACGAGCGCGAGCACTACGTCGCAGAAGCCGGCGAGTACCTGCAGGGGGAGCTCGCGGAAGTCGGCATCGAGGCACAGATCGCCGGGCGCGCCAAGCACTTCTACTCGATCTACTCGAAGATGACCAACAAGGGCCGCGAGTTCAACGAGATCTACGACCTCACGGCGATGCGCGTGATCGTCAACTCGATGAAGGACTGCTACGGCGCGGTCGGCGTGATCCACTCGTTGTGGAAGCCGCTGCCCGGGCGCTTCAAGGACTTCATCGCGATGCCCAAGTTCAACATGTACCAGTCGCTGCACACGACCGTCATCGGGCCCGAGGGCCGCCCGCTGGAGATCCAGATACGCACGCACCAGATGCACGAGATGGCGGAGTTCGGCGTGGCCGCGCACTGGGTGTACAAGCGCCCCGCATCGTCCCTGGACGGGGAGGGCGCCGCCGGCGACGAGGACGCCAAGCTCACTTGGCTGCGCTCGATGCTCGACTGGCAGAAGGAGCTCTCGGACCCGCGCGAGTTCATGGAGACCTTCAAGGACGGCCTCGTCGAGGAGGAGGTGTACGTCTTCACCCCCAAGGGCGAAGTCAAGTCGCTCGCCGCCGGCGCCACGCCGCTGGACTTCGCCTACGAGGTGCACACCGAGATCGGCCACCGCTGCGTGGGCGCGCGCGTGAACGGGAAAATCGTGCCGCTGCACTACGAGCTGCGCTCGGGCGACAGGGTCGAGATCCTCACCGCCAAGCGCGAGCGCGGCCCCTCGCGCGACTGGCTGGCGATGGTCAAGACCACCCGAGCGCGCAACAAGATCAAAGCGTGGTTCAAGGCCGAGAGCCGCCAGGACACCGAGCACGTCGGACGCGAGCTGCTCCAGGAGCACCTGCGCAAACAGGGCCTGCCCGCGCAGAAGATCACGGGCTCGGCGCTGCTCGCGGACGTGATCAGGGAGGTTGGCTACCGCAAGGCCGACGACTTCTACATCGCGCTGGGGGCCGCCAAGGTGTCCCCCAAGCTCGTCGTCAGCAAGGTCATGCAGCGCCTGAAGCAGGGCGAGGCCGCCGACGGCGAGGACACCGCCGCCGACCTGCTGCGCGTCGGGCGCGCCCGGCGCAGGCCGGTCAAGTCCTCCGGCCAGTACGGGATCAGGGTCGAAGGCGTCGATGACGTGATGCTGCGCCTGGCCAAGTGCTGCCGGCCGGTGCCCGGCGATGAGATCGTCGGCTACATCTCGCTCGGGCGGGGCATCACCATCCACCGCGAGGACTGCCCGAACGCGCTCGTGCTCGGCAAGAGCCCGGAGCGCTTCACCAGCGTGGCCTGGGAAGGCGACCAGTCGACGGGCTTCGTCGTGGAAATCCAGATCGACGCCTGGGACCGCCACCACCTGCTCGCCGACCTTTCCCGCGCCTTCTCCGAGTCCGGCGCCAACATCCTGGAAGCGCGCTGCCTGTCGATGGGGCCGATGGTCAAGAACCGCTTCGTGATCGAGCTCGCCGACACGCACGCGCTGAAGAGCGCGATCACGCGCCTGCGCAACACCGAGTCGGTGTTCGACGCCTACCGCGTGACGCCCGGCGCCGCCGTCTAGGGCGGCGCTAGGAGATGACGCTCAGCGCTCCGGGTAGGACCGAGTAGCGCGCCTCGGTGACCTCGCCCAGGTAGTCGCCGTCGACCTGCAGCGGCAGCGGCTTCTCGCCGGCGCTGCGCACCACCAGCTCGCTCAGGTCACGCAGCCCGGTCACCCGCCGGTGACCCGCCACTCGGGCGCGCGGCGAGAACGCGCGCCAGGCGATGAACGGCATCGACAGCAACGTCGCGCTGTGCAGCACGCCGCCCGCGAGCGCCCCCGAGTCGAGCCTCGCGCCATCCACCAGCTCGATCGGACGGTCCTGGAAGTAGGTGAACGGCCCCCCGTTCTGGACGATCGCGGTGACGCCCGCGAAGCTCTCGCCCGCGGCCTCCAGTTCGAGCCGCGGCGGTCTCACCAGATAGCGGCGCAGGAACGTGCGGACGGCCACCCACGTGAAGAAATAAGGGCCGAAACGGGCCTTCATGCCCGGGTTGGCGTCGACGCGCTCGACCACGCTCGCGTCGAGCCCGAGGCCGGAGGCGAACGTGAAGCAGCGGCCGTTGACCACCCCCACGTCAACCTGGCGCGGGCGCCAGTCGTCGGCCATCGCCAGCAGGTGCTCGGTCGCGTCGACCACGTCGCCGGGGATGCCGAGCATCTTGCCGAACACGTTGGCCGAGCCACCGGGCAGGCAGCACAGGGGAGTAGGGGAGGGGTGGGTGGGAGATCCGATCAATCCGTTGGCGGCTTCGTTGACGGTGCCGTCGCCGCCGAAGGCCACCACCACGTCGTAGCCCTCGTGGGCCGCCTCGCGGCACAGCTCGGTGGCGTGGCCGCGCGCCTCCGTGTCCACCGCGTCGACCTCGAAGCGACCCTGCAGGGCGTACACCACCAGGTGGCGCAGGCGGTCGGAAACGGTCGTGGCGTACGGGTTGACGATGATCAGCATCCGCCGGCGGTTCTCCGGAGCGGCGAAGCGGAAGGGCTCACCGGCCTGGCGGGTAGGCTCCTGCTGGGTGCGCGTGGGAGTGCTCACGGCTTCGCCTACACCGGGCGCGGGACGACGTTACCCCTGGGTGTCCACTCCCGTTCATGGCGGATGTTGCGTTCGCCGATATGGTTGCTAGACTGCCGAACTACAGATGGACACATCGAGAGGGGTGGAGGGCCTGGCCCTGCGAAACCCCGGCAACCACCGCCAAGTCACAGGCGGGAACGGTGCCAATTCCAGGTGATGTGTGGCCGGGCTTCGCGCTCTTCGCCACACGTGACAAGGCGAAGGCTAGAGCGAAGGAGCCCAAATGGCTGTGAGTCATCTTCAGTGCAAGGAGTGCGGGACGCAGTATCCGCTCGAGGCGTTGTACGTGTGCGAGCGCTGCTTCGGGCCGTTGGAGGTCGCCTACGACCACAGCCACACCGGCGGCGACGTCGGCGAGCTGCGTCGGCGCATCCAGGGCGGTCCGCAGAACATCTGGCGCTACGCCGACTTCCTGCCACTCGCGGGCGGGCCTCCCGGGCCCTCGGGCCGGCTGGCCTCGCGCGTGGGACTGCCGGCGGGCTGCACGCCGCTGATCCGCGCGGACAGGCTCGCCGCGGAGCTGGGGCTGCGCGAGGTGTGGGTCAAGAACGACGCCGCCAACCCCACCCACTCGTTCAAGGACCGCGTCGTGTCCGTCGCCGTCGCCCGCGCCCGCGAGCTCGGCTTCCAGACGATCGCATGCGCCTCCACGGGCAACCTCGCCAACTCCGTCGCCGCGCACGGCGCCGCCCTGGGGCTGGAGTCCTACGTGTTCATCCCCGCCGACCTCGAGGAGCAGAAGGTGCTCGCCACCGGCGTGTACGGCACGAACCTGGTGGGCGTGGAGGGCAGCTACGACGACGTCAACCGCCTGTGCACCGAGCTGTGCGCGGAGCGCGAGTGGGCGTTCGTGAACATCAACCTGCGCCCCTACTACGCCGAGGGCTCCAAGACGCTGGCGTTCGAGATCGCCGAGCAGCTCGGCTGGGAGCTGCCCGACCGCTGCGTGGTGCCGGTCGCCTCCGGCTCGCTGTTCACCAAAATCGCGGCCGGCTTCCAGGAGTGGAGCGAGCTCGGGCTCGTAGGGAACCCCACCCGCCAGCCGCGCATGCACGGCGCCCAGGCGCAGGGCTGCGCGCCGGTGGCCAGCGCGTTCGCGGACGGCCACGACGTGTGCAAGCCGGTCAAGCCGAACACGATCGCCAAGTCGCTGGCGATCGGCAACCCCGCCGACGGCCCCTACGCGCTCGAGCTGGCCCGGCGCAGCGGCGGCTCGGTGGAGGCCGTCAGCGACGAGGAGATCCGCGCCGGCATCAGGCTGCTCGCGCAGACCACCGGCGTCTTCACCGAGACGGCCGGCGGCGTCACCACGGCCGTGCTCGCCAAGCTGGCGGCGCGCGGCGAGATCGATCCGGACGAGCGCGTGGTGCTGGTGATCACCGGCGAGGGACTGAAGACGCTGGACGCCGTGCGGGGCACGTTCGAGACGTGCACGATCGAGCCGACGCTCGAGGCCTTCGAGGCGAGCGTGGGCGAGACGACGACCGTCTGATGACGGTCCTCGTCAAGATCCCCACGCAGCTGCGGGCGGCCGCGGGCGGCGAGGCGGAGGCGCAGGTTGACGGCGCGACCGTGCGGGAGGTGCTCGACGGGTTGTTCGAGCGCCACCAGGAGCTGCGCGCACGCATCGCCGACGACGACGGCTCGCTGCGACGCTTCGTGAACGTGTACATCGCCGGAGAAGACATCCGCTTCCTCGACGGGCTCGCCACGCCGGTGAGCGACGGCGCGGAGCTAACGATCCTGCCCGCCGTCGCCGGCGGCTAGGGAGCTGGCGGGTAGCAAGCCGTCACGGTCGCGGCCACGGTTCCGCCCACCGGCGCCGTCGCGCCAGACGTGCCCGTTGTCGTTTGGTCTTGCCGCGACCACGAACCCTTCGTGCCAATGTGTCTTCCTGCATAGCCTTCCATTCGCCATAGGTCCACTCATCCCGTTCTTTTTGAGCGCCTTTGACGAGCGGCTGGCTCACTTTCCAGGTGTACTCGACAAGTACCCCCATCATTTGAGCCGCAACGTCCCGGTCGATCAGGCCGCGGACATACGCGGCAGCGACTTCCTCGATCAGGTTCGGCACGATCAACAGCTCGCTCCGCTGGCGCCCACTGAGCCGTTTGAACTCCGCGAAGGTGTGGCTCTCCCAGTATTCGGCGTGCCTCGCCGTGAGCGCGATGATGTCGGGCTGATTAAAGCGGTCCGCGTAGTCGTAAGCCCGATCTCGGCGGGCGGTCGCACGCACGATCAGGATCTGCAGCGCCGCGCCCCCCAGAGCGAGGACGCTTGCCCCTGCCAGCACGAAGGTCGCGATCGCGACCCAGCCGTCGAGCGACAACGCAGCGGGCGGCGTCACGATGAACTCAAACCAACAGCCCCGCGGACCGACACGTCAGGAAGTCTGACGAGGGCTCCAGACACAGTTGTGGGACCGCCGCCATTGCTAGAATGCAAGGTGCGATGCTAGACCCGATTTTGAATCCCTAGATCGGCCGGGTTCCGAAGCGAGCCTCCGCTCGTCCTGTAGATCCGCTGCTGCTGACGGAGTCACCGTCGCCCGTCCGCCGGACATCTGCAGGACGCGGGAGTCTGGTGTGCTCGGCAGCGCCTGATCCGCTGAAGCCGATCGTGCAGACGACACCGGCGGCGCACATCGCGCCGATCGTCAGACGCCGCATCCGGCGGGGGGTGAGCCAGGGGATGTTCTGGCTCTGCATCCAGGTCCTGAAGCCGCTCGCGGCCGACGCGGCCGCCATCGCACATCCGGCGCACATGACGACCCCAGCGTAGCGGGTGGGTCGGTTCGTGCGCGTCGTATCGCGGCCTACGGTCACGCGCTAAATTGGCATCGAGCCCCATGAGTCAAGCGGACAGACAGACCTTCAGCGTGACCGGCATGAGCTGCGAGCACTGCGTGGCCGCGGTCACGGAAGAAGTCGGCCGGGTTGCGGGCGTCAGTGACGTCGCGGTCGATCTCGCCAGCGGCGCGCTGGTGGTGCACGGCAGCGAGGTGGACCGCGAGGCCGTGCGGACGGCCGTGGAGACGGCTGGCTACAGCCTCGCCGCGCCGGCCTACTAGCAGCGGGCGTCCGGGCGCCTTCGCGCGCTCACGCCGCCGTGACCCCCGGCGCTGGAGCGACCGGCTCTCGAGCGGGCGCGCTCGTGCTCTGGCCCGCGGGCTGGGCGACCGGGAACAGCGACGCGGCGAGCAGCACGAACAGCGGTGCGGCGTTCACATCCGTCGCGCCTTCGGCCCAGAACGGACCGCCGAGGCTCTGACCGAACAGCCAGTAGGCCAGCGAGAGCACGATCCCGATCCACAGCGCGGGCCAGCGCAACGGCGTCCACACGCCGACGGCGACCGCGAGCGAGACGATGGCCAGCGCCACCGCGATCGTCGTGCCGTGGCCCTGCGTGTGGTGGACCGCCCAGTTCTGCACGCTGGCGAGCCAGTGCGGCGAGGCTTCGGCCATCGACTTGATCATTTCCGACGTCGCGTCCTTGGCGCGATTGACGTTCGCGAGCCAGAGTCCCGCGGAGAGCGCCCACAGGGCCGACCACACCGCCAGGCCGCCGCGTTCGCCCAGCAGGCCACCGTCCGCCGGCGAGCGTCTGTTGCGACTGTGCGCTCCGAGTCGGCGTGGCCACACGAGCGCGCCGACGATCGCGTACAGGATCACGGCTCCGGGCGCTCCCATCAGCGGCGCCGGCAGCGTGTTCGAGGTCAGACCGCCGAAGCCCTCGCCGAACCACCACACCACGAACGCCCAGGCGAAGGACACGACCAGCGCGGGCCTGACCGCCTTGCGGCTGGCGATCAGCCCGAGGCCGATCGCCACCTGGATCTCGCCGGCGAGCGTGTTCCACAGTGTGAGGTCGCGTCCGTAGAAGTCGTCGAACGTGTCCATCGGTCCGCCGACGAACGACGGCTGGCCCTTCGCCGCCGGGGCGAACACTTCGCTGACGATGCCGTGCGTGTACATGAAGCTCTTGAACTGAAAGAGCCCGTCGAGGAGCCAGATCACGCCGAGCGCGATCTGAATCCCGCGTGCCGTCACGAGCGGACGGCTCGCGCGCGGGACGCGCGGGAAGCTCCCACGCATGCGCCCGGGCGCGCGTGGCTGGCTGTGAGCCTCTACGTTGTCCATGGTCGGCGACTCCTTGATCGCTTACGACGCAATCGGCCAAGGGCCGGGAACGTCGGAAATTCGCCCCGCGTGGCGGGGCAGGGTGGAGTGGGCGGGCCGCGGACGCCCAGCTCGGGAGCTAGCCGCAGTCCGCGAGGCACGCCGGCGGCGCGCGACCGGCCAGCGCCGCGGCGATCAGACGCCCCCCGCTGGCCGCGAACGGGGCAAACGACAGACCGGTGTGCGCGCACGTCGCCGGCGCCCGGCGCCGGGCGCCCCGACGCATGCGCAGGCGCGCGATCACGCGCTCGCCGAGGTAGGGCCGGGTGAGCATGATCGCCGCCAGCACGAGCGCCGGCAGCATCATCAGCGCACCCGTCGCGAGCGAGCCGTCCGCGCCGATGGCGAGCGCCGTGGCGGCCACCAGCGCAACCGCCAGCAGCGGGCGCCACGAGCGCCGGGGCCCGCGCGCGGAGAGGAGGCCAAGCTGCTTGCCCATCGCCGCCCTAATGCTACGCCAGTTCGCCAGGCGCAGGACCCATCGGGGCCGTGATCGCGCCTGTGCGCCCGCGCCTCGATTGCACGCCGATGGCAGCCCTCGCCCTCGGCTTGCCCATTTGCTACGCTCGCGCGGCGATGGGCGGGATGAGCACGGGTCAGGCGACCAGCGCGAGCCACACGGGCATGGCGGGCGGCATGAGCATGAGTCATCCGGGCGGGACGAGCCACATGTCCATGTCGATCGGCGGCATGAGCATGAGCGGCGGCGCCCACGGCACCAACATCCTTCCCTCGTGGCTGGCGGTGATCTGGACGCTGGCGTTCGTCGCGATCGTCGTCATTCACGCTCGCCACGTGCTCGACAGCGGCGGGCAGCGGCGTGTCTGGCACTCCGGCCACGTGGCGATGGCGCTCGGCATGACGTTCATGTTCGCGCCCCCTTCGCTCGACTACTTCAACATCCCGAGCGGCTTCTGGCAGCTCGCGTTCGCCAACGGCGCGCTCGCGATCGTCGCCTGGATGCTCGCGCAGGCGATGGCCGGCCGTGCGATCAACGTGCTGTGGCTGGTGATGGCGGTCGATCTCGGGGCGATGGCCTACATGTGGTCGCCCAGCGGTTTTCAGGCCCCGATCACATGGCTTCTCGTCGCGTACTTCGTGTGGCAATCGGCGATGTGGGCGAGCGATCGGATGCGCTCGGTCGACCACCGGACGATCGGGGGCGGCGGCATGTCGATCACGCCCGGGGGTGCCGTCGCGATCAGCGCGGCCGAGCCATTGGTCTGCTTCCGCGACCTGCGCGTCTCGATGATGGCCATGACGCTCGGCATGGCGTACATGTTCGCCGCCATGCAGCTTGCGATGTAGCGCACCATCCGGACGCTCGTTGCGCCGCCTGACGCCGGTGGCGCTGTGCTGCGCAGCGGCACTGATCAGCGGATGCAGCACGGCGAGCTTCCCCGCGCGACGTGGCCGGGGTGCGGGCCATGTACAGGTCGATCGGCATCGATGCGAGCGCCGGCAACTGGCCCGACATCTGCATGTCCTACATGGACGCGCCGCTGCGCGATCGCGTCGAGGCGGCGAGCAAGGGCTGCTACTCCTCGCGCCTGGAACGGTGGGCCGAAAAGGTCCGCCTGTCGAAGCTCACGCCCGCGACGCGGATCGTGATGTCGCGATCGCGGGCCGTCGTCTACGACGGTGCGCGCCCTGAAATAGCGCTCTACACGGCAGGCGAGTGGCGCTTGGATGAAGCCCCCGAACTCGCCGCTGGCTGACAGTCGCCAGGATGGGGGAACGGCGGGTGGGCTCAGTTGATGGGGACGGCAAACGAGCCGCCGAGGGGCCGCCCGTCGCCGTCGCCGCCCGCGACGTGGAACTCCCAGACTCCGCGCGTGAGATGGACTTCGGCGATGTCGTGCCCGGTGCCCGCCACGTAGAAGTTGACCTTCGCCCGCTGGCCGCTCGCGGAGATCGCGCGCATCGAGATCGAACGGAAGCTCGGCCGCGCGCCGCCGGCGCTCTCGAGGTACAGGTGCAGGTTGACGTTCCCGGGGCGCAGCGGCAGCGCGTAGATCTCGAGCGTCTCCCCGGCTGGCTCGCTGAGCGTGACCGATGCCGTGCGCGGGACGGCGAAGGAGTTGGGATCGGCGAGCACGAGCGAGCCCAGCAGGACTGTGGGGAGCAGCGCGGCCGTGGCGATGCTCGCAAGCCGCTGGCGGCGGCCGCGCACGGGGGTCGCTCGCCCCGGCGCTCCGAAGCGCCGCAGGCGCAGGCTGTTGGTGACGACGGTGATGCTCGACACGCCCATCGCAACGGCCGCCAGCGCGGGGCTCAACAGGCCGGTCATCGCCAGCGGCAGCGCGATCAGGTTGTAGCCGAACGCCCAGCCGAGGTTCTGGAGGATGATCGTGTAGGTCTCTCGCGAGAGGCGCAGCGCGCGCGCCACGCCCCGTAGATCGCCGGAGAGCACGCTGATGTCCGCGGCCTCGATGGCGGCGCCCACGCCCGTCCCCATCGCGATCCCCAGGTCGGCCTGGGCGAGCGCGGCCGCGTCGTTGACGCCGTCGCCCACCATGCCGACGCGATGCCCCTCCTTCTGCAGGCGCGCGATCTCATCGAGCTTGCCGCTCGGAGTGACCCCTGCCAGCACGCGCTCGATGCCCACCTCGGAGGCGACCGCGCGGGCGGCCCGCTCGTTGTCACCGGTGAGCAGCTGGACGTCTAGGCCCATGCGCTTCAAGCCGGCGATCGCGCCCTTCGCCTCCGGCTTGATCGTATCGGCGAGCGCGATCGCACCGGTGATCTGCGCGTCGCGTTCGACCACGACGGCCGTGCGGCCGCTCGCCTCCCAACCGTCCAGCACGCCCGCGAGCCGGCCGGGATGCTCGGACGGCGCCGGACGCCCAACCCAGACGCTCGCGCCCTCGATGCTCGCACGCACACCCTGGCCGGGGATCGAGCGGAACTCGCTGGCCTCGGCCACGGGGATGGCGCGCTCGCGTGCGGCGGCGACGATCGCGAGCGCCAGGGGATGCTCGGAGCCGGCCTCCGCGCCCGCCGCCAGCGACAGCAGTCGATCGGCCTCCAGCCCCTCCTCCGTCGGGGAGGATGCGCCCGGGGCGCTCCAGAGGTCAGCGACCGAAAGCTCGCCCATCGTGACCGTGCCCGTCTTGTCCAGCACGATCGTGTCCAGGTGCTGGCTGCGCTCGAGGATCTCGGCGCTGCGGATCACCAGCCCGAGGCGTGCTCCGCGCCCCGTCCCCACGAGGATCGCCACGGGCGTAGCCAGACCGAGCGCGCATGGGCAGGCCACGATCAGCACCGCCACCGTCGCGTCGATGCCGCGCTCGAGGTGCATCGAGGCGAACATGCCCTCCAGGCCCTGGCCGGTGAGAACCCATACGAGCGCCGTGAGCGCGGCGAGCACGAGCACGGCGGGCACGAACACGCGCGCGATCTCATCCGCCAGCCGCTGGATCTTCGGCTTGGACGCCTGGGCGCGCTCCACCAGCGCCACCAGATGCGACAGCGCGGTGTCGGCGCCCACGGCGGTCGCCCGAGCCAGCAGCACCCCGTCCACATTCAGCGTCGCGCCCGTCAGCAGTGCCCCGGCGTCCTTCTCCACCGGCAGCGACTCGCCCGTCAGCATCGACTCATCGACGGCCGACTCGCCGCTGATCACGATCCCGTCGACGGGGACGCGATCGCCGGGACGCACGCGGAACACGTCACCACGGCGCACGCGCTCGACGGCCACCAGGCGCTCCTCGGCCTGCGGATCGTCGGCATCGACCAACCGCGCCTGCGACGCCCCCAGCTTCGCCAGCTCGCGCACGGCGCGCCCCGAGCTGGCCCGCGCCTTGGCCTCGCACCAGCGGGCGATCAAGAGCGCAGCGATGATGATCGCGCCCATGTCGTAGTCGAGCGGCATGTTGAACTTGCCGACCGGCACACCGTGCTCGTACACGGGGCTCGCGGTCAACAGCATCACCGTCGAGTACACGAAGCTGGCGAGCGTGCTCAGCGCGATCAGCGTGTCCATGTTGGTGCTCCGCAAGCGCGCCCGATGCCAAGCCGAGCGCAGGAACGGCAGGCCGCACCAGAACTGCACCGGTACCGCCAGCGCCGCCGTCAGCCATCGCGCGGTGGTGTCGTGCGGGGCGGCGTAGGTGAGGATCACGATCGTCGCGGCGAGCGGCACCGCGAGCGCTATTCGCCGCAGGAGACTCGCCTGCTCGTGCGCCTCGCTCGCTTCCAGCGCCTGGAAGACCTGTGCCTGCTCGGTGGCGCTCGGAGCGGCCGCTGACGCGCCGTAGCCGGCGCGCTCCACGGCGGCGACGAGGCGATCGACGTCCAGCGCGCTGGAGTCGAGCTCCACCGTGGCCCGCCCGGTGGCGTAGTTGACGAGTGCGTCGCTGACGCCCGGCTCGCGGCTGAGCGCTCGCTGCACGCGCGCGGCGCACGAGCCACACGACATGCCCGTGATGTCCAGCTCGAGCACATCCGTGACGCCGTCGTCGAGGACCGCTGCGTCGGGGAACGTCGGCTCGGCGATCTGGCTCGTGCTCATGCTGTCAGCTCCGCTCGAAGATAGCTGGGGCGCCAGAGGCATTTTCGCAGGCCGCGCTCGTGTCCACGCCCTGTCCCTCCAGGCGCCGGCGGAGCTCCGCGCCGCGCCCGGCCGACACGGCGCGCGTGGCGCGCTCCTCGCTGAGCTCCAGTCCGTGCGCGCTCGCGTACTCCAGGAGCTCTTGGCGTTCCTCGCTCTCGCGGGCCGCGCGCAGGAACAGCCAGCAGAACAGCCCGAGCGTGAGGATCGACTCCTCGACCATCATGATCGCCCCCGCGATCCTCTGATCGGTGAGCGCCGAGATGTGAAAGCGCGCCTCACGGCTGATGTAGTAGGGGTAGAACACCGTGCCCGACCACAGGAACACGTTGCCGAGGATGGTGCCGGCCAGGCGCACGGCGACGATGTAGATGAGCTTGCCCAGGTTGCCGAACCAGCTGGGCGTGGGCAGCGGCCCGAGCAGGCACATCCACATGTTGATGCCGAAGCCCAGGAAGCACGCGTGCTGGAGCGCGTGCACGCCCGGGTGACGCAGCGCCGCCTGGTAGAGCACCGGCAGGTGCCACGTGTACAGGTCGATCGCCCACAGCGGGAACGCGATGGCCGGGTGAGAGAGCACCCGCAGGCGGTCGAAGAACCCGATCCGCAGGACCGGCGCGAGCATCGGGCCCGTGAGCCCGAGCACGATCAGCAGTGCGGCGATGTCCCCGAGCAGCAGGTGCTCGATCATGTGCACCCACAGCAGGTCCTGGCTGATGGGGCCGAGCGAGGTGAGCGCCACGGCGATCACGACGAAGCCGCCGTAGAAGCAAGCCTGGCGCCACCCGGGCACGGGATGGTCGTGCTCGGCGAGCGTGCGCGCGCGGCGCGCGTAGAGCATGCCGAGCAGCGCCAGCGGGCCGAGCTGGAACGCGGCGGAGATGTCGCTGGAGACGGCGAGCGGCGTGCTCAGCATTCATCAGCAGGGTACGTCAGCGCGGCGCTATCGGCGAAGCGCCCAGCGAGCGGCGCCTAGACTCCAGCGGCCATGAGAGCCCGGTCCCGTCGTCTGCTCGCGCCGCTGCTCGCTGGGCTCGGGTTGCTGGCGCTCACGCTGCCGGCGAGCGCGCAGGCGCACGGGATCGTCGGCAAGGCCGATCTGCCGATCCCCGTGTGGCTGTTCAGTTGGGCGGCCGCGATCGTGCTCGTCGTCTCGTTCGTGGCCCTGTCGACGATGTGGACGCGCCCGCAGCTGCAGCGCCAGCACCGGCGCAGGCTGTTCGCGCTGGCGCCCGCGGTGGAATGGCTCGCCGGCGTGCTCGGCGTGGGTGTGTTCGCGCTGGTTCTCTACAGCGGGTTCGCGGGCGCCCAGGTCACGCAGGCGAACTTCTCGGTGACGTTCATCTACGTCGTCTTCTGGGTGGGCGTGGCGGTCGCGAGCGTGCTCGTCGGCGACGTGTTCCGCGCGCTGAACCCCTGGCGGACGTGTGCGCGCGCACTCGCGACGGTCGTGCGGGCGCTGCGGGGCGGGCGCCCGGCTCGAGCTCCGCTGAGCTACCCCGAGTGGCTTGGTGTGTGGCCGGCGATCGCCGCGATCGTCGGCTTCGCGTGGCTCGAGCTCGTGTATGTGGAAAAAGATCATCCCGCGACGCTGGCGGCGCTGTCGCTGGGCTACTTCCTGGTGATGCTCGCGGGGATGGCGCTGTTCGGCATCGAGGAGTGGAGCAGCCAGGCGGACGGGTTCGGGGTGTTGTTCAACCTGTTCTCGAAGCTGTCCGCGCTGGTCCGTGGGGAGGACGGTGTCCTCTACCTGCGCCGGCCGCTCAGCGGAGTCACCGATCTACGGCTGCGCAGCGGCACGGTCGTGCTGATCTGCACGGCGATCGGCACGACCACGTTCGACGGCTTCAGCAACGGAGGTATCTGGCGCAACAACGAGCCCAGCCTGCAGAGCGTGTTCGAATCTCTCGGCTTGCACCCCACGCCCGCCCAGGAGCTCGCGTACTCGGTGGGCCTCGTGTTCTGCATCCTCGTGATCGTCGCCGTCTACCGGCTGGGGATCCTCGGCGTGCACAAAGTGAGCGCTCGCTACGACACGAACACGTTGACACGCACGTTCGTGCACACGCTCGTGCCGATCGCCTTCGCGTACGTGCTCGCGCACTACTTCTCGCTGCTCTTGTGGCAGAGCCAGGCGATGGTCTACCTGGCGTCCGACCCGCTCGGCAACGGCGCCAACATATTCGGCACCAGCGGCTTTCGCATTGACTACCACATCATCTCCTACGCGGCCATCTGGTATGTGCAGGTGGCCGCGTTGCTCAGCGGTCACGTGGGGGGGCTGGCGCTCGCCCACGACCGCGCGCTGGTGCTCTACAAGGACCCCGAAGAGGCGGTGCGCAGCCAGTACTGGATGCTCGCGGTGATGGTTGCGTTCACGAGCTTCGGCCTGTGGCTGCTCTCGGCGGTGGGGACGTGAGCGCCGGCGCCGCACTGCCCCACGAGCGCCCACGTCTCGCTACGGTTCGGTGAAGCCATGACTCCTCGCCTGGTGCTCGTCCCGCTCAGCGTCTGCTCGATCGCCGCCGCGGTGCTCGCGGGTGCGGGCGCGGCGGGCGCGATGGGTGGCGCATACGTTCCCGGCAAGGCAGGCGAGCAGGAGACCGGCAACCCGATCAACGATCAGGGCTCGAGCTATGACTACCGCTCGAGCATCACCCAGATCACGCCCAGCTTCCCCGGCCTGAGCGTGGAAGTGCTCGAGTTCGCCGACCGCCTGCTGCTTCGCAACCACACCGGCAAGACGGTCACGATCTACGGATATGAAGGCGAACCGTACGCCCGCGTGCTCGCCAACGGAACCGCCGAACAGAACGCGCGCGCGCCCGCCACCTATCTGAACACGAACTTCTACGCCAACGTCACCGTCCCTGCGAGCGCCAGCGCGAGCGCTCCCCCGCAGTGGGAAGTGGTCGACCGCACGGGCGAGTTCGAATGGCACGATCACCGCATCCACTGGATGTCGCCGGTGCCGCCCACCAAGGTCAAGAACACCAGCAAGCGGACGTGGATCTTCGACTGGCAGGTGCCGATCAGCGTGGGCGCCACCAAGGGCACGATCGACGGGGAGCTCTTCTGGACGCCCGAGAACTCCAAGGCGCCGCTGGCGGTGATCATCCTCGGTGTCGTGATCGCCCTCGCGGGGGTGCTGTTCGTGGTGTTCGTGCGCCGCCGCCGCGCGGGCGCGGTGGGCGGCGGCACACGCGGGCTGGGCGCCTCCCCCTCCGGGGACGACGCGGCGGGCGAGGCGTGGTGAGCGCGTGCTAGATTTTGCGACGATGTTGCCGCTTGCGTGCCTGATGCACTGGTACATCTCGATGATGTACGTGGTTCCGGTCGTGGCGGTCGGCGGCTGGGGCTGGTTCAGCTCCAAGCGCATGACGCGCCGCAAGGCCGCCACCCGCGCCGGCGCCCATCACATCGAGGGCTGAATGTCCTTCGCGCGGGCTGCCCGCGCGAGCCTGAAGTCCCGTCTGTGGGCGCCACGCGTCTTTACTTCTGCTTTTCTTAATCGGACTTGAGCTGGGCGTGAGTAGCCTACTGTTGGCTTGAACCATGAGCACACAGACACCGATCGCCACTGCCACCGAGGGGATAACCGAGCGGTTCGATCCGACCGCCTGCCTGGCCGAGCGGGTGCGTCACCAGGCGCTGCCCGCCGAGCCCGTGGAGGCCGGTCGCTACATCGAGGTCCAGGGACCCGAACGCGCGCTGCTGATCCCGCTGGGCAACCAGGTCATGCACCTCGGCCGCGGGATCGTCGCCGAGCTGCGCCTCGACGACAGCTCGGTCTCCCGCCGCCACGCGATCCTCGTCCCGCGCCCGTCGGGCGCCCGCATCCTCGATGACCGCAGCGCCAACGGCACGTTCGTCAACGGCCGGCGAGTCCAGCAGGCCGACCTGCAGAGCGGCGACGTGATCGTGCTGGGCCGCGTGGTGCTGCGCTTCCTGGAGCTGTAGCCGCCTCGCGCGCGAGCGCGTGTATGGTGGCGGGGGTGCACGAGGTGCCGTGGCGGGCGTGCACGAGGTGCCGCGCGCCGACGTCTTCACCGTCGAGCGCGCCGAGGTCCGCGCAGGCGTGCAGCTCGCCTCCTGGCCAGCCAGCCAGGGGTTGACAACCGGTGGTAGGATCGTCCCCGAGGGTGGAAGCTATTGCTCGCCAGGGCTCTGGGTGGGGCTGGCGGGCGGCTAGGAGGCGGCGATGCAGCGGGGTGAGAGGGCTCGGCGGAGGATCGTTCCGGGGACAGGGGTCGCCGCGCTGCGGCGGCTCGGGGTGGTTTGCCTGATCTCGTGCGCGGCGGCTGCCGTGGCCGCGGTGCCGGCGGGCGCGACGGTCACCGACCTGTCCGGCGGCGCCTACCAGATCCTGGCACCGGGCCAGGAAGGGGGCTTCCCGAAGGGCCCGTTCTCGACCGACCAGGGCATTCTCTACAACAAGCTCACGCGTCTGCAGGGGCATGTCAGCACCCGCTCGCTCGAACACGACTACGTTTCCGAGAAGTTCCACGAACCCCACCAGGCGGGCGACACCGAGGAGTTCACGGGCCGCGCCGGCGTGGAAATCTGGCGCGACAGCCACGACATCCCGCACATCTTCGGCGCCACCCGCGGCGACGTCATGTACGGCTCCGGCTGGGTGGCCGCACAGGACCGCGGTCTGCTGCTGGAGCTGGGCCTCGGGCCGGCGTTCACGGCCGCACTGGGCATCCCGGGCATCAACCCCTTCGGCCTGCTGCTCGAAGGGCGCTCGTTCACACCGAGCCCGCAGGCGGTGACGTGGGTCGAAGAACAGAAGAAAGTGCTGGTCGAAGCGGGGCCCGAAGGCGAACAGGTGATCGAAGACCTCGAAGAATGGGCGGAAGGGATCAACGGCTACGAGCAGACGCTGCCCGAAGCCCAGCGCCTGCCGAAAGTCGGGCTCGCTGACGCGATCGCCGGCTTCGCGTTCATCGGCTCGATCTTCGGCAACGGCGGCGGCGGCGAAGTCGCCAACTCGAACTTCCTCGCCCGCCTGCAGGCCAAGTACGGCGAAGGCGAAGGGCTCAAGATCTTCCGCGACCTGCGGGAGGTCAACGACCCCGAAGCGCCGACCACCGCGGCCAAGGCGTTCCCCTACGACCAGGTGCCCACCGGGCCGACGCCCGGCGCGATGGTGGTCGAACCCGAATCGCTCAGCCCATCCGTCGAGAAAGCCCTCGCGGCGACCCGCGCGTCGCGGCGCAAGGCCTCGAACTTCCTGCTGTCGGGAGGAGCGCTCACCAAGGGCAAACACCCGATCGCCGTGATGGGTCCGCAGCTCGGCTACTACTACCCGGAGATCGTCATGCAGGCCCAGCTCTCCGGTCCGGGCATCGAAGCGGAGGGGATCGTGGCGCCGATCTCGCCGTACGTGTTCATCGGCCGGGGCAGCGGCTTCGCCTGGAGCCTGACGAGCGCCGACAGCGAGAACGTCCAGCAGTTCCTGCTGAAGCTGTGCAACCCCGACCACAGCCCGCCGACGCGGGAATCCGAAGACTACGAATACAAAGGCGAATGCATCCCGATGACGACGTTCAACGCGGGACTCATCGGGGCCGGCAACTCGGAACCCGAACACGAGGTGTACTTCAAAGAAAGCGTGTACGGGCCGGTCGGCGGCACGGTGATGGTCAAAGGCGAGCCCTACGCGGTGGCCACCGACCGCACGACCCGTGGCCGCGAGCCCGCGGGCGAGCTCGCCTTCAGCGATTTCGACTCCGAGCGCGTGCACAACCCCGAAGAGTTCTTCGAAGCGGCCAACAAGCTCGAGACGACGTTCAACATGGCCTACATCAACAGCGAACACATCGCCTACTTCTCGACCGGGCGTCTGCCTGTGCTCGCCCCGGGAACCGATCCGAGCCTGCCGACGCTGGGCAACGGCGAATACAACTGGCAGGGGTTCCTCACGCTCGAACAGCATCCCCACGAAGTGGACCCGGCGAGCCACGTGTTCACGAGCTGGAACAACAAGCCCGCGCCCGAATGGGGCGCGGCCTCGGACAACTACTCCTATGGCCCCGTCCAGCGCGTGCAGCTGTTCACGGGCTTCAAGAAGGGCATGAACGAGGCCAAGCAGGTCTCGATCATGAACCGGGCGGCGACGCAGGACCTGCGCGCGGTGAAGGTGTGGCCGACGATCGAGCAGGTGCTCGCGGGCGGCCCCGCGCCGAGCAAACTCGCCGAACAGGCGGCCGGCCTCATCGACAACTGGGTGGAAGAAGGCGCCAGCCTGTATGGGGAAAACCGCCCGGAAAGCCCGGCCGCCGCCGTCATGGATGCCGCCTGGACGCCGCTCGCCGAAGCCGTGCTCGGTCCCGTGCTCGGCGAACTGATGCCGGAATTCGAGTCGATCGCGGGGACCGACAATCCCCCCAACTCGGGCGGCTCGTCCTTCGACAACGGCTGGTACAGCTACGTGTACAAGGATCTGCGCACCGAGCTCGGGCTGCCCGTGCAGGGTCCCTACAGCCGCGAGTACTGCGGCGGCGGCAGCCTGACGGCCTGCCGGGCCTCACTGTGGGCGGCGATCCAGAAAGCGGCCGAAGGCCTGGAAGCCTCCCAGGGGTCGAACCCGTCCGCCTGGCGTGCGCCGGAAGTGCGGATCGAATTCCCGCCGGTCGCGGCGCTGTTCGGGTTCACGATGAGCTGGACCAACCGCTCGACCTTCCAGCAGGTGATCGAATTCACGGGGAACGAACCATAGGCGGCGGCTGAGCCTCCTGGGGCGGGCTGGGGGTGCGCGCGTCCGGACGCTGCGTGCGCACGAACCAAGCCAGTCCGGTGAGGCACAGGATGACCGCGACGTACAGGTTCAGCCGCAGCCCGAGGATGTGATGCGCGGGATCGACGCGCACGAGCTCCTCGCCGATCCGCGCGAACGAGTAGCCCGCGACGTACAGGGCGAACAGGCCCGGCGGCTTGATCGTGCGGTGCCGGCCGAGCCACACGAGCGCCGCCGCGAGGGCCAGGTTCCAGATCAGCTCGTACAGGAACGTCGGCTGGAAGGTGGCGTAGTGGGCGTAGGCTGCGGGGCGGTGGGCCGGCGAGATCTCGAGCGCCCACGGCAGTTTGCTGGGCAGGCCGAAGAGCTCCTGGTTGAAGTAGTTGCCGATGCGGCCGATCGCCTGGGCGACCAGCAGCGCGGGGGCGGCCGCATCCATGAACAGCGCCACGTCGGCGCCACGGCGGCGGAGCACGAGGATGCCGACGAGCGTGCCGAGCGCGATACCGCCCCAGATCCCCAGTCCGCCCTTCCAGATCGCAAACGGCCCCCACCAGTGGGGCGGGACTTCGTTCCAGCTCGTGGCCAGGAAGTACAGGCGCCCGCCGATCACGCCGGCGGGAAAGCCCCACAGCGCCACGTCATACACGAGCTGGCGATCGCCGCCCTGGGCCTCCCAGCGGCGCACCGTGATCGCCACCGCCGCGATCACCGCGAACACGTAGGCGATGCCGTAGGCGTGGAAGAACAGGGGTCCCACGTAGAAGCCGTTCTGGGCCGGGCTCGGGATGAAGGCGCCGGGCAGGTGGATGGGCAGCACGAGGTTTACCGAGTCGCGTTGGCGGGGGAGCTTGCTCGCAGGCCCACACAGCGTCGCACGTGTGCCCGCCAGGGCATCAGCACCTCGGTATGCCCGAGCAGCGCGGGCTCCCGCTCCCACAGGCGGTCGAGGTCTGCGAGCAGGCGCTCGCGCTCGGGCGCGGGCATCAGCGCCACAGCGCTTCTGGAGCGGGCCAGGTCGCGTAGGCGGGCGGGGTCGAGGAGCTGCTCGTGCGGGAAGCGGCGATCCTCGACGTCCTCGAACTCCTGGCCGAGCTCTTCGCCCGAGGGCCAGTGACCGGGGCGCTCGAGCGCGGGCGGGCCGAGGAGCTCGCGTACGCGGGCGACCCACGGGAGCGTCGTGTCGAAGGCGTTGCCGAGCAGTCCGAGCACGCCGGGGGCGCGCAGGACCCGCCTGATCTCGGAGAGCGCTGCGCGCCGGTCAAACCAGTGAAAGGCCGCCCCTACGGCGACCGCATCGACGCTGTGGTCCGCGAGCGGCAGCCGCTCCGCCGAGCCCGCCAGCGTGTGGGCCGCGGGCAGCGCGTCGGCGAGGATCGCGCGCATCTGCTCCAGCGGCTCGACGGCGATGACGCGGTGGCCGGCGTCGAGCAGCGCGCCGGTCAGCTTGCCGGTGCCCGCGCCGAGGTCGAGCACGTCGAGCGCCTGCGCCCCGAGCAGCCATGCGATCGCCTCGCGCGGATAGCCCGGGCGCCCGCGCTCGTACTCGCCGGCCACCTGGGCGAAGGCGCCTGCGCGCCGCGCCCTGCCGGAGATGTCCACGTCGAGCTGTGCGCCCATCGGTAGATCAGTAGCAGCCCGTGCGGAAGGTCGCGCCGTGTGGGCGCCACCGCGCGGGCGTGGCGTCATCGGGCCGCGTCAGCGAGGCAGCGCCGCAGCCGCGCCCGTGGGCTCTTGCTCAGGCGCCAAGGGTTCCGGCTCCGGCTCTTGGAGGCGTTCCGCGCACAGCTCTCCGCGTGGGGTCAGGCTCGGCACCTCGGCGAGGCCGAAGGCCTGGAGGATGTCGGCGAGCATCATCCTCGCCGCCTGCAGGAACTCGTCGGTGTCGCCGGCGAGCGCCGCCAAGGGGACGGTGTGATGCGAGCGCGCCAGCTCCACGCGGCTGGCCCGAGCGGCGTCGTCGGGGAGCTCGCCGTCTTGGCTGGCGAGGTTCAGCCCGTCTGCGACGAGGCGCAGTTCGACGATCGCGTCGCCCCGCGAGCCGCAGTTCAGCATCGCATTGCGGGCGGCGATGCGCAGCGCGGGCAGCGTGTTGCGCACGACCTCCGCCGCGGAGCTCGCGGGGAGCTGTTCACCGCCGGCGCCCGCCTGGCCGGGCAGCTCCGCCTGGAACGTGCGCGCCGCGCTAGTGGCTCCGTCGGTGTGCGCCTCCAGATAGCGTGCGGGCAGCGGCACGGCCGTCCCGGCGAGCGGCTGCGCGAGCGTGTAGCGCCCGACGCCCACCCCGACCGCGGGAGGGCTCTCGAAGAAGCCGCCGATCGGATCCGCGCCGAGGTGCTCGCTCAGGGCCCACTCGTGGATGTCCTTGCTCCCCGCCGCGGTGATCGCAAGCGCCCCCCGGTAGTTGGGGACGAGCGACGCGACGATCCAGGCTGTTGGTACCGCGTTCGCGCTCCCGGCCGGCGCTACCGTCTCGAGCGCATCGGATGTGATCGCCCGCAGCCGATCGATCTGCTCTCGCTCGCCCCTGAACCGGTCACGGTAGAGGTCGGCTACCTCGACCTCGCCGAGGTAGCGGGTTTGCGGTCCGTCGCGCCGTGGGTAGAGCAGTCCGCAGTCGTGCACGACCGCGTGGGGGCGCAGGGGGCTTGGCTCGGCGATCAACAGGTAGAAGCCCTTGCCGCGGGAGCTGCCGCCGATGGCTCGCACGTGGAACGAGGCCGGCGGCGAGGTGCCGGCGGCGACCGTCCGCTGCATGCGCTGCTCCTCACGATGACGCAACGCAACTTCGGGGCAGGCGACGGCGACGCCCTCCCTATCGGCGACACCGAGCACGATCACGCCCCCGCGGCCGTTGCGCATGGCCGCGATGTCCCTGCACAGCTCGCGCCCGCCGTCCTTGCTGTTGCGATACAGCGCCGCCCTGAACTGCAGGTCGGCGTCCGCGCCGACCCCCGCGCGCGCGATGCTCTCCACCTGCTCGCGGCGAATGTCCGCGAGCGACCCGCCGAACAGCTCTTCCAGCCGCACCGTCCAGCCGGATCCCGGCGCCGCGGTGTAGGGGGCGGATCGCCAGTCGCCGGCGGAGTGGTGCGCCCGACCCAGCTCGCGACCGCGGCCGAGCACGCCGAGTCCGCGGGTCCTGAGCCATTGGAGAAGCGCCTCGAGGTCCTCTTCGCGTTCCCCCGCCCCGATCTCGATCGCGCTGACGAGGTGCAGCGTGCAGGCGTCTGCGAGCCGGCCTTTGAGCTTCACGCAGATGTCCTCGGCCGCTGCGCCCGCGGTGTTCGGGAGCATGATCAGCAGGCCGCGTTTCCACAGGTCACCGACCACGTCGCTCCGCCTCAGCCCGCGCCTGAGCGCCGCGGCGAGACGGCGGTTGGTGGCCCTGCTCGGAGAGCTCACCGCGATGTGGATGAAGCTCAGCGGCCGATCGCCCAGATCGACTCGCGCGAGCGTGCGTTCGAGCCTCTTGAGCATGGCCTGGCGGGGCAGCAGGCGTCGGCGGCGGCGTCTGCGAACGGCGGCGGCCAGCAGCGTCGCCAACAGGGCGCCGATCGCGACCAGCGCGGTCCCGGACACGTGGGCGCTCAGCCAGGTCGCGCCAGCCTTCGTGCGGGTGGCCCCCCGCTTGCTCGCGGGCGCCCCGGAGCTCCTCCGGAGCGCGCCCGTGTTCCCACGAGCGGGCGAGCGGGCGGGCAGGGCGGGCAGCGCCACGAGCGTGTCGAGGGTTGCCTCGTCGTGTTTGTAGAAGAGCTGTGCCTGGACGCGGAAGCTGGCCCCGCCGGGTGCCGGTGGACCGGGTGCGTCGAGCGGAATCTCGATGCTCGTGTGGGCAACGAAGGTGCCGGGACCGATCGGTGTCGAGAGGAGCACCCTGGCACCTTCGGTGACGGTCGCGCGGCCGCGGACGTCTTTGAGGATGACGTTGCCGTCGTTGCTCGCCCGCAGCGAGAACAGGAGCGAGGAGCCGGTGCGCTCGACGCTCGCGCCGCTAACGCTCACGTGGGGGGTGCGGGGGCCGGGCACCAAGGACTCGACCGGGATCACCTGCCCGCTCGATGCTGACGCGGGCGCGTCCGGTGCGCTCTGCAGCGACACCCCGCTGAGGTAGTCGCCGGGCGCGGCGGACTCGCGTGCCTCGACCGTCACGGGCACCGTGCTGCTCGCATGTGCGCTCACCAGCACGCGGGTGCTCGCCAGTCGCAGCCACTGGGCAGAGCCGCGCGCAGGTTCGCTCGCGGGACTGAACTGCCAGCCGAGCGCGTCCCCGGTCGTCCCGTCCACTGGCTCCAGCGTCACCGTCACGGGACGGCTCGTGCGATTGAGCAGCTCGATGACGCCGACGGGCGCAAGCGCCCCGGGCTCGGCCTGAGCCTGGAAGTACGAGGCGCCGGTCGTGAAGGACCCCTGGTGGATTTCAACGGCGATCTCTGGGACGCTCGCCTGGGCTGCCGGGGAGCTCGCCTGGGGTGTCGGGGAGCTCGCCTGGGTTGTGGGTGGGCTTGCCTGCGACGTTGGGGAGCTCGCTTGCGCCGGTAGGGCGCTCGCCTGGGCGATCGGGGGGCTCGCCTGCGCTGGCAGGGCGCTCGCCTGGGCTGCCGGGGCACTCAACAGCATGGCCGTGCCTACAACCGTGGCGAGCAGGCCCAGCCTGCGGGATGTGTCTGTCGCTGAAGCCAAGATCGTCGTAGCCCTGTCGCGTGTCGAGCTGGGATCTCATCGACAGCCGGATCTGGCGCCATTAGTCAAGCTCGGAGGGCGTTGCAACCACGCGCCCGCGCGTATGCCGGCGAGCTCGCGGGTGCTAAAGCTCGGGTGGCTTGACGCCGATCTCATCTGGTGTTTCCATCTGCGGCCGACGACGCCAAGCCGCTGCCGCCGGCGCTCCCTGCGGGCGCGGACGTTGCTCCGTCCAGCCCGATCGCCGGCGCGGCCCGCAGGTTCGGGGACGATTACCCGCCGGTCAGCCGCCAGTGGCTGCTGCGGGCATCGTGCGTGGGCTTCGTCATCGCCACGGCCATATATGTGCCCTGGCTGATCCCGATCATCAACAGGCACGCGCTGTGGCTGGCGTGGCCGTTCCTGATCGCCAACCTGTCCACCCTTGCCCTTGCCCTGCTGGCCGTCGTGAACCAGTGGTGGCGGTCGGTCCCGGAGCCGCGCCCGCTGGCGCACGGCGCTGAGCAGCCCGTGGGCATCATCATCCCCTGCTGCGGCGAGCCCGTGCCGATGGTGCTGCGCACGATCACCTCCGTGCTCGAGCAGGACTGGCCGCGCGAGAAGATGGTGATCGTGGTCAGCGACGACGGTCACGATCCGGCGCTCGCGAGCGCGCTCAGCTCCTGGCCGGTCGTCTACCACTCGCCACCGCCGCGATTCGCGCCCGGCCGCGACGGCGCCGCCAAGGCCGGCAACCTCAACTCCGCGGTGACGATGCTGTTCGCGAGGCATCCAGAGGTGCGTTATGTGGAGACCCGCGACTGCGACGACGAGCTCGGCACGTCCGCGTTCCTACGGCAGACGATGGGTCAGCTCGAGCACAACGAGCGTCTCGCATACGTGCAGACGATCAAGGAATCGCAGGTCGGGCCAGGGGACCCGTTCAACAACCGCGAGCAGATGTTCTACCGCGGCCAGGCGCTCTCGCGCAACTCCGCCAACGCGATCTTCCCCTGCGGCTCCGGATTGCTGTGGCGCAGGGAGGCTCTGGAAGACATCGACCTGTTCCCAGCCTGGAACCTGGTCGAGGACCTGCAGTCGGGGGTGGAGGCCCTGCGGCGCGGCTGGGACTCGTGCTACCTGCCGATCGTCGGCGCGGTCGCCCAGCACTCGCCGGAGGACCTGCCCAACTACTACAAGCAGCGCGGGACGTGGGCGATCGACACGGTGCGGCTGATGATCTGGGGCGACAAACGCGGCCTGCGTGTGAGCCAGCGTTCTCAGTTCTACGAGATGCTCATGTTCTACCTGCATTCGCTGACCGCCATCGTGTACATCCCGAGCATCCTGCTCTCGTTCCTGGGCTACCCGCCGTTCACGACCACGGCCGAGGGCTTTGCCATCCACATGCTGCCGCTGATGGTCGCCGGCGAGGCGTGGCTGCTGGCGATGAACCGCCCGTACAACGACCGCCGCAAACGCCAGCGCCGCCCGTACCGCGAACTGTGGCGCGTGCGGACCATCTGGAGCGGCATGGCGCCCGTGTACATCAAGGCGTCGCTCAAGGCGATCATCGGGGGTCCCCGCGAGAAGCCCGTGTACAAGGTCACCCGCAAGCACAACGATCCCCGCTGGTACTGGAGCCACACGGTGCCCCAGGCCGCGACCATCGTGATCCTCGTGGGCGCCGTCGCGTACGCGCTTCGCAACCACACCGTCCCGCGTCCGGTCGAGCTGCTGCCGCCGCTCTACTGGGGGGCGCAGTTCGGGATGCTGCTCGCAGGCTTCGTGGCCCGCGGCTGGTATGGCGTGGCCGATCGACGCCGGGCGCACACGCCAACTGTGGAGCGCCGCGAGCCCGAGGGGGCCGAGCCGTCCGCGGCAACGCCCGGCACGCCGGTCGCCGAGGCCCTGATGGGGAGTGGCACGGCGCTGCTCGGCGCGGCGGGCGGGGAGACGGCAGAGGCCCGGTGAGCGGAGCGAAGGCTTCCATGCCTCCGCTCTCGCTGCGTGGCACGACATGGCGAAAGTCGTGCCTTGGGGGGTCCCTCTCCATACCCCATTGCTGCTAACGCGCCACGGGGTCCTTAGTTCCGCATCGCCCGGGCGGATAGCGCAACCGCGGTAGCGGCAAGCGCGCCGTGGCGAGCGTTGCCTGCGCATTCGCGCGTGCCGGCCAGCGTGCCGGGGCGCACGCGTCTGGAGTGCGCCGGGTCAGGCGTGCGCGAGGTACTCGCTCCGCAGCCACGCGAGCGTCGCCTCGAGCCCCGCCGGATAGTCGACGCGGGGTTCCCAGCCCAGCATCTCGCGCGCCCTGCGGTTGCTGAAGTCCTGGTTGAGGCCGAGCACCTGCACGGCCTGGCGCGAGAGCAGCGGCGGGGCGCTCAGACCGGTGGTCCTGCGCAACAGCCGGTAGCCGTGCTCGAGCGAGAAGCCGACCGCGCTCGCCATCCAATAGGGAACGCTCCAGCGGACCGTCGCGCAGCCGAGACCGTCGGCCAGGCCATCGGTGAACTGCTTCCAGGTCACGTCGAGCCCGTCGCTGACGTTGAAGGCGTGGCCGCGTGCCGCCCCATGGTCGCGCGCGAGCACCGCGGCGTCGATCAGGTTCTCGACATAACACAGACCGGCGACCGCGCGACCACCGTCAACCAGGAGCATGTTGCGGGCACGGATGGCACGGGCGATCTCGCCGACGACGTCGGTCGAGCCGGGGCCGTACACGGTCGCTGGGCGCAGGATGACGGCGTCGAGTGAGTGCTCGCGCTCCGCGCGGCGCACCTCGGCCTCGGCGTCGAGCTTCGTCTGGGCGTACCAGTTGCGAAACCGCTCGGCCGTGCACGTCTCGTCGATCGCCGCGCCGTCGGGGAAGCCGTACACGTCGGTGGTGCTGAAATGAACGACCCGCTCCACTGACGCCTCGACGCAGGCCTCGAGCAGATGCCGCGTGCCCGCGACATTGGTGCGGACGATCTCCTGCTTGGTGGCCCAGTCGGAGACCAGCGCGCCGCAGTGAAACACGTAGTTGCAGCCCTGCACTGCACTCGCGAGTGAACGCGCGCTCGTGAGGTCGCCCACGGCGATGTTGACGTCCAGGTCGCTCAACTGCGATGTGTCACTGCTCGCGCGTACGAGGCAGCGCACGGGATGGCCCTCCTGCACCAAGCGCCTGGCCAGGTGCCCGCCGATGAACCCGCTCGCACCGGTCACCAGGCAGACGTCCTCACGCGACGGATCGAACGGCCTGCCGCGGGGCGCGGTGTTGACGCGGGCGCTGGCGCTCGGGCGCGTCTCCCGCGTGCCCCGGCGCGTGAGGGTCGCCTTGGCGATGTCGCGCACGACCGACCAGTTCTTGCCGGCGGGGCCGTGACAGTCGGCGAGCACGGCGTCGAGCGCGTCCAGGAAGTCCTGCGCCTGCGCCTCGGAGAGCGTCAGGGGGGGCAGCAGCTTGATCACGTCGTTCTTGCCGGCCGCCATCGTGATCACACCGTGGTCGCGATGGAGCGGGATCACGATCAACTGAGGAAACAGACCCTCGCTCGCCTTGTGGATCAAATGCCAGTTGAGGCGGGCGACGCGGGAGCTGGGCGCGCACAGCTCGATCCCGAGCATCAGCCCGCTCGCGCGAACCTCCTTGACCATCTCGTAGCGCTGCTGGAGCTCGGCGAGGCCCTCGCTCAGGATCGCGCCCATGCGTGCTGCGTGCTCGGCGAGGGAGTCGCGCTCGATGATGCGCATCGTGGCCAGACCCGCCGCCATGGACATGCGGTTGCGCCCGAAGGTCGACTGATGGACGTAGCTGCGCTCGAGCGTGCCCACGGCCCGCTGGAAGATCTCCCGGGTGGTGACCGTGGCGGCGACCGGCATGTAGCCGCCGCTCAGCGCCTTGCCGACGAGCACGAAGTCCGGCTCCAGGTCCCACTGCTCGAGCGCGAACCACCTGCCGGTCCGCCCGAGCCCGGTCTGGATCTCGTCGATGACGAACATCGTGCCGTAGCGCCGGCACAGCTCCTGTGCGCCCCGGAGATAGCCCGCCGGCGGCAGCGTCACCATCCGTCCCTGGATGGGCTCGACGATGAACGCCGCCACGTCCTTCGTGCGCAGCTCCATCTCGAGGCGTCGCAGGTCGCCGAACGGGACGCGGGCGCAACCCGGGAGCAGCGGACCGAACTCCTCCTTGAAGAAGTCGTCCCCCACCAGCGACAGCGGCCCGAGCGTGACCCCGTGAAAGCTGCTCTCGCAGGAGAGCAGGCGGGGCCGGCCGGTCGCAGCCCGGGCGAACTTCATCGCCGTGTCCACCGCCTCGGCGCCCGTGCTCGCGAAGAACACCGCCTCGAGCTCGCCCGGGAGACGCTGGGCGAGCGCCTGCGCGAGCATCCCGGCGAGCGCCGAGTAGTGGATCTGCACGCCGTCCACCAGGTCCGCGGCGAGCGTCGCCTGCAGGACCGCGCGAACGTCGGGGTGGTTGTGGCCGAGGCTGGCGAAGCCCTCGCCCGTGTGGAAGTCGAGATAGGCGCGACCGTCCGCGTCGTAGAGGTAGGACCCCTGCGCGGAGGTGTACTGCTTGTCGAAGCCGAGGATTCGCAGCACGTCGACCAGCGAGGGGTCGAGATGGCGCGACGCCAGATCCAGCGTCTCGTCCGCGCGCTCGATCGCCTCCGCGACTACGCCGAGGGGATCGACGGGGTGGGGGGGTTCGGTGTTGGCGCTCATCGCGAGTGTGGGTCTGCGTTTTGCGGGTGCTCTTCAGCGGAGCTCCCTGCCGCGCGCTCGCGGAGAGGCTAAACGAAGCTCTCGCCAAGGAGGGTTCCTCAAGCTGGCCGGGCGTTGCGCCGATTCACTGGCATGGCACGACAGACGTCCGAGCGGGGGGGACCGCTGACACCGGAGCAGGCGATCAAGGGGCGCCGCGCGATCCGCAGGGGCCTGTCGATGGCGGTCGCACAGATGTGGGTGCTTGTCATCGTGATCGCGCTACTCAGGCCTCACTTGTTGACTGTCGCCCTGGTGCTTGTGGTCCTGTACACCGCGTCGATGCCGGTGGTGCTCCGTTTGGTCGAACGCGGTATAGAGCGCCGCACGGTCGGTGCCAACGACCCAGCCCGTGAAAGCTTCGGCAGGCCCTGACCGCCGGAGGGGTGGTTGCCTGCCAATCGGGCGGGCTTGCGGCGACGGCGAGATCGGGCAGACGGGTTACGCGTCCCCACAGCCCGCGAGCAGCACGGTCAGGCCGAGAAGTGCGGTGCCACGGCGCATGCTCAGGCAAGCGTACTGTCCCTGAGCTTATCGGAGCAGGAGATCTGTGTAGTGGGCGCGGACAGTGTTGCCGTTGGTGTCGGTCACCTTGACGATGATCTCGATCTGCACGATGTGGCCTGCGCGGATGATCTTGTAGAGCGTGCGTAGCGCTGGTCCGCTGTACCGGTGGGTGAAGAGCTAGCTGCCGCCCGTCGCGGCCGTGATGGAGACGGCTGTTGGGCCGAGGTCGAGGCTCGGGACCCGACGGGCTGTGAGCGTTCGCTGTAGTTCGGACGCTTCGTAGTAGGTGTCGCCGGTGCAGTCGATCGAGCAGTCGACTTGGTAGGTGACGGTGGGGTCCGCGCTGCGGAAGGCATAGGGGCTGTCGATACTCACCTGCACTGGTGCCGGGAGGACGTGCAGAGAATAGACACCTGTCCGCCAGATGACGGGTGTGAGGCCCGCGCAGGGTTCGATGTCAGCGCTGGAGATGGACGCTTGCCAGTAGACGGTCCCGGGTGTGTTTGCCGCTACCGCAGACGTGTAGGTGTAGGTGAACGATGTCTGTGGCCCCGGCTCTTCGCTGAACGGCACACGGGTCGCGGTTCCGCTGTCGATGTCGGGGCTGGATATGAGGGCTGGTGATGACGCAACCACAAACGTCACCGGTGCCTCGGAGCGGGTCGAGAAGGTCACCGGGGTGCCGGCGGTCACCGTCGCGTCATCAGGGGGGGTCAGCCAGGATTCCATGACGCGGAAGCTGCTGGAAGTCTGGTCGTAGCAGATGATTCCTGGACCACCTTCCGGCATCGCGGTGTATGCCGCCGGCGGGGTCGCCGCGAGCGTCACGGCGCCCGCGAGTGCGATCGCGACGAAGAGCCAGCAAGCCGTTGACCCGGACCTCCGCAGATCCTAGGCTCTGCGGGCAGGCCCTGCGTGGCCTGTAGCGCCCAGTCGATGCTGAGTGCTACGGACCTTCCGCGGGCGCCTTCGCAGCCGGATTTGTGCGTACCGCCAGATAGCTGGAGCTTTCGCTTGGGCCGCCACCGTCGCTCCCCCGCTCAGCAGGCTGTTTGCTAGCGCGCCCGGTAGGAGTCGAACCTACGACCTCTCGCTCCGGAGGTACGACGACGCGCAGGAAGCGAAAGAGGCGCAGAAATGGCTCTGGCAAGCCAGATGCGCCGCCGTCGCCGAGTGGCTGATACCCGTGGATGTGGGATGATTTGGGTGGGTTCGGGCCACGGAAGGGCGGCAGTGGCCCAAACGATTGTGCGCATAGCCGCTGTCTCGCTTTAGGGCCGGGGTCGCTATATGCCGTCAGGAGGTGGTCCGGAAGAACCTCCACTATCTCGGCTAAATGTACTACTCGGCGGCGGTTAGTAGTAGGTTTATGGGATGAGCAGCTTTCGCGAGCTCTCCCGCCACTTCGGTGCGCTCCCTCCCGCAACCGTGGCCTCGTTGACAAACGTTGCGGAGGCCCGAGGTCGCGCCGAGCTCTACCGTCAGCAGAACCCATCCGGCCTGGACACGCTACGCCAGGTAGCGTTGATCCAGAGCGCCGAGGCATCGAACGCGATTGAGAACATCCATGCCCCGCTGTCCCGCATCGAAGCGCTCGTCGCTGAGAAGACGACGCCGAAGAACCGGTCCGAGCAAGAGATTGCCGGCTACCGTGACGTGCTCGCGACAATACACGCGAACGGCGCCGACATCCCATTCGAGCCTAAGTATGTCGAGCAGCTTCACGGCAACCTCTACAAATACGTCGGCAACCGCGATGCTGGCCACTGGAAGGGAATGGACAACGAGGTCGAAGAAAAACGCCCGGACGGCACGCGAGTCGTGCGGTTTACGCCGGTCTCCGCTGCTCTTACTCCCCAGGCCATGCAGGATCTCCATCGAGAGTTCCAGACCGCGCTCGACGCTCGTATCTACGAACCGCTACTTCTTTGCGCCGCATACATCCTCGACTTCTCCGTGATACACCCGTTCCGCGACGGCAACGGCCGGATGTCGCGCCTCATCACCCTCTGGCTGCTCTACATAGTCGGCCACGACGTCGGGCGCTACATCAGTCTCGAGAAGGTCATCGACAGCAGCAAGGAGACCTACTACGAGGCACTTGCCCAGTCCACATCCGGCTGGCATGAGAGCCAACACGATCTTCGTCCGTGGACCGACTACTTCCTCGGCATCCTGATCGCCGCATACAAGGAGTTCGAGAGCCGCACCGGTGCGATCGGCGGTCGTGGCTCCAAGAAGGCACTCATCATGACGTTCATCGACTCGCTAATCGTGCCCGAGTTCACGATCGCCGATGTTCGCCAAGCCGCGCCGGGGGTCAGCACCGGCTACATCAACAAGCTGCTCGGCGAACTCAAGAAAGACGGGAAGATAGAGCCCGTGGGCATGGGCCGGGGCGCACACTGGAGGCGCCTCAGCG
Source organism: uncultured Solirubrobacteraceae bacterium (assembly GCA_963701145.1). GTDB lineage: Bacteria > Actinomycetota > Thermoleophilia > Solirubrobacterales > Solirubrobacteraceae > Palsa-744. The sequence goes on from OY969572.1 coordinate 269,999, forward strand.
GCAACTGATCTGCGGCACAGTCCGACGGACGGGGCTAAACACGCTCCTTCTACTCAAAATGTCCTACTGAAGGCGAGAAGGAGCAGGTTTGACCTCCAACCATCAACGAGAGAGAAGCGCACAAGGATGAGCCCACTGATCCCCGCCGACATCGGGCATTTCCTTGTCATCTACGACATCGCGGCCCGCCGCGCCGAGGTCCGCGAATTTGGGACCGACTACGACACGGCGCAGAAGGCATACGCACAGGACGAGTGGGAGGCGCGCGACCGTACCGACCTCGACGTGGTGCTGCTCATCGCCGACTCGCTGGCGACCATCAAGCGCACCCACTCCAGCTACTTCAGCACACGTGACCCAGTCGCTGCGCTTCTCCGCGGGGCCTGATCCGCTGACTTCCGCGACCTTCTCTACGATCGCTCCGTGGCGACACGCATCCGTTACATGGGCAACAAGCACGACGTTGCACCTGTCGTGGCCGAGCTCGTGCGACGGCGACGTGGCGATAGACCCTTCCTGGACGTCTTCTGTGGTCTGTGCTCGGTTGGCGGCGCAGTCGCGCGCACCGGGCACCGGGTCGTTGGTAACGACGTCCAGAGCTTCGCCGCCCTCGTCGCGCGCTGCCTGGTCGCGACGGTTGAGATGCCGCCGTCGCGGGAGAAGCTTAAGGATTCGCTATGGCGCAGCCACCTCTATAACCAGCGCCGTCTGCTCGAGCGCTTCGGGGACGATGTAGCGCGCGAGGCGCGCATCCTCGCCAACGCTGATGCACACGCCTACCGTCGCGCCTACCCTCACTGGCGTCACGGTGCCAACAGCAGGACGGTTGCCGCCGAGTTGGCTGCGATAGCCCGGACCGGCGATCGGCGCCCCTACCGGCTGGCCACGCTCAGCTTCGCTTGGGGATATTTCGGTCTGCGCCAGGCGATCGCAATCGACAGCATCCGCTTCGCCATCGACCGCGCGCGCGAGTCCGGGCGACTGACGCCGGCGGGCGCCGACTGGGCACTCGTTGCGCTCCTCCAGGCGGCAAGCTGCGCCTCGGCCAGCCCCGGTCACTTCGCGCAGTACCTGGGACCGGCAAGCGACGAGGCCTTCGTGCGCATTCTGCGCCAGCGCCGCCGCGACATCTGGGATCAGTTTCTGCACGAGGCGGGCGAGCTCGAGCCTTACGGAAGCGCGAACTGGCGCAGAGGCAACGCGGTGATGCAGTCCGACGCCCTCGGGATCTGGGAGGAGCTCGACGGGCTCGGCGCCCAGGACTGGATCGTCTACGCGGATCCGCCGTACTCCAAGGACCATTACTCGCGCTACTACCACGTTCTCGAGACCCTGACGCGATACGACCATCCCGTGGCAGTGGGCAAGGGCCGTTACCGGCCCGATCGCTTTGCGACGCCATTCTCCCTGAAGACGCGTGTCGAGTCGGCCATGGGCGAGCTCTGCGGCGCAATTGCCGAGCGCGGCTACACATTCATCTTGAGCTACCCGAGCAATGGCCTCCTGAATGCCGGCTGCGGTGTCGATCCCGGTGAACTCCTGCGCGAGCATTTCGGTCGCGTCAACCTGCGCATGCGCCGGCCGACCAGCCACTCGACGCTGGGCGCGCGACACGGTAGCGCGCGCAACAGTGTCCACGAGTTGCTCTGGGTGGCGCGCTGAGCTATGGCTGCAGACACCGGCATCTCCCTCATAGGTCCGCAGAAACTGCGGCCCAACCCCGAGAACCCGCGGCTCATCTTCCACCAAGAGGAGCTCCGCATCCTCCAGGACTCGATTAAGCACCAGGGAATCCTGGTGCCGCTCACGGTCTACCGCGAGCGGCAGGGCTACGTGATCCTCGACGGCGAGCGCCGCTGGCGCTGCGCGCTCAAGCTCGGGCTCGACACTGTCCCCGCGATCGTACAGCCGAAGCCGGATCCGCTCCAGAACCTCATGATGATGTTCGCGATTCACAACCAGCGGCAGGAGTGGGACCCGCTTCCCACCGCTTACAAGCTGCAAGAGCTTGAGCGCCGCATCGCGGAGGAGTGGGGCCGCCAGCCGACTGAGGCGGAGCTCGCCGAGCTCGCCTCGATTACGCGCGGCGAAGTGCGCCGGCTCAAGGTCCTGCTCACACTTCCTCAGGAATACCGCGACGAGCTGATGGAGGAGCTCGAGAAGCCACGCCCCGAGCAGGTTCTCACTGTCAACCATGTCCTGGAGGCCACGCGCGGTGCCTTCGCGCTCGCGAAGCGGGGCATCGTCGACGAGGAGGAGGAGGAGGATCTCCGCCGCGCGGTCGTCGACAAGTTCAAAGAGGGTCTGCTTACGAACACCGTCGAACCTCGCCTACTCGCACGCATGGCGCGTGCGGTCGAGCGTGAGGAGATCACTCCGCAGACAGCACACCGCGCTGCCGTGCGCATTATCGAGGACCCCGAGTACACGGTCGAAGACGCGTTCAATAGTTCGGTCCAGGCCGCTGATTTCGCCCACGGCACTGAGCAGCTCGCGGATCGGCTCGCCGCGCGTATCGAAGAGCACGAGCGCGAGAACTACGCCCCGACCGACTCGCTCCGCGAGACGCTGGAGGACCTCACGAGATCGATCCGCCGCTTCCTGCGCGGCTGAGGTTGTGAACGCGCTGGAGTTTCGGACAGTCCCGGATGAGCTGCTCGGGATTGCCTCCGCCGCAATGGATTGGCTCAAGAGTCACGGCTACACAGTGACACCCGAACGCCAAGAGATCGGGTACCCCTACACTCCCACGCTTCACGGTAAGCGAGCCTCGGCAACCGGATTCATCGAGGTCGATGCACAGGTTGCGGTTGACCGAATGAAGCAATGGGTCGCCTACGGCCGCTCGTGCAATGCCGACACGCGAGTCTGGTGCGCGCTTCCAGAGGACGCCAAGCGCAGCGGCAAGCAGGATCTCGAACTCAAGAACCTTGGCGTCGGCTTGCTACTCGTCGGCGAGGGTGGAGCGACCGAGACGATGCCACCGAAGGATCTCGCCCTGGGCGTCGAACTCCCGAACATCACTACGCTCCCGCATCGTGTGCAGAAGAAGCTCGGGCCCGTATACGAGCACTTTGACCGCACTGAGTGGCGAGAGGGCTTCGCTGAGGCCTGCTTGGCACTCGAGGACGCGGCGCGCAAGCACCTCTGGAAGGGTGTCAAGGCCGGGCGGATCACGATCGTCTCCGGGAAGGGCAAGCAGGAGCAACTCACGAAAAAGACGATCGATAGATTCACCATGGGTGACCTCGCCGGACGGTTCGGCCTCATCGTCCAGCAATCGCACGCCGACCGCGTGATCGGTGATGCCCTGAAAAAGGTCAACCCCAATCGCGTCGGCGTGACCCACCACAAGAGCAAAGCGGCGGTTGAGACGAACCTGCGACGCGACGTGGGCAGTCAGATGTGGCTGATCGTCGGAGCTCTAAAGGAGATTGACAGCAGCCCGTGAGACAGTAGAGGCCGGCCGGTCTCGCGAGCTGTGATCCCAGCCCGCCGCCCCTCGACCTGTTCGCCTCGGGTGTTCGTCTATAAGCCGACCACCCAACGAACAGGCTGCTGCCCGCTCGCCCCCGAAGTTTGGCTCTGTACCTGGCCCGAGGAAGGGGGTCCCCGCCTCTCCGCTTCGCTCCTATCCGGGGACCCCTTCCTCGACCCAACACATCACAGATGTTCAGGGCAAGGCCACGTGCAGAGAGGTGGGAGCGGGAGCGAGCGGGCATCAGCAAGCGAGGGACGAGGAACAATGGGATAGAGCAGTACGAAGGAACGAAGAAGGCCGCGGGGGCGAGGCGTCGGATGACGAAACGGGGGCGCTGAGAACCGGCGACGTAGGCGGGCTGCCTCGAAAGCCGGAGCCGACCGTCAGGCGGGTCGCTGGACCGAAGGGGCGATTCTTGCGCGCCTATCGGAATCTTGTGTAGGCTCGCTGCCGTGGCTACGGGGGCAGTATCGGTTCCAGTCGGCTCTGAGCCTGAGGGCTGGCGACACGCGCGGCTGATACCGACGTACGGGACGCGCACCCAACAGGAGCAAGAGAAGCGCGCGACCTCTTGTCTGCTCGCGGTCATGCACGGCGTACCAGAGTTCGGCCACGCCCTCCTGAAAGAGCTTGGCGCGCCGAAGTCACCGACGATCGAGACGTTTGCCGAGGTGCGGTTCAAGGACTGCGACGGTAAGACGGTGATCCCGGACGGGGCGATCATCTGTCGCCGGGGCAAGAAGTCCTGGACGTGCCTGGTCGAGGTCAAGACCGGCTCGGCGCGGCTCAAAGACGAGCAGGTCGCGAGCTACCTCGACGTGGCGCGCGAACACGGCTTTGATGGCGTCCTTACGATCTCGACCGAGATCACCGCGACATCTGATGAATCACCGGTGGCGGTGGACGGGCGCAAGCTGCGCACGACCGGTCTTTGGCACTTCTCGTGGTGGAGGGTGCTCACGGAGGCGGTGGTGCAGCAGCGCTACCACGGCATCTCCGATCCCGACCAAGAGTGGGTGCTGCGGGAGCTGATCCACTACCTCAGCAGCGCGGCGTCGGGCGCAGTCGGATTTGAGGATATGGGCGAGAACTGGGTGCCGGTCAGGAAGTCCGCCCACGAAGGCACGCTACGCACCGGGAACCCCGCTGCGCGCGATGTCGCAGAACGGTGGGAGCAGTTCACGAACTACCTCGCGCTGAGTCTCTCCCAGGAGCTGGGTGCGTCTGTGGCTGCTCACCGGCCACGCACCCAGAGCATGGCGTCTCGCCTCGACGAAACGGTCAGGTCGCTCGTCGAGTCGGGCGTGATGCGCTCGACGCTCCGAATCCCCGATGCTGTCGGGTCGCTTGAGATCCGCACCGATCTACGATCTCGGCAGACCACGACGAGCGTCGCGATCGACGCCCCACGCGAAGGCAGGCTGAAGGCGCGGTTCAACTGGCTGATGAAACAGCTCGCTGACGCTCCCGATGACGTTCGCATCGAAGCGGCATTTCGCAACGCTCGGGACACCACGGCTGCCGCGCTTGGGAGCCTCCGAGAGGACTCAACCGTCCTCGCCTACCCTCCAGACCCCAAGCGTAGCCCGCGCGGGTTCGTGGTGGCTCGCTCTCGCCCAATGGGCCAAAAGCGAGGGCGTGCGGAAGGCTCGTTCGTCCGCGAGACAAGCGCCCAGGCGGTCGAGTTCTACCGCGACCTTGTCCAGAACTTGAAGCCCTGGCACGCGCCGGCGCCGAAACTGCACACAGAGGCCGAGAGTACGGAGGCGAAGAGCACAGAGGTGGCCATCGTCCCGGCCTGGGTGGGCGCGCCTCCCGCAGCGGCGAGAGCCGATGACACGAACTCGGTGCTATCCGATGGCGATCTCACGCAGGGTCTCGCGCAGTAGGAGGCCGGGAACCTCTCAACGAGACATGTTCGCCTACTACGACTCCGACGCGGACATCGCGTGGTTCCCTACGGGCGAGTCTGACGATGTTGTCAGCGAGCGCGTACTCGGAGGGCTACGCGAGTACGACAGAGCCACGCACGACCTGGTTGCGATCGAGGTTTGGGACGCCAGTACTCGCCTTCCACGGACCATTCTTGAAGCTCTCCCGTCGCCCGCTGCTCCGCGCAGCGCTGCTGCTTAGCGACCAGCGGAAAGGGAATCGACGCGCCCGGCAAGATTCGAACTTGCGACCTCTCGCTCCGGAGGCGAGCGCTCTATCCTCTGAGCTACGGGCGCTTGGGCCCCGAGTTTAGGGGGCGCACGGGCATCATGCTGCTCGCCAGCTCGACGGCCAGATGCGCGCGGTGCCCCCCGAGCCCGTCTGGAGCGGTCGGCGCTGCCTGCTGCACGTGCCCCTCGCCGTCGACGAGGGCGCTCGAGCGCTCGGGCTCGCCATCGCTCCTATCCGCCTGGCGTGCCTAGATCGTCAAGGCGAGGTTCGTGAGGTTCGCCGTCGTATGGCCCATCTGCGTCATCGCGTACGGCGGCGTCTCGCCGATCGCGAACAACAGTGACGCGAACGACCGCCGCAGCGAGTGCGCCGTTAGACCCGAGGGCAGCTGCTCGAGATCATCCTCGACCAGATGCTCGTTTTGCTAGCTCGACCACGCGTGCGAGCACCCGCCGCCGGACCTTGGTCGCAGATCGTGCGAGCCGGTGCAACGTGCTCGCTCGGTGTAGGTTCTGCGCAGCTGGGAACGCCCCGGCGCAAACCACTGGAAGGAGCAGCAGATGCGGGATTTCATTGGCCGCGGCGGGACGCTTGGCGTCGTTGCGATGGGAGCGGTCTTGGCGTCTCTTGCGATGGCACCGGCCGCCGGCGCCGCTACTTACCACGGTTGCGTAAGCAAGAAGAGCGACGTCCTGCGTCTCGTCTCGATAAGCAAGAAATGCAAGAAGGGCGAAGAGCGCATCTCCTTCAACAGCCAAGGCCCCCCGGGCAGGAATGGATCCAACGGCCAAAACGGGGCCAACGGGGCAAACGGGACGAACGGAACCGACGGCACTACCGGGTTCACGAGCACCCTCCCGAGCGGCAAGACGGAGCTCGGGACGTGGTCTGGAGACCTCGGCGAAGCAGCCACAACCGGGGTCTCCTACTCGTCGATCAGCTTCGACATTCCTCTGGCAGCGCCACCGGAATCTTCGATCATCGGCCTTGGCGGGTCATCGACACCTGAATGCCCGGGGACGGTCGCAAAACCATCGGCGAGTTCGGGCCATTTGTGCATCTACACCGCACAACTCGTAAGCGCGAACGAGTTCCAATTCGATCCGAACCAAGTGGGCGGTTCTCCAGGCGCCGACGTGTTCGGGACGATCGTGGTCCTTTCCCGCACAGCCTCCGGACTCAGCTACGGATACGGCACCTGGGCAGTCACCGGCTGACCGCAAGCAGGTCTTCGGTTTTGGTGGCGAAGCGATCGTCGCCCCGGGAGCCCCGAGTAGTGTCGCTCGGGACGACCTGCAATCGTCCCGGCGTCCGCTCGGAGACTTCCGCTTCGCTGCGGCGAACCGCGCGCGGTTGTCGCCTACGCTACCCAGGCCGGCTTCCATAGCGCTTCCGCATAGGGCCTGGAACCTACGAAGCGTAGTAGGAGTCTTGGACGACATGGTGCTGGAGGCACAGGTGTTTCGCACTTGCGACGGGCCGCCGGAGCAGAATAGACTCAGCCTCGCTCCGATTTTCTAGTCCCAGGAGGACGTGCCGATGACCGCGAAGGCGGCTTTTGAGCCGAACGAGTGGAAGCTCGTGGATGAGGGCCCAACGAGCGCAGCGATGCTCGTGATCATGTCTCAGCGAGGAGGGACGTTCCGAGAGACGTTGGCGATGGGGAAGGAGTACGCCGAGGTGCGCCAGCAGCACGGCCAGAGCGAGCTGCTGGACGAGCTGGTTGCTGCAAGGCCCCACGTCGATCACACACACTTCCACTCGCCCGAGGAGCTGAGAGACCACGTCATGGAGCAGCTTCGAGAAGCTGTAGCCGTCCTTCAGAAGAAGGCCCAGCCGCAGGAGGTCGCGGACTACAAGAACTTCATCGTGAACCTCTCGCAGCGCGTTGCCGAGGCACACTCCGAGGGCGGGCAGGCAGTGAGTGAGCCCGAGCGCGCGGCGATCGAGTCCGTCAAGGGAGCGTTGGGGTGAGAGGCGCGGTGTCGGGCCGCGTCGTCGGGCTTGAGAGCCTTCTCGGGACACCGCCCCCGCGACGGCGCACAAGCCCCGCCGTCCCCACGCCCGTCACTGAATCCCGGTGTCCCAACTGCCTTCGTTGACGTCCGCCCTGGAGAGCTGGTAGAAGACGAACTCGGTGGCGCCGGCTTCGCGGGCCCATTGCTCGCGCTTGAGATCGTCTTCGATCTGGTTGGGGTCCGACGCCTGCACGCCGTCCTCGCTGACGAGCAGGGGGATGGGGTAGATGATGCTGGCGAACTGGGCGATCTGGTGGGGCAGGCCGTAGGGGTGGATCGCGATCCCGTTGCTGGGGAGTTTGTTGACGTTTTCCAGCCATTCGATCAGGTGGTTCCCGGCGAGCTCGCCGGCGATCACCTGCGCGCCGGGGTCGACCGCCCTGACGGCGTTGTAGCCGACCATGTACATCTGGTCGTAGGCGGCCATGTCTTCTTCGAGGCTTCCGACGTGGCCCAGGAATTTCCCCTCGTTGGGCTCGTTGCCGATCGAGAAGCGCCCCACCTGGCTGCCGTAGCGGGTGGCGATTTCGGTGGTGAACGACGCGAGCAGGCCGAGATTGAGATTGGAAGCGCTCAGTTCGCTGTTCAGATACGTTTCGGCGTAGGCCGGTGTCGGCATGATCGTCATCTGCACCGTCCAGCAGCGTTCGCGGGCCATCTGGACGGCCCGGTCGTACGGTGCCCAGCCGTACAGCTTGACTTCACCCCAGATCACGTTCAGGCGCAGCAGGTGGGCGTCGAACACCCTGGCGCCCAGTTCGAAGCCTTCGGTCGAGGTCATCGCGGGCTGCTGGCCGAGGAACACCGGGTCGTCCTCCACGCCCACTTCGAACCCCGAGCTGGGCGTGCAGCCCGGCTCGCTGCTGCCGGCGGCGACGGCCTTCGCCGACCGGCCCGCCGCGGCGCCCGACGCCGCCGGAATTGCAACGTCCACGGCGGCCAGGCCCCAGTTGCGCGACCGCGAGCGGTCCGCCACCCGCACGGTTGGCGATGAGGTGGGGGTGGTGACCTGCACCCATCCCCCTGTATGACCGCGCCGGCCGAGGGACTCGAAGACGAGGCGCTGTCCGGCCACGGGGCTGATCCCGGCCCGCTGGCCTTCGCCGCGTCCGACCGCCCACAGTAGCGATCCCGCGGCGGGATCGAGCTTCATCGCCGGTGCGGAGGCGTGGCCCTGGCTGACGGCATGTGCGTTCACGTACGGGGATGGGCCGCTGAATGCCACTACGGTGATGCTCGCCGGATATGCCGCGGTGTGGAGAGCGGCGACGATCGGGCCTTCGAACCTGCGGGTGGCGTGGGCCTGCCACACCTCCGCGGCGCTCCCGCCGCTGTCGCTGCGTGCCACCGGCGAGAAGCGCAGCCCGTCGCCTGAGACGCGGCTGACCCGCTCGCCCGGACCCGACCCGCTGGCCTCGACGAACACGAGAACGAGGGCATGGGCGCTGTACGTGTGCAGCTTCGGGCTCGCGAGCGTGCGCGAGCGCCCATGCGCTCGGGCGCTCGCCACCGCGTCGATTGCTGGCGCCGGCGTGCCCGTCGCGCCGAGCGCTGCTTCGCCCGCCGTCAGCGGGGCGAGGGCGGCGCAGCAGCAAGTCGCGAGCTTGACTCCCTTCACCTGCCCAGCACCTCCGTGCCTAGTCCAGCACTGTCCGACCCGTTCGCATCGGGAAGCGGTGCTCGAGCTGACGCGCTCCCACTGCCGCGCCCTGTCCGAGCCCAGCGGGCCGCACCGGCCAAGATGGCACAGCGGCACGCGTCGGTCAAGCGGTTGGTGAGAACGACACTTGGCTGGCCCCGATAGCCAAGTCCACGCGGCCGGTGCGGGCAGCGCGAGGCCACGTTCACATTGCGATTACACCTTGGTCAAGCGAGGGGCGCGCCCGAGCAGCTCGGGCGCGCGCTGCCGTGCAACCACCGATTACCTCGGTAGGCAGGTGCCGGCCGTCACCTACCCTTTGATCTCGATCTTTTCTTTGCCGCTTTCCTTCTCCCGAAGTAGCGAAACGTGGCGCCACGATCCTCGTCGTTGAAGGAGATCGGATCGATCGGGTTGACGGGTGCCCAGTTGAACTTCCCGCCTTCGGCCACCCCGTTCTGGCAGCTCTTGTCGCATCACAGCAGCGGTGCCGGTCCCGGCGGCCAGGAGCGCGCGGGCGTCGCGGCTCGCCCGCCGCCGCTACCGTAGCCGCATGGACCTGTCGCTGTTCTTCGCGGGCACCGCCGGCTCGGTTCCGAGCGCGCGTCGCGGCCTGCCGGCCGTGCTCGTGCGCCGCGGTGGCGAGCGCCTGCTGTTCGACTGCGGCGAAGGCACCCAGCGCCAGCTCCTGCGCTCGGTGGGGCTGCTCGAGCTGGACAGCGTGTTCATCACCCATTTCCACGCCGACCACTGGCTCGGGCTGCCGGGGATGCTCAAGTCGTTCGCGCTGCGCGAGCGCTCAGAGCCGCTGAGCGTGTTCGGCCCACGGGGCCTGAACGAGCTGATGGGCGTGATGCGGATCGTGTACGGACGCCTGCCCTATGAGCTCAGCATCGTCGAGCTGTCGCCAGCCGAGACGCTCGCCCGCGACGGCTACCTGGTGGCCGCCATCCCCGTGCGCCACAAGGGCGGGTCCGCGCTCGGGTATGCGCTCGTCGAGGAGCCGCGGCCGGGGCACCTCGACCCGCAGCTCGCCGAGCGGCTGGGCGTCACGCCGGGCCCGGACTTCGGACGGCTGCAACGCGGGGAGACCGTCGCGGGGGTGAGACCCGAGCAGGTGATGGGCCCGACCCGCGAGGGCCGCAAGGTGCTCATCTCCGGTGACACCGCCCCGTGCGAGGCGCTGGCGATCGCCGCGCACCAGGCGGACGTGCTCGTCCACGAGGCCACCTTCCTGCACGAGGAGGCCGACCGCGCGCGCCAGACCCAGCACAGCACGGCACGCCAGGCGGCAGAGCTGGCGCGGGACGCGGACGTGCGGCTGCTGGCGCTCACGCACGTCTCCAGCCGGTACGCCGGCGGCGAGCTGCGCGACGAGGCGCGCTCGATCTTCGTTCCGACCGAGGCGGTGCGCGACTTCGACACGATTCACGTGCCGTTCCCCGAGCGCGGTCGCGCGACGCTCGAGCGCTGGTCCGATCGCGTCGCCCGCGAGCGGGCGCAGGCCGCCGGCCCCGACGCGCCCGCCAGGGCGGAGGGCATCAACGGGGAGGGTGCTCGGCCACCCGCACCGGACGGCTCTCCGGCGGTGGAGCCCGTCGCATCCCCCTGATACATTCGTGCTGCTCCTTAACCCGGTCCCGCGAGGCCAGGAAGGAAAAACATGGCAGTCGACGAGAAGGTGGTCCTCCACGAGGAGGAAGTGGGTCGGGCGCTCACGCGCATCGCCCACGAGATCCTCGAGCGCAACCCCGGCGAGAGCGCACCCGCGATCGTGGGCATCCACCGTCGTGGCGCGTTCCTCGCGTACAGGCTGCACGCGCTGCTGGAGGAGCTCCTCGGCGGGCCGGTGCCGCTCGGCGACCTCGACATCGGCTTCTACCGCGACGACGTGGGCACGCGCCCCGATGCGCCCGTGGTGCACGCCTCGCACATCGACTTCGACGTGAGCGCCATGACGGTGGTGATCGTGGACGACGTGCTGTACACCGGGCGCACCGTGCGGGCGGCCATCGAGGCGCTGTTCGCGTACGGCCGGCCCGAGCGCGTGCAGCTCGCCGTGCTCGTCAACCGGGGCCACCGCGAGCTGCCCATCCGCCCGGACTACGTCGGCAAGAACCTGCCCACCTCCAGAGCCGAGCACGTCCACGTCCGCGTCAGCGAGCTGGACGGCGTCGACGAGGTGGCGATCTCCGTGCCGGCGAGGGTGGAGGCGGCATGAACCACCTGCTGTCGATCGAGGATCTCGAGCGTGCGGACATCGAGCGCATCGTCACCCAGGCGGAGGCCTTCGCCGAGGTCTCCGACCGGGACATCAAGAAGGTGCCGGCGCTGCGGGGGCGGATGGTGCTGAACCTCTTCTACGAGGCCTCCACCCGCACCCGCAGCTCCTTCGAGCTCGCCGCCAAGCGCCTGTCGGCCGACGTGGTGAACTTCGCGGCCAGCGGCTCCAGCGTGGAGAAGGGCGAGTCGCTGAAGGACACGGTGCTCACGCTCAGCGCGCACAAGCCCGACGCGATCGTGCTGCGCACGCCGTGGGTGGGCGCGGCGGAGCTCGTGTCGAGATGGTGCAGCGCGGCGATCGTGAACGCCGGCGACGGCAAGCACGAGCACCCCACGCAGGCGCTGCTCGACGTGTACACGCTGCGCCAGCGGGTGGGCGCGATCGACGGCGCCTCCATCTGGATCGTGGGCGACGTCGCGCACTCGCGGGTGGCGCGCTCGAACGTGCTCGCCTTCCAGCGCATGGGCGCCAAGGTGACCGTCGCCGGGCCGCCCACGCTGATCCCCCGCGGGATCGAGGGGCTCGGCTGCGAGGTGCGGTACACGCTCGACGAGCTCCACACGGCCGACGTCGTGTACGCGCTGCGCATGCAGCGCGAGCGGATGAGCGAGACGTGGGTGCCCTCGCTGCGGGAGTATGCCTCCTGGTATCAGATCAACGGCGCCCGTCTGACGCCCCGCCAGGTCCTGATGCACCCGGGTCCGGTCAACCGCGGCGTGGAGCTCTCCGGCGAGGTGGTGGACTCCCCGCAGGCCGTCATCACCGCCCAGGTGGAAGCGGGCGTGGTGGTGCGGATGGCCGTCCTGTACGAGCTGCTCGCGGGCAGGGACGCCCGGCCGGCGGCGGGTCCGGCGCTCGGCGAGGGCGGGCGGGCATCGCTGATCGGGAGCCAGCAGGCATGAGCGCCGTGGCGTCGTCGTCGGATGTGGAGCCGCTGGTCGGCGGGCCCCGAGCGCCCGCCGAGCTGTTGCTGCGGGACGTCCACACGCTGGACCCCCGCGCGGGGATCGACGCCCGCCACGACGTGCGTGTGCGCGGCGGGGTGATCGCCGAGGTGGGCGCGCCGGGGACGCTCCCCCTTCAGGGCGAGGGCGGGGGAGACGGAGCGCAGGAGCTGGTCGAGGGCGAGGGGCGCCTGCTGCTGGCCCCCGGGTTCTTCGACCCGCACGTGCACCTGCGGACGCCCGGCCAGGAGCACAAGGAGGACATCGACAGCGGCACCCGGGCGGCCGCCGCCGGTGGCTTCGCGGGGGTGATCGCGATGCCCAACACCGACCCGGTGCTCGACTCCGCGCCGCTGCTGCGCTCGCTGCGGGACGCGGCCGCCCGCGAAGCACGGGTGCCGGTCGGCTTCCTGCCGGCGATCACCCGCGGCCTCGAGGGTGAGCAGCTGACGGAGATGGCCGAGCTGCGCGGGGAGGGCGCGCTGGGCTTCACCGACGACGGGCGTCCGGTGGCGAGCGCGGGCATGCTCCGCAAGGCGCTCCAGTACCAGCGTCTGTGCGGCGGCGTGCTGTCGCTGCACGAGGAGGACCCCACGCTGTCGCGGGGTGGGGCCATGCACGAGGGGGCGGTGAGCGCGGCGCTGGGGATCGCGGGCATCCCCAGCGTGGCCGAGTCGACGATGGTCGCCCGCGACGCCGCCCTCGCCGGCTACGAGGATGCGCGGGTGCACTTCCAGCACCTCTCCTGCGCAGCCTCCGTGGACGCGCTCGCCGGGGCCAAGGCCCGCGGCTTTCGCGTCAGCGGCGAGGTCTGCCCGCACCACCTGCTGCTCACCGAGGAGGACGTCCGCGGGCTGGACACGCGCATGAAGATGTACCCGCCGCTCGCCACCGAGGCCGATCGCGTGGCGCTCGTCGAGGGGTTGCGCGCCGGGACGATCGACTGCGTGGCAACCGATCACGCCCCCCACGCCCGAGACGAGAAGGAGGTGCCCTTCGAGCAGGCGCCCATGGGCAGCACGGGCCTGGAGACGGCGTTCGCCGCGCTCTACACCGGCCTGGTGCTCCCCGGCGCGATCGAGCTGGGGCTGCTGGTCGAGCGCATGACAGCGGGCGGCACCCTGTTCGGGCTGGCCGCGCCGTCGATCGCGCCCGGGCAGCCCGCGAACCTCGCGCTCGTGGACCTCGACGCCGTGTGGGTGGCCGGTGAGCACGGCTGGGAGAGTCGCTCGGAGAACTGCTGCTTCGCGGGGCGGCGGTTGCAGGGCCGGGTGTTGCTCACGCTCGCCGCCGGCGCCGTCGCCCACCGCGATCGCACGCTCGCGCTGGCGGGTGCCCGGTGAGCCTGCTCGCGCGCGATCGTGCGGCGCTGGTGGTGGTGGACGTCCAGGAGGGCTTTCGCCCGTATGACGCGTTCGCGGGGGTGGCCGGCGCGTGCGCGAAGCTCGTGCAGGCGGCGCGCATCCTCGCCCTGCCCACGCTCGTCAGCGAGCAGTACCCCAAAGGCCTCGGCCACACCGCGCCGGAGGTCGGCCTGGAGGACGAGCGACGGATCGAGAAGACCGTGTTCTCGGCCGCCCGCGCCGAGGGCTTCGATCTCGGCGGCGCCGAGCAGGCGATCGTGTGCGGGATCGAGACCCACGTGTGCGTCAGCCAGACCGTCCACGACCTGCTCGCCGACGGCATCGAGGTCCACGTCCCCGCCGACGCCGTCGGCTCGCGCCACCGGATCGACTACGAGCGGGGCCTCGAGCGCCTGGAGCGCGCCGGCGCCGTCGTGAGCACGGTGGAGGCCGCGCTGTTCGAGCTCCTCGAGCGCGCCGGCACGCCCGAGTTCAAGGCCGTACAGGCGCTGATCAGGTGAGCGGCTCACGGTGAGCGACACCACGGCATACGTGCTGCTGGAGGACGGCGCGCGCTTCGACGGCGAGGCGTGCGGTGCAGTGGATCCCGCCCACCCCGCGGTCGGCGAGGTGGTGTTCACGACCGGCATGTCCGGCTATCAGGAGTCGATGACCGATCCATCGTTCGCGGGCCAGTTGATCGCCTACACCTACCCGCACATCGGCAACTACGGAGCGAGCTCGCAGGCGATGGAGTCCGAGCGGGCGTGGGCGCGGGCGGCGATCATGCGCGAGGCGGGCAACGGCGAGGACGCGCCCAGCGCCGAGCGTGGCTGGCTCGACTGGCTGGCCGACTGCGGCGTGCAGGGGATCACCGGCGTGGACACGCGGGCGCTCGTCCGGCACATCCGCGAGGCGGGAGCCATGCGCGGGGGTGTGTTCCCGGCGTCCATGCCCGAGCCCCGAGCCCGCGAGCTGATCGACGCCGAGCCGCCGATGGCCGGCCAGGATCTCGCCCGGGTGGTGACCCCCGAGATGGTCACCCGCCACGGCTACGGCGACGCCTCCGGTGAGGGGCAGGCCGCGGGCGCCGGTCCGCGCATCTCGGTGCTCGACAGCGGCATCAAGGCCTCGATGGTGCGCGAGCTCGTCACCCGCGGCGCCCGCGTGACGCTGCACCCGTGCACGACGAGCGCCGAGGAGCTGCTCGCCGAGGACCCGGACGCGATCTTCCTCTCCAACGGCCCCGGGGACCCGGGTGCGCTGTCCTACATCGTGGACACCGTCCGGGCGCTCGTGGGCGTGAAGCCCGTGTGGGGGATCTGCCTCGGCCACCAGCTCCTGTGTCGCGCCGTGGGCCTGGAGACGTTCAAGCTGCCGTTCGGCCACCACGGGGCCAACCACCCGGTGCGCGACCTGCAGACCGGGCGCGTGGAGATCACCTCCCAGAACCACGGCTTCGCCGCGCTCGGCCCGGGGGGCGCCCGCACGATCGACAGCGACGAGCCGGTGCGCTGGGAGACGGACTTCGGCGCGGCGGCCCTCTCCCACGTCAACCTGTACGACCGCACCGTCGAGGGCCTCGAGCTGCTCGAGGTCCCCGGCGGCACCGTCCAGTACCACCCCGAGGCGGGACCCGGCCCCCACGACAGCCTGTACCTGTTCGACCGCTTCCTCGCACGGATCGCGCAGACCGCATGACGACAGGCACGACTGGTTTCAAGAGGACCCCCCAAGGGGGTCCGGGGCGGGGTCGCGGGGTGGCCCGGGCTGGGCGCGCCGCGATCCCACGCCATGACCACCTCCGCGCGTGTCCTCGCGCGGCGCTCGGAGCGGGCGCGAGCTGATGCCGCGCCGCGACGACCTCCAAAAGATCCTGATCCTCGGCTCGGGGCCGATCGTCATCGGCCAGGCCGCCGAGTTCGACTACTCGGGTGTGCAGGCGTGCAAGGTGCTCCGCGAGGAGGGCTACGAGGTGGTGCTCGTGAACTCCAACCCGGCGACCATCATGACCGACCCGGAGTTCGCCGACGCGACTTACATCGAGCCGCTGCTCCCGGGACCGGTGGCCCAGGTGATCGAGCGCGAGCGACCGGACGCGCTGCTCGCCACGCTCGGCGGGCAGACCGCCCTGAACGTCGCCAAGGCGCTGTACGACGACGGCACGCTCGCGCGCTTCGACGTCGAGCTGATCGGCGCCAACTACGAGGCGATCGCCTGCGCCGAGGACCGCGAGCTGTTCGGGCAGGCGATGGCCGCGGCGGGGCTGCGGATGCCCAAGAGCGCGATCGCCAGCGGCTGGGTGGCAGGCGACCCGTCCGCGGCCGCCGGCACAGCCGGCACGGGCTCGGTGGACGTCGAGCTGGGCCTCGAGCAGGCGCGGGCGGCGCTGCCCGCGCTGGGCCTGCCGTGCATCGTCCGTCCCGCCTACACCCTCGGCGGGCGCGGCGGCGGGATCGCCCGCAGCGAGGAGGAGTTCGAGCGGATCGTCGCCCACGGCCTGGAGGTCTCGCCCATCGGTCAGGTGCTGCTCGACCAGTCGGTGCTCGGCTGGGGCGAGTTCGAGCTGGAGGTGATGCGCGACCGGGCCGACAACGTGGTGATCGTATGCTCCATCGAGAACGTCGATCCGATGGGCGTCCACACGGGGGACTCGGTCACGGTCGCCCCCCAGCAGACGCTCACCGACCACCTCTACCAGCAGCTGCGCGACCAGGCGATCGCCGTCATCAGGGCGGTCGGCGTGGAGACGGGCGGCTCGAACGTCCAGTTCGCGGTCAACCCCGACACCGAGGAGATCCTCGTGATCGAGATGAACCCGCGCGTGTCGCGCTCCTCGGCGCTCGCGTCCAAGGCCACCGGCTTCCCGATCGCCAAGATCGCCGCCCGCCTGGCCGTCGGCTACCGCCTGGACGAGATCGACAACGACATCACCGGCGTCACCCCCGCGTGCTTCGAGCCCACCATCGACTACGTGGTCGTGAAGTGGCCGCGGTTCGCCTTCGAGAAGTTCCCCGGCACCTCCGCCACGCTCACCACCCACATGAAGTCCGTGGGCGAGGCCATGGCCATCGGGCGGACCTTCCAGCAGGCGTTCGCCAAGGCCATGCGCTCGCGCGAGCTCGACAAGCGCTCGGGGCTCCACGCGACGGCCGACGAGGAGCTGCTCGAGGGCCTGGCCACGCCGGGCGCCGAGCGCTTCGAGGCGATCCTCGCGCTGCTCGCCCGGGGCACCACCATCGAGGCGGTCCACGAGCGCACGCACATCGACCCGTGGTTCCTGCGCGAGCTACGGGAGCTCGCCCGCGACGGGACCGCGCCGTTCACCGGCGAGCGCACGTTCCGCTCGGTGGACACGTGCGCCGCCGAGTTCCCCGCCCGCACCCCCTACTACTACTCCGGCTGGGAGCGCCCGGCGCGCGTGCACGCCGCATCGTCCCCGGAGGGGGAGGGGGGGCGCGACCCCAGCGCGAACGGCCACGCAGCCGGCCCCGCCCACGAGGTCCGCCGCGGCGAGCGCGAGTCGGTGGTCATCCTCGGCTCGGGACCCAACCGCATCGGTCAGGGCATCGAGTTCGACTACTGCTGCGTGCACGCCGCCATGACCGTTCGCGCCTCCGGCCGGGACGCGGTCATGATCAACTGCAACCCCGAGACCGTCTCCACCGACTACGACACCTCCGACCGGCTGTACTTCGAGCCGCTCACGCTCGAGGACGTGCTCGCCGTCGTGGCGGTGGAGAGCCAGGGACCCGCGAAGCTGGCGGGGGTGATCGTCCAGTTCGGCGGGCAGACGCCGCTGAAGCTCGCCGCCGGCCTGGTCGCCGCGGGCGTGCCGCTGCTCGGCACGAGCGTCGAGGCCATCGACCTCGCGGAGGACCGCTCGCGCTTTGGCGCGCTGCTCGAGGACATCGGTTACAAAGCGCCGCCGTACGCCACCGCCGGCTCGCTCAAGGATGCCCTCAGGTGCGCAGACCTGGTCGGCTTCCCGCTGATCGTCCGCCCCTCATACGTGCTCGGCGGCCGCGCCATGGAGATCGTCTACGACCACGAAGGCCTCGCCGACTACCTCCGCCGCGAGCTCAACCCGGTTGTCGCGGACGGTGGCGCAGGCCGCGAGCTACGCGACCCTGCGCAAGGGCAGGCCGAGGCAGGCCCGGCGGCGCCCGGCGGCGCAGGCGGCGCCTCTGGCACCGCCGGAGCAAACGATCAGAGGCCCGCCCACGACGCTGCCCCGCGCGAGAGCCCGGAGGGCTCTCCATCGATCTTCCTCGACCGCTTCCTCGAGAACGCCACGGAGATCGACGTCAACGCCCTGTGCGACGGCCACGACGTGTGGATCGGCGGGATCATGCAGCACGTCGAGGAGGCGGGCGTGCACTCCGGCGACTCCGCCTGCGTGCTGCCGCCGCACTCGCTCGGCGAGGACATGCTCGAGCAGGTTCGGGCCGCCACCCGCGAGATCGCCCTGGCGATCGGCGTGGTCGGGCTGATCAACATCCAGTACGCCGTCCACGCCGGTGAGCTGTACGTGATCGAGGCCAACCCGCGGGCATCGCGCACGGTGCCCTTCGTCTCCAAGGCCGTCGGCCTGCCGCTCGCCAAGCTCGCCTGTCGCATCATGCTCGGCGAGCGGATCGCCGACATGGACCTGCCGCACGGGCGCCAGGGGATCGGCTTCGGCGACCACATCTCAGTGAAGGAGGCCGTGCTGCCGTTCGACCGCTTCGAGGGCGCCGACGCGCTGCTCGGCCCGGAGATGCGCTCCACGGGTGAGGTGATGGGCATCGCCCGGGACTTCCCCTCCGCGTTCGCCAAGGCCCAGGCCGCCGCCGGGTTGCCGCTGCCGAGCGAGGGGACCGCCTTCATCACCGTCACCGACTCCGACAAGGACGGCGCCGGCGCCGTCGCCCTCACGCTCCACGACGCCGGCTTTCGCATCCTCGCCACCCGCGGCACCGCCGAGGCGATCGCCCGCATGGGCGTACCCGTGGAGCGCCTGAACAAGATCGGGGAGGGCTCCCCCCATGTGATCGACTGGATCGAGCGCGGGGACGTGGACCTCGTCGTCAACACGCCCACCGGCGTGGGCGCCCGCACCGACGGACGCGAGATCCGCCGCGCCGCCGTCGCCCACGGAATCCCGTGCCTCACCACCCTCGCCGCCGGCATCTCCGCCGCCCGCGCCATCGCCCGCGCTCGCCGCGACGGCGCGCCGGAGGTCCTGTGCCTGCAGGAGCTCCACGGCGCCAGGGCGGGGGGGTCCTCGAACGGAGCCGGCGCGGCGTGAGCACCGCTCCCTTCGCCCGTCGCCAGCTCACCGTCACCGCCGTCGAACAGCTCGGCGCCTACACCGTCCTGCGGGTAGCCGATCCGGAGGGACCGGGCGGGCGGAGTCCCGATCCCGGCCAGTTCGCGATGCTCGCGGCCGTCGAGCGCTGGGGCGGGGGGGACGACGAACGACCATTTCTCCCACGCGCCTTCTCCGTCGCCCGCTTCACCGCCGGCGAGGCCCACTACCTGATCGAGGACGTCGGCCCTGGCACCAAGCGCCTGTGTGAGCTCACGCCCGGCGATTCGCTGTGGGCGCTCGGCCCCCTCGGCCGGGGTTTCGAATCCCCCACCGAAGGGCGTCGCGCGCTGCTCGTCGGCGGCGGCGTGGGCATCGCCCCACTCGCCATCCTCCAGGACACGCTCGCCGGCCCTGCCGGCGATGGCGGCCCGCCCGTCACGGTCCTCCTCGGCTTTCGAGATAGCGCCAGGGCCGAGGGCGCCGCCCTGCTGTCCCACGCCCGCGTGGCCACCGACGACGGCTCCGTGGGCCACCACGGGCTCGTCACCGACCTGCTCGCCCTCGAGCTCGACCGCGACCCCCACGCGGTCGTCTACGCCTGTGGGCCCGCGGGGATGCTCGAGGGGGTGCGCGCGTTGTGCGAGCGCCGCGAAGTACCCGCCCAGCTCGCCCTGGAGGCGGGCATGGCCTGCGGCTTCGGCGCGTGCTTCGGCTGCGTCGTCCCGCGCCGGGGCGGTGGATACCTGCGGGTGTGCGTCGATGGCCCCGTCATCGACGCGGCCGAGCTCGAGCGCGTGGACGAGCACGCGGGAGGGGCGGGCGGGACTCGATGACCGTCGAGTTCTGCGGGCTCGAGCTCGCGCATCCGATCATCAACGGCTCGGGCACGTTCGACGCGATCGCCGCCGCCCGCGCGTTCGGATCCGAGCAGCTGCGGGAGCACTTCCCGTTCGCCGCCTACGTGTCCAAGACCATCACCCTCGAGCCCCGCTCGGGCAATCCCCCGCCGCGGCTGTGGGAGGCTCCGGCGGGGCTGATCAACTCGATCGGGCTGCCCAACAAGGGCCTCGACGGCTACATCGCCGAGGACCTGCCCCAGCTGCTCGAGCTGGGAGTCGGGCGCGACGTGCCGCTCGTGACCAACGTCATGGGCTCCAGCGCCGAGGACATCGCGCGGCTGTTGCAGGCGTGTGACGCGCGGCCGGAGATCGCCGCGATCGAGCTGAACGTGTCCTGCCCGAATGTCGAGACCGGCCTTGACATCGGCGCCGACCCGTCCCAGTTGGAGGACGTCGTGCGCGCCGTCAGGGGATCCACGGGCAGGCCGCTGATCGTCAAGCTCACCCCGAACACCGCCGACGTGGCGGCCTGTGCCCAGGCCGCCCAGGACGGCGGCGCGGACGCGGTCTCGCTGATCAACACGCTGCGCGCGGGCGCCCTCGCGCCGCGCGCGGGCAGGGTCGGCGGGCATGCCGGTCCCTGGCTCGGCGGGCGCACCGGCGGGCTGTCCGGGCCGGCGATCCGCAACGTGGCCCTCGCCCAGGTGGCGGCCGTCGCCGCGCGGCTGAGCATCCCGGTGATCGGCATGGGCGGCGTGCAGAGCGCCACCCATGCGCGCGATCTGCTGGAAGTGGGCGCCACGCTCGTCGCCGTGGGCACTGAGAGCTTTCGCGATCCCGCCGTTGCGGCCAACATCGCACGGGCACTGCGCTAACGGGGGTCGTCCCGGCAGCTGGAAGACATGCGAGGCCTAAAAATCCCTGCAAACAGGGGTTGACACCGTCCAGGAGCCTCGACGTATCTGCACCTCAGCTTGAGGTACAGGTGAATTGGCGATTTTCCCTTGATCGCTGGCCCCCGGTGTGTAGACTCGCCGCCCATGGCGCCGGCGACCGGAACGACGTCCCCAAGCACCTCCACCGCTCCCGAGCGCTCCCTCAATCAGAGGATGGATGCGCTTGCCCGGGCGAACCAGATCCGCATCCAGCGGGCCCAGCTCAAGCGCGACCTCAAGTCCGGCCGGCGCTCCATCCACTCGCTGCTGCTCGAGCCGCCCGAGTACATCGAGACGGCCAAGGTCTTCGACATGCTGCTCGCCGTGCCCAAGTACGGCCGCGTGAAGGTCAACAAGATCCTCGCCCACTGCCGCATCGCCCCCTCCAAGACCATCGGCGGCCTGTCCGAGCGCCAGCGCTCGGAGCTGGTCCAGCTCCTGCACCACTGAGCCGTTCCCACCGGACTCGCCACTAGGGTGCCGGCGGTGGCGCGCGTGTTCGTCATAACGGGCCCCTCGGGGGTCGGCAAGGGGACGCTCATCCGCGGTCTGATGGAGCGGCTGGGAAAGCTCGAGCTGTCCGTTTCGGCCACCACCCGCGCCCCCCGCCCGGGCGAGCACGACGGTGTCCACTATCACTTCCTCGGCCGCGAGGAGTTCGACCGGCGGGTGGCCGCCGGCGAGTTCGTCGAGCACGCCGACTACGCCGGGCGCAGCTATGGCACGCTCCGCTCCGAGCTCGAGGGCCGCGTGCGTGCCGGCGTGCCCGTGGTGCTCGAGATCGAGGTCCAGGGCGCGCGTCAGGTCCGCCAGGCGATGCCCGAGGCCGTACAGGTGTTCATCGCGCCGCCCTCCCTCGCGGCGCTGCGCGCGCGCCTCGTGGGGCGCGGTACCGACGACCCGGAGGAGGTCGAGCGGCGGCTGCGCGTGGCCGAGCAGGAGCTCGCCGCCCAGCCCGAGTTCGCCCACGTGGTGGTCAACGACCGGCTGGAGGACGCGCTCGCACAGCTCGTCCGGATCGTGCAGAGGAACCTCGAGGACACCACCACCACCACCACCACCACCACGAGCTCGCCATAGCCCCATCGGGTACCGTGGCGCAGGCACGGTGTGCGTTGCCCGCGGGGGGCCGCTTGCCAGCTCTCCGGGTCTCAGATTCCCTTTCGACGGTAGTGGGTCAGTTTGACGTGATGCGCGTTCCGCTTCGCGTCAAGGCCCCGTATGGTCATGTCGATAGAAGGTCATGCGTCGCAGGATCGTCGCGCTGACCGCTGTGCTCGTCTTGACCGTGATCGCCGGCTTGAGATGGCAGCACGCTGAGCGCGCCGTTGCCAACCAGGCAGAAACGAGGTACGCCGCCACCCCTGCCGCCGCTGCGGCGCTCGCGTCCGCGATCCGCCTACCCCCAGGCTTCCATCGCTCGCCCTGCGTTGTCCACGTAACCCGCTACGACTTCTGCTTTCGGCGCCCGGGGGGCACGACGCTAACAACGGATCTGCTCGCAACGTGGCTCGCCCGATTCGGCGCACGACTCGTCCGCGCACCGAGCTACTGCATCCATGAGACGTCGCGCCGTTCGGCCACCAACTGCGTCGCGACGGCCGAACGCCAGCGCGAACTGATCTTCGTCTTCGTGGACTCGTTCCCGTCTATCTGGTTCAGGGGCAGACATATCAGCAAGCGCGACGCTCGCTACCTGCCATACAGGGGCACCGAAGTCGTGTTCGCGCTCGAAGGCCGATGTATCGAAGACTGCTCAACCCACTGACTGACACGGCCGCATCGGCGTCCGGACCACTACCCGACGGTCTGTATAGCCATCGTTATACACGGATCGGCGCCGCACATCACTAGACTGCAAGTACCAACGAGGAAAGGCAAGCCCCCCTGTGATCTCCCCCCGAATCGACCGCCTGCTCGAGCAGGTCGACTCCAACTACGCCGGCGTGATCGTCGCCGCCAAGCGCGCTCGCCAGATCAACAGCTACTACCACAACCTCGGCGAGGGCACCTTCGACGAGTTCCCGCCCCCGATGGTCGAGACCGCCTCCAAAAACTACTTGACCATCGCCTTGGAGGAGGTAGCTGCGGGGAAGATGAAGTACCACTACAGGTAGCCGCGGGCACGGTGCTGGCCGATCTTCGATCGGTCCCTGCTGGCGCAACGTCCTGGCCAGGGCTTGCTAGGTCCCGGGCCGCGCTCTACAACCTGTAGTCATGTCGCGGATATTGCTGGGCGTTAGCGGCGGCATCGCCGCGTACAAGGCGCTCGAGCTGGTGCGCCTGGCGACGGCGGCCGGGCACGCGGTGCGCGTCGTGCAGACGCCCGCCAGCCGCCGGTTCGTGGGGGCGGCGTCGTTCGCAGCGCTGTCCGGCGCCCCGGCGCTCGTGAGCGAGTTCGAGCACGACCCCGCGCGCGGCGCCTTTCCCGACCAGCCGCCGCCCGAGCACGAGCCGCTCAACCATCTGGCGCTGGTGGCGAACGCCGACGTCTACCTGATCGCGCCCGCCTCGGCCAACACGATCGCCAAGCTCGCCGCCGGCCTCGCCGACAACCTGCTCACGAGCTGTGCCCTCGCCGCCTCCTGTCCACTGGTGCTGGCGCCGGCGATGAACAACCGCATGTACGAGCACCCCGCCACCCAGGCCAACCTCCGCACGCTGCAGGAGCGGGGGGCGATCGTCGTCGAGCCGGACGTCGGACGCCTGGCGTCCAAGGGCGAGGCCGGCATCGGGCGCCTGGCCGAGCCGGCCCGCCTGCTCGCTGCCTGCGAGGACGCGCTCGCCGAAGCCGATGGCGGCGCGAGCGCCACGGCCTCGCCGAGCCTTGCCGGGGTGCGGGTGCTGGTCAGCGCCGGGGGTACACGCGAGCCGATCGACAGCGTGCGCTTCCTCGGCAACAGCTCCTCGGGGCGGATGGGCCTGGCGCTCGCCCAGGCGGCGCGCGAGCGCGGGGCGCAGGTGACGCTCGTGGCCGCCAACGTCGCGCTGCCCACGCCCCCCGGCGTGCGCCGGCTCGACGTCGTCACCGCGGCCGAGCTCCAGCGGGCCTGCGAGCAGGAGTTCGGCGACTGCGACGTGCTGCTGATGGCCGCCGCCGTGGCGGACTTCACGCCCGCGGCCCCCGCCAACGGCAAGCTCAAGAAGTCCGGGCGCGAGCGCCTGCGGATCGAGCTCGAGCCGACCACGGACATCCTCGCCGGCCTGGCATCGCGGCGCAGCGACGGCCAGACGCTCGTGGGCTTCGCCGCCGAGCACGGCGGGGGCGCGATCGAGTACGCCCGCGGCAAGCTCGCCGAGAAGGGCCTCGACGCGATCGTCGTCAACGACATCTCGCGCCCGGACATCGGCTTTGACGTGGACGCCAACGAGGTCACCATCCTCTGCGCCCACGGGCACCAGGGCCGCACGCACGACGCCCCGGAGCAGCCGCCGGCGGCGGGCGAGATCGGCGAACGACACGTCCCCCGCGCCAGCAAGGCACACGTCGCGCAAGCGATCCTGGATGCCGTTCAGGCCCTGCGGGCAAGCGGTTAAGCTGATCCGATGGAGAGCGTGTACGACCTCTACCAGCGGGGCTGCGAGCTCCTGGATCACGGCGATCACCAGGCTGCGATCGTGCCGCTGAGCAAGGCCCGCGACCTCGAGCCGGACAAGGCGTCAATCCGCGAGGCGCTCGGCCGCGCGCTGTTCCACGCGCAGCGGTACGAGAGCGCCGCCGTCGAGTTCCGCGCGGTCGCCTCCAGCTCACCGACGAACGACTACGCGCTGTTCTGTCTCGGGCGCTCCATGCAGTTGTTGGGGCGACATCGGGAGGCGCGCGGCCCGCTCGCCTTGGCGTGCTCGCTGGCGCCCGAGCGCGCCGACTACCGCCTGTACCGCGACCGTGCCCGCCGCGACGCCGCATCGTCCCCGACGGACGAGGGGGAGCGGGCCTGAGGGCGATATGCGCGGAGGGTGCGCTGCTATGCTCGATCGACAGCTTTCGTGCCCGCGCGCAGGCGCCGGCAGCAGTACCGAGAGTGGGCGCCCGCCCGCTTTTTTTGCGTAAGGAGTGCTTTTTCGTGAACACGTTGCAGACAGACATAGAAGGGCGGCTGGCCGACAGCGAGCCAGATGTCGAGGTGCTCCTCGCCGAGGTCTCCGGCGGGCGCCTGCTGCGCGTGTTCATCGACCATCCCGACGGCGTGACCCTCGCCATGTGCGAGCGCGTGAGCGCGCTGTTGGGCGACCTGCGCGAGCGCTACTCGCTGGAGGTCTCCTCGCCGGGGCGCGAGCGTCCCCTGACCAAGCCCGCCCACTTCCGGCGCTTCGTCGGGCGCCGGGCGCGGGTGCGCACGCGTCACCCCCGCCCGAGCGCCCCGCTGGGCGACGGCGAACGCGCCACGGGCGCGCGGCCGATGCAGAGCTTCACTGGAGAGCTGGTAGGCGCCTCCGAGCAGGAGGTCACGCTCGCCGCCGACGGGGCCATCATCGCGATCCCCTACTCGGAGATACGCCGTTCGAACCTGATCGAGGAGTGAAGGAAAGCCATGTCACGCGAAATCCTTGAGGCCATGCATGCGCTCGCGCGCGAGAAGGGGATCGAGCCGGAGAAGCTGATGATCGCGCTCGAGGACGCGCTGCTGTCCGCCTACAAGAAGCAGCCCGGCTCGGCCAAGTACGCGCGCGTGGAAATGGACCGCGACACCGCCGACTTCCGCGTCATCGAACTGAAAATCCCAGAGCGCCTGGAGGCGCACCTGATCGTGGAGACGATCGACGAGGAAACCACCATCGACCCCGAGACGGGGGAGATGCGCGAACCCGAGGAACCGGAAATCGACCCCAAGAAGTTCGCCGAATACCGCGACCAGATCGACGAGGAGGACGTCACGCCCGACGACTTCGGGCGCATCGCCGCGCAGACCGCCAAGCAGGTGATCCTGCAGCGCATCCGCGAGGCCGAGCGGGACATGATGTACGAGGAGTACCGCGACCGCGTGGGCGAGCTGATCACCGGGATCGTCCAGCAGTCCGACTCCCGCTACACGCTCGTGCAGCTGCGCGAACGCGTCGAGGCGCTGCTGCCGAAGTCAGAGCAGGTTAACGGCGAGCGCTACGACCACTCGCAGCGCATCAAGGCGGTCATCAAGGAGGTCTCGCCCTCCACCAAGGGTCCCGCCATCATCGTCTCCCGGCGCGACCCCGAGCTGATCAAGAAGCTGTTCGAGCTCGAGGTGCCCGAGATCGCCGACGGGCTGGTGGAAATCGCCAACGTCGCCCGTGAGCCCGGCTACCGCTCGAAGATCGCCGTCATCTCCCACACCGACGGCGTCGACCCCGTCGGCGCATGCGTCGGCCCGCGCGGCTCGCGCGTGCGCATGGTCGTCTCCGAGCTGCGGGGCGAGAAGATCGACATCATCCCCTTCAATGACGAGCCCGCTCGCTTCGTCGCCAAGGCCCTGTCACCCGCGCGCGTGCGGGAGGTGCTCGTCGACGACGACGCCAAGCAGGCCACCGTGATCGTTCCCGACGACCAGCTCTCGCTGGCCATCGGCCGCGAGGGCCAGAACGCGCGCCTTGCCGCGCGCCTCACCGGCTGGCGCGTGGACATCCGCTCGGAGACCGAGTTCGCCGCCGAGGAGGCCGAGCACGCCTACGAGGAGGAGGAGGTCACCGGCCGCTGCGCCGCCATCCTCTCCAACGGCCGGCGCTGCCCCAACGCCTCGCTCCCCGGATCGCGCTACTGCGGCCTGGAAAGCCACCAGGCGCTGGCCGCCATCGCCAGCGACAACATCGGCGACCTGGCCGATGACGGCGGGGCGGGCACGTCCGAGGCCGCATCGTCCCCGGAGGGGGAGGTCGAGCAGGCGCCCGCACCGCCCCCGGAGGGGGAGGTGCCCCTGCACGCCGCCGCCGACCCCGCCGCGCCGTCCGCGGGCATCCCGCCAGAGCAGATCGAGCAGCAGACAGCGCAGGCGGGCGCCGAGGAGCAGTCAACATAGCGCCGCGACCCGGCGGGCACACGGCGTACGACGCCGGGTCCGGCCGTATGCCTCCCCAACGCCGCTGCGTGGGCTGCGGGCGGACCGCGCCGAAGACCGAGCTCCTGCGCATCGCGCTCGACGTCGATGGCGAGCGCGCTCGCGCGATCGTCGATCGTGACGGTACGCGTCCTGGCCGCGGCGCCTACCTGTGTCGCGAGCGCATCGCCCTCGTAGGTGCAGACGCGGGCCCGGGCTCGGCCGTCGTCGCCCGCTCGTGCCTGCAGCGGGCCACCCGCCGCCGCGCGATCGCACGCGCCCTGCGATCGGCAGCGGCGCTCGACCCTGAGCTCGTAGAATCGCCAGAGGGTGGCGAAGCCGGGCCCACACCGGTGCGCCCGGCCCCACTATTTTTCATTGAGCCATGAGCAAGAAGCGCGTACACGAGATCGCCAAGGAGCAAGGACTCTCGAGCAAGGAGCTGCTCGAGAAGCTGAAGGCCGCCGGCATCGAGGCCAAGGCGGCCGCCTCCTCCGTGGAGGAGACCGCCGCGCTGAAGGCGCTCGGGGTCGGTGACGGCGGCTCGCCGGGCGCGGGCGGCGTCTCGCCCGCAAGCGCCAACGGCGGCGGCGCGAGCGGGGTGGGCTCCCCGCCCCAGCCGCAGGCCGCCGTCAAGCCGCCGGTCACGGCCACGCCCGCCGCGCCCCAACCGCCCGCTTCCGCGCCGCGCCAGGCGCCGCCCGCCACGGCGCAAGCGAGCTCGCCGCCGCCCGCACCCGTGCGTCCCGACGCTGCGCCCGCGCCCGCAGCGAGCGGATCCCCGGCGCCCGCGCTCGCGTCCACCGCCGCGCCGGCCCCATCGACGTCGTCCGCTGCTGCCGCCGAGCGCGTGCGACCGACGCGCGACTCGCGCACCGGCGAGCGCACGCCCGGGGAGGTCGGGCCGGGCGGACGCCGGCGCGTGGTGATCGACTCGCAGGCCTCCCGCCGCCAGCAGGGCGGACCCTCCAATCAGCCCCAGCGACGCCCGCGGCGCGGCCGTCGCAGGCGCGGCACCTACGACGAGACGATCGCGCCGATCGACACCTCCGCGATGGAGGCCACCGACCTCATCCGCGTGAACTCCGGCTCGACCGTCAAGGACATCGCCGAGTACCTCGGCGTGGCGGTCCCCGAGGTGATCAAGAAGCTGATGTCCCTCGGCGAGATGGCCACGCTCACGCAGACGCTCTCAGACGACGCCATCCAGGTGCTGGCGGACGAGTTCGAAAAGGAGATAGAGATCGTCCACGCCGCCGACGACGTCGAGGTCGAGCCCGTGTTCGAGGACGCGGAGGAGGACCTGATCGAACGTCCGCCGGTGGTCACGATCATGGGCCACGTCGACCACGGCAAGACCTCGCTGCTCGACGCGATCCGCGAGACCGAGGTGGTGGCGGGCGAGGCCGGCGGGATCACCCAGCACATCGGCGCCTACCAGGTCCGCCATGCGGGCAAGGAGATCACCTTCCTCGACACGCCCGGCCACGAGGCGTTCACGGCGATGCGCGCCCGCGGTGCGAAAGTCACCGATCTGGCGGTGATCGTGGTGGCGGCCGACGACGGCGTCAAGCCGCAGACCGAAGAGGCGATCGACCACGCGAAGGCGGCCGAAGTGCCGATCATCGTCGCCGTCAACAAGATCGACAAGGAGGGCGCCCAGCCCGAGCGGGTGCGCACGGAGATGACCCAGCACGGCCTGCAGCCCTCCGAATGGGGCGGTGAGACGGAGTTCGTGGACGTCAGCGCCAAGACCCACGACGGCCTGGACACGCTGCTGGAGACGATCCAGGTGGTCACCGACCTCGAGGAGCTGAAGGCCAACGCCGGCGCCGACGCATCCGGCACGGTGATCGAGTCGAAGCTCGATCCGGGACGCGGACCGGTCGTGACGATCCTGATCCAGCGCGGAACGTTGCGTGTCGGCGACGCCCTGGTCGCGGGCGCCCACTTCGGGCGCGTGCGCGCGATGCACGACTTCACCGCCGAAAAGCTCAAGCGCGCGATGCCCGGCCAGCCGGTGGAGGTGCTCGGCTTCGACGGCGTGCCAGAGGCGGGCGAGCACGTGCGCGTGGTCGAGAACGAGCGCCGGGCGCGCCAGCTCGCCGGCGAGCGCGCCAACCGTCTGAAGACCGAGGCGCTCGCGCGGCGCTCGGGTCGCAAGGTCTCGCTCGAGGACGTCTTCAAGCTCGCCCAGGAGGGCACCGTCAAGGAGCTCGGGCTCGTCGTCAAGGCCGACGTCGCGGGCTCGCTCGAGGCGATCGAGGACGAGATCGCCAAGCTGCCCCAGCAGGAGGTCACCGTCAACATCATCCACCGCGGCGTGGGTGGCATCAACGAGTCCGACGTGATGCTCGCCGCCGCCTCCGACGGGGTGATCCTGGCGTTCAACGTGCGACCCGTCGGCGACGCTCGTCACATCGCCGACCGCGAGGGCGTGGAGATACGCTCCTACGCGGTCATCTACCGGGCGATCGAGGAGCTGCGGGCAGCCATGCAGGGCATGCTCGAGCCGGCCGAGGTGGAGACACCGCTCGGAGCCGCCGAGGTGCGCCAGCTCTTCAAAGCGTCCCGCATCGGCACGATCGCCGGCTCGTTCGTCACCGAGGGCAAGGTCACGCGCGGCGCCCGCGTGCGGGTGGTGCGCGAGGGCACGGTCATCTACGACACCACCATCGAGAGCCTGCGCCGCTTCAACGACGACGTCCGCGAGGTGGCCAGCGGCTTCGAGTGCGGCATCGTGCTCGCCAACTTCCAGGACCTCCACGAGGGCGACGTGCTCGAGACCTACGAGACCCGCCAGGTCGAACGCGAGCTCTCCTCATGAGCAGTCCTAGACGCTTGTGTTTCTCCCACCACCGTGTGACCGTCGCTATACAGAACCCGTAGAGAGATAGCCAAAGGCCCCGGTCCGGGCAGGGACGCGGGTCGCGGCAGGGAATTGGACGAGTAGGATGAGCACAGGACGGATGCGTCGGGTCGACGAGGCGATCCGACAGGTGATCGGTGACGCGGTGGCAGGGGACCTGAAGGATCCACGAGTGGGGTTCGTAACCGTGACGGATGTCAGAACCAGCCCAGATCTACGCCATGCACGCGTCTACGTGAGCGTGCTCGGCGCCGCCGCCGAGCCGTCGACCCCGGCCGAGCGCGAGGCCACGCTCGACGGCCTGCGCAGCGCCCACGGCTTCCTGCAGGCGCGGGTCGCCGGCGAGCTGCACCTCAAGCGCACGCCCACGCTCGAGTTCTCCTACGACGAGACCACCGACCGCGCGATGCGCGTGGAGGAGCTGATCGCATCGTCCCCCGCATCATCCCCGGAGGGGGAGGAGGAAGGGGACGGGGAGCAGACCGTATGAGCGAGGCGACCGACCCGCAGACCAGCCCCGCGCTCGAGCGCCTGGCCACGCGCGAGCTCGTGCTCGAGCGGCTGCGCGAGGACGAGCGCTTCGTGCTCGCCGCCCACGAAAACCCGGACGGCGACGCGCTGGGCTCGCTGGTGGCGATGCAGGGCGTGCTCAGCGCCCTGGGCAAGGACTCGGTGATGTTCATCTCCCCCAACGACCTGCCGCTGCCGCGCGAGTATCGCTTCTTCTCGCTGGACGGGCTCATCCAGTCGCCGCCGCAGGACATCGCCGAGCGGACGGTCATATTCCTGGACTGCGGCAACATCGACCGCAACTCCGCGAGCGTGCTGCGCGACGGTGCCCACCTGCTGAACATCGATCACCACCACGACAACACGCTGTTCGGCACGCTCAACCTGGTCGTGCCCGACGCATCGTGCACCGCCGAGATCGTGTGGGAGCTGATGCACGGGCTCGCCATCAGCCCCACCCCCAGCGTGGCCGAGGCGCTGTACATCGCGCTCGTCACCGACACCGGGCGCTTCATGTACGAGAACACAGGGCCGCGCGCCCACCTGATGGCGGCCGAGCTGATCGAGGCCGGCGTGGACGTCCCCGGCGTGTACCGCAGGCTGTACGAGGGCCTGCCGCTGGGCAAGCTCACGCTGCTCGGACTGGCGCTCGCCCAGTTGCAGCGGTTCGACTCCGGCGAGCTCACGCTGGCGACGCTGAGCGCCGCGGACTTCGATCGGGCGGACGCCGAGGAGAGCTACTCGGAGGGCATCATCGACCAGCTCCGGGCGCTCCAGGGCACGAAGGTCGCCGCGCTCGTGCGCGAGCTCTCCAGCGGTGAGCGCAAGGGCCAGCACAAAGTGTCGCTGCGCGCGACCGACGACGACGTCAACGTGTCGATCATCGCCCGCGCCCAGGGCGGCGGCGGTCACCGCCGCGCCGCGGGCTTCTCGACCACGCTCGAGCAGCACGACCTGATCGCGTTCCTGCGCCAGGCGATCGCGGCGCAACTGCACCCGTCCTCCAACGGGCACGCGTCCACCGCCAAGCTGGCCTGAGTCCGGTACGCACGGGGCATGGGGGAGACCGCCGCGGACGGCGTGCTGCTGATCGACAAGCCCGCGGGCATGAGCTCCCACGACGTGGTCAACGCCGTGCGACGCTCGCTCGCGAGTGTGCGCACGGTGCGCACCGGCCGCGCCGACCCGGTTGACCGGGTCGGTCACGCGGGCACGCTCGACCCCTTCGCCACGGGCCTGCTCATGGTGCTCGTGGGCAGGGCCACCAAGGCGCAGAGCACGTTCATGGCCCTGCCCAAGCGCTACGACACTGTCGCCCAGCTCGGAGCCCGCTCCAGCACCGGCGACACCGAGGGCGAGATCACGCTCACCGGGCGACTTCCGCAGCAGCCCCCGGAGCTGCCCACCGGCGAGATCCGCCAGCGCCCGCCGATCTACTCGGCGGTGAAGATCCGCGGGGAGCGCGCGTACAAGCGCGCGCGCCGGGGCGAGCGTGTGGAGATGCCCGAGCGGATCGTCACGGTCCACCGCTTCGAACAGCTCTGGCGGGATCCCGGCCCGCCCGGCGATGAGATCCCGTTCCCGCCCGAGGGCCTGGAGCTCGCTCAGCTCCCGCGCGCCGGCTTCCACATCGAATGCGGCTCGGGGACCTACGTGCGCTCGCTGATCGCCGACCTGCACGACGCCTACTGCCTGGAGCTCAGGCGCACGGGCATCGGGCCCTTCGACGTCCGCGACGCGTGCCCGCCGCCGCCGCGCGGAGAGGGGTGGCGCGAGCCGCCGCTGATCGCGCTCGAGCGCGCCCTGTCGATGGCGGGCCGGCACGCTGCCGGCGGGCAGCGGCAATAGGCTTTGCACCCGTGAAGGTAACCCGGCTGCCCGAGCTCGAATCCTCCCCGGAGGGAGACGGGCGGCCGGCGAGCGGGCGCAGCGTCGCTGTGGGCACCTTCGACGGGGTGCACCTCGGCCACCGCGAGGTGATCGCCGGCGCCGACAGTGTGCTCACGTTCGATCCCCACCCGGTCTCGGTGGTCGCCCCGCAGCACACACCCAAGCTCCTGACCACGCTCGAGCGCAAGGCCGAGCTGGTCGCCTCGCTGGGCGTGCAGGAGCTGATCGTGATCCCCTTCGACGCGGACTTCGCCCGCCGCTCGGCTCAGCAGTTCATCGACGAGGTGCTCATCGCCGCGCTCGGCGCGCGCCAGGTCGCGGTCGGCGAGAACTTCCGCTTCGGCCACAAGGCCCAGGGCGACCCGGCGCTGCTGTCCGCCGACGCGCGCTTCACCACCGTCGTGCACCCGCTGCTGGAGATCGACGGCGAGATCGTCTCCTCGAGCCACATCCGCGGGCTCGTGCTCGCCGGAGAGGTCGCCGAGGCCGCCCGCCTGCTGGGGGCGCCGTTCCAGCTTCGCGGAGAGGTGATCCATGGCGAGCAGCGCGGCCGCGAGCTGGGCTTCCCCACGGCCAACCTGATCCCCGACGAGGCCCTCGCGTGTCCCGGCCACGGCGTGTACGCGTGCCTGGCGAGCGGGCTGCCGGCGCTCACCCAGCCGCTGCCTGCGGCGGTGAGCATCGGCGTGCGCCCCACCTTCGACACCGGCCGCGCAGAGCTGATCGAGGCGTTCCTGCTCGACTTCGACGGCGACCTCTACGGCCAGCCGCTGCGGCTGGACTTCCTCGCGCGCCTGCGCGGCGAGCGGCGCTTCGACAGCGCCGAGCGCCTCGTCGAGCAGATGCACAGCGACGTCCAGCGCACGCGCGAGATCGCCGCCGCGGCCTGAACCCGTTTCCGGGCGTGCCCGTTGCCGGGCACGCTCCCAACCCGGCGGATTGGGCGAGCTGCACTTCGACGTCTGCTACGGTGCCGCGGATGGCAGCGATCACATCAGAGCGCAAGCGCGAGCTCGCCGTGAAGTTCGGCTCCGGTGAGAAGGACACTGGCAACACCAGGGTCCAGATCGCGCTGCTGACAGAGCGCATCAATCACCTCACCGAGCATCTGCGCGAGCAGCACAAGGACCACAGCTCCCGTCGCGGGCTGCTGATGCTCGTCGGGCGTCGGCGCCGCTTTCTCGACTACATGAAACGCCACGACCTCGAGGGCTACCGCGCGCTCATCAAAGAGCTCGGCCTGCGCCGCTAGGGGTATCGTGTCGGTGATCGCTCCCGGCACGCCCGCTCCGAGCTTCACGCTCGCGCGCGCCGACGGCGAGAGCTTCACCGAGCAGGATCTGCAAGGCCGCACGAGCGTGCTGGTCTTCTACCCGTTCGCCTTCAGCCCCGTGTGCACGGACCAGCTGCAGCTCTACGAGGAGCTGCGCGGCGAGCTGGAGGGCCGCGGGGACGCGCTGTACGGCGTCTCCTGCGACTCGACCTGGGCGCAGAGCGCGTTCAAGGAGAAGCTCGGCGTGGGCAGCGAGCAGCTCTCGGATTTCGAGCCCAAGGGCGCGGCCTGCGCCGCCTTCGGTGTGCTCCATCCCGGCGGCTTTCCCCAGCGCGCCCTGCTCATCACCGGCCCCGACGCCGTCGTGCGCTGGAGCTACGAAGCCGCCTCGCCCGGCGAGCTCCCCGGCGTGGAGCTGCTGCGCGAGGGCCTCGCGGCGGCCGCCGCCTAGCTCGACTTTCGCCGGCACGTTGCGAGGTCGGGCACCGCGGGGCGAACGGTCGCCGGGCGGCACTTCGCTAAGCTGCGTCCGTTCGGGAAAAGAGAAAAATGAAACGGACCGCCGACCGACGGGCGGAACAGGAAGGCAGTGAATATGAGTAGTGACGCCGTTACACGGGTCTCCGTGGAGATCGCCGGTAGCGAGATCTCGTTCGAGACGGGCAGGATGGCCAAGCAGGCCTCCGGCGCCGTCGTCGTCCGCCAGGGCGACACCATGGTCCTGGCCACCGCTGTGGCTGGAAGCCTGCGCGACGTTGACTTCCTCCCGCTGACGGTGGACGTCGAGGAGCGCATGTACGCCGCCGGGAAAATCCCCGGCTCGTTCTTCAAGCGCGAGGGTCGCCCCGGCGAGAAGGGCACCCTGACCGCGCGCATGATCGACCGCCCCATCCGCCCGCTGTTCCCCAAGGAATGGCGCTATGACACCCAGCTCGTGGCGATCCCCCTGTCGATCGACCACGTTCACCCCTATGACATCCTCGCCATGAACGGCGCCTCCGCCGCGCTGATGATCTCCGACATCCCGCTGCCGACGCCGGTCGGCGCCGTGCGCATCGGCAAGATCGACGGCAACTTCGTCGTCAACCCCAGCGAGGAGGACCTGCTCACGGACGCCGGATCGTCCTCGGAGGGGGAGAGCCGCTCGGACCTCGACCTGATCGTCGCCGGCACCGAGGAGGCCATCCTGATGGTCGAGGCGGGCGCCAACGAGATCCCCGAGGCGGAGATCCTCGACGCGCTGGACATCGCCCATGCCGAGATCAAGAAGCTGTGCGCGCTCCAGCGCGACCTCGCCGCCAAAGTCGGCAAGGAGAAGAAAGTCTTCGAGACGATCCAGGTCAACCCGCAGGTGCTCGAGGCGATCCGCTCCTCCCACGGCACCCAGCTCGACGCGGCCACCCAGGTGGAGGACAAGCTCGAGCGCCAGGACGCGACCAAGGCGGTCGAGGAGGCGATCCTCGAGCAGCACGCTCCGGCGGCGCCGGAGGGCGCCTCGGAGGAGCAGCTGCTCGCCGCCAAGGAGCGCCGCGCGGCGGTCCAGCTGGCGTTCGACAAGCTCGAGAAGTCGATCATCCGCGAGCGCATCGCGGTGCACAAGAAGCGCCCCGATGGCCGCGCCGAGTCAGAGATCCGCGACATCACCATCGAAGTGGGCGTCACCCCCAGGACGCACGGCTCGGCGCTGTTCACGCGCGGGCAGACGCAGGCTCTGAGCGTCGTGGCGATGGGCACCCTCAAGGAGGAGATGCGCATCGACACGCTCGGCCTGGAAACCAAAAAGTACTACTGGCACCACTACAACTTCCCGCCCTTCTCGGTCGGGGAGGCCGGGCGCATGGGCGGCGTCAAGCGCCGCGACATCGGACACGGCGCGCTCGCCGAGCGGGCGCTCGCGCCGATGGTGCCCTCGATCGAGGAGTTCCCCTACTCGATTCGCGTGGTCTCGGACATCCTCGAGTCCAACGGCTCCTCCTCGATGGCCTCGGTGTGCGGCTCCTCGCTGTCGCTGATGGACGCGGGCGTGCCGATCAAGCGCCCCGTGGCCGGCATCGCCATGGGCCTGATCAAGGAGGGCGATGACTACATCGTCCTCACCGACATCGCCGGCGTCGAGGACCATCTCGGCGACATGGACTTCAAGGTCGCCGGCACCGAGCGCGGGATCACCGCGCTGCAGATGGACATCAAGATCACGGGCGTCACGTTCGACATCCTGCGCGACGCGCTCGCCCAGGCCAAAGAGGCGCGGACGTTCATCCTCGGCAAGATGGCAGACGTCATCGGCTCCCCGCGCGCGCAGCTCTCGCAGTTCGCGCCCCGCATCCAGACGATCCAGATCGACCCCTCGCAGATCGGCCTGCTGATCGGCAAGGGCGGCGAAACGATCAGAGGGCTCTCCGAGGAGTTCGAATCGCAGATCGACGTCAACGACGACGGCCAGGTGCTGGTCTACTCGGCCAACGGCGAGCTCGGCGACGCGCTGGTCGAGCGCGTGCGGATGATGATGAAGGAGGTCGAGGTCGGCGACGAGTACCTCGGCAAGGTCGTCAAGACCACCACGTTCGGCGCCTTCATCGAGCTCGCCAAGGGCACCGACGGGCTCCTGCACATCTCCAACGTCTCACCCGGCCAGCGCGTGGACACGGTCGAGGACGTCCTCAACAAGGGCGACGAGGTGAACGTGCGCGTGGTCGAGGTCAACCGCGAGCGCGGGCGCATCGGCCTGCGCCTGACCGACGACCCCGACATCGCCGGCAAGTCCGTCGAGGAGCTCGCCGGCGTTGGAACGGGATCCCACCCACCCGGCGGTGGCGGCAGCAGCCGTGGGCCCCGCGAGGGCGGGGGGCGCTCGTCCAGCAACGGCCGCGAGCGCTCCGACCGTGGACGGCGCCGTGAGGGCGAGCGTGGCTCGGGGCGCCCCCGCCACGGTCGCGACCGCGACTGACCCGAATAGAGCCCCAGCGCGTGAGCGCCGAGCACCAGATCACAACGCTCGACTCAGGCGTACGAGTCGTCAGCGAGCGCGTGCCCGGCGTGCGCTCGGTGGCGCTCGGCATGTGGGTGGCCACCGGCTCGGTCGCCGAGCGCGAGGATCAGGCCGGCATCTCCCACCTGCTCGAGCACATGCTGTTCCGCGGCAGCGCCCGCTTCGGCTCGCAGGAGATCGACGAGATCTTCGACGCGATGGGGGCGGAGATCAACGCGGGTACCGACAAGGAAACGACCTCGCTGTACACGCGCGTGCTCGACAGGCACCTCGAGCGCGCGTTCGAGGTCATGAGCGACATGCTCTGGCAGCCGCGCTTCGGCGAGCTGGAGGCCGAGCGCGAGGTCGTGCTCGAGGAGATCGCCATGTACGAAGACGACCCCCAGGATCGCGTCTTCGACGTGCTCGGCCGTGCGATCTTCGGCGTGCATCCGCTCGGCCGCGCGGTCATCGGCAACGCCGAGACCGTCCGTGCGGTCACCCGCGAGCAGCTCGCCGAGTTCCACGCGCAGCGCTACCGCCCGCACGACGTCGTGATCGCGGCCGCCGGCTCGATCGACCACGACGCGTTGGTGCAGATGGCGTGCGCCGCGTCCTCCTCGGAGGGGGAGGGAGGGCAGGGTGACACAGCCGCCGCGACAGTGCCGGGGGAGGGCCCAGGAGCCTCCCAGCCGCAGGACGCCTCAGGCACGCGAAACGGCGCCGCGCCGGTGCCCGCCGTGCCGCGGGCACCCGACTTCGAGCGCCGGGCACGCTTCCTCGAGAAAGACACCGAGCAGTACCACGTGTGCGTAGGCGGAGCCGGCATCGCGCGCGACGACGAACGTCGCTATGCGCTGCGCGTGCTGGAAGGCGTGCTCGGCGGGACGACCTCCTCGCGGCTCTTCCAGGAGGTGCGCGAGCGCCGCGGGCTCGCCTACTCGGTGTTCACGTTCGCCAACCTGTACGCCCACACGGGCGAGATCGGGTTGTACGTGGGCACCCGTCCGGACAACCTCAGACAGGCGCTGGCCGTGATCGCGGCGGAGCTCGAGCGCTGTGTCGAGGATCCCGCGAGCGAGGAGGAGCTCGTGCGCTCGCGCGAGAACCTCAAGGGGCGTGTGGTGCTCGGCATGGAGTCCACCGGCGCGCGCATGAGCCGTCTGGGCGCATCGGTGCTCCACGGGCTGCCGATCCTGTCGATGAACGAGATGATCGAGCGAATCGACGCCGTCAACATCGACCAGGTGCGCGCGCTCGCCGCCGGGCTGTTCACGCCCAGCCAGCTCTCGGCTGCCGGGGTGGGACCCGCCGAAACGGAGTTCCTCGCCGCGATCGAGCCACTCGGAGGCGCCGCGGCGGAGCTCGCCGCCTCATCCCCCTCCGGGGACGCACCCTCCCCTTACGGGGACGTGCCCGCCCAGGGCGCCGCCAGCGCCTCACGCGCGAGGCGATGATCAAGGTCGCCGTCGCCGGCGCCGCCGGGCGCATGGGCCAGACCGTGTGCGAGGCGGTGCTCGCCGCCCCTGACATGGAGCTGGTCGGACGCGCCGACCCGCGGCTGGACACGACGCTCGCGGACGTGCTCGAGGACGCCGAGGTCGTGGTGGACTTCACCGAGCCCGACACAGCGCTCGAGAACGCGCTCGCGTGCATACGGGCTGGGGTGCACGTGGTGATCGGCACCACCGGCTTCGATTCCGCCCCGCTCGAGCACGCCCAACCCGAGCAGGGTGGGCGGGCAGCTGATCGCCCGCGAGCCAACGTCCTGATCGCCCCGAACTTCGCGATCGGCGCGGTGCTCATGACCCGTTTCGCCGTGGAGGCCGCGCGGCACATGCAGAAGGCCGAGATCATCGAGCTCCACCACGACCAGAAGCTCGACGCGCCCAGCGGCACCGCCAAGCGCACAGCGCAGCTGATGGCCGAGGCCAGCGGGGGCGAGCCCCCGCCGATCCACTCCGTGCGCCTGCCCGGACTGGTGGCCCACCAGGAGGTGATCCTCGGAGACCTCGCACAGACGCTCACCATCCGTCACGACTCCACCGGCCGCGAGTCGTTCATGCCGGGGGTGCTGCTGGCCGTGCGCCGCGTGGCGAGCCTCAGCGAACCCCTCGTCGTGGGGCTGGAGAGCCTGCTGCTCTGAGCCGCCGAGCGCCCGCGAGCGTGGACGCCATGGGCTCAGGCTTGCCCGCGGGCTCGGCCTCTGCTTCGTATTCCACGTTGTCGCCCGTGATCGGCTCGCGGCAGTGCGCGCAGACGACCAACGGTTCCAGCTCCGCTCCACACGCGCAGTGGTGGATGTCGAACCGCGGGTCCCCGGCATCGAGCAGATACCGCTCGGACCAGGCCTTGAGGGCCACGATCACCGGGAACAGCTCGAAGCCCGCACGTGTCAGGCGGTACTCGTACCAGTCGGGGTCGGTGCGGTAGCGCACGCGCTTGAGGATGCCGTGCTCGACCAACGCTGCCAGGCGGTCGGCGAGCACGTTGCGACCGATGCCGAGGTTGCGTTGGAAGAAGCCGTAGCGTCTGACGCCGAAGAACGCCTCGCGCAGGATCAGGAACGTCCAGCGCTCGGCGAGCGTGTCCAGTGCGCGTTGCACAGCGTCCGGCTCCGGGCGGGTATGTCTCTGGTTCATATCCACGAACTAGTCACTCTCGACGGACCAGTGCACCAAGTGGAACTAGTTCATCGACCCTCGGTGGATCGCTTGGAAACACTGCAGGCGCAACTTATCATCGCCCGCCGAGCAGGGCAGTCACGATCACAACGGCGAGGCGAGGAGTGGGGAACATGGGACAGCCGCGTGGTTCACAAATGTCGGCATCTCGGCGGGCGCGTCGCGCCACGTCGTTCGCGGCCGAGCGCACACGATGTGCGCGCTCCGTGCTGCTGGCGGCAGCCGCGTTCGCCAGCACGCTCGCGATCCTGCCCGCGCTCGGCGTCACAGCCCAGGCTCAGGCGGCCGCGCCGCTCGAACGCGCGGCGCTCAGCTCGCCGCAAACGCGGCAGGCCCGAGTGGGCGCCGGCATGAGCAGCCTGCTGGTGCAGGAAGAGGTTGGGGGAGGCTTCCGCCTCAAGCGCCATCGCCGCGCGCACAAGCACATCTCGCTGCGACGCTCCAGCACCGAGCCCTACTGGGCCTGCCCCGAAGACCTGTGCGAAGCGATCGTCGATCCGCGACCGGTGAGGATCGCCGGTCGGTGGAAAGCACCCGAAGGCGGGCCCGCGTACGAAGGCAGCGGCGAATTCGGGGGGCTCGATCCGGAAGACCTGCGGTCCGCCTACAAGATCCCGACGTCGGGAGGCTCAACACAGACGATCGCGCTGGTCAACGCATACGGCTACCCAGGAGCCGAAGAAGATCTCGCCAGATACCGCGAACGATACGGATTGCCGGCGTGCACGAAAGCGAACGGCTGCTTCAAAAAGATCAACCAGCTCGGCGAAGAAGCGAACTACCCGTCGGGTGAAGGCTGGGAACTGGAGACAGCGCTCGACGTCAACATGGCCTCGGCAGCGTGCCCTTCCTGCCACATCATGCTGGTGGAGGCCAACAGCAACTTCTTCAGCGACTTCAGCGTCGCCGTCAACACAGCGGCGGCACTCGGCGCAACCGAGATCTCGAACAGCTATGGCCTTGCCGACGAATACTTCGGTCAGCCCGCGGACCGCGAACTCGAAGAACTCAACGCCGCCTACGACCACCCGGGCATCATGATCACCGCGGCCGCCGGCGACAGCGGCTACGACGGCGAATTCGCCGGCACCAGCTCCCCGTGGTTCCCGGCATCCTCGCCCAACGTCGTGTCGGTCGGGGGCACGAGCCTGAGAAAAGCATCGAACGCCCGCGGCTGGTCTGAAGAAGTATGGCTCGAATCCGGACGGGGCCTGGGCAGCGGCGGCGGGTGCAGCGTGTCCGAGCCGAAGCCCGCCTGGCAGACGGACACCGGCTGCGCCTTCCGGACCGACAACGACGTAGCCGCCGTCGGTTCGTGCGAAACACCGGTATCGGTGGCGCTCGAAGGCGGCTGGTGGCTCGTCTGCGGCACGAGCGCCGCGTCGCCGCTCGTCGCCGGCATCGAGGCGCACGCGAGCGCCTTCGCGCGATCCCTGCCGGGAGCCGAGGCTTTCTACTCCGACCCGAGCGCCGCGTTCGACGTGACCGCCGGCAGCAGCTCCAGCAGGGGCTGCGAACCGGAATACCTGTGCACGGCGGAGGTGGGCTACGACGGCCCGACGGGCGTCGGGGCGCCGGACGGACCGCTCGAACTGACCAGCCTGCCGCCGATCGCCGCGACGACGGCGGCGACGGCGGTCGCAGCGAGCAGCGCCACGCTCAACGGATCGATCGACCCGCAGGGCGTGGCCACCACGTATCACTTCGAATACGGCACCAGCACGGCCTACGGCACGAACGTGCCCGTGCCCGACGCTTCCGCCGGAGCCGGCAGCAGCCGGGAGCTCGTGAGCGAGCCGATCACCGGCCTACAGGCCAACACGACCTACCACTACCGCCTGACCGCGAGCAGCGCCAACGGAACCAGCCACGGCGAGGACAGCGTGTTCAGGACCGGCGCACCGTCGGTCTCCGGCGTCGCGCCCGATATTGGCCCGGCGAGGGGCGGCAGCTCGGTGACGATCAGCGGCGCCAACTTCGCCGGCGCCTCCTTGGTCAAGTTCGGCGCGACCAAAGCCAAGAGCTTCTCCGTGATCTCGGAAGGCTCGATTCACGCCGTCAGCCCGAGCGGAAGCGGGACCGTCAACGTGACCGTCACCACGCCCGCGGGCACCACGCCGATCACCGCGGCCGACCGCTTCCACTATGAACGGCCGCTGTGGGCGATCGGAAGGCTGCCCAGGCCGGCCGGCGCGGCGACAACCGAACTGTTCGGCGTCTCCTGCGCAGCGAGCGAATGGTGCATGGGCGTCGGTCGCTATCAGGTGCCCTACACCCCGTACTCGGAGATCTGGAACGGCAAGGAATGGACGGAGCACGCGGCCCGGGCACCCGTGGAAGTCGAAGATGTCGGCCGGCACGAAACGGGTGCGGGCAGCGGCTCGGGCCAGTTCAGCGGCGACACCGGTGTGGCGGTCGACGCCGAAGGCAACCTATGGGTCGCCGACTCTGGCAACCACCGCGTGCAGGAGATGACCGCCTCCGGGAAATTCATCAAGGCCATCGGCTGGGGTGTGAGCGACGGCAAAGCGCAGGCCGAGACCTGCACGAGCAAATGCCAGGCCGGGATCGCGGGCACTGGCAACGGCCAGTTCAAGAACCCGTTCGGCATCGCCATCGCGCCAAATGGCACGGTCTGGGTGAGCGATTCGGAAGCCGATCGCGTGCAGGAGTTCTCGAGCGCGGGCGAATACCTGGGCCAGCTCGGCTCGGCCGGGAGCGGAGAAGGTCAACTCAACGGCCCCCAAGGTGTGGCCATCGGCTCCGGTGGGAATGTCTGGGTGGTCAACGCGGGCAACGATCGCCTCGAGGAGTTCGCGGCCAGCGGCGCGTTCATCAAGCAGGTCGGATCGCAGGGCGCCGGCAACGGCCAGTTCAGCCGCCCGGCGGGGATCGCCGTCTCCGCTGCGGGCGACCTGTGGGTCGCCGACGCAGCCAACAACCGCGTCGAGGAGCTCTCCTCTAGCGGCGAATACCTCAGCCAGTTCGCGACCACGCTCCCCGAACCGCAGGGAATCGCGCTCGACACACACGAACACGTGTGGGTGATAGACGGTCAGAACGAAGGACGGCTACAGGAGTTCTCCGCCAGCGGCCAGTCGATCGCGCAGGCGGGTGGCGGCGGCAACTGCGAAGTCCAGCACATGTACTACGCGTGGGGCGTGGCCGTGGCCGGCGAAAACGAGTACACCTCCGATCCTCCGTGCAGCTTCGTGCAGAAGTGGACCACGAGCGGCGAAGGCTCGACGCCGACGTTCTCGACCTGGTTCGGCGGCAGCGAAACGATCGAAGAACGGCACACTCCCACAACCGGCAATCTCGCGGGGGTTTCCTGCGCATCCCAGAACGCATGTGAGGCAGTTGGCGAATACGTCAACGGAAAGGGAACCCACCTTCCGCTCGCCGAGCGCTGGAACGGCAGCGAATGGTCGCTGCAGCCGGTCTCGGCGCCAGCCGGCGCCAAGGAAACTCAGCTCTCCGCCGTATCGTGCTCATCCGCGAGCTCCTGCATGGCGGTTGGCTGGAGTGAAGAAGCCAACGGCGTCACCGTGCCGTTCGCGGTGATCCTGAAGAACGGGACGTGGAGCGTCGAAACGCTGCCGACCCCGCCCGAAGGCGGCACGCTCACGAACCTGTACGGCATCTCGTGCCCGACGGCGAGCTCGTGCATGGCGGTCGGCAGGACCAAAGGCGAAGCCGGCAACATCGGCTCCGGGACCGGGTTCGCCGAGAGCTGGAATGGCACGAGCTGGTCGATCGCCTCGCCCGCGAAACCCGCAGGGGAGGACAAGGGGGTCCTCTCGAGCGTGTCCTGCACCTCGCCTGGCGCGTGCTTTGCCGTCGGCCAGTTCCTCGGTCCCCACCCGCCGAGCGAATCGGTCTACTGGGGGACGTGGATAGAGCGCTGGAACGGGAGCGGATGGAGCGAACAGCCCTACCAGAAGCCGGGCCAGCTCCAGGACGGGCTGGGCGGCGTGTCATGCACCACGCCCGAATCGTGCTTCGCCGTTGGCACCTACGAAGTGAAGACCGGGCTGTGGGAGCCCTACGAGGCCAGGTGGAACGGTAGCTCCTGGAGCGTCGAGACGATGTCCAACAACGAACCGATCGAAGACCGGCTCGGGGCGGTCTCGTGCGTGCTGGAGTCGACCTGCGCCTCGGTCGGCTACGACGTCGAAGCCGGGTACGGTCAGCAGTTCGCCGAGACGCGCGCGGAAACCACGATGGGCGTCCAAGCCGCCGCCACCGTCAGCGGCGTCACGCAGACGTCCCTGTCGGGTTCGTCCTGTGTGCAGCTCGACGGCGTGCATCGGCGTGGGCTCATCGACGAGCGCGTCGGGCACGGTCTCGAGCCTCGCGTTCGCCTGGAACGGCAGCGAATGGCTCGTCTCCTCGACGCCCAACCCCTCCGGTGCGACGGTCTCCGAACTGCGACACGTCTCGTGCACGAGCGCAACCTCGTGCACGGCGGTCGGCTCGGACAAGCCCAAATCCGGTAAAGCGGTGACGCTCGCCGAGCGACTCACGGGCTCCGAATGGAGCATCCAGACGACCGCCACCCCGAGCAAAGCGACGGAAAGCCAGCTCAGCGGCGTCTCGTGCACCTCCGCCACGAGCTGCACGGCGGTCGGCAGGTACAAGCTCAGCTCAGGAGGGTTCCTCACGCTCGCGGAGGCATGGAACGGCTCCGAATGGACGGTCCAGTCGACGCCCAACCCGAGCGGCGCCACGAGCGCGCAGTCGACGAGCGTGTCGTGCAGCTCGGCGAGCGCGTGCACCGCAGTCGGCAGCTACGTCGGCAGCGCCGGCACGGCGAGCCTCGTCGAGCGCTGGAACGGCTCGACCTGGCAGATCCAGTCCACGCCCAGCCCGAGCGGCGCCAGCGCCACCGAACTGAGCGGCGTCTCCTGCTGGGCGGCCAGCGCGTGCACGGCGGTCGGCAGCTACGTGAACGCCAGCAGCGCCACGACCAGCCTGGCCGTCGCCTGGAACGGCTCGGAATGGAAGCTCGAGGCGATCGAAAGCCCCGCCGGCGCCGTCAACAGCGAGGAGCAAGCCGTCTCGTGCACGACCCTCGGCGCCTGCACCGTCGTCGGCACCTACCACACCGCTGGCGGCGCGCCCACGCCGCTCGCCGAGCTGTGGAACGGCGAGGAATGGCGCGCGTGGTCCGCGCCCGCGCCCGCCGGCGCCGAAAGCAGCGAACTCGCCGACATCTCGTGTGTCTCGACGTTCGCGTGCGAGGCCGCGGGCACGTACACGAGCTCCGGCAAAGCCCACGTCGCGTTGACCGAGGGCCTCGGCGCCCCCGGCGCGAGCACCGGCGCCGCGTCCGGCGTCAGCGAAACCGCCGCGACGCTGACTGGATCGGTGACCGCGAACGAGTGGGCCACGACCTACCACATCGAATACGGCCCGAGCGAATCCTACGGCCACAGCGTGCCCGTCCCGGACGTCGGTCTGATCTCCGAAGCGGGTGAATCGGTGAGCCAGCGGATCAGCGGCCTGACGGCCGGCACCACCTACCACTTCCGGCTGGTGGCGAGCAACGTGGTCGGCACCACGTACGGAAAGGATCGGACATTCACGACGGCGCGGCAGCCGAGCTATACGACCTCGTTCGGCACGGAAGGGACGGGCGCCGGACAGCTCAAAGACCCGGTCGGTGTGGCCGTCGACGGCGCCGGCAACGTCTGGGTCGCCGACGCCGGCAACGACCGCGTCGAGGAGTT
The DNA here is from genome assembly GCA_963701145.1 of uncultured Solirubrobacteraceae bacterium. Classification (GTDB taxonomy): domain Bacteria; phylum Actinomycetota; class Thermoleophilia; order Solirubrobacterales; family Solirubrobacteraceae; genus Palsa-744. The sequence continues at coordinate 314,869 of OY969572.1, forward strand.
CTCCTCGACGGGGACGTTCACCACGATGTTCGGCTGGGGTGTGAAGAACGGCAAAGCCGAAGCCGAGACCTGCACCAGCAGCTGCAAAGCAGGGATCGCCGGCTCGGGCAACGGCCAGTTCAAGCGACCGGCGGGAATCGCAATCGCGCCCAAAGGCGAAATCTGGGTCGTCGATGCCGAAAACAGCCGCGTCGAGGAGTTCTCCTCGGCCGGCAAATACCTCAGGCAATTCGGCTCGAGCGGTCTCGGTGAAGGCCAGTTCGTCGAACCGAGCGGCGTCGCGGTCGATGCGAGCGGAGACGTGTGGGTGGCGGACCCCCGCTACTACCGCGTCGAGGAGTTCTCCGCCGAAGGGAAATTCATCAGGCAGGTTGGACTGCCCAACGGCCACGAATTCGCCACCCCGGTGGGCGTCGCCGTCGCCCCGAGCGGAAATCTCTGGGTCACCGATTCCTACAACAGCGGCGTGGCCGAGCTCTCGGCATCCGGCGGATTCATCAGCGAGTTCGGGACGCCGGGCGACGGCGAAGCCCAGTTCGACCAGCCCGCCGGCCTTGCGGTCGACGCGCAGGGCAACATCTGGGTGGTCAACTCCTACAACCAGCGCGTCGAGGAGCTCTCACCGACGGGCGAATACCTCACGCAGCTCGGCTCCGGCGGTGGAGCGCCCGGGTTCTGGTATCCGTGGGGGGTCGCCGTCGCCGGCGGCTCGGCATACGTCGCCGACAGCGGCAACAACCGCATACAGAAGTGGACGGTGACCGAATAGGTCCGAGCATGTAGGCGCGCAGGCGTCCGGCTGGCGGGCGAGGCCGCGCGAGCGCCGCGGGACTCGCTGCCGGCGGGCGCTCGCGCATGCGATACTGCGCCCATGTCCACTGGGAGCCTCGGTTCGATCCTGACCGCCATCGTCACGCCGTTCGACGAGCGGGGCGAGGTCAACGAGGAGTCGTTCGTCGCGCTCATGCACCACCTGGCCGACAACGGCTCCGACGGCTTCGTGGTCGCCGCCACCACCGGCGAGGCAGCCACGCTCACCGACGAGGAGCAGCTCGCGTTGATCGAGCTCGCGGTCGCCGAGTGCCCCGCCGGCAAGACAATCGTGGCGGGCACGGGCACCAACGACACGCGCCACGCGGTGTTCCTGACCGAACGCGCCACCGCGCTCGGGCCCGACGCGATCATCTCCGTGACGCCCTACTACAACCGGCCCAGCCCGCTCGGACTGAGGCGCCACTACGAAGCGGTGGCCGCCGCCACCGACAAGCCGATCCTGCTCTACAACATCCCCAGCCGCACCGGCACCAACATCGGTCCCGAGCTGCTCGCCGAGCTCGCGCAGATCGACGGGATCGAGGGGGTCAAGCAGGCCAACGCCCAGGAGCTGCGCCTGATCGACGGGCTCGACGTGTACGCCGGCGACGACGGCTCGCTCGCGCGCACGCTCGACATCGGCGGCGCCGGCGGCGTGTGCGTCGCCAGCCACGTCGTCGGCAACGAGATGCGCCGCATGGTCGACGAGCCCGAGCACCGCGCCGAGCTCGACGCCTCGCTCCAGGACGTCTATGAGACGCTGTTCCTCACCTCCAGCCCCACGTGCACGAAGGCCGCGCTGAACCTTCTGGGCCACAACGTCGGGGGCGTGCGCCTGCCGATCGTCGAGGCCACTCCCGACGAGCTCGAGGCCGTACAGGCGATGCTCGAACGACACGGCCTGCTGGCGGTCCCGCCCGCCCACGCACCCGCGTGAGCTCAAGGCTGCGCGTCCTGCCCCTCGGGGGGCTCGGCGAGATCGGCAAGAACATGACCGTCGTCGAGTACGACGGTCGCATCATCGTGGTCAACGTGGGGCTGCGCTTCCCCACGCCCGAGATGGTCGGCATCGACCTCGTCCTGCCCGACTTCTCATATCTACGCGAGCGCGCCCGCGAGATCGAGGCGATCGTCGTCACCCACGGCCACGAGGACCATCTCGGGGCGCTCCCGTGGGTGCTGCGCGAGCTGCGAAACGCGAACGCCCTGCCACCGGTGTACGGCGGGGCGCTGACCATGGCGATGGCCCGCTCCAAGCTCGAGGAGCACAAGCTGCGCGACGTGCAGCTCACCGACGTCGAGCCGGGGGAGACGCTCGAGCTCGGACCGTTCTCGCTCGAGCTCGTGCACATGACCCACTCGATCCCCGACTCGAGCGCCGTGGCGCTCGGCACCGACCTGGGCACGGTGCTGATCACCGGCGACTACAAGTTCGACCAGACGCCCGTCAACGGGGCGCCCGCGGACGTCTCGCGCCTGGCGGAGCTCGGCCGCGAGGGCGTGCTGCTGCTGTGTGGAGACTCCACCAACGTCAACCGCGAGGGCTTCTCGCCGTCGGAGTCGGTCGTCGGACCGCATCTCGAGGAGGTGTTCGCGCGCTGCGAAGGGCGCATCGTGGTGACGAGCTTCGCCTCCAACATCCACCGCGTGCAGCAGGTCGTGGACGCCGCCCAGGCGCTCGACCGCAAGGTCGCCCTGGTCGGGCGCTCGATGCGCAAGAACGTCGGCATCGGGCGCACCCTCGGGCACATCGAGATCCCCGAGGGGATGCTCGTCGGCCCACGGGAGATCGACGATTTCCCCGACGAGCGAATCGTCATCATCTCCACCGGCTCGCAGGGCGAGCCGCTCTCGGCGCTGCGCAGGATGGCCTACCGCGACCATCCCCAGGTCGAGCTCAAGGGCGGCGACACCGTCGTCTTCTCGGCCACTCCCGTGCCCGGCAACGAGCGCGCGGTCAACGAGACGATCGACCGCCTCTACCACATCGGCTGCGACGTGGTCACCCCCCGCGACGCGCCCGTGCACGCCTCCGGGCACGGGTACGCCGAGGAGGTCAAGCTGATGCTCAACCTCGTCAAGCCGCGCTACGTGATGCCCTTCCACGGCGACTTCAAGCGGCTGCGCATGCACGCCCAGCTCGCCGAGGCGGTCGGCATCGAGCCGCGGGACATCTTCGAAGGCGACAACGGGCTGCCGCTGGAGCTCGACGAGCGCGGCGCGCGCTTCGGCTCGCGCGAGCAGGCGGGCATGATCTTCGTCAACGGCGTCGAGATCGGCGAGCTGGCCGACGCCGCGCTGCGCGACCGGCGCATGCTCTCCGCGGACGGCATCTTCATCGTCGTGGTCACCATCGCCGAGCAGGACGGCAGCTCGGTCGCCGACCCGGAGGTGATCTTCCGCGGCGTCCCCTTCCTCGACCAGGCCGACGAGCTCGTCGAGGAGATCCGCCTGACCGTCGAGCAGTCGCTCAGCCGCGCCGCCGGCGAGGAAATCCGCGAGGTGGACCTGCTCCAGCAGGCCCTCCACGACGACCTGGCGCAGCTAGTCTACGACCGCCTCAAGCGGCGCCCGATGGTGCTGCCGGTCGTCGTCGAGGTCTGAGCTCGCCGGCAGCCGCACGACGAAGCGCGCACCGGTGCCGCTCGCCGGCGCCTCCAGCGTGACGCTGCCTCCGTGCGAGCTCGCCACCGCCTGCACGATCGCCAGCCCCAGGCCGAAGGACCCGCCCCGGTCGCCGGCGCCGCGCACGAAGCGCTCGAACAGCGTGGGCGCGAGGTCGGCCGGCACGCCCGGGCCCTCGTCCTCGACGATCAGCTGCGCCTGGCCGTCGGCCGTGGTCAGCGTCGAGACGTGGATGGCGGTGCCGGGCGGCGTGTGGCGCAGCGCGTTCTCCAGCAGGTTGATGGTCAGACGGTGCAGCTCATCGCGGACGCCCATCACGGGCGCGGCGTGGATGTCCAGCGAGATCTCGTGGCTGGCGCTCACCGGCCCCAGCTCGGCGGCCGCCTCCACGACCACCTGAGCCAGGTCGCAGGGGCTGTGCGCGACCACGCGCGCGGCATCCGAGCGCGCGAGCAGCAGCAGATCGGCGACCAGCCGGCGCATCCGCTGCGAGGAGCGCAGCGCCGAGCGCGCCGCATCCGCCTGGTCGCCTTCCAGGGATTCGGCGAGCAGCTCGAGGTTGGCGAGCACGCTGGTGAGCGGCGTGCGCAGCTCGTGCGAGGCGTCCGCCACGAACTGGCGCTGGCGCGCGAGCGTGGACTCGGTCTCGGCGCGGGCGGCGTCGAGCTCGCGCAGCATGCCCTCCAGCGTGCGTGCCAGCTCCGCCACCTCGTCCTCGGCCTGAGACTGGGGGATGCCCCGCGAGGGGTCGCGCGTGCGCGCGATCTCCGCCGCCCGCGAGGTGAGCGTGGCGATTGGCGCCATCGCCCGCCGCGCGATCGCCATGCCCGCGGCGAGCGCCAGCAGGCTGCCCGCGAGCACGCCGAGCACCAGGAACAGCTCCACGCGGTGGACGGTCGCCTCCGTCGGCGCCATCCTGCGGCCGTACTGGAAGTACAGATGCCCGATCGGCGTGAGCGTCGGTCCGTACACCTGCACGATGCTGGTCACCACGCGGTAGCCTTGGATCGTGGTCACCTCGGTGCTGATCCCCGGTCGCGGCGTCCCGAACGAGGGGATCCGTTCGGGGTACTGTTCGAGCACGCGGCCCGATTCGTAGAGGATCCTGATGGCGCTGCCGGGCGTCGCGATGTCGTGCAGCGGCGGGGTGATCTGCAGCGTGCCGCGCACCGGGTCGGCGCTCACGCGCAGCTCGGAGGGCAGATCCTTGGCCGTTTCGCTGACGTCGTGGTTGAAGTCCTCGCGAATGCGGTGGACGGTCAGCGAGCCGATCGCCAGCGCGAACGCGCACAGGATCACGAATGTCAGCAGTGCCGAGACGCCCGCCAGGCGCACGCGGATGGGCAGCCGGTCGAAGCTGGCGGAAACGCGAGCTCCGGCGCGCCGCAGCGCTGCGGGGGGCCTAGGCGCGTAGGACGTAGCCGGCTCCCCTGATCGTGTGCAGCAGGCGGGGCTCGCCTCCGGCCTCGAGCTTGCGGCGCAGGTTGGACACGAACACCTCGATCGTGTTGGTGGTCGAGAAGGGGTCGTAGCCCCACACCTCGTCGAGCAGGCGCTGACGCGAGATCACGATCCGCTCGTTGCGCATCATGTATTCCAGCAACTCGAACTCCCGCTGTGTGAGCTCGATCTCGCGCTCGTCCCTGCGCACCTCGTGCGTGTCGGCGTTGAGCGTCAGATCCCCGACCCGCAGCGGCGCCGAGCCCCGCGGCGGGCGACGGCGCAGCAGCGCGCGCATGCGCGCCAGCAGCTCCTGGCGCTCGAAGGGCTTGACCAGGTAGTCGTCCGCGCCCGCGTCCAGGCCCTCCACCCGCGACTCGATCGCGTCGCGCGCCGTCAGGATCAGGATCGGCACGTCGTCGTCCGCGCGCAGCGCGCGGGCGACCTGCACGCCGTCGATCTCCGGCAGGCCGAGGTCGAGGATCACCAGATCGGGGGCGAACGCGTGGCCCTGCTCCAGGGCCGCGCGGCCGTCCGCCGCCGTGCGCACCTCGTAGCCCTCCATGCGCAGTGAGCGCTGCAACGCTTGGGCGATGTCATCGTCGTCCTCGACCACGAGGACGCGGGGGGCGCGGGAGAAGTCGTTCATGGTCTTTATGTATAGGTGGTGCGGTAAAGGCATGGTAAGGGAGGGTCTGGCCGGCAGGCGTCGAAGGAGCGAGCGATGCCTACCACGCGTACCCCCAGGGGCACCGGCAGACGCGCGTCCACGCGCGGGGCCGGCCGGGCGCGAGGAGGCCCTCGCAGCCGGCAGAGAGGACGGCGGCGGCTGAGTCTCGCCGCCCTGCTGCCCGGCGGCCCGGCGTGGCCCGGAGTGCTCGACCAGCGCCAGCGCGACGTGCTCGGCCTGGCGCTGGTGGCGCTGGGCGTGTTCATGGGCTTCGTCCTGTATGGCGCCGGCGGCTCGGCCACGCTCGGCGGCGGGTTCGGGCACGGCCTCGCGGTCGCACTCGGTTGGGCCCTCGGACGCGCTCGCGCGCTCGCGCCGGTTGCCATGGTGCTCGGCGGCGGCGCCCTGCTGCTGCGCCCGGTGCTGCCCGCGCTGCGGCCGCTGCGCGCCGGCGCGCTGTGCGTCTTCGCGGCCGTCACGCTCGCCCTCGCCGCCGGCATGTTCGGGCTCGCCGCCGGCCACGGTCCGATCATGACCAGCGGACGAGGCGCATGGAGCAGCGCCTACCTGCAGGCGCACGGAGGCGTGCTCGGGCAGGCGCTGTACGCGCTCGCCCACGGGCTGGTCGGGCAGGTGGGCGTCGCCATCCTCGTCGTGTTCTTCGCCCTCGCCGGACTGATCCTCCTGACCGGCGCCTCGATCGCGAGCGTCATCCGCGTCACCGGCAGCGGCGTGCTCGACACGACCCGCTCCGTGCGCGCACGGCGCGAGCGCGCCGGGCGGCGCCGCGCCGAACGGGCCGCGGCCACTGCGGCGAGCGCCGCCGTCGAGGAGCTCGACTCGCCAATCGCGCTCGCGCCCCCGGAACCCGCTGCACGCGAGCTGATCGTGCGGGCCACGCACGTCGAGGCGCCCGCCCACGACTGGGCCGAGGAGGAGGAGCCCTACGACCATGAGGCGGGCGGTGAGAGCGAAGGCGACGAGCGTCCCGCGGTGGCCGGCGAGGAGGAGCCCTCCGCCGCCGACGGCCTCGCCGACGAGGACGGGCAGCTCTCCGGGGTGGTCCACGCCGGAGATGCCGCGCTCACGCCCCAGGGCCGGCTCAGAGGGTCCGTCACCGACGATCCCGACTTCGTGTGGAAGCTGCCCGACGCCGGCCGGCTGCTGACCCGCTCGAGCGCCGAGCAGACCCGGGTGGGCGGGCCCGAGTCCGCCGAGCGGGAGCGCACCGCCACCAGCCTGGTGGAGGCGCTCGGGCACTTCGGCGTGCAGGCCAAGGTCATCGGCACGGTCGCCGGCCCGCACATCACGCGCTATGAGCTGCGGCTGGCGCCGGGCACGAAGGTCGCCAAGGTGGCCCAGCTCAAGGATGACCTCGCCTACGCCCTCGCCGCCACCGACATCCGCATACTCGCCCCGATTCCCGGCAAGCAGGCCGTGGGCGTAGAGGTGCCCAACGCGCACCGGCGCATCGTCAAGCTCGGCGACGTCTTCCAGGAGCCGCCGAGGGACTGGTCGCCGTTGACCGTGTGGCTGGGCAAGGACGTCGCCGGCAAGGCGATCGGCGCCGACCTCGCCAAGATGCCCCACATCCTCGTCGCCGGCACCACCGGCGCGGGCAAGTCCGGGGCGATCAACGCGATGCTCTCGAGCGTGCTGCTGCGCGCCACGCCCCATCAGGTGCGCCTCGTGCTGGTCAACCCCAAGCAGGTCGAGCTCAACCACTACGAGTCCATTCCCCACCTGCTCACGCCCGTCATCACCAGCCCGCGAATGGCGGCCAACGCGCTGCAGAATCTCGTCAAGGAGATGGAGGCGCGCTACGGGATCATGTCCCTGGCCAGGACACGCGGCCTGGTAGAGCTGAACGCGGCCCGCTCCAAGCGGGGCGAAGCCCCGCTCCCCTACATACTCTGCGTGATCGACGAGCTCGCCGATCTGATGATGGTGGCGCCGGCCGACGTCGAGGACTCGATCATCCGCCTGGCGCAGAAGGCACGCGCCGTGGGCATCCATCTCGTGCTCGCCACCCAGAGCCCGCGCGTGGACGTGATCACGGGCATGATCAAGGCCAACGTGCCCTCGCGCATCGCCTTCGCCGTCTCCTCCCAGACCGACTCGCGCGTGATCCTCGACCAGAACGGAGCCGAGTCGCTGCTCGGCCAGGGCGACATGCTGTTCAGCCCCGTCGGCTCATCGCGCCTGCAGCGCATCCAGGGGGCCTACATCGACGAGGCGCAGATCGCCAAGCTGACCGACGGCTGGCGCCGTCAGGGCGAGCCCGAGCTGCGCGAGGAGCTGCTCGAGGAGGTCGAGCCAGAGGGGGGCGACGGTGCCGGTGGCGGGCGCGACGAGTTCGACCCGGACGAGGACCCGCTGCTCAGGGACGCCATCACGCTGGTCGCCGAGATGCAGACCGCCTCCACCTCGATGCTGCAGCGACGCCTGCGCCTCGGCTACACCCGTGCCGGGCGCATGATCGACATGCTCGAGCGCCGCGGCGTGATCTCCGGCTACGAGGGCTCCAAGCCGCGCCAGGTGCTGATCACCGAGGCCGACCTGCCGCGGGTCCTCGCCGCGCTTGAATCGCAGGGCAGCGAGTCCGCCGCCGCGCCTGTAAGCGACTAGCCTTTCGCGCGATGCCTGAGATCGGAGCAACGCTACGCGAGGCGCGTATGCGCGAGCGTATCGACGTGTCCGAGATCGAGGCCAAGACCAAGATCCGGGCGAAGTACCTGCGCGCGCTGGAGAACGAAGAGTGGGGCCTGCTGCCCGGGCCGACGTTCGTCAAGAGCTTCCTGCGCACCTACGCCCAGGCGCTCGGCCTCGACGGCAAGGCGCTCGTGGAGGAGTACCGCCTGCACCACGAGCGCCCGAGCGAGGCCATGCTCGAGCCGATCGTCTCCACGCCCCAGAGCAATCGCCGCTCGCAGCTCCGCCGCCGGGGGCGAGGCGGATCCTCGGAGGGCGCCTCGCGCGGCTACATGATCGCGGTGGGGGTCATCACCCTGGTGATCGTCGTGCTGCTGATCGCGCTGCTCAGCGGCGGCGGAGGTTCCGGCTCGCCCACCACCGGCACCTCGACCGTCGCCGCCACCCACGGCCATGGCAGCACCTCTCACCACACGGGCGCGAGCGCCGGCGTCCGCCATGCCTCCTCCCAGTTCGTCGCGCTGTCGCTGAAGCCCTCGGCCGTGGTGTACGTCTGCCTGCTCGGTGACAACGGGCGCACGCTGATTCCCGGGATCGAGCTGCAGCCGGGTGAAACCACCCGCACCTACCATGCAAAGCGCTTCCAGATCACGCTCGGGAACAGCTCCGTGACGATGGTGGTCAACGGCATTCCCCGCACCGTGGCGCCATCCAGCCAGGCCATCGGCTACTCGATCACGAAGGCCACCGGCCGCAGGCCGCTGGCCGCTGGCCAGTTGCCGACCTGCACGTGAGCGAGTCCCCGCTCAGCGGTGCCGATGCCGGCGCTGGACGCGTGCGCGCCGGCATCGTCGTGACCGGCACGGAGGTGCTCACGGGCAGGGTCAGCGATCGCAACGGGCCGTGGCTGGCCGAACGCCTGCAGGAGGCGGGGGTGGAGCTCGCCCACACCACGATCGTGGGCGACCGCCCCGAGGACATGCGCGCGGCGCTCGCGTTCATGGCCGCCCAGGGCATGGACATCGTGGTCACGAGCGGCGGGCTGGGGCCGACCGCGGACGACCTCACCGCGGAGGTCGTCGGGCTCTTCCAGGGGCGCGAGATGGTGCTCGACGAGGCCCTCGAGGGGCGCATCGCCGAGATCCTCCGCGGGCTGGCCGCACGCTTTCCCCACCTCGACATGGACGCCGTCCGCGCGGGCAACCGCAAACAGGCCACGATCCCGCGGGGCGCGACGGTGCTCGAGCCGGTGGGCACCGCGCCCGGGCTGGTCGTCCCGCCGGCCGACACGTCGTCCTCCGCCGACGCGAGCGGGGGCGCGAACGCGGGAGCGCCGGTGGGCGGAGCCCCGCCGCCCGCCGGGCCCACGATCGTCGTCCTGCCCGGCCCGCCGCGCGAGCTGCAGCCGATGTGGCCGCGGGCGCTGGACACGGACGCGCTGCGCTCGGCGCTGGCCGGCGCGCGCGTGTACCGCAACGGGACGCTGCGGCTGTTCGGGATGCCCGAGTCGGAGATCGCAGAGACGCTGCGGGTGGCCGCACGCGAGGGCGTCGAGCTGGCGCGCATAGAGGTCACCACCTGCCTCAAACGGGGCGAGGTGGAGGTCGTCACGCGCTACGAGCCCGATGCCCAGGACGTCTACGACGCGTTCGTGGCGGTCGTCCAACGACGTCACGCCGACACGCTGTTCTCCACCGACGGCGCCACCGTCGATCAGCAGGTGGCGGCGCTGCTGCGGGGATCCCCGGGGGAGCTCGTCCGCCACGGACGCTCGCCACCGCCGAGTCCTGCACCGCGGGGCTGCTGGCCGCGCGGATCACCGAGTTGCCCGGCTCCTCCGAGTACTTCAGCGGCGCCATCGTCACCTACTCCAACGCGGCCAAGGTCGCCCTCGCGGGGGTGCCCGAGGCGCTGATCGAGGCACACGGGGCGGTCTCCGCGGAGGTCGCCACGGCGCTGGCGGACGGCGCCCGCGCGGCGCTCGGCGCCGACGTGGGCGTGGGCGTCACCGGCGTGGCCGGCCCCGGCGGCGGCAGCGAGCAAAAGCCCGTCGGCCTGGTGTGGCTGAGCGTCACGACCGGCGGGGCGAACCGATCCATCCCGCTCACCCGCTCGGTCCAGCTCCCCGGGGGCAGAGCCGACGTGCGCGATCGCGCCACCACCGTCGCCCTGCACCTGCTGCGCCGCGCGCTGAGCGGGAGCTAGCATCGCCCCAGGCGATGTCCCGCGGTGCCTCAGCAAGGCTGTTCGTGGCTGTCGACCCGTCGCTCGCGGCGGCCGAGGAGCTCGGCGAGTGGGCGCGCATGGTCGCGTCCGGGGCACGCGCCGACGGCGCGGCCCGCGGGATGCTGCGGCTGCTCGAGCCGCGCTCCATGCACGTCACCCTGTGCTTCCTCGGAAGCCGGCCCGTGGGGGAGATCGACGCGCTCGCCGATACCCTCGGCACCTGTCCCGCGCTGCCCTTCGAGCTGTCGGTGGGAGCGCCCCAGTGGCTGCCCCCGCGGCGCGCCCGCGCGCTGGCGGTGGAGGTCCACGATCGCAGCGGCGAGCTGGCGCGCACCCAGGAGCGGGTGAGCGCGGCGCTCGCCGGCGCCAGCTCCTGGCAGCCCGAGCGGCGTCGCTTCAGGCCCCACATCACGCTTGCCCGCGTGCGCCAGGGCGCCGGCCGGGGCGCTCGCGCGGCCGATCGCGCGGCCCGCGCGCGGCCGCTGCCGGCCACGCCACGGCTCAGCTTCACGCCGGAGGCGATCGTGCTGTACCGCTCCTGGCTCGCGCCCGAGGGCGCCAGCTACGAGGCGATCGTCACCCGCGCGCTGGCCGGCGAGCCGACGGACGGGTGAGCGGCGTCAGCCTTCCGTTTTGCACTGCGGGTCCGCGGCTTCGCATGCCTGCGAGCTCGGTTCGCCCGTGCAGCTCGTTTCTTCTTCTTCGTTTTCTTCGCATTCGGCTTCGCTCGCGCCCGCTTCGCGTTCGCTCGAAGGGGGGCACACCAGGCTCTTGCCATCGCTTGCGGGCGTTGGCGTCGCGCCGTCTTCACATTCCGGTTCGGAGCCGTCTTCGCACGCGAAGGAGCCTTCGTCGGCGAGCGTGGGCGCGCTGCCGTCTTCGCAGCGGGCCGTCGCCGAGTGGTGCGAGCCGCGGGACCCGCCCTTGGTCTTGGCGTGCGCGTGCTTGCCGCGGTGCTTGTCCGCGTGACGCGGCTTGCCCTTGTGCGTGGCGCATGCGCCCGCGTGGCTCTTGACCTTCGCGGCGTGCGCGCCGGCGGTCGAGCACGTTGGCCTGTGCGTCTGGGCGAGCGTCTGAGAGGCCCCCGTGAGAGCCGCCGCGATCGCGCCCAGCGCCAGGGCGAGCGCCAGGATCCGGGCGAGGCGTCGGAAGGGGGGGTTCGCGGTCAAGGGAGAGGGTGGAGGCGCAGCGACGGCTGGGATCTGTTGGCCTATCGGCGAGGCGTTCGCCCCACCCGAGCCGGACGTCGGCCCGTGGACGAAGGGCCGTCGCGCCGGCCACACGTGCCGCGGACGGGCGAGAAGCTCGGCGCCCGCGCGCCGGCGACCCGAACAACTGTTCCGTCCGCGGTGAGGTCTAGCTTGTGCGCTCCATCCCGAACCGGAGGAGTAAGACGATGCCTGTCACCGACCAGGAGAAGGCCGCCAAGGCGCGCGACGCCGCCCTTCAGGGTGCGCTCACGCAGATCGAGCGCGAGTTCGGCAAGGGCACGGTCATGCGCATGGGTGACGAGGGTGCCCAGGTGCGCTGCGACGCGATTCCCACGGGTGCGCTGTCGCTCGATCTGGCGCTCGGGATCGGTGGCGTGCCCAGGGGGCGGATCGTCGAGGTGTTCGGCCCGGAGTCCTCGGGCAAGACCACGATGATCTACCACGTGCTCGCCGAGGCGCAGAAACTGGGTGGGGTGTGCGCGTTCATCGACGCCGAGCACGCGATGGACCCGCTCTACGCGAAGGAGATCGGCGTCGACATCGACGAGCTGCTCGTCTCCCAGCCCGACTACGGCGAGCAGGCGCTGGAGATCGCCGACATGCTCGTGCGCTCGGGCGCCGTCGACGTGGTCGCGATCGACTCGGTCGCGGCGCTCACGCCGAAGGTCGAGCTCGAGGGGCAGATGGGCGATCAGACGGTCGGCTCGCAGGCGCGCATGATGTCCCAGGCGATGCGCAAGCTGGCCGGCAACCTCAACCGCACGCAGACGCTGTGCATCCTCACCAACCAGATCCGCGAAAAGGTCGGCGTGATGTTCGGCTCGCCCGAGACGCAGCCGGGCGGTCGCGCGCTGAAGTTCTACGCCTCCCAGCGCCTCGACATCCGGCGCATCGAGACGCTCAAGGATGGCACCGAGGCGGTCGGCAACCGTGTGCGCGTGAAGGTCGTCAAGAACAAGGTGGCGGCTCCGTTTCGCCAGGCGGAGTTCGACATCGAGTTCGGCAAGGGCATCTCCACCTCTGGCTGTCTGATCGACCTCGGCCTCGAGCACAACATCGTCTCCAAGTCGGGCTCGTTCTTCTCCTACGGCAACGACCGTCTCGGCCAGGGTCGCGGCAACGCCAAGGCCTACCTGGACGAGAACCCCGCGCTGGCGAAGGAGATCGAAGAGAAGATCTACGCGGCGCTTGGCCTGGGCACGGATCTGGTGACGCCGATCACCCATGCGGGTACAGGCGACCGGGACACGACGGGGGACGATGCGGCGGCGAAGGATGCGGTCAAGCCGCCGATCGCCAGCGAACCGGCCGTAGCGGCCGCGTAAGGCTGCAAGCGCTCAGCTGGGCGCCCGTTAATAGACCCTCAGGCGGTGGACGAGGGTAGGCGGCATACGGCAGTGGTCAGCGTCAGCCGGGCACGCTGAACACGTTACGCCCTTCCCATATGGCGAGCAAGGCGAGCGCATCTGTGCCGGAGAGGCGTCGCTGACACCGCGGGCGACGCGGGCAAGGGCAACGCCTGGGGCTCGAGCTTCTCGCGCCATCGGGCGGTCGCGCTTCGATCTGTAGAGAGGATCGTACGTTGCGCGAACCCCGCAACGCTTGGTGCGCCAACATTGGATGCCTCGTAGCGTGGCAGCCCTTGACGACGTCGAGGGCAACACGCCCAGTCAGAGCGGCCTCTGGCGCTGAAGAACCGTTCCGACGGCACGAGCCATCCCATCTCGCCGCTACGGTGCCAGCGTGCCCGACACAGCCCAAGCGATCCTAACGTTCCTCGCGGTCATCGTGCCAGGGTTCCTGGCTATGAGCAGCTACCGCGCTGGCCGAGCCGTGCCCGAGCACCCGGAGGGACTCGTCACGACTGCGCGTGTGATCACAGTTAGTGTGTTCATTGCCGTGATCGCTTGGAGGCTCGGTGGCCGCGAGCTCTACGAGCACGCCCAGGCGGGAACAGCGCTGACGAGCCATGAGGCGACCACCTACCGGCTCATCCTCGGGCTCTTGCTGATCCCGCCGCTGGCCGCATTTCTGCTCGCCCAGATCGTCGATGGATCCGCCAGCCGCGTATGGAAGGCACGCGAGAAGCTCCCCGAGGCACCTGACGATCTGGACGTCAAGGAGGCGCCGCTGAAACGGCTGAAGCGATGGTTGCTCATGTCGCTCTCAACGCGTCTGCTCCACGAGGGTCCGACGACATGGGACCGAACATGGAAACAGATCCGACGCACCCAGCCATATGTCTTTACGCGGATCACTACCAAGGGCGGAAGAGAGATCATTGGGACCGTCGCCAACCGCTCGCGAGTTGCCGCGTCTCCCCAGCCGCGCGACGTGTACCTCGAGCAGGTGTGGCGTGAAGGCGAGGACGGGAGGTACTACCACACGGCCTACGGACTCGGTGCATTCGTGGCCGGGAGCGAGATAGAGACCGTAGAATGGGTGTCCGAGCAAGGAGCCGTGCCAAGTGCCCAGTGACAGACAGATAAGCGAACGTGAGCTGCGCGAGTCCGAGATCAAGATGACCGGGCAGCCTCCGGCTGCGACAGTGGCCTTTATCGGCTTCGTACCCGCGCCACCGCCGCCCACGACACCAGTTCGCGGCACTGGACCAGCGTCCGCCGGAGACCAGGCGCTGCCGTCGCCGTCACGCGGATAGCCCGGCTGGCCATGGCCGATGAATCCCGGTCCTCGCAGTTGAGAGCGCCAACGGAGCCAGCTCACATGCAAAAGACCTACCACCTAACAACCTTCGGCTGCCAGATGAACGAGCACGACTCCGAGCGGATGAAGGGCATGCTCGAGTCGCTCGGCTACGCCGAGGCCGGCGAGCGCGGCGAGGCTGACCTGATCCTCTTCAACACGTGCTCGATCCGCGAGTCCGCCGACAGCCGCTTCATCGCCCACCTGGGCGAGGCCAGGCGCCTGAAGCGCGAGCATCCCGAACGGATCGTGGGCGTGGGGGGCTGCTGGGCGCAGTCGGTCAAGGAGGAGGTGTTCGAGCGCTTCCCGTTCGTGGATGTGGCCTTCGGCCCCGGCCAGGTGCACAAGCTCGCCGAGTTCCTGACCAGCGACTCGTTGACCGCCCAGGGCTACTTCGAGTTCGAGGGCTTCACCGGTCATCTGCCGGCACGGCGCGAGCGTCCCTTCCAGGGTTGGGTGCAGATCAGCGTGGGCTGCAACTGTGCGTGCTCGTACTGCATCGTGCCATCCACGCGCGGACGCGAGGTCAGCCGCCCGCCGGATGAGCTCGTGGCCGAGGTTCGGGCGATGGCCGGCGACGGCGTGAGGGAGGTCACGCTGCTCGGACAGAACGTGAACTCCTACGGGCGCGATCTCCCGCGCGACGCACGCCTCGGCTTCGCCGAGCTCCTTCGGCGGCTCGATGCGGTCGCGGGCATCGAGCGCATCCGCTACACGAGCCCCCACCCGAAGGACATGCGCGAGGACGTGATCCTCGCGCACGCGGAGCTGGCGAGCGTGTGCGAGCACATCCACCTGCCGCTGCAGTCGGGCTCGAGCCGCGTGCTGAAGGCCATGCGCCGCACCTACGACCGGGCGCGCTACCTCGAGCGCGTGGCGATGATCCGCGAGCACGTCCCCGACGCGGCGCTGACGACGGACGTGATCGTGGGCTTCCCCGGGGAGCGCGACGAGGACTTCCGCGAAACGCTCGAAGTGGTCGAGGAGGTCGGCTACGACGGTGCCTTCACGTTCATCTTCTCGCCGCGACGCGGTACCGAGGCGGCGGCGATCAGCGAGGGCGTGGTGCCCCATCCGCTGAAGGTGGCCCGCATGCAGGAGCTGGTGGAGGTGGTTCAGCGCAGGGCCCGCGAGCGCGCCCAGCGCTTCGTCGGGCGCACGCTCGAGGTGCTCGTGGAGGGCCCGTCGCGTACCGACGGCGAGCGCCTGCGCGGACGCACGCGCCACAACAAGGTCGTCAACTTCTCAGGCCTGGCCGGCGTTGGCGAGCTGACCGAGGTCGAGATCATGGCGGCCACCAGTCAGACGCTCTCCGGCGAGGAGAGCCTCCTGGCGCGCGCGTGCGCATGAGCGCGGTCGCCGGCACGGGCACGGGGGCGGGCGCATGAAGATGCGGGCGGCCGTGTTGGAGGAGTTCGGCCGGCCGCTGGTCGTGCAGGAGCTCGAGCTGGCCGAGCCCGGACCGGGCGAGGTGCTGGTGCGGCTGCGCGCGTGCGGCGTGTGCCACACCGACATGTACACCGCGTCCGGGGTCGATCCCTCCGGCTATGCCCCCACGGTGCTGGGCCACGAGGGCGCGGGCGTGGTCGAGCGCTGTGGCCCGGACGTCTCGCTGGTGGGCGAGGGCGATCACGTGGTGACGCTGTTCTCGCCGCAATGCGGGCAGTGCGTGCATTGCCTGAGCCCGCTCACCAACCTGTGTCTGGCGATCCGCGAGCAGCAGAACCTCGGCTACCTGCCCGACGGCACCACCCGCCTGTCGCGCGGCGGCGAGTCGTTGCGCCACTTCATGGGCACCTCCACGTTCGCCGAGTACACGGTCATGCCGGAGATCGCGCTCGCGCGCATCGACCGCGAGGCGCCGCTCGACCGCGCCTGCCTGTTCGCGTGCGGTCTGTCCACCGGGCTGGGCGCGGCGATGAGGACGGCGGCCGTCAGGGAGGGCGCGACGTGCGTGGTGTTCGGGGCGGGCATGGTCGGCCTCGGAGCCGTGGCGGGATGCCGCCTGCGGGGCGCCGAGCGGATCGTGTGCGTCGATCTCGCGTCAGAGCGCCTCGAGCTCGCGCGCGGGCAGGGCGCCACGGACGTGCTGATCGGTGGCGCCGGCGCGGTCGAGGAGATCCTCGAGATGACGGGGGGCTTCGGCGCCGACTACACCTTCGAGGCGACCGGCAGCGTGGCGGTCATGCGCCAGGCGCTCGAGGCGGCCCGCATGGGCTGGGGACTGTGCACCGTCTGCGGTGTCGCCGGCCGCGGCGAGACCCTCGACGTGGTGCCCCGGCTGCTGATCACGGGCAGGCGCGTGTGTGGCTCCTCGTTCGGCGGCCTGAAGGGGCGCGAGGACGTGCCTGCGCTGATCGAGCGCTATCTCGCCGGTGAGATCGACGTCGACCCCTTCATCTCCCACCGCCTGCGCCTGGATGAGATCAACCGCGGCTTCGAGCTGATGCAGGCGCAGGACGGCATCCGCAGCGTGCTCGAGCTGTAGCAGCCCGTTTGCGGGCGAGCGACGCTCAGGAAGCCAGCGCGGGCGTGCCCTCCGCGCCGTGCAGCCCGCCCGCCGGCGCGGCCTCGGCGGGCGAGTCGGCCACGCATACGCGGTTGCGTCCGCCGCGCTTGGCCTTGTAGAGCGCCGCGTCGGCCGCGGCGAACACGGCGGCGTAGTCGAAGCTCTCGTTGCGCGCCGATGCGCCCACGCCGAGGCTCAGGGTGACGGCGATGTTGCCGGCGATGAGGCTGGTGGCCACGCCCGCGCGCAGGCGCATGGCCAGCTCCACGGTCTGCTCCAGGTCCGAGCCCGGCACGAGGATCAGGAACTCCTCCCCGCCGAGCCGGTAGGCGAGGTCGAAGGCGCGCAGCTGCTTGCGCAGCAGGTAGGCCACTTCCTTGAGCACCGCGTCACCCACCGCATGCCCGCGCGTGTCGTTGATGCGCTTGAAGTGGTCGAGGTCGGCGACGATCACGCCCACCGGCTCGCCGGTGATCTGGGACTGCTGCGCGAGCTCGTGCGTGCGCGCCCCGAGCGCCTTGCGGTTGAGCATGCCGGTGAGCTGGTCGATGACCGCATCCGTGCGATGCTGGATGTCCGAGCGCATCAGCGGCGTCGAGAGGACCGCAACGCACAGCACCAGCGCGAGGGGTGCGAGCACGAGCTCAGGCGCATGCAGCACCGCATGGGGATCCACGCCGAAGGCGACCGCGATCACGAGCGCGCCGGCGATCGCCACACCCGCGACGACGCCGCGCGTGGAGAAGCGCGCGCTCAGCGTGATGAGCGGAATGGCCATCCACGAGAGCGCCGGGATGCCCCGCGCCCCGGCCAGCGCGACCGCGCCGGCGATCGTCAGCTCGCTGCCGATCCAGGCCCCGAACATCACGAGCTCCGGGCGCGCCACGCGCGGGAGCAGGCGGTCGGCGGTGGCGAAGAACGCCGCCGAGGGCACGATGAACAGCAGCGGCCACCAGCCGGTCCAGGCGGCGGAGCCGAGGATCGCCACGCCCAGGATCGCGAAGGTCCGCTGGCGGTAGGGGCGCACGCGCGCATCCATGTCGAGCATCCGCTCACGGGCACCGTCGTTCGGGCACAGCCACGACGAGCGGTTTGCCCCAGGGCCGGGATCGGTGGGAGAGGCGGAATTCACAGTAATCGCTCGGCCGATGCCGGCGCTTCGATTACCGAGCCTCGGCCCGATGGACGCACGTTGCGAGCGTGGAAATCCGCAGTTCTCTGCGCTCAACTACGGAGCCCCGCAAGAGCGCCTGCAAAGCTCATGCTCGAGCGCGCCGTCCGGCCCCCGGCGCGAGCGTAGGGGGCACGGGACGGAGCCGCACGCGACTCCGTCCCGCAGGGCCTTCGGCTCACTCGAAGGCGTCGTGCCTACTGCGCGCTCGCCGCGGCCGCAGGCGCTCCCTGGTAGCTCGAGCCGGAGTTCGAGCTGCCGCTCGAGCCGGAGCCCATGTTCGGGCACGGGTGCCCGCTCGTGGAGCCCGACTTCTGGCTCGGCGTGGTCGTGCTCGTCGATGGCGAGGCAGCGGTCGAGCTCGTGCTCGCCGTCGAGGTGGACGGCGTGCTCGCCGCGTCGGTCGAGCTGGTGCTCGAGGCGCCCTGCGTGCTCGGCGCGGCCGCCGCGCCGGCAATGCCAGCGGCCGCGCCGCCGGTGGCGAGCGCGCCCGCCACCATGGTCGCGCCGAGGAGTTTGGAGATGGTCATCGGGGTTGAACCTCCTGAGTCGGTTGGGGGTGTGCCGACCATGGTGGGGGGGAGCGCTAAGCGCCCGTGCCGGCGTGGCGTAGGGGTTCCATAAGGGCCTCGGCAGGCCGGCGTCCGCACCCCATGCGAACATACGTTCGTGCGCTGGAGCAACCTCACGCTCGACGGAGAGGACCGAAGCCGGGGGACGCTCGCCGATGGCGAGCATCCCCGTTTCGGCCAGCGGCAGTTGCCCGGCTACCGGGATCCGGCGTCGGTGCGCCGCTTCGAGGCACCCGAGGCGCTCGACATGCGCTTCTACGAGGTGCACGCCAAGTCGGTGCTCAACCGCGTGCCACAGCAGTCGCGCATGCCGTTCCGCTGGACCATCAACCCTTACAGGGGATGCAGCCATGCATGCGTTTACTG
Source organism: uncultured Solirubrobacteraceae bacterium (assembly GCA_963701145.1). Taxonomy (GTDB): domain Bacteria; phylum Actinomycetota; class Thermoleophilia; order Solirubrobacterales; family Solirubrobacteraceae; genus Palsa-744. The sequence continues at coordinate 333,827 of OY969572.1, forward strand.
CCTCGGTCCGGACACGCTGATCCTGATGGCGGACGGCCGTACGAAGCGGATGGCGGACATCGAGGTCGGTGACTCCATCTACGGGACGAGGAGGGTCGGCAAATACCGGCGATTCGTGCAAACGCAGGTGCTCGACAAGTGGTCGAGCATCAAGCCGGCATGGAAGGTGGCGCTCGACGATGGCACCGAGCTGATCGCGAGCGAGGAGCATCGGTTTCTCACCGACCGGGGGTGGAAGCACGTGGTGGGCACGCAGTTCGGGCTGCTCCAACGTCCGCATCTGACAGCTAAGAGCAGGCTCCTGGGTCCGGGCGGCTGCGTCAGCGCCCCTGCGCTCGACGACGACTATCGACGGGGCTACCTCTGTGGTGCGATTCGCGGCGATGGTCACCTGGGCTCCTATCCCGATTCAAGACCGGGGCGAGGAAGCTCAATCCTCCACCGTTTCCGACTGGCCCTCGCCGATACCGAGGCGCTCGAGCGCGCGACCGACTACCTCGCGCACTTCGCCGTCGTCACCCAGACGTTTGCGTTCTCGGCCGCCACGGCGCGCCACCGGGCCATGTCGGCGATTCGCACTCAGCGACGCGACAACTTCGAGCGCATCACCGAGCTCATCGGCTGGCCCGCCCTCCCGAGCACGTCATGGCTGAAGGGATTCCTCGCCGGCATCTTCGACGCGGAGGGCTCGTGCCACAAACACGCCCTGCGCATTCACAACACGGATCCGGAGATCCTGAAATGGGTCGGAGCTGCCCTGGCAAGATTCGGTTTCGACTACGTCGTCGAGCCGAAGCAGCGAAACGGTCTCGTCAGCATCCATTTGCGAGGCGGCCTTTCGGAGAGGATGCGATTCCTCCTCGGCACCGACCCGGCGATCACGCGCAAGCGGACGATCGACGGACAGGCGCTGAAGACCGCGAGCCGTCTCGACGTGATCTCCATCCGTCCCCTCGGTATGGCGATGCGCCTGTACGACCTCACGACGGAGACGGGCGACTTCATCGCGAACGGGGTGGTGAGCCACAACTGCTTCGCCCGCCCCACCCACAAGTACCTCGACTTTAACCCCGGACGCGACTTCGAGCGCGAGATCGTGGTGAAGGTGAACGCGCCGGAGGTCCTGCGCGTCGAGCTGGCGCGCCCATCGTGGAAGCGCGAGCACGTGGCGCTCGGCACCAACACCGACCCCTACCAGTGGGTCGAGGGCCGCTACCGGTTGATGGTGGGGATCTGGGAAGCGCTGCGCGACGCGGCGAACCCGTGCTCGGTCCTGACGAAGTCGCCCCTGCTGCTGCGCGACCTGCCGCTGATGCTGGAGATCGCCCAGCGGGCGAGCTTCAGCGCGTGCCTGTCAATCCCGACGCTCGACGAGAAGGCCTGGCGTGCGACCGAGCCGCACACGCCGAGCCCGGTCGCTCGCCTGGAGGCGGTGGCCGAGCTCAACCGCGCGGGCATCCCCACGGGTGTGCTGATCGCGCCGCTGATGCCGGGGATCAACGACGCGCCGCACCAGATCGAGCCGCTGCTGGAACGCGCGGCGGAAGCCGGCGCGAGCAACATCGGCGGCGCCGCCCTGCACCTGCGCGGCGATGTCCGTCACGTGTTCATGGACTGGCTGAAGGCCCAACGGCCCGAGCTCGTGCCGCGTTATCAGGAGCTCTACCGGCGCCGCGCCTACGCGCCGCGTGAGGAACGAGCGCGCCTGTCGCGCCTCGTGCGTCGCGGCGGCGCGCCCGGAGCGTTCTGGCGCCGGAGTCCGCCGCCGAGCGGTGCCCCGGGATGGGAGACCCCGGCGCCTGCGTCGGTCGAGCGCCAGGAGAGCCTCTTCTGAGAAAGCGGGCCAGGCCTCAGACCTGGATGGCGAGGCGCTCGTGGACCGATCGTACGGCGCTCGAGCCCTCGCCCACCGCCGCCGCGACGCGCTTCATCGAGCCTCGGCGGACGTCTCCCGCCGCGAACACGCCCGCGACGGAGGTCTCGAATGGCAGCGGGGTCGACCCGCCAGCAGCCTGTCCGTCCGACACGTCGCGGCCGGTGAGGATGAATCCGTCCTCGTCCAGCAGCAGCCCGGGACCCACCCAGGTTGTCGCGGGCTGTGCTCCGATGAAGCAGAACAGACCCGAGCAGGCCATCGCCTGCTCCTCGCCGTGCGCGGTCTGGCCGAGCGTCACCCGCTCGAGGTGACCGTCGCCGGCCAGAGCGCGCACTTCGACGCCGGTGAGAACCTTGATCGCGGGGTTCGCCTCGATGCGCTCGACCAGGTACTCGGACATGCCGTGGCGCAGGTCGTCGCGGCGGATGGCGATCGCGACGCCGCAGTCGTTCTGGGCGAGGTAGATGGCCGCCTGGCCCGCGGAGTTGCCGCCGCCGATCACCAGCACAGGGGCTCCCGCGCACACGCGCGCCTCGAGGTCGGTGGCCGCGTAGTAGACGCCGGCGCCCTCGAAGCGCTCGAGATCTGGGACAGGGAGGCGTTGGTAGCGCGCCCCCGAGGCGATGACGATGGCCCGTGTGGGGATCTCGCTGCCGTCCTTGAGGACGACCACGTGAAAGCTCCCCTCGGTTCGCGAGGCAACCACTTCACACGGCGCATTCAGCCGAGCGCCGAGCCGCATCGCCTGGACGGCCGCCCGCGCGGTGAGATCGCCCCCCGAGATGCCGTTGGGAAAGCCGGCGTAGTTCTCGATGCGCGCGCTCGCCCCGGCCTGCCCACCGACCGCGACCGCATCCAGACAGACCGTCTTCAGCCCCTCCGACGCTCCGTACACCGCCGCGGCGAGACCCGCGGGCCCGCTGCCGATGACCACGAGATCGAACACGAACCCGGGGACGGGTTGGTAGGTCAGCCCGATGGATTCGGCGAAGCTCGCCGGCGTCGCGTGGCGCAGCATCCCGTTGGGTGTGATCACCACCGGGGTGTCCTGCGGGCGCACACCCACGGAGGCGAGGAGCGCGTCGATGTCGTCTGCGTCCTCGACGTCGATCCACGTGTGCGCCAGGCGGGAGTGCTCGGCGAAGGACCGCAGACTGATCGCCGCCGGGGAGTACCGTGAGCCGATGATGCGGATCGCCTGAGCCCCCGCTCCGGAACGCAGCAGCTCGCGCCTGGCGACGAACGCGCTGAAGATCCTTTCGGCGAGCGCGGGCAGCGCGCTCATCAGGCGGCGCAGCTCATCCGAGCCCACCACCAACACCCGGCCCGCCCGCGTGACACGGGCCGTGAGGAATCGGCGCTGGCCGGTCAGCAGCGTCAGCTCGCCGATGAAGCCGCCCGGAGCGAACGTGGCGACCGGTTCATCGGCCGCGCCGTCCGATCGCACCACCTCGGCCTCGCCCTCGAGGACGACGAAGAGATCGTCGGACGCTTCCCCGGCCGCGAACAGCACCTCGCCGTCAGCAGTCGGGCGCTCGCTGCCGAAGGCCGAGACCTGCGCGAGCTCGGAGGCGCTCAGCAGTGGCCATGCGACCGGATCGGGTGTGCTCGGTGTGCTCAAAGGCGAGGCCTCGCTCGTGGTTTGTCCAGGTTGTCCGTCGGGGCTGCCCACGGAAGTTAGCGGGCTCGTACATCTGTCGAGGTCGCGCATGGGCGTGCTAGGCGCGGCCGAATACGCCGATTGAGAGCGGCAATTGCGGGCCGAGTTCCGCAGCCGCCAGCCAGAGCCCCGCCCTATGCATCACCGTGTGTCCCCGCCCATCACGCCAGCGGCGCCCCGAACCGGGGTGCGCCCGCCTGTGCGTGCGCACGCGCACCGCTCTCGAGGCCTCGCGCTCGCCGCGCTCGCGCTCGCGCTCCTGCTGGGAACGCTGGCGGGCGGCATCGTGCTGACCCAGGCGCAGTCCCGCTCGCATGTCCTCGGGACCCTCGGCCTCAGGGGCACGAGCTCGGCCACGTTCGTGTCCGCCTTCCTCGCCCAGCAGGCAGACCGCGAGCAGGAAGCCGCGCGCCAGCTCCTATCTGAACCCAGGGTCTCCGACGAACGCTTCCTGACGGTGATCGCCGCGTTCGGGAGCGATGCGGCGGTGCTGCTGGACTCCTCCGGGCGCGTGCTCGCGGTCGCGCCGTCGGACCCGGGCCTGCTCGGCAAGCCGATCGCCACTCGCTATGCGCATCTCGCGGCGGCTGAGCGCGGCCGCGTGGCGGTCTCGAACGTGGTGGCCTCGGCGGTCGAGGGAGTACCGGTGGCGGCGGTCGCCGTGCCGTTTGCGAGCGCTCGCGGCCGGCGCGTGCTGAGCGTCGCGTATGGCGTGTCCGGCTCGACGCTGGAAGCGTTCGTGGATCACACGATCTCCTATCGCCAGCACCAGGTGTACCTCGTCAACTCGACCGGGCACCTGGTGGCGGCGAGCCCGCGAACGACCGCGTCCAGCCTGAAGGAAGTGGCGCCCTCGCTCGCACGTGCCGTCACCCACTCGTCGCTCGGATCGATTCCTGGCGCGCGCACGCCGAGCACGTTCACCGTGGCGGCCGTTCCCGGAACCTCCTGGCGCGTGATCATCGCAGTGCCGGACAGCCGTCTGTACGCGTCGGTGGGCGGTTGGGTCGCGCGCATCCCATGGGTGGTGTTCGCGCTGGTGAGCGTGCTGGGGGCGCTGCTGCTGGCGCTGCTCGCGCGCGTCACGGCGCTGTCGCAGAGCATGGCGCGAAGCGCACACAGGGATTCGCTCACGGGGCTGTTCAACCGCCGGGCGCTGACCGACCACCTCACGCGCGCCGCGGCGCACGCCCGGCGTCGAGCGGAGCCGATATCGGTGCTGATGATCGACCTCGACACCTTCAAGGAGATCAACGACAGCTTCGGGCACGCCGCGGGCGATCGGGTGCTGTGCACCGTCGCAGACTGCATGCGCGACGTGCTCCGCGCCGAGGACGTGTACGGCCGCTGGGGCGGCGATGAGTTCCTCGTCCTGATGCCCGCCGGCGATGAAGCCGCCGCGCGTGTCCTGGCGGCACGCCTGCACGCAGCCGCCGCCGCGAGCGCGGCCGCGCTCAGCGACATCGGCCTGGCGGACGGCGTGCAGATGAGCATCGGCACGGCCACGGCGGTCCACACGAGCCCCGAGGAGATCGTCCACGCCGCCGACCTCGCGCTGTACGAGGACAAGTCCAGCCGCGAGGACGCGCGACGCGCCGCCGTGCGCGCGTGAGCCGCCGCTTGCGGCCTGGGCCTCTCAGCGCTTCTCGCGCTGCGCGGCCGTCACCTCGCGGGTGATCCGTTCGGATCCGAGTAGCCGCTGGACGCTGACGCCGAGCTCGGGCGCGAGCCCGGCGAACAGCGTGCCGGCCCGCAGTGGCAGCGGCGCGACGTCCACCTCGCCGCGGTTGCGCTCGATGGCGTTGATGACCGCTCGGGCGACATCCTCGGGAGAGCGCGTGCCGACGCCCGGCGGCAGCGAGGCGCCGGTGTCCGCGAACATGCCGGCTCCGCGAATGAAGCCGGGGAACACGGCGGAGACGCCCACGCCGCTGGCGCGCAGGTCGCCCCGCAGCGCGGCGGCGAAGCCGCGCAGGCCGTACTTGGCGGCGTTGTACAGCGAGGCCCCGGGCGTGGGCGCCTTGCTCTGCAGCGAACCCATGAACAGCAGGTGCCCGCGGCCGCGCTGGACCATGGCGGGGGCGAGTGCGTGGGCGAGCACGATCGGGGCGCGCAGGTTGACGTCCAGCGAGCGGTCGATCTGCTCGACGGTGAAGCTGTCGAGCAGCCCCGACGCGGGCAGTGCGGCGTTGGCCACGAGGATCTCGACGTCGCCGGCTTCGCCGGCCAGCCGCTGCACCTGAGCGGCGTCGCTCAGGTCCACCGCGAGGGCGCGGGCATCGAGCTGTGCGGCGAGCGGCTCGAGCACGTCGGCGCGCCTTCCAGTGAGGACGAGCGTGGCGCCCGCGGCGTGCAGGGCCCGCGCGAGCGCCTGGCCGATGCCACCGGTGGCGCCGGTGAGGAGCACCGTGGACCCGGAGATCTGCATCACCTGTGAGCCTATCCCCATGAGGATCCTCGCGCTGTTCGGACCGACGGGCGTGGGCAAGACCGCGGTGGCCGTGGCGCTCGCCGCGCGTCTGCGCGAGCGCGGCGAGGATCCGGTGGCGGTGTCGGCGGACGCGCTCCAGGTGTACCAGGGCCTGGAGACGCTCACGGGGGTGGCGGGCACCGCCGAGCGGGCGGCGCTGGAGCATCGCCTGGTGTCGTTCCTGCCGCTGGATGCGACCTTCAGCGCCGGCCAGTACGCGCAGCTCGCGCACGCCCAGCTCGATGATCTGCTGGCCGCGGGCAGACGGCCGATCGTCGTGGGTGGCACCGGCCTGTACCTGCGCGCGGCCCTCACCGAGCTGAGCCTGCGCCCGCCGCCGCCGGAGGGCGTGCGCGAGCGCTGGACGGCGGAGCTCGAACGCGACGGGGCCCCGGCGCTGCACGCGCGCCTGAGCGAGCGCGCGCCGTGGGCGGCGGCGGGGATCGACCCCAACGACCGCCAGCGGGTGGTGCGGGCGCTGGAGCTCGCGGACCTGGGCGAGCTCGAGCCACCGGAGGGGCCCTCGCAGCTCTGGAGCGAGGAGCTGCGCCACCCGACGCTGCTGGTGGGGCTGACGATGGAGCGCGAGGCGCTGTACGCGGCGACGGACGCGCGGGTGGACGGGATGCTGGCCGCGGGGGTGCGCGAGGAGGTCCGCCGCGCGCATGCGGCGGGGGCTTCGCAGACGGCGCGCAAGGCGCTCGGCTTCGACGAGCTGCTGGCGGGAGACGTCGGGGCGATGAAGCGCCGCACGCGCAACTACGCCAAGCGCCAGCTCACGTGGATGCGCAAGCTCGCGGGCGTGTACACCATCGACGTGACCGGGCGCGAGCCGGCGGCGGTGGCGCAGGAGATCCTCGGGCGCCTGGACGGGGCTCCTGACCTAGACTGCGCCGGCGGATGGCGGGCATGAGATTCGAGAAGTGGCAGGCGCTGGGCAACGACTACCTGATCGTCGAGCGCGACAGGCTGCCGTTCAGGCTGACGCCCGCGCGCGTGCGCAAGCTGTGCGCCGGCCACTTCGGCGTGTACGCGGATGGCGTGCTGCTGCTCTCGCCGCCGTCCGACGCGGCCCACGTGGCCGACCTGCGCATCTTCAACCCCGACGGCTCGGAGGCGGAGCTGTCGGGCAACGGGGCGCGGGAGGCGATCCTCTACCTGCGCCGCCGCGGCTGGACCGACGAGGACACGTTCGCCATCCACACGGTGGCGGGGGAGATCCGTCCCACGATCACCGGCCGCGAGACGTGCACCGTGGACATGGGCAAGGCGAGCCTGCGCTCGAACGACTTCCCCGGCGGCCCCGCGGACGGCCAGGGTACGGTGAGCGCCGTGGGGCGCCTGTGGGCGTTTCGCCACGTCTCCATCGGCAACCCCCAGTGCGCGATCCACGTCAACGGCGAGCGCGAGCTCGACGCCCTCAACCTCGCGGCGATCGGCCCCTCGATCGAACGGGCCGAGCAGTTCCCCAACCGCACGAACGTGTCCTTCTTCACGGAGACCCCGCCGGAGACGCCCGGCCGCATCCGGGCGCGGATCTTCGAGCGGGGGGTGGGCGAGACGCTGTCCTCGGGCACGGGCGCCACCGGGGCGGCGGTCGCGCACGCCCAGATGTTCGGCCCGGCGCTGCGCCCGCGCCGGGTGGCGGTGGGGTTGGACGGCGGCGAGCTGGAGGTGGAGGTGGGGGAGGACCTGCGAGTGAACCTGACAGGCTGGGCGCGACCGGTGTTCGCCGGCGAGCTGAGCGAGGACTTCGAAAAGGAGCTGCATGAGACCGAGTAAGCGCCTGGAGCGCATCCCGCCGTACGTGTTCGCCCAGCTCGAGCGCAAGATCGCCGAGAAGCGGGCGGCGGGGGTGGACGTGATCAGCCTCGGCATCGGCGACCCCGACCGCCCGACACCGGCGCTGGTGGTGGAGGCGATGCAGGAGGCGGTGAGCGAGCCGGAGACCCACAGATACCCCACCAACCGCGGGCGCGAGGACTTCCGCGGGGCGGTGCGCGACTTCTACGAGCGCCGCTTCGACGTGAAGCTCGACCCCGACAGCGAGATCATCCCGGCGATCGGCGCGAAGGAGGCGATCTTCAACCTCAACCTGGCGTTCCTGGACCCGGGCGACTGCGCGCTGGCGGCCGACCCCGGCTACCCGGTGTACACGGCGGGCCCGTGGCTCGCGGGAGCGGAGCCGGTGCTGATGGCGCTCGAGCCCGACCGCGGCTTCACGCCGGACCTCGAGGCGATCGACGATCAGGTGGCCAGCCGGGCCAAGCTGATGTACCTGGACTACCCGAACAACCCGACGGGGGCGGTGGCGCCGGAGGGGTTCTTCGAGCGGGTGGTGGAGTTCGCCCGCGAGCACGAGATCCTGGTGGTGCACGACAACGCGTACTCGGAGATCACCTTCGACGGCTACCGGGCGCCGTCGTTCCTGGCGACGCCTGGCGCCAAGGAGGTGGGCATCGAGGTGTTCTCGCTGTCCAAGGGCTACAACATGACCGGCTGGCGCTGCGCGGTGCTGGTGGGAAACGCGCAGGCGCTACACACCTATTGGCAGTTGAAGACGAACATCGACTCGGGGCTGTTCGAGGCGGTCCAGCTCGCGGGCGTGGCGGCGCTCTCGCCGGACGCGGACGCGGAGGTGGCCTCGATGACCGAGCTCTACCGGCGCAGGCGCGACCTCGTGTGCGCAGCGCTGAGCAGGATCGGCGTGCACGTGCGCCCGCCGCACGCCACGATCTACGTGTGGGCGCCCGTACCAGAGGGCTTTGCGAGCTCGGCGGCCTACTGCGAGCACGTGCTCGAGCACACGGGCGTGGTGCTGACGCCCGGCGCCGCCTACGGGCCGGCGGGCGAGGGCTGGTTTCGCATCTCGCTGACGACCCCGGACGATCGCCTGCTCGAGGCCGTCGAGCGGCTCGGCGCGCTCGAGGGTTGACATCCAGATGAGAGGGGTCGCGCGCGGCGACCCGGGCGCCGTTTGCGGGTCCCGGTTGCCGCCCGTTCACACGGCGTTGGCGCGCGCTCCTACACTGAGGGTGAATGGAAAAAGGCCGCAACGGCCGTAGCGCCGTCACAGCACACCCCCTCGAAGAGGGCGGCAACGGTGCCCAGCGCGCCCGCCAGCGCGCGTTCTGCATCGCGGCGCTGCCCGAGGGAGATGACCTCTCCGAGCTGGGCGAGCTGCTGCGGACGGCCGGCGTGGGCGTGGTGGGCGAGCTGGTCCAGCACCGCGAGCAGCCCCACCCGAACACGTACATCGGCCCCGGCAAGGTGGCCGAGGCGAAGGCGCTGGCGAAGGCGTGCGACGCGAACGTGATCGCGTGCGACGACGAGCTGAGCGCCCGCCAGGAGCGCAATCTCGAGCAGGAGCTGGGCCTGCCGGTGGTGGACCGCACGACGGTGATCCTCGACATCTTCGCCTCGCACGCGGGCAGCGCGGAGGGCAAGCTCCAGGTGGAGCTGGCCCAGCTCGAGTACAACCTCGCGCGCATGCGCGGCCTGTGGAGCCACCTCGAGCGACTCGGGGGTGGGATCGGCACGAGGGGCCCGGGGGAGACGCAGATCGAGACGGACCGCCGCCTGGCGCGCGACCGCATCGCCACGCTCCGCCGGCGCCTCGAGCACGTGAAGGGCACCCGCGCCGTGCAGCGCGCCGAGCGCGAGCGGGCGGCGCTGCCGACGATCGCCCTGGTGGGCTACACCAACGCGGGCAAGTCCACGCTGCTCAACGCCTTGACGGGCGCCGAGGTGAGCGTCCGCGATCGCCTCTTCAACACCCTCGACCCGACCACCCGCACGCTGCGCCTGGGCGGGCGGGCCCACCTGCTGACGGACACGGTGGGCTTCATCTCGAAGCTCCCCCACCAGCTCGTGGACGCGTTCGCGGCCACGCTCGAGGAGACCCGCCGGGCGGAGCTGCTCGTGCACGTGCTCGACGCCTCCGCCCCGGAGGCCCGCCAGGAGATCATGAAGCACTCGGTGGAGGAGACGCTGGAGGAGATCGGCGCGGGCGAGCGCCCGCGGGTGCTGGTGCTCAACAAGACCGACCTGCTCGATGAGGAGGCCGTCGAGGAGCTGCGCTTCCGCCACCCCGACGCGGTGCTGGTGAGCGCCGAGAGCGGTGCCGGCCTGGAGCGCCTGGAGGAGCGCCTCGAGCACGAGCTCGCCCACACCCTGCGCCCGCTCGACCTGCTCGTCCCGTACGCCGACGGCGGCAGCCTCGCCGAGCTGCACGAGCTGGCGGGCGAGGTCAGCCGCGAGGACACCGCCGAGGGCGTGCGCGTGCACGCGCTGGTGCCGGCGAGGCTGGCCGAGCGCTTCGCCCGCTTCGCCGTCGCCTCCTGAGATCGAGCCTGCGACGGACCTCCGCCGCAGAGGGCTCTGCGGTCACTGCTCGCCGTGGACCATGACGCGGCGCGCTGCGGCTAACGCTCGCCGTGGACGATGACGCGCCCGGCGCCGATGATCTCCATCTCGGTCTGCGGGCCGCAGCAGGCGACCTGCTCGACCTCGTTGCTGAGCGTCCGCCTGAGCGCCACGAACGCCACGCCCCCCACGATCGCGGGAACCCACAGGGCGATCGCGCGGTACACGAGCACCGCTCCGGCGGCCAGGGTGATGGACACGTGGAACAGCAGGAGCGTTCCCACGAGGCCCGCGTCGATCCCGCCGATGCCCCCGGGCACGGGGATCAGGCCGCCGAGCTCGCCGATCAGGTAGGCGAGTGCGAGCAGCGCCAGGGGCGGGGACGCGCCGAGCGCGCGGAAGCCCGCCCACAGGATGGCCACGTCGAACACGAGGTAGGCGAGCAGACCGGCGATCAGCACGACGTTGCCTTCCCGCAGCAGCGCCAGCGACTCCCTGACGCCATGGGCCACCGCCGTCAGGGTCTTGGCGATCGCCGCCCGGCGTTTCGAGGGCTCGCCGGCGCCACCGGCGTGCGCCCGCGCGCCCCAGCGCCCGGCGACGCGACCCGCGAGCAGCGTCGCCGCCACGGCCGCCACGGCGATCGCCGCGGGAAGGGCGGTCAACAGCAGGTTCCCCTCGCCGCGGAGGATCCCTACGGCGAGGGCGAAGCCGAGCACGATCACGCCGAGCACGTTGGGCACGCTCGTGAGCAGGAAGAACGACACCGTTCGCCGGGCGATCTCCTCGCTGGCCATGCCGCCCCGTTTCAGCGCCCACGCGCCCAGCGCCAGCCCGCCGGCGCCGCCGGTGGGGAACAGGGCGTTGGCGCCGAGCTCGGACATCCCCACCTGGGTGCTCACCCGCCAGCTCATCCGCCGGCAGAAGATCATCCTGAACACGGCCACGTAGCCGAGGCCCGAGAGCAGCTTCAGGACGACGCCGAGCAGGAGCCATTCGGGCTTGGCGTGGGCGAGCAGCGAGCGCAGGTTCCCCAGCCCGGGCAGGAGGGTGACGACGGCGATGACCGCGAGCAGGATCGCGAGCGCGACCAGCAGCCGCGAACGCAGCCGGCGGCGGCTGAGCTCCTCGGGCACCTCGAGCTGATCCGCGGTGATCTGCCTGACGTCGAGCTCCTCCGCGGTGATCCCCTTGACGTCCTGCCGCTGTACGCCCACAGGTCATCCTTACACGCGGGCTCGCGCTTGCCGGAGCGGTGCGCTCAGCGTTCGTCGCCGCTGCCGGAGAGCACGCCGCGGCGCTGGCGCGAGCGGAGCTTGTCGAGGTTGCCCTGGGCGATCTCCTCGAGCTCCAGGCCGAGCTCGCTGGCGAGCTGGGCCACGTACCAGAGGACGTCCCCGAGCTCCTTCGCCATCGCCCCACGCCGCTCCTCGCCGACCTCGCCGCCGTCGTCGCGGATCGCCTTCTTGGCGTGCTCGGCCACCTCGCCCGCCTCCCCCGCCAGGCCCAGCGCGGGGTAGGCGAGCCACGCCTCGCGGGGGTACTCGGCCGTGCGCCGCGACAGGCGCTGGTACTCGGAGAAGCTCCATCGCCCGCGATCGTATGGGGCGAGCCCGACGCCGGGCCGTCGTGATCTCCGAGTTTGCGGGCGATCGCCGCGGCGTGCCGGCGCCCGCGCCGCTCAGAGCCCGGCGGCGCGGCGGGCGCTCAGGTGGGTGCGGCGCTCGATCTCGTCATCCAGGGGCGCCAGCTCCTCGCGCTCGATACCCAGCGCCCGGGCGATCAGCCAGTCGGCGAACCACGCGTTCTTCGGCAGCAGCGGGCCGTGCAGGTAGGTGCCGATCACGTTCCCGCTGCGTGCGCCCTCCGCGCCGCTGCGCCCGTCGTTGCCGTACCCCTTCAGGACGCGTCCCAGCGGCTGCTGCCCCGCGCCCAGGTGAGTACGCCCGCCGTGGTTCTCGAACCCCGCCAACACCCCCCGGCCGCCCTCCGGGGCGGCCCCCTCAACACTCTGGCGCGCCGAATCCGCCGCGCCATCGAGGACCTGCGCCGGCGCGTCGTGGAGCTCCACCTCGATCGCCACGTTGCCGATCAGGCGCGGGCCGTCCTCGCGCACGGTGCGCACGTCCAGCAGCCCCACGCCCGGGATCTCCTCGTCGCCCTCCGGGGAGGATGGGCCGAGCGTGTAGGAGTGGCCCAGGAGCTGGTAGCCGCCGCACACGCCCAGCACCACCGCGCCGCGCGCCGCCGCCGCCGCCAGCCCGGCGCGCTTGGTGTCCATCAGGTCCCGGGCGCACAGGCGCTGGTCGCGATCCTGGCCGCCGCCGATGTAGAACAGGTCGTGGGCGCCCCCGTCGAGCTCCGCCCCGAGGCCGCTCGCCGACAGCTCGAAGGCGATGCCCCGCCACGCGCAGCGGCGCTCGAGCACGATCAGGTTGCCCCGGTCGGCGTAGATGTTCATCAGGTCGGGGTACAGCGCGCACACGCGCAGCGGGCCGCGGGGGGGAGCGGGGGAGCGGGCGCCCGGGCCGGCGTGCGGGGGCTCAGGCACCGAAGATCACCGCCACGCTGGCCGTGTGCTCGTTGGTCGCGGGTATCTCACGGGTGCCCATCGCCGTCAGTCCGGCGTCGCGGCCCTCGCGCTCGAGCTGGGGCACGGACACGCGGTCGAGCTCCACCACGTCGTGCTCCAGCGCGGGCGCCGGGTCCGGGGAGGGCGGCGCCCCCGGCGAGCCACCCGGCGGCTGCTCCGGGGCCACGATGCGGCGCTCGCGCTCGATGCGCACGGCCCGCCTGCCGACGTGCACCCGCGTGGCGCGGCTGATGTACGTGGCGCCCGCCACGCGCGCGAGCTCCGCGGAGGGGCCGAGGTCTCCCGCGGCGCAGTCGAACGCGTCCACGTCCGTGACGATCGCGCACGCGAGCACCGCGCCCGGCGCCAGATGGGCGCGGGCGCCGCGCAGGAACGCCGCGCGGCCGTCCGCGCCCCCGAACATCTGGATCGTCTGCATCGGCACGAGGCACACTCCGAAGTCCTCGCGCTCGAGCGCCAGCGCGCGAGCGTCGGCACACACGGCCTCCACCGTGCCCGTGCCCGCGCCCGTCGCCGCGTGGGCGCGCTCACGGAGCGCGACCAGGAGCGCGGCGTCACGGTCCACGGCGGTCACGTGATGCCCCTGGTGGGCGAGATCGAGCGCCACCCGGCCGGTCCCCGCGCCGATGTCCAGCACCGCCCGTTCGCCCGGGGCGCCCGCCAGCTCCCGCCACAGCGGCAGGTCGGCCGTGTAGGAGCCGCACTCGAGGTCGTGCCACACGGCCGCGTTCGCGCTCCCCGCGGCCGGCTCGCGGCGGGGCTCGACGTCGCTGCCGTCGTGGCGACCGGCGCTCACGACCACGCGCTGCTCGCCTCCCCGCGCGCGACGAGCAGCTCGCGCAGCGCCAGCATGGCCGTGTACGTGGGCAGCGCGAACAGCGGCGCCGCGGGCACCGGGGCGCCGTCGGGGCGCTCCCCCTGCGGGGACGATGCGGCGGCGGCCGCGTCCAGAGCCTGGGCGAGGTCCTCGTGCACGCGGATGCGCCCGGGGTCGATGCCGGCGTACTTCAGCCTCGCCGCCAGGTCCGCCGCGCGGGTGCCGCTGCACGTGGCCACCCGCACGCGCCCGGCCAGCAGCTCGAAGTCGGCGTCCCAGATCCACGACACGTCGCGCCCGTCGGCGATCTCGTCGTTGAGGACGCCGAGCAGGTCGTGCTCGCCCGGCTCGAGCGCCAGCGTGCGCAGCACCTCGTTGGCGCCCGCCGGGTTCTTGACGAGCAGGATGCGCAGCTCGCGCCGGCTGGGAGCGGCGGGTGTGCCCGACGCGCTGGTCCGCTCGCCCGCGCCGGGTGGGCCGGGGGCGGCGGTGTCCGGGATGCTCACGAGCACCGACTCCGCGCGGCCGAATGCCGCGCGGGTGTCCTCGAGGCCGGCCGCGATCGTCTCGAGCGGCACCTCCAGCGTGCTCGCCAGGGCGGCGGCGGCCAGCGCGTTGTAAACGTTGTAGAGGCCGGGGAGCGCGAGCGAGACCTCGAGCTCGCCGGCGGGCGCGTGCAGCGTGAAGTGGGCGGCCCGCACCCCTTCCAGGCGCACGTTGCTCGCCGTGAGCGTCGGCGCGGGGCGCGTCCGGCCGCAGCTCGGGCAGTGGTAGTGGCCGAGGTGGCCCAGGTACACCGCGTCGAACACGTACGGCGCGCCGCAGCGGCGGCAGTGCTTGGCGTCGGCCGCGTGCGCCAGCCCGGGCAGCGCCAGCGAGTGATCCTCCACGCCGAAGTACACGACCGCGGGGTGCTCGCGGCCGAGGTCCGCCACGAGCGGGTCATCGGCGTTCAGGACGAGGGTGGCGTCGCGGTGGGCGCTCATCGCCCCGCGCCAGCGCTCGGCGATCGTGTCGAGCTCGCCGTAGCGGTCGAGCTGGTCGCGGAACAGGTTGCACAGGAGGATCCCGCGCGGGTGCAGCTCCGCCGCCAGCGAGTCGAGCCACAGCTCGTCAACCTCGAACAGGCCGAGCTCGCCCGCGATCGCGCCACCGGGGAGCGCGGCGTCCAGCAGCGTGGTGGCGATCCCGCCCGCCATGTTCGCCCCGGCGCGGTTGTGCACCAGCGGCACGCCCGCGCGCTCGAGGATGCCGGCGGCCATCGTGGCCGTGGTGGTCTTGCCGTTGGTGGCGGAGATCAGCACGCTGCCGCGCGGCAGACGCGAGGCGAGCTCGCCGATCGCGCCGGGGGAGAGCCTGATCAGCAGCTTGCCCGGCGCGCTGGTGCCGCCGCCGCCGCGCCGGCGCGAGACGGCCCCGACGCCGCGGGCCAGCGCGAGCTTGATGGAGAGCGTCCCCGCCATCAGCTCTCCGCGAAGGCCGCGCTCGGCTCGGCGGGGACGAGCATCGTGACCGCTCCCTTCAGCGCGCGTACGCGCACGGGAAGCTCCGCGATCGGATCGCCGTCCGCGTACATCGTGAACGGGCGGTCCGCGCTGAGGGACAGCGTGTGCGCGCGGAACACGTGCACGCCCGGCTCGTGCACGTGTGTGCCGTTGAACATCTTGGGCAGGATCCGTGTGAGGAAGGCCAGCTTGCTCCTGCTCTCCACGACCACCACCTCCAAGAGGCCGTCGTCGAGCAGCGCGTCGGGCGCCGCCAGCATGCCGCCGCCGTAGGCCTTCGAGTTGCACGCTCCGATCGAGAAGGCGGAGAAGGAGTGGCGCTCGCCGGGCGGGTCCAGCTCGAGCTCCATGCGCGCCGGGCGCCACGCGGCGAGCGCCCTGAGCGCCCCGTACACGTACACGAGGCCGCCGAGCCGCGCGGGCGCCTCGTTGGCGATGCGGTTGGCGTCGCTGTCGAAGCCCGCCGAGGCGATGCCCACGAACGCCCGCCCGCCGCCCGCGGGCGTCGCGCCGGCGCCGGCCGGTCCGAGTGTCGCGGGCGGCTCGCCCTCGACCAGGCCGAGGTCCACCGGCCGGGTGTGTCCGGCGGCGATCACCGCCGCCGCCTGCCCCGGGTCCTCGGGTATGCCGAGCACGCGGGCGAGGTCGTTCCCGCGCCCGCCGGCGATCACCCCGAGGACCGCTCCGGGGGCGTGCCTGAGCGCGTCGGCGATCGCCCCGATCAGGCCGTCGCCGCCGAGCGCCACGATCGCCTCGCCCCGGCGTGCGGCCTCCGTGGCGAGCTCCCGCGCGTGGTCGAGGTCACGCGTGTCGGCACGGCGCACCTCTTGCCCGCGCTCGCGCAGCGCCCGCTCGGCCTCGGGCGCGGTGCGCCCGGCCCGGCCGCCCCCGGCGGCGGGATTGACGATCAGGCACAGGGGGGCTGGCACGAGCCCAAGCCTAGATGCACGGCACCGCGCGCCCGGCGCGGTCAGCCCGTGCGCTCGGCGCGCGCGCGGTCGCGTCGGCGCCGGCCGATCACCGCGATGATGGCGACCGCGGCGATCGCCACGAACAGCCCCAGCAGGATGCCGGGGGCGAGCCCCAGTCCGCCGAAGGGCAGCGATACGAGCTCGACGATCCCCAGGCCGAGCGCCAGCAGCGCGATCAGCAGGACGACGATCAGCAGCACGCCGCGCACGCGCGCGAGGATCCCGGCCGAAGAGGGGGGAGCGAGCAGCCCCATCGCCCGCAGGGCGAAGAGCTGGCGGCCGCTGGGCGGTGTCTGGCCCATCCGCTCGACCGCCACCTTGAGGTCGCCGGCGCGGCGTTCGGCCAGCGCCAGCGACGCGTCCGCCATGCGCCTGATCTGCATGCGCTCCTGCGGGCGGGCGGCGGCGATGGCCCGCTGGAAGTAGCCGCGGGCGGCCTCGGCGTCGAAGCGCTCGGATGCCCGCGCGCCGAGGATGGCGAGCGCCGCGGACTTGTATTTGGTCTCGGACTCCAGCTCCTCGTCCGAGCGCTGCTCCAGCGCCTGGATCGCCTCGATGGAGCCGCGCTGCTCAACCCGAACCTGCCGTTGTTTGGGAGCCATGGCCCGGCATTCTATGGCGTGGACGAGCGCCGCCCTGAAAGCGGCTCGCCGGGCGAGCCCGTGTTCGCTGCGGGGCCACTTGCAGGCGGTATGCTCGCCGGATGAGCAGATGTCTCTCGTGGCGCTTCCCGGGGCTGCGCGCGAGCGCGCTTGTGGCACTGGCCCTGGGTGCGCTGGCATTCGCGCCGGCGCCGGCGGCGATGGCCGCCGGCTTCGGTGGCAGCGGTGCGTTGGGCAACCTCACGGAAGGCTCCGCCGAAGAACAAGCCACCACCGCGACCACGTCCACCACCGCCTCCACGGAAAGCGAAAACCACAAATCCAGCTCGGTCACCGCGGCGCTGATCGCGGTGGGCCTGGTGCTGCTGCTGGGGGTGGCGTTCGTGATCGTGCGCGACGCACGCAGGTGGGCGCCGGCGGCGGACGGCGAACTCGCCGAAACCGCGTCGGGACACTCGCAGGCGGCGCTCCAGAAGCGACGCGCCAAAGCCAAGGCCGCCCGCAGGCAGCGCAAGCGCAACCGCTGAGCCGACGGCGACCGCTGAGCCAATGCCAAGCGCCGGGTCGGCGAGCTCGGTGTGGCTGGCGGCGGGCTAGTGGAACACGCGCAGCGGGCGCACGGGCCGGGCGCGCCAGGAGCGGCGCACGCGCGACGGCGAGGAGGGGGAGGGGGAGCCGTGTGGACCGCGGCGCGGGCGGCGGGGACGCGGCGCGCGGGGGTGCGGGTCGAGCGGCCCGCCGGGGAGCGCCTTCGAGCCTCCGTCTTCGTCGGAGGAGTCCGGCACGTCGCGCGCCTCGACCGCCTGGTCGTTGCGATACGGGATCCACAGCATCAGTGCTGCGAGCGGGATCTTCACCATCGCAGCCAACAACAGAACCCAGACCCACAAGGGCATCTTGCGATGGTACTACTGCGGCATGAGATCGGGAAGCGCCAGCGCGGGCGCGCGCAACAGCCCCGGGCTGAGCGAGCTCGCCGAGCAGGTGAGCGCCTGCCGGCGCTGCCCGCGACTGGTCGCGTGGCGTGAGCAGGTCGCGCGCGAGCGCCGGGCGGCGTTCGCCGCGCAGGAGTACTGGGGGCGTCCCCTCCCGGGCTTCGGGGACCCGCGTGCGCGGGTGCTGCTGCTGGGTCTGGCGCCGGCCGCCCACGGCGCCAACCGCACCGGGCGCATGTTCACGGGGGACCGCTCGGGGGACTTCCTGTTCGCGGCGCTGTGGCGGTGCGGCTTCGCCAACCAGGCGCTCTCGCGGGATCGCGAGGACTCGTTGCACCTGACCGGCGCGTGGATCACGGCGGCGGTGCGGTGCGCGCCCCCGGCCAACCGCCCGACCCTCGCCGAGCGCGAGCGCTGTCTGCCGTGGAGCGTCGCCGAGCTGAAGCTGCTGAGCGAGGTGCGGGTGGTGGTGTGCCTCGGTGGATTCGCCTGGGATGCCGCCCTGCTGCTGATGCGAGCCCTGTCGGAGCCGGACGCCGTGCCGTTGCGCCCGCGGCCACGTTTCGCGCACGGAGCCGAGCTCGAGCGCGGGCGCTACCGGCTGCTCGGGTGCTACCACCCGAGCCAGCAGAACACGTTCACCGGCAGGCTCACCGAGTCGATGATCGACGCGGTGCTCGTGCGGGCGCGTGGGCTGGCCGACACGTCGCGCTAGCATCGGAGGCGAGGATGAGGAACGCGATCGCGGCAACCCTGGTAGTGACGGCCGGTTTGGTGGCGGCGAACATGCTCGGCGTGGCCGCCGCAGAAGCGCCCACCGGAACCACCCCCGTGCGCACGGTCAGCGTCCAGGGCGTGGCCACCGTGCCGATCGCGCAGGACGCCGATCTCGAAGCCGCCACCGCGGCCTACCGGCAGGGCATGGCCGACGCGGTGACGGACGGCCAGAGCAAGGCGGAATTCCTCGCGGGCAAGGTGGCGACGACCGTCGGCCCCGTGCAGAGCGTGGCCGAAGACGGCGGCTCCATCTCGTGCCTGGGAGTGGAAATCGAAGGGTCACGCTACGTCGAATACGAAGGCGAACAACCGGACTTCGGCTCGGGGAGATCGGTCTCGGTGGAGCCGGTGGAGGCCGCCGCACCGCAAGCCCGGGTGCCGGCGGGACGGAAGACGGCCAAGAAGCACGCGACCGCCAAGAAGTCCTCCGCCGTCACCTGCAAGCTCGAAGCGCAGGTGTCGCTGATCTACGCGCTCGACTGACCCGCTCGGCAGGAGCTTCCAGGAGCCGGCCTGCCAGCAGGCCCGCTTGCCGGAGCCGTCGAGCAGTGCAGGGCGCTCTAACCTTGCGCTGGTGCCCTACACGACCGCCGACGCCCGGCAGCAGCTTCTCGACGTGCTCGCCGAGGCGACCGAGCAGCTCGGCGTGGCGCTGTCGGCGCTGAGCGAGCTGTACGAGCGTCTGGACGAGCGCAGTGCCGATGCCGTCGAGGAGCAGCTCTTTCGCCCCACGCAGACGGCCTACGGGCGGGCGCAGCGCGCCCATGCCGCGTTTGCCGAGCGTCACGAGCTTCCGGGGCGGGAGTTCGCCGGGGCGGTCGCCGGTGCCCCGGCGCGGGGGGTGAAAGGCTTTCTGGACAGCGCGGTCACGGCGATCGCCGCCGCCGAGCGATCCCTGGCGACGCTGCAGGACTCGATGCTCCCGGTCGAGGTGGGAGACGCCGAGGTGCGCGCGGATCTCGAGCAGATCCGCACCCTGCTGGACGGCCTGGGCAGGCGCGCCCGCGAGATTGAGCGCACGATCGGCCGCTGAGGCCGGCTACTCGACGGGGGCGCCGTTGGCGGTGAGCGTCACCTCGATGTTGCCGCGGGTGGCGTTCGAGTACGGGCACACCGCATGGGCGGCCCGCACCAGCTCGACGGCTGCGCCCGGGTCGGCGACCGACGGCAGCGTGACGTCGAGGCCGACGGACAGCTCGAAGCCGCCCTGCCCGTTCGGCGAGAGCGACACCTCCGACTCGATCACCGCGTCGCCGGTGTCGGCCTTGGCGCGGCGCGCGACCACCCCCAGGGCGCCCTCGAAGCAGGCGGCGTAGCCGACCGCGAAGAGCTCCTCGGGGTTGGTGCCGCCGCCCGGACCGCCCATCTCGGTCGGGAGGCGCAGTTCGACGTCCAGCGCGCCGTCGCTGGTGTGCCCGCGTCCCGCGGCGCGGCCGCCGGTCACGTGGGCGTGGGCTGTGTAGAGCTTGTCTGCCATCGCCTGCCTCTCCTGCCTCGGGGGTGGGGAACGGCTGTGATGCTAGCCGAGCAAATGTATTGTTCAGGCGATGCGCCGCCGGCCACGCACGAGCATCCTGCTGGCCGGCGTGCTCGCGCTGGTGCTCGCCGGCGCGGGCGTGAGCACAGCCGTGGCGCCGGCGGCGACCAAGGGGTCGCCTGCGGTCAAGCGGGCGGCCGGGCCCCCTCCGGCCGAGGTCACGCTCACACAGGGCGCGGGCCTCCCGGGCGTGCAGGTGACGATGCCGCCGATCGGCCTGTCGCTGGAGTACCCGGTGATGGCGCTCGATCTGGGCTCTGGCGCGTGTCCCTCGCCGGCGCTCGTCAGCGCGATCCAGGCACTCGGCTCGCCGCCGATCTCGCTCGCGGGCGACAGCCAGGACATGACGGTCCCCAGCGGTGCGCTGAGCGGCGCCCCCAGCTCCTGGGAAACGGCGACGTTGTACACGCTGCCCGCGGGCTTCTGGAGCCAGTTGCACTGCCTGCTGAGCACCACCCGCGACCCGTTGACGGTCGGGCTCAACCTCAAGACCGGCGAGCCGGCGTGGGCCGCGCAGATGGTCGCCGGCGCCCAGACCGCCGCGACCAACGGCCTGGACTTCTCGCTCGGGAACGAGCCCGACCTGTACCCGCTGCCCAACTACTCCGCGCTGGCCCATCCGCAGGCCAACGAAGAAGCGCTGCAGGCGAGCCTCTACCTGCAGCTCGCGAGCGCCCTGCAGCCGGTTCTCGGCGGTGCCCCGGTGATCGGCCCCGAACTCGCCGGACCCGAGCACTGGCAGCACGAATTGCCGCGGGTGATCGCCCAGCTCCACCTGAGCATGGTGGGGGTGCACGCGTACCCGTTGACGGCGTGCCTCACGCCGAAGACGGCCACCGTCGGGGGGCTGCTCACGCAGTACGCCGCCGACGAGCCGCGCAAACTGGCGTCGGTGGTATCCCTCGCGCAGGCGGCACAGGTGCCGGCGATCATCTCCGAGGCCAACTCGGTCTCCTGTGGGGGCGTGGCGGGGGTCTCGAACAGCCCCGCCTCGGCCGTGTGGGCGGTGCGGTTCGTGCTGAGCGCCCTGAAGACGGGGTTCGGCGAGGTGCGCTTTCACTTCAGCGGCGACCCCTACGACCCGTTCGTGGTGAGCGGCGAAGAAGTCATCAAGCGCCCGCTCGACGGCGCGCTCGAAGCGCTCACCAAATGGCTGCCGGTGGGGGCGTCGCTGCGCACGGTCAACGGCGTGCGCGGGCTGGTGGCGACGAGCATCACCGGCACCGCCGGCCAGGCGGTCCTGATCCTCGACAACGAGCGCGGGCAGGCGCAGAAGGTCGTGTTGCGCCAGGCGCCCGGCGTCCAGACCGAAACCCTGAGCGCGGCGAGCACAGGCGTGCAGACGGCGCACCTCAGCGCCACGCACGGGCGCATCAAGCTGCTCGTCGCACCGCAGAGCCTCGTGGCGCTCACCGCGGCTCCCTGAGTCGGGTGCAGACGGTGGCGCGCTCGCCCGGCCCGCTGGCAGCTCGGGGCGAGGAGCTGATCGTCCTGTATGACGGCGAGTGCGGGTTCTGCCGCGTGATGCTCGCGCTGCTGTTGAGCTGGGACCGCGGGCACCGTCTCGATCCCGCGCCGATCCAGAGCCCCCGGGGCGAGCTCCTGCTCGTCGACGTGGCCCGTGAGGATCGCCTCGAGTCGTGGCATCTGATCGACGGGCGAGGGGTGCGCCGCTCGGCCGGCGCGGGCGTCCCCGTCGTCCTCGGCGCGCTGCCCGGCGGAAAGCCGCTCGCGCGCCTCGCCGCGCGATCTCCGCGGGCTACCGCCCGCGCCTACGCCTGGGTGGCCGACCACCGAACGCGCCTCGGCCGCCTGCTGAACGCGAGAACGCGCGCGTGGGCCGTCCGCGTGATCGCCGAGCGCGGGCGCGCGGACTCGTAAGGGCTCCGCGACAGACGTGAGATCGATCCACTCGATCGGCGTATGCTGCGGCGGCGGGGCTGCTCATCAGGCTGCGGTCCGCAGCGCTGAGATGTCGGTCTCGGTTGAAAGGGGATGTGATGGCCACGCCTGATGAGATTGTTCCCGCCGGCACCGGTCCGGGCCTGGGCCTGTTGGGTCCGCGGAGCAGGCATCTGCTCGCGCTGGAGTTCGGTGACCGTGAGGATTTCGATGACCCGCGTCTGGAGTGGCGCAGGCTGTTCTCCGAGCTGCTGGGCACGTTCATGTTGGTGCTCGTCGCCGCGGGTGGTGGGATCCTGCATGGCGAGGGTCAGATCACCCTGTCTGCGGCCGTCGTCGCGCCGGGCCTGATGGTGTTGGGGATCATCCTGTTCATGGGCGCGATCTCCGGGGCCCACCTGAATCCTGCTGTCTCGCTGGCGTTCGCACTTCGCGGCGACTTCCCGTGGAAGCGCGTCCCGGGCTACATGATCATTCAGCTCGATGGGGGCCTCGCTGGCATGCCTGTTTCTGTTGGCGGTGTTCGGCAACATCCAGCACCTCGGCGCCACACTGCCAGGCCCGGGGTACAAGGACTGGCAGGCGCTGTTGATGGAGATCGTGCTCACCGCGACGCTGGTGAGCGTCATCTTGGGGACCGCCTCGGCCGCGCAGAACGTCGGCGCTATCGCCGCGCTGGGTGTCGGCGGCTACATAGCTCTCGCCGGCCTGTGGTCGGCGCCCGTGAGCGGCACCTCGATGAACCCGGCGCGCTCATTCGGGCCAGCGCTCGTGAGCGGCGACTTCACGAGCTACTGGGTGTATGTCGTGGGGCCGCTGGCCGGTGCGTTGATAGCCGTCGGCATTGCGTCTGTGCTGCGTGGGAGGGGCGGCGGGGATGCAGTCGCCCGCGCCGCGGGCTCGGGTGTCCTCGGCGAGGGCAGCCTCGCAGCCAAACAGCGCCTCGGCCGGACCACCGACCGGGGCGAGGTCGTACCTCCGGGGATCGCCGACACGGAAAAGCAATGATGGCCCGCTCGGGATTCCGTCGGGCCCACCCGACGGAATCCCTACGTTCGCGGTTCTACACGCCGCGGCTGCGGCGTCTGTAGCCGAATCCGCCGGTCAGCAGCAGAACTACGATGACGATGAGGAGGATCGTGAGCATGGTCACCTCCCAACGCTTGGTTGAGTTGGCTCGCGCATGCCTAGTAGGTGCGGCCGAT
Organism: uncultured Solirubrobacteraceae bacterium; assembly: GCA_963701145.1. Classification (GTDB taxonomy): domain Bacteria; phylum Actinomycetota; class Thermoleophilia; order Solirubrobacterales; family Solirubrobacteraceae; genus Palsa-744. The sequence continues at coordinate 357,042 of OY969572.1, forward strand.
CAGCCGCGCGATCAGGACGCCCACGAACAGGTAGACGACCGCAGCGATGCCCCAGTTGACAGCGATCGCGTCGTTGGCGTTGTGGAAGCTGAACATGCCGTCGAACGGACCGGCGAGCGAGTGTGCCCAGTTGTGGACTTCCGAGACGATGCTGTTGGTGGGATTGGCCTTGAGCACCACCAGTAGAATTCCCGCGACGATGATCGCCACGATGATGCTGACAAGGAGTTGAACGACGCGCGCCAGCAGGCCCGCGCCTTGCCCGAGCACTCCGACGCCAGTCGCTTCACGCCTACCCTGCCGGCGTGGCGCTTCGACCGGTTGACCATCCGTATTGACTTCAGAAGCAGGCCCTGCGGGCCTCGCTCTAAACATGAGAGGAACCTCCTGTTCACCTTCATTCCCTTCCGAGCAAAGCCCGGCGAGCCGTGTAACCCCGAAAGGGAATCCACGTGGGCGGAGGTCAATCGAATCGGCAAGTCGCGGCGACGGCAAAAGCTCAGCGGCGGCGACGGCTGGTCGGCTTGGTCAGCGACCGTCCAAGAGCAACTCTACTCCTTTGCGCGGATCATTGTTGCGTCCCACGGCCAGACTCAGCCGTGGTCGCTCCCGCGTCGGGTCAGTCGACGCACACGCCAGGGCGCCGCGACAGCCGGTGTGTCGGGTATGCGGCCAGGCGTCTGCCACGCAAGTCGATCACATCGCGTCCCGCTTGGCGGTACTCGGCCGAGGCGCTCGGCTCGACCAGAGCAACCTGCCGGGCACCAGCGCATCCTGATCGACCCGGTAGGCAGCCGATGCGCGGTGGTATCCGTCTCCGATGACCAGGTAGTCCCTGATGCCACCCACCAGGAGGATTGGCGAGATGGGAACGCCCTCCTTGATCTTCTCGAGCTTCTCGGCCACCTCGGCGCTCTCCTTCGGCCTCAGCGGTGGCAGGCCCGCCGCCCGCAGGATGTCCTTGGCGGCCCAACGACCAAGAGGCGCGGCGTGCAGGGCAGCGATGACCTCCGGGAGTGACGCTGGCGCCAGCACCATGCTGAGAAAGCTCTGGGCGGCCTGATAGTCCTTCTCTTCGGGCTCATCGAGCCAGCGGATGCTCACGGTGCCTGACACCAGGCCAGTCTACGGTCTACGCGCCATCGAGGGTCCGACTCGAACACCAGACACGCATCGCGCTCCCCAACTCCGGTAGCGTCTTATCGGACACCTCGGAGTAGGCTCGCCGGGCTCACGCCGAGTGCGCGGGCCAACCGCAGGAGTGTCCGGAACTCCGGTGCGCGTTCGCAGGTCTCTAGTCGGGAGAGCGCCGTACGGTGCATCCCCGCCTCAGCGGCAAGCGCTTCCTGGCTCAGAGCAGCACCCACTCGAGCGCGCCGCAGATTAGCTGCGAAGCGGGACAACGGCTCAACAAGATCGGGATCAGGGCTCGGGGGCAAATAGCCATCGTCTAGACCTGTAGCCGGGCCGGCAACCGCCACAACAGCACAAATGCAGCCATGACAGCACGTCGCCTTCGGACTGTGCTAGGGTCCCGAAAGTCCGACCCTCGGTACCGAGTAGCATGATGGGACAACGTGCACACGACCGCCCCGCGGGCGCCACCCAGCCGGGCATACGGAGGCAGAACTTTGAGAAAGCGGCTTCTAGCAGTAGCGCTTGCTGTGGCGTGCGGAGCGGCCTTGGTCGCTGCACTATCGGGCGGAGCGACAGCCTCGACGACGACAACGGGACCGACGAGCACGCAGCCGGAACGTGTCACGGTCGCGGAAGCGACTGGTATCGCCCTACGGGTCGCGGCGGCGTGCGGCGAACCGAACCCAAAAATCGAAACGGCAGAAACGACACTAGAACATGCAGTGAGCCTAACGGGTGCACCTGCGCCTGAACTGAACATCACCGACCCGCGCACCGGCAAATCGTTTGCAGACTCCCCGATGATCCTCGTGGCGATGACGGGTCACTTCACCGGAGCAGATGGGCCCATACCAGACGGTTACAAGCCGCCAACGGGCACAACGATGGACCTAGCCATAGATGCAGTTAGCGGGTCCGTCGTAGTTGAGTACGTCGGAAACGAACCCGCCCCGGACCTGAGCACCAGTGCCGCTGGTAGCGCTGATGCGCGGTATGCGCAGGCCACGCGCACCAGCGAGACCGTCAAGGTGGTCGGCCACGCTCTAAGGATCAACATCGGGCACGACCCAGAGACGCCACTTATCGAGCCGAGGGTACGTGTCAACGTCGTGGCACACAAGCACATTGTAGCGACAACTACGAGTAAAAGCGGTGAATTTTCCTTCCGCTTGCGACCTGGTGTTTACCAGCTACAGGGAGATTCGACGCCGGGCATTGCGGCTGGGTCCGAGTGTATTGAACACAGCATAACGGTCCCCCGAAATGTTCACACGCTGACCGTCGAGCTGGTTTGCGACCCTAAGTGAAGGAAAGGACAAGAGCTTGCAAATGTCTAGATATTGTTTGATCCTTGCCTGCGCCGTCGCGGCCATTCTGTTGCTCCCGGCGTCGGCATCGGCCGAGTGGGGGAGCCATTGCACAAACCATTTGCCGCACTGTTACGCAGAGGCACGGTGGAACATGGCAAACGAATCTGAAAAGGTCGAGGGGCTAGAATCAAACATCGACACTACCAGTATGTATGTCGGAGATTGGGACCTTAGGGCTTGTAGATCAATAACATTGCAGGATTCGTGTCACGTGTGTGGAACAGTGAGGCGTGATCTATGAGGATGCGATTGGCGAGCGGTTCAGGGCGCTGGCGGGTGAGCTGAATGAGCGTCAGCGTCGCCTGTTTGTGGCGGCCGAGGCGCGGGCGGTGGGACGGGGCGGTGTCGCGGTGGTCGCGCGGCAGACCGGGGTGAGCGTGCCGACGATTCGCAAGGGGATCGCGGAACTGGAGTCCGGTGAGCACTTGGAGCGTGGGCGTGTCAGGCGGCGGGGTGGTGGCCGCAAGGCACTGACCGAGGTTGACCAGACGTTGGCTGGTGATCTCGAGCGGCTGGTGGAGGAGAGCTCGCGTGGTGATCCGGAGTCGCTTTTGCGGTGGACCTCCAAGAGTGTGCGTCATCTGGCCGACGGGCTGTGTGAGATGGGGCACGAGGTTCACTTCACCTCCGTGGCGACGCTCCTGCGCTGTCTCGGGTACAGCCTGCAAGCGAACGTCAAGACCAGAGAGGGTCGCCAGCACCCCGACCGCGATCTGCAGTTCCGTCACATCAACCAGGCCGCGAAGGCGGCCGTGGCTGCCGGTTGGCCTGTGATCAGCGTGGACACGAAGAAGAAGGAGCTCATCGGAGACTTCAAGAACGCAGGGCGTGAGTGGCATCTGAAGGGCAAGCCCGAGCTGGTGCGCATGCACGACTTCAAGGACAAGCAGCTGGGCAAGGCGATCCCTTACGGCGTCTATGACCTGCGCCTGGACGAGGGCTACGTCAACGTCGGCATCGACCACGACACCGCCCAGTTCGCCGCGAACTCGATCCGCAGCTGGTGGGAGCACCTCGGAGCCGAGCGCTACCCGCACGCCACGCGGCTGCAGATCACCGCCGACTGTGGCGGCTCCAACGGCAACCGCACGAAGCTATGGAAGCTCGAGCTGGGAAAACTCGCAGACGAGACCGGCCTTGAGCTCGCTGTCTGCCATTTCCCGCCCGGCACCAGCAAGTGGAATCGAATCGAGCACCGCCTGTTCAGCTTCATCACCATGAACTGGCGCGGCAAGCCGCTCACCTCCTTGGAGACGATCATCAACCTGATCGGCGCGACCACGACCAGCAGCGGGCTCGAGGTCTACGCCCGCCTCGATCAGGGCACCTACCCCGACAAGATCCGCGTCACAGACGCCGAACTGCAAGCCGTCAACATTCACGGTGAAGACTTCCATCCCGAGTGGAACTACACGATCACGCCACGCGGGTGAGGACCACATCTATCGGTAAGCCGTGATGAAATGTTATTTATCTACAGGCCCTTAGCGGGGAAAACTTCGTCAACGATGAGCAATGGGTAGGTTTTCCGGCTGACAATGGCAACTGGGTCGAGGATGGGCAAACTGCCGGTGGCGACACCGGTTCGACAAATGTGATGGATTGGTTTTGGGCGCTACAAAACGACACCGGCTACTACGGAGTCAGGTTGCCGACGGGCCGAGTGGAAGGGTATACGTGGAACAACTATAAGTTGATTTCTGAAGGCAACGGAAGCTGGTGCGCGGTGATCAACGGAACGACCGAGACGTGCGGCATGGAGGGGGAGCCGCACACATCGAAACAAGTGACCGTGGGTATGGAGGCTGCAGGCGAAACCGAGCCGGAAAACTACGGTAAAGACCAAACATGGGTCCAGTGGACCAACGGCACCTGGCACCACTGGAGCGAAGCAAATTGGGAAACCGAATCGCATACCTGCGCCAGCCTGTATGAATGGATAGCCGGCAACATCAACTTCAGTACGTGCTGAAGGCTTACACACGTTCTCCGGGGCGACCCGGAGCTAAGGGCCTATCCCGGTTGGGTGGCGGCGAGGGTTGCGAGGTGGGCCTTCTCCTCGATCTCCTCGCCGCGTGCACGGATGTGCGGCGTCAGCGCGTAATCACCGATCAGCTCGCGGACCTCCGTGTTGTCATACGCCTTGTCCAGACAGATGCCCTGCGGCCGTGCCGCCGTCGGCTGCGGCCGCTCGATCGGGATCGAGTCGAGCGTGCCTTTCAGCAGCTTGTGGTCGTTGCGGTTCGCGCCGTCGTGATCGAGCCCGACCGGGACCCCCGCAGCCTCGGTGAGGACCGAACGCTTCGCCCCCCTTGGCCCGGTCAGTGGGATTCGGGCCGGTCTGGGCTCCTCCCAGCTTCCTGCCCGACGCCGAACTCAACATCGTCAACGGGCGCTTTATGGCCTACACCCTGATCGAGGACGCGTCGCACAGCTGCGCTGACCGAAGCCAAGCGTCTGCCCCGGCTGTATTCGTTGACGCTGCGTGCCGGGCTGATCCGGTTCGGCGTGCCGCTGCAATGCGCAACGGCCGCGACCGAGGCGAACTACCTGTGCGCCACGCTTTCGACGACCTCGGATACCGTCGCGTCGAGTGGAAGGCAAAGCTGCTTACGCCAGTGCAGCCGGACTCTTGCGCTCACTGGTTTACATAACATGCATTATCGGGCGTTGATAGGCGGTGCTGCCCTTCGGCCTGCGTATCATGCGGCGTCCCGTTCATGTGAGACGGGAATCCCGTTCATCTGAGACGGCGCAATCCCGTCCATGTGAGACAGCCGAGATGGGGCTGGCTTACTTGGAGGTACTACCCATCGGTTTCAGTTCGGCTAGCAGCTGACGCCGGTAATGCGCGAGGCGGTGCGGTTGGAGGCGCAGTTGTTCGCACAGCTCGCGTTCCTTGCGGCGCTGCGTGCCTCTGAGGGCAGCTGCGAGGTCGGGCGTCTCGATCTTGGCGCGCGCGTGCGTCTCCCCCAAGGCGATGCGGACCCTGAGGTGATTCGGGTTCTTTGTCAGCGGCGATATGAGGCGAGCGTGCTCGTTTCGGAGCGCGTCGATCGCCTCGCGCGCCTGCTCGCCGATCGGCCAGGGCGTGGTGCTCGCGGCGGTCCGCCCAAGGAGGATGAAGGTCTGGTGTCTGGGGTTTTCCGCGAAGTCGTCAACCGATAGGCGTGCGATGCCTGCGATGCTGGTCGGTGTCTCGTGGAGCAGGCATACCGCGAGGCTGTGCACCACACCGAGTTCTTGGGCGGCTGCTCGCACGTGGGCGATGTCCTCGTCGGTGAGATATGCGATCGGCTCGCTGGGCGCGAGATGACTCACCGGTGTGTGGCGGAGGCGGTACGCAGGGTCGTCCTCGATGACGCCGGTGTTGTACAGGCACTGGTAGAAGGCGCGTAGGGCCGCGCGGTGCACCTTGATCGTGCCGGCAGCGTATTGGCGGCCGTGCTCAGCGAGGAACCTTCTGAGATCGTCGGTCTGTAGCTGGCCGAGATCGAGGGCTTCGCGCCGGGCCCAGGCTTCGAGGCGTTCGATGCTTCGCAGGTAGCACGAGCGAGTTCCAGGACTCTTGGACGCGAGGTAATTCTCTTCAAAGAGGGCGCGTAGCCGTGTGGCCGGTGGCGTCACCACTGTCCCCTCCGCACGCTGGCGAGATACCCGGGGGTGTCGGCGAGGAAATGACTGAATCGCAGATGCTCGGTGGCGGCGAGCAGTCCTTCGTGGACCTTCGCCGCGTGACCGACAACGAGTCGCTGCGCGGCGTCACGCTCGGGGCTCTTCAGGCGCGCCAGCGGGAGCGCCCGAGAGGGAACGAGTCGCAGGAGACGGATGACGAGCCACGCGTCCTGTCTCGTGTCCTCTGCCGGCGTACCGAAACCCGGGGCGAAGCTCGGGCTGTGGGAAGGCGATGTCCAACGAGCCTGGGAGCGCGGCGAGTCTCACCTCGAGCCGTCGTGGGAGGCTGCGGTCACTCTCTCCGACGACGTCGTCGTGTTCGGCGAGCTGGCGCCGGGTGAACAGCGGTGCGGTGGCCGGCTGTCCGCGGCCTGTCTGGTAGGCCGCGTAGGCGCGGAGCGCGGTCGCGCCGGCGCCTTGAAGCCGGTAGTCGCCGAGCAAGACGCCGCTCGGTGTCTGGATGAGCTGGTCGAGCGTCAGGTAGGCGAGTGTCTCGGCGTCGAGGCCGGTGAGCCGCGCGATGGCATTCAGGGCGGCGCTGGCCGGGTTGCTGTGGCGGCGAATCTCGCGCGCCTGCCCGTCGGTTGGGTCGCGCGTGAGCGCGACCCGCCGGCTCGGGCGCTCACGGATCTCAGGGGCGAAGCCATGTAGGAGCAGGGCGCTTGCGGCGCCGATCCGGCGTGCGTACCGGTACTGCGGCGAGGCGTCGCTGGTGAGGATCTCCAGGAAGCGCTCGGTGGCTTGCGGCAGCAATCGCCGGCGGCTCGAGAGCCAGGAGCTCATGTTCTTGAAGGCGACGTGCATGCGGGCGTCGAGGGCATTGAGAGGGTCGATGGTGAGAGCACGCGTGGCCGCCGCGCGCGCGATCCACGGCGAGGGCGTCGGCCATCGCACGCGCTCCGTGGCCCCGCTGGGTTCGCTTGGCTGCTCAGTTCTCGGTGTGATCCGCACCCGCGCCGCTGGTCGTGCTCCGAGACGATCGGTAGCGGCGCGCCGAGCACTGGCGGAGTCGAAGATCAGCCAGGTTTGAGCTCCGGCGCCCCGGCCCAGCTCGACGAGATCGGTGAGGGTCACGTGTGCGAAGAGGTCGGCTCGGACGAGCAGTACGTCGGTGATCCGCTCCGCCTGCAGCCAGATCGTCGCGTGGCTTGTGACCTCGCGGCTTCGGGGCCATCGGCCGGCTGCCGGGTGCTTGCCGAGCGCGTACAGCACGTCTCGCGCAAGGTGACCGTCGCGCGCTCGCGGCGGGACTGGATGGCAGACCACGACGCCGCGCTCGATGTCGTGCAGGCTCAGCAGTCGCGCCATCGTCCGCGGCTCGATGTCGGCGTTCAGCACCGTGTAGGCGGCCGGGGAGTCGTTCACTCGGGCTGCCCCAAGACCGTCGCGGCGATCGCTCGCGTGAGTGGTTCGTCAGGGCTCAGGAGTTGCGCAGCGGAGGCGGTGAACGCCGACCAGTGACGCAGGATGCCCTGGCAGCGCTCCTGGTTGACCCACAGCAGCAGCTCGGGCTCGGCGCGCTGGTACATCGCGTGGTAGTTGGGGAGCGTCTGCAGCACGGCGGTATCGCCGAGCGGCTTGAAGAAGACGGGCTCGTGCACGCGGCTGTGGAGCATCGGCTCGCGGCGGATCGTCTCCCAGCAGCCGTTGCCGCCGGCGAGCACCATCGCGAAGCTGGTGTTGTGCGGGTCATGCAGATAGCGCAGGTATTCGGCGCACTCTCTGTTCAGGCGCTGCGCCTCGTCGAAGATGAGCACGAGCTGTCTGCCGTCGGGCTGGTCGACGAGCACGTCCTGTAGGTGGTAGGAGAGCTCGTGGCGACTGCCGGTCGGGATCTCGCCGAGTAGCTGCAGCGCGATCGCGCGGGCGATCGAGAGCATCGTCGGCTTCACCTGCACCTCGATCCAGACCACGCGCAGGTCGTGGCGGCCGCGCAGCAGCTCTTCGAGGGTGAACGTCTTGCCGGTGCCTGAGACGCCGGTCAGCGCGCCGAGCAGCCGGTTGGCGATGACGTAGTGAAGGGAGCGCTCCGACAGCAAGAGCCCCTCGGTCTCGACGATCCCGACGCCGGGTGGGCTGGCGTGGTGGCGCACGGGCGGGTCGAACACACAGGCGGTCACCGCTCACCTGCGTTTCTGTCCGCGGCGGTGGGCGAGCCCGAGTGCCTCGAGCACCTTCGCGCCGGGATCCTCGACTTCGCGCGCCTCGTCTGTGGAGACGCTGTTGGTGGCTTGCGGCGGGTGCGCGGCGGTCATCGTCGACCAGCGCACGCGTGCGCGGTTCTTCGCCCGCCGCGCGATTCCGGCGGCCTCCCGCGCGGCCTGTGCGCGAGCGTCGAGCACCCGCTGGCGCTGCGCGTCGGAGGCCTCGTCGTGGCGGACGGCGCGGCAGAGCCATTGCCCGTCGAGATAGATCTCAAGCCAGCGGGCGTCGTGTGGCATGCGGCGCAACTCGACCCGGCGCCCGAGGGTCTCTTGGAGCGCCTCGTCGGTGTACCAGCGGTTCTTGAACTTCACGCCGCGGGCCTCGACGACGCGGCTGCCGGGGCACTCGAGCAGGTAGCGGCGCAGGTCCTGCTCGCTGGCGGCTCGCAGCGGCGTTGTGTCCTGCTCCCAGGCCTGCGCCGGCGTGCGTCCGCCGAGAGCAGCGTGCGCTCGCTCGAAGTTGTAGGCGGCGACCCACTCGAGCAGCAGCTCGATGAACACCTCGATCGCCAGCGGCACGGTGTCGGCGGCCAGGTCGAGGGTGCCGTCCTCGCGCTTGGGCCCGTCAGTCCAGTAAGGCAAGCGGCGGATCAGCTCGCCGGTCATCGTCTGATGCCAACGCTCGATCTTGCCGTTCAGCCACGGTGATCGCCGGCGTAGCGGCACCGGGTGAAAGCCGAGGTCCATCGCGGCTGAGCGGATCGCGCCGGCGAGGAACTCGAGCCCGTTGTCGAAGCGGATGATCCACGGCTTGCCGCGCGCGGGCGTGAGTTCGGGGCGCTCGCGGATCGCCTCGCCGAGCGCGGCGAGCACCACTCCACGATGGGGTCTGACCGACACTGCCAGACCGGCGATCGCGCGGGTCGATGGCTCCATGAAGCTCGTGATCCACGGACGGACAGGCTTGGCCGCGCCCGGGAGGCAAACCAGCAGGTCGACGAGCTTGTGGTCGGCAATCAGGGCGTCGCCGCGGCGGCCCTCGCGGCGCTCCAGGCGCAGCTGCGCACTGCGGGCGCCCGGGAGGCCGCCCTGGATGTAGCGGCGCTCGAGCTCGCTCAGGTCGCGGCCGGCCGCGCGGTACCACGTCGTACGGGAGGGCACCTTGGCCCCTTCGGCGCGAAGGGCGTGCCACGCCGAACCGACGCCGCGCTCGTCAAAGACAGCGACCTTGTGCTCGCCCTCGAACTGAAAGCCCGGGCGCGTGCCGCCCGGCACGCCGTCCTTCGCCCACCGGTACAGGCAGGCGCGCGAGCGTCCGAGCTCCTTCTTGGCCTGCTCGAGGTACCACGCCGGGACGACCCCGAGCTCGGCGCGGAACTCGCGCATCTGCGCGATGATCGCCTCGGCGCGCTCGCGGTCGGCGATGCGCTTCACGCTGTCACCCAGACCGACTCGCCGAGCGCCAGCGCCGTGATCCGTACCCCGGCGAACGCGTCGCCGAAGTGCTGCGTGGCGGCGCGCGCCTGAGCGGCGGCCTGCGCGTGCGCGGCGGCGCGCCAGAGCGTCGGGGTCGAGGCGCTGGACTTCACCTCGTCGGCCTCCAAGCGGCTCCCGCGTTGCCAGAGCAGGTCGAGAGCGACGTCGCCGACGATCACCTCGCTGCCCAAGAACCGCCAGCCCGGCCGACTGAAGTGCCGCAGGTAGGACGCGGCCATCGGCACCACGAACGCGAGCAGGGCCTGGCGGTGGACCGGCGCGAGGCCCGCCGGCAACATGGTGGCCGCGAGCGTCTCGATCGAGCGGGGCTCGGTGATCTCGCGCGCACAAATCTCCGCGATCAGGCGGTGGCACAGAGCGCCGCGAACCTCCGGGGCCCATGCGCGCCCCGTACGCCGCTGCTCCTTGCGTGCGATCGTCGCTTCGCTCATCCCTGACTCAAGCGCCACTACACACCCGCCCTTACGCTTAACCGCGAAGCGTAACGCTAGGGGATTCTCGCGTGAGATGGGCTGTGGTCAGGGTGCCCGGCGGCGGCTTCGCGCACCCGGAGCTCTCGGTGGACGCGGCGTACCGAGGCTGGCTTCGAGTCGACGCAGTTGCGCGAGTGCTGGCTTCAGCCCGCCTGGACCGCGCTCGTCAAGGAGTGCACGCGCCTCTGCCAAGCGGTACTCAGCGAAGTACCGAGGCGACAGGTCAAGCGCCTTGGCGATCAGCGCGATCGTCGCTGAGGAGGGAGGATCGTTCCCGCTGCCCAGTCGGCTGATGTGCGCACCGGAGAGCCCGCGCCCAGCTGGGTCGGCGGCCTGCGTCGCCTCGTGCAGCGCGCGGAAGCTCAGGCCGCGCTGCGCCTTCAGGCCGGAGAGTGCCTCGGCGAACGGCGCGTCGGTCTGCTCGCCTGCCGCTGCAGGCGCCCGCCGGCGTGTGGCTTGTCGATTGGTAGACGCCATCTGTGACTACTGTCTGGAACAGTCCTAGCAACTTGGCCCTGTCACGCTACACCCGTCATGGGACGGAACCCTCAAGGATTATGGGAGCTTTGCGCCGAATCTAGGCCCGCCATGTCGTTCGGATTCAGGCGATTTCCGAAATGAGCCCAGGCCGCACGCTCGCGATCCTGCTCAACGACCCCGTCTGCCGCTACCTCGTCGCCGGCGGATACAGCTCGATCGCGCAGGTGACGGCCCCGGATCGCGAGCTGCCCACACGCAAGCCCTCCCGCGAACAGGTGGGGGAGGCACTCCGGCGCCTGGAGCTCGCCGGCGTGATCGAGACGCACAAGGGCTGCCGCTGGACACTGAACGCCGCCGAGCTCACCGACGTCCTTGGGCTCGTGCAGGAGCTGCCCGCCGGCGTCGGGCTGCTCGAGAACCTCGCGCATCCCGTTGGTTGGAGCGTCGTTGCGCACCTGGCGCTGCGCCACCGCACCCGCAGCGAACTGAACGGCTGCGGCGACGCCGCGCGGATCTCCGAGCAGCTGCGCTCGCTTCGCCGCGCCGGCGCGATCCTCGACCGTGACGAGACGATCATGCTGCTCGAGTCGGCCAAGCACCTTGACCTGCTCGATCTTCTGGACCGGATTGCCGGCAACCTGCACATGCGCGCCTTCCAAGCAGCCCGCGAGCACCTCTTCAACCCACTCAGCCGCACCTCGGAGGGCCAGCGCTACGCCGAGGCCCCGCGCTCGCCGCTCTCAAGCGAGACTCCCGACGCACGCAAGGCTTACAACTACACGCGGGCCGCCTACGAACGAAGCCGCTCTCGCACCTGAGCCCGCCCCAATGGTCGCAGGGCGTTGCGCTATATCGTCCGTGGGATGAGCTTGGCATGCTGATCTACTCGATGGGCGTCTCGGTGGACGGCTTTATCGCCGACCGCGAGGGCGCGTTCTCCTGGTCGGTGCCCAGCGATGAGCAGTTTCGTTTCCACGTCACGCAGACACGGGAGCTTGGGGGCTTTCTGTTGGGCCGCAGGCTCTACGAGACGATGCTGGTGTGGGAGACGGATCCGTCGATGCGCGACAACGAACTCCACGCCGCGTTCGCCGACGCCTGGTGCGCGATCCCGAAGATCGTCTTCAGCCGCACGCTCGACAGCGTCCAAGGCAACGCGCGGCTCGCCGAGGCGTCGCTGGCCGGGGAGGCCGCTGCGGCGCTCGACACGACCGACAAGGACGTCGCGATCGGCGGCGCCGGTCTGGCTGCGGTGGCTGTCGAGCTCGGCCTTGTCGACGAGCTGCGCATGTTCCGCAACCCGATCGTCGTCGGTGGCGGCACGCCGTTCTTGCCGCCGGTCACCGGTGGCGTTCCGCTGGACCTGATCGAGACCAGGACGTTCGGCTCGCGGGTGATCTACGAGCGCTACCGGCGCTCCCGCGATGAGTCGGACTGATGAGTAAGCCGTGGCAACGGGTAAGACCCGCCAAGAGCCTCAGAAATCCCTGCTTTTGCCCCTATTTTGGTCCGTAACGGATATTATGGACCACGCAAAGGAAGCGGGATAACAGCGTCGAAAGCCTGTGGATGACCGCTCTCAGGACCGATCTTGAGCTGCTCGAGCGCCCGACGCAGCTTGCCGATCTGAAAGCCGCTCGCCGCGAGCTCGCCGACAACCTCCTGGTGGCCGCGCGCGGCGAGCTGCCGTTCGAGGATCCGGAGACCGCCGGCGAGCTCGCCGCAGGCTTTCTGCGACGTTATGACAACCAGCGCAACACCCAGGGCGCCTACGCGCTCGATCTCGCCGACTGGTTCGTGTGGCTCGCGCGCGCCGGGAGCAGCCCGCTCGAGGCGACGCTCGCGACGATCGAGAGCTACAAGCGCCAGCCGCTGCTCGACGGCAAGGCGCCCGCTCCGTCGACGATGGCACGGCGCCTGGCGTGCCTCTCGCACTTCTACCGCCGCGCACACTACGACGGGATGATCGCCCGCAACCCAGTCGAGTTCGCCGACCGCCCGAAGGTCCCAGAGCAGGCAGCGACCGCGGGGATCTCAAAGCAGCGCGCCCGGCGACTGATCGCCGCTGCCCGCGCTGAGGGTCCACGCGAACTGGCGCTCGTGCTGCTGCTGCTCGAGCTCGGCCTGCGGGTCTCTGAGGCTGTCGGCGCGGACATCGAGGATCTCGGCGAGCAGGGCCGCCACCGCGTGCTCAAACTGAAGGGCAAGGGCCAGACCACAAAGGCAGCGGTCGCGCCACTGAACGCCGCCGTCGCGCACGCCGTCGACCGAGCCAAGGGCGCGCGCACCAAAGGACCGCTGCTCATCACCTCCACCGGAGAGCGCCTGACACGTCAGCACGCCGGCAAGCTGATCAAGCGGATGGGAGAGCAGATCGGTATCCCCGATCTTCACCCCCACGCCCTGCGCCACGGCTTCGTGACGCTCTCGCTCGACGAAGGAGCATCGCTGCGGGATGTGCAGGACGCCGCGCGGCACGCTGATCCCCGCACGACGCGACGTTATGACAAGAACCGAAACAGCCTCAACCGTCACCCCACGCACCGGCTACTCGGCGCACTCGAGCCGTAGCCGACACCGGTGGACGTCGTACTCTGGGAACGCCACAGGCGCACTTGGGACTCGGTGATCGACCCCGAGCGGCGAATTTGGCAGCGGGCTGCTGCCAAATTCGTGCTAGTCCCCGTCGCCTTCCTGTCCCTATCCTCTCGGGAAGATGACGATGCCTCCAGGCACCCCACGCACGCTCGGCGTTGACGCCCACACCCTGAGCCGCTGGAGAAGCCGCGGACTGTTGCGCGCACGCGCGCTGCACAGCGATCAGTGGCGGCCTGGCTGCGAGGACGCCGCGCCGGTGGTAGGGATCGGCGCCGCGCCCATGTTGGTGTGCGCCAGCGACGATCTCCTGGCCGTCAGCGCGCGCACTGTGGACTAGAGATCGATCACTTCTGTGTGTGTGAAGGGGCTCGACGACCGGGCCCGCCGACACACTGGAGGTTCACATGAGAGTCGTTCGCCGTCTCACCGACGCTGACATCCAGGCGATGCGCTCCGGCGCGATGGTCCGCGTCAGCGCGAAGGAGCGTTCAGGGCGCGGCTGGGTCCGCGAATAGCGGCCGCACGCGTGCCGCAAATCGTTCCCGGTCGACTAGGTGAAGCATGTGGCCAGTCCCGTCCCAGATCTCGACACGCGCGCTGCGCGCGAGGCCGGTAAGCCAGGCTGCGTAGTCCGGTGGTGGCGGCGAGCCGTGCAACGATAGGAGCGGTGCGGCGATTCGGGGCAGGATCGCCTCGGCGATCGCGGTTAGTTGCTCTGGAGGGGTCGTCAACAGCGCGTCCCAGATTCCGAGGACGACCTCGCGCGGAAACGCCAACACCCTGCGCTCCATATTCTCGACCCCCGTGTAGGGCTCGAGCTTGAGAGCGCGGTCGATCGACAGCACGGCCTCCATCGTGCGCTGGCTGCGCAGGTCCTCTGCGTGCGCCTGCACGAGCCCAGCGAACTCGCCGAACCGCAGCGACTGGTTGACGCAGACGACGGCACGCGCACCGTGCGCCGCGGCGTAGACAGCGGCGACACTCGCACCCAAGGAGTGACCGACGATCGCGGGCTCCCCGAGTGCCACCTCCTCGACGAGGGCCCGTACGTCACCGACCAGCGACACCATCGAGTAATCCGCGGCGTGCGAGGAAGCCCCGTGACCACGTAGATCCAACCGCACGCACGTGAACTCCTCGGCGAGCAGCGCGGTGACCGGATCCCAGGTCTGCCGGAATGAAGTGAGGCCATGCACGAACACGACCAGAGGACCGCGGCCCGCGACGTCATAGGCAATCGTGGGCCCGTTGTCCCGCTGCAGGGCCCCTGGGCGCGTCAGCACCTTCACGCCCGATGCACCGCCGTGTAACGGTGCGCTGGAACATCGCGAACTAGAGCGCAGCGAAACGCGAACATGATCGGTGGCAGCCGCATCGGTCCGCCGGAGACTAACCACCGCAACCCCGGGCCAACCCCAAGGGCCAGGGTGATCTTCGCGTGGATGGGCTAGCGCGCACGCACCAGCATTTGAGTGTCACGTGACGGCGCGAACTACATTGCTGTCGTGTCGGTAGATCTGGTTGAGCGCTCCAAAGCCGTTTCCAAGCTCGATGAGGCACTGACGGCTGCACAAGCCGGGTCCGGCAGCCTCGTGGTTGTCGCCGGCCCCGCCGGCATCGGCAAGACCGCGCTCTGGCATACGGCCGAGCGGCTTGCTGCGGCGCGCGGGTTCGCTACTCGAGGCGCCTCGGCGACAGAACTCGAGGTCGGCTTTCCCTACGGGATCGTACGCCAGCTCTACCGAGGGGCAGCGAGCGATGAAGCCCAGCGCAGCGAGACGATCGCCCCGATTCTTGGGCGCGCCACCGGGCTCAACAACGTCACCGACGTGTCCTACCAGGTGCTGGACGGTCTCTACTGGCTGGTGGACGACATGACCACGCAACAACCGCTGCTGCTCGCCGTTGACGATGCGCAGTGGGCCGACGAGCCGTCGCTACGCCACCTTTGTCACCTGTGTCGACGGCTGGATGGTTTGCGCGTCGTTGTCTTGCTCACGATCCGCACCGGCGAGCCGCCGCGAGCCGCAACCGATGACCTCAGCGAGCTAGCGTCGCAGCGAATCGAGCCGCTACCGCTCAGTGTGGGCGGCGTCCGGGAGATGGTGCACCGGATCCTCGGCGAGCCGCCCTCGGCAAAGTTCGCACAGGCCTGCAGGAAGCAGACCGGCGGCTACCCGCTGTATCTCGCCGAGCTGCTGCGCGAGACGCGCGAGCGCGGCGTCCGCCCCGACGACGCAGCGATCGAGGAACTCGAGTACGTTGACGCGCGCGGCTTGGCGGCACACGTGTGGCGGCGCATCGAAGCGCTCGGTGCCGGCGCGGATTCCGTCGTCGGTCTGATTTCGATCCTCGCGAGCCGAGCCGAACCTGGGCCTATCAGCCGACTCTCAGACCTGGCCACGGCCCGAGTTGTGGAGATCATTGATGCACTCACCACGAAAGGCGTGCTGAAAACCGGCCTGCCACTGCGCTTCGCTCACCCGATCATCAGCGCAGCAGTCCACGCACGACTCCCATCCCCCAGGCTCGACACCTGGCATCGCGAAGCAGCGCTGCTGCTCGATCGCGAAGGCGCAGACGTCCGCGACGTTGCCGCACACCTGATGAGATGCCAACCAGCCGGGGAACCGTGGGCCGTCGCAGCGCTCAGAGATTCCGCTCACGCCGTGCTCGGGCGCGGCGCACCGGACGCGGCCGCCGAGCAGCCTGCGCCGGGCTCTTGCCGAGGGTCCCCCACCAGAGGAACGGGTCGCGCTGCTGCGCGCCCTGGCTCGCGCCGAGGACGCGGCCGGAGAACCAGACGTGGCACTGGACCATTACGACCAGGCGCTCAGAAACGCACGTAATCCAACAGACACGGCGGAAATCGCGATCGCCAAGGCCCAGACACTCTCGCTCCTGCAGCGCTCCGGGGAGGCGCTGAGCGCCCTCGAGGCCGGCCTTCAGGCATTGGACGGCGCTGACGCCGAGCTCGAGCAGCGGATCGACGCCGAGCTGATCGTGCACGCCTTCCTCACGCCAGGCGCGCGCGAGCGCGGGTTGCAGCGGCTTGCGCACTACGAAGGGCGCGTGCCGGACGGCCCGGCCGCGCAAGCGGTTCTCAGCGTGATGGCCGTCGGTGCTCTTCTCCGCGGCGGATCGGCCCCGCAGGCGGCGTCGCTCGCCGAGCGGGCGCTGCGGGCGGGAGGCTTTCGCAGCGCCGGGTTCAGCGCCGAGGTATGGACGATGGCGACGTGGGTGCTGATCGCCGCCGACAGACCCGACCTGGCTCAGGCTGTCACCGAAAGCGAGCTGCCTGCAGCCCGCCGCGAAGGGCACCGGCGCGAGATCATGGTGATGGAGGCCACCCTCGCGTTTGCCGCGTGGTGCCGCGGCGACTTGGCGAGCGCTGTCTCACGCGCGCAGGCCGGCTTGGCCGTCAGCGATTCCGGCGCTCACGAGGCATGGTGCCACGGGTTCAAGGCATTGGCACTCGTGGACACCGGCGACATCGGTGCCATTGAGGAGGCGCTGGCTGCGACGGCGCCCGTTCATTGGGCCGAGGACGCGCGCGGTAGCGTCAGCCTCTATCACGCGCGAGCAAAGCTCCACATCGAGCAAGGCCGACTCGATGAGGCGAGCAGCGACCTGGACCATATGCGCCGCCGGGCGAAACACGCGCCGATTCTTGGTATTGGAGACTTCTGGCGGCCAATCGCTGTGACGGTCGCCCATCGTCGGGGAGACACCGACGGTGCCCGTGCGATCGCCTCGGAACTACTCGAGGACGCCAGGCGCTTCAACTCCGCCGGGATCCTCGGCCCGGCGCTGCGCACCGCGGCGCTCGTCGGCGAGCCATCGTCACAGATTGCGCAGCTGCGCGAATCAGTAGATCTGCTGGCGCCGTCGTCCTACCGGCTGGAGCACGCGCGATCGCTGATCGCACTGGGGGCAGCATTGCGGCGCCGAGGTGAGCGAATCGCCGCCCGCGAGCCGCTCACCGACGGCATCGAGATCGCCCACCGATGCGGCGCGGCTCCTGCCGCCGCGCTGGGACTCGCAGAGCTACGCGCGACGGGAGCGCGGCCACGTCGGCCAGTGCGCACCGGCGCCGACGCGCTCACACCGGCCGAGACACGTGTCGCCTCGCTCGCGGCCAGGGGGCGCAGCAACCGCGAGATCGCCCAAGAACTCTACGTGACGCTCAAGACGGTCGAGGGCACACTCGGCAAGGTGTACGCAAAGCTCGGCATCTCCGGCCGCGGCGCCAGGGAGGCGCTACCGCAGGCCATCAGCGGGCTGGGCCCAGAGTCCTGACCCGCAAATACAGGGGTCGACCTCCGTTGCGAACCGCGACGGTAACTGCGAAACATGCTGGATGAACGCCATGCGCAGTTTCTCCTACCAGGGCCACGAGGTCTTCTATCGGCGCGAAGGCAGCGGCTCACCGATCGTCTTTCTCCACAACGGCGGCACCTCACACCGCATCTGGGAGCCCCTGCTGGAGCGCTACGCCCGCGACCACGACGTCGTCGCGATGGACATGCTGGGTTTCGGACGCTCCGCCCGCCCACACGTCAACTACACCCTCGACCTCTACGTCGCCCAGCTCGCCGCACTTCTCGACGAACTCGAGCTCGACCAGGTTACCCTCGTCGGAAACTGTATGGGTGCGGCCACGGCCCTGACGTACGCCGCCCTGCACCCCGAGCGCACGCAGACAGTGATCGCCGTCAACGTCCTCACCGATCGCACCGCCGCGCATGGCTATCTGCGGCCACTGCTCTGGATTGCCCGCCGCGGCCGCCGCACAGCAGCGGTGCTCGGCTGGCTGAGCGCTCGCCTTTCGCCCCCCAAGCCGATCGCCGCCGCCGGCGTTCGCAAAATGCTGCTCGTCGAGCCCGAGCGGGTCTCCCGCGAGCTGCGCGACCATCTCCGTGACGCAAGCCGCGATCGCGACCAGCTGCGCGTGCTGCTCAGCATCAGCGAGCACATCGGCAGCTTCGCCGGCGTGGAACACAACCGCGTCCCAGTTCCCGTCTGCGTGATCTGGGGCGCGGAGAACGGCGTCTTGCCCGCGCGCGAGGGCGCACAATTCTGCTCCGC
Organism: uncultured Solirubrobacteraceae bacterium; assembly: GCA_963701145.1. GTDB lineage: Bacteria > Actinomycetota > Thermoleophilia > Solirubrobacterales > Solirubrobacteraceae > Palsa-744. Next base: position 375,504 of record OY969572.1, read on the forward strand.
TCTGCACCCGGATCGCGAAGTCGTGGTGCGCCAGACAGGCCACCTGGCGATGCTCGAGCGACCCGCCGAGGTAGCCCGCGCAATCGACAGCTTCCTCGCCGAGCAGAACCTCCCCGGCGCCGGACCCCCCTCGCCTCACGCACCGAGGTCAGGGGACAAGGTGCTTGGGTCGCCGGGTGGTACGCGCTCGTGAGGGTTGCGCTGGTCAGTTTGGGGTCGCGAGGCGATGTGCAACCGTATGTGTGTCTCGCGCGGGCTCTAGCCGACCGCGGCCATCAGGTGCGGGTCGTTGCGCCTCGTAACGGTGAGGAGATGGCCCGGCTGGCGGGCGTGCCATTCCATGCGCTTCCAATGGACGTGCACGCGATGAAGCTGGCAGAGCCCGCGCAGCGGATGCTCGCGTCTGGGCGGATCACAACGTTCACCAGGTGGCTCCACAACGAGTTCAGGACTTTCGCCCCGGAACTTCGTCGGACGCTGATATCGGAGACCGAGTCCGTGGATGTGATCGTAAGCCACCTGCTGGTCGCAGATCACTGCGAGACCATCGCCACGGCCCGCCAGATCGCGCACGTCCCGTTGTACCTGACACCGTTCCTTCCGTCTCGCAGCTACCCCTCGGTAGGTATTACACAGCGCGGGCGCTGGCGGCAACTGGGACCCCTGAACTACCCCTCTCACCAGCTCTTGTTGGAGATGATCTGGCGGATGTCGCGCGCCGAAATCTCCGCGTTGCGTCAAGAGCTCGGGGTCCCACCAGCACAACGGTCGATGCTACGGACCCTCGCGCGCGGCGAAGCGCCGTGTCTGCTCGGTTTCAGCCAGACGCTGTTCCCCACCCCCAAGGACTGGCCGAGCAACGCGCACCCTGTCGGCTTCCTTGCGCCCTGGCCAGAGCTGCGTGCGCGGCTCGGGGAGCAGGGTGTGCCAAGCCAGCTCGATGACTGGCTCAAAGCTGGTCAGCCGCCGGTGTTCCTTGGCTTCGGCAGTACACCGGTCCTCGACGGACCGCGCCAACTGCGCACGATCAGAGCCACACTGGCCGATCTCGGCGTGCGTGGGATTCTCGCGGCGGGATGGAGCGGTCTGGACGCGGTCGGTGACGACACACTGTTCGTGATCGACGAAGTCGATCATCAGAGCTTGCTACCCCAGTGCGCGGCAGCGGTGCATCACGGCGGGGCGGGCACGACCCACGCGAGTCTCGCCGCCGGGACCCCGACGCTGATCTGCTCCGTGTTCGGCGACCAGCCCTTCTGGGGAGCACAGTGCCGGCGCCTCAGCGTCGGCGCAACAATCCCGTTCGCCAGACTCGACGCCCGGGGTCTAACCGAGGGACTGCGAGCGATACTCGATAGCAGGGTCGCCGCTCGCGCCCGCGCTCTCGCCCAGCGCATGGGCGAGGAAGACGGCATCGGGGCGGCAGTCACCCACCTCGAACAGCGAATGGACGCCGTCTGAGAACGGTTTGTGCGCGGAGAGCGAAGGCCCGGCTGCCGGTAGCAACATACACCCGACGGCGACGACGTGGTCGCTGCCCTCATTCTGCGCGGGGCGGCTGGCTGCTGACACTCGACCGGTGGTAATTTTGGACACTGTGGAGGCACACACAGCGGCCCTTGCACCGCTTATCTGCAGTGCCGCGGTGCCAGGAAGCCGCTCGTGAGCGACGGATCGGTGTGGCGCCGCGTTGGGGATCTCGTCGGGGCGAGGCGTCACCTCCGGCGGCTCACGGCGATCGGCACGCCGCGGAAGGACCTGCTGGCGCTTCAGCGACGCTGCTTGGTTCAGACGGCGCGCCACGCGGCGGCGACCTCTCCGTTCTACCGCGAGCTGTATGCCGGCATCGAACTCGCCGACGACCTCGATGCGCGTGCTTTGCCGGTCGTGACCAAGACTATGCTGATGGAGCGATTCGACGAGTGGGTGAGCGACCCGCGGCTGCGGCTCTCAGGGGTCGAGAGTCATCTCGAGCGGATCCGCGGCGACGAGCTCTATCTCGGCGCCTATCGCTGCATGCCGACCGGTGGCACGACTGGACGCAAGGGCGTCTTCGTCTACAACCGCGACGAATGGCGCCAGTGCCTGTCCGCGTCACTGCGCTGGAGTGAGCTCACCGGCGTGCGCCCACGACTTGGACCCCGACTACGCGTCGCCATTGTTGGTGCCAGCAGCCCACTGCACATGTCGACGCGCTTTGGCCTGAGCATCGATCTGGGCCTGTACGCCCTGCTACGGCTCGACGCGCGCACATCACTCGGCGAGCTCGTCGCAGCGCTCAACAAGCACCGCCCCGAGAATCTCGTCGCCTACCCGTCGATCGCGTCGCTACTGGCAGTCGAGCAACTCGAGGGCCGGCTGCACATCGCTCCCCGGATCGTCTGCACCAATGCCGAGCTTCGTACCGAGGAGATGACCGCCAACATCCGTGCGGCATGGGGCGTCGAGCCGTTCAACGTTTACGGCGCTACCGAGGGCTTCTACGCGGGCGACTGCAAGCGTCACCTGGGGATGCACGTTTTCGAGGATCTCTGTCTGATGGAGGTCGTCGACGAACGCGACGACCCCGTCCCCGACGGCGTCGTCGGTGCGAAGCTGCTCGTCTCGAGCTTCATCAAGCGCACCCAGCCGCTGATCCGCTACGAGGTCTCTGACATGGCCGCGCTCACGAGCGCGGCCTGCCCGTGTGGGCGCCCCCTCGCACGCATGGTGTCGCTGGACGGGCGCAGCGACGACATCCTGCACATGACGGGAACCGACGGAAGGACCGTAGCCGTGCACCCGCATACGTTGAAGAGTCCTATGGTCGCACTCCCAGAGCTACGTCAGTACAAGATCATCCACGACGACGGCGGCCTGCACGTGCTCGTCGTGCTTCGCGACGCCGCGCCTACGGATCAGGCCTGCCGGCGCATCGACACGACACTACGTTCAGAGCTCCTCGCCGCCGGCGTCGCCGACCCCGGACTCGACGTCACGATCGTGGCCGAGCTGCCGCGCGAGCAGAACCCCAGCGCGAAGTTCAAGCTGATCGAGTCGCGCACCACCTCCAGCGCGCCGCCAGTCTGACCGGGGGTCGGGTTAGATGTCCCGCTGAGCCAATCAGACCGCAGACGTTGTGTGCAGGCCCCATGGATCCAGCAATCGCGTTCGCGTGGGGCTAGCGGCAGCCGGGCGAGCCCTCGGGATGCCGACGCGGCCGTGACGCTACTCGAGTCCCTCGCGCTCCGCTGAGCGGGGCGCTACGCCGCCGGCCGAGTCTCACATGAATGGGACCGTCTGGTCTCAGATAAGTGGGACTGGGCTGTCTCAGATCGGCGGGACGCCGCATATCACGCTGCGGCCGTGTCATCGGCCAAGGCGCAGGCGGCCCGCAATGCTCTCATCGAGGAGGAAAACTGCTCAAGCGTCCGAGCGGGCACGGAAGAGCGCAGTCGCAGGTCGAGTTCCCGCTCGAATGTCTTCGTGGCCTGGGCCAGCGCCTTCTTCCCGGCCGGCGTCAGCTCGATGATCGACGAGCGTCGGTCATCGGGGTTGGGGCGCCGCTCGCAATATCCCGACGCCTCGATCGCATCCACCAGCTTGCTGACGCCACCGGTGGTGAGCGACAGGGCGCCAGCGATGTCGTACACGCGGCAGTTGGGTTGACTGGAGATGATCTGCATCGGCTCGAACTTGTGCAGCGGCAGATCGTGCTCAATGCGCAGTCGCGCATCGATCGCGTTCCAAAGCTCGGTCTCGAACCGGATCAGGTCGCTGAAAAGCTGCTTGAGATCCTCCATCAGGCGTCGTCGTCGATCATTACAAGTACACGGCCATCCACACCGCGTTCTACCAGCTCGTGAGCGTGCACGATGTTGGCCAAGGGGACGCGCTCGGCGATTACCGACCGCAGGCTCCCGTCTAGGAGCGCCGCGGTAAGCTCTCGCGCCGCGTCAGCCTTGACGGCCGGAGCGAAGTCGTCGCTGCCGAGCAGTCGTAGGGTCGTGTCGGCGAATCCCAGCGTCCAGTAGGGAAGCGAGGGCCGGTCGGCGGAGGAGTAATAGGAGCTGATCACGCCTCCGATCGCAATCACCTCTGCGTCGAGATCGACGTGGTCTGAGAAGTCGACCTCCGCGATCCGGTTGACTCCGTCGGGCGCCACCGTCCGGATCGCGGCGGAGAGCTCCGGGTTCTCCGAACTGAACACGTGCCGGGCGCCAAGCTCCTGCGCCCGCTGCTCCTGGGCGGAGCGGACAACCGCGATCACAGTTGCGCCGTCTCGCACGGCCATCTGCGTGGCAATCGAGCCGACGCCGCCAGCGGCTCCATGCACAAGCACGGTCAGCCCGTCGACCGACCCGTCGGCGAAGATGGCCCGGTAGCCGCCGGCGATCCCGAGGCACGCTGCCTGTTCGGCGAGCTCGCGGTTTGCCGCCTCGCTGCCGGCGTCGGGAAGCGGCACGGCCAGCTCCGACGGCGCAACCACAAACTGCGCCGCGGTCCCAAACGGCCGGTACGACTGCGCGCCGTAGCACCACACGGACTGGCCGACGCGCGACTCGTCCACACCCTCGCCGACCGCATCGATCGTGCCCGCGCCATCGCTGTGTGGAATGACCCGGGGATACTCCATCTCCGAGCCCTGCCACCCGGTTCGCTTCTTGACGTCGCCCGGACTGAGCCCGGAAACCGCCACGGCGATACGCACCTCCCCGGGGCCGGGGGGCACATCGGGCATTTCGCCGACCACGAGTGTCTCGCGGGCCGGCCCTTGACGCTCATACCACGCCGCGCGCAACCTCGTCGCCCTCAGCTAACGTGCCGCGTCGCCTTGGCGAGGTTCGCCCTCAGCTCATCCGCGTTCTGGCGCACTACGAAGGTGGGCTGATCGACGTCCAGGAGCCACGCGTCCGCCAGTCCGCCGACCTCCACGGCGTCGAACCCGAACTCCTCGTACAGGTCGGCGGCGAGCTTCTTTGCGCCGGGATCGTCGCCCGCGTAGCCGAGCGCTCGGCGGTTCGGGGTACCCGCCGGCGTGCCGTCGCTGGCGATCGCGGCGGCGTCGAGATGGTTGAACGCCCTCACCAGCTTGCTCGTCGGCATGCGGGCCTGAAGGTATTGCGGCACGGTCAGCTCGCCTGAATCGATCTCGGCGATCGGCCCGTCGCGCTTGGCGAAGTAGTTGCAGGTCGTGAGCACGACCTTGCCCGCGAGCGGCTCGACCGGCAGCGCCGTCGCGCCCGACAGCGGGATCGCCAAGATCGCAAACCCCCCGGTCGCGGCGGCGTCGGCGGCGGTGGCGGCCCTCGCGTTCGGGCCCAGATCCTCCACGAGCTCGCTGAGCGTCTCCGGCCCGCTGTTGTTGGCGATCACGATCTCATAGCCGTTGGCGATCGCCGCCAGCGAGAAGCTCCGCCCGATGTGTCCTGCACCGATCACGCCGATCCTCGTCATGGCACCAGCGCCAACTTCCCGTAAGGGTGCTTTCCCCGAAGCGCCTCCACAGCCAGACGTGCCTTGCTGAGCGGGAACGTCTGGCCGATCGGGACGGTCAGCTTGCCCTCCGCCGCGAGATCGAGAATCGGCCGCCGCACCGCGGCGCGGAATGGGCCGCTCCGCGGGACGGAGCCTCCGACCACCTGAAACCCGTCCTGGCCAGCGCGTCCGAAGGCAGCGATCGAGACGATCCGTCCTCGGTCGCTGACCAGTGCAAGCGAGACATCGATGGCCTCGTCAACCCCGACCGTGTCGATTGCGGCGTCGATCCCGTCGGGTGCCGCCTGCCGGACTCGGTCCTCGAGCCCAGGGCCGTACGCCACCGGGGTGGCGCCGAAGCCGCGCACGGCATCGAAATCGCGCTCACCCGCGGTGCCGATCACCGTCGCTCCGCGCAGTACCGCCTGCTGCACCACGCTCGTGCCCACCCCGCCGGCGGCGCCGTGCACCAGCACGGTGTCGCCCTTCGAGACGCCGACCACATCGATCGCGTCGGCGGCCGTCGCCCCGACCAGCAGCAGGTTCGCCGCCTGCGGGAAGCTCAGCGTCGTAGGCTTTGCGAACACGTCGGCTGCTGGCGCGTTGAGCGCGGAGGAGTAGCCATCAGAGACCCGGAAGGCGACGACCTCGTCGCCGACCGCGCCCCCGCCCGACGCGATCTCCGTGTCCGGGCCAAGCGCCGTGATCACCCCTGCGACCTCGTAACCGATCGTGAGCGGGAGCAGATTCGGGTCCTGGCCGGCGGCGAAGTGCTTGTAGTCCGCCGGGTTCATCCCCGCCGCCCGGACCTCGATTGTCACCTCCGCCAGGGCAGGATCCGGGAGCTCGACCTCGATCTCCTCGAGCACCTCGGAGCCACCGAAACCAGTCGCGATCCACCTTCGTGCCTGCATGCGATGGGCACGCTATCACACAAGCTTCCAAAGAAGCCGCTTTCACGTGATCGACTTTGCCCACCGCGCCGTCGGCCGATACGATCTGCTCGAGGTCGATCAGCGAGCGTCTCGAGGTCCGGTGATCCGACCCTGACCCCCGCGCCTCCCCGTAGTGCCGTCTCATTTGAACGAGACGCCAACGGTCTCACATGGATGAGACCCGGCTGTCTCACATCGGTGAGACGTCGCATCGGGGGTGCGGCGTCTCATGCATGCATCGTCCCTCCTTTCCGCGCCTTCCGGGTCTCCGGGCGGGTTCGGCACGAATGCCCCCGCGGGGGCGAAAGCAGGGGGTTCGCCTCGGCCCCACGTGGCGGCCTTGCAGAACCCTGGGAGCGGCGTCGCCGCTGACGCGGACGCGCTCGCAATCGGGGACGAAGCAGTAGCCAACGGAGCGACCAACGGGCTCGCTCGCGCACAAGAGCGAGTACGTCGACGGTCAACCGATGTGGTTCGGCCCAGTCCAGCGGGGTCCAGGCCCAGGAGACCTCGCTGATCCGGTAGCGCTCGAGCGCCCGCCGCCGAGCGTCGGCATGGTCCACGATCGGCGTCGGATAGTCGGTCCCGATCACGCAGCCCGCCTCGCGCTGCACACGTGCCGGCATGGTCCACGGCTCGCGGATGTAGTCGTCGGGGGCGTCTTTCAGCTCCGGAACGTAGCGGCGGACGTAGCTTCCGTCAGGATCGTGCGCCTGCATCTGGCGCGTCGGGTTGTAGGTCCGGCGATAGGCCGGTTGGGGGTCGGTCCCGACCGAGGCGATCCACTGCCAATTCCCGTTGTTGTTGGCCTCGTCCCCGTCAACCAGCAGGCGCATGAAGTGGCGCTCCCCCCAGCGCCAGTCGATGCCGAGGTCCTTTGTCAGGAATGACCCGACGACCAGTCGCGCGCGGTTGTGCATCCAGCCTTCGTGCCGCAGTTGTCGCATGCCCGCGTCTACGAGCGGGTACCCGGTACGACCTTCACACCACGCCGCAAACCGCCGCTCGGCGTGGCTCCATTTGATCTTTCCGCGGTAGCGCGGCTGGAACTCTGAGGTGGCGTTGTGAGGGAAATGGAGCAGCACGTGGTGGTAGAAGTCACGCCAGCAGAGCTGGCGGCGGAACGCGGCGGACCCGCCGTCGGACCCCAGCCGGTGCTCGACCTCGCGTGCCGAGACGCAGCCGAAATGAAGGTAGGGCGACAGCCGCGACGTGGAGCTGCTGCAGAGCGCGTCACGGCTCTCGCCGTACCCCGCAACACCGTGCGCGAGGAACCGCTCGAGCCGCTTGCGCCCCTCATGCTCACCGCCCTTGGGGGGTTCGTCCACCTCCTGCACGAGGCCAAGAGAGGCAAGGGACGGGATCTCGCCTCCCTCGAGGCGCGATGGAAGCGCCGGCAGTCGGCGCGGCGCGCTCAGCGCTTCGCGCCGGCCCTCCCTCTCCCACGAGCGGTGGAACGCGGAGAAGACTGAGTAGGGCTTGCCCGCCTGCGTTAGCGGTGCACCGACGTCGTCGATCGCGGCGAGGCCGGGGTGGCCACGAAGCGTGAGCCCGGCGGCACCGAGCGCCTTCCGCACACGCTCCCCGCGCTGGCGTGCGAAGGGGGTTATGTCCGCGGTGAAGTGGAGCTCCCTGGCCCCGATCTCCGCTGCGAGCGCTGCGAGCTCGCGCTCTGGGGGGCCGTGGCGAACGACGAGGCCACTGCCGCGCCTGCGCAGCGACCCGTCGAGATCTGAGAGGCATTCGAGCAGGAACTGCGTCCGCGGGCCGGACGCGTGACGGCCATGGAGCAGACGGTCATCGAAGCAGAAGAACGGCACGACGTGGCTTTGGGCGTCCAGTGCCGCCCGCAGCGCAGGGTGCTCGTGCAGGCGCAGGTCGCGCCGGAACCAGACGATCGCACTCACGTACCGGCCGGCACTGGCTGAAGTCGTTCTGCCACCGCCCGCTCGCGGTAGTCGAAAACCCGCTTGAGATCGCGCTCGACGAATGCCGCATGAGCCATTCGCCCGAGCGGGCCCAGTGGAATCGAGTAGCGGACGCGGTCGCCGATCAGGACCGCCTGCTCGCCGTCGGGCTTAAAGGTGTGCGTGTGCTCCCAGAGCGCGTACGGGCCGCGCACCTGGACGTCGATGAAGCGCACCGGTGGCTCCCAGACCGCGATGCGCGTGCGCCAGCGGAGAGGGATGCCATGCAGCTTGATGCGGTAGTCGATCAGTGCGCCAGGGCGCATCTCGATCGTCCCCGGCGTGATCACCTCGAAACCCATCCAGGGCGGCGTGATCGCCGCGAGGTTGCGTGCTTGGGCGTAGAACTCGAATGCCGGCTTGACCGGCAGCTCGAGCCGCTGTCTGCGCTCGAGTACGTAAACACGCCTGCGGCTCACGAGACGGGCTGCTTAGCTCCCAGCGTCTCGCGCATGCCGGCGAGGGCGCGATCGCCGACCCGTTTGAAAGCGAGGGCCAGCAGCGGGTCGGCGAGCTTGAACGGGCCCTTCAGCGCGAGGTCCGCGTCGTAGGTGATTCGTGTGCCGCCGTCCGACGGCTCGAAGGTGATCCGGTCCAGCGAGACGACGCTCGAATTCTCGCCGCGAAAGGTGACCGCGCTCGGCGGGTCGTACTCGACGATGCTGTAGGTGAGCGTTGTCTTGCGGTGAAGGAAGTCCGCGACGAGCCGAAACTCGCTCCCCTCTGCGACCGGCTCGTCGCCGAGGCGCTCGGCTTCGAGGACCCCCGGGTCCCACTCCGCGGTCGTCGAGAAGTCGCTGAGGTAGGCGAACACCTCTTCGGGGGGACGGGGCGTATCGACTGTTGCCTTGTAGCGGGCCATCTGGTTCTCCTTATGAGTTTGAGTAGGTGCTGGCCGGAATGCCCTGCGAGCCGCTGAGTCGTTCGCACTCGGCCCAGAGCCGCTCACGGTCCGCTGAGGTCTCCCTGGTCCACGGCACGCGGTGGGTCGGGCGTTCTCGGCGGTCATGCCAGAAGCCGCCGGAGCAGCGTGCCGGCTCGGGAGCGGCGCCCAGCCAGACGATCGTGTCGGCGCCCTCCTGTGGCGTGCGCAGCAGCCACTTGGTCGCGCCGTAGAAGCGCGGCAGCGAGGACTCAAGGCCCGGGGTGTCGGCCCAACCGGGATGCATCGCGTGGACGACGACGCCGCTACCCTCGAGTCGCTGCGCCCACTGCTCGGTCAGGATCACCTGGGCGCGCTTGGTGCGAGCGTAGGCGGTGGCGCCGTCGAACTGCCCGTGGGCGCTCTGCAGGTCCTCGACGTGGATCCGCTGTGTGTACATGCCGCCTGAGGACACGTTGACGACGCGAGCGGGCGCGCTCTTCTTGAGCAGCGGGGTCAGCAGGTTCGTCAACAGGAACGGTCCGAGGACATTGGTGGCGAATGTCAGCTCGATGCCGTCGACCGATAGCCTCCGCTCGCCGAGCAGCGCGCCTGCGTTGTTGACCAGGACATCCAGGCGTGACGCTTCACCGCTGAAACGCTCGGCGAACTCCCGCACGGCTTTGAGGTCACTGAGGTCGCAGAGGCCGACGTGAATATCGCGATTGCCCGACTGCGCCACGATCTCCTGGCGAGCCCGCCCACCGCGCTCCTCGCTGCGGGCGAGCAGCCACACGGCGGCACCGAGGCGCGCGAAGCCCTCGGCGGCGGCGAGCCCGAGCCCGGAGCTGGCGCCGGTGACGAGCACTGCCTTGCCGTCCAGCGACGGTAGGTCGGCGGGGCTCCACATCCCCCTGCGGATGCGATAGCCGACGTTCGTGTAGCCGGCAACCACGGTGCGGTCGAGGATCGTGTCGAGCAGCGAGTTGGTCATGCGGTTCGTCCCAGGCAATCGAGCGGCTCGCACGGCGAGCTTGACGCATCGGCTCGCCGTGTCGGCTTGCTCGCGTCGGCTAGGTTTGTGTTCCCGTGAAGGTCCTCGTCACCGGCGCCAGCGGCTTCATCGGCGGGCGCCTCGCCCGCCGCCTTCGCGACCGCGGCGATCACGTGCGTTGTCTGGTCCGCAACCGCGACGCCGCTCGTACCCGAGCGCTCCTCGACGAGGGCTTCGAGGTCCACGTGGGGGACGTTCTCCGTCCCGACTCGCTCTCGGGCGCCGGCCGCGGCGTCGATGTCGCCTACTACCTGGTGCACTCGATGGGCAGGGGCGGCAGCGCCTCGGCCTTCGCAGAGCGCGAGCGACGAGCGGCCGAGGGATTCGGGCGCATGGCCAGGCAGGAGGGCATTGCCCGCGTCATATACCTCGGTGGCCTCGGTGACAATCCCCGCTCCGAGCACCTGCGAAGCCGCCACGAGACCGCCACACAGCTCGCGGCGCACGGTCCGCGGCTGACCTACTTCCGCGCGGGAATGGTCGTCGGCAGCGAAAGCGAGTCCTATCGCACCCTGCGCTACCTGGTCGAGCGCCTGCCCGCGATGATCGCTCCCGCGTGGCTCGCCACCAGAACCCAGCCGATCGGGATCGATGAGGTGCTGTCCTACCTCTCGCAGGCGCCTCACCTCGAGGCCTCGACCGGCCGCGAGCTGCAGATCGGAGGCCCGGACGTGCTCACCTACGGTGAGATGCTCGACGTGATGGCACGCGCCCTCGGCAAGCGCCCGCGCCCGAAGATCCCGGTACCGTTCATAACGCCGTGGCTGTCCTCGCTCTGGATCGGCTTGGTGACACCGGTCGACGCGGGTGTCGCGCGACCGCTGATCGAGGGGCTCAGCACCGAGACGGTCGTGACCGACGACTCCGCCCGCCGGCTCTTTGACATAGAACCCGCCGGGTTTGAGACAACGCTGCGCCGGGCGCTCGCCGAGGACACGGGTGTTCCATCGCTGAACTAGGGGCTCCCGACCGCACGCGGGCCGCTCACGCTGCAATGCGGGCCGCCTCGCCAATCGCATCTCCTGCAAGCAACTCAACGCCCATCGCTTGGGCGAGCGCCGAGGTGGCGCCTGCGCCGCCTATGCCCACGCGCACACGACTCCCGAGAACGCCGATCTCCTCACTGGCGTCGAGGAAGCGCTGCTGGCTGATCGCGGAGAGCACCACCATGCTCGGCAAGAGCTCGCCAAGGGCGTCGGTGATCTCGCACAGAGGCGTGTCTGCGCCGAGGTAGGTGATCCGCCAGCCGTGCTCCCTCAGGGCGAGCCCGAAACAAAGCAGGCCAAGCTCGTGTCGCTCGCCGGGTGGACACGCGAGCACGGCCCGCGGGCCCACGCCGTTCCCCCAGCCCGGAGTCAGCGCGCGCAGCCGCCCGCCGATCACGTTGCTCGCGAAGTGCTCGTGGGCGATGCTCGTTTCTGCTGCCGCCCAACGCTCACCGAGCTGGTGCAGAAACGGGAGGATCACCTCCGACAGCGCGTATGGGAGCGCGAAAGCTCTGAAGAGCTGGTCGAGCGCCGACTGGGCCATCGGCTCGTCGAGCGCCTCGATGCCGTGCGCGAGAGACGTTCGGATCTCCGCGAAGCTCGTCGAGCCCCCCGGCGCGGCCGATTCCTCGCCCGACCTGGCGAGTCGGGCGGCCTCCGAGGCGGACAGCCCGGCGGCGATGTGCTTGCGCATGAGATACACGCGCCGCTCGTCCTCCTCGGAGAAGAGACGAAGCCCGCCTGCGGTGCGGTCAGGGCGCAGGAGCCCGTAGCGCGTCTCCCAGGCGCGTAGCAGTTCGGGGCTCACGCCAACGCGTCTTGAGAGCTCGCCGATGCGCAGTCGTGGACCGTCGGTCACAGCTGGAGTCTACCGAACTTCTACCGTATCTCTACAAATGCTGTACACTGAAACGCGGATGACACTGAAAGCCATCACGGGCGCAGGGCGACGGCAGGGCGCGCGCGCCCAGGGCTGGGCCCTGTTCAGCGCCGCTGATCCTCGGTGCGCTACGACCCGTATAGGTTGGGCATGAGGGTCGCGATCATCGGTGCAGGAGTGTCCGGACTCGTGTGCGCGCACCGGCTGCACTCCGAGCACGAGCTGGTGCTGTTCGAGGCGGGCGATGAGCCCGGCGGGCACGCCAACACCGTGCGCGTCGAGACCGAAACCGCTGTCCATAACGTGGACACGGGGTTCATCGTCTTCAACGACCGCAACTATCCGAACTTCGAACGTCTGCTGGAGGAGCTGAAGGTCCCGACCCAGGCGTCTCCGATGAGCTTCGGGGTGAGTGACGGGCTCGACTTCGAGTACAGCGCGGCCTCGCCGAACGGCCTGTTCGCGAGCCGCACCAACATGATCAAGCCGTCGTTTCACCGAATGGTCGCCGATCTCGTGCGCTTCAACCGGGACGCCCGCGAACTGCTTCGCAGCGAGGAGGCTCCGTCGCTGCGCGAGTGGCTGGCCGAGCGGCGCTATTCGCGCGACCTCGTGGAGCGTCTGATCGTCCCCCAGGCCTCCGCGGTGTGGTCGGCCGACCCGGCGCAGATGTGGTCCTTCCCGGCACGCTTTCTCGTCGAGTTCTTCGACAACCACGGCATGCTCGGATTCCGCGGCCGGCCACGCTGGCGAACGATCACAGGGGGGTCGCGCAGATATGTCGAGGCAATTACGCGTCCGTGGCAGGAGAGTCTCAGGCTCTCGACAGCGGTGACGAGCGTCTCTCGTCATGCCGACCACGTGGTCGTCTCGACGCGGACAGGTGAGCCAGAGCGCTTCGATGCGGTGGTCATCGCCACCCACGCCGATCAGGCTCTCGCCCTGCTGGCCGACCCCAGTGACCGCGAGCACGAGCTGCTCGAGGCGATCCCCTATCAGCACAACGAGGCCGTGCTCCACACCGATCGCTCACTTCTCCCGCGGCGGCGGCGCGCGTGGGCAAGCTGGAACTACCACCTCGGCGCCGATGCGGCGGCGGGCTGCACGGTGACCTACCACATGAACCGCCTGCAGTCGTTGCACCCTGAGGAGGAGTTCTGCGTCACGCTCAATCGCACCGCCGCGATCAACCCTGAGCGGATCATCCGCACGATCAACTATTCGCACCCCGTCTACACCCCCGCGGGCGTCGCGGCGCAATCGCGCCACGCGGAGATCAGCGGGCGCAATCGCACCCACTACTGCGGCGCCTACTGGGGATGGGGTTTCCACGAGGACGGAGTCAACAGCGCGCTGCGGGTGGCGCGCGAGATCGGCGCCAGGCGGCCGGAACCCTTGAGCGTATGAGCGCGAGCGCGATCTACGAGGGCACGATCCGCCACCGGCGGTTTGCTGCGCGGCCACATGAGTTCAGCCACCGCGTGGCGCTCTTCTATCTCGACCTCGAGGAGCTCGACGGCCTGCTCGGCGGCCGTCTCGTCGCCACCCGTCCGGGCGCAGTGCGCTTCCGCCGCGCCGATTACCTCGGCGATGCCTCCGTGGGGCTCTCAGATGCGGTGCGCATGAAGGTTGAGCGCGAGACGGGCACGCTGCCGAGCGGCCCCATCCGTGTACTCACGCAGCTGCGGACGTTTGGACACTGCTTCAACCCCGTGAGCTTCTACTACTGCTTCACGCCGCAGGAGCGGCTCGAGGCGGTCGTGGCGGAGGTGACGAGCACGCCTTGGGGCGAGCGCCACGCCTACGTGCTGGCTCGAACGGCCGAGGGGAGAGTACTCGCCGCCGACTTTGAGAAGAAGCTGCACGTGTCTCCTTTCATGGGGATGAAGCAGCGCTACCTCTGGCGCGTGGCGGCGCCTGGCAGCAGCCTGTCGGTTCACATCGAGAGCCGCGAGCGCGATCGGCGTGCCTTCGACGCCACGCTTGCGCTGCGCCGCTCGGCGCTGACGCGCGGCAGCCTGGCCGGCGTCACGGCGCGCTACCCGGCGGCGACGCTTCGCGTGCTGGCGCTGATCTATGGCCATGCACTTGCGCTCAAGCTCAAGGGCGTGCCCGTCCATCGCCGTCCACAGGTGCCGGCATGACGGCCTCACAGCGCCTCGCGCGTCGCGTCGTGCTCGGCCTGCTGGCCCACCTGCACTCTGGTCAGCTGACAATCGTCGAGGATGGTGGGCGGCTGGTGTTCGGGCACGGCAGCCCGCAGGCGACGGTGGAGGTTCGCTCACCGCGGCTCTGGCCGATGCTGCTGCACGGCAGTCGCGGCATGGCCGAGGCCTACGTGGAGGGACTGTGGGCATCCCCCGATCTCACCGCCGTGGTGCGCGTGGGTGCACGCAACGCCGCCGGCCTCGATCAGTGGCGCCGACGCCTGGCGCCCGCGCGGGTGCCGCTGCAGACCGTGCGCGGCATCCGCGCACGCAACACGCACGCGCGCAGCCGACGCAGCATCGCCGCCCACTACGACCTCGGCAACGAGTTCTTCGAGTTGATGCTCGATGAGACCATGATGTACTCCTCCGGCTACTTTGCGCGCCGCGGGATGACGCTCGCGGAGGCCTCGACCGCCAAGCTCGAGCTGGTGTGCGACAGGCTAGACATAGGGCCCGGGGACCATGTGCTCGAGATCGGCACGGGCTGGGGTGGCTTCGCCGTGCATGCCGCCAAGACGCGGGGCTGTGAGGTCACGACCACCACGATCTCGCGCGAGCAGTACGAATACGCCCAGGCACGCGTACGGGCGGCCGGGGTAGAGGATCGCGTGACCGTTCTCTCCGAGGACTACCGCGATCTGCGCGGAAGCTACGACAAGCTCGTGTCGATAGAGATGATCGAGGCGGTCGGCTGGCGCGATTTCGACACATTCTTCGCGCGCTGCTCAGACCTGCTCTCGGGTGACGGCAGCATGCTGCTTCAGGCGATCGTCATCGACGACCGCGCATATGCGGTCGAGAAGGCCTCACGGAGCTTCATCCGCACACACATCTTCCCCCATGGCTGCCTGCCCTCGCTCGAGGTGATAGCGCGCTCCGTCGCCCGGCGCACGGACATGCGAATGGTGGGAATGAGGGACCTCACGCCACACTACGCCGAGACGCTGCGGCGCTGGCGTGGCAACTTTGAGAGTGCAAGTACTCGCCTGGCCGACCTCGGTTACGACGAGCGCTTCCGGCGGCTGTGGCGAATGTATCTCGCCTACTGCGAGGCCGGCTTTGACGAGCGCCGCATCGACGTCGTGCAGATGCATCTGGCCAAGCCACAGTGGCGCGAATATGCTGGCCTCGCGAAGGCGGGTGAGGCGCCGCTGGCGCTGGCGTCTTAGTTGGTTGAGACGGTGAAGGCCGCCAAGACGTGTTCCGTCACGGGCGGCCCGACAGTTGCGCTCGAGCCGCCGTCTCGAGATCGCGAGACTCCCGCTTGTCCTGCGAATGCGAGCGCGCCGATGAGCCCGGGCAGACTGCTGATTTGGACCAACAACAGCAGCGCGACGACCAAGAGCCACGCTTCTGCTTTTGTGGTGGGAAACCCGACAGGCGATAGGAATCAGGAGGCGTGAGACGATGGCCGAGAACCCGCAAGACCCCGAGCTCGATGCAGCCGAGCGTGAGCAAGACGATGAGCTCGATGACTCAGAGCACCAGCAGGAGGCGAGATGGAATGTCGCCGAGTGGCACGGCAGGATGCTCATAGACCGCGACGGCGAGAAGATCGGCAAGCTCCAAGATGTCTACGTCGACGTCGAGACCGACGAGCCGCAGTTCGCGACCGTCAAGGAGGGCTTCATCTCTCGCCACCTGACGTTTGTGCCGCTCGCTGGGATTGAGGTGGGCCCCGATAGCCTCAGGGCGGCTGTTTCCAAGGCACAGGTCGAGGACGCCCCCAACATTGAGCAGCACGGCGAGGAGCTTTCCCAGGCAGACGAGTCAAGCCTGTACCACCACTTCGAGCTCAACTACACGCCGCCCGAGACGGAGAGTGGACGCCGGCTTGCCCGCCGCTGACGGGTCGAGGAGGGCAGCCGCCCTGATCGATCTGGACCGTGACGACGACGCGGTGTGCGTTTGACCGGGCGGTCGAGCAGTACGGTGAGGAGATCGCGGCCGACATGCCTGAGTGATCGCGCCTGCCAGGCGCGTGAAGAGCCCCTGAGACGCTCGCCTTCTCGTCCAAAGCGGTGAGCGGCGACGAGCTCGGCGACCCGCGGATCGTTCAACGTGATCGCCGGCGTGCCGCCGGCGGGGGAAGGCGGAGCGCGCAAGCCGAGTGGAACCCGCCGGCCGAGCTGACTGTGTGCCATGAAGCCTCCCTGATGCTCGCTTGGTGCTTACGACGCCGAGCCCTCGAGCACCGCGGGCGGCGCCGCCGGCACCTCGGACGGCGACGCGCGATTCGCCAGCGTCGTGAGCGCGGCGGGCGGGTGAAAGCAGGTCCGCACGCCGGCACCGCGAGTCTCGCAAGTCCACCCAACCGCGAATCGCCCGGTTCGGGAGCACGATGCTCCCGTTGTGCTCCCGAGTCGCTGCTGAGCCTATTGCAGGGACGCTCGCGGGCCTGCAGCCACTTGCACCCAAATGCCGCGCATTAGCAGCGGCTTTGCTCACTCGCTGCGCGTACGGGCATTCGCGTGCATGCGGCGGCAGCCTATGGCGGACGCCTATCGGGTGATCGCGTCGAACCTCGCCCCCGATCACGTGACGATCAACCGCTTTCGCTCAGAGCACTCAGACGCGCTGGCCGGGCTGTTCAGCAGCGTGCTCACCCTGTGCGCGCGGGCGGGGATGGTCAAGGTCGGCGCGATCGCCGTTGACGGCACGAAGGTCCACGCGAACGCGAGCCGTGAGCAGAACGCCGACTTCGATCGGATCGCGCGGGAGGTCCTCAAAGAGGCCGCCGAAGTCGACGCCGCCGAGGACGAGCTCTACGGCGAGAAGCGCGGTGACGAGCTGCCTGAGCACCTCTCGACCAGTCAGGGCCGGCGTGGCTGGCTGCGCGAGGCCAAACGCCAGCTCGATGAGGAACGCGCGAAAGAGGCCCGGCCGGTCCCGCGTTCTCGCCCGGCCCGCTTGAAAGAGGCAAAGCGCCGTCTGGAGGAGGAGCTGTGGGTGGAGTCACGCGCGAACGCGCAATACGAGCACTATCGCGCGCATGCACGGGACAGCAGAGGTCGCCGCCTCGGGGCGTCACCTACTCCCTATACGCCGCCCGAGACTCCCGCGGGGAAGGTGAACCTCGGACACCTCGAGCCGATCGTTGATGCCGCCCAAAGAGAAGCTCGAGCAGGCCGGGGTCAGTGACACGCCCGCGGTGCTACTCGCCGACGCTGGCTACTGGCATCAGCGCCAGATGGAGAACATCATCGACCGCGGGATCCAGGTGTTGATACCGCCCGATGCCGGAAAGCGCAAAGGCACTCGGCCGGGATGGGATGGCGGCGCCTACGCGCACATGCGACGCGTGCTCCAGACCGACTTCGGACGCGCGCTCTACCGAAGACGCCAGGCAATGATCGAGCCGGTGTTCGGACATACGAAGTTCAACCGCCGCATCGATCGCTTCCAACGCCGAGGAAGATCCGCCGCGCGAGCCGAGTGGCGGCTAATCACCGCGACCCACAACCTCTTGAAGCTCCACAACCACCAGATCGCGGCCGCAGGGCCCTGAAAGGGCCCCGGGAAGGCCCGGCCGGGCCCCATCCGTCTCATCGCCGCCAAGACCACCACGCCCGTCAGGGCGCGAAACCCACCACGAACGCCCGCGCTAACGGACGCGCGACCCTTTACGAAACAGCCTCTTGCGATTGCGAGCGCGTGCTGGTCACCGCGCGCCGGTGCTGCCGGCACCTCGGATGGCGACGGGCGATTCGCCGGCGTCGTAAGCACCGCGGGCAGCTGAAAGCAGGTCCGCACATCGGCCCTCCCCGCAAATCGCCAGCACGGGTTTCGACGCTGGCGCGACGTCGTCGCCGTGGCGAGCTCGCGGGGCTCCGCCCCCGCTATCCGCGGGGTTTCCGGGTCTCCGGGCGGGCTCGGCACGAGTACCCTCGCGGGACGAAAGCAGGGGGTTCGCCTCGTGCCCGCGTGGACGGCCTTGCAGCACCGTGGGAGCGGCGCCGCCGTCGACGCGGACACGCTCGCAGTCGGGACGAAGCAGTAGCCAGCGGAGTGCCGCCGGGCGCTGCTGCTGGTCGTCCAATCCGAGCGCCAGCACGGTCGATGCTCAGATGCTCGCTCAGCTCAAAAAGCGCAAGTGCAGTGTGGCCCTCCGGTGCAGTATGCGTCCCTGACCTTCACTTTTCTACCCGTGAACCTTCGGGCCCAGGGTTGACGGCGTTGCCTCCCGCACTGCCGGAGCCTTCTTCCGCGCACGACGGCGTGCTTGAGGACGAGGGTTTGCACAGCCCCACCGGCGGTGCCAGCGGTGCGGCAAATGTCAGTTGCTGCGTGGCCACGCCTGCGGAGCTCGCGATCTGCGCCGAGGTGACGCCGGCGTTGCCGGGCCACCAGGCCACGAACGATCCGTCGGCCACGGTCGCCTGCACGTCGCTGCCGGCGGACCGCACGAGCGTCACGCCGGTCACGCCAGAGGCGACCTGCCCCTGCACGAACGTGTATGGCTGTTCGCTGGTCGTTACGAGGTGTGACTGCGTGGCCGATCCGATTGGGCCCGCGTCGTTGCCGCCGAGCCTCATCACGGATGTGGAGGACCGCGCAGCGCCTGCTGCAGCGCTCTCCCCGGAAGAGCTGCCGCTGCTAATCGCATGTTCGGACGCTCCACCGCCGCTCTGGGTGTTGTTCGCGGCGATGGTCGTAAACGACGGCCCGTTGAAGCACGTCGCGCTCGCGCCGGCGCTGCGCAGGATCATGGCCGTAAATGGTCCACGCGTGTCGGTGAGAACCGGCTGCCAGCCAGTCGCTGGGATGCCGGACGGCGCTCCCCCCGTCCCAGCGAGCTGCGAGGTGCAGCGTTCCCGTGCGCTTGCCGTCTGCTCGGCTGCCGGTTGGGTCGGCGCGGCTGTCCAGCCCGCAAACGCCGGGGAGGTTCCGGCGCCCAGCCCGACAATCGCGACGACGACGCCGCCCGTCGCGGCGAGCCCGGCACCTGTGGCAAGCGCCACGCGCGGGTCAAGCGCTCGCGAGCGCGGTCGATAGTCGATCCCGCGTAGCCTCTCCTCCACGCGCGCGGGAACATCATGCGCGCGCTCGGTGAGCGCTGCACGCAGTTCGGCCTCAATTCCTGTGCTCATTGTCGTGTCTCCTTCGTGTCGCTGATCAGGTGTTGGTTGCCGGTTGCCGGGGCCGCGCCGTCCGGCTCGTCGAGCGTTTCGCGCAGTCGCGCGAGCCCGCGCCAGGCGGTGCTCTTGACCGTCCCCACCGAGCAATTGAGTGTCTGAGCGGTCTGCGCCTCTGAGAGATCCTCGAAGTAGCGGAGCACGAGCACGGCTCGCTGGCGGGGTGGAAGCACCGCTAGCGCACCCAGCAGCTCCGCGCGTGCGTCGAATGCCTCGAACACGTCCGCCGCGGCCCGGTCGGCGTGGGCTTCGAGCGGCGCGCCATCCGGCGGCTCGAGCTCGCGACGGCGGCGCGAGCGTCGCTTGGCGTCGTTGATGGCGAGGTTGACGAGGATCCGGCGCGCGTATGCGCCCGGCAGGTCCATCCTGCGCACGCGCGGCCAGCGCCGGGCGACGCGCAGCAGGGTCTCCTGGACGAGATCCTCGGCCTCCTCCAAGTCCCAGACGATGAGGTAGCTGGTGCGCAGCAAATCACCGGCGCAAGTGTCGACGAAGTGCTCGAACTCGACTCGCGTCCGGCCGCGTCTGGGCAGTTGCATCAGAGCCATCATTGACCTTAACCGGGTTGGGCTGGCGAAAGGTTGAGCGAGCCGACACCCGTCGGTTATCGAGCTGAGTCTCAGATCGTAGGCTCGTCGGCAGTGTCGGGAGGCCCCGGACGCTGCAGCGTTGTGCCGCGTAAGCCGGCGTCTGCCGACCCTCAGACCACGCGCTCGCGGCTCGTCCCGAGCGCAGGCGTGCAAGATCGTGTCCGGCGCGCAGTCGCGAGAGGGTCACGCACAGCAGTCGTCCTGGCAGGCGTCGAGCGGCTGGCCGGGGAGCGGCGAGGTGGCGCAACAGCCCTGGCCGCGCCAGGTCTGTCGGCCCTCGTTGAGCGCGAGCGCGCCGATGCCAAGCGCAACGGCAGGATCGGCCCACCACAGGCCGAACGCGGCATTGAGAACTAGGCCGGTGAGGACACCCGCGGCGAGGTAGGCACAGAGCATGTTCTGCGTGCCCTCGCCGGCGGTCGCGCCTGAGCCAAGGCGGTGGCCGATCTCTTGCTTGGCTTTGCCGAGGAACGGCATCACGATGATGCTCGAGATCGACAGGCCGATCCCCAGCCAGCTGGCGCGGGGGTGCTCGCCGTTGATCAGCGTGCGGACGGCGTCCTGGATGATGTAGGGGGCGAGCACGAAGAAAGTGATCGCGACGAGCCGCTCGGCGCGCTGCTCGGCGTGCTCGGAGAGTCGACGGGTCCCGGTGAAGCGCCAGATGACGATGATCGACGCGAGACCCTCGATCACGGAGTCAAGCCCGAAGCCGAGAAGCGCGACAGAGCTTGAGAGCATTGCCGCGGTGATGCCGATTGCGCCCTCGGCGCTCATGTAGGCAAGGCTCAGCCAGGACAGCGCCTTGGCGCGGCGGATCAGGCGGTCGCGCTCCGCCAGCTCCATAGAGCCCTGATGCCGCGAGGTGTGCGCCGGCTCGGCGACGACAGGCAGCTCGAGCGACGGGGTGCTCATGGCGTCACCTCGGCGAGCTCGAGGTGCGCGTCGAGCAGCTGGCGCCCGGCGTCTGTCAGCGCATAGAAGACGATCTTGTGCTCGCGCCGCGAGCTTGCGAGGCCGGCGCTCCGCAACGAGCGTAGGTGGTGGCCGACGAGGTTCTCGGCTCGCGCGGTGATCCAGGCGAGGTCGCAGACGCACAGCTCCTCGCCGTCGCACAGGGCGAGCGCGATCAGAAACCGCGTCGGGTCGGCGAGCGCCTTCGCATGAGCGGCCGCCCCTGCCGCGAGGCCGAGATCCAAGCGCCTGCGGATCGCCTCGGCGCGCGGCAGGTCCAGACACAGCAGGTCGCAGCGGTCGTCGGCCATACGCTCAGACTAACGCACGTTGCGACGAGGCTGTGCCCAGCGCATCGACGAACGTTCGAGTTATGGCCTCTTGACAAACATGTTTGGCTATACTAAAAAACTTCTATGGCTGTGCCCGACTCGATTTCCGCCTCCGTCCAAGACTACGCCAAGGCGGTGTATGCGCTGGAGGCCCGTCAGGGGGAAGCGGTATCGACCACCGAGCTGGCCGAGCGGCTCGGGGTCACGCCGGGCTCCGTTTCGGCAATGGTCCGCAAGCTCTCAGAGGAAGGGCTCGTCGAACACGAGCCCTACCACGGCGTGAAGCTCACCGACCAGGGTCGCCGGGTCGCGCTTGAGGTGCTGCGCCACCACCGGCTGCTGGAGCTGTTCCTGGCGGAGGAGCTCGGGATGCCCTGGGATCGCGTGCACGCCGAGGCCGAGGTGCTCGAGCACGTGCTCTCCGATGAGCTCGAGGAGCTAATTGCCGCGCGCCTGCGCGACCCCACCGTCGATCCGCATGGCGATCCGATCCCGACGGTCGAGTTCGGGATCGAGGAGCGCGAGACGCACAGTCTGGACGAGCTGACGGCCGGCGTCTGCGGGCGCTTCGTGCGCGTCTCTGACTCTGACCCGGAGATGCTGCGCTACCTGGCCGAGCACGGCATCGCGATCGGCGAGCACCTGGAGGTCGTAGATCGCCAGCCGTTCGGCGGCCCTGTGTTCGTCCGCTTCGGCGAGCGCGAACATCCGATCGGCGGGGCGCTCGCGGGCGCTATGCGCATCGAAATCGAGGAGGGTCAGGGATAGCACCGCTGCCCCCCAACCCCGTTCCCGCGCTGGAGGGCGCCGTCGAGGGCGCCTCGGTCGCGCTACCGGGAGAGTTGGGGGGGGCGCTCGCGGGCCCGAGCGCGCTCGATCAGCTTCTGTCCAAGGGTCGCCTGTGCGCGACGCTCCTGATGCTGGGCCCGGCCTTTGTCGCCTCGATCGCCTATGTCGATCCGGGCAACTTCGCCACCAACATCGAAGGCGGCGCGCAGTTCGGCTACCTACTGCTGTGGGTCGTCTTGCTGGCGAACGTGATGGCGATGCTGATCCAGTACCTCTCGGCCAAGCTGGGCATCGTCACCGACCGCAACTATCCCGAGGTCGTGCGCGAGCGCTTCCCCCGCCCGTTCACGTGGGGCATGTGGGTGCAGGCCGAGATCATGGCGATGTCAACCGACGTCGCCGAGTTCCTCGGCGCCGCGCTCGGGCTGAACCTGCTCTTCGGCGTGCCGCTGCTCCCCGCCGGGCTGATGACGGGCGTGATCGCATTCGCGATCCTCGAGCTTCAAACGCACGGCTTCCGCCGCTTCGAGCTCGCGATCACCGGTCTGCTCGGGATCATCTTCTTGGGCTTTCTGTATGAGACGCTCCGCATCGGCCCGTCCACCCATGGCTCGCTGAAGGGGCTGCTGCCTGGCCTGCACGGCGTCACCTCGCTCTACCTCGCCGTCGGCATCATCGGCGCGACCGTGATGCCGCACGTTATCTACCTGCACTCCGCGCTGACCAAGGGCCGGATGCCTTGCCGCAACGACAAAGAGCGCGGGCGCGTGCTGCGCTTCGAGCGCCTGGACGTGATCATCGCGCTCGGCCTCGCCGGCGTGGTCAACATGGCGATGCTCGCCGTCGCCGCAAAGCTCTTCCACACTCCCGCCCTCTCGGGCCTGAGCTCAATCGGAGAAGCCCACGCGCAGTTCGGCCACCTCGTCGGCGGCACCGCTGCGCTCGCGTTCGCGGTCGCACTGCTCGCCTCCGGCGCCTCATCATCCAGCGTCGGCACCTACGCCGGGCAGGTCGTCATGCAAGGCTTCATCAACGTCCGCATCCCGCTGATGCTGCGCCGCGCCGTCACGATGATCCCCGCCATCATTGTCCTCGCGGTCGGTATGAACCCCACCCAGGTCCTCGTTCTGAGCCAGGTCGTGCTGTCCTTCGGCATCCCGTTCGCCCTCGTGCCGCTGGTCATGCTCACCGGCCGCCGCGACGTCATGGGCGTGCACGTCAACCGGCGACTCACGACCATCCTCGCCTGGGGCTGCGCCGGCGTGATCAGCCTCCTCAACGTCTTCCTGCTCTATCAGCAGTTCTTCATGGGTTGAGCACAGCCGAGACCCGTCGCCCCGGCCAATCCAGCAGTCTGAGCTCGGGCGGTCCGTGCTGTCGAGACTCGTCCTTTGCGATCGTCTGCTCGGGTGTCGCTCGGACACTCGCTTTAGCCCCAAATGGCAAGGTCCTGGATACTTCGCCGCACGATGTCCGAGGAGGAGTCCACCGCCCCCGACCTGGTAAAAGCGTGCGATGCATGTCGCTGCCGCCGCGGGTGGGCCCTACAGTCATTCCGACGAAGCCAGTAGAGAGAGGGTCATCCCATGCATTCTGAGATCACACCACCGCAACTCGGAATCCAGCTCGTGGGAGGACCGACCGCGATCCTGGAGTATGGCGGTCTTCGCTGGCTGACCGATCCCACGCTCTCGCCTCCCGGTGAATACGGAGGTCTCACCAAGCTGACGGGCCCTGCACTCGATATCTCTCAACAGGACCCGATCGATGTCGTGCTGCTCTCTCATCATCAGCACACCGACAACCTCGATCCAGCCGGTAGGGCGTTCCTTCCCTCCGCAAAGCGGGTCCTATCCACCACCAAGGCGGCCGAAGACCTCGGCGGCAATGTCATCGGCATGGAGCCCTGGTCAGAAGTCGAGCTCGAGAGCCCTCGCGGAGGCATCGTGAAGGTGACCGCCGTGCATGCCCAACATGGCCCCGCCGGCAGCGACGAGATCCAAGGTCCAGTGCTCGGGTTCGTGCTATCGGCCCCGGGCGCACAGGAGATCTACGTCTCGGGCGACAACGCCTCCCGAGACGTCGTGCGCACCATGGTTCAGAAGACCGGTGAACTCGGAATCGCGATCCTCAACGCCGGCGCCGTCCAGCTACCGAAGTTCGACCACGCTTACCTGACCCTGTCCGCGGATCACGCCGCCGATGTCGCCGAGATCCTCGGAGCCCGGATTGTGATCCCCCTGCATTTCGAGGGCTGGGCCCACTGCACCCAGGGAGCCGGCGAGCTCAAAGCAGCGTTCTCAGGCAACGGGATCGCTGATCGTCTGCTCATGCTCGAGCGCGGTCAACGCGCCGAGGTCTGAAAAAGTCTCGCAGCGGCCGCTGCGAGAACGCGGCGGTACCATTTGCGCGGCCCGACTTCGCGCTCGTCATAAGATCTGCTGCAGACCCCGTCGTAGGCGGGACCGAACCAGCGGAGGTGTCAGATGGCCGAGCTTCCAGCGCGCCCAGAGGGAATTGTGCTGGCCCACTTCATCGTCTCGGACGACGTCGAGCGCTCTCGTCGCTTTTACACCGAAGTACTCGGCGGGAGGGTGGTCTTCTCAGGGCCCGGGGGGCTGACCTACGTCGCGCTATCCAACTGCTGGATCATCATCAACGTCGGCGGAGCTCCGACTGACGACAAGCCCGAGGTCACGCTGGAGACGCCAGGCGATCCTGACCGGGTCAGCAGCTTCCTCAACATCCGGGTCAAGGACATCGCGGCCGTGTACGCCGAGTGGAGCGCAAGGGGTGCTGAATTCCTGACAGAGCCGAAGCAGCACCAGTACGAGATCCGCTGCTATATCCGCGATCCCGACGGTCATCTGATCGAGGTCGGACAAACCACGGACCTGCAGGGCGACTGGGCCCCCGCTCAATGGCCCTCGAGTACGTCCGCCGAGGAGTTCGGGCGAGCGGCGGCAGGCTAGTGCCCGACGCCGACGATGTCTCGGCCATGACCACCGCGATCATCGGCACGGGAGGCATCGGGTCGGCCACCGCCTCCCGGCTCGCTTCGGGCGGCGAGACCCTGCGCCTCTCGAGCGCCGACCGTGAGTCGGCGCGAAAGCTGGCTGCAGAGATCGGTGACGCTGCGCTCGTCGCCGTCGACAACCGAGACGCGTTGCAGGGCGCCGATGCCACCGTCCTCGCGCTCCGGTTTACCGTGCTCGAGAGCGTCATCGACGAGATGGCCAACTCACTCACAGATAAGGTCGTGGTCGTTCCGAGCAACCCGGTCGGCCTCGACGCACACGGCAACGTCGTACGTCTGCTATCGGAAGGGCAATCCTCCGGCGCGGTCGTAGCCGGGTGGCTGCCCACGAGCGCACGCTTGGTGATGGCGTTCGGAACGATGTCGGCCGATCTTTTCGAGTCCTCCAGCAACCGCTCACCCGAGCCAGCGGTCCTCTTCTACGTGAGCAACGACGACCGTGCCGGCGAGGAGGTCGAACGGCTAATCCGAACGGCCGGCTTCGAGCCGGTGAAGGCCGGCGGAATCGAACAGTCGAGTCGACTCGAGGTGGGTGGCGACCTTCACGATCTCGTCGTCGGCTCCGCAGAGGCGCGATCGCTGGTCGGCAGGGCCTGATCGCCTCATCGCCTCGGCCGGAGGGGACAGTTTGCTCAGGCCTGGTCGATCTGCGGGGTCGTCGGCGCCGAGATCAGGCCCGACTGGGACCTGAGCGAGCTCGGGCTGCGCGAAGCATGTGATGCGGGCGACTACTAAGCAATTCACGATTGCGACAAGCGCTCCCCTCAGTCGGTGCCGACCCGAGCCCAGGCTCCTCGCGAGCCCTGGCTCCTCGCGGAGCAAAGAGTAGGATCGGAGCACGCCGATACGGGATCCGGACAGCGCGGAGCACTTCGCCGCTGAGCCAGCGGATGGACACACGCAGCGCGCGGCTCTCGATGCTGCCCTCGATTGCGTCATCAGCATCGACGACAACGGGCGCGTGACCTACTTCAGCCCGTCAGCGGAGCAGACGTTCGGTTATCGAGCGAGCGAGACGATCGGGCGCGAGCTCGCCGAGCTGATCGTGCGGCCGTTAGACCGAATCGCACACAGGCGAGGCCGTAGAGGGCCAGGGATCGCGGTCGATGAGCTCGCCCGGGCGACGCCCGGGCAGCGGCCGCACCTGCACGCTGCGATGTCCACGGATCATCTAGAAAAGGAGGCGCACCATGTCTGTCACCACTGAGCCGCGGACATCCGCAGAGCAGGTGGGCTCTGAAGCGATCCGTCCGTTTACATTCCAGGCCACTGAGGATGATCTCGATGACCTGCGTGCGCGCATCGCGGCCACGCGTTTCCCCGAGCGTGAGACCGTCAGCGATCGCTCCCAGGGCGCGCAGCTGGCAAAGGTACAGGAGCTCGTCAACTACTGGGCCACTGATTATGACTGGCGCAAGCTCGAGGCCAGGTTGAATGCGCTCCCCCAGTTCATCACGGAGATCGACGGGCTCGATATCCATTTCTTCCACGTCCGCTCGCCGCATGCGAACGCGCTGCCGCTGATCATGACCCACGGCTGGCCCGGCTCATTCCTCGAGTTCGTGAAGGTGATGGGGCCGCTAACCGATCCCGAGCCCCATGGAGCTCGCGCGGAGGACGCGTTCGATGTCGTCGTGCCCTCAATGCCCGGTTACGGCTTCTCGGGCAGGCCGCAGGCGACAGGCTGGCATGCCGAACGCATCGCCGGCGCTTGGGTGGAGCTGATGAGGCGATTGGGCTACGAGCGCTACGTCTCCCAGGGTGGCGACTGGGGTGCGCTCGTCACGGACGTGCTGGGCCGCCAGGCGCCGGAGGGTCTCTTGGGTATCCACGTCACCACGTTGTTCGGCGCGCTCCAACGGCCAGCAACGCCGAACACGCAAGCGACCGTGCCTCCCGAGGTCGCGAACGCGCTCAAGAACGGTGAACCGGCGCCGGCGGGCCTCTCGGCCGAGGAAACGGCCGCCTATGAAGGAGCGAAAAACCTTGCCACGGGCGGCTCGGGCTTTCGGGCGATGCAGGCCACGCGCCCGCAAACGATCGGCTACTCGCTCGCGGACTCGCCGGTCGGCTTGGCCGCTTGGTTTTACGAGAAGTTCACGGAATGGACCGACACGGACGGCGAACCCGAGCGGGCGCTCACGAAGGATGAGATGCTCGACGACATCACGCTTTACTGGCTCACGAACACAGCGGCGTCCGCGGCCCGCACATACTGGGAGAACAGCGCCCACAAAACCAAGGCCGGCGAAGTCTCGATCCCTGCCGCCGTGAGTGCGTTCCCACGAGAGATAATCCCCGTAGCGCGCAGCTGGGCAGAGCGCGCCTACCCCAACCTCGTGTACTTCAACAAGCTCGAGAAGGGCGGTCACTTCGCCGCCTGGGAACAGCCGCAACTCTTTGCGGGCGAGATGCGAGCGGCGTTCAGGTCGCTGCGCTGATCGGTGCACTGATCGATCGGGTCTCATTGAGCCGGCGGCTGGCAGCCGGCGCCGGCTCGGCTCGCTACGGCTCGCTCGTCCCTTGCGCAAGTCTGGTGCCGGAGTCGGCTTGAGCTCGCTTTGCTCCGGCAAGACAGGCGTGGACGGTGACGGCAGTTGGGTCGGGTGCCGTCGCTGTGCCTCAAGCGCGGGCGCACCACAGAGTGCCTCGCGGTCGCCTCGCATAAACAGCGCTCTTTGCGGCAATTTTTGCGCCGGCGGCGCTTGCCGACCTCGGAACTTGGGGGTAGTTTCTACGCGGGACCGTTATCGGCCGCTTCTGCTCGGATCTCTCGCGCAGGCTCCTCGGGGCGCCACCTCCCGCCGACCTCACGGGCTGTTTCGTCGGTAGCGACAGAAACGCCATCCAGCCAGCAGGGCTCGTCCTGATCGCGGGGGTCTTGCGCCTTACAGGCGGATCCGCCTGCGCCGCCTGCTTGCCGGTCCAGTCAACGGCTTTCCCCTCACCAAAGCAAAGGAGCCGAGCCATGAGCACCACCACCACCCGAGACGATGTGGCGCAACAGTCGAGCAGCGACCCGACGGCGGTTCGTCCGTTCGAGGTGAGCTTTCCCGAGGCGGAGCTCACCGAGTTGCGCCGGCGGGTACTGGCCACACGGTGGCCGGAGCGCGAGACCGTTACGGACGATTCGCAGGGCGTGCCTCTCGCGACGATTCAGGAGCTTGCTCGCTACTGGGGAACGGATTACGACTGGTCCAAGTGCGAGGCCAAGCTGAATGCCCTCCCGCAGTTCGTCACCCAGGTCGATGGCCTCGACATTCATTTCATCCACGTTCGCTCAAAGCACGAGGATGCGTTGCCGCTGATCATCACGCACGGGTGGCCCGGCTCGATCATCGAGCAGCTGAAGATCATCGATCGGCTGACCAACCCCACGGCGCATGGTGGGAGCGCGTCAGATGCCTTCGATGTGGTGATTCCCTCACTGCCGGGCTACGGGTTCTCCGGCAAGCCCACCTCTACCGGGTGGGGTCCACCCCGTACCGCAGGCGCATGGGTGGAGCTGATGAAGCGCCTTGGATACCCACGGTTTGTCGCGCAGGGCGGCGACTGGGGCGCGGCCGTCACGCAGGCCATGGGAGAACAGGCAGCTCCGGAGTTGCTCGGTATTCACTCCAACATGCCCGGTACCGCCCCGCTCGATCTCACAGACGGGTTCGAATACGGCGACCCGGCGCCATCCGGTCTCTCAGACGACGAGGGGCGCGCGTATGCGGAGTTGAGCAGCTTCTACGCCAAGCACGTCGCCTACGCGCTGATCATGACGACGCGCCCGCAAACGCTGTACGGGCTGGCGGATTCGCCCATCGACCTGGCGTCGTTCATTCTTGATCACGGTGACGGTAAGGGACAGCCCGGGCTCGTAGAACAGGTCGTTCAGGGCAACCCCCCGGGCGACGTCACCCTGGACGACCTCCTCGACAACATCACCCTCTACTGGCTGACGAACACAGGGGTGTCTTCGGCTCGTCTGTACTGGGAGAACAAGGCCGGCTTCTTCGAAGCCAAGAAGGTGTCGATCCCGTTCGCCATAAGCGTCTTTCCCGATGAGCTCTATCAAGCGCCTCGGAGCTGGGCGGAACGCGCGTATCCAAACAACCTGATCTATTTCAACGAACTCGACCGGGGCGGCCACTTCGCGGCCTGGGAACAGCCGCAGCTCTTCTCAGAAGAGATGCGAGCGGCGTTCAGGTCGCTGCGCTGACGGACGCTGTTGAAACCAACCTAAGGGCCTGTAGATAAATAACATTTCATCACGGCTTACCGATAGATGTGGTCCTCACCCGCGTGGCGTGATCGTGTAGTTCCACTCGGGATGGAAGTCTTCACCGTGAATGTTGACGGCTTGCAGTTCGGCGTCTGTGACGCGGATCTTGTCGGGGTAGGTGCCCTGATCGAGGCGGGCGTAGACCTCGAGCCCGCTGCTGGTCGTGGTCGCGCCGATCAGGTTGATGATCGTCTCCAAGGAGGTGAGCGGCTTGCCGCGCCAGTTCATGGTGATGAAGCTGAACAGGCGGTGCTCGATTCGATTCCACTTGCTGGTGCCGGGCGGGAAATGGCAGACAGCGAGCTCAAGGCCGGTCTCGTCTGCGAGTTTTCCCAGCTCGAGCTTCCATAGCTTCGTGCGGTTGCCGTTGGAGCCGCCACAGTCGGCGGTGATCTGCAGCCGCGTGGCGTGCGGGTAGCGCTCGGCTCCGAGGTGCTCCCACCAGCTGCGGATCGAGTTCGCGGCGAACTGGGCGGTGTCGTGGTCGATGCCGACGTTGACGTAGCCCTCGTCCAGGCGCAGGTCATAGACGCCGTAAGGGATCGCCTTGCCCAGCTGCTTGTCCTTGAAGTCGTGCATGCGCACCAGCTCGGGCTTGCCCTTCAGATGCCACTCACGCCCTGCGTTCTTGAAGTCTCCGATGAGCTCCTTCTTCTTCGTGTCCACGCTGATCACAGGCCAACCGGCAGCCACGGCCGCCTTCGCGGCCTGGTTGATGTGACGGAACTGCAGATCGCGGTCGGGGTGCTGGCGACCCTCTCTGGTCTTGACGTTCGCTTGCAGGCTGTACCCGAGACAGCGCAGGAGCGTCGCCACGGAGGTGAAGTGAACCTCGTGCCCCATCTCACACAGCCCGTCGGCCAGATGACGCACACTCTTGGAGGTCCACCGCAAAAGCGACTCCGGATCACCACGCGAGCTCTC
The DNA here is from genome assembly GCA_963701145.1 of uncultured Solirubrobacteraceae bacterium. Classification (GTDB taxonomy): domain Bacteria; phylum Actinomycetota; class Thermoleophilia; order Solirubrobacterales; family Solirubrobacteraceae; genus Palsa-744. The sequence continues at coordinate 405,886 of OY969572.1, forward strand.
CTCCACCAGCCGCTCGAGATCACCAGCCAACGTCTGGTCAACCTCGGTCAGTGCCTTGCGGCCACCACCCCGCCGCCTGACACGCCCACGCTCCAAGTGCTCACCGGACTCCAGTTCCGCGATCCCCTTGCGAATCGTCGGCACGCTCACCCCGGTCTGCCGCGCGACCACCGCGACACCGCCCCGTCCCACCGCCCGCGCCTCGGCCGCCACAAACAGGCGACGCTGACGCTCATTCAGCTCACCCGCCAGCGCCCTGAACCGCTCGCCAATCGCATCCTCATAGATCACGCCTCACTGTTCCACACACGTGACACGAATCCTGCAATGTTATTGATCTACAAGCCCTAAGGAGGACAAATGTCTGCGGCAACTGATAACGGCAAGGCGCCGACGGTGGTGCTGGTTCATGGCGCGTTCGCCGACGGGTCGAGTTGGAACGGGGTGATCGAGCGACTGCAAGCGAAGGGTGTCGCCGTGACGGCTCCCGCGAATCCTCTGCGTGGGGTTTCGATCGACTCCGCTTACATCGCCGGCGTGTTCGGGGAGACGGAGGGACCGGTTCTCGCCGTCGGGCACTCCTACGGTGGGGTGGTGATCACGAATGCTGCCGCCCAGGCGAACAATGTGGTGGGTCTTGTCTATGTGGCGGCGTTCGCAACCGAGGAGGGCGAGGGGCTGGGCGAGGCCGATGGGAAGTCCAAGGACAGCATCCTGGGCAGTGCGTTGGTCACGCTGCACTACCCAGGGGCAGACGGCGGGGATGGAGCTGTCGAGTTCGCGGTCGATCCGGCGAGGTTTCGCGAGGCCGTGGCGGCCGACCTTCCGGCCGAGCAGACCGCGCTGATGGCTGCCACGCAGCGGCCCCTTGCCGAGTTGGGCTTCTCCGAGACGACCGGAGCGCCGGCCTGGAAGAGACTGCCCTCGTGGACGGTCGTCGCCACGGGCGACAAGGCGGCCGGCGCCGACGTCATCCGCTCGATGGCCGAGCGAGCTGGCTCGACGATCACCGAAGTCGACGGCTCACACGTGATCATGATCTCTCAGCCCGAGGCCGTCACCGAGGTGATCTTGAAGGCGCTCTCTGCGGTGGGCTCGGTCGCAGCCGCCGCGTAGCGCCGTTGTCGGATCCGGAAGAGGTCGTCCTCGGGTCGCGGTTCACGGGGGTGCGCAACCAACGAAAGGGGCAAACTCATGGCACAACCAACTACCGAGCCGCCGATCACGTCGTTCGGTCCGGTCAAGCAGGTCGAGGCCGGGGTCCTGGACGTCGGCTACGTCGAGGCAGGCCCAGCTGACGGCCCGGCGGTGCTTCTCCTACATGGCTGGCCCTACGACATTCACAGCTACGAGGAGGTGACTCCGCTCCTGGCCCGGTCGGGCCATCGGGTGATCGTGCCCTACCTGCGGGGTTACGGCACAACGCGCTTTCTGTCTGAGGAGACGGTCCGCAACGGGCAGCAGGCGGCGCTCGCACTCGACGCGGTCGCCTTGATGGATGCCCTCGGGATCGGGAGGGCGGTCGTCGCCGGGTTCGACTGGGGAGCGCGAAGCGCCGGCATCGTTGCCGCCATGTGGCCGGAACGCGTCAGCGGCTTGGTTTCCGTCAGTGGCTACCTCATCGGCAGCCAAGCCGGCGCCAAGGTGCCGTTGCCCCCGCAGGCCGAGCTTCAGTGGTGGTACCAGTATTACTTCGCCACCGAGAAAGGGCGTGCCGGATACGACAAGTACCGCCGCGAGTTCGCAAAGCTCATCTGGCGGCTGGCGTCCCCACGGTGGGATTTCGATGACGCGACCTTCGATCGCAGCGTAGCCTCCTTCGAGAATCCCGATCACGTCGCGATCGTGATTGACAACTACCGTTGGCGGCTCGGGCTCTCCACGGGTGAGCCAGGGTGCGGCGAAGTAGAGGCGCGACTCGCTGAAGGGCCGACGATCGCCGTGCCCACGATCACACTCGAGGGCGATGCCAACGGCGCGCCACACCCCGAGCCGAGCACTTACGCGACGAAGTTCTCGGGAGCGTATGAGCACCGGACCGCAGATGGTGGAATCGGGCACAACCTCCCGCAGGAGGCGCCGAGCGTGTTCGTCGAGGCCGTCGAAGAGGTCGCCGCTCTGTGACGTGGTCGTGACATCAGGCGGTCTTGCATATGCAAAAGGCAATCGATCAGCTTTTATGACGAAGGGAGCGGCCGTGTCGCACGAGACCACCACCAATGACCGGGACAAGGAGAAAGGGTCATGAGCATCATCGACGAGGCGCTGAGCGCGAATGCAACCATCGCCAATGACTACGATTCCGGCCGTGCGGGACCGCCTGCGCCGAAGATCGCAATCGTCACTTGTGCCGATCCCCGGCTGAGCAACATCGAGCAGATGCTGGGTCTCGCCGAAGCCGACGTCAACATGATCAGGAACTTCGGCACCGTGATCGATGACGACGCGGTCCGGTCGCTTGTTCTCTCGACCAGGCTGCTGGGAACTCGAGAGATAATGATCATCAATCACACCGACTGCGGGATGCTCAGGTTCACCGACGGCGAGATGGAGGAGCGGCTCCGCAAGGAGACGGGGCGGGCGCCGATTGCGCCGGCAAGGTTCTACAGCTTCACCGACGCCGAGGCCAACACCAGGGAACAGATTCAGAAGGCCAGGTCACATCCATGGATCTCGCAGGAGGTTCCAGTCAGGGGGTTCGTGTTCGACGTCAAAACCGGGCGGCTCAGCGAGGTGTTCGCGGACGGGGAGACGGCCACTGGTGGTTAGTAGGGGGCTCGGATCGCGTAATGTTCTCAACCGACCACACATTAGAGACCATGCAGGAAGCCGCCGGCTGGTTCGATGCATCACTTCTCTCCTACAACGACAAGTTGAAGGTAGGCCGGGGTAACGCCGAGCGCGTATTCGGCATCGAGTCCACACCTGGTACTGACGGCCTCGCCACCGGGGTCGCGACAGTGTCCTAGCCGCCGGACAAAGTCAACGCGCCTACCAATCTGCATGACGGGCGCAAGTAACCAACAGGAGGCCCAAATGTCCACCTTGCATCCAACACAAAGCGCTCTGTCGGCCATTGACACTGCGGACGTTTGGATCAACTCCGAGCGGCTCACGGCCGAGCGACTGAGCGGGCGCGTCGTGCTCGTCAACTTCTGGACGTACTCGTGCGTCAACTGGCTGCGGACCCTGCCGTACGTCAGGGCCTGGGAGGAGCGCTACCGCGACCGTGGGTTGGTGGTCGTTGGCGCGCACGCGCCGGAGTTCGGGTTCGAGCACGACGTGGAAAACGTGCAGCGCGCGACACGCGAGCTGGGCGTCGGCTACCCGGTGGTGCTCGACAACGAGTTCACGATCTGGCGGTCGTTCGAGAACCATTACTGGCCGGCCGTCTACCTCGTCGATCGCGAAGGGAGCGTCCGCTTTCACCATTTCGGCGAGGAGGCCTACGAGGAGACCGAGCGGGCGATCCAGCAACTGCTGGGCGTCGAGGAAGCGACTGTCGGCGTTGACACCGACGGCCTCTTCGAGGCTGCCGACTGGGACACACTCGGATCGCCGGAGACCTACCTGGGCTCGGCCCGCAGCGAGCGCCGCAGCGACCCGGATGCTGGTCGCCTAGCGCTCAACCACTGGTCGCTGGCGGGCGCGTGGTCGGTCGGCAGCGAGGCCGCCGTGCTCGACGCGGATGTCGGCTCGATTGGATACCGCTTCCAGGCCCGCGACCTCAACCTTGTCGTTGCGCCGCCGTCCCCCGCCGCTGCGGTCCGCTTCTCCGTGCGCATCGACGGGCAGGCGCCCGGCGATTCCCACGGCCTCGACATCGACGCGGCGGGCCAGGGGACCGTCTCAGAGCCCCGGATGTACCAGCTCGTCCGCGAGCGAGCGGCAGTCAGCGAGCGCGACTTCGAGATCACGTTCCTCGACCCGGGCGTGCGCGCTTATGTCTTCACCTTCGGCTGATACGCATGCGTCAGGCGCTCGGACATCGAGCGGGCGCGGCGCTGCGCACGGACACACGAGGGCAGCAACATGAACGAGAGGGACCGTCAAACGATCGTGCCTCGACAATTACAAGACCAGAGGAGGTTGCCATGAGCACCAACGCTCCACAGGCTCAGGGACTCAAACGCACCGATATCCAGGAGCACGACCTCAGTGTTCCCGGACGCGAAGTCATCCAGAACCGCGTCAACGTTAGCCCGGACGCACCGATCTTTCGGCACAAGCACCCGGGGGAGGAGGTCATCTATGTTCTGGAAGGATCGCTGGAGTACGACGTTGACGGCCAGCCGCCGACAAGGGTCAGCGCCGGCGAGGGCCTGATGGTTCCGGCCGAAACGGTCCACGCGGCGAGGAACGTCGGCAGTGGCAACGCGGCGGAGCTCGCCACGTACATCGTCGAGAAGGGGAAGCCATTCCTCTTAGCAGTCGACTGAGCAGAGAGGTCTGTCCGGCCTCCTGTAGGCCCGCACTGCCGACGTCGTGGTCGGTGATCTGCCCGAGCTGCAGCCACAGAGGGCATCGAAGGCTGAGCTAGCGTCAGCCTCCGATTGGCCTTCGAGCGGCCGAGCGAGAGCGCTCCTTGCCAGCGGAAGCAGGCATCCCGGTTGATGCTCACCAGACGCTCGAGTTGGACGACCAGCGGCAGCGCCAGACCGTCGCGTGCTGACGACTGCTTCTCTGCGAGGCTGTTTCGTAAAGGGTCGCGCGTCCGTTAGCGCGGGCGTTCGTGGTGGGTTTCGCGCCCTGACGGGCGTGGTGGTCTTGGCGGCGATGAGACGGATGGGGCCCGGCCGGGCCTTCCCGGGGCCCTTTCAGGGCCCTGCGGCCGCGATCTGGTGGTTGTGGAGCTTCAAGAGGTTGTGGGTCGCGGTGATTAGCCGCCACTCGGCTCGCGCGGCGGATCTTCCTCGGCGTTGGAAGCGATCGATGCGGCGGTTGAACTTCGTATGTCCGAACACCGGCTCGATCATTGCCTGGCGTCTTCGGTAGAGCGCGCGTCCGAAGTCGGTCTGGAGCACGCGTCGCATGTGCGCGTAGGCGCCGCCATCCCATCCCGGCCGAGTGCCTTTGCGCTTTCCGGCATCGGGCGGTATCAACACCTGGATCCCGCGGTCGATGATGTTCTCCATCTGGCGCTGATGCCAGTAGCCAGCGTCGGCGAGTAGCACCGCGGGCGTGTCACTGACCCCGGCCTGCTCGAGCTCTCTTTGGGCGGCATCAACGATCGGCTCGAGGTGTCCGAGGTTCACCTTCCCCGCGGGAGTCTCGGGCGGCGTATAGGGAGTAGGTGACGCCCCGAGGCGGCGACCTCTGCTGTCCCGTGCATGCGCGCGATAGTGCTCGTATTGCGCGTTCGCGCGTGACTCCACCCACAGCTCCTCCTCCAGACGGCGCTTTGCCTCTTTCAAGCGGGCCGGGCGAGAACGCGGGACCGGCCGGGCCTCTTTCGCGCGTTCCTCATCGAGCTGGCGTTTGGCCTCGCGCAGCCAGCCACGCCGGCCCTGACTGGTCGAGAGGTGCTCAGGCAGCTCGTCACCGCGCTTCTCGCCGTAGAGCTCGTCCTCGGCGGCGTCGACTTCGGCGGCCTCTTTGAGGACCTCCCGCGCGATCCGATCGAAGTCGGCGTTCTGCTCACGGCTCGCGTTCGCGTGGACCTTCGTGCCGTCAACGGCGATCGCGCCGACCTTGACCATCCCCGCCCGCGCGCACAGGGTGAGCACGCTGCTGAACAGCCCGGCCAGCGCGTCTGAGTGCTCTGAGCGAAAGCGGTTGATCGTCACGTGATCGGGGGCGAGGTTCGACGCGATCACCCGATAGGCGACATCCTCGACGCACGCGCGCTCCATGCCGCGCGAGGAGCGCTGCCCCTTCGCATAGGCGTAGAGGACGATCGCGACCATCATCGCCGGGTCATACGCCGCGCGACCCCATCCGTCCTCGCGGTAGCGCGCGTAGAAGGGCGAGAGCTCCATGTCCTTGACCGCATCGATCACGAACCACGCCAGATGGCTCTCCGGCAGCCACTCGCGCAGCGACGGGGACATCAACAGCAACCGCTCACGATCACACTCGATGAAGTTCTGAGCCATACCCAGAAGCTTCTTAAACCCGCCGGACAGACCCGGGGGTTTACGAAACAGCCTCCTGCGATTGCGAGCGCGTGCTGGTCACCGCGGGCGGCGTTGCCGGCACCTCGGATGACGAGGCGCGATTCGCCGGCGTCATAAGCACCGCGGACAGGCTGAAAGGAGGTCCGCACGCCGGTGCACCGCGGGTCCTGCAAATCGCCAAAAGCAGGAGTCGGCACCGGCCTTAAGTAAACGGCGTTGCCCCTAGCCCTGCCGTCAGTGCCCCAGCTGCGGATCGGGAGCCGCACCTCCCGCGTGCGGCCATGCCCGCGCCATTTTTGCACGCCCGTTGGGCGTGCGGCGCGTGCGGCATCGGCCTCACACGGGGTGGGGCCATTGCGAAAGGACGGCCCATGTCTGGATCGGTTGCAGTCGCAGCTCCTGTCGAGGGGGGCAAGCGCGGCGAGTTGTTCGGCGGTGCGCTGACGGATGAAGCGCTCGATTCCTCCCGCAGCGTGCTCGCCGCCACCCGCTTCGGTGACATGCGGGGGCTGCAGCAGTTCTACACGCCGCCCGAGGTCGCAGCGTTCATCAAGCAGGCGATCGACCCGCTTGGGCGCCTGCCTGCGCTCGACCCCACCGCCGGCAATGGCGCGTTGCTCGCGCCCTGGCCGCGCGATCAGCGCTTCGGCGTGGAGATCGACGGCGATCAGGTGCGAGCCGGCGACTATCACGCGATCACCGGCGACGTGCAGCGTGCCTTTCCGATGCTGCGCAAGCTGGGCGTGCAGGTCCCGCAGATCGTCGCCAACCCGCCCTTCGGGCTGACGTGGACCGACGGCGCCGGGCGCCCGGAGAACAGCACGGTCGCGGTGTGGCGGATGAGCCTCGCGCTGCTGGCCCCCCAGGGCGTCGGAGCGTTCGTCTGCGGGCGCGACCGCTTCCGCCGCGAGGTCCTCTCGCGAGAGGACGCGGCAGGCGTGTTCGCCACCGTGGAGTGCAACGACCTGTTCGAGGGCGTGGTCCTGCCGTGCCTGATTGCGTTCTTCGTCGGGCCGGAGGACCGCAGCGACGACGGCGGCCTGGTGGTGGAGGCGGAGGCTTCCAAGGAAGAACTCGCCGAGCGAGCGCTCAGCCATGAAATCAAGACCGCGCTGCGCCAGGCTGGCCACTACTACCTCGGCACGTTCTCCGCCCCGCCGGTAGGCCCGGTCGAACCGTGGCGGCTCGTGGGGCGCGAGCTTGACCGTCGGCGCCGCGAGGAGGCGGGCCAGCGCCCCACCTACGCCGTTGAACTGCGCGCCCGCGATCGACTTGCGATCCGGCCGGGTCCGTTCGTGCGCCAGGCGCTCGCAAAGGCCGGCCGGCTGAAGCTGGTCGAGACGCTGCACAACCAGCCGGTCGGGCACTTCGCGCTCAACGCACTGGACTGGCGGCTGCTCGGCGAGCTGGAGCAGGACTGCGACCTGAGCATCTCCCCCGCGGTGCGCGAGGCGGTCGCAAGAGTCGCCGACGTCGCCGAGCGCGAGGTCATCCCGCTGTACGAGGTCCGCCCGCAGATGCGCCTCGGATACCTCACCGACCTCGACTCGATCCTCTGCACCAGCTCCGACCCCGAGCGCAGCTTTCAAGAGGGCGCCCGCTACCCGCTGCGCACGGACTCCCGGATCAACGTCACCAGCGGGCAAAAGGTCACGCGCAACAAGGACGGCGAGCCGGTCGTGCGCAAGTACGAGGAGGAGGCCAAGGTGCTCGTCATCAAAGTCGCCGACAAGGAGTTCTCGGAGTCAACAGAGGACATCGAGTACCTGCTTGAGCACTTCCAGATCCCCGACCCCGGAGACATCGCCACCCGGTTCCCCGAGGAGGTCGAGCGCCAGCGCCAGATACTCGACGAGATCGCCGCGGACGGTCGCACCAACGGCAAGGACCCCGCGTTCGATTGGAAGCGCTTCCAGCGCGAGGACCTCGCTCGCGCCCTGACCAAGACCAAGGATGGCGGCGGGTTCATCCTCGAGCTGGGAGCAGGGCGGAGGCAAGACCCTCGGCGCCGCCGGCTACGCGCAGGGCGCGGTGCGCAACGGCGCACGCAACCAAGTCCTGTTCATCGTCCCGCAGGACCTCATCCCGCAGTACCGCCAGGACATCTCCGAGAAGCTCGCGATCGAGGTCGAGCACATCGCCACGCCCGCCCACGCTCGGCGTGTCGCAAAGCAGCTGCGCGCTGGGGGCGAGGGCTGGTACATCACCCACTACGAGGCGCTCTCGCTGCTCGGGGTCAAGAACGAGGCGCTGCCCGTCCAGAACGTTCCGGTTCACGAGGACGAGGGCGAGCGCACGGTGCTGGACTCCACCGAATTCTGCCCGGCCTGCCATGCCTCCCGGCACGGCGGATGGCAGACGGACAGCCCGCTGGTCTGCTCCGCGGTCTACACCGAGGAGGTCAAAGGCGAAGTCCGCAGCCGCACCTGCGGATACGTCCACAAGCGCCTGCGTGTCAAGAGCGCCGCGCACCATCTCGCCGGTGCCTTCCGCGACGGCGTGATCTGTATAGACGAGGGAACGCTCATCAAGGGCGACGATTCGCAGCGCAGCAAGGCAATCCGGGGTCTCCAGGCCCGCAACAAGCTGCTGGCCACCGGCACACCGATCTCCAACTACGTCAACCAAATCTTCTGGCTGATGTGGTGGTGCCTCGGCGATTCAAGCCTGCGCTTCCCCTACAGCTACGACGGCGGCCTCGCCGCGTTCGAGGTTGACTTCTGCGTCCTTGAGTACACCTATGGCCGCCAAGGATCAGCCACGGCGCACCGGCGGGAGAAGCGCAAGGTGCTCCCGCAGATCACCAACGTCAGCCGCTTCTGGCGGTTGAGCGCCGCAGCGATGATCCGCCGGCGCAAGCGCGACTTCGGCGAGCCGATCGTCCCCTGCACCCTGAAGACCGTCAGCGCGCCGATGGGCGTCGCCCAGCGCGAGCTCTACGAGAAGTGGCTGAGCAAGTCCACGTTCGCGTCGTTCTTCACCTGGAAGTACCCCGACCACGCACTCGTGGCGAGCGGCCAGATCGAGCGGTTCGCCGCCGCCTGTGGTCAGCTCACCAAGCTCGAGTACGCCACCACCGCCCCGGAGGCAGCGACCGACCGCGACTGGCCCGGCCTGGCCGGACTTCAGCACTCCAACTGGACGCCGAAGAACATGAAGACGGTGGAGCTGATCCTCCAGCACGTCCAGGCCGGCGAGAAGATCCTCGTCGGTTCAGACCTCATCGAGACCGGCCGCTGGCTCTGCGACCGCCTCAAAGAAAAGGGCGTTCGCGCTGGGCACATCGTCGAGGAGCGCAACGGCAAGCCCGCGACGGTGAACCCGAAGAAGCGCGCGGTCGTCATGCGCGACTTCCGCCACGGCAGCCTCCAGGTGCTGCTCTGCGGCATCCCCGCCATCCGCCTCGGACACAACCTCGACACCGCCTCAGTCGTCATGGTCGACGGGCTCGTGTTCTCCTACGAGATGTTCGACCAGTTCATCGCCCGCGCACACCGTCTGTCCTCCCGCAAGCCCGTCACCGTCTACGTGATGCTCACCAAGGGCTCACTCGACGAGAAGAAGTGGACGCTGCTCTCCGCCAAGGCCGCCGCCGCCGACCTCGCCCTCGACGGGCAGCTCATGGACGAGCGCGAGGAGCCGATCTCCCTGGAGCAGGTCCTCAAAGACCTCCAGGCCAAGGGCGTGCCCCTCACCGGCGACGAGATCGCCGAGGCCGAGCTGCGCGCAGCCTGGGAGAACACCACGAACGTCATCCCACTCGTTCCTCATCGCAAGCCGCTCCCGCCGATCCAGCCACTCAGCGAAACCGAGCAGCTGGAGCTGTTCGCGGGTCAGCCGCTGTTCGAGCAACTACCAGAACGGGCGGCAGGCGGCACAGGCTGACTTTCGCGGAGATCGTCTGCGGGTGCTAGCGACGCTAGCACCCATCGAGGATATGCGCCAATCGCTGTTGTCGGGTTAACCGATGACTTGTTAGACTCCTTGTATTGCTCGGCCGGCCCCCGGAACAGGGATCGCGGGCGGAGCGCCGCTAGACCCGCTTTTGGCGGGTCTAGTGCTTTCTCGCCCCATGTGAAAGACTCGGCGCGCTTTGGGGGGTCTTAGAAACGAAGACTATGTGGCCTTCGTTGATGAGTCGATCCAACCGGGGGCGGACGGGTTCACGATGGTTGCCGGACTCCTCATACCGGCGAGACTCCTCAGAAGTGCCGAGCGTCGCTGGCGCGATTTCATCACGGATCGACTCGGAAGTCGGTCCGGCCGTAGAGAGATCAAAAGCAAGGACCTGATCGCAGGACATGGGGCGGCAAAGAATGCCCAGAAACGCCTCCTCGCCAGCGGCGCGCCTCCTATCAGCGCGCTCGGAGCCGGACGTCAGTTCTATCGAGAGGCCCTACACCACATCGCCAGTCTTACCGAGATTCGCGTGTTGACCATAGGGCGTCCCACCACGAAGGCCGTAGAGGCCTACCACGTGTGGTTCTGGATGTGCAACGGGCTCCTAGTAGAGCGGCCGCGGGCTCCCCGCCCTCGCCTGCCGCTGATCGTCATTGACGGTCGCGACACAAACCTCCGCAACGCGCAAGACCTCGTTGCGTGGCGTTTCTATAAAGCATTCCCTCGGTGCCAGCCCTACGTGGCTCGCGGGTCGAACTGGTTCGTCGGCGGATCGGTCCTTCAAGACAGCGTGCTTTCGCCCTTCATCCAGATGGCCGATCTCGTCGCGGGCGCGGCACGGCTGGCGGTTCTTGATCGCGAGATCGAGCGTGACTGGTACCGGCAAGATCTGGTCCAATACGCACGCGACATGGGGAGAACGATCGATGTCTCTAATCGAGCTCGATCCAAGCTACGCGAACGCTCAAGGGCAGATGCTTGCGGAAGCGGCTGGAAAGAAGCGCTGCTAGTCCCCTGACCTACTCCCGCCCATCGAGTCCTCACGCCGTCGCCCACTATGACTGGACACTGCTTCCCGGCCACGTCAGGTGGTCTGCCGAAGGTAGCTGCCAGTCAAGGCCGAAAGTCACGAGCCTGCGACGCACGAGACGTCCGTTCGCCGCCCACTCCTCAAGCATCGGCGGCGCGAGCAGGACACCCGCTGGGTGCTCGCCATGACCCAGAACGTCATCAAGCCAGTTAGTCACGGCTTGTGCAAGGGCACCTTCGCTTGTTGAGTGGCCGTCGCCGGGATCAAAGGACACGAGCGCTGGCGTGCCGAGCAGCGTCCGGGGCTGGCGCTTCTCCGGCTTTGCGCCCATCCCCGCAGTCACCCCCATGCGCCCCGGCTGAATCGGCCAGAGGTTCAGTGCCAGCTCGTCAACGGCGAGGTCTCGCGGCCAGGAGCCCGTCAAGCCGCTACGGCGCTCCCAATGGTCGCGAATCCGCGGCCAGTCGGTGTGGCCAGACACTTGGCCAAACAACTGGATCTTTGTCGGCGCTCCCGTGGCGGTCGTGGTGTACGCGCTCGCACGCACGAGCGCCGCTTCAAGCAAGCCCTCCGGCTTGCGACGAATGCCCCTCCAGAGCCTCATATCTCCAGAGGGTATGGCGCGGGCCAGTTGAAATCTCCCGAATTGGTCGCCATCAGCGCGCGGTCAGCCAAATGTGATGCCTAACGGCGAAGGCCACTGCTAACTGCTGGCTCGTGATCGAGCCTTGCGATGACGCGGATTGCGGCATGCGCGGCCGTGCGCGGGCCGAGCTTGAAGGTTGCGGTCAGCCTTCCGTTCTTGAGCGCGACCGTCTTTGCGCCCGAGGCAACCGTCCGGCCCCGAAGACGGCCGGTGAAGCTCACACGGACCTTTCCGCTCGCGGGTCCGGTGACATGCACGACGAGATCACGCCCTCGCAGCGTCTCGGTGACGTGGATCGTTGCCGTCAAGCTGTGGCCGCCGGTCGTCGTCGCGATCGCCGAGAGTCCTGTCGGCGGCGGAGGAGCGCTGTTATCCACGGCGATCTGCTCCGAGGCTGCCGTTGACTGGTTGCCGGCCGCGTCCGTCGCGACGAGCGTGAGTAAGTGGGTGCCGTCGGAGAGCTGCGTCGTCGGCAGTGTCAAGGTCTGTGTCCCCGTGGACGCCGGGCACGGCTGGGCGAAGGTGAAGTTGCACGGCGCCGTGTAGGTCTCCACCGGCCGTCCGTCTGCGGACAGGACGACGTTCGCTACGCCGCCTCCGACATCAGCTGCCGAGACGCTGACGCTTTCGGTGCCCTTGTGAGACCCGCCGGCTTCACCCGGCCCCCACAGGGCGCCCGAGGGCGCGCTGAGAGTTGGCGGCGTCGGATCGGAGAGTGTGACCGTTGCGCCGTACATCGCCGCCCATGCAGCGTGCTGAGTCGCTCCTGTGATGCATTCCTCTTCCGCGGGCGCTTGGCACACGATGCCGAGCGACAGTTCGTGAGCCGACAGGCCCGTGATTTTCGCCGGTTCGCCGCCCGTGCCTGGTGGGCCACCCACAGAGCACGTCTCGCCGTTTTCGACCGAATCCAGGCAGGTTTCGCCGGGCACGATGCTTCCGTCGGCCCGCAGGGCCGGCGACCAAGAGTTCTTAGGATCGAGGGAGTGGCCGATATAGCGTTCGTAGGTGAGCCCGGTGATGGTGGTGCCCACCGGGGCAGTGAACGTCCAGCCGGCGCTCGTCCCCGATGCGGCTCCGCTTGAGAGGCCGAGCGCATCGGTTGTCGATAGCCCGCCTTCCTGGTCGGCCTTCCCGCCGTCCCCCCCGAGGCGATATGGACAGTTGGCGTGCTCGGCGTAGTGCGCTGGCTGCGCGGGATCGTTCGTCGCCCATGTCCACGAGTTGTTGGCGGCTTCTGGCGCGAAGTTGCAGGCGCTCACCTGGTAGCTCCCCGCCGCCAGTGCCTGCGACGGCCACAGCCACGCCACGACGGCCAGCAGGACCGTGATCGTCAGATACGACCGCCTCACCGTCCGCGCCGGGCCTTTATCGCTGCACGCGCGGATGCCGGTATGCGGAGCGTTGTCCACGGGCTCGCTCGTTCCACGTCGTAGGGGTCGGTATAGCGCACAGATACCTCGACGACGCCGGAGGTCGGGAGCGTCAGGCTCGTGAAGGCGCCGTGAAGCGTGCGCAGCACGCGCAGCCGGCGCGATCGTCCCCTGTGGCCGAGGTAGCGGACCTGCACCTGCGCTTCGCCGGGCCGTCCTGACAGAGCGAGCACGAGGCGGTGCCTGACTCGCTTCAGTCGCGCTTGCGGGCGGCCGAATGGCTGCGTGAGCTTCATCGTGGCCAATGGTGTCAGCGGCTGCGGAGACGATGCCGGAGTCGAGTTCGCTCCCGGCTCGGCCGCTTCGCCTGCCGCGACGATCGCTCCGAGACCCGCGTTTCGGAATGCCTCTGCGATGTCGAGCACGCCGTTGTCACCTTCCGTCAGGTCTTTCTCAGCCGCTTCGGGCGACAAGCCTGGCTGGTAGGAGTCGAGCGCGTCTAGTGCCGCGGCCGCAATCGCAGATGCCTCGCTGGTGCCCTGCCAGTAGTCGTAGTTCGCGGCGCCAGTCGTGGGTTCCGCGCCATCGAGGTCGCAGCCGGGCGCGAGCAACCGCAGCCCTTCGCCGCGGTTGGAGAACGAACAGAAGCCACCGCCCTGCGTGTCCGTCGCGCCGACCGACAGCACCCCAGGGTACGCAGCCGGGTACTCCACGGCGCCTCCGTCATCATTGCCGGCGGCTGCGACGACCGCAACGCCGTAATTCATCGCACGTTCGACCGCGTTCCCTACGAGTTCAGTGGCTTCCGCGGAGCGTCCTTCGGGGGCGCCGAGCGAAAGGTTGATTACCCGGACGTTGTACTTGTGCCGCAGTTCGAGGCATTCTGTGATTCCCGATGCGTAGGCGGTGTACAGGAACGTCGTCTGGCCGGGCTTGAGGATGCGCACTGAGACGATTCGGATCGCGTGCGGCGCTGTGCCAACCATGCCCCAGCCGTTAGCGGGCGCCCCCGCCATCATCGCGAGCACGGTCCCGTGCAGGGTGGGCGACACATCTTCCCCCGAGCCGCCGTCGAGCGCGGTGCGTTCGACCACCACACCTGCCGTGTCCGGATTGAGGTTCACACCCGTATCAACCAGGCACAGGCCCGCGAGCTGCGCTGGCGCTGGCGCATAGGGAAGGAACGCACCGTTGTCGGCGACTGCCTGGGCGGTGATCGCTGTCTCTGCGCCGGCAGTCGCCGCCGGCAGGAGCAGCGCAAGGAGCACCGCGAGGATGCACGTCCGACTGCTCCCGAGCATCATCAACACGCGGCGCGTCACCTCAGTTCGTGCTGACATCTACCACCCGGCTGCTGCCGCTTGCGAAGGGAAATCCTGCCTGACCGCCGGGAACTTCCGCGCGGAACGGAAAGCGCCCGACGCCGCCCTCGAACTGATAAACCACGCGAAAGCGACCGTGCGCGTTCGTTCGCGGTGTCCTGAACGGCTCCCAGCGGCCACGGTAATGCACGAGCAGGTCCACGAGCGCGCCCTGCTGCGGGATCGAGCCCTCGACGGTGCCGGATAGCACGATCGTCCCTTCGGGGCCGGTGCGGGTCGGGCTGACCCTGAGCCGCACGCCGGCGTCGACCGTCTCCTTGATTCCTGCGACAGTCGCGTAGCTGGCGTCGCTCGAAAAGGCGCGGTAGGCGATCTCGATCAGCCGCGACGGACCCGCGTGCACTTGTACGCTGAACGTCCCGTCGGAGCGCGTCTGAGTGCGGGTGATGAGCTGCGGCGTAGTTGTCCCAACGACCTGCTGCAGCACATCGAGGGTGGCGTCCCCGATCGGCTGGCCCTGGTCGTCGAGCAGGCGTCCAGCGACCGCGAGCGCACTGTGCGCGTACCTGCGCGCGATCGAGTCCCTCAGCCCGAGCTGCAGTTGTGCTGTACCGCTGACGCCGGTCCCATTTGGGGTTCCGTTGCCGGGGCCAGGAAGCGCCCCCAGGGACGACGCCGCAGCGTTCTGAACCGTCACCTCGCCGCTGTAGATGACGCTCGCGTTCTGCGCCGCGTCCTCCACGACGACTTCCACGGGATGCTGCCCGTTCGCCACGCTCGCCGTGTTCCAGTCGATCGTGTCGGAGACGCTCGGTGGGCACGCTTGGAAATCGGTATAGGAGCAGCTCGCGATGTAGTCCTTCTCCGCCACGGGTTCGCCGTCCACTCGAAGCTGCACCAGCCGGACGCCCGAGCTGGCGTCTGTCGCCTCGTAGCTCAGCGATGCCGTGCCGGACACCGTGCCCGAGCCGACGAGTGTGCCCCCTGTCGCGCTCCCACTCGGCAGCGTCGAGTCCTCGAGCGTGAGCTGCGAGCCCAACAGTTGAAGGTCCGGATTCACCCCTCCGCCAAAGGTGCATCCATTCGGACCGTCGTCGCTGCTGCAGTAGTCGGCCAGCGTCAGCTCCGTCGTGTTCGACGGTAAGGTGAACACATCCGGGCCGATCGAGGCGTTCTTCGGCGTCGCTGCTTCCTCGACTACTCCCGTGTTCGCCGAGGCGATGGCGAACGTCGTTGCGCCCGAGAGCTGTTGCGGAACGTACCACCATACGCGCGCTTGGCGGATCGTGATTCCGCTTCCCCCCGGCGCCAAGACTTGCACTCCGTCGATCGTGTTCGGGTTCATAAACCCCCCCTGCGGGCCGATCCAGTCGCCCGGCCCACCGCTGCAGGTCCCCTTGGTGTCCTGCGGGCTGCCGAATATCGTCCAGGGCCCGGAGTCACCGTTATTGCTCGGCGCTGACGGGCAATTGTCAATGACGTAGGTTCCAGCACTCGCGCCAGCTACGAACGTCAGGGCTACAACGCCGCTGAGCCCCATTGCGAGCGCCAGCCCACACACACGTCGGGTGGAGCGCGCTGCCCTGCACCCGCGCTCGCTCGCACTCAACGATGCCGAGTTAGCCAGTGCTGACATCCACCGCTCCGCTTTCGCCGCTGCTGAATGGGAATCCTGACTGCCCTCCGAACGCCAGCGCTCGAAACGGGAACCGCCCGATTCCGCCCTGGAATTGGTAGACGACACGGAACCGCCCGCGGGAGTCTGTGCGTGGGTCGCGGAATGGCTCCCAATGCCCGCGGTAGCGAACGAGCAGCTCGACGACGACGCCCTGCCGCGGAACCGGCCCGAGGACCCGCCCGCTCAGCGCGATCGTGCCTTCCGAGCCGGTCCTGTGAGGGCTCACGGCGAGCTTCACGCCGGCGTCGACCGCCTCGGCGATGTTCGCCACAGCCGCGTAGCTCGTGTCCGCGGAGAACGCGCGGTAGGCGATCTCGATCATCCGTGAAGGGGCGCCCGGCACGCTCGCTACGAACGTCCCATCGTTTCCGGTTCGGACGCGGCCGATCAGTTCGAGGGTCGCACCGTCAACCTGTTGCAGCACGTCCAGGGAGGCACCCGCGATCGGTAGGCCCTGGGCGTTGAGCAGGCGTCCCGTGACCCGCAGCGCTCGCTTGGCGTACGTTCGGGAGATCGGCGATCGTATGCCGAGCTGCAAGTGTGCTCCCTCGCTTGCGCCGCTCCCGTTCGGGCTACCGGCCGAGCTCGTCGTGCCGGGGCCGGGCAGCGCTCCCAGCGAGCTGACGGCGCCCGCCGCGTTGCTGACCGCGATCGAGCCAAGTGCGTCGTTTGTCACGTTGCCGGCTGCGTCGGTGATCGCCAGATTGGCCGCGTACGCGCCATCGGCGAGAGCGTCCGTGTTGACCGTGAAGCCGCTCACGGTCTCCGTGAGAGGGCAGGCGTTCCAAGAGTCATAGGCACATTCACCCGAGAAGTCGAACGTGTGGACGTAGCTCGCCCCGCCGCTCAGGGGACTGAGCGTCAGCGTTGCCGTGCGAACACCACTACCTGCGTCGCTGCCCGTGAAGCTGATCGGCTGCGAGCCCGCGACGGGCGCATCGGCGGCTGCGGCTGCAGCGAGCGGCCCGCTCACGTTCGCCACGCTCGGCGGCGTGTCGTCTTCGAGGCTGATCGTGATGTTGGTGAGAGCGGGCACGGCATTCGAGTCGGCGAAGTCGCACGTCGGCGAGCTGCGGTCGGTGCTGCAGTTCACGTATGCCTCGAAGTCGCGGGCCCCCTGCGGCAGCGTCCAGCTTTCGCTTGAGGTGTATGCGGTGCCCCCTCCGTAGGGCAGCTCCGATGCCCCGGGGAGCGACTGCCCGGCAGAAGCGAACTCGAGGAAGGCATCGTCGCCGGTGACGGCCGAGGCGATGACTTCCCCTTTGATCGCGTGGATCGTGACGCCGGGCGCGCTGCCCGGCACATCGATCGCCAGCCCGACCTGGCTTCCGCTGTCGCCGTTCTCGGTCACGGCGCCGGCCTGACCGTCCGTGAAAACGTAGTCGCCGATGCTTCCACCCGCCGAACAGGTGTTAGAGAGCACTGTGTTCGCGTTGGTGGCGTTGCCGAACACGCTCCAACCCGCCGACACGGCCGGTATGCCGGCCGCGCACTGAAACATCGGATAGGTGCCGGCGCTCGCGCTCGGCGCGAGCACCAGGCCCGAAGCGAACAGCGCGGTGGCAGCGGCGATCGGAGCGCGGCGGGCGAGCCACCTGGCGATAGTGCTAGTCGGTGACGACATCGACCACCCCGCTCAGTCCGCGGCCGAAGTAGAAGTCGGCCTGGCTTGGAGGAACTTCTGCCCGGAACGGGAACCGCCCGAGCGCTCCCTCGAACTGGTAGACGACGGTGAAGCGACCCGCCGCGTCGGTTCGCGGCGTGCGGAACGGCTCCCAATGTCCGCGGTAGTGGACGAGCAGATCGACGCTGACGCCCTGGGGCGGGACCGGCCCGAGCACGCGCCCGGTGAGAGTGACCGTTCCTTCCGAGCCGGTGCGCTGTGGGGTCACGCTAAGACGCACACCCGCCGCCACCGACTCTGTGATGGTCGCCGTCGCGGCGTAGGCCGCGTCGCTGGAGAACGCGCGGTATCCGACCTCGATCGTCCGCGAGGGTCCAGCCGGCACGCTGGCTAGGAACGTCCCGGTCGCGCTTGTCTGAGCGTGCCCGATCAGCTTGAGGTTCGCCGAGCCCCTGACCTGCTGCAGCACGTCCAGCGTCGCGCTCGCGATCGGGCGGCCCTGGCCGTCGAGCAGACGGCCAGGGACTCGAAGCGCACGGTCCGCGTAGCGGCGGGTGATCCTCTGCTTGAGTCCAAGGGTGAGCTGCGCCGTGCGGCTCGCCGTCGTCCCGTTCGGGACGGCCGACAGTGAGCTGACTGCGATCGTGCCGGGGCCGGGCTGCGCTCCGAGGGAGTTCTCCGCCGGCTGCTTCGTCGAGATCGTGCCGTCGTAGACGACCGCCGAGTTGCCCGCCGCGTCCTGCACCACGACCTTCAAGGTGTGCTGGCCGTTGGCAAGCGTGGTCGTGTTGATCGGGAGGTCGACCGACTCGCTCGCCGGGCAAGGCTGGCCGTAGTCGAACATCAGCGCATCGCCGCTCGTCCCGACTGGGACGCACTTGCCGCCGTTGCTGTTCGGTGTGCCCGAGTAGACGGCTTTACCGTCGATCTCGACGACCACGAGATACACGCCGGGGCCACCGGGATCGGCCGCGTCGAGCGTGAGTTCCGCGGTGCCTTCAGCGTTCGGGCTCAGCAGCGTCCCGCCGACGCCGGTGGCGCCCGGTGTCGCTTCGTTGGAGAGCAGGAGGTTCGCCCACCACAGCCGCACCAACGACCACGCGCCTTCGCTGCCGCCCGAGTTGCAGGCGTAGCCGGCCGCGCCTCCGCACCCGGCGCTGAGGTAGAGGTTGCCCCCACGGCCGCCGGGAATCCCGAGCACCCCAGCGAAGTCGTAGCTGCCGTTCGCGCATGGCGGCAGGCCGGACGCGCATTGGAAGAAGACATCCGAGGCGTCGTAGGCATAGTTGGGCGTGTAGGCGACGGCGGTGCCGGAGGCGTTGTAGCCGCCGCCGTCCGCATACATGCTCACGTCGACTGAGCCGCCGATCAGCGTCGATCCGCTCGGAGGCGTGTACTGAAGGGTCTCCGCCGAGCCGACACCCACGGCTGCGTCCGTGCTGAGAATCGCAAACATCGGACCGCCCGGCCCGCAGCCTGTGCTGTTGTTCGATCCGTAGCCGCCGCCGGCGGCGAAGCTCGTCCAGCCTTCGCTTGGGGCTGCGGATTGGCTGGGGTTCACGCAGGAGACCTCCATCCAGCTCCCGGCATATGCCGAGCTCGCGGCCAGCCATCCGCCGGCAAGGACGAGCGCCAGCGTCAAGGCGAGTAGCGGCGCGCGGCTGGCGTGCCCGTTCTCATGCTTGTTCATCGTCGCGTCCATTTCCTGTTCAGGCCCCGTTTTGGTGGGCTTCGGGGGTCTATGACCCCAACCAGCCCAAACCGGCCAACGAATTCTCTGGCCCGGCTCATGGGCCGAACGGCCCCCCGCCGCTCTGGTCTTCTGAGGCGCTCGCCACATGAGCCGGGGCGCTCGGCTGGCTGGTCGTCGTGGGGACGCCGAGGTAGGCAAACCCGCCCGGTTCGCGCTGCTCTGAAGCGCGCGCCGTGGCCACTTGCTGGGTGGCGCCCACCGTACGGTGAGCGGTGGCACGGCGCTGTCGGGTGCGGCCAGAGGTATGCACGCTTCGGTGGGCGCTCGTGCTCAGCGCCGCTGGCGGCGGCGCGCTCAGAAGCGCTCCGGCGGGAGGGGCTGCACGGGGCGCCGCTATTGCGCTTGGCGCGACACGGCGAGCGTGAGGTGCGGGGCTCTGCTCGAGGACGTGCGTGGCGACTGCGCCACCGGCGATCACGCCGACGGTGATGACCCCCACGGCCACTTTCGCGCCGACCCCACCGCCTGCCAGCAATGCGACGGCGCGTTCGCGCGCGCTGCCCTGCCCGATCGGGGCGCTGTCGATCCCGAGCCGGTGCGCCAGCAGCCTGGCTCGCACACCGAGCCTCGTGAGCCGGTCGAGATTCCCGATGAACACGGGCGGGAGCAGGGCTGCGGCCTGGTCGCGGAAGCTCCGCCGCAGCCGCTTGGCGTTCGTCTTGTGCTCCAGTCGGCAATGAGCGCAGCTCTCAAGGTGCGCGAATGCGCGCTCGGCCAGCTCCTCGCTCGTGCTTTCCCCGTTCTGCAGGGCGTGGATCGTCTGTGCGCGATACCCGCACAAGCGGCCCGTGTCGTAGAGGAGCTGGAAACGCTCGCGCTTGCGGTCACACGCGCGAGCGGTTTTGCGAGCCTCGTTCTCCGGGATGGCCAGCGCGGTCGCGATCGCCCGGTACGCCAGCCCCTCCACAAGCCCGCCGAAAACACGCCGCTCCTTCTCCGTCAGCTCGGTCGTGAACTCGCTCGCGATCAAGCGATCCTCATGGGCAAGGGCAGCCAACTCAGGCGCGCCTTCGCGTTCCCTGGCCTCGGCCATGACACCAAAGTCAGGCGCCCCCCGCGTGAGTATTCGCCCGTGACGCCGTTCATCGCGGTGCAACCGCAGAGCGCGCTTCTTGATCCCGTCCCGCAGGGCATTGCGGAGATGTTCCTCGCTGTCATACGCCCGTTTGTAGAGAGCGAGCGCCGTCTCCTGGTAGAGGTCCTCAAGCTGCTCGGTGCTGAGCCCTCGACACTCAACGAAGCCGCGAGCGATCCGCAGCTCTCGCTTCTGCCATTCGCCGAGAATCTGACCGGGCCGCTGCGAGCCAAACCCCCGCTGGCGACCCTGGCCGGGCGCAAGGCCGACTCCTTCCCCCGATTCTCCACCGGGCGATCCGGCCTCTGTGCGTTGCTCTCCTACATCCATCCTTGGTCTCCAGGTCAGCCGTGACCCAGGCAAAAAAGCCCAGCAAAACCGCACGATTCTGTGAGGACAGATTGTACCTGCAATGTTTCTTGCAGGCACCCCCGCCCGTCAGTTCAACGCGGGTCTCATCGGTGGGGCACGGCGACGGTCTCCAGGGCAGCGGCGCACAGCAGAACACAGGCGATCAGCACGAACATCCCGATCCCTTCGCTGGCGGTGAGCGCTCGTCGTCGCTGCACGAGCCACCCGCTCGCGCCGAGCGCGAGGCCACCCCACTCCAGAGGCAGCTGCGGGATATACGGCAGCACCGCCGTTCCGTATGCGCCGAGCGCCGCCCCCACGGGCAGCGTGTTGGCGATGATGCACGCCAGCAGCAGTCCGTCGGCGATGTGCGTAGCGAGGCGATGGCGGTGGGCACCCAGCACGCCGAGCACCAGCGGCCATGAAGCGATCGGGATGTTGTGGGCGGCCAGGACGAGAACGTGCCCAACCTGCGGCGGCGGGTTGCGCTGCGCGCTCAGCGCGAGCCCCAACAGGCGACGTGCCGGCAGCGCGAGCGGACGCCCGACGAGCACGACGAGCGCGGTCGGAGCGAGCGTCGCCAGCCATACCCCTGCATAGGCGTGCAGCCACAGCGTGCGTAGGCCCGCCGGCAGCCATCGGCGCACGGCCCGTCGACGCCACCGTTCGGTCAGCTCTGTGGCAGCCATTCGCTCACCGCGAAGCCGCCGGCCACGCGGGCGAGCTGCGCAAGCGTGACGTGGTAGGCCGCCGGCAGCCCTTCGTACTCGGTCAACCCGCCGGTCTGTTCGCTGGTGACGATCGCCCAGGTCCCCGGCCGGGCGAGGTCGCTGGCGATGCTCACGATCTGCCCGCTGTTCCAGATGTGTCCGCGAGCGATCGTCGTGTCTGCCTCACTCGACGCTGCCGCCTGTTGCTCGGCCAGCCGCGCCGCGCCGACCGACGTTGCGGCGAGTGCTCGCTGATCGGAGGTCAGGGTGCGATACGTCCAGTTCGAGTAGAGCCGGCTGAACGCGGTGAGCGCCGCAAGCGGCGTGGGCTGCACGTCGGCGGGCGTCTGTGCCGCGGGCGACGCGGGCGCGGGGGCAGGCGGCTCGCCGCCATTCTGCGGGGAGGCGGGCCCGACCGTGTGCGGCCCGGTGCTGGGCGCGTCAGGGTTCGTGCACCCGGCGAGCGCGAGCGCGCCCGCCAGCAGGCAGACAGCGATCAGTCCTCTGAGGGGGCGCCTGGTCATAGGCCGGGTGGATGGCGGACGGTCCAGCTCGCCCAGTCAGGGACTGATGCGGACACGCGCCACTTTGGGCCGGGCTTGCCCGCGTTGGGGCCGCTGTCGTAGGAGGGGTCTTCGACGGTGTCGAAGCGCAGCCCGGCGACGTACATGAAGGTGTGCCCGGCGTTGGCGTAGATCGAGACGTAGCGGCCGGGACCCGGTTCGCCGTAGGACTCAAGTTCGGTCGAGTCCTCCGCGTGTTCGCCGAACACGCCGCCGGCGTGCAGGACGTATGAGACCGCCGAGGAGCAGTCATACGCCGACTCGAGCTGGCTGAGCGGCGTCCCGTGCGCACCGCCGTACAGGTAGCCCGCGCCGAACAGCCGGTTGCCAGCCGCGACCATCCGCTTGACCGCGGCCGGAGCTTCTTCACCGGCTGCCGCCAGGCCGCTCGGCAGAATCTTCGTCCGTGTTCCCGGCGTCAGCGGCAGCGGGATGTTCCCGGCGCCTTCGGCCACCGGACAGGACATGCCCCCTTCCCCGGCGCCACTGGCTTCGGTTGACGACGGGAGCGCGCCGAGCGTCGGCGCCGAGCCCGTCTGCGGCGCGAGCTGCATCTTCACGGCGCTCTTGGTGATTCCAAGCGGCCGGGCGGCTTGCCACCACACGTCCAGCCGATAGGGCTGCCCGTTTGCGATGAACTGGCCCGGGCCTTGCCCGTAGCCCGTGTCGCGCTTGAGCAGCAGGCTCTCTTGGCCGTCGTGGGCGACCCGCAGCGCCGAGAGATACCGGAGGTTGCTCAGAGCGTTCGCGTCGGCGAACGTGAACGTCCCACCGTTTGCCGGGTTGCTGTCGAGCACCGACAGCTCCGCGAACGAGTTGGGGTGCGTGGGAAGATAGGACTCGCCCGGATTGGGGATCGAGCCGTAGTCGCCCGATGTCGGATCGCCCGGCCCGCCGTACTCGGTCGCGCCGACTTCATACCAGCGGCTCGGCGCCAGTTCGAGCGGCGCAGCGTACAGGCCTTGAGCGAGCGAGCCGCCGCCGGCGGGCTGATTGACCGCCCCGATGCTCGCGCCGCCACACACACGTTCGGCTTCCTGGGAGAGCAGGCCAGCCACCCCGGCAGCGACCAGCACCGGGAGCAAGACGACCATCAGCACCGCGACCACGAGCGCGCCCTGAACCTGACGATTCCTCAGCAGCGCTATCGCAACACGGGCTTGCATCACAACGCCAGTTCCAGCTCGTCGCACACAGCCTGCTGCCACTCCTCGCTTACGAGCAGCCTCAGCGCCGCCCAGCTCTGCTCGTGTGTCTCGCGCAGCGCGCGCTTTCTTATGTGCTCGTCGCGGGCGGGGTCCGAGCTCGCGATCCAATACTCCAACGGGCCGACGCCGATCTGCAGCGTGCCCTGTCCCCGCGACCCGTTCATCAGGTAGGCCGTCGAGAACTGGCCGCGCACGGTCTTCAGCGTCGAGATCGCTTCGATCGCCTCATCCGTGAGGTTCAGCGCACCCTTGACGTAGGCGAGCTCGCGGGCCTCTTGGCGCAGAAACAGCCGCATCGCGGCGTTCGCCAAAAGCGCCCGGCCGTGCTCGTTATCGAAATCCGAAAGCTGCTGGCTGATCGCGATCAGCCACAGCGCGTAGTGGCGAGAACGACGGCAGAACTCGTTGAACCAGCGGCCCGTGCTCGGCCGCTCGATCAGCTTCCACGCCTCGTCGACCACCAAGAACGACTTGCCTGCCCACGCGTGCTTCGGGCTTTCGCCAGCGAGGTGCTGCCGGCGTGTGCGGGCGATCCTGCTCTTGACGTGCTCGCAGATCACGAACAGCGCCGCCGCAGCCTTCGCGTCCGGGATGCTGCGGGTGTCGAACACCACGAGCGGCGCGTCAGCCGGGATCGTCGTCTCCCGGTCGGCGAGGTAGGCGTAGGGACCATCGCCGATGTAGTTGTTCAGGCGCATCGAGAGGTTGCGCAGGCTCTCGGCGATCCCGACCGACCCCTCGCCGCGCTCCTGGTGGTAGCGGCGCTCAAGCTCCTCCTGCAGCAACAGCTCGCGCGGTTCCTCGCCGGTCAGCGCGCAGCGCGCATAGACCTCGGCGATGGCGAGCCCCAGCAGGTTCGCCTCCAGGTCGGAGAGCCCGTAGCTGTCGCGGCCGGCGTGATGCTCACCCAACAACAGCGCGTGCAACGCGAGCAGATAGTCGATCTTCTCCGCGCCGACCTGCGCGGGGTCCTCAACATCCCACGAGTTGATCGCGTGCGCGCCCGCACCGACCTGCAGCGACGCGCCGCCGGGGATCAGGCTGCACAGGAACTCGAAGTGCCCGGCGCGGTCGATGATGAACCCGCTCGCGCCCTGCGCCAGCGCCCGTGCCAGCAGGATGATCGCGGCCATCGTCTTGCCCGCCCCGCTCATGCCGTTGATAAGCAGCAGGTGATTCGGATGCGCCGGATCGAACGGGTCCAGCCGCTCCAGGGTGCGGCCTGGCAGCGCGTAGCCGAGCGGGATGCCCTGCGGGCTCCCGCAGGAGGTGCCACACAAGGGGAATGTGTCGCCGACGTTGCGGCTCACGTACTTGCGCCGGCGGGCGGCCACGTCGCGTCCGAGCGGCAGCGTCAACTGCCACAGCCGCCGTTGTGCGAACAGGCCGCGCTGAATCCGCGCGTCGCAGGCCATCGTGACCTCTCGCCCCGTCGCCTGACACAGCTCCTTCAGCGTTTCCGGATCCGCGTCGGGTCCGGGCTCCGCCAGCGCGCAGTAGATGCTCACGCGGTAGATGCCCGCGCCGGCGCTCGTGGCCAGCTCGTCATTCAGCTCGGCCGCCTCCTCCTCCTGCACCCGTGCGTCCGGGTCGAGCGGTCGTCCGCGCTGCTCCACGCCGCGGTTGACGCCGTGGATGCGCTTGTAGCGACGCTTCTGCGCCATCCGCTCGCGGTAGCGCTCGGTCGCCTGGACATGCACGCTCAGCACGAACGGGCGCGGCGCCTGCATCATGTGCAGCAGCCACCCCAGCCACGTCTGCTCCGGTGCGAGGCTGACGTAGAAGACCTCCTCCAACGTCTCGCCCAAAGCGATGCGACCGCGGTCGCCCAGGCCCACCGGCACGGCGCAGATCGCCTCGGCCAGCCGCTGCGCGCGGTCGCTCGCCGCCTCCGCGCCCTCCCCCGCGATGAGCGGCGCGACCACGTGCGGCGACATGAAGCTCGCTGGCAGCCCGCCCGCCAGGCCGCCGTCCGGGTCAAAGCGACGGTGCAGAAGATCAAGCAGCTCGGCCCCCGCGAGCAGGCGACCGGGAACGCCCATCGCCTCAAGGTCCGCGCGGACCCCTTCGCAATGACGAAGGGAGTCCCGCCGTGCCCGCTCGTGCGCATCAGCCTTCACCCGAAGCGCCCGCCCGCGCGCGAACGAGGGGACGCGGCTCGCCGGCTGCCACGGGCAGACGACGAGATAGCGAAGCGCAAGCGGCGCGACCGTCAGCGCGTGGGTACGGATCGACTGCTCCTGGGCGATCCCAAGCCGGCGGATCGCCTGCGCACGCTCATGCTCGCCGATGTCTTCGCCGGCGCCCGCGGCCTGCTCGCAGTGGTGCGTCTCCTCCGCGAGAAGCTCATCGAGCGCCAGCGGCGTCCCCTGCACGTAGAACTGAAGCGACTGACGGTCGGGCAGCCGCGCCGCTACCTGACCGAACGCAGCTGACACGCGCTCGCCCTCCGCCGGTTCGAGCACGAGCGGGTTGACAGCGCCGACCTCCAACGCCCGGACATAGGTGCCGTCCTCGCGCACAAGCAGCCCGTCCGGCTCGATCGCCGCGACGGCGAGCAGATCTCCGGCGGTGGCCGTGCCGGTCATCAGCCCCAGCGCTCCTCGGACAGCAGCTCTGCCAAGGACGGGTCATCGTGCCCTCGCTGTGCTTGACGACCGGGCTCCTCGAGAGTGGCGAGAACGACCAGTCCGCGGGCACGCGGGCGCTCCGGTGAAGCCGGCGGCAGCGCGTGCCGGCTCCAGCGCCAGCGCCACATCTCGCGCAGCAGCACCCCCAGCTGCAGGCCGCCGCTCTCCGACACATAGGTCAGGGCCGCCGGCAGCCCGATCACGAACACGCAGAGCGTGATCGCTGGCTTCGTCGGCAGATGCGACAGGTGGATCAAGCCGAGCACCGCCGCGCTGCCGACGATCAGCACCGCCCACTGCTTGATCGTGAACGCCACCAGCCGCGGCGCCTCATCCAGAGACCGGAACGTTCGGTGAATCACCGTGCCCTCCCCCCTCGCGGCTTACGCCTCGCCGGCGCCCGTTGATCTCCGGCCGGTGGCGCCGTCGGCGGCCTCGCAGGCGGCAGCGCCGGGGCGCTCGCGTTGCGCTGTGCGCTGCTCGTCACCTTGCGGCCCGGGTGCGTCGTGCTATGCGTCCCGCCGGCCGAGCGTGCTGGGCCGGCGGCTGCAGTCCGAGGTGGTTGGGGGCGCGGCACCGTCCGCGACGCAGGCGACGCCCCACCCGATGCACGGCGAGGGGCTTTCACGGCGACAGAGCCACCCGCGGCACCCGACGGTTTGCGAACGGCTGCCCGCGCAGGCGCTTTGCCAGTCGCAGTCGCGGCCGAAGCGCGAGCTCCGCCAGCTCGAGCACCGCTCCGCGCTGACGCTCGGGCCGCCCTACGCGAGCTGCCGGCCATCGCCGCCCGCGCCTCGCGCGGGGCGCTGGCGATGATCGTCCGCGCGTGCGCCAGACGCTTGCGCACCCCACCCCGACCGCCCGCCGCCCTCACAGCCGCGCCAGCTGCGCCACCGGCCGCCACGCCCCCGATAGCGCCGGCCGCGGCCGGCGTCACGCCGGACACAAGGCCAGTGCGCCGTGCTGCGCCGGCCAAGCCTCTGCGCGACGCGCCAAGCGGCCCGCCCTCCGGGGCGCCCATCGCGCCAGCGGCGCGACCCGCGCTACGCCCGAGCGAAGGGACTCCCTCGGAGGCGACGCTGCGCAGCCGCGCGTGCGCGGCGCGCACCCGATCCGCGCCCGGCATCGTGCTCTGACCCTGCGCGC
Source organism: uncultured Solirubrobacteraceae bacterium (assembly GCA_963701145.1). Taxonomy (GTDB): domain Bacteria; phylum Actinomycetota; class Thermoleophilia; order Solirubrobacterales; family Solirubrobacteraceae; genus Palsa-744. The sequence goes on from OY969572.1 coordinate 433,011, forward strand.
CACTGGCACTGCCGCCACCGCGCAGAGCACCGCCGAGGATGTGCCGCAGCTCCCCGAACAGCATCAGCGGCAGCTTCACCGCAAGCACGAACGTGATGAGCCCTGCAAACGCCGCCGCGATGTGCCCCGGTAGCCCGGCCGCGCCGCCGGTGAAGCTGGTCGCGTCGAGCGTCAGCGCGCCCGCCGTGGCGAACAGCATGGTCCACCCGATCGGCACGAGCACGATCGCCATCAGCGCATGGCCCCACACTCTCGCCAGGTGCGACAGCTCAGGGATGGGCGCGAGCGCGATGAGCGGCGGCCCCGCACAGAACACCAGCGCCAACAGCACGGTCAGGGCCTCTGCGGACGCGAACAGTCCGGCGGCGAACACGACGCCGACGATCACCAGGAACGCACCGAACACGCCGCCCGCGCCGAGCAGCAGCGCGCCGCCGAACAGGACGGTGATGATGCTCGCCAGGCCGTTGGCGACGACCGGGAAGCCGAGGATCGCGTGCGTCAGAGTGTTCGTCGCCGCGACGACCTGCTCAACCAGCCAGCGGTAGCCCACGAGCACCCCGGTAGCCCACGCGCAGCGTGACAGCGCGCTCACCGGGTGGGCTGCGCCGCTCAGGCCCATCATCCAGTAGCGCAGCGTGCAGACCGCCAGCGTCACCGGCATCAACGACATTCCCAGGTAGGTCATGTCGCTCTCCAGTTCGCTTACGTGCCCCCAGCTCGCGGGGTCCGGCAGCGCCACGAGATGCTGGATCGTGGCGACAGTGCCGTGCTTGAGAAACCCAGGCACCAGGGCGCCCGCCAACGCCGAGAAGAAGCCCTTGGCTATCGCTTCGATGATGCTGTGCAAGCTCGGCAAGCCGAGGAAAGCCAGCGGGGCAACCTCGCCGCCGCCGGACGCGGCGGAGGCTGCCGGCGCGAATACGAGCATCAGACAAAGCGAGCCCGCAACCGCGGCCGGCAGCGACCGTGCGTGTTGGCGAAAGAGCACCGGCCCACGCCCCTTACGCGACGATCCCGCTGATCGACGCGAGGATCGCAAGCCCGACGAGCGTCTTGATCGCCACGTCGTGCGCCCGCGAATGCCCAGCCATGAACATGATCCCGACAACTGCGATCACCAAGCTCATCGACGTGCCGCCGAGCCATACAAGGCTGCCCTTGATCTTTTCGACGAAGTTCTGCACCCCGGTGATCGGCGTCCCTTTGAATGCACCGGCCGCGTTCAGCGCGTGCGCGCGCGCGTCGGGGAACACCACGACCACGGCGACCCCGATCACCAATCCGCCCAGCACACCGAGGGCCAGCAGCAGGCCCGCCTGCCTTCTCTCTCGACAGGCGAGCGCCCATCTGAATGTGAGCGCCATCACTGGCCTCACCTCCTTTGTGTTCGATTGCAAGCTCATGGCGAGAACAGACCCCCTCCCGTCTGTTCCGGGGCCGCCGCAGGCGGATCGCTCGCGGGAGGCGCCGCCGCCGGCACTTGTGCCGCGGCCGGCGGCGCTTGAGGCACGGGCGCTTCTCCGACTGGCGCGACGGGAGCAGCGACCGTCTCTCGGACGAGAGCCGCTGCCGGGCGCCGCTGCCGGGCGCGAAACACAGGACGTGGCTGCGCGGTGCGGGCAGCGGATCGCGGCGCCGCGCGCAGCGTCCTCGTGCTGGGCGCAAGCGCTCGCTTCGACGCCTGCGTCCGATGCCTCGTGGCCGCCCGGTCGCCGCGCGTGATCGCACTCGCACCCGGCGTGTGCGAGTGCTGGCCGTCCAGCGCAGAAGCGAAGCCGACAATCGCCCACAGAAGGATCGCCGCGCCGACAGCGGTGCCCGCCAGGCGATGCTCGCGCAACCATCCACGAACACCGCTGCCAGCGCCCATCTCGCGGGCCGCCCACCGGCGCGGATATACCCCGCGCCACCTCACCGGGCCGCTGCGCCCGGCCAGCACATCCTCGACATGCACCACGAACTCCTCGTCCGCGGCCGCCTCCTCGCCTAGCTCCTCTGGCGCTTCGTCGTCGAGCGGCTCGCCATCCGGCCCGCCCGGCTCCGGCTGCCCCTCCGACGGCGGCTCAACCGCCGGCTGCGCGAGCACCACCGTAGGCAGCTCGGACGCCGAAGCGCGATCGGGAGGCGCGGGCGCCGGCGGAGCATCGATCACTGGCGCAGCTCGCCGGGCACGGCCTCGCTTGCGTCGCCGGACTCGCGCTAGCGCGCTCGCAGAGTCGGCTTGCTCCACCTCGACCGACGCGACCGCCGCAGGCTCTAGGCCGCTTTCGACCTGCGCCGCGTCAGTCCCCTCGTCGATTGGCTCGCTTCCCGGTGCGGCGACGTACAGCGTCACCATCCCGTTGCGAGCCATGCTGCTGCCGGCCGTCGGCTCCTGCGCCACGACGAGCCCGATCAGATCCTCCGCACACCCGAACGAGCGGTCAAGACCCGGGCGCAGCCCAGCGCGGCGGACGGCCTGGGCGGCATCGCCGGCCGGCTGCCCAACATAGTCACCGACCGCCTGGCGACCCGACGGGCCACCCCGACGAGCGGACTTGGCGCGCTCGACCGCGCGGCCTGCCGATGCGGTTCTGTTGGTCATCGAGGGTTACTGACCTCAACCGCCGCAAACCGGCCAACGAATTTCTCCGGGCTGCCGCCTCCGCAGCCGCGCCCGACCAACACGCCCGCCAACGCTCAAGCCACCGCGCCCCCGGCGACAGGCCCGCGAGGCCGCTGCCTTCTACCTACGCTGGAGCGCTAGACCGGCGGTGTCGAACATCGGGCAAGACACGTGGGAGCAACGACCCGAATCGGATGCCGATGGCTACGACGGTCCCTGGAAATGGTCAACGTGGCGACCGGAGACTTCGTCACGATATGCGGCCTATGCACGAGCCAGATTCCAGGCCGGAGGACTCGTTCGACACGCTCTTGGCGCAGCTCGACACCGGCGGCCGCGACTTCGAGCGTCTCGCAGGGTGGTTCCTGGTCAACGACCCCGAGTACGCAGCCATCTTCGAGCAGGTGTGGGCCTGGAAGGACTGGCCGGGCTGCTGGGGCCCGGACAAGGGCATCGATCTGATCGGCAGCACACGCGACGGTCGCATCGTGGCTATTCAGGCGAAGAACTACGCGGAGCGACATTCGATCACCAAGCACGACATCGACACGTTCCTCAGCGAGTCAGCGCGAGCGGAGATCGACGAGCGACTGCTGATCGCGACGACCGACCGTGTCGCGCCGACGGCGGTCGAGGTCATGGACGGACAAGAGAAGAAGGTGTCCCGTTGCCTCCGCACACGTTTGGCCGATGCTCGTCTCCAATGGCCGACATCTCCGGCAGAGCTGCTGTCGGGCGGCCGCGAGCCACAAAAGGTTCCACGAGCTCATCAGGAGGAGGCCATCGGGAGGATCCGCGAGGAGCTCCGGGCCAGGGACCGGGCGCAGATCGTCATGGCGTGCGGGACCGGCAAGACGCTCGTGGCCATCCGCTCCGCCGATGAGCTGGAAAGCGAACTGACGCTCGTGCTCGTACCCACGCTGGCGCTGCTGCGCCAGGCCTCGCAAGACTGGGCAGCCGATGGGGCGCACCCAAGTCACGTCCTGAAGGTCTGTTCGGACACCACGACCTCTGAGGACGATCAACCAGCGATCATCGACGTTGCTGATCTTGGTCCAGGCGTGACGACCGACCCTATAGCGATTCGCGGGTTTCTAAACGGTACGGGACGAAGGATCGTCTTCTCGACCTACAAATCCAGCCCGCAGATCGCAAAGGCGATGGCTGAGGATTGCGATGCCGTCTTCGACCTAGCTGTTTGCGACGAGGCACATTGGTGCGCCGGCCTCGCGGGGCGCAGCAACAAGACGATCCTCGACAACTCGCGCATCCGAGCCCGCAAGCGACTCTTCTTCACCGCCACCCCGACAATCTATCCCGCACACGAGATCGTGCGCGTCGCAGAGAAGAACATGCGGGTCGTCTCGATGAGCGACGAGCACCAGTTCGGACGCGTAGCCCACCGCCTCTCCTTCGCCGAAGCGATCGACAATGATCTTCTCTGCCCGTACCAGGTGGTCGTCATGCCGGTAACCGACCGGGAGGTCCAAAGTCTCATCGAGAAGCACAGCCCGGTGACGACAGACGGCGGAAACACCCGCATCGATGCGTACAGCCTCGCCACCCAGATCGCCTGTCTTCGTGCGATGCGCGACTACACCTGCCGCAGGATGGTCGCGTTTCACCCTCGCATCGACCGCTCGCAAGCGTTCAGCAAACAGTTCATGCAAGCGGTTGAGCTTCTGCCCGATCACGAACGCCCCGACGGCCCCGTGTGGGCGGCGCACGTCGACGGCGACCGCATGCCAAGGAGCAAACGCAACCAACTGCTCGCGAGCTTTTCCCAGCGCGACGACGTCTACCGACTGCTGTCCAACGTCAAGGTTCTCAGCGAGGGTGTGGACATCCCTGGCATCGACGCGATCACGCTGATCGACACCAAACGAGGGCCGGCTCAGGTCATTCAGATCGTCGGCCGCGCCGTTCGGAAGATGCCCGGAAAGACTGTCGGCACGATCGTCCTGCCCGTTCTCATCGGTGAGGGTGAAGACCCGAATACGGCGCTGGCACGCAGCGAGCATGCACCGATGATGGAGCTCCTGAGGGCGCTGCGTGCAGCTGATCCCGACCTAGAACGCTCGGTCGATGATCTCCGGGTCGAGGTCGATCCCAACACCGGGGAGCCGCCGGCGCGCCGTCGGTTCATCCTCAACATCCCGGTCGAGGTGGGCTCCGAGTTCGCCGACGCAGTGAACGTCATGCTCCTCGACGCCCTCGCGCCTGGGCTGCGCGAGCGCGGCCGAGATCAGGACTCCGACACATCTTCGACGGCGACGCAGGGGTATGCAATCGCCTTCGAGCCGCCCGACGAGAGCGTCAACCCACTGCTCGACGGGCTCGGCCCCCTGAGCCACGCGGTCGGTCCCGACGGCCTATTGGGTCACGTGCCCCGGCAGAGCTCCTGGTACGGATCTGCGTACGAACTTGAGACGTGGTGGCGCAAGGTCCTGCGAAAGTGGAAAAGCCTCGATGACGACACGAAACTCGAAATCGCCAACAGCGTGACTTGGCTATCCGTGGAAGCGATTCGCTATCCGCTCGCACGCGAACAGATGCGGGAACTCACGACGCGGCCGCTGTCGAGACACATCGACGCATGGGTCTGCGACTTCGACAGCGATGGGCCCGAAGACCTCCAGCTCCTTGCGGAGGCAGGACACATAGGACCGCATAGCCATCTCAAGACCGCTGCTCTCTGTGCGGCATTCGAGGGGCCGGACGTCAACATCGAGGAGAGCGCACGGGTCGTGCTGAAGGCGCTGTTGATCGCGGGCGACGAGTGTGAGCGTCGGGCCAATGTGCGGTATTTTGCCCAGGGCTTCACGGAGGCGTTGACGACCCTGGGACCGTCCCGGAGCTCAACACCGCCCGCGGCGCCGCTGGAGCGAGAGGCGATGGGCCAATTCGCGGCAGGCTGGCAAACAGCCGAACCGTTCTTCGCTGAGGCGCGTCTCGCACGCGGACACGAGCACGTCCCCTCCGCCTCGCGGAGCGAGAGTCGCCGCAGGCGCCCCAAAGGCGCCCAAACAGACCGGTTTTGGGCAGCCTCCGACGGCGCCGGAGGTCCTCGAAAACCCCACAGACGATGAGCCAAGAGCACCGGTCCGACGTAGCGGACTCAGCGCGACGCCGTTGCGGCGAGGCCACGTTCCGCGAGTAGTTGGGCGTAGCGTGCGAATCGGGGGTCCTCAAACCAGCCGGGGGCCCGCACGATCGCCGGCGGCAGGTCGCGGTAGACGAGCACCGCGCGCCCGCGCGCGATCTGCCTCAGCCACGGCGACGGCCCGGCCTTCTGATGACCAACGCTCAACGTGTGCCGTGCCAGCCCGCTTGAACTGGAGGCGTTCGCGACGGGCTCCTCGCCGAGCAACTCCGTGAGATAGCCCGCGCTCGTCGGCTCAGCCAACGGCGGAATGAACACCTGCGCTGTGGACGCCGCGCAGATCGCGTCGCGGGCCGCGCGTCCGTAGCGCTGGTCGATCTGTGCGATCGACTGCCAGATCGTTGCGATCACGATGCCGTGATCCCCGCATTGCGACAGCCACGGTGCGAGGTTGCGCACCGGCGCGATGTTCGCCGCCTCATCCATCAGGATGAACAGCCGCGGGTCAAGCACCCCGTCTCTGCGCGCCTTGACGATCGCCGCCTCGTACATCGCCGCGACGAGCGCGAGGATCACGGGCCGCAGCGCGTCCTGGTCGTGTCCGGCCGCCACGACGTAGATCGTGTTGGCTTTGCCATCGAGGAACCGCTCGGGTGTGAGATCCCCGACCGCGCACGCGGCCACCTGGGGGTAGCGGTAGGCGCGCAGCAGATTCAGCGCGCTCATCACGGTCGTCTCGCGGTTGCGCTCGTCACGACGGCTGACACCCTCAAGCTGGTCGGCGGCAGCCGAGGCGCCCGCGCCCTTCAGGCAGGAGATTGCGTCGGTGAAGTCACGCGCGTCCAGCCAGCGCACCAGCTCGCTCATGCTCTCGCCGGCTATCGCAGCCGCGTGCAGCAGCGGCGCCAACATGCTCGCCGCCTCCTTGTCCCAAAACTCGTTGGCGGCGTTGCTGCTGTCCGGGTGGGCGGCCGAGGCCAGCGCTTCGCCGGCCCGGATCGCACCCGGCCATCTCCGCGCCGGCACGAGCGGCGTGAAGCCCGCGCTCAAACGATCCCCGAACGGGTCATACACCCACACACGCCCAAGGCCACGCCGGTAGGGCGCGGTCGCGTCGTAGATGTCACGCTTCGTCAACAGCACCAGCGCCGGCCCGTGGTGATCCAACAGCCACGGCACCACAAAGCCACTTGACTTCCCCGCACGCGGCGGCGCCACGACCATCGGCTGTACCTCAAGCTCCGCAGCGAGCGTCCGTGCCGGCACTCTGCCGATCACACCCAGATACGGGCGGCCCGACACCGGCCCTTGGACCCACAGTCGCCGCAGGTCTACTGGCACCGCCCAGGTGCGCTGCCGCACCCAGCCACGATCGACCGCGCGACGCGCGACAGTGCGCTGCTCCTTGCCGAGCGGCGAGCCAGCCCGCCACGACCGCATCCGCCGGTAGACGCTCCAGACCACCCAGCCGAGCAAGGCCAGCAGACACGCCGCGACGTACACGTATGCAGGCGCTGGCGGTGCAGCCGCGCGCTCAGCCGCCGTCGGAAATGCACGGTATGGCGTGCTCCAGCCGCCGCGCGTCACCAGCCGCCACATCGCTCGCGCGGCGTCGTCGGCCGGCAGGCGCATCGGCGCGTGCAGCGAGATCAGGCGCGCGGCCTGCGTCCAGCACCAAGGCGCCACGCCGCTGATGAGACCCGCCAGCACTAGTACGGCCAAGGTGCAGATGAGAAGCCTCATCGCAGGACGACGCCCAACCGTATGAATCCTCATGCGGTGCCCGTCGATCGAAGGGGTCGCCCCTGCCTCAGCGGGCGGGCGCGCGGTGGGTCTGTGTCTGTCATCGGTGCTACTGACCCCGAGCGGCTCGAACCGGCCAACGACTTTCAGGACCTCGAGCCCAGCTATCCGCGCGAGCGCTCCTCACACGCGCGCATCAAGGCGTCTCCGGCGTCACGGCGCACGTGCGGCCGCCTGCGCAAATTCGTTGGCCGGTCGGGGCTGGTTGTGGTCAATAACCCACGAAGGCCGCCGACAGGACGCGGCCTCGATACGCACGGAGACACAGGCGATGCCACGCAAACAGCGGCGGAGAACGGATCACGGTCACTTCAGAGAAGGTGAGGCGACGGGCTGTTCAAGCAGTCCCCGTTGGTTGTCGGCGCGTCGTGTCTTGCCCCATTTTGGACACCGCCGGACTAGCGCTTCGGCCCCCTGTCGGGGGCTTCCCTGCGCCCTGACGGGCTCCGGCTCCGCGCGCCGGTCGGCGTCCTTTTTGGGCGGCGTCACTAGCACCACCAACCACCAAACAGGAGGACTCGCAATGAACAACATCAACCGCGTCGTCATCACCGGCAACCTCACCGCCGACCCCGAGCTGCGCTCGACCCCGAGCGGAACGTCGGTGTGCAACCTGCGGATCGCCTGCAACACGCGTCGCAAGGACGGCGAGGAGTGGGTCGACAAGCCCAACTTCTTCAACGTCACCGTGTGGGGCGCCCAGGGCGAGAACGTCGCCCGGTACCTCTCCAAGGGCCGCCCGGTCGCGATCGACGGGCGCCTGGAGTGGCGCGAGTGGGAGGCCCAGGACGCCAGCAAGCGTCAGGCCGTCAACATCATCGCCGACTCCGTTCAGTTCCTGAACAACGGCAACGGCTCCAGCGACGCAGACGAGCCGGTGGCGGCAGGCGTGGGTGCCGAGTAGCACATCGAGTTCCAGGGCTGACGGCCCGCGCTCCGACCAGGGCGCGGGCCACAAGCCCACGGCCGAGGACACGACCATGAGCCAACACCTTCTCATCGACCAAGCTCTCGAAGACCTCAGCGCCCGCGAGGAACGACTGCGTGCCCTGTGGCAGATGACAGTCGCGCAGCGGGTCGCGGCGATGCGCCGCGGCGACTTGACGCTCGAGCAGTGCTCGGCATGGGCGGCACGCTACCCCGAGCAGGTGCCGCTGTTGGGCGACGAGTTCGAGTACCTCGCCCTGCTCACGCCGGAGGCCTGCGAGTGAGCGCACACCCCGAGATGCCCGGCGGCGAACTCCTCACCTATCTGGGAATGCTCGCGAGCGAGTCTCAGCCCAGCCAGTTCTTTGACCTGCGCTACGCCCCACCCGGGGGGCTGATGCGCCAGCGCTTCGTCTCCGTCCTACGTGTCCACCAACTCGCCGGACGCATCGCAGCGTTGGCGAGCCGTGCCGACGTCTACGTCGGGGTCGCGCTGCGCGACCGCGCACACGGCAACAGGAGTGCAATCAGCGGCTCGCACATGCTCTACATCGAGTGCGATGACCCCGGCGCTCGCGAGCGCGTGGAGAACTTCGTCTACTCGCCGTCGATGATCGTCGCCTCCGGCTCACCCGGGCACGTGCACGTCTACTGGCGCTTGCGTGAGCGCGCTAGCAGCGCCCATGTCGAGAGCACCAACCGCCGCCTTGCGCTGCTCCTCCAGGGAGAGCCCGGCTGCGCTGACATCGTGCGAGTGCTCAGGCCGCCAGCCAGCCTGAACCACAAGCACACGCCGCCAGTCGCGGTGAGGCTCCTACAGCACAACACCAACGCGCGTCACCACCTGCCGGAGCTGACCGCCAGCCTCCCAAACGACCCCGAGCCGAGACAGGCGTGCGCCCGACCGGCGTCGCGCAGCCGCGTCGAGGCCAGCGCGCTCGACCGCGAACTGCTCGCGATCCCCGCCAGCGAGTACATCCGCGTCCTGGCGAGCCTCACTCCCAACCGGGCAGGCAAGGTGCTCTGCCCCTTCCATCAAGAGAGCAGGCCCAGCCTCCAGCTCTACCCCGACGGCACCTTCTACTGCTTCGGCCGCTACAGCAAAGACCGTGCGTGCCGCAAGGGCGGCACGATCTTCGACTTCGCCGCCGCGAGCTGGGGTCTCGGGACGCGCGGCAACGAGTTCCTCGAGCTCCGCCGGCGTCTAGCGACGACGTTCGGCCTCACACAACGAGCCCACCGAGGTTAGAGCGTCAGGCCGTGAGCCCACGCCCTGCAGGCCAGCAGACCGGCTCTCGCGGCGCGTAAAGCCCTGCGCTTCGCGTCCTGCGGCGATCCCTCACGGGACAGGGCCTGACCCGCCTCGCCGGCCCGCTCAGGCCGGGCGTGCTCAACCCCGACCTCAAGGAGACAGCGATGAGCAAGTCAACACGGCGACCCAGCGGTCTGCTCGTCCCAGCGCATGTGCAGCTCGGCAGGCCGCGCGCGGTTCACTACAAGCGCGAGCGCCACCACATTTACATAGGGCGCCCCTCGAAGTGGGGCAACCCGTTCGTGGTCGGCAAGCACGGCCAGCGCGGCGAGCGCATTGCGCTGTACGAAAGTTGGCTGCGGGAGAACGCGGCATTGTTCGCAGCTCTGGACGAGCTGCGGGGATTGGTGCTGGGGTGCTGGTGCGCGCCGCGCGCTTGCCACGGCGATCTGTTGGTGCGGTTGGCGAACGCGAGCTCTGGCTGGCGCTCGCGGCGTAAGCGCGTGCAGTGAAAGCCCGGTCGGCTCAAGTCCACCCACAGCGCGCGACGAGATGAGAGCGCGGATGCCGGCCCTCGGCCTCCACACGCGGCCGGTGTCCGGGGAGCTAACACGGGAGTCGTATCACACCCCTCCCTGAGAGACCGGCTTACGCCTTCAAGCAATTGAGAACCACCCCTGGCGGGGCGCACTGATTTCACATTATCAATTGCTTGACTCTCCTTCCGGGGCGTGATGAGCAGAGGGCAAGTTCGCAAGCTCACAACCACAGAAAGGCATATCGCACCATGAGCCCTCACGCATCAGCCCCCAGCGAAGCAAGCTCTAAGCAGCTTTCATATCTCAAGGCGCTCGCTCAGCAGACCGGAACGACGTTCACATTTCCCAGGACTCGACGCCAGGCGAGTTGTGAAATCGCGCGGCTGAACGGACTCAAGGCGAAGCGCGGGCGCTATCTCGAAACGCCGCCGCTCGACCTGGACCCTGCCGAGCAGCCCTACGCCACCGAGCAGAAGGCCGGAGAGATCACCGGCTACGGGTCAAGCGCAAGGCGCGCAGATCCGGCCCCGCGGCGCGGCGCGCCAGCGCCGCGGCGAGCGGAGGCCGAGCCGTTCGAGCTGGGACGCTATGAAACGCAACCAGGAGAAAGGCGGGGGCTGTACGGCACCCGCGTGGACGGCAAGCCGCGAATCATCGACGCGGCAGCCGGGAGGCCAGGGCGCATCTACACAGTCGAGGAGGAACTGTGCGAGAAGGGCGGCGCTGGCGAAGTCAGGGCGCTCGTGGCGGATTACATCTCCCAGGCTGAGCAGCTCGGGCGTATCCCGATGGCAAGGAGCCGCCGAGCCGAGTAGGCGGCGTGAGACGCCGGTGACGTAGCGCCTGACCGCGGCCGCCGGACCTCGCCCCTCCCGATGATCGCACGCTGCGCGTGCGCGGGAGCGGGGCAACGGCCCGCGCCCGGCGGGCTCATACCCCTGCGAAGGAGAACCACATGAGCCCCACCACCACAGCACCGCCTCCCCACACCGAAGAGGTAACTCCTCCACAACCCGGCGCCGGCGCCCGTCGCACCCGAAGCCTCGGCAGCTACATCGCGCTGGACACCGAGCAGACACGCGAGCTCGTCAACCTCCAACGACCAGACGGGAGCACTCTCGTCGTCAACTACCAGCTCGGCACCCTCAGCGATGGGCGCCTGATCGCGCATCTCGCAGCGGACGAGCCTCCCCAGAACGCGCACATCGTCTGCGAGCTGTACCTCGCAGACAACACCAAGGGCAGCTGCCGCGCCGTAACGCCAGAGGACTTCGACCTCACTCGCCGCGCCACTCCGCCGTCACCGGCCGCCGATGCCCCGACGGCCATCGATGCCCTGAAAGACGCCGACGGCTACATCTACCGCATCCGAGAGCTTCCGACCCTCGAGACAATGAGCGAGCTGCGCTGGACGCGCTCCCGCGAGCAGGATCCCGAGTTCGGCTTCGACGCCGTGACGTTCCGCGATGTCGTCGCCGCCCTCGAAGCCTACGACCCGGCGCGAACCCTCACCACCCAGGCGCTCACCGGCAGCGCCGGGAACCTCTCCACCCGACGGCTCCGGGAGGAGTACGAGCGCGTAGTCGGCAGCCCCATCGTGCTCAACCGTGGTCTACGCGAGACCGTCCAGCGGAAGGTCATGGGTGGCGAGCTGAGCATGAGCGAGATCGCGATCCGGTGTGGACGCACCAAGCGCGACAGGCGCGGCAACCTCAGCGGTGAGACCAGCTGGCTGGCGCGCCGCATCGGCCAACTCCCGGAGGGAGGCGAGAGCGAGCCGACGCCGTGGGTGCACACCGACGTCCTAGCGCGCATCGCGCGCGATGGTCTTGGCATCGCCCCGCGAGAGGCGGAACTGTGAGCCGCCGGAGCGCAGCTGCGCGACAGCGGTCCGGGGGCCGACCCCACCCCAATGCTGGCACGCCTTACGGCGTGCGGTGGGGATGGAGATCGGCCCCGCACCCCGCGGGACCAGCAACCCGAAGGGATGGTCGCTAATGGCTCACCACAAGTTCACGGAGGCCGAGCGCGCCGCGCGCCGCCAGGCCGACAGAGACCGCCTCGAGCAAGCAGCACGCGCACTTCTTACCTCTGAGGGGTGGCAGCGCTGGGTACGGGTACGCTCGACCAACGGCCTGTCGCGCTACTCGTTCGGCAACCAGATGCTGATCGCCATGCAGCGCCCCGACGCCACCTACATCGCAGGGTTTCGCGCGTTCCTCGAGCTGAATCGCTGCGTTCGCAAGGGCGAGCGCGCTATCCGGATCCTCGCGCCGATGAGCATCCGAACCCGCGAGTCCGAGACTCAGCCCTCCGGTACCGACGCCCACGACGAACAGACAAGACGCACAGTCTTCCGGGCGGTCTCCGTGTTCGACGTCTCACAAACGGACCCGCTGCCCGGCAAGGACCCGCTCCCGCTGCATCCGCCGACGGAGCCGATCGAGGGCGATACCCACGCACACCTGCTCGCCCCGCTGAAGCTGCTCGCCCGGGAACTCGGTTACACGGTGTCCACCCGCAGCCTCGACGGGCCGGCCGACGGCTGGTGCGACAGCGCGAAACGCGAGATCGTCATCAACCAGGCCCTGTCCGCCAACGCCCAGGTTCGCGTCCTCGTCCACGAGTCCGCGCACGCCGTCGGAGTGGGCTACAACGAGTACGGCCGCCGCCAAGCCGAGGTGCTCGTGGACACCGTCACGTTCGTCGTCTGCGGCTCCGTCGGCCTCGACACGTCCGGCTCGAGCGTCCCCTACGTCGCCGGGTGGGGCGAGAACGGCGAGCTCGAGGCGATCCGCGGCTACGCCGAGACGATCGACAAGATCGCGCGGCGCATCGAAGACCACCTCCGGGAGCAGCAGTCGCCCGCGGCCGTCGAGCACACCCCGGTCGCAGCATAAGCGCGGCGCCCAGGAATCCGTCGTCTGGCTGAGGCGACGGAAGCCCGCCGGCCTCCGCAGCCCTGCGGGCTTGCGCCCGGCCCGGCAGCCTCCAGCTGCACGCCGACCACGCCGCGCCGGCGACCGCCGACGGCGCGGCCGACCGGCAACGACCAGATAGCGCACGCCGGCTTCGCCGGCTGTAACCGAGCCTCCCTGCGGTCGGCTCTCCACCGACCCCGGCGTCGTGCAAGCCGGCCGGCAGCCCTTCGGGCTGCTCGCTCGCCGCTCGCTGACGCTCGCAAGCTCCCGCGGCCGGCGCACACCGCCAAGCCCGGACAGACTACGGGTATGAAATATCGGGTGGGCTTGCTGTCCGGTGGCGATCGTAGGGTCGTTTGACCGGGACAGGGGCTCGTGGGAAGGACGCTTGTGGGCAGGCCGCCGTGCATTTGGGCTGTGAGCCCGTCAATGACTAGATGGCCGCCCCTGCGACTCACCCGGGTGGGCTGAGAGCCCGTATCCGTAGTTGTCGCTGCCCGCGGTGCCTTCCATTTCATATGTCGAGTTCGTGAAGGGAGGCGGTTTCTCGTGCGGTTCTTTGGTTTGGATGTTCATCTCGATTTCTGCGAGGTCGCGGTCGCCGAGGGCGGACGGGTCTCGCGGGTCGGTCGGATCGCGAGCACGCCGGCGGCGATCCGGGAGTTCGCGGCCGGCCTGAATGGCAGTGACCAGGTGGTGTTGGAGGCCAGCTGCGGCGCGATGATGATCGCCCGGCTCCTCGAAGAGAGCGACGTCGGGCAGGTCGTGGTGTGCAATGCGGCCGAGACGCGCGCGATCTCTCACGCGCGCGTGAAGTCCGACCGCTTCGACGCAGCGATGCTCGCCAAGCTGCTGTCGGCGGGGATGCTCAAAGCGGTGTGGGTGCCCGATGAGGCAACGAGCTCGTTGCGCCGGCGGGTCGCTCGGCGGGCGGGACTGGTGAGGGCCCGCACACGCGTGAAGAACGAGGTGCACGCGGTGCTCGCCCGGTGCCTGCTCGGCCGCCCGCCCGTGAGCGACCTTTTCGGCAGGCAGGGCCGGGTGTGGCTCACAGAGCAGCAGCTACCCGAGGAGGAGGCAGAGACCGTCGCAAGCTGTCTGCGCCACATCGACTTCCTCGGCGGCGAGATCACCGCCCTGGACCGGGGGATCGCACGGCAGGCCCTGGCGTTCCCCGGGTTCGCGCGGCTTTTGACGATCCCCGGTGTCAACGTCGGCACCGCCGCAGCGGTGATCGCGGCGGTCGGGGACATCACGCGCTTCCCCACCGCCGGCCAGCTGGTTGCCTATCTCGGCCTGGACCCGAAGGTTCGTCAGTCCGGGTCAGAGCCGGCGCGCTATGGGCACATTTCAAAGCGCGGGGATCCGCAGGCCCGCTCGATGCTGGTCGAGGCCGCGTGGATCTCGATCCGAAGCCCTGGCCCGCTGAAGGCATTCGGTGAGCGCGTCCGCACGCGTCGCGGCGCGCAGATCGCGGCGGTCGCTGTCGCGCGCAAGCTCGTCGTGCTCTGCTGGCATCTACTCACGAAGGATCAGGACTACGCGTTCGCGCGCCCGTCGCTGACGCGGCAGAAGACACGGCGGCTGGAACTCTTGGCGGGCGCTCCCCCGTTGGCGCGTCGTCACGGCGGGCCGCCCGTCAGCCCGACCAGCAGCCAGCGCGCAGCCGAGCGCGAGCTGCAAGCCCAGGCCGAGCTCGCCTACCGGCGCCTCGTAGATGACTGGCGCACAACGGCCCCGAAGGGTGGTGCGGGTGCGACACCGGGGCGCGCATCTCAAAGGCCCTCGAAGGGCAAAGCCGCGCGGCAGGCCACAAGCCCCTGACGCCTGCGCTTCGCTACGTCAGTCACCCGCACCACCGCAGATCATTCCACTCCGAAGCACCCAGCGCGACCCCGCCGCCGAGGCTTGCCCCCGCGCCCGGACGCGCCCGCCGGCACCACAAAAAGCCAGTACAGACCATATGCACGGCCCTCCAGGCGCTGTGCAATCGCTGTGCCGTCCGAGCGCACCCTCGAGCGTGGATCAGCGCTTCAGCAACCTCGAAGAAAAACTCGCGCAAGCCCTTGACTTTTCATCCGTAGATGCACCCCTGTGCGGGCGCTGTGTCCGTGCTGTGCAAATTCCTTGGCCGGTCCGGGGCAGTTGGGGTCTGTACCCGTTGTGATGACCGCAGCCAGCATCGGCGCCGCCAAGGGCGGCGGCTACGCGCGCTACCTGGAGTCAAAGACCGTGGAGCCAGAGCGCGGCGACTACTATCTCGCCCCGACCGGGGAGCCCACGCAGGCACCCGGCCAGTGGCTCGCCACCGCGGACACGCTCGCGCGCCTCGGCATCGAGGGCTCCACCGTCGAAGGCCGCGACTTCATCTCGCTGATGGAAGGCAAACACCCCCGCTCAGGACGGTGGCTGCGACAGGCCGGCTCCAACGGCGCCAGGGGCGGCGGGATCGACCTGACCTTCAGCGCCCCCAAGTCGGTATCCGCCGTGTGGGCGCTCGCCGACGAGTCCCAGCGCCGCGAGATCGAAGCCGCACATGCCGCAGCGGTCAGCGAGACGATCGCGCACCTGACCGACACCGTGCCGACCGTGCGCCGGCGCTCCCACGGGCAGGTGTTCGAGGAGCCGGCGCGGGACGTCGTGGCCGCCGAGTACCGGCACACCACCGCCCGCGGCGTCCTCGAGACAGACGCGCCCGACCCGCAGCTCCACAGCCACGTGGTCATCACCAGCGCCGTCCGCGATGACGGGAAGATCGTCGCGGTCGCCTCACGCCCGATCTTCCGCTCCGCCCGGGAGCTTGGCGCCTACTACCGCTCCTCGCTCGCGCACCAACTCCAGCAGCCGGGTTATGCGATCGAGCGGGGCACCGGCAAACACGGCCGCTACTTCGAGATAGCCGGTGTACCGCGCGGCCTGCTCGACGCCTTCTCCTCCCGCAGCCGCGAGGTCGCCCAGGCCGCCGAGCGCTTCCGCGCGAAGTGGGGCCGCGCACCCGAGCGCGGCGAGCTCAGGCGGCTCAAGCTGGAGAATCGCAAAGCCAAGGTGCTCATCACCCGCGCCGACCTGCAGCAAGCCTGGAACGACACCGCAGCGCGCTTTGACTTCACCGGCGAGCAGCCCAGCCGGCCACTCGGCGCCACCGTCGAGCCCCAGCCGCAGGGTCCGCTTGAGGGTCGTGTCGAGCAGCGCCTGACCGAGCGCGCGGCGACCTTCGAGCCAGGCGAGTTCCGGGCGGTCCTGCTGGAGCAGTCCGTAGGCGAGCTCTCACCCGGCGACGCCCTCGACCGGGCACGGGCGATGATCGCCGAACGCCGTGTCCTTCCTCTGGAGGGTGGCCTGATGACGACGCTCGCCGTGCGTGCGCGCGAGCAGGCGATCGAGCGCAGGTTCACCGCGCTCGCCGCCGGCGGCGGTCGAGACGTTGGCGTCCAGGCTCGCGCACTCGCAGGCGACCAGATCGCCGAGCGGATTGGCGGACGCCTCAGTGCCGAGCAGGCACACGCGCTGGAGGTCATCACCGGCCCAGAGCGGGCCGCGATCCTCGTCGGGCCCGCCGGCACCGGCAAGGGCGTCGTCATCGACGCCGCCGCCCGCGCCGAGCAGCACGTCGGCAACCGGACGCTGGGGATCGCGGTGTCCGGGTCAACCGCGCAGCGCCTCGGTCAAGACAGCCCCGCGCTCGCCGAGCGCACCCTGACCCTCGACGCGCTCGTCTCCCGCGTCCAGCGCGACCAGCTCGCCGTCAACACGCACACGACGATCTACTTCGATGAGGCGGGCATGGCCGACACCGACCGCCTCGACCGGCTCACCGAAGTCGTGGAGCAAACCGGGTCAAAGCTCGTGGCGATCGGCGACGCCGCACAGCTGCCCTCGATCGGGGCGGGCGGCATGTTCGACCGGCTCTCAGACATCGCCCCCAGCGCCGAACTCTCGAACATCCGCCGCACCCTCGACCCAGGCGAACAGCGCGCCTGGGCAGACCTCCGCGCCGGCCGTTCAGACCGCGCGATGGCGCACTACCACGCGCGCGGGCAACTGCACATGGCAGACACCCGCGACGAGGCCGTCGAGCACGCCGCGCAAAACTGGGCGACGCTCACCGAGACCCTCGACCCGAGCGAGGTCGCGCTGATCTCCGACGCCTCAAACCAGGAGATCAACCGGCTCAACGCCCGCGCCCAACACTTCCGTGCAGAACGCGGCGAACTCGGCGAACTCGAAGTCCCGGTGCCCGGCGTCCACTACGGCATCCGCCAGGGCGACCGGGTGGCGCTGATCGACCAGCACCACGAGCCCGGCGTCGAGCGGATCGAGAACGGCAGCCGCGGCGAAGTCCTCGACATCACCCCGGCCGGCGAGGTATTGATCGAGTTCGACGTCACCGGCCGCCGGCGAACCATCACCGGCGATGACCTCGCCCGCGTCAGGCTCGGCTACGCCCAGCACATCCACCGCGCCCAAGGCGCGACCGTCACCCGCACCCTCGTCGTCACCGGCGGCTGGCAGACCAGCAAGGAGCCCGCCTACGTCGAGGCGTCCCGCGCCCGCCAAGGCACCGCCTGGTTCGTCTCACGCGAGGATCTCGGCGTCGAAGGACACGACACCGACCGCATCCAGCGGCTCGCCGAGAACATGCGCCGCAGCCACGCCCAAACGCCGTCGCTCGCGCACCCCGAGCTGGCCGACCGCGACTACGGCACGAACTTCCACCGCCAGCTCGCGCCGAGCCGCACCAGCCGCATACCGGGGATCGTCCGCGCGATCAACCGGATCGTCAACCCACCAGCACAGGAACGAACACGATGAGCCAACGAGTCCAAGTCGTCCTATCCGACCCCGTAGCCGTCCAGCTCCGCGAGCTCGCCGCCGGCGCCGACACACCACACTCGACACTCGCCGCACAGTTCGTCGGAAACGAAATCGCGCGAGCCATCAAGAACGGCCACGTTCGTCCGCTGCGCTCAGCCCCCGTGCTCGGCGACGGCAACAGCGGCGAGCGACCGCCCTGGCTTGAGCCCTACGGCGGCGACGCCGAGTGGCGCCAGCAAATGTGGGGCGCAATCGTCGCCCTGCGCGGCCGCTACCCCGAACAGCTCGAAGCGCTCAAAGACAAATGGTGGACCGACGAATCAACCCTCGAGACACTCGGCGCGCTCGCCGTCTGGCGAGCAGAGCTCGACGAAACACGCCAAGACCCCCGCGACGAGCTCGCCTTCCAAACCCAACTCAACGACTACTCCCAACTCCTACGCCAAAAAGGCGGCGGCGTCACCAAGACATGGAAACCAGGCGCAACCCCGCCAGAGTGGGCCGCGAAGTAGGCGCCGGCCAAGAGCACAATGCAACCTGACTCCCCAAAGCACGCAACGGGATCAGCCCTCCCGTTGACGACGTGCTGCCTCCACGACGCTTTCTGTGAGGGAGGCGGACGTGGTGAACCCGAACCGGTCCTTGAGGAAGTCGCGAACTATTCCTCTCTGCTGCGTCTTCGTGGTCGCGCTGGCCCAGGTCGGAACGGCAATGAGGACGGCGACGAGGGCGTCCAGGTCGGACAAGGCTTCCTTTTCTCGCTCAGGCCGCACCCTTGATCGCACGGCCTCGCTGGCTTCCCGAACCGCGGCCCAGGCCGCCAAGCGGAGCGCGCGACGCCGAGCATCATCCTCAACGTGGCGCGGCGAGTCCAGGTGCGATGCCATCTCCGGTATGGCCTCCGCGGCGGCGGCGTGCCGCCCGGTGTCGTTGATCGCTCCGATGAACGCGTTGTCCTCGCAAAGCAGCTCGGCCCATTCCCGCTGCTTCGGCGCGGCGTCCTCGCGTGCCTGATCGGCTTCTAGCCGGCGAGCCGCCCAGTCTTCCCGCGAGTGCGCGCTGTCTTCCACGCGGCGCTGCTCGCCGAGTGCTGAGAGGTCGTTCGCCCACTCCGCAGTCTGCACGTAAACGTGGTAGGCAGGGCCGACGAAGAACCCGAGCTCCACGCTGACGGTCTCGTTGCGGTGCGCGTCCACCGCGGCACGGAGCTGCGCCGTGTCGCGCGTCGGCTCGTCGTCCTCCCCAGGAGCATCGCGCACGTCAAGCATCTCGTCGCCCGTGAAGTCGTCAAGCAGGCGCGCGGCAACGTCGTCGTCCACAACGATCCGTCGGGCGTAGAAGACTTGAGGCTCAGCCGTGGTCGCGAACTCAAGGAAGCCAGTCGGGTCGTCGTGCGGCCACACCGCTGTTGGGCAACCCCCGTCGCTGTCCGGGGCCGTTGGGAACACCAGTCCGTGCGGCTCGAGAAAGTCGCTGATCCGAGTCCACAACTCATCAAGATTCATGTCGCCTCCGATGCGTCCGTCCCGAGGGGCTCGGCGACGACTGCGCGGCGATCGTCACCGGGGAGAGTGTCCATTCAGCCCGGCCAACCCCGGAATCGCTCTAGCGAGCGAGGAGCGCCTAGAACCTGCTCAGTTCCCGCTCTCGCCGAGCGAGCGCGCGCCGCACGTCGCTCACGTCCCCGTCAGGCGATGCGCGAAGTAGGCCCCTGACGTGCCCCACCCACTCCACTAGGTCCGCGGCGCGCCGACGCGCCACAGCCCGCTGGGGTGGCGAGAGCGGCGGATACTCGCTGAGCGGTGCCACGTGAACATGGTTCCACCGGAGCCGGACGCACGCGCGTACGCGCGTGGGACGCCATGGCGGCGCCGCTCCCTCAGCAACCGCGCCGAGCCGCAGCCAGCACCCACCGCCGGAGTGGAATCGGCGAGTATCTAGCACCGGGCGCCAAGGACTGGTCTCTCCACGTTCGATACAGCGAGCAACCGACTCATGCGACGATCCGACTCGAATGTCCCGCTGGCCCACAGGGCCCTTTGGTATGTCGTAGGCGTGGACTAACAGTCGGCGCGACACACCAGAGGCGTTCGGGCGCCCTGGAGTCTACTCGGGCGGAAGATCCGCGATCACGCGCAACGGCTTTCCTGACCCGCGTATGAGCCGAACCCGGCACGTCAGTGGGAAACCGGCCGCGCGCGCTTCGCTGACCCGCCTGTACGCGCCCGGTCCCAGGGTGCCTATCTGGTGACCGTCGAGCGCTACGCGCCACACGTGGTCGGTGTGGACCAACTCGCCAGCCTTGACCACCCTCTTGGTCTTCGCTCGACTGTGGAGCGACTCCTCGAGGAGCCCGGCCTGCCCCGCGTCAAGCTGCACCACCTGCCCAAGGCCCGGCGGAAGGAACGGCTCATCGTCCGACCGCGGCTTCGGACTAGCCCAAAGGAACACGTCGACATATGCCTTGTCGTCGCTCAGGTCAGCTTCGAGGCAGGCGCGACACGTAGCTGGCAGACCCGCCTTGTGGAGCTGCTCGACCGCGTCTCGATACTCCTCCGAGAGGTTGTGGGGAATCGAACCCAGCGTGATACCTCCCACCGTTACCCTGACGGCTCCTGCATACTGTCCATGGGAGCTCGATTCCCAGCTCGACCATCACGAGTGATCCGAAGCGGCCGATGGCCTGCCGCAGGCCATCCCTGCGGTAGTAGACGCCAGCAGTCTTGATCTGACCGCCGCCCCCTGCGCTCAGTGTCAACCACGCAAGCCAACTGGCCCCCTGCCGCTTGCGCCGACCAAACAGTCCCACAGCTGCCAAAGGGTACAGCCGCGCCGGCTTCGGCAGCCCAGATGAACGTGAGGGCGGTTCTCGTCTTCAATTCAGTCCTCATCCGTCGGCCTGGGAACGGCTTGCGGAGCCTTTGCGGCCTAGCTCCTGCTCGAGCATCGAGCGGACTGCGCGCCGCGCGCCCTCGATGTCGAGCATCGACGACGCATAGTCTCGTGCCAGGAGCTCGGGGCCCAGGAAAACATGATGCTTCTCGGTCTCTTTGGCGTCCACGAGTCGGGCCAGCGCGACGGCATCGCACGGACGCTCAACGAGCGTACGCAAGGCGTTCATGACGCCTTCGTCAGTGGCTCCACATATAGCCAAGGCGAGCCCATCGGGGTCGACGGCGATGCCCTGCGAGCGAAGGTGAAGCATCACCGTGGCGAGCACACGGTCACCCGCCCAGAGAAACAGTAGAACCTTGTCGTTGTGCTGGAACGCCATTCGCTCGTCCAATGCAAACCGTCTAAAGGCATCTCTCCCTTGGTTGAGCATGTCGTGCGCGGTCGGATCGAGGTAACGCGGGACCTCGTCGGCGAGGTAGACCTCACGCATCCGCCTCCGGACGAGGTCGTGTACGAGTCCACCCGAACCAATGAACCGGGGGGCACGGCCGCCGGATGCCGGCTCAACATCGATGGTCCGTGCGGACTCATTGATCGCTACGATCTGCCAGCGCCGCCCTCCAAAGATGATATGTGCATCGGTCGTCAGTGGAAACGTCGCGGGAAGGGTCCCCAAGGTCTCGGCACCGGCGATCAGGCGATACTCGACTGGTGTCGAGAACGCCGCATAGAACGTGTAGTGGTCGACGAGACGCTCACCGGCGACCCCAAGGATGATGGTGCCATCGCCGGCCTGCTGGATGAGTTCATGGCTGGCAAGATCGCGCAGCAGCATCCCGAACGTGTGCGCGTCCACGTCTGGGAACGGCCCGTGCTCGCAGAGTGCGCGCCACGTCTCACGCGCGCGGATGCCACCATATTGTGCGACCATCGACAGAACCTGCTGAACGAGCGTCGAGAGATGGAGAGCGCCAGAGACTGGGGGCTCATACCAGCGTTCAAGTAGGAGGGATACGACCGCGATGGCTTGGACGACCTCCGGTCGCAGCTCGTCTTGTGGCGGCGCTCGCGAAGTTAGCTCGTGCTCGCGAATGTAGATCCTCAAGACGGATGGGTCCTGTGGGCGACGTCCACAGCGACCGAGCCGCTGACGAAGCGCAGCAACGGAGTGCGGCGTGCCGACCTGACCAATGCTACTGACGCTACCCACGTCGATTCCAAGCTCAAGCGTCGAGGTGCAGATAGCGGTAGTCGGCCTCGTCGTGTCATTCAACTGTCGCTCAACGTCCTCCCGAAGCTCCCGTGAAAGCGAGCCATGATGGGGAAAAAACTCGTTCGGGACTCGATCCGTCTCGCTGCGGCGGCGCAATGCGTCAGCCAACAGCTCGACATCGGCGCGGGTGTTTGCAAAGACCAGATTGTCCGTCCCACGAAGTGCCTGGAAGAGATCGTCTCCGATCCTTGGGGTCCCATCTCCCTCGGCATCGATCTCGTAGCCGCGTAGCTGCAGTCTCAACTCTCTGGGGTCTCGGTCGGAGATGATGCGCCGCACGCGCCTTCCGCCGTCGGGGCGCAAGAATTCGCTGGCGAGCTCCATATCTCCGAGCGTCGCACTTAGCGCGATCCTCGGGACGGAGCGCCGCAGAACGAACTCAACGCGGTGCAGCAGACTCTGGAGTTGACGTCCACGCTCGGATCCAATGAACGAGTGCAGCTCGTCCACGACGACATAGTGCAGGTCCCCAAACAGACGGCGCACGTGAGTGCCATGAAGTATTAGCAGTGCCTCCAGCGACTCTGGCGTGATCATCAAGATTCCGCGGGGATGGGCAAGTAGCCGCCGCTTTCGACTCGCTGGCACATCTCCGTGCCACGGTGTGAGCGTGGTTCCGATAGCTTCGGCCAGGGACTCCAGTCGCTGACTCTGATCGTTTATAAGCGCCCGAAGTGGGCTCACGGCGAGCACGCGGACGCTGCTGTCACTTTCTTCTCCAGCAAGCCGGGAGCAAATCGGAAGGAACACCGCCTCCGTCTTGCCTGCCGCCGTCGCGGCAGCCAAGATGAGATCGCTTGACCCGCCCAGGATGGCAGTGATCGTCTCCTCCTGGATCCTCCGCAGTGCCCGCCATCCTTGGTCATAGACCCAACGCTGGACCGCGGGATGTAGACGGCTAAAACTCGACGAGTCGGACCCATCCTCCGCGTCAGAGCTGGAAGGTGCTGAGCTCATCGTCATCCGGAGTACCTTGATGTTCATCGGTGTCGAGCGGCTCAAGGTCTGGATTGGTTTCCGCCTCAAGCTCTGCTTCCTCAACAAGGTCCTGCCATCGGACGCCAGGGTTCTGGTCGAGCACGGCAAGCAGGCTCACGAAGGCCTTGATCGTGCTGCGCGGGGTGCGGAAATATGCATCGCCAACACGCTCGGAGCAGTGCCTCATGAATGCTTCGATGCCCTCGGTCGGGAAGGGCGTTATTGCCCCCGATCCACTTGCTTGCACAAGGCTGACCTTTTGCAGCAGCAAAAAGAGATCCTCTTGGGTCAGGTTCGCCAGGTGTATAACCGGTCCCGTGTAATCGACAAGTCCGCCTGTCGCAAACGGATTCTCAGCCAGACGGGTCTGGAGAGCGGGATAGCTATATAGCCCCTTCCGTGCGTCGAGCAGGAAGTCGGGCGTTCCCGCCATGACAAACCCGACGTCCTGGGCTTGGCCGAGAGCGTCGTTGAGAATACGTAGAAGTTGCTCGTAGTTCGAGGCTCGGGCGCGTCCGCTGCCAAGCTTGTAGAGGTTGACGAGCTCATCGAGGATCACTAGCAGGCCGTTGAAACCCGCAAGCCTTGCGAACAGTCCGAGTAGCTTCAGGTGATCGTATGCGTTGGCGTCATCGACGATCGTTCGCACTCCTAGTGCTTGACGCGCGTCGGTTTTGGTGTGGAACTCCCCTCGCAGCCAACGGAGCGCGGCATGCTTGAGCTGCTCATCACCGGTGTCGTGCCCGCGCCAGTAGGCATCGATGACTTGGGCGAAGTCATAGCCGCCAACGTACTCCGTCAGGTGATTGAGCCGTTCGGCAATGACTGCGGATGGAGGGCGTCCGTCGTCGTTAGCCTCGGTAAGTGCCGATGTCACGAACCGCTCGACTAGACTCGCAAGGCCCTTACCGTCCGGTCGCGATCGAGTCGCGAGATTCGCTGTGAGCTCCTGGTACAGCGCACGGGCTTGACCGCCGGTCGCGTGAAGACGCCTATCTGGATTGAGATCGGCGTGAGCGGTAACGAGGCGCTTCTCAAGGGCGATCGATCGAACCAGGTTAAGAAAGAACGTCTTGCCCGATCCGTACTCGCCGATTACGAGACGAAATGCCGATCCTCCGTCAACGATGCGTTCGATATCCCGGAGAAGGGCACCCAGCTCGGCTGCCCGCCCCACCTGTATGTGATGTTGACCCGTTCGTGGCACAACACCAGACCCAAGAGCCTGGAGGATCGCGTCTCTTTCTCTCGGGCGGACGCGCGTATCCTCGCTCATCTCAGCAGCTCCTCTAGAACCTCGATATCGATTTCGACAGGATCCTCTCCGTGCCATGCTGGAGCATTGGCGACCTCGACGGCGGCGTCGTTGATCGCGTCGAGCGCGCCATCGGGCATCAGATTAAGGTCGCTCGCAAGCGTGTCAATGTCGCGCCTGTCCCACTCTGTGCGCTCACCGAGGGCCCGTGCGAAGCGCACGTGCACCGCATCGAGGCTCCAGTGGCCTGAGCTTTGAGGCGGAGGTGCAGGACTGGCCTCGGCAAAGATCTCTGCAAGCAAGGTCGTTACGACGGCGGTCTCGGCAAGCTTAGCCTCGATGAGACCTTGGTCGAGACGCAGCTCACCAGTTGGTGGGGACGGCGGGAGCGCATACTCGGTATCGATGGGCTCAGCTGGGCGGACAGTGACAGGACCGCTTACCGATGCTGCAGAGATCGCATGGAGCTGCTCGTAGAGAGAGGACTCTTTCAGCCCTAGCGCATCAAAGCCCTTCGCCAGGACTCGTACCTTGCTGGGACTGACGCGTCTGTCTGCACCGGCGATCGCGACAAGTGCTCTCGCAATCTGACTGCGCTGCGTTTCGCTAAGTCGCGCACAGCGATCCTTAACCCCCGGCAGCGACGAGGGTTCGGCCAGTAGCCAGTCGAGATGTGCGGCAAGCCGGGCGCGCTCAGGCTCCTCTATACCAGGTGCTCGGGCCGCGTTCGCCGCGAGCATGCGCTCCTCGCGGGCATCGACGGAGCCGTCCGCCCTCCCGACCGCAATCGCAAAGTCGAGCAATACAGTCGCGGCGACGTACTCGCATGATGGTGCCTCGGGGGCACGCGGCGCGAGTCGAAAAAGCACGAGCGTCTGTCCGATCGCGGGTGGCGGTCCGCCGAACCGAACGTCCGGCTCCATCCCGACATCGAGCGACGCGAAGAGCCGCGCAACCGCAGCCGCTTCCTTCTTTGACAGCTTGCCGTTCACGTCGGGAAGTAGCTGAATCAGATCAGCGGCAGAAACCTTGACAGAATGCCCATTGACCAGTGGTGTCGTCATCCGTCGCAGCTCAGCAAGGATGGGAAACGCTTCGTCGTCGAGTAGCTCCCGAGGAAGTAGCGCGAGAGCTCGGAGGTCGCTACGCGCTTCCGGGTGACGCCCGAGGTAGCGACTGTAAGCGTCAAGCTCATCGGAGCATTCACCGCCGAGTCGGCGTAGGGCATTGACGAGATGATCGGCAGAAACCACGTCTGGCAGTTCGCTCTCGTGATGCAGGCAGTCACGAGGAATGCCTTGATTGAAAGCATGGTGCTCGACGGCGACGCGCTGCTTGAGGGACCGCAGCTTTAGGCCGCGTTTGTAGTGCTCCGAATAACGCAGGCCGAACAGCCGGCCGAACTCGTCGCGGCAACGCTCAGCGGGGGTGCGTAGGTAGGCCTCGGGGCTACACCAAAGCCAACTCAAGGCCCACGCCGCAGGAAGAGCTTGACCCGCCTGAGCAAATGAGCCAAGGCCCAGCCGCAACTCGAGGGGTGGCCTCCACGTGCGCAATGCGCAAGTGGGAGGCTCTAGCGTCGCCGCATTACGTTCGAGTGATGGCATACATAGGAGCTCGAGAAAGGACCTCGCGCCATATATCACGCCCTGGTGCTCGGGGTAGCAGCCGATGAGCCGCCTTACCTCCGCCTCGATGGCATCGACTTCCGCGTGCGCAGCCGCCGACTGCTTGACATCAACCAGCACGCGGCGCTCGAGCCCTGCGAGAAACAGCTCTATGTATTTCGCGTCCACACGCGGGTCGACGCGGCCTCCCGCCAGCCAATCGAGGTATCCCGCGCGCTCGGGTGAAGTTAGGTTCTCGTATGTGATGGGCCACACGTGCCTTGACTGGCTCTCGGCAGCACTCGCCGCGACGGGCAGAGATGGGTCAATCAACGCCGGCTCAATTTCCAGCCACGGGTTCGCAGCCACCGGGCCAAGGTCTTTACCGACGTAGACGAATCCGCGCATGGTTCGTCCAGCCACGTCAACCTCGGTCCCGTCGGGAATCCAACAGTCCTCTGGTGAGGCGGAGGCATGGCGCCTCCCTCTACGACTTCGAGCAACCCCGCTTGGGATACCGATGACACTTGTGTGACGGCCGTAGTACACCTCGACCGTCAGGCTCGGCTCACGCTCGTCGGCGAACGAATGCTCGTTCTCGTCGCCTGGGTCGCCGAGCATTGCGATGGCGTCGATCGCACGCCCGCGCACGATGTTCTCGCTGTCGTTGGTGGCCTCAATCAGCGAGTCGCGCATATCGGGGCTGAGCCTGTCCGTCAAAGCAATGATCGCGGACACGCGAACGCTCGAGCTGGGATCCTTCAACGCTCCCAGCAGACGCGCGGTATCGCGCGGGTCACCAAACGATGCGATGGCGTCGATCGCACGCCCGCGCACGATGTTCTCGCTGTCGTTGGTGGCCTCAATCAGCGAGTCGCGCATATCGGGGCTGAGCCTGTCCGTCAAAGCAATGATCGCGGACACGCGAACGCTCGAGCTGGGATCCTTCAACGCTCCCAGCAGACGCGCGGTATCGCGCGGGTCACCAAACGATGCGATGGCGTCGATCGCACGCCCGCGCACGATGTTCTCGCTGTCGTTGGTGGCCTCAATCAGCGAGTCGCGCATATCGGGGCTGATCCTGTCCGCCAAAGCAATGATCGCGAACACGCGAACGCTCGAGCTCGGATCCTTCAACGCTCCCAGCAGACGCGCGGTATCGCGCGGGTCACCTCTCGCTCCCATCGCCTCGATAGCCGACATGCGTACCCAAGGGTCGCTGTCGTCGAGCGCGTTGAGCAGAGGGTCGGCCAAGTCTTCTTCGGCTTGAATCCCAAGATCCGGCTCTTGGCCTACCTCCTCCTCGGGCTCAACACTGGACTCGGCGTCGGGGCTCTCGGCGTAGGCCGGTGCGGGACCGGTCGCGGCTGGCGTGGGAGTCGGGGCCCCCGACTGCCTCCAAAGTCTATTCCTCCATCCCATCTTGCTTACCATCCGCGCCTGTCGTCAGAGTCTCCGGGCATCCAGGTTGGGCTCGTGGTGCTCGCTCGTATGATTGACCCAAACGCTACTGAGTAGGCAGCCTTCAGCGCGCAGAGCCCTTGGCATGTCCCGGGCAAGATCCTACGTCTCGTGGCCGAGCGTCAGCAAACCGTCTCGTTTTCTGCGCGAGAGCGCCCCGCACGAAGCAGCATCGACGCAGGTAAACTCAGCTCGTGCTCTGGCGGAAAAAGCCGTCATCGCGATCCGCGTCCACCGACGCCAGGGACATTGCGGGTGAGGAAGGAGCCGGGCCGCCGGACGGTCGGATTGAGGCGGACGACGGGGAAATCAAGCCGGATGAGCGTGCCGAAGTCCCCAGTCCAGCTCGGGATTCCGCTCAAGGTCTTCACGGCGGCGAGATTCAAATCGTCCTCGAACCGCGCATCGGGCTCCCGGCTGCGAGCCACCCAGCACCATCATTTCGCGCAAGCCCACCAGCGGACGTCGCCATCGCGCTCAAGGCGGGCCGTGCGCTCGGAGCGGAAGGGTTCGTAGCTATCGACTTTGAGACCGCTACTAGCTCACGCGCGAGTGCTTGCGCGGTAGCTATAGCCCTCGTCAAGGACGGTCAGGTCGAGGATGTGCAACGTTGGCTTATTCAGCCGCCAGGAAATGAGTACGACGGCTTCAATATCGCCATCCACGGCATCACGCCAGCGATGACGAAGGACAGTCCGACGATTTCCAGCGTATGGCCAGAGGTTCTGGAGTCTGTTGGTGGCAGGCCGCTTGTCGCGCACTATGCAGCGTTCGACATGAGCGTGTTGCGCAACGCGCTCACAGATAGTGGAGACGAGTGGCCGGATCTGAGCTACTTCTGTACGCGCGCGCTTGCCCTGCGGGCATGGCCAGGGATGGTGTCGTACCGTCTCGTGGACCTTGCCGATGCTTGTGGGCTCACGTTTCAACATCACGAGCCAGGCGCCGATGCGGCAACCGCGGCGGAACTCGCGATCGCCTGCTGTGGGCTTGTCGCTGAGCGCCTTCTCACTGACGCGAGTCGGGCACTCGGCATCAGAGCGGGCCAGCTCTCATCCGACGGATGGACACCTAGCGGCGTTCTTCGCCAACGCCTCTCGGACCTGAGCCCGACGGTCGCACATATCCCCGAGGGCAGCCCATTCGTCGGCAAGACGGTCGTGTTTACCGGCACCCTAACCTGTGGATTGTCGCGAGCCCAGGCCGCCCAACTTGTGGTCAACGCTGGCGGACGCGCAACGAACAGCGTCTCAAAGAAGGTCGACTATCTCGTCCTGGGTATGCAGGACGCTAGGAGGGTCAAGGACGGCAACCACTCCGGGAAGATGCTGAGAGCCATCGAGCTCCAACGGATCGGCGCACCAGTCGAGCTGCTCTCCGAGGACGACTTCGTTCGTATGCTCCCCGGCTGAGACGGCGGCGGCCGACTGCGATCATCTAGACCGGACGCCTCCGTACCAGCAGCCCCATCCCGTCCGCAGCCGCACTTATCGTTTGTTAGGTATGCCTCCAACACCGGTCATCATCAGCGGAGCAGTCTGTTGCGCGCCGACGGTTTCTGGTGGCGATGGGCGTGTCAGCCACCGCGCAGCACGGTCACCGGCCGATCACGGATGCCGTGCGAAGCGCCTCTGATGAAACTGCGGATAGACCCATGGGATCCGGAGTATGGGTCGTCGATTGAACTTGAGCCAGAGCTCGGACCTCCTCGCGGATTGGCCCTCGATGTCGAGGTAGATGGACAGTGGGCGCCGGTCGCCGCGCCAACACGGGTAGAGCTACCGTGCTGCGCGTTCATCGACGGTGTCCGCCGGATCGACGCTCGCCTGTTCGCTGAGGATGACGAGGAAGCGGAAGCACCGGCGCTCGCGGGCTCATGGGCGGTCGGCACTGCCCTCTCGACACGGCCGCCCCGCATCGCCGAGATACGGGTCGGACGAGAGCTCGTCATCGGCGGCGGCCTCCAAGTCGAGGTGATCGAGATCGAAATCGGTGGTCAGAGCTTGCGCTTCGATGCACGCTCAGTAGCCGGGACGACCCCACTCGACCCGATCCAGGGCCTACAGAACGCTATGCGCGAGGCAGAGGCCAACCTGGCCGAGCAGACGCTCGCGGCCGGACAGGCAGATCTAGTGGTATCCGACGGGCCGCTGACGTACTTCGCGACCGGCCCGGCCGTAGGAATGATCAAGCGCCAATCCCGGTCCTATCTCGATCCCGCACGCGCACAGGTGCTCGCGCAGCTCAACGCAGGGGAGCGCACGCCGATCTTCAAGCTCGGCGAGCAGCGCCTGGAGCGCTACTCCTGGTACCTGCGCCTGGCCGAGCAGCGCGTCATCGACGGCACGATGGCGGGAATAGTGCGCCTCGAGGTGGCGGCGCGTGACGGCCTCGACGCAGCCGTGCGCCTCGCCGAGCTGCACAAGCGCCGCTCTGCCACGGTTCGCGCCTCGCCCCGGGCGAGATCCGCGGGCGCCGCAGAACCTGTTTCCCATCAGTGCACTCGAGAACATGCTTCGTCACCGCCTCGGTGACGCCGCACTGATGCGACGTGCACTCGAGGTCCAGATCTACCAGGAGGTGCTGCGTGCCGGATGACCCGCGAAGCGTAGGGCGCGTGCTGGGGACCGAGGAGTCCACGCCGCTCGAGTTCTGGGTCGGCATCGAGGATGGCGCCTACCTGCAGCTTGACGACGTCGTGATGGTGCGCACGGACGTGCCGGGTGCCCAACCCCTGCGCGTGAGCGGCGTCGTCGACATGGTCCGGGCCCACCACGAGGGCAGTCGGTTCGATACCGACGTTTTCCTCGCCGACGAGGGGCTACTACCGCTTGAGACCGCGCGGGCCGCGCACGTCGTGAGCACACGCTTTGAGCCAGAGCTATACGTGCCGCCGCAGCCCGGCGACCCAGTCGTCCGCGCGAGCGGCGACGAGCGTGATGAGGCCCTGTATTTCGACACGATGGAGGAGAAGCTCGTCGCGGGAGTCGCGCGCGACAGCCTGCCGATCTACATCGACCTGTCATTCCTCGACGGGCGTCGCGGCGCACACGTCAACATCTCCGGGATCTCCGGCGTGGCAACCAAGACAACCTACGCCAGCTTCCTGCTCTATGGGCTCTTCCACAGCCAGGTGCTCGGGAACGAGGCGGCCAACACTAAGGCTCTGATCTTCAACGTCAAGGGCGAGGACCTGCTGTTCCTCGACAAGCCCAACGAGCGTCTGACCGATTCCGACCGTGCCGACTACGCGGCGCTTGGCCTGCCGGCCGGGCCATTCGAGTCCGTGGGGCTGTGGGCTCCCGTCAAGAAAGGAGCGACCGTCGCGGTCCCCGATACCGGCAGCCGCCAGCAGGGAGTGACCTCCTATTTCTGGACGGTGCGCGACGTCGTCCGCGACCGGCTGCTGCGCTTCATGTTCGCCGAGGAGGGCGACGAGCGCAGCCAGATCGCGGACCTCGTCGCGCGGGTCGAGCAGCAGCTCGACCGTCTTGGCGAAGAGATCCCCGACTTCCCCGCCTCGATCCGTCTGCCCGATGTGACTGGGACATCCACCGTCGTGCACTCATTCGATGACCTGTGTGATCTGATCGCGGGGCACCTCGAGGACGACACCTCGAACTGGCGCGGCTACATCGCGGCCGGCACCGTCAGCGCGTTCCTGCGACGCCTCGACGGCGCCCGTTTCCACTGCGGGCACCTCATCCGCGGCCGCGACGCCGCCGACGTTGAGGCGCACAGCATCGACTGGCGCGCGAACCAGGTCAGCGTGATCGACATCCACAACCTGCACGACCGTGCGAAGCGGTTCGTCGTCGGGGTCGTCGTGAAGAAGCTCTTCGAAGCCAAGGAGCAGGCAGGCAGCGCTCGGCCACTGGTGTTCCTCGTCCTCGACGAGCTCAACAAGTACGCGCCGCGCGAGGGCTGGAGCCCACTAAAGGAGGTCCTGCTCGACATCGCCGAGCGCGGGCGCTCGCTCGGGCTAATCCTGATCGGTGCGCAGCAGACCGCCTCAGAGGTAGAGCGACGCGTGGTCGCAAATAGCGCGATCCGCGTCGTAGGTCGCCTGGATACCGCGGAGGCCGAGCGCTCCGAGTACGGCTTCCTCTCACCCACGGCGCGTCAGCGCGCCGCGATCCTAAAGCCCGGGTCGATGATGCTGTCACAGCCACAGATCCCTGTTCCGCTGCAGATCCGGTTCCCGTTCCCCGCGTGGGCGACCCGCAGCAGCGAGGTCGCAGCCGACCCCGGCGATGACCCGTTCGAGCGGTTCGAGCGATGAAGATCCTGCATACCGCTGATTGGCACGTCGGCAAGACGCTTCACCGCCGGCAACGCCTCGATGAGGCCGACGCGGTGCTCGACGAGGTGGTCGCAATCGCGGCCGCAGAGAACGCGGATCTGACGCTGGTCTGCGGAGACCTGTTCGACCAGTACGCCCCGTCAGCCGAGGCCGAGCGGATCGTCTACCGCGCACTCGTCAACCTCCGCGCGACAGGCGGTGCGGTCCTCGTGATCCCTGGCAACCACGACAATCCGAAGCGCTTCGCCGCGATCGAGCAGCTCTCGGGCGCGGCAGGCATCCACGTTGTTCCGGAGGTCCGCCGCCCGCAGGCCGGCGGGATCGTGAAGGTCCCGTCCCGCGACGGCAAACAGGTCGCGCAGGTCGCAGCGCTGCCCTGGGTACCGGAGAAGGCGCTGTTCGGCGCAGAGGAGATGATGGGACTGGAGGAGGACCCGAACAAGGCCTACGCCGAAGAGCTGCCGCGACTGCTGGAGGCGCTGTGCTCGATGTTTGAGCCAGGGAAGATCCACGTGCTGGCGGGACACGTATTCGTGGGCGGGTCGCGCATCGGCGGCGGCGAGCGCGAACTGACTGTGGGTGACCTGTTCGCGATCGCGCCACAGCGACTGCCGAAGACGCCGCAGTACATCGCCCTCGGACACGTCCACCGCCCGCAGGACATCGCCGCGGCCGCCGTGCCGGCTCGCTACGCCGGCTCGCTGCTGCAGCTCGACTTCGGAGAGCGCGAACAGGACAAGAACGTAACCCTCGTCACAGTCGATCCCGGTCAGCCCGCGAAGGTACAAAAGATCCCGATCAGCGGCGGGCGCAAACTGCTCGATGTCACCGGCACGCTCGACGAACTGCGCGCCCAGAAGGTGGATCCTCAGGCCTACCTGCGGGTCCTGCTGCGCTGCGACGGACCCGCGCCCGGGCTCGCCGACGACGTACGCGCGATGCTGCCGATGGCGCTCGAGGTGAGGCTCGACTACGAGCGAGCCCCTGGGACACCCGAAGCCGGCGAGAAGCGCCGCCTCGCACCCCGAGACCTGTTCGCCCAGTACTACAACGATCGTCACGGCGCACCCGCCGACGATCGGCTTGTGCGCCTGTTCGACGAACTGTTCGAGGAGGTCGCTGGTGAGGCCGCTTAAGCTCGCGATCGAGGGCTTCACTGCCTTCCGCGACCTTCAGGAGATCGACTTCGAGCCGCTTGAGCTGTTTGTCATCACCGGCCCGACCGGGGCCGGGAAGACGAGCATCCTCGACGCGATGGTGTTCGCGCTCTACGGCCAGGTCCCGCGGCTTGGCGGCAAGCAGGGCACGAGTGACCTTGTCTCGCTCGGGACCGTTCAGGCGCGGGTGCTGTTCGAGTTCTCGAGCGCAGGCAAGGGGCGTTACCGCGTCGCGCGCCGGCTCAAGCGCGGGGCCGCACAGACCGCGACGCTCGAGCGCCTCGACGGAGAAGCTTGGGTGTCAGCGTGTGAGCGCGGCGGCGTGCGAGAGTGCGATCGCGTGCTCATTGAGCTGCTCGGGCTCGACTTCGACTCGTTCTGCAAGGCGGTCGTCTTGCCCCAGGGGGAGTTCCACCGTTTCCTGAAGGGCGACCCAAACGAGCGACGCCAGGTCCTCGTTTCGCTGCTCGGCGTCTCCTACTTTCAGCGTATGGGCGCGATCGCCCGCCAGCGCCAGTCCGATCTCAGCTCAAAGGTCGAACGCACTGAGGAGATCCTGACCGAGCAATACGCCGACGCCACAGCCGAGGCTGCGCAAGAGGTGCACACCGCAAGCGCCACGGCTGCCGAGCACTACACCGCGTTGACGGCATCGCTCGCCAAGGCTGAGGAACACTCCAGCGAAACCGCCGAGCATGACCGGATCGCCGAGGTCGTCAGGGTCCGCGCAGAGGAGCTGGAGGCACTCGCCGTTGCGGCACAGGAGAAGGTCAACGCCTGTCGCGCCGCCGAGACAGCAAAGGCCGAGGCGGCAACAGGGCTGGCTACAGCCGCCGCGGGCCTCAAGACGAGCAGACTCAACGCAACGGCCGCAGACAAGGCTCTCAAGACGCTGCAGGCCGAGCTCGGGACGGCAGAGAAGATCGCCGAGGCGGCCACGGCGGCACAGACTGTGCGTGACGCGGACGTAGAAGAGCAATCCGCCCAAGCCAAGCTCGAGAAGGCGCAAGAAACCGAAGCGTCCGCGACCCGGGCGCTCGCCGAGACGAAGAAGCAAGAAGCGGACGCGGAGCCCAAGCTACAGAGGGCGCTCGCCGCCGAGAAGGAGCTAACGCTGGCGTTCGAGGAGGCTGACAAGCGCACCCAGAAGCTTGGGCAGCTGCTCGGCGACGCACGGCGACAGGAGAAAGAGCTCCGGGAAGCTCGAAAGCAACTCGGGACAGCACGCACCGTCGCCGAGGGCGCCAGCACCAAAGCGCAGAAACTTCGCGGCGCGCTCGACAAAGCGGTTGCGCACCTCGAGCAGCATCGCCGAGCCAACGCGGTCGGCGAACTCGCAGACGGGCTCGCAATCGGCGATCCATGTCCCGTGTGTGGCGAGTCACTCGCCTCGCCAATCGCGATCGCGTCGGACCTGGCGGACGCCCTCAGCACGGCGCGCACGAAGGAGCAGACTGCTCGGAGCGCGGCCGAGACGGCAGCGGAGAAAGCCGCACGTGCTGCGGCGAGCGTCGAAGCGGCAGAGAAGCAAGAGCGCGACTGTGAGAAGCGCCTGAGCGAGACGCTCGACGGCCACGAGAACGTTGCCGCCGTCGAAGCCGGGTCGAGCAAGGCGGCCGCGGCCGCGACCGCGGCCGCTGAGCGGCTCACCAAGAGCCAAGGAGAGCGCAAGACTCTCCAGAGCCGCCGCGATGAAGCCCATGACCAGCATCTCAAAGCCGAGGGCGAGCTCGCCCGCTGCGAAGGACTCACTGAGGCGGCCCGCAGCGCCCTCGCCGACGTCCGCAAGAGGAAGAGCGCTGCGGCCAAGACGCTTACCAAGCACTTCGGCGGCAAGGCCCCCGAAAACGCCGCGGAGCAGATCGCTGAGCAGCGCACACGCCTGCTCGCGGCAACCGATGCAACACAGGTAGCCCGCGCGGAGGTTGATCAAGCCGCGGAACAACAGGAGACCGCACGTACGGCCGTCGACGTCGCCGAGCGCCAGCTCACCGAGCTCGACGTCGAGCTGACCCGTCTACGAACCAAAGCCGAGGCGGCTGCGACGGCGAGCGCCGAGCTACTGACCGGCAAGAACGCGCAAGCCGCACTCCCGAAGGCCCGAAGTCCCCGAGACGCGTCTACCGCTGAGATGGCGAGCTGGTGCGACACGGTCGGCCAAGCGCTCAGCGCCGCCCGCGAGTCCGCAGTTGAGGCCCGGGACGCAACCGACCGAAAGATCATGGCGATCGCCGCCGAACACGAGATCGACGCGGCAAACGCCGAGCGAGCTCTCGCTCTGCTCCGCACCAGCGAGCGGACGGCGCGAGACACCGCCACTAAGGCACAGGGCGCCGCCGAGCAGGCAGAGCGCCGCGCCGCAGAACGGCGTGCCATGGAAGAGCGGATTAAAGACGAGCGCGAGCAGATCACGATCCTCGGAGACCTCGCGCTCGAGCTCCGCAGCGACCGATTCGGTGACTACATCATTCTCGAGACTCTCGACCTGCTCGCGGCGCACGCGTCAGAGGAGCTACTCAGGATCTCCGACGAGCGCTACAGCCTTGTCTCGGTCGAGGGCGACTTTCAGGTCATAGACCATGCCAACGCCGACGAACAGCGAAGCGTCAAGACGCTCAGCGGCGGCGAGACCTTCCTCGCGAGCCTCGCCCTTGCTCTCGCGCTCTCCCGGCACGTCGGCGACCTCGCCACCGAGGGCCTCGGCGCCAGGCTCGAGGCGGTGTTCATCGACGAGGGCTTCGGCACGCTCGACCCGGAGACGCTCGACGACGTCGTGGATGCACTTGAGCGTTTGCGAGCCGATGACCTGGTGGTTGGCGTGATTAGCCATGTTCCAGAGCTTGCGCAGCGTGTTCGGACCGGCCTGGAAGTGCAGAAGGAAGAAGGCCGGAGCAGAATCGTCACGAGCGTTGGCGCCTAGCGAGAGCCCGCGCCTTCTCAAGCCGCTCGAGCATCTTGTCAACTCCTGCACCTGGCGCGTGCGGCGCGCCCGCGTAACGTTCAAGGATTGCTACCTCTGCGACCGCATCCTTTCGTTTGCGATAGATGACCGCCAGTTGCTCGTAGTACCAGGGCGCAACACCCCAGCCCTCCATCCGAGCCTCGGTCTCGTTGACGTCCACCAATTCGAGGAGAAGCCGTTCGGCGGCGGCATCGTTACCGGCGCGTCGCAGGGCATTCACCTCGTCAACGTACTCGGTAAAGTGCCGGCCACGCAACTCTCCTGGAGCGGTCTTACCAGAGGCCGACCACCTGGCGCCAGTTGTGCTGCTAGCGAGGCCGACACCCAGGTGCAGCTCGCAGAACTCTGGGTAAGCCAAAGTCAGCACGACGCCGAAGTTCGGACGATCATGAGCACCGCCGGTCAGCAAGGCAGAGCAGGATCCGCCGTCATAACCGGCGTCCTTCAGGACCTGCATGCATCGGGCATAGAGCGGAGCTGTCTCGCGCGGGAGATAGCCAACCCGGCCTGCCTCACTGACGACCGCGATCGCATGGGTGTCGTGGGGGTTCTCGGGCTCGGGGACCAGCGCCACGGGAAAGCTCGGGCGTCCCTCGACGCCAGGCACGCACTTCCTGCGCATGGCGGAGAGTGCTCGCTGGTAGTGGGACTCACCTGCGACACGGACAAAATTGTTCTCGGGAAGCGATGCGAAGCGCCCGGCGGGCAGTTGCGCTGGATTGCGGAAGCCGTCGAAGAGCCGCATGTTGGCAGAGTACGGGGTTCGGGGTCGATGCAGCCTCGGACAATGGCCTATTCTCTCGCAGGTTCGTATCGGCGGTTCTGCCTCGCACGGACCGTCCTGGTCAACACCAACGTTCACCGCTCGCTTGCGGGAGCGCTCGCCGCTCGCCAGCAGCTACGCCAAGCACCTCTTCGGCCGACGGATCGCCCTCGCCCCGCAGACCGTGGCCGAGCCGCCATACGGGGCGCTGAAGGCAAAGCCGTCGCACGCGTGCAGCCGCTAATCGGCAGGATCCACGCCGAGCGGCCTGACAAGCCAGCGTAAGGCGAGTGACCATTAAGGCTGCCTACGCCTCGATATCGCTGCTGGATCCCGCCCGGTTGAGGTTGATCGTCTGCTACCGCGCTGGTTCAATGCACGGCTCACTCGAAAGGCCACCCGTTGAGCGGCAGCGGGACTGTTTCTGTGCCTCCAGGCCGTTAGGCGTTTATGTGCCGGTAGGGGCGGGAAGTTTCGCGATCTCGTCCTCGATCCCATCGTATTCATTGCTCCGAAGGAGTTTTTCGAGACCCTTGCGGATGACCGCGTCGCGTGCCGCGAGATCGAGCGGGTCACTGTTTTCAGGTGTGTTGATTTCTGCCCAGGGATTGCCCACAGCATTGGCTGGCCGCTCAAAACTGCTGGGAAGGGCCACTGTTGCGTCCAGAGATCGGTCACCGAAACTGATTTCGTAGTTTGGCCCGACAATCCCGGGCACGCCCTCCGCACAAAGCATCGGAAAGATCACACTGGCGATCTCGTCTACGGCTGCCCTTCCGAGCACATGCAGAAACTCGTGGAGATCCGTGAGCGAAAGAGATAGCCGACGCTGGCTATCGCCGGCATCTGCGGATCGCTCAACCACGTCGAGCGTCAGCACAGGCCGCGTCCCAAGCTGGAATCCGGATGGAAGCTCAAGCGTCGTTCTCCCATTGAGCACAGATCCTTGTGTTGTGGAGGTTCCCCAGTCGCGCTCGAATGTTGCGACCTGACCTAGACTAGGGCTCGCACGTGTCCAGTCCGTCGCTGTGTTTGAGTACAACAGGCCACTCGCCGCCCGGCCCCACTTCTCAAGGCTTGAGCCGGCAAGCGCCTGCTTCAGAGCGGTCTTGATCGCCGAGTTCAATTCACCAACGGTGGGCTCACAGTCGGCGGCAACAACAACTCGGAAGACGGTTCCCTTGTCGTCGTGTGCCAGCGGAGACGCGTATTGCCGGATCTTGAAGCGGCCGACGAGTGGGTTAGGTAGCCACGGTGTCTGGTTGACGTTCGGTGTTACTGGCGACCCTGCCATACCGCTCGCCTCGGCGGTATCATCCTTGACAGCACGCTCGGGGAACTCGACAGCGTTCCAGTCGACTTTGCTTTCGTCCACAGCGCAACCCGCGGTTTTGAGCCGTTTGGCGACTTCACGAAGTGGCCTGTCGGTATGGTCAATGCGGATGACGTGTCGTCCATAGATGTCGCTGAACGGTCGTAGCCTGCCTAGCTCAACTAGGATCGTGCGATCGGGATGCACACCGAGTGCCATTCCTGCCTCAAAGAGCACGTTCGGCCGTGCTTGTGGCGTGGGCTGGGTCTCATCGGGCGGATCGTCCGGCCTGTGGAATGCTTCCTTTAGCCAGGCTTCGTCGTCAGGCGTAAAGAGCACGACGACTGCCTTCGCCTTTTCAAACGCCGTCTTCAAGACTTGGCCTATATATGGAGCAGCACTGCCCGTCTCGGCAACTAGTTCGCCCCACTCAAGCGGCACCAAGCCAATGGCTTCGAGGAAGCCAAACATCGCGCGCCGGGCGTCGTCATCCCGGCCGTGTACCACCATGACCTTCGTGGGATCTGCGGCCGCGGTCTGATCACTGGCTGTGCTTCTGGCATCAGATGGGACTTGGGCTTGATCGCCCTGCTCAGCAACTTCTCGACCTTGGACCGTGAGATCTACCGAGACAATGGTTTTCAGACCTTCTGCACCAAAGTAGGCTTTGGGACTGATGTAACCGTCGTCCTTCAGGCGTCGCAGAAGGTGCTTGAGCACCATGTCGTCCTCTGGACGACAACCCTGGCGCTCAAGGTACTCAGCGACCGCCTGTCCGTCGGTTGGTTGATAGGTATCTTCGGTTAGCCGTCTAATCGCAAGCAGCACTGATTGCTCCAAGGAATCTAGCATCGGTCAATAATTTACTGGGTCGAACGTATGGCCTTCTCTCTGACCCGCGGAAGCCGACCTTGCGCGACGGGCGTACCTGCTTCGGCGGCGAGGCGCGAGATGTACTTGCCGGTCACGCCGTCTGCTGATGTGTTGATGACCAACGGCGGCTATGGCGATACCCTCCACCAGTTCAGCCTCCCTTATCTAGATCGTCGCTTCGGCCGCCGTAATCGCTCACGAGCGACGATGGGCCGCCACCGCTGGGCGCATCTCGCTCCTTGACAACTTGTGGAAGACCGCGATCGATCTCGTCAACGTGCCGCACCATCCCGAGGGCAAGCAACTCGAACAGGACTTCGACGCGTCCGATGTGCGCCTAATGCTCGTGCTCACCGCGCCCCTCGGAGTACGTACCGCAAGTCGCTGTTGACGGCTCCTCCGTGCCGTCGTCGCCATCTCGTATGATCGGCCGATGTCAGCTCCACGAGGCTCTTCGATCCCAGGCGCAGCCGCCGGTCACGCCCCACTCCCACGGCTGACCCTGGGCCACCTGAAGACGTCCGCCCGAGCGTTTGCTCGTGAGCTGACCGCTACGCCGATCAGCTCCCTGTACGGGGTCACCGATGGCAAGGCTGTCGGAACCTACGTCGAGGGATCTTTCAACACATACATCGTGGACCGCTATCGCCACACTGCCGGCAATGCGGCCAAGGGCATCGACTTCCCGGCACTGCGTGTAGATCTTAAGGTCACCTCAATCGCGCAGCCGCAGTCGAGCTGCCCATTTCGAGACGCCACCCAGAAGGTCTACGGCCTCGGATATCACCTTCTCGTCATGGTCTACGAGAAGACAGACGATCCGATCGAAAACGCCTCCAAGCTTGCCATTCGCCATGTGATCTTCATCAAAGACAAGTTCACAGCAGACCAGCAGACCACCATCGGTCTTGCCGGGATACTGGATCGCGGTGGCAACGTCGATGACATCGACGGCTTTCTTCAGGAGAGGATGCTGCCGCTCGATGACATTGGACGCCGTGCCCTAG
Source organism: uncultured Solirubrobacteraceae bacterium (assembly GCA_963701145.1). Classification (GTDB taxonomy): domain Bacteria; phylum Actinomycetota; class Thermoleophilia; order Solirubrobacterales; family Solirubrobacteraceae; genus Palsa-744. The sequence continues at coordinate 472,825 of OY969572.1, forward strand.
CCGAGCGAATCCTCGCCGAGCCACCTCGCCGTGGACACCTGACGATCTCAAATGCCCTCCAGTGGCGGCTCCAGTATGGACACGCAATCCGTGGCGCTCAAGAAGGTGTCCCGGGACTGGAGGAACTCGTTGCCAAACAATGAACTGGGCGACTTCCAGACGCCCGCGCCCCTGGCCCGGCTGATCGTCGATCGCCTGGCCGGCGGGGAGTGGGAGCGGGTATTCGAGCCGACGTGCGGCTCGGGCTCTTTCTTGGCAGCCGCAGCCACCCTGAAGCCGCGCGAGATGCTTGGCCTGGAGATGCAACCGAACTATGCCCGGGAAGCCCGTCGACACTGTCCTGTGATTGAGGCGGATATCTTCGACGTCGATCTCGCCGAGAAGCTGCGCTGGGCGAATCCGTCGGGCCCGCTCCTCGTCGTCGGCAATCCACCCTGGGTGACGAACTCTCAGCTGGGCAGCCTTGGTTCGCCCAATCTGCCAGGCAAGCGCAACGTGCGTGGACTCCGTGGCATCGAGGCGATGACAGGAGCGTCAAACTTTGATATCGCGGAGTACATGTGGCTCAAGCTCATTCGTGAGCTAGCGAGCGAAGAGCCGACTATCGCGCTTCTGTGTAAGACGAGCGTTGCTCGCAACGTTCTGACGTTCTCTGCTCAGCACCATCTCCCAATCGCACACTCGAACCTTTACGTAATTGACGCGAAGGAGTGGTTTAACGCCTCAGTCGATGCGTGTCTATTCGTTGTGTGTGTACAGAACGAAGCCGCGAACTACCAATGCGCGTGGCATCCGTCTCTCTCATCCCGCTCGCCAAGCAGAACTATCGGCGTTGTCAACGGCCGACTCGTAGCCGACACGACAGCCCACGGCGATGCATCTATGATAGACGGGGTCAGCCCCATCGAGTGGCGTCAGGGCATCAAGCACGATGCAGTACAGGTCATGGAGCTGCTGACCGACGGAGGGGTGCTCACGACGAAGGCCGGCGAACCGCTTGAGCTGGAGCCGGAGCACATCTTTCCCCTCCTCAAGGGAACCGACGTGTATCGTGGACGGACCACCACAGTCCGCAGGTGGATGGTCGTTCCGCAGCGCTCGCTCAAGGACGATCCTGGTGAGCTCGCAGAGACCGCCCCAAGGGTGTGGCACTACCTCAACCAAAACGGCTCGGCTCTGGATGGGCGAAAGTCCTCGATCTATCGAAAGAGGCCACGGTTCTCGATCTTCGGTGTCGGCGAGTACTCCTTTACGCGCTTCAAGGTCGCCGTCTCCGGCCTTCACAAGGAGGCGCGCTTCCGCGCCGTAGGCCCGATTGAGCAGTCCTCGGTCGTGTTTGACGACACCTGCTACTTCGTGCCGGTGACGAGCGCACGGCAGGCAGCCGCCCTTACCGCGCTACTGAATTCGACGGTTTGTCAAAAGGCCATTGAGGCGTTGGCCTTTTGGGATTCCAAGCGTCCCATCACCAAGAAGCTGCTCCAGCGACTGGACCTCCGTGCCGTTGCCGAAGTGACGAGCGGGACAGAGCTGGCGTCTCTCTCTTTGCGAGCGTATGAGACTGACCTCTGCCGGCCTCTCACAGAGGATCCCTTGGCCGGCCTCGCAGAGCTCCTCGCAACCTGGGAAATGGTCGGTACCGACCTAGTTGGAGTGTCGAGCCCGCAGCAGACGTCTCTTTTTGGACAGGAAGTTGGAACCCAAAGGCCAGGCGGCATTCGGTCGCTAGCCCGCAGGTGACGAAAGGTCGAGGTCTCCCAACCACGAGCCGGGGACAGTACGTTACGCGATGCGGGAGCTCAATCGAATGGTCTACCTCTTCGAGCGCGGAGATGCTGGACGCCCTTTCCCGCCAACAGTCAACCAAGCACTCCTCGCGCGGTCCCGCAGCTGACGTGGCCGCCCCGGCAACGCAGACCACGGCGAATAGCGTGCCCAGCGCGACAACTCGGCGCTCCATGAACGGCGGTTCTCGCCGATGCGGTCTTACCGCGTACTGCGCAGGTACAGGTGCACGCCGAGCGCACCGAACAGCGTCAGCATCGCGAGCACAGCGCTGCCACTCAGACCGCCGACGATCAGCGCGAGCGCCGCGGTCGTGATGAGGCTACCGCCGGTGCGCTTGCGCCACAGCCGCATCGCCCACCGGTATTCAGCCCCGGTCTTGAAGCTCTCCGGCTGAGGCCGCGTGCTCATGGCAGCAGGCTACCGCCCGCCGACCCGCTCTGGGAGGCTACGTGAACCGCACCCGACACCCGAGGGGGCCCAAATGACCCACAACATCAGGCGCGCAACGATCGGAGTCCTGCTAGCGGTGATCGCCACCATAGGCGGAGTGCTGGCGTCGAGCGCTGCAGGCGGCTCAGGGAGCGTCGTGCTCGGCTCGGCGGAATTCGCGAAGCCCGACGGCGAAGGCTGGGGAAGCGCGCAGCCGGCGAGGGTCTACAACGGCGGCGACCCCAGCGGGCTCGTGACCGAAATCCACTGGACGAACTGGGGCAGCAGCACCGCAATCGGGTACGGCCTCAACTCGATCTTCAAGCCCGGCGGTGGCTACTACAGCCGCCCGGTGATCGTGGAGCTACGCGCTCAAGCGCTGGGGCATTGCGGCAGCCGACCGGCATACACGCAGCTAGCAATCCGCGGACCGTCGAAGCCAGAAGGGCAGCTCGGATCGTGGCACTTGTGGTCAGAAGCCAAGAGCTTGTGCCGATTCGGGTTCTAGAGCCAGCGCCCCAGCCGCTACCGCCGAGGCTGCTGGGCGAGCCACTCGTCGAGCATCGGGCGCGTGAACCGGATGTGCCGGCCCACCCGATGGCAGGGCAAGCGGCCAGTCCTCACGGCCTCGTAGACCCAGCTCGTCCTCACGTTGAGATACCAAGCGGCCTGATCCGGGCGAAGCAGCCGATCCTGCTGCAGCGGAGGAGCCTCTGTTGTCGGTGTTGTTGCTTCCATGCGGATATAGACCCCGAGGCGGCCGAACCGGCCAACGGATTTGCACTTGCTTGAGTGCGCCGTCCATCGGTGGCGCCCTCCCCAAGGGCTTCTTGCCCCTTGAAGCGCACGGCCCGGCGGGCGTCAATCAGGCTCCCGACGACCGCGAGACAAGCGCTGGGACAAGATGTGGGGAAGATGGCCTGCCCATCCCAGACTCGTGGTAGGTGCGTCTCCCCGCAAGCGTAACGTGGAGCACATGAGCGAGGGCATATCAGCCTTCTACGACGGGGCCGACGGGATCGCGGCGGTGGCCGTCGTGCCGCTCAGCCCCCACAACATCCCGATGGTGGTCGTGGTCGTGGACGACTCCGCGGACGACGAGCTGGTCGAAGCCATCGCCAGGCTCGCCGAGAGCGCGGAGTCCGAGCCGGTATCCGCCGTCGGTTATGACGGCGCGTGGGACGCGCTAGATACTGGCGACCACCACACGCTCAAGTTCAAGCTCGCTCGAGTGGCCGACTTGTGGGAGCGCGCTTGGACCTACATCGACCCACCCCGCGACGTTGTGGACGCGATCACGTCGGGCGACTCGCATTACGTGGCTGTCCTTCCGCGCGAGCTGGCCGGCGACCTGGGCGGGCTGAACGTGGCGAGTCTCGCCGGCGCGCTGATCGTGGAGGTGAGCATGCCGCCGCACGCCCAGGCTGCGGTGCGCACGCTCTGCGGCTTCTAGTCGCGTTGTGCACCTGCCTGCGGCGCTCGGTCGTTCGGCGCTGATCGTGCTGGGGTGCGACCCGGCCTACGCAGATGGGGGCACACCGACGGGCGTCTGTTCGCGTCGCGCGCTCAGAATCTCGCTAGGCTCGCCCATCGTGCACGACTTCGCGCAATACCCGATGCCTGAGCGGTTCGTCATCACGTATAACGACGGGCTCGGCCGGTACGAGGCCACCCCTGCAGAAGGCCCGTGGGCGGATGGCTCTATCCCTGGCGCCGAGGCGATGATGGCAATTGGCGCGACACCCGACGAGGCGATTGCGAACGCCAGAACAGTGATCCAACACGTGCGAGCAAAGGGCCTATAGGCAAGCTCGCCAAGCGCACTCGCGGCGCCGTGGGAAACGACGGAATCCTGGGGTCCGGCGACCGCCGGACGACCGCTGGGGAACGATGCAGGGAACGATGCCTTGCCGTCGCAACCTCGTGATAGGCTTGTTTTTGTGGCGTTTGCAGGTGTTTTGGGAGTGGGCCCGGCAGGACTCGAACCTGCGACCTACCGATTATGAGTCGGCAGCTCTAACCAACTGAGCTACGGGCCCGCCACGCGCCACGCACCCACCGTGGAGCGCTCGCCAGACGCTACCAGCGCTCGCGGTTGCGGCTCACGCTTTGGCGTCTACGGACCAGCCGGCACGGCGGGCCTGGAGCGCGTTTGCCCGGCCTGAGCGCGTCCCCGCTTGGCGGGCGCCGCCACAGCGCGCCGCGCGGGCACTGAGGTGTGCGATGCTCCCGCGCGCCGTCCGGCGGTCGGCCGGCGTCTCCCACCGGGAGCATCGAGCGGAGAGGACAGAGCGAATGAGAGGACCAGGCAGATGTCGGTAGAGCGGGCGGCGATCATCACGGGAGCATCGAGCGGGATCGGGCTGGCGATCGCGCGGGTGCTCGGCCAGGAGGGCTACGCGATGACGGTGGCGGCGCGCCGCCCGGAGAAGCTCGAGGACGCGGCCAAGGGGTTGGCGGACGAAGGCTTCGACGTGCAGGCGGTGGCGGCGAACGTGGCCTCGGAGGAGGACATCAAGAAGGTGGTGGACGCCCACCGCGAGCGCTACGAGCGTCTGGACGTGCTCGTGAACAACGCGGGCGTGGGCATCGGCGCCCCGGTGGGGGAAATCGACACCAAGCGCCTGGACATGCAGATGGACATCAACCTGCGCTCGATCGTGCTGTTCTACCGCGAATGCGTGTCCATGCTGAAGGAGGCGGGAGCGCTCCACAAACGGGCGATCGTGGTGAACACGGCGTCCATCGCGGGCAAGCACGGCGAGGCGTGGCTGTCGGTGTATTCGGCTACCAAGCACGCGGTGGTCGGCTGGAACGACTCCATGAACCGTGAGCTGGCCACGAGCGGCATCCGCTCGACGGCCCTGTGCCCGGCGTTCGTGGACACCCCGATGACGGACTTCGTCAAGGGGCAGGTGCCGGCGGAGGAGATGATCCGCCCGGAGGACGTGGCGGAGTCGGTGCGCTACCTGCTGAAGGTCTCCCCCGCGTGCCTGGTTCCGGAGATCATGTTCATCCGCCCGGGCGACACCGCGGGATCGACCGGACCCTAGCGCGGGACCAGCAGCGACGGTAGCGCTCGTCCCGAGGCCGCCCCGCGCAGGCGCCGCGCGACGATCTCGCCGCGCGGGTCGGCGATGTCGGGCAACCCACGGCGCGCACGACCGGCGCTGCGCCGCGAGCGGCTGACGAGCTGGCGGTGCTCGGCGATGGCCACGTCGAACGCCAGACCGCGGCTGTCCTGGAGGCTGTCTTCCAGCTGGGCGATGAGGATGCCCACCTCGCGCTCGGTGGCCGCGCGCGGCTTGTCCCGGGCCCGAGCGAAGCGGTCCCAGGAGCGGGCGAAGGACAGGAAGTCGGTGCGGGCGCCGGCGCGGTGGGCGGCGAGCATCGGGCAGACGCCGCCCATTCCGTCCACGTAGGCGCCGACGATCACGCGCTCGTTGGCGCGAACGCCGGCGAGCATGGCTTCGCGCGTGGCCACGGGCAGGCAGTCGATGGCGGTGCGCAGGCGCTCGACGGGGCTCGAGCTCTGGCGGCGGCGGTTTCGCATAGGCTGTGCTGCCGCGGGACTGGCCGTGTGACCAAAGTCCGGCGGTGCGCGGCCAAGGGTATGCGAGGCCTTCCAAGCGCGCAACGGATTCCCTCCTGCTGAAAGGAAACTTGCACATGAAGCTCGGCGTGCACATCGGCTACTGGGGCCTCGGTCTCAGCTCCGCCGACCAGCTCAACATCGTCCAGGAGGCCGAGCGACTGGGCTATGACTCGGTGTGGGCGGCGGAGGCGTACGGCTCGGACACGGCCACCGTCCTCGGCTGGCTTGCGGGGCAGACGACGAAGATCCGCCTGGGCGCGGGGATCTTCCAGATGCCCGGGCGCTCGCCGGCGATGACGGCGATGACGGCGGCCACCATCGACCAGCTCTCCGGCGGGCGCATGCTCCTGGGCATCGGCTCCTCGGGACCGCAGGTGGCCGAGGGCTGGCATGGCCAGCGCTTCGCAAAACAGCTCCAGCGCACGCGCGAGTACGTGGCGGTGGTGCGCATGGCGCTGGCGCGCGAACGCGTGGAGTTCCACGGCGAGACGCTCGAGCTGCCGCTCCCGGACGGCCCGGGCAAGGCGCTGAAGCTCACCATCTCCCCGGTGCAGGAGCGCATCCCCGTCTACCTGGCGGCGATCGGCCCGAAGAACACGGCCCTCGCAGGAGAGATTGCGGACGGCTGGATCCCCACGCTGTTCTCCCCGGAGCACGTGTCGGAGCTGCGCCCGCTGCTGCAGGAAGGCGCTGACCGTTCCGGAAAATCGCTCGACGACTTCGACATCGCGCCGACGGTGAACGTGTTCGTGACGGACGACCTGCAGGGCGCGCGGGATGCGATGCGGCCGTTCATAGCTCTGTATGTGGGCGGCATGGGCTCTCGCGAGAAGAATTTCTACAACCAAGTGGTGCAGCGTTATGGCTTTCACGACGCAGCCAAGCAGGTCCAGGATCTGTATCTGGAAGGCAAGCGCGAGGAGGCGATGGCGGCGATCCCCGACCAGCTGATCGACACGGTGTCGCTGTGCGGCCCCAAGGACCACGTCCGCGAGCGCCTGGCGGTGTACCGCGACGCGGGCGTGGGCACCCTCGGGGTGACCCCGACCGCGTTCACGGCGGACGAGCGCCTGGAGCAGCTGCGTCTGGTGGCCGAGCTGGCGGCCTAGCCACGGGCGTGGCGGCTGGGCGCAGGCACGGTGGTCGTGGACGCTGACCCCGGCGATCGGGCACCCGACCGTCCACGGCGCATCCTGCTGGGTGCGTTCGGCGACCCCGGACACGCGTTTCCGATGATCGCCTTCGGGCGCGCCCTGGCGGGACGCGGACACGAGGTCACGCTGCAGACCTGGACGCGCTGGCAGAAGGACGTGGAGGCGGAGGGCCTGCGCTTCGCGGCGGCCCCCGAGTACCAGGTGTTCCCCTCCGGGCCGGAGCCGCTGGACTTCTACGAGGCGGTGGTCCACGCCACCGAGGACACGCTGCCGCTGGTGCGCGAGCTGCAGCCAGAGGTGGTGGTCGCGGACATCCTCACGCTCGCGCCGGCGCTCGCCGCGGAGATCGAGGGGGTGCGCCGCGCGACCCTCATCCCCCACGTCCATCCCCACAGCCCGCCGGAGTTCCCCATCTACTCGCTCGGCGCGCGGCTGCCCCGCACCGCGACCGGGCGCGCGCTGTGGCGCCAGGCCCATCGGGCGGTGGCTCGCGGGCTCGAGCGAGGGCGGGTGGAGCTGAACGCCACGCGGGCGCGGCTCGGCCTGGCCCCGCAGGACCACGTGCACGGCGGCATCAGCCGCGAGCTGGCGCTGGTGGCGAGCTTCCCCCAGCTCGAGTACCCGCGCGCGCCGCATGGCTGGGATGGCAACACCCACGTAGTCGGCCCGCTCATGTGGGAGCCGCCCGCACGCGATGTGCCGTTGCCGGGAGGCGAGCGCCAGCCGGGCGGTCGATCGGGCGGGGAGCTGCGGCGGGACGCGCCGCTCGTGCTGATCGCGCCATCCACCGCCCAGGACACCCAGCACACCCTCCTCCGTGCGGCCCTCCGCGGCCTGGCGGGCGCGCCGGTGCGCGTGCTCGCCACGTACAACCGCCGCCTGCCTCCCCGCGCGCTGCCGGTGCCGGCGAATGCGACCGTGGTCAACTGGGTGTCCTACGCGCGCACCATGCCCGCGTGCGACGTGGTCGTGTGTCACGCCGGCCACGGCACGCTGGTGCGGGCACTGGCGAGCGGATGCGCGGTGGTGGCGTGCCCGGCGGTGGGCGACATGAACGAGAACGCCGCCCGCGTGGACTGGGCGGGCGCGGGCGTGCGCGTGCCGCGGCGATTCGTCAGCCCGCGGGTGCTGCGCTTGGCCGTCGAACGGGCGCTCACCGAGCCGGACATACGAGCGCACGCGCGGGAGTTGGCCACGTGGGCGGCGGCCCACGACTCGGGAGCAGCGGCGGCACGTCTGCTCGAGCGCCTGGCAGGCTGAGCGCGCATTGCAACGACGGCGCGCGGCGCCGGCGCTCCAAAGGCGCACGGCCCGACTCGGGGCGCGGCGCCGCGGACGGCCTACCCGGCTGGGGTGTTGGGTACGGCATCGAGCGTTTGCAGCAGCTCGTTGAGTTCCTCGCACAGCGGCCGCAACTCGTCCAGAAAGCGGTCGTAGCTCGAGATCAGGCCCTCGCGTCCGAGCGCCCACACGCCGATCGGCCGCCCGTGCGTGCGCTTGAGCACCGGGCACGGGGTCCCGTTGCGGGCGCCTCTCACGCCCGGCTCGAAGCCTTCGACCTCCCCCACGCCAAGCGTCCACGTCCGCAGCGGCCCGACGATCACTATCTTCTCCTGCGACATCCACAGCCCGCAGCTCGCAAGCCGGAGCCCCGTGATCACACTGAGCGCGGCCACCCCGAGCAGGAACACGAGCATCACGACGAAGCTGCCCAGGTGGCTGGTGAACTGCGACTTGCTCGCCACATCCACGCTGATGGCCACCCACGCCGCCGCGTTCACGTATGCGAGCACGGCGAAGGTTCCCGTCCGGCGGGCCTTGCGCATCCACACGTTCGGCGCGACCACGCTCGCCGGCGCGCTGCGGGCGGCTGCTGCGTGGTCGAGCGAGGACATTCACGCCATGCATCGGCGCGCGGCGATGGCGGCTTGAGGCGCCAATGGCACGCCGGCGACGCGCACCTTGGATCGCCCCGCCCGTGCCACGAACTGGCCTGACAGCGAGCTTCCGGGGGCCCGGTGGTTGGGTCGAGCTGCTGACCGGACTACTCGCCGAGAACGAGACGGGGCTGCTGACACGCTCGATGAGCTCCACCACCGCCAGGCAAGGGAGCTGCGGGAGTTTGCGACGGTGGTGCAGCACGCGTTCCGCGAGCGCTGCGATCTCGAGCTCGCGCCCAACGCGCTAGAATCCTGTACATGACTACTCTCCCTGTAGCGGACGCACGAGCTCAGTTCTCCAGACTCGTGGAGGAAGCAACGACGACCCACGAGCGCTTCGAGATCACCCGCAGTGGTCAACGCGTTGCAGTTCTCCTCGGCGCAGACGACTTCGACTCGCTGCGCGAGACGATCGCCGTGCTCAGCGACACGGACCTACTACGCGATCACATCGAGGGCACCGCAGCTCTCGAGGCCGGCGACAGCTTGGACGCAGACGGCCTGCGTCAAGCGATGCGCTCCGCGGGCCGCTTGCCGTCGGCTAAGTGAATGAAGAGCCCTACAGGCTCGAAATCGCCGGTCCAGCAGTCCGGGCACTGACAGAGTCCCTTCCGCCGAAGGTAGCCGCTGCCGCCTACGCCTTCATCACTCACGCGCTGCTTGAGAATCCAAAGCGAGTGGGCAAGCCTCTAAACGCACCGCTCGCACCGGCATGGTCAGCGCGTAGGGGCGCATACCGGATCATCTACCTCATCGACGACGCCGCGAGGATCGTCAAGGTCACCAGCGTTCGGCATCGAAGCGACGCATACCGAACCTGACGCCAGCGCCGCAGGCACGCGGGAAGGTCGGGACGGCTAAAGCCGCGGTTGTCGCAAAAAACACTCCGGGGGACCGACTCGCACACTGCCACAACGCTGCGCCAGGACTACCGGCTGGAGGGCTGAACTCCACGCACAGCGCAGACATGAGACTCACGCCGGGGGGCGGCCACCCGCGAGCGCGTCCGCGAGTAGTCCACCGTCGATCTCCTCCCAGTCGATGTCAGGCATGAGATCCGAAACCAGGTAGTCGAACGTCACCGCGAGCAATCGGCGGTCCTCGTGCTCATACTCGCGGGGATCTCCGTGGGGGACGATGTGCTTCTTGTCGTCGCTTATCAAGTAGTCGGCGCCCGCAAGAAGCGCACCGAAGACGATCGGATCATCGTCCGGATCGCTGGTGAACGCCGGGGTTTGGTCGGGCGGGAACGGAGGTGCTGCGGCGACGCAGATCGCCTCCATTTGGCGGCGGAGCCGACGCGCGTCATCAGCGTCGAGGCTGGGGTCAAATCGGGTGCCGATCTCTCGGACCTTCCGCTCGTACTCGTCGAACAGCGGCCTCGAGCCAACGGCAACCCAATCGTCCGGCGCGCCATATGGGAGACGCTCGGCCAGCACTGCTCTGCGACCCCCGGCGTACGCAATGGAGGCCTCGGCGGCCTCCAGGCCACCAAGCGTCCCCCCGACGGCCTCGCTTTCGTGGCGAAGCGCGTCCAGGTCGAGCTGGCGATGCTCGGCCTCGTACGTCAGCGCCCCGAACGAGAGCAGCAGCCAGAACTTGCGCGGCATGCCGCCGGACCTCAAAGTCGCGGGAAGCGCAACGCTCGTATCGACCGTCACCAACGCCAAGTGCCGGAACTTACGACGCCCGGCGGACGCGCGCCCAGACCGCTACGAGTCGTCGCTGAGCGCCGCGGCGATCTCCCCTTCTGAGAGCGCGCCGTGCTTCTCTTCGAGCTGCCGGAGCTCGCCAGCGAGATCGTACGTGCCGCGCAGCGAGGCGAGGAGCGCGCCTTGCGGGATCCGATACTCGCCAGTGGGCAGCCTCAGGAACGGGATCCGCTCCGCTTTGATCCACCGACGAATCGTGCGGTCGCTCACGCGCAGCAGCGACGCTGCTTGGGGAACCGTCAGCAGTAGCGGACGAGCTGCAACAGCAGGCATCTCAAGGGCTCCTTCATCAGTATCACAAGACAATCATCGGACAATCTACGCCAATCGTGACCCAGAAGCGACAGCATACGACATATCCGGACAGAACATAGACAACCGCGCGAGCCCCAGGGGTCGCCGATGGCGCTCGCCATCCCCTCCAGCGCCCGGGCACGACGGAGCACCAGATGCAGGACGACTGGCTAAACGAAGGCGACCGCGTGCGCAAGGAGATCAATGCCGGGCCGCACCCGCCCGCGCTGCGCATCTTCGAGGCACACCACTACGCGACGCTCCTATCGAGGCTCGAAGAACTGGAGGAGAGGGCGTCCGCGAGCAAGCCGGTGGTGCTCGTCCTCGACCAGTTCGAGGAGTGGCTGGCCTACATCAAGACCCTCTCAGACACAGATCGCGCCGAACAACTCGCCCGACTACAGCGCGTGCTCACAGCTACGCAGCGCTCGAAGGCGTACACGATCGTGCTCTCGCTCCGCACCGAGTGGTACTACCAGCTCCGAGGCCTCGGACAGCTCGTCCCAGCTCCTGACGCGTGCTGTCACATCGAGGGCGCCCGCATCGGTCAGACCGGCGATGGTCCGAACGCCCTGCCGCGCGACCCCGGCCTGCGCATGGCGAGCTCGATCCGCAGCAGCTTCCTAGACGTTCTCAAAGACCCGACACGCGCAGACGCCGTGGTCGAGCTGCTGGGACGCTCCGGACGGATCTCCCCGCTCGAGGCGCAGATCGTCGGCGCCACGGTCGAGCGAGCCGCGGAGGACCATGATTTCGATATCGCGACACTCGTCGCGGACGGCATCGAGGACGCGGTCGCCAGCTTCTTCGACGCCATCTTTCGCGGGGCCGAGCACCGTGTCTTGACGATGAAGGTGCTATGCGCCCTTTCGACGCGAACCCAGACTGCGAGTGCAGATAGCACGTCGCCAGCTCGAGGCAATCCTGTTCGCCGACAAGGACGACATCGGCGAATCGATCCACTACCTCGTCAAGCAGAAGCTCATCGCCGAGCGCGGCAACGAGCTCGAGCTCGCCCACGACTTCATCGCCGCCTATTTCAACAGGGCGAGCGTCAGCCTGCTCAGCTCGATCGAGCGGGACAGCGTCTTCGTGCACGTAGAATCGGGCGCGCCACGGACCGATGTGTTCCGGCCGCGCAAGGCGACGCCCCTGCGTCTTGGCACGATCTTCCCGGTTGCGCTGCTCGCCTTCATGACAGTGCGCCTCGTGTACTGCGGCATAACGTGGAACCTGCTCGGCCCGAACTTCCAGCAGCCGGCATTTCGCTCCGTACTCGACCTCGCCTATCTCCCCACCTTCCTCGCGGAGGGAGCGTGGATCGTCTACGTCGCGTTGATGTACGACCGCCTGCTGGATCACCTATCTGAGACGCCGCGCGCGCGGCTGTTCTCGATCTTCGTCCTCCTCAACATGGGGCTATGGGCAGGCGTCGGCGCCGTCAGCGCGGCCAGCTGGCCGATGACGCTCGCATTCGGCGGCGCCCCGCTCGCGGTGAAGATCCTGCTCCTCGCTCGTCGCAAAGATCTCAATCCGGCTTCGCGTCGACAACTGCGGCTATACGGCGCGATCACCGGCTGCGTCGCGATCTTCTTCCTGGTGATCGGCGCCGCGGACTGGTTCTTCAGCAACGTCGTCGTGCACGACCACGCTCACAACGCCACGTGGCTCACCGTGAACGCGTCGGTCGCATTGCTCGTGTCCGCCATGTGCCTCGTCCTCGGTCCCGTACAGGCGAGCCGTCGCGGCATATCGCTCCTCAAGAGCCTAATTGCGCGACCGAACGGCTCAGCACACCGCCTGCCAGTAGGCGGCGGCTACGCCGACTTCCGTTCCATTCCCGAGCAGCCGACGACTACCGTGGCGCTCGACCCCGCGCGGTGAACGGGCTCAAGGCCACGCTGGCTGCATCATCCACGCTTTTGCAGCCGGCGGCGAGCGCCACCTCAACTATCGACGCTACTCCAAGCGATAGTGATCCCAGACAGCCACCCGACCATGCTCGGAGAGCGTCAAGGTTACGACATTCTCAAGCGCGCAGTCTGGGGTCGCTACGGGGCGTCACTCGGACGGTGACGCGCATCGCAGCCGACCCGCGGCCGGTGGCGCCGTCGGCTCCGTCGGGGTAGACACAGATCTCCTCGCTAGGAGAGAAGAAGCGCCAGACCACGTAGGTGCCCTCCTCGGAGGGGACACCGCTGTGATCGTCCTCGCAGAGGTCGAGCAGCCAAGAGTGGCCGGTGAGGATCTCCTTCGTCTGCTCGGCCGAGTTACGCCAGCGCACATACCATGGCGGCCGCGCAGCTCGGCAGCCGTGGACGCCGACGACGGTCGCCTCGAAGTGGTCGGAAGGTCCGACGTTCTCGACACGAAGCGCAATCGGACCCGAGCCGATTTCGCTACCTCCCGGCTCTTCAGCGAGAGCAAACCGCGGCGTCGCGCGACCGGTCGGGAAGCCGGAGGGCTGGGAGTCCGTATCCGCCGCCGCGACCAGCAGGGCGTCTGTGAAGCCGCCGGTCTCCTTCCACGCGCCGTTCATGTCGATCGGACACCCCGCCGTGCGCAGCCGGCCGATCAAGCTGCGGCGAGCCTCGAGACCGTCGTTCATGCGCACGACATGACGGCCAGCCACGTCTGAGAACGGTCTCAGCTCGCCCAGCTCCACGAGGATCGTGCTCTTGGGGTGGATCGCAAGCGCCATGCCAGCCTCGAACAGGACGTTCGGACGAGCTTGTGTGGTGAGCTCAAGTTCATGCGGCGGGTCGCGGCGGTCGGCAAATGCCGGCCGGACGCGCGCCTCGTCGTCCGGTGTCAACAGGACCACGACCGCCTGGGCCATCGGGAAGCCCGCGGCGAGCACATCGCCGATGTACGGCGAAGCCTCCCCCGTCGCGGCAAGGAGCTTGTCCCAGTCGAGCGGCTCTAGGCCGAGCGAGCGCAGGAATTCGAACATGGCATCGCGTGCCGCGAGGTTTCGGCCATAGACGACGAACACCGTATGAGGCGACGCGGCCCCTTATGAGGACGTCGGCGCGGGCTGATGATCAGAGGACTGCGTCGGGAAATAAAGCGGAGGCTGGACGGGCACTGCCGTAAGAGCCGGGGCGACGCTCCCCCAAGACTCGCGCTCGCGTTCCAAAGGCTCACGGCGAGCCAGCACATCCTTGACCGACGCGACGCCACGATAGGTGCGCGCCCGCTGGCAACGGACCAAGCGTTCGAACAGCGTAGAGCCCTGAACGGCCGGCCACAACATCTGCAGCGTGACCAGCGCCTCGGCGATGTCGTTGATCAGCGGGATGGCGCCCGAGCGCCAAGACCCGGCGGTGGTGCTCGATCAGGTCCCTGACCTCGCCGAGCGGCTAAGCGGCGCCGACAACGCGACCAAACGAGCGCTGTTCGACGCCTTCGACCTTCGCGTGGCCTACGACAAGGCGAGCGACCGCCTCTCGATCAGCGCCACGCTGACCGAGGCCGTCGCCAAGATGCTCCGCGACGGGCTAAAGCCGCGGTTGTCGCAAAAAACACTCCGGGGGTGGGACTCGAACCCACAACCAATCGGTTAACGGCCGACTACTCTGCCAATTGAGCTACCCCGGATCGTCACGTGCTACCCCGGAGGGCATCGTCCTTTTCAGCGCGTCAGTCGGAATGGAAGCGATCCCGTCCTCGACCTCAGCGTGGCAATTAGAGCACAGAAGCACGCACTTCTGCGCCTCGACACGCAGCTTCTCAAGGCCGATGGCAACGCCCTTGGCGTTGAGCTCGTGTCGCTTTTGAGACGGCTCGACATGGTGGAAGTGCAACGCCCGCATGTTGTGGTCGTATCCGCATATGCAGCAAGCGCCGCCCGCCTCCTCGACCAAGATCGTCTTGACCTTCCTCCGCCTCCGCACAACCGCGGCCGACCGGCATCGCTTACAGCGGTAGTAGCCCCGCCCGTCGAGGCAGAAATCGGTCTCTCCGTGGCGACTGCAACGCATCATCACCGTGGCCAGCCCAGCGTCCTTGGCCGCCTTTGCCTGGCCCGATCGTCGTCGCCCGACACCGCCGCGCGTCTTGAGTCCAAACCGGATCAGCCAATGCCGGACCGTAGCCTTGCTGCGACCAACGGCCTCAGCGATCTCCGCGATCGACATGCCCGCATGAACCAGGGTCTCGAGATGATCCCTCGGGATGCCTCCACGCGCCGCGTACTTGGTGCTGTTCGCCGCCTCCAGTCCGTGCTTCTTGACCCAGTAGCCGACTGTCGCTTCGTGCCGTCCGTAGCGCCGGCCGATCTCCGCCAGTGAGAGGCCTTGCCCGAGAAGCTGCTCCAGCGAAGCGCGATCCATGCACTGCATTGTCGCACGAACATATGTTCGTGCCCGTGTCTTCCGTGCCAACTTTGTGACTCTTGAGAGACCATGAACGCACCGACGGCCCGACGCAACCATCGGGCCGGCCGCCATCCGGGCCCCTGAGTCCCCTCAGCCCTCCCTATCCCCCGTCTGCTCCAGAACCTGCCCGTAGGCGCGGTCGAAGTCGCGTTTCACCTCCGCCTTGTGCCGCGCGAGCGCGCTGACGTCACCGCCATCCTGTCCCCGCGCGCGCTGGATCTGGCGATCCACGCGCGCGAGCTCGAGCTGCAGGCGCTGGACCTCGAGCATCGCGCCGTCGGGCTGCTCGCGCCCAGCTTCCACCACCAGCTCCGCCAGCAGCCCCTTCAGCTGCGGGTCGTCGTCGAGGCGCTCCTCAACACCACCCACCTCGCTCATCGGCGCGCGCAGATCCCCAGCGCACAGATGCTGCGCCGCGCGGCGCAGCAAACCGCTCGAGAAGTGCTCGTCGATGTCCAGGCCCGCGAGCGCCAGCGCGCCCTCATCCGGCGAGGCGATGCACAACGCGAGGAACGCACGCTCCGTCTCCTCGCGGCGCGTCATCTCGCTCGCGCGCGGCTGGCGAGCACGCGCCGCCGGCTCGCCGTCGCCTTCCGCACCGCGGCCCGGCGGGCCCTGCCTGCGCCGCACTCCCCGCTCGGGCGCCCGCGCCGGCGCCGCCAGCAACTGCTCCGCCAGCCCGTCACGCAGCGCCATGCGGCTGTCCACGATCTGCGTCAGCTCCATCCGCAGGGCGCTCGGCGGCAGCTCCGCGAACACCGGCCGCAGCTCCTCGATCATGCGGTCCTGCTCTTCGGAGTTCGACGGGTCGCCGCTCGCGAGCACGCGCTCCGCGCGAAAGCGCACGAACGAGATCGCGCCCTTCACCAACGCCTGCATCGCCTCCGCGCCGTCGCGCTGGATCACCTCCGCCGGGTCCGAGCCCGCCGGCAGCGTCACCACGCGCAGCTCCAGCTTGCGCTTGGTCGCGAGGCGGAACGCCTTCAGCATCGCCTCCTGCCCCGCGCTGTCCGCGTCAAGCGCCAGCAGCACCGTTTGCGCCATCCGCGCCAGCTCGCCCACCTGCTCGGCCGTCAGCGCCGTGCCCATCAGCCCCACCGCGTTGCGGATCCCCCCCTCGTGCATCGCGATCACATCCGTGTAGCCCTCGCACAGGATCACCTCGCCCGCCTTCGTCGCGTGCGCGCGGGCCAGATCAGCGCCGTAGAGCTGGGACCCCTTGTGGTAGATGTCGTTGTCGGACGTGTTCAGGTACTTCGGGCGCTGTTCCTCGCGCATAGCGCGCGCGCCGAACCCGAGCACCCTCCCGCGCACGTCCGCCAGCGGGAACATGATCCGCGAGCGGAAGCGGTCGTACGGGCGGCCGTTCTCCTTCGAGCGCTGGGCGAGGCCCGTCGCGTACAGCTCCCGCTCGGAGAACCCGCCCCTGCGCGAGGCAGTCAGCACCCGGTCCCACGCGCTCGGCGCATACCCCACCCGGAACTCCCTCAATGCCCGCTCGCCGAGGCCCCTGCCCAGCAGGTACTCGCGGGCGCGCGCCGCCTCCTCGGACTCCCACAGGTAGCGCTCGTAGTAGGCCGCCGTGCGGCTCAGCAGCTCCAGCAGCCGCTCCCTGCGCCGGCGCCGCTCCTCCTCCTTCGGGTCCTCCGCCTCGCGCTGCAGCTCCACCCCGTAGCGTTCGCCCAGCAGCTCGAGCGCGCCCTTGAAGTCCACGCCCTCGGTCTCCTGCACGAACGTGAACACGTCCCCCGCCGCCTGGCAGCCGAAGCAGTAGTACACCTTCTGCGCCGGGTCGATCCCGAAGGACGGCGTGCGCTCGTCGTGAAACGGGCACAGACCCTCGTAGCGAGCGGGGCCGGCGCGGCGCAGCTCCGTGCGTGCCGACACCAGCTCGACGAAATCGACCGCGTCGCGCACGCGGTCCTTGGAGTCCTTCGTGTAAAGCGCCACGGCCGAACGCTAGCGGGCGAACGCCTGCGGCACCTGCAGCTCCGTGTAGGCCCTGATGCAGTACCTGTCGGTCATCCCCGCCAGGTAGTCGGTCACGCGCTCGGCCAGCTCGTGCTCCCCATCGCCGCCCGGCAGCAGCTCCGGGTGCTCGACGTAGTGCTCGAACAGCCGGCGCACCACCTCCGCGATCTTCGCGTGCTCAGCCCGCACCGCCGGGCCCATGTACACGCGCTCGAACATGAACTCGCGAAGCTCGGCCATCGCCGGGCCCGCCAGCGGGCCCTGGACGATGTCGCCCGCCGGCTGCGAATGCTCGACCATGTCGTGCACGAGCGCGTCGATCCGCGCGGAGCCGCCAGCGCCGAGCACCGCGATCGGCTCGCCGGGCAGCTCCTCCTCGCGCAGCAGCCCGGCCCGGATCGCGTCGTCGATGTCGTGGTTGATGTACGCCACGCGGTCGATCACCCGCACGATCCGACCCTCCAGCGTGTAAGGCAGCGGCGCGCGGCTGGAGTGGCGCGCGATCCCGTCGCGCACCTGCTCTGAGAGGTTGAGCCCCGCCCCGTCGCGCTCGAGCTCCTCCACCACCCGCAGCGAGTGCTCGTAGTGGCGGAAGTCGCGTCCGAAGCGCTCTTTCAGGCAGCCGTCGAGCACCTCCTCGCCGATGTGGCCGAAGGGCGGGTGACCCAGGTCGTGACCCAGCCCGATCGCCTCCACCAGGTCCTCGTTCAGGCGCAGCGCCCGCGCCACCGTGCGCGAGATGCTGGTCACCTCGAGCGTGTGGGTCAGGCGCGTGCGGTAGTGATCGCCGCGCGGCGCCACGAACACCTGCGTCTTGTGTGTCAGCCGGCGAAACGCCTTGCAGTGGACGATCCGGTCGCGGTCGCGCTGGAAGGGCGTGCGCAGCGAGCAGTCCTGCTCCTCGCGCGCCCGCCGCGCCGGGTAGGAGCGCGCCGCCAGCGGCGAGAGCAGACGCTCCTCCTGCTCGGCCACGCGCCGTGCGAAGCCGCCCGCAACGGTGTCCTCTTCGCTGGCGATGCCCATCATCCGATTGTGCCACCGGCCGCGGCCGGCGCGCCGCCGGCCGCTACTCGCGTTTCCAGTCGCCGCGCAGGCTCGCCTTGTGCACCCAGTGGTGCCAGCCCTTCATCTCACCGGGGTCCTCGTCGAACACCGGGGCCCCGCCGCCGGGCTGGGGCAATCCCTGGGCGGCCGCCGAGTCGATCCGCAGATCCACGCCGAACTCGTGCAGCGAAGCCACGTCCGCCGCCTCCACGAAGCGCAGCCCGTGCCCGGGGGTGGAGATCACCAGCCCGTGGAAGATGTCCTTCTCGGGCGCGGACACCACGTGGTGCACCGTGCCCACCTGCTCGCCATCGGACGCCAGCACCGCCACGCCCTTCTCGAGCACCTGATACGCGATAGGAAGACCCTCGTCCACGGCGCCCCACGATACCCGGATCAGCTCGCGCGCCCGCCGGCGGCGGGCATCAGGCGCACGTGCGCGTGGTGCTCGAGCGTCGCCGCGATCGCGCGCTCGACCTGGCCGAGCGCCGGCACGCCCGCTTCGGGAATCTCCGTGAGCGCGTTGCCTAGCGCCTGCGTCATGAAGCGGTGCGCCTCCTCCTGCAGGGGAAACGATCCCGCCTCGCACGCCCCGCACACCACACCCCCCGCCGCGCCCGAGAAGCCGACGAGGTGATCGTGCTCGCCGCAGTTCGCGCACGCCCCGAGCTGCGGTGCCAGTCCCGCCGCCACCAGCAGCTTCAGGCGAAACGCCAGCGCTCCCGCGCGCGCGCTCGCGGAGCCCGCCACCTCGCCGGCCCGCTCGTCCAGCAGCGCCAGCTGGCGGCACAGCAGGTTGAACACGCCCGGGTGCGGCTCGGAGGTCTCGAACAGCCGCCCCACCGCGTCGCACGCCCGCGCCGCCGCGTCCAGCGCCCGCGCGCTCGAGCGCAGGCGCGCATGCGCGTCCACGGTGTGCGCCCCCGTCACCGTCAGCAGCTCACCGCGCCCCTCGTGCAGCTCGATCTGCAGGCGGAAGAACGGCTCCAGCCGTCCGCCGAAGCGACTGCGGGCGCGGCGCACGCCCTTGGCGATCGCCCCCACCCGCCCGCGATGGGGCGTGTACAGGTGCAGGATGCGGTCGGCCTCGCCGTAGCGCATCGAGCGCAGCACCACCGCCTCCGTCTTCACCGCTCGGCTGGTCACCACCACCATGGTGATGGATGCACGCGACGCCCACCACGGCAACTCCCGCTATACTAAATGAAGTAATGAGTCAGGTAACCGTTTACACGACCGATCCCTGCTCCTTCTGTGTCCGTGTCAAGGGGCTGCTGAAGGCCCGCGGCGTGGAGTTCGCCGAGATCAACCTCTCGAAGGACCCCGCCGGACGGGTCGAGCTGGCGCAGAGGACCGGCATGATGACCTTCCCCCAGGTGATCGTCGACGGCCACCTGCTGGGCGGCTTCAACGAGGTCCAGGCCGCCGCCGAGAGCGGGCGCCTGGACGAGCTGCTGCAGCCGGCCGCCTGAGCGGCTCGCTCGCGCGCCCCGTTGCCGATTCGCTAGCCGGCGAGCGCCCGGGACGCCGCGGTGGCCGTGGGTGAGCGCGGAGGCCGCACGCCCCGCGGGCGCGGCTGGCAGGTCTCGCACACGTAGGTGCCGCGCCCGGCGACCACCATCTTCACGACCGGACTGCCGCACACGCCGCACGGCTCGCCCTCGCGCAGGTGCACGAGGAACTGATCCTGGAAGGACCCGCGGACGCCGTCCACGTGGCGGAAGTCGTCGATGCTCGCGCCGCGGGCGTCGATGCCCGCGCTCAGCGCCGCGATCACGCCCTCGCGCACGCGCGCGAACTGCGTCCGGGTCAGACGCCCGGCCGCCCGCCGCGGGTGCACTCCCGCCCGGAACAGCGCCTCGTCGGCGTAGATGTTGCCCACGCCGGCGATCTTGCGCTGGTCCAGCAGGAACGCCTTGATCGGGGCCGTGCGCCCGCGCGCCAGCTCGCGCAGGTGCTCGACCGTGAAGCCCTCGTCGAACGGCTCGAGGCCCAGGCGCGATGCCAGGAATGCCTCGAGCGCCTCGGTGCCCAGCAGGAGCTCCCCCGTGCCGAACCGCCGCGGGTCGTCGATCACCAGCCGCACTCCCCGCCCCGCCCCGCCGCCGCCGGCACGCCCGCTTGACCTGGTGCGCGCGCCTGGCTTGGTGCGCGCGCCCAGCCTCATGCGCACGCGGGTGTGGGCCGGCTCGGGGTCCGGATCCGCGAGCACCGCACCGGTCATCCGCAGGTGCTGCGCCAGGTGCACGTCACCCTCGAAGCTCCACACCAGGTACTTGCCGCGCCGGCCCAGACGCTCGATGCGCCTGCCCTCCAGCGCCCGCTCGAGCTCCGCCGGCGCCAGCGGGCGCGACCAGCGCGGGTCGAGGATCTCGATGCCGAGCAGGCGCCGACCCTCGACCAGCGGAGCCAGCTGGCGTCTGATCGTCTCCACCTCGGGCAGCTCTGGCATCGCTGTCCAGCTTATGAGCGCCGCCCGCGCGGCAGCGTCCCGATGGCGAAGGCCCTGGAGCGTCGTGCCGTGGTCAGGCCAGGAACGCCCGGCCCGGCAGGCCCTCCGCGTCGCGCCCGGTGAGCCAGCGCAGCGCCGTCGCGCCCACGTCCGCCAGCGGGCCGTCGTGGCGGGCGCCCCGCAGGCCCGCGCCGGCTCTCCGGCGCGCGAGCATGCGGCCGCTCACCGCCAGCAGCGGCACGTACTCGCGCGTGTGGTCGGTGCCCGGGTGGGACAGGTCCACCCCGTGGTCGGCCGTCACGATCAACAGGTCCTCCTCGCGCAGGCGCTCCAGCATGGTCCCCACGCGCGTGTCGATCTCGACGAGCGCCCGCGCGAAGCCCTCGGCGTCCTTGCGGTGACCGTACACCTGGTCGGTCTCGATCAGGTTCGCCAGCACCAACCCGCTCCCCAGCTCCGCGAGCAGTCGATCGACCGACCCGAGCGCCACGGCGTTGGTGGCGCCCGGGTGCGCCGCGCTCACCCCCACGCCCGCGAACAGGTCGTCGATCTTGCCGACGGCGTGCACCTCCACGCCCGCCTTCCGCAGCTCCAGCAGGTAGCTGTTCCCCGGCGGGGCCAGCGCGAAGTCGCGCCGCCCGTCCGTACGCACGAACGCGCCCGCCGCGCCCGTGAACGGGCGCGCTATCACCCGGCCAACGGCGTGCTCGCCGTCCATCACGGCCCGTGCCTCGATGCACGCGCGGTAGAGCTTCTCCCTCGGACACACGATCGACGTGGGCCGCCAGTTGCGCCACCGAGTCCTGCGAGGTGTACAGGATGAGCGCGCCCGTGCGCAGGTGCTCGGCGCCGAACTCCTCGATCGCCGCGATGCCGTTGTGCGGCCGGTTGCAGATCAGCTCGTGCCCGGTCGCCTGGCGCAGCAGCGCCAGCACCTGTGGCGGGAAGCCCTCCGGGTATGTGGGCAGCGGGCGCTCCTGCACCACGCCCATCAGCTCCCAATGGCCGCTGATCGAGTCCTTGCCCGGCCCCAGCGCGTGCAGACGACCGTGGATCGCCGGGTCGGGGCTCGGCTCCAGGCCGTCCACAGGCACGATCGAGCCGAGTCCCAGCGCCTGCAGCGCCGGCAGCTCCAGACCGCCGAGCTCCCGCGCCAGATGCGCCAGCGTGTTCGCGCCCTCGTCGCCGTACGCCGCCGCGTCCGGCAACGCCCCCACGCCGCACGCGTCGATCACCAGCACGAGCGCCCTCCTGGCGGGTGGGACCTCCATGGCTACGCCCATCGTCCGGGCTCTAGCGCGTGATCCTCGCGCGCGGGTACTCCTCGGCGTCGGCGCGCCCTTCTCCACCACCGGGAGGCTCGACCAGAGCGCCCGGTGCGGCTGTACCGGGGGTGTTCATGCTCGCGCGCGGGTGCGCGCTGAAGTAGGCCTCCTTCAGGCGATCGGCCGACAGATGGGTGTACACCTGGGTGGTGGCCAGGTCGGCGTGGCCGAGCATCTCCTGGAGCGAGCGCAGGTCGCAGCCGCCCGCGAGCAGATGCGTGGCAAAGCTGTGGCGCAGCGTGTGCGGGCTCATCCGCTCGTGCAGACCCGCGCTGCGCGCGTGGCCCTGGACGATCTTGTACAGGCCCTGGCGCGTCAGCCCCGAGCCCCTGCTGTTCAGGAACACCCGCGCCTGCCGGTGGGCCGTGTGCGAGGCGTGGGGACCGATCAACGCCGGGCGCGCGGTGCGGCAGTACGCGTGCAGCGCCGCCACCGCCTGGCGGCCGATCGGCACGATCCGCTCCTTCGAGCCCTTGCCCCGGGCGCACAGCAACCCCTCCTCGAGATCCACGTCCGAGAGCTCCAGGCCCACCAGCTCCGACGCCCGCAGGCCGCACGCGTACATCACCTCCAGCAGCGCGCGGTCACGCAGCGCCAACGGCTGCGAGCCCGCCGGCTGGGCGAGCAGCCGGGCGACCTCCCCGCGGGAGAGCACCCGCGGCAGGCGCTGCGGCTTGCGCGGGCCGCGCAGCTCGGCGGTGGGATCGTGCGAGATCGTCCCCTCACGACGCAGGTAGCGGTAGAACGAGCGCAGGCACGCCACCTTGCGCGCGAGCGTGCTCGCCGCGACCGGCGCGCGCGCCTGCTGTCCGCGCCCATCCTGGCCGCCGGGCCTCCCGTCGGCCAGCTCCGACAGGAAAGCGGCCAACTCGCCGTGGGTCGCGCGCGCGGCCGGCACGCCGCGACGGTGCAGGAACTCGCCGAACTGCAGCAGGTCCGAGCGGTACGCCTCGAGCGTGTTGCGCGATAGCCCGCGCTCCAGCTCCAGGTACGCGAGGAAGTCCAGGAGCAGGGGCTCTCCCTGCGGGGAGGATGCGCTCGCCCGAGCAGCGGGCGCGGGAGCGCTGGCGGTGATCGCCATGCTTCCAGCTTCGCTGAGGACGGTTGCGCTCCTGGGCGCTGCAACCGCCCGCCCAGGAGCGGGCACACGCTCGGCCGGCGCGGTGCGTCAGGGTCGCAGCCGGCGGGACAGCCACAGCAGGCCGATCAGCGTCTTCGCGTCCCGGCACTCGTCGATCGCGCCGTCGAGCTGGGCCAGCGGCCACGGCACGATCTCGATGCGCTCCTCCTCGTCGCTGTCCGCCTGCGCCGGATGCAGGTCGCTGGCGCAGAACAGGTGCACGCGCTCGTCGAGGATGCCGGGGCTCGCGTGGTAGCTGACGATCGGCTCCCACGTGCGCGCACCGAGGGAGATCTCCTCGGCGAGCTCGCGCCTGGCGGCCGCCAACGGCTCCTCGCCGCTCACGTCGAGGCGTCCCGCGGGGATCTCCAAGAGAGCCTGCTCACCCACCACCTCGCGCGGCTGGCGCACCAGCCACACGTGCTCGTCGTCGTAGGCGACCACCGCCACCGCACCGCTGTGGCGGATGACTTCGCGGGTGACCTCCTCGCCGTCGTCGTGGCGAAAGCGCTCGATGCGCACGTCCACCAGACGCCCGTGATAGACGGTCTCCCCGCCGATCGGCTCGAACGCGCCACTCATCTCGACCCGATGGATGCGAGCACGGCGCTCACCGCCCGTCGGCCGCCGCGGACGCCAACGCGAGCTCGGCGAGCACGCTGCCACCGGCGAGCGCCGCGCCGAAGAACAGCGGATCCTCCGCCAGCCCGCGGCCCATCGTCTCGGCGGGCAGAGCACTCGCCGCGTACGCCGGCAGGTCCACCTTCGCGCGCCGCCAGTCGTGGCGCGCGATCCGCGCCGGGCGCTCCGGGGTGTGGCGCTCGAGCTGGAGCGTCGCCGCCGGGCGCTCACCCTCGGGGCGGCTGGGCATCGCGCCGCCGAACACCGACTCAAGGCCGGCGCGCAGGTCCGCGCCCACCGGCGAGCGCATGCCGGCGGGCAACGCCACCGTCACCGGCTCGAGCAGCAGGTCGAGCACGGTGAGCGAGTGGTGGGAGATGCCGCGGTGGCGGCTGCGCTCCTCGCCGCAGGACATGCGCGCCACCAGCAGCGTGGGGCAGCCGAGCGCGAGCGCCACGTGGGCGGAGTCCAGCGCGACCATGCCCCCGTGCCCGAGCGTGGAGCCCGAGCCGATGATGCCCGGGCCGGGACCGCACACCGCGGCGTCCCAGCCGAGCGCCTGCAGTCCGTGGTGCAGCGCGCCGGCGGTGGTGACCGCCTCGCCCTCGCCGCCGAAGGCGGCGCCGGCGGTCAGGTGGCCGGCCAGCAGGCCGCGTTCGCGCAGCATGCGCACCGTGTGCGAGTGCCCGCCGGGCAGCGCCCCGCCGGCGGTCTGCACGTAGCCCAGTCGCGCCTCGGGTGCGCCCTGGGCGAACGCCCACGCCACGGCGGCGAGCTGGCCGTGCAGCGCGAGCACCGCCGCCGGGCGCTTCACGGGGAGATCCAGGGATCCTGCCGCCTGCCCCTCGACCGGCGCCACCACGTGCTGGAGGCTCGTGTAGTTGAGCTTCATCACGTTCGGGTGGGCGCCGCTGGAAGCGCCGTCGAGACCGCGTGTGAGGTTGACGTGCACGACGTCGAAGCCGCCCGAGCCGAGTCCGAGGTCGAGCGCCTCGGTGTTGACGATCACCTCGTCGCCCACCTGCGCCGGCCCCACGAGCGTGACGTCCGCGATCGCCTCCCGCCGCGCGGTCGCGCCCGCCGCACCGGCGTCGGCCGCGGCATCCTCCCCCGCGGGGGAGGGGGACAGCTCGACCACCAGGCGCTGCTCGCCCTCGGCGCCGGAGCCCGCCCCGAAGAGGCTGGGATCTGCCTTTGCGCGCTTGCGCTTGGCCGGCTTGGCAGCGCCCTGCGCGCTGCGTGTCTCGACCACGATTGCCCGGCGGAGCTTCAGCATGGGCGCTGCAAGCTACAGTGCGCGCGGCGCCGGGAGACTTGCCGCCTCGTCCAGCAGGGCGAGCGCAACATCGAGCATGTGCTCGAGCGCGAGCACGCTCACGCGCTCCCCGGGCTCGTGGTTGCGCTCTGTGCCGTTGGCGAGGTTCACCGCCTGAAAGCCCTGCGCGAGCAGCTCGTTCGCGTCGGAGGCTCCTCCGCTCGAGATCCGCACGGGCTCGTGCCCGCAGACGCGCAGCGCCGCTTCGGCCACGCCCACCGCCGGGCTCGAGCCGGTCAGGTGGTAGCCGGAGAAGGTGCGCTGCACGCTCACGTCGAGGTCGCAGTCGCAGTCGGGCAGGTTGGCCGCCTCGTGCAGCCGGTCCACGATCTCCGCGACCAGCGTCTCCGCCCGCGCGTCCCCGAGGGCGCGCGCCTCGAGCAACAGCGAACAGCGTTCGGGGACCACGTTGATGGCCGTGCCGCCCGCGATCGTGGCCACGTTGACGGTGCTCCCGTCATCCAGGCGCCCGGCCGGCAGCGACGCCACCGCGCGGGCGGCCGCGAGGATCGCGTTGCGGCCGTCCTCGGGACGGATGCCCGCGTGGGCGGCCACGCCGCGGAAGGACGCCTCCACGCGAAAATGGGTGGGCGAATCGGTGACGACCTCGCCGATCGGCGTGGCGTGGTCGAACACGTAGCCGAAGTCGCTGCGCAGCGTGGATGCGTCGAACGCGCGCGAGCCGGCCAGCGAGACCTCCTCGCCGACGGTGAACAGCAGCTCGAGATCCACCGGCGCGCCCTGCCGGCACACGTGGCGGGCGAGCGCCAGCAGCACCGCCACGGCCGCCTTGTTGTCCGCGCCGAGGACACCGTCGTTGGCGTTCTCCCAGAACCCGTCCACGAGCACCGGCTCGACTGGCGCCTGCAGCGGCACGGTGTCCAGGTGCGCGCACAGCAGCAGCGAGCGCCGGGGCTCAAGGGCGGAGCCGCCCACAGCATGCCCAGCGCCGTCGGCCCCGCCGGCCCCGTCAACGCCTGAGGGGCCCGTGCCCCCGGGGATGCGCGCGAGCAGGTTGCCACAGTCCGAGCCGGCGCGCGGCCCGGCGTCGTCCTCGTGGACGCTCACACCGAGCCCGCGCAGCTCGGCGATCACGCGCTCGGCGCAGACCCGCTCGGCACCGGAAGGGCTCTCGATCCGGCAGAGCTCGGCGAACGTGCCGCCGAGGTAGCGGCGCTCGAGCTCGCTCACCCGCGCCGTGGGCGCCGGTGAGCTCACGACAGGCCGGCGCGCTGCGCCCGCGAGGGCGTTACCTCCGACGCCTGCCCGCGCGAGTCGCCCGCGGAGATCCGCTCCCGCTGTGTCCGTGCCGGCGAGCCCTCGGGCGTCTGCCCGTGCGCGGCGCGCGCAGCGGCCCGCTCCCCGTCCCGGGACGATGCGAGCGCGGCGGCGATGAAGCCGCGGAACAGCGGCGCCGGGCGCTCCGGACGGGACTTGAACTCGGGATGGAACTGCGAGGCCACGAAGAACGGGTGGGCGTCGAGCTCGATCACCTCGACCAAGCGCTCGTCCGGCGAGGTGCCGGTCACGCGCAGCCCGCCACCCGAGCCCTCGTCCCGCGCGTTGGTGAGGCGCTTGCGCAGCAGGTTGTTGACCTCATAGCGGTGGCGGTGGCGCTCGTAGATGACGGCCTCGCCGTACATCTCCAGCGCGCGCGAGCCCGGATGCAGCTTGATCGGATCGGCGCCCAGGCGCATGGTGCCGCCGAGGTCGGCCACCTCCTTCTGCTCGGGCAGCAGGTCGATCACCGGGAACGGGGTCTCGATGTCGAACTCGGTCGAGTTGGCGCCGTCCATGCCGGCGACGTGCCGGGCGAACTCGGCGACCGCCACCTGCATGCCCAAGCAGATCCCGAGGTAGGGGATCTGGCGCTCGCGCGCAAGCCGGGCGGCGGCGATCTTGCCCTCGATCCCGCGCCCGCCGAAGCCTCCCGGGATGAGGATGCCGTCCACGCCCTTTCCCCCTTCCGCCGCGGAGGATGCCAGCGCCCGCAACGTCTCAGCACCCTCGGCGCCCTCGAGCGCCTCGGAGTCGATCCACTCGATCTCGACCCTCGCATCCTGCAGCGAGGCGGCGTGGCGGAGCGCTTCGGAGACCGACAGGTAAGCGTCCTCCAGGCGCACGTACTTGCCGACCAGCGCGATCCGCACGGTGTTCGTGGCCCGCGCCGAGCGTTCGATCGGCTCCTTCCAGCGCGAGAGCTCGGGAGCGGGCGCCTCCAGCGCGAAGTGCTCGAGGACGAAGTCGTCCACCCCCTGCTCGCGGAAGGTGAGCGGGACCTCGTAGATGTTGCCCACGTCGCAGGCCGACACGATCGCCTCCATCGGCAGGCTGGCGAACAGCGCGATCTTCTTGCGGATCTCGCTCGACAGCGAGCCCTCCGAGCGGCACATGAGCATGTCCGGCGTGACGCCGATGCGCCGCAGCTCGTTGACCGAGTGCTGGGTGGGCTTGGTCTTCAGCTCGCCCGCGTGGCCGATGTAGGGAACGAGCGTCAGGTGGATGAACATGCAGCGCCGGCGCCCGACGTCCACCGGGAACTGGCGGATGGCCTCCAGGAACGGCAGCGACTCGATGTCGCCGACGGTGCCGCCGATCTCGGTGATCACGAAGTCGGCGTCGCTGAGCTCGGCGATCAGCGCGACCCGCTGCTTGATCTCGTCGGTGATGTGGGGCACCACCTGGACGGTGCCGCCGAGGTAGTCGCCGCGCCGCTCGCGGCGGATGACCGCGTCGTACACGCCCCCGGCCGTGACGTTGGACGCGCGGCTGGCGTTGGCGTCGGTGAAGCGCTCGTAGTGGCCGAGGTCGAGGTCGGTCTCGGCGCCGTCCTCGGTCACGAACACCTCGCCGTGCTGGTAGGGCGACATGGTGCCGGGGTCGACGTTGATGTAGGGGTCGAACTTCTGCAGGGCGACGCTCAGGCCGCGCGAGACCAGCAGGCGCCCGAGCGAGGCCGCGGCAATGCCCTTGCCGAGCGAGGACACCACACCGCCGGTCACGAAGATGAACCGGGTCTTGCCGGGCGCCTGTGCGTGGCGGTCGCTCTGGTGCATGCTCATGCGGGCCTGCCCAGGGAGTCTAGTTGGCGCAGGCCGGGTGTCCGTTCGATAAACGCGGAAATTGAGCGGAACTCGCCGTAGACGGTGACGATCGCGAGCAGTGCGAGCGCGACGATCTGCCCGGCGGTGGACAGCGTGAGCACGAGCCACAGGCCAGCGAGGGCGCCCAGCAGGTTGGCGCCGGTGTCGCCGAGCATCGCGCGCTCGCGCAGGTCGTAGGCACCGGCGACGAGCGCGGGCGCGGCGAACAGGCCGAGCGCCCACAGGGGCGCCACCTTTGCCGAGCCGATCGTCAGCCCCGCTCCGAGCAGCACGAACGCCTTCGTCGCGCGTCCGGGGCGCAGGTCGAGCAGGTTGAAGGCGTTCGTGGCAAGCACGAGCACGGCGGCCGCCAGCAGCCAGCGCCCGTCAGACAGCGGGAGCCCGAGGCCGAGGCCCGCGACGTGCGCTGTCAGCAGCGCCAGGCCGAGCGATCCGAACGCCTTGAGCGCCCCGGTCGAGAGCTCGCCCCGCACCAGCGCCGCGCCGTGTCCGCGCCAGCCCCGTACCCGCTGCTCGCCGGCGCCTCGCACGTCGCGCGCAAGGGTGTCGTCGACCAGCCCGAGCGCGAGCACGCCGAGCGCGTAGATGGCGATCGGCAGCAGCGGCTCGAGAAAGATGTGAGCCGAGGCGAGAAACGCCAGGAGCGTCAGGGGAATCAGCGCGAGCGACGCCGCCGCGAGCACGAGCACGCCGAAGGGAAAGGGCAGCTCGCGCCCGCGGTAGTTGGGCCTCGTGTGCCCGCCGTCGCTCAGCGCGCGCAGCAGCGCCGGCGCGAGCGCGACGCCGGCCGCGAGCGCTAGGAGGGACGGCAGGGCGTGCATGCAGGCAAGCTAGCGGCGCGTGCGGACACGCCGGGGCGGCGCCCGGCGCGCCGATCGCGGCGGCGCGCTCACGACCCGGGCGTCGCGCCGGTGACGCCCGGGAGCAGCGATTCGGCCGTGGACTTGACCCCGAACGTGCCGCGGCTGCCGGCGAGCGCATAGTCGAGGGCGGCCTGCCCGGCGAGCTGGTCGAGGTTGTCGACGCTCGACAGGCCCTTGCCGCGATACCACGCGATCTGCGACGGTTCGGTGCTCGTCAGCTCGACCCCCACGGCGGGAACGCCCACGGCGCTCACGCCCGCGAGCAGCCCGGACTCGAGCGCGCTGCTCGCTTCGCTCTGCGCGGCGGTCATGCCGCTCGGCTCGGCGCGCACCACCACGAGCCCTTCCAGGCGCGTGAGCTGCCCGTCGAACGCGCTCAGCAGGCTGGCGCGCACGCGGCTTATCAGCTCGCGCGCCACGAGCGGACCACCGGATACAAGTTGGCGGCCGAGGAGATCCCCGAAGCTTTCCAGCAGCGGGACGGAGCTCGCGAGCGCCGCGTAGTGCGTGCCGGTGGTCTCCTGGGCGAGACCTTCGAGGTCGAGCGGCTCGCGCACGGCCACCACCGTCGTGATCTGGCCCCCCGCCTGCGCGACGGCGTTGCGCGCGAGCGTGTTGATCGCGTCGGAGGAGCCGCCCAGGAACATCAGCCCGATGGCGCGCCCGGCGAGCAGTTCGTGGACGGCCAGCGGGTACAGGCCGGTGGCGAACGCTTCTTCGCCGGCGAGCTGTTCGTGGAGCTTGCTCGCCTGTGTCCGCGCCTGCCTGACTTCGGAGCTGAGGTTGTGGACGATCCCGTTCTTGGCCGAGGACACGAGGTTGGTGTTTTCGCCGATGGCCACGCCCAGGAGCACGCCGAGCGTGAGCGCGAACAGGACGGCGGCGAGAGACAGCGCGTGGTAGCGGAAGTCGAACATGGACGGTGCGCGAGGAGTACCCGCCCGCCAGCCCGCGGGTCAGCCGCCGACGCCGGCCGCGCGGATGGCGGCGAGCGTCTGCAGTCTCAGCCACAGCAGTTCGGCCACATCGTGCAGCGCCGGGGTCAGCCACACGATGGCGATCATGGCGATCAGTCCGGCGGCGATCACCACGAGCAGCGGCGTGAGGCCGGGGCGCGGCTGGTACAGACGGCTGACCCCCTTGGCGTCAACGAGGATCTCGCCGACGCGCAGGCGGGTGAGGAAGGTCGAGGACATGCCCTTGCGGTTGCGGTCGAGGAATTCCACGAGATTGAACTGCGAGCCGACGGACACGATCAGGCGCGCGCCCTTCTCCGCGGCGATCAGCATCGCCACGTCCTGGCTGGTGCCGGGCGCGGGTACCAGCTTGAAGCTCAGATCGAGCTCCTCCAGGCGCTGGCGCCCGGGCGCGCGGCCGTCGGGATAGCAGTGCAGGACGAGCTCCGCGCCGCAGCGCAGGGCCGACTCGCTGGCGGAGTCCATGTCGCCGACGATCATGTCCGGTGTCAACCCAGCTTCGAGCGCCGCGTCGGCGCCGCCGTCCACGGCCACGATCAGCGGGCGCCTGTCACGGATGAACGGACGCAGGGCGCCCAGGTCCCGCTGGTGGCCGACGCCGCGGACCACCACTAGCGTTGAGCGGTCACGGAAGTCGGTGGCGAAGCGCGGCAGCCTGATCCGGCCGTCGAGCAGTTCGCGCTCCTCGCGCATGTGCTCGACGGTGTTGTACGCGAAGCGCTCGAGCGCCTCCCCCACCTCGCGCCGGCGAAGCTCGGTTTCGGCGCACACGCGCTCGAGGTCCAGCAGCTCGCCCGCCGCGAGCCGCTGGCCTCTGCGCAGGACCTCCGCATGGGTCAAGCGCACCCCTTCCGGCGCGCCCTCCGCACCGCCGTCGGCCGGGGCTGCCGCCCGGATCACGACGGGGTCGCCGTCGGAGAGCGTCTGAAACAGCGAATCGTCGGGCAGGTCGACCAGGACGATGCCCGCCTCCACCAGCAACTGCGGGCCCAGGTTGGGGTAGGCGCCGCTGGAGGACTTCGCGCAGTTGAGGACCGCCACGGCGCCCGCCGCGATCAGCGCCTCGGCGGACACCCGGTCGATGTCGCGGTGGTCGATCAGCGCGATGTCGCCACGCACGAGATGCCTGACGAGCAGCTTCGTGCGCCTGCCCGGGCGCACCGAGCCGGCCACGCTCCAGGCGGAGGCGGGCGCCGACGCGGGCGGTGGGACGGTCGCGGGCGCGAGGACTGACGCGGGGCCCGGCGCACCGACCGGCGCGCCCTGCTCCCCCTTCCCCTCCGGGGACGATGCCGGGGACGACCCGATCGAGCGTGTTGCCACACTGCGAGAGTAACGACCGGCGCGGCAAAGCGCACCGTTTGCAGGCGCTCAGGCCGCGCGGCGCAGGTCGCGCGCGTGACGGCGCGCAGCGGTGTCGTCGCTGTCGGCGCCGAGCATGCGCACGAGCTCGCTGACCACCTCGCCCTCGCCCAGCTGCACGACGGTGGCACGCGTGGGCTGAGCAGTGGTGTCCTTGACGATCGAGAAGTGGCGGGCACCCAGTGAGGCGATCTGCGGCAGATGGGTGATGCACAGCACCTGCCTGCGCTCACCCAGATCGCGCAGGCGGGCGCCGACGACACGGGCGGTGTGCCCGCCGATGCCCGCGTCCACCTCGTCGAACACGAGCGTGGAATCCTGCGGAGAGGCGCCGGCGACGCTCATGATGGCGAGCATGATGCGCGAGAGCTCGCCGCCGGAGGCGATCTCCCGCAGCGGCCCGGCGGGCACCCCGGGGTTGGGGGCGATCATGAACTCGACCGCATCCCCGCCCGTGGGACCCGGCTCGCGCTCGTGCAGCAGCACCTCGAAGCTGGCCTCGCTCATGGCCAGCGACTGGAGCTGCTCGCGGACCGCCAGGGCGAAGCCCCGTGCGCACGACCGCCGGGCCCGGCGCACGGATTGGACGCTGCGCGCGAGCTCGCCACGCGCCTGCTCCAAGTCCTCGGTGGCCTTGGCGAGCGCGACCTCCGCGCCGGCGAGCTCGTCGTGGCGCGCGCGGGCGTGGCGCGCGTACTCGAGCACCGCGCCGACGCTGCCGCCGTGCTTGCGCGCCAGGCGCTCGACCGCGGCGAGACGCGCTTCGAGCGCCTCGAGCGCGTCGTCGCCGGCCGGGGATCCGTCGCCGGCCAGCTCGCGGACGCCGTCCTCCCCGTCCGGGGACGATGAGTGTCCGAGCGCGGCGGCGCTCTCGCAGTAGGCGCGCAGCTCCCGAGCGAGGTCCTCGGACTCGATGATGAGCGAGCGCATGCGCTCGGCGAGCTCGTCCAGCGCCGGGTCCACTCCGGCGAGCGCATCCAGGCGCCCGCCGGCGCTCGCCACGAGCTGCGCCGCCCCGACCGCCGCGCCGCTCTCGGGCGCGAGGGCTTCGGCGCCCGCGCCGGCGGCCGAGCACAGCGCGTCCAGGCGGCGCAGGCGCTCGCGCGCCGCCAGCAGCCGCTCGTGCTCGCTCTCGTCGGGAGCCAGCGCGTCGATCTCGGCGAGCTCGTACGCGAGCAGCTCGAGCTCGCGCTCGCGCTGCGAGGAGAGCTCGCGCAGCTCCTGCAGCCGTGCTTCCAGCGCCTGTGTGCTCGCAAACGCTGCCGCGCAGGCGCGCAGACGCGCCTCGTGATCGCCCGCGCACAGTCCGTCGAGGATCTGGAGCTGGGCGCCCGCCAGCGTCAACTTGCGGTGCTCGTGCTGCCCGTAGAAGGCGAGCAGCACGCCGCCCACGTCGCGCAACTCGCCGACGGTGGCTGCCCGCCCGCCGAGATAGGCGCGCGTACGCCCGTCCGCGCCGACGCGACGCGCGAGCGTCAGCTCCTCGGCATCGGCGGGGAGGCGATCGCCCCACGCTCCCCCGCGGAGGTGCTCGGGCAGGTCGAAGGTCCCCTCCACATAGGCCTCGTCGGCGCCCGGCCGGACGATGCCCGGACGCGCACGTCCCCCCAGGAGCAGGTCGAGCGCGTGCGCGAGCACCGTCTTGCCGGCGCCGGTCTCGCCCGTGATCACGTTCACGCCCGGGGCGAGGCGCAGCTCGGCCCGCTCGATCAGCAGCAGGTTCTCGACGCGTAGCTCTCGCAGCATCAGCGAGTGTCTAGCAGCGCCTGGGGACAGATCGCCGGCGGGCCGGCGGGCGACGGCTCCACCCGGCAGGGCGGATGCGAGCGCGTCGCTCGGCGGTGGTGCGGCGGTGCACTTGCCCGGAGGAGGCGGGAGGAGCATAATTCGTGGGCCGGTCCAGGAAGGATTGCCAGGAGGGGACCCCTGGCTCGGCCGTACACTCGTCCGCTAACAGGCATGGCTGCCAGCGACCCCCATCAGCATCCGGATCACCGCTCGACGGGTGGCGCTGTCGCGCTGACGCCGACGGCCCTGGCCGAGCGCGTGCGCGAGGAGATCGCGCGCGCCGAACGGCACGGGGCGGGCTTGAGCTGCCTGCTGCTGGTGTTCGACGAGCTCGATCAGATCGTGCCCGAGCACGGCGGCGAGCTGCGCGAGCAGATGATCGAGTATGTGACGGGGGCGCTGCTCAGAGAGCTGCGCTGCTTCGACCGCGTGGGTCTGACCGCGGACGGGGATCTGGCGCTGCTGCTCCCCGGGGCGGACTCTCCGCGCGGGGAGATCGTGGCGCGGCGCGCGCTCGAGCGGCTGCGCACGATCAAGGTGGAATCGGCGGGCAGACGCCTGCCGCTGCAGGTGTCCATGGGGTTGGCCGCTTGGCGGGAGGGGTGGACCGCCGATGAACTGGTGGCTCAGGCCCGAGCGGCGCTGCGCAGCGTGAACGGCGACCCTGCTCCCAACCCGCCCGTGACACCGGCGGAGGAGCACGGGACGGCCCCCGCGGAAGCTCCGCTCGAGCAGCGGCCCTCATCCGCGGCACTGGAGCGCTCGAGCGGGCAATAAGCTCCGTCTGATGCTGTCGGGATCAGAGTTGTGGCTGCTGCGGTTGATGGCGGACCGCGGCCTCGCGCTGCTCGATGCGAGCGCCCTGCTGATGGTGATAGAGGAGCGCGGCGAGCTGCGGGTGGCCGCGTCCAGCGGTGCGGCTTCCGTGCGCCTGCGCATCACCCCCGTGCAGGGCAGCGCGCTCGGCGCGCTCTACCAGCAGGGCAGGGCGGTGTCACTCGACCGTCCGCGCGGGCCGGAGGCGGCGTGGCTGCACGAACTCGGCCTCGAGGCGCGCGCGGTGCTGGTCGAGCCGCTGAGCATGGAGGGCCAGGGCGGCGGGCTGGTGATCGCGCTGCGCGAGCAGGGCAGCTTCCGCGACCCCGACCGCCAGGCGCTGAGCGCGTTCGCGTCGAGCGTGTCCCAGCGCCTGGCCGCGGAGCGCTCGGTGGAGATCGAACGGCTGCGCTACGGCATGGAGGCGCGCGAGCGCGAGCGCGCTCGCTGGGCGCGGGAGATCCACGACGAGAGCATCCAGGGCATCGGCGCCCTGCGCCTGCAGCTGGCCAACGCGCGCGACCTCCACGACAAGCAGGCGCTGAGCGAGGCGGTGGACACGGTGCTCGAGGGGCTCGGCACAGAGATCGACGGGCTGCGCCACCTGATCACCGAGCTGCGCCCCGCCGCGCTCGACGACCTCGGTCTGGCGGCGGCGCTGGAGGCACTCGCCAGGCGCGCCCAGGCGATCGACGGGCTGGAGGTGAAGACCGAGATCCAGCTTGGCGGTGATGCGCCGGGTGCGCCGCAGAGCATCGGCGAGAACGGCACGCGGCGTCTGGACCCCGAGCTCGAGAGCACCATCTACCGGGTCATCCAGGAGGCGCTCACGAACGTCAGCCGCCACGCGCAGGCGAGCAGGGCGGTGATCAGCGTGAGCGAGCGCGGCGGGATGATCGAGGCGTCGGTCCGCGACGACGGCCAGGGCCTGCCGGAAGCGGCGCGGCTGGGCCCCCGCGGCGACGGGCTCGAGGGGGGCTTCGGGATGTCGGGGATGCGTGAGCGAGCGGAGCTGGTGGGCGGCGAGTTGGAGTGGGCGCGGGCGCCCGAACGCGGGACGATCGTGCGCCTGACCGTGCCGCTCGCGGGGCGCCCGGCGGCGGCCCTGTAGCGCTACTCCCCGTCGCCGTCCTCGCGGGCGAGGTCCTGCAGGCCCTCGTCGTCGCGGCGCAGCCACCCGGCGAGCTGCTTGCCGACGGAGCTGATCGACTCACCCGCGT
Organism: uncultured Solirubrobacteraceae bacterium; assembly: GCA_963701145.1. GTDB lineage: Bacteria > Actinomycetota > Thermoleophilia > Solirubrobacterales > Solirubrobacteraceae > Palsa-744. The sequence continues at coordinate 508,094 of OY969572.1, forward strand.
CGCGGAAGGCGTCGCGGATGCGCTCTGTGTAGAACGTGACGGCCTCGCCGCCGTCGGCACGAGGGTCGCCGGGCTCGCCGCGGCGCGCATACTCGCCCGAGCCGACGATCCGGTCGTAGTCTCCCTCGCGCACCCAGGCCATCAGCTCGTGCGTGCGCTTGACGGGCATCGGGTGGGTGACGCCGAGGTCGAGCATCAGCCGCGTGAGACGCTCGAGACCGCCGCCGCTGTCTTTGTAGTCGAGCCCCTGGCGCATGAACACGTCGAGGTCGAGCTGATCCACCATCGTGCCCGCGGCGAGCGACATCAGCGTGCGGCATACGGCGAGCGGGTCGCGGGTGACGATCGCGGCGGCGCGATCGGCGCTCAGCTCGGTCGCGCGGCCCCACTCCATCAGCGCGGTGCGCACCGGCGTCAACGGCAGCGGCAGCCGTGCGCTGCGGGTGAGCATGACGAGGATCTCGAGAGCGGTGCGGTAGAGCTGATGGTCGGAGAGGATGTGCGCGGCCTCGTGCGCGAACACGGCGCGCCGTTGGGGCTCGTCGAGCAGCGACAGGAGGCTGGACTGCAGGACGACGATCGGGTGGCGCACGCCGATGGCCATCGCGTTGGGCAACGGGAACTGGGTGAGGTACAGGTCGGGGACGTCGGCCATGTCGAGCGTCGCGTAGGCGAGCGCGTGCTCGCGCCAGACCTCGCCGAGCTGGTCTTCGGAGAGGCGCACGGAGGAGCCAAGATAGCTCTGGCGCAGGGCGCGCTCGTAGCCGAGCTCGATGAGCTTGCGCACGACCGTGTCGAGATAGGGGATCGCGCCGAGCGCGGCCGTGGCCGCTCGATCGGCCGGGTGCTGGAAGGCCCGCGGCGAGATCTCGCTCAACCGGTAGCCCTCGGCGGGCAGGCTCGCAGCCATCTGTCCAGAGTACTCCCGGCCGCACCGGATGTCGTTGTCCTGCCAGTCCTATCGCCACCGGCTTCAGCGAGCGGACGTGAGCCTGGCGGCGACCTCCTCGTCGAGCTCGATCGTGATGGGGACGTCGGTGAGCTCCTGCTCGCTCATCTGGATGCCCCGGTCTGCCAGTGCTTTGATCAGCTGACCCCACGCGAGCCTCGGTGGCCTGTGGAGGGCCGGGTCGCGGCCCAGCATCTGGTCGATGCCTGCTTCTACGTCGCGCACGCTGATGTGCCCGCTGAGGCCGAAGCTGCCGCCAGCATCGATCTGGCGGCCGGTGTCGTCGCGCGCGGACAATCGGACGAGCAGTTCGAGGCGGTCTGCGTCGCGAGCGGGGTCCAGGAACGCCTCCAGCCGGTGAGGCGGCCCGGGGAAGCTCTCGCGGTGCTGCTCCAGGTGTTCACGGAACCGCTGCTTTTCTTCCGGCGGCCGCATCCGCACGGCAGCGATGATGCCCACGACCGCCGTCACGTCGGCTCCGGACCGATCGGGCGGCCAGCGCCTACGCGTCGCGCCGGCTTGCCGTTGACGGCCACGATCCACACCGTCGGGACCTTGACAGAGGCTAGTCCGCGAGGCCGGTTCGCCGCACGTACGCAGTGATCTCCGCGCGCGAGGAGAACCCGAGCTTCTCGATGGCGCGGGCGCGGTAGGTCTTGACGGTCCGCTCGGCGACGTTGAGCTGCTCGGCGATCTCGGGGTTGGTGTAGCCGTTGGCGATCAACCTGACCACCTCGCGCTCGCGCTCTGAGAGGACGACGCCGTCGTTGATCCCGTCCTCGCCGGTGGCCATCAGCGCACCGAGGCGCGGGTGCAGGTAGTTGCCGCCCGCGACCGCCAGGCGGAAGGCCTGCAGCAGCTCGGCGGGCTCGGCCTCCTTGAGCACGTAGCTGCGGGCCCCCGCCCTGAGCGCCTGGCGCGCGTACTCGGGGTCCTCGCGCATCGTCAGGATCGCCACGGCGAGCGTCGGGTGGGCGATGAAGCACGACGGCAGCGCCCCCAGGCTCGAGCCTCCGGGCATGGTCAAATCGAGCGTCAGCAGGTCGGGCTTGTGCTCGCGTACTTCGCGGATCATCGAGGGGATGTCGGCGACCTCGGCGACCACGCGGAACTCTCCGCCCTCGCGCTGGAGCACGGCGCGTATGCCGTCCCGTACGACGGCGTGATCATCGGCGATGATCACATTGATCGGGCGCGTCACCCCTGGCATTCCGGCCTCCACGACAAGCTTGACGGTAGCGGTTGGGCAGGACCGAACCAACGTCTGCAAGGGACGACACGACCGTGCACCTTAAGGACGACACGCTCGGCACCATCGGCCCTACATACAAATCGGCCGCCGGAGCGGATGATGTGCTCGTGGCCACCCACATCGACAGGCCGCCCCCCAACCGTACCTCGCGGCCCGTCACGCTGGCCCGGGCGGTGCTGTGCGTGCAGGGCGCCGGGCCGCGCGTGGTGATCGCCGATGGGGACGCAAGGCGGCGCGCGGCGAAGCGCGAGGAGCTGAGCGAAGCACTGCCCGCCGGCACCGTGTTCCTCGAGGCGAGCACCGTCTCGGAGGCGCTCGACCGCGCCCGCGGCAGCCGCATGCTGGTGATGAGCGGGGCCCCCGACGACGCCTCGGCGGCGCATCTCGCCCGCCTCCTGGCCCGCCGCTACCCCGATCTGCACGTCGTCAACGCGCAGCGTTCGCGCCGGCTCGTGAGCTGACCCACCGACTCCCCCGCCGGGCGCGCACGGCCGCCGCGCACGGCCGCCGCGCACGAGCCGTGCGGTAGACGACGCGGTAGGGCGCCGGTGGGAGCCTCGCAGGCTCGACAGCGCCCGATTCAGGCGCTAGCTTGGTTGCGTGCGATCACCGCTGGAGTCGGGACGGCTGCGCAGGATCATCGCCGCATACACCGTCAACCGCCTCGGCACGTGGTTCGGCGTGGTGGCGCTGATGGTGGCCGTGTACGACCACACTCACAGCGCCCTCGCCGTCGCCGCGCTGCTGCTCGCGTGGCAGGCCCTGCCGGCGTTCGTGGTGCCCGCGCTGGTGGCTCGGGTGGAGGCGTCCAAGCGCCGTCACGAGCTGAGCGGCCTGTACCTGTTCGAGGCGCTCGCCACAGCCGCCCTCGCGGTCCTGCTGCGGCACTTCTCGCTGGCGCCCGTGTTGCTGATCGCGGCACTCGACGGAACCGCCGCGCTGGCGGCCAGCGCGCTGCTGCGGTCGGAGGTGGCGCGCGCCGCCCGCGACCACGTCGAGCAGAGCGCGCTCGCCGCGGGCACCCTGGAGCAGGCGAGCGAGCAGGCCATGCAGGTCGCCGAGCGTCGCGCCAACGCCGCTCTGAACGTGGCCTTCTCGACCACGTTCGTGATCGGCCCGGCGCTCGCGGGCGTGATCGTGGCCGCCGCCGGGGCGTCGAGCGCGCTGCTGATCGACGTCGGCTCGTTCCTGCTGTGCGGCGCGCTGCTGATCGACCTGCACCCCCACGTCGAGATCGCGGGCGGCGACTCGGTGGGCGCGCGCCTGCGGGCGGCGTGGCAGCACATCAGCGAAACGCCCTCGCTGCGTGGGCTGCTGCTCGCGGAGACGCTCGCGCTCGGCTTCATCGAATCTGGCGGTCCGATCGAGATCGCCTACGTGAAGAGCGCGCTGCACGCGGGCGACCGCGGCTTCGGCCTGCTGCTGACAGCCTGGGGAGCGGGGGCCGTGCTCGGCAGCTTCGTGTTCGCGCGCCTCGTGGCCAGGCCGCTGGCGCTCATGCTGAGCGCCGGCACGTTCGCCCTCGGAGCCGCCTACGTGGGCTTCGGCGTCGCCCCCACGCTCGCCATCGCCTGCGCCGCCGCGCTCGTCGGCGGCATCGGCAACGGCCTGCAGTGGCCGTCGCTCATCAGCATCGTCCAGCACGTCACCCCACCCCACCTGCAGGGGCGCATGATGGGAGGAGTGGAATCGATCGGGGCCGTGTGCACGGCCGTCGGCCTGATCCTCGGCGGCGTGCTCGTCGCCCTCAGCTCGCCCCGCGTCGCCTTCGCGCTGGTGGGAGCCGGAGCGATCGCCAGCACCGGCGTCCTTCTGCGCCAGGCCACCCGCGCCACGCGGGCCACACAGCCTGCCAGAGCCGACAACGACGAGCGCGCGGCGGTCGCGGCGAGCCCCCCTTAAGCCCGACCCCGTGTCGGCCGTTAAGTACGACAGGCCGACATGTACACCTCAACGCGCGCAAGAGGGCTCTTCTGGGCAGCGGAGATACTGCTGCTGGCGGCGACCGTCGCCGCGGCGGCGTGGCTGTCCCGGCCCGACGAATGGCAGCCGATCGCGCTCGTCGCGCTGCTGTTGGCACTGGCACTCGTCGGGCAGTGGCTGAGCATCGAAACCCCGAGCGGCCAGTTGAGCGCGTCGCTCGTGGCGATTGTGATGGCGATGGCGCTGCTCGGTCCGGCAGCGGCTGCCGCCTGCGGCGTCGCCGCGATGATCCTCACGTCGGCCTCGCGGCGGCTGACACCGGCCAGATGGCTGACCAACCTGTCGGCGTTCGGCGCCGTCTCGTTCGCGGGCGGCCTGCTCGTGCGCGCTCTCGCAGGGGATGTTCACAAGGTCCACGGCCTGAACGTGACCCAGAGCTTTCTCTTCGGTCTGATCGTGCTCGGCGCGTTCGTCGTCGCCGTGATCCTGAACTTCGTGGTGATCGCACTCGACAACCTCGTCCTCGAGGATCGGCCGTTCACGCGCCAGGTGCGCGAGCTCTTCCTGCCGCTGCTCCCGGGCCAGCTCGCCGCGGGCATGCTGGCGACGATGCTCGCGCTCGCCTACCGGAGCGCGGGCCTGCCGGCGCTGTTCGGCGCGATCGCCGTCCTGCTGATCCTCCGCCACCTCAGCGTCGCCCTGTTGCGCTCGGAGGACCGCGCCGAGCAGCTCGAAGCGCGCAGCAGGCAGCTCGTCGGCCTGCAGTTGGGGGTGCTGCGTACGCTCGTGCGAGCCCTCGGGATGCGCGACGGTTCGACGGGCCGCCATGCGGCCGCCGTGGCCCGCTACGCGAAGGCGTTGGCGAGCGAGCTCGACTCCGACGAGCAGGAGCTCGACACCATGCACGCCGCCGGCCTGCTCCACGAGATCGGCAAGTTCACGTGGCCGGACCGGGTGCTGCACGCCGAGGTGATCGCCGACGAGGACATGGCGATCGTCAGGAACCACCCGCGCGAGGGGGCGATCCTCGTCGGCGCGCTGGACGGATACGGCCCGGTGGCCGAGGCGATCCTCTACCACCACGAGCGACTCGACGGGTGCGGCTATCCGGCGGGGTTGATCGGCAAGGAGATCCCGCTGGCGTCGCGCATGCTGGCGATCTGCTGCACCTACGACACGATGACCAGCGGCCAGGGCTACCGCTCGCCGATGCCGCCACGGGAAGCGATGCTCGAGCTGCGCAACGCCGCGCGCAACGGGCAGCTCGACCCCGAGATCGTCGAGCGCTTCATCGCCGTGCTGGAGCGCGAAGGCCCGACGTTCGCCCAAGAGGCGGACTTCGAGACGGAGCTCGAATTCGAGCGGCGGGTGGCCGAGATGGCCGAGCCGCAGTCCGCGGAACGAACCCACGGTGCTCGCCACGACGAGTCCTCGGGCCACCGCGACTGGCGCGCAGAGGTACTGGAGCTCGGGCGGCGAGCGCTCAGCAAACAGTGAGGGCGCCCCACGGCGCCCTCACTGACCCGGTTTGATCACCGGGGCACTGCTTCAGAGATGTTGGTCCTACTTGTTGTGGAATTCCGCCATGGCGCTCTCCTTGTTCAACACCGAAGGGCAAACCGCGGCGTCTTCGGAGCTCCATCCCTCCGACCACCGCTGCCTCTCCCTTTGAGTAGGTTTCGGAAGACTAGCGCAATTTCGCTCGATTTGTCCAGTTTGCGCAGGTCTGTGGGGGGAAGTGTGCAGATGAGCGCCCCGCGTCCGCCGCGACGGGCGCGAACTGCAGCGCCGGCGTGGGGTCGCGCCTCGGGGGTCAACGGCCAAACGTCCGCAAACGTAATCGGCGCTCAAGTTTTCCGCGCGTTCTGACGAGACACATAGCGTCCCCTACCAAGTGAGGCGAGCCCATGCCCCTATCCGTGCCCCCCGCACCCCGACGCAGCGAGCGCCAGCTCGTGTTCACAAGCTCCCAGGCAGCGCGCTACCTGGGGGTCTCACTGGCGACGGTTCGGCGCTGGACGGACGCCGGTCACGTCGGCTGCTACAGGACGCCCGGCGGCCAGCGGCGTTTCTCGAGAGCCCAGCTCGACGACTTCATCGCCTCGATGCAGCGCACCGGCGCAGCCGACGCGCCGACGGTCGAGCACCACGACGCGCAGGTCGCCTGAGCGCCCGGCCACGCCCGGGCGCTACCCATGCGCCACGCGGGCGGGCCTCGCGGCCGTGCAGCGCAGCACGCGCCGCGGCCCGTCAGCTCGCCAGACGCCCGAACTTCTCGCGCAGGCGGCGATAGAACGAGGAGCCGGGGAGCTGGGCGATGGTGCCGACGTCGTTGACGAAGCGTGCCTGAATCTGGCCGGCCGGCGGGATCTCCCCGGCGGGCCGCCCGTCCACGGCCACGTCGAGCGGCTCGCGCGAGCGGTTGAAGATCGTGAGCCGGTCGTCGGGGGCGACCACGAGCGCCCGGGCGCTCATCGAGTGGGGCGCGATGAACGAGACCACGAACCCCTCGACCCCCCAGGCCATGACGGGACCGCCGTTGGCGAGGTTGTAGCCGGTGGACCCCGCGGGCGTGGCGACCACGAGGCCGTCGCAGCGCACGCTGCCCGCCTCCTCGCCGTCGAGCGCGTAGGCGAGCTCGGCGACGCGCTCGCCGACCTTGCGGTGGATGGCCACGTCGTTGATGGCGATGCGGCGAGCCAGTCTGCGAGTCGGCCGGGGCTTGCGGCCCGGTGGGCGGATCGAGCACGATCGCCGGGAGTCGCAGGAGCTCGAAGTCGCCGCTCAACGCGCGGCGCACGCCCGCCTCGATGTCCTGCGGCTCGACCGTGGCCAGAAAGCCGATCCTGCCGAAGTTGATCGCGAACACGGGCACCGCGGTGCGGGCGTAGCGCTGCAGGGCGCGCAGGATGGTGCCGTCGCCGCCGAGCACCACGCACAGCTCGACGTCGTCCTTCGTCGGCGCGTCCACGAGCAGCCCGGGTCCGTTGCTCAGCCCGTGCTTGCGCGTCTCCTCCTCGTCCAGGCGCAACGTCACGCCCGCCTCCGCGGCGCGGGCGGCGAGCAGCTCGAGCGCCGGCTGGGTGTCTTCGCGCCGGCCGTGGGTGAACACCGTCATCTCCCTCACGGCTCGACCTCCCGGGCCATCCGCGCCAGCTCGTCCCGGTCGCGCGTGCCCTGCCCGCGGGCAGGGTCTGTCAGCCACGCGAACGTCTCGCGATTGCCCTTCGGTCCGGGCAGGCCCGAGGAGTAGAAGCCGACGACGGCGGCGCCCAGCTCGAGCGCGACCGCGCCGACGCCGAGCAGCGCCTCGCGGCGGTCCTCGGCGGCCCGCACCACGCCTCCCTTGCCCACCCGGCCGCGCCCGAGCTCGAACTGCGGCTTGACCAGCGCCAGCATGTCATAGGGGCGCCCCAGGCAGTCGAGCACGGCTGCGAGGACCTTCTCGAGGGATATGAACGAGACGTCGATCGTGGCGAGATCCGGCGGCGAGCTCGCCGGGAACGCATCTGCTGCCCGCCCCGCCGGGAGCATCTCGGGCGTCAGCGCGCGCGCGTTGGTGCGCTCGAGGACCGCCACCCGCGGGTCGCTGCGCAGGCGGTAGTCGAGCGTCCCGTAGCCCACGTCCACGGCGATCACTTCCCGCACCCCGCGCTGGAGCATGCAGTCGGTGAAGCCGCCGGTCGAGGCGCCGATGTCGAGCGCCCGCCTGCCGCTCACCCCCAGGCCGCTGGCGTCGAGGGCGTTCGCGAGCTTGATCCCGCCACGCGAGACGAACGCGGGTGGCGCCAGCAGCCGAACATGCGTCTCGACGTCAACCAGTTCGCCCGGCTTCTCGGCGCGACGCTCGCTCTGACCGGAGCGCGGCGGCGCGCCGGACCGCAGAGGTTGCAGAAAGACCTCGCCGGCCATCACCGAGGCGGCCGCGCGGCTGCGCGACGGGAACAGCCCGCGCTCGGCCAGCAGCGTGTCCAGGCGGCGCTTGACCATCATTCCTGCTCTCTGTGATCGATGTCACACATACCGGTGGCCAAGACGGGCATCATGATCGGTGATCGAGAGGGCAGCATCGACTCTCCTGAATCCCTCCTCCCCGAAACGGCCCGCTCTCCCCGGCGGGTCGTTTCATTTAAGGAGTCGCTCAGGCTCCCACGATCGCGGGGCCGGCACCTCGTGAATCGGACCTCCCCGCGCCGCGCAGGATGCGCCCGGGCGCAGGGTCGGACACGGCCGCGGCGACACGCTCGACGATGCGCTCGGCGGTGAAGCCGACCTGCTCGTGCAGCAGCGCGGGCTTGCCGTGCGTGACGTACTCGTCCGGGAGACCGACGCGCATGATCCGGGGGGACTTCGTCAGACCGGCCTCGTTGAGCGTCTCCCACACGGCCGAGCCGAAGCCGCCCGCGAGCACACCCTCCTCGACGGTGACCAGCAGGTCGTGCTCGGCCGCGAGCTGGGCCATCAGGCCCGCGTCGATGGGCTTGGCGAAGCGGGCGTCCGCGACGGTCACGGCGATGTCGCGGCGGGCGAGCTCCTCGGCGGCCGCCAGCGCCTTGCCCACGCCGGCGCCGTAGCCGATCAGCGCGACCCGGGCCACCGGGAAGCCGGCGGCGGAGGCGCCCGCGGCGTCGGTGCCGGCGCGCGTGGCCGCGGCCTCGCGCAGGATCTCCCCGGTTCCGATGGCGATCGCCTGCGGCTCGCGCGGCAGCGGCACACCCGTGCCCTCGCCGCGGGGGTAGCGCAGCGCGATCGGACCGTCGTCGTACTCGAGCGCGGTGCGCAGCATGTTCACGAGCATCGCCTCGTCGCGCGGGGCCATCAGCACGATGTTCGGCAGACAGCGCAGGTAGGCGATGTCGAAGGCGCCGTGGTGGGTGGGGCCATCGTCGCCGACGAGGCCCGCGCGGTCCATGGCGAACACCACGTTCAGCCGCTGCAGGCACACGTCATGCACGATCTGGTCGTAGGCGCGCTGCAGGAAGGTCGAGTAGATGGCCGCGACCGGCTTGACCCCCTGGAGGGCCAGGCCGGCGGCGAACAGGATCGCCTGCTGCTCGGCGATGCCCACGTCGAAGTAGCGGTCCGGCATCGCCTTCTGCAGGATGCTCAGGCCGGTCCCCGAGTTCATCGCCGCGGTGATGCCCACGACCCGCTCGTCTCGTTCGCATTCGCGTACGAGCGCCTCACCGAACACCTGCGTGTACTGAGGCGGTGGCGAGGCTCCCTTGCCCGCGGAGCGTGCGGCGGGCGCCGGGCGTGTGGGCGATCCGTTGAGGATCGACTTGGGCTTGGCCGCGTGCCACTTCTCCATGCCCTCGAGCCCGCCGTCCTCGGCGGGCGCGAAGCCCTTGCCCTTGACCGTGGCGATGTGCACCACCACGGGGCGCTCGGCCGCGAGCGCCTCGCGCAGGGCCTCGCGGAGCGCGCGCACGTCGTGGCCGTCGATCACGCCCATGTAGGCCCAGTCGAGCTCCTCCCACCACAGCCCGGGAGCCCAGAAGGCCTTGATCGACTCCTTCAGGTGGGGCCCGAGTCGCTCCATCGCCGAGCCGATCCCGGCGGGCAGGCGCGTCAGCCCGCCCTCCACGCCGGCGCGGGCACGCCACAGCTTGGGGTTCAGGCGCACGCGGTTGAAGTAGCGGGACAGCGCTCCCACGTTGGGGGCGATGGACATGCCGTTGTCGTTGAGAACCACGACGATCGGAGTGCCCAGGCCGCCCGCCTGGCCGATCGCCTCGAAGGCCACCCCGCCGGTCATGGCGCCGTCGCCGATCACCGCCACCACCTTGCCGCTGCTCGCCTCGCCGGCGCCCGCCTCTCCCTCGGCCGCCTCCCTGGCGATGTGGCGCATGCCCTCCTTGATGCCGACGGCGTAGCCGATGGAGGTGGACGCGTGACCGGCGCCCATGATGTCGTGCGGGGACTCGGCGATCGAGCAGAACGGCGCCAGGCCGCCGTACTGGCGGATCGTGCTCAGCCGCTCGCGCCTGCCGGTGAGGACCTTGTGCGGGTAGGCCTGGTGACCCACGTCCCAGAGGATCTTGTCGCGGGGGGACTCGAGCAGCGAGTGCAGGGCCACGGCCAGCTCGCAGGTGCCGAGGTTGGCCCCGAAATGGCCCCCGATCTCGCCGACGGTGTCGATGATGTGCTCGCGCACCTCCTGCGCGAGCTGGGCCAGCTCCTGCTCGGACAGCCCGCGCAGGTCCTCCGGTCCGTCGATGTTCTCGAGCAGGCTCATGAGGTACGTGTATATATGAAGTCGGCGATTCCCTCGAGCTCGGCGGTGCTGCTCTCGCCGCCGGAGCGACCGGCGACCTCGGCCAGCGCCTCGCGCGCGGTCCTGTGCGACTCGGCGGCCAACTCGGTGGCGCGCTGGATCCCGAACTCGCTCACGTATGTCCGCTTTCCGTGGCGCTCATCGCTGCCTCGTGGCTTTCCCAGTGCATCGTCGGTCCCGGTCACGTCAAGTATGTCGTCGACGATCTGGAACAGCACGCCCAGCTCAGCCGCGAAGCGGCGGAACGGGGCCAGCTCTGCTGCGTCGTCGATCCCCGTCAACAGTAGTACGCACAGCACGGACGCGCCGATCAAACGTCCGGTCTTGAGCTCGTGCAACCGCCGCAGCGCGGCCGGCCCGGACGGTGTGCCCGCCTTCACGTCCGCGTACTGCCCGCCGACCATGCCGTTCACGCCGGTGGCGGCCGCCAGCTCGGCGGCGGCGGCGAGCACGTGCTCGGGCGGCGAGCGGTGGTTGGCGAGCAGGTGCCGAAACGCCTCCGCGTAGAGTCCGTCGCCGGCGAGGATGGCCACGTCCTCACCGAACTTCACGTGGCAGGTGGGCGCGCCCCGTCGCAGCTCGTCATCGTCCATCGCCGGCAGGTCGTCGTGGATCAGCGAGTAGGTGTGGATCAGCTCGATCGCCCCCGCCAGCGGCAGCACCGCGGCCTGGTCGAGGCCGACGGTGCGGGCGGTGGCCAGCGCGAGCACCGGGCGGATGCGCTTGCCGCCGGCGAGCAGCGAGTAGCGCATCGCCTCCTCCAGCCCCGCCGTGACCGGCTCCTCGGAGAAACGCATGTCCGCCAGGTAGCGCTCGACCTCCTCGCGCAGGCGGTCCGGGAAGCCCGCGCTCACGGCGCGGGCGGGCCGACGCGGGGAGTGCCGCAGGACGCGCGGAGACAGCGGGAGGGCACCTATAGAAGCGTGTCCTGGCCGGGCGCGGGCGTCGGGACCTCGGCGCGCGTGAGCTGCTCCAGCTCAGCGGCCGCCTGGGTGGCCAGCGAGGCGCAGTCCTCGACCATGGTCGCGGCCGCGTCCGGCGAAAGCTCGCCCGAGCGCAGTTGCTCACCTGCGCGCTCCAGGCGCGTGATCAAGTCGTCCAGGCGCTCGACACTGCTCATCGCATCCCCTTGTTCATTGGATACGCGCATTCTCTCGTACCTCGCGCAAAGCTGCCGCGAGGACGCCGTTGACGAACCCGGGGGCCTCCGAGCCGCAGAACGTCTTGGCGCTCTCCACCGCCTCCTCGATCGCTCCCTCGGGCGGTATCGGCTCGTCGGCGGGGGCGGCATCGGGATGGAGCATCTCGATCAGCGCCACGCGCATGATGCTCCGCTCGAGCGGCTGGATGCGCTCCACCGACCATCCGTGGGCGTGGCGATCGATCACCTCGTCGAGCTCGCCGGCGCGATCGGCGGCCGCGTGCGCCAGCGCCCGCGCGAACAGCGATGCGTGCGGACTGAGCGTCTGCGCCAGCGGCCGGCCCGTGAGGTCATGCTGGTAGAGCGCGATCACCGCGGCCCGACGCTGCTCGGAGCGGCGGGGCATCTAGGCGCGCGCGACGTACTCGCCGGTGCGCGTGTCCACGCGAATGCGCTGCCCGGGCTCGACGAACAGCGGCACCTGGATGACGGCGCCGGTCTCGAGCGTGGCGGGCTTGGTGCCCCCGCCGGAGACGGAGTCGCCGCGCAGCCCCGGATCGGTCTGGGAGACCTCGAGATCGACTGCGCTCGGCAGTTGCAGATCGCCCGGCTGATCATCGATGAACAGCACGTCCACCTCGCTGCTCGGCGTGATCCACCGCAGCGCGTCCGCCACCGTGGCCTCAGTGACGGCGATCTGCTCGAAGGACTCGGTGTCCATGAAGTGCGCGTCCGTGCCGTCCGCGTACAGGAACTGCATGGTGCGCGACTCGGTGCGCACCGAGCGGAACTTCTCGCCGGCGCGGAACGTGCGGTCGATGACGTTGCCGTCCGAGGCTCTGCGCAGCTTCGTGCGCACGAACGCGCCGCCCTTGCCGGGCTTGACGTGCTGGAACTCGACGATCTTGAAGATCGTGCCGTCGACGTCGATGTGGTTGCCGTTTTTGAATTGATTTGTGCCTAGCACGTATTCAGCTTACCCTTGTTTAGCATGACCACTACAGCCAAGAAGCCTAGCCGCATGGATCAGTATGTGCGGGTCAGTCGCGTTGCGGGTCGCTCGGGAGAGAGTTTCATCTCGCCCGACCTGCAACGCGAGCAGGGAGCTGCCTGGGCGTCTTCCCGTGGGGTTGAGGTCGCGGTCGTCCACGAAGACCTCGACCAGTCGGGCAGCAAGCTGGAGCGTCCCGGCCTCGATGCGCTCGTGGCGCGCATCAGAGCAGGCGAAACTGACGGCGTGATCGTCTCGAAACTCGATCGCCTGAGCCGTCTCGGCGTGGCCGACGCCCTGCGCTTGGTCGAACAGATCACGGAGGCCGGTGGCTCAATCGCGGCGCTCGATCTCGGCCTCGATCCGACGACGCCGTTCGGCGAGTTCGGCATGACGATCATGCTGGCGCTGGCGCGCATGGAACGGCTACGCATGAGCGAGGCGTGGGAGCACGCCAAGACTCGGGCGCTCGATCGTGGCGCTCGGATGGGAGCAACGCCGTTCGGCTACACGCGCGACGACGACGGATTGCTCGTCCCGCATCCGAGGTGGGGGCGCGTCGTGACGCGAGCGTTCAAGCTCGCCGCCGACCAGGGCGTCGACGCGGCGCTCGCGTACCTGCGCAAGCAAGTACCGGCGTACCCCTCGGATGGTCAGCCGGGCGTTCGCCGCAAGCGCAGCGCCGATCATCGGACCTGGAGCGCCTTCACCGTGCGGCGACTGCTGCGCAACCGCAGCTACCTGGGCGAGACGCGCTACGGCGATCGTCTTGTACGTGACTCGCACCCGGCCCTCGTAGATCGCGTGACGTTCGAGCGGGCGCACCCCGGCGATGAGAAGCCGCAGCGCCGCCCCGCTGCCGTGTTCCCGCTGAGCGGGTTCGCCATCTGCGCCAACTGCGGCGAGTTCTTGATCGGCGCACGAGCAGGCGGAAACGGAGGGCGCGGTCTGCGCACGTATCGCTGCCGCGCGTCGCTGGCGAGCTGGAAGGGCGAGCGCTGCGGCTCGCCTACGAACGTCATGGCCGACCGCCTGGAGAGCTACGTCGTGGAACAGCTCAAGCAGGCATACGAACAGACGGGCACGTCCGGGCTCGCAGCCAGCGTCGCGGACACGGGGAGCACCTTCGAGGACGTTCAGGGCGAGCTGGAGGCGGCGGAGCGCGAGCTGGAGCGGTTCGCCGCCGATCCCACTGCTGCGGAGCTGCTCAGACAGGCCGCATGGACAGCGGCTCTACGCACACGAACCGAACGCGCCGAAGTTGCGCGGGTCGAGTACCGCGAGCACGTTGACACGATGCGCGCGTCCGAGATCGTCATACCGCCGATCGAGCTTCTTGACAGCCTCGCGCCTGACGAGCTGAGGACCGTGCTACGCAGCGTCTTTCAGACCGTCCGTGTTAGCCGCGGTCGTGCGCGCGGCCGCAGCCCGATGGCTGAGCGAGTCGAGCTGGTCTTTCATGGCGAACCGTCGTCCGGGGTGGCGCCGCTCAAGGACGCCACATAGCGCGCGCTCCAATCGTTCGCGGGCCTCTTGGGGCATGGGCCGGCCGTTGGCCGCGTCGGCAAGCGGGCAGCGAGCGTCCAGCCGCCGGGTTGGGTGGGTGTGCGGGCGTGAGGGTCCTCACACCCGTTAATGACCCTGAGCGCGGCAAAGCGGCCAACGAGTTGCAGGAGCGCCCGGAGGGACGGCCGCGCGCATGTACAAGGAGGCGAAGCCGACGCCTCCGGTGCACGTAGCGGCGGCCACCCGGCCGCAACCGCTCCCGACGCCGGCGTCGCCTCTATGCCCCTGCGTACCCTCCGCAGGCGATACGGGCGTGCCCCTCGGTGCCCGCTCGACCCTTGACGGGCGTTAGTGCCACTCGTCCGGGGCCGCGCCCGGTTGCCACTCCTTGGCGACGCCGCCGCCCACTTCCTTGAGCCGTCGTCCGAACTCGATGAGGCTGAACTGGAAGTCCAGCTCTTGGCGCGGGTCGGTGGCGCCGTCGTCGAGCATTTGACGCCAGTGGGCGAAGGCGCACAGTAGCTCGACCGTCGAGTCGTCCTCCCACCAACCGAGTTTGAGCCCCTTCAGGTGCTCGGGATAACGTCCGTACAAGGCAATGATCGCGCCCCACGTCAACTGCCGCCATTCCCGATCCCCGCCGTAGGGCTCCAGCCAGGGTGCCCGCGCGACCGGCAGCTCGTCAAGCGGAGTGGTCCCGTTCGCGCGCGCCGCGGCGGTGATCTTCGTGAGCGCGTCGCGGACCATCTGGCCAGCGACACGCGCCACGGGCTCCCCGGATGCTGCCGCCATCTCGTCCAAGCGGGCGGCGACTTCCTCGGGAAGCGTGATCTTGATTCGACTGCTCATTGTGGAACCTCCGGTATCGATGTCGAGGGCCGTTCTGGCCCCCCTCTACCGGTTAATGACCCTCAGCCGGCGAAAGCGGCCAACGAATTGAGGTCCCACTTTTGGGTCCGCACGGAAGGTGCATCTACGGATGAAAAAGCAAGAGTGCCGCCGGCGATTTCTGTCGCTCGTTGCGGGAACGCGTGGCCCTGGGAGGCGGCGGCGTGGTGTAAGTTGGACATCCAGGTGGCCCTGTCGGGGACCTTGACGCGGGCCGTGATCGACGCGGTGAACGACACAGCAATCGCACAGCCCCTGCTGGGGCGTGCATCTGCGGATGAAAAGTCAAGGGCTTGCGCG
This sequence comes from uncultured Solirubrobacteraceae bacterium, assembly GCA_963701145.1. Taxonomy (GTDB): domain Bacteria; phylum Actinomycetota; class Thermoleophilia; order Solirubrobacterales; family Solirubrobacteraceae; genus Palsa-744. Next base: position 523,321 of record OY969572.1, read on the forward strand.
AGTTTTTCTTCGAGGTTGCTGAAGCGCTGATCCACGCTCGAGGGTGCGCTCGGACGGCACAGCGATTGCACAGCGCCTGGAGGGCCGTGCATATGGTCTGTACTGGCTTTTTGTGGTGCCGGCGGGCGCGTCCGGGCGCGGGGGCAAGCCTCGGCGGCGGGGTCGCGCTGGGTGCTTCGGAGTGGAATGATCTGCGGTGGTGCGGGTGACTGACGTAGCGAAGCGCAGGCGTCAGGGGCTTGTGGCCTGCCGCGCGGCTTTGCCCTTCGAGGGCCTTTGAGATGCGCGCCCCGGTGTCGCACCCGCACCACCCTTCGGGGCCGTTGTGCGCCAGTCATCTACGAGGCGCCGGTAGGCGAGCTCGGCCTGGGCTTGCAGCTCGCGCTCGGCTGCGCGCTGGCTGCTGGTCGGGCTGACGGGCGGCCCGCCGTGACGACGCGCCAACGGGGGAGCGCCCGCCAAGAGTTCCAGCCGCCGTGTCTTCTGCCGCGTCAGCGACGGGCGCGCGAACGCGTAGTCCTGATCCTTCGTGAGTAGATGCCAGCAGAGCACGACGAGCTTGCGGGCGACAGCGACCGCCGCGATCTGCGCGCCGCGACGCGTGCGGACGCGCTCACCGAATGCCTTCAGCGGGCCAGGGCTTCGGATCGAGATCCACGCGGCCTCGACCAGCATCGAGCGGGCCTGCGGATCCCCGCGCTTTGAAATGTGCCCATAGCGCGCCGGCTCTGACCCGGACTGACGAACCTTCGGGTCCAGGCCGAGATAGGCAACCAGCTGGCCGGCGGTGGGGAAGCGCGTGATGTCCCCGACCGCCGCGATCACCGCTGCGGCGGTGCCGACGTCGACACCGGGGATCGTCAAAAGCCGCGCGAACCCGGGGAACGCCAGGGCCTGCCGTGCGATCCCCCGGTCCAGGGCGGTGATCTCGCCGCCGAGGAAGTCGATGTGGCGCAGACAGCTTGCGACGGTCTCTGCCTCCTCCTCGGGTAGCTGCTGCTCTGTGAGCCACACCCGGCCCTGCCTGCCGAAAAGGTCGCTCACGGGCGGGCGGCCGAGCAGGCACCGGGCGAGCACCGCGTGCACCTCGTTCTTCACGCGTGTGCGGGCCCTCACCAGTCCCGCCCGCCGAGCGACCCGCCGGCGCAACGAGCTCGTTGCCTCATCGGGCACCCACACCGCTTTGAGCATCCCGGCCGACAGCAGCTTGGCGAGCATCGCTGCGTCGAAGCGGTCGGACTTCACGCGCGCGTGCGAGATCGCACGCGTCTCGGCCGCATTGCAAACCACGACCTGCCCGACGTTGCTCTCTTCGAGGAGCCGGGCGATCATCATCGCGCCGCAGGCTGGCCTCCAACACCACCTGGTCACTGCCATTCAGGCCGGCCGCGAACTCCCGGATCGCCGCCGGCGTGCTCGCGATCCGACCGACCCGCGAGACCCGGCCGCCCTCGGCGACCGCGACCTCGCAGAAATCGAGATGAACATCCAAACCAAAGAACCGCACGAGAAACCGCCTCCCTTCACGAACTCGACATATGAAATGGAAGGCACCGCGGGCAGCGACAACTACGGATACGGGCTCTCAGCCCACCCGGGTGAGTCGCAGGGGCGGCCATCTAGTCATTGACGGGCTCACAGCCCAAATGCACGGCGGCCTGCCCACAAGCGTCCTTCCCACGAGCCCCTGTCCCGGTCAAACGACCCTACGATCGCCACCGGACAGCAAGCCCACCCGATATTTCATACCCGTAGTCTGATCTTCCTCGTAGTCCTCAGGGATCAATGCGCACAGTCTGGTCACCCTTCGATGGGTGCGCGGAGGTTGCCGACCGAGGTAACGGAGCTGCTCGCGGCGGTCGGGGGGCTGATTGCGCGCACCAGTCCGCCGGCGTTGTCGAGCCATTCGATCTTCATTGGCTCGGTTTCGTGCACGGTCTTGTCCCACTGCAACGTGAAGCGGCGACGCTGGGCCCGAGTGAAATGCGTCGCGACGACCTCGGGCTCCAGCCTTTTCAGCTCAGCCGCGACGCGAGGCGTCGGTGGCGGTGGTGTGAACCAGAAAGCGTTTTCGCTGACAGGCACGACTATCGGAGGCGTTTCCCGATAGGCGATGCGCACCGAGGCGACGCCATCGGGCACCAGTTCGACGATCAGTTCCTTGTACAAGTCCGGCTGGAAGACCCGGCCAGCTTCGTCGATCGCAGCGAAGGGTTCACACCCGAGTGGAGGTGCGTTTTCGCTGCCTCCCATCTCGATGATGCAGTCCACCGGCTCGACCAGGCGCCGGTGCTGTTCTTCGACGAGTACGCGTCGCTCCCGCTCCCCGGCCGGAAGACAGTGGGCAGGGAGCACCTCTTCGGAGCGCCCGTACGCCGGGATCACGAAATAGCGCCGGCCGTCGGGGAGCCTGGTCAGCTGACGCACATACGCGGGGTAGTAGCCCGAGAGCTCGTAGACCTTGGAGAGTTCGCGGTCGAGTCCGTCGCCCTCTGGTTTCAGCCCCGAAAGCGCGTCGCTCGGCAACGCTGATCTGCGAAAGATGGCGAAACTGGAGAGGATCGTGGCTTCCAACGGGGTCGAGAGCTCCTTGGCGGGCGCGGGCCGGCGCCCAAGGAGCCTGAATGCGGGCGGTATGCAGGATGACGACAGGCGCGTCACGCTGGCTGTCGCCGTCCCGGTGGAGGAACCGCAGGCGGTGAGAATGAGGCCCAGCCCTGCAATCAGCGCGACCATGCCGCTCAAGCAGGCAGACCGCCGTCCGACGCGAACCTGGCCTAGCAGGTGGCCACTCACCGACAACACTCCACGATCTGAGCGGCGAGGACCGAACTCTTGCCGAGTGTGCACGCCACGCACAAAAGCTACCGCGACCGGGGATCATGCAGTCCCGCGACGAACACGGCCGGGTCCACGACCGGCACGTCCAACTCGGCGTCGAGCAAGTCACGATCGACCGACACCAGATAGTCCGCCGTCGCCTCTCGGCCGAGCGCGACAAGGTAGTGGTCGTCTGGATCGCGCACCTCGATCCGTTGGGCCGAGGGCACGTCCGAGCGTAGCTCGCTGCGAGCGCGAAGCGCAGCGATGTACGTACTCGCCCGGCCTTGTGATGACCAGCGATCGAACTTGGCTCGTCCGAGCACGTCGGTCAGCTCGTCAAGCAGCAGCGGGGATATGACGAGGACGAAGCGGCGGTCGCGCCATGCCGTGATGAGACGGCCCGGCCCAGCGTCGGGATCACCGATAAACGCCGAGACGAGGACGCTCGGATCTACGACGGCACGGATCAAGCGCGGCTGTGCGCTCGTCGGGCAGCGCGCACCTCGGCTACCGCCAGCTCGTCGGCGGCCTCTGGCGAGAGAGTGCCTAGGGCACGCGCATCATCCAGAGCACGAAGGCCCAGCATCACCGACAGAGCATCCTCGACCACCTGGGCGTCGCTCTTGCTGCTCTGCCCCACGTCTTGATCGCGGGCTCGCCGGACCAGCTCCTCGTCCAGCGGCAGATTGATCTTGCGCGTAGCCATCAGTTCAGGATACCGCCGCCGGTTCGCCACGTACAGGATTCCGTCCGAACCCGCCTATACGTTCTAGGCACGTTTCACAATTGGTTGGTACTTATAGCCATATCTATTTCTTGTAGTCAACTACCACACGTAGCCTCTGAACCCGATCAAGATAGCTCGCCCAGCGCGGGAGGGCGACGAGGGATCACCGGCCGGGATCGAGTATCGCGCCCGTGCGTAGTGATCGACGCGTAGAGGGCTATGCCGCGTGGGGTCGAAGGAGCACGGTAGGCATCTACGTTGACATGGAGTTCTGCCTAACAGAGTCTATGTGCATCTAAGCCTATCTCGCTCTCTCTAACGAACTCTAAGTGATTATCTTAGAATTTAGTAGACTTTCGCGGAATTGGACGCAAGAATCAACCCATACGCGCCGGGCGCCGGCACTCGTCCTCCTTTGATCGCCGGCCGAGACAGCGAGATCCATGCCTATGAAGTCCTGCTAGATCGCCTCAAGCGCGGCACGGCTGGTCAGAGCATGATCATCACCGGCCTACGCGGGGTGGGCAAGACGGTGCTTCTGAACGCGCTCGAGGACATCTCGGTCGAGCGAGGCTGGATCGCCGCGGGACGTGAGCTGGACGAGGAAACATCATTCCCGGTGGCAATCGCCCGCAGCTCTAAGAGGATTCTTGGCGAGCTGCAACCAACGAGAAAGGTTGCTGAGCACGTCCGACAGGCCTTTAGCAGGCTCGGATCATTCACGCTCAAGGACCCAAGTGGCTTCGAGCTGACCTACACGCCCGGCCCGGAGCCCTCGCGTGAGGCTCTCGGCGAAGACTTCGTCAACCTCCTGCTCGCACTAGGCCAGGCAGCCCAGTCAAAGGGCAGCGGTGTCGCATTTCTCCTCGACGAGGTCCAGTTCGTGCCCGCCAAGGAGTTCGGACCCTTTGTAGTCGGCTTGCATCGTCTCAACCAGAAGGCACTGCCGGTTACGTGCGTAGCCGCAGGACTCCCCAGCCTGCCTGCATTGGTCGGGAACGCCAAGAGCTATGCCGAGCGACTGTTCGAATACCCTCGCATCGATCAGCTGGCGAAGACAGATGCGCTGCACGCGCTCGCCGACCCCGCGAGCAAGCTCGATGTCGTCTGGGAGCCCGAAGCGCTCAAGTACGTCTTTGACCAGACAGCCGGCTATCCCTACTTTCTCCAGCAGTACGGCAAGTACGCCTGGGACATAGCCTCAGACGGCAGGATCACGAAGGCGGACGCGCAAGCTGGGGGTCGTATCGCTCAAGATCGCCTCGACGACGGCTTTTTCAAGGTGCGCTACGAGGGCCGAGCAACCAAAGCAGAGCGGGCCTTCCTGCACGCGATGGCGGGGTGCCAGGGTCCTCCCTACGGGATCGCGGACGTCACTTCCGCACTCGGCAAGAGCGACCAGCGTTCGATCTCTGTGCGACGCAACGCGCTCATTCGCAAGGGACTGATCTACGCACCGGAACACGGGATGGTCGATTACACCGTGCCACACTTCGCCGCCTATCTGAGACGCCAAGACGCAGACTGAACCACCCGCTGGCGCGTTCAATACGTTCTACGCACATTTCAAAATTGGTTTGTTGAGACCAAGGAAATACCTGCAAATCGGCTATTTTTTGTAAGCGTTCAGTCCCTGCGCTCAGGCGAGGGATGGGAGCGGTTCGCCGCGGGCGTGGGTGGCGAGCAGCTCGGTGAGGTAGGCGAACAGGGAGTGGTGTTGTAGGCGGCAGGTGATTGAGGCTGAGAGCAGCCGCTCGATGCGTCGTTCGCCTTGCTCGGATTGGCTGCCGAGGGAGAGCTTGCGGTAGATGACGGCGCCGCGGAGGGAGCGCTCGGCGTGGTTGTTGGTCGGCTGCACGCCGTCGTGAGCAGCGAAGGTCCATAGCGCGGGCCAGGCCTTCAGGAGGTTGCGTGCGATGCCGCGGCAGTGCCGGTTGCACGCCCGTTTTGTCGCGTACCCGCGAATGATCGGCTCATATTGGCGTTGCAACTGGCGGATCGTGCGCTTCAGCTCCGAGCGGTCATCGGTGTGCTGGAAGATCTCCCACGCCCAGAACACGCGCTCGCACAGCTCAAGGCCGTGCTCACCGAACTGCTTCTCGGTGGCGAGCCCTTCGGCGTGCGCTGTGAAATCGCGCCGCAGGTGCGACCAGCAGAGCTGGCGGCGCGCCAGGGGCAGGTGCGCGTAGGCCCACCAGCGATCAGAGGTCACGATCCCCGCGTGGCCCGCGAGCAGCCGCTTGGCGTGATCCTCGTGTCGGTCTGGGGCGAGCGCAAAGAAGGCGTGGCGATCGGTGAACATGCCCCACAGCGCGCGGCGCTGCCCGGCGGTGCGCCAGCCGGTCTCCTCCATGTTCAGGCTCTCGCTGGCGCGCACGCGCTCTCCAAGCTCCAGGTAGGGGTCCGCCAGCGCCTGGCCGGCGCGCTGGAGGATCGCCTCGACCGTGCCGGCGCAAAGGCGCACACCAAACAGCTCTTCGCCGAGCTCCACGACATCACGGCGGCTGACGCGGTTGCGTAGCGAGAGCACCGCCACGGCCGCCTGCAAGCGCGGGCCGAACGCGCTGCCGGCGACATCGGCGGGCAGCCGTGCCCGTGTCCGCTCACCACAGCCGGGGCAGCGCACGCGTGGGCAGCGATGCTCGATCACCCGAGCTGAGATGACCGGCAGCTCTTCGATCTGATGGCGCACCGGCTCACCCACACCGAGCAGATCCACCGCCGCGAAGACGTGGCCGCACTCACAGCGCTCAGGCCAGTGCTCGACGACCTCATCCACCGCCGATACCGGCAACAGCTCACGGCCGTGGCCCTCATGCCCCGGCTGGGCGCCCCGTGCTCGCCCCGAGCGATCCTTTCCTCGTTGTGGCCGCGACGCGCCCGGCGGATCCGAGCTCGGCGGCAGCGAAGAGCTACGCGAGCTCTTCGCCAACTCGCGCTCCAGCTTCTCCACCCGCGCTTCGAGCTGCTGGATCCGGCGATCCATCGCCAGCAACACCTCAACTACAGCCTCACGCCCCGCGCCATAGATCGCCTCCGCCTCCGCGCGCTCCACACCCCAAGATTCGACGAAGCAGAGTTATGTCCCCCCACCAACTGAACGCGTACTATTTTTTGATGTGGTTGACGTTCTTTGCGCCGCCGCTAGCTTAGCCCTTCCGATGTGCGAGCCCATACTCACAGACTGGCCCAGGGATAGACAGACCTTGGCCTCAGGCAAAGCCACCTGAGCATCCCCCGCTAGTGGTATGATGTTCCGCATGAGCACGATCGCTTGGCGCGTTGGGCAGCTCGCTGCACAAAAGGGATGGAGCACACGCCGACTTGCGCAGGCGGCCGGCCTCGATGAGAAGACCGTCCGCAACATCGTCGCCGGGCGCGCCACGCGCGTGGACCTCGACACGATCGCACGCCTGTCCTCCACGCTGGACGTCACACCGGGCGCCCTGTGGACGAGCGAACCAGACCCAGCACACGCATGGCTCGCCACAGCGGGAGCCGCCGGTCAGGCCCAATCCGGTGAGCTGGAGAAGATCCTCACGGGCGGCCAGCCCGACGTGTTCGACACGGCCTTGGAGCGGGCGACACGGCCGCTGTGAGTCGCTGCTACCTCGACACGAACTTCCTCTATACGCACCTCCGGTCGAAGCCCGCGAGCACGCCAGCCCCGATCGAGACCTGGCGGCGGTCAGTTCTGGCCGAGGTCGCGAGTGACGGCGGAGTCATCAGCGCGCTCGTCCTTGATGAGCTCGCCTACAGACTTATCCTCGCCTGGCTGCGCGACGATGGCGTGGAGGATCCTCTCTCCAGATATCGCGCCGAGCCGCAGATGACGATGCGCACGGTGGCACGCCGCCTGACGGCGACCTGGCGGGCGGTCGAGTCGCTGTCCCTCGAGCTATGCCCTACCGATCAGGCGGTCGTCGCCCGAGCACAGGCGCTCATGGCAAAACCGGGGCTCAGCCCCCGAGACGCCTTTCATGCCGCCCACGCGCTGGTGGCAACGTGCAGCCTGATCGCGAGCACCGACTCTGCCTTCGAGCAGGTTCGCGGCCTAAGTTGCCTCGCACCATGAGTAATTCGTTCTGCACACCTTTTTGAATTGGTGAGTACTTATTGCCACCGATAGTCTCTCTTAGAGCCAACTTTCGATGTGGTTCGATACCACGTGACACCGGTGATGGCGTGATCACGATGGCTGCCGGGGCGACCGACGGACTCCGTCGCGGTCGCCGAGTGGCGCGAACGCCGGCCTTCGCACGGCCTTAGGCGGGAGCGTGGTGGGGCACCGGTTTGGGAGCTGTCCGGCGGACACAGAGATTTGGATATTGTAGATCGACTTTGTTGGATTCACACGTCGCGCTGGCGACGGTCAACGGCCAGGGCTGGAAGCAGCTCGGCGAGCTCGGGCTGGCGTTTGCGCTCTCCTCCCTGATCGGGCTGGAGCGCGAGTGGCGCCAGAAGGCCGCTGGGCTGCGCACCCACACGCTGGTGGGTCTCGGCGCTGCCCTGTTCATCATCATCAGCAAGTACGGATTCAACGACGTGCTCAGCGACGGCCGAGTGATCCTCGATCCCTCGCGTGTGGCTGCCGGCGTCGTCTCCGGCATCGGCTTCATCGGAGGCGGGCTGATCTTCGTTCGCGGCGACATCGTGCGGGGCCTCACGACCGCCGCGATCGTGTGGATGACCGCGGCGATCGGGATGGCGTGCGGCGCCGGCCTGGTCCTGCTGGCGCTGTGACCTTCGAGGTTCGGGGCAGGTCGACCATCGAGGAGCTGACCCTCGCACTCGACAGGATCGACGGCGTGCTCGGAGTGGAGACGACCGACTTCGCCGACGACCGCGGCTGAGAACCATCCGCCACGCATCCGAGGTTCAAGACCCCACGCGGGCGTGTCGATAAAGCGGCATGAGGCGAGTCCGGGGCCCCGCTCGCCGTGAGCTCGTGGCGGTCACGGCCGTTTTCATGTCGTGCGCGCTCGGCCTGACGTTGCTGCATGCGCGCAGCGGGCACCACTACCGGCTGACGGCCGCGGGCGCGATCGCAGCCGCGCGCTCCTACCGGGGCGACAGGGAATTCCTGGCGAAGAACGCCACCAACGGCGTGCGCGTGATACCGCTGGCGGGCGAACTGCAAAACGTGACGTTCTTCGACGGGCCGCGGGTGGTGCTCGAAGCCGCGGTCGGGCCGCGAGGCGAAGTGCGCTCCACGCAGGAACACCTGGCGGGCGCGCCCCTCGCGGGGGCCTCCGTGGCCAACTCGCCATGGATGCTCGCGTTGCTGAGCGCGCTGTTCCTGCTGGCGACCATGGTCGTGCCGCTGCGGCGGCTTCGCAACCTGGATGCGCTCGTGCTCGCGAGCCTCACCGCGACCGTGGTGCTGCTCAACGAGGGGCTGGTCGGGGCAAGCGTGGCCTGCGCGTCGCTGGGTCTCGCCTACCTGATGATCCGATGCCTGTTGGTCGGCCTGCGCGCCTGCGACTCACCCACCCCGGCAAGCTCCCCGCTGCTCGGCCACCTGTGCGCCGGCTGGGAGCCGCATCGGCGCGTCAGGCTGCTGCGGGCGCTCGTGCTCGCCACGACGCTGGCCTTCGCGATGATCACGCTCACCTCGGGTGGGTACACCGACGTGGCGAGCGCGTCGCTCGAGGGCGCGACCGAGCTGCTCCATGGCGTGCTGCCCTATGGACACATCGAACTGGCACCGCACGGCGACACCTATCCGCTGCTCAACTACGTGCTGTACGTGCCCGGCGCGCTGTGGCGACCCGTGACGACCGCTTTCAGTGACCTGTCCGGCTCGCTCACCGTCGCTCTCGTCGCCAGCCTGCTGACAGGAGCGGCGCTGTATCGAATCGGAGGCGGCGCTCAGATCGCGCCGGGCAGCGGCGAGCCGCGCGAGGAGCGCCGGCTGCGGTTGACGCTGGCCTGGTTCGCGTTCGCGCCCGCGCTGCTGGACGCCTCGTGCGGCGCAAACAACGTGCTGGTGGCGGCGTGCCTGGCGTGGATGCTCGCGCTGCGCACGCGCGCGGGCGTGTCGCTGCTGGCGCTGGCGATGGCCGTGTGGGTGAAGCTGGCGCCGCTGGTGCTGGTGGCGATCTGGATCCCCTACAGTCGCCGCGAGCTCGTTCGCTCCAGCACCGCGGCGGCAGCGCTGTCGCTGGCCCTGACGGGGCTGTTGGTCGCGCTCGGCGGCCCTGGGGCGGTGGCGGCGATGGTCAACTCCATGTCCTTCCAGTTCGAGCGCAGCTCCTTCTTCGCCCCCTGGTACACGTTTGGCGTGCAGTGGTTGCAGCCGCTGGTACAGGCGGGGGTGCTGGCGCTGGTGGCGAGCGCTGCCCTGCGCCTGCGCGCCGACAGCTCGATACGCGCAGACCTCGTGCGTCTCGGCGCACTGGCCGCAGCGCTGCTGCTCGGCGTGCAGCTGTCCGCCAACTACTGGACGTGGTCCTACCTGCCGTGGGTGTTCCCGCTTCTGGCGGTCGCGCTGTTCGCGCCGTCCAGCGCGTGGGTGCCTGCGCTGGCGATCCCCGCGGGCTCGCCGACGAGCGCCGAGCAGGCGCCTGGCCCGCCGGCTGCGAGCTCGGCGGGCGCCACCGCTACGCGGCCGCGCCCACGCTCGCGAGGTCGACGCCGATCACCCTCAGGCGCCGCTGCAGGGCGGTGAAGGCGAACGCGTTGGTTTCCTCCATGGAGTAGTCCAGGATGGAGTAGTTCTCGGGATCTTCGCCCGGAGGCACGAGCACCGCGGAGGCCAGCGGGATGAGCTCGGCGATGCGCTCGGCGATGCGCTGCTTGAGCGCGGGGTCGGCGGCCTTCTCGCGCAGGAACCAGGTGCCGTAGGCGACGTGGCGGTGCTCGTCGCGGGAGATCAGCTTGAAGCCCTCCACCCAGCCGGGGAGGATGTCCTTGCGTTCCATGTAGTCGGTCAGGAACCACTGGCCGGTGAGCGCGAGGGTGCCCTCGATGATCATGTGGTAGAGGGTCACGAAGTCCACCTTCGCCTCCACGTCACGGGGGTTGTCGATCAGGCGCTGGCCCCACTCGACGAGCACGCCGTCGAACATCTCGATGAACGCCGGGTTGAGGTCCTTGCGGGCCTCGTCCATGCGGTCCTCGAAGGTGCCGTCGATCCCGAGCACCTGCTCGTAGAAGCGGTTGAAGTGCTGGGCGTGGCGCGCCTCGTCGACCTGCTGGGTCGCCAGGAAGGCCTCCTCGCCCTGGCTCTCGTAGGCCATCACCAGTCCGGAGAACTGGGTGGTGACGCGCTCCTCGCCGATGAAGAACGACGACAGGTTCCAGGCCAGCCTGCGCCGCAGATCCCCGTCCATCTGCTGCCAGTCGCGGCGGTCCCGGGTGAAGTCGATCGTGTGCGACTGCCAGTGCTGGCGCTCCCACAGCTCGTAGAGCTCCTGCGGGGTCATGAGCGTGACCGTCGGCAGCTTGGACTCGTCGGAGATGGTGGCCACATCCCCCTGACTGGTGAGATCGAGAAGCGTGGGCATGAGCGACCGTTTCCTCCCCTTTTTGATTATTTAGATGGGTCGCGCGGAGGCGGCCCTCGCGTGCCGACCATACTGCGTTCGGCCGGCTCTGACCAGCGGCGTCGGGCCGCGCGGGAAGCGACCGTGGGCGTCCCCGCGCAACCGGCGCCATCGAGCCGCTCAGGTGACGACCGTGAGCGTCCTCGGCAAGCCCGTGAGGATCTCGCAGCCGCCCTCGCCGACGACCACGAGCTCCTCGATGCGCACGCCGAGCACCCCCGGGAGGTACACGCCGGGCTCGACCGTGACGACGTTCCCGGCGCGGAGCACCTGTCCCTCGGGGGCCGTGCGCGACAGGCGGGGGCCCTCGTGGATCTCCAGGCCCACGCCGTGGCCGAGCCCGTGGCCGAAGTGCTCGCCCTGCCCGGCCTGCTCGATCACCTCGCGGGCGAGCGCGTCCACCTCCCGCCCGGTGAGCCCCGCGCGCACGGCCTCGAGACCGCACTGCTGGGCGCGGAGCACGAGCTCGTAGGTCTCTCGCGCTTGCACCGATATGCCCTCGCCGGTGGCGTAGGTGCGGGTGCAGTCCGAGCAGTAGCCCTCGTGCAGCGCCCCCCAGTCGATCGTCACGAGCACGTCGGGGGGGATCTCCTGCGCCCGCGGCTCGGCGTGGGGCAGCGCGCCGTGGGCGCCGGCGGCGACGATCGACGGGAAGCTCGGCGCCTCGGCCCCCAGCCGCCGCATGCGCAGCTCGAGCTCGATCGCCACCTCGCGCTCGGTGCGGCCCACCAGGCCGTCTTCCAGCACCGTCCTGAGCGCCTCGTCGGCGAGCTGTGAGGCCGCCCGCATGCGGGCGATCTCACCCGCGTCCTTGACCGCCCGCAGCCCCTGCACGACGCCCGCGCAGGGGACGAGCTCCCAGCGCTCCCCGAGCGCCTCCGCGAGGCGACGGTGGGTCCTGACGGTGACGCTCGCCTCCTCGAAGCCGAGCCGCCCGCCACCCGGGCCGAGCGCGGGGGCCAGCCCCCCGAGCAGCTCGTCGGCGACGATCTCGCGCTCGAACTCCTCCGGGACCTGCTCGGCGGACTGGGTGGCGTAGCGAAAGTCGCTGAGGAAGCGGTGGGCGCCGAGCCGCGGGTGGGCCGCGGCGGCCACGGCGATCACGATCGCGTTGCTGCCGGTGAAACCAGTCAAGTACCGGACGTCGACGAGCGAGTCCACAAGCAGCGCGTCGAGCCCGAGCCCGTCCAACTCCGCCGCCAGGCGGGTGACGCGCGCGCCGTCGCTCACGCCGCGCCTCGCATGCCAGTGCGTCCCGGGTGCCCTGCCCCGACGCGCATGCCCGCCGACGCTCGCCCGCTCACGCGCCGGCCCCATCGAGCTCCCGGCGGATCAGCGAGAGCGCCTCGCCATAGCCGTCGGGGCCGCGCCCGGAGACGGTGGCGAAGCACAGCTCCCGGATCACCGACACCCGCCGCCACGGCTCGCGGTTCTCCACGTCGGAGAGGTGGATCTCCAAGGCGGGCAGCCCGGCGATCTCCAGGGCGTCGCGGATGCCCCACGCGTAGTGGGTCCAGGAGCCCGGGTTCAAGAGGATCGCGTCGGCCCAGGGGGGCGGGCCCCGCAGCGAGTGGAGGTGCTCGACGAACTCGCCCTCGTGGTTGGTGTGGAAGAAGCTCGCCTCCAGGCCGAGAGCCCGCGCTTCCCGGTCGATCCGCTGCTCGAGCTCGGCGAGCGTGAGCGTGCCGTACAGCACGGGGTCGCGGCTCCCGAGCTGGTCGAGGTTGACGCCGTGCATCACCGCCACCCGCCGGGCCGCGCTCATGGAGCCAGCTCCGCCACGGCCGCCCGGACGTCCCCGGCGTCCACCTCGCAGCCGAACTCGACATCACCGGGGGCACGGACGAGCACGAACGGCACGGTATCGCCGACCCGCTTCTTGTCCCTCCCCATGGCCGCGAGGATCGCATCGACCGACCCCTCCTCGAAATCATCGAGTGTCACCGGCAGCCCCCGGTCGAGCATCAGCTCCCGCACCCGCTCGCGCAGCCGCGGCTGCCCGGAGAGGGTGAGGGCGGCGAGCAGGCCGAGGCCGACGGCCTCGCCGTGGCGGTAGCGCCCGTAGCCGGTGGCCGTCTCGATCGCGTGGCCGACCGTGTGCCCGAGGTTCAGCACCTGACGGAGCCCGCCGTCGCGCTCGTCCGCGGCCACCACCGCGAGCTTCGTGCGGGCGCACGCGAGGATCGTCCCCTCGTCCACCTCCCCGCCGCCGCCGACCCACTCCCACAGCGCCCCGCCGGCGATGAGGGCGGTCTTCAGCACCTCCACCCAGCCGGCCGCGAGCTCGGCCGCCGGGAGCGTCGCCAGGGTGTCAGGGTCGACCATCACCCCCGCCGGCTGGTGGTAGGCGCCGACGTAGTTCTTGGCCTGGGGGAGGTCCACGCCGGTCTTCCCGCCGTAGGCCGAGTCCACCTGGGCAACGAGCGTGGTGGGCACGTGGACGATGGGGATCCCCCGCTGGTAGGTGGCCGCGCAGAAGCCCGCGAGGTCGCCCACCACGCCGCCGCCGAGCGCCACCACGTGGTCGGCCCGGGTGATCCCCGCGTCGGCCATCTCCCTCCACACCCCTTCGGCGCTCGCGAGCGTCTTGTTGGACTCCCCGGGCTCGAGCACGATCGTCTCCGACACCTCCCCCACCCGTCCTCCGTGGAGCGCCATCACCGTGACGTCGCTCACGCACACCGCCCGGGAGCGCTCCCGGGGCAGCGGCCACACGGCCTGCGACGGGGGTTCCTCGCCGGCGCCCAGCAACCCCCGACCCACGAGCACGGGGTACTCGCCGGCACCGTCCCCGGAGGGGGACACGGCGCCAGCCCACAGCAGCCGCGTGCCGCCAGGGGCCGCGGCGAGCGCCCGCAGCGAGGGCGCCACCCGCGCCGGCCCCCCACGGGGGAGCACCGGGAGGAAGGCGTCGGCACGCTCCTCGTACAGCCTCTGCCGTTCGGCGTGGAGCGCCACGAACGCGTCCCGGTCGCGGGCCAGGGGACGCTCCCCGGGGCGCTCGTGCACACGCTCCCAGGCCGTGTCCGCGTCGACGTCGAGCCACACCACCACGTGCCCCCCAAGCGCAGCGCGGACGCGCTCGGACAGCACGCTGCCGCCGCCGAGGGCGATCACCGCGTCCGCTCCCGCCCGCTCCCCGTCCTCGAGCAGCTCCCCCACCACCTGCTCCTCTCCCGCGCGGAAGGCCGCCTCGCCGTGCAGATCGAACTCGCGCGTGGGGGCATGGCCGAAGTGCTCGGTGAGCAACTCGTCGCTGTCGAGGGCTTCGCCTCCCAGCGCGGCCGCCAGCTCACGCGCAGCGGTCGACTTGCCCGCGCCCATGAAGCCGATCAGGACGAATGCCATCCGATGCGCTGCGCGTAGGCGTCCACGGCTCCCAGGACGTCGTCGATGTGATCGCCGCCGAACTTGCGCCGGTAGGCGTCGGCGAGCACGAGCGCAACCATCGCCTCGCCGACCACGCCCGCGGCGGGGATTGTGGCCGAGTCGGTGCGCTCCCGCAGCGCCTGGGCGGGCTCGTGTGTCTCGGTGTCCACCGAGCGCAGCGGCTTGGTGAGGGTGGGCAGCGGCTTCATCGCGCCGCGCACGATCAACGGCAGGCCCGTGGTCATGCCGCCCTCGAGCCCGCCGGCATGGTTGGTCTCGCGGAAGTAGCCCCGCTCCTCGGAGTAGAAGATCTCGTCGTGGGCCTGCGAGCCGGGCAGCCCGGCGATCGTGAAGGCGTCACCGATGGACGCGCCCTTGATCGCCTGGATCGAGCAGATGGCCATCGCCAGGCGCCCGTCCAGTCGCTCCTGCCAGGAGATGTGCGAGCCGAGGCCGGGGACCAGCCCGAAGGCCTGCACCTCGAACACGCCGCCGAGCGACTCGTTGGCCTTGCGCAGGGTGTCGATCTCGCGGACCATCGCCTTGGACGCCTGGGCGTCCAGGCAGCGCACGGGCGAGCTGTCCACCTCGGCGAAGTCGGCCGCCGTGAGCGGCTGCTCGCGGGCGGGGGCGTGCACCGAGGCGATCTGGATGACGTGCGAGTACACGGACACGCCGAGCGCGCGCAGGAACGCCTTGCACAGCCCGCCGCCGGCCACCCGTGCGGCGGTCTCCCGCGCGGAGGCCCGCTCGAGGATGTTGCGCACGTCCGAGTGCTTGTACTTCTGCGCGCCCACCAGGTCCGCGTGCCCGGGGCGCGGCAGGTGGACCTCGGCGGTCTCAGCGGCGACCGGCCAGGGGTTCATGCGCTCCTCCCAGTTGGCGTAGTCGCGGTTGGCCACCTGCAGCGCCACCGGCCCGCCGAGCGTGCGCCCGTGGCGCACGCCGCCGGTCACCTCGGCGCCGTCGCGCTCGATCTTCATGCGCCCGCCGCGGCCGTGGCCGAGCTGGCGACGGGACATGTCGCGGTTGAGGTCCTCCGGGGAGAAGCTCCAGGCCCGCGGGCAGTCCCTCGACGATGCACGTCAGGCCCGGGCCGTGCGACTCGCCGGCGGTGGTGAGACGGAGCTCCATGGCTCCCTAGCTTATTTGCCGGGGCCGCGGCGCCCTATCCGTCGGCGCCTTGGCGCCTGGCGGGGCGGCGACTCAGTGCCCGGCGTGCACGAGCACGCCCTGGGCGGCGGAGTAGCGCAGACCGGGGACCTCGCTCAGACCTTCGTGGCGGAGCAGTTCGCGTCCGGCCTTGGACTCGTCGCGCAGGATGCTCTGGACGCTGGAGCCCGAGCCGGAGCCGGCGCTCGAGTTGATGCCTACGAGCTGCAGCTCGTAGGTCACCGGCTGACCGGACGCCGAGATGTATTCGAGCGTCTCGGCCTGTCCCGGCTTGAGTGCGATCGCCTGGCACTGTTCGTCGCTCGGCAGGCACTTGGCCTGCCCGTGGAGAATCGCTTCGCTGACGATCGTGAAGGTCGCGGTCTTGCCGCCTTCGGTGACGCCGCGGAACACGACCAGCGCCTGCTTGGCGGAGGGGAGCGGCGCGAGCAGCTTGAGGTTCGCATACGGCGTGAGCTGCTTTTCGGGTTCGGGCGTGCCCGTCGGGGGGGCGACACCGAACAGGACGGCGACGTGGTAGGTGGGCTTGGGGGGCGCGGACGGCGCCGGGGTCGGCGCGGCCGACTCGCCGGAACCTGAGGAGGATGAGGAGGACGGTTCGGTGGGCCCGGACGCGCTCGGCGCGCTGGCGGCGCTCCCCGACGAGAGCTTCAGGGTGGTCTTTTTTTCCGCCGGTTCGGGGAGGGGCGTGAAGGGGTTGTGGGCCGCGCCCTTGCGCTGGTCGGCGACGCCGGCGGTGGTCTCCGCGACGGCCTTTGCGGGCGTGATCCTGCTCACGGTCAGGCCGGCGGGCGGAGCGGCGGACGCGGCGGCGGATGGCCCCGAAGGCGTGGTGGCCGCGCTCGAACCGCCACCGAGCGCCACGTAGCCCACGGCGGCCAGCAGGCCGACGGCCACGACTGCCACCAACGGCAGCAGGCGGCGGTCGAGCAGGTCATCCTTGAGGGAGTTCAGGAAGCTGGTCATGGGGCCGTCGCTTTCACAATCGCTGGCGTGGTCGGGGAGCTGGCCGAGCTTCCTGACGCGGCGCTCGTGCCGGAGGCGCTCGGCGAGGCGGGGCTCGCGGCGCCCGTGAGCCCCTCGCTCGCGGGGAGCACGTAGGCCGAGGCCGTGACCGTGCCGCTCAGCTCGCCCGAGCCGGTCGTGCCGGCGCCGACCGCCGGCGCGAGCTTGACGCTCTGCACGGTGAGCAGCCGGCCACTGACGTTGATGTGGCCGGGGGAGGCGAGCGTCGCGAAGTCGTCGAGACCGCGGAAGAGGTGTTCGAGCTGGAAGAAGCCGCCTTCGAAGGTGAACGTGAAGGGCAGTTCCGAGAAGCTGCTCGCCGCGGCGGAGGACGCGCTCGAGGCAGCGCCCGAGCTGCCGGTGACGGTGGTCGAGATCGCCGCGAAGTCCACGTTCTTCTCGTTGGCCGCCTGCGTGACCTGGTAGATCAGAGACGGCACTTCCTGGGTGGGCGGCACGGCTTTGCCGAGGTTGATGACCGACGCGTACGCCGCCGAGTAGCGGGCCTGGGCGCCGCGCGCGTTCTGGAGCTTGCCTTCCGCGCTGGCGAGCTGCGCCTGCGCGCTCGTGATCTGAGCGTCGAGCTTGCTCGCCTTCTTGCGCTCGGGCGACACCAGCGCGAACCACGCCAGCCCGAGTACGACGACGACGACCGCGACGATCATCACTGTGCGATCACGCCCGCTCATCTTGCGCTCACCCCCGAGGTGGCGACCTTCGTGCTCGCGGACGCGCCGCTGGAGTCCGCCACGGTTTTCGTGGGCGCCGTGGCGGCGACCACCGCCGAGGTGGCGGGCAACGCTTCGAATGTGACCTGCGCCGTGTAGGACGGGTCGTGCGGGGGACAGCCACCGGTGGCGCCGCCGCCGGCGCCGGTGGTGGACGAGGTGGAGCTCGTCGAGCGAGACTTCGCTGACGCCATCGATCAGGCGCAGCCGCTCGAGCAGCTCTGCCACCTCGGGCTGGCCGACCGCGCAGCCGGAGATCGTGAACGTGGGAACGCTTCCGGGCGGGGTGCTCG
The DNA here is from genome assembly GCA_963701145.1 of uncultured Solirubrobacteraceae bacterium. Taxonomy (GTDB): domain Bacteria; phylum Actinomycetota; class Thermoleophilia; order Solirubrobacterales; family Solirubrobacteraceae; genus Palsa-744. The sequence continues at coordinate 540,986 of OY969572.1, forward strand.
AGGCCACCGAGCCGGCGGCGGGCGCGGCCGAGCCGATCGGCGCTTTGGACCCAACCGCGGCGACTTTGGCGCCGACGGTGCCGTCGAGGGAGGAGACCGAGGTGCCCAGGGGCAGCACACGCCCGAATTCGTGAAAGACGTGGGCCCAGTCGAAGCGCGACTCGAGCAGCGTCTCCACGGCCTGTTCGCGCTGTTCGCGCATCGCTACGAAGCTCGTGTACGGGGCCAGACGGCTCGCCAGCGTTTCGGCGATCTGGGCCTTCTGGGTGAGTGACGCGGCCTGCGCGCTCTTGGTGGAGATGGCGTGATCGGCTTTGCCGTAGAGGACGATCATCACGGCCAGCCCGGCGATCACCACGAGCACCGCGTACGCGCCCCCCTGCGAGCGCCCCACGCCGAGTTCCGCGCCGGTTCGCTGCTCCGCGGGGATGAGGTTGACGGCTCTCATTGCACCGCCTCCGCGGCTGCGAGGCCGGTGGCGACCGCCAGCCGGTGCAGGGACACCGTGTTGCCAAGGCTCTTGTCCAGCACGCCCACCTCCTGGCAGCGCACCTCCACGCCCAGCGAGGATTGGAGCGCGGCGGCGAAGCCGGGGATGTCCTGGGCGCAACCGCTCATCACCACGTGTGAGACCTCGCCGCCGCCCTCCTGGGAGCGGTGGAAGTCGAGCGAGTTGCGGACCTCGCCGGAGATGTCGCGAATGCCGTTCTCGAGCACACTCAACAGATCTGCGTCCGATTGGGCGACCGCCGGGGCGGCAGGAGCGCTTTCCAGCGCAGCCAGCTCCTCGTAGCTCATTTCCCGCTCGCTCTGCTCGGCCTGCTCGGAGCTTCTGGGGATCGGCCTCCGGTGCGGGCGCTCCGGGCGCCTGCTCCTCGAAGGACTCGCGCTCGGGCGAGGCCGCCTCGGAGGCGGGGGCCTCGGGTGCGGGGGCCTCCGGTGCGCTTTCCTGCGAGGTGGCTGGAGTGGAAGCCGTGAGGTCGACGCCCGCCAGCAGCGAGCGCGCCTCTGTCAATGCGATGCTGCGCCGCTCGGCGAGCTCGCTGGCCATCCCCTCGAGGCCGCTGCCGACCACGCGCGTGAAGCGGCATACGGTGCCCTCGGCAATCGCCAGGTTGGTGAGACCGTCCACGTTCAGGTACAGCACGCGGCCGGTCTGCTCGGGGTCGGGACGGTAGAGCGAGCGGATGAGCGCGAAGGCGGACAGGTCGACGCCTTCGACGCTCAGGCCGGCCTGGCGTACGGCCTTGATCAGCCGTTCGATCATGTCGCGCTGCGCGGCCACGAGCACGACGCGCTGACGCGGTCCCGCGGGCGTGTCCACAATGCCGAGCGGATGAAAGTCCATGACGGCGTTGTTGAGGGGCATCGGCACCTGGTCCTGGGCCTGGAAGTTGACGGCCGCGGCCAGCTCCTTCGGATCGGTGACGGGCGGCAGCTCTAGCGTGCGCAAGACCGTGCGCTGGTTGGCCACGCCGACGCGCACGCGCTTGGACAGGCCACTGTCGTCGAAGAGCTCGCGCAACGTCTCTGCGAGGGCGCTCTCGTCCAGGACTTCGCCGTCGCGCACGGAGTCGGCCGGAAGCGGCAGCGTGGCTGCGCGCTCGGCCAGGATCGAGCCGTTGACCCGCGCCTGGACAGCGGCGACGAACCCCGGCTGGATGTCCAGCCCGACGAGGTTCTGGCTCGTCCGTCCGCCGAGCTTGAACGGGAGCTTGAGATGTGGGAGCTTCAGCTCCGGTGACGGGATTCGTGAAGGAAGGATTTGCATCTCGGATGGGACGCTTCGGGCGGCGGGAGGGATCACCCGCATGTGCGGTATCGGCGTGAGGCCGGCGGCGCTTTAGTGCAGGAAGTGGTTGACGTAGACATCGACCAGCTGCGGACCCACGAACACCGCCACGAGCGCCCCCAGGGCGAGGAACGGACCGAAGGGGACGGCCGTCCTGCGTCCATCCCGCGCGCCCTTGCGGGCGATCACCACCGCGCCGAGCGCCACTCCGGCCAGCAGCGCGATCAGCAGCGCCGCTGCCACGGACGCGCCGAGGAACAGCCCCATCATGGCGGCGAGCTTGACGTCGCCCATGCCCATGCCACCCGGATAGGCGAGTGCCGCCAGCAGGAAGAAGCCACCGGCCGCGGCGGCCGCGATCAGGCGTTCAGGCTCGCCGGCTGGGTCGAGCGCGAGCCCGATCGCGAGCGCCAGCACGGCGCCGAGCGCCGTCAGCTTGTTGGGGATGATGCGGTACTCGAGGTCGATCAGCGCGATCGGAACGACCAGCAGGATCAGCACGATGCTGAGCGCGATCGTCGAGGCGGAGTGGTGCACAAGCACGGCACCGACGCACAGCGCGGCCGTGAGCGCCTCCACCAGCGGGTAGCGCGGTGAGATCGCACTGGCGCAGCTCCGGCAGTGCCCGCGCAGCAAAAGCCAGGAGAGGATCGGGATGTTGTCGTAGGGCTTGACCGGGGTGCCGCAGCGCGTGCAATGCGAGGCGGGTTTGACGATCGACTCGTGGCGCGGCAAGCGGTAGGCGACGACGTTCAGGAACGATCCGAAGACCGCGCCCAGCACTCCCGCGAACGTTGCCTCCATGTGCGACTAATCGACCGCCATGGGCCGAGGCTTGAGAGGACCATCGGCGCCCGCGATGAGCCGGCGCCGGCGCCGGCTACCACGTTTTGCTCGGGCAGGCCTTGTCTTCTTTGACGACTTCCTCGCAGTTGTATTCCACTTCGCCGTCTTCCTTCCTGGCGATTTCGAACGTGTCCTTGGTCAGAGGCGCGGTGACGACGATCTTGTAACCCTGGCCCTTTTCCGTTTCCGTGGCTTCGGAGAGCCACGGCCCGCCTTTCGCTTCGGCTTCGCTCAGGGGGACGGAGGGTTCGTATTCGTGGATCCGTTCCTTGCTGACTTCCTTGTAGCTGCCGCCGTAGTCGGTGGCTATCGCCTCGGCGGTGATCCCTGCCGTTGCGGCCATCGACTTGGCGGAGGCGTCGTAGGCCTTGTTCTTCTGTCCGAGCAGGGTCGTGACGGCGATCGCGACGAGGATCGCGATGATCAGCACCACGACCAGCAGTTCGATGAGCGTGAAGCCGCTCTCGTCCTCCGAGCGCTTGGCTGGCGAACCTGCGTCGGCCCTCGGATCGTCGGACGCCCGCAGCTTGGACCAGGGCTTTCCGCGCGCACGCATCGGCGCTTAATCGACGCCGGCATGCCGGTGCTTGAGCCAAGCAGCCGGCCGCGGCCGAGCGTCGCCGGGCGACGCCGGCCCGGCAAACGAAGAGAGGCGGCCCGGGGGCCGCCTCTCCTAGGGATGCGCGCTCAGAGTCGCGCGAGAGCGTTAGCTCAGGTCCAGCTGACTACCATTCTTTCTTCGGGCAACCCTTGTCGCCTACCTTGACTTCAACGCACTTGCGTTCGACGACGCCTTCGGCGGTCTTTATGATCGTGAAGGTGTCCTTCGTCACCGGCGCGGTCACAGTGAGTTCGTATTCGTTTTCTCCGGCTTTGACCGCGGAGAGCCATGCGCCGCCTTTCGCGGCTTCTTCAGTGATGGGGATGTTCTTTTCGTATTCGTTGATTTTCGCCGCCGAGACTTCTTTGTAGCTACCGCCGAAGTCCGTCGCGATCGTCTCCGCAGTAGTCTGCGCGGAGCCGGCCAGCGACTTGGCCGACGCGTCGTAGGCCTTGTTCTTCTGGCTCAGCAGGGACGGGATGGCAATAGCGGCAAGGATGCCGATGATCAGGATAACGACCAGCAGTTCGATGAGGGTAAAACCACTCTCATCCGTTGAGCGCTGGCGCAGTCGATACAACATTGCTTGATCCTCCTAGGATCCGGTTTGGGCGCCAGCCCTCGGTGATCGCCTCAAGCGGCGATGCGTCCCCCGTGTTCGCTGAGGGCCGCCGGCTTTGCTACGCACCTCTGTCGATGCTTGCCATGGCACCTCGGTACTGGCTCTGTTGGCGGCTGGATCGACCCACGCGCGCGCAACCTTTACCGCTGCATGGGTGGTTGGACAGATGAGCCAGCGCCGCACCCTCGCGCGCGCATGCGTGAGGCACCACGGCTACCGAGTCGGGAGACTCGCCGTCAGGCCGGCTCGGGGGCCGGGCTGGACGCGGCGCTGTCCACGTCCTGCCCAGCCCAGCGCGCCTGGGCGTCCACGCCGGGCAGGCGTACGGCCTGTCCCTCGCACCACGGGCACGTGAGCTTGCTGGGGCTCCCCCCGAGGTTGGAGATCACCTGGCCGCTTCCGCGACAGGCCATACACTCCCGCGGCCCATGGGACGCCGCCCCCTGACCCTCGCTCTCGCCGTTCTCGCCACTGTCGCGTGCCACGAGCGGTTCACACTAGCGTTCCGCACGTGAGAGCACGTGGACGGACAGTCGAGTGGGCGATCGTGGCGGCGGTCACGGCGGGCGCGGCGGCGCTGCGCCTGGTGCACATCGGGCAGGTCCCTCCGGACCCCTTCTACGACGCGGCCGTCCGCAGCATGTCGCTGTCCTGGCACAACTTCTTCTTCGGCGTGTACGACCCCGGCGGCAGCCTGTCGATCGACAAGCCCCCCGTGGACCTGTGGCTGCAGGTGCTCTCGACCAAGGCGCTGGGCTTCAGCTCGACCACCCTGAAGCTCCCCGAGGCGCTCGCCGGGATCGCCTCGGTGCCGCTGCTGTACGTGGTGGTGCGCCGCATGTGGAGCGCGTCGGCTGGGATCGCGGCGGCGGCGGCGATGGCGGTGCTGCCGATCGAGGTGATCACCGCGCGCAGCGACACGATGGACGGGGTCATGATGCTCGTGATCGTGCTCGCGCTGTTGCTGGTGGTGCGGGCGATCGAGACCGGCCGCCTGGCCTACCTGCTCGCGGGCGCCGCCGCGCTGGGGGTGGCCTTCGACGTCAAGCTGCTCGAGTCGCTGGTCGCGCTGCCGGGCCTCGCGGTGCTCGCCTACCTCGGCCTGCCCGGCTCGCGCGCACGGCGCCTGCTGGGCCTGACGGCGGCCGCGGCCGTGTACGTCGCCGTGGCGCTCGCGTGGCTGACCGCCACGCTGCTGTTCCCCGCGCACGATCGCCCGTACGCGATCGGCTCGACCAACGGGAGCGCATGGAACGCGGCGTTCGTGTTCAACGGCAGCGATCGCCTCGGCAGCAAATCCCCCGAACCCGGCGCCACCGTGTATGAACCGGGCCACCGCTATCCGGTGGCCACGCAGGAGCAGCGCGACCACATCCCGATCGTCCCGCCCTCGCCCACGCGCCTGCTCACCACCGTCGGGCCGCTGTCGGGTGAGCGCCTCGGCCTCGAGGTGCTGGTGGCGCTGCTGCTCGGGATACCCGCGCTGGCGTGGGGCGTGCTCGGGGAGCGGGCCGCGGGCAAAGCTCGCGAGCCCTCCGGCGACGGCGACCCCGACGAGCGCGCCGTGGTGTTCGCCCCCGACGCGCCTGGGGGAGCGGGCGCTGGTGCGGCGAAGCAAACGCTTACGCACCGGATGCGACGCGGGAGCGCCGGGGGGCTTGGCGTGTGGATGCTCACGGGGATCGTGCTGTACAGCCACATGGTGCGCCTGCACCCGCGCTACGTGGAAGCGTTCACGCCGGCGGTCGCCGCCATGCTGGGAATCGGTGTGGCGTGGGCGAGCGAACCGTTGACGGCCCTCGCCAGGGGCGATCGGCGCCCGCTCCGATGGCGAACGCTCGGCGCCTGGGACCGGCTGCGCCTCCTGTTGCTGGTGGCGACGCTCGCGATCGTCGTGTACTACGGCGAGCGCCTGCTCTACGGGGTGGCGCCAGCGTGGTGGGCGTCGCTCGCCGGCGCGCTGTGCGCGACCGCGCTCCTCGCCCTGGCGTTCGCGCGAGCGCCGTCCCGGCGAGGCTCGCTGCTGCTGGGCGCGGGGGTGATGGCGATGGCGCTGGTGGCGGTGCTGGCGATCCCCCTGAAGGCCGACCTCACGGCGATCGCCGATCGCACCAGCGACGCCGGCCTCGTGGGCGAGCTCCCGGGCGCCCAGCAGCGCCCCTTGAGCGCCTACCTGCTCGCCCACCAGGACGGCGCCTACTATCAGGTGGCGTCGGAGTCGGCGACGGCGGTCGGCTCGCTGATCGTGCAGGATGCGCGCCCGATCCTCGTGCTCACCACCTATGACGCGCGCGTCTTCACCTCCGTGCCGGAGCTCCAGCGCCTGATCGCCCAGGGCAAGGTGCGCTATGCGTTCCTGAACACGTTCTGCACGGCCGAGGCCCCGGCGGTCAATCCAGCCTGCTCGGCGCCCGTGCGCTGGGTGCGCGCGCACGGCACCGACGTCTCGCGCGCGGCGGGCCTGCCGCAGGGCGGCCTGCTGTACCTGCTGCCGGGGGCGAAGGCGTGAGCACGCGAGCGGGGCACACAGCGTGAGCGGGCAGTCCGACCGGCACGGGCTGGTGGCGCTGGCGGACGGAGCGCGCGCGGCGGGGCGCCTGGCGCTGGACACCGAGTTCATGGGCGAGGGCCGCTACCGGACGCTGCTGTGCCTCGTGCAGCTCGCGATACCCGCATCGTCCTCGAAGGGCGAGCCCACCCCGGAGGCCGAGCGGATCGTGGTGATCGACCCGTTGGCCGAGGACCTCGACGGCTCGCCGCTGGCGCGGGTGCTCGCGGACCCGGAGGTGAAGATCGTCGTGCACGCCGGGCGCCAGGACGTGGCGCTGGTGCGCCGGCGCTTTCAGACGGAGGTGACCAACGTGTTCGACACCCAGGTGGCGGCCGGCTTCGCGGGGCTCGGCGCGCAGAGCTCGTATGACTCGCTGCTCACCGACATCCTGCGCCTGCGGGTGGCCAAGACCGCGAGCTTCACCCGCTGGGACGCCCGCCCGCTCTCGCCCGAGCAGCTCGCATACGCCCGCGAGGACGTCGTCCACCTGCTCGAGCTCGCCACCGAGCTCGAACGCCGCCTGACCAAGCTCGGCCGCCTCCAGTGGGCGCGCGAGGAGTGCCAGCCACTGGCGCTCTCCAGCGACGAGCGCGATCCCGAGGCGATCTTCGCCCGCCTGCCCCGCATCGGCACCCTGGGGGCCGCCGCGCGCCCGGTGGCGCGCGAGCTGGTGGCCTGGCGGGAGCGCACGGCCGCCCACCATGATCGCCCGGTGCAGAGCGTCCTCGGCGACGCCACACTGCTCGAGATCGCCAAGCGCCGCCCGTCCTCGCGCCCCGAGCTCGAGCGCATCCGCGGCGTGGGCGGGGCCGCTCAGGGCCGCCGCGCCGAGGATCTGCTCGAGGCGGTCCGCCGCGGACGCGAGCGCCCGCCCGAACCTCCGCCGCAGATGCAGCGCGGCCCCGCCCCCAAGCCCGATGACGCCCCGCTGGTGGCGCTGTCCGAGGCGCTGCTGCGCGCCCGCGCCCGCGAGGCGGGCCTCGCCTACGAGCTGCTGGCCGCCCGCGCCGACCTGCAGGCGATCGTCGCCGCCGTGCGCGCCGGCGGCGAAGAGCCCGACGTGCGCACCCTGCGCGGCTGGCGGCGCGAGCTGGCCGGCGGAGAGCTGCTCGAGCTCCTGGGCGGAAGAGTGTCGCTGGCGGTCAACCGCGGCCCGGCCGGCGCGCGCGTGCAGATCGACCCGCGCTGAAGCGTCCCGGCGGCGCCGGCTCAGCTCACGCGGGGGTGCGCGATCCGCGCAGGAAATGCGCGATCGCATCGGCCACCAGCTCGTCGAGCTGCTCCGCATCCACCATCCCGCCGGTGACCAGCGCCGCGATCCCCTGGATCGTGGCGAACAGGACCAGGCCCACACGCTCGGAGGGACCTGATTCGAGCGCGCCCTCCTGTTGACCCTGGGTGATCAGCTCGAGCATCACCGAGAAGGCGTCCTCGGCGGCCTCGTGGAGCGCCCCCGACTGCTGCTCGCCGTGCTTGCTCGCGAACATCAGCTCCAGCAGCGCCGCGTCGCGGGTGGCGAAGCGGACATACGCGGCAGCGGTCGCCCGCAGCCGTGCCCGGAAGTCCTCGCCGGCCTGCTCGACCGCGGCGCGCAGCTCCTCGCCGAGCCGCGCGAACCCGGCCTCGGCGAGGGCATCCAGCAGCGCCTGGCGATCGGGGAAGTGCCGGCGGGGAGCGGCGTGGCTGACGCCGGCAGCGCGCGCGAGCTCGCGCAGCGAGAGATCCTGGCTGCCGCGTTCGCGGAGCGTGCGCTCGGCCTCCGCCAGGAGCGCGGTGCGCAGGTTGCCGTGGTGGTAGGGCCGCTCGGTCATCACGGAAGCGTAGCGATCAGGAACCAGAAGTTGGCATTGACATCATTGTTGCCACAGTATACATTGTTGCTCATGACTACTTCAAGCACCGCCACCACCCCTGACATGACCGGCCGAACAGTGATCGTGACCGGCGCCAACAGCGGCATCGGACGCGCCGCCGCCAGTGCATTCGCGGGCGCCGGCGCGCGCGTCGTGCTCGCCGTGCGCGACCTCGACAAAGGCGCCGCCGCCGCCGCGGCAATGCCCGGCGAGACCGAAGTCCGCCAGCTCGACCTCGCGAGCCAGTCCTCCGTGCACGAATTCGCCGCCATGTGGCGGGACGAGATCGACCTGCTGATCAACAACGCCGGCGTGATGGTCCCGCCGTTGACCCGCACGACGGATGGCTTCGAGCTGCAGTTCGCCACCAACCACCTCGGTCACTTCGCCCTCACCAACCTGCTGCTCGAGCACATCAGCGGGCGCGTGGTGACCGTGTCCTCGACCGCCCACCGCTTCGGCGCGATCGACTTCGACGACCTCAACTGGGAGCGCAAGCCCTACAGGGCCTCGCGCGCGTACGGCCAGTCCAAGCTCGCCAACCTGCTGTTCACCGCCGAGCTCCAACGCCGCCTGACCGATGCCGGCTCCCCCGTGCTCGCCACGGCCGCCCACCCCGGCTACGCCGCCACCAACCTCCAGTTCCACAGCGCCAACCGCGTCTTCGACCTCCTCGGTGCCGCCGGCAACCGCCTGCTCGCCCAGAGCGAGGACGACGGCGCCCCCCCCACCCTCTACGCCGCCCTCGCGGACGTCCCCGGCAACAGCTTCGCCGGCCCCGGCGGCTTCATGGAGCAGCGCGGCCCCGCCAAGCTGGTAGGCCGCTCGAACGCCGCCGAGGACATGGACGTCGCGCGCCGCCTATGGGACGTATCGGAGGAGTTGACCGGAGTCGGCTTCCCGCTCGCAAGCACGGCCGTGGCTTAGAGCTCGTTTCACAAACCGCCTGGGAAGCACTGGCAGATGAACGCGCAGGCCAGCTGCATGAAGGCGTGGTGCAGTTCGGGGTGGCGCTCTCCGGTTGCCGACCAGGCTCGATCACGGGTGCGCCGCGAAGACGTGGGCGACGGCTCCGCCGCTGAAGACGGTGGTGCTCATCGGCTCGATCGTGAGCGGCGCGAGGAAGATCCGCTCGCCCGCACCCAGGACGGCCGGATGGACGACAAGGCGGTACTCGTCGATCAGCCCGGTCTCGACGAGCGATCGAGCGAACCGGACGCCGCCCTGCGCGAGCAGGTATCCGCCTGAGCGCTCCTGCTTCAGACGCGAGACGGCGTCGGCCAGGTCTCCAGTCGCGATCGTCGTCTCGCCCCAGTCGGCGGACGTGAGCGACTTCGAGAACACCACCTTGGGGATCTCGTTCATCGGCGCCGCGAACGGCCCGGATGCGCCGGGCCAGAAGCTGGCCCAGCGCGCATAGGTAGCGGCGCCCACGAGGTGCGCGCCGGCGTTACCCACGGTGTCGAGGACCCACTCGGCGCCGTCGGGAGAGCGTCCTGCGGCCTCCCAGTCGGTGCTCCCGTCAATTGGTGCGACGTAGCCGTCGAGCGAGACGGACATCTTCAGGACCAGTGAGGCCATGCGCTGCTTCCTTCCCAGGATGGATGACACGAGCTGCTCGACTCTACGGTGATGCAGGGCGCCCGTGAACGCTCCCCAACAGGATTCGGCCCCCCAAGCTTCCGCGACACGAACGCCAGAGGATCTCCGAGGTCGTCACCATCGCCCCCGTTTCCTCCACACGGACCCGAGGTCGTCACCACCGGCCCCATTGCACCCACGCGCTCCCAGGTCGTCCCCCATCGCGCCGGTGTCCCCTCGGTCCGCGCCACCCGGCCCGTCACAACGCGCGCGCTGCCGCCGCGGAGGAGTTTGACTTTCGGCCGAAAGGCCGGAAGTCAAATCTCCGTAGCCCTATTCGATGTTGTTATAAACTTCAAACAGCGGCAGGTACATCGAGATGACGATGAAGCCGACGATGGCCCCGATCATGATGATCATGATCGGCTCCAGGATGGAGGTGAGCGCCTTGACGGACGCCTCCACCTGTTCCTCGTAGAATTCCGCCACCCTGTCGAGCATCTGGTCCAGCGCACCGGTCTCCTCGCCGACGCCCACCATGTGGGTGACGATCGAGGGGAAGATCGGCTGCTGCGCGAGCGGTGCGGCGATCGTGCCACCGCGCTTGACCGACGCGATCACCTCGTCCATCGATTCTTCGACCACGACGTTGCCGCCCGTGCGCCCGGTGATCTCGAGCGCCTGCAGCAGCGGTACACCGGCTGCGGTCAGCGAGGCCAGCGTGCGCGACCAGCGCGCCACTGCGATCTGCTGCACGATCGTGCCGATCTTCATCGGTATGTGCAGGCGGAAGCGGTCCCACTGCTTGCGCCCCCAGGTGGTTTTCTTCCACTTGATGAAGCCCACCACCACCGCGATCGTGCCGCCGATCATCGCCCACCAGTCGTTCAGCACGATGTGTGACATCGTCACCGACACTTGGGTCATGGGCGGCAGTTTTCCGCCGAATTCCTTGAACACGTTCTCGAACACGGGCACCAGGAACGCCACCAGCGCCATCATCACGCCGACGGCGAACACGATCACCATGACCGGATAGACCATCGCCGATTTGATCTGTTTGCGCAGGCCGGCGTCCTTCTGCAGCTGGTCGGCGACCCGCTCGAGCGCGTCCTCGAGCACACCGCCCATCTCTCCCGCCTGCGTCATGGCGACGAACAGGGGGTTGAAGACCTTCGGGTGGCGCGCCATCGAGTCGCTCAGCGAGAGGCCGGCCTCGACGTCCTTGCGCACCGCCACGATCGTCTCTTTCAGGAATTTGTCGTCGGTCTGTTCCTCCAGCACGTACAACGCGCGCAGGATGCTCATGCCCGAGGAGATCATGGTCGCCAGCTGGCGCGAGAAGATCGCCAGGTCGTTGGGCTTGACCCGCTTCATGAGCCGGATCTCCATGTTGGCCGCGGAGTGCTTGTCGGAGATGTCCAGGACGATCAGCCCGCGCTGCTTGAGCTGATCGGCGACCGCCTGCTTGGAATCGGCTTCGACCTCGCCGCGGGCCTTGCCCCCGGTGCCGTCGATCGCCTTGAAGACGTAGGTGCTCATGCCCCGCCCTCCTAGGCGGCCGCGAGCGTCCCCGCGCCGAGCAGGCGCCGGAGCTCTTCGGGCGTCGAGGATCGCGCTTCGGCGAGCGCCTGGCTGATCTTGCCCTGGCGCACGAGCGTGCACAGCGAGGTGTCCATCGTCTGCATCCCGCTCGCCGAGCCGGTCTGCAGCACCGAGTAGATCTGGTGGGTCTTGCCCTCGCGGATGAGGTTGCGGATCGCGGGGGTGGGCACCAGCACCTCGCACGCCACGACCCGGCCGGAGCCGTCGGCGTTGGGCAGCAGCTGCTGGGTCATGATCCCCTGCAGGGCGACCGAGAGCTGCACCCGCACCTGACCCTGCTGGTGGGAGGGGAACACGTCGATCACGCGGTCGATCGTCTGGGCGGCGTCCTGGGTGTGCAGCGTGGCGAACACCAGGTGCCCGGTCTCAGCGGCTGTCAACGCGGTGGAGATCGTCTCCAGGTCGCGCATCTCGCCGACGAGGATCACGTCGGGGTCCTGGCGCAGCGCGGCCCTGAGCGCGGCGGAGAAGCTCTGCGCGTCCGAGCCCAGCTCGCGCTGGTTGACGATGCATTTCTTGTGGCCGTGCAGGAACTCGATGGGGTCCTCGATCGTCATGATGTGCTCCTCGCGGGAGGAGTTGATCTCGTCGATCATCGCCGCGAGCGAGGTGGACTTGCCCGAGCCGGTGGGGCCGGTGACGAGCACGAAGCCGCGGGGCTTGCGCGTGAACTCGTGCACCGCCGGGGGCAGCCCGAGCTGGTCGATGCTCGTCAGGTTGAATGGGATCAGACGGAAGGCCGCGCCGAGGGCGCCGCGCTGGAAGTAGGCGTTCACACGGAAGCGGGCGTGGCCGGGGATCGAGTAGGCGAAGTCGAGCTGCCAGTCGGTCTCCAGGCGCTGGCGCTGATCGCCGGTGAGGATCGAGTAGATGATCTCGCGCGTGTCGGTGGGCGACAGCTTCGGGTACTCCTCGAGCGGAACAAGTTTGCCGCGCACGCGGACGGTCGGGTGTGCGCCCGAGCTGAGGTGCAGGTCGGATGCCTTGCGGTGTACGACCTCCATCAGCAGGTCTGCGAAATCGATGTCCATGGGTGCGTCCATCGACAGATCGGCGCCCATTCATTAGGAGGCGCACCCCGGCCTCGGTCGCAGTGGACGAAGGTACGAGCTCAGTTGGTGCCGATCACGCGGGCGATCTCGGCCATCGAGGTGCGCCCGAGGCGCACCTTGTTGAGGCCGTCGTCGCGCAGGCGGGTCATGCCCTGGGTGACCGCCACGTCGCGGATCGCCTCCGCGGGCTTGTGTTCCAGCGCGAGCGTCTGGATCTCGGGCGACATCTTCATCACCTCATACAGCCCCACCCGTCCCTTGTAGCCGCTGCCGCCGCAGCGCCGGCAGCCCACCGGCTCGTAGGCCTCCAGCTCCATGCGCGCCCGGTAGCCGTTCTCCTGCAGGACCTTGGCGGGGATGATGGTGCGCTTCTTGCAGTTGGGGCAGAGCATGCGCGCGAGGCGCTGGGCGACCACGCAGTCGAGCGCCGAGGCCACCAGGAACGGCTCCACCCCCATCTCGACGAGGCGGGTGATGGCGGAGGGCGCGTCGTTGGTGTGCAGCGTGGAGAGCACCAGGTGGCCGGTGAGCGCGGACTCCACGGCGATCTGGGCGGTCTCGCGGTCGCGGATCTCGCCGACCATGATGATGTCCGGGTCGGCGCGCACCATCGCCCGCAGCCCGGCGGCGAAGGTCAGCCCGACCTTGGCCGACACCTGCACCTGCGTGAGGCCGGTCATTTCGTACTCGACGGGGTCCTCCACGGTGATGATGTTCTTCTCGGGCGTGTTGAGCAACTGCAGCGCCGCGTACAGCGTGGTGGACTTGCCCGAGCCGGTCGGCCCGGTGACGAGCACCGCGCCGTGGGTCTCGCGGCAGGCGCGTTCGAAGCGCTCGCGCTCGGCGTCCGCCATCCCGAGCTTGTCGAGCTCCACCACCACGTTCTCCTTGTCGAGGACGCGCATCACCACTCCCTCGCCGTGCACGCTCGGCAGCGTCACCACGCGCAGGTCGACGTGGCGGCCGTCGACCACCAGGCCCACGCGCCCGTCCTGGGGCAGGCGCTTCTCGGCGATGTTCAGCTCCGCCATGATCTTGATGCGCGAGATCACCCCGGCGGCCATCCGTTTCTGCACGGTGGTGATGTCGTGGAGCACGCCGTCGACGCGGAAGCGCACGCGCAGCTCACGCCCGTCGGGGGCCAGGTGGATGTCGGAGGCGCCGCGCTCGATCGCCTGCGCGACGACCTGGTTGACGAGCTTGATGACGGGCGCGTCCTCGGAGGTCTCGTGCAGCGCGACGACCTCGCCCTGCTCCTCCTCCTCGGATTCCTCGATCACGGTCTGGGACTCGCCCACGACGTCTTCGAGCCGGTCCAGGCGCGAGATCAGCGCGGTGATGTCGTCGGGAGGCGCGACCGCCACGCGGATCTCGTAGCCGGTCATGATCGCGATGTCATCGACGGCCAGCACGTTGGACGGGTCGGCCATGACGACCAGCAGCGTGCGCTTGTCGGCGAACGCCACCGGCACCGTCTGGTAGCGCTTGGCGACCGTCGTGCTGACGAGGTTGGCGGCGTTCATGTCCACGGCGAACACGCCGAGATCGAGGTGGTCGAGCCCGTAGCGCTCGGCCAGCGCGCGGGCGAGCGCGTCCTGCGTGAGCACGCCCTGTTCGACCAGCAGGCGCTCAGGCGTGGTGCCGGACACGCGCGAGCTGCCGATGGCGTCATCGACCTGCCTGCGTGTGGCGAGCTCCATCTCGACGATCACGTCCGTCAGGAAGCGCTGGGAGGCGGAGCCGCGGCGCGAGGGCTTGGTGATGCCGTTGTAGTCCTTGCCCTGGTCGGACGCCGGCGTCGCGAGCGCGGGCGGCTGCTCGGCGAGCGGCTGGGCGTCGGCGAGCGGTTCGAGCGCCACCTCGACGCGGGCGTCGGCGAGCGGCTCGAGCGCCACCTCCATGCCGGCGTCCGCGAGCGGCTCGAGCGCGGCCTCGGGCGCGGGGGCGCGCTCGACCGCGATCACGGGCTCGCCCTGAGCCGCGTCCGGACCGTCCATCCCGAAGATCGCGTGCAGGTCGGGATCGGTCTGCTGGGGCAGGTCGCTCATCGTGGGGCCCTCGACGTGTAGGGCGCGGCGCCGCTGCGGCCGCTAGGCGAGTGGCGCGTCGCCCGACCCGGCGCGCAGGCGTTCGTCCGGAGCCCTCGCGGCGGCGCGCATGACCTCCAGCGGCGGCTCGCGGCCGGTCCACAGCTCGAAGCTGAGCGCTCCCTGGGCGACGAGCAGCTCCAGCCCGTCGAGCGTGCGCGCGCCGTGCGCCCTCGCGGCCGCGAGCAGCGGCGTGGGTGCGGAGCTATACACGAAGTCGATGACATGGGAGTACTTACCGACTTGATCGAACGTCAATCCGAGGAGGTTGAGCGCGTCCTCGTCACTGGCCGAGCGTTGTACGCCGGCGGGCAGATCCAGCCCGACGGAGGTGCAGTTGACGAGCACGTCGGCCGGTTCGGGCGCCCTCACCGCACGGGCCTCGAAGTCCCGCGCGAGCTCCCGCGCGCGCTCGTGCGTACGGTTCCACACCGCCACGTCGTTCGCCCCGAGCTGGCGCAACGCCCACATCGCCGCCCGCGCGCTGCCACCCGCTCCCAGCACGAGCGCCCGCGGACGCGGGGGCAGATCGGTGAGCCCTCTGAGCGCGCCCAGCAGCCCCGGGCCGTCCGTGTTCTCGGCGGCGATCGCACCGTCCGCGGAGAACGTGAGCGTGTTGGCCGCACCGATCTCGGCCGCCGCCGGCGAGACGCTGGCGGCGAGCGCGAGAGCCGCACGCTTGTGGGGGATGGTCACGTTCGCACCCAGGAAGCCGGACGCGGGCAGCGCGCGGGTGGTCTCCTCGAACAGGCCCGGGGGCACCGGCAGCCGCTGGTAGCGCCAGCCCTCCATGCCCAGCGCGGCCAGCGCCGCGTTGTGCATCGCCGGCGAGCGGCTGTGCGCCACCGGCCAGCCGAGCACGCCCAGGCGTACCGTCACCGCTTGCGCCTGCACGCCGGCGGGCGCCCGCCGGCCCGCCGCACCGCTTCGTGGTAGGCGGCCGCGTCGGTTTCGAATTCGGCGAGCGTGTCGGAGAACACCTGCTCGCCGCAGCCGTCCGCGCCCGCCACGTAGTACAGGTAGCCGACGTGCGCGGGGTTGGCCGCGGCCTGAATCGAGGCCACGCCCGGGTTGGAGATCGGTGTGGGCGGCAGGCCGACGTGCGTGCGCGTGTTGTACGGCGAGTCGATGTGCAACTGGGCTTCGGTCAGTTCGCCCGTGTAGGTGGGAATCTGATCGGCCTGCTCGACCGCGTAGTAGATGCTCGCGTCGATCCCCAGCGGGATGCCCTGCGCGAGCCGGTTGTAGATGACGGCCGCGATCTTCGGCCGGTCGCCGGGGATCACCGCCTCGCGCTCGACCATCGAGGCCACGATCAACAGCTGGTAGGGCGTCACGTGCAGGGCGCGGGCGCGAGCGATCTCCACGGGACCGAAGTTTTCCTTGAAGGCCACCAACTGCTCTTCCACGAGCCGGCTGACGGGCGTGCCCTTGAACATGTCGTAGGTCGCCGGGAACAGGAAGCCTTCGAGGTCGGGCGTACCGGCCGGGGCGCCGTAGGCGGCCGGGTCGAGCAGCGGCGAGCGCCTCGTGGCGGCGAGGTAGTCGCCAGTCAGGCCGTCGGCGAGGACGAGCGGGGCGATCTGCGCGCGGGTCTTGCCCTCCGTGATCAGCACCCTGACCACGGGCGGCTGCGCGATCGTCGGCACGGGCTTTGAGCCATGCCCGCCGGCGAGCGCCACCACGATCGCGATCACCGCCACCAGCGCCACGCCCGTCCACAACAGGCCGCGCCGCGAGCGCCGGCGGCGAGCGCGGGGCCGCGCGCGCCTGAGGCGCTCGAGGTCGCGTTCGACGGGCGTGCGCTGGCGCCGGGGTGGGGAGCTATCGCCGCTCGAGGACGACACCGGCGTCAACCCGACCGCGCTGCCAGCCAGCTCTCCAACAGGTGCGCGGCCGCACGGGAGTCCTCGCTGGCTCGTGGTCTGGCGCCGGTCCCGTCCAGCCGCTGGGCCATGCGCGTGGTGAAGCGCTCGTCGTGCATCTCCACCGGGATGTCCTGTCCGAGCTGCTGGGAGAGCACCCGTGCGAACGCACGCGTCTCGCGCGTCTGCTCGCTGTCGCCGCCGTCGAGCGACAGCGGCAGCCCCACCACCACGCGCTCGACCTCGCGCTCGCGCACCAGCTCGCGCAGGCGCGCCAGCCCGCGCTTCGTGGCCGGTCGCGCCACAGCCTGCACGGGGGTGACGATCGTGCCGGTGGGGTCGCTGAGCGCACAGCCACAGCGCGCGCTGCCGTAGTCGAGCGCCAGCACCCGCACCCCCGCCTCAGCCCTTCGCTGGGCGCGGCCGCGACGGCACGCGCAGCTCGCCGCAGCGGCTGGCCGCTCGTGTTCGCGCGCGCATCAAGCCGCGAGCGCCGACTCGATCGTCGCGCGGGCCACGTCGATCGCCTCGTCCAGGCGCGCCGGGTCGCGCCCGCCCGCCTGAGCCATCGTGTCGCGTCCGCCGCCGCCGCCGCCCACGATCGCAGCGGCCGCCTTGATCACCGCGCCGGCCTTGACGCCGCGCTCGACGAGCTCGGGAGCGACGCTCGCCACGAGGTGCACGCGTCCGTCGGACGCGCTGCCGAGCACGATCGCCGCGCCCTTCACGCGCCCCTTGAGATGGTCCAGGAGCTCCAGCAGGTCCTTCGCGTCGTCCACATCGACGGTCGCCGTCAGCACGGTCGCTCCCTCGCTGCGCTGCGCACGCGACGCGAGTACGTCCAGGTCCACCGTCTGCGCGCCGGCACTCGCGGCGCCACCCTGCTTGATCTCCTTCTCCAAGCGCTTGCGCTCCTGCACGAGCGTGCCCACCGCCGCCGGCGCGTCCTCGGGGCGCGTCCGCAGCTCCGTGGCGAGCGCGCGCAGCAGGCGGTCGTGCGCGCGCAGAAGCTCGACCGCAGCGGGACCCGTGAGGGCCTCGATGCGCCGCACGTTGGCCGAGCTCGAGGTCTCGTGCACGATGTGGAACGCGCCGATCTCGGCGGTCGAGCGCACGTGCGTGCCGCCGCACAGCTCGCGCGAGTACTGATTTTCCCCCCCGCCTCCCCCCTCGCCCACCTCCACCATGCGCACCACATCCCCGTACTTCTCGCCGAACAGCGCCATCGCGCCGAGGCGCTTGGCCTCATCCAGGGTGGTGGTGATCGCCCGCACCGGATCGTTGCGGGCGATCCACCCGTTCACCCGATCCTCCACATCAGCGAGCTCCTCCGCGCTCAACGCCTGACCGTGGCTGAAGTCGAAGCGCAGCTTGTCGGGGCCGACGTAGGAGCCGGCCTGCCGCACGTGGCTGCCTAGGCGCTCGCGCAGCGCCGCCTGCAGCAGGTGCGTGGCCGTGTGGTTGCACTCGGTGCTGTGCCTGGCCAGGTGGTCAACGCGCGCCAGCACCTGCTCGCCGACCTCCAGCGTCCCCGCCTCCACGATCACCTCGGGGATGCGGTCCTGGCCAACCATCAGCACGTCCTCCACGCGCGCATGGCAGTCTCCGTGCTCGCACTCGATCGTGCCCACGTCCGAGACCTGACCGCCCCCGGCGGCGTAGAACGGCGACTCCTCGAGCTTGACCAGCAGGCGCACAGGGGCTGCCCCCTCCCCCCGTTCTCGCTCGCCTGCCCGTCGAGCCGCCGGACGGCCACGACGGTGGTCGGCTGCACCTCGGTCTCATAGCCGGTGAACCGCGTCGTGGGTCCGGCGAGCGACGCGACGCTCGCGCCCGCGTGGGCGTCAGCGCCGCTGCGGCCCGCGCCGCGGCCGCGCTCGCGCTGCTCGTCCATCAGCTCGTCGAAGTCACCTTCGATCGACAGCCCCGCCGCCGCGAGCAGCTCGCGGGTCATCTCGTAGGGGAAGCCGTGGGTGTCGTGCAGGAAGAACACGTCCGCTGCCGACACGGACGAGCGGCCCTGCTCGAGCGCGCGCTCGCGCAGCTCGTCGAGCATTTCCATCCCCTGCGTGAGCGTGCGCCCGAAGCCCTCCTCCTCCGCTGACAGCCACATGTCGGTCACCTCCGCCTGCTCGATCAGTTCGGGGTAGGCGCCCGCCATCACCTCGCGCACCCGCTCGGCGTAGCGCACGAGGAAGCCGGAGCCGAGCTCGAGCGCGCGCCCCTGCTGGATCGCGCGGCGCATCACCCGGCGCAGCACATAGCCGCGGTCCTCGTTGGAGGGCACCACCCCGTCGGCCGTCAGGAAGGTCATCGCGCGGGTGTGGTCGGCGAGGATGCGCAGCGCGCGGTCAGTGTCGAAGTCTGCGCCATAGCGGCGCCCCGAGAGCTCCTCGCCGAGCTCGATCAGCGGCAGGAACTGGTCGGTCTCGAACACCGAGGGCTCCTCCTGGAGGATCGCGGCCATGCGATTGAGCCCCAGGCCGGTATCGATGCTCTTGGCTGGCAGCGGCTTCAGCACGGTGCCCGGCTCCGCGGGTGCCGGCTGCTGGTCGTACTGCATGAACACCAGGTTCCAGTACTCGAGGAAGCGCTCGTTATCGCCGCCCGGCAGGTCCTCCGGCGAGCCGTGCTCCACGCCCCGGTCGAAGTACAGCTCCGAGCACGGCCCGCATGGGCCGGTCGCGCCGCCCTGCCAGAAGTTCTCCGAGCGCGGACAGCGGACGATCCGCTCGGGCGCCACGCCGAGGGCGCTCCACAGCTCGATCGCCTCCTCGTCCGGGCCGAGGCCGAGGCCGTCGTCGCCTTCGAACACCGTCACCCAGATGTCCTCCGCGGCAAAGCCCCACACCTCGCGCGAGAGCTGCCAGGCGAACTCGATGGCCTCGCGCTTGAAGTAGTCGCCGAACGAGAAGTTGCCGAGCATCTCGAAGAACGTGAGGTGGCGCGCGGTGTTGCCGACGTTGTCGATGTCAACCGTCCGGAAGACCTTCTGACAGCTCGTCAGGCGGGGCGCCGGAGGTGTTTCCTGGCCGAGGAAGTAGGGCTTCAGCGGGTGCATCCCGGCGACCGTCAAGAGCACGGAGGGGTCGTGGGCCGAGGGCACCAGCGAGGCCGAGGGAACGCGCCGGTGCCCGTGCTCCTCGAAGAAGCCCAGATAGCGCTCGCGGATCTCGTCGGAGCTCGTCATCGTGCGGATGATCTTAGGGCTAGACGACCTGAGGGGCCCAGGATCGAACGGGGCGACGCCGTCAGGCGATGGTGCCGTGGCCCACGACCAGCTGGCCCGCGTACAGGCACGCGAGCTGGCCGGGTGCGGTGCGCTCGGCGGACTCCTCCAGCTCGATCGCCAGGCGCTCGTGAGCGCCGGCGCGCACCTCGCCGGACAGGCGACACGCGAACCGCCGGCCGTGCGCCCGCACGCGCACGCCGTCCACCCAGCGCCCGTCGCGGTGCAAGGTGGCCTCGCGGACGGTCAGCTCGCGCGCCAGCAGCGCCTGGCGCGGGCCGACGGTCACGGTGTTGGCGCGCGTGTCGGTGGCGAGCACGTACAGCGGCTCGGGCGCCGACACCCCCAGTCCGTGGCGCTGACCGACCGTGTACCGGTGGGCACCGTCGTGCTCTCCGAGCACCCCTCCGGTGCGATCCACGATCGCGCCGGGGCGCCGGCCGAGCGCCCCGTGGCGCTCCAGGAAGTCGCTGTGGCGGGTTCCCGCCAGGAAGCACAGGTCCTGGGAGTCGGGCTTGCCCGCCACCGTCAAGCCGGCGTCGGCGGCGAGCTCGCGCACCTGCTGCTTGCGCATGCTCCCCAACGGGAAGCGCAGTCGCGCGAGCGACTCGGGGGCGAGCGCCGCCAGCACGTAGCTCTGGTCCTTGCGCTCGTCCTCGGGGATCATCAGCAGTCCGTCCGCGAGCAGCGCGTAGTGGCCGGTGGCGAGCGTCTCGGACCCGAGCCGCCGGGCGAGCTCGAGCATGGCGTCCAGGCGCACGCTGCCGTTGCAGCGAACGCACGGGTTGGGAGTGAGGCCTGCGGCGTGGTCGGCGAGCCAGCCGTCCACCACGCCGGCCCGGAACTCGGCGCGCAGGTCGATCGACAGGTGGGGCATGTCGAGCTCGTGCGCGAGCGCACGCGCGCCTCGGACCGCCTGCGCCGAGCAGCAGCTGAGATCGCCGTCGTGCTCGCTGTCCGCCCACAGCTCGAGGGTCACCCCCACGGCCTGGCGTCCAGCCCGCGCGACCAGCAGCGCGGCCACCGCGCTGTCCACGCCGCCGCTCATCGCCACCAGCGTGCGCCCCGGGCAGCTCGCCAGCGCCGCACGCTCGCGGGCTGCGGCGCCCAGCGCGCGGTGCAGCGCGTCCGCGGTGAGCTCGGCCGCGTGGCGCTTGGCCGGGCTGAGGCCGCCGAGCTCGGCGGCGATCTCCGGCGCCCCGATCCGGGCGGCGTCGAGCAGGGCCGCCCCGCGCAGGAGGCCAACCACCGCGCTGCCCGCCGCGATCACCGCCCCGCAACCGCTCGCGTCGAAGCCGGCGTCACGGATGCGCCCATGCGGATCGTGCGCGTCGAGCGCGAGCGACACGCGGATGAGATCACCGCAGGCAGCCCCGCCCGCAGCGCCGGTGAAGGCGTCCTCGGGGCAGTGGCCTCGGCCCAGCGGGCGTTCGAGATGGCTGCTCAGCAGCTCGCCCTCCGGGGAGGATGCGGCGGCGGTGCTCATGCGAGCGAGTGTAGGACCCAGCCCTGTCTTGCGGGCGCGGGCGGGGCGCGACGGCTCAGGCGGCGCGCGCTTCCTCGATCGCCTGTTCGATCGAGTAGGCGTCGGTGATGCCCGTGAGCGTGATCACCTGCCCCTTGGGGTTGATCACGAGGATCGTGGGCGTGCCGTAGATCTGCGCGCTCGAGGCGATCGAGCCATACGAGGCGACCTGGGAGGCGAGCGCTTCGTGCACCACGATCTTCTTCGCCAGTTCCAGTCCAAAGAATTTTTCTGCGTGACGGAATTCCTCCGTCTTGGCCTTGCTCGCGATCGTGTGCAGCCTCAACAGCAACCGCAGCTCGTTGTGGACGACCACGTCGTCCGACCCGGCGGGATTCCAGAACAGCAGCACCGCGATCTTGCCCTGTTTGAGCTCGGCTTCCACTTCCCGCTGGCCGGTGGGCACCGCGAGGGTGGACGCGCTCGAGGACTTGCCGGCCGTGCTCGAGCTGTGGGCGGAGGTGGCGGCGGCGCTGGTGCCCGTGCTCGTGCTCGACGGGGTCGCCGCGGCTCGAGCGCCGGCGGCGGGCGCGGTGGCGGACGGGCGCTGCGCGGACGCGGGTTCGTTGGACGCTTCCCGCGACTTCCGTTCCACCTCGTTGGCGTTCTGCTGCGAGACGGCGGCGGCTTCGTGCGCCTTGCGCACGGCGTGGAGCAGGCCTTCCACTCCGGTTTCGTGACCGTGATGGGCCCCGGTGGGCGTGGCAGCGTGCTGGCCCTGCGCGCTCGCCGTCGAGGCCGAGGAATGCGCCGGCGAGGCGGGGTGGGCGTGGGTGGAGCCCGGGGACACGCTGCTCGTGACGACCGGCGTGGAGCTCGTCGAGCTCGCACCGCTCGGGCTGCTCGAGTGCCCCTGCAGGGCGAACAACCACACGCCTGCCAGCAGGACGACCACCACCAGGCCGATCTGAAATGGACGTGAGATCTGCGCCATCGCCCATGTTTCGGCAGTTCGGGCGCAGAAGTTGAACGCCAATTTCCGCCTTGGACGCTTCGAGCCGCCCGCCGGGGGCTCTACAGAGCGTGATGACCGCGCAGCACGGCGTGCACGATCGCGTTCGCCGCCAGCGGCTCCTGCCCGCCTGCCTGCATGTCCTTGAGCACGGTCCCCCCGTCCCCCAGGATCGCCACGAAGCGTGCGCCGAGCGCGTCCGCATGGCCGAGCTGACCTTTCAGTGAGCGCCCGCCAAGGTCCATCTGCGCCGATAGGCCCGCCGAGCGGGCTTCGCTGAGCAGGCCGAAGGCGAGCGTCCGCAGCCCCGGATCGCCGTCCTCGAGCGCCACGAACAGCTCCGGCGGAGCGCTCGGCGGAACGTGGACGCCACCGCCGCCACGAGCGGTCGAGCTGTCCCCCTCCCCCTCTCTGTCCCGGGACGATGGGCCGGCCAGCATGATCCGCTCGATGCCCGCCGCCCAACCCATGCCCGGGGTGGGCGGCCCGCCGAGCTGCTCCACGAGCCCGTCATAGCGCCCGCCTCCGCCGACCCCGCTCTGCGCTCCGAGGGCGTCCGAGGTGAACTCGAACACGGTGCGCGTGTAGTAGTCGAGACCGCGCACGAGGGTGTGGTCGAGCTCGTACGCGACGCCCGCCACATCCAGCAGCTCGCGAACCCGCGCGAAGTGCTCGGCATCCGCGGCGCTCAGATGCTCGGACAGGCGTGGCGCGCTCGCCATCACCTGCCTGGTGCCCTCATGATCGGAGTCGAACGCGCGCAGCGGGTTCAGCTCGATCCGCTCGGCCACCTCCCGCGAGAGGCTCGCCTCGTTGGCGCGCAGGTGCGCCTGCAGGCGCTCGCGATACTCGCGCCTGCTCTGCAGGCTCCCGAGACTCGCCAGGCGCAGCCTGAGGCCGCGCACCTCGAGGTCCGAGAGCAGGCTCGCCAGCAGCGTGATCGACTCCGCGTTAACGGCCGGGTCCTCGGAGCCGATGGCCTCGGCCCCCACCTGCCAGAACTGCCGGTAGCGACCGGCCTGGGCGCGCTCGTGGCGGAAGAAGCTCGAGAGGTACCACAGCTTCACGGGCTGGCGCCGCTTGTGCATGCCGTGCTCGACATACGCTCTGCACACCGGGGCGGTGCCCTCGGGGCGCAGGGTCAGCGAGCGTCCGGCCTGGTCCTCGAGCGTGAACATCTCCTTGCGCACGATGTCCGTGGACTCGCCGACGCCGCGGGCGAACAGCTCGGTGGCCTCGAACGCGGGGGTCTCGATGCGCTCGTAGCCAGCCCCCTCGAGGATCGCCCGGGCGCGCGCCTCTAGCGCGGTGCGCCGCGCAGCCTCCTCACCGAGCACATCGAAGGTGCCACGTGGCGCTTTGATCCTGGATGCGCTCAACTGGCGGGCGCCGGCGAGTGCGCGGCGCCGGCGCTCGGCAGGCGCCCGCGAAGCTCGGCCAGGAACGGGTTGGCGGCGAGCTCACGCCCGAGCGTCGTCACTCCCATGTGCCCCGGGTACACGACCGTCTCCTCAGGGTAGGTCCTGAGCAGGCCCTCGATCGAGCGCTCGAGCGTCGCCCAGTCACCGCCGGGCAGATCGACGCGCCCGACGGAGCCCTGGAAGAGCACGTCGCCCGACAGCAGCGCAGGGTGGGCGGGCGATCGGACCGCGTACGTCAGGTGCCCGGGACTGTGCCCGGGCGTGAAGATCACGTCGATGTCGAGGCCCGCCAGGCTCAGGCGCTCGCCGCCCGCGAGCGTGTGCTCGGCCTCGTAGCTCTCGAACGGCCCGAACCCGGGCGGCACCCAGCTCATCACGTCGGCCAGGATCGGCCGCTCGAGCTGGGGGCAGTACACGGGCGCGCCGGTGGCGCGCGCGAGCGGCGCCACCGCGCCGATGTGGTCGAAGTGGCAGTGCGTGACGAGGATCGCCTCGATCTCCACCCCGAGCCCGTCGATCGCCTTCTGCAGACGCTCGGGCTCGTCGCCCGGGTCGATGAGCAGCGCGCGCTTGGACTCGCCGCCGGCGCGCACGATGTAGGAGTTCTCCTGCACCGGACCCACGGTGAACGAGCGCACGTCCAACCCGCTCATCGCGACGACGCTCTCCCCCCGCCGGCCTCCTGCGCCTTCCTGTTTTGGCGACGGTTGTAGACGAACTTGTCGCTGTAGTAGCTGACGACCGTGTAGAACGCCAGCACGACCGGGAGCAGACCGAGCTCGCTGCTGGGCTGGTGCAGGACGAGCACGAACACCACGCCCAGCACGATCGCGGCGATCATCGCCTTGATGAATGCGTTGCCCCAGGTCGGCGGGCGATCGCGTTTGTCGAGTTTGTTCTCCCGCTCGCGCGCGAGCTGGCGAGCATCGCCGCTCTTCTCGCCGGCCGTCGGCTTGCGCCCGGTTCGCCCGCGCGACTCGATCACGCCGGCCGCGTTGCCCCGGTGCTTGGTCTGACGTTTGCGCCTGGTCTGAGCCACTGTGACCTAGGAGCCTAGTGCGTTCTCGATCAGGTGGCGAGCGGGATCGAAGCCGGGGATGGGTAGATCCGGCGGGAAATCGGCGAACGCGGCCGCCGGGGCGAGCCCGACCAGCTCGGCGCTGGCAAGCTCCGCGTGGGCGCGAATGGCCTCGATCACCCGTGCCAGCGGCAGCTCAGAGGGACGCTCCACGTTCATCGACACCTGGGCCGAGCCGTCGCCGAGCGCTACGCCCATGGCTCGCACGCCGGGCAGCCCGGCGGAGCCCCCCTCGCGGATGAAGGCCGCGAGCGCCCGCGCGTCCTCGACCGTGAGTGCAGGAGCGAGCTGGACGTTGAACGCGACCAGCGGCGGGCGCGCGGCGACCAGCGTGGCGCCTGCGGTGGGGTGCATCCGCGGCGGGCCGAAGTCGGGGGCGATCGGCTCCTGCGGATCGCTCGCCACGGCCTCACCGGTCGTCTCCCGCTCGTCCGGCGGCTTGCCCTCGCCGGCCATCCTTGCTCGGAGCCCGGCGACGCCGCCGCGGCGCAGGCTGCGCGCGGGTCCTCGCCGGAGGATCGTCCCCGGAGGCAGAGGCGCCGTCCGTGCCCGAGAGCTCGCCGTAGAGGAACACCGGCACCTGCAGCTCCGCGCCGATGCGATCGCCGATCACCAGCGCCTCGGCGCACGCGGCACCGCGATCCCGGGGGTCCAGGTACACGACGGGAGCCACATCGATGGCCCCTACGTGCGGGTGCTGGCCCGCGTCCTCCGGGCGGCCGCCGGCCCGGGTGATCACATCGATCCGCCCGACCGCCGCCGCCGCTCCGCGCAGCACGGCATCCGCCAGCGCACCCGGGGAGCCGGCGATCGTGAACACGGAGCGGTGGTGATCGCGGTCGGTGTGCACGTCCAGCAGCTCAACGCCGCGCGCGGGCCCTTCGGTGGCCTCGCGGGCGAAGGCCGCGGCGATCGCCGCAATCGTCTCCTGGTTGCGTCCCTCTGAGACGTTGGGAACTGCCAGCAGGATCGGTGGCGCCATCGCTCGCGCAGGCTATAGCGATGCGGCCCGGTGACCCCGCTGCCGTGCCGTGGATCGGGGCCCGCGGGCCACTCGATCACTCGCCCTGCGGCTACACTCCTGGCTCTCCTGGGCCGGAGTAGCTCAGCTGGTTAGAGCAGCGGAATCATAATCCGCGTGTCGGGGGTTCGAGTCCCTCCTCCGGCATGGCAAAAGGCCTGCAAATGCGCATGTTTGGATGTTTGGAGAGTATCACGGGGACGGCGCATTTCCCCAGGGATTTCCCTGTGAGGCGTGCCTAGGGCGCCGGGCAGCTACCCGACCGCGCGGGCACGCTTGATCCCGTGAAGATCGATGCGCAGAACGGGCGCCTGCGGACACAAGGTCTGCTCTGCTCGGTGGCCCCTGGCGTCCTGACGAGAACGGCTTAGCCCCGGCGACATGACCGGAGTCAGCGGTCCACCGGGGCTTCCGTCACAAATTATTACTCGATGCCTATGCCGGCGCGTGGGCTGGAGCGCTTTGCCCGGCGGACGGTTGCGAGCGCTCGGCGGGCTCCACCTCCACTTGAGCATCCGTCACGACCGGTGCGCGAAGCCACGCCTGATCCACGCCCGGTACGCGTCGTAGAACGTCGCGAAATTGCCAGACACGAGGAGCGCAGACTCGTGCACCTGTTCAGCCGTGACCGTCGCATATTCGTGGACAAGCATGCGCCGCAACTCGCGGAGACGTTGCAGTCGGCGAGTCAGCTCGGCCGAGATCACACCGGCGCCCCTCAGCGCATCGAGATCGCGCCGCGCGTTTGTCTCATCGCGACGACCACGAAGCTCGGCGAGCTCCAGCCCGAAGGCGGTGAGCTCAGCAATGTACTTGTAGAGCTGATCGACACCTCGCTCGACCGCCTTCACGCGGTTGAGCTCGACGGGATCCTCGGACGAGTAGGCCACACGAAAGGCATCCAGCTCGAAGTCATCGCCAAACTCCGCCATCGCCGTGCGCAGCGCAAGTAGATGGCGGCGCACGTCGCTGATCCGATCGCCGATCTTCGCCTTCAGCGCCCTCGCACGTTGGGGGTCGCTCGCTTCAAGCGGGGCGGGAACCGGAGAGGCGGACGTCATACAGCCTTGTCGAGATCGGGCCCGTCGATCACGGCAGCTGCGGACCGTTCGACGGTTTGCGCACGACGCCGCCAGCTCGGAGCGCGCTCCTTCAAGGCAGACCACAGATCGTCTCGATCCACGAGGATACGGCCGCGATCGATGACGTCAGACATGAGGACCGGTGAGGTCTCCGCCTCCGAAAGCCGTATCAGCTGCATCTCGCGCCCGGTACGACGGGAAAGCCGCTCCGTGAGCTCGGCCAAGCGGCTCACGGCCGGATCGTGCAACACAACCAACACATCGACATCTGAGCGCTCGTCGTCGGCTCCGATCGCCGTCGAGCCGAACAGCACAGCAAGCCTGACGTTGGGCTCCGTACGAAACGATGCGCGCAGCGCCCGCAACAAATCCCAATGGCTGCGCAGATACGCCTCCTCGCGAAACGTGATCCGAAACCGGCGAGGGCTCAGACGCTCCCCGTGCACCAGGCCCTCGGACGCTGCCCGACGCAGCGTCCGTGCGGGAATCTCGAGTTCGGATGCGGCGCGCCCTAGAGAGTCCACGCTGCCACCATATCGCCGTATGGCCGATACATCAAGCTCGTGCGGCCGCTAAGGTACAATCGTATGGCCGATCCACGGGATCACGGAGCTTGCAGCGGCAACAAGGTTCTCGGAGCGGGAGCTTCTGAGAGCGGTTGCAACGCATGGCACGGCCAACAATGACCGGGACGCGCAATGCCTAGGCGACCTATCCGGGCCGAGCGGCAGACTAGAAGGCCGATGGCCACGGCGACGCTTCCCCGAAAGTCTGTGCACGCGTTCCCGGCCCGGATGGCGCCCGAGATTGCGCTCGAGAAGATCGAGCTCTTGACCGAGCCGGGTGGGACGGTTTTGGACCCCATGTGCGGATCCGGGACGGTGGTGCGCCTCGCCGGCGAGGCCGACCGACACGCGATCGGCGTGGACGTGGACCCGCTCGCGGTGATCATCACGCGAACCGCCTGCCAACCCTCGTGGACGAAGAACCTCGTCGCCAGGGCGGAGGCGGTGCTCGACCGGGCGTCTCGTCTGGGTCCGGGCGTTCCACAATGGATTCGCCGGGACCAGGAGACTCACGAGTTCATTAACTACTGGTTTGCGCCGCCGCAAATAGAGGATCTGTCACGCATTTCTCGCATCCTCATCGACGGTCCGCGACGCGATGATCCCCTACGGGTCGCGCTAAGTCGCATGATTGTGACGAAGGAGATGGCGGCTTCGCTAGCGCGAGACACTTCTCACAGCAGGCCGCATCGCGTCGCTGACACGAACGACTATGACGTTTTCGACGGGTTCCTCAAGTCGGCGGAAAAGCTCGAGGGACTGATGGACAATGCCCGTGGGCAACACCGGCCCAGCATTCGTCGCGCCGACGCCCGGACGCTGGGCTTCGTACGTGCGGCTTCGGTCGACCTCTGCGTCACGTCCCCTCCATATCTGAACGCGATCGACTACCTGCGCGGGCACAAGATGAGCCTCGTGTGGTTGGGTTGGACGGTGGGTGCGCTCCGTGAGATTCGAGGAGGCTCAGTTGGCGTCGAGCGCGGTCTTCAGGGGGTCACGCCCGAGGTGAGCGAGGTCGCCAAGGCGGCCGTCCCCCGAATGCACGACCTGCCCCCTGCGCGCCAGGGGATGGTGCTGCACTTTACGCACGACATGGACAGGCTCGCTCGCGCGCTCGCGCGCGTCACGAAGCAGGGCGGGCATCTCGTGATGGTCGTCGCTGACTCCCAGCTCAAGGGAGTGGCGATTTCCAACGCGACTATCTGTAGACGGACCGCCGATCGACATGGCTTCGAGCTCCTAGAGACCAAGCCGCGTCCGCTACCGGCGCAACATCGATACCTGCCGCCGCCGACGAACACGAGTGGAACGCTCGCGGCACGCATGAAGGAAGAGATCGTGTTCACGTTCAAGCGTACTTAACGAGCCGAGGGCCGGAACTATCCGGCCCTCGAGCACTACGTTCGTGAGTATTCGCTCAGTCAGCCTTGAGCTTCGGCGTGTACTTACGGTTGTGGTTTTTCACGATCAGGTCCGCGAGCACGTTCCCGCGCGATGACGAGCCGCCGTGGTTTTTTGTCACGCGCATGAGCTCGACCTTCCAGTGCGATGGCTCCATCCGCGACCGATGTTTGAACAGTTTCTGCAGGGTCGGGGTGTTGCCGAGCCACGTATTGATGCTGTTGGTGAGATTTTTCTCGCGTTCGCTGTCGCCAATGACGAGCGGATTCGCCATCCCGATCTTCGCGATGGCCTGGATGGTGTCAGCGTCATGACCGTAGGCCGCTCCGGGCTGACCATTCTGAGGGTAGGCCTGCCGGCCCATCCGGATCGACCATGCAAGCAGGTCGGTGGCTTTGTCCCAGTCTGCGTCCTGACCGTACGCCCGCTGAACAATCCGATCGGCGGCCGCGAACGCTGCGAAATCGCCCTGTTTATCCTGGTCACCGAACGAGGAGACACTCGGGCTCGGAGTCAGTGGGATCGAGTCCAGTGCCTTCTTCACCGCGAGGGCGGCGTGCTCCCCTGCGCGGACGCCGACGGCGTACTTCGCAAACGCGCTCGGCTTCATCGAGTCCTTGTTGTACGCGAGAAACGCCTTCGCTGCCGCCTCAAAGGACATTTCGCGGACGTAGCACGGGAACATGTACTGCACGTCGCCGTCCTCGATCTTCGCCTTCCAGCGCGTGCCGCCGTCGACGATGTGAAGCCGGCCCTTGTACTCTCCGTCGGCGATGCGTGCGACCTGCAAGATGCCGGTCTTCTCCTCGTTCCACCTGTCTCCCTGGAATTGCCGAACGCGCGCGGGGCTCGGATCCCTTTGGATCGCCTTGAGAACCGTGAGGTCCTTCGCCGGCAGGTGAAGCAGCTGGCCCCGGTCCGGGGCCGTAACGTTGGTGCCCCGGCTCGGGGTCGCAACGGTGGCGCTCATGATTGCTCCTCTCGGGCCTAGTTGACCGGCGCTGCTCTTGCCAGTGGCAGAGGTGCTCCGGTCGCCGAGACCTTCGGGTAGTGGGTTTCCCGCGCGAAACGCGGTTGTGCGGAATGCTACCAGGCGGGTTCCTCGCCGGGGGTGCCGCCCAGCAGTCCGCGACGATCAAAAAATCCGCGGTTTGCAGAAAGCTCCAAGTCGGGCTCGATTCGTGCGCGTCGGGACCGGTTCAGCTGCAGGCTGTGCCGGGATAGTCCATAGCCGACTACAACCCATTTGAATACCGCCCGAGATCCCCGATGACATCGCCGACATGATCGAGATGCCGGAAGAGGAGCTTGAAGTCGATATCGAAGCCGCGGCCTACGTAGCCCGCTTCAAGCGAGGAGAAAAGGAGGGGTTCTACTTCGGCAGATCCTCATATCGGTTGCCGTACTTGTCGGATGACCCGCCTGGCAGAGGCACAGGCGATTAGATTAGGCCGTCGGGAGCAGTCCACAGCGCACGCTCAGCCAGGACTGTTCGGAAGAACCGCAGAGCTACGCCTCGCTGCGGCAACGCTCGTCAAGCAGCGACAGGCTTATATCTGCCTGACCCCCGTGTACGCGGAGACCGGCGAGTCAGTCTCAGCGCGTAGCCGCTGCACCTCACGTTGCCGGGAGTGCCTTCTCTAGGCGCTCAAGAAGCCTCGCGTCAGAAATACCAGCCCGTGCCTGACTCGGCAGACTAGTAGTCGTCGACAAGCTGTGTGGATCGAGCGCTCGAGCGATCTGCGCCGCTAGGTCCGGCCGCGGCGAGTAGGCCGTGTCGGCGCCGGTGGAAGACTGACCCTCCTCTGCCGGTTGAAATCTGACCCCTCTCGGGTGGTGGCGGAGGCGTCCGGGGGGCTGTCGAGCCTGGTTCGGTCATGTCACCGAGACCGGGAGAAGGGTCGTGTTGGACGTGGAGCGTTGGGCGGAGTTGCGCCGGGAGCATTTCGTTCGTGGGGTTTCGATCAAGGAGCTCGCGCGGCGGACGGGTCTTTCGCGGAACACGGTGCGGCTGGCGTTGCGCTCGGAGTCTCCGCCACGGTATGAGCGGACGGCGGCGCCGGGGAAGCTCGACCCGTTCAAGGATGAGGTCCATGAGTTGCTGCGCCGGGATCCGAAGCTGCCGGGGGTGCGGGTTAGGGAGCTGATCGAGCCGCTGGGCTTTCGGGGCGGCAAGACGATCGTTGATGACTATCTGCGGGAGGTCCGCCCGTTGTTTGCGGCGCCGCGGAGCTTTCAGCGGACGGTGTATCGGCCGGGGGAGATCTGCCAGTGGGATCTGTGGCAGCCCTCTGGGCTGGTGCCGGTCGGGCATGGGCAGACTGCGGCGGGCGTGGGTGGTGGTCGCGTGCATGGGTTGGTCTCGTGCTGGTGCGGGCGCGTTGATCTTCAGCAAGGAGGCGCCGGACGTGTTGTGGGGTATGGCCCGCTGCTTGTGGAGCCTTGGGGCGCTGCCGGAGCTGTTGGTGTGGGACCGCGAGGGGTGTCTGCACGCCGGCGGTGGGCGCCCGACTGAGGCATATGCAGGGTTCTGCGGGCAGCTGCCGGTCGACTGGTATTTCTGCGAGCCGAAAGACCCGCAGGCGAAGGGGGTGGTGGAGCGGCTGCAGTTGTATCTGGAGAGCAATTTCGAGCCTGGGCGGCAGTTCGCGAACCATCTCGATTTCCAGCTGCAGCTCGACGCGTGGTTCGAGAAGGCCAACGGCCGGGGGCACCGCACGATCCGCGCGCGCCCCGTCAACCGGCTGATCGAGGAGCGCGAGGTGATGCGGGCGCTGCCGGAGCGCTCGCCGGACAGCGACCGCCGTTGGGTCACGCGGGTGCCGCCGGACCCGTATCTGCGGATCGACACCAACGACTACTCCCTCGATCCCGCTCTCGTCGGGCGCCGTGTGGAAGTTCGTGTCAGCCAGCGCGAGATCACGGCGAGCGCGCTGGATTGCGGGCAGCTCGGCGTGCCGCCACGAGCGCAGCTTCGCCAAGAACCGCACGATCACCGCGCTCGAGCACGCCAGGTCCTTGAAAGAGCTCCGTGGGGAGCGCCGCCGCGAGATCGTCGTCGAGCAGCGCCCGCTCGCGGTCTATGACGAGCTGATCGCGTGAGCGCCACCTCAGAGCTCCAGCATCTGTTCCGGGCGATGAAGGCCCCCGCGGCCGCGAAAGCGCTACCGAAGCTCGCCGAGCGCGCTAGGGCGGAGGAGTGGAGCTATGAGCGCTTCGCGCAGGCGCTGCTCTCCACAGAGACCAACGCCCGTGACGCGCACGGCGGGGAGGCCCGCATCCGCACTGCACGGTTCCCCGCCAGAAAGACCCTGGAGGAGTTCGACTTCACCTTCCAGCGCTCGATCAAGAAGCAGGTGATCGAGCACCTCGGCCAGCTCGACTTCCTGCACGCAAGGGAAAACGTCGTGCTGCTCGGCCCGCCTGGAACCGGCAAGACGCACCTCGCGATCGCGCTATCCATCCGAGCGTGCCTGGCCGGGCAGCGCGTGCTGTTCCGCACCGCCACCGAGTGGGTCGCGCTACTCGCCGACTCCCAACGCCAAGGCCGCCTCGAGGACGAACTCAAACGCCTCGAACGGGTACCGCTGCTGGTCTGCGACGAGGTTGGCTATATCCCGTTCGACCCGCAAGCAGCGAACCTCATGTTCATGCTCGTCTCCCGCCGCTACGAGCGCGCGAGCCTGATCGTCACCTCGAACAAGCCGTTCTCCGCCTGGGGCGAGATCTTCGGGGATGACGCCGTCGCCGTCGCGATGGTCGACCGGCTCGTGCACCACTCCGAAATCCTCTCCCTCAAGGGCGACAGCTACCGCCTCAAGGACCGCGACCTCGGACCCCGCCCCGCCCGCCAAACCCCCGAAACAGCCTGACCAAACACAAGGGGCCACCCCCCGGCAGGGCCGCAGAAGCCGCCACAGCCCCTCCCTTCCTCGCCCGCCCCACCAAAAAGACCCCCACACGGCGAAACCACCGCCGGCAGCGCGCTCCGCTCGGCGCTACGCGCCTCGCTCCACGCGCAGCCGGCGAACCCAAGGGGGGTCAGTTTTCAACCGGCGCTACAGGGTCAACTTTCAAGCGGCCTTGACAGGCCGTGTACTGTTCGGTCGTGCTCAGCCGGTCGTGACGCATGAGCGCCTGAATCGTCCTCATGTCAACGCCGTTTCGCGCCAGCGTCGTCCCGAACGAATGGCGCAGGTTGTACATCTTGATCGGCTTCAGGCCAGCCTCTTCGACGGCGACCCTGAAGGCCGCACGCATTGGCCGTTCTGACACGGGCGAGTCGAGAGTCAGCCCGCTCACGAAGACGAAGTCCCGATCCCCTGTCGCGTATCCCCTCCTCCTGAGACATGACAGGGCGGTCGCCAACCGAGGCGTCATCGGGATCGCCTCAGAGTCCGACGTCTTGGTCGTGTCCATCTCGTTGCGGACCCAGTTGTCGTAGGGCCGCATCACCCCCGTCTGGAAATCGACGGCGCCCCAGCGCAGACCCAACGCCTCGCCAGGAAGCCGGAGGCCGGCGTGAGCGCCGCACAGCCAGAACGCTTCCTCGAAGACGCTAGGGGCACGTCTCAGGAGCCGGTCCACCTCCTCCAGATCGTAGAAGTCGTCCCTGCGGAGAATGCGCTCGCGCTCGTGACGTTTGCTCGCGCGCTTAACCGAGGCCAGCGGATTCGCGTCGAGCCATCCCTCGCGCACGGCGTAATCGAGCGATGCGGCGAGGATGTCCCGATACGTGTTGCGCGTCTGCGCGGCGGCTGGCGTCACGAGCATCCAGAGCTTCGTCGTTCGACGCTTGACGATCCAGCCTTCCTCCTGCAGCGTCATCGCCGTTGCTCGTGAGACACGCCGTGGTCGCTGGGCGTCGAGCGGGACGACGCGATAGCAACCACGCCGCCGATGCTTCCACGTCCCGGACAGCTCGTCGGCGAGCCGTACCGCCTCGTCCTTCGTCGCCACCTCGATCGCCTGGCTCTCGGCCGGCTGCGCGGTCCAACGCTCGATCGTCAGCTGCTGGACAGTCTTCCCCTCAGCGAGCGCCGCCCGTGCCTTTGCCTCGCTCAGCACGCGATAGGACTTGAAGTCGGCGAAGTACGCGCGCAGGCGCCCGTCCGCGAGCGACCGCACCGGCGTGTCGGCGCCAAGGTCTCGGAACATGCACTCGAACATGTCCTCGTAGCCGGCGACCGTCGATCGCTTCAGCCCCCTCTCCCCTTTGCGCTCGGCCAACCAGCCTTCGACCGCCTGCTGGAGCGTGCGCTCGGCGACCTGCTCGACCTCCGTCGCGGCGCAGAGGTCTTGGATGATCGTCTCGAGGCGAATCTGGGCCTCCTTCGGCGTCAGATACGCCGGGCCGGGCTTTGGACCGTGCCCGGCACGCCAGATGACAGCTCCGCGGGCGGTCCGTCGGCCAGAGTCGCGCACGTGCGCGGGGCCGAGGCATCGTCCTCCCTTCCGCCCCTGGCGGTCGCGCCAGAACACCCAGAAGGAGCGCGTGCGACCGTTCTTGTCGAGCTTGACCTGCAGGTGGCCTGTGGGCCGTTTTGTTTGGCTCATGCCGGTATAGACCTCCAACGTCTCGAAGCGACCAACGAGTTGCGTGGAGGGCACCGGGATTTCCCCAGGATTTCCCTAGAGGGCCAGGCCCGCTCGCAAATAGGCCGCTTTTCTTGGTCTTAGATCCGCTTAGCAGAGCCAATTCCGGGGAGCCGAGAAGGGATCATAATCCGCGTGTCGGGGGTTCGAGTCCCTCCTCCGGCATGGCAAAAGGCCTGCAAATGCGGTGGTTGCAGTACGCGTTCAGTTGGTGGGGGGACATAACTCTGCTTCGTCGAATCCCGCGGTGTGGAGCGCGCGGAGGCGGAGGCGATCTATGACGCGGGGCGTGAGGTTGTAGTCGAGGTTCTGCTGGCGATGGACCGCCGGATCCAGCAGCTCGAAGCGCGGGTGGAGAAGCTGGAGCGCGAGCTTGCCAGGAGTTCCCGTAACTCGTCGCTGCCGCCGAGCTCAGATCCGCCGGGCGTGTCGCGGCCGCAGCGAGGAAAGGATCGCTCGGGGCGAGCACGGGGCGCCCAGCCGGGGCATGAGGGCCACGGCCGCGAGCTGCTCCCGGTATCCGCGGTGGATGAGGTCCTCGAGCACTGGCCCGAGCGTTGTGAGTGCGGCCACGTGTTCGCGGCGGGCGAGCTGCTCGGTGTGGGTGAGCCGGTGCGCCATCAGGTCGAAGAGCTGCCGGTCATCTCAGCGAGGGTGATCGAGCATCGCTGCCCGCGTGTGCGCTGCCCGGGCTGCGGTCAACGGACACGCGCCCGGCTGCCAGCCGATGTCGCCGGCAGCGCGTTCGGCCCGCGTTTCCAAGCGGCCGTGGCGGTGCTCTCGGTACGCAACCGCGTCAGCCGCCGTGATGTCGTGGAGCTCGGCGAAGAGCTCTTCGGTGTGCGCCTGTGCACAGGCACGGTCGAGGCGATCCTCCAGCGCGCCGGTCGCGCACTGCAGCAGCCACACCAGCAGCTGGCGGAGCGCGTGCGTGCTAGTGAGAGCCTGAACATGGACGAGACCGGCTGGCGCACCGCCGGGCAGCGCCGCGCGCTGTGGGGCATGTTCACCAGCCGCTACGCCTTCTTTGCGCTCGCCCCAGACCGACACGAGGATCACGCCAAGCGGCTGCTCGCGGGCCACGCGGGGATCGTGACCTCTGATCGCTGGTGGGCCTATGCGCACCTGCCCCTGGCGCGCCGCCAGCTCTGCTGGTCGCATCTGCGGCGCGATTTCACAGCGCACGCCGAAGGGCTCGCCACCGAGAAGCAGTTCGGTGAGCACGGCCTTGAGCTGTGCGAGCGCGTGTTCTGGGCGTGGGAGATCTTCCAGCACACCGATGACCGCTCGGAGCTGAAGCGCACGATCCGCCAGTTGCAACGCCAATATGAGCCGATCATTCGCGGGTACGCGACAAAACGGGCGTGCAACCGGCACTGCCGCGGCATGGCACGCAACCTCCTGAAGGCCTGGCCCGCGCTATGGACCTTCGCTGCTCACGACGGCGTGCAGCCGACCAACAACCACGCCGAGCGCTCCCTCCGCGGCGCCGTCATCTACCGCAAGCTCTCCCTCGGCAGCCAATCCGAGCAAGGCGAACGACGCATCGAGCGGCTGCTCTCAGCCTCAATCACCCGCCGCCTACAACACCACTCCCTGTTCGCGTATCTCACCGAACTGCTCGCCACCCACGCCCGCGGCGAACCTCTCCCATCCCTCGCCTAAAGCGCAGGGACTGAACGCTTACTGGTTGCAGAGTATCACGGCGGCGGTGCGTGGTAGCATCATAACTCAAGGGGTCAACTATCGCACCCGATGTCGAAGGGAGTCTCCTGATGATCCAAGTCAACTTCACGACCTTCAAGCGCGACTCAGACACCAAAGAGTGGATCGAGTTGCCTGTCGCGCAACTGCTCGCAAGTGGCGACGACGTGAGCATCAGCGGGCCGCACGCCGACTGGATCAATCCCGACCTCGCGGTCGTCGACCCCGAGACCGCGGAGCGCATCACGCGGGCCGATGGCGCCGAGCGCTGGGCACGACTGCAGCCCTTTGGCTACCGCAGCGGAGACCTCCACGTCAAGGTCATCGAGGTCGCCGCGGCCGAGCCGGCCGCCGCCAGCTTCCACCACCCCACCACCGCCTGAGCCCCATGCCACGAACGGCGGTATCCGAGGTCCACGCGAAGGTCGTCGGCCGCGAGATCAAAGACACCCGCCAGGCGCTTGGACTGACACAAGCCGAGGTCGCCGAGCGCCTCGGGGTCTCCCCCTCCTACATCTCCGCCGTCGAAGCTGGCCGTCGCAACCTCACGCTTGGCCAGCTCGCCAATATTGCCAACGCCATGCGACTCGGGATCGACATCTCATTCATCCGCCCGGACGGCACACCTGTCCGCGTCGACCACAAGTGACGCCTTCGATAAGTGTCAGCGTCGCCTGCAGCGAAGACGTTAATGAACACAAGCCCCGGTCTCCCAGGGCTTGTCTCGAGATGGACCGTATGCTCACCTGAACAGATGTACGGCCCGAGAGCAATGTAGCAACTGGAGTAGCTTCGATCTCACGGACGTTGCAAGGCCGGGGTGTCAGATCACAGCGACACGGGGCGTCCGGGCTACCCGCTGAGAGCCATGATCGGCATGGCTCTGGCCAAGTCGCTCTACTCCCTGCCGTGCTGGACACGCACGGTGCGTCTTGTGCGCGAGCATCCCGCGTTGGCAGCCGTGATCCCCCCGGACGGCAACGTGCCCTCCCATTGGGCGTGTAGCGCCGGCGGAGACCGTCCAGCGTGACCATTACCGGCCGTTGGTGGGCCGGCAGCGGCGGATCTCGCTGGGATGACAGCGGGTGGCCTCGCCGTACCCTTGCGTCACAGCGCCTTAGCAGATATGCTCGCCCAGCTAGTCACTTTCAAGACCACCGGGAGGCATCACATGCGCTGGTCGATCGTTGCTGTTGCGTGCGCGCTCTGTAGCTTTGGATTCGTTTCATCGGCCGACGCAAGTCCGCTAGGACCAGGCGCAAATCGTTCCGCCAAGGTCCGACCTGACACGAGCGGCAAGCCGAAGCATTACGAATGGTGCGGGTCAAGTTCGGGATGCGGCTATCACCCCGAGATCTGGTTCAAGTCCAAAGAATGGGGCGAATACGGCAAAGTGATAGGACCGGTCTCCAAGGGTAAAAAAGGCGAGATCATCCTTGGGGCGATGACCATCGACGGGGAGTGTTACGTAGACCTCTACAAGGTGCACGGAACTAAAAACTACAGCGGCGAAGAGCCACCTGGACAGTATGAATCGTGCTTCGTTCAGACAGTAACCTTGACCTACGAAAGCTAATCTCGGGGCGCTTCTCAAGCCGCTCGGGGATGACCAGTTCCGAGCATTGAGCCTCCTCGGCTGAGCACCGAAGGTCGGATGAAGCCCGACGGGGCCAAAGGGTCACCCAGATGCCGCCTGCAGCTGCGCAGGCGGCATCTGCCTTTTCGGGCGCCGTGCCTAACGTCCGCCTGTGTACTGCCCCGCTCGTGGTCTCGAGCCAGTGGGCGACCGGTCCACCGATCGCTACTGCGGTGGTGCATACCGGATGTGGGCACGCCCGATCGCTCTGGCGCGCGCTAGGGGGTTCCGGCGGCGCGCGTCTGCTCGTCCTGGAACGGAGGGTAGGTCTCCGTCAACAGCCACAGGTAGGCATCGCTTCGGGCGGTGTAGGAGTTGGCGAGCACCATCATGTCGAAGAGTCCACGGGGCATCGTCCCTGTGATAACGATGACGATCCAGGCTGCGACTGCGCCGACCTCGAGCAACAAACCCATGACGTAGCGCACGATCGCGATCGGGATGGCGAGGATGATGCGGAACAGCGTCTTCAGGCGGCTGTAGCGCGCGAGTCGGGTGAACTCCATGCGGACGGGGTACGCGAGGTCGTCGGAGCCCCCGAAGGGCGGGTAGCGATCGTCGAGGAGGGCGACGTATGCAGTGAACCGCGCCGAGAAACGCGTGAAGCCGGCGACGAACTCGTATAGGCCTTCCGGGTAGCGGCCGGTGATGACGATGGCAAACCAGGCGATGACGACGATGATCCATGCGACGAGCGCGTAGATGTAGAACCAAATCGCCAACGGGATTGCGAGCAGAAGGCGAAAAAAGGCCGTGAGCCTGCTACGCGGTTGGGCGTAATCGGCCTCGAAGGTAACTGGGTAAGACATAGATCATCCCCCTCTTGGAATAGGCGCCGATGGCGCCACCACTCTGGGCCTGCCGGCACCGTATCACGCGGCTCGCCCTTCCAATCCACCCAGACCAGGCGCCGCTCGCAAGGTGGGCATCAGGGACGATTGCTACCCGCAACTGGAGGGACGCTGGCCGCGCGGACACACGCGCACGGACAGGCCCGGTATCGGACGTTCCGCGCTTCCGCCGTTGCGCCGACTGGGTCGCCGTCGAGATCTCGTGGATGCAGACGAGCGAGCAGGGATAATCGCGCATCGA
The DNA here is from genome assembly GCA_963701145.1 of uncultured Solirubrobacteraceae bacterium. Lineage (GTDB taxonomy): Bacteria > Actinomycetota > Thermoleophilia > Solirubrobacterales > Solirubrobacteraceae > Palsa-744. Next base: position 579,743 of record OY969572.1, read on the forward strand.
GAGGCGCGTCACCCCGCGTATCCCGTTGATGGTCAGGCTGCCGGCAATCGGCAGCCTCGTAACGCGGAGCAGGGGCTCGGTTGCGCTGCAGTCTGGCGGCGACGGCGACTTGCGGCCCGCCGTGGATCGCGATGTGAACCTGTTTACAACCGCCCACCGGCCGGTCGAGGATAAGACGGGTGGCTGGCTTGACCACTTGGATCAAGATCGGGCCCCCGCCGTGGCCGCTAGCACCGCACGCGACCATGCTGTGGGTGAACGGCTCGCCGTGCTCGGCGAGCACGCTGTAGGTCTGGGTCGAGCATTCCCGCCCGCCGTGCACGGTCACCTCCGCGCTATAGCGAACCCCCGCCGGCGTGCGCACGGAGACGTGGCTCATCACCGTCGGCGTGTAGGACCCCGCGGGACTGGACGATCCGCAGCCGCCCGCGAACACCGCAGCCAGCAGCCACAGGCAGCGCCACGAGACAGCTTTGACTCGCCGGAGGAGATCCTCTCCGGCTGGATTGCTTGCGTGGACTCCCCTTCGCCCCACCTTCTCAGGCGAAGACAGCCTCGTAGATGATGCCGTCCGGGTCCGAGCCGACCGGACCGAGGAAGAGATCGAACTCGCCCATCTCGGCGTGCGCGACGCGGTGGGTGACGTGTGCCAACGTCGGCGAGCGCGGACCATGGAAGCGCAGCGAGAACGGGCGCCTATGGCCGGGCCGCTCCCCCAGCTCGACGACCTCGCTGAGGCGAATCCTGACGGGCGCCGATTCCCCATCGACGATCTCGAAGTCGCTGCCGAGGACCGCGGCGAAATCGGCGGCCGTCAGCGAGGCGAGGTCACGCATCCCCGCTCCATCTCAACGTGCACCCCGTCCATGCCTCGCGCCACGAGCCCCAGGTGCTCCCAGAACGCCAGTGCCGCGTTGCCCTGCAGGACGTGACATCTGACGGGCAGGCCGCCGGCATCGGCCTCGGCGAACAGGCCCCGCAGAAGCTCGCTGCCGACGCCCGCGCGGCGGAACCTCGGTAAGAGGGCGACGTTGACGATCCGGATCTCCTCGTCCGAGCGCTCCACGATCAGTCGTCCCGCGGGCTCGCCGTCCACCGTTACCACCGAGTGACTCGCTCGTGGGCGAACGCTGCTGTAGTGACGGGCTTGGGCGTCGAACTGCGTCTGGATGAACGCATCCACCTGCTCCTCGGACCAGCCCAGCACGCTCAGCTCCGGTCGCCGGGTGGCGGCGTACACGGACAGAAGAAACTCGCCATCGGCCGGGAGACGTGCGGGGCGGGTCCTGACGTCGCCGAGCATGGGCCAGCATCGTAGTGCGCCGGCCTTCACCGTGGGCGAAGGGCGCGCTCCGGGGCGCAGCCTCGCAGGCGAGGAGCGAGACCGCTGATCTGGCCCATGTCGTGTAGAGTCGCGCAGCGACGGTTGACGTTAGCGACGCGGGTGTCGAAGGGGGTGGCGGCAGTGCGCGACCAAGGACAGACGTTGACGAGCGGTGAGGAGCGGATGTCGCGCCGCAGCTTTCTTCGCGGCGGCGCAGGCTCGGCGTTGCCTGGTCGCCGCGACGCTCCCGTGCGGAGCGCGATCACGAGCAGCGTGGAGGGGATCTCGCGCCGGATGTTCATCGGCGCCGGCGCCGCAGTGGCGGTGGTGGCCGCCGCACCGCCCGCGTGGGCCCGGCGCTCGATATCCGCCCTCACCGCGAGGTCGAACCCGCTGAAGCGCTCGCGCTTCACGCCGGCCCTCGGCTCCACGCTCCGGATGACCGGGGGCGGGGAACAGCTCGACGTCGTGCTCGCCGAGATCACGGACCTCCGTCCGGTCCTGCGAGCGGACGACGAGGATCGCTTCGCCCTGCTGCTGCACGTCCCCGGGAGCCGGCGGCCCACCTCGGGCATCCGCACCCTCCGCCATCCGGACATCGGCGAGGTCGCGCTGTTCGTCGCACCGGTTGACGGAGGCGTGAACCCAGTCCACTACGAGGCCGTAATCAACCGCTCGCGTTCATGACGACGGCGAGCGTCAAAGGAGACGACGATGGCTGAGCCATTTCTCGGCGAGATCAGGATGTTCGGCTTCAACTTCGCGCCGACGGGGTGGGCCTCGTGCAATGGCCAGCTCCTGTCGATCGACCAGAACACCGCCCTGTTCGCGCTTGTCGGCACGTACTATGGAGGCGACGGGATGTCAACGTTCGCCCTCCCCGACCTGCAGTCGCGCGTCGCGATCAACCAGGGACAGGCCCCCGGACTCTCCTACTACGACATCGGCGAGACAGGCGGCGCCGAGACAATCACCCTCACGCTGCCCGAGATGCCCGAACACACGCACGCGGTCGGCGCCAACGGAGCTGCGGGCACGTCGGACAGGCCGGCCGGCAACGTGCCGGCCCGCACGAAAGCGAGCGCCTACGGGAGCGCGCCGGACGGGACGACGATGAACGCCGGCATGATCGGCAACGCCGGCGGGAGCGAGCCGCACCAGAACCTACAACCGTTTCTCGTCGTCAACTTCTGCATTGCCTTGCAAGGCATCTTCCCGTCGCGGAACTGACGGGTCAGTGCTCACGTTCAACAGCATGCTCGCCGCCCGTCATGTGCGACGCCGGCTGACCGCGATCTTCGGTGCGCTGACGCTGCTGGTGCCGCTGCAGATGGCGCTCGCACCGGCGTCCTCGCACGCCACCGTGTTCTCGAACCCGACCAGCATCGCGCTCAACGATCCGGACAGCCAGAAAAACGGCAACGACAACGCGACGGCCACTGCGTATCCATCGAACATCGCCGTCTCGGGGCTCTCGGGCACGGTCAACGACGTCACCCTGACGCTCTCCAACGTCAGCTACAGCTTCTCCAACGACATCGACGTGCTGCTCGTCGGGCCAGGTGGTCAGACCCTGATCCCGATCGCGGCCGTCGGCCCCAACACCGGGCCCAGCGCGGCAGCGAGCAACTCGACGCTGACCCTGAGCGACGCTGGCACCCTGCCCAGCGACACCACCCCGTGGGGCTCGAGCTCCACCTTCAAGCCGGTCAACTTCGGCGAGGGACCCATCGTGAACGGCTTCAACGAGGTGTGGGAGTCGCCCGCTCCCGCCCCTCCCTACGGCGATCCCGGTCAGAGCGGGACCGCCGCCACGTTCGCCTCGCAATTCGACGGGATCGACCCCAACGGCACCTGGAGCCTGTACGTGATCACGACCTCCGGCGGCGACGGCACCGGTGCGATCGCGGGCGGCTGGAGCCTGAACATCACGACAGCCAGCGCGGCGCAGACGAGCACCAGCCTGAGCTCGAGCAACAACCCCTCCTTCACCGCCGCGCCCGGCAACTCGGTGGGGCTGACGGCGACCGTCACGAGCACCGCCACCCCCAACGCAGGCACCGTCGACTTCACCGACGGCGGGAGCACGATCGCCGGGTGCGCAGCCGTGCCCGTGAGCGCCGGCCAGGCGAGTTGCCCCACCGCCTTCGCCACAGAGGGCGAGCATCAGCTGGAGGCCCAGTACAGCGGCACCGCGAGCTTCGCGCCGAGCAACGGCACCCTCACCCAGGAGGCCGACGACCACACGACGGTCACCGGCACCAGCTACTGCAACGCCGGCGCCGTCACGCTCAACAACCCGCCGGTCACGGTCGCCGACGCGAGCCCCTACCCCTCGCGCGTGTTCGTCTCCGGGATCTCGGGCGCGATCAGCCACATGGCGGTGACGCTCAAGGGCGTCACCTACGCCGAGTCCCAGGACATCGACGCCCTGCTCGTCGGCCCCGGCGGCCAGACGTTCGTCCTGGTCGCCGCCGCGGGCCCAAGCTCAGGCGGCGCGATCACCAACGTCACGCTCACGCTCGATGACGCCGCCGCCACGACGCTCGCCCAGAACGCGCCGTGGGGATCCGCCAACGCCAGCGTGAGCTCGAAGCCCGTCAACTACGAAGGCGTAAACGAGATCTGGGGGGCGCCCGCGCCCGCCGGCCCGTACGGCAACCCCGGCCCCGCCGGCGGCGGCACCGCGACGCTCGGCTCGACGTTCGACGGGAGCGACCCGAACGGCACCTGGAGCCTGTATGTGATCACCACGGCCGCCGGCGACGGCACGGGCGCCATCGCGGGCGGCTGGTGCGCGAACATCACCGCTGCCGACGTCGCTCCGACGTCCACCACGCTGACATCGAGCAACAACCCGTCCTTCGCCTCCGCGCCGGGCAACACGACGACCTTGACGGCGACCGTGGCCAGCACCAGCAGCGTCAGCGAGGGGACCGTCGACTTCACCGACGGTGGGACGACGCTCTCCGGCTGCGGTGCGGTGCCTGTCAGCGCCGGCCAGGCCGCGTGCCCCACCAGCTTCTCCACCCAGGGCCCGCACGAAATCGAAGCCCTCTACAGCGGTGACGCGAACTTCGGCGCAAGCAGCGCCACCGTCTCCCAGCAGGTCGATGACCACACCACCGTGTCCGGGAGCAACTACTGCAACACGGGGTCGATCGCGCTCAACAACCCGAACATCAGCAATCCCGAGATCGCCGCGAGCCCGTACCCCTCTCACATCTTCGTGTCCGGTCAGCCGGGCGCCCTCTCAGGCCTGACGGTCAGCCTCGACAACACGACCTACAGCGAGTCGCAGGACATCGACGCCCTGCTCGTCGGCCCTCACGGCCAATCGCTCATCCTCGTCGGCGCTGCTGGTCCGAACACGGGCGGCGCGATCAGCAACGTCACGCTCACGCTCGAGGACTCCGCGTCCGGCACGCTCGCCGAGAGCTCGCCGTGGGGGGCTCCCAACAGCAGCGTGAGCTCGAGGCCCGTCAACTACGAAGGGCTCAACGAGATCTGGGGGCCGCCGGCGCCCGCCGGCCCGTACGGCAATCCCAGCCCCGCCGGCAGCGCGACGCTCGGCTCGACCTTCGACGGGACCGGCGCGGACGGCACCTGGAGCCTATACGTCATCACCACCTCCGCCGGTGACGGCACCGGCGCGATCGCCGGTGGCTGGTGCCTGGGGGTCACCGTTCCCCGTGCGCCCACCGAAGCAACCACCTCGCTCTCCGGCGGTGGCAACACGGGCGCCGAAATCACGGTGGCCGGTGGTACGCCGGTGACCGACAGCGGGCAGCTGACCGGCATGTACGCCCCAGAAGCGTCGGGCAGCGTCGAATACAAGGTGTTCAACGCGAGCTCCGCGAACGGCGGGCCGTGCAGCGACCTCGTCACCAGCGTGAGCGGCGTCGGACCCGTCGTGCACGGCGTCCTTGCGCAGTCCCAACCGGTGACCCTCTCAACGCCGGGGATCTACGACTGGGTGGCGGTCTACAACGGCGATGCGCAGAACGAACCGTCCGAAAGCGCATGCGGCTCGGAGGTCGAGAAGGTCGCGGCGCCGCCGACCGCTACGATCGCCTCGCCGCTCACCGGTGGCACCTACAAGCAGGGCGAAGTCGTCCCCACCACGTTCTCGTGCTCCGAGGGTGAAGACGGGCCGGGCATCGAATCGTGCACCGACTCCAACAGCGGCTCCGGCACCTCGGGGACGCTCGAAACCGCCACGCTCGGCCCGCACACCTACACGGTGACCGCGAAAAGCAAGGATGGGCAGACGGGCACGGCGGAAATCAGCTACACGGTCGAACCGGCGGGCCCCGCATGCACGACCGCCACCGGGGTGGGCACCTATCTGAAGCTCCATCAGCCCGGACGCCTGAAGCTGATGGACAAACTCAATACGAGCGGCAAAGGTCAACAGCACCTGCGAGTCGCGCTTGAATCCGGAGTCATCCGCTTCCACCTGACGCGCCTGGAACACGCGAGCTGCAACACCACCGCTCTGGGTGGGCTGCGCTTCACGGGGTCAGGGCAGGCGGCGCTCGAGACGCAGCACGGCTACAAGATCAACTTCGCGATCGAAGTCAGGGAAGGCCACACCTACTTCCAGGCCGAACTGACCAAAGGCGAAGAAGTGATCGAGGAAGCCCTCGGTCAGCCGCTGGCAAACTCCAGCGAGCAGATCTTCTAGAGCGCCTCAACGAGCGTGGCGTAGCTCGGTAGCGACGCGGTTGGTCAGAGCGCTCGTCACGAGCATGCGCGGCGGGGTTTCGCTGGCCGTCGCGGCCGGCAGTGGTGCCCGAGGCCGCCGTCGCCGTGCAACGTTCGCCCGCTCATGCCGCAAATGCAACGTCATAGGCTTTATGATACATTCTCGGTGGTCGAGCGGGCTGTGGGCCACGGAGGGTCGTCGTTCACGTCCTTTCGCGCGCGAGCGGAGCGCTCGGTCAATCCAAACAAGATCGAGTGAGGGATGGGGACAATGCATCGGAGAGGTTTGGTGCGAGCGCTGCTCGCGCTCTCGGTTCTGGCTGTTCTGGTCGCGCCGTCGATGGCGTCGGCCACGCCGGTGGAAGGGCCGTCCGGCTCGGCGTTCTACACGCCGCCCACGCCGACCCCCGCCGGCAGCGCCGGCGAACTGGTCTGGTACCGGCCGGCGACCGTCAATCTGAATGTCGCGCTGCCCAGCATCAAAGCGTGGACGGTGCTCTACCAGTTGACCGACCAGCACGGTAAGCCGGACTGGGTGACGGGCACGGTGATCGTGCCGACGGCGAAGTGGAGCGGCAAGGGAGAACGGCCGGTGGTGACCTACGCCGAGGGTACGCAGGGCCTCGCCCATCAGTGCGCGCCCTCGCTGCAGATCGCCGAAGGCACCGAGTACGACGGCGGCGCGATCATCGAATCGCTGAAAAAGGGCTACGCGGTGACCGTCACCGACTACCAGGGCTACACCAACGGGTCGGTCCCGACGTACACGGCCGGCAAGGCCGAGGGTCAGGCCGTGCTCGACGCGGTGCGCGCGGGCAGGCAGATACCGGGTTCGGGGATCACCGAAAAGGATCCCGTGATCGTGTGGGGCTACTCGCAGGGCGGCCAGGCCGCCGGCTGGGCCGCTGAGATCCAGTCCAGCTACGCGCCGGACGTGAAAATGATCGGTCTCGCCGCCGGCGGCGTCCCCGCCAACCTGCAGGCGATCGGCGAATTCGACAACGCCTCCGTGGGCACCGCCTTCGGGCTGGACGGGCTGATCGGCCTGAGCACCGCGTATCCGGAAGAATTCAACCTCGCCTCGCTCTCCAACGCGGCCGGCCTCGAAGCGGCGGCCAAGCTCCTGAGCGAGTGCGCGATCCAGTCGCTCGCGGAATTCCGCGACGTCAACAGCGACCAGTACACGATCGGCAACAAGTCGTTCACCCAGCTCGAGGCCGAACACCCGGCGATCGAGAAAGTCATCGACGAACAGCAGTTGGGGACGAAATCCGTGCCGGTGCCCGTGTACCACTACCACGGGTTGGAGGACGAGTTCGTGCCGGTGAAGCAGGACGTGGAACTGCACCAGAAATGGTGCGAACTGGGGGTCAGCGACGACTTCCAGCTCTACCCCGGCGATCACCTGTTGACCGACCCGACGGCGATCGGCAACGTGATCAAGTGGATCGAAGAACGGGTGGCCGGCAAGAAGGCGCCGAGCACGTGTGGCGATCACTCCGCCGGCGCGACGCTCCCGTCCTCCGCTCGGCTGACCCCGGAGACGGGCGATCTGATCGTCCCGCTGCCCGCCTGGGAACTGAGTGGCAAGGTGACCGAGGCAAAGAGCGGCCTGTCGGTCGAAGTTCCCAAAGGCTCGACGCTGAGCGCCGAAGGCGACGTCACCTCGGGCGCGCTGAGCGCGACCCTGTCGATACCGCCGATCGATCAGACGATCGACATCGGTCTGATTCCCGTCACGGTCAAGGGAGCACTCACCCCCACCGGGACGATTCACGGCAGCGTGAGCCTGACCAACAGCGGCGTGTTCAGCGAGAGCGCGAGCGGCTCGGCGAACGAGCTCGTGGGCTCGGTCGGCGTCGGGATCTTCACGGTCCCGATCGGCTGCACGACGGTCGAACCGATCCAGCTCCCGCTCAGCATCTCCGAGCCGGTGAACGAGCTCGTCACCGGCGGCTTCTCGTTCAAGACGACGGTCACCGTGCCGGAATTCGGTGGATGCGGCCTGTTCGGGCCGGTCCTCTCCGCCACCATGTCCGGACCGGGGAACACGATCGAAATGACGGCCAAACCGCCGGCGCCGATCAACTGGTGAGCGCCAGCCCGGTCACGGTGAGGCGAAGACTCGCCTGAACGCAAACGGGGGTGGCCGTCGAATTGGCGGTCACCCTCGATGTGCGTCCTGGTGGCGAAGGCGATCCGAAGGCGATCGACGGAGATCTGAGAGCAGCCCGCTCAGGCGTCGACGCGAAGCAGCATCCGCAGGATCGGCTCCGCCCGCGCGGCCTCGGGCGGCTCGCCCGTGATCAGGTCCAGGTAGGTATAGGACTCGATCAGGCGCACGATCACGTAGGCCAGCTCGTGCAGGTCAACTGGCAGCTCGAGCTGCGAGGTCTTCGCCTCGTGTTCGAGCCGGCTCTGAATGAACTCGATGAGCCGCTGTTGGAAGTCCGTGCGGCGACCGGTGAGCAGGCGCATCGCGTGCTCGCCGTCTTCTCCCAGCCACCGCCGCACCCCCGGGTTGGTGATGATCGTGTCCAGGAAGCCGGTGACGACCGCGACGATCCGCTCTGCCCCGCGCGCGCTGACTTTCGCTTCGACGTAGTCGAACGTGCGCAGCGCGAGCGACCACACCACCTCTACGACGAAGTCATCGCGCGAGCCGAACCAGCGGTACAGCGTCACGCGGTTGACGCCGAGCTCCTCGGCGAGCACGCCCATGTCGATCCGCTCGGGTGCGAGGAACCTCCGCCGCCCGAGGCGCAACGCATCACTGGCACGGGGTCGGGCCACGACCGTCATGCAGAGAAGGATTGCAGGCCGAGGCAGCCGCGGCGAGATCCCTCGACGCACCGCGGGCGACGCCAGCCCGGACCCGCCGATCACCCGTTTGAGGCGTGCTGTTCGGTGGTGATCGACGGGACATCTGGCGCAGCCTGAGACCGCACATGGCGCGGTGCGCCAAACTTGCGCGAGCGTGCGCGCACTCAAGCCCCGAGCAGATGCTCTGGCCACCCTTGGCCTGGCCCTCGCCTGCCTGGGCGTCGCCGGCTGCGGCGAAGTGGCGCCCCGTGGCACGGGCACCGATGACCCGAAGGCGACGGCAAGCGTGAGCGGCACCGTAACCTCGGCCCGGCCGCCCGCGAGGACCGAAGGCACCCACGCTCCGACCCCGAGCGCCCAGCAGAGCGTGGTCGCCCGCATCGACGCCTCCTCGGACCGCATCGTCGCCGAAGGCAAGCTCCACATCGCGCCGGGCGCCCCATCGGACGCCGAAGTCCGCCACGAGCTGGAGATCGCGCGCAAGGACGGGATCCGACTGCCATCGGGTGACTCGGCCCAGTCCTTCGAAAACGCGCCTGCCAACAACGGTCCGACCGTCGATGTGGAAACCCCCGAAACGGCGTGGAACCCGAGAGGCAAGCCGATCGCCGACTGGATCATCCCGGTCCTGGCGTGGGCCTCCGAGCACGGCTGGCACGGAACCGTCACCAGCGGCTACAGGACCTACTACGAACAGGCTCAGCTCAACGCGGCGGGCGCCTTCAGCGCGCCGGCGGGGCTGAGCAACCACGAGACCACCGTGTATCCGGGCGGCGCCGTCAACGTAACCGAACCGTCCGGGCTGATCGTCGTGCTGCGCGGCTACACCGGCCCCCACAAGCTGATCGGCGGGATGCTCGGACCGGTCGATCCGGAGCACTTCTCCGCCACCGGGTACTAGCAGCTCACCCTGCGGGCGGCGGCGATCCAGCGCACGATTGTCCGCGCCGGGCTCGTCTGAGCGAGCTCGATCCGTGCAGGTGGGCAGGTCGTGATCCCTGAACGGTACGTGAGTGCTTGCGCAGTGGGGCCCCGCTGGAGGCGTACCGGCCGCAGAACGGCAGCGAGGGCGGGGTCGGGCGCAAGCTCCCGCGGCACGCGCCGAACATGCCACGCCACGCACGCCTGGGTCGATGCCGTCCACCATCCATCGTTGACAGGGGATTGTAGACAACTGTACGCTAAGCATCGATGTACGGCCCTGACGTGCACGTAGTCCAGCTTCGCCTCACGGACGACGAGTGGAATCACATAGCTGCGATCGCCCGGCTGCGTGAGCTGACGATCGAGGAGCTGCTGCGCGAGGAGCTGCGCATGAGCCGCCGGCAGGCCGACCCACCGCCCCGCGCCCGCTCACACCTGCGCCTGGTGGCCCGCGGCATCGATGCCGAGCCGCGCTCTACGCACTAGCGAGCGCTTCCAGGATCGGCGTTGCTGGCGGTCGTGCGCTGACCCGCTCCTCGTCTTCGCCTGAGAGTGAAAGCGACGGTGACGACGCCGCCGACGACGAGCAGGACCCGTCCGAGCTCGGAGCCGACCGTCGTCCACGCTTCGCCGGCGATCACACCTGTGAGCGTGAACGCCAGCGCCCAAAGGGCACAGCCAGCCGTTGTGAGCGCGACGAACGGGACCAACCGAACGTGCCGCGCTCCGGCCGGAAGCGACACGAAGGTCCGCGCCAGCGGCAGCAGGCGGGCGATGAACACAGCGCGCAGGCCGTACCGATCGAGTGGGCGCTCCCACCGCCTCACCACGGTGCGTGTGAGCGCAAAACGCTCGAGCACCCGACTGGCACCCAGACCGTAGGCGATCAGCGACCCCACGAGATTGCCCGCCGTGGCAGCGAGCACGGCGAGCGAAAGGCTCATCCAACCCTGCTGGACGGCGAACCCGGAGAACAGCAGCGTCACCTCGCTCGGAACGGGGATGCACGCGCTCTCCGGCACCATCAACAGGAAGACGCCGAGCACGCCGAAGCGCTCGATCACGCTGGTCATGGCCGCTCGGACCCTGGGTGCGGGCGGCCGCCTCGACCGGGCGGGCGGGGCGGCGCGTCGCGCGGCGAGCGCCCAGGGGGATGTCGCGCCGGCGGCGGCGGGGCGCCCGGCGCGGGCGGGCGTGGACGACGATATCCGAGCGCCGCCTGAACGCTCGAGGGTCTCCAGTGGGTTCCCCCGCGCCGGGTCGGGACGCCGTCGGCGTTGAGGGAGTCTGCGATGGCCTGCAGGCTCAGGCCGCCTGCCCGCATCACGGTGATGCGCTCCGCGAGCTCCGGGGCGAGCACCGCGAGTCCCGGGCGCCCGCGCGGAGGGCGCCCCGCCCGGGGCTCGCGATCCCAGCGGGCGACCTCGCGCAGGACCCCGGCGATCCGCCGCCCGACTGCCGTGCCCGTGTCGAGCCCGACGTCGAGGGCGACGAGATCCGCGCCCGCGGCCTCCAGCCAGTCCAGCAGCCCGACGAGCTCGCGTAGAGAGCCGGCCAACGCACCAAGACTGCGAGCCAGCAGGACCGACGCCTTCCCCGCGGCGATCCACTCCAGGGCCTCGGCGAGCCGGCGAGCGTCGTCGTGCTCATCGCACACGACGGACACCACCTCCAGTCCCAGCTGGGCGGCTGCCGAGGCCTCACCATCACCTGCGTCCCCTTCGAGCAGAGGGCGCAGATAGGCGATCGCAACGCGCGACATACCCAGCACTATACGCTAACCATTGGCGTAAGACGGTCTCGCTCGCCGACCAGGCGGACCAGGCGAGAGCCACCCGGGCGCCAAACGTCACCGCGAGCCCGCGCCGGTGGACCGGCCGCTCCTCAAGTGTTCCTCGAGGACATGCCGATGCCGAAGTGGTGTCAACCATCTCCACCGCAGCGAGCGGGACAACCGCCTCCTACTCTCCGCCCAGCGAACTGCTCGGCGCGGTCGCCCCCTCCTCCCCGATGGCCATGGCGGCCCGACGCTTCGGCGACGCCTACCCGCCTATTCGCCACCAGGGGCTGATCCGCTGCGTGGGCGTCGCGTACGTGATCGCCGCGGCGATGTACCTGCCGTGGCTGTTCACCGTGCTCAACCGCCATCTGCCGTGGCTGGCTTGGCCGTTCCTCGTGGCCAACGTCTTCACGATCGCCACGAGCGTGCTGAACATCGCCAACCACTGGTGTCGCGCCGTACCGGAGCCCCATCCGTTGCCCCACGGGGGCGAGCCGCTCGTGGGTTTGATCATCCCCTGCTGCGGCGAGCCCGTGCCGATGGTGCTGCGCACGATCACCTCGGTGCTCGAACAGGACTGGCCGTGGGAGCGGCTGGTGATCGTGGTGAGCGATGACGGGCACGATCCCGCGCTCGCCGAGGCGGTGCACTCGTGGCCTGTGCTCTACCACTCGCCGCCCCCGCGGTACGCCCCCGGGCGCGACGGCGCGGCCAAGGCGGGCAACCTCAACTCGGCGCTGACGATGCTCAAGGAGGAGTTCCCGCAGATCACCTACATCGAGACGCGGGATTGCGACGACGAGCTCGGCTCGACGCGCTTCCTGCGTCACGCGGTCGGACAGCTCGAGCACAACAGGCGGCTGGCGTACGTGCAGACGATCAAGGAAACGCAGGTGAGCGCGGGCGACCCGTTCAACAACCGGGAGGCGATGTTCTATCGCGGTCAGATGCTCTCCCGCAACGCCGCCAACGCCACCTTCCCGTGCGGCTCGGGTCTCGTGTGGCGACGACGGGCGCTCGAGGACATCGGGCTGTTCCCTACGTGGAACCTCGTCGAGGACCTGCACTCGGGCATCGAAGCGCTGCGCCGCGGCTGGCACAGCTGCTACCTGCCGATCGTGGGCGCCATGGGCCAGCACGCGCCCGAGGACATACCCAACGTGTACAAGCAGCGGGGCACCTGGGCGATCGACACGGTCCGCCTGATGATCTACGGCAAGCTGAGCGGCCTGGGCCTGCGCCAGCGTCTGCAGTTCTACGAGCTGCTGTTCTACTACTTGCACGCGTTCACCGTGCTCGTGTACGTGCCGGCGATCGTCGGCGCGCTCCTCGGGTACGTGCCGTTCGTGGCCACCGGACGCGAATTCGTCACCCACCTGCTGCCCATCGTGTTCGCCACCGAGGCGTGGCTGCTGGCGATCAACCGCCCGTACAACGACCGCCGCAAACGCCAGCGCCATCCGATCCGCGAACTTTGGCGGGTGCGGATCATCTGGAGCGGCATGGCGCCGGTGTTCATCAAGGCCTCCATCCAGGCGGTCCTGAACGGTCCCAACCGCAAGCCCGTGTACAAGGTCACCCGCAAGCACACCGACACGCGGTGGCACTGGGGTCACACGATGCCGCAGACGCTGGTGCTGCTGACGATCTTCTTCACGGCCATCTACGCGCTGCGCAGCCGCACCCTGCCGCGGCTGGAGATGCTGATGCCGGTGGTGTACTGGGGAGGCCTGTACATGGCGCTGTTCGCGGGCTTCGTAGCGCGAAGCTGGTACGGCGTGATGTCGCTGCGCGGGGTACACGTGCCGATCAATGCTGGGCGGGGCGACGGGGGGCCAACCAGCGCCACGACCACCGTCACCACCGCGGGCACGCCCGAGCAGGCGAGGGCCGCCCGCGCGGGGGTCGCGCCCGGGGGTTGAGAACGGCCGTCGCCGGGACGCTGGACGGCCAGCGCGGCGGGCCGCGCAGAGGGCACCGGGTTTTTCTCCGCAAGGTGCGGGATCGCACCGGCGAAGCCCTTGCAATCGCATGTGGGCGCGATTAGGTTTGGACACAGACGCGGTTCCGAGCCGTAAAGAGCGAGGCCACTGAGGTGTGAGGCCGTGCCACCAAGAACCGGAAGGCCCTCGGGCCGGAAGGGAAAGGTTCCTCGAGCGGCCCGGGGCCGCGTCGCTTTTCGTGGTTCACGCGCCCGCGCGGCCGTGCCGAGCGAGACCCCCCCTCGCGGCCGGCCGCGCGCCGGCGCCGCGACGCAGGGAGCGGGCCGCGCGGCCGCCCACCGGCGGCTCAGAAGCAGGGTTCGAAGCGCTTGCCGTTGAGCGCGAGGTTGAAGCGCGCGCCCATGATCCCGGCCGCTTCGTCGGACGCGCAGAACTTCTTCGTCTTCAGCTTGTACTCGGCGTTCAGCACCGGCTTGCCAGCCGCCAGGTAGGGCTCGAAGTCGGCGCATTCTTCGAACTGGTTGCATTCCTCGGTGAGGGCACCGTCGAAGGAGGACTCCTGTTCGGTCGTCTGTTCGCCGTCGTTCTTCTGCAGCACGGCCATGCCCAGCGAGTGCACCTCGCCGGCCACCCACTCGTTGTAGGTGAGCTGCTCCTGCACGGTCAGCGGGAAGCCGCTCTTGTTGGCGTAGCCTTCCATGTTGTCCGGCTCCACCGCGTCGAAGCCCTTTTCCCTGCACATCTGAAAGCGCGCGGTCATGATCGGCTCGATGATGCTCAACTGGCGGATGTCCAGCCAGTGCTCGCCCGGCCACCCGTTTGACCTGCCGAGCACCGACTTGGGGAACTCCTTGAAGTCCGGGCGAAAGTCCTCGGCGGTGCCCACGTCGATGTAGCAGACGACACGCTTGCCCTGAGCGTGCAGCGCGGCCACCTCCGCGGCGGTGTTTTCGAAGCCGTCGATGTCGTAGATCTGGACGGGCACGTCGTTGTTGACCTTGCCCGTCAGCTGCCAGTACCAGGTGGGATGGGCCGGCAGCGTCCACCAACCCTGGGCCCGCGCGTCACCGGCGCCGAGCAGCACGGCGCATGCGAGCGCCACCACCACCGCCGCTGCCGTCGTTGACGCGCGAAGCGAGACCATCCCCATGCGTCCTGCGATCGTAGTGCAGAGCGTCCCTTGGATGACGCAGTTGCTCTTACGAGCGCCTTAGCCACCGGTAAGCGGCCGTTCACGGCCGCCCGCCAGCATGCACACATGCTCGCCACCGACGCCGGGCCCTACCTGTTCTGGATCACCAGCCGCGCCGCCGGCACGGCCGCGCTGCTGCTGTCCAGCCTGACGGTGTGCGTGGGCCTGCTGATGGGCGGGCGCATCCTCAAGGGACGCCGGCCCGAGTTGCGGGTGACGCACGAGGCGCTGTCGCTGGCGGCGCTCGCCGCGCTGGCGATCCACGGCCTGAGCCTGCTCGGCGATAGCTACCTGCACCCGAGCCTCGCGGACGTGGCGATCCCGTTCGTCGGCGGCTACGAGACGCTGTGGACGAGCACCGGGATCATCGCCTTCTGGATGCTGCTCGTGCTCGGGCTCTCCTACTACGCCCGCGTGCGCATCGGCGTGCACCGCTGGCGCAAGCTGCACAGCCTTGCCGCGCTCGCCTGGCTGCTCGGGCTCGTCCACGCCCTCGGCGAGGGCACCGACGCCGGCCAGGCGTGGTTCCTGGCGATGATCGCCGTCGCGGTCGTGCCGGCGCTCGTGTTGCTGGTCATCCGCCTGGCCCATTCGCGCGCTGTGCCCCGCTCGCCGCTGCCCGCCGCACGCCCCGGAGTGGCACGGTGAGCGACTCGCCGAGCACCCCCGGGCAGATGGATGCCAGAGCGCTCGCCAGCAGCCGGCGCGAGGCGCTGCGCCGGCGCACGCGCCGCATCCGACGATCGGTCGCGGGGCTCGCCGTGACCATGTTCGCGCTGGTGTTCGCGATCGTGTACGTCCAGCTCGCCTCCGGGCACGATCCTGCCCTGTCGGCCAATGCCGCCCGGCGACGCGCCGCGCTCGTCGCGAGCAAATCCGAGTCGACCGGCACCCCGAGCAGCTCGGAATCGAGCACCTCCACCTCGGAATCGGGCTCGTCGAGCTCGACGGGCACCGAAGAAGAATCGAGCAGCGGGGCATCGGCGGTGAGGACATCGCAATCGTGAACGGCCAGCCGGAGGCGATCGACGAGTTCGAGTGCTTCGGCTCGCGCTGCCTGGCGCTCGTCACCGGGCCGGGCCGCGCGGGATCCGCACAGGACGCGGTTGCACTGTCCAGGCGCACGCTGCTCGGCTGGCACACGCGCTTCTCGCGCTTCCTGCCCGACAGCGAGCTGTCGCGTGTGAACCGCGACCCGCGGCGGACGGTGCCGGTACGGCCGGTGATGGCGCAGCTCGCGCGGGCCGTCCGCTATGCGGGGTCCTCGAGCGGCGGGCTCGTGGACGGGACTCTCCTCCCGGAGATCGAGCGCGCCGGCTACCGCCGCGACCTGCCCGGGCTACCGGACCTCACCGCGGCGCTCGCCCTGGCTCCACCCCGCCGGCCGGCCGGGCCGGCGCCGGCGGCCCGCTGGCGCGAGCTCGACGTGGACCTCGACGCATGGACGCTCACGCGCCCGCCGGGGGTGAGGCTCGACAGCGGCGGCCTGGCCAAGGGCCTGTTCGCGGACATCCTGGGGGCGACGCTGGCGACCCACGGAAGCTTCGCGGTCAACTGCGCGGGGGATCTCCTGCTCGGCGGAACCGCAGGCACGCTCCGCCCGGTCGAGGTGGAGAGCCCGTTCGACGGCCACACGATCCACACCTTCGAGCTCGTTCACGGCGGCGTGGCGACGAGCGGCATCGGCCGGCGCAGCTGGCTCGACTCCTCCGGCGCACCCGCCCACCACCTGCTGGACCCGGCCACGGGCGAACCGGCGTTCACGGGCATCGTCCAGGTGACCGCGTTGGCCCCCACCGCGCTGGCGGCGGAGATCAAAGCCAAGGCGGCGCTGCTGAGCGGACCTCAGGCGGCGCCCGCGTGGCTGTCGCAGGGCGGGGTGATCGTGTTCGACGATGGCACCCACCAGGTGGTGGCGGGGCCGCAGGTGGTGACCCTCGCCCAGCTTCAGCCGGCGTAGACGTCGGCGACGGCCGGGGCGATGCCGAACTCCGTGGTCAGCCGCTCGGTCAGCTCCTGGGCGGGGAGCGGCCGCGAGAAGAAGTAGCCCTGCCCAGTCTGGCAACCGAGGGCGGCCAGATGGGCCATCACGGCCTCGGTCTCGATGCCCTCGGCGACGAGCTTCAGGCCCAGGTTGCGGGCCAGATCCATGGTCGCGCGCACGATCGCCTGGGCGCGTGTGTCCTCGAGCATGCCGGTGATGAACGAGCGATCGATCTTCAGCTCGCTCGCGGGGAGCGTGGCGAGGTACTCGATCGACGCGTTGCCGGTGCCGAAGTCGTCAACCGACACTCCCACCCCGCTCGCCCGCAGGGTCTCGAGCGCCGCCACCGCGCGCTCGGGATCGGCGAGGGCGGCGCTCTCGGTGACCTCGAGCGTGAGCCGCTCGGCGGGGAGCTCGTGGCGGGCGAGCAGCTCGGCCACGAGCTCGGGCACCCCCGGGTCGAGGAGGTTGCGGGCGGACAGGTTGACCGACATCTCCAGGTCGATGCCGCGCCGGCGCCAGGCGACCATCTGCGCGAGCGCCTGCTCGATCACGTGTTCGGTGAACGGTCCCACGAGGGCGGTGGGCTCGATCAGCGGGATGAACTGCCCGGGCGCGAGCAGGCCGCGCTCGGGGTGCTGCCAGCGGACGAGCGCCTCCACTCCCGTGACGGACCCGAGCTGGAGGTCCACCTTGGGCTGGTAGTAGAGGACGAACTCCCCGCGCTCGAGCGCACCCCGCACCTGGCCGAGGAGGATCAGCCCGTCGGCGTCGAAGTAGTCGCAGCGGGCCGAGTGGACGTGCACCCTGGTGAGGCGCTGGCGTGCGCGGGCGAGGGCGGTGTCGGCGCGCTGGAGCAGCAGCTCGGAGCCATCGTCGTAGTCGGCGCTCAGCGCCACCCCGATGCTCGCCTCGACGTTGACGGCCACGCCGTCGACCACCAGCACCGGCTCGAGGCTCGACTGCACGAGGGCGGCGCCGCGGAGCGCCCCCTCCTCGCCGTCGGTGCCCACGCACACGAGCGCGAACTCGTCGGCGCCGAGGCGGGCCACGTGGGCGTCGTGGGCGAACGCGCCGCGCAGCCGGTCCGCCACCTCGCACAGCACCCGGTCGCCGTTTGCCCGGCCGAGGGTGTTGTTGATCTCGGTGAAGCGGTCGATGTCGACCAGCAGCACGGCCACGTCGTCGGGCCGCGAGCGTCGCCGGCGCAGCGCCCGGCTGATGGCCTCGGTGAAGAGCGTGCGGTTGGGCAGCCCTGTGAGCTGGTCGTAGCGTGCGAGGTGGTGGTTCTCGCGCGCCTGGCGGCGCAGCCTGCGCGAGGCGCCGACGACGATCGGGAACAGCATCGCCCACAGCAGCGCCAGGCCGATGGCCACGATCAGCGCGATCGTGCGCCTGTCGTGGCTGATGGCGGCAGCGATCGGGCGATAGCTCAGGTAGATCTCGAACGCGCCTTCCGGCGGCCCGGAGGAGGCGAAGCGCAGCGGCACGTACACCTCCACGAGCTGGCCGAGGCCGACCTCGCTGGCCGTCTCGGTGCCGAGCGTGGGAGTGACGACCTCGGCGTCGTCCGGCCGGTCGGCGAGCGCGTTGAGCAGATCGTCGCTGGGCGTGAGCGTGCGCCCGATGAGGGTGTGGTCGTCGGAGTAGATGACCCTGTAGTGGGAGTTCCAGATCTTGATGCGGGCGAGGTCGTCGGTGACCGAGCGCCCGCTCAGCTGCTGGTCGAGGGACTGGATCCCGGCGGGTGAGAGGCCCGTCTGCAGCACCCGCGGGGACAGGTGGGGCTCGATCGCGAGGTGGGCGATGATGCGGGCCGATTGGGTGGCGTCGGCGAGCGAGCGGGAGACGATCTGCGCCTGCAGGACGCGGGCGAGGACGAACCCGAGCACCACCATCGGCAGCAGGCTGAGCAGGGCGACCTGCTGCGTGAGTCCCAGACGCCCGGTGAGCGGGCCCGTGCGTACGCGCATGGCGAACCCTTCGAGAGCGGATTCCAAGAACTGGACCGAATTGGAGCGAAACTGGACGAATGCCGTCGGTGCGATACTCGCGTGAATGCGCGCGCTCGTGCAGAGGGTCACCCGCGCTGCCGTGCGCGTCGATGGGCGCCAGGTGGCGGACATCGGGCCGGGGCTGCTGGTGCTGCTGGGGGTCTCGCGCGAGGACGACGAGGCGGCCGCCGATCGCCTCGCGGAGAAGGTGCGGGCGCTGCGCGTGTTCGCGGACGCCCACGGTCACATGAACGAGGCGCTGGGCGAGCGGGAGATCCTGTGCGTGAGCCAGTTCACCCTGTACGGGGAGACGAGCCGCGGCAACCGTCCGAGCTTCCTCGCGGCCGCGTCCCCGGAGCGCGCCGAGGAGCTCTACGAGCGCTTCTGCGAGCGCGCGGGGGCGCGGGCGCGGGGCGTGTTCGGCGCGCACATGGAGGTGGAGCTCGTGAACGACGGCCCGGTGACGCTGCTCGTGGAGGTACACGCGGGCGGGCGCACGATTCGCACAGCGAACTCCGTATAACTATAGATATACAGAGTTCGCGAGCACAACACCCGCGAACGCGCGCTCAGCCCGGCGGCCGTGCCGACCCGGTGCGCGACGGCTGGGACGAGCGAAGTGATCTCACGGGGCGGGCATGGAGCCCGCGACCGGCTGGCTCCCCACGCTGCCCACGAGCTGCGCCTGGGCACCGGCGCCGGCGGTCGTCCACGACGCCGTGAAGGAGGCGCGGCGCATGCCGGGCGCCTTGGCGGTGAGCGTCGCCAGGACCGTCTGGTCGTCTTCTGGTTCGGCGGCCGGGGTCAGCCTGACGGTCCCGCTGACGGCCACTTCGGGGATCAGGCGGTCGTCGTGGAGCGTCAGCAGGCTGCCCCCATGACTCGCCTTGACCGTGCCGCCGGCCAGCCCGTGGTCGAGCCGCGCTTCGATCGCCGCGTAGCGCGCGATCGCATCCCCGGCGGTGGACACGGCCGCGGCCGCGAGCTCGAGGTCGGCCGCCGGCGCGCCGTCGCCGGTGTGCAGGGGCGGTTCTTCGGATAGGCGGGTCGCGTACGTGCCCACCGTGTGGATCGGGGGCACGTTCGCGGCGCACGCGGCGTCGAGCGATTCGAGCGCCTGCGGGTCGGCCACGAACTCCTGCACGAGCGTCGAGCCGCACACGGTGTCGCCCTCGCCCACCACGTGGGTGGAGTTGGCCAGCTCGATGAAGCGGGCGTGGCCGCCCACCTGTTCGAGCACCCTGGGAACGCCAGCCGCGGGCGTCCACGTGTCCAGTTCGCCGCCCAGCACCAGCACCGCCAGAGAGGCCGGCAGCAGCGGCGGGGCGGTGTCGATCGGCGGCTGGGCGACGGTCGGCGCGGGCCAGTCCAGGCACGCCGTGTACGCCTCGGTGTTCTGGTTCTGGGCGATCCATTCTTCGGTGTCGAAGGGGCTGAACGTGCCCGCCGGGAGCGCCGCCTCGGACGCCGCGAGCTGCTGCGCGCGCACCGACGGGCTGGCGCTCATGGCGAACAGCTGGGGGTAGTCCAGGCAGGAGACCGCCAGGTACAGCTCGTCCGAGTATTCGCTCACGGGCACCCGGAAGTAGTCCTCGTCTTCGGCCAGCCGCTGCGCGTACAGGCGCAGCAGCGGCGCGGGATCGCCGGCGTCCAGCAGCGCGCGGGCGGACGCGTCCAGCTCGCGGTAGATGTGGGGGTCGCCGGCCGCGTCGTTGATCAGGTCCACGAGCCCCACCACGTTCATGCTCACCTTTTCCATCGCCCCTTCCGGGCCGGGCACCGTGCCGGATACGGGGCTGGCGCGCAGGCGTTCGGCGAGCGCCACCACGCGCTCCCAGGCGGGGCCGGGAGCCGCCTGCGCACACGCCGGCGAGCGGCTGCACGCCGCGTCGAAGGCCGCGGGCATGGCGTCGATGGAGCTGCGATACCACGGGTCAAGGCCGATGGTTTCGTAGGTCGAGTCGAGGATCACGCTGCGCAGCAGTTGGGGGAACCGCGCGGCGAACACCTGCGCGAAGAACGAGCCGTAGGAGTCTCCGTACAGGTCCACCTTGCCGAGCCCCAGCGCCGTGATCACCGCCGCCAGGTCCTCGGCGGCGGGCGCCGAGGTGAACAGGTCGGAGGCGTGCACCCACTTGCCGTTCGCGTACCTCCAGCGGTGGTCGAGCGCTTCCGCGCAGCCTCCCGCCGCCCGCTGGAAGGCTTCGGCGCCGGTCGGCCCGGAGAAGTGCTGAAGCGCCGGGCAGTTCAGCGGCGTCGATTCCCCGGTGCCGCGGTTGTCCACCGCCAGCATGTTCCAGCGCCGGAGCAGCGGCCCGTACATCGAGCTGTAGCCGCTCGGCCCGCCGAACTCGGGAAACGACACCGATTCGATCGACGGGAACCCCGGGCCCCCCTCGACGGGCACCACCGTCCCGGACGCGACGCCCCCGGTGGGCGCCTGGGCCGGGTAGAAGCGGTAGGCGATCGTGATGTGGGGGCCCGTGGGGGTGGCGTAGTCGAGCGCCACCGGCAGGGTGCCGCAGTAGGCCAAGGGCGCGGTCTGGCAGCGCGCGAGCGTCCGCGTGCCGAGGCGCAGCCTGGCGGGGGCGGCGCCCGCCGGCGCGGGCGAGCCGGCGGCGATCGCCGCGAGCAGCAGGCTCCAGCAGGCGAGCAGCCGGCGCACGGGCGCAGCGGTGCGGACGTGAGCACACCGACTACACTTGCACGGTGGCTCCCGCAGGCCCGCGCCGCGTCGGCCAGCCGCGCGATGCCCGGTTTCGCGCCGGTGGCGAGCCGCCAAGGAATGCATTGGCATCGAGATCATCACTTGTCTGCTCTTGACGCAATCGCGGGCTTCCGCGATACTCGGCTGCGCGCCCCAAACTGTAGGGAAGGCGGCGCTCCAAGGACTGCCCGTGAGATGCAGCGTCACGGGTACAGGGAACTGAAACGGAAGCGAAGGGGAGCCGTGGGCGGTAGGCGACGCATCAGAGTCACCGGACTGTGGGCCGCCGTGGTGTTCGCCATCGCCGGCTTCGGCGCAGCGTCCGCACACGCCCAGGAAGCGTCGTACTTCCAGTGTGCGAAACAGCGGGGCGGCGAATACACCGAAAACGCGTGCGCCACGAGAGCCGGCAACGGCAGGGGCGAATTCGAACGCGAAGACGCGGTCGGCGCGGGCTACACCTCGAACACCACCAAAGTGGTGATATCGACGCCCGGCCTGACGTTGAACGGCAGGCCGGTGAACGTGAGCTGCAAACAGACCAAGGCCGTGGGGACCATCGTGGCCCTGAATCGAACCGAAGAAGTGATCACGTTCCAGATGTGTGAAATCCCGGAACAGGGCATCAAATACTGCACCAGTGAAGGGCGACCGCTCGGCGCGCTCGAAACGAACCCGCTGGAAGCGGAACTGGTGGAAGTGTCAGCGCAGGAGATCGGCAGCGTGCTCACCGCACAGGGCGGCGGCGGCGAACCCCTGGCCGAATTCACATGCGGGCGACTGCTGTTCCGGCTGCGGGGCCTCACCGTCGGGGAGTTGGCTGGTCCTGAACTGGAACACGCCTCCAGGACCTCGACGGTCGTCTTCGAACGAGACCTCGGCCTCGCAACCGAAGTGTCGAGCGATGGTGGGACGACGTGGTTGGGGCCGTTCGCCTCCGAACTGAACACAACCGTCACCAGCAGGTTCCGGCACAGCCTCCGGCTGGGAATCGAACTGTGAGCCGCGCACGACCCGGGCACGCCGGTTTCATCGATGCTCCTCGGTCTCGTTTGCGCTTGCCAAGCGGGTAGACGGCGTCCGGCGTCAGCCGGGTGAGCGCCCGTGGCGCGCGGCCAGCTGGAGGCCGCCGTGCTCGATGCCCGGCCCCGCCGCGCGCAGCGCGGGGACGATCTCGCTGGTGACCAGCCCGGTCTCAGCGGTCATCTCGTCGACGATCTCGAACCAGCGGCCCATGTGCTCGGGCGTGTCCAGCAGCATCGTCAGCACCGGCACGTGGCGGGCGATCGACCAGAACGCTTCTCCATGCGGGCGGTGCGCGCCGTGGTAGCCCCATTGCCCGCGCAGCGCGGTCGCCCCCGCCGCGCCCTCCTGGCGCAGGCGACGAACGAGCGCGCTGTGCAACGGCTCGCGCTGGTAGCGCGTGCGCTCGCTCGTGTACACCACGAGCTTCTGCCAGTACCCCAGGCCATCCTCGTCGGCGCCCGGGGGCCGGAGCGGCTCGGCCAGCAGCTCGCCGTCGCGCTTGCACACCCGCACCCGCTCCAGCGTCATCGCCGGCCCACCCACGCCCAGGGTCTCGCCGGACCCCGTGGCCGCGGCTGATCCCCGTGAGCTGCCCGCGCTCGCCGGGTCACCCGAGCGCCCCGACCCGCTCCACATCGCCGTGATCTCCTCGAGCGCGCGCGCGATCGTGGCGCTCTCGCCGACGCTCTGAATCATCAGCGGCACCCGGGTGTTGCGGGCGAGGAAGCGAGCGCGCCGGCGCACGCCGTGCACGGTGCCGTCCAGGCCGAGCAGCACGCTCGCGCCGGCCACCCCGTGCCTGTGCAGGCAGTTGACGACCGCCACGTGGGCCGGCGCGCCGGCCACGCGCTCCTGGCGGCCCACGTAGATCGTGAGCTTGGCCGCATCCGTGCCGGCATCGAGCCGCGCGTGGGCGCGGGGGCCGCTCAGCAGGCGCACCCGCTCCAGCGTGATCGCCCCGTGGGGGCTCAGCGCGCGCACCTCCTCCAGCAGGCCCTGGATGCGCGCGGGCGCGTCCACGGCCAGCGCAATCAGGGGCAGATCTTCGGAGAGCGTCAGCAACCGCTCGGTCGCCAGCCGGTGCTTGATGCCAAAACCCTCGATCCCGCGCAGCAGCACGCTCGTGCCCACGCCGTGGCGGGCGTACGCGTCCATGAGCGAGTCTGCCAGCAGCCGCCCGCCGCTCGCGTTGCGCTCGCCGAGGTACGCGGTCAGGCGCAGGCCGTCCTCGATCGCTCCGCCGGCGCCACCCTCCTCGCTCGCTGTAGCGGCCCCACCCGCCCCGCCGTCCGCGACCATCAGCCGCCCCCGAGCAGCCGCCCGAGCGCGGCGGCGCCGACCCCGAGCAGGAGGCTCAGCACGACGTTCGCGGCGAGCAGCCAGCGCCGTCCGTCCTCGGCGAGCCGGTGGGACTCGAGCATCCAGGTGGAGAAGGTGGTGTAGGAGCCGATCACCGCCGTGCCCGCCAGCAGGTAGGCGTGTTCGCTCAGCGCGAGGCCCACCAGCAGGCCAAGCACCAGCGCGCCGGAGAGGTTGACGAGCATCGTCCCCAGCGGGAAGCGCCCGCCGGCGTTGGTGGACACGAGCGCGTCGAGCATGAACCGCGCGATCGCCCCCGCGCCGCCGAGCACGCCCACCGCCAGCCACAGCGCGATGAAGCTCACGGCGCGAGCCTCGCGCGCCGCACGAGCTTGGTCGCTCCGAACACCACCGCCAGGCCGCCGGCGAGGCTCGCGCACGCGTACGCGCCGGCCAGCGCAAGGTGATCGGCTTCGAGCATCTGCACCAGCTCCACCATCACCGTCGAGAACGTCGTCAGCGCCCCGCACACGCCCGTGCCGAGGAACGCCCGGCGATACAACGACGGCGGCAGGCGCTCCTGCAGGCGGGTGATGAAGAACCCGAGCAGCGCAGCGCCCACGAGGTTGACCGCGAACGTCGCCCACGGCCATTCGCCGGGGCTCGTGCCGAGGCTCTGCGCGAGCGCCGCCCGCGCGAGCGCGCCCACGAACCCGCCGGCGAAGATCGCCGCGAGCTCCTGGCGGTCGACCCGGGGCGCGGACAGGCGCCTCGAGGTCGATCTCGACCAGCTCCAGATGTTCGCTTCGCGTTCCACGCTGCGCCCTCACTTGTGTTCGAGTGACGGTGACGTAGAAGCCATCAGCGGCCGCACGGGCCGCAGTTATGGAGCGGGCCTCATCGCTACGCCAGCGAGCATAGCGAGCGGACCTGATAGACCCCGCTCCATGGGCGCACCGCAGAACGTCCGCTTCCACTCCCGCGTGCCCGCGCTGAGGCGCTGGCTGATCGTGCTTGCGGTGCTGCTGA
This sequence comes from uncultured Solirubrobacteraceae bacterium, assembly GCA_963701145.1. Classification (GTDB taxonomy): domain Bacteria; phylum Actinomycetota; class Thermoleophilia; order Solirubrobacterales; family Solirubrobacteraceae; genus Palsa-744. The sequence continues at coordinate 604,475 of OY969572.1, forward strand.
GCGCCGGGGTGGTCGCATTCGCGCTCTCGCGGCTGAACCTGCCCCGCGTGGGACACGCGCTGATCACCGCCTCCCCGGGCTGGATCGCGCTGGCGCTGGCGCTGATGGCCAGCTCGCTGGTGATGCGCTCGATCTCCTGGCTGGCGGTGCTGCGCGCCGCGCTGCCCGGGACCGCGATGCCGTGGGCGCCGGTGGCGCGGGCGACGATGATCGGCGTGATGGGCTCGGCGGTGTTCCCGGGGCGCATCGGCGAGGCCGCCCGCGTCCTGGTGCTGTCGCGCAGGCTCGAGGGGCGCACCAGCCGCCTGGTGGCGGTGATCGCCGGGACGGTGTTCTCACAGACGCTCATCAACCTGCTCGCGCTCGGCATCCTGCTGGCGGTCACGTTCACGAGCGTGCCGCTGCTGGGCGGCCACGTGGCGGGGATCGCGGGCGCGCTGGTCGTGCCGCTGCTCGTCTGCGTGCTCGTGCTGCTGGGCCCCCGTCTGCTCGCCCGCGGGCAGCGCTCGCGCTCGCCCCGGGTAGCGCGGGCGGCGGAGGTGGTCACGCGCATGCTCCAGCTCGCCCGCCGTGGCCTCGTGGTCTTCGCCCGGCCGCGCTACGGCGCCACCGCCATCTCCTTCCAGCTGCTCGCCTGGGCGCTGCAGTGGCTCGCCTGCTACGCGGTGATGCTGGCGCTCGGTCTGCAGTCCGATGGGGGGCTGGTGGCGGCCGCCGCGATCCTGCTCGCCGTCAACCTCAGCGCCGTCCTGCCCGCAACCCCGTCCAACGTCGGCGTGTTCCAGGCCGCCTGCCTGGTGGTGCTCGCCGCCTACGGCGTGGGCGCCGGCCAGGCCCTCGCCTACGGCATCATCCTGCAGGCGGTCGAGGTGGTCACCGCGCTCGCGTTGGGCGTGCCGGCGCTGCTCAAGGAAGGCCTGACCTGGAGGGATCTCCGCACCACGGGAGCGGTCGAGGGAGCCACCATCGAGGGCACGGCCGTCGAGAGCACGGCCGTCGATGGCACCACGGTGGAGGGGCCGCCGTAAGCGACGGCCCCCGGCGCGGCCTGTGGCCGACACAGTCCCCGCGGGGCCTCGATCAGCCGGCGAGCGCGCGCAGGGACTGGCGCAGCGAGCGGGTGGTCTGGAGCACGGCGGTGGGCTCGTAGCCGCAGTGGGCCATGCAGTTCTCACAGCGCGGGTCGCGCCCGCGTCCGTACTTGCTCCAGTCGGTCGTCTCCAGCAGCTCTTTGTAGGTCTGGGCGTAGCCGTCGGACATCAGGTAGCAGGGACGCTGCCACCCGAACAGGGAGTAGCTCGGGATGCCCCACGCCGTGCACTCGAATTCGGCCTTGCCTTCGAGGAAGTCGAGGAACAGCGGGCTGTGGTTCAGCCGCCAGCGCCGCCGGCGCCCGTCGGCGAAGGCCGCGGTGAACAGCCTGCGCGTCTGCTCCACCCCGAGGAAGTGCTCCTGGTCGGGCGCTTTCTCGTACGCGTAGGCCGGCGAGATCATCATCTCGTCGACCTCGAGCTCGTCGTTGAGGAAGTCGAGCACCTCGCGCACGGTCTTGGGCGAGTCGTGGGTGAAGAAGGTCGTGTTGGTGGTCACGCGAAAGCCGGCGGCCTTGGCGGCCCTGATCGCCGAGACGGCCTTGTCGAACACGCCCTCGCGCTCGACCGACGCGTCGTGGCGCTCGCGCAGGCCGTCCATGTGGATCGCCCACGCGAAGTACGGGCTCGGCCTGAAGTTCTCGAGCTTCTTCTCCAGCAGCAGCGCGTTGGTGCACAGGTACACGAAGCGCTTGCGTTTGACCAGCTCGTCGGCGATCACGTGGATCTCGGGGTGGATCAGCGGCTCGCCCCCGGCGATCGAGACCATCGGCGCGCCGCTCTCCTCGATCGCGCCGAGCGCCTGCTCGACGGGCATGCGCCGGCGGAGCACGTGCTCGGGGTGCTGGATCTTGCCGCAGCCCGAGCACTCGAGGTTGCACTGGAACAGCGGCTCCAGCTCGACGATCAGCGGGAACTTCTCACGCCCGGCCAACCGCTGGCGCAGCAGGTACCAGCCCATGCGCGTGCTCTGCCTCATGCGAACCGCCATGTAGCGAACCTTAGACGGCGGGCGCCCACTCGTGAAGGGCGCCCGCCACGCGCCGCAGCGAGCGGGCCGCGCGCAGCGCCCCGGCCACCGCACGCACCCGCATCAGCTCGTGCTCGGGGCTGTCGAGCACCACCCGCACGACGCCGAAAGGCCGCCCGCCCGCGCCCGCGGCGAGCCATACCGACTCCATGTCCACGGCGATCGCCCCGCCGGCGTGGAGCTGGGCGCGCCGGTCGCCGAGCGCCAGGCGCGAGACGCACACGACGTCCCCGGTGCGCACCTTCATGCCTCGTCCCGCCAGCCGCTGGACGAGCTGGCTTGAGAGGTCGCAGCTCACCCGCTCGCGCACGTGGCCTTCGTCCTCGGCCGAGTACACCTGCTGGGCGACGATCACTTCCCCGGGTACCGAGCCGGCATCCAGCCCGCCGCAGAAGCCGAGCACGAGCATCGCGCTCGCCCCCGCGCCGACGTTCACGAGCTCGCCGGCGGCGGCCTTCGAGCGCTTCGGCCCCATGCCGGTCTTGCGCACGTGCGTCCAGCCGGCCTGCCCCGCTGTCCTGCCAGCGGGACGGTGTCCCTCAGGGTGCCTCGCCAGCGCGGGAGAGCCCTTCAGCGGGTGGCTGGCCGAGGAGATCAGCGCGGCCTCGATGCGCATCGGCGCCGCCACCAGCAGCTCGGCCGCGCCAACCGGGTTGCTCATCGCGCCGGCGCTCCCGCCGAGGCACGCGCGACCGCGGCCCCGCTGGCCGGCGTGGGCCTGCCGGCAAGGCGCGGCCTGGGGTCCCGGCGTGCGCTGCCCCCCTCCCCCATCCCGAGCGCCGTGAGCGCGGCGTCGGCCGCCGCGTGGCCGCTCAGCACGGCCCCCTCCAGCGTCGCCGGCCAGCCGGTGGCCGTCCAGGCGCCCGCCAGCACGAGCCCGGGCACCGACGTCCGGGGGCCCACCCGCAGGGCGTTCACGCCGGGCGCCCCACGGAAGGTGGCGGCGTGCTCGCGCGTCACCAGGAAGCTCTCGACGCGGGCGGCCCGCGCGCGCGGGAACAGCTCGCGCAGGGCGGGCAGATAGCGCTCGCGCAGTTCGTCCACGCTCATCCTCATCTCCCGCTCGGCACCGGACAGCGACACGGCCAGATACTGGCAGCCGGCGGGAGCGCCGGCCGCCCGGGTGCGGTCGAAGACGTACTGCACGGGCGTGTCCACGCCGGCCGCGAACGCCCACTCGCAGACGGTGCGGTCGTAGAGCACGTGCAGGTTCACGATCGGCGAGACGCCCAGCGCGCGAAGCGCGCGGGCCGGCTCGCCCAGCGAGGGTTCGAGCAGCCTCGCCGCGCGCGCATGCGGGAGCGCCACCACGACCGCCTCGGCGCTCAGCTCGTCGAACGCGCGGCCGGCGCCGTGGGGGAGCTCGCCGCCGGCGCCCTCGCGCTCGACCCCCGCGTCGCGCGCCCCGCGCCCCTGCACCTCGATGCCGTCGCCCCCCGCCGCCAGGCCCTCGGCACGCCAGCCCAGGCGCACCCGCACGCCAGCGTGGCGCAGGGCACGCAGCGCCGGCTCGCCGATCGTCTCCGACAGCGTGGCCTGGTGAAAGCCGATGTCGCCGGCGTCGTGCGCGGACAGGAGGCCCGTGCGGAACACGAAGGCGGCGAGCGCCAGGGAGGCCTGGGCGGCCGGGAGGTTGAGCGTGGGCAGCGCGATCAGGTCCCACAGCGCGGCCACCGACGCGCAATCCTGGCCGTGGCCCGCGAGCCACTCGCCGAACGTCACCGCGTCCAGCGCGGGATCGTCGGGGTGCAGCCGCATCAGGCCGATCGCCGCCCGTACGGCGCTCATGCGCTCGGCGCGCGTCAGATACGGGTAGCGGGCGAGGGCGCCGGCCAGGTGCAGGGGTGCCGGCAGCGACCCGCGCCGCAGCCTCGCCGGCGGGCGCCCGGGCTTCAGCACGGGGATGTCCAGCCGCGGCTGCACCGCCGTCAGGCGCTCGCTGCCGAGGCGGGCGAGCAGCGCCCGGTAGGCCACACAGCAGCGCAGGAACACGTGCTGGCCGTTGTCCATGCGCAGGCCGTCGCGCTCGAACGAGTAGGCGGCGCCGCCGAGCCGGCGCCTGACCTCGACGAGCGTCACGCTCGCCCCCGCGTCGGCGCAGTCGAGGGCGGCGGCGATCCCCGCCAGACCACCGCCCACCACCACCACGCGGCGCTCGGCACTCATGCGCCCACCCCGAGCACGCCCCGCGCCGCCACCCACGCCTTCTCCCGTGCCGGCAGCGAGATCCGTCTGCGGGCCGCCTCCTGGGGGTGAGCAGCGATGCGATCGAGCAGCCGCCTGTAGATGCCGGCCATCGCCATCACGCACGCGGCGCTGCGCCTGTCGAGCATCGCCGTGAGCGCCATCCCGCGCTCGAACCACTCCCGCGCGCGCTCGGACTCGAAGCGCACCAGCGCCTCGAGTCCCGCCGCCGGCTGCTCGCCGTCGAGCGCCGCCAGCAGGGCCGTCGCGCCCGCTTCGCCCTCGCCGAGCACCCCAAAGCGGCGGAGGTCCTCGGCGGGCACGTACACGCGGCCGTTCTGCGCGTCCTCGCGCAGGTCGCGCATGATGTTGGTCAACTGCAGCGCCACACCGAGATCGTCGGCGAGCCGCCCGGCCTGCGCGGACTCGGCGAGCGCGGACTCGCGCAGGCCGAAGATCGCCAGGCACAGGCGCCCGACGCCGCCGGCCACACGGCGGCAGTAGGTGACGAGCTCCCCGAACTCGGCATAGGTGGCGCCGATCACGTCCATGCGCACGCCCTCGATCAACTCGAACAGGGCATCCTCGGGCAGCGCGAAGCGCCCGCGCGCGTCGGCGAGCGCGACCATCACCGGGTCATCGGCGCGGGCGGGGGCCGCGAGCGCACCGGCCTCGGCGTCGAGCAGCCGCAGCTTCTCCTCGCGCGCGAGCGTCCCGTCGCCGATGTCGTCGACGCGGCGCGCGAACGCGTACACCGCGCACATCGCCCGGCGCCGCTCGCGCGGCAGCAGGCGGATCCCGTAGAAGAAGTTGGCGGCCTCGGTGCGGGTGACCGCCTGGCAGTGGCGGTAGGCGTCGTCAACCCCTCGCTCGGCGCTCACGACGACATGCCCCCACCGGCTGCGCCGCGGGCGCCGCGCAGCGCCGCCGCCAGCGCCAACCCGCGTCGCACGCGCCCGGCGCGTGGCGGGCCGGCGAGCACGTCGTAGCGGGCGCGCTCGATCGCATCGAGGGCAGCGCGTCCCCCCGCCAGGAACGCCGCCACCGCGAGCCTGGGACGCCCACGCAGGTGGGCGATCAGCGGCGCGCCCTCGTCGAGCAGCCCGCGCGCGCGGGCCACCTCGAAGGCGAGAACCTCGCGCAGCGCCTCACCGGCGTGCTCGGCCGCGAGCTCCTCCTCGGCGCAGCCGAACCGGCGCAGGTCCTCGGCCGGCAGGTACACACGTCCGCGCGCCAGATCCTCGGCCACGTCCTGGCAGTGCTCGGCGAGCTGCAGGGCCGTGCAGATCGAGTCCGACAGCGCCACCCGCTCGGGCGTGGCCAGGCCGAGCACGCCCAGCACCAGCTCGCCCACCGGGTCGGCCGACAGCGCGCAGTAGCCGCGGAGCTGTGCCCAGCTCTCGTAGCGGTGCACGCGCTGATCCATGCGGTTGGCCTCGATCAGACGCGCGAACGGCTCGCGCGCGAGCCCGCATTCGCGGATCGTCGCGCCCACTCGCACGAGCAGCGGGTGCTCGGCCCGGCCCGCCGCGCCGGCCGGGCTGACCGGGCTGACCGGGTCGAGCGGGTTGACCGGGTTGGTCAGCTCGACGGTCGAGCTCCGCCTCCAGCCAGTCGAGCGCCGCCAGACGCTCGCCCGCGCGCCGCGGATCGTCGGGCGCGGAGGCATCCGCAGGGGCGGGCCGGTCTCCGATTTCGTTGACCAGGCGCGCGAAGCCGTAGATGGCGAGCAGGTGGGAGCGCACACGGGCCGGCAGCATGCGGCTGGCGACCGGGAAGTTCTCGCCGGCCGCCCGTGCCATCACCGCCTCCGCGGTGGGGGCGTTGACGGGCGCGTCGGCTATCAGCATCACCCCGCTCGCCCGGCGCCGTTGCTGTGTCCCACGAAGATGCCCGCGCGGGCGCCATCGTCGGCGAGGTCCATGGCCAGACAGCGACCGAGGGCCATGATCGGGAAGGTGAGCCGGTAGAGGTGATAGTTGATGTAGTAGTCCGAGGGGAAGCCCGTGCCCGTGTACTGCGGCTCGTCCCATGTGCCGTCCGTGCGCTGGGTGGATACGAGCCACGCCACGCCACGCGCGAGGGCGGGCGAGCGCTCCCGCTCCGGGGACGACGCGCCGGCGGCGTGCAGGGCGAGCAGCGCCCAGGCGGTCTGCGAGGCGGTGCTCGGACCGCGCCCGATCCACCCGGGGTCGTCGTAGGAGCGCGGGTCCTCGCCCCAGCCGCCGTCGTCGTTCTGGTGTCGCTCCAGCCACGACACCGCGCGGCGGATGCTCGGGTGCGCGGGCTCGACGCCGGCGAGGATCAGCCCGGGCACGACCGCCCCGGTGCCGTACACGTGGTTGATTCCCCAGCGCCCGAACCACGAGCCGTCCGGCTCCTGGTGCTCCAGCAGCCAGCGCACCCCCTCGCGAGCCGCCGGCGTGTGGCCGAGGCCGAGCGCGCCGAGCATCTCCACGGTGTGCGCGGTGACGTCGGCGCTCGGCTCGTCGATCACCTCGCCGAAGTCGAGGAACGGGAGCTCTCGGACGAGCGCGAGCGTGTTGTCCGCGTCGAACGCTCCCCAGCCCCCGTTGGCGCTCTGCATACCCTGCACCCACGCGAGCGCGCGGCGGGTGGCGGCGTCGATGGGAGCGCGCAGGGAGCCACTGCGGCCGGCCAGGCGGAGCAGCGCGAGCACCACCTCCACGGTGTCGTCCACATCGGGGTAGTTCACGTTGGCGAACTCGAATGCCCAGCCACCGGGCGCCAGCGCCGGGCGCTTGACGGCCCAGTCGCCCCGCACTTTGACCTCCTCGCCGAGCAGCCAGCGCGCCGCCGCGAGCATCGCCGGGTCGTCCTCGCCAACGCCAGCGTCGCTGAGGGCGACCATCGCCAACGCTGTGTCCCACACGGGCGATTGGCACGCTTCCAGGCGCCGGCTCGCCTGCGCGGGAGCGTCGGGCGGGCGCGACGGGCCGGGAGCGTGACCGGCGCCGCGATCCTCGACCATGAAGCCGTCGAGCCCTTCCAGGGCGCGTCGCATCACCGGGTGCTCCAGTGGATAGCCGGCGAGACGCAGCGCCATCAACGAGTACACCCATGGCGGCTGGATCCCACCCCACGAGCCGTCGGCCTCCTGACGGCGGACGATCCAGCGCTCGGCCCGCGCGAGCGCGAGCCTGCGCAGCGGGGCGAGCGGCCTGCGCTCGTACGCTCTGAGCGCGCGGTCCAGCCACGCCAGCCATGCGCCGCGGCGCGAGCTCCCGGGCGTGGGGCCGGATTCGCCTGGGGACGGCGCGCCGGCCGAGTCCTGCGCGGCGGAGGGCTCCACCGGCGCCCGCTCCGCGGCGCGCAGCTCGCTCAGGTCGAACGCCAGCGCGTGCACCGGACGGTGAGCTTTCACGATCGACAGCGCCACGATCGTCTGGCGCGCCCAGCACGCGAAGTCGTACACGTTCAGCGGCACCCACGCGGGCAGCAGGATCACCTCCGGCGGCAGCGCCGGCACGCGCTCCCACGACCACAGCCCGAACAGGGCGAGCCACACGTGCGTGAACACCCGCGCGCGCTCCAGGCCGCCGGCGTCGCGAATGAACTCCGCGGCGGCGAGCATGCGCTCGGCGTCCGGAGGGTCACCGCACAGGCGCAGCGCCCAGTAGGCCTCGATCGTCGTGGACAGCTCGCCGGGCCCGCCGTGGAAGTTGGCCCAGGTGCCGTCGGCGCGCTGCTGCGAGCGGATCCACGCGGCCGAGCGCTCGCTCTCGTCGGCGCGGCGGATCCCCAGGAACTCCCGCAGGAGGATGTCCTCGGCGTCCATCGTCACGTTGGTTTGCAGCTCGCCCCGCCACCACCCGTCCTCGTGCTGCAGCGAGAGCAGATGCTCCCGCGCGCTCGCCAGCGCGGTCCGCGCGTCGCTGTGAGCCTCCAATGTCAACTGCGGCATGCGGAAAACCTAAATCTTTTCGGGAACACGCGTCTGTGCCGCGCTTCCGCTGGCCCTATCAGAGTAGAAACGGCGTTGGCGTGCTCAGGCAGCTAGCCAGCCAGCAACGCCTTCATCTTCGCCATCTCGCCCTGGCGCTTGGCGAGTGAGCGTTCGACGTCGGTCACGTCGGCGTCGTCGCCTCGACCTTCGTTCACATACGCCTCGATCACGACGGCTTCGGCTTCGAGCACCGCGAGCTCGGCAGCGATGGCGATCCTCTGTGCGGGTGTCAATGGTGTTGAGCTTGCCATGGCCGAATTGTCTCCCCTCACGCAGACGGACCGTCCTCGGCTGTGACCGTCGCGGCTGGGCCCTGCCGCTGGACGGCAATCGCATGCACCGGCGCGCCGCGCGCGTCCCTGCGCGTCCCTAGGAGACGTGCGCGCCCGCTGGGACCAGCACGACGGGCGGCCCTTCGAGCGCGATCACGTGACGGCGCAGCGTCGCCTCGCTGAGGCGCCGCGGCACCGGCGAGACGAAGCGGTAGGCGATCAGCCCGTTGACGTTCACGCGCGCCCGCAGGCGAAAGCCCGGGGCGGGCGGCTGGGCGGCCGCGGCGCGCAACGGCGCGTAGCCCGTCTCGTCGACTTCGCTGACGAGCACCGAGCTGCCCGCCCGCAGGCCGTGCAGGCCGGGCCGGTAGTACTCCAGCGGCGCCGACCCGAGCTCGACGGTGGTGATCACCTCGGCTCGGTCGCCACCCGTCCCGTGGGCGAGCGCGCGAGCGAGACCGCGCCAGTTGCCGCGCTGCAGGCGGGGGCTCAGGTTCACGTCGATCGACACCGCCAGGAACGCAAGCGCGATGATGGCCGCGAGCGTCACGCCAGCGATCGACACTCGCCCCGCGGCGTCGGGCCAGACGGTCGCGATGGCGATCACGGCGGTCACGGGGATCATCGCCGCGACCAGGTTGCGCGGCGCCAGGTAGTCGGCGCCGAAGGCGACCAGCACGATCGGGACGAGCACCCCGCAGGCGGCGATCGAGAGCGCGAGCAGGAGCGCTCGCAGGCTCCGCTGTGTCCGCCCGCCTCGGGGATCGCTCATGCGCCAGGCCCCCAGCCCCAAGCCGGCGAGCACCGGCAGCGCCACGAGCAGCTCGACGCCGTGTCCGAGCGGCTTGCCGGAGTAGCCGGTGAGGTAGTACTGGGGAATCGCCTCCAATCGTTCGAGCAGCGGCCAGCGCCCGATCCACTGCGTGCCGTGCCCGCCCTGGGCGGAGATCAGCGGCAGCAGCGCCGCCCCGACCAGCGCCAGCACGCCAACCGCGCCGAGCGCGGCGCGGCGCGTGGACCGCTGGCAGAGCAGCCACAGCGCCATGGGGATCAGCAGGAACACGGCGAAGTAGTGCGTGAGCAGCGCCAGCGCTCCGGTCAGCGCGAACAGGCCCATGCGAGCGCGGGTCGGCTCGCGCTCGGCGCGCAGGAAGCACAGCATCGCCAGCGCGGCCATCAGCACGAACAGCGCGTACGCGCGGGCCTCCTGCGAGTACCAGACGAACAGCGGGTTGACCGCGACCAGCAGCGCACACACGATCGCAACCGAGCGCCCGGCCAGTTCGCGCCCGATGGCCCAGGCGACCGGCACGGTGGCGATCCCCGCGATCGCCGAGGGCAGGCGCAGCGCGATCTCGCCGGTCCCGAGCACGCGCGCGTCCGCCCAGGCGATCACGTACCACAGCGGCGGCGTGTTCTCGGTGTGCACGACCGAGCGAAGCGTCTCCCACAGGCTGGGGTGCAGGACGTGCACGGGCGTGAACGCCTCGTCGTACCAGAAGCTCTGCAGGTTCAGCGTCGAGACGCGCAGGACGGCGGCCAGCAGGCCGATGGCGGCCAGTGGCCACCACCGCGGCAGCCTGGAGGCGATGCTCGTGGCCTGCGCCGGGGCGCCGCTCGAGCCGCTCGCGCCGCTCGCGCCGCTCGCGGCGTGCGTGGCGGCGCTCATCGGGGGCATCTCCCCTGTCCGGCCGCGCCGAAGCAGCCGTAGCGCTTGGCCGGTATGTCCGGGAGATACGGGGGCACGTACCAGCCGCCGTGCACGGTGCGCAGGCCGTCGTTCACCGGCCCCCAGATGGCCAGGCAGAGCTGTGGCCTCGAGCCGGGCGGGCCGGCGCTGGTGTTGCCGCACAGCACCTCGCGGTCACTGCCCAGGCCGAGGGTTTCCTGGTCGATGGCGATGTTCTGGTAGTCGTGGTGGGTGTACTCGCGCCAGGTGCGCAGGTCGGCGTCCAGACGGTTGTTGATGTGGGTCTGGCGCACGAGGTCGTTGACGGTGGCGATCGCCAGCACCAGGCCGACGAAGATCAGCACGGTGGTCTCGATCAGCCGTAGCTCGCCCCGGCCCTTCAGCTCGACATCGCGCGGGCGCAGCCGGGCGGGCAGCCACTCCCAGCGCGGGTCCGCGACGGGTGCCGGCGCGTCGCTCATTGGACGGGCACCAGCAGCGGCGAGGTCTGGTGGATCACGAACAGGCCCTGCACGGCGAGTGTGGCTGCCAGCAGCCGCCGGTCGCGGGTGACGACGGCAAGCGGCAGCGGCCACAGGACGTACCACGCGAGCAGCCACGTGCTCGTGACCGAGATCGCCAGCAGCGCCCAGCCGGAGGCGGCCACCCAGTCATAGCCGCGCCACGTGCGCCACAGCAGGTGCGCGAGGATCAGCACGAGCGCCGCCTTGAGCAGGTCGTGATCGACGGGGAACACCCCCGGCTTTCCGAACAGGTGGGCGATCTCGGTGGCGAAGCTGTCGGTCGAGACGAACGCGGCGTCACGGTTGAGGGCCGCCACGAGGTCGATCCCGTGGATGCCGAACGCGGCATAGCCCACGAGCGCGCCGACCGCGATCGCGGCCAGCGCTCCGAGGATCGGCGCGAGGGTGCGGCGCGAGAGGATCATGAACGGGAGCAGCACCGCGACGGTGGCCTTGATCAGAGCCCCCGCCACCACCCACGCCGCGGCCGCCGCTTCCCGGCGCCCGCCGGGCGACGCCGGCCGGGCGATGGACATGAGGCTGACGGCCGCCATCATCATCAGCATCATGATCAGGTCGTTGTGGGCGCCGCCGAGGCCGTAGAGCACGTACAGCGGGTTCGCGCCGACGGCGATGATGGCGAGCACCGGATCCAGGCCACGGGCCCGCGCGCAACGGCGGGTGAGCACGAGCGTGCCCGCGCTGGCGAGCAGCGCCTCGAGTTTCATGCCCCACAGGGCGCCGACCACGCCGAGCGGAGCCAGTGGGTAGGAGAGCAGCGTGTACAGCGGCCCGTAGGCGGTGGCGACGTGGATCCAGTCGGGGCCCACGTACTTGAACACGGGGTCGCCGGCGATCGCCACGGGCCCGTTCAGATACGGGTTCAGACCGTGCTCGACGCCCATGCGCGCGTAGGCGATGTAGCTGAACACGTCCGTGGAGACGAGGACCGGTCCTGCGAACACGATCACCTGCAGGGCAGCGACGAGCACGATCGCCCAGCGCTCGGAGATCGCCGGGATGCGGATGCGATCGGTGCTCGGCCTGCCGGCCCATGCGCCCGCGCGGCCCGCGAGCGCCAGCAGGCCGCCGTACGCGCACGTGCACACCAGCAGGGCGATGACGAACACGCGGAAGCCGAGACGCTCGCCGATCCCCTGCAGCCACCCGCTGATGTCAGGCGAGAGCGGCGCCTCCGGCGAATGGCCGAGCGCACCGTCGAGCACCACCTCGACGACCGCCGCCACCAGCACCAGCGCCAGCACGCTCGCAAGCGCCGGCGCCCATCGCTCGTGACGGACGCGGAGCAGGCCGCGCTCGCTCTGCGCGACTGTGCTCACGAAGCCGCGAGCTGCCTTCGCCTCACAGTGCCGTCCACACCGTCTTGGTCTCCAGGTAGGCGTCGAGGCCGTCGCGGCCGTGCTCGCGGCCGATACCCGAGGCCTTGAAGCCGCCGAAGGGCGCCGCCGGATCGGCCATGCCCCAGGTGTTGATGTAGACCATCCCCGCGTGCAGCATGGCCGCCAGGCGGTGGGCGCTCGAGACATCGCGCGTCCACACTCCCGCCGCCAGCCCGTAGTCGCCGTCGTTGGCGCGCGCGGCGACTTCCTCGAGCGTGTCGTAGGGAGAGGCCACGAGCACCGGGCCGAAGATCTCCTCGCGGGAGATGCGCAGCTCGTCTGAGGTCGTCGCGAACAGCGTCGGCTCGACGAAGTAGCCACCGCTGTCAGCGAGCGCCGCGCCGCCGCCGGCGAGCAGCTCGGCGCCTTCCGAGCGCCCGGCCTGGATGTAGCTCATGACGCGCTCCTGCTGCTCGGCAGAGACCAGCGGCCCGAGCTGCGTGGCCACCTCCAGGCCCGGGCCGAGCTGGGTCGTGCGGGCGGCCTCGGCCAGCGCGCTGGTCACCTCGTCGAAGCGCTGTGCAGGGACGAACAGGCGCGAGCCCGCGTTGCAGGCCTGTCCGGAGTTGAAGTAGATCGCCTGGTAGGAGCCCTTCACGGCGGCCTCCAGGTCGGCGTCCGGGAGGATGATGTTCGGCGACTTGCCCCCGAGCTCGAGCGTCACGCGCTTGAGCGCCCCGCCCGCCTTGGCGCCGATCTCGCGCCCGACCGCGGTGGAGCCGGTGAAGGCGACCTTGTCGACGCCGGGGTGATCGACGAGCGCGGCGCCGGTGCTGCCGTCGCCGGTGAGCACGTTGATCACTCCCGGCGGGAAGCCCACCTCGAGCGCGAGCTCGCCCACGCGCAACGCGCTCAGCGGCGTCTGCTCGGCCGGCTTGAGCACGACCGTGCAGCCGGCTGCCAGCGCCGGGCCGAGCTTCCACGCGGCCATCAGCAGCGGGAAGTTCCAGGGGATGATCTGGGCGCACACGCCGACCGGCTCGCGACGCGTGTAGCAGTGCATGTGGGGAGCGCTCACCGGCAGCACCGCGCCCTCGATCTTCGTGGGCCAACCGGCGAAGTAGCGCAGGTGCCGGACCGCCCCGGCCACGTCCACGACCTGGGCGAGCCCGACCGGCTTGCCGTTGTCGAGCGACTCGATCTGGGCGATCTCCCGGGCGCGCTGATCGAGCGCGTCCGCGAGCGCGAGCATGAGCTGCTCGCGCGCGGAGGCCGGCATCGAGCTCCAGGGACCGTCCGCGAAGGCCGTGCGCGCGGCTGCGACCGCTTGCGCCACGTCCTCGGTTCCCGCCAGCGGGAGCTGGGCGAGCTCCTGCCCGCTGGCCGGGTCGAGCGTGGCGAACGTGCGCCCGTCGGCCGCCTCCGGTCGCTCGGCGCCGATCAGGAGACGGTGCGGCTTGGAGATGAACTCGCGCGCGGGGGCGCCCAGCGCCGCGGGGAGGGCATCTGCGGAGATGGTGCTCATGCGGGCAGCGTACCTGGCCCAGGGCATATGCTGCGCCCATGGCCGAGCCCTCCAAGGCGGTGCTGGTGACCGGCTGCTCCTCGGGCATCGGGCGCGCCACCGCTCTGCGCCTGGCACGAGGGGGCTGGACGGTGTACGCGACCGCGCGCCGGCCGGACACGCTCGCGGAGCTCGCGGACGCAGGCTGCCGGACGCTGGCGCTTGACGTCACCGACGAGGACTCGATGCGCACGGCCGTGGCCGCCGTCGAGCAGGACGAGGGCGCCGTGGGGGTGCTCGTCAACAACGCCGGCTACAGCCAGAGCGGCGCGATCGAGACGGTGCCGATGGACGCCGTGCGCCGCCAGTTCGAGACGAACGTGTTCGGCGCCGTGCGCCTCACCCAGCTCGTGCTCGAGAAGATGCGCGCCCAGCGCTGGGGCAGGATCGTCAACGTCGGCTCCATGGGCGGTCGCCTGACGTTCCCGGGCGCGGGTCACTACCACGCGACCAAGCACGCCCTGGAGGCGATATCCGACGCGCTGCGCTTCGAGCTGCGCGGCTTCGGCATCGCCGTGATCCTGCTCGAGCCGGGACTGATCACCACCGAGTTCGGCGTGGCGGCCACGGCGAGCATGACCGACCTGGGCGTTCATCCGCAGGAGCGGGCGGATGGGGGCGCCGCGAGCACGGGCGGCGGCGGGGAGGACGCCCCCGCGGACCCCTACGCCCACTTCAACGCGACCGTCGGCGCCGTCACAGCGGGCGCCTACGAGGGCCCGATGCGCATGCTGGGGGCCGGACCCGAGCGCGTGGCGAAGGTGATCGAGCGGGCGATCGCCCGCGAGCACCCGCCTGCCCGCATCAGGATCACGCCGTCCGCCAGGATCATGATCGCCACCCGCCGCCTGCTCGGCGACCGCGCATGGGACGCGGCGATGCGCCGCCAGTTCCCCCAACCTGGCTGACCGGGCGCTCAGGCGACCTCGGAGCCAGCCGGCAGACGCGCCTCCGGGCGCCCCAGCGCGAACCCCTGCGCATAGTCGACGCCGAAGCCGTGCAGCAGCTCCATGGTCGCCTCGTCCCCCACGCACTCGGCGACGGTCTTCGCGCCCATGCTGCGCACGACGTCGGCGACGGCGCTGACGAGCATCTGGTCGATGCGCGAGGCCGGCAGCCCGCGAATGAACTCGCCGTCGATCTTCAGGTGGCTGAACGGCAGGTGCTTGAGGTACTGCAGCGAACCGAAGCCGGCGCCGAAGTCGTCGAGCGCGAGCCCGCACCCGAGCGTGAGCACGCCCAGGCAGAACTCGCGCGCGCTGGCCATGTCCGAGATCGCGGCCGTCTCGGTGAGCTCGATCATCAGACGCGAGGGCTCGACCCCGTGGCGGCGCAGCCGGTGCTGGACGTGGGCGAGCAGGGTGGCGTCGGTGACCGACAGCGCCGACACGTTGACCGCGATCCTCAGGTTGGGATCGCCCGCGAGCAGGGCGAGGACCCGCTCGAGCACGAGCCGGTCGATGTCCCCGATCAGCCCGTAGCGCTCCGCGGCCGGCAGGAACCGCCCGGGTGCCGTCAGGCGCCCGTCGGGCCGATCGGCGAGGCGCAGCAGCGCCTCGTAGTGGCAGACACGCCGCTCGCTCACCGACACGATCGGTTGGAAGTGCAGCACGAACAGGCCGTGTTCGATCGCGCGGCGCAGGCGCTCGAGACCGGCGCTGAAGGCGCGTGCGTCGCCGCCGCCGCGCCCGGGGGCGAGCGCGGGGGCGTTCTCGTCCGCCAACATCCGCGGGTTGGCCTCGGGAGCGGTCGAGCTCAACATCTGCGGGTGTCGTCTTCGACGGCGCCCGGAGCTCCCCTGCGAGCGGCGCTCAGCGCCGCGTGCGCGGAGCGTACGGTCGGCGGGCCCGATCGGAGATCACGAGCAGCAGCGCCACGAGCACGAAGTTCATGACCACCGAAGAGCCGCCGTAGGCGACGAACGGCAGCGTCACCCCCGTCAACGGGATCACCCGGGTGACGCCGCCGACGATCACGAACACCTGGATGGCGATGATGAACGACAGGCCCGTGGCCAGCAGCTTGGAGAACGAGTCGCGTGCGAGCACGGCGGTCTTCAGGCCGCGGGCGATCAGCAGCAGGTACACCCCCAGCAGCGCCGCGGCCCCCGCGAGGCCGAGCTCGTTGACGATGACCGCGTAGATCATGTCGCTTTCGGGGACCGGCAGGATCGAGGCGCCGTGCGGTCCCAGGCGCAGCAGCGAACGATCGAAGCCCGCTCCCAGGAGGCCCCCGTCGGCCTGCGCGAACAGCGACTGGGCGAGCTGGTAGCTGCCGCCTTCGAGTTTGTTGTAGAGGGATTCCTGGAAGGGGTGTTCCCACGCGAGCACGCGAGCGTGGACGTGGCTGACGTGGCCGGTCACGTACCACGCGCCGAGCGCGAACAGCACCAGGCCGATCAGGGGGAAGGACAGGCGCCCGGTGGCGACGTACAGGAGCGCCAGGAAGGCGCCGTAGAACATCAGCGAGGTGCCGAGCTCGCGCGTGATCAGCAGCGTCGCCATCGCCGCCCCCCACACGATCAGCATCGGGCCGAACTGCTTCATGGGCGGGATCGTCACGCCCAGCACCCGTCGCCCCGCGGTGACGAGGATCTGGCGGTTGTCGCGCAGGTAGCTGGCGAGGAAGATCACGATCGCCACCTTCGCGAGCTCGGCCGGCTGAAACGAGACGCTCCCGATGTGGACGTCCAGGTACGCGCCGTTGACCTGCTCGCCGATCCCCGGCAGCCGCGGCAGCACGGTGATGCCGATGCCGACCACGGCGATCGTGTAGCGGTAGCGCTCGAGCACCCCCACGCCGCGCTTGCGCAGGGCGAGGATCGTGGCCGCGAACAGCACCAGGCCGAGCACCATCCACTGCGCCTGCTGGCGGGCGAGCGTCGGTTCGATCCGGTACACCATCACGATGCCCACGCTCGCGAGCACCGCCACCAGCGGGAACAGGTAGGGATCGGCGTTGGGCAGCGCGAAGCGGATGACCAGGTGCGCGGCCAGACACAGCACCAGGAACAGGGCGCCGTAGGTGAGGGACACGCTGGAGGCGTGGTTGAGCGTCAGGTTGGTGGAGGCGCCTGGCGAGTTGCCCTCGGTCTGGATGAAGATCGCGGTGAAGCCCCCCACCACCAGCAGCGCGGCGGGGATCAGTCCCAGGAGCTCTCGGTTGCGGGCGCTGAGCACCGATCGAGCGTAGCCGTCGAGGCGGCGCTTGGCCTCCGGTCGGCCCGGTAGGCTTCTGGCACGCCCCTGGGAGGAGGCGAGTGCTCGACCTCGTGCCCGATGAGCTGCCAGCAGGCGATATCAGATGAATGACGAGCGTCCACCCTCGCTGTGGTGGGGGATGTGGAAGCGCTTCCTGCTCGCGGGCGTGCTGATCGTGGCGTTCAGCGCCGCGGCCACGGCGACGGTGGCGCTCAACAAGATCACCACGCTGGCCGACGAGATCTTCCCGCGGCTCAGCCACATCAACGCTCCCAAAGGACTGCTGACGCCCGAATACGGCGGTGGCCCGCAGACGTTCCTGATCCTCGGCTCGGACAGGCGCACGGGGTCCAAGAACGCCGAAGAACGCGACGCCTCCCCGCACAGCGACACGATCCTGCTGGTGCGCTTCGACCCCGAACAGGGACAGACCTCGGTGCTGTCGATCCCGCGCGATCTGATGGTCAACATCGACACGCCCAGCGGCCAGGTGTACGCCAACGAAAAGATCAACGCCGCGTACACGATCGGCAGCGAGATGGGCGGCGCCAGCGAGGCGAGCATCCTGGCGGCGGAAACGATCAAGCACGAAGTCTTCCCCGAACTGACGCTCAACGGGATCATCGACGTGAACTTCTCGGGCTTCATCAACGTCGTGGACACGCTCGGATGCGCGTACGTGAACGTCGACCATCGCTACTTCAACGAGAACGAAGGCACCACCGAAACGGACTACACGAACATCAACATCGAGCCCGGCTACCAGAAGCTGTGCTACGAAAACGCGCTCGACTACGTCCGCTACCGCCACGACGACTCGGACTTCGTGCGTGTGGCCCGCCAGCAGGACTTCCTGCGCGACCTGCGCGAGCAGATCGACCCCTCCGACGAGCTCGGCGAGATCGACAACGTGGCGAAAGCCGTGGGTCACGCGATCAGGACGAACTTCCCGGCCTCGCCGCAGGAGCTGATCCTGCTCACCAAGCTGATCGCCTTCTCCCAGTCGAAGCCCCTGCGCCAGGTGAAGTTCCTGGCCGCGAACGACGACTACCAGCTCAACAACGCCGACTACGTGACCTCGACGCCGGAACTGGAGAAACAGACGCTCAACACGTTCCTCAACGGCCACGAAGCGCTGCGGTTGCCGGCGCCACCGGCGCCCGCCGCACACGCCACCGGTCGCTCCCACCACCACACCCGCCACCATTCGCAGCCGGGCTTCTCGCTCGCCGCCCTCGGCTTGGTCCCCACCGCCACCAGCGGACAGGATGAACTCGTCAAAGCCGCACCGGAAATCCCCTTCCCGGTGCTGTACCCGCGCCTGCAGACGGGAGACGCCGAACAGCAGCAGGTGCGCGCCTATCCCCTGCGCAACCAGCAGAACATCCGCCACCACGCGTACGTGATCGTCTTCCAGCAGAACCGCGTCGAGGACGGCTACTACGACTTCGAGGGGACCGACTGGCTGAACCCGCCACTGTTCGCGCACGCCCGCACACAGGTGATCGACGGCGTCGAATACCGCTTCGTCGATGACGGCTCACACATCCACGTGATCGGCTGGCGCGCCGGCAACACGCTGTACTGGGTCACCAACACGCTGCTCGAGGAACTCTCCAACCAGCAGATGATCCAGATCGCCAAATCGGCGAAGCCGCTGCGTTGACCGCGCCGACGGGAGGCTGAGCTGCGCCCTGACCAGGGCGCGGAGAGCGCTCAGCGCGCGGACGCCGCCGCCTGGTCGAGCGCGGCGTTCACCAGGGCATCCGCGTCGGCGTTCCGGGCGCGCGGCACGGTGCGGATGGACCAGCGCTCGAAGTCCCTGAACGCGTTCATCGCCTGCATGTACAGCGGTCGCATGGCGGCATGCTTGACCTTGTAGACACCCTGCACCTGCTTGGCGATCAGCTCGGAGTCGCCCACGACCTCGACCTCGCTCGCGCCCAGCTCCTTCGCCCGTGCCAGGCCGAGCAGCAGCGCGCGGTACTCGGCCACGTTGTTGGTGGCAGTGCCCAGCAGCTGCGCCTGCTCGTCGACCACCTCGCCTGCAGGTGTGCTGAGGACGCACGCTGCAGCCGCCGGGCCGGGGTTGCCGCGGGCGCCACCGTTGACGTGAACGATCAGCTTCATCGCGGCGGCATTATGCAGCGCGCAGGGGACGAAGCCGCCGCTCGCCCGGCATGGGCGCTCGCCGCACAGCCCTCGTGCCGACGGCCTCGGCGACAGCCGCCCGTCGGGCGCAGGCGCGTCAGGAGGCGTGCGCCAGCGGCAGCAGATCACCGGGCACGCGGGCGCGGCGACGGTCGCGCACGACCCGCCGCTGCTGCTCCCCGTCCGCGGAGGCGCCGGCGGCGGCATAACGCGCGCGCCTGTCGAACTGCCGGCGATCGACGATCACGGTGACGTTCTCGTCGGCGCGGTAGTGCTCGACGAGCCTCGGATACAGCTCGTCGGCCAGCGGCCTGGGTACGACGCAGTAGATCATCGCCTGCCCGATGTTACTCCCCGCCCGCGGATTCGCAAGCGGGCTACACCAGATTCTCACATGCGGGCGTCAGGCGGCTGCCGCCAGCAGCAGGGTCCCCGAGTCGGCGGCGGCGGCGTTCCCGGCACGGTCCTCACGCGCGAGCTCAGCCAGCTCGGATCCCTGGGCGATCACCTGCGCCTCGGCCGCCGGTTCGCTCAGATCGACCTCGTAGCAGTACCAGCAGAGCTCCCATGCGACCACGATCCTGACCACGCTCACGAGGTGCTCGGCCGAGCGCACGGTCACGAGCGGCGCCCCGAGGGAGCGGATCACGCCGGCGACGCGGCGAGGGAACTCGCTCGCGTTGAACACCGCGATCGCCTCGGGCAGGTAGGCGACCGACTGCTCGTGGGTTGCGCCTGTCTCCGACCGCGGCTCGCCGGGCGCCGGCAGCGACGCCATCGCGGAGCGCTCGGCCGGCATCTCCGCGGGGGCCGGCGGCTCGACGGGTGCGTGTGCCAGCGGCTCGCCGGGCGTCTGCACCTGCGCATGAACGACCTCCCCGACATCGCTCGCCGGCGGCGGCTCGGTGGCGCTGGCCGCGGGCAGCGTTGCCGCCGCTGAGGACCCGTCGGCGTCGCGTCGCGCGCGGAAGGGCACGGGCAGCCGCTCGAACAGCCCGCCGCCCCTGCGCGGGCGCGCCGGCGCCAGGCCGGGTGACTGGCTTTCGGTCTCGCGCAGCCAGCCCTCGTGCGCCGCCCGGGGGGCGCACAGCTCGCACACGATCCTGCGCCGCCCCGCGCCGACGAACACGTCGGGCTGCTCGCCCCGCAGCAGCCGCCGCGCGCATACGTCGCAGGCGACATCCGGCTGGGAGGTGACGATCGTGCGCGTGGCCATCGGCGTCGCACACACTATCTGGCGCCGCTCTGGCCCGCGTGGCCAGGCCTGCGCATGGCCGCCACAAGGGCGGTCGAGAGGGGTCCGGCAGTGCGCGCTAGGCGTGTACCGCCGTGCGCTCCTCGCCCGCCTGCTCGACCACCTTCTGCCCCAGGTGCGCAGGGAGCTCCTCGTAGCGAAGGAACTCCAGCGTGTAGTCGCCCTGCCCCTGGGTGATCGAGCGCAGGTCGGGCGCGTAGGTGAGCATCTCGGCCATCGGCACCTCGGCCTTGATCTCGGTCAAGCCGCCGACGGGCTCCATCCCCTGGGGTCGGCCGCGGCGGCTGTTGAGGTCGCCGATCACGTCGCCCACGTGCTCCTCGGGGACGGACAGGGTGACCAGCATGATCGGCTCCAGCAAAACGGGATCGGCGTGCTCCAGCGCGTCCTTCATGGCCTGCAGGCCAGCGAGCTTGAAGGCGATCTCGGAGGAGTCGACCGAGTGGTACTGCCCATCGAACAGGCGCACGCGCACCCCCTGCACGGGGTAGCCGGCGACCACGCCCGCTTCCATCGCCTCGCGCACGCCCTTCTCGACGGCTGGGATGAACGAGTTGGGGATCACGCCGCCCTTGATCTTGTTGACGAACTCGAAGCCGGTGGGGTGCTCGGGGTCGCCCAGCGGCTCGATCTCGATGTGGCAGTCGCCGAACTGGCCGCGCCCGCCCGACTGCTTCTTGTGGCGACCGTGGGCCGTGGCGCTCCCGCGGATCGTCTCCTGGTAGGGCACCCGCGGGGGCTTCAGCGTGACCTCCACGCCGAAGCGCGAGCGCAGCCGGTTGACGATCACTTCCACGTGCACCTGCGAAAGGCCCGCCACGATCTGCTCGCCCGTCTGCTGGTCGCGGTGCAGATCGATCGTGGGGTCCTCCTCCTGCAGGCGACGCAGCGAGGAGAGCACCTTGTCCTCGTCGCCGCGGCTCTTGGGCTCGACGGCGAAGGCCATCACGGGCGCGGGCAGCTTCGCCCGCGGCATGTCGATCGGCTCGTCGCGGGCGGCCAGCCAGTCGCCGGCGCGGGTCTCCTTGAGCTTGGCGACGGCACCCAGGTCCCCCGGCCCGAACTCCTCCACGTGCTCGACCTCCTTGCCCGCGAACGACACCAGCTGGCCGATGCGCTCCTTGGCGTGGGCGCGGGTGTTGAGAATGTGGCTGTCGGCGCGGAGCGTTCCCTGGTAGACGCGGAGCAGGTTGATGCGCCCGGCGAACGGGTCGGCACGGGTCTTGAACACGTACGCGAACAGCTCCCCGTCATCGGTCGGGGACAGGTCCACCCCGCCGACGCTCAGCGAGCCGTGCTTGACCGGCGAGGGGAGGTCCTCGACGATCGCGTCGAGCAGCCGCGTGGTGCCGAGGTTGCGCGTGGCCACGCCGCACACGACAGGGAAGATCTTGCCGTGGTTGGTGCCCTCCTTGAGCGCATCCACGATCTCGGCGTGGGAGATGTCCTCGCCCTCGAGGTAGCGCTCCATGAGCGTATCCGAGACTTCGCAGACCTCGTCCATCAGCTTCTCGCGGTATTCGGCGGCACGGTCTTCGAGCTCGGCGGGGATCGGGATCTCATCCGCAGCGCCGCGCTCCGGACTTGGCTGTGCGCGATAGGCCTTCATGTCCACGAGATCGATGACGCCCTCGACGTCGTGCTCGGCGCCGATCGGGATCTCCGTCGCGACGACGTGCGGGCCGAACGCGGCCTTGAGCTGATCGAGCGTACGGTAGAAGTCGGCGCGCTCGCGGTCGAGCATGTTGACGAACAGCATGCGAGCGATGTCGAGCTC
Source organism: uncultured Solirubrobacteraceae bacterium (assembly GCA_963701145.1). Lineage (GTDB taxonomy): Bacteria > Actinomycetota > Thermoleophilia > Solirubrobacterales > Solirubrobacteraceae > Palsa-744. The sequence goes on from OY969572.1 coordinate 626,499, forward strand.
GGCGGCACGCGCCCACAGGCGGCTGGTGGCGACCTCGACGCCCATCACGGCGTTGACGACGAACACCGCCGACTCGCACACGCGCAGGGCACCCATCGCGTCGGCCACGAAGCTCGGCTCGCCGGGCGTGTCCAGCAGGTTGATCTTGCGGTCCTGCCAGCGCAGCGAGCTCAAAGTCGCCGAGATCGACATCTGCCGCGCATGCTCATCCGGGTCGGAGTCCGAGACGGTCGTTCCGTCGGGCACCGTGCCGAGCCGCGTGGTCACACCGGCCTCGAACAGGAGCGCCTCGTGCAGCGCCGTCTTCCCCGACCCTCGGTGTCCGACGAGGGCCACGTTGCGAATACGGTCCGCTGGCGGGTGCATTGGAATCTCCCTTTACTCGGTGTGGGAGCACCATACCGCCGCATCACAGCCAGCGCTAGTGCTCTTCGACACTCATTGCCGGTGTGGCCCAGCACACCACCGATTCTGCTGTTCTGATGGGCACATGTGCCCATCAGCCGCCCTGCTGGCGCTCGGACTGGTTGCCGCCGCGGTTCTACTCGCGCCGTGGAACCTCAAGTTTGCAATTGACGCACGAGAGCTGTATGGCGAGCTCTACGAGCAGGCGCTCGCGGAAGCCGACGCCGACACGCTCGGGTGGCTGGCAGCTGCGGGCTTCGGCTATCAGAAGCTCCGCGAGGAGAACACAGCGAGAGTGCGACGAATGTCATTGCTGTCAGGAGCGCTGGGCGTCCTCATGGTGCTGCAGACCTTGGCATGGTTGGCGGCGCTCGCGGTAGACTGAAGACATGGCGCCGAAGCCTGTTCCGCCAGAAGAGATCAAGCCGCCCTCCACGGCGATCGGCATCGAAGAGGGTCGGGGCGGATCGGCGCCGCGGCCAACGCCCCGCCCAGGTTCGGGCAAGTAGCCCGGCACGCAGCCCCCCGCCCAGGTTCGGGCAAGTAGGCCGGCACGCACCCCCCGCTCCCGGGCACGCCTCCCGCGCTCCTGCGCCTAATCGTCGAAGGACTCCTCCTGCATACGGGATCTGAGGCGCAGCACGGCCTTGGTGTGCATCTGCGACACGCGCGACTCGGTCACGCCCAGCACCTCGCCGATCTCGCGCAGGGTCAGGTTCTCGTAGTAGTACAGGGCGATCACCAGCTTCTCGCGCTCCGGCAGCTTGGCGATGGAATCGGCGATACGATCCTTGAGGTCGCCCACGTCCAGCGCCCGGGCTGGATCGGGCGCGCCGGGGTCCTCGATGGTGTCCATCAGCGAGACCTGATCGCCGCTGGAGTCTGAGACGCTCCACAGCTCGTCCAGCGCCACGATCGAGGAGTGAGAGATCGCCAGCAGCGACTCGTTCAGTTCATCCACGGTGACGCCCAGCTCGTCGGCCAGCTCCTGATCGCTGGGGGCCCGCTGCAGCGTGTGCTCGAGCTTGGCGTTCGCCCGCTCCACCTCGCGCGCCCGTGCCCGCACGCTGCGCGGTACCCAGTCGAGCGAGCGCAGCTCGTCGATGATGGCGCCCTTGATGCGCATGATCGCGTAGGTCTCGAACTTGATGTCCCGGGACAGGTCGAAGCGCTCGATGGCCGAGATCAGACCCACGAGGCCGTAGGAGATCAGGTCGGCCTCCTCGACGTGGGGCGGCAGGCCCGCGGCGGTGCGCCCGGCCACGTACTTGACCAGCGGCGAGTAGGCCACCACCAACCGCTCGCGCACACGACTGTCGCCTTCGGTCTTGTAGCGCCGCCACAGTTCACGCAGCTCGATCGGTTTGACGTTCGTCTCCAGGGTCATCTCCGATGGGCGGGCGGGCGTCCGATCATGCCCGCGGGTGACTGCGCGCGTAGGCGCTTCTCAGCTTGGCGGACTCTACCCGAGTGTAAATCTGGGTGCTGGATACGGACGCATGTCCGAGCAGCTCCTGGATGCTGCGCAGGTCGGCCCCGCCGTCCAGCAGGTGCGTGGCGAAGCTGTGGCGCAGCGCGTGCGGGCTCGCACCCTCGCCCACGCCCACCCGGCGCGTCCAGGCGCGCAGCCGCCTGCGCACGTCGCCCGTGCCAAGCGGGCGACCGGTCTTGCTCAGGAACAGGGCCTGTGGAGCGGGCGCTGAGCCGGCGCTGGCGGCAGCCGCGAGCGCCCGACGCCCCTGCCTGTCCTCCACGTAGGCGCGCACAGCCGCCATCGCCTGCTCGCCGACCGGCACGAAGCGGGTCTTGCGGCCCTTGCCCTCGACCCGCAGCTGCTCGCCGTCGTAGTCAACGTCCGACGCGCGCAGCGACACGAGCTCCTCGGCGCGCAGCCCGCAGGCATAGGCCAGCTCGAACATCGCCCGGTCGCGCACGCCCAGAGCCCCGCCAACGCCGGCGGACGCGCCCGGTGAGCGGGACCCGCCCGCCCCGCCTGCCCTGCCAGCGTCCGACACGGCGATCCCGTCGAGCAGGGTGGCCGTCTCGCGCGCGCTCAGCACCCGCGGCAGATGCGAGCCCCTGCGCGGGGTCGAGACGAGCTCAGCGGGGTTCTGCGAGATCAGGCCGTGCTCACGCTGGCTGGCGAACAGCGCGCGCAGGGCCGCCAGCTTGCGCGCCGACGTGCTCGGCGAGGAACCGCGCTCGGACAATCCGGCCACGTAGCGGCGCACCGTCTTGGCGTCCACCTCGGGCGGTGCCACGCCGCGACCGCCAGCCCAGCGGGCGAACTGCGCGACGTCCACGCCGTAGGCACGAAGCGTGCGCGGCGCCGCGTCGCGTCTGCGCAGATCGTCCTCGAGCAGCCCTGTTGCCTGCGCCCATGCTTCAACTAGCGCTGTCACCCCCGTGCTCGCCGCCTCCTGCTCCTGAATTGTCATCCGTGCCGCGTCTGCGATCTCATCTGCGGCTGTTATTTCGCCGCCACCGCCACTGCGCCTGCCTGTACCGCACCGCTCACAGTATGCCCGCGCCGAGCGGGGAACGCTCGGACGAGCCCCATCGAGTACATATACACACTCCGGGGGACGGGAAGTCAATCTCCGGTTGGCTACATTGAGCCTGGTGAGTGGCCCACCCCCCACGACCGCCACGGGCCCGCTGACCCCCGACCGGCCCCGCGACGAGAGCGAAGCCTACGGGCCGGTGGGGCGTTCTCGGTGGCTGGACGTCAACTGGCACGCTCACCAGCGCTGGGTGGTGCTCGACGGCGAGCCCGTCAACGTGATCGACTACGGACCGGAGCGCGCCGGCGGCGAGCACCCCCCTGGCCAGCCGCTGGTGTTCGTCCACGGGCTGTCGGGCTCGTGGCCCAACTGGCTCGAGCAGTTGCCCGTGCTGGGCGTCGATCGGCGCGTCATCGCCATGGACCTTCCCGGCTTCGGGCACTCGCCGATGCCGGCGCACGAGATCTCGATCTCAGCCTATGCGCGCCTGCTCGATCGCCTGATGGAAGCGCTCGGGATCGATGCGGCGGGCGTGGTCGGCAACTCGATGGGGGGGTTCATCGCCGCCGAGCTCGCCATCTCCTTTCCACAGCGCGTCGAGCGCCTCGTGCTCGTCTCCGCCGCGGGCATCTCCACCACCGGCCACCGCGGCACGCAGCGCGTCGCGCCCGCCATTCGTCGCCTCGAGACCGTGCTCGGCGCCAGCGGCGCATGGGTGGCGTCGAAGTCCGACACGGTCGCCCGCCGCGCGCGTCTGCGCGAGGGGCTGCTGAACCTCGTCGCGGTCCACCCCAGCCGCCTGCCGGCCGCGCTCGCCGCCGAGCAGCTTCGCGGCGCGGGCAAGCCGGGCTTCCCGCAGGCGCTACAGGCGCTGCTCGACTACGACGTCCGCGAGCGCCTGCCAGAGATCGCCTGCCCGACGCTGATCGTGTGGGGGTCCGGGGACCGCCTGATCCCCGTCCGCGACGCGGACGTGTTCGCTGAACTGATACCCAACTCGCGCAAGGTGATCTTCCCGGACACCGGGCACGTGGCCATGCTCGAGCGCCCGGCGGCGTTCAACTCGCTGCTCGAAGACTTCCTCGCCGAGTAGTCCTCGCCGGGGCCGTGCGCGGGGCTCAGCGCCCGAGCAGGGCGCTCAGCGCGCGATCGCGCCCTCGGCGGCGCTCCCCACCAGCTTGGCGTACTTGCCGATGGCCACGTCCATGCGATGCTCGGCCCGCTCCGGCTGCTCGTAGACGGCGACGCGAGCGGCGATCTCCTCGTCCGGGAGGGCCACGTCCAGGCGGCGGGTGTCGGCGTCGATGGTCAGCTCGTCGCCGTCGCGCAGCGCCGCGATCGGCCCGCCGCGCACCGCCTCGGGGGCGACGTGTGCGGCCATGAAGCCGCGCGTGGCGCCCGAGAAGCGCCCGTCGGTGATCAGCGCGACTTCTTCGCCGAGCCCCTCGCCGACGATCGCCGCTGTCACGGACAGCATCTCGCGCATACCGGGACCGCCTGCGGGCCCCTCGCCGCGGATGACCACCACGTCGCCAGCCTGGATCTCGTGGTCGAGCACGGCGGCCATGGCGGCCTCCTCGCTGTCGAACACGCGCGCCGGGCCCACGTGTTTGCGCCGCTCGTGCCCGGAGAGCTTGACCACGCAGCCCTCGGGCGCGACGTTCCCGCGCAGGATGGCGAATCCGCCGGTCGCTTTGATCGGCTCGGCGAGCGGACGGACGACGCGCTGGCCGTCGCTCTCACGTGCTTCGCCGGCGTGCTCGCCGATCGTGCGGCCGGTCACGGTCAGCGCCTCGGAGTTGAGGATCCCGGCCTCCTGCAGGCGAGCGAGCACGAGCGGCACCCCGCCGGCCTCGTACAGCTCGGTGGCCACGTACTGCCCGCCCGGCTGCAAGTCGCACAGCAGCGGCGTGCGCTCGGAGATCGCCTCGAACTCGTCGATCTCGAGCGGCACCCCCATTTCGTGGGCGACCGCCAGCAGGTGCAGCACGCCGTTGGTGGAGCCGCCGCTGGTGGCGACCGCGGCGATCGCGTTCTCGAGCGCAGGCTTGGTGATCACGTCGCTCGGCCGGCGCCCAGCCCGCAGGACCTCCATCACGAGCTCGCCGCATTCCCTTGCCACCTCGAGCTTGCGCCCGTCCTCCGCGGGCACCATCGCGGTGCCCGCCGGCGAGATGCCCAGCGCCTCGAAGGCCATGGCCATGGTGTTGGCGGTGAACTGACCGCCGCACGCGCCCGCGCCCGGCGAGGCCACATCCTCGAGCTCGTGCAGCTCCTGCTCGGTGATCTTGCCCGAGGCAAACGCTCCGACGGCCTCGAACACCTGCTGGATGGTCACCTCCTTGCCCTTGTAGTGACCGGGCTTGATCGAGCCTCCGTAGAGCATCAGGCCGGGTATGTCCAGCCGCGCGAGTGCCATCACGGCACCTGGGATCGTCTTGTCGCAGCCGGAGATCGTGACCAGCGCGTCGAACTGGTGCGCCGAGGCGACCAGCTCGATCGAGTCGGCGATCAGCTCCCTGGAGACCAGCGACGCGCGCATCCCGGGGGTGCCCATGGTGATGCCGTCGGAGATGGCGATCGTGTTGAGCTCCATGGGCGTGCCGCCGGCCGCGCGGATGCCCTCCTTGACCTTGGCGGCGAGCACGCGGTTGTTGAAGTTGCACGGCATCGTCTCGATCCACGAGTGCGCGACGCCCACGATCGGCTTGGCCAGATCCTCGGCCGAGTAGCCGATCCCATGCAGGTACGCGCGCGCGGCCGCGCGCTCGGGCCCGTCGGTGAGGGCGCGGCTGCGGTGCTTTACGTCGAAGGTTCCGTTGGTGCTCACGCGGCGCGCACGTTATCGCGCTCGAGCTCCCACCGCCGCAGACGGGCGAGGTCGCGCCGCACCCGGTCGGGGTCAACCTGGCGACCGGGCAGATGCATGTTTGCCTCGCCCACCAGACGCCGCTCGTCGGCGCTCAGCGCCATCCACTTCGCCAGCACGTCGTCCGAGTCGGGGAGTCGCGCGCTGCCGTAGGGCTTGGAGTGGTCGGGAAACGCGACGCAGTACTCGTTCAGGAGCTCTCCCGTGGCCGGCACGTACGCGACGATCGGCTTGTGCGGGTAGATCAGATAGGCATACGGGACGTCCTCGCGCTGGGCGCCCGCGCCCAACCCGCCCCACACGCGCAGGAAGCCGAGATCCCGGTACAGCGCCCAGTCCTCCTCGCTCACGCAGGAGCGCAGCAGCTCCCGCGCGCGCTGCTCGGCGCGACGCTCTCGCCCGGGGTCATACCGGCTCAGAGCGCTCGAGCTCCCGCGCGCCCGCCACAGCTCGCGCGCGCGTGTCAGGCCGCGTTTGAGGGTTGGCCGCGCGAGCTCCCACAGCAGCACGATCAGAACGATCGCCGCCGTGCCGAGAGCCAGCCCCATTGCGGCTACCGCGTGGCCGGATATGCGCCGCCGGCAGCGCGCGGGAAGAAGATCACGCGCTCCGCGTCGCGGGGCACCTCGGCGAAGCTCTTCACGAGCTCCGCCTCGCGGCGACCGCCCGGCGAGCGCGTCGGCACCGCCGCCCACATGCCCGCGTCGAGCTCGCGACGGAACGCCTCGATCAGCTCCCGCTCCTGCTCCGGCACCGCCACGTCACCCTCGGCGAGCACGATCTCGCCATGTCCGGGCTTCATGCGCAGTAGCTTCATCGCCCTCCGATTATGGCAAACGCACGGGCGTCGATGGTCAGCATGCGCGCATGCGCCCGAGGTCGAGGACGTCAACCGGTCCGGCGCCGCCCCCCACGTCGCGCAGGCCGCGCGCCACCGCCGCACCCGCCATCCGCCGTGCGACGCGGGCGGCCTCCAGCGGCGAGCGGCCGAGGGCGAGCTGCGCTGCGAGGATCGACGAGTGCGTGCAGCCGGAGCCGTGGGCGGCTCCGTCGGCGTGGCGCTCACCCTCGATGGGTAGCACCGCGGAGTGCTCGCCAGCCCCCACGAACAGGTCAACGGCGCGCGCGCGGTGCCCGCCGGTGAGCACCACGCTGCCAGGGCCGAGCGCGAGCACCGCCCGGGCAAGCGCCTCGACCTCGAGCGCCTCATCCTCGCCCGCGCCACCGGGCTCGAGGCCGAGGAGCGCGCGCGCCTCGGGCAGGTTCGGCGTGAGCACGCTCGCGCGCGGCAGGATCTCCGCCACGAGCGCTTGCTGGGCGTCGGTGGCGAGCAGTCGCGCCCCGGACTCGGCGACCATCACCGGGTCGACCACCACGGGTGTACCCGCGGGCAGCTCGTCCAGCGCGCCGGCAACCGCCAGTGTGACCTCGGCGCTGCCCAGCATCCCCACCTTTACGGCGTCCGCACCGATGTCCTCGAGCACCGCGCGCACCTGCGCGAGCACGATCTCCACCGGTATCTGGTGGATGGCGCTCACGCCGAGCGTGTTCTGTGCGGTGACGGCGGTGATCGCACTCGTGCCGTGCACGCCGCAGCGGGCGAACGCCTTCAGGTCGGCCTGGATCCCGGCCCCGCCGCCGGAGTCCGAGCCGGCGATCGTCAGCACCGTGGCCGTCACGGCGAGCCTCAGCTCTCGGAGGCGCTCGCCGGGGGCTTGCCCGCCCGCGCCGCCGAAGGGGGTGCGCCCTTCTGGGTGCGCCTGGGGAAGATCGTGTAGCTGCCGATCGCGGTCACCAGCAGCCGCCCGTCCTCGTGGCGCACCTCGCTGCGCATCACCGCGTTCGTGCGGTTGCGCCGGTCGAGGGTGGTGCGGCAGACGATCTCCCCGTCGGTGGCCGTCTGGATGTAGTTGATGGCGATCGAGATCGTCGCGATGCGCTCCTCGCGGGTCGTCTGCACCCACAGCGTCGAGCCCATGCAGTAGTCAACCATCGCGTATGTGGCAACCCCAGAGAGCAGCCCGCCGCCGTTGATCAGCTCGGGCCGGATCTCCAGGCGGACCGTCTGGGCGTCCTCCCAACGCAGTCCCATGAAGCTGGTGACGCCATCCAGCGAGCGCGGTCCGCCAGGGCGCGAGGAATCGGCTTCGAGCCCACCGGTGTCCCGGCCCGGGGGACGGGAGGATCCGCTCTCACGCGGGCCGCTCGAGTCTTCGCTCATCGGCTGCAGGCTACGCGAGCGCGCCCGCCCGTGCTCGACGCCGGCACCGGCGATACCCGTCGCGCGCGGGCGCTCACACCGCTTCGCCGTGCACCGCCGTCGTATTGCTCATAATGTTGATATACTTAGTTGGTAATATGCCCACTCGTTCTTCGGCCGGACGCCCGACGGAGCGTCGCGGACCCGGCTCAGCGCACGGCGCTTGCGCGTGGCGTGCGGCCTGGCGCACGTGGACGTTTCGCCCTGACCGGGTGATGCGCTCGACCGGGGTTTGGTCTAGTCACTATCGGGGAAGGCTCACCCCGGGGTGAGCCGCGCCGATGCGCCGGCCCCCGCTCGACGACGCGTCCGCGCCCGGAGAACCCGCCCACAAAGGAACCCTCATGCCAAGAATCATCGTCACCACCGACCCGGTCTCGTCTGAGCTGACCGACGAGACGCCACTGCTGCTGGACGAGCATGTCAACTCCGTCCACCTGAGCACCGGCCATGCCGCCGCACAGCTCGTCGAGCGACTCGCATGGGCGGTGAAGGACGCGGAGAGCGCCGAGGGCGAGCAGCCGCCCGGGCGTCATCCGCGCCAGCGGTCATCCGCGCGCGGCCCCAGGCCCGTGGCGCGCCCGCGCGCCCGGGGGCGGGTGGTTGCGTAGGGCCCGCGCCGGCGCGGGCTCTATTGTCACGCTCGCGCCACAGAATCGACACAGAGGGCGCTCGCAGGACAGCATTGGGAGGCTAGCGTCGGCGTCGTGCGCCACGCGATCGACGACCAACCCCACCGTGCACCCGCCGGCACCGGTTCCCGCGAAGACCCGCGCCGTGCCCTCGGCCGCACGGGAGAGCGGCTGGCGGCCAGCCACCTGGAACGTCTCGGCTTCGCCGTGATCGCGCGCAACGTCTTCACGCGCACCGGTGAGCTCGACCTGATCGCCTTCGACGGCAGCTCGCTCGTGTTCGTCGAGGTCAAGACCCGGCGCGTTCGCTCCGGCGGCGGGCGGATCCGCCCCGAGCAGGACCCGCTGCCGTGGCTGCGCCCCCGGCAGCGCGCCCGTCTGCGCCGCCAGGCGGTCGCGTGGCTGACGGACGCCGGGCGCACGCGGCCGTCCGCCGAGACGATCCGCTTCGACGCGATCGGCGTGATCGTCAACGGTCACGAGAACCTCGTCCGCCTCGAGCACCTCGAGGCGGCCTGGTAGCGGTGCGGGACGCCCCGGCGAGCTGTGGGGATCGGGCCCTACAGCGCGAGCTGCTGGTAGGCGAGCGACTGGAAGGACATGCGGTGCAGCGGCGATACGCCCTGGCGCTGGATGGCCTCGCGGTGAGAGGGGGTCGAGTAGCCGACGTGCTCGGCGAAGGCCCAGCCCGGGTAGCGGTCGTGGGCAAGCCGCATGAAGCGGTCACGCGTGACCTTCGCGACGATCGAGGCGGCGGCGATTGCGGCGCTGGTCGCGTCGCCGTCAACGATCGCGCGCTGAGGATGCTCGAACTCCGCGACGGCGAAGCCATCGAGCAGGCACATGACCCCCGTGTCGATGCCCTCCGTGACCCCTCGCAGAGCGTCGCGCAGGGCGGCGAGATTGGTCTTGTGCAGCCCGCGAGAGTCGATCCCGCGGACACAGCGGGACACCACCACGACACGCGCGGCGCTGCGCATGACGAGCGGGTAGAGCTGCTCGCGCGCCTCGGCGCAGTGCTGCTTGGAGTCGTTGAGCGCTCCCAGGGAACGCAGCTCACGCGTGGTCAGCGCCTGATAGTCGAACAGCACGGCGGCCGCCACCAGCGGACCGGCCAGACAGCCGCGACCGGCCTCGTCGGCGCCCGCCACGAGGCGAACGTCCAGGCGACGGTCGAAGGCGAACAGCCGTCGCCCGCTGCCGGCGCGTCGCGCGCGACGCCGGGCACGGGCCGAGGTGCCCGAGCGTGCCCGAGGCGCGCCCACCACGCCGTCCGCGCCGTTAGAAGATGCCGATGCGGTCGGGGGGCCAGTAGGTGGCGACGGCCTGTCCGATGATCCATCCGGTGGGCACGGGCCCCCAGAACCTGCTGTCGTCGGATTCCCCACGGTTGTCACCCATCATGAACCAGTGACCGGCCGGAATCTTGATCGCGACCGGGAAGTTGCACTCGGGGCTCACGCCGCATTCGCGGATGTAGGAATCCTGCTCGCGGACGAACGTGCTCGTGCCGGCGGCCTTGCGATAGACGTGGCCTTCCTTGATGTAGATTTCATCCCCCGGGCCAGCGACCACGCGCTTGATGAAGTTCACACTCGACTTCTGGGGCACCGGCTCCGAGCACGCGGCGCCCCCGAGCTTGATCACGTGGGGCGACGGTCCGCACTCCTCCTGCTCGGCTCCTTCAGGGGGATGAAAGACGGCGATCTCCCCCACGTGCGGCCCGCCGAAGTCCATGCCTATGCGGTTGACCAGCACGCGCTGGCCGATCGCCAGCGTCGGCTCCATCGATCCGCTGGGGATGCGGTAGGGCTTGATGATCCACGCCTGGATGCCGAGCGCGAGCCCGAGTGCGACGAGGACGATCACGATCAGCTCGATGATCGCGCCCATCGTCGATTTCGACTGCTTGCCAGGCGCCTTGACGCTCGGCGGGACGTTCCCGGCACCGTTCGCGTCCGAGCGCTGCCTGCGGGTATTCGCGGGCGACTTCACCCGGGCTGATCGCCGCCGGCGTCGCCTCCCTCGGAGTCGCCGGCATCGGAGGAGGGAACGCCGTCGGCCGCAGACGAGTCAACATCCGCGCCGTCCGTCTCGCTCTGCCCCTCCTCCTGCGCGTCGGTGCTCGTGACGGCCTGCGCGTCGGCGCCCTCGGCGCCGACCTCTGACGCAGCGGACGCGCCCGCGTCCGCCTGCTCCTCGGTGGCGTCGTCGAGCGCACCCGCCTCGGCGCCCGCCCCATCGAGGGGCTCCACGTGCTCCGCCCGCTCGCCCGTGCCGTGCACGAGCGTCTCCTCCCCAGCCCCGTCTCCCGGGTCGGCGCCAGGCTCGACCAAGAGGCCGGGCTCGACGGTGACCTCGGGGCCCGTGTAGCGGCGCTCACGCACGCGGGCACGCTTGCCCACACGGTCGCGCAGGTAGTAGAGCTTCGCGCGTCGCACATCCCCCCGCGCGGCCAGCTCGATTCGCTCGATCTTGGGCGAGTGCACCGGAAACATGCGCTCGACGCCGACGCCGAAGGATTGCTTGCGCACGGTGAACGTCTCGCGCGCACCGTGGCCCTGGCGCTTGATCACCACGCCCTCGAACACCTGCACGCGGCTGCGGGCGCCCTCGATCACCTGGAAGTGGACCTTGACGCGGTCGCCGGGCGCGAAGTCGGGGACGCGGCGCAACTGCGCGCGCTCGATGGTTGCGATTACGCTGCTCATGACTTGACGTGAGGGGCGCCCCGACCGGCCGGGCCTGCACCAAAGCGGAGACCTTGGCCGGGGCGAGCAGCAATGGTAGCGAACGCTCGCGGCACGCTCGCCGCACCAGCGCTAGCGGTCTTGCTCGCGTGCGGCGGGGGGAGTGCCGCGCATGCGGCTCTGCTCGAGCCGCCAGCGCTTGATCTGCTCGTGGTGACCCGACAGCAGGACGTCGGGCACGCGCCAGCCGCGATACTCCGCCGGGCGCGTGTAGTGCGGATACTCGGGGTTGCCTTCGAGCGCCGCGCTGAAGGACTCCTCGGCGGCGGAGTTCGCATCACCGAGCGCACCCGGGAGCTTGCGGAACACGGCATCGCAGAGCACCATCGCGGCCAGCTCGCCGCCGCTCAGCACATAACGGCCGATCGAGACGGTCTCGCTGGCGAAGTGCTCGAGGATGCGCTCGTCGAAGCCCTCGTAGCGCCCGCAGAGCAGCGTCAGCCCGTCCTCGTCGCAGAGCTCATCAACGAGCGCATCGTCGAGCAGCCTGCCGCTGGGCGCGAGCGCGATCACACGACGGCGGCGGCGCAGCTCCACGGGATCGACGTCATAGCGGGCGCGAAGCGCGCTCTCCAGCACGTCAACGCGCAGCACCATGCCCGCGCCGCCTCCGAACGGCGTGTCGTCAACCTGCCCGCCGCTGAGCGGCGTGTGATCGCGCGGGTTCACGCACTCCAGGCGCGCGCCGGCGGCAAGCGCGTTGCGCACGTGACGCTGAGCGACGAACCACTCGAACGACTCGGGGAACAGGGTGAACACGTCGATGTTCACCGGCCCGGGCCTCGTTTCTCACCCAGGTCGAGGAAGTCGAGATCGACCTCGATGCGCTTTTGCGCGGGCAGCACGTCGCGAACGGCGTCCGCGACCATCGGCACGAGCACGGGGTCGCCGCCGTCGGCCGGACGCACCTCGAGCGCCTCGCAGGAGGGCAGCTCGATCAGCCGGCTGACCGTGCCGAGCAGCCGCTCACCGTCCACGACCGCGCAGCCCTCCAGTTCGTGTGCCCACCACTCGTGCTCGCCGAGCACGGGCGCCCGGGCACCTTCGACCACCAGCTCGGTGCCGCGCAGAGCCTCGGCTCCGAGGCGGTCCTCGATGCCCTCCAGGCGCACGATCGGTCGCTGTTCGGTGCCAGCGCGACGCACGATCGCCGCCTTGCGCCCCGCGATCGTGACGTCGATGCCCACCTGCAGCAGCCGGGCGACCGGCCGCGTGACATAGAAGCTCCCGTCGAGACCGTGCGGCCTGCCAACGCGCCCGGCCGCCAGGCTCGTCGCCGCGGGCCCCTCCGGCGGCTGACTCAATCGACGATGTCGACGAGCACGTGGCTGCCCTCGCCGGCGGCGGCGGCTTTGACGACGGTGCGCAGTGCGTGGGCGGTGCGCCCACCGCGGCCGATCACGCGTCCGTAGTCGTCCGCGCCAACGCACAGCTCGAGCACGACCGTGCCGTCGTCCTCCTCGAACTGCTCGACGGACACGGCCTCGGGGTCATCGACGAGCCCTTCGGCGAGGTACTCCAACAGCCGCTTCGGGCTCTCGCTGGCCATCGCCTCGCCGAGCAAGCGCCGCCGCTAGCCGGTCCGCGTCTCGATGCCCTGGATGCGCAGCAGCTTGCGCACCGTGTCCGACGGCTGGGCGCCACGCGCCAGCCAGCTTCGCGCGCGCTCCTCGTCGATCACGATCGTCGAGGGATCGGTCTGCGCGTTGTACTGGCCGATCGTCTCGATCACGCGGCCATCCCGGGGCGAGCGCTGGTCGGCGACCACCACGCGCCAGATCGGGTCCTTCTTGCCGCCCACTCGCGTGAGCCTCAGCCTGACTGCCACTTGGTCCTCTCGTTCATGAAATAACGCGAATGGCAGAGCTTAGACGGTTCAGCGCGCGCCCCGCATCAGCGCGCCCACGTCCGGCATCTTGCCGCGGCCCACCTGGCGCATCACCTTGCGCATCTGCCCGAACTGCTTGACCAGCCTGTTCACCTGCTGAACGTTGGTGCCGGACCCGCGTGCGATGCGCAGGCGGCGCGAGCCCTTGATCAGCTCGGGCCTGCGCCGCTCTTCGGGGGTCATTGACAGGATGATCGCCTGGATGCGGTCGAGCTCGCGCTCATCGACCTTCATGTTCTGCAGCTGGTGACCGGCGAAGCCCGGGATCATCCCCAGGATGCTGGTCAGGGGGCCCATTTTGCGGACCATCTTGAGCTGGTCGAGGAAATCGTCGAGACCGAACTCGTTGCGACGCAGCTTGCGCTCCAATGCCAGGGCCTCGTCCTCGTCGAACTGGCGCTCGGCCTGCTCGATCAGCGTCAGCACGTCGCCCATGCCGAGGATCCGCTGGGCCATGCGGTCGGGGTGGAAGAGCTCGAACTGCTCGAGCTTCTCTCCCGTGGAGGCGAACAGGATGGGCTTGCCGGTGACCGCCTTGACCGACAGCGCGGCGCCGCCGCGGGCGTCTCCGTCGAGCTTGCTCATGACCACGCCGTCGAACTGCACCGCTGCGGCGAAGCTCTCGGCGACGTTGACGGCGTCCTGTCCGGTCATCGCGTCCACCACCAGCAGGATGTCGTGCGGTTTGACGGCATCACGGATCCGCACGAGCTCGGCCATCAGCTCTTCGTCCACGTGCAGGCGCCCGCTGGTGTCAACGATCAGGACGTCCTTGCCGTCCTGCTTGGCGCGCTCGAGCGCCCACGCGGCGATCTCGACCGGATCGTGGTCCGTGCCGCGCTCATACACCTCGGCGCCAGCCTGGGCGCCGACCTTCACGAGCTGCTCGACGGCCGCCGGGCGATACACGTCGCAGGCGGCAACGGCCACCGTCGAGGAGTGCTCCTCGCGCAGGTACCTCGCGAGCTTGGCGGTGGCGGTGGTCTTGCCCGACCCCTGCAGGCCGGCCATCAGGATCACCGTCGGCGGGCGCGGCGAGAAGCTCAGCCCGGCGGCGGTGCCACCCATCAGACGGGTCAGCTCCTCGGCGACGATCTTGACGACCTGATGGCCGGGGTTCAGACCGCCGATCACGTCGGCCCCCAGACAGCGCTCCTTCAACTCGGCGGTGAACTGCCGCACGACCTTGAAGTTGACGTCCGCCTCCAGCAGCGCCAGGCGGATCTCGCGCATCGCGGCGTCCACGTCCTGCTCGGTCAGCGTCCCGCGCTGGCGCACGTCGGCGAGCGTCGCCTGAAGCTTCTCACCCAGTGAGTCGAACATGCGAGCGCGGGTCAGGCGTCAGGGTCGACGGGCGTGGGCGTCGAGTTACCGGAGGGCCGCGCCTCGGCGCGACCTGCATCCAGACGGCCCCTGAGGACCTCGCCGATGCCACCGAATGCCTCGGCGAACTCGGAGGGCACGACGAACACCTTGTTGGCGTCTCCTTCGGCGAGCTGCGGCAGCATCTGCAGGTATTCGTAGCTCAGCAGCGCCCGGTCCGGTTTGCCCTCGTGGATCGCTTTGAAGACGGTGTCGATCGCCCTGGCTTCGCCCTCCGCCCGCAGGATGGCCGCCTGACGCTCGCCCTCGGCGTCGAGGACGGCCGCCTGCTGGGCGCCCTCGGCGTTCAGGACGGCGGCCTGCTTGGCGCCCTCGGCGGTGAGGATCTGCGACTGCTTCTCGCCTTCGGCCGTGAGGATCGCCGCGCGCCGGTCGCGCTCGGCGCGCATCTGCTTCTCCATCGCGGTCCTGATGTCCGGCGGCGGGTCGACCGACTTGATCTCCACGCGGTTGATGCGTATGCCCCACTTGCCGGTCGCCTCGTCCAGCACCGTGCGCAGCTCGCTGTTGACGTTCTCGCGCGCCGTGAGCGTCGCCTCCAGCGTGAGGCCGCCGATCACGTTGCGAAGCGTGGTCACCGTGAGCTGCTCGATCGCCTGCAGCGGGTTGGCGATTTCGTAGGTGGCCGAGCGCGGGTCGGTGATCGTGAAGTACAGGACCGTCTCGATGCCCACGACCACGTTGTCATCGGTGATCACCGACTGGGGCGCGAAGTTGACCACCTGCTCGCGCAGGTCGACCAGCGGCCGTACACGGTCGATGAAGGGGGTGACCAGGGTCAGCCCCGGCTCGAGGGTCCGGCTGTAGCGCCCCAGGCGCTCGACCACGCCGGCCCGCGCCTGCGGGATCACGCGGATGGTCCGCGCGGCCACCACGAGCACGAAGATGACAACGACGATGAGGACGATCAGAGTGACCATTGCGGGTTCCTTTCAGTGCATTACCAGGGCCGTCGCACCGCGTATTTCGACCACCTCGACGCGCTCGCCCACGTCGATCACCTCATCCTCGTCATAACTGCGCGCGGTCCACACCTCGCCGTTGTCGATCTTCACGCAGCCCACGCCCTCCCCGTTGGCGATCCGCTCGAGCACCATCGCGCGATGTCCGATCAGGGCGGCCGCGCCGGTGCGGATGGAGGGCGGCAGGCGTCGATGGCGGCGCGCGACGGGACGCAGGGCGCCGAACACGATCGTGGAGACGATCAGGAACACGACCACCGCCAGTGGCGCGCCGACTCCGGCGGCGCTCACCGCGGCCGCCAGACCCGCGCCGACGGCGAACGGAAGCAGGTACAGACTTCCGGTGTGCACCTCTCCCGCGCCGAGGGCGCACGCTGCTACCACCCAAAGGATCCAGTCCATACCTCCAGGTTACTCCTGCGCAATCAACGCACGCGCAAATTCCGTGGCGTCGAACGGACGCAGATCCTCGACTGACTCCCCCACTCCGATCAGCTTGACCGGCAGCTCGAGCTCCCGCGCGATCGCCAGCGCGATGCCGCCACGGGCGCTGCCGTCCAGCTTGGTGAGCACGACGCCGCTGACCTCGGCCGTCTCAGCGAACAGCTTCGCCTGACGCAGCCCGTTCTGGCCGGTGGTCGCGTCGATCGTGAGCAGCGTCTCGTGCGGCGCGCCCTCGAGCTGGCGCGCGATCACACGTCGCACCTTCGCCAGCTCACCCATCAGGTCGTCCTGTGTGTGCAGGCGTCCGGCGGTATCGACGATCACCACGTCGATCCCCCGCGCTCGCGCCTGGGCGACCGCGTCGAAAGCCACGGCGCCCGGATCCGAGCCCGGTGGGGCGGTCACGATCTCGCACCCTGCACGCTCGGCCCAGCCCTCGAGCTGCTCGCCGGCGGCCGCCCGGAACGTGTCCGCCGCCGCGAGCAGCACGGTGCACCCGAGCTGCTCGCGCAGGTGCCAGGCGAGCTTGCCGATGGTCGTCGTCTTGCCCGTGCCGTTCACGCCCACGGCCATGATCACGGTCGGCTCCGGACGAACGTCGATGCGGGCCTCTCCCACCGTGGCGGTGGCCGCCAGCAGCTCGATCAGCCGGTCGCTGAGCGCCTGGCCAGCCTCCAGTTGCCCCGTCTGCACCTCGGTCTCGAGCTCGGCCACCACCGAGGCGGTCGTGCCCGCGCCCACGTCGGCCATGATCAACGCCTCCTCGAGGCGTTCCCAGGTGTGCTCGTCGAGCACACCGAACAGCGTCGCCTGGAGCTCGGAGCCGAGCGCCTGGCGCGTCTTGGCCATGCTCTCGCGCAACCGGCGAAACAGCCCGCCCCGCCCGCGGGAGCCGGCCGCATTGCCCCCCTCACCGTCCCCCCCGCGGGCACCCGGGGAGCCCGCCGCAGGGCCATCGGCGGTGATGAACAGTTCGCTCCAGTCGCGGGCCACGGGGCGCGCGACGATAGCAGCGCGCGCGCCTCAGGCGACCTCGGCGACCTGCACCTCGGCCGGCAGCCTCCGTGAGAGCACCTTGGACACGCCGTCCTGGCCCATCGACACGCCGTACAGCCAGTCGGCCGCCTCCATCGTTCGCTTCTGATGGGTGATCACGATGAACTGGGCGCGGTCGGAGTAGCGCCGCAGCAGCGTGAGGAACCGATCGAGGTTGAGGTCGTCCAGGGCCGCCTCGACCTCATCGAGGATGTAGAACGGACACGGTCGCGCGAGGAACACCGCGAACAGGAACGCCAGCGCCGTCATCGACTTCTCGCCGCCCGAGAGCAGGCTCAGCCGCTTGGTCGCCTTGCCCGCCGGCGTGATCTCGATCTCCACGCCGGGGAGCTGCTCTTCCTCCCCCGCGCGCTCGGCTTCGCTCTCCGCCTGCGCGGCCTCCTCCCACTCCGCGGACGATGCCGGCTCCCCGCCGGCGTCCGCGTGGTCGGACAGCGGCTGGCCACCCAGCACCGGCCGCGGCGCCTGTTCGTCGTATACCAGCTTCAGACGCCCAGCCCCGCCCGGGAAGACCTCGCCGACCAGCTCCTGGAAGTTGGTGGCAGCGGCGTTGAAGGTCTGCTCGAAGGTCTCCTGTATCTGGCGGTCGGTTTCCCGGATCAGCGAGCGCAGCTCGCGCAGAGCGGTCTCGAGGTCGCCGCGCTGACCCTCGAGCTCCTCGACGTGGGCCACCGCCTGCGCGTACTCGTCCTGCGCCAGGGGGTTCACCGGCCCGAGTTGCTCGCGCCGTCGCGTGAGGCGCTCGACGCGCGCACGGAGCGCCTGCGCCTCGTCCTCGCCGAGCGGCTGTCCGGAGACGTCCGTCGCCGCCTGCGCGGCTCCTGCATCTCGCTCGTCCTCGGCCATCTCGGCGTCCCGCTCGGCGGGATAGCCGAGCTGCTCGGCGATGCCCGCGTGCTCCAGCTCGGCCTCCGCGGCGCGATCGCGCAGGCGCTGTGCGGCCACCTCGACCGCGGTCACGCTCTCGCCGGACACGCGCAACTGCGCCTGGATCTGTGCCTCCTCGGCCGCACACGCGCGTAGCGCCCCGGCCATCTGCTCGCCCGCGAGGCGGTCGGCGGCGAGCTCCTGCTCGAGCTCGCGCACACGCTCGCCCACAGCGGTGGCGGCGCCCTCGAGCGCCTGCGCCAGTCGCTGGGCGCTGGGCGCGAGGGCGGTGTCTGCGGCCTGCTGGGCGTGCAGCCGCTCGATGCGAGCCAGGCGCTCGATGCGCTCGCGCTCGCGCTGCTCGCGCTGCCTGCGCTCGGCCGCGAGCTCGCCCTCCAGCTCCGCCTGACGGACCGCCAGCGCTCCCTGAGCGGGCGCCGCGCGGCGCTGCTCGATCAGCCACTCGGTTCGCCGGCGCGCCTCGCTCACCTCGGTGTGCGCGCGCTCGGCGCCGCGCAGCGCAGCCTCGGCGCCGACGCGAGCCTCATCGGCAGCGCGCAGCCGCTCGAGCGCCTGCTCGCATTCGCCACCGGCGCCATGCTCGACCTGCGCGGCGCGCTCGGCCTCGGCGATCAGGCGCTCGCGTTCGTTGCGACGGGCGAGCACCCGCTCGCTGCCGCCCTCGCCCAACTGGCGCACCTCGCCCCAGGCGGCGAACCACACGCGTCCCTGGCGCGTGGCGGCGATGCCCGCGAAATCCCGCGGCAGCTCCTCCAGACGCTCGACCACCCACGCGTCCCCGAGCAGCCTCGCCGCCAGGGCGAGCACCGCAGGCGGGCCGCTCAGCAGCTCGAGCAGCCGGCGTGCCCCGGGCACGAGCGGCCCTTCAGGGTGCTCGCCGGCGGCGGTGTCCGTGGACTCCCGCGAGTCCGAGAGGTTGGCCACCAGCGCCGTGCCGCCGTCCGGGCCGGCGCGGTCCAGCAGCGCCTCCGCGCCGGGCACGTCCTCGACCACCGCCGCGTCGAGCCGTCCGCCGAGCGCTGCCGCGAGCGCCAGCTCGTAGCCGTCGCGCACGCTCAGCTCCTCGCTCAGCGCCTTGGGCGCATCCGCATGCGCGGCGCCCACGCGCGCGTGCGCACGCAGGAACTGGTTGGCGGCGGCCAGCTCGGCGCCCACGCGCGCGGACTCCCGCCGCGCGTTCTGCAGCTCGTGCTCGGCCGCGGTCAGCTGCCCGCGGGCCTGCTCGAGCAGCTCATCGGCGTGTCCGCGCGCCGCGCGCGCGGCCTCCACCTCGGCCTCGCTGCTGGCGAGGAGCTCGAGTTGCTGCTCGTGGGTGCTCGCCAGCGCGGCGATCTCCAGCTCGATCTCACGCTCGCGGCTTGCCCCGATCTCGGCCAGCTCGGCTTCGAGCTGGCCGATACGGTCATCGCTCCGGGGCGCGGGCGTCCCCTGGTCCTCGTCGCCGCTCTGCGGCTGCCCCCGAAGCTCCAGCTCGACGCGCTCGATCCTTCGCGCCAGCGCTTCAGCGCTCGAGCCGACCTGCTCGCCGCGCAAAGCCAGGCGCTCGTGCGCCGAACGCGCGTCGTACACGCGGCCC
The DNA here is from genome assembly GCA_963701145.1 of uncultured Solirubrobacteraceae bacterium. Taxonomy (GTDB): domain Bacteria; phylum Actinomycetota; class Thermoleophilia; order Solirubrobacterales; family Solirubrobacteraceae; genus Palsa-744. The sequence continues at coordinate 646,116 of OY969572.1, forward strand.
GCGAGGGCGTCGTGGCGCTCGGCGCGCTCGGCCAGGTCGCGCTCGGCCGCGCCGCGCCGCTCGATCGTCGTGGCCAGGCTCTGCTCGACCTCGCTCCGCGCTGCTCGCGCCTGCGCGACCTGCGCCTCGGCCTCACCCAGCGCCACACGGCAAGCGCGCAGATCCTCGCGCGCCAGCTCCCAACGCGCCTGCAGGATCTGGCGCTGCAGCCGCTCGTGCAGCTCGGCCGCTTCGGCCTGGCGCTTGAGCGGACGCAGGCGGCTGCGCGCCTCCCGCTCGACATCCAGCGCGCGGTCGAGGTTCTCCTGCGTGCGCTCGAGCTTCAGATGCGCGCGGCGGCGACGCTTGCGGTGCTTGCCCAGCCCGGCCGCCTCCTCGATCAGCAAGCGCCGCTCGCGCGGCTTGGAGGTCACGATCGACTCCACCCGCCCCTGTGAGACGACCGAATGGGTCTCCTTGCCCAGACCCGTGTCCGACAGCGTCTCCAGCACGTCGCTCAGGCGACAGCGAGCGCCGTTCAGGCGGTAGCCCCCGTCGCCGTTTCGATCGAGTCGACGCTCGATCGAGATCTCGCTGAGCGGCAGATCGATGCTGCCGTCGGAGTTGTCGAGCACGATCTCCACCTCGGCCGCTTTGCGCGGTTGCACGCCCCGGCCGCCGCCGAAGATCACGTCCTGCATCGACTGGCCGCGAACGGCCAGCGGCGACTGCTCGCCCATCGCCCACAGCACCGCGTCGGTGACGTTGGACTTGCCCGAGCCGTTGGGCCCGACCACGACGCTCACACCCGGGCCGAAATCCAGGTGCGTGCGGTCGGGAAACGACTTGAAGCCGTTGAGCGTCAGCGACTTCAGGCGCACACGGGCCCCCATCCACGCGTGCTCATGCTTCGCTTTCCAGCCTGTCCACGGCTTGACGCGCGGCCTCCTGCTCGGCGTGCTTCTTGCTCCTGCCGCTGCCCCGCCCGAGCTTCCCGTCCGTCAACACGGGCGACCACCGCGTAGGTGCGCTCGTGGGGGGGTCCGTCCTCGCCGACGACCTCGTAGCCCACCTCCGAGCCGCGCCGCGCCAGCAGCTCCTGCAGCGTCAACTTGAAGTCCACGGGATGCTCCAGCGCCCCGTCTATCTCCGGGGCGAACGCCTCGACGACCGCTTCGGCCGTGCGCTCGTAGCCGCCGTGCAGGTAGCACGCGCCGATCACCGCCTCGATCACCGAGGCCAGCACACGCTCGGTCTCGACCAGCGCCGCCGCGCTGTCGCGTACGCCGGCCGGCGCCGCCGCACGCAGGCGCGCCGGCAGCCCGAGCCGCTCGGCGACCGCCCGGCAAGACACACCCGAGACGGCCTGCGCGCGGATCTTGGTGAGCCTGCCGGCACCGAAGCGGTCGGCCTCCAGGCGCGGGTACAGGTAGGCCGTCACCGCCAACGCCAGCACGCTGTCGCCGAGGAACGCCAGGCGCGTGTAGGAGTCGCTCGGACGCTCGCTCCAGGAGGCGTGCGTGAACACCTGGCGCACGAGGCCCTCGGGCAGCTCGTCCAACAGCTCTCCGAGCAGCATCAGCCCTCCGCATTCGCGGTCCCGTTGGCACTGTGTGCGAGCACGAAGTCCACGGCCGCCCCCACCGTCAGGATACGCGCGGCCTGCTCGTCGGACATGCGCACGCCATAGATGTCCTCGAGCTCCTGCACCAGCGTGTACAGGTCGAGCGAGTCGGCCTCCAGGTCCTCCTTGAAGCGGGTGCCCTCGGCGATCGCCTGGGGATCGACGTCGAGCTCGTCGGCCAGGTGCTCGCGGATCAGTGTCAGGACTTGCTCGCGGGTCATTGCGCCTGCGGCAGGCTAGCGAGCGACGCGGACGCGGGTGGGCGCCTGAGGGCACCCGCCCGATCCAGCGCAGAGTGCGTCTGGGCGACGATGTCTTCGCGCGCGCCGCGCTCGGCTCGCAGGATCGCGTGGGCGAAGCCGGCGCGCGCGAAGCGCCCGTGGGCCACCACGCCGAGGCTCCGCAGCCCGAGCAGGTAGGCGCCGCCGTTGGCTTCGGGGTCGATCTCGTCGCGAAAGCCGCGGAGCGCCCCGCGCAGCAGCAGGCCGCCGAGCTTTGCCTGGGTGGAGGACATCGCAGCCTCGCGGATCGTGCCGAGCATGGCCTGCGAGACGCCCTCCATCAGCTTCAACGCGACGTTGCCGGTGAAGCCGTCGGTGACGATCACGTCGGCCACGCCCGAGACCACGTCGCCGCCCTCGAGGTTGCCGACGAACTCGAAGGGATCGAGGCCCGCCCGGGCGTTCGTCGTGCGCTCGCGCAGCTCGGCGTGAGCCTCCAGCACCAGCGCGCTGCCGCGCGCCTGCTCCTCACCGTTGGACAGCAGCCCGACGCGGGGGGCGCTCACGCCGAGCACCGTACGCGCGAGCGCCGCGCCCATGAACGCGAACTGCACGAGGTGCTCCCGGCGGGCCTCCGCGCTCGCGCCGACGTCGAGCAGCGTGACCGGTCGCCCCGGCACCGGCAGGGGGATCGCGAGCGCCGGGCGGTAGATCCCGCGCGCGCGCTTGATGTTGAAGGTCCCGGCGGCGAGCGCGGCCCCGGTCGCGCCGGCGCACACCAGCGCCTGGGCCCGGCCCTGGGCGACCGCGCGGGCGGCCTGCACGATCGACGCCTGCGGTGTGGTGCGCACCGCGAGCACGGGATCGGGCGCCTTGGCGACCGAGATGGGTGCGTCCACGATCTCCACGCCCGCGGGTGGCTCGCCGAGCTCCCGCGCGGGACCGAACAGCAGCACGCGGGCGCCCTCGCCCGCGGCGATCGCCGCGCCGGCCGCGACCTCCGCCGGCCCCAGATCCGCGCCGTTGCAATCGACCGCCACCACCGGCGACCCGCGTTCGCCTGCGAGCGGCCCTGACGGGGAGGACGAGGCCCCCGGCGTCACGGCCTGCTAGTCGTGCTCGTGATCGTGCTCGTGGTCGTGGTCACCCGGGGTCACGATCTCGCGGCCCGCGTAGGTGCCGCACACCGGGCACACGCGGTGCGGGCGCCGCGGGCTGTGACAGCGCGGACACTCGTTCACCGTGGGCGTGCCGATCTTGTGCTGGGCGCGCCGCTGGGCAGTGCGACTGTGCGACTGCTTTTTCTTGGGGACGGCCATGAGCGTCAGAAGGCTACCAGGGGCGGGCGGGACAGCCGGTCCTACCCCAGTTTCAGCTCGCGCAGCTTCTCCCAGCGCGGGTCGCCGGCGACCTCGTGGTGGTGCTCCGGACCGGCCTCGTTGAGATCCACGGCACACTCCGGGCACAGCCCTGCGCAGTCCTCGCGGCAGAGGATCTGCGCGGGCAGCGCCAGCGCGAAGGCGTCCCGCGCCCAGCCGGCCAGGTCGAGCTTCTCCTCGTGCACGTAGGGACTGTCGAGCTCCTCGCCTGCGCCGGGGCGGTCGACCTCCCGCGCCTCGACCTCCACGCGTGGACTCGCTTGCGTGAGACAGCGCATGCACGGCCCGGTGACCTCAGCGGAGAAGCGCAGGCGCAGCGCATAGCCGCCGCCGGTCATCCGCGAGACGTTCAGCTCGACGGGCACGAGCCGCGGTTGCGCGGCGTAGCGCTCGCTGCCCAGCAGCAGCGACTCGATCGGCGTCACCAGCTCAAGCCGTCGGCCCTCGCCCGTGCTCAGGCGCAGGCTGGCGAGGTCGAAGTCGTGCGTCCCTGGCGCCATGCGCTCCAGGCTAGCGGCCCCTTCGTCACGCTGGCGAGGGCCGCGAGCCAACGACGCAGGCTCGCTCCCCGCGCCCCTACTTCAGGTCCCGCTTGAGCACCTTTCCGGTGGCGTTGCGCGGCAGCTCCTTCACGAACACGACGTCGCGCGGCACCTTGTAACGGGCAAGGTTCTCCTTGACGTAGCTCTGCACCGCCTCGGCGGTCAGCTTCGTGCCGTTGCGTGGCACCACGAACGCCTTCAGGCGCTGGCCGAACTCCTTGTCATCGACGCCAACGACCGCCACATCCTCGATCTCGCTGTGGTCGGCGAGCAGATCCTCGACCTCGCGTGGGAACACGTTCTCGCCGCCGCTCACGATCATTTCATCGTCGCGCCCGTCGACGAACAGCCGTCCCTCGGCGTCTAGGCGCCCGACGTCACCGGTGCGCATCAGCCCGCGCACGATTTCCTTGCCGCCACCATCGGTGTAGCCCTCGAACTGAAACTCGTTGGCCACGAAGATCCTGCCAACTTCGCCCCGTGGCACCTCCCGTCCCTGCTCGTCGAGCAGCTTCACGACGGTCCCGAGCGGCGGGCGCCCGGCGGTTCCCGGCGCCGCGCGCAGATCCTTGGGGGTCGCGATCGTCGCCCACGCGACCTCGGTCGAGCCGTAGAGGTTGTAGAGGACGTCTCCGAAGGTGTCCATGACGCGCGTGGCGAGCTCGCCCGGCAGCGCTGAGCCGCTGACGGCGATCACCTTCAGGGAGCTCACGTCGTAGCTCGCGATCGTCTCCGGCGGCAGCTCGAGGATCCGCTGCAACATCACCGGCACCACAACGAGGGCGCTGGCTCGGTGTTGGGCGATGGCCTTCAGCGTCTCCTCCGGTTCGAACTTCCTGCGCACCACGAGCGTGGAGAGCAGTGGCAGGCTCAGCAGGAAGTGCGCGAACCCCCACGAGTGGAACATCGGCGCGGCGATCATCGTCGTCTCGCGTGCCTTCAGCGGGATCTTCGAGAACAGAGCGGCCGCCGGCTCGACCGAGTCGCTCTGCGGACGCGCGGCGCCCTTCGGCGTGCCCGTGGTACCCGACGTGAGGATCACGACGCGCCCTTTTCCCGCGGGCGGCTCGAGATTGGAGTCATCGCCACGAGCGATCAGCTCCTCGAGTGTGGGCTCGGCCGGACTGGCCGAAGCAGTCGCCGATGGCGCGGTGGGCCCCTTCCAGGCGACGTACCGCTGCCTGCCGGCTGCACCGTCGCTCACCAGGGCGCTGAACTCCTCGTCGTAGATGACCGCGACCGGGCCCTCGCGAGCGAGCACGTCGGTGATCTGCGGACCGGCGAATGCGGTGTTCAGATACAGCGCCCCCGCGCCCAGCTTCGAGACCGCGACCGTCGCGTCGACGAAGCCACGATGGTTGCGGCACATGATCGCCACGCCGTCGCCTTCGGAGATCCCGGCCGCGCGCAGCTCGTGCGCGAGCGCGTTCGTGCGTCGCTGCACCTGCCCGAACGTCAGTGCGCCACGCTCGTCGATCAACGCCAGGCGGTTGGGGTGGCGCGCAGCCGCGCCTGAGTAGGCTCCGGCTGGCGTCGCTCCCCAGCGACGCAGCGCTGCGAGCGAGTGCACCGTCCTGTCCGGGCGCAGCGGCTCGAACATGCCAGTGTCGATCAGCGCCCGTGCGACCCGCAGCTTGTGCCTGGCCGCGCGGGTGGCAGCCTGCGCGTTCACGTACTGCCCCTACCCGCATTGGCGCTCGAGATGCGCGTGTGCCGGCTCTCCCTAGCTGACTTCAGCCGGCTCATCCTTGCCTTGCAGGCGCTCACGCCCGCGCTGCACGGCCGCGATGAACTTCGACAGGTTGACCTCGAGCGTGTTCAGGATCTCGTCCGCGTAGTCCTCCGCGCCGAGCCGGATCTCGCGCTCGCGCGCACGGGCATCCTCGACGATGTCCTCGGCCGCCCGCTCTGCCTGCTTGGTGACCTCCTCCTCGCCCACGAGCCGCTCCTGGCGCTCGCGCGCCTCCTTGATGATCCGCTCGGCCTCCTTCTTGGCCTCCGCGAGCATCTCCTGGCGCTCCTTGACGATCCAGCGCGCCTGCTTGATCTCCTCGGGGATGGTCGCGCGCATCTGGTCGAGGATGTCGTAGATCTCCTCCTTGTCGACCCGCACCGAATCGCTCAGCGGGATCGTCTTGGCGTTGTGCACCAGGTCGTCAAGCTTGTCTATGAGTACCAGGACATCCATATCTATCGCCTACGGCTCGTCACCTTTCGTCAGCGTTGAAGCTCTTCCTGCAAGCGGTGGGCCACCTCGTCGGGGACGAGATCGTCGATCCTGCCCCCGAACGTTGCAAGCTCCTTTACGCCGCTCGATGACAGAAAACTGTACTGCGGAGAGGCCATCAGGTAGACGGACTCGATCTCGGGATCCTGGCGGCGGTTGAGCTGGTTCATCTCCAGCTCGTACTCGAAGTCGGAGATCGCCCGCAGTCCCTTGACGATCGCCTTCGCTCCGACGCTGCGAGCGAAGTCGACGACCAGCGTGGAGAACGCCTCGACGCGCACGCCGTCCAGGTCCGCCAGCGCACGCTCGACGAAGCCCACCCGCTCCTCGATGCCGAACAGCGCGCCGCTCTTGCGCACCGAACGGTTGACCACCGCCACCACCACTTCCTCGTACAGGTTCGCCGTCCGCCGGATCACGTCGAGATGACCGTTGGTGATCGGGTCGTAGGAGCCGGGGCACACGGCTATCGACTTGCGGGCTTCGGTCATTGGTGGCGGTGGATTGTGATGGACGTGTCTCCGTAGCGCCTGGAGCGCTCGATCGCGAAGTCGAGCGCTATCGGGGCTCGGCGGTCGCTCTCGACTACGACGCGCGCGCCCGGGCTCAAAAGCGCCGGCAGGATCGCCGACAGCCGTGGGCCCCACCCGTCGGCGATCGAGCTCGCCGACGTCGCAGGTGTTGGTCGCGCCCGCCCGTAGGGGGGATCGATGAAGACCAGATCGTATGTCTCCTGGCGTGCGTTTGCTTCGCGCAGGGCTTTCAGCGCCTCCACCTGACGTACCTCGACCGCCTCGCCCGCGATGCCGAGCGAGGCCAGATTGCCCTTCAGGACCCTCGCGGCGGCGGCGTCGCGCTCGACGAACACCGCGCAGCGAGCGCCCCTGGAGAGAGCCTCGATGCCCAGTGCCCCCGTGCCCGCGAACAGATCGAGCACGGATGCGGCGTGTACGTCGCCGAGCATCGCGAACACGGCCTCCCGGACCCGGTCGGAGGTTGGCCGCGTGTCCCTGCCGCCCGGCGCCTTCAGGCGCCTGCCGCCGAGCTTCTCCCGCGATCACGCGCATCGCACAACGGTAACGGCGCCGCGGCCGCGCCCCCACGGTCAAGCGGGGATCGGCGCGAGCGCGTCCTCGCCGAGCGCGCGTGCGAGCGCCACCGCCAGCAGCGCGTGCTCGGGTTCTCGCAGATCGGGGTCCCGCGCGACGATGGCCTTGGCGCGGGTACGTGCGAGCTCGAGCAGGGGTGCGTCCTCGGGCAGGCACGCGATCCCGAACTGCCTGAGGCCCGACTGGCGCGTGCCCACCAGCTCGCCCTCCTTGCGCATCGCCAGGTCGATCTCCGCGAGGCGGAAGCCATCGCCGTGGCGTGCCAGCGCGTGCAGCCTCGCGGAGCCCGCCTGATCGTCGGAGCCGACGAGAAAGCAGCGCGAGCGATGCTCGCCCCGGCCCACCCGCCCGCGCAGCTGGTGCAGTTGTGAGATCCCGAAGCGCTCGGCGTTCTCGATCAGCATGACGGTCGCGTTGGGAACGTCGATGCCGACCTCGATCACGGTCGTGGACACGAGCACGTCGGCCTGACCGGAGGCGAACTGCGCCATCGCCGCCTGCTTCTCGCGCGAGCGCATGCCGCCGTGCAGGAGCGCGAGCCGGTGGCCGGCGAGCTCCCCTTGCGCGAGGCGCCGAAGCTCGGCGCTCGCGGCGCGCAGCCCGCCGCCGGCCGAAGCTGCGCCGGCTTGGCCGCTCGGAGCTCCTGGCCCGCCGGCGCCCGCGGGGAGGCCCTCCTCCTCGGCCTCGTCGATCAGCGGACAGACGACGTAGGCCTGGCGACCGGCGGCGAGCTCGGCGCGCACCTGCTCGTAGGCCTGTGCCCGCTCCTGCTCGCCGCGCACCAGGCGCGTGTCGATCGGCTGGCGGCCGCGGGGGAGCTCGCGCAGCGTGCTCGTGTCGAGGTCTCCGTAGCGCGCGAGCGCGAGCGTGCGGGGGATCGGCGTGGCGGTCATGTGCAGCGTGTGCGGCGTCGGCGCGGTCCCGGCGGGTGGCTCGCGCAACGCGTGAGCGTGCGCACCGGTTGACGGCGCGGCGCCGGGGCGGGCGGACCCGGCTGCTTCCAGAGCCGCGCGCTGGCGAACCCCGAAGCGATGCTGCTCGTCGATGACGGCCACCGCCAGCCGCCTGAAGTTGACGTCCGGCTCGATCAGGGCGTGCGTGCCGACGATCAGCGAGAGCTGTCCGCTGGCGAGCTTGCCGAGGGTGTCCTCGCGCCGGCGCGAGGAGGTCGAGCCGGTGAGCAGCGCGGTACTGATGAGAACCCCACCCACCCCGCTGCCCAGCAGGCCCTGGATGGTGGCGAAGTGCTGTTCGGCGAGGGTCTCCGTGGGTGCCATCAGCGCCGCCTGGCAGCCGTGCCCGACGGCTTGGAGCATCGCGTACAGGGCGACCACCGTCTTGCCGCTCCCCACCTCCCCCATCAGCAGTCGCTGCATGGGCGCGCGGCGGGCGAGATCGCCGGCGATCTCGACGATCGCGCGGCGCTGGTCGGCGGTCAGCTCGAATGCCAGCCCGTGCTCGAGCCAGTGCCCGCCGAGCGCCTCGCCGTCGTCGAGCACGATCGCGCCCGTGCGTGCCCGGCGTGCGGCGCGGCGACGCAGGAACACGAGCTGGGTCAGCAGCAGCTCCTCGAAGGCCAGCCGCCGGCGTCCGCGCTCGAGATCGTCCGGCAGGCGCGGGAAGTGCATGGCCGCCAGCGCAGTGGCGCGGTCGGGCAGCCGCTCGGCGACGCGGATCCCGGCGGGGAGCGCCTCCACGACGTCGCCGAGCGCATGCCGAGCGCTGTGCACGAGCGTGAGGATCTGCGTCGAGGTGACACCGTCGGCGGCCGGGTAGTGCGCGACGGCGTCGGCCTCGGCGCCGCCTTCGCCCGCGGCGGGACGGGCAGCGCCGTCGCTGTCGAGAGCGTGATGGGAGACCCGCAGGCCGCCCCGGGCGTCCGCCTTGCCGTGCAGCAGCAGCCGCGTGCCCGGCGAGTAACGCTCGGCCAGCCAGGGCTGGTTGAAGAACGTCGCGCGCATCGTTGCGGTGGCGTCGAACACCGTAGCCTCCACGAGCGCACGCATGCCCCGACGGCGGACGGGCCGCGCGCTGATCGTGCGAACCTCGACCGCGACCGTGGCCTGCTCGCCGGGCCGCAGCGCCGCGAGCGTCCGCGCCTCGCGGCGGTCGCTCGGGAGGTGCTCGAGCAGCTCACCCACGGTCCGCAGGCCCAGCGCCTGCATGCCGGCCGCCATGCGCCTGGCGGGAAGCTCGAGCTCGGCGTCCAGCCGCGACGGGCGCGGCCAGCGCACGGGCGCTTCGATCAGCTCCGCACGGCTGAGCGGGCGTACGGATGCGAATGCCCGCAGGGGGGAGTCGGCGGGCGAGGACGCGCCCACGAGGGGCGGCTCCTCCGGCGTATGCAGCTTGGTCGCCGGGGACATGCGCTGCGCATGATGATCGCAGGGGCGGTCGTAAGGAGCCCGAGCCCGGTGGCTACTCGGCCGCGAGCAGCCACCAGTACGCGGACTGGCCGCCGTGTCGCAGCTCCAGCTCGACGCCGCCGTTGACCATGCCCTCCACCTCCTCGAGCGCCAGCGGCGCGCCTTCGCCGCCGAGGACGCTGATCAGCTCCGGCAGGCCGTGGCCGTTCGCGGGGCTGGCGAGCGCGTGCAGGACGGCCTCCAGGGTCTCGCGCGGCTCGCCCCAGGCGTGCACCTCGTCCTGCACGAACCCGACCGCCTCGCCACGCTTGAAGCGCCCGTGGGCGTCATCGCGCGCAGCGGGCGCGACGGCGCCGGTGCGAAGGCGTGAGATCGCCTGGCTCATCGCCTGCGCGTTCTCCTCGACGGAGCGTTCGGGAGCGAACGCGACGGCCGCGGCGAGCCCCGCCTGCTGGCTGGTCGTGGGCGCGACGTGCACGTCCTTGTCCGACAGGCGCGCGGCGTGCTCGGCGGCCATGAACACGTTCGCGCTGTTGGCGAGCAGCACGACCTCCTCGGTGGGCGCATCGTGGATGCCCGCCAGCAGGTCGTAGGTGGAGGGGTTCAATGTGGGGCCGCCGTCGACGGTGCGCACGCCTAGCTCGTGAAACAGGGCGCGAAGACCTTCGCCGCTGACCACCGCCACTGCCGTACAGCGCCCCTGGCCGCCCGCGTGCGCGCGTGGCTCGCGGGCGTCGCTCGCCGATGGCGCCTGGCCGGACATGCGGCCCTCGAGCTCGGCCATCTGCGCGTGCATGTCCGCGACATCCAGGTGCGAGACCTCGCCGGCGTCGGCGAACACGTCTGTGGCGAGCGCCGGCTGATCGGTGTGCAGGTGGACCTTGAGCGTGCTCGCATCGCCGACCACGAGCACCGAGTCCCCCAGCCCTTCGAGCGCGGCGACGAACCGCGTCGGGCGCAGGCCGCTGCCGGTGACCGCGAAGTTCGTGCAGAAGCGGTAGGTACCCGAGCTGTGCTCCGGGTGGGTGATGCGCGCCGGCGCGTAGTGGTCCAAAGGCGGCGGCTCCTCGCCACGGAGCGCCGCGACCACGCCGGCGAAGATGATCGTCAGCCCGTAGCCCCCGGCGTCGACCACGCCCGCCTCGCGCAGCGCCGCCAGCAGCTCGGGGCTGCGCTTGACCGAGTCCTGGCCGGCCTCGACCGCGCGTTCGAGCGCCGCGGCGATCGTCAGATCCTGCTCGCGCGGCTCGGTGGCCGGGCCGAGGGGGGGCTCTCCGGCCCGTGCGCGAGGTCGGCGACCACCTTGTGCGCCATCTCGCGCGCCACCGTCAGGATCGTGCCCTCGGCGGGATCGCGCACCGACGAGTAGGCGCGATCGGCAGCGTTGGCGAGCGCCGCTCCGACCAGGGTCGCGTCGATCAACTGGCCCGGCCTCGACACGAGCTCCTCGGCCGCGCCCCGGATCAACTGGGAGAGGATCACGCCGGAGTTGCCGCGCGCGCCGAGCAGGGCGGCGCGTGCAACCGACTGGACGATCTCCTCGCGCCCGATCTCATCGATCGTGCGGTGCTCGTCGGAGCCCTGCAGGCGATCCAGCTCGGCCAGCACCGCGCGCAGCGTGAGCGCCATGTTGTCCCCCGTGTCACCGTCGGCGACGGGGAAAACGTTGAGGTCGTTGACCTCCTGGCGACGCGATTCCAGATGAGCCAGCGCGCCCGCGACCGCGACGCGAAAGCGAACCAGATTGGTGTCGGTCACGGCGACAGGTCTATCAGCTTCGACGGGCACTCTGCCCCGTCAGGACACCCATGGCGCCACTCACGCGAGCGACCGAGGATGGCGCTTAGCGCCGCTCAAGCAGTTTCCCTGTAGGTGGGCTGAGCAAGCCAGGCAAGGACGCAGGGAGCGTGGCGTGCGCCGCTCAAACAGTCTCCCTGTAGGTGGGCTGAGCAAGCCAGGCAAGGACGCAGGGAGCGTGGCGTGCGCCGCTCAAACAGTCTCCCTGTAGGTGGGCTGAGCAAGCCAGGCAAGGACGCAGGGAGCGTGGCGTGCTACGCACGCGAGCGACCGAGGACGCCGCCTGGCGCCGCTCAGAGCGCCTACAGGGCCTTGGTGACCTTGCCGGCTTTCAGACACCGGGTGCAAACGTACACGCGCCTGGGCGCCTTGCCCACGAGGATCCGCACCTTCTGCAGGTTCGGATCGAAGCGTCGCTTGGTGGCGACCATCGAGTGGCTGCGACTCTGGCCGAACGCCGGACCCTTGCCACAGCTATGACACACCTTTGCCATGCGCGGCAGTCTAGCCGCTGGCGAGCCGCGCCCGTAGCGCCGCCATGCTCAGCACCGCCTCCGCCGCGTGGCGCCCCTGGTCGCGCTTGTCCCCGCCGGCGCGCGCCAGCGCCTGCGCCATGGTGGCGCACGTGAGCACCCCGAAGGCACACGGCACGCCGGTGTCGAGCTGTACGCGCATGACCCCGGCGGCCGCCTGCGAGCACACGAAGTCGTAGTGGTCGGTCTCGCCGCGGATGACCGCGCCGAGACACGCCACGCCGGCGAAGCGCCCGTCGTGAGCCGCGTAGCGAGCGGCCAGCGGCAGCTCGAAGGCTCCGGGCACGTCGAAGAGCGCGATCTCGGTGTGGCCCTGCTCGGCGAACGCCGCCTGCGCGCCGGCGACGAGCCGCTCGGCGAGGTCCTCGTAGAAGCGCGCTACGACGATGGCGAACCTCACTGCTCGCCACCCTCACAGCGTGCGCGCCTCAGCGCGCTCACGGCCGTGCGGATCGCGCTCACCCGTCCCCCCTCCTCCTTCATCACTTTCTTCGCTCTCCTCTGCGGCGCTCTCCGTGCAGCAGCTCCTCGTCGAGGTTCAGGCCCTGGTGGTGGAGGGTGTGCCCCATACGCTCCGCCTTGGTGCGCAGGTAGGCCTCGTTGTGCTTGTTGGGGGCGTGCTCGATGGGGATCTGCGCGCTGACCGACAGGCCGTAGCCCTCGAGGCCCCTGATCTTCTTCGGGTTGTTGGTGAGGATGCGGATCGAGCCGAGACCCAGGTCGACGAGGATCTGGGCGCCGATGCCGTAGTCGCGCAGATCCGCCGGGAGCCCGAGGCGCTCGTTCGCCTCGACCGTGTCGAGGCCGTCCTCCTGCAGGCGATAGGCGCGCAGCTTGTTCAGCAGCCCGATGCCGCGACCCTCCTGAGAGAGGTACAGCAGCACACCCTGGCCCTCACGCTCGATCATCGCCAGCGCCGATTCGAGCTGCTCGCCGCAGTCGCAGCGAAGCGAGTGGAAGACGTCGCCCGTGAGGCACTCGGAGTGGACGCGCACGAGCACGTCGGGCTGGTCGCGCACGTCGCCCTTGACGAGCGCGACGTGGTGCTTGTCGTCGATCAGCGAGCGATAGCCAACGGCCTCGAAGTCCCCGAAGGTGGTCGGCAGCCGGGTGGCCACCACACGCTCGACCAGCCGGTCGTGACGGCGGCGGTAGGCGATCAGATCGGCGACCGTGATCATGCTCAGCTCATGGCGCGCGCAGTAGCCGGCCAGTTCGGGCACGCGCGCCATCGTGCCGTCGTCGTTCATCACCTCGCAGATCACGCCCGCGGGGTTCAGGCCGGCCAGGCGCGCGAGATCGACCGCCGCCTCCGTCTGCCCGGCCCGCTCGAGCACACCACCCGAGCGGCTCTTGAGCGGGAACACATGGCCGGGCTGCACGAGGTCGACGGGGCGGCTCCCCGGATCGATGGCCACCTGGATGGTGCGCGCGCGATCGTGCGCGGAGATGCCGGTGGTGACGCCGTCGCGGGCCTCGATCGAGACGGTGAACGGCGTTTCGAACGGCGACTCGTTCTTGGCCGCCATCAGGTCCAGGCCCAGCTCGTCGCAGCGCTCGGAGGTGAGCGACAGGCAGATCAGCCCGCGACCCTCCTTCGCCATGAAGTTGATCGCCTCCGGGGTGGCGAACTGGGCAGCGAGCGTGAGGTCGCCCTCGTTCTCGCGGTCCTCGTCGTCGCACACCACGACCATCTTGCCCTGGCGGATGTCCTCGATCGCCTGCTCGATCGTGGCGAAGGGAGTTGCGGTGGATGTTTGGCTCATACTCGTGCCGCCTCCATCAGTCGCTCTACGTGCTTGGCGAGTATGTCGACCTCGATGTTGACGATCGCACCCTCGCTCACCTCCCCGAGGTTGGTCCGTTGCAGCGTCTCGGGGATCAGCGAGACCGAGAAGCCGCGCTCGTCGAGCGCGCTGACGGTCAGGCTGACGCCGTCGAGGGCCACCGATCCCTTCTCCACCAGATAGCGCGCGAGCCGCGGCTCGAGCTCGATCGTGAGCACGCGCGAGAAGCCCTCCTCGCGCACCGCGCTGACGGTGCCGGTCGCATCGACGTGACCCTGGACGACGTGCCCGCCGAGGCGATCCTCGGCCCGTAGCGCAAGCTCGAGGTTCACGCGCGAGCCGGCGTGCAGCCGGCCGAGCGACGAGCGCTCGAGCGTCTCGTGGATCGCCTGCGCGCAAAACCCGCGCTCGCTGACGGCGGTCGCGGTCAGGCACACGCCGTTGACGGATATCGAGTCGCCTGTTCGCATCTCGTCCGCCAGGGTGCTAGCGATCCGCAGCGTGGCGCCGTCACCCTCCTGCTCGACGGCGACAACGCTGCCGAGGTCCCCGATCAGCCCAGTGAACATCGCGTCACCTCGTCCGCTCGATCGGCGCGTCCAGTACCAGCGGCCGGTGGGCACGCAGGTGAATTGGGTCCCGCCCACCCAGGACGCAGGGAGCGAAGTGTGCCGGACCGGGAGACACTCGCGCTTCGCGCTCGCATCCCCGAACCGGCCAGCACACGAGCGACCGAGGACAACGCCCTGCGCCGCCCTGCGTGCCCACCGGTCACCACTCGCGCAGGCGGGCCGATATCAGCAGGTCGCCGCCGACGGATCGACAGTCGAAGCTGAGCGCGCGCAGCGCCTCGGAGATGCGCTCGACGCCTTCGCCCTCGAGCGGGTCGCGCGCCGCGCTCCCGCCGAGCAGCAGCGGCGCCAGGAACAGGCGCAGTTCGTCGATCTCCCCGGCGTCGAGGAACGCGCCGGCCAGATGGGGGCCGCCCTCGAGCAGCACCGAGGCCACCCCGGCCGAGCCGAGCTGGTCGAGCGCCGAGCGCACCCGCGCGGGCTCGTTTTCGCCGGTGGCGACCAGCACCTGCACGCCGGCCGCTTCCAGTGCGTCGGTGTCGGCCCGGGCGGCCGCACGCGAGACGACGAGCGTCAGCGGCACCTCGCCGGCGGCGGCGACCAGCTGCGAGCCGGGTGGCAGGCGGGCGAGCGAGTCGAACACCACGCGCCGCGGCTGGACGCAGGGCTCGGCGGCCAGGCCGTCGGGCCTGGCGGTGAGCTGCGGATCGTCGGCGAGAGCGGTGCCAATGCCCACGACCACCGCGTCCACGGACGCCCGCCAGCGGTGGGCGAGGTCGCGGCTCTGATCGCCGCTGATCCACTGCGAGTCGCCCGTGCGCGTGGCGACCTTCCCGTCGAGCGTCATCGCCGACTTGAACAGCACCCACGGGCGCCCCACACGGGCGTGCTTGCGGAAGGCCTGGTTGAGCAGCCGCGCGCTCGCCGCGAGCTCGCCGTCCGCGAGCACCACTTCGATGCCCTCGTCGCGCAGGATCCCCAGGCCGCGACCGGCGGCCTTCTCGGTGGGGTCATCCGATGCGACGACCACGCGTCGGATCCCCGCCTGCAGGATCGCGTCCGTGCACGGTGGCGTCTTGCCCTCGTGGCAGCACGGCTCGAGCGAGACGTACAGCGTTGCCCCACCCAGGTCGGCCAGGCCGCAGGCCTCGATCGCGTTGACCTCCGCGTGCGCGGCGCCGTACTCCTGATGCCACCCCTCCCCCAGGATCTCGCCGTCGCGCGCGACCACCGCGCCGACCACGGGATTCGGCTTGACGTTGCTGGCGCCGTTGCGCGCGAGCTCGATCGCACGGGCAAGGTGCAGCTTGTCGGTCGCGGTGCAGCTCGGCATGGCCAGTCCAGCATAACCCGCGTACGCGCGCGATTCGGCTGGTGGCGCGAACTTGGGACGAGTTTCCTAGCCGCTCGCGCAGCGCCCGCCATGGAGGCGGTAGATCGTCATCGTGGGCCCCGGCCGGCTGTACGCCAGCGGGTAGTAGTCGAAGCTCCAGTCGAAGTTGAACGGCACCGCTTCGCGCCCACCCTGGGCGCTCGCGTACGGGGAGGCGCGGTAGACGACTTCGCCTCGTTCGCCCAGCGCGCGGTAGTAGGCCACCGCGTGCTCCACCGCATGCGGATCGGCGAACGCCCTGCCCGACTCGGTCGAGCCAGCGACCACCCAGCAGTAGCCCTCGCGCTCGTAGAAGTCGATGAGCGTCGGATACAGCGTCGTCTCGTAGTCCTCGATGCCGACCTCGCGGATGTACGCCGGCGCGATCGCCCCGCTCGGGGTGATCCGCTCATAGAGCGCCGGATACAGCCGCCAGCGATAGCGGTTGGTGCGGGTCGAGCTGCCGTCCCTGACTTCGCGCGCCCATTCCTCGGGCTCGACCGGCTCGGCGACGATCTTGGCGCCCGCCGGTATGTGCGCGACCATCCACGCCCGCGTCAGGTTGCGCGTGTCCGCGCGCGAGAGCACGATGCCGGAGTGGACGCTGTAGAGCAGACCCTGGGCGAGCACCGCGGCGACGAGCGCAGCCGGGAGCCCGATGCGTAGGGCGGCCGAGCCGATCCCCGCCGCCGGTCCGCGATCCCTGGCGCTGCCCGTGCGGCGCGCGGCCCGCGGGCCGAGCACCCGCCCGGTGGCGGCCGCGAGCCACACGATGAAGTACGCGGCCAGCAGGCAGGCGATCGGGAAGATCGGCAGCAGCCAGCGGCCGAAGTAGCGGCCCTCGGTGCCCATGAACGCGAGGAACAGCACCGCCGCGGGCACGAGCAGCCAGCCGGCACGCCGCTCGTGACGCCACACGACCACCGCGCCCGCGAGCGCGGCCAGCGCCGGCGCCCAGCCAAGCCCCCACGTGAACGACCACAGGTAGTAGATCAACCCGCCGTCTTTGGGGGCCCCCAGCTTGCCCTGGGCTTCGGCCGAGAGCGTCGACTGGTGAACCAGTTCGGAGTGGAAGCTGCTGTAGTCGAGCAGCGCGTAGGGATTGGCGATCAGGAACGCGGCGAGCGCGCACACGCCCGCGAGCGCCAGCCCGCCCAGCGCTCGGCGCTTGCCGGCGTCGAGCCCGCGCAGGACGACGGCCGCCAGCAGCGGCACGAGCATGATCCCGGCGGTGTACTTGGTGGCGGCGGCGAGCCCCACGCCCACGCCCGCCAGCAGGTAGTCGCGGGGCCGTCCTTTCCGGAGCACCCCCGCGGTGCCGAGCAGCGACAGCGTGGCCGGGGCGAGCGTGGGGGCGTCGTTGAGCGCGAGGTGCGCGTAGAAGACGGGCAGGAAGGCAACCGCCTCGATGGCCGCCGCGAGCAGCCCGACGGCGCGGTTGAACAGCCGTGCGCCCACGAGGTAGAGCAGCCACAGCGCGATCGTCCCCAGCGCCGCGGCGGCCACGCGGGCGAGCGTGTAGACGCTCGCCGGGTGGAGCGCGAAGGCGCGCTCCGCACCGCTCGCGCCACCGTAGGCGATCGCGAACAGGAAGTGCAGCACGTACGTGAAGGCGGGCGGATTGGCGAAGTAACGGGGGTTGAGCGTGCCCGTTTCGAACATCTTGATCGCGTGCGGCACGAAGTGGTCGGCCTCGTCGGCGTTGTACGCGTAGGGCAGCCCCTGACGCACGCCCCACAGCCGCAGCGCGAGCCCTCCGCCCAGCACGACCGCCAGCCCCGCCCACGCCCAGCGCCGCTCGCGCACGCCCCCCTGCACCGTGCGCGGCCCCTTTCTGCGGCCGCCCGCCCCGGCGGGCCCGGCGCTGACGGACCCGCCGAGCTGGGATCCCTCAGCAGTTGCCATACACGGCGTAGAAGCGACTGGTGTAGATGCGCCGGAAGCCCGTGAGCGGAACCTGGTCGCGGGGGTCATCGCCAGGGTCCACGATGGCGTCGACGAAGATGGCGCTGCCGAGCGGGTACACGGCCACGCTGCCGGCCTGGATGCGCTGCGCGAGCGCCGGATCGCCGTGTTCGGCGTCGGCGCGCGCCTGGCTGCGGGCGACGATGTCGTGCTGCCCGACGGTGTCGAGGATCCATCGCGCGTCGGGTATCAGCTTGTTGTCCGGCAGCGACACCAGCGGACAGCGCCGCAGCTCGGCCTGCACCCGCGCGCTGTGCAGCGCGACCGCCAGTTCCTTGTGGAAGTCCTCGTGCTCTGCCAGCGTCGTGCGCAGCCCCGAGAGGCTGATCGAGTTGGCGGCGGACAGCGCACCGTAGGCGACGAGCACCACGGCCGCGACGATCCAGGCCCGTCGCACCCAGGAGCCGGGCTCGAGCATCGCCCAGCCGCCGACGGTGACAGCGCAGAACGGCAACAGCGCGGTGGCGGCGCCCAACAGGTAGCGATCCACCACCGAGGCGCCAACGGCGCCCTCCGCCACGTACACGCCGAGCAGCAGCGCGAAGGCCGCCAGCGGCACGAGCGCCCGCCGCGGCGTCATCCATACGGCGATCGGGATGCCCAGCACACCGCCGAGTACCACGGGCAGGTGGTCGATGCGCACTCCGTAGCTCCACACCGAGCCGACCACGCTGCCGAAGCCCTGCGTGCGTTCGAGTTCGGCGGCGAGCCCCGAGGTGGCGGTGAGCGAGTACAGCGGATTGCCGGTCACGATCGCGTCCACGGCGATCCACACGATCGGGGCGATGGCCGCCAGCGCCAGGTACCTGACGCGGGTGGCGTTGTCCGCGCGCCACGAGCACCACAGCCAGTACGCGCCGCTCAGCACCCACGCGTCCGGGCGCAGCAGCCCGGCGGCGGCGAGCGCCAGGAACACGGGCCAGCCGCGGCGCGGGCGTTCGAGCTCGAGTACCACCGCCCACACCACCAGCGCCACATAGGAGATGTCCAGATAGCCCTCTGCGGCGAGGTTCTCGATGAAGAAGCGGCTGAGCAGCAGCAGCGCGGCGATCAGGCCCACGAGCGGCCCGAAGCACAGGCGCCCGAGCCGGTACATGCCGGCGACGGCCGCCACGAACGAGCCGATCGAGCCGAACACCATCAGGCGCGCGCCGCCCTGGCCGAAGATCGAGCAGAACATGCCGAAGGCGATCGCCAGGGGATGCTCGGTGGGCCCGCGGTAGACGCTGAAGTCCGGCAGATGCAGGTGCAGCAGGTCGCGGCCCCACAGCAGCGCGTAGAACGAGTCGTAGGTGGGATAGGTGGGAAAGGCGAGGTAGCCGATCAGCGCCGCCACGCACATCACGGCGAAGCCGGCGCGCGCCCAGGTTCCGGGGGGCGCGGCGGTCAGCCTCGCGAGCCGGATCGAGCCCGGCGTGCGCCGGGTGAGCATCGCGCTTTCCATCTAGCCTTGGCCATAGAACCCTGGTCGAAGTGACGCCCACCCACCCGGCGCCGGTAGGTGCGCTTGGCGCCAGGACCGTGACCGCGCTTTGGGATACTGCCGGGAGCCAAGTCTAGGCAATCGACGGACATGAAGCTCATCATCCAGATCCCCTGCTTCAACGAGGCGGAGCAGCTTCCGCAGACGCTCGCGGACCTCCCGCGGGAGATGGCCGGCTTCGACGAGGTGCAGTGGCTCGTGATCGATGACGGCTCGACCGACGAGACCGTCGCCGTGGCCCGCGCGCACGGCGTCGACCACCTCGTGCGCCTGACCAACAACAAGGGCCTCGCCGCCGGCTTCCAGGCCGGCATCGACACCGCCCTGAAGCTGGGCGCGGACGTGATCGTGAACACCGACGCCGACAACCAGTACTACGGCGCGGACATCGCCGCGCTCGTGCGCCCGATCGTCGAGGGGCGCGCCGACATGGTCGTGGGCGACCGCGAGGTGGGCGACATCGAGCACTTCTCGCCTCTCAAGAAGACGCTCCAGCGGCTCGGCTCCTGGGTCGTGCGCCAGGCGTCCTCCACGACGGTGCCCGACACGACCTCCGGGTTCCGCGCGTACAACCGCGAGGCCGCCATCCAGATGATGGTCGTCTCGAAGTTCACGTACACGCTCGAGACGATCATCCAGGCGGGCAAGCTGCTGGTGGCGATCGATCACGTCCCGATCCGCACCAATCCGAAGACCCGCGAGTCGCGCCTGTTCCCGTCGATGGGGGCGTACGTGCGTCGCAACGCCGTCTCGATCTTCCGCATCTACGCCCAGTACGAGCCGCTGCGCGTGTTCTGGAGCCTGTCGCTCGTGATCGGGCTCGCCGCCATCGCCGTGTGGATCCGCTTCGCGGTCGCCTACGCCAACGGCAACGGCAAGGGGCACGTGCAGTCGCTGATCCTGGGGGCGGTGCTGTTCATCGCGGCGGTCGTGCTGTGGGCGCTGGGTGTGATCGGCGACCTGCTCGCCGCACAGCGGGTGATGACCCAGCGTACCTTCGAGCGGGTGCGGCGCATCGAGCTGGAGCTCGGCGTCGCGCCCTCGCACTACGAACCGGGCGAGCGATCGTCCTCGCGGCCCGCGAGCGTGCCGGCACCGGAAGCGCAGGCGGACGCTGGGGCCGAGCCTGCCGCCGCCGGGTCACAGACGCCGCGGCCGGGAGAGGCGGTGCCGCTGTGAGCGGCGTGACCGTCTCCGAGGACGGGATCGTAACCGGCAACACCTACGACAAGTATGGCTCGACCAACCCCGTGGTGCGCCGCCTGATGGCGGGCTTCGAGCGCGACCTGGACGAGCTGTTCGCGGCGGCTGCACCGAGCTCGCTGCTGGACGTGGGCTGCGGCGAGGGCGTGCTCGTACACCGCTGGGCGCAGCGCCTGGGCGAGGACAACCCGGCTGGCGCGACCCGGGTGGTGGGCATCGATCTCGAGGAGGAGTCGATCCAGGCGGGCTGGGCGCGCCACCAGGCGCCCAACCTCGAATACCGCGTGATGCACGCGGCGGACCTGCCGTTCGCGGACGGGGAGTTCGAGCTGGCGTGCGCGATCGAGGTGCTCGAGCACGTGCCCGATCCCGAGCACACGCTCAGCGAGATGGCGCGCTGCGCCGGGCGCCACCTGCTCGTGTCGGTCCCCCGCGAGCCGCTGTGGCGAATGCTGAACATCGCGCGCGGGGCCTACTGGACGGCGCTGGGCAACACCCCCGGTCACCTCAACCACTGGTCCCGGCGCTCGTTCGTGGAGCTGCTCTCGCGCCACGGCGAGGTGGCGGAGGTCCGCTCGCCGTTCCCCTGGACGATGTTGCTTGTCCGCGTCTAGGGCATCCAGCGCCCACCCGCCCGACACGGGCCCACCCCAGAGCGGGGCGCAACCCGAGGCACACAGCAGCGCGGGCGGCGCGGGCGGCGCCCGCTCCTACGGCTCCGGGGCGCGCATCCTGTCGCTCGGGATCGCCTCGACGGGCCTGCTGACGTTCGCGTACTTCTCGATTGCCAGCCACGTGCTGGGCGAAGAATCGGCCAAGCTGCTCGACCTGTTGTGGTCGGTGATGTTCGTGATCATCTCGGTGATCTACCGCCCGATCGAACAGCTGCTCTCGCGCACGATCGCGCAACGGCGGGCGCGCGGGCAGGCGGCCCACACGCTGCGCGTGCCGATGCTGATCCAGGCGAGCTTCGCGCTCACGTTCCTGGTGATCGCACTGGCGCTTCACGAAGAGCTCGTGAACGACGTGTTCGAACACCAGGCGGCGCTGTACGACGTGCTGGTGGTGGGCACGATGGCCTACGCCGCCAGCTACTTCGCTCGCGGCTGGCTGGCCGGAAACCAGCTCTTCGGCCTGTTCGGCGGGCTCGTGCTGATGGAGTCGACTTCGCGCATCTGCTTTGCGATCGCGGTGGCGCTGGGTGTGGCCAGCGGCCAGACGGTGGTCGCGCTGGGCATCGCGGCCGCGCCGCTCGTGTCGCTGGTCGTGGTGCCGGCAGCGTTCGCGCGGCGCCGGAGCGATCGCGCGCGCCAGGCGCAGGAGGGCACGGAGGGCGTGCCGGAGACCTCGAGCGACGCGCTGGAGGCGTCCGGCGGCGCGCTGGACGCCGCGCTCGCCGGCCCCGCAGGCGGCTCGGCGGGGGGAGCGATCACGGTCGACGAGGCGGACGCGGCGCTCGCGGGGCCCGGGACGGAGGGCGTGCAGGAGACGGCTGCCCACGACGAGCTCTCGCTGCGCCGCGGGGGCGGCTTCGCGGTGTGGGTATCGGGGATCATGCTCGCCGAGCAGACGCTCTTGAACGCGGCGGTGCTGACCGTGGATGCGACCGCGCGCAACGTGGTGCTGGCGGGGATCGTGTTCAACGTGCTGCTGATCGCGCGCGCCCCGCTGCAGCTCTTCCAAGCGATCCAGACCTCGCTGCTGCCCCACCTGACGGGCCTGGAGACGACGGCCGGGCACGCAGCCTTTGCGCACGCGATCCGCGTGACCGTGCGCGCGATCGCCGCGTTCGCGCTGGCCGTCGCGCTGGGGCTGCTGGTGATCGGCCCGTTCGCGCTGCGCCACGTGTTCTTCGGACAGGACTACAACTACAACCGCTTCGGCCTGGCCCTGATCGGCGTGGGCATGGGCCTGCACCTGACCTCGGGGGCTCTCAACCAGGCGGCGCTGGCGCGCGACCGCGCGCGGGCGGCCGCCGCGTGCTGGCTGCTCGCCGCGGTGGTGTTCGTGGTGTGGATGCTGACGCCGGCGGTGAGCGAACAGCTCCTGCGCGCGGAGATCGGCTATGCGGGCGCGACCGCGCTGCTGGCGGCGGCGCTGGCGCTGCTGTACCGGCGCGGCAGCCGGCAGATCGAGGTGCGTGCCGCGGGGGCCTGATCACCCGCTGGTTCGGCGAGCGAGGGTCCACACCGCGATCGACGTGGAGCCGACGTGGCCTCGCCGCCCTCGCCCTCAGCGACGTACCCAAGCGTACGAACCAGGATCAGCGCGACGCGATCGCGGCGGCGGTCACGGCCCGCCAGTACACGCAAGGTATGACAGAGACGATGGAGACCATCGCCGTGCCTTCAGGCCGGATCACCGTTTCCGGGGGCGCATCCACGCAGACCGAAACGGCGGGGATTCTCGTCCGCCGCGCGACGCAGTCAGATCTCGCCGTCCTTCTACGGCTTTACGAGGAGGCCGCGCAGAGGGCTGCTTCAAGGTCCAACTCCTGTCCGGCAAGCATCGCGCGGCGGCGCACGCGTTCTACAGAAGCATGGGGCTCACAGCGGTTGCTGAGGGCTTCAAGATCCATTTCGACGAGTAGGCGGTCGCCTCTTACTCAGCAGTACGACCCGAGAGGATCGCCGGGTTCAGAAGATCCCGACTTCGCGCACGAGCTTGCTGAGGGCGTCGGTCTCGAAGAGCAGGGCGAGCAGTCCGTGCTCGAGCTCCTTGCCGAGACGCGTAGCTTCGGCGAACACCGCCGAGTTGCCGGCCTGGGCTCGCGTGAGCGTCTCGAGCTCGGTGCGCTTCGTCTCGTCGTCCAGTAGGCCGAGGAAGTCGTCGTAGGCTCCGAGCGCGCGAGCTCCGGGATCGACAATGCCGTGTCTTAGGAATGCCTGGGCGATTCGATCCACCGGCGGCGTTCGCAATTCCTCGCGCAGATAGCCGGGCATCTCCTCTGCAGCGAACCGAGCGCATTCGAAGACGGGCAGAAGCCCGCCGGCGAAGAGGACCTTGCGGGCAGTTCGAAGCTTGACGTTGCGCAGCCCCCACTTCTCTGGTCCTTCGTACTCCTTGCCCGCGAAATCCACGCACATCGTCCGCCAGTAGCGGATCACATCGTTGAGTAGGAATCTCGGTGGCCGATCGTGCTTCACCGACTCGTCGAGGTAACGGTCCAAGAGGCGATCGCGCGTCGTCTCCGCCACGTCCGGGTTGGTCGCGTCTATCGACTCCAGCAAGAACAGCATGCGGCGGCTGAGGTTGGCATTTGAGTCTTGGTCCAGCCCGATCTTCTCGATGAGCTCACGACTCCAAACAGGCTCGCCGAAGATGCCTTGCTTCCCTGGAGCGCGATCGAGAATCGTCTCGATTTCCGCTTTCGCGGGTCGCACGTCGTCGCGCTCGTCCCCGCTCACGAGCACCATGTAATCGTCGTCACTTCCGCTCGTGACCTCCGACCGGCCCCACGACCCCATCAGCACGATCGCCACGTCCTCATCGTGCTCGAGCTCCCGCAGGCGCGAGCTGCGCTCGGCCAGCCTGGCCGCCGTGAAGTCGCGAGCGGCGAACAGGTTCGGGAAGTCCACTCCGGCGTACTGCGCAAGCTGCTGGAGGGGCGTCATCATGCCCAGGCGTGTCTCAGTCTTGCCGCGGCGGCGCCTCGAGGATCCAGGGAACGTCAAGACAGCGATGCAGCAAGGGAACGAACAGCTCTTCGTCGCCCTCGCTGAGAGGAATGTGATGCAGCGCCTCATCCATCGAGCTCAGGTGAACGTGACGCAGCCGCGTCCGAAACGCGTCCAGCAGCTCGCCGCCCACGGCCATCGTCGTGTCCAACGACCAGGCATGGGCAATGTCGAAGCAGAAACCCGCCTCAGGGAGCGCGACGAACCATGGCGCCAGTTCGTCTGCGGTGCGGCCACTCTCCTTCCGAGCGTCCATGTTCTCGAGCACGAGCTTGCGACCCAATATGCGGTATGGCTCGGGGTCAAACATCGTGTCTGGATGCATCACGATCACGTGTGCACGCTCGGCAAGCCTGGCGAGCGCCCGCACGAGTGTTGTCTCCGGCATCGTGCGCCCCTTGGAAGGGCCGTGAATGCTCAGATAGCGGAAGGGAAGCCGCGGATTGCTCTCGAGATAGCGGGTGAGCCCGGCGAGCTCCCCCTCCGATAGGGCTGATAGCTCGACAGCAAATGGCGAGGCATCCCAGGCTTGCGCAACCTGCTGCGGCCAGTCGCCCCGCGACCCGCTCATGTAGCCGGTCGAGACACCCAGCGGGTGATGGCCGAGCAGAGCGTCCGGTCCGGCGAGGGCGGGCATCGACATGCTCTTCAACCTAGCGGCACCACATGACGGCGCGCGACTCTCGTCGCGGCTCTCGCGCTACAGAGGCGCGCGGACACAGAGCACGCCTAGCGGTCGCGCCGGCCATCCTCGATGCTCTTGCGACGCGGCTAGCGAACCGCGACCCGCAGCCCGAACTCGCGCCGGCCTGATATCTGGCCCTAGGTCCCTCGGCGTGCCAAGATCCGCAGGCGTGAACGATAGACAGCCACGTTCGAATCGAAATCGCATGAGGAGCATGAATGCCACTACAAGGTGAGTACGAGCCGAGCCCGTTGGACTGGGTGCGCGAACAAGTTGAAGAGTACGAGGCGAGCAACGGCGAGCGTGCCAACACGCTCCGGGATACCGGCCTCCCCGTGGTCATCATTACGACCCGAGGGCGAACGAGCGGGAAGATCCGCAAGTTCCCGCTGATGCGGGTCGAGCACGGCGGCGAGTACGCTCTCGTCGCTTCCTTGGGAGGCGCGCCGAACAACCCGACGTGGTACGGCAACCTGGTGGCCGACCCCACTGCGCTGATGCTTCAAGACGGAGCGGTGCCGCACGACTTCATCGCGCGTGAGCTCCAGGGCGATGAGCGAGCGTTGTGGTGGGAGCGCGCCGTCGAGGCCTATCCGAGCTATGCGGATTACCAAACGAAAACGAGCCGGGTGATTCCGGTGTTCGTGGCTACTCCATCCGGCTCGTAGCGCGTTCGAGGCCACAAAGGCGTGGTCGTCCCGCGCTCACCGCTCACAGCATCGCCGTCTCGGTCGGCTGCCCGAGCAACACGCGCCCAGTGAGCTCCCACGTCGTAGGATTGACCTGGAAGTGAGCGGTCGCGGTGTACGCGTCGCGGAAGCGCCGCTGCAGCGGCGAATCCTCGTAGATGGTCGAGCCACCGCCCAGGTCGTACATGACCCGCGCGACCTCGGCGGCCGTGCGCACGGCATGGGTGGCGGCCAGTCGCAGGCCGACGCGCAGCTCCACGGACACGGGCTCCCCCTTCGGGGACGATGCGGCCGCCTGCGCGGCCTCCCACGCCGCCTCGATCGCCTGGTAGTAGAGCGCGCGCGCCGCGCGCAGCGACGCCTCGGCCTCCGCCACCGCGCTCCATGTGGCCGCGCGCTGGGCGAGCGTGCGGGTAGAGCCCTGCCCGACCTTCACGCCGGCCAGCTCGGTCAGGTCGTCGATCGCGCCGCGTGCGTTGCCGAGCGCGGCGGCGGATATGGAGAGGGCGAAGAAGGCGAAGATCGGGAAGCGGTAGAGCGCGGCGTCGGAGGTCGGCGGCTCGAGCAGCGAGAGGGTGCGGTGGGCGGGGACGAACAGGTCCTCGGCGACGGCGTCGTGGCTGCCCGTGCCGCGCAGTCCGCTGGTGTGCCAGGTGTCGAGGATCTCCAGCTCGCTCACCGGCATCCCGAGGGTGCGCATGGCCGGCTGCCCGTCGCCGTCGGGCTCGACCATGCAGCCGCCGAACAGGTGATCGGAGTGGGTGATCCCGCTGCAGAACGCCCACCGCCCGGACACGCGGTAGCCGCCGTCGACGTGCCGTGCGCGTCCTCGCGGGGCGAAGATCCCGGCGGCAACCTTGTCGGGGTCGGCGAACGCCTCGGCCAGGCCGGCCGGCGGCAGCCAGCCGCCGAGCAGGCTGCTGGTGGCGGCGATCGACACGCACCATCCGGCGGAGGCGTCCCCGCGGGCGAGCGTCTCGGCGCAGCGCAGGATGACCGCCGGTGAGGCCTCGGCCGCGCCGACGGAGGCGGGCGCGCCGGCGCGGAGCAGGCCCGCGGAGCGCAGCTTGGCGAGGAGCTCCTCGGGGAGCCGTCGCTCGGCCTCGGTCGCGGGCGCGAGCTCGCGGGCGAGCGGTGAGAGCTTCCGCGGCCGCGCTTTCGAGGCTCTCGGCCGAGGTGCCTGTGCTGGGGGCGGCGAGATCGGGCATCGTTGCTCCGCGGCTCACCCTACCGCTTCGGTGCGGCCCGCCAGATGGCGGCGACGGGCGTCCGAGCCGGGTCTCAGGCGGCCGCGACGGACGCCGCGATCGCCCGGTAGGCCTCGCCCGGGTCCGGGCCGGTGAAGATGGCGGAGCCGGCGACGAACACGTTGGCGCCGGCCTTCAGGCAGGGGGGCGCGGTGTGGGGCTCGATGCCGCCGTCCACCTCCACGGCCACCGCCTCGCCCACGAGCGCACGTACGCGCGGGAGCTTGTCGAGCGAGTGGGCGATGAACGGCTGCCCGCCCCACCCCGGGTTGACGGTCATGCACAGCGCAAGATCGATCGCGGCGGTGACCTCGGCGAGGGCGCCCACGGCGGTGGCGGGGTTGATCGCGAGGCCGACGCCGACGCCGCTGTTACGGATGAGGTTGGCGGCGTAGGCGACGTGGGGGGTGGCCTCGGCGTGGAAGGTGATGGAGTCGACGCCCGCGCGCACGAACTCCTCGACGTGGCGCTCGGGTCGCTCGACCATCAGGTGCGCCTCGAGCATCCCGCCGGCCTCGTGCACGGCGTCGGCGAGGGCCGCGACGATGAGCGGCCCGACGGTGATGGGCGGCACGAAGTGCCCGTCCATGACGTCCACGTGGATCACGCGGGCGCCCGCGTCGAGCACTTCGAGCACCTGCTCGCGCAGGCGCCCGAAGTCTGCGGACAGGATCGACGGCGCCACGCGGACGTCGCGCAGCAGCTCGCGTGCGCGCTCCCTCCCCGAGGACGATGCGCTCATACGGCCTGCAGCATGGAGTCTCCACAGGCGTTGCACTTGAGGATGGCGGTGGAGGACATGCGCACGATCGTGGAGTGCTCGCCGCAGTTGGGGCACACGGAGGTGAGCTCGAAGCGGTGCAGGCAGTAGACGCAGCGGTAACGACCCGGCAGGTTGGTGGGGCGCAGCCACGGCTCGCCGCAGTGCGGGCACTGCGGCCCGAGGTCGATGGCCGTCCTGGCCGGCGTCTGGCGTTCGCCCTCCACGCTCAGCTCCTGCGCAGGCGGGCGACGAAGAAGCCGGCGGTGTGGTCGCGGTGGGGCAGCGTCAGCAGCGGCCCCGGCCCAGCGAACCCGCGCGGCCCGAACTCGCCCGGTCCGTCGAGGGTGAAGTCGGCGTGGGAGTCCAGGAAGGCGGCGATCAGGCGCTCGTTCTCAGCGGGAGAGATGGTGCACGTAGAGTAGACAAGCACGCCGCCCGGACGTAGGGCGCGGGCGCCGGCGGCAAGGATTCTTGCCTGGATGGGTGTGAGCTGCTCGATCGACTCGGGCGTGACGCGCCAGCGCAGGTCGGCGCGTGCCTGCAGCGTACCGAGCCCCGAGCAGGGGGGATCGACGAGCACGCGGTGGAAGCCACCGGACGCTGGCTCGCAGCCCCAGCGCTCGGCGTCCGCGACCTGCACGTGGACGTTGGCGGCGTGGAGCCGTCGGGCGGTGCGCACGAGGCCGGCGGCGCGGCGCGGGTTGCGCTCCACAGCGAGCACCTCTCCCCGGCCCTTCATGAGCGCGGCGATGTGGGTGCTCTTGCCACCCGGGGCCGCGCACAGGTCGAGGACGCGCTCGCCGGGCCGGGGGTCGAGCGCGTGGACGACGAGCATGGCGGCCCGGGACTGGGCGTGGAAGGCGCCCTGCTGGAAGAGCGGGGAGGCGTGGGCGTCGAAGGGCTCGTCGAGCACGACGGCCTCGGGAATGGCGGGGTCGAGATGGTTGCGCACGGGCAGCCGCTCCGCGAGGGCGGACGCGTCGGTTACGAGCGTGTTGGCGCGGAGCGCGACCTTGAGGGGCTCGTTGTCGGCGGCCATCAGCGCGCGTGCGCCCTCGGCGCCGAGCTCCTGCCACCACAGCCGGGCGATCCAGAGCGGGTGGGAGTGCTTGATGGCGGCGTGCTCGGGGGTGTCGTCGCACAGCCCGCCGAGCAGCGCGTCGGGACCCTCGCGGAGCGCCCGCCGGAGGACGGCGTTGACGAGACCGTGGCCGGCGCGGGCGTTTGCCTTGGCGAGCGCGACGGCGTCGGCGACGATCGCGTAGTCGGGTGCGCCACGCGTGTACAGCAGCTCGTAGAGCCCGAGCCGCAGGGCGCCCAGCAGCGGCGGGTCGAGCGTGGCGGCGGGGCGTTCGGCGAGCGCCGTGATCAGGTGCTCGAGCGTGCCGCTGCGCTGGACGGCGCCGTAGGCCAGGCGCATGGCCAGCGCGCGGTCGCGTGCGTCCAGCGCGCCGGCCTCGGCGGCGAACGCGCGGTCGGCGTAGGCGCCGCGCTCGAACACGCGGCGCAGGACCGTGTAGGCGCAGCGGCGGGCCGGGGCGGCGGGCTCAGGGGCTGGGTTGGGGCTGGAGCTGGGCTTGGGGGCCATGATCGCGGCGCCTATCCGATGCGGCTGGCGCCGCCGGGGGCGAGCACCTGGGCGAGGTCGCGCGCCAGCCGGTCGGCGTCGGACTCGCTGAGCGTGGCGGTGGTGACGCGCACGCCGGGAGCGGCGCCGGCGAGCCGGTATGGGGCGCCCGGCGCGAGCACCCACCCGCGTTGCATGAGCGCGCCGATGGCGAGGGCTTCCTCGGGCACGGGGATCCACACGTTCAGGCCGGAGGCCCCATGGGCTCGTACGCGTTCGCGCGCGAGGCGCGAGAGCAGCTGCTCGCGGCGCGCGGCGTACGTGGCGCTGGCGCGTTCGACGAGCGCGTGGACGGCCGGATCGCTCCACAGGGCGAGCACGAGCGCCTGGAGGATGTGGCTGACCCACCCGGGCCCGCACTGCTGGCGTCCCTGCACGCGGGCGATGGTGGCGCCGTCGCCGGCGAGCACGGCCAGGCGCAGGTCGGGCCCGAGCGCCTTGGCGACGGAGCGGGTGGCCGCCCAGCGCTCGCGCGGGTGGTCGAGATCGGCCAGCAGCGTGTGCAGAGGGGCGCCTGCGACCTCGCCGAGGTGGTCGTCTTCGATGAGCAGCGTACGCGGGAAGTCGTCGAGCACGGCGCGGAGCTCCTGTGCGCGGGCGGCGTCCAGGGCGGCGCCGAGGGGGTTCTGCCCGCGGGGGGTGAGGACGGCGGCGAGCGCGCCGCGTTCGAGGGCGCCGTGGAGGGCGGCGGGGAGCATGCCGCGATCGTCCACTGCCACCGGCTCGAGCGCCAGGCCCTGGGCGCGGAGCAGGTCATACAGGGCGGCGTAGCCGGGGTTCTCGACGGCGACGCGGTCGCCCGGGCGCAGATGCGCCTGGAGCACCCGCTCGATGGCGTCCATGGTGCCGCTGAGGACGCACACGTGCTCGCCGGGGATGCCGTCCGCGCGCAGCCCGGCGCGGGCGAGGTCGAGCAGCGCGCCCAGCGCCGGGGGTTCGCCGTAGAGCCGTGTGGGCTGGCGGGTGCGCGCGAGCGCGGCCTGGAGATCGGGCAGCAGCGCGGGGTCGGGGTTGCCGAGCGAGAGGTCGCGGGCGCCGGGCGGTACCGGCAGCGGCGCGCGGGTGGAGCCGATCGGCGGACCGGAGCCGATGCGCGTGCCGCGCCGCGGCTCGCTGAGCACGACGCCGCGACGGCGCAGCTCGGCGAGCGCGGCGGCGACCGTCACCGGGCTGAGCCCCACCTCGCCCGCGAGACGCCGGACGGAGGGCAGTGGCTGCCCGGGTTGGAGGGCGCCGCTGGCGACCCCGGCCTCGATGCGGGTGACGAGCTCCGCTGCACTGGTCGCCTCTATCCGATACTGTTTCAGCTCAATCATCGCACTGTACTATTACAGATTTAATGGATAGAGAGGAGAGCGGCGTGTCCCATCAGGCGCAGCAGCGAGCCACCCCGGCTCCACCCCCCTCCGAGCGTGTACGGCTGCGCCGCAAGCGCGAACGCGGCGACTACGACCGGGCGCTGATCGACGCGATCCTGGACGAGGCGCTGATCGCCCACCTGGGGATCGTGGATGAGCACGGCCAGCCGTTCGTGACCCCGACGCTGCACGCGCGCGACGGGGACGTGGTGTACTGCCACGGCTCGACCGCCAGCCGCACGCTGCGGACGCTGGCGGCGGGGGCGCCAGCGTGCCTGACGGTGTCGCTGATCGACGGGCTGATCCTGGCGCGCTCGGCGATGCACCACTCCGCCAACTACCGCTCGGTGATGCTGCTCGGCCGCGCCCGCCTGGTGGAGGACGTGGACGAGAAGCGCGCGGCGCTGCACGCGATCATCGAACACATCGTGCCGGGGCGCTGGGATGACGTGCGCGCGCCGACGGAGAACGAGATGAAGGCCACCTCCGTGCTGGCGCTGCCGATCGAGGAGGTCTCGGCGAAGGTGCGGATGGGCGGCCCGATGGACGACGAGGAGGACTACGCGCTGGACGCGTGGGCGGGGGTGATCCCGCTGAGTAGCGAGCCGTGTGTGCCCGAGCCCGACCCACGCTTGCGGGCGGGGATCCCGGTACCGGAGTACGTGAGCGCCTACCGGCGCCCGGGCGGCCCGTGAGCGCACGCGCCCGGCGTCGATCGTTTGCGCCACGGCCGGGGCCCGGTCCCTAAGCGCCTGGCAGCCCGTGGCCGCGCAGGTAGGCGGCGGCGTCCATGGCGCGGCCGCCGGGGGGCTGGACGACGAGCAGCTCGAGCGTGCCGGGGCTGCAGTCGAGCAGCAGGCGCGCGTCACGCGCGTGCAGGCCCATGCCGTGCACCTGCGAGGAAGGGGCGCCGGCGGCGCCGGGAGCGTGACCCGCGTCGGCATGGGCGAGCGTCGCGTGCTGCACGCCCAGCATGCTCCCGTCGGCGAGCGCCACGCGGGCGCCGATGTGGGGGTGCAGAGCACGCACGACGCGCTCCGCCTCGACGGCCGGACGGGCGGGGTCGAGCAGGCGGTCCTCCGGGGTGAGCTTCTCCGCATAGGTGACCCCCTGCTCGGGCTGTTCGACGAACGGGGGGCGCTCCTCGAGGGCGCGTACGAGCAGCTCCCCGGCGAGCTCCTGCAGCCGCTGGGCCAGCGAGCCGTAGCTGTCCTCGGCGTGAATGGGCAGGCTGTCGGTGAGGCACACGGGCCCGCTGTCCAGTCCGGCGGTGAGGCGCATGATGGAGACCCCGGTGCGCTCGTCGCCGGCCATGATCGCCCGCTCGATCGGGGCGGCTCCGCGCCAGCGCGGCAGCAGCGAGGGGTGGACGTTGAGGAGCTCGTGCTCGGACAGCAGCGGCTCCTTGATGAGGGCGCCGAAGGCGCACACGACGACCGTGCCCGCCTCGTGGGCGGGCGATTCCGGGCCGGCTTCGGCGGACTGTGAGGCGCTGGAGGAGCTCGACGCGAGCGCCTCGTCGATCAGCGCCCTCGCCTGCGGATCGTTGACGCTCGAGGGCTGCTGGAGCGCGATCCCGAGCGCTCGCGCAGTGTGTGCGACGGGCGGTGCGGTGAGCCTCCTGCCGCGCCCCCGCGGGCGATCGGGGCGGGTGATGACGAGCGCCGGGCGGTGGGCGTGGCTGCGCGAGAGGCGCTCGAGCACGGCGGCGGCGAACTCGGAGGTGCCGATGAAGACGGTGCTCAACGCGGATGGACCGCGACGGGCGCCTAGGCGCCGTCGCTCGACGCCTGCGTGCCCGCCTGCGCCCCCGCGGCGGCCGTGCCCCCCGGGGCGTCGCTCTCGCGGGTGGTCTCCCGGCGCGCCCGCGGGGCGCCGTCTCCCGCCTCCTGGGCTTCGCGCATCGCGCGCATGGCCTCCTTGCGGGCCTCGCGTGAGATGCGATCGAGGATCAGGGTGCCATCGAGATGGTCGACCTCGTGCTGGATCACGCGCGCCTCCAGCCCTTCGGCCTCGATCTCCAGCGGCTTGCCGGTCTCGTCCTGGCCGCGCACTCGCACCCGGGCGGGGCGCTCGACCTCGACGTGCACGCCGGGGAGGCTGAGACACCCCTCCTCGGCGACCTCCAGCTCCTCGCTGGCCCACGCGAGCACGGGATTGACGAGCGCGGTGAGGGGATCGTCGACATAGGCTTTGTAGACGAGCACCCGGTGCAGCGCCCCGAGTTGGGTGGCGGCCAGTCCGACCCCGAGCGCGTCGTGCATCAGCTCTCCCATGCGCGCGACCTCGGCCGCGAGCTCGTCGTCGAAGCGCTCGACGGGCAGGGCGGTGGCGCGGAGCACGGGGTCGCCGAACTTGCGCACGTGCCGCAGCGCCGCGTCGCGGCGCTGCCGCGTCTCGGGATCGAGCTCCGCCGGCTCGGGAGCGTCCGCGTCGTCCGCCTGCGCGTGCCCGTCGGCGCGCGCGCCGCCATCGGGTGTGTCGGCATGGACGCCGGCGCGCCCGACCTCGATGTCGTCGGGCTCCGAGCGGGGGGTGGGAAGCTCCAGCGAGGGCTCCTCGGCGGCGGCTGTGCGGTTCTCCGTTGCCATGGGCCTCAGTCTATGAGCCGCGGCACCGTTTCGCAGGGCGGCGTTCACGGCTTTTCGGATCGACCGAACGGCGCTACAGTGGGGTGCTGTCCGCCACCGTGGGAGCGAAAGCCAGGACGGCAGCGCTTGCCCATTCGGGGGGTTTCCACCGCTCGCCACGGCCACGACAGCAGTACAACGGAGGGCGATGATCGTGCGTGGACGTTGCATAACTCGGGGCGGAGGGCTGGCGCTTGTGGTCGGGCTCGCGTCGCTGTGCATCCAGCCGACGATGGCGGCCGGCAAGGGCTCCATGCCGGCGCAGCGAGGCGGCGAGTACTCCGTGCGCGCGGTGTGCGGCGCGCCGGCGACACGGCAGGCGCGATGCATGGCGCTGCAGCTCGTCCCGCGAGGGACAGCCGCGACACCGAGCGCACAGGCACAGCCGCGCGTGACCCCGGACAGCCAGCCCGCGACTTCCGCGCGGTCGGCGGCGGCCGGGGAATTCGGCCTGCGGCCACAGGACCTGCACAGCGCCTACGAACTTCCCTCGAGCGCGCCGGACGGTCAGACGATCGCGCTGGTGGACGCCTACAACGACCTGGGCGCCGAAGCGGACCTGGGGACCTACTCCAAAGAATTCGGGCTGCCCGCGTGCACCTCCGCGACGGGCGGGTGCTTCGAGCAGGTCAACCAGAACGGTGAAACGGGCAACCCGCCATTCCCCAGGAGCACGAGCGAACTGGAATCCGCGCTCAACGGATTGAGGCACAACGAGGCCGAGGACGCGATCGACTGGGGCCTCGAGATCTCGCTCGACATCGAGACCGTCCACGCTGTCTGCAACAACTGCCACATCGTGCTGGTGGAGGCGAACTCGCCGTCCTTCGCGAACCTCGAGACGGCGGAGAACACGGCCGCGCGGCTCGGCGCCACCGAGATCTCCAACTCGTGGGGCGGCTCCGAGTGCGTGTTCGCCGGCTACTGCGCGAGCAGCTCGGCGTTCAACCACCCCGGCATCGTGATCACGGCGGCGGCGGGCGACGAAGGCTATCTGAACTGGCTCGAAGGATCCCCCTCCTACGCCAACTTCCCAGCGACCTCGCCCCAGGTGGTGGCGGTGGGAGGAACCCGTTTGAGCGTCGCGAGGCACGGCGAATGGGCCGGTGAGAGCGTGTGGAACGACGGCGGTGAGAGCGAAGGCGTCACGGAAGGGGTGGGCGCCACGGGCGGCGGCTGCAGCGCGGAGTTCACGGCGCCCTTGTGGCAGCAGGCGGTCGCCGACTGGTCGAAGGTGGGCTGCGGCGACAAACGCGCCGTCGCGGATGTGTCCGCGGACGCCGATCCCTACAGCGGCGTGGCGGTGTATGACTCGAGCGAGGAGTGCCCGTACCTGCAGGACGGTACGCTCCTCACGTCGCACTGGTGCCAGCTCGGGGGTACGAGCCTTGCCACGCCGCTGATCGGCGCGACCTTCGCCCTGGCCGGCGGAGCCAACGGCGCGGAATACCCTGCGCGGACGCTGTATGAAAACGTCGCGGGCTCGACCGGGTCGCTGCACGACGTGACCGAAGGGTCGAACGGCGAATGCGCAAAGCCGTTCGACGAAGAAACCGGCGTATCCGAATGCACCGCGACGGAAGAGGCCAAAGCGAGCTGCGCCTCGCGCGCCATCTGTCTCGCCCGCGCCGGCTATGACGGACCGACCGGACTGGGAACGCCCCAGGGGATCAGCGCGTTCGAGCCGCCACGGGCGCCGACGGTGGCATCGGAAGCGGCGTCCTCGGTGACCAAAACGGCGGCCAGGCTGGCGGCGAGCGTGAACCCCAACGGGCGGGAGGTGGGCGAATGCAAGTTCGAATTCGGCACCTCGCCCGCGTACGGATCGAGCGTGCCGTGCAGCGCTGCGCCAGGGTCCGGGACGAGCCCGGTGACGGTGAGCGCGAGCATCAACGGGCTGACCCCCGGTACCCCCTATTACTTCCGTATCGTGGCGAGCAACATCGTGGGCGCCGCCGACGGGGAAGACGAGACCTTCCAGACGCTCGCCCCCGGGCCCCCGCCGGCGATCGAAAGCGAGGCGGCCGCGCACGTCAGCGACAGCGACGCGACCCTGGAAGCACAGATCGACCCCGAGGGCAGGGAAACGAAATACGAAGTCGTGCTGGAAGACCCGTGCGCGCCTCCCGCGGAATGCATCACAGACGTGGTGGTCGCGAAGGCGAGCCTCGCGGCGGGCACGACCGCCGAACCGATCGAAGTGGATCTGGCGAGCTCGGGCGCCACCCTGAACATCGAACCGGACACGACCTACCGCTACTGGGTCCTCGCGAGCAACGCGGCCGGCGCGACGGAATCTCCACACGAGACGTTCACGACGCTGAGCGGCCCCCCGGCGGTGGTCACCCGCCAGGCCTCGTCGATCGGCGAAAGCTCGGCCACGGTGAGCGCGAGCGTCAACCCCGAGGGCGCGAACACCACCGCATGCATCTTCGAATACGGCACCACAACCGTATACGGTGCGAGCGCCCCATGTGAGGCGCTCCCGGGCGCGGGGGACACCCCGGTGAGCGTCTCGGCGGAGCTCACCTATCTCACCGCGGCGACGACCTACCACTTCCGCATATCCGCGACCAACGCGAACGGCACGAGCACAGGCGAAGACGGCACGTTCACGACGCTCGCGGAAGACAAGACCGACACGACCCAACTTCCCACGACGCTGGGACAGCAGGGTCCCGGTGAGCAAGCCCCACCACCCGCCTCGGGCTCTGAGAGCTCGCCCGAACAGGCGGTGGCGGCGGTGCGCGAGCACAGCGCGCCGCCGCCCGACGCGGAGCTGGCGAGCAGGTCCCTGACGGCCAACCGCTCCGGAGTGATCCACGTGCGGGTGAGCTGCCCGGCAAGCGAGACGAGTTGCACCGGCCGCGTGACGCTACGGACGCTGGGCGCCGTCGTGAGCGCGAGCTCGCAGAGCCACCCATCCATGCGGGCGAAGGCCGTGGCGGTGACGCTCGCGGCGGGCTCGTTCACGGTGAAGGGCGGGCACGTGACGACCGTCGCCTTGCACCTCTCCAGGAACGCGCTCGCTCTGGTCGCGCCCGCGCACGCCCTGCGCGCGCGGGCGACGATCCTCGCTCGCAACCCCGCCGGGGCGACGCACACGGCGCA
Source organism: uncultured Solirubrobacteraceae bacterium (assembly GCA_963701145.1). Taxonomy (GTDB): domain Bacteria; phylum Actinomycetota; class Thermoleophilia; order Solirubrobacterales; family Solirubrobacteraceae; genus Palsa-744. The sequence continues at coordinate 682,062 of OY969572.1, forward strand.
GGTGCTGGTGACGATCCGCGCTTCTTAGCGAGGGTCTCCCGGCTTGACCGGACCCTGCGGCCGGACTTGGCGTCCGTCGACGCGGTTCGTCCCGCTGCCTTACCGCCTGCCGCCGCACATCATGCACGTCGGGGCGAGTTCAAACGCGGACTCAGCCCTTGCCGTGCCCAGGCTTGGGCGCTCTCAGCGTCAGGACGGTCTGGCCGCTGTGCGCCCCGCCTGTCGGACTGTGGGCGGTGACGGTCACCCTCACCCGCAGTGTGTGCGCGCGCGAGCAGCGCTCGTGCCTTGGCAGACAGACGCATGGTCACCGTCTTGACCCCACCGCCGGGGACGTCGAACGAGCCCGACGCGAGCGTCAGCACGCTGGCCCTGGTCTTGGCAACGCCAGCCACGCTGGAGAGCAGGGCGCTGAGCGTCCGCACCGTTACCGTGCCCTCGCAGCTGCTGACAGTGGCGGGGCAGTCAACCTTGATGGCGACGGTACCGGACTTGCTGGCCTGCAAAGAGGTACTGGCAATGCTCGCGTCCGGCCTTCTGAGGGCGAAACCGGGATTTCCCCTGCGCCTTCCGGCGCATTTGCAAACGTACGCGACAGTGACCCACTCGTCAACACGAGGGTGAATGTCTCCCCCCGTCGGCTTTGTCCTTCACCGTTGTTGCTGCGGATCGACGTCGCGCGCCACCCGCCCCGCGTCCCTCTAGCGCTTCAAAACGAACGCCTTGCTGGCGCTCACCTGAACCCCACCCGTGCCCGCCATCGACCCGAGCGCGGTGAGCTTGATCTTGTGAGCGTGCTTTAGCAGCGCGCGCCCCCTGCTCGTGAGCTTGATCACGAGCTTCGATCCCCCGGCAGCCGACAGGGCCACTTGACCGCGCGCGACCAGCGTGGGTTTGGCCTTCGCGACGTGCGCACCCTTCGGCACGAGATACCACGAGATCGTCAGCTGACCTGGCGTCAGCGCACTGAACAACAGCGCGTAGCCGCCGTGCTTGAGCACAGCTGCGATCTTGGCGTTCTTGCCCGACGGTGCCAGCAGCCCGAGCAGTAGCTGTTTGAGCTCGGCAGCGCTGGCCACGGACGTCGTGCTCGCGAGAACAGCCACGGCCGGCGCGGGCGCCGGCGGGGACGGGCTTGGCGAGCTCGAGCTCTTCGGGGCCGATGTCACGGCCGAGGTGAACCCGGAGAATGCGTAACCTTCGACGCCGACGGCGGTGATCGCCGTCTCGTACACGCCCACGATGTGGCCGACGGTGCTCGCGCCCAGCGTGAACGTTTCGCCCACGACGCCTTCTTCCGAGCACGATTCTTCGTTTGCGGTGCATACGTACCATTCGTCGTAATAGGACGTCGCTGCAGGGCTCCACGTCCCGTGGATCACCTTCAGCGTCTGCCCTTCGACGGCGCTCCCTTCGATCGCGGGCGGCTTTGTTGCCACCGGCACCAGCCCGAGGGCCGCGTTGATTCCAGTCTTTTCATGGCCCGCCTCGACCGGGACCTTGGTCGCCTGTTCGTACGTGGTCGTGTCGTCGTAAAGCTGGAACCCGTATTCGCCCGAGGAGTAGAAATAGACGTAGTAGTCGCCCGTGCCGAGAGACGCGATGTCGTAGGTCCCGTCAGGTCCGGTTTCGGTGCAGCGCTCGCGGAAGAATTCTTCGAAGAAGAGTTCTTCGCTGTAGGCGCACGCCACGATGTGTTCAAGCGGTGCTTTGCTTTCGACGCTCGTCACGGTTCCCTTGATCTGCCCGCCTTCCAGGAGCGCAGCGCTGATCCCAGGTGTCAGGGCGTCGGCGGTGACCTGCACCGATTCGGCTTCCTTCCGCCTGGGCGTGGCGGGGTAGTACTGGGTGACATAGTTCTGCTGCCCGCCGTAGGATACGAAGAATTCGACCACGTAGCCGCCACTCTCGAGACCGGGGATCGCGTATTTCCCTGTCGCGTCGGTAAGCGCGCAGCCGGCGATTTCCTGTTCTTCGTCTGTCGCGCAGACTTCGATCCCTTCGATCGGCTTCGTCGTGACGGCCGATGTGACCTTGCCGGTGATCTCCGCGCCCGTGCTGAGACTCGCGTCGACCCCACTGTGCGTCGCATGTTCGCTCACCGACACGCGTTCCGCCTCGGCGAGCTCTTCCGTGTCTCGGTAGTACTGGGTGACGTAGTTGAGGTTGCTCCCTTCGGGCACCGAGAATTCGACGTAGTATTCGCCAGCCTCGAGCCCGGTCAGCGTGTATTCGCCGCTTGCGTTCGTGGTGGTGCATAGGAACTCTTCCTCTTCGGACAGAGTGAACGTGCACACTTCGATACCTTTGATCGCCGTGTTGTCGGCTTCGCTGGTGACGGTTCCCGCGATCTCGCCGCTCCCACCGAGGAAGTCCGGGTGCACCCGGGTCGCCCGCGCTGCGCGAGCAGACGGCAGAGGAGCGGCCAGGCCCGCCGGGAGCGAACCTCGGGTGCCGCCGGCGGCGAACAGCGGGCGCAGGGACGGACCGAGGATGCTCGCGCCGCGCGCTCTATGCCTTGCGAGCGCCAAGCGCTCCTTGGCCGAAGCCGACGGGCCCCTTGTCACACTCGCCGCGAGCGAGCTCGTGGACGCCAGCGACATGCCGATGATTGCGCCTGCGATCAATGAGACGAACGCCACGCGTGCGCGTCCTGCGCGCGCGAGCGCCATCCAGTCGTGAGAAAACCGTCCCCCCATCACCCGCACCTTCCTTTGCGTTTGCCGGATCTCGACGACTTCCTGGGCCGTCGTCGGGGCCAAGAATACAGCACAATCTCGAAAATGCCACTCGGCCGGCGTGAGCACGAGGAGTGTGCTACTGCGGATCGACGTCGACGCTGAAGTTCACACCCGCATGCATGCGGTCCCCGGCAACCCTCTGCACCGCCTCACCCACGGCCTGCACCGCCTGCCCCCGGTGCCCGGCCTTCACCACCAATACCGAGCGCTCGCGCCCGCGCAGGCGAAACAGCGTGGCGGGGCCGAGCACAACAGGCTGCTCGCCCGCTTGCGTGGCGTCCAACGCGCTCGCACGGTCGCTGGCTCTCCTCGGAGTGACGGCGCTCGCGCGCGAGCCTACGCACTCGAGACGCTGTACAAGCGACGCACGCACGGCGCCCGCGGCAGCACGCGCCTTCTCCGCGCTCTCGGCCGAGCACACGATCCTGATCAGATGCGAGTACGGCGGGTAGCGCAGCGCGCGCCGGCGTTCGAGCTCGCCGGCGGTGAAGCCGTGACTGTCGTGGCGGGCGGCGTGCACGATCGAGCGGGCTTCGGGGGCGATCGTCTGCACCAGCACGCGCCCGTGTCCGCCGCGCCCGGCGCGCCCAGCGAGCTGGGCGATGAGCGCGAACGTGCGCTCCTCCGCGCGGAAGTCGGGGAAGCGCAGGGTGGCGTCCGCGTCGAGCACCACGCCGAGGCTCACGTCGGCGAAGTCGTGGCCCTTGGCGACCATCTGCGTGCCGATCAGCACCCCGCATTCGGCCGCCTCGAAGCGGCGCAGGAGCTCGCCGGCGCCCCCGTCCTCGCCGTCACCCTCGGCGGCGGCGCTTGCCCCCTGCGCGCGCACGGCCGCTGCGGAGCCCGCACCGGGGCCCACCGCGTCGGCGTCGAGACGGAACACGGGGAAGCGCCCGTCGTCGAACACGTGCGCCAGTTCATGCTGGAGGCGCTCGGTGCCAGTGCCGTGGCGGGCGATCGACGCGGACGCACACTGGCTGCAGCGCGTGGGCACGGGCTCGTTGTGGCCGCAGTGGTGACACGCCACGAAGCCCCCCGCGCGGTGCAGCACCAGCGCGACGTCGCAGTCGGGACAGCTCCACACCAGCCCGCACGAGCGGCAGGAGAGGAAGTTCGACCAGCCCCGGCGGTTGAGCAGCACGATCGCCTTGCCGCGCGCGGCCCGCACCTCGGCCAGGGCCTGCGCGGTGAGCGGATGCAGCCCGTGCGCCTGGCCGCGCATGTCCAGGACGTCGACCCTCGGTAGCGGCCGGCCGTCGACGCGCCGTGGCAGCGCGCACGCCCGCAGGCTGGCCACGCTCTCCGGGCGCGGGGTGGCGCTGCCGGCCAGCAGTACCGCGCCGCAACGCCCGGCGCGCTCGGCGGCGACATCGCGTGCGTCGTACCGGGGGTCGCCCTCGTGCTTGTAGGAGGCGTCGTGCTCCTCGTCCACGACGATCAACCCGAGCCCCTCGATCGGGGCGAACACGGCGGAGCGCGGTCCCACGCACACCCGCGCCCGGCCTTCGCGCAGGCGCCGCCACTCGGCGTAGCGCTGGCCGGGCGTGAGGCGTGAGTGCAGCACGGCCACGGTGTCACCGAAGCGCTCGACGAAGCGCGAGACGATCTGCGGCGTGAGCGCGATCTCGGGCACGAGCACGATCGCACCCCGACCCTGCTCCAGCGCGGTGGCGGCGGCGCGCAGGTAGACCTCGGTCTTGCCCGAGCCGGTCACGCCGTGGAGCAGCAGGCGCTCGGCGCGACGGTCGCGCAGCGCGGCGGTGACTGGTGCCAGCGCCACTCGCTGGTCGGGGGTGAGGGCCGGCGTGTGCGCCGTGCGAATTCCCACCGGCAGATGCGTGGGGCGGGCGACCGTGCGGCGTTTGCGCCCGCTGAGGCGGCGAGCGGCCTGCGGCGGCAGCACCAGGGCAAGGGCACGCGCGATCGTCGAGCAGTACTCGGCTGCGATCCACTCGGCCAGCGCCACCAGCTCGGCGGTGAGGGCGGGCGGGCCTTCGTCGAGCGCTCGCAGCGGCGACAGCAGCTTCTCGTCGGCCACCTCGCTGCTGTCGGCCAGCCCGACGACCACGCCGAGCAGCTTGCGCCCGCTGAACGGCACCACCAGCATCGAGCCGACGTGCACGCCGCCGCGCAACTCCTCGGGCAGCCTGTAGTCGAACGGCCCGCGCAGCGCGCGGGTGCTCGTCATTGGCTCAACCTGGGCGATGCATGACACCGCCGCTGACCCTAGACCACCGACAGGCGGCGCCAAACGGGTCCTCACGCCCTCGCACGGGGTTTCGCACCGGCGCTGGCCGCGTCCCGGTCAGGCCCGTCCGGCGGCCGTCTCGGCCGAGCGCTCAGACCCCGGCGGCGGCGCGCAGCGCGGCGGCCTTGTCGGTCCTCTCCCAGGTGAAGTCGTGGTCATCGCGCCCGAAGTGCCCGTAGGCGGCGGTCTTCTGGTAGATCGGGCGGTGCAGTTTGAGCTCCTCGCGGAAGGATCCGGGGCGCAGATCGAAGACCTCGTCGACGGCACGCGCTATCTGCCCGCGGGAGACGCCGTCGCGCTCGGTCCCGAACGTCTCGACCATCACCGACACCGGATGGGCCACGCCGATCGCGTAGGCGACCTGCACCTCTGCGCGTTCGGCAAGGCCGGCGGCGACGATGTTCTTGGCCACCCAGCGCGCGGCGTAGGCGGCCGAGCGGTCCACCTTGGAGGGATCCTTGCCGGAGAACGCCCCGCCGCCGTGGCGGGCCATGCCGCCGTAGGTGTCGACGATGATCTTGCGGCCGGTGAGCCCGCAGTCGCCCATCGGCCCGCCGATCACGAACCGCCCGGTCGGGTTGACCAGGAAGTTGCGCAGCAGCTTCTTCTCCTCGTAGAGCTCGGCCGGCAGCACCGGGCGCAGCACGTGCTCGAGCAGGTCGGGCTTGATCAGGGTCTCGGCGTCGATGCCGTCGGCGTGCTGGGTCGAGATCAGGATCTTCTCGATCTCCACCGGCTTGCCGTCGCGGTAGCGGACCGTCACCTGCGTCTTGCCGTCCGGGCGCAGATACGGGAGCACCTCGCCCTTGCGCACCTCCGACAGGCGCTTGGCGAGCTTGTGCGCGAGTGAGATCGGCAGCGGCATCAGCTCATCGGTCTCGTTGGAGGCGTAGCCGAACATCATGCCCTGGTCGCCCGCGCCGGCGATATCGAGCTCGTCCTCGTCGGCGGGGTCGTGGCGCGTCTCATACGCTGCGTCCACGCCCTGGGCGATATCCGGGGACTGCTTGTCGATGGCGTTGATCACGGCGCAGGTGTCGCAGTCAAAGCCATAGGCCGCGTTGTCGTAGCCGATCCGGCGCACGGTCTCGCGGGCAATGTCCTGAATGTCCACGTATGTGTCCGTGGAGATCTCGCCCGAGACGACCACGAGGCCGGTGTTGACGAGCGTCTCGCAGGCCACGCGGCCGTAAGGATCGTCGCGCAGCACGGCGTCGAGCACGCCGTCGGAGATCTGGTCGGCGATCTTGTCGGGGTGCCCCTCCGTGACGGACTCGGAGGTGAACAGGAACTCGCTGTCGGAAGGCTCAGTCATCGCTCTTTAAATCAGCTCCAGGTGGCCAGGGGCGGGCAGGATGGATGTTCGTTGCGAAAAGGCGTGGCAAAAAGCCGCCGAAGTTTATGCGGCGCGAGCGCGACCGCGCTGTCCGCGCTCCACGAAGTCGATGATCAGCGGCACGCCGTCCATGCCGTAGCGGGCGCGCAGGCGGTTCTCCAGGAAGTAGGCGTAGTCGCGTGTCACCCGCGCGCGCGAGTTGACCTGGATGGCAAAGCGCGGTGGGCGCTCGTCGATCTGCGCCATGTACAGCAGTTTCAGGCGATGACCACCGGCGCTGCGTCGCGTGCCGATCGGTGGCTGGCGCGCCTGCACGGCCTCCGCCAGGAAGCGGTTGAGCTCGGGCGTGGGGATCCGCCCGCGCATACGGTCGCCGAGCGCGATCGCCTCGCTGAGCAGGCGCTCGACGTGACGTCCGCTCTTGGCGCTGACGGTCAGCACGCGCGGGCGCAGACGCAGCTTCTCGGCCACGCGCCCGCGCTCGTGGTCGAGATCGAGCCGCGCTGGAGTCTCGGAGTCACCCGCCCCGCCAGCCCTCTCCGCCTCGGCCTGCAGATCCCACTTGTTGAGCACGATCGCGGTGGCGCACCCTGCCTTCATCGCCAGCTCGGCGATGCGCAGGTCCTGGGTGGTGACGCCGTCGCCGGCGTCGCACACGACCAGGGCCACGTCCGCGCGCTCGGCGGCGCGACGGGAGCGCAGCGCCGTGTAGTACTCGACCGAGTCGGCCACCTTCGCCTGACGGCGGATCCCGGCGGTGTCCACGAGTATCAGCCTGCGATCGCCGACGAGCAGCGGCGTGTCGATCGCGTCACGGGTGGTGCCCGCCTCGTCGGCGACGATCACCCGCTGTTCGCCGAGGAAGCGGTTGACGAGCGATGACTTGCCGACGTTCGGCCTGCCGATCACCGCCAATCGAATGGTGTCGTCCTGGCGCTCCTCCTCCACGGGCGCAGGCAGCAGCTCGACGATGCGGTCGAGCAGATCACCCGTGCCGAGGCCCTGCGCCGCGGACACGCCCAGCGGCTCGCCGAGGCCGAGGCGATGGAACTCCGCGGCCAGCGGCAGCTCGGCCACCCCGTCGCACTTGTTGGCGGCGACGATGATCGGCAGCGGCGAGCGGCGCAGCAAATCGGCCATCTCCTCGTCGCCCGGACGCACCCCGGCGCGCGCATCGACCACCAGCACCGCCACCTGCGCGTCCGCGAGCCCCGCGCGCGCCTGGTCGCGGATCGAGCCCGCGAGCGGGTCCTGATCCTCGAAGTCCATGCCACCGGTGTCGATCAACTTGAACTGGCGCCCGTTCCACTCGCAGTCGAGCTCCTTGCGGTCGCGGGTGATCCCCGGGCGCTCGTGCACGACCGCCTCGCGTGTGCCCGTGAGGCGGTTGATGAGCGAGGACTTGCCCACGTTCGGATAGCCGACGATTGCGACCTTCATTCACGCCAGTATGGCTATGTCGCGCCCACGAGCCCGGAGATGCGCTCCACGACCGCCTGCACGCTCAGTCCGGTGGTGTCGAGGGTGAGGGCTCCCGGCGCCGGTCGTAGCGGGCTGTGCTCGCGCGTGCTGTCGCGCTCGTCGCGCATGGTCTGCTCGGCGAGCACCATGCCGGCATCGGCGCCCAACTCGGCTGCGCGCCTGCGCGCCCGCTCGTGAGGGTCGGCGGTGAGGAAGACCTTGAGCCTCGGCGTCGGGCGCGACCACCGTGCCGATGTCGCGGCCCTCGGCAACCCAGTCGCCGTCGAGGATCAACTCGCGCTGTTTGGCCACCAGCGCCGCGCGCACGTCGGGATCGGCGGCGACGACGGACGCGGCCTCGGAGACCTCGGGCGTCCGGATCGCCTGGCTGACGTCGCGCCCGTCGAGCAGCACCGGCGCCGAGCCCCCGGCTGGCCGGCCGCCCGGGTCGATGCTCGCCGCGCGTGCCAGCTCGCCAAGAGCGCCGGGGCGCTCGGGCAGCCTGCCGCCGGCGCTCTGAAGCGCGAGCAGGGCGACGGCGCGGTACATCGCCCCGCTGTCCAGGTAGGCGAAGCCGAGCGCACTGGCGAGCTCGCGGGCGACCGTGGACTTGCCGGCACCGGCGGGGCCGTCGATGGCGATCAGCACAAGGACGCGAGGTCCGCCACGAACCCCGGATAGGAGACGGCGGCGGCGTCCATGCCCACGACCTCGACCCCCTCGCGCGAGGCCAGCCCGGCGACGGCGCCCATCATCGCCAGGCGATGATCGCCGCGGGAGTCGAGTGTGCCGCCGCGCAGCCCGCCCCGGCCGCGCACGGCAAAGCCGTTGTCGGTGGCCTCGATGTCGGCACCGAGCCCGCGCAGGCCATCGACGACGCCGGCGATGCGATCGGACTCCTTCACCCGCAGCTCCTGCGCGCCGCGCACGACCGTCTCGCCCTCGGCGAAGCAGCCGAGCAGGGCGACCAGCGGCAGCTCGTCGATCGCCAGCGGCACCTCCTCCGCCTCCACCACGGTGCCCTCGAGCGCGCCGTGGGCGACGTCGAGGTCGCTGACCGGCTCGAGGCCCTCCAACTCGCCGGTGTCCTCCTCGAGATCGCCCAGCACGATGCCGCGCATGCGACGCAGGATGCGCATGAAGCCCGTGCGCGTCCAGTTGACGCCCACGTCGCGGATCAACAGGCGCGAGCCTGGCACGAGCACGCCCGCGCACACCAGAAAGGCCGCCGAGCTGGGATCGCCCGGGATCGTGACCGAATCCAGCAGCAGCTCGTCGGTGTTGACGACGGTCACGCGCAGGCCGTTGCGGTGGATGGCCACGCCCGCACGCAGCAGCATCCGCTCGGTGTGGTCGCGGCTGCGTGCGGGCTCGCCGACCGTGGTTGCCCCGTCGGCGGTGAGTGCGGCCAGCAGCACGCATGACTTGACCTGTGCGCTTGCGACGGGTAGCTCGTAGGAGATGGCATGCAGCCGTGCGCCCTCGATCCGCAGCGGCGCGAAGCGCCCGTCGCGGGCGTGCAGCCGCGCACCCATCTGGCGCAGCGGCTCGATCACGCGGTCCACGGGACGGCGGCGGATCGACTCGTCGCCGTCGAGCGCGAACTCGCAGCCCTCCTGCGCGGCGAGCCACCCCGGCAGCAGACGCATGAGCGTGCCGGCGTTGCCGACGTCGATCGGCGCGCCCGGCTCCAGGGCCTCGCGCAGGCCGGGGCCGCGCACGACCACCTCCTCGCCGCGCACCTCCACGAGCGCGCCCAGCGCACGCACGGCGTCGAGCGTGGAGGTGGTGTCGGCGGCGTGCAGGTAGCGCTCGATCCGCACCGGCTCGGCGGCCATCGCTCCGAGCAGCGCGGCGCGATGGGAGATCGACTTGTCCGCGGGGGCCCGCAGCTCGCCCGAGAGCGCGCGCGCTGTCTCGAAACGCATGTTCATCGGCGCCCGCTCATGCGCGCACGACCGGGAAGCCGAGCGCGGCGATCAGCTCTCTGGCTCGGCCGGAGTGCTCGTCGCCGGCGATCCACAGCGCCACGACGCCCTGACGGTTGTCCTGGGAGGGCGAGAGCACCATGTCGAGGATGTTGACGCCGGCGCCGCCGAGAGCAAGCGCGATCTCGGCGATCACCCCCGGGCGGTTGGGCACCGAGGCGCGCAGCTCGATCGCCGTGGCGCCCGCCCCTCCGACGAGACCGGCGCCCAATAGCGACTCTCGCTCGGCGCGCGAGCGCTCATTCCAGGCGCTCACCGCGCCGGCGTCCCCCGCGGCGAGCCAGCCACGCACCTCCTGCAAACCCGCCGCCAGCCCGTCGATGGCTGTTATCAACGCGTCGCGGTTGGACATGTAGATATCGCTCCAGATCGCAGTGTTGGCGCCTGCCACGCGCGTCGCGTCGCGGAAGCTCGGCCCGACCGCAGGCAGGCGCTGGGACTCCTCGCCCAGCAGCGCGGCGGTCTCGGCGACGAGCAGGTTCGCGAGCACGTGTGGCAGGTGTGAGACGGCGGCCATCAGCCGGTCGTGGGTCTCGGCGTCGATCGCCTCGGGACGCGCTCCGAAACGGCTGAGCAGCCGGTGCAGGCGCTCGTAGAGCACGCCCGCGGTGCTGCCTTTGGCAGGCGTCAGGTACCACGTCGCGCCGTCGAAGAGATCCTCCCGCGCCTGCTCGACACCGGCGGTCTCCGCGCCGGCGAGCGGATGACCGCCGACGAAGCGCTCGTCGGCGGTCGCATCGGCGAGCACGCGCTTGGTCGAGCCGACATCGGTTACGACGCAGTCCGTACATGCGCTGGCGAGCGCCTGCTTGACGGCGCTCGGCAGCTCGCCAACTGGAGCGGCGATGAACACGACCTGGGCGCCGGCGACGGCGCTGGCGATGTCATCGGCCTGCTCGTCGATCGCCCCCAGGGCGAGGGCCCGGGCGCGGACGTCGGGGTCGGGGTCGTAGCCGCACACGCTCGCGCCCGCGCGCGTGCGTGCGGCCAGTCCAATCGAGCCGCCGATCAGCCCGACGCCGAGGACCGCGATCCGCATCCGCTCAGGGCTGCGCCGTCTGCGCTCGGGCGAGGTTGCGAGCGCGTACGGACCCCGCCAACCCTTCCAGCACCTCGACGGTCGTCTCCCAGCCGATGCATCCGTCGGTGATCGACTGGCCGTAGCGCACCTCGGCGCCGGGCCGCAGATCCTGGCGGCCAGCGACGAGAAAAGACTCGAGCATCACGCCGACGATGGCGTCGTTGCCGCCCGCGATCTGACCGCCGACCTCGGCTGCCACGTGCGACTGGCGTTCGGGGTCCTTGCCGCTGTTGTCGTGGCTGAGGTCGATCATCAGGCGCATGGGCAGACCCGCGCTGTCGAGTAGCCCCAGCGCCGCGGCGACGCTCGGGGCTTCGTAGTTGGGCTGGGTTTTTCCGCCACGCAGGATGATGTGACAGTCAGAGTTGCCGCGCGTGTACAGGATCGCCGGCGTGCCATTCGGATCGATGCCGGCGAACGCGTGTGGCTCCGCTGCGGCGCGGACGGCGTCAACGGCCACCTGCACGTTGCCATCGGTGCGGTTCTTGAAGCCGACCGGCATCGACAGCCCCGAACCGAGCTGGCGATGGATCTGGCTCTCGGTCGTGCGCGCGCCGATCGCCCCCCACGAGACGGCGTCGGCGATGTACTGCGGCGTGATCGGGTCGAGGAACTCGCAGCCGACGGGAATGCCGGTGTCGAGCACGCCGAGCAGCACGCGCCGCGCGAGGTGCAGTCCGGCGTTGACGTCGCCCGAGCCGTCGAGATGCGGGTCGTTGATGAGCCCCTTCCAGCCTGTCGTGGTGCGTGGCTTCTCGAAATAGACGCGCATCGTGATCAGCAGCTCGCTGCTCAGATCGCGGGCGAGCTGCGCGAGCAGTGCCGCGTACTCGAGCGTCGCGTCGGGATCGTGCACGCTGCACGGCCCGACGACGGCGAGCAGCCGCACATCGGCCCCGTCCAGGACGGCGCCGACCTCGCGGCGCCCGCCGATCACCACGTCCGCCTGCTCGCCGCTCAGGGGCAGCTGCTCGAGCAGCGCATCGGGCGAGAGCAGCGGCACGACCCGTTCGATCCGCATGTCGCGGACGTAGTCGGCCGGTCGCAGCTGGGCACCGGGTAGCTCAGGCAAGGGCCGGCTCCCTCCCTGATAGCGCCTTGCCCGTCAGCGCCGCCGCGCGCTCCACGGCCTGTGCGTATGCGGCGAAGTCCTCCGCGCGCAGCGCCTGCGGGCCGTCGCAGATGGCCTCGTCGGGGTTCGGATGCACCTCGACGATGACGCCGTCGGCGCCCACCGCGGCGGCGGCGAGCGACAGCGGCATGACCAGCTCGCGCCGCCCTGCCGCATGGCTGGGGTCGACGATCACGGGCAGGTGCGAGAGCTCCTTGAGCACGGGCACGGCCATCAGGTCCAACGTGAAGCGGTATGCGTTCTCGAACGTGCGAATGCCGCGTTCGCACAGCATCACGTTGGGGTTGCCTTCCTTGAGGATGTACTCGGCGGACATCAACAGCTCATCCAGGGTCGCCGACAGCCCGCGCTTGAGCAGCGCCGGGCGCCCGGAGCGGCCTACCTCGGCGAGCAGCGGGTAGTTCTGCATGTTGCGCGCGCCGATCTGCACGACGTCGGCCACCTCCATCACCGCGTCGATGTCGCGGATGTCCATCAGCTCTGTCACCACCGGCAGGCCCGTCTCGGCCTTGGCCTCCGCGAGCAGCCGCAGCCCCTCCTGGCCGAGCCCCTGGAAGGCGTAGGGGGAGGTGCGCGGCTTGTAGGCGCCGCCGCGCAGCAGCGTGGCGCCGCCGTCGCGGACCGCGTGGGCGGTCTGCAGCGTCTGCTCGCGCGACTCGACGGTGCAGGGCCCGGCGATCAGGGCGAAGTTCTCCCCGCCCACCTTGCGCCCGTCGATGTCGAGGACGGTGCGCTCACCGTGCGTGATCTGCGCAGAGGCGAGCTTGTAGGGCTTGAGGATGGGCACCACGCGGTCGACACCCGGCTGGCCCTCCAAACCGAGGCTTTCGACGCTCGCGTCCCGCTCGACGTCGCCGATCGCCCCGATCACCGTCACACGCGCGCCGGAGCTGCGATGTGCGCGTGCGCCGGCTCGTTCGATCTTCTCGACGACCGCTCCAACCTCATCCTCGGTGGCGGTCTCCTTCATCACGATCATCATCTGCTCATCCTTTCACCAACGCCTGGGCATGTTAGAGGTGCCTGAGAGGGCAGCTCCCGTGTGGCCGTGAAGAGGACGCCTGCGGGCGTCCGCGTGGTTGGCGCTCGGCCCCGCCAAAGGGGACCCGGTGCGGCCGCTGGCACCCGTTCACGGACGGGCGCTGGCCGAAGCGCCTAGATAAATCGCCAGGTGCGATACGCGCGCGTAGACGGCCACGCGGCGAGGGCGTGAGCTGCGCAGGAGTTCGTGTGGGCCGACGCGGTCATGGCTGTCTGTATGTGTTTCTAGCACACGCGCGGCGAGGAGTCCAGCAGTGGGAGACGGCGCTCAACCCGCCTGCAGCACCTCGGTGAGCGCATCGAGGAAGCGCGCGTTCTCCTCGGGGAGGCCGTAGGTGACGCGCAGCGCCGGGGTGTCGCTGCCGAGCGCGCTGCCGGCGCGCACGAGCACGCCGCGCTCGCGCAGGCCGTCCATCACCGCTCGCTCGTCGCGCTCGGCGCCGAGCTCACACCAGCAGAAGTTGGCCTGCGAGTCGGCGACCTCCAGCCCCAGCGCGCGCAGGCGCTCCTCGACGGAGATTCGCTCGGCGACGGTGCGCGTGACGCGTTCGATCACCGCGTCCTGGTGCATCAGCGCCTCGGCGGCAGCGGCCTGGGCGAGCGCGTTGCAGAAGAACGGCTGTCGCACCTGGTCGAGCGCGCGTGGCAGCTCGTCCGAACCACACAGCGCGAAGCCGACGCGCAGGCCGCACAGGCCGTGGACCTTGGAGAAGGTGCGCAGCAGGATCAAATTTGGGTGCCCACCCAGCAGCTCGATCGAGGCGTCGGGGTCCTCGAGCAGGTTGAACTCGCAGTAGGCCTCGTCGACGATCACGCACGCGTGGCGGGGGACCTCGGCGAGGAACTCGGCGATGTCCGCCAGGGGAACCGCGGTGCTGGTGGGGTTGTTGGGGTTGCACACGAGCACCAGGCGCGTGGCGACGGTGATCTCGCGGAGCATCGCCGGCAGGTCGTGGCGGGCGTGGTCGTCGAGCGCGACCGTGATCGCCCGCGCCCCGGAGGCGGCGGCCAGGTGCGGGTAGACGGAGAAGGACGGCCACGCGTACACGAGCTCGGCGCCCGGCTCGAGCAGCGCCTCGCCGGCGGCCAGGAGGATGTCGCACGAGCCGTTGCCGATGGCGATGCGCGACGCGGGCACCCCGTAGCGATCGCTCAGGCGCGCGCGCAGCAGCCCGTTGGCGGGGTCCGGATAGCGGTTGAGGGTGTCCAGCGCGCGCTGCACCGCCTCGCGCACGGCCGGCAGCGGCGGGTAGGGCGACTCGTTGCTGGCGAGGCGTACGAGCCGTTCTTCCTCGGCGTAGCCGCCGGCGACCGGATAGCGGGGTATGCGCCTGATGCGCTCTGCGAACTCGATCGCCATCGTCACATTGTGTCGCGTTTCGTCTGTGACGGCGCTGCGCGCCGGCCGGACTGTGCCGCGTTCCGTCCGTGACGGCGCTGCGCGCCGGCCGGAGCGCTACGCGCCGGCCGGACTACTGTGCCGCGTGCAGGTCGTCTCGTAGCCGGTCGGTCCCCCGCAGGTACGGGGGATCGGGCACGTGCGCCTCGGGCGCGTGGTAGTGGACGAGCACGCGAATGACCCGGCGCATGGACCCCGGGACGGGGATCTCCCTAGCGCACAGCAACGGCACCCGATCTAAGCCGATCGCGCGGGCGGCCTTGGCGGGAAACTCGGCGTCCAGGTCGTCGGTGACGGTGAAGATGCAGCTCACGAAGTCATCGGCGGTGAGCGCGTTGCGGGCCATCACCTCGCGCATCAGCTCGCTCGTGCGCTCGAGGATCTCCTCTGCGTCGTTGCGATCGACGCTGGTGGCGCCGCGCAGGGCGAACAGTCGCATGGCGCGCGATTCTGTCAGAGCGCACCGCCGTCGGGGGCACCGTCCGTGATCGCCGAGGCCCTGCCGCCCGAGGACGGGCGGTCGAGCGCGCGCAGGCGCTCGAGGAGGCGATCGGCCAGGCGTCGGTGATCCCCGGGCGCGAGGCCGTCGAGCGCCAGCGGACCGAAGCGGGTGCGCACCAGCTCGAGCACCGGATGGCCGACCGCCTTGCACATGCGGCGCACCTGGCGGTTGCGACCCTCGGTGATCGTCAGCTCGATCTCGTTCGCGCCCGCCGGCCCGACGCGACGCACGCGGGCGGGCGCCGTGGGCCCGTCGTCCAGCTTCACGCCGCGGCGCAGCGTGCCCAGCGCCGCCTCGGAGATGGCCCCTCCCCCGAGGCGTGCGCGGTAGGTCTTGGGGATCTGAAAGCGCGGGTGGGTGAGGCGATTGGCGAGCTCGCCGTCGTTGGTGAGCAGGATCAGGCCCGAGCTGTCGATGTCCAGCCGGCCGACCGGATAGAGGCGCAGCCCGCGCGCCGGCACCAGCTCGACCACCGTGCGCCGCCCGTGCGTGTCGCGCGCGCTGGAGACCACGCCGACGGGCTTGTTGAGCGCATACAGGACGCGCGGCTCGATCCCCGCGAGCGCCCGCCCGTCGAGCGCCACCCGGCTGTCCTCATCGACGTCGCGGGCGGGATCGGTGACGGTCTGCCCCGCCACGGTCACGCGGCCAGCCGCGATCAGCCCCTCGGCGGAGCGTCTGGAGGCGACACCTGCGTGGGCGAGGTACTTGGCCAGGCGCATGTGCTGCCACCATAGGCGGCGTGGACCTCCAGTTGCTCGAGCAGACGCTCGCCGACCGCGGCGAGCCGCGCTTCCGTGCCCGCCAGGTGTGGGCGTGGGCGGCCAGGGGCGCCCTCGGCTACGAGGAGATGACCGACCTGCCGGGCGCCCTGCGGGAGGCGCTCGGGCAGGAGCTGCCGTTCTCGAGCCTCGAGCTGCGCGAGCAGCGCCAGGCGAGCGACGGCACCGTCAAGGCGCTGTTCGCCACCGCTGACGAGCGCCCGCTGGAGGCGGTGCTGATGCGCTTCCGCGATGGGCGACGCTCGATCTGCGTCTCATCGCAGTCCGGCTGCCCGCTGACGTGCACCTTCTGCGCCACGGGGCAGATGCGCTTCGCGCGCAACCTAAGCGCCTCGGAGATACTCGAGCAGGCGCTGCACTTCGTGCGCGTGGAAGAAGCCGAGCGCCACGGCCAGGGCCTGGGCCACGGCCCGCACGATGGCGGGCCGCGAGGCGCGCACCCGGCGCCGATCAGCCACTGCGTGTTCATGGGCATGGGCGAGCCGATGTTGAACATCGAGAACGTGCTCTCCGCCTGCGCGCGGCTGCCCGACCTCGGCATCACACACCGGCGCACGACGATCTCGACCGTTGGCTGGATACCCGGCATCGAACGGCTGGCGGAGTGCGAGCTGCCGCTGCGCCTGGCGCTGTCGCTGCACGCCGCCGACGAAGCGCTGCGCTCGCATCTGATGCCGGTCAACGAGCGCTACCCGCTGGGCGACGTGATCGAAGCGTGCCACGCGTTCCACGCACGCAAGGGCCGCCGCGTGTTCGTCGAGTACGTGATGCTCGGGGGGGTCAACGACCGCTACGAGCAGGCGCTCGCGCTCGCCCGTGCGCTCGCGAACCCCCGCGGGGGCGAGCCGTCGATCTTCAAGGTCAACCTGATTCCGTACAACCCCACCGCCGCCGGGACGTACCGCGGCTCGAGCCGCGAGTCGATCGCCGCCTTCCGGGCGGCGCTCGAAGCGCGGGGGATCCCCGCGACCATCCGCCTCACCCGCGGGCGCGACATCGACGCCGCCTGCGGGCAGCTCGCGGCGTCACGCTGACGTCAGCCCGCGACCGTCACCTCGGCCGCCTCGGCGCCCGACTCCTTGAACTTCTTGCCCTCGCTCCACACCAGGCCAATGCCGGCGCTGGTGAGCAGGTCGTGCAGGTCGCGGCGGGGCCGCGATGGCAGCAGCACCGCCAGCAGCGGCGGCGGACTGACGAAGCGCCGGTAGTCCAGCAACTGGCCGATGGCCATGCGGATCGCCCCGCGCTCGACCGTTCCCTTGGCCTCGAGCAGCGTGTTGGTGGTGCGATCGTGCAGGTCCGCGAACAGCGGCTTGGCCTCGCCCGTGGGGACGATCTTCAGGCGGCTGACCTCGTGTCCCTGGCGCGTGAGGTACTCGTGGTAGGCCATCACCAGGGCCTTCTCGGTGCGCGCGGCCTCGCCGTCCTTGCGCCTCGGCGCGACGAACGCCTCCTCCGTCCACCGCTCCTCCACGGGCACGTACTCGATGGCGGGGCTGGCCACACGGTCGAGCAGCGAGGAGCTCGGCTTCGCGCGCACGTCGCGGGGGCGCAGGCGGAACACGATCACGTTGCGGTTGGGCCCGTTGCCCGCTTCGGAGGCATCGGTCGTGTAGTAGGGACTGTCGGTGTCCAGCTCGAACTCCCCCTCGTAGGTGACGCGGCCGCCGGCACCCTGGAACAGCCTGAGCGCGCGTCCGTCGCGGCCGTGGTTGAGGATGGCCGCGTTGCCGGACTTCATCTGCTGGTCGCCCCGCTGACCTTCGCCGGTGTAGTGGAAGCAGCCATCCGAGCGCCAGCCGTCGAAGTGCCCGTAGGGCTCTCCCGCCGGGGGATCGGAGAAGACGAGGACGTTGGGCGACGTGCTCGACGGCCGGATGCCGCCCAGCTTGCGACCCCCGTAGCGGTCCTGCAAGGTCGTGCGCTCGATCACCTCGCCGGGCAAAAGCGCCCAGATCATGGGGTCGCCATGGACCGAGTTCGGTGGCGCGGCATCCGTCATGCCGGCCATCATCACGGCTAAAGCGGACGTACAGCGAGCGAGCCCGGCGATTGCGTGGCGGTCGAGAGCGAGCCCGAGCCACGGGGAAGGGCAGCGCCGACGAAACCGGCGTTTCGCCCGGCGGGCGTAGAATCTCCCGGCAATGCTGCCCGTCGCAGAGCGGCAACCTGCGAAACGGCATCGCGTAGGGATGACGCCGGTCCTGCTCGCCATCCTCGCCGTCGCGCCGGCTGGCTGTGGCGCCGCCGCGCATGCCAGCCACAAGCCCGCGCAGCCTGCTGCTCCCGCATTTCGAGTTGGGCAGTACTGCCTCGCAAGCCCCCACGCCGGCTACCGCACGTATGGGCTCGTCTGCGTCGAGCACCACTTGACCAGGAGCGCACCCGTTGGAGGATGATCGGGAGACTCCTCGGATTGGCTCGGAGGGCCACGGAATCTCCCGTCGAGCGCTTCTGTCGGGCGCGGCGCTGCTCGGCGTTGGCGCGGGCCTCGATCACGTGGCGTTCCAGCGGGCAAGCGCCGCCACACCCGAGCGCACGGGCGTCTCCTCCGAAGCGCCGGTGCCGTTCTTCGGCGAGCACCAGGCGGGGATAGCGACGGCGGCCCAGGACTACCTGCACTTCGCGGCATTCGATCTCGCCAGCGAGAACCCGGAAGCGCTGCGGGATCTTCTCGAACGTTGGACGGCAGCCGCGGCGACGCTGACCCGGGGCGGAGTGTGGGAACCGACGGCGCAGGCCGCGCAGCAGCCGCCACAGGACCCCGGGGAGGAGCGCGAACTCGGCTCCGCGCAGCTCACCATCACGATCGGCCTTGGACCGAGCGTGTTCGAATCCGAAGGGCGCGACGTGTTGGGTCTCGCTTCGCGCAGGCCTCCGCAGTCTGAGAGCCCTGCCGGCGTTCCAGGGTGACGATCTCGAACCGCAGCGCTCCGGCGGGGATCTGTGCGTGCAGGCGTGCGCGAACGACCCGCAGGTCGCCTTCCACGCTGTCCACCTGCTCGCTCTGATGGCCAGCGACACGGCGACGCTCCGCTGGGCCCAACTCGGGTTCGGACGCACGTCGAGCACCACCCGGGCGCAGTCCACGCCGAGGAACCTGATGGGCTTCAAGGACGGCACCGACAACATACGCTCGGAGGAGGAGGCGGACATGCGCGACTTCGTGTGGGTCCAGCCGGCCGATGGGCCCTCGTGGATGGTGGGCGGCACGTACCTGATCGCGCGCCGCATCAGGATCCTCTTCGACGTGTGGGACACCACGACCCTCGAAGACCAGGAACGCACGATCGGCCGCGTGAAGCTGACGGGAGCCCCGCTCGGGACGACCAGCGAGTATGACCCGGTCGATCTCGCCGCGACAGCTTCAGACGGCGCCCTGGTGATCCCCGCCAACGCCCACATCCGCTTGGCGAACCCGATCAACAACCATGGCACGCGAATCCTCAGGCGCGGCTATTCCTACTCCGAAGCCCCTGAACCGGGCAGCGGGCAGATCGACGCGGGCCTCTTCTTCCTCGCCTTCCAGCGCAGCCCCGAAAGGCAGTTCGTCCCGCTGCAGAGGCGCCTGGCGGAAAGCGACGCGCTCAACCATCACACCGTCCACACCTCGAGCGCGATCTTCGCCTGTCCCCCAGGGGCGCAGGAGGAGCAGTTCGTCGGGGAGGGGCTGTTTAGCTGAGACCGCCAGAGCCCAGCCAGGTCGCGCTGTGCAGCCAGACTGGCCCAACGGCGTGGCTCGGTCCAGAGGACCCATCAACAGGGTCCGGGCAATCCCATCACGGGAGCTCGGCCTTGACACGTTGAGCTCTTCCAAAAGTCGAATAAGCAAAGACTCCCGCGTCACTCGCCTCGGCACTCGACAGACTAGCCAGGGCAAGTAGCGTCGGCGAGTCGAGGCCAGTTTTTAAAGCGCAGCACCAATAACGCTGCGGAGCTCCTCCGGCCCGCGCAAACCGAATACCCCCGAACACCGCTATCTCCGATAGCAGCTCTTCGCACAAGCTATCGTCAAGAAATCTCTACCTCGAGATCGATCCGCTCTAGCCCGGATTTTGCAGTAGTGGGTTAACGGTCCGCGCCCCGGGGGTGCCGGGGCGCGGGGATGTCCGGCTGGGCTTGGAGAATCGGGGTTGTCGAAGTCCTTGTTCCCGAGCCCAGGAGGTCACCTTGCGGGTGCAGCACGATGGCCGCGATTTCAAGGTAGTTGCCAGGCCGGACGGAGACGGGCTGGTGTCGCATTCCGGTAGCGCGATGCTGGTCGGGGTGGCCGAGAAGACCGGGTTGACGAGGGCGCTCTCGCGAGAGCTGGCGGGCCTGAAGGCCCGGCGTTCTGGGCATGATCTGGGGCGGGTCGTTCGTGACCTGGCGGTGATGCTCGCTGACGGCGGGGACTGCCTGTCGGATCTCGGGGTGCTCGGTGACCAGGCCGCGTTGTTCGGGGCGGTCTGCTCAGACGCGACGGCGTTCCGGGTGATCGACCGGCTCGCTGGAGACCCCGATGGGCTCGACCGTTTGCGGGCCGCTCACGCGAGTGCACGGGCGCGGGTGTGGGAGCTCACCGGAGCCCCGGAGCTCGTGGACATCGACCTGGACGCCACTTTGATCGGATCGCATTCTGAGAAGGAGGGCGCTGCCGGGAACTTCAAGGGCGGCTACGGCTTTCACCCGATGCTCGCCTACGCCGACGGGACCGGGGAAGCGCTCGCGGGGGAGCTGCGTCCCGGGAACGCCGCCGCGAACACCGCGGCCGACCAGATCACTGTCGCTGAACACGCGATCAACCAGATCCCCGAGGAGCACATTCGGAGCATCGAGATCCTGCTGCGGGCAGACAGCGCCGGCGCGTGCCACGACCTGCTCGATTGGTGCCGTGAGGCCCAGATCCATTTCTCGGTTGGCTACGAACTGAGTGAGGCGGTCCGCACCCAGATCCTCCAGATCCCCGATCAGGACTGGGTTTCTGCGGTCGAGCAGGACGGCACCCCGCGCACCAACGGACAGGTCGCCGAGATCACCACGGCACTGGACCTTGAGGGCTGGCCTGAGGGCTCAAGGGTGATCGTGCGCCGCGAGCGAGCGCACCCCGGCGCGCAGCTCACCTTCACTGACCATGACGGCCACCGCTTCCAGGCGATCCTCACCGACCAGCCCGGCGAGCCAGCCGAGCTCGAGCGACGTCACCGCGCCCGCGCGCACGTCGAGGATCACATCCGAAACGATAAGGACACCGGCATGCGCAACCTGCCGTTCAAAGACTTCGAGCACAACCGCATCTGGCTCGCAATTGTCCAGATCGCCCACGACCTCCTCGCCTGGATGAAGCGGCTGCTGCTCACCGGCAAGCTCGCACGCTGCGAGCCCAAGCGGCTGCGCTACAGGATCCTTCACGTCGCCGGGCGCCTCGCCTTCCACGCCCGCACCGCGACACTCCGCCTCCAAGCCGGCTGGCCCTGGGCCAACGAGCTCACTGCCGCATTCGAGCACCTCGCCGCGCTCCCAGCGCCACCCGGCTGACCGCGCCCGCGTCTCCCCTCAACCCAGATCACCCCGACGCGAGATCATCAGCGAAGCGTGCCCGCCAACGAGCGCGCGCCGGCCCCCGAAAAGGCAGCCGGCGGAATCGCGCCCGCACCGCGTGCCGATCACGAAACGAATCGAAGGCCCAGTCCCCAGCAAGCCACAAAATACTCACAACAAACCCGCTACTGCAAGATCCGGGCTAGACCAACCGTTTCCCAGCTATCGCTTCACGTTGTAACTGTCACCCTGCGACCCAACAAGCCGATAAGCTCATCTGTTAGAGCGACTTGAGGCAGCTCGGCTACAGGACCGACCACAAAACATACTTCAAGCACTCCATCCCATCCCCACCGAGACGCTTCGCCAGAGCCTCAGCGCCGCGGTCACCCGCCTCGTCACGGTCAAACGCGATCAGCACGCGCTCCACCCCCGCGTCCTTGAGCGTCGCGTGCAGCTCGTCGGTGAAACCATCCGCGCCGAACGCTGCAGTCACATGCCGCAACCCATACCGCCAGAACGTGAGCGCGTCGATCAGCGACCCACTGCCGCTGTAAGGGAACGCTAGGAGGGCGAGTCTGACGGATTCGAGCGAAGCAGATGCCCAAAAAACTTTGGATCTTCGTCCTCCGCCTTTTCCACATCGTAGGTGCTCTTGGCTTCTATATCCAGCCGTTCGGCATCGCTCATCCACGCGGGCGGCTCATCAAAAATCGTCAGCATCGGGAACTTGGCGCGAATCTGCTCCGGTGAGTCGGCGCGCAAATACGACCACACCCCACCCGTGCCATAGTCGTAGACAACAAGAAATAGTCGAGACATCAGAACGGATTAAAGCTCAGGCCTGTTGCATCGACAGCGCCGGGGTTCAGGGTCTCCGTTCCTGTCCCATCGTCTACAGGAAATGGACCCTGTGCATTGGGCGTGCGATTAGCTGGTATCTCAAAGTAGCCGGTGGGCGTGTTCGAGAGGTTGAGCCCTGCTTGCGCATCGGCCCCATTCGAATAGACATCATGCGTGAGATACACATTCCCATCATCTGACGGACGAATCACCCCATCTCGTTCGATACCACGGGCGCCATCATCTGTCGTGTAGTGGCGAAGAAGGGTTGGCGCGTCCTCGGCTGCGTCCTCGCCGAGGTCTAGCTGGTGCGGCTGCGTCCTCGTCGCCAGTCAGGGTGGCGGCGAGTAGTCCGGCGTCGGAGCCGATCTGGTAGCTCGCGGAGGACATGTTGGGCTGCGCCAGGCCGGCCCAACCCCGGATGTCGCCAGTCAGTCCGCCGGTGGCCGTGTCAACGGCGCCCGTGATCCCGTTACCGACTCCTTCCAGCCACGATTCCAAGCCCATCGGATCGATCTCATCGACCGGGTCGCTTTCCGCGTACTGGTAGAGATCGACGCCGCTGCCCGCCATGCCCGCAGGGTCAGCGCTGATGAACCGCGCGGTCGCCGGGCTGTAGTAGCGGGCACGGTTGAACTGCAAGCCATCGCCTTCGCTTTCGCGTCCGGTGTACTGGAACGGGTTGCTGCTCGCCGCGCCGCTCGCCGTGGTCAACCCGAACGGGTCATACGTGTATTCCGTCGTCGGCGTCCCAGCAGCGCCCGCGAGAGCAACCGTTCAACCCGAGCTCATCGGTCAGCAACGAGGCCGTGCCCGCGCCCGTGGTCCGAGCAAAGCGTTCGTCCAAACCCAGCCCATCGAGCAGCTGCGCGGTCGCTCCTCCGGTCGTTTCCTGCGCCACGTTCTCGCCATCGTACAGGTACTTCGTTTCGCTCCCGTTGACGTCCTTGCCCGCACGCCGCCCGAACGGGTCATAGCCGTAGCCACGGCTGCTCGAGCCCTGCGCGATGCCCGCGAGCTCGCCGCGGTCGTTCCACGTATACGTGCTGCCACCAGCGCTCGTGAGGTTCCCGTCAGCGTCATAGCCAAGGCTTTCGCCGCCGAGCTTCGTGAGCTCGTTAGCCGCGTCATAGCCCGCTTCCGCAAACGGTTCAGGAAGGTTCGTACGCGCCTCACTGCCCGACACGGTCGTGACCTCGCCCACCGCGTTACGCGCATATTCCAGACTACCGATCTGTTCGCCGTCCGAGCGCTCGTAGTCAATGCCCGCAAGCCGCGAAGCCAGATCATAGGAGTAGCCCTCCCGATCACCATCGGAACTTCTTATCTCAATCACACAAATAACCGAGAGCCACGTGCTCACTCTGGAGAAATGCTGCCCAACGCTCCAACAAAGCCGACTCCCCAGGAGTCACCCCAGGCTGAAGTGGCATGTACCGTACAAATGCCTTGATAGCTTGTGGATAATCGAAGCTGGCGTAGATACGCTCCACAAACCCAAGCGGGTCATCCAGCTTGTCTCGTGCCTCGTATCCCGCCTTTAGCTGAATGTAAAGCCACTTGCGTGCGGCGTTAGCTTCGTCACTTGCATCAACCTGACTCATGACCGAAGTGAGCCGGCCGAGCTCGGCCGTCGGCAATGAAGCCACCTCGCTGACGATTAGGTCATCGCTCCCCTGAGCCAGCTTATGCCGCGCCCAATCGGCCACCGCGGACGCGCCTATGAAATTCCGTTCCAGGCCATACTTCATATCCGCGAGAGACAGTCGAAGGTCCTCTCGGACAAGGAACTGGTATGTGACCTCCAGCTCCACTGCTACTGATTCGGATACCCTGTGAGGATTCCGCCGGGAATGAAGCGTTCGTGTGACACTACCGGATTGCCCTCGGTCCCCTCAGTGATCCACTCAATGATACCTTGGCTGCCATTTCACCGCAATGCGCAGAAATAATCCGAATGATACTCGATGTGGAGATGGCCGCCGCGCGCCTCTAGTGCGGTTGCCTCGTCGCCACCAAGTGCTCACGCTACGAGCCAACAATCCCTATCGCCTTTCCGATCGCTTCAAGCAAGTCGGCTAGGGGCAACTCCCACTGGATCCCACCCTCGCGAGCATAAAAGCCGATCATCAGGCGTCGGTCTTCGCGGTACACCTGAAGGCGTACTCAATACAACACTGCGTCACTTCTCGCCCCTGAATTGGTAGGACCCAGTGACCCGAAGCCTCTGCAAGTGTCATTGCGTGCATCCTCCCGGCCACCAGCCGTCAAATCACGAAGCTTCTCGTGGATCTCATCCATAGACCGCGTCCAAACAAACGCCCAGACGATAATCGTAGACAACGCGAAGTCGGCCCTTCACGGCATTCTCCCGCATAGTTCGAACCGAGTAGACGGTGTTCCCAGAGTTCGACTTCAGAATTGTATCCACTTCTTTTTCCACCCATCGATAGTGGGCTAGTTCGACCTGATCCATTCCACAGCCTCCCGCGCTCGCTCCCAGCGGGCGTCCCAGTCTGCGCTGCCTTCACCCTCGCCGAACAGCACCTCCTCTCGCTCGGGAGCATCAGTCGGAAGCCACCAAAACTCAACCAATGCCTGCACTCCAGACTCCGAGAGCACTGCGCCGGTGACCGCATAAATCACGCCGACAACTGCCCCGTTGACGCTCGCGACCTGTGTGAGATCGTTGAGTTCACGCCATTCCAATTGCTCGGTCTCGCTCAATTGCTTAGCTTAGAAGTTCCCGAAATATTGGAATGTGCCGTCTGGACCAAACACGGCGCCAACCCCATCCGGCCCAACAAAGGCACTTCCACCTGCGAAGTTTCCGCGCTGCATGATTCCCTGCGTAGTCTGAGGGTTGGTCAGGATGTCCTCGAGAGCGTTCTGTCCCGCCTCGTTCAAGGCGGCGGGACCTCCGGTGACGGGCGGGAATAGATCGCTGTGCTTCGCAAATCCCCGCCCTACGCGAGTGAGTTCTCCGCCAGTGTCCGCAGGATCTAGCTCCCGTCCCGAGGCCGCTAGCGCATCAAGGTCGTTACCTGTGTCCTCTGCGATGTCGGCTGCGGCTGCGTCCTCGTCGCCAGTCAGGGTGGCGGCGAGTAGTCCGGCGTCGGAGCCGATCTGGTAGCTCGCGGAGGACATGTTGGGCTGCGCCAGGCCGGCCCAACCCCGGATGTCGCCAGTCAGTCCGCCGGTGGCCGTGTCAACGGCGCCCGTGATCCCGTTACCGACTCCTTCCAGCCACGATTCCAAGCCCATCGGATCGATCTCATCGACCGGGTCGCTTTCCGCGTACTGGTAGAGATCGACGCCGCTGCCCGCCATGCCCGCAGGGTCAGCGCTGATGAACCGCGCGGTCGCCGGGCTGTAGTAGCGGGCACGGTTGAACTGCAAGCCATCGCCTTCGCTTTCGCGTCCGGTGTACTGGAACGGGTTGCTGCTCGCCGCGCCGCTCGCCGTGGTCAACCCGAACGGGTCATACGTGTATTCCGTCGTCGGCGTCCCAGCAGCGCCCGCGAGAGCAACCGTTCAACCCGAGCTCATCGGTCAGCAACGAGGCCGTGCCCGCGCCCGTGGTCCGAGCAAAGCGTTCGTCCAAACCCAGCCCATCGAGCAGCTGCGCGGTCGCTCCTCCGGTCGTTTCCTGCGCCACGTTCTCGCCATCGTACAGGTACTTCGTTTCGCTCCCGTTGACGTCCTTGCCCGCACGCCGCCCGAACGGGTCATAGCCGTAGCCACGGCTGCTCGAGCCCTGCGCGATGCCCGCGAGCTCGCCGCGGTCGTTCCACGTATACGTGCTGCCACCAGCGCTCGTGAGGTTCCCGTCAGCGTCATAGCCAAGGCTTTCGCCGCCGAGCTTCGTGAGCTCGTTAGCCGCGTCATAGCCCGCTTCCGCAAACGGTTCAGGAAGGTTCGTACGCGCCTCACTGCCCGACACGGTCGTGACCTCGCCCACCGCGTTACGCGCATATTCCAGACTACCGATCTGTTCGCCGTCCGAGCGCTCGTAGTCAATGCCCGCAAGCCGCGAAGCCAGATCATAGGAGTAGCCCTCCCGATCACCATCGGGAAGCACGACCTCGCTCGTCCTGCCATCGCTGTCATAGCCGAAGGCAACATCCCCGTTCGGCGTGTCAATGGCGGTCAGCTCGCCCGCGGGATCGTATTCGTAGCTCGCGGCCGCTTCGCCGTTGAGCGTCATCCCCGTACGCTCGCCGTCCGCGTCGTAGCTGTAGCCGACACTCCCGTTCGGCCCGCTTTCGCTCGTCAGACGACCATACTTGTCGTAGCCGAGACTGTACGCACCCGACCTCGAGTCCGTCACCGTCGCGAGCTCGTCTTCTTCGTTGTACCCGTACGCGATGCTGCTGCTCGGCGCTCCCCCGTCGATCGAGCCGAACGTCACCCCCGCCAGCTGGTCCAGACCGTTATAGCCGTAGCTCGTGGTTTCGCCCTTCGCGTTGGTGACGCCTTCCAGCCTGCCCATCGCGTCGTAGTGGTACTTCGTCGAGCGGCCCAGCGCATCCGTCCATTCTTCGAGCTCGTTGGCCGCGTTGTACTCGGCGGTCTGCGTGTTTTTACGAGGATCGGTGACGCTCGTGACGTTGCCGTCCACGTCATACCCGTAGCTCGTCGTGTTCCCGTTGGCATCGGTTTCGCTCAGGAGTTCGTCATCGACGCCGTAGCGAAGGGTCGCGCTCGCCCCTTCCGCATCCCGGACTTCCGTCGGCAGGCCCGCAGCGTCGTACGCGACACGTGTTTCGTGGCCGAGCGGATCAGTGATCGCCGTCTGCATGCCGTCTTCGTAGGCAAAACGCGTCGTCGCGCCCTCCGGCGTCGTAGCCGAGATCAGCTCGCCTTCCGGGTCATAGCCGAACGTCGCCTCGCGGCCCAACGCGTCGGTAATACCAGTCAGATCACCACTTTCGTCATACGCGTACGCCGTCGTGCGGCCCAGCGGATCGGTGACACCTGGCTGGACGGTGAAGTAGGTCGGGACGCCGCTGATGAACCGCGGCAGCGGGAACGGCGCGCGATCGATCGGGATCGCCGTCAGGTTCACGTGCCGAACCACGGCCCCGCTCGCCGAGCGGATCGTCGTGCCCGCCGGGATGCGCACTTCGAGACCCGGGATGCGCGGGTTCGTGAGGACGGTTTCCCTGCGCGGGAACGTCCCTGGCGAGCTCACCGGTGGCGGCGTCGACGAACCCGGTGACACCGTTACCGAGACCTTCAAGGAAGCCTTCCATGCCGGTTGGGGCGATCTCGTCGATCGGGTCGCTTTCGGCGTACTGGTAGAGATTGACACCGCTGCCGGCCATGCCGGCGGGGTCGGCGCTGATGAACCGCGCCGTCGCGGGGCTGTAATAGCGGGCGCGGTTGAACTGCAGCCCGTCTCGTCACCTACTCAAAACCAATCTTATTCACCTCGTCGATGATGGTCTCCAAGAGTAGTCCATATGCCGTGGGTTCGGACATCTGATCGAATCCGAACGTCGTTAGCTCGTCGCCGATCACTGCTAGTAGCGCATTGGCGTCTTCACGCGTTGGATCAGACAGCTCCAATAGGGGAAGAAGGTCTGGCTTGCGACGAGCCAACAGACCCGTGACGACAGCGCGAGTATCGGGCTGAAGCTGCATGGCTACCACCTCCATCCCGAGCTATCGGTTGCGTAGGTCGTGACCAACGTACCGTCCTGCTCGAGGATGACTACTGAGTTGTTACCAGTTAGCTTCCATCTGCCATTGTCCTGAAGGTCCGCGTGACTCGGATCACGCACTGTATTCAGAATCGATTCGGGACTTACTCCGTGCTCATCACGAGAGATCGCTTGATTTAGACCGTGATCGGTGTATCCAGTAATCTTCCCAGGAGGCGTGCCTTCTGCCCCTGCGGTCTCCCCAGTCGCATCCGTCGCCTCCTCTGCGGCCTCGTCTGCCGTGTCCTCTGCGACATCTAGTGCTGCTGCCTCCTCGTCGCCGCTTAGGGTGGCGGCAAGCAGCCCGGCGTCTGAGCCGATCTGGTAGCTGGCGGAGGACATGTTGGGCTGCGCCAGGCCGGCCCAACCCCGGATGTCGCCAGTCAGCCCACCGGTAGCCGTGTCAACGGCACCCGTGATCCCGTTACCGACTCCTTCCAGCCACGATTCCAAGCCCATCGGGTTGACCTCATCCACCGGGTCGCTTTCCGCGTACTGGTAGAGATCCACGCCGCTGCCCGCCATGCCCGCCGGGTCAGCGCTGATGAACCGCGCGGTCGCCGGACTGTAGTAGCGGGCACGGTTGAACTGCAGGCCATCGCCTTCGCTTTCACGCCCGGTGTACTGGAACGGGTTGCTGCTCGCCGCGCCGCTCGCCGTCGTCAACCCAAACGGGTCATACGTATATTCCGTCATCAGCGCCCCAGCAGCACCCGCGAGAGCAACCGTTCAACCCGAGCTCGTCGGTCAGCAACGAGGCCGTGCCCGCGCCCGTGGTCCGAGCGAAGCGTTCGTCCAAACCCAGCCCATCGAGCAGCTGCGCCGTCGCTCCTCCGGTCGTTTCCTGCGCCACGTTCCCGCCGTCGTACAGGTACTTCGTTTCGCTCCCGTTGACGTCCTTGCTCACACGCCGCCCGAACGCGTCATAGCCATAGCTACGGCTGCTCGAGCCCTGCACGACGCCCGCGAGCTCGCCGCGGTCATTCCACGTATACGTGCTGCCACCAGCGCTCGTGAGGTTCCCCTCAGCGTCATAGCCAAGGCTTTCGCCGCCGAGCTTCGTGAGCTCGTTCGCCGCGTCATAGCTCGCCTCCGCAAACGGTTCAGGAAGGTTCGTACGCGCCTCACTACCCGACACGGTCGTGACCTCGCCCACCGCGTTACGCGCATATTCGAGACTACCGACCTGCTCGCCATCCGAACGCTCGTAGTCGATACCCGCAAGCCGCGAAGCCAGATCATAGGAGTAGCTCTCCCGATCACCATCGGGAAGCACGACCCGGCTGGTCCTGCCATCACTGTCATAGCCGAAGGCAACATCCCCGTTCGGCGTGTCAATCGCGGTCAGCTCGCCCGCCGGGTCGTATTCGTAGCTCGCAGCCGCTTCACCGTCGAGCGTCATCCCCGTACGCTCGCCATCCGCGTCGAAGCTGTAGCCGACACTCCCGTTCGGCCCGCTTTCGCTCGTCAGACGACCATACCTGTCGTAGCCGAGACTGTACGCGCCCGAGCTCGAGTCCGACACCGTCGCGAGCTCGTCTTCTTCGTTGTACCCATACGCGATACTGCTGCTCGGCGCCCCCCCGTCGATCGAACCGAACGTCACCCCCGCCAGCTGGTCCAGACCGTTATAGCCGTAGCTCGTGGTTTCGCCCTTCGCGTTCGTGACGCCTTCCAGCCTGCCCATCGCGTCGTAGTGGTACTCCGTCGAGCGGCCCAGCGCATCCGTCCATTCTTCGAGCTCGTTGGCCGCATTGTACCTCGCGGTCTGCGTGCTCTTACGAGGATCGGTGACGCTCGTGACATTGCCGTCCACGTCATACCCGTAGCTCGTCGTGTTCCCGTTGGCATCGGTTTCGCTCAGGAGTTCGTCATCGACGCCGTAGCGAAGGGTCGCGCTCGCCCCTTCCGCATCCCGGACTTCCGTCGGCAGGCCCGCAGCGTCGTACGCGACACGTGTTTCGTGGCCGAGCGGATCAGTGATCGCCGTCTGCATGCCGTCTTCGTAGGCAAAACGCGTCGTCGCGCCCTCCGGCGTCGTAGCCGAGATCAGCTCGCCTTCCGGGTCATAGCCGAACGTCGCCTCGCGGCCCAACGCGTCGGTAATACCAGTCAGATCACCACTTTCGTCATACGCGTACGCCGTCGTGCGGCCCAGCGGATCGGTGACCTTCGTCGGCTCCGAGAACGAGTTGTACGCGAATTCCGTGCTCAGCGGCCCTGCCCCAACCGGCCCTTCTTCGACCTTCGTGACATCGCCAACCCCGTCATACTCCATCCGCTTGGTGACGGTCGAGACGTGCTTGTCGAGGCGTTCTTCATCCGGACCCAGCGTGAACGTTTCCACGTCCCGCGTGACCGCGGTGAGGTTGCCCGCATAACTGTGTTCGTGCGCATAGTCGATACGCACAGTCGGGGAGTGGCCGGGGTTGACTTCTTCCCAGAGCAGTTGCCCGGGCGGGTCCATCGGCCCGGCGCCCCGTTCGCCGCGGAAGGCGATCCGTCGCGTGACACCAGTCGGCGTCACGACTCGCGCCACATACTCACATTCCCTCGGTGGCGGGTTATTGACGTATTCGTATTCCGACGGTATACAACCAGGAATTTCGTAGGTGAATTTGTAGGTGCCCTGTCCGGCGATGGTCTGGCTCCTGACCAGGCCGTTGACGTAGTCGTTGGAGATCAGCGCGTTCCCGCGAGCGTCCGTGACGGTGGTCATGTCGCCCAGTTCGCCGTAGGCGTAGCGCGTGACGTGCCCCTCCGGGTCGGTCATCTGCACGAGACGCCCCGTGTCATCGTATTCGTAGTGAACACTCTGGCCCGCACTGTCGGTCGCCTGGACGATCCGGTCGAAGTCGTCATACGTCAAATCGATGCCACGGCTGTGCGGAGTGCGGATCTGCACGATCGGACCGTTCTTGCCGCCTTCGCGGACCAGCGTGATGCGATCCCCGTTCCTGTTTTCGATCGCCTGCAGCGGCGCGAACTCGCCAAAGTAGAACTTCATCCCGTCACGACGACGCAGGACCCATTCGTCGCGGCCGGTTTCCCAGTGCATCGTGGCGCCCTCCCAGATGCCCGCCGTTTCGACGGCGAAGTATTCGGCTTCCGCATAGCCGGTTCCGGGTGATTTCCGCAGGAGTTCGATCTCGCCGCCGTTTGGGAGCACCAGTTTCGCTGCTTTGTAGTTTTCGTCGGACCAGAGGTGGATGTCGTATGCGCTCTGCGTGCCGATCCCGAAGCTGTAGGAGTTGCGGTCCCGCGGCCGGTAGATGCGGGTCAGGCTGATCGGCATGATCGAGTCGGGCACGGTCAGATCGGTGTGCTGGTAGACGAACAGGCCCGTGTAGAGGTTGACCGGGTCGCCCGCGTTGGCTTCTTCGCCGCTGCGTGGGCCGCCCGGTCCTTCCTGCGAGCTCGAGATCATCGCGCCGGTGAATTCCCACACGCGCACGTTCGCGTCGGGGACGACCTGCTGGCCGTTGGCGCTGACGGTGCCTTTGCCGTAGATGTACCAGCCGCGCCCGCTCGGGTCGTAGTTCCAGAAGTCCACGCGCTGTCCCGGCGGCAGATGCCCCCAATTTGGATAGATGATCTGAGCGCCCTTGTTCAGATATGCGCCACCGGGCTGAACGGTGAAGTAGGTCGGGACGCCGCTGATGAACAGCGGCAGCGGGAAGGGCGCGCGATCGACCGGGATCGCCGTCAGGTTCACGTGCCGAACCACGGCCCCGCTCGCCGAGCGGATCGTCGTGCCCGCCGGGATGCGCACTTCGAGACCCGGGATGCGCGGGTTCGTGAGGATGGTTTCCTTGCGCGTGACCGCCGGCAGCACGTGGTCGCCGGCCGGATCAAGCGGCGTCATCCAGATCGTCGATTCCAGCGCGGTCGTCTTGCCGTTCGTCAGTTCGACGCCGGCGGTGAAGCGCCCGTAGCGAGCGCCGGCCCTGGAGGCGCTGCTCCCGTCGATGACGAGCACCTGGTGCCCGGCCGGTAGTCCGGTGAGCAGGAAGCGCCCGCTGGCGTCGCTCTTCGTGACAGCGCTCGTGCCCTCGATTGACAGTGTGACGTTGGCCAGCGGCACTCCGTTGTCGAGCAGCACCTGTCCGGTGAGGCCCGTCTGTCCAGCCCGAGCCTCGAGCGCCGGCAGCCGCGTCCACGGCGAGGTCGATGCCCCCATCACCCAGTTGTCGTCGCGGCGGTTGGCAGCGTCGGGATGCCATGCGGCGGGCTGGCGCGGGCGGAACGAGGCCAGGGCGCTGGCGAGCGCGGTGCGGGCGTCTGCCGACCCCATAGTGGCTTTCACGCCGCCGGCCCGCACGACGCCGGAATGCGCTCGTGGCGTGGCGGGAGCGATCTGAGGTCCGCTGCTGGACACGGCGGGCGAATTCTGCTTCACAGCCCTGCGGGCGAGCGGTCCGCCACCGCCGCCTTCCGGCGTGAAGCTGGTCGCGCTGTGGGCCGAGCGGCCCGCGACCGTGACGGTGATGGGCCCGTTGGCGGCGCCGTCGGGGACTTCCACGATGAGGTCCGTGGGGGTGGCCCGCGTGACGCTCGCGGCCGTCCCGTCGAAGCTCACTTCGTCCTGGGAGCCTTCTGGGTTGAAACCGGTTCCGGTGATGTCCACGCTCGCCCCGACCGGTGCCTGCTGGGGCGAGAAGGCGAGGATCGCCAGCGTGCTGGCGCTCACGCGTTCGATCGAGGTGAGGTTCCCGTCCGGATCCCACTGGTAGATGGCGGCGCCCTGGCCCGGCGCGTCCACGATCGAGAGTCGTCCGCCGCGGTCGTAGAGGTAGCGGATGCCGCTGCTAGAGCTCGCGCTCGCGGCTATCGGCGAGGACGGTGCGGACGTCAGTTTTGCCGACCCTTCACTGTCCGTTGCCGTGATCGCCACGCGCAGCGTGGTGGCTACGTCGCCGGTGCCCAGTGCATAGCTCGCCCCTGTGGCGCCAGCCACCACGGCGCAGTCGCCGCCGGTCCCGTTGCAGCTTTCCCACTGGTATGCGTAGGAGATCGGCTGCGTGCCCCGCCAGACCCCTGGGTCGGCCGTGAGCGTGGAGCCAGCGGCCGGTGTACCGTCGATCACCGGGGGCAAGAGGTTGCCGAGTGTGTTCGCCTGAACGACGCCGCTCACCGCCGAGTACGCCGTGGTCGAGCCGGCGGCGTTCGTGGCCGTCACCGCGACGCGGTCGGTCTGGCCGATGTCGAGCGCTTCGGGTACATACGTGTTGCCCGTCGCTCCTTCGATGTTCTGGCAGCTCTGCCCGGACGCGGTGCAGCGCTGCCACTGCGTGGCGTAGGTGATCGGCTGCGCTCCACTCCAGGACCCGATGGTCGCGCTCAGCGTGTGCCCGACAATCGCGTAGCCGGTGATCGTGGGGACCACGATGACCGCCGGCGCGACGTCTTCGACGGTGACCGTCGCCGGCGGGGTGTCGTACACGTTGCCGGCGTTGTCGACGATCACCGCGCGAACCTGGTAGGCGCCGTCCGCGAGCGTCGAGACGTTCACGTTGCAGCCGTAGACGTCACCGTACATGGGCAGGCTTTCGGGCGGGCACGCTTCGATCCACGTTTCGCTGCCGGCGGGCGCCAGCTGCAGTTGCCAGCTTTTGACGCCGGAGCCCGAGTCGGCCGCATAGCCCTGGACTTCGAAGCTACCGACAACGCTGTGCGGTGGCGGGTACAGGAAGCCCGTCGGCGCGGTGTTGTCGACGATCGTCGCGACCGGCTTGCTCGCGTAGACGTCACCCTGCGCGTCGGTGACGATCGCGCGCAGTTCATATTGGCCGTCGGCGAGGGCGGCGGTGTTAACCTGGCAGCTGTAGGTGGATCCGTGCGACGGTTTTTCTTGCACGGGGCACGCGCTGCTCCAAGCGAGGGTGCCAATCGGCGCGATCTGGACGGCCCAGCTCGTGGCTCCTCCGCTTGCCGTGCCTTCCGCTTCGAACGCTTTGGCCACGAAACTCGGCGGTTCGGCGATCGTCCCACTCGCCGTTGAGTTGTCGATCGGAAAGCTCTGCGCCGGCGTCGTGAACGTGTTTCCGGCCCGATCGCTGATGAGTGCACGCAACCGGTAGGCGCCGCTTTCGAACTGGGACGTCTCCAGCGTGCACCCGTATTCGTTGCCGCTCAGCGGTAGGTTCTGCGGGGGGCAGGCGCTGGTCCATTCCGACGAGCCTTCTCGCTCGAGCTCGAGTTGCCACGCCGCCACTCCCGAGCCGGAGTCGCTCGCCGTCCCGGTCACCGTCGCAAGCCCCGAATAGCTGTGCGCCGCTTCGAAGGTGAGCGTCCCGCTCGGAGGCGTGTTGTCCACCTCCACATCCGTCGATGCCGTGGTCACGGCTTCCGAGGGGTTCGCGCTCGACAGGCGCGCACGCAGCAGGTATGCGCCGTCGGGATACGCCCCCGCAGATGTTTCCCAGGCGCATTCGAAGGTGCCACCGAGACCGGGTGTCAGCGGTCCACACAACGTTTTCCACGAGCTGCTGCCGGCAGGCGCGATTTCCACGGTCGCCGAGGAGAACGTCTCCCCAACGCCCGCTTCGCCGACGCCGGTCACCGACACCGTGCCCGAGACGTATGGCGCGAGGGTGCTCAGGTACCCGGTCAGAGCACGCGCCACCCACACCACCTTCGCGCCTTCGACGCGCGTCTGGAACTCCGACCCCCTCGCCACCAGGAACGTCCCACTTGTGAGCACGATCGGTCCGTCTTCTCCGAGCCACGTCCCGTAGGACACGACTTCTGGGACGCCGCCGCCGCTGAAGCGCACGCTGCCGCTGAGCACATCGAGGGTGCCCTGGTTCTCGAACTCTGGCTGGACCGTGACCGTGTTTGCGCTGCCGGGGTTGATGTTCAGCGTGCCGGTATTCGTCAGTGAGGTCGTGCCCGTGTTGGTCTGGATCGCCGCATTGTTCGACCCCGGCACACACGAAGCGGAATACGCATCGGCGTCGAACATCCCGGCGTTCTGCAACTGCGCGCCTTCAGACATGTCGATCTGGCCAGCCGACCCGCCAGCCGAACCCATCGTCATCGTCCCATCGTTCACCAACGTCACACCCGTCAACGACAACAACGAACAACCCGGAACATCGATCGTCCCCGACGCACCCGACTGCACCACCAGCCGCCCACCACCGTTCACCGACACCGAACCACTCGACGCCAACGACCCCGACACACCCAATTCCCCAGCAACCGACAACACACCACCAGACAACACCAACGCACCAACCGTCGAAGACGCACCCGTAGCCACCAACGTACCCGACACCACATGCACACTCGCAGCCATCGCGTCGGCACCAGTCAACGAATACGAGCCCGCCGTAAACGCCACCGCCGCACCACTCCCCGTCACCCACGTACCACCAGAAGAACCACCGCCACCCGTCGGCGTGAACGTCCCGCTGCCCACATCCACCGTACCCGTGTTTTCGAACGCCGCCGACACTTCAGCCGTGCGCCCACTCCCAACTTCCACGTTGAACGTACCCGAGTTCACCACACTCGACGACGAACCCAACCCTTCGATCGCATGACCCTCCCAACATTCCTCATTGTCATACGTGTCCTCGTCAAACGTACCCGAGTTCTGCAGCACCGCCCCGCCTTCCAACCGCAGTTCCCCGTGTTCACCACCACCCGCCACACCAGTCCTGACGGTCCCCTCATTAGCCAACGTCACACCATCCAACACCAACGGCCGACACCCTTCCACCGTCCCCGACGCACCCGACTGCACCACCAGCCGCCCACCACCCCTCACCGACACCGAACCACTCGACGCCAACGACCCCGACACACCCAATTCCCCAGCAACCGACAACACACCACCAGACAACACCAAACTCGCAACCGACATGCTCGATCCGGAGGAGATCGCCAGCGAGCCACTCGCCACGCCAACCGCCTCGCCCGCCGCGCCAACCCCCGAAGCCGTCACCGACCCACCGGTCACGTCCACCGCTCCGCCACCCGACCACGACCCGCCCGTAGCCGCGAACGATCCCTGCGAGAACGCCAGCTGACTCCCAGACGCGACCGACCACGCGGCATCCGAGCTCGAGCCGCCGCCACCGAGCTGTAGCCCGCCGGCCGCGACGCTCACCGCACCCGCACCGCTGTAGGGCACCGACACGATCGTCGTGTTTGCGCTGCCGGGGTTGATGTTCAGCGTGCCGGTGTTCGTCAGTGAGGTCGTGCCCGTGTTGGTCTGGATCGCCGCATTGTTCGACCCCGGCACACACGAAGCGGAATACGCATCGGCGTCGAACATCCCGGCGTTCTGCAACTGCGCGCCTTCAGACATGTCGATCTGGCCAGCCGACCCGCCAGCCGAACCCATCGTCATCGTCCCATCGTTCACCAACGTCACACCCGTCAACGACAACAACGAACAACCCGGAACATCGATCGTCCCCGACGCACCCGACTGCACCACCAGCCGCCCACCACCGTTCACCGACACCGAACCACTCGACGCCAACGACCCCGACACACCCAATTCCCCAGCAACCGACAACACACCACCAGACAACACCAACGCACCAACCGTCGAAGACGCACCCGTAGCCACCAACGTACCCGACACCACATGCACACTCGCAGCCATCGCGTCGGCACCAGTCAACGAATACGAGCCCGCCGTAAACGCCACCGCCGCACCACTCCCCGTCACCCACGTACCACCAGAAGAACCACCGCCACCCGTCGGCGTGAACGTCCCGCTGCCCACATCCACCGTACCCGTGTTTTCGAACGCCGCCGACACTTCAGCCGTGCGCCCACTCCCAACTTCCACGTTGAACGTACCCGAGTTCACCACACTCGACGACGAACCCAACCCTTCGATCGCATGACCCTCCCAACATTCCTCATTGTCATACGTGTCCTCGTCAAACGTACCCGAGTTCTGCAGCACCGCCCCGCCTTCCAACCGCAGTTCCCCGTGTTCACCACCACCCGCCACACCAGTCCTGACGGTCCCCTCATTAGCCAACGTCACACCATCCAACACCAACGGCCGACACCCTTCCACCGTCCCCGACGCACCCGACTGCACCACCAGCCGCCCACCACCCCTCACCGACACCGAACCACTCGACGCCAACGACCCCGACACACCCAATTCCCCAGCAACCGACAACACACCACCAGACAACAGCAACGCACCAACCGTCGAGGTTTCGCTGTTGCTCGCCAGTTCCAGCGACCCCCCTGAGATGGCGAGCGTGCCTTCGTCGAGCAGCAGGCCGGCGTGCTCGGTTCCGCTTGCGACCGTCACGGTGCTCCCCGGTTCAACACAGGCCACGTCGGTGGTGCCCGGCACGCTCCCCGTCAACCAGTTGCCCGGGGTCTGCCATTCGCCTTCGTGCCCACCCGTCCACGTGTCCGTGCAAGGCGACTCGGCGACCATGCCCGTCGCTTCTGACGTGCTCGAGCTCGAGCCCGCCGCGTTGCTGGCCGTTACCGCCACTCGCACCGTCTCCCCCACTTCGCCGGCGTCGAGCAAGCGGGTCGAGTGGGTCGCGCCGGAGATGTTCACGCAGCCCACCCCGAGGCTGTTGCAGCTCTGCCACTGAAAGGCGTAGGCCAATTGGGGCGTACCGACCCAGGCGCCGGTGCTCGCCGTAAGCGCGTGGCCCTCCTTTGCGGTGCCGGAGATCACCGGCGCAGCGGTGTTGACCGGCGCCACCCCCACGACGGTCGCCGTCTGCGCCGAGCTCGCCACCGCTTCACCCACACCGTTCTTCGCCGTCACCTTCACCCTGATCGTATCCCCAACCTCTTCACGCCCAACCACATAACTAGAGCCGGTCGCCCCAGAAATCGCCGCGCAACCTTCACCCGCCGCATTACAACTCTCCCACTGATAACCAAACGTGATCGTCGGCGTACCCGTCCACGTCCCACTCGACGCCGTCAGCGTCCGTTCATCCTTCGCTTCACCCGAAACCACCGGCAACACCGTATTCGCAGGCACCACCCCCACGACGGTCGCCGTCTGCGCCGAGCTCGCCACCGCTTCACCCACACCGTTCTTCGCCGTCACCTTCACCCTGATCGTATCCCCAACCTCTTCATGCCCAACCACATAACTAGAGCCGGTCGCCCCAGAAATCGCCGCGCAACCTTCACCCGCCGCATTACAACTCTCCCACTGATAACCAAACGTGATCGTCGGCGTACCCGTCCACGTCCCACTCGACGCCGTCAGCGTCCGTTCATCCTTCGCTTCACCCGAAACCACCGGCAACACCGTATTCGCAGGCACCACCCCCACGACGGTCGCCGTCTGCGCCGAGCTCGCCACCGCTTCACCCACACCGTTCTTCGCCGTCACCTTCACCCTGATCGTATCCCCAACCTCTTCATGCCCAACCACATAACTAGAGCCGGTCGCCCCAGAAATCGCCGCGCAACCTTCACCCGCCGAATTACAACTCTCCCACTGATAACCAAACGTGATCGTCGGCGTACCCGTCCACGTCCCACTCGACGCCGTCAGCGTCCGTTCATCCTTCGCTTCACCCGAAACCACCGGCAACACCGTATTCGCAGGTTTGCTGGCGTAGGAGGCGAGGCTGAAGTTCGCGCCGGCCGAGATTCCGCCCACGACTCCACTCAGACCTTTGACTTCGACCGGTTCTTTCTCGGTGGTGGCCGTGTCATTGCCAAGCTGCCCATCGTTGTTCTCGCCCCAGGCCATCAGCTTCCCGCTCTTCAGCAGCGCCAGGCTGTGGAATTCGCCGCCCGCGACGGCGCTGGCTTCGGTGATCCCCTTGACTTCCACCGGTTCTTTCTCGGTGGTGGTCGTGTCATTGCCAAGCTGCCCATCGTTGTTCTCACCCCAGGCCATCACCTTCCCGCTCTTCAAGACGGCGAGGCTGTGATCGTGTCCGGCGGCGACCGCGGCGGCTTCGGTGATCCCCTTGACTTCCACCGGTTCCTTCTCGGTGGTGGTCGTGCCGTTGCCAAGCTGCCCATCGTTGTTCTCACCCCAGGCCATCAGCTTCCCGCTCTTCAGCAGCGCCAGGCTGTGGAATTCGCCGCCCGCGACGGCGCTGGCTTCGGTGAGCACCTTGACTTCCACCGGTTCCTTCTCGGTGGTGGTCGTGTCATTGCCAAGCTGCCCATCGTTGTTCTCACCCCAGGCCATCACCTTCCCGCTCTTCAAGACGGCGAGGCTGTGATCGGCGCCGGCGGCGATTGCCACAGCTTCGGTGATCCCTTTGACTTCCACCGGTTCCTTCTCGGTGGTGGTCGTGCCGTTGCCAAGCTGCCCATCGTTGTTCTCGCCCCAGGCCATCACCTTTCCGGTTTTGAGCAGCGCCAAGCTGTGATCGGCGCCGGCGGCGATTGCCACAGCTTCGGTGATCCCTTTGACTTCAACCGGTTCTTTCTCGGTGGTGGTCGTGCCGTTGCCAAGCTGCCCATCGTTGTTCTCGCCCCAGGCCATCACCTTCCCGGTTTTGAGCAGCGCCAGGCTGTGGAGTTCGCCGCCCGCCACCGCGGTTGCTTCGGTCAGCACCTTCACCGCCACCGCTTCCTTCTCGGTCGTGGTCGTGCCGTTGCCGAGCTGCCCGTCGGTGTTCACGCCCCAGGCGGCGGCGCCGGAGGATTCCGACGCCGAGGCGGGCAGCACCGTCGCCAGCGCAGCGGCGCCGAGCACAGCTATCGACAGGACGCTCAGAGTTCGACGCCGAGCAACTCTGGCGGCCGGCGAGAGCAGCCGTCGCCGCCCGTCAGTCCAACGTCCGCGCCGCGCACCCATCATCTCTTTCGGACCTCGTCGATGGCGGCGAGTCTAGCCTCGGTGGCCTCGAGCGCGCAACCGACATGATCCATGAATAACACGCAGTTTGCGGGGAAGAGCTTTGCAGCATGTGCAGCTGCTCCGAAGATTGGGATCGGCGTTTGCGAGTGAGAGCGGGAAAGCTCGCGCTCTTCGCTGCCTTCGGATTGCGCGCCGCGAGCCTCAGCCTGGGCCCGATGGGCCGCCCCCGCGCGCCTCGCCGGCGCAGAGCAGGCGCTCTCGCAGCTCGGCCTGCTCCTCGGGCGTGGGGTCCCAGCGGGCGATGTCGGGGAGCTGATCGAGGCTGCGCAGGCCGAACAGCTTGAGGAACTGCAAGGTGGTGCGGTAGAGGACGGCGCCGAACTGCGAATGCCCGGCCTCCTCGATGAGCCCGCGGTCGAGCAGGGTGGCTACCGCCGAGTCGGCGCTGACGCCGCGGATGCGGGTGATCTCGGGGCGCGACACGGGCTGCAGGTAGGCGACGATGGCGAGCGTCTCGGCCTGCGCGGGAGACAGCGTGGAGGCGCGCGGACGGCTGAACAGCCGCCGCGCGGCGTCCTCGCTGGCGGGGTCGCTCGCCAGCGTCCAGCCGCCGCCGAGCTCCCGCAGGGTGATCCCGCGCCGCCCGGGCGCGTACTGCTCGGCGAGCACGTCGAGGGCTGCGCTCACGGCGCCCTCCCCGGCCTGCGTGGCCTCGGCGAGCTCGGCCGCGCCGAGGGGATCCGTGGAGAGGAACAGCAGCGCCTCGACCGTCCGCGCCAGCTCGGGCAGCGCCCCATCCGTCCGCGCCGATTCGGACAGCGCCTCCTCCGCCGGCGTCAGCTCGGGGGGCAGCTCCTCGACGCTCTCGTCGGGGACGCCCACGACGCTCGCCTGCCCGGCCTCGCTCACCCCACCAGAGCTCCCCACGCGTTCGGCGCCGAGCGCGGCCGGGGCAGCGGCCGTCGCGCGATGGACCGCGATCTCGCCGAAGCTCTCGCGCTGCTCCCAGTCGAGCTCCCCGCGTTTGTAGAGGTCGAGCAGGGCGAACAGGGTGACGGCGACGGTCACGCGGTCGGCGCCGAGCACCGCCTCGTCGAAGCTGAAGCTCCCGCGGCGCAGCAGGCGGCGCAGGTGCGCCAGGCGCTCGGCGACGGTCACACGCTGGATGGCGATGTGGCGGATGTCGATCGTCGGGGGCCGCAGCAGCATCCGCCCGATCGCCTCGCCGAGGACCCTCGCATCCCCCGAGCCCTCCGCCTGGTGGACGATCGCCCGCCGCAGGCTGGCGGGCGCGGGGGCGTCGCGGAAGCGCACGCCGTGCTCGGCGGCGAGTAGCTCGCCGAGGTGGCCCGCGGCGGTGCGGTAGCGACGGGCGTCGAGCATCCGCGCGAGCAGCTCCTCGGCGGCCTGCTCGGGCTCGATGTCCAACAGCTCCTGCTCGTCGCCGCTGAGCAGCAGCCGGGACTTCAGCTCCAACAGCGCGGCCACCAGGACGATGAACTCGGTGGCGCTCTCCAGGTCGAGCTCGCCGCGCTGCTCGAGGTGGTCGAGGTAGGCGAGCACGACGTCCGCGAGCGCCAGCTCGAGCAGATCGACCTCTTCGCGCAGCACGAGCGTGAGCAGCAGGTCGAACGGCCCGCTGAAGACGTCGAGGTCGAGCTCGAGGGCGGCCAGGCTCATGCGCTCACCGTACTGCCCGATCCCGACGGGGCGCGCCGACGGCCATCCGCTCCCGCACGTCCGCCAGGGTTTCCGCGGCTATCGCCTGTGCGCGCTGCGCCCCGTCGGCGAGCACAGCCTCGAGCGCGTGCTGGTCGGAGCGCAGGCTCTCGTAGCGCTCGCGCACGGGAGCGAGGTAGTCGACGACGGCGCCCGCCACGGCCGCCTTCAGGTCGCCGTACCCGCGGGCGTCCGCGAGCTCGGCTTCGACGTCCTCGGGGGTGCTCGCGCGCGCCACGGCGAGGATCTCGATCAGGTTGGACACGCCCGGCTTCTCCGGCGAGCGGGCGATCTCGCTACCTGAGTCGGTGACGGCGCTCTTGATCTTCTTCTCGATCGCGCTCGGCTCGTCGAGCACGTACACGGTGCCCGCCTCGGAGCCGCTCGTGGTGGACATCTTCCTGCCCGGATCCTGCAGGTCCATGATGCGCGCGCCCACCTCGGGGATGCGGTGCTCGGGCACGACCAGCACCTCCTGCCCGTCGCCGAAGCGCGCGTTGAAGCGCCGCGCGACGTCGCGCATCAGCT
Source organism: uncultured Solirubrobacteraceae bacterium (assembly GCA_963701145.1). Classification (GTDB taxonomy): domain Bacteria; phylum Actinomycetota; class Thermoleophilia; order Solirubrobacterales; family Solirubrobacteraceae; genus Palsa-744. The sequence goes on from OY969572.1 coordinate 723,873, forward strand.
CGAGGTGCTCGCGCTGGTCCTCGCCGACGGGAACCTCGTGCGCGCGGTAGGCGAGCACGTCGGCCGCCTGGAGCACCGGGTAGAGCAGCAGGCCGGCGGACACGAGCTCGCGCTGCGCGAGCGACTTGTCGCGGAACTGGTGCATGCGCTGCAAGCGCCCGAGCTCGGTGACGCTGCACAGCAGCCACGTCAGTTCGGTGTGCTCGGGTACGTCGCTCTGGCGGAAGAGGATGCACCGCGACGGCTCCAGGCCGGCGGCGAGCAGGATGGCGGTGGTGTCGTAGAGGCGCTCGCGCAGCTCGGCCGGCTCGTAGGCGACGGTGGTGGCGTGCAGGTCGACGATGCAGAAGATGCCGTCTCCCCGCTCCTGGCTGGAGACGTACTGGGCGATCGCGCCGATGTAGTTGCCCAGGTGCTTGCGTCCCGTCGGCTGGATGCCCGAGAAGATCCTCACCCGCGCTCAGCTCCCGTGTGCTCGCATCGCGCCCCCATCGCTAGCCCGCGCCCGCGGGCGCGCGCCGGCGCTGCGAGCTGTCGGTCAGCCAGGGCGGGTCCCAGCCGGTGTCGGCCGGGTTGACGTTCACGCCGGGGGGCACGATCTCGTCGATCCGGTCGAGCACGTCGGCGTCGAGGGTGCGCTCGAGCGCCGGGAGCTGGCTCTCGAGCTGCTCCATCGTGCGCGGGCCGATGATCGCGGCGCTCACCGCCCGGTGACCGACCACGAACGCGAGGGCCATCTCGATCAGCGCCATCCCCGCCTCGTCCGCCAGCTCTCCGAGGGCGTCGGCCGCGTCGAGCTTGGCCTGGTTGCCGGGGATCGACATGTCGTAGCGCGAGGGGATCATCTGCGCCCGCCTGCTCTGCGCGGGCGAGTCGCCGCCCTTGCGGTAGCGGCCCGACAGCCAGCCGCCGGCGAGCGGGCTCCACGGGATCACGCCCATGCCGTAGGTCTCGCACACCGGCAGGACGTCGGCCTCGGCGCGACGGATGAGCATCGAGTAGGGGGGCTGCTCGCACACGAAGCGCTCGCGCCCGCGCCGCTCGGCCACCCACTGCGCCTGCACGATCTGGTAGGCCGGGAAGGTCGAGCTGCCGATCGCGCGGACCTTGCCGGCGCGCACCAGGTCGGTGAGCGCGGCGAGCGTCTCGTCTACGTCGGTGTCGGGCTCTGGACGGTGGATCTGGTAGAGGTCGATGTGGTCGGTTTTCAGCCGCCGCAGGCTGTTCTCGACCTCCTCCACGATCCAGCGGCGCGAGTTGCCGAAATGATTAGGGTCCCCAAACCCACCCTCCTGGTCGTGCATCTTGCCGTGAACCTTGGTGGCGAGCACGATCGCGTCGCGCCGCCCGCCGGCGAGCGCCTTGCCGACGATCTCCTCGGACTCGCCGCGGGAGTACACGTCGGCGGTGTCGATGAAGTTGATGCCCGCGTCGAGCGCGCGGTGGATGATGCGGATCGAGTCCTCGTGATCGGTGTTTCCCCACGCGCCGAACATCATCGCGCCGAGGCACAGCGGGCTCACGCTGATGCCGGTGCTGCCGAGTTTGCGGTGCTCGATCGCCATCAGGCCAGGGCCTCCCTGATCACCGGGTTCTTGGCCGCCGCGACCTCGTCGAGGCGGCGCACGGGGGTCGAATATGGCGCTCCACGGGCGATCTCGGGGTCACGTGCGGCCTCCTCGAGGATCGCCGCCACCGCGTCCGCGAACGCGTCGAGCGTCTCCTTCGTCTCGGTCTCGGTCGGCTCGACCATCAGCGCCTCCTCGACGAGCAGCGGGAAGTACACGGTCGGCGGGTGAAAGCCGAAGTCGAGCAGGCGCTTGGCGAGGTCGAGCGTCTTGATCTGCAGATCCCGCTTCATCGGCCCTCCGGAGAGCACGAACTCGTGCATGCACAGATCGCCGTAGGCGAGCGGCAGGTACTCCGCGACGCCGCGCTCCCTCAGGCGCGCGAGCAAGTAGTTGGCGTTCAGCACCGCGGCTTCGGAGGCGTCCTTGAGGCCGTCCCCGCCGAGCGAGCAGATGTAGGCGTAGGAGCGCACGAAGCAGCCGTAGTTGCCGTGGAAGCCGCGCAGGCGCCCGATTGATTTGGACCCCACCCGCCCCCGGCCGTAGTCGAGATCGAACTGCGGCGCGTGCTCCGCCGTGGCGTGCGCCCCATCCGCTTGTGCCGCGTCCGCCCCCTGCTCGCGACGCACGACCAGGGGAACGGGCAGGAACGGCGCGATCCGCTCGGACACGGCGATCGGCCCCGAGCCCGGTCCGCCGCCGCCGTGCGGCTGGGTGAAGGACTTGTGCAGGTTGAAGTGCACGATGTCGAAGCCCATGTCGCCAGGGCGCGACAGGCCCATCACGGCGTTGAGGTTGGCGCCGTCGTAGTACAGCGTCGCGCCGACGCCGTGGACGATCTCGGCGATCTCGGCGATGTTCGGGTCGAACACGCCGAGCGTGTTCGGGTTCGTGAGCATCAGGCAGGCGACGTCGCCGTCGGCCTTCGCGCGCAGGTCCTCGACATCGACGCCGCCGTCGGGGTTGGTCGCCACCTTGACGACCTCGAAGCCGGCCATCGTGACCGTCGCCGGGTTGGTGCCGTGGGCGGTGTCCGGCGTCAGCACCTTGTGGCGCGTCTGGCCCCGATCCTCGTGGTAGGCGCGCGTGAGCAGCACGCCGGCGAGCTCGCCGTGCGAGCCGGCGGAGGGCTGCAGCGAGACGTGCGGCAGACCGGAGACCTCCGCGAGCGCGCCCTGCAGGTTCCACATCAGCTCGAGCGCCCCCTGCGCTCGCTCGGGGTCCTGCAGCGGGTGCAGCCGCGCATGGCCGGGGAGCGCGGCGACGCGCTCGTGCAGGCGCGGGTTGTGCTTCATCGTGCACGAGCCCAGCGGGTAGAAGCCCGAGTCGAGGTCGAAGTTGCGCTTGGAGATGCCGACGTAGTGGCGCACGAGCTCGGGCTCTGAGACCTCGGGCAGGCGCGGCGGCTCGGCGCGGCGAAAGCGCTCGGGCAGCAGCTCTGCGACGTCCACCGCCGGCACGTCCAGCTCAGGGCACACGAACGCGCGGCGCCCGCGCGCGCCCTTCTGGAAGATCGTCCTGGCGGCGTCTCGCTGCATGGGTGTCTCGACCGTGCTCATACGCCCACCGTCGCCTCACCCCGCTGCCGCGGCGTGCCGCCAGCGGGAGTCTCCCCCTCCGGGCTCTCCCCGGCCCGCCCGGGGTTTGCCATCGCGGCCGCGAGCACCTCCGCGAGGCGGTCGATGTCCGCGCGCGTGCGCCGCTCGGTGATCGCCACCAGCAGCACGCCGCGATCGGCCTCGCGGCCGCTGAGCGCGTGCACGTCCACGCCGGGGTTGACGCCCTCGCGCGCGCATCTGCGCCTGACCTGCGCCACATCGGCGTCGAGGCGCACGGCGAACTCGCGGATCACGGGCTGGTCGTGGAGCTTCTCGACGCCGGGGATCCCCGCGAGCCGCTCGCGCGCGTAGTGGGTGCGAGCGAGCAGCAGCTCACCCAGCTCGACGATCCCCCGGCGTCCGAGCCAGGACAGGTAGACGACCCCGGCGAGCGCGTTGAGCGCCTGGGAGGTGCAGATGTTGGAGGTCGCCTTCTCGCGGCGGATGTGCTGCTCACGGGTCTGGAGCGTGAGCACGAACCCGCGCCGGCCGTCGACGTCGACGGTCTCCCCCGCGATGCGACCGGGCATCCGCCGCAGGTACTCCTCGCGAGCGGCGAACATGCCGAAGGACGGCCCGCCGAAGTCCAGGCGATTGCCCAACGGCTGGCCCTCGCCGACGGCCACGTCCACGCCGCACTCGCCCGGTGGCGCGAGCACGCCGAGGGTGATCGGGTCGACCTGCGCGATCACGACCGGGGCGCCAGCCGGGCCGCCCGCCGCCTTGGCCGCGGCGCTGAGGGCGGCGGCGTCCTCGACCGCCCCGTAGAAGTTCGGCTGGGCGAAGATCGCGGCGCTCGTCTCGCTGCCGTCCGCCGCGATCGCGCTCGCCCACGCATCCGGGTCGGTGACGCCGCCGGTGGGGCCCGGGGTGAGAGGCACCTCGACCACCTCCACGCCATAGCCGTGGGCGTAGGTGCGCAGCGTCTGCAGCGAGTGCGGGTGCAGGCCGGCGCTCACGACGAAGCGCCCGCCGCCGTTGTGCAGCTTCGCCAGATAGCCGGCCGCCGCGACCGCCGAGGGGCCCTCGTACACCGAGGCGTTCGACACGGGCAGGCCGGTGAGCTCGCAGATCGCCGTCTGGTACTCGAACATCACCTGCAGCCCGCCCTGGGAGATCTCGGGCTGATAGGGGGTGTAGGGGGTGAGGAACTCCGAGCGCTCCATCAGCATGTCGATCACCGCGGGCACGTAGTGGTCGTACATCCCCGCCCCGAGGAAGCTGAGCTCGTCCTCGGCGCTCGTGTTGCGGGCGGCGAGTGCGCGCAGGTGCTCGTAGACGTCCTGCTCGCCCATTCCGTCGGGCAGCCCGAGCTCGCGGCCCAGGCGCACCGCCGCGGGGATCTGGCGGTCGAAGAGCTCCTGGAGGCTGGGCACCCCGATCACCGCGAGCATCGCGTCCAGGTCCTCAGGGGTGATGGCGGTGTAGCGACTCAAGTGCCGCTCAGCGTGGCCATGTAGGAGCTTGCGTCGAGCAGCGCCTCGCGCTCGGAGGGGTCAGACAGACGGACCTTCACCAGCCACCCCCCGCCATAGGGATCCTCGTTGATGATCCCCGGGTTCTCCGCCACCGCCTGGTTGACCTCGACCACCTCGCCGGAGAGGGGCGCGACGACGTCCGAGACGGCCTTGACGGACTCCACCTCGGTGTAGGGCGCGTCCTTGCTGAGGCTCGTGCCGGGCGCGGGCGCCTCGAAGAACACGACCTCCCCGAGCGCGTCCTGCGCGTACCAGGTGATGCCGAAGGTGGCGTGATCGGGATCATCCTCGCTGATCCGGGCCCAGTCGTGCTCCGGGTGATACAGAAGCTCCGGGGGGTAGCTGCCCTGCGCCATTCACGAGTCCTTTCTGTAGAGCGGCTTGTGCTTGACCACGGCGCGGCGCATCTTGCCACGAACGTCTATCTGCAGCTCTGTTCCGTCCTGCGCCTGCTCGGCGGACACGTACGCCAGCCCGATGCCGGTCTGCAGGCACGGGGAGAACGTGCCGCTCGTCACCACCCCGCCCCCAACGACCGGGTTGCCCTGGCGGGCGATCCCCGGTCCCACGATGGCGAACGCGGCCAGCCGCTCGCGTGGCGGGCGCGCGCGCGCCGCGCGGACGGCATCCGAGCCGATGAAGCCCGTGTCCTCCTTGCAACACCAGCCGAGCCCAGCCTCGATCGGCCCGCGCTCGACGCTGAGGTCGTTGCCGTAGAGGTGAAAGCACATCTCCATCCGCAGGGTGTCGCGCGCGCCGAGCCCCGCCGGGGTGGCGCCGCGACGCACGATCTCCTCCCACAGCGCCGGCGCGTCCTCGGGCCCGCAGAGCAGCTCGACGCCGTCCTCGCCGGTGTAGCCCGTGGCGCACACGATCACCTCCGCCCCGGCGAGCCGCCGCGGCTCGGCGGTCATCCGCAGCGGCAGCGGCTGATCGGAGATCGCCTGGACGATCTCGCGCGCCAGCGGCCCCTGAACGGCGAGCATCGCCCAATCGTCGATGCGGTCGCTGACCTTCACGTCCGTCATCCCGCTCGCCTGGCCCTTGAACCACGCGAGGTCGCGCGTGTGGTTGGCGGCGTTGGTGATCGTCAGGTAGCGATCGACGTCCAGGCGGTAGGTGAACAGGTCATCGAGCACGCCGCCGTCCTCACGACACAGCACGCTGTACTGCGCACCGCCGGGCGCGAGCTTGGCGAGGTCGTTGGACAGCAGGCGCTGCAGCAGCTCGAGCGCGCCCGGCCCGCTCGTCTCGATCTGCCCCATGTGCGAGACGTCGAAGATCCCGCACGCTTCGCGCACCGCCATGTGCTCCTGGCGCACGCCCTCGTATTGGACGGGCATCTCCCAGCCGGCGAACTCGACCAGCTTGGCGCCGGCGGCCTGGTGGCACTCGAACAGGGGCGTGCGCTTGAGGACCAGCGGCGGACTCGCGGACATGCGCCCAGGCTAGCGAAGGGCCCTCCGGGGCCCAGTTGGACACCTGTGACAAGCGCGAACCGACGCGTGCTCCGATCCCGCAGGCGGCTATTGCCCGCGCGGGCAGGGAAGCGCAGGCGCCTCCTCAGTCCTGCGCGGGACCGCACGGCCGTACCGCCGTGGCGGTGGCACCCGCGGGGTCGCCGTATCGGGACATCAGCGTGGCCGTGAGCACGGCGAGCTCGTCGGTGGGATCGTCCGGCTCGACCGCCGACGCTGAAGCCGGCCGGCGTGGGCCGGGTGAGATCACGACGTCGAACTCGAACTCACAGCCCACCACCGGGCCCAGGAGGGTGACTGCGACCGGACAGTGGATGTCGATCGTCTCGGTGCCGTCGGTGACGCGCACGCGTGTGTCGATCTGCCCCATCAGGTTGATCACCCGGCCCGCGACCGTGGCGCGCAGCGCGCGCGCCGGATCTGAGCCGAGAACCTCGGCGATCGTATGGGTGGCGCCGCGCGGGGAGATGTCGGCGGGCTCGAGACCCGACGCTCGCTGCCAGTGCGCAGGCCAGAGCACAGGATCGCGGGGCACCGCAGTCGCCTCGCCGTACACCGGGTGCGACAGAGTGCTGGGCTCCCGTGCCGCGACCGGCACCTCCTCGCGAGGATCCGTGATCGACAACCACGTACCCCGCTCGCTTTCACTGCGCTCGTAGGACCCGGCTCCGATCAGCGCCGCCGTATGCGCAAGCCACGCCGCCAGGCTGTCGTAGGAGAGCTGGTAACTCCCATCGACAACATTCCACCTGAACAACGTGCCTCCGCCGCCGCTCGGCCCGTCCAACTCGACCGACATGCAGCAATGACTCGTGTAAGCCACCAGGAAGAGTACCTCCGGGTTGTTGAAGCCGTGCTCACGGTTGCTCGTGCAGCTTTGCAGCGCGAACTGCGGCGGGCAGAGTTCCGGGAGCGTCAGCGCCCGGATGGTGGCCGGATCGATCCGTTCCCAGAACCGCCCGACCTCGGCGGGGAGCCGCAGCGGGTCGATCGCGGCGGCGATCTCCTCGAGGACGGCGACATCCGTCGGCGCCTGCGGCGCATCCACTCCGATCGCGACGAGTGCGTCGCTCAGAGCATCGATTGAGTCGTCGATATCCAAGACCGCTCCGTGTTTGCGGGACCGACCGGCAGAACCGGCCACATCGCGCTCTGCATCGGTGTCCAGCGCCGACGCCTTGACCATCTGCGCGTGTGACGTCAACGAGATCGGCTAGCGCAAGAACGGCGGGACGTCGATGTCCTCGTCGGAGATCTCCAGCGTCGAGCGCTGGCGATCGGAGATGCGGGGGTTGCGGTCCGGGCGCGTGGAGCGCGAGTCGCGGCGGGTGGTGCGGCCGGTGCGGTGGTCGAAGCCGGTGCCGATCACGGTCACGCGCACCTCGTCGGACATGCTCTCGTCGATGACCGCGCCGAAGATGATGTTCGCGCCCGAGTCGGCCGCCTGCTGGATGATCTCGGCGGCGTCGTTGACCTCGAACAGCCCGAGGTCCTTGCCGCCGGTGATGTTCAGCAGGATGCCCGTGGCGCCGTCCACGGACTCTTCCAGGAGGGGTGAGGAGATGGCCGCCCGGGCGGCGTCCGCGCAGCGGCTCTCGCCGCTGCCGGTGCCGATGCCCATCAGCGCCGAGCCGGCGTCCTGCATGATCGTGCGCACGTCGGCGAAGTCGAGGTTGATGAGGCCGGGGATGGTGATCAGATCGGTGATCCCCTGCACGCCCTGGCGCAGGACGTTGTCGGCCTCGCGGAAGGCGTCGAGCATGGAGGTGCGCCGCTCGACCACCGCGAGCAGCTTCTCGTTGGGGATCACGATCAGGGTGTCCACGACCTCGCGCAGGCGCTCGATCCCTTCGATCGCCTGACGTCCCCGCTGGGAGCCCTCGAACTCGAACGGGCGGGTGACCACGCCGACGGTGAGCGCGCCGATCTCGTTCTTGGCGATCTCCGCGATCACGGGCGCCGCGCCCGTGCCCGTGCCGCCACCCTCGCCGGCGGTCACGAACACCATGTCCGCGCCCTTGAGGGCCTCCTTGATGTCGTCGCGCGACTCCGACGCGGCGCCCAGCCCCACGTCGGGGTTGGCGCCGGCGCCCAGGCCCTTGGTGGACTCGTGGCCGATGTTCAGCTTGACGTCGGCGTCGCACATGGCGAGCGCCTGGGCGTCGGTGTTGGCGGCGATGAACTCCACGCCCCGGAGTCCCGCGTCGACCATGCGGCTGACCGCGTTGGTGCCGCCGCCGCCCACGCCCACGACCTTGATGACCGCCAGATAGCTACCGCTTCTCTCCATGGTGGTTCTGACCGAAGCCTTCAGTAGGAATTAAGGGTTCGCAGCATACTGCTCGCCGGGCCGCGGGGTTGTGCACGTTATGCAGGGAACTTCGCCCTGTCAACGACGGCGTCCACTCTCGCAACGAACGTTGCAGATCGCCCGACTCTCGACCACTGCCTGAGAATCCGGCTCAGCTCACATGAACCTGAAGTCGAGGTTGACTGTTGATCAGCCTCCCGGTGGGGCTTCCGCCGGTGCCGTGGCCGCTTCGGCTGGCGCCGGTTCCGGGCCCGGCGCCGAGCCCGCTGGCGCCGTCGTCCCGGAGCCCGTTTCGGCGGAGGGTTCGGTTGCGGTGCTGGCGGGTTCGGTGCCCGTTGCGGAGGTCGCGGTGCTCGGGCCCGACAGGCCGGCGGCGAGCGCGCCAACCGTCGATTCCTGGCTGCCGACCTGGGCACCCGACCCGGCGCTCGCAGTCGTGCCCTGCGCCGGCGGGGTCACGCCCGCGGGGAACCCGGCGGCGGGATGCGAGGGCAGGCGCACGTCCACGTAGGAGGCTCCAGCCGAGCTCGAGTCGGACAGCACGCGCGCCAGCGACAGCCACTTCGCATGGGACAGCGTGTCGTCCCCGAAGTACACCAGCAGCCCGTCGCGCATCGCCACCGTCAGACCCTTGGCACCGGTGAACACGCGTTCGATGTGCCTTGCGAGCGGCGCGGGCGCCGCCCCCAGCACGGTCAGCTCGCCCAGCAGGCTGGCGCCGCCGACGTGCGCGCCGGTCCTGGGCAGCACGGATGCGCCGATGCTCGCCAGCGAGCCCGACGCCAGCGCCGGCCCGAGCACCGCGCCGTCGGCCGCCACCGCGGTGCGCTCGCCGCCGGCCGTGAGGACGGCGACGGGAAGCTGCTCGACCACCTCGATGCGCAGACCGTGGGGGAAGCTGGGGATCGCACGCACTTCGCTCACCACCCGCAGGGGAGCGACCGCCGCGCGCAGGGCGCCGACGTTGACGTCGAGGGTGCTCATGCCGTGCGCGGCCCGCGTGAGCGCCGCGTCCACCGCCTGGGCGTCAACGCCGCCCACGCCAGAGATCTGCACGCGCTGCACCGCCACGAACGGCGACTGGCGCAGCCACAGCCAGCCGCAGGCGAGCAGCGGCAGCGCGATCGCCACCACCAGCAGCGCGATCCGCGGCCACCTTCGTCGCAGCGCCGACCGTATCCACGCGCGCAGGACATGCGCGCGACCGGCCAGCGGGCGCCGGGCTCGGGGCGCGCTCGGCGTTGATCCACGGGCCAGACGGCCGGGGGCGGGAGCGGCGAACGAGCGGGCCATCACCGCAGTGTTCGACCTCGACGACGCAACCCCTACCGCGGTTGCCAACGGAACCGCGCCCGCGACCGGCGAACCTCCGTCACCGGAGCAACCGCGCCGGCAACCCACCGAGCCTCCGTCATCGGAGCAACCGCGCCCGCAACCCGACGAACCTCGGCCACCGGATCTACCAGGGGAAGCGCACGTCGCCGAGTGTCTGCACCTCGGGCTCGAGCTCCACGCCAAAGCGCTCCCGTACCCGCCGGCGGCCCTCGGCCATCACGGCCACCACCTCCGCGGTGGTGGCGGCGCCGGTGTTCTCGATGAAGTTCGCGTGCTTGGGCGCGAAGCGCGCGTCGCCGACCGCCAGGCCGTTGCAGCCCGCCTCCGACAGCAGCGCCCCCGCGCTGCGACCCTCGGCGGCGGGATCGTCCGGGTTCTTGAACGTGGACCCGAACGTCCTGATCCCCTGCGGCTGGGCCTCGTGGCGGCGGCGGCGCATGCCCGCGAGGCTCGCCTTCACGGCGGCGGGCTCCGCCGGGGCGAGCAGCAGGCTCGCGCTCGCCACGATCTCGCCGGAGGCGAGGTTCGAGTGGCGGTAGGCCAGGCCCAGCGCTCCCGGCTCACGCCGCCCGGCGCCCGCCGCGGTGACGATCCGCACCCACTCGAGCACGCGCCCGAGCTGGCCGCCGTAGGCGTTGGCGTTCATCCGCACCGCCCCGCCGACCGTGCCGGGGATGTTCACGCCGAACTCGATCCCCGACAGTCCCGCGCGGGCGGCCGCGCTCGCCACCGCCGGCAGGCGGGCGCCGCCGCCGCAGAGCATGCGCCGGCCCTCGACGGCGATCTTCGCGAGCTCGCGGTCGAGCTTGAGCACGAGGCCCGGCACGCCGCCGTCGGCCACCAGCACGTTGGACCCCGAGCCGATCACGTTCACGGCGAGCGCTCGGGCGCCCGCCCACGCCAGCAGCTCGCCGAGCTCGCCCTCGCTGCCCGCGCGCGCGAACCACTCGGCCGCCCCGCCCGTCTTCACGGTCGTCAGCCGCGCCAGCGCGAAGTTCGCGCGCACGCCCGCCGGCGGGCTCGGCGCGCCACTCACGCCGCCACCAGCTCCCGGGCCAGCACGTCCACGTCCCCCGCGCCCATCACCACGCACACATCGCCCTCCGTCAGCAGCTCCCCGAGCAGCCGCCGAGCCTCCGCGAACGAGGGCAGCCAGTACACGGCTGCGCCATCCGCCGCGTCGGCGGCCGCCTCGGCGATCAGCAGACCGCTCACCCCCGGGTGATCCTCGGCGCGCTCTCGCGCGGGGTACACCTCGAGCACCACCACCACGTCTGCGCGGGCCAGCGCGGTCCCGAACTCGCGCGCGAGCAGCTCCGTGCGCGAGTACAGGTGCGGCTGGAACACGGCCACCAGGCGCCGGTGGGCGAGCGTGCGCCCGGCCGCCAGGGTGGCCGCGATCTCGGTGGGGTGGTGGGCGTAGTCCTCGTACACGCGCCCGCCGCCCGTGCTCGCGCCCAGCGCCTGAAAGCGCCGGGCCGCGCCGTGGAAGTCGGCCAGCGCAGCGATCGCCGCCGCCGGCTGCGCGCCCGCCAGGCGGGCGGCCTCGAGGGCCGCCGCCGCGTCCAGCGCGTTGTGCGCTCCGGGCACCCTCAGGGTCACCTCGCGCCCGCGCCAGCGAAAGCTCACGCCCGCGGGCGTGAGCAGCGGGTCGCGCACGTCGAACGTCATCACCTGCGCCTGCTCCGCCGCCGGCGCGAGCTCGAGCAGCTCCGGGCGATCCCACACCACGATCGCGGTGCGGGCCCGCGCCAGGAACTCGTTGAACGCCGCCCGCACCTGCGCGAGCGAGGAGAACGTCGCGTGGTGGTCGAGCTCGACGTTCATCAGCACCGCCACCTCCACGTTCAGGCTCAGCATCGAGCGATCGGACTCGTCGGCCTCGACCACCAGCCACTCGCCCTCCCCCCACTCCGCGTTCGCCAGCCCGCCGCCGATCGCCGCCCCCACCAGCCACCCCGGCCGCAGGCCGCTCGCCCGCAGCACGTGCGCGAGCATCGACGCGGTCGTCGTCTTGCCGTGCGTGCCCGCCACCGCGATCGTCCGCTTCATGCCCGTCAGCTCGGCCAGCAGCTCCGCCCGCGGGCGCTCGGCGATGCCGAGCTCGCGCGCCGCGCGCCGCTCGGCGTTGTCCGCCGCGACCGCCGAGGAGTAGACGAGCTCCACACCCTCGCCCCGCGGGAGGTTCTCGGCGCGGTGGCCGATGTGCGCCCGCATGATCCCGTCGGCGGCCAGGCGCTCCGAGTACGGGGAGGGGGCGCGATCGGAGCCGCTCACCTCGGCGCCCAGCGCGTGCGCCGCCCGCGCGTAGCCGCTCATGCCCGCGCCCCCCACCCCGACGAGGTGAATCCGCCGCCCGCGCCAGGGCGTGCTCATGCGGCGGCCTCCAGGAGCTCTTGGGCGACGTCCTGCGCCGCTTGCGGGCGGGCGAGCTCCGCCGCGGCGCGGGCCATGGCGGCCAGGCGATCGCGGTCGGACAGCAGTGCGTCCACCTCGGCGCGCAGGCGCCCGGCGTTCAGCTCCGCGTCGGGGATCGTGAGCGCCGCGCCCGCCTGCGCCATCCAGCGCGCGTTCGCGCTCTGGTGGTCGGCGGAGGCGTGCGGGTAGGGGACGAGGATCGCCGGCAGCCCGTGCGCGGCGATCTCGAACACCGAGCCGCCCGAGCGCGCGACCACCAGGTCGGCGGCACCCAGCGCGTCGGCGAAGGCGTCCAGGTCGAGGTACTCGCGCAGGTCGTAGCCCGCCCGGGTGATCCGCGCCAGCAGCTGCGGATGGTCGCGCGCGCCGCACACGTGCAACACGTGAAAGGCGGCGTCCGCGAGCCCCTCGACGGCCGCGAGGTTGATCGAGCGCGCGCCCAGCGAGCCGCCGAACACCAGCACGCAGGTCTCCTGCGGCTCGATCGCGAAGCGCTCCCGTGCTCGCGCGCGATCGTCCGACGGCGGCGGGATCGGGCGCCCCGTCACGCGGTAGCGCGATCCTTCGCGGCCCGCCAGCGGGAAGGCCAGGCACACGCGCCGGGCGAACGGCGCGAGCAGACGGTTGGTCAAGCCGAGGTGGCTGTCGGCCTCCGTGAGCACCAGCGGGATGCGCATGCTCAGCGCCGCCAGGGCCACCGGGCCGGCCACGTAGCCGCCGGCGCCCATCACCGCGTCGGGGGCGAGCCGTCTGAGCAGCGCCCGCGCGCGGGGGATCGCCAGCGCGGCGAGCGCCAGCGCGTACAGCGCGCGCAGCGGATTCGAGCGGTCCAGGCCGCGGAGGGTCAGCGTGTGCAGTGGATAGCCCGCCCCCGGCACGAGCCGCGCCTCCGCACGATCGGCGCCTACGAACTCGACCTCGGCGCCCTCAGCTCGCAGCGCGTCGGCCACCGCGAGCGCCGGCACCACGTGCCCAGCGGTCCCGCCCGCGGCTATCACGATCCTCGCCGGCCTCGCCATCAGCACCCCATCGTGGCGCTTCCCGCGCGCGTACGTCGTCGGCGCGCGCGGACGAGGCGCGCCCGCGAGCCGCCCCCGTGGCCGGCTGCACGAGCACGGCGCGGCGCGATGTGGGCGCGCGAGCGCCCGCGCGCCGACGCGCGGGCGAGACGGCGCGCACGTGCCCGGTCGCGCCCGCGGCGACGTTCAGCAACAGGCCCATCGCCGCCAGCGTCACGACCATGCTGCTCGAGCCGTAGGACACCAGCGGCAGCGGCACCCCCGTGAGCGGCGCGAGGCCGAGCACCGCGAACGTGTTGAGCACGGCCTGGGAGACGATCAGCGCGGTCACGCCCACCGCGATCAGCGCGCTGTAGAGGCTGCGCGCCGCCTTCGCCGCGCGCAGGCCGGCGTAGGCGATCAGCCCGTACAGGAACAGCAGCGCGAACACGCCCACCACGCCGAGCTCCTCGCCGATGACCGCGAGGATGAAGTCGGTGGGCGCCTCCGGCAGGTAGAAGATCTTCTGCACCGACTGCCCGGGGCCGACGCCGAACAACCCCCCCGAGCCGATCGCGATCTGCCCCTGCACCGCCTGAAAGCCGCTCGAGGAGGCGTGCGCCCAGGGATCGATGAACGACGTCAGCCGCGCCCGCGCATACGGCTGCACGAGCGCGTACATGAGCACCAGGCCCAGCGCCGAGCCGGCGAGCAGCGCGAGCTTGCGTGGCGGCATCCCGGCGGCGATCAGCATCGCGGCGACCGTGAACGCGATCACCATCGCCGTACCCAGGTCGGGCTGGGTGAACACCAGCAGGCACGCGGAGCCCACCACCAGCAGCAGCGGCCTCGCCAGCTCGCGCAGGTCGTGCACGCACCGCGGGCGCTTGGCCAGCAGCGTCGCCACGTACAGCACGAGCGCGAGCTTCATCAGCTCGGAGGGCTCGAACTGCAGCGGCCCGCGCCCGATCCAGCGCTGCGCGCCGTTGACGGTGACGCCCACGTGCGGGACATGCACGGCGAGCACCAGCACGAACGACGTCACCAGCAGCGGCGGCGTGATGCGGTGGGCTTTCGCCACGCCGTCCCGCGCCAGCACCTGCATGGCCACCAGGCCGATCGCCCCGTACACCACGAACTTGACCAGGAAGCTGTCGCCATAGCCTTCGCCCTGCAGGAGCGACGTGGCCGAGGAGGCGCTGTAGACCATCACCGCCCCGAACGCCAGCAGGCACATCGTGGCGGTCATCAACATGCGGTGCTCGAGCGGGCGCTCGCGCACCGCCCGCGCCCGCGGGTGCGCAGCCGAGCTGCCAGCGCGCCGCCCCAGGCCGGCGTTGGCGAACCGTGCTCGCATCCATGCTCACTTCGACGCCCGCCGCGAGAAGCCTCCAGCGACCGGCAGCGTGCCTGTGATCGAGCTGCTCAGACCCCGCGCCGGGCTCCCGCGGCGAGCGCGCCCTCACAGCCCCCTGCTCTGCCGGTAGATCGTGAAGCCGATCGCGCCGCAGATCGAGGCCACGATCCAGAAGCGCAGGATGATCTTGGTCTCCGACCATCCCTTCAGCTCGAAGTGATGATGGATCGGCGCCATCAGGAACACCCGTCTTCGCGTCGCCTGGAAGGAGATCACCTGGATCACCACCGACAGCGCCTCGATCACGAAGATCCCACCCAGCAGCACGAGCAGCACCTCGGTCTTGGTCATCACCGCGAGGCCCGCGATCGCGCCTCCGAGCCCCAGCGAGCCGGTGTCGCCCATGAAGATCGTCGCCGGGAACGCGTTGAACCACAAAAAGCCGATGCACGCGCCCACCAGACAGCCCGCGAGCATCGCCATGTCGAAGTCTTCCGTCAGGAACGTGATGCCCACGTACGCCAGCAGCACGATCCCCGCACAGCCGGCCGCCAGGCCGTCGAGGCCGTCCGTCAGGTTGACCGCGCTGGTGGTGCCCGCCACCACCAGGTAGATCAGCAGCGGATAGAAGGGGCCGAGGTCGATGTGGTAGTCGACGAAGCGCAGCTCCAGCGTCGGCGCGAGATCGGCCTCGTGCCTGGCCACGAACCACAGCGCGAGGGAGATCGCGACCGTCACCACCAGCTTCGTGCGCGCCCGCAGCCCCAGCGAGCGGCGCCTGACGAGCTTGATGTAGTCGTCGGCGAAGCCCAGCAGCGCGCACGCGATCGCCACGCCGAACACGCCCACCGAGCGCCATTCGTAATCGCTCAGAATCAGGAAGGAGGTGGACACCGCCAGGAAGATGATCAGGCCGCCCATCGTCGGCGTGCCCGCCTTCTGGTGGTGACCCTCGGGGCCGTCCTCGCGGATGTGCTGGCCGAACTCGCGCTTGCGCAGGAACTCGATGAACTTGGGGCTGAGGAAGATGCAGATCAGCAGCGCAGCCGTGCCGCCGAAGAGGATGCGGCCCATTCAGCGCCCCGGACCGGCGCCCGCGGCCTCGGGCGTCTCGCCCGCCGACGCCCCCCGTGCACCGGCGCCCGCAGGCACCTTGGGTGGCTGTCCGAGCCCGCCGCCGAGCTCGCGAATGCGCGCCGTCACCCGCTCGAGGCCAACGCCGCGAGAGCCCTTCACCAGCACCGTGTCGCCGTCGCCCAGCAAGCCTTCCAGCAGCTCCGTCGCCGCAAGCGCGTCGAGCGCCCGGTGGGTCTCGCCGGCGAATCCCGCCGCTATCTCCGCTGCCAGCGGGCCGACGGTCACGAGCACCTCCACGCCGGCTTGCTCGGCGTGGACGCCGAGCTCGCGGTGCATCCCCGGCGCGTCCGCGCCGAGCTCGAGCATGTCGCCGAGCACCGCCACCCGGCGGCCGGTGGCGTCCCTGGCGAGCTCGTCGATCGCGGCGCGCATGGACATTGGGTTGGCGTTGTAGCAGTCGTCGATCAACACCACGCCGCCGGGCAGCTCCTCGCGTTGACCGCGCATCGCCGAGAAACGCACATCCAGCTCCCCCTCCGGCGTGTGCCCGAGGGCGCGCGCCGCGGCCACCGCGGCCAGCAGGTTGCGCAGATTGTGCGCCTGGGCGAAGGACGGGCGCAGCTCGATCCGCTCGCCGGCGTGGTCGATCACCACCGAGCCATCCCCGCGACGCTCGGCCAGCGACACCTCGCCGCCCTCACCGAAGGTGATCGTGCGCAGATCCGCGCGCAGGTGGGCCGCCAGCAGCGGCTCGGAGGCGGGCACCACCACGCTCGCCCCGGCCGCCAGACCCGCGATCAGCTCGGCCTTCGCCGCCGCGATCGCCTCCAGCGAGCCGAGCAGCTCCAGGTGTGCCGGGCCGACGTTCACGATCACACCCACGTCCGGCTCGACGATCGCCGTCAGCTGCGCGATCTGGCCGGGGCCGCGCATGGCCATCTCCAGCACCACCGCCTGCGTGTCATCGCCGGCGTCCAGGAGCGCCAGCGGCAGCCCGATCTCCGTGTTCAGGTTCTCCGGGGTGGCCGCCACCCGCATGCTCGAGCTGAGCAGCGCCGCGAGGATGTCCTTGGTCGAGGTCTTGCCGGTCGAGCCCGTGACCGCGACCACCTTCGCGCCCCGCCCGCCCAGCTCGCGCCGCCATGCAAGCGCCAGGGCGTGCATGGCCTGCAGCGGATCCACGTGGCAGAGCACGGCGCCGGCGCGCACCGTCTTCTCGCCCTGGGGCTCGCCCGGGCCGTCACGCACGGCGCCGGAGACGGCGGCATCGGCGTCTGCGTCGGCGGCGGCAGCAGCAGCAGCAGCAGCATGTGGCGGCGCCACCAGCACACCCCACGCTCCGGCGCGCAGCGCACGTGCCGCGTACTCGCCGCCATCGGTCCGCTCGCCAGGCAGACCCACGAACAGATCGCCGGCGGCAACGGTACGCGAGTCGATGCTCACGCCGGTGGGACCCAGCGGGCGCTCCTGCGGCCCGTCACGGCGTGGGCTCGCGGGCTCGGCGATCAGCTCCGCACCCGCCGCGGCCGCTATGCGCCGCGCGTCCCAGTCCCTCATGCCGCCCCGGCTCCGGCCCTGCCGGCGAGCGTGGCATGCGGCCCGGCGTGGTCACGTGCACGCAGCGCCGCCCTGGCGACGGCCACGTCGTCGAACGGGATCTTCTGCCCGCTCGCGAGCTCCTGCCCCTGCTCGTGGCCCTTGCCCGCGATCACCACCACGTCGCCGCCGCGGGCACGAGCGATCGCCTCGCCGATCGCCGCCCCACGATCGGTGAGCGCGCGCACACGTTCGCGCTCCCGGCCCTCGGGTCCGCTCGCACCCTGACGCCCGTCCGCCTCACCGGGGGCTCCCACCACGCCATCCATGATCTCCCTGATTATCTGCTCGGGGTCCTCGGAGCGCGGATTGTCGGAGGTGACGAGCACCACGTCCGCCAGACGAGCGCCGATCTCGCCCATCAACGGGCGCTTGCCCCGGTCGCGGTCGCCCCCCGCGCCGAACACGCAC
Organism: uncultured Solirubrobacteraceae bacterium; assembly: GCA_963701145.1. Taxonomy (GTDB): domain Bacteria; phylum Actinomycetota; class Thermoleophilia; order Solirubrobacterales; family Solirubrobacteraceae; genus Palsa-744. Next base: position 741,498 of record OY969572.1, read on the forward strand.
AGCACCCGCCCGCGCCCGCCGGAGTCGGCGAGCTCGCGCGCCGCACGCAGCACGTTCTCGAGCGAGTCGGGGGTGTGGGCGTAGTCGACCACCACCGCGAAGTCCTGACCCTCGTCCACCGGCTCGAAGCGACCCGGCACGCGCACGCCGCGTTCGAGCGCAGCCACCAGCACGTCGAGCTCGCCCCCCAGCGCGTGCACGGCGGCGAGGGCACCCAGCGCGTTGGCCACGTTGAAGCGACCCGGCATCGGCAACACGAGCCGGCGCCGTCCGTCGGGCGTATCGAGGGTGAAGCGGCAGCGGTCGAGCTCGTAGTGCAGGTCCGTCGCGCTGTAGTCCGCCGGCCCGTCCACCGCGAACGTGCGCGCGCCCTGCGCCTCCGCCGCCAGCCGCCGGCCGTAGGGGTCGCCGATGTTGATCACGCTCACGCCAGGAGCCTCTTCGCGCCCGAGCTGGGAGGCGTCGCCGGGCCCAACGGGCACGAACAGCCTCCGCTTGGCCTGGAAGTAGTCCTCCATGCTCGCGTGGAAGTCCAGGTGGTCCTGCGTCAGGTTGGTGAACACCGCCGCCGCGAATCCAATCGCCCCCACGCGTCCGAGCTCGAGCGCGTGCGAGGAGACCTCCATCGCGCAGGCGCGATCGCCGCCGTCGAGCATCGCCCGCAGGTCGGCCTGCAGGTCGATCGCCTCGGGGGTGGTGCGCGTCACCTCGCGCTCGCTGCCGCCGATCACCGATGTGACCGTGCCCAGCATGCCGCACTGCTCGCCGCTCGCCTCCAGCAGCGCCCTCACCAGGTAGGCGGTCGTGGTCTTGCCGTTCGTCCCCGTCACGCCCACCACCCGCAGCTCCCGCGCGGGCTCGCCGTAGAAGCGAGCGGCCGCCGGCGCCATCGCCGCCCGCGCCGAGGCCACCACCACTTCGGGCACGCCCAGCTGCAGGGAGCGCTCGACGACCAGCGCCGCGGCCCCGGCGCGCACCGCCTGCGGCGCGAACTCGTGGCCGTCGCTGTTGAAGCCGGGGACGCAGAAGAACAGCGCGCCGGCGGTCACCCTGCGGCTGTCGTACGCGAGCGCGCTGATCTCGACGGACGCGGCGTCGCCCACCAGCTCCCCGGCGATCAAACCGTCCAGTCGCATGGGCTGATGCTACTCAAGGGGTAGGAGGCTCCCGGACGGGCGAGCACCCAGCGCGGCAGTCTCGCGCGCCGGCGGCTTCAGGTCTCGGGGGTCCAGCCGGAGAACCCCTCCCAGGTCTCCGCCAGTTGCGCCGAATCAGCCTGCCCGCCGGCACCGTTCGGCCACATCGCCCCGACGACGATCGCCAGCGAGCTCCCCAGCGCGAGCCAGATGCCCAAACCCAGCGACACCGTGAACGCTTCGCCCGGGGGCGTCGGGCGATCGACCATCCGAAACGCCACGTACAGGGCCGCCAGCAGCCCGACGAGCGCGATCTGCCCGCCACTCGCCCACGCGCTCAGCTCCGCACCCGCCAGGCGGGCGAGCGCCGCGAAGAACGCGATCGCCGCAAGGATCAGCAGCACCAGGTAGAAGTCCTTGAACACGTCGTGCGCGCTCACCGTCGCCACCTGCCGGCCGGCGAGCGCCCCGAAGCCGCTGCCGATCGTCTTCGCCTCGTCTTGGAAGGCGGTGTTGCCGAACTGGGCCGCCACGCTCTCGAGCGCCTGCTGTGCGGATGCCGCCCCCTGGGCCGTCACACGGAACGAGTACCACGGCAGGAACACGGACACCGCGAGCAGCGCGGCGCCGACCGTCGCGATCATGGGCCCGTAGCGAAGGCGGTCTGTAGCCATGGCAGGCATAGATCGGACCCGTCCGGCGCGAGCTTGAGCCAAGCGACGCGCGTGTTCTAGTGGACGCGTCCGCAAGTGTTGCGGTTCATGCTGCGAGGGCGAGGGGTTGCGCTTCGTGACGGGTGATCTTCTCGATCACGTTGTCGAGCTTGGCGCGGGTGAAAGTCCACTCAAACGGTCGGGCGAGCGTGCGGTAGTGCTGGGCGAAGTCCAGCAGGTGCCTGGCGAGTTCGGGCAGGGTCGCGAAGTCGTTGGGGGTCAGCGCCTTGCGCTGAACGATCGAGAAGTAGATCTCGATCTGGTTCAGCCACGAGGCGTGGACGGGGAGATGGATCAGCCGGGCGTTCGGGTATGCCTCGGTCATCCGTTTGACGGAGGCCTTGCCGGCGTGGCTGGAGCCGTTGTCCACGACCCAGTAGACGATGCGGGCAGATCGGTAGGGCTCGATCTGCATGACCTGGTCCACGAGCCGGCCGAAGGGGACGATCCCGGTCGTCTGCTCGACCCGGTCAAACAGGTTGGCGTGGTGCACGTCCCAGGCAGCGAGGTAGGCGAGCGTCCCGCCGCGCAGGTACTCGAACTCGACCAGGCCCGGGCGCCCCGGCCCAGGCGCAATCGTCTGATGATGGCGACCGAGGGCTTGCAGCTGCGTCTTCTCATCAGCGCTGATGACGTACTCGTCTGGGCGCAGCCGCTTGCCGTCGAAGACGCGCGCGTAGAGATCCAACACGCGCGCGGCCTTGGTAGCGAAATCGGGGTCGCGCGGGAAGATCCAAGAGCGCGTCTGCCACGGCTTGATCGCGTCCTCATGCAGCCACCGCCAGATCGTCGAGGCCGACGCCTCGGTCACGCCGCGCTCGATCACCAGCCGGTGCAGCTCAACCCGGGAGAAACGCGAGAGCGCCAGCCCGTGGGTGCGCGGCAGCTCGCACGCGACCGCCTTGACCTCGGCGACCTCTTCCGGGGGGAAAACGACGCGGTCAACCAGACCGCGCTTGATCCTCAAGCCCATCCAGCCGCTCAGCCCGAAACCGGGCTCTTCGCCGCGCGACACTATCCGGCGAACAGTCCAGCCGCGCGGCGATATCGATGTCCTGCATACCCTCAGCCGCATAGAGCATCATCCGCGCCCGCTGCACCACCCGGAACGGCAACGTGACCGTGCACGCCCGCCGCTCAAGCTCCACCCGCTCCTCCTCGGAGAGCTCGATCACCTGGGTGCTGGACCTGGGCACAACACATAATTCTGCGCGCCGACCATCATCCCTCCCAATAAACCGCAAAACTTGCGGACACGTCCACTAGTTGTAGTGCCCCTACCCCGGCGCGATGCCCAGGTAGGGCAGCGCGAAGCTCATGATCTGCCCGAACGCCGGCGCCGCCACCGCGCCGCCGTAGATCGAGCCCGAGCCGGGTTCGTCCACGACCACCGCGCACAGCAGCTTCGGATCGCTGGCCGGGGCGAAGCCGATGAACGAGGCGACGAATTTGCTTTCCGAGTATTCGCCCGTTTCCGGGTTGATCTTGCTCGCCGTACCCGTCTTGCCCGCGAGCTGGTAGCCCGGGATCGACACCTGGCTGGCCGTGCCTTCCGGACCCAGCACACCCTCGAGCATCTGGCGGATCTCCGCGGCGGTGGTGGGCGTGATCACGCGGTGCCCATGGGGCTCCGGCACGGCGAGCCCGCCGATGGCGCTCACGATGTGAGGCGGGCGCAGGATGCCGCCGTTGGCGATCGCCGCGTACGCCGTGGCCATCTGCATCGGTGTCACCAGCTCACCCTGGCCGATCGGCAGGTTGCCCATCGACGAGCCCGAGTATTCGCTCAGTGGCAGCGTCGCGCCGGCTTCCTCGCCCGGCAGATCCACGCCGGTGGGAGCGCCAAAGCCGTAGCGGTGGATCCATCCGTTGAAACGCTGCGCGCCCTGCAGCTCGCCGATCTTGATCGCGCCGACGTTGCTCGAACGGGCCAGGATCTGCGCCGTGGTGAGCGTTTCTTCCGGATGTTCGGTGTCGTCGTGGATCGTCCGTTCGGCAACCTGTATCTGGTCCGGGATGTTGAACGGCGTGCTCGGCGTGATCAGGCCCGCTTCCAGCGCGCCGGACACCGCCACCACCTTGAAGGTGGAGCCCGGTTCGTAGTCGAGCCCGACCGCGCGATCCTCCATCGCTTCCGGCGGCGAGACGCCCGGATCGTTGGCGTCCACCTGTGGCCAGTTCGCCAGGGCCAGGATCGCCCCGGTGCGCGGGTCCATCACGATCGCCGTCGCATCTTTGGGGGTGAACACGCGCGCCACCGCACCGAGCACGTCTTCCGCGCGCTGCTGGATGTTCGCGTCCAGCGTCAGCGTCAGCGACTGGCCGGGCACCTCGCGCCGGGTTTCCGCGATCGACACCGGCTGCCCGAGCGCGTCGCTGACCACCCGCCGCTCGCCCGAGCGTCCGGTCAGCAGCGCGTTGCGCGAGTACTCGAGGCCCGCCAGCCCCTTGCCTTCCGTGCCCACCACGCCCAGCACCTGGGCCGCCAGCGTGCCGCGGGGATACACGCGGCGCATCACCGGTGTGCCCGTCACACCGTCGATCTTCAGCGCCAGCACCGCCTGCGCCGCGCGCGCCGGCAGCGCCCGCGCCAGATACACGAAGCCGGAGCGCTCGGAGAGCTTTTCCAGCACGCTCGCCGGCGAGAGCCCGAGCAGCGGCGCGAGCCGCCGCGCCGCGCCCAGCGGATCGCCGATCAGCTCGGGATCCGCGGAGATGTCCTGCGCCGGTTCGGAGATCGCCAGGTCGACGCCGTTGCGGTCGGTGATCGTGCCTCGCGGCGCCGTTACCGGTTCGTAGGTCAGCTGCTGATCGCTCGCCGCCTTGCGCAGCGAGCCGCCACGCAGCACGCCCAGGTACACGGTGCGCCCGGCGGCCACCACGAGCAGCACGAAGAACAGCCCGAAGATGGCGCCCACGCGCCGCTGGAGCGAAGCCACGCGCTACCCCGGGCCGAGCGACTGGTTGGCGCCCATGCCGCCCGCCGTGCCCACCCCGCCGGCAGAGCTCGTGGGCGCGGTTTCGCCGCTCGTCCCGCTCGCCCCGGTCGCCGACGTGGGCGCGCTGGGCGCTGTCGGGGTGCTCGGCGCGGTCGGCGTGCTCGCCGGCGCCTGCGTCTCGGCGGAGCTCGGTGCGGGGGTCCCCGTCCCCGCTTCGGCGCTCGCCGCCGCGGCGCCTTCACCCGTCGCGCTGGCCGGGGATTCCGCCGCCGGCGTGCCGGCGGTGCTCGCGCCCGCCGCCTGTTCGGGCGCGGCTTCGCCGGCGGATGACGTGCTCGACGGCTGCGCCGAGGCCTGAGCGGCGCTCGCGCTGTGCCCCGGCGCGTTCAGCGCCGCCGCCGCACGCTTCACGTCAGCGCGCGGGTCGGCCGTGAGGAACCGCAGGGCACCGATCGGCACGAGCGTCATGCCCAGATGCGCCGCCTGTGCCTCCACGCGTTCGCCGGACGCCAGTTCCGAGCCTTCGATGCTGAGCGCAGCGTTCTCGCGCTGCAGCAGCGCCTGGCGCTCGAGCGCGCGACCGATGCTCGCGTTCAACTGGAGCACGAGCAACTGCAGGGCCACGATCCCGATCAGCGCGAACGCGATCAGCGCGATCCACACACGTCCGCGAATCAAGCGATCCAGCGCCCGGTGGCGCGAGAGGCTCTCCGCCGCGTTCAGGACGCCGACCGCCAGACCACCCTGCGCCGATGGGACCGTGCGCGCCGCAGGGGGGGCGGAGCGACGCGCCGGCGGGCGGGCGGGGGGGCGGGCGGGGGGGCGGGCGGGTCCCGATACCCGTCGTGGTCGCGCCGGAGCCACGCGGGGAGCGGGCCTCGTGCGGGCGCGTCGCGGGGCGGCGGGGGCGCTCGGCGCGGCGGCCGCCGCCGGGGGGGTCATGCGCCCGGCCTCCCACTCGCCGCCGGCGTGGCGTCGCCCGCGAGCTTCCTGGCGGCGCGCAGCCGCGCCGAGGCCGCGCGGGGATTCTCGTCAACCTCGTCGGCGCCCGGCACGATCGAACGGCGCGTCAACAGGGCCGCCTCCGGCTGGCGGCCACATGCGCACACGGGCAGATCCGGAGGGCACACGCAGCCGCGCGCGCGGGCGCTGAGAAAGCGCTTGACGCGGCGGTCCTCGAGCGACTGGAAGGCGATGCCCGCGAGCACGCCGCCGTCGCGCAGCAGATCCCACGCGAGCGGGAGCGCCCGATCGAGCTGTCCGAGCTCGTCGTTGACCGCGATCCGCAGCGCCTGGAACGAGCGCTTGGCCGGGTGCCCGCCGGCGAACCGGGCCGGGGCGGGCAGCGCCGAGCAGATCGTCTCCACGAGCTCCAGCGTCGTCTCGATCGGCGCCCGCTCGCGTCGCTGCACGATCGCCCGCGCGATCGCGCCCGCGTGACGCTCCTCGCCGAAGTCACGCAGCGCGTGCGCCAGCCGGCGCTCGTCCCACTCGGCCACGATCTGGCGGGCGCTCAGCTCCTGTGCGGGATCCATGCGCATGTCCAACGGCGCCTCGTACGAGTAGGAGAAGCCGCGCTCGCGCGTGTCCACCTGCATCGAGGACATGCCCAGGTCGAAGTACACGATGTCGGCGTGGACGCCCTCGTCCGCGAGCAGCTCGAGCGCCTCGGCGTAGCCCGAGCGGATGAAGCGCAGCTTGCAGGCGAGCTCAGGTGCGAGCGCCGCGAAGCGCTGCTCGGCCAGGGGATCGCGGTCGATCGCCACGAGCGTTCCCGATGCGCCGAGCCGCTCGGCCACCAGCCGCGCGTGCCCGCCGTCCCCGAAGGTGCAGTCGATCGCGAGCGCTCCGGGGCGCGGGTCGAGCAGCGCCAGCAGCTCGCTCGCCAGCACGGGCGTGTGCGCCGGCCGGTTGTATGGAGCCCCGCCCGCCCCGCCCGTCCCGCCCGCGGTCGGCGAAGCGCCCTGGCGCCGGGAGCGCGAGCGCTGCGAGGACTCACCCGAGCCGCGCCTGCGCCTCGCCAGATCGAGCGGGGCCAGCTCGCGGGCACGGGCGTCGGTGGCGTCACGCAGCGTCGTCAACACGCGCGGTCACCTCCGCTACGCCGCTCAGCAGCGTCGATCGATGCTCGTTCCATGCGCCCTTCGCCCACAGCTCCAGACGATCGCCCACACCGACCACCACGACCTCCTTCACCAGCGTGGCGTGCTCGCCGAGGAAGCTCGGGACCATGATCCGCCCGGCCGAGTCGAGCTCGGCGTCGTGCGAGCTGCCGTAGAAGAAGCGCTCGAGCTCGGTCAGCCGCGGCGACAGGGGCGGCAGCTCCGCCAGGGCGCGCTTCGTGTAGCGCTCGTACTCCTCCACTCGCCACACGCCCACGCACGGCTTCAGGTCCACGGGCATCGCCAGCACCACGCCGTCCGCCAGCGCCGCTCGATAGCGGGCCGGCACCGTCAGGCGGTTCTTGGCGTCGAGCGTATGGTCGAAGGTGCCACGAAACGGGACCAAGGGGAGCTCCCTAGCTTGCTTACCGAGCCGAGGTGGAGGAGTGGGAGGAGCCCCTCCACCCCGGCTCGCTGGCGCGAACATATCCCACTTCCTCCCACAATGCAACCCCATTTGCACATCTTCTCCCACTTTCGCTGTCCGAGACCCTCGTCCTGCCCAAAACCCCTGCTAACACCGCACATCCCGGGCGACCGGCAACGCGACCCGCCGCCGCCCGCAAATGCAAGGGGCGGTGCACGCGCGCGCGCTGAAACGCGCGTTGCAAGCGTGGGGATGGCGCGTGGCGGTGGGTGGCGGTTGTACGATCGCCTCGGCCAGCGCACGAGCGGGCCGGAAATGAAACCCGCCCTGTCCTCCCCAGCCCTCCGCCGAGCGCCCCGCCCGCGCCATCGCCCCCGTGCGCTCAAAGGCCTCGCCGCGACCGCCGCGCTCGTGGCCTGCGCCGGCCTCGTCGCGGGCTGCGGCTCGAGCAACCCCGGCGGCACCAGCGCCGACCCCGCGACCGCGGTGCCGGCGAGCGCGGCGCTCTACGCGGGCGCCACCGTGCGACCGACGGGCTCGCTGCAACAGCAGGCGCGGGCGGCGGGACGCGCCCTCAGCCATCAGGCGGACCCCTACCTGCGGTTGGTCGCCGCCCTGCAGACGCCGGGCTCGCCCACGCTGAGCTACAGCCGCGACGTGGAGCCGTGGCTCGGGCCCTACGCGGGCGTGTTCCTGACCTCGCTGCACGCCTCCGCCACCATTCCCTCGCTGCTCGAGCACGGCCTGCTCGGCGGCGGCGCGCCGGGAGCGTTCCCGTTCGGCACGGGCGGCGCCGAAGGCGCGATCGTGCTCGACACCAGCAACCCGGAAAAGGCGCGCTCGTTCCTCGACTCCCAGGCCGCCCACGCCGGCGCCCACACCACCAGCTTCCACGGCGTCTCATACGAGCTCAGCTCCGGCGGCGTGGCGTTCGGTCTCGTCCACGACTTCGCCGTCATCGGCAGCCAGTCGGGGCTGCGGGGCGTGATCGAAACGACCGGCGGCGGCAGCTCGCTGGCGCACGCCGGCGGCTACGCGAAGCTGCTCGCCGCCGCACCCGCCGGCGCACTCGCGCACCTCTACACCAAGGCGGCCGCCAGCCAAGCGGCCGGCGGCGAAGGGCTCTCGGGGGTGCTCCAGGTCCTCGCGGGGACCCACGAAGCGAACATCTCGCTCGTGCCGGCCGCCACCTCGCTGGCGCTCGACGCCGACACGCTCGCCCCGGAAGCGAGCCCGCAGAGCGACGGACTGCTGTCGGCCGATCCCGAAAGCGCCCAGGCGCTGGACGAACTGTCAGGCGAATCGTGGCTGGCGATCGGGCTCGGCCACGTCGGCGCCACCCTCAGCAAGGACGCCCAGGACATCCAGGGGCTCGTCTCGCTGGGGAGCAGCGTCGGCAGCTCGGGCCCGACCGCCCCCGCAACCGGGTTCGGCCTGGACTCGCTGTTCACGGGGCTGATCGCGCCGCTCGAGATACTCGGCGCCGACAACGCCCAGGCCAAGCACGAGTTCGCGAGCTGGATGGGAAGGGCCGGGATCTTCGCCAGCGGCGCCGGGCTGCTCGAACTGCGGGCGGCGGTCGTCATCACCTCCACCGACCCGGCCGCCTCCCAGGCGGCCGTCAACGAGCTCGCCGCTGCGTTGCGCAAGGCGGGCGGAGCAACCGCCCCCGCCTCGATCCCCGGCACCGACGCCGCGGTCGGCGTCAGGCTGACCGGCCTGCCGCTCGTGCTCGACATCGCCAACGGACGCGCCGCCGACGGACAGACCAAGTTCGTGCTCGGCCTCGGTGAACAGTCCGTGACGAGCGCTCTGAATCCCCCGAGCACGCTCGCGGGCTCTCCCGCGCGCGCGGCCGCCGCCGCCAGCCTCGGCGAAGGCATCCAGCCGAGCGTGATCCTGGATTTCCCCACCTTGGTGAGCCTCTTCGAAGGGATCGGGCTGCTCGAACAGCCACCGCTCGCGCAGTTCGCGCCCTACCTGCGCTCCGCCACCACGCTCGCCGGCGGCGGGCGCCGAGCTGAGCGGCGAAGTGCAGCGCTTCCGCCTGGTCTTCGGGCTGCGTTAGCCGCCGAGACCCGAGCCGGTCGTTCAGCCGGCGCTCCGGCTCGTGCCCGTGCCGACGTCGATCGCCCGGTAGAACGCCGTGCGGCCGCCGATCACGCGGTCGAACCCGTAGCGCGAGAGCGTCGTTTCGCCGTCGCCCTGCACCGAGTAGCGCCCGATCACCGAGTTGCGTTCGCGGGTGGCGAACACCCTTTCGATCACCGTCTGGCGGTCGTTGCCGCGGGCGCCCGCGCTGCGGATCGCGTCGAGCACCAGCGTCATCGCCTCATAGCCGTAGAGGGCGAACGGGCCGCCTTCCTGACCGAACACGCTGCGATAGCGGCGCAGCACCCCCCGCGCGCTCGCCGGATACAGGGCGAGCGGCAGCACCGGTGTGCTCAGGTACGTGTTGGCCGCGGCCGCGCCGAGCTGCGAGGGGAACGATTCGCCGGCGGTCGCGCCCGACGTCGCCAGCAGCAGGTCGGGGTTGGCGCGGGCGAGCTCCCGCCACAGCCTCGCCGTGCCCTTGCCTTCCGCGCCCGCCAGGAACACCGCCTGCGCGCCGCTGCCCGCGATCTTCACCACCTCGCCGCTGAACACCGCGTTGGCCTGCGTCGACAGGCTGTCGTGCGCGAGCACCGTCATCCCCGCCTTTTCCGCGTCGCCGGCGACGATGTCCGCGAGCGGCACCTGGAAGGCGTCCTGGTCATCGAGCACGTACAGCTTGTGCACCCCCCGCGAGGCCAGCAGCTGCACCAGCGCCGCCGCCTGCACCACGTCACCCGGCGGCAGGCGCACGAACGTGCGCTTGCCGCTCGGATAGAAGCGTTCCGGTTCGTCCTGCCCTGCGTCCAGCGAGGAGGTGAGCCCCACGTACGGGCTGGCCGGGCTCACCTGGAGGATGCCCGCGGCGTTGATGAACGGCAGCGACACCGCCGTCGCGGCCGAGTCGAGCTCGCCGAGGTAGGCGATCGTGCTCGTGTCCTGCGCCGCGATCTTGGCGTTCGTGGCGGTCAGTCCCGGTTCCCACTGGCCGCTGGTGGGGTTGGCGTCATCCAGCGAGGAGTACTCGATCTTGAACGGACCCGCGCGCCCTCCGGCGTCGGCGAGCGCCAGCTTCTCGCCGTCCACGATCTGCTCGGAGATGCCCGCCGTCGGTCCCTGCAGCGGCAGGCTCGAGTAGATCGTCAACTGGCCGCCCGTCGCTTCGGCCACGTCGGACACCGCCACGCCACCGCAGCCCACCACCCCGAGCAGCACGGCGGCGAGAGCGACCAGGCCCAGCCCGCGCGCCAGCATGGGCGGGCTAGCTGCTGCGGCGGGGGAGATAGCCGGAGAGGATCTTCAGCGACGCTCCGACGAGGATGATCACCGCCGCCAGCAGGAAAGCGTCGAAGCCTTTGACGCCCACCGCCCACAACACGATCCATACGACGAGGCCGGCGGTGACGGTGAGGATGAATCCCATGCGCGGCAATCCTATCGAGCCGGCGTGAGACCCGCAGCGAGTGCGCCCACCACCGCGCCGACCGCCTCCGCGGGGTCCTCCGCCTCGTCCGCCGCGCGCACCAGGCGCGTGCCGACGATCACCCCGTCGGCGCCCGCCTCCGCCGCCCGCAGCGCCTGCTCGGGCGTGCTGATACCGAAGCCGATCGCCACCGGAACGTCCGTGCACGCCTTGGCGCGGGCGATGATCTCGTGCAGGTCACCGCCCAGCGCACGGCGCTCGCCGGTCGTGCCCACGACCGACACGGTGTACAGGAACCCGCGCGCCCCCGCGCCGATCGCGGCCATGCGCTCGGGTGTGGTCGTGGGCGCCACCAGCGGGATCAGCGCGAGCCCGCGCTCGTCGCAGCGCTGCAGCACCTCCGGCGCCTCGCCCTGCGGCAGGTCCGGCACGATCATCCCGCACACGCCCGCCCGCGCGAGACGCTCGACGAACGCGTCCACGCCGGGTGCGAACACCATGTTGGCGTAGCACATCAGCGCCACCGGGACGCTCGCCGAGAGGGCGCGCGCGACCTCCAGCACCCCCGCCACGTTCGCCCCCGCCGCCAGCGCGCGCGTGGCCGCCGCGTGGATCACGGGGCCGTCGGCCAGCGGGTCCGAGTAGGGCAGGCCGAGCTCGAGCAGGTCCGCGCCCGCCTGCACGCACGCCTGGCCGATCCGCAGCGACTCCTCGAGCGTTGGAAACCCGCCCATCACGTACGGCATCAGCGCCGCGCGCCCCTGCGCGCCCGCGAACGCCTGCGCGATCCGCTCGATGCCCGTGCTGCTCGCCTGCACCGCGCTCACCGCCACCTCACTCCAGGGCCTCGCCCGCCGGCCCCGCCCCGCCCGCGCCGAGCACCTCCGCGAGGTCCTTGTCGCCACGACCCGACAGGCACACGAGGTCGAGCTCACCCTCCTCCTGCGCGAGCACCCACGCCAGCGCGTGCGCGGTCTCGAGCGCCGGGATGATGCCCTCCAGCCGTGCCAGCTCGCGAAACGCCGACAGCGCCTGGGCATCGGTCACGGCCACGTAGCGGGCACGACCGCTGTCGCGCAGGTAGGCGTGCTGCGGTCCCGCGCCCGGGTAGTCCAGTCCCGCCGAGATCGAGTGCGCCTGCACGATCTGGCCCTCCTCGTCCTGCATCACCGCGGAGCGCGAGCCGTGCAGGATGCCCGGGCGCCCGCCCACCGTCAGCGGAGCGCCGTGGCGAGGGGTCTCGATGCCCTCGCCGCCCGCCTCCACGCCCACGAGCTCCACCTGCTCGTCGCCGATGAACGCCGCGAACATCCCGATCGCGTTGGAGCCGCCTCCCACGCACGCCACCACCCGCGAGGGCAGCCGGCCCTCGCGTTCGAGCAGCGCCGCGCGGGCCTCCACGCCGATCACCCGCTGCAGGTCGCGGACCATCGCCGGATATGGCGCCGGTCCGACGGCCGAGCCGATCACGTAGTGCGTGCCCTGGACATTGGTCACCCAGTCGCGGATCGCCGCCGAGGTGGCCTCCTTGAGCGTCCTCGCGCCCGCATCGACCGGCTGGACGCTAGCCCCCAGAAGCTGCATGCGCTGCACGTTGGGCCGCTGCCTGCGCGTGTCCTCCACGCCCATGTACACCACGCACTCCATGTCCAGGAGCGCGCATACGGTGGCCGTCGCCACACCGTGCTGGCCGGCGCCCGTCTCGGCGATGATCCGATGCTTGCCCATGCGCTTGGCGAGCAGCACCTGACCGAGCGCGTTGTTCAGCTTGTGTGAGCCGGTGTGGTTGAGATCCTCGCGCTTGAGATACACGCTCCGCCCCACCCGCTCGGACAGCCGGCGCGCGCGATACAGCGGCGTCGGGCGCCCCCCGAAGTCGCGCAGCAACCCACCCAGCTCGGCGCCATAGGCGGGATCCGATCTGGCCTCTGTCCACGCCCGCTCGAGCTCCGCGAGCGCGGGCATCAGCGTCTCCGGCACGAACTGGCCGCCGTAGGGGCCGAAGCGATGCTCGATCTCGCCCACGCCGTCCGCGGCGCCGGCGGCGCTGGGAGCGCTCACGCCCGACCCCCGGGGCCGACGGCCGGAACGGCTGGCACGGCTGGCACGGCGAGGCTGTCCTCGATCCCGGCCGGCGGCGCGGACGTCGCGACGGCCTGGAAGAACGCCCGCAGCTTCACGGGGTCCTTGTGTCCGGGCGCGGCCTCCGTGCCGCTTGCGCTGTCCACGGCGAACGGATTGCTCATGGCGATCGCCTCCGCCACGTTCTCGCCGTCGAGTCCCCCGCTGAGGATCAGTGGCACGTGCGAGTGGCGCGCGCTCAGCAACCTCCAGTCGAACGTCTCCCCCGTGCCGCCTCGCAGCTCGCGCCCGGCGGGTGACTTCGCGCGCGCGTCGAGCAGATGAAAGTCGACGTGGAAGCGCTCGACGTCCTGCACGTCCCCCGGGCCGGATACCTGGGCCGCCTTGATCACGCGCGCGCCGGTGCGGCGCGCGACCTCGGCGCAGAACGAGGGACCCTCGTCGCCGTGGAGCTGCACCATGCTCAGGCCGAGCTCCTCGCTGTCACGCACGACCTGCTCGAGAGGCGCGTTCACGAACACGCCGCAGAGCTCCACCCTGCGACGCAGCGCCGCCGTGAGGAGTTGTGCCTGCGCGGGCGCGCAGCGCCGTGGCGAGCCCGCGTAGAAGATCATCCCGAGCGCCCACGCGCCCAGTTCCACCGCCAGCTCGGCGTCCGCGAGGTTCGTGATCCCGCAGATCTTCACCCTTGGGTAGGACTGCATGGACTCCACGGTAGCGGGCCGCCGGCCAGGACGAACGATGCTCGCGAGCTCCAGCCGCCCGATGTTCCGGTGCCCGGGCGCCAGGCAGCGCCCGGGTCCGGCCCGACTCGGTGAGACTAGCCTTCGGGGGTGTTCGGGTTGGGCACCGAGTTCGGTCGCTGACCGAGCGTGGCCTTGACCGTCATCTGCTTGTACTTGCCGTTGCCCACTGCACGTTCCAGTTCGACGCTGATCGTGTCGCCCGGCTTCTTTTCGCCGATGTCGTTTGCGAGTTCTTCGGAGCTGGCCACTTTCCTGCCGTCGATGCCGACGATGATGTCGCCGCCGACCGCAACCTGCCCGTCTTCGGTCGTCGTGTTCACCGATCCGCCGCGGATGCCCGCTTTGGCCGCGGCCGTGCCGGGCTGGACGCTCTGCACCAGCGCTCCCGACTTCACCGGCAGGTTCAGCGCCGACAGCGACCCGTCGATCGTGAGCGAGGTCAGCCCGAGGTACGCGCCGCGCACCGTGCCGCCTTTCTCGAGTTCCGCGATCTTGGACTTGGCCGTGTTGATCGGGATGGAGAAGCCGATGCCAACGCTGCCGTCACCGCTGCCGCCGGTCTCGATCTGCGAGTTGATGCCGATCACTTCGCCCGCCGCGTTCAGCAGCGGCCCGCCCGAGTTGCCCGGGTTGATCGGGGCATCCGTCTGCAGCACGTTGTTGATGGTGAAACCGTTGGGCGCTGTGATCTCACGCTGCAGCGCGGAGATCACACCCGTCGTGAGCGTACGTTCGAGATCGAACGGGTTACCGATCGCATACACCGGATCGCCGACCTGCACGGTACTCGAGTCGCCCAGCTTCAGGGGGTGCAGCTTCAGCCCGTCGGGTGAGATATGCAGGATGGCGAGATCGTCGGAGGGGTCCTTGCCCACCACCTGAGCTTCTACCGACTGGCCTTTTTCGAAACTGACAGTTACCTTTATCGCATTCTCGATCACGTGGTAGTTCGTGAGAATCGTGCCGTTGGCGTCGATTACGATGCCCGACCCGGTCGCCTGGCCCTGACGCTCGCTTTCTTCGCCGAAGATGTTAAATGGCGATTCCGTCTTCTGCACGATCGTCGAGGTCACGAACGCCACACCCGGCGCGTCGCGAACGTAAGCTTCGTGCGGGGTCATGCCGACCGTCCGCTGCGAGGCGTTCGACGGGGTGGCCGGAGCCGCGGCTTCGACCGTCGTCACAATCGTCTTCTTGCTTTCACCGAGGTCGCCCGCGGCAGCGAGCACCGCCACGACCACGCCACCGCCCAGCAGGGCGGACACGAATGGGATCAGGAACATGCGTTTCATTGCAGAAGAGGATGAACGAAGGCCATCAAGCTGATCTAAAGCCCGGCCCGCGAGCGCCTAAATAATCTCACGGCGCCATGCGGTCAGCCCACGCACCGCCTCCGCGGGGTCCGGTGCCCGCATCAAAGACTCCCCCACCAGGACGCCACGCACGCCGCAATCGCGCAGACGCCGCACCTGCTCGGCCGTGACGATCCCCGACTCCGAGACCACGATCACGTCGGCGGGAACCTCCCCCATCAGCGTTTCCGTGCGTCCCACCTCGACGCTGAAGTCGCGCAGGTCGCGGTTGTTCACACCGATCACCTCCGCACCGAGCGCGAGCGCACGCTGGAGCTCGTCTCGATCGTGCACCTCCACCAGCACGTCCAGGCACAGCTCACGCGCCGCCGCGTGCAGCGAGGCGAGTGCCGGCGGCGCGAGCGCCGCCACGATCAGCAGGACCGCGTCCGCCCCGGCCGCGGCCGCCTCGTGCAGCTGGTAGGGGTCCACGATGAAGTCCTTGCGCAGCAACGGCAGAGCGCACGCCCGGCGGGCGGCGCCCAGATCCTCGAGCGCACCCGCGAAGTTCGGTCCCTCCGTGAGGATCGACACCGCCACTGCGCCGCCGCGCTCGTATGCGGCCACGATCTCCTCGAGCTGCGGGCGCTCGTGCAGCTCGCCCGCCGACGGCGAGCGACGCTTGAACTCCGCGATCACCCCGATGCCCTCGCCCGCCAGGGCGTCGCGGAAGGCGCGCTCGCCCGCTGCTCGGGCGGGCGTCACCGCGGGCAGCGGCCGCTCGCGCTTGCGACGCTCGACCTCCTTACGCGTTTCCGCCAGGATGCGATCGAGCACCGTTTCCGTCCGCGCGCTCACGTGCTCGCCCGCTCCGGCGCAAGCCGGCGGCTGGCCTGCACGTAGCGCTCGAGCGCGTCCGCCGCGCGTCCGTCTGCGATCGCGTCGCGGGCAGCCTCGACGCCCGCCGCGATCGAGTCCGCCCCACCGGCCGCGTAGATCGCCGCGCCGGCGTTGATCACCGCGAGCTCCTCGCCCGGCGCGGTCGCCCTCGCGGTGGCCTCGCCGCCGCGCTGAGCGCCGCCGTCGGTGCGCAGGATCGCGCGCGTGACCGCCGCGTTCTCGGCCGGCGTTCCCCCCGCCGGCGCCTCCCCCACGTCCGCATCGATGCCCACCTCGCGCGGGGTGAGCACGTAGCGCCTGCAGCTCCTCGCCGTTGACCTCGACGACGTTCGTCGGCGCGCTCGCCGAGACCTCATCCAACCCATCCTCGCCCGCCACCACGAGGGCACGGTCGACGCCGAGCCTGGCCAGCGCGCCCGCCATCCTCTCCAGGAACGCCGCGTCGGAGACGCCGATCAACTGACGCCGCGCCCCGGCGGGGTTGGTCAGCGGACCGAGCAGGTTGAAGATCGTGCGCACCGCCAGCTCACGCCGCACGGGGACCACGAAGCGCGTCGCCTGGTGGTGGGCCGGCGCGAACATGAAGCCGAAGCCCGCCTCGTCGATGCAGTCCGCCACCGCCTGCGGCCCGAGGTCGATGCGCGCGCCGAGCGCCTCGAGCAGGTCGGCCGACCCCGACCGGCTCGTGGCCGAGCGGTTGCCGTGCTTGGCCACCGCGCAGCCCGCCCCGGCGGCGATCAGCGCCGCGGTGCTCGACACGTTGAAGCTGCTGCGCCCACCCCCGGTGCCGGCCGTGTCGAGCAGATCGTCGCGCTCGCTCGGCACGTGCGCCGCGAGCGCCCGCATCGTGCGCGCGAGCCCAGCCAGCTCATCGACCGTCTCCCCCTTGGTCCTCAGCGCGATCAGGAAGCCCGCGATCTGCGTCTCTGAGACCTCGCCATGCATGATCTCCGCCAGCACCTCCGCCGTGTCCTGGGCGCTCAGGTCGCGCCCGGACGCGAGCGCGTCGATCGCGCTGGTGAGGATCGCGTTGGGCATCCCTAGCAGCGCTCCAGGAAGTTGCGCAGCAGCTCGTGGCCCTGTTCGGTGAGAACCGACTCGGGATGGAACTGCACCCCCTCGACGGGCAGCTCGCGGTGGCGCACTCCCATCAGCACGCCATCGCCGCGGGCCGACTCTTCCAGGCAATCGGGCAGGTCGGCGTCCACGACCAGCGAGTGATAGCGCCCGACCGTGAGCGGCGAGGAGAGCCCGGCGAAGATCGTGCGTCCGTCGTGCTCGATCTGCGTGGCCTTGCCGTGCACCGGCGTGTGCAGCCTCCAGCGCCCCCCGAACGCCTGTGCAAGCGCCTGATGGCCGAGGCATACGCCGAGCGTGGGCACCCCCGCCTCGGGCATCCGCCGCACGAGCTCGAGCGTGATCCCGGCCTGCTCGGGCGTGCACGGTCCCGGCGAGACCACGCAGCGCTCGTAGCCTTCCGCGAGCAACTCCTCCACGGTGGCGCGATCGTTGCGGACCGTGTGCACGTCGGCGTTCAGCTCCCCCAGGTACTGCACGAGGTTGTAGGCGAAGGAGTCGTAGTTGTCCAGGACCAGCACCTTCATCGCAGCACCGGCGCGCCCGCGCGGGCGCTCACGCCCAGTCCGCCTGCTCGCAGGCGAGCTCGACAGCCCGGATGACCGCCTTGGTCTTCGCCACGGACTCCTCGTACTCGTACGCGGGCTTGGCGTCCGCCACCGTGCCACCCCCCGCCTGCACGTGTGCGATGCCGTCCTTGACGACCACGGTACGGATGTGAATGGCGGTGTCGAGGTCGCCGGCGTAGCTGAGGTAGCCGACGGCGCCGCCGTAGCCACCGCGCTTGACCGGCTCGAGCTCGTCGATGATCTGCATCGCCCGCACCTTCGGCGCGCCCGACAGCGTGCCCGCGGGCAGCACCGAGCGCAGCGCGTCCATCGCGCCCACCTCCGGGCGCAGCGTGCCGGACACCGAGGAGACGATGTGCATGACGTGGCTGTAGGACTCGATCTCCATCAGCTCGTCCACCCGCACGCTGCCGTACTCGCATACGCGGCCGAGATCGTTGCGCCCGAGGTCGACGAGCATCACGTGCTCGGCGCGCTCCTTCTCGTCGGCGAGCAGCTCCTGTTCGATGCGCCGGTCCTCCTCGGGCGTGGCGCCCCGCGGGCGGGTGCCGGCGATCGGCTTGGTGCTGACGTGCCGTCCGCTGACCGTCAGCAGCGGCTCCGGGCTCGCACCGGCGACCTGGAAGTCGCCGAAGTCGAGGAAGTACATGTATGGACTCGGGTTGACCGCGCGCAGCCCGCGGTAGATGGAGAACGCCTCGACCGGCACCGGCGCCGAGAAGCGCTGCGAAGGGACCACCTGGAAGGCATCGCCCGCGTAGATGTACTCGACGATGCGCGCGACCATCGCTTCGAAGCGCTCGCGCGGCATGTTCGAACGGAACGCCGGCGCCTTACGGGTACCAGGCTGCACGTGCTCACCGCGGGGCACCGGGCCGGCGAGCACGCTGCGCACCTCGGCGATCGTGCGCGCAGCCTGCTCGTACGCTCGCGCCACGTCCGGCTCGGCCTGCAGATCGGCGTTGGCGATGATCGTGACGGTGTGCTTGAGATGGTCGAACACGACCAGCGCATCGGAGAGCATGAGCGCCATGTCCGGGAGTCCGAGGGGATCGGTGCTCCCGTCGAGGCCGGGCTCGTGCGCGTCATCGCGCTTTGCATGCGGCGCATCCCAGGGGTTGCCGAGGGGCTCGACCGTGCGCACGAGGTCATAGCCGAAGAAGCCCACGGCTCCGCCGGTGAACGGTGGCGCATCGCGCATCGGCGCCTGGCGGAAGCGCTCGACCCGCTCCGCGGCCAGCGCGTAGGGGTCGCCGCCGTCGCCGAGGGACCAGCGCAGCACCGAGCGGGGGCGAAAGCCGATGAACGACCAGCGCCCCACGCGCTGTCCCTGATCGGCTGACTCGAGCAGGAAGGCGGGCGCCCCGGGCGCCAGCGCGCGCAGCTTCAGGAACGCGGACACGGGCGTCTCGCAGTCCTCGATGAAGCTGTAGCGCAGGGGGATCAGGTCGTGGGAGCGCGCCAGCGAGCGCACCTCCTCGAGCCCCGGGGTGACGTTCGCGGCTTCCGCTCCGGCGAGGCTAGGAGCGACGGCCATCGAGCACCCGCTCAGCGTCCGCAAGCGCCCGTCCGCGGCTGCGCAGCAGCACGAGCAGGTGATAGAGAACGTCGGCGGCCTCTTCGTCGACGCGCTCGTCGGACTCCTCGCGCGCCGCCCGGGCGACCTCCTCGGCCTCCTCCATGACCTTCTCGCCGATGCGGGCGGGGTCGTCGAGCAGCGTCACCGTGTAGGAGCCACCGGGACGCTCGAGGGCGCGGGCCTCGAGCGTGCGCTCGAGGCTTGGGAGCGTCTCGTGCGGCGCTCCCGGATCGAGCTCGCCACGGTGAAAGCAGGTGCGCTCGCCCGTGTGGCAGGCCGGCCCGGCAGGCTCCACCAGCGCGAGCAGCGCGTCGCCATCGCAGTCCAGGCGCAGAGCTCGCACGCTCTGCACGTTGCCGCTGCTTTCGCCCTTGTGCCACTGCTCGCCTCGGGAGCGGCTCCACAGGTGCAGCTCGCCGGTCTCGCGCGTGCGCCGCAGCGCCTCCGCGTTCATGTACGCGAGCGTGAGCACCTCGCCGCTGGCCCAGTGCTGCACGACGCACGCGATCAGCCCATCGCGGTCGTAGTTGACCTGCTCGTCGATCGTGCGCGGCTGCCCGTCCGCGATGGGAACCCCCGGTGCGCTCATCGCCACGATTGTAGGTCCCACCGTGCGACGGCCGGTTTGAGCCACACTGCCACGGCCATGCAATCGCCGTTCGACCGCAAGCTGCTCGTCGTGACCGGCAAGGGTGGCGTGGGCAAGACGACGATCGCGGCAGCGCTGGGCCTGGCCGCCGCGCGCGCCGGGCGCCGGACGATCGTGGTGGAGGTCGGCGAGGAGAGCCGGCTGCCGGGCCTGTTCGGCGTCGAGCCGGCCCGCCCCGGACACGAGTGCGGGCTGGCGGCGCACCTGTCGAGCATCTCCATCGATCCCGACCGCGCCCTGCTCGAGTGGCTGCAGGTGCTGGGCGGCCGGGTGTCGGGACGCGTGCTCGCCTCCAGCGGCACCTTTCAGTACTTCGCCGCCGCCGCCCCCGGCGCCAAGGAGCTCGTGACGATGGTCAAGATCTGGCGGCTCACGGGCGGGCAGCGTGCAGGCGGCCGTGCCGGCGAGCACCCACTGGTCGTACTGGACGCGCCAGCCACCGGCCATGCGCTCGGCATGCTCAGCTCGCCACACACGTTCGGGGCGATCGCCCGTGTGGGCCCGGTGGCGGGACAGGCCCGCAAGGTCCAGGAACTGCTGGAGAGCCCCGCGCGCTCGGCCTACCTGGCGGTGGCATTGGGCACGGAGATGGCGGTCACGGAGACGCTCGAGCTCCAGGACGGCCTGCGCGCGCGGCTGGGGCGCGACCTCGAGGCGGTCCTCGTCAACGCACTGCTGCCCCAACGCTTCACCGCCGCGGAGCTGGCGGGCCTCGCATCGCTTCGGGGCGGTGCCCCGTCGAGCGCCGGTGAGAGCCACGAGCATCCGGGTCCGGAGAGCGGATTGCGGGCAGACCGAGAAGCGGTGAGGCATTCGGCCGTGCGCGCGGCCGAGACCATTCACCGCCGGGCGCGTTTCCAACACAACCAGCTCGCCCGCCTGCGGCGGCGCGAGCTCCCGGTGGTGGGCATCCCATTCGTGTGGGCGCCACAGCTCGATCGGGCCGCCCTCGGCGTAATCGCAGGGCGGCTCGAGCGCGCGCTGTGAGCGCCGCTCAGAGCGACGCCAGCCGGTAGCGGCGCGTGGCCGCGTCCCGCTCGAGCAGGCCCACCGCCAACAGCGTGGTCACGTAGCGATGGGTGGTGCTCGTGTTCATGCCCAGCGTGCGAGCGAGCTCGGCGATCCCCATGTACCCACCGTCAGGGGGGAAGCAGGAGAGCACCAGCAGGCCGGAGAGCAGCGAGCGGGACAGGCGCCGATCCTCCATCTGAGCGGGGTAGACCCACTCCTCGGAGTCGAGGGACAGGCTCCAACCCGGGTCTTTGACGGCCGACAGCAGCACCGACATGGTGCCACCGTTGCCAGCGGCACGAACGACCTGGTCAACCTGGGCTTTGGAGAAGCTCGATGCTGATCGTCTCCTCGCCACCGGCGTCGGCCGGAGCTACAGCTCGCGGCCGCGGCCGGCTGGGGCGCTGCTGCCATTGGCGTGACGCGGCCGCTCTGGTGGCAGCCGGGCCGCTCGCCTTCGCGCGCCGGGCGTGGCGTGCGACATCGCTGCCCAGCGGCAGCACTCCGGTGGAGTTCTCGTCGATCATCGTGCGCTCACCATCATGCAGCTCTTGCACCCGGGCGCCAAGGCGGCCCTGAATATTCAGTTCTGACTACCGGGAGAACGACATAGTACAATTGTCTGCAAGGCGCTGCCTGCCGGGCGTCCGCGCCGCCCGCCTATGCGGCGCGCACGGAGTACGCGAGACGCCACAACCGCAGGACGGGCACGAGGACCCTGGTCAGCGAGCCGCCGGCGAGCGCCAGGCGATCGCGGCTGGCACGCAGCGCCGGCGAGCGCAGGCGCTCGTGCGACAGGTACATGGCGATCATGGATGACGCGATCACCGCATGCCGGTGACCGGCGGGCAGGCTGCTGGCCTCGTGCAGCGAGCGCCCGATCAGCTCGGACATGCGCCGCAGGGCGACGTCCCGGTCGGGGTAATAGGCGACGTAGCTGTGCTCGCCGCCGGCAGCGTCATGCGCTTCGTCGACGTAGCTGTCCAGGAGGGTGCTGACGGCCGCGATCCAGGGGACGTATGCCGCGTGCACCCTCGCCAGATCCTGCCCGCCGCAGGCCGCCGCGGCGAGCAGCGCATGTACACCCAGCGAGCTGCTGGCCGCCGCCGCCAGCTCCCACCAGCACGCCTCGGCCTCGTGAGGGAAGTGCGTGCCCGAGAACCGGTTCAACGCAGCACGGCGCCGGCGCGAGTCGGTCTCGTGGTTGATGCTCTGCACACCACCGCAGCGGCTGGCGCCCTGGAGCAGCAGCGGGCGCACCTGTGCGTATGAGCCCAGCGTCAGGCAACCGTCGCGACAGGCTTCGACGAGCCCGCGCAGGTAGCCGCCATCCTCTTTCCACGGGTGGTGCAGGTAGTAGTCGGAGATCGGCGCCGACGGATCCAACGCCTCGACCAGGGCGCGGTGAAGCTGGCTCCCGTTGCGCCGCCCCGCGGCGCGCTCGTGCGCGTTGTCGAGGAACTCGATGATGATCTCGTAGGCCACCAGCACGCGCAGCAGGCGCCGGTCGCGACGGGCGGGCAGGATCGAGAACAGGCCAGCGCCCACGATGTGGGTGCGCTTGCGCTCGAGCGTCTCCAGCGCGTCTTCGCGAATCGGCCCGTCTGGAATCAGTCGGGCGCGACTGCGCCAGGCCCGCATCTCACGGGACGCCGCCCGCAGGCCCCAGCTCAGCTCCCGCAGTGCGGCAGCCGTGAGGGCGTGCAACTGCCCGCGAGACAGCGGCAGTGGATCGCGCGACGACAGAGCCGGACCCGCCATAGATCCAATGATCGGAACTCGTTGACCTAACAGTTAGCACGATGTCACACTGTGGACGCCTTTGGACGGTCCATGCGCGGCACCCCGCGGGAACGCCGCTTCGAGCTCATTCCTGCAGGCTGACCGCGGGCCGCGTGCGGGCGGCCGCGTGACCGGGCAGCGCCACGATCCCCACCGCCACGGCGGTGACGATCCCGAAGCTCAACAGGGCGGTCAACGCGTCGGCCGAGAACACGACGGGAAAGCCGGTCACGCTGGCGAGCGCGTGGCTCAAGAGGATCTGGCCGAACACTCCGAACACCGCCCCGAGCGTGCAGCCCGTTCCCGCCAGCACGGCGCACTCGATCAGCAGCGAGTGCCACAGTTCCCGCCGCGTGAAGCCATCGACCTTCAGGTCCGCGAGCTGCACGCGGCGCTGCCAGATCATCGAGCCCATCGCCACGCCCATCGCCAGGATGGCCGCGATCAGCACCAGCCAGGAGATCTGGGTGAGCCTCGAGAGGCCCTGACGACTGGCCGAGCGCTGGCGCAGTTCGCGCTGGCGGGAGCTTTCCACGCCCAAGCCCGAGCGCGCCCCGAGGGCCCGTTCGAGCTCGGCGCGGGCCGGCTGGGGAGCGACCCCGGGGGCCAGTCTCACGTAGTAGGCGCTGGGGTCGCTGCTGCCCCATGCGCGGGCGAAGTCCGTGGAGCCCAGGATGATCGCGCCGGGTGGCCAGCCGAGGTTGGTGATGAGCGCAGCCACGCGAAAGCGCACCGGTCGCGGCGAGGGCAATACGAAGCTCTGCCCGATATGGAGATGGTGTTCGTCGGCGAGCGCCTGCGAGATCACCGCCCAGCCGCCGGCGTGCAGCCTCGCCACCGCTGTGCGCAGAGCGCCGCTGAGCAACTGGGTGTCGGGAATCGGCTCCTTCGCGCCTGGCGGTGCGCCGATCACCCATACTCGCCGGTCGCCGTAGTCCAGCAGGTCGCCTCGCAGAGCTTCGACGGCGCTGACACCCGGCACACGACGCAGCGCCGCGACGTCGACGGGATGAAACGGGGTGGTCGCGAGCAGGTTCTCTTCGCCGGGCGGGATCACCACGAGCTGGGCGTTCGCGTTCAGCTCGCGCACGAGCCGGTCGAGGCCCTGCTGGAGGTTGGCGTGAGCGCCCTGGATGGCAACGCTGCCGAACACCGCGATCGCGCCGGTGGCGGCCACCGCCAGGGCGCGGGCGCGATTGGCGCGCGAACGCAGCTCGATGATCGCCAGATGCGTGGCGACTCCGGCGGTGAAGCGTCGCAGCCTGCTGACCGCCGCCACCACGCCCGTGAGGGCCACGGGCAGGAGCGCCAGCAGCGCGATCATCAGACTCACCATCCCTGCGATGGCTGACTGTGGAGCGCTCACCAGGATCACGGTCGTCAGCGCCAGGCAGGCGACTGCGACGACCACCGCCGCGAGCGTCGCCGTACGCGAACGCGATGGCCGTGCCAGCGCGCTCGCAAGCGGCGCGAAGACCTCGCGGCGCAGCGGCGCCAGTACGCCCACGACGGCCGCGAGGGTGCCACCGGCGAGCGCCAGGGCGATGCTCTGCCAGGTCACGATCCGCTGCGAGCCCACCGGGAAGCCGAGCGACAGGTAGCCGGGCTTGGAGCTGAAGAATCCCGCCGACAGCAGCTCGCCGAACGCCAGCCCGGCGAGCGAGGCCAGGACGCCGAGCACGAGTGCGTCGAACAGCAGGATCTCGATGACCATGCCCGCCGTGTAGCCGTCGAGGCGAAGATCCTCCACCATGTTGCGACGCTGCGGAACGGTCAGCAGCAGCGCGTTGAACGCGAACAGGAAGCCGACGAGCGCGCTGATCGCGGAGAACAGCAGTGTCGATTGGTTGGTGGGACCGGCCGCCTCGTCGAACAGGGTCGACTCGAAGTCGGCCGGTTGCAGGTTCAGCGCGTGCGCCGCCGCCAGACGACCGAGGGCCCGCCTCGCCTCGACCTCCCGGCCGGGCTCGGCGCGCACGAAGATGCTCGTCAGGCGACCGCCCATACCGGCCAGCGCCTGCACGTAGCGCAGCGGGCCGAGCGCGATCGGGCTGTACACGAGCGGACCGATGTTCTGCGCGGTGAGCGTGGTCCCCACGTACGCCGTCGGCGCCCGGCTGCCGATCTGCAGTCTCACCCGCTGCAACGAGCTTACGCCGATCGCCTGGGCGATCGGCTCGGGGAGCGCGAGCGCCCGCAGGGCGACCAGTGGCGTGTAGGTGAACCGGCGCACGAGCGGTCCCGCCAGGTAGGCCAGCCGCGGGTCGGCGCCGAGCAGGTCCACCGAGCGCGCTCCGCTTGGGCCGAGCACGTCCGCCCTGGCCTCGAGCACCGGCAGTGCCTGGCTGACACCCGGCAGGCGATCGACTTCGCCGAGCAGCCGCTGGTCGAACCCCTGGGGTGCGCGCGCGACGAGCTGAAAGCGCATCCGCCCCACGATCCCCGCGGTGACCTGGCGTACCGATCCGCTCAAGCTCGTGCTGGCCACCTGCGAGGCGAACAGCAGCGCCACCCCGATCGCGATGCCGGACACCGCGAAGCCCTCCTGGACGAACCGGCTGCGCAGCCGGACGCGGTAGAGCCGAACCACGTTCGACAGCCGCATCGCCGCGGAGCTCCCTAGCTGCTGGCCACGGCAGAGGGCAGCTCGTCGGGCGTGTACTCGATGAGCGTGCCGTCACGCAGCGCGCGAACGCGATCCGCATGCGCGGCCGCGCGCGGATCGTGCGTGACCATCAGCACCGCCGTGTCGCGCTCGTGGCAGATGGCAGCCAGGAGCTCCAGCACTTCGTGCGCGCGGGTGCTGTCCAGGTTGCTCGTGGGCTCATCCGCGAGCACCAGCTTGGGTTCGGTGGAGAGCGCCCGGGCGATCAGCACGCGCTGGCGCTCGCCCATCGAGAGCTGCTCCGCGCGATGCTCCAGCCGCCCGCCCAGGCCGAGCCGTTTCAGCAGCGGCGCCACCCTGCGGTGGGCCGCGCCCACCCCCAGATTGCTTCCCAGCAGCTTCAGCGCGGCGTTGTCGAGCACGCTTGCGCTGTCCATCAGATGCAGGGCCTGGCGCACGAAGCCGAGCTCGCGGAGCCGCAGGCGGGCAGCCTCGCGCTCGCTGAGCGTGGACAGGTCGCGCCCGTCGACGAGCACCGCGCCGCTGTCGGGACGCAGGAGCGCCGCCACGAGCATCAGCAGCGTGGTCTTGCCCGACCCGCTGGGTCCGTACAGGGCCACCGCCTCGCCCGCCGCCACGGTCAAGGACACACCGTCAACCGCGCGCACGCGCTCTCCCTCGTCCACCGGGTAGTGCTTGACGACGTTCTGTAGCTCCAGCACCCAGCGTCCCGAGTCGAACCTAGGCCAGGCGCTCCGCGCCTGGGAAATGGATCACGTTGGACGGGGGAGGGGACGCCTTCGGCGGGGCGATCAGATGCCCGCCGGAGAGCGCCGCGATCTGATGGGCGCCCATCATCTCGTTCATGTCTGGGACGGTCATCAGCACGCCCACGCCGCCATCCGCCAGCTCGCGCAGCAGCGCGACGAGCTCCTCTCGCTCGCGCACACAGAGGTTCGCGGTGGGATCGTCGACGAGCAGCAGGCTCGGTCTCCTCGCGATCCCCCTGGCGATCCCGACGAGCGCACGCTCCCCATCGGAGAGGCTCTGCCAGTACTGCTGGGCGCAGTCGCCGATGCCAACGCGAGTGAGCGCCTCGTGCGCCTGCGCGTACGCTCCGCGATGCCCGTGCGCGGGCAGGAGCGGCAGCGCGACGTAGTCGAGCATCCGCAGATCACTGCGTGGCCCGCTGCGCCGCACCCAGGCGATTCGCTCGCGCATCATCCGCGCGTGCTCGCCCTCTGACATGCAGGCCAGATCGACGCCCTGGAAGCGCACGCTGCCGCGATCGCAGGACTCGAGGCCCGCGGCGATCTTCAGCAGGCTCGTCTTGCCCGCGCCGCGCTTGCCCCACACCACGGTGAACTCGCCCGCGTCCGTCTCCAACGACAGCCCGCTCAGCACCCGCAGCTCGTGGGGCCCGCGCCAGTAGCTCTTGCTCACGGACTCCAGCGTGAGCAGCGCGGCGTCCATCACAACGCCCTGAGTCGAGCGGCCCGCGCGCGCGGCATGGCTCGTTCGCGGGCCACCAGCGCGCCGCGTGGATCCGCTCTGCGCGAGTCCTCGAGCAGCCGCTCCAGCATCTCGCGCGCGTTCTGCAACCACTCGATGCGAGCCTTCCAGGATGCGATCTCGGCGTCTCTGGCAAGCGTGCGCATGAGCCTCGACCACTCCTGGCCGTCACCCGCCAGCTCCAGCTCGGCTTCCTGCCCCAGATCGCGCAGGCGCGCCATGCACGCGAGCTCCTGGCCGTACACCATGTCGATCAGCGGCGGCACGTTGCGCGGACGGCAGAGCGCGATCTTCATGTGCAGCTCATCGCGCAGAGGAGGCGCCGGGGAGGGGCCGAGCATCCACGCTTCGAAGTGATCGACCCCCTCGTCCGTGGCCTCGTAGATCATGCGCGGGGCCGCGCGGCGGGCCGGCCCGGCACCGACCTCCCCGGCGGCCCGGACGAGGTCGTCGCGGCTGAGCTGATCGAGCGCCGAGTACACGCCCGAGGGCGCGAACGCCGAGGAACCGAAACGCTCCTCCAGGCGCTGCGCGAGCTGATACCCGTAGCCGGGCCGCTCGATCACGAGTCCCAATATCGCGTACTTCGCCGACATGCACCCTTCCCACGAGGCCGTTCTGGAAAGCAGAAGGTATCCCAAATAGCGACTCGCCGCACGCCAACGATGAGAATGAGTTGAATCAACTGGAACTACGCGGTAGCCGACGACTTGCGATTATCGGAATCTTAGGTGATACCCAAACGATCGAGCATCGCCTCGTCCCCGCGCCAATCGCGCCGCACGCGCACGGACAGCTCGAGATGCACCTGGCTGCCGAGCACGCGCTGGAGCTCACGGCGGGCGGCCGTGCCGATCGCCTTGATCATCTGGCCCCTGGCGCCGATCAGGATCCCCTTCTGGGAGTCGCTCTCGGTCCAGATCAGCGCCCGCACGCGCACGAGCCCCGGGCGCACCTGCTCGAGCTCCTCGACCACCACCTCAACCGCGTGCGGCAGCTCCTGGAAGGTGCGCCTGATGACCGCCTCGCGGATCAGCTCCGCGAGCAACTGCTCCTGCGGCTGATCGCTGCCGGCGTCGGCGGCGAACAGAAACGGGCCCGCGGGCATGAGCGTCGCCAGGTGCTCGAGCAGCGCGGCCACGCCGGCGCCGGTGCGCGCGCAGATGGGAAACACCTCGGCTCGCGCCGCGAGCTCGGCGGCCTGCGCGAGCGTCGCCATCAGCGCCGCCCGGGAGGGGCGGTCGATCTTGTTGACGGCGATCGTCACCGGGGCGCCCGTGGCGGCGAGCGTCCCGGCGATGAAGCGATCGCCCGGACCCACGCCCTCCGCGCCGCTGAGCATCAGCAGGGCCGCATCTGCGCCCTCGAGCTCGTGCTGGACGCGGCGCGCCATGCGCGCGGTCAACGCGTCGCGCGGGCGCTGCACGCCCGGCAGGTCCACGAGCACGATCTGGGACTCGCCGTGGCTGTACACACCGCGGATCGCGCGTCTGGTGGTCTGCGGCCGGTCGGACACGATCGCCACCTTCTCGCCCAGCGCCGCGTTCACGAACGTCAACTTGCCCACGTTGGGCCTGCCCGCCAGCGCCACGAAGCCGGCACGGGTCATTCGTGCGCGCCGGCGAGCAGCTCGCGCTGCAGCGCCAGCATCTCGCCGTGGTCGTGCTCGTGATCCATGCCCAGCAGATGCAGCATGCCGTGCACGATCGCCTCGCGTACATCGGCGGTGTGCCGCGGGCAGATGACCACGTCGCCGAGCTCGCGCATGGGCTCGCGTATGGGCTCGCGTCCGCCAGCCCCGCGCAGGCCCTCGCTGGCGAGGCTGTGGTCGGCGGGCACCGGCGCGGCCGTCGGGTCCCCGGAAATGGGCTCGACGCCGTCGATCGGAAAGGACAGGACGTCCGTCGGAGCCGATTTGCCGCGGTGCTGTGTGTTCAGGCGGACGATCTGGGGGACGTCGACGAACTCGATCGCCACGTGCGCTTCGCGGATGCCCCTGCTGGCGGCCACGCGCGAGCACAGCCGACAGATCTCCTCTGCAGACGGCGCCTCGGGGGCAAGACTCGCGCCGAACACCTCGACTTCGATCATCCGCGTTCAGGCGCTGCGAACCGCGCGCGGCGCCTCGGCGCCACCTGCCGGCGCCTGGCGCTGGGAATGCTCGTCGTATGCCTCCACGATTCGCTGCACGAGCTTGTGACGCACCACGTCCTCACCCCCGAAGCGGACGAACTCGATCCCCTCGACCGCATCGAGCACCTCACCGACGGCGATCAGGCCGGACTGCTGCTCGCGTGGCAGGTCCACCTGGGTGATGTCGCCGGTGACGACCATCCGCGAGCCGAACCCCAGTCGCGTGAGGAACATCTTCATCTGCTCGGGGGTCGTGTTCTGCGCCTCGTCGAGGATCACGAACGAGTCGTTGAGCGTGCGCCCGCGCATGAACGCCAGGGGCGCGATCTCGATCACGCCGCGCTCGATGTGCTGGGCGACCTTCTCTGGGTCGAGCATGTCGTGCAGCGCATCGAACAGCGGGCGCAGGTAGGGGTCGACCTTGGCCATCAGATCGCCGGGCAGGAAGCCAAGGCGCTCGCCCGCCTCGACAGCCGGGCGCGTGAGGATGATGCGGTTGACTTCGTGGCGAGAGAGCGCCGCTGCGGCCAGGGCGACCGCCAGGAACGTCTTGCCCGTGCCCGCCGGCCCGACCGCGAAGGTGATCGTGTTCGCGCGGATCGAATCCACGTAGCGCTTCTGGTTGATCGTCTTTGGCGCCACCCGCAGTCCGCGATGGCGCCATACGACGTCCTCGAGCACTCGGGCGGGTGATTCGTGGGCATCCAACGCGCCGGTAACGGCTGAGATCGTGCCCGGCCCGATCTGGTGGCCGGCGGCGATCAGGTCCGCGAGCTCGCGCACCACACGCTCGCCCGCGTGCGTCTCGGTCTCCTCGCCGTCGAAGGTCAGCAGGTTGCCGCGCAGGAACACCTTGCAGTCCAGGTGCGCCTCCAGCGCCCGCAGCACCGAGTCCTGGCTGCCGGCCAGCTCGGCGGCGACGACGTTTGAGAGCTCGATCTGTGTCCTCATCCCTGGAGGGCCGCTCGCACGAGCCCTGACACGCGCTTGCCGTCAGCGCGGCCGTCGACCGCCGCCATCGCCTGCTTCATCGCGATGCCCATGTCCTTGACCGACGCCGCGCCGCTGTCGCTCACCGCGCGGGTGACGATCCCCTCGAGCTCCTCCTGGGAGAGCTCGGCCGGCAGGTAGGTGCCGATCAGCGCCGCCTCGGACTGCTCGCCCGCCGCGCGCTCCTGATGGCCTGCGTCGCGATAGGCCGCCGCGGCCTCCAGCCGCCGCTTGCGCTCGCGGCGCAGCACCGCCAGCTCCGCCTCCGGGGACGATGCGTCATCGCCACCCTCCTTGGCCGCCTTCTGCAGCTCGGAGAGCACCATGCGCAGCGCTCCCACCCGCTCCTTTTCGCCCGCGCGCATAGCTCCCTGCAGGTCCACCTTGATCTGCTCGAGTATCGCCATCCCCTCTTCAGGATACGCCGCTGGCGCGAATGCGCCACTGCCTTCATGGCCGCTCGAGCGGCGTGGGGTCGCCGAGCCGCGCAGGCGCGGCGGCATCGCGGCCGAACACGAGGGCGACGTTCCAGTCCACCAGCAGGCGCAAGCGGCGCCCGATACCCGGCATCATCAGCAGGTGATAGGTGCGCGCGATCAGCCACGCGGGCAGCCCGCGCCAGCGGATGCCCAGCGTGATCGCCACCGCCTCGTTGTCACCGAGCTCGGCCACGATCCCCTTGCTGCGGTAGCGAAAAGGCAGCGCCTCACCCCCGGCGAGGGCGGCGGCGATGTTGCGCGCCACCAGGCGGCCCTGGCGGATCGCGTGCTGCGCGGTCGGGGGACAGGACCGACCGGGACGCGAGGCGTCGGGGACGGCCGCGCAGTCTCCGATCGCCCACACGCCCGCTCCGGCGCCCGGGCCACTCGCGGCCGCCGCCGCTCGGGGCTCGCCCGGCGCTGGGGCTGGGGCTGGGGCTACCTGCGCGAGCGGCGTGGCCGGCGAGTCGACCGCGACGCGCATCGTCGCATCGACGAGCACGCGCCCTTCGCGGTCGAGCGGTAGGCCGAGCTCGAGGAGCGCCGGACTGGGCTTCACCCCGGCGGTCCACACCAGCGTGCGGGTGGGGATCCTCTCGCCGTCGGACAGCGTGGCGGCGCGAGCGGTGAGCTCGCGCAGCGCGGTGCCAGTCCGCACCTCGATCCCACGGCCGCGCAGCTCGCGTTCGGCGAACCGAGAGAGGCTGGCGGGCACCTCCTGCATGATCCGGTCCCTGGCCTCGGCCAGCACCCAGCGCATGCCCTGCGCGGCGCAACGTGGATACAGCTCGATCGCGTGTGCCGCGAAGTCCTGCAGCTCCGCCAGCCCCTCCACACCCGCGTAGCCCGCGCCGACGAACACGAAGCACAGGTACTCGGCGCGCAGCGCCGCATCCTCGACCGACTCGGCGATGTCCATGCAGCGCAGCACCTGGTTGCGAAGGGCGGTCGCGTCCGACAGCGACTTCAGGCCGATCCCGTGCTCTGCCAGGCCGGGCACGGGGAGCGTTCGTGACACCGACCCGAGGGCGACGAGCAGGTGGTCATAGCCGAGCTCGAGCTGCTGGCCGTCGATGCGGCGGACGGCCAGCGTCCGCGCGACGGGATCGCGACCCGTCACCCGGCCGACCAGCAGGTTCGTCGTGCGCAGCTGTGAGCGCAGCGGGACGACCACGTGGCGCGGATCGAGCGTGGCCCCGGCGACTCCCGGCAACAGCGGCGTGTAGAGCATGAAGTTCGCGTCGTTGACGAGCGTCACGCGCGCGCTGTGGGGCGCCAGCAGGCGCTCGAGCGCGCGTGCGGCGTAGAAGCCGCCGAACCCACCGCCCGCGATCACGACCTGCCAGGCCACCCAGACACAATAGGGTGCACGGCCGTGAACGATTCCCTGTACGCCAGCGCGCTCGCCCCGTTCCTGGAGGAGGTTCAGCGCCTGCGCCCGGCGCAGGCGGAAGTGATCGACGCGCACACCCACCTGGGCCTCGACGAGGACGGGCGCTCGCTCACCCTCGAGCAGTTGCTCGACCAGCTCGACCGGGCGCAGGCGCGGCGCGCGTGCGTGTTCCCGCTGCACGACCCCGAGCGCAGGCCCTCCTACAGCGTGCCCAACGACCGCGTGCTCGCGTGGGCGGCCGAAAGCGAGGGCAGGCTCGTGCCCTTCTGCCGGCTCGATCCCGCCGAAGCGCCGGTGAGCGAGGCCGAACGCTGCCTCGCCGCGGGCGCCCGTGGCATCAAGCTGCACCCGCGCGCTCAGGACTTCGTGTTCGACGGGCCCGAGATGCGTGAGGTGTTCGGCGTTGCCGAAGCGGCAGGCGTGCCGATCCTGATCCACGCCGGGCGCGGGCTGCCGCCGTTGGCCGACGGGCTCGCCGGGCTCGCCCTCGAGCATCCCGGCGTGGTGCTGATCCTGGCGCACGGCGCCATCTGCGACCAGGGCATCCTGACCACGCGCCTGGCCGAGCACCCGGGCGTGCTCTACGACATCTCGTGCTTCTTCCCGGTGGACGTCATCGAGCTGTTCGCGCGGGCGCCCGCGGAGAGGATCGTGTTCGCGTCCGATCCCCCGTACGGTCAGCCGGCGACCACGCTGTACATGGCGCTGCGCGTCGCCGCCCACGCCCGCCTCGACGAGGCGAGCACCCGCGGGCTGCTCGGGGGCACGATGGCGGCGCTGCTCGATGGTCAGGGCCTGCCCGCGACGAGCGCCCCAAGACGGCGGGACTCGATCGAGCTCTCCGGCCGCCTGGCGCGCGTGTACGGGTATGCGAGCCTGGTCGGTCCAGGCTTGTTCTCGGGGGCGATCGAGCAGGCGCGGGGGATGCTGGACATGGCGATCTCCTCGTGTCGCGACCCGGACCCCCAGGGCGTGGGCGAGGCGCTCGAGACGATCGGCGCGGCGCTGGTTGCCGCCAAGGAGCTGTTGAGCAGCCAGGACGGCGTTCGTCCGGCAATCGATCTGGTGTATCGATCGCTAGTGCGGGCGGTGACGGAGATCCCGGACGGCGGCTGAGCCACGCACCTGAACCGGATCATCCGGTCGAAAGCCACACGGCCGCCCACTCGCCGCGCTCGCGCCGCTCGCGCACACTCAGACCCAGGCGTGCGGCGAACGCGTCGAGCACCTCGTCGACCTCCCCGACCAGCAGACCGCCGGCGATCAGGTGGGCAGGAGCCGCGGACAAGGTGGCGGCGAGCTCGAGCAGCAGCGGGCGCAGCAGGTTTGCGAGCACGACCGTCATCCCCCGCGACTCCGGAGCCGGCCAGGGCAGCTCCTGTGTGCGCAGGTCGAAGCGGCGCACCTCGATCGCCGCGCCGTTGACGGCCGCGTTCTCGCGCGCGGCCGCCACGCTCTCGAGCTCGTTGTCGAGCGCCAGCACGGGCGCGAACCCGAGGGCGTGGGCAGCGATCGCCAGCACGCCCGAGCCCGTGCCCACGTCCAAAAGCGCACCGCGGCCCGGCTCGCCGGCCGCCAGCTCCAGCAGCAGCTCGAGACACAGGCGCGTGGTGGCGTGGGCGCCCGTGCCGAACGCCTGCCCGGGATCGATCACGA
Source organism: uncultured Solirubrobacteraceae bacterium (assembly GCA_963701145.1). Classification (GTDB taxonomy): domain Bacteria; phylum Actinomycetota; class Thermoleophilia; order Solirubrobacterales; family Solirubrobacteraceae; genus Palsa-744. Next base: position 774,784 of record OY969572.1, read on the forward strand.
TCTCGTGAACGAGCCCGCCCCGGGGCGCGTCGCCGCCCGCCTCCCACGGCGGGCGCACGAGCACCGAGCCGACGGGCGCGAGCGCGCCGCTCGCCGCGCCCGGGCCCTCGATCAGCACCGGACGGTGGAACTGGCGCCAGCGCTCGTGCCAGTCATCCGGGATCTCCGTGGTGCACACCTCCACCAGCGCGTCGCCCGCGGCCGCACGCAGGTCGGGGAGGGCCGGCAGCTCGCCGGGTGCTCCGTACACCGCGTACTCCACGATCCCCTCCTCGGGCGTTCCCGAGCAGCCGTGAACCTCCTCGACGCCCGCCGGCGCCAGTTCGAGCAGCTCGGCGAGCACCAGCTCGGCGTGGGCGCTGGCGACGCGAACGGCGAGCCTGATCACGCCGCCTGGCTGCCCAGGGCGCGACGCAGCTTCGCGAACACGGACTCCGGCGGCGAGCGCAGGTTCTCCTCGCTCAAGCTGTCGTTCAAGCGCTCCAGCAGCTCGCGCTGCTCGTCACTCAGGCGGCGGGGGACAACCACGTTGACCACCACGCGCAGGTCACCCTGGCGGCCGCGTCTGAGCGAGGGCATGCCCGCTCCGCGCAGCGTGAGCACCTCCCCCGGCTGGCTGCCCGCCGGGAGATCGATCGAAGCGCTGCCATCGAGCGTGGGCACCTCCAGCGTGCCGCCCAGGGCAGCCAGCGGCGCGGCGACATCCAGCGCGGTGATCAGGTCATCGCCCTCGCGCACGAAGCGATCGTCCTCGCGCACGCGCACCACCACGTACAGGTCGCCCGCCGGCGCACCGGGTCCGCCCGCGTGGCCGCTGCCCGTGAGGCGGATTCGCTGCCCGTCCGCGATGCCCGCGGGCACCCCCACCTCGAGCGTGCGCTTGCGCGCCACGCGCCCGCGGCCATGGCAGCGCCGGCACGGCTGCTTGGGCACACGCCCGTCGCCCTGACAGTCCGGACAGCTCATCGTGCGCACCATCTGTCCCAGCAGCGTCTGCGTCACACCCCGCAGCTGTCCGGCGCCGCCGCAACGCTCGCACGTCTCGATCGGCGTGCCCGGCTCGGCGGCGTTGCCGTGGCAGTGCTCGCAGCGCTCGATCGCCTCGAAGGTCACCGACGCCGAGACGCCCTCGGCGGCTTCGCGCAGATCGAGCTCGACGGCAACCGCCGCGTCGCCGCCCTGAGCCGGCCCCGCCTGCCCACCCGCGGCGCCGCCGAAGAACGCGTTGAACAGGTCGCTGATCGAGCCGAAGCCGTCGAAGTTGGGCGCGTAGCCACCCGAGCGCAGCCCCTCGTGGCCATAGCGGTCATAGGTGGCTCGCCGCTCGGGGTCGGACAGGATCTCGTTGGCCTCGGCGGCCTCCTTGAACTTCTCCTCGGCATCCGGGTCGTGGGCGTTGACGTCCGGATGCAGTTCCATCGCCACCTGGCGAAAGGCCTTTTTGATGTCCTGCGCGGAAGCGTCGCGCGCGACGCCCAGCACCTCATAGGGATCACGGGGCATGCGCGTCCGGTCAGTTCTCTGCATAGGCGTCTTCGACGAAGCGCGACAGCTGGTGCGCAGCCTCACGCACGGTCGCGATCGCACCCGCGTAGTCCATGCGCACCGGCCCGATCAACGACACCGTGCCCAGCTTGCGGCGCGCCACGCCATAGCCGGTGGCCACCAGCGCCAGCGAGTGCATGGCGGGCAGCTCGTTCTCGTGGCCGATGCGCACGTACACGCCGGGCTCGGCCAGCGCCGCGCGCAGCACGTGGAGCAGCGCCACGCGCCGCTCGAGCAGGTCGATCAGCTCGTTCACCTCCGTCGTGTCCTCGATCCGGGCGGTCTCGAACAGGCGCGCCGTGCCCTCCACGAACAGCGCGTCCTCGCCCGCACCGGCCAGCTCGCCGAAGGCCGGCGCAAAGCGCTCGAGGAACGCGAGCTCCACGGCCGACAGGCTCGGGTCAACCAGGCGCTGCTGGAGCATGCGCGCGCCCAGGCCCAGGCCGACGAGACGCTCGTTGAGGTACTCCCCGGCCCACGCCACCAACCCCGGATCGACGGCCCGGTCGAAGGTGGCGAACGTCTTCGACACGCCACCGGCGGAGGTGATCACCACCACCACCACCACCTGCGGCTGCAGCGCCAGCACCTCGACGTGACGGATGCTCGCCCCGTTGATCGACGGCGCCGACACCACCGCCAGCAGGTTGGTCACCTGCGAGAGCGTCTCCGTGGTCATGCGCATCGCCTCCTCCACCTCACGGCGGATCAACGACAGCTCCAGCGCGCGCGGACGCGCCAGCGCGCCGGGCCCGGAGCTGAGCAGGCGGTCGACCACGTAGCGCTGGCCGGCGTCCGTGGGCACACGCCCGGCGGACACGTGCGGGTGGGCGAGCAGGCCGTATTCCTCCAGCAGGGCGAGTTCGTTGCGTACCGTCGAGGGCCCGCAGTCCAGATCCTCGTCGGCGGCGATCACGCGCGAGGCAACCGGCTGACCGGTCCGCAGGTAGTCGTCCACGACCTTGCACAGGATGCGCTCCTGTCGAGGGCTCAACATGCAGATGATTGTAGGCGCCGCGATGGCGCCAGCTCGCGCTGTGCCTACAGGGCGAGCTCGGCCTGGGCGTTGCGGATGATCCGCTTGCCCGCCTGCTCGGCGACCGTATCGATCACCGCACGTCCATCGGCCAGCTCGCGGACGGTGCCGGTGATCACGACCTCCTGCTCGGGCACGCCCATGCCGCGGAACTGCACGGACAGACGCTTGAGGTGCTCCGGGCCGCCGGCCGCCTCGGTCTGCGCCCGTGCCACCTGTGCCATTGTCCACAGCCCGTGCAGGATGCGGCCGGGCAGCCCCACCGCACGCGCGAACTCCTCGTCGATGTGGATCGGGTTGAAGTCACCCGACGCGCCCGCGTAGCGGACGGTCAGGTACTTGTCCGGCGTCACCCGCAGCTCCGGTAGCTGCTGTCCCTGCTCAAGCTCTGCCATCCCCATCACACTCCTCGCACGATGTTCGTCCACGTTCCGCGGCAGACCTCCTCGCCGCGCTGGTTCTTTGACACCGACTCGAATACGTAGTAGCCGCGTCCGTCGTCTTCTGAGATGTCTTTCACGCTCGTCGTCGTCGTGATCTCGTCGCCCGCGACCACCGGCGGGCCCCACACGAACTCCTGGCCGCCGTGGACCATCATCGCGAAGTTCAGCTCGATCTCGGGATCGAAGATCAGCGGGCCCACCGACGGCGCGCTGTACACCACCGCGAACATCGGCGGCGCGACCACGTCGGCGTATCCCGCTCCGCGGGCAGCCTCGACGTCGAGGTGCACCGGGTTCGTCTCGCCCACGGCGCGGGCGTACTCCTTGATCTTCTCGCGGCCCACCGCATACACGACGGGCGCGTAGGTCTTGCCGATGGCTTTCGTGTTCACTGGCATCGCCAGCTGGGCTCCTTGCGTGCGGGGCTTGCCTACAGGCCGTGTCCGGCGCCGATGGTGCGGGGCGGGCAGTTTACGCACAGTGCACCGCCCGTGCACCACGGCCGACCAAGCAGGTTCTTAAACACAAAAAGCGGCCCAGGGCCAACGGGGGGGCTCGGACGATGCCCCGCCGCTGGTCCTGGCCCGCATGGCCCGCCGCCCGGCCGATCCGGGCTCGACCGGAACTAGAAGACGAGCTCGTCGTCCTCCGCACCCGCACCCACGCCCACCAGCTCGCCGGCGCCGTCGGCCTCGGGCTCGCCTCCATCCTCTCCGTGCGCCGCGGCCGCCCCGAGCTGTGGGTCCTCGCCGGCGGGACCGTCGAGGAACTGGACCGTGTCGGCGACGACGCTGACGGCCTGGCGGCGCTCCTGCTCGACGGTCTCCCACTCGCGCCACTCCAGCCTGCCGTCGATCCCGACCCTACTACCACGGCGCATGTACCGGCTGACGCTCTCGCCGGGGGCGCCAAAGACGCTCACGTCGAAGTAGTTCGGCCGCTCGACGAACCCTCCGTCGGCATCCTTGCGGGCCGAGTTGCAGGCGATGCGCAGGCCGCACACGCTCCTACCCGACGGAAGCGCGCGCAGCTCGGGGTCACGGGTGAGACGTCCGACCAGTACGACGCGGTTGATGCTGAACATGTCGCTCTCCATTGCTAGAGGTTGGCCCCCCGACAGCCAAGCTACGCGTCGCCTGGGACGGTACTCGCGAGCGGGTCCCCACCCGGCCGATCGTGGGCCAGCGCGTCGAGTCCCAGGACCAGCACCCGCTCGCCCGCGCGAGCGCGCTCGATCGCGCGAGTGAGCGGACGCTGCACGTCGGCCGGCGCGAGATACAGCGTGCCCGCCACACAGCGGCAGCGGGCCCAGGCGCGGCAGATCTCGAGCAGGCGCTGCGGGGCCTTGACGGTCAGCTCCACCTCGACCGCCACCGGCAGACGCTCCTCGGCAAGCGGCCACAGCACCAGGTCCGGCCGGTGCAGCTCCCCACCCGCGCCCGTGCGGTGAGCGGCCGGAGGCTCAGCGCCCCGAGGCTCGACCGCCGAGCCGCCCGGCCCGCAGCCCTCTCCCAACCATGCGCTGGCGAGCGCTGCGCCGAAGTCCCGCTCGTCACGGCGGAGCTCGCGCTCGCCGAGCACCCTGTGATCGGGATACGCACGCTCGAGCGCCGCCGCGACACCCGCGCACGCGATCGCGTGCGGTGCGTTCGCGGCGCTCACCCGGCACGGCTCCAAACCGCGGAGCGCCCCGGCCCGCAGACCCGCGGCCGTGACCGCATACAGCGCGGGCTCGCCGGCGAGCACCTGCTTGCGGACGAGCAGGCCGGCACGCTCGGCTACCGACAGCCGCGCGCGCGCAGACGCGAGGGTTACGTTCATGTGTTGCGCGAATGCCGCCGCCGTGACCGCACCCAGACCGGCCGTCCAACGCAACATCGCCAGCTGCTCGGGTGAGCAGCTCTTGCTCTTGCGGACCATTTCGGTCCTCCTTTCCGTCGTCGATGAGATTCCAGATGACGCCCCGACGGGCGCGTCACCGCGCGAAGGTGCCGGCAACGGCTCGAGGCTCAGCGCGCCGTGCGGGCGTCGAGGCTCAGCGCCGCGGCGCCGCCGGTGAGAACATCCGCGCGATACGCGCACTGCGCCCGTCCGCGAGCACCAGCACCGCTCCCCAGCCGCGGCTCAGGCTCATCACGCGGTCTGGCTCGAGCACCTGCTCGCGGGTGCGTGTGCGAGTGGAGCGCCCATCGCTGTGCCGGGTCACCCTCCACGCCCCCCTGCTGCCCGCCACGCTGGCGATGAGCTCCGCCGAGCTGGGCACCACCTGGCGGTGGGCGATCAGCACCGACAGGTTGCCCAGCACCTGGTCGAGCAGCCGCTCCCGCCCCGGGAGCCGCAGGTCCGATAGCTCCTGCGTGCCGAGCAGCAGACTGAAGCCGGCCGAGCGCGCCCGGCCGAACAGCCTCACCACCTGCTCGGAGGCGATCGCGGAGAACTCGTCGATCGCCACCAGCGTCGCCACCGGGCTTCCCTGCAGGGCCGCCACGGTCGTCTGCAGATCCTGGACGATCGCCGCGCCCAGCATCTCGCTGAGCAGCGGCCGGCTGTCGGACTCGAGGCTGAAGTACACGACCGCGCGCTCGCGCGCGGCGCTCAGCAGATCGAACCGCCGAGCGCCGGCCGTGCGCGGATCGAGCCACCGCCCCACGTCCGACTCGGCCAGGATGGCCAGACGATCACGCACTCCCGACAGCTCGCTCCGCTGTCTGGAGGACAGAGCATCGAGGTACGCGAAGGTCTCCCCAGCCTGCCTCTCCGGCAGCTCGCGCGCGAGCAGCTCCAGCCGCGCGGGATCGAGTGCCGCGACGATCGCCGGGAGGCTGACCTCGCAGCCGGTCTCGCGCAACGCCCGCACGGCATGCCCGAGATAGCGCTGCGCCTGACGCAGGTAGTGGGGCTCGGTGAAGCGCTCGCCGGCCAGAGCCTTGTCGGCGATCTCACCGGAGCCGCCCCGCGCATAGGGGTTGTAGACGCATTCCCCTCGGGGCGTCCACTCGATGAACGACCTGCCTGCCGCCAGCGCCGCGCGAGAGATGTGCTCGCGCAGGTCGGCATCGCCCTTCGGGTCGAGCACCACGGCCCCCATCCCGTGCTCGATCGCGCGCACCGCGATCCAGCTCTGCGTGACCGTCTTGCCGGACCCGGTCGCGCCCACCACGAGGGTGTGCGCTCCACCGGAGCCGGCGAACGGGATCGACACCGTGCGCCCGCCCTCATCAACCCCGAGCTGGAGCTCGCACCCCCGCAGCCAGCGCGCGCCGCCGAGGTACTCGCGCACTCGGCTCAGCAGCCCCCGAGCGCACGCGTACAGGAGATCCCACGGCCTCGAGCGCCGTGCGGCGAGCTCCGCCAGGTCTGCGCCCGCCTCGAGGTCTTCGCGATGCCAGCGCCGGCCCCGAACGGTCGCGAACAGCGCTGCGAGCAGCAACGTGAAGGACCAGCCGGAGAAGCTCTGGGCTGGCCACGGCGACGAGCGCCACCGCGCCCGCGCCCCAGCTCCAGTGCAGATGTCTGGTGCGCATCGCGCTCGCGGCAAGCGCACCGAGCACCACAGCGATCGCGCAGTGCGCGCCGGCGGTGGCCAGCCAGTGCAACAGCTCATCGACGCTCCCGCGAAGCTCGGGGACGCCTTCATTGAATGTGTGTGAGGGCATTTCGCCGCTCCTTTCTCGACCCAGCCCACCGGGCTGGGCCCGCTCGAGCCGGCGTGAGCCGGCCGTGGGTGGTTAAACGCCGATGGCGGGCCTCGAGGCCCGCCATCGCGGTGCTGCATGTGCTGCATCACGGACTGCGTCAGCCCGAGAAGATGCGTGTTCTCTCGCTCGCGCGCCGCCGAGGGTTCAGGTCAGCCGGTAACCGACCCCCCACACGCTGATCACCAATCCGTGTGCGCCTGCCGTTGCGAGCTTGCGGCGAAGCCTGCTCGCGTGGGTGTCGAGCGTGCGGCTGGATCCGCTCGAGCGGTATCCCCACACGACGCGCATCAGCTCCGCCTTGGCGAACACCCGCTCCGGTTCGCGGGCGAGGTGCACGAGCAGCTCGAACTCCAGCCTGCGCAGGCTCACCTCCCGACCCTCTACGGTGACCGTGCGAGCAAACGTGTCGATCGCGAGCGGCCCGACCTCGAGCGGATGCGCCCGGGCCGGTTGATCGGCCGTCCGGCGCAGGAGCGCGCGCAGGCGCGCACGCAGCTCGAGGTAGGCAGCGGGTCTGGCGAGGAAGTCGTCTGCGCCCGCTTCGAAGGCCCGCAGCATGTCCAGCTCGTGGCCGTCCGCGGCCACGACGATCGCCGGCAACCACCGATTCCACGGGGTCCCGAGCTGGCCTGCCTGGCGTATCTCTCGGAGCAGCTCCAGCGCGCCGGATGGGGCGTCCAGCCGGCCGAGCACCGCGAGCACGGGGGCGCTCGCGCTCGCCAGCACGCGGGCGTGCTCGGCGCTGCGGGCCAGCTCGACGTCGAAGCCGTCCGCCACCAGTTGCTCGATCATCGCCCTGGCAACGCTCCGCTCGGACTCGACCACGAGTATCGGTCCCACCGTCGCCCGTTTCATCAGAAGCTCGATCTCACGCGGGCTGATCGCCAGGCCGCGGCGGGCGATCAGGGCCAGCACGTCAGTGTGAATCCATGGGGTTGGCGTGCTTGCGCCCCCCTCCGGCAACAGCCCAACGCGGCGCGCGAGCCAGCTCGTCTCACCCGCCTCGTTGCCCCGCCGGTCGCGCTTCACCCGTCCACAGCGGATCGCTATCTCGCTCATGCTGAGCCGCTCCGTCTCGACTGCCCGGAGCACCGCTTCGCGGAGCGCTCGGTTGAGCACGATCGGGCTCGCCTGCACGCGCGCCAGCTCAGCTCCCAGAACGGCTGTGGAGACCCCGGCGTCCTGGTCGTAGCGCGCGAGCGCCTGCACCGTGAGCGTCCGCACCGGCTCATAGCTCTCCAGCGCGGCGATCGCCTCGCGCATGCTCACCGGCTCAGGCGCCCCTACCGCCGGTTCGCGCCTGCACCAGCGCAGCTCCGGGATCGACATGCGGCTCGGCAGGAGCTCGAGCATGTAGGAGCGGCCACAGCGGTCGGGCGGCACCGTCGCTCCGGCTGCCACCGGCGTGCCCAGTCCCGCCTCCCACCGGTCCCCGAGCGGAGCGCCGCTCATGTCCTCGGCCGCCACCGGGCGGCAGCGACCGCAGCCTGCCGCCACGTCTCGGATGTAACAGCGACAGACCAGCTCGGCGTTCTCCGGCGGCTCGTCCGCGCCGAGATGGGCCACCAGGCGCGGATCGTCATGCGTGACGCGTTGGCGGTCGATCACCAGGACACTCCCGGCGGCGCCCCCACGGGCGATCACCTCGCGCGGGCGGCCGTCGCGGTCGGCGTAGCGTCCGAGAAGGCGATCGGCGCTTCCAGCGCGCTCGCGCCGAGCGCAAGCGCGGCGGTGGCGGGGACGCTCGCGGCGCGCGCTTCTGCGCTGTGCGGTGGGAGCTGCTGATGCAATGCTCGTCATGGCTGTCTCCTTGGCGGTGGTCGGACGTGGCGCGCCGTGCGGTCGGCGGTCGGTTTCCGCCCGCCTTCTAGGAGCACGACGAGCGGCCGTCAAGGCCCTCGGAGTCGTGTGCAGGGCGCGCGTCCGGCGCTCCGAGAACCCCCTACGGGGGTCTCGGAAAGACCCGATCGCGAAGGCCGCGGAGGCATGAAGTTGGCGCGAACTCGCTCGTCCGATCGCGTTCTTGCAGGAAGGGCGTGGGCACCGGGGTACCGCTGGGTCGATCGTGCCAAGCACCCGACCGCGTTGGCGTACGCGTCAGAGCCAGCGCCTGATCCGCGATGACCGCGTGCGCCACCAGCCGGCGTACGTCAATTGTGCTTCGCGGGTGCTCGCTCGTGGTAGCGAGGAGCTGTCGGTGCAATCGGCGGGTGCCGGCTGGTTCAAGGGGAGATCGGGGGAGGAGGCGAGCGTAGCGGCAGTCCGGGAGAGCGCCCGCAGATGGCCGCCGCGGCGCCGGCCGTACCCCGCAGTTGCCCTGCCGCATCGGATCACATTGGCTCTGTGATGCGCAACTGCGCGAGCGCACCGCTGCAGTCGCGGTTCCCTAAGGGACGCGCGCGACTGCGGGGCGTCGGGGCCCTGCAGGGAGGCGACTGCGCGAGCAGGCGACGCAAGAGCCGGGTCGGCCGGCGCGATTGCGCGGGCGTGGGCGCGCCCGATCCCGCCGGAGCGCGAGCGGGTCGGGCGCAGGTCCGGCTACGGACTCCGGCTCCGGCTGCGTGCCACACTTCAGAACTTCGGCCCACAGCCGTCCGCCGTTCCGGCTAGCCTTGCCGAAACGCTGCGATTTCTGGATAATGGACTTCGTGGAACCATCGAAGACGATCCGTAGAAGGGAGATCGGGGTCAAGCCCAGTTGAATCCATGGAACTGTATTCGGGTCAGCGGGACATAGTCAGAGACGCGCCTCGACTTAACCATCTACACCCGGGAGTCTCCCGGGTGCCCATGGGCCGGCACGGAGCCTGCCCTTATGTGTGTGACCACTGGGGTGCTCTGGCTCGAGCGAACCCGAGTGTTCACGAATACTGGCGAATGAGAAGACAGGCGGGGTAGACATGACTGTTATGTACAAGACTCGCGTTGCGACGGGGCGCCTGCGCCCAGGCCCCGGCGGCCTGCCGCGTGGGCAGGTCACACAGATTCAACGCAGCCGCATGCTCGCCGCCGCCGTGGAGGCCGTGGAGGACGTCGGCTACGCGCGCATGACCGTCGCGCAGGTGATCAGCCGCGCGAGGGTTTCACGCAAGACGTTCTACGACGTGTTCACCGACCGTGAGGACTGCTTTCTGGCCGCCTTCGAACAGGCGCTCGGACAGGCCCGGGCGATCGCGCAGGAAGCCTACGACCAGGAGTCCAACTGGCGCGACAGCATCCGTGCGGCGCTCGCTCGTCTGCTGATGTTCATGGACGAAGAGCCGGAGCTCGCAAAGCTGTGCATCGTCGAGGCCCTGGGGGCGGGCGAGCGCGTGCTCGATCGCCGCGCCAGCGTGCTCGACGAGCTGGCCGAGGTGATCGACCGCGGGCGCACGGTGACCAACGCGACCCGCCAGCCACCGGAGGTCACCGCCGAAGGCGTCGTCGGTGCGATCTTCGCGGTGCTGCACACGCGAGTGCTCGAACCTGGCGATCAACCGCTGGTCGGCCTGCTCGGCTCGCTCATGAGCATGATCGTGCTGCCCTACCTGGGCGCGCGAGCGGCCGGCAGAGAACTGACGAGGCCGTCGCTGGAACTGCCCGAGAGCACGCGACCTCGTGTGCTCGCGCGACCGAAGGACCCGCTGGAAGGCCTGAACATGCGACTCACATACAGGACCGTGCGCGTGCTCATGGTGATCGCCGAGCAGCCCGGCGCCAGCAACCGCGAGATCGCCGAAGGGTCGGGCATCATCGACCAGGGTCAGATATCCAAGCTGCTCAACCGGCTGGCGCGCCTGAAGCTGGTCGAGAACCTCGGCGAGGGACAGGAGAAGGGCGCCGCGAACGCGTGGCACCTGACCGCGCGGGGCACGCAGGTCGAGCGAGCTACACGGCCGCGCTGAGCGCACGCGGATCCTCGCCGGGCGCGCCGTGTACGGCGTGTCCTGGCCATCCGGGCTCGGGCTGAGCGGCCGCGGCGTCGCCGTGAGCGTTGGCTCCCCGTTGTCCCGCCTCGCGCGCCCGGTCGGAGCGCTGGGCAGGTGCTTCGCTTCCTGCTGTGGCGACTGCTTGGGCTGCTCGCGATCGTCGTGGGCCTGATGCTGCTCGCTTGGTTCCTCGACGGTGGACCCGGGAGGCTGCTACGCAGCCACGCGAGCGGCGGCGAGCTGCGGCTCACGCTGTCAGCGCTGGCCGGTTCGCTCGAGCACTGCGCCCGGGCGCTGTGGAGCCGAGTGGCAGCGCTCGCCGGCGGGCGCGCCGATGTGCTCGCCGTGCCCGCGCTGGCGCTGGGGGCGTCGCTCGCGCACACGCGGCTGCACGCGCGCAGACGCCGGCGCTACGTGCGCCTGAGGATCGAGGTCTACCGCGCCGATCACGCGGACGCACAGGAGCTGATCGCGATGTTCGCCGCGCTGCACAAGCGCGTGCTGCAAAGGTGGTGGCGCCGGTTGCTCGCCGGGCAACCGTCGCTGTCGCTGGAGATCCACCACACGAGCGACACGCCCCACGCGGTGTGGCTCGCACTCACCTGCAGCGAGGGACACGAGCGAATGCTCGAGTCGGCCCTGCAGGCCACCTACCCCAACTGCCGCCTGTGTCCCGTCGAGCGCCAATTGGGCGCCCCGCCGGTGGTCCTGCGCCTGAAGAAGCATGCTGAGTTCATCGCGCGCGTCAACACGCTCGAGACCCTCACCCGTCGCTCCGCCCCCCCGCTCGTGGACCGCCTGCTGACCGTGATGGGTGCGTGTGAGGAGCCCGCATTCGTGCAGCTCGCTCTCACCCCCGCGCCAGCGCTGTTCGAGGCCTACGCCAAGCACCTGTACAAGCGCCGCGAGGCGCGGCTCTCACGCGAGCGCAGGGAGCATCTGGTGATGCGCGATCGCTCGATGGTCGAGGACGCCGAGCTGCGCGGCGGGCTCGAGCTCCAGCACCAGCCGCTGTTCTTCGCGGACCTGCGCGTGATCGCCGGTCAGCGCACGGTGTGCGAGCGGATCGCTTCAGAGCTGCGCGCCGAGGGCGGCGAGAACCGACTGGTCGAGCGCGGCACGGGCATACGCCACGGCATGTTCGGCCTGTACGCCCGTCGCGTCCGACGTGGCGAGGGCAACCCGCTGCCGTCGATACGCAAGGGCGTGTTCGCCCCCGCCGAGCTGGCCGCCATCTGGCAGCTCCCGTCCGTGGACTACATGACGGTCCCGTTCGCGCGCTCCGGCCTGCCGCTGGCGCCCGCCTCGCCCGCGGTGCTGCGCCCCGGCCACGGGCGCGGCACGCTGCGCGACTCCCTCGGAGCGGTCTCGATCCACGAGGCCTTGCGCAGGCAGAACACCGCCGTGCCGGGCACGGTCGAGCAGGGCAAGTCAAGCTTCCTGGTGGCCACCGTCGCCGAGGACCTGCGTCGGGAGCGGTGCGCGGTGATCGTGCTGGACCCCAAGGGCGATGCCGCCGACGCGGCCCTCAGCGTGGTGCCACTCGCGCGCACGTGCACCCTGCTCGATCTCTCACATCCGACGTGCGGCTTCAACCCGCTCGCCGTGGATGCCCCAGCCGACGTCATCGCCGACTATGTGGTGGCGGCGCTGAAGGGCCTGTTCACCGATGCAGACATCAGAGCCTCGTCCGATCGCTACCTGCGAAACGCGATCATCGCCGTGCTCGCCTATGACCGCGGGTGCACGCTCTGGGACGCCGCGCGGCTGCTGTCGGTCGGCGAGGAGGGCTACGCGTATCGCAGCCGGGTGGGCGCACGCGTGCGCGAGCTTCCCGAGCTCAAGGAGATCTCGGAGTTCTTCACCGCCGAGCTCTCGGCCCAGCTCGCCGACGCGCGCAGCACCACCACCGCCAAGCTCGACGCCCCGGTGAACAAGCTCGCGCGGCTGCTCAACTCGCCCTCGATCAAGCGCGTCCTGCTCAACGACTCGCTGACCGTCGACTTCGACCAGGTGATCACCGGCGCCGAGGTGCTGGTCGTCAAGGGCGCGCTGGGCGCCATGGGCGCCGGCAACACCTCCGTGGTGATGCAGCTGCTCGTCGGCATGCTCGACGCGGCGCTCGCTCGCCAGCAGGATCTCGTGCCGGCCGAGCACAGGGTGGCGGTGGCATTGAAGGTCGACGAGGCGCCATTGGTGATCAACCGCGGCTTCGCCGAGACGCTGGCCCTGAAGCGGTCGGCCGGCCTGGAGACGGTCGCCTGCTGGCAGACCGATGCCCAGTGGACCGAACGCGAGGTGCGCGACCAGCTCGACGCGCTGTTCGCCCATCGCGTGTACTTCGCCACCGCCTCCGCCCGCGACGCACGTGACGCCGCCCGTCTGACGATGGCCGAGTTCTCGGACACCGTCCGTCCGGGCATCGAGCGCCTTTCGAGCCTCGGCCGCCCGGATGTGCGCCTGCACCTGCCCCGCCACCACGCGATCGCAAGCTGGGTCACGCCGGAGGGACGCCAGCCCCCGTTCGTCGCCGAGACGCTGCCGCTGGCCGTCGACCGGGAGCGGGTCGCCCAGCACCGTGCCCGCCAGCTCGAGCGCGGCGGGCGCCACCGCAGCGACCTGCGCCAACCGCACTGGGATCAACGCGAGCGAGCAGGACGGAACGGCAGCGCCGCCGCCGCGCCCGAGGCGCCCACGCCGCCGGCGAGCGCCCCGCCGCCGCCCTCGCCCGCGAGCGCGGTCGGGTCGGCCGACGCCGGTGCGGCAGGTCTCGCGGCCGCGAGCTATCGCGAGCTGGTCGAGCTGGACGGCGCTCACAGCGTTCGCTGGGCCAAGCAGATCGCGTCTCCCCGCCCGATCGAGCTCGAGCCGCTCGATCTCGAGATGCTCGAGCTGATCGCGTGCATGCAGCACGTGCTCACGAGCCAGATCCACCGCCGCTTCAACCCGGGGCGTGCGGCCACCACCACCCAGCGGCGCCTCAAGCGCCTGTCCGACGCGAACCTGGTGGAGCGCCTCCAGTTTCATCGCCGCGACGGCGGCGGGATCCCGATGTGCTACGTGATCTCCCCGGCAGGTATGGGCGTGCTCGCGGACCGCCGCGGTGGGGATACGGGCGCCGAGGGACCCCCACCCTCTGTCGCTCATGGGCGGGCGGCAACGGGGACGGGCGAGCGCGCCCTGCGCCAGGCGCGCCACGACGTGCACGTGGCCGGCTGGGCGCTCGCCCTCCGGGCAGCGTCGGGCGACGGACGCGCGCGGCTGCGTGGGCCGGCGCAAGCGGTCCTCACCCCGCCCGGACGTGGCGGCAGTGACGGCGAATCGGCACTCGCGCCATCGGACCTGCGCCTGCCCGGCGGACGCGCACCCCACGGCTTCGTTCGCGTCGAGGATGGCGGGCGGCGGGTGGAGGTCGAGCGCTTCGAGAGCGTCCGCCCGGACGCGATCCTCGAGATCACCGGCCGCGGGCACTCAGAGCCGGCGACCGACGTGATCGTCGAGCTGGACGACCGGCCCATCGACGGGCCGGCGGCGCGCAAGCTCGAGCGCTACGACCACTTCTTGGCGGGCTGGTCAGTGCACACCCGCCGCTACGGGCGGCGCGCGCAGGCGGCGCCGATGGTCGTGTTCGTGTGCCGTGATCGCGCCCGCGCACGCGCCTGCGCGAGGAGCGCCGACGGGCTGCTGGGCGCGTGCCGCGCCTACGCGGGGGAGTACCCCTTCGAGTGGGAGTACCCAGGTCGAGAGCGGATCGTGTTCGTCGCCGAGCGCGACGCACACGAGGGTCGGCTGGGCGGCTTCGGCGTTCCCCGTGTGCCCCCGGAGGTGCGCGTGAGCGCCGCGCATGGGGACCCTCGCGCGCGCCAGGCGACGGTCGAGACGCGTCAGCTCGAGGGATTCCTACAGCGCTGAGCAGTGCGCGCCTGACCGCGGAAGCTAGCTCCAGCGCCAGTCCGTGACCAGGAGTTCGAGTGCCGCCTTGCTCTGGCGGCTGAGCGCCGGTTCGGCATCCAACTCGATCAGCACCGAGTGGCCGTCACGCTTGCTGAGCACGTCCACCTGGGTGTTCTGGCGCCCTTCGTAGAAGTACGTGTATGCCTCTTCTGCAGCTTGCACCCCGCCAAGCGTGGTCGCCCGTGGAGCCCCCGCGAGCGTTACCTCCCGCGCGCCTCGGGGAGTTCCCACGGTGAGACGCAGCAGAGCGAGGACGCTCTTGTCGGCCAGCGATAGGAACCGTCCATCGACGACACCCGACAGCGGGCCTTCGTCGATCGTGATCCCAACAGCGCCCGAGGGAGGAAGCCCGAGGCCGTTGATGGGGGCCCCCGTCGAGCTGAGCTGGTGCCTGGTCGCCCCATCGGGACCGACCTTGCTGGTAAGGGTCCAACCGGGCTCATAAGCGGTCGTGAACGAGGGCGCTCGCAATGCCTGAACCGTGGCGCTCGCGGTGCGCGCGGCTGTGCCCGGCGCCCGCGCGGCCGTGCTCGCCGCTGTCTGGGTGTGATGGGCCGACGAGGTGGAGAACAGCACGGCGGCAGCCACCAGGAGCATCACCACGAGCAATGCCAAGGTCACAAATCCGCGCCGCACTCCGCCTTCATCGGCGCTGGGTCTCCGTCTCTTTACGCCCGGCCGCGACGGTTGCGACAGGGGAGATTCCTGACCGCGCTAAAGGAGGCGGAGCCGCGCTGCCGACATGGATCTGAAAGAGCGACGCGGAAGGAGCCACGATGAGCCCAACTGAGACGGCAAGCACGGATGACCCGAAGGCGATGCGCGAAATGCGCGTCAGCGAGCTGAGCCCGCTGAGCGACACCGGCCTGCTGCTGCTGATGGCCTACTACTCCTCCACCATCGACCCACCGGCCAACGCGACGCCCCCGGCGAGAGCAACGGCTGGCGTCGAGACGTCCCGCGGCGACGGCTCCGCCGAGCCCGGGGCAACGGCACCGCGCGCTCCGCGCTGAAGCACGAAGTCCCCTGTTGGCGCGAGCGAAGCTAGGCCAGCTTGGCGGTGAACGCCATTTTGCCGGAGCACTTCTCCGGTGTGGTCTCGTTTGAAAGCAGTGGGTAGGTCAGGCTCACTTCGACATAACCGCTGGCGGTGCCGTTCTTCTTGAATGCGATCGAGAACGCCGACTGGCCGGTTGCCGGCGGTGCGGTGGGGCCGAGTAGGTCCTCTGTAAATGTGGTGTGCTCGGTCAGCTTGCCTGAGCTGGGGAGCGCAACCGGAGTTGTGAAGTCGCTGATTTCAAGAGTTTCGGAAGGGCCTCCCAAGCAGACGATCGCGGGCGACTTGGGAAGCGCCACGCAGAACTGCAGCTTGCCGGCGCATTGCGCGTGCTTCAGTGTCACCTTGGACCCGGAAGGCTTCATGTCGTAGGTCCCGGTCTTGAACGCCCCTGACGCGACGGCTGCTCCGGCGGCGCTCGTCAGCAGCGCGACCGCAGCGGTCCCAAAAAGCACGACCAGCAGGACGCGGCGCATCCTTCACTCCCCCATCCGTTGTCGCTAGCCATCCGGCTGCGCGCGGGAGCCTACCAGGGGAACTGGAGATCTGGCGCCTGCACGCTCCAACGCATTCCCGGGCTGCACGTCAAACGGCGTCCACTCCACTTTTGGGTCAGCCGCGAGCTGAGGGGTCGAGAAGCGCTAGCGAGAAGATCCGTGAAAGCTCAGCGATGATGGATTCGAGCGGCGGGCGGTCGTCGCGGTTGACCCAGTTGACGAGCGACTCTTGTATGGCTCCGGTGAGTGCGCTCGTCGTAATACGAAGCTGGTGGTCGGCCTGCTTTTGGCCGCGTTGTCGGTACTGGCTGATTTGGGCGGCGACGAGCTGCTGAAATCCGACCATCACGTCGCGGCGATGAGCCTCGACTGTTGCGCTGACCCCGACGATCTCAACAAAGTTGATCCGCAGGCGGCGCTCGTCATTGGCGATCGTCTCAACGAACGTGCGAAGGCCCGCGTCGATCTGCTCCGCGGGATCGTCGCGCTCGGTGCTCAGGACATGAACGAGTTCTGCTGTGACGTCGGCGATGATCTCGTCGTACACCGCGACGAGAAGATCCTCGCGCGAGGCGAAATGGTCGTAGTAGTTGCGCTCGGTAACGCGAGCAATCCGACATATCTCGCTCATCGTGCTCGTGGCGTAGCCCTCGGTGCCGAAGACCTGCAGACCTGCATCGAGGAGCCGGCGCCGGCGGGCGTCGTCGCGTTCCTCTCGTGTCATGCCGCCGTGCAGGCGCTCTGCACGATCGGGTTCGCCTAACCCGGATCATTCATTAACGATTCCGCCCCGGGCTTGCCGGGGCGGGAAACGTCCGACTGGGCTTGGAGAATTGGGTTGTCGAGACCTTGTTCCCGAGCTCAGGAGGATCACCTTGCGGGTGCAGCGCGATGGCCGCGATTTGAAGGTAGAGGTTACGTCGGACGGTGAGGGTTTGGTCTCGCATGCCGGGTCGGCGTTGCTGGCCGGGATCGCCGATAGAACGGGGCTGACGAGAGCGCTGTCGCTTGGTCTCTTGGGGATGAAGGAGCGCCGCTCGGGCCATGACCCGGGCCGGGTTGTGCGGGACCTGGCCGTGATGCTGGCCGATGGCGGGGAGTGCGTCTCAGATCTCGGTGGGCTGCGCGACCAGCTAGCGCTGTTCGACGGGATCGCATCGAACGCGACCGCTTATCGCGTGATCGAGCGGATCGCCTCTTCACCCGAGCTCGTGGACGCTCTGCGCGCCGCGCACGCGAAGGCGCGCGCACGGGCGTGGGAGCTGGGTGTCAAACCGGGTCGTGTGACGATCGATTTGGACGCGACGCTGATCACTGCGCATTCGGAGAAGGACGGCGCCGCAGGGAATTTCAAGGGGGGTTTCGGCTTTGCGCCGATGATGGCCTACTGCGACGAGTCCAGCGAGGCGCTCGCCGGGATGCTGCGCCCAGGCAACGCCGGGACACACAGCGCCTGCGACCAAATCGCGGCTGCTGAAAGCGCGCTCGACCAGATCCCGCCTGAGCACGTGCAGGAGCTCGAGATCCTCTTGCGCACGGACTCCGCCGGCGCCGCGCACGGACTCGTGGACTGGTGCCGCGAGGGGCGGATCGGCTTCTCGGTCGGGTTCGACCTGACCGAGCCCGTCCGCAGCGCGATCCTTGATCTGCCCGAGGATGCTTGGGTTCCAGCGCTCGAGAAGGACGGGAAAATGCGCCCGAACGGTCAGCTCGCCGAGCTCACCGGTCTCGTGGATCTGGACGGCTGGCCTGAGCGCTCACGCCTGGTCTGCCGCCGCGAGCGAGCACACCCCGGCGCACAACTCACGTTCACCGACCATGACGGGCACCGCCTCCAGGTCTTCCTCACCGACCAAGACGACCCCGCGATCGCCGTCCTGGAGCTCCGCCAGCGCCAGCGCGCTCACGTCGAGGATCACATCCGCAACGACAAGGACACCGGGCTGCGCAAGCTCCCCTTCCAGGACTTCCAGATGAACCAGGTGTGGCTCTATCTCGTCCTGATCGCGCACGACCTGATCATCTGGTCACAAACGTTGTTGCTCGACGGCCAGCTCGCCAAAGCCGAGCCCAAGCGACTGCGCTACACGATCCTGCACACGGCCGCACGGCTCTCCTTCCATGGGCGCCGCGCACGCCTCAAACTCCAGCGCACCTGGCCCTGGGCGCGCGAACTCGCCGCCGCGTTCGCAAAGCTCGGAGCGCTCCCAGCACCCGCCGACTAGAAACGGCCGGACGCGACCACGAGGCCAAGAACAGCCGACGGCCCACGCGCAGCATGCCCGAAAACGGCACGCCACGCGCTCAACCAACGAACGCAAGCACAGATCACATCGCACACCACCACCCAAACATCACCGAGCGCGATCCACCCCACCGCCGATACCACCCACACCCCAGAAAAACACGATCACAGCCCTACTGAATGATCCGGGCTAAGCGCGCTGCCTCGGTCATTCGACAGGACGCCTGAGCCGCTGCACGGATCTAGCCTACGGCAACGCGCGAGGGACCTGGGCCCGACCGCTGCGAATTGCCATTTCTTATTGTCAATCGTATCCTCGGGGCGATGGAGCGGGGATCGAGGAGACGATGAACGCGGTCGTAACCGGCATGGCATCGCCGACGGCCGGAGCCGTGCGGCTCCGGGCCGTGACGCTCCTCGCCGTCGCGATCTCAGCGATCGGGGTTGGCGCATTTCCCGGTCGAGCCAGTGCGAGCGTTAGCATCGGGCCGAACCAGATCACGGTCACTGGACAGGATGCCGGGGCGGTGATCACGCGCGCCCCGTTTGGCATCTCGTTCACGAACGCGGACGACCAGACGGTCCTCTCGGAGATCTCGGGGTCCGGGGAAGAACCACTCACGCTGCCTCCGACATTGCCCGGGATGCCGAGCGAAGCGACCGGCCCGGCGCTCTATGCGCCGCTCTCATTTCTGGTCGGCGATGACGAGCCGGGGACGTTCACCGGGGGGCTCAACGCGGGCGATCTGCAATCAGACCTGGAATCGGGGACCGAGTACTCCGCTCGCGAAGTGCTCGACGCCACCCCAGAAGGCGAAGGAGTCAAGCTCACGCTGTCCACCGATGACCCCTCTGGTCGCCAGCTGATCGCGGTAGTCGCACCGCAGGGGCCTGATGCGATCCGCGTCTCCGCCGTTCCGAGCGATCCAGGCTGGAGTAGCGAGCATGGCGGACTCGTTCAGCTCGAGCCCGTCGGAGGCCTTTCACGGGTTCGGCGGCCGCCACAACTCGCTCGACCAGCACGGCCAGGACTTCTACAACTGGGTCGATCAGGAGAACTTCGCCGCCGGCTCGTCCGAAATGCTCTCCCCGGACGGACCGCAGGCCGCCTACTACGTGCAGTCCTCGTTCGTGTCCAACCAGGGCTACGGGTTCCTACTGGACGACAGCGAGCTCTCGCGCTGGCGCCTCGACGACCCCGAAAACCCCGACGCTTGGCAGACACAGGTGGCTGCGCCGGCGATCGACTACGTAGTTGCACCGGGGAGCATGACGGAGGCCATCTCGACGCTCACGTCTGTCACCGGTCGCCAGCGCGTCCCGCCCTCCTGGGCGCTGGGCCCGATGTTCGATCGGGAGGGCGAAGTCGGCGTCAGCAAAGCCACGTATGAAGAACAGATCCAGAGCGACATTCGTGAAATCACCCAGCACAAGCTCCCGGTGGATGCCTACCGTATCGAGGACTGGCAGTTCCTCAGCAAGTCGGCGCTCGAAGGTGTGATCGCGCAGCTTCATGCCCTCGGCATTCACGCCCTGGTCTACTTCAGGGCGTTCGTCGGCCAGGAAGGGATCGGCCAGGAAGAACCGTCGGGATACGAAACGGCCATTCAGGATGGATACGTGGCGAGGACCGCCAACGGTCAGCCGTACATCTTCCCGGACGCCTATGGGACGAACACGGCGTTGATCGACTTCACGAATCCGGCTGCCGTGAGATGGTGGAAGGGGCGGATCGAGGCGGCGCTCGAACTCGGAGCAGACGGGTTCATGCTCGACTTCGGCGAGCAGGTCCAGCCGGAAATGCACTTCAGCGACGGGTCAACTGGAGCCCAGATGCACAATCGCTACCCGATCGTCTACCAACGGGTGACACGCGAAGCGGTCGAAGAATTCGAAGCGGCGCACCCTGGCCGGGAAATCTTCTTCTACACACGCAGCGGCTACAGCGGCGAACCCGGCTCGGCGGCCTACGAGAATGCGAACTTCGCCGGCGATGAGACAACCGACTGGGGCGCTGCCTCGGGGATCGCCTCGGTGGTGCCCGACATGCTCAACCGCGCCATCGGTGGCGCTTTTGGGTATACGACGGACATCGGCGGCTACTACGATCGCGCCGGCTCACCGCCCACCACCCGCGAACTCTTCATTCGGTGGGCGGAGCTGGCGGCGCTTACGCCACTGTTCCGGCTGCATGGCGCGATCTCGATCGAGCACACGCCATGGGCCAAGGGAATTCACGCAGTCAGGATATACAAGCAGCTTTCCAAGCTTCACATAAGCGCAGCGCCACTGATCGCCACGTTGTGGAAGGAGGCCGATGAAACTGGCCTGCCCATCACGCGCCCGCTGTACCTCGAATACCCAAACGACCCACAGGCAGCTCAGCAGGATCAAGAGTGGCTGCTCGGACCGGATGTGCTGGTGGCGCCGGTGGTCGAACAGGCTGCGACTTCGCGAAGCGTGTACTTTCCCGCCGGATGTTGGCGAAGTCCCGAATCAGGGCAAGAAGTGCTTGGCCCGGCGTCGGCCACAATCGCCGCCAGCGTTCGGCAGCTGCCGTTCTTCTTCCACTGCGGAACGCAGCCTTTCAGCCCACCTGGCAAATTTGGCGCAGCACTGCGCCACCAGGGCGCCCGTGAGCGGCCATGAAGCCTTCCTTGGCCCTCCGGACGACCCTGTGCGGTAGTTAGGGATAGCCAGACTGGCCTTCAGGCCGGCTAACAGGGCCCCCCGAAACGCGAAATGCCCCGTAAACACGGGACGCATCGAGTACCGCTACCGGGATTCGAACCCGGGTTTCCGCCATGAGAGGGCGGCGTCCTAGTCCCCTGGACGATAGCGGCGCGAATTGCGACCCCGAGGCTAGCAAAGCGAGCGTCCTCGTTGGCCACGACCAGCGGTCACGTGCGCTGCGCCCGGATGACGCCACCGGATCCCGCCGCCGGCGCCCGTCTTCGATATCTTCGACGGCCCCCACGCGGATGTGGCGGAATTGGTAGACGCGCACGGTTCAGGTCCGTGTCTGGGTAACCAGGTGGAGGTTCGAGTCCTCTCATCCGCATCGAGAAATGGCTGGAAATTGGCGGTTTCGGGTTTCGGGCCGCGCAGCCGATGCTGGACGGCCAGCGGAGGCGCGGGCGCGCGCACATCCCAGCTCTACGGGCAACCTGCTCGACACCTCACCGCCAGCCGTAGCGAAGCGTGATCACGTGGCGCCTATAATCAAGCTTTGCTGCTAACCTTGATTACATGCCTGAGCTGATCAAGCTTAGATGGACGCCCATAGCCACCGACGGACTCCCGCGCAGAGACCGCCGAGGCTGTGAGTACGAAGCGTACGTGCCCGATCGTCTCGTGGACCGGACAATCCGGCTCGACGGCGCGAGCGCCGCAGATGTCGCTGACGCAGAACGCGCGGTGAGCCGGCTGGAGGCGCGAGCGCACAGCCTCGCCGACTCTGAGGCGGTTGCGCGCCTTTTGCTCCGCGCCGAGGCCGTCGCCTCCTCGAAGATCGAGGGTCTTGCGATCGGCGGACGGCGGCTACTGAAGGCACAGCTCGTGCGGGTGCTCGGCCAACGGGTCACGGACGTCACCGCCCAGGAGATCCTCAACAACATCGAGGCGATGGTCGCCGCGCTGGAGGAGCAGGAGCCGGGCCGGGCGATCACGCTCGAGCTGCTGCTGGACACCCACGCGCGTCTGCTCCAAGCAACACGCCTCGAGGACCAAGCCGGCCGGCTACGCGAAGAGCAGAACTGGATCGGCGGCAGCTCGTACAACCCATGCAGCGCCGAGTTCGTCCCTCCGCCTCATGGCCGGGTGCCCGCCCTGATGACTGACCTGTGCGAGTTCTGCAACCAGGACGGCCTGCCCCCGCTTGTCCAAGCGGCGCTCGCGCACGCCCAGTTCGAGACGATTCACCCGTTCATCGACGGCAACGGCCGCGTCGGGCGAGCCCTGGTGCAGCTGGTCCTGCGCCGGCGCGGCCTGACGGTCAACGTCACCCCTCCGATCTCGCTTGTGCTCGCAACCTTCTCGCGCGACTACGTCCGAGGGCTGACCGCAACCCGACACCACGAGCCCGCCGGCTCACCATGCGCGCAGGAAGGCCTCGACGGCTGGATTGCGCTGTTCGCCACGGCGACCAGCCGCGCTGTCGCAGACGCCGAGGCCTACGAGCAAACGGTCGCCGAGATCAAGTCGCACTGGCGTGGGCGTCTAGGCCGCATTCGCCGCGACTCTGCGGCCGCGCTGCTGCTCGATGCCCTACCCGGCGCACCGATCGTGACCGTGCATAGCGCCGCGACCCTGATCGGCCGCAGCGAGCAGGCCGTAAACGCCGCGCTCCCGCGATTGGTGAAAGCACAGATCCTGGGCCAGACGACGCTCGGCAGACGCAACCGCGCCTTCGAAGCCCCTGAGATGATCGACGCGTTCACCGATCTCGAGCGCCGGCTCGCAAGCCCCGAGGGCGACACGCACCACTCTCCGCCCGCCCGGGCCGTGCCCCAGCGCCGCCCGAAGCGCAGCCGAGCGCACTCGCCGGCCGGCTGAGGCACGCCCGAGGAACGCTCCCCCAGCGGAGCTGGGCTGGCGCCGTGCGCGTCGCACGACACCAGCGATCCGGGCGTGCTCAGCTCACCGCAGCAATTTGGGTCGTTTCCCGAGGATCACACCGAGCTGCAGCTGTGTGGTGTTGTTCATCGTGTCGGTCGCCGCGACCGGGAACAGGAGTAGCAGGCGCGTCCCTCTGGCCGCGAGGCCGGACAGATGCTTCGTCGCCCGAAGCTCAGGGCTTGCAATGGCAAGCCGGACTTTCTTCGCGGGGGTCGCGAGCTTGATCGTCAAGGTCTTGTCGTTGGCGCTGACGTTGGCGGTGAACGTGGCGACGCTGACACCCCGAGCGATGACCTTGATGCCGGCGAGGTTGGCCTGCGGGTCCGCAAAGCTCAGTCCCGCGGGTGCCGAGATGGCGATCGTCTTCAGTCGCGGGGCGCCGATGGTGGTGGCGAGCGAGAATCTCAGCGTCGGGGTGTCCGCCGGCAGGCCGGTCAGCGACTGGCCCAAGACCGTCACTCCTCCGCCCTCTCCGGAGAGCGGGATTTCCAACGGTCCCGTCTGATCCACGCTGGTGAGCGTGAGCGTGGCGGTGCGCACTCCGAGAACGCTGGGCGCGAACTGGACGAACAGCTCGCAGGCGGCGCCCGGCTGGACCGTCGCCCCAAGACAGGTGTCTTCGGCGATCTTGAATTCGCCCGGGTCGGCGCCCGCCAGCTGCGCCTGGCTGACCACGAGGGCGCCGTGACCGGTGTTCGTGATGCCCAGCGATGTAGCCGGACTGGTGCTCTGCAGCGCCTCGGTCCCGTAGGAGACGCTCGAGGGGCTCGCGCTTGCGACTCCCGGCGGCCCATCGTTGACCACAAGACCGTTCCCGGCGTTGGTTGCGCCGGTGATGAAGCTTTGGTTGACGCCCGTGCCGTTTACGTCGGCTCGCCCGATCGTGCCGTTCGCGTTGATCCAGTAGACATAGCTGGCGTTGACGGCGACCGCGCGTGGTTTGTCTGCACCCTTGATGAAGTCAGCGTCAACGCCGCTGCCGTTGTAGTTCGCCCGCCCGATCGTGCCGTTGCTGGCGCTCCAGTAGATGTAGGTGCCGCTGGCGCCGAGCGCCAGTCCGGTCGCGTCGGTTGCACCCGTGATGAAGTTCTGGTTCACGCCCGCCGCGAGGTTGGTCGACCGTCCAATCGTGCCGTTGTTCGCATTGACCCAGTAGATGTAGTTGCTGTCCACCGCCATCGCGGTGGGGTCCGGCCCGGTGGCCCCATAGCCGTCCTGGATGGCCGTGCCGTCGAGGTTCGCCCGTGCGAGGTCCGCGCCGTTGGTGTACCCGCCCTGCTGCCTGGGCAGGTCGCTCAGCTCGCTCCAGTAGACGTGGGCGCTGTCGGCGGCAACCCCGCCGTCGACCTCGAAGGCCTTCCAGATGTAAGGGCCGGCGTATTCGATGACCGGCTTGATGAAGCCATTTGAGACATCTTCGCCGTCGAGGGTTGCCCGCCCGATCGATCCATATGGGCCGGCAAAGGCATGTGGAGCACCCGCTATCGCCCAGTAGATGTACTCGCCGTTGGGTCCGAGCGCGAGTCCCTGAGGATCGGTCACGTCCTTGATGAAGCTGTCATTGACGCCCGTGCCGTCCAGGTTCGCCCGTCCGATCGTGTCGAAGTTTCCCGTCGACCAGTAGACGTAGCCGCTCGCAGACGACGCCAGCCAAACCGATCCCAGCACCACGAGCGCAAGCGCCAACACAACGCCGCGACGGCTTCGCCAGCAACCAAGCCATTGCATTTGGCGAACATATCCGATGCGGAGGCTGATCGACCGTCAGGTCGTCCTCGCTGGCAGCGACGCGCTCGAGATGTGCGACGAGCTCCTCGTCGCACGACACCTGCCCCCGTCCGTGGCAGCGGTCACGTGTGAGTCAGCAGGTGCGCCTCACACGACGGGCGGCGGCGTCCCCTCAGCGCTCGCGAGGAGAGCAGGATCCCACGCGCACACGACACACGCATGATGGAAGGCCGAGCGGACGAATTCGAGCGCCAGTGCATGCGGGTCCGGGGTGGCGCGAAGGTCGTCCCAGTCCAGGACGTACTCCCCGAGAGTGGCATCCCAGCGCGCCGCGGGGGGAGCGAGTGTCCCCGCCGCGAAGCCTTCCGGCGCTGGATGGGCATAGGCATAGAACGCTGCTCGCGCGTATCGCGCATCGCCGGGCCACCAGCCGATTGCCACCTCCTGGGAATCCATCGCGTTGCGCATGATGAAGTCATCCGATGGCGGCTCGGCCGGGAGGCCGGAGAAGAGGCTGACGGCGAGGTCGAACGAGCCCCACCAGGCGTTCACCGGCGTCGAGCGTCCGCGATACGGCGCCCGGAAGGCAGCAAGGACCAGCGCCGCCTGGGTCGCCGCGGCGAAGTAGCGGGCGACGTGGTCGGGGTCGTAGCGATCGTGCTCGTCGTCCTCGTCGAGGGGTACGGTCCACGGCACCTCCTGCGGCGTGGGGTCGATCTCCACGTGCCCTGCGAGGCCGCGAACGGCCTCGAGCAGCTCGCGAGTGACCTCGCCGACCGGTCGGTCGGGGATGAGCGCGATCCGCCGGGCGCGCCCGTCGCTGTGTTCCGCGACCGCCTCGTGCGTTCGCAGATCGAGCGCGATCACAAGCGCTCCCGAGCCGTCGGGCGCCGGCAGGGGGAGCGTCTCCCAGCCCCGCCCACTCAAACGCAGAGCCGCGTGCTGCAACTGCGGCTCCGGCGGGGCGAGCCGCGCCGCGAGCTTGCCGAGCACCTGAGTGTGCGCGTGAAGCGTGTCGCACGTCCCGCTCCACTCCTCGTAGGAGAGCTCCGGCCATGCCGAGGGCATCGCCGCACGATAGCGAGCCGACAGCGCCTACGAAGGCGGTCGCGGCAGCTCGGCGAGCTGGACGACCGCGAACACGAGGATCACCACCCCGATGAGGATCAGGCCATAGCGCCCGCCGCGTACCGGGAAGTGACCGCTGATGCCAACCAGGAACAGCACGCTCGCCAGGAACACGGTGTCGCGCACGTACTTGTCCCCGGTGGCGCCCGCTTCGGATCCGCGCGTGAATGCGGCATCCGCCTGCGCGTCGTTCTGCTTCGACGTGGCTTCCTGGGGAATCACATACTGGGGCATGTAGGACGGACCCGGCGGGGCGTTCGGATTCGTCGCTGGATCGGTGGCAAGCCATGCGTAGAAGGCGGGCCGGTAGCCGGGGCGCAGGCGCTTCTCGGCGAGACGCTCACCGTTCGCGTTGCCCGCCACGAACGCGGTGAACCAGGCGTTGAACGAGACCGAGTCCAGCGTGCGGAGCTGGAGCGCCTCCAGGTCCGCACGGTTGGCCTTGGTGCGTGCCGCGGAGGCCTTGGCCAGCGAGATCGAGGACTCGGTGCCCCACTTCGAGGCCGCATATCCCGACCAGGCGGCGAGCACCGCGACCAGCGACAGCAGCACCGCCTCGGTGATCGATAGCAGCCGATCGCGGCCGCCCGCGGCCTCGCCGTCGTCGCTCTCGTGCTTGCCGTGCTCGCCGATCTCTTTGCCGACCTCACTCGCCGACAGGCCCTCAGGCATCGAGCGTCCATCCCGCGCCGGGCCATTTCGAGCGCCAGCTCTCGAGGCGCGTGAACTGCTCGGGCATCACCCGCGGAAGTATCCCTCAGACAGCGGCCGATGCCCAGCAGCCGGGCTGCGGAATCGACGGTGGCGGAGTATCGTCGGAGCATGCACGTGGACGAGTCGGCCGCCGGTGTCGCACCCGAGCTGCGCGAGTTCGCGGAGCGCTACGAGGCAGCGTGGAACGCCTGCGACACCGATGCGATGGCGGAGCTGGTAACCGAGGACATCGTCTGGCAGGATCCGGCGCTGCCCGCCCCGGCCCGCGGCGTACGAGAGGTGCAGGAGTTCATGCGCGACAGCTTTCGCGCCTTCCCCGACCTCCACTTCAGCGAGCCCGACCCGCCGGCGATGGCGGCCAGCGGCGAGCTGGTGCTGTGGGCCTGGCACATGGAGGGCACGCACCGGGGCGTGATCGACCCACCCGGCTTTGCCCCCACCGGCCGCACGATACGGGTTCAACGGCGTCGACCAGTGGTCGATGCGCGACGGTCGGATCGCCCGCTACCGAGCCTTCTATGACATGAACGACCTCGCCCGCCAGGCTGGGCATCGTGCCGCCGGCGGGCAGCCGTGCCGAGCGGGGGATGGTCGCCTTGCAGCGCCTCCAAGCGCGGCTCGCGCGTCGCTGAGCGCGGACGCCGGCGACTAGGACACGCAACTACCCGCGCGGGGTGGCGTGCGGGTCGGCGGAGCGAGCGGCGATGGCGGCGTCGATCTTCTCGGCCACGCTCGGCATCTCCCGCGCGACCTCGCGCAGGCCCCCTGCGGTCAGCACGATCGCCGTCAGCTCGGTGTCGGCCACCACGGTGGCGTTGCGCCGCGCGTCGCGCATCACGCCGATCTCTCCCGCGAAGTCGCCCGGCCCGAGCTCGGCCACGAGCTCGCCGTCGCGGCGAACCTCCGCCTTGCCGGCGGTGATGAGCAGGAACTCGTGGGCATAGGTGCCCTCGTTGATCAGCCGTGTACCCGGAGGCACGACGATCTCGTCGGTCATGGCCGACAAGCGCCGGAGATCACGCGGTGACAGATCCGCGAACAGCTCCACCGGCCGGAGCTTGGACTCGTCCATTCGCTGTCTCCCTTCGCCCTCGGATTACGCGCGCTTTGCCCCAGCGTCGCCAGACGAGCGTCCGTGCTCGATGAGCACGCATTGTACGCGCGTAACGCCACAACTCGCCAGCACTCGCGCGCTCGCTCAGGCGGACATCAGCTCTCTCGCCTGGCCGGCGAGATGCTCGATGCCCAATCGCTCATATGTTGCCGAGGCGCTCGTCAGAGCCGCTTCCGCCGCGGCCGGGTCGCTGCCGCGCAGGCGTTGCCCGAGCAGGAGCTCGCAGCGAGCAGCGTCGAGCGGACGACCTAGTCGCTCCCAGGCCGCCCGCGCCTCGCGCAGCAGGTCGATCGCGTCGGGCTGCTCGCTCGACATGGCGCGCGCCTCGAGCACGGCTGCGTCGCCCAGCGGATAGTGCACCCGCTTGGCCAGCTCGGCAGCCTGTTGCGCGCACTCGCTTGCGAGCGCCTGCTCGCCGACGAGCGCGAGCAGCAGCGCGCGCATCGAGGTGGCCTGAATCGACTGCCCGGTCAGCCCGGCGCGCTCGCACACCTCGAGCGCGTGCGCCACCGTGGCCTGGGCTTCCACCGGATCGCCACGGTCGCGTTGCGTGACGGCGAGCCCGATCAGCGCGTTGAAGGCCACCTCCGACCAGCCGACCTGCTCGGCGAGCTCGCGAGCTCGACGGAAGAGCTGCGCCGAGGCGTCCCATTCCCCATCGCGCCATCGCAGCAGCCCGCGCAGGGTGTAGGGCAGGCACAACTTGCCTAGGAGCCCCTCGTGTTCTGCGAGCTCGGCGCTCACGTCGATGAAGCGTTCGGCCCGCGCCCAGTCGCAGCGGTAGAACGCGAGCTGCGCGAGCGCCGCGTGCAGCTCGATCTGGGCGGGAACGTCGCCGATGCGTTCCGCCAGTGCGAGCGCGTCGGAGTAGGACAGCTCGGCCGCCGGGTAGTCGCCCTCGACGTTCTCCAGATGGTGGCCGAGCGCGAGCGTTGCGAGCACGGTCTCGTGCTCGTCCGAGTCCCGGGCGAGCTCGATCGCCCGCTCGAGGTTCTCACGTGCCTTGACCGTATCGCCGATACGACCGAACACGCGGCCGAAGATCCCATGCGCACGACTCGCGGCGCGCACCTCATCGAGCGCCTCGGCGAGGCGCAGCGCCTTCTCGGAGGCGTAGATCGCGAGCATGTTGTCGCCGACCTGCATGTACAGCCACGCGGCCTCCTCATACAGGCGCACCAGTGCCAGCGAGGGCGGACCGTCCTTGATCAGGTTGATCCCCTGCTGGTGGTGCTGGATGGCCTGGGTGCGCTCCCCCTTGTGCGCCAGCGCCGCGCCGATCTTGCGGTGAAGCTCCGCGACGTGGTCGAGATCGCCCTCGGCGCGGTGATACTCGAGCCCCTGCTCCCACGCCTCGATCGCAGCGTCCACGCGGCCGAGTCGCAGCGCCAGATCGCCCTGCTTCTCGCGCATGCGCGCCTGCTGACCCTCGTCACCGGCGCCGAGCACCGCGGCGGCCTCGTAGTGGGCCAGCGCCTCCTGGTTGGAATACAGGGCGCCCGCGGCGTCCCCTGCCGCCTCGAGGTATTGCAGGGCCTTGCTGCGCAGCGGAGCCAGCTCGCCCGGGTCCAGGCGCACCTCCTCGCCGAGGATGGCGGCGCGCCCATAGTGCTCGGCCAGCAGGGCCACAACCTCGTGTCGGCGCTCGCCCGCGCGCTCCTCGATGAACATCCCCACCTCGAAGTGCTTACGCGCGCGGACCGCCTTGGGCAGCATCGCGTAGGCCACGTCGCGGATCAGGACGTGCTTGAACGCGAGCTGCTGCTCGTCGGCCAGTCGCGCACCGTCGCCGGGCACGATGATGTCCTTCGCGCGCAAGGTGGCGAGCGCCAACTGCAGATCGGCGCCCTCCTGCGCGGCCACGCTCTCGAGCGCACCCTCCCAGAAGGTCTGGCCGACGACCGCCGCGTGGGCCACGAGGTGGCGCTCGAGCGGCGCGAGCGAGTCCAACCGCGCGGCCAGCAGACCCTGCACCGTGTCGGGCAGCTCCGCGGTCCTCGTGACTCCTTCCTCGGCAAGCCTCTGCACCATCTCCTCGGCGAACAGCGGATTGCCGCCGGCGCGCTCGGCAAGAGCCTCGAGCATGTCCGGCCTGGCACCGGCATCGCGCAGCAGGCTCGCGATCAGCTCACGGGTGTCGGCGGGGGCGAGCGGGTCGAGGAACAGGCTCGTGGTCGAGCGGCGTGACGCACCCCACGCCGGGCGCCGCTCGAGCAGCTCGTCTCTGGCCATGCACACCTGGAGCACCGGCGCACGGAGCCACGTGGAGAGGTAATCGATCAGATCGAGCATGCCCTCATCCGCCCAGTGGATGTCCTCCCACGCGAGCACCAGCGGTTCGCCCTCGGCGATCGCCTCCAGGCAGGCACGCACCGCGCCGAACACGCCCTCGCGAACGCTCTGCGCGTCATCGAGGTCATCGCGGCCCTCCAACCGGACCTCCTCCGGCGCCTCGATTCCGAGCAGCCGAGCGAGCAGCGCGATGCGCCGCCCCGCCTGCTCACCGCCACCGTCGTCGGTCAGCAACGGCCCGAATCGCGTCGAGAGCTTCTCCCAGGCCACCTCGGCGGGGTCGTCGTCGACGATCGCGCACTCGGCCCGCAGCATTTCGCTGAGCGGCCAATACACGACGCTCGAGCCAAACGGCAGGCAACGGCCCGTGCGCATGCGCACGGGCGGCTCGCGCGCGGCCAGCCAGCGCTCGAGCTCGCGCAGCAGCCGCGTCTTGCCGACGCCCGCCTGGCCGAGCACGGTGACCAGATGCGGAAGCTCGGTGCGCGCGACGCGCGAGAACAGCATCTGCAGCGAGGAGAGCTCGTCCTCGCGACCGATCAGCGGCGTCTCCCGACGCAACTGGCGCGCGCCTCCCGTGCGCTCCGCCAACATCCTGATCGCGCGCCAGGCGGCGACCGGCTCCGCCTTGCCCTTCAGCTCGAGCGGCGCCAGCGGCTCGTACTCGACCGTCACGCTGGTCGCGCGCTGCGTCCGCTCGCCGACGGTGATCGTGCCCGGACTGGCGCTCGTCTGCAGTCGCGAGGCCACATTGACGGCGTCGCCGATGACCGTGTACGCATCGCCGACCCTGCCCGCCAGCACCTCACCCGTGTTCACGCCCACGCACAGCGCGAACTCGAACCCGTAGTCCGCCAGCAGCCGCCGGTTCAGCTCATCCATTGCGCGCTGCATGCCCAGCGCCGCGCGGACCGCGCGCTCGGGGTCATCCTCGTGAGCGACCGGCGCGCCGAAGATCGCCATCACGGCGTCGCCCATGTACTTGTCGACGTGGCCGCCCACGACCTCTACCTCCTCACCGAGGCGGCCCAGACACCGGTCCACGAGCGCCTTCACCGTCTCGGGATCCAGGCGCTCGGCAACCGCCGTGTAACCGGACAGATCGGCGAACAGCACGGTCACCGTGCGGCGCTCCTCCGACGCTCCACCACTCCCGCGGGCACCCCGGACATCGCCGCTCACGCGCGGCTCCGTGTCGCCACCGACACCCGCGCCCGGCGCGCCCCCCGGTGCTCGCGCGGTGGCGGGCGGTTCGCTCTCGGCTTCGATCACGGTCCCGCAGGCGCCGCAAAAACGCGCCTCCGCGGGAGCCGGCGCTCCGCACCCCGGACAGCTCCGCTCGAGCGCTGCCCCGCACGCCATGCAGAACGACGCATCGGTTGGGTTCTCGGCGGCGCATTTGCCGCAGGCGCGCGTGTCGGTCATCGTGGTGCGCATGATGACGCCTCGCGCTCGACACGCCCACCCGCACGGGTCCCGCGCATGCACGCACGCCCCTGGCGTGGTCTGACTGCGAGATACTTCGCGGGCGATGTCTCGGGAGAACGTCGAGTTGCTGCTGCGCTTGCAGCCCGATCGCCACGTCAACCTCGTACGGCTGTTCTGCGACGAGCATCGCTGGGCGGCCTTCACCGATACCGCCGCGCCGTTCTACCATGCGGACTTCCAGAGCGTGACCACCGTGCTCGGCATCGAGCTGTCCGGCACCGGCATGGATGGCTTCAGGGCGCTGTGGCGCGATTGGCTGGCGCCTTGGGCGACCTACCGGACGGAGGTTGAGCGGGCCGTCGATCTCGGCGAGCGGGTCCTCGTGCTCAACCGCTCGTTCGGACGCCTCGAGGGGAGCACGCAGGAGGTCGGGGAAGCGCCAGCCGGGGTGTGGACGGTTCGCGACGGGAAGATCGCCCGCGGCGAGCTCTACCTCGACCGCGCCGACGCCTTGGCGGCCGCGGGACTGGCGGCGTAGGCGGATGAGCGACCAATGACCTCAGTTGACGTCGAACTCGCGCTGGTCGCACTTGCGGCGATGCTCTCGCCGACCACGCTTTCCTTCTGCGTGCTGGCACTGGTGCTGGGCGAGCGCCCGCTGCGCACCGGCTTGTGGTTCTTCGCCGGCGCGTTCACCGTCACCGTGATCATCGGCGTGGTCGCCGCATTCGCCCTGGGCAACGCCGCAGCCGCTCCCGATCCGAGCACTCCAAAGACCTGGGTGGCAGTCCTCGACGTAGCGGCGGGCGCACTGATCCTGTTCTTCATCGTGCGCTTCCTGCGGCGTCCACGCGACCCGAAACGCGCTGCCGACATGATCGAGAAGATGAGCAGGGTCGCCTCTTCCCCGGCGATCGCCGTCGTCGCGGCGGGCGCCTCGCTCGCGAACCCGGGCGCGTTCATCCCGCTCGCTCTGAAGTCCATATCCGAGACGGACCCGAGCGCCACGCAGTACATCGTCGATTGGCTCGCCTTCACGATCGTCGCGCTGCTGCCGCTCGTGGCGTCGATCGTGATGCTCGCGATCGTGCCCGACCGCGCCCAACGCGTGCTCTCCTCGGCGCGCGGCTGGCTGGAGCGCAACGCGAGGATCATCGCGGCCGTGATCCTGATCGTGCTCGCCGCGTCGCTGCTGCGCAGCGGGGTCGCGGGGCTCACCGGCTGACGGCTGGGTCCCGGGACCAGGTTCTGAGCGGTCTGCCGACGCTCAGCGCGAGCCTTCGTCGCTAGGAGGAGCTCTGGGCTTTCTCGCCGGGCGGGGGATCCGCGCGATGTATGCGCAGTCCGGCGTCGGCATCTGGCGATCCCCCGACGTGCCCGTTGTTCGCCAGGCGCTGCAGTTCCAGGTCATAGAGCCGGCGGTCGAGCTGCTCGCCCGTGAGGCCCGCGTGGATCGATGGCTGCAGCGGCTGCGTGTCCGGCGGGTGGCCGTCCTCGGGCACCGCCGCGCGCGCTCGCACCAGCAGTGACCCGGGCGATTCCATCACGCGATACGTCCCGGCGAGCAGGTCTGTGAGCGCGTCGTCGATGTCCTGCGCCAGCACGTTCACATCCGGCAGCGCCTGGCGATCGGCGTAGACGCCGAAGCACGCCTGGTCGTGGACGGTGAGCATGCCCACGGACACCGCGTGGTGGTCGGTCAGCGGGACCATCGGGTAGACGCCCTGCAACCGGCACCCGAGCATGTACATCGGCGTGGTGGGACCCGGAATGTTGGAGACCACGAGGTTGAACGCGCGAGGGCTGGCGAACAGTCGCGACAGAGCCTGCTGCACCGTCCCGGGCGTGCGCGACGCGGCCTTCAGCACGAGGTCCGAGCCCTCGGGCTCCCCCTCGCGCTTGCACCTGCTCATGCTGGCGTGGACCTGGTAGAGGCGACCCAGCGGATCGGGGTCGTGACAGGGCAGATCGGCGAACACGAACGAGATGTGGTTGCCGAGCACCTCACCCGGCGCGCGCACGTTCACGGGCACCATCACCTTGAGCGCGGCCGGCTCCTCGCCGCGGCGCAGCAGGTAGGTGCGGATGCCCCCGGCAACTGCGGCCAGGATCACGTCGTTGATCGTCGTGCCGTACGCGCGCTTGATCGTCCGCAGATCCTCGAGCGGACGCTGGACCCAGCCCAGGCGACGCAGCGGCGAGAGCTGCCCGTTGAGCACGCTCGCGGGCGCGGCGCGGAGCAGCTGGTTCAGCGCCCGCGACGCCCGCGCCACGCCGGCCACCGTCTGGCGCGCGACGGGTCCGGGCGAGCTGGCCACGCGCAGCGGCACCTGCAGCAGGTCCAGCTGCTGAGAGACCAGGTCACGCAGCCCGCGCGCGAGCACCCGATCGCTCCCGGGCTCCGGCTCGGCTTCCCAACGCTCCGGCTCGCAGGCCGCCGGCTCGCGGGTGGGATCGAGCAGCAGGTACGCGAGCTCCAGCGCGGCCAGTCCATCGACCATGCAGTGATGGGTCTTGCCCACTATCGCGAAGCGCCTCTGCGACTCGTTCACGCAGATCCACATCTCCCACAGCGGGCGATCGCGACGGAGCGGGATCGACATCACTTCGTCGATGAGGTCATCGAGCGAGCCGGGCGCCCAGTAGATGTGGCGATCGACCGAGAACGCTGGATCGTCGATCCACTCGGGGGCCTGCAATCCGAGCGGTACCGATGCGAGCTTCTGGCGGTAGCGCGGCGCCCGACCGAGACGCAGCTCGATGTGGTCGCGCAGCTCCTCGAAGCTCGGCAGCTCGCCGTCGGCGGACGCCGAGAACATCGCGACCCAACCCACGTGCATGTGGGCCGTCGGCGTCTCCACCGCGAGGAAGGACGCGTCGAGTGCCGAGAGCCGTAGGCTCGTCATTCGGCCAGCACCAACCGAGCTTCCCCGTTCGGGGATGTCCGCGCCCGCGGCACGTGGGCCACGCGAGCGAACGACGGTGTCGCACCTCGAGTGGCCCGCGCGCGCGTGATGCGCCGCCGCCCCCATTCGGCCGCCAGCGCGAACTCGATCAGGCGGTCGAAGTAGCTGTGCAGCGGCGGCGCCTCGATACCCGCACCCCGCAGCGCCACGCGCGTGCGGCGATCGTCGAATCCCACCCGCATGGAGAAGTACGGGAAGAAGATCTCGCTGCGCGTCAGGGCGCGGCGGGAGCGCTCGTCGGGCGCCGCGCGAACCAGCAGCGGATGCACGAGGCGCAGGTACAGCGACGGCTCGATCAGCCGCGGCAGCGGGCGTTTGAAGGACGCGGTGGCAAGCTCCACCAGCTCGCCCACGGTGCTCACGTACCTGCCCGCGGTGAGATGGAAGGTCGCCCCGACGGCCTCTCGACACTGGCTCAGTGCAAACAAGGCGTCCGCAACATAGTCAACCGGCACGACGTCAACCGGTGCGTCGCCCCGCGCGGGCAGCGCGGGATAGGTGCCCCGGGAGAACGCGCGCAGCGGCCAGTACAGGACATTGAACGACGCCGTCCAGCCGCTGTCGCGCTCACCGACGATGATGCTCGGGCGGAAGATCGTGATCGGCAGATGCCGGTGCGAGCGCGCGATCAGGCACTCCGCCTCGAACTTCGACTGCTCGTAGGTGTTGCGAAAGCGCTGCCCCACGTCCAGGTCGTCCTCGCTGAAGCAGCCCACATGCTCACCGGCGACGTACGCGGTGGAGATGTATGACACGCGACGTAGGACCCCGCGCGCATGGCAGCGCTCGGCGAACTCGAGCACCCGCCGCGTGCCGTCCACGTTGATCGCGCGTGCGTCCTGCGCCTCGAGCTCGAAGGACACGGACGCCGCGCCGTGGACGATCTCGCTCACCTGTCCGGCCAGCCAGTCAAGGCCACCGGCAACGCCCAGGCCGGCGCGCGTCACATCCCCGCGCACGGGGACCACGCGCTCGGTGTAGGGGTGGCCGGGCCCGAACAGGTCCAGCAGCGTGCGGCGCATTCGCTCGTGGACCTCGCGGTCATCCGCGCCTCGCACGAGCGCGTACACACGGCGATCGGTGCGCTCCAGGTAACGGGCCAGCAACTCCATGCCAACGAACCCGGTGGCTCCGGTCAAAAATACGGCATCAGTTGTCCGGTCCACAGCGCTCTCCGCCCTCAGCACGGCACATAGCATCGCCAACGAGTCGGCGGAAGCATGTCGGGGGCTTGTACGTAATGCACAGCGGTATGTCGCAATCTCCGTACGAATCAAGTCGCTGCGAGCGTTCTTGCACCCGACGAGCGCCCCGTACCTGGTGCTGGCGCCGTCACCGGCGCTGTGCGCGACCGCGAACGCTCTCGTGCAGGTGTGAGAGGAAAGAGGGTTGCCGGATGTGTACGGTCCTGACCACCGGTGACGAATGGCTCATCGACGCGTGCTGGCGCTTCGCCCGGCACATGTACGTGCTCGGCACGCGGGCCGTCGATCGCCCGACCAGCGAGCGATCGGTCGGTGGGACGTATGCGGGCGCGCGCGCCGATCGAGCCGCGACGCTGGCGCCAGCGGCGCGCGCCGATCAGCGCCGGGCCGCAGTCACCCACAGGCGCCGGCCGTCGCGGCCGGCAGCCGGCGGGACGGGCCCGCGCTCCGCGGAGCGCGGGCTTCAGTGCTGGCGCTCGCGGCGCTGACGGCGCTGCAGCACCACGATCGAGACGCCGGCCGCAATCAGCAGCAGCCCCAGACCGATATCCCAGCGGAGGTCGAAGCCGGTGAACGGTAGCGTGCTCGCTTTTTCGCTGCTCGTCGGCGTGCTCGAGGTGGTCGCGGGCGCGGTTTCTTTGGCTGGCGTGGAGGTCGTCGGCTTTTCTTCTTTGGCCGGCGCGACGCCTGAGCTCGGTGTGGTTTTGCTGACGGTGGGCGTGGATTTGTAGCCGGCCGTCGGTTCCGACGCGGCGATCGCAACGCTCGGCACGAGCGCGACGGCCATCGCCACCGCGGCAATCGCAAGCCCGCGCCAGACGCCGGAAGACCCGCTCCTGATGCGCGCAGCGCCTACTGGGGTGCCTGGCCTGCTCGAGGCCATGACGTCGGTCCGAGTCATGCCAACCTCCGATTGGTCGTCTGGTGAACGCTGTGGCCCGCTATCCGGGGCCTTTTGAATGCTTGTCGGTCCGCTCTGCTGCGCAAGGCATCGTCTCTCTTCGCCGTTCACAGGCACTTGCCTGCCTGTCGCCGAGCAAGGTCTATCAGCTCTTGCGGTCGCCGCGCCCCGTGCACCCCTCCCTTCCCCCTCCACGGCGTGGCAAACGACGGTCAGGGGACGTGCACACGGCCTTCGAGCGTGCCTTCGGCCAGCCGACTGCGGAGCACCTTCTTGTCGAACTTGCCGACGCTCGTCTTGGGGATCTCCGGCACGAACGCGAACTCGTCGGGGAGCCACCACTTGGCGACCTTGTCGCGCAGGTGCTCGACCAGCGCGGTCGCGTCAACCTCGGAGCGCTCGCGCAGCACCACGCAGCACAGCGGGCGCTCGGACCAGCGCTCGTCGGGCTTGGCGATGACGGCCGCCTCGACCACGTCCGGGTGGGACATCAGCTCGTTCTCGAGCTCGACCGAGGAGATCCACTCACCGCCCGACTTGATCACGTCCTTGGAGCGATCGGTGATCTGCACGTTGCCGCGCTCGTCAACTGAGGCGATGTCGCCGGTGCGCAGCCAGCCGGTTGCGAACTTCTCGTCTTCGGAGCTGTCCCCGAAGTAGCGCGAGGCCACCCACGGCCCGCGCACTTCGATCTCGCCCGTGGAGGCCCCGTCCCAGGCGACCTCCGCTCCGCCGTCGCCGGCGAGGCGCAGCTCGACCCACGGCAGCGGCCTGCCCTGGGTCGCCCGCTCGTCCCAGTAGGCGTCGTCGTGCTCGCGCTCGCGCGGCCGCGAGTAGGTGGCCACGGGACTCGTCTCGGTCATGCCCCACGCCTGGAAGATGCGCACGTCGTGGCGCTCCTCGAAGTCCTTCATCAACTGGCGCGGCACGGCTGAACCGCCGCAGGCGGCGTTGGACAGCGAGGAGAGATCGAGCTCCGGATGCTGCTCGGCGTAGCTGAGCAGGCCCTGGAAGATGGTGGGCACGCAGCCCATCAGCGTCGGGCGCTCGCCGGCGATCAGCCCGGCGAGCGGCTCGGGCTGGAGGTGGCGGTCGGGCAGGATCAGATCCGAGCCGGCCAGCGCCGCGCCGTATGGAAGCCCCCAGGAGTTGACGTGGAACATCGGCACCACCGCGAGGATGCGATCCGCACGCGAGATGCCGGTGCCGTCCTTGCTGAGGGTGACGGTCGAGTGCAGACTGATCGAGCGGTGCGAGTAGAGCACGCCCTTGGGGTTGCCGGTGGTGCCGCTCGTGTAGCACAGCGACGCGGCCTGGCGCTCGTCGAGCTCGGGGTACTCGAACGGGTCGCCCGCGTCCCCGCCCGCCTGCTCGAGCAACTCCTCGTAGCCGACCGCGTCGGGCAGCTCGCCGCACAGCGACGGGTCGCCCATCACCACAAAGCGCTCCACCGTCTTGAAGCTCGGCGCCAGCTTGGCGAGCTGGGGCACGAGCGAGTCGTCGACGAAGATGATCCGGTCCTCGGCGTGGTTGACGATGTACACGAGCTGCTCGTCGAACAGGCGGATGTTCAGCGTGTGCAGCACTGCGCCCATGCACGGAACGGCGAAGTACAGCTCGAAGTGGCGCTGGTTGTTCCAGGCGAACGTCGCCACCCGATCTCCCTGCTCGACCCCGAGCGCCCGCAGCGCCCGCGCGAGCCGGTCGACGCGAGCCGACACCTCAGCGTGACTGGCACGGGTCACCGACACGCCGTCGTCGTTCAGCGTCACCACCTCGGCGCCCTGGTTGCAGACGCCGAGCCGGCGTCTCAGGTGGTTGAGGGTCAGCGGGAAGTCGTCCTGCATGAGCCCCTGCAGCATCTGCGTCATCCTCTCCGAGCCTCCTCCCGTGGCACCAGCTTGTGCAGCGCATCGTAGATGCCGCGCGTGCGCCCGGCGACGTCTTCCCAGTCGAAGCGCAGCACGTACTCCGAGGCCTCGGTCACCAGACGATCACGCAACGCCTCGTCCACGAGCAGACGTTCGATCATCACCCCGAGGTGCTCGGCGTCACCCCCGTTGAAGCGCAGCCCCACGCGCTCGCCGACCGGGACCACCTCACGCAGCCCGCCCGTGTCGGCCACGATGCACGGGGCGCCCGAGGCCATCGCCTCGAGGGCGACCAGCCCGAAGGGCTCGTAGATCGAGGGCACGACGCACAGGTCGGCGATCCCGTACAGGCGATGGAGCACGTCGTCGCCGATCCAGCCGAGGAAGGTCCCGTGCTCGGACAGGCCCAAGCGCGCGGCCTGGGTCTTCAGCTCACCCTCGTGCGTGCCGCTGCCGGCCACCAGGAAGCGCACGTTGCCCACCCGCTCGATCACGCCGGGGAGCGCGTCGAGGGCGAGCTGAAAGCCCTTCTCGTAGACGAGCCGCCCCACGAGCAGCACGAGCTTCTCGTGCGGCGCGGCGAACTCGCGCCGCAGCGCCCCCAGATCCCCCGTCGGCTGGAGTTCGCTCGGGTCCACGCCGTTGGGGATGACCGCCACCCGGCGCTCGTCGATGTCGAAGATGTCAGCCACGTGCCCGCGCATGTAGTAGGAGCACACGATCACCGCATCGGCGCGCTTGGCCATCCACCGCTCGACCGAGTGGATGTGCGACTGCGGCGGATCGTGTACCCAGCCCTGGTGGCGCCCATGCTCGGTGGCATGGATGGTGGTCACGTAGGGGACGCCCATCCTGTCGGCCAGGCCAGCGGCGGCGTGGCCCACGAGCCAGTCGTGTCCGTGGATGAGGTCGTAGCAGTGCTCCTGCGCGAGGGCTTCCCCGGCGGCGAGCATGTCGCGGTTCATCTGCTCGACCCACGCTACGAAGCGCTCGAGGTCGCGGGGCCAGCCGGGCTCGCGTACGCGATGCACCGTCACGCCATCGCCGTCGGTGATGGCGGAGCGCTCGAGGTCGCTCTCGCTGCCGATCGCGCGCGTGAGCACGTCCACGCGTACGCCTTGACGGACGAGCGCCTGCGCGAGCTTGCGCACGTGCCGGGCGAGGCCGCCCTCGATCACCGGCGGGTACTCCCAGGAGAGCATGAGCACACGGCCACTCATCGTGACCGGGACCCTATCTGCCCACGCGTGAACATCCGCCTCCGGCGCTATCAACCATTGGTGCGATCGTCAACGGGGGCGAGGTCGATCTGCAGCTGGCGCGGGGACGGGCGCAGCGGCTCGCCGGTCTGGCGCGGCCGTCCCCGCTTGGCCCAATGACCGATGACCTCGCGGCTACGGCACGAGTAGTAGTTGACCCGCCTGTCGGTTGGCTGGATCGCCAGGCCGCCCGGCGCGGCGCCGGTCACCAGGGCGTGGAAGCGCCGGCCTCGATGGTCTACCTCGACGATGTCGCCCGTGTGGATGCCCTCGAGCCGCATGGCCCACAGAACTCCAGCACGAA
Source organism: uncultured Solirubrobacteraceae bacterium (assembly GCA_963701145.1). Taxonomy (GTDB): domain Bacteria; phylum Actinomycetota; class Thermoleophilia; order Solirubrobacterales; family Solirubrobacteraceae; genus Palsa-744. The sequence continues at coordinate 814,694 of OY969572.1, forward strand.
CACGCCGCTTGCGCGGCCCGCACACGGGCACCGGGGCTTTCGGGGCCGCCACGCACCCGCCAGGACTTCTACGCTAGGCGCGGTGCGATGGCTAGTGGACGGCATGAACGTAATCGGCACACGACCGGACGCGTGGTGGAAGGATCGCCACGCCGCCATGGTCAGGCTCGTCGGCATGCTCGAGCGCTGGGCCGCGGGCAACGGGGCTGATGTCACGGTTGTCTTCGAGCAGCCCCCCTCCCCGCCGATCCGCTCCACCGTCATCACCGTGGCCCACGCGCCGCGGCCCCGCCGCGACTCGGCTGACGACGAGATCGTTCGCCTGCTGGCCGTCGACGCCGAGCCGGGCGCGGTCCGTGTGGTCACCTCCGACCTCTGGCTGTCCGACCGCGTGCACGCCGCCGGGGGCACGGTCGAGCCCGCGGCACCGTTTCGCACGCTGATCGAAGACGGGTAATGGCGCCGACGACCCACTACGCCCGCAGCGGCGATGCGAGCATCGCCTACCAGGTGGTGGGCGACGGCCCGCTCGACCTGCTGTTCGTGACGGGCTGGCTGACCCAGCTGGAGCAGCTCTGGGAGGCCCCGGCCAACCGCCGCTTCCTGGAGCGGCTGACCTCGTTCGGGAGGCTGATCCTGTTCGACAGTCGCGGGACGGGGCTCTCAGAGCGCGTGCTGGAGAGCTACACGCTCGAGCAGGAGACGCGAGACGCCCTCGCGGTATTGGACGCCGCCGGCAGCGAACGCGCGGCGCTCCTCACCTACGCCCAGGGCGGACTCGTGGGCGCGATGCTCGCCGCCGAGCACGCCGAGCGCGTGGGCGCGCTGATCATGTACGCGTCGATCGCCCGCACCTCGTGGGCGCCCGACTACGCCTGGGCGATGACCGCCGAGGAACGCGAGGCGCTCAGCGAGCGCAACCTCGCCTCCTGGGGCGAGATCAACAGCGACGCGATGTCAGCGTGGGCGCCGTCGATGGCCGACGACCCGGCGCTCGTGGCGTGGTTCGCGCGCATGCAACGGCTGGCCGCCAGCCCTGGCGAGGCGCGCATCATCACCAGAGCGATGGTCGACCTCGACGTGCGCCACCTGCTGCCGCGCATCCACGTGCCGACGCTGGTCATGCACCGGCCGAACGAGCACGTGTGGGACGTGCGCCACTCACGCTATCTGGCGGAGAACATCCAGAACGCCCGCTACGTCGAGCTCGAGGGGATCGACTCGCTTCCGTTCATCGGCGACAGCGACGCGATCGTCGAGGAGGTCGAGGAGTTCCTCACGGGCGTTCGCACCGGCGGGGAATTCGCGCGCGCCCTGCTGACCGTCCTGTTCACCGACATCGTCGACGCCACAGCACACGCGGCGAGGCTCGGCGACGGGCGCTGGCGCGACCTGCTCGCACACCACGACGAGCAGGTGCGCGCCGAGCTGGCACGCTTCGGTGGGCGCGAGGTGAAGACCGTGGGCGACGGCTTCCTGGCGGTGTTCGACGGCCCCCCGTCGCGCGCCCTGCGCTGCGCCCTGGCCATCACCCGCGCCGCCCGCGAGCTCGGCATCGAGGTGCGCGTCGGCGGGCACACGGGCGAGTGCGAGCTGATTGGCGAGGACGTGGGCGGCATGGCCGTCCACATCGCCTCCCGGGTCGCTGCCCTGGCCGGCGCGGGCGAGGTGCTCGTCTCGGGCACCGTGTTCGGGACCGTCGTGGGCGGCCCGTTCACCTTCGCGGACCGCGGCCTGCACGAGCTCAAAGGCGTGCCCGGACCCTGGCCGCTCTTCGCCCTGGCCGCCTGAGGCCGGGAAAAAGCGCTCGTGACGCGCCGAAGCGGGGACCACAGCGCGCCACGAGCCGACGGAGTGCCAGCCTTGGCCCCATCGCCTACCGAGACGCCTCGCGCGCGGATTCCTTCCCGACGACTTGAAGACACGTCCATCGCCCCGATGGCGCCGGCGTGCCACGCACCCCCGCAGAGCACCCTCCACGCCCACAGGACATCGCCAGCCAGGAGAGCGAGCGGGCGGGTCGGTTGCCGGGTCGCGACCGCGCGGAGATACCCCCGGTGGAGCCGTCGCTGTCGTCTACGCGCGGGGACGACCGCAGATCACGCATCTGCGAGTCACTCGCAGTTGGCGAGTGATCCGCACCTGACAGTCCCCCGTATACGGACATCAACGACACGGCCAGCAGCCGTGCCGATCGTTTCCCGTCAAGTGGAGGATGACCCGGTGAGCACGCGGGATGTGGACTATCTGACGCAGGAGCCAGGCGCTGGGGCACAGGCTGCGCGGGGCGGAGCACGCGCGCCGGCGGTCGAGGACCTGAGCTCCGCGATGGCGGTGATACGCGAGCGGGGCCTGCGCGTGTCCTCCGCGCGCCGGCTCGTGATCGAGGCGCTGCTGGCAGCCGACGGGCCGATGTCCGCCGAGCAGATCGCTGAAGGGATCGGCGGCCGCGTGCCGGCCTCGGACATAGGCTCGGTCTACCGCAACCTGCAGGCGCTCGAGGACATAGGTGTCGTTCGACACGTGCACCTCGGGCACGGTCCTGGGCTGCACGCGCTGGCCGTGACCGGCGAGCGGGAGTACCTCACGTGCGAGCGGTGTGCCGACTACCGGGCGCTCGCACCGGAGGAGCTCGACCCGGTTCGAGAGCTGATCGAGCGCCAGTTCGGCTACCGGGCGAGCTTCATCCATTTTCCGATCGTCGGCCTGTGCCCCGACTGCGCAGCCGCGGTGCGGGAAGCGCCGCGATCGTCGCGGAGAGAGCTGTGAGCTCCTAGATCTGCGCCAGAGCTGCTGGCTGGCGTGCGCAGCGTCCTACTCTCAATCAACTCACCCAAAGGAGAAGTCAATGAAGTCCGTGCCCGGCAGCTCAGGTAATGGCGTCGCCAACGCCGGAGGGAGCCCTCGGTTTGGAGTGTTCGGGCACGTAGCCCAGATGGTGAAGACGCTCACTCCAAAAGAGCGCCGTCGCGTCGGCGTGATGTTCGCGACCATCACCGCCCTGCACGTCATCGGGTTCGGCATCTTCATCGCGTTCGTGGTCCCGTCCCACTACAAGGGGCTCGGGATCGGCGTGTCGGGCTTGGCCTACGTGCTCGGCCTGCGCCATGCGTTCGACGCCGACCACATCTCCGCGATCGACAACACTACGCGCAAGCTCATGAACGAAGGCAAGCGCCCGCTCAGTGTCGGATACTGGTTCTCACTCGGGCATTCGACGATCGTGGTTGCGATCGGCGTCGGGATCGTGGTCGCGGAGAAGGCCGTCTACGGGGCTGTCTCTCACAGCAACTCCGGCCTCGAGCGGTTCGGCGGGATCTTCGGCACGCTCGTGTCGGCCGGGTTCCTGTATCTGATCGCCCTCCTCAACGTCGTCATCCTCGCGGGCATCTTTCGCGTGTTCCGATCGATGCGCCACGGCCGCTACGACGAGGCCGAGCTCGAGCGCCAGCTCAACAGCCGCGGCCTGATGTTCCGCTTCTTCGGCAGGTGGATGAGGACGATCGACAGGGAGTGGAAGATCTACCCCGTCGGGGTCGTGTTCGGCATGGGCTTCGACACCGCGACCGAGGTGGCGCTGCTGGCGACCACCGCGCTGCTGGCGTCCCAGCACCTGCCGTTCTACGCGATCATGTGCCTGCCTATCCTGTTCACCGCCGGCATGTGCCTGATGGACACGGTCAACGGCATGTTCATGAACTTCGCCTACTCGTGGGCCTTCTTCAACCCCGTGCGCAAGGTGTACTACAACCTCGCCATCACCGGGCTGTCGGTGGCGATCTGCTTCTTCATCGGCACGATCGAGGTGCTCAGCCTGCTACCGATGGAGCTCGGCGGCCTGCACGGCTCCTTCTGGAACTACATGGCCGACTTCGACATCAACAAGGCGGGCTTCGTGATCGTCGCCATGTTCGTCGTCTGCTGGGCCAGTGCGCTGGCGTTCTGGAGGTTTGGGCGCGTGGAGGAGCGCTGGGGCGCGCGGCTGCCGAGGGGAGACGTCGCCGACGCCGTTGACGCCGCGGGCTAGTGTCTTTCTCCACGGCCCTCGAGCTCCTCCTCGAGCGCTCCGGCACGACTGCTCGCTTGGCGTGGACACTGCCGCCCGGGCACGAGCAGGGGCTCAGCCCGCCATCTGGCCCTCCACGACTTTCAGCGCGGCGTGGAGCATCCCGAGCGTCACCCACGGGTACTGCCCGGCGCGAACGCGCAGCCCCACGTCGCCGTCGGGCCTCAGGACCTCGACGATCGTGATCACCCGGCCGATCTGGTAGTCGTCGCCAAACTCCGTTTCGATGGAGTCCATCTCGTCGGCCACTTCCTGCATGAGCCTGGCCCTGGGATCGGCTTCCCCGCCCTCTTGCCCCCGCCCCGCGTCTCCCGCGTCTCCCGCGTCTGCCATGACGAACCTCCATTCGGATGACCTGAAGGGGAGATCATGCCACTCGCGGAAACGGTCGCGGCAAGAGCGGGGCAGGACCGGGCACGGGCCGCTCGCCGTCGATCGGTGCAACCGGGCAGCGCCCTTGGCCGTCCCGCGCGGGCGATGTGCAGCGCGCAACGCCGGACGGTCGGGCCCAGGACGGGCGATCGGAGCTCAGGCCGCAAGCGGCGCCGAGCCGGGCTCCAGCGTGGGGGCGGTCCAGTCGAGCTCACAGACGGCGCCGCCGGTGACGATGACCCCGCGCGTGCGCGCGAGGCCATCGACCCACAGCGTGTAGCTGCCGTCCCGGATTTTGTCGAACACGGCGGTGAACGCCGCTCGCCCGTTGATCTCGCGCTCGAGCACATCCTTGTGTGTGCGCTGATCGTCGTGGCCGGTGGCGCTGATCTCCACCTCGACGCCGTGCATGTCGGCGTCGGTGTGCACGATCAGCGCCCCCATCTCCCCGCCGATGTCCAGGATCACGGACTCGGGGTGTCGACGGGCGCAGTGGTCCTCTGCGCCGGCCCCATGACTGTGACCGTGATCATGGTCGTGGCTGCTGTGGTCATGGTTGTGCATCCTCGACGCCTGGCCCTAGCTCGTTTCCGAAGGCTCGTTGAAGCCGCTGTGCGGAGTGCCGACGTACGGGAACGTGTCCTGCGCGCGGATGGGGAGCGGTTCGAGGCCCTGTTCGAGCAGATTCGCCGCCGCATCGGGGGTGAAGCTCGGTTCCACGAGCGGCAGCGCCGCCCCGGCCACGGCCCGCAGCGAGATCGATGCAGCGTCGTCGGTCAGGCGACGGCCGTTGGGGTAGCCGGCGAGGTCGCCGCCGAGGATCCCGTACTTGTTGGGCTCCTTGCTCGGCGGGATCGCGACGTTGAGCCTCATCAGGTCAGCGACCACGCCTTTTTTGCTGGCGTTCTGGAAGCCCGGGATCACGCCGGACGGAATGCCGGTCAGGAGGATCGCAACGAGGTCGTTGCGCGCGCCCGTGAAGGCCTCGAGGTTCGGGAACACTTCGGGGTAGAGCATGGGCAGCAGCTCTGCCAGTTCGGGGTGTTCCACGAACTGTTTGAACTGCGCTTCTTCGCTCGGGCTCGTCCCGTTCCACTGGTCCTTGCGGGCCATCGGGATGAGGACCTCGTTGAACAGCGGGTTGGCCAGTCGGGAGACCTGCACGAACGGACCGGACTCCATGCGTTCGTCGCCTTCACCGGCCATGCGCACCTTGCGCCGGCTCGCCGAACCCCAGATGCCCAGCACCGCTTTCGGGCTCATCAGTTTCGGCCTCGCCCCATTCGCGGTCAGGCTGGTGATCGGGACCTGGATCACGATCGAGTGGACATTGAGCGTCGCCAGCGTATCCGTGCCCTTCGTTGCCGCTTCAGGGAAGATGTGGAGGTTCTGAAACGGACGCAGGTCTCCGAGGTCGAAGATCGACCCGATGTCCACGAAGAACGGATCGTTGCGCTGCCCTGCGAACACGGTCTGGCCGCCGGGAAGCGAGTGGATGGCTTCGCCGGCGAGCGATTCGTAGTTGGGTGTCGAGCGCGGGCCGATGTTCGAGGGTGGGCAGGCGAGCCCTTCTCCGAGCACGGTCGTTCCGGTCTCCTCGACGCGCGTGAGCGTGTAGAACTGGCGTTTGCTCCAGTTCGGGTCGGTCAGCGATCTGATCGGCCCCGTGTTGTACAGGAACGTGTTGGGGTTTTCGATCTTCGATTCGAACGTGAACTGGTACTGGATGTCGGCCTTGCCGTCGCCGTTGTTGTCGATGTGGATGGTGTACTGCACATCGTTGCCGAACTCGTAGAAGGTCGGCCCACCGGCCGGCGCCTCGGCGGGGAGGTAGTTGGTGATGATCGTGACGGTGTCCGGGTTGTCCGGGCTGACGAACGCGTAGGTGTCCGTGTTGTCTGCGACGGGATCCTTGCTGATCTCCGGCGCCTCGCGGTGCGATGACATAGCTGCTCTGCCTTTCTCGGGTTGGGGAACGGGTCAGTGGGCTGCGTCGAGCATGCGCTTGACGAGCGCTGGGTCGCGGTAGGTCGTCTCGTGCTTGCCGGACATCACGGTCACCTCGCCGCGCTCGGCGTCGCGCACGAACGCCGTGATCGGTTCACGCGGTGCGCGCCCGGTGGGCTCGGTGACGACGGCCTTCGGCTCCGCGGCCCCGGCGGAACCGCCGGTGTCGAGCGCGACGGCGGCGACCTTGGGGGTGGCCAGGATCACGGCCGCACCGGCAGCCGCGCCAGCGGTGCCCTGGAGGAATGCCTTGCGGCTGGTGCCCTCCTCGGCCGCCGCCTGCGACACGCCGCTGACGGCCGGGATCGCCGCCGGCATGCCAAGCCGGGGCTTCAGGAACGAACGGCGACTCTGCTTGTCCATGGGAAGTTCCTCTCAGTCTTGAGTGGTGAATGCACGGTCTCGCTGAACGTAACAGCGGATAGCGTGAAATTGACCCGATTTTGTGCGAGCTCCTCGCAGTTACGAGAGCGGTGCAGGCCCGCACTGGCGTGCACTACCATCGAGCCACATGCGACGGGCGAGCGCCACGAGCGGCTACTTCGATGAGAGCTCCATGCTCCGCCGCGTGCACCGGGAGCGCGTGGTCGCGCTGTCGGGTCCACGCGCGCTGCTGATGCAGGCCGCGCATCCGCTGGCCGTGTTCGGCCTGCTCGCGCATTCGAGCGCACTAGACGAGCCCTACGAGCGCCTGGCGCGGACGGCCGAGACGATGAGCACGATCGCGTTCGGCTCGCGCGAGGAGGCGGACCGCGTCACACGGCGCGTTCGCGCGATGCATCGGCGCGTGCGCGGACACCTGCCCGAACGGGTCGGACGCTACCCCGCCGGCACGCCCTACCGCGCGGACGATCCCGAGCTCTTGCTGTGGGTGCTGTTCACGCTGGTGGATTCCGCGCTCGTCGTCTACGGGCGCTACGTTCGCTCGCTCTCCGGCGACGAGCGGGCGGCATTCTGGGAGGACTACAAGCTCGTGGGACGGCTGTTCGGCCTCGCGGCCAAGGACATGCCGGACACGCTCGACGAGCTCGACTCCTATCGCGCGCGCATGCTCGCCGGGGAGGAGCTGCTGGTCACCGAGTGGGCCAGGCGGCGCGCGCGTCAGATCGTGCTCGCCCCACCCGTGCCGCTCCTCGCCCGCCCGCTGCTCGAGACCGTCAACTTCGTGACAATCGCGCTGCTCCCCGATGCGATCCGCGCGCAATACGGCTTCTCGGCGCTGCCGCCGGCGCTGCTGCGAAAGGCATTGGTCGCGGGCGGCGCCGACTATGTCAAGCGCGCGGTCATCCCGTTCCTGCCGGGTCGCGTGAGGCTCGTACCGAGCGCACGCGCCGCCTAGCAAGGCGCTTGGCTAGACGCCAGATTCTGGAGCATCTGGCAGCGCACACGGGGCCATCGCTGTCGGGTCCGGCCGATGCGTCTACCGCCGGCGCCCCGCAACCTCATGCTTTCTAGATTAGCGCCGATAACGGGATGGCGTGTCAAACCAGCCAGGAGGCGAGGTCGTAATGCAACGGAACGAAGTGTCACGGGGTACCGGACGTACGCGAGGAACACTTGCCCCTCGCTCCTGGCTGAGCGCACCGCTCGCCGGCGCACTGGCGCTATCGCTCGCGTTCGCCTTCCTGCTGAGCCTCGCCGGCGTCGCGCTCGGCGCGACGCGTGCTCGCACCAACGACTTTGCCGTACCGCTCGACCGCGTGGCACAGCCATTCGATGGCGTGCCTGCACTGGGGGCAGCGCCGACCGTCGAATCGATCGAACCTGCTTCGGGATCGACGGCCGGAGGCACCGTGGTCGTGATCACCGGCACCGGCTTCACGACCGGCGCGAAAGTCAAGATCGGCGGCAGCGAAGCGACGGAAGTCAAAATCGAAGCGGAAACCGAAATCAAGGCCAAGACGCCCGCCCACGCGTCCGGCGCCGCGGAAGTCGTCGTCACCGCGGAAGGCCAAGCTCGACCGGCGGCCCCGACTTCACGTATATCGCGCCCCCGAAAGTGTCCGGGATCACGCCCGCGGAAGGCTCGAGCGCGGGCGGCACGAACGTGAAGATCAAAGGCACCGGCTTCCGCGAAGGCTCGAAAGTCACGATCGGCAGCGAAGCGAAATCCGTGGCCGTCGTCTCGGAAACGGAAATCACGGCGCGCACGTCCGCACATGCCGCAGGCAAAGAAGAAGTAGTGGTGACCAGCAACGATGGTACGTCGACTGGTGGCCCGGACTTTAGCTACATCAAACCGCCGACGGTGACGAAAGTCGAACCGTCTGAAGGGACGACGGCTGGTGGCGCGTCGGTGGCGATCAAGGGCACTGGGTTCTTGAAAGGCGCGACCGTGACGATCGGTACGGCTGCTACCTCGGTCGTCGTGGTCGGGGAAACCGAAATCACGGCGAAGACCCCTGCGCATGCCGCGGGGGCTGTCCCGGTGGTCGTGACCGAGGGCGGCGTCAGCTCTGGTTCGAGTGTTGAATATACGTTCGTGACGCCGCCGACGGTGACGTCGGTGACGCCGGCGGAAGGCTCGACGGCTGGCGGCGCGACGGTGAAAATCAAAGGCACCGGGTTCACGGAACCCGCGACCGTGAAGATCGGTAGCGAAACGCCGGAAGTGACGGTCGTGTCGGCTACGGAAATCACGGCGAAGACCGCGTCCTCGGCGAGCGCCGGCAAAGACGAAGTCGTGGTCACGGATGGCAAAGGTGTGTCGGTCAGTGGTGTGGACTACACCTACATCAAACCGCCGACGGTCACGAAAGTCGAACCGTCCGAAGGCACGACGCTCGGCGGCACCACGGTCAAAATCAAAGGCACCGGGTTCTTGAAAGGCGCGACCGTGACGATCGGCGCGGCGGCTACCTCGGTGGTCGTGGTCGGCGAAACGGAAATCACGGCGAAGACCGCGGCGCACGCGGCGGGCAAAGACGAAGTCGTGGTCACCGAGGGCGGCGTGAGCGACAGCGCGACGGTTGAATACACGTATGTCACGCCGCCGACGGTCACGAAGATCGAACCCGCCTCCGGCCCAGCGACAGGCGGCACCGAAGTCGTGATCACCGGCACCGGGTTCACGACCGGCGCGAAAGTCAAGATCGGTAGCGAAACGACCGAAGTGGAAGTCGAATCCTCGACCGAAATCAAGGCCACGACTGCTGCTACGGTGGCCGGCAAAGACGAAGTCGTCGTCACGGACAGCAAAGGCGTTTCCAGCAGCGGCCCGAGCTTCACCTACATCGGCCCGCCGACGGTGACGTCGATCACGCCGGCGGAAGGCTCGACGGCCGGTGGCACGGCGGTGAAAATCAAAGGCACCGGGTTCCAGGCCGGCTCGAAAGTCAAAATCGGCAGCGAAGCGACCGAACCGACCGTCGTCTCGGAAACCGAAATGACCGCCAAGACCGCGTCGGCTGCGAGCGCGGGCAAAGACGAAGTGATCGTCAGCGACGCTGATGGCACCTCGACGAAAGGCCCCGAATTCACCTACATCAAACCGCCGACGGTCACGAAAGTCGAACCGTCCGAAGGCACGACGCTGGGCGGCGCGTCGGTCACGATCAAGGGCACCGGGTTCTTGAAAGGCGCGACCGTCACGATCGGCACGGCCGCTACCTCGGTCGTCGTGGTCGGCGAAACCGAAATCACCGCGAAGACCCCCGCGCACGCCGCGGGAGCTGCCCCGGTCGTCGTGACCGAGGGCGGCGTCAGCTCCGGCTCGAGCGTCGAATACACGTTCGTGACGCCGCCGACGGTGACGTCGGTGACGCCCGCGGAAGGCTCGACGGCCGGCGGTCAGACCGTGAAAATCAAAGGCACCGGGTTCACCGAACCCGCGACCGTCAAGATCGGCAGCGAAACGACGGAAGTGACCGTCGTCTCGGCCACGGAAATCACGGCGAAGACCGCATCCTCGGCGAGCGCCGGCAAAGACGAAGTGATCGTCACCGACGGCAAAGGCGTGTCCTCCAGCGGTATCGACTACACCTACATCAAACCGCCGACCGTCACGAAAATCGAACCGTCTGAAGGCACGACGCTCGGCGGCACCACGGTCAAAATCAAAGGCACCGGGTTCCTGAAAGGCGCGACCGTGACGATCGGCTCCGCCGCCACCTCGGTCGTCGTCGTCGGCGAAACAGAAATCACCGCGAAAACCGCGGCGCACGCCGCCGGCAAAGACGAAGTCGTGGTCACCGAGGGCGGCGTCAGCGACAGCGCGACCGTCGAATACACCTACGTCACCCCGCCCTCGGTCACGAAGATCGAACCCGCCTCCGGCCCCACCACAGGCGGCACCGAAGTCGTGATCACCGGCACCGGGTTCACGACCGGCACGAAAGTCAAAATCGGCAGCGAAACAACCGAAGTCGAAGTCGAATCCGCCACCGAAATCAAGGCCAAGACCGCAGCCACCACCGCCGGCAAAGACGAAGTCATCGTCACCGACACCAAAGGCATCTCCAGCAGCGGCCCCAGCTTCACCTACATCCCCGCACCAAAAGTGTCTGGGGTGACACCTGCGGAAGGCTCGACGGCGGGTGGCACGCTCGTGAAAATCAAAGGCACGAGCTTCCAGGCCGGCGCGAAAGTCACGATCGGCAGCGAAGCGACCGAACCGACCGTCGTCTCCGAAACCGAAATCACCGCCAAGACCGCGTCGGCCGCGAGCGCCGGCAAAGACGAAGTCATCGTCAGCGACGCTGATGGTACGTCAACTGGTGGCCCGGACTTTAGCTACATCAAACCGCCGACGGTGACGAAAGTCGAACCGTCTGAAGGGACGACGGCTGGTGGCGCGTCGGTGGCGATCAAGGGCACTGGGTTCTTGAAAGGCGCGACCGTGACGATCGGTACGGCTGCTACCTCGGTCGTCGTGGTCGGGGAAACCGAAATCACGGCGAAGACCCCTGCGCATGCCGCGGGGGCTGTCCCGGTGGTCGTGACCGAGGGCGGCGTCAGCTCTGGTTCGAGTGTTGAATATACGTTCGTGACGCCGCCGACGGTGACGTCGGTGACGCCGGCGGAAGGCTCGACGGCTGGCGGCGCGACGGTGAAAATCAAAGGCACCGGGTTCACGGAACCCGCGACCGTGAAGATCGGTAGCGAAACGCCGGAAGTGACGGTCGTGTCGGCTACGGAAATCACGGCGAAGACCGCGTCCTCGGCGAGCGCCGGCAAAGACGAAGTCGTGGTCACGGATGGCAAAGGTGTGTCGGTCAGTGGTGTGGACTACACCTACATCAAACCGCCGACGGTCACGAAAGTCGAACCGTCCGAAGGCACGACGCTCGGCGGCACCACGGTCAAAATCAAAGGCACCGGGTTCTTGAAAGGCGCGACCGTGACGATCGGCGCGGCGGCTACCTCGGTGGTCGTGGTCGGCGAAACGGAAATCACGGCGAAGACCGCGGCGCACGCGGCGGGCAAAGACGAAGTCGTGGTCACCGAGGGCGGCGTGAGCGACAGCGCGACGGTTGAATACACGTATGTCACGCCGCCGACGGTCACGAAGATCGAACCCGCCTCCGGCCCAGCGACAGGCGGCACCGAAGTCGTGATCACCGGCACCGGGTTCACGACCGGCGCGAAAGTCAAGATCGGTAGCGAAACGACCGAAGTGGAAGTCGAATCCTCGACCGAAATCAAGGCCACGACTGCTGCTACGGTGGCCGGCAAAGACGAAGTCGTCGTCACGGACAGCAAAGGCGTTTCCAGCAGCGGCCCGAGCTTCACCTACATCGGCCCGCCGACGGTGACGTCGATCACGCCGGCGGAAGGCTCGACGGCCGGTGGCACGGCGGTGAAAATCAAAGGCACCGGGTTCCAGGCCGGCTCGAAAGTCAAAATCGGCAGCGAAGCGACCGAACCGACCGTCGTCTCGGAAACCGAAATGACCGCCAAGACCGCGTCGGCTGCGAGCGCGGGCAAAGACGAAGTGATCGTCAGCGACGCTGATGGCACCTCGACGAAAGGCCCCGAATTCACCTACATCAAACCGCCGACGGTCACGAAAGTCGAACCGTCCGAAGGCACGACGCTGGGCGGCGCGTCGGTCACGATCAAGGGCACCGGGTTCTTGAAAGGCGCGACCGTCACGATCGGCACGGCCGCTACCTCGGTCGTCGTGGTCGGCGAAACCGAAATCACCGCGAAGACCCCCGCGCACGCCGCGGGAGCTGCCCCGGTCGTCGTGACCGAGGGCGGCGTCAGCTCCGGCTCGAGCGTCGAATACACGTTCGTGACGCCGCCGACGGTGACGTCGGTGACGCCCGCGGAAGGCTCGACGGCCGGCGGTCAGACCGTGAAAATCAAAGGCACCGGGTTCACCGAACCCGCGACCGTCAAGATCGGCAGCGAAACGACGGAAGTGACCGTCGTCTCGGCCACGGAAATCACGGCGAAGACCGCATCCTCGGCGAGCGCCGGCAAAGACGAAGTGATCGTCACCGACGGCAAAGGCGTGTCCTCCAGCGGTATCGACTACACCTACATCAAACCGCCGACCGTCACGAAAATCGAACCGTCTGAAGGCACGACGCTCGGCGGCACCACGGTCAAAATCAAAGGCACCGGGTTCCTGAAAGGCGCGACCGTGACGATCGGCTCCGCCGCCACCTCGGTCGTCGTCGTCGGCGAAACAGAAATCACCGCGAAAACCGCGGCGCACGCCGCCGGCAAAGACGAAGTCGTGGTCACCGAGGGCGGCGTCAGCGACAGCGCGACCGTCGAATACACCTACGTCACCCCGCCCTCGGTCACGAAGATCGAACCCGCCTCCGGCCCCACCACAGGCGGCACCGAAGTCGTGATCACCGGCACCGGGTTCACGACCGGCACGAAAGTCAAAATCGGCAGCGAAACAACCGAAGTCGAAGTCGAATCCGCCACCGAAATCAAGGCCAAGACCGCAGCCACCACCGCCGGCAAAGACGAAGTCATCGTCACCGACACCAAAGGCATCTCCAGCAGCGGCCCCAGCTTCACCTACATCCCCGCACCAAAAGTGTCTGGGGTGACACCTGCGGAAGGCTCGACGGCGGGTGGCACGCTCGTGAAAATCAAAGGCACGAGCTTCCAGGCCGGCGCGAAAGTCACGATCGGCAGCGAAGCGACCGAACCGACCGTCGTCTCCGAAACCGAAATCACCGCCAAGACCGCGTCGGCCGCGAGCGCCGGCAAAGACGAAGTCATCGTCAGCGACGCTGATGGTACGTCAACTGGTGGCCCGGACTTTAGCTACATCAAACCGCCGACGGTGACGAAAGTCGAACCGTCTGAAGGGACGACGGCTGGTGGCGCGTCGGTGGCGATCAAGGGCACTGGGTTCTTGAAAGGCGCGACCGTGACGATCGGTACGGCTGCTACCTCGGTCGTCGTGGTCGGGGAAACCGAAATCACGGCGAAGACCCCTGCGCATGCCGCGGGGGCTGTCCCGGTGGTCGTGACCGAGGGCGGCGTCAGCTCTGGTTCGAGTGTTGAATATACGTTCGTGACGCCGCCGACGGTGACGTCGGTGACGCCGGCGGAAGGCTCGACGGCTGGCGGCGCGACGGTGAAAATCAAAGGCACCGGGTTCACGGAACCCGCGACCGTGAAGATCGGTAGCGAAACGCCGGAAGTGACGGTCGTGTCGGCTACGGAAATCACGGCGAAGACCGCGTCCTCGGCGAGCGCCGGCAAAGACGAAGTCGTGGTCACGGATGGCAAAGGTGTGTCGGTCAGTGGTGTGGACTACACCTACATCAAACCGCCGACGGTCACGAAAGTCGAACCGTCCGAAGGCACGACGCTCGGCGGCACCACGGTCAAAATCAAAGGCACCGGGTTCTTGAAAGGCGCGACCGTGACGATCGGCGCGGCGGCTACCTCGGTGGTCGTGGTCGGCGAAACGGAAATCACGGCGAAGACCGCGGCGCACGCGGCGGGCAAAGACGAAGTCGTGGTCACCGAGGGCGGCGTGAGCGACAGCGCGACGGTTGAATACACGTATGTCACGCCGCCGACGGTCACGAAGATCGAACCCGCCTCCGGCCCAGCGACAGGCGGCACCGAAGTCGTGATCACCGGCACCGGGTTCACGACCGGCGCGAAAGTCAAGATCGGTAGCGAAACGACCGAAGTGGAAGTCGAATCCTCGACCGAAATCAAGGCCACGACTGCTGCTACGGTGGCCGGCAAAGACGAAGTCGTCGTCACGGACAGCAAAGGCGTTTCCAGCAGCGGCCCGAGCTTCACCTACATCGGCCCGCCGACGGTGACGTCGATCACGCCGGCGGAAGGCTCGACGGCCGGTGGCACGGCGGTGAAAATCAAAGGCACCGGGTTCCAGGCCGGCTCGAAAGTCAAAATCGGCAGCGAAGCGACCGAACCGACCGTCGTCTCGGAAACCGAAATGACCGCCAAGACCGCGTCGGCTGCGAGCGCGGGCAAAGACGAAGTGATCGTCAGCGACGCTGATGGCACCTCGACGAAAGGCCCCGAATTCACCTACATCAAACCGCCGACGGTCACGAAAGTCGAACCGTCCGAAGGCACGACGCTGGGCGGCGCGTCGGTCACGATCAAGGGCACCGGGTTCTTGAAAGGCGCGACCGTCACGATCGGCACGGCCGCTACCTCGGTCGTCGTGGTCGGCGAAACCGAAATCACCGCGAAGACCCCCGCGCACGCCGCGGGAGCTGCCCCGGTCGTCGTGACCGAGGGCGGCGTCAGCTCCGGCTCGAGCGTCGAATACACGTTCGTGACGCCGCCGACGGTGACGTCGGTGACGCCCGCGGAAGGCTCGACGGCCGGCGGTCAGACCGTGAAAATCAAAGGCACCGGGTTCACCGAACCCGCGACCGTCAAGATCGGCAGCGAAACGACGGAAGTGACCGTCGTCTCGGCCACGGAAATCACGGCGAAGACCGCATCCTCGGCGAGCGCCGGCAAAGACGAAGTGATCGTCACCGACGGCAAAGGCGTGTCCTCCAGCGGTATCGACTACACCTACATCAAACCGCCGACCGTCACGAAAATCGAACCGTCTGAAGGCACGACGCTCGGCGGCACCACGGTCAAAATCAAAGGCACCGGGTTCCTGAAAGGCGCGACCGTGACGATCGGCTCCGCCGCCACCTCGGTCGTCGTCGTCGGCGAAACAGAAATCACCGCGAAAACCGCGGCGCACGCCGCCGGCAAAGACGAAGTCGTGGTCACCGAGGGCGGCGTCAGCGACAGCGCGACCGTCGAATACACCTACGTCACCCCGCCCTCGGTCACGAAGATCGAACCCGCCTCCGGCCCCACCACAGGCGGCACCGAAGTCGTGATCACCGGCACCGGCTTCACGACCGGCACGAAAGTCAAAATCGGCAGCGAAACAACCGAAGTCGAAGTCGAATCCGCCACCGAAATCAAGGCCAAGACCGCAGCCACCACCGCCGGCAAAGACGAAGTCATCGTCACCGACACCAAAGGCATCTCCAGCAGCGGCCCCAGCTTCACCTACATCCCCGCACCAAAAGTCACGTCCATCAGTCCGCCCGAAGGCAGCACAGCCGGTGGCACGCTTGTGAAAATCAAAGGCACAGCGTTCCAGGCCGGCTCGAAAGTCAAAGTCGGCAGCGAAGCGACCGAACCGACCGTCGTCTCCGAAACCGAAATCACCGCCAAGACCGCATCCGGCACGGGCAAACCCGAAGTCGTGGTGACCGATGCGGATGGCACGTCCACCGGTGGCCCCGACTTCACCTACATCACGCCGCCGACGGTCACGAAAGTCGAACCGTCCGAAGGTACGACGGCTGGTGGCGCGTCGGTCACGATCAAGGGCACCGGGTTCCTGAAAGGCGCGACCGTCACGATCGGCACGGCCGCTACCTCGGTCGTCGTGGTCGGCGAAACCGAAATCACCGCGAAGACCCCCGCGCACGCCGCCGGGGCCGTCCCGGTCGTCGTGACCGAGGGCGGCGTCAGCTCCGGCTCCAGCGTCGAATACACCTACGTCACACCGCCGACGATCACGAAGATCGAACCGTCCTCCGGCCCCCACACCGGCGGTAGGGAAGTGGTGCTCACCGGCACGGGCTTCACGATAGGCGCGAAAGTCACGATCGGTGGCACCGAAGCCACCGAAGTGACGGTCGTCTCGGGAACGGAAATCACGGCGAAGACGCCGGCCGGCACCGTCGGCAAAGCCGAAGTGGTGGTCACGGACAGCAAAGGCACTTCGACCACCGTGATCGACTACACCTACACGTAGGAAGCCGAGCGCAACACGGAGCGGCCCCCGCTACGACAGCGCTTCGAATTCGTGTTCCACGAGCACGCCGTGGCCGCCGAAGACCGAGGAGTAGCTCCCTTTGGCCTTGTTTTCGAGGCCCGCGCTGATCGAGGCCTCGTTTTCTTCGGCGGCATTCTTCGCCCCGCCGCCGACAGTGGCCCCAATGCCGCTGGTGCCCGTCGTGTTTTCCAGGCCGCCGCTGATCGAGGACCATTGGCCGCCCGCTTCGTTCTTTTTGCCGCCGGTGATCGATGAGTATTCACCCGCAGCCGTATTTTCGCGCCCTCCGCCGACGGAGGAGTACGCGGCTTCCGCTTCGTTGAGTTCGCCGCCGCTGACCGAGGCCTGGACGCCGGTCGCTCGGTTTTCCAGCCCGCCGCTGATCGACGCGCCGATGCCCCCGTTGCTTATCGTGTTGCCAAAACCGCCGCTGATCGAGGACCACTGGCCGTCCGTTTGGTTGTTCGAGCCGAACACGTCGCTGTACGGAGCTTCCGCGACGTCTTCCTTTCCACCCACGATCGCTCCGTAGGACCCGTATGCCTGCCCGACGCTGCCGATCACGACGTTGTTCGAGCCGCTCTGGGTCCCCGGGCTTTCGTCGTAGCCGACGACCAGATTCCCCTCTCCGTTGGGAGCCGCCGCCTCTTTCCCGGCGCCGCTGAGCACCTGCACGTTGGCGCCGAAGAACTGGATGGTCGGCTTCCCGCCGACGCCGGACGCGACGTAGCTCATGTAGGGCAGGATCGACTTGAGCTTTTCCTGTTCGCCTTCGGAGAGCTTCGAGAGGCCCTGTTTGCCTTCTGTGCCGGCGTTGCCGGGGGCGCCTTCCTTGCCGGGAGCGCCTTCCTTGCCGGGAGCGCCTTCCCTGCCCGCCGCCCCGCGCTTGACCCTGCTGGCGATCTTAAGTTCCAGCGCCTTCAACACCTGCGGGCTGATCTGGCTCGTCGAGCTGATGAGGTAGTGCTTGGCGGCGATCGCGGTGCCGCCCATCGCGAACACCAGGGCCATGGTCGCCACGATGTTCGCGTAGCTCACATGCCTGCGCAGGGATGAGAACATTCCGAACCCCGATCGATCGTTCCAGTGGAGCGCGGCCAGCACGATTGCCATCCGCAGGAGCACTCGATTGAACCAGTCCATTCGGATGGTTCATGACGTTCGCCGGGCGAGCGGCGCACAAAGCGCTCCCGGCACTGCTCGGAGCCGCAACCTCGGATCGGCCCTCACGGACGACCGCGTCGCCTCGTACACCCCGGTCGCGGTCACAAACCGCAACGCTTGCGGAAGATAGCTTGCGATGCCGGGAACCTGGGAGGACGCCACCGACGCGGAGCTGCTCGCTGCGTGTCACGCACAGGAGGAGCCGTTCGCCGTCTTCTACCGTCGCCACGAGCGTCTCGTAGCGGGCTGGCTGATGCGCCGCTGCGGCCGTCCGGAGCTTGCCGCCGATCTGCTCGCGGAGGTCTTCGCCGCGGCATATGTCGCCGCGCCCCGCTTCCGTCCCGGACCGCAGCCGGCACAGGCCTGGCTGCTGGGGATCGCACGCCACAAGCTCCTGCGCAGCATGCGCCGCTCACGCGTCGAGGCGTCCGCGCGCAAGCGGCTCGAGGTCGATGCGATCGAGCTCTGTGCGGCGAGCGTTGCCGCGCTCGAGGAGCTCGAGGCCGAGGACCCTACGCGGCTGCTCGCCGAGCTGCCCCCAGATCAGCGCGAGGCGGTGCGGGCACGCGTGCTCGAAGACCTCGACTACCGCGAGCTCGCCGCCCGCCTGCAGGTGAGCCCCGCGGTCGCGCGCAAGCGCGTCAGTCGCGGCCTGCGCACCCTGCGAAGGCGCATCCAACACGAAGGAGTCGACCGATGACGCTGCTGCCCGAGGTCGAGCACGCTCTGCTCGACGCCGTTGCCCGCGACCAAGCCGCCCGACGCCCAACGCGTCTCGCGCGCATCCGCGGGAGGTCGTTGCGGCTGCCGGCAGTTGCGCTGCTCGCGCTGCTGGGCACGACGACGATCGCGCTCGCCGCCAGCGGGGTGATCCTCACCGGCTCGAACGTCCCGACCCCCGGGCGCCTGCGCCCGGGCTACGAGTTGGGCGTCCCGGCGCGTGGCGGCAGCGAGCTGCTGCCGCTGCGCGTACCGGACCCGGCGGGCGGGCTGCCCTGGGGCATGCGCATCGTTCACACCACCCGTGGCTATCTCTGCGTGCAGATCGGGCGTGTGCAGGACGGCATGCTCGGCGAGCTCGGCATCGACGGCGCCTTCCACGACGACGGCCGCTTCCATCCGCTGCCGGTCAACGCGCTCGGCGTGCAGCTGGCGTTTGGCGTCAACTGCGAGCTGTCCGGCCGATCGGGGTTCGCGGCTGCGATCGCCGGCCTGCCGCGAAGCGCCGTCGGCCTCCGACCAAGCACCGCGAGTAACACGAGCGCGAACGTCTCGCGCGCGACCCTGAGGGAGATCTCCTTCGGCCTGCTCGGCGAGCACGCGCGCAAGATCGCCTACCGCTCCGAAGACGGCGTGAAGACCGCGGAGGTGCTCCCCGGCCTTGGCGCGTACCTGATCGTGCAGCGCGCTACGCATGGCGGTCAGCTCGGCGAAGCCAGCGAGTCGAGTGCACCAGCAGGCGACCCCGTCAACCCGGACGGGACGTTGACCGCGATCACCTACAGCTACGGCAAGCGTACGTGCAAGGTCATCGGTCACGGCAACGCCCTCGGCGCCTGCGGCTTCTCCGAAGGACCGCTGAGGGCGAAGCCGCTCCCGGTCGTCCACGTTGCGCTGCACGTCCAGCTCGAGGTCCACGACCACGCGGTCACCGCCGCCGACATCGTCCTCCGCGCGCCCTACCCCGTGACGAGCGCAGCCGAGGCCTACTCCGTCTTTTCGTACGGATGCCGCGGCGTCCTCAGCGGAGAAGGCACCCCCTACGACGTCGCGAAGGGCGCGATCCTGCATATCAGCATCGCCCCGATCCTCTCCCACGCCTGCTCGCGCTCCGTGAAGATCTCGGTCAACTACACGCGCAGCATCGACGACAACGTCGCCCCCACCGCGCTCGGCAAGGTGACGGTCCACATCCCGCGCGGCGACCATGCGCCACCGCTCTCGCGCCGCGTGAGGTAGCGGCTGCGCGAAGCGGAGCGCCCTCAAATTGACATTCAAGAGCGGCCTCTTCCAGTCGCCCTAGCTGAACAGTATTTGAACCGCGAGGCTGTCGAGCAGATCGGGCGCCTGCATGAGACGCTGCGTCTGCCGCTCGAAAGCTAACGACCCGCGTTGCCCCCGCCGCGGGTCTCGCCGATCATCGGACTAGGACGCACAGGCTCAGGGCGAGGGGGCGCGGAGGACGGCTGCGGAGTCGGCTTGTTAGGCATCGTCACCAGTCTATCGCTGGACCACGAGGGCAACCACCCATGCCAGAACCTCGACCACCAGCAACGCCGCACCGATACGGAAGACGCCCATCAGCGTCCTGAGCTGACGGCGATTCTGTTCGGCGCTGCGACCCATGTGCAGAGCGAGGTCGCGTTCAACCAGATGCAGCGCGAGTGGCTCCCCCTCCGCTGGCTCAAGGTATGTGGCGATGAACTGATCTGGTGCCAATGAGAACTCCCAGTCCCGACGCGGCCACAACACCAGCAACACCGTAAAGCCGAGCAACACAAAGCAGCCGATGGCAATCCACGCCGCAGCGCTGATGCTGCTTCACGAGCGTCTGACCACCGAAGAAGGATGTCGTGATGGCTGCAGCAGCGATAAGCGCACCGGCGCGCGCCCGGAGCTCCACCACCGCTCTCTCCTGATCCTCCAACCCCATTCTGGCCTCACGGTACGCAAGTGCATAGCCATCGCGAGAAGCCTTATCAGCAGTCGCGCTCATGCGTCGATCCTACGGACGGACTGTGACGGTACGCCCGCGTGCCGTCCAAGCTAAGACCGCCGCCGGGGGTGCGTACTGTAATGCCTTAGTTCGCTTGTCCTAGAATCCGAATGTGCTATGTTTGATCCATACTTCGTAAATGCTCTACCTGGAGAACATTGTCAATGGCTACATCAAGCACCGGGAAGATCGGGACTGGGACACTGGAGGGCTTGGACGAGTTCTGCGATTGGGTCATCGGCAAGGGGCTAATGCGGGCGGCTGCCGCGGAACCCTTGCGGTCGGCCACCAAGCAGATCCTTGCCGTCGTTGAGCCGAACAATCCGTCGATCGACCTGCGCACTATCGACACCGACGACATAATGGGACGGTTTGAAACACTGGCAGGGCAGAAGTACGCGCCGGACAGTCTGCGGGCATACCGCCAGCGCTTCAACCGCGCCATCGACCTCTACCGGCAGTATCTCGACAAGGGTGCGGCCAACTTCAAGCCGCCCGCGGGCCGCGCGCCTCGTCGGCGCACGACTGAGCCCAGTGTTTCCGCGAACGGCAGCAAAGGCACGGGCACTGCGATGTCCCCACAACTCCCGGCCGGCGGTACTTCGACGGCCCTGATCGACTACCCGTTCCCACTACGAACCGGGGCTATCGCGCATCTATACCTGCCATCGCCCCTCGAAAAGGAGGACGCCGAAAGGCTAGCCGCGTACGTGCGAGCACTAGTGTTTGAGCCCCAGCGTCAGATCGAGGCAGGCAGCGCGTGAGGGGGTCGATCTGGTCATCTTCGGCCGCTCTCCGTACCGTGCCCTCGATGTGCTGCGTGCGCTGCGCGCAGGCGAGCTTGCACCTGGGCCGTCCGGGGTGCGCGTCTTGTGGATGGGCACGAGCCGCGAGACCACGACGAGCGTGCTGCATGCGTTCGAGGCGGGTGCCGATGACGTGACCCATACGCCGCTTGGCTATGCCGAGCTACTTCGGCCACGGTTCAAATAAGAATCGAATGATCGGGGCGGCGGGATTTGAACCCACGACCCCCTGCTCCCAAAGCAGGTGCGCTACCAGGCTGCGCCACGCCCCGTGCCCCACAGCGTAGAGCCCTGGCCGCGGATCACCCGACAGGCGGCCTGCATCGCGGGTGTGACGGCGGTGCTGCTAGCCTCCGCCACCGCCGTGGCCGATGTCCAACCCCTGCGCGCTCTGCACTACGACCCAGCGGTGGTCGGCCCCCTTGCCGACGTCGTGGCGCCCCCGTATGACGTGATCGACGCGGGCCAGCGGGCCGAGCTGCTGACGCGTTCGCCGTTCAACGTGGTGGCCGTCGATCTCCCCCAGGCCGGGCCGGAGAACCCGGATCCGTACGTGGCCGCGGGCGAGCTGTTCGAGGCCTGGCAGACCGAGGGAGCGCTCGTCCGCGACGCCGAGCCCGCGCTGTGGGCACACACGCAGGACTACACGGGACCGGACGGGCTGGCGCGCACGCGTCGGGGCTTCTTCTGCCGCGTGCGGATCGAGGACTACGGCGCGGGGCGGGTGCGCCCGCACGAGCGCACGCACCCGGGGCCCAAGGAGGATCGCCTGCGCCTGACCCGGGCCACGCACGCGAACGTGTCCCCCATCTTCTCGCTGTACTCGGACCCCGAGCAGATCGCCTGGCGGGCGCTCGCGCCGGCCACCGAGGGGGGCCCGTGGGCGCAGATCACCGACGCCGACGGCACCGTCCACCGTCTGTGGCGGGCGGGCGACGCGGGTGCGATCGCCGCCGCCCAGGAGGCCACGCGGGACGCCGAGCTGCTGATCGCCGACGGGCACCACCGGTACGAGACCATGCAGGCGTACGCCCAGGAGGTGGGGGGCGCGACCGGGCCGGCGCCGCACGGTGACCATCGGTACATCCTCATGTGCCTGGTGGCGCTCGAGGACCCCGGGCTGACCGTGTTCCCCACGCACCGCCTGATCAGCGGTCTGGACGAGGATCGTCGCCGGGCGCTCGCACAGGCCCTGGAGCGGGACTTCCACACGGCGGAGGTGCCGATCGAGCAGATCGCGCCGGAGCCCGGGCGCGGCCCGCTGCAGCTCGGGTACTTCGACGGCCGTGACCGGCGGGCACTGCGCCTGACGCTCAAGGACCAGGCGATCGCGGATGCGGCGCTGCCCGGGCGCTCGGCTGCCTACCGCGAGCTCGACACGGGCGTGCTGGAGGCGCTGGTGCTGAAGAACGCCCTCGGGTACAGCGACGAGGACATCGCCCACTTCAACGGCCTGTTCTACGCCCGCGACACGGCGGAGGCCCTCGCGATGGTCCGCTCGGGCGAGTACGACGCGGCCTTCCTGATGCGCCCCACCCCCGTGGAGCAGGTGCGGGAGGTTGCCGCCGCCGGCGAGAACATGCCCCCGAAGTCAACGTATTTCTTCCCGAAGCTGCTCACCGGCCTGCTTTTCAACCCGCTTGGCACACCGGGGCGAGCAGTATCATGAGAGGTGCAACAGTCCCAGCCGATTCGAGGGGATCGAGATGACCCACACGCAAGAGCTGCACAAGGATGAAGGCCTCCGTGAGGCGCGATGGCGCCACCTTCAGGCATACGGTGCAGGTGCGCGACCACCAGTTCACGGTGGACGAGCCACTGGACGCGGGCGGGGACGACAGCGGGCCCGACCCCCAGGAGCTGCTCGCGGTCAGCCTGGCGGCGTGCACGGCGATCACGCTCGAGATGTACGCCGCGCGCAAGGGCTGGGACATCGGTCACGTGGAGGTGGACGCCGAGTACATCCCGGCCGAGCGTGGCTGCCCCACGAAGTTCGAGCTCGTGCTGAGGCTGCCGGACAACATGCCCGACGACCAGGTCGAGCGCCTGCGGGTGATCGCCGCGAAGTGCCCGGTGCACAGGGTGCTGGACGGCGAGGTGATGTTCCAGGAGCGCATTGAGCGCGTTCACCTGGCCGCCTGACCCCCCCGCCGCCGCCAGCTCCGCATCGCCCCCGCAGGGGGACCGGCCCGAGCCAGACGCGAGCGAGCAGATACCTGCCGCGGTGCTCGTCCCCCTGTTCCTCGCGCCAGACACGCACGAGCCACACGTGGTGCTCACCAGGCGCCGCGCCGACCTGCGCCGCCACGCCGGCGAGATCTCCTTCCCGGGCGGCCGCCGTGACGCCGAGGACGCCGCTCTCCTGGACACCGCGCTGCGGGAGGCCGAAGAGGAGATCGGCCTGGAGCGCTCGCAGGTGAGGCTGCTGGGCGAGCTGCCGGTCACCTCGACGTTCGCCACCCGCTACACCATCAACCCCTTCGTCGGACAGATCCCCGCGGGCGTCGCCTGGCGGCTGTCCGCCAAGGAGGTCAACGCGGTGCTCGAGCTGCCCCTGAACGAGCTCCGCGCCGGCGCCACCAGGGTGCCGATCGAACGCCGCGGCATCACCTTCGAGACCGACGCCTACGTCCTCGGCGAGCACGTCATCTGGGGCGCCACCGCCCGCATCCTCGCCCACCTCTTCGACCGCCTCACCCCCACCGCCACGGACGGCCAGCTCGCCCTGACGATCACCGCCCCCTGACCCAGCGCCACGCCCAACCGGAGCGCCACGCCCTGCACGGCGCCACGCCTCACCGAGCGCCACGCCCTGCACGGCGCCACGCCTCACCGAGCGCCACGCCCTGCACGGCGCCACGCCTGGCCGCGCGCCAAGCCTCACCCAGCGCCGCGTCCTGACCGGCGCCACGCCCGGACGTCGCCACGGCCCGCCTGAACCCGCTGGCCTCTCCCCCAGTTCTGATCGTCGCCCTCAGCGGGCCGGGTGTGGGGCCGTGCGAGCCTTCAGGGCCGGCGAGAGCCGGCCATGAAGGCTCGCACGGCCCAACCCACTACCCCGTAGGCTGAGGCACGATCCGAATGTAAGGCTTGGCCTCCTCCCACCCCTCAGGGTAGGTCTCCTTGGCCTGATCGTTGGACACGGAGCCGGCGATGATGACCTTCTCCCCCCGCTTCCAGTTGACGGGGGTGGCCACCTTGTGCTTGGCGGTGAGCTGCAGCGAGTCGATCACCCGCAGCACCTCGTCGAAGTTGCGACCGGTGGTCATGGGGTAGATGAGGATCAGCTTGACCTTCTTGTCGGGTCCGATCACGAACACGTTGCGGACCGTCTGGTTGTCCGCGGGCGTCCGCGCGGCGGGGTCGCCGGAGACGTCCGCGGGGAGCATGCCGTAGAGCTTGGACACGTTGAAGTCGCTGTCGGAGATGATCGGGTAGTTGGGGGCGGTGCCCTGGGTCTCCTCGATGTCCTTGGCCCACTGCTCGTGCTTGTCGAGCGGGTCCACGGACAGGCCGATTATCTTCACGCCGCGGGCGTCGAACTCGGGCTTGGCGTTGGCCATGTAGCCCAGCTCGGTGGTGCACACGGGCGTGAAGTCCTTGGGATGGGAGAACAACACGGCCCAGGAGCCCCCGATCCAGTCGTGGAATTTGATGCGACCCTCGGTGGTGTCGGCCTCGAAGTCCGGGGCTGTATCGCCAAGTGCAAGCGCCATCGCGTGTGCTCCTTTCTCGACACTTTCCGTGTGAGCTGTTGAAGAGGAAAGCCGCGCTCCAGGATCCACGTCCGGAATCCCGATCGGCTTTGAGGGATTTCAGTTCCAGGATAGCGTGCCCGGCTGCATGTGCCGAGGCTCGCCAGCGGTGACGCAGCGCGGCCACATGCCGCCGAGCGTCATGGTCACCGACCCGATGAGCGCCAGCCAGGCGCCCTCCTGCAGCGACATCGCGAAGGTCCCGCCGCCCAGGGCCGGCAGGTCGATCATGTGGTAGAGCGTGAAGGCGGCGGCCACCACGCCGAGCAGCACGAGCGAGCCGCCCGCGCCACCGGGCAGGGGCCCGTGGGTGCGGACCAGCGGCGCGGTCACGTCGAGCATCGCCAGCGCGCCCAGGACGAGCAGGACGACGGTCATGCCCGGCAGCGCGTGGAAGGCGTCCACGGTGGGGACGCCGTGGACGCCAGGGGCACCCGTGTGGGGGTGCTGGCCGGAGCCCACGCCGTACCAGGGCGTGACGAGCGATGCGGCGAGGACGATGGCGCCGACCGCCGACACGAGCAATCCGTATCTGGAGCGATCTCCTGCCATGACGGGTATGTATCGGCAGGCACCTGCGTGTGCTTGATCCCGGTGAACGCCCGGAGCCCGGGGATCAAGGGCCGGCGATCACGCGCCGCCGAGCAGCGCGGCGATCGCCGCCCGGGCGCCGGAGAGCCACGGGCGAACGTCCCCGGGATCGACCGTCAGGAACGCTGTGGGAATGGCGTTGCGGTGGGCGAGCGCGCGCACCACCCGCTCGCCCTCCGCCAGCGCCTCGGGCGGCGTGGTGGTGCCGCGGGACTCGTACACGAACCCCCGTACGGTGGTGTCGATGGCCTGCGTGAGGAAGAACTCCAGGCGCGCGGTGTGCAGCTCGAGCAGCTCCTCCTCGGTGCCGGCGCACGAGCCGAGCAGCCAGCAGAGGATGGTCACTCCGTCGAGCGCCCCGCGCAGCGTGGCCAGGCGATCGGGCGTCCCGATCCAGCACTCGGCGCCCGTCGCCTCGATCGCCGCGCGGCCCTCCTCGGTGCGGGTGCTCACGCGGACGGCGTGTCCCTCGGCGAGCATCGCCGCGGCCAGCGTCCGGCCCCGGCACCCTCCTGCCACGATCAGCACGCGCGCCACGGCGGCGCATCGTAGACGGACCGGCGCACGCGCACGAGCCTCCCGAGCGCTCCCGCGCCCACGGAGGCGAACGGCTCGACTAGCATCCGCTGCCCGCCCATGACCGACGCCTCCCCCACAAGCCCCGACGTGGTGACGATGGACAAGATCGTCGCGCTGTGCAAGCGCCGCGGTTTCATCTTCCCCTCCTCGGAGATCTACGGGGGGGTGGGCTCCACCTACGACTACGGCCACTACGGGGTGCTGCTCAAGACGAACGTGAAGAACGAGTGGTGGCGGGCGATGCTCCAGGAGCGCGACGACATCGTGGCGATCGACTCGGCCATCCTGCAGCACCCCAGGGTGTGGGAGGCCTCGGGCCATTTGGCGGGCTTCACCGACCCGCTGGTGGACTGCCGCACGTGCAAGCAGCGCTTCCGCGCCGACCACCTCGGGGACCTGGCGTGCGGGCGCAAACCGTCCAAGCACCCGGGCGAGACCGACGAGTGCGACCTCACCCAGGCGCGGGACTTCAACCTCATGTTCGAGACCACCATCGGCCCCGTGAAGGAGTCGGGCGCCACAGCCTACCTGCGCCCGGAGACCGCCCAGGGCATCTTCATCAACTTCAAGAACGTGCTCCAGTTCTCGCGCAAGAAACCCCCGTTCGGGATCGCCCAGGTGGGCAAGTCCTTCCGCAACGAGATCACCCCCGGCAACTTCATCTTCCGCACCCGCGAGTTCGAGCAGATGGAGATGGAGTACTTCGTCCCCCCCGCCGAAGCCCGACGCTGGTTCGAGCACTGGCTCACGGAGCGCGAGCGCTGGTATACCGAGCTGGGCATCCGCCCCGACCACCTGCGCCTGCGCGCCCACGACCCCGACGAGCTCTCCCACTACTCGAGCGGTACCAGCGACGTCGAGTACCTGTTCCCCATCGGCTGGTCCGAGCTCGAGGGCATCGCCAACCGCGGCGACTTCGACCTGACACAGCACGCCCGGCACTCGGGCGAGAAGCTCGAGTACTTCGACCAGGCGAGCAGCGAACGGTACGTGCCCCACGTGATCGAGCCGGCCGCCGGGGCGGACCGGGCCACGCTGGCGTTCCTGGTGGACGCCTATGACGAGGAACTGGTCGAGCGGGAGGGGGCGGGCGCGGGCGAGACGCGGACCGTCCTGCGACTGCACCCGCGGCTGGCGCCGGTGAAGGCCGCGGTGCTGCCGCTGGTGGGCAAGGACGGCCAGCCCGAGCTCGCTAGGGAAGTCCAGCACGAGCTGCGCCAGCGGGTGCAGGCGGAGTACGACGAGGGCGGCGCCATCGGCCGGCGCTACCGCCGCCAGGATGAGATCGGGACACCGTTTTGTCTTACTATTGACCACCAGAGCGTCGAGGACGGCACGCTGACGTTGCGAGACCGCGACTCGCTGGCGCAACAGCGCCTGCCGATCGAGGGGATCGCCGACGAGATCGAGCGGCGGGTCCAGGCGCCGTGGAGCACGCCCAAGCTCGTATAGCGATGGTTATACAGACTTCCGCAAGGGACACCCACCGAGCCCGCGTCCACAATCCGGACACAAACCGCGATCGAGACCGATAGGAGCACAGCCGCCATGGACTTCGACCTGACCGACGAGCAGCGCCTGATCAAGGACACCGCGCGCGAGTTCGCGGACAAGGAGATCGTGGTGCAGTCCCGCGAAAACGCCCGCAACCACCACTTCGACATGGAGATGGTGAAGAAGGTCGCCAACCAGGGCTACCTCGGCGCGATCGTCCCCGAGGAGTACGGGGGCGCGGGCCTCGACTACCTCAGCTACGGCCTCGTGGTGGAGGAGATCGGGCGCGCGGACTCCTCCATCCGCACGGTCATCTCCGTGCAGACCTCGCTCGTGTGCTCGGGGATCCTCAAGTTCGGCACCGAGGAGCAGAAGCACGAGTACCTGCCGAAGCTGTGCTCGGGCGAGTGGCTGGGGTGCTTCGGGCTGACCGAGCCGGACACCGGCTCCGACGC
The DNA here is from genome assembly GCA_963701145.1 of uncultured Solirubrobacteraceae bacterium. Classification (GTDB taxonomy): domain Bacteria; phylum Actinomycetota; class Thermoleophilia; order Solirubrobacterales; family Solirubrobacteraceae; genus Palsa-744. Next base: position 842,960 of record OY969572.1, read on the forward strand.
CGCCAATCAGAAGACGCGCGCGAAGAAGACGGACACCGGGTGGGTGATCAACGGCGCGAAGATGTGGATCTCGATGGCCAGCTACGCGAAGGTGGCGCTGATCTTCGCCCAGACCGACCCCGAGCTCGGGTACAAGGGGATTGCGTGCTTCATGGTGGATACCGACCAGCCCGGCTTCACCACCCAGACGATCGAGCACAAGATGGGGCTGCACGCCTCGGACACCGCGTCGATCTCCCTGGAAGACGTGGAGGTGTCAGACGATCAGATGCTCGGCAAGGTCGGGGACGGCTTCAAAGTGGCGCTGTCCAACCTCGAGTCCGGGCGCTACTCGGTGGCGTGCGGCGCGGTGGGCATCTGCCAGGGCTGCGTGGAGGAGTCGGTGAAGTACGCGAAGGAGCGCGAGCAGTTCGGCAAACCGATCGCGAGCTTCCAGCTCGTGCAGGCGATGATCGCCGAAATGGTGCTGAAAACGGACGCCTCGCGGATGCTGGCCTGGCGCGCGGGCTTCCTCAAGGACCAGGGCCGCCCGAACAGCCTGGAGACCTCGATCGCGAAGCTGCACGCCACCGAAGCCTCGCTCCAGTGCGCGAACCTGGCGATCCAGGTGCACGGGGGCGCCGGCTACGTCGACGACCACCCGGTGGAGCGCTACTTCCGGGACGCCCGCGTGACCACCATCTACGAGGGCACCTCACAGGTCCAGCAGCTGCTCATCGGGCGGGCGATGACGGGCGTGAACGCGCTCGTGCCGGTGTGAGCGAAACCCGGTTGACGCGGTCGGCGAGAGGAGAACGAGCGATGGCAACCCAGGAGGGAACGACAAGTTTTAGTGAGGCCGGCTCCGCCGGCGGGGCGGGTCGCGCAGCGCAGGTGATCGGCGTGCTGGGAGCCGGGACGATGGGCAACGGCATCGCCCAGCTGGCGGCGCGCTCGGGCGCCCGCACGCTCCTGTACGATCCGTTCGCGGAGGCGCTCGAGAAGGGCACGCAGGCCGCCCGCAGGGGCCTGGCCAAGGAAGCCGAAAAGGGCAAGCTGAGCGAGGAGCAGGCGGAGAAGGCCGCCGAGGCCCTGCAGCCGGTGGACGACATGGCGGCGCTTGGCGGCTGCGAGCTCGTGATCGAGGCCGCGCCCGAGCGCCTCGAGCTCAAGCACGAGATGTACGGGAAGCTCTCGGAGATCGTGAGCGAGGAGTGCGTGCTCGCCACCAACACCTCCTCGCTGCTGGTGACGGCGATCGCCGCGGGCGCCACCCACCCCGAGCGGGTGGTGGGCATGCACTTCTTCAACCCCGCGCCCCTGATGGCGCTGCTCGAGGTGGTGGCGGGCGTGGAGTCCTCGCCCGAAGCGGTGGCCCTGGCGGTGGCCACCGGGGAGGCGATGGGCAAGACGGTGATCGTGGCCAAGGACGGGCCGGGGTTCATCGTCAACCGCTGCAACCGGCCGTTCGGCCTGGAAGCGCTCCGCCTGCTCCAGGAGCAGATCGCGGACGTCGAGACGATCGACCGCATCTGCCGCATGGAGGGCGGCTTCCGCATGGGTCCGTTCGAGCTGATGGACCTGGTGGGCGTGGACACCGGTCTGGAGATCTCCAAGAGCTTCTACGAGCAGAGCTTCGGCGAGCCGCGGTGGCGCCCGTCGATGATCGCCGCCCGCCAGGTGGCGGCGGGCCTGTACGGACGCAAGACCGGGCGCGGCTACTACGACTACTCGGACGGGCCGGGTAAGCACCGCCCGGAGGACCCGGCGCCGCTGGAGGGCGGCGCGCCCGGGCATGGCGAGGGCGTGGTGGTGATCTCCGGCGAGAACGTGATCGCACAGGAGCTCCGGGCGGCGGCCGGCGGCGCAGGCTACGAGGTGCGCCCGCCCCACGCCCCCACCGGTGGTGTGCTGCCGGCGCTGTTCGTGGACTGCGAGGGGATCACCGGCGTAGATCAAACTAAAACGATCTCCACCGGCGGCCAACCCGACCGCCGGGGCACGGCCGCCCAGCCCCAGGGCGGCGCACTCGTGGTGCTGTGCGCGAACGGCTCGCTCAGCGCCCTGGACCCGGACGGGAGCGCGGTGGGCTTCCACGTGCTGGGGCCGCTGGAGCACGCGCACCTGGTCGAGCTGACCCGCAGCGAGAGCTCCTCGCCGGTGGCGGCCGCCCGCGCCGAGCGCTTCTTCCAGGCGCTCGGCAAGCACGTGGCGTGGGTCGGGGACGCGCCCGGCCTGGTGCTCGGCAGGATCGTGTCTCAGGTGATCAACGAGTCGGCGTTCGCGCTGGGAGAAGGCGTGGGCAGCGCCCGGGACATCGATACGGGCATGGTGCTCGGGCTGAGCCACCCCCGTGGACCGTTGGAGTGGGCGGATGCGATCGGGCTCGACCACGTGCTGGCGGTGCTCGACGCGCTCTACGAGGAGTACCGCGAGGAGCGCTACCGGCCCGCGCCGGCGCTCCGCCGTCTGGTGCGGGCCGGGCGTGTCGGCGGCGAGCAGGGCGAGGGCTTCCACGACGGCGAGAGCTGAGGCTGAGGCAGAGCGTGGGGCGGAGCGCGCGCGGCCCCGGGCGCACCGCCCAACACAACCGCGTCGCGTCTCACGCTCGCGGGACGTGTCGCGTTCTACGAGCGTGACCGACGCCAATTCGACCCGTGTACGCAGCAACCCGGTTGACCCGGTCGGCGCAACCCGGTTGGCGCGGCCGGCTGGGGCCAGGACCACGGGCAACGGCCTGCCTCCGTTCCAGCGTTTCCTCGACGCGCACAGCGAGTGCGTGTGGCGCTTTCTCGTCTCCTCGGTGGGGCCCACCGATGCCGACGACTGCTTCCAGGAGACGTTCATCTCCGCCCTGCGCGCCTACCCGCGCCTGCGGGCCGGCTCCAACGTGCGCGCGTGGGTGCTCACCATCGCCCACCACAAGGCGATGGACGCCCACCGCGCGCGCAAGCGCCGAGCGCTGCCCGTCGAGGACGTGGCCGCCGTGGACGGGCGCACCACGAGCATTCCCCAGGCGCCCGACGACGGACTGTGGGACGCGGTCAGGGAGCTGCCCGAGCGACAGCGCTCGGCGGTGACGCTCCGCTATGTGGGCGATCTCCCCCATCGCGAGATCGCCCAGGCGATCGGCTGCTCGGAGGAGGCCGCCCGTCGCTCGCTCCACGAGGGACTCACGAAGTTGAGAAAGGTGGTGAGCGTATGAGTGCCCGCACCCAAGACCCGACCGACCCGCTCGAGCAGGCGCTGCGGCGTGTCCGCGACGAGGAGCCGGTCCACCGCGAGGAGGCCTCCCGGGCCGCCCGGCGGCTGACCGTCCGCATCGCCGACGAGGGTCTCGCCGACATCGGCTACGGATCGGTGGACTCGCCGTTCGGGACTCTGCTGGCGGCGAGCACCGCCAAGGGGCTGGTGCGCCTGGCGTTCCCCGAGGAGGACCTGGACACGGTGCTCGAACGCCTCGCCCGCACCATCTCCCCGCGGATCGTGGAAGCGCCCGCATCGCTGGAGCACGTGCGGCGCGAGCTCGACGAGTACTTCGCCGGACGCCGCCGGGAGTTCGAGCTCGCGCAGGACTGGAGGCTGATGAGCGCGTTCGCCCGCAAGGTCCTGGGCGCCACCTATGAGATCCCATACGGCGGGGTCTCGAGCTACGCCGAGGTGGCCGCCGACGCGGGCAGCCCCCGCGGGTCCCGTGCGGCGGGCAACGCCCTCGGGTCCAACCCCATACCGATCATCGTCCCCTGCCACCGGGTGCTGCGGACCGGCGGTTCCCTCGGCGGGTACGGGGGCGGACCGGAGCGCAAGCGGTGGCTGCTCGAGCTAGAGGGAGCCCTGTCACCGGCCGGCGGCACGTGAAACTGAACGGCCGATCCGAGGCCGCCAGTCGGCGCGCCGGCTGGCGTCACTCCGCCGCCGGCGCGTATTGCGCCTCGGCGGGATCCCCCATCGGCATGCCCTCGGGCACGGGGATGCCGGGGGTGTCGCGCAGGTACCACTCGGCGTCGAGCGCCGCCTGACAGCCGGAGCCGGCGGCGGTGATGGCCTGACGATAGGTGTGATCGACGAGGTCGCCGGCGGCGAACACGCCCGGGCGGTTGGTCCGCGTGGAGGAGCCGTCGGTGACGACGTAGCCGTTCTCGTCGACGTCGATCTGCCCGCGCACGAGCTCCGATTGGGGCTCGTGACCGATGGCGATGAACGCGCCCGCGATCAGCAGCTCGCGGAGCTCGCCGGTGTCGACGTTGCTCAGGATGGCGTGGCCGAGGGCGCCGTTCTCGCCGGCGCGCAGCTCCTTGACTACGTACGGGGTGAGGAACTCGATGTTCGCCTGCTCGCGGGCGCGCTCGAGCATGATCTTCGACGCGCGGAACTCCTCGCGGCGGTTCACCACCGTCACTTTGGACGCGAACTTGGAGAGGAAGATGGCCTCCTCCATGGCGGAGTCGCCGCCCCCTACGATGATCGTGGTGGCGTCCCGGAAGAAGGCCGCGTCGCAGGTCGCGCAGTAGCTGACGCCGCGACCCGAGAGGGCGTCCTCGCCGCTCGCGCCCAGCTTCTTGTGCTCGGCGCCCATCGCCAGCACGACGGTGCGGGCCCGGTGCTCGGTGTCGCCCACCCACACGCTGTGGATCCCGCCGGGCTCCTCGGCGAGCTGCACCCGCTCGGCCTGGTCGGTGATCAACCGCGCCCCGAAGCGCTCGGCCTGGTCGCGGAACTTCTTCATCATCTCGGGGCCCATCACCCCGTCGGGGAAGCCCGGGTAGTTCTCGACGTCCGTGGTCTGCTGCAGCAGGCCGCCCCAGGCGAAGCCCTCGACCACCAGCGGGTGGAGGTTCGCCCGCGCGGTGTACAGGGCCGCCGTGTACCCGGCGGGGCCGCTGCCGATGATGATCACGTTCTCGACGTCGCCCATGTGCTCTCCCGTGGTGGTCACGATAGCTCCCTCAGCTCGCCCGCACTACGGTGGGCTAGGGTCGCTTTACTTTGTATAGTATAGCAAGCAGACGCGCCGTGTGCGTCATCCGGTGAGCGGTTGGCGGCGCCATCGAGACACTGCCCGCTCAGAGACTCTGAAGCGCGCCCGCCGGCGCCGTCGATCCGCTGCGCGCGGCGGCGGCGCTCGGCGTACCCTGCTCGTCGCGCCAGCGGGCGACGGTCCGGCGCAGGCTGGAAGTAGGCGATCGCGCCCGGGATCGTGGGCAGCCAGAAGGAGATGGCGCGATAGGCGAGCACGGCGAGCACCGCCAGGTTGAAGTCCACCCCGAAGGCGACGAACGCGCCGATCATGCCGCCCTCGACGCCCCCCAGGCCGCCGGGGAGCGGCAGCAGGTTGGCGAGCAGGCCCACGAAGTAGGCCATCCACACGACGGTGAACGGGGGTGGGGAGCCGAACGCGTGGAACATCGCCCACAGGACGGCGATGTCGAAGCCCCACCACGCGGGCGCGCCGAGCAGGCCGGGGTCGCGGGTGCGGATCAGCGCGATGGCGGTGCGTACGCCGCTGGCCGCCAGCGCCGGCACTGCGGCCGCCCGCGCGATCCACTGCGCGTGGCGGGACGAGCCGCTCGCCCACCTACCGAGCGGCCGTTCGAGATCGTCGGCCAGCAGGGCGCCCGAGAAGGCGATCCCGACCAGGATGGCGGCGGCGATCGCGGGCACGATCGTGATCGCGAACGAGCCGCCGCCGGGGAAGATCCCCACACCCAGCCCGATCCCGTCGAGCAGCAGCGAGCCCGCGTAGATCGAGTACAGCAGCACGATGAACGCCACCATCCGGCGGGCAACCAGCCGCGGGGGCATGCCCGAGCGGCGCAGCGCCCATGCCGTCAGCGCCACGCCGCCCGCGCCGGCCGCCGCGAACAGCCGCGTGGCGACCAGGCCGGCCATCGTGATCTCGTAGCTCTCGCGCCAGCCGATCCGCCCGGGTTGCTCGGCGTTGACGACGAACACGGAGCGGAACAGCACCACGTACCCCGCGAACGACAGCAGCTCGAACACCACCCCGACGGCGATCCACCACTTGTCGCCGCCCTCGAGGTGGTGCACCGCGGTGCCCACCCCGGCGAGCTGCGGCAGCACGAAGTACAGGAAGCCGACGACGAGCAGCACGAACACCCCGAACGCGACGATCTGTCGCCGCGTGAGCAGCACGCGCGGCATCTCCTCCTCGCCGCCGGCCCCGGGTGCGGCCGGCGTCGGCCGTTGCTCGACTGTCTCCCCAGCTTCGCCTGCCGCGCCTTGCGCCATCCCGCTCGTGCTCACCCCCCCGCGTCAGCCCGCCTCGTGCGCGATCTGCTCGAGCCTCGCCACCATGTGTCCGATGCCGCTGACGGCCGGTCCTGCGCGCGGGCCGAGCCGGCGCACGCCCAGCGTCAGCGCCACCCCGGCCAGCAGGTCGATCGCGTAGTGCTCCCCCAGGTACACGAGCGCGAACCCGAGCGTGGCCGTGTACCCGAAGCCGAGCGCGCCGGCCAGCGGCCCCGACTCGGCGAGCAGGAGTGCGGCCATAACGGATGTGGCGAAGTGCAGGGACGGCATGGCGGCTAGCGGATTGCCTCCGAACACACTGTAGAGCGAGCCCCAGCCGTCCTGCCAGAAGTACTCCCCGTACTCGACCATCAGGCGTCGCACGGGCACCGCATGCCCGTCCGCCTCCCCCTGCGGGGACGATGCGGCGTTCGCCTGGGCGGCATACCAGGGCGGCGCGGTGGGCAGGAACCAGTACACGCTCGCGCCGAGGTCGAACACCGCGTAGGTGAGGGCGGCCGCGCGGGCGAAGCGCGGGCGGTCGCGCACGAGGACGTACGCGAGGGCGCCGTGCGGGAAGGCGAACCAGCTCCAGTGCGTCCACACGAGCACGCGATCGAGCGTCGTCCAGTCAGCCCCCTGCGTGCCGCCCGGCGCGAGCGCCCGCTGCAGGCGGACGGTGGGCAGCTCGCCCAAGCCGAGCAGACGGTCGGCGAGGATCGGATAGGAGACGTGCACCCGCCCGCGCTGTGCCTGCTCGTCGTCGTGGGGCGCCTTGTACTCGGCGAGGTACGCCCACATCTGCAGCACGCACACGGCCACGTCGCGCGTGCGGGAGCGGCGTACGGCCACGCACAGCCCGAGGGGCGCGCCGAAGGCGACCGCCTGCACGACCAGCGGCGGCGCGCTCACCCGCTTGCGCACGAGCGGCGCGGCGACCCCCGCCACCACCATCCCCCAGGCGGTTGCTCTGATCGCCCTCGACAGCCGCACTGGGCGGGGAGTATATGGAGCCCCACCCCGCTCTTCCGGCCCTCCTCGGCGCGTCCCGGCGCCTGCCGGAGGGTGGCGGGCGCTACTCGGACACGCGGGCGCCGGCGGCCGCCTCGACCAGCGCGCCCACCACCGCGCTCGCCAGGTCGGCCTCGGGATGCCACTGCACGCCCAGCATGAAGCGGGCCTCCGGCAGCTCGATCGCCTCGGGCAGCTCGTCGAGCGTCGAGACACCGCTGACCACCAGCCCCTCGCCCACGCGGTCGACGCCCTGGTGGTGGTGGGACTTGGTCGCGTGCAGCAGCTCGCCCGCCGCCCTGGCCGCCAGCGAGCCCTCGCTGAGGAGCACGTCGTGGTCCGCGCCGTCGAAGGACCCGACCACGCGCCGGTGCTCGTGATGGCCGTAGCGCTCGGGCAGGTGCTGCGCGAGCGTGCCGCCGCAGGCGACGTTGATCAACTGCATGCCGCGACAGATGCCCAGCACCGGCATGTCGCGCTCGATCGCCGCGCGCGCGAGCGCCACCTCGAAGGCGTCGCGCTCGGGGACGGTGTCGTGGGTCTCCGGGTGGGCCTGGTGCCCATAGGTCGCGGGGTCGATGTCGGCGCCGCCGGCGAGCATCAGCCCGTCGATCAGCTCGAGCGCCCGCTGGGGCTCCTCGACGAGCACCGGGTCGGGCACGAGCGCCACCACCACGCCGCCGGCACGCTGGACCGCCTCGACGTAGCCCATCGGGACCAGCGCCGCCCGCTGGTCCCACACGCTCCATCTGGCCCGCTCGAGTGCCGCGCAGATGCCGATCACAGGACGTTCCATGCTCCACACCATAGGATCAACGCGAGCCGAAAGCGAGCCAAGGGAGAACCATGACGGAGCCGAATGCGCAGCTCGAGACGGTCAACGTCCGCGTGCACGACGCGGCGGCCACGATCGAGCTGAACCGACCGCACGCGCTGAACGCGTGGAACGCCCAGCTCGGGGCGGACCTGCTCAGCGCCCTGCGTGATGCCGCCGCCGATGACGCGGTGCGCGCCATCGTGATCACCGGCGCGGGCCGCGGCTTCTCCTCGGGCGCCGACCTCAGGGACATCAGCGGCGGGGCCACCGTGGACGGGCGCCCGGACGTGTACACGACGCTCACCGAGCGCTACCACCCGATCATGAAGGCGATCCGCGAGGTGCCGAAGCCGGTGCTCGCCGCGGTCAACGGCCCGGCCGTGGGCATCGGCTGCTCGCTGGCGCTGTGCTGCGATCTGATCATGGCGGGCGAGAGCGCCTACTTCCTGCTCGCGTTCGTGAACATCGGCCTCGTCCCCGACGGCGGCTCCTCGGTGTTCGTGCCCGCCCGCGTGGGCATGGCGCGCGCCAGCGAGCTGTCGATGCTGGGCGAGCGGCTGCCCGCGCAGCGGGCGCTGGAGTGGGGGCTGATCAACCGCGTGGTGGCAGACGAGGCGCTGCCCGCGGAGGCCGCGGCGCTGGCCGCGCGGCTCGCGAGCGGGCCCACGCGCTCCTACGCGGGCAGCAAGCGCCAGCTCAACAACTGGCTGTACGCGCGCATGGACGAGCAGCTCGAGCTCGAGGCTCGACTCCAGCAGGAGTCCGCCGGCAGCGAGGACTTCGTCGAGGGCGTGAGCGCGTTCGTGGAGAAGCGTCCCGCGCGCTTCAGCGGGCGCTAGCAGCGGTGCACCAGGCGCCGTGCGCGAGGGTCGCAAGGCTTGTGGCAAACGTGACCAAGCGCGTACCGCCCGAGCGTGAATAGAATCCCCGCCGCCTTGGGCCACCTGCTCCCCTCAACGCTCGCGTTCTTCACGCCCGCCAAGGGCGCCTCACCCAATGCGAAAGAGATCCACACGCTGTACGTGATCACGCTGGTGATCGCGCTCATCATCTTCTTCCTCGTCGAGGGCGCCCTCGGCTACGCGCTCGTCAAGTACCGCAAGCGCAAGGGCGCCGTGCCGGCGCAGATCCACGGCAACACCCGCCTGGAGGTGAGCTGGACGGCCGCCGCGGCGGTGATCCTGCTGGGCCTTGCGATCCTCACCTTCGCCAAGCTCGCCTCCATCCAGGACCCCCCCAACTCCAGCCCGGACGGCGCGACGCTCGGCGAACAGAACAACCTGATCTACGCGAGCAACCAGGAGCGCCTGCCGCCCGACCGCAAAGCGCTCGAAATCACGGTCATCGGGCGCCAGTACATCTGGCAGTACGTGTATCCCGGCGCCAACGAACCGGACGGCCTGGGCGCGCCCTACTCGTACGAGGAAATGGTGGTGCCGACCAAGACCACGGTCGAGCTGAACATCGTCTCCTCGGACGTCGTGCACTCGTGGTGGGTGCCGGAACTGGGCGGCAAGTTCCAGGCGGTGCCCGGCTACCACAACTACACGTGGTTCAAGGTCGAAAAGCCGGGCGTCTTCCACGGCCAGTGCGCGTTCCTGTGCGGGCGCGGGCACGCGCGCATGATCGCCACCGTCCGCGCGGTGGAACCGGCCGAATTCGAAACGTGGCTGGCGCGCCAGAAGGCGCTGATCGCGGAAGCCAATCATCAGGCGGAGATCGCGCGAGCGAAACTCAAGACACAGACCGGCGCCGGAGCCGTGGAAAACCCTTAGGACACCGAGGAGACCAGCGCACGAGATGGCCACCTACGCAGCCCCGATCCCACAGGTAAGCGCCGATCGCGCCGAGCGCGAGGGCCAAGGATGGACGAGCTGGATAACCACCACCGATCACAAGCGGATCGGGATCATGTACATGGTCACGACGTTCGTGTTCTTCTGCCTCGGCGGCACCGAGGCGCTGATGATCCGCCTGCAGCTGGGCGCGCCGAACAACACGCTGGTGACGCCGGAAATCTACAACCAGCTGTTCACGATGCACGGCACGACGATGATCTTCCTGTTCGTCGTGCCGATGATGGCCGGCATCGCCAACTACTTCCTGCCGCTGATGATCGGCGCGCGCGACATGGCCTTCCCGCGCCTGAACGCGCTGTCCTACTGGCTGCTGCTGGCCGGCGGCATCGTCTTCTACGCGTCCCTGTTCTGGCACCCGCCGGAAGCCGGCTGGACGAGCTACCCGCCGCTCTCGGAAACCCTGTACTCGCCCTCCGGCGGCCAGGACGCGTGGATCTACCTGATCCACCTGACGGGCCTCTCCTCGCTGCTCGGGGCGATCAACTTCTACGCGACGATCGCCAACATGCGCGCGCGCGGTATGAGCTGGGGGCGTCTGCCGCTGTTCGTGTGGGCGATCCTCACGTACTCGGTGCTGCTGATCTTCGCGCTGCCGGTGATCGCGGCGGCGGTCACGATGCTGCTCACCGACCGCCACTTCGGCACGCACTTCTTCGATCCCGCGCTGGGGGGCTCGCCGCTGCTGTGGCAGAACCTGTTCTGGTTCTTCGGGCACCCCGAGGTCTACATCATGGTGCTCCCGGGGTTCGGCATCGTCTCGGAGATCCTGCCGGTGTTCGCGCGCAAGCCGATCTTCGGCTACAAGGCGATCGCCGCCTCGACCGTGGCGATCGCGTTCCTGGGCTTCCTCACGTGGGCGCACCACATGTTCACCACGCCGATACCCGAGGCGATCCTCGTGTTCGTGATGCTCAGCTCGTTCCTGATCGCGGTGCCGACGGGCGTGAAGATCATCAACTGGATCGCCACGCTGTGGCGCGGCACGATCGAATTCACGACGCCGCTGCTGTTCTGCGTGGGCTTCATCGCGCTGTTCCTGATCGGCGGGATCTCCGGCGTGTTCCTGGCGATCTTCCCCGTCGACTGGCAGCTCAACGAAACGTACTTCGTGGTCGCCCACATCCACTTCGTGCTGATGGGCGGCGCCGTGCTGCCGATCTTCGCCGGCATCTACTACTGGTTCCCGAAGATCACCGGGCGTATGCTGAGCGAAGGACTGGGCAAGCTGAGCTTCTACCTGATGTTCGTCGGCATCCTCGCCACCTTCCTGATCCAGCACGTGATGGGCCTCGACGGCATGCCGCGGCGCATCTACGAGTACGACAACGTCGGGCACCTGGCGCTGTACAACCAGATCTCCACGGTCGGCGCGTTCATCCTCGCCTCCGGCGTGCTCGTGACGATCATCAACGTCTGGCGCAGCCTCAAGGTCGGCGTGGTCGCCGGGCCGGACCCGTGGAAGGCCAACACCCTCGAGTGGTTCACGAGCTCGCCCCCGCCGGTGAACAACTTCGACGTGATCCCGCAGGTGCGCTCGGCAGAACCGATGAAGGACATCCGCCGCGAGGTCGAGCGGCGGACGTCGGACGCGGGCGCGGCCACCGTCCCCACGGGAGCCACGCAGGTGGGCGTGTAGTGCCGGGGGCGAGCGCCACGTGAGCCCCGTGCCCCCCACGGGCGCGACGCCGGCGCTCGAGACGCCCGGCCTCGCGCTGGTGGGCGACTACCTGGAGCTGACCAAGCCTAAGGTCCAGTCGCTGCTGCTGTTGAGCACGATCGCCACGATGTACGTGGCCGGCGACCCCTCACCGCTGCTGGTAGCGCTGACGTGCCTCGGCGGCTATCTGTCGGCCGGCGGGGCGGGCGCGGTCAACCACTGGTTCGACCGCGACATCGACGCGCGGATGAAGCGCACGGCCACGCGTCCGATCCCCGCCGGACGGATCGCCCCGGCGGCGGCGCTCGCATTCGGCTGCACGCTCGCCGGCCTGTCCGTGCTGGAGCTGTCGCTGACCGTCAATCCGCTCGCCGCGGCGCTGTCCTTCTCGGGGTTCGTGGGCTACGTGCTCGTGTACACGATGTGGCTCAAGCGCCGCACGCCGCAGAACATCGTGATCGGCGGGGCGGCCGGCGCCGTGCCCCCACTGGTCGGCTGGGCCGCGGTCACCGGCTCGGTAAGCGGCATCGCGGTGATGCTGTTCTTCATCGTGTTCTTCTGGACGCCACCGCACTTCTGGGCGCTGTCGCTGCTGATGAAGGACGAGTACGCGAAGGTGGGCGTGCCGATGCTGCCGGTGGTGCGGGGCGAGGCGGAGACGCGCCGCCAGATCCTGCTATACGCGGTGCTGCTGTACGCGGTCACCCAGTTGCCGTTCTGTGCGGGCGGCTTCGGCGTCACCTATCTCGTGGCCTCGATGCTCCTGGGCCTAGGCTTCATCGCCGGCGCCGTGCGCCTTTACCGGCGGGCCGACCGGCGCTCGGCGCTGCGCCTGTACCTGTACTCGCTGGCCTATCTCGCGCTGCTGTTCAGCGCGATGGTCGCCGACCGCCACCTGTAGGATCGAGGCCCTGACGGTGGCTTTGCGAGCACCGTCGGGACGAACGCATCAGGTAATCTTCCGCGCATGAGTCGTCGCCTAGCACGCAAGAACATCCGCACGGCGTTGATCGTGAGCGCGATCTGCATGTTCATGTTCGGCATCACGTTCGTGGTCGCCGGCGCATACGTGTCGTGAGCTCGCTCGATCCAGACGTCCCGCCGGTCGGCGAGGAGATCCACCTACCGGGCCCGAGCATCCTGCCGCTGCTCACCGCCGTGGGGATCACGCTGGCGCTGATCGGCGTGACCACGTTCATCGAGTTCACGGTCGTGGGCGTGATCCTGACGGTCTGGTGCATCGTGCGCTGGATCAAAGACACGCGCCGCGAAATCGACGAGCTGCCGCTCGACGAGCACTGACCGCGGCCGTGGCGGAGCGCTGACCGTGGTGGTGGCGGCCTGCTCCCCGGCAGGCCGGCCACCCTCCCCGATCAGAGCCCGCAGGCCCTCATCCCACGGCCACCCTGGCGGGCACCGGGCAGATCGCACCGTCGTCGGTCCAGCAGCGCACGACGTCGCGCACCGACAGGATGCCGACCGTCTCTCCCCGCTCGCACACGATCAGGTGGCGAAACCCGCCCCGCGCCATCGCCGCCGCGGCCTCCTCGAGCGACCAGTCGGGGGCGGCGAACACGACGTCCCGCGTGAGATGGTCGGCGACGGCCTCCCGGTCGGGGTCCTGTCCGCTGCCGAGCGACAGCAGGATGTCGCGCTCGGTGATGATCCCCGGCCCATGGCCGTCGGGATCCATGACCACCGCGGCGCCCACCTTGCGCTGCGCCATCAGCCGCGCGACGTCTCGCAGCGTGTGACCGGGCCCCACCGTCAGAACCATGTGCGTCATGCCTTCGCTGACCTGCAATGCCCTCACCTCCAGGTCTTTGCAACGATTGCATCAATCTAGTCGTTCATACCCGCTGCGTCAAGGTCTCGAGCGCTCGCGAGCACAGACCTGACACTCCGTGGGCGGAGGTATTAGGATCACGCCCGGGATGGAGTGGACCGGCGCACACAGCGCACACGCCGCGAGCGGAGCCGCCGCACGTGTCTAGGCGGCGCTCGCTGACCGTGGCCGGGATCGCTGCGGTGATCGCCGTGGCGCTCGGCATCTGGATCAGCTTCGAAATCCACTGGTTCCCGGTCCAGGCATCGACCCAGGCGCACAACACCGATCGGCTCTACCACGTCCTGGTGATCGCCACGATCCCCATCTTCGTGCTCGTGGTCGGCGTGATCCTCTACTGCGTGTGGCAGTTCCGCATGAAGCCCGGCGAGGAGCTCAAGGACGGCCCGCCGATACACGGAAACACGCGGCTGGAGGTCTTCTGGACGGCGCTGCCGACGGTGCTGCTGCTCAGCATGGTGGGCTACTCGTTCGTGGTCCTCGCCGAAAACGAAAAGAAACCGGCCCACGAAATCCAGGTGGGGGTGACCGGCCAGCAGTTCTACTGGTCCTTTCAGTACCCGCCGTCGGTGACCGGCGGCGCCGCCATCGACAGCTACCAGCTCTACCTGCCGGACAACGAAACGGTGCAGTTCAACATGCGCTCCAGGGACGTCATCCACGCCTTCTGGATCCCCGCCTTCCGCCTGCAGGAGGACGTCGTCCCGGGCATCACCACGCACTACCGCGCCACGCCCGACCGGCTCGGCGACTATCCGGCCGTGTGCAACCTGCTGTGCGGCGTGGGGCACTCGCTGATGCGCACGACCGTGCACGTGGTCACGCCCGCCCAGTTTCGGGCATGGATCGCCAAGCAGTTGAGCACGGGCAGCTCCAGCACCGCCAGCTCCACCGGCGGGGGGACGACCGGCTAATGTTCGGGGAGCTGATGGCTGGTGCTGGGGAGACACCAATGACACGACCGCTGGTCGCCCGCTGATGGCCGCGAAATTCCGCGCTCCTGGCTTCTATCGCGCAACCTGGCTGATGGTCGGCGCCGTCGGCTTCTCCGCGCTGTTGACATGGCTCGTGCGGCTCACCACCGGGCACACGACCTTCTCGCACTACCTGGACGCGAACGCGATCCTGACGGTCTCGCTGCTGGCCGTACCGCTTGCGTTCCTGGTGGGGATCGGCGGCTTCGACTACTGGTTCTACTGGGCCTCGGGACGCCCGACCCGCCCGGAGGACCACTCGGGCCACGGCGCGTACACGTGGCGGGACTACTTCCGCATCAACACCGATCACAAGGTGATCGGCATCCAGTACACGGTCAACTCGTTCATCTTCCTGCTGATAGGCGGCCTGCTGGCGATGCTGATGCGCGCCCAGCTGGCCCAGCCTGGATCGCACTTCGTGAGCGCCAGCACCTACAACAGCCTGTTCTCGGTGCACGCCACGTTGCTGATCTTCCTGTTCATCATCCCCGTGTTCGCGGGCCTCGGCAACTTCGTGATCCCGATCATGATCGGCGCCCCCGACATGGCCTTCCCGCGCCTGAACGCGCTCTCGTTCTGGCTGCTGCCGGTCGCCGGCGTGATCATGCTCGCCAGCTTCCTGGCGCCCGGGGGAGCGTTCGCCGACGGCTGGACGGCCTACGCCCCGCTGTCGGTCGACATGCCGATCGGACAGACGTTCTTCTGCGTCGGAGTGCAGTTCGCGGGCGCCTCCTCGATCATGACCGCGCTCAACTTCCTGGTGACCATCATCACCATGCGCGCGCCGGGGATGAGCTTCTTCCGCATGCCCCTGCTGGTGTGGGCCAACTTCGCGACATCGCTGCTCGTGGTGATCGCCACGCCGTTCATCGCCGCCTCGCAGTTCTTCGTGCTGCTCGACCGCGCCCTGGGCTTCAACTTCTTCAACGCCGCCAAGGGCGGGGACGTGCTGATGTACCAGCACGTCTTCTGGTTCTACTCGCATCCGGCGGTCTACATCATGATGCTGCCGGGCTTCGGCATCATCAGCGAAATAATCGCGGTCAAGTCACGCAAGCCGATCTTCGGCTACCGCATGATGGCCTTCTCGCTGCTCGCGATCGTGGGGCTGGGCTTCACCGTGTGGGCGCACCACATGTTCACCTCCGGGATGGCCGCCTGGATCCGCATCCCGATGGCGATCACCACGGCGATCATCGCAGTGCCCACGGGCATCAAGATCTTCTCGTGGCTGGCGACGCTGTGGCGCGGCGTGCTGCGGCTGGATACGCCGATGCTGTTCGCGCTGGGCTTCCTGACGACGTTCACGCTGGGCGGGATCAGCGGCGTGATGCTGGCGATGATCCCCTTCGACATCGACGTCAGCTCGAGCTACTTCATCGTGGCGCACATCCACTACGTGCTGTTCGGGGGATCGCTGATGACGATCTTCGCGGGCGTGTACTACTGGTTCCCGAAGATGACCGGGCGCATGTACGACGAGCGCCTGGGCAAATGGCACTTCTGGTCCACCTTCATCTTCATGAACCTGACCTTCGGGCCCATGCACATCCTCGGCCTGCAGGGCATGCCGCGGCGCGTGGCGACCTACGCGGCGAAGTTCGCTGACCTGAACCTGTTCATCTCGCTCGCCAGCTTCGCGCTCGGGCTGAGCACATTGATCTTCCTCTACAACATGGTCAACAGCTGGCGGGGCGGCCCCAAGGCGGTGAGCAACCCGTGGCGTGGCATGACGCTCGAGTGGATGGTGTCCTCGCCGCCGCCGATCTTCAACTTCGACCGTGTGCCCACGGTGGTGGGCGGTCCGTATGAGTACGGGGTCCCCGGGGCCGTCCACGGCATCCTCGAGCCGCCGACCCCCGCCACAGTGGGGGCTGCGGCAGGGACACCGCAGGTACCAAGTCAATGACGAGGAGGGAGGAGCGGTGAAGGAAGTCCTAGTTGTCGCAAACCGCACGCTCGGAGGGGCGAAGCTGCTCGAGGCGGTGCGCGAGCGCGCGTCCGCCGGCGACGTGCGCTTCCGCCTGGTGGTGCCGCAGACCAATCCCTCGGCGGGGCTGGTGATCTACGACGAGGCGGTCCGCGAATCTGCCCAGGTGCGCGTCGACCTCGCGCTCTCGGCGGTCGCGGCCGAGGGCATCGAGGCGACCGGCGAGGTCGGCGACTCAGACCCGTTCATGGCGACGATGGACGCGATTGCCGCGAACCGGCCGGACGAGATCATCCTCTCCACCTTCCCGGCGCAGGCCTCGGGCTGGCTGCGACGCGACTTGGTAGAGCGCATCCGCAACGCGAGCGCCCTGCCGGTGGAGCACATCGTCGCGGACATCGCGCAGGAAGGTCTGTCGTTCAAGGTGACGCTGGTGCTCGCCCACAAGACGTCCAGCGGCGATGAGCTCCTCGCCCACCTCCGTGAGAAGGCCGCCGGGGGCGATCCCCGCCTGTTCATCGCCGTCGTACCCCAACTCGACGGCAGCGGCAACGCCCCGCGCGAGGCCCGCGCACGGCTGGCGAGCATGCTCGACCGCCTGCACAACCCGGTTGACGCGGTCGGCGCCGGGCTGCTCAGCTCGGGGATGATCGGGGACCCCGACCCGTACACGGCGACCCTCAACGCGCTCGAGCTGTTCCACGTCGATGACGTGGTGATCTCGACGCTGCCGGGAGAGCGCTCCGGCTGGCTTCGCTCGCAGTTGATCGAGCGTGTCCGCGGCGCCACCTCGGTGCCGGTGGAGCACGTGGTCGTCGACACCACGGTCGCGGCGAGCGCCGCGTAGCGGGCAGCACGGTGGAGGCAGCGAGCATCGGTCGTTTGGGCCCCGCCGGCCACGCCCACGGCGACGCATCCGCATCGTCCCGGGACGGGGAGCACCACGGGCCACCGCCCGCCAACAAGAGCTCGCGCGTGGACGCGCCGCTGCTCGGGATGCTGCTTTTCATCATCTCCGAGATCATGATCTTCGGGGCGTTCTTCACCGCCTACTTCTTCATCCGCATCGCCGAAGGTGATCCCTGGCCGGCGCCCGGCATGCACCTGCCGGTGCCCGTCGCGGGGGTCAACGCCGGCATCCTCATCTCCTCGTCGTTCACGCTGCACTGGGCGGAGAAGTGCATCAAGGAAGGCAACCGCTTCGGCTTCAGGGCCGGCATGCTCACGACGTTCCTGCTCGGCTGCACGTTCCTGTTCATCCAGATCAACGAGTACGCCAACATCGGCTTCGCCCCCCAGGACCACGCGCAGCAGACGATCTTCTACTCGCTCACCGGCCTGCACGGCGCCCACGTGTTCATCGGCCTGTGCCTGCTGCTGACCGTCACCGTCCGCGCCTTCCGCGGGCACTACAGCCCCGAGGAGCACCGCGGCGTCGAGATCCCCGGGATCTACTGGCACTTCGTGGACATCATGTGGATCGTCGTCTACACGACCGTCTACATCCTCTGACGGCCGTGGGCGCGGCGCGGACCTGCGTCCTCGCTCGCTCGCGTGCGAAGCACGCCACGCTCGCTGCGTCCTTGGTCCGCTTGGCCCACGACCGTCAGACCGAGGTCAATCCCGCGGCGCGCCGCCGATGCTGAACCCGCTGCGCTCCGAGGATGAGGCGTTCCGGCTGCTGCTGGGGGTGATCGCCGTGTTCGTGGTGATCATCGCGCTGATCCTGATCGTGCGGGCGATCGTGTAGCCGCCAGCCGGGCCCCGCCCCGCGGCGCTACTGCTACTTGACCGTCAGCGTGCCGTACATCCCGGCCGCGCGGTGCCCGGGCGCCTGGCAGAAGAACGTGTACTTGCCGGGCTTCAGTTTGACGGTGATCGACGTGGTGCCCTTGCTGATGAAGCTGCTCGCCCCGATCGGTGCGGCCTTTTGGGTGGCGCCGTTTTCGCCTTCTTCGACGGCGATGTTGTGCATCACGCCAGACATGTTGGACATCGTGATCGTCACCGCCCCGGGGGTGGCTTCGGCCTTGCTGGTGGTGTACGCGAGCTGGCCCGTGGGGTTGGCGTCGAGCTCCAGCTTGCCGGCCTTCTCCACCGCCGGCTTGCCCGCGCCGACGGGTTCGACGGCGCTCGCGAGCAGGCCGGTGTCGGGCCCGGGGGCGTCGGCCGACTGGGCGACGTAGGCGGCGATGTCGGCGAGCGTGGCGCCGCTGGCCAGATGCTGCGGCATGACGCCCTCGGGGTTGGGGTTCTGCACCTGCCCTTCGACGACCGTGCGCACGGCGTTGCGCTGCTCGCCTTCGGCGATGCTGGTCTTGAAGACGGCGTCGAGGTTCGGCCCGACGATGCCTTTGGTGTTGGCCCGCGCCAGCGTGTGGCAGGCTCCGCATTTGGCCACGAACGCCTGCTTGCCGACGACCAGGTTGGCGTTGTCGGCGCCCTTGATCGCGCAACCCGACAGGCCCACCGCGAGCACGGCCACGAGGCCGCAGGCGCCCGCCCGCGGCGCAAGGCGATGCGCGCCACCCGCACGGCGGGCGCGCGGGAGCAGACTGCCATCCCCAACCCTCATAGCGTCCAACACTATCTCAAGCGGCGGGTGATTCGACTGCAGCTCGACGCTCGCCGCGGGCGCCGAGATGGACGCCCAGCGGCTGAGATAGAGTTTCGCCGATGAGCACCAAACAGCGTTACCGTCTGCGCAGCCCGAGCTCCGGTCGGGAAGTCGTGATCGAGGCGGTTCCCGAGCGTGAGTACCGCGACCGCGAGACCGGAGAGCCGCTGGAGATCGTCGGCAAGATGCTGCCGCTGGCCCCGTCCGGCTCGCGGCTGCCGTGGGCGGTGGAGAACCTGCGGTTCTGCCCATGGTGCGCCCAACACGCCCAGCGGGACCTCAACGACTGCCCGACGTGCGGCAGGCGCATGGGCCCGCTGTGAGAGCGCGCGCGCCACTCGCCGTGGGCGTGGCGCTGCTGTGCGCTCTGGCCCTCGGCGCCTGCGGCGGTGCCAGCGTCTCGGACGCGGTCCCCAAGAGCACGCCTGAAATCACGCCGCCGACGGACACGAGCGCCGAAGCGGCGGCCGCCCAGACGACCTCGACCTCCACGACCACCACGAAAACGACCGCGAAGACCGGCGAAGGCGCCTCCGCGAGCAACGAAGCCGCGAGCGCGGGCAGCGAAGCAGCCTCGAGCGCCGGCACCCCCACCCCCGCGAGCGCCTCCGGGGGAGCCGCGCCCACCGAACCGGAAAAACCGGCCACCGAAGGCGCCGCCAAACCGACCGAATCGGCGCCCGCCGCAAGCCCCTCCGGCGGCGCCAGCGTGCCGTAGACGCCGCCCTGCGCCGCTCAGCGGGCGTCGGACGGCCTAAGGAGTGGAGATCTCGGTCGCGCTGTAGGTCAGGCGCGCGGTCTGATAGAGGCAGTAGTACTGGGTCGTGCTGCCCACCACCGTCTGCACGCTCTGGGCGCTCGTGCTGCGGCAGCCGGATCTCGGCCTGCTGGCCCTCCAGGAGGTGGCACCGCTGAAGTTGAGCGCGAGGGCGGGCGCCCACGTAGGCACGGTCAGGGCGACCACGTAGCCCTTCTTGATCGGGATCGTCGCTTCCAGCGGGAACTGGGCGGTCTCGCCGAAGTAGGGCTGCAGTTTGACCATCGGGCTCTGGGCCACCAGCTTGTAGGTGAGGTTCGGCTTGGGCTGAGGCGCGAGCACGGCGATGCCGGCTTCCGCGGGACCGCCCTCGTTGCTTTCGAGGAATTTGATCTGCGTCGCATTAGGCTTGCCCTGGTTGATGGTCCACGAGACGATCGTGCCGTTGCGGGGGGCGCTGAGCAGATTGCGGGCCGAGCCGACCTTCACCTGGAAGCCGGTCGTGCGGCTGACCACTTCGCAGCTCGCCGGGCAGCTCGGGACGGTCGCGGGGGTCGTTTCGCCGAGCACACCGACTTCGGTGATGGTCGCGGGCGCGAGCGCAGGGAGCGCC
The DNA here is from genome assembly GCA_963701145.1 of uncultured Solirubrobacteraceae bacterium. Lineage (GTDB taxonomy): Bacteria > Actinomycetota > Thermoleophilia > Solirubrobacterales > Solirubrobacteraceae > Palsa-744. The sequence goes on from OY969572.1 coordinate 863,272, forward strand.
AGCACGAGCACGGAGCTCGCTATCAAGGCCATCGATATGCGTCTCATATGTGCCATTGAACACACCACCACGCCCGATGTCGCGGTTTGAGTACTTCGCTACCCAACGGACAGTTCCTGCGCCGTGCGCGCGATCTGCTCTTGATCGCCCTCGCCGGGGATCCACGGCAGGCGCAGCGGATCGCCCTCGTAGCGCGGGATCACGTGTATGTGGAAGTGGAACACCGTCTGCCAGGCGGCGGCCCCGCACGAGTTGATGAGGTTGATCCCGTCGGCGCCGAGACGCTCCTTGATGCGGGCTGCCAGGCGCTTGCCGGCCAGGGCCACGGCGCACAGGTCCTCGGCCTCGATATCCAGCAGGTCGCGGGAGTGGGCGCGGGGAATCACCAGCGCGTGCCCGCGGGTGGCGGGCGCGATGTCCATGAAGGAGAGCGTGCGCTCGTCCTGGTCGATGATGCGCGCGGGCACCTCGCCGGCGACGATCTTGCAGAAGATGCACTCGGGGTCGGCCATCGGGGGGAGATCCTATGTCAAGCGCAAATACGCGAGCGCGTCGGCGCGCGTGACGAGCTCGCCGGCGTACTGGGCCGCGGCCAGCTCGTCAAGCAGCTCCCCCACCCGAGGGCCGGTCGCTATCCCGAGCTCGCGCGCCAGCTCGTCGCCGCGCAGCAGCGGCGCAGGCGGACCGTGCGCGCGCCAGGCCAGCGCGTCGGCGAGTATCTCGCCGGCGAGCGCCAGGTGGGTCTCGACGGCCTCCTGGGCACGATCGCCGCGGGTGGCCAGGCGATCGGCGATCGACAGCAGGGTCACGTCGACCTCGACGGGCGTGCACGCCCGCAGGTAGGCGAACACGCTCCGTCGGGACAGCGGCTGGGGCTCGTGGACGAGGAACCCGAGGCGCAGGTGGTGGCGCACGAGCGCGGCCACGTGCGCCCGCAGCCGCTCGCTCGCGTGCAGCCGTTCGAGCACCGCGCGGGCGAGCTGCGCGCCGCGCACGTCGTGGCCGATGAACGTCACACGTCCGTCCGCCGGGCGTATCGCGCGGGTCAGCGGCTTGGCCGCGTCGTGCAGCAGCGCCCCCCAGCGCAGTGCCTCGCCGCGGGTGAGCTCGTCCGCGAGCAGCTCCGCGAGCAGCGCGCTGACCTCGTTGCGCCGTCCGCCGATGCACGCCCACAGCTCGCCCGCTGCCGCGGCTGCCCCCGTGCTCGCCCCCGCCTTTCCGTCGGTCGTCAGCTCGACCGTCCGGTCGAGCACCTCGAGCGTGTGGCCGTAGACATCGAGGTGATGGAAGCGGCTCTGCGCCACCCCGCGCAGCGCCTCCAGCTCCGGCAGGACCACCGCCGTCGCGCCGATCGCGTGCATCATCTCGAGGCCCGCCCGCACCCGAGCGGCGGCGATGATCCGTCGCAGCTCGATGAACACGCGCTCGGCGGACACGCCGCTCAGGCGTTGCACGTGGACGGCGGCGCTGCGCAGCGTCTCGGCCTCGGGCTCGAGCTCCAGCTCGAGCGCCAGGCGCACCAGGCGAAGCACCCGCAGCGGGTCCTCGGCGAACGCGCTGGGCGCGGCCATCCGCAGGCGCCGGGCGCGAAGATCCGCCATGCCGCCGAGCGGGTCGACGGGTGGCCCGCCGGCCAGCGGCTCGGCGATGGCGTTGACCGTGAAGTCACGCAGCACGAGGTCCTGCTCGATCTGCTCCCCCCGCATCGGCTCGATGTCGCACTGCCAGGCGTGCTCGCGTGCAACCACCCGCCAGGTGCCGAAGTCCTCTGACAGCGAAAAGCACGCCGCGCCCCCGGCCGCGCGCGAGACAGCGCGGGCGGCGCGCTCGGGATCGCCGTCGACGACCACGTCGAGGTCCGCGGTCTCCCTGCCGAGCAGCCGGTCGCGCACGGCTCCGCCGACGAGCCATGCGCCGCTGCCGGCCAGTGCAGTGCGGGCGATCTCCAGGCCCGCCTGTGCGCCGCTCACCCCTCGCGAGCGCCCCATCGTCCCCCAACGGGGAGCACCGGCTTGGGCGCCGGTGCGTCCAGGACAGCGGGGGCACCGTCGCGGTTGTACACCCGCACCACGCGCGGCGTCAGGGCGCACGTGACCTCGTAGTTGATCGTGTCAAGGCGCCGCGCGACCTCCTCGGCGGTGATCCTCTCGCTGCCCTGGATGCCGATCAGGATCGCGCGTAGGCCGCGCATCTGCTCGGGCTCGCCCTCGACGCCGAGGTCAACGGTGACGCTGTCCATGCTCACCGTCCCCACGAGCGGGTGGCGGCGCCCGCCGATCAGCACGTCCGCGTTGTTGGACAGCCCGCGCCGCCAGCCGTCCCCGTAGCCGATCGGCAGCACGCCGATGTGCGTGTCGCTCTCGGCTATGAACTGGCGTCCGTAGCCCGCGCTCTCCCCCTTGCGAGCGAGCTTGACGTCGGCCACGTAGGAGCTCAGCTCGAGCGCCGGCTCGAGCGCGCGGGCGGCCGGGTCCCTGCCGAACGGGTCCATTCCGTAGATCGCGATCCCGCAGCGCACCATGTCGAAGTGCGCCTCGGGCTCGCGCATCGTGGCGGCGCTGTTGGCGGCATGCACGACGATCTCCGGGTGCTCGGCCTTGAGCGCGCGGGCCCAGCTCGAGAACACGGCGAGCTGGCCCGCGAAGAAGCCATCGTCGTCGAGCTCGTCGGCGGTGGCGAAGTGGGTCATCGCGCCAGCCAGTTGCACGCCGGGGAGCCGCTCCGCGGCGGCTGCCACGCGCGTGGCCTCCCGCGCGTCGCGCGTGCCGAGTCGCCCCATCCCGGAGTCGAGCTTCACGTGGACGCGTCCGCCGCCGGCGGCGGCCACCAGCTCGAGGTAGGGCTCGTTCCATACGACCACCTCGGCGTCGACCGCCAACGCCTCCTCGAGGGCCGCCGGGGTGAGGGCGCCCATGACCAGCAGTCGCGCCCGGTCCAGGCCCGCCTCGCGCAGCTCCCGCGCCTCGCGCGCGTCGGCCACCGCCAGCCAGCTCGCGCCGCCGGCGAGCGCAGCCCTGGCGCTGTGCGCCGCGCCGTGCCCGTAGCCGTCGGCCTTGACCACGGCGCACAGCGCGGTGTCGCCGCGCAGGTGCATGCTCAGGCGAGCGCAGTTGCGCTCGATCGCTGCGACGTTCACGTTGGCCTGTGCCCTGGCGCCTTCAGCCATCCTCGCCCTCCCCGCTGACCTGCCCATCAAACACCACGCGGCGGCGGCTGGCCGGGAGCGCGGCGATCACGTCGGATGCGATCACGCCCTCGCAGGCACCCACGCGGCGCGCGGCCTCCCGGCCCGCCTGCGCGTGCAGCCACACGCCCGCGGCGGCCGCCGTGAAGGCATCGAGGCCCTGCGCGAGCACGGCTGCGATGACACCCGTGAGCACGTCGCCGGTGCCCGCGGTGGCGAGCGCGGGGCTGGCGCCGGGGCTGACGGCGACCGTGCCGTCCGGGGCGCAGATGAGCGTGTCGTCGCCCTTCAGCACCACCACCGCGTTGGCCCGCTCGGCGGCCGCGCGGACGTGGCGCAGGCGCTCTCGCTCGATCTCGGCGCTGTCGCATTCGAGCAGCCGCCCGAGCTCGCCGGCGTGCGGGGTGAGCACCGTCGGCGCGGCCCGTCGCGCCAGCTCCTCCAGCCTGCCGGCATGCGCGTTCAGCCCGTCGGCGTCCAGGACCATCGGCACCTGCGCCTCGCGGGCGAGCGCGCGGGCGAACGCGAACGCCGTCTCGCTGCGACCCAGCCCGGGCCCGAGCGCCAGCGCGCCGGCGCGGGCGCTCGCATCGGTGACCGTGCTGACCCCCTCGGGCGTGAGGGCGCCGTCCTCGTCGGGCAGCCCGCGGGTCATCATCTCCGGGAGTCCCACGCCGGCGAGGATGTCCTGCAGGGAGGCGGGGACGCAGGCCGTCACGTAGCCCGCCCCCGCGCGCATGCTCGCCTCGGCGGCCATCCGCGGCGCACCGGTGAGCCCGCGCGAGCCGCCGGCGACGAGCACGTGGCCGGAGACGAACTTGGTCGAGGACGCGTCCCTGCGGGGGAGCAGCGCGAGCACGGCGGGGGTGATCAGGCCGATGCTGGCGGGCGCGGGCGCCCCTCGCGGGATGCCGATGTCGAGCGTGTGCACCGTCCCCGCGTGCGCCTTGCCCGGCCTGATCCACAAGCCCGGCTTGGCGGCGTGGAAGGTGATGGTCACCGTCGCGCGCACCGCGACACCGCGCACGACGCCGCTCGAGGCGTCGACGCCGCTCGGCACGTCCACGCTCACGACCGGCGCGCTCGCGCCGTTGAGCGCCTCGATCGCTCGCGCCACCGTGCCGCGGGGCTCGCCCGCGAAGCCGGTGCCGAGCAGCGCGTTGACGAGCACGGCCTGGACGCCGAGCACCTCTTCGAGCCCCGCCGGCGCCGCCTCACCCCCTCCGGGGCGCTCCGCGGTCGCATCCCGGGCATCGGCTGTCCAGGGTGCTCCGTTCAGCTGCACGGGCGGCTCGCCCGGCAGACGCTCGAGGTTCGCGCGGGCGTCGCCGGAGAAGCTCGGCGGGCGCCGCCGCGCACACCACCGTCACGGGCCGGCCGGACTCGCGGAGGAGCCGTGCCACGACGAGCCCGTCACCGCCGTTGTTGCCCTTGCCGCACACGACGGTCACCGGGCCGTCCGGCGCCAGGCGCTCGAGCGCGCGCACGACTCCTCCGCCCGCGCGCTCCATCAGCTCGAGCGAGGCCACGCCCCGATCCTCGATCGCCCAGCGGTCGACCTCGCGCATGGTCTGCGCGTCGGGAAGCGCCTCCAGCCAGGCGGGGAGCGTGCTCATCGCCGGCTACTTGCGGACCAGCGGGCTCCGTGCATGGCTCCAGTGCTCGGCCAGCACGCGCACCGGGAGGGTGAGCAGGTCGATCAGGGGGATCTGCTCCAAGAGCTCGTCGCTGAACGCCGCCTCGGTCTCGGTCACGGCATCCACGAGCGCCGCATAGCGGTCGCGATAGCCCTCGAGCAGGCTGCGGGTCTCAGCCGCCTGGAGCGATTCGCGGAACTGCACGTGCAGGAGCGTCATCCCGCAGATCACGCCCGCGTCGGTCTCCGGGACGAGGATCAGACTGCGTCCGTCGCGACCCCCGACCGCGACCGTGACCTCGCGCTCCTGTGCCGCCCGGTGCTTGGCGCCGAGCAGACGATCGTCGGACTCGGTGCGCGAGGGCAACTCGAGGGCGACGCCGCCGCGGTTGACGATCGCGATCGTGGCGCCCGCGGCGACGTCGCCCTCGATCCGATAGCGCGTGAAGCCTTCGACGTCGAGGACCGCGCGGTCGAGCCCGGCGAGGGTGCGCAGCCCGCGGTAGGAGAGCCACTGCACGGACGCGCCGGCCGCGAGCGCGCTTGCGACCAGGGGCACGCCGAGCAGCTCGTCCTCGCTGTGGGAGATCCCCACCGTGACGGTCTTCGCCTGATGCTTGATGGCGTCGACCGGACGGGTGAGCTCGCCGATGGCCGCGGTCAGCGCCTCCGCGAGCTCCTCGACGATCGCCTCGGGCGTGCCGACCCGTTCGTATTCGAGCTCGTATCCCTCGACCGGGAGCGCGCCGGTCGCATACCGCAGCAGCGAGGCCACAGCGACCGCGGTGGCCGCCTCGAGGGTGCCGTTGTACGCGCCCGAGCGCAGGGCGGCGAAGAACTGCGCGGCCGGGGCCTCGAGCGATGGTCCGAGCGCGCGCAGCACGACGTCTCCAGAGTCGACCATGCCGTCCGCCAGCCGTTCGATCGCCGAGCGCGCCTCACGCAGGGGCAGCGCGTGCGCGTCGATCGCGAGCGCGGCCTCGTAGCCGAACAGGTGGCCGACGATGACCGACAGCACGAAGGCCAGCTCGGGCTCGACGGCGGGGACGACGATGACATGGGACGAGGCCGCGAAGCGGGCCTCCTCGCCGCGGTCGACGATGACGATCGGGGCGGCCTTGTGCGCGGCGAAGATCGCCACCTCCTTGGCCGCGTCATCCGCTGTGGCGCCCGACAGCCCGGCCGCGCAGACGAGCACGAGCGGTTCGGATGAGAGGTCGATGTGCTTCTTGTCCTCGGTGCCGTCGCACGCGACCGAGTGGTAGCAGAGCTCCGAGAGCTTGATGCGGATCTCCTCGGCCGCGATGCGGTTGGAGCCGCTGCCCACGACGGCCCAATGGCGCCGGTAGGGCGCGAGCTGGGATGCCGCCACGGCGATCGTCTCGCGCTGGGCGAGGACCTCCTCCATCGCCTCGGGCAGTGTCCGCAGGGCCCGCAGGAGCCGGTCCGAATCGCGCTCGTCGCGACAGCCGAGGTGCTCGGCGAGCGCCTGCGAGAGCAGCAGCCCGGCTGCCACCTGCGCGTAGAACGCCTTGGTGGAGGCGACGCTCATCTCGACGTCGCGCCCGTCGGAGGTGTAGATCACGCCGTCGGACTTGTCCACGAGATCGCTGTTGCGCCGGTTGACGATCGCGAGCACGAGCGCGCCGCGGCTGCGCACGAGGTCGACGGTGCGGTTCGTGTCGGTGGTGGTCCCCGATTGGCTGACCGCGATCACGAGCGTGTCGCCCATGTCGTCGGCGAGCTCGAAGCCCGACAGCTCGGTGGCGAGCACGGCGTCGACACGGATCGGCAGCGAGCCGAGCGCGGCGACGATCGAGGCGGCGACGCTCTGGGCGGCCACCGCGGCCGTGCCCTGGGCGACCACGCGCACCCGCGCGATCCGGCCGCTGCGCAGCCGCTCGATGACCGCGGGCGCCAGCACCTCCGATCCCAGCTCCACCCTGAGGAGCCCGTCATCGCCGCTCACGATCTTGCCGCGGAGCGTCTTCATGAACGATCGCGGCGCCTCGGAGACCTCCTTGAGCAGGAAGTGGGGGAAGCCGGCGCGGTCGATGTCGCGCGCGGTGATCTCGGCGGTGCGGACCTCGGTGTCCTCGATCGGACGCGGCGCGCCGTCGTAGCCGGTGCGGTGGATCCCGGCGAGCGTCCCGGCGCCCTCGCGGTGCAGCACCACGACCTGACCGGAGGCTCCCGTCGGCCGCGCCCTCCCCCTCCATGGGCACGTAGCGAGCGGTCTCCTGGACGACGCCGTAGGGCTCGCTGGCGACGACGAACGCGTGGTCGGCGAGCCCCACGTAGAGCGACTGCCCGCTGCCGCGGAGCGCCAGGTGCAGGCGGTCGGGGGTGCCGGCGGCGCTGAGCGCGATCGCGGCCGATCCCTCGCAGCGGGCGACGGTCGCAGCGAAGGCTTCGTCGACGGCGTCGCCCTGCGCCAGCCGGCGGGCGACGAGCGCGGGAAGGACCTTGCTGTCGGTCGTGATCTCCGCCGCCAGGCGCAGCCCCTCGGCGTCGCGCAGCTCGCGGTGGTTGTCGATGTCGCCGTTGATGGCGGCCACGACGTAGGGCTCGCCCGCGGCGCCGATCTCGTCGCTGTTCAAAGGGTGGGCGTTGGCCTCGGAGATCGCGCCCACGCTTGCCCAGCGCGTGTGGCCGAGGACGGTCACCGCGGCGTCGGGACCGGCCAGGGCGCGGTGCAGGAGGGCATCGCTGCGGATCGCGCTCCTCAGCGCGTGCGTGTTGTAGCCGAGCTCCCCGATCTCGGCCGCGACCTTGTACACGAAGCTCAGGTGCCCCTGCGGCGTGCGCACCGCCATCGATGTGAACAGCTCGTCCGCGCGCGCCCCGAGCAGCGCGCTCGTGTCGGGCTGGTCGAGGTCGATGCCGTGACCGGTGAGCAGGATGTGCAGACCGGCGGAGTCGCGTCCGCGCACCTCGAGCCGGTCGATCGCCGACAGGGCCACCTGGATCGCCCAGTACGCGGTGATCGCCGAGCTGGACGCCCGGGCGTCACCCTCCGCCAGGTCGGCCACCCCGCGGGCGGTGGCGGTGCGATCGTGGCCGAGCGCCCAGACGGCGTCCTTGAGGCGGACGATGACCGCGTTGCCGGCCTCCAGCTCATCGGGGGCCCAGCTCACCGCCCCGGCGTCGAGCGCCGATTCGAGCTCCCGCAGCAGCGATTCGAGGCTCGCGGCCTGCGCTTCGATCCTGGCGAGGGCCTCGAGCCCCGGCATCGCGACCAGCGCCATCGTCCCGAGCGGGCCGCGCAGGGCCGTGTCCTGTGCCTCGATGTCGGCCGCGATCGAGGCCAGAGCGGCGGCGTCGGGCCGGGCTGCGACGGCGCGCAGGCGCTCGACCGTCTCGTCGAGCTCGCGCGTGCTGCGCTCGATGTCCGGCCCAGCGCCGGACTGACGCCGATGGAGGATGGCGATGATCCCGCACACGGACTAGAGGCTAGCGTGGAGCCTGCTGGCCGAGCTCACGCTCGACCAGCGATACGAGGCGAGCGCACACCTCCTCGGCCTCCTCCTCGCTGGGCGCCTCCACCATCACCCGCACCAGCGGCTCGGTGCCGCTCGGGCGCACGAGCACGCGCCCGCGACCCGCGAGCGCGCGCTCGGCGTCGCGTACGGCGGCGCCCACCTCCTGCGCCTGCCCGAGCGCATCGCGGTCGCGCACGCGCACGTTGACCAGCCGCTGCGGGAGCTTGGACATGGCGTCGCGCTCGCTGAGGTCGCGCCCGGCGAGGGCCTCGAGCGTGAGCAGCGCGCTGGCGATGCCGTCGCCCGTGCGGTTGAAGCCCATGTCGATGATGTGCCCGGACTGCTCTCCCCCGAGCGTCCAGCCGCGGGCGCGCAGCTCCTCCAACACGTAGCGGTCGCCGACCTGGGTGCTCGCCACGCTCACCCCCGCCCGCTCCATGGCGGCGTGGAAGCCGTAGTTGCTCATCACCGTCACCACCACTCCGTCGCCGGGCAGGCGCCCGCGTGCGCGCAGGTGCATGACGGCGAGCGCCAGCAGCTCGTCGCCGTCCACCACCTGGCCGCGGCTGTCCACCGCCAGCACCCGGTCGCCGTCGCCGTCGAAGGCGAAGCCCACCGCGTGGCCGCCCGCGAGCACCTCCCGGGCGAGCTCCTCCACGTGGGTGGAGCCGCAGCCGGCGTTGATGTTGCGCCCGTCCGGCACGTCCGCGCGGACCGACACGGTGGCCCCCAGACGCCGGAAGATCTCGGGGGCGACCTCGTAGGTGGCGCCGTTGGCGCAGTCCAGCAGCACATCCACCCCGTGCAGGTCGAGGTCCTGGAAGCGCACGTGCAGCTCGCGCAGGTAATCCTCGGGCGCGCCCCGCAGCGCGCGCACCCGCCCGATGGACCGCGCCGGCTCCCCAGCGCCGGCGCCGGCGCCGGCTAGCGGACTTCCGTCGCGCTGGGCGGCGAGCTCGAGCTCGCGCTCGATCGCCAGCTCGGTCTCGTCGGAGAGCTTGTAGCCGTCGCCGGCGAAGAACTTGATGCCGTTGTCGCGATAGGAGTTGTGCGAGGCCGACAGCACGACGCCCAGGTGAAAGCCGTAGCGTGCGATCAGCAGCGGGGCGGCCGGCGTCGGCAGCACGCCGCCCAGCAGCGCATCGCCGCCGGCGGCGCTGACCCCGGCGGCGACGGCCGCCTCGAGCATCTCGCCCGACTCGCGGGTGTCGCGGACGATCAGCGCCTGTGGACGCTCCCCGTTCGGCCCCGATGCGACCTCGGTGTGCAGGGTGGCCGCGCGAGCGAGCGCCAGCGCCAGCTCGGCGGTGAGGAACTCGCCGGCGACGCCGCGAACGCCGTCTGTCCCGAACAGCTTGCGGGCCATGCGTGTCCTGTTACCGCCGGAGCGCCCTAGCGCTTGGAGAACTGCGGACGCTTGCGCGCCTTCTTGAGACCGGCCTTCTTGCGCTCCTTGGCGCGCGAGTCGCGCGTCAGGAAGCCCCGGCGCTTGAGCTCCCCGCGCAGATTGGGGTCCGCCTCGAGCAGCGCGCGGGAGACGCCGTGGCGCAGAGCGCCCGCCTGCGCGGAGATGCCGCCCCCGTGCAGCCGCGCGACCACGTCCATGCGGTCCTCGTAGCCGACCGTCTCCAGCGGCTGGCGGATGTTGCGCTGGAGCGTCAGCCGTGGGAAGTGCTCCTCCAGCGCGCGCCCGTTGACCAGGTAGGTACCCGTGCCGGGACGTAGGGTGACGCGGGCGATCGCCGACTTGCGCTTGCCGGTGGCCCGGTAGCGCGCGCCGGATGCGAGATCGATGGCGGCCGTGGAGATCGGCTGCACGAGCGCCTCCTCCGACTCCTCGTCCTCGGCGTGAGCCTCGCCCTCGTCCTCCTCGGTCGCGTACGGATCGACCGCATAGACGTCCTCGTAGCCCTGTTCCCTGGCCAGGGGATCGACGCCCTCGGGGACGATGTCCACTTCGAGATGCGCGCCCGGCACCGACGGCTTCTCGCGTGGCGCGGGCTCCTCCTCCTCGTCCTCCTCCTCGGCCACCGGCTGCGCGGCCGTGGCCGGCTCCTCGCTCGCCACGGGCTCCGGCGCGGACGGCGCGGGCGGCTCCTGCGCGGCCACGGGCTCCTCGACGGGCGGCTGCTCCTGCGCGGCCGTGGGCTCCTCCCCCTCCGGGGACGATGCGACGGGCGTGCCGCCGTCCTCGGGCGCGTGGATCTCGCCCGCCTCGCTCTCGGGGGCGCCCGCGGGCTCCTCCTGCGGCTCCGATGCCGGCTGCTGCTCGTCTGCCATCAGGCGTCTATCTCCAAAGGTTGGGGCTTCTGGGCGATGTGGGGGTGCTCGGGTCCGGCGTAGATCTTGAGCTTGGTGATCTGCTTGCGCGCGAGACGGTTGCGGGGCATCATCCCCTTGACGGCGAGCCTGAGGATGTCCTCGGGGCGCCTCGCGAGCATTTCCTCGAAGGTCCGCGAGCGCAGCCCACCGGGGTAGCCGGAGTGACGGTAGTAGCGCTTGTCCTTGCGCTTGTTCCCGCTGACGTGCACCTTCTCCGCGTTGATCACCACAACGAAGTCGCCCGTGTCGATGTGGGGCGTGTACTCGGGCTTGCGCTTGCCCCGCAGCACGTCCGCGATCTGAGTGGCCAGACGCCCAAGGGTCTTGCCGTTGGCGTCAACGAGCAGCCAGTTGCGCTCACGGTCGCTCGGCTTAGCTACGTAGGTTCGTACAGAGGGTGCCATATGCGTGAAAACGCCACGCGAATACGGCGCGCGGCAAGGCGGACATCATAGACGACCGCCGCAGCATCCCCTCCCCAGCCTCAGCGCGCGCACGTCGCCCGGGAAGTCGAGCTACGCGGTTCGACAATGTCGTAGACGTCCGTCCGGCATGTGGGCGAACATGTGTTCGATGGTACAGAGGAGGTAGCCTTGCGAGCACGAAGGAATCATCGCCTTGGCCGACAACAGCGCAATCGAGTGGACGAACGCGACCTGGAACCCCGTCACGGGTTGCGACAAGGTTTCGCCGGGCTGCGCGCACTGCTACGCGGAGACATTCGCTGAGCGCTGGCGGGATATTCCCGGCCACCCCTACCAGCAGGGCTTCGATCTGCGCCTGTGGCCGAACCGGCTCGACCAACCGCTGCGCTGGAGGCGTCCGCGGACGATCTTCGTGAACTCGATGAGCGATCTTTTCCATGAGCGCATCCCCGAGTCGTTCATACGACAGGTGTTCGAGGTCATGGAGGCGGCGAGCCAGCACACCTTCCAGATTCTGACCAAGCGCCACGAGCGACTGGCCGAGCTGGCACCGACCTTGCCCTGGGCTCCGAATGTTTGGATGGGAGTCACCATCGAGAACCGGCGCTTCGTACACCGAGCGGACTACCTACGCGAAGTCGATGCAGCGGTGCGATTCATCTCCGCTGAGCCACTGTTGGGTCCTCTCGAAGGACTCGACCTCAACGGTATCGACTGGCTGATCGCGGGCGGTGAGTCTGGGGCGAAGCATCGACGCTGCGACGCCGCGTGGATACGCGACCTGCGCGCCCGCTGCGCAGAGGAGGACGTGGCGTTCTTCTTCAAGCAGTGGGGAGGTCGCACATCGAAGGCGGGCGGGCGACTGCTCGATGACCGAACCTACGACGCTATGCCGTCGCCGTCCGACCGTGCACGACACGGCGAGCTAGCTCTCGCCGCCGTTTAGCCGCCTCTTGCGTGGGCCGCTCTCCATGTCGAAGAGCGTTGTCTGCCCAAGCTCCTCCTGAACGCGCAGACGCACGCGGTCGAACACCCAATCCATGATCCGCTCGCCGGCATCGTTGTCGGTAGCGAAGATCAGGAAGTACATGGGCTGGCCGTTGGACTTCTTGATCTGTCGATCAAGCACGGTCGCGTAGCCCAGGCGCTTGAAGCCCTCCGCGTACATGCGCACGTACTCGCCGCGGGCTTCCTCGGCACTGATCTGGCCGGATTCGCGCCGCGCGTAGATATCTTTCCAGCCATCGTGCCCGTAGATTCGGGTCACAAGCTCTGGATGGTCGGGCGCGAGCCGCACGAATCCCATATCGGTCGGGAACAGGATGAGTTGCTCGATCTTGTTGGGGCTGTGCCCGCGCTTGTGCTCGGCGATCGCCTCAACCGTCGGCCACTCAAGCTCCGACCCCTCGGGATCGAGAAACGCGAACGCCGGAGCCCGTCGAGGAATGAGGCCCAACATCGTCGCAACGATCTCGTTGGCGTCCTCGTTGAAGCTCTCCACCCGATCGCCATAGCGCTCGGTGCGATGCATCAGCGCCTCGAAGGCGCCGGCGTGGCTCTCAGCGACGGCCACCTTGATCGCCTCGGGCGACCGTGCCTGCAAGGCGATCAGCGCAGAGCCATTGATCTCCCGGTCGCGGGTCGTTGACCAGTTCAGCCCGGTTCCCGCGAACAGGTCCAGGGCATACCAGCCGCCCGCCATCGTGCACGCCTTCGCAAAGGAGTTGAGATAGGCATCGAGGATCATCAGCTTCTCCTCCGTCCACGACGCAGCGTCTCGCGCCGGATAGTCGTCCGCCGCGCTGTGAAATGTCGCTCGTGCCATGCGGTCCGCGACTTTAGACGGCGCTTCGGAGGTTCTACGTACGCGCCATATCCCAGATAGCGATACCTGTCCTTCCCTGGCACGCGCGGCAGAGCGGCTGCCTGCCTCTCCAGTCAGGACGCCGAGCGGTTCGACTTGAGATCGGCTGGCCCCAGCCAAGCGTAGGTTGCTACCACTCGATGCTCACGTCAGTCTGCATCGAGTGGCAGCAACCGGAGCGTCTACTCCCACTCGATCGTCCCCGGTGGCTTGGAGGTGATGTCGAGCACCACCCGGTTGACCTCGCGCAGCTCGTTGATCATGCGCGAGGCGATCGTCTCGAGCAGGTCGTAGGGAAGGCGCGCCCAGTCGGCCGTCATGGCGTCGTCGCTGGTGACCGCGCGGATCACGACGACGTAGCCGTAGGTGCGCTCGTCGCCCTGGACACCGACCGTGCGCACGTCCGGGAGCACGCAGAAGGACTGCCACAGCTCGCGGTACAGGCCCGCCCCGCGGATCTCCTCCTGCAGGATGTGGTCGGCCTCGCGCAGCAGGTCCAGGCGCTCCTTGGTGGCCTCGCCGCCGATGATGCGGATGGCGAGCCCCGGACCCGGGAACGGCTGGCGCCAGACGAGGCGCTCGGGCAGCCCGAGCTCCGCTCCGACGGCGCGGACCTCGTCCTTGAACAGGGCGCGCAGCGGCTCCACCAGCTCGAACTGGAGATCCTCGGGCAGGCCGCCGACGTTGTGATGAGACTTGATGGTCGCCGCCCCCGTCCCGCCGCCGGACTCGATCACGTCCGAGTAGAGCGTGCCCTGCACCAGAAAGCGCGCCGGTCGCATCCCGCCGTCCGGGGGAGCGTCCTCGGGGTCCCCGGACCCGGCGCCGTCGGGGTTCGCGCCGTCGCGGGCGAGCTTGCCGGCCTCCTCCTCGAACACCCGGATGAACTCCGCGCCGATGGCCTTGCGCTTGGTCTCGGGGTCGGTCACGCCCTTCAGCCTCTCGAGGAAGCGCTCCTGTGCGTCCACGGCCACGAGCGGGACCTTGAACGTGTCGCGGAACGTGCGCACCACCTGCTCGCCCTCTTCCTTGCGCATCAGGCCGTGGTCGACGAACACACACGTGAGCTGCTCGCCCACCGCGCGATGCACGAGCAGCGCGGCCACCGAGGAGTCGACGCCGCCGGACAGGCCGCAGATCACGCTCCCCTCCCCCACCTGCTCGCGGATGCGCCTGATCTGCTCCTCCACGATCGACGCCGCCGACCACGTCCGCTCGCAGCCGCACACGTCGGTCAGAAAGCGCGTGAGGATCTCCTCGCCGTAGGGGGTGTGGACGACCTCGGGATGGAACTGGATGCCGTAGATGCCGCGGGCGGTGTCCTCGACGGCGGCCACCGGCGAGGCGCTCGAGGAGGCCAGGGCGCTGAAGCCGGGGGGCGGCTCGAACACGGTGTCCCGGTGTGACATCCAGCAGGTCTGCTCGTGGGGCATTCCCCGCAGCAGCGTGCCCCCGTCGGACACGTGCAGGTCCGAGCGCCCGAACTCGCCCACCTCCGCCTGCTCCACCCGCCCGCCGAGGGTGTGGACGAGCAGCTGCATGCCGTAGCAGATGCCCATCACCGGCACGCCCAGCTCCAGGAGGCCGGTGTCGAGCGCGGGCGCGCCGTCCGCGTACACCGACGCGGGCCCGCCGGACAGGATGATCCCGCGCGGTTTGCGCTTGGCGATCTCCGCGAGCGGGACGTGGTGGGGCAGCAGCTCGCTGAATACGCCGCAGTCGCGGATCCGCCGGGCGATCAGCTGCGAGTACTGGCCGCCGTAGTCGAGCACTACGACCTCCTCCGTGGCCGGCGTAATGCGCACACCACTCGCCGTCACACCATCGCTATACGCAGTCTGCGACGCCGATACCTCTGACGGCCCCTCCCCCTGCGGGGACGATGCCTCGGCCGGCGCTACGGCCGTGGCGGCGCGGGCGTCAGTCATGAACCAGCGCGGCTGCCTTCCCGTTGGTGGCGCCCATGCCGACGCCCTGGTCGCGCTGGAGCGCCTTGCCCTCGGTTTGCAGCGAGGGCGCGACCACGACCTCCGCGCGATTGAACTCGGCGAGGTCCTTGTGGCCGCAGGTGGCCATCGACGTGCGCAGGCCGCCGAACAGGTTGAAGGTCCCGTCGTTCTCGCGGGCGGGGCCGACGAGGATCTCCTCGAGCGTGCCGTTCTGCGCGGTGGCCACACGGGCGCCGCGCGGCAGGCTCGGGTGGAAGGTGGCCATGCCCCAGTGAAAGCCCCGCCCCGGAGCCTCGTAGGCGCGCGCGAGCGGCGAGCCGATCATGACCGCGTCCGCGCCGAGGGCGATCGCCTTGGACACGTCGCCGCCGTTGCGCATGCCGCCGTCGGCGATCACCTGGCAGTACTCGCCGGTCTCGAGCATGTGCGTGGAGCGCGCGTGGGCGACGTCCGCGATGGCCGTCGCCTGGGGGACGCCGATGCCGAGCACGCCGCGGGTGGTGCACGCGGCGCCCGGCCCCACCCCCACGAGCACGCCGGCGGCGCCGGTGCGCATCAGGTGCAGGCCGGTGTGGTAGGAGGCGCAGCCGCCGACCACCACGGGCACTTCGAGGCTGGGGATGAACTCCTTCAGGTTCAGCGGCTCGGAGACGGTGGAGACGTGTTCCCCGGAGACGACCGTCCCCTGGATGACGAGCACGTCCAGCCCGGCCTCCATCGCGATCTCGTGGTACTTGAGGACCCGCTGCGGGGTGAGCGAGGCGGCCACCACGACCTTCTGCTCCTTGATCTCGCGGATCCGCTGGGCGATCAGCTCGGGCTTGACCGGCTCGCGGTAGATCTCCTGCATCTCGCGCGTGGCGAGGTCCTTCGGCAGCGAGGCGATCCGCTCGAGCTGCTCCTCGGCGTCCTCGTAGCGGGTGAAGATGCCCTCGAGGTTCAGCACCGCGAGGCCACCGAGGCGCCCGATGATGGCGGCCGTCTCGGGCGAGACGACGCCGTCCATCGCGGAGGCCAGCATGGGCAGCTCGAACTGGTAGGGGCCGAGCTTCCACGAGATGTCGATGTCGTCGGGGTCGCGGGTGCGCCTGGAGGGCACGATCGCGATGTCATCGAAGCCGTACGCCCGCCGACCCTTCTTGCCGCGTCCGATCTCTATCTCCATCGCGGCATCTTTGCAGTCGTCACGGACATTCTCGCCAAGGGATGCTGAGCATAGCAATGGTCACTCGATGGGTAATGACGGGGAAAGAGGGGACCCGGCTGGTCGGCCTGCGGCCGACTGCGCCACCCTCTCATCGGGGAAAGAGGGGCCCGGCTGGTCGGCCTTCGGCCGACTGCGCCACCCTCTCATCGGGGAAAGAGGGGCCCGGCTGGTCGGCCTTCGGCCGACTGCGCCACCCTCTCATCGGGGAAAGAGGGGCCCGGCTGGTCGGCCTTCGGCCGACTGCGCCACCCTCTATGCCCTTGGATATGCTCGATTGAGATGGCCGATAGCACCCACAACCGCTACGAGCCGCACGCGATCGAGGCCCGCCGCCAGGCGGCGTGGCGCGCGCGCGAGGCTTTCCGCACGCCGCCGCTTGCGGCATCGTCCCCAGGGGGGGAGGAGCGGGCGCACCTGTACATCAAGCCCTCGGCGCCGTTCACGTCGGGCAACGTGCACATCGGTCACGTGCGCAGCTACTCGATCGGGGACGCGTACGCGCGCTTTCGCCGCGCGCGGGGCGAGGACGTGCTGTTCGCGTTCGGCTTCGACGCCTTCGGCCTGCCCGCCGAGCTCGGGGCGATCGCCGGCGGCGAGTCGCCGAAGGAGTGGGTGGACCGGTGTGCGGCCCACATGACCGGCCAGCTCCAGCGGCTGGGCTTCTCGTTCGACTGGGAGCGCTCGTTCATGAGCTCGGACCCGGTCATGTACCGCTGGTCGCAGTGGCTGTTCCTGACGCTGCTGGACGCCGGCCTGATCTACCGCGGCACGGGCAACGTCAACTGGTGCGACAACTGCCAGACGACGCTCGCGTCGATCCAGGTGGAGGCCGGCGGCACCTGCTGGCGCTGCCACGGTCCGGTGAGGCTGATCCAGCTTCCCCAGTGGTACCTGCGGATCAGCGCCTACCTGGAGGAGAACGACCGCCGCCTGGGCGAGCGCGCGGCAAGCGGCAAATGGGACGAGGTGGCGCTCGCCTCCCAGCAGATCGTGCTGGGCCGCGTTGAACGGGGTGGAGCTCGACATGGGCTCCGCCGAGGGTCGCGGGCTGACGGTGTTCACGCCCCATGCCGAGGCGCTCCAGCAGGCGCGCTTCGTGCTGATGTCCGCCCGCCACCCCGACGCGGACGAGTGGGCGGGCGACGGCGCCGTGCACGAGGAGCTCGAGGCGCTGCGCTCCGGCGGCTGGGAGCGGAGCGCGCGGGAGGCGGAGACGATCCCGGTGATCGACACCGGGCATACGCTGTCGCGTCCGGGCGGCGGGCAGCTCCCGCTGTACATCTCCCCCCTGGTCGACTCGCGGTTCGGCGCGACGGTCGTGCTCGGCATCCCCGGCGCGGACCGCACCGACGAGGTGATCGCGCGCAGGATGGGCCTCGGGCCGGCGGCCGAGGCGGAGGAGACGGACGGCTCCGGAGCTTCCCGGGCAGGCACGACCGGCGGTGCGCTACAAGGCCTCCGACTGGGTGATCTCGCGCCAGCGCTCGTGGGGCACGCCGATCCCGATCGTGTACTGCGAGAGCTGCGGGACGGTGGCGCTCGAGACGACCGCGCTGCCGGTGCTGCTGCCGCTCGATCTCAAGCCCACCGGGACCGGCAATCCGCTCGCGGAGCTCGATGATTTTATTAATACGACGTGTCCGCGTTGTGGGGGACCGGCGCGCCGCGAGACGGACACGCTCGACTGTCATTTCGATGCGCTGTGGCTGTGGGTGCCGGTGTGCGTTCCGCCGCAGGAGCGAGAGGAGCCGCTCGAGGAGATCTTCGCGCTGGCCGACCTGCGCCACTGGCTGCCGTCCGAGCGCGTGGTGGCCGGCTCCGACAGCGGCAACTTCGTGTTCGACCAGCGCACCGTGACGAAGGCGCTGCGGGACATCGGGCCGCTGGCGTTCCTCGCCGACGGCGAGCCTTTCGCGGGGTGCCTGTTCCACGAGATGGTGACGGCCGACGGGCGCAAGATGAGCAAGCATCTCGGCAACGTGGTGGACCCCGACGAGCTGGTGGAGCGCTACGGCGCGGACACCGTCAGGCTCGCGGTCCTGTATGCCGCCCGCCCCCAGAAGGCGCTGAACTGGAGCGACTCGGCGGTGCTCCGCTGCCACCGCTTCCTCACACAGGTGTGGGAGTACACGCATGCGATGATCGCGCTGCGGGCGGCGGGCGAGTCCCACGGTGAGCATCAGGCCGCGGCGCTCGCGTCGGTCAACGGCTCCGAGGGCGCGGGTGAGCCGGCCAGAGACATGACCGAGCACCTGCGGCTGAAACTCGGACAGTGGACCGAGGCGGGCGTGGGCAGGCTCACGAAGGACATGGAGGAGCTGGAGATGCACAGTGCCGTGCGCAACGTGATGCGACTGTTCGACCGCATCAAGGACTTCGAGAAACGGGTGCTCGCGCGCGAGCCGGCGCTGCGGGGCGAGAACCTGGACGCGCTCCTGGAGGCGCTGGGCGTGCTCGCGCAGGCGCTCGGGCCACTCGCCCCGCACCTGGCGGAGGAGCTGTGGCTCGCGCTCGGCCACGAGCTATCGTCCGTGCAGGGAGAGCACGCCGCACATACGCCGTGGCCAGGCGTATCGTTGGGTGTACCGGCATGAGCGCCCAGACCGCACAGAGCCCCATCAGGCAGCGGACGCGCTCTTGCGCGACCGGTCTTGCCTGCCACCGCTGCGGGCACAGCTACGAGCTCGAGCAGACCGTGTTCGCGTGCCCTGACTGCGGCAAGGGCCTGGACGTGGTCTACGACTACGAGCTCGCGGCCCGGCACTTCTCGGACGTGCCCGCCTCCGAGCGCCCGCAGAACATCTGGCACTTCGAGGAGCTGCTGCCGATCGTGGACGCCTCCGCGCAGGCGCGGGTGGGGCGCCACGCGGGTTACACGCCGCTGATCCACGCCGACCGCCTGGGCGCCGAGCTGGGGATCGCCAACCTGTACCTCAAGGACGACTCGAGCAACCGCCCGAGCTTCTCCTACAAGGACCGCGTGGTGTCGATGTCGGTGGCGAGGCTGCTCGAGCGGGGCAAGAGCGAGATCGGCTGCGTGTCCACCGGCAACGTGGGCACGGCCGTGGCCTCGCTGGCGGCGAAGGCGGGCGTGGACGCCTACGTGTTCTACCCCAACCGCCTCGAGGACACCAAGGCGCGGGCGTGCATGGCGCTCGGCGCGAAGGTGTGCCAGGTTGAGGGCAACTACGACGAAGCGAACAAGCGCTGCCGCGAACTGGCGGAAGCGACGGGCATGGACTTCGCCAACATCACGCTGCGCCCGTTCTACGCCGAGGGCGCCAAGACGGCGGCGTTCGAGATCGTCGAGCAGCTCGACTGGCACGCGCCCGACCACATCGTCACGGCGGCCGCCGGGGGCACGCTGTCCTCGCGCCTGCACAAGGGGCTCGTGGAGCTGCAGCTGCTGGAGCTCTCCGACACGGACGCCACACGCATCCACATCGCCCAGCCCAGCGGTTGCAACCCGATCGCGACGGCGATCATCGCCGAGGAGGCCGAGATCCACCCGGTGACCCCGGAGACGGCCGCGCACTCGCTGGCGATCGGGGCGCCCGGCGACGGCTACCTGGTGATCGACGCGGTGCGCAAACGTGGCGGCACCGGGGGCTTCGCCTCGGACCCCGAGATCTTCGCCGGGATCGACCTGCTCGCCGCCACCGAGGGGCTGTTGACGGAGCCCGCGGGCGGCACCACGGTGGCGGTGCTCGAGAAACTCGCGGCCGCCGGTCGCTTCTCCTCTGAGGAGACGGTGGTGGCGATCATCACCGGCAACGGGCTGAAGACGCTCGACGATCATCCGCCGAAGCAGTGGCCGGCGAAGATCGACTGCGAGCTCGACGCCA
Source organism: uncultured Solirubrobacteraceae bacterium (assembly GCA_963701145.1). Lineage (GTDB taxonomy): Bacteria > Actinomycetota > Thermoleophilia > Solirubrobacterales > Solirubrobacteraceae > Palsa-744. The sequence continues at coordinate 883,186 of OY969572.1, forward strand.
TGACGGCTGCGCTCGAGGAGCTCAAGCGCAGCGGCACGCTCGTTGAAAGCGCGCGCGAGCAGTTGCACTTCTAGGCGCCGGGCGCGGGCGGGCGGGCTCTCAACTGGTCGGCACGCCCGCAGCAGGAACACGGACCGGCGTGACCGGCCGGTATAAACACGCAGCGATGGCAAGTCCGTTCGCATCGCCGCAGGAGTTCCGCGAGGTGATGGACCGTCTGTTCGCGATGATGAGCGAGGATCCGGAGATGGGACCGAGGCTGCGCGAGGCGGACGTCCCGCGGCGCTTCGAGTTCGACGACCTCGAGCTGGTGCTGAACGTCCGGGCCGGCAAGCCCGGCGAGCCGGAGAACCTGTCGTGGGCGTGGAGCGACGAGGTCGACTGGTCGCCCAAGGTTCGCATGACGATGTCCTCGCGCACCGCCAACCGCTACTTCCAGGGCCGCGAAAACTTCGCCTACGCGCTCGCCCGGCGGCGCATCAAGACCAGCGGAGATCTCCGCTCGGCGCTCGAGCTGATTCCCATCACCAAGCCCGTTCACGAGCGCTATCGCGAGCTGATCGCGCGGGAGTACCCGCATCTCGCGGTGTAGTTCGAGCAGCTGCAATCATTCGCCATCGCCATCGCCATCGCCTTTGCGTCCAGCCTCGACGCCGGACGCCGGGTGGACGCGCTCGCGTGGCTATGGTCGGGGCATGCGCATGGCGAGCCTGCTCGTGGCCGTGTTGGCAGCGGCGGCGTGCCCGGCTGCCACGAGCGCGACCTCCCAGCCGCCCCGCGCGCGGCTCGCCGCCTCCTCCTCGCAGGAAGCGGCCCAGCTCGCGCGCGCGGACCGCGGGCTGTACGTGGCCTTCTGCCCACCACATGAGCAGGCCGCCAGGATCGCCTCCCGCTCCCGCTCCCCCTTCCCCTCTCCCGCGGGAGCCGACGCGGCGAGCCCGCCGGCGAGGGTCGCGGAGGCGAGCCACGAAGGCTGGCCGCGGGACGAATGCCTGAAGATGGACAAGGGACCGGTGGGAGACAGCCACACGCTGGTGGGCCTCGAGCGCGTGCACAACTGGTTGCTCGGCGGGTACGGCAACGACACCCTGTACGCGGGCGAAGCGGGCGACGTGCTGTGGGGCGACTACCACCCCGAAGGCCAGTCCGAAGACCAGCGCGACTACATCCACGGTGGGCGCGGCGAAGACTGGATCTACTCCAGTCACGGCTTCAACGAAATCTGGACCGGCGCCGGGAACGACCATCTGGCGCTGGTGTACGGCCACGGCGTGGTGTTCTGCGACGGACCCGGCGTGAAGACCTTCGTGATGCGCTACCTGCCCGAGAACCGCCCGTGGAAGCTCGTCGGCTGCGCGCACAAAGTGCTCGTGCGCTATCGCGCGTGATCAGTCCACGTCTTGCGGGCCGAGCGGCCCGGCGTCGAACGGCGCGTAGCTTTCCTGCACGACGTGTACGCGCAGCTCCGAGCTGCGCACCAGGCTCTCGCCGATCTGCGCCTGGTAGTCGGCGAACGCCGGTGAGCGGTAATGAGCGTCGAACGCCGCCTGGTCGCGCCACTGCTGGACGGTGATGAAGTGCCCGGGATCGTCGAGCGTCTCGAGGAACGCGTAGGAGATGCAACCGGGCTCGTCCCTCGCGCGCCGCTGGGTGGCGAGCAGCAGCTCTCGCACCCGTTCTCGCTCCGGTATCTGCGTGTGGACGTCTCCGAGGGCGATGAGCATGCGCGGCGCGTCTCCTAGTGGCGCCGGTGATGAGCCGGGCGCAGCGTGTGCTCGCGGCTGAGCAGCTCGAGCTCGCTGACGGGGTGGATGGCGGGGCCGAGGATGCGTCTCGCGGTGGCGCTCACCTGGCCGGCGACAGAGTCGTCGATGGCGAGGTTGATCGACACGGTGGGGTCGACGTGGGTGACGCTGAGCATGTACTCGCCCGCCTGCCCCGCCGCGCCGAGGCCGCGGCGCTTGCCGACGGCGTGCAGGCGCGCGAACGTCACGCGTCCCTGGATCACCATCCCGTTGCCGGCCTCGAGTGCGAGGCCGATGCCTTCTTTGACGAACGCGCCACGGGGGTTGAAGAAGACATCGACGGTCGAGCCGTGGCGGACGATCTTGTCGATGGTCGGTGGGCTCGGCGTGGGCAGCGCGGGCGCGGCGTAGGTGCTGAGCGTGAGCGTCTGGCTGGGGATGCCTTCTTCGTTTGACAGGAACGCCTTGATCGTGTGCGTGGCGCCAAAGCCGGTGACCGGTTTGAACAGCACGGGCAGCCCGCCGCTGGGGATCATGCTCGTGCTGATGTGACTGGCGAGCACCTGCTCTCCGCTCGGCGACTCGTCGATGATCGCGACCGTCCCTTTCCATTTGCCGGGCACTTTGAGCTGGACGGCGCGGAGCAGCCCCATGTCGATCGAGGGGACGTCCAGGTCGGCGGCGCTCGGATGTTCGAGCTGGGTGCGGATCCGGGGCGTCTTCGGCGGGATCTCCACCGAGGGCGAGAGCAGCAGGTGGTGGTGGTCGATGAGCGTGTCGAGTTTGTTCGTGGTGGCCGGGAGGTCGAGCCTTTTGGTCGTGGCCGAGAGGTGGGCGAGCACGCCGTGGAAGCTCGTGCTGAGCGTGACCGGGCGCACGGTGGGGTTGAACTCGCTGGCGCTGACGGGCGGCTCCGGCTGGGCGACGGACACGTCGACGACGGGCGGCGAGCCCTGATCGACGCTCAGCGTCCATTCGCCCTTGCCGGGGTCGGCGACGAAGATGGTGGTGGTCACCACCTTCGGGCACGTTCCGGGGAGGCTCGTGAGGGTCGTGTGTTCGCCCTCGGTGCAGTACGCGGAGCTGCCTTCGACCTGGTCGTACAGGGGGACCGGATCGGGGTCGACGAACGCGCTGCCCTCGTTGGCCGGTCCGGGCGGCGTGAGGTCGGTGCCCGCCGGCGTGTAGCCGAATTCGTCGGGGGTGCCCGGCGTGGTGATCACGCGCGGGTCTTCGGGGCCGGGGCCGGTGAGCGTCACCTCGGGGACGTTGCCGACGCCCGCCTGGCTCTCCAGCGAGTGCACCTGCACGGCGACGGCGCCCTTCGTGCAGCCCGTTTCGTCCTTGGGGGTGCACAGGTTGCCGGCGTTGAGGGTGAGCGTCTCGTGGCCTCCGGCTTCCAGCACGGCCTGCGGGGTGGCGCCGGCGGCGTGCGCCGTCGGTCCCGCGCCGGTCGGGGCTGTTGCGCCCGGCGGCGAGCCGCTCGTGGCGCCGCTGGCGCGAACGGCGGGGAGCTCGCGCGCGAATGTCACGTTGCGCAGGGATGGCGGCCGGTAGCCGTTGAGGTCGCAGCCGGTGAAGACGTGCACGCCGGAGTTGGGACCGCTCCACAGCACCCCCACCCCGGCGCTGACGGTCACGAACAGCAGGTTGATTTCCCCGCATGCGGCGAGCCCGATGTTGGAGACGATGCCTTTGGCGCCGAGGCAGATCCACAGGCACGCTTTGCCGCTGCCTTCCATGAAGAACGCGAATTCGGGGTCGAACTCCATCGCGCCCTGGACCGCCAGTTCGAGTTCGGCCGGGCCGAACTGCTCGTCGATGTTGACCCTCAGCTTGGTGATGTTCTTTTCGATCACGAGCTCGAACCCGCCGAGCCTGATGCCGCCGATGGGCAGGATGACGGTGCCTTCGATCGCCACTTCGGGCGTCTGCGGCTTGACGACGGTGGCGGCTTCGACGCCGATGATGTCGGCGATCGACGCCTCGATCGCACCGGCGACGACCGTGGGGTCGGTCTGGATGTCGAACTTCAGCTCGTTGAGGAACACGGGGCCGATGGGGACGTTGCCTTTGATCTCGCCCCCGGCGTCGATCAGGCGCCCGTGACCGATCTCGAAGCCGACTTCCACGCCTTCCAGCGGGAACACGGCGGGGGCGGGGATGTTGACCTTGACGTTGCCCGTGTAGTCCCCGGTTTCCTTGTCGTAGCAGAAGTGAACCCCGATGGGCATTTCGATCGGCCCCACTTCGTCGCCCTGGGGTACTTCGAGTTCGTTGGGGTTGTGCTTGGCGGGGTTGCAGTTGGGGACCGGCGGGAAGCCGATTTCGGCGGCGTGCCCCTTCACCCGCAGGTGGCGCGTTGACACCGTGGACTGGCTGCCGTCGATCACACGCTCGCTGCGGTGCCGGCGGGCGACGTTGGCGTAGCTGTTGGTTTCGAGGAGGCTGACGACGGGCACGTCCTTGCCTTCCATCCTGATCAGCGAGGTGGCCGCCTTGCCGTGCCTGAAGAATTCTTCGGGAAGCGAGTCGAGGAATTCGAGGTGGGATTCGTCACTGGTGGTGAACTCGACGCAGGGTTCGCTTGCGACGGTGAACCCCTGGAAGCCGGCCGCCTTGCCCCCGGATTCCTTGGCGATCGCCCAGGGCTTGGAGCCGGGAAGTTCGCCGCACGGCCCCATCCTCGTCCCTCCAGGCAGCGGCCCGAACGTCTGGCGGGCCTTGGTGGAGCTGAATCCGCCCTGGGCTCCGATGCCGGGGGGAGACTGGTTCTGGCCGCCCCCGATCGCCAGGTAGATCGTGCCCAGGTTCTTCTGCGGGCAGTAGCCGTTCGCGGTCGAGGAGCTGCGTTTCGAACGCGGAGAACTTGCACGGCGCGACGTAGATTTCCGCTTCGTTTTTGTTTTCGCGGCCGATCGGACGGATCACGATGGCGTCTCCCTGCTGGGCTCGCAGCGGCACGCCGTCGATGTCGATGGTGGTCTTGCTCGCGTACAAAAGCGGATGGCCCGCGCCGTTGTGGGCGCTGGTGGTGGCGGTGACGATGCTCACGCACTCGCCGGAGAACCCCAGGTTGACTTCGTGGTCTTTGTCGTTGGGGTCGCGGATCCTGACGGGGATGGAGTTGACGGCCTCGCACGGGCCGTCCTTGACGGCCTTGGTGGCCTCGAAGCCGTCGATGCGCGTGATCGCGCCGAGACCCGAGGTGTTGTAGGCGGCGACCGACACCGAGTACTTGCCTTCACGGGGGAATTCGAAGGGGAGCCCGTTGGTGGCGGCGCTGGCGCTCGTGCTCACCTGCACGGGCGGGAGGGGATCGGCGCTCGCCGCGTGGGCGCGTACGCGCTCGCGCGCGTGCCGGGAAGCGATGTGCGCGGGTTCGTTGGGTCCACCCGAGGGCAGCGAGGCCGGCTTTGCGTTGGCGTTCACCGTGCGCTGTGCATAGGCCGCGCATTCGTGATACGGGAAGGCGCCGGACAAGAGGTCGCTGAACACGGGAATCGGGAACGGGATCGCCTTGACACCGGTGATCAGCTCGTCGACCGGGTTGATCGCGACTCCGCCTCCCGGTTTCGCCAGCGAGGCGGCCCGGCGCGCGCGCAGCGATGCGTGCTCCGGGGTCGGCCCGTGGTGGACTTCGGTCGGGCCTTCGCCCACCGGGACGTGCGTTTCCCTGAGGCCGCCCGGGCGTTCGGTGGACGGCTCGAAGTAGGGGGCGCCACCCGATTCGCATTCTTCCTTGTAGTTGGGCTGGCCCACGGCCGTGCCGTAGTAGGCGATCGGGTCGCTGCCGCCGTTGCTGCCGGTGGTCTTGAAGCGCAGGGTGTCCTTTTCGGTGATGGGAAACGGCAGCGGCTTCTTCTCTCCGGTCTGCACGCAGGGCGAGCCGGCGGTGACGTCTTCCACGCATACGTCGAGCGTGGGGTTGGTGGCGGGTGTGAGCGGCACGCTCTGGCTGGCCGGTTCGGAGGCGACGCCCTCGGCGTCGTAGGCGACCATGGTCACCGCGCGCGGGACGAGCGTCTTGCTTGTGAGCGTCTCGCGCTCGCCGGTGGCCGGTCCGTCGGGCCAGTCGAGCGAGGTGTTGACGCCGACGACGGTGGCGTAGTTGTAGAGGAAGTTCCATTCGTCCTCGTGATGCTGCGGGCTGTCGGGGCCGAGCTGGGCGAGGTCCCGCGGGAAGAAGCCGGTGCCCTGGCCCTCGAGGCAGACGAGGTTGTCGCCGCAGTCTTCTTTGTTGGGTTCGCCGCCCGAGTAGCATTCCGGCGCGACGGGGAAGCCCTGCCCACCGCCGAGTGGATAGCCGGTGAAGCACGAGCCGACGCACAGGCCGGCCTTGCCGATTTCAGCGCCGCCGAACAGCGCCGTCCCGAGGTTGTAGGAGGGATCGCACAGGTAAGAGTCGCCGGTGCCCTGCTCGCCGTCGATGCCGTTTGCCTGGGCGAGGTTGACGCTGGTGAGCGGCGGGTAGCCGATGGTCGCGGGCAGACGCTCGTAGAAGCCGGGGGACTTCGGGTTGGACGCCTCGGGCGGGAGCGTGGGGATCGGGCTGGCGGACGAGCCGATGGCGGCGAGCGCGGCGTTCCAGAAGTTGACGGAGAAGGACTCGAAGCCGTCGGTGGGCGAGGAGTACTGCTCTTTGTAGCTCGAGCAGGTGTCGCCGCCGTGGAGCGCCAGGGCGCAGCCGCCGAACTCGTCCAACTGGGTGAGCACGCTGGGGACAGGGGTGCCGAACTGCGTCAGCTCACCCGTACCGTCGTTGCCCAGCCCCGGGATCTGTTCGAGTTCGTCGGGCGAGGGAACGGTCGAGGGTGTGAGCGGCGCGCTCCCGTCGTAGCGTCCGCACACGCCGTCGGACAGGCACGTGAGGTCGGGGGGACCGGCGTCCTGGGAATTGAGCCAGAAGTCCTCGCGGACGATGCGGTCGCCGGCGTTGGCGTCGGATTCGTTGATGGCGGCCTGTGGCACGATGGTGACGGGTTTCGTGACGACGGTGGTGGTGCCGGTGCCTTCGTTGTTCTTCTGGGCGCGCAGCAGCTGGAAGTGCGCGGTGGGCCGTTGCACGGGGATCACGACCACCGGCTGGGGCGTGGCCGACACGGGCGTGCCGCCCTGGGGGACGACGGCCTGGGCGCGCACGAGGTACACGGCGAACGGCGAGCCGTTCCCGCACTGGCTGCCGGGGCACAGGCTGCCGTCGGCGGCGTCGTCGAGCACGGGCGGGCTGGGGTAGGCGTAGGTGACGCTCGTGCCTGTCGCCTCAACCACGAACGGGGCGCTGGCGGAGTCCAGCGGCGAGTCCTTGTCGCCGAAGTCCCACTGGTAGGTGACCCCGGGCTCGGGGTTGGTGATGGCGAAGGTGTAGGTCTTCAGCGAGATGAGCGGGTCGCTGTCGGGGGTGATGGTGAAGGCAACGCTCGATGGCGGCGTGATGAAGGCGGGGAGCGTCTTGAACGTCTGCTCCTCGCCCTGGCCGGCGCCCGCGAGGTTGCTGGCGGTGAGGCGGTAGTGATAGGTGGTTTCAGGCTGCAGGCCGGAGATCGACGCGGACACCGCGGCCGCGGCCGTGCCGCTGCCCGGCGGGCTCGCGCACGGCGCCGTCGACCCGAGCGCTTCGGAGGTGCCGTATTCGAATTCGCATTTGGTCACTTCGGCGCCGTTCGGGTTCACCGTTCCGGTGACCGTGGCCGCGCTCTGGGAGATCGCCGAGGAGCCTTCCGTGACGAGCACCGGCGGGGTCACGAACACCCATGCCGCACCCTTGTGGTTTTTACCGTCGTCCGTGCCTTCGTCCGCCGGCCCACCGATCAGGGCGATGCCGCCGCTCGCCGACAGCGACACGCCGGCGCCGAAGGCGTCGCCTTCTTCGCCCGTCTCTTCTTTGCCGGTGAGCTTCGGCGCCTGCTCGGTCCAGGTGGCGCCTTCGCGCGTGAACACCCACGCCGCTCCCTCGCCGCTGTTGTTGCTTTCGCCGCCGACGATCGCGGTGTTGCCTTCGCCGGACAGCGCCACGCTGTCACCGAAGTCTTCGCCGTTTTCCAGTTTGTTCGGGAGCTTCGTGCCCGGCACTTTCCATTTGGAGCCTTCGCGGATGAACACCCATGCCGCGCCGGCGTCATTGCCACCGTTGTGATCGGCGCCGACGAGCGCCGTGTCTCCGTTCGCCGACAGGGCGACGCTGTGGCCGAAGGCACCGACGCCGCTTTCGCCGGTGAGTTTTTCCTGCTGGGTCCACGACGCGCCGGAGCCGGTGAACACCCACGCCGCACCTTCGCTGCCTTTGTAGCGTTCGGCGCCGACCAGCGCTGTGGTGCCTTCGGAGGAGAGCGCGATGCTCGAGCCGAGGCTGGCTTCTTTGACTTTTTCGCTGTCGGTGAACTCTGTCTGATATTCCCAGGTGCTGCCGGTGCGGGTGAACACCCAGACGGCGCCGCGTTCCTTGCCGACTTCGTGTTCGTTGTTCCTCGCGCCGACGAGCGCCGTTGCGCCGTTGCCGGACAGTGCGACGCTCGAGCCAAAGGCGCCTGCTCCCACCTCGCCTTTCCCGGTGAGTTCGGCCTGCTGCGTCCACGCGGACCCTTCACGGACGAACACGAAGGCCGCGCCCACAAATGAGGAGGTCCCTTCCACGCCGACGATCGCGGTGTTGCCATTGGCGGACAGCGCGAGGCTGTAGCCGAAGGGAGCCTCGCCGCTCACTGGGAGTTTGTCCTGCTGCTTCCACGCGGACCCTTGACGGACGAATACCCACGCTGCTTCGTTGCCGCCAATCAGCGCCGTATTGCCATCACCTGAGAGCGCGATGTGGATGCCGAACTCGGCTTCATCTGTTTTTTCGGTGTCGGTGAACTTGGTCCCGGCCTGCACGAACGGGTCGATGTGGATCGGGTAGCGAGCGCCGCGGTCGTCGATCAACAGCTCGAGCGCCCCACCTCGGAGCTGTATGCGCGCTGGCAGCGCGCGCCCCGTGGCATCGGTGGCGCCGAGCTGGCCGTAGCGCAGCTCGGTGGCGCCCGCGTGCGTGTCGAACACAACCTGCGAGCCGACCTGGTGTGCGACGAGCGACCCGCTGAGACCGAGGGCGAGCACGAGCGGGCCGGCGCCCGGGCTTGGGCGCCGGCGCACGGTGAAGCCCTGCTCGAGCCCGTAGGGGCCATTGCGGAACTGCTCGCTGATCGACCGATGGCTGTAGAGGATCTCGTTCGTGGACGAGCTCGGCGCGGCGGCGGCGCCGACGCGTTGTAGATGACTTCCGCGCCCGACGGCGGCCAGCGACAGCGCGACCGTGCCGTCGCGCACGCGCAGGATGGCGTGTGAGCGGGTGAACGCGCTGTTGATCCCGCCGCCGGTGGCGTGCAGCGTGGCGCCGCGGCGAACGGGCCAGAAGCTCCGCTCGGCGGCGCCGATGCGCGCGGACGCCGCCGCCGCCAGGTTGGTGGGCAACGCCGCGGCGAGCATGCGCTCCGGCTCGCGCCGGAGCGATCGGGCGCGCGAACCCTGGACCGTGGGCGAGGAGGGAGTGGTCAGGACAAGCGCCGCGAGGGCTGCGATCGCGGCGAGCGCCATCGTCCCGATGAGCGCCGCGCGACGCCGGGACCTCGACATGCGTCCGGCGCCGACCGGCAGCAGCGCTCCCTCCGGAATAGTCCCCGCTCTGGTGGGCCCGGCCATCGCCGACATCGCCTGCTCCCTTGCAAAGTGGGAAGTTCGCCCCGGTCCAACGATGCTCGTGCGTCCGTGCCCGACGTGCTGCGTGGGCGAGTATATCCCCGGCGCGGACGGGCGAGTTCGAGCGAGGGGCGGTGGCGTGGCGAGCCAAACGCACAAGGCTGTGTTTGCGGCATACCGCCGGCGGGGGCCGGCATGCGGCGGGCGTCCGTCAAGCAGCGCGGACCGCTCGGGATTCGAAACTCCCGCTCGTGCGCACCGAGAACTCCGCGTTGCGCCTGGACGCTCGCCCAGCTCGCCTGGCTGGGAGTGCTGCGAAGCGGTGGCCCGTGCGCCCCAGGCACGGGCCACCACTTGCGGCGGCATCACAACCGCATGCCTATGGAGCATCCTTGAAGACCGACACGCTCCCTGAGCCGTTTGATGTCGCGAGGAGAGCCCCGTTCGGGCTGAACGCGACGCCATATGGTCCAGCGCCGGTTTTACCGGCCCGTTTGCTGCCCAAAGCTCCGGTCACCGGGTTCATCTGAAACACGGAGACCTTGCTCTTGGAGCCGTTGGTGGTGGCGAGCTCCGTCCCTTCTCTGGCGAACGCGAGCTTGCCCGCGTACCCCTTCTGTTTGTCAAACGGATCGCCGGGCACCGGCGCCAACGCCCCAGTGGCCTGGTTGAAGGAGAACACCTCCACGACACTCGGCCCGTTGAACACGGCGGGTATGTTATTGGTGGTTGCGAGCAGGTTCCCGTTCGGGCTGAACGCCAGCCAGCGATCGTATCCTTCGGTCGCGAATGGCGACCCTGTGACGTTGGTCAGCGCCCCCGTCGTCTGATTGACTGAGAACACGTAGACCTTGCCCCATTCGACGGCGGCCACGTACTTGCCTTCGGGGCTGAATTCGGCGTCCACGATCATGTCCGAGCCCAAGAACTGCGACCCGGGCACCGCGGTCAGCGCTCCCGTGCTCTGATTGACCGTGAACATCGAGATCCCCCCGCCTCCGAAGTTGCCGTCGGACACCGCCAGGAAACCCCCGTTCGGGCTGAAGGAGACCGTGTCGGCCGATGGTTCCTGCCCCGGAAGGGGCGGGAGCGGAACGGGAAACGGTGAGCCGGCAACCGCGGTCAAGGCGCCGGTGGTCTGATTGACTTTGAAAACCGACACTTTGCCGGGCGGTTCAAGGCTGGAGACCGCGAGCAGGCCCCCGCTGGGGCTGTATGCGACGTCCGACGTTTCGTGGCCGGTCGAGAAGGGCGACCCCGAGACGGTTGCCAGCGCCCCGGTGGTCTGGTTGACCGTGAACTCCGAGAAGTTGCCGGAGTTGCCGTTCGAGGTCGCGAGCAGTCCCCCATTCGGACTGAACGCGACGAAGCTGGGTTCCCCTGCAGCGGCAAACGGGGAGCCCGGCACCTGATGGAAGCCCAGGGCCGACGGCGCGAGCGCACAACACGCCGCCAACATCCCGGCCAATATGGATATCGGCCTGCACACGATGCGCGTGCCGGTCCTCGCACCCCGCGCGTCCGGTGCACGGCGCCCTCGTTGGCCAGCGATTGACACGGCCGTCGCCAGCGCACCCTGAGGTGGCTTCAATATGAGCGTCATACTGCCCTCGATTCTTTCGGGCGGACGAACACGAGCGTCGCCCGCGTCCTTGCGACCGTACATGTCGGCGAGGGGCTGATGTGTGATGTGTGTCTCCCAAGGACCCACACGTGGAGGTTGCATGGAACAACTGGTCCCATGCACGAATAGGAAGACCCCGCCGGGGCGGGGTCTTCCCTTAGCAGATCTATAAGCCGGATTCTGTCGTTGAGCAACCATCCATCTGAGCGGCCTACCTGGACCTCGGCGGGTCACCTGCAAACGGTCCTGTTTGGCCTTGCATCGAGTGGGGTTTGCCCAGCCGCCGCGTCACCGCGACGCTGGTGCGCTCTTACCGCACCATTTCACCCTTACCGGCCCGCCGTTCACGTGGGACGGCGGACGTAGGCGGTTTGTTTCTGTGGCACTTTCCCGCGGGTTTCCCCGGGTCTACATCGACCACCCTGCCCTTTGATGTCCGGACTTTCCTCGAAGGCAAGCGCCTCCGCGGCTGCTCGATCTGCACAGTCAACCTAGCGCGTCGACAGCGCCTTGTGAAGGCCGCCTGGCTGCCGTCTCAGACGAGCCTCGCGAGCTGTTCGCCGATCGAGACCGGGTCTGGCGCGCCGCTCACACCTTCCTGAGCAGCCCAACCACACGGCCCAGGACCTTGACCTCCTTGCTGCGAATGGGCTCCATGGCCTCGTTCTCGGGCTGCAGGCGCACGTGATCGGATTCGCGGAAGAAGCGCTTGACGGTCGCCTCCTCACCCAGCAGCGCGACGACGATCTCGCCGTCGCCGGCGGTGTCCTGCGGGTGCACCACCACATAGTCCCCCTCGAGGATGCCGGCGTCCTTCATCGAGTCGCCACGAATCCTCAGCAGGTATTCCCCGTCGCCACCGCCCGCGATCTCTGGGACTGGCACATACTCCTCGACGTTCTCCTCAGCGAGCATCGGCTGGCCCGCCGCAACGGAGCCCAGCAGCGGGAGACCTTCTTCGCGGACGATCCCGCGCACGCTGTCCACCGCACTTCCGACCGCACGGTCGAGCAACTCGATGGCGCGCGGCTTGGAGGGGTCGCGGCGCAGCAGCCCGATCTTCTCGAGGTTGGCGAGGTGCGTATGGACGGTTGACGAGGAGGCCAACCCCACCGCTTTGCCGATGTCGCGCACCGTCGGCGGATAGCCATACCTGGCCGAGTACTTGCGGATGAAGTCGAAGATCTCCTGCTGGCGCTTGGTCAGATCCATCTCTGGGTGCCTCCCGGTGGGGGTGGATTGCGACCTACGACGAACATGTGTTCGTACTGTAGCGCCGGGCGTGGACGGACGCAAGGCTTTGGTCGTTGAGCACCCGCGACAACGCCGGCCCAGGGCTATACTCGCGCCTCTGCGCCCGTGGCGGAATTGGTAGACGCGCAAGGTTGAGGGCCTTGTGGACTTCACGGTCCGTGGTGGTTCGAGTCCACTCGGGCGCACCAAATGCTTGTCGTTCAAGTCTCGGCCGTTCTTGGGGCCGCGGTCCTTTCGTGGCCGCGTCTCATGGTGTACGCGATTTGGTACACTTCGGTTTCATGACCAAGATCATCCCCGTACGCGAGTTTCGAAGCAACCTGGCCGAGCTACTCAGCGATGTAGCCGACCGCCGTGACCATGTCGTCGTGACGCGCAACGGGCGGCCCGCGGCAGCGCTCGTACCGATCGATGAGTACCAAGCACTCGAGGAGACCGCCGAGATCCTCTCGGACGCGGCAACCTTGACCGCACTACAAGCAGGTCTCGATGAGCTCGCGCGCGGTGACACAATCGATCTCGGCGACCTGCGCCGTGAGTTGTCGGAGAAACGAACTGCGAGATAGCCGGTGGCGCGACTGGTACTCGCGCGACGCGCGCGTACAGAGCTACTCGAACTCGACTGGCCTTTCATCGACGCCGCCGAGGAAGCCCTCGCGTTGCTTCAGCGCGAACCACACGCCGGCTACCCGCTGCGTGGCAGACTTCGCGGCCTGAACTCACTGCGAGTCGGCTCCTACCGGATCATTTACGAGCTCTCGGACAACGACAAAACTGTCCGAGTCGCCGCAATCCGCCACCGCTCGGTCGCCTACAGCAGCGATCCGACGGCAGGTTCGAGGACGGCAGCGGCGAGATAGCGAGGACGGGAGTTGGCCGCCACGTAGTTGACCGACCGGTCGAAACTCGCCCCTGGCGCCAACGGAGCGTACTCCCGGCTGCGGCGAAACCTAATGCCATCTCCTAAGCGAGCCGATACACGGGATATGCGTGTCGCGAGCGTCGTCTTGGTGGCCGTCGCGATCAGCCTACTATCACCCGACATCAGATCAGCTGCGCCTTCGGCAGGAGATTCGCCCCTAGCGACGATCCACCCCGAAGGACCCGCAATCGATCGTGGAATCGGGCTCGTGCATCTCACCGAGCCATTCACCGACGTCATCGAAGCGCTCGGCAAGGGGCGCAAGCTCACGTCCGATCGCGAAGAAGACGAAGGCTACGCCGAATACCGCTTCCTCTCCGGCCCTATCTCGATCAATATCGGCTTTGGGCCCGAACACCAAGGCCTGTTCGGGCCGCCCAGCGAAGTCGACTCAATCAGCACAACCTCTCGGTCGGCGATCCTCCTTGGGCACAAACTGTCGCGAGGCCTCGCCCTCTTCAGGGCCCTCCTGCGGCGTCGCCACTGGACACTAATGCACTGCGATGGCGAGATATTCACCTCGTTGCTTCCGGGCGGCCCCGGCACGGGCATCGCATGGAGAGCCGGCCGACTCAACGACGTGGTGATCGACGTCGGCGGTAGCTGGGGTCAACAATGCGAATCGTAACGTCGCATCTCGTCCCCAGCGCGAAAGAGGCACCTCGGCGGCGACGCCTGCACCCCGTCTCGCGTTCAGAACACCTCACCAACCGGCGCTCGGAACACGCTACTCTCGCCTGTATCTCCGATGCACGATAACCAGAGCGATGGCTTGTCCTACAACGTACGCAGCGCAAATCGCCGTAACCACGCTCAAGTCGCCGCCGTCCAGAAGTGCCCAGGCCGCCAGCGCTATCACAAACAGCGTTCCTGACCACCGGACCACAACGGCCGTCATCCGTCGCGACTCTCGAGCGTCCACGGCCTCGGTACTATCGCGGCGACGCACTTGACGTCCCGCTGTAAAAGCCGCGGCCGTCAGCACCACCGCCACCACAATCGCCACGCCAAACAGCCTCACACTATCCAGTCCAAATACCATCACGCCGTACCCGTATTCGCGGTGTAACCCACCGTCGGACCTCACGCATTTTCGTAGCCTCGATCTCTATGCGCTCCGCGAGCACAGCTATGCAGGGGGATCCGTGTCCGCGGGCTCCGCTTTGACGCCCGATTCTTCAAGGCTACGGGCCCCTTCCAGATACACATACAGGCCCCCGGAGATCACTGTAACCACTCCAACAACACAGTGCGCAGCCGTCTCGGTCGCGACTTCGGCTGCACCACACGCAAAACCCCCGACGATGCCTCCAGCAACCGCCAGGGTACCAGCAACCTCCGCGCTTATGCCCGCCACCGCCTTTTGCGCCGTCGTCCTCGCTTCGCCCGCTCCCGTCCCATACACTTCCGATGGCGCGTGCAGCAAGTTTTCACATGCTTCGTAATAATGCCGGTTCTGGTAGAACAGATTCCCCTTCTTATTCTTACTTGGGCCCGTCTTCAGCCACTCGCAATGAGCTTTAGCGTCTTTTACCTTTGCTCCCCACGGCTTCAATCCTGTCGGATCGCTGCCCCGCAGCGGGCTGTCCGCTGCGTAGCCGTAGGGCTCGCCGGTGCTTTCTACCTCGGGATCCACCTCGAGGAACTGCGCCGTCGTTGGATCGTAGTATCGCGCTCGCAGGTATATCAACCCGGTATCTGCTTCCGTGTACTGGCCGTCGTATCCGAGCGACGACGTCGTCGCGCCAGCCTTGTCGATGACATTGCCATATGCATCATAGGTCTCTGCGCCGGCTTCTTTTCCTTCTTCATTCGTCAAGAGCCGCGTCGATCCTTGTTGGTCGTGATGCAAGTACGAGATCGCGTGCGTGCTGCCGTCTAGAATCTGCTCGACGGGCATGTCGGCCGGCCCGTAGATGTAGCTGTACGTTCCATCGTCAAGTATCACTGGAAGAGCTTCGCTGACGTCCCACGTAAGGTAGGTCGTGGCAGTAGACGTGATCTTCGCCGCCCGAAGACCGTCGCCGTTGTATGTGTAGGCGTCTTCGATGGCCGCTGTCGTTTCGCCTTTCGGTTGTGATACACCGACGAGATCACCGGCTTGATTGTATTCGTACGTAGTCACGGGATGCTTCGACGACGTGCCTTTCGTTCGCTCGCCTACTTCGTTGTACGTGTAAGTGGCTTCGATCGCTTTTTTGTCCGTCTCTTCTTTCGGCTCGTCAGCAGCATTGTACGTGAGCGTGTCGCTCCCGATCGTTTCGACATTATTCGCTTTATCGTATGCATATTTTACGCCGGCCCCTTTTTCCAGCCGACTATTTTTATCGTACGCGTAAGACAGCGTAGCTTCGCCAGGTAGCCCCGTCGTGGTGGTTTTCGTAACTCCTTCGTCTTTGTTACGCGTGTAGCCCAGCGATGCCAGCGTTTCGCTGCCCCTTTTCATTTTGACTTCGCTCATGGCGTCGGCTTCGTTGTAGCTATACGTGTCTTCATCGCCCGTCCCACTCGGAAACTTCGTCGCCTTCAGGTCTGAGTCGCGATCATATTCAAACGTCGTTTTGTTACCCGCCCAGTCGGTGACGCTCTTGAGTCGCCCATCGTTGTCGTATTCCCGACTCACCACTTTGCCGTTGGGATAGGTTATCTTTTCCTGCTCGTTCGCTACGTTATATTCGTAGCCGACGGTGTCGCCGTGTCCATCTGTTGTCAACTTCAGCCGGTCCAGTCCGTCGTATTTGTAGGTGGTGGTTCCGGTGCCGTCGGTCATCTTGGTGCGTAGACCGTCGCCATTGTATTCGTAGGTAACGGTCGGCGTTTTGCCTTCCGAGTAGCTGACTTCCGTTAGCCGATTATCGGGAGAGTATTTGTAGGTCGTCGTGCGTTTCTCAGCGTCCACCACCGATTCCAAGTTACCCGCGTGGTCGTAGGTCTTGACGGTGATGCGTTCAAGAGGTTCGATGATTTCGTGGACCTGCTCAAGCACGTTGCGTTTGTAGACCGTCGCGTGCCCGTTTCCGTCGGTCTGCTTGATCACCTGCCCGGCTCCGTCATATTCGGTTGTGGTCGTGTCTTTGTTCGGTTCTTCGGTTTCCGTAAGCTCATTGTCGGCGTCGTATACGTACTTCGTTACGTTGCCTTCAGGGTCTGTCTTCTTGATGATGTTGCCGTCGCCGTCGTATTCCTCGAGCGTTTCGTGTTTGAGCGGCGCGACAATTTTGACCGGCAAGCCCCGCGCGTTCCGTTCGGTGGTTGTCGTGAAGCTTGATTCTTTAGCCCCTGCTTCGTGGCCTCTCGGACTGACGGTCGAGGCTTCTTGCGAGTCCGTGTTGTAGCCCCACGTACGCTTATCGCCTTCAGGGTCGATTTCCGCGCTGCGGTCCCCGTGTTCGTCGTATTCGTATTTCCACGTGTGCCCGAGCGGATTTGTCATCGATTCGACTTCGCCGTGAGGGAAGTAGGTGTAGCTGGTGACCTCGGTGGTCGCTTCCGGGCCAGACACTTCGATTTTTTCTGGGTTGCCGGTAGCTTCGTTGCGTTTGTACGTCGTCGTCTTGCCGTCCGGAAGCACTTCCGTCAGCACTTCGTGGTAACTGTTGTAGGTCCATTTCGTCTTGTGGCCTTCCGGGTCTTCCATGGTGAGCTTGTTGCCCGACGAGTCGTATTCGTAGTGTGTCGTGAAACCGTCGCCGTTGGTTTCGCTTGTCTTGTCGCCGCTGCTGTCGTATGCGAAGGATTCGGCGGTTGCGTGTTCCGTCCCTACACCGTGTATTACTTCGACCAGTTGGCCTGTGCCTGTCATCTCCTCCTCGGTAACGGCACCGGTCGCTTCGTTCGTGATCTTTGTAAAGACGGTCCCGTATTCGAATTTGGTGCCGCGACCCATGGGATCGGTCTTGTGCGTAACGCGGTGCGCGCCGCTGTATTCATAGGTCGTTTTGCCGCCCCGGCCGTCGAGCATTTCGACCAGTTGTGCTGTGCTTTTGCCTTCGTTGGTTTCGCTACTGTATTTGAACTGCCAGCGCGGCCCTTCGGATTCTTTGTTCGGCTGACTCACTTTCACGAGATCGCCGTTTTCGTAGGTGTATTCGATGTCGTGCAACATCGGGTCATAGGCCTTTTCGATCAAGCCTTCTCCGTTGTAAACAAACGTGAGCGCCGGCCCGCTCGGGCTCGTGACTTTGGTCAGCTGGCTGCCGGTGTATCCCATCGCCGTGGTATTGCCCCCGCGTTCCGTTATGCTTTCAAGCCTGCCCGACGAGGCAGCGAATTTCTCGGCTTCGCCACTTTCCAGCGTCAGCGTGAAACCAGTCGCTTCGGTCCCAGTAAGAACGTCGGGAGATCCTGCGGGCGCGTTCCATTCGCCGCTTTTTGCGCCTTCGGTGAATCCGACGGTGTTGCCGTTTTCCTCTACGAGCGTGACCGTATGGCGCAGAACTGTTTCGAATTCCCCGGTTTCCCCGACTTCCACGGGTTCTTCAATCGATGCGAACGTTAGATGCTCGCTATAGGGAAAGGTCCATCCATAGCCAAAGACGCTTTTGAAGCCGTCCTCGGCAGCCTGCGAGTTGTAGGTCCTGGTTAGGTTCAGGCCGATGCCGCGACCGCCGATTGAATAGTCGGTTTGCGTTTCCGACAGGTCGCCGCTTGCCGTGCAAACGCCTTCTTCGCTCGCGACTTCGCGTTTTGGAAACGAAGGGTCTTCCTCGCTGCAGCCCCACGCTTTGGTGTTCTGGCGCGTTTCTTCGAGGAAGACGAGTTCGCCCGCCGTTTTGCCCCAGTTTTCGAATGGAACAGCGACCTTGGGCTCAAGTGGTTCGCCGATTTCTGTGCCGCCGACGCGCTCGAACAACCCGAGGTTCACGATCTTTCCGCCCGCTGATCCGCCGACGATCGTCTCAGCGGACGGTTCTGACGTGCAGTTATTGCCATTGGAATCGTCCTCGAAGATCCCCTTGTTTTCCAGGAGCGCGCCTCGCGACAGGCCCATGCGGACTCCGGGGACACGGTTGAGTTCGTTGAAAATGATCGTGCCGTCGTTTACGAACGTGCGTTTTTCGAGGGTGGCCTGTATGCAATAGGCGCCGGTGTGTTCGAGGATTTTTCCTTCGGCGCCGCCCTCGAGCACAGTCTTTCCGCTTCCAGACATGGTGCCCTTCGGTTCCCATTCCAGTTTGCTGTCTATGTTCAGGGTCCCCGCGCCGCTAAGCGTCAACTCCTCAAGGAAGAAGTTATTGACGCTCATCGTGTTGCCACCGGCGACGGTCCACGTTCCTTCGTTGGTCAGGCGCAGTGACGCGCCGGAGGCGATCACGCTGTCTGCGGTCACGGAGGCTTTTTCCTTGACTTCAATTTCGCCTTCAAGCACGCTCCCGCTAGCGAGCGTCACGACGGCCTTGCCCGCGAACCCGAGGCGACCCACTTTGCTTCTCAGCGTGCCTTTGTTTTCGAACGGCACTTCCACGGTCCGCGTAAATTCGGCTTCGCCTTCGGCCTCTTCGAAAAGCCCAGTATTGACGATTGACGGCGCTTTCGTAGCCGCACCCTCGACTATCGTGCTCCAGGTGGGACTGCAGGAGTAGCCGTTGACGTTGTCGTAGAAGACGCTCGAGGTTTCAATCTTGGCGCCTTCAGACATCGCGAGCGAGCCTGCTGGGGCGCCGCGCCTTCCGAGCGTCACGGTTCCTTCGTTGACGAGCGTTCGTTCGTCCAGTTCGACACCCCTGCAGCGCTCGCTCGAGCCGGTGAGGATCGACGCCGAAGCAGCGTGCTCGATCACGGTCTTGCCGCTACCCGACATCGTGCCTTCTTCCCAGCCGAGGCTGCCAGTCAAGTCGAGATTGCCCGGACCGGTCACGTTCGCGTCTTCGAGCGACAGGTTGTTGAAGCTGGCCGTGGCGCCCGTGCCCAGCTGGAGACTTGTGCCGGCGGACATTGCGATGGAGGCTTTCGTCACCGTGATGCTTCCCGTCGATACGCTGCCACCGGCAAAGTCCAGCGGCCCTTCCAACACGCTCGCCGCCGCCAGCGTCACCAGCGCGCCCTTGAAGCCGAGCGCACCCGAGCGCCCATCGATGGTCCCCGTATTGTTGACTTCTACGCCGATTGTGGGCGTGAACGACCCGCTGTCTTCGCTCCTCTCAAGGGTGCCCGTGTTCACGAGGACCGGCGCGACTTTGCCGGCTTCGGCCACGATCGTTTCCCGCGACGAACGGCAGGTGCTTTCCGAGTTGTCGCTGAACACACCGGAGTTTTCGATCCGCGCCCCTTCAGACATCGTCAGAACACCACTACTCGTCGAGGCACCGCCAAGCGTCGCGGTCCCTTCGTTGACGAGCGTCCGTTCCACGAGGTGCGCCTGAGGACAGCCAGCTTCCTCCGTGATCGAGGCCGACGCGCCTTTCGCGACCGTCGTCTTCGCCGAACCCGACATGGTGCCACCTTCTTCCCAGGCAAGCGAGGCAGTCACATCGACGCTCCCGACGCCTGACAGGGTCCCTTTCTTGAGCGTCAGGGACGCCACACTCGACACTTCAAGCGCACTGGCAAGTTCCAGCGAGCCGCCCACCACCCGAAGCGCGCCTTCGACCTCAACAGCGCCCGCTTTGGCGCCTTCTTCGCTAACGATGACCGTCTTGCCAGCACCGATACACGCAACTTCCGTCGAGGTTGGCACGTGTTTGGCCGACCAACGCGACGCTTCGTTCCAGGCGCCGCTAGACGATTCCCAGCTATCCGTGCAAAACGGTTCGGCGACCGCCGCGCTCGCCCCCATCACGAGCGTCGCCAGAACGCCGGTGGCCGCGAGCACGCACCCCCACAGCAGGACTCTCCCGAGCTGGCCAGACGGCACGCCGAACCCGCGCCCGCCGATACTGCCGCCAAGCTCCCGCATCTCCTCACCCCGCTCGTCTCGCCGATAACACGAGCACGCCGGCAGCGTGGCCAGCCACCCGAACGAATCGAACCTAACGCCACACGGGGCGCCGCGTCAACTGATAGGCCAATATCGCTCAGCGAAACAAGTCGCAATTTGCAGACAAAACGCCGACTACGCGGGTGACCTCCTTTAGACCCCGAGACAGGTCCATTCCAGGCGGAGTCGTGCGCCAAGCACTTGTGCCTCGATGCCCCTTGGCGCAGCCGGACGATTTCGAATCCCCGGACACAGGATCAGCGGAGACCCAGACAAGACGACAAACGCTTTGCGCCTGTCGCCGAACGGTTGGAGCAGGACGCTCCAGTGCCACCTCGGGCACGGCACGGTAGGCCTACACGGTGAATCTCACGCAGAGCCATGCCGCGCCCCCAGCCGTGCCGTGCCCCAGATACCGCTTCGCCTGCACCAAATGCTTGTCGTTCAAGTCTCGGCCGTTCTTGGGGCCGCGGTCCTTTCGTGGCCGCGTCTCATGGTGTACGCGATTTGGTACACTTCGGTTTCATGACCAAGATCATCCCCGTACGCGAGTTTCGAAGCAACCTGGCCGAGCTACTCAGCGATGTAGCCGACCGCCGTGACCATGTCGTCGTGACGCGCAACGGGCGGCCCGCGGCAGCGCTCGTACCGATCGATGAGTACCAAGCACTCGAGGAGACCGCCGAGATCCTCTCGGACGCGGCAACCTTGACCGCACTACAAGCAGGTCTCGATGAGCTCGCGCGCGGTGACACAATCGATCTCGGCGACCTGCGCCGTGAGTTGTCGGAGAAACGAACTGCGAGATAGCCGGTGGCGCGACTGGTACTCGCGCGACGCGCGCGTACAGAGCTACTCGAACTCGACTGGCCTTTCATCGACGCCGCCGAGGAAGCCCTCGCGTTGCTTCAGCGCGAACCACACGCCGGCTACCCGCTGCGTGGCAGACTTCGCGGCCTGAACTCACTGCGAGTCGGCTCCTACCGGATCATTTACGAGCTCTCGGACAACGACAAAACTGTCCGAGTCGCCGCAATCCGCCACCGCTCGGTCGCCTACAGCAGCGACCCACGCTAGCGATCGGCACGAACCGACGGACCACCGTCAGAGGTGCAGCGGGAGAGCGACGGCGCGCCACTGCGCCAGAGAGCGATACCACTCCGCCGTGGCCGTCTCGATCGAGTCCGCTAGATACAAACCCGGGCGACGTCACCGCGTTGCCAGCGACCGTCGGCCGGCACGCTCGCTCGCCCGAGTAGCTCGGCGCGGTGAGGCACATGCCTGACCCATACGCCCTCGACGGCCCGTGCAGCAACCCGCCGCGCCACCGTCAGGAGACGCCTGGATACTCGATCTCGGTCAGGCGTCGGCGAGTAGACCGAGGAAGGCGCACGGCGCGAACACGGGAATCTCCCCCCCAAGGGCAAGAAGGTCTTTGTCACCCGACACCAGAGCCGCGCGATGCGCTGATGCAAGAGCGATCAGATAGTCATCGTCGGGGTCACGGGAGTGAACCGGCGGGTCGGTATCTGGATCGACGACGACGCTCGCACTGTCGGCGAGCCAGCGCACTAGCGCAGTCTGCGTCTGACTCGCTGATATGTGGCCGCAGCTTGGGATAGGCAAGCGCTCGCTGCAGCTCGTCCAGCAGCCCCTGGGAAGCGATGAGCTCGAACTCGCCCCCGGCTAGCGATCGCAGCACGTCGGCCGGGGCGCCTCGTGGCGAGATCGCACCGGATATGACCACGTTGGGGTCGAGGACCGCCCGCACTCAGCGGCGGCGACGTTGCGTCTGGTGCTGCGCCTCGACGGCAAGCGCGGTAGCGTCGCGCTCGGAGAGGTTGTTGCGCTCCCACAGGCGCTCGAGTAGATCGAGCCCCAGGTCGCGACGCAGTGAATCCTCGATCACCTGGCTGTCGCCGCGGCCCGTACGCGCCGCGCGCATCTTCACCGCCTTCATGACCGACTCGTCGATTGTGAGCGTCGTGCGCACCTTGGACATCACCGCACCTTAGCATCTAGATGCGCCAGCATAAAGATGAGCGCGTGACAAATGTTTGACAAATGTCAGTTCGTCCGATGCGTCCGATGCGTCCGCAAACCCGTACGAAACGGGCGATCTGGACGCTGGCGGACATATATGGCGCGCGCGTCCAAGGTTGAGGGCCTTGTGGACTTCACGGTCCGTGGTGGTTCGAGTCCACTCGTCGCATTTTCGAGGGACCCGATAGTCGTTGTGAAACCGACATGACTTTCGGCCACGCGTCGCTGCTGGCCCTCGTCCGGAGCGGCGCTGAGTAGCCGAAGGCGCGCTCGGAGGGCTGAACGCCCGAGTCAGTGCCGTTCGGCGGCCCGTGGCTGGCTTGAGCCTCTGACGATGGTAAAGCTCAGCGTCTTGGGTGGCGAGGCGCCGGCGCTGTCGACGGCGATGAAGGTGACCTCGTAGCGGCCGGGGGCAAGCGCCCTGCCGCGCACGCGCCCGCTGAACGCCACCTTGTTCAGTCCAGCGTGTGCCGAGCGCGTCAGCGTCGCGATGGTGATGGTCCGGGTACAGCGAGGCTTGTGGCGCAGCTTCTGGCTTGCGGCGCGACAGACTGCGGCCGACGCGACGGCCGCGCGCCTTCGTCCGGATCGCGATCTTCACCGTCGCGGCCTGATCGAGCTGGAATGAGAAGACGGTGCCCCGCTTGTGGCGCTTCGCCGCCGTGGCGCCGGTCAGCGGCGTAGAGGAGGGTCCGACGGTGAAGGTCGAGTTGCTCTCGCCCAGCGCCGAGATCGTCGCCTTCGTCGCCTTGGTGGGTGGCGGTGTCGGCGGGACGGCGTTGAAGGTCGCGGTCACGGTCTGTTCGGCACTCATCGTTAGCTCGCAGTTGCCGGTGCCGCTGCAGCCGGCGCCTGACCACCCCGCGAAGGCCGACCCGGTCGCGGGCGTGGCCGTCAGCGTCACCTGCGAACCGTCGTCGAACGGGCCCGAGCACGACGGGCCGCAAGCGATGCCCGGCGGCGATGACTGGACGGACCCAGAGCCCGTGCCCGCCTTCGCGACGCTCGCGGTGAAGGGGTCGCCGAGCGCGCGGAACACGAGCAGGCTGCCGTCGGGCACGTTGTAGATCGGACCCACTGCCGCGACCCGGCGATCTGGCTCCAGCGCGATCGCATTCGCTTCGGTGGTGGACCCCTCGGCGGCGCTCGCAACGCCGCCGGTGCCGAACGTCGGGTCGAGCGCGCTGTCGACGCCGCCGGTGCCTCCGTTCGCATCCAGTCGCCAGATCACCGCGTCGGCCGCTTCTTTGCCCACCTGGGAGACGCCCGCGACGAGGATCTTGCCGTCGGGCTGCAGCGCTATCGCTCTCGCGTTCGCGAAGCCTCCGTCTTCGATTTCGGCTACGCCGTCCATGTTGAACGTCGGGTCGAGGGCGCCGTTCGTGGCGCCTGGGCCGCCGTTCGGCTTCAGGCGCCACACGACCGCCTCGCCGCCGTGCGCGCCGATGCTGCTCGAGCCCGCCATCACGATCTTGCCGTCCGGCTGGACCGCGACGGCGTTGGCGGTCTCGCTGCCGCCGTCGTCGACGTCGGCCTGGCCGTCCGTGTCGAACGTGGTATCGGGTGCACCGGTCGCGGTCAATCGCCACGCGACCGCATCAGTGGGTGTTATTGCGTCGGTGGTCGATCCGGCGACCACGATCTTGCCTTCGGGCGCGAGCGCGATCGCGTTCGCCGTGTCTTCATAACCGTCGGAGATTTCGACGGTACCGTCGCTGCCGAATTCGGGGTCGGGCGAACCGTTTGCCGTCAGCCGCCATACGCCGACCTTCTTCGGCGGAGATGTCTCGATCGTCCCCGCAACGACGATCTTTTCATCCGGTTCGATCGCAACCGCCTCTGCCTCGTTCAAGGTGCCGGTGTCGATCTGCGTCGTTCCTGTCGCGCTGTCGCCGAACGTGGGGTCGAGTTCGCCGCTCGCCGTCAGTCGCCAGACGGTGGCGCTCTCGCCGCTGACGCCGACGTTGCTGAATCCGACGACGACCACCTTGCCGTCGGGTTGGACGGCGACGCCGCTTCCGGCAATCGCGCCTTCGGTTTTGATCACGGCCTGACCTTCGTCGCCGAACGTGGTGTCAGGCGCACCGTTGGGGAGAAATCTCGATACGACCACCGTGCCGTTGCTCGCGCTCGTGACGGCCACGAGCTTCTCACCGGGATCGGGCGCCGCCGGGGTCGGCCACGTTGACACGTGGCGTTCCAGGATCGTCGCTCCCCCCGTCCCGAACGTCGGATCCAGGCCGCCCGAGCCGCCCAGCGCCACCCCGACGCCCCCGCCCGCCGCCAGAGCACACGCCGCCACCGCGCCGCGCGCCAGCCATCGGCGCGCCGTCACCGGCTCCGATCCCGCCGGGCCTCCGATCAGCACTCGCTAATTATCCACAACGACGCGCGCGCTCGCAGTCCGGTGGCGGCGAGCCGCTAGGAGAGGCCGAGCAGCCCCCGCCTGCCGCCCACGCGTTGACGAGCCGACGCCCGTGCATGGAGCGGGAGCATCATCGTGATGCGCGTCACGGCAGGGCTGTCGTCCATGTCGATCTCACCCTCCTCCAGCTGCGCGGCGACCCAGCTGTTCGAGATAGTTCTCGGCGACGCGGCGCGATTCTGGGTCGCCCAGCGCCGTGAGCAGCGCGTCCGCATCGCTCCACGCGCCTGAGGTGGCGCACATCGCAGCACTGGCGGCGTTGACCCCGAGCTTGGTCGCTGCGAGCGTGAGAGTTGACCTCTCAGCGAGTTGACCTGCCAACTCCTCGACCGTCTCGCTCAGGTGCTGTGCGGCGACCACACGGTTCACCAAGCCCAGCTCCCGCGCTTCCTTGGCGGTGAATGGCCGGCAGGTCAGCACCAGCTCCTTGGTCATCGCAGGACCGATCTCGCGCACGAGTCGGGGAATCCCGCCCCACCCCAGGGGGATTCCGAGCTGGAGCTCGGGAATCGAGAAGCGGGTTGTGTCGGCTGCGACGCGCAGGTCGCACGCGGCGGCCAACAGCACGGCGCCGCCGATGCAGTGGCCGTGGATGCGGGCGATCGTGATGGCTCGCATCGACTCGATGGCCTCGACCATCTGGCGGCCGGCATCGGCGGCCGCTCGGCGAGCCGCGCCGGCATCATCGCCCGAGAAGATCGAAACGTCTGCTCCTGCGCTGAATGCCCGGCCATTGCCGCTCAGAACGACGACCTTGACCTCCTCGGAGTGTTCGTCGAGCCGCTTTGCGGCGTCGACGAGCTCGCTGAGCGTCTCGGTACTGAGAGCGTTCAGCTTGTCGGGGCGATTCAGGGTGATGGTGGCGCGGGCGCCGAGTGCGCTCACCTCGATGTTCGTGAAAGACATGCTGCTCGTGTTATCAGTTTTCGTAGAGGGTGAGACGTTGTCGGTCAAGGCACTGCGGCGCGGGAGCGGCGCGGTCTCCCCCCGCGCCGCTCCCTTCCCCTGCGCCTACTTGAGGTGAAGCGTCGGAGTGATCGCGTCTTCGGCGACCGAGGCCGGCGTCCACGGCAGCGTGATCCATTCGTTTTTCGAGAACCGCTGGGTCTGGTCTTCGTAGTAGGGAGACGTCGGGTCTTCAGACTGCGAGTAGGCCAACAGGCCTTTCGCTACTGGTTCGTGGCCGGCCTGCAGTTCCGTGAACATCACGATGCTCGTGCCGCCGGTCACTTCAGCCTGTTTCGAGGTGGGCGTCGGGAAGGACGATCCGATGGCCGCATAACAGCCGTCCCCCTCCAAGCAGCCAGGCATCGGAGCCGCGCCGGCCTGCGGTGCACGCTGCACTTCGCCGATGCTGGCGTCGAGCGGGATCCCGCGTGCCTGCATCGAGCTCACCGCGGTCGCGAGCGCTTCCTTGCTCGCCTGCAGCGAGGTGTTGAGCGTGTTGGGGGTGTAGACCGGTTCGCTCGCCGTCCAGGGGTGGACCCAGAAGTCCGCCTGGCCGTTGGGCGCGTGTTCGAACCATTCCTGGAACAGCCAGCCACCCCTGTCGTCGAGCGTGGCGGTCGCGCCGTAGTCGTTGAGCACAGGGCACGCGCCGCTGACGTCGACGCCGTTGATCACGCCACCGTCTTCGCTCACCGCGTTTTCGCAGATTTCGCGCACACCCGGGAGGGCGCGTTCGAGCTGGGAGCGAGCGGAACTTCGTCCATGAGTCCTGCATCGTTTCGGCGGTGAATCCGGGCGTCGGCGAGATCCCGTCCGTCGGGACGCCGCTGTCGTACGTGCCCATCCGCTGGGCGATCATATCGATCCCCGTCTGAGCGCGCATGCCCGGGTTTTCTTCTTCGCCGCCGAGGGCAGGCGAGAACCCGGTGAGCGGGCTGTTCGCGTTCGCGAGCCAGAACGAGTTGTTCGAGTTCTCGACGTAGTCTTTGCGGACCAGCGACGGCTCGTCGCTGCCCGCGATGATGCCCGGCACGAGCGCACCCGCGCTTTCGGGCGCTTCGCATTCACCGTTGCCCAAGAACGGACCCTCAAGCGCTCCCGCCCCGCCGAGATCGCACGGCGAGTTAACGTACTGCTTGGTCAGGCTCGAGGCCACGACGATCTCCGTGTAGAACGCGTTGCCCTGGTCGTCGGCACCGATCGTGTTCACCCACGGCACGCCCTGGATGGCACGCTCGGATTCGATCACCTGAGATGCGTTTTCGGCTTTGCTGATCGCGAGCCACTGGTTGACACCCCGGAGGTTGTTGGCGTTGGCGTCATCGACCGCGATCGCGTGACCGTCCTCCCAGATCACCGGCCCGTAGTGACTGTAGTAGAGGGTGCCGGTGCGCGCCACCAGTTCGCCGTGTTCCAGGGCCTCGACCGTCACGGTGCGCGTCGTCATCGGTATGACTTTGCCCTTGTAGTAATAGGTGGTCCTCCCGACGAGCGACAGGACCCACAGCGTGACCGTCGTGTTCGTCGAGACGGTGTGCGTCCACGCGACGTCCTGGTTGTGACCGATGTTGATCCCGGGCAACCCCCAGATTCCCGCACCCATCGCGTGGTACTGGCCGGGGATTTCGACGTTCATCTCCCAGAAGCGTTCCGAGCCATGCCACGGGAAGTGCGGGTTGGCGAGCACGACGCCCCCTCCGTTGGTGGCGTCTTCGCCACCGACGGCGAGCCCGTTGGAGCCCAACAGGTTGCTGTGCCCGATCGGCGTGGGCAGCTCGACCGAGATGCTCCCACTCGAGGCCGTCCGCACGCCCTGCCTCTTCTCCGACCCCGCCGACGGGTCCGCGGGCGGACCGTATTCGGCATTCGCCTCGGCGTACGGACCGAGGGCAGAGTTGCCCGCGAGGTCGTCCACCTGGTAGATGCGGAGCCAGACGTCGATCGGCTTGATCGGCCTGACCCACGCCGCACCTTTGCAGGCGGGGTTCGTGACTCCGCTCGCCCCACCGATCTGCTTGAGGTAGGCGTTATAGCCGGCGGCGTAGCCCTTCACCGCTTCGAGGCCTTCCGTCGCGGGTCCCTGCGGGTAGGGGAGCCTCAGCAGATTCTGGACCGTGTGATCCTGTTTGATCGAGGTCCAGTAGATGTCCGAGTTGAGGTTCGTGAACTGCAGACCCCCCTCGGATTCGTTCTTGAAGACCCCTTCTGGGCCGAGGAACGCAGAACGTTCGCCCTCGACCGTCAGGAATGTTTCGGCGAGCACACAGATTCCGTCCTGCGCCTGTGCGTAGCCGATCCCGAATCCGACGTCGGCAAAGTCTTCACCAGAGATGTTCGCGACGCCGCCCGTTGTCCGGGTGAGCGACACGCTGTACCTCGCTGCGGCGGAAGCCGGGA
Organism: uncultured Solirubrobacteraceae bacterium; assembly: GCA_963701145.1. Classification (GTDB taxonomy): domain Bacteria; phylum Actinomycetota; class Thermoleophilia; order Solirubrobacterales; family Solirubrobacteraceae; genus Palsa-744. Next base: position 911,131 of record OY969572.1, read on the forward strand.
AGCACATCCCGGCTGCAGCTACCGCGAGCACCGCGAGAAGGCGGCCCCTCACAAACCGCCTCCCCCCGACGTGGCAGTCATGCGCACGAGGCGCGTAATCCGTACCCATTGGCCGTCGCATGCGTGTGGCTCCCTCACCCTCCATAGTTCCCTTCCCTCTCCCTCAAGGCATTGATGGACTAGCCCGTCCCTTACTCGCTGGTAATGTACCAGCGTGTCCACCACTGTGCAAGCTGGTATCGAACGGCTCCCCCGCGGGCCGCACCGCCTCTCTCGCGAGCAGGTCGAGAATCACCAGCGCGAGCGCATCATCGCCGCGATGATCGCCGCGGCCGGGACGAAGGGCTACGGATCGACGACGATCGGCGATATCACCCGCCGCGCACGCGTCTCGCGCGACACCTTCTACGAGCAGTTCGCCAACAAGGAACAGTGCCTGCTCGCCGCCTACGACGCGATAACGCGCGAACTGCTGGACCAGATGGTCGCCGCGGGCACGAGTCAGCCGAGCTACGTCGAGGGCATACGCGACGGCGTGCGAGCCTACTTGCGGTTCTGGAGCGAACGCCCCGACGCGGCCCGTGTCTGGTCACTCGACATCCACGCGGCCGGCGACGAGGCGCTCGTCCACCGCGAACGTACGCTCGAGAGCTTCACGCGCCTCTTCCAGACGATCACCGAGCGAGCCGCCACGGAGCAGCCTGGGCTGCCGACCGTCCCGGATCTCGTGGCACGCGCGATGGTGGTCGCTGCGGTCGAGCTTACGACCCGGTACATCCGAGAGGATCGCGTCAGCTCGCTACCGGAGCTCGAGAGCGACGTCCTCTACCTGTGGCTTATGGTCTTTGCCGGCCACGAAGTGGCCGCTGCCGCGGTCGCAACCTGAGCGACGACGACCCACGCGGTGCCCTCCGTAGCTATCAATGGCCGCTCGGCTGCTCGGGTTGGGGCGCGGCCGATCCTCCTCGCTGATCGCTCGCGGCCCTCCGAGAAGGCGCCATTACTCCATCCCCAAGCCTTTTTGCCGTGCAGGAGCTGCTCAGCCAGGCAGACGCGTCAGCCCGCGTGTGCATCGCACGACAGCACAAGCGATGCGCCGCCCCACGTCCATCGCGCGATCAGCCTCCGCCAAGGCCCCCTGATCACCGCCCTCTGGACCACGCCAAGATGGGCGGTTATCGATAGCTTGTGACGTGTTTGTGAATCACGTATGTCTGGCTCGTGAGACATACGTGGCACATCCGTTTTCCGAACATCGCGTGAGCACCGGCAGGCGCCAACGCGTTGGACGCTAGCGCCGAAACCACCCCGCACACGAAAACGCCGCGAGGCAGGCAAGCGCAACGCCGTGCGAGCCTCATTAGCTTTGTTCCGAGCAGACCCAACTCTCTCGGCACCCGCTTGAGCAAGGGACGAACTACTTGCCCCTGCTGTCAGGAGGCGATCAGCCCGAGTGCGTCGAGGCGCCTGACACAGCGGGAGGCAGTGATAGAGTCATCGGCACAGTCGATGACGTTGCTGGCCTCAAGGTCGATGAGGGCATCGACTAGGATCTCGCCGGTCGTGCCGAGGGTTTGCTCGAGTTCTGATTGCGTCCAATCATCAGTGTGATCGTGACACAGGGTTTGGAGGACGATGGCACGCTGGATCAGACCATCTGCGTCGAGTGCGAGACCTCCCCGCCTATCATGTGAGCCCGCAGGTGGTGCCAATCTCACACTCTCCAATCCGGACGAGATCTGCCTCGAGGGGGCATTGCCGAAGATACCCACCAAGCGTCTTCTGCGCCATTGATGCCATACCGCTGACCCTAGCCGAGAATAGTCGCGTTGGCAACATCGCGGGCGCATCAGCAGTGCGGCCTGACTGACGTGATGGCATCCTGGCTGCGACTCAACTGTTCGGCGCACGCATCAGCGCGGCGCGCGCTGTGGGAGCTCTTCGATTGCCGCCGGCCTGTTTCAGGGTCAACGCTGACCGTCACGAGGATCACAACCGTAAGCGCCGCCGCCCAGCACTCGGTGATGCTCACGCCCACCGAGTACCAGACGCCATACCGCGACCAATCACTAGCCGCCCGACTCGCGCACGGATTCATCAATAAGGCGCTAGACCATCGGCCAACTCGCCCGTCTGCCGAGCCCGCCGCTCCACAAACCAGCAGCCAGGCCCACGGTCCTTGACGCGGATCAGCTAATTCGGTTCCCCGTCCTTGGGCATGGGACTCGTGTCTCTACATGAGTTTGTGACCCATCAAGGAACGAGAACTCTGCGGCGAAAGGGAAGCCTCCATGGGGGCATCGTTCTGGCAGGCGTAGTCCGTTGGGGTGGTAAGGAGTGTATTTACCTCCAAACCATGCGTAATATGTCACGTTCATGGGGCCGATCGTGGAGGTCATGTCAACCACGGAGGCGTCAGGTGCTTCCGGCAGTGTTGGGATGAGCGGCACGTCGATCGCAAGCACGCCGCCGTAAGGCGATGGTGCTCCAAGAAGCTGTGCTGCAAAGATCGCCTCCGACAGCACCGGCGTTTGTGCTTTCGCGTAAAAAAGCAGTGCGAGATGCCCTTCCTCGACGGGCGCCATCCAGGCAGTGATGCGACCTCCCTCTGAAATTACTTTGGGGCCGAACGGCATCTCGATCAGTGCTTTCCCGTAGCCCATGAGCGAGTCCGGCGGACAGCGGTGAAGCACTTCAAGCTGTATCGGAGTGCACGTTTCGAGGCCGAGGCCGCTCGTCACGAGCCCGATGTTCTTCGGATAGAACAGGTTCACCGATGTAAGCGGCGACGGTATTTGCTCCCCGTGAGGCGCGATGTGGAAGCTGAACTGGATGGTCGTGCGTCCGCCAAGTCGCTCTGGTCTCAGCGCCACGTCGAGGGTTGCCGATTGCGACGCACACGCCGCCGGAGCCGCGATCAGCCAGAGCAGGCACAACACTAGGCTCAACTTCGCACGTTCCAACTTCTCAGCTTTCAGTAATTGAGCGTGCCGGTCGTCTGGACGGTAGCGGCGTATGTGTGCCGATTGATTGCACCGTAGAAGCCCCCATGACCGTGTGCGTGCGAATAGCGTCCGGTGCCATGCGTGACTGTCATGGTGCCCCCGAAGCTCTCCCAAGCCCCAGTGCCGCGCAGCTTGCCCGATCCGCTTCCGCCGATCGAGCCGTAGTGCGTCGAGATACTGAACGATGCGTACACGGTGGCGCCGACATTGAACTGCGCTCGGACGAGCCCGGGGAGGCCGCCTTTCGCCTGTCCTTCCTCCAGAAGATCCGAGCCCGATTCTCTGACGTAGTGCAGGTTTGCTTCATCGCTGGCGTTGAGGGTCCGTGCGGCGAGTGCCGTGCGTCCGGCGGCAGTCACCGGACTCGCGGAGTGCGTGCCGAGCAAAATCGCTGCGGCGCAGGCCAGGAACGCGATACTTGCGCCTCGGATTTCCCGTCGATGTGTTCGCGTCTTTGTCGTCTCTTTCCACTTCTCGGAACCCGACAAGATAGCGGATGCGCCGCTCCCTTGGGCTTACTCTGTAGCCTTGAGCTTGTGTCTGGTGTGCGCAAGGTTTTCTCGTGGCAGGCGAAAGCGGACGTCGGAACTGGATAGTGTCTCCTTCGCAGCTACGCCATGCGGAGGTCGCGGCGATAGTCGGTGCTCGCGCGGCATGCACTCGCCGGATGCCAAGCAGGCGCGGAATGTCCATTTCCCGTGGGCTTCAGCGGCTGCTACGGTGCTCGACAGCTACGTGGGCCAGGGCGAGGATGCTGCACACGGTGCTCACTCCTACATCGCACACTGGATACACCGCCAATAGCGCTGCAGCGCGCGATGGCTATGCGCAGCGTGAGACGCGGAGCGCAAATGACAACAAAACAGTCAGTAAAAGGAGGAAAATGCTTCTAAGGAGCATGCTCGGCCCCATCGGCCATCGGAATAAGTGCCCGCCGTCGCTGGCGATGCCTCCCATGCTGCAGACGATCTACTGTCGAGCACGGCCGTTTGAGAGCGTCGAACGAGGCTGGACGCGGCACGGGCGCCACTTCACCATATACGTAGCGACATGCCGCCGCTCGTGATGCTCTCGGACCCTCGGGACATACGAGCGATCGCCAACGCCCCTGCGGAGCACCTGCACTCTGGGGGAGGCGGGGCGCTCATGGAGCCGGTGTTCGGCGAGAGCGCCTTCATGCTGCACGAGAACGAGACGCACTCGAGCGTGCGAGAGGCGATAATGCCAGCATTTTGCAGCGGAGCCGTTCAGGGGCATACTGACATGATCACCGAAGTCATGGACCGCGAGCTCGTGTCCTGGCCGGCCGATACCGTCTGCTCACTCAGTCGGTACATATCCAAGCTGACCTTGACGGTCATGCTGATGGCCGCAATCGATGATCGGAAAGAGCACGCAGGCTCGGTCTGCGGGCGATCGGGACGCGGAACTCATATGTATGCGGCTCTGTGTCAGCGAATGCTTGACATGCTGTCGGTGATAGCCACGCCGCTTCTGCAGGAGCCGCAACTGCGTCACCTGCCCGGATGGCGGGGTATGTGGCGAAAGTTCGAGCGTCGGCGCCAAGCGGTGGATGGGATCATTTATCCGCTCATCTGCAGCCGCCGACGCGCTGGCGAGCGTCAGGATCAACACGATCGGCAAGGCGACTTGCTAAGCCTGCTCATCTCCGCTCGCAACCCGGATGGCTCTCCATTGTCAGACAAGCAGGTACGTGACAACCTCATATCGGTTGTTATCGCCGGGCACGAGACGACCGCTGCGACATTCGCATGGACTTTCCAGCTGCTCGCGCGCAATCCAGCGGTGCAGGAGGGATTGATCGATGAGATCGATGAGGGAGCAGATGACACGTATATGAACGCGGTGATTCTGGAGGCGCTGCGGCACAAGCCGCCATTCCTGTTCGTGGCTCCGCGAGTCGTCATGAAGCCCATCGAGATCGGCGGCTGGGACTACCGCCCCCCAGCACAGTTGCTCGCTTGCACCTATCTCCTGCACACGATCCGGAGCTGTACGCCGACCCCCACAGGTTCATGCCAGAGCGGTTCCTGAAGAAAGCACCCCCGCCAGGGACGCTGTTGCCTTGGGGGCTGGGACGCAAGCGCTGTCCCGGCCGGCAGTTCGCGCTGATAGAGATACGGTCCGTGCTGCATCGGGCGTTGTCAACGTGGCAGGTGCTACCCGCGAGCGATCGCATCGAGCGTCCGCGGTGGCGAACCGCGGTGCTCACACCCCACGCCGGATCAGAAGTCATCCTGCGCAGGCGCCACCCGGGGGTCCGGGTACGGCGCGCACCGGCTCATCCTTTCGCGCGGGCTCGGGTCGCCAACCCCTGATTGCCGTTCAGCATTGTTCGAGTTAATGACGAGATTGGCGTTGGCTGCGACTCGCTCGCAGTGGATGCCATACGAGGGAATCTGAGATACTGGAGCTGCACGAGCTCGTCAAGCACCACCTCACCGGCGGAGTCGAACCGGTGCGGGCGGTAGACGGCGTGTCGATGGAGATCGGCGCGGGGGAAATGGTCGCGCTCTACGGCCCGAGCGGCTCCGGTAAGACGACGCTGCTGACCGTGATCGCGGCGCTCGTGGCACCCGACAGCGGCGCGGTGCTCGTCGACGGTCGCGACATCTCGAGGCTCTCGGACGCTGAGGCGGCGAGGTACCGGCTGCGCGAGCTGGGCTACATCGACCAGTCGCTCGAGCTGCTGCCCGGCGGCAGCGTGATCCAGAACGCGGCGTTGAAGCTGTGGGTGACAGTCGGCGTGCGCCGCGGTAACCGCCAGATCGAGCCGATGCTCGAGCGACTCGGGCTGGGAGAGCGGCTACGTCACCGCGCCGACTCGCTTTCGATGGGCGAGCGCCAGCGGGTGATGATCGCCCGCGCTCTATCGACTGAGCCGAAGCTGCTGCTCGCAGACGAGCCGACCGGCAACCTCGACACGCAGCGCAGCCGCGAGGTGCTCGAGCTACTCGGCGAGGTCTGCCGCGAGCGCGGGACCGCGTTGCTGCTCGTCACGCACGACCCGCAGGCGACCGCATACGCCGACCGTGTACACGTGTTGCGCGACGGGCGGCTCGCCGAGTTCGACGAGGACACCGCACTGCTCACCCCGTCCGCGCCCGCGCTTGCGCCAGCGCTGAACGCCGCGATCAGGGGACGCCCTCGGCGCCCTTAGCGCCGCCGCGATGAGCCTCTACGACGTCGCCTGGCTCTATGCGGTGCGTCTGCGCGCGCGTGGCGTGCTCGTGCAGGAGTTGTTCGCGGTGCTCGGCATTGCCGTCGGGGTCGGGCTGCTGTTCGCCTCGCAGGTCGCGACCGCTAGCTTCGGCGGGTCGGTGTCGCAGACTGACCAACGGGGTGATCGGCCAGTCGCGCTACCAGCTGGGGGCGCGCTCGGCAGCGGGCTTCGGGGAACAGGTGCTCGGTGAAGTGCAGGCGCTGCCGGGCGTGCGCGCAGCGGTGCCCGTCCTCGAAGCGCAGATCGGCCTGGTCGGCCCGGCTGGCAAGCGTGCGGTCTACCTGCTCGCTACCGACCCGCGCTACGTGCACCTCACCGGCGTGCTGCTGCGCCACTTCACGCGCGGCCAGCTCGCGGGCCAGCGGGCGATCGTGTTGCCTGCGCCGCTGGCGGCTGCGATCGGAGTAGAACAGCTGCAGGTGATCGAAGCGCAGGTCGGCGCGCGCCTCGTACCGACGCTGCTGGGCGCCGTACTGGAGCCGTCGGAGATCGGGTCGTTGATCCACAGCCAGGTGGCGATTGCATCGCTGCGCTACGCGCAGAACCTCATCGGAATGCAGGGTCGACTCTCGCGCGTGCTCGTGCAGGTGCGCCACGGGCGGGATGCCGAGGTGTTGCGCGGCCTGCACCGGATAGCCGCCGGGGGTCTGAACGTCGAGCCGGCGAACTTCGACACGACGCTGTTCGACGAGGCGGCGATCCCGATCAACCAGTCGGTCAGCGTGTTCGCGGCGATCTGCGCACTGGTCGGCTTCATGTTCGCCTATTGCGCGGTGCTGCTCACCGCGCACCTGCGCCGGCGGCTGCTGAGCGAACTGCGCATGCTCGGCGCGCCGCCGCGCCTGATCGTCAAGGTGCTGCTGTTCGACGTGGCCGCGATCGGCGTGTGCGGCGCGCTGCTAGGCCTCGCGATCGGGGACCTCTTGTCGGAGCTCGTCTTCAACGCCAGCCCCGAATTTCTCTCGATTGCGTTTCCGGTCGGCTCGCAGCGAATCATCACGTGGCAGAGCGTCGTGCTGGCCGTCGGTGCCGGTCTGCTGGCAGCGGCAATCGGTGTGCTTGTGCCGTTGTGGGACACCCGCACGCATATGCGTGCACAGCCGTCCGCTGCCGGTGCCCCGGACGCGCACGGGGTCGGGCCGTTCGGGCGGCTGCGCTTGCACGGATGCACAGCCCGGTCTCCCCGGTCTCGCCCCTCAGGTGTGCGGTCTGACGGTGCCCGCTCGTTCCGTGGCGGCGTCCGCGCGGCCGGAATCGTCTGCTTGGTTGTGACGACCGTCATCGTGCTAGCTGCCCCGGGCTCCTCGGTGATCGCGATCGTGACGCTTATGCTTGCAGCGCTGCTGTTGCTCCCGTCGCTCATCGACGCCGGTGTGGGGGTGTTCGAGCGTTTGCAATGGCGGTTTGGCTCGCCGGCGGCCGCGCTCGCGGTCGTCGAGCTACGCTCGCCCTTGGTGCGCACACGGGTGCTCGCGATCGCCGCGACTGCCGCGGTCGCGGTTGTCGGCGGCGCGATGATCCAGGGTTCGCGCAGCAACCTGCAGGCGGGCATGACGGCGTCCTTCCATACGATCTCCTCGACCGCAGACCTGTGGGTGTCGCCCGCGACCGGCGACAATCTGTTTGCGACGATCCCATTCCATGAAATCCCGCTAGCGCCGCTGCGGCGGCTCCCGGACGTGCGTGCCGTCAGCGTCTATCGGGCGAGTTTCCTGAACATCGGCGATCGACGCGTGTTTGTGGAGGCGCCGCCGGCAACCGCCGCCCGGCCGCTGAGCGCGATCCAGCTCTCAGAAGGCGACCTTGCGATCGCCGCCTCGCGCCTGCGCAAGGGCGGCTGGGTCGTGCTCTCGACAGCGCTCGCCGACGAACACCACGTCCAGATCGGTCAGCGCTTCACGCTGCCGACCCCGCACCCGGTGACGTTGCGTGTGGCGGCGCTCAGCACAGACCTGGGCTGGCCGGCGGGTGCGGTGCTCGTGAGCCCGGCGGACTACGTCGCGGGGTGGGGCAGCGCCGAACCGTCGGCCTACAACGTGATGCTCGCGCCCGGCGCCCGGCCGGCGCGTGTGGCAGTCGAGTTGCGCCGCACGCTCGCACGCATGGGCTACACGGGCCTGGCTGTGCAGACCGAGCGCCGCCACGAACAGCTAGAGATTTCCAACGGGCAGCAGGGACTCGCGCGGCTGACACAGATGGCGCTGCTGGTGCTGCTCGCCGGCGTGCTCGCGACTGCGAGCACGATGGGTGCCGGGGTCTGGCAGCGCCGCCGTGCGCTCGCACGGCTGAAGCTGCAGGGGCTGGCGCGTGGCCTGCTGTGGCGCTCGCTGGTGTGGGAGAGCACTGTCGTGCTCGGCCTCGGCTGTCTCGTAGGCGCGGCCTTTGGCACCTACGGTCAGCTGCTCGTCAGCCGCGCGTTGCTGATCGTCACAGGCTTTCCGGTCGTGATCTCACTCGCCCTGCCGACAGTCCTTGAGAGTTTCGCCGTCGTGGCGCTTGCGGCAAGTGCGATCGTCGCGCTGTCGGGCTACCGCGCCGCAGCAGTGCCAGCACAGGCATGAGGGGGCGACACGGCGGCACGGTGCGCGACGGGCAAAGCCCGTGAAACCGAACTGGAGCGCACCGCTCATTCGTGCGGGAACGTGTTTAAGAATTGAACCTCCTTCGGGCGCGGGTTCAAGAGCTGTCGTGCCCAAGAATTGGACTTCAATCCCCCCAATTTTTACCCTTGAGGAATGGGCGGAAATGCTGCTACAAAGCCGAGAGGCGAAAGGCTGCGCTACTCATATGTGCGCAGCGGGCATGACGTCGCGCCGTTGACGCTGAGTCAACTGCGAGCGCTGGGTGGAGCTATGGCGCGCGAGCTGCTGTGGGCCGAGCCGATCGTACGGCGCGAGCTACGAAGATGGCGCACCCGGGCAGCGGAGATCTCCGATGAAGGTCTACGCCGAGATGCCATCAGCGCGATCGACCGCAAGCGCGAGAACGTTCATGGTGCGGCGCTGTTCTGCACCTTGGCCCATAGGCGCAGCAAGGTGTTGCTGCGCCTAATCGTCGCATATCAGGTTATGTGGGATTTTCTGGATAGTGCGAGCGAGAGCGCTGCCGAGGTCAGCGGGCTGCGGCTCCACGCCGCGATGGTGGACGCGCTCGAACCCGCGCGACCGATGCGCGACTACTACCTCTACGACGCGCGGGAAGGGGACGCTGGCTATCTGCGCGCGCTTGTTGATGCGTGTCGCCAGCGATGTCAGGGGTTGCCGTCATTCCAGAGGGCACAGCCCTTCCTGGTGGCGGAGGCGACGCGCGCGAGTGTCCAAGCGCTGAATCACGATCCCTGCCCCACGTCGCGAGTGGCGAAGCTGCAAGCGTGGGTCGAGCGAGAGTTTCCAGACGAGACGGAGGCCGAGTGGTTTGAGCTCTCGGGGGCGGCGGCGGCTTCCCTCGATATCTACGCGCTGCTGGCGCTGGCGAGCGATCGCGATGTCGCTGACGAGGAGATTGCCAGCGTTCACCGCATCTACTCGCCTTGGGTCAGCGTGCTCTCGACGATGCTCGACAGCTACGTCGACACCGCTGAGGACGCGGCTACCGGCGACCAGCGCTACCTCGCGTACTACCCCAATCCAGATGTCGCGATCGCGCGCCTGACGGAGATCATGCGTCGCTGCCTCAGCGAAGCGTCGGCGCTACGAGGTGGAGAGAAGCATGTCGTCGTGATCGCGAGCATGATCGCGATGTACCTCTCACAGGACAGCGCGCGCACCAACGACACTCGTCTGATGACGCGCGCGCTCCTCGCACGCAGCGGCTCACTACCGCAGTTGCTGTTGCCCGTGCTCCGGCTCTGGCTGATCTGCTACGGACAGCGTGCGGCGTGAGCACAAGAAGGCGACGCTCACCGACACCGTGAGATCGTGAATAGAGCACGCAACGCGTCGCGGTGTGTAGGCAGGAGCGAGCTCCGCCGGGTCCACGACTTCCGCGCAGTGCACAGACCTATATGATGTATATACACCCTTTGACGCTTCTTGAGCGCTGCCGCGCGCGCTACGGCGCTCGCTTCACACTCAACACGACTCCGTATCCGCCGCTCGTCGTTCTGTCCGATACCCAGGACGTCAAGGCGATGTTCGCCGCCGCGCCCGACGTGCTACATGCGGGCGAGGGCGCCCGCGTAGTGGAGCCGATCGTGGGTGAGCGTTCGTTCATGCTCCAGGACGACTCTGCGCACATCGAGGGACGCAGAGCGGTGCTGCATGAATTCCGCAAAGCGGCCGTGTGTGCGCATGCCGAGACGGTGCGCGCGGTGGCTCGACGTGTGATCGCGAGCTGGCCGACGGGTGAGCCGTTTTCGCTACACGCGAGCCTACGCTCGCTGACGCTGGAGGTGATCCTGCGCAAGGCGTACGACCGGCAGGACGACGTGGCCGCGGCGGGGCCGTGGGACATGCGCGACGCGATTCTCGAGATGATGGAAATCACAGGCTCGTCGTCCCTTCAGGAGCCGACGATGCGTCGAACAGTAGGTCGAATGGGCTGGCGGCGATTCATACGAGACCGCGAGCTGCTCGATGAGTTGATGCATCCCACTATCGATGAATGTCTGATGCGGACGGGGCCTCCGAAAGGCTTGCTGGGAAGGTTCGCTCGGGACGTTGTGGGCTCGCCAGCGCCGCAGCGACTCCTGCGAGACAACTTGATGTCGGTGATATTGGCTGGCCATGAGACGACTGCCGCACAGGCTGGCGTGGGGGTTTCAGCTGCTTGCGCACAATCCGCAAGCGCAAGCGCGACTGCGCCGTGAGATCGAGTGCGGTGAAAGCGAGGCCTACTTGACCGCGACGGTCCAGGAGATCATGCGGGATCGTCCCGTATTTCCGTTCACGATTCCACGAGTGGTGCATCGGCCGACGGAGCTCGCCGGCTGGAAGGTCGCACCGCCGGCGGCGATCGTCGGCTGCATCTATCTGCTGCATCACGACCCCGCACACTTCTGTGCGCCCCACAGCTTCGAGCCCGAGCGCTTCCTGAACAGCCCGCCGCCGACGCACGTCTGGTTGCCGTGGGGCGGTGGCCACAAGCGCTGCCCAGGCTTGCATCTCGCCACCATGGAGATGAAGATCGTGCTGCAAGAGGCGCTGGCGCACCTGACCGTGCGCGCCGCAGCCAATCGCATCGAGCGGCCACGTTGGCGCGGCGTGATCGTGACACCACACGCAGGATCGCGGGTGCGCTTCGACCCGCGAGAGCCTGGCCAGATCGCCATCGGCCAGTCACACAGACGCTCATCCTCGTCTGATCGTATGTCGCGACGGGTCGAGCTCGCACCGTCTGATCGCGGCTAGCGGACGGCATGTCGCGGCTGCAAACGCACTGTGCCGGGTCAACGCTGCTGCGACGCGCTCGACGTGACCTGCCACCCGGCGGTCTGCACCCAAGCTGGATGCAGACGCTCTCATCAACGGCCTGCCAGCAGGTGCATACCGCACGGTCCTGCCGTCTACCCGCTTGACCTCCGGAGCCGAGCGGCAACCTCATCACCGCGTGGTACCCAGATGCGCGCGCACCCGCCATCGCCCGCATGCCCGGGACGTGCCCCTGTTCACGTTCTGTTTGCATGACATGTTTCTCTCTTACCATAGAACTCACACTCATCGTTAATCGCGCACGGTTGATGGCGGTCAGCGCGCGTGACGGTTGAGCTTGGCTCGTGTGCTCGCCCTCGCCCTCCTCGGACAGCCCCGTACCGTGATCCTCGCCCTCCCCTTCGCTTCGGCTCCACCGTGGTCGGCAAGGGCGTAGCCGAGGTAGAGGGGCTTGGCGCACGTGCTAGTGACCGCCCCGAGGATCGACTGCGACCCCCGTGGCAAGGTCACCGCGAGCGAGGAGATGCGTACGTCCGGAAGTCCCTTGAACGTAACGATGGGTGCGCTCTTGCGGGAGAGGCTGAGCGCGCCTTCGAGTTCGACCTCGAGCCCGTCGCCTTCGAGCACCATCGCCAACGAGGGAAGGGCGCTGCCGCTGTGGGCGACGAGATAGACGGACCCGGACAGCGAGGTTGGCACTGCGGGACTGCTCACCGTCGCCCGTCCGATCACCGACGTCGCCGGGCACGCTCGCAGCGAGGTAACCTGGCCGCCGAGCCTGCAGGCCCCCTGAAGCGTGCGCAGCCGAGGGCGCAGTTGACCCGGCAACTGAATGGTGACGCTACTCAAGGTGGCTTGTGCGCCGGGCTGGGTCACGATCTCGAAGCTCAGGCTCGCACCATCGCCTTCGGCGCTTGCGCCGGCCTGCGTCGAGGCGCTCACGTGCGGCGCGAACGAGAGATCCGTGCAATCGGCTACGCTGAAGGGAGTGGAGACGCTCGCCTCTGCGCCTTCGCTGGAGGTGATCGTCGCGGTGATCAACTGGGGAGCGCAGCTGGTGGGGTTGACGATGAAGGCGGGACGATCCAATGTCACCTCGACCGCACGCAAGCGCAGGGGGATACCACCGAGGGACCGTGGCAGGGGATCGGAGGCGATCGTCAAAGCGAGCGTCTTCGGGTTCACGAGGACACGGGATCTCATGAGCACGCTGCCCAGGTCGAACGGGCCGCCAGCCGCCGGGATAAGGATCTGCAAGCCGAGCGGGGCGCCCGCGTAGGGCCCGGTGAGATACACTGGGCCGGATGTGACGAGGGGCAGCGGGCCGGCGCCTGCCGCGATGGTTGCCGTTCCGACCCGAGCATCTGGTTGACAAGCCCCCATGGCTGCTGCCGGTTCGCGGCACAGCGGCACGCCGCCAACGAGGCCGACCAATCCCGCCGGGAGATGCGCGACGAAGCTCGACAAGTACTGTTGGCCATCGGCACGCGAGATGGACAGGACGAATGGGCTCGCATGACCGGCAAGTGCGTCGATGGTGCCGGCGGTGAGGCTCGGGGCAAACGGAGCGGCAAGAGGACACGGACCACCTTCGCTGGCTTCGTCGATATCGAACGTCGAGGACACTGCCGTGGTCTGGGCCGCGTAGGAGGCAACGCTTGCGTTGCTGGTGGCAAGACCGCACTCTGCCGGGTTCGCCAGCGCAGCGGTGGCGCCGCCGAAGAAGCTCAGCTTCAACTCTGCGAAAGGCAACTCAGGCAGCTCCCGAAAAACGGTGGTCAGTTGCCCTGTTTCTTCATTCGCTTCGACATCCCCTTGGAGGGCGATGACAGTGCTGCCGGCGCTGGCTGTCAAGAACACTCGGTATCTTTCTGTCGGCGTCAACGTGCCGATGTAGAGTGCGCCCCTGAGCGGTTCGGGAAGGAGTGGCGTGACTACTTCCGCTATGCCAATCCTTGATGCATCCGCACACCTGTTTTCGCTGAGCTGCGCCGATTCGCACGCCTGCAACCCATTCGCCAGCCCCGGAGACAGGGACGTGCCCTCGGGAAGCGTGACCGAGACGTGTTCCAGCGCTGGCGTTGCCAACCCATAAGGGCTTTCGTTCTGTGGTACGCGCAGGACCACTTCATATCCGGCTGGCGAGTCTTGCCGTGTTGTGCTCGGCGTAACCGCCAGGCTTGGCGACATGTTGAGCTGTTCGCAACCGGTCAGCGACGGCAGCTGGGCGAGGCTCGTGGCGGATTGGCCCCGCCATGAAGTGGCGGTCACTGCCTCTTGAGGCGCCTCGCTGCACGACGTCGGGTTCGTCATGAATGCCGCTGGTTCGGCCCCTGACGGACCGCATTCGAACAGCTCGTTGCAGCGTTGCGCATCGTGGCTGGGAGCGGCCGGCACTCCCCACAGCGTCACGGTGCTCGACACGATCTGCAACACCGAGGACGTTTCGGCGATGGTGGCCGTCAGTCTCCCGTCTTCGCCTACGCTAACCTCGATGAAGATCTCGGCGATGAACAGCGACGCGGCGAAGGTGGCGACATGGCCTGAGCTCGGCTGCATGTTGTAGAGCGGGAGCGCTTCCGAGTCAACGTTGGCGATGTGCGTGACGTCTTCTCCGGCTTGATGAGAGCGTTCCATGGGTGCGGCCAGTTCGAGCGTGGTTGCGTTCACGATGGACGCGATCGTGACCGTTTCCGCGTTTCCTGTTCCTATCGTGATGACATCGGTCCCTTTTTCCGTACAGAAAGCCTGTGCGTCTGAGACCTCGAGCCGTCTTGCTCCTGCTTCCGTGGAGCCCTGCAACTGAGAGCTGACCCCTGGGCAACGAACTGCCGTGAGGCTGAGCTCACCGACCTGTGATGTCCGCGCACAGTCGAGTTGCTCGAGCATTTCGACCGAGCATCGTTCGATTGCCTGGGGGCTGCCAGCGCTGCCCGCTGGGAGGGTGAACGTCGCTGTCTTCAGCTGGCCTTCAGGGTTGCCAAGAGCGTCCCTGTTCAGCGTGAGCGAGGTCGAGAAGTCAGAGTGAGCGCCAGCTTGCGTGGTCGCAAATGCGCCGCTGAGTGATGCGACTCCGAACTGGGCCTGGGCGTCCGTGGGAGCGCCCAAAAGCATCCCTGTGATGACGAGCGCCAGCACGGGCAGCAAGCGCATCCCAAGATGACGCTTACGCATGGCGGGGCCCGTCTTTTAGGACCGTCTTGTGCGGCAGGTTCACGGCCAGTCCTAGCACATCGACGGCTCCCGTCGTTCTGTAGGCGACGCTGATCTGCAACCTATGTATCTGCCCTCTGGCAATCTGCCCGCGAGCCGATCGGCTCAGATGGAGCGTCAACGTCATGGCGCCCGCTTGGTGCAGCATCCCGCTCGCGCGTGCGACGGCGACGGCCTTGCCTCTAAGGCGCGCGGAGGCGCTGGCGACGACTTCTCCGGGTGCGGTGACGCTCACCGTGAGGACGAGCCGTCCGCTGCGTACGAGCTGCGAGCGTTGCGCGGGCGTGACTTTAGCCACGCTGAACGTTGGGGTGGGCGCGAGCGCTTCGTTTAGTTCGCCGAGCATTGCGCTTGCTGGTGGCGAGACATTTGGGGCTGACGAGACTTCCAGGCGGCAGGTTTCCTCGGAACACGCCTGCGTGGGTGGTGCCGGTTCTGGAAAGCCACCGTCTACCCTTGCGTCGTAGATGTGCTCATAGCCTGAGGTGGCGGTTGGAGCGAGCGCGCTTCGTGTCGAGAAGAAGACATCGTTGGCACCGGGCGTGGTTCCGTGGAAGACTGCCCCCCCATTAGAGGCATCGGCGATGAGAGAGAGCTTGCCGTTCTCCCACTCGTAGAGATTGGTCGGCTCAAACATCCTGTTGGTCAAGGCTTCGGCCACTCCCGGGAGCAATGGGTCGGGTGAGTCGAAGAAGATCGTTGACCCGTCTTCGCTCATCTGCGCGATATGACCGCTGCCGGATTCATAGCTTCCTCCAGGGACTTCTCCCAGCGAGGCGCTTGCGGTCTCGACGACGCCGTCGGGAGTGCACGATAGGCACACAAGTGAGCCGCCCGAGAGCGAATACCGATAGACCTCGGAGTTCAACTCGGTGACCGGGGTGCTGCCCACGTACGAGTTGACGATCCCGGGTTCGAATTCGCGCAGCGTCAACTGCGTCGGACCGTCAACCCTTTCGATGGTCGCGAGCTCCTCCTGTTCGCCGACGCCGATGGCGATCGTGTGGTTCTGTATAAAGCCGGTGGTGCTGGTCACGGTGATTGTGTGTTCGCCGTCAACCGCTTCTGAGCTGAGCGAGGTGATTGGCGTGTGATCCTGTCCAGTGAGATCGTTGGTCAACGCGAAAACGAGCACGGAGCCGTTTGGCGTCGTGTAGGCGGGACGGAAAACATCGGCGGCATCCACCAGTTCGACCGGCTCGGTGCTGGCGCATGTGGGCTTACAGTTGCTGACATCGGGGAACGCGAGCGTCGTGACAAATCGGGTTTCGCCGGTGTCGGCGTCATATACGTAGAGGTTGGGCTGGTTGGCAGTCGCAGCCTGACCGACGGGGTTGGAATTCACAGCCAAGATCTGGCTCGCCACGAAAAACACATGTGAGCCATCGTTTGAGATGGCTGTCACCCCGATGATGCCAGCACCCGACGCGACAGGAACTGCGGTCATTGGTGGTGCTAGGCCGATCGCCGCAGTGGTCGTGTTGTACTCATACAGTTCGTTCACTTTGGGCGTTCCGGCGAGTCCCTCGTCGCTGGTGAAGAACACTAGCGAGCCGTCGGCAGATGCTCCTTGGTAGTGCGCCGAGCCGGCTGCTGAAGGATTATCCAATGGTGTGGTCGTATTGTTTGCGAGGTTTCGCATGTAGAGATGTGGTTCGATGTTTTCCGGGGGCTCTTCTAGGCCGGGGGGAGGGGTCTCGAAAAACACCTTCGATCCGTTTTCGGAGATCGCATGCGTGGTGCTTCCACGGTATTGGCCGAGGACGTAGAAGACGAACGGAAATTCCACCGGTGGACCGGCGTCTCCTATGGAGGCCCCGTCGGTGCCTATCAGTTCGTCGTTGTTGTTGACGTCGATGAGGCTGGTGGTTTCGTCATCGGCATTGCGCGCATAGAGATACTGTGCCCCCTTGCGCGAGGCCAAGCCGGTTGCGTTCGCCGTCAGTGGTTCTGCGCTGCCGAAGACGACGGTTTGCGCATCGGGAGTAGCTTCCTCGAAGTTCGTCGGGTAGGGACCACGCCCGCTGCCCACGGGCCCCTGCGAGAGCCACTGGAGTGCCCCAGTTGGGCCTTGGAGGTAGAGATCGTCGCTGCCGCCTGACCCCTTGGGTCGCTGGTCATCGGGGGCTAGCGAAGCGGCCGTCAGGAAGATGGTCTGCTTGAGATCGGTGCTCCAAAGCACCGCCTGCTGAAGGGCTTCCAAGCCCGTCAGTGGTTCGTTGGCCACGGGGGTGACGGCACGGGTTTGCCACCCGCTCGATGTTCGCTGGGATTGAAACGCGTTGATCCCCGCGGAGGATGCGCCGCAGCATGCACCCAGGGCCTGCCAGTCAACGATTTCGCCACTGCTTGCGGCGGCGCCAAAGATCGGGGTCGCGCCGTTCAAGACGCTTTCGTCCTCGCCGATATTCGAGACCAACTCGTAGGCACGATCGTCGGGCGGCGTGGTCGCGAGGGTGACCGCTGGAGCGATCGCGAGCGTCAGGACGATCGCCAGCAATGCCAATGTCGGCCTCGGGCTCGGGCTCACACCGCCCATGCCTCAGGTCCGACGTCGGCGAGCGATATGGCGCCTCCACAGTGCGGACAGGCAAACGTGTCCTCGGCAGCGGTGTCGCCGGTGACGGCGTTGATCGAGATCGTCTCGGTTTCGCCTGCGGATCGGAGAGCGCGCTGTGCGGCCCGCAGCTCAATGCGGAGGTCGCCGGGCGACAATCGCAGCGACTGCGCGCGGTCGAGCCACTGGTCCTGTTGATCTGGCGGCAGCGCGGCCAGCTCTGCGTGGTGCGTCCAGCTCAGGTTGTCCCGGCGACGGGACAAATGAAAGCGGGAGGCCACGTAGGCGATGTTTCGCAGCGTCTTGGCGTCCAGTCCTGTAACCCTGGCCGCCTCAATGTACTTCTCGCCCCAGTGCGCATTGCCGTAGCGAATCCAGTCGCCCACCCACCAGTTGTTCACGCGCCCGAATTCAGCGAGGCTGACTCCGGCCGCCAGCCATCCGGCGCGATCGAGTGTCTGCGGAGGCTGCCATCCCAATGCCAGTCTGCGACGCGGATCCCTCGTTACAACGGGAGCGTCGGCGCCGGCCTGCACGCTGGTGTCTGACGAGGACGACAATCCGGCTTGCTTCACGCGCTGCCCTCCCGCAAACGTTCGCGGCGGCAGCCTGGGATTGAGCTGCCGCCGCGTGTGGTGATGAACCCTACCGTCACGACCGCCTGAAACCCGAGCGGCCGAGTCAACGAGTCCCGTCCCGCGCAGGCGCCGCACGCGCGAACCTGAGCTCGCATGAGTGTGACACCAGCTTGTGCGGGACGCACCGTTCTCCCCTCCTGACCCACAACACCGATGTGCTGTGACGGCGAAGAAAGTCCCGTTGGTGGGCACCTCGGTGCCTCACCTACCCCGCCTCTCATAGCCAAGGTGCCTGTACCAGCACATCGTGGACGGGGTCCGGGCGCCGTGACTACCGCTGACGCCCGGACCTGTTGACCAAACGACGAGATCGAGATGCGCACCGACCGCTCCAGACTGCGAGCAGACCTTTGAGGAGGATGTCGTCCCCCCCTGGCAACTTGGCCTTCCGCGGGCCTCGGTGTTCACGTCGGCAATCACGTCTCGCATATCATGTGAGACGATGGCAGGCAGGTCAATACCTTTAAGTAGGTATTCGATCCAGCTCAGCAGCCCCGCTGAATCGGCATGTCGGAGGCCCGGGTCACGCCAACGGATTTGGGTCCCATAAACGGGATCGAGCGAGTGAGAGACATTTGGACGAATCCTGTAGGGCACGGGCGGAGTTCGAGCAGCGTCGCCGGCCGCCCTTTAAGTAGGCGTTCGCCCGGCCCACGCCACCCGATGGTGTAGAGTCCGGGTGTGCGAATCGTCCGATAGACGACGAAACGCGCGATGGACTGGGGCGTCGAAGGGAGGCTGGGTGTCTGCCAAGCATGCGTTGCTCGGATTGCTACTCGACAAGCCGGCCTACCGCTACCAGCTCGGCGACCGCCTACAAGAGCGTCTTGGGCCTGCGTGGAAGATCAACTCCGGCCAGCTGTACCAGACGATCGAGCGGCTCGAGGCGGACGGGCTGATCGAGCGGATCGACTCCGCCACCGATGACCAGCATGAGCGGCACGTCTTCGCGGTGACGACGACCGGCGAGAGGGAGTTCGAGCACTGGTTTGACGGGAGCTTCAGCAGGGCGCGGCTGTTGCGCAGGCCACTGCTGGTCAAGATCACGCTCGCCGGCCCTGAGCGACTCAAGGACACTCTGCAGGAGATCGACGACTACGAGCGCGAGTGCGCGACGTGCCTGCGCGAGCACCTGCGTCTGCGAGAAGCGATCCCTCTTGGTGGGTTGCGCGTCCGCGCCGATCACGAGCTGCTGCGTCTGAACTTGAGTGCGGACATCATGCAGCTGGAAGCGGAACTGGGCTGGGCCAGGCACGCCCGCGAGCGGATTGGCTGGCTGCTCGACCAGGACGCCATCTGGCCATCGGCACAGCAGCGCAAAGCGGCAACCGACCAGAGCCGCGAGCGCCAAAACGCTCGTGCTGAGTTGTTCGGTAGGATCGCGACCAGCAGCGGCAACCACCGGCCAGCTGCGACACAGCGGAGCGCGGGCAGCCAACGCCCCGCACGCCGAGATGATGAAGTGCCACACGGTCTCGGTATCAGCAGGGGGGCGCGGTGAGGTGACCCTTCGCCTAGAGGCAATATCCAAGCGATACCGCAGCCCCGACGGAGACAGGATCGCGCTTGACGACATCTCTCTCTCGCTGGAGCGCGGCCAGGTGATGGGCGTCTTCGGTCCAAGCGGCGCGGGCAAGACCACGCTGCTTCGTATCGCTGCTGGCTTGCGCAGCCCCGACACGGGCGCAGTCATCTACGAAGGCATACGCCTTGACGAGATGTCCGCGAACGAGCGGACACGCATTCGCCGCCGCGAGATCGCATGTGTGTGGACGACGCAGTCTTGGCAGGAGCGACTTGGCGTGCTTGATCACGTTGCGTTGCCGCTGCTGGTGGACGGGCGTGGCCGGCGCGACGCCGAGCGGAGGGTACGCGAGGCGCTGCTGGCCTGCGAGGCCGAGCAGTGCGTCGCCATGGAGCTTGGCGAGCTCTCCGACGGCGAGCGCCAGCGCGTCGCGATCGCCCGCGCGCTTGTCACTGAACCCCGGCTGCTGCTGGCCGACGGCCCGATGTCGAGCCTCTCGCTGGCAGAGCAGGAGGGGATTATGGTGCTGCTCTCGGCGCTGGCGCGAGACGCACGGGTGGCGGTGATGATCACCGCCAGCGATGCGCAGACGCTGCTGCGCGCAGACCCGGTCCTCTACCTGCGCGACGGCAAGCTGATCGGCCCGGAGCCAAGCAACGAGCGCGGCAGGGTCTATCGCTTCCCGGCGGTCGGGTCTCGCCGAGCCGCCAGCGATGCTTGAGCTCGAGCACGCACGCAAGCACTACGCGAGCTCTGGAGGCGTCGTTCACGCAATCGACGGCGTTTGCATAAGCGTCTGCGCTGGTGAGGTCGTGGCGATCTACGGCCCAAGCGGATCGGGCAAGACAACGTTGCTGTTGCTCGCAGCCGGGCTGCTGCGAGCGGATTCGGGCTGCGTGCGATTCGAAGACCGCGATCTCGCGACGCTGTCCAGGCAGGAGATTCTCTCCTACCGACGCACGAAGCTGGGCTTTGTCTTTCAGAGCTTCAACCTGGTTGCGGGCCTGACTGCCGCAGAGAACGTCGCGATACCACTGCTTCTGCAGGGGCTGGATCATCGTCGAGCGCACCAGCACGCGCTCCAGACACTCGAGGAGGTGGGCCTCGCTCGTCGCGCTGGGCATATCCCCGGGCGTCTCTCCGGTGGCGAGCAGCAGCGCGTGGCGATCGCGAGAGCACTGGTTGGAGATCCACGGCTCGTCTTGGCCGACGAGCCAACCGGCAACCTCGACAGCGAGACCGGAGACGGCGTGATCGATCTGCTGAGCTCATTGTCGCGCGAGCGGGGAGCAGCCACGATCTTGGTGACGCACGACGCGCGCGTGTCGCCCTATGTCGACCGCGTGATCAGGATGCGCGATGGCAGGCTGACCGAGCCGGATCTCGACGCGCAGGCAGCGATCGGCTGATGATCGAATACCTGCGCACGCTGCTGCTGTTCTACCGGCGCCACCTGCGCGTTCAGCCGCTTCGCGAGCTGATGGCGGTCGTGGGGGTGGCTGCCGGCGTGGCGCTGCTGTTCGCCATCCAGGTTTCCCATCGCAGTATCACGGGCTCCTTTGAAGAGATCGCTCACGGCGTGGCTGGACGAGCCACGCTCGAACTTGCATCGCGCGGACCGGAAGGCTTCAGCCAGCGAGTCTCCGAAGAAGTGGGAGGCATGGCCGATGTAAAGGCGACGGCGCCGCTGTTCGAGCAGCCGATCGTCGCCGTAGGAACGAAGGGTCGTAGAGCTCTAACGCTGGTCGGCGCCACCGAACAGCTCGCAGGTCTCGGCGGCGAGTTCTCGCTGCAGTTCCAGCGAGTAGGCGAAGGTTCGCGGCGAGGATTGATCATCTTGACCGAACCGACGGCGCACACCCTAGGGGCCAAGCCTGGCAGCGTGCTGGCGATCCTCGTGGGAGAGCGAACCGAACATCTACCGGTCGCCGCGACCGTGCCAAGCGACAGGATCGGGCCTCTCGCGGAAAGCCCGATCGCCGCCGCGTCGCTGCCTGTGGTGCAGAGCCTCGCCGGATCGCCGCGGCATGTGACGCGGGTCCTGATCGAGCCGAAGCCGGGGCGCGAAGGCGCGCTGCGCCGCGCGCTCGCCTACCGTTTCGGTGCGACCCTCAACATCCGCCCCGTCGATACCGAAGCGCGGCTGCTGGGGAGCGCCTCAGGACCCGAACAGCAGGTGACGCTGCTGTTCAGCGCGATCAGCCTCGTGACGGGTGCGATCCTCGCCTACAACGCGCTGCTGCTGGCCAGCGACGAGCGCCGCCGGTTCCTTGTCTACCTGATCGAGGCCGGAACCCCGGATGCGATGATCGTCGCCTCATTGGCGTTCGACGCGTTCATACTCGGTCTCGTAGGATCGGTGCTGGGCGTGCTGGCTGGCGATGCCATCTCGTTGGTCGCCTACCGCGCTGTGCCCGGCTACATCGCCGCGGCATTCGCGATTGGTGGCCAGCGAGTTGTGGGGACACCGACGATCGCGATCGCGTTGGCGGGCGGCATGCTCGCTGCGTTCGCCGCGGCGGCCTTGCCCGCGATTGTGGCTTTGCGCGGGAGCGCGGCGGCCGAGCCTGAAGCCGTTGGGCGTACGCTGACTTTCGCGCGCAAGCTGCGCTTCTCGGACAAGCTCGTCTTCGCGTGTGGCGCGTCGCTCGTATGCGCCTCGGTCGTGCTGTCCTCGCTACAGCCACGAACAACCGTGATCGCGCTCGTCGGGTTCGCAGCAGGCCTGATGATCTGTCTGCCGCTCACCCTGCGCTATGTGCTGACGCTCGCGCACATCGCATCGCAGCATTCGAGCGACCCCGCGGCACGCGTCGCTGTCGCCGAGCTTCGCGGCTCGCCGACCCGGTCGGTTGCGCTGCTTGCGACAGGAACCGTCGCGGTCTTCCTGATGGTGCTGATCGGGGGCGCGGTATCCGACGTCCAGCACGCGGTTCAACGAGGCGCATCGGATCTCCTTTCGGGCGCGAGCATCTGGATCAAGCCCGGCGGACCTGAGAACGTGTACACGACAGAGCCCTTCGCGTACGCTGAAACTGAACGTCGGCTGCAGAATCTTGGTGTCGTGAGCTCGGTTCTGCCTTGGCGTGACTCGTTCCTGGACCTGCCGGGAAGACGGGTGTGGGTGCTCGGCGTGCCGCCGCAGCTCTCAGCACAGATCGCCCCAAGCCAACTCATCGGAGGGTCGCTCGAGACGGCCGATGGACTCATACAAAAAGGCGGCTGGGTGGCGATGAGCCAGACGATCGCCCAAGAAGATCACCTGCGCATCGGCGAGCGCTTCAGCCTGCCGACACCGGCTGGACTGTCGTCGGTTCGCCTCGCGGCAACGATTGCAAACTACGGCTGGCTGTCTGGCGCGATCGTCATGAACGGCGACGAACACGCCAGGCTGTGGAGCGATAAGACCGCGTCGCAGCTGGGTGTCACGCTCAAGCCCGGCGTCACGATCGAAACGGGCAAGCATGCCGTCGAAAGAGCGCTTCCAAGAGGCTCAGCTCTTACGGTGGAGACCGCCGATGAACGGCGCTCGGAAGTCAGCTCGGTACTCGGCAGCACGCTTGCACGGTTGAACGACACCACGATCGTCGTCCTGGTAGCCGCAGTGCTGTCGGTCATCGCTTTGATGATCGCCGCGATCTGGCAACGACGAGAGAGGCTTGACTCGCTGATGTCGATCGGCATGAGCACGGGTCAGCTCACCCGGCTGATCTTCTTCGAGAGCGGCTCCGTGCTGCTGGCAGGATGCTTGATCGGCATGGCGGCTGGCTTGGTCGGCCAAGACCTGATCGACGGCTGGCTGCACCAGACGACTGGCTCGCCAGTCACGTTCAACCCAGCTTGGCAACTTGGGCTGCGGACGATTGCGATCGCCACCGGCATCTCGCTGCTCGCATCGAGCGCAACGATCGCACAAACAGGCCGATATCAGCCAAGGGCGTCCTTCTCAACCGAGTGAGAAACTCGCCGTGACCACCTCCAGCGAGACCCAAGTCTAGCGCTAATGTCAAAGGCCATGACTCGCCCACGCGCGGCACGGGCTCGGCGGCCTGAGCAGACCCCCACAACGCCGGCAGCGAGCACATTCGAGCCCGGATTGCGGCTGCTGCCGCGTGACCTCCAAGCCGACGCCCGAAAGCTTTACGGGCTCCTTCGCACCGTCGATGACTTGGTCGACGAGCACGACCTGCGGGCAGAATCTCGAGTCAACGCGATCGAACGCTGGGCACGCGGAGAGCACGCCTACACACCCGAGACCCGCACGCTGTCAGATCTCTCGCAACGATATCCAGTGCCACCCGAGGCAGTGATCGAATTCTGCCAGGGGATGCGTCACGATCTCGCCGGGGGGACGCTCGTGACGGAAGCCGACCTCGAACGCTACTGCCAGTGCGTCGGCGGCGCGATCGGGGTCGTTCTCACGAGGATGTTCGGCAGCGCCGATCCGAGTTGCGAGAGCAGGATGGCCATGCTTGGCAGAGCTTTTCAGCGGACGAACATCCTGCGTGACATCGACGAGGATCATGACCACGGTCGTGTCTACGTCGCGCGCCGCACAATCGAGCGTTTCGGGTTCCCGAGACCGGGCGCACGCGAAGCCCTGCTGCGCGATCAAATCGCCCGGGCCGACCAGCTCTACGACGAAGGACTCGGCGCTATACCGCTGCTGTCTCGCGGAGGACGTGGCATGGCCGTTTCCGTCTCTCTATACCGGGAGATCCTGCGCCAGATCGAACGAGAGGGCTATGGACGAGAGCGCGGGCGCGTCACCGTGCCGGGATGGCGCATGCGCCTGCTGGTCTCAAAGCACCGTCTGAAACCTACGTACGCATAGGCCGTACTTAGTCAAGTCTTGCGGGCGTTTGTTCCGCGCATTAGACTTCGCAGGCAAATCGAATGGTCTCAATCAGCTCATCCGGCAGCAAGAAAGGCGGTGCTCGCCTTTCGGCTCGTTCACGAAGCGTCGCGGTGCGCGCCGGCGTGCTCGCCGTCTCTGGCATGCTGATCGGCGCCGCGCTGAGCGAGCCGACACACGCCGCAGAGCGTTCTGCACACATGACGCGAACGTTGAATGGGGCTGATAGCGCCACCCTGCACCTCGTGCGTCCGGGCGAAAGACTCCTGGAGGAAGGCGCGGCGACTGGAGCGCTGCCTGGTCATATGCGCGCCGAACTGAACATTGGCCCTCTCTACACGGGCAGCTTCACGATCTACACCCGCAACGGGCGTATAAGCGGCAACGGCACGGCCACCCCGCACGGCGCAGGGCGCTACCAGAGTTTCGCCGGATGGCTGAACGTCACGAGCGGCAGCGGGCTGTACGCACATGTTCACGGTCGCAACAATCTCTATGGCGTCTTCGACCGCAGAACGTACGCGGTGACAGTCAAGACGACCGGAAGCCTCTCCTACTAACCGCCCCGCCCAACGAGTGCGCACCTGCCAGCTTCTCACGGCGCTGCTTGCGATGCTCGCATGCCTCTCAAGCACAGCATTGGCAAATGCGCCGATCAGACTGCACGTGACATTCGCACCTGAGCATCTGGGGCAAACCGCAGCCGTCGGTCTTGACATCAAGGTCGTCGCGCCCGGGGACCTCCCCCCTCCCCTCGCCGAAGTGAGCGTCCGCTACCCGGCTGGCCTTGGGATCGCGCTCAGCGGTCTCGGCATCGACACGTGCTCAGCCCAGCGCCTTGAATCCTCGGGGCCAAGAGCCTGCCCGGCCGACTCACTCATGGGCACAGGCAGCGCGCTTACCGCGATGCAGATCGGGCCACAGATCCTTCACGAGAAGGCGAATATCACGGTCGTGCGAGCGCCCGACCGGAGCGGTCATCTGGCGATGTTCTTCTACGCCGCCGGCAATCAGCCCATCATCGCACGAGCCTTGTTCACCGGAGAACTCCTCCCCGCCCACCAACCATTTGGCGGTCGCATAAGAATCATGATCCCACCGATCACGACGCTGCCAGGCCAGGACATCGCGATCGTGCGACTCCACCTTGTCCTGGGACCTCCAGGCCTCACCTACTACGAACGGATTCGTAGCAAGACGATTGCCTATCACCCCAAAGACATCCCTCTGCCCCGCGTATGCCCACGCGGTGGCTTTCCGTTCGGCGCAACTGTTGTCTTTCTCAACGGCCTCGAGGCGAGGGCTGACGCAAGGGTGCCTTGTCCGACACGTCGCGAGTCGATCAAAGCAGCAGTCGTCCACCTCCGCGCAGAAGATCGGCCCGCGATCTCGACCTGCGGCAACCCTACGATCTCCGCGGTGCTGGGGGTGAGTTCTCTCAGGCCCGCGTCGGTCTCCTCAGTTACTGCTGTCCTTGGGTCGAGTGTCTCGAAGCGGACCCAGGCGATATCCCAGTACGCGAGTTTCGGAGCAACCTGGCTGAGCTACTCAGCGATGTAGCCGATCGCCGCGACCACGTCGTCGTGACGCGCAACGGGCGGCCGGCGGCGGCACTCGTACCGATCGACGAGTACCAAGCGCTCGAGGAGACCGCCGAGATCCTCTCGGATGCTGCGACCTTGGAGTCACTACAGGCGGGTCTCGATGAGCTCGCGCGCGGTGAGACGATTGAGCTCAGCGATCTGCGCCGTGAGTTGGCGGAGAAATGGGCTACGAGATAGCCGGTGGGCGACTGGTACTCGCGGGTGGCGCCCGTACAGAGCTGCTCGCGCTCGACTGGCCTTTGATCGACGCTGCCGAGGAAGCTCTCGCGCTGCTTCAGCGCGAACCACACGCCGGCTACCCGCTGCGCGGCGGACTTCGCGGCCTGTACTCACTGCGCGTTGGCTCGTACCGGATCATCTACCAGCTCTCAGACAACGACAAAACGGTCCGCGTCGCCACCATCCGCCACTGCTCAGTCGCCTACGGCAGCGATCGGCGCTAGCGATCGTGCGACCCACCCGGCACGAACTGAAGTACCACTGTCGCGGGCTCCGACGAATGTAGCTCAGAGCTGATCTGACTCGGCGGGCTGATCCGCTTCAGCGGGCGGACTGGGAGGGGCGTCGGCCAGGGGAAGGACGTCAGCGGTGCCTGTCAGCTCGAGCAGACGCTGCACCTGTCCCCTGCCTGGCGTGACGAGAAAGTCATATCCATGCTCCGCACATACCTCCTGGGCACGGAGCACTGCCCACAAACCACTTGAGTCCATAAATGTCAGTTGGCTCAGGTCGAGCTCGATGCCGCTGACACCCTCGCGACACAGGTCAAGGATCGTCGCCTCCAGGGCCGCGGCCACCGCAAGGTCCAGTTCTCCGCTCAGGACGAGCGTGTGACGGCCATCGCGCACGCTTGCTTGAACTTCAAAACCGGGCTGACTCCCTTCCAAGGCCACGTCTCCCTTCCGCAGGTTGTCCTGAGATAGCCACTTCGAGCTTCCCGCACGTTTCCGCGTAGGCCTTCAAGGTCCATCGAGGCCGCCAAAGGTTCGTAATCCGAGAGTGGGAGGAGCCCAGGTCCGCCTCATGGCGTTGTTCTGCCTCATGGCTTTGCTCGGATGCCTTGCCCCTGGAGGCGGTCGAGCGGGATGTGTGCTCCCCGGCCCGCGTGCGCAGTGTGAACCACACGAGCTTGCCGTTGGACGAAGGGCTGATTCCCCAGGCGTCAGAGAGCTCCAGGACGATCTGGAGCCCTCGTCCCGACTGCTCCCGTGGCGTCGGCGAGCGTGGGAAAGGTTGGCCTTGACCGTGATCGCTCACCTCCACGCGGATCTCGCGTCGCGAGATGAGGATCGTGAGCTCGAAGTCGCTACGGGCGTGTCGCACGCTGTTGGTGGCAAGCTCGGAGACCATCAGCTCCGCGGCTTCACCGGTCTCACGCGGCTGGTCGCTCAGGACATCCCTGACGAATCGGCGTGCGCCAGCCACAGACTCGGGCCGGCAGTGAAAGCGGCGAGCCTTCCTCATGGTTCGATCGAGAACACGCTGGAGAGGCCCGTGGCGTCGAGCACACGCCGGATGATTGGGGAGGGGTTGCGTAGCGACACGCTGCTTGCCTTGGCCGCGGCGCCGAGCAGCACCGCAATCCCCGCACTGTCCATGAATCGCAGGCCGGTGAGATCGAAGATCAGTTGCCGAGGCGGCTGCGGCGGGATCGACGCCACCTGCTCCTGCAGCGAATCGGCGTTCGAGCTGTCGAGCTCTCCAGAGAGCATCACCACCTGTGTGCCAGTTGAGTCGAGGTGCATGTCGATCTGCACCGTCGCGGGCTCAGGCTCTAGCTCTGCCATCGGATGCCCACTATCGCCGTATCGTCATGGTGGCCCTCGGATGCGAGGCCCTGCGCGAGCTCGCTCAACAGATCCTCGAGCGTGAGCGCCACGCCGGTGGCCGCGTCTCGCAGGCGCGCCAGGCCAACGTCGAGCAGCTCTCCACGACGCTCTACCAGACCGTCTGTGAACGCGATCAGGGTCGTATC
This sequence comes from uncultured Solirubrobacteraceae bacterium, assembly GCA_963701145.1. Lineage (GTDB taxonomy): Bacteria > Actinomycetota > Thermoleophilia > Solirubrobacterales > Solirubrobacteraceae > Palsa-744. The sequence continues at coordinate 939,116 of OY969572.1, forward strand.
TGGCCCCACGGAAAGTGTCTTCTGCAGGTAGGGCGACTTGCGCGCAACGCCGATCGGCACGTTGGCGTCAAACTCGACGAACTGCCCGCCGGCGCCATCGATCACGAGCGGCGGGATATGACCGGCGCTGGCCACCGTCAGCCGATGGGCACCCACGTCGACCAGGGCACAGAGCATCGTCGCGAAGTAGTCGTGGGGCCCGCTGTTGACGAAATCCGAGAGCTGGGCAAGCACGGAGGACGGACTGGGGTCCTGAGCTGCATACGCCAGCGCAGCGTGGCGCAGCGAGGCCATCATCATCGCCGCTCGAAGCCCATGGCCAGAGACATCGCCGATCATCACCAGCACCTGTCCATCGCCGGCCGCCACCACGTCGTACCAGTCGCCGCCCACGTCGATGCCGGAAGCGGCCGGCACGTAGCGTGCGCCCACCTGCAGTCCATCGAACTCGGGCAATGTGTCCGGCAACAGCGCGTGCTGGAGCGTCTGGGCGATGCTCCGCTGCTCGGTGTACATCTCCCGGTTCTCCGCCGCAACACGGTCGAGAACGCTGGCCAGCTGCTCGGCCCGTTGGCGACCGCGCGCCAGCCGATCGGTCATCAGCGCCGCCGCCAGGCTCACCAACAGACCCACAATGGCGATGATCCACGGCAGTCGCGCGAAGAACGCGCCCCCGAGCGAGCCGTTTGGGCTCACCACAATCGTGAACACCCCGGCGCCAAAGGGAACGACGTCCGCAGCTTGCCGACCCTTGATCGGCAGGTGCTTCAGGCTCGTCACCAGCACATCGCTCGTGCGCTCGGAGTGACCCAGGTACAGCGCGTAGTTGAGGTCCGAGAAGGCCGAGTTCTTCTCCAATTTCGAGCGCCTGTTCGCGGGTAGCGGGTTTTCGGCGTAAACCGCGAACCCATGCGCACGGCCAGGGGCGCTGAAATCAAAGCCGAGCGCCGGATGCGGGGAGCTGAGGAAACTCGTGAGGTTCAAAACACCGGGCCGGGTGGAATGCCTGAAGAACTGCTCGGCTCTTGCTGGCATCGACGCGAGCACGGGAGCGCTGCCGACCACAGTGCTCGGCGCAAGATGCGATGTTCCCAATGGCCACAGCGATACCGAGGTGAACTGCTGGCCAGGCCCCACATAAGGAGCGATGAACGCACGAAATTTCTGCGCGTTGCCGCCCGTGGCGTTGGCCAGCTCGGCGGCCGATGCCAGCGGCGTCTGAATCGACGGGGCGGTGGCCGCCAGCACGAGACTCAACTCTCGTACGCGGAGGGTCAGCAGCCGTCGCTCGTTGCGGTTGTATACGGTCGCGGACGTCAGCACCAGCGCCCCCGTCACGATCAGCCCCGTCAGCAGGGCTGCCATCGCTACCCAGGACGGTCGCCATCGCCAGAGCGAGCCCGACGACCTCGCGGAAGACACAGCGTCCTCGGCAGCCGCCGGCTCACCCGCCAAGTCGTAGCGAGAGCCAGTCGTGCTCGCCGCCACCGCACGGCTGCTCATTGCAAAGATCTCCCCACGCTCATTTCCGCGGCATAGCTTATCCGGGAGATCAGGACAGGTGTCATGGCGAACCGACCCGGGCAGCTATCAGCGTACGACCACCCCGAGCCGAAGGTCACACCTATGGAGCTACCCGTTCCCGCCGACATGAACCGGACGGGACGAGGAAGGCTTGGTTTGATGGTCGTTGGACGCCGGGTACTGTGGGGACGGTGAGGGGTTGGCGGTATCGCTATCGGCCGGGGGTGCGGCGATTCCGCGGTTGAGGCGTAGCGACTGCGCGGCGCCGGGCATCTCGCGGCGAGGGCGCGGCCGTGGCTTTGAGTACCTCGACCCCGACGGGAGACGAATCGACGATCCGGGGGTGCTCGAGCGGATCGCGCAGCTGGTGATCCCGCCGGCCTGGCGGGATGTGTGGATCTGTACGGACCCGCGTGGGCATCTGCAGGCCACCGGGGTCGATGCGGCCGGCCGCAAGCAGTATCTCTACCACGCTCGTTGGCGCGGTCACCGCGACCGGCGCAAGTTCGACTCGATGCTCGCCTTTGGGGCGGCCTTGCCGCGGTTGCGTCGCGGTGTGGCGCGCGACTTGGGGGTCGACGGCGGGAGCCGTCTCCGGGTGGAGCAGCTGACGGAGCACCGGGTCCTGGCGTGCTCGGTGCGGCTGTTGGATCTCGGGTTCTTTCGTGTCGGCTCTGAGGATTACGCGGAGCGCAACGAGTCCTACGGCCTGACCACCATGCTGCGCGAGCACGTGACCGTCGCCGCGCGCGAGGTGATCTTCGACTTCCCGGCAAAGTCCGGGCAGCGGCGGGTGCAGGCAATCGCCGATTCCAAGGCGCTGGCAATGCTCGCCGCCCTCAAGCGGCGGCGCACAGGCTCACAACTGCTCGCCTACCGGGCCGCTGATGGCTGGCACGAGCTGACGGCCGAGGAGGTGAACACCTATCTGAAGCGCAGGTCGCGTGGCCCGTTCACCGCTAAGGACTTCCGTACTTGGAACGCGACTGTGCTCGCCGCGGTCGCTTTGGCGGTCGCCGACGACGTCCGCGGCCGTGCAGCCCGTGAGCGGGAGGTGAAACAGGCGGTCAAGACCGTCGCGGCGTACCTGGGTAACACGCCGGCGGTGTGCCGTGCTTCCTATGTGGACCCGCGCGTAATCGATCGCTTCCATGCCGGTGTCACGATCTCCTCGGCGATCGGTGAAGGCGGCCCCGATCTGAGCAAGGCGAGGGTTCGCGCTCGCGTGGAGCGCGCGGTGCTGGAGCTGCTCGAGGACACGACTCGCCGGTGAGCGAGCTGGCTGCCTCGGGTCAGCGCTTCTTGTTCTCGACGGCTCTCTGGAGTTGTGCCTTGTTCATGTGGGAGCGGCCATTGACGCCGAGGTTGCGGGCCTCCTGGTAGAGCTGTTCGCGGGTGCGTCCGCGTGGCCCTGGTTTGCCGGAACGAAGGCCGCCGCGCCGGCCGGAGGAGATGTCGCTCGCTCCTCGGTTCGTTCAGGTCAACGGGCGCTGTGGTTCTCCTACCCAAACTGCCGAGGATCAATCCCAGGGTGAGAACGTGTTTGTCACCCGATACCAGAGCCGCGCGATGCGATGAGCTACTGGATCGCCATCGCGACCCTGAGGCGCTCCTCGGGACTGATGAGGTGGTCGTGGTCGTCGAGGCCGGCGTCGAGCTGTACCCACTTCACGATGCCGTTGAAGTTGCCGTCCCTGGTCGTGTAGTCGTCGCTGACCGGCGTGCCGGAGTCATAGCCGACATCGCACGTCTCATCGCCTGGGCGATCAGCACCCCCTTGCCACCGCTGTCCGGGACGACGATCTCGGCCGTCACCGAGTGCGACTTGTTCTTGACGTTGAGGACCGAGTTCTCGCTGAGCCGGCCCATGCCGCCGTAGAGGATCTGCGATTTGCCGGTGACCAGGACCGGACGCCCCGCGAGGTCGGAGTTGAAGCGCTCGATGCTGCGGTCGTCGAGCGGCAGCACGTTGTACTTGACCGCCTCGATCAGGAACAGACGCTGGAGCTCTGCGAGCTTGTCGGGATGCTCGGCGGCCAGGTCATGCGCCTGCGTCCAATCGGTGTTCGTGTCGTAGAGCTCCCAGACGTCATCGTCGAAGGCGGGACGTTCGGCATGGAAGTCCCACGGGATGCTGTGACGGGTCACCGCGGTCCAGCCCTTGTGGTAGATGCCGCGGTTGCACAACATCTCGAAGTACTGCGTATCCCGCGCCTCCGGCGCATCGGCGTCGTCGAAGCAGTAGGCCATGCTCACGCCGTGCAGCGGCATCTGCTGGATGCCCTTGACGAACATGGGCTCGGGCAGGCCGGCCGCGTCGAGGACGGTCGCGGCGATGTCGATGATGTGGTGGAACTGACTGCGTAGCTCGCCGCGCGCCTCGAAGCCGTTGGGCCAGTGCACGATCGTGCCGTTGCGCGTGCCGCCGAAATGCGAAGCGACCTGCTTGGTCCACTGATACGGCGCGTCCATCGCATGCGCCCAGCCGACGGCGTAGTGGTTGTACGCCTCCGGTGTCCCGAACCTGTCGATGCGCTCGGCCATGAACTCGGCGCTCTCGAACTCGGCGGCGCCGTTGAGCGAGATCATCTCGTTGAAGGTCCCGTTCGGCGTGCCCTCGGCGCTCGCGCCGTTGTCACCCACCAGCAGGTAGATGAGCGTGTCATCGAGGATCCCGAGGTCCTCGAGCGAGTCGATCAGGCGCCCGATGTGGTGGTCGGTGTGCTCCATGAAACCCGCGTACACCTCCATCTGGCGGGCGAGCACCGGCTTGAGCGCGTCCGGCACGTCCGCCCACGCGGAGATCTCCTGCGGTCGCGCGGTCAGCTCTGCCTCTGCGGGGATCACGCCGAGCGCCTTCTGGCGGGCGATCGTCTCGTCGCGGATCGCGTCCCAACCCCCGTCGAACCGACCCCTGTACCTGTCGCTGAACTCCTTGGGCGCATGATGGGGAGCATGCGTTGCACCCGGGGCGAACTACATGAAGAACGGCTTGTCGGGCATCAGCGACTTCTGCTGGCCGACCCCATGTGATCGCCTTGTCCGCCAGGTCCTCGGTCAGGTGGTAGCCCTCCTCCGGCGTCTTCGGTGGGTCAACCGGCGTGACCCCTCGTACAGCGCCGGGCTGTACTGGTTGGTCTCCGGCGCGATGAAGCCGTAGAAGTACTCGAAGCCGCTGCCCGTCGGCCAGCGATCGAAGGGACCCATCGGGCTCGTCTCCCAGACCGGAACCTCGTGGCGCTTGCCGATCTGGGCCGTGCTGTAGCCATTGAGCTTCATCGTTTCGGCCAGCGGCGCGGCGGTGTCCGGGCGGATCGAGTTGTAGCCCGGAGCGGACGTGGCGACGTCCGTGATCGCGCCCATGCCCACCGCGTGGTGGTTGCGCCCGGTGAGCAGCGCCTGACGCGAGGGCGAGCACAGCGCCGTCGTGTGAAAGCGGTTGAACTTCAGCCCCTGCTCGGCGAGCCGCTCGAACGTCGGCGTGCTGCACGGACCGCCAAACGCGCTCGACGACCCGAAGCCGGCGTCGTCGAGCATGATCACGAGCACGTTCGGCGCCCCCGCGGGCGGCTGCACCGGCTCGATCGGCGGGTAGGACGTATCCGGGTCCTTCGCGTCGTATGTCGTCAGGCCGACGTGGTGGCGGTCAGGGATCGGCAGAACCGAACGAGGGACATCAGACGCAGACAATGGCTACCCATTCCTAGTGGTTGACGGACACGTGCACCAGCCGAGCGCGAGCTGCATCGCTCGCGCGGGCGCGTCCTCTCGCCCTCAAGTGTGATCGTCGGCGCAACCGGCGCGTCACCCGATTCGGACGATCGCCTGGTTGTCCGGGGCGTCGAGCCCTTGCGCCCGGCCGGGCAGGCGCGCCGGTAACCTCGTCACAGCACCTTGCACTCCGCACCCAGCACTCCGCGGCGCCCGCTTGCGCACACGCTCGCGGCGTGGGCGGTGGCGCTCGCACCCTCCCGTGAGGATCTCGAGCTCGCCGACCGAGCTCTCCTCGACACCATCGCCGTCGCGCTCGCCGGGCGCAAGCACGAGCTGCTGGCGATCGCCGAGCCGCTGTCCGCCGCCGGCCGGCTGGCGGCGGCCGCGCACGTGCTCGACTACGACGACCTGCACCTGCCCTCGACGAGTCACATCAGCGCGGTGTGCGTGCCGGCGACGCTTGCGGCGGGCGGTGACGCGCGGGCCTATCTCGCCGGCGCCGGGATCATGGCCCGCCTGGGCGCGCAGCTCGGCTGGTTGCACTACGACGCCGGGTGGCACACCACGTGCACCGCGGGGGCGCCGGCGGCCGCCGTGGCGGCCGGCGTGGCCAAGGGGCTCGACGCCGAGCGCCTCGCCGCGGCGATCGCGCTTGCGCTTCCGGCCGCCGGTGGCGCCCACCGCGCCTTCGGCACCCAGGCCAAGCCGCTGCAGGTGGGCTTCGCCGTCGAAGCAGGGCTCAGGGCTGCCGCGCTGGCGGGCGCCGGAGCAACGGCCGACGTCGCCGCACTCGATCAATGGCTGACGCTCGTCCAGGCCGCCTACCCCGAGCCGGTGATGGACGGCCCGGCCGTCCCCGGCGGGCTGGCCGTCAAGCTGTCCCCGTGCTGCTACGCGCTCGGACGCCCCATCCAGGCGGTCGGCGAGGCGCTTGGGAACGAGCCTCTGGAGCCCGGGGAGATCGAGGGGATACTCGTGAGCGCGCCGGGCAGCATGCTGCGTCCCCTGATCCACCATCGCCCGGAGAGCGGGCTGCAGGGCAAGTTCAGCCTCGAGTACGCCGTGGCCGCGTCCGTGCTGGACGGCCGGCCCGGCTTCGCCAGCTTCACCGACGCCGCGGTCACGCGTCCCGCCGCCCGCCGCCTGCTCGACCGCGTCGAGATCCGCGAGCGGCCCGGCGGCCATGGGCTCCTGTCGGGCACCGTCCGCGTCGAGCTCCGCACCCGCTCACACGGGACTCGCGCCGCGGAGGTCGAGCTCCCACCGGGCGCGCCGGGGCGGCCGGCGACGGACGCCGAGCTCGCGAGCAAGCTGGCCGACTGTGCAGGCGGGGATGCCGCGGCCGTGGCGGCGCTGCGGTGGGACACGGCCGTCGCCGACGTGCCGGCGTTGATGAGGGTACGAGCGCGCCCGTGAGGGTGGCGGCGTCAGTGAAGCTGATGCAGCAGGGTCCTCGCGGCGTCTTCTCCGGTTTCCACGGCGCCGTCGAGGAAGCCGATGTTTTCACCCGAGGTGTGCTCGCCGGCGAACAGATACGGCCCTTCCGGCGCCTGCGCGAGCATCGCGTAGCTCGCGGCCTGTCCCACCCGATAGTACGAGTAGGCGCCTTTCACCCACGGGTCGAGCCACCAGTGATCCTCGTATGAGAGACCGGTGAACGCGCCCGAGGTACCCGGGAACACGTTGTCGATTTCCGCCAGCGCCCAGGCGGCGTCGGCGGGCGGCGTCGGGCCGTGGTCGGCGCCGGTCAGGCCAGTGCGACCCACCCGTCCGCCGGGGAACGCCACGTACAGCGCGGGGGAGGCGTCCGGGCCGAGCGGGACGCAGTCGTCCCAGCCGCACGCGAGGCGATTCCATTCGCCGTAGGCGGCTCCCGCGTAGCCCAGCGCGGGCCACGTCTTGTGGGTGAGTTCCAGGTGGACCTTGGCGTTGGTGCCCATGCCCATCGTCCTGATCACTTCGAGCTTGGTGGGCGACAGGCCCGAGAGCTCGAGATCGACGTTGCGCAGCGTGCTGAACGGGAGCGCGAACACCACGTAGTCGGCGACCACGTCCGAGAGCGAACCCCCTACTTCGAAGCTCAACGTGACCGTCTCGCCGGCATTCGCCCGTACCGCGGCGAGCACGTGGTCGTGCTGGACGGTTTCGGGCGGGAGCTCGGCGATCATGCCCGACACCAACTGGTCGTTGCCGCCGATGATGTGGTAGCGCTCGTCGTCCCCGCCGAGCGGGACGACCGAGGAGCGCGGGTTGCCGGTGAGCAGCACGATCAGGTCGAGGGCCGACTGGTCGGCGGGGTCGCCCCCGTTTTCGGTGACCGTGTTCGACTGCATCAGCTTGCCGAAGCGGCTGTGGGCGCCGATCTCCGTGCTGTCGAGCCATTCCGGCACCGACATCGCATCCAGACGCGCCCTGCCCGCTTCGGTGCGTTCTTCCCGTGCCGCCTGCTTGAACACCCGGTAGCCGACCTCTTTCCAGTCTTCGTCGGCTTCCGCGAGCGTGTAGAGCGCGTCGTCGATGAAGAACACTTCGTCGCCGACGAACAGGTCGCCGCCGTTGACGTCCTCTTCCTCGAGTCCCAGCAGGTGCGCGAGACCGCGGACAGCCGTCTGGTCGGTGTTGATGAGCTGCCCCCCATGCTCAGTGATCAGACCGCTCCGGAAGTAGTCCCGCAGCGTCCAGCAGCGACCACCGGCGCGTTCGGAGTTGGCCTCGTACACGGTCGAGACGATCGGCCGCCTGGGCCTCGCCGTGAACAGCAGATGCGCGCAGCGCAGCCCGGCGAGCCCCGCTCCGACCACTGCTATCCGCGGCTGAGGGCGAGCGGACAGCGCGCGCGAGGCCGCTGGCCGGGTGAGCCGCGAGCACACCGGCCGCGGCCAGACCGGCTCCCGCCCCGAGGAACTCGCGGCGGGTCTGACCACCGCTCGTCCGGCGCCTGGCCGCGTCGAGGCGCCCCGCGATCTCCTCGACGGGAATGCCCGTGCGCTCGGACTCCCGGTGCAGGGCGAACATCCGCCGGGCTGCCACCGTGGCCGCGCTCCGCGGGCGGCGCACGCTCCGTCGCCTTTCGTCCACGTTCCCAGGCTAACGACGCCCTTTCCATGGCGCAAGCACCATCGGGAGGGGGGCTGACGGCGGGCTCGGCTAGCGAGCGTGCGCGGCCATCGCCCGTCGAGCACCGGCGGTCAGGCACTCAGTAGAGCTCCACGCGGCTCACCACCAGCGGCAGCTTCACCACGCTCCTCACATCCGCGCGGCAGTGTGCGCAGATCAGCTCGCCCCGGTCGATCGGGGCGCCACAGTTCGGGCAGCTCGCCTGGCCCACCGTCACCTCCCCTCCCAGCTCGAGATCCCAGAACTGGCTGGTGACGCTGGCGCTCCCGTCGATGCCCTGCACCTCAATCAACACGCGCAATCGCAACTGCGGACGACCGTCCGCCATGTGGACGCCGACGAGATCGATCACCGCCGACGTCGGCTGGGCGCCCTGCAGGCAGCCTGCGTTGATTTGACGTTGGGCGATCACCCGGTCGGCGAACGTCCCCCTCAACAGGTTCATGTCCTTGGTCTCGTCGGCCTCGAACAGCAGCGCTACCGCGCTCCCGATCATCGCCGCGATCACCTCCGGAGTGAGCGCCGTGGGCACACCGGCCTCCGCGGCGATCTCGTGGGCGATGCCATCCCATTCCTCGACGTTGTCGATCGACGCGGGGATCGCGGAGAGGCGCAGTTGCTCGCCCGTCGTCATGGCTGCGCCGGCGCGATCGCCGCCCCACAGTTCGAGCAGAAGTGGGTGCCGGGCGCGACTGGCGCTCCGCATTGGGCGCAGAAGTGCGCTGCTGCGTCGCTGCCGGGCTGCGTCGCGGATCCTGACGCGGGAGCCATCGCTACGGGCGCCCCGTTGGAGGGCTGCGCAGCTGCGGGCGCCGGAGCTCCCGCGGATGCACCCGCCGGTACCACGGGCACCCCCATCATCATCCCCGCCATGATCGCCGGCTGAGCGCCCACGTTGCCGTCGGCGATTCCGTGCGCGATCTCGAGCGCAGCCTGTCCGCGTACGCCACCGTCGAACGATCCGGCCACGTTCGCGTAAGCCTTGGCGGCCGCGAACTGCTTCAGCTGCTGCGCGTCCGCATCGGGGAGGTTGACGTTGAGCTCACCGAACGTCGTGACGCCGAGCCCGTACGCAGCGAGCTTCTCGTTGACGCTCGACAGGGCGGCTCGCGACGTTGCTTCCTGGAGCTGGCCCATGGCCAGCACGCCGTGCTCTGCCACGATGTCGGGCAACACCGCCCTGATGGCCGCGAGCGTCTGATCCGTCACCCACGTGCATATCTCGGCGTCGAAGTCCCCGTCGGCGCCGGTGCCGATCAGCTTCGCCAGCAGCACGGACGGATCGCTCACCCGCAGCGCGAGCTCGCCGAATACCCTCAGCGTGACAACCAGGCCCGTGGGGCCGTCGGTGAGGTTGTCCACCGGACCACCGAACTCGACGTTGGGGACGTCGCGGGTGGCCACGAAGTACACCTCTGCGTCGTAGTACGCGTCGCCGGTGAGGCGATCCACGAGCCATCCGAGGGCCAGCGACGCGCCTTCGTCGAGTGTGTAGCGCCCCGGTCCCATGACCCCGATCACCCTCCCCAGGTTGGTGAAAACCGCCTGGTAGTCGAGGTCCACGTTCAACTGGGAGTGCTGAATGATCTGCTGGTCGGGCCACTTCCAGGCGATCTTGTCCTTGGCGTTGTCGGGCATCTCGATGAACAGGCGCTGCAGGCCCTTGTCCTGATGGCCCTCGAAAAGCGGCATGCTGTCTCTCCTTTGCGGGCGGGTCACCGCACCCGGTCCTGCTCGACCAGGTGGCGGAGGGCCGCCATCGACTCGTGGTTGACGATGTTCTGCCGGGCGATCGCGTCGAACAGCGCTGTGGCCCAGGCTGAGAACGACAGCTCCTCTTCGACCGGGCCTCGCTCGATCGAGGTTTCCTGCCTTCCGCACGCGATCCCGCCACGGTCCGAGCGAAGCCAGTACGAGCAGGGACCCACGGCAATCACGATCCTGTGAACGGGGTCAGTGCTTCGATGCAGATCGTTCACATACGGAAGGTCCCCGATCAACCTCCTGAGCTTCCCGTGGCGGTACGAGACCGTCATCTTCAGGCCCGGAACCGACGACAGCCGCTTGACCAGCGCGTGCAGGGTCGCGTTGACGTGATCGGCCTCCGCGCGGACCATCGCGGCGCTCGAGTCGAGCGCTGCTCCCGTGCCACTCTGAAGGTGCTCATCAGCCATCGCGACGCATCCGGTCCTTTCAGCCCCATACATCTCTGACGGTGATCGGTCGGCAGGCCCGCGACCTTGACATCCGAGCGACTCGAGCCAGCGCCCTGGCGACGCGGCGGCGCGGGTGCCGCCAAACCGCACGCGAGCCGGCGTTCTTCCCGTGCTCGAAAGCCCTCCAGGCATCTGCCGCCGCCGGATCCGCGACCGCGCGCGCACGGCTGTGAGATCCTCGCCCGGCATGTCAGTGAGCGAACAATCGCGAGTGTCGCTGCCGCACAGCATCGGCAGGCTGGTGCGAGCGATCCAGGACGACGACGAAGCCGCGGTCGATGCGGTCCTCGAGCTGAGCCGCAGCCGGCGCGTGTTCGCGCCGCTGGCCTTCACCGTCGGCGCGTTCGCGATGCTGTTCGATGGTCTGCGCTTGCTCCTGTCCAACTGGAGGCTCACGATCGTGGAGGTCCTGCCCGCCGTGTGGATCTGGCTCGCGATGTACGACCTCAAGGCCCATGTGCTGCACGGCAAGAGCTTCAACGTGCTGCGCGGCCCTGTGTTGATCCCGATCGGGCTGGCGATCATCGCCATCACCGCGGCCAGCTTCTTCCTCAACGCGGTATTCGGCTTCGCAATCGCCGGCGAGCGTCCGCCCCAGGTGCGTCCCGCATTCGTCCAGGCCAGGGACCACCTGAGGCCGATCGTCCTCTCGGGCTCAGTGGTGGGCCTGGCGCTCGCGCTGGCGACCACGGTCGTCCCACGCTGGCGGCACCCGTGGTTCGCCCTGTGCCTGGGGATAGTGATCGGCGTGATGACGGTCTGCTACGTCGCCGTGCCCTCCCGGCTGATCGGCGTCAAGCCGACGTACTCCAAACGCGACAAGCTGATGGCCTCGGCGCTCGGCGGCGCCCTCAGCGCGACCGTCTGCACGCCGCCCTACCTGCTCGGACGCCTGGGGATCCTGATGCTCGGATCGCGCGCCCTGCTGATCCCCGGGATCTTCGTGCTCGCCTTCGGCTTCACTCTCCAGGCGGGCGCCACCGGGGCGGTGCGGGCGATCAAGATGGGCGCCAGACTCGCCACCGGCAGTGCACCAGATCCCACACGCCGCGAGGAGCCGGTCGACTGAGAACAGCCGCGGCGCGAGCTCACGCGAAGCCGGACTTGCTCACCCCTTCGGGGAGCGCCTCGCCGTCCCCCGGCTCCGGAAGACCGGCGGCGAGCTCGATCACCACCCGGGCGAGCGACTCGGAGGCGTCCTCCTGGCTGAAATGGGCGACGCCCTCGATCCGCACATGCGGCTGTCCGGCTGCGCCGGGGATGAGCTTCCTCAGCACCCTGTCCGCGCCCCCGGTGATCGGATCGGAGTCTCCGAAGGCGCACACGAACGGCTTCTCCCACCGCGAGAGCACCTCCCAGGCCGCGCGATTGGGGGCCGCCTCGGGATCGTCGGGCGTGATCGGCACGAGCGAGGGGAACTGGCGCGCCCCCGCCTTGTAGCTGTCGTCGGGGAACGGGGCGTCGTAGGCCGCGAGCTCCGCCGGCGACAGCTCGACGGTGCTCCCGCCGTCGATGATCCGCCCGACGTCGAAGCCCTTGGCCGTCCGCGAGAACTCACGCCACGCCCTGAACGCCTCGCCGGGGTCGTGATCGCCCGTCGGCAGCATCGTGTTGGAGGCGACCACGGCGGCGAACCGCTCGGGGTGCTCGGCCACCAGGCGCAGCCCGAGCAGCCCACCCCAGTCCTGACAGAACAGCACCGCGTCGCGGAGCTCGAGATGGCCCACCACGAGGTCCGTGAGCCAGCGGAGGTGGCGCGCGTAGGTGTAGTCCTCGAGCGCCGCCGGCTTGTCCGAGCGCCCAAAGCCGATGAGGTCGGGGGCGATCACCCGCAGCCCGGCGTCGAGCAGCGGCGGGATCATCTTGCGGTACAGGTAGGACCAAGACGGCTCACCGTGCAGCAGCAGGACGGGGCGCGCGTGGGCGGGCCCCTCGTCGATGAACGCCATGCGCACCCGCTCGCCGTCGTCGCCGACCTCGGCGTAGTGCGGCTCCCAGCCCCACCCCGGGAGGTCCTCGAAGCGCTCGTCGGGGGTTCTCAGCGTCTGCATCGCCGCCCCCGCGGTGCCGCGCCACGGCGCCGCGCCCGCCGTGGAGTGTGACCCTCGGCCGGCGCGCTCACGACGCCGCCGGGGTCAGCCGCACCGGCAGCGTCTTGAGCTGGTTGACGAACAGCGCCTGTGCCGGCACGAACGCGCCGTCCAGCTCGATCTCCGGGTAGCGCCTGAGCGTCTCCTCGAGCATGATCCGAAGCTCCAGCCGCGCGAGCGCGGTGCCGAGGCAGAAGTGCCGCCCGCCGGCGCCGAAGGCCTGGTGCTCGGGGTTGCGATGGATGTCGAAACGGTCGGGGTCCTCATAGCGCGTCTCGTCCCTATTGGAGGAGACGTACCACATCACCACCTTCTCCCCCTGCTTGATCTGCTGCCCGTGCAGCTCGGCGTCGCGGCTGGCGGTGCGCCGGAAGTGCGCGAACGCGGGGAACATGCGCAGGGCCTCCTCCACGGCGCCGGGGATGAGCGCGGGATCGGCGATCAGCTCGCGCTTCTGCTCGGGGTGTTCCATCAGCGCCCGCATGCCGTTGGAGTACGTGGCCTTGGTGGAGTCGTTGCCGGCCGCCATCAGCAGGAAGAAGCCCATCACGATCTCCGTCTCGTCGAGTCTCTCACCGTCCACCTCCCCATGCACGAGCACGCTCGTGAGGTCGTCCGTGGGGTGCTCGCGGCGCTCGGCGATCATCTTGCGGCAGCGTTCGAACATCTCCGGGATGTCCTGCTCGAGCACGCCCTCGATGCCTTCGGGAGCCAGGTCGGGGTCGTCGGGCGCGAGCGTCGAGTTGACGATCCGAGCCCAGATCGCATCTTCCTCCTCGGACAGGCCCATGAAGCTCGAGATCACCCGGGAGACCACCGGCTGGGCCAGCTCGGCGACCAGGTCGCACGTCTCACGGCCCTCGAGCCGGTCGAGCACGCCGAGCACGATCGCCCTGATGCGATCCTCGTGGTCGGCGATGCGCTTGGGCGTGAAGCCCCGCTGGAAGAGCGCCTTGATGCGGTCGTGCTTGGGCGGGTCCATGCCGATGAACATCGCCCGGGCGAGCTCCAGCGGGAAGATCTCGGCGAACACCGTGACCCCTCCGAGTTCGGAGGAGTAGGTCTCCCAGTCGCGGCTGACCGCGTGGACGTCATCGGCGGTGCTCACCGACCAGAAGCCGGCCTCACCGGGGTACTGCTCGATCCGCTCCGTCCAGTGCACCGGGCACTTCGCCCGCATCTCCTTGAACAGCTCGTACGGCGGCCCGTTCTCCCACAGCTCGCTCTCGGCCAGCTCGATGCTCTTGATGTCGCGCCCCGTAGTCGCCATTGCCGCCCTCCTCCGTTTGCCCTCGGCTGTCGCGCTGTAACTATGTCAAAGAGCTCGCCGGCGTTGTGAGCGGCTCGCGGGCGAAGGCTTGGCGACGGGCTGAGCGTGCACCGGGTGCGAGGGCACCTCAGGCGAGCGTCTGTGAGAATCGCGACGATGGATCCGGGCAAGGCGAGCATGACGGCGATGGGCACGGCGCTGATGCGCGCCACCCACACGCGCCTCGACCGCCCGCCGTTGCTCGACGATCCGTGGGGCGATCGGCTGATCCCCAGCGAGCAGCGCGAGGCGATGCTGGGGAGCGGCGGGCGCGAGGCCCTGGACGTGGCCCTACGCGCGCACCCCTCCTATGGGACCGTGATCCTGCGTGCCCGTTACGCCGAGGACGCGCTCGCGGATGCCGTCGCGCGCGGCGTGCGCCAGTACGTGATCGTCGGCGCCGGCATGGACAGCTTCGCGCTGCGCCGCCCGGCCTTCGCCCGCGAGCTGGAGATCTTCGAGGTCGACCATCCGGCGACGCAGGAGTTCAAGACCGGCCGGCTCGCGGAGTGTGACATCCCGCTCCCGTCCGGCCTGCACCTCGTGGCTGCCGACCTGAGCGAGACACCGCTGGACGCCGCGCTGGCAGGCTCGGCGTTTCGCGAGGATCGCCCGGCGTTCTTCTCGTGGCTCGGCGTGACCCCCTACCTCACCCGCGCGGCGAACCTCGCCACGCTCGCCGCGATCGCCTCCTGCGGGCTCGCGGGCAGCGAGCTGGTGTTCAGCTTCGTCGAACAGGCCCTGCTCGACGCGGACACCGACGACGAGCTGATACAGGAGGCGCGCGCCCAGGTGGCCGCCGTGGGCGAGCCCTGGATCACGGGCTTCGACCCCGGCCAGCTCGCCCACGACCTGCGGGCCCAGGGACTGGAGCTGCTCGACGTCCTCGGACCGGCGCAGCTCGAAGCGCGCTACTGCGCGGGGCGCAGCGACGCCCTCGCCGCAAGCCCCGGCTCGCACGTCGCCCACGCGCGCGTCCTCGGCTGAGCGCCGGCGGCGCGGCCGCCGCCTCAGCGGCCGGTGAAGCGCGGCGTGCGGCGCTCGGCGGTGGCGCTGACGCCCTCCCGGAAGTCATCGCTCGCGAACAGGGGCGTCTGGCGGGCGTGCTCGAGCGAGGTCGCGGCGCGCACGCGCTCGGCGAGCTCGCCGCGCATCGTCTGGCGGATCGATCGCACGGCCAGGGGAGCGGCGGCGGCGATCTCGGCGGCGAATGCGTGCGCCTGCTCGCGCAGCTGCTCGTCGCTTGCCAGGCGGTCGCACAGGCCGATCGTGTGTGCCTCCTCGCCCTTCACCCGCCTGCCCGTGTACAGCAGCTCGAGCGCCGCCTGATTTCCGACGGCCGCCGGAAGCGTCACCGTCAGGCCGAAGCCGTGGTGGATGCCCAGACGCGCGAAGTTCGCGGCGAACCTTGACGCGGGGCTCGCCACGCGGAAGTCCGCCGACAGCGCGAGCCCGAGCCCGCCCCCGATCGCGGCGCCCTGGACGGCTGCCACCACCGGTGTCCCGGCGGCGAACAGCCGCACCGCGTGTGCGTACAGGACGTCGACTCCCTCATCCCCCGCGCCGGCGAAGTTCGCGCCGGCGCAGAAGTGCCGGCCGGCCGAGCACAGCACGATCGCGCGGCACGCAGGGTCCTCGTCAAGCGCTTCGTAGGCGTCCGCGAGCGCTCCGATCAGCTCGGCGTCGAAGTGGTTGTGGGGCGGGCGATCGAACTCGACCGTCGCCACGTGGTCCGCGCCCACCGCCACCGTCAATATCTCGCTCACACGTCCTCCAGGAACTCGCACACGGCGCGGTTGAAGGCTTCGGGCTGGTCCATGTTGGCGGCGTGACCGGCGCCCTCGATGACGAGCTTGCGAGCATCGGGGATGCGGCGAGCCATGGCCTCGGCGGCCGCCAGGAAGCGCTCGTCCTCGGCGCCCACGACGATCAGCGTGGGCACGGCCACACGGCCGAGCGACGCGAACACCTCTCCGTCGCGCTGCGTGAGGATCGCGCGCGCGGCCGCCGCCAGGCCGGCGGCGCCGGCCGCGTGCTCCGCGGCGGCGGACTCCGGGCCGGACCGCAGCGCGTCCAGGCCACGGGCCTCGAGGTCCTCCGCGAGCCCCGCCACCCACGCGTTCCACCCCGCGCGGGCCGCGTCGTCGCGGAAACCCGGGCCGGTGTCCACGAGCACCAGACCGGCCACCCGCTCGGGATGGCGCGCGCACAAGAGCAGCGACAGGAACCCGCCGAGCGACATCCCGCCGAGCACCGCCCGAACGGCGCCGAGCGTGTCGAGCAACTCGAGCATGTCCGCAAGGCACTGCTCGTGGGAGAGCCCGGCCGGTGCGGCGCTCGCGCCGTGCCCGGGCAGGTCCCACGTGAGCACCTCGCGCCCGGCGGCGAGCGCGTCCACGTTGGACGCCCACATCGCGCGGCTGGCGCCGAAGCCGTGGGTGAGCAGCACCGGCACGCGCGCGCTGGGCGCTCCGTAGATGGTGTGGGCGGGCGCCGGCATCAGAGGCTCACGACCGTGGAGCCACCGGTGATCGCGGGGTACAGGCTGTCCGCGCCCGCGCGTGCGACGGCCGCGCCGAGCGCGGTGCTCCAGCGGTGCTCGTCACCGTACTCCGAGCGCCACGCCCACAGCCGGCACGTGAGCTGACCGAGCGGGTGCTCGCGGGTGGTGCCGCGCGCGCCCAGCACCTGGTGGGCGGCCCGTCCGGCGCTCAGCGCCGCGCGGTTGGCGAGCAGCTTGCCGGCGGCGATCTCGAAGCCGCCCGGACGGCGAGCGGTCGTAGCGGCGGCGGCGCCCGCCAGCGCGGCCTGCTGGGCGATCGTGACGAGGTGCTGCTGCACCGCCTGGAAGGCGCCGATCGGGCGACCGAACTGGCGCCGCTCGCCGGCGTGCCGGACGGCGATCTCGTACACGCGGTCGAGCGCTCCGGCCATCAGCGCGATGCGTGTGAGGGCGCCCCGCATGAGCAGCTCATCGGCCTGCATCCCGGCGCCCGGCTGCGCGCGGGCGTCCTCGAAGACGACCGTATCGCGCGCGTCTCCGGCGAGGTTCGCGCGCGGGTGGATCGTGACGTGTGCGCGCTCGACCGCCACCACGCGCCCGTCGAGGAGCAGCGCAATGCGCTCCGCCTCGCCCGCCCACGGCACCCGGTGGGCCGTCCCGCTCAGCCGCTCGCCCCGCAGCACGACGCTGTCGTGGGCGCTCCCCGGCGCGACGGTCACGAGCCCGTCCGCTTCACCCAGGCCGGCCTGCGTGAGCAGCCACCGGCCCAGCAGTGCGCTCTCCGCGTCCGGGTCGGGCCCGCGCTCGCGCAGCAGCGCCAGCGCCTGCGCCTGTGCCTGCGTCATGCGCGCAGCGCCCTCGCCGCGACCGAGCGCAGGATCTCGTTCGTCCCGCCGCGGATCGTGAACGACGGGGCGCCCAGGATGGCCGCCGCGAGCAGCCGCTCGAACAGCGACTCCGACGCCGGGTCGGGCTCGTCGGCCACCAGCCGCCAGATCGCGTCGAGCACGTCCTGCTCGAAGCGCGTCCCCAGCTCCTTGACGAGCGCCGACTCCGCCGCCGGCGCCTCGCCGGCGTCGAGCAGTCGGGCGACCGACAGCGACAGCGCGCGAATGCCCCACCAGCCGGCGAGCGCTTCGCCGAGGGCCGCCCGCGCCCGCTCGTCGGCGGCGCCGCGCTCCCGCAGGTACTGCTCCACCACGAGATAGCTCGACAGCCAGCGCTCGGGGCCGGCCCGCTCGAGCGCGAGCTCCGAGGTGTTCTGAGCCCAGCCGGCCCCCACCTCGCCGAGCACGAGCTCCTCGGCGACGAACACGTCGTCGAGGAGGACTTCGTTGAAGAACTCGCTGCCGTCCAGGTAGGCGATCGGCCGCACGGTGATGCCGTCCGCGCGCAGGTCGACGATCATCTGCGTCAACCCCTGGTGGCGATCGTCCTCGTCGCTCGTGCGGCACAGCACCACGAACCAGTCGTTTTCGTGCGCGCCGCCCGTCCACAGCTTCGTCCCGCTCACGCGCCAGCCGCCGTCCGCGCGCCTCGCGCGCGTCTGCACGGCGGCGAGGTCGCTGCCCGCCTCGGGCTCGCTCATGCCGATCGAGAACGACACCTCGGCGCGACAGATGGCCGGTAGGAAGCGCTCGCGCAGGGCGTCGCTGCCGTAGCGCAGGATCAGGGGTCCGGTCTGGCGGTCGGCGACCCAGTGGTAGCGAACGGGGGCGCCCCAGCGCAGCAGCTCCTCGACGACGATGAACCGCTCGACGACGCCCCGCTCCGAGCCGCCGTAACGCCGGGGCAACGCCATCCCGAGCCAACCCCGGGCGGCCAGGGCACGCGAGAAGTCCTGGTCGCGCGCGGCGGCCATCCCCAGCCCGGGAGCAAAGCTCCCGCGCGGCAGCGACCGCGCGAGGAACTCCCGCACCTCCCCCTGCAGCGCCAGCTCGGCGTCGCTCAGCTCACTCGGCGCGAAGCGCAGCATCGGCTCACACCATACGAGCCGGCGGAGCCCCGCCGGCGCCTCAGCGCGGTCGTGAGGAGCGCGGGAACGGTGTGCGCCGGTCGCGCAGCTCGGGAGCGCTCCCGAGCGCCTCGTAGTGGGCGTCGGCCTCCGCCCAGCGCTCGCGGTCGACGCCAAGGCGGCGAACCACTATCTCCGGCTCAGCGTCCGCCGGCCCTTCACGGTCGCGTCGGGCGCGGGCGTCGGCCAGCAGCTTCTCGACCACACGCCGTGACACACCGAGTCGCGCGGCCATCCCCTGCTCGCCGAGGTCCTTGGCGAGCGCCAGCACGATACCGTCGCGCTCGCGTCGCAGCTCCTGCTTCTGGCGCTCGCGCACGAGGTAGCGGGCGACGCCGCCCTCGCCGGCAACGGCGATCTCGCCGTCGCCACCAACGGATGACGGTTTGCGATCCACGGGTTCAGTATCCCCCACCCACCGGACGGCCAGCAAGTGCGGACCCCGCTATTTGGCGAGTTATCTGCGCCGCGGCCTTCCCCCCGGGCCGGCCGGCTGCGCCGCTCGGCTTCGCCGGAGTCCGAGCGCGCATGTCTCACGGCTGCTCGCCTGCATCCAGCGGATGCGCGCCCGTGCTGGGGCGCACCTCGCGCGCGCCCTCCGGAGGGCGCTCCCCGGGCCCGAACAGCCCGAGCACGATGCCACCGAAGCCGCCGCCCACGATGCGGGCTCCCGCCGCGCCGGCGTCGCGCAAGCGCCTCACCGTGCGCTCGACGGCCGGCGTGGAGACCTCGTAGTCGTCGCGCAGGCTCGCGTGTGAGGCGTCGAGCAGCTCGCCCAGTGCGGGCAGGTCACCGTCGGTGAGCGCGGTCACCGCTTCGCGCACGCGCTGGTTCTCGCTGATCACGTGGCCGGCGCGGCGCCGCAGCGGCTCGGGCAGGGCGGCAGCCTTGCCGGCGTCCGCGTCTCGCAGCGAGCCGACGCCGAGCAGTGCGCACGCCCGTGCGCATTCGGCGCGCCGCTCGTTGTAGCCGGAGCTCGCGTGCACATGACGCTCACCGGAGTCGAGCACCACCAGGCGCCAGTCGCCGAGCACGAGCGGCACGGGCAGCACGGTGAGCGAGCGAAAGTCGATGCACAGCGCTCTGTCCGGCTCTCCGTACAGCGAGGCGAGCTGGTCGAGCAGCCCGGTGTGGGCCCCCACCCAGTGATTCTCCACGCGCGCGCACACACGCGCGAGCTCGGTGCGATCGACCGCCGCCCACGGGCGCGCGGGCGGGCTCGGCCCGCCGAGCTCGATCAGGGCCACGCACAGGGCGACCTCGAGCGCCGCCGACGAGGACAGGCCCGAGCCGGGCGGAACGTCGCCGCCGATGCGCAGGCTGGCGCCGAGCAGCGGATAGCCCGCACGCGCGAGCTCGGCGACGGTGCCGCGCACGAACGCGCGCCATCCGGCCGCGGGCGGCGGGTCGGCGAGCGCGAACTCGTCACGCTCGGCCAGCTCGCTCGCCTGCGCGCACACGCGCGGTGTGCCGTTCGCCCGCGCGTGCACGGTGACGCCCTCGGCAATCGCGAACGGCAGCGCCAACCCCTGGTTGTAGTCGGTGTGCTCGCCGATCAGGTTGACGCGGCCGGGTGCGAACGCGGCGGTGCGCTCACGCGGCACGCGCGATCGCCTCACGCAGCGCGGCGGCGGACTCCTCGGGGAGCGTGTCCGAGATGAACGTGCCCGCGCCCTGCTCCGAGCCGGCCAGGTACTTGAGCTTCTCGGCCGTGCGCAGCGGCGGGTAGAACTCGACGTGCAGGTGCCCGCGCGAGGGGCCGCTGGTGGGAGCCTGGTGCATGGCCATCACGTACGGGAAGGGGCGGTCGAACAGCGCGTCATAGCCGCGCACCAGCGCCCGCAGGGCGCCGGCCAGCGCCCGCAGCTCGCCAGGCTGGCAGTCGCGCAGGCTGGGGCGATGCTCGCGCAGCGTCACGTGCGCTTCGTATGCCCAGCGTGCCGCGTATGGGACGTTCACGACGACCGCATCGTTCTCGAACACCACCCGGCGCCCATCGGCGAGCTCGCGCTCGAGCAGCGTGCACGGCGCGCAGCCCCCGAGGCGCTCGTCGGCGACGAGCTCGAGCGCGGGCACGGGCGGCAGGAAGGGGAAGCCGTAGATCTGGCCGTGAGGATGGTGGAGCGTCACCCCCACCTCCACGCCGCGGTTTTCGAAGATGAACACGTAGTCAACGTCCTCCCGCGCGCCCAGCTCCGTGTAGCGCTGGCGCCACACCCACATCAGATCCTCGGCGCGCACGCGCGGGAGGGTGCCGAACGAGGCGTCGTGATCGTCGGTGTACACGACCACCTCGGCCGCTCCGTGGGGAGCCGCGAAGGCCGGAAAGCGATTGTCGAAGACCGCGATCTCGAACGCGGGGACCGGGATCTCCGTGGGCGGCCCGCCGGGGCGCGTGGGACACAGCGGGCAGTGGTCGCGGGCGGGCAGGAACGTGCGCTCCTGGCGGTGGATCGCGTAGTCAACCTGCTCGCCGCGCAGCTCGTTGAAGCGCTGCGAGATCCCCGACTGCTCGCTCAACTTCACTCGTCCTCGGCGTGTCTGTACAGGATCAGGGCGCGTCCGTCGTCTTTGACGCCCCGCGACAGCAGGACCGTGCCGCAGCGTTCGGGAGGGTCCTCGTGTGCGGCGCGAGCGCCCGCGTGCTCGCCGCGATGGGAGGGCTGGCGCTCGGCGGCCGGCCGCTCGGCGGGGTTCGCAGGCATGCCACGAGGGTATACCCGTCCCGAGTGGTGTCGAGCGACCGTCCACGAGCTTGTACGGAGGGGATGCCCCCGCTGAGGGCGCGGTCGGCACTGGCCAGAGGCAGATGTGGGTGCTTGCGCGACCTTGGGGTTGGCGTGCCAGCGGGGAGACGACAGGCAAGTGCTCAATGTTGCATGCTTACGGACAGGGCATTCCAAAGCGGCGGATAGGAGGACACCATGGCAGACACCGACCAGGTTCAGGACGCGGTCCAGCGGCTGGAGTACGTGGACCGCGTGCAGCCCGCGCGGCCGGGCTTCGACCGGCGCGCGTTCCTGCGCCGAACAGCGCTCACGGGCGTTGCCGCGGGCTCCGTGGGCAGCCTGCTGAGCGCCTGCGGGTCGAGCGCCTCCGGCGGCAGCGGCTCCTCGAAGGTGTTCGGCTCGCACCCCGAATACAAATTCACGGTGGTCAACCACGTGACCACCAACTCGTTCTTCGTGCCCACGCAGTACGCGCTCGCCGATGCGTGCAACCTGCTCGGCTGCAAGTACGTGTGGACGGGCTCGGAAAGCAGCAACGTCAACCAGATGGTCGATGCCGTGAACACGGCCGTCGCCAGCGGCGTGGACGGGATCGCAGTGTCGCTGATCGACCTGCACGCGTTCAACGCTCCCGTGGAAGCGGCGCTGCAGGCGGGCATCCCGGTGGTCTCCTACAACGCGGACGCGCCGACGAACAAGCGCCTGGCCTACGTCGGGCAGGATCTGAAACTGGCGGGCGAACAGATGGGCGAACGGATCGTCGAAGCGGTGAAAGAAGGCGACGTGGTGCTGTTCATCGACACGCCGGGCTCCGCCAACCTGCAGCCCCGCATCGACGGCGCGGTGAAGGCGATCAAGGCATCGGGCAAGCCGATAACACCCCACGAAGTGGCGACCGGCACAGACGAACCGGGCCAGCTCTCGACGATCGAAGCGTACTGGCTGGGACACAAGGAAACCAAGGGCATGTACTCGGTTGCCGGGGACTCGACGGCCCAGCTCGCGAAAGTCATGCAGAAGTTCGGCCTCGCCGGCAAGGTCAAGGCGGGGGGCTTCGATCTGACCGAAGTCACGCAGAGACTGCTCCACGAAGGCTACATCGAATTCACGATCGACCAGCAGCCCTATCTCCAGGGCTTCATGCCGATCCTGCAGCTGTTCCTGTGGCGGGTCTCGGGCTCGCTGACCGGGCCCGCGGAAGTGGACACCGGGCTGAAGTTCCTGAACAAGGAAAGCGTCGCCCCGTACGTCGAATCGAAATCCCGCTACGAGGGAACCTCCTCGGAAGCCAAGGTCGTCCCGCTGAAGGCGGGCGCGCCGGCGTAGAGCAGTGTCGAGCGTGGCGGGAGGCCCTGCTTCTGGCGAGCCCGCCACCTCGGGGGGCGCGGCGCCGCACGCGCGCCACGCCCCTCATGTGACGCGCGAGGACGTCCTCTCGCGCGTGCTGTCCCTGCGCGAGGGCAGCATCATCGTGGTGACGCTGATCACCGCGATCTACTTCTCGGTGAAAACCAGCACCTTCCTGACCGGTGGCAACTTCAAGACGCTGCTGCCGTACTTCGCCCCGATCGCGATTCTCGCGGCGGGCGAGGTGTTCGTGATGATCCTCGGCGAGATCGACCTGTCGATCGGCGCGATGTACCTGTTCGCGCCGTTCCTGTTCTACAAGCTGAACTCGTCGGCGGGCATCCCGCTGGTGCCGAGCGTGCTGCTCGCGCTGCTGTGCTGCGTGGCCGTGGGGGCGCTCAACGGCGTGCTCACGGCGATCGTTGGCATCAACTCGTTCGTGGTCACCCTCGGCATGCTGTTCGCCTTTGAGGGCCTGGCGCTGATCATCTCCCACGGCGAGCCCGTGGAAACGCCTGGCGCGCAGGTGCACGCGACCGAAGAGAAGGTGCCGCACGTTGTCAACGGGCACCACATCGTGCTGGTGGAAAAAGTGAACCACATCAGCACGTTCGCGAAAATCTTCGGCGCGGGCACGTACTCGGAGTTCATCTGGGCGCTCGTGATCATAATCGTGCTGCAGGTCTGCCTGACTTTCACCCGTTGGGGTCTGTACACGGTGGCGATCGGCTCGAACAAGCTCGGGGCCGCCGAGGCGGGCGTGCGCGTGAAGGCGATCACGATCCGTAACTTCGTGCTGTGCGCCACGACCGCCGGCCTCACCGGCATCCTCGAGGCGGTGCGGGCAGGGAGCGTCCAGCCCGACCCCGCGGGGGCCAACGAAATCCTCTTCTTCGCGATCGGCGCAGCGGTGATCGGCGGAACGCTGTTGGCGGGTGGCTCGGGCACGGTGGTGGGAGCGCTGATCGGGGCGCTGTTCCTCGGCATCCTCGAGGACGGCCTCGTGTTGCAGGGCGTGAACGCGAACTACAAGCTCTTCTATCTCGGCCTGGCGATCATCATCGCGGCGAGCGTCGGCGTGTACGTGTCACGAGCGAGAAGGGGGCATAACAGTGGCTGACGCATCGCTCCCAGCCGAGGCGGTGGTGCCGCCGCGCTCGGCCCCGGATGACGTGCTGCGCGTGGAACACATCGCCAAGCGCTTCGGGCCCGTGACCGCGTTGCGGGACGTGAACCTGCACCTGAAAAAGGGCGAGGTGCTCGGCCTGCTGGGCGACAACGGCGCGGGCAAGTCGACGCTGATCAAGATCATCAGCGGCTTTCAGAAGCAGGACTCGGGCAAGATGTTCCTGCACGGGCAGCCGTATGAACCGAAAAGCGTGGACGACGCCCGCTCCAAAGGCATCGACACCGTCTATCAGGACCTGGCGCTGATCGACGAACTGTCCGTGTACCACAACATGTTCCTGCGCCGTGAGCGGGTCCACCGCCCGCTGCCGTTGCTGGCGAACAAGCAGATGAAGCGCGAAGCGCGCGCGGCGCTCGACGACGTGGGGATCAACATCCCCCGCATAGACGTGGCCGTGGCGCGCCTGTCCGGCGGCCAGCGCCAGGCGATCGCGGTGGCGCGGACGGTGAACTCCGACTCGGACATCATCCTGCTGGACGAGCCGCTCGCGGCCATGGGGGCACGAGAGGGGGCGGCGATCCTCGACCTCGTGGCCCGCCTGAAGGAGGAGGGTCGGGTGTCGATCATCATGATCCTCCACAACTACGTGCACGTGCTGCAGGCGTGCGACCGCGTGAGCATGATCCAGGACGGCGCGATCGCCCTGGACAAGCCGACGGCGGAGACCTCGGTGGAGGAGCTGACGGACATCGTGGTCGACGAGTATCGGCGCGCCCGCATCGCCGCCCACGAAGAAGCGGCCGCGGGCAACGGCGCGGGTGCGGACGGCGTCGATCGATGACCCTCGTCGTGATCACCGGCGCCACCCGCGGCATCGGCCAGGCCGCGGCCGTCGAGCTCGCGCGTCAGGGCGCCGAGGTGGCGCTCGTGGGTCGGGACGCCGAGCGCGTAGCGGCCGTGGCGCGTGAAGCGAGCGCGGCGGGCGGCGGCGCGCAGGTCCACGAGCACGTCGCCGACCTGACGCTGATGAGCGAGGTGCACGCGCTCGCCGGGGCGCTCGCCGGGCGCTACGAGCACATCGACGTCCTCGCCAACAACGCGGGTGCGCTGTTCGCCTCGCGCAAGGAGACCAGTGAGGGCCTCGAGCGCACCTTCGCGCTCAACCACCTGGCGCCGTTCCTGCTCACCAACCTGCTGCGGGGCCGCCTGGACGGGGGGCGCGTGGTCACGACGGCCTCCGACGCGCACACCTCGGGACACCTGGACCTCGATGATCTGCAATCGCACAAGGGCTACTCGGCGATGCGCGTGTACGGCACCTCGAAGCTGTGCAACATCCTGTTCACTCGCGAGCTCGCCAGGCGCGCTCCGGAGCTGCGCGCCAACTGCTTTCACCCGGGCGTCGTGCGCACGGGCTTCGGCAAGAACGAGAACGGGTTCTGGAAGCTCGCCACCACGCTCGGCGCGCCCTTCTTCCGCTCGCCCTCGCGGGGCGCCCGCTCGCTCGTGTGGCTCGCCCTGTCCGAGCAGGCGGCGGGGCTCACCGGCGAGTACGTCCAGGACGAGAAGGTGATCGCGCCCAGCGGCCAGGCTCAGGACGCGGTGCTGGCCGAGGCGTTGTGGGAGCACAGCGCCGAGCTCGTGGGGCTCGCAGCCGATGCGCCCGCCGCGTCCTGAGAGGGCGCGCTCCGCAGGAGCCACGACGCTTGCAAGCGCACGTCGGTTGCGCTAAGCGCACGCGCCACCGCATGGCCCGTGCGTCCAATCGGTTTTGCGGATGCTCAAGCGCGCATGCGAACCAGCCGAAACGTCCAGCAAAACCAAGTCGCTCAGGGCAAACCCGTCGTGAGGCGGGGACGCAAAGCAAGGGATCTCTCGAGACCGCCCAGCTGCCGACCTCAACGATCGCGTGATTGCGATCCAACTCGGAGGTTCCTGAGATGCCGTACATCATTCGCCCAAAGGGAGTCCGCAGGATCGCGGCCACCCTCTTTGGCGTCGTGCTGGTCGTCTTTGCCGTACCGGCTGCGGCTGATGCCGCGTGTCCGTCCAACCCCTCATCGTCGTTGCTGGCGGAATTCGGCGACAACGCCGCCTACAGCCTGCTCGCCGGCAGCTCGTTCGAATCCGGCGCGTCGGGCTGGTCGCTGACGAACGCCGAAGTGGTCAGTGAAGAAGGTGCCACCGGCGGCTCGACCGCGCTTGCGATCGAACCGAACGGCCGCGCCGTCTCCCCGGCGTTCTGCGTCAGCAGCGAATACCCGTCGTTCCGCTTCTTCGCTCGCCAGCTCGGCTCCGGCTCGCCGGACAGCTCGCTGCGGGTGTCGCTGCAGTGGACGGATCTGTGGGGCTTCCACCACACCACCCAGGTCGGCTCGGTGCAGGCGGGTGAAGAATGGACGCTCAGCCCGGTGTTCGGACTGGCCAAGGCACTGCCCCTGTGGATGCCGGGATTCACCCTCCAGGTCCGCGTGCAGTTCCAGCCGAGCGGCAACGCCTCCTGGGCACTCGACAATGTCTACATCGACCCCTACAGCCGCTGAACCCGTGGCAGCGGCGGCATGTGAGCCATGCCGCCGCTCCCCTCGGGGCGGGCAATCGCTGCCATGAGCGACCCAACCCTCGACGACGTCCGCTCCGCCGACCCGGTGGAGCGGTTGCTGGAGGACTCCTGGAAGGCGCGCGGGCGCCGCTACAGCCGGCGCGAGCTGATCGCCGAGACGGTGGCCTCGATGCTGTTCCTCGCCTGCGCCGTCCCCATGGCGCTCGCGGCCGTCGGCTCGCACCGGGTGGACTGGCCGCTGGTGGGGATGCTGGTGGTGCTCTACGCGCTCGCCTCACGCATGATCAAGTTTCCAATCGGCGCGGGCTACGTGGTGCCCTCCTACCTCGTGCTCGTGCCGATGCTGCTGCTGCTGCCCCCCGGGATCGTGCCGCTGGTGGCCGCCGCCGGCCTGGCCCTCGGCACGCTCGGCCAGGTGCTCGTCAGCGGCGTCGGCCGCGAGCGGGTGCTGTTCGCGATCCCCGACGCCTGGCACGCCGTCGGTCCGGCGCTCGTGCTGATGATCGCCGGCCCCCTGCACGGCGGCCCGCACGTGGTGGCCGTGTACGCGGTGGCCTTCGCCGCCGGCTGCCTGCTCGACCTGCTGTCGGCGACGCTGCGCGAGGCGGCGGCCATGGGCATCGCCTCACGCGTGCAGTTCCGCGTGATCGCCCTCGTGTGGCTGATCGACGCCTCGATCGCGCCGCTGGGCCTGCTCGTGGCGCACGCCGCACGCCACGACCCCGCCGAGGTGCTCCTGATCGTTCCGCTCAACGGCGTGCTGCTGCTGCTCTCGCGCGATCGCAGCGCGCGCATCGAGCAGGCCCAGCGCCGGCTGGAGCTGGTCGC
This sequence comes from uncultured Solirubrobacteraceae bacterium, assembly GCA_963701145.1. Lineage (GTDB taxonomy): Bacteria > Actinomycetota > Thermoleophilia > Solirubrobacterales > Solirubrobacteraceae > Palsa-744. Next base: position 966,199 of record OY969572.1, read on the forward strand.
CCACCAGCGCACGCGCCTGCAGGCGGCCGTCCAGCGCCTGGGCGACGCCTTCGCCGCCAAGCTCGACCTGGAGGCGCTCACCGACATCGTCCTGCGCGGCTTGATCGAGGCGCTCGACGCCGACGCCGGGCAGCTCAAGCTGAGCGGTCCACTGGATCCGCGCGTGCTCGAGGTCGCGTGCACCGCGCGCGTCGCGCCGGCACTGGAGGCGGCCACTGAGGCGACCCACGCCGACGAGCAGCCGTGCCAGCTCGAGCGCGGCGGCGTGTGGGCGCTCGCGCTGCCGTTCGGCTTCGCCACCGACATCGGCCGGGCCCGCGGCGCGCTGGCCGTCGCCCGCCGCGATCGCGCGTTCAGCGATGACGAGCGCGGGGTGATGCTCGGCCTGGTCGAGCGCGCCCGCCAAGCCGCCGCGGACATCGTCGCCCACCAGGTGCTGCGCGCCCAGGCGCTGACCGACGCGCTCACCGGGTTGGGCAACCGACGCAAGCTCGCCGCCGACCTCGACGAGCGCATGGCGGGCGCCTCCACCTCGCAACCGCTGGTGCTGATGATGTTCGACCTGGACGGCTTCAAGAGCTACAACGACACCTTCGGACACCTCGCCGGAGACGCCGTGCTCGCGCGCTTGGGCGCCAAGCTCGCCGCCGCGATCGCCGACCACGGCACCGCCTATCGCCTGGGCGGTGACGAGTTCTGCATCCTCGTGGCCGTCAGCTCGGACGAGCTCGACGGGGTCGTGGCCGCCGCCACTGGCGCGCTGAACGAGCGCGGAGAGAACTTCGCGGTGGGCGCCTCCTGGGGCGCCGTGCTGCTCCCGCACGAGGCCATGAACCTCGACCACGCACTGCAGATCGCCGATCAGCGCATGTACATGCGCAAGCGCGGCCGGACATCGCTGGCGGTCGACCAGACGCGCGACGTCCTGTTGCGCATCATCCACGCCAAGCACCCCTCCCTGGAGGACCACTCGAGCGAGGTCGCAGAGCTGTGCCTGCGCGTGGGACGGCGCCTGGAGATGACCGGGGAGGAGCTCGACGAGCTCGCACGCGCGGCCGAGCTGCACGACGTCGGCAAGGTGGGGATCCCCGACGCGATCCTCGGCAAGCCGGGCGAGCTCAACGACGCCGAGTGGGAGTTCATGCACCAGCACACGGTGCTCGGCGAGCGCATCCTCAGCGCCGCGCCGGCGCTGCGCCCAGTGGCGCAGATCGTGCGCGCCACCCACGAGCGCTGGGACGGGCGCGGCTACCCCGACGGCCTGGCGGGAGAGGAGATCCCCCTGGGCGCGCGCATCATCGCCGCCTGCGACGCCTACGACGCGATGACCACCGACCGCTGCTACCGGCGGGCGATCGATCACCAGCACGCCTGCGAAGAGCTGCGCCGCGAGGCCGGCCACCAGTTCGACCGCGCGGTCACCGACGCGCTGCTGAACGAGCTGGGCCTGAGCGCCGCGGCCACCGAGCAGGAGGGCGAGCACGACCCCTCCGCCGAGGAGGTCATGAGCTACCTGCGCGAGATGCTCGCCCGCCACGCCACCGCCTCGGTGCAGTAGCGCCGACTCCAGCCTCGGGCCGCACCGATGCGGAGCTCGTGCGCGGGCGTTACGGTGGGGATCGGACAGCCGCCGGCGGAGCTCCAGCGGTCAGCGATCGGATAGGAGTCATCGCATGCAGCAGCTCACCTACACGGGCCCCAACACGCTCGAGTGGCGCGAGGCCCTCGAGCCGCAGCTCAGCTCGGACGCCGCCGCGCTGGTGCGCCCGCGGGCGGTCGCCACCTGCGACCTGGACACGGTGATCATCGCCGGCGCCTCGCCGTTCGGGCCACCGTTCGCGATCGGGCACGAGTGCGTGGCGGAGGTGCTGGACGTGGGCGACGCCGTCAGCTCGTTCGCGCCGGGCGCGCTCGTGAGCGTGCCGTTCCAGATCTCCTGCGGGCAGTGCGGGCCGTGCCGGGAGGGGCGCACCTCCAACTGCGCCGGCGTGCCGTTCATGTCCACCTATGGCTTCGGGCCGGCGGTCGAGCAGTGGGGCGGCTTTCTCTCGGACGTCGTGTGCGTCCCCTACGCCGAGCACATGCTCGTGCCGCTGCCCGCCGGCGTGCAGCCGGCGACGGTGGCGAGCGCGTCGGACAACATCGCGGACGCGTGGCGCGCGGTCGGCCCGCCGCTCGCCGAGCGACCGGGGGCGGAGGTGCTCGTGATCGGCGGCGCGGGCACCGGCTCCATCGGCCTGTATGCGGCGGGGCTCGCGGTCGCGCTGGGCGCGGAGTCGGTGACCTATCTCGACTCCGACCCGCGGCGCCGAGAGATCGCCGCGGCGCTGGGCGCGGACGCGCTCGCGCAGGCGCCCAAGCGCCTCGGGCCGTTTCCGATCACCGTCGACGCCGGCGCCGATCCGCAGCTACTGGCGCTGGCGTTGCAGGCGACCGCGCCCGACGGGCTGTGCACGAGCGTCGCCATCTACTTCGGCGAGCAGCCCGCGCTGCCGCTGCTCTCGATGTACACGAAGGGCATCACCTTCAAGACCGGGCGGGCGAACGCCCGCACGGACATGCCTCACGTGCTCGAGCTGACCGCCTCCGGGGCGTTCCACCCCGAGCTGGTGACCACCCGCGTGGTCGGCTGGAAGGACGCCGCCGATGCGCTCGTCGAGCGCGACTGGACGAAGCTGGTGATCGAGCGCTGAGCGGCGCGGATCGCCCCGCGGGCGTCACTACGCGCGCGCCTCGGCGATCGCCCGCGCGAGCGCGCCGTGCCCCGCGCGCAGCACGGGCTCGCCGTGCGACACGAGCACCCGCTCGATCGGCAGCTCGAGCAGCGGGCGCATCAGTCCGGCCACTTCGGCACGGTTCGCACGCACGCGTGTGAGCCAGCTTTCCGGGCACACGCGCAGCTGCTGACCGTCGACGCCCACGAGGCGATCGCCGGCCACCAGCGCGAGCACCGCCGGCAGCCAGTACAGCGTCTCGCCCGCGCCGCGCAGCGGCCACTCCTGCACCCCCCGCGGCAGCATGTTCCACGCCCGCGGGCTGTTCGCGCGATAGCGCTCCGCTATCTGCGCGCGGTCGCGCCGGTGCCAGTGGATGGTCGTCAGCACGCTCACCGGGCGCCCTCCCACGCGCTCGTCGAGCCACTCCAGGAAGCTCTCCCGCTCCTCCGCCGCAGGCAGCAGGGGATCGAACAGCACCACCGTGTCCGGCAGCTCATACAGCACCGAGCCGACCATCTGCTCCCAGTCCGCCGAGCTCCCCGGCGTCGCCTGCGGGTTCCAAGCCGGGTGCGGGGCGCTCCAGCGGAAGAGGCCGCGGGTGATCTCGATGGGAGTGCTTGCGGCGATGCGACCCAGGCTAACGGCGCAGGCGCCGCCGAGCGGGTCCCGAGCCCGTCGCGCGGATGCAGCTCGCACCGGCGGGTCGAGACCCTTCACAAGCGCGACCACACGAGCGGCCGGGTCAGCCGCCGATCGGCGCGCGCGGGTTGCCGCCCCAGAAGATCTGCGTGCCGAGCGCATCGATCACGTTCACGAGCACGAGGTTCAGAGCCATCGACTTGGCCGTCGCCTTGCCCACCCCCACGGGTCCGCCGCTGGCCGTGTAGCCGTAGTAACAGCCCACCAGCACGATCGCCGTGGCCATGGTCATGCCCTTGATCACGCTGAACAGGAAATCGCCGGGATTCTGGAACTGCCAGAAGATCAGCAGATACCCGCCCGATGAGATGTACCCAACCTGATCCACGATCGCAATATACGACGCCAGGTAGGCCACCCCGATCGCTCCTATATACATAAAAGGAAGCACGAGCCACGACGCCAGGAGTCGCGTCGCGCACAGGAACGTCATCGAGTTCACTCCCATCACCTCCAACGCGTCGATCTCCTCGGAGATGCGCATGGCGCCCAGCTCGGCCACGATCCCGGTGCCCACCTTCGCAGCGAGCATGTACCCGAACACCAGCGGGACCGCCTCCCGCAGGTTGCACCACGCGGCGAACACGCCCGCGTAGGCCGGCACGCCCGCCGCCTCGTTGAAGTACGCCGCCTGGATGCCACACGCGCCGAGGCCGGTGAAGAACACGAGACCCCAGATGACTCCCGTCGAGCCGATGATCAGGATCCCCGCCTGGCGCAGCGTCTCGCCGAAGAAGCGCAGCACCCTCCCGCTGAGCACGTCGCGCACCGTGTTCCCCATGAAGCCGCCCAGCTCTCCCGTCGAGCCGAGCCATTCGCGCGGCAGGGCCAGCAGCCCGCTCATTTGAGGATCACGATCTGCGGATGTGTGGCCAGCAGGGTCTGCGTGAACACGTAGTTGAACGCCCCGAACGCCAGGAAGGAGACGACCACCGCCTCGTTCACCGCCCGACCCACGCCCTCCGCGCCGCCGGACGCGGTCATCCCTTTGTAACAGCAGACGATCGCGATGAGCGCCCCGAAGATGGACGTCTTCAGCACCGAGCCCCACAGGTCGGTGACGGTGGCGTTGTCGAACAGCCGGCTCCAGAAGGGGCCGAGCGAGCCGCCGAACTCGAGCTCGGCGATCATGCCGCCGAAGAAGCCGAACAGGATGGAGTAGATGTTGAACAGGCCGGTCACCAGCACCAGCGACAAAAAGCGCGGGACCACCAGGTTCTTGACGGGATCCACGCCCAGCACCTGCAGCGCGTCGAGCTCCTCGCGCACCTTGCGCGCGCCCAGGTCCGCGGTGATCGCCGTCCCCCCCACTCCCGCCACCACGATCGCCGTGATCAGCGGCGCGATTTCCCGGACCACCTCGATCACGAAGAAACCGCCGAGGAAGTCGATCGCGCCGAACAGCTTCAGGAAGTTCGCCGCCTGCAGGCCGGGCGCCCCGTAGTCGATCGCCACCGTTGACACGAGCAGCGGGAACCACACCAGGCGCAGCACGAACAGGAACTGGGAGACGAGCTCGCCGCCATAGGGGTAGGGCGGGCGCAGCGCCGAGCTGATCGTGCGGCCGGCCAGGATCATCATGTCCCCGAGCTCCTCGAGCACGTGCCGCGCCGGACTGCCCACCCGCTGGGTGACGCTGCGAACCATCAGCCACTCCTCCTCTCGGGCACTCACCGGCGGGCCTGGCAGCTCCTACCGGGCCCGCCACTGCCAGTGTACTAGATTACTAACACACTATGCAATAGCGCGGATGCGGCTAGAGTTGCAGGTGTGAGCGCGCAGCCCACCGGGGGAGCGAACGCGCCGGCGTCACCCGAGCCGGCGGCGCTGGACCTCGCTGTCGATCGCGCCGCCGAGATACCCATCGGCGTGCAGCTCGCGTGGGCGCTCAGAACCCGCATCCGCGACGGTCAGTTCAAGCCCAGAGAGCGCCTGCCCGGCCTGCGCGAGGTGGCCGGGGCGACCGGCGTGAACGTCAACACCGTGCGCGCCGTCTACCAGCGGCTCGAGCAGGAGGGCCTGATCGACAGCCAGCAGGGCAGCGGCACGTTCGTCGCCGCCACGCCCCACCGGCCCTCCGCGGTCGCGAGCATCGCCGCCGACGCGGCCCGCGAGGCGCACGAGACCGGCGTCGACCCGCGGGACGTCGCCGCCGCGCTGTACGTCTCGCCCGAGCGGGGCGGGCAGGCGAAGGACGACGCGGCCGGGCGCCGCCGCCTGCTGCGTGAGCAGATCGCCGTGCTCGAGCGCACGCTCGGCGAGCTCGAGGCCAAACACCCGGGCGTGGCGCCCGCCACCGCGTCGTCCCCGCATCGTCCCGGTACGGGAAAGGGGGAGCGCGTACACGGGGGCATCGGCCCCACACTGCTGAGCGCCGGGGAGCTCGAGCGGGTACGCACGCAGCTCGTGCGCCGGCTGAGCGTCGTCCAGGCCGCCATCGACGAGCTCGGCAGCGACCAGCACCGCGAGCGCAGCCCGCGGCGAACCGGGCGTCAGAAGCGCGGAGCCCAGAGCGAGGGCGCCGCGCGGGCCACCCGAGGCGCGCGCGAGTCGCGTGCCGGCGAGGGCGAGCGCGAGGCCCCACCCCCGAGCAAGCCCGCCGGCCGCGCCCGCCCGCGGACCAGGCCCGCGCCCGCGGGAGCGTGAGCGCGATGGCCCAGACCTACTTCCTGATCATGGTCCTGGGTCTGCCGCTGCTGCTGTTGCTGATCGCCCTGCTCGCCGGCCACCTCTACCGCGAGGGGCCCGAGGAGCTGCTCGACTGGCGACCCACCCGCTCGCTGGAGAAGGAAGCCGAGCTCGAACACGGGGATGTGCAGCAGATGCTGTCCGCCCTCAACCGCTACCGCCGCGCCCGGGGCGCCCCGGAGCGCTCGCTCGACGATGTCACCGAACGCGCCTGGGCGGGGTTCGAGCGCTAGGGGCTCGGCCGGCGCTGCCTATCCGGCGCCCTTGCAGAACGCGATGTAGTCCACCAGCGGCTCGGGCGTTATGTCCGCGTCGCCCGTGGTCAGCAGCACCCACACTTCGAGCTTGAGCAGGTAGGCGCACGGCGCCAGTTTGGCGAAGCTCCACGATCCCGTGGGCGTCGCGATGCCGAACAGGTTCTCGCCCGGGATCGATCCCGGTTCCTCGTCGAGCGTGAATCCGTATGGCCCGCCGGGCCCTTCCAGCGACACCAACACGTCCCCCAGGTTGGAGTGCGCGGCGGTGAACTGGACGGTCAGCGATTTGTCGAGACGGCTGCACGGCGCTTTGGCGAGCTCGGCGATGCCGATCGAGCACACGGCGATCTCTTTGTCGGTGGCCGGTTCTTTGCTCCACAGACCACCCTCCCAGTAGGGGTGGTGGGAGATGTTGTAGTAGAGGGTGTTGTTGATCGCGATGTGACCGCACGTCCCCCCGTCCGTGCCTTCGCCGCTCGTGCCCTGGTTGCGGATCATCATCCTGATCCCGTAGTGCACATCCGTCTGCAGCCACGGATCGCCCGCACCGCCGGTGTTGGCCGATTCGCCCGCGTTGACGCCGCTCTCGTCGAGCGGCGGGAAGCTCGCCAGCGCGGTGGTCTCGAGGTTGAGCAGGCCGGTCGTGTCGCCACTCGCCGAGAACGTCCACCCGGGACCGGGCACCATCGGCGCCACCGGCGTGAGCGGCGGGACCGCGATCCAGCCTTCGCCGTCGGGGATGATGTTGAACACCGTCTGCGTTTTGTCGAGCCCCGCAACGGAGGGTTCGGGGCCGCCGCTTATCCACACCTCGATCGTTTCGACGAACGGCGGGATGGGGATCGGCTTGAAGAAGAAGCCGATCGGCGTCGGCGCGATCTGCGCCGACGTGACGGGCGTCCAGCTCGTCACGAGCTGTTCCCCGTCGGCCGAGGTCTGGATCGTCTCGAAGCGATACTCGATGAGCGGCGCGCCTTCCACCGGGACCAGAGCGCCGTTCAGGCGCAGCGTGTTGAAGAACGCGCGCGCTTCGGCGAGCGTCAGCCCGCTGCCCGAGTTCGGAGGAGCCGGGGACACACTCGCGGGTATGCCTTTTTCCCGTCCCTGGCTGTGAACGTCGGTGGCGTAGGTGAGGCCGCCGATACAGGTGAACACCCCGGTGCTCTGGGGAGGGCTGACGCAGATGCAGAAGAGCTGGCAGCGCAGGAAGCACACCCAGTGGCAGAACTGGATGCAGTAGGGCTCGAAGTCGAGCTTCTCGACGAGACCCTGGACCGTCTCCACGTCCTCGCGGAGCACCGCTCCGGCCAGGCGCTCGAGCACGCCCTGCTCGCCGGCGAGCCTGCCACCCGCCCGGGCGAAACCGAGCATCTCCTCGATCGCGGACTCGGGCAGCTCGAGCGGGAGCACCCGGCAGAACCCGAGGCACACGAGCATGCACCGCCAGCCGCAGAACCACTCGCAGATGAGTCGCCCGGCGGCGACGAGCCCGGCGTCCGCGAGCACGGCGCTGAGCCGCTCGCAATCGTTGGCGCCGACCGCCTCGACGGCCGCCGCGAAGCTCTTCCCATCCGCCGCCAGCCTGCCGATCGCCTGTCCCGCGGCCTGCAGCTCGCCGACCAGCTCGGGCCGGCCCACGGTCAGCGGCTGGCACACCACGCCGCACACGAGCCGGAAGTAAACCGTGGACGCCCAGTGGCAGAGAAGATGGGAGAAAGTCTCCAAGCCGGCCTGCTTGACGAGCGCGGCCCACGCGGCGGCGTCGCGCTCCTCGATCGCGATCGCCGCCTGGCGGACGAGCTCCTCGTCGGCGCTGAGCTTCACCACGACCTCGGCGAACTCGCGGACGTCGGGCAGCTCCGCCTCGAGCGGCGGCGGCCCGGACAGCTCGAGGCACAAGAGGACGGATTCCTTGCTGCGCAACCAGTGACAGACGACCTCGCAGCGCTCGGCGAGTCCATGGCGCGCGAGCAGCAGCTGCATCGATTCCCCATCCAGCGCCCGGAATGCGTCGACGGCCGCGCGGAACGTCTCCTCGTTCTCGGCGAGGAGCGCCATCGCCTCGGCTCCCTCCTGCACCTCGCTCAGCAACACCCGGTCCGGCGATAGGTCAGCCATGGCAGTCCGTTTCCAATCTATTGGTGAGCTCTCACTGGCAGGCAGAGAACGAGGCCAGCGCGACAGGGCACACTTTCATACATTTACGCCCAACTTCCGCCAATGGACGAATGTTCGATGTGAAGTCGCCCGTGGGGCCGGGCGGACGCACGCGTCAGTCGGGGCTGGCGCGCGTCAGTACCGAGATCGTTCGATCTCGGCGAGCGTGAAACCCGAGCTCTTCGTACAGGCGGATCGCGTTGGTGTTGTCGTTCAGGACATGCAGGAAGACGTGTTCGGAACGACCGTGGATGTCGGCGACGAGCGCGGACACGAGTCGCGAGGCCAGTCCGTGACCGCGATGGGTCGGTGCGGTGCACACGGCGCTGATCTCCGTCCAGCCGTCGAAGTGCATGCGCTCGCCGGCCATCGCAACCAGCGCTCCGTCGCGCCGGATCCCGATGTACTTGCCAAGCTCGATCGTCCGCTCGAGGAACGGCCCAGGCTCGGTCTCTCGAACCAGCTCCAGCATCTCCGGCACGTCGGCCGCGCCCAGGGTGAGCGCCTCGGGATCGTGGGCCCCGCGGGCATGCGCTCCGACCATCTGGACGAGCTCGAAGGTGTTTGTCACCTGCAGTGGCTCGGGTAGCGGCGAGCCGTCGTGCACGGTCGCGGCCAGCCCTCCGGGTGGCACCAGCTCGATCGCGTCGCGCCAGTCAGCACTCGACGCCTCCGGCGGGAGCGCGAGGAACGGCGCGACATCGGCGGCGTAGCGGAGCGCGTTACCGCTTCGCCGCGCAAATCGCGAGTGGGCGCCCGACAGGGCCGCATATACCGGGTTCTCGAGCCGGACGTCGTCTAGTGCGAGCATCACGCAAGCGTAGGCGATCGCCGTCCGGCGGGACACCGGGGGCGGGTGCACGCGCCCTACGATGGCTCGGGGATGCTCTACGCGACCCACGGGGCGGGTGCGGAGGGCGCCGAGCGAGCGTGCTGTGGAGCGCCCCGGACGACCCGCGGGTGGCAACTCCCGAGGAGAGCTGTGGCCACGGGGAGCCCGGCGCGCACATCCCGCGGCGTGTGATCAAGGGCGACTCACACCTGTGCGCGCCGAACTACTGCCTGCGCTACCGGCCGCCCGCCCGCCAGCCGCAGGCGATCGACACGTCCACCAGCCGTCTTGGGTTTCGGTGTGTTGTGAGAGGGAGGCGAGCGACTGGGTGAAACATGCCTCGATGCGATCACCGCCGCCGCCCGCGCGCATCATCCGGATCGAGTGACCTGGCCGCCCGGCCGAGAAACGGGCACGGTCGGCGATGAAGCTGCCAGGCGGGACGTTACTGTTCTACGGGCTCGATCGCACCGGGCTCGTGGGTGTTGACGACCTCGCCGACCTGGTTCTCGCGCTGTTGCAACGAGACTCGGCCGACACGACCCTCGAGCAGCGCTCCAATCGACTTGAGGTCGCCGCCCGTGCTCGCGAGTTCCTGACGAGTGACGCCCCACCCGTACAAATTGCGGATTGCGGCAGCGTTCTCGCCGCCCTCACGGAAGTCATACGTCTCCGGACAGACCTTCTTGCCGTCGTCCTCGCCACCCACGACGATGCAAAGCGGACGGATCGACAAGCCGTCTTCGGCGACCTGCACCTCCGCGATCCGCAGTGTGTACTCGCCGGGGTCGAGCAGCACCACCGGTTCCTCCGCAAACCGCTCCAACCAGTCCTCGTCCACCGCGGACTCCTCACTCGGTAGGTGTTTGACCGCTTCGCTCCGATCCGCACCGACACCCTACCGGTCGGTGGGTGCCCAGCCTCACCACATGCCGTGGCTGCGGACCCGAGCCGGCGCTAGCTGGTGAGCCCCGCGATCCCGTTTCGCATCAGCACCGCGGCGAGCAGGAGGAGGATCACCGCGGCGATCGTCCTGGCGTTGCGCTCGAGCCACTCCCGCACGCGCGTGAGCAGACGCTGAGCGGGCCCACGCGCGACCGCAAGCGCTACGAGGGCAACCGAGAGGGGCAGCAACGACACGATCGCAAACCCGAGCCGCTCGACGATGTATTCGCCGGCGCTCGGGTTCGTCTGGGAGATGTCCTTCAGGGCCAGCGGGATGAACGCGCCGGGATTCGCCAGCGTGGCGCCGGCGGCGATGATCACGATCACGGGGGAGGCGGCGACCTTGCTCATCTGATCGATCATGCCGGCCACTCGCTTGGGGTCGCGGGGCCGCCGCAGGAACCGAATGACGAAGAACAGCACGACCAGGCTGGCAATTACGTCGACGATCGCTACCCACGTCTAGCACCAGCTCGGTATCGACCGACGTCCTCGAGCCAACCTATGTGTCGAGCCGCGAGGCCGACGGGTTTCAGCGGCAATAGACCGCGCGACCTCGTCAGGCCTCCTTCGGCTCGCCGAGCACCACGAGGCCGTGGATGCAGACCACGCAGACGGCAAAGATGCCGAGCGCCCACCAGGGGTGCGCGCCGCCTACATCGAGCAGCGCGCCAATCGCGCCGATGCTGGCCGCCACGAGCCCGATGACGCGCCCATATGTGCCGCCGGCAAAGAGAGAGAACGAGGCAGTGAGCTGGATGACACCCAGAATGATGGTAATCCACCCCCACGTATGCAGGCTCGAGAAGACGTACTGCGTGTCGTTGACAAAGAAGCTGGCATTCCCGACCGCCGCGATCCCGTAGATGATGTTGAGGACGCCCGCAATCATCAGTAGGATTCCCACGAACAACGCGCTACCCACGCCTCGCATTTGCTCCCCTTCCGTTACGGATCAGTTCAGCGCCAAGACGACCGATAGCTCGCACAGCGAATGGGCGTGACGCATCTGATCACCTTGCACTTGGGTTGGCCGCGAACGCTAGCGCCACTGCTCCCTCGCTGAATCATCCGATGTGGATGATGCCCGTGCGGTTGGCTCGTTTTCACAGCGTAGGGTTCCTCTGGCTCGTGGGGTGACGTGTCGCCGTCGATGCCCCCGTCTGCATTGAACATCATCCTGATCGGATGAATCTGGCGAGCAGCAGAGGCCCTATGGTCCTCGTGCAAACCACGAGCGAGGTGATCCAGATGGCATCAGAGCCGACAGGCAGATCCGACGAGTTCGAGGCGCTGTTCGTGCAGAGCGCGCAAGGAGTTACAAGCGGCGAGGGCGCTCTTACACTTCATGGCCTCGCGCCCTCGACACTGATGTTCTCTGACCGGCCCGAGCGGATCGTCGGCCATCTCACGTCCGGACAGTTCGTCGAAGGCTGGGGACACGGCGAGAACAGCTTCCTCGATGACCCGCCGAACGCCGTGCTCTCGTTCCTCGACACAGAGGACGAGAGCCCCGAGGATGTCGTGGTAACGCTCACGAACCCGCTGCTCGAGGGTGAGGACCTCACCTATGCGATCGATGTCCTCGACGGCGAATTGCCCACCACCACGGGTCCCTGCTCGCTGTTCATCGACCCGATCGGCAGGCCGCTGGAAGCTCGTTCGGCGCTAGAGCCGTCGAGCCCTCCGCCGGCCGCGTCTGAAGCGCCAGAACCGCCGAGCCCCAGATCTGCAGCCACTCCTGAGGGGTTCCCCGAACATATGTTCGCTGCGGTCGGAGTCGAGCGGCTGGAGCCCCTATCCACGCTCTGACGCGGAGCAGTCCGCTCAGGTGTAGTCGCCGTCGACGAACGCTTCTGCGGCCTCGCGCACCACTGCAAAGTCTCCGTGGCCGAGTCGGTCGATCGGCCGGTCGAACCCGAGCAGGCGATTGCGGGCCATCAGCCAGCTGCGCGTGGCCTCGGCCGAGTACGCCTCACGGAGGATCTGGGCGATCGTGCGAAGGTCGTCGATACGCTCCTCCAGGCGCGTCCGCTTTGGGCGCTCCTCCTCAGAGAGCAGTCGACGGATCGTCCGAACGCCAGCGCCCGTGGCTCGCGCAAGCTCTTCATCGGTGAGGTGGAGCTCCCGCTTGATGGCAATCAGCACGCCGGGCGCTCCTGTGGCAACGGTGGTCATCGTTTCAGGCTACCTAGTGTCCGGTTCTTTGTCAACCTCTCTGGCACTCTTTTTTACAGCATATATAGCCGGCAGTTTAGCCGCAGAAATGGCCAACGCTGCAAGAATGGCCCGCCTATCGATCCCGTAGGCTCAGACCCCCGTGGATGTCTATTCCATCTCCACGTTGGCTTTTCGACAGACGCCCGAGCACCGGGCGGCGCTCGACCTTTCGACAGACGCCCGAGCACCGGGCGGCGCTCGACCTTCCTCTACACGCCCGTCGCCCCGGGCGCTACCACGATCGCGGCGATCCCTCGCCCCTATACGCGTCGAGTTCGCCAGAGGCGGCGATGGCTGAGTTCCTCCGCCAAGTCGCAAAGGGCGAGCTTTCCTTTGCGCCGGAGGACGTGCGCCGCCTATCGACACTGGAGCTTCCGGAGGAACGGCTCCTCGATCTCCTGGATCCCGCGGTGTGCAGCGATGAGGGCGTAACCTACGATCAGCTCGTCGGCGACGATACGAGCATCGCGCGAGCCCTGGCTCAGCGTACGAGCGCAAAGGGCACGGTTATCGGCCTACGCGCTCCTTCGGCCGCGATGCAGGGCGCGATCACGTTCGTCATCTTCGGCGCCCACCACCAGCAAGTCGTTCTCACCGAGGAGCGCACAGTCCGAATCGTCGACTACCCCGTCCTGTTCCCCGAACACCTGTTCGCTGCGGTTGGAGTCGAACGGCTGGAGCCTCTATCCACGCTCTGAAGCTGGGTAGTCCGCCCAGGGTGTAGTCGCCGTCGACGAACCCTTCTGTGGCCTCGCGCACCGCTGCGAAGTCTCCGTGGCCGAGTCGGTCGATCGGCCGGTCGAGCCCGAGCAGGCGATTCGCTGAACGACCGGACTTCTAACGGTTAGCTGCCACCAGAGGACCGGAACGCGACCTCCAACAGACTCGGGTTAACCTGGTCGAGGTCGATGTCGGAGAGGTGATCGAGGAAGCGGCTGAACGTCACGGCACTGATGCGTCGATCGGTGCCTGGTAGCTGATATTCAGTACTGCCTCCGGGCTGCGTGCAGATGTGTTTCGTGTCATCGGCGATCAGCCAGCTGGCGTCCGCGAGCAAGGCTGTGTGGACTACCGGGTCGTCCTTGCGATCAGAGGTGTAGGAGGGAATCAGCCCTGGATCGAAGTCTTCGGTCACGTCGACGCAGACAGCCGCGATCTGCTGGCGCACAACCTCGATGTCCGCCTCGCGCAGGGTCGGGGCCAGCCTGGGCCCCGCCTCTCGCAGCTTGCGCTCATACTCGGCCAGCAGCGGGCGTGAAGCCACCAGTTGCCAGTCATCGGGACAGCCCTCCGGCAGCGCCTCACGCAACCGCGCGTACCTGGCTTCGGCCTGCCCTGCCAGTACCTCGAGCGTCGCGCCGCCCGCCTGTCCGCCGGCGCTCGCGGACTCGGCGCGCGACGCGTCGGCTTCTTGGCGCAGGAGGTCACGACGCGCGGCGAGTGCGCCCAGCGCCAGCACGACCCAGAAGCGCCGGCGATACCCGCGCGGGGAGAGCACCGCGGGCAAGACGACGCTGGTGTCGAGCACGACCGGCCGCATCGGGGCGACACTCTATGCCTGGGCCGCGAGCTTTTAGACGTCGTCTTCGAGCGCCGCCTGCACGTCGGCGTCGCTGACAGCCGCGTAGCGCTCGTCCAGGGCGCGGATCTCCTCATCGAGCCGGTAGGTTCCCGACAAAGAGGCAAGCAGGCCCGCTAGCGGGACACGATAGTCGCCGCCCGGCAGCTTGACGTACGGGACCTTGTCGTTCTCGATCCAGTTGAGGATCGTGCGCTTGCTGACGTTCAACAGCTCCCCAGCCTGCTTGGTCAACAGCAACTTGGGTTGTGAGCGAACAGCCGGCATCAGGCGATTCCTTCGATAGACCTCAACGCGCAGCTTAGCACGATAGACATATTTTAGCCTACTTATCGGCTTCTGCGCGATTTTCTTGATCTGCGTAGCCTACGACCAGTTTCGTCGGCACGACATGAGCATCACGCGAGCCTTGGCTCAGCGTGGGAGCGCAAAGGGCACGGCTGACGGCTACCCGTTGGAGCCTGCAGCAGACGACTCGTTCCCCATCCATCTCGTCCTGCCCCGTCACGAACCACGACGCCTGCGTCCACGGACTGGCGCCGGAGCCGTCCAGAAGCAGCTCGTGCAGCCCGGAGATCGTCCCGGCGCCAGACCCCAGATGCAGGTTTTCAGAAAGTTTGTTCCCCGGTTGTTCCCCGTGGGGCCATTTTGACGGAGGTCGCTACAGCGAAAAGTGCCTATCTCCAGCCATTCCTTGAGGGTGAGCGATGGGGCTCGAACCCACGACCGCCTGGACCACAACCAGGAGCTCTACCAACTGAGCTACGCCCACCACGTATACGCCACCGAAAAGTCTAGCGCCGTGTCAGCCCCCCGCCGCGTCGGCCGACCGGACGGCTCCTTCGGCCTTGGCGAGCGTCTCGCTGGGGGCGAGCCCGGGCGAGCTGGCAGCGGCCGCCCGCCACGCGTCGAGCAGCCGCATGGCGTCGGGGCCGAGCAGCGCGGCCATCTGCATACCGAGGGCGAACGAGTCACCGAGCGGAGCACCGGTGGCACCGGCCGGGACGCCCTGAGGCAGCGCCCCTCCCCCGGGCCCCGGGATACCCCCCGGCGCGGCCGCGACCGCGCCCCCCGCACCGCCGCCGCCGGCGAACATGGCCTCCCTGGCGGCCGCGATCAGGCGGTCGGTGACGTCGGTGCCCTGGCGTTCGGCGATGGTCCAGCCGCGGCCCATGGTGAGCTGCCCGAGGGGGAGCTTCGGACCTTCGAGCACCTTCAGGGTGGCGTTCTGGGGGTTCCACCTCTGTTCGCCGTACTCGAGCACCTGCCCGCGCGACCAGATCTCGAGGATCGGGCGGAGCTCCTCGTCGCTGAGGTTGAAGCGGCACATGTTGTGCGGGAAGTCACGAAGCTCCAGGTGGAACATATGTGAAGCCTCGCACCTCGGCGGCTGCGGCGCGTCGCTGTCGCCCCCGGCGAGCGCTCACCCGGCCGAGCGGCCGGCCGTGCCGGCGGCCCGGGCGCCCGCCACGCCGGGCAGCCGCGCGCGCATGATCTCCACGGCCTCGGGGTTGGAGTCGATGAGCACGTAGTGGCGGCCGAGCTGGGCGGCGGCCGCCCCGAGGGTGCCGCTGCCGGCGAAGAAGTCCAGGCAGCGGTCGCCCGGCCGGGTTGACGCGCTGACGATGCGCCGGAGGATGCCCTCGGGCTTCTGGGTCGGGTAGCCGGTCTTCTCGCTGCCCCTGGTGGGCACGATCGTGTGCCACCACACGTCGGTGGGGAGCTTGCCCCTGGCGGCCTTCTCGGGCGTGACCAGCCCGGGGGCCATGTACGGCTCGCGGTCGACGGCCTCGCAGTCGAAGTGGTAGGCGGCGGGGTCCTTCACGTACACGAGGATGGTGTCGTGCTTGGCCGGCCAGCGGCTCCTGGTGCGGGCGCCGTAGTCGTATGCCCAGATGATCTCGTTGAGGAAGCACTCGCGCCCGAAGATCTCGTCGAGCAGCAGCTTGCAGTGGTGGGCCTCGCGGTAGTCGATGTGGAAGTACAGCGTGCCCTCGCGGGCCAGCAGCCTGTGGGCGTGCTCCAGGCGCGGAGCCAGGAACTCCAGGTAGTCCTCGAAGCGGTCGCGGTAGGAGGACTGGGCGAGCAGCCGGGTGGTGTAGCGGGCGCCCTGGAAGCCGCCCCGCTCGCCGTCCTCGTCGCGGAGCACTGCGAGCGTGCGCCGGGTCTGCAGCTTGCCGGTGTTGAACGGCGGATCGAGGTACACGAGCTGGAAGGACTCGTCGGGAAAGGCCCCCAGGAGCTCGAGGTTCTCACCGAGCAGGATCTGGTCTTGAATAGATGGATCTACGCTGGCGGACAACGGCAAGAGCCTACGTCCGCGGCCCGATGGAGCGAACGAGCTCGACCCACTGGTAGCGCCGCCCGCACAGGCTTGACCAGTCGGCCACGGCGGCCACGCGCAGCGGGCCCTGGGGATCGGCGCCGGCGGGGGTGAGGAAGATCGCGTCGAGCACCGCCTGGCCGCCGTCTCCCGGCGCGAGCGTGAAGCCGTGCCTGGTGAGCGACAGGCGATGCGTGCCCGCGCTCAGGCGCACGGGGATGGGCGGGACGGTGTCGGGCACCAGCGAGTTGCCGTCGAGCTGCCCGGCGATGGAGGCGAGCGCGCGTCCGTCCACGCTCAGCCCCACCGACGGCATGATCTGGCCCTGCACCCACACGTCCCACACGCCGGCGCTCGGCAGCAGGACCGACGCCGACAGGCTCCCCGGCGTGCTCATCACGAGCCCTTCGCGCTCGTGCCCCCAGCGCGCCGGATGGACGGCGCGGGCGAGTGACACACGCACGAGGAGAGGCGCCTGCGCGCCGATCAGCTCGTCATCCGGTTCGCCCGCGCTGCGGGCGAGCGCCCCGATGCGCGCGCACTGCTGCGCTGGTGTTCCCGTGAGCGCCACGTGGGCGCTGGCCGGGGGAGCGCCCGGGCGCCTGCCCCACACCTGGTAGTAGGAGCCCTGCCACAGCAGTCGGTAGGCGGCCGGTGGCCGGCTGGCGGCGGGATCGCGGCGGGTGACGATCAGCGGGTAGGCCCGCAGGGAGGCCGGCGCCACGCGATCCAGATCGACCGGCTCGCCGTAGCCGCCGGTGGCGCCCGCCAGCGCGGGCGGCGGGTACACGAAGTCGGGACCCCCGATGTCCAGCTCGCGCAGCTCGTACAACGAGTATTCGTCGAAGTCCGTGAACAGGGCCGGGCCCTTGCCCGCGAACCGCGAGTCGAGCGATGCGAGCTCCTGATAGCGGGCCGTGGGCGCGAGATCGGAGGTGTGGTAGAGCAGCGCGTCCGAGGCCAGCACGCCTCCGGCGAGGGCGAGCGCGAGCGCGGCGGCGAGCCCGCGTGCGAGCAGCGCGCGGCGGGCGCTGAGCAGTGCGGCCACGCCCGCCCAGGCGAGCAGCACGGCAACCGGCGAGCTCAGCACGAGCGTCTTCGCTTCCGCCCAGGCCGTCACCGACTTGCTCACCACCAGGGAGGCGAGCAGCATCAGGGCGAACCAGTACGCGAGCGCGTACGCGCGGATGCGCAGCAGGTAGGCGCCGCCGAGCACCGCCGCGGCGATCGCGACGGCGATCAGCACGTGGGTGGCCGCCAGCGCCGGGCCGGCCGGCGCGAGCTTGTAGCTGCCGCGCAGCCATACCCCGAGCGCCTGCACCGCGCGCAGCGGCGCGTGCAGGTTGCCGGCGTTGCTCGTGGAGGCGATCACCCGGGCGACGCGGACAGCGCCGGGCAACTGATGCCACGTCGGCCACGCGGCCACCAGCAGCGTGAGCGCGGCGACCCCCACGGACGCCAGCGAGCGCCGGGCGGGCAGCTCGCGCGCGAGCACCACCACGAGCACGATCACCGCGGCGAGCGCCCACGCGCCGAACGCCGGCCCGAGCGCCGACACTCCCGCGGCGAGCACCAGCGCGAACGGGATGGCGCGGGCGGGAGCCGGGCCGAGCCAGCGGCGGTGGGCGACCACGAGCGCGCCGAGGGTGAGCAGCATCGACATGGCCGTGATCTCCTTGACCGACGCGAGCAGCTCGTACGCGTACACGAGCGCGGGCACCACCGCGGTGAGGACTGCGAGCGCCGCCCAGGCCCCCTTCAGGCGCATGTGATGCGCCAGCGCCCAGGCCGGCCCGGCGGCGGTGGCGAGCATGAAGGCGTTGAACGGCTGGAAGGCCCAGATCAGCGGTAGGCCGAGCAGGAACGCGCTGCCGCCGAACAGCGTGTCCGCGCCCGACGGGTAGCTCATGCCGTAGTAGTCGCGCATGAACTGGCCGTAGGAGTTGTGGAGGTCCAGGTGGGCGTAGTGCTGGCCGTGGCGGATCAGGAAGTCGGCGCCCAGCATGTGCACGGCGGAGTCCGCCAGCGCCATGTAGGAGGAGAAGCTCGGACGCCCCGCCGCCAGCACCGGGGCGAGCGCGATCGCGTACGCGAGCACGGACACGAGCACGGGCCACGGGTGCCGCGCGCAGCTCCTCGCCAGGCTGCCCGCCCGCCCCCACCCGAGTGCGGCTCCCGCCAACGCCAGCGCCAGCATCAGATAGGGCGTGGCGGGGGCCAGCGGGTATATGTAGGTGCTGAGCTGGGAGAGGGCGATGAGCGCCGCCGCGCCCACGCTCACGAGCAGGCATCCCGGCAGGAAGGCGCCGCTCAGGCGATCGACGGCGAGCCCCGCGCCGAGGCACAGCGCCACGAGCGCGCACGGGTAGAGCAGCGCCGTGGCAACGAACATCGGCGCGATGGTAGAGTGCGCGCCCGCGCAGGGCAGCACCCGGCGACGGGGGGCGGCGCCGAGCGCCGGACCGCTGATCGTCTACGAAGGAGGGCATGGTGAGCGCTGCGAGCAGGTTGCACACCGCCGGCAGGCGCACGATCGCCGTGGCGGCGCTCCTCACGGGGCTGTGCGTGTGGGCCTGGCTGGCCGCGCCGGGCGCGCGCGCCGCTACGGCGGTGAACATCGGCGCCAACCAGGAACACCTCGCGGGTCAGGCGAGCGTCGCCGTGGATCCCGCCGGCACCGCCTACATCGCCTGGCCCTCGGCGCAGGGCGCGTCGCTGAACTTCTGCAAGGTCGCCCTGGGGGCGAGCAGCTGCTCCCCGCAGCAGCTGACCCCCTCCAGCGGCACCACCTTCCCGGTGGCGGACCCGTCCGTGCTGGTCGAAGGCTCGACCGTGTACGTGTTCGCCGAAGCGGTCAGCACCGACGGCGATGACAGCGGCATGACGGGGTTCGTCTCGACCGACGGCGGCGCGACCTTCACGCCGCTGCTCGGCGGCGCCGCGATCAGCTTCGGGTCGGGCGACGGCTCGGCCACGCTCGACCCCGTGTTCGCGCTCCCGGGCGGGAACATCGGTGTCAGCTACGTGGTCCCCACCGAAAACCCGGACTTCCAGGCGGTCTCGCTGTCCTCCCCGACCGAGAACTCCCAGACCAGCCACCCCACCTCCGAGGCCTCGCTCAACCCCTCCCCCAACGGCTTTCAGATCGGCAACCTCGGCGGTCAGGTGGCGCCGCAGCTCAGCGGCAGCGAGGGCATCCTCGGGGCGTTCGAGCTGATCGAGACCGGCCCGTGCCCGACCACCGACGGGATCGACTACGCGTTCGCCTCGCTGCCCGCGACCGACGCCGCCCTCGACACCAGCACGGGGGGCGCGGGCAGCGCCTGGCAGCCGCAGCAGCTGCTCGAATGCAACGCCGACAACCCGGCGGTGGGCGGCGGCCCGGCCGGGCTGGGCGTGCTCGACGAGAACGAAACGAACGGCACCGTGGTCTACCACGCGTTCAACGCGGCCAGCAAGACCTTCAACCCGCCCGAACTCATCACCCACGGGCACGAGAACGAGGCAGCGCTCGCGCAGGACGCCGCCGGCGGGGTGTTCGCGACGTGGGTGAGCGGCGGCGACGAACTCGAGCTCGACTACCACTCCTCGGGAGGCTCGAGCTGGCCATCGCCGAAGGTGCTCGTCAGCTCCGGCGAGAGCGACATCGGCGGCGCCTCGAGCTCGGTGAACGCCGCCGGCCAGGGCTGGGCGGCGTACACGGCGGCGGACACCGAGTACGCGCTGCCGTTCACGGTGGCGAGCTTCACGGGGGCGACGGAAACGATCAGCCAGAGCTCCACGCTCGAAGGCGAGCACACGACGCTGTCGGTGCCCAAGGAATGCGTGCGCAACGGCGTGATCAACGGCACGCTGACCGTGAAGATCCCCTCACACAAGCGCAAGGGCAGGTTCGTGGTGAAGATCTACAGGGTGATCTTCAGCCTCGGCTCGGTTCACAAGACGATCACGCGCAAGAAGCTCAGCAACGCGCCGTTCGTGGCCACGCTGCACGTGCCCGGCCTCGCTGCCAACACGAAGTACGTGCTCTCGGCGCGCGCGTTCATCGCCGTCCACCACGGCCCGCCGCGCAGCAAGACGCTGCACGTGACCATCACCACCTGCGCCTAGCGGGCGCGCCCGCGGCGCTTCGCGCTGGACGCCCGGGAGCCGTGGCCGGCGCAAGCGGCACCGGCGCGAGAGTGCCCCGGGCAGGATTCGAACCTGCGACCCTCGGATTAGAAGTCCGATGCTCTATCCAGCTGAGCTACCGGGGCGGACGGGCTGCGCGAGCGCCCTGCTGCGGAGGTCGCGGGCGCGAGTGTATTGATGGACAGTACTTAACCGCCGTTGAGGAAAAGTCTGCAAAGATGCCTGCATGAGCTCGATCGAAGGGGATGAGGGCGATCTCACGCGCAAGCAGCGCCGTGAGCAGGCGCGGGCGGAGCGCAAAGCGATGGAGGAGGCGGCGGCCGCGAACGCCGCGCGGCGCACCCGCCTGACCCAGCTCGGGATCGTGGTGGCGGTCGTGGTGGTGGCGATCGTGGTGGTGCTCGTGGCAACGGGCGGCAAATCCAAATCGGGGATCCCCACGTCCAAGCACGAACAGAACGCCACCGTCACCGAAGTGTCGGACCTGCTCAACGGGATCCCCCAGAGCGCCAACACCCTGGGCTCGCCCACCGCCCCGGTGACGCTCCAGTACTTCGGCGACCTCGAGTGCCCGATCTGCAGGGAATTCACGCTCCATGCGCTGCCTGTGATCATCCCGAAGCTGGTGCGCAGCGGCAAGCTGCGGATCGAATACCACTCGATGGAGACAGCCACGCGCGAACCGGAAGTGTTCAAAACTCAGCAGGAGGCCGCGCTGGCGGCCGGACAGCAGCAGAAGGCGTGGAACTTCATCGAGACCTTCTACCACGAGCAGGGCGAAGAGGACTCGGGCTACGTGACCGAAAAATACATCCAGGGCATCGCCAGCCAGGTCCCCGGCTTGAACCTCGCCAAGTGGACCACCGCTCGGAGCAACCAGGAATACGCGAACTCCCTCACCACCGATGCCCAGACGGCCAACAACCAGGGCTTCACGGGGACGCCGTCGTTCTTGATCGGCCGCAGCGGCGGCGCGATGACGAAACTCACCTACTCCAACTCGCCGACCGAACCGCAGTTCGTCGAAGAAGCGGCCGAAAAGCTCCTGAAGAGCTGAGTCGATGAGCGCACGAAGCTTGAGAATCGTGCTGATCGTGCTCGCCGTGATCGGGATGTGCTGGGCCGCGTACCTCACGTACGTGCACTACTCGGGCGAAGCGCCGGTGTGCTCGATCAAGGGCAACCCCTGCGCGCAGGTGCAGAAATCGGCGTACTCCGAGCTCGCCGGCGTTCCGGTTGCGCTGATCGGGGCGATCGGCTACCTCGTGATCCTCGGCTCGCTGCTCGCCTCCGACGGCGAAACCGCAAGGTTCGTGACGGCCGCGCTCACGCTCGGCGGCTTCGGCTTCAGCCTCTACCTCACCTACCGCGAGGTGTTCACGCTGCACAAAATCTGCGAGGACTGCGTGGCCAGCGCGGTGATCATGACGGTCCTCATGTGCCTATCGGTGTGGCGCTTCCTGCGTGGCGACCCGGGCGCCGTCGGGCCCGATCCGGCGCAGGCCGAGCAGCCCGGCGACGTCGAGCCGGCCGCGCCGGTCGGCAGCGTCTCCTAACAAACAAGCCTGCCTATCTGTCCAGCGGCGCGCCGCCGCTCCGGGCAAACGGCTTTGTACAGCCGATTTAGCCAACAGCGATGGCTTCTCACGTGACGAGCACGCAGTTCCGCGCGAACGTCGAGTCGACGCTTGACGGTAAGGTGCGGATCGCGCGACTGTTCGAGATGACCAGCGACCTGCTCGCCACGATCTCGCCGGACGGGCGCTTCACGCTGCTCAACCCCGCGTGGGAGCAGCTCCTCGGCTGGACTCCCGAGGAGATGCGCGCGCGCCCGATCAGCGAGTTCGTGCACCCGGAAGACCTCGATCAGACGCTCGGCGCGATGCTCAACCCCTCCGCGCAGGGAGCGGAGCTCGAGAACATCACGACTCGCTATCTGCATCGAGACGGTTCGTGGCGATGGCTGCTGTGGAGCGCGCGGCGCGACGGCGACAGCTGGTATGCGGCGGCCAAGGACGTGACCGACCGGGTGTGGCTCGAGCGCCAGGCGCTGCACGACCCCCTCACCCACCTGCCGAACCGGCTGCTGCTGATGGATCGCGCCCGCCAGGCGCTCGCGCGGCTGCACCGGAGCACCGGGGTGGTGGCGCTTCTGTTCATCGACCTCGACAAGTTCAAGGCGGTCAACGACAACCTCGGACACGACGTCGGCGACCGCCTGCTGCTGTCGGTGTCGGAGCGGCTGGGCGAGCTGATGCGCGACAGCGACACCGTAGCGCGCCTCGGCGGCGACGAGTTCGTGATCCTCGCCGAGGACATCGAGAGCGACGGGGAGGCCGTGGCGCTGGCGGAGCGAGTGCTCGACGCGCTGGAGGATCCGTTTCCGCTGGGCTCATCCGAAGTGGCGATCCTCGCGAGCGTCGGCATCTCGGTTTCCCGCCGTCCGGACGCAGACCCGGAGGCGATGCTGCGGGAGGCCGACGTGGCGATGTACCGCGCCAAGAGCGCCGGCGGGCGGCGCATGGAGATCTTCGACGAGCGGCTCCGCCGGGAGCTGACCGAACACGAGGAGCTCGAGGGGCGCCTGCGCGACGCGCTGCCCCAGCGCGAGCTGCTGCTCGCCTACCAGCCGATCCTGCGCCTGGCTGGCGGCCAGGCGATCGGCTGCGAGGCGCTCGTGCGCTGGCGTCCCGTCGGCGACGGGCACGCGGTCAACGCGACGGTGCTGCCGGGGACGTTCCTGCCGCCGGCCGAGGACAGCGAGCTGATCGTGCAGATCGGCAACTGGGTCCTGCATGCAGCCTGCGGGCAGGCGGAGATCTGGCGGCGCAACGGCATCACCGTGCCTGTGTCGGTGAACATCTCCGCGCGCGAGCTGACCGAGCTCGACCTCGCCCAGCGGGTGCGCGAGGAGCTCGCTTACTTCCGGCTGCCCGGCCGCGCGCTGTGCGTGGAGATCAGCGAGGAGTCCGTGCTGCGGGACCCCGAGCGGGCACGATCGGCGCTGCAGGACCTCAGGCGCCTGGGCGTGCTGATCGCGCTGGACAAATTCGGCGTGGGCCAGCTCTCGCTGGGCCTGCCGAGCAGCCTGCCGCTGGACGTGGTCAAGCTCGACCGGGCGCTCACCAGCACCTTCCACCAGGACAAGGAACGGCGGGCCATGTTCGCAGCCACCATCGCCCTCGCCAAGGAGGCCGGCCTGACGGCGGTGGCCGTCGGGATCGAGACCAACCGCCAACTGGCGCTCGCGCGCGAGCTCGACTGCACGGTGGGACAGGGCTTCCTGCTGCACGGGCCGGCATCCGCCGACCGCGTGCGCCTCAGGGGCAGCACGGCGTCGGCCACCTCGGCACCCTGGCGGCCGATCGTGCGGCTGCGCGGGGCCGCCGAGCGATACTGAGCGCTGGCCGCCGCTAGCGTGGGCCGGCCAGCGGTCGCAGCTCCTGCTCGTAGGACTGCGTGTGGCGCACCAGCACGCCGTCCTCTCCGATCGCATAGGCGCCCATGCGCAGCAGCGGCGGCGAGTACACGTGGAGCGTGACCGCCGGCTCCGCGCCGGCGTGGCGTACGCGGTGGATGTCCGACGCGGAGAAGCTGAAGCTCTTGCCGACCGCGAACACCTGCTCGCGGGGCGGCCCGTCAACTCGCAGGCGCTCCTCGCGCACGGCGCCGCTGACCACGACGACCGCACCGCAGGAGGAGTCGTGATCGTGAAAGCCGGTGTCGTGCTCGTCTGACCAGCAGATCAGCCAGGCCGTCACATGCTCGTCGCTCGAGAGCTCGTGGTAGGTGCGCTGCTTGGGGTCGTGGGCGACGAACTCGATCCACAGCTCCGGACGCTCGGCGAGCTCGGTCACGAACGTCTCGAGCTCGGAGCCGTCCAGGTCGCGCCCATGCGGGCGCGGCACGTGCGCAAGACGGTTGGCCTGGAGCGGAGCCCGGGGCGTGCGTCCGGCGCCCGTGCCCGCCGCCGGCGACGTGGCGCTTCGCGCCCGGGCAGACGGTGGCGAGACGGCGCTCATGCGCCCGCCGCCACCGATGAGGTGCCGAGGGCGCGGCGCGTGCACTCGACGATCGCCGACCAGGGAAATCCCGCGGGCATGCCCAGCTCGCCGGGATCCACCACCGGCCGATCGGATCCGTAGAGCAGCTGCCCCGCGCCCACGAGCCCCTCGAGCAGGCGCACGGTGGCCGGGCCATACGAGGAGGTCTCATAGAAGACGAGCGGGTCGGGCAGCGGCGACGGTCCGCCGCGCGCGAGCAGCCGCTCGGCGTGCAGCGGCGCGAGACCGGCGAGCATGGCGAACACCACACGCAGGCGCGGGTGGCGCGGGCGCCCGGCCACCAGAAAGGCCAGCCATGCCCCCTGCATCCCGGCCACGTAGCCGGTCAGCGCGGGCCACCACAACGGCTCCTGCAGCGAGGCCTGCCCGGCGGCGCCCCCACCGGCGAGCGCGGCCGGGGAGCCCGGGTGCACGAACAGGGGCGCGCCGAGCGCCTCCAGGCGCGCCAGCACGGGGTCCAGGCGGGTCAGCGCATCCACCCCGGCGAGCGCCCCGGCGGGCAGTGAGAGCCCGACACACCCGCGGGCGAGCAGGCGGTCCACGTCGTCCGGGTCGGCGCGGTCGAGCGCGATCGCCCCCCACACGCCGAAGGGCTCCGCCAGCGCCAGCGCACCTTCGTGGTAGGCGTCGATCAGCGCCAGCGCCTGCGGACGGGGAAGCCACTCGATCCCGAGCGGGCTCGATAGGCACACGAGCGCCCGGTCGAGACCGTCGAGCTCTACCAGCGCCGCGCGCCGCTCGAGCGTCTCGCTCCCCAGGTCGATCACATACGGCCGCTCGCCCGCGAGGTACAGCACCGTCAGCCCGCTCTCGACGCGAACGAACGGCAGCTCGCTGCGCGCCGCGAGCGCCTCGACGAGCGGCTCGGTCCACATGTGTTGGTGTACGTCCATCTTCATCTTCATCAGATTGTCGATCTGTTTTATGGAGATTAGCACGCCCGGGGGCATTTTTGGACGTATTGGCAGGCGACGCGGCCTGGCTCGCCGCCGGGCGTCAGGTAGTAGTCGCCGCGCTCAGGCGCCACGGTCTTGCCCTCCAGATACCGGGCATACCCGCCGCCCTTCGCGGCACCAATGCTCGAAGCGGTCACCACTACGGTTAATGACGGCGAGACCGCCGAAACGGCCACCAAGTTGTGGGCCTGCGTCTCTGCACACCGGGTATAGACCCAAACCCCCGCGAAGCGGCCAACGAGTTTCACGCCACCACCTGCGCAAGCGCCAGCGAGGGGGGCCAAGCCGACACAGCAGCGACACAGCGCCGGCACACCCGTGCATGTGGTCTGTTTGAAGGCCAGGCCGCTGCGGCGTCGCGTGGTGCGGAGTCGGCGAGCGTCACGTCGGCGCGCTGTTGTAGCGTCGCGGAATGGCTTCGAGAGCACTCGGGGAGTGGCAGGTGGATGCGTCGGCCGCCTTCGACGAGATCGAGAACGCGCATCGGGCGGTCGGCGGCGTGAAGCCGGGTAGACGGTTCTTGACGCAACAGCTGAACTACGCCTACACGACATTGCTCGCAGCGCGCTTTCAGGGATTCGTTCGAGCGCTACACACCCAGACCGTGGACGCAGTCGCCGATGGGGCTCATAACGCGGCTTACCGCAGGTTGCTGCGGGAGAGCCTGGCATGGGGCAGGGCGCTGGATCGACACAACGCGCAGCCCAACTCGATCGAGGACGACTTCTCTCGTTTCGGGCTCAATGTCTGGTCCCAGGTCGATCGGGAGCGCAGTGGAAACGATGAGCGCCGAAAGAAGCTTTGGGCGCTGATTACCTGGCGCAACGCGATCGCACACGACGACATCGACATCAAGCTCACGAGAGGCGCCCTGGACCCCGTGACGGTCAGCCTTGGCACATGCCGTACTTGGCGCAGCACGCTTAATGTCCTGGCGACATCGCTCGATAAGGTCGCGGCAGACCACTGTCAGACACTCGGCCTTCCCCGTCCCTGGTGATACCTTGAAGATCATGGCGCGCACAAAGACATCCCCTCCGGGCTGGCTGAAGGTCGGCGACCGCGTTGTCTCGAACACGCCCGGCATCGACTGGACGGGTATCGTCGTCGAGGATCGAGGACCGCTTGCCATCAACGGCAGCCAGATCGTCGCGATCCGCCTCGACTACGCCCCCGAAGCTCCGCAGTTCGAGGTTCGCGCTGAAGAACTTGAGCGCGTAGCAGCGTAGCCGCATCCGCCGTCCCGCGATCTGACGGGCCGGGCTGCGATACGCAAGCTGCGTTAGTGGGTCTCGCGCGAGCGACGAACAGCGGCGACTACATCCGGCATCGGCTCCCCCGTCAGTGTCCTGCCCCATCCCTCCGGCAACGCCGCAATCGCGGCTTGCGCCTCGGCGTCGCTGGGCATCCCAAACTCGGCGCCAAGCAGCCGCAACGCGTCCTCGGCCTCTTGGTCGGTCAGCGTGTCTACGAGCCGATGCAGACGCTCCTTGGTTGTCACACGGCAGATGGTATTTCAGTCCTTGGGCTGGGGATCAAGGCCGACGGCGGCACCCCGGCTCCGTCGGCCAGCGCGATCAGCAGACCAAAAGTGGGATCTAGTGGGTCATCCATGAACGTTTGACCGGAAACTCGCTGCCGGCGGCGAACAGGGGTGTATGTCCCCGAGCCTGGAGGTGGTGATGCGTCCGCCGGAGGTGTTCGTGCGCGAGCTCTCATTGGAGGAGGGCGCGCGGCTGAAGTCGATATCCAGACGCGCGAAGTACCAGTCAAAGCGACAGCGGGCGATGATCCTGCTTGCGTCCTCGACTGGGATGCCGGCACCGCAGGTCGCGGCTGCGGTGCGCAGCGACGAGTCGCACGTGCGCAAGGTGATCCACGCGTTCAACGAGCAGGGGTTCAGTTCGCTGGACCCTGACTACCGGGGCGGGCGCCCAAGGAAGACGACGCCCGTGCAGCGTGACCGGATCGTCTCGGTCGCGCGCGCCCGCCCCGACACGCAGGGCGTCCCGCTCACGCGCTGGTCGCTTGCCAAGCTCCGTGAGCATCTCGCCGGGATGGGCATCTCCTTGTGCGAGGAGGCGCTGCGCCAGACGTTGATCGGCGCGGGGCTCTCCCACCAGCGCACCCGCTCGTGGAAGTGGAGCCCAGACCCCGACTTCCAGGCCAAGGCCGAGCGCGTCCTTTCGCTCTACAGAGCCAAGCCCGAGGACGGCGTGGTCGTGTGCTTCGACGAGATGGGCCCGATCCAGCTGATCCCCCACCACGGCTCGGGCTGGGCGCTTGCCAAGCGAGGCGAGCGGCTGCGCGCGACCTACAAGAAGCCCAACGGGGTGCGCTACCTGTTCGGTGACTACGACGTGCACGCAGACCGGCTGCACGGGCGCCTACGCACGCACAAGAACAGCGGCGAGGTGCTCGCCTACTACCGCCAGATTCGCATGCGCTACGACCCCCGCCTACGGATCTACCTGATCGCCGACAACCTCTCCACCCACAACACCCAGCCGATCCGCGAATGGGCGCAGAACAGCAACGTCGAGCTCGTCTTCACGCCCACCTACGCGAGCTTCCTGAACCGCATCGAGTGCCACTTCTGGGGCATCGGCGAGTTCGTCGTCAAGAACGCCGACTACCCCGACTGGGCCACGCTCGCCAAAGCGATGGCCGACCACATCCGCTATCGCAACGGACCCCACCGCGACCAACGCCTACTCAAGGCCGAGCGTCGCCTGCTGATCGCCGCCTGACCAACGAGGTTTCAGGCGAAACGTTCATGGATGACCCACTAGTCGACCAGCTTCGAGGTCGCTGATCTGGTGTTGGTCGATGCCGGTCCTGGCGGCGAGATCAGCGACGCTGATCTGCCGGGATTCCCGTACTTGCCGGAACGTCTCGCCGAAGCGCACCAGTTGCGCTTGCTCATCCATCGACTCCTCCTGTTGATGGTTGTGTTCGGGCGCGAGGCGGTATCCGACGCCCCAGGTCGAACGAACCCAGCCGACCGCGCCGGCCTGTGCGAGCTTGCGGCGTAGCCGCGAGGCGTGAGATTCGACCGTCCGCGATGCATCCTGCGTCGGGTAGCCCCACACCTTCTGGAGCAACTCGGCCCGTGAGAACACACGCGTAGGTTCGCTTGCCAGAAAGAGCAGCAGCGCATACTCGCGCCTTCGCAGCTCCACTGGAGTCGATCCATAGATCACGGTCCGTGTTGCCGTGTGGATCGTCAGCGCCTCATGCCGTATCACTGGTGGTGTCTCGCCGGTCGATCTGCGCAACAGCGCCCGCACGCGCGCCAGCAGTTCCGCGTAAACGAACGGCGCTCGGATCACGTCGTCTGCGCCGGCCTCGAATGCGCGGAGCGTGTCTGTCGCGTCGCCGCTCGTGCTCATCCACAGGACGCGGGCACCGGAGCCCGCGAGTCCACCCCCTCGCACGGCACGTAGAGCGCCGAGCCCTGCGCCACGCTTCGACGCACGACCGAAAACGATCAGATCGACTTCGCCGAGCATCGCGAGGTCGCTGACCAGCCGTGTGTCGAAGCCATCAAGCGCCAGCTCATCGGCCAACGCCTCGTTTTCGCTCTCCTGGCCGTAGATCACCACGGCCGGGGGCACAACTCGCGGGATATCCTCCAGCTGCATTGGAGTTCAAGCTCCTTATCGGGTCGGGGCCGGGCTCGCCCCGGCCCCTCCCACACCACCGGACATGCGGGTCCGCATCCGGCGGTTCGCTAGCCCTCCCGGAAACGGTGGTATGGCTCGGCGAATCCGGCCAGGCCTTGCTCGGCCCAGTAGGTGTCTGGTAGGGCGCGTCTGAGGAAGGTGCGTGCTGCGCGCCAGGAGCCCTTGTTGGTCATGGCCCACTCCCGGGCCTCCCTGTCGGGCATTCCGAGCGCTTGCAGGCGGCTCCATCGTGTTCTGATGCGCTGCCATTCCTTCCAGCGCGCCTGTCGCATCCGCCCTCTGAGCCAACCGTCGAGCTCGATAAACGGTGTAGGTGTGTCGGCAAACGCGAAGTAAGCCGTCCACCCCACCGTGAAGCGGTTGATCTCGATGATCCTCCGCCTCATCGAGACACCCCAAGTGCGGGAGGTCAAACGGCGTATCTGATCCTTGACCCGCTTGCGGGCCTTCGGGTCCAAACGCACCTTGACTTCGCCGCGACGGCGGTAAAAGCAGAACCCCAACAGGGGCTGCCTAACCGACCAGTCAACCGTGGACTTCCCTTGGTTGACCTTCAACTTGAGGCGATTCTCTACGTAACCGCTGATGCTCTGAAGGACACGGTATGCCGCACGCTCGCTCCCGACATAGATACGTATGTCGTCGGCGTAGCGCACGAACCGGTGTCCGCGCCGCCCCAGCTCCCAGTCGAGGTCGTCGAGCATGACGTTCGAGAGCAACGGCGAGAGCGGAGAACCCTGTGGGGTCCCCTCTCCCGCCGCGTGCACCACCCCGCCATCCATGACGCCCGCGTCCAGGTAAGCCCGGATCAGCCGCAGCACCTGCTTGTCCTTCACTCGCCTTGCGACCCGCGCCATCAAAACGTCATGGTTGACCCGATCAAAGAACGAGTCGAGATCAACCTCGACGCACCACCCCGCGTCACCTTCTGCGATGAACTGGCGTGCCCGCTCGACCGCTTGATGAGCCGAGCGCCCCGGCCGAAACCGAAGCTATGGGGATGGAAATACGGATCGAAGACAGCCGTGAGCACCTGCGATAGGGCCTGGCAGATCAATCGATCCACCACCGTCGGCACCCCCAACATCCGCGTCCCGCCCGAGGGCTTGGGGATCATCACCCTCCTGACCGGCGACGGACGGTAAGTGCCCGCATCAAGCATCGAGCGGACCCGCGGCCAATGGTCTTTCAACCACGGCCGCAGCTCCTTGCTGCTCATCCCGTCGATGCCAGCGGCACCGGCGTTACGCTCGACCCGTCTGAGCGCCGAGGCGAGATTCTCGCGGGCCATGAACAGCTCCCACAAGCCAGCCTCGGCGGGGTGAGGAGCGGTGTCGTGTGGCGCCGGGGATGGGCTGTGCTCTGGCCGAGCGCTCTCGGGCTTCACCCTCAAGCCTTCCCGACCAGGCCCCTCGCGGGGTTGGCTGCCTTCAACGTCCATCCCTCGAGCACGCACGTCCTGCGCCTCGCTTCGCGTTCAGCCCTTCCCGGCGATGAAACGATCCCGCCGGTACTATGGCCTCTGCTGACTTCTCCACAGCGCACAGTGACCTCTCGATCACCGCTGTCCCATGCCACCCGGCGAACACGCCAAGCGCGACCGGGCATCCAGGCACACCCATGGAGATCTCCCCAGGTAAGACCAGCAACCTTCACCACGCACCCGCCGCATATACGTCTCGGCCCCTTGATGGCATAGGGCTTCGCCATCTACAGCTGGCTCGCCCGGACCGCGCCGCCTCAAATGCGATTCGTGTACCTCGGGTCGCAGATTCGTCCTCCGGCTTCCTTCCCACCCCGCCTCACAGCGACGCAGTTGCCTTCGACTTGTAGTTGGTGCCATCAACCCCCACAGGGGACTCGCACCCCCGAGCTGCTGATCATGCTGAGCGCACTGCCACGCCCCCGGCCGTTGACGCGGCGCGGGGGCACTTTTGTTTGGCTGCTCGCCGCCTAGCTTACCGCTTTGGTCATGGCCTGTTTGGTTCTGCGCGGCGAAGATGCCGACATGGACGACGCGATCCAGCGGTTCGGCGAGAACGTCCGCCGCGCACGCCACGAGCACGGATGGACCCAAGAGGACCTGTCAGCCAAGACAGGGCTCGCCGTCGTACAGATATCGAGGATCGAGCGCGGCAAGCGCGAGATCAGACTCACCACTCTTGTCCGGCTGCTCGGAGCGTTCGACGTGGAGGCCGACACACTCCTGGAGGGCGTCTTGAGTCCGAACGCTTCGGGATCTGGCCGGACCAGCGGAACGGGATCGAGGCGGCCACGCCCACAGCGATAAGGGTCGTGGACCAAAGCGGTCTCGACCCGCCCGTGCTCGACCTGGAGAACGCGAGTGCGGGAGGCGAGGTCGCGACCGTCTCGTCCGACCCCCGCCTGCCCAGTCTCCGGCTGCGCTCGGGACGCCCTCGCGTCCGACTGACGATCGACCGATACCGTCCTCATCATGGCCGTCAACGCAACACTTCGGGCCGAGGGACTGCGCCTTACGCTGCACGTCGAGGGCTACCAGTTCCCCGAGATGACGACCGGAAGCGATGCCAACTGGCTGGTCGGGGCGGTTGAGCTGGAAATCTGCAGGGCAGGCCGGTTTACCGCGCAAAAGCACCTCATGCCCTTCGCCCCCGACCTACAGGCATTCCGCGACCAACTCGACGCCTTGGATCGCGACCTCACAGGACAAGCGATCCTCGCCCATCTTGAGGGCGAGTTCGAGGCGACCATCACGCTCAAGGACGGAAAAGGGACGCTCACCGGGTACGTTCGCGAGCACATCGGTCCGGCACTCCGCTTCGATCAGATCAAGGTCAACCAAACATACGTGCGCGAGGCGCTCCAGCAGTTCGACACGCTCGTCAGCGGGTTCCCGGTCCGCGGCAACCCCGCTGACTGAAACTCCTAGCCGCACCCGCCCAAGCGATCACACCGGGTGTCTGCGTCGCTGACCGAGGAGGCCTCGCTTGGCAGGTCGCCTCTATCCTGGCCGCGTGAGCGGCACCGTCGCGGTTCAACTCTCCGACGAGGAGCGAGCACTACTCATCCGCGGACTGCGCGAGTGGGGCGGCCCCACGCGCCCGACCGACGCCTTGGCCAAAGCGATGGGGTCTGAGACCGCGGCAGGTCTACTTGCTGACACCGACCGTGTCGCCGTGCAGTTGAACGCCAGTGAGCCACTGACGGCCGCAGACTGGGCGCGCGCCCTCATCGCGACGGAGATCGCGTTCGCGAGCAACTACTACGGCTCGGGATGGGACTGGTCGAGTACCACGGCCTCGATGACGAGGAGACGATTCGTCGGCTTCGGCAGGTCCAGCGAAAGCTCGTCGGTGTCGCGCGCCTCCCGTAGGGTGCTGCGGTCATGCGGGCCGAACGCCGACAGTCGCCATGAACGCCGCTGCGTTGCGGCGGATCGCTTGGTCAGGATCGGTCGTTAGCGCCTCGATCGCGCTCACCGTAACGCGGCTGTAAGGCGGCCCACTATTGGTGATCGCGTCGAACAGGTCCGATCTAACCCACGGTGTTGGGTGGCTGAGATACGAGCAGAGCTGGTCCACGATCGGCGCGACCAGCGGACCGATTTCCGCAGCGATGAAGGCTCCCGAGACAGCGACTTCCGGATCCTCGCCGTCGAGCAACTTGAACAGACGATCAACCGGATAGCCGCGTCAAAACTCGGCGGCGAGATCGCGGGCAACCCCGGCTCGGGCTCTCCCCGACAGCAGGTGCTCGATCATGCTGCCTCCGCGACGCGTGTCCTGCCGAGGCTCCATCGTATGAGTTGCTACCAGCCTCGGTGGTGGGAGATGATCCACTCGACCGTACCCTCTTCCGACAGATACTGGAAGCCCCGGCAGTCGCCCCGAAGGAACGGCTCGAGCAGCCCGCACACTCGCTGCCAGCCGCCAGACGTGAGCGCGCAGCGAAACCGACGGCCAGCGCCCGCGACCGGCTCCACGCCGAGTTCCGCCTCGCCGACAGTCGCCGCGAGCGATGACCCGTCAACTGCGACGACGCCGAGCAGAGCATCCACTCGCAGCTCATCTCCAGACTTCCCCCGACTGAGCCGGTCAATGGCGTCCCGCAGCGCCCCCACCTCGTCGGGCACAAACTCGTAGAGCAGCAGGACGCGCGTATCAACCTGCGCGTCGGGATCTTCCAGGTACTCCAGCAACATCGCACCCTCCTCTAGCCATATTCGTCGGCATCGATCTCTGCGCCAACGTCGTGCAGGAAGGCGAGCGTGTCGCGGTGCAGATGCCACCCAAGCAGCTGGTGCTGCCCCGAGAGCTTGACGAGACCGTCGGGCGTTTCATCAATGATCTCCTCCTCCCCGTCCGCCGCATCGAAGTTGCGAACCAGCTGGAGCCAGGCTTGCACATCGCCCTCGCGCACGAGAGCACGGATCTCGTCGCGCGCCGGCTCCACACGCGCGAGCACAACAGCGACATGCGCCGAGATATCCAGCCCCCGCTCATAGCTCCCGAGCTCCCACTTGTGGCGTCTGGGCCGAGGCGGGTCCGCCAAGCGGCTGCCACGGGTTTGTGTCTTGTCCGGCGTGAGGCCAATACGCCCAGCGATCTTCTCCGCGGTCAGCACCTCGCTAGAGATCCCGAAGTAGACGCATTGCTTGATCTTCACGACCAGGAGACTACGGCGTCGGTCAGTGACCTCGGCGACACTCCGCGCTGTGGATGTATGACGGGCAGGCGCGAGCGCTGCGGTCGGCGGCCTCACGCCAGTGTGATGCTGGCATTGCGAGCCCGAGACAACGACCGCCCACCGAGCGAAGCGCACGTCCAAGCCGACCCGCGCAGATGCTCGGTCCGGACGACGAGCCGCCGTCAGCCGAAGTCCGGACGCTGCGCTCCTTCTCGACGTCAAGCAGCAGATTGCCGGTTCCGCTCTTACGCCATCGGTATCGCGCCGAGACGTCGGCCCGTTCCTGGCCTAGCGCCCGCTCTAGGGATAGCTCTAGGGATAGAAAAGGATCGATTCGAGCGGATTCCAGCGGATCCATGCGGAACGCAGCAGTCGCGCACATGATCCGTGATCGGCTCTAGAAAGCCAAAAACCCCGATAAATCGGGGCCTGGCTGAAGCGGGGGACCGAGGAGTCGAACCTCGCGTTGCGGTTTTGGAGACCACCGTGTTACCGATACACCAGTCCCCCGAGGGAGCCCGCATTGTAGGCGCTGGGGGTGCGCCGCTTGGCCACAGCCACACGCGGGCGCGGCACCGCACGCCCCGCCGCCCCACGCGCCAGGCGCCCGCCCCGGCCACCCGCCGGGAACGGGCGTCCAGCGTGCCATGCGACTCCTCAAGAAAGCCGGAGGGCATGCCGAAGCACGCGTAGCAGCCGTGCTGCGTCTTGAACCAATGCTTGCCTTCCGCCCATATCCTGGCAGCCGCGCGCGATCCGCAAGCCACGCGCCTGGGAGTGTGCGGGCCAAAGCCGGCTCGCAGGACGGCTTCCTGTTGATCGAAGTGCTGATCAGCGCGCTGATGCTCGGTCTGATCGCTGTCGCCACCGTCACCGGCCTGCAGGCGGTAGACGACGGCGATGCCAACCAGCGCTTCCACAACGAGGCGGTCCTGCTGGCCGCGCAATCTCAGGAGGAGCTGCGCAGCGATCCGGTCAGCGCGCTGGAAACCCTGTTGCGGACTCCCCACACCTACACCCAGACCGTCAGCGGGAACAAGTACACGATCACCCAGCAGGTCCAAGAGCTGAGCAGCAAGGAAGAAGCCACCGCCTGCACGGTGATCTCAAACGGTGCCTACGTCTCCCCCAACTTCCGTGTCAGCTCGACGGTCAAGTGGAACTTCCTCAAAGCGGGCCGTCCGGTGACCGAGTCGAGCATCATCACGCCCCCCACCTCCTCATCGCTCGAGGTCAACGTCACCAACGCGTCCTCGCCGCCCGCGGGCGTGTCGGGCGTGACCGTGCTCGTGACGTACGACGCCTACGAAACCGACACCCCGATCAAAGACGAAGGCACCACCTCGAGCCAGGGCTGCGTGTTCTTCACCGGCATCCGCGCCACGAGCGCGACCGTCGCAGTCGCCGAAAAGCCCAACTTCGTGATCCCGACCGGGGCGCTGAAAGTGACGCCGTCGGAAGTGAGCATCGCCCCGAACGTCACGACCCGCGACCAGGTGACCTACGACGAAGGCGGAGCGATCGCCGCCGACTTCGCCTACAACGGCAAAACGACCTACGAAGGCAAAACGGTCAAGGGAGACACGTTCGTCGTATCCAACGGCGAAATGAACCTCGCCCCCGAACTCGAGGTTGGCACCGCGGGCACCTTCACGTTCGAATCCGGCGGCGAAGAACACTACACCGCGAACACGGGCACGTACAACATCTCCGGCATCACGGCCAAAGGCGCCCACTACGAACGTGGCGACCTCTTCCCCTTCTCGTCGTCCTGGACGGTGTTCGCCGGCGACTGTGCCGCGAACAACCCGAGCACCGTCACCAAAGGCGCGGTGACACCCGGCGAAGGCATCGTCACGCCCGGCAGCACCGTGGGCATCGCCACGCCGATGAGCTACGTCAACCTCGACGCGTACACGGGCACCGAAAAAGCCCCCTCGAAAACGTTCGACGCCGAAATCCTGCCCGCCAAGATCACCAACCTCTCCTGCAGCGCCGCGTCCCCTGCACCGTCAACGCCGGACAACGCCGCCGCCGTCACCTACACCCACACCCAGCACGTCTCCGGCGGCGTGCTCGAAAACCCCTTCCAGCCATTTGGGAAGTTCGAACTGTGCGTGACGGCCTTCGAATCCGCCTCGGAAAACCGGCTCGACCGGATCACCTACGAAAACCTCGCGCTCGCAGGCGCCCACTTCACGCTCTACCCCCAGGAACTCACCCAGCCGAACGAACAGAAAGCCCGCGAAGCGGTGGAAGCCAAATCAGAAAGCCGGCTCAACCGCGAAAAAGAAGAAGCCACCTTCGCGACCCGCCGCGAAGCAGAAAAAACGACCAAAGAAAACCGCGAAAAAGAAGAAGCCACGAACAAGAAAACCAAGGAAACCGAAGAAAAAACGGCGAAGGAAAAACGCGAAACGACGGAAGCCAACGAACGCACGACTTGGAAAACAGAAGAAGCAAAAGGCAAACTCACCGCCGCGGAACGCAAAAAAGACGAAGAAAACCAGAAAAAAATCAAGGAAACTGACGAAAAAACGGAAGCCAAAACCAAGACCGAACGCGAAGAAAAAGAAGCCTCGACGCGGAAAGCCAAGGAAAAAGAAGAAGAAAAAACCAAGACTACCCGCGAAAAAGAAGAAGAAGAAAAACCAAAGAAAACCAAGGAAACCGAAGAAAAACACGCGACAGAAGAAACGAAAGCGGAAGTCGCCAAGGCCAAAGAAAAAACCGAAAAGGCCGCCAAAGGCGAAGCCCAGGCGGTCGAATCCGGGAAAGGCATCCAATGCTAGGCGGCCTGCCCTCCACGCAAAGCTTCAGCTCCGAGCACGGCTTCAGCCTGATCGAACTGATGGTCGCGATGGTCAGCGGCATCGTGCTCGCCACCGCCTCGTGGTCGCTGCTGCAGCTCGCCAC
Source organism: uncultured Solirubrobacteraceae bacterium (assembly GCA_963701145.1). Lineage (GTDB taxonomy): Bacteria > Actinomycetota > Thermoleophilia > Solirubrobacterales > Solirubrobacteraceae > Palsa-744. Next base: position 1,003,037 of record OY969572.1, read on the forward strand.
CGAACAGTCCTCGCGGGCCAGCGACTTCGTGCAGGCAAGTCAGCTCGGCCGCACCGCCATGAACCACGTCGTCGACGAGCTGAGCTCCGGCTGCCTCACGGAAAACGCCGCCCCCGTGCAGGAAGGGAGCACCAGCGAAAAGCTGATCTTCGTTGCCGCCTACAGCAAAAGATCCGAAGTACAGCCCAACGAAGTCCAGGAGCACAAGATCTACTGGAAAGAATCCAAAGCAGGAAGCACGTCTGGCCTCTACGAGGAGAAACGGGTTGCCTCGAAACGCCTCAACGAAACCGAATGGGAATTCTCGGAAAAATACTCCGAACCCGGTGTGCTGATCGACGCCAACGTAGCTCGCGAAAAGAACGCAAAAGGCGAACACGAAATCTTCAAGTACTTCAAATACGGGAAAGAAGCCAGTTCGTCTTCCAGCACGGGCTTGAGCGCCCTGGAACCAATCGAACTGAAAGCAAACCAGGAACTGTCAAAAGGGGAAGCGGGTCACGTCGCGTCCATGGAAGTCAAATTCCGCTCGCTGCCCGCCGACAACAGCGAAAAGCGCGGGCGCGATGTCAGTTTGAACAGCGAGGTGACGTTTGCGTTCAGCGCGGGCTTCACCGAACCATCGGTCACTAGTACAGGGGCGTGCCAAAACCAATGATCTTTGCCAGCAACGCATATCAGCGCACGCGCGCACAGGACGGCTTCTCTTTGATCATCGTGCTGTCGGTGATGCTCGTCACCAGCCTGCTGCTGGCGGCCGGCCTCACGGCCACCGATCAGGACATCCACCTCTCGTATTCGTCGCAGAACCACACGCAGGCCTACTACGCGGCGCTCGGCGGCATCCAGGAGTACGACTACAAGCTCCAGAACGAACCCGACTTCTGGCAGACGTGCCAAGGCCTGTCCGGAGAATCGGAAGGCGCGCACTACGAAGTCAAGGTGCTGGTCGCCGAAAGCGCCCCGACGGGCACGACCGCCTGCAGCCCGACGAGCCCGTTCACCACGGCGATCCAGTCCAAGGGCAAATTCGCGAACACGTTCCAGATCGAATCGACGGCCTGCAGCGGCGCAAACAAACTGACGTCGTGCCAGAAACAGCCCGCCAAAGTCCAGCTTCGGTCCGTGGTGGCGACGTTCGGCGTCACGGGATTCCTAGACTTCGCCTACTTCACGCAGTACGAGGACGAGGACCCGATGCTCAGTGGCAACACGGCGGCTGAATGCGAACAGTACTACTCCGTTCGCAGCAAAAACGGTTCCCGATGCCAGGAAATCGAGTTCGCGCCCGAAGACGACGTACGCGGCCCCATGCACACCGACGACGCCGCGAACGTCTGCGGCGCGGTGGAATTCGGACGCAAAGGCGAGGAACCGCCGGACACCGTCGAAATCAACGGGGGCGTCAACTCGCTGTGCCGCGAAGGCACGCCGACGTACAACACGGCGACCGGCAGCTACACGAAAGGCAAGGAACTGCGAGCGCCCGAAAGCGACAGCAGCCTGAAGCTGTACGTCGAATCGGCGAACGAGTTCGAAGGCGCCACCCATCTCGTGCTCAACGGAGCGGCCAACACGATTGAAGTCACCAACAAAAGCGGCACCAAAACCATCTCGTGGCCCGCGAACGGGCTTATCTACATCGAGAAACAGCAGAAAGGCGGCACCTGCACGTATGAATTCGAACAGGTCAATGCCGATTTCTCCAACGAGGTCCCCGAAGAAGAAGGGTGCGGCACGGTATATGTGAAGGGCACGTACGGCAAATCCTTGACGATCGCGGCGGAACGCGAATTGATCATCAACGGAAACCTGGTCCCCAGCGGGGTCACGCCCGGCGAAGCCCCGAGCGGAACCGAGACGCTGGGCTTGATCGCCACTCACTTCGTGCGCATCTACCATCCCATCGAAGAAAAATCCGGCAGATGCGAAAACGCGGCCGGCTCACTTGAAGACCCCTGGATTTACGCCGCGATCCTCTCGACGAGCCACTCGTTCGTGGTCAACAACTACAACTGCGGCAAGCAGTCCCAGCTCGACAGGCTGAACATCTACGGCGCGATCGCCCAGAAGTTCCGCGGCATCGTGGGCACGACCGGGGGTACCGGCTATCTCAAGAACTACAACTACGACGAGCGCTTGGCCACCGATGAGCCGCCCTACTTCCTGGCGCCGCTGAAGGCCGGGTGGAAGATCATCCGCGAGACCGCTCCCACCCAGGGCTAGCTGACACCCGCCCAGTAGCCGAGGCCGTCTCCTCGGCGCGAGTCGGCGAGACGGCCGGGCCGTGACCTGCCGTGGGAGCGGTGGCTCGCGACGGGCAGCGCTAGACGACGCGCTCGGTCGCCTGGGCCCTGCGCTCGGCGTCGCTCACCGCCCACGCAAGACGCTCGATCAGCTGAGCGGCGGAGTGGTCGCTGGCGAGGTGCACGGGGTATACGCGCTCTTCGAGCACGACAGATGATCCATCTCGCTCGCTTGGGTCGGCTGTGACGATGATCCGGGCCATGAGACCTCCGTGGGTTGGCGCTGCCTTGATGTCGAGCCCCCATCGGAAGACTCGCGCCCCGACTTGAGAGCGAGCTAAGGGACCGCACGAAGCCCTGCTTTGGTGCCTCGCGACGCCGGCCCCGAGCCTCGAGCGCCGGTTGTGCTGGCTGCGGCGGTACCGTGAGATGGTCGATGAACGCAAACCCGCCGACGGTACTCGCGGCGTTCGACCCGCACGCCTTCCGCTACGGCGCGAGCCACGCGCCCTTGGGTGAAACGATCGTGATCGTGGCCGTGCTGGTGGCGATGGCGGCGGCATCCGCGCTCGCCGTCAGGCACGCGCGCCGACGTGAGCACCGCCAGCGGCGGATGTCTGACCAATGGCAGGCGCTGTCGGTCATGGGGGAGCTGTGCCCGGCCGGCTGGCAGGCGAGGGTGACCGTGTACGGCTGCGGGGCGCCTCTGCCGGACGATGCCCCCGCCGATGCCCGCGCTGCGCCGCTGACGCCGGTGGAGCTCGAATGGAAGAAGTTCGACGGGCAGTCCGGGACGATCGCGGTGGCTCGCCGCCTGTGGGCGCCAAGCATCGGCTCGGCGCTGCAGGCGATGGCCGAAGATCGCAGGACCGACCTCGTGCTGGAACAGATCGAGCAGGCTGCCGACTCACGCGTGCCGCTCCCAATTCAGTCCGACACCCGATCGTCCCGCAAGCGTCGTTAGCGCTGGCGCCCGAGGGGACTCGAACCACGAGGTGGCAAGCGAGGCAGACGGAGGGGGAGGAGGTCGCGCAAGGGTCTGGTGTACACAGCGAGCGTGTCACTTGCCCGCCCCGTACGAGGCATGCCGGCTCAAGAGTAGCGGCAACCCTACGCGGCCGGGCTCAGGATCACGACCGGGATCTCGCGCTCGGTGCGGCGCTGGTAGACCTCATAGTCACCGTACATCTCGACCAAGCGCGGCCACCGCTCGGCCTTCTCCTCCGCGCTTGCCTCGCGCGCCACCACCCGCCGGCGCTCGGTCCCGATCTGGACGGTGGTGGTCGGGTTCGCCTGCAGGTTCAGCCACCACGCCGGCATCGCGTCCGAGCCACCGCGGGAGGCCACGATCACGAGGTCGTCGCCGTCGCGCATGTACAGCAGCGGCGCGGTCCGTGTCCGTCCCGACTTGCGGCCAACGTGGTCGAGAAGCAACACGGGGGCGCCCTTGACGGTGTTTCCGAGTCGGCCACCAGAGCGCCGGTACAGCATCACATTCGCGCTCGTGAGCCCGTTGACGACCTTGGCACGAAACGTGCCCGGGGGTGGAATCGGCGGCGATGCGGGCATTGTGGGGTGCCCATGCTAGCCCAGCGGACACAGTGGCTGCGGTTCGCTGCCGGGGGCCGAATCGTTGGCCCGCATCGGGTTCAGACGGTCTCACCAACCTCTGTTCCGGAACCAATGCGGGCGAAGGGACTCGAACCCCCAAGGGCTAGCGCCCACCGGCTCCTAAGGCCGGCGTGTCTACCAATTCCACCACGCCCGCGCGGCTACCCCGGCAGGCTAGCGTGCACACGCGGGCCGCACGAGCTTGTATCGTCAGGCGTGCGATGTCCTCGCAGCTGCCCCGGGAGAGGAAGACAGGCGTGATCATCACGCACCCCAACCGCGACAAGCCGGTCGTGCAGGCCACGCGCGCGACCGTCGTGCTGCTGCTGCTGATCAGCGCGGCGCTGGTGCTGATCGTGACGGTGGGCGGCTGGAGCGTGCTGGAGGGTGCGGTGCCCGTGCAGATCGCGTACATCGTGGTGTATGTGGTGTTCGCCTTCTATGCGACCCGCTGGAACCGCGGCGTGCTGCCGATCTCGGCTGTGCTGGCGGTGTTCCTTGCGATCTTCGCGCTCGTCGCCGGCCCGGGCTGGTTCGACCGCAACAAGTCGGGCTTCGCCCAGCCAGCGCTCAACGCGGGCCTGCTCGGCCTGATCACGCTGCTGATCGTGCCCGTGCAGATCCTGCTGGTGGCATTTGCCATGCGGGGCTTTCAGCAGGGCTGGAACGTCGAGCTCGAGCGCCGCGACCCGGCGGCCGGCACGGACGTGTACGCCGACGCCCCGGCCCAGCCCGCCTGACGGGCGGGAGGCAGCCCCCCTCCTGACGAGCACCGCCGCGCCGTGCGCGGGCCCGGGTATCCTCGCCAGGTCGACCACACTTGCGGCGGTGGCGGAACGGTAGACGCGGGGCCCTCAAAAGGCCCTGTCCGAAAGGGCGTGTGGGTTCGAGTCCCACCCGCCGCACCAGATGTTCGCGAATCGAACCAACACGGAACGGGTCCCGGTCTCGGCGGGGGGCGGGACTTTTTGCGTTGGCCGGGCAGCGCTGGCGGGGTCCTGCCAGACGTCCGGCCCTGGCGGGCAGGGCGCGTATGGCGTCGTGTAGGGTCCGCAGGGCGGCGAACGGCTCAGCAAGCTCGGCCGCTGCGATGATTTCGTCGCAGACGAACAGGGCATTGAAGATCCCCTGGTTGATGAGCCGGCGGATGCTGTCGTCTGCGCGGCGGTAGAGCTCGTGCAGGTCTTCGCTGAGGATCTCAAGCGCGAGGTCCAGGGTCGCGGCGATGTCGTCGTAGCGGACGCTCAGGCGGGCAATGAGAGCCTCGACGTCCTGGCGGAGCTTGCGGATACGGGCTTGCTCGTCGTCGAATAGCTCGCCGCTGATTCGCTCCTCGTAGTGCATGTGCAGGAGCTTTCGCTCCTGCTCTTTGGCTTCTTCGAGGACGGCCTGGCAGCGCTCGATCTCCCGCTGGGCAGTGGCGACGCGTTCGCCAAGATCGTCTGTGATCGCCTGGCGGACCTGCTCGCGTTCAGCCTGGCTAAGCGAGACGCCTGCGTAGTGGGCCTCGATCTCGGCTTCCACGAGGTCTACGGGCTGGCAGCTCTGGGGGCCAGGCGCTCGACCTCCTCGACAAGAACCCGCAGTCACCATCGCAGCTCTGGCTCGAGCTCGCACCCCGCCTAGCGAGAGCCTGCACCTGGCTTGGATCAGCGACCTACTGCCTGCGCGAGTGGCCCGAGCCCGACGACACCACAGCCGACCTGGAGACCAGCACCCGACGCAAAACCGAGGAATGGGCCAAACACCGAACCGCCCCCGGGGTAGCAACCTTCGCGGCACGCATACGCTGAAAGCCTCACAGCGCTGGAGCTGATCCGCAGGCACACGCCGCTCGGCGAGAGGCCCAGGGCCTTGAGTCAGGAAGCGTTGGCAGCCAGGTCGAGCGCGGTCGCCGCAACCTGAGCCTCCAACCTGCTCAAGGTCGCCAAGGGCCTCGGCGTCGATCCCGGCTGCGACAGACGACCGGCAGGCCGCTCGGCGACTTGTCGGCTGATGCGGGCCCCTGGACATATGGTCGAGGCGCTCTGGCTCGCATGCGGGTCATGCGATCCCCCCCTAAGTGCTGCCCGCCGTTAGTTCGGTGGGATTGGGCGGCAGGAGTTATTGGGGCGGTCGCGAATCTTGGTGGTGATGGCGCGGCCGACTGCGAGGATCGTGTTGAGCGCACGGGAGCGTGGTGAGCTTGAGCATGTCGCTGCGTGCTACACGCGCCCGCACCTGGAGGTCCAGCGCGCCAAGCTTGTGCTCTACGCCGCTGATGGCGAGCCGAATGTCGAGATCGGTAGGCGTCTGGATATGCATCCTGATGTCGTCGGTCGCTGGCGAAAACGCTTCGCTGAGCAGCGTCTGGACGGTTTGAAGGACAGGCCACGCGCGGGGCGCCCGCGTCGTTTTCCCCCCGGAAGAGGTCGCGCAGGTCAAGGCGATCGCGTGCGAGCTGCCGCGCCAGCTCGGCGTTCCGCTCTCGCGTTTCAGTAGATCGGAGATCCATCGCTTCGTCGTTGAGCGTGCCCTCAGCGATGTGTCCGCGTTGACGATCGGACGGTGGCTGGCCGAGGACGCGATCAAACCTTGGCAGCACCGTTCGTGGATCTTCCCACGCGACCCCGGCTTCCTGGAGAAGGCCGGGCGGGTACTCGACCTCTACGAGGGCCGCTGGGAAGGCAAGCTGCTTGAGCCCGGCGAGATGGTGATCAGCGCCGACGCGAAGCCCTCGATCCAGGCACGCAAGCGCATCCACCAGAGCGCCCCGCCGGCTGCGGGTCGTGGGCAGCTCATCGAGCACGAGTACGAGCGGATGGGCGCCCTCTGCTACCTGGACGCCTGGGACGTGCGCCGCGGCGGCGTGATCGGACGCAGCGAGCGCAAGGGCGGGATCGTGCCATTTGACCGGCTCGTGCGCCAAGTCATGACCAAAGAGCCCTACGCCAGCGCACCCCGGGTGTTCTGGATCGTCGATAACGGCTCTGACCACCGCGGCGAAGCGTCAATCAAAACGCCTGCAGGGCCGCTGGCCGACGCTGACTCTAGTGCACCTACCCGTGCACGCCAGCTGGCTCAACCAAGTCGAGATCTATCACTCGATCATCCAGCGCAAGCTGCTCGAACCCAACGACTTCCAGAGCACCGCTGAACTCGCGCACGCGCTCAACGACTTCGAGCGCCACTACAACCAAGCAGCCCAGCCATTCCAGTGGAACTTCACCCGCCGAAACCTCGCCGAGCTACTCGACCGCCTCGACCAACAACCCTGCCGCGACCCGCCACTCGCACTCGCCGCCTAACAACGACCGCAATTACGGCGAGCAGCACTAAGCAACCACAATGGCCGACGAACCACCGCGTGGCAAGGACAAAGGAACGCCAGCGCCGACTGGCGGTCGGCCATCTGCGTTCTCCACTGACCCGTCGAGCTGCTTCAGCTTTCGTCGTCGCCAGCCGATAAAGTCTCAAATGACGACGCGCGCTCGCACGCTACCGCCTCGCTGCGCTAGGGATGCGCCAGTGCCTTCCGATTGCTCTCGCCTTGCCAAACGGGTCGTAGCCGCCGGTGTGCCCTAGAACGTATGACGCTGACCACTGGGAAATCAACGTGACTTACGCGCAATGCCGACGCCTACCTGCGGTGCAGGTGCTGGTCCTCGCCTCTTGTCTTCTCCTGGCAGGATGCGGACAGTCGTCGCATGCCCTTCCTACGAGTGCACCTGTTGCCCGCACACAAGACAGCCAGCCACCGTTCTCAAAACCCCACTTTCAGCAGGTAAATGCGCACTTTGCCGCCTGCATGCGGGACAACGGCGTGCGTGGCTTTCCCCCTGGCACGGTCTCGGCCTCCACACTCCGCACCTACGAGAAGGATTCAGCATTCTCCAAGGCCGACCTCAAGTGCGCGCCCATTCTTTTCTCAGCCCATCACGTGTACCCACAAACTCCAACGGGCTGAGCCCGGCTGAGCGCACGTCCTCGTGCAATGGTCCCGCAGCCGCACGCTATAGGTGGACAGGCAGAGTCCACCATCCTTGCTTACCACACCAAAACTTCTCACCCGCCTTGCCTTCGCCCTTGTACCAGCAGTACGCTGATTTGATCTCGTACGGCAGGGCATGGCCCGACACTTCAACGGTCTTTTCCCGCACCAAATATGCATCCGCGTTGTCTCCCTTCCTGCGTTCTAGGCTTTCCGCTACCGCTTCGTAGTACGCCGCCCATCGGAGCAGGAACGTAGCGTAGGCCTCCGTACCGGCGCCGACGTAATGCAAAATCTCGGCCGGCGCTAGATCAAACGCCGCCCCTATCAGTGCACCGTTGGCCGCATACGTCCGCAAACCCGCAGCCGCCACGAGAAGTTCCTCTGCGCCCCAGATGTGTGCCGATTCCGCAGCTGTACCGCTCGGATCCCCAATCGCTAGTGGGTCATCCAGCGCGTATCCGTAAACAGAGCGCGTATCTTCCGCCTTCGGATCGACGCTCATGAATTGCGATGGCGCGCCCTACGGACCCCCCACCAGCGCGAGCAGCTCGTCGGCCAGCCCCGCCGGGGCCACCAGGATCCCCCAGGGCAACTGCTCGTGGACCGGCAGCTCGAGCACGCGCAGCCCCGCGCGCTCGCAGATGAGCGCCCCGGCGGCGATGTCCCACGGCTTGACCGTGCGCTCGAAGTAGGCGTCGTAGCGCCCGGCGGCGGTCCACGTGAGATCGAGGGCGGCGCTGCCGAAGCGCCGGATGTCGCGCACCTTCGGGATCAGGCGGGCCAGGACGCGCCCCTGGGCGGCGCGCACGTCGGCGTCGTAGGCGAGCCCGGTGGCCACCATCGCCCTCGCCAGGTCGCCCGCGCCCGAGCGCCCGGTGGCGCCCGAGAGCTCGACCGTCCCGTGCGCCCCGGCGAGCGTGGCGGGCCCGTGCCTGCTGGCGCTGAACAGCTCGTCGCGGTTGGAGTCATACACGGCTCCGGCGAGCGTACCCTCGGCGTCGCGGACGGCCACGCTCACGCACCACTGGGGGATCCCGAACAGGAAGTTGACGGTCCCGTCGAGCGGGTCGACCACCCAGCTGAGCCCGCTGGTGCCCGCCGCGTGCTCGCCCTCCTCCCCCACGAAGCCGTCTCGCGGGCGCCGGCTGGCGAGCAGCTCGCGGATCATCTGCTCGGACACGAGATCAGCCTCGCTGACGAGATCGGTGGGGGTGCTCTTGCTGCTCACCCTGTGCTCGGTGCCGTGGCGGGCGCGCCCGGCGAGCAGCGCGCCGGCGCCGGTGGCCGCCTCGACGGCCACCGCCAGCAGCTCCGCCTCCTCGCTCACACGAATCCGGGCGGGCGCTGATCGGCCCAGGGCCGCTCGGCCTCGATCTGCCCGGCGAGCGACAGCAGCGTGGCCTCGTCGTTGGCCCGCCCCACGATCTGCACGGCGCGGGGCAGCCCGTCGGAGCCGGGCCCCGCGGGCACGGCGGCGGCAGGCTGGCCAAGAAGGTTCCACACGCCGTAGTAGGGCACCCAGGAGGCGACCGTGTTGAAGGTGATGAGCGCCCCCCGCCCCTGGAGCCGCCCGATGGGCGGCGGCGGCACGGCGTTGCCCGGCGTGAGCAGCACATCGTGATCCTCCAGTACGCCGTTCACCCGACGCGCCAGCGCGCCCTCGCCCGCGAGCGAGCGCTCGAGCAGCGCCCGCGGAACCAACCCTCCCAGGCGCCCGATCGCGCGGGTGCGCCGTTCCAGTCGCTCCGGATGGGCGACCGCGCCGGCGTCGTCGCTGGCGCCCCGCAGATAGCGCACGACCAGGCTCGGCCCGGCCTCCTTGCCGTAGTCGGGGTCGCGCTCGGAGACCTCGTGGCCGAGCGAGCGCAGCAGCTCGACCGTGTCCTGGAGCGCGCGGCGGGCGTCGGCGTCGGGACTGGCGATCAGGCCGGGGGGAACGCGCGTGGAGTAGGCGATGCGCAGCTTCCCCGGTGCTGTGGCGGCGGAGGTGGCGAACGGCACGTCGGGGGCCGGCGCGCGGTCGCTGTCGACCTCGCTGGCCCCCGAGACGATGTCGTGGAACAGCGCCGTGTCCGCCACCCGGCGAGCGAGTACGCCGTACACGGACAGGCCGTGCCAGTGGCGAGCGTGGGGCGCGAGCGGCACGCGTCCGCGCTGGGGCTTGAGCCCGAACAGCCCGCACCACGCGGCGGGGATGCGGATCGAGCCGGCGCCGTCGGAGGCGAGCGCGGCGCCCACGAGCCCGGCGGCCACCGCCGCGCCGCTGCCCCCACTCGAGCCGCCGGGCGCCCGCTGCAGGTCCCAGGGGTTGCGGGTGACGCCGAAGGTGGCGGTCTCGGTGAACGGCCACAGGCACAGCTCGGGCACGTTGGTCTTGCCGATGATCACCGCGCCGGCGGCCCGCAGGCGTCGCACGACCTCGGCGTCCGCGCGGGCGGGCTCGTCCTGCGCGTTGGTGCCTTCGCAGGTGAGCTCGCCGATCACGTCGATGTTGTCCTTGACGGCGATCGGCACCCCCAGCAGCGGGCGGCCGCTACCTGCCGCGCTGCCCTCGGAGGCGCCGCGGCGCGCGTCGGCCTGGTCGGCCTCGAGGGTGGCCCGTTCGGCGAACACCACGCGAAACGCGTTCAGGCGCGGGTCCAGGCGGGCGATGCGCTCGAGGTACAGATCCACGAGCTCTCGCGAGGAGACCTCGCCCGCGGCGATCAGCTCGGCCTGACGGGCGATTCCGGCGTAGGCGAGCTCCACGGCGTCCATCGCCCGGCAATGCTAGACGGGCGTGACCGGGTTGTGCTTGGCGGGCCACACGCGCTGCTTGCCGGCGGCGTGGGCGAAGCGACGGACCAGCTCCGCGCGCAGGTCATCGGGCTCGATCACCGCGTCCACGATCAGCTCGGAGGCAAGATGCAGGATGTCGATGTCCTCGGCGTACCCGCTGCGCAGCTCCGCGGTCCTCGCGGTGCGCTCGGCCTCGTCGTCGATCGCCTGGAGCTGGTTGAAGTAGACGGCGTTGATCGCTGCCTGCGGACCCATCACGGCGATCGACGCGCTCGGCAGGGCGAGGCAGCAGTCGGGCTCGAAGGCGGGCCCGGCCATCGCATACAGCCCGGCGCCGTAGGCCTTGCGCACGATCACGGAGATCTTCGGCACGGTCGCCTCGCTGACGGCTGAGATCATCTTCGCCCCGTGGCGGATGATCCCCCCGCGCTCGACCTGGGTGCCGATCATGAAGCCGGGCACGTCGGCGAGGAACAGCAGGGGCACGTTGAACGCGTTGCACGTCCAGATGAAGCGGGCGGCCTTGTCGGCGGAGTCGGTGAACAGGACGCCACCCTTGTGCTTGGGCTGGTTGGCGAGGATCCCGATGGGGTTGCCCTCGAGGCGGGCGTAGCCCACGACGAGCTCCTTCGCCCACCGCGGCTGGATCTCCAGCAGCGAGCCCTCGTCGACGAGCGCTTCGATCAGGCCCATCATGTCGAAGGGCTTGTTCTCGTCGGCCGGGATCAGCTCGGCGATGCCCTGCCCGTCCGGCTGGGGGCGCGGCGGCGCGGCCTTTGCGAGCGGCGGCTCCCGCCTCCAGTTGCCGGGGAGGAAGGAGAGATAGCGGCGTGCCACGTGGATGCCCTCGGCGTCGCTGCCGACGAGCTGGTGGGCACACCCCGAGACGCCGGTGTGCATGCGCGCGCCCCCCATCTCCTCGAGGGTGACCTGCTCGCCGATCACCATCTCCGCCATGCGGGGCGAGCCGAGGTACATGGACGCGTTTCCCTCGCGCATGATCACGATGTCGCAGAACGCGGGGATGTATGCGCCGCCGGCGGCGCTCGGGCCGAACAGCACGCACACCTGCGGCACGACCCCCGAGAGCTTGACCTGGTTGTGGAAGATCCGCCCCGCCCCACGCCGACCGGGGAACATCTGCACCTGCTCGGTGATGCGCGCCCCGGCGGAGTCCACGAGATACACCATGGGGATCTCGAGCGACAGCGCGCGCTCCTGGATGCGGAGGATCTTCTCCACCGTCTTCGGCCCCCACGAGCCGGCCTTGACGGTGGGATCGTTCGCCATCAACGCGACGACCCGCCCTTCGATCTCGCCCACCCCGGTGACCACGCCATCGGCCCCGAGCCCATCCTCCTGCCAGTTGGCGAGCAGCGCCTCCTCGGCGAAGGAGCCATCGTCGAGCAGCAGGGCGACGCGCTCGCGGACCGCCAGCTTGCCCTGCTCGAGCGCCTTCTCGCGGTGGCGCTTCGGTCCCCCCGCGAGCGCGCGCGCGCTCGCGTCGCCCAGTGCGCTCACGGAGCGACCGTCACCACGGCCCACCCCCGCGCCGCGGCCCGGCGGCCGCGTCCCTGGACGCTCACCACGGCAGCCCCCGGTAGCGGTGGCGGTGACGGCTCCCGCGCGCGAGACGCCGCTCGTGGCGGGCCTGCAGCCGCGCGTGCACGACCTCCAGGTCGGACGCCGGACCGAACAGCCGCCAGGAGTCGCGGATGACGGGGAGCATGGTCACGAGGATCACCCACCCAGGCCAGAAGCTCGCGCTCGCGCCACTGGCCAGCCATACCCCCACGCACAGCGCCGACACGCCGAGCCCGCCGCCTGCCTCCTGCGCCAGGCGACGGCGCAACTGGCCCTTGCGCTTGCGCAGCACGAGCGCCACCGAGGTGGAGCTGACCGGCAGATCGGCGCGCAGCGCATCGACGTCGGCGCGGGTGGTGGCGCGGTAGGCGAGGCCGATGCGCTCCTCGAGCTCCTCGTCGTTGAGACGTCCCGCGAGCGCGTGCTCGCGCAGCTCCTCGACCAACTGCTCGCGCTCTGCGTCGGCAACGCGGATCTGCGAAGGGTCGCTCATGCCCTTGAATGTAGTCCAGCGAGCTACACGCCCGGGTTCTCGACGGGACTCTCGCCGGAGTACTCGTAGAAGCCGATCCCGGACTTGCGGCCGAACCAGCCGGCGCTGAGCATCTTGCGCAGCGTGGGCGGCTGGGCGAAGCGCCGCTCGCGGAACTCGTCGAACAGCACGTCGCAGATCGAGCCGAGCGTGTCCAGCCCGACGAAGTCGGCGAGCGTGAGCGGTCCCATCGGGTGCCCGGCGCCGGCCTTCATTGCCTCGTCGATCTCCGCCACCGAGCCGACGCCCTCTTCGTAGGCGCGCATGGCGTCGAGCATGTAGGGCACGAGCAGGCGGTTGACGATGAAGCCCGCGCGATCGCGTGTGGGGATCGCCAGCTTGCCCTCTGAGCGGGCGAACTCGAGGGCCGCGTCGAACGCCTGCTCGCTGGTGGTCACGCAGCGGACGACCTCCACGAGCTTCATCACCTGGGCGGGGTTGAAGTAGTGCAGGCCCACGAAGCGCGTGGGGCGAGAGGTGGCGGCCGCCTGGTCGATGACCGCGAGGGACGAGGTGTTGGTGGCGAACACCGCCTCGGGCTTGACGATCTCGTCAACCTCGCGCCACATCTCGAGCTTCAACGGCAGGCTCTCGGTGATGGCCTCGATCACGAGGTCGCAGTCGGCCAGCTCGCGGTAGTGAAGGGTGCCTTGGATGCGAGCGCGCACGCCGTCGGCGTCTTCCTGGCTGGAGCGGCCCTTCTCCACCGCACGAGCGAGCTGCTTCTCGATCCTGGCGAGCCCCTTGTGGAGGGTCGCGTCGTCCACCTCGCGCAGCACCACCGCATAGCCGGCCTCGGCGGCCACCTGGGCGATGCCGTGACCCATCAGCCCGGCCCCGAGCACCCCCACCTTCTCGATCGCTTGCGCCATCAGCGAGAGCCTATAGGAGCGAACGCTCAACGCCTCCAGCTCCGGGTAGTCTGAGTGGGTGAGCGATACCCAGGAGGGCACGCCCCATGACGGGGCGCAGGCAGGCGAGGACAGCTTCGACCTGGCGGCTGCGGGCCTGCGCGGCGACGGCACCGATCTGACGATCTCGGTAGAGGTGCTCGCGGCCAAGCTCGAGCAGGCGCTGCCCGGCCAGGCCCGCGTCGAGCGACGCGGCGGCGGGCTGCTGGGCCGCGGTCCCAAGCGCGTCCGCGCCGTGCGCGTCGAGCTCGGGTCGGCCGCCTATCTGCTCGGGGTCGAGGGCGGGCGACTCGAAGGCTTCCGCGAGCGCCAGGTCGGCGGGATCGCCATCAAGCGTGAGTCGCTGCCTCCGGACGAATGGATCGCGGCGCTGACCGCGGACCTGCGCGCCGAGGCCGAGCGCAGCGCCCATGCACGAGCGGCCCTCGAGGAGCTGCTGCACTGATGCGCGAGGAGCTGGCGCGTTGAACGCGCGCAGGCACGGCCGGCGGCGATGAGCCCCAATGACCGGGAACCCGCAGCGGGCGAACCGCGGGAGGAGCCCGCCGCGCTGGCCGAGCTGGAACGCGAGCGGGAGAGCATCGAAGCGGGTGGGATCCCGCTGAAGGGGCTGCAGCGCCTGCGGGAGCTGCGCGAGCACGGCGGCTCGTTCACCTCCGATCTGTCGGTGAACGGGTTTGCGCTGTGCCACAGACTGGGGCTCAAGCCGCTGTCGCAGGTGATGGGCAGCTCGATCTACCAGGTCGGCTACCAGGGCGCGACGTGGCCGATGATGATGGGCGGGAGCGTGCTGAGCGAGTTGAGCATGCTGAGCGAAGCGTGGAACGAGGTACGCCGGCGCGCCTTCAACCGCCTGGAGATCGAGGCGCGGCAGGTGGGCGCGGACGCGGTCGTGGGCGTGGCCCTGCGCACCGCCGCGCACGACTGGGCCGAAGGAGCGATCGAGTACGTGGTGATGGGGACCGCGGTGAAGCGCGCCGGCGCCGAGTCCGGCGAGCAGCCGGTGATGACGGAGCTGTCGGTGAGCGACTACGCGAAGCTCGTGCAGGCGGGCGTAGAGCCGCTGGGGATCGTGGCGTGGACCTCGGTGTTCTTCGCGGCCTACGAAAACAACTGGCTGATGGGCTCCAACCGCATGAACCCGGTGCAGAACTTCGAGCTGCGGGAGTTCACCGCGGGCGTGTACGGCGCGCGCGAGCAGGTGATGGCGCGCCTTGGCCAGCAGGCCCAGCAGCACGGCGCGTCGGGCATCGTGGGCGTGCGCATCGGGCACACCATCCGCCGCCAGGAGGTGGGCAGCGCCAACCGCTCGCGCGGCGGCGTGGTGATCACCTTCGACGCGATCGGCACGGCCGTGCGCGAGAACGCGGGGGCACCCCAGCAGGCGCCCAAGACCATCGTGGACCTAACGACCTAGAGGAGCGAAGCGGATGAGCGAGCCAACGTATGACCCCACCTCCCTGGAGGGCGTCCCCGAGGCGGGCCGGGCGCGGCTGCAGCAGAACCGTCAGGGCCTGTTCACGTCAGATCTGTCGGTGAACGAGTTCCTGCTGGTCAAGGAGGCGGGCTTCGACCCCGTCGGGCTCGTGGTGGGCAGCTCGATCTACCACATCGGCATCCAGATGGCCGGGTGGAAGAAAAGCCAGGAGATGACGGTGCTCTCGGAGGCCATGTACGGCGCCCGCCAGCTGGCGATGACGCGCATGGAGGAGGAGGCCGACCAGCTCGGGGCGGACGGCGTGGTGGGCGTGCGCCTGGACATCGGGCGCTACGAATGGGGTCAGGACATGGCCGAGTTCATCGCCATCGGCACGGCGGTGAAGCACCGCGAAGGGGTGATGCATCGCGCCCCCAACGGCAGGCCGTTCACGAGCGATCTGTCAGGCCAGGACTTCTGGACGCTGCTGCGGACCGGCCATCGGCCGGTGGGCATGGTGATGGGCAGTTGCGTGTACCACGTGGCCCATCGCGGCATGCTCCAGTCGATGGCGCAGACGGGGCGCAACGTCGAGCTGACCAACTTCACCCAGGCCCTGTATGACGCGCGCGAGCTGGCGATGGAGCGCATGCAGTCGGAGGCCCAGGAGATCAGCGCCGAGGGCATCGTGGGCGTGTCCCTTGAAGAGAAGAGCCACGGCTGGGGCTCGCACACGATCGAGTTCTTCGCGGTGGGCACCGCGATCGTCCCCCGCGAGGGCCACGACGAGGCGATCCAGGCGCCCACGACGGTGCTCGATCTGAGTTGAGGCTCCGCCTGGACGGCTCCGCCGAGCGGCGTGCGCGTGGCGCCCCATCGGGCACGTCCTCGTAACCGCGCGCGCAGTCACAAGGCACGGGCGGGCAGCGTCACCGCCCACGGGCGTATTT
This sequence comes from uncultured Solirubrobacteraceae bacterium, assembly GCA_963701145.1. GTDB lineage: Bacteria > Actinomycetota > Thermoleophilia > Solirubrobacterales > Solirubrobacteraceae > Palsa-744. Next base: position 1,019,039 of record OY969572.1, read on the forward strand.
GTAGAATGCCCGGCGTGCGCACAGAGATGGCCAAGCCGAAGAGCTGCAAGAGTCGCGGCTGAGTGGACGCTGAAGTGCTGCGCTTGGGGGTGGCCACCCGCGTCTGCGGGCGCATGGCGAGATCTGCATTGCCGGCGTGCGCGCTGCTGGCGATCGCGCTCGGGTGCGCCGCCTGCGGGTCGAGCAGCAGCGGCACCTCCTCGACGACCTCGAGCACCCCAGCGCCGCAAACCAGCACGGCGCACGGCAGCTCGGTGATCTCAGCCGTCACGATCGCGCCGGACGCCTTCGTGCCGGCGGGCGTGACCAAGCCCGCGGGCGGCGTGAGCGAAGGCACGATCGTGTCGATCACGTTGACGAAGGCGACGAAGGTCCGCCTGATCACCGAGACCCCGCTCGGCAAGGAAGTGGACAGCACCCCGGCGGCCTTCCTGCGGAAGGGCAGCACGAGCCTCAACTTCTCGGGCCGCGACGAAGGCCAGCCGCTGGCGAACGGCAACTACCGGTTGGTGACGGAGCTGGTGGCCGAACCCAAGCTCGGGCCGGTGCAGGTCGAATTCACCATCCTCTGAGCGCCGGCGCGCCGCGCGGGCGCCCTCTCCCCTAGGCTGATGCGCCAAGCCCGGCCGCGCCCGGCCCCAGCCGCGGGCGCCCGCCGGGGCGCTTCGAGCATAGGAGGGTTGCGCCATGAGCATCGTGTACACCGAGGACCGCGGGCCGGTGAGGCACGTGGTGTTGAACCGCCCGGAGAAGCGCAATGCGATGAGCCAGGAGCTGCTCAAAGCGCTCGGCGCGGCGTTGCGTGAGGCGGCGGCCGAGGAGTCGGTTCACTGCGTGGTGTTGCGCGGCGAGGGGCCGGTGTTCTCCGCCGGCGTGGACCTCGTCGAGCTCGCGGCCTCGGCCAGCTCGCCCGGCAACCTGCGCCCCTTTCGCCAGACGTTCCTCGACTGCCCCAACCTGTGTGAAGAGATGACCAAGCCGGTCGTCTGCCAGATCCACCGCACGTGCGTGGGCGGCGCGCTGGAGGTGGCGCTCGGCTGCGACCTGCGCATCGCCTCCTCCGACGCCCAGCTCGGCCTGCCGGAGGTGAAGTTCGGGATCATCCCCGACGTGGGCGGCTCCACCCGGCTGCCCGCCGTCGTCGGCCTCGGCCGCGCCAAGGAGCTGATCATGACCGCCCGCACGATCGATGCACGCGAGGCCGAGCGCATCGGCCTCGTCAACCGCGTGGTCGCGCCCGAGGAGCTGGCGGACGCGACCGACGCGCTCGTGGACGAGCTGCTGGCCAACTCCCACGTGGCCGTCGGTCGCGCCAAGCGCGTGCTCGACGCCTCCGCTCGCCCGACGATCGCCCAGACGTTGGAGATGGAGGCGGCGGTGCAGGAGTACTGCATGATGGTCGCCCGCGCGCAGGCCGCCGCAGCCGCCAACGGGGCGCAGGCACCCGTCGAGAGCGTGGCGTGAGCGTCGCGCGGGCCGGCCTCGGCCGCGGGTCGGCAGGTTTGGAGGACGACCGGTGACGGAGCCCCAACAGGAGCAGTCAACGTCGATCTCGGTGATGCTGATCGTCCCCGACGCCGACGCCGCCGTCGCCTGGTACAAGGACGCGCTGGGCGCGACCGAGCTCTGGAACCTCGGGGGCGTGGCCGGCCTGGAGGTGGACGGCGCTCCGTTCTTCCTCCACGAGGTCAACCCGAAGAACTCGTCGGAGAACAGCCCCGGCCCGCTCGGCGTCACGAGCACGCGGATCGAGCTGTTCGTCGAGGACCCAGACCGCTTCATGGAGCGCGCGATCGCCGCGGGCGCCAGCCCCGGCTCCGAGCTCGAAGACCATCAGCAGCCTTGGGGCACGCACCGCCAAGGCGGCTTTCGAGATCCGTTCGGACACGTTTGGTCCGTCGGCGACAGATCCCCGCTCAGCCGCCGGGCGCGCTGAGCACCGCCGACTCCCTGCTTCGACAGGGCAAGAGGCATCTATAACGTCATGGCTGCCAGTCGATCGGCCCGGCCACCAGCGTGTGGCTGCCGAGCGGGCGGCCGAGGATCTCCTGCGCGCGCCGAGCGCAGGAGAGCAGAGCGGGCAGGTCGACCCCCGTCTCGATCCCCATCTCGTGGAGCATCGACACGAGGTCCTCGGTGGCGATGTTGCCGGTGGCGCCGGCCGGCACCGGGCAGCCGCCCAGCTCGCCGAAGCTCGACTCGAAGCTCCTCACCCCCGCCTCCACCGCGGCCAGCACGTTGGCGAGACCCTGCCCGCGCGTGTTGTGGAAGTGGGCGGTCAACTCCACCCCCTCCCCCAGCGATGCCTGTGCCTCGGTGAAGAACTCCTGCACCTGACGCGGGTTGGCCATGCCGGTGGTGTCGCCGAAGCCGATCTCCTCTGCCCCCGCGTCGCGCAGTGCCGCGGCGAGCGCGAGCACCCGCTCGCGCGGGACCCGACCCTCATAAGGACAGCCGAACGAGGTCGAGATCACGCCCTCGCAGCGCAACCCCGCTGCGCGCGCGCGGCCGAGCACCGTCTCCAGGCCCGCCAGCGACTCGGCGATCGAGCGGTTGACGTTCTTGCGGTTGTGGGTCTCCGAGGCCGACATGAACACGTTGATCTCGTCGAATGCCGCCCGCGCCCCATCCGCGCGCTCACGCAGCTCCATGGCCGCGTCCAGTCCGCGCTCGTTGGGGATCAACACCGACACGCTCACCCCCGCCGGCACGTCGATCCCCGCGAGCACGTCGGCCGCGTCGGCCAGCTGCGGGATCACGTCCGCCCGCACCAGGCTCGTCACCTCCAGGCGTGCCAGCCCGGTGCGCGCGAGCGCGTCGATCAGCTCGATCTTGCGCTCGGTGGGGATCACCTCCGGCTCGTTCTGGAAGCCGTCGCGAGGACCCACCTCCCTGATGCTCACCGCCTGCGGCAGCTCGCCCACGGCGCTGTGACTCCCTTGGCGCTCATCGCCCGAAGCCTATACTCGGCCGCCGTGCCGTCGTCCAGCTCCGATCCCGTCGCGATCATCGGCGCCTCCGGGGCGCTCGGCTTCGGTCTCGCGCTGCGACTGGCCCACGCGGGGGTGCCCGTCGCGATCGGATCGCGCGATCCGGATCGGGCGATCGACACCGCCGACCGCGCGCGCGAGCTCGTTCCCGCCGGTCAGTTCTCCGGGCACGACAACGGCGGCGCCGCCCGCGCCGCCGAGACGGTGTTCCTCAGCGTGCCCTTTCGCAATCAGTCCGAGACGCTCACCGAGCTCAAGAAAGCGCTGATCCCGGGACAGCTTCTGATCGACGCCACCGTGCCCCTCGCGGCCGCCGTCAGCGGCAAGGCCACGCGCATGCTCGGCGTGTGGCAGGGCTCCGCCGCCCAGCAGGCGCTGGAGATGGTGCCCGACGGCGTGCACGTGGTGTCCGCGCTGCATACCGTGAGCGCCGCCTCGCTGAGCAACCTCGAGCACCCGCTCGCACAGGACGTGCTCGTGTGCGGCGACTCGCGCCCCCACAAGCGCCGCGCGGCCGGCGTGATCGAGACCATCGAGGGTCTGCGCTGCGTCGACTGCGGCAAGCTCGAGATGGCGCGTACGACGGAGGCGCTGACCGCGCTGTTGATATCCGTCAACTCGCGGTACAAGATCCACGCGGGCATCCGCCTGACGAGCCTGCCCGACGAGCTCTGGGAGTAGCGAAGGCGGTGGCCCAGGATCAGCCCGACATCGTGCTGCTCACCGGCGGCACCGGCGGCGCCAAGCTCGCCCGGGGCATCGCCGAGGTCGCCGGGCCGGAGCGCCTGGCGGCGATCGTCAACACCGGCGACGACATCGAGATCTACGGAGCGCACGTCTCGCCCGACCTCGACCTCGTGTCCTTCTGGCTGGCCGATCTCATCGACGATCGCGGCTGGGGGCTGCGCGGTGACAGCTTCGCGGTGATGGACGGACTGCGGGCGCTCGGCGTGGACGTGTGGTTCAACCTCGGCGACCGCGACCTCGCCTGGTGCATCGAGCGCACCCGCATGCTCGCCGAGGGCCAGACCCCGACGGCCGCTCTCGAGCACCTGAACGGGACGATCGGCGTGCGCGCGCAGGTGCTGCCGATGAGCGACGACCCGGTACGCACGTGGGTGCGCACCGGCTCCGCCGGCTGGTGCCCGTTCCAGGCGTTCATGATCCGCGAGCGGGCCGAGGGGATCATCGAGGGCCTCGAGTACCGCGGCGCCGAGCAGGCGCGAGCCAGCGAGCAGGCGCTCGCCGCGATCGAGCGGGCGAGCGCGATCGTCATCGGACCCTCGAACCCGCTCGCGTCGATCGCGCCGATCCTCGCCGTCCCCGCGATCAACGACGCGCTGCACGCCGCCGGCGCGCCGATCGTGGCGGTCAGCCCGATCGTCGACGGCGAGGTGCTCAAGGGCCCGACCGCCTCGTTCATGGCCTTCGGCGCGCTCGACTGCAACGCAAACGGCGTGGCCGACTTCTACGGCGAGCTGCTCGACGGCATCGTCGCCGATGAAGACGTGGGCCGGCTGACCACCCTGCAGGCCGACACGCGCATGGACGACGCCGCCGGCCGAGCGCGTGTCGCCGAGCAGACGCTCTCCTTCGCCCGCGCGCTCGCCTGAGTTGCCCACAGGACACCGCCAGGGGCCGCCTGAGTTGGGCAACGGACAGGGCCACGCGCTCGCCCGAGCCTCGCAGGATCAGGCAGCCGCAGCCGGGTCGCTCTCGCGCCACGCCTGCAATGTGGCGAGTGCGCCATCCATCACGCGCTCCAGGAACGTCCCGCGGTCGTTTGCGTGCGGCATCGGCGCGTCCGGAACCTCGACCTCGAGGAACTCGCACAGCGGCTCCCAGCCTTCGCCCACCTCCCATACGAGCAGCCGCTCGCTCGGCACGTCCCGCTTGACGCGCTCCTCGTGGGCGAGCATCTGCTCGATCATCTGCGCCGGCTCGCGCCCGGCGGCGAAGGTGCCCTGCGGCCCCCAGAACATGCGGTCCACGAGCGCCAGGTAGCGCTTCCAGCGCGGGTCGATCTCGGCGCGCGCCCGTGACAGCAGGGGCATCACCGTCTCGCCGTAGCTCATCGTCCAGATCGTCTCTCTGAAGCTCGGCTCCCAGGTCTCCGGGTTGCGCACGCTGAGCAGTACCTTGGCCTCGGGATAGGCCTCCATCAGCTCGCGGTAGAAGTAGCCGCCGGGCCAGTCGACGCTCGAGATGTGCCCGGCGAAGATCTCATCCCAGCGTCCTTCCCCGTCGAGCGCCTGCTCCCACAACGGGAGCTGGTGCTCGAGATCGGCGATCACGTTCACCCAGTGGTAAGAGGGGCCCAGGCCGAGCTGCTCGAGCGCCAGCTTCTGCGAGAGCGTGCCCGTGCGCGGGAGCCCCGCCCCGATAAGCTTCAGACCCGACGATTCAGAGCTATGACCCACCGTATGTCTCCCCTCGAGTGACGCTGCCATCGCAGCAGATCGGCGTTTGAGCTCGCGAAGAACTCGGTAAGAACCCGCTCTTTCTACCAGGACCTCGGGTCTACGGCTCATATCGTCCTCAAAACCCGGTAACAGTGCGGTAACACGCCATCCCCAACCAAGGAGTCTCCACTTTGCTCAATGACGGTCCGTACGGCAGCGACGAACCGTATGGCGGCCGCGGCGGGCTCTCGGTGCGGCCACGGCCCGCCGTCGGCGCGGCCAGGCGCGGCCCGAGCGCCCGCGCCCACATCGCCGGGCTGACCGTGTCGGACTCGGACACCGTGCTCACGCAGGCCCAGGTCCTCGACCGTCTCGGCCTGGCCGGCGACGAGTTCGCCGAGGGCATCTTCGCCCGCTGCGGCGTCAAGCGCCGCCACCTCAACCTCGATGAGGACTTCCTCGCCCGCACGCTCCAGGACCGCACCAGCGAGGTGGAGCATGAGCTGTTCAGCCACGCCGTCAAGGCGGTCGACGCGCTGCGGCTCGACCCGCAGGATGTGGGCACGGTCATCAGCGCCAGCCTTTACTCGCTCGGGGTCCCCACGATCGCGCACCGCCTGATCGAGCACTACCAGATGGACCCCACCACCGACAAGTACCACATCACCGGAGTCGCCTGCGCGAGCGGCGTGCCACTCATGCGGCTGGCCGCCCAGACGTTGCACGAGCACCCGAACAAGCACACGCTGGTGGTCGCCGCGGAGAGCATGAGCAGCATCCTCGTGCGCGCCAGCGCGAACGACCCGAAAGCCAAGACGGTTGGCTCGGCGCTGTTCGGCGACGGCTGCGCCGCCGCGCTCGTGTCCAGGCATCCGCGGGCCGACGGCCCCGCGATCGTGGGCTCGCAGGTGCATCAGATCGGCTCCACGCTCGCCGCCGTCAGCCTCGAGCTGGCCGGAGAGGACAGCTACCTGCACATCGCGCGCGAGCTCCCGGACCTCGCCGGCGCCGGCCTGCCCGGGGTGGTGGGTGGCTTTCTGCGCCGCCACGAGCTCGAGCACGCGGACATCGATCACTGGATCGTGCATCCCGGCGGCAGGCGCATCATCGAGAACGTGCAGAGCGCACTGGAGCTCTCCCGCGAGGACGTGGCCACGAGCTGGGACACGCTGGCCGAGCACGGCAACATCGGCACCCCCTCGATCATGTACGTGCTCGAGAACACCATCGCCCGCCACCAGCCCGAGCAGGGCGAGCGCGCGCTGATGGTCACGATCGGCCCCGGAGTGACCGTCGGGCTGATGCTGCTCGAGTGGTGAGCGACCACCCGCCGTCCGGCCGCGGCCTCGAGCTCTGCGCACCGCTGCAGCCCTCCTGAGCGACCGGGCGATCATGCATAATCGCCGGCGTGAGCTCATCCGGGGGGACTCGGTCGCAGTCGTGTGACTCTCCCACGGGCGCCGGGTGGCGTTCGTGCGGCCCCCGCATGCTCGCCGGGGCCCCGCTCGCGCTGGCCGCCGTGACCCTCCTCGTCCTGCTCGCGCCGGCGGGCGCGCTCGCCAGCGCCTCCAGGGCCAGGGCCATCCGCATCGAGGTTCCCACGCCGGCGCAGGGTGACGTGACGATCGAGCAGATCACCACCACGATCCCCTCCCGCGTGGCCACGTTCCCCGAGCTGGAGCTGTACGCCCCCAACGACCGCGCGCTGGCGCCCAGCGTTCTCGCCCTCACCGCCACCCGTACCGAGCGTGGCAAGCGCTCGACCACGTTCCGGACGGTGGTGCTCGTGCTCGACAGGCGCGCCGCCGGCGCCGCCGCCCGGGCCGCGGGCGACGACGACGCCCTCGGCGAGTACACCGCCAAGCTGATCCTGGGCGAAGAGCTCGAGGACATCAGGCCGCAGGACAGGGCATACATCGGCCTGTCGTTCGCGTTCACGGACACGGTGCCGGCGAGCACCGACGTATGGAGCCAGGAGCGCCAACACAGGCAGGGAGGGCTCTTCGACGTGGGCGTCCAGCCCAACGCGAACGCCGGCGCCACCGACACGCGCGCCTGCTGGGCGCTCACCGGCACGATCGAGCTCGGCTCCACCGGCAAGCCGGCTCCCGGACTGACGTACGGCTTCTTCGACGGCCCCGGTGCCCTCCCGTGGACCCACAACGGGATCGGCTCGACGTTCGTGCACTTCGCCGCCGGCTGCCACCCGGGGGCCGGCGGGCTGAACGCCGTGTTCACTCCCGTGGAGCACGACCTCGGCTTCAGCGACGGCGAGCTCGGGCCAGAAATAGGGTCGGGCCCGCTCGTGCCGCTGGGCCCGCCGGCGCCGATCAGCAAAGAGCAGGCCGAAGCCATCATCTTCGGTGCGGAACTGCTCGACGAACCCGAACTCGCGGAAGCCGCCGAAGAAGACTACGTGCTGTGGCAGGAACTCGAAGAATTCTTCGGCGACCCCGCAACCGACTCCGACTCGCTGCTCGCGCCCGCACCCGGTCGGCGCGCCCACGCGGCCAGCATCCGCTCCGGCGCCGTGCCCGCCAACGGCCAGGTCACGAAGGTGGAAGTGCGGGGCTACTACCTCGGCGGTTGTCCGGTGGCCGAAGAAGTGTGCGAAAAGAACATCCACTTCCAGGACCTGCGGCCCCTGCCCGGCGGAGGGCTCGAAGTCCTCAGCACGACCCAGGCGTTCACGCTGCCCAAGCAGCCCGGCACCTACAGCTTCGCGCCGACCAACTTCTTCGTCCAGAAGGGCGACTACATCGGTCTCGCGACCGTGGGCGGGAAGTTCAAGCTGCTCGTCAAAGCCCCCGGGGCGGCCACCGACGTGTTCGTCAAGGACAAAGGCGACATGAACGGCGCCCACGTCTCCGGGAGCAGGAAAACGGGCGAGGAGCTGAACATGCGCGTAACGCTCCAGCCGAGCGGATAGCGCCCCCTCGAGCCGGCCGCCGGGGCAGCCCCTGGCCGCGTGGATACGCTCTTGCCGTGCGCACCGCCGCCATCCTCCCGGTCAAGCGCTTCGCGCGGGCGAAGCAGCGCCTCGGCGCGAGCGTGGCCGACACGCTGCGATGCGAGCTCGCGGGCGCGATGGTCGCCGACGTGCTCGCCGCGCTCGCCCGGGCGCAGGCGATCGAGCTGACGATCGTCGTCACCAGCGAGCGGACCGTGGCGGACGCGGCCGCGCGGTACGGGGCGATCGTCGTCGCGGACGCCGCGGAGGAGGGCCAGCCGGCCGCCGCCGCCCTCGGCGTGCACCGCGCCCTGGAGGACGGGATCGAGCGCGTGCTGTGCGTCCCCGGCGACTGCCCCGCGCTCGACCCGGCGGAGCTCGACGCACTGCTCGACGCGCACGCCCGCGAGGCGCATCCCGCGGGCGTGGTGATCGTTCCCGACCGGCACGGCAGCGGCACCAACGGCCTGCTGCTCGCGCCGCCCGACGCCATCCCCCCCAGCTTCGGACCCGACTCGTGTGAGCGCCACCGCGCGCTCGCGCACACCGCGGGCGTCGCCTGCCGCGTGGAGCGCGTGCCCTCGCTGCTGCTCGACATCGACACCGGCGCGGACCTCGACGCGCTGCGTGCCCGCCTGGCCGGGCACTCCGCGGGGGCAATCCGCACACGGGCGGTGCTCGGACACGACGAACGCTCACATCTCATCTCCATCAAGACCCCCGCCTGACCCCGCCGGCAACGTGGCCAGCATCTCCGCACGCGGCCTCCACGGCCTCCCAGAGGTGCGCGCGGGCGACGATCTCGCAGCGCTGATCCTCGCCGCGCTCGGGGACGAGGCGCTGCAGCCGGGCCAGGTGGTGGCGATCGCCCACAAGGTCGTGTCCAAGTCCGAGGGCGCGGTCGTGGAGCTCGCCGGCGTGCGCCCCAGCGAGCGCGCGATCGAGCTCGCCGCCGCGCCGCCAGGAGGACAGGAGAAGGACCCGCGGGCCGTGCAGGTCGTGCTCGATGAGTCCGCCGAGCTCGTGCGCGCCGAGCGCGGCGTGCTCGTCTGCCGCACCCACCACGGCTTCGTGTGCGCCAACGCCGGCGTCGACGCCTCCAACGCCGCCGACGGTCCCGCCGCATCGTCCCCGCAGGGGGAGACGCTCGTGCTGCTCCCCCGCGACCCCGACGCATCCGCCAGGCGCATCCGCGCGCGCCTGCGCGAGCTCACGCGCCGGCACGAGCACGGCGGCGTTGCTCCCGCGGTGCTGATCAGCGACAGCTTCGGACGGGCATGGCGCCACGGACAGCTCGACGTCGCCATCGGGCTGGCCGGCATGCAGCCGCTCGATGACTGGCGCGGTCGCACCGACGCCGCCGGCATGGAGCTGCGCGCCACCTGGCTGGCGATCGCCGACGCAGCGGCGGCAGCCGCCGATCTGGTGCGCGCCAAGGACTCGCGCGAGCCGGTCGCGGTGATCGATGGCCTGGAGCGCTTCGTCACCGACGAGGATGGCCCGGGAGCGCTCGCGCTGCTGCGGCCGCTCGAGGAAGACCTGTTCCGCTAACGCTCCGCGTCCTCCAACACCTGCGACCAGAAGCGGATGAACTCCCGCTCGTGGCCAATGCCGCACTCCAGCGCCAGCACCTGCCCGCGCGACTCGTCCTCGGCCAGGCTCGCGTGCAGGCGCTCGTAGATCTCGAGCTGGCGCCTGTGCGCCTCGAGCTGGGTCACCGCCAGGGCACCCGGGTCGCCGCCGAAGAACAGTTTGAGCGTGCTCGCGTCCCGTAGCTCGTAGAGCTGCGCCGTCGGTTCGTTGCGCCACACGTGCAGCAGCTCGCGCCCGCGGTCGGTCAGGCGGTAGGTCCGCCGGCGGCGCCCCGTCTGCTCCTGGCGTTCGATCAGCAGCCCCTCATCCGCCAGGCGCGCGCACTCGGTGTAGAGCTGGGTGTGGGGAATCGACCAGAAGTTGGTGGTCGTCATCTGCGCCACCCGCTTGAGGTCGTACGGGGTCGCCGGTCCCGTCAGCTCGAGCAGGCCGAGGACGATGTAGGAGGCCTCCGTCAGGCGCGGTCGCGGCGCGTCGGGGCCGGTGCTCGACATGCTCGCCAGGGTAGTCCCCGCTCGGCGGGGTCCGATGCAAATGATTCAGGGGGACAGCGGGGTCCGCGATCGTCCACGCTCCTCACAGATCGGCGATCGCCGCCCAGCAGGCGATGGCCGAGCCCACGGTCGTCCAGTAGCCATATTTTTCATAGATCTCCTCGGCCCACTTCTTCTCTTCTTCGATCGTCTCCATGTGCGCGACCTGCGGATCGCTCGCGTTGCGAATCGACAGCCATGGCACCGTGCTCTTGATGTCGCCGAGGGCGAGCGGCAGTGTCGCGTCGTCCATCTCCTCGTTGCGCGCGTCCGGGTCGTTGCTCGCGACCCCGTAGTAGTCGGTCGCGTCGGCAAACCCGAAGAAGTCGATCGTCTCCACTCCCGGCTTGCCGATCACCGCGGCCACCTCGGGATCGCGGGAGGCGACCGGCCGCAGCTCTTTCGCGTTCACAGCGAGCAGGCCGGCGCAGCTCGACATCTGCCCGCCCGGCGACCACTGCGCGCCGGTGTAGGTCGCCTGGGCGAACGGCTCCTGCTTGAATTCCTTCTGGCAGTTGAACTTCGCCCCGTTGGTCACGCACACGTCGCCGAGCTGTGTCTGCTCACCGATGCCTCCTGCCGTCCCGGTCGTGATCACGAGCTTCGGTTCGACCGCCCGCACGAGCTGTGCCCACAGTTGGCGTATCGGCAGCGATTTCGCATCCGTGGACATGTGCAGATCGGATTTGAACAGCACGGCGCGCTTGCCGTCGATTTCGCTCAGCGCCCACAGGCCCAGGCATTTGGAGAACCTCGCCGGCGAGCGATCGGTGAGCTGCGGCTCATAGGTTGCCCACTCGTCGGTGTAACGCGCCCACGCACTCGAGGCGCGCCCGGGCGTCAGCACGTCCGCCAGGGCGTTGGCCTCCGCCGCGGTCCAGGTGACGACCAGGACGTCGGCGTTGGGGAGCTCCTCGGGGACGCTCGCCGGCGCCTTGGGCCCGAGGCCTGCGGGCCACGGGATCGGCTGCATCGGCGCCGGCGAGGCGACGTAGGTGATGCGGTCGAGGATGGGGTCGTCGCTCATCACACCTTCTCCAGATCGGCCTGGAGGGTTTCCAGCGCGATCCCCAGATCGTCCTTCTTGGCCGCGACGAGCTGTTCGGAGAGGATCGCCCACGCCTCGTCGAGGTAGTGGGCGAAGAACGGGTAGGTGACGTGGGCGATCCCGCCCCAGGTGGCGCATTCGACGTGCGTCTCGTCGTAGCCCAGGCCGACGATGCAGTGACCTTCGGTGGGCGAGCCGGGCACGTAGGTCCACGGTTCGCCGTTGGTGAACTGTTCCTGGGCCGACTGCGGACATTGGATGCCCAGGTAGCAGCCGCCGTACTCGGCGATCGCCTGGTGGATGGCGAGGATGTCCTTCGGGTCAACCGGTGCGTAGGCCGCGATCTTCTCTCCGAAGAGGCCCTCTCTGTGCCACCGCGCGAGCACGTTCGCCTCGACCAGGCCCGTGTCGGCCCCGCCGCCGTTGAGCTTGAGGAACTCGGCCACGATCTGCTGTTCGCTGGGCACCGCGGCCCCCTGTTTGAACGAAGTGTTCCACGCTTCCATGAGGTGGGCCACCCCCGCCATCGTGCAGTCGCCGTATTTGTCGTTGCCGTCCATCGGATACGCGGCGTTCGGCACAGCACACGTGCTGGGAGGCGGTGGGAGCTTGCCGGTGGCGTAGACCGCCAGGTCCGACAGCGCCGCCGGGCGCATCGCGGGAAGACGTCCGTACTTGAAGGACTGCGCAGCTGTGCTCACGAGGGATCTCCGTTCGGTTGGTGACACCTGGCATGGGACGATGGGACGCGGCGAGCGAGACGCCGAGCGCGCAACACCGCGATCGCGCCTCTGCCGCAAGACTGGTACTTCACACTCGCCTGCTTGAAACCGCCGTTGGCCCCCCGGCCGGTTCAGATGAGCCGAAGCGTACCACCAAATGCCGTGATGTGAGATCGCTTTGCGATCAACGCGGATGCCCCTCGAGCAGCTCTTCGAGCGTGCGGCCGCTCAGCGCCGATGCGGGCCGTTCGGCGACGATGTCCGAGCCGGGCCGGGCGTGCTCGTCGCGGCGCTTGATCAGCAGCCACTGCGGCTTGGCGCCCGCGCGGGTGCGCTGCAACGCGAAGCCGCCGTTCAGCTTCTCGCCGTGCAGGACGAACACCGCGTGCCCGCGCTCGAGCGCCTGCGGCCACGGAACCCTGCCGCCCTGCTCGTATTGGCCGCGGTCCCACACCACCACCCCGCCGTGCTCCGTCGGACCCTCGAAGGCGTTGTGCTCGACCGCGTGATCCTCCACCTGCACGGCCAGGCGCTTGACCGACGGGTCGAGCGACGGGCCCTTGGGCACCGCCCACGAGCGCATCGTCCCGGCGACCTCCAGGCGCAGGTCGAAGTGGCGCGTGCTGGCCGCGTGCTGCTGCACCACGAACACACCCGCGCTCACGCCCCGCACCGCGAACTGCTCGTGACCCTCCGGCGCGGCCTCCTCCACGGTCAGCTCCTCGACACGGGCGCCGCGCGCACCCTCGCGCAGGAACGCGACGAACGCCTCCATCGCGGCGGATGGGCCCTCCGCGTGCACGGCCACGGTGCCGTCATGCTCATTGCGCACCCAGCCCATCACGCCGAGCTCGTGTGCCCGGCGTCGCGTCGCCTCCCGGAAGCCCACGCCCTGGACCCGCCCCGCGACGCGCGCACGGATCGCCCGGGTGCTGGCGGGACGGGGGCTCAACGCGTCAGGCTGTGGATCCCACGCCCGCCGGCTGCTGTCCTGCGCCGTCGGGGTCGCTTCGCTCGCCCAGCGGGTAGCGGCGGCGGATGTCGTACAGCGTGGTGCGCTCGGCGGCCGGGCGCCCGGCCTCGCGAGCTGCGGCCACGAGCTGCTCGGGCTCCAGGCGCGTGCCGTGATAGCTGCCCGCCAGACGGCTGATCGACTCCTCCATCAGCGTCCCGCCGAGGTCGTTCACCCCCCAGCGCAGCGACTCCGTGGCCGCCTCCAGGCCCATCTTCACCCACGACGCCTGCACGCTCGCGACCGTCCGCCCGAGGGCCAGGCGGAACACGGCCGTGTGCTTGAGGTTCTCCGCGCGGGATATCTCCTCCACGCCGTGCGTGCGCCCGAGCAGCGTCTGGAAGGGGATGAACGACAGCGGCACGAACTCGGTGATCCCGCCCGTGCGCTCCTGCAGCTCGCGCACCACGCGCATGTGCTCGGCCAGCTCCCAGGGCTCCTCGATGTGCCCGAACATGACCGTGGCGGTGGAGCGCAGGCCGGCGCGGTGCGAGGCCTCGATGATCTGCACCCAGCGCGCGACCGGGAGCTTGTTGGGCGAGATCCGTTCGCGCACGCCGTCGTGCAGCACCTCCGCCGCGGTGCCCGGCGTGGAGCCCAGGCCCGCGTCCTTCAGGCGCGCGAACACCTCCGCCGGCGCCAGCCCCGAGATGTCGCACATGTGGGCGATCTCCATCGGGCTGTATGCGTGCAGGTGCAGCTCCGCGCCCGCCCCGCGGGCCGTGTCCTTGGCCAGGCGCAGCCAGCCGAGGTAGTCCTCGAGCTGCCAGTCGGGGTGGATGCCCGACTGGATGCACAGCTCGCTCGCGCCGAACTCGAGGGCGTCGTGGATACGCGCCACGAACTCCTGCTCGTCGTGCTCGTAGGCGTCCGGCGAGCGCTTGCCCTGGCCGAAGCCGCAGAAGGCGCAGCCGACCGTGCACACGTTGGAGATGTTGATGTTGCGGTTGACCACGAACGTCACCAGCTCGCCCGCGAGCTCGATCCGCAGCTCATCCGCGGCCTGGCGCATGTCCTCGATCGCCTCCGGTCGCGTCTCCGCGAACATCGCCGTCAGCTCCTGCGGCGTGAGCGCATGCCCGTCGCGAGCGCGCTCGGTCGCGCCCGCGACCAGATCGGGACGGATCGGCGGGGCGCCGATGGCGGTCGGGTCGGTGCGGCCGGAGCCGCGCCGCGGGATGAAGCTCCAGTACTTGACCTTGATCGTGTCCATCACGCCCTGCGCGAGCCACTCGGCGTCGATGTACTGCGGGTACACGCACAGACGCTCGGTCAGCGCGTACCCGTCTCGCTGCAGGCGCTTTCGCACCTGGTGGGGCGATGGGAAGGGGTGCTCGGGCGAGATGTGATCGCCGTTGGCGCTCAGGCCGCCGAGGTCCGTAGCGCCCGCCGCGACCAGCTCGGGCCACCAGTCGGCGAGGTTGGGGGGCACCTGGATGCCCACGTCGGGCATCAGCCGGCGAGTGTGGGCGATCAGGCGCTTCATGTCCTCGATGCTCACCGGGCAAGCCCACTCGGGCAGCGGCAGACTGGGGCGATGGAACCCGTCGGGGTTATCCGCCTCGCCCTCGTCGACGCCCGTGCGCCAGTAGGCGCGGGCCGCCGCGTCCGCGATCTCCGCCGGCTCCTGGCCGTAGTAGCGCTGGTGGGGCACGAAGTTCTGCAGGATCACCTCCTGGATGTGCCCGTGCTCGGCGTGGGCCGCCGCCAGCGCCTCCAGCGACGCCACCCGCTCGTCCTCGCTCTCGCCGATGCCCACGAGGATGCCGCTCGTGAACGGGATGCGCAGCTCGCCGGCGGCGCGGATCGTGTCCAGGCGCCGCGCCGGGTGCTTGGTGGGGGAGCCCGCGTGCACGGTGTCCATCAGCCGCTCGGAGACCGACTCGAGCATCAGCCCCTGCGAGGCGGTCACCTCGCGCAGGCGGGCGAGATCCTCGCGCGAGAGCACGCCGAGGTTGGTGTGCGGCAGCAGGCCCCGCTCGAGCGCCCGCTCGCACGTCCACGCCACGTACGCGGTGAAGTCCTCGTGACCGTGCTCGCGCAGCCGGGCGGCCACCTGGGGGTTGACCTCCGGGCGCTCGCCGGTGAGTACCAGGAGCTCCTTGACCTGCCGGCGCGCGGCGCCGTCGAGGATCTCGAGCACCTCCTCGGGCGCATAGAGGTGCGCCGTGTGCGTGGCGAACGCGCAGTACTTGCAGTAGCAGCGACACGTCCGCGACAGCGACAGCGTCAGGTTGCGGCTGAACGTGACCCTGCGGCGCATCGGCCCCAGTCTAGGCGGTCACGCAGGGGTGCTCAAAGGGGGCCGCGCGGAGGCCGCACGCACCCGCGCTCAGGCGAGCTTGTCGATCGGTCGCTCGCCGAGGCGATGCTCGGGGTCGAGCACGAGCAGCTTGTAGCCCACCGCTGCTATCAGCGCGCCGATCGCAGGGCCGAGAACGTAGACGAGCAGGAAGCGGCCAAAGCCACCCGCGAATTCGCCGGCGACGATCGCCGGACCGAGCGCGCGTGCCGGGTTCATGCTCCCGCCGCTCAGCGGCCCGAAGACAAACACGGCGAATCCGAGCGTCGCGCCGATCACGAAGCCGGCCCAATCGCGCGCTCCGTGGGGGTTCACCGCCACGCCCATGACCGCCCACACGAGCGCGAAAGTTCCGACCATCTCGCAAAGCCCGCCCAGCGCGGTCTTGCCGTCGAGCAGGGGGCTGATCGAGGGGTTGCCGAGACTCGGCTTCAGGTGCGGCGCGGCGCCGATGTCGTTGAGGATCAGCTTGCACAGTGCGGCCCCGGCGATCGCGCCGATCAGCTGCATGAGCATGTAGACGGCGGCCTGATCGGGTTTGATCTTGCGCGCCACCGCCAGCCCCAGCGTGACCGCGGGGTTGAAGTGTCCGCCGGAGACTCCGCCCAGCGTCTGGATCAGCATCATCAGCACGAAGGCGTGGATCAACCCGATGATCACGAATGTCCCGCCGACTGCGGTCGTCGGGCTGGGAGCGGCGTGAAGCGTGTAAACGCTGATGACCAGCGCGATGAACAGGACGAGAATGAAGGTCCCCACCAGCTCGGCGACGTACGCGTTCAGGCCACGCTCTTCCATCGTGAGGCTTTCGACGTCAGCGCAAGTGCTCCTCCGCGCCGCGGCGTCAGGCGTCGCACTCTATGACGGGCCCGCCCGCTCTCACCGTGTACGCGCCCAGCGTGGCGCCCGCGTTACAGTCCCGGCGTGCCGATCAGAGCATCCAACGCGGCGAGCAGCGACCCAGCAGAGGCACCATTGAGCGGAAAGGGACAAAGACGACATGACTGAGAGTGTCAGCGAGAGCGAGAACCCGGCGATCCCGAGCCCGACTCCCACGGTGCCCAGTCCGAGGACGAACCACGACTGGTGGCCCAACCAGCTCGACCTGAGCGTGCTGCGCCGACACTCATCCCTGTCTGACCCGATGGGCGAGGACTTCGACTACGCCAAGGAGTTTCAGACCCTCGACCTCGATGCACTGAAGCGCGACCTGGTCGAGCTGATGGGCACCTCACAGGACTGGTGGCCATCGGACTACGGCCACTACGGGCCGCTGTTCATCCGCATGAGCTGGCACGCCGCCGGCACCTACCGCACCGCCGACGGCCGCGGTGGCGGCGGCAGCGGCGCGCAGCGCTTCGCCCCGCTCAACAGCTGGCCCGACAACGCCAGCCTCGACAAGGCGCGCCGGCTGCTGTGGCCGATCAAGCAGAAGTACGGCCGCAAGATCTCCTGGGCCGACCTGCTCGTCTACACCGGCAACGTGGCGATGGAGTCGATGGGCTTTGAAACCTTCGGCTTTGGCTTCGGCCGAGAGGACATCTGGGAAGCCGAGGAGATCTACTGGGGCAGCGAGGACACCTGGCTGGGAGACGAGCGCTACAGCGGCGAGCGCGAGCTCGCCAAACCGCTCGGCGCCGTGCAGATGGGCCTCATCTACGTCAACCCGGAGGGCCCCAACGGAGACCCGGACCCGCTCGCGGCGGCCAAGGACATCCGCGAGACCTTCGATCGCATGGCGATGAACGACGAGGAGACCGTCGCCCTGATCGTCGGCGGCCACACCTTCGGAAAGACCCACGGCGCAGTCGACCCCGGCAACATCGGCCCCGAGCCCGAGGCCGCTCCCCTCGAGCAGCAGGGCCTCGGCTGGAAGAACGGCGCCGGCAACGGCAATGGCGCCGACACCATCACCAGCGGCCTGGAGGGCGCGTGGACGAAGGAGCCGACGATGTGGGACAACGGCTTCCTCGAGAACCTCTTCGAGTACGACTGGGAGCTGACGACGAGCCCCGCCGGGGCGAAGCAGTGGACCCCCAAGGATCCCGATGCCCAGGGCACGGTCCCGGACGCCCACGATCCCTCCAAGCGCCACGCGCCGATGATGCTCACGACGGATCTCGCGCTGAAGGTCGATCCGCTCTATGGACCGATCTCCAAGCGCTTCTACGAGAACCCCGACCAGCTCGCCGAGGCCTTCGCCAAGGCCTGGTACAAGCTCCTGCACCGCGACATGGGCTCCATCGCGCGCTACCTCGGCCCGTGGGTTCCGGCGGAGCAGCTGTGGCAGGACCCCGTCCCCGCCGTCGATCACGAGCTCGTGGGCACTGCCGAGATCGCCTCACTGAAGGAGAAGATCCTCGCCTCGGGCCTGTCGATCGGACGGCTGGTCGCGACCGCCTGGACGTCGGCCACCTCGTTCCGCGGCACCGACAAGCGCGGCGGTGCGAACGGTGCGCGGGTCCGCCTCGCACCCCAGAAGGACTGGGAGTGGGGCGAGCCGGCTGAGCTCGCGGGCGCGCTCCAGACGCTGGAGCGGATCCAGAAGGAGTTCAACGAGTCGCAGGCCACCGGCAAGCGGATCTCGCTGGCCGATCTGATCGTCCTCGGCGGATGCGCGGCCGTCGAGCAGGCCGCCAAGAACGCCGGTCACGACGTCTCTGTTCCCTTCACCCCGGGACGCAGCGACGCCTCCCAGGAGCAGACCGACGTCGAGTCCTTCGCCGTGCTCGAGCCGACCGTCGACGGTTTCCGCAACTACTTCCGGCCGGGAGAGGCGATGCCGCTCGAGCATGGGCTGCTGGAGCGGGCCTACATGCTGAGGCTGACCGCTCCGGAGATGACGGTGCTGATCGGCGGCCTGCGTAGCCTGAACGCAAACCACGGCCAGTCCCGGCACGGCGTCTTCACCGACCGACCGGAGACGCTGAGCAACGACTTCTTCGTGAACCTGCTCGACATGAGCACGGAGTGGCAGCCGTCGGGCTCGGCGGAGAACGTCTACGAGGGGCGCGATCGCGCGACCGGCGAGGTCAGGTGGACCGCCACCTCGGTCGACCTCGTCTTCGGCTCGAACTCCGAGCTTAGGGCGCTCGCAGAGGTTCACGCGTGCGACGACGCGGAGGAGAAGTTCGTGCGCGATTTCGTCGCCGCCTGGGACAAGGTCATGAATCTCGACCGGTTCGAGCAATCCTGACCGCGCGGGTGGGTGGGCATATCAAAAACGTCTACCTCGCCCGCCACGGCGAAACCGCCTACAACCACGAGGGCCGCTTCCAGGGCCAGCAGCAGGTGCCGCTCAACGACACCGGTCGCGCCCAGGCGGCGGATCTGGCCGAGCGCGCGCTGCCGTACGGCTTTCGCGCATTGTGGTGCAGCCCGCTGCTGCGCGCGCGCGAAACCGCGGACATCGTGGCAGCGCGCATCGGCCTGCACCCCGTCGAGGACGCTCGCCTGATGGAGACCGACTCCGGCGACTGGACCGACCGCTCGTTCGCGGACGTGATCGCCGAAGCACCGGAGGCGTTCGCCGCCTTCGCCAATGCCGATGCGAGCTTTGCGTTCCCCGGCGGCGAGTCCTTCGCCGAGCAGGAGGTGCGCGTGAGCGCCGTGCTCGACGAGGTGGAAGCGGGCGAGCTGCCCGCGCTGGTGGTCTGCCACGGCATGGTCATCCGCGCGGCGCTCGCCGTGCGCGCCGGGGAGCTGCTCGAGCGCGTGAAACGCGTGCCCAACGCCGCGCTCGTCCCGCTCCCATCGTCCCCGGAGGGGGACTCGGCCGCGGCCGAGCTCGCCGACCTGGGCGGCGGCGAGGCGACCATCACCGGTTGAGTCTCCGAGACGACCGCTCAGCGGAGGATCACACAGCCGGTGCTCGCGTGCGCGATCAGGGTTTCGTCGGACTCTACGAACAGGCGGCCCTCGGCGGTCGCGGTGCGCCGGCCGGCGTGCACGACGCGCCCCTCGGCGAGCACGCGACCGGTCGCGTCGCTCATCGCGCGGATGTAACGCACCTGCAGATCCGCGGTCGTGTAGCCCACGCCGGCCTCCAGCGTCGTGTGCACCGCGCAGCCCATGCACGAGTCGAGGATGGTCGCGGCGATGCCCCCGTGGACCGACCCGATCGGGTTGTACATCCACTCGGCCGGCTCCATTGAGAACACCGCGCGGCCCCGCTCGATCTCGACGAGCTCGAAGCCGAGCATGCGCGCGATCGGCGGCGGCGGGAGAGCTCCTCGGCAATGGCGCCGAGGTAGTCGATCCCCGACTGGCCCATCGCGATGGCCGCCATCGACAAGGGGTTCTGCCAGGTGAAGGTGCGGGTGCGGAGAGCACCCTCTCGCTCCCTGCTCCGGGAGGCCTCCCCGAGCGTGCTCATGTCGCGCTCTCGACCACCAGCGGCTCGGCGATCATCGGGTCGGCGATCGGCTCAGCGATGACCGGCGCCGCGCGCGCGGCGCGCACCGGCGGGCCGATCGCGGCGAGCGCCACGCCGGTGGCGAGCCCGCCGATGACGCTGATCAGCCACACGGCGTGGAAGTCGCTCGCGCTGGTAGCGGCCGTGCCGAGGACCGCCACGAGCACGGCCACGCCCAGCGCGGAGCCGATCTGGCGACCCATCGTGAGCACCGCCGCACCGGTGGCGAAGCGCTCGGGTGCGAGCGAGGAGGCGCCTGCACCGGTGAGCGTGGGGATCACGAGTCCCACGCCGGCGCCGCCCACGAGCTGGCCGGGGAGATACTCAGAGAGGTATGCGGGCGTGTCTCCGGTGCGCGCGATCCACCACACGCTCGCCGCCGCGAACATGACCGATCCGATGCAACCGGGGATGCGGTAGCCGACGCGCGCGCCCAGCCGCGCCGAGGGCACGCTGAAGGCGGTCGCCATCGCCGGGCCGGGGAACAGCATCAGGCCGGCCGTCAGCACGCTCTCGTGCCACACGCCCGTGAGGAACAGCACGCCGGCCAGCAGCATCGCGGCGAAGCCGCCGAAGAACAGCACCGAGGCTCCCACCGCCAGCCCGAAGCTGCGCACTCGCAGCATCGCCGGATCCACGATCGGGGCCGCCTGGTGCTCGGAGCGTCGCCAGATCGCCGGCAACAGCACCACGGTCACGGCGAGCAGCGCGAGGATCGCCGGGGAAGCTCCAGCCCCATTCCTCGCCCTTGACGATCGCCACCACCAGCGAGCCGATCGCCACGATCAGCGCGCCCGCCCCGAGCAGGTCGGGGCGCGCCGCGCCGCGTTCGCGCCGCTCGACCAGGGTGCGCAGGCCGAAGCCGAGGCCGGCCAGGCCGACTGGGACGTTCACCAGGAACACCAGCCGCCAGTCGGCCTGCACCAGCAGGCCGCCCAAGGGTGGGCCGGCCGCCGCGGCGATGCCGCCCGTGGCGGCCCACACGCCGATCGCCACGTGGCGCTCGTGCGGGGCGAACTCAGGGAGCATCAGACCGAGTGAGGTGGGCAGCATCAGCGCTCCGCCCGCGGCCTGGATGACGCGGGCGACGATCAGCGCGTCCACGGACGGCGCCAACGCGCAGCCGGTGCTTGCCGCCACGAACACCCCGAGGCCGAGCAGGAACACCCGCTTGCGCCCGAACGCATCCGCCCAACGCCCCGCCGGCACGAGCAGCGCCGCGAACACGATCGCGTAGCCGCTCAGGATCCACGACAGCGACGCCAGCGAGCTCCGCCGAAGTGCTTGGAGATCGCCGGGAAGGCGATGTTGACGATGAACAGGTCGAGGCTCGACATGAACACGCCAACGCACACGATCAGTGCCACCCGCCACTTCCGTTGCATCATGCAACGCACCCTAGCACATAGGTTGCATCATGCAACCCATACGGCTATGCTGGGTGGACGAAGATGTTGGGGAACTCCTACGAGAACCAGGTCTGCAGCCTCGCCGGCGCGCTCGAGGTGATCGGCGAGCGCTGGTCGCTGTTGATCGTGCGCGACGTGTTCCTCGGGCTCCGTCGCTTCGACGAGATCCAGGCCGAGCTCGACATCGCGCGCAACGTGCTGCATACGCGCCTGACGCGTCTGCTCGAGCAGGGCGTGCTCGAGAAGCGCCGCTACCAGGAGCACCCCCCGCGCTACGAATACCGACTCACGGACAAGGGCCTGGATCTGTGGCCCGCGATCGTCTCGCTGATGCAGTGGGGCAACCGCTACGCCGTGCCCGGCGGGCCGCCGGTGCTGCTCGAGCACCGCGGCTGCGGCGGCATGGTTGACGATCACCGCATCTGCGAGAAGTGCGGAGCGAGGCTGTCGGTGCGCGACGCGCGTGCCCTGCCGGGGCCGGGCGCCACGCCCGACCACCCGCTGCGGCGGCGCGCTCTCCGCGAACACGCGGCCTAGAACCAATACCGTTGACTTAGGCTGCCAGGATGGTGATGGCGTCGTTGGGGGGCTTGGTGGGTTGTGGCGAGTCGCGGTGTTGTGGGCGCTTGACGGCCCAGTTGCTCATCTTGCGCTTGATGACGCGGGGGTTGGTGCGTAGCCGTCGTTTTTCGAGGGGTTCAGCGAGGATCTCCGCGACCGCTTGCTCGTGGGCGGTGGCGAGGCACAGGGGGGGAAAATCCCGGGTGGGAGCGGGTGCTGCGTCGTGCGGCCCGGAGGCTTCTGGTGAACGACAATCGGTCGGGGTCGATGTCGGCCTTCAGCGCGGCGTCGTGCATCAGGCGACGGATCGCGTAGTGGGTGCACAGGAAGCCGTAGGCCTCCTGGTAGACGCCGTCGGGGCTCTTGGAGCGCAGTACCACGCGCGGGCCACGTTGATGGGTCTTCAGCTCATCGATGGTGCCCTCAAGCTCCCAGCGTTCTGAGTAGAGCTCGGCGAGCTCCGCGGCGGGAGCCTGCTCGCTGTCCTGGATTGTGCAGAGCAGCCGGTAGCGCTGCTCTGCCTGGGAGAGCCCGGGATCGTCGAGCTGATAGTCGATCACGCGCACCCTGGCTGGATCACTGTGAGCATGACGGTCAGCATGCGCGTATACCGAGGAGAGGTAGGAGCCGTCCGGGAGCGTTTGCTCGCGCGGCAGGCGCATGTTCGACTTGACTCGCCAGAGCAGCTGCGCGCCGGTCTCACGGGCTGTTTTGAAGCGCTCGAAGCTGTAGAAGCCGCGGTCGGCCAGGCACAGCATCCCCGGGGCAAGCGCCCCCAACAGCTCATCTGCCAACTCATTCTCGGAGGTCTCATACGGGCCGAGCGCCGCGCTTGTGATCGCGTGCGTCCCGCACTCCGCCAGCCCGACCAGACGCAATTGCGGGAACGCTCCACCCCCCTCACGGCGCGAGGAGCCAGGCCTGCCGAATGCCTCAGCGTTCGCCTGCGTGTCGGCCACGTCAAGAGTCGTCCCGTCCAAGCTCATCAGCCGCAGATCACGCCAGAACGCCCCCCGTGTGCAAACACTGCCCAATGGCTTGGCGACCGCGTCGAAGAGCAGCCCTAGCGGCTCGGACCCCAGCCGCTGGCGTGCCCTAAAGATCGCCGCCTTGCTCGGCACCTCCCACGCGCGCTCCCAACCCGAGGCCCACGAGAGCCCCTCCACCAACTGACGCATCACCTCCTCATAGGAAGCGTCACTGAACAACGCCATCGCCAACACGTAATAGACGACGACCCGCGCCGGCAACAACCGCACACGCCGCTCACCACGCTCCACCTCCGCCACCACAGCATCCACCAGATCCGGCGGGAACACACGCGTCAAAACACCGATCGAGATGTGATCCGAAAGACGCTGATCGCTAACCGGCTTGACCCAACCAGACCGAGGCACAACCCAACCATAACCGGCCCACCGGACACTAAGTCAACGGTATTGGGCCTAGAACAGGTTCTCAGAGCAGGCCCGCCACCAGCGCGGCACCCTCCCTGGCCATCCGCGAGCGCGGCACGACCAGGTCGAAGCCGGCCTGCTCGGCGCGCTCGCGGGCAGCGACGTCCACGTGGGAGTAGAACGCCAACGTCCGCGTTGCGCGCAGCTCGCCCTCGGCCGCGAGCTGGGCCACGACCGCCGCGCCGCGGAGCTCGTCGTCGGTCAGATCGACGATCAGCACGTCGGCGGGCGCCCCGTCTGGATCGCTCAGGCGCTCCCTCAGCCGGCCCTCGTCCGCGATCAGCTCCACCTCGTGCCCGGCCGCGGCCAGGGCGCCCTGCACGCGCGAGCCGAACAGCAGGTCGCGGGTGAGCGCGAGCGCGCGCGCCATCGCTACTGCGATTGAAAGTGGGCGGCCAAGATGCCGACACAATAAGAGGTAAGAGCTCCAGGATGCGCGCGTGCTCTAGCTGCCGCCGCTGCTGCGCATGAGCGGCCGGCCGAAGTCCGGCCCACGCGGGATCACCACGTCTGGGTCGTCGGGCCGGCGGCGCGGGTGAAAGCCCTTGGACATGAAGCGCCGATGGTTGGGTCCGTGGCTGATGGCGGGCTCCGCCTGCGGGTGGTACTGGTGCGTGACGATGGTCTGGCGCTCACGCCACTGGCCGACGCCGAAGCGGATGGAGATGCGCGTGAAGAGGTCGATGTCCTCCCAGCCCCACACCTCGAAGCCCTCGTCCCAGCCGCCGATCTCCATCAACCAGTCACGGCGGTACAGGGCGGCGTAGGGCTCGCCGCACGCCACCGTCTTGACCGTCCCGTCCGCCTGGACCTTCCTGGCCGTGCCGGCGGTCGCCATCTGGCCGTGCGCCACATGCCCGGCCAGCAGCTCGCCGACGACGTCCGTCTCGAACATGACCTCGGGCTCAGCGCACAGCACGAACTCGGCCTCCGTCGCGACCAGCCCGACGTTGTGGGCGTGCGAGCAACACTGCTGGCCGGGGTGGTGCGTGTAGAGGTACCGGATCGGCAGGTCCGGGAACTCGCCGGGGATCAGCTCGCACCCATCCGACCCGCCGTCGTCTACGACCACGATCTCGTCGGGCTGCGTCGGCTTCTCTCGCAGCCGCTGCAGGCTGCGCCTCAGCAGCGGAGTCCGTTCGTAGGTCGCGATGTTCAGGCAGACGGCCACGGGTACAGAGACTTGTCAGTCACTACTGGGCGCGCAAGCGGCGGAACTCTTCGCGGGCGGACTGTGGCCGACCCCACATCTGGGTGACCTCCACGCGCCCGCTGCGGGTCTCGCGAACCACCAACTCGCCCTCGATGCCAGCCTCGTCGATCAGGCGCAGCGCGCCGTGGACGGTCGGCGCGGCCGCCGCGTGCCCGAAGCTGTGCGCCACCAGCAGGCGCCAGTGCCAGTCGTGGTGCGAGTACGGGCGGGCGTTGCACGTCGTGAGGTAGAGAGCGCACTCCACATAGCGCGACTCCTCGGCGATGCGCATGTCGAGCTCGAGGTCCGTCCAGTCCTCGGGCAGCGAATCGACGATCTCCTGGAAGTCCTCGGCGAGAGCCACTGGCCGGAAGCCTAGCGCGGCTATTCTCGAACCAATGGCAGGCACCCATGGCGAAGTCATCGACGAGGCTCGGGAAGCCGTCGTGGACGGCGGCCTCGAGGCGGACGCACCGGGGCACGACAGCACGCCGGAGGGCGAGCACCGGATCGTCACCGAGCGCTGCGGCGTGCTCGATCGCTCCGAGCGCGGCAAGCTGGCGCTCAGCGGGGAAGGCGCGCTCGAGTTCCTCAACGGGCAGGTGACGAACGAGCTGATGACGCTCCGGCCGGGTGAGGGCTGCTACGCAGCCTTCCTCACCCACAAGGGCAAGATGCTCGGCGATCTGCGCATCCTGGTCGTGCACGGCGACGAGCAGGGCGCTCACACGGAGCTGCTGCTCGACACCGAGCGGGCATCCCTGCAGGCCCTGTTCGACATGATCCGCCGCTTCAAGGTCGGCTACGACGTGGCACTGCACAAACGTACACTCGAGCGCGGGCTGCTGTCGCTGATCGGCCCAGGCTCGGAAGTGATCGCCCTCGGCGATGCCGATGCGCCGGGCGCCGGCGAGCACGCTCATACCGGCGCACTGGCGGGCGGGGAGCACGCCAGCGCGCGCGTGGAGATCGATGGCATCGCCGCGCTGGCCGTGCGCACGGACGTGGGCGTCGATCTCCTCTGCGACGCGGCGGACACGAGCCGGCTGAGCAGCGCGCTGCGCGCGCGCGGCGCCGAGCCGATCCACGAACAGGCGGCCGAGTGCCTGCGCGTGGAACGCGGCCGCCCCCGCTACGGGATCGACCTCGACGACACCGTCATCCCCCAGGAGGCGGAGCTGAACGAGCGCGCCGTGAGCTTCACGAAGGGCTGCTACGTGGGCCAGGAGACCGTGGCGCGCCTGCACTACAAGGGCAAGCCGAACCGGCACCTGCGCGGGCTGCGCCTGTCGGCGCCCGCCAGCAGCGGCGAGGACCTGGTGCTCGGCGAGCGAGTGGTGGGCCGCGTGGGCAGCGTCGCCCTCTCCACCCACCTCGGCCCGATCGCGCTGGCGCTCGTGCGCCGCGAGGCCGAGCCGGGGAGCGTCCTGCGCGTGGGCGCGCACGGCACGAGCGCGAAGGTGCTCGAGCTGCCCTTCCCGACCGGCTGAGGCGCCCGCCTCTCCTTACTCTCCCTGCGGCGGGTCCTGCTGGGAGCGGCGATCCTGCAGGTGCTTGCGCATGGCCGCGTCGTGCACCTTGACCGCGTCGGGGCTCGGAGGCGTGTCGAGCGTGCTGATCACGTTCGGCCCCTTCAACGGGACCCAGGTCGGCTCGATCTCCTCGCCGCCTTTGAACGGCTCCTCTTCAGTCATCACGCTCATCCTCGGGCGGTATGCCCGACTCCTCAGTGTACGCCTGCCACTGTTCGCCGAGCAGGTCCAGAAGCTGGCTGGCGAGCAGCGGCGAGAAGGAAACGCGCGAGACGACCATGCCCTGCTGCCCCTGCGGGCCGATGCGCATGAAGTCGAGCGTGAACTCGTGCGGGGTGCGCGCGATCGCCGCCGCATTCGCCCACTTGCCCGCGAACTCCTCCGGCGGCATCATGATGTTCGGGCCCTGCTCTGGCGGGCTCTGATCGGGATCGTCGGGAGGCTCTCGATCGGGCACTCGACCTCCCACACTAGCGTGGTGAGCGCGTCCACGCCGATGGGCGCCAGGCCGGCGGCTGTTCCTGGGAGGGCCTGGCGAAACGACTAGCGAAACTCACCGCGCCTACTCCCTCACCCCCGCGGCCGTGAGGGCTTCGGCGCGCTCTCGGTACCCCTCGAACAGCACGATCAGCCCGTCGCGGAACCGCACAACGACGGTCAAGGGGAAGTCCGCGATGAGACGCGTATGCCGCATCCGTCCGACGAATCTATTGGTGACCACGATCACGTCTGGATCATCGCCGGTGATCACCTCCTCCAGCAGGAGGCGCCCGTCCTCGAGGACGTCGAACGAGTCCTCGCGCCACCGACGCAGCCCATCGAGGCCGCGATAAGGACCCGGGATTGGCGATCCCTCGAACATACGAATCTCCACGTCGGGGTGAAAACGCTCGGCCGGTGCCTCCCCCGTGGTGTTGAGGCCTTCGTAAAAGGACCGGAGCGTCTCCACGTTCCCCTGCGACATTGCTTCGCAGTATCACGCAGCAGCTACGCCGCCTGCGGGATGACTCGCGTCCCGGCCCATCGGCGGGGGATTGCGCCGGACCACACTTCTGCAACGCATCCCCTTATGTGACGCATCTCACATAAGCAACTATTGCGCCAGCGATACAGTTGCGGCGATGCAATCAATTACTCAGCCGGGACCGGCGCCCGCGTCCACCGACCGAGCGGCGCTGTCACGCGATCTGGCGGCGCTCGCGGGCTACCTGATGCGCAGCGCCAACGTGGGCACGTTCAACGCGATCGGCGAACTCGACCTGTCCTTCACGCAGATCAAGGCCCTGTGCGCGCTCGACAGCGACGGCGACGGGGGCTCGGTGAAGGCGCTGGCGCAGTCGCTCGGCGTGTCCCTGGCGGCCATGAGCCGGGCGGTGGAGGGGCTCTACGAGCGCGGCCTCGTCGAGCGCCGGGAAGACCCCGCGGACCGGCGCATGAAGCAGGTACGGCTGACCGTCGCCGGGCGCGCGGTGCCCCAGGCGCTCAACGACGCCCGGCTGTCGGCGCTTCAGGAGTTCGTGAGCTCGCTCGGCGAGGAGGAGCAGTTGGCGCTCGAGCAGGCGCTGTCGTTGATCCTCGAGCGCCGGGCCGAGATTGCCGCCTACAGACCCACCGAGAAGGGAGTCACCCGATGACCGAGCGTGTGCGCGCATTGCAGATGAACGAGGACAACCGCCGCTGGTGGGCGCTCGGGGCCATGTGCTTCGCCCTGTTCATGATCATGCTCGACAACACCGTGGTGAACGTCGCGCTGCCCTCGATCCAGCGCAGCCTGCACGCGTCCACGGCGTCCCTGGAGTGGACGGTGAACGCCTACACCCTCTCCTTCGCGGTGCTGCTCGTCACCGGCGGGCGCCTCGGCGATCTGTTCGGACGGCGCAAAATGTTCCTCACGGGCGTGGTCGTGTTCGCCTGCTCGAGCGCCGCCATCGGTTTCTCGCCGAGCGACACCTGGCTGGTGGCGTGGCGCGCCATCCAGGGAGCCGGCTCGGCGATGATGATGCCCGGGACCCTGTCGATCATCACCAACGCCTTCCCGGCGGCCGAGCGCGGCAAGGCGATCGGCACGTGGGCGGGAGTGTCGGCGCTCGCGCTCGCCATCGGCCCCGTGCTCGGCGGCTTCCTGGTGGAGACCGTGAGCTGGCAGTCGATCTTCTTCCTCAACCTGCCGGTGGCGGTGGGCGCGGTGATCGTGACGCTGTTCGCCGTGCGCGAGTCCCGCGACGAGACGGCCGCCCAGCGGGTGGACGTGCCCGGCGTGCTCACCCTCACGGTCGGCCTGGCGGCCCTCGTGCTGGCGCTCGTGCAGGGCAACGAATGGCACTGGGGCTCCCCGCGGGAGCTCGCGCTGTTCGCCCTCGCGGCGGTTTCGCTGGGGGCGTTCGCGGCGGTCGAGCGGCGCCAGTCATCGCCGATGGTCGACTTCAGCTTCTTCCGCTCGCGCACGTTCCTCGGCGCGAACGTGGTGGCGTTCATCGTCAGCTTCGCGATGCTCGCCATGTTCTTCTTCATGGCCCTGTACATGCAGAACGTGCTCGGCTACTCACCGCTGCAGGCGGGGCTGCGCTTCCTGCCCTCCACGCTCATGATCGTGCTGATCGCACCGCTCGCCGGGCGTCTCGCCGACCGCGTCGGCCCCCGCCCGCTGATGACATTCGGTCTGAGCGCCGTCTCGGGCGCGCTGTTCTGGCAGTCCCACATCACCGTCACCAGCGGCTACAGCGCGCTGCTCCCGGGCTTCGTGCTGATGGGCATCGGCATGGCGTTCGTGATGTCGCCGATGAGCACCGCTGCGATGAACTCCGTGGCACAGGCGAAGGCCGGCGTGGCCTCCGGCATCCTGTCTATGAACCGCATGGTGGGCGGCACCTTCGGCGTGGCGGTGCTCGGGGCGATGGTCGCCACGCTCGGGCGCTCGAAGATCGATCAGCTTCTGCCCGCGCTGCCCGCCAGCGCGCGCGCCCAGCTCGCCGCCGGCCTGGGCTCGGGCGGAGCCCCCCACGGCGTCCCGGCGCAGATCGTCGAGGCCGGTCGCAGCGCCTTCGTGTACGCGCTCCACTACGGGCTGCTGCTCGGCTCGGCGGTGGCGCTGCTCGGGGCGGTGACGGCGTGGGTCACGATCCGCGCCAGGCCGTCCGGCGCGGGCGAGCACGCGGCGGTCGATGTGGGGGAGCTGACTGCGATCGACGCCCGCTCGGCCGAGCAGGGCGCCCACGCGACGGCGGCCGCCGAGACCATTCACGTGTGAGACACGGTCGCAGCTCGGGCTGCCAAGCCCGCGGCGGGGCGGGGCTCTGGTGCACGAACGACGCGCGGGCCTCCGTGCCCGCGCTCGTCCCACCCGTCTTCGTCCAGTCCGCCCGCTCGCTCAGCCCCGCCGTTCCGTCGCCACATCGATGAATACGCCGGCCACTTCTTTCACGACCTCCACGCTCCACGGCACCGTCTGGAGTGGACTGCATAGCAGGTTGCTTTCCTTGCCCACCAGCGAACCAGTGGCCGACCCTTTGGCGCTGGGATAGAAGAACCCCAGATGCAGCGTCGCCAGCAGGTGACTGAACTCATAGACGCACGGCCCAGACTCGTGCAGCGTCACCTTGCCAGCCGTGGCGACAGCGTCGCCGCGAGCGCAGTGCAAAGCACCCCCGCAAGCCTGCCTCTGCCCTTCCCGTCGCCAGACATGGCACGACCCTCCTTGATTGATTGTCGGTCGGGCAACGCCAACCCTGGCCCGCGGAACCCCGCGAATCAGCTGCAGACCGCCTTGGAACCAAAGCTACGTCGGGCTTCGTGACCTGTGTGTGCAGCCGGTCACAGGTGAACGGCATGTGAACGGCGAAGCCGCTAGGGAGCCTGTCAACCAGCGAGCTCGACGTAGCGCGCGAACAGCGCCCGACGGTCATCGGAGTCATACAGCTCGACGCTGGTGAAGCGCCCGTCCTCGACCACATCCACGGCTCCGAACCGGACCTCGAACATCGCACCGTCATCCGGCACCGTTCCTCTGACAGCCGCCCGCATGGCGATCACCCGCTCGTCGCAGGCAAGTAGCTCGTCCAGCTCGATGCGTACGTCCGTCGAGGCGAACCCAGGGTGCCAGCGCTCGCCGTCGCCGTCTCGCTCGGGTCGCCGCCTGCGGTGGTCGACGAGCGCACAGGTCCGCGCGCGAAGCTCGACCAGGCCATCGAGGTCGTGCGCGTCGAAGCGCCGCTTGTACTCCGCGACGAGGCGTTCCGGCGCGCGGTTCTCCATGCGGAAGATCAGCCGATCATACCCTCCGACTGCACACCGTCGGGCGGCCGCGCCAGTGCCCTCAGGCGCGCTCCCCCCAGCGCTCAGCCCACGTGTGGAGCGGCATGAGCGCGTCGAGCAGCGCCCGTCCGTCCTCGCTCAGCGCGTAGCCCTCTCCCCCCTCGACGGTGACGATCCCCGCGTCGCGCAGCTCGCGCAGGCGCTGGTTGAGCACGCTCGAGGACATCCCCTCACAGCGCGCCTGCAGCTCGCGGAAGGTCAGTCCGCCCTCGCGCAGCTCCCACAGCACGCGCAACGTCCAGCGACGGCCGAGCAGGTCGAACAGGGCCATGATCGGCCGCCCGCTGCGCGAGCCGCGAGCGCGCCTGCCGGGCGCCGGCGATGACCTACTTGTCTGCTTCGGAAACAGAAGCTACACTCCTTGCTTCGACTATCGAAGCGAAAGGATACAGCAGAGCATGCCCAGAGCCCACACCACCCACACCGCCCAGTCCGCCCATACCGCTCCGACCACACCCGACGCGGCCGGGCCGAGGATCGCCCCCCTGGAGCCTCCATACACGCCCGCGACGGCAGACCTCCTGGCCAAGTGGATGCCGCCCGGCGACGACGTCGAGCCGCTGGCCCTGTTCCGCACGCTCGCCGTCCACGACGAGCTCGCCTCGCGTATGCGCCCGCTCG
This sequence comes from uncultured Solirubrobacteraceae bacterium, assembly GCA_963701145.1. Lineage (GTDB taxonomy): Bacteria > Actinomycetota > Thermoleophilia > Solirubrobacterales > Solirubrobacteraceae > Palsa-744. The sequence continues at coordinate 1,050,088 of OY969572.1, forward strand.
GGGCGGGGCTGCTCGGCCACCCGCGGCTCGATCCGCGCGACCGGGAGCTGGTGATCCTGCGCACGTGCGCACGGGCGGGAGCGGAGTACGAGTGGGGAGTGCACGCGGTGGCGTTCGCCAAGGCGCTGGGAGTGACCGACGAGCAGCTCACGGCCACGGCGAGCGGGCCGGCCGACGATCCGGCGTGGTCGGTGCAGGACGCCCGGCTGATCGCGGCGGCCGATGCGCTCCACGACACGAGCACCATCCCCGACGAGCTGTGGACCGGGCTGTCCGCGCGCCTCGCCGAGGATCAGCTGCTCGAGCTGGTGATCCTCGCCGGCTGGTATCGCCTGATCTCCTACGTCATCAACGCCGCCGGCGTCGAGCTCGAGCCGTGGGCGGCGCGCTTTCCGTGAGTCACCCGTTCCCTCGCGGCGCAGGCGCTAGCGGTACGCTCGCGCGAGCATGCCGACGGCCGAGCTCGAGGGAGACGCCGCATCGTCCCCGCAGGGGGAGCGCCCGCTGCTGCTGGCGGTGGACGACGAGCCCGCCGTGCTCGCCGCCGTCGCCCGCGACCTGCGCCGGGGCTTCGGCGAGCGCTACCGGGTGATGCGGGCGGCCTCGGGCGCCGAGGGCCTGGAGATCCTCACGGAGGTGCGCAGGCGCGGGCAGCAGGTGGCGTTGCTGATTGCCGACCAGCGGATGCCGGGCATGGAAGGCACCGACTATCTCCTCAGGGCCCGCCAGCTCGCGCCGGACGCCAAGCGGGTGCTGCTGACCGCCTACGCCGACACCGAGGCGGCGATCGCGGCGATCAACGAGGTGGCGCTCGACTACTACCTGCTCAAGCCCTGGGACCCGCCCGAGGAGCAGCTCTTCCCGGTGCTCGAAGACCTGCTGACGACGTGGGAGTCGGGGGCGGCGCTGGAAGCCGGCGGCGTGCGCCTGATCGGCCACCGCTTCTCCAAGGAGTCCCACGACCTGCGGGACTTCCTCGCGCGCAACCGCGTGCCCGCCCGCTGGCTGGACGTCGAACGGGACGGCGAGGCGCGCGAGCTGCTGACGGTGGCCGGCGTGGAGGCGGACCGCCTGCCGGTGGCGCTGCTCCAGGACGGCGCCGTGCTCGAGCGCCCCACCGTGCTCGAGCTCGCCGAGCGTCTGGGGGTGGCCGTAAAGCCGGCCTCCGACCACTACGACCTGGTGATCGTGGGCGGCGGGCCGGCCGGCCTCGCGGCCGCCGTGTACGGGGCCTCGGAGGGCCTGCGCACGGTGATGGTCGAGCGCGAGGCGCCCGGCGGCCAGGCGGGGCAGTCGAGCCGCATCGAGAACTACCTCGGCTTCCCAGCCGGCCTGTCCGGCTCGGATCTCGCGCGCCGCGCCACCGACCAGGCGCGGCGGCTGGGGGCCGAGCTGCTGAGCGTGAAGGACGCGCAGGCGCTGCGCGCGGAGGGAGCGGGGCGGATCGTCGAGCTCGCTGGCGGGGGCTCGCTGAGCGCGAACTGCGTGCTGGTGGCCTCCGGCGTCTCCTACAACCAGCTCGACGCCCCCGGGTTCGCCGACTTCACCGGCGCGGGCATCTACTACGGCGCGGCCATGACCGAGGCGCGGGCCTGCTCCGATCAGCACGTGGTGGTGATCGGCGGCGCCAACTCCGCCGGGCAGGCAGCCGTGTACTTCTCGGGCTACGCGGCGAAGGTGACGATGCTCGTGCGCGCCGATTCCCTGGCGAAGTCGATGTCCCACTATTTGATAGATCAGATCGCGGCGCTGCCGAATGTCGCGGTGCGGACGGGTGCCCAGGCCGTGGCGGCCAGCGGCGTGGATGGGCATCTGCAGAAGCTGCGCATCCGCGACGCCGACGGCAGTGAGAGCGAGGATGACGTGGACGCGTGCTTCGTGTTCATCGGCGCCGCGCCGCGGACCGACTGGCTGGAGGGGGTGGTGGCGCGGGACGAGCGCGGCTTCATCCTCGCCGGCCCGGAAGTTCGCGAGCACGGCTGGCCGCTGGCGCGCGACCCGTACGCGCTGGAGACGAGCGTGCCCGGCGTGTTCGTCGCGGGCGACGTGCGGGCGCGGTCGATCAAGCGCGTGGCCAGCGCAGTGGGCGAGGGCTCGATGGCCGTGTCGCTGATCCACGAGTACCTCGCCACGGCGTGAGCGGGCCGGGCACGTGAGCCATCCGAGCATCGAGGAGCTGCGCACGCTGGACCTGTTCGAGGAGTGCAGCGAGGAGCAGCTCGCGCGCTGGGCGCAGGCGGCCGAGCTGGTGGAGGTCGAGGCCGGCACCGTGATCGAGGAGCAGGGGCAGCCGACGCAGGCCGTGCACCTGGTGTTCGCGGGCACGCTGCTGGCGGTCACGGTCGACGCCGCCGGACGCGAGGACCCGGTGAGCGAGCACCACCCGCCGACCTGGATCGGGGCGAGCGCCGCCGTCACCGAAGGCGTCAACGCCGTGTCCATGCGGGCGCTCACGCCCGCCACGCTCGCCGCCATCCCGAGCGCCCGCTTTGCCGAGCTTGCGCTCTCTCAGCCGTGCGTCGCTCGGAAGGTCGTGCGCGCGATCCGCCCCGCCGCCACCCGCGTGGCGGCGGTCGAGCAGAACCGCGACCGTCTGGCCTCGCTCGGCACGATGGCGGCGGGACTGGCACACGAGCTCAACAACCCTGCCGCCGCCGCGCGGCGGGCAGCGGACGACCTCGCCGAGTCGCTCGACGTGCTCAGCTCCACGATCGACCACTTCGTGGAATCCGGGGTGGAGCGGGCCGAGGCCAAACAGCTCGTCGAAATCCAGCGGGAGACCGTCGCTCGCCAGCAGGAGCGCGGCGTCCTCGGCGCCCTTGACGCCGCCGATGCCGAGGAGGCGCTGCTGGCCGAGATGGAAGAGCTCGGCGTGCCCGAAGCGTGGCGCCTGTCCGAGCCGCTGTCCGCCGCCGGCGTCGACGGCGCGTGGCTGGCGCGGGTCGCCTCACTCGCGGGAGTGGCGACGCCGGCGGCGCTCCGCTGGATGGCCGCTTCGCTGACCGCACGCGGTCTGGCGAACGAACTGAAGGACTCCACATCCCGCATGAGCGAGCTGGTGGGCGCCGTGAAGTCATATGCGTACATGGGGCGCGGCGAGGTGGTGGAGGCCGACGTGCACGAGGGACTCGAGACGACGCTCACGATCCTCGGTCACAAGCTCAGGCACACCTCCATCCAGGTTGAGCGCGACTACGACCGCACGCTGCCCCGCCTGATGATGCACGGCCCCGAGCTCAACCAGGTGTGGACCAACCTGCTCGACAACGCCATCGACGCGCTCGGCGAGCAGGGCACGATCACGCTGAGCACCCGCCGCGACGGCGACGCGCTGGTGGTGGACATCGCCGACGACGGCCCCGGTATCCCAGCGGAGGCGCGCGCGCACATCTTCGACCCGTTCTTCACCACCAAGGGAGTGGGCAAGGGCACCGGGCTCGGGCTGGACACCGCGCGGCGGATCGTCACCGAGCGCCAGCGCGGGACGCTCTCCGTGGACAGCGCGCCGGGGCGCACCGTCTTTCACGTGCGCCTGCCGCTGGACGGCGCGAGCTAGTAGTAGAGGGCGGTGGCCCGCCGGGCCAGCCCGCTCACCGTGGCTCGGCCGGCGGGTCCTCGCCGCCGGCGATGGTTCGCTGGACCCAGGCCACGTCGTGCCAGGCGCCGTGCTTGAAGCCGATGCGGCGGTAGACCCCGACGGGCTCGAAGCCCATCGCCCGGTGCAGGCCCTCGCTCGCCTCGTTGGGGAGCGTCATGCCGGCGACGGCCATGCGGTATCCGCGGGCCGCCAGGCGCTCGAACAGCGCTGCGTAGAGCGCGCGACCGCCACCCGTGCGCCGCCGTCCGGGCTCGACGTAGATGCTGACGTCGCAGGCCCATCGATAGGCCGCCCGTGACTGGTGGCGCCCGCCGTAGGCGTAGCCCACGACCCGCCCCTCGTCCTCCAGCACCACCCACGCATGGGTGGACAGCGCGCCGGCTATGCGCTCGGCCATCTCTGCCGGCGTCGGCGGCTCGCTCTCGAACGTGATCGCCGTGTCGGTGACGTACGGGGCGTAGATGGCGGCGCACGCCTGCGCGTCGCGTTCCCCCTCAGGGGACGATGCGAAGGCTTCTCGTACATTCGCACCGGCCACGCTCGCGCCAGCATACGCACAGCGCGCGACATCTCCACGGCGGCGGGGGCGACGGGGGTCAAACCCTGTCCTGACACCGCACATCGAATGCCGCGTTTAGCAGGTGGTTTTGCGGAACCTTAGCAGGGGCGCACTGCTCGTTTTGGCCCGGGACGGGCAGCAATTCGGGCCGCTGCCGCCCAGCGGCTCCGCTGGTAGCAGGGGCGGGATCAGAACGAGTACCCTCGACCACAAGGGATCCCCGCCGATACTGGGCGACGCCTTAGGGTGGGCTGTCTCCGGGTGCTCCCGACAGTTGGGGGTTCGATAGGTCTTTGAGGTTTGGACGGGTTCCCCGATCGGGGAACCCGTCCGTGCCTCGGCTCAGGCTGCCTCCTTCACCGCCAAGTGAAGAGAGAGGTTGAGCCTGATGACCAAGGATGACGTGCTGTTCGGCTACCGCCAACAGCTATTCGCGGAGGCAGCGAGGACGAGCGTCTCGGCAGCGTGCCGGACGTTCGGGGTACACCGTTCCACCTACTTCGCCTGGAAGCGCCAGGTCAACCGGCACGGCCTTGAGATGCTCAGGCCTCGGGAGCGCCGCCGGCCGCAGATGCCCAACGCGTTCCCGAAGATGATCGAGGAGCGGATCGTGTCCTTCTCGATCGCTCATCCTGGTCTCGGCCCCAGACGGGTTTCCTCGGAGCTGGCCAGGGAGAAGTGGGGCGGGATCATCGTCTCTCCAAACGGTGTGTGGAAGGTTCTCTGCCGTCACGGGCTGAATACGAGGGCGAAGAGGTTGGGGCTGATCGCGGGCTACGCAGCGCCCTATGAGCCGCCCAGAATCCCAGAACCAGAGCGCCACATCGACGTCTCACGGCCTGGTGAGCTGGTGGGGATCGACTGCTTCTACGTCGGCAGACTGAAGGGCACTGAGGGCGCGATCTGGCAGCTCACAGCGATCGACATCGCATCCTCATACGCCTGGGCGGAGCTCGTGATCTGCAAGCAGGGCAACCCAACCGCGCTACAGACCAGCAAGCTCGCACAGCGCCTCGCGCGGGATCTGAAGGCCGCAGGCTGGAAGCTCGAGCGGTTCCTCTCAGACAACGGCAACGAGTTCAAGGGCGACTTCACAAAAACCGTTGACAAGCTGAAGGTCCGCCACACCCGCATCCACGCCGGCCGCCCACAAACCAACGGACACGTCGAGGCGCTACACAAGACGATCCTCGACGAGTGCTGGCGCCCAGCGTTCGCACGCTACCTCTATCCCCGCTACACCGGGCTGAAACGCGAGCTCGATACCTACCTGCGCTTCTACAACACCGACCGCGTGCACCACGGCAGACTCACACAAGGACGGATCCCCGCAGACATCGTCTACCGTGCCCGAAAGATGGAGGCCAGATGAGCCGCGCCTGTCGGCACATCCTGGAGGCTGCCCAGTCTAAAGGTCCCCTTCGCCACCAATCGCTCCAGCGCGGTTCTGCACGAGCCAATGGACGGTCTGCATGGAGTCGCGCTTGGCATTGCGCAACTTGCAGATTCTCTTGAGGACCACGCTCCGGTTGCTGTAGAAAGCGAATGATCGGGACCTGTCCCCGGGACCGTGGCACAGGAGTTCTTGCCTCCCCATGACCCGAGGGACCCGAGAGCTGGCGCGCGCCCGAGCAGCGGGCCGGTCGTCCAGCTCTATGGCGAGGAGCGCGAGAACGAAGCGATCGCGGCCCTTCTACACCCCCACATAAAACCCTTCACTGGTTTAGGCGTGTGCCCTAACGCGATTGCCGCGCCCGGCCATGTCGTATCCAGATTCCAACGGCACCGCCCAAACCACCTCCGAACAGCCCAATGCCAATCCCTCTCAGTTCCCCATGTGCCGAAAGAACTATCAAAGTCAACCCCACAGCTGCCATGAGGAGACAGCCCACAATCTTGGTAGCGACATTCACAACGTCATCTCCGTATGCATAGTGGGGTGTCTCTGTGCACGTGCTGTATCAGTTTCCGGGCATTACCTTCGAGCAAACCCACCCAACCGCCGCTCCCAGCCAAATATTGACGGCTCCCGCACCGAGCGCGGCGGCTGTACACTCCGCATCCTTGTCAGGATTTTCTGGCCCGCCACCGCAGCCGCTTCTGCGACCACAGGCTGAGCCTTCGTTCGCGCTGCCCCCGTGGTGTCGTATGTGTTTGTAGCAAGGGTCGCTGGTGCTGGGACAACCGCCCGCTACCGGGATACTGAACCCTTCAGATTCACCGCCGCCACCTTTGCCCCCGCTGCCTTTACCGGCTTCAGCCCGCAGCGGCTGGTAGAGCACCGCTGATTCTACATGCGATTCTTCCTTGGCCTGCGTACGGTTCTGATGGTCGGCGATGTATTCGTATTCGCCTTCTTCTTCCCACCATTCTTCCCACCATTCTTCTCCGCTTTCGGCGGTGGGGCCGTAGGCGGCTAGCCCCTCGGCTAGGGCTTCTTGGGCGGCGCGTTCTGCTGCGGCTCTGGCGGCGGCGTTTTCGGCGGCTTGCTGGGCGGCTGCTTCTTGCGAGCTTTGCGCGGCCCATTCCATGAGCGCGGCCGATGGTCCGCCGATGGTGTATTCGGCGTATTGTCCGGTTTGGTCGGTTTCGTTGAGGGGGTCGCCGAATGTGTAGGCGTAGGCGTTGGGCGAGCCGCTGGGGTCGGGGTCGGGTTGGAGGAAGCGCCCGAGTTGGGGTATGTAGGTGCGTACGCCCATGTTGGCTACGCCGGATGGTAGTTCTGTTGGGATCTGGATGGCACCGAGCCAGGAGTATTTCGGTGGGGCTTCGCTGGCAGGCACCCCGTACTCGCTGGGTTCTCCGATGGTCGATGCCAGTCCGGTAGCGGCTTCGGAGTCCTTGGCAGTCGCGATGATGTCACCGTGAAGGTTGGCGAGCTGCAGGACGGGCGTTTCGCCGTTGGTCTGGATTGCCGCGAGCTGCCCGCTGATCCCGCTGATGTTACGTGTCCATTCGCCGGAGGTGTTCGTGGTCCATGCGGGTGTGTCTCCTGGGCCCGCGTAGTGGCTGATGATGTCAGCGTCTTTGAGTTTGCCGGTCTCGACGGTTTCACGGGTGCGCCCGGCTGGGTCGAGGTTGTAGCCGATCGTCTCTTCGGGCTCGGTTTTGCTTTCGTGCTGGGTTGTGCTCTGCAACTGGTTATCGACGTAGTAGCTGCTCGTCAGTTCCGAGCCGCCGGCGTCCGCGGCCGGCAGCGCCGTGATGTCTCCGAACGGGGAGTATGCGATGCCGGAGTCGATCAGGCGGTCGGCTTCGTCGTAGCTATGTGATTCGACGGTGCCGCCTTTGGTTCCGCACTTGCCCGTTTCCTTGGGTGGGCTTGTAGTCAGGCTGGTGCGGTCGCTGTCTGCGTCGTAGGCGTAGATGTGGGTCGTGCAGCCCTTCCCGGTGGGGGTCGTCTTGACTTCGATGAGGCGTCCGTCGCCGTCGTGTTCGTAGGTCTCGTCGGAGAGGGAGCTCGTTTGGGTCATCCATTGCCCTTCGATCGAGGGCACGACGCTGTCGCTATACCACACGCATTCGCTGGTGCAGTCGCTCGTCTTCACGTATTCGAGCGCGATGGGTTCGCCCACCGCGTTGGGGGTGTATTTCGCGGTCATCCCGTTCGGGTAGCCCTCGGTCAACATCGATCCTTCGGAATCATAGCTCGCGGTGAACGTGCCTGCTGCGGAGTCCACGAGCTTGGTCAGATCGCCCGTCGTCAGGTCGTAGCTGTAGGTCTGGGTGCCCTTGCCGTCTTTGACGACTTCTGGGCGCCCGTCGACGTCGAAACTAAAGGTGGAGGTGTTTCCGTCCGCGTCGGTGTAGGCGATCGGCTGCTCGAGCGTGTTGTATTCGCGTGTGATCTTCTTGGTCACGCCTTCGCTGGTCGTGCTCTGGGTGACGAGCAAGCCTGTTGTGAGGCTGTATTCGTTGGTCACGCTCGGTAGTGGCTTGCCCACGGTCGAGGTGGTGCTGGTGGTCTTTGGTCGTCCGGCGGAGTCGTAGGTGTTGGTCTTCGTGCGCGTGACCATTTCGGTGGTTTTGCCGTTCTTGACTTCGACCGTTTCGGTGATGGTTTCCGGCTCCTGCCAGATGTTGTATGTGACTGTCGTGACCGGCAGACCGGGCAGCCCGGCGGTTTCCGGCTGCTTGGCTGGCCGCGTCTCGCATGGGAGCGTCGCCCATTCGGGATGTTCGCCGCAGGCGGCGATCTTTGGGTTGGTGCCGGCCGTGTAGTACACGGTTTCGGTTGCGTGCGGGGATTTTTCGGTCGTGTTGGCTGGCGTGCGGGTTTCGCTGATGTTCCCGCTTTCTGTTTCGTAGAGCATTGTGTGTGTCAGGTTCAGCCCGCCGACGTCGGCCGTGACGGATGTGGGCTTTCGGAGTTTCCAGCCGGCGCCTTCCTGGCCGGAGTAGGCGCTTGTGGTGGTGCGCGGGTCTTCTTCTTCGTTGGTCGCCACGTTCAACGCGGCGGTCGTCTGCTTGGTTACGAGTGCGTACGGGCCGCCTTCGCTGGGGGCACCTTCGTTGTAGCTGAACTTCGTGACCTTGCGTGCGGTGACTTCCTTGCCGCCAGTCGCGCGGATGACCTTGTGCTCGGGGCCGGTGCTACTCAGCAGCTCGCTGCCTTCGCTGTTGTAGGCGTCGAGTGTCGAGAGGGTCATGCCGGTGGAGCCTTCTTTGAGCGCTTGGGCGCGGTTATCCGCGCTGAGCGCCCGCACGACATCGTTCTTCGTGTTGTATTCCTGCACGCTGATCCCGCCACCGGGCGCGGCCGTGTTGACGGTTCTGTCTTTGCTGTCGAGGTAGTAGATCCTCGCACGGTTGTAGTTCTTCGCCGGCCAGCCCATAGGCTCATCGGGCGGGAAGATCGCGGTTCCTTCAACGGGATAGTCGCTCTGCTCGGTCTTGGCTATTTCTTCGCCGCCGAGCGGGTAGGGGGCGCCGCTGCCCGACACGGGCACCTGGTAGTCGATCGTCCATACGGCGTTAGCGCCGGGTGAGGGCGGTGCCGCGGGCGGCAGCTTCGGTTCGGCCGGGCGGACGGGCCCGTACCATTCTTGGATGCGGTTGTTGCCGCTGTCGACGACGTCAATGCCGCCACCGGGGAGCACGGTTATGCCGATGGGTTTGTTGAAGTGTTCGGGAGCGAGTTCCTTGGCTTCGCGTTCTTCTCGTTCTTTCTGTTTTTCTTTCTTTTTTTCTTCGATCACCGGGGACGGTTCACCGACCGTGCGGATCAGTTCCCCTGTTGGTGAGAACTGCTCGAGGCGCCCGTTGCCGGTGTTGACAACCCACACGTCGCCGTCGGTGTCGACCGCGATCCCTTTAGGTTCCTTGAACTGCCCCAGTTTTGAGCCAGCTTCACCGAACTGCCCGAGATATTCGTAGAGGTGGCCAGGAGCTGCACTGAAGTACTCGACGCGGTCGTTGCCGCTATCCAACACATAGATCTCGCCGTTCGTCGGGCTGACGGCGACGTCCGCCGGGTCATCGAACTCTCCGGGGCCACTACCGGACGCGCCGAACGAGCCCCCTAGGTCACTACCAAATCCGCCGGTGTCCACGTGGTTGGTGGTGTCATCCGCGACGAACGCTGTCCCAAACAGTTGTTCGTTGTCTTCGATGCTTTCGTACACCGCGATCCCACCAAGTGAGTCGGCGCTCGCCGATTCGTCGACGTATTCTGCGGGTGGTTGGTAGTCAGAGTGGTTTTCGTAGTAAAGCATGCGTTTGTGGCCGGCGTCGGCAATCCAGAGCTCTTCATCGAACTCGCGCAGCGCCGCGATGCCCGTCGGTTCCTTGAACCCTTCGCCTTTCACAGGTAGTGTTCCGCTGTCTCCTTCGTGGAAGTACTCGACGCGATTGTTGCCGGTATCCGTCACATACAAGGTGTTAGAGGAGGTCACGTAGGCGACATCCGACGGCGACTCGAACTCGCCTATGCCTTTGCCCTTCGAGCCGAACGAGCCGGCGTATGCTCGAGGGAAATCGTCGGTGGGGATCACCGCGAGCGGGGCGCTCGCGGCAGTAGCGGCCGTTGCCGAGCCGCCACCGTTCGTGGCGGTCACCAACATCACGAAGGTATGCCCTTCGTCCTTGCCGTAGCGCGGCGTGTAGCCCTGGTTAGTGGCGCCCGGGATCGCCGCGCATTCCGCGCCGGAGCTGTTGCAGCGCTCCCACTGGTAGCTGTAGGCCAACGCGTTGTTGCTCCAGCTCCCAGATGTGGCGGTCAGTTCAGTACCCACGACAGGGCTCGTGCTCGAGAGCTTCGGCGCTTGCTGGTTGGCCGGCGCGGTGCTCTGCGCAAGCGGCGTCGACGCGCCCGGACGCGAGACCGACAGCAGACGCCCGCCCGTCGGGTCGCTTTCAGTCGTGCCGTAGTGCAGGAGCCACGGCTGCTGGCCCGGCGCAGTGACGGCCGTGATATGCCCTTCAGGGTCATAGCCGTAGGTCGTCTTCAGCGCCGGTTCGATGCGCGGGTCCCACTCCGCCCGCAGCCGCCCCGGCTTGTCATACGCATACTGCGCGACCACCGTGGTCTGCATCGCTTTGCTCGCCGGGTTATACGCCGTGAACGATACCTTCATCAGACGCCCCGTGTATTCGCCCCATTCCGACGGGGCTTCGCCGCTCGCGGTCGTTTTCGACGCATAGGTGAACGTGAGCGCGCGACAGCCCCGCACCAGGGTCGCACAGTTGACCCCGGCGGGCGGCGGCGCCAGCGCCTCCGTCGGCTCGGTCACCCCTCCGACCGTCTGGAACTTGTACGTTGCCGCGCCCGGATGCCCCGGTTCTTCCCGCGATACTGGTGTCAAGACTGTCCCGGAGCCGCCTTCGGGCACCGCGAACTTCGTCACATCGCCGCGCTGGTCGCTCAGCGCAAACGCCGTGGGGCTTTCTTCTTTGAGGGTGAGATTCGAGTCTCCCGTGGGCGCTTGGAAGCTGGACCCTTCCTTCGTGAAGATCGAGTTCTGGCCCGTGGAGGCCGTCAGGACCACACTTCCCGTCGGGAGCTTCGTGAGCTCCTCATCGCCGGTCACGCTCAGGCCCTGCCACTGCGGCCCAAACGGACTTTCGCTGCCCACACCCACGAGCCGCGAGTCGTAGCTGCGCTGCACAGACAAGCCACTCCCCGGCGCCGCCATCGGGGCGTCCGTCGAGTCCAGCGTGAACGCACCGGACGCGAGGTCAACCGACCCAGGACCGACAGGCTTTGATTCCGAGCTGACGAACGTGACCGTGGTGTCTGTCCGTGCGGTTACTCCCGCACCGCTTTCTGCTTCCATCACGACTTCGTGCTTGCCCGCGGCGTATTCTTCGCTGTTGAACTCCCATTCACCCTTCGCCGTGCAGGGTCCGCTCGGGACCGAGCACGACCCGTTTGGCTGCCCGATTTCTTTGCCGTCGATAAAGAGCCTGATCGAGGCGATGCCCGAGCTCGGGGTGCTCCCCGACCCCTCGCTCGCGTCCACCTGCAGCCGGTCGAGGCCGAACCCGACTTCGTCGTTCGCGGGCAACCCAACCAGATGTACTTCATACGCGAGTTTGTCGTTGACTTTCACCTTGCCGGTTGCAGTTGTCTTGAGGCCCACGGCGTCTTCGACCGTGCCTTCCACCGTGTCTTCGCCTTCAGGCAACCGTCCCAGCGCGTTATATTCCAAACCGGGGCCGCCGATGACCAGCGGTGACCCACCGCATTTCGCTTCTTCGCACTCGTGCATCTGGATCGCGCCGTCTGCCGGCTTGTCCAGGGTTTCACTACCCCAGCCAGCGTCATTCGGAGAGCGCCAGGAGATCCGCGCGATCCCGACGCCAGGGTCAAACCCGTTAAGCGCAGCCGGGTAATCATGGCTGAAGCTGATCCATCTGCCTGGGGTCATTGCGTTCGGTTCGCTTTTCGATTCGGGCCGTTTGAGCGTTTCGTCCGTCGTGTCCCACGCGGCCGACGGTGTTGCCGTCTGCAGGATGCCGATCTTCGCATTGACGAGAACCGCTTCGCCGTCTTTAGGGTCGCCAGTCACGCTTTCGCGTAGATCCTGCTTGTAGACCGCTTCGCTTTTATCGTTACTGCTCGTGACCGTGCCACCCCCACCACATTCGGGGCTGCAAAGCTGCGTCGCTACTTCCCCGTAGTCCCCTTCTCGCCACACGTGTTCGGCTTCAAGCGATTTCGAATGCGTATTCAAGATGCCTAGTACGTCTTCAGGACCTTGCCCGAAAGCCGCCGTGGTGGCCGTCAAAGAGTAGATCCGGGATTCCCCCTGAGTTTTGTAGTAGAACGTGCCGTAGTCCCCGGCGGGCGCTTCGCCTCCCATGAGGTCGTACGGGGAGGGGAAGGTGTCTTCGTCGTAATCTCGTTCGCCAACGTGAAAAAACGACGAGTCGTCGGTCGTGAAGGCCCACGTCTTCCCGAACAGGATCTTGCCCTTCCCTTCCACGTTTTCTTCGACCGTAGGGTCAACCGCGATCGGGTAGCGATACCCGCCCGCCCGATCGGCTACCGTGACCTTGATAAGGTCACCAGCGACCGTCGTGGACGTTGCGACCGGCGTACCTTCCGCATCAACGGCGCGCGGCGGCGACACCCTGGCGATGACCGTGTCACCGTCCACGACGCTCGCCCCGCCCGACCTGCCGCCCACGAGACGTGAGCCCCGCGGCAACCCAACCCGGAAGACGAGCTGCGCCGGGCTTTCCGGCGAGCGCAGCATGGAATCCATCTCGAAGCCGTCTGCCACGGGCTTGACCAGCGTATCCACGCTGGTTTGTGTGTTCGCGTACAGCACGGTCGCACCGTCAACACTGCCCTCCGAGCCAGTCAGCGGCAGACCCTGCACGTTGACGGGCGTCAATGAGATCCCGCTGGCAGCCAGCGCCACACCATCGCTCAGCCGTCGGGGGATACGCACTCGAACCGCCGGCATGCTCGAAGCAAACCCGTCAGGGCCAGCCGTCAACCCAAGATCCACCGGCACCCGCCGCCCCCGTGAGACTTCCACCGCCATCGGCTGCGTCGAGACGATCAGGCCGTGTCTACGGCCAGGAAGATCGACCTGTGCGGCGTTGTCGGCCGGATAGCCCACGATCCGCTGACCCGCAGGCAGCCGCAACGGACCGTCCTCCTCATCGTTGACCACGCCGGGGAAGAGTTCCCGTGCCACCCTGAGCGCCTGCGCCGTAGTCAGGTGCCGGTACGCCGTACGCGACAGTTCACGCCCTACAACGGCCTCCGGACTACTCCGACGCGCCTGCTCAACATCCCGTTCCTGCTGGCCTTCGTCCAACACCTGCATGCTGGGCACCACCAGCGAACCACCCAGCAAAGCCATACTAGGCATCGGTGCAGGTGGCGCCTCAAGCACCGCCGCCGAGCACACAACGGAGGCACCCGCCAACCAACAGCCCACGCCGACACAACACAGCAGGCATGTCCCGAACAGTCGCACAGCAAGCCTCATGAAGTGTGCCTCCAGTACGCGGGTGCCTAACCCGCTGGCCGGCACCGATCTACAGAAGAATTGTGGCCCACCGTAATCGAGGCCAGGCGGCTTGTCTATGGTCCATTTTCACGGTTTTGGCCCAGTGACACTAAGGAGTCAGAGTAGGTTCCCGGACGTCTAGCGGGGCGAGGTAGTCATCGGTGCGGAAGCCGTGCGTGCCCGACCTCCCAGTCGCTGTCAACCACTCGGTCGGCAGCCCGATCAGGTCTCGCTTGCTCGACGCCCCGAGCGCCGGCAGCAGGCTTTCGGCGTGCTTCTTGACCGTAGCGACACTAAGGAGTCGCGTCGTAATTATTGTCGTGGAGTGATGGTGTAGTTCCACTCCGGGTGGAAGCTCTCGCCAGTGAGACGGATGTCTTGCATTTGCCGGTCTGTGATCTGGATCTTGGTGGGGTAGGTGTCGGGGTCAAGGCGCGCGTAGACCTTCAGCCCGGTGCTGGTCGTGGTCGAGGCGATCAAGTCGATCACTGTCTGGCGGCTGAGCAGCGGCTTGGCGCGCCAGTTGATCGAGATGTAGCTGAACAAGCGGTGCTCGATCTTGTTCCACTTGCTTGTGCCGGGCGGGTAGTGCATGACCTGGATAGTGAGACCGGTGTGATCGGCCAGCCGCTGCAGCTCGGTCTTCCACAGACGCGTGCGGTAGCTGTTGGAGCCGCCGCAGTCGGCGGTGATCGTCAACGTGTGGCCCTTCGGGTAGCGCTTGCGCCCGAGGCTCTTCCACCATGCCTTGATTGCGGCGACCGCGAATTGGGCAGTGTCGGCGGAGACGCCGACCGAGACCCAGCCCTCGTCGCGGCCGACGTCATAGATCCCGTAGGGGATCGCCTTGCCCAACTCCTGGTCGATGAAGTCGTGCGTGTTCACCAAGATCGGCTTGCCCGTCGGGGCGAGCTTCTGCCCGCGTTCTTGTAGCTGCCGATCAACTCCTTCTTCTTGGTGTCCACGCTAATCAGCGGCTGCTCGGCCGCGAGCATCTGAGCGGAGACCTCAGCGATGCGCCTGAACTGTCCGTCGCGGTCGGGATGATCGGCGCCCTCATGCGTCTTGCGGTTGGCCTGCAGGCTGTACCCCAGCGCTCTCAGTTGCCGGCGCACCGTGCTCTCGTGCACCGTAAAGCCCTGCCCGCGCAGCGCGGCGGTCAAGTTCACAACACTGCGGCTGGTCCACAAAAGCGGAGACTCAGGGTCCCCCCTCGTAGCGCCCTCCAGCAGCGCCAACAGCGCCTCCCGCAGCCCCGGCTCGCGCTCGGCGATCGGCCTGCGCCCAGCCCCTCGGCGGCGCACGCGGCCCTCCGGCGCTCGCTCTCCGCCCGCGACCTCAGCGATCCCACGACGCACCGTCTCCGCCGAAATCCCCGTCGCCCTGACGACCGCCGCGATCCCACCCCGACCATGCGAGCGCGCCTCCGCCGCCGCCCACATACGCCGCCCACGCTCATCAAGCTCATCACGAACGATCAGCCAGCGCTCCCGAATCGGGCCCTCGTCAACCATCACCCCCAACATGCTGGCGGACTTCGCCGCCACCCACCAGCAACCTCCCCAACATCACCACATTTATTTAGAAGCTACCCCTAATCTTCAATTCCTGTGCAATCTCGCGATAGCCCTTGCCATCGCTAAGCCCCTCAAGCACTTGGACCTTACGTTCAGTAAGGATCCGCTCGTCCCGGTCGGCTCGCTCGACTCGATCACCGTTACCGGATACAAAGATACACCCGCCCTGTGCCGTGAGATGTACCGCAGCAAGGACATCCTCCACCGCGGCGCTCGAGTTGACACAGCTAACGCCAGCAGCCAACAGCAGCATCCCGTAAGGAACAGTCGGCTCGCGTGCGAGGACAACGATCCCAACCCCCGGACGGAGCACGCGTGAGGATACCGCGCGTCCAGCCGTTTCGTCGAGAATAAGGACCCGCCGTGCCGGATATCTGCCAGCACGCCACAGCCTGGCGCCATCGCAATCGCCAGAGACGACACGAATCCGGCGATCATCGCGCAGCACGTCCATGAGACCGCGAGCCAGCAGCGGTGCAAACTGCCCGAGCGCGACAGTCAACGTATCGCGGCACGCACGCTCAGCCTCGACCACATTACACGCGACCGACGGGTCAATACCACCCACGACGGCCGATCCCAGCTTACTTTCATCCATACGCTTGCTCAATCACAAGCAGCTCGCACAGCCGAAAGTCGCGCCAACCACACATGCCCGGTGATCAATTCAGGCTGCCGCTTGCAGACACGTCAATCCGTCGTGGAACATCGGCCGCCGCCCGAACGGTAGGCTGGGGAAGCGACTGGCGATTTGCTCGCGTCTTGATGACAGGCCCGTCAATTCACCGGCCCGATTGTCCACAACGCAACCAGGCGAGCCGCGAAGTAGGCCAGAATCATCACAGTTCCGACGCTCACCAGATACAGGGCGCTAGAGCAGAGAACTGCCGAGCGCCGTTTAACGTCAAAGGGGCGAGCGTGGCGGCGCTCGATGTCACGCTCGCGGGACCGGGCTCGACGCGCGACCGCGGCTGCTCGCCCGGGCCAGCCCTCGTGTGGCTCTGGCGTGGAGCCGATCGACCGCCGGTTGTCACGTTCGCATGTCGGGCCTGCCGGTCGCGTGCTGGGTAGGAGGACAAGGTTAGTCGTCATTGTCAGTCCTTTCTTCGTTCCCGCCTTTTGGTCGGGCCGAGATGCGCGAAGAAACCGCGCGCTAGTGGATCACCGCTTGCGCTTGCGCTTGCGCGTATGTCTCGCCTAGAGTCCCGCGGATCATCCACCACCCGTGATGTTGCGCTTCGCGGGGTGAAACACCATCGTGACTAGCGCCCATCACTCCCCCTTCTGTTGGCTTCTCGTGCTCTGCGCGCCCACAAGGGCAGCAGCCTCCTGCGGCTGACTCGCTGCGGAGTACCCGTCTTGTTGCGAATATCCGCTACCAGGCTCCCGAGCGCGGGGATGTCACGTGGCGGCATATCAAATCCGTCCGCGGCGGCGGCGTCCTGCAGCCTCACGAGTTCGGCCGCGTGGACGGACTCCAGCGACTTCAAGATAAGACTCCCCCAGCGCCCAAGATCGAGCTCGATGGCCGGCTGTTGCGGGTCATCGGCCAGGCCAATCGTCTCGAGCAGCGTGCGCGCGGCATCAAAACGAGCCAGCGCATCGTGATAGGTCTTGGGATCGACGATCGTTTCAACCTCGATCCCGAGAATCACAAGGCTCGCCCCGAACTCCCGCTTGACGCCCTTGTGCAGATAGCGCACCAGATGCCCAGGGATCCTCGCCTGACCAGGATTCACCGCGTTCCTCCCGGGTCGGCCAGTCGGCAGTCGGCCGGCCGTCGAGCGGCCCGTGGCCGGGCCTCTACGGGAAGCGGGAGCTCGTCGAGCAGCTCCCCGGCCGTTACACCGAGCCCGCGGCAAAGCCTCAGCACGATCGACAGACGCGGGTCAGTGAGCTCGCTGCTCAAACGTTGGAGCGTCCACATCGAGACATCCGACAGGTCCGCGAGACGCTCACGGCTCAGCCCTCGCTGCTTTCGCAAATCGTCAACGCTCGCCATCAGCAGTGCCGTGATCACGCGCTGCTCGGCGTGCGCTCGTGACCGTGCCGGGTTCCGTGGCGGCTTCTCGCGTTCCAGCGGCAGCTCCAGCTTGCGCATTCGCCGTCGGGCCGCCGAGCCTGTGAAGCCGATCGATTCGACGAGCTTGTTGATCGACCCGTCCCCTCGGACATACGCAGCGTGGATCGCTCGAACCTTCTCGTCGCTCAGCCTGCGCCGCTCGAGCTTGGGCATGCCTTCTGCGAATAGTTCGCTGAGGATCTTGTGGGCCTGTGCCTTGGTCAGGTTGAGCGCGTCGCCGATATCGGCGGTCCGCTTTCCCTGCATGTAGAGCTGCGCGACGTCGCCCGCAAGCTCCGCGCGCGTTCGCTGGTCGGTCCGGACGGCTAGTCCCGGCACGCCTCATCCTGACCGGCGCCAGCGGAGGTATTCGCCCCGAGCGCCTGCCGAGGCACGACACGCGCGCCGCCCAGAAATGAGGTGAGCAACCGGACGTTCTCGGTCACGCTCGCCCTGTCACGGGCCGCTGTATCGCGCGGACTATGCGCTCAGAGCAACAAGCGCTCAGAGGCACAGCGCGGCGCTGCTCACCGCCCATTGGGTATCTCACCGTCGCGCCGGTATCCCAACCGGGCCGAGATCTGGTCGGCGGTTGCGACCAGGTGCGGGCCGAGCGCGTTAACCAGCTCCTCAAGTGAGATCACCGAGGAGTGAGCGGCCATGTTCACGGCGGCCACGATCTCGCGGGCCTCGTTGCGCACGGGCGCAGCGATTGCGTAACGCTCGGCGGCCATCTCTTGATCGCTAGCGGCGAAACCTGTAGCTCTGATCTGCTCAAGCTCCTCGCGTAGCGCCTTCTTGCGGGTGATCGTGTGGGGGCCGCGTTTGGCGAGCTTCATCGCGCGGATCAGGTCGCGCTGCTCGGGCGCCGGCAGGCTGGCCAGCAGCAGCTTGCCCATCGCCGTGCAGTATGCCGGCACGCGCGAGCCCGTGTGCAGCTCCAGCTCTACCTCGCCCGGCCTGCGGCGGAGGCTTCGCACGCGGTCGACGTACAGGACGTCGCCGCCGTCGAGGACGCCCAGGCTGGTCGTGTAGGAGGTGCGCTGGCTCAGCCCCTCCAGATAGGGGTGGGCGTGCTCGCGCAATCCAGTCGCGCTCAGTGCCGCCATCCCGAGGTCGGTCACCCGCAGCCCCAGGCGATACTTGCGCGAGCCAGCATCTTGCTCGAGATAGCCGAGCGCGACGAGCGTCGCTGCGTAGCGATGCGTCGTCGGGCGGGACATGCCGAGCTCGTGGGCGATGTCAGCGATGCCGAGCACCGGGCGCGTGGGCGTAAAGACCCCCAGGACCGCCAGCCCACGCTCCAGCGACTGCGAGAAGCCCGGCCCGCGCACGCTCGGCCACCAAGACGATTCCTCGGCAGGCGTCGTGGAACGGACTCGCGCGCTCATCCGCGTTGCCCGATCGCCTCGTGGTTGCGCACCGAGTCGAACTCAACGACCCCGCGAGCGAGCGCCCAATAAAACAAACGCGCCGCGCCCCGACCATGCCCGAGATTGCACATCAAACCTCTCCCACCATCCGCGCGCACGGCTTGAGGGTCATCGCCGCTGCCGCTCATCCTGCCTTCACGCCAGGGATGGGGCTCCAACCCAGGCAGTTCCGCAGCGCGACCACAGACCACCATCGCGCACGCGAACGCGACCCGGGCGGGCGGAACAGCTATCCGCCGATCCTCGACGCTCGCGAGGAACTGTGAGCCGAAGCGATACCCACCGAGAAGGTGTACACGCCGATCCGCGGCTTGCAAGCTCCTCAGCCATTCGCGGCAGATCAGCCGCTGCATGATTGCCTCCCCATCCATCGTGGCGAGCGCCTCAAGCTCAGCCTCATCCAACCCCGCTTCTTGCAGCGCTCTCAGTTGCTGCTCGAGCGCCGCAAGACTCGCCTCGGCCGCGCCGGCTCGCGCGACCGCGACGTCGCGCTCGACGCGCGCCACGCGCAGCTCGCGCTGGGCCTCGGCCGCTCGCTCCTGCGCGCTCTGCAGCCGCTCCTGCGTGGCCGCGACGTGCCCGCGAACATCCGGACGGCTTAGCTGCAGCGCAGCGATCAGGCGCTCGACCGTGTCTTCCCCGCGCCCCCCTCGCACCAGCGGATGCTCAAGCGGATCACTCTCCCGCCCCACACCGGGCCAAAAGACCCGAGCACACCCATCCTGGACCAGGAGCTCCGGCCCGAGCGCGTGCGCCAGCCGCCGCGAGGAAGCACTACCCATGAGCACGTAAACCGGGATATGCGGCTCAAGCGCCGAGCGAACAGCGGACGGGGGAAAGCTCGGCTCGCTAGCACCCTCGCCGAGCGAAAGCACGACGATCGGGTAGTCGCGGTCCAACCGTCGCAGATCGACCGTCAGGCGTCGGAGGTCTTTCGGCGTCGCCACGGTGACGAGCAGCCCAGACTTCTGTGCCATGCGCAATCGCGCCCGCATCTCCGCCTGCTCCGCCGGAGAGAGGTCATAGATCGACTCGGGATGCTTGGCTGCGAACTCTGCAGCCAGCCGATCTAAAGCAGCCTCACCGTAGACCCCTCTGCTGTCATGGATAAACGGGTGCCAGGTCGGTGAGCAGTCGGCGTCGACGCCCGGCCACCACACCCTCGCCGCGCCCTTGTAAGCACCGAGCTGGCGTGGCAGGAGGTCGTTGAGCGTGCGCGACTCCCGCGGCTCGATGACATAGATCGGGACGCCCGGCCAAATCCTTTCCTGCACGCGCTCGGAAGCCAGTGCCGGATCGCGCGTACCCGGGCGGCATGTCAATCCCACGATCGGATACCTGCGATCCGGTCTCATAATCTCCGCGTACAGAGCGTGCGCCTGCCGCTCGGAAGCGACCCTCAACACCCGACCAAGCTCTTCTGAGCTCGCGCCTGCAGTGTCCGTCTCCTTTCCGCCCCGCCACGCCGCAGCGCAGCCAGAGTCACCAGCCACAACCGGCAACCTGATCCCCCCGCTCGCGTGGCTCAGTCATGGATGTCCACCTGAAGGTGCTTAGCTGACAACGGATTACAGATGACCTGGGGTGCGGGACGCTGCGGGCTTTCGACAGGGAAGAACAGCCTTGGCGATCCGCCCAGCGAGCGCGACGATCGTCAGCCGACGATGGTCGACAACCCCTTCGCGCATGAACGTCGGTAGCCCTAGCCCGGATTTTGCAGTAGTGGGTTAACGGTCCGCGCCCCGGGGGTGCCGGGGCGCGGGGATGTCCGGCTGGG
The DNA here is from genome assembly GCA_963701145.1 of uncultured Solirubrobacteraceae bacterium. GTDB lineage: Bacteria > Actinomycetota > Thermoleophilia > Solirubrobacterales > Solirubrobacteraceae > Palsa-744. The sequence goes on from OY969572.1 coordinate 1,070,561, forward strand.
CTTGGAGAATCGGGGTTGTCGAAGTCCTTGTTCCCGAGCCCAGGAGGTCACCTTGCGGGTGCAGCACGATGGCCGCGATTTCAAGGTAGTTGCCAGGCCGGACGGAGACGGGCTGGTGTCGCATTCCGGTAGCGCGATGCTGGTCGGGGTGGCCGAGAAGACCGGGTTGACGAGGGCGCTCTCGCGAGAGCTGGCGGGCCTGAAGGCCCGGCGTTCTGGGCATGATCTGGGGCGGGTCGTTCGTGACCTGGCGGTGATGCTCGCTGACGGCGGGGACTGCCTGTCGGATCTCGGGGTGCTCGGTGACCAGGCCGCGTTGTTCGGGGCGGTCTGCTCAGACGCGACGGCGTTCCGGGTGATCGACCGGCTCGCTGGAGACCCCGATGGGCTCGACCGTTTGCGGGCCGCTCACGCGAGTGCACGGGCGCGGGTGTGGGAGCTCACCGGAGCCCCGGAGCTCGTGGACATCGACCTGGACGCCACTTTGATCGGATCGCATTCTGAGAAGGAGGGCGCTGCCGGGAACTTCAAGGGCGGCTACGGCTTTCACCCGATGCTCGCCTACGCCGACGGGACCGGGGAAGCGCTCGCGGGGGAGCTGCGTCCCGGGAACGCCGCCGCGAACACCGCGGCCGACCAGATCACTGTCGCTGAACACGCGATCAACCAGATCCCCGAGGAGCACATTCGGAGCATCGAGATCCTGCTGCGGGCAGACAGCGCCGGCGCGTGCCACGACCTGCTCGATTGGTGCCGTGAGGCCCAGATCCATTTCTCGGTTGGCTACGAACTGAGTGAGGCGGTCCGCACCCAGATCCTCCAGATCCCCGATCAGGACTGGGTTTCTGCGGTCGAGCAGGACGGCACCCCGCGCACCAACGGACAGGTCGCCGAGATCACCACGGCACTGGACCTTGAGGGCTGGCCTGAGGGCTCAAGGGTGATCGTGCGCCGCGAGCGAGCGCACCCCGGCGCGCAGCTCACCTTCACTGACCATGACGGCCACCGCTTCCAGGCGATCCTCACCGACCAGCCCGGCGAGCCAGCCGAGCTCGAGCGACGTCACCGCGCCCGCGCGCACGTCGAGGATCACATCCGAAACGATAAGGACACCGGCATGCGCAACCTGCCGTTCAAAGACTTCGAGCACAACCGCATCTGGCTCGCAATTGTCCAGATCGCCCACGACCTCCTCGCCTGGATGAAGCGGCTGCTGCTCACCGGCAAGCTCGCACGCTGCGAGCCCAAGCGGCTGCGCTACAGGATCCTTCACGTCGCCGGGCGCCTCGCCTTCCACGCCCGCACCGCGACACTCCGCCTCCAAGCCGGCTGGCCCTGGGCCAACGAGCTCACTGCCGCATTCGAGCACCTCGCCGCGCTCCCAGCGCCACCCGGCTGACCGCGCCCGCGTCTCCCCTCAACCCAGATCACCCCGACGCGAGATCATCAGCGAAGCGTGCCCGCCAACGAGCGCGCGCCGGCCCCCGAAAAGGCAGCCGGCGGAATCGCGCCCGCACCGCGTGCCGATCACGAAACGAATCGAAGGCCCAGTCCCCAGCAAGCCACAAAATACTCACAACAAACCCGCTACTGCAAGATCCGGGCTAGTGTCCGGTCGAGGCTTCCTGCGCCAGCCTTCAGAGCGCACTCCGGTATCGCCTCCCCCAACCAGGCTGCCGGCAAGGGCGTCTGGCGCCGCTGTATCATCCGAGCGCCGTGGGCGCGTGTCATCCACTGGCGAAGTCAGCCCGACAGCCCGCCTGCCAAAGATGCTGGAAAGAGGCGTCACAGTAATCAACAGCTTGAGCGTAGTGAAAGCGTGAGGGTTACCGGCACGGGCGTCGAGCGGCGGTGGTTCTCAGCACTCCAAAACGCCAGCAACCAAGTGCGCCGTGGAGGGCAATCAATGAATACGAGTTGACGGTCGGTTTGTCCAGTATTTCGGGCTAATTCGTGTATCCGGCTCCAGATTTTGTTAGCCCGCTCCGAGCCGGCTACAAAAAGCGGTAGCCAGCTCGGAGCCGGCTCTGAGCCGGATACCTGCGGACATGCCGGCGTCGAGCTCTGAGAAGCACTTGGCCACCATTCGCGGGGGTCACGATCACGCTTCGCCATCGCGCTCGCTCGATCCGGCGAGATGCCGGTCGGACCGCCCGGGTTGCGAGCGTCGCGCGGATTACGCTCTTCAACTCAAGAGTCGCGAGCCGGTGGCCGGGACAGCGCTTGTGGCCGCCGCCCCACGGCAGCCAGGCGCTGGGCTCTGGCGCACCAGACAGGAAGCGGTCGGGAAGGAACGTGTTGGGAGTGCTATACAGGCTTGGGTCGTGGTGAAGGAGATAGATAGACGCGAGTAGCTGCACTGGTGGCCGAAACGTCCAGCCGCCTAGCTCAAATGGAGCGGCGACGACACGAGGGATCGCGAATACGAAGACGGGCCTATGGCGAAGCACCTCGAAGATCGTTGCTTGAAGGTACCTTTCTTCCGAGCCGACATCGATCTCCCTTGCGAGTCGTGCCTGCGCGTCGGGCGCGTGAGCGATGAGCTGTAGCGCCCACGCTGCCTCGGACGCTGTCGTCTCATGTCCAGCGAGGATGACAGAGATCAGGTTGTCGCGGAGCTGGGCAGGAGTCAAAGGCGTGCCGTCTTCGTTCGTGGTAGCGAGAAGCCGTCCCAGCACGTCGTCGGTCGATCTGTAGGGCGGGGCCTCGATCAATGCGCGGATCTCCTCGTCCACCCGAGCGCGCTCGTACGTAAAGCGCCGCCAAATGCCTTTCCATAGTGGTAGATGGCGAAGACGTGGCTCTACGAGGACAAAGCTCGCTGTCATATCGAGCATCCGGAGCATATGATCGTGAAGCCGCCGAAGACGCTCGCCGTCATCTCGAAAGACGGTGCCCAAGATGATGCGAAGACTCATGCTGCGCACGCGCGGAAAGACAGCAAACGAACGGTCAAGCGGCCACGACGCTACCTCGGCCTCGATGATGTCGTTAATGCGGCGTGCGTCCTCATCGAGCGCCGACGCGCTAAAGGAGGGGAGAATGGTGCGCCGACCGCGCATGTGCTCGTCGGCATCATCAAGCATAAACGAGCGTGGCCCTACAATCGGGGCTATCGCGTTTCCGCCTGCGCCTGGTTGAAGTACGGAGCTTGGGGCGGCGAGCACGGCGCGTATGTCTTCCGGGTTTGAAAGAAATACGACAGGCGGTAGATTGACTGGATATAGTGTGAAACGGTCCCCAAGGTTGCCGCGACACCAGTCAAACAGGTCGAGCGGTCTCAAGCGACACGCGAGCGTCTGCAAGGAGCCGGGAATCGGGGGGGTTGGCGGCAAATCGCCTTTGATGCGGACTAGGGCTGCGTGTGTGGCTTCCATTGCGATCGTGTCTCCTTTGTTGGTTGGATCAATATGCGCGAGTCTTGTTGGCGATCCGCCATAGCCGCAGGACGGGCAGCAACACACATGTGAGAGAGCCTCCCGCCTGTGCTAGTTGCCGGGATGCCGTGCTGAGTGACGACGTGCGAGCACTGTCGCGCGAGAGGTACATCGCCACCATCGAGGCGGTAACGACGGTGTGACGCTCGCCGTCGAACAGGGAGTGTGTCTCTGAGAGGCAGCGCCGCGCGAGGCGACTGATCTGCCTTGTGGCGTCACCCGGTGATTGGTAATAGGCGACGTAGCAGTGATCGCCGCGTCGAACATCGTCAAATTGATCGACGAATCCGTCGAGCATCGTTGCGAGCGCGCCCGTCCACGGAAAGTAGGCGCGGTAGGTATCCTCGATGCGACCAGAGGAGCAGCGTGCCTCGGCGGCAAGGGCAAACAGGGCGTATATCGCGAGATTGGCGCCTGCGGCGGCGGCGATCTCGAACCATGCGACCTCGTACGTGCCGGGGTATTCTCGAGCGACCCAATCTCGCAGCTTGCCTGGTATTTGTGTCAGCTCAGTTGCATGGTTAAGCGCTTGCACACCAATTCGCATAGCCTCCCTGCGCAAGACCGGCGCGACCTTGTGAAATGACGGCAACGCACGACAGCAGTCGCGGCACGTTTCGACGAGCGACCGCACGTAGCCCCCATCGTCGAGTCGGGCAGGCCGCCCGTAGTAGTCGTGAAGCGGACCGGTAGGGTTAACCGCGTCGACGAGCGCGAGATGCATTAGCAGTGTGTCATCAGGTGCGAGCAGAGTCCGTGTCTCGCTGAGACTGTCGAGGAAATCCCACAAGACCTGGTAAGTGGTAAGTAGTTGCAGAAGCGGGCGACTACGCTTTCGTGGAATCACGGAGAACAGCGCTGCACCGTGGGTATTCCCCCGCTTCTGGTCGAGAGCACGCAGCGCAACTTGTCGAACGCCGCCTGCGGGAATGCGGAGCGCTTGGGCGCGCCAGTGCCGAAGCTCGAGGACGGCGAGTGGGAGGCCCCATGCAAGCTCACGCGCGACTGCTCCGCTAAGCGCGCGGAATTGTCGGGCTGTTAGTGGCGCTGGATCGCCGGTAGTCCCTCCAACAATCGTCTTATAGTGTGGCGCTGCTGGCTCTCGGAGCTGCTTGGACCGCGAGGGAGCCGGGCACAATAACGATTGTAATGGCGAGGGCTGCTGCCCATGCGAAGCTGAGGATGACGGCTGCGGTTTCGACGCCGAGGCTGATCGGGAAGCCGGTGACGGCGGCGAGGGCGTGGCTGAGTAGGAGCTGTCCGGCTATGCCGAATATTGCGCCCATGCAGCATCCGGTTCCGAGCATGAGGACGTTCTCGAGGCACAGCCACTGCCAGAGCACGAGTGGGGTGTAGCCTTGGACTCTGATCGCGGCGATTCGCTCGCGGCGCTGCCAGATCAGCGAGGTCATCGCGCCTGCCAGCGCGAGCCCGCTCGCGAGAAGGACCAGCAGCTTGATTTGGTTCAGACGGGACAAGCCTTGGTTGATGACGGCGTAGTCGCGGGCGCGTCGTTCTGATGAGGTTTCTGCTGCGAGTCCGCCGCTCGGGCCGAGTGCTCGTTGAACGTCGTTGCGAGTGACGGACAGAGAAACCCCGGTGTGCGTCTGTATCTCATAGGCACTTGGGGCGTTGCTCCCCCATGCCCGGGCGTATTCCGTGGAATTGAGGATCACGGCACCGGGCGGCCATCCGAGGTTTGTGCTGAGCGCGGCGACGCGAAGCGTTGTCAGGCGAGGGGCTGGGAGTGTGAAGCTATCACCGATGTTGAGGTGGTTTTCATGGGCGAGTGCTTCGGATAGTACTGCCCACCCGCCGTCGCGTATCCGGGCGCTTGCAACATCGAGGCGACCGGATATCAGTTGTCCGGCCGGGATCGGGGCGCGGCTGTTCGCGGGTGGGGCGAGCACCCACACTCGTCGGTCGCCCCAATCAAAGAAGCTGCCTCTGTAGACGCCGACGCTAGCGACACCGGGTAGGCGCGCGAATGGTGGGGGCGAGGCTTGCGCGAACGGGATTGTGGATAGCGGGCTGGCTTGGCCGCTGGGACTGACCCATATGTTCGCGCTACCCGAGACAGCGTTTGCTGATGAGTCAAGGCCCCGCCGGAGACTCACCTCGGCGCCTCCGATGGATATCGTGCCGAACACCGCGACGCCGCTGAGCACCGCGATCGCTAGGGCGCGCACCCTGACTCGCGATGCGCTGAGAGAGTCAACGGCAAGCTCGGTGGCTGCGCCGCCAGCGAGACGTTGGACGCGCTCGAACGCGAAAAGGACTGCGTGAAACGCTGTCGGCATGAGCGCTAGAAGCGCGATGATTAGTGTGGCACTCCCGAGAAACGCATCTTCTGGGCGCGCGAGGAGGACGATGAGGGTAACTGTGGCGCAGCTTGCAGCAACGAACAATCGGGAAACAGTCGCCCAGCGTGGGCTCCGCTTGGTAGATGTCCGCAGCAGTAGCTCGCGCATGGGCCAGAGGACGCCCCCCGCTGCGGATGCGCATCCGGCAAGCGCAGCGAGAATGACGCTCCGGGCTGTGATGATGCGACTATTGCCGACCGGAAACGCGGAGGCAAGGTAGCCCGGCGTGCGATCGAACGCCGCGATCGAAAGCGCATCGCCGAGTGCCAAGCCCAGCACGCACCCCAGGATGGCTAGCACAGCGGCGTCGAACAGCAGGATCTCCAAGGTGATGCCGTAGCTCGCCCCGTGCGGCCACAGTTCTTCGATGTGTTTGCGGCGCCTCGGCACGGTCAGGAGGATCGCGGTAAACGCAAACAAGAATCCAACTAGCGCACTGATGACCGAGAACAGCGTCTCGCTTTGAGTCTCCGGATTGGAGGCCACCGCAAACAGCCGTGAGTCGAAATCAGCGGGCTCCACGTTGACGTTCGCCTGGCGAGCAAGACCCTGAAGCTCATGGTTCACCAAAGCCTCTCGCCCAGCGGTGACGCGCACGAATATCCGCGAAATCCTGCCGGACATCCCTGTGATTTTCTGAGCGTACGCGATCGGTGCGACCGCGACCGGGCTGCCAATGAGTGCCCCGATCTGATGTTCGCTCAGAGTCGCGGCCAACAGGGTACGCACCACCCTCGCCCCGATTTGGATTTTGATGGCTTCCAACGAGCTAGTGGTTCGTCTGTGAAGTTCGTGGGTTATGCCTCGAGGACCTTGCCGGTGTAGGTCCACTTGAATGGTTTGGCGGTCTGGTTGTAGGTCTCGATAAACGCGAGCATCTGCTCGGCGAGGTCTTCCTCGCTGAAGAAGATGCCGTGCTTGAGCAGTCGGCGGTAGAGGATCGAGAAGAAGATCTCGACCTGATTCAGCCACGAGGCGTGGGTGGGGGTGAATTGGAAGCTCCAGCGGGGGTGAGCGGCGAGCCATTGCTGTACCTCTTCGGTGCCGCGGGTGGAGAGGTTGTCGCTGACCGCGATGATCTGCTGGCCCTCGATGACGGGGATCTCGCTGTCGAGCTGGTCGAGGAAGCGGATCAGATCGAAGCGGTTGCGGGTCTTCGAGGTCATCGCGAGCACGTCACCCTCGTGGACCTTCAGACACGCGAACAGGCACTGCGTGCCGTTGCGGATGTATTCGTGCTCGCGGCGTGTCGGTCGCCCAGGAGCAGGAAGCATGTCTGGCTTGGTCGGTGCCTTGGCCTGGATCCCGGTCTTTTCGTCGATCGAGACGACCAGCACGTTCTCTGGCGGATTCACGTACAGGCCGCAGACGCCTTTCAGGCGCTCCTCGAACTCGGGGTCGGAGAAGTCGCTCATCACCCAGTAGTCGGTCAGGTGCGGCTTGATGTCGGCGCGCGCGAGAATCGTGTGTGCCTGGGCGCGCGACATCCCCACCGCCTGCCCGAGCTGCTCATAGGTCCAGCGTTCCTGCTGAGCCCCCTCCGGTGTCTCCGGTGGACGCGTGCACGCCTTGGCGATCAGCCTCGCCCTGTCCGCCTGCGAATAGATCAGAGGTTTACCCGAGCGCGGCAAGTCACGGAGCCCGGCGATCCCATCCTGCTCATAGCGCGCCCGCCACTTCTGCGCCGTGTTCGTCGAACACCCCACCAGCCGGCCGATCTCCGCGGCAGAACGACCTTCCGCGGCACAAAGCACGATCTGGGCGCGCTCGACCATCCGCACCTCAGCAGTGCTCGAGCGCACAATCCGTTCAAGCTCCGCTTGATCGTCCGCTGCGATCTCAACGCTCTTCGCCAACGCAGGCATACCGAACCTCCATCATCGCTGGACCCAACCACCGACGAGTTCGGCAAAGACCACGACACCCCTTCAACCACCAACAAACTTCACAGACGAACCACTAGCGCCGATCTTTTCGCCGATCGGTTGCGGCAGCACGATCGCGTGGACATGAGCGAGCGGCCGTGTGCTCAAGCGTTGGACGACCGGGCCTCCCGCCGTAGCAAACTGCGGAGTCGTGCCGAGAAGATCAACGGCCTGCGATCCCTTCGGGCCGATCACCGTGGCGGACTGTTCGAGCACGGGAGCAGCACCCCGCACGCCCGGCAGCCGCGAGACTCGCTCAAGGAGCCGTTCGTCAAAACCACTAGGCCCTCGAGCATCAATCTGTAGCTGCTGATGACTTCCAATAATCTCGTTCGTCAGCTGCTGCACCGAGCCGCTAAGACTGGTAGACGCAACCTGTGAGGCAAACAACAACGCCACACCAACCGCGATCCCAACAACCGCAAGAGCTTCCTGAACAAGCATCGCACGCGAACTCAAGCGCGCCCGCCACAACCGCAACAAATTGCCCAACGTCATCAACACTAGCCCACGCCGCGACCAGCCCCGAACGGACGCAGATGCCCCTCCTCAAGCTCATAGGCGCGATCGGCGAAAGCGGCGGCCTTCTCGTCATGGGTGGCAAGAAGCGTCACGGTCCCACGCTCCGTACATAGCTCTCGCAGCAGCGCGAGGACTTCACTTGTTCGACGCGAGTCGAGGTTGGCGGTCGGCTCATCAGCAAGCACGATTTTGGGATCGAGCGCTAGGGCGCGTGCGATAGCGAGACGTTGTCGCTCTCCCATCGAGAGCAGTTCGGTTGGGTGGTCGAGGCGATCACCGAGGCCGAGGCGCACAAGCAGGGGTTGTACGACGATCTCAGCGTTCCGGCGGTTCGTGAGCCACAGCTTGAGACAGGCGTTTCGAATCGCGCGATCGCCAGGAAACAGGGCATCGGCTTGGTCAACGATCCCGAGGTCGCGCAGACGATAGTTGTCTGCATCCCGGCGCGACATGCCCGCGACGTTCCGGCCGTTGACGAAGATGTTGCCGCTATCGGGCTTGCGGACACCGGATATCAGCTCCAGCAGCGTCGTCTTGCCTGAACCACTCGGTCCGAAGATCACGACGAGCTCGCCCATTTCTACGCTCAACGAGACGCCGTCGACCGCGCGGATAGGGTCGCCCCCGCCGACTTGGTAGTGCTTGACGACCTGTTCGAGCTTTAGCACGCGCGGGTGCTACGCGGAACGCCCCCGGTCGCGCGACTAGCCCGCGCGAGAGCAAGCTCGTCGGCGTGAGCCTGGTGGTCGGCCATGAGTCGGAGTGTGCGCTGCTCGAAGACGAGAACGCGATCGGCCATGATGGCTGAGTCGAGGTCGGAGACGCTGTACAGCGCGCCGAACCCGAACTCGTGCGCGAGGGAGGTCAGGAGATCGCCGGCTTGGAGTGTCCGGCTGGCGCCGAGAGCGTCGAGCAGATCATCGACGACGAGCAGCTTGGGGCGCGCGACGATCGCGCTTGCCAGGCCGACCAGCACGCGCTCCCAGCTCGACAGGGCTTGCGGGCGCTTGTGCGCGACGTGCGCGACGCCGACACGCTCAAGCGCGTCGGCGGCCATGCGACGCACCTGCGCGCGACGTGGGCCGCGCCAGCCCATCACGAGCGGCAGGCCGACGTAGTCGAGCATCGTCAATCGCAGGTCGGACTCCTTTCGATCCAACCACACGATGTCGCGCCCGAGCAGCTTATGGCGCTCGCGGCGCGAACGCCTAGCGAAATCCACGCCCTCGAGAAGCACCCGGCCGTCTTCGGCGAGTTTCATGCCGGCCGCCAAGCCCAGCAGCGTGCTCTTGCCCTCCCAGCGCTGGCCGACCACGGCGACGGTCTGCTCTGCGTCTACGTCGAGCGAAACATCCTCCAAGATCAGCCCCGCGCGCCCACCCTGCAGATACCCCACACGCACACCCCGCAACGCCAACAAACCGGGCATCTAGTCTCCTCCGTGCCTGGCGCGGAATGCTTCGAGACTCTTGCGGAGCGCGGCCAGCCGTTTCGATTCGTGGCCCCAAAGACTGGCCGTGAACTGGTGCCTGATGCACTGAAGTTCAAGGCCGGGGTTCCCATCTACGGGCCGTTCGAGGCGCAGAGTCCTGACGTTGCCGTGCTCTACGCCGTATTGCAGGGCCGCAGCCTCCTCAAGAACTTTGATGATGGCTATGAACCTGCCGACACCATCAGCAGGAACAAAGGCCAGCTTCGCTTGTATCGCATCACGCTGAGGAGCCGGGATCGACGCGATGTCGTAGAGCCAGCTCTCCAATACATTCATGCCTTCCCGCGTGATCTCGTAAATAGTCCTAGCGTCATCGACGCCCTCCTCCACGAGTCGGACATGGCCTTTGGCGGCAAGGCGCCGCAGCGCCGAGCCAGCCAGGTTCGGAGCATAGTTCGCGTGCGGAAACTCCCTTTCGAGGCGACCTCGCAGGCCCAAAACCGAGGCACGGCCTTGGGCCATCAAGCCGAGAACCGCCTCGTGGGGCGTGACCTCACCTGAGCTGTACTCCCGCATAGCGGTTCGATCCTACACGCTGCAGGATCCGGCTCTCTTGAATAGTCCGGTTGATGGGTAGACCGGCCTGCGCCTACTCTTGACCACCGCTCGCGGTCCGCGGAAACTCAAGGATCGCGGCCTCCTGCGGGTGGTGGTCGGCCATGAGTCGGAGTGTGCGCTGCTCGAAGACGAGAACGCGATCGGCCATGATGGCTGAGTCGAGGTCGGAGACGCTGTACAGCGCGCCGAACCCGAACTCGTGCGCGAGGGAGGTCAGGAGATCGCCGGCTTGGAGTGTCCGGCTGGCGCCGAGGGCGTCGAGCAGATCATCGACGACGAGCAGCTTGGGGCGCGCGATGATCGCGCTTGCGAGGCCGACCAGCACGCGCTCCCAGCTCGACAGGGCTTGCGGGCGCTTGTGCGCGACGTGCGCGACGCCGACACGCTCAAGCGCGTCGGCGGCCATGCGACGCACCTGCGCGCGACGTGGGCCGCGCCAGCCCATCACGAGCGGCAGGCCGACGTAGTCGAGCATCGTCAATCGCAGGTCGGACTCCTTTCGATCCAACCACACGATGTCGCGCCCGAGCAGCTTATGGCGCTCGCGGCGCGAACGGCTAGCGAAATCCACGCCCTCGAGAAGCACCCGGCCGTCTTCGGCGAGTTTCATGCCGGCCGCCAAGCCCAGCAGCGTGCTCTTGCCCTCCCAGCGCTGGCCGACCACGGCGACGGTCTGCTCTGCGTCTACGTCGAGCGAAACATCCTCCAAGATCAGCCCCGCGCGCCCATCCTGCAGATACCCCACACGCACACCCCGCAACGCCAACAAACCGGCGCAATCGGCCGACACGATCGGCGTACGTGACATCACCCTCATGTCAGCGTACACCCAGACGACAGGAGCCGACGAGCATACCTCTTCGGGACCAGAAGGAGCGTCGATCGCGAGCCTGGTCCTCTCAGCCAAATAGAGCCATTTGCGTACGTGAAGAGTAGGCAGGCGGGACGCGGTGATTCCGTTGGTGCCTTTAGGGTGTAGCCTGGATTAAGAGTTCGATGGGTTCTATCGACTTGTCCGTATCGCAGGGTTTGCGGGCGCGTACGCGGCGGGAGGAGTCTGTGCTGCGTTTGCGGGCGCCGTGGCGTCGTGGCGCTTGGCCTACGGCAGAGGTGGCGCTCGCGCTACAGGCTCAGCGCGGCGAGCTACTGAGAGCCCTGCGCGCGCCCCGCCGACCCGCAACTCGCCGAAGCTGAGCAAGTCCTCGCCGACTTCTCCAGCTTTTGGGAGCGCGAGCACGCCCCCGCCGAGCGCCACCGCCTACTCGCAACCCTCTTTGAGCAGGTCTGGCAAGACGACGGGCGCGTCGTGGCGATCAAACCATAACCCGCCTTCGCCGCCTACTTCCAAGCCTTCTGCCAAACCGGGGAACGCCCCTTGAGCACCATGCGGTGCCAGGAGCGGGAGCGACGGGGGTCGGACGCGCTCTGGACACCGCATCGAGATCCGCCCGAGTCTGCGATAGACAAGCTCGGTGCGCGCGGCATCACGACGCACGACGCACGCCAGGTCCCTCGCAATGCTCATGTTGTCGTGCGCAACCCGCACAAGGCGACCGCCGCTAAACGCCGACTGCTCATCGGGCGCACCGACGGTGGTCGTATCCTGACGCTCGTCATCGAACGGACCGTAGACACGACAACATGGCTGATCGTCACGGGCTGGGACTCCTCGTCCCCCGAGCGTAAACTGCTAAGGAGCTGAGCATGGCCCACGATCCCTGGACAGACCCTGATCCCGAGCCCGGTGCTTTCGATGCCGATCTGGCGGCGATCGATCCACGCTATGTGGATGCGCATGTCGGCAACCCCGACGCCAAACTCACAATAGTCGTCGGCGTCGAAGGCGACGATGCCGAGCGGCTGCAGCAGCTCGCCGCTCGCCGCCACCAGCGGCCTGCCGAAGTAGTCGCAGATCTGCTTCGCAGCGCCTGACCAGCAGGACCTACAGGTCGCGTTCGAGCTATCGGGCGAGCTCGCGCGCGGCACCCCTCAGCGCAGTCGCACGCCCCAACGGGTGGTGACAGACGCCCCGGGCTCGAGCCGGATCAGCCCCTGGCCGCTCTGGAAGGCGTTCGGCGGGCAGGTCATCGGCTCGATCGCCAGCCCGCGACGCCGGCGTGGCGCCTTCAGGGTGTCGCCCGTGAACACCTCGAGCACCGGGTAGGACTCGTCCACCCACAGCTCGACCGTCCTGCCGTCCGGCGCCGCGAGCCTCGCCGTCGCGTATCCCGCCTCCCCGCGCGAGACGTCGGTGAAGGCCGAGTCCATCTGCTGCTCGCCGAGGCGCCGCGCCGCGCGGAAGTCGAACGGCGTCCCCTCCACGCCCTCCTCGCCGCAGGGAAGCTGGCGCTCGTCGGTGAGGATGCGCGTGCCGGCGGGCAGCTCCAGCGTGCACTCGTCGATCAGACCGCTCCCGGGCGAGAGGTATGGGTGCTGCCCGGTGGCGTACGGGCAGGCTCGATCCCCGATGTTGGTGGCGGTGGTGGACACGCCAAGGCCGTTCTCGCCCAGCTCGTAGTCGACCCGCACCTCCAGCGCGAACGGATAGCCGGTGAGCGGATACAGGCGCGCGCCCATCACCACGCGGGCGTCCTCGCGCTCGATCGCGCGCCAGGGGCGCCAGCGCAGGAAGCCGTGGATCGCGTTGTGCTTGTCGGGCTCGGTGAGCGCGACCTGATGGTCAACCCCGTCGAAGCGGTAGCGCCCGTCGGCCAGGCGGTTCGGCCAGGGGATCAACGGCATGCCGTGGGCGCCATCGCAGATTGCCTCCAGCGGATAGGGCTCGAGCACCGCGCGACCGCCGTGCTCGTACTCGCGCACGCCGGCGCCCACCTCGACGATCGTCGCGCGCTGCTCGCCGTGGGCGATCGCGAACTGATCGCCCGAGGGCGCAACCGCGGTCACCGTCGCATCGCCCCCGCAGGGGGAGGGAACACGCCCGGCGATCGAGCATCCAGCCAAGCCATCGCAGTCACCCTAGCGACCCGCGAATGAGCGACGTCGCGCCCCGCCGTGGTCTCCGGCCGGGAGCGAGATCGTGGGGCGCCGTGGCCTTCCCCGTCTCCTGGGATGATCTGCTCGCCAGCTCGGCCGGCGCAGCGCGGCGCTGCGCTCGCCGCCCTGACCGCAACGCAGGAGGAGGCCCCGATGAGCACGACCGCGCCCACCACCCCGCCACTGATGAGCAGGCCCGCCTGGCAGGCGCTCGACAAGCACCACCAGCAACTCCAGGCCCGCCATCTGCGCGAGCTGTTCGCCGAGGACCCGGGTCGCGGTGAGCGCCTCCTCGCCGAGGGCGCGGGGCTGTACCTCGACTACTCCAAGAACCGGATCACGGACGAGACGCTCGGGCTGCTGGTGGCGCTCGCCGAGGAGGCCAGCCTGCACGAGCGCACCGAGGCGATGTTCAGCGGTGAGCGGATCAACGTCTCGGAGAACCGCTCCGTCCTGCACGTCGCCCTGCGCATGCCCAGGGGCGAGTCGCTGGTGGTGGACGGCGTCAACGTGGTCGCACAGGTCCACGAGGTGCTCGACCGGATGTCCGCGTTCGCCGATCGCATCCGCGCGGGCGAGTGGAAGGGTCACACCGGCAGGCCGATTCGCAACGTCGTCAACATCGGCATCGGCGGCTCGGACCTCGGGCCGGTGATGGCCTACGAGGCGCTGCGCCACTACTCCAGGAGGGACATGACCTTTCGCTTCGTATCGAACGTCGACTCCACGGACTTCGCCGAGGCGACCCGCGACCTGGACGCGCAGGAGACGCTGTTCATCGTCTCCTCCAAGACGTTCACCACGCTCGAGACGATGACCAACGCGCGCACGGCGCGGGCATGGGCGCTCGCCACGCTCGGCGAGGAGGCGGCCATCGCCAAGCACTTCGTCGCCGTCTCCACCAACGCCGAGGAGGTCGCCGAGTTCGGCATCGACACCGAGAACATGTTCGGCTTCTGGGACTGGGTGGGCGGTCGCTACTCGATGGACTCGGCGATCGGGCTCTCGACCATGCTCGCGGTCGGCCCCGAGGGGTTCCGCGAGCTGCTCGCAGGCTTCCACGAGATGGACGTGCACTTCCGCACCACTCCCTTCGCGCGCAACCTGCCGGTGCTGATGGGCCTGCTGGCGGTCTGGTACGGCGACTTCTTCGGCGCGCAGACCGTCGGGGTGATGCCCTACAGCCAGTATCTGAAGCGCTTCCCCGCCTACCTGCAGCAGCTCACCATGGAGTCCAACGGCAAGCGGGTCACGCTCGACGGGCGTCCCGTCGACTACCAGACCGGCGCCGTGTACTGGGGCGAGCCGGGCACCAACGGGCAGCACAGCTTCTACCAGCTCATCCACCAGGGCACGAAGCTCATCCCCGTCAACCTGATCGGCTTCGCCCGCACGCTCAACCCGATCCGCGACCACCACGACCTGCTGATGTCCAACGTGTTCGCACAGGCCGAGGCGCTCGCCTTCGGCAAGACCGAGCAGGAGGTGCGCGAAGAGGGCACGGCCGAGGCGGTCATCCCCCACCGCGTGTTCGAGGGTAACCGCCCGACGAACGTGATCCTCGCCGAGCAGCTCACGCCGCACACGCTCGGCACGCTGGTGGCGCTGTACGAGCACAGCGTGTTCACCCAGGGCACGATCTGGGGCATCGACTCCTTCGACCAGTGGGGGGTCGAGCTCGGCAAGGTGCTGGCCAGGCGCATCATCCCCGAGCTCGAGTCCACCGGTGAGCCCGACCTGCAACACGACAGCTCGACCAACGCCCTGATCCGCCGCTATCGGGAGATGCGGTGAGCGGCGCCGAGCGCGAGAAGCAGCTCGCCGCCGAGGCCGCCGCGGAGCTCGTCGAGGACGGCATGTGCGTGGGCCTGGGCACGGGCTCGACGGTCGCCTATCTGCTGCCCGCCCTAGCCGCCCGCCGGCTCGAGCTGCGCTGCGTGTCGACCTCCCCCGCCACCGAGGGGGCCGCGCGCGCGCTCGGGATCGACGTCGAGTCGTTCTGCGGCCCGGGCGCCCTCGCGCGGCTCGACATCGCCATCGACGGCGCCGACCAGGTGGCGCCCTCGGGGTGGCTGGTGAAGGGCGGCGGCGCCGCCCACACCCGCGAGAAGGCCGTGGCGGCTGCCGCCGAGCGGTTCGTGGTGATCGTCTCCTCCGACAAGCTCGTCGAGCGCCTGACGGCGCCGGTACCGCTGGAGCTGCTGGAGTTCGGCCTCGCCGCCACGCTCGGCCGCCTGGGGAGCGTGCGCCTGCGGGACGTACCCCGCAGCCCTGACGGCGGCGTGATCGCCGACTTCATCGGCGAGCTCGACGACCCGGCGCAGCTCGCGGCACGGCTGTCGGGCACCGTCGGGGTGGTGGAGCACGGACTGTTCCCCCCCGCCCTCGTCTCGGAGGTGATCGCCGCCCGCGGCGATCGGGTAGAGCGCATCCCGGTAGCCCGCGGGCACGAGCGCCCGGACGTGCACCCGGTGGACGGATGAGCAGGGCGCGATGAGCGGGTCGAGCAAGCGGCTGACCGCCGGGGTGGACCTGGGGGGCACGAAGATCCAGACGGTGGTCGTGCGCGACGGCGAGGTCACCGGCAGCGCCCGCTCGCTCACACCCCAGAGCGGGGTTCCCGCCGACGTGATCGAGGCGATCGTCGAGACGCTCCACACCGCGCTGCAGGCTGCGTCCACTGACGACGAGCAGCTCGCGGGCGTCGGCATCGGCACCCCCGGCGAGATCGACAAGCACGCGGGCGCGGTGTCGCTCGCGGCCAACGTACCCGGGTTCAGCGACCGTGTGGAGCTCGGCCCGCTCGTGTCCGAGCAGCTCGACGGCGTGAAGGTAACCGTCGAAAACGACGTCCGGGCCGGCGTGCTCGGCGAGCTGCGCCAGGGCGCGGGCCGCCCATACCGCAACCTCCTGGGCGTGTGGGTGGGCACGGGCGTGGGCGGAGGCTTGGTGCTCGAGGGCAAGCTGCGGGACGGGCGGGGAGCCGCCGGCGAGTTCGGTCACATGGTCGTCAAGCCAGGCGGCCGGCGCTGCGGATGCGGGCGGCGCGGCTGCGTGGAGGCCTACGCGGGACGGGCGAGCATGGAACGGCGGGCGCGCAGGCTCGTCGAGCGCGGCCACGACACCGACCTCTTCCGCATCATGGAGCAGCGCGACCGTCAGCGACTTAGCTCCGGCGTGTACGCCCGCGCGCTGGAGCAGGGCGACACGATGGCGGAGAAGCTGATCGAGAAGGCGACCTGGGCGCTCGGCCTCGGGCTGGCCTCGGCGCAGAACCTCCTCGACCTCGAAGCCATCATCGTGGGCGGGGGACTCGGCGACCGGCTCGGCCAGCCGTTCGTCGATCGCATCGTCGAGCACATGGCCCCGCACCTGTTCGTCGCCGAGAAGCCCCCCGTCGTGATCGGCACCGAACTGAAGGACCTCTCCGGGGCGGTCGGCGCGGCCGTCCTGGCGTCCGGCTAGACGCGAGCCCGGCGCCGCGCTCGCCCACCACATCCGCGAGCGCAACATCCGGGTAGGATTGACCCGTCCCTGATCCCGACGAACGAGGTTCCAGAGCACGTGGCGATCGATCTCCAACAAGTCTCCGCCGTTGACGCCGAGCCGGGCGAGCTGCCCGCGACGATGGCCGCCTGGGTGATCCGCGAGGAGCGCTACGGCGAACCGAAGGACGCCTTCCAGATCGAGGAGATCGAGGTCCCCGAGCCGGGCGCCTTCGAGGTGATCGTGCGCGTGATGGCGGCCGGCGTGAACTACAACAACGTGTGGGCCGCGCTGGGCAAGCCCGTGTCGGTGATGCGCTACGGCGACCATCCCGAGTTCGGGCACCACATCGGCGGCTCGGACGCGTCGGGGATCGTGTGGAAGGTGGGCGCGGGTGTCACCCGCTGGAAGCCCGGCGACGAGGTCGTCGTCCACTGCAACCAGGCCTCCTACGAGGACCCGGAGGTCCACGGCCTCGACCCCATGGCCGCGCCGTCCCAGACGATCTGGGGCTATGAGACCACGTGGGGCTCCTTCGCCCAGTTCACCAAGGTCCAGGCCCAGCAACTGCTGCCCAAGCCCTCCGCCCTCACGTGGGAGGAGGCGGCCTCCTACGGGCTCGTGTACTTCACCGCCTACCGCATGCTCATCACCCGCTGCAAGCTTCAGGCCGGACAGAAGGTGCTGATCTGGGGCGCAGCCGGCGGCCTCGGGGTGTTCGCCACGCAGATCTGCGCCGCCGCCGGCGCCCACTCCGTGGGCGTGGTGTCCTCCGCCGAGAAGGGCGAGCTCGTCAAGCGCCTCGGCGCGGTCAACTACATCGACCGGGGCGAGTTCGCGGGCATGATGCGCAAGGGCGGCGAGTCGGAGCTCCAGGAGGCCGAGCGCTTCAAGGTCTCCCGCGGGTTCGCCAAGCGCGTCAAGGAGCTCCTCGGCGACGCCCCCGACATCGTCTTCGAGCACGTCGGCAAAGCCACCTTCCCGACGTCCGTGTTCACCGCCAAGACGTTCGGCAAAGTGGTCATCTGCGCCGGCACCACCGGCCTGGACCTCGATTTCAACGTGGCATACCTGTGGATGCGCCAGAAGGAGATCCTCGGCTCGCACTTCGCGAACGCCTACGAGTGCACCAAGGCCAACGAGCTGATCGAGTCCGGGCAGATCCGTCCCGTGCTGTGGCGCACGCTCGGTTTCGACGGCGTCGCCGAAGCCCACCAGCTGATGCTCGAAAACAAGCACCTGGGCAAGATCTCGATCCTCGTCGGCGCCGAGTCCGAGGGCGAAGGCAGGACCGCCGAGGGACCGGGCGCGATCCACGCGGAGGTGGGAGCCTGATGGCCGGCACGGTGATCATCCCCTGGTACGCAACCGGCCTGCGCGCTGATGACCTCGAGCCGGCGCTCAACGAGGTCGCGGCCGCGGCGCTGCGCTACGGCGCGAGCTCCTACGCCGTGTATCGCTCGCGAGACGACAAATACCGCTTCCAGCAGCTCGCCGTCTTCGAGGAGCACCTCGACTGGGAACGCTACTGGGAAGGCCCGGAGATGACCTTCTTCCGGGCCAGCCACTCGAGCTGGTATCAGGTGCCCGTGCTGTACGGCTGGTGGGACCGCACGACCGGCGGCACCGTACTGACCGGGACTCCCGGCGGCGACGGGACCGGCAACGGTGCCCCCAATGGCCGCGGGAACGGGGTCGGCACCCCGGTCGGCGAGATCGCCTGAGCGACGGGCCGGCTGGGCGAGCCGGCCATGGGCGCGAGCCCCGCGCCCCGGCACCGCACGACGAACTCCATCTAAAAGACGTCCTTCAGCCCTGCTCCAGCGGCGCCATCGTCAGCCCCGCGTCCTTGAGCTGCTCCCAGTAGTGCTCCGCCGGCTCCTGGTGTCCGCTGAACACGACCGCACGGCCGGAGGCGTGGATCACGCCGGCGATCTCGTGCCCGCGCTTGAGCGTCACCCCGGGGATGATGCGGGCGAGCGTGCGGGCGACGTGGTCGAAGGTGTTGTGATCGTCGTTGCACACGATCACCCTCCAGGCCCCCCCGAGGCCGCTTCCCGGCCCCCCCGTACGTGGTCGCTCGAGCGTTTGGTTCATGGACCGCAGGATAAAGCCCGCGGCGCGACCGTACAATTGCTGTATGGACGGCGAGCACTCCGCGCGGCTGCCCGAGCGCGATCGGCCCTGGATGATGCGCACCTATGCCGGGCACTCCACGGCAAAGGCCTCCAACGAGCTGTACCGGCGCAACCTCGAGAAGGGCCAGACGGGCCTGTCGGTGGCCTTCGACCTGCCCACCCAGACCGGCTATGACCCCGACGACGAGCTCGCCCGGGGCGAGGTGGGCAAGGTGGGCGTCCCCGTCTCGCACCGCGGCGACATGGCCGCGCTGATGGACGGCATCCCGCTCGCCGAGATGAACACCTCGATGACCATCAACGCCACCGCCGCGTGGCTGCTGGCGCTCTACATCGTCGTCGCCGAGGAGCACGGCGTGGCCCCCGAGCAGCTCCAGGGCACCACCCAGAACGACATCATCAAGGAGTTCCTCGCGCGCGGCACCTACGCCTTCCCGCCCGCGCCGTCCATGCGCCTGATCGCCGACATGATCGCCTACACCGTCGAGCACGTCCCCAGGTGGAACCCCATCAACATCTGCTCGTATCACCTGCAGGAGGCGGGCGCCACGCCCGTCCAGGAGATCGCCTACGCGATGAGCAACGCCATCGCCGTGCTCGACGCCGCCCGCGAGCGCGTGGGGGCCGCCGGCGAGGGGCGCATGGAAGAGGTCTTCGGGCGCATCTCCTTCTTCGTCAACGCCGGCGTGCGCTTCATCGAGGAGCACGCCAAGCTGCGCGCCATGTCGATCCTGTGGGAGGAGCTCGGGCGCGAGCGCTACGGCGTCCAGGACGACCGTCACCTGCGCTTCCGCTACGGCGTGCAGGTCAACTCCCTGGGGCTCACCGAGGCCCAGCCGGAGAACAACGTGCAGCGGATCGTGCTCGAGGCGCTGGCAGTCACGCTCGGGCGCGACGCGCGTGCCCGAGCCATCCAGTTGCCCGCCTGGAACGAGGCGCTCGGGCTGCCCCGCCCGTGGGACCAGCAGTGGTCGCTGCGCATCCAGCAGGTGCTCGCCTACGAGACCGACGTGCTCGAGTACCCCGACATCTTCGAGGGCTCCAGGGTGATGGACGCGCTCGTCGCCGAGCTGCTCGATGGCGCGCGGGCGGAGATGGCGGTCGTGGCCGAGCACGGCGGCGCGGTAGAGGCCGTCCCCTACATGAAGGCCGCGCTCGTCGACTCCCACCGCGAGCGCCTGCGCCGCATCGAGGAGGGCGAGCAGGTGGTGGTTGGCCAGAACCGCTTCACCGAGACCGAGCCCTCGCCGCTCACCGCCGATGCCGAGGGCGGGATCCTCGTGGTCGACCCCGCCCTGGAAGCACAGCAGGTCGAGGCCCTGCGCCGCTGGCGTGCCGAGCGCGATGAGTCCGCTGTCAAGGAGGCGCTCGTCGCGCTTGCCAGCGCCGCCGCGGGCGCATCGTCCCGGGACGGGGACAGCGCCGATGTGAACCTGATGGTGCCGACGATCGCGGCCGCCCGCGCGGGGGCCACCACCGGCGAGTGGGCGCGGACCCTGCGCGAGGTGTTCGGCAGCTACCGCGCCCCCACCGGCGTCGGCGAGGCCGCGGCGATGCTCGCCGACGGGGAGCTGAGCGAGCTGCGCGGCGAGGTGTCGCGTCTGCAGGAGAAGCTCGGCCGCCGCCCCAAGATCCTCGTCGGCAAGCCGGGGCTCGACGGGCACTCCAACGGCGCCGAGCAGATCGCCGTGCGTGCCCGGGACTCGGGCATGGACGTCGTCTACGAAGGCATCCGCCTGACCCCCGCCCAGATCGCCGCCTCGGCCCTGCAGGAGGGCGTGCACGTGATCGGCCTGTCGATCCTGTCGGGCTCGCACCGCGAGCTCATCCCCGCAGTGCTCGACGCCCTGCGCGACGCGGGCGTGACCGCGCCGGTGGTCGTCGGCGGGATCATCCCCGAGCAGGACGTCGCGCCGCTGCGCCAGGCGGGCGTGGCTGCCGTGTACACGCCCAAGGACTTCGACATCACCCGCATCATGCGCGACATCGTCGCGCTGGTGGACGCCGGCGCGAACGGCTCGCCGGCCAGCACGCGCTCGGCGAACGGCTCGCCCGCCAACGTCCGCGCGTGAGCGAACCGGGCGACGGAGCCGCCCTGGGGGCGCGTCTGCGCGACGGCGAGCTGGTGGCCGCCCCGGCGGCGTTGAACCTGCTCGAGAGCACCACCGCCGCTGACCGCGAGCAGGCGGCCGCGCTCCTGCACGAGGTCTCGCCGGCGGTCCTCGGCCGCGAGGCCCCCGGGCACGTGATCGGCGTCACCGGGCCGCCCGGCGCCGGCAAGTCGACGCTGCTCTCGGCGCTGGTGCACGGCTGGCGCGCCCAGCAGCGCACCGTCGCCGTGCTCGCCGTCGACCCGAGCTCGCGCCGCTCGGGAGGCTCGCTGCTGGGCGACCGCGCCCGCATCGACTTCGATCCTTCCGACCGGGGGGTGCTGATCCGCTCCACCGCCGCGGGCGAGCGTCTGGGGGGTCTCGCGCGAGCGACCCGCGCCGCCGCAGCCGCTCTGGCCGCGGCGTTCGACGTGGTCGTCATCGAGACCGTCGGCGTGGGTCAGGCCGAGACCGACGTGGCGGACGTGGCCGACACCGTCGCCGTCGTCGTACAGCCCGGCGGCGGCGACGTGCTGCAGTTCCTGAAGGCGGGGATCATGGAGATCCCGGACGTGCTGGTCGTCACCAAGGCCGACCTCGGGCAGATCGCCATGCGCGCCAGACGCGATCTCAGCGCGGCGCTGCGCTCGCTCGGCTCCCCCTCGACGCGCGTGCTCGCCGTGTGCGCCGTGCCCCCGCCCACCGGCATCGACGAGCTCCTGGCAGCGCTCGAGGAGCACCGCGCCGGCCTCGACCTCGCCGTCCGGCGAACGGCCGCGCGCCGCGCCGCCGCGCTCACCGACTTCACCGTCGAGCACGGAGAGCACGGTCTGCGCGCCCTCGGAGGGCGCGCGGGCGCGCAGGCTCTCCTGGCGGGCGAGGACGCCGGGCTGGACGTGCCCGCGCTGGTGGACGCGCTCGAGCGGGGCCGCGCGTGAAGCGCGACCTGCTGAGCATGTTCGGCGCGTTCGTGCTCGCGAGCGCCGTCGCCGGCGCGCTCGGCGCGGTCAACCTCGGCACGGCGCTCGCCTTCGGGCAGATGGCGTTCGCCGCCACCACCGTCTACGTGATGCTCAGACGCTGAGGCCGCCGGCGGCGGGCGAGCGGCGGGGGCGGTCCATCACCGCTGGCGCGCCCCGCACGAGTGGGGCCCGCCAGCGGTCCGCCCGAGTGGGCACGAGCAGGGTCAGCGACCGCCGCTACGCGACCGACCTCTGCCCGCGCTGCGCGCTTTCGTCGCGCTCGCCCGTTTCGGTTTGACGGCGCCTGCGCGTTTGGCTTTCGCGGCCGCCGGTTTGCGTTTGGCGGCGCCGGCCGCTTTTTTCGCGGCGGACGCTTTGGCTTTCGCTTTCGTGGCCGCCGTTCTGCCCGCGGCCCGCGCTTTGGTCGCGCCTTTCGCCTTCGTGGCCGTCCTCGATTTCGAAGCCGCTTTCGCTTTTGCTTTCGTTTTGGCTCTCGCTTTCGTCGCGGCTTTCGCTTTCGAGGCAGCTTTCGCTTTCGCCGCAGGTTTGGCTTTCCGAGCCGCTTTCGCTTTCGGTTTCGCCGTGGCTTTCGCTTTCGTCGCGGCTTTCGCTTTGGCCCTCGCTTTCGGTTTCGCGGCCGCTTTCGCTTTGCGAGCGGCTTTCGGTTTCGCTGCGGCTTTCGCTTTCGGAGTGGGTGACATCGATGCTCCCTTTCTGCGTGTCGGGACGATCAAGACGGAACGGGCGACTGTGTACATCAACCTACGTGCCGGACGGTTCGCTGCATAGAGCCGTTTCCCCTCTTTGGCCCAAAGGAATTACGCGTGCTCGCGCGCGGACTTCCACGCGCCGCGCGCCTTCTCGCCACGGCACGTTGGCATATGCTGCGGCGTGATGGCGAGAAGCTGCTTCGTATCGACCGGGCGTTCGCTGCAGAGCGCCATCGACCGGGTCCGGCTGGCCGAGTCGCTCGGCTACGAGACGGTGTACGTGACGCACATCGCGGGGCGCGAGTCGCTGACCGTGTTGACCGCGTACGCACTGTCCACCACCAGCATCCGCGTGGGCACCGGCGTCGTGCCCATCTACACGCGCACGCCCGCCACCATGGCGCAGACGGCTGCCACCATCGACGAGCTCTCGGGCGGGCGGCTGACCCTCGGGCTCGGCCTCTCGCACCGGCCGGTGGTGGAGGGCTGGCACGGACAGAAGATCGAGCACCCGGTGGCCGAGATGCGCGAGTACGCCGGGATCGTGCGGGCGATCCTGCGCGGCGAGGACCCTCCCCGCGGCGAGAAGTGGCAGACCGGCTTTCACCTGCTCGGCCTCGATCCCCGCCCACAGCTGCCCATCTACCTCGCGGGGCTCTCGCCCGGGATGCTGCGCCTGGCGGGCGAGGTCGCCGACGGGGTGATCCTGTGGCTGTGCAACCCCCGCTACATCCGCGACGTGGTGATCCCGGCGGTGGGCGCCGGCCGCGAGCGCGCCGGCCTGACGCTCGAGGGCTTCGACGTGGTGGCCGCGATACCCGCGGCGCTCACGGACGACCGCGACGACGCCTACCGAGCGGTGCGCAAAGACCTGATCCCGTACTTCAGCCTGCCGTTCTACCGGGTGATGATCGAGCGCACCGGGTTCGGTGCGGACATCGCCGCCTACGATCTCGCGGCCGGCGATCTCGAGGCGATGCAGGACGCGATCTCCGAGCAGTTCCTCGAAGAGCTCACCGCAGTCGGCGATCGCTCGGCGCTGACGGCGGGCATCGCGCGCTACCGCGACGCCGGGGCGAGCTCGCCCTGCATCGGCCCGATCCCCGGCACGGACTTCGACGCCACGCTGCGCGCCGGCGGCAGCTGAACGTCGCGCGCGGCGCGGCGCGGCGCGGCGAGCGGCTGGCGGTGCCGCCCGCGCTGGCGGGGCGCTCGCCGGTGCGGCGAACATCAACCGCGGCTAAGGATTGCCGGGGCGTCTGTAACAAAGTTCCGCGTGCGCAGTCTGTACGGACACAGACCATGCTCGTCCTCGTAGTCTTCGCGATCCTCGCCGGCGCGGGCACCGCGCTCTCCCCGTGCGCGCTTCCGGTGCTCCCGGCGCTGCTCTCGGCCGGCGGCGCGGGCGGTCGGCGACGGCCCGTGGGCGTGGTGCTGGGCCTGTCGATCACGTTCACCGTCACCATCGTCGGCCTCGCCAACGTGGTGGACGGCGTGGGCCTCGGCAACGACCCGCTGCGCGACCTCTCGATCGTCGTGCTGCTCGTGTTCGGCCTGGCGCTGATGATGCCCGACGTGGCCGCCCGGCTGGAGGCGCCGCTGTCGCGTCTCGCGCGCTTCGGTCCGCGCACGGCCGGTGACGGGTTCTGGTCGGGGATGCTCGTGGGCGGCGCGCTCGGCTTCGTGTACACCCCGTGCGCCAGCCCCATCCTCGCCGCGGTCATATCGGTGAGCGCCGCCTCGGGCAAAACGGTCGTGCTGGCGATCGCTTACGCCGCCGGCTCGGCGGCCGTGCTGCTGGCGCTGTCGCTGGGCGGCAGGCGCGTGTTCGACCGCGTCCGCAAGGCGGGGCGCGGCCCGGCGCTCGGGCGCGTGCTGGGCGCGATCATGATCATCACGGGCCTCGCCATCCTCACCAACCTCGACGTCAACTTCGACCAGTTCGTCGCCGAAAAGATCCCCAACGTCAACCTCACCGCGTCGCTCGAGTGCTCGAAATCGGTCACCGGCCGGCTGCACGAAATCACCGGCCACCACACGAAGTTCATTCCCGCCAACGGCTCGGCCGACTGCGAAGGCGGCCACACCTCGACGATCCACGCGGCCGCCCGCGACGCCAGCCAGGCCACGCTGCTGGCCGACGCCCGGTCGCTGCCCGACCTGGGAACGGCACCGGAATTCACGGAAACCGAGGACTGGTTCAACACGGGCAAGCCCGGGCAGCCCGGCCCCCCGCTGACGCTCGCCGGGCTGCGCGGACGGGTCGTGCTGATCGACTTCTGGACCTACACGTGCATCAACTGCATCCGCACCCTGCCCTACCTGAAGGCGTGGAACGCCGCCTATGCCAACGAGGGCCTCACGATCGTCGGCGTGGAGGCGCCCGAGTTCCAGTTCGAGAAGGAGGCCAGCAACGTCCAGGACGCGATCGGCCAGTTCGGCCTGCGCTACCCGGTGGTCCAGGACAACAACATGGGCACCTGGAACGCGTACGGCAACGAGTACTGGCCCGCCGACTACCTGATCGACGCCAAGGGCCAGGTCCGCTACGCGACGTTCGGCGAGGGTGACTACGACAAGACCGAAACCGCCATCCGCTCGCTGCTCGCGGAAGCCGGCTACCAGGTGGGCGGCAGGAGCCATCCGAGCGACGTGGTGGTGCCATCCGAAGTGGCCACGCCGGAGAGCTACACGGGAACCGAGCGCGCCCAGGGCTTCGTCAAGGGCCCGTTCGCCGGCACACACGACTACGGGCCACCCCCCACGAGCGAACTGCAGCTCAACGACCTCGCCTACAGCGGCACGTGGAACATCGGCGGCCAGCCCGCGGAAGCGGTCTCGAGATTGGGTTCCCCCCCGCCCGGCCTCAACCTGCACTTCAAGGCCAAGAACGTGTACCTGGTGCTCAGCTCCCAGGACGAACGCCCCATGCACGTGCAGGTGATGCTCGACGGGCATCCCATCTCCGCGGCGGAGTCCGGCGCGGACGTCCACGACGGCGTCGTCACCGTCCGCCGCCAGCGGCTGTACTGGCTGGTGTCGCTGCCGGGCGATCAGAGCCACGAACTGGAGCTCCGCTTCCAGAATGGGGTCGTCGCCTACGACTTCACGTTCGGGTAGCCACCGAGCCAGCCGGGCGGCGGCGGCCCGGGCACCTACAATGCTCTGCATATGGAGGGCTCGATGGCCGAGACGAGCGCGCGCAGCTGGCTGCGTTGCTATCGCTGCTGGTCGCAGGACCTCGAGGTCCAGGTCCACTACGAGGGCATCCACAAGATCGACCCCGACACCGGCGAGCGCGCGGAAGTGGTGGACGAGCTGCAGGAGGCGGTCGTGCAGTGCCTGGACTGCATGCACGACCAGCCCCATCTCGGCTTCAACAACGGCCGCGTCGAGCCGATCGAGGATCGCTGGGAACGGATGATCGCGGGCACCCCGTGGGTCGCCTCGTGCACGGTCACGGTCGACTCCGAAGACGTCGAGAGCTGCTCGGGCCCGGAGGCCGGCGACGCGCTCTCCTACGCCGCCTTCGGCGAGCACGGCGTGCGCGAGTTCTTCACGCACGTGCGCTTCCACAAGCACGAAGACGACGCCCGCATCATCGTCCACCTGCTCGTCGAGCTGTACGCCCGCTCACTCGAGGAGGCCACCGACGTGCTCGAGTCATCCGCCCGCGGGGCGCTCACCATCACCTCGCTCGCCGAGGAGTCCCGGCCGCCGGCGGCGGGGACGGGCGAAAACACCCACGGCCACGACTAAGCGCTCAGGCGGGCGAGAGGCGCATGACGGGGATGCGGCGGATGCCGGTGGTGCGGCGCTCGTACTCGCTGTAGCCGCTGTAGACGCGCTTGGCGAGCTCGAACAGGCGGTCGTGATCCTCGCCCTCGACCTCGCGGGCCACGTAGGGGCCGGCGCGCCCCATCGCTTCCAGGCGGACGTCGGGGTTGGCCTTGATGTTGTAGTACCAGGCGGGGAACTTGGCTTTGCCGTAGCTGGAGGCGATCAGGACGACGTCGTCTCCGTCGCTGAAGTACAGCAGCGGGACCTTTCGCTCGACGCCGCTGCGCGCGCCGCGAACGGTGACCACCACGATCGGGATCTGACCGAAGGCCGAGTCCACGTGCCCGCGCGTGGCGCGCACCAGCCACGGATCGATGCGGGCGCCGACCTGCGAGGAGTACCACGTGCCGGTCTTCGTCAGCGCGAACGCCGTGAGCGCCTTCTTGAAGCGCGACGGCGAGACCTGGGGCTCCACCCGTGGGATCGCCCCCGCCATCAGCTCAGCCCAGGCGCTGTTCGAGCGCGTCCAGCTGGGCGGTCAACTCCGCCGGCAGGTTCTCGAATTTCGCCAGGTACTCGCGGAACTGGGGGAGCTGCGCCTTCCACTCCTCGACGTCGACGCGCAGCAGCTCGGCCATCGCCTCGTCAGTGACGTCCACGCCGCGCGTGTCGATTCCGTCTGGGCCCACGGGCGGGATGTTGCCGATGACGGTCTCCTGCGCGGCGCCGTGCCCGGCGCAGCGGGCGAACACCCATGAGAGCACGCGCGAGTTCTCGCCGTAGCCGGGCCACAGGAAGCGCCCGTTCTCGTCCTTGCGGAACCAGTTGACGTAGAAGATCTTCGGCAGCTTCGCCCCGGGCGTGCGGCCGATCTCCAGCCAGTGGGCGAAGTAGTCGGCCATGTTGTAGCCGCAGAAGGGCAGCATCGCGAACGGGTCGAAGCGTAGCTCGCCGACCGTGCCCGCCGCCGCGGCGGTCTTCTCCGAGCTCATCACCGCGCCGAGGAACACGCCGTGCTCCCAGTCGAGCGCCTCGGTCACGAGCGGCACCACGCCGGCACGACGCCCGCCGAACAGCATCGCGTCGATGGGCACGCCCGCCGGGTCCTCCCACTCGGGCGCGATCGCCGGGTCCTGCGACGCGGGCGTGGTGAAGCGCGCGTTCGGGTGCGCGGACGGCGTCTCGGACGCCGGCGTCCAGTCGTTGCCGTGCCAGTCAATCAGATGCGCGGGGCGCTCCTTGGTGAGGCCCTCCCACCAGATGTCGCCGTCGTCGGTCTTCGCGCAGTTGGTGAAGATCGAGTTGCGCTCGACCATGCGGATCGCGTTCGGGTTGGTGTCCTCACCGGTTCCCGGCGCCACGCCGAAGAAGCCGTACTCGGGGTTGATCGCGTACAGGCGCCCGTCCTGGCCGAACTTCATCCAGGCGATGTCATCGCCGATCGTCTCCACCGTCCAGCCCTCGAGCGTGGGGATCAGCATCGCCAGGTTGGTCTTGCCGCACGCGCTCGGGAAGGCGCCGGTGATGTACTTGACCTCGCCCTCGGGGGAGGTCAGCTTGAGGATCAGCATGTGCTCGGCCATCCAGCCCTCGTCACGGGCCATCACCGAGGCGATGCGCAGCGCGAAGCACTTCTTGCCGAGCAGCGCATTGCCGCCGTAGCCGGAGCCGAACGACCAGATCTCGCGGCTGTCGGGGAAGTGCACGATGTACTTGTTCTCGGCGTTGCACGGCCACGGCACGTCCTCGGCGCCGTCCTCGAGCGGCATGCCCACGGAGTGCAGGCACGGTACGAACTCGCCGCCACCGAGCGCGTCGAGCGCCCCCTGGCCCATGCGGGTCATGATGCGCATGTTCACGGCCACGTAGATGGAGTCGGTCAACTGCACGCCCACGTGGCTCTTGTCCGAGCCGAGCGGGCCCATCGAGAACGGCACCACGTACATGGTGCGCCCGCGCATCGAGCCGCTGAACAGCTCGGTCAGCTCCGCCCGCATCTCGGCCGGGTCGCGCCAGTTGTTCGTCGGACCGGCTTCCGCCTGAGTCTTCGAGCAGATGAACGTTCGATCCTCGACGCGCGCGACGTCGCCCGGATCGGACAGCGCGAGGTAGGAGTTCGGCCGCTTGGCGTCCGAGAGGCGCTCGAAGGTGCCGGCGTCCACCAGCTCCTGGCAGAGGCGGTCGTACTCCTCGGCCGAACCGTCACACCAGTACACCTGGTCCGGTTCGGTCAGAGACGCAACCTCGCCCACCCACTCCAGCAGGCGCTCGTTCGTGGTCGGTGCAGAAGTGGTGGTGCTCATGGGCTCGATACAGCTCCCTTGTGTCGCGGTCTCATGCGCCCCAGGGGCGCCGGTTTCCAGTGCGATCCATCGCGGAAAACGCAAAAACGCCCACTACGGACGAGAAGTAAAGCCTACAATACGGCTCAAGGCCAGGCGCGTTTTCCAACGCCACGCGCGCTCTTCGGACGCCGGCATCCGTCAGTCGACGTTGCCCTCGGCCTCCACCGCCGAGCCATTGGAATCCCCGGCGTTCCTGCGGGGCACGAGCACCAGGCGCTTGAACTCGGCCACCAGCACGCCGTCCTGGTTGAAGGCGCGCGTGTGCACCTTCACGGTGCCGCGGTCGGGCTTGGACTTCGACTCGCGCTTCTCGAGCACCTCGGACTCGACGTACAGCGTGTCTCCATGGAACACCGGGGCGGGGTGGCTGAGCTCCTCGGTGGCGAGGTTGGCGATCGCCTTGCCCGACACGTCGGACACGGTCATGCCGAAGATCAGCGAGTACACGTACGGCCCGGCCACCACGTTGCGGCCCTGCTGGGATTTCGCCGCGTACACGTCGTTGATGTGCAGCGGGTGGTGGTTCATGGTCAGCAGGCAGAACAGGTGGTCCTCGGTCTCGGTGACC
The DNA here is from genome assembly GCA_963701145.1 of uncultured Solirubrobacteraceae bacterium. Lineage (GTDB taxonomy): Bacteria > Actinomycetota > Thermoleophilia > Solirubrobacterales > Solirubrobacteraceae > Palsa-744. The sequence continues at coordinate 1,099,931 of OY969572.1, forward strand.
GTCTTGGCGGGCCAGTGCTTGTACACGGCGCCGACCTCGAAGTCCTCCAGATAGCGGCCGTATGGGTGCGCGCCGCTGGCTTCGCGGGCGGCCTGCTCGGTCTCGAGGGAATGTGTCTCAGTCATGGGAATGGGGGCTCTCCTGTGGGCATCGTGGTCGCTTGGCCGCGCTTCTCGGCGGCACAGCCTATCCGGGACACGCGTATCCGGGGCGGGGTACGCAGCCTTCGCCGGGGAGTTTGCCCACCGGCGGTGGCGGCGGCGCGGGCGAGACCGGGGGCGCGGGCGGCGAGGGCGGCGTGGGGGCGGACTGCTCGACAGCCTGCCTGAACGCGGCGGCGTAGGGCAGGCCGCAGGCGAGGTCATATGCCTGGGCGATCGCGGCGCCGGCGTCGAAGCCGGCTAGCGCGGCGCCGCGGGATGACAGCACGCGCAGCTCCGAGCCCGCCAGCGGGGAGCCGTGCACGGGCAGGTCGCACAGCGCGGGCGTGGCGGCGGAGCCGGCCCGCGCGAGCGGATCCTCGAGCGTTCGCGCAGCCGGGGCGTCCAGCGAGCGCCATGCGGTCAGGCGCAGGTGCACGGAGGCCGGATCGAGCAACGCCGAGGGCCGGTTGACGAGCAGCACGAGCGCCCGCGCGGCGCCGGGTGTCACGAAGCGCGGGGTGGCCGCCGCCAGGTAGTCCGCGCCGAAGGGGCCGCTCACGGCGAGACGCACCGAGCCCTTCGGCAGGCGCCCCCGGCCGGGGGCGTGAAAGCTCACCTGCGCCAGCGCCAGGTCGTCGGGGGCGGGCGAGAGCGTCAGCGGCCACGTGCGTGAACCGGCCTGCACGGCGCCAGCCCCCGGGTCCGAGCCACCGCTGCGGATCAGCCCGGCGCCCAGCGCCGCGACGGCGGCGAGCGCGATGAGGCCGCAGGCGCCCGCCAGCGCGAGCGTGGTGAAAGGGCGGCGCATCGTCGATACTTCCTCGTAGGCGATCGTAGCGCCGTCCACGAAACCGACCCAGGAGAGCCCGTGCGCAGCCCCCGCGACTTCTTCAAGCCACTCGCCATCGACGCCCCCGAGCCGGTGCGCGAGATCCCCTTCAAGCCCTCGCGGATGATCCACTTCCTCGACTTCTCGAACGAGAAGATGGTGGCCAAGGTCCCCGACATCGCCCCCCAGGTGGACATCCTGCTGGGCAACCTCGAGGACGCTGTGCCGTTGGAAAAGAAGGAGGCGGCGCGCGCCGGCCTGATTCGCGTGGGGCGCGAGATGGACCTGGGCGACACCGCGTTGTGGACACGCGTCAACGAGCTCGCGTCGCCGTACTTCCTCGATGACATCACGCAGCTCGTGGCCGAGATCGGGCACAAGCTGGAGGTGATCATGATCCCGAAGGTCGAGGGCCCGTGGGACATCCACTATGCCGACCGCCTGCTCGCGCAGCTCGAGGCGAAAGCGGGGCTGGAGCGCCCGCTCCTGATCCATTGCGTGCTCGAGACCTCACAGGGCGTGGCCAACCTCGAGGAGATCGCGTGCGCCTCGCCGCGCATCCAGGGGATGAGCTTCGGCCCCGCCGACCTGGCGGCGTCGCGGCGCATGAAGACCACTCGCGTGGGTGGCGGGCATCCCGGCTACCGCACGATCGCCGACCCCGACCCCGAGCACCCGGACGCGCCGCGGCCCAGCTACCAGCAGGACCCCTGGCACTACTCGATCGCGCGCATGGTCAACGCGTGCACCGCCGTGGGCGCGCTCCCGTTCTACGGCCCCTACGGCGACATCCGCGACGTCGAGGGCTGCGAAACCCAGTTCCGCGCCTCCTTCCTGCTCGGCTGCGTGGGCGCCTGGTCGCTGCACCCGGTGCAGATCGAGATCGCCAAGCGGGTCTACTCCCCCGATCCCGAGGAGGTGGCGTTCGCGAAAAAGGTGATCGCGGCGATCCCCGACGGGCGGGGCGTGCACATGATCGACGGCAAGATGCAGGACGACGCCACCTGGAAGCAGTGCAAGGTGATGGTCAACCTCGCGGAAATGCTCGCCAAGAAGGACCCCGAGCTGGCGGAGGTGTACGGGCTGGTGCCGGCCAGTGTCTGACGGCGCCGGGCGCGGGCCTTGGAGGTGGCGCGCGGCGCCGGAACGCTCGATACCGTCAGAGCATGCGAGCGAGTTGGGCGACGGGAGCCGGCGGGGCACTGATCGCGTGCGCCTGTGCCATGCTCGGGCCGGCCGGGGCCGGCGCGGCGGAAACGAGGTCCGCGTCGTTCAGCGAAGCGGGCGAACATCCGTTTGTCGTCCCGGCCGGCGTGACGAGCGTCCGGGTGACGCTCGTCGGCGGCAACGGTGGCGAAGGGGTCGGGTTCGCCCCGGGTGGCAGCGGCGACACGGTCACCGCGACGCTCGCCGTGAGTCCGGGTGAGACCTTCTACGCGGAGGTGGCGGGCGACGGCAACTCCGCAGAAGTGGCGACGTTCGGGGGCCTCGGGGGCGTCGGTGGCGGAGGCGAGGGCGGCGGGGACGGCGGCTTCGGGATTCGGGGCGGGGGCGGCGGCGGGGCGTCGGACCTGAGGACCTGCCCCGAGACGGCGCCCGCAACCTGCGGCGGGCAGACGACGCTCGCCTCCAGGCTCGTCGTCGCCGCCGGCGGCGGTGGCGGCGGGGGCAGCGGCGAGGAACCGTCGAGCACGGGGGGCGGCGACGGCGGAGCCGCGCACTTCGCAGGCACGGCGGGAGCCAAAGACGGATCGACCGACGTCGGTGGGAGCGGCGGCGGCGCGGGCACGGCCAGCGCTGGCGGCGAACCGGGAAGTCCCTCGGCCGGATGCTCTGGAGGGATGCTCGAATGCCCAGCGAGCGGACAGCTCGGCCTCGGCAGCACGGGTGGCGGCGGCTTCCTCGGCGGCGGCGGGGGCGGCGGCGGAGGCGGGATCTTCGGGGGCGGTGGCGGGGGCGGCGGTCTGGGTCACGAAATCAAAGTCGGGCAAGTCGCGAGCGGCGGCGGCGGCGGGGGCGGCGGCGGATCCTCGGGCGCGCCCGGACCGGGGGTGTCGGACTTCTCGCTCGTGCCTACCGCCAGCGGGGCCCAGCCTTCGATCTCGATCGCCTGGACCGCACCGGCGCCCACCGCGGTGACCGGATCGCCGAGCGCCCTGACGGACGTGGGCGCGACACTCAACGGCAGCGTCAACCCGAACGGCTCGCAGATCAGCGACTGTCACTTCACGATCTCCCCCGGCGGATCGCTTCCCTGCGCGCAGCAGGTGGGGGCGGGCAGCGCGCCGCAGGCGGTCAGCGCCCCGCTCACCGGCCTGACCGCCTCCACCACATACACGGTCGTGCTCGTGGCAGCGAGCGCCCAGGGATCGAGCAGCGGCGCACTGGTCACCTTCACGACACCGCCGGCCGTCCCGAGCACCTCGACGAGCGCCGCCCTGACGGCGAGCGCCCTGAGGCTGAGCCCGACGCGCTTTCGCCGCGGCAAAAAGGCAGCGGTGATTGCGAAGGCCAAGGCCCCGCCAATCGGGACGACGATCTCCTTCTCGCTCTCCCAGGCAGCGACGATCACGCTCACGCTCGAACAGGAGGAGGCCGGCGTGCTCGTCGGCCACAAATGTCGCGCGCCCTCCAAAGGGCACCACGGCGGCAGGCGGTGCACCCGCTTCGTGGCGGTCTCACACCGCCTCGGTGGCAGCGGGCGTGCGGGGTCCAACACGATTGCCTTCGACGGTGTCCTCGGCGGCGGTGCGCGCCTTGCGCCCGGCACCTACCGCCTGTCCCTGACCGCCACCGCGGGCGCCGCCCGGGCGAACGCCGCGCAGCATCCCGTGTTCGTGCTGCTCGGCCCCTGAGCGGCGGATCGCTGCGCCGCGGCGACACCAAGGCCGCATCGGCCGGCGCGGTCCGTATAGGCTTCCGCGCCGCATGAGGTTCTTCGAGTACGAGGCCCGCGAGGTCATCAAGCGCGCCGGCATCCCAGTCACCGACTACGGCTTCACGACCGACCCTGCCGAGGCGCGCGCGATCGCCCAGCGGATCGGCGGGCCGACGGTGATCAAGTCCCAGGTGCTGACCGGCGGGCGCATGAAGGCCGGGGGCGTGAAGTTCGCGGACACGCCGGAGGAGGCCGAGCAGCACGCGCGCGACATCCTCGCCCTGGAGATCAACGGCCACATGCCCCGGGGCGTGCTCGTCGATCCCAAGGCGGAGGTCGAGCAGGAGTACTACGCGGGGGTGGTGTGGGACGGCATCCGCAAGCAGCCGGTGATGATCTTCTCGCCGGTCGGCGGCATCGACATCGAGCAGGTCGCCGAGGAGCAGCCGGACAAGGTCGGGCGCCGGCACTTCTCCAACATCCTGCCCTTCAGCGAGTTCCAGGCCAAGGAGGTGATCGCCTCCACCGGCGTCACCGGCTCCGCGCTCAACAAGCTCGTCCCGATCGTCACCCGCCTGGCGAAGCTGTTCGTGGAGAACGACATGATCCTCGCCGAGATCAACCCCCTGGGGCGCCTCGCGGACGGCTCGTTCGTGGCGCTGGACGCGCACATGGACATCGAGAACGAGGCCCGCGGCCGTCACAAGAAGCTGCTCGCCCACCTCGGCGTGGGAGACGAGGAGACCCGCCAGGCGCGCGAGGCAACCCCGTTCGAGCTCGCCGGCGAGCAGGTCGACTCCCAGGACCACCGGGGGGTGGCCGGGAACGTGACCGAGTTCGACGGCAACCTCGGTCTCGTGATCGGCGCGGGCGGCGGCTCGCTGACGCTGTTCGACGCCGTTCGAGCCCACGGCGGCGAGCCGGCCAACTACTGCGAGATCGGCGGCAACCCGTCGGTGTCGAAGGCCTGCGGCCTGGCCAAGCTCGTGCTGGAGAAGCCCGGCGTGGACAAGATCGCGGTGATGATGTCGATCGTGTCCAACACCCGCGTGGACATCGTCGCGCGGGGCGTCATCAAAGCGTGCCTGGAAGCTCGGGCACGACCCGGCGGAGAAGATCGCCATCTTCCGCATCCCCGGCGCGTGGGAGGAGGAGGGCTTCAAGATCCTCGAGAAGTACGGCGTGGACTACGCCGACCGCTCCGTGTCACTCAACGAGGCCGCCCGCCGCGCCGTCGAGAAGATCCAAGGGGCTGCTGCGTGATCTGTATGTCCCTCTACGAACACTGTATATCTATAGTTATACGGAGTTCGCAAGGCAACACACGCCCGGCGCTCGACCGTCCTGCCATGGTTGTACAGGCCCCGCCGCAGGCGCCGGCCCGCGCGCAAAGGACGCTCCTATACCCGAGGGGCACGATGTACCCAAGGGGCATGCCATGTCCATCCTGATAGACGCGGACACGACGTTCATCGTCCAGGGGATCACCGGCCGCGAGGCGGTCAACCTAACCCGCGAGTGCCTGGACTACGGCGCGGGGGCGAAGGTGGTGGGCGGCGTGACCCCCGGCCGGCTCGGGCGCGAGGTGCACGGCGTGCCCGTGTTCGACACGGTCGCCCAGGCGGTGGCCCACCACGGCTCACCGATCTACGGCTCGGTGGTGACGGTCCCCCCCGCGTTCACCAAGGACGCGGTGTTCGAGGCGGTGGAGAACGGGGTGAAGCTGGTGGTGATCGTCACCGAGCGCATCCCCCGCCGCGACGTCGCGGAGATGGTCGAGCTCGCGACGCTGCGCGGCGCGCGCATCATCGGCCCCAACTGCCTTGGGATCATCGTCCCGGACGTGATCAAGATGGGAGGCATCGGCGGCCCGGCGAAAAACGCGGCCCAGGCCTACAAGCCGGGCCCGATCGGCGTGATCTCGCGCTCGGGCGGGATGACCACGGAGATGAGCTCGACGCTGTCGGCGGCCGGCCTCGGGCAATCGACCGCCGTGTCGATCGGCGGCGACGCGATCATCGGCTCCTCCTACGCCGAGCTGATGCCGCTGTTCGAGGCCGACGAGCAGACGCAGGGCATCGTCATCTACACCGAGCCGGGCGGGCGCATGGAGGCTGAGCTCGCGCGCTGGGTGACCGAGCACGAGTCGCGGCTGCCGATCGTGGCGTTCATGGCGGGGCGCTTCATGGACGAGATGCCGGGCATGAGCTTCGGCCACGCGGGCACGATCGTGGAAGGCATCCAGGACACCGCCTCGGAGAAGATCGCCCGCCTCGCGCAGGCGGGCATCACGGTGGCCGAGCGGATCGAGGACATCCCCGAGATGATCAAAGCGAAGATCGCCGGGCGGAGGGCCGCGTGATGCGCAAGGACGGGCTCTTCATCGCGGTCGAGGTCGATGACAGCATCGCCTCGGACCCTGCGGTGGCCGCCAAGCTCGCGGAGGTCTGCCCGGTGGACATCTTCGCCGCCGCGGACGACGGCGGCGTGGAGATCGTGGAGAAGAACCTCGACGAGTGCGTGCTGTGCCGGCTGTGCCTGGACGCGATGGGTGGGCGGGATCCGATCCCCGTGCACGTGCTCAAGCTCTACGAGGGCGAAACGCCGCTGTAGGCCGTGGGGTCCACTATCGTTGTGGGCAGCCGATGAACGAAAACTTCTCCCTCGTCTGCATGTGCATCTTCCTGCTCGCCTCGCTGGCGTTCCTGGCCGAGCAGCTCACCTCCTACCACTGACGGCCGGCGGCCCGGGGACCGTCAGCCACCTGCGAGCGTGCTCGCGGCGATTTCCCCGCCGACCGCGAGACAGGATCGCGACCCGGGACAGGCCACCGAGAGCAGCTGCTCGAAGAGACCCGCGCCGGAGCCGGCGTCCGCGGGGGACCTGATCTCGGTGGCGTGACCCCATTGGGAGCCCAACCCGCTGACTGCCATCGGCGCCACCGCACCGCCCCTGGCGTCGTATTGCCCGACGGCCACGCAGGAGCCGTGGGTTGGGCAGGCGACGGCTTCGAGTGAGGTGCTCGCGCCGCCTCCGGCGTTCGCCGGGCGCACGATCGGGGTCGCCGCGCCCCACACCCCATCGCTCTCGCCGAGCGCGATCGGGTGATCGTCGCCGTGTCTGTCTTCGTAGGAGCCGACCGCCACACACGAGCCCGGCGCCGGGCATGCGACGGATCTGAGCTCCTCGCCGCCGGCGCCGCTCACCCGCGGCGCGAGCGCGATCGCGCTGGCGCCGCCCCACACGCCCGCGGCTTCGCCGGCGACGATCGCGCGATCGGCGGGAGGGTTCGAGCCGACCGCTTCGAGCTCGTAGGAGCCGACAGCCGTGCACGACCCGGAGGCGGGGCAGGCCACCGAGCTGAGCGTGGCGCTCCGAGCGCGGCTCGCGCTCGCCGGCAGCGCGATTTCGTGCGACGGGCCCCAGCTCCCATCGGTCTCGCTCACGACTACCGGATGACTGGAGGAGACTTCGGTGCTTGGAGAGCCTTCCTGGGATCCGACCGCCACACACGAGCTCGCCGTGCGACAGGCGAGCGATGACAGCGACAGGCTCGCCGTCGCGCGGGACGGCAGGAGCTGGCGCGGGGGCGTCCACGCGCCGTGGGACTGGCTGAGGACCATCTCCCGAGATGCTCCCGAGCTGTCCACGTAGGAGCCGATCGCCACGCACGATCCCGCGGCCGGGCAGGCCACCGATGCGAGTCCGGCCATCTGTCCCCTGCCGTCGAGCGCGTTCGGCGGAAGCGCGATGGTTCGCGGCGCGAGCCACCTCTGGCGCGACCACGGGACGATCACCGGCAGCGAGGATCCGCTCGAGCTCGATTGTTCGTGCGATGGGGGTACCGCGAGATAGCTCCCGACGGCGACGCATGCTTCGGGCGAGGAGCACGCGACTGAATCGAGGCTGAAGCTCGCCGGCGGGGGCGCGCCCGCGGGCGCGCCAGCGATCGCGCGGGCCCGCGCCCAGCCGGGCGCGGCCGCAGCGGCTCCGGCGGGCGCCGCCGCGGCGGCGACGAACACAGCGAGTGCCAGCAGGCAGCGATCTGCGCGCCGCACGCTACGCGTGCTTGCGCGCCTTGGGCGTGCGTTCGCGCTCCTGCTGGCGCTCGACCACGTTGATGATCAGCCGCAGGATCTGCTCGGGGCCCGAGGCCTTGGCCTGGCCGTAGGCGAAGGCCTCGATCCAGTCGGCCACCTTGCCTTCCTTGGCCATCACGTTGAAGAACTCCCGGCGCATGTCCACGCGCACGCGGGCGTCGGCGGCGGGGCCCTTCGTGACCTTCGCGCCGGGCATCTCCAGGCGGAAGTGCTGGATGTCGCCGCGGCCCCGCAGTTCGACCCCCACGACCAGCTTCATGGGCTCCAGCGCGGGCACTTCGCCGACGAACCTGCGGCTCGCAAGCTCGATCAGAGCCTTGGCGTCATCGGCCATACGGGTTCTCCCCTTCCGGGCCGTGGCGGCCCCGCGGCTTGGTGTCAGATCTTATGGCGCTGCAACAGCTTGCGGCCGATCACCATGCGCTGGATCTCCGAGGTTCCCTCTCCTATCAGCAGCAGCGGCGCGTCGCGGTACAGGCGCTCGATCTCGTACTCCTTAGAGTACCCGTAGCCGCCGTGGATCCGGAATGATTCCTCGACGCAGAAACGCCCGGCCTCGGAGGCGAACAGCTTGGCCATGCCGGCCTCCAGATCCGAGCGCACGCCCGCGTCCTTCAGGCGTGCCGCCCGCAGCGTCAGCAGGCGAGCGGCGTCGACCTGGGTGGCCATGTCGGCGAGCTTGAACTGGATCGCCTGGTGCTCGGCGATCGGCTTGCCGAAGGCCTTGCGCTCCTGCGAGTAGCGCAGCGCCAGCTCGAGCGCCCGCTGGGCGATGCCCACGCCGCGGGCGGCGACGTTCACGCGGCCCACCTCCAGCGCGTCCATCATCTGCGGGAACCCCTTGTTCAGGCCCTCCTGCTCGCCGCCGAGCACGTTCTCGGCCGGACAGCGGTAGCCGTCGAACACGAGCTCGGTGGACTCGACGCCCTTGTAGCCGAGCTTCTTTATCTTGGGCGGCACGTTCAGCCCCGCGTACTCGCCGGTGTTCTCGCTCACGCCGGGCTCTTTCTCGGCGATGAAGCAGGTGAAGCCCTTGTGGCGTGGCTCGGCGTCGGGGTCGGTCTTGACGAGCACGAACACCAGGGTTGACAGCAGCCCGTTGGTGACCCACATCTTCTGGCCGTTGATCTCGTAGCCGCCGTCGTCGAGCTTCCTGGCGGACGTTTTGATCGCCTGCACGTCGGAGCCGAGCTCGGGCTCGGACAGCGAGAAGGCCGCCCGGATCTCGCCCGTGGCCATGCGCGGCAGGTACTTCTGCTTCTGCTCCTCGTTGCCGAACTTCATCAGCAGGTAGGAGCCGATGAAGTGGGTGTTGATGACCCCGGAGATCGAGATCCAGCCGCGCGAGAGCTCCTCGACGATCATCGCGTAGGTCGTCAGGTCCAGCCCCATGCCGCCGTACTCCTCGGGGATCGTCACCCCGAACAGGCCCAGCTCCTTCATCTGCTCGACGATCGGCTCGGGGAAGGTGTCCTCGTGGTCGAAGTGCTCGGCGTTGGGCAGGATCTGCTCGTCGGCGAACTGATGCACCATCTCGGTGATCGCCTTCTGCTCGTCGGTCTTGTCGGTGTACTGGGGGGCGGCTACGGCCATCTGATTAGCGCTCCACGGTCGTTTTGGCGGCTGAATGAAGTAGGAGGGGCCCGGCTGTCGGCCTCCGGCCGACCGCGCCACCCTGAATGAAGTAAGAGGGGCCCGGCTTGTCGGCCTCCGGCCGACCGCGCCACCCTCTAGGAGAGAATACCGTCGTGAACTTCGCGCGGGACGTCCCCGACCAGCGTGACCCGCGGGATCTGGCGCTCGTGGAGCTGACCCGCGAGGGCGCCCGGCGCGAGTGGAGCTTCGGCGAGGTGGCCGAGCGCGCTGCTGGCCTGGCGGGGACGCTCGCGCGGCGGGGCGTGCGGCGCGGCGACGTGGTGATGACGCTGATCGGCAACCGCCCCGACTGGGTGCTGAGCATGCTCGCGTGCTTTCGCATCGGCGCGGTCGTGCTGCCGTGCACCGAGCAGCTGCGCGCGAAGGACCTGCGCCTGCGCATCGAGGTGGCCGGCCCGGCGCTGATCGTCTCCGACGAGCGCAACCGCGCCGAGCTCGAGGCGGCACTCGGCGAGGGCGCGAGCGCGATCCCGGTGGCCTACGTGCCCGACGAGTCGCTGTACACCGCGCCGCCGGCGCCCGCGGTCGAGCTGGCGGCGGAGGATCCGTGCCTGATCACGTTCACCAGCGGCACAGCGGGGGAGCCGAAGGCGGTGGTGCACGCCCAGCGCTACCTGGACGGCCAGCGCCTGCAGGCCGAGCGCTGGCTGGGCGCACACGAGGGCGAGCTCGTGTGGTGCACGGCCGCCAGCGGCTGGTCGAAGTCGGCCCGCAACGTGTTCATCGCGCCGTGGCTGACGGGGGCCGCGGCGCTGCTCCACGACGCGCGCTTCGACCCCGCCGAGCGCCTGGATCTGCTCGAGCGTGAGCGGGTCAACGTGCTGTGCATGGCCCCCACCGAGTACCGCGTGATCGCCAAGCGCTCGACGCTGCGTCCGCTGCCCGGCCTGCGCGCGATGGTCGCCGCCGGCGAGGCGCTCAACCCGGAGGTGCTGCGCGCCTGGGAGGAGGTCACCGGGCTGCAGATCCGCGACGGCTACGGCCAGACCGAGACCGGCCAGCTGACCGGCGCTCCGCTCGGGCGCGACGCCCGGGCCGGCTCGATGGGCACGGCGTTGCCGGGCGTCGGGCTGGCGGTCGTGGACGGCGAGCTGACGCTCGACCCGGCGACGGTGCCCACGTTCTTCCTGGGCTACCTGGGCGAGCACGTCCGCCGCGGCGAGGACGGGGTGTGGAGCGTCGCGGACCGCCAGCGCGGCGCACCGTGGCACACCGGCGACAGGGTCACGCAGGACGAGGACGGCTGGCTCTACTTCGAAGGGCGCGGCGACGACGTGATCGTCTCCGCCGGCTACCGGATCGGCCCGTTCGAGGTCGAGTCGGCGCTGGTCGCGCACCCGGCCGTCGCCGAGGCGGCAGCCGTCGCGGCGCCCGACGACGAGCGCGGATCGATCGTGCGCGCCGTGGTCGTGCTGCGGGGCGACGGCTACACGCCCTCGCCGGAGCTGGTGCGGGAGCTGCAAGAGCACGTCAAGCGCGAGACCGCCCCGTACAAGTACCCGCGCATCATCGAGTTCGCCGCGGAGCTGCCGAAGACGGCCTCCGGCAAGGTCAAGCGCGCCGAGCTGCGAACGCCCGCTGTGTGAGGTGTCCGCGCTGCGACTGTCAGGCTCGTCCGTGTACGACGAATACGGGAGCCGGGGAGTGCGCGATGACGGCGGCGGTGACGCTGCCGAGCAGGTGTCCCACGAGCCCGCTGCGGCGGTGGGAGCCGAGCACGATCAGGCCGGCCTGGTGTTGCTCGGCAACCTCGACGATCCCCTTCCACGTCGGCGCCGCCTTGATCGCAATGCTCTGCGGCCGGAACCCCGCTGCCTGTGCCAGGGACGCTCCGCGCGCAGCGGTGTCCTGCGCAGCGTTGCGGACCTCGGTGGCCTCGGCAGCGTTCAGGTGCCGCTCGCCGGGGGGCACGAAGCCGACGTCTCCGGGCTGCCATACGCAGACGACCAGCGCGTCGCGTGCGGGCGCGAGCTGGCGGGCGGCCTGCTCGATCGCGAGCGTCGCGAGCTCGGAGCCGTCGTAGGCGAACAGCACCGGGCCCGCGGGCTGGGCAGCCGTCGCGGCGGGTGTTTCGCTCGACGCCATCTCAGTTGGCGCTTTCGGTCGCGACATGGGCGGCGCGGGGACCCCGGCGGACTCTCGCGAGCAGCGGCGGCGAGTACCACGCTGGGGCTTCGCCGTCCACGAAGCGCTCGATGTCGGGGGTCTGCGGGCGCGCACCGCCGAGCGCGTAGATCGCGACGCCGATCGCGGCGCCGCTGAGAGCGAGAGCGAGGCCGATCCACAGCGCGATACCGATGCCGGCATCGACGCTGCCGCCGACGGTCACGGCCAAGTGAGCGAAGATCGGCGCGATCATGAACGCCGCGACCGCCCGCATCAGCTCAACGATCGCGAACACGCGCTGCAGGCTCGCCGAGGGCAGCGAGAAACCGGCGACGAACAGCGCCGGCGCGACCGTCGCGCCGAGGCCGATACCGGTCAGCGCCGCGCCGATCAGCGTGGCCGCTTCGCTCGAGGGCACGTGGATCAGGAAGACCGCGATCCCGGCCGCGAGGAACATCATGCCGGCCAACGGGAGATAGTGGATCGCACGCCTGGTGATGAGCACGCCGAGCGCAACCGCAGTGATCACCGCGCCCGCGACCTCCGGCAGATACAGCACGCCCACGTGCAGCGCCGAGTAGCGTCCGGCCAGCGCGCCTGCCGTGAGCGCGGTCGCGGACACCGAGGCAGCCGCCGCGAACAGCGCCACCACGATCCCTGCCACCGGCATCGTGCTCGTCAGCAGTCTGACGGATCCTCAAGAGCGGGTGCTTCGCGCGGAACTGGTAGACGATCAACACGACGATCACCGCCAGCCCGCCCAGCAGCGGCACGATCGTCTCCACGTCGAGGAAGCTGTGGGTCAGCAGCTCCGAGGCGCCGAAGAACGCAGCCACGCAGCCAACGCCCGCCAGCGCGATCGCGAGTGGGTCGCGCGGCGAGTCGGGATCGGCGGGCGGCGCATCGTCGAACGTCAGCACGGACAGCACCAGCGCGGTGGCCGCGATCGCGGCGATGACCCAGAACAACGGCCGCCACGCGTGAGACTGCGCCTGCAGCCCACCGATCGCGGGGCCGAGCGCCACCGCCCCGAAGATGCACAGGTTCATGATCACCGCGGTGGTTCGCAACTTGCTCGCCGGATAGCCGATCGCCAACGGCGGCACAGCGGAGATCAGCAACAGACTCGTGCAGAGACCCTGCAGCACGTGGCCCGCGATGTACATCCCCGGATTCACCGCCGCCGCCGCCAGCACCGACCCGATCACCAGCAGCGCCGCATACACGATCAGCATCCGCCGCTGCGGCAGATGCTGCGCCAACTGCACCGCCAACACCGTCCCCGCCGCATATGCAGCATTTGCAAGACCCGAGCTCAAGCTCATCATCTGCAAGCTCATCCCCAGCTGCCTGGCAATGATCGGCGTCAACGGCGCGAGCGCCGCCGACAACGCCAGGTACGGAATCAATGCAAACATCACCATCACCGCAACCGCGGCATACCGACCGGCCAGGGGCCCCTGACGCATCAACAACCACCCAACGTGCGGCGCCGAGCCTCGGCGGCGTCGCCTGCGCGGGCGTCTCGGAGCAGCGACCGTGTCATCTCGGTGAGTGTGGCAGCCTCGGCGCGGCGCAAGCGCCCGGCGGAGCTCGAGCGCCAGTCGGAGCGCGAGCGCCCTGCGGCACGCACGCGCTTTGCCGTCAGCGGACGCGCAGCCTGTTCGCCGTGTCGTGCCAGGGCGCTCATGCGGCCTGCGCGATCTGCCCGGCCAGCTCGGAGCTCGCGCCCTCCACGTCGACGTCGAGGATTTGCTGGGACTCCATCGCGGCGGGCGGGCGCAGCAGCAGGAACGCCGCGAGGATGCCGAGCGTGACGCATACCGAGGCGACGATGTAGGCGAGGTGGTATCCGCCGGTCAGCGCGCTCGACAGCGGCTGCCCGCCGGCGCTCAGCGCCTTGGTGTGGGAGGTCGCGATCGTCCCGAGGGTCGCCAGGCCGATCGCCCCGAACAGCTGTACCGAGACGTTGATGATGCCCGACGCCAGACCAGCGTCGCGCACCGGCGCGTCCGACATGCCCATCGTCAGCAGCGGCAGGAACGAGGCGCCCGCGCCGAGCCCGATCAGCAGGAAGGCGAAGAACAGCCCGGGGAAGTAGCTCGCGCCGACACCGGCCGTCGCGAGCAGCACCAGGCCGGCGACGATCCCCGCCAGCCCCGATGCCAGCGTGTTCAGCGCGCCGTAACGGGACACGAGCCTGGCGGAGACCCCGACCGACATCAAGGCGATCGAGGCGGTCAACGGCAGGAAGGCCAGGCCGGTGTCGATCGCGTCGTAGCCGAGCACGCGCTCGAGGTACAACGCTCCGAGGAAGAACGCCGAGAACATGCCCGTCACCAGCAGCCCGCGCACGAGGCTCGAGCCCATCAGCATGCGCAGGCGCAGGATCCGCAGCGGCATGATCGGGTTCGCCACGCGCGCCTCCACCGCGAGGAACGCGCCGAGCAGCGCCAGCGAGGCGGCGCCGACCCCGAGTGTCCTCACCGACAGCAGGCCGTATTCGGTCAACTTGACGATCGCGAACGCGCCGGCCATGGTCGCGAGCGTGATCAGGGCCGATCCCAGCACGTCCACGCCGCCGGCCAGGCCGATGCCCTCGTTCTCCTCGATCAGCACCGAGCCCATCACGAACGCGAGCACGCCGATCGGCACGTTGACGAAGAAGATCCAGTGCCAGTCCAGGGACTGCGTGAGCACGCCGCCCGCGAGCAGCCCGATCGAGCCGCCGCCCGCGGAGACGAACGCGTACATGCCCATCGCCTTCGCCTGCTCGGCGCGCGCCGGGAACTCGGTGACGATGATTGCGAGGATCACGCTCGAGGCGACGGCTCCGCCGACCCCTTGCAGCAGGCGAGCGCCGATCAGCAGCCCCTGTGAGTCGGCGATGCCGCACAGCATCGACGCGCCGGTGAACAGGACGAGCCCGGCGAGGAACACGCGCTTGCGGCCGATCAGGTCTCCGAAGCGGCCGGCGAGCAGCAGGAAGCCGCCGAACGTGATCAGGTAGCCGTCGATCACCCACGTGAGGTTGCCCTGCGAGAAGTGCAGTTCGCGCTGGATCGACGGCAGCGCCACGTTCACGATGGTCGCGTCGAGCACCATCATCAGCTGCCCCAGGCAGAGCACGGCGAGCGCGATCCAGCGGCGCCGCTCGCTGCGCTCCTGCGCGCGCCCCGCCGTGGCGTCGTCGCTCGCGGCGGGCTCCGCGGAGGCGTGCGCGCGCTCGGCGTGGGCGAGCTCGGCCGCGTAGGCCTGCTCGGCGGGATGTGCCCGCTCCGAGCCAGGGGACTGCCGGCTGGCGCGCTCCCTCAGGCGGGTTATCCGGCGTGCTGTTGTGGACTTGCGGGGGGTGATGGTGTTGCTCATGAGGCTCCTTCCGGTTGCGCGGTAGGGGCACCATATCATGGATCATCCTCGTTACATGGATGATCGCTGAAATATTTATAATCGCTGCTAACCTGATGACAGATGATGCAATGACCGGTACACTCGAGCACATGGGACGTGGGAGTGGCTGCACACCCGGGGCGATGGTGTTGTGCTCGCGCCTGGCCAAGCAGTTCTACCGGCGCGGCGACGAGGATCTGCTCGGCATGCACATGCGCCACCTCGTCGCCCTCGCATACGTGCGCGACCACGACGAGTGCCCCCAGCAGGACCTCGCGGACGCGTTCTGCATGGACGCCAACAACGTCGTGCTGCTGCTCAACGAGCTCGAGCAGTTGGGCTACGCCACGCGCCTGCGCGATCCGCACGATCGCCGCAGGCATGTGGTCCGGTTGACGAGCGCGGGTCGCACTGCGCTGGAGCGCACCGAGCAGGCACAGGCCGCCATCGAGGACGACGTGCTGCGGGCGCTCGACGCCGATGAACGCGCGGCCCTGTGGCGGCTGCTCACGCGGGCGCTCCAGGGCGCCGAGCCGGAGACGGCCGAGCCCTACAGCGCGACGATCGCGTCGATCTCCACGTAGGCGCCCTTCGGCAGCGCCGCCACGCCGACCGTCACACGGGCGGGCGGCTCCTCACCGGCGAAGAACGACCCGTACACCTCGTTGACGGCCGCGAACTGGCCCAGGTCGGTCATGTAGACGGTCATGCGCACGGCGCGCTCGAGGGTCGTGCCGGCGGCATCGCACACCGCGCGCAGGTTCTCCAGGCAGCGCAGCGCCTGCCCGGGGGCATCGGCCCCGACGAGCTCCCCGGTGTGCGGATCGAGGGGTATCTGCCCCGAGCAGAACAGCAGCTCGCCCGCACGCACCGCGTGGCTGTAGGGACCGATCGCCGGCGGCGCCCCGGGTGCGTGGACGGCCTCACGCTCGCTTGCCATCGCCCAGACCCTAGCGCGGCCCCCGCCGATCGGCCCGGAAACTGCGACCTGGCGCCGGTGCAGGCAATAGATTCCAATCAATGCAACCGCGCATACGCATGCTCGCGGCGCTGGCGAGCGCCGCGTGCGCCTGGATGTGCGCGCCCGCCGTCCTGGAGCCGGTGGCCTCGGCCGCAGCCGCCCAGATCGACTTCACGTCGTGCGGCGACACCAACGACTACGCCTGCGGCCACTTGACCGTGCCGCTCGATCCGTCGGGGGCGAGCACGGGGACGATCACGCTCGCCATGCGCCGCCACCGCGCACCGGTCGGCGAAGCCCGCAGCGCGATCATCGCCCTCGCCGGCGGGCCGGGCCAGCCGGCGCTGCCGTTCGCCGAACAGTTCGACGAAGTGCTCGGGCCGATCGCCGCCACGCGCGATTTGATCGCCTTCGACCAGCGCGGCATCGGCCTGTCCGATCCGCTCTCCTGTCACGCCTTCGAACGACCCAGCCTGTACCACTCGTTCGGCGCGCTGATCGCGGCCTGCGGCGATCAGCTCGGGCCCGACCGCGTGTTCTACACGACCGCCGACACGGTCGCCGACATCGAGGCCATACGCGAGGCCGGGGGCTATGAAAAGCTCGTCCTGTACGGCACCTCCTACGGCACCAAGGTGGCCGAGGAGTACGCCCAGGCGTACCCGAGCCACGTCGAAGCGCTCGTGCTCGACTCGGTGGTGCCGCCCAACGGGCCGGAACCGCTCGACCGCCCGACGTTCGCGGCCGTGCCGCGCATCCTGCGCCAGCTGTGCGCACAGGGGGCGTGCGCGGGCATCACCGCCAACCCCGTGGCGGACCTCGGGAGGCTCGTCGCCCGCATGGATCGCGGCCCGCTGCAGGGACGTGCGATCGACGGCGAAGGCAACGCCCAGCGGGTGCCGCTGTCCTCGAACGGGCTCGTCGAACTCCTGCTCGACGGGGACTTCTCGCCGTTTCTACGCGCCGAATTCCTCACCTCCGTGGCGGCGGCCGCGCGGCGGGACACGGCGCCGCTGGCGCGGCTGGTCAACGACCTGGCGCACGCCGAAGGCGAAAGCCAGGAAGACTTCGACAACCCGCTGTACTACGCGACCACCTGCGAAGAGCAGGACTTCCCGTTCAACCGCGCGTCCAGCTCCGGCGCGCGCCTCGCACAGGCCGCTACGGCGATGCGGGCGCTGGGCGCGAGCGCGTTCGCGCCGTTCACGGCCGCCAACGCGCTCGACCTCAGCGACATCCCGGCGTGCGCCTACTGGCCCTACACGACGCCCGCGCCCGCTCCCAACGACGCGCCCCTGCCGAACGTGCCGACCCTGATCCTCAGCGGCGCGGACGACCTGCGCACGCCAACGGCGAACGCCCGCGAAGTGGCCGCCGAGATCCCCGACGCGCATCTGCTGGTGGTCCCCGACACCGGCCACTCGGTGCTCAGCTCCGATCCGACGCCGTGCGCGAGCGACGCGCTCCAGGCGCTGTTCGCGAACAAGCCCGTCAAGCCCTGTCCAGCGGGGCCCACCCCTGCGAGCTTCAGGCCACCGCCGCTGCCCCCCGTGCGCCTCGCGCTCGTGTCCCCCACCCGGGGCTATGCCGGGCTGCCGGGGCGCACGCTGCACGCGGTCGCGCTCACGCTCGGCGACTATGTCCGCCAGCTCGTGCTCGAGCTGACGCTGAGCGGCTCGCTCGAAAGCGAGCTCCTGCCAGAGCTGCGGATCGGCGGCCTGCGCGCCGGGTGGGCGCAGCTCGGCGACGGCGCGATCAGCCTGCACGGCTACTCCTACGTACCGGGGATGACCGTCTCGGGCACGATCAAGGCGGGTGTCGAGGATCTCCAGATCGGGGGGTCGAGCGCGGCGCACGGCACGCTGCGGGGCGAAGCCGACAAGTCGCTCACCGGGACGCTGGGGACACGTCACGTGGTGCTACCGGCGGGCGGGCTCGCGACTGCGGCTATTGTCGGAGACGATGCGCAGGAGAGCCCGTACAGTGGCGCTGATGGCGCTGGCGCCGGTGCTCGCGCTCGCGTGCTGGCCGGCCTGCTCGGCAGCCTCTTCCACTAGCTTCCCACCCTGCACCGAACCTGGGTTCTCGTGCGCCAGCGTGGCCGTCCCGCTCGACCGCACGGCGGCGGTGCCGGGCACGATCTCGCTGAGTGTCGCGCGCAAACTGGCGGGTCCGAGCCCGAGCCACGACGCCGTGCTCGCCCTGGCGGGCGGCCCCGGACAGGCGGCGCTCCCGCTCAGCAAGTTCATCGCGGAAGCGATCGCCCCGGCGCTCCCCACGCGCGATCTGATCGTCTTCGACCAGCGCGGGACCGGCCGCTCCGATCCGCTGAACTGCCCGATCTTCGGCGACCTGCGGGCGCTCGAAGGGGTGAGCACGAGCGCTTACGGCACCTTCGTGGAAGAGTGCGCACAGGAGATCGGGGCGGCGCGGGGCGGGTACACGACCGAAGAATCGGTCGAAGACATCGAGGCCATTCGCCGCGCCTACGGCTATGAAAAGCTCGTGCTGTACGGCACCTCCTACGGCACCAAGGTCGCGCTCGAGTACGCCGAACGCTACCCCCAGCACGTGGAAGCGCTGGTGCTCGACTCAGTCGTGCCGGCGGGCGGGCCCGAAGCGTTCGAGACCGCGCGCTTTCAGGCGATCACGCCGGTGCTCGACGAGCTGTGCGCGGATGGCGCGTGCGCCGGGATCACGGCCAATCCGGTCGCGGACGTCGCTCGTCTGGCCGCCCAGTTGCGCCACCACGAACTCAAGGGCTTCGCCTATGACGGCGCCGGGCGCCGCCACGCGGTGTCGATGAACGAACTCGAGCTGTTCGGCACGCTCGTGGCGGGGGACCTGAACCCCGCGCTGCGGGCGCTGCTGCCGGCCGCCGTGCGCTCGGCGCTGGACCACGATCCCGCTCCGCTGCTGCGCCTGGAGCTGCTCTCGCAGGGTTACGTGCCGAGCCTGCCGAGCGGGCCGATCGACCGCGAAGCCGAACAGACGGCCGAGGAAGAAGAAGACAACGCGCTGTTCACCGCGACCACGTGCGAAGAGACGCCGTTCCCGTGGCGGCGCAGCGCCCCCGCGGCGACCCGCGCAAGCGAAGCGCTGGGCGCCCTGGACGCGATCCCGGAAGCGGATTTCTACCCGTTCGATGCGGACACCGCGCTGCACGCCGGGCCGGTGCTCGAATGCGAGGACTGGCCCGCGGTGGCGCCCGCGCCACGGGCGCCGGGGGCATTGCCGAACGTGCCCACGTTGATCCTCTCCGGAGAGCAGGACATGAGGACGCCCACCGCATATGCGCGCGCCGTGGCCGCCGACATACCCGACGCGCAGTTGCTGCTCGTGCCGTTCACCGGGCATTCGGTGCTCGGCAGCGACCTCAGCGGCTGCTCCGCGCTGGCGGTGAGCGCGTTCTTCGCCGGTGACCCCGTGCAGCCGTGCACGAACGTCCCGAACGTGTTCGCCCCCACTCCCATCACGCCCACGAAGCTCGCCGACGTGCACCCCCCTACGGGGCTCGGCGGCCGGCCCGGACAGACGCTCGTGGCCGTGCTCGACACGCTGGTCGACCTCAACCGCCAGGTGGTCGCGGCCACGCTCCAGGCCGACCAGGAACTGCCGAGCGGCTCGAGCTTCGGAGGCCTGCGCGGCGGCTACGCCAAGCTCACCAGCTCCCACGCCGTGCTCGAGGACTTCTCGTTCGTCCCCGGCGTCGAGCTCACGGCCACGTTTCCCGTACACGAACACACGCTCGGCGCGGCCACCATCAGGGTGTCCGGGAGCGCCGCCTCGCCCGGCACGGTCCGCTTCGCCAGCACCTCCACGCGGGCGGCGGGCACGCTCGGCGGCAGGCGCTTCGACATCGCCATAGCCAAGGTCAGGCTGTCGCGTGTGGGCCCCGGCGAATGGCCGTCGCTGGGAGCGCTCCACGGGGAGCTGGCGCGACGGCACGCGGACGGCGTCGGCGGAGCGCTCTCGGCGTCGCAGCTACCCTGATCCGGTGCCCAACGCGCTGGCACAGGAGACCTCGCCCTACCTGCGCCAGCACGCCGAGAACCCGGTCGACTGGTTGCCCTGGGGAGCGGACGCGTTCGCCCGGGCGCGCGCCGAGGACAAGCCCGTGCTGGTGTCGATCGGCTACTCCGCCTGCCACTGGTGCCACGTGATGGAGCGCGAGTCCTTCGAGGATGCGGCCACCGCGGAGCTGATGAACGAGTGCTTCGTGTGCGTGAAGGTCAACCGCGAGGAGCGCCCTGACGTCAACGCGCTGTACATGGAGGCCGTCCAGACGATGACCGGCCGGGGCGGCTGGCCGCTGAACGTGTTCCTCACCCCCGACCAGCTCCCGTTCTACGGCGGCACCTACTTCCCGCCCGACCCCCGCCACGGCATGCCCGCGTGGACCCAGGTGCTGCAGGCGATCGCCGAGTCGTGGCGGGAGAACGGCGAGGAGATCCGCGCGGGCGGCGAGCGCCTGCGCGGGCGGCTGTCGGGCGGTGCACGCCTGTCGCCCGCGGGCGAGCCGCCGCAGGAGCACGCGCTCGATCAGGCGGTGGCCAACCTGGCGCAGAGCTTCGACGCGCGCCACGGCGGCTTTGGCGGGGCGCCGAAGTTCCCGCAGGTGCCCGTGCTGGAGTTCCTGCTGCTCGATCGCGACGGCGGCGACGGGCGGGCGATGGCGCTGCAGACGCTGCACGCGATGGCCGACGGCGGCATCCACGACCAGCTCGGCGGTGGCTTTGCCCGCTACAGCGTCGACGCCGCCTGGACGGTTCCCCACTTCGAGAAGATGCTCTACGACAACGCCCTGCTCGCCCGCGCGTACCTGCACGGCTGGCAGGCCAGCGGCGACGCGCGCCTGCTCGCGGTCTGCCGCGCCACGCTCGACTGGGCGCTGCGCGAGATGCGCGGCCCCGAGGGCGGCTTCTACAGCGCGCTTGACGCCGACTCCGAGGGCGTCGAGGGCCGCTTCTACGTGTGGACGCTCGCAGAGCTGCGCGAGCTGCTGGGCACGGACGCCGCGGCGGCGATCGCCTGGCTCGGCGCGAGCGAGCAGGGCAACTTCCAGGATGGGATGGATGGAGATCGATCCCCCGAGCCCGGGCTGAACGTGCTCCAGGGCCACGGGCCGGAGCCGCCCGACGCGGTGCGCGCGCGCATCCGCGAGCGCCTGCTGGCGGCGCGCGAGCGCCGCACGCGCCCAGGACTCGACGACAAGCGGCTGACGAGCTGGAACGCGCTGATGATCGCCGCGCTCGCCGAGGCCGGCGCGGCGCTCGCGCACGACGGCGGCGAGCGCTACCTCGACGCCGCGAGCGCGTGCGCCGAGTTCCTGCACGAGCGCATGCGCGACGAGCAGGGACGGCTGCTGCGCACGTACAACCACGGGCAGGCCAAGATCGGCGCCTTCCTGGAGGACCACGCGTTCCTGCTGGAGGCGCTGATCGCGCTGTTCGAAGCGAGCTGCGACGAGCGCTGGTTTCACCGTGCGCTCGCGCTCGCTGACGAGACGATCGAGCGCTTCTCGGACCCCGAGCAGGGCGGCTTCTTCTCCACCGCGGCCGACGGCGAAGCGCTGATCGCCAGGCGCAAGGACCTGGAGGACTCCCCCATCCCGTCGGGCTCCTCCAGCGCAGCGGCGGCGATGCTGCGGCTCGCGCAGCTCACGGGCGAGGAGACGTACGAGCGCCACGCGCTCGGGGCGATCGCGCTGGCCGCCGAGATCGCCCCGCGGTATCCGAGCGCGTTCGGGCACATGCTGCAGGCAATGCACTGGCAGCTCGCGCCGGCGCGGCCGCTCGCCTGCGCGGTGCCGCAGAGTCGCCGATCCTGAGACGCTCCAAGGCGCCGAGGCAGAGATGGCGTGGGCCGCCCATCGCTGATTGACCATTAACACAGTCGTCGTGTCCTATGTGTCAATGACTGTCCTCTGGCCCGGTGGTAGCGTTGCGCTGGTGCAACCGCGCGTTTGTGCCGCTGTGGTGATCGCCGCCGTCGCACTGCTGCTCACGCCTGTCGGCGCGAGCGCAGCCTCGCCGGTGCTCGAATTCGTGGTCCCCGGCAAGAGCCTGCCGGTCAGCTTCACGACCAGCGGCGGGGCGGTGAACGCTGAAATGGCCAACTTCGGAACGCTCGTGCACTGCACCGCATCTCACGGCGACGGCGAGATCACGGGAACGCGCTCGGCCGTTTCGAGCTACGTGTTCACGGGGTGCGAAACGCAGAGCGGCTCCCTCGCGGGCGCCAAATGTCAATCCAACGGCGCGAGCTCGGGAGAAATCACGACGGGATCCATCGATGCGGAACTCGTGTACATCAGCCAGGCAAGACACGAAGTTGGCATGCTGCTCAACCCAGGAGGCGGCACGTACATCGTCTTTGAATGCGGAGGCGAATCCGCCGAAGGGCGCGGCCCCTTCCTGTCTCCGATAGCTCCGATCAACAAGGAAGCAACGTCCTTCACGGCGACGCTGAGCTCGTCTGCCTTCACGCAGACCCCCGACGAATACGAAAACGGCAACGGCGAAAAGCTCAAGGCGATCCCCGAAGGGCAACGGGGCAGCAACGGATGGGTCACGACGGGGGTGCAAACGACGATCACGGTCCTCTCGAGCGCATCGGGTGAGGTGAAGGCGATCACCGCGGAAGAAGTCGAAGAAGGCAAACGCCAGGAAGCGATAGCCACCGCCGCGGCGGAGAAACGTCACGAAGAAGAAAACGCCGCAGCCAACAAGCGCGAGCTAGAAGAAGCAACCAAGCGGCTCGAACAGGCAGCCTTGGCGACGCTGCGGACCGCGATCGAGCGGATCCTGGCTCCCAACGGCAAGGCCGCCGGCATCGGCGCGCTGCTGCGCCACGACGGCCTCACGCTGAGCTTCAGCTCGTCCGAGCCGGGCACGCTGGTCATCCAGTGGTGGCAGGTGCCCTCTGGCGCGCATCTGGCGAAGAAGGTCAGACCCAGGCCAACGCTGGTGGCAGAAGGCAGGGCGACGTTCGCCGCCGCGGGCACCCGCAAGGTCAAGATCAGCCTGACGAGGGGCGGCCGGCGGCTGCTTGCGCGAGCGAGCAAGCTCAGGCTGACGAGCCGGGTTCGCTTCACTGCGACTGCGCACCCGACCATCAGCGAGATCGGCGCTCTGAAGCTCAGACGCTAGCTGGGGGTGAGATGCGCCCTTGCGGCCGTGCGCGGCTGTTCATGGCGTGACGGCGAGCAGTTGCCAGTCGCCGGGGATGCCCTTCAGCGTGTGACGGCCGCGGTCGACGAACTCGATGCCCGACCCCGTCACCAGGTCGCGCACCGTGCTGGTCACGAGCACCTCGCCGGGACCGGCGAGGCCTGCCACGCGGGCCCCGATGTGCACAGCCACGCCGGCGAAGTCATCGCCGCGTACGACGCACTCGCCAGAGTGCAGACCGGCGCGGACCTCGAGGCCGATTGTGTGGGTCTTGTCGCTGATCGCCCGCGCGCAACGGATCGCCCGTGCGGGCCCATCGAAGCAGGCGAGGAACCCGTCGCCGGTGCTCTTCACCTCTTGGCCACGGAAGCGCTCGAGCTCGCACCGCACGGTGGAGTCATGGGCGTCGAGCAGCTCGTGCCAGCGCCGGTCGCCCATGCTCACCGCCTGTTCGGTCGACCCCGCGATATCGGTGAACAGCACCGTCTTGAGCACGCGGTCGATCTCGTGTTCCTCTCGCGTCCCGGTGAGGAACTCCTCGATCTCGTCGAGGACCTCGTCGTCCTTGCCGAGCGCGCTGAAGTGAAACTCGCCGGGGAACTCCGCCAGTCGGGCTCCGCGAATGTGCTCGGCGAGGTAACGACCGTGGACGACGCCCGTGATCGGATCTTCGGTGCGGTGCACCACCAGCGTTGGTGCCGAGATCGCGCCAAGCGCGTCCCGGGCGTCGATGCGTAGCCCGAAACGGTTGGCTGCGGCCGCCATCGCCGGAGTCCCCGCGTTTCGCTCGAAGCGGGCCAGATGCCGGCGTGTGGCCTCGTCATCGGGCGAATCGTGCGTGGAGATCAACGGCCAGACGAGGCCGTGACCCCAGCTCTGCTCGATCTGGTCACAGAAGCGCTCCCCCTGTTGCTGGTCGATCCCCTGCGGGTAGTCGGGCGCCCACACCACGCGGGCGAAGGTCCCCCAGAGAACCAAAGCGGTGACGCGCTCCGGATAGGTGGCAGCGAACAGCAGCGCCATCGGGCCTCCCTCGGAGATGCCGACGACAGCGGCCTTCTCGCAGTGCGCAGCGTCCATCACCGCTCGCAGGTCGTCCATACGCTCCTCGAGCGTGGGAAGCTCCACGCTTCGATCGGACAGGCCCGTCCCGCGCTTGTCGAAGGTGATCATCCGTGAGAACCGCGACAGCCTGCGGTACATGCACGCGGCTGGCTCGGTCTCCCAACCCAACTCGACGTGCGAAAGCGACCCCGGAACGAGCACGAGATCCGGCCCCTTCCCAGTCACCTGGTAGGCGATGCTGAGGTCGCCGCTCCTCGCGTACTGAGTCTCCGTGAGCGCCGCCCGCTGCTTGGACGCCCCTTCCTCGTGCGTCAGCTCGTCGCTGATCCGGGCCATTCTCGCAGCGAGCGCCCGAGCGGGGTCGTGAACCTCGGTGCTCTCCGCTGCCGCCTGCGCTTTCGTGGTGTCCATCGCAGCTTTCTTTGCCATGGGTTGCCCGCCACGGCTCCGCCGCGCGGGCGTGGACCCTGCGATGATCGCGCAAGCGGCACCGCAACACAAGCCTGCGGGACCCGCGGCGCGAAAAGTCCGCAAACTGCGGGATTGTTGGCACCCACGAAGGCCACATCTGATTGCACCGAGGGGTTAGAGTTGGCTCACGCGGAGCCGACCGGGGAGCTCCGCTCAATGGAGGGGGGAGTTATGAGTCATCTCAGGACGATGGCATTTTGCCTCGTCGCGGTGTTCACGATGGCCGCGGGGGCGGCCACAAGCGCCGCGGCGGCTGAAGGCCCGCAGTATCAAGTGTGCGTCAAGGCAACGAAGGTGGGCAAAAAATACACCGGCCAGTTCACGGAAAAGGCCTGTGCGACCAAAAGCGCCACGGACGAAGGCAAGTACACGATCGAGCCGTGGAATCCCAACGAAAAAATAGTGCTGGACAGCTCCAGCGGCCCCACGGTCTTCTTCTCGGGCCACTTCTTCATCGTCCCTGGACTGTACGGCTTGGTCGAATGCAAGTCCGACAAGGACGTGGGAACCTACACGCGCAGAGAACTCGAACTGTTCGGCGACGGCTGGCTGTGGCGGTTTTACGGCTGCCACCTCCTTGCGAACCCCAACAACCCCAGCACCGCCCGATGCTCCTCGCCAGGCGCGAAGCCCGGGGAAATAGTGACCAGCGAAATGTTCACGTCGCTGGTGTTCCTGGACAAAGCTCGCACCAAAGTCGGCCTCCTGGCCGTTCCAGAAAAAGGGGAAGTGATCGACGAATTCACGTGCGGCAGCGCCTCGTTCATCACCAGAGGGGAGACGCTGAGCGAAGTCGGCGACGACGTCAACAAAGCCTCCAAGGAGGAGACCGACACGCTGGCGGTCGGTGCTGAAAACAGACAGCAGTACTCGCAGATCGAAGAAGAAGGTCCGGCGCTCGGCATGACCATCGAACCGCTCGGCCTCACCGCCGAAGAAGAGGGCATGGAACCGGGTCCGGCTCCTGCGAGCGAGACGTCCGTCAACGTCGTCAAGAGCAAGGAAGCGCGGTACATCGGCGCACCATGAGCAGGAAGCGTTGAGGAGCACTCGAGCGCGCCTGAGGCCCGACCCGGTCTCAGGCGCGCTCGGCGAATCGGCGGCGTCCTGCGCCGCCCACACGATCGCCGGGTAACGGTCGGGTAGGATCGCGCCCGCGGCCGCCAGCTGCGGGCGGCGATCCATTCAACAGGAGGCTCTCATGATCTGTGCACTGACCGAACGCAGGCTCCGAGCAGGCACCTTCGATCAGTTCAGGGAGGCGTTCATGCGTCCCGTTCGCGCGGGACAGATGCCCACAGGCTGGCGGCGCTTCAATATGCTCCGCAGCGCAGATGACCCCGACCGGGTCATCTGCCTCGGCATCTTCGACGGCACCGCCAACGACCTGCGCGCGAGCTCCGCTCTAGTTGGCTACGAGGAGCAGCAGGCGGCAATCGCGCCCTACGTCGAGTCCGTCGGCACCGACGGCTTCTTCGAGGTCGTCGAGAACCTCACGCCCGAGGGCTGAGCGGACACCCACAAGCCGACCCTGCCGGCCGGAGCCGTCAGGCGCAGGCCCCTCTTAAGCGTCTCGATCGCCTACAGGATCGCCAGGTAGCGGTCGAGCTCCCACTGCGTGACGTTCACGCGGTAGTCATCCCACTCCTGGCGCTTGATCTCCACGTAGCGGTTGAACATGTGCTCGCCCAGCGTGCGCAGCACCAGCTCCGACTCGGCCGTCAGCTCGATCGCTTCGCCGAGGCTCTCGGGGAGCTGCTCCACACCCAGGCGCCGGCGCTCCTCGGCGGACAGGTGGTACAGGTTCTTCTCCATCGGCTCGGGCAGCTCATAGCCCTTCTCGATCCCCTCGAGGCCCGCCTGTAGGAGCGCCGCGAACGTCAGGTAGGGGTTGCAGGCGGGATCCGGACAGCGGAGCTCCATGCGCGTCGCCTTCTCGCGGCCGGGGTGATACATCGGCACGCGCACCAGCGCCGAGCGGTTGCGCCGTGACCACGCCACGTACACCGGCGCCTCGAACCCGGGAACCAGGCGCTTGTAGGAGTTCACCCACTGGGCGAAGATCGAGCAGATCTCGCGCGCGTGCTTGAGCTGCCCCGCGATGAACGCCTTGCCCACGTCCGACAGGAAGTACGGGTCGTCGGCGTCGTAGAACGCGTTCTTGCCTGCGCTGAAGAGCGACTGATGCGTGTGCATGCCCGAGCCGTTCTCCCCGTACAGGGGCTTCGGCATGAACGTCGCGTGCCAGCCGTACTTCATCGCGATCTCCTTCACCGTGATGCGGTACGTCATGCAGTCGTCCGCCATCTTCAGCGCGTGCGCATAGCGCATGTCGATCTCGTGCTGGGAGGGACCCACCTCGTGGTGGGTGTACTCCACGTGGATCCCGAGCTGCTCCAGCGCGAGCACCGTCTCCCGGCGCACGTCCGAGCCCGCGTCCAGGGTCGTCAGGTCGAAGTAGCCGCCCCGGTCGAGCACCTCGGTCGAGCGCGAGTCTTTGAACAGGAAGTACTCGAGCTCGGGGCCCACGTTGAAGGTGTCGAAGCCCATGTCGTTGGCGCGGCGCACCGCCCGGCGCAGCACGTGGCGGGGGTCGCCCTCATACGGCGTTCTCTCGGGCGTGATCACGTCGCAGAACATCCGCCCCACGCCCTGCTCCTCCGGTCGCCACGGCAGCACCGCGAAGGTGCCCGCATCGGGCATCGCGATCATGTCCGACTCCTCGATCGCGTTGAAGCCCGTGATCGAGGAGCCGTCGAAGCCCATGCCCGCGTCGAACGCGTCGTCCAGCTCGTCAGCGTTGATCGAGAAGGACTTCAACTGGCCCAAGATGTCCGTGAACCAGAGGCGGATGAAGCGGATGTTGCGCTCCTGGACGAGCGCCTTGACGTCGTCGGCGCTCTTCGGCTCGTCTGGCATCGATCGGGGATCTTAGTGGTGGCCTGCGCGAGCCGCTATCGACGGCTGGCCAAATCGCCAGGCGGTCAGTGGCCCGCGACCGCCGCGACGAACTTGGCCACGTCTTCGGCTTCCTTGCCCTGGTAGAGCAGCGCCGGCATCTGGCCGAGCCCGCGAGCGCGGCCTTCTTCGATCGCGTTTTCCACGAGCGCCCGCCGTCCCGCCGGGGTGGAGATGTCATCGCCCACGCGGATGTCCAGGTTCGGACCGGTGCGCCCCACCGACTTGACCGCCGCCAGCGTGTGGCACACCACGCACGCCTTGGCGAACAGTTCCCTGCCCTCGGTCTCGTCGGGGGTCAGGTGCACGCCGCCCACCGCCACGCTCGCCTTGTGCGCACCGTTGTCCGCAAGCACGAACGCGGGCACCACCAGGCCGAACACGAACAGCACGACGATCCCGAGCGTCACCAGGTGCTGGCCCACACCACCCTCGATGTACAGCGACTGGCGCGCCGCGCGCGGGCCGCCGCGCATCGCCACGAAGAACACGCCCAGGCCGAGCACGACCCAGAAGCAGATGAACAGGATCAGCATGCGCGCGAGAAGATATCGGGTGACGCCGCGGACGCGTCGCATGACCGCCCCCGCGCCCCCCGCCCCGGGGCACCCCGATGAGAGCTCTCCCACGTTTAGTCCGCCTGAAGGCACCGCGCTAACCTGGAGTCCTCGGGCAATTCCAAGGACGTGGACCCACTGCCGTGAACATCCTGCGACGACTCCCCCTATCGCGCCTGCTGCTCCTGTGTGGGCTCGTCGTGGCGATCGGCGCGTCCGCCACCGCGCTCGCCGTCGCGCTCGGCGCCGGGCCCACGCCGCCGCCCAAGCCGCTCGCCCAGGCGATCCACGACGCCCTCGGCGCGAGCAGCGGAGCGCCCATCGAAGGCGTCAGCGCCAGCATCACCTGGACCGACCACCTGCTCGAAGGCGCCAGCCTCGCCGACGGCGGGCAGTCGGGAGAACTCACCTCGAGCCCGCTCGTCAGCGGCGCCTCCGGCCGGCTGTGGATCGCCAAGGACGGCCGCCTGCGCCTGGAGCTGCAGTCGCAGAAGGGGGACACGCAGATCCTCTACGACGGGCACACGCTGACGGTGTACGACGCCGCGACCAACACGGTGTACCGGTACACGCCGCCGGCCGGTGAAAAGGGGGCTGCGGACAGTGGTTGGACGCCCTACGCGCCGCTTGCCGAGAAGGCGCCCGCTGACAGGAAGGCCAACGGGCCCCACGAAGTCCCCACCGTGGCCGAGATCGAAGAAGTCCTATCCCACCTCAGCCAGCACGCCGACGTGTCCGGTGCCATACCCACGGACATCGCGGGCCAGCCCGCCTACACCGTGCGCGTCTCGCCGAAGGAAGGCGGCAGCCTGTTCGGGGGCGTGGAGCTGTCCTTCGATGCCGACAACGGCGTGCCGCTGCGGAGCGCCATCTACTCCTCCACGAGCTCCTCGCCGGTGGCCGAACTGGCGGCCACGGAAATCTCCTACGGGCCGGTCGAAAGCTCCGTGTTCGAAGTGAACCCGCCGGCCAACGCGAAGGTGGAGGAACTGCACGTAGGCGGCTCCCACGGCGAACACGGGGGCGCGGCCCACGCCCACGCCCACGGCAAGCCCAAGCTCACGACCTACGGGCAAGGCCCCGCGACGATCGTGGTGCTTGAAACCAAGACCAAGGGCAGCGCGAAGGCGGGAGCGGGCGAATCGCTCGGAGGACTGCCGCAGGTCACGATCGACGGCGTCTCCGCCAGCGAGCTGCGCACCGAGCTGGGAACGATCCTGAGCTTCGAGCGCGGCGGCGTGGGCTACCTGCTGGCCGGCTCCGTCTCGCCGAGCGCCATCGAAACGGTCGCGCGAGGCCTATAGCGTGAACGAGGAGCCCGCCCCGCCCGTCAAGGCGCGCGGGCTCGTGAAGCGCTACAAGGACGTGCTGGCGGTCGATCACATCGACCTCAACGTCCACCACGGCGACGTGTACGGGTTCCTCGGCCCCAACGGCGCGGGCAAGACCACCACGCTGCGCATGGCGCTCGGGTTGATCGTCCCCACCGAGGGCACCGTCGAGTTGTTCGGGCGCGACCCCATGCGCCGCGGAGCGCGAGCGCTGGAGGGCGTGGCCGGGTTCGTGGAGGCGCCGCGCTTCTATCCCTACCTAACCGCCCGCAAGAACCTCGAGCTGCTCGCCGCGCTGGACGGCGACGGGGCGTCGGGGAGGATCGGCGAGGTGCTCGACACGGTCGAGCTGACCGGGCGGGCTCGGCACAAGGTGGGCGGCTTCTCGCATGGCATGCGCCAGCGCCTGGGCATCGCGGCCGCGCTGCTGCGGCGGCCCCGGCTGCTGATCCTGGACGAGCCCGCCACCGGCCTGGACCCCGCCGGCATGCGCGACATGCGCCTGCTCATCCGCCGCCTAGCCGACGACGGGATCACCGTCCTGCTCTCGAGCCACCAGCTCCCGGAGGTGCAGGAACTGTGCGACCGCGTGGCCATCGTGGACAGCGGACGCGTGGTGTACGAGGGCGCGCTCGCCGACCTGCGCCGCCAGGGCGGCGCCGGCTACCGGCTGCGCACCACCGACGACGAGCGCGCGCTGGATATCGCCCGCGCCCAGGCGGGCGTGGAAGGGGCCGCCCGCGGGGAGCACGGGATCGCCTTCCTGGCGCAGGAGCGCGACGTCGGCGAGCTGTCCCTGGCGCTCGCCGCGGCGGGCATCGGAATCCTCGCGCTCACGCCCGAGCTGGCGACCCTCGAGGACCTGTTCTTCACGCTCACCGAGGGCGACGCGCGAATCCCGGTGGGGGTCGGATGAGCGCCGCGGCCGCCGCCTCGCCGTCGCGTGCGGCGCCTGCGCGTGGGCAGCCACGACGCCCCCGCACGCTCACCGTGTACCGCTGGGAGCTGCGCAAGCTCGTCTCACAGGTGCGCAGCTATCTCGGCCCTGGTCTGCTGATCCTGCTGACGCTGGTGTTCGTGGTGTTCGAGAGCCTGCACCATCAGGCCAACCACCGCGAGAACATCTTCGCCGCCCAGATCACCCAGTCCGGGCTCGCCACCCCGGTGCTGATGCTGTTCTTCATGTCCGGCTTCTTCCTGCCGGTCGTCGCCGCGCTGGTCGCGGGCGACATCTTCGCCAACGAGGACGGCAACGGCACGCTCAAGACGATCCTCACGCGCTCGGTCAACCGCGGCCAGGTGTTCCTCGCCAAGGCGCTCGCCGCCATGACCTACGCCGCCATCGTGGCCTTCCTGACCGCCGCCGTGGCCACGCTCGCAGGCATCGCCTCGTGGGGCTTTCACCCGGTGACGACGTTCTCCGGCACGGTCGTCTCCGGGCCCGAAGCGCTGCTGCTCGTGTTCGGCATCAACGCCGCCTACCTGATCCCGCTGTTCACGATCGCCAGCATCGGCGTGCTGCTGTCGGTTGCCACGCGCAACAGCGCCGCGGCCGTCGTGGGCACGATCGGGATCGTCATCCTGCTGTTCATCGTCGCGCAGATCCCCGGGCTGGAAGGGATCCAGCCCTACCTGCTCACCGAACAGCTCCAGGCCTGGCAGGGCCTCTTGCGCACCCCCACCAACTGGGCCCCGATCGCCCACTCGGCGTGGTTGTGCGCGCTCTACGCCGTCCCCGCGCTGTTTGCCGCCTACCTCGTGCTGCTGCGCCGTGACGTGGCGGGCGGGTAGGCCATCGGCCGCTCAGGCCACTTCCGCGGGCAGGTCGATGACTGTCAGCTCCACGTCGCCCATCAGCCGCCGTGCCTCGCGCGCATCGATCAGCCCCGCCCCCAGGCGCGCGGTCGAGTCTGCGCCGCAGGCCACCCCGAAGCGCAGGCACTGGTCGGGTGGGCGTCCTTCGTAGCGCGCCGCGAGATAGCCGGCCAGGAACGCGTCCCCGGAGCCGCTGCGGGCGACCGGCTCGCGCGGCTCGATGCGGGCGCGCTTGAGCACCCTCTGGCCGTCGATCAGCACCTGCGCGAAGCAGCCGTCGGAGAGCGTCATGATCGCCTCGCGCGGCCCCAGCGCAGCGACCTCGGCCACCGCGTGCGAGCGCTCCTGCTCGCCGGAGAACTCGTGGCCGACGAGCTCCTCGGCCTCGAGCACGTTGGGCGAGACCACATCCGGTTCGGCCCGCACCGCTTGGCGCAGGGGCTCGCCGTCGGTGTCCACCACCGTCACCACGTCCCGGCGCTCGAGCTCTCTGATCAGCGACGCGTACAGGTCGGGCTCGACGCCGCGAGGCAGCGAGCCGGCGAACACCACGATCGCCGCCCCGCGCGCCAGGTACACGAGCTTGTCGCGGAACAGCTCGACCTCCTGCTCGGATACCGAGGGACCGCGTTCGTTGATCTCCGTCTGTTCGCCCGTGGTGGGGTCGAGCACGGAGGTGTTGGTTCGCGACTCCTCGCGGATGCGCACGAAGTCATTGAGGATCGACTCCTCGGTGAGCTGCTCGACGATGTGCGTTCCGGTTGCGCCGCCGGCGAACCCGGTGGCGATCACCGGCTGCCCGAGGGCCTTGAGCGTGCGCGCGATGTTGACGCCCTTGCCCCCCGCCATCGTCCGCTGGTCCACCGTGCGGTGACGTCGCCCCAGCCTGAAGTTGGGCACCGCCAGCGACTTGTCGATCGCCGCGTTGAGGGTGACCGTGATGATCATTCTGGGCCTCTACCCGCCTTTCGGCGCACCCGAACCGCAGAGGAAGCCCCGTACGTGCACGACACACAGGCTAGCGGACGACGGACAGCTCCCAGGCGGACTCTCGCAGCCGCTCGGCCTCCGCGCGCGCGGCTGCGGCCGGCTCGCCTCCGTGTGCCCGGTAGGCGCCGGCGATGCTCCGCGAGGCGGACACCAGCCCGCCCGCGGGGCCCGGCGCGAAGGCACCCGCCAGGTCCTCCACACGCCCGCCCTGAGCGCCCACGCCGGGGAGCAGGAAGCATGCGTTCGGCATCAGCTCACGCGCACGCTGCAGATGCTCGGGCTCGGTGGCGCCGACCACCGCTCCCACGTCGCTCAGCCCAGCGTCGCCCACGCCGGGAGCGCCGAGCTCGTCCACGAGGGCGGCGATCCGCTCCCACACGCGCCCGCCGTCCTCGAGCCTCAGGTCCTCGACGTCGGCGGCCCCGGGATTGGAGGTGCGCACGAGCACCAGCACACCGGTGCCGGCCGCTCGCGCGGCGCTCACGAACGGCTCCAGCGCGTCCCTGCCCATCAGCGGGTTGACCGTCACGAGATCCGCGCGCAGGCCGGCGATCGCGCCGAACTGAGTGTCGATGCCCGTGCCCAGGGCGCCCGCGTAGGCGCGCGCGGTCACGTCGATGTCGCCGCGCTTGCCGTCGGCGATCACCAGCAGCCCGAGCGAGCGCGCGTGCGCGACCACCGCTTCGAGCGCCGCCCAGCCGGCTGCGCCGAGCAGCTCGAAGCGCGCGAGCTGTGGCTTGACCGCGACGCACGCCGGCGCCGTCGCGTCGATCAGCGCACGGCAGTGCTCCAGCACGGCGTCCGCGGCCGCCTGCGCCGCGGACAGCCCGTGCGCGGGACCGGCGCCGCTGGCCGAGGTTCGATCGCCCGGCCACAGGGCGTCGGGATCGGGGTCGAGGCCGAGCACGACCTGTGACTCGCGCTCGGCGACCCGAGCGGCCAGGGTGTCGCCGAAGGAGCTGACAGTCCTCAGCGGCCCTTCACCGCGCTCTTCAGCCCGCTGCCCGCGGTGAAGCGGGGCACGCGCGAGGCGGCGATCTGAATGCGCTCGCCGGTGCGGGGGTTGACCCCGACGCGCGCGCCGCGCTCGCTCACGTGGAACTTGCCGAACCCCGAGACGGTCACCTCGCTGCCGCGACGCAGAGCGTCCTCCACCGTCGCGAGCACCGCCTCCACGGCGCGTGAGGCATCCTGCTTGGTCAGATCGGCGCGATCGGCCACCTGGTCAACCAGCTCGGACTTAGTCACTTGACCCTCCTCGTTCGTGAAACTGTTGTGATGACGCTAACACCGGATGCGGACGGGCGCATCCGTAACAATCAGCCGGTGACCATCTCCCGCATCGCGTGGCTGGTGACGGTGCTGGTGGCGCTGATCACGGCGTTGCTGCTGGCGCTCTCCGGGTACACGGGCTACGCCGGGCTCGGCGTCGCCGTGGCCGCGTCCGCCGCCATCAACCTGCTGTAGCCGAGCACGTCGTGGCGAGCTTGCTCGACACGACGGCCTCGACGACTTCAATCGTCGTTCTCTTCTTCCAGCCACCGCATCAGCGCCCGCGCCGCCCGGCCGCGGTGGCTGATCTCGTCCTTCTGCTCGTCCGAGAGCTCCGCCATGGTCGCGGCGGAGCCGCCGTCGTGCCCCGCGGGCCCGTCGTCGGGGAGGAACGCAGGGTCATAGCCAAAGCCGCCCTCGCCGCGCGGGCGAGCTGCGAGGCGCCCGCCACAGCGACCCTCGAACACCAGCTCGACGCCATCCTGCGGATCGACGTAGGCGATCGCACACACGTACTCCAAAGGGCTCCCGGCGGGCGCCTCGCGCAGCAGCTTCTGGAGGTTCTGGGCGTCGCTCGCCCGCTCGCCCGCGTACCGCGCCGAGCGCACGCCGGGCGCCCCGCCCAGCGCGGCGGCGAGGATGCCCGAGTCATCGGCGATGCTCACGCGGCCCGTCGTCCGCGCGGCCGCACGGGCCTTTCCGAGCGCGTTCTCGGCGAACGTCTCGCCGTCCTCGGGCGGCAGCGTGACGCTGTCGGGCAGCGCGTCGAGCTCCCAGCGGCGCGCACCGGTCGAGCGTTCGAGCAGGCGAGCGAACTCGCGGCGCTTGTGCTCGTTGTGCGTGGCCAGGAGCAGCTTCAAGGGGCCGCAAGCGCTCCCTACGGCTTGCCCGCGGCCGGCACCGCCTCGTCGCTCGCCTGCTCCGAGCCCTCCGTGATCGCGCGCTCCTGCTCGGCTCGCAGCTCCTCGATGCCGGCGCCGGCGAGCGCCAGCAGCTCGTCCAGGTGCGCCCGTGACAGAGGCGTGCGCTCGGCCGTGGCCTGCACCTCGACGAGGCCGCCGTCGTCGCTCATGACCACGTTCGCGTCCACCTCCGCGGTCGAATCCTCGGAGTAGTCGAGGTCCAGCAGCGCCGTGGCGTCGATGATCCCGCACGACACCGCCGCCACCGATCCGTTGAGCGGCGAGCGCTCGAGCCGGCCTTCCCGCTGCAGGCGCACACATGCCAGCGACAGGGCCACGTACGCACCGGTGATCGACGCGCAGCGGGTGCCCCCGTCGGCCTGCAGCACGTCGCAGTCGAGGTACACGGTGCGTTCACCGAGCGCGTCGAAGTCGACCACCACCCGCAGCGAGCGTCCGATCAGGCGCTGGATCTCGATCGTGCGCCCGTCCTGGCGTCCCCGCGCAGCGTCACGCTGCTTGCGCTCGCCGGTGGACGCCGGCAGCATCCCGTACTCCGCCGTCACCCAGCCGCGACCCCGACCGGCCATCCAGCGCGGCACGCCCTCCTGCACCGAGGCCGTGCAGATGACCCGCGTCTCCCCCACCGAGATCAGCGCCGAGCCCGTGGCCGTGCGCACGAAGCCCGGCTCGATCGTCGTCGGGCGTAGGCCGTCCGGTCCTCGGCCGTAGCTGCGCTCGCTTGGCGGGCTGTCCACGCAGGCCATCATTCCAGAGCGCTACGGTCGAAGGACTGTGCGCGCGCTGGTGGTCTCCAACATGCTGCCCGACGCCGCGCGCCCGGCGCGCGGAAGCTTCGTCCGCGACCAGGTCGCCGCGCTGCGAGAGATCGACGGGCTCACCGTCGAGCTGCACGAGTTCGCCCCCGGCGCAACGGCGCTCGCCCGCGCCGCGCTCGAGCTGCGCCGCCGCTTCGCCGCCGAGCGCTTCGACGTCGTCCACGCGCACTTCGGCCTCACCGCCTGGCCGTGCCTGGCGGTCCCGGCGCGCGTGCGGGCGCTGACCGTGCACGGCACCGACGTCCGCGATCCCCGCACCCGCATGCTCACCGCCGCGGTGCTGCCCGCGATCGACCTGCTGGCCGCCGCCTCGGCCTCGTTGGCGCACGAACTTCCCGGCCGCCGAGCGCGCCGACGCGCACAGGTCCTGCCCTGCGGCGTCGACCTCGAGCGTTTCCGCCCGCTGCCCCGCGCGCACGCGCGCGCCGAGCTGGGGCTCGACCCGGACGCGCCGTACCTGCTGTTCCCCGCGAACCCCTCGCGTGCCGAGAAGCGCCACGACCGCGCGGTCGCGCTCGCGGGCGCCGTCCACGCGCCGCTGCTGACGCTCGGGGCGGTCGAGCCCGAGCGCGTGCCGCTGTGGATCAACGCGGCCAACGCCGTGCTCGTGCCCTCCGAGCGCGAGGGCTTCGGCTTGGCGGTGCTCGAGGCGCTCGCCTGTGACGTGCCCGTGCTGGCGACGCCCGTCGGCGTCCACGGCGAAGCCCTCGCCGACGTGCCCGGCAGCCTGTGCGCCCCGTTCGAGCTCGCTCGCTGGCGCACCGCGCTGGAGCCTCACGTGCACGAGCGCGATCCGCGCGTGGCGGGGCGCGCGAGCGCCACTCGTTTCTCCGCGTCGGCGATGGCCGCCCGCGTGGCAACCGCATGGCGCGCGGCGGCCTCGCGCTCCGGCCAAATGTCGGGGTAGCATGGATCTGGCGTGGACCACACAACCGGCATCAGCCCGACATACGCTCCGACCCGGGAGGCGAGCCCCCCCGCCCAGCCGGCCGACGGCGCCACCTCCCCCGCCAGCGCCGCTCCCGCTCCTGCCCCGGCGGGCACTGACCCCGCTCCCGCCGACGGCTCCCAGTCCGAGGGGGCGGGCTTTCAGTCGCGTGGCCGTGCCCGCCGGCGCGCACGCTTCCTGCGCAAGGCGCGCGAGCTCGCCTACCGCGACCTCGGCGGCCTGGTCTTCAACCTCCATCGCTTCGGACAGCGCAACGACGCGCTCGTCCTGGCCAAGCTGAGCACGCTCGGCCACATCGACGACGAGCTGCGCGGCATCGAAGCCACCCTCGGCGAGCGCCGTTCCGTCACCGTCCTGCGCGAAGCCGGTATCACCGCTTGCCCGCGGTGTGCGGCCATCCACAGCAGCGAAGACAACTTCTGCCCCAACTGCGGCCTGTCCATGGCCCGCCACGCCGACCTGCCGGCCGGCTTCCAATCGGTCGCCGGCGCCGGTGCGCCCTCGCCCCAGCCGCAGGCGAGCGCCGCCGCGCCGCCGGCTGCGCCGCAACCTCCAGCCACGCCGGCGGCGGCCCCGGCGCCGGCCCCACAGCCTGCGAGCTCACCGCCTGCGCAGAGCCCGCAGGCGCAAGCGGCTCCCCGCGAAGAGGACGGGCCGACCGAGATCCTGCGCGGACCGGCGTCGGGCTCGTGAGCGTGGCGGACGCCACGACCACGCGCGCGGGCGCACCGGTCGGCGCGCCCGGCCGGGCAGCGCCGGGCGAGGCGTGCCCGCTGTGCGGCGCCGCGCTGCACCCGCAGCAGGAGTGGTGCCTGAGTTGCGGCGCGGCCGCGCGCACACGCCTTGCCGCGGCCCCCAACTGGAAGGGCCCGGTGGCGACGCTGGCGGTGGTGAGCGCGCTGTCGCTCGGGGTGCTGGCGGCCGCGCTGGTGAAGCTCGCCTCGGGTTCTCCCGCGACGGCATCCACGACGGTGACCAGAACGGTGACGAGCTCGCCGGCGGCGCTCACACCGACGCGGTCGGGCACAGCTCCGGGAGCCAGCGGGTCGACGACGGGCGCGCCGGGCACGACCGTCACGGGCTCGACGGCTCGCTCGCCCACGCCGGGCATCCGCTCGACGCCGACCACGGGAACGCGTCCAGGGCGCTTCGGGCTCGGCAAACGGCTCGAAGAACGGCTGCGACGGCGCGGCCTCGTGCCGGGCGCGCCGATCGGCTGAGCGACGATCGCGAGCGGCGCGCGGCGAGCCACCGCGCGGACGCACGCAGCCCGCACGCCCGATCCTCGCCGCGACCCGGAGCCGGCGTGGCCGTTCCGGCAGATACGGTTCCGGCGATGCCCGTCACTCCCGCCGCAGGGATTCACGAGGCCGACATAGCAGTGGCGGGGGCCGGCGCGGCCGGCTTGTACGCCGCGCTGTGCGCCGCGCGCGAGGGAGCCCGGGTGGTGCTCGTGTCGGCGACGCCGCTGGCCCAGACCGCCAGCTACTGGGCCCAGGGCGGCCTGGCGGCGGCCCTGTCGGACGAGGACAGCTTCGAGTTGCATCTGCGCGACACCGAGCTGGCGGGGCGCGGGCTGGTGCGTCGCAGCGCGGCCGAAACGCTCGTGCGCGAGGCCCCCGAGCGCGTCCACGACCTGCAGGCGCTGGGCGTCCGCTTCGACGCCGACCGCTTCGGGCGCCTGGCGCTGGGACTGGAGGGCGGGCACTCGGTCAGGCGCGTGGTGCACGCGGGCGGCAGCGCCACCGGCCGGCGCGTCGTCCGTCAGCTCTCGGCGCTCGCCGCCGAGCACCCGCGGATCGAGGTGTTGGAGGGCGCCCGCGTGCAGGCGCTGTGGACCGATCCCGACCCCTCCCGCCCGCGGTGTCGCGGACTGGTGTGCGATGACGGACGCGCGATCGCCGCGCACGCCGTGGTGATCGCCACGGGCGGCGCGGCCGCGCTGTGGGCGCGAACCACCAACCCGCCGGGCTCCCAGGGGATCGGCCTGCTGCTGGCGCACGCGGCGGGCGCCGCGCTGGCCGACCTCGAGCTGCTCCAGTTTCACCCCACGGCGGTGATCGGGATCCCCGGGCGCGAGGGCTTCCTGGTGACCGAGGCAATCCGCGGCGAGGGCGCGACGCTGCACGACGCCGCGGGCGAGCGCTTCGTGGACGAGCTCGCGCCGCGCGATGAGGTCTCCCGCGCGATCCAGGCGCGTCTCGAGCAATCGGGGCAGCGCTCGGTGGGCCTGGACATGCGCGCGATCGATCCGGCCCACTTCCCCAACGTGGTAGCGGCCCTGCGCGAGGCCGGCCTGGACCCCACCCGCGAGCTGATCCCCGTGGCGCCGGCCGCCCACTACATGATGGGAGGCATCGTCACCGATCTCGACGGCCGCTCCACGCTCGCGGGCCTGTACGCGATCGGCGAGTCCTCGTGCACCGGGCTGCACGGCGCCAACAGGCTCGCCTCGAACTCGCTCAGCGAGTGCTTCGTGTTCGCCCGCCGCGCCGTCGCCGACGCCCTCTCACAGCCGCGCGGCGTGAGCGGCGTGGTGGGCGCGAGTGAGCTGGAGGCGCTGCGCGCCCTGCCCACACCGCCTTCCGCGGGCGCGGACACGCGCGCGGCATTGTGGCGCGACGCCGGCATCGTGCGCACCCAGGAGGGCCTCACCCGCCTGCTCGCCGACCCCCACCCGCTCGCCCGACTGATTGCGCGCTGCGCGCTCGCGCGCGACGAGAGCCGGGGGGCGCACGTGCGCGCGGACCATCCCGAGCGCGACCCCGCGCTCGACCTACGACACGTTGTAGTAATAAGCTCTGACGAGGAGCTTCTCCCTGCGTACGTGGCGCTGAGACGACGGACGGGCAGCGAGGCCCCGGCGCGCGAGCCGGCGCGACTCGATACCCGCTTGCCGATGCTCCCGCGCTCCGTTTCGAGCGCTCGGGTGTTCCCTATTGCGGAAGTTCCCGGAGACGTTGGAGTCTCTAGGAACGGCGGGTGTGCTCTTAGACCATCAGAGCCAGCAGAAAGAGGGCGAGGGTAGACACCATGTATCAGTTCAGTCGAGCCATCTACAGGGAGCTCGCTCCCCAGATTCTGCCTGCACCGCCTGGCGCCAAGCCGAGCACCAACCGCACGGCCGTACTGCGCGCCTGTGAGGCCGTGATCACCCGCCTGGCCACCGACCGCCACTACTTCGCCCGCCCGGCGCGGACGCTGTTCCTGGACATCCGCAGCTACTTCCCGATGTCGGCCCAGAGCCATGTCCACCGCGTGGTCACCCGCTATACGGGCTACGCCCAGATGTTCCTGGCCGAACACCCCCTCGAGGGCTACACGGCGATGAGCGGAGCGCCGCCGCAGTGTCGAGCCACGACGCGCAAGGGCTCGGCCTGCCAGCGCACGCCGCTGCCCCACAACGGCTACTGCCCTTCGCACCAGCACCTGGCCGACACCGAGGACCAGGAGCTGGCCGCCGCGTAGTCTGCAGGGATGCTCCTGGGGGTCGACGTCGGTGGCACCTTCACCGACGCGGTGCTCCTCGGCGCAGACGGGGCCCTCCACACGGCCAAGGTGCCGTCGACTCCCGGCGAGCAGTCCGCGGGTGTGCTCGAGGCGGTGCGGGCGGTGCTCGCGCGGGCGGGCGCGAGCGCCCGGGAGGTGGAGCGCTTCGCCCACGGCATGACCGTGGCCACCAACGCCCTGCTCGAGGGCCGCACGGCGCGCACGGCGCTGCTGGCCACCGAGGGCTTCACGGACGTGCTCGCGCTCGCACGCCAGAACCGACCGCACCTGTACCGGCTGTGCGAGTCGCCGCCGGCGCCGCTGGTGCCGGCGGCGCTGCGCCTCGCCGTGCCCGAGCGCATGGGACCCGACGGCCCGCTGCGCGAGCTCGAGCCGGCGGCGGCCCGCGAGCTGGTCGAGCAGCTCGCGCAGGCCGCGCCCGAGGCGGTGGCCGTCTCGCTGCTGCACTCCTATGCCGACCCCGCCCACGAGCGGCTGCTCGCCGAGATCGTGGCCGAGCGGCTGCCGGACACGCATGTCTCCCTGTCATCGGAGCTGGTGGGCACCTTCCGCGAGTACGAGCGCACGGCGACGACCGTGCTCGATGCGGCGCTCTCCCCCCTGCTGGCGGGCTATCTCGGCCGACTGGCGGACGGGGCGCACGCACTCGGCCTGCGCGATCCGCAGGTCATGCAGTCCTCGGGAGGGCTCACGGACGCCGCCCGAGCGGGGGCCCACGCGGCGCTGACGGTGCTGTCCGGCCCCGCGGGGGGAGTGGGCGGGGCGCTGGCGCTGGCCGAGCTGGCGGGCGAGCCGAACGTGCTGTGCTTCGACATGGGCGGCACCTCGTGCGACGTGTGCGCGATCGAGCGCCTGCAGGTGCCCGAGAGCACCGGGCGCACGGTGGCGGGCAGGCCGCTGTCGCTGCCGGCGCTGGACATCCACACGGTGGGTGCGGGCGGGGGCTCGATCGCCTGGCGCGACGGCGGCGGCGCGCTGCGCGTGGGGCCGGGGTCGGCCGGCGCGGACCCCGGGCCCGCGTGCTACGGGCGCGGCGGGCGCGAGCCGACGGTCACCGACGCGAACCTGCTGCTGGGTCGCCTGCTCGCGGACTCGCCGCTGGCGGGCGGCCTGCCGCTGGACGTGCACGCGGCCGAGCGCGCGGTGTCGGCGCTGGCGCGCGAACTGGGCCTGGAGACGGTGGCGTGCGCGGAGGGGATCGTGCGCGTGGCCGAGGCGGAGATGCTGGGAGCGCTGCGGGTGATGAGCGTCGAGCGCGGCGTCGACCCGCGCGGATTCGCGCTGATGCCCTTCGGCGGCGCCGGCCCGCTGCACGCGACGGCCCTGGCGGGCGAACTGGGCATCTCGCGCGTGCTCTGCCCCCGCGCGTGCGGCGTTCTGTGCGCGCTCGGCCTGGCGGCCGCCGCCCCCCGCTGGGACGCCGCCCGCACGGTGATGCTGGACGCACGGGCG
The DNA here is from genome assembly GCA_963701145.1 of uncultured Solirubrobacteraceae bacterium. Lineage (GTDB taxonomy): Bacteria > Actinomycetota > Thermoleophilia > Solirubrobacterales > Solirubrobacteraceae > Palsa-744. Next base: position 1,141,277 of record OY969572.1, read on the forward strand.
CTGTCCGCCGAGCGCCTCTCGCACGAGCGGCGGACCCTGGTCGAGGAGGCCGGCGGGGCGCTCACGGGCTCACACGACGCGGCCCCCGGCCCCGACTCCACGCCGGCGCCCGCACGGGTGCGCGTGCGACACGAGCTCCGCTACCGGGGCCAGTCGTTCGAGCTCTCGGTGGACGAGGAGCTCGGGCCGGGCGCGCACCGTCCGCTGGGCCTCGACCCCGGGGAGCTGTGTGCGGCGTTCGCCCGGGCGCACGAGCTGCGCTACGGCTATCGCGACGAGCAGGCCGGGGTCGAGCTCGTCAACATGCGCGCGTCCGTTTGGGGGAGCGCTCCTTCACTGCACCTGCGGGCGAGCGCCGGCCCGGGCGCGGGCGCGGAGGAGGTCCGTCCGGTGATCTTCGACGGGCGCCCGGTGGCGACGAGGATCGTGCGCGGCGAGCCCGCGCCCGGCGTCCGCGTGGACGGGCCCGCCCTGTGCGCGCTGCCGGAGTCCACGCTGCTGGTGGCGCCCGGCTGGCGGGGCGAGGTCGACGAGCACGGCACGATCCAGCTCGAGCATGCTTGACCCGATCGAGCTGCAGGTGCTCACCGGCGCGCTGCGGGCGGCGTGCGAAGAGATGGGCGTGGTGCTCATCCGCTCGGCTCACTCGGCGAACATCAAGGAGCGCCGTGACGCTTCGACCGCGCTGTTCGACGCCTCCGGCGAGATGGTGATGCAGGCCGAGCACATCCCCGTGCACCTCGGCGCGATGCCGGCGGCGGTGGCGGCGGTGCTGGGCGAGCGCCACGAGGCCGGCCTGTCGTGGATCCTGAACGACCCGTTCGCCGGCGGCACCCACCTCCCCGACATCACGGTCATCACCCCCGTGTTCGCGAGCGAGGAGCTGCTCGGCTTCGCGGCCAGCCGCGCCCACCACGCGGACGTCGGCGGGCGCGTGCCCGGCTCGATGCCCGCCGACAGTCGCCGGCTCGAGGACGAGGGGGTGGTGATCCCCCCGCGCCCGCTGGACGAGCGCACGCTCGGGGAGCTGGTCGCGCGTATGCGCCAGCCGCGCGAGCGCCGGGCCGATCTGCGCGCGCAGCTGGCGGCGAACCGCGTCGGCGCGCAGCGCCTGGCGGAGCTCGCGGGGCGAGTGGGCGCCGAGCGCCTGCGCGAGGGCACCTCGGCGGTGCTCGACTACTCCGAGCGCCGGACCCGCGCGTGCCTGGCCGCGCTGCCCGACGGGGTCGTGCACGCCGAGGACGTGCTCGAGGCGCAGGAGGGCGATCTCGTGTTGAGGCTGCGGGCGGTGATCGACGGCGAGCGGCTGCTGCTCGACTTCTCCGGCAGCGCGCCCCAGCACGCCGGCAACCTCAACTGCCCGTTGGCGGTCACGCGCTCGGCCTGCCTGTTCGCGGCGCGCGTGCTCACCGACCCCGACATCCCGGCGTCGGCCGGCGCCTACCGACCGATCGAGGTGCGCGCGCCGCCGGGCAGCGTGCTGAACGCCCGGGCGGGCGCGGCGGTGGCGGCCGGCAACGTCGAGACGTCCTCGCGGGTAGCCGACCTCGTGCTGACGGCGTTCGGGCGGGCGCAGGGACAGGGCACCATGAACAACCTGACGCTGGGCGCGGGCGAACGCTCACCGGGCGACGGCGGCTTCTCCTACTACGAGACGCTCGGCGGCGGACAGGGCGCGTGCCCGGACGCGGACGGCCCGAGCGCGGTCCACGTCGCGATGAGCAACACGCTGAACACGCCGATCGAGGCGCTCGAGCGGGAGTTCCCGCTACGGGTGATCGAATACGCGCTGCGCGAGCGCTCGGGCGGCGCCGGGCGCCACCGCGGCGGCGAGGGCGTGGTGCGCGAGCTCGAAGCGCTGAGCGAGATGACCTTCTCGCTGATCGCCGAGCGCCGCCGTCACCGCCCGCGCGGCGCCGGCGGCGGCGAGCCGGGAGCGTGCGGGCACGACACACTCGACGGCCGCGCCCTGCCGCCGAAGGTGACCGGCACGCTGCTCCCCGGCCAGCGGCTGCGCATCGAAACCCCCGGTGGTGGAGGATTCGGGGCGCCCAACGCGGCGCACGACGCCTGACGGGATCGGCGGACGGCGCCACAGACAAGGAGCGATGGAGATGGCCTCTGAACACAGCAAGGGCGAGCGCGTCGGCTTCCTCGGCCTGGGGATCATGGGCTCGCGCATGGCGGCCAACCTGGCCCGCGCGGGGTTCGAGCTGTCGGTGTGGACGCACACGCCGGGCAAGGCCGAGCGCTGGGCCGGCGAACACGGCGCGAGCGCGCTCGCCACCCCCGCGGAGGTGGCCGAACGCAGCGACACGGTGGTGAGCATGGTGGTGGACGGCGCGCAGGTGGCCTCGGTGCTGCTGGGCGAGCACGGCGTCGTCGCGGGCGCCCACGCCGGCCTGCTGTGCGTGGACATGTCGACGATCGGTCCCGTGGACGCGCGCCGCATCGCGGGCGCCCTGCAGGAGCGCGGCGTGGCGATGCTGGACGCCCCCGTGACGGGATCCTCGCCGCGCGCCGAGGACGGCACCCTGACGATCATGGCCGGCGGCGATCCCGACCTGTACGCTCGCGTCCACCCCCTGCTGGAGGCGATGGGGAGCCTGATCGTGCACGTGGGAGAAGCTCGGCCAGGGCCAGATGCTCAAGCTCATCAACAACTCACTGGGAGCGGCCAACGCCGCGGCGCTGAGCGAGGCGCTGCTGCTGGCCAGCGCGACCGGGATCGACCTGGACGCCTTCGTGCAGGTGACCGCCGCCGGCTCGGGCGCGTCCGCCCAGCTCCAGATGAAGTCCGGGCCGATGCGCGACCACGACTACACGACGATGTTCAAGACCGCCCACCTGCTCAAGGACGTGCGTCTGTGCCTGCAGGAGGCGGAGACCGCGGGCGTTCCCTTCCCGGCCGCCGGTTACGCCCGGGACGTGCTGGCGGCCACCGTAGCGCGCGGGTACGGCGAGCAGGACTACGCTGCCATGATCGAGGCCGCCGAGGGCTTCGCCGGGCGGCGCCTGTAGGCTCCCCAGGCCCGAAGGACACTGGCTGGGCAGCCAAAAACCCCGCGATTTGCAGGCGATTTGGGATTTCTGCTGAGGTTTCGTATCTTTAAGGGGTTGCGCGGTGCTCCCCTCGGGTGGCGCGCAGCAATTAGACGGCAGTGTTTCTCATCTCGTTTGTAGGTTCCTATGCCAATTGCTTTCAAAGAATGGGCTGTCACCGTCCGCGCGCTGGCAGAAGGTGAGCAGCTGATAACCCTGCGCAAGGGCGTGCTGCCACGCTCGGGCAAGCCGTTCAAGCTCGCCCACGAGCGCTTCTTCCTGTACCCCACCTTCGACCACCAGCCCGGCGATCTCGTGCGCGAGTCCCACCAGCCGGAGCTGCGGCGCGCGCTCGAGGAGGGCGTGTGGAGCGACGGCGAGCCGCCGCTGCACACGTTCGTGTCCGGGGCGCCGCTGCAGCAGCCCGACCGCGTTCGCATCCGCGCGTGGGCCGAAGTCACCGACCACTTCACCGTCCTCGACCCGCGCTGCGTGGACGCGCTCTCGCCGTTCTACGTGTGGACGCCCGACTACGCCGAAAAGCGGCTCGGCTGGCGGGGCCGCCAGCCGCTGCACGTGCTGCTGCTGCGCACCTACCGCATTCCGCGGCCGGTGACGGTGAAGGTCAAGGACGAGTACATCGGCGCCAGCCCGTGGCTGGAGCTGCAGCGCGAGCTTCCCTTCGAGGGCACGCCCGTGCTCTCCGACGCGGAGTTCGAGCGCGCCTCCGAGGAGATCCGCACGATCGCCGGCGAGGCAACCGGCCAGCCGGTCCTCGTATAGCTGCTACGGCCGCTCGTAGGCCAGCACTTCGCGTGCGGCTTGGGCTGCTGACTCGGGGACCATCACGTGACGTCGGCCGATCATCGGCGAGTAGCCGCCGATGGAGTTGCGCAGCACGCAGGGGATGCCCTCCTCGAGCAGCAGGTTGGCGATGAACTCGGCCTGCGGCTGATCCCCCGCACGGGCCACCTCGACGAGCTCGCCCTCGGTGTACTGGGGCTTGATCTTGCGCGCCCGGCGCTGGCGCTCGCTCGCGTCGAGCTCGCGGCCGATCAGGTGCACGAGCGGCATCCCGCAGTCCTCGCAGAAGCGCTCGCTGGCGGGGTACAGCCTCTCGCAGCTCGGACACACGAGCTCCTGTGCACCCATCAGCGCACCTCGAGCGGGACCTCTCTGACCTGGGCGTCCTCGATCACGTAGCAGCGGACCTCGGGCTCCTGCTCGGCGAGACCCACGATCACCCACTCGAGCCCGGGCCAGTTGGCGGCGAAGTTGATGTCCGTCTGCGAGGGATAGGGAGCGGTGTGCGTATGCGAATGGTAGATGGCGCCCAGCTCGAGACCCTCGCGCTCGAACGCGTCGAGCGCGTGCAGCAACTCCCTGCCGTCGATCTCGAAGCGCTTGCGCCCCGCGTCTTTGCCGCCCGCGTCCTTGCGACCGGCGAACACGTTGATCGCTCGCTGGACCCTCACGGCGCGCCCGGATCCATCGCCGTCGGCGCCCTCCTCGTAGCCGACCAGGCCGCAGCACTCGGCGTCGTACTCCTCGCGCGCGTGCGCGATCAGCTCGTCCAGCAGCGGTGGGGCGATCAGCATGGCCAGCGGGCGCGAGCCGCTACCACCACACGGTCAACTCGAGGTTCTCGACCTCGTCGACGGGCAGCGTGTAGATGCCGCTCGACAAGTACTTCCAGCCGTCGTCGGCGACCACGAACACGACGTTGCCCTCGTCGAGCTCGCCCGCGATGCGCACTGCGATGCTCGCGATCGCCCCGCTGGAGACGCCCGCGAACAGGCACTCCTCGTCGAGCAGCCTGCGCGTCCACACGATGGCGTCCTGGTTGGTCACGAAGATCTTGCGGTCGAGCAGCGAGATGTCGATGATCGGCGGGATGAAGCCGTCATCCAACGAGCGCAATCCCTGCACGGGCTCGCCCTGCATGGGCTCGGCGGCGACGATCTTGACGGCGTCCCCGAATGTCTCCTTCAGGCGCCTGCCGTTGCCCATCAGCGTGCCGCCGGTGCCCAGGCCGGCGACGAACGCCGTGACCTCGTCGAGCTCTTCCAGGATCTCGACCGCGGTGCCGTTGTAGTGGGCATTGGGATTGGCCTGGTTGCCGTACTGGTAGGGCATGTAGTAGGAGGAGTCCGCGGCGGCCATCTCCAGCGCCATCGCCACCGCGCCGTTCGAGCCCTGATCGCCGGCCGAGTACACGATCTCCGCTCCGTACATGCGCAGCAGCTGGGTGCGCTCGGGCGTGACGTTCTCGGGCATCACCACCTTCAGGCGGTAGCCCTTGCGCGAGCAGATCATCGCCAGCGAGATGCCGGTGTTGCCCGAGGTGGGTTCCAGGATCGTCTGCCCCGGGCCGATCGCCCCCTTCTCCTCGGCGTCCTCGATCAGCGCCCGCGCCACCCGGTCCTTGACCGAGCCCGTGGGGTTGTGCGACTCGAGCTTGGCCCAGATGCGAACCCCCGGCTTGGGCGACAGGCGCGGCAGCTCCACCAGCGGGGTGTGCCCGATGGACTGCACGATGTCGCCGTAGCGACCCCCGCAGGGCTTGTTCCTAAGCCTCTCCGCCGCCATTACTTCACGGAATATAGCGACCATGCCGCCCGGCGGTGCATCAGTTTGAGATACACCACCCAGATGAGAGCCCCGCATTGGCTTCGGCCGGCGGGGCTCTCTGTCGTTCCGGGGTTCTTACTTGGCGAGGAGCTCGAGCGCCTCGCGGTTGCGGTCAAGCGCGCTCTTGAGCCGCGCCTGGAAGTCCTTGTCGTTGCGGAGCTGCCTGAGGCGCTCGTCGATCGCGTCGCGTACGACCTTGGAGACGGTGGTCTCTTGGGCCATCGCGGCTGCGTCGAGGGCGCGGGCCTGCTCCTCGTCGAGGCGCAGACTCATTGTCTTGGTTGCCATGGTGTGCCTGTCCTCTCGGTCGGGTTGCACATCGGAATGTAGCACAAACTGTCGTAGACTTGCAACCGATATTGCGTATGACAGGTAGCTGTGATACGTTGTGCGGGTGCTCGACATCGCCCAATTCCTCGCTGTGGCAGAGGCCGTCCTTGGCATCGACGCCGAGCGGCTCCGGATCGTCACGAAGATCGGGCTCGCGGAGTCCGCGCTTGCCGCTCCATTCGCCAGCTTCGACGGCCATGACTTCTACGAGCACCCCGTCCAGCGTGCCGCGATCCTCGCCTCGCGGATCATGCGCAACCACCCGCTGCCGGACGGCAACAAGCGCGTCGCGCTGATCCTGGTGGACCTCTACCTGCTCGACAATGGCTACCGTCTCACCGCCGCGGCCAGCGACATCGACCGCACGTTCCGGGCTGTCGCTGCTCGCGCGATGACCGAGGACTATTTCACCGTCTGGCTCCAGTCACGCATCGAGGCGGCCTGAGCTGTTTCCGGGCACGAACAGGCGTTCCTCCCCTGGGTGGGGTAGGCGGCGGTGCATCAGTTTGGGGTTGGGTGTCCGGGCCGCGGCGCCCTGCGCCACGCCCTACCCGTCACCACCGTGAGCCCCATCAGCCCCGCGGCCAAGACCACGGCCAAGACGATCGAGGTCAAGAACGGCGCTCCGTGCGTCGACAGGACGGAGCCGACGAAGATCCAGAGGACGAGCGTGGGGAGAATCGAAAGGTCGATAAAGACCAACAACGCTAGTGCCAGCAGCAGCCAAAGGCGGCGCATGCTGGCGAGAGTACCGCGTGGGAAGTGCGCTAGTGCGCTTTGGCGCGAAAGACTTGCGCAACATCGAGCACGGAAATCGACGCCAGCACGACGTCGGCGAGAGCGAGCGACGGCGCCCCTGGCGGGTAGGAGCGGTTGGGTATCGCGATTACGCCGAGCCCCGCGGCGCTGGCCGACCGGATGCCCGCAGAGGAGTCCTCGACTGCGACGCAGAGATCCGCCGGCCCGCCCAGGCGGCGAACGGCCTCCAGATAGACGGCGGGCTGAGGCTTGCCTTGGTCGACCTCCTCTGCAGACACGGTCACCTCGAACAGGCCCTCCCACCCGGCCAGTTCCATGACCAGGTCGATGATCTCGCGGTTTGACGAAGAGGCGAGCCCGAGCGGCCAGCGCGCGGCGAGTCGGAGTACCGCGCCATCAGCCCCGGGTATCAATGGCAACTGCTCCCGGTATCGGTGCACCATCAGTTCGACGACAGCCGGCGAGATCTGATCCTGCTTGATCCTCACTCCGAGCTGCTCGCGCATGTAGCGGCTCCACTCCGGCGAGCTCATGCCGAGCATCTCATGCTCGGCGGCTGACGTCCACGCGCCGCCGCGCTGCTCGGTGAGCTCGCGCTTGGCCGCAGCCCAGACCTGCTCTGACTCGAGCAGGACCCCGTCGAGATCAAAGACAACTGCCACCACCCCGTCTGCGCCAGGGCGCTCCGCCATCCGCCGAGTATCGCGGTTTGGGCGGGGTCTTCAGTCGAGCCGCCCACCGTGGCCTTCTACCCGACCATGTGGCGCCGCAATCTCGGCCGTTGCGGCGCAGAGCACCCACCCGGGGTCATCGCCTTGGCTGCCGATCTCGCGCTCGCCCTACCCCTCCAGCCCCGCGGCCTCGAGAGCCTGCTGCCAGTTTGCAAATGCGCGGATCTCGCCAATGGTGCCAGGACCGAAGCGCGAGACGACCAGACCCAATGGCTGATTGATCCCCTGGCCGGAGTTCTTGATGCGCCCAATCATCTCGGCGCGCACCACCACGCAATCCTGCGCGTCGCGGAAGTCGTGCACCTCATACGTCCAGTCGTCGAAGTTCTCGTCGAAGGCCGCGTTCAGCCTGCGGATGCCGTCATGCCCGTGGTAGGCGGACTCCTCGATCCAGCGGTCGGTCGTGTACCAGACGACATCGAGCGCGAGGAACGGCAGCGCAGCCTCGACGCCATTCGTGCGGAAAGCGTGGAACGTTTCCCTCGCCAGCTCGACCTGCTCCGTCAACATCGTCAGGTGCAGCCTAGGGGAGACTGGGGATCCGCTGCGTGTGTGCCCCGGGCCCGCTCGCGGTCTAAGATTCGTGGGGATGGGAACGCGGGCGGACACGTTTGACTTCGACTGGCTCGTGATCGGCTCCGGCTTCGGCGGCAGCGTGTCCGCCCTGCGCCTGTCCGAGAAGGGCTACTCGGTCGGGGTGCTCGAGTGCGGGCGGCGGTTCGCCGACCACGAGTTCGCGCGCGAGACGGCCGACCTGAAGCGCTACTCCTGGAACCCGCGCCTGGGGATGAAGGGGATCTTCCGGCTGACGATCTTCAAGGACGTGTCGGTCGTCTCCGGCTGTGGCGTGGGCGGCGGCAGCCTCGGCTACGCGAACACGCTGTACGTGCCGCCGAGCAAATTCTTCGAGGACCGCCAGTGGGCCGAGATGGCCGACTGGGAGAGCGCGCTCGCGCCCCACTACGTCGAAGCCCAGCGGATGCTCGGGGTCGTGGAAAACCCCCACGAGGACCCCGCCGACCAGCTGCTGCGCGAGCTGGGCGAGGAGCTCGGCGTCGGCGACACGTACAAACGGACCCCCGTGGGGGTGTTCTTCGGCGAGCCCGGCGAGACCGTGCCCGATCCGTTCTTCGGGGGCGAGGGTCCGGACAGGACGGGCTGTGAGCTTCTGCGGGCGCTGCATGGTGGGCTGCCCGCATGGCGCCAAGAACACGCTGGTGAAGAACTACCTGTACCTCGCGGAGAAGCTCGGTGCGCGGGTGATGCCCGAACGCACCGTCATCGACATCCGCCCGCTGGGCGCGGGGGACGGGAGCGAGGGCTATGAGATCGAAAGCGTCCGCTCGGGCGCGTGGCTGCGCAAGGAACGCCGCGTCCAGCGCGCCCGCGGCGTGGTCGTGTCCGCCGGGCCGCTGGGGACGAACAGGCTGCTGCAGCGGTGCCGCGTGGGAGGCTCGCTGCCGCGCATCTCCGCGCGCCTGGGCGAGCTCGTCCGCACCAACTCCGAGTCGATCCTCGCCGTGACCGTGCCGGAGGACTACCCCGAGGATCTGATCAAGCGCGTCGCCATCACCTCCTCGATCTACCCCGACCCGAACACCCACATCGAGACCGTCACCTACGGCAACGACGGCAACTCGATGCATCGGCTGAACACGCTGCTCGTCGGGGACGGCACGCGCGTGACGCGGCCGCTGAAGCTGCTCGGACAGATTCTGCTGCACCCCAAGCGCCTGGCCCAGGTGCTGTTCCCCAAGCACTACTCGCGGCGCACGATCATCCTGCTGGTGATGCAGACGCTCGACAACGCGATCGCGCTCCGCCCCCACAAGGGCCCGCTGGGGACGTTCTGGCTGAAGACCGAACAGGATCCCGAGCGGCCCAACCCGACCTTCATCCCGATCGCCAACAAGGCCGCGGAATGGTTCGCCAAGCGCACCGGCGGGATCGCCCAGAGCTCGATCACCGAGGCGCTCTTCAACATCCCCACCACCGCCCACATCCTCGGCGGCGCCGTGATCGCACCCGACCCCGAGCGCGGCGTGGTGGACGCCCATCAACACGTGTTCGGCTACGAGAACCTGCTCGTGTGCGACGGCTCGGCGGTCCCCGCGAACGTCGGCGTGAACCCCTCGCTGACGATCACCGCGCTGGCCGAGCACGCGATGAGCCACCTGCCGGCCAAGGGTGCAGCGGATGTGAACGGCGCCCAGGCGGCCAACGGCGCCGTCGGCGCGCCTGCGCCGAGCGACGTCGCCGCGTAGGCGCTCAGGCCTCCGGTTGAGGCTCGCTGTCCGGCGCCGTCAGCGCGGCGAGGTCTTCGAGGTCGACCGGGCGTGCGCTCGCGCGCTTCATGCTGATCAGATCGTCGAGACCCGCGACCGCCAGCTCCAGCTTGCCGAGCGTGATCTCCAGTACCCGGGCGCGTAGCTGTTCGTAGGGTGGGGCGCCGGGCGCGTCATGGAGCACATCGATCGCCCCGTACTTGGTCGCAAACTGCCACAGCGTCGCGCGCGGCAGCGTCCGGGCGTCGATCTGCACACCCTCGCCTTGGGGGTTGAGGAGCTCGGCTCCCAGCGCGTTCAGGGCATCGGCCAGCCGCGCCAGGTTGGTTGGGGTGGGTCGCGGATAGATGTCTATGTCGATGGTCGTGCGCACATGCCCGTGAGTCTGCACGGCGAGCCCGCCGACGATCACGTAATCGACGTCGTGTTCGGCGAGGGCGACGAGGATCCGCTCGACGTCGAGCGGGGTGTCAGCCTCCACGGCGTCCCTCCGCCCCGGCCTGCCGCAGCCGTCCGGTCAGGCGATTGGCGGAGATGGCGAGCTCGAGTCGTTCGACGGGAGAGCGCCGACGCGACGCCGCGAGGTGGACCGGGTCCCAGCGGCCAGCCAGCCGGCGTGCGGTCAGGTCGGGCTCGTAGCCCATTGCCAGCAGCAGCGCACGGACTGTGTCCCAGTTCGGCGCTGTGAGGCCGCGCTCGATCCGACTGACGGCTGCCTGCGTCGTGCCGGCGCGGAGCGCGAGTGCACGCTGACTCAAGCCGAGCTCCCTGCGGCGCTCCCGGACGAGTTCGCCAGGCGTCATGATATAGATAAATATATCAGCGACTGGTCTCTCACAACCGACTGCGATGCGCCGGAACGGGCGCGGCCCAGGAGATCAGGGCACCGGCCTGAAGGCGCAGCCGCACAGCGCCGCGCACGGCGACGAGCGCGTTGAGCACACCACTGGCGTCCGCTCGCAGATGGGCAAACGTTCGCCACCGCCGATGGCGCCCTTCGCGTTGCAGCAGAACCGGCGCTCGCGGATGCATCAGCAGCGCCCACACCCGCACCTGCTCGGCGTCCACTCGCAGGGGATCGAACGGGAGCGTGAAGCCGCTCAAGAACGGCTTGGGTGTCGCGGCATCGAGCTGGCCGCCGGGACCCGCGCTGTAGAGACCGGCGGGGCGGGACACCTCGACGGTGCCGCCGGTGGGGGTGCCGAGCGGCACGCCCGGGTAGGGATCGACGAGGAACTGCCAGGCCACGAGGCTGACCCCGGCCACCCACAGGCGGTGCAGGGCCCTCGAGATCCACTGCGCCTGCACGCTCGGGGGAACGCCCTGCGGGGACTGGGGCGCGCTTTCCCAGTTGCAGCTCTGTCACCCACACCCGCTTGCCGCCCGCGGGCAGGGCCGTGCGCGCGCGCTCGGCCTGCGCCAGCAGCCGGGTGATCTTGGCGGCGTCGGAGACGGACACTTCCAGCGACGATGGCGCGGGCACGTCGGGGTTGCCCACCGACAGCGGATGGAAGTCCAGCACGTCGAAGTGCGGCGGGTCGGGGCAGCCGGAGGGACTCGCTGCGCCCCTGGCGGTCAGGCACAGCAGCGAGCGCAGGAACTGCACCGGCGCCATGCGCCCCACGCCGGTGGGGTCGCCGTTGGGAGCCATGCCCGCCGCCACCACCGTGTCGCCCGGCTCGACCGACTCCACGCCGGCGTAGAAGCCGTTGAGCAGTTCCCGGTAGATGATCGGCGAGAAGGCGCTCCAGCGCCCTTCCTGCGCCACCCACTGGGGCTCCAGGTAGCGGGCGAGGTTGGGCTCGTTCCAGGCTTGGAACAGGCGCACCCTCGGGAGCGTCCGGGCCGGGTCGAGTGGATCGGGGAAGCCCCCGTCGTAGCGGAGGGCGAGCGCCGTGGCGAACGCGCCGAGCGCCTGCGGGCTGGGGTCCCAGCTGCCGGGGTAGGCGTAGCCCCAGCGCGGCTCGGCTTCGGCGAAGGCCGGGGCGTGGGAGACGACCAGCAGGGGCGTCAGCCCCGCTGCCACGGCGCTGCGCACGGCGGCGTCGATCAGCGCGAAGTGGTAGGAGGGGCTCGCGGGGTCGGCGGCGTCGAAGCCCGGCCCGGGTTCGCCGCTCACCGTTCCGCGCCAGTCCACCGGGATGCGCACCGTGCGCGCCCCCGCTTCGCGGATGCGGCTGAGCGCGAGCCCGCGCACGGCGGCGTCTTCGGAGAGCAGCAGCGTGCCTTCGGAGACCCCGCGTTCGAGCCCGCCACGCGGGAACGGGCCTTCGAGCAGGGCGCGATTCTGGGCGCGCACCTGCGCGTAGCCCGTGGGTTTCGGTTCTGCGCCGACGTGGGGCGCGGCGCCCAGCGGCCGCGGGGGCCCTTCGGGGCCGCTCCGGGAGGGCAGCGGCAGCACCGGCGGCGGGGCGAGCCACACGAGCGCGCTCAGAGCGAGCCCAAGGGCGCTCGTCACGTCACGCCCGCCTAGCGCTTCAGCGTGACCGAGTGCGGGGAGAGCGTGTCGATCTGGCCGTTGCTCGTGCGCAGCGTGGTGACCAGGATCGCGTCGATCACGTGGGCGGACTTCAGCTTGCGCCGTCCCGCGGCCGTGAGCTTCAGCACCACGGGCACCGTTCCCGTCCCGCCGGCCTGGGCGGTGCCACGCGCCAGCAGCAGCGCCGGAGGCGTCTTGTGGTGCTTGTGCGAAGAGGCGGCCACCGCGGGGAGCTTGCCGCCGCGGAGATACAGATCCTGGGTGACCGTGCCGGCCTGGTTGATGCTCACGTGGTCGTGCCACCCCCCCTTGAGCACCTGGCGGATCGTCACGTGCCGGAGCGCCACCAGCGCGCCCTGCAGCGGCGTCACGAGCGGCGGCGGGGGCGGGGGCGGCGGAGGGGCCGAGGGACAGGCCTTGTTGGCCGGTTCCACGCGTTCACTCACGTACAGGTAGGTTTCTTCCCCGCCCAGCGGCGTCTTCAGCGACTCCTCCGCGGTGACCGTCGCCCCGGCGGGGATCGGCTGCAGGAAGCTCCCGCCGAAGCTCGTCCCGGTCAGCGATTTGACCTGAGCCTGCTGGAAGCCCGACTGCGCGAGTTCGGTGGGCTTCTTGTAGGGCGTGACAAGCGAGTCGATCACGTAGGAGCCTTCAACCGTGAACCCCGAGGTGTTCTCGCCTTCGAAGGTGGTGGAGCCCACGCACGTGCTGGGGTCGATCGTGGGCATGCCGTCGTAGACCGTCGAGCCGACCACGTGCCCGACCGGCGATTCCAGCACCACCGTTTCGCCGGCCTGTGGGACCTGGGGGACGGAAGCCCAGCCCTGGCCCTCTTCCTTGTACACCGTGATCCCGTTCTTGACGATCGACACCGCCACCTGCGGCTGCGGGTCCGAGCCTTCGGTCCGCGCCACGGTCTTGGCGACGGAGCCGTATTCCGGCACCGTGTTCTCACCCTCGACCACTTCCAGCACGAACACTTTCCCGTGGATGTCGCTCCACGCCGAGGCGGCGGGAGCGCCGGCGCCGACGAGCGCCAGCGCCGAGACGGCGGCGCCCAGCGACAGCCAGATCCGCGGACCGAGCGCGCGGATCCGCTGACCGAGCGCGCAAGCGCCACGCAGGTATGTGGGGGCCGTCCTCATCGAACCGCCCACCCAATCGTGCGGGGCGGGCGACTGCTTTAGAGAAGAACGGAAACCTGCACGCGAAGCCGATTCCGACGCGTCCACCTGACGCGCGGGCACCCGAGTGAGCGCCCTGGCGGCGATGCTGGCCGTAGGCCCCTGCCGAGCTCTCAGAGCTGGTTAGAGCTGGCCGCCGGCCATGGCCGGCAGGATCACCAGCGTGTCGGCCTCGCCGACGGTGGTGTCGAGTCCGTCGAGCACGCGCACGTCCTCGTCGTTGAGGTACACGTTCACGTACCGGTTGAGCTGGCCGTCGGCGGAGAACAGCTGCTCCTGCGTCGCCGGGTGGTTGGAGGCGAGGTCGCGCAGCACCGCGCCGACGTTCTCGCCGGAGGCGCCGACCTCCTTCTCGCCACCGACGGAGGCACGCAGTACGGGTGGGATCTTGATGGTGGCCATGTTCAGGGAATGATTATCAGGCGTAGCGTTTGTTAGCGGTCTGATGGCCCAGCTGGAGCCATCACGTGCATGTTGGCGGCGCGAGCGCCAAGCCGGGCCATCACACGCGTACTAGCGGTTCGATGGTCAAGCCAGAGAAGGACGCAGTGAGCGAAGTGTGCTTCTGCACACGAGCGATCGAGGACGCACTCTGGCGCGACGCCATCGGACCGCTAGCCCGCTGCGGCGCAGAAGGCCTCGTAATCGGGGAACACGCCCATCTCCGCGTCGGCGATCTCGTCGGGCGCGCGCGAGCAGATGGGGCAGTCGGGGTCGCGGTGGACCTTCACCTCGGTGAGGGTGGCGCCGAGCGCGTCGTACAGCAGTAGGCGCCCGATGGCGGGCTCGCCGATGTCGAGGATCAGCTTGACCACCTCGGTGGCCTGCAGCAGGCCCATCGTGCCGGGGAGCACCCCGAGCACGCCGTTGGCGCCGCACGAGGGCGCGAGCTCCGCGGGCGGTGGCTCGCGGAACAGGCAGCGGTAGCAGGGGCCATCGTAGGGTTTGAACACCGACAGCTGGCCGTCGAAGCCGAGGATCGAGGCGGACACGACGGGGATGCGCAGTCGCACGGAGGCGTCGTTGAGCAGGTAGCGGGTCGGGAAGTTGTCGACGCCGTCCACGATCACGTCGTAGCCCTCGATGATCTCCATGATGTTCGAGGCGTCGATCCGCGTCTGGTACTTGACCACCTCGACGTCCGGGTTGAGCGCGTGGATGGACTCCTCGGCGGAGTCCACCTTGGGAATGCCCACCCGCTGGGTGGAGTGGATCACCTGGCGCTGGAGGTTGGAGAGGTCGACCACGTCGTCGTCGACGATCCCGAGCGTGCCCACGCCCGCGGCCGCCAGGTACAGCGCGGTGGGCGAGCCGAGCCCACCGGCGCCGAGCAGCAGCACCTTCGCGTCGAGCAGCTTCTGCTGGCCCTCGGAGCCGATCTCGGGGATGAGCAGATGGCGGGAGTAGCGATCGCGCTGCTCGGCGCTGAGCGCCCGCGGGATCTCGACGTCGTAGCCACGGTCCTTCCACAACGTGATCCCCCCGGTCATCGAGCGCACGTGCTCGTAGCCGAGGTCCTCCTGCAGCGTGCGGGCCGCGTACGCGGAGCGGATCCCCGACTGGCAGTACACGATCAGCTCCGCCGAGCGGTCGGGCGCGGCGGCCTCGATGCGCTGCTCCAGGTGCCCGCGGGGGACGCTCTTGGCCCCGGGGATGTGGCCGGTGGCGAACTCTTCGCTGCCGCGCACGTCGACGATGGCCACGCCCTCGCCCACGAGCTCGTTGACCTCGGACGGGTCAACCTCTGCGATCTGGCTCTTGACTCGGCGGAGCAGCTCCGCGCCGGACGTGCTCATCTTGAAACTCCTAAACCAAGGTCGGGATTCAGGGACTTCAAAAAGTATAGCTAGGTTTGGCCCGCTCGTGAAGGGCCTCAGCGCACGCGTGCGACGGTCAGGCGACGAGCAGGTAGGAGTAGCCGACGGCGCTGGGGCTGGCGGTGCGCGAGCCTTCGTAGTTGGCCTTCGCCCGCCACATGCCCACGGTGGGGGGCGTGAAGGGGACGCCCGCCAGCCCGCCGCTGGCGAGCACGTGTTCCTCGCGGTAGAACTGCCAGCCGAACACCGGGTCGAAGCGCTGGATTTCGACGCTCACCGGCCCGGATTCCGCGGGCGTGACCTTGACGTCGATGCTCACCGGCTGGCCGGCGGCGGCCTTGGCGGCGCTGAAGGAGATGCTGGTGGAGGTGATCGTGCGGGACTCCCGCAGCAGCGTGAACTTGCCCGCCGTGTTGTTGTTGACGGACACCACCGCGTAGTAGGTCCCCGGCGCGAGCCGGTGGGCGAGCGTCTGCGAGCCGCCGCCTTCACAGTCGCATTCGATCACGTCGCCCGACTGGTTGCGCAACTGGAGCTTGAACCTCGCGTGTCCCGGCGCGGCGAGCTTGAGCGTGAGGTTGGAATGGCTCGTCACTTCCATGCGATACAGGCGCAGCACGTGCACGCTGCGCCCGTCGAGGTACCCCCGTGCGAGCCCGTAGTTGCCCAGCGACAGCCCCGGCGCCGTTTCCGCGGGTCCGGCGACGGCCGCCTGCAGGTGGAAGCGCTGGACCCCCCTGTGGGAGAACTGGGGAGTGACCTCCAGGCTGTACACCCCGCCTTCGCCGGGCCCAGGCGTGAACAGCCGGTAGCCGCTGCATTGGATGTGCACCAGCCCGGAGCTGGACGCTTCTTCTTCTTCGCCGCCGAAGGACGTGGTCCCGGGGGCGAACAGCGCGGCGCTCACACACGCCCCCTTGCTCTCATTGGCGAGATCGATCAGGTAGCTGACGCCCGCGTGCATGGTCATGGAGTACGCCGCGTTGACGTTCTGGATGCGATCCACCTGGCCGCTCACGCCGCCGGACGGGAGTGGCGGGCCGGGCGGGTTGACGGCGGGCGTGGGCGTGAACACTTCCAGCGTGAACGGGTCGAGCTGCGAGCCGCCCACGGCCGCCACGCGGATGTCGTACAGCCCGTTCTTGGAGGCCTTGAAGGAGAACGACGCCTTGCCTTCGCCTTCCGTCTGCTGGCAGCCGACCGAGCTGCAGCTGCGAGCGCACCGCGTGGTAGACGTCCACGGTCGCATCGAGGGCGCCCGCGGCCGCCAGGTCGAGCGCCACCCGGTGGGCGCTGGTCACCCGCAGGCTGTACCACACGGAGTGATCGGTGGACACGTGGCAGGCACTCGCGGGTTCGCCCGGTTCGATCGTGGCGCCAACGGTGGTGCCGTTGAGCGAGGCCGGCAGCGTGTGGATCACCTGGGCTGCCGCCAGCGCGTCGTTGGCGGGAGCCGGAGGCGGCGCGGGCGTGTGCGTGGTGGTGGTCGTCGTGGACGTTTCTTCGCCGAAGGCCTCCGTGGCGAGCACGCCGGCGAGGACCACCGTGAGCACCGCCGCAAGCGCGAGAGTCGCCGCCCCTGCCGCCGGCCACCCGCGGAAACGCACCCGACGAGACATCATCCGGGCGAACATTGAGCTCTATTACGCCGCACGTACGGCGATCTCCTCCATCTGCGCTCACCGCGCGCGGCCTCCCATACCCTCACGGTGCGATGTCCTCACGCGGATGCTCGGCCCAGCTCGCCCACGCCCGCGCCGCTGCCCTGGCGCTGACGGCGGCCGCGGCACTCGCGGCGAGCCTCGCGGGCTGCGGTGGGAGCGACGCGAACTCCTCCTCATCCTCCTCCCAGCAGGTCATCTCGGCGAACAGCGACACGGGGTTCGACGGCGCGGCGCTCCCCGGCGAGCTCCCCCGCCCCGGACTTCACGCTGAGCGACCAGCGCGGGCGGCGGGTGTCGCTGAGCGACTATCGCGGCCACGTGGTGGTGATCGCGTTCCTGTACACCACGTGCGGGGCGCCCTGCGTGCTCATCGCCCAGCAGATCCGGGGCGCGCTGGACGAACTCCCCCGCCCCGTGCCGGTGCTGATCGTGAGCGCGGACCCGGCGGCGGACACCCCCGCGCACATCGCCCGCTTCCTCTCGGAAGTGTCGCTCACCGGGCGGGTCGAGTACCTGACGGGGCCGCCGCCCCGGCTCCAGCCCATCTGGCGCGCCTACCACGTGCGCCCTGCTAGCGCCGGCAGGGCCACGTTCGAGGAGTACGCGTCGGTGCTGCTGATCGACGGGCGCGGGGCCGAGCGCGTGCTGTTCCAGTCAGAACAGCTCACCCCGGAAGGCATCAGTCACGACATCGGCAGGCTGGAAGAGGATCCCGCCCAACCGTAGAACCCACCCACCCCTGATACCCTAGCTGCAAGGTAGGAAATGCGATGATGTTCTCAACGAAGGCCGAGTACGGGGTGCGGGTGATGGTGGAGCTCGCGCGGCGTGCCGGCGGAGAGCCGGTCCCGCTGGCGGAGATCGCCGCCCACGACGGCCTGCCGTTGGCGTACCTCGAGCACCTGGTGGCCCGCCTGCGCAAGGCCGGCCTGGTGGACTCGCGGCGCGGCTCCCGCGGCGGCTACATGCTGGCCCGCCCGGCGACGGACATCACCATGGCCGAGGTGGTGGCGGCGCTGGAGGGCTCGATCGCGCCGATCGAGTGCATCTCGGAGGCGGCGGACGGCTCGATCGTGTGCTCGCGGGAGTCGAGTCCGGACCACGTGTGCCCCACGAAGCTGCTGTGGACGCGCGTGCGGATGTCGATCGTGAGCACCTTGCGTGAGACCACCCTCGCGGACCTCCTGCGGACACCGGTGATCCCCACCGGAGCGACGCTGCCATCGCTGGACATGCCCCTGCCGGCCGAATCTCATCCGCCCAGCCTCACCGCCTGAGCGGACCCTCACATCCCGAGCCCGACCCCGACCTCACGACTGGAGCCCGAGCACAGAACATGGCCGACCTGGAGATCAAAGACCTGCACGTACGGACCGAGGAGCGCGAGATCCTCCGCGGCGTCGACCTGAACATCAACCGGGGGGAGATCCACGCGCTGATGGGCCCGAACGGCTCGGGCAAGTCGACCCTGGCGAACACCCTGCTCGGCCATCCCTCCTACGAGATCACGGAGGGCTCCATCGTGTTCAAGGGGGAGGACATCACGGCGGCCGAGCCCCACGAGCGCGCCAAGGCGGGCCTGTTCCTCGCCTTCCAGTACCCGGTGTCCATCCCCGGCGTGTCCGTGGCGAACTTCCTGCGCATGGCCATCAACGCCAAACGCGAGGAGCCCATCCAGGTGAAGGAGTTCCGCACCCAGCTCCAGCACGCCATCGAGCTGCTCGACGTCGACAAAGCGTTCACCTCCCGCCACCTCAACGACGGCTTCTCCGGCGGCGAGAAGAAGCGGGCGGAGATCCTGCAGATGGCGATGCTCCAGCCGGACGTGGCGATCCTCGACGAGACCGACTCGGGACTCGACATCGACGCGCTGCGGACGGTCGCCGAGGGCGTCCAGCGCCTCCACGACGAGCAGGGCCTGGGGGCGCTCATCATCACCCACTACCAGCGCATCCTCCACTACGTCAAGCCCCAGTTCGTCCACATCCTGATGGACGGGCGGATCGTCCTGGAGGGCGGCGTGGAGCTGGTGGAGCGCCTGGAGCGCGAGGGCTACGACCAGATCCGCCAGGAATTCGGCGGATCTGACGAGCTGGCGGCATGAGCGGGGTGGGCGAGACTCGATCCGCCACCTCCAACGGCTCGAGCACCGTCAAGGTCAAGGCCGGCCGCCACCGGGAGGCGAGCCTCTACCACGCGCTGGCGGGAGCGGGTGCGGGGGCGACGCTGACGGGCGATCAGAACAAGCGCGAGCAGCTGCGGGCGTTGGCGCTGCGGGAGTACGAGCAGCGCGAGCTGCCGGTGTGGCGGCGGTCGGGCTTCTGGACGACGAGCCTGGAGAGCCTGGACCTGGACGCGCTGGACCCGCTGGCCGCTGGGGCGAAGATCCCTGACATCGTCACCGGCACGCTCCCCGACCGCGCCCGTGCCGGGCGGATCGTGCAGAGCGGAGGGACGGTGGTGCACGTGGAGCTCGACCCGGCGCTCGCCGATCGCGGCGTGATCCTGTGCTCGCTCGAGGACGCCTTCGAGCGCCACGGCGAGCTCGTCGACCCGTGGTACTCCAAGCGTCTGACGGTCGACCGCCACAAGCTCGAGGCGGCGAACGCGGCGTTCTGGCACGGGGGAGCGTTCCTGTACGTGCCGGACGGCGTAACCGTGGAGGACCCGTTCGAGATCGTGTACGCGATCGAGCGCCCGGGGGTCGCCCAGTATGGCCGCACGCTGGTGGTGGGCGCGCCGGGGAGCGACTTCCGCGTGCACGAGTACGACCTGGCGGAGGACTTCGAGGGTCAGGCGCTGCACGCCGGCGCGTTCGAGCTCTACCTCCAGGACGGGGCCCGCTGCCGCCTCGCCCAGTACCAGGACTGGGGCTCGGGGGAAGTGTTCGACGTGTCCACCCGCTTCGTGGGCGTGGGCCGGGACGCCTACTGCCACTGGCTCCCGGCGCTGCTGGGCGGCCACCTCGTGCGCCAGCACCTGGAGTTGGCGGTGATGGAGAAGGGCGGCGACATGGCCTTCCGCGGCGTGTTCTTCGCGGAGGCCCACGAGCACCTGGACGTGTTCGCGGTGGACCTCCACGAGACGGGTCCATCGGGCGGGGACGTGCACTGGCGGGGGACCGCCACGGGCGAGAGCCGGGCCAGCTTCGAGGGGCTGATCCAGATCGACCCGGGTGCGCAGCAGACCCACACCTACCTGCAGATCCACACGATGATGCTCTCGCCGAAGGCGCGGGTGGACGCGATCCCGTCGGTGCTGGTGGCGGCGGACGACGTGTCGGCCTCGCACGGCGGCACCGTGGGCGAGCTCGACGAGACGGCCATCTTCTACATGCAGACGCGGGGACTCGATCGCGCCTCGGCGGTGCGGGTGATCGTGGAGGGCTTCTTCGAGCCGCTGATCGCCGAGCTCCAGGACGAGCCGCTGGAGGAGCTCGTGCGCGGTCGCATCGAGGCGAAGCTGGCGGCCGCCCGCGAGGACATCGAGGCGTATGCCACCAGTCGCTGATGCTGTGGCCGGCGGCCTGGACGTAAGGGCCGACTTCCCGATCTTCGCCCGCAGATCGAGCGGGGGGACGCCGCTCGTGTACCTGGACTCGGCCGCCACCTCCCAGAAGCCGGCGAGCGTGGTGGCGGCGCTCTCGGAGCACCTTTTGGTCCACAACGCGAACGTCCACCGCGGCGTGTACGCGCTGGCGCAGGAGGCGGACGCGGCGTACGACGGCGCCCGCGCCCGGGTCGCCGGGTTCGTCGGCGGCGAGCGGGACACGACGATCTTCACCAAGAACGTGACGGAGGCGATCAACCTCGTGGCGTACGCGTGGGGCCGGGCGAACGTGGGGCCGGGCGACGCGGTGCTGATCACCCAGATGGAGCACCACGCGAACCTCGTGCCGTGGCAGGTGCTGTGCCACGAGCGGGGCGCGGAGCTCCGCTACCTGGAGGTGGACGCTCACGGGGAGCTGTCGCTGGAGCGCCTCGACACCCAGCTCGCGCGGGGCGACGTGCGCCTCGTGGCGTTCGCGCACGTGTCCAACGTGCTGGGCACGATCAACCCCGTGGCGGAGATCGCCGCGCGGGCGCGGGCGGCGGGCGCGGTGACGCTGATCGACGGCGCCCAGGCTGTCCCGCAGATGCCGGTGGACGTGGCGGACATCGGTGCGGACTTCTACGCGTGGACGGGACACAAGGCGCTGGGGCCGACGGGGATCGGCGTGCTCCACGGCCGCCGTGAGCTGCTGGAGGAGATGGAGCCGTTCCTCACCGGCGGGGACATGATCGCCTCGGTGGACTTCCAGTCGGTGACGTGGAACGAGCTGCCCTACAAGTTCGAGGCGGGCACCCCGCCGATCGCCGAGGCGGTCGGCTTGGGCGCGGCGGTCGACTACCTGCAAGGGCTGGGCATGGAGCGCGTGCGCGCCCACGAGCGGGCGCTCACCGCGTACATGCTCGAGCGCCTGGCGGAGGTCCCCGGCCTGCGCGTCGTGGGCCCCGCGAGCGCCGAGCGCCGCGGCGGCCTCGCGTCATTCACGATCGAGGGCATCCACCCCCACGACGTGGCCGAGCTGGCGGACCGCGGCGGCGTGTGCATCCGCGCGGGCCACCACTGCGCGCAGCCTTTGATGCGCTGCCTGGGCGTGGGCGCGACGGCGCGGGCGAGCGTGGGCGTGTACAACGAGCGCTCCGACGTGGACGCGCTGATCGATGCGCTGATGGCCGGCCGTGAAGTGTTCGGGCTGGGCCGCGGATGACGGCGGCCGGTACGGCGGGCATGGGGGCATTGTCCCTTTCGCTAGTCTGTATCACCATCGTTATACAGACTTCGTCGTCGAACAGCAGGTAGGTAGACCGTGGACGACCTCTACCGCGACTACATCCTCGACCACTACAAGCGCCCCCGGAACTTCGGCGAGCTCGACCCACACGACCTCGAGGCGCTCGAGCACAACCCCCTGTGCGGCGACGAGCTGGGGGTGCACATCCGGGTGAAGGACGATCGCATCGAGGACCTCCGCTTTCACGGCCACGGCTGCGCCATCTCCCAGGCGTCCGCGTCGATCGCCTCGGAGGAGCTGAAGGGCATGACCCTCGAGCAGGTGGGCGAGCTGGACGCCGACTGGATGATCGAGCTGCTCGGCATCCCCGTGTCGGCCACCCGGCGCAAGTGCGCGCTGTTGAACCTCAAGGTGGTGCGGGGGGCGGTCACGGGCGACAACGCCTGGCCGGCGTGAGCTGGCCCTGTGCGGGCCGGGCTCAGCGCCTGACGATGGTGAAGCGCACGGTCGCCGGGCGCGAGCGCCCGCCCGCGGCGGTGGCCGTGGCGATGAGCGTGTAGCTGCCTGGCCTGAGCTTCAGGCGCCTCGAGACGACACCGTCGAAGTGGACGCGGTTGAGGCCTTCGCGCGCGGCAAAGGTGAGCGTTCCGGCGATGACCGTGCGCGTGCACCGGCGCGCGCGGCCGTTGTGCCTGCTCGGCGCGACGCATCTGCCGCGCACCCGACGACCGGCGGCGGGCATCGTGAACTTGAACGTGACGGTGGCGGGTTTGGCGAGCATGAACGAGAAGGTCGTGCCCACCGGCGGTTTGGGTGAGTGCCGCCCGGCCGCGCTGGTGACGGCGGGCGCGTCGCCCTCCCGCCACGTCCTGGCGCTCTCGCGCAGACCGGTGATGCTCGGCGTCAGCGGCATGGGCGCGCACGCGCACAGGAGGAGGGGCTGAACGACCGTCTGGAGTTGTGAGGAGTTGTTGGCGGGATTGGGATCGCTTGCCGCGCTGGAAACCGTCGCGGTGTTCGTGGCGGTGCCGCTCGACGTCGGACGCACGGCAATCGTCACATGCGCCGAGGCGCCGCTCGCGAGCGAGCCGAGCGAGCAGGTGACGGTCGCGGTTCCCGAGCAGCTCCCCTGCGAAGGGGTGGCGGAGAGGAACGATGCGTCCGCGGGAAGCGTGTCCACGAGCGTCGTGGCGCCGGCCGCGTCGGGGCCGGGGCCATCGTTGGAGATCGTGACCGTGTACGTGAGCGTCAGGCCGACGTTCACCGGGCTGGGCGACGCTTCCTGGGAGACGGCGAGATCCGCGAGCGCGCCGAACTCGACGGCGCCGATGTCGCAGGTGCCTCCCGGCGGCTGCGGCCGGGGCGCGCCGCGCTGGTCGGTCTGCGGACAGCCTTCGTTCGTGCCGTGGTCGATCGCCGGGCTGCCCGCCTGGAGCGCCATCGTTTCGGTGGGGCCGCCGTTGTCGGCGAGCTGCGTGAGCATCGGGTTGGCGTCGCTGATGCCGCCGTGCTCTGCGAATTTGCATTCGCTGCCGCTCTCGAGGTTGGGGCCGGTGTCGGTGATCTCGGCGGCGCAGTTGCCGGGGCCCACTTCTTCGTCTTTTTCGTTGGCGGAGAGGTTCTCGGCGACGATCGTGTTCTTCACGGTCGCTTTGCCTTCGATCCCTCCGCCACAGCCCGGGGCGACGAAGCACTCGTTGCCGGCGAGCGTGTCGTTGACGAGTTCGACCGCTTCGTTGGCGAGGATCCCGCCGCCCTCGCCGTTGAAGCCGAGCCCGCCCGCGTGGTTGCCGGCGATCGTGCTGTCCGCGATGACGGCTTCGGGGGCCTCGTTCCAGATGCCGCCGCCGTTGTAGGCGAGGTTGTCGGCGATCGTGCTCGCGTCCACGGTCAGCTTCGTGCCGGCCCCGGAGCCCGCTTCGATGCCGCCGCCGTCGTCGTCGCTCCCTTCGCGCCCGTTGCCGCTCACGCTCACGTTCGAGAGCGTCAGCGACGCGCCGCCGCCCAGACGCACACCGCCTTCCGCGCCCCCCGTGACCGTGACGCCGGAGATCGCGACGGTGCCGGCCGTGACTTCGAGCACGCGCGGCGCCTCGCGCATGCCGTCGATGACCGTGCCACGGGCGCCCGCCCCGGTGATCGTGAGGCTCTTGTCGATCGTCAGCGACGCGCTCGTGATCGCGTAGTGCCCCGTGCTCGCGGGCAACGAGATCGTGTCGCCCGGCGCGGCTTCGGCGATCGCCTGGCGCAGCGAGCCGGCGCCCGAGTCGTTGGTGCTCGTGACGTCGATCGTCGCCGCGGACGCAGGAGCGCCCGCCGACAGCGCGGCCACCGCCACCCCCAAGAAGGATGCCCTCCACCCCTGCTTCAGCACCGCAGCCAGTCTAACGCGCGCAGGCCGTGCGGGTTCGATCCAAGCCAGGTGTTCTGGTAGGGCTGGCACTCTCGATACAATTCCTACTTCACAGCACAGGATTGCCAAGCTACCCTGGAGCGAGGAGCCCGATGGCCACGATTGACCGCACGAAGATCGCCAAGCCCAGCCCCATCGTCGAAGACGAGCAGGGTCAGTTGCGCGCGCGTCAGGGGATCTCGCGGGAGGTCGTGACGGAGCTCTCGAAGGTCAAGGGCGAGCCCGACTGGATGGCCGACAAACGCCTCAAGTCGCTGGAGATCTTCGAACGCAAGCCGATCCCGACGTGGGGACCCGACCTGGGCGGCCTGAACCTCGATGACCTCGTCCTGTACTCGCCCCCCACGGCCGGGCGCTTCAACAGCTGGGACGACGTGCCGGCGGACATGAAGCAGACCTACGAGGATCTCGGCATCCCCCAGGCCGAGCGCGAGCACCTCGCTGGCGTGGTCGGCGTGTGGCGCCAGGAGCCCGTGTACGAGGGCCTCAAGGAGGAGTACGCCAAGCAGGGCATCCTCTTCTGCTCGATGGACACGGCGATCACCGAGTACCCGGAGCTGGTGCAGAAGTACTTCATGACCAAGTGCGTGCCCGCGCAGGACAACAAGTTCTCGGCGCTGCACGGCGCGGTGTGGTCCGGCGGGGCCTTCTGCTACGTCCCCAAGGGCGTCAAGTGCGACCTGCCGCTGCAGTCCTACTTCCGCATGGAGGGCGCCGGCGAGGGCACCTTCGAGCACACCCTGATCGTCGCCGACGAGGGCTCCGAGGTGAACTACATCGAGGGCTGCACCGCGCAGACCTACAGCGTCAACTCGATGCACTCGGCGGTGGTCGAGATCTTCGTCCACGAGGGCGCCAAGGCGCGCTACACGACCGTCCAGAACTGGTCCAAGGACGTCTACAACCTCAACACCAAGCGGGCGATCGTGGACGCCCACGGCACGGTCGAGTGGGTGGGCGGCTCGATGGGCGCCAAGTACGTGATGCTCTACCCCGGCTCGTTCCTGATGGGCGAGGGCGCCCGCGCCGACCACCTGAACGTGGGCGTGGCGGGCAAAGGCGTGCACAAGGACACCGGCGCGAAGGTCGTGCACCTGGCGCCCAACACCACCTCGAACATCCTCGCCAAGTCGATCTCCAAGGACGGCGGCATCATGGGCTACAGGGGCCTGGTGAAGATGGGCCACAACTCCTCGGGCTCGAAAGCGCGCGTCCAGTGCGACGGCCTGATGATGGACGGCGAATCGAAATCGGACACGTGGCCCGACATCCAGATCCAGAACCCGAACGTGACGGTCGCGCACGAGGCGACCGTGGGGCGCATCTCCGACGACCAGCTCTTCTACATGGGCTCGCGCGGCTTCACCGAGGACGAGGCGGCGGCGATGATCGTGAACGGCTTCATCGAGCCGGTGACGAAGGAGCTGCCGATGGAGTATGCGGTCGAGCTCAACAGGCTCATACAACTGGAGATGGTCGGCAGCATCGGCTAGGCGCAGCGCTTTGCGTGCGCCCGTAGACAACATCGTCGCTCCGTTGTTCCCGCGGGCGCTGCCGTGGATGAACGCGCCAGCGGGTGGCGTGAGCATCATCCGGCAAGGCCGCCCGCTGCTGGTGGAGTTCTGGGACTTCTGCCGGCCGAACTCGATGCGCACGCTGCCGTATGTGAAGGCCTGGCACGAGCGCTATGGCGACGGGGGGCTGCGTGTGGTGGGCGTGCACTCCCCGGGTTTCGACATGTCGCGCGATGAGCAGGCCGTACGCGAGGCGGTGGCTCGCCTGGGCATCGAGCACGCTGTGCTGATCGACAGCGAGCTGGCGCTATGGCAGGAGTACGAGAACCAGGGGTGGCCGGCCAGGTACCTGTTCGACGGCCACGGGCGGCTGTTCGACTACCACTACGGCGAGGGCGCGTACGCAGAAACGGAGCTGGCCATCCAGGAGCTGCTGGGAATCGAGCGGGAGCCGCTCGAGCCGCTGCGCCCCGAGGACGCCGCCGGCGCGGCTCTCGCCGCCCACACCGCGGACCAACCCGGCGCCTACAGCGGACCCTACGAAGCCGGGGGCGTGTGGGCGGTGTTGAGCGGGTCGGGCGTGATCCGCGTCAACGGTCGCGAGCTCGAGGTGGCGCATACCGGCGCCTACCCGCTGATCGAGCACGAGCGCCACACCGCTGGGACATTGACGCTGGAGCCCGACGCGGGCGTGCGCTGCGAGGCGACGTGCTTTACGCCGGGACTCGCGGGTACCTCAGCCGAGCAGCTCGAACGTATCCCTGAAGATCGCGACGTTCGTGCCGGCGGCGCGTGGCAGTTTGAGCTGTGAGTCGATCACGGCATCGGTCGTGGGACTGCCGCATTCGCTGGCTCCGGGCTCGGCGAAGGAGTTATCGACGAGCGTGTTTTCCTTGGCAATGACAGCTTCTCTGCCTTTTACCGTTTTGACTTCGACTTTGCCCACCTTGCCCGGGGCGCCGGTCGTCAGGTTCAGCACGATCGGCCCGATGCCGCAGGTTTTCGGCAATTCTGGGTTTTCCAGGTAGATCCTCACCGACAGCCTCAGCGCGACTTTTTCTCCGCCCAGCAGGTTTTCGGGGTTGAGTTCGACTGCTTCGGCGATCTGCGGTGCTTTGAACGGACGTTCGACTTCGTGGTTGAGCTTGACCGTAGCCGTGAGTTCACCAAATTTCGCGGAGAACGGCGCCAGCGTCGGGCCTTTGGGTTCAGCTTCGTAGAAGTCGCCGGTTTCTTCCTGGTAGCCGCCTTCGAGTGCGAGGACCGTCGGCATCACACCGCTGCCGACGTTGAGTTCTCCGACCATCCTTCCGGAGGTTTCGGCCCAAACGCAGATGACTTCTGTGACCGCCGGACAGTTGGCGAAGTTGGCCGCTGACGCCGATCCGGCGAGCGCGAGCTGCATGGCCACGGTGGCGACGCCCGCGAGTACGCCCGCACGAACCCATGTGGAACGCCTCCGCTGGACACGTTCGCCCGACTTACCCCCTGGCATGACAGCCTCCCTCGTAGTGGTCACATAGACAACTACCATGCTCCGACTGCCAGCACAACAAGTCGGAGACATATGCCATAAATCGGGCGTGTGTGTCCGCTCACCTGCGGATCGCCGCCTCGGCGCCGGCGCGACATTCAGGGCACGGCGATGTGGAAGCGGGCGACTGTCGCGCCCGGCACCCTGCCGCGGAAGCTTTCGCTGGCGATGACCTCATACAGGGGCCCTTCGTCGGCGCTGTCAGAGGTCCGGGCTTCGCTGAAGCTGCCGGACGATCTGGCGAAGAACACCCGTCCTGAGTAGGTGGTCCGGCAGGAGCTTTCGAGCAGGACGGTGATCTTCACCCGCTGCCCTGCGACGAGGGTGTTCTGGGTGGGCTGAGACAGGATCGTCCCGGGCAGCGAGCACCCTGGAGCGGCGTGCGGTCGGAGTTCCACGCCGTAGCCGCTGGATGCGTTCGGCGCGGCAACCGGCGCCCCGAAAGCGATCGACAGGCCTGGGAGCGGCTCGTTCGTGGAGCGGATCACTCGCGGGAAGGAACGCTCGCCGCCGACGGCCGTGACAGAGAGCGGTCCCGGCCCGGTCATCCGCACCGCGTAGCGAACGCTGACGGCGCGGTGCAGACGGGCACCCGCCGGCGGCGGGCCGCTCGAGCGCTCGATGCCCTCGGGCCGGCACTGCTGCCCGGGCCCGGCGGCCGGCAGCTCGCACGTCGAGCCGTTGCGGAAGGTGACGGTCAGCGCCGGTGTGCCGGGGGCCTTCCTGCCGGGGAACCCGTACGGCCCGACGTTCGCGTGCGGCGGGGCGGGGAGCACGATCAGGTAGGCACCGTCCGGCCCGTATGGCCTGACGGTGAAACCCCGTCCACGCCCGCTCACACGGATGCTCGACGCATCCGGTCCCAGCATGCCGACGGCGACCTCGCGCAGGTCCGCCTGAGGACAGCGCACGCCCCAGTCTTCCTGGCCGGGCAGGTCACAGTGCACTCGCTGGCCCGGGTACAGGTTTTCGCCGGCCAGCGGCAGGCCGTCAGCCGTCACCACCGTGGGGGCGCCCGGTTGGAAGGCCTGCCCGCTCTCCTCGACGGTTGCGCACGAGTCCGAGCTGATGGCGTCGGCGGGCGAGAACGGGTGGAAGAGACCGTCGCCTTTGAACGCGTAGCCGATGCCCAGCCCGCCGAGGCGACCGCCCACCACGCGGCCGGCCTGCACGCAGGCGAGACCGCGGCTCGTGCGGATCACCCGCATCCCCCACGGCGGGCCGCCAGCGGGATCGGCCTCGCGCACCGGCAACAGCGCGAGGCTGGCGGGCAGCGGCCGGCCAAGGCCGACGGCCGGGTTGGCGGGCAGCACGAAGGCGGGTGCGAGCGGCTTGCCGGACCCGAACAGCAGCTCGCCGCCGCCGGCCCCCACCAGCGCAAGCGCGGCGAAGGCGACGGACAGCGTGACACCGCGCCTGCGCCACCATCCCCGCGGGGCGCGCCTGGTCGACAGGCGTCGCTCGGCGGCGCGCACGAGGTCGTGTTCGAGTTGCGGGAGGATGCTTGTCACTTCTCTCACCTGGCCAATCTCGCCCTCAGGGTTCGTAGTCCGCGGCTGACGCGCTGGCGGACGACGGCCTCCGAGCAGCGCAGCTCGGCGGCGATCTCCGCGTAATCGCGCTCCTGCAGGACGTGCGCCTGGATCGCCTGGCGCTGGGGCTCGGGCAGCCCAGCCAGCGCGCGCGTTGCGTGCTCCTGGCCCTCGCTCAGCCGCGCGATGGTGTCGGCCGCATGATCGTCGATGACCAGTCGCGGCAGGCCCAGGCGCCGGCGGGCACCCGCCTCCACGCGACTGCTGCGGTAGCTCGACCCGAGCACGTTGCGGGCGATGCCGAACAGCCAGTTGTCGACCCGGCCGCGAGCTGGGTCGTATCCGTCCAGCGACTCCAGCGCACAGGCGAACGTCTCGGCGGTCAGGTCCGCCGCCAGCTCGGCGCGGCCGGTTGCGCGCATGAAGAACCCCAGCAGCGGACGCTCGAAGTGGCGATAGAAGGCGGCGAACGCCTGTGCATCTGTCCTGGCGGCGCTCAACAGCGCCTGCTCCTCACATCCGGTCGCGTCGCTCATGCTCACGTCCGCTCGCGCCGGTCATCTACCCCCATTGGCGCGAGCCGGCACACGTGTGACACGCCCTTTGGGGGGCGTGAGCTGCGCGTGGGTGCGATCCTGCAGCAGGCGCACGATCCTCGGCGGACCGTGCTCCTCGACGAGCACGCCCGTGCCTGGCCAGTAGGGGCTCCTCCCGGCCGCGCCGTCGATCAAGAAGCGGGAGTAGGCCCAGCTGCCGGCGTTCACCAGCCGGGCCGCGCCGCGCCCGCGCCACTCGGCCGACGGGTCGTCCGGGAGCGGACCCGCGCTATGGGTGTGGCCGAATACGACGTACGCGTCGCCGAGGTCCAGGCGCGCGGCGACCTCGCCCATCGCCTGCAGTCCCGCGCGCCGCAGCTCGTCCAGCGACAGCTCGGCATGGAGCGGGCCGAGGCCGGCGCGGTTGAGGGCGAGGACGGCCAGCGGGAACAGTCCGGCGAGCGTGCGCCTGCGCAGCCGGCGCATGGGGGTCACGCGGACGCGCCCGCCCTGCTCGCCGGTGCCCGTCAGCGCGCTCCAGACCGAGGCTGTGGCCATGCCGTTGAGCACGGCTCCCATACGTGTGTCCCGGGCCACCGCGTCGCGCCAGGCGAACAGCGGCGAACCCACCGCCTCGTAGTCGCCGACGGCGCCGAACGCGGCGGCGGGCCGTCCCAGCAGGCGGCCCATCGCGCCGATACTGAGGCGCTCGAGCGTGGGCATCGTCAGATGGCAGTCCAGATAGTGCCCGTGCATGGCGTATACGTCGGGGCGCAGCCACAGGCCGGGGTAGGCCACGCGCGTACGCGCTGGCGAGGCCCAGCCGGCGATCCGCTCGACCGCGGGCGAGGCCTCGTCGGGTTCGAGCAGCTGCTCGAGCCCGAGCGCAACCGGGTCGGGTTCGTCACCGCGCCGGGCGAGCCAGGGTTCGACCAGCGCGTGGTCGTGGTTGCCGGCCGTGATCACCAGCTCCCGCTGCCGGGACGATGCCCGACCGGCCAGGGCACGGCCGAGATCCTCGAAGAAGGGGCGGGCGACGGCGAGCGCGTCGCGTACCGGCCCGTGGCGCAGCTCGAGCACGTCGCCGAGCAGCACCACTCGCTCCACGTCGGCGACCACGTCGAGCAGCGGCCCGCGCAGCTCCTCGCGCCGCAGCAGGTCGGTCCGCGTGCGGCTGCCGAGATGCAGGTCGGAGACGACTAGAGTGCGCAGGCTTGGCGGATCGGCTTGGGGAGCATGAAGCGGACGTCCTCGCGGATCACGTCGAACTCGGAGACGTCGCGTACGCCCCGCGCGCGGAAGAAGTCGACGAGCTCGCTGACCAGCTCCTCGGGTGCGCTCGCGCCAGAGGAGATGCCCACCACACGCATGCCCTCGAGCCACTCCTCCCGGACCTCGCGCGCGGAGTCGATCAGGTGCGCAGGGGTGCCGCAGTCGCGCGCGACCTCGACCAGGCGCACCGAGTTGGACGAGTTGCGCGAGCCGATCACGAGCATCAGATCGCACTCGCCCGCCATCTGGCGGACGGCCGCCTGGCGGTTGGTGGTGGCGTAGCAGATGTCATCGGTGCGGGGACCCACGATGCTGGGGAAGCGCTCGCGCAGGCGCTCGATGATGGCGGTGGTTTCGCCCACGGCGAGCGTGGTCTGGGTGATGTAGGCGACCCGCTCGGGGTCGTCGATGTGCAGCGTCTCGACGTCCTGCTCGCTCTCCACCAGCACGATCTGGTCGGGCGCCTCGCCCATCGTGCCTTCGACCTCCTCGTGGCCGTCGTGGCCGACGAGCACGATCGTGTATCCGTCGCGGGCGAAACGGACGGCCTCGCGGTGGACCTTGGTGACGAGCGGACAGGTGGCGTCGATCGTGCGCAGGCTGCGCTCCTCAGCGCCCGCGCGCACGCTGGGAGCGACCCCGTGCGCGGAGAACACGCACACCGCCCCCTCCGGAACCTGCGTGTGCTCGTCCACGAAGATCGCGCCGCGCTCGCTCAGCTGGGCCACGACGTGCTTGTTGTGGACGATCTCCTTGCGAACGTACACGGGCGCGCCGTGGATGGCGAGCGCGCGTTCCACCGTCTGCACGGCCCGGTCAACCCCTGCGCAGTAGCCGCGCGGGGCCGCCAGCAGGAGCTTCTCGACGCTGTTCTGCGCGGGAGTGACGCCAGGTGGAGACACGCGTGTCATTGTAGGGGGCGCCTCGATACGCTAAGGCTCATGAGCCAACGTCACCTCGACAGGCTGACCCCTGTAGACGCCTCGTTCCTGCACCAGGAGAGCGCCGTCTCGCACATGCACATCGGCGGCCTGACGATCGTCGAAGGCCCTCCCCCGGGCATGGAGGAGTTCCTCGAACAGATCCGCAGGCGTCTGCACCTGGTCCCGCGCTATCGCCACAAGCTCGCGCACACGGCCATCGACAGCGGCCGTCCGGTGTGGATCGACGACCCGAGCTTCAACCTCGACTACCACGTGCGCCACACCGCCCTGCCCGCTCCCGGCAAGTGGGAGCAGCTGCAGGATCTGACGGCGCGGATCTTCTCCCAGCAGCTCGACCGTTCCAAGCCGTTGTGGGAGATGTGGCTGATCGAGGGACTGGAGGACGATCGCTTCGCGCTGATCACCAAGACCCACCACTCGCTGATCGACGGGATCGCCGGCGTGGACCTGGCGACGGTGCTGTTCGACCTCTCCCCGGACCCGCCACAGAACCCGTACGTGGGACGCGCGTGGCAGCCCCACCCCGAACCGGGCACGGCGTCGCTGCTGGCCGCCGGGTTGCTGGGCGCGGCGCGTACGGGCGCGCGGCTGGCGGAGGGCGCGATGGACGCGATCGCACACCCCGAGCGGGCGCTGTCCCGCGTGCGAGAGGCCGCCGAGGGGATCGGCGAGATCATCTGGGCCGGCCTGAACCCCGCCCCCGAAACGCCCCTGAACGTACCCATCGGCCCGCACCGGCGCTTCGTGGGCGTGACCAGCCAGCTCGAGGACTTCAAGGCCGTCAAGAACGCGTTCGGCGGGACGGTGAACGACGTCGTGCTCGCCGTGGTGGCGGGCGCGCTGCGCACGTTCCTGATCTCGCGCGGCAGGCACACCGCGGGAGTGGAGATGCGCGCGCTGGTGCCCGTGTCGGTGCGAGCGGAGGGCGAGTACCACGAGGGCGGCAACCGCATCGTGGTGATGCGCGGACCGCTGCCCATCTACATCAGCGACCCGCTCAACAGACTGCGGTTCGTGACGGGCGCGATGGACGGCCTGAAGGAGTCCAAGCAGGCGCTCGGCGCGGAGGTCATCTCCGGCGCCCAGAACTTCGCGCCGCCCACGATCCTCGCCCAGGCCTCCAGACTGAACTTCTCCACGCGCCTGTTCAACCTGATCGTCACCAACGTCCCCGGCCCCCAGTTCCCGCTGTACGTGCTCGGGCGCGAGATGCTCCACGCCATCCCCGTGGCGTTCCTGCCGGAAAACCACGCCCTGGCGATCGCGATCATGTCCTACAACGGCCAGATGAACTTCGGCCTGCTCGGCGACTTCGACGCCCTGCCCGACATCGAGGCCATCGGCGACAGCATCGCGGCCGAACTGGCCACGCTCGTGTCGCTCGCGCGCGAGACGGCGGCGACGCCCGCGTAGGACACCGGCACTACTGGCGTCGCTGGGCAAGCAAGGCAAGGACGCAGGAGGCGTGGCGTGCCGGACCGGGAGACACTCGCGCTTCGCGCTCGCATCCCCGAACCGGCCAGCACTCGAGCCTCCGAGGACGCAGCATCGCGCCACTCAGCGACGTCAGTAGCCGAGCGCGAACTTGGCGTCCTCGGACATCATCTCCGGCGACCACGCCGGCGTGAACACCATCTCGGACTCGACCGTCTTGACCCCGTCGAGTTCGCCCACGAACTCTTCGATCTGCTCGTTCACCTGCGGCCCGATCGGGCAGCCGGGGGTTGTCAGCGTGAAGGTCACGCGCACGTTGCCCTCGCTCATCTCAACCCCGTAGATCAAGCCCAGCTCGACGAAGTCGAGGCCGAGCTCGGGGTCGATGACATTCGACAGGGCGTCCATCACGTCGTCCTCGGTGGGCATGGAGCGAGTGTAGCTCGCCGCCGAGCCCGCCTCCGCGAGGATGCCTCGAGCTCGTCTACGCCCGCCAGCCGGCGAGCACGGCGAAGTGCAGGTGCTTGAAGAAGCAGTCGCAGTCGCGCAAGCCGGCCGCCCGCATCCACTCGAGCTGGGTGGCGACCTCAACACAGCGATCGGTCTCCATCCGCGCCTCGGCGGCGGCGATCTCCTCCTCCGCGGCGCCTGCCGCGCGGCACGCCTCGCGCCACATCCCCCGATACACGCCCGCCAGCCATCCGCTCGGCCCGGTGACGTGCTCCGCGTTGACGAACGCCCCGCCCGGGCGCAGCACCGCGTGCACGCACGCGAACAGCTCGCGCTTGTCCTCATCCTCGAGGTGGTGGATGGCGAGCGCCGAGACGACCGCGTCGAAGGGACCGTCAGGCAACCGGTAGCGCATATCGGCCACAACGGTGGTGATTGCGCTCGTCGGCAACCGCTCACGTGCCTGCTCGAGCATCTCCTTGGCGCCGTCGACCAGCACCAGCTCGACCTGCGGGTGCCGCACCATCACCGCCGCCCCCATCAACCCCGTCCCTGCGCCCAGGTCGAGCACCCGCCGGATCGGCCCCTCTCGCAGCGAGAGCACATCGACCGCCGTCCCGTAGAACAGATCGAAGCTCGGCACCAACCGCCGGCGCTGCGCGTGATACTCCCCCGCGTGCGCCGCAAACACGCTTACAGAGTCAACCATCCACAGTACGTTATCGCGTACATCGGTACGTGACTATGGACCAACCACCGCTAGCGGGCCGTAGGCCAAGCGATACAAGGACGCAATGAGCGTGGCGTGCTGGCCGAAACGGGGATGCGAGCCGAAGGCGAGTGTCCCCCGGCTTCGGTACGCCAGCGACTGAGGACGCGGTAGCGCGCCGGCATACGGCCCGCTAGTTGTCGCAGCCTAGGCGGTCCCACATGTACAGCTGGATGCACTCGTTAGCGAGCTCCACGGCGCGCTCGCGGGACAGGCGGGGGAGCACCGTGTCGAGCGCCTGGTCCTCGGCGACGCCAGCCTGGAAGGCCTCCTCGCCGCGGAAGCCGGCCGCGATCTTCAGCGCCTCCCGCCGGTTCTCGCCGAGGCTGGGGAACACGCCGACGAGGAAGTCGGTGTTGGGGATCGGCTGACCGACTTCCAGCGAGGCGTGCCAGGCGGCCAGCAGGTGCAGGTCGTCCTCGTCGAGGTCTTCGATCGCCTTGGCGTAGTGGACCGACAGTTCCTGATCGGGGATGTCGTCGACCCACGCCCGCACGACCTCGCCCACGAGCTGGCGGCGCGCCTCGCGCCCGAGCGAGTCGGCGATGACGCGGATCGCATCCTGAGGCTCGATGAAGCAAAGTGGCATCGCGGCTCCTGGGGCTCGAAACGAGTGTCTGCACGCACTGTAGGCGGCCGTGAGGACGGCATCGCTCGCCGCCCTGGGCGGCCTCCCCGAGCCCCGCCGGCGGACGGCATATCCGTGCGTCTGCCCGCGCTGTGAACCGTGTGGGGACCCGCGCCGCCTACACTCCCAGCGCGGCGCCCACGCGCGCGAACGCACCCGCGTCGTGGGTCTCTGGCGGGAAACCCAACGTGGCGGGCTGCGGGGCGACCCAGTTGGCGAACGCCAGGTCGAGCGCCTCCACGGGCACGGACGCGGCCCGCGCGAGCGCGGCCGCGCGGCGCTCGAGCAGGATCGCATCGCCGATCCCGAAAACCCGCTTGGCGGCCAGCGTGGTGGGATCCTCCGCCGAGGGCCCTCCGGTGCTCGCCAGGTGCAGCGAGTCGGGGGTCAGCGGGTACAGGGCGAGGCGTCCGAGCAGGACGAGCAGCTCGTAGCGTCCCGCGCGCGTGAATCCCGGGAGCGCCAGCCGCTCGAACACGCGCTCGAAGCGACGCTCCGGGCTCCAGGAGGGATCGCCGGTGAACGCGACCGCCTGCGACCCCGCGCCGCGCGCAGGCTGCCCTGGGTGCCCCGGCTGCGCTGGCACCGCCGCGCCGCCCGCGCGTGCGACCCACTGGCGATAGGCGATCAGCGTGTCGAGGCCGCGGGCGGGGTGATGGGAGGTGCGCGGCCCGAGCGCCACGCCATCGAGGTCCGGCAGCTCGGGGTAGTGGGCGAGCGCCGTGCGGATGCCCACGAAAGGGTCCGCGCCCTCGAGTGGGCACAGGTAGGCGGTCAGGAAGCATGCCCACGTGGCCCGCTCCAGATCCGTCGCGGCGAGCGTCCGCATGTCTCCGTACAGGTCCGGTGGATCGGCCGCCAGCGCCAGCAGCCGGCCGCTGGAGAAGGCGAGCTCGCGGGTCAGCCGCTCGGCGTCGGCGGACGCGCGCAGGCCGGGAACCAGCGTCGAGCGGTAGCCGTCGTCCTCGGCGCGCCCCTCGCGACGGACGCGCAGGCCCTCCGCGTGGGTCCGCCGGCGCGCCGGGCGCTCGCCGCCGCTGCGAGCGCGGGTGGAGGCTTTCGCGCGCGCGGAGCCCGAGCCGGACGCAGGCTGGTTCGCGGGCAGCGTCTTGCTGCAGATCGGGCAGCGCTCGATGAAGCGGTTGTGTCGGCAGAAGGTTGGCATGCGCCGCTGGGATATAGCGGTTCGCGCGCGTCCGTGCGCCGACCCCGTGCGGGATCAGTCTTCGGCGCTGCCCACGCCCGGGGTGGCGTGCCGGGGCGGGCCCTCGGGACCGGCGTCCGCATCGGCGTGGCCCGCCAGAGCGTCGTCTTCGTGAAGAAGCGCCGTCGCGGGGTCCCCGCCGTCCCTGCGGCGGGCGAGATAGCGGTCAACCATGCGCGCGCACTGGCGGCCCTCGTTGATCGCCCACACGATCAGCGACTGGCCGCGGCGGGCGTCGCCGGCTGCGAACACGCCGTCGACGGAGGTCGTGTACGGCTGCGGGCAGGCGACGTTGGAGCGTGCGTCGCGCTCGACGCCGAGCTGGTCGAGGAGCGCCTGCTCGGGGCCCAGGAAGCCCATCGCCAGCAGCACGAGCTGGGCGGGCAGCTCGCGCTCGCTGCCCGGGATCGGCGGGAACGGCGGCTCTGGAGCGGCCTGCGCGATGCGCAGTCCGGCGAGCGCTCCGCGGCCATCGTCCCCCTCCGGGGACGATGCGAGGAACGCGACGGTCGCCTCCGAGTAGTCCTGCTCCCCCACGCCCAGGGTGCCCGCCTCCTGCATGGCGTAGCTGAGGCGGTACTTCAGCGGCCACTCGGGCCACGGGGTGAGCTCGTCGGGGCGATGGGCGGGCGGCTCGGGCAGCAGCTCGAGCTGGACGATCGAGCGGGCGCCCTCGCGCAGGGCGTTGCCCACGCAGTCCGCGCCGGTGTCACCGCCGCCGATCACCACCACGTCCTTGCCCGCGGCCGTGATCTCGCGCTCGATCGTCGGCTGCGCCACCTGCGGGGCGGGGCCGAGCTCGCGGGCGGCCCAGCGGTTGCGCTGGTAGAGGTACTCCATGGCGAAGTGCACGCCGTCGAGCTCGCGCCCGGCGACCGGCAGGTCGCGCGGCACGCGCGAGCCGGTCGCCAGCACCACCGCGTCGAATCCCTCGCGCAGCTCCTGCACGCTCACGTCGCTGCCCACCTCGACGCCGCAGCGGATCTCCACGCCCTCGGCGAGGAGCTGCTCGACCCGCCGCTCCACGACGGCCTTCTCGATCTTGAAGTCCGGGACGCCGAAGCGCACGAGCCCACCGATCGCCTCGTCGCGCTCGAACAGCGTCACGCGGTGCCCGGCGCGGCGCAACTGCTGTGCGGCGGCCATGCCCGCCGGGCCGGAGCCGACAACCGCCACGGCCTGGCCGGTTTCGCGATCGGGGCGCGGCGGCTGGGGCACGACCCAGCCCTCCTGCCAGGCGCGGTTGATGATCGCGTTCTCGATCTGTTTGATCGTCACCGCTTCGCCCTCGCGGATCTCCAGCACGCATGCCGCCTCGCACGGCGCCGGACACAGCCGGCCGGTGAACTCGGGAAAGTTGTTGGTGGCGTGCAGTTGGGCGATGGCGTCGGCGAAGCGATCGCGATAGACGAGGTCGTTCCAGTCGGGGATCAGGTTGCCCAGCGGGCAGCCGTTGTGGCAGAAGGGCACGCCGCAGTCCATGCAGCGGGCGCCCTGCTCGCGCAGCTCGGGCACCGGGCGGGTGACCAGGAACTCGTGGTAGTCGTGCGTGCGCTCGGCCGGGTCGCGCTGCGGGACTCCGTGACGCTCGATCTGCAGGAACCCGCCGAGTTTGCCCATCAGGTGCCCGCCCCGCCGACCACGTCCAGCGGCGCCAGCGTGGCGGGTGAGGTGGGTGCGGCTCCGTTCCCCGACGCGCTCGCGGACAGCGCCTCCCGCTCGGCCAGTTCGCGCAGCACCCGCTTGTAGTCGTGGGGCATGACCTTCACGAACGCGCCCGCGGCGAGCAGCTCGCCCCAACGCTCGAGGACGTCGGCGGCCACCGGCGAGTCGGTGCGCCGCCGGTGCTCTTCGACCATCGAGCGCAGCTCGGCGGCGTCCGCCTCGGACGGCTCTTCGAAGCCGACCATGCCCATGTTGCAGCGCTTGTGGAAGGTGCGCTCCTCGTCGAGCACGTACGCCACGCCGCCGCTCATGCCGGCCGCGAAGTTGCGCCCGGTGGGACCGAGCACGACCACCCGCCCGCCGGTCATGTACTCGCAGCCGTGGTCGCCCACGCCCTCGACCACGGCCCACGCGCCCGAGTTGCGCACGGCGAAGCGCTCACCGGCGAGGCCGCGGAAGAACGCCCTGCCGGCGGTCGCGCCGTACAGCACGGTGTTGCCGACGATCACGTTGTGCTCGGCCCTGAAGTGCTCGCCCATGCCCTCGCGCGGACGGATCGCGAACACGCCGCCGGAGAGCCCCTTGCCGGCGTAGTCCTGCGCGTCGCCCCGCAGCGTGAACGTCACTCCCGGCGCCAGCCAGCAGGCGAAGCTCTGTCCGGCGGAACCCTCGAACTCGACGGTGATGGAGTCCTCGGGCAGGCCCTCGGCGCCGTGGCGCGTGGCGATGTGACTGGAGAGGATGCCGCCCACGCAGCGGTTGCGGTTGCGGATCGGCAGCTCGAGCGCGACGCGCGGAGGGCCGGTCACGCGCCGATCGGCGGCCGCTGCGTCGGCGGCGCTGCGCAGCGCCGGCTCAGCGCGCTCGACGAGCTCCCAGTCGAGCGCGTCCTCGAGCACCTGCGGCGGTCCTTCCACGCGCCGGCGCGGGGCGCCGTCGGCGACGGGGATGTGGGTGAGGATGTGCGTGAGGTCAACGCCGCGCGCCTTCCAGTGCTCGATCGCACCGCTGACGCCGAGCAGGTCAACCCGGCCGATGGCCTCGTCGAGCGAGCGCAGGCCCAGCGAGGCGAGGATCTCACGGACCTCCTCGGCGACGAAGAAGAAGAAGTTGACGACGTGCTCGGGCGTGCCCTTGAAGCGCTTGCGCAGCTCGGGGTCCTGGGTGGCGATGCCCACCGGACAGGTGTTCAGGTGGCAGGCGCGCATCATGATGCAGCCGGTGGCGATCAGCGGCGCAGTGGAGAAGCCCATCTCGTCAGCCCCGAGCATCGCGGCGACCATCACGTCGCGTCCGGTCTTGAGCTGCCCGTCGGTCTGCACGACGATGCGCGAGCGCAGGTCGTTGAGCAGCAGCGTCTGCTGGGTCTCGGCCAGGCCGATCTCCCAGGGCACGCCGGCGGCCTGGATGGAGGACAGCGGCGAGGCGCCGGTGCCGCCGTCGTGCCCGGCGATGAGCACGCGGTCAGCGTTCGCCTTGGACACGCCCGCGGCCACCGTTCCCACACCCAC
This sequence comes from uncultured Solirubrobacteraceae bacterium, assembly GCA_963701145.1. Lineage (GTDB taxonomy): Bacteria > Actinomycetota > Thermoleophilia > Solirubrobacterales > Solirubrobacteraceae > Palsa-744. The sequence goes on from OY969572.1 coordinate 1,180,382, forward strand.
CTCCGAGACGAGCTTGACGGACACCTGGGCGGCGGGGTTCGAGCAGCGCAGATCGTAGATCAGCTGCTTGAGGTCCTCGATCGAGTAGATGTCGTGGTGCGGGGGCGGCGAGATCAGGCCCACGCCGGGCATGGTGTGGCGGATCGAGCCGATGTAGGCGTCGACCTTGTGCCCCGGCAGCTGGCCGCCCTCGCCCGGCTTGGCGCCCTGGGCCATCTTGATTTGCAGCTCGTCGGCGTTGACCAGGTAGTGGATCGTCACGCCGAAGCGCCCGGAGGCCACCTGCTTGATGGCGGAGCGCCGGCGGTCGCCATTGGCGTCGGGCTGGAAGCGCACCGGGTCCTCGCCGCCCTCGCCCGTGTTGGAGCGCCCGCCGAGGCGGTTCATGGCGATCGCGAGCGTCTCGTGCGCCTCGCGGGAGATCGACCCGAGGCTCATGGCGCCGGTGCAGAAGCGCCTGACGATCTCGCTCGCCGGCTCGACCTCCTCGATCGGGACGGGCGTCAGCCCGGCGGCGGCCTCGCCACCGCCGATCTCCAGCAGCCCGCGCAGCGTGGCCTGGCGTGCGGCGTCCTCGTTGACCGCGCGGGCGTACTCGCGGTACTTCTCGAAGGCCGGGCTCGAGCGCACGGCCCGGTGCGCCTCGCGGTCACCCCCGAGCGCGGCGGCCACGTCGCCGTTGGCGGCCCGCACGGCGTGCTGGACGAGCGCGATCGTGTCCGGGTTCCACATGTGGTGCTCGCCGTCGCGCCGCCACTGGTAGACGCCTCCCACCGGGAGCAGCGGGTCGCGCCGCCCCCCGCTCGGCGGATAGGCGCGCGCGTGGCGCTCGAGCGCCTCGGTGGCGAGCACGCCGATGCCGACGCCGCCCACGCGCGAGGCGGTGCCGGCGAAGTGCGCGTCGATCAGCTCGCGCTCCAGCCCCACCGCCTCGAAGATCTGGGCCGCGCGGTAGGACTGGATCGTGGAGATGCCCATCTTGGAGATCGTCTTCAGGAGGCCTTTGCCCACGGCCTTGACGTAGTTCTGGGCGGCTCGCTCGAGCAGCTCGTTGAGTTCCTCGGGGCGGGGTGTGGACGCGGTGCCGTTCCCGGCACCCGCGCCGACCCGTCCTTCCACCACCAGCGCGTCGAGCGTCTCGAGCGCCACATATGGGTTGATGGCGCTCGCGCCGTATCCGATCAGGGTGGCGAAGTGATGGACCTCGCGCGGCTCGCCCGACTCGAGGATGATGCCCGCGCGCAGGCGCGTGCCCTCGATCACCAGATGATGCTGGGTGGCGGCGATCGCCAGCAGCGACGGGATCGCCGCGCGCGCAGGGCCGATGGCGCGATCGGACAGGATGATGATGTTCACGCCGCGGGCGATCGCCTCGTACGCCTGGGCGCAGATCCGCTCGACGGCGCGCGCCATGCCGTCGGGGCCCTCGGCGACCGGCCAGGTGATGTCGATGGTTTCGGCCGCGTACACGTCGTGTTCGACGTTGCGCAGCGTCTCGAGCTCGCGGTTGAGCAGGATGGGCTGTTCGAGCAGGAGCTTGTGGGCGTGCTCGGGCGTCTCTTCGAAGAGGTTGCGCTCGTTGCCCAGGGTGGTGGACAGGCTCATCACGATTTCCTCGCGGATCGGGTCGATCGGCGGGTTGGTGACCTGGGCGAAGAGCTGCTTGAAGTAGGAGAACAGCGGGGGCGCCTGGTCGGACAGGACCGCCAGCGAGAGGTCGTTGCCCATCGAGCCGATCGGCTCGGCGCCGTCTGCGGCCATCGGCTCGAGCAGCACCCGCAGGTCCTCCTGGGTGTAGCCGAAGGCCCGCTGGCGTACGTCGAGCGGTTGGTTTGACAGGGTGATCTGCTCGGACGGGGGCAGATCACCGAAGGGCACGGCGTTGCGCGCGTACCACTCGCCGTAGGGGTGCTTGGTCGAGACCTCGCGCTTGACCTCCTCGTCCTCCACGATGCGGCCCCGCTCGAGGTCGACCAGGAACAGCTTGCCCGGCTGCAGGCGCCCGAGGCGCCGGATCTGCTCGGGCGGGATGTCCAGCAGGCCCGACTCCGAGCCGAGCACCACGTAGCCGTCGGTCGTCTCCACCCAGCGCCCCGGCCGCAGGCCGTTGCGGTCGAGGGTGGCGCCGACCACGCGGCCGTCGGTGAACGCCACCGACGCCGGGCCGTCCCACGGCTCCATCAGGCAGGAGTGAAACGCGTAGAAGCCCTTCAGGTAGTCCGGCAGGTCGTCGCGGTCGCGCCAGGCCTCGGGGATCATCATCATCGCCGCGTGCGGCAGCGACCGTCCGGCGAGCATCAGCAGCTCGAGCACGTTGTCGAAGGTCGCCGAGTCCGAGTTCCCGGGGGTGACGACCGGCAGGATCTTCGCCAGGTCCTCCCCGAACAGCTCGCTCCGAAGCTGTGACTCGCGCGCGCGCATCCAGTTGATGTTGCCCATCACCGTGTTGATCTCGCCGTTGTGGCAGATCACGCGGTAGGGATGCGCGAGCTCCCAGCTCGGGAAGGTGTTGGTGGAGAAGCGGGAGTGCACGAGCGCGAGCGCGCTCTTGGTGCGCTCGTCACTGAGGTCCGGGTAGAAGGCGGCAAGCTGGTAGCTGATCAGCATGCCCTTGTAGTTGATCGTGCGCGAGGAGCTGGACGTGACGTACAGGCCCTGCCCTTCGGCGCTCAGCTCGCACACGCGGCGGATCACGTAGAGCTTGCGCTCGAACGCGTCCTGGCTCGTGGCGGGACCCGCTCCCCGCCCGTCCGCGGCACCCCCCACGAACAGCTGGCGGATCACCGGACGGCAGGCGCCGGCGACCTCGCCGGTGTGCTCCGGACAGACCGGCACCTCGCGCCAGCCGAGCACCCGCTGGCCCTCGTCGGCGACGGTGCGCTCGAGCAGCGCCTCCAGGCGCTGGCGCGCTGCGGGCTCGGTCGGCAGGAAGCACATCAGCACGCCGTATGAGCCGGGCGGCGGCAGCTCGAAGTCGACCGTCGAGCGCAGCAGCTCGTCGGGCATCTGCATGAGGATGCCCGCACCGTCGCCGGTGCACGGGTCGGCCCCGGTGGCGCCCCGATGCTCGAGGTTCTCGAGGGCGGTTATGGCCCGCGAGACCACCTCGTGGGTGGCGAGGTTGTCGAGGCGGGCGACCATGCCGACGCCGCACGCGTCGTGCTCGAAACGGGGGTCGTACAGTCCAACGGCCTGTGGCGGCTGCGTGATGTGCGTGTTCATGGAAGTGCTCCGTTGGGGCGGTGCATCCCGGCGGTGGGCGGGCAGTCCACTCGCGGGCATGCCCACCAACGGCGCAGGCAGGCGGGCACCTGAGGCGGAGCCAAAAGAATATCAGTGCGCAGGCTGTTGAACAGGGATTTCCCGAAGTGTCTCGGCATCGCCCCACGAGCACAGACCGGCCCTTCCAGGGCACGTCCGGCACAGGCCCGCGTGGGGCCGTGGGCTGACGCGCAACGGCTGGCTGCACGCGCGGGCGATGCGCGCGGCCAGCCGCGCCTGGAGCGCATCCCGCTCGCCCGCGCCGTAGCGGACCGCGACCCACTCGCGCGGGCGTTCGAGGAACCAGTGGACGACCTCGACGCTCGGCGCGCCTGCACGCAGCACCGCCAGCGCATACAGCTCGCGCTGGACGGCATAGTGCTCCTCCACCAGCGCGGCGAGGTCGGTGTCGGCGCCGACCCGGTCGCTCTTGAAGTCGAGCACCAGGTACCCGCCGTCGGACTCCTGTGCGAGCAGGTCGATCACACCGGTGATCAGCGGCGCGTCCGCGCCCGCCGAGAACGCGAACGGATGCTCGCGGCGCACGCTGCTGGCCGCCGCGACGCGGGCCGCCGGCGGGGCGGCGCCGGCAGCGGCGATCAGCCCGGCGATCTCGGCGCGCTCGTGAGAGCCCACGCGCATGCCCAGCTCGCGCGCGACCGCCGCGACCCGCTCGGGCGACGTCGCACCCGGGCGGGCGAAGTCGAGCGACTCCATCAGCCGGTGGACGAGCGTCCCCCGCGCACGCGCCTCCAGACCCGGGCGCGCAGCCGGGCCCGCAGGCGCCGCGAACTGCTCCGGCAGCCCGAGCACGCGTTCGAGGTAGTAGCGGTAGCCACATCGCTCGAGCTCGCTGAGGGCCGTGTAGCTGAGCGTGCTCGCCAGCGGTTGGTCGCGGGCGGCGGGCGCTCGCTCCTCGCTCTCCGCCGTCATCCCGGCCAGGGAGAGCTGTTCGCCCGCGATCGCCGGCTCGCCATCGGCGGCCGCGTCCCCGGCCAGCGATGAGGAGCGGCCGTCATGCGCCTCCACGCCCGCGGGCCGCCCGGCCTCCAAGCCCTCCACGCGCAGCACAGTGCCGACCGTGGCGGGCGTGTTCAGCCGGCAGCGGACGCTCACCGAGCCATCGCCGATGGGCAGATCGCGCACCGCCACATCCCCGCCGCCGGCCAGCGTGGTGAGCTCCGCGGACAACGCGCCCGCGAGCCACGCGATCGGCGCCACCCCCTGGCGCGAGGCGGGCCAGCGCGCGAAGTCGAGCGCGCCGCTCAGCAGCAGACGCTCGCGTGCCCGCGTCATGGCCACATACAGGATCCTGTCCTCCTCCTCCACTTCCCGTGCGAGCCGCTCACGACAAAGCGCTTCGTAGTCGAGCGCGGGACTGGATCGCGCCCCGTCGAGGCGCACCAGACGCAGGCCCACGCGCTCGCCGTCCACGAGCAGGTCGGGGGTCTGGGCGTTCGGCTGACGGCCAAGGTCGGCCACGCACACGACGGGGAACTCGAGACCCTTGGCGGCGTGGATCGTCATCAGCCGCACCGCGTCCGGTTCGGCGCCCTCCACGGGCGCGTCCGGCTCGACCCTGACGGCGTGGCGGAGATACTCGACGTGGTCGAGGAAGCCCCGCAGATCACGGCCCTCGCTGGCTTCGAAGCGACGCGCCAGACGCAGGAGCTTGTGGACGTTCGCCATGCGACGCTCCGGCCAGTCGAGCCCCAGCACGTGGGCGCGGTAGCCGCGCGCGTCGATCGCCCGCTCGAGCAGCTCGCAGATCGCGCGACGCGGCGCCGCGGCCCGCTCGCGGGCAAACCACTCACAGAACGAGGCGAGCGCGTCGCGGTCGCCGGCCGTCAGGCCGGCCGCTGGGAGAGCGTCGCGGTCACCGGGCGTCAGGCCGGCCGCCGGCTCGCCGGCGACCACGGCGAGCGCGGTCTCCCACACCCCGCGACGGCCCGCGCGGGCCGCACCGGCGAGCAGCGCCAGGCAGTCCATCGAGCAGCCGGCGAGCGGCGAGGCCAGCGCCCCGTACAGCGCCACCTCGTCCAGCGGGTTGGCGAGCGCCCGCAGGTACGCGATCAGGTCGGCGATCTGCTGATGGCCCCAGAACGCCCCCACGCCCGCCAGCGTCCGCAGCCCGGCGAGCTGGAGCGCGCGCTCGAACACGTCGAGGTCGCCGGCGGCCCGCAGCAGCACGACCACCTCCCCCGCCCGCGCGTCGCCCGTGTGCACGAGCTCGGCCACGCGCTGGGCGAGCATCCGCGCCTCCGCCTGGCGCCAGAGCTGGGCGTGGGGCAGCCCGGCGGCGATCGGCCCGGCGAGATCGTCCCGCTCCTCCCAGCCGCGTGCGTCCGTCAGCAGCAGCTCCACCTCGGGCTCGCACGCCGCGGAGCGAGGCGCCCGCCCGGGCGAGCCCGCGGCCGGGGCGGCCTCGGCCTCCCGCCGAGCGCCTTCCGCATCGGTCTGGCCGGCTAGGAGCGGGCTGTAGTCGGGAAAGCGTGGGCCGAACGTCGCGTTGACGACCGCCAGCACGGCCTCGCGGCTGCGGAAGTTGCGCGTCAGGCGCAGGCTCGCGCCCGTCTGCCTCAACTGCTCGCGGCGCTCGCGGAACAGGCGCACGTCCGCGTGCCTGAAGCCGTAGATCGACTGCAGCTCGTCACCCACCGTGAACAGGTTCCCCCGATCGAGAGCGGCGAGGATGCCCAGTTGGCGCGCGTTGGTGTCCTGGAACTCGTCGACCATCAGCAGGTCGAAGCGCTCGGACCAGGCCGCGCGCACGGCCTCGCGCTCGCTGAGCAGCTCGCCCGCGAGCAGCTCGAGGTCGTCGAAGTCGACCGCCCTGCGGGCGCGCTTGAGCCGTTCGTAGGCCACGCCGAAATCGTGCAGCAGCTCGTCGAGCAGCCGGCACGCCTGCGCGGCGTGCGCGTGCGCGTCGGCCCGGGCCCGGGCATCGACCTCGGCGTCAACCGCTGCCGCGACGCCGGGCTCCGTCTCCGCGGGGGCGGGGGGCGGCGCGAGACCGGGCTCCCACGCCGGCGGCGGGGGAAGGCGCGGCAGGCGCTCGCCGCGGCTTCGCAACTCGGCGTAGGCCCGCTCGATCATCGCGCGCACGCGCTCGATGCGATATGCGGCCAGCAGATCCACCGCCTCGGCGCGCTCGCCCGCGGATGGTCCCCGGAGGTGGAGGAACTCGGGCAGCGCGAGGGCGAACGCCGACTCCCGCACGCGCCCGGCCAGTCCCTCGTCGAGGATCGTGAACGCCGGATCGAGCCGCACGGCGAGCGGATGGGCGCGCAGCAGACGCGCGCAGAAGCCGTGGAAGGTGCCCACGAACGCGGCCTCGGTGTCGCGGGCTGCCTGACGGTCGCCGAGCTCGAGCAGGCGCGCCCGCACGCGGGCGCGCAGCTCGCCGGCGGCGCGCTCGGTGAAGGTGATGGCGAGGATCCTCGCCGGCGCGATGCCATCGTCGCGCACGGCCGCCACGAAGCGCTCCACGAGCACGGAGGTCTTCCCGCTCCCGGCGGCCGCCGACAGCAGCAGCGGCTCGGCCCGGCGTGCGACCGCGTCCGCCTGCTCGGCGGTGAGCGCCACCGGGCTCATCGCTCGCAGCGGCAGATCGACGGGTACATGCAGCCGCCGGCGAACGCGCACGTCGGCGGTCGCGGCTCGAGCTCGCCGCGGCCGGCCTCGCCGGCCGCGTCCACGGCGGCGGCCACCGCCTGCGCGAGCAGCTCCTGCAGCTCACCGTGCTCGAACTGGTCGCGGTTGACGGGTTCGATGCCGACGTCCGCGTCGCGGTCGAGCACGCCGCGGGCGCGCAGATCCTCGCCGGTGAGCGGCTGGTAGAAGCCACCGACCACCTGCTGGTGCAGGAGCTGCTCGACCGCGCGCATGTACAGCGCCACCTGGACGGCGCCGTCGGCGACCCATCTCGCGCCAGCCGGGGCGCGGCCGCCCTTGTAGTCGTACACCACCGCCTCGCCGCGAGCGCCCACGTCCACGCGGTCGATCCGCCCTCGCACCCGCACGCCGCCCGCGAGCTCGAGCGGCGGCAGATCGCTCGGCTCGCCGTGCGCCTCCTCGCCCTCGCCGAAGCCGAAGGCCAGCTCGAGGGCAGTCGGCTCCAGGGCGCTCGGCGCGGCGGCCGCGTGCTCGAGGTAGCGCTCGAGGTCGGCCCGCAGTCGCCTGCGCACGGCGATCGCCCGCTCGGGTGCCACCGACAGCGGGTACTCGGGCTCATGCTCGGCGAGGGCGCGGTCGAGCAGCTCGCGCGCAGTGGCGAGACCGCCCGGTGTGAGGCGAGCCGTACCCGTCTCGCGCGCGAGGCCCGCGAGCGTGTCCCTCAGCGCAGCGTGCGCGAGGCCGCCGCGGGCGAGCGGCTCGGGGTCGGCCTCGAAGGGATCGGGGCGCAGCATGCGGTCCACGAACCAGGCGACCGGACAGCCGATCCACCGCTCGAGCGAGGACGGCGACCACACGTGCGTACGCAACTGCGCCAGCACTCGCTCGTCGCGCAGAAAGCGTCCCCCTGCGTGGCTGGCGGACCCTCCGTGGTGCGTGCGGTGTGGCGCGCCCTCGGGCGGACCCACGGACGAGCGGACGGGCGCGCAGGCACCCGGCGGGACGTCAGCCGCGAGCGCATCGACGGCCCCCAGCGGCCTGCGCGCGCGCAGCTCCAGGAGACTCGTCGCGAACAGGTCGCAAATGTCGTCCACGAACAGCGACCTCGACGTCGCCTCGCCGTCGTCGTCCGCCACGTGCCAGCTGAGGAACAGCCGCTCCTGCGGGCGGGACACGGCCGCGTACAGCAGGTAGCGCTCCGCCGCCAGCACGTCCTCCTGCTCGCCCAACCTCAGTCCGGCCACCTCCGCCAGCCGCCGGCGCTCCTGCTCTCCGAGGAACGGCTGTGGACGCCCGCGTGCCGGGAACACGCCCTCCTGCAGACCGCACGCGAACAGGACCCTCACCCGCCGCGCGCGCAGAGCCAGCGGGTCGAGCACGGCCACGCCGGCCCCGGCGACGCCCACGAACTCGAGCTGCTCCAGCGCGCGCGCCAGCTCCGCGGCGCTCGCCGGCGCCAGCTCGGGGGCGATGCGGGCAAGCTCACGCAGCTCCGCCAGCGCTCGCCGCCCGCGCGCGAGCGCGCTCGCCTCGTCGCGGGCGTCCGGCGCCAGCACCTCCGCTTCGCCGCGCCGGGGAGCGCAGAACAGCCAGTGCAGCTCGCGCGCGGCCCGCTCGCACAGCGCCTGCCCGCCGCGTGCCTGCGCCTCGGCGAGCCGGTCGATCGTCTGGAGCGGCCAGTTGCGCTGCTCCCACAGCTCCCGGGCGCGAGCGGCGCTCAGCCCGCCCGTGCGTCGCGCCGCGATCTCGAGCCGATCCGCCAAAGTGACTCCTTCGCCGCGCGCCCCGGAGCCGCTCAGCAGGCCCGGCGCGCGCAACCACGCGAGCAGGTCCGCGAGCTCGCCGGGATCCTCCGGCCCCGGCACGCAGCGCAGCAGGCCAATCAGCGCCCGGCCGATCGCCGCGCCCGCGAAGGGCCTCGGCCGCTGCAGGGCGAACGGGATCCCGGCCGCCGAGAACACCTCTTCGAGCAGGTCCGTGTCGGTGCCGCCGGATCGCACCAGCACGGCGATCTCCTCGGGCGCCGTGCCCTGGGCGAGCAGCGAGCCGATCTCGCTCGCCACCAGCTCGAGCTCCGCGCGTTCGCCGCCGCCCTCGAGCAGCGTCAACGCATCGCCGGGATCCATGCGCCCGGCCGCCGCGGCGTCCGGCTCGAACAGGAGGCGCTCGAGACGGCCGAGCGCCGCGCGCGCCTGTGGCGCGTAGTGCTCGGAGCGCGCCTGCAGCTGGCGGTGCTCGCTCGCCAGGGGCACCAGGGCATGGAAGCTCGCCGCCCGTCCGGCGAAGGCCACGCGCCCCGGCTCGTACGCCAAGGACACCGTCACGGGGGCGTCGATCACCCGACCGAGCGTCTCGATCGTGTCCAGCTGCAGCGTGGTGAGGTCGTCGAAGCCGTACAGCAGCACGGGGGTCGCGCCCCACAGGGCCGGGCGCTGGCGCAGGAGGTCGAGCGCACGGACAGCGCGCTGCTCGCCGTCCATGCGCGCCAGCCGCTCGAGCGTGGCGCAGTACTCCGCGAACAGCGGCGCGAGCTCGGGCTGGTGCGCTCGGGCGCCGTCGGCGGCGCGCCAGCTCGACAGTGCCTGGGCCAGCCTGGCGGGCGTCACACGCCGGACCCGCAGCTCCGCGAACAGCTCCCCCAGGGCGCGCACGAATCCGGGCGTGCTGGGGGCCCCCGCACGCTCGGCGAGCCGCTCGAGCACGTGTTCGCGCGCGAGCGCGCCGAGCAGCGGCTCGCCGATCCCGGCGCGGCGTACGAGCTCGCCGATCAGGCCCTCGAAGCGCTCCACACGCACGCCCAGCGCGGAGTCTCGCCGGCGAGCTCGCGCAGGTAGTGCTCGGCGTCCTCGCGCGTGGGCACGATCAGCAACGGCTCCTGACCGTGGGCCAGATGCCGGCGCACGGCCTCCATCACAACCTGCGCCTTGCCGGCGTTGGCGGGGCCGGTGATCAGCGTTATCGGCATGTGCGCCCATCCTGGCGCACCTGCCCGACGCGCTCCTGGCTAGGCGGCGCTACGCGCCCCCACGGCGGTGCCCGCCGCCTCAGCCTCGGCCTCGCCCTCCGCCTCGGGGGGTTTGGCGCCCTCCTTGGCCCACGCCTCGTCGAACTCCACGCGCCATTTGCCCTCGTCGGTCTGGCTCAGCGCCAGGTGCGCGCGGAAGCTGCGTCCGCTGCGCCCACGAAAGCCCGTGACCGCCTGCTCGGTGTAGCCGCGCTTGATCAGCTCCTTGGCGATCGCCAGCGGCAGCGTCTTGCCGGCTTTCGCCTTCCAGATCACGAAGCCGCAGCCCGGATCGTCGCGCGCCCAGCAGGAGTAGCCCTTGCGGTTCTCGACGATCTCGTGTCCGCACACCGGGCACGGTCCCAGGCGAGCGCGGGGGATGCGCACGTCCTTGAGCGTCTCGTCCAGCGTCTTCACGGTCTCCCCCGCGAAGCCCGCGATGTCGCTCATGAACTGCTTGCGCGAGTCCTCGCCGCGCTCGATCTTGCCCAGCCGCTGCTCCCAGCTCCCGGTCAGCCCCGGGGACGTGAGGGCGTGCTCGTCGAGCAGCCGGATCACGTTCAGTCCCTTCTCCGTCGCCACCAGGGCCCGCCCGTCGCGCTCGAGGTAGCCGACCGTGATCAGCCGCTCGATGATCGCCGCCCTGGTGGCGGGCGTCCCGATCCCCGAGTCCTTCATCGTCTCGCGCAGCTCGTCGTCGTCCACCAGCTTCCCCGCCGTCTCCATCGCACCGAGCAGCGACGCGTCGCTGTAGCGGCGTGGCGGTTTGGTTTCCTTGCGCGCGCTCTCCACCTGGCGCGTCTGCACCGCCTCGTCCTGCACCAGCCGCGGGAGCTGCTGGTCGGTGTCCTCCTCCTCGTCCTCCGAGGCTTTCGCATCCGCCGCCTTCGCGTCCGCGGCCACCTCGTCGTACACGCCGCGCCAGCCGGGCACCAGCAGCAGCTTGCCGCGGGTGCGGAACACGTGGCCGCCGGGCGCCGCGGGCTGCTCCCCCTCCGGGGACGACGCCCCGGCGTCCGCGGCCGTCACCGTGGTCTCCACGCGGGTGTTCTCGAACACCGCCTCGGGGTGGAACACGGCCAGAAAGCGCCGCACCGCCATGTCGTAGATGCGCCGGTCGTCGGAGCCCATCTTCTCGAGGTTGTGCTCGGAGCGCGTGGGGATGATGGCGTGGTGGTCTGAGACCTTCTCGTCGTTGACCACCCGCGCCAAGGGCAACACGTCGAGCCCCACCACGTACTCCGCGCCCATGCGGTACTCGGCGTGCGCCCCCACCAGCTCGGCGATCGGCTTGATCTCCTCGACCATGTCGGTGGTCAGGTAGCGCGAGTTGGTGCGCGGGTAGGTGAGCGCCTTGTGCTCCTCGTACAGGCGCTGGGCGGCGCCCAGCGTGCGTTTGGCCGAGAAGCCGTAGCGGTTGTTGGCCTCGCGCTGCAGGGTCGTGAGGTCGTACAGCATCGGCGCTTTCTCGCGCTGCTCTTTCTTCTCGAGCTTGGTGATCGTCCCCGGCCGGCCCTCACACGCCGCCACGATCGCCAGCGCCTCCGCTTCGGTGCCGATGCGCGGACCTTTGGTCGTACCGGGGCTTCCCGGGGGGGCCGCATAGTGCCCGAGGTACACGCGCTCGCCGCCGTTGCCCGCATCGCCGTTCTCTGCAAGCCCGCCCACCCCCGCCACGAACGTCGCGTCGACGAGCCAGTAGGGCTCGGGTTTGAAGGCTTTGATCTCCTCCTCACGGCGGGCCACGATCGCCAGCGTGGGCGTCTGCACGCGCCCGAGCGAAACCGCACCATCGAAGGAGCTGCGCAGACGGATGGTCGCCGCGCGCGTGGAGTTCATGCCGACGATCCAGTCGGCCTCCGAGCGCGAGCGCGCCGCCTGCTCGAGCAGCTCGAACTCCTGCGCCGGGCGCAGCCCCGCCAGGGCGCTCTTCATCGCCGCCGTCGTCATCGAGTTCAGCCACAGCCGTTTGACCGGCTTCTTGCCTTTGGCCTTCTCGTACAGGTAGGCGAAGATCAGCTCGCCCTCGCGCCCGGCGTCGCAGGCGTTGACCACCTCCTCGACGTCCTCGCGGGAGAGCTGTTTGCTGACCACGGACATCTGCTTGCGCGAGCGCTCGTCCCGCACTTCGAGCTTGAAGCGATCGGGCACGATCGGCAGGTCGGTCATCCGCCAGCTCTTGTATTTCGGGTCATACGCTTCCGGTTCGGCGAGCTGCACCAGGTGCCCGACCGCCCACGTGACCACGTGCTCGGGTCCCTCCAGGAAACCCTCCTGCTTCTTGAACGGCCCTGGCAGCACGCGCGCCAGGTCCTGCCCCACGGAGGGCTTCTCGGCGACGAGCAGCGTCTTGGACATGGCGGTCAGCGTAGCGACCCCACCCTCTCCCCACAGAGCGGGCGCCTACCGGCTCCTCTGGCGACGGCGACGCCCTGGCCGCCCCGAGCTCATCCGCTCGTGCACGGACCGGTGCTCACCTGGACGCCTTCGCGCTCGTGCGCGTCCGCTTCGCGCAGCACCGTTTCGACCGTTTCGTTGGCCACCCCGTAGCCACCACGCGGCTGACCACCGACGGTGGCGGCGAACACCGTCGTCAGGACCCGCCCGTCTTCGTTCACCAGGGGACCGCCGGAGTTGCCGGGGCGCACGAGTCCGCGCAGTGGCGTGAGCAGCCGCGTGACGGGCCCCTGGCCGTAGGCGTTCTGGGTGAGCACGTCCTGGGTGCGCCCGATGCGGGCCGGCTGCACGTCGAACGGACCGTTCTCCGGATAGCCGAGGATCGCGCCCGACGTGCCGCTCGGGGCTTCCGGCGCGAAGCCCAGGGCCGGGAGGTCGAGCTCGTCGACGCGCAGCACCGCCAAATCGTGCGTGGCGTCGAACGCCACCGGTTCGGCCACCAGGCTCGGCGGCTGGCCGCCGACCTCCACGGTCGTGTCGGACTCGCCCGCCACCACGTGGGCGTTGGTCACCACCAGATCGGGCGCGGCCACCCAGCCGGAGCCCTCGATCGCCAGCCCGCACGCGGTGCCGTCCACCCGCACCACGCTACGGGCGGCGGCGCCCACCCCCGGGGCATGGGCGATCGCCGGCTCGGGCGCCGCGACGTCCGGCGAGGGACCGGTGATCGAGGGCAGCGGATCCAAACGGGCGAGCGCGTTCAGGATCGGTCCGGAAGGGGGAAGCACCTGGTTGAGCCGGCGCAGGATCGCCGAGCGCTGGATGTCGGCGCGCAGTTCGTTGGTCCCCGATGCCTGACCGGCGACGGCCGCGGCGATCCACACGATCGCCAGCGCCATCGCCGCGCCGAGGGCCGCGCCGAGCAAGCCGTCGATCATGCCCATGCCCGGAACGATCATCAATCGGCGCAGCCGGAAGCCCAGACCCTCCAGGCCGCTGGCGAGCATCGCCCCACCGAGCAGCGCGCCGAGCAGACCGAACGCCGGGCCGTACGGCGAGGCTGAGCCCTGGGGCAACGCCAGCGCGGCGAGACGCGTGCCCAGGAAGGCGCCGACGATGAAGCCGCAGAACGACAGCGCCCCCACGATGAAGCCCTGGCGGAAGCCCAGGACGGCGAGGATCGACGCGAACCCAACTATCAGCCAGTCCAACTGCGTCACCTGTCATGTTCTACAGGCTCCGTGGCCGAAAACCGCAACCAGCGTCTGCAACGCGCGCGCCCTGTGCTCGTGCTGGCCGCGGTGGCCTTCGCGGCCGGCGCGGTGCTCGGCTCGCGCCAGGGCGCCTCCCCCAAGTACGCGCTCGCGCAGCGGTACGTGACCGCGTGGACGCGAGGCGAGTACCTGGGCATGTACTCCGACCTCACGGCCGCCTCGCAGCACGCGATCACGGCCGGCGAATTCGCGCAGGTATACCAGCAGGCGCTCACGACGGCGACCGCGAGCAGCATGCGGGTGACCGGCGACGCGCATGACGCACCCGACGGCGCGGTGGCGGTGCCGGTGCGCGTGCACACCCGCCTGTTCGGCACGCTCTCGCTGCAGTTCGACGTGACGCTCGAGGAAGTCGCCGGCGTGGGCGCGCGCGTGGTGTGGTCGCACTCGCTCGAATTCCCCGGCCTGCGTCCCGGCGAGCTGCTCAGCCGTGACACGTCGCTGCCCCAGCGCGCGCCGCTGCTCGCCGGCGACGGCAGCACCCTGGCCGAAGCCGCACCCGCCAGCCCCACCGGCGGGTCGGCCACGGCATCGTCCCCGGAGGGGGAAGCAACCCGCAACTCACCGCTCGGCGCGGTCGCGGACGCCGTGCTCGGGACGATCGGGCCGATTCCCGCCGCGCGCCGGCAGACGCTGGAGTCAGAAGGCGTGCCCGGCGATGCGCTCGTCGGCGTCAGCGGCCTCGAGCTCGCCCTCGACGACCGCCTGCGCGGGAGCCCCGGAGGCGCGCTGCTCGCCGGCTCGCGCGTGCTCGCCTACGCCCGGCCAAGGCCGGCTGCACCGGTGCGCACGACCGTCTCCCCCTCGCTCCAGCGCGCGGCGGTCGCGGCGCTCGGCGGCCAGTTGGGCGGGGTTGTCGCGATGCGCCCGTCGGGGCAGATCCTGGCCGTCGCGGGCATCGGCCTCGACGGACTGCAACCGCCGGGCTCCACCTTCAAGATGGTCACCACCAGCGGCGTTCTCAGCGCGGGGATCGCAACCGCCCACACCGTCTTCCCGTACGCGACGTTCGCGACACTCGACGGGGTCAAGCTGAGCAATGCCAACGGCGAGGAATGCGGCGGCAGCCTCGAACTGGCCTTCGCCGTCTCGTGCAACTCCGTGTTCAGCCCGCTCGGGGTCAAGCTCGGGCCGGCGCGCCTCGTGGCCATGGCCGAACGCTTCGGCTTCAACCATGCGCCGGGTATCGCGGGGGCGGCCGAGAGCACGCTGCCCGCGGCCAACGAAATCCAGGGCGAACTCGACGTCGGCTCCACGGCTATCGGTCAGGGGCAGGTGCTGGCCAGCCCCCTGGAGATGGCCACCGTGGCGGCCACGATCGCCGACGCAGGGCAGCGCCCCCGGGTGACGTTCCTGCCCGGAGCGCCCGGCACGAGCGTGCCGGTGATGAGCGCCTCGGTCGCGCGCACCATGCGGCGGTTGATGATCGGCGTCGTGCGCGAAGGCACCGGCACAGCCGCCGCGATCCCCGGCGTCACGGTCGCCGGCAAGACCGGCACCGCCGAACTGAGCTCGCAGTGCAGCTCGCCGGCGCCGTCGTCCGCGGCGGAAGGCGCCGGCAAGGCTGGGGAACCCTCACACGAAGGCTGCGGCAGCGGCGAAAGCGAAGCCGCCAACACCGACGCCTGGTTCGCCGCGTTCGCGCCCGCGCTGCACCCGCGCATCGTCGTGTGCGTGATGCTCGTCAAAGACGGCGCCGGCGGAGCCACCGCCGCGCCCGTCGCCCGCGAAGTGATCGAAGCCGCCCTCCAGAGCGAACGCTGACGACCTGACGGATGGATCGTCGTTCCTGGCAAGGACGCAGGGAGCGTGGCGTGCTGGCCGAAACGGGGATGCGAGCGGAGCGAGTGTCTCCCAGCTTCGGTACGCGAGCGACCGAGGACGCGGCCAGGGACGAGGAGACGCCGTCAGATCAGACGTCGAGCTCCGCTGAAGCCGATTCGTTGGGGTTTTCGGGGTCGACGATCTTCAGCACGAGCGGGCGGTTGTCGAGCGAGACGACCTCGATCTTGTAGAGCAGCACCAGGCCCTGGGCGGGATCGTCGTCGGCGACCGAGCCGGGGAGCGGGATCTGGCTGTTGGCCGGGACCGTGCCTCCGCGGAAGGCGAACGGGTTGCTTTCGTCGGGCACGATCGGGCTGTAGCTGTTCTGCTGCGTGTCCGTGACCGTGAAGCTGTCGGATGAGGGGTGGCCTTGCGAGGTGTTGTTGTAGACGGCCATGAACACCGCAAACCACTCCTGGCCCACTTCGAGCGTGCGCTGCGCGGGCGTCAACCCCTGCAGGTACTGGGCGTCTTCCTGATTGGTCGGATTCAGCTCGCGCGAGAGCTGGACCTCGTATTCGAGCGGGCCGACGTTCAGGTACGGCGCGTTGGCGCCCGACTCGCCGGCGTAGGTGCCGGTCGTGACACGCGTGTGCTCGTTGCCGCAGGCGCTCAGCGCGAGCACGGCGAGCAGGGCGGAAAGGGCGAGCGGGAGCTTGCGCAGGCGCCTGGACATCGGAGGCGGCAGTCTACCCACCGGCGACCGTCACGCGACGGCCGCGGCTCTCTCCGCGCTCGAGGATCTCCCGCAGCCGGTGCAGGGCGCGGCGGTTCTTGCGCCTGGTCCACCGGCGTGCGCCGAGTCCCTCGATCAGGCGGTCCGCGAGGGTCGCCGGCCTGGTCTCGATCGTGAAGCGCACGCGCGTCGAGCCGCCGGACGCGGGATCGAGCTCATACACGCCGAGCGTGCGGATGCGGTTGTTCTTGCCCGTGCGACCCACCTCGACGATCCTGTGGGGCGGCTCGACCTCGCTGAACGTGACGTCCCCCCAACTGAAGCGGTTGCCGGGGGCCTTCACGCGAAAGCGCGCGCCCGCCCCCGTCCCCACGGAGTCGATCCGCGTCAGATGCCAGTCGACGAGGTAGTGGTCGGTGAACTCGGGGTGGTTGGCGATGTCCTGCAGGTAGTCGAAGACCTGCTCGCGGGGAGCGGAGACGATGATCGAGACGGACACTGGATCCACGGCGGCGGGAAGTCTAATGGGCCCCCCACCCGCCCGCCCGCCGGCACGGCGTGGGTGCCCTCCCACCCGCAGTTGGCGTGCCATTCGCCCGGCGGGCCGTTCGCGGCGAGTGGACGATGCGGCTGGTCAGGCCGCGCGCGTCAGGCGCACGGCGTGGCCGTGCTCGCAGTGACGGACGAGCTCGCTGGCCACGGGCGCGTCGTCGTGGCGCCAGCGGCAGAGCTCGCACACGATGCGACTGTGGCGCCCGGCGTACAGGTGCACCTGCTCCCCCGTCAGAGGGGTGCGTCCGCAGTCGATGCAGCGGTCACGGTCGGCCTCCAGCGCGCCCACACCGCGGCGCAGCAGCACGCGCTCGAGTTGCTCGACGTGGATCGACGGCGAGGACATGGACCCTGGTTTCGTCACCGCCGCCGCACCTCCTGCCGCCGTTTGCACGCCGGCCTGCACGGGTAGCTCATGAGCAGCTATACCGGGGAGACGGCTCACGCGGGTCGAACGGTCGCATTTCATTATTCAGAACTTCAATGATGGCTTGACAGTCTTGTTATGATCGCCACTAGTTTCCCCCGAACCGAGGGTCCATCCCCCCCGGAGCTACACGTCGCAGGAACTCATAGGGAGGAGCAGAGCATGGACTCACTTACTTCGGGCACCTTCGTCGGGGCCGGGTCGTTTCGGTGTGCTCGCTGCGACTATGCGCTGACCCTCAGTGGCTCGGACCTGCTCCCTGACTGCCCCGGCTGCGGGGGTCGGGAGTTCGTGCGCGCGTCCCTGTTCAGCACCGAGCGGATCCCTACAGGGTCCGCGGGGAGCAACACGCATGGTGGGGAAGGGGTGCTGGTGGAGCCCGCCTCATCGCAGCACGACGCCCAGCTCGCCGCCGCCAGGGAGCGCATCAGCGAGCCGGGCGAGTATCTCTGCTACGAGGAGGGCGCCGCCGTGCGGACCGTGGCGCTCACCCGCGAGTGGACGCGCATCGGGCGCAGCCTGGCGGCGGACGTGCGCTTCGACGACCCCACCGTGTCGCGTCGCCACGCGCTGATCGTGCGCCACCCCGACGGTGTACGCCTGCTCGACGACCGCAGCCTCAACGGGGTGTTCGTGAACGGCGCCCGCGTGGACGGCAGGACGCTGCAGGACGGGGACGAGATCATTGTCGGGCGCTATCGCCTGACGTTCCTCAGCGTGCCGGTGGACCCCGACGCGCTCGCGGCGGGCGCCGCGGGGGCCTCGCTGCACACGATCGGCTGACGCGGGCCCCCCAGATCGCACGGCAGCCACTCTGCGGGCGCCGTGCGCGTAGTATCGCGGGCACATGGCCTACACGATCGCTGTGCTCTCGCAGAAGGGAGGCACCGGCAAGACGACCACGGTGCGCACGCTCACGGACGTCCTGCGCCGCAGCGGAGTGCGCACGCTGGCGATCGATCTCGACCCGCAGGGCAACCTGTCGGACTACTTCGACCTCCCCACCGACGTCGAGCCGACGATCGCCGAAGTGCTGGCCGGGCGCGCCGCGGCGGCAGAGGCGATCCACGAGGACATCATGCCCGCCAACATGAGCCTGGCCGAGGCCGAGCTCACGCTCGGCGGCAAGATCGGGCGCGAGCTGACGCTGCGGCGGGCGCTCGCGGACCTCGCCGACGAGTACGAGGTGATCCTGATCGACTGCCCGCCGTCGCTGGGACTGCTGACGGTCAACGCGCTGGTCGCGGCCGACTACGCCCTGATCACGGCCGAGGCCCAGTACTTCGCGCTGCAGGGGGTCGAGCAGGCGATGGAGGTGGTGGAGCTGGCGCGCGACAGCCTCAACCCCCAGCTCGCGCTGCTGGGCGTACTGCTCAACCTCGCCGACATGCGCACCGTGCACTCGCGCGAGGCGCTCGCCTCGCTGAAGGAACGCTTCGGCGAGCAGGTCTTCGACGCGGTCATTCGCACGTCCATCGCATATGCCGAATCGGCCGAGCGCGCGCGCTCGATCCTCGATCACCGCCCCGATCTCGGCGCCGACTACCTCGCGCTGGCCGCCGAGGTGCTCGAGCGTCTGCAGGGGCTGCCGGACGCCGGTGAGCGGCTCGCGCGCCTGGCTCAGAGCGCGTCCACGTAGGCGCCCTGCGCCTCGAAGGACACGCGCAGCAGGCTCGCCCAGCCCTCGATCTCGGCCCTGAGCGCCTCCGCGACCGCGCCGGTCTGCTCGTAGAAGCACCACACGAGCACGGTCGGCCCGGCGCCGGAGATGGTCGCGCCCAATGCCCCCAGCTCGCTTGCCCGCGCGAGGAGCTCGCCGAGCGCGGGAACAGGCTCGCCCGCTGCTGCTGGTGCAGGCGATCGTGCAGGCCGCGCGCCAGCAGATCCCAGTCACCGCGCGCGAGGCCGAGCGTCAGCATGGCCGCGTGCGCGACGTTGAACACCGCATCCTCCATCGGCACCTGGGCCGCCAGGGCCGCGCGCGCCGCCTTCGTGCGCACGGGGCTCTCGGGCACCACCGCCAGCGCCTCGAGCCCCGTGGGCGCCTCGAACCTGGCGACCCGGCCGTCGGCGCACACCACGAAACCGCCGTGGAGCGCCGCCGCGACGTTGTCCGGGTGACCCTCCATGTCGCTGGCCAGCGCCAGCAGGTCCGCGTCCAGCTCGAACAGGTGATCCGCCGCCATCAGCCCGGCTACGATTGCCGCCGCGCTCGAGCCGAGGCCGCCCGACAGCGGTATCTGCGAGCTGATCGTGAAGGTGAAGTCCTCGGCGCTGTGGAGCCGCTCAAACGCCCGCACGCACAGGTTCTCGCGGCCTCTGGGCACCGCCAGCTCGGTCTGCACGGCAAAGCGCCCCGTCTCCTCGACCTCCACCTCCAGCGCAAGCGACAACGCCGCGGCCATGCAGTCGAAGCCCGGGCCGAGGTTGGCCGAGGACGCCGGCACGCGCACCCGGCGCCTGCGGCAGTAGCCAGAGCCGCGCCCCACGGGGCCCTCCTGACTCAGCGAACGTCGTGCCATGCGCCCGGAACGCCTCGCCCGACGGGCCTCACGGCCCATCTCCGAGGACCGCTTCCTCGATCGCCGCCAGCTCCACCGGACAGGGGATCACGCGGCCGTCGTTGTGGGCGATGGCGGTCTCGGGGTCCTTCAGGCCGCGACCGGTGAGCACGCACACGATCTGCTCGGCGCCTCCGGCGCCGTACTTGATCAGACCGGCCACCGACGCCGCGGAGGCGGGCTCGCAGAACATGCCTTCCTTGGACGCCAGCAGCCTGAAGGCGGCCAGGATCTCCGAGTCGGTGACCGAGCGGATCGAGCCGCGCGAGTCCGTCGCAGCGGCCATCGCGTCCTCCCAGCGCACGGGATTGCCGATGCGGATCGCGCTGGCCACCGTTTCCGGAGCCTCGACCACGTGGCCGAGCACCAGCGGCGCGGCACCCTCGGCCTGGAAGCCGAACATCCTCGGCGCCGCCCCCACCTCCGTGAACCCGCGCCAGTAGGAGGTGATGTTGCCGGCGTTGCCGACCGGTATGCACAGCGCTTCCAGCTCGCCTTCCAGCGCCTCGTGGATCTCGAAGGCGGCCGTCTTCTGGCCTTCGATGCGGTATTCGTTGACGGAGTTGACGAGCACGATCGGATGCGAGTCGGTGAGCTCGCGCACGAGCGTGAGCGCCTGGTCGAAGTTGCCCTGCAGCGCGATCACCCGCGCCCCGTGAACGAGCGTCTGCGCGAGCTTGCCCTGCGCGATCTTGCCCTCGGGCACGATCACCGCGCACGTGATCCCCGCCCGTGCCGCGTACGCTGCGGCGCTCGCCGCGGTGTTGCCGGTGGACGCGCACATCACCGCCTTGGCGCCCTCGCGCACCGCCGCCGACACGGCGCACGTCATGCCCCGGTCCTTGAACGAGCCCGTGGGGTTGGCGCCCTCGAGCTTCAAACGCACCGTCGCCCCCACCATCTCCGAGATCAACGGCGCCCGCAGCAGCGGCGTCGAGCCCTCCTGCAGGCTCACCAGCGTGTCGCCCGCCTCGAACGGCAGGCGCTCGTGATAGCGCTCGATCAGCGGCACGTGCGTGCCGGAGAACGCCGCGCCTTCCACGGTCGGCAGCCTGCGTGCGGCGGTATCGCTCATAGGACTCGTCCTGCTACGCGCCCATCCTGGGCACGTAGGCCAAGCCGGACAAGGACGCAGGGAGCGTGGCGTGCTGGCCGAAACGGGGATGCGAGCGTAGCGAGTGTCACCCGGCTTCGGTACGCGAGCGACTGAGGACGCCGTCCGGCGCCGGCATACGTGTTCAGGATCATATGAACTCCTCTTCGATCACACGAATTGTCCGGGGCGGCGAGCGTACGAAGTCGAACTCCGCCATCACCTCGACGGCGGCCCGCATTCTGGACTCCAGCACAGGATGGGTGACCATCACCAGACGCGCATTCTCTCCCAGGCCCCGCTGGACCACGGACTTGATCGACACGCTCTGCTCGCCCAGCGCCCGCGTCACCGAGGCCAGCACGCCGGGATGGTCGGCGACGTCGAGGTACAGGTAGAAGGCGCTCGCCACGTCCTCGATCAGCGCCAGCGCCAGGGGCGGGGCGGGCGGGCGGGCGCCGCCGGTCATCGCGCTGACCACGTCGCCGAGCACCGCGCTCGCGGTCTGCCGGCCACCGGCGCCGGGCCCCGACATGGTGATCTCGGTGATCGCCTCCGCTTCCACGGTGACGGCGTTGAAGGGGCCGAGAACCGAGGCCAGCGGATGCCCGCCGTAGAGGAACGCGGGGTGCACGCGCACGGAGATCCCGCCCTGCAGGCGCTCGGCCGTGCCGATCAGCTTCAGCCCCAGGCCTAGCTCCCGCGCGAACTGCATGTCGTCGGGGTGCAGGTGCTCGATGCCTTCGTAGCGCACGTCGTCCAGGTGCACCGGCGTGCCGAACGCCAGGCGCGCCAGGATCGCCATCTTGGCGGCGGCGTCCCGGCCCGAGACGTCATCGCTGGGATCGGCCTCGGCGTAGCCGCTGCGCTGCGCCTGGGCGAGCGCCTCGGCGTAGCTCGAGCCGGCGCTCATCTCCGTGAGGATGAAGTTGGTGGTGCCGTTGACGATCCCGTGGATGCGCTCGATCGGGGTCGCCGACAGCGATTCCTCGAGCACGCGCACGACCGGCACCGCTCCCGCCACCGCCGCCTCGAAGCGCAGCCGCACCCCCTGCTCGCGGGCGGTCTCGAACAGCTCCTCGCCGTGCTGGGAGAGGAGCTGCTTGTTGGCGCTCACCACGTCCTTGCCGGAGAGCATCGCCGCCAGCAGGTACTCGCGGGCCGGTTCCAGGCCGCCCATCAGCTCCACGAGCACGTCGGCGCCCGCGAGGATCTCCTTGAAGTCCCCCCGCGAGCGCGTGAGCACACCGCTGATCACGGGCCGGCGGCCGTTGAAGCGCTCGATCTCGTCGGCCCTTTCCCCGAGCAGCTCCGCGAACGCCGCGCCCACCGTGCCGTGCCCCAGCAGGCCGATGCGAAACGGAGATTCGGGTGGGCGCGCTCCGCTCGCCCGCTCGCCGCTCGCCTCGCCGGATGGTGCGGCGCTAGCGGACATCGCGCGCCCCCAGGTCCTCGTAGCGCTCGCGCCTGACCACCACGCGCGCATCCCCGTCACGGCAGAGCACCACCGGCGCCCGCGGCACGCCGTTGTAGTTGTTGGCCATCGCGAAACCGTACGCGCCGGTGGCCGGCGTCACGATCACATCGCCCGGCTTGGGGTCGGCGAGCAGCGCCTCCCGCACGATCACGTCACCGGACTCGCAGTGCTTGCCCGCGAGCACGCACTCGGTGGAGCCGCCAAAGCGGTCGGCCACGTGCGCCTCGTACGGCGCCCCGTAGAGCATCGGGCGCAGGTTGTCGGACATGCCGCCGTCCACGGCCACCCAGCGCGAGACGTTCTGCTTGACGCTCTCCACCGTGTACAGCGTCACGCACGCGTTCGCGCACAGCGAGCGCCCGGGCTCGATCAACAGGCGCCGCTCCGCGCCCATGCCGTGGGCGTGCGCGGCCGCCACCAGCGCGCCCACGTACTCCTCGATCGCCGGGGGCTCGGGCTGCTCGGCGGTGTAGCGCACGCCGAGGCCGCCACCCAGGTCCCACACCGGGAACTCGCCCAGTGCCGCCAGCTCGCCAACCTCGCGGCGGAAGGGCTCGAGGTCGAGCAACTGCGAGCCGATGTGCGCATGCAGCCCCAGTAGCGAGAGCCCGGGGATCGCCTGCAGCCGCGCGATCGCGTCCTGCGCATCGGCCATCGCGAACCCGAACTTCGAGTCGGCCTGGCCGGTGGAGATCTTCTCGTGCGTCTCGCCCCTCACGTCGGGGGTCACGCGAATCAGCACCGCCTGGGCGCCGGCGCGCTCGGCACCCTCCCCCCCGCGCCCGGCCACCAGCAGCGCGATCCTCTCGATCTCATCAAAATTGTCCACCACGATCAGCCCCACGCCGCGATCGAGCGCCGCGCGCAGCTCCTGCTCGGACTTGGCGTTGCCGTGCAGCACGATCCGCTCGGGCGGAAAGCCGGCGTTCAGTGCCAGGTGCAGCTCGCCCCCGGAGGCAGCGTCGCACCACAGGCCCTCCTGGGCGAACAGCTCGAGCACGGCCGTGCAGGGAAACGCCTTGGAGGCGAACACCACGTGGAAGTCCTCGTGGCCGGCCTCGCGCCCGGCGTGCAGGAAGGCCCGCGCACGCGCCCGCAGGTCATCCTCCGCGACCACGTAGGCGGGCGTGCCGAACTCGGCCGCCAGCTCGATCGTGTCGCAGCCGCCCACCTCCACGCGGCCGCGCTCGTTGAGGCGGCTGCCCAGGGGAAACACCGAGGAGAGGCTCGTGCCGGTGGCCATCGCCGGGTGATTATCGCGTGCCCGCTGGCAAGGCCGTCAGGCCGGCGCGGCGCGCAGCGCGCTCACGCCGCCGCGGCGGTACAGCGCAGCGAGCCACACCAGCCCTACAACCAGGAGCACGAGGCTCTCGAGCTGCGGCGCGGTGAGCCCCCCCAGCACCTCCTTGTTGCGGCGGATGAACTCCACCAGGAAGCGCTCCAGCCCGCTGCCCACGAGGTACACCGCGAACACCACCCCCGGGCGCACCCGGTCGCGGAGCTGCCACAGCAGATACGCGAGCAGGCACATGCTCACCGTCTCGTAGATCGGGGTCGGCTGCACGCGCACGCCCGGCGGCGTGGGCAGCGTGCCGTGCGGATAGCCCATCGCCCACGGCAGGCTCGAGCGGATGCCATAGTCGCCGTCGCCGGAGACCTGGCAGCCGATGCGCCCGATGGCGTAGCCGAGGGCGAGCGCCGTGGCGCACATGTCGAGCATCCGCAGCTCCAGCGCGTCGCGCCAGCGCATCCACGCGAGCACCGCGACCGCGCCGCCGAGCGCACCGCCGTACCACACCAGGCCCGAGCCGGAGAACACGCTGGCGAGCAGTTCGTGCTTGACCTCGCCGTAGTTCTGGATGATGTAGTAGGCGCGGGCCCCCACCACGCCGCCTAGCAGCGCCGCGAACACGATCTCGTACGACCAGTCCACCGGCTTGCCGAGCTCGCGCAGGCGACGCGCGAGGAGCGCACCGCAGACGAGAAAGCCCAGTGCGAACACCACGCCGAAGGTCTTGATGGAGATGCCCAGGAGCTCGATTTCGGGCTTCATGGCCGGCGTGGGCTCCGGCGTCGAGGCAGGCGTGGCGAATCGATCGACTCCATCGCTCGTCGCGAACTTTAGGCCACGCCTACGGTGTTCTGCGAGAATCCATCACATGGCTGGACAGCGATCGAAGTTCGGCAAGGACACGGGCCTGCAGGCCCGCATGCTGATGACGATGTTCCTGCTGGGACTCGTCTACGTGGTGTTCGTCGGCGTGCTGTTCGCCGCCGGCGCGGCCGCCGGGCTGATCGTGGTCGTCGCCCTCGTGCTCCTGCTCCTGCAGTTCTTCGGCTCGGACAAGATCGCCCTGGCCACGATGGGCGTCAAGGAGGTGACGCCCGCGCAGGAGCCCGAGCTGCACGGGATCATCGAACGGCTGTGCGTGCAGGCCGACCTGCCCAAGCCCAAAGTGGGCGTCATCGAGACCTCCATGCCGAACGCCTGCGCCATGGGCAAATCCAAGAAGGCCACCACCGTGTGCGCCACACGAGGCATCCTCGAACTGCTCTCCCCCGCCGAGCTCGAAGGCGTGATGGCCCACGAGCTCACCCACGTGATCAACCGCGACGTGCTCGTCATGACCCTTGCGAGCTTCTTCGCCACGCTCGCCGCGATGATCGCCCAGTTCGCGCTGTTCTTCGGGGGCGGCTTCGGGGGCGGCTACGGACGCAATCAGAACGAGGAGGAGGAGGTCATGCTCGTGCTGCTCGTGTCCGTGCTCGTGTACGCCATCTCCTTCCTGCTGCTGCGCGCCCTCTCCCGCTATCGCGAGTTCGCCGCCGACCGCGGCTCGGCCGTGCTCACCGGCCGTCCCAGCGCGCTCGCCTCCGCCCTGCTCAAGATCAGCGGCACGATGGAGCGCGTGCCCACGCAGGACCTGCGCCGCGCCGAGGGCATGAGCGCGTTCTTCATCCTGCCCGCAAGGACGAAGAAGTCGCTGATGAACATCTTCGCCGACCACCCGCCGCTGGAGCAGCGCCTGGCCGCGCTCGAGCGGCTGGAGTCGCAGCTGCAGAGCGCCGCCTGATCCACATGGCGAAGCCCACGGTGGAGGCGGACGTCTAGTGGGCCTGCGCGACATGCTCACCGGGCGCCACACCGTCAAGGGTCCGGCGCCGGATCGCCTGTTCGCCATCTCCACCGCGTACATCACGCTCGAGTCAGAGCACCAGATCGAGCCCGCGGGCACCGCCGCGATCGTCTTCCAGGCGCTCGCCACCAGCGAGTTCGAAGCCACGCTCCGAGACATGGAAGAAGTCGTCACCGCCACCGGCGGCGACAGCGGCACGAAGGTCTCCACCGAGGACGACAGCTACGGCTATCGCTGGATGGTGCTCCGCAACCCCGCCGGCGCGCCCAGCGTGGAAGACCTCGCGGTGGGCATCAACGCCGTGTCCACCTCCATCGAGACCGCCGGGCACGGCGAGCGCCTGCTGTGCGCCGTGTTCGCCTTCGACGATGCCCAGAAACGTCGCATCTACTTCATCTACAACTACAAGCGGGGGTACTGGTACCCGTTCGTGCCATTGCCTGGATCAGCGAACGAACGCTCGACCGAGCGCGAGCTGCAGCTCAAGGCGCAGATGGGAACCGAACTGCCGATCGAGCCGGAACTGGAGCGGTGGTTCCCGCTGTGGGGGATCCCGATCTGACTGGGGGTCCCGGGTGGGACGCGGGGCGCGGCACTCGCCCACGACCGGCCGTATAACAATGGCGATACCGATCTCGTCGTCGTCACCGCGGCGCGGACGACCTGCTCGGGACTGACAGCCGGGCCGTCCTAGTCGGGTATCAAGCCCTCGCCCGTGAACTCGCTGCTGGCCTCCTGGAAGCTGATGTCCGAGGGCGGGAGGATCACGTCCGAGGTCTCGATCTCGTCGTCAGCCACGACCGTCCCCTTCGCGCGCACGTAGTCCAGCAGCTCGGCGAATGCGCTGGCGAAGCCGTCCTCACTGCCCCCTTCGACGATCGCCGCGACGCCTTTCTCCAGCTCGTACAGCCGCTGCGCCTCGCCCTCGTCCAGCCGGTACTGCCCCTCGCCGGAGATGCGGACGATCATGCCTGGCCGTCGCTCTCGCCGGCCTGCTCGGCCCCCGCCGGCTCACCGCCAGGCGCAGGAGCATCGGCGCCCGCCGGCGCCGCGATCTGGGGAGCGGGGGCGGGTGGGTGGGCACCCGATCCAAGTTCGCTCTTCATCTTCGCCAGCTCGTCTTCCACCGCGGGCGCGCTGGAGAGCTGCTTGAGCTGGCGGTCGATGTCGTCTTCGCCGCTGCCCAGCTGGGTGACGTCATCGAACGTTCCCGCCGCTTCCAGCTCCTGCACGGCGTCGGCCCGCGCGCGCATGTTTTCCGTCTTGTCCACCGCCCGCTGCATCGCCAGGCCGACGTCGGCCATCTGCTCACCCACGCCCGTGGCCGCCTCTGAGATCCGCACCTGGGCCTCGGCGGCCGAGTACTGGGCCTTGATGACCTCCTTCTTGGTCCGGAACGATTCGATCTTCGCGCGCAGTTTCTGCTCGGAGTCCGTCAGCTTCTGCTGCTGGTCTTCGAGTTCTGTGACCTGCGTGTCGAGCCCCTGCAGCTCGGTCTGGGCGACGTTCTTGCGTTCGAGCGCCGCCTTGGCGAGGTCTTCCTGTCCGGCGGACAGCGCCTGGCGCGCCTGCGTGTCGAGCTTGACGACGCTCTGCTGGAGCGTGCTCTCCTGCATCTGCAGGCGCTTCTTGGCGGTCACCACGTCGGCGATGCCCTTCTTGACGTTCTGGAGCTGTTCGACCTGCTTCTGGTAGCTGTAGTCCAGCGTCTCCGCCGGGTCTTCAGCTTTGTCCAGGAGCTTCGAGACCTTCGCCTTCACGACTGTGGACATGCGCCCGGTCAAGCCGGCCATCTGATCCTCCTATTGCTGTTCTGAGGGGGCGACCGACCTGAGCTCGGCCAACCCGTCTAGCGTAGCCGACGGCGCCCGCCCGCAGGAGCGGTGCGCCCGCGCACGAGACTGAGCAGGCGGGGGCGGGCGCGCCGCTCAGAAACCGATGGGGTGGCGAACCGTGAAGCCGGCGTTCGCCGGGCGCAGCGGACGCCACCGCGGACCCTGCTCGTTGGAGGGGTCATCCGCGGAGCTCGTGTCCAGGCGCAGGCCCGCGACCGTCATGTACGCGTGACCCGGGTTGCTGAAGATCGTCACCCAGCGTCCCACACCCGCCGCGCCCCACACCATGAATTCCGAGGAGTCCTCGGGCGCGGTCAACAGGGCGGCGCCGTGGAGCGCGAAGGACACCGTGCCCGAGCAGTCATAGCCCGGCGAGATGAACGTCGCGTCGTGGCCCCCGCCGTAGATGTAGGGCAGGCCGATCAGTTGGTTGCCCGCCCAGACGATCGCCTGGACCGCGGCCGGCGCCGACATGGGCGCGGCGGCCAGACCGTCGAACGTAGCGGGCCATGGAGCCCGGGACGAGCAGGTCGGGCTTGCCTTCGGCGCTCGCCGCCACCGCCGCACCGCCGCTCGCGCTGCCTTCGCCGGCCGGCGCGGGCACGACGTAGGGGACGACCGCGCCGGTTGCCGTCTTTTCGTACACGGGGCCGGTGTAGGTGACGTTCGGCGTCTTGGCCGTCACCGGCGCGGCGTGCGGCGGCACGGCCGGGGCTGCGGCGGTCGGGGAGGTGCTGGTGGCGGGCATCACGACAGCCACCCCGCCCGTGCCGTTCGCCAGAGCACCGGGTACCCCGGTGGCCAGGATCGTCAGGCTACATAGAACTGCGCCGCAGCTACGCATCCACACGACAACAACCTCTTTCGTTGGCCTGCGGGGTTAGCTGACGGGCTAGCGCTAAAAGAGCCTGCGCTTCTCACGGTGTGCCGTGGGATTCGCCCCAACAACTTGGGTCCCCCGTTCTTTGACGCTCTGGTCAAAGACTCGGCGTTCGCGCGGGCACGCTAGCAGACTGCAATGACGGTTGCGGACGGTGCACGCAATCTGGCGCGTTGTTCCCGCAAACGCCGCATTTTTAAGACCGACGCAGACGCCCCCGGCACGATCGCTAGGGTCCCCTGCATGCGCACCGCCGCGCACCGACCGCTCCTGGCAGTCCTCGTGCTCGCGCTCGTGGGGCTCGCCGGCTGCGGCAAGGGCGGCCCCTCGACGCAGTCCGCCGGCTCGGGGGGGGTGGGTATCCCATCCAAGCTCGCGCCGGTCGCCGTCCAGGGGGCCGTGAGCGTGGCGACGCGTAACACGACCCGCCTCGGCGGCGAGGACGTCGCGGACGATGCCGCGGCCGTGGCCCGCGCCGTGTACCCGGGCCTCACCGCCGCCACGCGGCCCACGGCGATCGTGCTGGTCAACGAGCACGACTGGACGGCGGCGCTGGCTGCATCCGTGCTGGCGAGCGCGCCCACCAACGCGCCGATCCTGTACAGCGAAGGCGAAACCCTCCCCACGGTCAGCGCCCAGACGCTCGAAGCCATGCACCCGCTGGGAGCGCCGCTGCTGGGCGGCGCCCACGTCATCCGCATCGGCACCGCGGCGGCCCTCCCGGCGGGCTACCTCGCACGCCAGGTCCCCGTAGGCGCGGCCGCGCCCACGGCCGCCACGATCGCGCGGCTCGCGCTGGCGCTCGACGGCAACCACCCGCCGCGACAGGTGATCGTCCTCGCCGAAGGCGCCAGCAGGCCGCTGGCCATGCCCGCCGCCGGCCTGGCCGCGGAGAGCGGCGCCCCGATCCTGTTCGTCGGCCACGGGCGCGTTCCCGCCGCCACCGCCGCGGCGCTCGTCAGCCTGCATCGACCCTCCATCTACGTGATCGACGCCGGCGCCATCTCACACCGCGCGCTCGATGAACTCCGACGCCTCGGCCCGGTCAAGTCGATCCCCACGGGCGGGAGCGCCGGCGCGGGCGCTTCGAGTCCGGCGCCCGCGCCCGGCGCAACGGCCAAAGCGAGCCCGCCCGGCTCGGGCGCCCCGACCGCCGCCGCGCCCGCACAGGGCGAAGCCGCCGTACAGAACGCCATCGAAGTCGCCCGCTTCACCGACGGCACCTTTGGCTGGGGCGTCAAAGAACCCGGTCACGGGCTCGTGTTCGCCAACGCCGGCCGGCCGCTCGACGCTCCCGCCTCGGCGCTGCTGTCGGCCACCGGCAACTACGGGCCGCTGCTGCTGCTGAGCAGCGCCGGCAAGGTACCGTCCGCGCTCGTCGGCTACCTGTCCGATATCCAGCCCGCGTATGCGGGCACCCAGTTCCCGGCCGTGCGCGGCGCCTACAATCACGGCTGGCTGATCGGCGACGAAGGCGCGATCACCGCCGTCGTGCAGGCGGAAATCGACTCCATGCTCGAGATCGTCTCGCGCCCGGCGGCCTCCGAAGAAGCCGCGTCACAGGTCGAATGATCGATCACCACAGACACCAGCGAGGTTGAGATGAGTCAAGCCGAGGATCCCAGCCGCCTCAGCCGCAAGGCGAGCGCCGGCGAGGTGACGGTCGAGGACGTGCGCCAGTTGATGGGCGCCTCCACACCGCATTTCGCGCTCCAGCTTCGCAACCGCATCGCCAACCTCATCGCCGACCTGCCGGCCGGTCATCCGGCGCGCGTGGAAGGCGAACGGGAGATCGCGCGACTGCAGCGCCTGGGCGTCGAAGGCGAGACCCGCGGCGAGGGTGCGGCGGAGGGCGAGCGCCCGCTGCCGTCGCTGCAGCTCGCCCCCTCCGCGACGGTCGAGCCCTGAGCCTCAGCGCCCGAGCGCGGCCGTGCGCTCTCGTCGCGCGTCGCTGTAGCGGGCGCGCAGCAGTTTGAAGCAGATCGCCACCAGCGCCAGGTCGACCGCGAGCAGCGCGTAGTTCAGCCAGTGCGGCACCCGGCCGGTCGCCGAGACGATCAGGACCACCGCTGAATGGAAGACGATCGCGGGGATCACGGCGAGCATCATCGTGTGTGGCCGAAAGCCGCTCAGGTGCTCGCGCAGCGCGACCTCGATCGAGCCGATCATCACCGCGCCGATCCCCGCCGCGAGCAGCGCCGCGTTGTGCTGGTAGCCCCTGCGCCAGGCGATCACCGCGCCGATCACCCCCACCAGGATCAGCAGCTCGGACAGCGGCAGCGGATGCCACGGCGGCGGCGGTCGCTTACCGGCGGCCTTCAGGTCGCTGACCAGGCCCACGTGGCGTTGCGAGGCGCGTGCCGCGGGCGGCACGCCGCTCGACGCCTGGGCCATCGGCGGCGGCGCCTGTGGATTCGGCCTGCGCTTGCGGGAGCGCCCGCGCCGGCCGGGGTTGCGCTTGGCCACGGTGGCGGTCAGGGGCCAGGCGGGAGTTCACTGCGCCGCATCGCCGTCGATCCTAGCGCCTATGCTGCGCCTCAGTGCCAATCCCAGCCCATTCCACGCCGCCGGCGCCCGGCATTCCCGACAGCGCCCTGCCGGGCCCGTACCCCGTCGGCGAGTACGCAGCCGCGCTGCGCTCCAAGCTGCGCTCGTTCGCCCACGTGCAGTTGATGGGCGAGCTCGTCAACCTGCGTCCTTCACGCGCCCGCGTGTACTTCGAGCTGCGCGACGCGGGCGGCGCGATCTCGTGCGCGGCGTGGCGCGCGGACTGGGAGGAGATGATCGCGCGCGCGGGCGCGCCGGCGGAGGGTATGCAGGTGGTGGTGGCGGGCGGCTGTGACTACTACGCGGGCAGCGCCACCTCCTCCCCGGGCTTCTCCTTCGCCGTGCTCGACCTGCGCCTCGCCGGCGACGGCGACCTGCTGGCACGGATCGAGCGCCTGCGCAAGCAGCTCGATGGGGAGGGACTGCTCGAGACGCAGAAGCGTCTGCACCGCCCGGCGCTGCCACGCACGATCGGCGTGATCACCGCGGAGGGCGGCAAGGCGCGCGACGACCTGCTCGCGGCGCTCGCGCGCCGCGGCTGGGCCGGGCGCATCGTGTGGGGCTTCGCACCCGTCCAGGATCGCCACGCGGCGCCCGCGATCGTGCGCACGCTCGGCGAGCTCGCGGCCGTGGCGGGCGTCGAGACCGTGATCGTCGCCCGCGGGGGCGGCTCGCTGGTGGACCTGCTGTGCTTCTGCGACGAGACGCTCTGCCGTACCGTCGCCCTGCTCGGCGTACCGGTGATCGCCTCGGTGGGGCATCACACCGATCGCACCCTGCTCGACGACGTGGCGGCGGTGAGCTGCTCGACGCCCACCCATGCCGCGGAGGCGGCCGTGCCGGTGGACTGCACGCGGATGCGCAACGAGCACGCCACCGCGGCTGCGCGGCTGCGCGAACACGGCCGCCGCGCCGTGCGCTCGCGCGCCGAGCTGCCCACCGCGGCGCGGCGCCTGCGCGAGCATGGACGGCGGGCCCTGATCTCGCGCGCGCGCCTGCTGGCAGGCCTCTCGCGTGCCCCATCCGCGCACCTGGCCCGCCAGCGCGCGCGCCTGCACCAGCAGCTGCGGGAGATCCGCGCGGGCTCCCGCAGGAGGGCGGAGAGCGAGCTGCGCCTGACCGAGCGACGGGCGATCGTGCTCGAGCGCAAGACCGCGTCATGCGTGCTGGACTGTCGCGAGCGGCGCCCGCGCGAGCTCGAGCGGCTGATGCTCGCGCTCTCCGGGCACGATCCGCAGCGAACGCTCGAACGCGGCTACGTGCTCGCCAGCTCGGCGAACGGCGAGCAGCTCCTCAGCGCCGCGGACGCACGCGAGGCCCGTGAGCTGCGACTGCGCTTCGCCGACGGCACGCTGCCGGCGAGGATCGAGCGATGAGCGAGCCGGTCGGCGCGCCCCTCAGCTACGAGGCGGCATCCGCGCGGGTCGAGGAGATCATCCGCCGGCTGGACTCCGGCGAGGCGAGCCTGGACGAGACCCTCGCGCTGGTCAGCGAGGGCAAGACGCTGATCGAGCTGTGCGCCAGCCAGCTCGCCGCCGTGGGAGGAGCGCTCGAGGAGCTGCACCTGGATGAGCTCGTCGCGCGCCTGGAAAGCGAGGCCGGGGCGTGAGCACGTGGGGGACGCTCGCGGGCCTCGAGCTGGAGATCGAGGACTACGCGCTCGAGCCGCTGCAGGCGCAGGTGTCGAGCGAGTTCGATCGCAAGAGCACCGTGATCCGGCTGCGCGGCGCGGGTGAGGAGGGCCTCGGCGAGGACGTCACCTACGACGCCGTCGACCAGGAGATCCTGCAGGCCGCCGGTCCCACGCTGGCGCTGGCCGGGCGCTTCACGCTGGAGTCCTTCTCCGCCCACCTCGCGGAGTGCAAGCTGTTCCCCCAACCCCCGCAGCGCGAGGTCTCCAGCCGCTACCGCGTGTGGGCGTACGAGTCGGCCGCGCTCGACCTCGCGCTCCGCCAGGCACGCACCACGCTGCATCAGGCGCTCGGTCGCGAGCCGCACCCCGTGCGCTTCGTCGTGTCGCTGCGCCTCGGCGAGCCGCCCACGCTCGAGCCCATCCGCCGGCGTCTGGCCCTCTACCCGGAGCTGCGCTTCAAGCTCGATCCCACGAGCTCCTGGGACGAGCGGCTGATCGCCGAGCTGGTGAGCACCGGGGCGGTCAACTCGGTCAACTTCAAGGCCTACTACTCGGGATCGATCGTCGATCAGCCCGCCGACCCGATGCTGTATCGACGCGTGGTCGAGGCCTTCCCGCACGCGTGGATCGAGGATCCCGCGCTCACGCCGGAGACCGACGCGGTGCTGGCGGCCGACCGCGAGCGCTTCTCGTGGGACGCCACCATCCACTCGATCACCGACATCGAGGCGCTGCCCTACCCGCCGCGCATGGTCAACGTCAAGCCCTCCCGCCTGGGCGGGCTGCGCAACCTGCTCGACGCCTACGACTACTGCGCCGAGCGGGGTATCGGCAACTACGGTGGCGGCCAGTTCGAGCTGGGCGTCGGTCGCGGCCAGAACCAGTACCTGGCCTCCCTGTTCCACGCGGACGCCCCCAACGACGTCGCCCCCACCGGCTTCAACCTGCCCGAGCCGCCGCCCGGCCTGCCCGCCAGCCCGCTGGCCCCCGCACCGAGCGCGGCGGGCTTTCGCTGGGGCTGAGCGGCCGCCCGTCCCTGCGCGAAGCCACGTGCAATTTCCGTTGCAAGGGCGCCCGGTGACGGCACATGTGCGCGCAGCGGGGGCACGCGAGCGCAACTTCCATGACATCATCCGGTTTGCGAGCCCATAGCCGATAACGTCGGGGGCCGCCGGCAGGGGCGCGCAGGCGCGACGGGGGCGTTCCCGGCTGGAGCAGGTTCTGCGCGAAGGAGCCCGAGTCTTGGCGAGCACGAGTGCCGAGGAGCGATGCAGGTCCGTAGCCGCTGTGGCCGCACTGCTGGCAGCGCTGTTGCTGGCGTGCGCGCTCGCCGCCTCGCCGCCCGACGCGATGGCCGCGAGCGCCGGCGGCACGGCCGTGGACACCTCGGGCTCGAACAGCGCGAGCACCCCCACCACCGCCAGCGGCGGCGCATCGCCGGCAAAGCCCGCAAAGCCCGCGACCCCGCCCGTCGCCAAACCATCGCTGCACGTGCTGACCGTGCGCATCACCGGGGTCAACTGCGTCCCCTACCCCGCCTGCAGCGGAAACCCGCACCAGGTCTCACTCCACGGCTCGCTCGAACTGCACGGCGTCGGCCTGAAGGCGGGCATGGTCGTGGCCTTCCCCAAAACCCCCAACTCCGCGCCGAGCGCCCACACCAGCAGCGTCTCGCCCTCAGCCCACCTGCGCCAGGCGAGCGGCGGCCTGCTGGTGGAGGTGCCGAAGACGGCCCACTCGGGCCACATCATGATCCTGCTGGGCGGCGGGCGCTACACGAGCTCCTACGGGCCGATCTACGTGTACGCGCACGCGCTGCACCCGCCGCCGCCCAAGACCCCGCCGCTGCCCGCCTCCACGGCGACGCCCGGCGGCACCGCATTCGAAGGCCAGGGCATGTGGATCTGGTATCTGAGCGCCTCCGACGGCGGCAGCCTCGCGTCGATCGTCGCCCAGGCCCACGCCGCGGACGTGACCACGCTGTTCATCAAGAGCTCCGACGGGCCCACCAACTTCTGGAGCCAGTTCACGCCCCAGCTCGTCGCCGAACTGCACGCCAACGGGCTGAAGGTCTGCGCCTGGCAGTTCGTGTACGGCAGCGAACCCGTGGGCGAGGCGGCGATGGGGGCCAAAGCGGTGGCCGACGGCGCCGACTGCCTGGTGATCGACGCGGAGGGCGAATACGAAGGCCACTACGCCGCCGCGCAGACCTACATGGACGACCTGCGCGCCAAGATCGGCCCCGAATATCCCGTGGCTCTGGCCTCGTTCCCCTATGTCTACGACCACCCCTCCTTCCCCTACTCGGTGTTCCTCGGTCCCGGCGGGGCCCAGTTCAACGCGCCGCAGATGTACTGGCACGACATCGGCCAGTCGGTCGACAGCGTGTACGCCAACACCTACATCGCCAATCGCATCTACGGCCGCCCGATCTTCCCGCTCGGACAGACCTTCGAACACGTTTCCGCCGAAGAACTGCTCCGCTTCCGCGAGGAGGCGGTCGACTACGGCGCCACGGGCCTGTCCTTCTGGGACTGGCAGGAAACGGGCGCCAGCCAGTGGAGCACCCTGGCCGCGCCGCTGGCGCCGCTGACGAGCGTCACGCCGAACACCAGCTGGCCCGAACTGATCAAAGGCAACCGCGACGACTCGGTCCTGTGGATGCAGGAGCACCTCGCCACCGCGATTCCCACGCAGGAAATCACCGGCATCTTCGGCGCGCAGACGCTCGCCAACGTCGAGGCCTTCCAGACAGCCCACGGGATCGCCCCGAGCGGCGTCGTGGAAGCGGCCACGTGGACGGCGCTGCTGGCCTTGGCGCCGGTGGCGGTGGATTGGACCGGGGCGGGCGGACCGAGCGACTGAGCGACTCCGCCAAGCGCTCGTCAACTGCGACTACGAGCGTGCCTGCTGCTCGACCAAATCCTGAGCCAGCGCCACTACCTCGCTGCTGAAACCGCCCTCCGCGAGGGTCTCCACGCTCTTCTCTGTCACCGGCCCACGCGCCGCAGTCAGCAGGTCGGAGTCGATCGTCGCGGACGCGACGGGCGTGGACACCTTTCCGTTTCCGCCTGGATGAATCGAGAGCTTCATGGCACTAGGAGGATAGCGCGCGCCCGGGCGACCCCTCCCGCGCTCCTCACGACACCAGCTCCTCGCATGTGTTGAGCAGCGTGCGCATCTCGTCCTCGTGCGCACGCAAGGCAGCTTTGACTGCGTCGGCACAGCCGGGCACTTCTACGTCGACTGACAGCATTCCCCACAGCTTGGGCGAATTGCCAAGCCCCCGATACAGCTTGGTCACCCAGACGAGGTCGTAGTGCTTGCCGTCCTCGAACTCCTGCCAGGTCATGTTGAACCGCTCATATGCAGGCAGCTGGCAAAAGCTCGTCTCGTCAGGCGCGCGCTCGCGCAGAGCTGCGAGATCGGTCAGTTCGTCTTTCTTCTTGGGATTCGCCCAGCATTGACCAATCACACCCTTCCCTCTTGTCCAAAGTACCGGCATCTGGCGACTGGCCTTGGTTCGGAACGTAGCCCGGCGCTTGAGCCTCCGCGCAATCAGTGGGCCCGTGATCTCCCAAACGTGCACGCCGACGGTGCCGTGCGGCATCCCGGCGCGGGACTCAAAGAACCACGCGATGTTGTGGCAAGGCGTTATCAGCTTTCCATCCGTCTGCGCGCGCGCGAGCAGGCCTTTCACGCTGAACGTGACGATGAACGCCCCGACTCCGGCGAGCACGCCCAGGATCACGAGCATGGTGGCCCCCGGCTTACCGTGTTCCCAAAAGTGAGTTGGCACGTCGTTCTGCTGGGCGAGCGTCGCAGCCCCGTAGAGAAACACCAAACCGCCGATCAACGCCGAGCCGTTTCCAGCTTGATCGTGCAGGAGTCCCGTGGTGCTCGCCCACGCTTTGACAGTCAATTCAGCCGCTTGCTGCCGCCTCGACCGTGTGCACATCTCCCGCCGAGTTCGTCATCGCCCAGTCTGCTCCTCTCCTGCTAGCGCGAATATTTGGAATGTGGGCGAAAGCGACTGAGCGTTCGCACACTCGCGGGCGCCCCATCCGAGCCGCCCGCGACCCCGCGAGGCCGGCCCGAAGGCCGGCCCCCTAAAAAACGTCAGATGCGCCGGCTATCGCGCGTCAGACCCGCTGGATCAGGGTGGCGGTGCCCAACCCGCCGCCGCAGCACATGGTCACGAAGCCGACCTCCTTGTCGGAGCGCTCGAGCTCGTGCAGCAGCGTGGTGATCAGCCGCGCCCCGGTGGAGCCGAGCGGGTGCCCGAGCGCCATGGCGCCGCCGTTGACGTTCACGCGGTCCATGTCCGGTTCGAGCTCGCGCCGCCAGGCGGCGACGACGGGGGCGAACGCCTCGTTGATCTCGATCAGGTCGATGTCGCCGATCTTCATGCTGTTGCGCTCGAGGATCTTGCGCGTGGCGGGGATCGGGCCCTCGAGCATTTTCACCGGGTCGCAGCCGACGGTCGTCTGGTCGACGATCCGCGCGCGGGGCGTGAGGCCCAGCGCCTTGGCCTTGTCAGCGGACATCAGCAGCACCGCGGCGGCGCCGTCTGAGATCTGGGAGGCGTTGCCCGCCGTGATCTTGCCGTCGGGCTTGAACGCGGGCTTGAGCTGCGAGAGCGCCTCCAGGTTGGTGTCCGGACGGATGCCCTGGTCGGTCACGTAGGTGTCGCCGTTGACCGCCATGGGCACCATCTCGCGCTCGAAGCGGCCCTCCTCGGTGGCCTGGTGGGCGAGGCGGTGCGAGCGCACGGCCAGCTCGTCGAGCTCCGAGCGGGGGATCTCCCACTGGTCGGCGATCATCTCCGCACCCAGGCCCTGGCCGACGATGTTGTGCTTGGCGAGCAGCTCCGGCGGGAACGCCACGCCGAACTCCTGCTGGGTCTGTGCCACGGCCGCAAATGGCAGGTGGCCCATGTGCTCGACGCCCGAGCCGATCATCGCGTCGTGGACGCCCGCGGCGATCAGGCCGGCGGCGAAGTTGACCGCCTGCTGGGCCGAGCCGCACTGGCGGTCGACGGTCGTGCCCGGGGTCTCGATCGGCAGGCCCTCCTGCAGCCACGCGTTGCGGGCGACGTTCAGGCCCTGCTCGCCGAACTGGGAGACGCAGCCGGCGATCACGTCCTCGACTTCGCCCGCGTCGATGCCCGCCCGCTTGATCACCTCGGTGTAGCAGGCGCCGAGCAGCGCGTTGGGATGCACGTCCTTGTAGTAGCCCTTCTCTCTGTGTCCGCGGCCGATCGGCGTACGTACCGCCTCAACGATCACGACCTCGCGGCCCTCTGGTTGCCTCATGTCAGCAGTCCTCCTAAGGAGTGTTGCGCAGCAGTTTGATGGGGAGTCACCCGGGCGCTCCGGCGATCGAGCGCGTCTGAATAAGATGCCCGGACCCTTCAGTACCCATGGTATCGCGTCCCTCGATTGACTGGTCAGTCAGCCAGGGCGCGATTCGCACCCACGAGAGAGGACAACGAGCCAAGTGAGCAAACGCCTCGCTGTTGCGGGCAGCGGCGCCATCGCCTGCGGTCTGGCAGCCACCGCCGCCCACCACGGGCCGGTGCTGCTGCTGGCCCGCTCGGCGACATCCGCCGACCGCGCACGCGCCACCGTCGAAAAGACCCTCAGCAAGCTGAAGGCGGAAGTCGACCCCGAGCACGTGCAGATCGTCACGGACCCGCAGGAGCTCGCCCCCATGACGTTCTTGGTCGAGGCGGTGGTCGAGGACCACGACGTCAAGGCGCAGTTGCTCGGCGAGCTGAACGCGATCGTCGGCCCGGAGGCGATCCTCGCGAGCACCACCTCCTCGCTGTCGGTGGAGCGGCTGGCCGAGGCGAGCGGGCGTCCGGACCGCTTCGTGGGACTCCACGTGTTCAACCCGGTCACCCGCATGGAGCTGGTCGAGCTGATCTTCCCGAGCGGCGCCAGCGAGAGCACGCGCGCAGCGGCGCTGGCGCTGTGCGAGGACATCGAGAAGACCCCCGTGGAGGTCCCCGACATCCCCGGGTTCGTCGTCAACCGGCTGCTGTTCCCCTACCTGTTCAGCGCGGTGCGCCTGGTGGAAGAGACCGGCATGGACCCCACGGACGTGGACACGTGCATGCGCCTGGGCGCCGCCCACCCGATGGGCCCCCTGGCGCTGCTCGACCTGGTCGGGTTGGATGTGGCCCAGGCGATCGGGGAGACGATCGGCGAGCCGATCCCCCCGCGCGTGGGGGAGCTGGTGGCCGAGGGCGCCCTCGGGCGCAAGAGCGGGCGCGGCATTCACACCTACTGAACCGTTCTCCGCCAGAATTAATCGTGCTTTGGTGGACTTTTAGCTGCTGTTCATCAACCTGGCGATACTTGTATACGCGACGTCAAACGTCGCATCGCACACCCGCCTCCTCCCAGTGCGCACGATCCGGTCCGCTCCCCCCGCGGGCCGGACGTGTTTAAGGCGAGACTTCAGAGGGCCGGCCGAGGGCGGCCGGCTGGGCGGGGTCGCGGGAGGCCCGAGCCCAGCGGGTGCGCTCAGTCCTCGTCCGTGCGCCCCTCGCGGGGCGGGACCGCCCGGCGCTCGCGGATGCGCACCGCCTCGATGCGGTTCTCGCGGACGGACTCCACGCGAATCGAGTAGCCGTCGGCGGTGACGGTGTCGCCGCGCCGCGGCAGGCGTCCGAGCTCCGCGAACACGAACCCGCCGACGGAGTTGTACGCGTCGGTGTCCACGGGCAGCTCCAGCCCGTAGTCGACGAGGTCGGTGACCGCCACGTGCCCCCGCACGAACCAGTCGCCGTTGGCCAGGCGGCGGATCTCCCCCGCGGCGGGGTCGGTCTCGTCGGCGATCTCGCCGACCACCTCCTCGATGATGTCCTCGATCGTCACCACCCCCACCACCCGCCCGTACTCGTCCACGACCACCGCCATCGAGCTGCGCTGGCGCTGGAGGTCGGCGAGCAGATCATCCAGGGGCTTGGTCTCGGGCACGATCGGGGCGTCGCTGACGAGCGACTCGAGCGGCGCCTTGGGGCCCTCGCGCATGAGCTGGCTGGCGAGCGTGCTCACGTGCACGAGCCCGCGGACGCGGTCGCGGTCGTGATCCTCGGTGACGAGCAGGCGCGTGTGGCCGCTGGAGACGCACAGGCGCAGCGCCGTCTCGACGTCCGCGGAGGCGTCGATGGTGACCACCGCGGGGATCGGCGTCATCACCTGGCGCGCCTCCTGCTCGTGCAGATGGAAGACCCCGGTGAGCATGCCCGCCTCGCCCTCGTCGATCTGCCCGCCGGCCTCGGACTCGGCGATCAGCAGCTTGAGCTCGTCAGAGGAGCCGCTGCGACGCTCGAAGTTCATGTCGACCCCCAGCAGCCGCAGGATGCGATCGGCCACGGCGGTGAGCGCGATGATGAGCGGCCGGAAGACGACGCTGAAGGCCTGCAGCGGCCGCGCCACCCGGCGGGCGACCGCCTCGGCGCGGTCGATGGCATAGAACTTGGGGACCATCTCGCCGGCCACGAGCTGCACGGAGGCGATGAACGCGAACGCCACGATCGCGGCGAGCGCCACGGCCACGCCGTGGCTGAGCACTTCGCCCAGCGGCGGCTTGAGGATGGCCGCCAGCGCGGGCTCGCCGAGGGCTCCCACGCCGATCGACGTGAGCGTCACGCCGATCTGCACCGCGGAGATGTACTCGTTGACGTGGCCGACCTGGGCGATCGCGAGCCCCGCGCCCTTGGCGCCTTCCTCGCGCATCATCTCCAGCCTCGCCCGACGCGAGCGCACGAGCGCGTACTCGGCGATCACGAAGAACGCGTTGATGGCGATCAGCAGCGCCGTGACGATGAGCTTCAAGCCGTTCACGCCGCGGGCGCAGAGGCGGTGCTACTTCGAGGAAGTTCTTCGTCGTCGTTCATCAAGGCGCTCGACGCGTCAACGGTAGCAAGCGCGCTGGTCGGCTACACGACGCCGTCGATTTGCCCCGCCAGCGCGAAGTCGGCGTCGGTGAGCCCGCCCTGCGAGTGCGTGGAGAGCGTGAGGCGCACCTTGTTCCAGCCGTGCACGAGGATGTCGGGATGGTGGTTGGCCGCCTCGGCGAGCTCGGCCACGCGATTCACCAGGGCGATCGCGGCGGCGAAGTCCGCGAGCTCGAGCTCGCGCACGATCGCGGCGGGGGCGGGGTCGTGTGCGCGGCGCCACCCCTGCGCGCTCGCCAAGCGCTCCTCGATCTCGGCGTCGGTGAGCGTGGCCATGACGCGAGCTTACCCCTACAGTCACGAGATATGCGGATCGTGAGCCTCGTCCCCCACGCCACCGAGCTGCTGTTCGCGCTGGGCGCCGGCCCGGAGATGGTGGGGGTGACGCACGAGTGCGACCACCCGCAGGCGGCGCGGGAGCTCACGCGGGTGACCCGCGACGTGCTGCCGGGCGGTCTGCGGGCTGCGCAGATCGACGCGGCGGTGCGCGAGCGCACGCTCGCGGGCGAGGCCATCTACGAGCTCGACCGCGGCGCGCTGGCGGCGCTCGAGCCCGATCTGATCGTCACACAGGCGTTGTGCCCCGTGTGCGCGGTCTCCTACGACGAGGTCTCCGACTTCGCGCAGGCGCTGGCGTCCAAGCCCCGGGTGATCGCCCTGGACCCGCGCACCCTTGGCGAGACCCTGGGCGACGTGCGCACGGTGGCGCAGGCCACCGACCGGCGCGAGCAGGGCGTGGAGCTCGTTCGCCAGGCGGCCGCTCGCGTGGACCGCGTGAAGCTCGCCGTGCGCGGGCGGCCGCGCCCGCGGGTGGCGGCGCTGGAGTGGCTCGACCCCGTGTACGTCGCCGGCCATTGGACGCCCCAGCTGATCGAGCTGGCGGGCGGAGAGGACGTGCTGGGCCTCGCCGGGGAACCGTCTGCGACCGTCTCCTGGAAGGCGGTCGCGGCCGCCCGCCCCGAGGTCGTGGTGGCGATGCCGTGCGGCTATGACGAGCGCAGGGCGCACGCCGAGGCGCTGGCCTACGGACGAGAGCTCGCCGGTGTGGGCGCCGAGCGGATCGTGGCGGTGAACGCCTCCGCGTACTTCTCCCGCCCCGGCCCTCGCCTGATCGACGGGCTCGAGCTGCTCGCCCATGTCCTTCACCCCGACCGCGTCGCCGACGCGCCCGCCGGCGCGGTCGCCCTGGAGCTCGAGCCGCGGGCCGCCGGCGCCGGCGCCTGAGCGGCCGGGCACGCCGCGGACGAGCGGACCCGCGCGGCGCGGACCGGCGCCGCGCGGCGCGGCGCTCAGGCGAAGCCGCTGCCGGTCGCGCCGGAGACGGCGATCGCGCCGAACACGGCCGCGGCGGACAGCAGCACGCACG
Organism: uncultured Solirubrobacteraceae bacterium; assembly: GCA_963701145.1. Taxonomy (GTDB): domain Bacteria; phylum Actinomycetota; class Thermoleophilia; order Solirubrobacterales; family Solirubrobacteraceae; genus Palsa-744. The sequence continues at coordinate 1,221,910 of OY969572.1, forward strand.
CGATGAGCCCGAGCGCGGGGACCTTGCGGTCATCCGCCGCGCGGATCGCCAGGCCGGCGATGAAGCCGCCGATCAACCCGCCGATGTGGGCACCCACGGAGATGTTGGCGAGCGTGAAGCTGAGGATCAGGTTGATCACGATCAGGCCGCCGATGCCCGACTGCTGCACGCTGATGCCGCGGGCGCGCAGCTCGACGACGGCCGCCCCCATCAGCCCGAAGATCGCGCCAGAGGCGCCGAGGCTCGGGCTGGCGGTGGCGAACACCACGCCGAAGGAGCCCACGAGCAACGAGGTGAAGTAGATGGCGGCGAAGCGCACCGAGCCGATCGCCGGCTCGAGCATCATCCCGAGCAGGTACAGGAGGTACATGTTGAAGCCGATGTGGATGAAGTTCTCGTGCAGGAACGCGCTCGTCAGCAGCCGGTAGTACTGGTCGTGCGGCTGCGCGATCGCTTCGCGGAAGAGCACGCCTTTTTCGATCACCGGCCCGTGGATTTCCGACCCGAACAGCGTGAACTGCCCCTCCTCGGTGAGGAACACGAGCACGTTGATGGCGAGCAGCGCGTAGGTCACCCGGGGGACGGTGCTCGTGGCGCGCAGGCGCACCACCTTGGTGCGCTGGCTGGCGCACTCGGGACAGCGCATCCCCACCGGCGTGGTGGTCATGCAGTCGGGACAGATCGGCCGCCCGCAGTTGGAACAGGAGACCCCCGTCTCACGCGAAGGGTGGCGATAGCAGGTGGCCATGTGCGGGAGTCAGAGCCTAGCTGGAAGGCCCGGCGGTGTTGCGGTGCCGACCGGGGGCGAGTGGCCGCTTCGCCCGCGGTTCAGCGCTCAGCCGCGTCGCCCCCGAACCGGGAACAGCCTGCGTGCCTCGCGCTCGAGGTCTCCGATCGCGCGCTCGGCGGCCCCGCGCACGCTGTCCAGGCCCGCGGGCGAGTCGTGTGCGCGCCTGCGCGCGCGCAGCAGCACGAGCGCGGTGCCGGCCGCGCCGCCGACCACCAGCGCGGTGGCCGGGCGGACCCAGTTGCGCGGATCGCGCATGGCCGAGAGCTCCCACGCCTCGAGCTCGTCGGCGGCCAGCTCGGTGATGCTCGTGAGCGCACCCTCCAGGCGTTCGACCAGGTCGGCCGGCGGCTCGACCGGGGCGAGGGCTTCCCGTAGGAGCCCCTCGAAGTTGGGCAGGGCCTCAGTCATGGACGATCTCCTCGAGCTGCTTGATCGCGCGATGGATCAGCACCTTGGTGGCGCCGTCGGAGCGACCGAGCGCGCGGGCGATCTCGCGGTTGTCCATGCCCAGCGCAAAGCGCATGATTAGCGCCTCGCGGCGATCGTCGGGCAGGAGCTGCACGCCGTCGAGCACCCGGCTCAGCTCGTCCCGTCCCTCGACGAGCTGCTCGGTCGTGTGCGCGGCGGCCAGCGCGGTCGTGTCGTCGATCGGCGAGACCGGCTTGCGCGAGCGGTCGCGATAGAGGTTGGCGGCGAGGTTGTGTGCGATGCGGATCAGCCAGGGGCGCAGCGGACGGCCATTGGATTCCCGCTGGGCGCGCTCGAAGTGACGATAGGCCTGCAGGAAGGTCTGCTCGGTGAGGTCCTCCGCGTCGTGGTGATCGCCCACGCGGTAGTACGCATAGCTGTACACGTCGCGCAGGTGCGTGCGGTACAGATCCGAGAACTCCGCGTCCAGCTGCGCCTTCGGCTTGTGCCCCGCCTCCTCGCTCACTCATCGCACCCTATCCCCGCGCGGCACTCGGGTCCCACGCATCCGCTCACGCGGCGCGCGATATCTCCCTCGGGGACGCCTGCTCGCCGTCTCCCTGCGGGGACGATGCGGTGGGCACGCCGGCGGGCGCCTCGCCGCCGAGCCACTCCCACTGCAGGCGCACGCACGCCCAGATGCGTTCGGTCACGGCGCCGGCCAGTGCGGGAGAGCAGCTCTCGACGGTGGGGTAGCGCAACGGAGCTCCGACCCGCAGGCGCACCTTGCGCGGGCGTATGCGCCAGCCCCTGCGCACGGCGTCGCTGCCGATCACCGCCACGGGTGCCACCGGCGCCCCCGTTTCCAGCGCCAGGCGCCCGATGCCGCGCCGCGGCTCGGCCAGCGGCCCCGGACGCACGCGGGTGCCCTCCGGGAACACCACCACGCAGTCGCCCCGCGCCAGGATCGCGCGGGCGGTGGCCATCGCGTCGCCGTCGCCGGCGCCCCGGTCGATGGGGAAGGCGCCGAGCGCGTTCAACGCCCACGCCTGCCAGCGCTTTTCGAACAGCTCGCGCTTGGCCATGTAGTAGACCGGGCGGCGCACCAGCGTGCCGATCACGAACGGGTCCAGGAAGCTGCGGTGATTGGAGGCCAGCAGCAGCGGGCCGGTGCGCGGCAGGTGCTCGCGCCCCACGCGCTGCATGCGGAAGTAGACGAGGAAGAACGGCACGAACAGCGCGCGCACCACCCGGTAGAGCACCGGATTCACGCCGCGCTCGAGCGAGCGCTCGCGAAAGCCGCTGAGCTCGACGTGCGCGGCCTCGGCGGGCGGCGCGGCCTCGGCGGGCGCTGCGGTAACGGCGTTCTGAGGGCTGGGCGTGTCCACGCCTCAGATACACCGTGGCCTGTGATGCCGTTACAGCTCGCGGCGGCAGCTCGCGGCGGCGCCGAGCACCGGCGGCGCCCCAAGCCCGCGGGGGCGTCAGGAGATGGCTCTGAGCTCCAGCGGTTCTTCGCCCGCGACGGTCGCGCTCAGCGTGAACGTGAGCGTAGCTTCGTCGCCGCCGGCGACGATCACCGGAATGTCCTTCGGGGCACCCGCGAAGCTTTCGGGCGCCTGCTCGCCCTTGCTCGCGGCGAACGCCAGCGAGAAGGCGCTCGACATCTTGTCGACCTTGCCGGTCGGCGCGATCATCGAGCCGGCCAGCGAGAACGCGTCGCTGCCGCACACGAGGTTCGCAATGTCCGTTCCGGAGGCGGCGCGCCAGTCCCATCCGAGCGTGGGCTTGGTGCCCGTGGCGATGATCCCGAGCTGGGCTTGCAGCATGGCTGTGACGTGGCCTTCTTCAGCGCCTTCGGTATGGCACTTGACGCCGCCAGCCACTTCGGAGGTGCACCCGGCGAGCGCGAGCGCCACGGTGGCGCTCTGCGTTCCGGTGTATTCACCGCTGAGCCTGCTTTCGCTGCACTTGAGGACGCCGAATTTGAAGCCGGTGCCGGCGCTTTCGAACGTCGCCGCGCCGCCGGTGGCGCTGAAGCGGGCGTTCGGGCCGGGCCCCGGCTGCCATTCGTACTCGCCGGTGTCGCCCGCGGACATGGTCGTGCAGCTCGACTTCGCGTAGGCGCCGCTCTTCTGGCTGAGCTTCACGCACCGCCCCAGTTCGGGCAGTTCGAAGGAGGGCGTCGCGAAGGTCTCGTCCGTGCCGTAGCGCGTCCCCCGGGAGTTGGTGGCGACGATGCGGAAGTGGTAGGTGGTTGCGCGGCTGAGGCCGCTCACTAGGGCCGATGCGGGAACGGCGCTGGTGCCCGAGCCGGGCGAGGAGGCGCAGGCGACGCTCGACCCGTACGCGGGCGAGATGCCATATTCGAAGTGGCAGTCGCTCACGTTCGCGCCTTCCGGGTCGACCGTCGCGTTGAGCGTGGCCGCACCCTCGTGCACGGCGGTGGCCGCTTCCGTGGCGACGACGGGTGGCGACTGGTAGACGAACATGTCGGCCGGACTGGCCGCGCTCGTGCCTTCCGGCGTGGTCACGGTGATGTTCACGGCACCCGTGCCGGGCGGCGAGACGGCGAGGACTTCGCTCGCCGACTTGACTTCGATTTCGCTCGCCGCGCTCGCCCCGAAGTGCACGGCGCTGGCGCCGCCCAGCCTGGTGCCGGTGATCGTCACCGACGTGCCGCCCGCGGCGGGACCGGTGTCCGGGTTCACGCCGGTGACACTCGCCGCTTCGTAGGTGAACTCGTCGGCGAGGCTGACGTGGCTGGCCCCTTCGGACGTGATGACGGTGACGTCGACCACGCCGCTGCCGGGCGGCGAGACGGCGGTCACTTCGCTCGCCGAGACGACATCGACTTCGCTCGCGGCGCTCGTGCCGAAGTGCACTGCGGTGACCGCGCCCAGGTTTTCCCCCTTGATCGTGACCTTCGTCCCGCCGGCTCCGGGCCCGGTGTTCGGGCTGATGCTCGTGACGGTGTCCAGCGATGTCCTGAGGCTCGCCAGCGCGTGGAAGCCGCCGGCGGCGATGGCGCTCACTTCACCGTGCAGGTAGGGGCCATCCGGGCACGGGCCGGTGGCGAAGGCGGGGCACACGTGCACGGGCACATCGCTCGCGCTCGTCGCCCCGTCGCCCAGCTGCCCGTATCCGTCGCCTCCCCACATGAGCAGTTCGTCCGAGCCGGTCAGCGCCATGGTCGAGCTGTTTTCCGCACCGCTGACGATCGCGGTCACGTCGCTGAGGCCAGCGACCGCCACCGGGCTCCTGCTGCAGCTTTCGCTGCCGCACGTTTCCGGGCCGGCGAGGGAGCCGTCGCCGAGCTGTCCGTGGTAGTTGCTGCCCCAGTCGAGCACGTCGCCGTCGTCGAGCACCGCCGTGCTCGTTGAGGCGTCGGCGGCGATCGCCCGCGCGCCGCCGAGGACGTGGCTGCAGGGAGCGAGTTCACCCGCGGCGCAGACTGCCGTTGGCGTGTCGCGCTGTTCGGCGGCGCCGTCGCCGAGTTCGCCTTCGCTGTCGGCGCCCCACGCAAGCACGCTGCCGTTCGCGCGCAGCGCGAGTGCGTGGAAAGAGCCGGCCGCGATCGCGCTGACTTCGCTGAGGCCCGCGATGGCGCGCGGCACACGGCTGCACTGAATCGTCTTCAGCCCACATGTTTCGGGTCCCTTGCTCTTGCCGGTGGCGAGCGTTCCTTCGTTGTTTTCGCCCCAGGCCATGACCGTGCCGTTCTTCAGCAGCGCGAGGCTGTAGCGCTCTCCGGCGGCCACGGCGAGCACTTCTTTGAGGTAGTTGGCCGGCTTGCACGGCGATTCCTTGACCGCGCACACCGGTACCGGCACGTCCGAGGAGTCGGCTTCGCTGCCGCCCACACCGAGCTGCCCGCGACCGTTGCCGCCCCAGGCGACCACCGTGCCGTCCTTCAGCAGCGCGAGGCTGTTGAAGGCGCCGGCGGCGACGGACGAGACTTCTTCCAGGTACGGGCCTTGCGAGCATTCCTCCTCGCCGCCCTTCGGGACCGATGAGGCGGCACACACCGGCACGGGCACGGCACTCTGGTTCTCGTTGCCGTCGCCGAGCGACCCCAGCGTGTTTTCGCCCCAGGCCATGACCCTGCCGTCGGTCATCAGCGCGAGGTTCGCGCTCGTGCCGGCGGCGAGGCTGACGGCTTCGGGCAGTTCGCTGACTTCCACCGGCACGTCGCTCGCGGCGACTGCCCCGTCTCCCAGCAGGGTGTTGTTGTATCCCCACGCGAGCACCGGCCCGACCTTGTCGTAGATGAAGCGGTCGTTCGGCCCCGGTTCGCTCGTGCCGGCGGGAGTGGTGACGGTGACGTCCACGGTGCCCGCGCCCTGCGGCGTGACGGCCGTGATCGATTCTTCCGAGTTGACCGTGAAGGTCTGGGCTTCGCGCGTGCCGAACTTCACGGCCGTCGCCCCGTCGAGGCTGGTGCCCCCGATCGTCACGCTCGTGCCGCCGTCCGTCGGCCCGAAGTCGCTCGACACCGAGGTGACCGCGGGCGTCGCCGTGGTGAACTCGCCGTCGGCGCCATAGCTCGTGCCGTTGGCGTTGGTGGCCACGATCCGGAAGTGGTAGGTGGTGTTGACTTGAAGACCGGTGATCGCCTGGCTGACGGGCACGGCGGCGTCACCCGAGCCGACCGCGGCGTCGGGCACCGGCACGCTCGTTCCGTACGCGGTGGTGGTGCCGTATTCGAAGTGGTAGCTCGCTTCCAGCCCCTGCGGGTCCACCTTCCCGTTCAGGGTCGCTTCCGGCGCGAGCACGGCGCTCGCGGGGCTCGTCACCGCGATCGGCGCGGGCGCGCTGGAGAGCTCCAGCGGACCGTCCGGCGTGCCGTTGCCGGTGGGCCCGTCATAGCCGACCTCGGCGTGGCAGTAGTAGGCATGAGCTTCCGGCGGCGTGCATGTCCCGTTGCTGCCCCCGGTCACGTCGAACAGCGCCTCGGGGTCGTCGTAGAAGGCCTCGGCGCCGGGCAGCGAGCGCGAGTACGCGGTTGCGTGGGCCTCGATGCCCGACACGAGCGGCGAGCTGACGCTCGTGCCGCACACGTTTTCCCATCCTCCCTGGCCGTGGGCGTAGGTGGATACGGGCGATTCGCACGCGGCGACCGCCGAGACGTCGTCGTCCATCCGCATCGAGCATCCGGTGTCGGTCTGCCAGATCGGCTTCTGCCACAGCGTCGAGCAGCCGCTGCCGCCTCCGCTCCACACTTCCTCGCTCCAGCCGCGCGCGTTCGCCGCGCGGTGCAGCACCGTGCCGCCGACGGCCACCACGCTCGGCAGGTCGGCGGGGAAGTTCGGCGAGCTGCCGCCCCGCTCGTAGTTGTCGTAGCCGCCGTCGCCGGCGGAGACGGTGATGAGGATGCCCGGGTGGTCGTAGGCGGGCGCTTCTTCTTCGCATTCGCTGCCGCAGAACTGTTCGAAGCTCCCGTAGCTGTTGGAGATCTCGGTGGCGCCGAGGCGAGCGGCCGTTTCGACGGTGTCGCGCAGGCTGTTGCCGCTGGCGCTGTTGGCCTCGGCGAGCATGATGTGGCAGTGGGGGCATGCGGCCGAGACCATCTCGATGTCCAGCGCGCTCTCGGTTTCCCAGCCCTTGTTGTCGGCCGGATAGCTGGCTTCCTGGCCCTCCTGGTTGACCTTTTTGAAGCAGCCGTCGGCTTTCGTGCACGGCGGCAGGTCATAGCGTTCGCGGTACTTGGCGAGGTCTTCTTCGGCGGTCGGGTAGCCGTAGGCGTTGACCAGCGCGACCGTCTGGTCTTCACCGCCGGTGGTGGGGATCTTGTACGCGGACTGCAGGTCCTGCGGGTCGAGCCCCCCTTTTTCGCCGCCGCCTTCCAGCAGGGGACCGCCGTCCGGCAGCGCAAAGCGCGTGACGCCCTTGACCTTGACCATCTGGGGCGCCGGATCGACGATCGCTTCGCACGCTTCTTCGGGGCACGCCCAGTGGGCTTCCGTGCTCGAGGGCGTCAGCGAGATCCCCTTGCGCGCCCGCTTGCGAACGCGGCGCGCGTGCCCGGCGTGCGCGCCGGGAACCACTTCGGAGAGCCCGCTGAGGCTCGCGGTTGAGCCCGGGGCCGCGTACGAGCCGATCGGCGCCGCCATCGCCAGACCCAGGGCGAGGGCCGTCCCGGCCGTGTACGTCAGCGCCCGACCTCGCCACGCCCGGCCTCCGTGCCTCCCAGCGACCTTCACCCCAGCTCCCCGCTCCCCTCCACATCCCTCGTTGTGCAGGCCCCCCAAACCGCCGCCGCGCGACGTCCGTCGGGGGTTTGACGTGAGTGTACACCTAATGCCCCGTGCCGCGGGGCCGCCGCGCCGCGGCGTTCACGCGCCAACCGGGGCGAGATGGCAGCTGCATTCTCGAGCGATGAGGTCGAGGAGTTCGCACGCGAGCTCCTCGCCGACACGTTCGACGCCGCCCAGCGGGCCACGCAGAGGTTCAGCCCGCTGTCGCTGGATCGGCTCGGGGCGTCAGGTTGGCGAAGACGGCTTCCAGCTTCCGCGGATCGCCCTCCAGGGTTCCGGAGGCGATCGCCTCCGGAACCGTGAGGGCGCCGGAGGCAAGTCCGAGCACGACCTGAGGCTCCGCCTTCAGAACCGTTGCGGGTCGGGGGTCAAAGCCGAGCGTGACGCTCACGCCGGTCTCGTCGAGACGCACGGTCAGCTGCGCGTCGGCGGCCTCAACTCCGACCGCGAGCGGACGCGCAGCCGTTCTCTGGCCGGCGAGGGCCTGCAGCGCGACTACGAGCCAGGCGCCCTGAAATGTGTCGTCTCCACGGCCGGCGGCGACGAGCGGCGTGCTCCAACGGATGAGGCCCTCGACGGGGTCGCGTAGGCCCTCGCCCCACTCGGTGAGTGCGTAGACGGTGCAACGGCGCCGGCGATCGAGCCTGCGTTCGATTACGCCGCTGGCCTCCAGCGCGCGCAGACGCTCGGCCAGAAGGTTCGTCGCCACGCCGGTCAGGGCCTCCCGCAACTCGCCGTAGCGCGCCGGGCCGACGAGCAGCTCGCGGACGACCAGCAGGCTCCAGCGATCCCCCACCACATCGAGCGCGCGAGCGAGACCGCAGAACTGGCCGTAGGAACGACGACCCATCACGTGCTTGACTTTATCAATGTCACTTTAGTATAAAAAGCATCGTGAACGAGCCTACTCTAGGCGTCCGACCGTCATGGGTGGATGACGACCTCTTCCCGTTCCAGAGCCGCTTCGTCGAACTCGACGGCCACGTCGTGCACTACATCGACGAGGGCTCCGGTCCAACGCTGCTGATGCTGCACGGCAACCCGACCTGGTCGTTCGTGTACCGCGACGTGATCGCCTCGCTCCGTGACCGCTTCCGCTGCATAGCCTTCGACTACCCCGGTTTCGGGCTGTCGGTGGCGGCGCCCGGGTACAGCTGCCTTCCCGAGGAGCACGCCGCAGTCACGGTGCGGTTGGTCGATCGGCTGGAGCTCTCCGACACCATCATCGTGGTCCAGGATTGGGGCGGTCCGATCGGCCTGCACACCGTCGAGCAGCGGCCCGATCGCTTCCGGGGCCTGGTGATCGCCAACACGTGGGCTTGGCCGGTCAACGGCGACATGCATTTCGAGGTTTTCTCCCATCTCATGGGAAGAGCGCTGGGAAGACAGCCGATCAAGCGCCTGAACCTCTTCGTCAACGTGATGATCCCCGCCGGCCACCGCCGCCGCAAGCTCACCTCAGCCGAGATGGCCCACTATCGCGCAGCCCTACCCACTGCTTCCCGCCGCCTTGCCAGCGCCGTCTTCCCGCGAGCGATCACGGGCAGCCGCGATTTCTTGGCCGACGTCGAGCGTGGCCTGGAGACCGTCAGCGGTCTGCCTGCACTGATCGCCTGGGCCGACAGCGACATAGCGTTCCGCGAGAAGGAGCGCGAACGCTGGGAAGAGCTCCCCAGCTCCCACGAAACCGTGATCTTCAAGGGCGCCGGCCACTACGTGCAATCCGACGCCGCACAGGACTTCAGCGCCGCCATCAGGGCGTGGGCCGAGAAGACGCTGAGCAGCGAGGAAAGCCCCGCCCCCCAACTTACGAGGGGAAGCCTGCTGGAACTGGACCCGCCGCCGGGCGAGCCAAGCCCCGAGGACGCTGTGCCAGCCTCTGAGGCGCTGCGTTGGGTCCGCGGCGAGTGAGCGCCGCCTACGTCGACGCCTCCGCCCTGGTGAAGCTGCTCAAGGCCGAGCGCGAGACGGAAGCCTTCCGCGCTGCACTCGCCAACTGGCCCGTGCAGGTCGCCAGCGAGCTGATCCGAGTCGAGGCCGTGTGCACGGCGAGACGCCTTGGCGGCGAAGAGGTCCTGCAGCGTGCCAATGCGACGCTCGAGCGCATCAACGTGATCCCGCTGTCCTCCGAGATCATCGAGCTCGCCACCGACGCCCACATCCCACCGCTGCGCGCGATGGACGCGATCCACCTCGCCACCGCGCTGACCATGCAAGAGGACCTCGGCGCCATGTTCGTCTACGACAGCGACCTCCACGACGCGGCACAAGCCCACGACCTCAACCCGCTCGCGCCACGATGAGCCCAACGGCGAGAGCACCGCAACCGAGCCAGGCAGGACGATCGCAGGAGGCGCGGCACTCGCGCGCCGGCCGGGATGGGATGGCGACGCTACGATGCGAGGGCGAGCACCGACGTAGCTCAGCTGGCAGAGCAATCGCCGTGCGTGTCAGATGAGCTCGCGTGCCTTGCGCGCGAAGGTCGCAGCGCCCGCGCGCTCGAGGGCGTCGAGCAGCTCGCCGACCGGCTTGCCGCCGGCCCAAGCGCTCGCCGCTAGTTCCAGGACTTCGAGCACTCCACGGGTATCGGAGTCCAGCACGTTGACGAGGAACTCATCGGGGGCGAGCACCTGCACCCCGTGGCGGCCCAGACCGTCGAGCAGATAACCGCTGTCATTCGTAAAAAGGTAGTCGGCGTGCGCGGCTACAACCAGCGCGCACACGTGGGCGTCCGCTGGATCGCGAGTGAGGTCAGCGACGTCAAAGGTATTCGGATCGATGTCGATGCGCCCGGCAGGAAAGCTCAGGCGCAGATAGTCGACCCAGCGTCGGGCCGCGTCACGTGGGAGTTACTTCTTCTCCACGAGCGACCTCTGCGCCTCGGCCAGCAATTGCTCGCTCCAGAAGAGGTCCAGCAGCCGCAGCTCGGCGGCGATGCGTCCCAACAGCTCGTGCAGGACGCGAGAGAAGATGATGTCGGTATCGAGGACCGCGCGTGGCCGTCGGCGCTCGTTCACTCGGGCGGTGCGCCCATCGCGTCGAGCTCGCGCGACCACTGCGCCGTTAGGCGCTCGTGCTCTGCTCTGCTCTCCTCGAAGGCGAGTACCGAGGAGAGCGGGATCTTCCAGTGGCTGGACCCGGGCAGCCGCTGCGCTACGAGATCGCCGTAGTCGATCAGCCGCATTACGTGCTGGCGGGAAAAGCCGAGCCGATCAGCAGCCTGCTGGGGGGAGAGCAACTCCTGCTCCTCGGCTAGCGTCACAGCGACATGCTTGCCATCCGCGAGCATCCTTTCGATCTCCTCGGCAACGAGCGCAGCCTGGTCACGAGCAGCCGGGTCGAGATGCAGGGTCTTCATCAGACGATCCTAGCATAACTGCCCTAACTGCACATAGCTCGGTCGCGGGGGCGACCTCCGCGCACCGTCTGCTGATCGGCACACTTTTGCTTTCGCCGCGAAAGCGGAAGCGCCCAATCATGCGGCTACATGACCGCTACTCGTCCGATCCAGGAGCGCGGGCGGTGTCCGGCGACGCGCTCGCATCCACGCGAAACGGGCAGTGCGGAGTCTGTCGCGCCAGGTCGTCACGTTGATGGCCGTGACGACCGAGGCACGCAGGATGTGATCCCTGGACGAACCGCCTCCGCGCGAGGCTGTAGCACAGTGCAGAGCGTGAACGAGGACGTGAATCTGGCGGACCGCGAGCAGATCATCTGGGCACAAACCGTCTATCAGCAGCTCGCAGCCTGGACGCCATATGTGCAAGGCTAAACACCGAGCTTATTGAACTGAAGGAGGACGAGATGTCGCGCGTCTCGGAGTATCTCAAGTGGCGAGTAGCAGGCCCAACCGAAGCCGTCGAGATTCGAGGACAACACTTTCCCCAACTGAGAGAGTGGCGGACACCAGGGAACCTGCCGGGGATGCCAGATCACCATTGGCAGGAATATGTATGCCCCCAGTGCCCGTGGACGTCGGGACGCACGATGGATATAGCACGGGACCGGCGAGAAATGCACGAGGCTGCGTCTGCGCACGCGGCACCACAGACGAAGAGGGTCAAAAAGCCACGCCAGTCAGGGTAAGCCCAAAGACGCTGTATGCATCAGACCGATTGACGGCCCTTCATGGGCAACCACTCAGCGCGCTACTGCTTTGCGGGTGGCCGTTGCACAAACCGGTGTACGAGAAGCTGCCAGTCGATCGACGTGACAGCCGCGGAAGGGATCACGGATCGATCGCTTGGATGACCGGTCCTGTCAGTAGCCCGCCGGCCGCAGCTCCTATCCATCCTGCAGCGGCATGCTCACCTGCAACCGCGCCGCCATAGATGACCCACTTGATGCCGATCCGGCTCCAATCGGAGCGAGTGAGGACATCGGGTATCTCGTCGTGTGGAATGACGCTGGCGATGAGTCGTCGGATAAGCCTTTCACGGTACTCATCTGCACAGCGGCCGGTGATCTCGACTACATTCGCTCCCGCACGCTTAACGCGGCTGAGAAACGCCTTGCGCTTCGCGATCAGCCATGACTTAGTCACAAGGTAGGTCCACTCGTCTGCGACGATGTCGGCCTCGGGGCGTCCGGTGCGGAGGACGGCATCTCGGACGGCCTGCACCTCGGGCGTAGTGTTCTCCGTCGTGCGGTACGAGAACTTGTCGATCCTCTCAAGGAGTACCGGGAGTCTGCGTCTCGCAAGCTTGACGATTTCGCGATCACGTCGGCCGACGAAGGGCAACAACATATCGTCTGGTCCTTCGGTCAAAGCCCAGTAGAACGACTCCGAGACCACCGCTGATTTGGTCACGACTCGGTCGCTGGCCACGTTAATGAACCATGCCAGCCCCGACTCCGTGAGTAGCAGCGACGGGTCGATCATAAAGCGATCTGATGGGCGGCGGCTACCTCGGCACGGCGGCATTACATCTGCGAAGGGATCTCTGCTCTTGCCGCTCGACATTGTTATCCCCAAACGTGTGCAGAAGCGAGGAGGCCGCCGGCTCGTTGCCAGCAACCCACCATGTCTAGCACTCTACTCGGTCATGCGGTGTGGCGAGCGGTGATCGCGGTCTAGCGGGGATTCGACCATCGATCGCAGTCATTTCGCGGCACACCCAGGACATCTCGTGAGCCGCAGTCACTATCGCTAACGAATGGTTGCGGCACGCTCGGCCGCGGGGTGGATGGCTGCTGTTCCGGACGAGTTGGAGGTGCCGACGCTGACGGCCTGATTGCGCGTGCTCGCCCAGCGTAAGCGGGCGTGTGCCGATCCTCAAACGGCGCTGTCGGCCGTTGCCTAAAGGAGCACGTCGCGTGCTCCTTTAGGCATGGCACAACAGCACACTGCAGCGGTACGATACGACCGCCAAGCCGACGTAGCTCAGCTGGTAGAGCACCGCTCTTGTAAAGCGGATGTCGCCGGTTCGATCCCGGCCGTCGGCTCTATTTTTCTGCCGTAACGCTACCGCCGTCCGCTACACTTTTTGACCGCATCTGGCCGCGCCTGTCCTCGGGGCAGGCCCGGCGAAATCGCTCTCTAGGACTGGATTTTGGCTCTACTGCTGGGATCTGTCCTGACCCACGCCGAGAGCCTTGTAAGCGATAGGTCGCCGGTTCGATCCCGGCCGTCGGCTCTGCGTGCCGACGGCCGCTGGTCAGGGGCGACCCGGGAGGCCGGAGAATGAGCGTTTGGCCCCCCGGGGGTCGCCCTCTACCCGGATGACCTGTCGGTCTTCCGGTGTTCGCTATCGACCGCTCCGACGCTCTGCTTGAGGCCGGCCCACGCCCCGGCGTGCTCGAGCACCGCGATCGACCGGGCGCGGCGGGCCGTGCAATCGAATCCCGGCCCGCCCGGCCAGCGCATCCGCCCCGGGCCGTTCATACTCCCGGGCATGGATGACCACGAGGCACGCGAGCTGCTCGCCCGCGAGCGGGCGCGCATCGAACACGCCCTCGGAGCCATCCCCGGCGAGGACCCCGAAGACGTCACCGACCCGTTCGAGGCGGGCGACGAGGGCGAGCGGATCGTCAGCGAGGAGCTCGACGAGGCCCAGGCGGAGCAGCTGCGGACGGAGCTGAGCGCGATCGAACGGGCGGAAGACCGGCTCGCGCACGGCACCTACGGCCTGTCGATCGACAGCGGCGAGCCGATCCCGGACGCGCGCCTGCAGGCGATCCCGTGGGCCGAGCGAACGGCCGAGGAGCAGGCCCGGCTTCGAGGCTAGCGGCCGGCCACGGCGAGCGCCTCGTCCACGGCCGCCACGGCGCTCGCGCCGGCGATCAGCAACGGCTCGGTGCTCCGCATCGCCCTGCAGAACACGAACGCGCCCTCGAGCAGGCAGAGCATCGACACGGCCAGCTCGCGCGCGCTCGGAGCCGGGATGCCGGCGGATGTGAAGTACCGCGTGGCGCCGGCGATCCACTCCTCGAACACCTCCGCGCACGCCTCCCGCATGGGCTCGTTGGTGCTGGCCACCTCCAGCGCCACGGTGGCGATCGGACACGCGTCCGCGTAGTCGGTCTGCTCGAGCGTGTCGGCCGCTCCGGCGAAGAACGCCGCCACGGCGCTCGGCACGTCGGGCGCCTGCCGGGCGATCGTGGCGAACAGCTCTGCGTACAGGCGTCCGGAGGTGCGGATCGCCTCGGCCCCGAGCTGCTCCTTGCCGCCCGGGAAGAAGTGGTAGAGCGAGCCGAACGGCGCGTTCGCGGCCGCGAGGATCTGCTTGAGGCCGGTCCCCGCGTACCCCTGACGGCGGAACAGCTCCGCGCTCGAGTCCATGATCCGATCCCTGGTGCCTGCCGCCAACTGAAACCCTCCCGCTCGTGGTTCTCGCTCGAATGCTAGTCTCTCCCCACAGTAGAGCGATCTATCTATTTTTTATTTTAGTCGGAGTGCGGAGGTGCGCAATGCCGGTAATGGAGCGATCAGCGAGACGATCCACCACGCTGCGCACGGCGGGGGTGGCAGCGGCGGCCACGCTGGCCGCGCGGGGGCTGCTGGTGCGAGCGATGCTGGCGAAGCTGCGACGCGACGTGGAGGCGCTGAACGCGGGCGACTACGGCCCGGTGCTCGCGAACTACGCGCCGGAGGCCGTCCTGCGGTTCAACGACGGCGAGCACCGCTGGGCCGGCGAGCACCGCGGCAAGGAGGCCGTCCGGCGCTTCCTCGAGAACTTCGTGGCGGCCGGCATCCGCGGCCACATCAACGAGCTGGTGGTGGGCGGGCCGCCGTGGCGGATGACGCTGATCGCGCGCTTCGACGACCACGCGCACGACCCGGCCGGCCGCGAGATCTACCGCAACCGCACCGTCCTCGTGGCCCGCGCGAGCTGGGGGCGGATCGTGCTCCAGGAAGACTTCTACGAGGACAGCGGGCGCATTGAAGCGCTCGAGCACAGCCTGCGCGAGCTCGGGGTGGAGCCCGGGCCCGTCACCGCGACCGCCGGTTAGCCGGCGTACATACCGTCGATCGTCCGCTCGTACTTCTCGGCGATCGGCTTGCGCTTGAGCTTCATCGTGGGCGTCAGCTCGTCGCCTCCCGGGAGCCAGTCGCCGCGGACGATCTCGAACTTCTTGATCTGTTCGACGCGCGCGAGCTTGGCGTTGGCGGCGTCCACTCCCTCCTGGATCGCCGCCAGCGTCCGCTCGTCGTCCGCCAGCGACTCGAGTGAGGTGTCCTCGATCCCCTGGGTGGCCGCCCACACGGGCGCGAAGTCCGCGTCGAGGACGATCAGGGCCGTGTTGTAGGGGCGAGAGTCCCCGATGCAGCACGCCTGGCCGATCAGCGGCGAGGCGCTCTTGATCGTGGCCTCGATGTTGGCCGGCGACATGTTCTTGCCGGCGGCGCTGATGATCAGCTCCTTCTTGCGATCGATGATCTTCAGGTAGCCGTCCTCGTCGAAGCTGCCGATGTCGCCCGTACGCAGCCAGCCATCCTCGGTGAACGCCTCGCTGGTCTTCTCCGGGAGGTTGCGGTAGCCGATCATCACCACGTCCGAGCGGACCAGCACCTCGCCGTCGTCGTCGAGCTTGATCTCGACGCCGGGAGCGGCCGGCCCGACGGTCCCCAGCTTGATCTTCTCTTTCGGGTTGACGCTGCCGGCGCCACACGTCTCGCTCATGCCCCACAGCTCGGCGAGCGGCAGGCCGATCGCGTGGAAGAACTCGAGCACCTCCACCGGCGTGGGCGCGGCGCCGACGTTGATCGCCTCCACCTGGTCGAGCCCGAGCATCTCCCGCAGCCCGGCGAAGATCTCGGCGTCGGCCTTCGCCACCTGCTCGGCCAGCTCATCCGGCACGGGCTCCCCCGCCTGCTCCAGGCGCACCTTGCGCACGCCCGCGTCGATCGCGTCCTGAAGCTCTTGCCGGCGCTCCTCGGGCTGGCCGGCGATCATCGCCTCCATCCCCGCCTTCAGCTTCTCCCAGATGCGGGGCACCGCGAAGAACCAGCTGGGACGTACTTCGGGCAGGTAGGAGAGCACCTGGCGCGGGTCATCGCAGCAGGTGATCTGCAGCCCGAAGACGATCGGCAGGTAGTGGTGGGCGTTGCGCTCGGCGATGTGGGCCGCCGGCAGCCACGAGATCACGCGCCCGTCGCGGGGGAAGTCGATCATGCCCATGGTGCTCTCGACCAGCGCGCTGAGGTTGCGGTGGATCAGCTGGACGCCCTTCGGCGGACCGGTCGTGCCGGAGGTGTAGATCAGCGTGAGCACGTCCGTGGGCTCGATCTGGGCGACCGCGGCGCCCACGTCGAAGCCGGGGTTCGAGCCCTCGACGTCCGCCAGCGCGAGCGTCCCCAGCGGCGCCTGGCCGTCGACGACGATCACGTACTCGAGGTTGGGGAGCTCCCTGCGGGCCTCGCGCACCTGGGGCATGAACTGCTGCTCGCAGATCAGCACCTTCGCCCGGGCGTCCGTCATCAGGTAGCGGATCTGCTCGGGCGTGTACGTGGTGTACAGCGAGAAGGGGGTCGCGCCGAGCATCATCGCGGCGAGGTCGCTGAGGTGGAACTCGGGGCGGTTGGACAGCATCAGCGCGACCGTGTCGCCGCGCCCGACGCCGAGCTTCGCCAGGCCGCCCGCGAGCGCGTCCACGCGCTCGCGCAGCTCGCCCCAGGTGATCGAGAACTCGTCGCCCTTGGTGCGAATGGCCACCTCGCCGGCGCGCTCGGCGGCGGTCATGCGGAAGGCCTGCGCCATCGTTGCTGCCCCCACTGCGGCCGGCTGCTGGGCGATCGTTTCCGTAGCCGTGGCGTCCATCACTCCTCCTCTAGGCGATTGCCCCCATCCCCATGGGGTCTGACTGTGGCGGGCCGGGGCCCGTGACGATCATACCTGGCGGCCGATCGCCCTCGAACATTCGTCGAGCGCCGGCCGATTACCCTCAAACCCATGCGCACGGGCGAGCTCGGCTACTGGTGGCGCTCGCTCGGCGGCCCGCCCCCCGCGCGAGCGCCGCTGGCCGGTCCACGGGAGGCCGACGTGGCGATCGTGGGGGCCGGCTACACCGGCCTGTGGACCGCCTACTACATCAAGCGCGCGTGCCCGTCGCTGGAGGTCGCGGTGCTCGAGCGCGAGGTCGCCGGCTTCGGCGCGTCGGCCCGCAACGGCGGCTGGGTGTCAGGCTTCTTCTCCGGTCCGGCGCGCACGTACGAACGCCGCGGCGGGCGCGAGGGATACGTGGCCCTGCAGCGGGCGATGTTCGCGACCGTGCAGGAGATCGCGAGGGTGATCGACGCGCACGCGATCGACGCCGCGCTCGTCCCGGGGGGAGCGCTGACGGTCGCGCTCGACGACGCCCAGGCGCAGCGCCTGCGCGCCGATCTCGAGCGCAGCCGCGCGCATGGGCTCGACGAGCATGACCTGCGCGAGCTGAGCCGCGGCGAGCTGCACGAGCGGGTGCGCATCGCCGGGGCGCGTGGGGCGACGTTCTCGCCCCACGTCTCGCGGGTGCACCCCGCCAAGCTGCTCACCGGCCTGGCCGCGACGGTGGAGGGCCTGGGCGTGCGGATCTACGAGCGCACCCCCGTCAGCGCCATCCGCCCGCACGAGGCGCTCACCTCGGCGGGCACGGTGCGGGCACGCTGGGTGGTGCGCGCCACCGAGGGCTACACCGCGGGCCTGCCCGGCCTGCGCCGCGTGCTCGCTCCCGTCAACAGCTCGATGATCGTCACCGAGCCGCTGGCGCCGTCGGTGTGGGCGGAGATCGGCTGGAGCGGCTGCGAGGTGATCGCCGACGGGGCGCACGCGTTCGTGTACCTGCAGCGCACCGAGGACGGGCGCATCGCCATCGGCGGGCGCGGCGTGCCCTACCGCTTCGGCTCGGGCACCGACGGCGCGGGTGCCACGGCGTCGCGCACGATCGCCAGCCTGCGCGCGAAGCTCGCCGCGATGTTCCCGGCCGCCGCCGATGCCGAGCTCGAGCACGCGTGGTCGGGCGTGCTCGGCGTGGCCCGCGACTGGTGCGTGTCGGTCAACGCGGAGCCCACCACCGGTCTGGCGTGGGCGGGCGGCTACGCGGGCGAGGGGCTCGCCGCTTCCAACCTGGCGGCGAGGATCCTGTGCGAGCTGATCCTCGACGAGCGCGGCGCGCTGACGGCGCTGCCGTGGGTCGGGCGCAGGCCGCGCCGCTGGGAGCCGGAGCCGCTGCGCTGGGCCGCGATCCACGGCGCCTACCGGCTGTATCGATACGCCGACCGCCACGAGCAGCGGACGGGCAGGCCCTCGCGGCTGGGGCGAGCGGTGGACGCGGCCTCGGGACGGCGATAGCCGCACCGGCGAGGTGCGATCGGCGTTGCAGCGCGAGACGAGGCGACCGCAACCAATCGTCGGCGGGCGGGTTACGGGATCGAAGGGGGCCGCAGTTACGCAGTTCCGAATAACAAGGAGAAGGCACTGATGCGATCACTCAGCTTGACCGTGGCGTTCATCGCCGCAGCCGTCTCGCTCACGCTCACCGGCGCAGCCGCGTCGGCCGCGCCCAGGCACGCACGCGTGCCCGGCGGGCTTCCCGGCCATGCACATGGCTGTCACCTCAGCCTGGAGCTCAAGCTACAGGTGATCACCGCGGGCGAACCGGCCGACGCGGTGGGCCAGCTCTTCTGCGCAGGGGGCGCCGCCACGGGCCCCCAGACGGTCACCATCTACGGGCGCTCGGCCATCGCTCCCGGCTTCACGGTCGCCGCCACCGGCACGACCGAAGAACATGGCGCGTACGCCGTACCGGTCACGAACGTCGAGAACGACACCCAGTTCTACGCCGTGGCCGACGGCCTCCAGAGCGCCACGAGGGTCGAGCGGGTGCTCGCGTCGGTCAAGCTCACCGGAGCCCCCGAAGGCGTGCTGTACACGATCCTGCCCCACCCCGGGCACCGCCGTATCGCCACCAAGTTCACCGGCGAAGTCTCCCCCGCCGACAGGGGCGCGACGGTCATCCTCCAGCGCCAGAACGCGCTCAAGGGCGATGAATGGCACCGCATCGGCCTGCCCGGCGTGGTCGACGAAGAAGGGAAGTTCACGATCGAACACAACTTCGTCGTCCCCGGGCCCGCCAACATCCGCGTGATCGTCCGCGACCCCAGGGTGAACGTTACGAGCCCGTCGAACATCCTCACCTACGAGATCACCCAGGCCCAGAACCCGAAGCTGACGATCGAAAGCCTGGCCGACCCGATCTCCTACCTGCAGTCCACCACGATCCACGGAAGCGCCGAAAAACTCGTCGCCGGCACGCCGCTGAAACTGATGGCGCGCACCGTCCACACGATCGGCTTCACGCCCGTGGGCGAAACAAGGGTCGAACCGGGCGGCAAGTACACGTTCGCCTCGGTGACGCCGCTGGCGAGCACCTTCTACAAGGTCCTCGGCGACGACGAAGCCTCGGCGGTGCTGTACGAGGGCGTGAAATACCTGCTCACGACCGTCCCGCCCGCCACCACGATCGAAGAAGGCAAGCCGCTGGTGTTCTCCGGCACGGTCAAGCCGGGGATAGCCGGACACAAGATCTACCTCGAACGTGAAAACGCCGCCCACACCGGCTATCACGTGATCGCGACCGGAGAGGTGATCGCCCCCGAACCGCCGGCCAAGCCCGAATTCACCTACTCGATCGAATACCGTTTCTACCTGTCGGGCACGATCAACGTGCGGGTGAAGATCCCCGGCGACCAGGAGAACGGGACCACCGTGAGCGAACCGTTCACGATCCAGGTGAACGCCGCGCCCGCGTCCGCAGTGGTGAGCGCGCCGGGTGACAATCCCACGCTGCCCTCCGACGGCCAGATCTAGTCCGGGGACGCCTCCACGTGCCCCTGTGGCCGCCCCACTCCGCCGGGGCGGCCACAGCGGGCCGAGGTCAACCTCAGGCCTCAGGCCTCAGGCCTCAGGGCTGAGGTCTCAGGGCTCAGGCGGCGATGGCGCGCGACTGCAGGTGGGCGCCGACCTTGCGCTTGACCCGCTGGAGCGCGTTGTCGACGGTCTTCGTGTCGCACGACAGGCGAGCGCCGACCTGCTCGTAGGAGTAGCCGTCGAGGTACAGCGATAGCACGCGGCTCTCGAGCTCGGACAGGGCCGTCGAGAGGCAGCCCACGAGCGAGCGCAGCTCCTCGGAGGAGATCACCTGGTTGACGGGGTCCTGGACGGTGGGCCCGGGCAGCATCTGGTCGAGCGTCGGCACGTCATCGCCGCTGCCGGCGGGCGTGGAGGAGAACGACACGTACTGATTCAGGGGCGTGTGCTTGTTGCGGGTGGCCGTCTTCACGGCCGTGATGATCTGGCGCGTGATGCACAGCTCGGCGAAGTTGCGGAAGCTGGACTCACGGTCGGTGCGGAAGTCGCGGATCGCCTTGTACAGGCCGACCAGTCCCTCCTGGATGAGATCTTCGGAGTCGCCCCCGGCGAGGAAGTACGAGGACGCCTTCAGGCGCACGAACCCGTGATAGCGCTTGACCAGGCGGTCATACGCGTTGCGGTCGCCCTGCTTCGCCAGGGCGATGAGGAACACATCCTCGACCTTAGGTTCAGAGTTAGGGTTATGGGAGATTCGAGCCACGAGCAGATCCTTTCTTCGAGATCGCCTCCCTGGCGGCCTCAAAATGTCGCTCTGTGGCGCACTCCTCCCCTGGCGCCAACCGCTATTTAGTTGTTGCGCTGTCCCCCTGGAAGGTTTCTCAACCTTAGGTTCAGCGTTATGCCGGGGCAGACTTGCACAGTTATGGAACCTTGTCAAGGCCCCCGCCGCGACTTTGCAAGATCTCGTACAGAAGCGCGGCGGCCGCCGCGCTCACGCCGAGCGACTCGACCCTCCCGAGCAGCGGCAGCGCGACAAGCTGATCGCACGCGCCCGCCACCCGCGGGCGCAGCCCCGCGCCCTCGCTGCCGAGCACCAGGACCACCCCCGAGCCGGCGTAGTCGGGCGAGTCGTAGGCCACCGGGGCGGGCGCTCGCGAGCGCCCGGAGGCGCCCCGCCCGGCTCCCGCCGGCGCGGCGGAGGCCCCCTGCCCGGCATCCGCCCGCGCGGGGGCGCTCGCCCCGTAGCACCAGCAGCCGGCGGCACGCGCGTCGGCGAGGAAGTCGGCGAGGTTGCGCACGCGCGCCACCGGCAGGTGCTCGACGGCCCCCGCGGAGGCCTTGCACACGGCCGGCGTCACCTCGGCCGCCCGGCGCTCGGGGATGACCACGCCCGCGGCGCCCACGCACTCCGCCGTACGGCAGATGGAGCCCAGGTTCTGGGGGTCCTGCACCTGGTCGAGGGCCACCACCAGCGGATGCTCGCCGCCGAGCAGCTCATCGGCGCTCGCATACGGGTACTCGCTCACCGTCGCGCACACTCCCTGGTGGGCGCCCGAGCCGCAGCGGCGCTCGATCTCCTCGGCGGACGCCGTCCGCACGGAGACCTCCGCGAGCCACGGCTCGCGCGCGGCGCCGTCCGTCGCCCACACCTCCCCCACGCTCTTGGCGCGGCGCCCGCGCATGGCCTCCCTGACGGGATTGCGGCCGTAGAGGATCACAGCGGGATCAGCTCGAACCCGCCGGCCACGTCGCGCACCTCCCAGCCGCGGGCGGCGATCTCATCGCGTAGAGCATCGGCGGCCGTGAAATCCCGCCTCACGCGTGCCTGCTCGCGCTCCTCGGCGAGCTCCCGGACCGCCTGCGGCGCCTGCTCGTCGGGCACCAGCAGGCCCTCCAGGCCGAGCACCTCGAGCATCTCGGCGAGGTCCTGGTCGCCTTTGACGCCGAGCTGGCCCGCAGCGCGAATCCACTCCCACAGCTGCGCGAGCGCGAGCGGCGTGTTGAAGTCCTGCGCGAGGGCCTGGAAGAACAACTCCCGGAAGGACACGAGCTGCCGCTCGTCCTCGGGGTTGCGGTGGACCGTCGTCCCCGGCCCGAGCTTGCGAGCGATCTCGCGCACGCGCTTGACGTTCGCCTGGGCCTGCTCGAGCGCGGCCTCGGAGTAGGCGAGCGGCTGGCGATAGTGGCCGGAGATGAGGTACATGACGACGGCGTCGCGCCCGTGGTCCTCGAGAACCTGGTGCAGCGGGGCGATGTTGCCGACTGACTTGGCCATCTTCTCGCCGGTGAACTGGATCATGCCGTTGTGCATCCACAGCCTCGTAAGCTCCGCCCCGCGGGCGGCGCGGGTCTGGGCGGCCTCGTTCTCGTGGTGGGGGAACACCAGGTCGGAGCCGCCCCCGTGGATGTCGAAGCCGACGCCCAGGAACTGCTCCGCCATGGCCGAGCACTCGATGTGCCAGCCGGGGCGACCGGATCCCCACGGCGCGTCCCAGGTGGTGTCCTCCCCCTCCTTGTGGGCCTTCCACAGCGCGAAGTCGAGGGGGTCCTGCTTGCGCTCGGCTGGGTGGGTGGGATCCCATTCCCCCTCCCCCTGGTCCATGCTGTCGAGCTGCCGGTGCGAGAGGCTGCCGTAGGACGGGTCCGAGCGCACCCGGAAGTAGACGTCGCCATCGGCCGCATACGCGTGCCCGCCGTCGATGAGCGCTTGGATGTAGTCGACGATCGGGGCGATCGTCTCCGATGCGAGCGGCTCGTGATCGGGGCGCCCCAGCCCCAGGGCGTCGGTGTCGGCGCGGTAGCGCTCGGTCATCTCCACCGCCAGCTCGGCGCTGGGACGGCCCTGGGCCCTGGCGGCGTCGTAGATCTTGTCGTTGACGTCGGTGACGTTCACCACCAGGTCGACCTCGTAGCCCTCGTGCTGGAGGAAGCGCTTGAGCAGGCTGAACACCACGAACGGGCGCGCGTTGCCGATGTGGATGCGGCTGTACACGGTGGGGCCGCACGCGTAGATGCCCACGCGACCGGGATCGCGTGGATTCAGCGCCAGCAGCTCGCCACTGCGCGTGTCGTGCAGAACGATCTCTCGCATCGCGCGGCAACCCTAACGCCTGGGCCGCCTGTGGCCGCGGCAGGCGTGGTCGCCTATCGCTCCATCCAAAGCAGGCCCCTCAGCGACCAATCGTCCTATCCAGCAGCGCGAGCAACTCCGTGAAGTGCCGCTCGGCTGCTGCCTCGTCGTAGGCTGCAGTGTCGCTCATCGTGTAGCCGTGGGCGGCCCCTTCGTAGAGCTCTGAGCGGTAGCGCACACCGGCCTCATCGAGGGCTTGCGCGAGCGCGGCGACGTGCTCGGGGGTCATGCTCTGGTCGTTGTCGGCGTGGCCGAAGTAGAGCTCGGCGGAGATCTCGCCCGCACTGAGGTGGGGGCTGTCCTCCTCGTCGCTCACCAGTCCCCCGGCATGGAAGGCGGCGAGCGCCGCGACGCGCGCCGGGTAGGCGGCGGCGATCCGCCAGCCGACGCGCCCACCCAGGCAATAGCCGGTGATGGCGAAGGGTGGGCTCGCGAGCTCGCCGAGGTAGTCGAGGTAGGCCGCCCCGTCGCTCACGATCCGCTCGGGCGTAAGCTCCGCCATGGCAGGCCTCAGCCGCGCGAAGAACGGTTCCCGCTGTGCGGGGTCCGTCAGATCGGGGATCTCTGCGTTCTGCGCCCGGCCGGCGCGATAGAGGACGTTCGGGGCGAGTACGACGAACCCACGCGCTGCGATGCGGTCGACCATCTCCTCGATCCGCGGGCGCAAGCCGAAGGCGTCCATGATGAACAGGACACCCGGGCGGCCTCCGTCCTGCCCTGGAGGTAGCGAGAGATAGGCATCCGCCACGCCGTCCTGAGTACTGACATCGACCGTCTCGCCATTCATCGCTTGGCACTCCCGTCGTCGCTGGCACGAAGGGCGCAGCTTAATCAGTCTGCACGCTGGCGGCGACGCACGCTGCGGCGTCCTCGAGGCGGTCATCGCCCCAGAAGAGCTCATCGCCGACGGCGAGGGTGGGGACCCCGTAGACCCCCAGCGCGTGGGCGACGTCGGTGGCGTCGCGCAACGCCCGCTTGACCTGGGGATCGCCGGCCGCGGACTCCGCCTGCCGGCGGTCCAGACCGGCCTGCTCGGCGGCGTCGAGCACGTGAGCGGCGACGCTCAGCTCGATGCCCGCGCTGGAAGGCATCGCGAAAGGCCCGCGCCGTGAACTCCCGCCCCCGGCCGGCTGCGAACGCGAAGGTGGCGACGCGCATGGCGAACAGGTAGTCGTCCGGCCAGGGGTCTGGCCAGCGGATCGCCGGCAGGCCGTAGCCGCGGGCGCGGCGCTCGATCTCCGCCATCCCCGCCGCGCGGCGCCGGTGATCCCCCAGGGCCCACGAGCTGCGGCCGTTCAGCTTGAACAGCCCGCCGAGCAGCACCGGCCGCCAGCGAACGGGCTCGGGCACGACCGTTGACAGGCGCTCGCAGGCGAGGTACGCGTAGGGCGAGCCGAGGTCGAAGTAGAACGTGACCGGAGCCGCGGTGTCGCCGGGGGCGTTCGCTAGAGTGAACGACACGTTCTATATGATAACCGAGGAGACATCGACGCGAGTTCAGGACGTGCTGGCGGCGAACGTGCGGCGGCTGCGGATCGCGCGGCACGTGTCGCTGTCGGAGCTGGCGCGCGCGACCGGCATGAGCAAGGCGACGCTGTCGGGGGTCGAGCGCGGGCGCTGCAATCCGACGGTGGACACACTCGCGAGCCTGGCGGGAGCCCTGCGGGTGTCCTTCGGGGAGCTCCTCGAGGAGCTCCCGCCGGGCGAGATCCGCATCGTTCGCGCCTCCCAGCGCAGCCACGACCCCCCATCCGGCGTGTGGCGAAGGGACCTGGACAGCCTCGCGCCCCCCGCCACCGGTGAGCTCGCGGAGCTGGCGCTCGAGCCACGCCAGCTCGACGAACCCGCGCCGATGGCGCCCGGCAGCCGCGCCCACGTGTACGTGCTCCAGGGCAAGCTGGTGGCGGGCCCGTGCGAGCGCGTGACGGAGCTCGGGGCCGGCGACTACGCGTCCTTCCCCGCGGACGTGCCGCACGTGTACGAGTCGGGACGGCACCCGGCGCGTGCGCTGGTGCTCACACAGGCGGGCTAGCTGCTGCTAGACCTTCAGCGGTGGCGCCCGCCAGCGACCCCTACACGGAGCCGGACTTCCAGAGCTCCGCGCTGATCACCATCGACACCCAGCGCGACGTGCTGGACGGGGGCGCGCTGGAGATCCCTGGAACGAGCGCGGCCCTGGGGAGCATGGGCATGCTCGCGCGGGCGTTCCGCGAGCTCGCCCAACCGATCGTGCACGTCGTGCGCCTGTATGCGCCCGACGGCGCCAACGTCAACTTGTGCCGGCGCGCGGCGGTGGCGGGCGGCGCGCGCATGCTCGCCCCCGGCGCCGCCGGCTCGCAGCTCGCCGGCGAGGTGCTCCCGGACCCCGGCCTGACGCTCGACCACGGGCTCCTGCTGGCAGGCGGTCTACAGAGCCTCGGGGCGCGGGAGGTGGCGATGTACAAGCCCCGCTGGGGCGCCTTCTACGGCACACCCCTGGAGGAGCACCTGCGCGGGCAGCACGTGAGCACGCTCGTGTTCTGCGGCTGCAACTTCCCCAACTGCCCGCGCACGTCGATGTACGAGGCGAGCGAGCGCGACTTCCGCGTGGTGCTCGCCCGGGATGCGGTCTCGGGGCTGTACGAGCGCGGCGAACGCGAGCTCGAGGGCATCGGCGCCCGCCTGATGAGCGCCGGCCAGGTGGCTGACGCGCTCGTGTCCCGCTAGCGGTAGTCGAGACTCGCCACCGCCAGCGCCGCCACGCCCTCGCCGCGCCCGACGAAGCCGATGCCCTCGCCGGTGCTGGCCTTGACGTTCACACGCCGCTCCTGCAGGCCGAGCGTCTGCGCGAGGCGCGCGCGGATCGCCTGCCGGTGTGGCGCGAGCTTGGGCTGCTCCATGAGCACGGTGCAGTCGACGTTCACGATCCGCAGCCCGCCGGCGGCGACCATCCCCACGACGGCTGTGAGCAGCTCGAGCGAGTTGGCGTCGCGCCAGCGCTCGTCGGTGTCGGGGAAGTGCTCGCCGATGTCGCCCAGCCCGGCCGCGCCGAGCAGCGCGTCGGTGATCGCGTGGGCGAGCACGTCGGCGTCGGAGTGCCCCTC
The DNA here is from genome assembly GCA_963701145.1 of uncultured Solirubrobacteraceae bacterium. Lineage (GTDB taxonomy): Bacteria > Actinomycetota > Thermoleophilia > Solirubrobacterales > Solirubrobacteraceae > Palsa-744. Next base: position 1,247,868 of record OY969572.1, read on the forward strand.
CAGGCCGCGCTCGTGGGGGATCTCCACGCCGCCGATCACGAGCCTGCGCCCGGCGGCCAGGCGGTGCGAGTCATAGCCGATCCCGACGAGGCTCATCGCGCGCCGGCGACGGCACCGACCGGCTCGAGCCGGCGGGTGCGTCCCTCGAACACGCACAGCTCGCGCACGTTCAGCTCACCGAGCAGCTCGAGCGCCTGCTCGTAGCCCGCGCCCACGTCCTGTGGACGGTGGGCGTCGCTGGAGAGCGCGACGGGCACGCCGGCGTCCACGCACATCTCGAGGAACGCGGGCGCCGGGTAGATCTCGCCGACCGGCTTGCGCAGTCCGGCGGTTGACACCTCGACGGCGACCCCCGCTTCGGCGATCCCCTCGACGGCGGGCTCGTAGTAGCGGCGCAGATCGCCCGACGGCGTCCGACCCGGATCCCCCCAGACCTTCACGAGATCGGGGTGGGCGATGATGTCGAACAGGCCGGAGCGCGCGCTCTCGCCGATCGTCTGGAAGTAGCGCAGCCAGATCTCCTCCACGCTCCGTCCGCTCCTCCACACGCTGTGCTCGGGCATGTCGAGCGCACCGTCGGCCAGGAAGTGCACGGAGCCGATCGCGTAGTCGAGCGGACAGGCTTCCAGCAGGTTGGCGGTGCGGTCCTCGCGCCCCGGCACGAAGTCGGCCTCGAGGCCGAGCCGCAGGTCGGTGCGCTCGCGCACGAACGCGCAGTACTCCTCCAGGTCGTCGCGGGCGTAGTCCACCCAGAAGGGGTGGCTCCAGACCGCGAGCGCCTGCTTGAAGCGGTAGACGTGTTCGGAGATCCCCAGCTCGGTCACTCCCCGCTCGCTGGCCGCGGCGCGGTAGCGCTCGGCGTTGGCCTCGGTGTGGTAGTCCTCGACGCGCGCGTCGAGGTCGTCCGGGCGCAGATGGGTGTGGTAGTCGGTGAGCACTGGGCTGCGATTCAAGCAGGATTCACGACCGCTGCTGGCACCCGCCGGGCGTCCGTCGCGCGAGCAGCAGCTCGGCGAGCGACAGGTCCAGCGGACTGGTCACCTTCAGGTTCTCCTCGCTGGCGCGCACGACGATCACCTTCCCGCGGGCGCGCTCAACGAGCCACGCGTCGTCGGTCGCCCGGGCGAGCGTCTCGGCGGGCACGTGGAGCGCCCGCTCGAGCGCCGCCCGCCGGAAAACCTGCGGCGTCTGCACGGCCCAGAGCTGGCTGCGGTCGAGTGTCTCGCGCACGGCGCCGTGCCCGTCCACCCGCTTGATGGTGTCGGTCACGGGCATTGCGGCGATCGCCGCGTCGGCGTCGGGGGCGGCGGCCAACGCCGCGATCACCGTTTCGGCGAGCGCGGCCGTCACGAGCGCCCGGGCGGCGTCGTGCACGAGCACCAGCGGAGCGTCCCGGGCGCTCGCGGCGAGCGCTCTGAGCACCGACTCCGAGCGGGTGGCGCCGCCCTCGACGGCAGCGATGGGTGGAGGGCCCGCGGCTCCCTCGAGGGCCCCCACGCCGGGCGGCAGCGCGGCACCGGGGGGCAGCGCGACGACGATCTGCTCGATGCCGGCCACCTGCGCGAGCGCGTCGATGCTCCACGCCACGAGCGGGCGCCCGGCCAGCTCGACGAGCGCCTTGGGTTGACCGGCTCCGAGCCGCTCGCCGCTGCCGGCGGCCACGATCAGGGCGACGCTCATCACCTGGGGCACTCGCGCACGCGGCACAGGGTGGCGCCGCGTGCGCGAAGGCCTCGCTACTTGACGCCGGCGGCCGCCATCTGGGAGCTGGCGGAGTCGGCGAGCAGATCGTCGAGGTAGCTCTCCGCCTCTTCCTCGTCCTTGTCGAGCGCGTACATCAGCTCCGAGGCGAGGATCTTCTTGGTGCGCGTGAACATCTGCTTCTCGCCCGTGGAGAGGCCCTTCTCGCTCTCGCGCAGGGAGAGGTTGCGTACGACCTCGGCCAGCTCGTAGATGTCGCCGGTCTTGATCTTGTCGCGGTTGTGCTTGAACCGGCGGTTCCAGTTCTTGGGCATCTCGGAGACTTCGTCGCGCAGGACGTCGAGCACCTTCTTGACGGTTTCCTCGTCGATGACCCGGCGCAGGCCGGCGAGGGCGGCGTTCTCCGTGGGGACCCGTACGGTCATGTCGTTGTGCAGGATCTTGATGGTGAGGTACTCGCGCCGTTCGCCGAGGATCTCCATCTCCTCCTTCTTGAGCACCTTCCCCGCTCCGTGATGGGGATAGACGACATGGTCTCCGAGCTCGAACTCGATGTACTCGACTTCGCGGGTGACCTCGAGCTCCTCCGTGAGCGTTGCTTCTTCAGTTGCTTGTGCGGGAATGGTGTCCTCCTTCGTTGCGAGCGACCGGTCGGTCGGCCCTTGAATCAAGTCTGTAGGTAGCGATCCACGAGGTTCAGCTCCTGCAGCCTTCGCAGCCCCTCGCGGATGTCCTTGGCCCGAATCTCGCCCACCCCCTCGACCGCCTCCAGCTCTGCATCGCCGGCCGCCAGCAGCTCGTCCAGACCACCGAACACGGCGACGATCTGCGCGACCACCAGCTTGGGCAGCCTGGGTATGCGCCCAAGCACGCGGTAGCCACGCGGTGAGACGGGATAGTCAAGTGTATTGAGCTTGCGGTCATAGCCGAGCAGCTCGGCCAGCCGGCCGAAGTCGAGCAGGTCCTGGTGCGCGAGGCGCCCGATCTCCTCGAGCGCCGCGGCGAAGGCCTCGTCGGAGTAGCTCGACAGGTAGTCGCGCACGAGCGCCGACTTCTCGGCGGCGGCGCCGACCATGGTCTCCTCGAGCTGCATCTCGATCAGGCGTCCCTCGCTGCCGAGCTCGACGATGTAGCGCTCGATCTCGACGGCCATGCGCGTCACCAGCTCGGAGCGCTGGAGCACGGTGAGCACGTCGTGCAGCGTCGTGCCGCCCTCGAACTCCAGGGCGGTCAGCCGGGTTGACACCTGGTCCAGACGTGTGCGGAACTTGTCGAGCGTAGCGAGCGCCTGGTTGGCCTTGGCCAGCACGATGGGGATGTCCTCGAGGATGTACTTGACGCCGTCGACGTACACCGAGACGACCTCGCGGCGCTGGGAGATGGCGATCACCAGAGCGTCCGTCTGCTTGGACACGCGCTCGGCCGTGCGGTGCCTGGTCCCCGTCTCGTGCGAGAGGATGGTCGGGTCGGGCATCAGCTGGACGTTGGCCATCGTGATCTTGGTGGCGTTCGCGTTGAGGATGATCGCGCCGTCCATCTTCGCGAGCTGGTACAGGAACGCGGGCGTGTAGTCGATGTCGAGCTTGATCCCGCCGGAGTTCAGGAAGCTGAGGTCTTCGGGCTCGCCGATCACGATCAGGCCACCCGTGCGCGCGTGCAGGATGCTCTCGATGCCCTCTCGCAGCGCAGTACCGGGCGCGATCATCTCCAGCGCCCTCATCAGTCCTGGATCCGGTCGTACCTCATTGTCTAGGTCTTCGCCGGATCGTGGAGCCACGGTCTTCGATTCTAGGGCAATTAGCAATCCTTTAGCAGTCTCACGCGAGCGCGGCGGGCTCGGAAACGGGGCGCAGACGGCCTTTTCGGGCACCCCCCTGCGCGGGCAGCGCGGCGACGAGCGCCTCGCGCAACGTCCCAACCTCGTGCGCCGGGCTGCCGCTGCCAGTGGGGGTGATCACGTCCGTGAGGCCGTGCTTGGCGGCCTCCTGGAGACGGCGCTCGGGATGGCCCACCCAGCGCAGCTCGCCGGTCAGCCCGAGCTCGCCGAAGCAGGCCCGCGGCAGCGACGCGCTGGCGCCTTCGATTGGCACGCCGCGACTGGCGCTGGCGACCGCCAGCGCGACCGCCAGGTCGCACCCCGGCTCGTCCACCCGCACGCCGCCGACGACGTTCACGAACACGTCCGCATTGCCGGTGCGCATGTGGCCGTGGCGAGAGAGGATCGCCAACACGAGCGCCAGCCGGTTGCGGTCGAGCCCCGACACCACCCTGCGGGGCTGCTCGAGCTCGGAGGGGGCCACCAGCGCCTGGACCTCCACGAGCAGCGGACGCGAGCCCTCCATCGCCGCGAGCACGACGCTGCCGGGTGCGCGCGTGGCCTCGGCGACGAACCGCCCGGAGGCGTCCAGCACCTCGACCAGTCCACCGGGGCGCATCTCGAACAGGCCCGCCTCGTTGGTCGATCCGAAGCGGTTCTTCAGGGCACGCAGCTCGCGGTAGGGCCGCTCGCGCTCGCCCTCGAACTGGAGCACGCAGTCGACCAGGTGCTCCAGCACGCGCGGACCCGCCAGCGCCCCCTCCTTGGTGACGTGTCCCACGAGGATCACGGCGATGCCCCGGGCCTTCGCCAGCTCCATGACCCGCGTGGCCACCTCGCGCACCTGGCCCACCGAGCCCGACGCGCCCGACATGTCCGCGGTGCGCAGCGTCTGCACCGAGTCGATCACACACGCCTGCGGCGCGTGCTCGGCCAGCGTGTCGAGCACGGCGTCGAGGTCGGTCTCGGCGAGAACGGGGACCTGGAGGGCAGGTTGGATGGAACCGCCGGGCCGCTTGCCGGCCGGCACGAGTCGCTCCGCGCGCAGCCTGACCTGCTCGGCGGACTCCTCTCCACTCACGTACAGCGTTCGATGACCGGCTTGCTGCAGGTGTCCGAGCACCATGTTGGTGAGCGTCGACTTGCCGATGCCTGGCGAGCCGCCCAGCAGCACGAGCGAGCCCGGGACGAGGCCACCGCCGAGGACGCGATCGAGCTCGCCGATGCCGGTGGACATGCGCGCCACCGGCGCCGCGCCCACCTCGGCGAGGGGCACCGGGACGGACGGGCCGCCACGGTGGGCGCCGCCGGGTCCAACCCCCCGGCGACCGTTACGAGCCTGGGGCAGCGGCTCCTCGACGAACGTGTTCCACTCCCCGCACTCCGGGCACTGGCCATGCCACTTGGCCGACTGGGACCCGCATTGCGAGCAGACATGAACGGTCGTACGCGCCACCGGATGAGCGTACGCGGAGACGGGGATGGATCGACCAATCCCGCTCAATCCAAATAGCTCCAAATTAATCCCAATATTTGGAGATCGACGCGCTAAACTCCAAATCCTTGGCGTAATTTGGAATAACTTGGAACAACATTCGATGTACGTGACCCCAGCCACAACCATTTCCGAGATGATCGAAAAGGTCCTCGATAAGGACGGAGCGCGCCTGCCGCAGCTGTTTGGGCTTGGCGTGGTCGAAGACGGTCGAGAGTACGTCCACTGGGACAAGCTGAGACATCTCGAGCCACCGAACGGCCTGAGCTCAGAGGACTGGTGGCTGCTGATCAAGTGGGGTCGCCAGAGCTCACAACGCGTGATCCCGCTGACAGACCCCAATCGCCGGCACTTCGTCTACTGCGTACCCGACGTCGTTGCGCGCCGACTGCACTACGTGGATCAGCGCTGCGCGGGCGAGGTCGCCATGTCCGAGGTTGTGACCGCAGACGCTCAGGCGCGTGAGCGCTATCTCGTGGACTCCTTGATGGAGGAGGCGATCCGGTCCAGCCAGCTCGAGGGAGCCACGACGACTCGGCGGGTCGCCAAGGAGTTGCTCCGCACTGGACGCGCGCCCAAGGATCGAAGCGAGCGCATGATCCTCAACAACTATCGAGCACTGCAATACATGCGGGACGAGATGCCCGCGGAGCTGACACCCGAGACGATCATCGAGCTTCAGCGCATCCTGACCGACGGAACGCTCGACAATCCAGACGCAGCCGGTCGCCTCCAGCGCCCCGACGAGGAGCGTATCGCGGTCGTCGACCGGATCGACGGCACCGTACTCCATACCCCGCCACCCGCAGAGCAGCTTCCCGGGCGTCTCCAGGAACTGTGCGATTTCGCCAACGAAGGCGACAGTCCAGAGCTATTCATCCACCCCGCCCTGCGGGCTATTCTCCTGCACTTCTGGCTTGCCTACGACCATCCGTTCGAGGATGGCAACGGACGGACCGCGAGGGCGCTCTTCTACTGGTACATGCGCACCCACGGGTACTGGCTCGTCGAGTACTTGTCGATCTCGCGAATCCTGCGTCACGCCCCAGGCCAGTACACCCGCTCGTTCGTTCTGACGGAGACGGACGAGCGCGACACGACCTACTTCATCGCCTACCAACTCGACGTGATCCAGCGCGCCGTGGAGCAGCTCCACGACTACCTGCGACGGAAGATCAAGGATGTCCGCGATGTCGAAGCGCTGCTGAAGAACTCGGACGCGTTCAACCACAGGCAGTTCGCGTTGCTCGCGAACGCCCTCCGCGTACCGGACGCCATCTACACGTTCCAGACCCACGCTGCGAGCCACGGAGTGACCCACGAGACAGCGCGAACGGACCTCCTGGCCCTGGTCGAGATGGGCTTCCTCGAGCAGCGGCGCCAGGGACGGCGCTACACGTTCACACCCCCGACGGACCTCGCAGAGCAGCTGAAGCATTCCCGCTAGAGCGCCGGAGCGCCGTCAAGCTCTACCGCAAGGGCGCTACTGCTCGTCAGGGTCGGCGAGCTCGGGGAGCTCGGGCACGTCAGCGTCGTCGGCGTGGCCGCCATCGCCCTCGGCGATCTCCTCACCGCCGGAGCCGCCCTCGGCGGCACCGACCCCGACGGGCGTCTTCTGCTTCTTGGGCTGCACGATCGACAGGGTCACGCCGCCGTCGTCCTCGCCCTCGCCGGGGTTGATGACGACCGTCGCGCCGGGCGTGAGCTGCTCGCGCAGGACGAAGTCGGCGAGCGGGTCCTCGATGTAGCGCTGGATGGCGCGGCGCAGCGGGCGGGCGCCCATCGCGGGGTCCCAGCCCTTTTCGACGAGCATGTCCTTGGCGGGCTCGGTGAGCTCGAGCTGGAGCTCGCGTTCGGCCATTGACTCGCGGATGCGCAGCAGCAGCAGCTCGACGATCTGCTTGATTTCCGCTTTCTGCAGCTTGTGGAAGACGATCACGTCGTCGATGCGGTTGAGGAACTCGGGGCGGAAGACCTTCTTGAGCTCGCCCATGATGCGGTTCTTCATGTCGTCGTAGGAGATGCCGGTCTCGTCCTCCGAGACGGCGAAGCCGAGCGGCGTGTTGCGGGCGATCTCGGCGGCGCCGATGTTGGAGGTCATGATCACGATCGCGTGGCGGAAGTCCACGGTCCGTCCCTGGGCGTCGGTCAGGCGGCCGTCCTCGAGGATCTGCAGCAGGATGTTGAAGACGTCGGGGTGCGCCTTCTCGATCTCGTCGAGCAGCAGCACGGAGTAGGGCTTGCGACGGATCGCCTCGGTCAACTGGCCGCCCTCGTCGTAGCCGATGTAGCCGGGGGGCGAGCCGACGAGCCGCGAGACGGCGTGCTTCTCCATGTACTCGGACATGTCGATCCGGACGAGCGCGTCGTCATCGCCGAACAGGAACTCCGCGAGCGTGCGCGCGAGCTCGGTCTTGCCGACGCCCGTGGGGCCGAGGAAGATGAACGAGCCGGTCGGGCGCTTGGGGTCCTTGAGCCCGGCGCGCGAGCGGCGGATCGCCTTGGAGATGACCTCGATCGCGGGGTGCTGGCCGATCACGCGCTTGTGCAGTTCGTCCTCCATGCGCATCAGCTTCTGGGTCTCGGCCTCGGTCAGCTTGAACACGGGGATGCCGGTCCACATGGACACGATGTCGGCGATCTCCTCTTCGCCGATCGACGGGCGCTCGCCTGACTCGCCGGATTCCCAGGCCTGCTCGAGCTCGCGTTTCTTGTTGGTGAGCTTGCGCTCCTTGTCGCGCAGGGCGGCGGCCTTCTCGAACTCCTGGGCCTCGATGGCAGCCTCCTTTTCGCGGCGCGTGGACTCCACTTCGCCCTCGAGCTCGCGGTTGGCGGGGGGCGAGGTCATGGACTTGATGCGCATGCGCGAGGCGGCCTCGTCGATCAGGTCGATGGCCTTGTCGGGGAGGAAGCGGTCGGAGATGTAGCGGCTCGCCAGTTCGCCGGCGGCGCGCAGCGCCTCGTCGGTGATCTGCACCTTGTGGTGCTGCTCGTAGCGGTCGCGCAGCCCTGTGAGGATCTCGACGGTCTGGTCGATGGTGGGCTCGTCGACACGGATCTGCTGGAAGCGGCGCTCCAGCGCGGAGTCGCGCTCGAGGTACTTGCGGTACTCGTCGAGGGTGGTGGCGCCGATCGTCTGCAGCTCGCCACGCGCGAGCGCGGGCTTGAGGATGGAGGCGGCGTCGATCGCGCCCTCGGCGGCGCCCGCGCCGACGAGGTTGTGGAGCTCGTCGATGAACAGGATGATGTCCCCGCGCTGGGTGATCTCCTTCATGACCTTCTTCAGGCGCTCCTCGAACTCTCCCCGGTACTTGGAGCCGGCCACCAGCGCGGCCAGGTCGAGCGTGTAGATCTGCTTGTTCTTGAGCAGCTCGGGCACCTCGGAGCTGGTGATGCGCTGGGCGAGGCCCTCGACGACGGCGGTCTTGCCGACGCCGGGCTCGCCGACGAGCACGGGGTTGTTCTTGGTGCGCCGCGAGAGGATCTGCATGATCCGCTCGATCTCGGTCTCGCGCCCCACACAGGGGTCGAGCTTGCCCTCGGCGGCCAGCTTCGTCAAATTGCGCCCGAACTGGTCGAGCAGCTTGGATGACTTCTTGCCCTCGCCCGAGGCGCCCGTACCAGCACCGGCGCCTGCGCCGGCGCCCTGCCCCTGGCGGCGTCCGCCGGGGCCGGAGAGCATGCGGATGACCTCGTTGCGGATCTTCTCGGAGTCGGCGTCGAAGTCGAGCAGGATGCGCGCGGCGACGCCCTCGTTCTCGCGCACCAGGCCCAGCAGGATGTGCTCGGTGCCGATGTAGTTGTGGCCGAGGCTGAGCGCCTCGCGGAGCGCCAGCTCGAGCACCTTCTTGGCGCGCGGCGTGAAGGGGATCTGCCCGGAGGTGACCTCCTCGCCGGAGCCGACGATGCGCACGACCTGAGCGCGTACGCGCTCGACGGTGATGTCCAGGCTCTCGAGCACACGTGCGGCCAGGCCCTCCTCCTCGCGCAGCAGTCCGAGAAGGATGTGCTCGGTACCGATGTAGTTGTGCTTGAGCGTCCGCGCCTCCTCCTGCGCGAGAACGACCACCTGGCGGGCCCGTTCTGTGAATCGCTCGAACATGATGCGCTTCCTTCCTGCCTGGGAGGTCCCCCCAAGTGCTGTTTGGGGCCCTAACGACGCCTTGCGGAGCAGTCTACCAACCGGCCACCCTGCACTATCCGGGTCATCGGCACGGGGCTGGCAGTGCTTGACTGCGGACGGCCGAAGGACGGCCTCGGCGCGGCGCCTTTCGGCCCATGCGGGCGGCGCTACTGGTCGCGCATCGCGGGGAACAGCACGACCTCGCGGATCGACTCCCGGCCGGTGAGCAGCATCACCAGGCGATCGATGCCGAGGCCCGCGCCGCCGGTGGGCGGCATCCCCTGCTCGAGCGCCTGCACGAACGCCTCGTCGTAGGGCATCGTCTCGGCGTCCTCGTCGATCGCCTGCAGGCGCCGCTGGGCCTCGAAGCGCTGGCGCTGGACGTCGGGATCGATCAGCTCCGTGAAGGCATTGGCGATCTCCATGCCGCCGGCGAACGCCTCCCAGCGCTCGACGAGGCCCTGCTCGGTGCGGTGCTCGCGGGCGAGGGGCGAGATGTCGATCGGGTAGTCCATCACGAACGTGGGCCGCTGGAGCTTCGGCTCGACGTACTTCGAGAGCAGGTCGTCGGCCATCTCGAACCACAGGCCGCTCTCGCGGATCTCCAGTCCCCGCTCGCGGATCGCCGCCCACAGCGCCTCGGCGGTGGTGTGCGCCATGACGTCGATGTTCGTCTCCCGCTCGATCGCCTCGACGAAGCCGATCCGCGCCCACGGCGCTGAGAAGTCGAGCTCGCCCTCGTAGCCGGCGGCCTCGGCGGCGGCGCGGACGAGCTCTTCCAGGCGCCGGGCGGCGTCCTCGTAGTCGGCGTAGGCCTCGTACCACTCGACCATGGTGAACTCGGGGTTGTGCTTGTGGGAGATGCCCTCGTTGCGGAAGTCCTTGCCGAGCTCGTACACGCGCTCGAGGCCGCCGACGATCAGGCGCTTGAGGTAGAGCTCGGTGGCGATCCGCAGGTAGAGGTCGCGGTCGAGCGCGTTGTGGTGGGTGGTGAACGGCCGCGCGAGCGCCCCCCCGTACAGCGGCTGGAGCACGGGCGTCTCGACCTCGACGAAGCCGTTCGCGTCGAGGTAGGCGCGGACGGCGGTGATGATGCGAGCGCGGTCGATGAACAGCCGGCGGGCATCGTCGCTCGCGATCAGATCGAGCTCGCGATGGCGGTAGCGGGTCTCGACGTCGCTCAGCCCGTGGTGCTTGTCGGGCGGCGGGCGGAGCGCCTTGGCGAGGATCTGGAAGCTCTCGACCCGCAGTGAGATCTCGCCGTGGCGGCTGCGGATGGGGCAGCCGTCGACCCCGATCAGGTCGCCGAGATCGAGCGCCGTGAGCGCGTCGAAGCGCTCGCGGCCGAGCACGTCCACGCGGGCATGCAGCTGGATCTTGCCGGTGCGGTCGATGAGATCCAGGAAGGCAGCCTTGCCGGCGCCGCGGCGGGCGGCGATGCGACCGGCAACGCGGTGGCGCTCGTCGGTTTCCTCGCCCGCCTGCAGGTGCTCGTAGGCGGCCACGACCGAGTCGATCGGCTCGACGCGGGCGAACGCGTGGGGAAAGGCGCTGTCGTCGGACTCGCGCAGGCGCTGGGCCTTCGCGCGGCGCTCGGCGATCAGCTCGTCCAGACCGTGCCTGCTAGTCGACTCCCCCTCCGCTCCGCTCATGGCGGCGAGCCTAGTCGAGGCCGACGTCGATCTTGGTGATCTTGAGCTTGCGGGCGGGCCCGCGCGGGACCTTGACGGCGACGGTCTCGTTGCGTTTGCGCCCGATCAACGCGCGCCCGACGGGCGACTCGTTGGAGAGCTTGTGCTCGTGCGGCTTGGCCTCGGCGGAGCCGACGATCGTGTACTTGACCGATTTGCCGGTCTTTTCGTCCTTGACGTGCACGACGGAGCCGACCTGGACGACGTCGGTTGACAGATCCTTGGCCTGGATGACGGTGGCCATGCGGAGCTTCTCCTGGAGCTGGGCGATGCGGCTCTCGACCATCGCCTGCTCGTTCTTGGCGTCGTCGTACTCGGAGTTCTCGGAGATGTCTCCGAACTCCCTGGCCTCCTTGATGCGCTCGGCGACCTCGCGGCGCTTGTCGGTGGACAGCGACTCGAGCTCGTCCTTGAGCTTCTGCAGGCCTTCTGGTGTGAGGATGACGTCCTTCGGCATGTGGTTGGGCCAGACTCGATCCGCGGTTGGTGGAGCGGCGAGCGACACACAAAACCCCGCTGCGAGCGGGGATGTCGCCAGCCGCGAGGCGTCAGCGAGCGCAGCAGTATAGCGGGGCACAGAACGCCTCCAGCGAGCGTCAGACGGCGAGTGCGGAAGTCCGGCGGGGCAGGTCCAGCAAGTCCCTTACGCGGGCGAGCGTATCGGCGGTTTGCAGCGATTCCTGCAGGCTTCTGGCGGCCGCGACGGGCAACTGCAGCCGCGGCACGTACCAGGGGTAGAACTTGCGCAGATAGCGCGTGGCGCGCTCCTCGCCGAGGTGCTCGACGGCGCGCTCGATCGTCCAGTCCAGCTCCGCCAGCACCTCCTCGCTGCTCGGCGGGCGCCGCTCGCCGTCGGGCTCGAGCAGCTCGGCGAACAGCCACGGGTTGCCGAGCGCGCCGCGGGCGAGCATCACGGCGGCGGCGCCGGTGGCGGCGAATGCCCGACGTACCCCGTCGGCGTCGTCCATGCCCCCGGTGAGGATCACCGGAGCGGGGAGCGAGCGCACCAGCCGAGCGGCGAGCTGGTAGTCGGGTGTCCCCTTGTGGTGGACGGCGGCCGAGCGGGGGTGAAAGCCGATGGCGGCGACGCCGGCCTCGGCGACGAGGCGGTGGGCGAGCTGAAAGCCGCTGTCCTCGCCGGGGCGCAGCCCGGAGCGCAGCTTGGCCGTGACCGGAACCCCGCCCGCCTCCCCCACGCCGCCGGCCCCTTCGACGGCGGCGCGGGCGACGGCGACGGCGAGGTCGGGGTTCTCGAGCAGCGCGGCGCCGGCGCCGGTCTTGCGGACCTTGGGCACGGGGCAGCCCATGTTGATGTCGATGACGTCGGCGCCGGCGGCGACCACGTGGGCGGCGGCGGAGCGCATCATGGCGGGGTCCTCGCCGAACAGCTGGATGGCCACCGGACCGCTGGCGCGCTCGCGCGGATCGATGCGGAGCATCTCGCCGCAGGTCTTGGGGTTGCGGTAGTGGATGGCGTGCGAGGAGACCATCTCGGAGACGGCCATGCCGGCGCCGTAGCGCTTGGCCTGCAGGCGCACGAACCAGTTGCCGATGCCGGCGAGCGGCGCGAGCAGCACGCGGTTGGGCACGCGCAGCGAGCCGAGGGTCCAGCTTTCGTCAAGTCGCGCGGGTGAGGACATCAGCCGATGATCGAGTTTAAGGGGGCGCCTGCCGGCGCCCGGAGATGGACGGACTACGTAGGAGAGACGACGGCGCAGCCGATTGCCTCGGCAGCGTCGGCCAGCCTCGCGTCATACGTGACCACGCAACGCAGTCCACTGCCGAGCGCGTGTGCGCTTGCGAGGTGTATGGCATCGAGGGAACGGAGCTCTGCCGGGGTCATCTTGCCGGCGGCGATGAGGACGCGGTCGTTGACTCGCAACAGCTGGATACGTCTCAGCACCTGCTCGCCCCGCTCGACAGCCTCCGGCCCGAGCGCAAGCAGCGCGCGGGCCACCTCGGTACGGGCAAGGGCGCTGGTGACGAGGGGCTTGCGCGACAGGTAGTGACGAAGCGAGCTCGACTCGGGCTCGCTGACGGCCAGCTTGACGATCGCCGACGAATCGACGTACGTGAGGCGTTGGGCGCTAGCGCTCGTCACTTCGCAAGCGCGCGAGTACGAGCGAGGGAGCATCCTGCCCACCCGCCAGGACAAGCGGCTGGGGGAGCTCGTCGAGCCCACCTGACGCCGGCAGCAGGTCCCCGGCAGCTCGCAGACGCTCGAGCGGATCCTCCGGTAGCGGCCCGAGCACTGCCACCGGTCTCCCGCGATCTGTGATCTCGATCGCCTCACCGGCTTGAACGCGACGCAACAGCTCGCTCGCCCGTTGGCGAAGCTCTCTCACGCCCACGCTCGACATGTGCTAGTTGTAGCACATCTGACGCGCGTGCCGTCTAGGTGTTGCGCTCGTGGAGCAGCCGCAGACCGGTGAGCGTGAGCAGGTTGTCGACCTCCTCGATCTCCTCGGTGAAGGGCACGACGAGGCCGGCGAGGCCGCCGGTGGCGATCACGTCGGTGCGTTCGCCCAGCTCCGTGTACAGGCGACGCAGGATCGCGTCGATGGCGCCGGCGTAGCCGTAGACGACCCCCGAGCGGATGGCGTCGATGGTGTTCTTGCCGATCACGCTGCGGGGCGGGGCGAGGTCCACCTTGGGCAGCCGGGCGCCGCGTTCGGAGAGGGCTTCGAGCGAGATCTCGATGCCGGTCATGAGCGCGCCGCCCACGTACTCGCCCTCGCGGGAGACGACATCGAAGGTGGTGGCGGTGCCGAAGTCCACGCACACGGCGGGACCGCCGAAGCGCTCGCGGATGGCGACGGCGTTGACCAGCCGGTCGGCGCCTATCTCCCTCGGGTTGTCGTAGCGGATGGCCATGCCGGTCCTGGTACCGGGGCCGACGGCGTGCATCTGGTGGGAGAGATAGCGCTCGGCCATGGCGGTCCACTCGGGCTCGAGCTGGGGCACGGTGGAGGACACGATGGACGCGTCGAGATCCTCGAAGGAGTAGCCGCGCAGCCCCAGCAGGTTGCGCAGCGCGGCCCCGAGCTGGTCGGCGGTGGACTGGCGCACGGTGGCGAAGCGCCAGTGCTCGAGCAGCTCCTGGCCGCGGAAGGTCCCGAAGTGGGTCTGGGTGTTGCCGACGTTGACCACGAGCAGCATGGGTGAGCATTATGCTCGCGCTCGCGCCGATGACGCTGCGAGAGCTGACCCGCGCCGACCGGGCGCAGATGCTGAGGTTGAACCTCGCCTCGGTGCAGGAGCTGAGCGAGCTGGACGAGCGGCGACTGGAGTGGATCCTGTCGTTTGCGTACCGCGGCCTGGGGGTCGAGCACGAAGGCGAGCTGGTGGCGTTCGCGCTGGCGATCGCACCGAGCACCGCCTACGACAGCGAGAACTACCGCTGGTTCAGCGCCACCTTCGAGCGCTTCCTGTATCTGGACCGGATCGCTGTCGCCGGCCCGATGCGGCGACGCGGTCTAGCCACGCGGCTGTATGACGCCATGGAGGCGGCGGCCGTCCCGCTCGAGCGGATGGTGTGCGAGGTCAACGTCCACCCGCCCAACCCGGCCTCGCTCGCGTTCCATACCTCGCGCGGCTATGTGGAGATCGGCCGCTTGAGCCACGGCGAGAAGGTGGTGGCGCTGATGAGCAAGGAGCTCAGGGACGTAGAGCAACGCTCCGCGTGAGCGTGACGGCCGAACCCTGCGCTGAGGCGAGCGCGAGCTTGACGCTCAGCGCGAGGTGACCGCGAGCGTGCAGGGCACGCCTGCCCTTGGCGTCGAGCGACACCGTGAACCTGTCGGTCCCGGCCTGCAGCGACGAGCGCACGAGGCGACCCACCTGCTCGTGCGCGGTGTGACCGGCGCTCGCGAGCGACCCGCGTGCGGCGAGCAGCTCGACTTCCAGGCGCCCGCCGGCGCCGGCCTGGGAGACGTCGAGGGAGCCGTGCACGGACTGGCCGTGCTGGATGGGCGGGAGCTTGCAGGCCGAGGATGCGCTGCCCACGAACAGCGAGCCGAGCGGCGCGCCGGCACCGCCGGCCGAGCCGCCCGGGGAGCCGCCCTGCGTGGAGCCGGAGGTCGAGGTGCTCGAGCCGGAGGGATTCGACGAGCTCCCTTCGCTGCCGGTGCCCGTGCCCGTCGGAGTGCTGCCGGTGGTTCCCGTCGCCTGCACTTCGATTTCGTATTTGGTGTACGCGAAGTACAGGGACGCGCTTTCGAACTTGTAGGTGCCGGGCTTTTCAAAGGTGCACTTGCCTTCCCAGCCGGTCTTGGCGGTCGTGTTGACGGGCACCGACGGTTCGCAGGTGGGGGCGGCGCCGGTCCACACGATGTTTGCGGCGGTCGAGTGGTCGACGAACGTGACGACGCCACCGGCGGCGATCGTGACCTTGCCGGCCGGGTCGGGTTTCGCGCCGGAGCCCGGGAGCGCCCAGCACGGCCAGTCGTTCTCGACGCAGTTTTCGTTCACTTCGAGCTTTGCTTCGGGGGGAGCGGCGAGGGCCGGGAGCACCGCGATCGCGGCGCCCGCCAGGGCGGCCAAGGCAAACGGCAGAAGCGTGCGCGCTCTCACGGCGTACCCACCTTTCTGGTGATCGATGTCCCCATCGCGCTCGGCGGTGAGCCGTCGGCGCGGGATGCCCGTCATCGTGGAAGGACTCCCCGCCGCGCCGATCCTTCCCGCCGCGTCCGGGGCTGCCCCGCGGGTATCCGGCGGGCGCTACAGTCGCAGGTGGCAGGGGTCCGCGGCGCCGCGGACGGGCTGGCTGCTGTTACTCATGCGCACACTCGATCCGCACTCCCTGACGCAGCATGTGGACCGTCTGTACCGCGCGGCGTGGGCGCTGTGCGGCTCGCGCGAGGACGCGGAGGATCTCGTGCAGGAGACGTTCGCCCGCGTGCTCTCGCGGCCGCGGATGTTGCGCGGTGACGACGAGTTGTACTACCTCATGCGGGTGTTGCGCAACACCTTTCTGACGAGCCTGCGAACGGCGTCGCGCCGGCCGGTGACGGCGGCGACGCTGGAGGACGTGGTGGCGGCGGACCCCAGGCCGACGACGCGACCGGAGCAGGCGTACGAGGTCCAGGAGATCTACGCGACGATCGCCGAGCTGCCGGAGAGCTTCCGTCTGACGCTGGTGGCGGTGGACGTGCTCGGCCTCTCATACCGGGAGGCGGCGCGGGCGCTGCACGTGCGTGAGGCGACGCTGACGACGCGGTTGTTCAGGGCGCGCAAGCAGGTGGCAGAGCGCCTGGCGCCCCAACCGGCGCACGAGGGCCGCGGCAGCGGCGATGATCGGTCGGTGCCGGGCGGCGGCTCGAGATCCAGCGAGGCGCCCGGTGCAGCCGATTCGCCGGAGCGGGCAGTCCCCCAACGAGCGCAAATGACGGAGACACGGCGGGAAGGCACGGACGCGAATGGAGTCTCCATGAGTGAAGGAATGCCATGAGCGACCAACCCCCCCGCACCGAATCCGAGATCGTCGAGCTCGTGCGCTCGATCGACGTGCGTGCGCCGCAGGAGCTGCATTCCAGGGTCGAGTCGCTCGTCGCCGAACGTGCTCCGGCGATCGCGGGTCGCAGACCGCCGGCGGTCCGTTGGGGCCTTTACGCCGGCGTGCCGGCGCTCGCCGCGGCGGTGATCGCGCTGGTGCTCGTGGTGAGCCTGTCCGGAGGTGGCGGCGGCTCGGGGCTGACGCTCCAGGCGGCCGTGGGGTTGACGCTGCGCCCGCCGACGATGGCGGCGCCGGATGAGAACCCGCACGACGGCACGCAGCCGATGGTCGCGGTCGATGGCGTCCCATTCCCGTACTGGGAAGACAGCTTCGGCTTCCGCGCGACGGGAGCCCGCGTGGACCGCGTGGCGGGGCGCAAGGTGACGACGGTGTTCTACGCGGACGGCCACAACAACTGGCTCGGCTACGCGATCGTGGGCGGCACACCGGCTCCCAGCATGACCGGGGGGGTGGTGATCCACCGCGACGGCACCGCCTACAGGCTGCTCAGCACCCACGGCGCACGTGTGGTCACGTGGCTGCGCGACGGGCGCCTGTGTGTGGTGGCGGGACATGGCGTGAGCAGCCGGACGCTGCTGGAGCTCGCAAGCTGGCACGCCGTGGGCACGACGCTCACCACCTGAGCCACACGGAGCGCTTCACGCGTCGGGCAGGCGCAGCGGCGGACCGGCCCAGCGCACGCCCTCGTCGGTCGGCAGCGCGGCGAGCGCGTCGGACAGGCGCACGGGGACGGGCCCGCCCGCCGGGACGCATTGGTCGAAGTCAAGCTCGAGCGCGGGAATCAGCACGAAGCGCCGCGTGAGGAGCTGCTCGTGGGGCAGCACCATGCGCTCGTGGACGAGCTCGAGCTCACCGAGCGCCAGGACGTCGATGTCGATCGTGCGGGGACCGTGGCGGATGCTGCCGGGCGCGCGTCCGAGCTCGCGCTCGATCTGCTTGACCGCGTCGAGCAGCTCGAGCGGCTCGAGGGCGCTCCGCACGCGCAGGCACGCGTTCAGGAAGGCCGGCTGGTCGAGCAGGTCGCCGACGGGGTCGGTGTCGTAGGTGGACGAGCAGGCGAGCACGCTCACGCCGGCGGCGGGCAGGCGATCGACGGCGGCCTGCAGGCTCGCGCGGCGATCGCCGCCTCGTCCCCGGCGGGGGAGGTTGCAGCCGAGACCGAGCAGACCGACGCGCTCCACGCCCGGCACTAGCGCTCCTTGCCCGTCACCGCTAGACCTCGGCTTCGCGCCACACCTCGACGGATACCTCGTCCACGCTCAGCGCGATCGGCGGCTCGGGCTTGGCGGCCTTCACCCACACGCCCTCGAGCTCGTAGTCGGCGAGCAGCCGGTCGGCGATGGTGCTGCACAGGCGCTCGAGCGTGCGGTGGGAGCGCTGCTGGGCGATCAGCGCGACGAGCTGGCACACCTCGGCGTAGTCGACGGTGTCCTCGATCGAGTCGGTGACCGTGGCGTCCGTTTCGCCGAGGTCGAGCCGCAGGTCGAGCACCAGCCGCTGGCCCACCTCGCGCTCGGCGTCGCTGACGCCGTGGTGGGTGTAGAGCGACAGGCCGGTGATCTCGATGGTGACCGACTCGGCGGTCTGCTCGTGCTCGTCGT
This sequence comes from uncultured Solirubrobacteraceae bacterium, assembly GCA_963701145.1. Classification (GTDB taxonomy): domain Bacteria; phylum Actinomycetota; class Thermoleophilia; order Solirubrobacterales; family Solirubrobacteraceae; genus Palsa-744. Next base: position 1,265,810 of record OY969572.1, read on the forward strand.
CGAGCTTCTCCGTCATCGTCCTCGTCTAGCTCGTCCGCGTCGTCCCCCATCGCTCGCCCAACGTAGCAGCCGCCACCGCCAGGGCGCCGCCCACGGCGGCAACGTCGTGCACGCGCAGGACGCTGGCCCCGCGCTCGAGCGCGAGCACGTTGGTGGCGATCGTCCCGGGCAGTCTTCGCCCGGGGGGCACCGGCTCGGACTCGCCCGCGGCGGAGGCGAGGATGCGCCCGATGAAGGACTTGCGCGAGGTGCCGATCACCAGCGGCCGCCCGAGCGCGCACAGCTCGTCGAGACGGCGCAGCAGCTCGAGATTGTGCTCGAGCGTCTTGCCGAAGCCGATCCCCGGATCGAGCATGATGCGCTCCTCCCCCACGCCCTCGCCCACGGCGAACTCCAGGCGCGCTTCCAGGAACGCCCTGACGTCGTCCACGACGTCCTCATAGCGCGGATCCGACTGCATGGTGCGCGGCTCGCCGAGCATGTGCATCAGACAGCACTCCGCGCCGCTGTCGGCCACCACGCCCGCCATCAGCGGATCCGCGCGGAAGGCGCTGACGTCGTTGACGATGCCCGCGCCGGCCGCGAGCGCGGCGCGGGCGACGGAAGCCTTGGAGGTGTCGATCGACACCACCACAGCCCGCCCGCCACCGCAGCCACCCGCCGCCCCATCCGCACGGACGTGGCCGGCGATCCCCTCGATCACCGGCAGCACCCGGCGCAGCTCCTCCTCGGCGGCCACCGGCTCGGCGCCCGGTCGCGTCGACTCGCCGCCCACGTCGAGGATGTCCGCGCCCTCGTCGATCAGGGCACGTGCGCGCGCCAGGGCAGCATCCGCGTCGAGGAAGCGTCCGCCGTCGGAGAACGAGTCGGGCGTGACGTTGAGGATCCCCATCAGACGGAAGGGGCGTGTCACCGTCACGGCAACGCCTCCTGACGCGGCTCAGGCGGGCTCGGGGCGCTCTTGGTCGCTCGCGCGGATGTCGGCGGTGCCCCCGGCGAGCCCGGGGCGCGGGATCGGCCGCGGCGTTTCGCGTTCGGCGCGCTCGGCGGGAGCGGGGGGCGCGGGAAGCTGGGGCTTGGTGTGCTCCTCGACCCCGAAGACCTCCTCCTCGCTCTTGCCGGCGAGCAGCGCGAGGAACTCCTCCTTCTCGATGGTCTCGCGTTTGACGAGGATCTCGGAGATGTTGGTCAAGTCGTGCTGGTGCTCGGTGAGGATGCCGCGGGCGCGCTGGTGGGCGCCTTCGATGATGCGGCGGACCTCGTCGTCTATCTCCCTCGCGATCTCGTCGGAGTAGTCGGGCTCGGTGGAGAACTCGCGCCCGAGGAACGGCTGGCCGTGGTCGTGCCCGTACACGCGCGGGCCGAGCTTCTCGGACATGCCGAAGCGCATGACCATCTGCTTGGCGGTGGCGGTGACCTTCTCGATGTCGTTGGAGGCTCCGGTGGTGATCTCGGCGAACACCAGCTCCTCGGCGGCGCGCCCCCCGAGGGTCATGGCCATCGTGTCCTCGAGCTCGGCGCGGGTGGTGAGGAAGCGGTCCTCCTGGGGCATGGAGATGGTGTAGCCGAGCGCCTGCCCGCGGGAGATGACGGAGATCTTGTGGACGGGGTCGGCGTGCTCGAGGAAGTGGCCGACGAGCGCGTGGCCCATCTCGTGGTAGGCGGTGACGAGGCGCTCTTTCTCGCTCATCACGCGGGTCTTCTTCTCGGGGCCGGCGATCACGCGCATGATCCCCTCCTCGAGCTCTTCCTGGCCGATCTCGCGCTTGCCCGTGCGGGCGGCGAGCAGGGCGGCCTCGTTGATGAGGTTCGACAGGTCGGCGCCGGTGAAGCCGGGGGTCTGCCCGGAGAGGGCGTCGATGTCGATGATCTTGGCGAGCGGCTTGCCGCGGGTGTGGACCTCGAGGATCTTCGCCCGGCCCTTGCGGTCGGGGCGGTCGACGGCGATCTGGCGGTCGAAGCGCCCGGGGCGCAGGAGCGCGGGGTCGAGGATGTCGGGCCGGTTGGTGGCGGCGATCATGATGATGTTGTCCTTGGCCTCGAAGCCGTCCATCTCGACGAGCAGCTGGTTGAGCGTCTGCTCGCGCTCGTCGTGGCCGCCGCCGAGGCCGGCGCCGCGGTGGCGCCCGACGGCGTCGATCTCGTCCATGAAGATGATGCAGGGGCTGTTCTGCTTGGCCTGCTCGAACAGGTCGCGCACGCGGGAGGCGCCGACGCCGACGAACATCTCGACGAAGTCCGAGCCCGAGATCGAGAAGAACGGCACCCCCGCCTCGCCGGCGACGGCGCGTGCGAGCAGCGTCTTGCCGGTGCCCGGTGGCCCGTAGAGCAGAACGCCGGTGGGGATGCGCGCGCCGAGCGCCTGGAACTTCTTGGGGTTCTCCAGGAATTCCTTGATCTCATGGAGCTCCTCGACGGCCTCGTCGACCCCGGCGACGTCGCGGAAGGTGATCTTCGGGGAGTCCGCGGACATGCGCTTGGCGCGGGACTTGCCGAAGGACATCACTTTGGAGCCCCCGCCCTGGACCTGGTTCATGAGGAAGATCCAGAAGCCGAGGAACAGGGCGAAGGGAAGGATGTAGGTGAGCAGGCCGAGCAGGGCGCTGCTCTTTTCCGATTCGGTGTTCACTTCGGCGCCGGCCGTCCTGAGTTCTTTCGTCAGTTCGGGGGTGAGCTGTTCTATGAACCCGGTTTCATAGCTTTCGCCGTCCTTGAGCTTGACTTCGAGCGCTTTGCCTTTGTTCTTGAAGATGGCGGACTTGACTTCGCCTTTGGGTATCTCTTTGCTGACCAGCGTCTGATAGCTGTGCGAGCGGTGGTTGGGCGAGCTCGGATTGACGAGTTTGACCGCAAGGAACGCGAGCACGACCACCAGGAGGATGGGGAATGCTGCGCTCTTGAAGAAACGGCTCATGGCTCGTTATCGGGGGTCTGGGCGCGGTCTGAAGTGGTGGGCGCCAGTGCCCTAGCGTACCATGCGCCCTCTGCCGTTCCCACGGTTGGACGTGCGGTGGCGGGACGCTCCGAACGTCGATCTAGGGCTCCAGCGCGGCCACGAACGGCAGGTTGCGGTGCTGCTCGGCGTAGTCGAGTCCGTAGCCGACGACGAAGCGATCGGGTATCTCGAAACCCACGTATCGGGTGGGCAGATCCACCTTGCGACGCTCGGGCTTGGTCAGCAGCGCGCACACCTCGAGCGTGCGCGGACCCCGCGAGCCGAGGTTGCGCAGCAGGTACTGGAGCGTGAGGCCGGAGTCGACGATGTCCTCCACGATCAGCACGTCACGGCCTTCGATGGCGGCGTCGAGGTCCTTGAGGATGCGCACCACCCCCGAGGAGTCGGTGGCCGAGCCGTAGGAGGCGACGGCCATGAAGTCGACCTCGACGGGCACGTCGATGTAGCGCATGAGATCCGAGAGGAAGAACACGGCGCCCTTGAGCACGCCGACGAGCAGCAGCCGCCGGCCGGCGTAGTCGCGCGAGATCTCCTCGCCGAGCTCGGCCACGCGCCGCTGCAGGTCCTCGGCAGTGACGAGCACCTCGCCGAGTCCGGGCTCGCTCGGGACGCGCGCGGTGCAGGCCACGCGGGCAGTGTAGAGCTTGCTTTGGATGGGAGCCGCCTGGCGGCGGCGGAGCGGGGTCGCGCAGTACGCGTCGCGCGCGGAGCGCCTCCACCGGGGGGCGTCGCTCAGGTGCGGGGCGGGAGCTTCACCATCGTCAGCTCGCCGTGGTCGATGACCGCGCCGGCCCGCCCACCGAGGTGCAGCTCGGCGCGGCCGCCGCGCCGGGCGAGCGCGAGGATCTCCTGCACGTGGTCGCCGGCCTGCGGCGCGTAGCCGCCGGTGGCGTCCTCGGCCAGGCGCACGACGACCAGGCGGGCGAGCGCCGCGGGCAGTTCGCGCAGGCGGGTGAGCGCGATGCTCGGGTGGCCGGAGAGCTCGTCCTCGACGAGGCCGTCCAGCACCTCCGTCTCCTCGCGGAGCAAGGCGGCCGTGCGCAGCACGTTGGCCGCGGCCGCCGGGTGCACGGCGTTCAGCGCGGGCACCAGCCCGCTACGCACGCGCGCGCGGGCGTAGCGTGTGTCCTCGTTGCTTTCGTCCTCGCGCCAGCGCAGGCCACGCTCGCGGCAGTAGGCGGCGGTCTGCTCGCGGGTGAGCCCGAGCAGGGGGCGGATCAGACGCCCGTCGCTGGCGGCCATCCCCAGCAGCGCCCTGCGCCCGGGCGAGGCGGCGAGCCGGTAGAGGATCGTCTCCACCTGGTCGGAGGCGGTGTGCCCGGTGGCGATCAGGGCATCGCGCTCGCCGGCGATGCGGGCGGCCTGCGCGTAGCGGAGCTCGCGCGCCCACGCGTGCAGGTTGCCGGGCGCCGGCCCGGGCTGTTCGCGGGGCGCGGGCGGCTCGCGCTCGCCGTGCGCCACCGTGGGCGCGCCGGCGGCTCGGGGCGCCGAGGGCGCGTCAGATGGCTCGGGGCGCACCACCTGCAGCTCGACACCCAGTTGCTGGCAGAGCGCGGCGCAGTGGCGCTGATCGGCGTCGGCGTCCGGGCGCAGGCCGTAGTTGACGTGCAGCGCGCTCACCCTCGCGGCGCCCACCAGCGCGACGGCCACGTCGAGCAGGCAGGTCGAGTCGCGCCCACCGGAGAGCATCACCAGGAGCGCGCGATCGCGGGCGAACAGGCCACCCTCACGCACGGCCTCGCGCACCTGCTGAGCGCTCACCACAGGTCCCTGAACGCTCACCGCACCTCCCCCGACGGCCACGCAATCGCCATCGCCTACGCCCCGTCGGCGAGCGCGGCGGTGAACAGCTCGGTCGGCTCGGAGAAGCCCTTCAGGCGCACCTCGCCGATGCGCCTGAGCTCGAGCCCGTCAACGCCGGCCGCCATCGCCACGACGGCGCGCGTGAGGAGCACCTCGCCGCCGGCCGCCCGGGCGACCACGCGGGCGGCCTGGTTGACGTCGCGGCCGAAGTAGTCGCCGTCGCGATACAGCGCCTCGCCGTAGTGGATGCCGATGCGCGGAAGCGGGTCTCCGGGCGCGATGTCCCCCCGCAACCCCACCGCCCAGGCGGTGAGCGCGACGGCGTCCGAGCCGACCACCATGACCTCGTCGCCCAGCGTCTTGATCACGCGGGCGTCGACGGGGAGCGTCTGTTCGACGGCGGCCACGAAGCGCTCGACCGCGCCGAGCGCGGCCTCGTCACCGACCTCGACGGTCAGGCGCGCGTAGCCGGCGAGGTCGGCGAAGGCGATGGCCACGCGCACGCGCCCCTCCTCGAGGGCGTCCTCGTCGATGTCGGCCTCCATGTGGCCGATCATGTCCTGCTCGACGAACTGCGCGAGCAGGCGCCCGTGGAAGTAGTTCATGAACGGCGTGGCGAACGGCAGCACCTCACGCGCGAGCCCCTCCATCTCCTCGGCGATCTCCACGCTGGCGACGCCCGAGCGCATCAGCGGCTCGTGCACGTACAGGTGGATCAGGCGCACCTCCGCGTCGGCGATCTGGGCGACCGCCTGCCCGTACACGCGCATGAGCTGCACGAACGCGGGCAGCGGCAGGCCCGCGTCGAGCACGGCGGCGGCGTATTTGAGGATCTCCAGGTCTTCGTCGGAGAACCCGTCCGGCGGCACCCCCAGGCCGGTGGTGGTGTACACGCGCTCGATCATCTCGGCGCTCAGGCCGCTGGCGCGGGCGGCCTCGCGCAACGGGTGACGCGGCCCGGGACGGCTGAGCAGGTTCTCGAGGGGACCGGCCGCGAGCTGCCCGGCCTCGCCGGCGCGCTTGATCTGCGCGAGCGTGTGCCCGCGCGCGCGCAGCCTGCCGACGACCCGCGCGTACGCGGCGGCGGCCGGCGTCCAGGTGCCCTCGTAGCCCGGGATCAGCCCGCCGTCCACCCACCGCCTGACGGTCGCGGGCGACACGCCGGCGCGGGCGGCCACCTGCGCGAGCGTCAGCTCGCCGGTGTGGCTGATGGGATCATCGGGCACTCAGGCAGGCGAGGCGACGGGGCGGTCCCATTGCGGGGAGTCTACGGGCGCCGCGACGATGGCCCCGCGGCGGCGGGCGATGCCGTTTACTTCACAGCGATGAAGGCTCCGAGACGCGAATCGAAAGGGGACGAGCGTGCGCGTTGACGTGGACGGTGTGGGCATCGAGTACGAGGTGACGGGCGACGGCAGCCCGGTGGTGCTGGTGCACGGCTTTCCCGACTCGGGGCGGCTGTGGCGAAACCAGGTGCCGGCGTTGGCCGCGGCCGGGTATCGCGTGATCGTCCCCGACATGCGCGGCTACGGGCGCTCGGACAAGCCGGCCGAGGTCCAGGCGTATGGAATGGGCGCGCTGGTGGGCGACGTGCTGGCGGTGATGAGCGACGCGGGGGCGGAGAAGGCCCACGTGGTCGGGCACGACTGGGGCGCGGGCGTGGCGTGGGCGCTGGCGACGTTCGCGGGCGACCGGGTCGATCGCCTCACCGTGCTCTCGGTCGGGCATCCGGCGACGTTCCGGGCGGGCGGCTTCGAGCAGAACGAGAAGTCGTGGTACATGCTCCTGTTCCAGTTCGCGGGGGTGGCCGAGGAGTGGCTGTCGGCGGACGACTGGGCCAACTTCCGGGCATGGGCGCACCATCCCGACGCGGACGCGGTGATCGCCGCGCTCGAGGACAACGGATCGCTCACGCCGGGGCTCAACTACTACCGGGCGAACGTGCCGCCGGAGACCTACCTGCGCAGGGCCATGGAGCTGCCCCCGGTGCAGGCGCCGACGATGGGCGTGTGGAGCACGCGCGACATCGCCCTCACCGAGGGCCAGATGACCAGATCGACCGAGAACGTGGCCGGACCGTGGCGCTACGAGCGGATCGATGGCGCGGGCCATTGGATGCAGTTGGAAGCGCCCGACGCGCTCAACCGGCTGCTCCTGGACTTCCTGACGACATGAGGATCTTGATGCTGGGCGGCGGCGTGTCGGGGTTGGCTGGCGGCCTGATGCTGGCGCGGGACGGCCACGAGGTGACGGTGCTCGAGCGTGACGGGCAGGCGGTGCCCGAGTCGGGCGAGCAGGCCTGGGAGGGATGGTCGCGCGAGGGCGTGATCCAGTTCCGCCAGGCGCACATCCTCACGTCCGCGGGTCGAGCGGTGCTCGAGGACGCGCTGCCGGACGTGTTCGAGGCGCTCGTGTCGGCGGGCGCCGTGCGCTTCGATCCGCTCGCGCTGAGGCCCCCCTCCCCTTCCGCTTCCGCCGAGGACGACGACGGTGAGCGATTCGTCACCTACACCGCCCGGCGCCCCGTGTTCGAGCAGGTGCTCGCACGGGCGGCGCAGGAGGAGCCCGGCATGGAGGTGCGTCGCGGCCAGACTGTGAGCGGGCTGACGATCGAGCACGGGGGCGCCACCCCGCACGTGACGGGGGTGCGAACGGACGGGGGCGAGACGCTCAGCGCCGACCTGGTGGTGGACGCGTCGGGTAGGAGCTCGCAGACGCCGCGCTGGTTGAGCGAGGCGGGCATCGGGCCGCTGCACGAGGAGTCGGAGGACTCCGGCTTCATCTACTACACCCGCTTCTTCCGCTCCGCCGACGGCTCCACGCCGCAGATGTTCGGTCCGGCGCTTGCGGCGATCGGGACGTTCTCGCTCCTCACGATCCCCGCGGACAACGGCACGTGGTCGGTCACCGTGTACGTGTCCCGCGGAGACCAGGCGCTGAAGCGCATGCGCGACGTGGACGCGTGGACGTCGGTGGTGAAGGCGTGCCCGGCGCACGCCCACTGGCTCGAGGGCGAGCCGATCAGCGAGATCGTGGCGATGGGCGGGGTGGTCGACCGCTATCGCCGGCTGTCGCTCGACGGGCGCCCGCTGGTGAGCGGCCTCGCCCTGCTGGGCGACGCGTGGGCGTGCACGAATCCCTCGCTCGGCCGCGGCATGACGCTCGCATTGATGCACGCGCGGTGCCTGCGCGAGCTGGTCGGCTCCGCGCCCGAGGATCCGCTGGCGTTCGCCCAGGAGTGGGATGCGATCACCGAGCGGACGCTCACGCCCTGGTACCGCGAGACGGTCGAGGAGGACCGCGCGAGGCTGGGCCAGATCGAGGCACTGCGCGAAGGCCGCGAGCCGCCCGCGCCGAGCGAGCCCTCGGCGGTCCTTCGCCGGGGACTGCTGGTGAGCCTGGGCGAGGACCCCGAGCTGTTCGAGGCGTTCCTCGAGTCGCGCTGCTGCCTGACGCCGCTCGCGGAGACCTTCGCGCGGCCCGGCGTGGCCGAGCGCATCCTCGAGCTGGCGGATGGCCGCGAGCCCATGGCCATCCCGGGCCCGGACCGCGAGGAGCTGCTGGCGCTGCTCGCCTGAGGGGGCCGGGGTCGACCGGGGTGGCGGCCAGCCGCGGGCCCCGACCGTCTAGAGTCGCCGCCCGTGTCGCCCGCCACCGCGATCCACCTGCGCCCGACCGCACCCCTCGCCGAGCGGGTGCTGCTGCCGGGCGACCCCGGGCGCGCGCTCGAAGCTCGCCCAGGCCCTGCTGGTGCAGCCGCGCATGTTCAACCACCACCGCGGCCTGTGGGGCTATACCGGGGCCGCCCCCGACGGCGAGCCGCTGACGATTCAGGCGACCGGCATGGGCGGCCCCTCGGCGGCGATCGTGCTGTCGGAGCTGATCGCCCTCGGCGCCAGGCGCGCGATCCGTGTGGGTACGTGCGGCGGGCTCACGCCGGAGCTGGCCCTCGGCGGACATGTGATCGCGCGGGAGGCGATCTGCGCGGACGGCACCTCCCGCGCGTTGGGCGCCGGCGAGCGGGCGAGCGCCGACCCGGGGCTGACCGAAGCGCTGGCCCGACACGCCCCGTCGGCGCTGCTCGGGACGGTGGCGAGCGTGGACCTGTTCTACGAGACCGTCCAACACGCCGAGACGGGCGCCGAGGTGCACCTGAGCAGGGACACGGGCGGGGTGACGGGCGCGAGCCCCGAGCTGTACCGCGGAGGCTCCCACCCCGCAGATGCGGTGGCGATCGAGATGGAGGCAGCGACGCTGTTCGCGCTCGGGGCGGCGGCGGGCGCACAGGTGGCGTGCGTGCTGAGCGTCTCGGACGTGTTCGACGCGGGGGGAGCACGCGCGCGCATAGACGATCAGGCGCTGCAGGCCGCCGCGCAGGAGATGGGTCGCGTGGCGATCGCCGCGCTGAGCGGGTGAGCGCTCAGGCCTGCGCGCGCGGCTTCGCCGGCTTGGCGGCCCTGGCCGCCCGCGGCTTGGCCTGCTGGTCGAGCCTGGCCGTGAGCAGCTCGAGCTGCTCCTCGATTGCGGCAAGGCGCTCGCCGAGGCCGGCGTCGGGCTCGCGCACGCCCGCGCGCGAGCCGCCTGACGACAGCGCCCGATCGAGGTTCTCCTCGATTCCCTCCAGCCGCAGGGAGACCGAGCGCAGGCGCCGTGTAAGGCGCTCGATGTCCGTGGCCGAGGGGAGGTTGAGGGCGCCCATCGCCACCTCCTGCGCTTGGACGGCCTTCTCGCGGGCGTCGAACGCGCGCCCGACGGCGCCCGTGAGCAGCGGGTTTTCGAGCAGCTCTGAGAGCGCCCGGCCGAGGCGGTCCTCCGTTCCCGTGCCCAGGCGCTCGCGCAGGCTTCTGGTCAGTTGGCTCGCGTCGGACATCCCGGGTAAGGATACGGTGCAGCGATGCCCCAGCAGCTGTTCGTGTTCATCCAGCTCGAGTTCCCGTGGCGGCTCGGCCCGGCGGATGGTCGCTACCTGATCCGCCGCGCCAGCGACGACGAGCCGGAGCGCGTGGTGGTGCTCGGCACGCTCGCGGCCGCCCAGCAGTCGCCGGGCTCGGCGGCGAGCGGCGCGGCGCGGCGGCGGCTGCGTGGACGGGGGCGTGCCCTGGAGCCGGAGCCGGAGCCGGCCCCGGTGCCGACGACCCGGGTGACGGTCGTCGACCCGATCTCGCTGTCGGCCGAGAACCAGGCGCGCGCGTGGCTGGAGGAGCTCGACCGCGAGCGCGAGGTGGCCGCCGCGGCGGCCGTCGTCAACCGCGTGATCCACGCCCACCGGGTGGCCGCCGCCGACCCGTACGTCCACGAGATCTCGCCCGCGCAGGCGCTGGTGATCCGGGCCGGCTGGGGCGAGGGCGAGCAGGTGGCGGACGGACGCTGGCTGCACGCGCGCGCGCTGCCATGGCCCGAGCACGCGCGCAGCCCGGCCGACTCGCGCCGCCGCAGCCGGCGCGACCGCTCGGGTGCGCTGCGCCCCCAGGAGCGCCTGGCGGCGCTGTTGGGGGCACGGGGAACGGCGTTGGTGTGCGAGGAGCTGACGCTGCGAGCGCGCCAGGACCTCGACCACGGACGCCTGGAGCACGGGGCGGTGGAGCTCGAGCGCGCGTACGCCCTGGCCGTGCCCGAGCTGCATGGCGAGCGCCGTCAGGACCTCGCCATCCGGCTCGCGGAGCTCGAGCAGCTCTTCCCGGCGGTGCAGTCGCAGGCGCGGGCGGCCGAGGCCCGCGCGGCGCAGGCCGCGGCGCAGGACGAGGAGGCTCCCCAGGAGCTGGACGAGGACGTCCTCACGCACGCGCTCGAGCGCCTGGAGGCGGCGCTGCGCGCGCGCACCGCGGCCGGGGTGACCCGCTAGCGCCAGGGCGCCTACAGTTAGCGGTCGTGGACCCTACGACCACCGCCATCGGGACATGGAGCGGCGGGCGCTTCATGCACTTCGGCGAGGCGCTGGAGGACGAGCGCCTGACGGGGCTGCTGCGCCCGGGTGCTGGCATCGACACGGTGATCACCGCCGACGTGTACGGCGCGGGCGAGGCGGACGTTGCGCTGGGCAGGGCGCTCGCCGGCGTCGAGCGCGACAGCTACTGCCTGGTGGGCGCCATCGGCCACGACTTCTACACGGGTGAGCGCGACGGACCCAGGGGCTTCCCGCGCTTCACCGATCCGCGGTTGCGCGACCCGGACGGCTACGCGCAGTACATCCGCATGGCCACCGAGCGCAGCCTCGATCGTTGCGGCGTGGAGCACTTCGACCTGCTGCTGCTGCACAACCCCGATCGCGTCGGCTACTCGAGCCCGGCGGTGTGGGAGGGCATGGAGGCCGTGCGGGAGGCGGGACTGACACGCCTGCTGGGCGTGGCTCCGGGCCCGGCCAACGGCTTCACGCTCGACCTGATCGACTGCCTCGAGCGCTTTGCGGCGCAGATCGACTGGGCGATGATCATCCTCGGCCCGCTCGAGCCGTGGCCGGGCGAGCTCGTGCTCGGGGCGGCCGTCGCCCACGAGGTCAGCCTGATCACGCGTGTGGTGGACTACGGCGGGCTGTTCCATGACGACGTGCTCACCGAGCAGGACTTCGCGGCACGCGATCACCGCAAGTTTCGCCCCGACGGCTGGGTGGGTACGGGCCGAGAGAAGCTCGAGCGCATGCGCCCGTACGCCGAGCGTCACGAGCTCACGATGCTGCAGCTGGCCTGCGCTTGGAATCTCTCGCAACCAGCCGTGCGCTGCGTGGCCCCGACTCTGATCCAGGAGTCGCAAGCCGACCCCGCCCACCCGGCACGCCCGATCGAGGACAAGCGCGCCGAGCTCGCCGCGCTGCCCGCCGACGGGCGGCTGCTGAGCGCCGATGAGGTACAGGCGATCCGCGTGATCGGCGAGAACACGGGCTCCATGACGCTGAAGGGCGCGAGCCTCGAACACGACGGTCCGCCGCGCGCGGACCGCTGGAGCCTGGATGATGGGCTCACGGTGGTGGCCCGGCGTTGGGGCGTGGACCCCGGGCGCGACCTGCTCAAACGAGAAGCTCTCGGCGACCAGCGGATGAAGGGGTAGAAGACTGTGAGCATCGACTTCGATGGCATCAAGGAAGGGCAGCGCAGGATGTGGGCGTCGGGTGACTATCCCGACATCGCCCGCACGATCGTGAGCGCCGCCGAGATGGTGATCGAGCGGGCCCAGCCCGCCGCGGGCATGAGCCTGCTGGATGTGGCGACGGGCAGCGGCAACGTGGCGATCGGCGCGGCCGCCGCGGGAGCGGACGTGACCGGCCTGGACATCACGCCGACATTGCTCGAGGCGGCGGGCGAGCGCGCACGCAAGGCCGGCGTGGACGTGCGCTTCGTCGAGGGCGACGCCGAGGCGCTGCCGTTCGAGGACGCGTCCTTTGACCGCGTGACGTCGTGCTTCGGCGTGATGTTCGCGCCGCGCCAACTCCTCGCCGCGAGCGAGCTCGTGCGAGTGGCACGCCCGGGCGCGAGGATCGTGTTCGCGGCGTGGACCCCCGAGGGCCTGAACGGGAGGATGTTCAGGACGATCGGCGCCCACATGCCGCCACCACCGCCGGAGTTGAAGTCGCCTGTGATGTGGGGCGATGAAGACCACGTCCGCTCGCTGTTCGCCGACAGCGGGGCGCAATTGACGTTCGAGCGCCAGGCGGTCACCTTCGAACACGACTCACCGGAGGACTGGTTCCAGTACAACGAACGGGTGCTCGGACCCACGATCATGGCCAAAGCCGCGCTCGCGCCGCAGGGCAGGTGGGACCCGCTGCGCAGTGAGCTGGTCGAGCTGTACACCGAGGGCAACGAAGCGGACGACGGCAGCTTCCGCGCCCGCGCCGAGTATCTGCTGGGCGTCGCTGAGATGCCCGACTGAGCGGCGCACGAGCCCCGAGCTCGGCCAATCCGGCCAGGTCGGACGGCCTACCCGAGATCGAGGGCGCCGGCGAGAGTCTGCAGCTCGGCCACCACGTCCCCTTCCAGGCGCACGTCGGCGAGGTCGTCGAGCGGCGTGGGGCCCTTGGTGATGATGGCGAGCGCGCCGCCACACTCGCGCGTCAGCAGTGGCAGAGCGGCGACCGGGTGGACCTCGAGCGAGGAGCCGATGCAAAGCAGCACGTCCGCGCCCGCGCACAGGCTGTGCGCTCGCTCGAGCGCGTCCGCGGGCAGCAGCTCGCCGAACAGCACCACGTCGGGCCTGAGCGGCTCGCCGCAGGCCGTGCAGCGCGGCACGCCCTCGGTGTCGGCTGCGAGCAGAGCGCGGGCCTGCTCGAGCGTGACGCTGCCGCGACAGCTCATGCACGAGCAGGTGGCGATGCTGCCGTGGACCTCGACCAGCTCGCGGGTGCCGGCCTTGCGATGGAGCATGTTGACGTTCTGCGTGATCACCGCCTCCAGCAGCCCGTGGCGCTCGAGCGCAACGAGCGCGTGGTGGGCAGCGTTGGGGAGCTTGCCGCCGAGCGTGGCGAAGCGCTCGCCGTAGAACCCCCAGAAGCGCACGGGATCGGCGCGAAAGGCGTCGATGTGCGCGACCGCCATCGGGTCGAGGTGCTGCCACAGGCCGCTGCCCGGCGAGCGGAAGTCGGGAATGCCCGAAGGCACCGAGATGCCGGCCCCGGTCAAGGCCACGACCGACCGCGCCGAGCGGATCAGCCCGGCCAGGTGGGCGGGCGCCGATCGGGGGGTGCGAGCGGCGCCCGCCCCCGAATGTCTCCCCGCCAAGGGCGCATCGCAATCGTCGAACTGCGGTTGGCGCTCGTCGGGCGCGGTTCCCGGGGCGGCTGCGTCGCTCATCGCCGAGACCGCCGGGGTCGCGCTCAACGCCCCTCGAAACGGGCCTGGCGTTTTGCGAGGAAGGCGGCGATGCCCTCGCGCGCGTCCTCGCTGGCGAACACCTGGGCGAAGGCGTTCTTCTCGGCATCGATCCCCTGGTCGAGATCGCTCTTTCCGGAGACGCGCTTGATCTGACGGGCGGCGAGGGGCGCCTGTGCGGCGAGCTTGCGCGCCCACTGCAGGGCGGTGTCGAGCAGTTCGTGGTCGTCGACCACGCGGTTGACGAGCCCGAGCTCGAACGCTTCCTCGGCCAGGATGGGGTCGCCGACGAGGTTCATCTCGAGCGCCTTGTTGGCGCCCACGAGGCGCGGCAGACGCTGGGTGCCGCCGAAGCCGGGGATGATCCCAAGCTTGATCTCGGGCTGCCCGAAGAACGCGGAGCGCGCGGCGATGCGCACATCGCACGCCATCGCCAGCTCGCAGCCGCCACCGAATGCCAGGCCGTTGACCGCGGCGATCGTGACGATGCCGTTCGATTCGAGCTCGCGGAACAGCGCGTGTGCGCCGTCCACCAGCGCCGCCCCGGAAGACTCGTCCAGCGTGGTGAACGCCTTGATGTCGGCCCCGGCGCAGAACAGGAACGGGTTGGAGGAGGCGATCACCAGCGCCCGCACGGGTGGCTGGGACTCGCTGCTCAGCTTCCTCCACACCTTCTGCAGGTCCTCGACCATCTGCGGCGAGAGCGAGTTCATCTGCCCGTTGGCGAGCCACGCGATGGCCACGCCGTCCTCGCGCGTCTCGAGCCTGATGACCTCGGCCGGCTGGTCGGCGTCAGGTTGGGGGTAGGCGTAGAAGCCCTGACCGCTCTTCTGCCCCAGCCGCCCCTGGGCAACGAGCCGTCGCAGGATGGTGGGCGGCGCGAAGCGCTCGCCGTAGCGCTCCTGGGCGCTCTCCATGCGCTCGAGGATCACGTCCAGTCCCTCGCTGTCGGCCTTCATGAACGGGGGCATCAGGCCACGACGCGGATCCAGTCCCGCGCCGGCCATCATCCCGAAGTCGATGTCGCGGTGGGTGGCCACGCCCTCCTCGAGCACCAGGCAGGCCTCCAGCAACGTCTTCAGCGCCAGCTTCTCGACGAGCTCGGGCACGTCCGGCTCGGCCTCCCCCTTGATGTTCGGCTCGCCCTGGGGGTCATAGAAGCCGTCGCCGCCGGTCTTGGCGCCGAGCTTGCCGTTGGCGACGAGCTTCTGCATGCCCTTGGGGACGTAGAAGCGTTCCTCGCCGTAGGACTCGAGCAGGTGCTCGGCGACGTGGAGCACGGTGTCCAGACCGAGCAGGTTGACGAGGTAGTAGGGGCCGACCGGCACCACGCCGGCGCCACCGACGCCCTCGTCGATCAACTTGATCGACAGGCCCTTCTCCTCCTGCTCGCGCCAGATCTCGGCGATCCCCGAGTTGAGGATGCGGTTGACGACGAAGCCGGGGACCTCGACGCACGTGATCGGCTGCTTGCGAATCGCCTGCGCGAAGGTGAGCGTGGCGGTGACCGTCTCGGCGGAGGTCTCCTCCCCCTCGACGATCTCGATCAGCGGCATCATGGACGCCGGGTAGAAGTAGTGGAAGCCGATCACCTTCTCGGGGCGGAGCGTCGCTTCGCCGATCTCGGTGATCGACAGCGAGGAGGTGTTGGAGGCGAGGATCGCGTGGCCGGGGGTGGCAGCGTCGAGCTCGGCGAACACGCTCTGCTTGATGTCCATCCGCTCGGGCACCGCCTCGACCACGAAGTCAACGTCGCCGAAGCGCTCGTAGGTGGTGGTGCCGTGGATGCGGCCGAGGATCTCCTCGATCTGAGCCTCGCCCTGCTCGGCCGTGAGCCGGCCCTTCTCGACGAGCTTTCCGACCTGGCCACTGGTGACGTTGCGGGCCTCCTGGAGGCCGGCCTGCACGAGCGCGTCGTCGATGTCCTTGAGCACCACCGGGATGCCCGCGGCGGCGATCGTCTGGGCGATCTGGCCACCCATCGTCCCTGCTCCGACGACGGCGGCCTTGAACACGAACATGCTTTGGTCTCCTCTGCTGGCTGGGGATCGGAGCCTAGCGAAGCGCCGACGGCGGCCGGTCGTACCTTATTGGGCGCGCGCGAGCTTACGCAGCCGCGCGCGCTAGTGAGCTACGGCGCGGCAACGCTCACGGGCTATGTGAACCCCGATGGCGAGAAGCACCTCCCAGTACTTCCAGTACGGGCTGACAAGGGACTGCGCCGGGCAGACGGCGATCGCCGACGCCGGGACGGGGACGAGCACGGTGAAAGTGAGGTGACCCGAGGTCGTCAACTGGTTGACAGGCACGGCCGCCGGGCCGTAATCGTGGGACGAGGTGGCCCGGCGGACGCTTGCGGTGTACGAGGCGCTGTGCGCCCAGCTCAGACTAGGACGACTCCTCTACGTTGCCGAAGACGGAGCAGGTTCCGGCGTCGTCGTATGAGCTCATCGTTCCGGAGACGACCTCGGTGGACGATGGTCTGTAGGCGAAGGTGATCTGCGCGGGGTCGGCCGTCGTATCCGTGACTGTTTCTCCGGTCATGAAATCACCCTCTTTGCCCGTCAAGTTGGTCGCGTTGGCGTTGGCCACTGCGCTAATGGCGATGGCGGCGTCGTTCGTCGTCGTCGTGGCGTCGATGTCCACATCGCCGCCCGTGCACCTCAGCGCCAGCGTGAGGCCTCCGAAATCGGACAGGATCGTCACGTCGGTCGTCAAGGCGCTTTCGGTGTTGATCTGCGCGAAGCCCCGCCCGGAGAGGTTGCTCGCTGTGGTCGCGTTTTCGGCGTCAGTCGCGTCTGTGGCGTTTTCGGCGTTAGTCGCGTCTGTGGCGTTAGTCGCGTTTGTGGCGTTGGCGACCGCGCTCGAGACCTGATCTCCCTTGATCTTGCCCGTGATCGTCCCCGCAGTGGTCGCGTTGGTCGCGTTGGTCGCATTCGCCGCGTTCGTCGCGTTCGTCGCGTTCGTCGCGTTGGTCGCATTCGCCGCGTTCGTCGCATTCGCCGCGTTCGTCGCATTGGTCGCATTCGCCGCATTCGTCGCGTTGGTCGCGTTCGCCGCCTTGGTCGCGGACGGGACCGTTGGGAACGTCGCGACGTTCACGTCTGTCCCTGTCACGGTGTGCTTTCTGAGCTTGTTACCGGTGACCGAGCCGTTCCTCAGTAGAGCGCCGTTGAGCGTGTCGCTGACAGCGTACGACGTTCCGCCGAGTGCAATGAACAGCGCGAGCGTCGCGATGACGGTCGATGGCTGGAGCGTGAATTTGGACCTCATTTGATGCTCTCCTCCGAATAGTGTTCAGACAGGCTACGGCATCGGTACTTCCTTGAGCTCGTTCGACTCGCACCTCTCACTAACGTAGGGTGGCAACAGCGCGAGCTCCTCACGCGGTGTGCCAGCACGCCCCATCGCCCGCGAACATACACCCACTCCAACAGCCGACACCGTCAGCGCGTGGCTGCTCGGGGTACGCCCTATTCCGTTTTAACGCTGACGCTCTGCGAGCGCGTGCGGCCGCACGCCTTCGCCTGCACGGTGAGCTGATACTGGCCCGGCGCCGCCGGCAGCGTGCCGAGCCAGCCGCTCCACACGAGTTGGCTGACACCCTTGGGGACCTTGCGGGTGGCGACGGTGCTGGGCGCGGCGCCGAGGGGCGTTACCAGCAGCGCTGCCTCGGCCGGGGCTGAGACGTGGAAGGACACCACGATCGGCTTGCCGGCGTGCGCCGGTGAGGGCCTGGCGAGGACGTCGCTCAGCGTCAGCCGGCAGGAGCCGCTTCCCCCACCTTCGTGCGAGTGCGATTCGCTGGCCGGCGGCGTAATCGAGAACGACCAGACGTTCTGATGTGTTTTGCTGTTTTCCGCGTCGCCTTCTTCGATCGTCTTTTCCAGCGTCGTCGACGTGGGCGCAGTGGTGGATACGTGCAGGTCCTGGCCACCGACGAGTTCCAGCGATTCGGCCATGTAGTGGCTGGTGGTGGCGAAGCCGGTGTAGTTCGCGCCGCAGTCGTAGTCTTCGTTGCTCTCCGTCGCGTCCGGGATCGCCAGCGTGAGCAGTACCTCGTGGCCGCTGCGGTGGCCGCTGACCTCGACGGCGAACGAGGTCCCCGACACCGGCGGTTCGCAGTCGAATGGGCCTTCTTTGCCGTTGACGCCGAACAGGTGCCAGTGCGCGTCGGAGTAGTCGCCGCTGCCGGCGCCGCTCACCACGCCGTCTTTGTCCACGCTGAAGGAGAAGCGCAGATCGACGAGGTAGTAGGCGTCGCTGGTCGAGGTGAGTTCGTCGGCTTGAAGCTCGCCGTGGTCGACTCTGATCCCTTCCGCGGTTCCCGTCCACACGCCGCCGGCAAGCGCGTTCGCGGGCGTCAGCGCGAGAGCGCAGAGGATCAGCGCTATCAGCACCGCAAGAGAGGTGCCGGCCCGCGGTGATCGAGGCGATCGTGGGCGTACGCTCATCGCCCGCGAGTGTATACCCGGGCGCCGCGGCTAGGCGGGCACTGCCGCAGGCTCCTCCACGCGTCGCGGCAGCAGCGTCTCGCGGGCGATCACCAGGCGCTGGATCTGCGATGTGCCCTCGTAGAGTTGCATGATCTTGGCGTCGCGGAAGAGCTTCTCCACGGGGTACTCCTTGATGAAGCCGTAGCCGCCATACACCTGCACGGCTTCGGTGGCCGTCTTCATCGCGGTGTCGGCGGCGAAGCGCTTGGCGTGGGAGGAGACGAGCGTGTTGCGTTCGCCGTTGTCGAGCATCGCCGCCGACTTCCACGTGAGCAGGCGCGAGGCCTCGATCTCGGTGGCCATGTCCGCGAGGATGAACTGGATCGCCTGGTGCATGGCGATGGGAACGCCGAACTGGACGCGTTCCTTGGCGTAGTCGACCGCGAACTCCATCGCCGCGCGGGCGATACCGGTCGCCATCGCTGCCACCCCGGGCCGGGTGCGGTCGAGCGTCATCATCGCCAGCTTGAAGCCATGGTTCTCCTCGCCGAGCAGGTTCTCGGCGGGGACCTCGACGTCGTTGAAGGAGATGGTGGCCGTGTTGGAGGCGCGCTGGCCGAGCTTGTCCTCCTTCTTGTCCACGACCACGCCCCACTCGCGCTCGACCACGAACGCCGAGATGCCGCGGTGGCCGGCGTCCTTGTCGGTCTTGGCGTACACCGTGTAGAAGTCGGCGTAGCCGCCGTTGGTGATGAAGCACTTGGAGCCGTTGAGGACGTACTTGTCGCCCTTGCGCACCGCGGTGGTGCGCATGCCGGAGACATCAGATCCGGCATCCGGCTCGGTCAGGCAGAAGGACGCGAGCCTGGGCGCTTCGGTGAGCATGCCGAAGTACTTCTTCTTGATCTCCTCCGAGCCGCCCAGCCCGATCGGGGCGGTGGCTAGGCCGTTGCAGCCCAGCGAGGTCTGGATGCCCGAGCAGCCCCACGAGAGCTCCTCCTCGATCAGGCAGCCATCGAGGTAGCTCGCCCCCGCGCCGCCGTACTCCTCGGGGACGTGCGAGTTCATGAGGCCCACGTCCCACGCCTTCTTGATGATGTCCGCGGGCCACGTGCCGTCCTTGTCGTACTCCCAGGCGACCGGGCGTATCTCCTTGGCGGCGAAGTCGTGGGCCATCTCGCGCAGGTTCTTCTGCTCGTCGGTAAGCGTGAAATCGACCATGCTCGGATCTCCTAGTGGGCTGGCACGTGAGAATAGATTGACTGGTCAGTCAACATCGGCGGGTCCAGGGTAGCGAACTACCGCTCGATCAGCAAGAATCGAGCTCCGTGCACAGCGTGCCCTCGATCGTGGTGTTCGCCTTCGTCGAAAACCCGCTCGCCTTCGTGGTGTTCGGAGCGGTCGCGTTCTCGCTGCTGATGTCGTTCCTGTTCCTGGCCACACGCGGGACCGAAAGCGCCTACGACCGGATCGGCGCGGGCGGGATGACCAGAGAAGGCGAGTACGGCGAGAACCCCATCGCTGCGGCGGACTCGAGCACCGCACGCGCCGAGCGGGAGCGGGAGATCCGCCAGATGCTCCTCGCCCGCAGCGAACGGCTCGTGCGCAGGGGGCAGCCGGCCCTGGATGTCGAGGCGGAGCTGGCGCGGCTGTTGGAGGGAGGATCCTCTCCGGAGGGGGAGGGCGCGCCGTCCACGCATGACGCCGAGCTCGTGACCGAGATCCGCCAGCTTGTGGTCGCACGCAACGAGCGGCGCGCGCGCCAGGGCCAGGAGCCGCTCGACGTGGACACCGAGGTGGCGCGAACACTGAAGGAGCTCGAGCCATGAGAAATCCGTCGCGCCGTCGGGTATAAACGCGCCATGACCAACGCGCGCCGCTTTCAGCTCGATGAGATCACCCTCCGGCCCGGCACCTACTTCAACCCCCAGACCGAGATCATGATCGTCGTCGACGACTCGCCCGAGATCGACCACGAGATCTTCGAGACCGGCGACTTCGAGGCAGACGAGTGGGTGCTGATCTCCGAGGACGCCCCGCTCGACGAACACAAGCGCGACGACATGGTCGAGCGCTTCCAGATCTCCCATGGTGCCAGCGCCGAGCTGCCCCCCGACGACGACGTCGACGATGACGTGGACGAAGACGAAGAAGAGGACGAGCTCGAGGGCGTTGAGGATCTGGAGTTCGACCAGGAGTGACGCCACGGCCGCCGCGCCGATGACCGCGCTCGGCGAGACGCCTGCGCAACTGCCGGCGGCCGGGCGGTGTTCGAGCATGCGTGCGCCCTCCCAGCAACCATCGCGCTGCAACGAGCGCTGCAGCCGCGGCCTCGCTCGCGCGTAGCATCCGCCCGATGCGTGCCAAGCACCTCGCGGTGCTCGTCGCGGGTTTCCTCGCGTGTTGCGCCCTCGTTGCGCCTGTCGCGTTGGCCCGCGGAGCTGCCGACAGCCTCGGGCCCGCCCGCGCGCACCCCCGCGCGCGCGCCGCAAGCCACGGGCCGACGGTGTCCGCCGTGCTTCAGGCCCTGCGCCAAACGGGAGCGATCAGTGAAACGACGTACACCGCGGACTACGCGGCATACGTGGGCGCGAAATCCTCGGCGGCCAAGCTGAGCGGCACGCGTAAGGAAGAACTGGGCACCGTGCTGGCGAACGTGCAGGCGATGGCCGCGGCCGGTGAGCTGATCCCGTCGCGGCTGCCCGCGCTGTTCCTGACGCTCGAACGCAACCGCCAGTGGTGGACGACCGAACCGCTGCTGGCCAGCGACGAGCACGTGAGCTTCCCCGGAAGCCACATCATCTGGGAGCACTACCCCGGACAGGGGCTCGAGATCCAGTGGCTGGCGACCTTCGGCGAGGCCAACGGCTACTACCTCTCCGGTCACGAAAACACCAACCTGCGCGAACTGCTGAACGAAGTCATCCCGCTGGCGACGGATCGCGCCGGTGGCATCGCCTGGGAGTACATGTTCGACTTCGACGGCGGCACGCCGCCGTGGACGAGCGGACTCTCTCAGGGCACCGCCATCCAGGTGCTCGCGCGCGCCTACTCGCGCCTGAAGGACCCCGCCTACCTCACCGCGGCGCAGCAGGCGCTCGGCATCTTCCAGACGCCGCCGCCACAGGGCGTGCGCGTGAGCACGCCCGTGGGGGCGCTGTACGCGGAGTACACCTACGCGCCCACCGACAGGATCCTCAACGGCTTCATCCAGGCGCTCGTGGGGCTCTACGAATACACAACCATCACCAAGGACCCGCTCGGGCAGACGCTGTTCGAAGCCGGCGACGCGGAGGCGCGGGCGATCGTGCCGTTCTACAACACGGGCGCATGGTCGCTGTACGACCAGTTCGGCGAATCCGACCTGAACTATCACGAACTGCTCGCCGAATTCCTCCAGCACCTGTGCGAACGCACGCGCAAGGGGCCGCCGATCTCGCCAACGGGCGTGCCGATCGCCGGGGATCAGCTCTACTGCACCACCGCCGCCAGCTTCACCGCCGACCTGCACACGCCACCGGTGATCTCGCTGCTCTCCAAGACGTTGCCCGCGGGGGCGCGCGCGGGCGTGCAGATGTCGCTGTCGAAGGTCTCGACGGTCCAGCTGACGGTCAGCCAGGGCACGAAGGTCGTGTGGAGCAACCGCGCCGTTGTCGAACGCGGCCAGCCCAAGCTGCTGTGGATCACCCCGACCAAGGGGGGGACGTTCTTGGTGACACTCGCCGCGACCGACCTGGCGGGCAACGTCGCCACCGCCAGCGGGACGGTCGTGGTCGCGCGTCACTAGCCTCCCTGCCCCGCGTCCTCCCCGGAGGGGGAGCCTAGACTAGGCGCGAGTGACTTCCCTTCAGGCGACCCGCGTGCGCAGGCCAGGGACATGAGCAGACTTGGCCACGCCTGGCGCGCGCTCGAGCCCGAGCAGCGACTCGCCGGGCTCGCCGCGCTCGGGCTGTTCGCGTCGATGTTCCTTCCCTGGTACAGCAAGACGGATACCTTCGTGGTCCACAGCGCGGCCAAGGCCACCGCGACCAGCCTCAGCGCCTTCCAGGCGTTCTCGTTCGTGGAGGCAGCCGTGCTGCTGGTCAGCGCCGGCGTCCTGACGATGCTCTTCGCCCGCGGTGAGGGACGCGTCTTCCAGCTGCCGGGCGGCGACGGCCTGGTCGTGTTAGTCGCCGGGGGCTGGAGCGCCCTGCTGATCTTCTACCGGCTGCTCGACAAGCCGGGGCTGCAGGGCAATGAACGCGTCACCGCGACGGTGGGCGTCGAGTGGGGAATCTTCATCGCCCTGCTGCTGGCCCTCGGCCTCGCCTACGCCGGCGCCCGGATACGCGCGCTCGAACGTCCCGAACCACCGCTGCGTCGAGCGCGCAGCGCCCGCAGCCCCGGCCCGCGCGACCCCGCGGACTGGCGCGAGCCGCGAGAGCCGCGTGACCACGGCGCCGCGCCCGGCCCGGCGGAGGACGAGACGACCGCCGTGATCGCTCCGGCGCAGATCCGCGTGCGCCCCGCGGCGCCCGCGGGCGGCGGACGCGGGCGCGGACACTACCCGCCCGCACCTCCGTCGTCGTCCCCGCAGGGGGAGGGGGAGCAGCTCTCCTTCGAGGACCCGCCCATGCGCCCGGACGGCTGAGGCCGCCCGACACAGCGCGAGCGGGCGCACGCCTCCTATCATTGCCCTGACGATGCCCGACCCCGAATCCCCGGCGCCCGCCTCCGTGAAAGACGTGGCCGCCGGCCTGCGTGGCGTCGGATACCTGCCGGGAGAGTCCACCGCGCTGGTGTCGTTCCTGGCGACGAAGCTCGGCAAGCCGGTGCTCGTCGAGGGCCCGGCGGGCGTGGGCAAGACCGAGCTCGCCAAGGCGCTCGCGTCCTATCTCGGCCGCGAGCTCGTGCGCCTGCAGTGCTACGAGGGCCTGGACGAGGCCAAGGCGTTGTACGAGTGGAATTACCGCAAGCAGTTGCTGCGGATCCAGGCCGAGGCGCAGGGCTCGGGCTGGGAGGCCGTACAGGAGGACATCTTCGGCGAGGAGTTCCTGCTGGCGCGCCCGCTGATGACCGCGATCGCCTCCGAGCTGCCGGTGGTGCTGTTGATCGACGAGATCGACAAGACCGACCAGGAGTTCGAGGCGATGCTGCTGGAGGTGCTCTCGGACTTCCAGATATCGATTCCCGAGCTCGGACGAGTGGAGTCGCGCACCCACCCCGTGGTGCTGCTGACGTCGAACAACTCGCGCGAGCTGACCGAGGCGCTCAAGCGCCGCTGCCTGTACCTGTGGCTCGACTACCCCGCGCTCGAGCACGAGCTGGAAATCGTGCGCCTGCACGCGCCCGAGCTCTCCGAGACGGTCGCCAGGCGCCTGGTGGAGGTGATCGGCATGGTGCGCGAGCTCGACCTGAAGAAGCCGCCGTCGATCGCCGAGTCGATCGACTGGGCACGGGCGCTGCTGCTGCTGGGCGTCAAGGACATCGACGAGGACACCTTCCTGGAGACGATGTCGGTGATCGTCAAGCACCGCACGGACATGGACGTGGTCGCCGATCGTGTGGGGCTGAAGCTGCGCTCGCCCGCCGATGTCGCCTGACCGACACGACGGACCGGAATCCGTCGTGTCCCACTCAAACCGAAAAGACGGACCGGAATCCGTCTCGGCCCCCTCCGAACCGGAAGGCCTGCCGGCGCGCATCCTGGAGCTCGGCGAGGAGCTGCGACGCGAAGGCGTGGCGGTGGGCACCTCAGAGATGCTGGACGCGTTCGAGGTGCTGCGCGAGATCAGCTGGACCTCCCAGGAGGACTTCCGCGAGGCGCTCGCGGCGACGCTCGCCAAGAGCCAGGAGGACCGGCGCATCTTCGAGCTGGTGTTCGAGCGCTTCTTCTTCCGCGCCGTGGAGCTGGCCGCTTCGCGCGAGGGCATCCGCGAGGATGAGGTGGCCGGCCTGGGCGAGCTCTCCGAGGACGAGCTCGAGGCCCTGCGCATGCAGATCGCGGCCGCCGTGCGGGACGGCTCGGAGGGCGCGATGCGGGACCTCGCGCGGATGGCGATCGCGGCGTTCGCGCGCCGCCAGGAGGGCTCAGGGGTGATCGGCGTGGACGTGCAGCGCATCCGCCGGGCGCTGGGCCTGCGCGCCGAGGCCCAGCCGGAGTTGCCCGCCGAGGACCCGCGTCGGGAAGGCCTGCCGCGCGAGTCGCTGCGGCGCTTCGAGGCGCTGCTGCGGCGCGAGCTCGAGCGCGCGCAGATCGAGCGCACCGGCAACCTGCCGCCCTCACGGCCGCTGGGCGAGCTCGACCGCGCGCTGCCCTCGGGTCCGCTGGCCGACCTCGCGGCGGTCCACCGCGTGGTCGCCCAGCTGCGGCGCCGGCTGGCCACCCAGGGCATGCAGGCACGGGGCCACCGCCACCACGCGCACGTGGACGTCAAACGGACGATGCGCGCCTCGCTGCAGACCGGCGGCGTCCCGGTGGTGCTGAAGTTCCGCCCGCGCAGGCCCAAACGCCCGGAGATCTTCGTGCTGTGCGACGTCTCCACCAGCGTCACCTCCGCGTCGGTGTTCTTCCTGTCCGTGCTGCACGCGCTGCACGACACGTTTCGCAAGATGCGCTCCTTTGTGTTCATCGAGCGCATCTCCGAGGTGACGGACATATTCGAACGCGAGCGTGACTTCAGGGCCGTGAGCGAGCGCATCTCCAGTGACGCGGGCGTGGCGGACATCTCCGGCTACACCGACTACGGGCGCGTGTGGTCGGAGTTCCTGACCCAGGTGGAGGACGAACTGCACCCGCGCGCGACCGTGATCGTGCTCGGCGACGCGCGCACGAACGGGCGCGACCCGCGCGCGGACGTGTTCGCGCAGATCGCCGCCCGCGCGGGGCGAACGTTCTGGCTGAACCCGGAGCCACGCCTGTACTGGAACTACGGCGATTCGGTGATCGCCGCCTACGAGCAGTACTGCACGGCGTTCGAGTGCTGGACGACCGCCCAGCTCGAGGACTTCGTGCGCGCGCTCACCCGCCCCGTGATCGCCGCCGCGCGCTAGCATCCCGCGGGACCTGAGCAGACACCAGGGGTGCTGGCGGGAAGGCCGGCTGAGATGGCGCACGGGAAACGCGATTCCCCCGGCGCCGACCCTTAGAACCTGTGGGGTAATGCCCGCGAAGGGAGCGACTTGTCGACCGAACTGCAATCTCGCGCACAACCCGCCGGCCACGGGCGAGCGCGGGGCGAGGGGATGGCGGTGGCGGTGGAGGACGTGAGCCACGTCTACCACGGCCGGGACGGCGCCGAGGTGCGGGCGCTGGACGGGCTGTGGCTGCATGCGGCACCCGGAGAGCTGGTCGCGGTGGTCGGCCCCAGCGGCTGCGGCAAGAGCACGCTGCTCGAGCTGATCTGCAAGCTGCAGACCCCCGATGCGGGGACGCTGAGGTGCGCGCCCGCCGTGCTCATGGCCCAGCGCGATCTGCTGCTCCCGTGGCTGAGCGCCGTCGACAACGCGGCCCTCGCACTGCGCATCGCGGGGAAGCCTCGCGCCGAGGCGCGCGCATGCGCGGCGGCCCTGTTCGCCGAGCTGGGGCTCGACGGCTTCCAGCGCGCCCGCCCGCACGAGCTCTCCGGCGGCATGCGCCAGCGTGTGGCGTTCGCGCGCACGCTGCTGTCCGGCAAGCCGCTGCTGTGCTTGGACGAGCCGTTCGGCGCGCTGGACGCGATCACCCGCGGCGAGATGCAGGACTGGCTCGCTTACACGCTCGCGCACGACCCCAGGACGGTGGTGCTCGTGACCCACGACGTCGAGGAGGCGATCCTGCTGGGCGATCGCGTGGCGGTGCTCTCGCACAGGCCGGGGCACGTGGTGGCCGAGTTGCAGGTGCAGCTCGCGCGCCCGCGCGCGCGCACCGACCCCGATGTGCTCGCGCTCCGCGAGCACGCGCTCGGCGCTCTGGGCGCGGGTGGGCGGCGGTGAGCGGCAGCCCCGGGGCACGGTTCGCCCGCGCGCGGCGCGCGGTGCCCGCGGTGGTGCTCGCAGGCGCGCTGCTCGC
The DNA here is from genome assembly GCA_963701145.1 of uncultured Solirubrobacteraceae bacterium. Classification (GTDB taxonomy): domain Bacteria; phylum Actinomycetota; class Thermoleophilia; order Solirubrobacterales; family Solirubrobacteraceae; genus Palsa-744. The sequence goes on from OY969572.1 coordinate 1,291,832, forward strand.
GGCGTGGGAGCTCTACGCGGACTTCTCCGGCGTGCAGGAAGACCTGCTCCCCGCCCCCCATGCCGTGGCGAGCTCGCTGTGGAGCAACGGCGCGCTCGTGTGGCACAACTTCACGGTCACCGCCGAGCAGGTCGTGCTGGGACTGGGACTGGCGCTCGCGAGCGGCTTCGCGCTGGCGATCGCAATGCACCTCTTCCCACTCGTGCGCCGCGCCGTGTACCCGCTGGCGGTCGGCTCGCAGGCCGTGCCGATACCCGTGATCGGCGTGCTGCTGGTGTTCTGGTGGGGCTTTGGGATCTTCCCCAAGCTGGTGGTGATCGCGCTGATCTGCTTCTTCCCGGTGGTGGTCGCGACGGTCGACGGCCTGGCGGCCGTGGATCCCGAGCAGCCGAAGCTGCTGCGCACGCTCGACGCCTCCCGCTGGCAGGCGTTTCGCTTCGCCGAGCTGCCGGCGGCGCTGCCGGCGGCGCTCAGCGGCGCGCGCATCGCGCTGGCGGTCGGCGTGATCGGCGCGTTCATCGCCGAGACGAGCACCCCGAGCACCGCGGCGTATGCGGGCCTCGGGCGCGAGATCATCACCGACGCGGGCGGCTTTCAGACCCCGCGTGCGTACGCGGCGACGGCCGTGCTGTTCGCGTTCGCGGTCGTCTGCTTCTACGCCCTCGCCCTGGCCGAGCGCATGCTGATCCCCTGGAACGTCCACACACGAGGAGAGAAACGTTGAACACGAGCGAGCCAACGCCGCGAGCCGTCCCGGCCGCGCCAACGACCCGGGCCGCGCCGACCGGGTCGCCGACGCGGTCCGGGTTGCACTCCCGAGCACCCTCGCCCGCGGACTCGCGCCGGCGTCCCCCGGGTCGCGGCGCGCTGCTGGCGCTGGCGGGCCTGGCGCTCGCCCTGGCGCTGGGCGCCTGCGGCGCCAAGCAGGACGTGATCTCGGCGCCTGGCGTCAAGCGCTTCACGATCATGCTCGACTGGTTCCCCAACGCCGATCACGCGGCCCTGTACGCGGCGATCGCGCACGGGGACTTCCGGGCGGTCGGCCTGAACGTCGAACCGGTCGTGCCTGCGGAAACGGCCGAACCGCTGAAGCTGCTGGCGGCCGGCAAGGTGGACATGGCGATCTCCTATGAGCCGCAGCTCCTGCTGGCGCGCGATCAGGGCCTGGAGCTGGTGTCGATCGCGGCCCTGGTGCAGCGCCCGCTGACCTCCATCATCGCCCTACCCGAACAGCATGTGCACGATGTGGCCCAGCTTGCGGGCAAGACGGTGGGCACCGCCGGCATCCCCTACCAGGCGGCCGAGCTGCGCTCGATCCTGCAGCATGCGGGCGTGAGCCAGTCGAAGGTCAAAGAAGTGAACGTGGGCTTCAACCTCGTGCCCGCGATGCTCTCCGGCAAGGTGGCCGCCACGCTCGGCGGCTACTGGAACTACGAGGCCGTGCAGCTGCGCCTGATGCACAAGCATCCGCTGGTGATCCCCGTCGACCAGGCGGGCGTGCCCACCTATGACGAGCTCGTGCTCGTGGTGCGCGAGGACGAGGCGCACACCGACGGTCAGGACCTGCGCGCGTTCCTGCAGGCACTCACGCGCGGGGAGCGCGAAGTGCGCCGCGATCCAGCCGCAGCGGCGTCGCTGGTTGTCAAGGCGAACCCCACGCTCGAACCGAAGCTCCAGCTCGAATCGATCACACAGACGCTGCCGGCCGCGCAACCGACCGACACGAGCAACCCGTTCGGCTGGCAGGAACCAGCCGCGTGGGCGGCGTTCGGCAACTGGATGTACTCGCACGGACTGCTCCAGCACAACCCCAACGGTGGACTGCCGCCGTTCACCAACGAGTTCCTGCCGGGCCAGGGGATCTAGCGTCCGCACCAGTGCGCGCTGCGGTCGAGGATCGTGCTTGACTGCGCGTGATGGCGTCGCCGGGCAGCATGAACGCGATGATCTTCGAGCAGGTCGGACAGCCGCTGCGCCTGGTGGAGCGGCCGATCCCCGAGCCCGAGCCGGGTCAGCTGCTGATCAACGTGGAGGCCTGCGGGGTGTGCCGCACCGACCTGCACCTGCTCGACGGCGAGGTCGAGATCGCCGAGCCGCCGCGCATCCTCGGGCACCAGATCGTCGGCACGGTCGTATCGGGCGCGGAGACGGCCGAGACCGGCAGCGCGGAGCGGGCGGCGCGCGGCTGCCGGGCCGCACAGTCGGACCCCGCCCGCCCGCGCCGCGTGGGCGTACCGTGGCTCGGCTGGACTGACGGCGAGTGCGTGTACTGCAAAAGCGGGCGCGAGAACCTGTGCCCGAACGCCCGCTTCACCGGGCGCGACATAGACGGCGGCTATGCCGAGTACGCGGTTGCCGACGAGCGCTACTGCTTCCCGGTCCCCGACAGCTACGTAAACGAGCAGGCCGCCCCGCTGCTGTGCGCGGGGTTCATCGGCTACCGCGCGCTGCGCATGTGCGGCGACGCCCAGCGCGTGGGCCTGTACGGCTTCGGCGCGTCCGCCCACATCCTCGCGCAGGTGTGCAACTGGCAGGGACGCAGCGTGTTCGCTTTCACGCGCAGCGGCGACGAGGCCACGCAGGCGTTCGCGCGCGAACTGGGCGCCGTGTGGGCCGGCGGCTCGGAGGAGCGGCCGCCCGAACCGCTCGACGCGGCGATCATCTTCGCGCCTGTGGGCGCGCTCGTGCCACTCGCGCTGCGCGCGGTCGCGCCCGGCGGCACGGTCGTCTGCGGCGGCATCTACATGAGCGAGATCCCCGCCTTCCCGTACTCGATCCTGTGGCAGGAGCGCACGCTGTGCTCGGTCGCCAATCTCACCCGCCGGGACGGCGAGGAGCTGCTGGCGCTGGCGCCGCGCGCGGGCGTCGAGACACATGTCACCACCTATCCGCTGGATGCGGCCAACGACGCCCTCGCCGACCTGCGCGCGGGGCGCTTCAGGGGCGCCGCCGTGCTGATCCCCTAGTCGCGGCCCGGGGCGGCCGCGCCAGAATGTCGGAACAATTCATCATCCGACCCGTCGTGGTGTATTGTCCAGACAGCCAACTCTGTTCGATGGGGGAAGCAATGGCGAGCGTAAGTCCGGAGAAGACGAGATGGATGCGCGGCCCGTCCACGCCGCTTCGTGGCGCTCTGCTGGGCCTGCTGCTCGAACGCCCTGGCCATGGTGGCGATCTCGCCAACCGCTTGGCCGCGCGACTCGGCGAAACCTGGCGCGTGGACACGAACGACGTGTACCGCCTGCTCGAGCAGCTCGAGAAGACCGGCCTGGCGGTATCGCGCGACGAGCCCAAGCGCAACAACCACCGCCGCACGCACCTCGTGTACTACCCGACCGAGGAGTCCTCCGAGGCGCTGACGCTGTGGATGGAGACACTGCTGCCGAGGGAGCCGGTGCGCCTGGGGTTGCAGGCAAAGCTGTCCGTGGCGCGCCAACAGGACGCGCACAGGCTGCTCGAGGCGCTCAAGGCATACGAGCGCGAGTGCCTGGTGCTGGCGCAGCTGGTCACCCCCACCGACGGTCGCGGCCGCTCGTGGACGGCGCTGTGCCTGGACTGCACTCGCGACGCCGTCTACGCACAGCTACAGATCGAGACCGAGTGGGCACAGCGCACGCGCAGACGCATCAACGAGTTCCTGGAACGCCCGCAATAGCCTCACCGGCCGAGATGACGCCGCTGCTCTCCTTCGTGAACGTCAGCAAGCGCTATCACGACGGGGGCCGGGAGATCCCCGTGCTCGACGGCGTCTCGCTGGACGTGGACGCCGGCGTGTCCGTCGGCCTCCTCGGGGCGAGGCGTTCGGGCAAGTCCACGCTGCTGCGCCTGGCGGCGGGCATCACGCTGCCCGACCACGGCTCGATCCGCTTCCAGGGGCGCGACATCACGCGCATGAGCGGGCGCGAGCGCGGCGGACTGCTGCGTGGTCAGATCGCATTCGTATCGAGCACCGACTGGCGCGCCAACCCCGGCGAGAGCGTCGTCAACCACGTGGCCACGTCATTGGGCAGCGAGGGGCTGACGATGCGCGAGGCCCGCAGGCGGGCGAGCCGGGTCCTCGAAGAGGTCGAGGTCGGAGCCGGCGACGCCGAGGCGTCGATGACCTCGCTCGCGCCGGCGGAGCGTGCGCGGGTGATGCTCGCGCGGGCGCTCGCCCACGAGCCGCGCCTGCTGGTGGCCGACGAGCCGGCCCTGACACCCTCTCCCGGCGAGCGCGACCGGTTCTACGCGCTGCTGCGAGGCGCGGCGGGCGAGCGCAACATGACACTGGTGATGGCCTCGCAGGAGATGGCGGCGCTGCAGGGGACGCGGATCCTGATGTCGATCGCCGGCGGCGAAGTGGTCTCCACCGAGCCGCGGGGCACCGTGGTGCCGCTGCCCAGGCGCGCCTGAGCGGAGCGGGCCACGCAGTGAGCACGCTCGAGCTGCGCGAGGTCGTCAAGCACTACTCGACCGCCATCGAGACCGTGAAGGCCGTCGACGGCGTGTCGTTGACCATCCGCCCAGGGGAGTTCGTGGCGCTGTACGGCCCGAGCGGCTCGGGCAAGACGACGCTGCTGCTGCTGGCGGCCGCGCTCAGCCGACCGGATAGCGGCAGCGTGCACTTCGACGGCAAGGTGCTGGGCGAGCTCTCCGAGCGCGAGGCCGCGCTGTATCGCCGCCGGGACGTGGGCTTCGTGTTCCAGTCCTTCCATCTGATGCCGCACACCTCAGCGCTGGACAACGCGACGATCAAGCTGACCGGCGACGGCTGCACCCTGCGCGAGGGGCGCCGTCGCGCATTGCCGTGGCTGGAACGCGTAGGACTCGGAACACGTGCCCAGCACACGCCCGAGCAGCTCTCGATGGGCGAGCGCCAGCGAATCGCGATCGCCCGGGCGCTCGCCAACGAGCCGCGGCTGCTGCTCGCCGACGAGCCCACCGGCAACCTCGACTCGAAGCGAAGCCGGGAGATACTGGCCCTGATGCGCGACATCTGCCACGAGCGCGCGATCCCAGGGCTCGTGGTCACGCACGACCACGACGCGGTGCCGTTCGTCGATCACGTGTACGCGTTGCGCGACGGGCACATGGCCGATGGGATCGATCCGGAGCTGGTAGCGACCTCATCGTGAGGCGCGTGCTGAACCCCTCGGTCGCGGGGGTCCGAGTGAGCATGCTGGCCCACCTGTACGGGGTCAGGCTGCGCTCGCACGCGATCCAGGAGCTCCTGGCGGGCAGCGGCATCGCGGTCGGGGTGGCGCTGGTGCTGGGCGTCCTGGTCGCCAACGCCGGCCTCACGGGATCGGCCGAACAGCTCGTCCACGAGCTCGTCGGCTCGGCGCGACTGCAACTCGCCGCCCGCTCGCAGGAAGGGTTCGACGAAGGGCTGCTCCCCCGGAGCCGTCGCCTGGCGGGCGTCCGCGTGGCCGCGCCGGTGCTGCGCGAGAACGTGACCATCGTCGGGCCGCACGGGCGCCAGGCGGTGGAGCTGCTCGGCGTGACGCCGGCGGTTCTCCGCCTGGGGAGCTTCGGCACGGGGACGCTCGGCGTGACGAGCTTCACGTTCGGCCATGGCGTGATCCTGCCGGCGAGCGTCGCCGGCGCGCTCGGCGCCGAGCCGGGCGGCCGGGTCACCGTGCTGGCGTACGGGCAGGCACGCCGGGTGAGCGTGAACGCGGTGCTCCGAAGCTCGCCTTTCGGCGCGTTCGCCTCGAGTCCCGTGACCGTCGCGTCGCTCGCGACCGCCCAGGGTCTGACGGGGTTGCAGGGGCGCCTCACACAGATCCTGGTGACGCCGCGCGATGGCCAGGAAGCGACGGTCGCGCGCGGACTGCGCACGCTGGCCGCGGGCCGGCTCAACGTGCTGCCAGCCGACAACGAGCTGCGCCTGCTGAGCGAAGCGGTCAAGCCAAACGACCAGTCGACCACGCTGTTCGCGGCGATCAGCGTGATGGTCGGCTTTCTGTTGGCACTCAACGCGATGTTGCTCACGGTGCCCGAGCGACGGCGCTTCGTGGCCGATCTGCGCCTGCAGGGCTACGACTGGCGCCAGGTGGTGGTGCTGCTCGGCTTTCAGGCCGTCGTCCTCGGCGTGGTGGCGTCCGCCGCGGGCGTGGCGCTCGGATACGTGCTCTCGCATGCCTTCCTGCACCGCGTGCCGATGTACCTGACGACCGCGTTTCCGGTCGGCAGCAGCGAGAGTTTGCACGTCGGGACGATCGTGCTGGCGGTCGCGTGCGGCGTGCTCGCGTCAATCCTGGCCTCGCTCTCCCCCACGCTCGACCTGCGCCCCGGTCGGCCCACCGACGCCGTCTTCAGGGACCACTCCGGCGGCGGCGAGGTGCTCGCGCAGGGCACACCGCTCAAGCTCGCCGCGGTGAGCGCGGCCCTGCTCGTGGTGATCACGGTGATGGTGCTGATCGCGCCCGGCCTGACGATCGTGGGTGGCATGGCGCTGGCGCTGGCGGCGCTGCTGGCGATCCCCAGCCTGTTCGTGGGCGTCGCGCGGTTGCTGCAGTGGGCGGGCGAGCACGTGCCCAGCAGCTCGCTGATCGTGGTCGTGTCCGAGTTGCGCGCCGTGACCACGCGCTCGGTCGCGCTCGCCGGCATAGCAGCGCTGGCGGTGTACGGCAGCGTCGCCGTGGGCGGCGCGCAACACGATCTCCTGCACGGCCTGGACGAGGCGATCGTCCAGCAGTGGAGCACAGCCCAGGTATGGGTGACCCCGGACCCCAACATCTTCGACGCGGACAGCTTTCGCATCGGCAGCCACGAGCTGGCCGACCTGCGGAGCGCGCCCGGCGTGGCCTCGGTGCGCATACATCAGGGTGGCTTTCTGGACGTTGGCTCTCACCGCCTGTGGATACGCGCCCTGCCGGCCGACACCAGCACCATGGTGCTCTCCTCGCAGCTTCTGCGAGGGAACCTCGCCCATGCGAACAGTCTGCTGCGTGCGAATGGTTGGGCGACCGTCTCGAGCGGCTACGCAAACGAACACCATCTGGGACTCGGCGACTCGTTCGCTCTGCCGACGCCGTCGGGGCCCGCGCGCTTCGGTGTGGCTGCGATTACCACCAACATCGGCTGGCCGTCGGGCACGATCACGATTAACACACACGACTACAGCCACTATTGGCTGACCGACAACCCGACGACGCTCGCGGTGGCACTGAGGCCGGGTGTGAGCGCGGTGAGGGGAGCGCAAATAGTGAAAGTGGCTCTCGGAGACGAACAGGCCCTGCGTGTGCAGACCTCCGGGCAGCGCATCGCCGAGGTCGAGCAGATAGTTGGCCAGGGACTGCGCAGCCTCAGCGAGATCGCGACGCTCCTGCTGATCGCCGCCGCACTGGCCGTCGCCTCCGCGCTCAGCGCGGCCATCTGGCAGCGGCGCGGGATGCTCGCCTCCTTGAAGATCCAGGGCTACAACACGGCCCAGCTGTGGCGCGCCGTGTTGCTCGAGAGCGCGATCGTCCTCACTCTCGGCGTCGCGGTGGGTGCACTCGTCGGCGTCTACGGACACGCGCTGGCCTGCCGCGAGCTCGTCCGTATTACCGGCTTCCCGGCACCGTTCTCGATCGACTTCCCACAGATAGCCGTCACGCTCGTGCTGCTCGCCGGCATCGCGATGACTGTGATAGCGCTGCCCGGCCTGCTCTCGGCGCAGGTCTCCGCAGAGGCAAGCATTCAGGAGTGATCGCACATGTTGCAACACAGTAGCTTGCACACGAGACGAAGCTCACGCATATGGTTGTACGAAGAAATCGAAGTATATCGATACTCGCATTCGCGCACGCTGCGCGCCGTTACTGGCTCAGCGTATTCCCATATTTTGTGTGTGAATTGCGCCGCTGGCAGACTCGTGCCCGCGCGATCGACGATCCCGTACTACGTCACCTCGCGCTGGATGCCATGCGTGCCAAGCGACGCAGCCTCGAGGGGGCGGTTGCGTTCGCGGCGTTCGTGCCACCGCCCGCCCAGCGCCCGGTCATAACCGCGCTTGCCGCCTATCAGGTGATCTTCGATTATCTGGATACGGTGTCAGAGCAGCCGAACGCTGACCCGATCCGCAACGGGCGCCAGCTCAACCAGGCGCTGCTCTCGGCGCTCGATCCCGGAGAGAAGTGCTGCGACTACTATGCCCACCACCGGCAGTGCAGCGACGGCGGCTACCTCGACGCGCTCGTCGATACCTGCCGGGCCTCACTCGCCGAGCTGCCCTCCTACAGGGCAATCCTCGCGCCCGTGCGCCGTGCGGCGGAGCGCATCATCACCTATCAGAGCCTCAACCACGGAGACTCCGAGCACTCGCACGCCGCCTTCCAGCACTGGGCCAGCGGCGAAACCAGGCCGAGCACCGGGCTGCGATGGTGGGAGACGGGCGCTGCGGCAGGCTCGTCGCTGGGAGTTCTCGCATTGATCAGCGCCACTGCCGATCCGGCGCTCACCGATCGCGAGACCGACGCGCTCGACGACGCCTACTACCCGTGGATCGGCGGCCTGCACACGCTGCTGGACAGCCTCGTCGACCGCCACGAGGACACCACGACCCCGGGGCACCGCAGCCTGATCGGCTACTACACCTCGCCCGCCGAAGCGGCCGCCCGGCTGGAGATGATCGCTGTGCAGGCGGTTCGCCGCGCGAGCGTGCTGCCCCACGCCTACAACCACGCGATGATCCTCGCCGCGATGGCCTGCTTCTATCTCTCCGAGCCCCAGGCGTCGGCGCCCGACGCACGCCTCGCCAAGCAGCAGGTGCTGGCGAGCATGGGCGCCCTGGCAACGCCCACGATGGCGGTGCTGCGGGCCCGCCGCGCCGCCGGGCGGCTGCTCAGCACGACACCCGCGGACGGAGCTACTTGAAAGTCAAGTATTGGAGTTTCCCCTTGCTCCGGCGGGGCTCCGGGCGCGATCATTCCGGTTGCGTGAACTGGGCCAGGGCGTGAGCCAAGCAAGGCGCGCCAGGTCCGATCCGCTTTCGTCTCGCCAGTGACCCGAGCCGGGTGCCATGCGGCGCCCGGCTCGTGTTTGATCGTCCAGATCACATCTCGATGACCACCAGCGGTATCACGATTGAGCTGACACGGGCGCAGATCGACCAGGTCGTGCGCACCAGCGCCGACGGCAATAGCGTGGCGAGCGTCCTGCACGGCTTGGCCGACAAGGATCTCGCCTCCAACTACGAGGCGCTCGCCGCCAGCCCGCGCCTGTCGCGGTCGTTGCTGCTGGGCCTGCTCGTGCTTGCCTGCTTCCCCACCGACGGCGGCGGACTGGCGGTCACGGACGTGGCCGTGCGCCTGGGTCTGAGCCCGAGCACCACCCACCGCTACATGACCACGCTGCTGGCTGCCGGCCTGCTCGAGCAGGACCCGCGCTCGCGTCGCTACCGCGTGCCGCTGCCCGCGTAGGCCCTCAGAGCCCTCCCGCGAGCATGTGCACGGCGGCCAGGCCCGCCCACTCGCCGTAGGGAGCGAAGAAGTCGCGCACGTGGCACTCCTCGGCGCGCGCGCGCGGGTCGCCCCCGCCGAGCGCCCGCCCCACGAGCTTCAGCAGCGAGAGGTCGCCGGCGGGCACCTGATCGTGGCGGCCCTGTCCGTGCAGCGCGAGCATCTCCACCGTCCAGGTGCCGATGCCGGGGATCGCGCGTAGCTTGCGCCAGGCGCGCTCGTGTTCGGGGCTGTGCAGATCGACCCGGCCGCGCGCCACCTCGCGGGCGCTGCACACGAGCGTGCGCGCGCGCGAGCCGGCCAGATCGAAGGACTGCAGCAGCGCCGGGGCGGTGCCCGCGAGCGCCGCCACCGTGGGGAGGTCGCGCAGCGGGTTCGCGGTCCCGTCCCAGTCGCTGGCGCTGCGGCCGAGCGCGGCGAGCATCCGCCTCTGAATCGCGGCCGCCCGCTCGTACTCGATCAACTGCTCGCAGATCGCCCACGCGAGCGCCTCGAACGGCTCCGGCCTGCGCGACGCGCGCAGCCACGGCCGACTCCGCACCGAGCGGCCGATCAACGGGTCTCGCGCGAAGCGGACGAGGAAGGGACGCAGATCCTCCTCGACGCCGAGCGCGAAGCGCATGCGCCGGATGCCATACGCCGCTGCCTGCCTGCTCGCGGCCCGTGCGCCGAACAGCACCCTGTCGGGCGCCGGCTGTGCCACCCTGACGACGACCGGCTGATCCTCGTGATGGAGCAGGCGCTCGAGCACCCCTCCACGGCGGCGCACGAGCCCATCCTGGCCATTGCGGCGGGGCAGGCGAAAGGGACCGGCCGGCGTGAGCTCTTCCCGCAGTTCGACGCGGCTACTCAGCGCGCCCGCCTCAGCGCTCGCCCGGCCCGCCCAGCAGGTGCACGTCAACCAGCAGCGAGCGGCTGCTGACGATCTGGACGAGCTCGGCGGTCCTGCTGCCCCTGCCGCGAGCGCCGCGGTGGGCGGCCCTGCGCCCCGCGCGCCTGCCTTTGACGAGCGCGCCCGCGCGCCGGCGGCGGCGATGGACCAGCCCCACGACCGCCGCTCCCGCGACGAAGCTGCCGGCCGCCACCGCTGCGGCCTGCACGGCGGGGATGACGGGCCTGCGCTCCTCGGGAAGTGCGGAGCCGCCGGATCTTGCGGGCATCACGTGGAGCGAGCCCGCCAGCACAGGCAACGCATCCGGCTGGCGCACGCCTTCGCCGTTCCCGGCCTCGCCGACGCGCTCCCGCGGCTGAGGAGTTGGCTGCAAGGACTCGCTCACGGGGGGAAGTCTAGAGGGCGGTCCAGACCCCTCGGCCCAAGCCCCTTCTACAGCACTCGCTCATACATCCGATAGCGCTTGACGACGCGCCCGCCCATCGCTTCCATGCCGCGATTCATGGGCTCGTTGGTCTCCAGGATCCAGCCCATCTCACCGCCCTTCTGGCGGCGCACGGCGGCGGCGTTGAAGTGTTCGACATACAGCTTGGCCGCCACCCCCGTGTGCTGGTACTCGGGCTTGACCCCGAGCCAGCCCACGCGCACGCGGTCGATGATGCGGCTCTTGTTGACGAAATGCCACCAGCCGAAGGGAAGCAGGCGCCCGTGCATTTTCACGAGGAACTGGTTGGGGTCCGGGATCGTCATCGCCATGCCCACGACCTCGCCGGTGTCTTCTTTCTCGGCGATGAAGAACCAGTGCTTGTCGAACACCAGGTGCAGCTCCTGGGCGAGCGCATCGAGGTCCTTCTTGGAGTACGGCACGAAGTCCCAGTTCTGCGACCACGCGGAGTTGTAGACCTCGGCGAACGAGTCCAGGTCTTTGCGCAGCTGCAGGCGGCGCATCGGGCGCACGCGGATGCCGTGCTCGGATTGGACCTTCTCGGCCAGCTCGAAGATCACCGGCAGCACCTTCTCCCGGTCGGCGACCTCGAGGTTCCACATCAGCAGGTCCATCGCCTTGACCATCCCGGCCTGCTCGATGCGCTCGGGGTAGTAGCGCGGGTTCCACGGCTGCGCGATCATCGGGCGCAGCTCGAAGCCCTCGATCAGCACGCCGCTCTCGTCGTTCATCGTGAAGCTCGCCGGGCCGACCATGCGTTCCATGCCGCGCTCGCGCCCCCAGGACTCGGCCGCGCCCAGCAGCGCCGCGAGCGCCTCCGGGTCGTCCTCGAACTCGAGAAACCCGAACCAGCCCCACTTCTTCTCGCGATGCTCGTTGAACGCGTGGTTTACCTGGGCGCTCACGCGACCGACCACGCGACCGTCACGGCGCGCCAGGAAGTACTCGGCTTCGCCGTGCGTGAAGAACGCGTTCATGCGACGGTTGAGGAACAGTCGGCGCTCGAGCTTGAGCGGCGGGACCCATAGCGGCTCGTTAGCATGAAGACGGAAGGGCACATCGACGAACGCCTTGAGATCCCTGCCGCCGGAGACCGAGCTGACTTCCACCGCCATCGCCGCGCACCCTATATGCCCACATCGATAGACGTCTTCGCCAAGGTCCGTGGCCACGAGCGCGAGGAGCTCCTGCGCGCCGCTCGCGACGCCGACCTGATGCCCTACTTCCGTACCGTCACCTCGCCCGCGATGCCGATCGTCGAGATGGAGGGCGCGCCGCGGATCATGCTGGCGTCCAACAACTACCTTGGGCTGACCGCGGACGAGCGCGTGATGAAGGGAGCCGAGGACGCGCTGCACCGCTATGGCACCGGCCTCACCGGCTCGCGCCTGCTCAACGGCACCACGCCCCTGCACCTCGAGCTCGAGCGTGAGCTCGCCGAGTGGATGGGCAGCGAGGATGCGATCGTGTTCACCACCGGCCACCAGGCCAACGTCGGCACGCTGGGCACGCTGCTCGGTCCGGGCGACACCGTGATCGTCAACTCCGCCGATCACGCCTCGATCCTCGATGGCGCGCTGATCTCCAAGGCGAAGATGCGCCCCTTTCGCCACAACCGGCTCGACCGGCTCGAGCACGCGCTCGAGCGCGGGGAGGGCGACGGCGGCGGCGTGCTGGTGGTCGTGGACGGGGTGTTCTCGATGGAGGGCGACGTCGCGCCGCTGGTGGACGTCTCTGAGCTGTGTGCCCGTTACGGCGCTCGCCTGATGGTCGACGAGGCGCACGGCGCGGGCGTGCTCGGTGCCCGCGGGGCGGGCGCCAGCGAGCTGCTCGGCGTCGAGGACCGCGTGGACCTGCGGATGGGCACGTTCTCCAAGTCGCTCGCCGCATGCGGTGGCTTCGTGGCGGGACCGGCCGAGGTGATCGACTACCTGCGCATCTCCTCGCGTGCCTTCCTGTTCACCGCGTCGGCCGTCCCAGCGGCGCTGGGCGCGGCACTCGCGGCCCTGCGGATCGTCCGCTCGGACGAGGGACCGGCGTTGCTGGCGAGCGTGCTCGAGCGCGCGCGCTACCTCGCCGACGGCCTCGACGCGCTCGGGTTCTGCCTGCGCCGCGGCGAGCCGGTGCGCGTGGGCCCGGGCGAGGACGCCCCGGTGCAATCGCTTCGCACCCCCATCATCCCGATCGTCGTCGGCGACGACTGGAAGGCGGCGCTGCTGTGGCGCGCCCTGTACGACGGGGGCGTGTTCACCAATTGCGCGATGCATCCCGCTGTGCCACCGGGAGGCGCGCTGTTGCGCACGAGCGTGATGGCCACGCACGACCACGACACGCTCGACCGCGCGCTCGAGGTGTTCGCGCGCGTGAAGCCGGAGTTCGAGAGCGAGCACGGCCCGCTGCCCGCGCCCGGGGACTCCTGAAGCCGACTTGTCCGCTTCTTCACAAGTCGCGGTCCGATCGAAAAAGATCGCTTCTAGCGTACGATCCGACGGGCGAGATATTGACCACGGGACCCGTCCTCGCATAGCTTCCACATGCGCTCTGCAAGACCGTTCTGGGGTTCGCCCCACACACTGGATTTACGTCGGGAGAGGGACGAGAATGGCAGGATGACCACGTCTCGTCGCGGTGGATGTCGCTCGGCCTTGCAGGTGCACGACAAGTAAAACCACTGCAAGCACGCTCGCGTCGCGCAGGTTCGCGCCGCGAGCGGGGGAGAGTGCCTTTTATGAATGCGACACCGACGGTTGCCCCTGGCGGTCCCCAGTACATGCGCGCGCTCGAGCGCGCCAACAAGGTTCGTCTCGCCCGCGCGGATCTCAAGCGACGCGTGGCCATCGGCGAACTGCACGTTGCCGAGGTGATCCTCGAATGCCCCTGGGAGGCGCATAGCATGGCTGTCGCCGATCTGTTGATGAGCCAGCGCCGCTGGGGTCAGACCCGTTGCCGCAAGTTCCTCGCACAGGTGCCGATGTCCGAGAAGAAGACGATCGGCTCGATGACCGAGCGCCAGCGCCGCACGCTGGCGGCGATGCTCACTTCGGTGAGTCGGGGCCGCGCGTGGACCGCGACCCCCTGGCTAACGGACAGCCTGACGACAGCTTGAGCTGCCACCAGCCGGCAAGCATGCCGATCAGGCCGAGGCGTGGGCGGACCTCCCAGACTCCGCACACGCCTTGGCCGAGATCCCTCACGGGTAGCCGCGCGAACTTGTAGCGGCCAGGTTCCAGTCGCATCCGCTGGAGCTGCTCGCGCGCGCGGCGCTCGTGCTCCACGCGCTCGCGGACGCGCACGTGCAGTTCCTGCACACCCGCCGCCAGCTCATCGCGCACGCGCTCGAGCGCGCCGAGATCGAGCAGCGTGGGCCCGCCGACGTGGGGACGATCGATGGGGGCGGGCGCGGGAATGAACGGAAAGCGCTCGGCCACGATTGCCGAGCGCTCCCGCTCCAGGCGCGCGATCTGCGCACGGAGCGTCGCCCTGGCGTCACGCTCGTCCCCATCCCATGACGGCGCACCCTCCTCGCGCGGCTCTGCGACCGCGCCGCGTCCCTGAGCGGCTGCCGGGGCCGGGTCGTCTGGATCGATGAGTTGCTGCTCGTAGTAGATCACACCCGCCTCCTCTCCGGCAGGTGTCGATTCTACCAGCGCGCCTGGCGCTGATGACGCACTTCGATCGTCGCTCACAGCTGCTCGAGCGCCGCACGGCACGTCCACAGGGACTCCTCGACATACAGCGTCGGCACCCCGGCGACCTGGACCGCGAACAGCGTGACGCGGCGCGTACGCGCGTGCGGCTCGTGCTCGCGTGCCGCCTCGCCAAAGAGGACCGCCAGCACCGCCGAGGCATCCGCCACCACCAGGCGCCCGGCGGGCAGCGCCGGCGCGCCCCGCGCCCGCCCCAGCGGCTCGCCCTCCGCGCTCGCGCGAATGCCGAGGTGGCCGTCCACCGAGTCGGCGTCCAGCGCCCACACCGGCACGCCCGTGTCGAGCAGTGCGATCAGCAGCACGTCTTCGATCAGATTGCCCGTGAGGAAGCCGCCACGCAGCATCCGCTCGAGCACGGCAGCCTCCATCGGGGTGCGCACGACGTCCGGGTCGAGCCCGATCTGGCGAAAGAACACGCGGTATGCGGCCGGCACCGACTCCCTGCGGATGCCAACAGCGCGGGCGCCGCGAAAGCGGTCGGACAGTGCGCGCAGACGAGCTGCCACCTCTGGGGGCGAGCCGCTCGTGAGCGGCTGCGCGCGCGAATGCTCGGCTTCGTCGACGAGCAGGCGCAGGCTGGGAAGCTCGTCCTCGATCTCGCGGGCGCGCCAGCCGGTGGCCGTCTCGCCGCGGTCGCTCACGCGCTTGGCTCCCGCCGTTCTCGCGCGCGCGAGGACGCCACGAGCGCGCTCACGCGCGCACGCAGGCTCGCGAGCGAAGCGCTGCCGAGCAGCGCGCTGCTCTGCACCACGCCGCCTCTGTAGGCGAAGTTGACCTGCGGGCAGGTGAACACTTTGTAGAGCGCGGCCACCGCGCCGTCGCTGTCGATCCCGATCGGAAGCGTCAGACCGCGCCGGCGCATCAGCGCGCGCAACTGGTCGCGTTCACCGCGCACGGCCACCGCCGCGAAGCGCACACCCGGGAAGGCGCCCAGCAGCGCCTGCATGTTGCTCAGCACTCCCGTGCACGAGCCCGAGTTGACGAACATCGCCAGCACCACCGGTCCGCGTTCGTAGAGCTGGCAGACGTTCAGGATCTGCGGGCCACGCTCCGCGCACGCGGGGACGCTGCCCTCTTCGCCGTCGTTCGCGTGCGTGGCGATGTCCGCGTCCCCCACCATGGCGCCCAGCGCCAGCGGCACGGCGAAGGGCGCCAGCCGCTGACCGGGCGCGATGCCCTTCGGATCGGTGGGGCTGACGAGCACGGCGTGTATCACCAGTCCCGCCAGCACGAGCAGGCCGAGCAGGCCGGCGTAGCGGCCGAAGCGTGGGTAGCTCACGAGCGCACCCACGCGTGGCGCGCCCGCCGGGGCCCACGCGCGGGGCGCCTGCGAGCGCGCCGTTCCGCGGCCGCGTCCGCGAGCACGAGCGTGGCGGGAAGCGCGACGAGCACCCCCACGAGCGACACGCTGAGGTCGATGAGGGTCACCAGCCCGAAGTTCCGCAGCATCGAGATGTCCGACAGCACCAGCACGCCGAAGCCCATGATCGCGGTCACCCCCGAAGCGGCCACGGCGGCGCCTGTGCGCCGATAGCTGCGACGCAGCGCCTCGATCGTGTCGTGACCGGCGAGCTTCTCCTGACGATGACGCTCGGACAGCAGCACGCTGAACTCGGTCGAGATGGCGATCACGAGCGCGCCGAGCGTGACCGACATCGGGTTGAGCGGAACCCTCACGACGAACAGCACCAGCGCCGACCAGCCGCTGGCCAGGACGATCGGCACGAGCGGCACCAGCGCGCGCCGACGATCGCCGCGGAAGGCCACGAGCAGCACCAGGGCGACCGCGGCCAGGCCGGCGAGCAACGTCTCCAGGCGCCGCCACGGGTCGGCCACCTGCGACCCCGACTGCGCCGCGAGCACGGACAGTCCGACGAGGCTGGCGTGCACGCCAGCCGGAGGATGCAGGCTCGAGCGCATCTGTTCGATCAGCCGCTGCTGCTGGTCGAGGCTCATCAGGCGAATGCCGAACGCGAGCGTCGCCACACTCCGGTCCGACGAGATCACGTCCTGCGAGAAGTAGGAGGGAACCGCGCTCAGCAGGCCATCGATTTCCGCCTGCGAGAGCTTCGGGGCGGACGCGGTGGATGAGGATGGCGTGGCCTGGCGCTGGAACAGGTCGGGCAGCGAGAACGCGGGGCACAGGCGTGCGTGCTGACATCCACGCGCCGGCGCGTAGCCGAAGCGCGCGAGCACGGCCTTCTGATAGCCGACCATCCATTCGATGGTCGAACGTCGGGTCAGGTCCTTGCCTTCCAGCATCAGCTCGATTTCGCCGCCCACGCCGGTGGTCCGCTCGACCGTGTTCAGGTTCTGCAGCGAGCCGAGGTTCTGCGGCACCAGCTTGGTGATGTCGGTCTGGACGCTCGTCTGAGTATCCAGGCCCCAGCCGAGCGCCGCCAGGGCGAGCCCGATGCCCAGCACCCGTCGCGGGTTGCGCACCGCGCCGACGAGCGCCGCACGGGTGATCAGGCGAGTGAGCGGGTTGTCCGCCACGAGCTCGCGCGCGCCGCGCCACGCGAGCACCAGCGGCGAGGACGCGGGCGGGCGCGCCCCGGTGCGCCCCGGTGCACCGGCGACGCCGCCCAGGGACAGCGAGATCGCCGCGGCTCCCGCCGTCAGCGCGCACACCAGGGCGACGGCGACGCCCACCACGAGCAGCACACCGAAGCCACGGACCATGGGCACGGGCGAGAGCAGCAGCACGAGCATGGCCGCCGCGCTGGCGGCTGCGGCGGTGGCGATGGTGGGCGCGCCGGCCGCCGCCGCGCGGGCCACCAGCAGCGACGCGTCCCGCGTGCCGGGCGGCACCGGCGCCTCGCCGCGCTCGGCCTCCTCCTGCACGCGCGCCTGGAACTGGATGCAGTAGTCGACCGCGAGCCCCACGAGCACCGGCAGCACGGCGATCGAGGCCATCGTCAGCGATGCGCCCACCGCCGACAGCGCCCCGAAGGTGAGCGCGGCTGCCAGCAGTGCCAGCGCGAGCGGCAGCAGTCGCGGGCGCCCGTTGAAGACGAGGCCGAGCGTCCCGGCCATGACCAGCGCCACCGCGATCAGCAGCAGCTCGATCGAATGGCTGATCGAGCTCGTCAAATCGGACACGATCACCGGCTCGCCGGTCACCAGATAGCTCTCACCGTGTGTGAGCTGCCACTGCGGCATGCGCACCGCTTGGCGAATCAGTTCGATCGTGCGGTTGCGCTGCGCTTCGGAGAGCCCGGCCTTCATGCGTATCGACACCAGCGCAGCGTTGGGGCTCGGGAACAGGTAGGCGAAGCGCGACTTGGGCGTGCCGGCGGGCTTGCTCGAGTCGAACACCACGTTCGAGACGAAGTTGGCGTCCGCGATGCTCGGCGGTTGCGTGAGCCCGTATTCGAACGCCAGCGTCACCAGGCTCGACTGGAAGCCGGCGAGCGAGACCTTGCGCGCCTGGCTGGCGAGCGCGTGCGCCTGGGCAGCGGCGAGGCCGCGGGCGAGGGCCGCGCGCAGCACCAGCGCTTCGGCTCGCGTGGCCTGCGCGTCGGCCCTGCTCGTGGCGCTCGTGAGGAGTTTGTCAATCTGTTCCGCCGCCTCGTTGAGGAACGTGCCCGGCCCGAACACCACCTTGACGGTCTTGGCGCGCGCAAGCTGCCCGCACGGGCCGTTGGAGCCGCCCTCGCTGCCGAGCGCCTTCAAGGGCACGTTGCCGGACAGGCAGCCCTCGAGGCCGAGCAGGCGCTCGAGGTCCGAGCTCAGCACGAGTTGCTGGAGGTTGCCTTTGACGAGCACCACCACGGGCTCTTCGCCGAAGCTCCGGTAGTAGCGCTCGGTGGCCTGGTAGTTGGTGCTGGAGCTGGACACCAGCGTGTTCGTGGCCGCCGTCGGACGCAGCCGCAGCGCCAGCCCCGCAGCCCCCAGCCCGAGCACCACCGCGACGGCGAGGACCAGGCGCGGTCGCCGGGCCGCACCGCCCGCAAGAGCCGAGAGGAAGCGTGACGATGCGTTCACAACTTAAGGCTACCGACGCCCGGCGGGCGGGCCGCCGGTAGGGCTACTCCATCCCGAGGGGGCCGACCGACTCGCCCGAGAGGAACTGGCGGACGAACGGGTTCTCCGAGGCGAACAGCTCTTCGGCCGGTCCGGATTCGACGATCTTGCCCTTCCACAGCACCGAGATGTGCTCGGCCACGCGCCGCGCGCTCATGATGTCGTGGGTGATCACCACATAGCAGCCGCCGTTCTCCGCGTGAACCTCCTTGATCAGCTCGCACAGCAGGGCGGTGCGCACGGGGTCCAGGCCCGAGTCGGGCTCGTCGAAGAGCACGATTTCCGGGTCGAGCACGAGCGCACGCGCGAACCCGGCGCGCTTGCGCATGCCGCCGGAGAGCTCGTTGGGCATCTTCGCCCCCTCTCCCCCGAGGCCGACCTCGCGCATCCGCCGGTTGACGATTTCGGCGATCTCGTCCTCGCCCTTCTCGGTGTGCTGGCGCAGCGGGAAGGCCACGTTGTCGTACAGGTTCAACGAACCGAACAGCGCGCCGTCCTGGAAGAGCACGCCGAACTTGCGGCGCAGGTTGAACAGCTCGGCGTCGGGCAGGGCGGGGATCGACTGGCCGTGGACGATCACGTCGCCCTCGTCGGGATACAGGAGCCCGACGATGTGCTTGATGCACACCGACTTGCCCGTGCCCGAGGGGCCGATGATCATCGAGATCTTGCCCTCGGGCAGGCCCATGTTCAGCCCCCGCAGCACGTGGTTGCGTCCGAACGACTTGTGCACCTCGACGAACTCGATCGCGTCCGGCGCCTTGGAGGGCCGGATGACCCCGGTGTGGTACTCGTACTCGTCCGCCTCGGCCGAAGGCCGCCCGGGCTCCTCGACAGCCACCTCAGCCTCCGATCGGAGCGCGCGGATTGGTGCCCCAGAAGACCTCGGTGCCGAGCATGCCTATGAGGTTGACGAGGATCAGGTTGAGCACCATGGACTTGGCCGTGGCCTTGCCCACGCCCACGGGGCCGCCACTGGCGTTGTAGCCGTAATAGCAGGCCACGAGCACGATCGCCGTGGCCATAGTCATGCCCTTGATAACGCTATACAAGAAGTCCGTGGGATTTTGGAATTGCCAGAAGATCAGCAGATACCCCCCCGCGGACGTGTAGCCGATCTGATCGACCACGGCGATGTATGAGGCGAGGAAGCCGACGCCGATCGCCGATATGTACATGAAGGGAAGCACGAGCCACGCGGCCAGCAGGCGCGTGGCGCACAGGAACACCATCGAATCGACGCCCATCACCTCGAGCGCGTCGATCTCCTCGGAGATGCGCATGGCGCCGAGCTCCGCCACGATCCCGGTGCCGACCTTCGCGGACATCATGTACCCGAACGCGTACGGCACGGCCTCGCGCAGGTTGCACCAGGCGGCGAACACCCCCGCGTAGTTGGGCGTGCCGGTCAACTGGTTGAAGTACGCGGCCTCGATCCCGCACGGACCGAGGCCGGTGATGAACACCAGCGACCAGATGACGATGGTCGAGCCCACGATCAGGATGCCCGACTGGCGCAGCGCCTCGCCGAAGAAGCGAAACACGCGCAGGCTCCACACATCGCGCACGATGTTGCCGGTGAAGCGACCGATGACACCGGCCGCTTCCAGCCATTCGCGCGGCATGGCGAGCAGTTCGTTCATCGCTCCGGCGCCTTCACTTGATGACGAGGATCTGCGGGTGGGTGGCGAGCAGCGTCTGCGTGAACACGTAGTTGAACGCGCCGATGCCCAGGAACGCAATCACCACGGCCTCGTTGACCGCCCGCCCCACGCCCTCGGCACCGCCGGAGGCGGTCATGCCCTTGTAGCAGCAGACGATCGCGATGATCGC
Source organism: uncultured Solirubrobacteraceae bacterium (assembly GCA_963701145.1). Classification (GTDB taxonomy): domain Bacteria; phylum Actinomycetota; class Thermoleophilia; order Solirubrobacterales; family Solirubrobacteraceae; genus Palsa-744. The sequence continues at coordinate 1,312,160 of OY969572.1, forward strand.
GCCGAACACGGTCGTCTTCAGCACCGAGCCCCACAGGTCGGTGACGGACGCGTTCGCGAACAGCGTCCCCCAGAAGGGCCCCAGCGGCTGGTGGTTGGCGATGGCGGCGAGGATGCCGCCGAAGATGCCGAACAGCAGCGCGTAGATGTCGAACAGGCCGGTCACGACCATCAGCGCCAGGAAGCGCGGCACGACGAGGTTCTTGACCGGATCCACGCCCAGCACCTGCAACGCGTCGAGCTCCTCGCGCACCTTGCGCGCGCCGAGGTCCGCGGTGATCGCCGTGCCGGCCACGCCCGCGAGCACGATCGACGTGATCAGCGGGCCGATTTCACGGATGGCGGCGAGCACGAAGAAGCCGCCGAGGCGATCGAGCGCGCCGAACAGCCGCAGGAAGTCCGCCGCCTGCAGGCCGGGGGCGCCGTAGTTGATGGCCACCGTGGAGATCAGCAGCGGGAACCACACGAGGCGCAGCGTGAACAGGAACTGCGAGACGAGCTCCCCACCGTAGGGGTAGGGGGGCCTCAGGGCCGACCAGATGGTGCGCCCGGTGAGGATCATCATGTCCCCGAATTCCTCGAGCACATGCCGCGCGGTGTGACCCACCGGTTCGGCGACACCTCGAACCATCTCTTACCCTTCCCCTCCTCCGATTGCGTTCAGCGGATCGCCGCAAACTCTACGCGATGCGTCAGGCGCACGCCACCGGTAGCGCACCGGTGCCGGCCTCCAGGCCGGTGACGGCACGCCACGGCCACTGGTATCGTGGCGCGATCGTGAGGGGAGGGCGCAAAGGCTTCGCCAGGGTGCTGCGTCGCGCCCGCGATGCCCCCTACCGGGCGTCGCGGATGAGCGCGCTCGTGCTCGCCTGCGCGCTGCTCGCCGGCGGCTGCGGCGGCGGCACGCGCCAGGACGCGAGCGAACCAACTGGCACGTTCGCGATGAAGATCGTCGGCGCGAAGTTCCCCGTCGCGCAGACGATCGCGCGCCCGACGCACATGGTCCTGCTGGTGCGCAACGTCGGCCCGCGCACGGTGCCCAACCTGGCGGTCACGATCGACTCCTTCGACTACACCTCCAACTACGCCGACCTGGCGGCCAACAAACGCCCGGTGTGGGTGGTCGAACGAGGACCCGGAGCGATCGCCGCCACGCCCGTGGAAAGCGAGCAGATCAGCCCGCCCGGCGGCGGTCAGACGGCGTACGTCAACACCTGGGCGTTCGGCCCCCTCGCTCCTGGCCACACGCGCGCGCTCGCCTGGTACGTCGTGCCGGTCAAGCCGGGCTTGTGGAAGGTCCGCTACAGCGTGGCGCCCGGGCTCTCCGGCAAGTCGAAAGCGCGGCTTCCCTCCAGCCGGCTGGTCAACGGAGCCTTCCTCGTTCACATCGCCGCCGCCCCACCGCTCACCCACGTGAACCCCGACACCGGTCGCGTGGAAGTCGGCCAGTTCCCCGCCTCGCCCTAGGAGGACGGGCCTGGCGCCGGGCATGCCCGCGCAGGCCGAACGACGGTAGCGCGCCCCCGGGGCGGATGCCCATCGAGTTCTCGCGGCGGTCGGCGCGGCAGGCGTTCGCTTTGGCCGCCTGTCGAAAGATCGCGCCTTCGATTTCGCCATTCGGTGATCGCCTTCGGCGGGTGTGGCATTACGATTCCTTCGGCTCCGCACGCTCGGAGCCGGGGACCACGTGCCCATCCGCATCATCCGTTCTCTCCCGAAGGAATCGACCGAATACATGTCTGCCACACCAGAGCAGAGCGCGATCAACGACCTCGTCACAGGCGGCGACTTGCGCCCCCACCCGTGGGAGTTCGTACAGTCCTACGACGGCTAGCAGAACGCCCGCGCCGCAGCCAGCCCCTATCCCGTCTCCAGGAGGAAACGACCAAGCGATGCCAAGAACCCGCCAGCAGAACGTCACCGCCGCCCAGTGGAGCGCCAACGGATCCGCCATCGGCTCCCCCGACCTGACCCTCCCTGACAACCAGGTGTTCGGGGCCAACGTCTTCTCCCCCGCGCTCCAGCGCCACCGCCTGCCCAAGCACGTCTACAAGGCGCTCCAGCGCACGCTCGCGCGCGGCGAGGCGCTCGACACCTCGCTCGCGGACGCGGTCGCACAGGCGATGAAGGAATGGGCGATGGAGAAAGGCGCCACCCACTACACGCACTGGTTCCAGCCGCTCACCGGCTCCACCGCCGAGAAGCACGACTCGTTCTACGGCCCCACCGGGGACGGCACCGCGATCGCGGAGTTCTCTGGCAAGGAGCTGATCCAGGGCGAGCCCGACGCATCCTCGTTCCCGACCGGCGGCATCCGCGCGACCTTCGAGGCCCGCGGCTACACCGCCTGGGACCCGACCAGCCCGGCGTTCGTCCTCGAAAACCCCAACGGCGCGCTGCTGTGCATACCGACGGCGTTCACATCGTGGACGGGTGAGGCACTGGACAACAAGATCCCGCTGCTGCGCTCGATGGACGCGCTGTCGACAGTGGCGATCAAGGCGCTCGACCTGCTCGGCGTCGAAGACGCCTCGCGCGTGTTCACGACGACGGGCTGCGAGCAGGAGTACTTCCTGATCGACGAGCAGTACTTCTTCGAACGCCCCGACCTGGTGACGACGGGGCGCACGCTGTTCGGCGCCAAACCGCCGAAGGGTCACGAGCTCGACGACCACTATTTCGGCTCGATCCCCGAGCGCGTGCTTGCATACATGCTCGAGGTCGAGCTCGAGCTGGCGAAGCTCGGGATCCCGATCAAGACGCGCCACAACGAGGTCGCGCCCAACCAGTTCGAGGTCGCGCCGATCTTCGAGAACTCGAACGTCGGCTCCGACCACCAGATGGTGACGATGCAGATCATGCAGAACACCGCGCGCCGCTACGGGCTGGTTTGCCTGCTGCACGAGAAGCCGTTCGCCGGCGTCAACGGCTCGGGCAAGCACAACAACTGGTCGATGGGCACCGACACCGGGCTGAACCTGCTCGACCCGGGCGACACACCGGCGGAGAACCTGCAGTTCCTGTTCTTCTGCGCGGCCGTCATCCAGGCCGTCAACAAGCACCAGGCGCTGTTGCGCGCGTCGATCGCAAGTGCCGGCCAGGACCACCGGCTGGGCGCCAACGAGGCCCCGCCTGCGATCATCTCGATCTTCCTGGGCGCCGAGCTCGAGAAGGTGTTCGGTGCGATCGCGGCCGGCAAAGTACAGCCGTCGAAGCCGGGGTCGTTCCTCGGGCTGGGCACGCCCGTGCTGCCGCCGATGCCGCTCCACGGCGGCGACCGCAACCGCACGAGCCCGTTCGCGTTCACCGGCAACAAGTTCGAGTTCCGGGCGCTCGGCTCGAACGCGTCGCCGGCGTGGCCCAACACGGTGCTCAACACGATCGTCGCCGAGTCCGTCGATGAGCTCACCGAGAAGCTCAAGACCGCCCTGAAAGGCTCGGGTGCGACGCTGGAGAAAGCTGTCACCAGCGTGGTCAAGGACGTGTGGGCGGCGAACAAGCAGATCGTGTTCGACGGCGACGGCTACTCCGAGGCGTGGCACAAGGAGGCCGAGAAGCGCGGCCTCGCGAACCTGCGCACGACGCCGGACGCGCTGCCGTGGCTGATCGACAAACAGACCGTCGCCGCCTTCAAAAAATACAAAGTCCTGTCCAAGCGCGAGCTCGAGTCCCGCTATGAGGTGTTCACCGAGCAGTACGTCATGAACATCAACATCGAGGGCGAGACCGCGGCCTCGATCGGCCGTACGATGGTCCTCCCGGCGGCCGTTCGCTATCTGAGCGAACTGCGCGACAGCGGCCTCGACGAGCTCGTCGGTGAGATCGAGCCGCTGGTCAAGGAGCTGCACTTCGCGCAGCTCAAGCTCGAGGACGCGAACCTCGACGAAAACCATCCGGAGGGCGCGCAGAAGGAGGCGGTCTACATGCGCGACGTGGTGATCCCCGCGATGGAAGACGTCCGCGACGTTGCCGACCGCTTGGAGAAGCTCGTCGCCGACGACCTCTGGCCGCTGCCCAAGTACGCGGAGATGCTGTTCATCAAGTAGCGCTCCGTAGGAGCCCTACTGTGCATGCGCACCGACCGCCAGGCGGAGCGGGGCCGAGGGCCAACCCTCCCCGCTCCGCACGCGGCCGTTAGGGGCTCGCGCCGCACCTGCTGCCATGCCCTCTCCGGTTCACGGCAGCAGGCAACGGCGTCCTGTCGGTTCGCTGTAGGTGCAATCGAGCACCTGCGGGCAGCGCCTCAGCCACCCGTAGTCGTGGCCCGGCTGGATCGTCACGACGATCACCAGGTCATAGTCTTCCGGGCCAAAGCCAGAGCCATCCCGCCGCGGGTCGGGATCGATGCTGCACAGGTCATCGTCGTCGATGCGCAGCGTCGGGACGAGGGGATCGTGGTATTCGACCTGGACGCCCTCGGCCGCCAGCCACGACATGATCTCGATCGCCGGAGCGCCCGTGCAGTCCGCCACCCCGGGCTTGTACGTGGCTCCCACCACCAGCACCCGGGCATCGCGCAGACGCTCCCCCGAGCGCTGCAGCAACTCGTGTGCGCGCATGGCCACACGACGGGGGCGAGCGGCCACCGTACGCATCGCCTCCTCGGCGAGCAGCGCCGGACGGCCCCGCTCGCGCAGCGGGTGCAGCAGGGATTGCGGATCCACGGCGACCCCGTGGCCACCCACGCCGGCGCTCGGGTGATGTGGCATGAAGCCGAACGGCTTGGTGGCCGCCGCGCCGGTGACCTCGACGGGGTCAACCTGCTGCAGACGGCAGGCATCTGCCATCTCGAAGGCGAGCGCGATGTTCACCGCTCGGAACGTGCTCTCGTAGAGCTTGACCATCTCGGCTGTCTCCGGCGAGGACACACGGTGCAGGCTGTCGCTGACGTGACGCAGCACCTGCGAGGCGTGCGCGAAGCACCTCTCGCTCACCCCGCCCACGACGCGTGGAACCTGAAGCTGCGCGTGCTCGGGAACGCCAGGGTCGGCGCGCTCGGGCGAGAACGCCACGAACACGTCATCGCCCACGCGCAGGCCGCGCTGCTCGAGCGGCTCCACCAGCAGCTCGCGCGTGGCGCCGACATGGCTCGCGGACGTCAACACGATCGTCTGGCCCGCACGCGCGTGCTGCACGACCGCTGCGCACGTGCGCCTGAGCGCCTCCAGGCTCGGACGCCGCTGTGCGTCGAGGACCGCGGGCACGAAGATCAGCACCGCCGCCGCCGAGTCGACCGCCTCAAGCTCGTTGCCCAGCACGAACTCCGGGTCCACGAGGCGCTCGCGCAGCTCCTCGCACGACACCCCGAGGGCCTCGGCGCGGGAGCTGCGTATGTCAGCCAGCCGGCTCGAGGACGTGTCGATGCCCGCGACTCGGAAGCCCGCACGGCGCAGCGCCAGGGCGCTCGGCAGACCGGCCTGGTTGAGGCCGATGACCGCCACCGTCGAGCGCCCGGCGGGGGCGTCGCGCGTGATCCGCACGCCGCCCGCTGCGGTCTCCCAGGGGGCCTGATCCTCCCACATCTGCACGATGTCCTCGATCGCGTCCGCAACAGGCGCCTCGCCCAGCAGCTCGGCTCTGCTCGCCGCAGCTTCCTTGAGGGATGCGTCGAGCAGAAACCCGATGCTGGTCTCTGCCGCTTCCTCGGCAGGCGCATCGCGGGGGAACTCGACGCTGCTCTTTGCGGCTTCCTCGACAGGCGCATCGCGCAGAGGCTCAACCCGGCGCTCGACAGGCTCCTCCACAGGCGCATCGCGCAGCAGCTCCCCCCGGCGCTCGGGGCGTTCCTCCTCGGGCACGTCGCGCAGGAGCTCAACCCGGCGCTCGACAGGCTCCTCCACAGGCGCATCCCGCAGCAGCTCCACCCGGCGCTCGGGCCGCTCCTCAACAGGTACGTCCCGCAAAAGCTCGACCCGGTGCTCGGGCGGCTCCTCCACAGGCGCATCGCGCAGCAGCTCCACCCGGTGCTCGGGCCGCTCCTCAACAGGTACGTCCCGCAAAAGCTCGACCCGGTGCTCTGCGGGCTCCTCCACAGGCACGTCACGGAGCAGCTCGACGCTGCTGTTGGCCGACGCCTTGGCGGGAGGAGCGCCCCGCAGGAACTCGAGGCTGCTCTTGGCGGCGTCCTTCACGGGCGTGTCCCGCAGGAACTCGAAGCCGCTCTTGGCGGCGTCCTTCACAGGCGTATCCCGCAGGAACTCGAAGCCGCTCTTGGCGGCGTCCTTCACAGGCATATCGCGCAGCGACTCGGCGGTGCTCTTGGCGGCGTTCTCGACGGGCGTGTCGAGCTCAAACTCGGCGGTGCTCTTGGCTTTCTCGACAGGTGCCTCGAGCAGAAAGTCCGGCGTCATGTTGATCCCTTCCTTAGTCCTTGACCCTGCCCTTGCCGGGCCTCGCGGCTCGGTCTGGAACTGCCCCCCGGCAGGGCCGTCGCGTCGGGCTCTTCACCCCCGCGGGCGGCCCCGCTCGGTGGGTCGCTTGGCAGTGTGCACACGCGCGCGGCGGGTCTGGGAGATCTTCGACGCGTGAACGATGCCGGCGTCCTCGCGGGTCTACACCGCTGCCGGCCGTTTCGGGCAAATCGCTGCCCGAAGGGTGCGTTTCGCTCAACGTCCGGGCTCGACATGCGAGCGAGGTGCGCCGGGGGAGCATCAAGCATCCGCCGGGCTCGCCGATGAGGACTCCAGTGCGCCTGCCAACCGTCACGCTCGGGAGTCGCGTCACGCTCGGGAGTCGCCCGCCCGCTCGCAAGTGGCGCGAGCAAACCGACTTCAGCGGTGGCCCGCTCACCCACGACCTGCTCGTCCCCCCGGGTCCCGATGGCCGCCCCGGAGAGCGTCTGCTGGCCCCCAGCCGCTCGCTCTACCCGCCCCGGATCCTCGCCGAAGGCACCCGCGAGGACTTCCGGGTGCTGCTCGACGAGCACGCGAGCACGCTCGCGGCCGTGTGCCTTCGCCGCGTGGAGCGCCCCGAGCAGGTGGAAGAAGCCGCGTGGGGCTCGCTCAAGCGGATGCTCGACCACGGCTTCGACGGCACCTATGAGCTCACCCGGGATCGCATCGCCGGCGAGACCGCCCACCGCTACGTGGTCGTCCTCCCGCGGAGCGTCCTCACCGAGTGGAAGCTCGCGCACGCCGGCTGGCTGTACGCGGTGGGGGTGCAGCACCGGGCGCCGTCCGGCGAGCAGCAAGCAACGCTCGAGCGAGGGCTGGACGCGCTCGGCACGTGGGAATGGCTGCCGGCGGCGTCCGAGCCCGCGGAGGCCTAGCAACCCGCGCCACCACTAGCATGGGTGGCCATGGCAGAGCGCGATTTCCTGAGGACCATCTCCGAGCACGTCGTCGTGTACGACGGCGGCATGGGCGCCACGCTGGAGCAGTTCGAGCTGACCAGCGAGGACTACGGCGGCCTCGCGGGCAAGTGCCACGAGGCGCTCGTGCTCAACCGCCCCGACGTGATCGAGGGGGTGCACGCCTCGATGCTCGACGCGGGCGCCGAAGTGGTCGAGACCGACACCTTCCAGGGCTCGCGCCTGAAGCTCGGCGAGTGGGGTCTCGCGGACTACACGCTCGAGATCAACACCAAGGCCGCTGAGATCGCCCGCCAGGCGGCCGGCGAGCACCGCTTCGTCGCCGGGTCGATCGGCCCCACCGGCTATCTCCCCGCGTCCGAGGACCCCTCGCTCGGGCAGATCCGCTTCGGCGAGCTGGTGGAGATCTTCACCGAGCAGGCCGAGGGCCTGATCGACGGCGGCGCCGACCTCTTGATCATCGAGACCGCCCAGGACATCCTCGAGGTCAAGGCCGCCGTGTTCGGGGCGCGCGCGGCGTTCAAGAGCGCCGGGCGCACGCTGCCCATCCACACCTCCGTGTCGCTGCTGCCCAACGGCGGCAAGATGCTGCTGGGGACGGACATCTCCGCGGTGCTCACCACGCTCGAGGCGCTGAAGGTGGACGTCATCGGCCTGAACTGCTCGACCGGGCCGGAGGACATGCGCGACGCCATCCGCTTCCTGGGGGAGTTCTGCCCGGTGCCGGTCGCCTGCATCCCCAACGCCGGCCTGCCGCTCCAGGGCCCCGACGGCGAGACCATCTTCCCCGAGCAGCCCGAGCCCCTGGCGGAAGCCCTGAAGGAGTTCGTGGAACGCTACGGCGTGGGGATCGTCGGCGGCTGCTGCGGCACCACCCCCGCCCACATCGCCGCGATCGCCGAGCGCGTCGCGCGCCATCCGCTCGCGCCCCGTCCCGCACCGCGCCATCCCCATCTCTCATCAATGATCGCCGCCACCCCGCTCGCCCAGGAGCCGGCGCCGACGATGGTGGGAGAGCGCGTCAACTCCCAGGGCTCGCGCAAGGCCAAGGAGCTGCTGCTCGCCGACGACTACGACGGGCTCGTGCAGATCGCCGAGGACCAGGTCACGGGCGGTGCGCATGTCCTCGACCTGTGCGTTGCGCTGACCGAGCGCCAGGACGAGGACGAACAGATGCGTCTGCTGGCGAAGAAGGTGTCGCTGACCCAGCCCGCGCCGATCCAGGTGGACTCCACCGAGCCGGAGGTGATCGAACGCGCGCTCGAGCAGATCCCCGGACGCGCGATCGTCAACTCGGTCAACCTCGAGGCCGGCCGCGCGAAGCTCGACCGCGTGGTGCCGCTCGCGCTCGCCCACGGCGCGGCGCTGATCGCGCTGACGATCGACGAGGTCGGGATGGCCAAGACCGCCGCCCGCAAGGTGGAGATCGCCGAGCGCATCCGCGAGCTCTGCTGCGAGGAGCACGGACTGGACCCGCAGCTCTTGATCTTCGACTGCCTGACGTTCACGCTGACCACCGGCGATGAGGAGTGGCGCCCGTCGGCCGTGGAGACGATCGCGGGGATCAAGGCGATCAAGGAGCAGATCCCCGACGTGAAGACCTCGCTCGGCGTCTCGAACGTCTCCTTCGGCGTCTCGCCGGGTGCGCGGGCGGTGCTCAACTCGGTGTTCCTGCATCACTGCGTCGACGCCGGCCTGGACCTGGCGATGGTCAACCCCAACCACATCACCCCCTACTCCGAGATCCCCGACGAGGAGCGGGAGCTCGCCGACGACCTCGTGTTCAACCGGCGCGAGGACGCGCTCGAGCGCTTCATCGAGCACTTCGAGTCCAAGGGCCCCGAGGACGGATCGGATCCCACCCACCCCGCCGACCCCACCGAGGGGATGGAGCCGGAGGAGGCGCTGCACTTCCACATCCTGCGCCGCCGCCGCGACGGCGTCGAGGACCAGATCGATCGCAGCGTGGAGAAGATCGGCGCGGTGCCCACGCTCAACGAGGTGCTGCTGCCGGCCATGAAAGAGGTCGGCGACAAGTTCGGCGCCGGCGAACTGATCCTCCCGTTCGTGCTCCAGTCCGCCGAGGTGATGAAGCGGGCGGTCGCCCAGCTCGAGAAATACCTCGACAAGATCGAGGGCTACACGAAGGGCACGGTCGTGCTGGCGACGGTGTTCGGCGACGTCCACGACATCGGCAAGTCGCTCGTCAACACGATCCTCACCAACAACGGCTACACCGTCGTGGACCTCGGCAAGCAGGTGCCGATCCAGACGATCGTGGACGCCGCCCAGGAGCACGACGCGACGGCCATCGGCCTGTCGGCGCTGCTCGTCTCGACCTCGAAGCAGATGCCGGCGTGCATCCAGGAGCTGCAGGCCAAGGGCCTGTCATATCCGGTGTTGATCGGCGGCGCCGCCATCAACCGCGCGTTCGGCTACCGGGCCCTGTACCCGGGTGGCAAGGACTCGGAGGAGATCTACGAGCCGGGCGTGTTCTACTGCAAGGACGCCTTCGAGGGCCTCGCCGTGATGGACCAGCTGATCGACGCCGACGCCCGCGGCGCGCTCGTCGAGAAGCTGCTCGCCGGCGCCACCGAGTTCCGAGCCAAGGGGGAGGCCCCCGTCGAGGAGGTGAACCTCGCCGATGACTCCGTGCGCTCGCCCGCCCGCACCGACGTGCCGATCCCCACGCCGCCGTTCTGGGGCGTGAAGGAGATCGACGTGGATCTGGACGAGGTCTACCGGCACCTCGACACGCACGTGCTGTTCAAGCTCCACTGGGGCGGCCGGGGCGTCAAAGGCGAGGCGTGGCAGACGCTCCTGCGCGATGACTTCCGCCCGCGCCTGGAGCGGATGTGGAAAGAGCAGACCTATCTGCACCCGCGCGCGTTGCTCGGCTTCTTCCCGTGCTACTCGCTCGGCAACGACATCGTCGTGCTCGACCCCGAGGACCGCGCGACGGAGCTCACCCGCTTCGTGTGCCCGCGCCAGCCCAAGGGCGATCGCATCTGCCTGGCCGACTTCTTCCGGCCGGCGATCGGCCCGGACGGCGCCCCCTCGCCCACTGGCGAAGCACCAGAGGAGCTCGACGTGATCGCGGTGCAGGCCGTCACGGTCGGCTCCGAGGTGACCGAGCTGATGGCCAGGCTCGAGGCCGAAGGCGAGTTCGCCGAGCAGCTGTTCGTGCACGGCCTCGGCGTGCAGACCGCCGAGGGCCTCGCCGAGTGGCTGCACTACGAGGTGCGGCGGATGCTGGACATCCCCCTCACCCAGGGCCGACGCTACTCGTGGGGCTACCCGGCGGTGCCAGAGCAGTCGGAGCACCTGAAGGTGGAGAAGCTGCTCCACCTGGAGCAGATCGGCATGAGCATCACAGACGGCTACGCGCCCGAGCCCGAGCAGTCCACGCTCGCGCTCGTCGCGCACCACCCGCAGGCGATCTACTTCGGCACGCGGCAGGGACGGCTGCTGGAGAACGGCTCACCCGACGACCTCATCCGCGGCTCGGCCCGCGACCCCTCACTGTTCGGCGAGCTCGACGACGACGATCCGCCGGACGGTGCGGTCGAAGCGGAGGACGAGCCCGCGATGGCGGGCGAGGGCACGTCCTGAGCCACGGGTAGGCGGGCGGCCTCGCGAGACGGCGCCGCTGGCGCGTCAGGCGGCGCCCGCGAACGCCGCGTCCACCACCGCCTGGGCGATCGGTCCGTACGGGGGCGCGAAAGCGTCGATGAGGTCGCCCTCGCCGCGGATGAACACGCCGCGAAGGTTGGAGAACTCGCGGAAGCCCTCGACGCCGTGATGGCGCCCGGACCCACTCTGGCCGATGCCGCCGAACGGCAGCGACGGCAGCGCGCCGTGGACGGCGGCGGAGTTCACGCAGGCGCCGCCCGAGGTGGTGCGGCGTAGAACGTCATCGGCGACCGCCTCCTGGCCGGCGAACACGTACAGCGCGAGCGGTCGCTCGCCGGCGTTGACGTGCTCGATGGCATCATCGAGCGTGTCGTAGGCCTTGACCGGGAGGATCGGCCCGAAGATCTCCTCGCGCATGAGCGCCAGATGATCGGGGGGGTCGATCACGAGCGAGATCGGCATCTGGCGGGTGGCCGGATCCACCTCATCGGCCGGCTCGAGCGCGCGCACGTCGGCGCCCTGTGCGCGGGCGTCCGCGAGCAGCCCCTGCAGGCGCTCGAGGTGGCGGGCGGTGACGATGCCCGTGCAGCTCTGTGAGGTGCAGTAGCCGGGCATCGTCGCGGCGACGCACTCGCCCGCCAGCCGTGCGAAGTCCTCGAGCCGCTCGCGCGGGACCAGGCAGTAGTTGACGGTGATGCACATCTGGCCGTTCTTGATGGCCTTCGTCCCCAGGATCTGCCTGACCGACTCGGCGTCGATGCTGTCCTCGGCGAGGATCGCCGGGCACTTGCCGCCGAGCTCGAGGGTCACGGGCACGAGCTGCTCCGCCGCGGCCTTGGCGATCTCGCGCCCGATTGCCGGGCTGCCGGTGTACAGCAGGTGATCCCAGCGCACGCGGGTGAACGCGCGGGCGAGCTCGAGCCCGCCGACGACGACGTCCACGCGATCGCGCGCGAAGGTCTCGTGAACCATCTCGCGCAGCAGCTCGGCACACGCCGGCGTATGCTCGGAGGGCTTGATCACGACGCGGTTGCCCGCCGCCAGCATCTCAACGAGCGGCCCCACCGAGAGGTCGAAGGGGAAGTTCCAAGGCACGATGTTGCCGACCACGCCCTTGGGCTGCGGCTGGACGAACGCGCGGCCGGAGCCGAACAGCGCAGGGTCGGTGGGACGGGGCTCTGCCGCCATCCATACGGGTAGCTGTTCGGCGGCGTAGGCGGCCCGTCCGGCGATGCCGAGGACTTCGATCAGGTCGCTGGCGAGCGCCGGGTGCACGCCGAAGTCGGCGCTCAACGCCTCCTGGATCGGCTCCCGGTGGCTGAGCATCATGTGGGCGAGCGCGCCGAGCAGCGCCTGGCGCTCCTCGAGCGACGGCATGGGGTCGTTCGCGAACGCCTCCCGCTGGCGCTCGAGGACCTCCTCCAGCTCGGCGATCGCCTCGGTATCGGCGTCCTCGCTGCCAGCCACGGTGCGCGCTTCGGTTTGCGTCGTCATCGGCTCTCCCCTTCTCCCGGAGGTGTCCAGCTGTGAGATGACACTACCACCGACCCAACGCCCCTAGAGCCGGCCAGCGGCGCCAGCGCGGCCCTTCGGTGCGGGGGCTACCCGCGCCGATCCACGCTAGACGCGTAGCCCCGCCGGGCGCGAGCCGAGCGCCTCCACCGGCATCGTCCGCGCAGATGCGGCCATCGCCAGGATGGCCTCGCCGGCGAGCGGCTTTGAGAAGTGAAAGCCCTGGCCGAAGTCGCAGCCGATCCGGCGCAGGCGCTCGAGCTGCTGGGGGTTCTCGATGCCCTCGGCAACCGCCTTGAGCTTGAAGATGCGCGCCAGCTGCACGATCGCGGCGGTCAGCTCGGCGACCTCCGGATTGGGATCGGCGAGGAACGAGCGATCGATCTTGAGGATGTCCACGGGCAGCTGGCGGATGTAGTTCAGCGAGGAGTAGCCGGTGCCGAAGTCGTCGATGGCGAGCTTCACGCCGAGCGCGCGCAGGGCCTTCAGGCGCAGCAGCGTCAGCTCCATGTCCTGCATCATCACGCTCTCGGTCAGCTCCAGCGTGAGGCTGGCGGGGACGATGCCCGTCTCGTTCAGCGCCTCGCGCACCTCCTCGATGAACTCGGGGCGCTGCAACTGGCAGGCCGACACGTTGACGGCCATCGACAGGGCGGGGTCGCGCGGGCACGCGCCCTGCATGTGCGTCGCCCATGCGCAGGCCTCCCTGAGCACGTGCCGCCCCACCGGCACGATCATGCCGGTGTCCTCCAGCAGGGGCACGAACTCGAGCGGCGCGACGGTGCCCCGCAGCGGATGCTCCCAGCGCAACAGCGCCTCCATGCCGGCCATGTCGCCCCTGGCGAGGTCCATGATCGGCTGGTAGCGCAGCGTGAACTGCCCGCCGTCGAGCGCGCTCTGCAGGTCGCCTTTGAGCTCTAGGCGGGCGAGCGCCCTGGCGTGCATCTCGGGCTGGAACACCTGGTAGTGGTCCTTGCCGTGGTCCTTGGCCCTGTGCATGGCCACGTCGGCGTTGCGCAGCAGCTCCTCGGCATCCCCCTCTGGGGACGATGCCCGGTCGGCGAGCAGGCCGGGGTCGCTGAAGGCGATGCCGACGCTGGTGGTGACGGCGAGGTCCCAGCGCTCGAGCGCGATCGGCGCCCGCAGCGCGTCCATCACCCGCTGGGCGACCTCGACGGCGTGCAGCTCGCTCTCGGTGTCGTGGATCAGCACGGCGAACTCGTCGCCCCCGAGACGCGCGGCGGTGTCGACCGGGCGCATGCAGTCCTCCAACCGGCTGGCGAGCGCCTCCAGCACCTCATCGCCCGCCGCCGGCCCGAGACCGTCGTTGACGTGCTTGAAGTCGTTGACGTCGAGGATGAGGACGGCCACGGGCAGACGATCGCGGCGCTGGGCGGCGAGCGCGTGCGCGACGCGGTTGCCGAACAGCGCCCGGTTGGGCAGGCCGGTGAGGCTGTCGTGGAAGGCCTGGTGCTCGAGCTCGGCCTGGGCGCTCTGCTCGGTCAGCGCGACCATCTGGCGGGCGAGCTCCTCGTTGCGGCGCATGATGCCGGCCATGCGCAACAGCACGAGCGCGAACATCACCCCCGAGGAGCCCACCAGCACGTACAGGTCGAGCGACTCTCCCAGGGCGTCGCGCAGGACGGTCAGCAGCGGCACGGTGAGGCTCGCGCAGGTCAGCAGCGCCAGCCGCGCCCGCGTGAGGTGCCCGTCGGCTTCCGGGCCGGGCGTGGACAGCAGGCGCATCGAGGGATGCAGGGCGGCGGTGCCGAGCAGCACGTAGTAGATGGCCCAGCCCGCGAACATGATGCCGTCCATGCGGCTGAGGCCGCCCAGCAGCTTCCACCCGTACAGGGCGTCGCTGAGCAGCAGCACGACGGCACCCGACAGCAGGAACGAGAAGGCCGGCTCGCGGCGGTGGCTGCCGGCGGCGACGCGGGCGACCACACCGAGCACGAGGATGTCCATCGACGGGTAGGCCACCGAGGTGAGCCGGCCGAGCAGCGACAGCGCGTCCCCGTCGACGTAGGGCGCGATCAGATACACCCACAACAGCGTCGCCAGCGCCAGCGTCACGATCAGCGCGTCGATCAGGCTCGCCCTGTTGCGGTTCTCGCCCCGTTCGCGGACGAGCAGCACCATGCCGGCCACGAGGAACGGGTAGAAGGCGAGGTGGAAGGGGTCGGCGAGCGACGGGAACGGGAGCGCTGCGCCGAACAGCCGTTCGTAGTTGTAGGCGAGCACGTCACTGGCGACGAACAGCCCCTGCCCGACCGCCAGCAGGTACCACGGCGCGCGCCGGCCGGAGTTCCTGCGCGCGCCGACGATCAGCGCGACCACGCTCGAGCCGCCGATCAGGTTGAACACCAGCCCGCTCCCCAGCCAGGAGGGCCCGGTCGCCTGCGCGAGCGCGTAGGCGCAGCTCAGCAGCGCACCGGCGGCGAGGTACACCCACCAGGCGCACCGCGCGAACGGGCCCTGCCCGTCGATGGCGCCTACGCCGGCGCTTGCAGCGGGCTGATGGGTGCTGGTGTGTCCGGCGGCGGCGGGCATGGCATCACGCGTCACCAGCGATGGTCGACCGCACGGCGCGCGTCCGCGGGATCTCGGTGGCGGGCCGCGGTGGGCGCAACCGCAGGAGCTCCGCACGGACGAGGCGCGGGTCGATCAGCCGCGTCCGGGGGCTCGCGCTCGCAGGACCTTCACGGCCGTACCGGCCGCTGGAGAGCGACGAAGCGCGAGAACTGACAAGAGGAACGGCCTTTTGGGCTGGGGCGGCCGGGTGTGGGTTCCGCACACCGCGGGTATCGGCCGTGAGACGCGCAAAACTGAACCCTGCAAGTCCGGGCTGGGGGTCGGCGGGTTCGCGAGGGCCGGGCTAGGAGTCTTCGCGGGGGGGCGGGCGGAAGAGGATCCGCTTGACCTCGCCGGCGGTGCCGCCACCCAGGCGCAGGACTGTCTGGAAGCCCTCGCCGCCGAGCTCGCCCGCATCGAGCGCGCGACGAAGCTCGTTGAGCGCGGCGTGGTCCTCCTCGGGCACCTGCTCACGGGGGGTCTCCAGCAGGATCAGGTGGCGCGGACGCTTGAGCGCGGCGGCCATGCGCACGAACGGCTCGCGCTCCTCGGCGGCGAGACCGTCGGCGCCGAGCACCACCGTCTCCCTGCTGTCCAGGCGCTTGGCCACGGCGGCGCTCAGCAGCTCTTCGGCGCGCGCGTCAAGCTCCTGCTCGGCCACGCGCCCGGCGAGCAGCGCTCTCACCTTGTCCAGCGAGAGCAGGCTCGCGCGATCCTCGATCAGGCGGTCGAGGAAGCGGTCGCGCTCGGCGTGCGATGCGCACACCACCACGAGCAGGCTGCCCGGGGAGTAGCGCAGCCGATCGGTGGGCGTGAGCACGCGGCAGTGGACGGTGAGGTTGGCCGGGCGTGGCGGGGCGCCGTCGCGGCGGGGACGATCGGAGGACCAGCCGGTCCGCTCGTCCTCTGAGATCTTGACGCTCCGCGCCGGGGGTCGTGAGGCCATGCCCCCATCATGCCCTAAATGCGCGCCCGCTCCCGTTCACGAGGCCGGCCGCGCCCGCGCGCCCGTCCCGGCCGCGCCGATCAGCGCGAGCTTGGCCGCGCGATCGAGCCCTTTGATGCGCGCCTCCTCCCGCCTGGCGGCGCTGCGATCGGCCATCGGCAGCGCCAGCGCGAGCTCGACGGGCAGGCGACTGGCGGTGTAGCGGCTGGCGCTGCCCGCGCGATGAGCGACCAGGCGTCGCTGCACGTCGGTGCTCCAGCCGGTGTACAGCGAGCCGTCGCCACAGCGCAGGATGTAGACCCAGGCGTCAGCCATGCGCACCCATACGCTGCGGGCGGGGGGATGCCTGCAACAGCAACAGCCCCGCGGGCGTCGTCACGCGGTATAGCAATCGCTATACAGACTCGGCGCGCAGGGAATCACCCGGCGAGCCTCGGCCCGACGAGCCTCGGCCGACGCCGACGCCGGGTGCGCTCGGCAGCGGTCCCAGCTTGACGGGCGCGGCCTGCATCGTGCGCAGGCGCACGTCGCGCCAGGAGAGGCCCTCGTTGACCAGCGCGGGCAGGCCCATGATCAGCGCGGTGGCGACCTCGACGAGCTGCAGGACGATGCCGTAGGCGATGGCGTCGGGTGTGGACACGTGGTAGGCCCCGGCGAGCACGGCCACGCAGGCGGCCTGGAAGACGCCGACGTTGGCGGGGGTGGCGGGGATCACGGCGGTGACGTTGACGGCGAACAGGACGGCGGCGGCGGCCCCGAGGCCGGCGTGCGAGTCGAGGCCGAGCGCCATCAACAGCAGCCAGCAGGACAGGCACTGCAGCGCCCACGCGCCGAGCTGGCAGGCGCTCGCCAGGGCGGCGCTGCGGGGTCGGGCGAACACCCGCAGGCCGACCCGCAGGCGCAGCAGCGAGCGACGCACCCCGACCAGCAGCGCGTGCGCCCGGCGCGAGCGGGAGAGCGCCGCGGGCGGGACGAGCACGGGCGCGAGCATGAGCGCCACCAACGCGGCGAGGGGCGCGAGCGCGAGCAGCAACAGGCCCCGGTCGTGCCCGTCGAGGACGCTCACGCTGGAGAGCGTGACGCCGCCGAGGATGGCGAGCGCGAGCAGGTTGAGCAGCGTCTGGGAGACCATCGTGCCGAGCACCACGGGCAGCGTCTCGCGCGGGCGCCCGAGCCGGCGGGCGACGATCAGCGCGCGCGAGGGCTCGCCGAGGCGGGCGGGCAGCGTGGCGGACATGAGCACGCCGATGAACGTCCCCTGCATGGCGTCGCGGCGTTTGGCGCGCCGCCAGGTGGGGGCGGCCACGAGGATGGCGTGCCAGGCGAGCGCGCGGGCGAGCATGGCGGTGCACATGAGCGCCAGGCCGGCGGCGAGCAGCCCGGGCTTGGAGGCGAGCAGGGAGGCGGCGACGCGGGTCACGCCGACGCGCTGGAGAGCGAGCGCGCCGAGCGCCGCGGCGGTGAGCGAGCTGGCGGCGAGGCCGACCCGGCGCAGGGTGCGCAGGCGTCGCGCCCGCCCGGCGAGCGGCGGCGCGGGGGGGAGCATCGAGGGCAGGCGCTCGGGCGGCACGCGGGGCAGCAGATCGGCGGGGGCGAAGCCGTGGCGCACGGCCAGCCCGCGCCGGCGCCCGCGACCGGGGGCGGCCGCGGCGACGTGGATGGCCTGCTCGTAGCAGTCGAGCACCTCGGCGGCCACGTGGGGCCAGGCGTAGCGCTCCGCGCGCTCGCGGGCGGCGAGCGCCATGCGCTCGCGCCGGCGTGGATCGAGCGCGAGCGCTCGCAGCGCCTCGGCGAGGGCCAGCGCGTCTGCGGGCGGTACGAGCTGTCCGTCGCGCCCGTCGCGCACGACGTCCCGGTAGCCGGGGATGTCCGAGGCGATCACCGGCGTGGCCGCCGCGAACGCCTCCGTGAGCACCATGCCGAAGCTCTCGCCGTGGAGCGAGGGCGCGCACAGCACCTGGGCGCGCTCGAGCTCGGCGAGCTTGCGCTCCTCGGAGACCTTGCCGAGGGCCCGCACGCCACGGTCGTCGAGCATCATGTGGGCGACCTCCTCGGCACCGGCGCCGACGAGGGTGAGCGTCGCGGGTACCTGCTCGCGCAGCGCCTCGAAGGCGCGCAGCAGCACGGGCAGGCCCTTGCGCTGGACGGCCTGGCCGATGAACAGGATCCGCAGCTCCGCGGGCGCGCCGGTTGGCGCGAGCTCTGTGTCCACGGCGCCGCCCTCGCGGTGATCGCGGGCGAGTGAGCGCTCGGGCGCGCCTGAGCCGCCCGGAGCGACTGACGCGGGGAGGTGGACGCCGTTGGGGATGATGCGGTAGCGCCCGCCGTAGAAGCGCCGGGCGGTCCAGGCGGCGGCCTCGGAGACGGCGATGCGGGCGTGCAGGCGGTTCATCCGCCGGCGCCCACCGAGCACGTTGGCGGCGAAGCCGTTGGTGAGGACGTTCTCGGAGTAGGTATGGAAGGTGCCCACCAGCGGCAGCTCGCCGGCGCTGCAGAGGGCGTCCCAGCCGAGCAGGGGCACGACCGGCTCGTGGACGTGGAGCACGTCATAGCCGCCGGTGCGCAGCTCCTCGCGGAGCGCCCACACGGCATGCGGGCCGGGAGCGAGGTTGGACACGGCGCCGTTGGCGGGGAAGCCGGCGGTGCGGCCGAGCGCGACGAGATGATCGGGTGCCCCACCGCCCACGGACAGCGCCTGCGGGCGGGCGCCGCGGTGAAGACGCCGCGAGAGCGCGTCGTCGGGGTCGTACGGCGACAGCACCCGCGCGTCGTGGCCAGTTGCTCTCAGCTCGCCCGCGAGCGCCTCGATGTGGCGCGTGACACCACCGGGATAGGTCCACGAGTACGGCGACAGCAGCGCGATCCGCACGCTTGAGTACTCTAGCCGGAGCGTCCCCGGGGCCGCTCCCACCCCCTCCCCACGGCCCCCCACGGGCATTGGGCGCGCGCGCAGGACTCTACAATCGTGGCATGTCCGGGAGCGCGCGTCACTTCGTGAAGTACACGTTCCTGAAGCTCGACCCCGCGTGGCGGCGCCTGGACGCGCAGGAGCGCGCCCAGCACAAGCGCGAGTTCGCGGCCGCGTGCGAGGACTTCGCGGACGGGCATCTGCTGCAGAGCTTCTCGCTGGTTGGCACCCGCGGCGACGCGGAGCTGCTGCTGATCTCCGAGGCGGAGAACCTCGACCGCATCCACGAGTTCCACGTGGTGCTCGTGCAGAGCGGTCTGATGCAGTGGGCGCAGATCCCGTACTCGTTCCTGGGCATGCGCAAGAGCTCGGAGTACTCCGAAGACGAGCGGGTGGTGCCGCGGGGCTTCAAAGGCCGGTACGTGTTCGTGTACCCGTTCGTGAAGTCGCGCGAGTGGTACGCCCTGCCGGCGGATGAGCGCTGGCGGATCATGCAGGGCCACATCCGGGTTGGCCGGGAATACCCGGCCGTGGACAACCACACGACGTACTCTTTTGGTTTGGATGATCAGGAGTTCGTGGTGGCGTTCGACACGGACGACGTGGCCACGTTCCTGGATCTCGTCCAGCGGCTGCGAACGACGGAGGCCTCGCGGTACACGGTCCGCGACACTCCCAGCTTCACGTGCCTGGCGATGTCGCTGGAGCGGGCGCTGAACGCGCTGGACGGCGAGCCCGTGTCGCTCGAGGCGTTGCCCGCTGTCTAGCGGCGCCTCCAAGCGAGCGCTCGCCGCCCTGCGCCGCGCCGACCCGGTGCTCGGCGCGCTGATCGACGCGGTCGGGCCGCTCCCCGACCCGCGCGAGGGCAGGCCCCACCCCGACGATCACTACGGGGCGCTCGTGCGCTCGATCGCCGGCCAGCAGCTGTCGGTGCTGGCCGCGCGGGCGATCTACGGGCGGCTGATCGATCGCTTCGGCGATCGCCCGCCCACGCCGCAGGAGATCCTGGCGGACGATCCCGAAGAGCTGCGCGCGGCGGCGGGCTTCTCGCGGGCGAAGGTCCGCTACCTGCGCTCGCTCGCCGAGCACGTGATCTCTGGCGAGCTCGAGCTCGAGCGCCTGGACGAGCTCTCCGACGAGCAGGTGATCGCGGAGCTGACGGCGGTCAAGGGGATCGGGGAGTGGACGGCGCACATGTTCCTGATGTTCCATCTGGAACGCCCGGACGTGCTGGCGGTCGGCGACCTCGGCATCCGCCGGGCGATCGAACGCGCGTACGGCATCGACTCGCTCCCGGATGCGGCCACGATCGAGCGGATCGCCGAGCCGTGGCGCCCGCACCGCACGCTCGCCTGCCGCTACCTGTGGCGCTCGTTGGCCAACGAGCCGTAGCTCAGGGCCAACGAGCCGTAGCTCAGGGGAACTTGACCGTCAGGACGGCCGGGAGTCCCTTGCCCTTGGTGGGGGCGAGGGAGACCTTCACCCGCACCTTCACGTGCCGCTTGTGTGCGACGGCCGCCGCGGCTTTCGGGCCGAGGTGGAGCTTCAGCGTGTAGGTGCCCTTCTTCGCGATCGACTTCTTCAGCGTGCGCAGACCGGAGCCGCTGATCGTGAGCCGTCCGCTGGTGGGCACTTCCACCACGAGCGTGAGCGTCGAGCCCTTGATGGAGTGCTTCTTGATCTTCGCCTTGTAGGTGACGGAGGGTCCGACCCCGCCGCAGCCTTCGATCTTGACCGGCGTGGTGTGGCTGATGAAGGCCCCGTTCTGGCCGGTGATTTCGGTGGGCACGGTGAGCGTGTGCTTGCACAGGTTGTAGTGTTCGTCTTCGGGCACGTTGGGCGTCAGCGCCGAGTGCGGCCCGGCCGGGAAGATCGATTCGAACTTCGTGAAGGGCGCGTCGGGCGAGGTTTCGAATTTCGAGTAGGTGACTTTGTTTTTGATGTCGGTCTTGCCGTCGAGGAGGATCGTCACGCCTTCGCCCTGGAGCACGAACTCGACGTCGGGGAATTCCGCGGACCCGTGGGAGACGAGATAGGCCGGTCCCCTCAGCGGGTTCTTGAACACCGGTGTGTGGACGATGCCTTCGCCGATCACCGAGCCTTCGGCGCACGATGCGGGGTTGGCTTCGAAGGTCGCCGCCAGGCACGCTTTCTGGATGGTGGTCAGGCGCGAGGGCAGCAGCGCGGGGATCGTCAGGTCGACCTTGTGGATGTTCGCCTGGCCGAGCCCGGGCGATTCGACGGTCACCGTGAACGTCGTCCCGTCTTCTTTGCTTCCCTGTCCCGCGACCGCCGCCGTGAGCTTGGGTTCGAAGGGAAGCGAGCCGCAGCCTTCGACGTTCAGCGGCGAGGAGATGCCTTCCTTGCCGCCTTCGTAGCCAGCGATGGCGCCGGTCACTTTGAGCGTTTCGCAGTTGGTGGGGTTGAACTCGAAGCCGGCGCGGTTGACGCTCACGGTCAGTTCTTTCAGCTGCGTGGGCACTCCCTGCACCATCTTCGGGATCTGTTCGCTGATGATCGTCGCCGCGGTGGTCGTCTTGTTCACGAAGATCTGCGAGCGCACGTTGACGTAGCCGAGGTTGAACGGCCCGGCTTCGGCCTTGGTGACCGCGAGCAGGCCGAAGGGCGCACCGCCGTAGCCTTCGGTCAGATAGAGCTTGCCCTTGAGCGACACGGGGTCGCCACCCAGCCCGGAGAGGCTCGTGGTGGTGCCGATTTCGCTCGCTTCAGAGCACGGCGGCGCTGTCGTCTGCAGCGCGATCGACTGCGGGTTCGGGCACAGGGGCACGCTCGCGAGCACCGCAGCCAGCCCGGGCGGCGTCGTGAGTTCGATTTTTTCGAGCGCCTGCTGGCCGTCGGGGTGTTTGAAAGTGGTCCTGAACGACGTGAAGCCGGCGGCCTGGTGGTTGCTCAGTGCGTCTTTGTATTCGGGCGAGAAGGAAAGGTGTTCTCCGGGGCACGCACCGCCCCCGACGCCGTGGGTGATCGAGAAGCTCGGTTTGAGCTTGGTTTCCGGCGCCCCCGCTTCGCCCCACGGCGTGAACGACGCTGCACCGGTGTAGGTGCCACAGAAGGCGGGCGTCGCCTGCGAGGCGCGTGGACCATTGAAGAGGTGTAGTTCCAGCCGTTCAAACGGCGCCTGCGGCGTGTTCTTGAAGGTGGTGATCAGCTGACCGTTGGCTGCGATGTTCACCGAGCCCGCGAGCTTGACCAGCACCTTGGAGACTGGCGCCTGGGCGACGATGTAGATCGCGAGCGGAGAGATGAACGGGTCGGTGTTCTGATAGGCCATGTACACCGAGCCGACGATTTCTTCGGGCAGACCCGTTTCGGCCATGTCTTCGGTCAGCAGCGGCGACTTGATGTTGACCGTGCCGATCTTCGAAGCTTCCGGGCACGGTGGCACTTCGGCGGAGAATTCTTCGTTGTTGACCGTCTGTGCAGCTTCCGAGAGCCCTTTGCCGAGGCCTTCGAAGCCCATCTGCGCCGCGGAGCAGGTCTGCAGCCCGTTGGCCGCTCCGGCGCTCGCCTGGAGTTCCGCGGGTAGCGCAACGGTGTTTTCACGCAGGTCCGCCTCTGAGAGCTTGCCCGGTTCTTTCAGAGCGGTCTGCGGTGTTTCCACCACCACGTTCAGACCACTCGGAGTGCTGGCGTCCTTCTGGTCTGGTTCCACCGAGATCGAAGGTTCGAAGGGAAGCTGATCGCAGCCTTCCAGCAGCCCGAGATTCTGCGACCCGTGCCCTTCGGTCTGGAGCGGCAGGTCGGTGCGCGACTGGCCCACGGGCCAGGATTCGCCGGAGAGCGTCGTTTGCATTGCCGTCGTGCACGAGGTCGGCATCCGCAGGAACGGCTCGGTGGCGAGCTTCGCCGGCTGGCCGCACGTCCCGACTTCCGGGGCCTTCCGGGCGTATGCGCCGTCTGACAGGCACGCCCAGCCGCGCGAACGGTTGTGGCGAGGGTCGCCCGGTTCGCCCCAGATCGACACGACGCTCTTCAGCACCAAGGCCGCGACGGAGGTGTCGTGGACGGTCACTTCGACCGCGTAGTTCTTCCCGGTGAGAATCGACGTGTCGAGGTAGATCGGAACCCTGTCGACCTCGATGCCGAGCCTCGCGGGTTCTCCCGGCGCGGGCACGAGGTTGAACACCGGCACGTCTTCGTTGGTTTCCGGCAAGAACTGCGGTTCGTTGAACGTCACCGCCGCGACGCCGACCGCTGTTTCCGGCTTGCAAAGGTTGACGTCGTCTTCGATCAGCGTGGAGAAGGCGCCGTCAGGGCACTCGGGAACCGCGTTGATGTTGCCCAGCAGTCCAGCTGGGAGTATGAAGTGCAGGTTCTTCGGCTGGGCGGACAGAGCCGGAGACTTTTCGTGCTGGGCCGTGAGTGATTCGAATGTCTGATCGAGGTCCAGCGTGGTAGTCATCTGAAACGGGTGCGAGCCGGCCTGCACATCGGGTATCCCGTTTTCTTCTTCGATGCCGAGTTCGTAGCGTTCGACGCCGAACGGAGCTTCCGCAGAGCCCTCTTCGATCGTCAACGTGAACGGGGGCGCTTCGATTGGCGGACCGAGCTTGGTTTCGTTGTCGGGTCCGCTCACCGCTTCGCCGCCCGCGACGCGTACTTCGTTCTTGCTCGCAGACAATTGGCTCGGGCTATTGACGAAGATCCTCACTTCAAAGATCTCATACGGTTCGAGCGTGCCTTCTTCAAGGATGCATTCGACGGTGCTTCCGCCCGCGCTCGCCGGGCTCACGATGCACTTGCCTTGTTTCGCCGTTTTCGAGCCGCATTCCCGCGCGCCACCACCGATCGGTTCGAGCGCGCAGTTCAGCAGGGACAGTAGAAGTGGGTTTTCCTGCGTGCCCGCGGTCACCTTCAGTTTCGTCACTTCCAGCCCCGCGGGAACCGCGTCTGTCAACTTGAGCGGCTTGCCGGCCGTGCCCGCGACACCGGCGTCTCCGAGGTTCGTGGCGCTCGCCTCGATCACCCCGCTTCCGCTCGCTGGGAGGGACTTCGGCGCTGTCCGTGAGTCGAGTTGCCACCACGCGGCTTCGGTGGGGAGCGCGGACGCGGATGAGACGCCGATCAACGCGCTCGCCATGACCAGCAAGATCAGCACGCCAGAGCGGACTGCTGCGAAAAGTGCCTTGCGGTTGCTCATGGTCACTTCTTCACCGTGCTGTGCTTCGGCCCGTATTTCTGGCGCGCCCGCTTCTCGCAGCTAGCTCGCTTGTGCCTGTTTGCGTCCTTCTTGCACGCCTTCAGCGCCTTCTCGAGCTTTTGCGCGCGCGTCAACGGCTTCTGGGGCGGCGGCGGTCCGGTGACTTTCTGCGAGAGCACTGCTCCCGTCGGCGCGGCCAGATTGCCCGGACCGGAGGACGTGGCGGTTCCCGACTGCGTTTCCGTGGACGCTTCAAACGCTTCTTTGCACGTGGTTTCCCCGCTGCATGGTTCGGGAGGTTCTGCAGCCGGCGGCGGGCAGGGAGATTCAGCGGTGCATTCGTGCGCGTCGTAGAGGTCGTAGTTGGTGTCGGCGTCGGCCTTGGACAGTTTTTGGGCTGTCAGGAAGTAGACGTCTCCGCCGCTTTCGCTCGCTTCGACGAAGGCCGATTCCCTGGTCAACTTGCCGGACGAGATCAACGTGATGCAGCCGCCCGCCTGTTCGGTGAACGTTTCGCTCGCGCTCGTGCAGTCGCCGACGCCGACGGGCTCGTACTCGTAGACGTTCTCCTTTTTGTTTGTGGCCTGCGGCACGAGTTTGCCGGGCGCGTCGAAGAACAGGCGGCCTTTGTCGTTCAGGTAGCGCGGCTGTTGAAGCGCGACCGACGTCGAGATCGGATTCCACCCGGGCACGTTGCCCGCCAGGTAGATCGGGTCGGGGTTTGTTTCGCTGAGGTTGAGCCATATTTCCTGGCTGTCAACGAGCGGCGTGACTCCTTCTCCGGCTTCTTCCGTCGCTTTCTGGGTGTCGCGCAGGCCTTCCGGGCGCGTGCCGTCGGGGTTGCACGAGGCGCAGATGATGTGGTTCGTTGTCGCGTTGTAGAGGTAGACCTCCTCGTCGCGCGCGCCGCTGTTGACGTCAACGTTTTCGTAGGGGATCAATTCTCTCATGGACATGAACGAAAGGTAGTTGCCGTCGGGCGAGACGCTCGAGGTGATGTGCCCCGGGTTGAGCTTCTGCCGTTCCCCGCCCTGGAGAGACTCCCAATCGGGCAGATCGGTGTCGGCGAGCGCGGCGATCAGGACCGGCGCTTCCCAAGCCGTGCCGTTGAAACGGCGCATGTACAGGTTGCAGGTCCTGCCCGGCGACGTTTCCAATTCGAAGCAGTCCCCCCGGGTGGCTTCTGGTGTGAGCGCTCCGTTCGCGACGAAGTACACATTGCAGCCTTCCGTCGATTCGGCTTCGCAGCCGCCGGTTTCGGTGATTCCCAGCACGGCGCCCTGAGGTTCGCCGGCTTCTCCGGGGTGCACCATGCTCAGGTCGGTCGTCTTGCACTTCAGTTTCCCGGTCACTTCTTCTTCTTCGAGTTCGCACACGTACAGTTCCGGTTTGTCGAGACCGGCGCCGGATCCTGGGACGAGCTTCTGTTCGCTGTCGAAGAAGATCTTCTTGCCGTCGCGGCTGGCGAGCTGGAAGCGCGGACCCGTGTTTGTGAAGGGCAGCTTTTCGCCGACGACGGGCTGCCCGAGTTCGAGCGTTTCCTTCTTGGCCAGATCTCGGACGAACAGGTGGGTGTTTTCCTGTTTGATTCCAACGTCTCGCCCGTCTTCCCAGTCGACGAGGGAGCCGTCGGTCGAGATCGCGTTGCGGAACTCAAAGCGCACGCCGAGGAAGACTTCGCTGAGGGGGTGAGGGTCGGGTTCGCCACTGGGCAGGATGCTCACCTGCTGAAGGGGTTCCGTGACGGACTTGCCGGCGCTCCACTCGTAGAGGCCGGGGGTGCTTGGCGGGGCGGTCAGCGGTACGGAGGAGCTGACGACCACGTGCGCGAGGCCCTGCGAAGCGTCGAGGAACTTCAGCGCGGATTCGCCGCTTTCGGTGCTGAGACCGCCGAAATGCGTGCCCGTGGGGACGTTGGCGCCCGTGAGCAGGGCCAGGAAGCCGCCCTCCCCGAAGGTTTCCGGGTGCCATTCCGCCTCGATCGCGCCGTTTTCTGCGGCTTCTTCGTAGCTTGCCTGCTCGAGTTCGGCTTCGGGTCCTTTCGGGATCACCGGGGCGTCCTGGTGCAGGTAGATCGTCTTTTCCTGTTCGTCTTCAGCTTCGGATCCGACGGGCGGCGACAGCGGCGGTTCCGCGAGGAGGCTGGCGCTCTTGCCGTGGACGGGAACGACGATGCCGAGGGAGAGGTCTTCGGAGAAGAACCTGTACTGGGGCGGTTCGCCTGGTCCCGTGAACTGGCCCTTGACGTGGTCGGCCGGCGAGATTTCGCGAGAGGACCAGCCGTCGGGGCCGCGCGTTAACAGGAGCTGCGTGCGTTCGGGCCCGCGACTGCCTTCGGGATTGCGTTCGGTGGGCGCGTCGGCGGTGTAGGAGATCGCGCCCCCTTCTGCAGAGCTGCGGAGCAGGCCCTGGCTCTTCGTTTCACCACCAACCTGCAAGATGCTCGCACCGAATTTCAAGCCCGGCGACACCAGTTCCCACTGCCGTCCGTCGGGCAGCTGCGCCTGCGCGGTGGTCACGAGCAGCTTGAAAGTGTGATCGGGACCGATCACCGTGCCGTGTTCGTTCGTGGCCACCACGCGGAAGTGATAGGTCGTTCCCGCGACCAGGCCGCCGACTTCGACGCTCGCCTCCTCTGCTGCGAAGCCGGATTTGAGCTTGGCGTCCGGGATCGGGGCTATTTGTCCGTAGCTGGTGCTCGTCCCGTATTCGAAGTGGTATTCGGTTTCGGCGCCGAACGGGTTGACCTTGGCTTCGAGCGTCGCGCTACCTGCTTCGGCGTTCAGATTCGAGACCGCCTCGGGGCCAACGACCGGCTCATGCGGGGGGGTGGGAACGAACGCCTGCACGTCGGCCTGCTGCACGTCGGCCACATAAACCGCGCCACTGCGGGCGTCGACCGCCAAGCCGGCCCCCCCCTTGAGGTGCCCTTCGCCGAAGCGCTGAATCGGCACGCCTTCCGGGGTGAACGCTGCCACGCTCGTTTCGTTGTCGACATAGACTTCGTCCCCATCGAGGATGTCAACGGCGACGCCCGTGCTGTTCTCGACATCGAACGAGGGGAGCAGCGGTTCGCCCACTTCGCTTTCTTCTCCGTGTTCGAGCGCGACAGACTGTGGTGTCTGCAGCTTCGTAACCTGACACAGAGAGTGCGTGCAGTGCTTTCCACCTTCGAATTCGGTCGGTTCGTAGCCGGCGTAGAGGTGGTCTTCTGAGTCGACCGCCAAGCCGCTGCGCAGAACCGGAAAAGATCCCGGCAGGCTCACTTCGAAATTGTCGATCTTTGCATTTACCTTTTCGTCATTGAACGTGGCGACCGCTTCTTCACCGAAGTCAACCCATAGGTTGCCTTCCGCGTCCACGGCCACGCCCATCACTTTTTCTTCGGCCTTTTCCCCGGGTTCGAGTTCCTTGATTTCGCCTTCCAGCTTGCCTTCGCCGTTGAACTTGAGCACCTTGCGACCCGTCGCGACGTACACATCGCCTGTTGAGGGGTCGCCTGGAGCGCCGGAGTTGTCAACGGCGATCGCGCTGGGCCCGCCGGTGACCGCAAAGCTTCCGAGCGGTGAGCAGGAGGAGCTCTTTCGAGTTCTTCCTGGGTGATCGGACACTGGTAGCGGTCAACTCGTTTGAGCTTGCGGTCGACCACGTAGAGGACGCCGGTGGCTTCGGCGACGGCGATCGCCTCCGGTTCTTCGAACTGGCCGCTGCCGGAGCCGCGTTCACCCAATTGGAAGCCGAAGACGTGGCCGCGTTCGTTCGTGGCGGCCAGCGCGGGCGCGGCCACCACCAGCAGCGACACGCACAGCACGGCGACGAGCGCGACGAAGCCCGTCCTCGCCCACGGCGCCTCCCGGTGCCAACCTCTGATCTCGATCTTCCGTCTCAACCCTCTCTCCGATCCGTGAGCATCCGGCTCAGGTCTCGCTCCGAGAGCAAGTCTACAGGGCGGCTCGGTGCTGTCAAGCGTCAACCAACCGGGCAGGAAAGCCCCGCAGCAAAGGGATCGGGCGCTCGAACATCCGTCCAACCCAGAGGCCTTGATGTACTGGCTCGCCAGCCAGCATTCCGTATCGTTGCCTCGTTAAAGACGAACGTGCGTGGGGCCGGTGGGGCCCCACGCACGTTTACCACTGTTCAGATCGGTCGCGCCGTGTCAGGCAGACCGATCAGACACTCGGTCCTGGTTATTCAGCACCAAGCGGCTCGCTGTACTTGACAGACGCGGTCGTGTTCTCTTCGGAGGGGAAGAACACACCCGGCACAACCGAAACTTCGGTTTCCAGGTTTTTTTCGCCTTCGAATTTGTCCGTCGCCTTCTTGTTGGCGTGTCCAGCCGCCGGCGAGGTGGTGTGACCGATGGTGTAGCCCTTGGTCTTGATCACGACGCCACCACATTCGAATTCGGCCTGGATGCCTCCACGACCGCTCAGGCTCGTGAATTCGGTTTCGGTCGCGCTCACCAGTGTGGTCAACAGCTGGTTCGTTTTGATAACGCCCGACGCGCCGCCGACGTTCTGGCACGGTTTGCCTTCAGACGTGCAGTCCGAGAACGTGACCAGGTCTTCGTCCGTTTTCGGGCCCGTGATCAGGCTGGTGCCCGCGCTCTTCTTGCACGTCACTACGCCGCCGATGGCGGGAGTCGTGAGCACAGCCGTCTTCGTCTTCGACGTGTCTTTGATGCCCACGGCCGAGGCACGTTCGTACTTGCCCGTGCCAGCGGGCGAGGCTTTAGTGAAGCATTCCTTTTCCGTGTAGTTGCCCGTGTTCTTCGGCACAGCCTTCACACACGTGAAGAATTCGGGTGGTGCCGCCGACGCGGCCGACGAGGCGACCGCGCTCAGCGCGAACACCGCAATGAGGCATAGCCCCACGATCCTGATGCGTTTCATCTGTCCACTGCTCCTTTTCCCTCTAGGAATAAAACGACCGACCCCCAAGAAATCCCCTCGTCAGGACGGAGACGCTCTGAGGCCAGCTCCACTCGCTCGCTGTACCCCAACGAGCAATCCTGTACACATGACCTTGGCAGAAAACATCTGTTGAGTCAAGGTCAAGCGGTAACGGCATCGAGACGCCCAGCAGGCAGCTACTTCATAGGAGCTGTGCCGGATGCCCGGGCGCTCCGCACCCTCGACTACGCTTGACATCATGTCCCGGCGACCGTACCACAGCGGCGACGCTGGCGTCAACCCCCCCGGTCTCACGACACGGCCTCGGCGGGCGCCGCGTGGCGCGGCTCAGCCGGTGCGAGCCACAACGACGGTGCGATCGGCCTCTGCCTCGAGCTGCCATCCGTCCATACCGGCGCCGCGGAACAGACGGGTGACCACCGCCGTCGGGCCGGGCAGGCCGCGCCCGCCCGACTCGCCCGCCCGGGCGTCGTGGAAGACCACGCGACCGCCGACGGCCACGAAGCCATGCCAGCTCGACCAGTCGCGCTCGCAGCCGGCCTGCGAGTGGTCGCCGTCGATGAACACCAGGTCCACCTCCCCGGCCCACGACGAGGCCACTTCGTGCGAGAGGGCGACGTGCCAGCGCACCCGCGGCGCCTCTCGCCCGCGGCGGCGCACGGCGCGCGCCACCGCGCGACGGGTGGCCCGCTCGTTCGCCGCCCACCCGCGAGGCAGCGCGTCCGGGTGGGTGCCGAAGGGGTCGACCAGGTGCAGCTCGGAGCCAGGCTCGAGCGCCGCGCAGAGCGCCACCGCGGAGGCGCCCTCGTAGACGCCGATCTCGACCACCCGCCGGGCGCCGCGGGCGGCATCGAGCAGCACCCGCGCGTCGGCCGCCGAGTGCATCGTGCGCGGCGGGATCAGGCCGAGGGACAGCGCCACCGCGCGCAGGCGCACGTCGTCGCGCAGCCGCGTGGGCGTGGCACTGCGAAGCGCTTGGGGGAGCGTCGCCATCGTCCCTTTCCCAGCCTACGCCCGTGTGCTTGCGGGCTCGCCACGGCGGTGCGCGGCGGGCGGAGCGCTCAGACCGCCGCGACCTGCTCCTCGTCGGCCACGCGGAAGGACGAGCCGCAGCCACAGGCTGCTACCACGTTGGGGTTCTCGACCTTGAAGCCCGCGCCCTGCAGGCTCTCCTCGTAGTCGATCGTGGAGCCGCGCACGAACTGCAGGCTCTCACCGTCCACGAGCAGCTTCAGTCCGTGGCTCTCGAACACCACGTCGTTCTCGCGCTGCTCGTCGAAGGCCAGCTGGTACTGGAAGCCCGAGCAGCCGCCCCCGCGCACGCCCACGCGCAGACCGGCCACACCCACGTCCGCCTGCTGCGCGTCGAGGAACTCGCGCACCTTCTCCGCACCCTTGTCGGTGATCTCGATCATCGGCTTCGCTCCTGTTGACTCATCGACCAAAACTATCGAAAGTATAGCGCTGGGCGGGCGGGCGGCGCCCCCCGGGCCGGTGGGCGGGCGGGCTGGCCCTCCTGCCAAGCCCCGGGACCTTCTAACCTTGACGGCGATGCCCTCCCCGCAGGACATGAAGCAGCGTATCGAGGCCGCCATCCCGGGGGCGCACGCCGAGGTCGAGGACTACACGGGCGGCGGCGACCACTTCCGGGCGACGGTCACCGCCCAGGCATTCGACGGGCTCAGCCGGGTCGAGCAGCACCGCCGTGTGTACGAGGTGTTCGCGGATGAGATCGGCGGCCCGATCCACGCGCTCGCGCTCACCACCCAGGTCCCTTCCACCGTCCCCAGCAACTGAAAGCCAGGAGCAGCCTATGTCCACCCAGCCCTCCACCCCCACCCAGCCCGAGCCGCTGCCGATGTCGAGCACGCAGAGCACGCCGACGCCGACGCCGACGCCGAGCGACGGGAGCAACCCGATCCGCGAGGCGATCGCGGGCGCGATCGCCGAGCACGACGTGATCCTGTTCATGAAGGGCACGCCCGAGGCGCCCGCCTGCGGCTTCTCGGCGCGCACCGTCGCGGTGCTGCAGGCGCTCGAGGTGCCGTTCGCCGCGGTGGACGTGCTCCCCGACCCGCGCATCCGCCAGGAGCTCT
Source organism: uncultured Solirubrobacteraceae bacterium (assembly GCA_963701145.1). GTDB lineage: Bacteria > Actinomycetota > Thermoleophilia > Solirubrobacterales > Solirubrobacteraceae > Palsa-744. Next base: position 1,343,211 of record OY969572.1, read on the forward strand.
CCGCGCTCTCCAACTGGCCCACCATCCCACAGCTGTTCGCCAGCGGGGAGCTGATCGGGGGCTGCGACATCGTGACCGAGATGTACGAGTCGGGGAAGCTCGCGCAGGCGCTCTCCTGAGAACGGGCGCGGGTAGGGTCGCGAGCGTCGCGAGCGCGTTGTTGTAGGGTCCCGCGCCGCATGGCCCCCGTCGCGGTCGCCGCCGACAGCACCCACTACCTCCCGCGCGAGCTCGCGCGTCGGGAAGGCGTCCACCAGGTCAGCCTGTACGTGGGCTGGCGTGGCCAACCCGAACGCGAGCTGGAGATGGACGGCTTCGACGCCTTCTACGAGCGCCTGCGCACCGACCCCGAGCTGCCGAGCACCTCACAGCCGTCGATCGGCGACTTCCTGGCGGTGTGGGAGCCGCTGCTCGAGGCCGGCCAGGACATCGTCTCGATCCACCTGTCCGCAGGCATCTCCGGGACCTACGAGGCTGCCCGCCAGGCCCACGAGCTGCTCGCCGAGCGCGGCCTGGGGGCGCGGGTGGAGGTGATCGACGGCGAAACCGCGTGCGGTGGGACCGGCCTGCTGGTGCTCGCCGCGTGCGCAGCCGCCCACGCCGGCGCCGACAAGGACGGCGTGGTAGCGCGCGTGCGCGAGACCCGGGAGGTCCTGCGGATCTGGTTCTGCGTGGACACGCTCGAGTACCTGCGCCGCGGTGGGCGCATCGGCAAGGCCCAGGCGTGGCTGGGCGGCACCCTGCGGATCAAGCCGATCCTCTCGCTCGGGCACGAGATCGTGCCGGTCGAGCGCGTGCGCACCGCCGGGCGGGCGTTCGAGCGGATGGTGGGCTACGCGCAGGAGCTCCACGACAGCGGCGCCGACGGCTGGGTGGTGCAGCACATCCAGGCGCCCGAGCAGTCCCAGCGGCTGATCGACCGCTGCCGGGAGATCTTCGACTCCGAGCCCCTGTTCGCATCCGAGGTCGGACCGGTGATCGGCACCTACACCGGCCCTGGCCTGATCGGCGTGGGCGCCATCCCGCGCGCGCTGCTCTCCTGAGGACGCCACTCCGCGCCGCCCCTTTCCTGAGCGCTGCAGGGCAAGCGGAGCAAGGACGCAAGGAGCGTGGCGTGCTACGCACGCGAGTGACTGAGGACGCCGCTCCGCGCCGCCATGCAGCGCTCAGGCGCGCTTGCGGCGGCGACGGCGGCGCAGCATGCGCGCGCCGATCATCAGCCCCACGGCGGCCGCGCCGAGCGTGATTTCCGTGCGGTGGCGCTCGACGTGCGCGCGCCAGTCGGTCACCCGCTGCACCTCACCCCGCAGCCGCTGCACCGACAGCGCGAACTCCTCGCGGTTGGCCTCGATCGAGTCGCGGATCTCCGCCGGCGTGCGCTGCGCCATCAGCCCTCGCTCCCGGACTCGTCGCCCGCGCCTGCGCTCCCGGCGCCAGCGGGCGCGGGCTGCGCCGCGGCGGCATACGGCGGGGAAGCCGCGCCGGCCTGCTCGAAGGTCGGGACGGGGGAGCCGTGCTCGCCTGCGGCGGGGCCGACGCTCTCACGGATCCTGCGGGCCTCCTCGATCGCCATGGTGGGCACCGGCGGGGCGCCTTTTTTGACCGCCCTGGCGGCGATCAGGCCGGCGAGCAGGCCGAGCACCACGAGGATCACCGCCATCGCGAAGAACCCGTAGAAGTACGTGTAGTCGTTGCCGATCGGCAGGTAGTAGTAGAGCAGCCACGCGCACCCCACGAGCAGGAAGAACAGGGCCGTCATCAGGAACATGCCGGCGGCGACGCCCACGACGGCGCCGCGGGCGAGCTTGCTCGCCTTCTGGCTCATCTCGGCCTTGGCGAGCTCGATCTCCTCGCGCACCAGCACGCTCGCGCGCTCGGACACCTCGGCGATCGCCGTGGCGATGTTCTGGCTGTCCCTGCCCCTGGTGGTGCTCTCCGAGCGCTCGCCCGCCGGCGCTGGATCGGCAGCGCTCACTCTGGCGGCTCCTCGTCGAACACTTGCCTCCACACGGTGCTCGCCAGGCGCACGGCGAGCATGCTCGTCAGCGCCCCCACGCCGGCCATCAGGCCCTGCCACAGCAGTCGCTTGACCATCTCGTTCTGCACGATCGCGCCAGTCTATTCCCCGGCGTGGTCGGCGTCCAAACCCGCCGGGCGCCGGACCGCGACCGAGCGGCCCACTCGGCGCCTCAAGGCGCACCCACGGGAGCGCCCGTGCGTGCCTCCAGACCCCCGCAAACCGTCTCCACGACCAGCCACTTGGCGCGCTCGAAGAAGTCCTCCGATTGCGGCAGCAGCTCGAAGATCCAGCCCGTGAGCAGCTGCTCGATGGCCCCGTAAAAGGCCATGGCCGCAAAGCGCGCGTCGATCTCCGCCTTGAACACGCCCTCCGCCTGCGCCTTGGCGATCATCCCGCCGATCAGGTCATAGGCCTCGCGGATCGTGTCGATGTGGGTGTCGCCGAAGGAGTTGGCGGCGCGCGTGACCTCCACGATGATCACCTTCATCAGATCCGGATCGTGCCGGTAGCTGTCGATGATGAACGAAGCGATCGCGCCGAGCTTCTCCCGCACGGGCATCGCCTCCCCGTCCACTTCGCGGATCAGCTCGAGCATCACGTGCCAACGCTCGAGGAACAGCGTGTCCAGCACCTCGTCCTTGGAGGCGAAGTAGTGGTAGACGAGGCCGTAGGCCACCCCGGCCTCGTCGGCGATGTCCGACACCCTGCATGCGTGAAAGCCCTGGCGGGCGAACACCCGCACCGCCGCCTGCAGGATCAGCCGGCTCTTGTCGGCGGGCTTGGCCCGCGCCGCCTGGGCCTCCGCCTGCGCCCCGCCCGGCGGGCGCCGCGCGCTCTGCGTGCGCTCGGCGCTCATGCCGCCGCCCCGGTCGTGTGTTGGGCGGCCGTCGGGTCCGCCTGCGCGTCCGGCCAGCGGTATGCCTCGGGGCGTCGGTTGGCGAGCGACGGTAGGCGCGCGCGGATCTCGCGCTGGGCCTCGAGATCGAGCTCGGCGACGATGTGGCCCTCCCCATCCGGAGCCTGGGCCAGCACCACCCCCCAGGGGTCGACGATCATCGAGCGCCCTCCGGACTGCTGGCCCGCGGGGTGCTCGCCGACCTGGTTGGCTGCAACCACGAACACCTGGTTCTCGATCGCCCGCGCCCGCACGAGGGTTCTCCAGTGGTCGCGCGTGGTCGCCAGCGTGAACGCCGCGGGCAGCGCCACGATGCGCGCCCCACGTACGGCCAGGATCCGGTAGAGCTCCGGGAATCGCAGGTCGTAGCAGATCGAAAGGCCCAGCTCGACGCCGCCGTCGGTCCGTGACAAGACGATCTCCTCCCCGGGCTCCTCGAGCTCCGACTCCCGGTAGGAGCGCCCTCCCACTTCCACGTCGAACATGTGCACCTTGCGATAGGCCGCCACCACTTCCCCAGCGGGGTTCACGTGCACCGAGGTGTTCGCGAACTTGGCCTGCCCGGGGACGCGCTCGAGGATCGAGCCCGCAACGAGATCCACGCCCAGCTCGCGGGCGATCGCCCGCGCCCAGCCGATGGCCGCGCCGTCGAGTGTCTCGGCGCCCGCGCGCAGGTCCGCCTCCGAGCCCATCGCCGTCCACTTCTCCGGCAACACGATCAGGCTCGCGCCGTCGGCGACCGCCGCGCGCGTGAGCCGGTCGGCGGCGGCCATGTTGGCGACCTGGTCGGCGGTGGAGTTCAGCTGGACGGCGGCCACCCTCACCGGTCCCCGCCCTCCCACGCGCGCGCCGTCCGCATGCGGAGCGGCCTCACACCCGAACAGATTGACTGGTCAGTCAACGTCTGCAGAGCATAACGCCAGCCGGCTTTCCCCCGGGCTCGCCGCTAGCGGGGGCGCGGGTGGCTGCGCAGCGCGGCCAGCAGCAGCTTGGAGTGCATCGCCCCGATCAGCTCGCGCAGCGGCTCCGCGCCCGCGGCCACCATCTCCATCGCCCGCTCGACGTCGACCTCGCCCGCCAGCCGCTCCAACAGCGCCCGCACCTCCTCCTCCACCAGCGGCTCCAGCGCCCTCCGGTAGCGCAGGGTGTCGTACACCGTGAACCCCAGCGCCTCGTCGTATCCGCCCGCGCGGAAGTTGGCGATCGCCTCGATGATCTTCACGTCGTCGCGGTCGTAGCCACGGCGGCTGGGCGTGAGCACGCCGATCTCCGCCAGGCGCTCGAGCACGTTGCGGGGCACCCCGTAGCGCTCCTGGACGAGCTTGCGCGACACGCGACCGCTGTCCTCGGCGTTGATCACCGCGCGCTCGAGGATGCGATCCTCGAGCTCGATCAGCGCCCGCACCCGCTCGGGGTTCTCCTCGAGTGCGCCCTTGATCAGCCGCAGGGGCATGAAACGCTCCTCCTGCAGGCGCTTGATCAGCGTGATGCGCTCCACGTACCCGGGCGGGTAGTAGGCCATGTTGCGGCTGGTCCTGACCACGTCCTCGCCCGCGCCCAGCAGGCCCTCGCGCAGGTAGTAGCGAATCGTGCCGGCGCTCACCCCCGAGCGCTGCGCCAGCTCGCTCATCTTCAGGAGGCGACCGTGGGCGTTCGTCTCGGGCCGCTGCAGGTCCGCCGTCATCGACCGCTCAAGCTCGGAACGTCGCCGCCGCCGCCCCAGCCGCCGCCGGGCCCGCGGCCGCTCCCGAGTCGAGCAGCGCGGCGATCTCCTCAGGCGTGTATCCAGCCGTCAGCAGCACCTCCTCGGTGTGCTCTCCGAGCTGGGGACCGGGCAGGCGCGCGTGCTCGCCCGGCGTGCGCCCCAGCTTGACCGGGATGCCGAGCTGACGCACCGGGCGCCCGGCGCCCGGCTGGTCGAGCTCGACCACCATCGCCCGCTCCTTCACGAGCTGCGAGGAGAGCGCCTCGTCGAGCTCGAGCACGGGCTCCAGACAGCAGTCGTGCTCGCGCGCGAACGCCTCCCACTCTGCTCGCGTGCGGGCTTTGAAGATCTCCTGAGCCTGCTTGTGCGCGTCGGAGCCCGGGCGCTCGAACTGCATCGGCACGAGCTCCTCGCGGCCGACCCCCCGACACCACGCCTGCCAGAACTTCGGCTCGAGCGCACCCAGCGACACCCAGCCGTCGGCGCACTCGTACGGCCGGTAGCAGATCAGCCCTCCCGCCAGCGGCAGCTCGCCACGGCGGGGCACGGTGCCGTCGGCGAAGAACACCGCGGCGACCATCGCCAGCCACGACAGCGCGCCGTCGGACATCGACACGTCCACCAGCTGGCCCTCGCCCGAACCCGGATGGGCGGGCGTCCCGTCGCCGTCCCGCTCGCGCAGCGCCGCCATGATCCCGAACGCCGCCATCAGCGCGCCGCCGCCGAGGTCGGCGATCTGTCCCGCCGATTGAATGGGACCCCCACCCGCCCCGCCGCCGGCGGCGCCGGTCAGCCCGAGCAGGCCGACGAGGCCGAGGTAGTTCATGTCGTGCCCGGAGGCGCCCCGTTTGGGTCCGTCCTGGCCGTAGCCGGAGATCGCACAGTAGACGATCCTCGGGTTCTCCTCGCGCATCCGCTCGTAGCCCACGCCCAGGCGCTCGAGCACACCCGGGCGGAAGGATTCGAGCACCACGTCCGCGTCGCGCACGAGCGCCAGCAGCGCCTCACGTCCGCCCTCGCTCTTCAGGTCCAGGCGGATCGAGCGCTTGTTGCGGTTGAGCGCCAGGAACAGCGCCGAGGAGGCGCTCTCGTGGGCGCCGTCGTAGTGGGGCGGCGACCAGCGGATGTAGTCGCCCATGCCCGTGTCCTCCACCTTCACCACGTCCGCGCCGAAGTCCGCCAGCAGCAGCGAGCAGAAGCCGCCCGGCAGTAGGCGCGACAGGTCGAGAACGCGGATGCCCTCCAGTGGAAGGCTCACCGCGATCCGCCCGTCCTCGCGGGACGGGCGGCCGCCACGCCCGTGCCCGCCACGCGCACGCCCCACGCGGCCGGTAGGCCGCCACTAAAAGAAGCAGTCCTCACGCCGGGCTCCCCTCGCGCTGGGGAATCGCCAGCATCGCGCGGGCCTCCCGCACGCTCGCCGGTCGCCGGCCGAGGTCTTCGGTCAGTCTGCCTGGCCTTGGCGATCAGCTCGCCGTTGGAGCGCGCCATCTCCCCGCTCGGCAGGTACAGGTTGTCCTCGAGGCCGACCCGGATCGAGCCGCCGAGCGTGAGCGCGGCGGCCACCAGCATCCACTGGTCGCGGGAGATCCCGATCACGCCCCAGTGCGCAGAACTGGAATCCCGCCCACCCGGGATGTTCTCGACCATCGCCGCGAGGTTGCGGGCGGTCGGCGGGATGCCCCCGACGACCCCCATCACGCAGTCGACGTGGAGCGGCGTCTTCAGCACCCCCATGTCGATCAGCGGCTCGAGGCTGCCCACGTGCCCGACGTCGAAGCACTCGTGCTCCGGTTTGATCCCGAGCTCGTTCATCGCCTCCAGCAGCTCGATGATCTCGCCGAACGGGTTCTCGAACACCATGTTGAACACGAACTGCTTTTTCGACTTCGAGTACTTGGCGTAGTTCATCGAGCCCATGTTCAGCGCCGCCACCTCCGGGCGGCACGCCCGCAGGTACTCGATCCGCTTCTCCACGGGAACGCCGATCGTGCCCGTCGAGTAGTTGACGATCGCCGCGTCCCCCACCTCCGCCCGGATCGCGTCGGTGATCGCCTGGAAGTCCTCGATCTCATACGACGGCGTCCCGTCCGGTTTGCGCGCGTGGATGTGGATGTGCACGCCGCCCTCGTCCACGATCCGCCGCGCCTCGGCCGCGTACTCGGCGGGCGTGTATGGGATCGCCGGGCACTGCTCGCGGTTGGCGATCGCCCCCGAGATCGAGCAGGTGATCACCACCGGGTCATCGACGCTCACTGGTCACCCGCCTTGCTCCGAGACGAGTCCTGCTCGACGAGGTCTGTTGAACGAGGTCTGTATAACCATGGTGTTACAGACGGTGTTGCGGGTCATACCGGCACCACGCCTTGTCGCTTCCACGGCCGCTCGATCTTCTTGCCCGCCGCCATCTCCAGCGCCCGGCAGATCGTCTCCCGCGTCTCGCGCGGGTCGATCACGTCGTCGATCACGTCGTTGCCCGCGGCCACGTACACGTCGAAGATCTTGCGGAACCCCTCGATCAGCTCCGCCCGCTTGGCCTGGGGGTCCTCGGCCTGCTCGACCTGTTTGCGAAAGGCGATCTCCACCACGCCCTCCGCGCCCATCACGCTGATCTCCGCGCTCGGCCAGGCGACGATCAGGTCGGGCTCGTAGGCGCGGCCGTTCATCACGTAGTAGCCGGCGCCGTACGCCTTGCGCGTGATCACGGTGACCTTCGGCACGGTCGCGTTGGCCACGGCGTAGAGCATCTTGGCGCCATGACGGATGATGCCCTCGGCCTCCACTTTCGTCCCCACCATGAAGCCGGGGACGTCCTGGATGAACACCAGCGGGATGGCGAACGCGTTGCACAGGTTGACGAACCGCGCCGCCTTGTCCGCGGAGTCGTTGTCGAGGATGCCGCCGAGCTGCTTGGGCTGATTGGCCACGATCCCCGCCGGTCGGCCGCCGAAGCGCGCGAAGCAGGTGATGATCGTCTTCGCCCACTGCGCCTTCATGTCGAAGTACTCGCCGTCGTCGACGATCCGGCGGATCACCTCGTACATGTCGTATGGCTTGCGGTTGGACTCCGGCAGCACGTCCAGGAGCTCCTCCTCGCGGCGCTCGATCGGATCGCTGAGGGGATAGGAGGGCGGCGGCTGTTCGCAGTTCTGGGGCATGTAGGACAAGTACTGCTTGATCCGCTCGATGCACTCCTGATCGTCGGCCACCTCCATGTCCCCCACGCCCGACTTGCGGCAGTGGACGCGGGAGCCGCCCAGTTCCTCCTGGGTGACGTCCTCGCCGATCGCCGCCCGCACGAGGTGCGGGCCGGCGAGCGCCATCGAGCCGCGGCCCTTGACCATCGGCACGAAGTCCGCCAGCCCGGGGATGTAGGCGGTGCCCGCCGCGCACGGGCCCATCAGCGCCGCGATCTGGGGAATCACGCCGCTCATCACCACCTCCTCGCGGAACAGGTGCCCGGAGCCCGCGAACATCGCGCCCGCCGCCTCCTGCACGCGCGCTCCCGCCGAGTCGAGCAGCCACACGAACGGGATGCGCTCGCGCAGCGCCAGCTCGCGCAGGCGCGTCACCTTCAGCTCGCCCGTCATGCCCATCGAGCCCGCCATCACGGTGAAGTCGTACGCGCAAACCGCCGTCAGGCGCCCGTTGACCTTGCCGTAGCCGGTGATCACCCCGTCGGCCGGCGCGTTCACCCCATCCATCGCCCGCTGGGAGAAGTGCGGGCGACCGTGCATGCCCAGCTCCACGAACGTGCTCTCGCCGGTGCCCTCGTCGCTGTCGATCAACAGCGCGATGCGCTCGCGCGCGGTCAGCTTCTCGCGCTCGTGCTGTTGCGCGATCTTCTCCTCGCCGCCGCCCAGGCGGATGCGCGCACGGCGCTCTTCCAGGTCCTCGGCCAGGGGACGCAGCAGCGACGTCGTATCGCTCGCCTGCGCGCTCGCCGGCGAACCGCCCCGGGCGCTCGCCTTGCGCGTAGCCGCCATCAGCGGCCCTTCCACTGCGGCTCGCGCTTCTCGAAGAAGGCGGTGACCCCCTCGACGATGTCCTCGGTGGACAGCGCCAGGCTGAGCTGCCCGCGCAGGTAGTCGAGCGCGTCGTCGAGCGGCATGTCCAACTGGCGGCGCATCGCCTCCTTGCCCAGGCGCATGATCACCGGCGACTTGCCCGCCAGCTTGGCCGCCCATGCGGCGACCGCGGCGTCGAGCTCGTGGTCGGGCACGACCCTGTTGACGATGCCAGCCGCCTGCGCCTGCTGCGCGTCCCAGCGCTCGCCCAGCAGCAGCAGCTCGTTGGCCTTCTTGCGCGGCACGTTGCGGTAGATGAGCGCCATGATCATGAACGGGAAGGTGCCCACGTTGATCTCCGGCGTCCCGAACGTGGCGCCCTCGCCGGCAACGATCAGGTCGCAGGCGAGCGCGATCCCCAGCGCACCCGCCAGGACGTGGCCCCGCGCGGCGCATACGGTCGGCTTGCCCAGCTGACCGATCAGCCTGAACAGGCCGACGAAGCGCTCGGAGGCGAAGTGCTTGTCCACCAGGGGGGTGTCGGCGCCGAAGCCGCCGAGGGCAGCGCCGGAGGAGAAGGTCTTCTCGTGCGAGGAGGCGAGCACCACGCACCGCACGTCCTCAGCGTCTCGCGCGCGCTCGAATGCAGCGAGCAGGCCGCCCAGCAACTCCGGGGAGAGCGCGTTGCGGGTGTCCGGGTCGTTGAGGGTGATCGTCGCCACACCCGAGTCGGACACCGCGTAGAGAACCTTGTCCCCCCGCGGGGACGAAGCGGTCGCCGTCGATCGTGAGCGCGCGTTATCGCTGGACACCAGCGGATCCTAGCCTGATCGCCGCCCATGTGGCAAGTGAGTAGCGCTACTCCTTACTTTGGCCACGAGCATTGGCAATCGCGCTGGCACCCGCACCATCACTGCCGTTGGCCCGAACGCCCGCGGCGCGAGCAGCGATCTGACCTTCGACAACGAGCGTTCCCCATTGGCGGTGCCGTGGCGCCGGTGACGTCTCGCGCGCCGGCGGCGCCGTCACGTCGATCGGCGGGTTGACCGCGAGGATCTGCGCCGTCGCGAGATCATCGAACCCTTCGGTGTGGATGCTCTCCACGATACGGATCGGAAGTCCGGCTTCGGTCAGGAACACTTCGAGGCGCTCCACCACGGGGTGTCGGCGGAGTCGGCTCACGTCTTCGTCCGTCAGGCCCTTCACCAGGCGCAGCGGTTCGACGGTCGCGCTGAACTCGCTCGTCGGCTGGCCGTCGATCACCGCCGGCGCCCCTTCGACGACGGGCCCGGTGGCGGTCGTCAAGAGGTTCAGCAGGCCCGCGAAGGGGCCCGTGCCGCCGGCGTCGACTTCCTCCGGTTGGCCATGAAACGGATATGCGGCCAGGCTGCGTGCGAGCTGCGGTTCGCGCCGTCGTCGCCACGGCCGTCGCCCGTGACCGTCGCGCTCGTAGATCGTCGGGCCGATCACGATTGTCAACGGCGTGTGTCGCGCGCCGCGGAAGATCTCGCTCTCCTGCGGCGCGAGGCTCGCTTCGCCCACGAGCTGGCCACCCACGGAGACGTGTTTGATGCGCCCCACGACGCGGCCGTTGGAGCGGTTCGCGATCGTGACCTCGCCTCGCGACACCGCGGAGAAGCGCTCGCTGTTGACCTGCAGCTGGCTCATCTTCGCCTCGAGCGCCTGCAGCGCGGCCGGCACCGGCGCGCCAGCTGAAGTGGGCGCGCCTGAGCTCGTCGCAGCGCCCACGGCGCCCAGCGCGAGCGCGCAGATTGCGGCCACGAACACCTGAGCGCTATCGCGTTGCGGCCGCATCGTCGTGTGAGCAGCCTAGCTGGCGTCGAGGGGCGGCGTACCGCGCAAGCCAAGAGTAAGTAGCGCTACTGTTTACTTTCTGAGCGCGTTGCGTTAGCGTCCCAGATGCGTCCGGCGGCGCCGCACGCGCCTGATCGGTCCGCCGCAGACCACGTCCACGTCCGACCCAAGGAGACCCAGCCGACCATGGCAGCCACCGCCGCAGCATCGTCCCCCCGGGGCGACAGCGTGCTGAAGCCAGACTTCAAGACCCAGCGCAAGCACTTCATCTTCACCGACGAGCACGAACAGCTGCGCGAGTCGATCACCAACTTCGCGATCAAAGAGCTGGCGCCGCACGCGGAGGAATGGGAGGAGACCACCTTCCCGGACTCGGTGCTCGCACGCATGGGCGAGCTCGGCTTCCTCGGCCTGGACAAGCCCGAGCAGTACGGCGGGCAGGGCGGCGACTACTACTCGGCGCTGGTGCTCGCCGAGTCGATGACCCACGCCAACTCCGGCGGTCTGGCGATGGGCGTGGCCGTGCAGACGGACATGGCGATGCCGCCGATCCTGGCGTTCGGCAGCGAGGAGCAGAAGCAGCAGTGGGCGGTGCCGGCGATCAAGGGCGAGGCGATCCTGTGCCTGGGCATCACCGAGCCGGACGCCGGCTCGGACGTGTCGGGGATCAAGACCCGCGCGGTCAGGGACGGCGATGACTACGTGATCAACGGCTCCAAGACCTACATAACCAACGGCCACCGCGCGCACGTGATCGTGCTCGTGACGAAGACCGACGTGGACGCCGGCTACGACGGCTTCACGCTGTTCCTCGTGCCGATGGACTCGCCGGGGGTGATCCGCGAGAAGAAGCTCGAGAAGCTCGGGATGCACGCCTCCGACACGGCGCTGCTCGCCTTCCAGGACGTGCGCGTGCCCGCCTCCGCGGTCCTCGGCCAGGTGGGCAAGGGCTTCTACCACATCATGTGGGAGCTCCAGGGCGAGCGCCTGATCGGCGCCGCCGGCAGCGTGGCGGGCGCGCAGAAATGCTTCGAACGCACGCTCCAGTACGCGCACGAGCGCAAGGCGTTCGGACGGGAGATCGGCAAGTTCCAGGTGATCCGCCACAAGTTCGCGGAGATGGCCACGAAAATAGAGAGCGCGCGCCAGATGGTGTACGTGACCGCCTGGCGCTTCAACAACGGGGAGTACCCCGTGCGCGAGATCTCCATGGCCAAGCTGCACGCGGCGCGGATCGCGTGCGAAGTCGCTGACGAGTGCATCCAGATCCACGGCGGCGCGGGCTACATGCGCGAGTACGGCGTCGAGCGAGCCTGGCGGGACGCGCGGCTGAACCGCATCGGCGCCGGTACCGACGAGATCATGCTCGACGTGATCGGGCGCTCCTACGGGCTCTAGTGAAATGGACGGAAGACCCGCATGCGGGTCTTCCCCGGACGGTGCATGCACCGTCCGGCCGCCGATCGAAGATCGGCCAGCATGCGCCTACCGGAACTGCTCAATCGATGGAGCCGCGTGGAACCACCCACTCGGTTGGCTGCCCCGTGACGGTCGCGATCAGGTCGAAGTCGGCGTCATAGTGCAGCACGGTGAGCTCGGCCCGCTCGGCGGCCGCCGCGACAATCAGGTCGGGGATACTCGCCGCGCGATGTTGAGCCTCATCTGCGAGCAGCCCTTGGACTTCGACGGCACGGTCGAAGGCCAGCTGGTCGAGTGGAACGCGGGGAAAGCGCAGCGCGAGATCGTCGCGTCGCGCGCGATGCTCCTCGCCGTTGCGCGCACTGAACAGAAGCTCGAGGTCTGTCATCGAGCAGGTCGCCAACATGCCCGACAGGATCATCGGCTCGATCCGCGCCGCCACGGGCGCCTTCGCCGTGCGAGTCAGAACGCTGTTGTCTACGAGATGAGCGGCGGCGGCCACGCGCGTTCCATGATCTCGGGGTTGTGCAGATCCTCGTTCTCTTTGAACCACACGATCAGCCGCTCGCCCGCCTCGCGGCGGACGACCTCGCGCAACGCCTCGTCCACCGTGTCCTTCACGCCGCGAGTGCCCAGTATCTCTCTGGCTTTGGAGAGCATATCCTCGTCGATATCCAATGTTGTCCGGCGCACACGATCAATATAGCCTGATTGAGCAGCATTGGGCATATCCGAGTCCTGATCCCCGGCCGCTGGCATGACCCCCACTCCTCCTTTCTCCGACGAGCACGAACAACTGCGACAGTCGGTCCGCGGCTTCATCGAACGCGAGCTCACCCCCCACGCCCAGCAGTGGGAGGAGGAACGCTGGTTCCCCGACGACGTCTTCCCCAGGCTCGCCGCCCAGGGCCTGCTGGGACTGAAGTACCCCGAGTCCTACGGCGGGCAGGGCGGCGACTACCTGCACGAGGCGGTGCTGTGCGAGGAGATGGCGCGAGCGGGTTCCGGGGGCACCGCGGCGGGCATCGGCGCGCACATCAACATCGCCACCCCGCCCATCTGGAAGTTCGGCACCGAGGAGCAGAAGCAGCGCTACCTCGTGCCGGCGATCGCCGGGGAGCGGATCGGCGCGCTCGGCATCACCGAGCCGGGAGCGGGCTCAGACGTCGCCGCCATCGCCACCCGCGGCGAGCGGGTGGACGGCGGCTGGGTGGTGAACGGCGAGAAGACCTACATCACCAATGGCGTCCGCGCCCAGTTCATCGTCACCGCCGTCAAGACCAGGCAAACGAGCCCGCCCGCCCGCCACCACGACATCTCGTTCCTGATCGTCGACCGCGGCGAGGGCGTGTCCTCCGCGAAGCTCGAGAAGCTCGGCTGGCACGCCTCGGACACGGCCACCATCAGCTTCCAGGACGTGTTCGTGCCCGAGGAGAACCTGCTCGGCGAGCTGCACGAGGGCTTCAAGCTGATCATGGCCAACTTCCAGTGGGAGCGGCTGGCGATGGCACTGGGAGCGGTGGGCGCGATGACGCTCGCGTGGGAGCGCACGGCCGCCTTCGCACGCGAACGCCAGGCATTCGGACGTCCGCTCTCCGGCCATCAGGCGATCCGGCACAAGCTCGCCGACCTCGCCACCTCGGTGTACACGTGCCGGTGCGTCACCTACGACGCGCTGCGCCGCTTCGTCGCCGGCGAGGAGCCGCTTAAGGAGGTCGCCATGGCCAAGCTGCTCACACAGCGCGCGTGCTTCGAGCTGATGGACGCCTGCCTGCAGATCCACGGCGGCGCCGGCTATATGCGCGAGTACTGGATCGAGCGCGCCGCCCGCGATGCCCGCCTGGGCCCCATCGGCGGCGGCACCGACGAGATCATGCGCGAGATCCTCGGGCGGGTCCTGGAAGCCCCAGCCCGCTAATCCACCCACCGCTGGCGAACGCACGCACGCAGCGCCCCGCTGGACCCACACGAACATACGTCCAAAATTCCTTGCATCGCTAAGGGCACCCGTCCCGGGGTCGATACGACCCCGTGGCCTCTCCTCGAGTCGCACGCCTGGTATCCGCCATCGCGTTCGCCATCGGCTTCTGTGCCGGGAGCTCACCCGCGCTCGGCGCCCAGCCCGCAGGCCGGCGCTCTCCGCACGCCAGCCCGGCCCACCGGCGCTCGGCGCGCGGTCGCACCTGCGCCAATGCCGGGCTGACGCCCACCACCCACGATCTGAAGCTCATCAGGGCGGCCACGCTGTGCCTCGTCAACCGCGAACGGGCGGCCCACGGGGAGCGTCCGCTGCGCGCCAACGCACGCCTCGCGCGGGCGGCCCAAGCGCACGCACGGAGCATGGCCGTCTACGACTACTTCGAACACGTCAGCCCGTCAGGCCTGACCCCGCTCGCCCGCATGCGCGCCGTCGGCTACATCTCGAGCTCGCACGTGGGCTACGAAGTCGGCGAGAACATCGCTTGGGCCACGCTCGCGCTGGCCACGCCGCGCGCGATCGTCGCCGCGTGGATGCGCTCGCCCGGGCACCGCGCCAACATCCTCGATCGCCGCTACCGCGAAACCGGCGTCGGCGTCTCGCCGCACCCCCCCTCCTCGCTCGCCCACGGCCAGCCGGGGGCGCTCTACACCCAGGACTTCGGCGTGATCATCCGCGGCTGAGCCTCCCTCCGTGCGCGCGCGCTCAGATAGGCTGCGCTCACTTCACAACGACAAGGGAGACGCACAAGCTATGGGAGTACTCGACGGCAAGTCGGCGATCGTCACTGGCTCGGCGCGCGGGATCGGGCGCGCGACCGCGGAGCTGCTCGCCGAGCAGGGCGCACAGGTCCTCATCAACGACCTCGACGGCGACATCGCCGAGCAGGCCTCCGGCGAGATCGCCGGCGAGACCGCGGTGTTCGGCGGCGACCTCACCAAGCCGGGCATGTGCGATCAGCTCGTGCAGAAGGCCATCGACTCGTTCGGCAAGCTCGACATCATCGTCAACAACGCCGGCTACACGCTCGACGCGCCCGTGCACAAGCTCACCGACGAGCACTTCCAGGCGATGCTCGAAATCCACACCGTGGTCCCGTTCCGCGTCATTCGCGCCGCCGCCCCGCACCTGCGCGAGCCCGCCAAGAAGGAGCGCGAGGAAGGACGCGAGGTGTTCCGCAAGATCGTCAACGTGTCCTCCACCTCCGGCACCTTCGGCAACGCCGGACAGGCCAACTACTCCGCCGCCAAGGCCGGCGTGGTCGGTCTGACCAAAACCGTCGCCAAGGAGTGGGGCCAGTTCAAAGTCAACGTCAACGCCGTCGCCTTCGGCTTCATCGACACGCGCCTCACGCAGGCGAAGGTCGACGAGAACACCATGGAGAAGGACGGCGAGAAGATCCAGCTGGGGATCCCCGAGCAGATGCGGAGCATGGCCTCCGCCATCATCCCGCTCGGTCGTCCCGCCACGCCCGAGGAGGCCGCGGGCGGCGTGTTCTTCCTGTGCTCACCCTGGTCCAACTACGTGCACGGACAGACGCTGCACATCACCGGCGGGATCTTCGGCGGCATGACCGGCTGAGCCGGGGGGCGGGCATCCGTCGGCGACGCGGCCTCGCTCCGCCATCTCGCCGACGGACGTTTGCCCGTCTCTGTCACGCGCGTCAACACCGTTGTCGTCGTGTACTACAACAACGGTGTCGCGTGCCGATCTCGTCGCGACGACCAGCGGCGAAGCCGGTCAGATCGACACGCCCGCCGGACCCCTGAGGTCCAGCAGACACCCCGAGAAGTAGGCCCCGGCCGGGGAGGCCAGGTAGGCCGTCAGCATGGCCACCTCGCCCGCGCCCGCCCCGCCCCCCGCCCCGCTCCCAGCGCCGCCGGGGGGCGCGATCGCAACGGTGGTGATCGCGTGGCGGGCCCACTCGATCGAGAGCGTACGGGCGAGGTTCTCGAGGCCCGCGCGGGCTGCGTCCGCGTACTCGCCCACCGCGGATGGCGCGATGTAGACGATGCGCCCGCCCTGCCCATCCGGGAGGAAAGCGCTCGCGGCAACGGCGCGGGTGACGATCCAGCTCGCGGCGAGGCACGCCCGCAGCCCACGCCGGGCGCTCTCGCCTGGGGCCTCGCCGCCGGCGCGGGCGCGACCGTGAGCGAACAGGCTCGCGCCGTCCACCGCGAGCATCACGATGCCTGCGGCGCTCGCGCGGGCGCGATCGCCCACCGCCTGCGCCTCATGCTCGACCGCGTCCTCATCGATCTCGAGCTGAGGGTCGAAGCTCACCGGGCACGCGAGCACGTGCGCGCCGAGGTCCACGCATGTCTCGGCTATGGCCGCGCCGGGCGAGTAGCCCTGGGTCGTGGCGACGGGCGGGCTCGCGCGGGCGAGCACGACGGCCACCCCGTCGAGCAGGCCGGCACGCAGGAGCGGCGATGCGTCGCTTGCGGACATTGGACTGGGAGCCTAGATCGCCGTGGGGGCGTCCGGGGGCGGTGACCCGCCGGAGGACGCGGCGCGCAGCTCGAAATACACGACCGCCGCCGCCAGCGCGGCGAGCGGCGCGCTGAGGACACCGATGACCACTGTGACGACGATGCCGACCCCGGTGCCGGCGGAATCGGCGGCGAGCTCGATGGCGGCTGAGACGAGGGCGACGAGGATGTAGAGCACGAGGATCACGCCGAACACCCGCCAGGCGTTGCCGCGCACGAGCTCGCGGCTGCGCCCGAGCGCGCGCAGGCCGGGCGGGCGCTCGAGGACGATCACGGGGGCGGCCACGAACCACAACGTGAGCAGGATCAGCCCGGGGACGAGGATGAGGACGAAGCCGATGCCGATCGCCACACCGGCCACGAGCCCCACCAGGATGAGCTGGCCGAGCACGGGGGTGACGGCGCTGAGCAGCTTCCCGGGGGTGGCGTCGCGCCGCCCGTTCTGGACGTCGGCGACGAGCTCGACGACCATGCCCGTGAAGAGGACGCTCGCCACGAAGCTGATCAGCAGGGCGAGCAGCCTGAGCCCGGAGCTGGCGTTGACGAGCACGGTCGAGAGGACGCCCGTGAACACGAACACCACCGCGGCGACCGGCATCAGCACGGGAGCCTGCTCGACGTAGATGCGCAGGACTCGGCGGATCACGTCGCCGACGTCAATGTGAGCCGGCATCTGTGCCTCGCGTCCTCGCCCCCGGGCTCATGTGAGGCGAACCGTAGGCGACGGCCACGACGGCTCGACCTCCGCGCCGGCTCTCAGGCGACGGCCGCGCCCTTGGGCGCCCGCCGCTCGGCCCGCCGCTGCTCGCGGGCGCGCCGCAGGACGCTCTTGCGGCCGTGCTCCTCCAGACCCGCGTACAGGCGGCGTATCTCGGCCAGCACCTGATCGGCCACCGCCTGCTGCTGCTCGCGTGTGGCGTCCTCGATCGGCGCCCAGCGCATGGCATCCCCGTAGTGCACGGTCACCTTGGGGAACTGCAGGCGCTTCCAGTTGCGTACGCGCGAGGAGCCGAAGATCGCGATCGGCACCACCGGCGCACCGGTCTCCAGGGCGAGGCGCCCGATGCCCGACTTGGCCCGTTCGGCCAGTTTGCCCGTACGCGAGCGACCGCCCTCGCAGTACATGGTGATGGCGCCCTGACGGGCGAGGATCGAGCGGGCGGTGATGAACATCTCTTCGTCGCGGGCACCACGGCGCACGGGGAACACGCCACCGTGGGTGTAGATGAACTGCATGGGCGGTTTGAACAGCTGCGACTTGGCCATGAAGCGGACCTTGCGCCGGATGTAGCAGCCCATCAGGAAGTGGTCCATGAAGGAGAAGTGGTTGGGCGCGAGGATCACCGCGCCGGCGCCGGGCACCTTCTCCACCGAGATCGCACGAGCGCGCAGGAACACGTACCCGTAAAGCGAGGTGATCACCCGCGTCAGCTCGTAGGCCCAATCGGGTTCGCGCGTGCGGGCACGCTCGTGGAAGCGGTCGAAGTGCTCCTTGGGCCGCGGGTCGCGGTAGACCTGTTCGCGCATGGGGGCGAGCTCGGGCATCGCAACGGTCTACCGCGAGCGGGGCCGGAGGTTACGCCGAGACAGGTACACGCGCACGAAGTCCAGGAGCTGGCGGGCGCGGTGCAGGAAGCCCGCGAGCGTGCGCCCGCTGCCGCGATGGGTCAGCTCGAGCTCGAGCTCGATCACGCGATGACCGGCGCGGACGGCGTCGATCGTCATGCCGAGCTCCATCCCGTAGCCGCGGGCGAACGGCAGCACGTCCGCCAGCGCCCGAGCGCTCAGCGCCCGCTGCCCGGAGATGGGCGCCCGCGCCTGCAGTCCGCAGCGCCGGCGCACCGCCCAGCGGGCGAAGCCCAGCGCGATCCCCAGCCCGCCGCCGACGCGGCTCGCGAACGCACCGACCGCGACGTCCGCCTCGCCGCGCGCCACCGCGCCAGCGAGCGCGCCGAGCTCGCGGGCGGATTCGCCGAGATCCCCGTCGCAGAGCACGAACACGCATGTCTCACCGTGCTCGGTGGCACCCGCGCTCGCCTCCTGGAGGGCCGCGCGTGCGGCCGCGGTGACCGCCCCGCCCTTGCCGATCACCCGCTCGCTGCGCACCACCCGTGCTCCAGCGTGGCCGGCGATCGACGCGGTCGCGTCCCGCGAGCCATCGTCCGCCACCCACAGGTGGGCGTGCGGCAGCGCCTCGCGTACGGCGGCAAGCGTGGCGCCGATGCGCTCGGCCTCGTTGCAGGCCGCCACCAGGACCACGCACGTCGCGCACGCGGGTCGGTCGGCGGCGCTCTCTATTGTGCCCGTGTGTGTGGTGGCGAGCGGCGTCTGGAGGATCGAATGACTGACATCGAGGCTCATATCACTGGCACGGTATGGAAAATCGAGTGCGCGGTGGGCGACACGGTCGAGGAGGGCGACACGGTCGCGATCCTCGAGTCGATGAAGATGGAGATGCCCGTGGAGGCCGAAGACGCGGGCACCGTCACGGAGATCCGCTGCGAGGAGGGCCAGGCGGTCAGCGAGGGCGACACGCTGGTCGTCCTGGAGTAGCCGCCCCAACGCTCGCGGCCCGCGAGTGCCGTGGGCGGCGCCACGGCCGCCGTCGTGGCTGCGCCGGCGCGCGGCGAGTGCTCTAGCCTGTCGGCCGCGTGTCACCCGGCGCCCCCCCACGAGAGCTGGCGGACGGCAAGCTCCTCGTCGACGAGCCGGCGGAGGGGGTTGTGCGGCTGACGATCTCCAACCCCGCCAAGCGCAACGCGCTCGATCACCCGATCCTGAACGCCATCAGCGGCACGCTCGCCGAGCTCGCGGATGCGGGCTCGCACGCGCGGTGCGTGGTGGTGAGCGGCGCCCACGGCATGTTCTCCGCGGGCTATGACATCGGGGAGATCCCCGACGAGGACTTCGAAGAGCAGGCCGAGCGCCTGGTGGCGCATCCGTTCACGCAGGCGATAGACGCGCTCGCGGCGTTCCCCTATCCAACGCTCGCGGCCCTCCCCGGGCACACGATCGGCGGCGGCCTGGAGCTGGCGCTGGCCTGCGATCTGCGCGTGGCCCAGGCGGACATCAGGCTGGGCATGCCGCCGGCGAAGCTCGGGCTCGTGTACTCGCATACCGGGCTGCGCCGCTTCATCGACGCGATCGGCGCTGCCCGCGCCCGCGAGCTGTTCCTGCTCGGCAGCTACATCGACGCGCCCACCGCGCTCGCGTGGGGCCTGGTCAACCGCGTGGCCGCGAGCGAGGAGCTGGAGACGGTCACGCTGGGCCTGGCGGGTGAGCTGGCGGGCAACGCGCCGCTGGCGCAGAGGGGCAACAAGCGCGTGATCGCGGCGCTGCTGCGAGCCGAGGGCGAGCTTCCGGCGGACGTGGAGGAGGAGCTGATCGAGCTGCGCCGCGCCTCCTTCGCCTCGCAGGACCTGCGCGAGGGGATGCGCGCGTTCGCCGAGCGGCGGGACCCGCGCTGGCGCGGGGAGTAGCGTCGCGCGCGAGCTTCCCGGTTCGCCTCCGGGTCGCTCGCGAGAGTCATCGCCGATGCCGCAAATTGCGGTATTCCGAGCCGTCCGCCGCAGCGCTTACGGTGTGTGACGTGCCGCCGCTTGTCACCCGCGAGGAAGCGCTCAAGCTCGGGGAGATCGAGGACCACGCTCAAATCGAGGCGCTGATCGAGCGCGCCTGGCAGGCGCGCGTGGAGCGCTTCGGCGACTCGACCGACATGTGCTCGCTGGTGAACGCCAAGTCGGGCGGCTGCGCCGAGGATTGCGGGTTCTGCGCGCAGTCGCGGTTCGCGGACGCCCAGACGCCGATGCACGCGATGATGGAGCCCGAGCAGATCCTCGAGCACGCGCGGGCGGCGGAGGCCGCGGGCGCGCATCGCTTCTGCATGGTCACCCAGGGACAGGGGCTGTCCAAGCGCGACTTCCAGAAGTACCTCGAGGGGGTGCGGCTGGTCTCCGAGCACACCAACCTCAAGCGCTGCGCGTCGGTCGGCCACATCTCGGCCGAGCGCGCCAAGGCGCTGCGCGAGGCGGGTATCCAGCGCGTGCACCACAACGTGGAGACGGCCCACAGCTACTACTCCGAGGTGACGAGCACGGTCCGCTACGAGGGCCGGCTGCGGACCATCGAGGCGGTCCGCGAGGCGGGCCTGGAGACGTGCGTGGGGGGCATCCTGAACCTCGGCGAGACGCGCGAGCAGCGCGTGGAGATGGCGTTCGAGCTGGCTGCCATCAACCCCACGAGCGTGCCCATCAACATGCTCAACCCGCGGCCCGGGACCAAGTTCGGCGACCGCGAGTACATGGATCCGTGGGAGGCGCTCAAGTGGATCGCGATCTTCCGGCTGATCCTCCCGGATGCCCTCTTCCGGCTGTGCGGCGGACGCGTGGAGAACCTCGCGGAGCTGCAGCAACTGGCTGTCAAGGCGGGCCTCAACGGCGTGATGATGGGCAACTTCCTGACCACGCTCGGCAACGAGCCCGAGCTGGACAGGGCGATGTTCGAGGAGCTGGGGCTGAACGTCGCGCGCCAGCCCGACAACGCCGCCAATCCCCGACCGGACAACCGCTCGGGCTGGCTCTCGGGTGAGACGCCGGACGTGGCGGTCGAGGCTTGCCCAGACCCAGACGTGGCGGACGGCGCGGCGATCGAGCTCGAGGTGCGGTTGTGGAACCCGTCCACGCAGTTGCGTTACCGCGCCAAGCGCACGGCCCCTCCACGCCCGGACGGCGCCCCCAACAGAGTGCCCGTGGGCTAGACGGGAGGCGATCAGAGATGAGCGAGATCGATCAGCGCCTCGAGGAACTGGAGCGACTCGGTCTCACCCGTCGCCTGCGACTGGTGAGTGGACCCCAGGGGCCCACCGTGCTGATCGACGGCGAGCCGCTGCTGCTGCTGTGCTCGAACAACTACCTCGGTCTCGCCGACCACCCGCGCGTGCGCGAGGCGGCGGCGGATGCGGCGATGCGCTGGGGTGTCGGCGCGGGCTCCTCGCGCCTGGTGTCGGGGACGATGACCGTTCACCGGCGCCTGGAGGAGCGGCTGGCCGACTTCGAGCGCAGCGAGTCGTGCCTGCTGTTCGGCTCGGGGTATCTGGCGAACATCGGCGTCATCGGCGCGCTCGCCGGCCGTGGCGACGTGGTGTTCTCGGACGAGCTCAACCACGCTTCGATCGTCGATGGCTGCCGCCTCTCGCGAGCGGAGGTGATCGTGTACCGCCATCGCGACGTCGAACACCTCGATTGGAGCCTGCGCCGCCACGGCCGCAGCGACGGCGCTGCGAGGAGGCTGATCGTGACCGACTCGGTGTTCTCGATGGACGGCGACGTAGCGCCCCTGGCGGCGATCGCCGAACTGGCTGACATGCACGGGGCGCGGGTGGTGGTGGACGAGGCTCACGCCACCGGCAACCTCGGTCCGGGTGGACGCGGCGCGGTGGCGGAGGCCGAGCTCGAGGGTCAGATCGACGTGGTCGTGGGTACGCTCGGCAAGGCACTCGGCTCCTACGGGGCGTACGCGTGCGCTAGCGCGGAGATCATCCGCCTGCTGATCAACTCGGCCCGTTCGCTGATCTACTCGACGGCGCCGTCGCCGCCTGCCGTGGCGGGGGCGCTGGCGGCGCTGTCGCTGCTGCGGGAGCGCCCGCACCGCGTGCAGCGCCTGCGCTCGAACGCCCGGGTACTGCGCCGCGCGCTCGCCCGCGAGGGCTTTCCGGTGGCGGACGTTGAGATGCACATCGTGCCGCTGATCGTGGGCGAGGAGCGAGCGGCGATGAGCCTGTGCCAGGCGGCGCTCGAGCGTGGAGTGTTCGCCCAGGCGATCCGGCCTCCGAGCGTCGCCGGCGGCTCGTCCCGTCTGCGCCTCACGGCGATGGCCTCGCATACGGCCGGCGAGCTCGAGATGGCGGCGGGCGTGCTGGGTGAGGCGGCGCGTGGGCTGGGTCTGGAGCCGGCGTCCCTGACGCCGCCCCTGCTCGAACGTCAGGAGGCGCCAGAGCCCCTGGACGTGCGCGAGCTCGCCTACGCGGAGGTGCGCGTGTTCGCCCAGGAGCGCTCGCCCGAAGAGGGGTCGGGCGTGTCGGGCACGCCCTTCGACCTCGAGCGCGACGACGACGGGCTCGCGGCAGGAGCGCCGGCGTCCGCCGATGCCGCCTCGCCGTTCGATCTGGAGCGCGATCTCCACAGCATCCGCGCCGCCTAGCGAGCCGGCGCGACGGTGACGTGCGCGGCCTGTTCGTCACGGCGACCGATACGGGTGTCGGCAAGAGCGTCCTGAGCGCGGCGCTGCTCGCGGCGATGGCCGCCGATGGCGAGCGGGTGCGGGCACACAAGCCGGCGGTCACCGGCCTCGAGGATGCGGCGGAGATCGCCGCACGGGGTCCCTGGCCGGCCGATCACGAGCTGCTGGCGATGGCCGCGGGCATGGCCCCCGACGACGTTGCGCCGCTCCGCTACGGCCCGGCGGTCTCGCCCCAGCTCGCCGCGCAGCTTGCGGGAGTGACCATCGACCCGGCGCGACTGCTGGCGAGCGCCAGGCGCCACACCCAGCACGGGGGCACGCTCGTGGTCGAGGGCGTAGGAGGCCTGCTCACGCCCCTGGCCGATGACTACAGCGTGCGCGACCTGGCCGTCGCGCTCGCCCTGCCCGTGGTGATCGCCGCACGCCCGGGCCTGGGCACGATCAACCACACGCTGCTCACACTGCAGAGCGCACGCAGCGCGGGGCTGGAGGTGCGCGCGGTCGTGCTCACCCCGTGCGCGGAGGATCCAACGGTTCTCGAACGCTCCAACCGCGCCACGATCGAACAGGTGGGGGCCGTGCGGGTGGAGTGCCTGGGTCACCTCGCCGGCCCCGCGCTCGCCGTGCTCGCCGACGCGGGACGCCCGCTCGTGCGGGCGTTGTCAGAACCAGCGCGGGGCTGGCCATCGGATTAACCAGTCTGCTCGAAACGGTTCGTGCCCATGCGTCAGACCTGCACGTCGGCTATTGTCCAGCGCTCGGCGGCCGATGCACTGCCAGGGAGAGGCACAGCAAGACCGCCGACACTGGCGCAGACGAAAGAAGGGGAAATAATGAAACACGTTTGGAGCATCGGCCTTGCCGTGCTCGCCACTCTGGCGGTGGCAGGGATCGCAGCGGCGAGCGCCTCAGCCGAACTACCTGAATACATGGTGTGCGGCAAAGCGGCGAAGTGGACAAAGAATTCGTGGGCCACTATTCGAGCGCGCTGTGCACCGAAGAAAGCAAAGTGGCAACCGGCGGCGAATACGAACTAGAAAAAGGATTCAAAAAAGCCACATTCACGGCGAAATCGGGTAGAAGCATACTCGCAACGCCTGAAATAGCCGAAAGGATAGAATGCAAATCGACCTCCACGAGCGGCGAACTGTCGGGGACCAAACAGGTCAAGGACGTTGTGATCACCGCGTCGGGGTGTGAAGCCAGCGGAGCGAAATGCAACTCCGCGGGCGCCAAATCCGGTCACATCGTGACCAACGCCCTCAAGGGCGAATTCGGCTACATCGCGGGAAAAGGAACGAAAACCCCGACCGTGGGGCTGCTGCTCGCGCAGGAAAGCACCGCGTATGCGTCCGAATTCACCTGTGAAGCGATCGCGGTGAGGACCAGTGGACCGATCATCTCGGAAGTGACAGGCGATGTGAACGCGGTCTCCCCTGAAGCGACGTATACGTTCCGCCAGTCCGGCGGTGAGCAACAGTTCACGAGCTTCGAAGGGGGCGGCATGTTCGAAGACGAGTGGCACTGGGAATTCAACCTCGGCAAAGGATTCGAACCGGAAGGCGGCAACCCCTCTGGCCTGGAACTGACTGCCGTGTCGAGTCAGGCGCCGTTCGAGCTGAAGGCCTGAACCGGCCCAGGGTGCTTCACACGCCGTGCGCGCAGCCGCTCGCTGCGCGCACGGCGGCGAGCATCGCGTCGGTGAGCGTCACGAGGTCGGACTCGTCGATCACGTAGGGCGGCATCGCGTAGACGAGGTCGCGGAACGGTCGCAGCCACACCCCGTGGCGGACGGCCGCGTCGGTGGCGGCGGCGACGTCAACGTCGCGGTCGAGCTCCACCACGCCGATGGCGCCGAGCACGCGTACATCCGCCACTCCGGGCAGCGTCCGCGCGGGCTCCAGGCCGGAGCGCAGAGCGCCCTCGATGGTGCGCACACGCGCACGCCAGCGGCCGTCGTCGAGCAGGCGCAGCGAGGCGAGCGCCACCGCACAGGCAAGCGGGTTGCCCATGAACGTGGGACCGTGCATCAGCCCGCCGCCCTCACCCGCGGACACGGTCTGCGCGACCGTCTCGGTGCACAGCGTTGCGGCCAGCGTCATGTACCCGCCGGTCAGCGCCTTGCCCACGCACAGCACGTCGGGCGACACGCCGGCGTGCTCGCACGCGAACATCGCGCCCGTGCGCCCGAAGCCGGTGGCGATCTCGTCCGCCACCAGCACCAGGCGGTGCTCGTCGCACACGCTCCGCAGCAGCGCCAGGCACTCCGGGGAGTGGAAGCGCATGCCGCCGGCCCCCTGCACCACCGGCTCGACGATCACGCCAGCGAGCTCTTCGGCGTGGCTCGAGGCGAGCTCGCGAACGTGCCGCGCCCAGTGCTCGTCCAGGCCCCTGTGGAAGCCGTCGGGCGGTCGCTCGGCGAACACGTGCTCGGGCAGCATGCCCGCGAACATGCTGTGCATTCCCCCGATCGGGTCGCACACGGCCATGGCGCCCGCGGTGTCGCCGTGATAGCCGCCCCGCACGGTCAGCAGGCGCGTGCGCTTCGGGTGCCCGAGCGCGCGCTGGTACTGCAGGCACAGCTTGATGGCCACCTCCACGGCCACCGACCCCGAGTCGGCGAGGAACACCCGCTCGAGTCCCCCCGGCGCGAGCTCGGTGAGCCGCTGCGCCAGGCGCACGGCCGGTTCGTGCGTGAGGCCGCCGAACATCACGTGGGCCATCCTGCCCAGCTGCTCACGTACGGCTTCGTCGAGCGACGGGTTGCGGTAGCCGTGGATCGCGCACCACCACGAGGCCATGCCATCGATCAGCTCGCGGCCATCCGCCAGACGCAGCCGCACGCCCTGGGCGGAGACCACCGGCAGCGACGGCAGCGCCGCGGGCAGGGCCCCGTAGGGGTGCCACACGCGCTCGGAGTCGAGCGCGAGCAGCGTCTCCCAGTCAGTCAGAGGCCGGCCTACTCTTCGTAGAGCGTGAAGTCGCGCTTACGCGCGCCGCACACCGGGCAGAACCAGGTGTCGGGGATGTCCTCGAAGGCGGTGCCCGCCGGGATGCCGCCGTCCGGGTCGCCTTCGTCGGGGTCGTATATGTAGCCGCAGGACTCGCAGATCCAGCGCTGGAGTGTCTCCGTGGGGGCGCTCATGGGCGTGCCGTCTCCCGCTGAGGGGTCGGTGCGGTGATGTCGCTCATGCGTCAAAGATTAGCGACCGGTAGGGTCAACGGATGCGCCCGTCTGAGGAGAGCGTGCGTCCGGAGCCCGGCGCTGCCCTGAACCAGGGCCCACCCACAGAGCCGCGCCAGGCGGCGAGCGTGATCCTGCTGCGCGATCCGGTCGGCGCGGTCGATCCGGTCAACCAGGCCGGCGCGGCCGGCGGCGCCGAGCGTCTCGAGCTGCTGCTCGTCAGGCGAACCCCGCAGGCGCGCTTCATGG
Organism: uncultured Solirubrobacteraceae bacterium; assembly: GCA_963701145.1. Lineage (GTDB taxonomy): Bacteria > Actinomycetota > Thermoleophilia > Solirubrobacterales > Solirubrobacteraceae > Palsa-744. The sequence continues at coordinate 1,369,212 of OY969572.1, forward strand.
GCGGCGTGTGGGTGTTCCCGGGGGGTGCGGTGGACGCGCACGAGGGCGACGGCGACGAGGCCCACCGCGCGGCCGCCCTGCGTGAGCTGCGCGAGGAGGCGGCGATCGCGATCGATGACCCTGCCGCGCTCGTGAAGTTCTCGCGCTGGATCACGCCCGAGGAGGTGCAGATCCGCTTCGACACGCACTTCTTCCTGGCCGAGCTCCCACCGGGCAGGAGCCGGCGATCGACGGTCAGGAGTGCGTGGATCTCGGCTGGTTCGCCCCGCGCGCGGCTCTCCACGCGTACAGCCAGAGGGAGCTCGAGCTGGTGTTCCCGACGATCAAGCACCTCGAACAGCTCAGCGACTTCGCCTCCGTGGAGGCGCTGATGGCGTATGCGCGCGGCCGTGACGTGCAGCCCGTGCAGCCGCGGGTGCTGCTCGAGGGCGAGATCGCCCGCATCGTGCTTCCTGGCGAGCCGGGGTACTGACCGCTCCCTGATCAGGCGTCAAAAGACGCTTTGACGCGAGGCGACGCGACCCGTGGCGTCACCCCCGCTGCTGGGCGTCGATCACGTGGGTGACGGCGTTGATGAGCGCCAGGTGGGTGAACGCCTGCGGGTAGTTGCCGAAATGGCGGCCGGAGGATGCCTCGAGCTCCTCGCCGTAGAGGCCCAGCGGCGAGGCATAGGAGAGCAGGCGCTCGCACAGGTGTTCGGCCTCGCGATCCTCGCCGATCTCCGACAGCGCGGACACCAGCCAGAACGAGCAGATCAGGAACGTGCCCTCCTCGCCGTGGAGGCCGTCGTCGGTCTCCGCGGTGCGGTAGCGCATCACCAGCCCACCGTCCGTGAGCTCGTCGCGGATGGCCCTGACGGTGGCGCACACGCGCTGGTCGTCTGGAGGGAGGAAACGCACCAACGGGACGAGCAGGTTGGAGGCGTCGAGCGCGTCCGTTTCGTAGTGCTGGCGAAAGACGCCGCGCTTGTCAACGCCGCGTTCGAGGATGTCGGCGCGGATCTCCTCGGCTGTCGCCTGCCATTCCTGTGCGTGCTCGTGCTCGCCGCGCCGTTCGGCCAGGCGCGCGCCGCGATCCATGGCCACCCAGCACATGAGCTTGGAGGAGACGTAGTGGCGGGGCTGGCCGCGGGCCTCCCAGATCCCCTGGTCGGGCTCCTTCCACGCGGCGGCGGCGCACCGAACCTGATCCTCGAGCACCGGCCACAGCCGCTCGGGGATGTGGTCGCGCTTCTTGGAGTGCAGGTAGACGGAGTCGAGCACCGCCCCGAACACGTCGTTCTGGCGCTGGTTGTAGGCGCCGTTGCCGATGCGCACCGGGCGGGCGCCCTCGTAGCCCTTGAGGTGGTCGAGCGTGGACTCCGTCAGATCCTTGCGGCCGTCGATCCCGTACATGATCTGCAGCGAGCCGTCCTCATTGCGCTCCATGTCGGCGAGATACTGCACGAAGTCGTCCGCCTCCCAGTCGAGCCCGAGGGCGTGCAGCCCCCACAGGGTGAAGGTCGCGTCGCGCATCCAGCAGAAGCGATAGTCCCAGTTGCGTTCGCCATGGGGAGTCTCGGGCAGTGAGGTGGTGGCGGCGGCGACGAGGGCGCCGGTGGGCATGAACGTGAGCCCCTTGAGGGTGAGCGCCGAGCGCTGCAACTGAAAGCGCCAGGGATGGTCCGGATAGATGCCTTCGTTCAGCCACGAGCGCCAGAAGTGGGCGGTGCGCTCCAGGTAGCCGTCGGCCTGCTCGACCGTGTGCGGCCCCCCCAGCTCCTCGGTCCACGAGAGCGCGCAGAAGCGCTTCTCGCCTTCCATCAGCGTGTGGCGCCCGTGCGTGCGGTTACCCTCAATGCCCAGGCGCACGTCGCTGAACAGCCTGAAGGTGTTCGCGCCATCGCTGGCGTCCTCCGTGGTGAGCGCCTGGCAGCCGTCGATCGCGCACACCTCCTCGCTGCCAAGGTCCACATGGGTCCAGCTCGCGGGCGTGGAGCCGTACTCGAGCATGGGCTCGCACACGATCTCCACCTGTACCTGCCCCTGGATGCATTCGACCATGCGCACGAGCAGGTGGTCGGCGTCGTAGTCGGTGGGCGGGCGGGTGTGGCTCGAGCCGTGCTTGTTGTCGTGCCACTCGCCGATGGTCAGCGCATCGACCACCCGCAGCCAGCCCTGCGCGGTCATCCAGGTGGTCTCCACCATGTTGGTCCCGGGGATATAGCGCCGGCCGGCCGGGACATAGGTCCCGTAGGGGCCCACCCGCCAGCTCCCGGCGCCGCGGTCGAGCATCGCACCGAACACCGACGGCGAGTCGAAGTGCGGCAGGCACATCCACTCGATCGAGCCGTCCGAGGCGAGCAGCGCGCAGGTGTGGCAGTCGGACAGGAACGCGTAGTCGGCGATGGGCGGGAAGGGCGAGTCGTTCGACTCGCCGCCCGCACCCCACGGCGCGAGGTCGGCCTTCGCCTCCCCGGTGGCCTCCTGCGCGCTCACCATTCCTTCCGTTCGAACTTCGAGCGCTCGACCCCCGCCGGCAGGATCTGCTCTTCTTCGAGCTTGTCCAGATGGGCGGCGAGCGTGGCTTCGGCGAGCGGGAGCAGCTCCTCGGGGACGTCGTACCACACTGCGTCGAGCAGTTCCTCGGTCGTCCGCCGACCCTCGCCCAGCGCGACGATCAGGCGGTTTTCGCGGTCAACGCGATGCGCGAGGTACTCCTCGAGCTTGGCGTGGGCATCCCACACGGGCGGGCCGTGGCCGGGGCACAGCACGTTGAAGTCTTCGCGCAGGCGCAAGCGCGTGAGCGCCAGCAGGTAGCCGGACATGGCGCCCCGATAGGGACTGATGAACACGCTGCCCTCGCCCAGCACGGCGTCGCCGCTGAAGCACGCTCCGTCGCCCACGAGCGCGTAGTGATCCGGTGAGTGGCCGGGGGTGGCGACCGCCTCGAAGGGGCCGAAGCGCACGTCTTCGCCGAGCAGGATGTCAACCGCGCCGCGGCCGCCGGCGAGGGGCGCCGGATAGCGCTCGAGCAGGGCGCCGGCCGCTTCGGTGTGGTCGTGGTGGTCGTGGGTGAGCGCCACGCCGCCCAGCCCACCGCGGGCGTCGATGGCGGCGGACAGCCGCTCCAGGTGCTCGTCGATCAACGGTCCGGGGTCGATCACCCATGTCGGCTCGCGGGCGACGATCCACGTGTTGGTGCCCGACAGCGTGAGCGGCCCGGGATTGGGCGCGCGCAACCGCAGGATGTCGTAGTGCGTAAGGAGATCGGCCTCGGATCCAGCCTCAGCCGAGTCACCGTTCGCGCCGGTTCCCGACTCGGGATTGTCAGCGTGGGGCTCGGTCATGCAAGCGACGTTACTGACCGCGCGAGCGGAATGACGGCTCGCGGGCCGCGGCGGGGGCCCTCCCACTGGCGGTTACGCGATGTTGGCCATCACGTGCTTCACCACCGTGTAATCCTCGACACCGTAGATGCTCAAATCCTTGCCGTATCCGGACTCCTTGAATCCACCATGCGGCATCTCTGAAACCAGTGGAATGTGATCGTTTATCCAAACGCAGCCGAAGCGCAGCGCACGCGACACCCGCAGCGCACGCCCCACGTCGCGGGTCCATACCGACGAGGCCAGCCCGTAGCGGGTGGCGTTCGCCCACGCGATCGCCTGCTCCTCGTCGCTGAAGCGCTGCACCGTGATGACGGGCCCGAAGATCTCGCGCTGGATCATCTCGTCGTCCTGCTCGAGCCCGGCCACCACGGTGGGCTCGAGGAAGAAGCCGGGCCGCTCGGGGGCCTTCCCGCCGGTGACGATCTCGGCGCGATCGGGACGGCGCTCGAGGAAGCCCTCGACGCGTTCGCGCTGGCGCGCGGAGTTGACGGGCCCGAGCGTCGTGTCAGGCGCGAGCGTGTCGCCGATCACCAGGCCCTGTGCCTGCTCGGCCAGCCCGGACACCACGTCGTCGTACACGGCCCCGGCGGCCAGCACGCGGGTGGCGGCGGTGCAGTCCTGGCCGGCGTTGTAGTAGCCGGTGCCGGCGATCGTCTCCAGTGCGCTCTCGAGGCTGACGTCGTCGAACACCACCACCGGGGCCTTGCCGCCGAGCTCGAGGTGCACCCGCTTGAGGGTGTCGGCGGCGGTGCGGGCGAAGTGCTTGCCGGTGTCCACCGAGCCGGTGAGGGCGAGCATGTCCACGTCGGGGTGGTTGATGAGCGCCTCCCCCGTCGGCCGTCCCGGGCCGGTGATGATGTTGAGGACTCCCTTGGGCAGGACGTCGGCGGCGAGCTCCGCCAACCGGATCGTGGTGATTGGCGTGGTCTCGGCGGGCTTGAGCACCACCGTGTTGCCGGCCGCGAGCGCGGGCCCGAATTTCCAGATGGCCATCATCAGCGGGTAGTTCCACGGCGTCACCTGTCCGATCACGCCGATCGGTTCGCGGCGGGTGAACGAGGTGTAGCCCTCCATGTACTCGCCGCCCGCCCTGCCCTCGAGGCAGCGGGCGGCGCCGGCGAAGAAGCGCAGATTGTCGGCCATCACGGGGATCTCGTCGTCGGTTGCCGCCGCCAGCGGCTTGCCCGCGTTGAGCGCCTCCAGGCGCGCGATCTCGCCGCCGTGCTCCTCGACCAGGTCGGCCAGCGCGAGCAGCGCCTGCGAGCGCTGCGCCGGAGTGGTGGCCGACCACCCCGCGAACGCTGCCCGCGCAGCGCGAACCGCGCGGTCCACGTCCTCGGCGCTCGAGATCGGCGCTCGCGCCATCTCCTCCCCGGTCGCCGGGTTCAGCACCGGTTCGGTATCGCCGGTGGAGGCGACTCGCTCGCCGTCGATGAAGTTGCTCAGGGTCTCTACAGCGGCGCTCGCCATGTTCGTATCTCCTCGTCCCAGGGTGTCTTCCCGCGTCTCGTTACGCCTACGAGCTGCGTATATCTATAGTGATACGGAGTTCGTCGTGAAGGTCGTGGCACTGCCTCACGTCCCACGGCCTGTATAACCATCGCTGCACAGAGTTCGTCGTGAAGGTCGTGGCACTGCCTCACGTCCCACGGCCTGTATAACCATCGCTGCACAGAGTTCGTCGTGAAGGTCGTGGCACTGCCTCACGTCCCACGGCCTGTATAACCATCGCTGCACAGAGTTCGTCGTGAAGGTCGTGGCACTGCCTCACGTCCCACGGCCTGTATAACCATCGCTGCACAGAGTTCGTCGTGAAGGTCGTGGCACTGCCTCACGTCCCACGGCCTGTATAACCATCGCTGCACAGAGTTCGTCGTGAAGGTCGTGGCACTGCCTCACGTCCCACAGTCCGTATAACCATCGCTACACCGGAGCCAGACCGAGGGCGTCGGCGACGGCCGCATGGGTGATCTCGCCGGCGCGCACGTTGAGGCCCATGCGCAGGCCCGGGTTGCGCTCGAATGCATCCTCCACGCCGCGGTCGGCCAGGTCGATGACGTACGGCAGGGTTGCGTTGGTGAGCGCGTAGGTGGAGGTGATGGGGACCGCCCCGGGCATGTTCGTGACGCAGTAGTGGGTGATCCCGTCGACCTCGTAGGTGGGGTTCGAGTGGGTGGTGGGACGCGAGGTCTCGAAGCAGCCGCCCTGGTCGATGGACACGTCCACGAGCACCGCGTGGGGCTTCATCACCCCGAGCTGCTCGCGGGTGACCACGTGGGGCGCGCGCCCGCCGTGCACGAGCACGGCGCCGATCACGAGGTCGGCGGCGGGCAGCATCTCCTCGATGGCGAGCGTCGAGGAGTACACGGTCGAAGCCCGTCCCGCGAACGCCACTTCGAGCTCGCGCAGGCGATCGATCGAGCGGTCGAACACGAACACGTCGGCCTGCATGCCGATGGCGATGACCGCCGCGTTCATCCCCACCACCCCGCCGCCGATCACGAGCACCGTGGCGGCGGCCACGCCGGGCACGCCGCCGAGCAGGATCCCGCGCCCGCCGAGCGGCTTCTCGAGCATGAACGCCCCGGCCTGGGTGGCGATCTTGCCGGCCACCTCGCTCATCGGCGCGAGCAGCGGCAGTCGCCCCTCGGCGTCCTCGACGGTCTCGTATGCGATGCACGTGGCGCCAGAGGCCATCAGGCCCCTGGCGAGCTCCGGCTCGGCCGCGAGGTGCAGGTAGGTGAACAGCGTCTGTCCCTCGCGCAGGCGCCCCACCTCCTCGGGCTGGGGCTCCTTGACCTTCAGCACCAGCTCCGCCCCGGCGAACACGGCGTCGGCATCCGCCACGATCCGCGCGCCCTGCGCGATGAACTGCTCGTCGCTCATCGCGCTGCCCTCCCCCGCGCCCGCCTGCACCAGCACCTCGTGGCCGCGCGCCGTGAGCTCGCGCACCCCGGCCGGGGTGATCGCCACGCGGTACTCGTCGGTCTTCACCTCCGTCGGGACCCCGATCCTCATGCTCAGCTCGCTCGCCCGTGCTCGCCCATGCCGACCCCCCCGGACCCCCGGAGGGGGTCCTCATCAAAAACGAGTCGCTCGCCGTCGGTCATCGCGCCAGCTCCCTTCCCCTCAGCGCCAGCCAGAACTCGATGCGGTCGCGCGCATTGGAGAAGTCGCGCCCGGTGAGCTGCTCGATGCGGCGAATACGGTAGCGCAGCGTGTGCCGGTGGCAGTACAGCGCATTGGCCGCCTTCTCCCAGTGCCCGTTGTGCTCGATGAACACGTCCAGCGAGCGCACGAGCTCCTCGCCGTACTCCCCCTCGCCCTGCTCGATCGGACCGAGCACGCTGCGGCAGTAGGAGTTGAGCGCGTCGTCGTCCTGCAGCGAGAGCAGGAGCTGGAAGGCGCCGAGATCCTCGTAGGAGGCGACCTCGGGCGCGTTGCCGTTGCGCAGGCGGACCGCCTCCAGCGCGCACCGCGCCTCGTGGAACGCCATCCGCAGCGAGTGCGTGGCGGTGGCGCGCGAGGCGGCCGCCCGCACGTCGCCGAAGCGGGCGGCGAGCTCGGCCCGCAGCCTGCGCGCGAGCTCGATCGGCGCCGGCGACTCCCCTCCCCCGGTGGCGCCCGGGTCGACCACCGCGCACAGCAGCCCCGCCCGGATCGCCACCAGGTTGGCCACATGCTCGCTCTCAAGCATCCCCTCCACGAGCGCCGCCGCCGCACTCGGTTCGTCCAGGCGGAAGGCGAGCACCGCCACCTGCTCGCCGATCCCGAATGGCCGCAGGCGCGCCTGCAGGTCCTCCGGGTACAGATGCCCGGTGAGCAGCTCGCTGAGCACGTCGCCGGCGAGGTTGCGCTGCAACAGCTCGTAGCGCTCGTCCAGCAGCCGCGCGAACGCCCGCTCGGTGATGGCGATGAACGGCAGCTCGTACGGCACCTCGAACAGCGGGAACTCGCGTGCGCGCGCCGCCGTCAGGAGCGCCTTGGGCACCCGTTTGTGCGCGAACCCTGTGCCGAAGCCCAGGCCCGCGATGTCGTGGTCGACGAGTCGCTCGATCAGCTCCCGCTGCAGCTTCGGCGACGTCAGACTGCATGCCCGTCGTCAGCAGCAGCTCGCCGCCTTTCAGCCACGGGGTGGGATCGGCCAGCTCGGTGCTGTGTACCCAGCGCACGCGTGCGTCGGCGGACTCCTGCCCGCTTGCGAGCTCGAGGCCGAGCTCGCCGATCAGGCTCTCGACAGTGAGCTCCACTGCTCCATCCGCTCGGACGCCTCGCTCAGCACCGGGCGCAGGATCGCCTCGATCTCTTCGAACTGCTCCGCCCCGGCGATCAGCGGCGGCGAGAGCTGCACGATCGGGTCGCCGCGGTCGTCCGTGCGGCAGATCAGCCCGCGCCGGTATAGCTCGCCCGACAAAAAGCCCCGCAGCAGCTCCTCGGCTTCGTCGTGGTTGAAGGTCTCCTTCGTGTCTTTGTCCTTGACCAGCTCGATCGCATGGAAGTACCCGGCGCCCCGCACGTCACCGACGATCGGCAGGTCGCGCAGGCTGTCGAGCATCTCCCGCAGCGGCCCCTCGTTCGCGCGCACGTTCTCGCACAGACGCTCCCGCTCCATCACGTCGATGTTCGCCAGCGCCACCGCGCACGCCACCGGATGCCCGCCGAAGGTGAAGCCGTGGTTGAAGATGGCCTTGCCGTGCAGGAACGGCTCGGCGACGTGGTCGGCGGCGATCACGCCTCCGAGGGGCACGTACGCCGAGCTGATGCCCTTGGCGGTGGTGATCATGTCGGGCAGGTAGTCGTAGCGCTCGCACCCGAACCAGTGGCCGAGCCGGCCCCACGCGCAGATGACCTCGTCGGAGATCAGCAGCACGCCGTGGCGGTCGCAGATCTCCCGCACCCGCTGGAAGTACCCGTCCTGGGGCACGAAGCAGCCGCCGCCGTTCTGCACCGGCTCGAGGATCACCGCCGCGACCGTCTCGGGCCCGGCGAACTCGATCGCCTCCTCGATCGCGTCGGCGGCCCACAGCGGGTCGCGGTCCTCGGCCCACCGGTAGGAGTTCGTGTTGGGGACGTGCACGCCGCCCGGCGTGAGCGGTTCGAAGGGCACCCGCAGCGGCGTCAGGCCGGTGGCCGTGAGCGCGCCCATGGAGGTGCCGTGGTAGGCGAGCTTGCGGGACACGAGCTTGTGCCGGCGCGGTTCGTCCCGGGCGGCGTGGTAGGCCTTGGCGAGCTTCCACGCCGACTCCACCGCCTCCGAGCCGCCGGACGTGAAGAACACGCGGTTGAGGTTGCCGGGTGCGAGCTCGGCGATGCGGGTGGCCAGTTCGATCGAGCGCGGGTGGGCGTAGCTCCAGTTGGTGTAGAACGCCAGCTCCCTGGCCTGCTCGGCGGCCGCGTCGGCGAGCTCGGCGCGACCGTGGCCCACGTTCACGCAGTACAGCGCCGAGAGGCCGTCCAGATAGCGCTTGCCGTGCTCGTCGTACACGTAGCAGCCTTCGCCGCGGACGATCACCGGCACCTTGTGATCGGCGTAGGCTCCCATCCGCGTGAAGTGCATCCACAGGTGCTGCTTTGCCTGCTGCTGCAGATCGCCAGACATCCTCAACACCGCCCTCTAGCTAGCCGACTAGACACCAAGGACAACGCTAACTCCTCGTCATCATCGCCTCAATGCGCCGCCTGGTCAACATATTTGACGCCCATTGTACGCGATGTCCAAGTGACGGCTCGCGTTTTGGGAATCACGCCCATTGTGCGTTTCGGCGTATGACCGTACCTTTTGCCACAAAACCAGCCATGTCCGCCGTATCTGCCTGAGAGGAGCCGACTGATGGCCACCGAGAGTGTCGCTGGATCGGGTTCCGCCTCCCCTGTCGGGGGAGCGTCGGGGGTTATGGACAAGGGCCTGAAGAAAGGGGCCATCGGCTACCTCTCGAACATCGTCATCGGCGTAGCCTCGACCGCGCCCGCGTACTCGCTGGCGGCCACGCTCGGGTTCATCCTGGCGGTCCAGGGCGTGGGCGTGCACGCCCCGGCGGTGATGCTGGTGGCGTTCATCCCGATGCTGCTGGTCGCCTCGGCCTACAAATACTTCAACCGCGCCGACCCCGACGCGGGCACCACGTTCGCGTGGGTGACGCGCGCGTTCGGTCCGGTGACAGGCTGGCTCAACGGCTGGGCGATCTTCCTCGCCGACGTCATCGTGATGGCCTCCCTGGCGGACATCGCGGCGATCTACACGTTCAAGCTCTTCGGCTTCACAGCACTCGGCGAATCGAAAGCCGCCATCATCATCGCGGCCGTCCTGTGGATCGTGCTCATGACCTGGATCTGCTACCGCGGCATCGAGCTGTCCGCGCGCATCCAGCAGATGCTGCTCAGCCTCGAGATCTTCATCCTCGCGCTGTTCGCGGTGTTCGCGTTCGTCAAGGTCTATGGCAGCCACCCACCGACCGGCTCGATCAAGCCGTCGCTGTCGTGGATCAACCCGTTCGCGATGAACTTCGGCGACCTGGTGGTGGCGCTCCTGCTCGCCGTATTCATCTACTGGGGTTGGGATTCAGGGGTCGCCGTCAACGAGGAGTCCGAGGACCCCGCCGAGGGGCCGGGCAAGGCGGCGGTCGTCTCGACCGTCCTGCTCGTGCTGATCTACGTGGTCGTCACCGCCGCCGCCCAGTCCTTTCACGGCGTCGGCTTCCTGACCAACGAAGCCAACCAGGAAGACGTGCTGAACGCGCTCGGAAAACCCGTCTTCGGCGGCGGCGACATCGGCTGGGTGCTCTCCCACCTGCTGATCATCTGCGTGCTCACCTCCGCCTCCGCCTCGACCCAGACCACGATCCTGCCGACCGCGCGTACCACGCTCTCGATGGCCCACTGGAAAGCCGTCACGTCGCTGCTCGCCCGCGTACACAAGCGCTATCTGACCCCCACGGTCTCGACGCTCGGCTTCGGCGCGCTGTCGATCGCCATCACGATCGTGCTGCTGCTGCTCTCCTCGAGCGTGCTCGAAGACTCGCTCACCGCGATCGGCTTCCCGATCTGCTTCTACTACGGCTTCACCGGGATCGCCTGCGCGTGGTACTACCGCCGCGACCTCGGCGAAAGCATCCGCAACTTCCTGCTGCTCGGCCTCGGGCCGGTGATCGGCGGCGTGATCCTGTTCGCCGTGGGAATCAAGGCGATCATCTTCTACGGCCACGCCGAAAACGTCTCGTCGAAGCCGATCCTCGGTATCACGCTGCCGCTGTGGATGGGCATCGGCGGCATGATCCTCGGGGCTGTGATCATGCTCATCTCACGGCCGTACTTCAAAGAGTATTTCTCCCGCAAGACCGAAACTGCGCCGCCCGGCCTGCTCCAGCAGCCGCCCCCGACCGGCCCGGCTCCGGGGCGCGTGGACTTCTGAGCCCAGCGGGGGGCCATGGCGCGCGGGTGGAGGGGCCCGCGCGCCATGCGAGTACGAACGGGCCCAGCGGGTCTGACTCAGCCGGGCAGCGCGGACAACGGGAGCCGCCGGATGCCGGCCACTTCGTCGAACCCGCCGTCGAAGCTCAGGATCTCGCTGATCTTTCGGCGTCGCATCACCGCCGCGTGGACAGCATCGCGCGCCGACAGCCTCGGGTGAGCCTGGACGAGATCCTTGGCAGCCAGCACGTCGGCCTCCTCGACGGCGAACACGTCGTCAACGATCGCGCGCAAGGCATCGAACACGGGTTGGATCGCATCGTGGCGGCCAGCCGAGACATAGCGGTGCAGGAGCTCCTGGAAGACCTCACTGCTCGTGGCCAGGTGACGTCGCTCACCTGCGAGCCGCTCGAGCACCCGCCGCACGTCGAGTTTACGATCGGGATCGTTCCCGACCATGTACATCGGAACGTTCGAGTCGATGAAGATCAAGCGTCGCCCCCGTCCCCCATTCCCGCCTCGATCTCAGCAAGACGAGCGGCCTCCACCTCGGCCAGCAACGTGTCGACGTCGGCAGGGACGGGGAAGCTGTAGCTTGCCGCCTTGCGTATCGCAGCCAACTTGGCCTCGACATCACCCGTGGACACCTGACGCTCGGCGGCACGCAGACACTGCCGCACCCACTCGGACATGCTCAGCCCCACGGCCTGCGCGGTCCGCTCGTAGCCCTCGAGCTCCTCGTCCTTGACCACCACCTGGAGCCGCCTACTCATGGCAGTAGTATAGCTTACTACCACAGGGGTACGAGCCCGTCGGGCCGGACCGCAGCTTCTTCAGCTCGGCAGCTCCACCTGCCCGTGCGGGGCGCCGTACTCGGCGAGCAGCTCCAGGAACGGCCGCGGCGGGAACGCCTCCGGCCCGAGCACGCCGACGCCCTTCCACTCGCCGCGGTCGAGCAGCTCGAGCGCCACGGCGGGATTGACGGCCGTCTGCCACACGACCGCCTGGCTTCCGTACTCGCGCATCGTGGTCTCGTTGTCAACCACGTGGTACAGGTAGGTCGAGCGTGGCTTGCCGTCGGTGCCCGTGCCCTGCACCCACGTGCCCGCGCACGTGCGCCCGCTCATGCGCTCGCCGAGCGTGGCCGGATCGGGCAGGGCGGCGGCCACCACGTCGCGCGGCGCGACCTGGGCGCCCCGCACGGACACCGGCTCGGTGGAGTCCAGCCCCAGTTTGTGCAGGGTCTGGAGCACGTCGATGAACTCCTGCCCGAGCCCGTACTTGAACGTCACGCGCTCGCAGCCCACCCAGCGAGGTATGAGCACGACCTCCTCGTGCTCGACGTTCACGCATTCCACGCTGCCGATGCCCTCGGGAAAGTCGAACCTCTCGGGCTCGGAGAACGGGGCGGTGGTGTAGAAGCCGCGCTCGCGCTCCCAGATGAGCGGCGGATTCAGGCACTCCTCGATGGTCGTCCAGATGGAGAACGTGGGCGCGAAGTCGTACCCCTCCACCACCAGATCGGCGCCATCGCGCACCCCCACTTCCTCGATGTCCGAGAACAGCTCGTCGGCGGCGTGCCGGGCGAACACGTCCGACAGGCCTGGCTCGACGCCGATGCCCACCAGCGCCAGGAGGCCCGCCCCCTCCCAGCGCCCGTGCTCGGCCAGTTGGCGCTCGCCGAGCATCTCGCCGGGGAGCTCGTACGGGCGCTCGGGATGCGGATGTGAGAGCGTCATGGCCATGTCCAGGTACGTGACCCCGGCGTCGAACGCGGCGGCGAAGATCGGCTCGTTGAAGCGCGGATCGCACGCGTTCAGCACGGCGTCGGGGGCCACGCGGCCGATCAGCTCCACGAGCTCCTCGCGGCTGGATGCGTCAACGCGCTCAGCGGCGAAGCGATCGGGCTCGCCCAGGCGCTCGCTGGCCGCGCTGGCGCGCTCGAGCGCCACGTCCGCCATCACCACCCGCGTGAACACGTCCCTACGCTGCGCGATCGCGGCAAATGCCGCTCCCACCCCGCCAGCGCCGACCACGAGCACCTTCATCGACCGGAGTCTGACGTAACTAGGTAGTTCGAGTTGTCACAAGTGCCGGTCGGCCGTGCGCCGCAATGCAGCAGGCGCCTGCCGTATGCTGCGCAAATCCGCGTGGCCCCGAACACCAGACCATCGGCAACCCGATGAGCACCGGTCTCCCCAGCCCCCCGCGCACGCCGTTCGCATCGCCCGCCACCGACGACGAGCGTGCGACGCGTGAGCGGGAGCGCAGGCGCGCGACCCGCGAGCCCAGTGGCGGCGCGAGGCGCTGGGCACCCTCGCCCGAGCTTCCCCGCGCCGAGATCGCTTGGGTGGCCGTGGCGGGCCTGCTGCTGGCGGTGCTCACCAGCTGGCCACTCGTGCTGCACATGTCCAGCCGCATCGCCCCCGATCTCGGCGACCCGGTGCGCACCGCCTGGCAGGTCGCGTGGGTGGGCCACGCGATGCTCCACGACCCGCTCCACATCTTCGACTCCAACGCCTTCTACCCGCACCCGCTCAGCCTCGCCTTCTCGGACTCGCTGCTCGGCTACGGACCGGCGGCTTTCTTCGGCTCGGGGACCGTCGCCACGCTGGTCCGCTACAACCTCATCTTCCTCTGGATATGGTCGTTCTGCTTCGTGGGTGCCTACCTGCTCGCCCGCGAGCTGGGGCTGCGCCGGCTCGGGGCCGCCGCGGCCGGGCTCGCGTTCGCGTACGCGCCCTACCGCGTGACCGAGGCCGGCCATTTTCAGGTGATCTCCTCCGGCGGCGTGGCGTTCGGGCTGTTCCTGCTGCTGCGCGGCTACCGTCGCGGCTCGCGCAAGCTGGTGCTCGCCGGCTGGCTGCTGTCGGCCTGGCAGATCAGCCTCGGCTTCACCCTCGGCCTGCAGTACGCGTACCTGCTGGCGCTGCTGGCGCTGGTCGTGCTCGTGTACTGGTGGCGCGGACGCCTGACGCCGGGCCCGGCGTGGCAGGACGATCGTGAGCCCCTGCCGCGGGCTCGTCCGGGCGGGCGCATCGTGCCCCACGCACACGACGCCGAGCGACCAGCGCCGGAGAGACTCGCCGCGAGCCGCGCGCGGGGGGTGCTGATCCCCCGCCGGCTGCTCGCGGTCACGCTCATCGGCGTTGCGGTCGTGGGCGCGGTCACCGTGTACGAGGCGCGCCCGTACCTGCGGGTGGCCGCCCTGTACCCCACGGCCAGGCGCACGCTCAAAGAAGTCGAAACCTACTCCGCCGGCCCGGCCGCCCTGCTGGGCGCCTCCTCCGAGAACCGCGTGTGGGGCTCGGTGACCTCGGGGATGCGCGCGAAAGTCAACTCCAAGAACGAGAGCGTGTTCTTCCCCGGCGGCCTGATCCTCGTGCTGGCCCTCATCGGCCTGGCGGCCGGGGCGTACACGCGCCGATTGCGCCTCAGCCTGCTCGTGGGCATCGTCACCTGCTCGGTCCTCGCGCTCGGGCTCGGTCTGACCGGGGCCGGCTACCCCTACCGGCTGCTCTACAACTACGCCCCCGGCTGGGACGGCGTGCGCGTGCCGGGGAGGATCTTCACGCTGGCCACGCTGATGTACGCGCTGCTCGCCGGCGCGGGGGCGCAGGTGCTCGTGGAGCGGATCGCCGGGTGGGTCTCCCGACGCCGGCGGGACGGCCTGCCGGGCATGCCGGCGCCGGCCCTCGCCGTCCCGGCGCTCGGCCTGCCCGCGCTGGTCGGTGCCCTGCTCCTGCTCGGCATCCTCGGCGAAGGCGCCGGTCACCTCGGCCATCCGGTCGTGCCCCAGCCTGCGAGCGCGGAGATCGGCCTGCCGGGCCCGCTCATCGACCTCCCCACCGACGGCGCTCTGGATCGCGTGTGGCAGTACTTCTCGACGGACGGCTTCCCGAAGATCGCCAACGGCGAGAGCACGTTCGACATCCCGGCCGAGGACGACCTGCGCGGCGGCATGAGCGGCTTCCCCGACAGGGCGAGCGTGGAGAAGCTGCGCTACTACGGCATCCGCACGGTCGTGCTGCACACGGTGCTGCCGAAGGGGCTGCCGCCCGAGCAGGGGTGGGTGTTCCCCGAGCCCCCCGACCCGGCCGCCAACGCCCGCAAACCGATCGCCGGCCTCGGCATCACGCGCCGCCAGGTGGGCTCGGTGGTGATCTACGAGATCGGGCCCGGGCCGAAGGCCCTGCACGGCACCGATTGATGAGCGACGTCCCGGCCGCCGGCGCGCGTGCGCCCTCCGCGCCTGACAGCGGGACTGCGGGCTCAGGCTCTCGTCACCGCGGGCGACTGACGCGGCCGCGGATGGCGCTCGCGGCGGTGCTGCTGGTGGGCCTGTCCTTCGCGGTGATGATCCAGAGCTTCTCGTGGAACCAGACCTCCCACTACGACCTCATGCGGGCGCTGAACAACGACACCACGACGATCGACCCGTATCAGGCGAACACCGGCGACAAGGTGTTCTACAAGGGCCACTACTACTCGGCGCGCGCGCCCGGCCTGGCGATGTTCACGCTGCCCTTCTACAACGCGCTGAACCTCGTCCACGCGGAATCGTGGACGGACTCGCACGTGGCGCCGCCGAATCACCCCGGCGACGAGATGATCTACCTGGTAGGCCTGTGGGGCAACGTGCTCCCGGGGCTGTTGCTGGTGCTGCTCGTGTGGCGCGTGGCCGACCGCTTCGAGCCGGGCTACGGCGTGGCCACAGCGGTGGTGCTCGGCCTGGGCACGATGGTGCTGCCGCTGTCCACGCTGCTGTTCTCACACGTGTTCACCACCTTCCTCACCTTCGCCGCGTTCTGGCTGATGCTGCGCGAGCGCGACGGGCCGCCCGACCCGCTGCTCCTGGGCCTCGCCGGCCTGGCGATGGGGTATGCGTTCTCCTCTGAGTACCCGACGTTCTTCGCCGCGATCGTGCTCGGCCTGTTCCTGCTCTCGCGCAGGGACTCCCTCACCGCCCTCGGCGTCGTGCGTCGCGGCGGCGCGTACGTGGTGGGCGGCGTGGTGGGGATCATCCCGCTGCTGCTGTACAACCACTACGCCTTTCGCTCGTGGACGCACCTGGCCTACTCCGACGTGCCGCGCCAGCAGAAAGGCTTCTTCGGCATCGGCGCTCCCAGCCTGCGGGTGCTGGCGACGCTGCTGTTCGACTCGCGCGGCCTGCTCACCATCTCTCCCGTGCTCGCCATGGGCGCCGTCGGCATGGTGATGCTCTACCGGCGCGGCAAGCGTGCGGAGGCGCTGACCATCGCGGGCATCTGCGGGTTCTACCTGCTCTACAACTCGGGCTACTACCTGCCGTTCGGGGGCGGCTTCATGGGTCCGCGCTTCCTCGACACGATGCTCCCGTTCCTGGCCTGCCCGATCGGGCTCGCCCTGAAGCGCTTCCCCGGGCCCACGATCGCCCTGGCGGCGGTGTCGATCACGACGACGGCGATCGCCACCATCACCCACCCGCTGGTCGGCTACGAGAACGAGACCGTCACCTGGATGCGCTTCCTGTCGGAGGGCCTGTTCCAGCCGACGATCGCCTCCGCGTACGGCCTCGGACGCGGCTGGGGCGGGATCTGGCCGTTCCTGCTGGCGGCCGGGGGGGCGGTGGTGCTGGCCGCGTGGGCCACCCCGCGGCTGCGGCTATCCGCGGCCGCGCTGCGCGGGGGCGCGCTGGTGCTGGTCGGATGGACGCTGTTCGCGGTGCTCGCACCGACGGTGCTGGGGATCGACCACGCCGGCCTGCGGAGCATCTACGACGCCGGCGACCACACCGCCTTCAACCTGAAGCTGCACTCGGGCGCCACCTACCCGCTGACGAAGCTGGCACTGCTCGCCGCGGGGGTGGGCGTGCTGAGCCTCGGCGCGATGCGCCTGCTGCGCAACCAGCCGGCGTCGCCGCGCGAGCGCCGCGGTGCATCGGGCTCGGGATCGCGCGCGCAGCCGGCGCTCAGCGCGTAGTCCTCAGTTGCGCGCGACCTTCACATTGCATTTGGCGGCGTGGAGCTGTTTGCACACGACCACGTAGCCCTCGCGCGGCTGTTCGCGGGCGTTGGTCAGTCCCGCGTCGAAGCGGGTGGAGGCCGTGCCCCCGTTCCAGTCATAGATGTAGAGGCGCTTGATCCGCGATTCGGCGCCGGCGACGGCGAACATGAACTTGAGCACCTTCGCCGCCCGTGTCAGGCCCGAGCCGTTCCTGTTGGGGAAGGACCCGCCGAATTTGACGATCCCGCCGGTCTCCGTGAGCCATACCTGCCCCCCCAGCGCGCGCACGATGTCCCGGGTGCGCCAGCCTTCCAGGCGGTTGACGTCGGAGTAGTCGTGGAGCCCCCAGATCGACGGCATGATCGTCTCCAGGCGGCCGATCTCGCGCTTGAATTCGGCGATGTACTGGAGCGTCGGTTGGATGTAGTACGCGTCGAGCACGTCCAGCCCGATGACCGTGCAGCCCTTGCACACGCGCAGCAGTTGCTGGTAGTACTGAGCGGTCCTGGCCGCCGACGGGCTGGAGAACAGAGGCGGTTCGTTGCCGCGGTTGGACTCGTCCCACGCCTCGTACTCGCGCACGTACGGGAACAGCTTGATGAACTTCTGCACGTCGCGCTGGTAGCTCTTGAGGTTGGGCAGCTTCGTGGGCGTGTATTCGGAGTGATAGAAGGCGATCAGGACCTGCTCGTGGGCGGCTTCGGCAGCGTGGATGAACGCGCCCGCGTACGTCAGCGAGGATCGGTGGGCGATCGCGTCATACGGCGCCACGTAGCGCACGATCTTCGTGTGCAACTGCTTGTACAGCGGATTAGAGAACATCTTGGACTGCTCGTCGCCGAGCCCGGTCAGGTAGGCGTTGGCGGCGTGCGCGCGCGGCTGCGAGCGGGCCGCGTGCGCGACGGGCGCCCCGCGAGGCGCCGCCCCGGCCTGATCGATGGCCCCGAACGCGAGCGCGCTGGACAGCAGCGCGAGCAGGAGCAGCGATGGCAGACGGCGGGATGCTCTCATACGAATGCGCAACAGGGTCGGGCCTTCAAGGTTGCGGGTCGAACGCCCGGCGGATGCCGTGCGCCTCACATTCTTACGAGACGTTCGCACCGCGACCTTCCCGACGCGCTTACTTTTAGGCGCTTTTTAGTCTGCGCCGGGTCCGTCCGGGGATGCCGTGGCGGCTACGTGCGAGCGCAGCCCGGGGTCGGCCACGATGCGCACGTCCACGCCCGGCAGGCCCCGCAGCAGGCGTATCAGCAGCGAGCGCTCGGGACCGCTCCCGAGGCGCGCCAGGCCACGACGCTCGACGGGCGTGCCCATCAGCACGTAGGTCGCGCCCAGTGAGCGCGCCACCGCGATCGCCACGACGGCCACATCCTCGCCCTCCTCCACGCGCAGGCGCACGCCGAGCATCGAGGTGAGGCGTCTCAGCTCCTCCAGGCGCGTGCGATCCTCGGAGCTCGGCGGGCGTCCGGGTGGGCGTACCACGAGCACGTCCAGCTCGGCGTCAAGGCGCTGGGCGGAGCGCCAGGCGCGCCGCACCACGCGCTCGGAGTGGGGCGCCAGCGTCGCCAGCGCGAGCAGCCGCTCGGCGATCGCCTGGGGCCCGTCCTGGGCAGGCACGGGCAGCCCCTGCTCGTCGCGGCGGGGCCGCGGCGCGGGCTCACGTACGAGGCGCTTGACCTCCACGTCCTCGGCCACCTGGCGCAGCGCGGTCTCGCGCAGCGCGGCCAGGTTCTCGATCTTGAAGAAGTTGTTCAGCGCCGCCTGCACGCGCTCCGGGCGGTAGACCTTGCCCGCGCGCAGGCGGGCGATCAGCGCCTCGGGGGTGAGGTCGATCAGCACCACCTCGTCGGCGGCCGAGAGCACCTCGTCGGGGATCCTCTCGCGGGTGACCGAACCGGTGAGCTGGGTGATCTGGTCGTTGAGGCTCTCCAGGTGCTGGACGTTGACGGTCGAGTACACGTCGATCCCGGCCTCGAGCACGTCGCGCACGTCCTCGTAGCGCTTCTCGTGCTCGACGCCCGGCGCGTTCGTGTGCGCGAGCTCGTCGATCAGGCACAGCTCGGGTTTGCGCGCCAGCAGGGCCGGCAGGTCCATCTCCTGGAGCGGAGTGCCGCGGTAGCTGAGGTGGCGCCGTGGCAGGATCTCCAGGCCCTCGGCCTGGGCGATCGTCTCCGCGCGCCCGTGCGACTCGAGGTAGCCGACCACCACGTCGCGTCCGCTGTCGGCTTCGGCCGCCCCCTCCTGGAGCATGCGGTAGGTCTTGCCCACGCCCGGGGCCATCCCGATGAAGACCTTCAGGTGTCCCCGCTCGTCGGGCATGGGGGCATTGTCGTGCACGCGTCCGGCAGATCAGCCCGTGCCGCTCGCCATCGGGTCCACCCCGCGGGTAGAGTGTCGCCCGGAGAGCCGGGAAGCCTGGTCGGCGTGCAACTAGTGGAAAGGCGCTTGCCGTGTCCGACGCGCTGCTCGGCATCATCTTCCTGGCCGGTGTCGCACTGAGTCTTTACGCGAGCTGGATCCTGATCGCGAGGATCGAGCGGGTGGGTGCGCGCCTCGGACTATCCGAGGCGCTCCTGGGGATGCTCGCGGCGCTCGCCGGCGATGCGCCGGAGATCACCGCCGCGACCACGGCCATCGCCCGGCACGACCCGCGCATCGGCGCGGGAGTGGTGATCGGCTCCAACGTCTTCAACCTGGCGGCGCTGCTCGGGCTGTCCGCAGTCGTCGCCGGCCAGATCGCCCTGCACCGCAGGGTAATCGAGATGAACGGCGCGATCGCCGTGTGGATCGCCGCCGCGTGCCTGCTGGTGGTGCTCGGCACGATCGCCCCGCTCACCGGGCTGCTGGGGGTGCTGGCGGTGATGGTGCCCTACCTCGTGATCCTCGGCAGCGACCACGATCGACTTGCACGCCTGCGCCTTCCGCGCGCCTGGGTGCGCTGGCTCGAGGCGGCGGTGAGCGAAGAGGAGCTCGAGCTGGAGGTCGCGATCCACCCCGCTCGGGGAGGGGCGCGTGACGGTCTGCTGGCGCTGTTCGCCGTGCTGGTGGTGGTCGGCGCGAGCATCGCCATGGAGCAGACCGCCTCCCAGCTCGGCGCGCGGGCAGGGGTCCCCGAGATCGTGATCGGCGGCCTCGTGCTCGCAGCGGTCACGAGCCTGCCCAACGCGGTGGCGGCGGTGTATCTGGCGGCCCGCGCGCGGGGGGCGGCGGTGCTGAGCACGGCGCTGAACAGCAATGCGCTGAACGTCCTCGCCGGCATGTTCATACCGGGGGTGATCGTCGGCCTCGGCGGGCGCTCCGGACAGACGACGTTCGTCGCGGCGAGCTATCTCGGCCTGACCGTGTTCGCGCTGGGCTTCGCCTATCTCGACCGGGGCCTGCGCCGGGCTCACGGCGCACTGGTGATCGGCGCCTACCTCGCGTTCGTCGGCGTGCTGCTCGCCGGCACCTTCTAATGCCTAGCCGCCGAGCAGGTTGTGGACGATCAGGTCGATCAGCTTGATGAAGATGAACGGCGTGACGATTCCGCCGAGGCCGTAGATCAACAGGTTGCGCCGCAACAGCGAGCTTCGCCCCGATCGGGCGGTAGCGCACGCCCTTCAGCGACAGTGGAATCAACGCGGGGATGACGAGCGCGTTGAAGATGATCGCCGAGAGGATCGCGGATTCCGGGTTGCCGAGGTTCATGATGTTGAGCACGTGCAGGGGCCCGTCAGCTTCGCCGGCTGCGGCGTAGGTGGCGATGAAGATGGCGGGCAGGATCGCGAAGTACTTGGCCACGTCGTTGGCGATCGAGAAGGTCGTGAGCGCGCCGCGCGTGATCAGCAGCTGCTTGCCGACCTCGACGATCTCGATCAGCTTCGTCGGGTTGGAGTCGAGATCGACCATGTTGCCGGCCTCGCGCGCCGCCTGGGTTCCCGTGTTCATCGCCACCCCCACGTCTGCCTGAGCGAGCGCCGGCGCGTCATTGGTGCCGTCGCCGGTCATCGCCACGAGGCGGCCCTCGGCCTGCTCCTCGCGGATCAGCGCGAGCTTGCGCTCGGGGGTGGCTTCCGCGAGGAAGTCGTTGACGCCCGACTCCTCGGCGATCTTCGCCGCCGTCAGGCGATTGTCGCCGGTGACCATCACCGTTCTGATGCCCATCGCGCGGAGCTGGTCGAAGCGCACCTTCATGCCCTCCTTGACCGTGTCCTTGAGGTAGATCACGCCCAGCACCTGGTTGTCGCGGGAAACGGCCAGCGGCGTGCCGCCCTCGTTGCCGATGCGGTCGAGCTCGACCTGCAGCTCCGGCGGCGGCGAGCCGCCTTCGGCGCGGACGAGATCGATGATCGCGTCGCCCGCCCCCTTGCGCAGCTGCTGGCCGTCGATGTCAATGCCGCTCATGCGCGTCTGCGCGGTGAACGGCACGAACTCGGCGTTCAGCGTGGTCATGTCGTGCTCGCGAATGCCGTACTGCTTGGCCAGCACGACGATCGAGCGGCCCTCGGGCGTCTCGTCGGCGAGCGAGGCCAGCTGCGCGACCTCGGCCAGCTCAGACTCGGCCACCCCCGGCATCGGCACGAACTCGGACGCCAGCCGGTTGCCGATCGTGATCGTCCCGGTCTTGTCGAGCAGCAGCACGTCAACGTCGCCGGAGGCCTCGACGGCGCGCCCCGAGAGCGCGAGCACGTTGCGGCGCACGAGGCGGTCCATGCCCGCGATTCCGATCGCCGACAGCAGCGCTCCGATCGTCGTGGGAATCAGCGCGACCAGCAGCGCGATCAGGCTCGTCTCGGAGATCGTCGTCTGCGCGAACAGGCCGAACGGCCGCAGCGTCGCCACCACGATCACGAAGATCAGCGTGAGGGCCGAGAGCAGGATGTTGAGCGCGATCTCGTTGGGGGTCTTGCGCCGCGCGGCCCCCTCGACGAGCGCGATCATGCGGTCCAGGAACGACTGCCCGGGCTCCTGGGTGATTTCCACGACGATTTCATCGGATGTCACACGCGTACCGCCGGTGACCGCGCTGCGGTCGCCGCCGGACTCCCGGATCACCGGGGCGGACTCGCCGGTGATCGCCGACTCGTCCACCGTCGCGATGCCCTCGATCACGGTCCCGTCGCCGGGGATCAGCTCGCCCGCCGGGACGACCACGACGTCGCCGCGGGTGAGCTCGGCGGCCGCTTTGGTGGAGCCATCGCGCATGGTGGCAAGCGTCTCCTTGCGCATCGCCCGCAGGGTGTTCGCCTGGGCGCGTCCGCGGCCCTCGGCGAAGGCCTCGGCCATGTTCGCGAACACGACCGTGAGCCACAGCCACACCGAGATCGTGAACGTGTACCACGAGGGCTCCTTGCCGCCGAGAGATTCGCCGCCGCCGAGCTGGATGAACCACGTCACGGTCGTGATCAGCGCGCCGATCTCGACCACGAACATCACCGGGTTGCGGATCTGCACGCGCGGGTCGAGCTTCTTGAAGCTGTCGATCAGCGCGCGGCCGACGATGTCGCGCTGGAACAGCGAGATCGCCTGTCGCTCGTGGGTGGCTGGCATCTGCGCGGACATCAGCTCGTCCCTCCTATGACACGGTCGAGTGCGAGGTTGAGCTCGAGCACGTTCACGCCTTCTTCGCCGGAGAAGCCGAGCCCGCGACCCGCGGTGTACCTGGAGATCAGGCTGTTGACGCTCGCCAGGGGAAGGTGGCGCACGGCCGCAATGCGGTAGGCCTGGATCCAGGCGTTGGCCTCGGAGATTTCGGGGTCGAGCCCCGAACCCGAGCTGTTGACCGCGTCAACCGGGATCCTGGCGACGGTCAGCCCGGGGTCGTATTCGGCCTTGGTGGCCGGATTCTTGTTGAGTGCGAGGTAGGCCTTGATGTTTTCAACGTCTGCTTCCTTGGTCTTCACGCTGTTCGGTCCGTGGTTCGAGAATGTGCTCGCCGCCGCGTTGTACGCCCCGCCTTCGGTGGCCGAGGGACGGGACTGGAAGTAGCGCGGGTCCGGTTCGGTGACGAGTTCGCCTTCCTTTTCCTCGGGCTTGCCGTTCTTGCCGATCACCGGAGAGGCGAAGCTCTGGCCGATGATCTTCGAGCCCACGAGCTTGCCGTCGAGGTGGATCTGCTGCCCGTTGGCGTCACCCGGGAAGGCGACCTGGCTGAAGCCCGTGATCGCCAGCGGGTAGACGAGCCCGAGCAGGATCGCGAACACGATGACCGCGAGAATCGACGTGATGGTGTCGCGCTGCCAGGGCTTCATGTCAGTAGAGGTGTCCGGTCAGGCCCTGGACGATCGGGCCGAGGAGCAGGGCAGGGAAGAACGTCAGGGCACCGACGAGGATGATCACCCCGATCAACAGCACCACGAACGTTCCGTTGTCGGTGCGCATCGTGCCGAGGCCAGCCGGGGTGACGCGCTTGCCGGCGAGGGCGCCGGCAACGGCGAGCGCGAACAGGATCGGCGCGTAGCGCGCGAGGATCATGTCGAAGCCTCCGAGCACGTCGGCGAAGGTGATGCCGTGCGAGCCGAGGTTGCCGGCGTTCGGCTGGATGAAGCCGGTGTAGCCGGCGAACGCGGAGCCGTTGTTGTTCGCCTGGGAGAGGTAGGCGTAGAAGCTCTCGGAGAACGCCTGGGGCGTATGGATGCCCAGCTTGGCGGAGGTGGCGACTTCGGAGATCGACGTTCGCCCCGCTTTGGTCGCGACCGCCAGTGCGGTGCAGAACAGCGCCGCCAGTGGCGTGATCAGGATGCCGAGGCCGGCGAGCTTGATCTCCCTGGCCTCGAGCTTCTTGCCGAGCCACTCCGGCGTACGCCCGACCATCAGGCCACCGATGAACACCGCGAGCAGCACGTACAGCAGGATCGAGTAGAGCCCCGTGCCGACGCCGCCGAAGATCACCTCGCTGGCGGACAGGTTGGCGAAGGGAACCGCTCCGCCGATGCCGGTGAAGGACTCGATCGCGCTGTTGACGGCGCCGCACGAGGTGACGGTGGTGATGACGTCGAACAGCGCCGAGCCGGCGATCCCGAAGCGCTGCTCCTTGCCTTCCATGTTGCCCCCGCCCGAGCCCGAGACGACCGCCGTGTGCAGCCCGGCCGCGTGCTGGGCGGGCGAGCCGTGGGCCTCAGCGATGTAGGCCACCACGACGGCGCCGAGGAACATGATCATCACGGTCCCGTAGATCGCGTAGCCCTGGCGGCGGTTGCCGGTCATGCGCCCGTACATGAAGATCAGCGCCGCCGGGATGATCAGCACCAGCAGCATCTCGAAGAAGTTCGTGAACTGAGTGGGATTCTCGAACGGGTGCGCGGAGTTCGTGTTGAAGAAGCCGCCGCCGTTTGTGCCGAGCTCCTTGATCGCCTCCTGTCCGGCGACCGGACCCATCGCGATCGTCTGGTTGAGGCCGGTGATGGTGTGAACGGTGAGATAGTCGGAGAAATTGGCGATCACGCCCTGTGAGGCGAGGACCAGCGCACCGATGATCGACAGCGGCGCGAGCACGTACAGGATCGTGCGCACGATGTCCTGCCAGAAGTTGCCGATGCCCTTGCCGCTGCGCCCGATGATCCCGCGCACGAGGGCGACCGCCACGACGATCCCGACGCCGGCCGACAGCCAGTTCTGGACCGTCAGCCCGATCATCTGGCTGAGGTAGGTCATCGTCGTCTCGCCGCTGTAGAACTGCCAGTTCGTGTTCGTCATGAACGACGAGACGGTGTTGAAGGTCACGTCCGCCGGCGCCGAGTGGTAACCGAGCGGGTTCAGTCCGTGGGGCACGAAGAACGCGTTCTGGGTGCGCAGCACGAAGTACAGGAACAGCCAGCCGGCGAGCGAGAAGATGATCAGGCTTTTCGCGTATGCCTTCCAGTCCTGCTGGCGCTCCTCGTCAATCCGGAGAATGCGGTACAGGAGCCGTTCGAACCCGGAGAAGATAGGTGAGAGAAATACCCGCTCGCCGGTGTACACCTTCGCCATGTACGTGCCCAAGGGGAACGCAAGCGCGCTCACAACGACCACGAACGCCACGATTGTGAACCAGCCGGCGAACGTCATCGCTTACAGCTTCTCGCCGCGGATCAGGGAGAAGAAGAGATAGGCGATGACCAGCACCGAGATGACCAGGCCGAAGAAGTCCGCGCCACTCATGTGCGCAATGAAGAACCCGACGGGAATCGGCAGGCTCATACCCGGTCGATGCCCTCGATTAGGAGCAGCAGGACCGCGAACATCGCGATCCCGAGAACGATGTAGACGATATCCATGCGCTCAATATGGTGGTTAATGTGTGACGGCCGCGTGACGAATCGAGCCCAACGCATAACGATTTCGTGACGGACTCGCGGGCAGGTGAAATCCGTGGCCAGCGGCAACCGCGTGGGCGGAGGGAGCGTAGGTTCAGCCGGAGAAGCGGTAGCCGACGCCCGGGTCGGTGACGATGAAGCGAGGCCCACCCGCCCCGGCCGCGCCGTCGGGCTCGATCTTGGCGCGCAGCCGCGCGATGTGGGTGCGCAGCGGCTGGATGTCGTCCACGTACTCGGGCCCCCACACTTCGGCGAGCAGCTTGCGGTGTGTCATCAGCCGCCCACGGTTGCGCACCAGCGCGCGCAGCAGATCGAACTCGATCGGGGTCAGGTGCACGGCCTCGCCGTCGCGGCGCACCAGCCGCGCCGCCAGGTCAACCTCCAGGCCGTCCACGGCGATGCTCGGCTCGTCTTCCGCTGCGCGCCCGGCGCGACGCAGCGCGGCCTGCAAGCGGGCGACGAGCTCACGCGTGCCGAACGGCTTGGTGATGTAGTCGTCGGCGCCGGCCTCCAGCGCTCGCACCTTCTGCTCCTCCTCGCCCACCGCCGAGAGCACCAGGATCGGCATCTCGCTCCATTCGCGCAGCCGCCGCGTCACCTCGACGCCGTCGCCGTCCGGCAGTACGAGGTCGACGATCGCGGCCTCCGGCGGGCGCACGGCGGCCATGTCCAGGGCCGCGGAAGCGGTTTCGGCGGGCACCGCCTCGAAGCCGGCCTCGCGCAGCACCACCTTCAGGGCGCGCACGATCTGCGGCTCGTCGTCCACCACCAGCACGCGCGGCCGCGGGCAAGGCGCGGAGCGCTCGGGCGCGTTCACACGGCCGGCTCTCGCCCGTGCACGGGCGCCAGCGGCGGCTGCCCGGCACCGGCCTCCGTCCCCTCCGGCGCCCGCCTGGGATCGGGCTGCTCGCCTCGCTCGGGGAGTGGCAGCTCGAACACGAAGGTGGCACCCTGTCCTGGCAGAGACTCGACGTGCAGCGTTCCGGCGTTGGCTTCGGTGAAGCCGCGGGCGATCGACAGCCCGAGTCCGGAGCCTCGATGTCCACTGCCGGGGGTGCCGGCCCGGTAGAAGGGCTCGAACACGCGCTCGAGCTGTGCCGGCGGGATCCCGGGACCACGATCGACGATGCGTACGATCACCCGGTCTCCCCTGGCGCGCTGTCCCTCCTGCACCCGTTGCTCGGTGCCGTCGTCCTGGCCGCCACCGTGGCGGGCGGCGCCGGTCAGGCTGCGCACCGCGCGAGCGCGCACCGACACCGGGTGCCCGCCGGAGTGCCGGCGCGCGTTCTCCAGGACGTTGACGAACGCGCGCTCCATCTGCACGGCGTCAACCTTGATCAGCGGCAGGTCGCGGTCGATCGACAGGCTGAACTCCTCGGGCCGGGCGACCAGCTCGCCAACCGCCGCACGGATCAGCTCCTCGACGGAGGTCCACTGCAGGCGCGGCTCCGCCGCGCCCGCTTCCAACCGCGAGAGGTCGAGCAGGTTGTCCACCAGGCGCGAGAGCCGCCGCGCCTCCTCCTGGATGACGGCCGCCATCTCCTCGCGTTCCGCGGGCGACAGCGATGGCGAGCCGACCGCCGCGCCGGCGGCGGAGATGGCCGTGAGCGGGGAGCGCAGGTCGTGGGAGACCGCGCGCAGCAACGCCGTCTTGACCGTGTCCGCGCGGCGCAGCGCCGCCGTCTCGACCACACCGCTGAGCAGGGCCTCGCGCTCGAGCGCGGCGCTCAGCAGCGCCTCCAGCGCGGGCACCACCCGCTCCTGGAGCCTGCGCAGGCTCGCCTCCGACGCGTCGGCCCCGACCACCAGCGTCCCCAGGCGCCTGGTCCCCTCTCGCAGGGGAAACGCCACGGTGCGCTCGTCCGCGTCAACGGCCTCCATCTGAATCGCCGCCGAGCTGAGCTCGAGCGCCTGGGCCAAGCGCGCCGCGGCCGTGGGCAGCGCCCGCGCGAGGCTCTCACCGCGGAGCAGCAGCCGCGCCATCTCGGCGGCCAGGTCGGCCTCGCGCCGGCGCTCGTCGGCGTCGCGCGTGCGCGCCCGCGTGACCTCGGCGACCGAGCTCGCGAGCACGGCCACGACCAGGAACGCGCCGAGCGCGACCCAGTTGCCGGAGTTCTGGAGCGTGAAGCGACCGACAGGCGGCAGATGGAAGAAGTTGAACGCCGCGGCGCTGAGCACGGCGGTGGCCACCCCGAGCCACGCCCCCCACGTGACCGACACCACGAGCACCGCCGGCAGGTACACGACCCCCAGCGACACCACCGGCGCGACGTGCGCCAGCGGATACACGATCAGCGTGCACAGCGCCACACAGGCGAGCGCCACGACCGCGCCGACGCGGCGTGGCGGCGGTTCTGCGGCGAGCAGGAAGCCGAACGGCGGGGACACGACATCAGCCTAATGCCCCGCGCAAAGGCGAACGGGGCGGGTCTCGCCTCCCGCCCCGTTCGCTGCGCCCTGCGCGGTTCGGTGCGCTCGCGCGGCGACCCGCCATCGACGGGTTCGCTTCGTGCCGTTCCCACCGTCCCGACCGTGATCATGGACGAGCGCCCCCTTCCGGGCGTAACGCTCCGGTGACCACGCTGTGACGATCTCGTAACCGGGGCCTGCCCGTGTGCCGGTTTCGCTCGCCCGCGCTCAAGCGGGCGGCGCCGAGCGCCGACATCGCATCTAGACGCGGCAAGCCGATGACGACACGCAAGCGCCACACAGCCGTGCTGGGTCCGATTGCCGCGGTCGCGGCTTTCGTGCTCGCGTGCGCGCCGGCGGCGTCGGCCCGGACGCTCTCGCCGCTGCCCGCGTCCGACTACTCGGTGCGCTCGGCCTGCGCGGAACCGGTGCCCGGACAAGCCGGCTGCCTGGCGCTCGAGCTGGTGCCCGACACGCAAGCCGCGCGCGCCCACAGGCACCCACTGGGGATGACGCTCAGATCCGCCGAAGGAACCGGCGGCGCGGGCGAAGTGTGCGAATCGCCGACCGCCGCGGAAGGCTGCTTCGGGATGCGCCCGAGCGACCTGCACCACGCCTACGAACTGCCGAACACGGCGCCCGACACACAGACGATCGCGCTGGTGGACGCGTACAACGACCCGACCGCGGAAGCCGACCTGAAAGCCTACGACGAAGAATTCGGCCTACCCGCGTGCACCGCCGGGAGCGGCTGCTTCAAACAGGTCAACCAGCAGGGCGAAGCCGGCAACCCGCCCTTTCCCAGGACCACGGAGGAACTCGAAGCCCACGAACACGGGGACACCGCCGAAAAGCACGAGGCGACGGAAGCCGCCGGCTGGACGGTCGAGATCTCGCTCGACATCGAGACCGCCCGCGCGATCTGTCACAACTGCGACATCGCGCTGGTCGAGGCGAGCTCGGCGACCGAGTCGAACCTGGAGGCGGCCGAGAACGCCGCGGTCGGGCTCGACGCCGGGGAGATCTCGAACTCGTGGGGCGGCCCCGAATGCATCGAAGAAGCAGGCGAACGCGAATGCCTGCCGGACAGCTCGGCGTTCGAACATCCCGGCACCGTGATCACGGTCGCCGCGGGCGACTTCGGCTATGAGGGCTGGGACAGCACAGAGAAGGGCTTCGCCGACTTCCCCGCGTCCTCGCCGCACGTGGTGGCCGTGGGCGGCACGCGCCTGCTGCTCTCCGAAGACGACGTGCGCACGAGCGAGACGGTGTGGAACGACGGCGGCGAGAGCGGCGGTGTGAGGGATGGCCACGGCGCCGGCGGCGGTGGCTGCAGCGCGGAATTCAAGGCCCCGCTGTGGCAGCAGAAGGTGTCCGACTGGAAGCTCGGTCGGATGCGCCAACCAGCGCGCGGTGACGGACGTGTCCGCTGACGCCGACCCCTACACGGGCCTGGCGGTGTACGACTCCTCCAGCAAGACATGCGAATCCGAAGGCGTGCCCCACTGGTGCACGATCGGCGGCACCAGCCTGGCATCGCCCCTGATCGCCGCGGTGTTCGCGCTCGCCGGCGGAGCCCACGGCGTCGAATATCCCGCACACACGCTGTACGAGAACGAGGCCGCCGACCCGTCGTCGCTGCACGACGTCACGGAAGGCTCGAACGGCGAATGCACGCTGCCGTTCGACAGCGGCACGGGTGAATCGGGATGCACCACCTCGGAAGAGTCGAAAGCCAGTTGCTCCTCGCATCTGAGCTGCGCCGCCGGGATCGGCTACGACGGCCCCACGGGCCTGGGCACGCCCGCCGGGCTCACCGCCTTCGAACCGCCGGCCGGGGGCGGAGAAGAATCTGGCCCGGGCGAAGGGGTAGAAGGCGGTGAAAGCCCCGAAGGCGGCGAAGGGGAAGGCTCCGGCGGCGGAGGCGGGGAATCCGGCGGCGGGGAATCCAAGGACCTCGCGGCGGAGCGCGCCGCCGCGACGCTGCTGTCTGCCGGGGGCGGCAGCGGACTGCTCACCCAGGACGCCGCCGGCGCGGCCGGGCAGGCGCTCCAGGGCCACGTGCGGCTGTCGGGCCTGGCGCTGACGCTGAAGGCGATACTCGCCCTGAACACCAGCCGGCCGCGACTTCCCCAAGTGAGCTTCACGTTCACGAGCAACCTGCCGGTGCGCGTGCGTGTGTCGCTGCAGAAGCTTCTCCGCGGGCGACGGCACGCGCACTGGGCGGCGTTCGGCCACACGCTCGAGATGGCCGCGAAGCTGGGGCGCAACACGCAGCGGATGAGCGGGCGCGGGGTGTTGAGCAGCGGCAGCTACCGTCTGACGGCCACGCCCGCCGGCGGCGCAGCGCGCTCGATCGTGTTCAAGATCGGTTAGGCGCGCTCGTCACTCAGAACCGCGGGCTCCTCGCCGCAGGTCGACCACACATCATCGGGGGACCGCCGTCACGTCCCCGAGCACGAGCTCCCCGCGCTCTGTCAGCGTCCACGCGTTGGGCGCTCCGCGGGTATGACCGGCGTCCATCTTCGCGATCAGCCCACGCGCCTGCAGGCGGCCCAGCAGCTTCGAGACCTGGCCCTGGTCGACGATGCCGGCGCGGTCGGCCACCTCTCGGTTGCTGGCACCGGGATAGTCGCCGATCGCGCCCAGGACCCGCGCCGTACGGTAGGTCAGGCGCGTGCCGGCGCTGTACTCGGGCGAGCCGACGTCCTGGCCTCCGATCAGGCGCGAAGCGCTGCGCGCGCGCGGCGCCGGGCGGGCGAGCTCCCGCCGCGCCACGCCCGCGCCCATGTACGGCAGGACGATGATGCTCACGAGCGAGCCGAACAGGTCCATCACGCCCTCCGCCTCGCCGGCCACCAGCCGGTTCTGCAGCACCGCCAGCACGGCGCCCACGACGCCTTCGGCCACCACCGCGGGCGGCTGTTGCCTGCCGGGGGACCCCTCGAGGCGCCCGAGATCGACCACGGCCGCGAGTGCGGCCAGGACCTGCACGCGCCTGCGCAGCACCTGCTCTCCGCCGCTCAGCGAGTACACGACCAGCAGCCGCCCCGGGGCGGGCTCGTCTTCGAGGAAGCCGAGGAACTGCGCGAGCGCGGCCTTGACCGAGTCGAGCCAGCGGGAGTGCAGGTCGTAGGCGCCGGCCATGCGTGTACGTGCGCGCTCGACCGCCAGATCGAACGCCGCCAGCAGGCACGCTTCGCGGTCGGCGAACACCTCGTGGAAGGCGCCGCTGGAGACGCCCGAGCGTGAGATGACCTCGCGCATCGACGCGCCGGCGGCGCCGCGCTCGGCGAGCACCTCGGCCATCGTCTCCAGAATCCGTCTCCGTTGAACCTCGTCCACGCGCCCGAGCTCCCCGCTTGACAATCGGCCGAGGAGCCTATCTTCTTATTGTCTAGTCGCGCGTATCTCTAGTCGCGCGTCGCCGGCGCGAGCTCGGGGGCCGCACCGTAAGGCCCCAGGCACGCCGGCAGCTGCACGCTGCCGTCGGCGCGCTGGCCGTTCTCGAGCAACGCCACGATCGTGCGCCCGACGGCCACCGCCGTGCCGTTGAGCGTGTGCAGCGGGTGCACGCGCCTGTCCCCCTGCGGGGACGATGCCGCGCGCACGCGGATGTTGAGCCGGCGGGCCTGGTAGTCGGTCGTGTTCGAGCACGACGTCAGCTCGCGGTAGCGGCCCTGGCTCGGCATCCACGCCTCGCAGTCGTACTTCTTGGCGGCCGAGTTGCCGAGGTCGCCCACGGCGATGTTGACCACGCGGTAGGGCAGCCCGAGCTCGGAGAGGATCTCCTCCTCGAGCGCCAGGATCTGCTCGTGCTCGCTCGCTGACTGCTCGGGCGCGACGAAGCTGAACATCTCGACCTTGTCGAACTGGTGCACGCGGAAGATGCCCCGCGTGTCCTTGCCGGCGGCGCCGGCCTCGCGCCTGAAGCACGGCGAGAAGCCCGCGTAGCGCAGGGGCAGCCGCTCGCCGTCGATGATCTCCCCGTCGTGAAGGGACGCCAGCGCGACCTCCGAGGTGCCCACGAGGAACAGCTCGTCGGCGGGCAGGCTGTAGATCTGCTGCTCGGTGTCCGGCAGGAAGCCGGTGCCGTACAGCGCGCGCTCGCGCACGAGCACCGGCGGGACGACCGGCTCGAATCCGGCCCCGCGCAGCTTCTCGAGCACCCAGCGCACGAGCGCCAGCTCGAGCATCACCAGCTCGCCTTTCAGGTAGGCGAAGCGCGTCCCCGAAAGCCTCGCCGCGCGCTCGGTGTCGATCATCTCGCCCGCCAGCTCGAGGTGGTCGCGCGGCTCGAAGTCGAGCTCCGGCACCGTGCCGACCTCGCGCACGAGCTCGTCCTCGGGCCCCGGGGCGGCCGTGGGGTCGGGCAGGTTGGGCAACGGCGCGAGCGCGTCGCGCAGCTCCTCTTCGACCTCGCCAAGCTGGCGCTCGAGCTCCTTCGCGCGAGCGGCCACGCCGCGCATGGATGCGATCTCGCGCTCGCGCTCAGCCGCGTCGGAGGCCGACTTGATGCGAGCGTTTGCCTCGTTCTGCTCGGCCCGCAGCCCCTCGAGCTCCGGGAGCAGCTCACGCCGGCGCCGGTCGAGCGCGATCACCTCCTCGAGCCCCGCGGCAGCCTCCTCCCCGCGCCGCGCCAGCGCCGCCCGAACACCCTCCGGGTCCTCACGGATCAGCCTGAGATCAAGCACGCCGGCAGCCTACCCGTCCGTGCCCAGCTCCCCCGCTCTCCCACCAGGCCCGAAGCTCACCAAGGCCCCGCCAGGCAGGTGGTCAGCCAAGCAGGTCACTTGGTCAACAATGTGATGTTCGTGCTCGGCACCTTCTGGGCCTTCAGCCCCGAGTACTTGGCGAGGAACCGGGCGACGTCTTCGGCGGATTCACCGACTACTACGTTCTCGGGCATGATCGCGCCGGAGAAGCCGCCGTTGCGGATCGCGTACAGGACCTGCTGTTCGTTCTCCTTGCGGATGTTGAAGTTCGGCCCGTTGGTCCTGACGCGGTTGGAGATCACCGTGGCCGAGCCCTCGGCGCCCACCACCGAGAGCGTGTGGCAACCCGAGCAGTGGGCGAGGAACAGCGACGCGCCCTTGTAGTAAGGGCTGGTCTTGGCGATCTGGATCCCCTGCGAGCCGCACGCGCTGATGAGCACGGCGCACGCGAGCAGGGCGATCATCCTGGCTGCGAGCTTCATGCGCGGGGGAATATATAGCCCCGAGGCCGGCACGGAGCGGTCTCGTCATCGGTATCCGGCACGGAGCGCCGGCCGATCATCGGTCTAGAACCCGTGGGCAGTGCTCGCCGCGCGGAGCGCCAGGAACACGACCACCAGGGCGGAAAGCGCCATCACCCCGATCTCGCGGTGCACGATCGCCGCGACCAGCTCGTGCTGCTCGGACTCGGGCAGGGCGCCGACCGCGGCGGCGTTCTCCAGCCCGCGCTGGTCGAGGATGGTCTGCGCCGAGGCGACACGAAGCTGCTCGGCAACGAATGCGACGGCGAGGGGCAGCAAGGCGTACAGGTAGAAGAGGTGTTCGCTCGAGTACTTGCCGGCCGCCGCCAGGGAGCCCACGGCGATGGCCAGGGCCAGGGCCGCGCCCTGGCCCACGCGCAGCAGCACCCAGAAAGCGCCCGCGTGGCGCTGATCGCCGCGGTACCAGATCCACGCACCGAGCACGCCGGGCAGCGCGTTGAGCACGGCGAGCGCGAGCGCGCCCGCCACGACGGCCTGCGTCACCGCGCGGATTTCGCGCCGATTGCCACTATGTAACAGGCTGCCACAAGCAGTGATATAACAGCGCCCGGTGCTCCGCAGCTATCTCCCGGTGATCGTCTTTCTCGTTCTCGGTGGCGCCGTAGGCGGGGCATTCGCTGCACTGAACTCGATCCTCGGACCGCGCCGGGTAACGCCGCACAAGCAGGACCCGTACGAGTGCGGCCTGCCCTCGGAGGTCAAGCGCGGCCTGCGCTTCGGCATCAGCTTCTACCTGATCGCGATGCTGTTCATCCTGTTCGACATCGAGGTCGTCTTCCTCTACCCGATCGCGGTCGAGCTGCGCGCGTACGGCAGCTTCGCGCTGATCGAGACGGTTGTGTTCATCGCGCTGCTGTTCGTCGCCTTCGTGTACGTGTGGCGAAGGGGGGCGCTCGAGTGGAGGTGAAACGCGAGCCCCTGCGGGTGCAGTCGCTGAACGCGCACCAGTTGCTGCGCGGGGCGGACCTGGAGGGGGCCAACCAACCGGCGCACCTGGAGGGGACCGAGCTCGAGCGCTACGTGCAGGAACGCGTGCTGACCACGACGCTCGACAGCACGGTCGCGTGGGCGCGCTCGAACTCGTTCTTCCCGCTCGCCTTCGGGCTGGCGTGCTGCGCGATGGAGCAGTTCCACACGGCGGGCCCGCGCATGGACATCGCGCGCTTCGGCTTCGAGGCCTTCCGCGCCTCGCCCCGCCAGTCCGACCTGATCATCCTCGCGGGGCGCGTGTCGATCAAGATGGCGCCGATCATCCGCCGCCTGTACGACCAGATGCTCGAGCCGAAGTGGGCGATCTCGATGGGCGCGTGCTGCTCGTCGATGGGCGTGTTCAACAACTACGCGCTCGTGCCCGCCGACAAGTTCATGCCCATCGACGTGCACATCCCCGGCTGCCCGCCCCGCCCCGAGTCGCTGATGCACGGCATCCTCAAGCTGCGCAAGATGGTCCAGGACGACCCCGATCTCGGCTGGCGCGAGCGTTACGACGCGTACGGGACGGAGGAGGTGCTCGACGTCGGCACCTCCTCGCCCGAGCCCGCTCCCGAGCCCGTGGACCCGGGAGCGGTGAGCACGGTGCCCGACGACCAGCCCATGCGGGACATAGACGGTGCCTGACGCGACCGGCCTGGAGCTGCTCGCACAGGAGCTGCGCGAGGCCGAGGGGGAGGACGCGGTGCTCGGGACCACGTTCTTCCGCGGCCGCGGCACGCTGGAGATCGAGCCCACGCACGTGCGCTCGGTGCTCGAGCGCCTGCGCGCGGCGGGCTACGCGTTCCTGGCAAGCGTGCACGGCGTGGACTACTACCCGCACGAGCCGCGCCTGGGCGTGCACTACGAGCTGCTGGACATGGGCCGCGTGGACCGGATCACGGTCAAGCTGCGGGTGGCGATGGACACGCCGGAGGTGGAGTCGGTGACGGCGGATTGGCCGACGGCCGACCATCAGGAGCGCGAGATCTACGACATGTTCGGCGTGGTCTTCCGCGGGCACCCGGACCTGCGCCGGATCCTCATGCCGGAGGACTACGAGGGCCATCCGCAGCGACGCGATTTCCCCGTGGGCGGCGAACCGGTGGTGTTCACGTACAACGAGCGCGACGCCCTGGGGCCGATGTGATGAGCCCACCCGGCCCAACCGAGCCACCCGCCCTGTCCGAGTACCGCCAGCGCGAGCAGAGCATCACGCTCGCCCCCGTGGGGGAGCAGCTCGGCGAGCGCGACGCCCGCGGCAACACGCAGGAGCTGCTGACGCTCAACTTCGGCCCCCACCATCCCGCCACCCACGGCGTGCTGCGGCTGCTGGTGACGCTCCAGGGCGAGGTCGTCCGGGACATCAAACCGATCATCGGCTACGTGCACACGGGCATCGAGAAGACCGCCGAGGACAAGGCCTACTGGAAGGTGATCCCGGTGGTCGAGCGGATGGACTACCTGTCCTACTACTTCAACGCGATGGCGTTCTGCGGCGCGGTCGAGCGGCTGGTCGAGGTCGAGGTCCCCAAGCGCGGCCAGTACCTGCGGGTGATCCACCTGGAGCTCAACCGCATCGCCTCGCACCTGATCTGGCTGGGCACGAGCGCGCTGGACCTCGGCGCGGTGTCGA
Source organism: uncultured Solirubrobacteraceae bacterium (assembly GCA_963701145.1). GTDB lineage: Bacteria > Actinomycetota > Thermoleophilia > Solirubrobacterales > Solirubrobacteraceae > Palsa-744. Next base: position 1,404,518 of record OY969572.1, read on the forward strand.
TCTTCCTGTACTGCCTACGCGAGCGCGAACTGATCCTCGACCTGTTCGAGATGTCCTCGGGCGCACGCATGCACACGCGTTACTTCCAGGTCGGCGGCGTGATCGAGGACATCCCCTCTGGATGGGAGCGCAAGGTGCGCGACTTCCTGAAGATCATGCCCGAGCGCGCCGACGAGTACGGGGCGATCCTCAACTCCAACGAGATCGTCCTGCAACGCCTGCGCGGCACCTGCCCGCTCGATGCCGAGACGCTGCTGGCGCTGGGGGTGACCGGCCCGCTGCTGCGGGCGGCGGGCAACCCGTGGGACCTGCGCAAGGCCGACCCGTACAGCTCCTACGAGGACTTCAAGTTCAAGATCCCGATCGGCACCGTGGGCGACAACTACGACCGCTTCGCCGTGCGCCTCGCCGAGATCTACGAGTCCGTGCACATCATCGAGCAGGCGCTCGACGGCCTGCCCGAAGGCCCGCACATAACTACGGACCGTAAGGTGGCGCTGCCACCCCGACACGAGCTGGCGACATCGATGGAGGCGCTGATCCACCACTTCAAGCTCGTCACCGAGGGGTTCAGGGTGCCGCCGGGCGAGGTGTACAACCCGATCGAGTCGCCGCGGGGCGAGCTGGGATGCTACGTGCGCTCGGATGGCTCCTCAAAGCCGGCCCGAGTGCACATGCGCGACCCGAGCTTCGTCAACCTCCAGGCCCTCGGGCCGATGGCCAAGGGCAGCTACATCGCCGACATGATCGCCACCACCGCGATGCTCGATCCGATCCTGGGAGGAATAGACCGATGATCCTGGGCACGCATGGCGGCGCCGGATCTGCGTCCTCGGTCGCTCGCGTGCTCAGCACGCCACGCTCCCTGCGTCCTTGTCCGGCTTGCCCTGCGTGTCCAGGATGTGCGCGATGACCGCGGTTCGCCGTTTCGACCACGGCTCGCGGGTGCCCGGGTGGGACGCGGCGGTGGACCTCGAGAAGGACCCCGCGGAGATCCCCGACGCGGCCACCGTGGAGGTGCCGCAGGAGCTGCGGGCGGAGATCGAGTCGCACCTGGCCAACTACCCCGACCGCCACTCGGCGGCGCTGCCGGCGCTGATGGCCGCCCAGCGCGTGCACGGGTGGTGCTCGCCGGAGGCGATCGAGGAGGTGGCGTGCGTGATGCGGGTGACGCCCGCCTACCTGGACTCGGTGGCCACCTTCTACGACATGCTGGAGACGGAACCGGTGGGTCGCCACAGCGTGTACGTGTGCACCAACATCTCCTGCTCGCTGTGCGGGGCCGACGAGCTGCTGGAGGCGATGCAGCGGGCAGCCGAGGAGGCGCCGGACGGCGAGCGCGAGTTCAACGTGCGGGCGTTCGAGTGCCTGGGCGCGTGCGACATCGCGCCGATGGCCTCCGTGGACGGCGTGTACGTGGGGCCGCTCACGACGGCGGACGTGCCGCAGCTGCTCGACGACGCCAGGGCGGGGCGACCGGTGCTGCCCGAGAAGCAGCTCGCGCGCCGGCTGGTGGCCGATCCGCGGGCCAACAGCCGCGAGTTCCCGCCGCACCCGGCCGAGCATGACCGGGGAGCCGTCTGAGATGGCGACGAGCGCCTCGAGAATGCTGCTGCTCGCCGACATCGACGAGCCCGGCCTGTGCACGCTGGACGTGTATGAGCGCCGCGGCGGCTACCAGGCGCTGCGCAAGGCGCTGCAGACGAGCCCCGAAGAGGTGCTCGAACAGCTGAAAGCGTCGGGGATCCGCGGTCGCGGCGGGGCGGGCTTCGCGATGGGCACGAAGGTGTCGTTCCTGCCGAAGGGCGGCATGGAGAAGTACCTGGTGTGCAACGCGGACGAGTCCGAGCCGGGGACGTTCAAGGACCGCGAGCTGATGCAGAAGAACCCGCACTCGTTGATCGAGGGCATCGCGATCGCCTCCTACGCGGCCGGGACCGGCCGCGCGTTCATCTACATACGGGGCGAGTACGTGCTGCAGGCGGACATCCTCGACGGGGCGCTGCGGGAAGCGCGCGCGGCGGGGTACGTCGGCGAGAACGTCCTGGACTCGGGCCATTCGGTGTCGCTGATCGTGCACCGCGGCGCCGGGGCGTACATCTGCGGCGAGGAGACCGGCCTGCTCGACTCGCTCGAGGGCAAGCGCGGAAACCCGCGGCTGAAGCCACCGTTCCCCGCGATCCAGGGCCTCTACCAGGGCCCGACGCTGATCAACAACGTCGAGACGCTGACGACGGTGCCGTCGATCATGGCGATGGGCGGCGAGGAGTACGCGAAGCTCGGCGTGGAAACCTCGACTGGCACGAAGGTGGTGTCCGTGTCGGGGCACGTGCAGCGACCCGGGAACTACGAGATCGAACTGGGCACGCCCTCGCGCGAGATCATCTACGACCTCGCCGGCGGGCCGCCCGATGGCAGGCAGGTGAAGTGCTGGTTCCCCGGCGGCTCGTCCTCGCCGGTGCTGAAGGCCGAGGACCTGGACGTCCCCTACGACTTCAACTCGATGGCCCAGGCCGGCTCGATGCTCGGCTCGGGCGCGATCATCGTCGCCGACGACTCCACGCCGATCCTGGACGTGGCGATGAAGGTCGCGAAGTTCTACCGCCACGAGTCCTGCGGCAAGTGCACGCCGTGCCGCGAGGGCACGAACTGGACGGTGAAGATGCTCGAACGGATCGACGAAGGCGAGGCCACGCCCATGGACCTCGACATCATGGCCTCCGTTCAGGAGCACATCATCGGCAACTGCCTGTGCGTGCTCGGCGACGCGATGGCCATGCCGATCGGATCCATGATCGCCAAGTTCAGAGAGGAGTTCGAAGCGCACATCGACGCGGCGCGCATGCGCCGTGGCCTGAACGGTCACGCGGCGTCGGAGGAGGGGCTTGCAGCCCAGGGGGTGTTCGATGCCTAGACCCGAGCCGAACACGATCACCTTCACGATCGACGGCAAGGAAGTGAGGGCGCCCGAGAACACCATGCTGGTGGACGCGGCGGCGATGGGCGACGTGGAAATCCCGGTGTTCTGCTACGAGCCGAAGCTCGGCCAGCCGGTGGGGGCGTGCCGCATGTGCCTGGTGGAGATCGAGGGCATCCCCAAGCTGCAGACCGGCTGCTCGACGCCGGTGAAGGACGGCATGGTCGTGTACACGCAGTCCGAGCGGGTGAAGACCGCGCAGCGGTCGGTGGTGGAGTTCCTGCTGGTCAACCACCCGCTCGACTGCCCCGTGTGCGACAAGGGCGGCGAGTGCCCGCTGCAGGACATCACCTTCGGCTACGGCGACGGCATCTCGCGCTTCATCGAGCCCAAGCGCCACTTCGTCAAGCCGCTCGAGCTCTCGCCGCTGATCGCCATCGACCGCGAGCGGTGCATCCTGTGCTACCGCTGCGTGCGCTTCTCCCAAGAGCTCTCAGAGGACTACCAGCTCGTGTTGCTCGAGCGCGGCGCCCACTCCTACGTGTCGACCTTCGACGGGCACCCGTACGTGGCGCCGTTCTCCGGCAACATCGTCGAGCTGTGCCCGGTGGGGGCGCTCACCTCGCGCCCGTACCGCTTCCGGGCGCGTCCGTGGGACGTCGAGGACGCGGGCTCGGTGTGCACCTTCTGCCCCGCGCAGTGCAACGTCACGCTGACCGTCCGCGACGAGCGCGCGTTGCGCGTGCTCGCGCGCGACAACGTCAACGTGGACGACGGCTGGCTGTGCGACAAGGGTCGTTTCGCCTACCAGTCCTTCCACGTCGACGAGCGTGTCACCGAGCCGCTCGTGCGCGACGGTGGCCAGCTGCGGCCGGTGTCGTGGGAGCGCGCCCTGGAAGAGGCCGCGGCGGCGCTCGGGCGTGCGGGCGCGCACACGGGCGCGATCGCCGCGGGCGGCACGACCAACGAGGAGGGGCTGCTGCTGGCGCGCCTGCTGCGCGAGGCGCTCGGCTCGCCGCACCTGGACTCGCGTCGCGCGGGGAGCCTGCCGCTGGCGCTGCACCGCGCGCTCGGCGAGCCGCGCCTGCAGGCCAAGGTGTCCGATCTCGAGTTCGCGCACGCCGTGCTGGTGCTCGACGCGGAGCCCGTGAACGACGCTCCGATCCTCGATCTGCGCCTGCGCAAGGGCGTGCGCCGGCACGGCACGCAGCTCGCCGTGGCCTCCGCGCGGGAGAAGCTCGCTGGAAGCGAACGCGGCGCTGTCCGTGCGCTTCGCGCCGGGCGGCGGAGCGGCGTTCGCGGCCGCCCTGGCCGCGGCCCTCGGTGCGCCTGGCGACGGCGACTCCCCGGGTGTCGAGTCACTGGCCCGTGCGGCGGGAGCCGAGCCGGACGCCGTGCGCGAGCTGGCCTCGCTGCTGCTCGAGGACGGCGGCCCCGATGGCACGGGCGCGGAGGCCGGCGATCACGCGGGCGGCGAGGGCGCGCGAGAGATCGTGGTGCTGTGGGGCGAGCGGCTGACCGCCGGCCCCAACGGCGCGGCCGGCGCGCGGGCGCTGATCGGGCTCGCCGACGCGCTCGGCATGGGCGAGGTGGAGGGCGCGGGACTGCTGGAGATCCCGGCCTTCGCCAACGGTCGCGGGCTGCGCGAGGCCGGCGTGCTCCCCGGCGTCGGCCCCGGGCTCACCGAGTCACCGGCGCCCGGGGGCGGACAGACGAGCGCCGGCTCCTCCGCGCAATCAGACCCGCGCGACGCCCGCGGCATCGCAGAGGGACTCGCCGCTGGCGAGCTGAGCGCGCTCTACCTGCTGCATTGCGACCCGCTGCGCGACCTGCCCGACACCGAGCTGTGGGAGCGCGCGCTCGCGGGCGCCACCTCGGTGATCGCCCACGCGTCCTTCCTCACGGAGGGCGTTCGCGAGCACGCCAACGTGGTGTTCCCGGCCGAGACGTACGCAGAGAAGGAGGGCACGATCGTCCATCCCGACGGGCGCCTGCAGCGCCTGCGCCCCGCGATCGCGCGGGCTGGCGGGTCCGGTTCGATGCGCGCGGAGTGGCAGGTGATCGCCGAGCTCGCGCTGCGCCTGGGACTCGACCTGGACGTGCTGAGCGGCGCCATGGCCTCGCAGCGGCTGCTGGCGAGCGTGCCCTTCTACGCGGGGCTCACGCTCGAGGAGATCGCCGGTCGTGGCGTGCGCTGGCAGGAGCGGGACGCCGCCGCGGCGTTTCCCTCGGCCACGCTCGAGCGAGGCGCACGTGACGGCGGTGAGCTGGCCCCCATACCCCCGAACGCGGCCGAGCTCGCGGGCCACCGCTCGATCTGGGACGCGCCCGAGGTGGAGTTCTCGCCGGCGCTCGAGTTCCTCTATCCCCGCGCACACGCCGTGCTGCCGCTGACCTACGTGGGCGGTGAGCCGGCTTGATCCTCGGCGTTGTCGGCTACTACGAAGCGTGGTGGGTGCAGATCCTCAAGGCGATCGTGATCTTCGCGGTCGGGCTGCAACTCGTGCCCGTGGTGCTGCTCGCCGAGCGCAAGGTGCTGGGCCGCTTTCAGTCGCGCTATGGCCCCAACCGGGTCGGCCCGTACGGGGCGCTGCAGCCGCTCGCGGACATCGTCAAGCTGCTCACCAAGGAGCAGTTCCGCCCGACCACCTCCGTCGGCCTGCTGTTCGCGGTGGCCCCGTTGATCTCGATCCTCACCGCGGTGGCCGCGTTCGCGATCATCCCCTTCGGCAACGTCCAGAAGATCTTCGGCGAACCGGTCGGGCTGTACGGGGTCAACGTGTCCATCGGGCCGCTGTACCTGTTCGCCTTCGGCGCCATCGCCTTCTACGGGATCATGCTCGGCGGCTGGTCCTCCGGCTCGAAGTACTCGTTCCTGGGCGCCATGCGCGGCGCCGCACAGGCTGATCTCCTACGAGGTCTCGCAGGGTCTCGCGCTGGTGGGCGTGATCATCACCGCCCAGACGCTGTCGCTCACCGGGATCGTGGAAGCCCAGAAAGGCATGTGGTACCTGGTGCCGCAGTTCTTCGGCTTTTTGATCTTCCTGACGGCGAGCTTCGCCGAGACCAACCGCGCGCCGTTCGATCTGACGGAGGCCGACGCGGAGCTCGTGGGCGGCTACAACACCGAGTACGGTGGCGGGCGCTTCGCCTCCTACTACTTCGCCGAGTACCTAAACGTGCTGGTGGTCTCGGGCATCGTCACCACCATCTTCCTGGGCGGCTGGCTGCTGCCGTTCGGCATCCACCCCCCCGGCTGGGTCGACCCGTTCGTGGTGCTGTTCAAGATGGGGCTCATCACATTCCTGTTCATCTGGGTCAGGGCGACGCTGCCGCGCCTGCGCTACGACCAGCTGATGAGCTTCGGCTGGAAGGTGCTGCTGCCGCTGGCCACGCTCAACGCGCTGGTGACCGCCGTGCTCGTGGTGGTGACCCACTGATGGCGGCGACCCCGGACAGCACCCCGGCCGGCGCACCGGCGACGCTCACGGTGGAGCGGTGGAGCCCCGGCGAGGACGTGATCGAGGTCACCCGCACCCCCGCCCCGGGTGCCGCGCGCGGCACCTGGCGCACGTTCCGCGAGACCGTGCGCGGACTGATGACGACCTTCGGGCGCATGGTGGAAACGCCCACCACCGTCCAGTACCCCGAGGAGAAGACCGCTGTGTACCCGCGGTTTCGCGGGCGGCACAAGCTGCACCGCTTCGAGGATTCGGACCCCACCCACCCCAACCTAGAGAAGTGCGTCGGCTGCTCGCTGTGCGCGGCCGCCTGCCCATCCGACTGCATCCGCGTGGTGGCCGCCGAGAACACGCCCGAGAACCGCGTGTCGGCGGGAGAGCGGTACGCCGCCGTGTACGAGATCAACCTGTCGCGCTGCATCTTCTGCGGCTACTGCGAGGTGGCCTGCCCGTTTGACGCGATCACCATGGGCCACGACTACGAGCTCTCCGACTACGATCGCGCCGACCTGATCTTCACCAAGGAGATGCTGCTGGCCGAGCCGCTCGAACGCACGCCGCTCAGGAACGAGGGCGAGTGAGGGGGCTGCACCGCGATCCGTCGCCGCTCGCGGCCGCTTGCTGGCCGGTTCGGGGATGCGAGCGCACGCGAGCGTCTACCGGTTCGGCGGGCGAGCGTCGCCGCATCGCGGCTCCGCCACTTCGCGCACGCGCTCACTCCGAACGGACTGGAGCTGTATGAGCGCGGTTCTGTTCTTCATCGCCGCGATCGGCGTGATCGCGGGCGCGGCGGGGGTGGTGGTGCTGCGCAATCCGTTCTACAGCGTGCTCGCGCTGGTGTGCCACCTGGTGTCGCTGGCGGTGCTGTTCCTGTTGCTGCGCGCCGAATTCGTGGCGGCGGTCCAGGTGGTGGTGTACGCGGGCGCGGTGATGGTGCTGTACGTGTTCGTCGTCGCCTACGTGGGCGGCGAGGGGGAGACGATCGGCGAACGCCTGCACGCTGCCGGCTCCCGCACGAGCTCCAACCTGCGCCTCGCAGGCGCGATCCTGGGTGGCGCGCTGCTCGTCGAGCTTCTGATCGCGTTGCTCGGCACCGGCCTGAAGGCCACCAGCGGCGACGGCGCCGGGTACGTGCCGGGACCGAAGACGTACGGCACGCCCGCTTACATCGGCAACCTGCTGCTCACGCGCTTCTTGCTCGCGTTCGAGCTCGCCTCCTTCCTGCTGCTGATCGCCGCCGTCGGCGGGGTCGTCCTCGCCCGCCGCCGCCGTGGCCTGGGAGATGAGGACGAAGAGGCGGCGCTCACCCCGCTGGACCTGTTGCGCCCGCGCGGGACGGGCACCACCGCGGAGGCGGTGGGCAGCATGGCGCTGCCCGGCTCGCACGTGGAGAGCGGATCGGGAGTCGGCTCGTGAGCATCGCCTGGTATCTGGCGGTCTCGGCGATCGTGTTCTCGCTCGGCGCGGTGGGCGTGATGACGCGACGCAACCCGCTCGTCGTGCTGCTGTGCCTGGAGCTGATGCTCAACGGCGGCAACCTCGCGCTGATCGCCTTCTCGCGCATGTGGGGCAACGGCGACGGGCAGATCCTGGCGATCGTGGTGATGACCGTGGCGGCCTGCGAGGTGTGCATCGGCCTCGGCATGATCGTCGCCATCTACCGCCGGCACCTGCCGATCGACGTAGACGAGCTGCGGGAGCTGCAGGGATGAGCAGCGTGCATGCCGGCGCCGGATCGGCGTCCTCGGTCGCTGGCGTGCGAAGCACGCCACGCGGGGCGGGCGGGCCTTCAATTCCTTGCCCGGCTTGGCCTGCACGCTGCTCACTGCCAGTGGGGGATAGATGAGCACGACCGCGTGGGGATGGCTGGTGCTGGCGTTCCCGCTGGCCGGCACGTTGTTGACCGCGTTCGACTTTCGCCACTTGCCGGGGCGCACGGCCGGCTGGCTCGGCACGGGGGCGATCTTCCTCGCCTTCCTGGCAGCGGTCGGCGCGCTGATCTCGCTCCAGGGTCATACGCCCGAGCACCGGCAGCTCGTGTCCTCGCTGTGGAACTACGCATCGACGGTGGGCATCAACGCGCAGGTGTCGATCCTCGTGGACCCGCTGTCGGTGTTCATGATCCTCACCGTCACCGGGGTCTCCACCCTGATCCACCTGTACTCGATCTCCTACATGGACAAGGACCGCGGCTTCGTCCGCTACTTCTCCTACCTGAACTTCTTCGTGTTCTCGATGCTGCTGCTGGTGCTCGCCGGCAACTTCCTGCTGCTGATCGTCGGTTGGGCGTTCGTGGGCGCCGCCTCCTACCTGCTGATCTCCTTCTGGTACCGGCGCACCACGGCCACCAAAGCGGGCATCAAGGCGTTCGTGATCAACGTCGTCGGCGACGTGGGCCTCGTGCTGGGCACGTACTTCATCTTCAAGCACACCCACACGCTCGACTTCCTGGCGAGCTTCCACGCGGCCGAACACGGGGCGTTCGGCCCGGGCACGAACAACGGCGACCTCGTGGCCGGCTGCGTGCTGCTGCTCGTGGGCGCGTTCGCCAAGTCCGCGCAGATCCCGCTGCACACGTGGCTGCCGGACGCGATGGAGGGGCCGACCCCGGTGAGCGCGCTGATCCACGCCGCCACGATGGTCACCGCCGGCGTGTACCTGATCGCGCGCATGCACCCGCTGTTCGAACGCGCGCCCGCCGCGCAGGACGTCGGCGCGGTGATCGGGGCGCTGACGCTGTTGATCGCCGGCTCGATCGCGCTCGTGCAGACGGACATCAAGCGCGTGATCGCCTACTCGACGATGTCCCAGATCGGCTACATGATCATGGGCGTGTCCGTGGGCGCCTACGCCGCCGGGCTCTTTCACCTGATGACCCACGCGTTCTTCAAGGCGCTGCTGTTCATGGCCGCGGGCTCGATCATCGGTGCGATGGCCGGCGAGCAGTCGCTCGAGAAGATCGGCGGCTTTCGCAAGGCGATGCCGTTCACCTACGGCTGCTTCATCATCGGCGGGCTGGCGCTGTCCGGCATCCCGCCGTTCTCGGGCTTCTTCTCCAAGGATGAGATCCTGCTCGTCGCCGGCGAGCGCGGCGGCTGGCACTGGGCGCTGTACGTAGCCGGATACCTGGGCGCGTTCATGACCGCGATCTACACCTTCCGCATGATCTTCCGCGCCTTCCACGGCGAGCCGGTGCCCGAGGCGCGCGAGCTGGAAGGCGGGCATCTCCACCACGCCGAGGTCCCGCGCAACCCGGCCAACGGCGAAGAGGAGGACCTCGACGTCGGCTTCCCCGGCCCCACCCACGCGATCGCCGAACGCGCAATGCCGATGAAGGTGGCGATGGCCGTGCTCGCGCTCGGCGCGACCGGCATCGGGCTCGTGCAGATCCCGAAAGTTGACTTCCTGATCGACGACTTCCTGCGCCCGTCGTTCGCCACCTCCTCGCTGTACGAACCACACACCAAAACCGGCCTGCTGTGGTTTGGGCTCGCGCTCGGGACGGTGCTGGGGCTGGCCGGCATCGCGATCGCATACCGCATCTGGGTGGTGGGTGGGCGGGAACTCAAGACCTCAGCGGCGATCCAGGCGCGAATGGGGCCCGTGTACGAGCTGCTCGTGCACAAGTGGTACTTCGACGAGGCGATCGACCTGCTCGTGGTCCGCCCCGCGGCGGCATTCGGTCGCTTCGCCCGTGACACGTTCGAGCGGGTGTTCGTCGACGACACGCTGATCGGCGGCGCCACCGGCCTCGTGCGCGCGGGCTCGGCGGCCGTGCGCGCGGCCCAGAGCGGCTTCGTGCGCTACTACGCCGCGCTGCTGATCGTGGGCGTGGCGGGCGTGAGCTTCTACTTCCTCCTGCAAACCTGATGCCCGCGCTCTCGATCCTCATCTGGCTGCCACTCGCCTGCGGACTGCTCGGCGCGCTCGTGTCGGTGCGCAGCGAGCGCGCGCCTGGCCTCGTGGCGCTGATCGGCTCGGTGGCAGCGCTGGGACTGTCGATCGGCTACATCGCCGACTTTCACACAAATGGCCCACCCCTGCAGCACGTCACCGACGTCGTGTGGATCGCCGAACTGGGCATCCACTACAAGCTCGCGGTCACCGGGCTGAACGTGTTCCTGGTGGGCCTCACCACGCTGCTGTTCGCCGCCGCGGTGCTCGCCTCCAACCTGCGCAGCGACGCTTCCCAACCGGACCGCCCGCGCCTGTACTACTTCCACTTCATGCTCGCCGAGTCGGCCGTGCTCGGCGCCTTTCTGGCCCAGGACCTCGCACTGTTCGTGGCGTTCTTCGACCTGATGCTGATCCCCTTCTACTTCCTCATCGGAGGCTGGGGCCAGGGCCCGGACCGCGTGAAAGCAACGGTGAAGCTCGTCATCTACACGCTCGTCGGCTCGCTGTTGATGCTGGCCGCCGCGATCGCCACCGGCGTGCTCGCCGCGCAGCAGGGCGGCGGTCACATCACGTTCGTGCTCTCCGAACTGCAGAAGCTGCCGCTGAGCACCGGCTCGCAGGAGTGGATCTTCCTGTTCTTCGCCGCCGCCTTCCTCGTCAAGATGCCCGCCTTCCCGCTGCACGGGTGGATGCCGGACGGCTACCGGGCGATGCCGATCGAGGTGCTGATGGTGTTCTCGGGAGTGCTCTCGAAGGTCGCCGCATACGGCTTTCTGGCGATCGTGCTGCCGCTCTTCCCGCAGGCCAGCGTGCACTTCCAGACGCTGATGCTGCTGATCGGGCTCGTCTCGATCGTGTACGGCTCCGTGCAGGCCTTCAGCCAGACCAATGCCCGCCTGATCCTCGGGTACTCCTCCGTGGCGCAGCTCGGCTTCATCACCGTCGGCATCTTCGCGCTCAACCCGCAGGGCGCCCAGGGGGCGCTGCTGCAGATGTTCAACCACGGCCTGGTGATGGGACCGATCCTGTTCATCGTCGCGTTGCTCGCGCGGCGCGCGGGCGGCTCGGAAGACATCCGCGACATGGGCGGCATCGCCTTCCGCGCGCCGGTGCTCGCAACGCTCGCGCTGATCGTCACGCTGGCCACGCTGGCGATGCCCGGCTCGGCGAACTTCGTAGGAGAGTTCCTGATCCTGCTGGGCGTCTTCAAAGCCAAGCTCGTGATCGCCATCATCGCCTTCACCGGCGTGGTCATGGCCAGCGTGTACGCGCTGCGCCTGTTCATCGGCGCGATGCACAACCGCGTCGGCAAGGGCGTGCAGTCGCGTGAGATCTCACTGCGGGACGGGGTCGTGCTGGTGCCGCTCGTGGCCGTGATCCTGTTCTTCGCCGTGTATCCGCAGCTCGCGCTGGAACGCAGCGAAGGCTCCACCAAGACGGCGGTGGCGAGCGTGCAGGCGGTGCAGCATCCGGCGACGGCGGCGTTGATCGTCAGGGCCAGTCAGGCCCGGAAAGCGGCGGAAGCAGTGGGTGAAGGCGCCAGCGGCGAAGCGCAGGCGCCCGCAGGCGCGGCCTCGGAAGCGAACGAACAACGATGACCTACGTGCCCCTCTACTCACCCCAGATCGCCACGGTCCACCTGAAAGGCCCGCACATCGACTTCGCCGGGCTCTCCCCGCTGATCGCGCTCCTGGGCGGGGCGGTGATCGTGCTGATGGTGGGCATGCTCGGGGCGCGCTGGGTGCGCACGCAGGTGGTGCCGGCGCTTGCCCTGGGGGCACTCGCCGCGGCCCTGGGGCTGACGATCTGGCAGTGGAACGCCGAAAAGTCGATCGTCTCGGGGGCGCTGCGCATCGACGACCTGTCGCTCGCGCTGAACCTGATCCTGATCGGCGGCGGGCTGTGCACGGTGCTGCTGGCATGGCGCTCGCAGGCTGCGCACGAAGCCGCACACGGGGAGTTCCATGCCCTGCTGCTGACCTCCATCGGCGGCATGTCCGTGCTCGCCAGCGCGCAGAACACGGTCGCGCTGTTCGTCGGGCTCGAGCTCCTGTCGATCCCGCTGTACGTGCTGTGCGCCACCGAACTGCGGCGCGAGCACTCGCTGGAGTCGGGGCTGAAGTACCTGATAGTCGGCTCGGTCGGCTCGGCCACCCTGCTCTACGGCCTGGCGCTGATCTACGGCGCCACCGGCTCGACCGACTTCACGGCCATCGCCAATGCGCTGTCGCACGGCAGCCTGGCCACCGACCCGTTGACGCTGACGGGCATCGCGCTGTGCGTGGCGGGCCTGTGCTTCAAGGCCTCGGTGGCGCCGTTTCACCAGTGGACGCCCGACGTGTACGAGGGCGCGCCCACGCCGGTGACGGCCTTCATGGCGGTCACCACCAAGGTCGCCGCCCTGGGCGTGTTCCTGCGTTTCTTCGACGTCGCGCTGATCGGCGCCCAGCAGAGCTGGGCGCCCGCGGTGGCGGTGCTCGCGACGGTGACGATCATCGTCGGCAACGTCGGCGCGCTCGGCCAGTCCTCGCTGAAGCGGATGCTCGCCTACTCCTCGGTCGGGCAGGCCGGCTACATGCTCGCGGGCGTGGTGGTCGCCACGCAGCTCGGCGTCGCCGCCACCGTGTTCTACCTGGCGGTGTACCTGCTGATGAACATGGCCGCCTTCGCCGTGGTCGTCGCCCGCGAGCGCGAAACCAGCCTCGGCGACTCGCTCGAGGCGATGGCGGGCCTGGGACGCGAGCGCCCCTGGCTGGCCTGGCCGATGACGATCTCCATGCTCGCGCTCGCGGGCATTCCCGCCACCGCGGGCTTCATCGGCAAGTTCTACCTGATCGACGCCGCGGTCTCCGGCGGGTACACGTGGCTGGGCGTCGCCATCGTGATCGGCTCGATGATCTCGCTCGGCTACTACCTGCCGGTGATCGCCGCCATGTGGATGCGCGAGGCGCCCAGCGATGGTAAGGCGCCGGCCTCCGGCGCCACCCCCGCCGCAAGCGGCCCCACGGCCGGGGCCGGGCCGTTGCCGGCCCTCGCGGGCGGGTCGCCCGAGCTCGACGTCGAGACCGTCACGGGCATCCAGCCGGAGGTCGTGCTCGTCGCCGTGCTCGCGGGCGCGGCCACCATCTTCTTCGGCATCATCCCCCAGCCGCTGTTCGACCTCGTGCACCACGCTGGCAACGCGCTCAGCGGGCTGTTCTGAGGACCGCTGTCAGCTCGGCAGCACTTCGAAATGCTGCCTGCCATTCAGACGGTAGATGTGAAAGTCCCCATCGAGCGTGAAGATCTGCCGTAGGCTCCGTTCCTCCGCGAGTGCGACCAGCGTCGCGTCGGCGAGGTCCATTGGGCGGTCTGCATAGCGCTCCATCAGTCGCGCGCTGCGCTCGCTGGCCTTCAACGAGGGAACCGCCAGGACGAGGTCTCCACGCAGGACCAGCCGCCACAGAGGCTCCTGGCCGTGCCAGCCTCCGCCGCCAAGAAGGTACATAGCCTCGGTGAACGCCGGCCAGGTCGTGAGCAGTGGGAGGCGTAGGCCGGCCAGTGCCTCCTTGCAGCGCGCGTGATCCGGCTCGTCCGCATCAATCAGGGCGACGAGCGGCCCAGCGTCGGTGAGGATCACCTGCCCTGGTGGCGTTGGGCGAGGAGATCCGCGAACGCTCTCCCGGTATCGCGTGCGCGGCCGCCGCCTGCGTGGACCGCGCCAACCACGTCTGCCAAGCGCTCGTCCGCGCCCGTCGAGAGCGTGCTCTCAGCACGCTCTGCCACGGCACGCCGGATGAATTCGGACACCGAAGCTCCTTCGGCAGCCGCGGCACGGCGAACCCGCTCGTCCAACTCGTTGTCCAGACGTACGCTGCGCACAACATCAGTGTATCACGGGCTCCGCTCCTGTACTACGCTACGCGCGCAGCGATCCATCGTCCAGCTCGATCTCAACGACGCGCGCGACGCGGTCTACGTCAGCGTCGTGAGCGAGCAGCGTGGCCCCTGTGCGCCATGCGACCGCAGCGATCATGCAGTCGAGCATCCCCCGCGGGGTCACGCCCACAGCGCGGCAACGACGGTAGATCCTGACCGCGCCGCCAAAGTCGGCCACAGCGTCGAAGCTCAGCAGCTCGAAGCGTCCGAGCAGCCGGCGCAGGTCGGCCTCTCGCCGATCGTCGCGTGCGCCGGCCAGCACCTCCATGACGATGGGCTCGGTGACCGCAACGGGACCGTCCGCCTCGATCAGGTCCTTGAGGCGAAGATGTGGAGGGCTGCCGGTCGCGCGGTCGTACTCGACCCAGGCGGAGCTGTCAACGAGAATCACGCGGCCGTGCGTGGTGGCACGTCTGCAGGCAGCTCCGCGATGGCGTGGACTCCTTGCATCGCCAGCGCTTCCTCGCGCGTCATCGGCTGCCCAGCGAGATGGCGCAGCGCGAGGTCCACAGCGGCCGTCTTGGTCCGTACGCCATAACGCTCCATGATCGCCTGGACGTATGTGTCCTCGATCTCGATGTTCGTGCGCACTGCGCTCATACACCAATCATACACCATAGGTGTACGTCACGTGTATAGCGAATCAGGTGCGCCCTGTAGGCCTCCTCGGCGGCGCCGTTCGCGTGACCGCGCATCGCGGACCTCGTCCCCGTACAGTTCGCAGATGCCCCCCGCAGGCACTGGCCCGTTCGGCATTCTGCTGGACATCGACGGCGTTCTCCATGTCGGCGAGAAGCCGATCGAGGGCGCTCACGAGGCGCTCGCGCAGCTGCGCGGGCTGAGCACCGGGCTGCGCTTGGTGACCAACACCACGTCGCGATCGCGCCGCCAGGTGGTCGAGCGCCTGATCGAGCTCGGGTTCGCCGTCACCGAGGAGGAGGTGCTCACACCGGCGGCGATGGCCCTGAGCTACTGTCGCCGGCGCTCCTACCAGTCCGTGGCGCTGCTGGTGAGCGACAGCCTGCGCGAGGATCTCGCGCCGCTGGCCGCGCTCGCGGGGACGCCGAGCGCACAAGCCGTGATCCTGGGCGACCTCGGCGACGAGTTCACTCCCGAGACCCTGAACGGGGCCTTCCGGCTGCTGATGGACGGCGCGGAGCTCCTCGCCCTGCAGCACAACCGCTACTGGCGCCGCGCGGACGGTCTCGCGCTCGACGTCGGCGCGTACTCCGCCGCGCTCGAGTACGCAAGCGGCCGTGAGGCCGTCGTGGTGGGCAAGCCCTCGGCGCAGTTCTTCCACGCGGCCGTCGCCGACATGGGGCTCGAGGAGGCGGTCATGATCGGCGACGACGCGGAGGCCGACGTCGCCGGCGCGATGGCTGCAGGGCTGGCGGGCGTGCTGGTGCGGACGGGCAAGTACCGCGACGACGCCATCACGCGGCGCGTGACTCCCACGGCGATCGTCAACTCGATCGTCGACGTCCCGAACCTGCTCGCGCGCATGTACTCCGCGTAGGCGCCCGCACAGGCGCGCCGCCGGTGCGGGCAGCTGCGCAGGCCGATCCGGCGGCGCCGAAGATCCGTTCGGTGGCGCCTGTAGCCTCGTTCGATGGGTTTCCCCCGGCGGTGGTTCACGGCCACGACCGCCGTGACCGCTCTCGTAGTGCTCGGCCCGGCGCTGCTCGCGGCCACCGCCCGGGCGGAAGGCAGCCCGTCGATCAACCTGACGGTCGGCGCGCCCGCGAGCGTGCTGTATGGCGCAAACGCCACCGTCACGCTCACCGCGGCCAACCCCGGGGCTCAGCCGTACGGCTACAACCTCAGCTACCGCGCCGTGCTGCCCGAAGGAATCAGCTACGTCGCCGGCAGCGGCCACAGCTCCGCCGGCGCGCTCGCACCGCAGGTGTTCGCCAACGAGCCGGAAACGGGCAAGACGACGCTGATCTGGTCCAACGTCGCCGATCTCTCTCCGGGCTCCAGCAACGCGCTCAGCTTCGAAGTCAAACAGACGACCTCGCACTTCACGATCGGCGCCAAATATTCCGTCGAAGCCGGCGCCTACGTCGCCGAACAGGCGCGCTATCTGCCCAAGTTCAGCGCCGCCGGCGCTCCCGAAGGCCCGTCCTCCACGTCCTTCACCGGCTACGCCTCCGGATCGGCGACGACCACGATCACCGCGCTGCAGATCACGCAGGCCGAGGAATCTCCCGCCGGTCAGATCCTGCGCGGCGTGCACGATCATCAGGTCACCTACAAGCTGACGGTCACCAACACGTCGGTCAACGCCACCGGCAAAGTCGTCGTCGAAGACTGGCTGCCGGCCGACCTGGAGTACCTCGGCTGCGGCGGCGCCGGCGCCGACCACACGACCGACGCGCCCACCAACCCCGGCAGCGCCGAAGAGTATCCGGGGTCGGGGCCGATCACCGTCCCCACGCTCGGCGGCTGCCTCACGCCCACCGGCGTCGAAACGCTCATGACCGACCCCGACGGCGCGGAAGAAGACCCCGACGCCGTCTACACCCACGTCGACTGGAGCCTCGGCACGCTCGCAGCCGGCGAAACGCGAAGCTTCGAATTCCGTGCCGCCGTGCCGCTGCGGGAAAACACGACGACCTGGACCGCCAAAGAACCAACCGTCGCAAGCGGCGAACAGGCGACCAACCTGAACAACAACTCCGGCGCGGAGACCACCGACGGCGAGCCGGTGACCACATTCGCGAAGGCCAGCGGCGAGTACGACGAAACGACGGCCGTGTCCGCAAGCGGGCATCTCACGCGCGTCGCCAAGGATCTCACGATCGAAAAGAGCGCCGGCTCCAAAACACTCGCCGAGGGGCAGGTCACGCAGTGGACGCTCACGCTGCACTCCTCCGAGTACCGCTACAACACCGCCGCCATCGTGACCGACACGGTGCCCAACGGGCTGTGCCCGCTCAGCTCGGAAAACCTGACCAAAAGCAGCGAATGCGAACCGGACACCGCGCCCTCCTCCCCCTACGCCAGTGCGGTCGAAGAAGCCAACGGCACGTGGAAGCTCGTCTGGAACGAATCCAGCGACAAAGCGCTCGCGCAGATCGCTGAGAACGCGACCACCACGATCACCTACGACACGAAGACCCGCACGCACTACCAGCACGAACACCTCCCCACCGGCCCAATCCTCGCCGACGACACCGTCACCAACAACGTGCTCGCGCAGGCGAGCACCAACGTCGTCTGCGCCGATGACACAGACTGCTCGGGCACAGGGGAAACGCCGATCAACCACGAACGGCCGCTCAGCGAACCCGTGTCCGACACCTCCAGTGCCTCCCAGAGCGCCGAAGGGCCGTCCATCGCCAAGGAAATCGCCAAGTCGGGGACGGCGTGCCTCGCCGACGAATACACGACCGCGAACCCCGTCTTCCACCCGGGCGACCTCATCTGCTGGCGTCTGACCGCGTCGTTCCCCACGACGATCGACACCAAAGGCCTGAACGTCACCGACTTCCTACCGATCGCCGACACCTTCGACGAAAGCTTCGAAGAACACGGCGAAAAAGGCCAAGCGCGCGCGCCCGGCGACACGCTGCCGGGCACGACGTTCAGTCACTCGGAAGCCAGCTCGAGCGAACCGGGCGGGACGATCGCCTGGAAACTTCCCGAAGAAGGGTACGTCAACAACGAAAAACAGCGCTTCGAACGTGTCTACGCGACGATCGCCAGGCTCCCGCGCGAAGCGGCCTCCGACGAGCTCCAGGGCAACCTCATGAAGTTCGCCAACGTCAACACCGCCGGGCAGTCCTTCTCCTACCGTGCGGAAGCCGACTACAAGCTCCAGTTCCCGCAGCTGAGCCTCGCCAAGCAGATCGTCGATATCAACAAAAAAGCTGTCACGCCGACGAGCACCGCGACGATCAAGGCCGACGACGAAGCCACGTTCGCGCTGACGGTCAGCAATGCCGGCAAGCTCGAAGCCGACGGGGTCGAGGTGTGGGACGAACTCCCGGATGGCCTCACGTGCGCAGACATCACCGCGATCTCCGCCAAAGGTGAATGCAGCTCCGGGCGAATCGAATGGGGGGAAACGGATCTCGGCCAGGAAGAAGTGAAGGTGGCCGCGGAAGGCGACGCGGTCCTGCACTTCACGGTGCGCATCCCCGCCA
This sequence comes from uncultured Solirubrobacteraceae bacterium, assembly GCA_963701145.1. Taxonomy (GTDB): domain Bacteria; phylum Actinomycetota; class Thermoleophilia; order Solirubrobacterales; family Solirubrobacteraceae; genus Palsa-744. The sequence goes on from OY969572.1 coordinate 1,422,859, forward strand.
CGATCGACCCGGCCGACACGCTCGAAGACCACGCCGGCGTGGTCAAGTACGAAAGCGCGACCAACACCGGTGGCCAGTACCTGTACGTGCCGGCCGAAAACATCGACGCGCTGCGCGACAGCGAAGCCAACATGCCCGCCGCCAATGCCCAGGCGGCGCTGAAGACAGAAGACGTCAAACTGGAAAAGACGAACACCAGCTCGGTCGTGGAAACCGGCAACACCGCCGCGCAGGCGACGATCGGCGAGCTGGTGACCTTCGAAGTGTCGGTCACGATCCCCGCAGGCACCACGCTGAGCGGCATCGCGAAACTGACAGATCCTGCGCTCCCCAAAGAACAGCTGATCCTGAAAGCGGGGTCCGTCGAAGCGCTCGTGAACGGAAAATCGGCGCCGATCACCTTCAAAGCCGAAGAATCCGGCGGCAGCCCGCTGGTCGTCTTCCCCGAAGCCTACGCCGCGCCGATCGAAGAAAGCGTCAAGGTCACGATGCGCTTCGTCACGACCGTCGCCAACGTCGCCGCCAACGTACACGGGAAAAGCATCGCCAACACCGGCAAGCTGACGTGGACGGATCCGATCACCGGCGCTCAGGCGCGCGAAGCCAGCGACTCGGTGCCCGTCGTCGAGCCGTCGATCACGCTCACCGAGACCAACAACACCAGCGGCAAACCAGCACACGGCGGCCAGCTCGTCGAATACAAGCTCAAGGCCAAGGACGCCGAAGGCGCGAGCACCGCGTTCGACACCACCGTCATCGACACCGTCCCCACCGGCATGACCGTCTCCAACGCCTCAGGAACACCGTACGCGGAAGGCGAAACGATCGAATCCGGGGGGGTGTGGGATGAAAAAACCCGCACGATCACCTGGAGCGTCACGTCGATCGAACCGAATAAAGAAACCGCCCTCGTCTACTACGCGACCGTCAACGAAAAACCCGTCTCCGCGACGATCCTCACCGACCACGCGGTCGCGACCACGACGAGCATGAACGGCGCGGTCAGCGGCAAGCGGACCGCCGAAAACGACCCGATCTCCGGCAAGGCCGGCTACGAAGCGAAAGCCGAAAGCTCGCTCGAAGTCGCCGGCGCGACGATCGAAAAGAAATCCGACAGCGCCAAAGCGACGATCGGGCACCGCATCACCTACACGCTCACGGTCACGCTGCCCGCCGACGTGGTCGCCTACAACGAGACGGTCATCGACACGCTGCCGAGCAGCCTCGACTTCGACGAATACATCAGCGCCGAATGCACCAGCGGCTGCCCGCCCGCCGTGACGGTCCAGACCTACAAACCGAAGGTCAACGCCTCGAACACGACGAGCGTCGCCTGGTATCTCGGCAACATCGAATCGGCGAGCGTGCCGCGCACGATCACGATCGTCTACCGCGCCGACGTGCGCTCCACCTACCGCGGCGGCGCCGTCGCGGTCAAAGCGGCCGCCGAAATCAGCAACTCGGCGGACGTCTACTACAACAAGACCGACAAGCACAGCTTCGAAGAAGGCAACATCCCCGCGGCCGCCGAATTCGACGCCAAAAATGGGCCCGCGAGCGCCACGAGCACGGTCGTCGAGCCCGCCGTCACGCTCACCAAGGAAGCGTCCGTCAACGGGGGCGCCTTCAGCGCCGGCCCGATCACCATGACCGACGGCGACAGCGTGCGCTACCGCCTGAAGCTCAGCAACAGCGGCGGCGTCCCGGCCTACGGCGTGGAAGCCAAGGACGTCATCCCCACCCAGCTGACCGAAGTCAAAGAAACCACCAACTCGGCCGACGTCACGCAGAGCTGGAGCGAAGGCAAACCCGAAATCCACTGGAAGCTCAAAGAACCGCTCGCCGCGAACAGCAGCGAAACGATCGAACTCGGCTACGAAGCCAAGCTCGTGTCGGTGAAACTGCTCGAACCCGGCGAGGAATTCGCCAACGCCGCATCGGTGCCCGGCCACTACTTCGGCGTCCCCGAAGCCGAACGCGAAGCCGGTTACAAGAACTACGCCGGCGAAGCGATCGCCTACCGCGAATACACCGGCCCGACGGCCGCCGTCAAAGCCAAAGTCGCGCTGCCGACGATCACCGTCACGAAGACCACCGGCGCCGCGGGCTTCCCGGCGAGCGCCCCCGCGGAAGTCGGCCAGGCGTTCACATGGCGCGTGGTCGTCAAGAACACCTCGACCGTCGCCGCCAAGAGCCTCCACGTGACAGACACGCTGCCCGCGAACTGGGAATACGTCAAAGGCGCGAGCTTCTCCAAAGGCGGCGCGATCGAACCGACCGTGTCGGGGACGGTGAAAGCCGGTGAGGAACTCACGTGGGCGACCTCGATCGAACTCGCCGGCGGCGCCGAAACGATCCTCACCTACCAGGCCAAGCCGCTGCTCGAAGCCGAGACGACCCCGGGCATCGGCGAAGCGCACCCCAACAAGAACACGGCCAGCGTCAGCGTGCTCGACGCCGCGGGTCACTCCGAAGACGCCAAAGGCCCATTCGCGGCCGGACCCGCGCAGGCGCAGGGGATCCTCGACGTACCGGTGCTCGAAGTCAGCAAGCACGCCGTCAAAGAATCCGTCGCGGCCGGGGCTGAAGACTCCTACACGATCACCATCCACAACTCCGGCGCGGGGGTCGCACGCGAAGTCCTCGCCGAAGACAAACTGCAAACCGGCATGAGCTACAAAGCGAAATCCGCGACGTGCCCCGGCTGCACGGGCTTTGTCGAGAAGTCCGCGAGCGGCTCCTCGATCGTTTGGGAAATCGAATCGATCGCCGCCGGCGCCTCAATCGAAATCAAAGTCCCAGTCGAGACAGAAGCCACGCTCGCGAGCGGCACGCACCTGACCAACAGCGTGGCAGTGCATGCCAGCGCGGCGCCCACGCCCGTCGAAGCCTCGGGCACGATCACGCTCACCACCAGCGCGGACATCTCGGCCGCCAAGAGCGTCGTCTCCTCCGGCAAAGCCGCGCCGGGCGACACGCTCACCTATGAAATCGCGGCCACCAACAACGGCCCGTCCACCGCGCACGAAGTCAAGCTCGTCAACCACCTGCCGAGCGGCGTCACGTACAAAAGCTCCATGCCCACCGGCTGCAAAGTGGCCTCCGGGGTCGTCACCTGCGAAGCGGGCACCCTCGAACCCGGCCACACCAAGGCCTTCCAGATCGAAGTGCAGCTCGCCCCCGGTCTCACCGGGGTCATCTCCAACACCGTGCGCGCCGAAAGCACCACGCCCGACCCTGAACCCGCCAACAACGAAGCGACCGCCAAAATCACGGCGAGCCCACAGGCCGAACTCGAACTGAAGAAGGAATCGCTCACGCCCGAAGTCCACGACGGCGAACACGCGCGCTTCTCGCTCACCGCCACCAACAGCGGGCCGAGCGAAGCCACCGAAGTCAAGATCACCGACACGCTGCCCAGTGGTCTGTCGTATGTGAGCGCCACGGGCGCGGGCGCCAGCTGCAAAGCCAAAGGCCAGGAAGTCACGTGCACCTTCGCCGCCCCCCTCGCCGTCGATGCTCACGTGAGCGTCGAACTCGTGACACAGACCAGCGGGCCGGGAACCCGGGTCAACACCGCGACCGTGACCAGCGCCGCGGAAGACCTCGAACCCGCCAACAACACCGCCAAAGCCGAAGTCAAGGTCCTCCCCAGCGCCGATCTGGCGCTGCACAAGACGGCCTCCGTGCCGTTCGTGAAAGCGAACGGGGAAGTGACGTACACGCTCACCATCGAAAACAAAGGTCCAGACGCCGCCAGCAAAGTCCTCGTCAGCGACGAACTGCCTGCGGGCGAGCAGCTCCTCACGAGCTCGGCCGGCTGCACGCACACGGGCCAGGACGTCGAGCTGCGAAGTCGGCGGTGCGGAACTCGCCAGCGGGCAGACGCGAACCGTCGAACTGAAGGTGCTCATGGAAGTCTCGCTGGCCGAACACAGCGTCATCAACACCGCGGAAGTGACGAGCAAAACGTTCGACCCCGACCTGGCGAACAACACCGCCCAGGCCGAGGTCCAGGTGGAAACGGCGGCCGACCTGCAGCTGACGAAGGCGGCCACGCCGACCAGCGTCAACGCGGGCGGCGAAGTGACCTACACGCTGATCGCCACGAACGCCGGACCGGACATCGTCAAAGGCGCGAGCGTCACCGACCAGCTGCCGGCCGGCGAGACGTACGTGAGCAACGACGCCGGCTGCACCGACGTGGGCCAGATGGTGAGCTGCTCGCTCGGCGACATGGGCGACTCCGCCACCCGCACGATCCACATCGTCGTGCGGATCGAACTCGCGCTCGCCGGTGAGACCGTCACGAACACCGCGCAAGCCACCAGCGAAACGCCCGATCCAGACGAAGCCAACAACACAGCCGAGGCCGAAATCACGGTCGCGCCCGCCGCCGACCTCGAGCTCACGAAGAAGGTCGCGATCGAAGGCGAAGGCGCGACGCTCGCGCTGCCCGGCAAGGCCACGTACACGCTCGTCGTAGAAAACGCCGGGCCGGACGCCGCCGGCGAAGTGCTGGTCAGCGACACGCTGCCGGCCGGTGAGACCTACCTCTACAGCGACTCCGGCTGCACCGTGGCCGGACAGACCGTCAGCTGCGCGCTGGGCGAACTCGCGGACGGGGAAGCGCGCACGATCCATCTGACGGTCTCGGTGGGCGTGTCGCTCGGGGAACGCACCGTCACCAACACGGCGAGGGTCTCCAGCGCCACCTTCGATCCGAACCTGGCCAACAACACGGCCAGCGCATCGCTGCAGACCGGCCCCGCGGCCGACGTGGCGATCGAGAAGACCGGGCCCGCGAGCGTGGTGAGCGGCGCGAGCATCGCGTGGACGCTGAAGGTCACCGACAAGGGCCCCTCCACTGCGCACCAGGTGATCGTCGAAGATCCGCTGCCGAGCGGCGTGACGCTCACGCACGCGGCGGCAACGCAGGGCACGTGCCAGAGCATGGGCAGCGTGCTCAGATGCGAACTCGGCACGGTTGCCAACGGCGCCGCCGCCGAAGTCACGGTGACGGGCACGGTCACCGCCACATCGGGCACGCTGAGCAACACGGCCACGGTCCGCGCGCTCGAGCCCGACCCCGAACCGGCTGACAACTCCTCGACCGCCACGACCACCGTGTTGCCGGCGCCCGTCACGGAAGTCGCCGCCACCAACGCGGCCGGGGCGCGTGCCCGCGTGACGCTTCGCAAGCTCGCCGACAGGACGACCGTCAGGCCCGGCGAAGAGATCGGCTACCGGCTGATCGTGCACGACCTCGCGAGCGTGCCCGCCCGGCACGTGCGGGTCTGTGACGCGCTGCCGTCGCAGACCACGGTGGTGGACCGCGGCGGCGGTCACCTGGCGTCCGAGCGCATCTGCTTCGCGCTCCCCACACTCGCCGCCGGCGCCGCGCACACGTTCAAGATCACCCTGCGGGCGGACTCCAACGCGCGCCGGTCGATCCTCAATCGGGCGAGCGCCAGCGGAGCGAACTTCAACACCGTCCACGCCCACGTCAGCACGGCTGTGAAGGGGAGCGCCGCGGCGCTTCGCGAAAGCGGTGTCACGGGCTAGCGGGCGCCGGCGCTCCCGCGGCGGCGCCCTCGCGGCCGCCGCCGCTGCGCTCGCGCTGGGCGGCGCGCCGGCCGCAGCGATTGCCGTTGTGAACGCCGGGCAGCGCCCGCACGCTCGCTCGTCGCCGGGGCGGCTGCGCCCACCCGGACCCGACCGCGCGTGGGTGGCCAAGGTGATCTATCGCACGCGGGCACGATCGGCTCCCGCCGGATCCGCGCACTCCCGCGGGCTCGTGCCGGCGGTCTCCCCGTGGGGAACACCCACGGAACTGCTCGTCCTCGCCGGCAGGGTGGGACCGGAAGGACGCACGTGGCTGCGGGTCCTGCTCGATCTACGCCCCAACGGCACCGCGGTGTGGCTCAACGCCGAAGACACCCTGCTGCGCGTCGATCGCTGGCGCGTAACCGTCTCCCTGCGCGAACGCCGCGTCACCGTGTACAGGGAGGGGCGGCCCGTGCGCACGTTCGCCGCCGTCGTCGGCAAGCCCGCCACGCCAACCCCGACCGGGCTGTTCGCCATCGCAGCCGATCTGCGCCAGCCCGACCCCGATCAGTTCGTCGGCTCGTGGGTGCTGCCCCTGACCGCGCATTCCAACGTGCTCAAGAGCTTCGACGGCGGCGACGGGCAGGTGGCGCTGCACGGACGCGGCGGCGCGAGCCTGCTCGACCCGCTCGGGACGGCCCGCTCGCACGGCTGCGTGCGACTCGCGGACTCCGCGATCGAATGGATTGCCACCCACGTCCCCGTGGGAACCCCCGTGAGCATCGGCTAGCAGGCCGCGCCCGCGCTGCGCCCTCTACAAGCGCCCCGACGCCTCGGCGGCGGCTTCGGCTTCGTGCAGCTGGCGCTCGACCAGGTCCAACCCGGCCGCCCAGAAATCGGGGTCGCTCAGGTCCACGCCGACGATGCTGCCGATCTCCTCGGGGCTTTTGGAGCCACCGGCGGCGAGCATCTGCAGATAGCGCGGCACGAGCTGCTGGCCTGTCTGCTCGTAGCGCTCGTACACGGAGAGCGCCAGCAACTGCCCGTAGGCATACGCGTACACGTACCCGGGGCTGTTGACGAAATGGGGGATGTAGGACCACCAGGTGCGGTAGCCGTCGGTCACCTCCACCGAGTCGCCGAACAGCTCTGACTGGCTCTCCGCCCACAGCTCACCGAAGCGCTCCACCGACAGCTCTCCCTGCTCGCGCCTGGCTGTGTGCACAAGCTCCTCGAAGCGGTTCATGGCGATCTGGCGGAAGACCGTGGCGATCGTGTCCTCGAGGTTCTCCGCCAGCAGCGCCAGGCGGGAGACCGGCGTCGTGTCCTCTTCCAGCAGGCGTCCGAACACGATCGTCTCGCCGAACACCGAGGCTGTCTCGGCAAGCGTCAGGGGCGTGCTCTGATGGAAGATCCCCTGGGACGCGGCGAGCGCGAAGTGAACGCCATGGCCGAGCTCGTGCGCGAGCGTGAGCACGTCGCGCCGGCGCGAGGTGTAGTTGAGCAGCACGTAGGGGAACACCGATGGCACCGCGGCAGCGCAGAAGGCGCCGCCGCGCTTGGCCGGACGCACCGGCGCGTCGATCCGACGCTCCTCGAAGAAGCGCCCCACGAGCGCGCCCAGCTCGGGGGAGAACGACGAGTAGCAGTCGAGCACGATCTCCCGCGCCTGGGCGAACGGGAAGCTGACCTCGTCCTCGGTGACCGCGGCCATGCGGTCGTAGTCGGCGAGCCGCTCCAAGCCGAGCAGCCTGGCCTTCAGCCGGTACCACCGTCGGGGGATCTCGTAGCGCGCGCACACCGCCTCGATCAGCGCCCGCACGGACTCGTCGCTGGCCTCGTTGGCGAGATTGCGAGCGGCGAGCCAGTGCGGATAGCTGCGCAGGCGGTCGTCGGTCGCCTTGTCCGCGAGCAGGGTGTTGAACAGGAAAGCGCGCGTACGCAGCCCGGGGGCAAGCGCGGCGGTGACGGCCTGCGCGGTGGCTCGCCGGACGTCCCGGTCGGGGAGCGCCAGACGGCTGAGGGCGACGTCGAGCGCGACCTTCTCGGGAGCGCTCGTCGCGGCGCCGTCCTGCTCGCCAACCCCCGCCCCGCCTGCCGGGGGCCCGCCCGTGCCCGGGACGGTGACCTCGATCGCCGACGTGAGCTCCTCGAACAGCCGCGTCCAGGCACCGGCGCCGGTGAGCGCCTTCTCCGTGAGGATCTTCTCCTCCGGTTCGCTCAGCAGGTGCTCGCGGTAGCGGCGCACGTTGCGCAGGTGATGGGCGCAGAAGGCGAGTCCCTCGCCGCCCAGCAGCTCCTCGGCGCGCTCGTCCGGCAGCGCCGCCCACTCCAACTCGAAGAACAGCAGCGTCGTCTGGATCGTCGTCTCCTGCTCCTGCACCTTCTGCAGCAGCGCGCCATTGGCCGGCTCGGCCGTGTCGGTGGAGAAGCGCAGGGCGGCGTAGTAGCCGGCGCGAGCGACCAGCTCCTGGATGACCGCGAGCTCGTCCATCGCCGCGCGCAGCTCGGCGCTGTCGAGCTCCTCGAGCTTGCCCGCATGGCGCGCGGCGAACGCCTGCGAACGTGTCAGCGCGTCCGCGAGCCGGCGCTCGACGCCGTCCTGGCCCTCGCCGTCAACCAGCGGTTCGAGGTCCCAGGCGCTCGCCTCGAGCTCGGGGTCGGCGGGTACGTCGGAGGCGGTGACGGCCATGGCCCCGCAGCTTAGCCGCCTCGTCCGCGCGATCGCCCGAAGGCGCCTCAAGCACGCCGTCGCTACTCCCGATAGGGAGTGGGTGGAGCCAGATCGAGCGGCACCGGGCGCACCCGCCGAGCCCTCGGGGGCCGAGGGGGCGTTCGGCGATCCACGCCGAGGTGTGCCGTGGTGGGCGAATCGCGCCCTGCGGATGGGCCTGCTGCTCGTCGGGCTTCTGGGGGCGCTGCTCGCCCTGCTGAGCACGAGGACCGCGTGGTTCGATCTCGAAGGCGGCGGTGCTCAGGCCGGTGCCGCGCCCTTCGCCGACGGCTGTCCCCGGCGCAAGGTGCCCGAAGTGGCGCGGATCGCGGCCCACGATCTGCCGGCGCTGCGCGACGTGCTCTCGCCGATCATGCCACCACGGGTCGGGCGCGTGTACGAGGCCGGGAGGATCACCACCGCCAACCTGTTCTCCGACAACGAACCCGAAGCCTCGCCCCCGGGCTCGTCCACGTCCGCTGCCTATGAGGTTCGCTGGTGGGCGCTCGATCGCGACGGCGGCGAAGACGATGTGGGCGCCGACGTGCTCGAGTTCGCCAACGAAAGCGAGGCCGATGACGCACTCGCGTTGGCCACGAGCCCGGACTGCCACAGCCCGCACAGCCACGCCGCCGCGCACACGCTCCGCTTTCCCGCGGGCGCCAGCGAACTCACCTGGCTGAACCCCGACCGCGCCTGGGAGCGCGACGTCGTGTTCGTTCGCGCCAGCCGCCTCTATCGCGTCGGGGACGTCCCTCCGGGCCTGCTCGGGGTCACCGGCCCCGAGCAGAGCAGGCTCGAATGGCAGCGAGCCGCTCTGACGGCCCGCAAGCTCGCCTGCGCCCTCCCCGCCGCGGGCTGTCCGGCCGCCGCCGCGTCCAGCCCCGACACCAGCCTCGCGAACCTGCCGAGCAACCCGACCGCGGGCGCCACCGCGGCGCCGCCCCCCAGCGCGGCGCAGGCGATCGCATACGCCCACGCCGTCAACATGCGCAGCTACGACGTCCCCGGAATGACCCAGCTCGCGCGCGAAGGCCCCACCCGCGACCGCGCCTACTGGGAAGGGTTCGTGCGCTGCGCCGGCGAGCTGCCCCCGACGCGCACCGTCGCCACCATCCATTCACCGGAGTTCGCAGAAAGGACCCGGGACGGCTACGAAGTCGTGTACACCACTGTCGCGGTGCTGCCGAGCCGCGCGCTCGCCGCGCGATACGCGCAATTGGACTCGAGCGAACGCGCGCGCTCGTGCATCGCCGCCAGCGTCGGGCGGGTGCTGCATGCGTATCTGGGCAAGACCGGCCTGCGCGATCTCGGCGACGTCGCCCTCACGCCCCAGCCGACGCCCGTGCCGCGCAGCTACAGGGGCGCCGGCCCGTACCGCGCCACCGCCCTGCGGATCGCCGTACAGGCCACCTACGCCACCTCCGCCGACAGGCGGATGCGTCTGCCCGTCTACGTTCAAGGCTTCGCCGTCGCACGCGGTCCCGCGGTCGTCGAGCTGACCTCGCTCACGCTCGGGCAGCCCTTCCGCGAGGACAGGCAGCGCTTCCTCGAGGCGCAGATGGTGGGCTCCGCCGAGGCCAACGAAGCCTCCCTCTGAGCTCCTACTCGGCGAGCACCCGCGGCGGGCGGCGCAACGTCCGCGAGAGCGCCTAGGATCGTCCGCCCGATGCACGAGACACGTCCATCCGTGTTCCTGGTGGCGCGCCCCTCGATCGACCCGGAGGGCATGCGCGGCTACCTGCGCGACGTGGGCGGCGAGTCGTGGCTGGACCGGCGCCTGGAGGAGGCGGGCGGCGAGGCGGGTGGGGATCTCAATCACGGCGAGCTGATCGTCGAGTTCGGCGGGCGCGCCTGCTACCGCAGACTGGGAGCCCGGGCTCAACCCCAACGTCACGAAGGTCCGCACGGACCAGCGCGAGTACTTCGCCAACATCCTGCGCTCCGCCCATGGCAGCGTGCTCGAGCACGCGAACTACTCATTTGTCTTCCGCAACGTGAGCCGCGTATTCACCCACGAGATTGTTAGGCATCGCGCCGGCTCGGCCTTCAGCCAGGAGAGCCTGCGCTACGTGCGTCTCACCGACATCGGCTTTCGCGTGCCCCCGGCGCTGGAGCCGGTGAGCGAGCAGGTGCTCGCGATCGTCGAGCAGCTCGAGGAGTTTCAGGTGAGCGCCGCGAAGGAGCTGGGGATCGACGAGGATGGGGTGCCCTTCCACGTCAAGAAGGAGGTCACCTCGGCGCTGCGCAGGCTCGCGCCGATCGGTCTGAGCACGGACATCCTGTGGACGGCCAACGCGCGCACCCTGCGCCACGTGATCGAGATGCGCACCGCGGAGGGCGCCGAGGAGGAGCTGCGCCTCGTGTTCAACCGGGTAGCAAGCATCATGCAGGACGAGGCACCGGGGCTGTTTCAGGACTTCACGCGCCAGAAGGACGGCTCGTGGGTACCGGAGCACCGCAAGGTCTGAGGCGATCGCCAGGGGGTCGATGGAGCGGTCAGCTCGCCTGGCCGCTCCATCGGGGAGCCGCTGGAGTGGCCAGCCGTCAGGCGTCCATCGTGCTGGTGCGCCACGCGCCGAGCGCCAGGAACACGACGAGCCAGCCGACGATCACGACCAGGGCCGTGCCACCGGCCATCACCACTTCGGTGCCGCGTCCGTCCTTGATGCCGGCCGGGCCGAAATGCGCCAGCGCCTGTGTGAGCACGAAGTTGCGGCCACTGCCCAGCGAGGAGATGCTGGAGATCAGCGGGCTGGCGATCACCTGCCACGCGATCAGCGCGATTATCGCTCCCGGCTTGGAATTGATCAGCGAGGCGAGCCCCACGGCCACGGTACACAGGACACCCGTTGCGAGCAGCACGAAACCCCAGCCTTCGAGCACCAGCGCGGCGCTGGGCGTCGGCAGGTTGGCGGCGAACGCGAACGTCCCCAGCAGGATCAGCAGGTAGGCGGCGGTGATGACCGTCCAGCACAACGCCAGCGCCGCGGGAACCCGCGTGGCGAACAGCGCCAGACGAGAGCGCCCGGTGACGACCAGGTCGCGGAAGACGCCGGCGGATGAGTCACTCGTCCCAGCCTCCACGCCGATCAGGATCGCCACCAGCGGACCGAAGAACACGCCGCCCAGCAGGCGCACGCCGTCGTGGAAGCTGCCGATCCCCCCCGCTGCTTCATGACTCGCGTCGGACGCGTGTTCGATGGCGTTGACCGCGTAGAAGATCACGATCGGGAGCAGCGCCAGCACCAGCGCCCAGATCAAGGTGCTGCGCTTCTTGCGCAGCTTCAGCAGGTCCGCGCCGGTCATGCTCAGGGCGATCGAGGTCATGCCCGCACCTCCTCGGCGGGGTGCTCCCCCTCCGGGGACGATGCGTCGAGGCGGGCCGTGATCTGCAGGAAGCGCTGCTCGAGGCTGTGGCGCACGGGCTCCAGGCGCACCACGCCGACGCCCGCGTTGACGAGCGCCGCGTTGACCCCCGCCGCCGTCTCGGGCGCGCCGTTCAACACCACGATCAGCCCGTCCTGCGAGCGCGTGGCATCCTGCACGAGCTCGCTGGAGGTGAGCGTGCGCAGCGCCAGCTCGACGTCGTCCACCCCCACCACCAGTTCGCTGCGTGCCCCCTCCCCACCGCGCGAGATCTCCGCGATCGGGCCCTGGGTGACGACCTTGCCGCGATCGACGATCGCCGCCACGTCGCAGACCTTTTCGACCTCATCCAGGAGATGCGAGGAGAGGAAGACCGTGCGCCCCTCCTGCTCGACCATCGCCCGGACCATCTCGCGGAACTCCTGGATACCGCCGGGATCGAGGCCGTTGGTGGGCTCGTCGAGGATCAGCAGCAGCGGATCGGCGAGCAGGCAGCGGGCGACCCCGAGGCGCTGGCGCATGCCCATGGAGTAGCGCTTGACCTTCTCGTCCGCGCGCTCGGACAGTCCCACACGCGCGAGCGCCGGAGCGATCCGCTCGACCGTCTGCGGGCCGCGTACCGCGGCCACCAGCCGTAGGTTCTCGCGGCCGGAGAGGTAGGGGTGAAAGCGGGGCTCCTCGACGATCGCGCCCACCCGCTGCAGCGCCTGCGCCCGCTCGGCGGGCACCCGGTGACCGAGCACCTGCATGCTGCCGGCGCTGGCACGGGTCAGGCCGAGCAGCGTGCGGATCATCGTCGTCTTGCCGGCGCCGTTGGGACCCAGGAACCCGAACGCGCACCCGCGGGGCACGCGCAGATCGATGCCGTCGAGGGCCTTGCGCTCGCCGAAGTGCTTGGTCAGTCCGCGGGTCTCGATCGCCAAGCCGGAGCCCGCCTGCTCGGACGCGGGCAAGCCCGCGCGGGACGCGTCGTCTGCGGACGACATGAGACTCCTTTGCTCGACTGATCGAAGGCCCGCGCTGCGTATGCCCGGGCCAGGCGCAGCCTCTCAGAGCACCCTAAAGATTCAATGAGAACGCGGCCGGAGCCAGGGCTCACTCCTCGGCGGCCTGCAACTGCTTGACCTGCTCCTCGAGCGCCCCCATGACGGCCGGATCGCGCAGCGTCGTCACGTCGCCGAGCGCGCGCCCCTCGGCGATGTCGCGCAGCAGTCGGCGCATGATCTTGCCCGAGCGCGTCTTCGGCAGGTCGTCGGCCCAGATGATGCGCTTCGGGCGCGCGAACTTGCCGATCCGCTCGGCGACCGTGTCGCGGATGCCCTCGACCGTCGCCTCGCTCCCCTCGAGCTCGCCCTGGAGCGTCACGAACGCGACGATCGCCTGGCCCGTGTCCTCATCGTGCTGGCCGATCACCGCCGCCTCCGCCACGTCGGGATGGGCGACGATTGCCGACTCCACCTCGGCCGTCGACAGACGGTGGCCGGAGACGTTGACGACATCGTCGATGCGCCCGATCACCCACAGGTAGCCGTCCTTGTCGCGTCTGGCGGCGTCGCCCACGAGGTAGGTCTCGCGGCCGAAGCGCCGGAAGTAGGTCTCGATGAAGCGCTCGTCCTCCTTGTACAGCGTGCGCAGCATCGACGGCCACGGGTGCGTCAGCACCAACAGACCCTGACCCTCCTCGAGTGGCTCGCCCGTCAACTCGCCCAGCACCTGGGCGAACACGCCCGGGAACGGCTGCGTCGCCGAGCCCGGCTTCGTCGCCGTGATCCCCGGGAGCGGCGTGATCATGATCGCGCCGGTCTCCGTCTGCCACCACGTGTCCACGATCGGACACCGCTCGCCGCCGATCACCTTGTGGTACCACAGCCATGCCTTCGGGTTGATCGGCTCGCCGACCGAGCCCAAGAGCCGCAGGCTGCTCAGATCGTGCTTGTTCGGCCACTCCGCGCCCCACTTGATGCACGCGCGAATCGCGGTCGGCGCGCAGTACAGGATCGTGACGCCGTAGCGCTCGACGATCTCCCACCAGACGCCCTTGCTCGGGTAATCGGGGGCGCCCTCCCACATCACCGACGTGGCGCCGTTGCACAGCGGGCCGTAGACGATGTAGGAGTGGCCCGTGACCCAGCCGACGTCCGCCGCGCACCAGTAGACATCAGGATCAGGATCCCCACCCGCCCTCAGGTCGAACACGTAGCGGTGCGTGGCTGACACGCCCGTGAGATAGCCGCCGGTCGTGTGCAGGATCCCCTTCGGCTTCGCCGTCGAGCCCGACGTGTAGAGGATGTACAGCGGGTGCTCCGCGTCCAGCGGCTCCGCCGGGCACACCGGATCCGCGGCCGCGACGATCTCCTCGTAGAAGACGTCGCGCCCCTCCTGCATTTGGCACGGCGTGCCCTTGCTCTGCACGACCACGATCTTCTCGAGGCTCTCCAGGTCCCCCATGACCTCGTCCACGCGATCCTTCACCGGCGCCGTCCTGCCCTTGCGCGCCGCCCCGTCCACCGTGATCAGCACCTTGGCCTGCGAGAACTCCATGCGCTCGCGCACCGCCTCCGCGGCAAAGCCGCCGAACACGACGTTGTGCGGCGCGCCGATGCGGGCGCACGCGAGCATCGCCACCACCACCTCGGGGATCATCGGCAGGTAGATGCCGACCACGTCGCCCGGCCCGACGCCGAGGCCCTTGAGCGCGCTGGCGAAGCGTTCGACCTCCGCCAGGAGCGCAGCGTAGGTGATGTCGCGCTCCTGCCCCTCCTCCCCGCGCCAGTGGAAGGCCACGCGCTCGCCCCGCCCGGCGATCACGTGGCGGTCGAGGCAGTTGTAGGAGACGTTCAGGGTGCCGCCGGTGAACCACTTGTAGAAGGGTGGATCGTCATCGTCGAGCACCCGCGTCCACTTCTGGAACCAGTCGAGCCGCTCAGCCTGCGATGCCCACCACGCCTGCGGGTCGGCGGCCGCCTGCTCGTAGATCGCCGGGTCGCTCAGCAGCGCCTGCTCGCGAAACGCGACCGGCGGCTCGAAGCTCTCGACCTCCAGGAGCGATGCGAGCTCGCCCTCGAGCGTCATCAACCGCGCCCCCCGCGCTTGCGCCGGCGTTTGCGCGAAGAGGCGCCCGCGGCCGGCAGCACGGGCGCTGGGACGGCGCCCGCCCCGGCGGCGCTCGGCGTCGAGCTCGCCCCGCTCGCCCGTCCCCTGGAGCGCGCTGCCTGCGAGGGCCAGGGCCTGGCCTCGCCGGCAGCCCACGCGGGCGGCTCGCCGTTCGGCCATTTGCCGATGTACAGGATGCCCATCATCACCATCCAGAACGCCTGCACGACCTCGAGCTCGCTGCCACCGATGGGAATGAGGATCAGCACCGCGGCGAACATGCCCACGATCGACATCCAGCGGACGATCAGCCCCACCCGCAGGGCGGCGAGCATCGTGGCGATCATGCCCACGGTGAGCGCCAGCGTCGCGATCAGGCCGAGATAGTCGGCGAGCACGTTGGCGGTGCCCGTCGAGAGCGCCCGTTCGGCCGCGTGGATCGAGAAGTCGTGCCCGACCGCGAAGCTGTGCGCCTCGAGCGCGCTGGCGACCTGCCGGCCGATGCTCACGATCGCAACGGCGATGCCGCCGCCGAGCACCAACGGACGCGCGTACCGCCACATCTCGGGGCGGCGAAAGCGCGTGGCGTCGAGCAGCAGCAGCAGGATCAGCGTCAACATCACGAAGGCGATCGCCGCGAGCGTGCCGCCGGCGATCAACGTGAACGCGTGGTGGCTGACGAATTTGACCTCCGCCGTGCGCGGGCTCACGGCCGGGTTCGCCACGCCGGAGAGCGCCGGCGTGAGGCCCTGCACCAGGCCCACCGTGGGGGCGGCGTTGAGCGTCTCGGTGATGATGATCGCGCTCAGCAGGTACAGGAAGCCACCGCCGAAGGCAGGCACCGCGAGCTTCTGGCGACGCCTCGTCTCGATGGCAACCTGCTCGCGGATCTCGCCTGTGCTGGGCATGAGCAGGGCAGTCTATGATGAGATCATGGAAAGCGGTGGCCTCGGAGACCTGTTCGGCGATCCCGAGGAGCTCCAGCGGCGGCTGGCGGAGTTCGCCGAGCAGATGCAGGGCAACCAGCGGCTGGTGTGGGCGGACAACGCGATCAAGCTCGCCGTCAACATGACCGTGGCGGCCGTCGCGCGCGTCAACGTGCAGGGCAACGCGGAGGCCCAGGCCGAGCAGATCCGCACCGTCATCGCGCGCGTGTTTCCCGAGGCTGTGACGCTGGTCCGTGAGGCACGCGAGGGTCTTCAGTAGCCCAGCCCTCGCGCTCGGCCTCGCGTGAGGCGCGCCCCGCGTGCAGCACCTCGCCGAACGATCGAAAGCCGAAGATGAACACGATCGCGCCGAGCCCGATCAGCGCCGTGCACGCCGCGATCGCGATCTGCTGCCCGACCGAGTAGGCCGCCGCCACCGCCGCGCCGCTGCCGGCGAACACCTTCACGAGCAGCGCCTGCTGCACGCCGGCGCCGCCGGGGGTGAAGGGCACCGCGCCGGCAACCTGGCCGACGGCGAACACGAGCAGCACGTTCTCGACCGAGCCCCCGATCCTGAAGGCTTCCAGCAGGAACCAGAAGGCCGCGAAGCGGCACGCCCACGCCAGCGCCTGCAACGAGAGCACTTCGCGCACATAACGGCGGCGATCGCTGAGGATCGTCAGACCCTGGCGAACACGCTCCCAGAAGGCCTTCGCCCGCTCGGCCAGCAGGGCGAAGGCAACCACGCCGCACATCCCGATCACGGTGATCAGGAACAGCGTCAGGTGGAAGTGCCCGGCCAGGTAGGAGATGTCGAAGGAGCCAAGTTTCGAGAAGTCCGGCGGCTTGGGGAACACGCCCTGGGTGAACGCGAAGATCAGGATCAGCACGCCCATGCCCAGGTCGAAGATCGCCTCCACGAAGAAGCAGGCGGCGACCGTCGGATAGCGGGAGCCCGGGATCGAAGAGCGGGTCAGGAACAGCTTGATCACTTCCCCGCCGCGCGCCGGCACGATGTTGTTGAAGCCCACCGACGCCACGTACGCGCCCCAGATCCGCCGCCACGGGAAGCTGACCGCCGGATAGGCGGCGCGCAGGCTGTTGAAGAACGCGCGCGAGCGCAACGTCAGGTTGAGCATGAAGAACGCGAGACCGAGCACCAGTGCCCCCCAGTGCACGGCCGCCAGATCCGAGAAGAACTGCCCGGCCGCATTCAGGAACGAGGTGATGCTGTCGCCGATCGAGGTGGAGGCGAGCTGCAGGGGCACGGCTCAAGCGTACGGCTCCGCCGCCCGCGCCACTGAGGGCGCGCGGCCCTCGGTGGCGCTCGATGCGCTAGAACCCGGTGGATGGCCCCACGCGGGAGCACCGACACGCGCTTGACGGTCGCCGTCACAGGCCCCACCGGCGAGATCGGCCAGGCGGTGATCGCCGCGCTCGAGCGATCACGGGCGGTGGGACGCATCGAGGGCATGGCGCGCGGGGCGTTCGACCCGCGGGCGCATGGATGGAAGAAGGTCTCATACCGGCGCGGGGACGTGCTCGACCGCAACGCCGTGGAGGCTCTGGTGGCGGGCGCCGACGTGGTCGTGCACCTGGCCTTCATGATCATGGGCGGCGCCGCGGAGAGCCGGCAGGTCAACCTCGTGGGCTCGCGCAACGTGTTCGAGGCCGCCGTCGCGGCCAGGGCCGGGAGGCTCGTGTACGCGTCCTCGGTGGCGGCCTACGGCTTTCATCCGCACAACCCCCAGCCGCTCACCGAGGAGGTTCACGCACGCGGCACGGACGCCCACTACTACTCGGCCCAGAAGGCCGAGGTGGAGGCGATGCTCGCGCGGACGCTCGCCGGCTCGAGCACGGCCGCCTACGTCCTGCGTCCCTGCATCGTGGCCGGACCGCAGGCTCCGCTGTTGATCGACAGCCTGCCCTACACGCAGATCTCCGCACGACTGCCCGCCCCGGTGCTCGGGCTGCTGGACGGCGTTCCGATCCTCAAGCCCGTGCTGCCCGACCCGGGGGTGCCCTTCCAGCTGGTCCACCACGACGACGTCGCGAGCGCCATGCGCGCGGCCGTGCTCGGCCGTGGCGCACCGGGCGTCTACAACATCGCCGGCCCCGGGGAGATGACGATCAAGCTGCTGGCGGCGGAGCTCGGCTGGTACTCGATTCCGGTGCCCGAGCTCGCGGTGGACGCGGTCGCGGACATGGTCGCACGCCTCGGCTTCCTGCCGGCGCAGGCGCAGTGGATCGCCGCCATGCGCGAGCCGGTGATCATGAGCACGGCCAAGGCGCGGCGCGAGCTGCGCTGGCGCCCCACGCACGACGCGCTCGAGACGCTGCGCGAAACGATCAGCGCGACGCGCCTGGCGGGCGTCATCCGCTAGCGGCGGTACGGGTGCGCGGCCGCGGCCGAGGCTCGCCCCGGTGGGCGGGCAAGCCTCGGCCGTCAACCCTTGCGCTACTTGGCGATCTTGAACACCCGCTCCATGCCCAGGAGCGTGTGCGGGCGACCGTCCTCGGTTTCCATGAAGCACGCCTGCACGTACCAGCCGGGCTTGGCGGTGATCGTCTCCTGCTGGTAGGCGCCCGGCGACAGCGGGCCGGCGAACGCGAAGGGCTCGCCGGCTGCGAGCTTTTCCAAGCCCTTTTCGTGGCCCGTGAGCAGATCCTTCACGACCTTTTCGGCGTCCGCGTGGCTCTTGACGGGAAAGGCGATGTCCATGTGCACGAGGAAGCCTTCGTTTTCGAAGCGCACCAGCTCTCCGTCGTGGAGCACGCTCGGCCCACGGAAGCCGAAGTCGATCGAGCGCACCGTCGCCGCGGGCGCCGGCAGCATCACGGGCGACGCCGAGGCCGTTACCGTGAACGTCCCCTTCACCGACGGCTGCCCTTCGCCTTCGGCCTTCAACACCACGTACTGCGCGGCGCCCAGGGAGCTCTGCACTTCGCTCGTCTGGCCAGGCGTCACTTCCGCGTCGAACATGATCGAGCCGTACGTGTCCGCGTAGTTCGGGTCCTTGGCGTGTTTGCTGGCTAGGTACGCTTCGACTTCCGCGGGGCTCACGCCGGGCTTCAACTGGAACAGGATCACGGACGCTTCCTTGGTGCCCGTCGCGGTCGAGACCACGTTGACCGCGCCCGACTGCGGCACCGCGCCGACCGTGACCGAGGACTTCGTGACCGTCAGCGAGAGGGTGGGCAGCGTCGCGGCTCGCGCGCTGCTCGCAGCCACCAGGCCGGCGGCGAGCACGAGCGATGCGGCGAGCAGGGAAAGTGCGGCGAGATACGCGCTCCGGAGCGGCGCGTGTGAGCTCAGGCGATGCGGCATGCGGTGATCCTTTCGTGTGGCGCGGCGGCGCGAGCGTGACGCCCGCTCCCAAATAGACGTTTCTGTGGTGGTCGCAGGACCGGCGGGCACGTCAAGCGGCGCACCCACCCCACTATCCGGTTCCCGACCAGCGAAGAGCGGCCGCCCTTCGCGCACTGGAATATAGGACGTACGGTCTGTCTTTGTCCGTGGGGTCAAGAGCGCTCCACGGCGTGGGCCGCGGGCGGCGCGCAAGCGGGATACCGCGCCATCCGGACGCGGTATCCCGTTGTTGCCAGTAGCCCCTGCGGGAAACCGGGCCACCCAGGCCGGTTTCCCGTGTGCCGGGGCTAGCCGAGTTCTTTCAGGAACGGCACCATGTGCTTGAAGAATTCGTTGATTTCCGGCGTGGCCCCAGCGGGGTCGTTGTGGGCGTACGAGTTCTTCTCTTCGATCAGCGTGAGGCAGCCCGGCGTCACCTGCACGCCGCATTCTTCGGTCGAGATGCCGGACTGTTCGGCCAGCAGCTTCGCCTCGGTCAGCGTCGTCTGTTCGCCTCCGAACAGCTTGTCCAGTTCGGAGTCGATCGCCAGGATGTGCAGCGACTTGGGCAGGTCTTCGCCCATCGTGGAGTGCAGGTCGAGCACTTCCTGCGCCGGGTTGGCCAGGCCGTTGCCCACCGCGCCCGTGTCGAGCGTCAGACGCGCCGGGAAGTACCACTCGCTCCCGCTCGCGTTGGGCAGGCCGGCGCCTGCCAGCATTTCGGCATAGCGCGGGACGGGCGTCAGCGCTCCCGTGCCGTTCCAGCCGTGCAGACCATCGACTTCGGGGGTTTCTTCGATTCCCGCGCCGCCATGGATCTGAGCGGCGGCCAATGACTCGGGCGAGGTCCCGACGTTGATCGAGAAGCCGAATCCCGCTTCGTTGGTGGCCGGCGAGTCCTGCGGCGGCGCTTTCAATTCGGGCGGCAGGAATTTGAAGTGTTCAAGCAGAGAGGGCCCTTTCGGGTCCACCAGCGTGAGCGCCGAGCCCGTCGCCGAGAACAGGCCGAGATCGGGCGCCGAGATGCCCCCGAACGCCAGCCACGGCGTTTCTTTCGGTTCGTCGAGCTTCGCGAGCTCCGCTTCCGCTTCTTCCTTGGAGACCGCCAGCGGACTGCTGCCGCCATCGTCGAAGACCAGGCCGGCAAGTTCCTGGGCCCCGGGCTCGCCGCCGAAGTCCCACGTGGCATATGCCGTCACGACCGAGCCGCCGAGCGAGTGGCCGCCCAGGACGACCTTGCCGCCAAGCTTTTTGGCTTCTTCGATCACCACGTGGAGATCTTCCACGGCGACGTTCATGCCCCAGTTCTTGGCGAACTCGACGCTCGAGTTTTCCACCGATTCGTAGATCTTCTTCTGCGGGGGGCCGCCGAGGTGGCCGAGGTAGAAGTTGAAGAACTGTTCCGAGGGGGTTTCCATTTTTCCGGTGAGCGGATTTTCCTTTTCCACAAGCTTCCCCAGCTTGTACTTGTTGAGCATCTTCTGGTTCTCGAGGAAGTTCTCCCGGCGTTCCACGGCCCACACCTGCCAGCCTGGAACGGCTTCGATCAGGGACTTGGCGAACGGCACGAAGTACGCCGCCGCAGCCGAGGTCCCCGGCTCGAGCACGAGCACGTTGGGGGCTGCTTCGTGCTTTGGAGCGACCTTGATGATCCCCACCGTGTTCAGGTCGACCGCCTTGTTGATCCCAGGAACCGTGAACGTCGCCGGAGTCCCCGGCGCAGCGGGCGCCGGCTCGACTGTTCTCGTGACCTTGGGCTCGCGCACTTTCACCATGGCGCTCGCCGCTGGCGCCATCGCCACGGCAGCCAACAGCAACGCGATCGCGACCAGCGAAAGCCGGCCGAGCCGGCCGTCCGTCACATGCGTGTATCTCTCCTTGAGCATCCCTCTGTCTCCGTCCCCTCGAGTTTGTGCAGTCCGTTTACGCGGAAACATGCCGCGGATCTACTGCCATGCCACGTTACGCCGGCTGTGGCTCCCGCGCAATGACGTTCTGCCGAATTTGCCCGCGCGTGCTTGTGCAAATGCACAAACGCTAGCCCGCGGCGCCCGGTGGGTGCTGTTCACCGGCGAGCGCGATGTACACGCAAACCAGATCGCGCGGGCTGCCGAGGTCGATGCCCGCGATCTCCTCGATCCGCTTCAGCCTGTAGGCCAGCGTGTTGCGGTGGATGTGCAGCGCGGCGCTCGTGGCCGTGCGGTCGAGGCGACAGGCGATGAGCGCGCGCAACGTGCGGGTGCAGCTCGGCGTGCTCCTCGCCGGCGAGCGGCGCCAGCACCCGTGCGCGCAGGCGCTCCGTCAGGCGGGCGGAGCGATCGAGCAGGATCTCGAGCAGGTGATCCTCTGTCTCGAGCCGACCCACCAGCCCCACGCGGCGCGCGTGCTCGGCGAGCACGATCACCTCCTCGCGCGCCGCGGTGAGCTTCCCCCGAGGCATCGGTGGCCCGACCGCCAGCACCACCCCTGGACCGTCGCCGAGATCGCTCAGCTCCAGCGGCTTCCAGGTGAGTCCGACGACGAAGTCGCCGTGGGTGACCGCGAGCCTGAAACCGGCGCGACGCATGCGCGCGGCGAGCGCCGCATGGCTGTGGGGCAGGCGCCCCGGCAGGGCCACCGCGAAGGCCGTGTAGGCCTCTTCCACGGGGATCCCCAGGCGGTCGGCCAGCTCGCTGTCGGGCGCGTCGAGCGGCGAGGGGACACACAGGCGCTCGAGCAGGCTGCGCGTGCGCCGCTCATCCTCGGAGACGAGCAGCTCGCGCTCGGCGAGATAGGTCTCCGTGACGACGGCCGAGACCCGATCGACGTACTGCGCGAGGGGCGCGGCGAGCTCGAGCAGCACATCGGACTCGTCAGCGCGAGCATGACGACGCAGCAGCTCCCAGCCGAGCTGGTGGGCGAGCCCGAACGAACGCAGCAGGTCCTCCAGGCGCGCCCCCTCCGCGGCGCGCGCGCGGGTCCACTCGCGCAGTGGATCGAAGTCGCCGTCCGGGGGCATCACGCCGCTCGACACGAACAGCGACCAGCGCCTGAGGGTGCGCTGCAGACCGCTGAGAACTTCCGCCCGCGAGTGCTCGGAGAGATGCTCGAAGGCCGTCGTCTGCTCGAACTGCGCCGCCATTTCCGCGGCGGCCTGGGCCTGTGGGATCCGCGCCAGGATCGCCGCTGGTCCCTGAGATCTCTCGCTCATACCGCCAGCGCCACCGCTACAGCGGGCTCAGCATCACTGACCCCTCGGTGCGGATGGTCGCCAGCTCCTCGGCTGCCATGCCACGTGAGAACTCGTCGAGCTTGCCCTTCGGGCCGGTGACCGTGAAGGCGAGCTGCGTGGTGAGCAGGTGCGGGTGCTCGATGATCGAGCACTCCAGGCCCAGCTTGTCGGCCCATTCGCGAATGCTCTGCTCGAATTCCGCCCGGATCTGCTTCCCCGAGCTCACCACCAGCGTGCGTGTGTCGATCGCCTCGGCGTCACGGTCGGCGGCCTCGTCGAGCTGGCGCTCCGCGGCGGTCAGGGGGGGATCGGTCTGGCGCCACTTCTCGCGCTCCTCGTCCCAGTGGCTGACCCGCACGCTGGCGCCGATGCCGTCCCGCGCGAGCACCTCCTCGATCGCACCGCGAGCCGCCGTCAGCGTCGTCTCGTCGGCGGCGTAGGCGAACAGCAGCCTGCCGTCGTGCGTGATCACGACGTCGTGCCCCACCGTCGCCTCGATCTCCTTCACCACATCCGAGTCCGAGCCCCGCAGGCGACCGACGAGCGCGTGCAGCGCGCCGTGGGTGTCGGCGACCTCCAGCTCGGCCTGCAGGCGCCAGTCTTGGGGGTCTTGCGCGTCGGACGGCATGGTCGGGACGATATACGGCCGGGCGCAGGCCGGTACCGCACCCCGCACCGCACCGCACCGAGCCGCTCGCGCGAGCCCGTGGAACGCCCGCGAACGGAATAGTCCAGAGAATGACTATCTGAATAGTCCAGGACATGAATATTCAATGCTCGCCTTATCGAACTCTTGGAAAATGGTCATGATCCGAGAGCGCGATGATCGTCAACGATGTGTCCAAGCAGCCGGCAGGATCGGACGCGCCGAGTGGGCGCCCGGCGGCCTCCGCCGTGCACGCAAACGGGGAGCTCGTCTGCCTGGAACTCACGGACGCCCAGGTGGAGGAGGTGATCCGCGCCACGGGCGAGGCTCGCGGTCCGAGCCTCAGCCTGCTGCTGTCGGGGCTGATCAACGAACAGGCCATCGCCGACGGCTCGCTCGAGGACCGCTACGGCGCCGAGCTGGAGAGCGGGCGCCTGTCGCACTCGCTGTTTCGCGGGCTGCTGATCCTCGCGCTGTTCATCTCCGGAGGCGACGGGCGTGGCGTCGTGGAGGTCGCCCGCGAGCTGGATCTGAGCCCGAGCACGACCCACCGCTACATGAGCACCCTGGTTGCGTTCGGCCTGCTCGCGCAGGATCCCGCGACCCGCAAGTATCGGCTGTCGCTGTGAGCGGATCCCCGCACTTCGGGCGCGCCCGCTGTGCACCGCAGCGTTGCCTGGCGGCCGTCAGCTGGTCCTTCGCCGCCAGCGCATCACGGCGAGGATGGGTGTCGTGGCCGGACCGAGGCGATCGAGCGTGCGCTCGGCGGCAGCACGAGCGATCTCACTGCGTGCCTCACGGGCTGAGAGGTAGAAGCTGGCGATGCCGTCGAGGATGATCGCGTGACGGGCGCGACCCCGCAGCCCGCTCGATAGCGCGCGCGCTTCCCCGGCGATCGCGGCGAAGCGCTGCGCGGTGGCGTCGGACGTGCGGTAGTGGCTGACGAAGCTGTGGTTGGTGCTCCCCACATCGTGGGGGCGGTCGATCAGGCTGTCCAGGAGCGCGCTGAGCGCGCACACGGAGGGGAAGTAGGCGGCGTCGACCCGCTCGGCATCCGCCGTCGTGGATGCACAGGCAGCAGCCGCGAACAGAGCGTGGAGCACCAGACACGAGATGCCGGCGGCGGCGAGCTCCCACCACAGGTAGCCATCTGGAGCCCCCAGCGATGCCGTCCAGCGGATGAGCTGCTCGTCGCCTTCGACGAGCACCGCGTGATTGCGGCTCTGCGCCTCTCCGCAGCGCTCGGCGGCGGTGACGAGCACCGGGCCGATCCCGGCAGCAGAGGGAAGCGCGCGCAACGCACGGCGGCAGACCGCCACGAGATCGGCCAGGTAGCCCCCGTCGTCGCGCTGCGGGTGATGCAGGTAGTAGTCGAGCCCGGACGGCTGTGCGCCCACGGCATCGCTCAGCGCCCGGTGCAACTGCAGGCCGTTGCGCAGGAATGCGGTCGAGGGTTGCTCGTTGATCGCATCGAGATAGTCGTAGGCGATCTGGAAGGCGACCATCAGCCTGACCAGCGCGCCCCGGCGGCGGCGCGGCGCCAGGACCGCGAAGAAAGCGGCGGCCTCTGGGTTCAGGCGCTCGCGGGTGAGCTTGTCCAGAGCGTGCGCGCGCAGGACGGGATCGGGGATCTCATGCGCCCGCAGCCGCCAGCGGCGTATCTCGCGCGCCGCCCGAGGGTAGATCGTCAGCCAGTAGCAGACGCCGGCCGCGAGCAGAGCGGCCACTTCTCGCGGGGCGGATACCCGTGCACTTCGCATATGACCATGCTGGTCTAAAATCGCGGCACTTTCCGGTAGACCAAATCAATGTTCTAGTCCTGGAGGGCCATCTGGGGCGGGACCTGAGAGGCCACATAGCCAGGAATCGCAAGCGCCACGAGCGCGCCGATGACGATCAGCAGGATCGTTTGCGCGGTGTGCGTTCCTTCGACGGCGAACGGCGCCGGGAACCCCGTCGTGAGCCTCAGGTACCGATCGCACAGGAGATGCCCATACATGCCGGCGGCCGCACCAACGAGCCCGCCGGTGCCGAGCACCAACACCGACTCGCTCGTCAGCACGCCGCGCAGCTGCCACGGGCTGAAGCTGTGTATGCGCAGCGAGGCCAGCGCCGCGCGTCGCTGCCAGATGCCCGCGCCGATGGCCGCTGCCATGGCGAGCGCCGCCGCGATCATCAGCAGCAACGTGATCTGGCTCATGCGGCTGAGGCCCTGGCGGGCGAGGGCGTCGGCCTGCCCGGCGCGTTCGGCACTGGTCTGGACGGTCAATGCCGTGCCGGGCCCGAGCGCGCGCCCCACGGCGCCCTTGACCGCGGCGAGCTCCGCGCCGGGCCGCGTGTCCACTTCCAGGGCGGTTGCATCCGTGGTCGCCCAGGCGCGGCGGTAGTCCGAGCCGTTGAGGATGATCGCGCCGGCGCTCCATCCGAGGTTGGTGGTGGTGGCGGCGATGCGATAGCTCACCGGGCCGCTCGGCGTGGGCAGCGTGAGGAGATCGCCCACCTTCGCGTGAAGGGCTTCGGCGATCTGCTGCGAGACGGTCAGCCAGCCGCCCTGGCGCAGGCGCGCCGAGGCGGTGGCGAGATCCCCTTCCTGGAGCTGGCTCGCGGGGATCGGTTCGGGCGTGCCGGCGGCGCGGGCGATGATCCACACCCGTCGCCCGTCGAAGTCCAGGAAGCCGCCCCGGTAGGTGCGTACGGCGCTCACTCCCGGCAGCGCAGCGATGCGCGCGGGTAGCGTGCCGGGCGAGAAGCTGGCTGTGGCCAGATCGTCGTCGTGGCTGACCACCCACAGGTCAGCGGTGCCGACGTATTGCGAGTAGTCGCGGTAGAGGCCGCGCAGCAGGTCGTTGTGCGAGTCTTCGGCGACCACGCAGCCGAACACGGCGACCGCGCCGGTGGCCGCGAGGGCGAGCGAGCGGACGGTCGTCGCCCTCAGCGCTCGCACGGCGACGGTCAGCATGTTCAGGCGCGCCGAGCATGAGGCCAGGCGCTCCGTCAGCCACACCACCCCCTGGAACGCCAGCGGAATCGCCAGCAGCGTCGCGATCGCGAGGCCGACCGTCGCGACGACGATGGCCGACGGCCACAGGATCAGCGGCCCGCTGGTCGCCGCTATCAACGCGGCGCCTCCCAGGAACAGCCACATCGGGGCGCGACCGTTGAGCGCCTGGCCGGGTTCGCCGTCCTCGAAGTACACGGCGTCGACCGCGCGGCTGTGGCGCAGATCCAGCAGCGGTGGGGCCGCCGCCAGGCACGTGGCGAGCACGCCCCCGAAGAAGGACAGCAGCAGCGGGCGCAGTTCGATGACGGTCTGGGTGCCCAGCGAGAAGGCGGTCGCCAGATAGCTCGGCGTGGTGTGGAAGATGGTGCGCGAGAGCACGTCGCCGATTGCCAGTCCCACGAGCGATGCGACGACGCCGAGGACAGCCGCCTGGAAGAGGAGCATCCCCGCGAGCTGCCACGGTCTGACTCCCTGCATGCGCAGGTCGGCGATCATCCGCCTGCGCTCGGGCACGGTCAGCAGCATCGCGTTGAACGCCAGCAGGAAGCCGACCACGGCGCTGACGAGGACGAAGAACCCGGTCGCCTTGGTGTTCGGACCCACCGCCTGCTTGAGCAGCGCGACGTCCTGGTCGGCGTCCGCCACCGTCAGGCGGCCGGCCGCGAGCGCCTGCAGCTCCCGCGCGACGGCCGCACGCTGCCCCGGTGCGGTGGTGACGAGGATGCGTGTGACCCGGCCGGACAGACCGGTGATCTGCTGCACGAACCGCAGCGGAGCGATCGCCGCCAAGGCGCCGGACAACGCGCCGATGGTTTCCGGACCGAGCACCGCGAGCACCGCGACCTGGCGGGCGTGCCCCCGCACTTCGAGCGAGACCCTCGGCCCACCGCTGCCGAGCGCTTGGGTGGGCGAGGACGGCAGCCCGAGCGCGTGCGCGGTGGCGCTCGGGATGATGATGCCCGGCGTCGGGAGGTCGTGCAGCGAGATGCCACGGGGGATGCTGCCATCGAGCGCCAGGATGCTCGGCGCGGAGCTCGCGAGATCGACCGGGACGCGACGGGCGCCGGGACCGACGAGCGACGCGTTCTGCTCGAGGACCGGCGCCGCCTGGGCAACGCCTGGCAGCTCTCGCACGCGTGCGAGCAGACGCTCATCGAAGCCGGCCGAGTCGCGTGCGCGCAACTGCAGGCTCGCGGTCCCGGCGATGCCGCGGGCGATCGCGGTGGATGCCTGCGTGATGCTGCTGTTGGCGACCTGCACGGCGAACACGAGCGCCACGCCGATCGCGATCCCGACGCCGGCGAGCAGCTCCTGGATGGGCCGCGTACGCAACCTCCGTGCGTAGAAGTAGAGCAGCCCGGAAAGCCGCATGCCGCACCCGCGCCCGCTAGCCCCGTGCCCGTCGCCGCAGCGGCGCCGCCGGGGCCAGCGCGGGCTCGTGGGCGATGAGCTTGCCATCACGCAATGTGCATGTGCGGTCGGCGACCGCCGCGGCCTGCGGATCGTGCGTGACCAGCAGGACCGCCGCCCGCTGCTGGCGGGCGATGCTCGACAGCAGCGCCAGGATCTCGCCACCCCGCTGGGTGTCGAGGCTGCCGGTCGGCTCGTCGGCGAGGATCACGCGCGGCTCGTTCACGAGCGCGCGGGCGATCGCCACGCGTTGGCGCTCGCCGCCCGAGAGCTGATCGGGCGTGTGGTTCAGCCGGCCGGCAAGCCCGACCCGCTCGAGCCACGGGATCGCCGCCCGCCGCGCCTGCTTGAGCGCAACCCGGTCGGCAAGCAGCTTGATGGCGGCGTTCTCGATGGCCGGCACCCCGGCCATGAGGTGAAAGGACTGGTACACGAAGCCGACCTCCCTACGTTGATAGTCGGCCGCCTCGCGGGCGGACAGCGAAGCGAGATCCCGACCTTCGAAACGAACAACTCCCGCGTCGGGAGTCATCAGCGCGGCGGCGAGCAACAGCAGCGTGCTCTTGCCCGAGCCGCTGGGGCCGTGCAGCGCGACGAGCTCGCCCGCGCCGATCGCCAGCGTGACACCGTCGACCGCGCGGATCACCTCCCCGCCGAACCCCTGATAGTGCTTGACGACGCCGTCCAGCTCGAGGACGGCGCCGCCGGGATTCCTGCTCACCGTCGGCGCGCCCCGGACTCCGCCCGCCTCAGCGGCACCACGTGCGCCTCCGCCGGCCGCACTTCTCCGCGCAGCTCACCGCTGTCGATCGACAGCGCACGGTCGACCCCGGAAAGACCTTGAGCGTCGCCCGTGCTCATCAACACCGCCGTGCCCTCGTTGGCGATCGAGCGCAGGAGCGCGAGCAGCGGGTCGCGCTCGAGCAGGTCGACGCCACTGGTGGGCTCGTCGATCACCAGCAGCGCGGGCGCCGTGGCGAGCGCGCTGGCGATGGCCACGCGCACGATCTCCGCGCCGGCGAGCTCGTGGCATGCGAGCCGCGAGCACTGCTCGGCGCCGACGCGGAACAGCAGCTCCTGCCCCAGCCGTCGCGCCTGCCTGGGCAGGGCACGCTGAGCGAGCAGCCCAGCGGCGACGTGCTCGATGACGAGACCGTGCTGCGCCGCCGAGCAACCCGTCTGGCAGTAGCCGATGCTCCTGCCGAGCACGCGGTTGCGCCACCGCGCAAGGTCGCGTCCTTCGAAGCTCACGCGTCCCTGTTCGGGGGACTCGATCCCGGCAGCCAGCCGCAGCAGCGTGCTGCGCCCAGAGAAGCGAGCGCCCCAGATCGCGACCAGCTCGCCTCGTTCGACCTCGAGCGAGACGTCTCTAATTGCCACACGCTCGAGCCTGCCGCGCCGGTAGCGCTTGGTCACGTGCTCGATCGCAAGCAAGCTCATCGCAGCGTGTCCGCGCCCACACCGCGAGGGTGCACCGCGCGCAGCTCGGCGCGAGCGTAGGTGATCCAGGCGAGCTGGGCGTCGATCATCCGCCTGCGCTCCTCGACGAGCAGCCGCTCGAGCACCGCCGACAGGCCGTCCTCGCCGGACGCCACGCCCGCATCGGGTCGCGCGAGCTCCTGCGCCTCGCGTACGCATTCCTGCTCGTAGCGAGCGATGAAGTCCATGGCCGCCGCGACGCTGTGCACGCACGCCAGGGCCATGCGCCCGAGCATGGCGACCCGCTGGGGGTCGTTCCGAACGCGATCGGCCAGCCACCCGCGGTACGCGCGCGCCCCCTGCGCGGTGGCCCGGTAGGAGGCCCCGGCCTTCGCCCCACGCGGGACTCCCGTGTTCGAGCGGGGAGACAGCTTTTCGACGAGTTCCGCATCCATCAGGCTGCCCAGCGCCGCGTAGATGGAGGATCTGCCCACGCTCAGGAACTCGCCGAAGCGCCGCTCGAAGCGCTGCCCGATCTCATAGCCGTGACTCGGCTTCTCGATCACCAGGCCCAGTACCGCACAGACGACCTGTGAGCGCAGCACGGCGCTGGTCGCGGGGTCCTCTTGGGAGTCGCCACCCCGCTCGTGCAAGACGTGATCACCCGATACCGCCACGTTTCTCCTCACGACAACCGCTGTTCGACCTGTCTGCAATCGTATCGTTCATTCCAAACGTTGCAGTTAACCAGCTAGATAGAAACATGCAGTGTCGCTGATGTCTGAAGATGCCCTCTCGGCCCCGCGCGACCGTGGCCCCACGCGCGAGGACCGGGATTCGTTCGTCGCTAGGCTTCGGGTGTGGTCAGCCAAGGCGACGTCGCCCCCGACTTCGAGCTGCCCGACCAGGACGGCAGGGCCGTCAAGCTCTCGGACTTCCGCGGCCAGCCGCTCGTGGTCTACTTCTACCCGAAGGCCGCCACTCCCGGCTGTACCACCCAGGCGTGCGGCGTTCGCGATCATCAGGCCGACTACGGGCAGGCAAAAGCGGTCGTGTTGGGGATCTCTCCCGATCCCGTCGCCAGGATCAAGCAGTTCCACGACGAGCAGGGGCTGAACTTCGCCCTGCTCGCCGATCAGGATCACGCCGTCGCCGAGACCTACGGGGTGTGGGTCACGAAGAGCATGTACGGACGCACGTATCTCGGCAACGAGCGCACGACGTTCATCATCGACGCCGGGGGGAAGATCGCCCAGGTGCTGCGCAAGGTCAAGCCGTCCGAGCACGACGAGCTCGTGCTCGAGGCGCTCGATGCAGCTGCTCCCCCGCTGGCTTAGCTCGCAACTGAGGCGCCGCCCGCGGGGCCAGCGTCGGCTACGCTGGCAGGACGACCTGCGGCCACCGTTGTCCACAAGCGACTCTGGGAGAGGGTGTTCTTGCGACTCAACCGCACTGTGTACACGAGCGTACGCACGCTCCTGACCCGAGCCTTCGCCCGCTTCATGTCCGACACGAGCGCCACGCGGCGCCGGCGCCTGCTATCGCTGTCCGTCGCCTGCCTCCCGCTCCTGAGCGGCGCCGTACTGGCGTGCCCGAGCGGGGCGAGCGCCGCGACCCCCACCGGCGTGCACGCGCTCACGGGCAAGCTTCATCTGCGTAAGCGCGCCCTCGGCACCGGCCGATCCACGGCGCCTGCACGCTGGGCCTGCCCGGAAGGGGCTTGCGATGCGATCATCGTGCCACGGCCCGTGAGGGAGGCCAACCGCTTCGTGTTGCCCCAGAGCAGCCGGCTGCTGGAAGGCGGCGGCGAACTCGGTGGGCTCGATCCGACGGACCTGCGCTCGGCTTACAAGATCCCGACCTCGGGCGGTGCGTCGCAGACGATCGCGCTGATCGATGCATTCGGCTACCCGGCTGCGGAATCCGACCTCGCCACCTATCGCGAAACCTACGATCTCCCGGCCTGCACCAAGAAGAACGGCTGTTTCGAGAAGGTCAACGAGCAGGGCGAAGCGGGCAACTACCCTCCCACAGAACCGGGCTGGGACGGCGAGGCCGCCCTGGACGAGGACATGGCCTCGGCCGCATGCCCGGAATGCCACATCCTGCTCGTCGAGGGGAGCACCGAATTTCCCGAAGACCTGGGGGAAGCCGTCAACACGGCCGCCCGCCTGGGCGCAACGGAGATCAGCAACAGCTACGCCTACCCCGAAAAGCTCAAGGAGTTCTGCGGGACCAATGGCTGCGCGAAATTCGAGAAGGACTACAGCCACACCGGCGTGCTGATACTCGCCGCGTCGGGCGACTCCGGCTTCGAGGACACGTACTCCGAAGAAGGCCTGCAGACCAACTTCCCCGCGTCATCGCCCGACGTGGTGGCGGTGGGCGGCACGGCGCTGTACAAGGACGCCGGCAGCGCGCGTGGCTGGCGCGAGGAAGTGTGGAACGAACTGGAACTGGACGCGGGCACGGGGAGCGGCTGCACCAGGTTCGACACGAAGCCATCCTGGCAGAAGGACACGGGCTGCACGGACAGGACGGACAACGACGTCGCGGCCGTCGCGGCGGTCGAAACCGGCGTGTCCGTCCGTATCGACCACCACTGGGAAGTGTTCGGAGGCACGAGCGTGGCCTCGCCGCTCGTGGCCGGCATCGAGGCGCACGCGAGCTCGGCCATGCGCACGCTCGGCGCCGCGGCCTTCTACGAGAACCCGGGCTCGCTGTTCGACGTCACCGAAGGCTTCGACTGGGATCCCCTCAACGAACACAGCGAATGCGCTCCACAGGAATATCTGTGCAACGCGGAGGTCGGCTACGACGGACCGACCGGGCTCGGCACACCGGACGGTGTCCCGGCGCTGAACGAAGAAGTGCCGCTCCCGACCGTCACCAAGATCAAGTCGAAGAGCGGACCCGCGGTCGGGGGCACGACGGTCACGATCACGGGCACCGGCTTCACCGGTGCCACGAAAGTCGAGTTCGGCACGGTCGAGGCGAGGGAATTCATGGTCGCATCGGCAACCTCGATCACCGCGGAATCCCCGGCGGGCACGGCCGGCAGCACGGTGGACGTGACCGTGACGACGCCCGGCGGCACGAGCCCCACGAGCTCGACGGACCACTTCAAGTACAAGAAAGCAAGGAAGTAGGACAAGCAAGGAAGTAGGTGCCGGCCGGCGCGGCCGGTCGGCGAGCCCGCTGCGGGCGGCTGTGCGAGGCTCCCGCGTATCGTGAGCGCCCAGCAACCTGCGTCAGGGCCGCCGGATGAGGATGGGCTGCGATCCCGGCTGCGATCCTTGCGCGTGTTCGATGGCCCGCTGCCCCCCTTCGACACCGACAGCGCCCCCGAGCAACCCGCCGAGCTGTTCCTGCGCTGGCTGGTCGAGGCGGTCGACGCCGACGTGCGCGAGCCGCACGCGATGACGCTCTCCACCGTGGACCGCGACGGGCGTCCCAGCGCGCGGGTGCTCATCTTGAAGGGCCTCGCCGATGGGCAGTGGCAGTTCGCGACGAGCCGCGCGAGCCGCAAGGGGCAGGAGCTCGAGCACACGCCGTGGGCGGCCGCCAACTTCTACTGGCCGCAGCTCGGGCGACAGGTGCGCCTGCGCGGCCGCGTGCTCGACGCCGGCCCCGAGGAGGCCGCCCGCGACTTCCTCGCACGGCCGCAGGACTCGCGTGCCGAGTCGCTCGTGGGCCACCAGAGCCAGGTGCTCGACGATCGCGCGGACCTCGACGCCGCGATCACGCGGGCACGCTCGCTCCTGATCGCCGACCCCGACCTTGTACCGGAGCACTGGGCGCTGTACAGGCTCGCCCCGGACGAGGTCGAGTTCTGGCAGGCGGACACCTCGCGCC
Organism: uncultured Solirubrobacteraceae bacterium; assembly: GCA_963701145.1. Classification (GTDB taxonomy): domain Bacteria; phylum Actinomycetota; class Thermoleophilia; order Solirubrobacterales; family Solirubrobacteraceae; genus Palsa-744. The sequence continues at coordinate 1,455,398 of OY969572.1, forward strand.
GCCACGTTCGACTTCGCTACTTGCTCTCGAACGCGCGCTGGCGACGTCAGCTCCTGTGGCCGTAGCCCCCGCGCCCCGCGGGCGCCCCCCGCGCCCTCAGCGCAGCAGCCGCGAGAGCCGCCGGTCCTTGAGCAGGCGTCCTTCGGTCTGACAGGCGGGGCAGTAGGCGATCACGTAGTCCTCGAAATGGACCGCCTGCAGCGTCCGACGGGACGGGCCGGAACCCGTCCCGTCCCCCTGGGTGGCGCAGCGCGGACAGGGCTCGCCCTGACGGCGGTGCACGCGCAGCGGCATCGGCAGCTTGTCGGGGATCGGGAGGGCGATCGCCTGCTCGTAGTGGGCGAGCGCCCCGCCGAGGACCTCGACGATCGCCCCACGCAGCCGCTCGGCCTCGGCCGCGTCCAGGTCGCCGCCGCGCTTGTACGGAGAGAGCCGGGCCTGCCACAGGATCTCGTCGACCCACGAGCGCCCGATGCCGGCGATCACGTGCTGATCGCGCAGCAGCGTGTGCAGCGGCCGCGGCGCGTCCAGCAGCTCGCTCAGCTGCGCCCGAGCGCCCGGGTCCGGCCATGCCTCCGGCCCGAGCGCGGCCAGCGCACGGTCGTCCTCGAGCTCGCCCGCCCGCAGCAGCTTTACCCAGGCGGCCTGCTTGGAGCCGAACTCCCGCAGGCGCAGCTCGCGACCGTCGCCCAGCCCCACGAGCAGCCGCGACGTGCGGTCACGCGGGCCGGCGGGCTTGTCGAACAGCTGCAGGCGCCCCGCTGACATCAGGTGGATCAGCAGGGCCAGCTCTGCGCTGGTATCGACGATCAGGTGCTTCCCGCGCCTGCCCACCCCCACGATGCGCGCCCCCTCGATCGCCGACAGCGGTGGATCGAAGGTCTTCAGCGCATTGATCCCCGGCGACCTCGCGTAGGACACCGTCGCGTCCTTGACGGCCGCATCCAGCAGCCGCGCGGTGATCTCGACCTCGGGAAGCTCCGGCATCGCCCTTCATCGTAGGGCGATCAGTAGGCGCGGATTGGCGGCCCTTCGTAGGTGACGTGTTCGGGACTCATCCAGCGCACGCGCCAGAGTTCACCCGGTGTGGATGAGCGCAGCGTCCAGTAGCCAAGGCCGTTGGTCTTCACGGTGGTGAGCGTGCGAAAGCGCTTGGCGCGGCGGGGTTTCACGAGCACGGTCACGGTGGTGGCACCGGTGGTCGGGCGCACGATCCCCCACAGCGCGACGCCGTGGCGGGTCTTGGTGACGGTGAGCGGGATCGGCCAGCCGAAGTACAGCGGCTTGGCGGCTCCGCTCACGTACTCGAGGCCCGTCTGGAAGCCGACGGTGCCGCCGTGGACGCTCGAGCCGGGCGCTCCACCCACCGGGTCGTCTTTGAGCAGGTATTGCGAGAAGGCCGCCACGCGCGGGTTTTCATAGGCGATGCGTTCGCAGATGGCGTCGTATTCCGCCTGCTTGGCGACCGGCACCCCGAGCTGCTTGTTCGGGTAGCTCTGCACCCCGAACTCCGTCAGGTAGATCGGCACGCTCGCGGGGATCGCGTGCGCCCGGGCGGCCAGGTTCAGGGCGTTCGAGAGGCGCGACAGCGAGCCGATCATCACGTCGTCGCGGTCGGGCGTGACGAAGAACGGCCCGGCCGGTTCCGTGTACGCGTGGTGGGAGTAGCCGGTCATCTGCAGCTCGCTGCAGGAGCCCGCTTTCTTGTAGGAGGCGTTCAGGCACAGCGCTTCGCGCATGAACGCCAGCGGCGCCACGTCATGCAGCAGCGCGTTCGCCCGTTCGCTGCGGATCTTGCTGTGCAACATGCTCTTGACCGAGTCGTAGCCGGTCGGCGCCGTTTCGCCGAACAGCACCCGCGGGTGAGCGATGCCCGCTGCCTGCAGGCCTTCGTATCCGGCCTCGTACAGACCACGGTAGATGCGCCCGGACGCCGGCGTGCCGTTCGAGTTCCACTGCGGCAGCAGGAAGGCCGGGTGATTGGGCTCGTTCCAGATCGAGTAGACGGAGACCTCCGAGCCGAACTCGCGCGCCACGGCGGTCATGAATTCTTTGAAGTCGCCGTCGTCGGGCCGGGTGATGTAAGGGGCGGCGCCGTTGGAGGTCGCCCAGCGCGGCACCGGCGAGGTGACCGTCAAGAGCACCGGCCATCCCAGCCGCTTGGCTTCGGCGAGCACTTCGGCGTAGCCCCCCCAGTTGTAGGCCGCGGGGTTGGTCGCTTCGAAGTTCGGCTTCGTCGCGCTGTTGGCGCCCGGCGCGACTTCGTCCCAGTAGAGCTCCACGCGCAGCGCCCGCACCCCGAGATGCTCCAGCTGCGCGATCACGTGCGGACGGGTCTTCGCTTCGAGCAGGTCGTTGGAGGCCTCGAAGTACGTGATCTGGGTGTGCGAGGCAAGCGCCTGCGCAGTACCGAAAGAGCCCGCCAACAGGGCGCCGGTGAGCAGGGAGAGGAGGATCCTGCGGATTCTTGGCATGGTCGCTAGAGACACCTCGGCGCAGAGAAGGTTGCGGTCTTTGTAGCGTGCGGGGTTCATGAGCATCCCGATCGCACCAGACGACATCGTCCAGACCGCCGCGGACGCGCAGGCTAACAGCCGCCCGCCGCTGCTTGTGCTCGAGCCGTTGCGCGCCTTCCTCGACGAGCATGGGCTCGGCTCGGGAGAGCCCGTGGCGACCCCCATCGGTGACGGGCACTCGAACGTCACCTACCTGATCGAGCGCGACGGCAGCGCGATGGTGCTGCGCCGCCCGCCCCGCCCGCCGCTGCCGCCGAGCGCCCACGACGTGCTGCGCGAGGCGCGCCTGCTACGCGCGCTGCGGGGAACGCCCGCACGGGTGCCGGAGGTGCTCGCGGTGTGCGAGGACCCCGAGACGATCGGCGCGCCGTTCTACGTGATGGAGCGAATCGACGGCGAGGTGATCGTCTCGAGCATCCCCGCGGCGCTCGACACCCCCGCCGAGCGCCGCCACATAGGCGAGCAGCTGATCGACGCGCTCGTGGAGATCCACGCGGTCGACTGGCGCGCGGTGGGACTCGAGGGCTTCGGCAAGCCGACCGGCTACCTGGAGCGCCAGCTGCGGCGCTTCGGCGGGCTGTGGGAGCTCAACAAGACCCGCGAGATCCCGGCCGTGGAGAGCGTCGGGGAGTGGCTGGCGGCGCACATGCCGAATCCGAACCCACCCACCCCGGCGACGATCGTCCATGGCGACTACCGCCTCGGCAACACCATGTTCGCGGCGGAGGCGCCCGCGTGCCTGACGGCGGTGCTCGACTGGGAGATGGCCACCATCGGCGACCCGCTCGCGGACATCGGCTACCTGTGCATGATGTGGTCGCAGCAGGGCGACCCGGACGAGGGCCTGCGTGCGGCCGTGGGCAGCGTCACGCGCGCCGAGGGCTTCCAGACCAGGGAGGAGCTGATCGCGCGCTACCAGGAGCGCTCGGGGCGCTCGGTCGGCGACGTCAGCTGGTACGTCGCGCTCGCGCTGTGGAAGAGCGTGGTGTTCATGGAGGGCAACTACAAGCGTGCGATCGCGGGCAGCACCGACGACCCCTACCTGCATCAGTTCGGCGACGGTGTCGTGGAGCTCGCCGCCCGCGCCGAGGAGGTGGCCTTCGGTGCCTGAGGCGCGAACCGCGGCAGACGGGGATGGCGCCGAGGCGGTGGGCCGTTCGGCCCTGCTGATCGACTGGGGCGGGGTGCTCACGAGCAACCTGTTCGCCTCCTTCCACGCCTACTGCGTGGCGGCCGAGATCGAGCCGGACAGGCTGATGGGACGCTTCAGGCGAGACCCCGAGGCGCGCGAGCTGCTGGTCGCCCTGGAGAAGGGCGAGCTCGACGAGCACGACTTCGAGATCAAGTTCGCCAGGCTGCTCGAGGTCGAGCCCGATGGGCTGATCGATGGCCTGTTCGCCGGCGTGCAGCCGGACGAGGCGATGTTGCAGGCCGTGCGCATGGCGCACGCCGCCGGGGTGCGCACGGCGCTGGTATCCAACTCGTGGGGCGTGCACCGCTATCCGCACGACCTCTTCGACGAGCTCTTCACCGGCGTGGTGATCTCGGCCCAGGAGGGCATCCGCAAGCCCTCGCGGCGGATGTACGAGCTGGGCGCCGAGCGCGCGGGCGTGAGCGCCCAGGAGTGCGTGTACGTGGACGACCTCGACTTCAACCTCACGCCCGCGCGCGAACTGGGAATGGCGACGGTTCACCACACGAGCGCCGAGACCACCATCCCCGAGCTCGAGCGGCTGCTGGGGCTGGCGCTCGCGGCGTAGCCCCCCAGCCGAACGCCGTATGACCTTCGCTATACAGACTTTTATGGGGAGCTACGCCGGCGACCCCCTGCGAAGCGCTCGCCCGAGCGGCTAGTCCCGCTTGCCGCGGCCGTACATGAACTTGAAGAAGCGGGCGAGCAGCTTCGAGGTACGAGGCTTGTACGGGTACATGAAGACTTCCTTCTTCATCGCCAGCCTCGCCGTGACCACGATCGCCTGCTGCGAGCAGTACTTGCGGATGCCGCCCGCACCGTGGCGCGAGCCGAGCCCAGAGGCCTTGGCACCGCCCATCGGCAGCTCCAGCACGGTGTAGTTGATCATCGCGTCGTTCACGTTGGCCGCGCCCGCTTCGATCCGGCGCGCGATCGCCTCGCCGCGCTGGGCGTCGCGCGAGAAGACGGACGCGCCGAGGCCGTAGGGCGAGTCGTTGGCGAGGCGGACGGCCTCCTCGGCGTCTGCCACCTTCATGATCGGCAGCGTCGGCCCGAAGGTCTCCTCGGTCATGCACTTCATCGTGTGGTCGACGTCCACCAGCACCGTCGGTTCGAAGAAGCGCCCCGCGCCGGGCGTCTCGTTGCCACCGGTGAGCACGCGGGCGCCGCGCTGCACGGCGTCGGCCACGTGATCCTTGATGATCTCGAGCTGCGGCGGGAACGTGATCGCGCCCACCTCCACCGAGCCGGGACCGTCCGGCTTGCCCACGCGCAGCGCGCGCACTTTCTCTGACACTTTCGCCACGAACTCGTCATACACGGGCTCCTCCACATACGCGCGCTCGATCGAGATGCACGTCTGGCCCGCGTTCTGCATGGAGTAGTAGGTCGCGAAGTTGGCCGCCCGCTCGAGGTCGGCGTCGGCGAGCACCAGCATCGGGTCCTTGCCCCCGAGCTCGAGCGATGCCGGGATCAGGCGGCGCGCCGCCGCTTCGGCGACCTTCCTGCCGGTCTTGGTGGAGCCGGTGAACATGATCATGTCCACGTGCTCGAGCAAGGCCGCGCCCGTCTCCCCGCGCCCGGTGGCGATCTGCAGGACGTCCTCGGGCAGCCCGCACTCGCGCAGTCCCTCCGCCATCAGCAGCGAGGTCAGCGGCGTGATCTCAGAGGGCTTGAGGATCACGCTGTTGCCGGCCATCAGCGCGGGAATGCAATCGCCGAAGGAGTTGGTCAGCGGGTAGTTCCACGGCCCGATCACGCCGATCAGCCCGAGCGGGCGGTAGCGCAGGATGATCTTCTTGCCCTTGACCAGCATCTGGCTCGTCTTCGGGTGCTCGTCGGCCAGGTAGTTGGGGGCCTGCTTGGCCCAGAACCCGAACGCGTTGCCCGCGTAGCCGATCTCCGCGAGCTCGGCATCCTCGAAGGTCTTGCCCGTCTCCGCGCAGATCGTCTCGACTATCCGCCCGGCGTTGTCCATCACCCACTTCTGCGCCCGCAGCATCACACGCGCGCGCCCGTCGAAGCCGTAGGCCTCCCACTCCGGCTGCGCGCTGCGCCCGCGCGTGGCCATCTCCGCGACGGCGGCCGCATCGAGGTCGGGGACGCTGCGGATGATCTCGCCCGTGGCCGGGTTCTCGACTGGGATACCCGCCCCACCGGCGGCATCGCTCGACGCGCCGGCGTCGCCCTCCTGCGCGATCGCCTCGTCGGTCTCAGGTGGGTGCTGCTCGACAGTCGCCATGTTGATCTCCCTGCTCTCCTGCCTGTCCCCCGCGTTTCGCGGGGTGCCCCGGATGGGGTGTGGCCTTTGTGAGAAGACTACTCCGCCGGCGCGCGGGTCGAGGGCTACTCGGAGAGCTCGATCGAGGCGATGCCAACCGGCTCGCTCGGGCGGTCGCCGCCGTCGGTGGAGACGGCCTCGAGCTTGTCAACCACGTCCATGCCCTCGCTGACCTGGCCGAACACGGTGTGCTTGCCGTCGAGCCAGGAGCAGGCGTCGGCGGTGACGATGAAGAACTGCGAGCCGTTGGTGTCCGGCCCGGCGTTGGCCATGGCGAGCGCGCCCCGCACGATCTTGTGATCGTTGATCTCGTCCTCGAAGGTGTAGCCGGGCCCGCCCGTGCCGGTGCCCTGCGGGCAGCCGCCCTGGATCATGAAGTCCTTGATGATCCGGTGGAAGGTCAACCCGTCGTAGAAGCCTTCGCCCGCCAGCTTGCGGAAGTTCTCGACGGTCTTGGGCGCGTCCTCGTCGAACAGCTCGAACACGATGGGTCCTTCTGTGGTCTGCATGGTGGCGTTTGACATGCGCCTACCTTACCGGCGCGCGCTCGAGGCTCACGGCCTCGGGCCCGGCGGCTCCGATCGCGCGCCCGTCGAGCGCCTCGATCACGCGCTCGGCCTCGGCCTCGGGCACCGACAGGAACGAGAAGCGCTCGAGCACGAGCACGTCGCGCACGGCCTCGCCGTCGAGGCCGGCCGAGGAGGTCACCGACGCGACGATGTCAGCCACGGAGAGGCCCGCGGCGCGCCCGCCGCCGAGCACCAGCTTGACGTAGGGCTCGTGATCGTCGCGTCGGGAGATGCGCGGCTTGGAGTGCCTGCGCGGACGCTCGCGCACGGGCGTGGGGGCGGCCACCACGCCCCGCTCCCACTGGGCGATGTCCGTGCCGATGTGGCGTTCGATGGCCTCCAGCTCGTGCTTCTGGCGGCGCTCCACGAACGTGATCGCGCGGCCCGAGCGCCCCACCCGCCCGGTGCGTCCGATGCGGTGGACGTAGGTGTCGGGGCTGGTGGGCACGTCGTAGTTGATCACGTGGGTGACGGTCGAGATGTCCAGGCCCCGAGCGGCCACGTCGGTGGCCACGAGGATCGGCACGCGCCCGCCCTTGAACGCGAGCATCACGCCGTCGCGCGAGCCCTGGGACATGTCGCCATGGAGCGCCCGTACGTTCATGCCGCGATCCCGCAGGATGCGAAACAGCTGATCGCAGCGGATCTTCGTGCGCACGAACACGATCGCCTGGTCAGGCTCCTCGGCCTTCAGCACCTCGACGAGCTTGTCGGGCTTGTCCTTCGTCTCCACCGGCAGCTGGAACTGCGCGACGGTGTCGATCGTGAGCGTGTCCGCCTCCACCTGGATGATCGTCGGGTCGTACATGTAGCGGTCGGCGAGCTTGCGGATGGGCGGCGGCATCGTCGCCGAGAACAGGGCCGTCTGGCGGCTGGAGGGCGTCAACGAGAGGATTTTCTCGACGTCCTCCAGGAACCCCAGGTCGAGCATCTCGTCGGCCTCGTCGAGCACCAGGAAACGGCAGTCGTGCAGGACCAGCGAGTGGCGCGAGATCAGATCGAGCACGCGCCCGACGGTCCCCACGACCACGTGGCCGCCGGCGCGAAGTTGCGCCTGCTGGGTGCGGATGGGGGCGCCGCCGAAGACCGCCACCACGTCGATACCGCTGTGCGAGCCGTACGTGCGCAGCGCCTGGGTGACCTGGATGCACAGCTCGCGGGTGGGCGTCAGCACGAGCGCCTGCACGACCTGCTCGCTCGGGTCGAGGTACTCCATGATCGGCAGGCCGAAGGCGGCCGTCTTGCCGGTTCCCGTCTGCGCCTGGCCGATCACGTCGCGGCCCGCGAGCAGCTCCGGGATCGCCTGTTCCTGGATCGGGCTGGGCGACTCGTAGCCGACGTCGCGCAGCGCGCTGAGGGTGGACTCGGAGAGCCCGAGCTCGGCGAATGACTTTGGCATGGAAGGCAGCTTAGGCGGACGGGTCGAGTAGGAGCTTGCCGGTGGTGCGCCGCGCGCGCAGGTCGATCTGCGCCTGGGCGGCCTGCTCGAGGGGGTACGTGTGCCCGACGATCGCCCTCAGCTCGCCGCCTCCGCGAGGTGGCGGGGCGGCGCGTGCGAACAGGTCGGCGAGCGCCCGGGCGAACATGCCGGGGCGCGCGAGACAGTGAAAGAGGTAGAAGCCGACGACGGCGCGCGAGTGGCGCAGCAGCGATCCCGTGCGCACCTCGTTGGCTTCGCTGGTGGCGATGCCGCACACGACGATGCGCCCGAACGGCGCGAGCGCCCTGTAGGAGGCGTCGAACACGGCGCCCCCCGACATGTCGAAGACGACGTCCACCTCTTTCCCGCCGTTGGCCTCGATCAGGCGCTCGGTCAGGCCCTCGGCGGCGCCGTCTGTCGCCGCGTCCGCCCCCAGCTCCAGCGCCAGCGCGCGCTTCTCCTCGCTGGAGGCGGTCGCGATCACGCGCCCGGCGCCGAGCGGGCGACCGAGCTGGACCGCCAGCGAGCCCACGCCGCCGGCGGCCGCGTGGACGACCACGCTGTCCTCCCCGGCCACTCGTCCGGCCGTGCGATACAGGTGCCACGCGGTCGTTCCCTGGATGACCAGCGCGAGCGCCGTGCCGTCGTCGATGCCGTCGGGGATCGGGAACACGCGATCGGTGGGCGCGGTGGCGTACTCGGCGTAGCCGCCGTCGCCCACCAGCGCGACCACCCGCTCGCCCGTGTCCTCGCGCACGCCCGCCACCTCCCCGCCCGGCACCAGCGGGAGCGTCGCCTTCTGCACGTAGGAGTTGGTGCGCGTGTGCGTGTCCGCGAAGTTCACGCCGGCGCGCGTGACCTTGATGAGCGTTTCCTCGGGTCCCGGCCGGGGCGCGGGCAGCTCGACCAGCTCCAGCACCTCGGGGCCGCCGAACTCGGTCATCTGGATCGCGCGCATGCGGCCCCAGGCTAGCGGCGTGCTCTAAGGTGCGCGCCCATGCCCATCACCGTGGTCGGATCGATCGCCTACGACACCGTCAGGACTCCCTTCGGCGAGCGCCAGCGGATGCTCGGCGGCGCGGCGGTGCACTTCGCCCTGGCCGCGTCGTTCTTCGACGACGTGCGCGTGGTGGGACCGGTGGGCGAGGACTTCGGCGAGGAGCAGCTCGAGGTGATGCGCGCTCGCCACGTCGACGTGTCCGACGTGGAGCGGATCGCTGGCGGCAAGACCTTCTTCTGGCAGGGCGAGTACGGCTGGGATCTGAACTCGCGCGAGACGCTCGACACGCAGCTCGGGGTGTTCGAGGGCTTCGCGCCGAAGCTCTCCGAGCGCTCGCGCTCGAGCGATGTCCTGTTTCTGGCCAACATCCAGCCCGATCTGCAGTGCGAGGTTCGCCGCCAGCTCCCCCACGCGCGCTTCGTGGCGCTCGACTCGATGAACCTGTGGATCGACATCGCGCGGGACGCGCTCGTGCGCGCGATCGAGCAATGCGACTGCGTGATCCTCAACGACGCCGAGCTGCGCCAGTTGACGGGCAAGCCCAACCTCGTGTCGGCCGCGCGGGAGATCCTCGCCTGGTCCTCCCCGCCCGCCGACGGTGACCACGCCGCTGACACGCCGCGCGGGCCGAGCGTGATCGTGGCCAAGCAGGGCGAGTACGGGGCCGCGCTCGTCACCCGCGAGAGCTTCTTCGCGCTACCCGCCTATCCGCTGGAGACGGTGATCGACCCGACCGGCGCGGGGGACACGTTCGCGGGCGGCCTGATCGGCTACATCGCCGCCCACCCGCACGAGGAGCTCTCGGACGGGCTGCTGCGGCGTGCCATGGCGCACGCCACCGTGCTCGCCTCCTTCAACGTCGAGGAGTTCGGCACCGAGCGCATGCAGCGCCTCACCGGCCGGGAGATCGTCGCGCGCATCCAGGAACTGCACGCGATGACCCAGTTCAGCGGCGCACCCCTGCAGTTGCGGGGCTGAGCACCCGGGCGAGCGCCGTGTGCGCGTCACTGCCGGTGGGATCGCGCCCGCCCGGTGGATCGCCGCTTTCGCGGATGGCGCCCTGCGGGCTTGTACGGATCTGCCGGCGGGTATACGATCGGACGGGCCATGACGACCTGGACGTTCATCTGGCTGATGGTCATCCTCAAGATCCCGATCTGGGCGTTGTACCTGATCATCCGGTGGGCCGTTCGCCAGACTCCCGAGACCGAGCCCGGGCAGGACGGCGGCATCGGGCCGCGCCCGCTGCCGCTCCACCCCCACCACCCGCGCTCGAGGCCGCCCCGGGCGCCGCGACGGGGCCCGCACGGCGGTCCCGTACTGGCGTCTCCCAGGCGCGTTCGCGTGATGAGTGCGCGCGGACGGGTGTTGACCGCCCGCGGACGCCTGCCGCACCGCTGAGCGCCGATCCGCAGGCGGCGGCGGGTGCCGGCGCCCGGTCGCTCATAATCGGAGCAGAGCATTCGCCACCCGCTGACAGGAGACACACATGAGCACCGAGCGTTCGACGATCGACAGCGCAGCGTCCGGCGGCAGCGCGGACGGGGCCGGCAACGGCGCCACCCCGGACCAGGGAACCCTCACGGTGACCGACAGCCGCACGGGCGCCACCTACGAGCTGCCGATCACGGACGGCACGATCCGGGCGATGGACCTGAGACAGATCAAGACCGACGATCAGGACTTCGGCCTGATGGCCTACGACCCCGCGTACACCAACACCGCCTCCTGTCGCAGCTCGATCACCTACATCGACGGCGACGCCGGCATCCTCCAGCACCGCGGCTACCCGATCGAGCAGCTGTGCGAGCACTCGACGTATCTCGAGGTCGCCTACCTGCTGATCAACGGCAGGCTGCCGAACGAGGCCGAGCTGAGGGGATGGGTGGACGAGATCACGATCCACACGTTCGTGCACGAGAACGTCAAGGACTTCATGCAGGGGTTCCGCTATGACGCCAACCCCATGGGCATGCTCGTGGCCTCGGTCGGCGCGCTCTCGACGTTCTACCCGGACGCCAACCAGATCCGTGAGGAGCGCGTCCGCGCGATGCAGATCATCCGCCTGCTGGCGAAGATGCCCACGCTGGCGGCCTTCGCGTTCCGGCACAACATGGGCCAGCCCTACGTGTACCCCGACAACGACCTCGACTACGCCGGCAACTTCCTCGGGATGATGTACAAGATGACCGAGCTCAAGTACGAGCCCGATCCTCGCCTCGAGCGCGCGCTCGACGTGTTGTTCATCCTGCACGCCGACCACGAGCAGAACGCCTCCACCAGCGCCGTGCGCTCGGTGGGCTCCACCCAGGTGGACCCCTACTCGGCGCTCGCCGCGGGCGTGGCCGCGCTGTACGGACCCCTCCACGGGGGCGCCAACGAGGCGGCGCTGAGAATGCTCAAACGGATCGAGAAGGTCGAGAACATCCCCGACTTCCTCGAGGGGGTCAAGGCCGGGAACGAGCGCCTGATGGGCTTCGGCCACCGCGTCTACAGGAACTACGACCCCCGTGCGCGAATCATCCGCAAATACCTGGACGACGTGTTCGAGGTGCGCGGCAAGAGCCCGCTCCTGGAGGTCGCCACGGAGCTCGAGAAGCGCGCGCTCGACGACGAGTACTTCACCTCGCGCAAGCTCTACCCCAACGTCGATTTCTACTCCGGCCTCATCTACGAGGCGCTCGGACTGCCGGTGGCGATGTTCCCGGTGATGTTCGCCATCGGACGCACCAGCGGCTGGATCGCGCAGTGGAAGGAGATGGTCGAGGACCCAGAGCAGAAGATCGCCCGTCCACGTCAGATCTACACCGGCGATCGCGACCTCGACTACGTGCCGATCGGCCAACGGGACTGACCGGGACCGGGGCGGAGCACCACCGGAGCGCCACGATACTCGCGCCCGACACACTGTCAAACCATGGTTATACCGAGTTGCGGGCGGACGATCACAGCACGAGCGTGGCCCCGTTCACGCGCAGCCACTCGCGGTCCTCGCGATAGCCCGGCCAGTAGCGCTCCACCAGCGACCAGAAGCGGGGCGAGTGGTCGAGCAGCTCCAGGTGGCAGACCTCGTGCCAGACGACGTACTCGAGCACGCGCTCGGGGGCCAGCAGCAGGCGCCAGTTGAAGCTCATGCGGCCGTTGGGGGAGCACGACGCCCAGCGGGTGCGCTGGGCGCGGATGTCCAGGGCGGTGTAGCGGCTTCCCGCGAGCGCCGTCGCGCGATCCAGACGCGGGGCGATCTCCGCGCGGGCGGCCCGCCGGTAGAAGCGCTCGAGCGCCGGGTGGGCGTCGCCCGCGGGCACCAACAGCCGCTGGCCGTTGCGATGCACGCGCGTACGGCCCGCCTGCGGTACCAGCTCCAGCGGTGTGCCCAGATAGGGGACGGTTCCGGCCCGCGCGGCGATCCGCGCGCGCACCTCTCGCGCCTCGCGCAGCCGCCGCTCGATCCACGGGCGCAGCTCGGTGATCGCGGCCGCCGCCGCCCGCTCGGGGGCGCGCGCCGGCAGCACCACTTCGACGCCGCTGTGGGCGTGCACGTTCACCCGCACCCGCCGCGCGCGCGCGGAGCGCCGTACGGTGTAGGGAATCTCACGCGCGGCGGCTCCACCGATGTCGGTCATCCCGGGAGGGTAAGCGTCACAGCGGAAGTTGCGACGGGAGGGGATCTGGTGCGGTGATTCGTCAGCTTCGGTGTCAGGCCGGGCGCCCGTCTTTGCGAGCACCGTCCCGGGAGGCGTGACGAGCCTCGTTCTCGGCTCCTTGGCGGCGCGCCTCGGCGTCCGAGGCCTGGCGGCGCGTCTCGTTCTCGGCGGCCTGGCGGCGAGCGTTGGCGTCCGCATCCCGCCGGCGCTCCTCGTTCTCGGCCGCACGGCTGCGTGCCGTACGCTCCGATGCCTGCCCACGTGCATCGTTCTCGGCCGTCCGGCGAGATTCGCGCACCAGCCGAGCGCCGTGCTCCGCGTCATCGCTGGGAGTCGGTGAACTGCGTCGCAGACGCCTGAAGGTGCTCAACATGCCAGCCCGGCCAAGATCTCGTCAGCGGCGGGCGAGCCGGCGTCCGCTCTCGGTGTCCGGCGGGGTGTAGTTGAGCTCGTAGTGGTGGTAGAGGGCAGACTCGTCCGCCTGGGAGAGCTCCTCGCCGTGCAGTTCCATGTTCGGCGCGGACTTGATCTGCTCGCTGGCCACAGCGACCTGCAATCCATCGGGGCCGACCTTGACCCCGCCGAGCGGCACGAAGGTCAGGTGTCGCCCGATGAAGCCCTCCTTGACGGTCGCGAACTGCGGCTCGTCGTTCTCTACATCGACGTACACGTCCTGGAGCTTGCCGATCCTCCCGCCGTCGAGGTTGACCAGCATCCTGCCATGCCATTCGGCCACGCTCCACTCGGCGTCCTGCTGGTGCTCGGTCGTCGTTGCGACCTCCCTGTCGGCCTCGGGCCCCGCCGGGCTTCGCGGGGCGCTATCGGGGCGCTGGCCTTGTTGGGGCGCATCGGAGGAAGAAGCCGCGACGGTGGTGGGCACCGCGCCGTTGCCGGGAGTGGGGGCAGACGGGGTCGGCATGACTGGGCTGGCCACGATGGGCCTCATTTCTCTGTGTACGGCATGGGCGCTGGCGATCTGACGTCGCACTGCGCTGATCTGCAAACCATATCATGAAATCGATATCTAGTGTCTTGACGCGTTAATTGTGTTGCAGTATCCGGCTAGGTTGTCGAGGATTTCGTCGGCGGTCTTGGTCCAGACGTAGGGGTTGGGGTTTTCGTTCCAGTGCTCGACCCAGTCCTCGATGTCGGCGTTGAGCTCGGGGACGGAGCGGTGCACTCCGCGGCGTAGCTTGCGGGCGGTCAGCTCTGCGAACCAGCGCTCGACGAGGTTGATCCATGAGGAGCCGGTCGGGGTGAAGTGCAGGTGGAAACGTGGATGGGCAGCCAGCCACCGCTTGATGGCGGGTGTCTTGTGGGTCGAGTAGTTGTCGAGGATCATGTGGATGTCCAGGTCGGCGGGGACTTCTTTGTCGATCTTGACCAGGAACTTCTTGAACTCGATCGCGCGGTGGCGAGCGTGTAGCGAGCGGATGACCTCGCCGCTGGCGGTGTTCAACGCGGCGAACAGGCTGCTCGTGCCGTTGCGCTCATAATCGTGGGTGGCGCGAGCCGGTGTGCCGGGCAGCATCGGCAATGTTGGTGCTGAACGATCAAGCGCTTGGATCTGTGCCTTCTCATCCACGCACAGCACGATCGCGCGCTCGGGCGGGTCCAGATACAGACCAACGATGTCCCTGACCTTCTCCACGAACAGTGGGTCCTTGGAGAGCTTCCAGTGCTCCACGCGGTGGGGCTGGAGCCCGAACGCTCGCCAGATCCGCGAGACCGCAGTTTGATTGAGCCCCGTCGTGGCCGCCATCTGGCGTGTGGACCAGTGAGTCCCGCCGTCCGGCGGCGCGGTCTCGAGTGTCTTGACGATCACATCCTCGACCTGCTCATCGCTGATCTTCCTGGGCTGCCCCGGCCGCGGCTCATCCAACAGCCCGTCCAAACGCTGCTCGGCGAACCGTCCGCGCCAGCGACGAACCGTCGGCAGCGAAACCCCGACCTGCTGCGCGACAGCCACATTCGTCTGGCCCTGCGCACACTCAAGCACGATCCGTGAGCGCTGCGCCAATCCAGCCGCGCTACGCCTCCGCCGGGTCCAACGCACAAGCGTCTCACGCTCGGAATCCGTCAACTCGATCGACACCGCAGCAGGACCACGTGGCACCCCACAAAGCATACCACAAACCACCACAGAACTAACGACTCAAGACACTAGATACGATAGACTTGATTTAGATGTCAGAAGAGATCACCCCTCGCTGGGCGTTCCTCACGAACCACGCTCGGGTCCTTCTCTGCATCGCCCACGATTCGGGGATCCGGTTGCGCGAGATCAGCGAGAACGTCGGCATCACCGAGCGCGCTTCGCACCGCATCGTGGCCGAGCTCGCCGCCGCGGGCTACATCACGCGCGAACGCAACGGCCGGCGCACCAACTACACGATCCAGTCCCATCTGCCACTCCCCGACGCACTCGCCGACGGCCAGAGAGTCGGCGACCTCCTTGCCATCCTCACCAGACCGACATAGTCGGGCGCCTGCACCCTGCGTTCGGAGGGCGGCCTCCTGGCCGCGCTAGGGTGAAGTGGTTCCTGCCGCCCCCGCCGGGTCGGTGGTTGTGCGCTCGCCCGGTCCTTCTTGACCTCTCTGCCCCGCGACCGCAGGCCTTGAGAGGCAGGTGAGGAGCGCGCGTGCACGTTGCCGCTGCAGTGTCGGATCGCAGGTCCGCACGCCAGACTCTGGGACGCCCGCCGAAGCGCCCCACGGGGGATACGCCTCCCCGGCCGACCGGGCGTCCGCTGCGCATCGCGATGCTCGCTCCGCCCTGGATCTCCGTTCCCCCACCGGGGTACGGGGGCGTGGAGTCGGTGGTCGGCGTGCTCACGGAGGCGCTCGTCCGGCGAGGGCACGCGGTGACGCTGTTCTGCGCCCCGGGCTCGCGCTCGAGCGCGCATGTGGTGTCCCTGCTCGAAGAGCCCCATCCCGATGAGATCGAGCGGTCGCTGTATGAGGCCGACCACGTCGCGCGGGCGTTCGGCGAGATCGATCTCGCCGCTGGAGACCGGGGCTTCGATGTGGTTCACGATCACTGCGGCTTCACGGCGCTCGCCATGGCCGACCGGCTCGGTACGCCCTTCGTGCACACCCTGCACGGACAGTTCACCGCCGCGACCTCGGCCTTCTACGTCCACCACGGGCACAAGGCGACGCTCGTGGGCATCAGCCGGGCGCAGCTCGCGTCCGCGCCCGCCGGGCTGGACTCGGTGCGCGCGATCCCGAACCCCATCGACGTGCGTGCGTGGCCGCTGCGTGAGCACAAGGAGGACTACGTGCTGTGGATCGGCAGGATGACCGCCGAGAAGGGGCCCCACCGCGCGATCGCCGCCGCCCGTGGCGCGGGCGTGCCGCTCGTCATGGCGGGGGTCATCCAGCCCGGCCAGCAGGCGTTCTTCGACCGCGAGGTCGCCCCGCACCTCGACGGCGAGCGCGTCCGCTTCCTCGGCGAGGTCGGCGGCTCGCGCAAGCGCTCCCTGTTCGCGGGCGCCCGTGCGCTGCTGATGCCGATCCGCTGGAAGGAGCCCTTCGGGATGGTCATGGTGGAGGCGCTGTCATGTGGCACCCCGGTGATCGCCTTCCCCGAAGGCGCCGCCTGCGAGCTCGTGCTCGACGGGCAGACCGGTTTCCTCGTCGAGGACGAGGGGGCGATGGCCGCCGCCGTCGGCCGGCTGCCCCGGATCGCCGCACGCGACTGTCGGGCCTGGGTCGCCGAGCACTGCGACGTTAACGTGGTCGCCGCCGCCTACGAGTCCACCTACCGGTCGGCGGCCCACCAGCGCGCAGGGACCGTGGCGCTTGTCTGAGCGCACCCTGAGCGTCCTGGACGGGAGCACCTTCGTCGTCGGGGATCGCCTCGGTGACGTGCGCGAGGCGGCCGGCCGCGAGCACGGCTTCTACAGCGAGGACACGCGTTTCCTCTCACGCTGGGTGCTGCACGTCGGCGAGGCGCCGCTGGAGCTGCTCGGCCTCGACCAGAGCGCGCACTTCGAGGCTCAGTTCTTCCTGACTCCCCGTGTCGGGCCCGACGAGCAGGCGCCGTGCTCGATCGTGCGCCGCCGGCTGATCGACCACGTGTGGATGGAGGAGGTGACGGTCATCAACCACCGCCACGAGAGCAGCCAGGTGCACCTGGTGCTGGAGGTGGACACCGACTTCGCCGATCTGTTCGAGGTCAAGGATGGCGCCGTCGCCGAGCGGGAGGTGCGCTTCGATCACGACGATCGAACCCTCACGCTCGCCTACGAGCGCGCCGGCTTCGAGCGCTCAATCACGATCTCCGCCAGTCGCCCGGCGGCGGTCACCCGCAGGGGCTTCGCCTACCTGCTGGCGCTCGCGCCCGCCGAGCAGTGGTCGACCACCTTCACCCTCACGCCATACGCCGCGCAGCCGGGGATCGCTTTCACGCACCGCGAGCCACGTGGCGCCCTGACGAAGCTGAGCGCCGACAAGGCGACCGAGCTCGAGCAATGGCTGGCCCGGGCGCCGACGTTGCAGGCGCAGGACGCATCGCTGATGCGCACCTACCGCGCCAGCCTCAGCGACCTCGGCGCGCTGCGTCTGCACCCCGATCTCAGCGACGGCGCGAGCCTCCCCGCGGCGGGGCTGCCCTGGTTCATGGCGCTGTTCGGTCGCGACAGCCTGATCACGAGCTTCCAAGCGCTGCCCTACCTGCCCGGGCTGGCCGCGACGACCCTGCGGGTGCTCGCAGCCGCGCAGGCCTCCAGCCGCGACGACTTCCACGAGCAGGAGCCGGGCAAGATCCTGCACGAGCTGCGCTTCGGGGAGCTCACCGCGTGTGGCGAGCGCCCGCATTCCCCGTACTTCGGGACCGCAGACGCCACGCCCCTGTTCCTGATCCTCCTGGACGAGTACCACCGTTGGTCAGGCGACGAGGAGCTCGTCCGCACCCTCGAGCCCAACGCCCGCGCCGCCCTGGCATGGATCGAGGACAGCGGGGACGCCGACGGCGATGGGTACGTCGAGTACGCCTGCCGCAACCGCACCAGCGGATTGGTCAACCAGTGCTGGAAGGACAGCTGGGACGCGATCCAGTTCGCCGACGGCACGCTCGCCAAGGGGCCGATCGCGACCTGCGAGATCCAGGGCTACGTGTACGACGCCCGCCGCAGATCTGCCCGCCTGGCCCGCGAGGTGTGGGGCGATGAGACGCTCGCCCAGCGCCTGGAGCGCCAGGCCGCCGATCTACGCGAGCGCTTTCACAGCGACTTCTGGATGGCGGAGCGCAGCTGCCACGCCCTCGCGCTGGATGGCGAGAAGCGCCAGGTGGACAGCCTCACCTCCAACATCGGCCATCTGCTCTGGTCGGGCCTGCTGGACGAGGGTGCGGCGGCCGAGACGGCGGAGCGACTGCTCGACGAGCAGCTCTACTCCGGCTGGGGAGTGCGGACCCTCGGCGCCGGCGAGGCCGGCTACAACCCACTCGGCTACCACACCGGGACCGTGTGGCCTCACGAGAACTCGCTGATCGTGGCCGGCCTGGCGCGCTATGGCCACCGCGAAGCGGCCACCACCATCGCCGCCTCCATCCTCCGTGCGGCCCCGTACTTCGAGCACCGCCTGCCCGAGGTGTTCGCCGGCTACCCCACGTCGATGGCATCGGTTCCCGTGGCGTTCCCGACAGCCTCACGCCCCCAGGCGTGGGCCGCCGGCACACCGCTGCTGCTGCTGAGCACGCTGCTCGACCTCCAGCCCGGACGCGTGGACGCGGACGTCGAGCTCCCGTGCGGCATCGGGCGTGTCGCGCTGTGCTCGCGTGGTGCGAGGGCTGGGTGACGGCGGTGCGGCGAACCCCCGGAGACCGCTTCGCTACGTGCTGCCGGCCGGCGCGCTCGCCTGAGCTCTCCTTGCCGTCAGCTCAGCGGCGTCGCAAAGCGCGTCTCGGCCCGCTCGGCGTCCGCGAGCGCCCAGGCGATCCGCTCGAGGAGCCCGACGGAGTGGTTCATATCGTCGAGATGAACCGGTTCAACACGCTCGTCGAGTAGAACCGGACGCTCGTGGCCGTTTTCTGCGGTGACAATGATCCTCGGCATGAGGATCTCCTCTCGCTGTGCACCGATGGACTGCTTCGTCCAAGAATGCCGACACCAAACAGATCGGGACATGAAGGCCACCGTATGACCGCTGGTCCGCTCCGCTTCGTAGGCACAATCCAGGACGCCGCCGATGACCGCGTACTCAGGACCGCTGTAACAGATGACAGTAGCGCCGCGCGAGCGACCGATCCAGCCCTCGCTCTGACTTTTCCCGCTCAGTCCGATAGATTCTCGTAGCTCCAGGCCAGCGGCTCGACCCGACCGTTAGCGGACCAGGATTGGCGAACGAGGACACGACACCCACCGCCCCCACCGCCCCGCTCGCCGGCGGACATCTGCTGGCGGCGATCTCGACCAGCATCGTCGGCATCCTGCGCGACCACTACGGGCGCGGCCCCATGAAGGCCAAGACCTACGCGCTCGACGACATCATCGTCGTCGTCATGCGCGGCAGCGGCTTCACCGCACTCGAGCAGACGATCATGGACAGCGGCGAGCCCGATCGGGTGATCGCCATGCGCGAGGATTTCCAACGCGTGATGGCCACCCGCTACAAGCACACGATCGAAGATCTGACCGGCCGTAAGGTCCTTGCGTTCCTGAGCCAGGCCCACGTCGAGCCTGACATAACGATGGAGATCTTCTTCGTCAACGGTCCCCTCGAAGGCTTCGGCGCCGTCGAGATCACCGAACCCGAGTGAAGCGCGCGCAGACGCTCGACGAGGAGCTGTTGCTGTGGCTGGGAGACGAGTCTCCCGAGGTGCGCGCGGCGGACTCCGACCGCGTGCGCGACATCGCCGGCGAGTTCGCCCGCGGCTTCGACGCGCTCGCGCAGGTCGGGCGCGCGGTCACCGTGTTCGGCTCTGCCCGCACCCCCCCGGAGCACCCCCACTACGCGCTCGCCCGCGAGCTCGGATCGTGCCTCGGGCATGGGGGCTACGCGGTCATCACCGGCGGCGGCCCCGGGATCATGGAGGCCGCCAACCGGGGCGCCCGCGACGCGGGGGCGCTGTCCGTGGGCTGCAACATCGAGCTCCCCCACGAGCAGCAGCTCAACCCCTACCTGGACATCGGCCTGCGCTTCCGCCACTTCTTCGCCCGCAAGTTCATGTTCGTCCGCTACGCCTGCGCCTTCGTGATCTGCCCCGGGGGCTACGGCACGCTCGATGAGATGTTCGAATGCCTCACCCTGATCCAGACGCGCATCATCCGCCACTTCCCCGTGATCCTCCTCGGCGACGGCGAGTGGGACGGCCTGCTCGCGTGGCTGCGCGCGCGGGCGCTGGCCGATGGCCGCATCGACGCCACCGACCTGGACGTCCTGCATCTCGTCGAGCGTCCGGCCCAGGTGTGCGAGCTCGTGGACGCCGCCTACGAGCGCCAGCGCGCCCACGGCCGCCACGTCCGCCGTCGCACCCGGCAGGCGACGAGCTGACCGGCAGCGTGCGGGCGAGGTCATAATCGGAGCGGCGATGCCCAGGTCCCGGGTCAGGCTGCCGCGCGGGGTGCGCAGTCCCTATCAGGTGTTCCTCAACGGGGTGCCCCAGCAGCTCGGCGTCGACTACTCCGTGCGCGAAGGGGCGCTCGTGTTCGAGCGCGAGCTGCGCAAGGACAGGATCAGCGGCTGGCGCTGGCTGCTCGGCGCCTGGGGAGTGGGCACCTACCGCCAGAACGATTCCGTGGACGTGCGCTACGAGGCCGCCGACGGCGCGCCGCGGGTGGCGGAGGGGCTGGAGATCGAGCTGGGGTAGACGGCCTTCTCCCACGGCCGCGAGAGCTTCAGGGCGCTGAGGATCGCGCGCGTGGCGGGCGAGCGGTTGAGCGTGTAGAAGTGGATCCCCGGCGCCCCCGCCGCGAGCAGCTCCGCGCACTGCAGCGCCGCGTACGCCACGCCGAAGTCGAGCACCGCCTCCGGGTGCTCGCCGCGGGCGTGCAGCTCCTCGCGCAGGGCCTCGGGGATCCTCGCGCCGCTCATCTTCGCCATCCGCTCGATCTGGCCCACCCGCGTGATCGGCATGATCCCCGGGATGATCGGCACCTGGATGCCGGCCGCCCGGGCGCGGGCCACGAACTGGAAGTAGCTGGCGTTCTCGAAGAAGAACTGCGTGATCAGGAAGTGAACGCCCGCGTTCACCTTCTCCGCCAGGTGCTCCAGGTCCGCCTCCGGGCTGTCCGCATCGATGTGTGTCTCCGGGAAGCACGCGGCACCAATCGCAAACGGGTACCCGCCCGCGATGAGCGCTACCAGCTCGCGCGAGTACTCCAGGCCGCCATCCGTCTTTCTCCAGACATCCTCACCCGCCGGCGGGTCGCCACGCAGCGCGAGCACGTTGTGGATGCCCGCGTCCTGCATCTCGGCGAGCGTCGCGTGGAGCTGCTCCTCCGTGGCCCCCACGCAGGTGAAGTGCGCCATCGCCTCGAGGCCGTACTCGTCCCTGAGGCGCTTGACGATCTCGATCGTCTTCTCGCGGGTCGACCCGCCGGCGCCGTACGTGACCGACACGAACGACGGCTCGAGCGTCCTCAGCTCCGACAGGGCCGCGTACAGGTTGCGCTCCCCCTCAGGGGTTTTCGGGGGGAAGAACTCGAAGGAGAAGACCGGGGCGGGCGGGCGGGCGGGCGGGCCTCCATTCAGGATCTCGTCTATGCGCATCTTGAGATTATGCAGCCCAGCGCATCGGCTCCCCCTTTGGGGACTCGCCGGCCATCTGCCTGACCTCGCCGAGCGCCTGCAGGTGCGTCAGGTAGCAGAGGATCTTCGACAGCAGCCAGTGCGCGTTGTCCTGTGAGAGCGAGTCCCCATACACGTGCGGGACGATCTCGAACGCCGTCAGCTCCCTGCCGGCGAGCGCCTCCCGCACGCTCTGGAGGCGTTCCCCCACGAGCGCGCGGTTGCCCTCGATGTGGGCGTTCACGTCCGCGAACGTGCGCCCGTGCCCGGGCAGGCACAGGCGCGCGCCCAGGCCCTGGACGACGTCGAGCGAGTGCAGGAATTCGCCGACCGGGTCGGGCGAGTAGCCGTAGTCGAAGTACAGCGAGATGCGTCCCAGCAGGTGATCGCCGGAGATCAGCAGGCGTCGCTCGGGCTGGAACAGGCACACGTGCGAGGGCGCGTGGCCGGGCGTCTCGTAGGCGATCCACTCCCCCAGGTCGGTCTGGACGCTCACGCCGTCGAGCAGATCGCGGTGCGGCTCGAGCGGGCCCGAGATCCCGCTCCCCTGGGAGCTTCGCTGCCGCGCCGCGCGACGCATCGGCTCCTCCGGCACCCCGCTCTGGCGGGCAATCTCCACGCGTTTGGCCATCACCGCCTCGGGGTCCTCGAGCATCCGGTCCAGGTGCAGGTGGTTGGGGTGGATCAGCACCTCGCAGCCCGCCCGCTCGACGATCGCCGCCGCCTGTCCGCAGTGGTCGGTGTGGGCGTGGGTGCACACGATCAGCCGGCACTGCTCCAGGCGCATGTTGCACATCGCCAGCGCCCGCTCCAGATGCGACAGCGAGTCCGGCTGGTGCATGCCCGTGTCGAACAGCACGAAGCCGTCCCCCGACGCCACCGCCCAGGCGTTGCAGTGGGGGACGCCCGGCCACGGCAACGGCAGTCGCAGACGGTACAGGCCGTGCATCACCCGCTCGCCGCGACCGAGCTCCCGCCGGCTCATCACATCGGCCATGGCCCGCACACTAGACTACGGCTGTTCAGCGGCGTAAAGGAGGCGGGCATGGCCGATCGGGAGAGCGCAACCGAGGCGAGCACCAAGGTGCAGGAGGTGGCCGCCAACATGCAGCAGGCGGCGGCCACGCGCAAACGCATCTCGGGCAGCAAGGCCGAGGCGGTCGCGCGACGCTACTTCGCCGCGATCGACGCCCGCGAGCTCGATGAGGCGGTGTCGCTGTGGGCGGAGGGTGGCCGCGAGAACGTCCGCGGCCAGGTCGACGTGCTCGCGCCCGAGGGCGTGCGGGCGTTCATCGGCGAGCTGCTCGCGGCGATTCCCGATCTCAACATGCAGGTCGTGTCCACCACCACCGAGGGCGAGCGCTGCGGCGTGCACTGGCGCATGACCGGCACGTTCGCCGGACCTGGGAGCTTCGGCGGGGTCGCCCCCACCGGCAGCCCCGTGGACACCGAAGGCTTCGACCTGCTGACCGTCCGCGACGGGCTCATCCACGCCAACGACGCGTTCACCGACTCCATGACCTTCGCCCGCCTCATCGGCCTCATGCCCCCCCAGGGCTCGGGCGCCGAACAGCGCCTCACCCAGGCGTTCAACGCCAAGACCCGCCTCACCGCGGGCCTGCTCGCCGGCGAGGCCAGGATGGTGGCCGAAGGCGTGTGGGTGGTGCAGGGCCAGCCCGGCCGCTGCAACGCGTACCTGATCGAGGACGAGGGCGGCGTCACCGTGTTCGACTCCGGGCCCCGCATCAGCGCTCGCGGCCTCGCCAGCGCCGGCGCCAAGCTCGGCGGCATCCGCCGGGTCGTGCTCGGCCATGCCCACACCGACCATCGCGGCGGCGCTCCCGCGCTCGGCGCCCCCGTCCTGTGCCACCCCGGGGAAGTGCTCGACGCCGAAGGCAGCGGCGGCTTTCGCTACTGGCCCGTGGGTCTCGCGGGGCTGCCCACGCCGCTGCGCCAGTTTCACCGTCTCCTGCACCGCTACGCCTGGGACGGCGGGCCGGTGAAGATCGCGGACACCCTCGAGGAGGGCGACGAGGTGGCCGGCTTCAAGGTGATCGAGCTTCCCGGCCACGCCCCCGGCCAGATCGGCCTGTGGCGCGAGTCCGACCGCCTGGCGCTGAGCAGCGACTGCTTCGACACGATCGACATGTGGGGGCGCAATCACGCGCCGTGCGTGGCGCCCGACGTGTACAACTTCGACACCGAGCAGGCGCGAGCGAGCCTGCGCAAGCTCGCCGCCCTGGAGCCGGCGGCCGCGTGGCCCGGCCACGCCGAGGCGGTCACCGGCGACGTGCGCAGTCAGCTCGAACGCGCCGCCGCCGCCTAGGACGTGGGCAGGCGCGCCCGCCAGCGCGAGAAGCTGACCGCGCCGAGCAGCGACTACACCGACCCCCACGGCAACGTGCTCACGCTGCGCGGCTCGCTCACGCCGGGGGCGCGGCGCGAGTACGCGCAGACGCTCCACGGGGTGGGCGGGGCCGGCTCACGGCCGTCGGCCACGCGCGAGGACGCCGAGCAGCGGGCGTTCGAGCTGCTGTTCGAGCGCCTCGCCGTGCGCTGGGTCATCGCCGGTGCGCCCATCGAGCGCCAGCGCGAGCTGCTCGCGCGGCTGCGCGTCGCCTCCCCGGAGGAGCGCGCGTGGGTGCGGGGTGCGCTGCGCGAGCACTGCGCGGAGTGGTTCCCGGACGTGGCGGCACCGTGAGTCTCCCTGCCGCGACCCCGACGGCGTTGTTGTAGTAGGCAACAACAACGGGCGAGCGCCCCGCCGCGTGCCGTTGCCCCGGTTCTCCCAGCAACTCAGACGTCGTTCGTCGCCAGCTCCAAACGCGACCCATGGCCGCTCCCGCCGGACACGAACCTGGCGGTCGCCGGGTTGAGCACGAACTCGAACACCTCCCCCTCCTCGCCTCGCACCTGAACACGCCGGCCGTCGTCATGCACCGCGAGCACCGTGCCGCGTTCGGCACCGCCGCCGAAGTGCAGGATGCGCGCCGGCGCGCCGACACGAGGTAGTGGCCGGGACGGGCCGAGCACGACCGCGATGCTAGCGGCGCCCGTGAGGCACTCAGCGCGCGGCCGCCGGCGGCCGGGGCCGACGCACCCCCGTGCTGCTACGTATACCTTCAGAGCATGCGCCGCACGAAGATCGTCGCCACCATCGGTCCCGCCTCGCGCGAGCCGCACACGCTGATGCGGATGGTCGAGGCGGGGATGGACGTGGCACGGCTGAACTACTCGCACGGAACGCTCGACGAGCACGCCGAGACCGTCCGCCGCCTGCGCGACGCGGCGGGCCGGGCGGGCCGGCCGATCGCGATCCTGCAGGACCTCCCCGGGCCGAAGCTGCGCATCGGCCCGCTGCACGAGGACGTCGTCGAGCTGACCCCCGGCGAGCACCTGACGTTCACCTGCGGAGACGGCGATGTCGCCGGGGACGCGCATCACATGAGCGTCTCCTGGGCGGGGCTCCCGGACGCGGTGGAGGACGGCTCGATCCTGTACCTGGCGGACGGCTCGGTGCGGCTGCGCGTGGTCGCCGTGCGCGCTCCCGCCTGCGAGCTCGACGTGGAGATCGAGGTGGGCGGCGCCGTGGCCTCCCGCCAGGGCCTGAACATCCCCGGGCCGGTGGCGGCGCTGCCGTCGGTGCCCGAGGAGGACCTGCACTTGCTCGCCCACGGCGAGTCCATCGGCGTGGACATGGTGGCGCTGTCGTTCGTGCAGTCGCCCGAGGACGTGGAATCGGTGCGCGACCACACGCGCCTGCCGCTGATCGCCAAGATGGAGAAGCCGGAGGCGGTCAAGCGCGCCGCGGAGATCCTCGGGGCGGCCGACTACGTGATGGTCGCCCGCGGCGACCTCGGCATCGAGCTGCCGATCGCCCAGGTGCCGATCGTGCAGAAGCAGCTGCTCGAGCTGGCCGGCTGGATGGCGCGACCGTCGATCACCGCCACGCAGATGCTCGACTCGATGGTCAGCTCCTCGCGCCCCACGCGCGCGGAGGTGGCCGACGTGGCCAACGCCATCCTCGACGGGACCGACGCGGTGATGCTCTCCCAGGAGACCGCCGTGGGCGCCTACCCGGTCGAGGCGGTGGCGATGATGGCGGCCGTGGCCGAGCAGGCCGAGTCGATCGCCCCGTATGAGCGCTGGAACCAGTCGCGCGTGCGCCGCACCCACTCCGACCCCGCGTACACGATCGCCCACAACCTGTGCGACGCGGCGCGCGAGCTGCGCCTGGACGCGCTGGTCATCCCCACGCTCTCCGGGCGCTCCGCCCGCCTGGTCTCCGCGCACCGGCCGACGGTCCCCATCTACGCCCTCTCCCCCGGGCGCGAGACGGTCCGCCGCTGCGGCCTGATGTGGGGAGTACAGGCCGCTTCCATGCCCCGCCACGAGACCACCGAGGCGCTGATCGCCGACTCCGCCCGCCGCGTGGTGGAGCTCGGCTGGTGCCAGCCCGGCCAGCGCGTGGGGATCACCGCCGGGCTGCCCTCCGGCCGGCCGGGCACCACCAGCCTGTTCCAGATCCAGGTTCTGTGATGTAGTCCAGTGCCGTGAGCCCGGGCCAGACCGACACCGCGGACGTGCTGGTGATCTTCGGGATCACCGGCGACCTCGCCAAGGTGATGACCTTCCGGTCGCTGTACAGGCTCGAGCAGCGGGGCCTGTTGGACTGTCCGGTGGTGGGCGTGGCGGGCGACGACTGGACGCTCGAGCACCTGCGCGAGCACGCCCGCGAATGCATCGAAGGGACCGGCGAAACGGTGGACGCGCAGGTGTTCGAGCGCTTTTCCGCGCGGCTGTCCTACGTCAGCGGCGACTTCACCGACGCCGCCACCTACGGGCGCCTGGCGAGCGCGCTCGGCGAGGTCCACAGCCCGGTCTTCTACCTGGAGATCCCGCCGTTCCTGTTCGGGCCGGTGATCAAGCAGCTCAAGGACGCCGGCCTGACGAAGACCGCGCGCGTCGTCGTGGAGAAGCCGTTCGGGCACGACCTGCTCTCGGCGCGGGAACTGGCGGCCGAGATCCACCAGTACATCGACGAGTCCCAGCTCTACCGGATCGACCACTTCCTGGGGAAGATGGGCACCGACGAGTTCCTGTACCTGCGCTTCGCCAACACGATGATCGAGCCGATCTGGAACCGCAACCACATCGCGTGCGTGCAGATCACGATGGCGGAGAGCTTCGGCGTGGAGGATCGCGGGCACTTCTACGACCCGGTGGGCGCCGTCCGCGACGTGGTCGTCAACCACCTCATGCAGGTGGTCGCGGTCGCCGCCATGGAGGCACCGTCCGGGAGCGACGCCGACGCGCTCAAGGACGCCAAGTTCGCGCTCTTCCGGTCCATCAGCGACGCCAGGGCGGGCCACTATATACGCGGCCAGTACGACGGATACCTCGACATCGACGGGGTGGCCAAGGACTCGACCACCGAGACCTACGCAGCGTTGCGCCTGGACATAGACAACTGGCGCTGGTCGGGCGTGCCGTGGTTCATCCGCACCGGCAAGCGCCTGCCCGTCACCCAGACCGAGTTGCGCGCGGTGTTCCGCGACCCGCCTCGCCTGGGCTTCATGGAGCACGGCCATCGCCGCCCCGAGCCCAACCAGTTCGTGGTCAAGCTCGATCCGTCCACCGGCACGCGCCTGATCCTCGACGCCCACCGCGCCGACCTGGCGGGCCCGGAGGCGATCAACCTCGACGTGGAGTTCGCCCGGCAGGGCGGCGAGGCCCCCACGCCGTACGAGGTGCTGCTGCTCGACGCCATGCGCGGCGACAGCACCCGCTTCACGCGCCAGGACGGCGTGGAAGAGACCTGGCGGATCTTCGAACCGCTCCTGCGCCAGCCGCCGCCGGTGCACGCGTACGCCCCGGACTCGTGGGGCCCGAAGGAGGCGGACGAGCTCGTCGCCGGCTTCGGGACGTGGCACGGGCCGTGGACGGAGTAATGCTTTAAGGGTGACCCGCTGACCCGGCTCGAGGGGTAGGCTCGCCCGTGAGCGAGCAACCCACAGGAGATGACCTTGCCACCCAAGAGCCAGACCACCGATACGCCTCAGGACGGAGCCACGACAGAGCTCACCCGCGCTCAGATCGAGCGGCTCGAGGGCGTGTACGGCAACCGCTACCTGCTCGAGCCCGCGCCCGACCACAAGCTGCCGAAGTCCGGCATGTCCGCGGATGAAGCGAAGGGCCTGATCGAAGAGGAGATCGTGCTCGACGGGCTGCCGGCTCGCAACCTGGCGACGTTCGTGACCACCTGGATGGAGCCCGAGGCGGATGAACTGATACGCCAGACGCTGCGGGTGAACTTCATCGATCACGCCGAGTACCCGCAGTCGGCGGAGATCGAGCAGCGCTGCATCCGCATGCTCGCCGACCTCTTCAACGCGCCCGGGGAGACCACCGGCGCCCGCACCCAGGGGTCCTCAGAGGCGATCATGCTCGGGGCGCTGTCGCTGAAGTGGAAGTGGCGGGCGCGCAGGGAAGCGGCCGGCAAGGCGGTCAACCGTCCGAACCTGGTGTTCGGGGGGGACGTGCACGTCGTGTGGGAGAAGTTCTGCCGCTACTTCGACGTGGAACCGCGGATCGTGCCGCTGAAGCCCGACAAGTACACGATCGGGCCCGAGGACGTGGAGCCCCACATCGACGAGAACACGATCGGCGTGGCGGCCGTGCTGGGCACCACGTTCACGGGACACGCGGACGACATTCGCGGCATCAACGACTATCTGGTGGAGCTCAAGAACGACAAGGGCCTGGACGTGCCGCTGCACGTGGACGGCGCCAGCGGCGGCTTCGTGTGGCCGTTCCTGTACCCCCACTCGGAGTGGGACTTCCGCCTCGAGCAGGTCCGCTCGATCAACGTCTCCGGACACAAGTTCGGCCTCGTGTACCCGGGCATCGGCTGGCTGGTGTTCCGCGAGAAGGAGGATCTGCCCGAGGACCTCGTGTTCTACGAGAACTACCTCGGCAAGCGCGACGCCACGTTCACGCTGAACTTCTCCACCGGCTCGGC
Organism: uncultured Solirubrobacteraceae bacterium; assembly: GCA_963701145.1. Classification (GTDB taxonomy): domain Bacteria; phylum Actinomycetota; class Thermoleophilia; order Solirubrobacterales; family Solirubrobacteraceae; genus Palsa-744. The sequence continues at coordinate 1,483,774 of OY969572.1, forward strand.
GATGGTGCTCGCCCAGTACTACAACTTCGTGCGCCTGGGCCACGACGGATACCGGTACGCGATGGAGACGATGAAGTACAACGCGCGCCAGCTGGCCAAGGAGATCACCCAGTGCGACCTGGAGGTGATCGGCTCAGAGCAGGACGAGCAGCTCCCGCTGGTGGCGTTCAAACTGACGGGCGAGCACCCCTACGACGAGTTCGACGTGTCCGCCCAGCTGGCGGCCGAGCGCGGCTGGATGGTGCCGGCGTACACGCTGCCGCCGAACGCGGAACACGTGAAGATCATGCGCGTGCTGGTCAAGGAGACGCTCGGCAACACGCTGATCGGGAAGCTCGGCGAAGACATCTCGCAGGCGTGCGCGACGCTTCATGCGAAGGGCGGCGTGCACCCGTCGGAGCGCAAGCGCCACGTGAAGTCGAACACCGGGTTCTAGGAGTTCAAGAGCCTCCGCCTGACGGCTCCGGCCCGCTGGGTCGGCCGTGGCGGGGCCGAGCGCGCCGGGTCAGCCCTGCACGCCGACGCCGCTGCGCCCGTAGAAGTCGGCCTCCTCGCGCCCGAGCTCGGTGACGGGCTCATCGCCGTACATCCACTCGCGCGCGATCCGGTGCCAGTTGGCGCTCGCGCGCAACTGCGAGAGGACGGCCAGCGTTAGCATCTCCATGCGCCGGCCGAACAGGTGCTCGGGGCGGATCGTCTGGTGGCGCATTTCCTTGAAGTGGCTCGAGCGCGGGTCCGAGCTCTCGATCATCACCTGGGTGGCGATGTCGGGCGTCAGCCGCACCTCTTCGTCGGCGGTGGTGTACCACCAGATGGCGTCCCTGATGAACGCCAGCAGGTGCTCGGGGTCCACGCGCTCGGGCTCGGGCAGGAAGCCGGAGCTCGCAAGCAGCTCGTGTAGCGTCGCCGCGTCACCCTCGGTGACCGCCCGCTGGGCGGCCAGCTCCAGCTCCACAGGCTCGGCGGCCATGCGCTTGAACAGGCCGAAGTCCAGGAACGCCACGCGACCGTCGTCGAGCAGCAGGAAGTTGCCCGGGTGCGGATCGCCGGAGAACTGCCGGTGGCGGTACAGGCAGCCGAGAAAGAAGCGGAAGATGATCTCGCCGAGCCGGTCGCGCTCGGCCTGCGGACGCTCCTTGATCTCCTCGAAGCCGACGCCCCGCACGAACTCGCTCACGAGCACCCGCTCGCGCGAGAGCGAGCTGACGACTTCGGGGACGACGATGAACGGGTGTCCGGCGAAGATGCGGGCGAGCGAGCGCTGGTTCTGGGCCTCGAGCTCGTAGTCGAGCTCCTCGACGATCCGCTCTTTGATCTCCTCGGCGATCGCCTTCACGTCGAGCGCGGGGGTCATCCGCTTGAGCAGCCGCAGGATCATGTCCAGGTTCTGCATGTCCGCCCTGACCGCACTGGCCACGCCTGGGTACTGGACCTTGACCGCCACCTCGCGCCCGTCGAGCAGCGTCGCGCGGTAGACCTGCCCGATGGAGGCCGCGGCGATCGGCTCCTCCTGGAAGGACGCGAACACCTCTGAGATGGGTTCTTCGAGGTCCTCCTCGATGACGCGGCGCATCTGCTTGAAGGACACCGTGGGGGCGGCGTCCCGCAGCTTCGCCAGCTCGCGCTGGAACTCGTCGCGGTGCTCCTCGGGCACGAGGCCGACGTCCAGGAAGGACATCACCTGCCCGAGCTTCATGGCGGCGCCCTTCATCGTGCCCAGCACCGCCACGATCTGCTTGGCGGTCTCGAGCTGACGGCGGGCCATCGCCTCCTCGGAGGCCTCCTCGCCGCGGGTGACGTTGGCGGCGCGCGTGCCGAACTGCTTGACGGCCTCGCTGGCGGCGAGCGTGGCGACGGTCGCCGTGCGCCGCGCACGCGAGGTCGGGATCTTCTCGTTCTCGCGCGCCATCGGCCCCAATGCTAGGAGCTGGGCGCCTTGCGTGGAGTAGACGGCCGAGAGGCAAGCGAGGCAAGGACGCAGTGAGCGAAGTGTGCTCGGCACACGAGCGAGCGAGGACGCCGCCTCGCGCCGCCTATCGGGCGTCTACGCGCGAGCCGGGGACGATGTCGTCCGAGCCGTCCTGCCAGCGCACCCAGGCCTTGGTGCCGCCGTCGTAGTCCGCCCCCAGCAGCACCAGCGTGGCCGGCTCGCCGAGCGCGGTGCACGGCTGCGAGCCCTCGGCGTCGAGGCCGCGCCACACGCGGATGAAGGCGTTCTCCTGCCACTCGCGCCCGACGGTGCTCGCCTCCGAGTGGCCGGGGTAGATGACGGTGTCCGCCGGCAGCTCCATGAGCGTGCCCATGATCGAGTCGCGCAGGTCGGCGTAGGTGGTGTGGCCGGGGGCTCTCACGCCGCCGACCGAGCCCTTGAACAGGGTGTCGCCGGTGAACACCGCCTGGCCGTCCTGCCCCGGGGCGCCGACGAGCAGGGAGAGCATCCCGCCGGTGTGACCGGGGGTGTGCAGCGCGCGCACCTCGAGCGCCCCGAAGCGCAGCGTCTGCCCGGCCTCGAGCAGACCCATGCCGGCGCCCGGGGACTCGGCCTCACCGCCCGCCTGGCCGTCCGCGCCGGTTGCCGCGCCGGCGTCGAGCAGGTCGCGCTCGCGCTCGCTGATCAGCACCTGCAGCCCCGGCCAGCGCTCGCGCAGCTCGCCGACGTCGCTGACGTGGTCGAAGTGGTGGTGGGTGAGCAGCACGTGCGTGGGCTCGAGCCCGGCGCGCTCGGCCGCCTCGATCAGGGGCGCCACCGGGCCGCCGGCGTCGATGAAGAACGCCGGCCCTCCCTGGCCGTCGGCCACCAGGTAGGTGTTGGACACGAACTGGGGGTGGCTGGCGGACTCGACGAGCACGGGGCCATCCTTACACGAACCCGGCCGGCGCCCCCGGCTCGACCAGCTGCGACAGGTCGTTCAGGTAGCGCTCGTCGCCGACGTCCCTGCGCCACTCGAGCACCGGCACCGATGCGGCGGCGCCCGCCACCCGCCGGCGGGCCTGCTCGAGCGTGGGCGCGGTGCTCACGAGCGCCACCGCCCTGGACGTGCCGACCGTCCGATAGCTGTGCTCGCCCGTCTGGATCGCCGAGGAGAAGAACACGTGGCAGCCGTCCGCGCCCAAGCGCTCGGGGTCGAGCGTGAACTCGTACGCGGGCCCCGGCCGGAGCGCGTAGTCGGGCGAGACGAGGTAGAGCACGACGGAGGCCTCCTGACGCAGCGGGACGTCCGCGGCGGTGAGGCTCGCGCCGGCGATCCGTTCCATCGCCTCCGTCCAGCTTCCACCGAGGAGGCTCATGATGTTCATGCACTCCGGGTCGCCGAAGCGCGCGTTGAACTCGATCACCTTCACGCCGTCGGCGGTGGCGAAGAAGCCGCTGTTCATCACACCCGTGAAGTGGCGTCCCTGCTCGGCCAGGCGCTCGATGACGGCCTCGATGATCGCGCACGCCTGCCGGTAGTGGGCCGTGGTCATGAACGGCAGCGCCGGCGAGGCCATCGACAGCGAGCCCATGCCGCCGGTGCCGGGCCCCTCGTCGCCGTCATACCGGTACGGGTAGTCGTACGTGGACGGCGGGAACACCACGGTGCGGCCGTCGCTGATCGCCTGGATCGTGAACTCGGCGCCGGCGATCTTCTCCTCGATCAGCACCGACTCTCCGGGCCGGCCGCGGGCGAGCAGCTCGAGGGCGTACTCGCCGGCCTGCTCGTGATCGGCCAGGTGCGGCCCCATCACCTTCACGCCCTTGCCGCCGGTCAGGCCGGACGGCTTGACCACCACCGGCAGCGAGCCGAACGAGGCGATCGCCTCGCGGGCCTCGCCGGCGTCCCGCGCGACGCGCACCCGCGGCAGGGCCTCCGGTGCGACATCCGCGAGCAGGGAGCGCGCGAACGCCTTGTTCCACTCGATCTCCGCGCCCGCGGCCGTGGGGCCCACCGCGCGCGTGCCCTGGGCGAGCAGGGCGTCGACCACGCCCGCCGCCAGCGGCTCGTCGGCGCTGACCATGGCGATGTCGATCTCCCGGGCGCGCGCGAACGCCGCGACGGCCCGCGGGTCGCACACGTCACCCACCGCGTGGCTGCCGCCCGACGCGGCCGCGTAGCCGACGATCGAGGGGTTCTCGTGGCCGACGAAGGCATGCAGCTCGCTGTGCTCGGCCATGCGATACGCGAGCGCGCTCTCACGCCCGCCGTGACCCACGATCAGAGTTCGCACGGCGGCAAGTGTAGACAGCGGCCGCCGCCCGCGAAGCCGCACGCGAAAACCGGCGCGAGCTGCGCTCAGCCACCGGCGGCGGCCGCAAGGCCGTGCCATAGACTCCAGCTTCCATGGCCCTCATCCACACCTGCTACCGCATTACCGACATCGACCGCTCGGTGGCCTTCTACGAGGCGCTCGGCTTCAAGGAGATCGGCCGCATCCCCATTCGCGAGGAGGCGGTCAACGTGTTCATGAACCAGCCCGGCGACGGCGACTCGCCGCGGTTGGAGCTGACCTACAACTTCGGCGTGGAGTCCTACGACATCGGCACCGGCTACGGCCACATCGCCATCACCAGCGACGACCTCGACGGCACGCTCGCGCGCCTGGCCGAGCAGGGCATCGAACCCGAGAAGCCGCCCTACTCCATCCGCGAGGGCGGCTCGCGGCTTTGCTTCGTCAGAGATCCCGATGGGTATCGGATCGAGCTGATCGAGACGGGATGAAACCTGCTCCTGGGGCGCCCGGCTGAACGTTATACTCATCCAGTATGACTAGCCGGATCGGAGCCAAGGGCCAAGTCGTGATCCCGAAGTCGCTGCGCGACCGCGCTCGTCTGCAGCCGGGCGACGTGGTCGACTTCGAGTTGCGTGGTAAAGAGATCGTGCTCGTGGCGCAACCCTCTTCGGCTAGCTTGGGTGGCCGGTTCTCGAACACCGGGATGGCGGCTCGCCTGCTCGAGGATCGAGCACACGAGCCTCGGTGAGCGTTTGCCTCGATTCGTGGGCGATTCTGGCCTGGCTGGACGGAGAAGAGCCGGCGCTTTCGCGCGTGGAAGCGATCATCGGCACCAGACCCCTGACAAGCTGGGTGAACCTGGTTGAGGTCTACTACCGCGTCGAGCGCGACCACGGACGGATTGCGGCCGACGCAACGCTTTCAGACCTGCGAGCCGTGCTCTCTCTGGATCTGCCTGGGACCGCCCGCATGATCGAGGTCGCTCGCCTGAAGGCGCGCGCTTCAGTCGCACTTGGAGATTGCTTCGCCGTGGCCACCGCCGCCGCGCATGGCTTCGTGCTGCTCACCGGCGACCCCGAGATCATCGAGCTACCTGATCGTCCATGCCAAATCGAGGATCTTCGCTCAGACGTCACGCGCTCGGCGCTCGAAGCCCACCTACGAGGCGGACGTCAACAACTGCGAGCCGCTGCCGCCGGCCACAGCGGCAAGACCGACATCTCCGAGCGGATCGAGCAAATCATCAGCGCGGAGCTGGGCGATAGCGCTCATCGTTGACGCCGGGCCACTCTACGCCTATGTGGACGGCGACGACACGCATCACGAGCCGTGCCTCGAGTTGCTGGAGACTCATCCCGGCCCGCTGATCGTCCCGACCCTCGTCATTACCGAGGTTGCATACCTGATCGCAAGTCGTCTCGGTTGGCAGGCCGAGACTCGATTCCTCGGCGACCTCGCGGCTGGTGAGATGAGCTTGGAGCCGGTCGACCCCAAGGACACCCTGCGAATCGCAGAGCTGGTCGCGCGCTACCACGACCTTCCCCTTGGCACCGTCAACCCATCAGTCATCGCTGCCGCCGAGCGCCTTGGCGCGACTGAAGTGGCGACACTCGATCGCCGCCACTTCACCGTGGTACGCCCGCACCACGTTGAGGCGTTCAACCTCCTTCCCGGCCGCGCCTAGTTCCGACCTTCCCCCTTCTGGCTTCGCCCTCCTCCGAGAAGCCCAAGCCACCATCGTTCCCGCGCAGCCACGAGTACCGTCCCCGTCAAGCGGTAGAAGCGGGGGCGTGGCTGAATCTATTGAGCAGTTCGGCTTCGAATTGACCGCCAGCGCGCTGGCGGAGCAAGAGCGCGCCCTCACAGGCCTGCGCGCCCGTGCTGGGACAGTGCTCGCGGCAGCTTCCATCGCAGGCTCGTTCTTTGGCGCCGAGACCAGTCGTGGCTCCCTTGACGTCTGGGGCGTTGTCGGCATGATCGCCTTCGCACTGTCCGTGGGGAGTGCCGTCTGGGTGCTCCTGCCCCATGCGTTTGTGTTTGCCTTCCGCGGAGAGAGGCTGCTGGCCGAGAGTGACCACTGGGGAGTCTCCAACGTGACGGAGGCCTACCGCACCGCAGGCATTTGGATCGAACCGCACCTCGAGGTCAACCGCAGCAAGATCGCCGACCTCTCGAACTGGCTCGCTGCAAGTTGCACGCTGCTCGCCGCCGAGGTCATCCTGTGGACGCTCAGCCTCATTGGCTAACCTGATCTCATGGCGGACAAGCCTCCAGAGAGCACTGCGCCCCAAGGCCCACTCAAGCCACGGCCGCCGGGACAACTCCCGGTCATCGCCCCCCCTGACTTCGCCATCCCTGAAAAGCGCGGTGGCTGGCTGGGCGGCAGAGGCAGCTGACCGAGGTCGCACGGCTTCCCCGGCGGGAAGGCCTTCGGTTGCCATGGCCTACGACGAGCACCTTGCCAATCGCGTACGCGAGCTGGTGGCGGGCGAGGCGGGCGTGATCGAGCAGCGCATGTTTGGCGGCCTGGCGTTCCTGATCGGCGGTTACATGTCGGTGAGCGTCAGCGGAAGCGGCGGCCTGCTGCTGCGCTGCGATCCCGGCGACACCGATGCGCTGCTCGCAAAGCCGCACACGGCTCCCTTCGAGATGCGCGGCCGGGCGATGGACGGCTGGCTGCGCATCCACCCTGACGGCCTGCGCACCAAGCGCCAGCTCGAGCAATGGGTGGCGCGCGGCGTGGCCTACGCGCGAGCCCTGCCACCCAAGCGCGGCAAGTAGCCGCCCCGATTCGGCCCGAGCGCACCGGCGGACGGGGCGGGCGGCGCATCACGTCCGCTCGGCGGCGACTTCGCCTACCCCTGCTCGCCGATCCACGCCAGAATCGCGCGCGAGTGGGTGATGACGGTCCCGTCGGCCAGCTTCAGCGCGGGCAGCTTCGTCGCCCCGGTCCGCTCGCGCAGCTCCTCGCGTGAGCCTTTGCGCAGGAACGGCAGCGGACTGCCGTGGGCGGCGATCACCTTCTCGTAGTCGATGTTCGCCGCATGCAGCGCCTCCTGTACGCGTCGGCAAGGATGTATGCGCGGGCCGCCTTCATCCCCGTGGCACACGAACAGCGTGACGGTCTCGGACATCCCATCCTCCCGCTCGCTCCAATGCCGCCTCCCGGCACCCCGAACGTTGCCACTGATGACAACGACGCGGGAGACGCCGACGACAGCGATGTTGTAGTACGCGACGACACGGCCCGCGCGAGCTTAACGCCAACGCCCGCTCAGGGCACCTGCCACACGAACACCCCGCCCCGCTCGACCCCGCCCTGGAGCCCGAGCTCGCCGACCGCCTCGCGCACCCCCGGATAGCTCGGATGCCCGTAGTCGTGGAACACCACCGTGGCACCCGGCGCGAGCGTGTCGCGCCACGCGCGGAAGGCACAGAGCACGGCCTCGCGCTCGTGCGAGGAGTCGACGAACAGCAGCTCCACGGGCGGATCGCCCGCGTGCGGCCCGCGGCTGTCGGGCTCGTCGCGCAGCTCGATCCGCCCCCGTGCCGGCGCCCCCGCGAGCCGCAGGTAGCCCTCCCGCTCGGGGCGCACGCACGGGTCGTAGGTGATGACCCGGCGCGAGCGGTCCCCGAGCGCGAGGGCGATGGCGCTCCAGGCGGTGCCCGTGCCGAGCTCCACGACGCTCGTGCGGCCGCGGGCGAGCGCCAGCAGCTCGGTCAGCTCGGCGGGGCGGGCGGCGGACGCCAGGCTGAAACGGTCGCCGGTGCGCAGCGCCCGGCGGCTGGCGCGCCAGTAGAAGCGGGCCACCCTCGGCGGGAGCACGCGCACGGACAGCGCCAGGCGCAGGCGCCGGCGCATCAGCCCCGCCGCCGCTCGGGCGCCGGCACGCGCTCAGGAGCGCACCCGCGCACTGAACATGCGCAGGCCGAGGGTGAGGAACAGCGCGCAGAAGCCGGTGAGCACCGGATAGACGACGTACAGGGGCATGTGCGAGGCATGCGTGAGCCCCGCCCGCAGCCCCTCGTTGACGTAGATCAGCGGGTTCACCAGCACGACGATCTGCAGCCAGTGGACGCCGTGAACGGTCACGGGGGACAGGCGCGTCCACTGGTAGTAGGTACCGCCGAGAAACGTGAGGGGCAGCACGATGAAGCCGAACATCAGCCCGATGTTGCGCGGCTCGAAGGCGGTGCCCAGCAACAACCCGAGCGAGGTCATGGTCACGCACGCCAGCGGGATCAGCGTGAGCACCACCCACCAGGTGACCGACAGGTGCGCGTGCACGCCCGGCGCATGGACGACGGCGGCGATCGGGAACACGATCACGGCCGCGAGCAGCCCCTGCATCGCTCCGGAGAGGACCTTCGAGGCGGCCACCAGCCAGATCGGGCACGGCGCCTGCACGCGGTCCTCGATCTCGCGCGTGTAGCCGAACTCCTGGGAGAGCTGCAGCGCGACCGCCTGGATCCCCTGGAACATGATCGAGATGCCGACCACCCCGGGAATGAGCACGGTGGCGAAGTGCGACTCCGACACCTTGCCCCCGCCGCCGACGGTCTGGCCGATGTGGGGGAACACGTACAGGAACACGAACACGAGCAGGAACGGCTGGATCAGCACGCGGATCACGAACTCCACCTTGTGCTTCCACACGACCACCAGGTCGCGCACGATCAGCGCCCACAGCGCGCTGCGGCTGGCGGCGAGCACGGAGCGCGTGGGCGTGATCGAGATCATCTGCGCCGGCGCGGGTGGCGCCGGGCTGAGGACCGGGGGCGTGGTGACGTTGCTGGCGCTCACTCGCGCAGCTCCTTGCCGGTGAGGTTTATGAACACGGTCTCCAGGCTCGGCTCGGCCACCGACAGGTCGATCACTTCCACGCCGCCGCTCTCGGCCGCTCCCACCACCCTCGGCACCAGCCTTTCGGCGCCCTTGAGGTGCAGCTCGACGCCGCCGTCGACCACGCGCGTGCGGGTCACCTCCGGGAGCGCACGTGAGAGCAGCTCGGCGAGCGCCCCGGCGTCCCCGCGGGCCTTGATCGTGACGATCGTGTCGGCGCCCACCGATTGCTTGAGCGCCTCGGGAGTGTCCAGCGCGAGGATCTTGCCGTGGTCCATGATGGCCACGCGATCGCAGAGCTGGTCGGCCTCCTCCATGTAGTGGGTGGTCAAGAGGATGGTCTGGCCCTCGCGGTTGAGCTGGCCGAGGATCTCCCACAGGGCGAGGCGGCTCTGCGGATCCAGCCCGGCGGTGGGCTCGTCGAGGAACAGCACGGCCGGCCGGTGGAAGATCGAGCGCGCCATCATCAGGCGCTGGGCCATCCCGCCGGAGAGGGCGAACACCGACGCCTTGCCCCACTTGGCGAGCTGGAACTGCTCGAGCAGCTCGTCGGCGATGCGGCGCGACTCCGGCGCGGGGATGCCGAACAGGCGCCCGTGGAAGTACAGGTTCTCCCACACGTTCAACTGGCGGTCGAGGGTGTTGGTCTGGGAGACGATGCCGATGAGCTGCTTGGCGAGCGCCGGCTGGGCGACCACGTCGATCCCGCCCACGTAGGCCGACCCGGAGGTTGGCACCACGCGCGTGGTGAGCATCCCGGCGGTGGTCGTCTTGCCGGCGCCGTTCGGCCCCAGCAGGCCGAAGATCTCGCCGGCGCCCACGTGCAGGTCGAGCTTGTCCACGGCCGCGAAGTCGGCGCCCGGGTACACCTTGGTGAGCTCGGCCGTGCGGATGATCTCGGCGCTGGAGCCGTTGGCGGCGGCGTCGCCAAGGGCGGGAGTGGCGTCCATTGCCTGCGCTAGCTCGACTCCCGCCATGCTCCCCAATGTATACGTCTCGCGGTACGCTGCGGGCGAGCGATGGCGGACACGGGCAAGATCGCCAAGAATCTCGAGCGCTTCGCGCAGGCGGTGGCGGCGCACGACCGCGAGAACCCCACGCACACCGCCTACGGCATCGGCCTGGCGCACTTCGACATGGAGCGTCTGGGGCTCGAGGAGGGCGAGGAGATCCTCCCCGGGATCACCGTCCAGGCGGACGGCGGCGTGAGCGGGAACTTCCGCGTGCTGTGCGACGGTGAGCACGAGGACGAGCTGACGGAGGCCGAGGAGCAGGCCGTGGAGGCGATCGCCACCCAGGCGATCCCGGTGTTCTCACCCGGTCGTTCCCCATTCGAAGGGGACTAGCAGCGCCCATCTTGGACGCCGGGCCAAGGGCGGAGCGCCCCGATCGGCGCAAACTGGGACCGCGTGGCAACGGTTGCGGGAGTCTCGCCATCTGATTTTCAGCTCTGCCGCGATTGGGTCGGCCATGTGATCGTGTGCGGCCTGAACCCCGTCGGGCTGCGCACGGTCGAGCAGTTGCACCTCGCGGGCGCGCGCGTGGTGGTGCTGGACGACGATCCGGACGAGCGCCTCGCCCGGATCGTGCGCGGCTGGGGGATCCCCCACATCCCCCGCGGCTCCCACCATCTCAGCGATCCGCTGTATGAGGCCGGCATCGCCGGCGCAGCCGCGGTGGTGTGCGCGGAGAGCACGGACCTGCGCACGCTCGAGACGGTGCTGTTGATCCGCGATATGCGTCCCGAGGTCCGGGTGGTCGCCGATCTCGACAACCCGGCGGTGGCCAACGCGGTCGAGGAGGTGCTCGGGTCGGTGGGAGTGCTCGACGTCGCCGGGCTGTTCGCCCCCTCGGTGGTCGAAGCGTGCATGGCTCGCCGCGCGCGCGACGTCCTGCTGGGCGATGTCCGATTGGTGGCCGCCGAGGTGATCGCGCCGCGCGATGCGACCCTGCGCGAGCTCTATGGCAGCCTCGCGCCGATCGGCGTGGTCACCGACACCGGCGATGAGCTGATCGCGTGCCCGGGCCGCGATCAACCGGTCTCGCGCGGCGATCGGGTCACGCTGATGGGAACCCACGAGGAGCTCGACGGCGCCGGGCTCGCCGTCCACCACCGGGCGCAGGCCCCCGAGAGCGCCGAGCTGCGGGCCCGCGCGCGCGCGTCGAGCAAGCGCCTGACGCGTACCGCCCTCGACGTCGCCGACCGGCCGCTGCGCATCGCGCTCGCGCTCGGCCTCGTCCTGCTCGTGATCTCGACGATCGTGCTGCACTTCGGCTACCGCTGGAGCGGACACGGCTCGCACCTGCCGATCCTCGATGCCGTGTACTTCACGGTCGAGACGGTCGCCACGGTGGGCTTCGGCGACTTCTCCTTCTCGGGGCAATCGGCCGCCATGGAGGCCTTCGGCATCGGTCTGATCGTCGCCGGCACGACGCTCGTCACGACGATGTTCGCGCTGCTGACCAACGCGCTGGTCGGCAGGCGGATCGCGCAGTCGCTCGGTACGGGACGGATCCCGGGCATGCGCGGACACGTGGTGGTCGTGGGGCTCGGGACGGTCGGGATGCACGTGCTCGAAGGCCTGCTCGCGCAGGGCCGGGAAGTGGTCGTGGTCGAGCGCATGGACAGCAACCGCTACATGAGCCAGGCGCGCGCGCTGGGAGTGCCCCTGGTGCTCGGCGACGCGACCCTGGCGCAGACGCTCGAAGCGGTGAACCTGTCGAGCGCGGCCGCGGTGGCGATCCTCACCTCAGACGACCTCACCAACATCGAGACCGGCCTGGCCGTGCGCGACCGTCTGGGCGAGCGCTGGACCGAGGTGCCGGTCGTGCTGCGGGTGTTCGACCGTCAGCTCGGCCACCGCCTCGAGCAGAGCTTCGGCTTCCGGCACGTGTGGTCGACCTCGGCGATCGCCGCCCCGTGGTTCGTCGGAGCGGTGCTCGGACTGGAGGTCCTGTTCACGTTCTACGTGGGCAATCACCCGTTCCTGCTCGCGCGCCTGCGGGTGAGCTCCGGCGGCGGCCTCGACGGCCTGGCGATGCGCGAGCTGCCGGCGAAGATCCGGGTGGTCGCCATCCGCCGTACGCGGAGCTCGACCGCGGTGGAGCACCCGCCGCGACGCGACACGCGCCTGGCGCCCCACGATGACGCCTACCTCGTCGGCCCCTACGCGGAGCTGCTGGAGGTGCTGCGCCACGATCGCGAAGCGCCCCGAGCTAACGATCCGGCGGGGACTCCCTAGCGTCGATCCGCGCCTCGATCATGGCCACCAGCCGTTCGATCGTCGGGCAGCGCAGGCCGTGGCGCGCGCCCGCGCGCGTCACGGCCCCGGGGATCGCATCCAGCTCGGGCTCGCGCCCGGCGGCGATGTCGCGCTGCATGGAGCTCCCGAGCGTGTCGTGCGCGGCCTCGAGCTCCGCGAAGGCCTTCTCGGGATCCACGTCGTCCGCCCCCTCCGCGCGCGCCACCGCGGAGCCCTCCTCGATCGCGCCGAGGAGATCGGCGCGCAGACGCGGAGTCGCGCGGATCTCGCCGAGCAGCACGTCGTATGCGCTGGTGGTACAGGCGAGCGCGTTCAGCCGCACGAGCTTGGACCACATGACCTGGGCTTCGGAGTCCATCACCTGCGCCGGCACGCCCGCCCGCGTGAGGGTGTCCGCGAGCGCATGGACCGCGGATGCGACGGCCGGCTCGCTGCTGGCCATGTTGACGAGCAGGAAGGGACTGGTGTGCACGACGACGCCGGGCCGCGGCCGGTCGGCCTCCACCCGGATGGCGCCCGCGAGCACGGTGGCGGCGGGCAGGCGCTCGCGCAGCACGGCGAGGTGGTCGAGCCCGTTGAGCAGCGGCAGCACGATCGCCGGAGTCGCCGCGATGCGCTCGAGCGCGGCGGCGAGCCCGCTGGCCTTGGTCGCCACGACGAGCACGTCCACCGGCTCGTCAAGGCGCGCGAGCGCCCGTGGGTGGGCGATGAAATCACCCAGCAGCACGCTCTGCACGTGCACGCCATCCCGCGCGATCGCGCCAGCCGTCTGCTCGCGCGCGACGACCACGACCTCTGAGCCCGCGCGGTCGAGCGCGCCCGCGATCAGCCCGCCCACGCCGCCGGGACCGAGGACGGCGATCTTCATGCGACCGGGTCGATCAGCACGCCGGGGTTCATGACGCCCGCGGGATCGACCGCGAGCTTTGCGCCGCGCAGCGCCGCCGCGAAGGGGTCGGGGCGCTGGCGGTCGTACCAGCGCCGGTGATCGCGCCCGACGGCATGGTGGTGGGTGATGGTCCCGCCCGCGGCGAGGATCGCGTCGGAGGCGGCCTGCTTGATCGCGCCCCACTGCTCGACCTCCTCACCCGCGCGTGCGGCGGCGAGCACCGTGAAGTACGGCGCGGCCCCGTCCGGGTACACGTGGGTCAGGCGGCAGAGCACTTTCCCCTGCTGGCCGCACACCTCGCGCACCGCCTCCTCGGTCGCCTCGCGTACGCGCGCGTGAAACGCGGGGAAGCGCTCCCACGTGATGGCCGTCTCGAACGTCTCCGCCAAGACGCCCATGGCGACGAGCGCGTCGCGCGTGTAGGGAGCGCCGAGGAACGCCTGGCGCCAGGAGCCGACCGCGTCACCGCCGCGCGAGCCGCCGCCGGAGCCACCCTCGCCGCGGCGAGCCGGGCCGCCACCGCCGGCGGCCTCGGCGACGGTGCCGCCGTGCTCGGCGCACAGCGCGAGCGCCCGGGCGAGCGCCTCACCGACGGGCTGCTCGGCGGACTCGAAGCCGAGAACCAGCAGCGCGGCCGACCCGTCGCCGGCGCCTGTGAGCGCCGCCTCGCCGGGATCGAGCAGCCGGCAGTTGGCCGGATGCAGGCCCGACTGGGAGAGCGCGCGCACGCACTGGGCGCCGGCGAGGAAGGACGCGAAGCGCACGCCCGCGGAGCTGCGCTGCGAGGGGCGCGGCTGCACCCGCACCCACGCCTGGGTGATCACCCCGAGCGTGCCCTCCGAGCCCGCGAGCACGCGGTCGGGGCTCACGCCGGCTCCGGAGGCGGGCAGCCGCCGTGACTCCCACACGCCCGCGGGCGTGAGCGCGCGCACCGACTCGAGGAAGTCCTCGATGTGGGTCCACAGCGTCGCGAAGTGCCCGCCGGCGCGGGTGGCGATCCAGCCGCCGAGGGTGGAGAACTCGAACGACTGCGGGAAGTGACGCAGCGTCAGCCCGCGCTCGCCGAGCTGCGCCTCGAGCTGCGGGCCGGTGGCCCCGGCCTGGATGCACGCGGAGCGCGAGACCTCGTCCACCTCCAGCACGCGGTCCAGGGCGGTGGTGTCGATCGAGACGACGCCGTTGTAGCGCTCGGCGACGGATGGCGTGACCCCGCCCACGACAGAGGTCCCTCCGCCGAAGGGGATCGCGGCGATGCGCTCGTCTGAGCACCACTCGAGCGCTCGCTCGAGCTCGCTCTCCTCGCGCGGGCGCACGACCAGATCGGGTGGATGCTCGAAGCGCCCGCGAAAGCCGTTGACGACGTCGCAGTAGGACTTGCCGAGCGCGTGACAGGCGCGCGCGTGCACGTCGTCGGCGCAGATCTCCGCCAGCGATGGCGGCGCCTTTATTCGCGGTTGCGCCAGACGGACGGTTGCGAGCGCCACCGGCTCCTGCAGCTCGCCGAGCCGCAGGCCGAGCTGGGCTGCCAGCACGGGCGCGAACGCGCGCAGTTGCGCCGGTGCGGGCTGCTGGTCCTCGAAGCCCCATCCCCAGTGCTTGCGCCGGCGAGAGCTCACGCCGCCGAGTCTATGCTTCGGCAGAAGTGTCCGAGCAAGCCGATCCCGCCGCCGACCCGGAGCCGGCGACCCAGGCACCCGAGATCCTCGCCCGCGGACCATGGCCGATGGAGCAGATCACGGCGCGCTGGCACGAGCAGCCCTTCGAGGCCTCATCCGAGCACACGCGGGCGGCGGACGCGGCCATCAGAGAAGCTCCAGGAACGTGGATCGCCCAGCCACGATGGCGTGGCGGCGCGCCTGCTCGACTATCGCCAGGACGACGGCGGCATCCGGATGGAGCTGCAGCCGCTGCGCTGGGCGCTGCGCCTGGTTGCGGGCGACGCCTCCGAGAGCATGGCCGCGCTGTGTGTGACCCGCGCGGCGGACGGCCGCTGGCTGGCCGGCCGGCGGGCGCCGTGGGTGTCCTCGTGGGCCGGGCGCTGGGCGTTGGGCGCCGGCGGTGCGGTCAACCTCGGCGAGAACCCGGCGCACACGCTCGTGCGCGAGCTGCACGAGGAGTGGGCGGTCTCACCGGAGCGCATCCGCGGCGAGGCGCTGCTGCGCCTGCCTCATCGGCTGGTCATGTTCGTGGGACAGGCGTGGCTGGCGGAGGGCGCGGAGGAGGAGGTGACCCCCGACCACGAGCACGACGAGTTCGCATGGTGGCCGCGTGAGATCGCCGCGTGGCCGCCCGAGGCGGGCGAGACGCTGCCGCGCATGGCCACGTGGCTGTCGGGGTGAAGGGCGCGATGGCCGCGGAGGCGAAAGCAGCGACCGGGGCCGATGCGAGCACCCGTCTGCGTCCGGCCGCTGGGCCGCTGACGTTCACGCGCCTGAAGTGGACCTCGTTCACGCACTCGTGCGTCTACACCGCGCTGCTGATCTGCGCGTTCGCGGCCGGCAAGCCCCAGCCGCTGACGTTCGTGCTCGGCCTCTCACACGGGCTGCTGTGGATCTTCATGTCACTGGCGTGCATCGCCGCCGCGCGCCTGCGCGTGGTCTCGCTCAAGCTGGCGGTGGCCGTGGCGGTGCTGGGGGGGATCGGGCCGTTCTTCGGCAGCGCCCAGTTCATCCGCGAGCAACGCCAGCGCGCTGGCGCCGGCTCGACGCCCTAGCGGCGAGATCCGTCGCAAAGGCCCCGGTGACCGCGCTAAAGTGAAACACCGATGGCAACCAGCACCGCGGCAGTGCAGACGATCGACGTCGTAACCCCTGCTGCGGGAGAGTCGGTGACCGAGGGGACGATCCTCGAATGGCGGGTGAAGGTCGGCGATCCGATCAAGCTCGACGAGACGATCGTCGAGATCTCGACCGACAAGGTGGATGTCGAGCTCCCCTCGCCGGCCAGCGGCGTGGTGAGCGAAATCCTCGTCGAGGAGGGCGACACGGTCACCGTCGGCCAGGTGATCGCGCGCATCTCGGTCAACGGCGCCGCGCCTGCCGCATCCCCGCCACAGCCAAACGGTGCGAGCACAGCCGAGCCCGCGACCGAGCCGTCGGCGAGCGCCGAGGAGCCGGAGCAGCCGCCGAGCTCCACCGCCGCCGGGGCGGAGAGCGCGCAGCTGGTGGACGTGCTCACACCCGCCGCGGGCGAGTCGGTGAGCGAGGGGACGATCCTCGAATGGCGTGTGCAGGTGGGCGATCCGATCAAGCTCGATGAGACGATCGTCGAGATCTCGACCGACAAGGTCGATCTCGAGCTGCCCTCGCCCGCGTCGGGGACCGTGAGCGAGCTGCTGGTGGCGGAGGGCGACACGGTCACCGTCGGCCAGGTGATCGCGCGCATCGCGGTCGGAGCCGGCGCACCCGCGCCCCAGTCTCCAGCCGCTGCCCCCGAGCGCCCGGCCGGGACGGGCGACTCGAGCGCGGAGCCGGCTACGAGCGCCGAGCCGGCCACGAGCGCGGCGCCCGACGGCACGAAGGTCTCGCCGGTGGCAGCGCGCGCGGCGGCGGTCGAGGGCGTGGATCTGGCGGCGGTCTCGGGCAGCGGGCCAGCGGGACGGATCACCAAGTCGGACGTGCTCTCCGCGGCGGCCGGCGGTGGCGCCGCGACCAACGGCGCGGCCACGAACGGGGCGAGGACGAGCGAGCCGAGCACGCAGCCGCTGAGGGGCGGCGCGGCGGCGCTGGCGCGCTACATGGAGGAGTCGCGCTCGATACCGACGGCCACGAGCTTTCGCACGCTGACGGTGACCGTTCTCGACGCGCGCAGGCGCGAGCTGAAGGCGGCCGGCAGGAAGGTGTCGTTCACGCACCTGATCGCTTACGCGATCGCCCGCGCCGGGGAGCAGATGCCGGTGATGGCCAACCACTTTGCGGAGATCGACGGCAAGCCGAATCGCGTGAGCGACGGGCAGGTGAACCTGGGGCTGGCGGTGGACGTCGAGAAGCAGGACAAGCGATCGGGCACCGTCCAGCGCACGCTGATCGTGCCGGTGATCCGCGCGGCCGGCCGGCTGGCGTTCGACGAGTTCCTGCAGGCGTACGACGCGCTGGTGGAGAAGGCGCGCACGAACACGCTGACGGCGGACGACCTGACGGGCGCGAACGTGACGCTGACGAACCCGGGTGGACTCGGCACGGTGGCGTCGGTGCCGCGGCTGATGAACGACCAGGGGACGATCGTGGCGACGGGCGCGATCGGCTATCCGGCCGGCCTCGAGACGGTGGGCGCGAGCATCGGCGCGGAGAAGGTCATGACGATGACCTCCACCTATGACCACCGCATCATCCAGGGCGCCGAGTCGGGGCGCTTCCTGGCGCTGATCGAGGGCTGCCTGCAGGGCAACGACGGCTTCTACGAGCAGGTGTTCGCGGCGCTGGGCTTGGAGCCGGGTCCCGCCCCTTCCCTGCCACAACCCGCTGCCGCCGCGCCGGCGGTTGCGCCCGGCGACGGCGCGGGAACGACCCCGGTCGGCGAAGAGCTCCTGCAGGCAGTGCAGGCGGCGAGCACGCTCGTCAGCCGCGTGCGCAGCCACGGACACCTGGCGGCGCATCTGGACCCGCTGGGCTCGGAGCCGGAGGGCGATCCGGGGCTGGATCCCGAAGCCCTGGGGCTGACGCCGGAGATCCAGGCGCGGCTACCGGCGAAGATCTTCCAGATGTACGTGGCGGGGGCGACGCTGGCGGACGCGCTGGCGCACCTGCGCGAGACCTACTGCGGGACGATCGCCTACGAGGTCGAGCACATCGCCTCGCACCGCCAGCGGGTGTGGCTGCGCGAGCACATCGAGTCGAGCGCCTTCCGCCAGGAGCTGACCAACGACGAGCGCCGGACGCTGCTCAAGCGCCTGGTGGAGGTGGACGCGCTGGAGCGCTTCATGCACAAGGCATACCTCGGCCAGCACCAGTTCTCGATCGAGGGCCTGGACATGACGGTGCCGATGCTCGACGAGCTGATCCAGCTGTCGGCCGCCCACGGCGGGCAGGAGGTGGTGGTCGGCATGGCCCACCGCGGCCGGCTGAACGTGCTCGCGCACAACCTGGGACGGGCCTACGACACGATCTTCGCCGAGTTCGAGGGAGCCTCGACGCTGGAGGCCGTGACGACGATCCCGCAGGGAGGCACGGGCGACGTGAAGTACCACCACGGCACCCAGGGCGCGTACAGCCTGCCGGACGGGGGCACGATCCGCGTGAACCTGGAGTCCAACCCCAGCCACTTGGAGTACGTATCGCCGGTGGTGGAGGGCGCGACCCGCGCGGCGCAGACGACCCGCAAGGGACCGCACGCGCACCAGGACACGAACGCGGCGGTGCCGATCGTGATCCACGGCGACGCGTCGTTCCCGGCGCAGGGCGTGGTGGCGGAGACGCTCAACCTGCAGGCGCTCGACGGCTACAAGGTGGGCGGCACCGTGCACCTGATCATGAACAACCAGATCGGCTTCACGACCGACCCCGACGACGCGCGCTCGACGCGTTGGGCGTCTGACCTGGCGAAGGGCTTCGACGTGCCGATCATCCACGTCAACGCCGACGACGTGCAGGCATGCATCAGCGCGGTGCGCCTGGCGTTCGCGTTTCGACAGGAGTTCGGCCACGACGTGCTGATCGACCTGATCGGCTACCGGCGCTTCGGCCACAACGAGTCGGACGAGCCGGCGTACACGCAGCCGGAGATGTACGCGAAGATCAAGACCAAGAAGCGCATCTGGGAGCTGTGGGCCGACCGCCTGATCGCCGAGGGGATCGTCTCCAAGGAGGAGGTCGACCGCCAGTCCCAGGAGGTGTGGGACAACCTGACGCTGCTGCACCAGCGCCTGAAGGCGAAGATCGCGGCGGTGGTGGAGAGCGATGGCGAACACATCACGGGCGAGTACCAGCTCGACCGCTCGCCCAGCCCGGACGTGGACACGGCGGTGCCGGCGACGCGACTGCGAGAGCTGGGCGAGCAGTTGCTGCGGGTGCCCGAGGGCTTCACGGTGCACCCTAAGCTGGTCAAACAGCTCGAGCGCCGCCACGAGGCGCTGGCGGAGGGCGCGGCGAGCGAGGCGAACATCGACTGGGCGCACGCGGAGGCGCTGGCGTTCGCGTCGCTGCTGACCGAGGGAACGCCGCTGCGCCTGACCGGACAGGACACCGAGCGGGGCACCTTCAGCCAGCGCCACATGGTCCTGCACGACGCCAAGACGGGCCAGACGGTGTGCCCGATCCAGAGCCTGCCGGACGCGCTGGCGCCGCTCGAGCTGCACAACAGCCCGCTGTCGGAGCTCGCGTGCATGGGCTTCGAGTACGGCTACAGCCAGGAGGCGCCGGAGACGCTCGTGCTGTGGGAGGCGCAGTTCGGCGACTTCGTCAACTCCGCGCAGGTGATCATCGACCAGTTCATCGTCTCGGGCCTGGCCAAGTGGGGGCAGACCTCACGCCTGACGCTGCTGCTCCCGCACGGCTACGAGGGCTCGGGCCCAGAGCACTCCTCGGCGCGCCTGGAGCGCTTCCTGCGCGCCGCAGCCGAGGGCAACATCCGCGTCGCCAGCCCGACGACCCCCGCGCAGTACTTCCATCTGCTGCGCCGCCAGGCGCGGATCGCCAAGCAGCGCCCGCTCGTGGTGATGACGCCGAAGTCGCTGCTGCGCCTGCCGCAGGCGGCGAGCTCGATCCTCGACATGGCCGAGGGCACGAGCTTCCACCCGGTGCTCGCCGAGCCGGGAGTGCAGGACGAGCAGGTCACGCGGCTGGTGCTGTGCACGGGCAAGATCTACTACGACCTGGTCGGCCATCCCGAACGAGCGAGCCACCCCGGCCTGGCGGTCGCGCGCGTCGAGCTCCTGTACCCGTTCCCCGAACGTCAGATCCTCGAGCTGATGGGGCGCTACCCGAACCTGACCGAGGTGCTGTGGGTGCAGGAGGAGCCGCGCAATATGGGCGCGCGCGCACACATGTTCCCGCGCCTGATGCAGATCATGCCCCAGGCGATGCACTTCGGCTACATCGGGCGCCCCGAGCGGGCGAGTCCGGGAGAGGGCTACCCGGCAGCGCACGCGGCCGAACAGAACCGCATCGTCACCACCGCCATCGACCTTCGTCAGCCGATCTCCCAGTACCCGCGCAAGACGCCAGGTGAGCGCTGAGATGTGGTCGCTGTGGAAGCGGTTCCTGGCGATCCGCCGGCAGCGCAAGCGCAAGCGCCGCGGCTACTGAGGACGCCCCTACGGGGCGGCACGGCTGCTAGCGGCCCTTCCACACGGGGTCGCGCTTCTCCTTGAACGCGTTCGCGCCCTCCTTGGAGTCCTCTGAGGCGAACACGGGTCCGGAGATGGCAGCCTGCTTGTCCCACATCTCGGCGCTCGACCAGTCGAACTGCTCCTGGAGGATCTGCTTAGAGGCGACGAGCGCGAGCGGCCCGTTCCTGGCGAGGCGCCCGGCGAGCTCGAGCGCGACGTCAACGGCAGCGCCGGGCTCCGCGAGATGGTTGACGACGCCGAGCTCGTGGAAGCGCTCGGCGGGCATGGTGTCACCGGTGAGGGCCAGCTCCATGACGACGTGGTATGGCATCCTGCGGGGCAGCCGCAGCAGCGCTCCGCCGGCGGCCACGAGCGAGCGCTTGGCCTCGGGGATGCCCATTTTGGCGCCGTTGGCGGCGACGATCAGATCGCATGCGAGCGCGATCTCCATGCCGCCGGCGA
Organism: uncultured Solirubrobacteraceae bacterium; assembly: GCA_963701145.1. Taxonomy (GTDB): domain Bacteria; phylum Actinomycetota; class Thermoleophilia; order Solirubrobacterales; family Solirubrobacteraceae; genus Palsa-744. The sequence goes on from OY969572.1 coordinate 1,504,704, forward strand.
CGGCGAAGCCCTCGATGGCGGCGATCAGCGGCTTGCGCGCGGAGCGCTGTGCGATCCCGGCGAAGCCGCGGTCACCGAACCACGGCGACTCGCCCTTGACGAACGCGCCGAGGTCCATGCCCGCGCAGAAGAAGCCCCCGGCGCCGGTGAGCACACCGACAGACAGGGCGTCGTCGGCGTCGAGCTCCTCGAGCGCGCCCGCCACCCCGGCGGCGAGCGCGGCGTTGACGGCGTTTCGCACCTCGGGTCGGTTGAGCGTGATGAGCAGGACATTTCCCCGTCGCTCGGTGAGGACGGGCTCCCCCTCCGGGGACGATGCGGTCGAAACTGCTGCCTCTGCTGCGCTCATCACGACTCTCCTCGCTCGGGGACCAGAAGCCTAGCGGTCCGATGGCCAAGCCAGGCAAGGACGCAGCGAGCGAGGACGCCGCCTGGCGCCGTGCCAGCGAGCCGCTAGGTCAGGCGGCGAACAGCGTGAGGTCCGGCTCGCGTTCTCCGCGCAGCACCGCGAGGTCCACCTCGACGCAGTCGATGCCGCGCGCCTGTGCGAGCACGCGCGCCTGCGGCTTGATCGTCTGCGCGGCGAGCACGCCGCGGCAGGAGCCCATGGCGGGATCGAGACGGATGCGCTCGAGATATCGGGTCAGCTGCTCGACCGCGTCGATCGTGGCGATGCGCTTGATCTCGACGGCGATCCACTCGTCCTGGCCGTCCCTGCACATGAGGTCAACGGGTCCGATGTCGGTGGGCCACTCGCGCCGGACGAGCCGCAGGCCCTCGCCGCACCACTGGGGCGCGTCGGCGAGCAGCTCCTGGAGCTCGCGCTCGAGCCCCTCCTTCTCGAGCGTCGCCTCCGTGTCGAGCTGGTGGTCGCTGTCCGAGAGCACCTCCGCGATCGAGATCTCCAGCCGGTCCTCCTGGCCGCGCTTGCGCACGACCAGTCCGCTCAGACGGCCCTCCTCGCTGGCAAGCTCCTCGACGACGGTGGGCGCTGCCATCCAATTCAGCGGCTTGACGTTCGAGCCGCCGCCGTCGGCCCACACCATGAACGTGCCGTCGGCCTTGAGCATCAGCAGCCGCACGGCCTCGGGCAGGACGGTGCTCAGCCGCCCGGCGTAGGAGACCCGGCAGCGGGCGACGATCAGGCGCATGGGGCGAAGCTATCGAGCGCGGCGGACCGCACCGCCGGGACTCGCCTCGCCACACCCGCGGCGGCGCCTGGCGATCCCCTCCGGGCGGCCCCATACCCTCTCGGCTGGTGGCAGACGCAGCCCCGATCCAGCAAGCCCGCCGCTACCCGCCGCCGGGGGTGGGCGAATCGTTCTGGCCCGCACAGGCGACGGTGGCGGCGACGATCGCGGTGCAGCTGGGCCTGCCCCAACGCCTGACGGTGGGTCCGAGATTGCTGATCCCGGCGATCGAGACGGCGCTGCTGGTGGGGCTGTCGGTGATCACCCCGCGCAAGCTCGTGAAGGAGCACATGGTCCGCCGGCGGATCGCGCTGATGGTGACCGCGCTGGTGAGCGCCGCCAACGTGCTCTCACTGGTGGAGCTGACGCACTTCCTGCTCCACCACAACGTGTCCAACGGCCGTGAGCTGATCGGCTCGGGCGTGCTGATCTGGCTGACCAATTTCCTGATCTTCGCGCTGTGGTACTGGGAGCTCGATCGCGGCGGTCCCGGCGTGCGCGCGGCCGGACACGACGGCCAGCCCGACTTCCTGTTCCCGCAGATGAGCGACGACCGCATCGAGCCGCTCGATTGGCGCCCGCGGTTCGTCGACTATCTATATGTGTCGCTCACCAACGCGACCGCGTTCTCCCCGACCGACACGATGCCGCTGACGCCGATGGCGAAGGGCATCATGGGCGCGCAGTCGGTGGTATCGCTGGTGACCGTCGGGCTGATCGTCTCGCGGGCCGTGAACATCCTCTAGCCGGCCAGGCTCGGCTCGATGGCGAGCGCCCGGGAGACGAGATCGTGGACCTCCCCGTCCGCTCCCAGCTTGAGCGCGCGCCGGAAGGCCTCGAGCGCACCCTCGCGGTCCATCAGCGCCAGACGCAGCCTGCCCAGGCGCTCCCAGGCGCCGGCGTCGGAGGGACCGCGCTTGGCGGCGCGCTCGGCCGCCTCCTCCGCCAGGTCGATGGCGCCCATGTCTTCGTAGATGCGCGCGGCGAAGCGGTGGGCGGCGGGGCGGCGACCGTCGACGCGCGCCCAGTCGCGGACCGCGCGGGCGGCCTCGTCGAGCTTGCCGGCCTGCCAGAAGGCGAGCGTCATCAGCCGCAGCACGGCCACGTTTCGGGGTTCCGCGTCGCGGGCGTAGATCAGGCGCTGAGCCGCCAGCTCGTATTCGCCTTCGGCCATCGCGCGCTGGGCGGCGAGCATGAAGCGCTCGACGCGCTCCCCGGCGGGGTCGGGCTTGGAGAAGTCCACGAATTTCATGCTGCCGGCGGGCACGGTGCGGATCCCGTGGCTGAACTTCACGCGCGCCCACTGCTGGACCTCCTCACCGTCGCCTGTCGGATCGGAGGAGAAGTAGATGCCGGCGACGGTTCCCACGCCCCACTCGGGATAGGTGAGACAGCGCGCGTAGCGGTGCACGACCGAGTGGTCGGGGACGCGGCTGCCGAACGGGTCGTTTTCGGCGCGATCCTTGGCCATCGCGCGGGCGCGCTGTTCGGCCTCGTAGGCGCGCCTGCCGGCCTCCTCGCGCTCGCGGCGGGCGGCGGCGGCGCTGACCTTGACGGCGTTCTGGGTGACCTTGCCGCCGCGCGAGCCCTCGGCCAGGCGCTCGAGCTGGTCGGCGGCCTCGTTGATGGCCTTGAGGTGGCGCTCGTGCTCGAACTGCCTGCCCTGGGGGGCGACGTCGGGATGCCAGCGCTTGGCCATCCGCCGGCGGGCGAGCTGCACGTCGCGCTTGGTGAACGGCGCGTCGAGCTCCAGCAGGAGCAGATGCTGCTCGACGTCCAGGACGGTCGTGGGCATGGTCCGACAACGTTAGCGAGGGCGGGCGGGTTTCTCAGCCGTCTATCCTGCGTGCGAATGTCCTCTCAGTACGTCTTCACGATGCACCGTCTGTCGAAGGTCCACCCGCCGGACAAGACGGTGCTCGACGACATCACGCTCGCCTTCTACCCGGGAGCGAAGATCGGCGTGCTCGGCTACAACGGCGCGGGCAAGTCGACGCTGCTGCGGATCATGGCGGGGGTCGACCAGGAGTACCGGGGCGAGGCTGCGCTGGCGGCGGGGGCGACTGTGGGCATGCTCGAGCAGGAGCCCCATCTGGACGAGAGCAAGGATGTGAAGGGAAATGTTGAGGATGGCGTAGCTGAGACCAAGGCGCTGCTCGATCGGTTCAACGAGTTGGCGGCGAACTACGCGGAGGAGACGGCCGAGGAGTTCGGCCAGATCCAGGCGAAGATCGAAGCGGCGGACGCGTGGAACCTCGATACACAGCTCGAGTACGCGATGGACGCGCTGCGCCTGCCGCCGCCGGACGCGGACGTGAGCACGCTCTCGGGCGGCGAGCGCCGGCGCGTGGCGCTGTGCCGCCTGCTGCTGCGCGCGCCCGACCTGCTGTTGCTGGACGAGCCGACCAACCACCTCGACGCGGAGTCGGTGGCGTGGCTGGAGCAGCACCTGTCGGAGTACAAGGGCGCGATCGTGGCGGTGACCCACGATCGCTACTTCCTGGACAACGTCGCGGGCTGGATCCTCGAGCTCGATCGCGGCAAGGGCATTCCCTACCAGGGCAACTACTCGAGCTGGCTGGAGCAGAAGCAGGCGCGGCTGGCCCAGGAAGAGCGCTCGGAAAAGGGCCGCGAGCGCACGATCGCAGCGGAGCTCGAGTGGGTGCGCACGAACCCGAAGGGCAAACGCACGAAGTCCAAGGCGCGCCTGGCGCGCTACGAGGAGCTGATCTCCGAAGAGCGCAACGTCAAGCTCGACGAGGTCCAGATCCACATTCCCCCGGGTCCTCGCCTCGGCGGCAAGGTGCTGACCGCGAGCGAGCTCTCCAAGGGCTTTGGCGAGCGGCTGTTGATCGAGTCGCTGTCGTTCGATCTGCCCCGCGCGGGGATCGTGGGCGTGATCGGCGCGAACGGCGCCGGCAAGACGACGCTGTTCAGGATGGTCACCGGCGAGGAGTCGCCCGACAGCGGCACGTTGGAGCTCGGCGACACGGTGAAGCTCGCGTACGTGGACCAGTCGCGCGACGCGCTGAACGCGGAGAAGACCGTGTGGGAGGAGATCTCCGAAGGCTATGACCAGATCAAGGTGGGCGATCGCGAGGTCAACTCGCGCCAGTACACGGCGGGCTTCAACTTCAAGGGCTCGGACCAGCAGGCGCGCATCGGCAAGCTCTCCGGCGGCGAGCGCAACCGCGTGCACCTGGCGAAGCTGCTGCGCAGCGGCGGCAACCTGTTGCTGCTGGACGAGCCGACGAACGATCTCGACGTGGACACGCTGCGCGCGCTGGAGAACGCGCTGCTCGGGTTCCCGGGGTGCGCGATCGTGATCTCCCACGACCGCTGGTTCCTGGACCGCGTGGCCACGCACGTGCTGGCGTTCGAGGGCGACTCTCAGGTGACGTGGTTCGAGGGCAACTTCGAGGCCTACGAGGAGCACCGCCGCTCGCTGCTCGGTGCGGCCGCGGATCGCCCGCACCGCATCACGTACAAGCGGCTGGTCCGTGGCTGAGGCGACGCCCGGCGGCGCGTCCGCCGTGGAGGAGCCGGAGGGCAAGCCGGGCAAGTTCGACCGCGACACGGCCGTGTGGCGCGATACGGACCCCATCCAGCCCGAGCATCCGGCGGTGGGCGAGCGGATCGTGTTCGGCGGGCAGGTCGCGGCGGACTGGCGCGCGGGCCGCGGGCCGCACGGCGGCTACCTTGCGGCGATGCTGCTGCGTGCGCTGATCGCCTCCGTGGCCGACGCAGCGCGAGAGCCGCGCTCGTTGACGATCCACTACGCCAGGGCGCCCGAGCCGGGACCGGTGCAGATCACGACGACGCTCGAGCGGGAGGGCCGCTCGCTGAGCACCCTGTCTGCGCGGATGCACCAGGGACAGGAGCTGGTCGCGCTGGTGGTGGCTGCCTTCTCGCTGCCGTGGACGGGTCCGGAGATCTCCGAAGTGCAGGTGCCGCAGGTGGAGCCGGCGGATCCCTCGCGCGAGGGGCTCAAGCTGATCGAGCACGGCCCGGAGTTCGCGCGTCAGATCGTGCTGCAGCCACGCATGGAGGGCCGACCCCTGTCGGGCGAGGAACGGCCGATGGTGATGCGCGGCTGGATTGGGCTCGTGGAGCCGCGCCCGATCGACGCGCTGTCGCTGGCGTTCTTCAGCGACGCGCTGGTGCCGGCGCCGTACATGCGTATGCGCGAATGGTCGGCGGTGCCGACGGTGGACTTGACGGTGCACTTCCGGGCACGTATGCGCCCTGGACCGGGAGCCGACCCACGCGAGCTGTGCCTGGCGCAGACGACCAGCGAGCTCGTGCACGACGGCTTCTTCGTGGAGGACGGGTTGATCTGGGCAGCGGACGGGACGCTGCTGGCGCACTCCCGTCAGCTGGCGATCGTGGTGCCATTCCGACCTACCAGCTCGGGCCGTGAGCGCTAGGCTGGACGCCCAATCCTGGCTGCGCGACCAAGGAGCGTTCGATGGCTGATTACACGGCAAAGCGGATAAGCGAGATGGAGGCCGGTTTCGGCGGCGGCTTCGTCAAGGCGAGGGCCGAGTTGGGCGTGACGGCGTTCGGCTTCCAGGTGATCCAGCTTCCGCCGAGCTTCGCCGACTACCCCGAGCACGACCACGCGGAGAGCGGGCAGGAGGAGGTCTTCCTGGCGATCGGCGGCTCGGGCTGGATGGAGGTGGACCGCGAGCGCGTGGACCTCGACGGCGAGACCTTCGTGCGGGTGGGTCCGGCTGCCCGGCGCAAGGTGTTCGCGGGCCCCGAGGGCCTGAGGATCCTGGCGATCGGCGGGGCGCCGGGCGAGCCGTACAAGGTCTCGCCCAACAGCGAGCTGGCGACGGCCTAGCGCCGCCTCGCGGGGCGCTCCTGAGACGCGGCAGGCACGTCAGCTAACGCGCGAACGAGGTCTCGCGCTCGAGGCGCAGCGCGGCTGCGGCGATCAGGCGGGCGGCCGCGTACACATCGTCGAGTTGGACGAGTTCGACCGGCGAGTGCATGTAGCGCAGCGGGATCGACACGAGCGCGGTGGGGACCCCACCGCGGCTGATGTGGACGGCGTCGGCGTCGGTTCCGGTGGCGCGGGCGGAGGCCTCCACGGTGAACGGGATGCTCTCCGCCTCGGCCGTGTCGTGCAGTAGCTCGAACAGCGCCGGGTTGAGCGTGGAGCCGCGGGTGATCACCGGACCCGAGCCGAGCTCGTGCTTGCCGGCATCCTTGACGTCAACGCCGGGAGCGTCGGTGGCGTGGGTGACGTCCACGACGATCGCGGCCTGGGGCTCGAGCGAGAAGGCGCTGGTGCGCGAGCCGCCGAAGGTGATCTCCTCCTGCACGGCGGCCACGGCCGCCAGCTCCCACTGCGCGCCGCCGGCCTGGGCGACCAGCCGGGCGGCCTCCAGGGCGACGAACGACCCCAGGCGGTTGTCGAGCGCTCGCGAGATCAGCCGCCCGTTGGGGAGCTCAACCGGGTGGGCGTCGATCACGGCCACGTCACCGATCCGCACGAGCGCACGCGCCTGCTCGCCGTCGCGGGCGCCGACGTCGATGTGCAGCTCGCGGATGTCGGCGACCTTCTTGCGCTCCTCGTCGCGCAGGAGGTGTATGGGCTTCTTGCCCACCACGCCCGTCACCGGGCCCTGGCGCGTGTCGATGAGCACCCGCTGTCCGACCAGGATCTGGGCGTCCCACCCGCCGACGCCCTTGAACCACAGGTAGCCCTCGTCGTCGATGTGGGTGACGATCAGCCCGATCTCATCGATGTGCCCCATGACGAGCAGCCTGGGCGCATCGCTCTCGTAGCCGTGCCTGGGCGCCACCAGCGCGAGCGGCGTGCCCACCACATCGCTGCTTACGTGGGCGAATTGCCCGGCGGCCGCGCTCCACACCTCCGCGGGGGCGCGCTCATAGCCCGAGGGTCCGCGCGCGGCGAGCAGTTCGAGCAGCACCTGCGGCACGCCGCCCTCGCTGGGAGGGCTCCCGCCGCTGGCGTCCGGCGGCTCGCCGGATGGAGTCTGCGCCTCCGGGTCGCTCACGCCGCCAGCAGGCCCCGCAGGACGAACTGCAGGATGCCCCCGTGGCGGAAGTACTCGGCCTCGCGCGGGGTGTCGATGCGCACCCGCGCATCAAACACCACCGGATCGTTCGATGCGTTCCGACCAGCGCCCTGCGCGGTGACGCGCACCTCGCGTGGCGGCGAGCCCCCTGCCGCCATCGCCTCGGCGAGGCCCGTCACCGAGATGACCTCCTCGCCGGTGAGCCCCAGCGAGCTGGCGCTCTGCCCGTCTGGGAACTGCAGCGGCAGCACGCCCATGCCGATGAGGTTGGAGCGGTGGATGCGCTCGAAGCTCTGGGCGATCACGGCGCGCACGCCCAGCAGCCTGGTGCCCTTGGCGGCCCAGTCGCGGGAGGAGCCCGAGCCGTACTCCTTGCCGGCGAGCACCACCAAGTCGATGCCCGCCTGGATGTAGCGCATGGCGGCGTCGTAGATCGACATCTGCTCCCCCTCTCCCTCCGGGGACGCAGCCGCGCCGGCCGGGTGATCGCCGGCGAGGTAGTAGGTGAAGCCGCCTTCGGGCAGCGGCTCGCGCCCGCCGGGTCCGCTCCCGAGCAGGTTGCGCAGGCGGATGTTGGCGAACGTGCCTCGCACCATCACTTCGTGGTTGCCCCGGCGCGCGCCGTAGGAGTTGAAGTCCCGGGGCTCGACGCCCTGTTCGCGCAGGTAGTTGCCGGCCGGGCCGTCGCGCTTGATGGAGCCCGCGGGCGAGATGTGGTCGGTGGTGACGCTGTCGCCGAGCAGCGCGAGCACGCGCGCCCCCTGGATGTCGCGGACCGGCTCGGGCTCGGCGGGCATGTCCTGGAAGTAGGGCGGCAGGCGCACGTAGGTCGAGTCCGCCTGCCACGCAAAGCGCTCGCCCTGGGGGACGGACAGGCCGTTCCAGCGCTCGTCCCCGGCGAACACCTCGCCGTAGCTGTGGCGGAACATGTCGGCGCGCACCGCCTCTGCGATCGTGGTGGCGATCTCGCGCGCGGAGGGCCAGATGTCGCGCAGGTACACGTCCTCCCCGTGCGCGTCCTGCCCCAGCGGGTCGCCCACGATGTCGATGTCCATGGTGCCGGCGAGGGCGTAGGCGACGCACAGGGGCGGCGAGGCGAGGTAGTTCATCTTCACGTCCGGGTTGATGCGGCCCTCGAAGTTGCGGTTGCCGGAGAGCACGGACACGACCGCCAGGTCGCTCTCGGCGACCGCCGTGGAGATCGGTTCGGGCAGCGGCCCGGAGTTGCCGATGCAGGTCGTGCAGCCGTAGCCGACGAGGTTGAAGCCGAGCGCCTCCAGCGGCTCGGTCAACCCGGCGCGGTCGAGGTACTCGGTGACGACCTTCGAGCCGGGCGCGAGCGAGGTCTTGACCCAGGGCTTGGACTGCAGGCCGCGCGCGAGCGCGTTGCGGGCGAGGATCCCGGCGCCGACCATCACGGACGGGTTCGACGTGTTGGTGCAGCTCGTGATCGCCGCGATCACCACGTGGCCGTGGTCGAGCTCGAAGGGCTCGCCGTCGAGGGTGACGGGCGTGGGGGCATGACAGCGCTCGAGCGTGGCCACGGCTGCGTGGACGGGCTGCGCGGGCGAGGGGTGCGGTTGGGCGTGCCCGGGCGCGCCGTTGGCGGGTGGATCGGAGGCGGGGTAGGTCTCGGCCACGGCCTCGTCCTGCGGATCGGCCTGCTCGCCGTCGCTGGGCACGTAGTCCTTCAGCGCCGTTCTGAATGCGGTCTTGGCGTCGGTCAGCGCGACGCGATCCTGCGGGCGTTTGGGCCCGGCAAGGCTCGGCTCGACGGTGCCGAGGTCGAGCTCGATGTGATCGGAGAAGGTCGGCTCTTCGGAGTGCTCGTCGTGCCACAGGCCCTGCTCCTTGGCGTAGGCCTCAACCAGCGCGATGTGCTCGGGGGCGCGTCCTGAGAGCTCGAGGTAGGTGAGGGTCTCGGCGTCGATGGGGAAGATCGCGCAGGTCGAGCCGAACTCGGGCGACATGTTGCCGATGGTGGCGCGGTCGGCGATCGGCAGGTCGGCGAGGCCGGCGCCGTAGAACTCGACGAACATCCCCACGACGCCGCGCTCGCGCAGCATCTGGGTGACCGTGAGCACCAGGTCGGTGGCGGTGGCGCCCTCGGGCAACTGACCGTGGAGGCGAAAGCCGAGCACCTGGGGTATGAGCATGGACATCGGCTGGCCGAGCATGGCGGCCTCGGCCTCGATGCCCCCGACGCCCCAACCGAGCACGCCGAGACCGTTGATCATGGTGGTGTGGGAGTCGGTGCCAACGAGCGTGTCGGGGTAGGCCTGTCCGGTGCTCTCATTGGGAAACACCACACGCGCCAGGTACTCGAGGTTGACCTGATGGACGATCCCGGTGTCGGGGGGCACGACCGCGAAGTTGTCAAGCGCGGCCTGACCCCAGCGCAGGAAGCGGTAGCGCTCCTGGTTGCGCTCGAACTCGCGCTCGGCGTTGAAGCGGAAGGCGTCCCGGGTGCCGAAGGCGTCGACCTGCACGGAATGGTCGATGACGAGCTCGGCGGGCGCCAGCGGGTTGATCTTCGCGGAATCCCCGCCCATCTCCGCCATGGCGTCGCGCATGGCCGCCAGGTCGACGACGGCGGGAACGCCCGTGAGGTCCTGCATGAGCACGCGCGCGGGCGTGAACGCGATCTCCTTGCTCGGCTCGGCCTTCGCGTCCCAACTGGCGAGCGCCTCGATGTCCGCTGCGGTGACCGAGCCCCCGCCCTCGTTGCGCAGGAGGTTCTCGAGCAGCACCTTCAGCGAGAACGGCAGCCGCGTGACGTCGTAGCGCTGCTGCAGGGCGTCCAGACGGAAGATCTCATAGCTGCGGGCGGCTCCCGGCGCGGCGCCCGCCCCGACCTCGAGCGTGGCCTTGGCGCCAAAGCTGTTCTCAGACATGGGCATCTCCCGTGCGATACGCGGGTCTACAGGGACTACCGCCAGTCTCGCAGAGTCGCGCTCACGACTCCGCGGCGCCCGCGCGGGTGACGCGCCCCTTGCCCTGGCGCTTGGCGCGCAGCAGGGCCGCGTCGCACGCCTGCACCAGCTCGTCGGTGTTCATCGGGGCGCGCCATTGGGCCACGCCGATCGACGCGGAGACACCGGCGCCGCTCCCGTCGTGCCCGGGGATGGCTCCCAGCCGCTCGAGCGCGCGGCTCGCTGCGGCGGCGGCGCTGTCGAGGGCGGCGTTGGGCAGGATCACGACGAACTCGTCGCCGCCGTAGCGGGCGACGCGATCGAACGCACGGAACTCGCCCACGAGGGCGTGCACGACACTGCGCAGCACGACGTCGCCGGCCTGGTGGCCGTGGCGGTCGTTGACGAGCTTGAAGTCGTCGAGGTCGATCAGCAGGCACGACAGCTCACCGCCGCTGCGCGTGGCGCGGCCGATCTCCTCCTCCAGGCGCCGGCGCATGGCGCGGTGGTTCATGCAGCCGGTGACCGCGTCGGTGCCCGCCTCGGCCCGCGCCCTGGTGAGCGCGAGCGCGGTGGCGGCCTGCTCGACGAGCGCGACCGCGAGCTCGACGTCGGCAGGCGTGAACGGCTCCACCTCGCGCCGGACGAGCACCACGACGGCCTCGACCTCACCGCGGTCGGCGAGCGGGAGCAGCATCGCGCTGGCGACGTCACCCGTTTCGGTGAGGCGTGGGATGCTCGCCTCGAGACCCTCCAGGTCGGTGGCGAGAAACGTGTTGTGCGTGCTGGCGACCCAGCTAACGCCGGGCGGACGCTCGGCGCGCGGGTGCAGGTAGCTGACCCGTCCGGCGCCACCGTACAGGTACACGGCGACGAGCTCCTCGTGCGCCTCGGCGTCGGGCGCGAGGTGGTGGACGTGAACCTCCTCTGCGCCCGGTACCGCCATCAGCTCGCCCGCAAGGGCGCGATACATGCGCTCTGCATCCGCTGCGCCGTCGGCCAGCGCGGTCAACCGCCGGATGCCGCCCAGCAGCCGGTCGAGCCCCAGCGGCTGCGTCGAGGTATCCGTACCCGCTACGACGTCCATACCCACAATGTACGGCATGCGCCGCGGCCCGGAATGAAATGGGGGGCGGCCGATGGCCGCCCCCCATTTCGAGCTGGTGTTGCGAGAGCCCTAGCGGGGGAACTTCACGGCCGTGGAGGCGCTCGACCCCGGACCGCCCTTCTGTTTCGGCGTGAAGCTGACCTTCAGGGTGAGTTTGAACGCTCGCCTGCGCTGACGGCCCTTACGCGACAGGGGCACCTTGATCGTGACCGACTTCTTCACGCCCGTGTACGTCTTGTCGGTGGTCGTCAGATCCACGCCGTGGAGCCTGACGGTTCCGGCGGCGTAGGTCTCGATGGTGACGGATGCCGTGTCGCCCTTGACTTTCGTTTTGAGGATCTGCACGCCGCATTGGGTGGGCGCGATGATCGTCTGCTGTTTGACGACCACCCCGTTCTGACCGGTGATGGTGGTCGGCATCACGAGCTTTTCGGTGCAGAGGTTCGTCTTTTTCGGGCCTTCCGTCCGTTCCACCGCAAGCGCCGAGAACGGGCCGAGCGGCAGGCTGACGGTGATGCTCGACACGGGGACATCCGGCGTCGAAGCGAAGTTCGTCGTCGTGATGCCGCTCTTGATGTGGGTTTTGCCTTCCACGATGACACGGACGTTGTCGGCTTCGAGGACCAGTTCGAGGCTGGGGAATTCTTCCCCGGCGTGTGACACCAGGATCGCCGGGCCCGTCATCACGTTCGGCAGCACCGGGGTGACCGCGCTGGCCGTCCCCACGAACGATTCTTTGGCGCAGCTGTACGGGTTTTGTTCGAACGTCGCCGCCAGACATGCTTTCTGCAGCGTGGTCAGGCGCGAGGGCAGCTGTTTGGGCAGCTGCACGAGCACCGACTTGATGTTCGACTGCCCGGGTGCCTGCGTCATGGTCGTGACGAGGCTCGCGCCATTGGCTTTGTTCGCCTTGCCGCTGGTGGACGCCCCGAGCGTCGGTTTGAACGCCAGGGCGCTGCAGCCTTCGGCCTGGAACGGACTCTTGACGAGCACCGCCGTGCCGTTAGCCGCACCCGGACCGGTCACCGGGGTGACCGTCGATTCGGTCTGGAATTCGCTGCAGTTGGTCGGGTTGAGGATGTAGTTGGGACGGTTGACGTCAACCGTCATCGAGCGCACGCGGATCGGGATGCCGTCCTTGATCGTCGGAAGCGTCACCGCCACCGTCACCTGAGCGGTGCGCTGGTTGACGTTGATCGTGGCGATCGTCACTTCTTCGGTGAACTTGAACGGCCCCGCAACCACCGGCACCTTGAACACAAGGCCGTACGGCGCGCCGTTGATCTTTTCGGTCAGGTAGACGTTGCCCGAGAAGGTGAACGGTGAGCCCGAGCCCGAGGCCACCTGCACCGTGCCGACCTGGCTCGATGCGGGACAGCCGTTGCCCGATTCCTGCGTGGCGGCAGCCTGCGCGTCCGTGCACTGGGTTACGGACGGGATCTTGCCGACCAAGCCGGGCGGCAGCAGCGTCGAGACCTTGCTCACGTACTGCTGGCCTTCGGGTCGTTCGAGCGTGAACGTGAAGTTGCTTTCGGCGCCACCGGCTTTCGGCAGGGACGTCGTCGTCTGCTTGGGCGCGAACGAAGGTGAAGCGCATTCTTCGGTCGCGAACGGCAGTTCGCCTGACACCGGCGAAACGGTGCTACCCGAGAACGGCGTGAAGGAGGTTTGTATTTTCCCGGTCCCGCAAACCAGCGGGTTGGCGATCGACGCGAAGGGCCCGCCGTTGAAGTGCAGGATCGCTTCGTTGAACGGCGCCTGGGGGATGTTGTTGGGCGTCGCTTTGGTGTCTTCGAATTTCGCTTCGATCTGTCCGGTCGTCGGGTTCGTCTGTACGACACCTTCAACGCGCACCTTCACGCCATAGCGCGCCGACTCGGCGTCCAGATAGATCGTGTATGGGGGCCCCGTGATCGGCTTGGCCGCGCCGCCTTCTTCCGGCTGGCCCAGGAAGATCGGGCCAGACAGCGAGTGGGATGGCAATGTCGGGACTTCCAGTTCAACGGTGCCAATCCTGCTCGAACCGTGGCATTTGACAGCGTTGCGCGATTCGATCCCGACTTCTGCGCGCGTGCAGCCCGTCAAACCGGCTGCCGCCGAGGGGTTGAGTGTCATTCCTTCCGGCAGCACAACCTTTGCTGTCTTCAGGTTTGCGTTGTCAGGTTCAGAGATGTTTTTGGGGTGAGCCGTCAACACATTGGTAGTGATCCCGTCGGGGCTATCAGATTTCACGGTTTCCGTTTCGAGGGCGAACGAGGGCACGAAGCCCAGGTTACAGAGACCACTACCTTCGCTCCCGACTTTGTTTTCGTAAGGCAGGCTCGACGTTGCCCCCGTGTACGATTCCACGCTGAGTGTCGTCTTCGTTTCCGGCCCCGGCGCTGTGCAGGCCGTAGGGTTGCGCAAGAAGCCCTCGGTCGTCGCTTTCGTACCTTCGAAGACCAAGCGCGATTCGACGAGCGGGAACATCGTCAACACTTCTTTGATCGTGAAGTAGTCGTGGTAGTCACTCGCCCATTCGACGTTGCCTTCGATCAAGGTGTGCGCAAAGAACGGCTCTTTAATGAGCGGTTCCAGTTCGAGGGCGACGCCAAACTCGGATGCCAGGCCGTTCGTCGGTTCCAGGTTGTACACCGTGCCTTCCAGCGGGAAGTCGGTTTTTGGCCCAACCTGCACTTTGACGAACTGCTTGCCGATGATGCTGCTTTCGGGGCAGTGGGATTCCAGAAAGACGCCTGGCGCAAGTTCCGTACCGGTGAAGTCGACCATGGAGCACCTCGTGACCGTCTGGGGATTCGTCACCACCCCGGGAGCCACATCCACGCGGATGTTCCGCACGTTGCCTTCCGGTTCCCCTTCTTTGTTGTTGAGTACAAAGTCAGTCACACCGAAGGGCACGTTGCCGCCTGGCTGTCGGTAGCCTTTGGTTTCTTCTTCGCCTTTCGAGGGCGGAATCGCTCCTTCGCCGCATGTGGATTCCTTGCAGTTCCCGGCGAAGAATTTTTCGACGCCGAACGACGCCTGGGCCGCTGCGGGCGCCAGGACAGCGACAAGAGCGCTCACAACGAGCGCCACCAGCGAAACACGGACCTGAACCCTCACGGCTACCTCCCTATCGAGACTCGGCAACGTCGACACACGTTTTCTGCGTACGTACCTCTCGGGACTCCGAGCAGGCGGAAAAGTTGCGGTGCATCGCAGGTCTATTGGACGACTGTCCTAGATCTCCTGCAACGTAGAACCGTCTTCGGATGCTACCGCGCCGCCCTTACCGCGCGCTCCGCGGGCCCGAAGCTCACGCGCAGCAGCGCCCCGCCATCGGGCGCGTTCTCGGCCTGAGCAAACCCCCCGCACGCCTCCGCGGCCTGGCGCACGATGGCCAGGCCGAGACCCGATCCGGGCATCCCGCGCGCCCCGTGGGCGCGGTAGAAGCGGTCGAACACGAACGGCAGGTCGGCCTCCTGGAAGCCGGGGCCGTGGTCGCGCACGCTCAGCACGCCGTCCTCGAGCGCCACCTCCACCGTGGCGCCCTCGGGCGACCACTTGCGGGCGTTGTCCACGAGGTTCGACACCGCCCGGCCGATGCGCTCGGCCGGGCCGCGCACGAGCGTCGGCTCCATCGTCAGCTCGAAGCTCAGCTCGCGCGCCCCGGCGGGCGCACTCCCGGAGCGCCGCCGCCGGGCGCTCGCCACCGCCGCCGCCACCACCTCGTCCAGCCGCACGTCGTCCAGCTCGCCGTCGGGCGCCGCTCCGCGCGCCAGCTCCACCACGTCGCCCACCAGCGCCGTCAGCTCGTCCAGCTCGGCCACGATGTCCGCGCGCAGGCTCTCCTGCTCCCCGGGCGGGAGGCGGTCGGCCTCCTCCAGCACCTGGATATTCGCCCGCAGCGAGGCGATCGGCGTGCGCAGCTCGTGGCTCGCGTCCGCGATCAGCTGGCGCTGCGCCTGCACCGAGCGCTCGAGCGCGTCGAGCGTCGCGTTGAAGCTGTCCGCCAGACGGGCGAGCTCGTCGCGGCCCTGCACCTGCAGGCGGCGTGAAAGGTCGAGGTTGCCGGTGAGCGTCTCCGTGCGCTGGGTGAAGCGGGCGATGGGCGCCAACGCCGTGCGCGCCACCAGCGCGCCCAGCAGCGCCGCCAGCACCACCCCGCCCGCCCCGATCAGCGCGAGGATCACCAGCAGGTGGCTGAGCTCGTTTTCCACCGCCGTCAGCGGCTGGGCAACGAGCACCGCGCCGTTGGCGCCCGTGCCGGTCGTGAGCACGCGCAGCTGGGTGCCGTCGACGTTCCGTTCGCTGAAGGCCGAACCGCTGCCCTGGGCCGCGATCGCCCGCTCGCCAGCCGTCACCGGGATCTTCCGCCGCGATGCGCCCTGCCCGCCGGGCACGAACACTTCTCCCTGCGGCGAGATGAACTGCACGTAGCCCGACGCGGCCCCGAACGGAGCCGGTTCCACGCTGCCCGGGTAGCCACCCGGGCGCTCGTCGTCCGCGCCGGCCGGGAAGCCCCCGCCGGGCGCGCCCCCCGGCGGTCCGCCGGGGCCGCCCGAGCGCACGAACCCGTGCGCCCTCGAGCGCAGCGCGCTGTCCACTTCGCCGCGCAGGTCCGAGCGCACGGCCACGTAGAGCCCGATCGCGGCCGCCAGCACGGCCACTGCCACCGACACGCCGGCCACGGCCGCGATGCGGGTGCGCAGGGTCATCTACGGCTCGCGCAGCGCGTAGCCCACTCCGCGGACCGTGTGGATCAGCTCGGGTGCGCCCGCCTGCTCCAGCTTGCGGCGCAGATAGCCGATGTACACGCGCAGCGCGTTGGACGTGGGGCCGAAGTCATAGCCCCACACCCGCTCGTAGATCACGCTGTGGGGAAGCACCCGGCGCGGGTTGAGCATGAACAGCTCCAGCAGCTGGTACTCGGTGCGGGTCAGCTCCACGAGCTGCTCGCCCACCTGTGCACCGTGGCGATCGGGATCCAGGCGCACCCCTGCGAAGGACAGCGAGTCCGGGTCCGCCTCCGGGTTCGCCCGCCGCAGCAGCGCCCGCAGTCGCGCCTGCAGCTCGCCCACGTCGAAGGGCTTGACCATGTAGTCGTCCGCGCCGGCGTCCAGCCCGTCGATGCGATCCGACACCGCGTCGCGCGCGGTGAGAACGAGAATCGGCACACGGCTGCCCATACGGCGCACGCGCCGGCACACCTCCAGGCCGTCCACGCCCGGCAGCCCCACATCGAGCACCACAGCCTCGGGCACCGCCTGCACGAGCAGCTCGAGCGCCTCCTCGCCGTCCTCTGCCAGCTGCACCTCGTAGCCCGCGAGCGCCAGCGCACGGCGCAGCGCTTCCCGCACCCCGCGGTCATCGTCGACAACCAGGATCCTCACGAGCGTGATTGTTGCGTGCCCACGCTTTCGAGCGCCGCCGCGCGGCCCGCGCAGTCATACAGCTTGCTCGCGCCGCTCGCCGAGCCGCTCGACGATTTCCCGCCGGAGATGGTCACCGCGGTGCACGCCTTGGCCACCGCGGCCATCGCCTTCTTCGCGCCCACCCGCGTGTCACCCGGCAGGCCGGCCCGCCCGGCTCCGCCGCCCTGACGGAGAGCGCCTGCGCTTCCGAACCCCGCGCCCGGGAAGGCGCCACCGCCGGCGATCCCGCGAGCCCCCGCGCCGCTCGAGCCGCTCGAGCCTTCTTCGTCCAGCACCCAGCGGATCTTGCCCGCGCGGATCTCCTGTGCGAGCCAGGACACGGTCACCTCGCTCTCGCGTCCGGAGAAGCCTCCGATGCCCGCCACGTTGTCGTCGCCGTCGAGGATCGCCGTGGCCGCGTTCGACTGGCTCGACACCGCGATCGTCCCGCCGCCGTGGTGCTTCACGTACGACTCCACGCTCGCGCTCACGCTGCCGCCGATCGGCGCGCCGATGGCCTGTCCGCCGCCGCCGGATGCTCCGCCGGAGCCGCCGCCGGATGCTCCGCCGGAGCCGCCGCCGGATGCTCCGCCGGAGCCGCCGCCGGATGCTCCGCCGGAGCCGCCGCCGATGCCGAGACCGGAGCCTGCCCCCCGCGCCGTGGCCCCAGCGCTCCCCGGGGCGCCCGCGCCGGAGCCGAACAACCGCGGCGCCGCGCCCGCTTCGGAGCCGCTCGCGCCAGCCCCCGGAGGCTGCCCGCCGCCGGGGCCAGGGAAGCCGGCGCCGGTACCGGTACCGCGCAGGCCACGGCCCGGCCCCCCGGAGCCGCCGCCCGGACCGCCGCCTGGGCCGCCCATGCCGCCGCTCTCGGCCGAGGCCGGGCCGCCTGCGGGGAAGGTGCTGCTGGTGGCGTGGCCAAGCGTGTCGAACGCCCACACCGCGGGAGCCGCCAGCAGCGCTGCCACCGCCGCGGCCGTCGCCGCCATGCGTACGGCGCGCGAGCTGAAGCCCAGCAGCGCCAGCGCCGCCAGCAGGCCCACCACGATGAGCACCGGAGGCAGCCAGGTGAGCTGCCCGGAGTAGTCGGCGCGCACGATCAGCTCGACGACCACGCCGGCCAGCACCGCCAGCGGACCCACCACGCGGGCGTTCACGGCGCCAGAGAACACCTGGGCCGCCCCAGCGCCGAACAACGCGGCCGCGAACGGCGCCAGCAGCGACACGTAGTACGGGTGGAATATGCCGCTGGCGAAGCTGAACAGCACGGCCGTGGTGGCGAACGCGCCGCCCACCACCAGCAGCCAACCGGTGCGCGCGTCGGTGCGGCGCAGACGGCTGGCGAACAGGATTGCCAGAGCACTCACCAGCGCGAAGCCGAGCAACCAGCCGGCCTGGCCGCCGAGCGCCGCGTTCAGCAGGCGCAGCGGACCGGTGGCGCCGCCGAACATGTTGCCCGCCACGCCCCCCGGCCCGCCCGTCTGGCCGTCCACCCGGCCGAGGCCGTTGTATTCGAAGATCAGCGACAGGACGCGGTTGTCGCTCGTGCCCGACACCCACGGACGGTCGGCCGCCGGCGTGAGTTCCACCAGCAGCGGCCACGCGCCCCCGACGAGCACCATGGCCATGCCGCCGGCGAGCAGCTGGCCCAGCGCGTGTAGGCGCCCCCTCGCAACCCGGTTGGCGCGGCCGGCCGGCGCGAGCCACAACCATGCTGCAGCGATGCCCGGCACCACCACCAGCGCCACGAGCATCTTCGTCTCGAAGCCCAGGCCCACGCACACGCCCGCCGCCACCAGCCAGCGCGTGCCCCGGCCGGCGCGAGCACGTTCGAGGGCGCGCACGGTGCACCACAGAGCGGCCACCGTGCACAGCACGAGCAGCGCGTCGGGGTTGTTGTGGCGGGAGATCGCCACCGTGATCGGCGTGAGCGCCAGCGCCAGGCCGGCCACGAAGCCGCCCACGCGCCCGAACCGCCGGCGCACGAGGTCGTACACGAGCGCCACGCTCGCCACCCCCATCAGCGCCTGGGGCACGAGGATGCTGAGCGAGTGAAAGCCGAACACCCGCACCGACAGCGCCTGCACCCACAGGGCCAGCGGCGGCTTGTCCACGGTCATCACGCCACCCTTGTCGAGGGACGCGAACAGGAAGTCGTGCCAGCTCGAGCTCATCGACTTCACGGCCGCCGCGTAGTAGGTGTTGGCCCACCCGTTGCGCGCCAGCGCCCACAGGTTGAGCACGGCCGCCAGCGACATCACCGCCGCGAGCTCCGGCCGCGGCATCCTCGCCACGAGCGCCTCGGCCCGCGCACGCGTCCGCGAAGCGGCATCGAACGTGGTGGCCGGCGCCGCGGAAGCAGAGGACGCGGCCGATGTGGTCTCCCATGAATAGCTCATGGCCAGGAGCATCGACGCCCGGCGTAGGGACAAGCTTTGGAGAACGTCGGAGTTTTGTAAGCGCCCAACCACGCCTCTCGGGCGGTCGATGGGCAAGCGAGGCAAGGACGCAGAGAGCGTGGCGTGCTGGCCGAAACGGGGATGCGAGCCGAAGGCGAGTGTCCCCCGGCATCGGTACGCGTGCTGGCCGATCGGAGATCCCGTCGATCTCCGATCGGTAGGACGCAGCCTCGCGCCGCCCAGCGGCCGTCCTAGTCGATCAGGCGCATGCCCAGCCGCCAGATCGCCAGCCTCCACGTGAGCAGCGCGAACGCGATCAGCACGGCCGCGTTGACGAGGTCCACCGGACCGAGGCTGCCCAGCGAGGCGTGGCGGACGAGCTGCACGCAGTGATACAGCGGGTTCACCTGGGCGATCGCCTGCAGGCCCGCGGGCAGGGTGCTGATCGGGAAGAACGTGCCCGCCACCAGGAACAGCGGCGTGAGCACCGCGCTGGTGATGTAGTTGAAGTTGTCGATCGTCTTCGCCACCGCCGCCACCGTCACGCCGAAGCCGGCGAAGCCGAAGCCGGTGACGAAGCCGATGAACGGCACCAGCAGCATGCCCACGCGTGGTTCCAGGCCGAAGGCGATCCCCACCAGCAGCGGCGCCATCCCGTACACGCCCGCCCGCACCGAGATCCACAGGATCTCCGCCGTCACCAGCTCCTCCACGTCCACGGGAGCCGCCAGGATCGCGTCGTAGGTGCGCTGGAACTGCCAGCGGATGAACGTGTTGAACATCCCCGGGAACGCCGAGGCGAACAGCACCGCCGTGGCCACCACCCCGGTGGCCACGTACTGGACGTACGTGAGGCCGCCCACGCCGTGCGGCAGCAGCGCGCCGAAGCCCAGGCCGAACGCCAGCAGGTAGATCGTGGGCTGCACGATCGAGGAGAACGTGGTCGCCTTCCAGTAGCGCCCGAAGACCGCCACATCGCGGCTCATCACCCCCGCGAGCGCCGCCGGTTCCAGGCGCCCGACACGACGGTGCGCGGTCGACGCCCCACCCGGGGGCACGGACTCCGCACCGGAGGACCGCGCGAACGCGTTCATCATTCGATCTCCTCCCCCGTGAGCGCCACGAACGCGTCCTCGAGGTTCGCCGGGCGGCGCACGCCCTCCGGGGCCTGGCCGTTGAGGGCCTCGGCGCGCATGATCGCCACCGCCGGGCCGCTGCGGCGGCTGGGCCAGCCGTTGCTCGCGGCCAGCTCGCTCACCGCCGCCAGCCGCTCGGGCGGGCCGTACACCTCGAGCACCTGCTCGCCCGCGTGCGCCCGCACCAGCTCCGCGGGTGTGCCCAGCGCGATGATGCGGCCGGCGGACATCACCGCCACCGTGTCCGCCAGGCGCTCGGCCTCCTCGATGTAGTGGGTGCTCATCAGCACCGTCACGCCGTCCGTCCGCAGCCCGTCGATCAGCGACCACAGCTCCTGGCGGACCTGGGGGTCGAGGCCCACCGTCGGCTCGTCCAGCAGCACCAGCCGCGGGCTGTGGATCAGCCCGCGCGCCACCAGCAGCCGCCGGCGCATGCCGCCCGAGAGCTCCCGCACGATCGTGTCCGCCCGCCCCACCAGGTTGGCGATCTCCAGCGCCCTCCTCACCGCCGCCGGGCGCTCGGCACGGGGGATGCGGTAGAGGCGCGCGTACACCGTCAGGATCTGACGGCACGTCAGCTCCACGTCCAGGTTGTCGAGCTGGGGCACCACCCCCATCTCCAGCCGCGACTGCTTGGACTCCCGCGGCAGCTCGTAGCCGAGCACCTTGATCTCGCCGGCGTCCGCGAGCGTCTGCGCCGTCAGCATCCGCATGGTCGTCGACTTGCCCGCGCCGTTGGGGCCCAGCAGGCCGAAGCACACGCCCGCGGGCACCTCCAGGTCGAGGCCGTCCACCGCCACGATCCCGCCGGGGAACCGCTTCACCGCGCCGCGAATCGAAATCGCGGGCACGCCGTCGCGCGCGCCGCCCGTCATCCGCTCCCACTCGTCCGTCACCTCGGACACTGTAGGACCGCCCATCTGGGACGCCGGTCCATACCGCGGCCGGGCGCCCTGCGCCACCCTGTGCCCAGGCTGTTAGTACTGCACCCCAGCCCAGGGAGAGGGCCATGGCAAACAGAGCTCCACAGATCGTCGCGCTCGGTGGCGGAGGCTTCTCGATGGAGCGCGAGGGCTCGCTGCTCGACGACTACGTGCTGTCGCTCACGGGCGTGTCCAGGCCGCGCGTCTGCTTCTTGCCGACCGCGTCCGGCGATGCCGACCACTACGTCGTGCGCTTCTACCGCCGCTTCTCCCCGTGCTGCGAGGCGAGCCACGTGTCGCTGTTCCGCCGCGACCAGGGCACCGGCGGCGTCGAGGACGACCTCTCCACCCACCTGCTCGCCCAGGACCTCATCTACGTGGGCGGCGGCAACGTCGTCAGCATGCTCGGCGCCTGGCGCGCCTACGGCCTGGACGCGATCCTGCGCGAGGCATGGAGCCAGGGGATCGTCCTGTGCGGGCCCTCGGCCGGGTCGCTGTGCTGGTTCGAGGAGGCGCTCAGCGCCTTCCACGGCGCCCCCCGGGTGGCGCGGGGGCTGGGCTTCCTGCCGTACTCCAACTGCGTGCACTACGACGCCGAGCCCGCCCGCCGCGCCGAGTACCACCGCTTCATCGCCGACGGCATGCGCGCCGGCTACGCCGTCGACGATGGCGTGGCGGTCCACTTTCGCGCCACCGCCGTCGAGCGCGTGGTCAGCTCCCGCCCGGAGGGCGGAGCGTTCCTGGTGGAGCCGCACGGGGAGCACGTACGCGAGACGCCCCTGCCCGTGAGCTGCCTCGCCGGCGCCGGCGCCGAGGTGGATGGCGACACCCGCGCCGGCCACGGCCCCGGCACGGGTCCCCGCGGCAGCGCCGGTGCACGCCCGGATGGCGCCGGGAAGATCCCCACATTGGCGAAGCGGGAGCGCGTCGCCGCGTGAACGACGCCAGGCCGGTAGTGGACGTGCGCCAGCGAATCATCTTCGCGATGGGCGGCGGCGGCTTCACGATGGAGCCGGCCAACCCGCTGCTCGATGACTTCGTGCTGTCCCTCGCCGACGTCGGCGAGCCCCGCGTCCTCTTCCTGCCCACCGCCTCCGGCGACGCCACCGCCCAGATCAACGCCTTCAAGGCTCGCTTCGGCGAGCGCGCGTGCGCGGGCGAGTACCTGTCGCTGTTCCGCCTGCGCGAAGCCACCCGCTCGCTCGAGGAGATCGTGCTGAGCCAGGACATCGTGTACGTGGGGGGCGGGTCCATGCGCAACCTCCTCGCGCTGTGGCGCGCCCACGGACTCGACCGCCTGCTGGTCCAGGCGTGGCAGCGCGGCACCGTGCTCGCGGGCTTGAGCGCCGGCGCCATGTGCTGGTTTCAGGGAGGCATCACCTGCTCGAGTGGCGCCCCCGAAGCGATCGACGCCCTGGGCCTGCTGCAGGGCTCGCTGAGCGTCCACGCCGACGGCGAGCCCGAGCGCCTGCCCGCGTGGCTGGCGGCCGTGCGCGAGGGCAGGCTGCCCGGCGGGTGGGCGCTCGACGACGGCGTCGGGCTGCTGTTCCGCGGCGAGCGCCTCGAGCGCACCGTCAGCTCGCGCCCGGGAGCGGGCGCACAGCGGGTGGACGCGATCGCCGGCGAGCTGGTGCGCAAGCGCCTGGAGGTCGAGCTGCTCGGGGATGGCCCCCGCGCGACCCTCGGCGGCTTCGACGAGTCCGTCGAGGAGCTGCGCCGCGTGAACCGCATGCGCCGCGGCGGCTCACGCGGGCGCTGAGCGCCGGGCGGCGCGGCGCCGGGCGCGGCAACTCACACCCCCATTCACGCCCGTGCCCGGCGAGCGCAAAGCGCACCGGCAGGGCGTTCGAACAGGCGTCCAAAACCACCCAGATGTGCGTAAGTTCCCGCGGGAATCCGGCGAATAGCCCGAAAAGGACGACATCAATTGCCCGAAACGGGCAGTCGGCGTGGTCCCAAAAGAACAACACCGCATCCTCAATGCAACCCTCACACAACTCATCCGACAGGCGTTTCGACCGGCCGTTTCGCTGCGTGTCGTCCGGTTACATGGCGGATGGTTGCTCCTGCCAGGCCACGGTGCCCGCAAGCGTGGTCGCCGCGGCCTGGGCTCAGGAGCTCGGGCGGGCCCCCGCCCGCGAAGACCGGTTCTTCACCTTCGTCTGGGACGGCGGCCAGTGGCTCGGGTACGGCCTGCGCGACGGGGGCGTGCGCGGCGTGTACTGCCCCGAGCACAACGCCAGGCGCACCGAGCGCTCGAGCGAGCCCAGCGTCGGCGTGTCGTCCTGAGCGGCCCCTATGGGTTGACGCGCTCGAAGATGGCCGCCAGGCCCTGGCCGCCGCCGATACACATCGTCTCCAGCCCAAGGCGCGCGCCGCGCCTGTGCATCTCGCGCAGGAGGGTTGCGAGGATGCGCGCGCCGGTGGCCCCCACGGGGTGCCCGAGGGAGATGCCCGAGCCGTTCACGTTGACCCGCGCGAAGCCGTCGCCGAGCTCCCACTCCCGCACCACCGCCAGCACCTGTGAGGCGAACGCCTCGTTCAGCTCGATCAGGTCGATCTGCTCCAGCGTCAGACCCGCCCGCTCCAGCGCGAGCCGCGTGGCCGGGATCGGCCCGATGCCCATCGTCTCCGGGGCCACCCCCGCCACCCCCCAGGAGACCAGCCGCGCGAGCGGCCGCAGGCCGAGCTCGGCGGCCCGCTCCGGATGGGTCACCACACACACGGCCGCACCGTCGTTCTGGCCGCTCGAGTTGCCCGCCGTGACCGTCGCCTGCGGGTCGCTCCCGCCCATGATCGCCCTGAGTCGCCCGAGCGCCTCGAGCGTGGTGTCCGCACGCGGATGCTCATCCGTGTCCACCACGGTCTCGCCCGCGCGACCGGGGACGGACACGGGCACGATCTCCTGGGCGAACGCTCCGCTCTGCTGAGCGGCAACCGCGCGCTGATGGGAGCGCAGCGCCACCTCGTCCTGGTCCTCCCTGGAGATCCCGTACTCGCGGCGGACGTTCTCCGCCGTCTCCAGCATCCCGCCCGGCACGGGGTGGTTGATCCCACCCGCGCTCACCCGCGCGCGTTCGAGCCGATCCTCGAGCTTGAAGGCACCGCCCTTCACGCCCCAGCGAGGACGCGTCGAATAGAACTCGGCCTGGCTCATGCTGTCCGCGCCGCCCGCCAGCACCAGCTCGGCGGCCCCCGTCCCCACCTGCATGCACCCGTACACCACCGCCTGCAACCCCGATCCGCAGCGGCGGTCGATCTGCAGGCCCGGCACCTCGATCGGCAGGCCCGCGTCCAGCGCCGCCACCCGGCCGATCGCCGGCGCCTCGCCGCTGGCGTAGCACTGGCCCATGATCACGTCATCCACGTCCTCGCCCCGGAGGCCGGTTCGCACCACCAGCTCACGGATCACCGTCGCCGCCAGCGCCGCCGCCCCCACGTCGCGGAGCACGCCGCCGAAGCGCCCCACCGGGGTACGCAGGGGCTCGCATATGACTGCGTCTCTGGTTGTCATGGCTGGATCGGGTACCTCCGGAAGGGGTGTGCCGGGCGCACCCTACCGGTCGCGTCCGTGCGGCGAATCGAGGCATATCACTCAATGTGTCGCGGGTGGCCGCCAGATCCAGAGATCGGCGGGGCGCCGACGATTTGTAGTGTGTTTTGCGCTACGTTGTGTCGATGGCATCGGCTCCCCATCCCCTATCCCTACGTCTCGGACGGGACGGACTGAACGCCCTTGACGAGATTGCCAGGCGGCGAGGCTTGAGCCGCGCCGAGGCGGCACGACAAGCGATCACCGAGACGGCGGAGCGTGAGCGCCGGCGCGGCGGACTTGCCTCGGAGGCGCGCCGCCTCATGCGGGACGAGGACTACTTGCGAGAAGCACGTGAGGTGGCCGGCCTGATGGAGCAACTGCGTGGTTCGTGGTGATGTCCATCGCATCAAGCTACCGGGCAGGCGTGGCCATGTTCAGGAGGGTCGCCGCTATGCGGTGATCGTCCAAGCCGACGATCTGCTCGCCCTCTCCACAGTCGTCATATGCCCCACCTCGCGTTCGGCCTTCCCGGCGAGTTTTCACCCAGAGATCACGGTCGCCAACCAGCCAACGCAGGTTCTCTGCGAGATGGTCGGCGCAGTGGACGCTCGTGCTCTCGGTGAGCGCGTCGGACACCTGATGCAGGACGAGCTGCACGCCCTCGAGGACGCCTTGCTGCTGGTACTCGACTTGCCATAGCCCAAGCGCAGACTCAACGACGATTCAGGGCACGACCCGAAGTGACCAGGCACAGCGCGCCAGACACAGAGAACACCAACCAAAATGCCGGCGCCGAGCCGAAGGCGAGCAGCACCTTGTGTAGTCGTCATCGACGCCCAGCGAAGCGGCGCCTCTCAGCGCGTCCGAGCCGGACCCTGACTGCTGACGCGTCGGTCCACTTCGTGATCGCACGCCGAGAGTCGAGCTCAGCCCTCGCACCGATAGCTAGAAGCCGGCACAGCACCTGCTAGACCCGAACCGCGCGCCAGTTGACAACCGGCAGCGCAATCGCAGTGCTGACACGACGTACTCCGGCCTGCGCCGAAGCCTTTAGGCGGCTGTCCGCGTCGGACGGAACGATTTAGCTGCCTCTTGGTCGATCGTCCGCCAGGCAGGCGACGCCTAAACGCGACGGTCGGGCAACACAGGCGCCGAGCCATCTAGTCCGGGCGGAGTGCGATCGCCTCGACCCCGACGCAGGACCCGGTCATCTTACGACCGCCCTCCCGCGAAAGCAGTAGCACGTGATCACGGCTTTGGCGCTGTTGCTGATCGTCCATTGCGCTCGCGCGGGGTGACGTTCCCTCGATGCTCGCTTGGCGGCGGAAAGCGGCGGTCAGCGGCGTCCAGCCACGCCAGGCGTCGGACTGAGCGCTGCGAGTAGTCTTCGGGGGTGCCCGAGGTCATCATCGCGGAGCGCTTTTGCGGGCCGTCCGACAGTGGGAACGGCGGCTACACGTGTGGGCTGATCGCGGGGTTCATCGAGGGGGCGGCCCAGGTCACGTTGCGCAAGCCCCCGCCGCTTGATCGGCCGTTGACCGTTCAAGTGAACCCGGACGCTACGGTCGGCCTGCCGCTCAGTCCCAGGAGACGGGGAGTATGTGCTGGCATCGTGGCCGATCGATCGTTGTCGCCCGCGTAGTTGTAGGGAGCCTGCGTCTGCCCGACCATCGGGTCAACGCTGAGGAACTGCGCAGTGCCGGGTCGAACTCGCTCGCCCGCATGTAGATCAGTCCGGTGATTGCGCATGTAAACCAAGCCGGTGTCGGTGCTGGTGTATTGCGCGTCGTAGCCGAGCGGGGTCGCGGCCGTCCCTTCGCATGTGGGGGCTCCGTGTGGGCTGTAGGTGCATTTGCCGGTGACGGTCCCGGTGGAGCCTGTTAGCCCCGCGCGTGCAGTAGCGGCTGGAGTGTGGTTGTGATTGGGGGCGGGGAGTTTTTGGGGCGCTGTCCCCGGGTATGTGCTGGCGCGGTGGCGGGTGACGGTCGCTTCTGCGCGGGCGCGTGGATCGACCGTCGGGTCGTTTTCGGGCAGCGACGATCGTGGTGGGGCTGCTCGGGTGTGACTTCGGTTCCCGCTGGCAGCGGCGTCAGTTGCTCGTCGTGGCGAGTGCTTTCAGCTTCGTGAATGCGGCTAGGAGCTCGTGCGCCCATGGCCAGGTGCTCTGCAGGTGAAGCTTCGCGCGCCGTCCGGAGAGGGCGAGGCGGGCAGCGATGTGCAGCAGGCGGTAGCGAAGGCGCTTGGGTTGTGCCTTGGCGAGCGCCCCGTCGAGCAATAGGTCTTGGGTCCAGACGATGAGGTCGTGGGCGAGCAGCACGATCTCGATCCACACCTCATTCAGCGCGAACTCTTTGAAGGAGAACTTCGATAGCCCAGTGTCCTTGTCGTCGCGGATGCGGTCCTCGACGTGGGCGTGTTGGCGGTGGCGGCACTCGATACGCGCGATGTCCTTCTCGTCCTGGTCTGTGAGGATCGCCTGGAAGCGGTGGCCGTCGTGGTCCGTGAAGGAGAGCTGGGCGCCAGGGTGCGGGCGCTCGCGGCGCACGATCAGCCTGGAGCCCTCCGGCCATGATGAGAGATCGACGCCGCTGGTGATCTCGGCGACCTGCCCGTTCTCGCGCTCAGAGCCGTCGCCATCGAGCGCCGGCACCCAGGAATCCTCGGGGATCTCGAGGATTGCTGCTCTCACCGCCTCGGTCAACTCATAGCCGACCGAGTAGCGCATCCGGTGCTCGCGGCAGTAGTCGGCAAGCTCGTGCGTGGCGCCGGCGGAGTCGCTGCGCACGAGGATCGAGATGCCCTCGATGTGCTCCTGGGGTATCTGTTCGAGCGCCCCGTCGAGCACGGCCTTGTGGTCCTCTGCCGTATTGGCGCCGGCGTTGCCGGGCCGCAACCGCATCGCGAGCGCCTCACGCGTCTCATCGGCCCAGGCGCCGAGCGGGTGAAAGCCAAAGCCGCCCTTCCAGTTCCCGGCGGCGCCCTCCTTCTCCGAGTGCGAAGTAATGAGCGTCGCATCCACGTCGATCGTCAGGCGCTCGGGAGCGCCGTGCAACTCCCAGAAACGCTCGCGCGCGCAGGCGTGGGCGTGACGCAGCGCCCCCAAAAGAGAGGGGTCGGCGGCGATCTTCTCGACCACTCGATACGCGGTGGAGTCCGAGGCCACGCCCCCGAATAGCTCCTGCTGGTCGCGCAGCCCGCCGAGGTCAGCCACGCACTCCCCGCCGTCGGCCACCGTCACCGCCAAGTCACGGAACACCCGCCCTGGGTCGTGGCCGCGACGGCCCTGCTTCACAGGCGCCAAGCGCGCCGACAGCGCCCGCGTCAGCCCCAGCACATCGGCTACTTGGACGAGCAACGCGGTGCCCGCGTGCGAAACCAGACCGGCTCCGTCCGTCGTGACCTCTACCGTGACACTGCGGCCATCACGCTGCACCTTCATGGTGATCCTCCTGCGGCTCGGGAATCAGGCTTCGACAACCCAATTCTTCAAGCCCAGTCGGACATTTCCGCGCCCCGGCCCGCCCGGGGCGCGGCCGTTAATGCAGAGTCAGGGATAGAGATGAAGTTGCCTTCGGTCCAGAAGCTTTCGGTCCAAGGTTCCCATTCTCCGAGCCCGGTCGGGTCGCTGTGGTTGACGGGGTTGTCTTCGGCGTAGTTGTAGGGCGCACGCGTGACCATCTCCAGCGGGTCGACGCTCAAGAACTGTGCCGTAGCCGGATCGTAGACTCGGTTGCGTAGGTAGATGAGCCCGGTGTCCGAGCTGGTGTATTCGCCATCGAACCCGAGCGGCGTCGTAGCCGTGCCTTCGCACGTGGGCGCGCCGTACGCGCCGTAGGTGCATTTGCCCGTGACGGTCCCGGTAGACCCGGTGATCAGCCTGGTGCTGCCGGCCTGGTCGTGATGCAGATAGGACACGGTGCCACCGCTGGTGATTTGCTCGATTGTGGTTTGGCGCGGACCGTACATCAAGCTATCCCTCGTCATCCCGACGTATTCGTGATGTCGGCCACTCCCCATCAAGGCTGCGTGCAACGGTAGCCATCCAGTCGTCGAAGAAGGCGGTCGCGGTCGGGTCCTTCACTGTCCGGTATGGGAAGCCGGGTGTATAGATGGACACGCATACGTCCGCGCCGCCGTCCGGTCGGGAAACGATTCTGACTATTGCAGTAGGACTTCTCCGACTGCTCAAGAGCCGGCGATTCGGCGGCACGGGGACAAGCATCATGTAGCTGCCGAAGATCAGTCCTCGAACCCCTGGCGTCAGTCTGCCGCCGAACCACGCTCGTGGAGCATCGGTTAACACGGGAAGCAACTGCTCACGCAGAATGCTACGCGCGGTACTGGCAGCCGTTGGTGTATGAAGCGTCCGTCGTTCGCTTGGCCTGAACATAGAGTAAGTATCAGTCGCTTTCTGCGCTTGCTGGCGCTGGTTAGAAGCTCACACTCCAGGCCCCGGTATAGCTACCGCCGATCCAGCGGGACACGCCCAGCCCCGCACCCGCAGAGACTCCGCCGCCGACTACCGGGCCGCACTGACCTGGAGCCCCAAACGCTTCGAGTGAAACATCTGGACCAACACCGAGCTGACCACCCGCATTAGCAAAGGGACCCGAGAGTTCCGAGATACTACTCCGGCCCAGTAAACGTCCGACGGGGCTGGTAGGTTTTGGTGTGTGAGGACTCGGGATGCGAGGCGGTTGGGGCAGGCGGCTCAGGAGGAGCTTCGCCGGCGCGCCGTTGCGCTTGTCGGGGAGGGTCGTTCTCAGACTGAGGTCGCGGCGCTGCTCGACGTTTCGCGCCAGTCGGTGAGCGAGTGGGTACGCGCTCAGCGCCTTGGCGGGGACAGCGCGCTCGCGGCGGGCAAGCGCGGCCGTCGGCCGGGAGAGAAGACGGCGCTCACGGCCTCTCAGCAGGCGCGGATCGCGAGGGCGATCCGGGAGAAGAACCCCGACCAGCTCAAGCTGCCCGGGTTTCTGTGGACGCGGGCGTTGGTGTGCGAGCTGATCGACCGGCGGTTCGGGATCAGGGTCGCGGAGAAGACCGCGGGCCGGTATCTGCGCTCGTGGGGGTTTAGTCCGCAGAAGCCCGCCAGACGGGCGTTTGAGCAGAACCCAGAGGTCGTTACCCGGTGGCTGGAGGAGCGCTACCCGGCGATCAAAGAGCGCGCCCACCGGGAGAAATCCCTGATCTTGTGGGCCGATGAGATGGGTCTGCGCTCCGATCACACCGCCGGGAGATCGTGGAGCCCGGTCGGGCAGACACCCGTGGTCGAGGGCACCGGACAGCGCTTTGGCGCGAACGTGATCTCCGCGATCTCCAACAAGGGACACCTGTCGTTCCGGGTGTTCAAGGAGAAATTCATCGCCGCCGTGTTCATCGACTTCCTAAACCGTCTGATCCGGCAAAGCAAAGGGCAGAAGATCATCCTGATCCTCGACGGGCATCCCGTACACCGCGCCAAGAAGGTGAAACAGTGGGTCGAAGCACACGCGGAGGAGATCGAGCTGCAGTTCCTGCCCGGCTACGCGCCAGAGCTGAACCCGACCGAGCTGCTCAACCAGGACGTCAAGACAAACACCCTCGGCCGCCGCAGGCCCCACACCCAGGACGAGCTGATCGGCGACACCCGCAGCTACCTACGCTCCCGACAGCGAACACCGCGCATCGTCGCCAACTACTTCGAGGAGAAACAAGTCAGCTACGCCAAAGCCGCCTGACGGCTATTTACTAGGCCGAAGTAGTATGTTCGGCATTCGAGACCTGCGGTCCCACCGTAGCCCCCACGCCGGCCCCCTGGGCAAGGCCCACCGACCCAGCCACAGTGCCGCCCACTTCACCGGAGCTGCTGCCCTGTACACAGCCGCTGGCACCAATATGAAGGATGAAGTTCACTTCGCCGTGAACACAAATGCCGACAGTAAATAGCCCTGTAGGATCGTAATTGTTCAACGGATTGTCGTTGGCATAGACATACGGCCCACTCCCGCTCGCCGATCTCAGCGCAGCAGCGACGTATTGCTCGCCGGTCGCGTGAGCGAGCGTGCTACTGCCCTCGTCTAGCGGGTCGCGCGTCAGGAACTGCGCCGTCTTGGGGTCGTAGACCCGGTTGCGCAGATAGACCAGCGCCGTGTCCGACGATGTGTATTGCCCGTCATACCCGAGGGGTGTGGTGGCGGTCCCGGTCGAGCCGGTCGTTTCGCCATAGGGGCCGTAGGTGAAGGTCGCTTCCGTTTTTCCTGTGCTGCCGGTGAGTAGTCGTGTTGATCCGGCTTGGTCGTGATGCAAGTAGAGGACTTCTCCTGTCGAGCTGTTGATTTGCTCGACTGGTAGACCGCCGGGTCCGTAGATGTAGATATGGCCGCATGACCGCACTGCGACGTGCGGGGAAGCGCCCCTATTGACCCGGATCACGCCGCGCGGATCGTGACCAACGAATTGGACCCCACTTGTGGTCGTACGTCAACCTCAGAGGTTCGAGGCCCTGGGTACCATCGGGTTGCCCGGCATGACCATCAAGCTGCACGCGCTCGCACCAGGTATCAAACCGTTTTTGATTCATGAGGGGGAGTTGCCCAGCACTGATCTTGACTCCGAACCACTGTGAGAGTGCCGCGGCCAGCCGTCTCTGGGCACCTATGAACGCTGCAAGGTAGCCCACCACCACTATTGCTAGGAGCACGCCCAACAGGTCACTCGCCGCATTCGGTCCGATGAGCAGGCCAGCCGCGCCAGCGACCAGGGGCATTACGACTCCGATGCGTGCGATTTTCCGACCACGTCGTAGTTCGTCTGCGGCCTTCCTGCCGATGCGCGGGACCCAGATGGCGTCAAAGTCAGACTTTGTTGTCACCCGCAACCACCCAGTGTCGAGTTGCCTTCCGGATTGGTCGCGGCGAGGCCACCGGCTGCATCGCTGAGGCCAGCTATGCCACCGAGCGTTAGTCCAATTGCTCTAGCACCAAGGATTGCGGTCTCGTCGCCGATGGCCCCCAAAGCTACAAGCCCCGCACCCCCACTGGCGAGGCCGCCCACCGTCGCACCTACACACGAGATATTGCTCCCACCGATGCATTCCTTCAGGTCCACTCCCGCACCCGCAAGACCGGTAACAGCCGAAACCGCTCCTAGGGACACCGCTGTCTCGCCGATGACTACAGTGGCACCGACGACCTCGCCGACGCCGGTTGCGAGGGCGACGCCGCCGAGGACGATCCCGCCGACGCACCAGACGCCGCAGCGACCTGTGGGGTCGGCGAAGGTGAGGGGGTTGTCGCCGACGTAGCTGTAGGGTTCGCCGGTGATCGCGACCCACGGGTCACGGGTAAGGAATTGGGCCGTCGCGGGGTCGTAGGTTCGGGCGCGCATGTAGATGAGCCCGGTGTCCGAGCTCGTGTATTGCCCGTCAAACCCGAGCGGCGTCGTAGCGGTCCCTTCGCAGGTGGGCGTCCCGTAGGCGCTGTATGTGCATTTCCCGGTCACGGTCCCCGTCGATCCCGTCAGCAAGCGCGTGGAGCCTTGCTGATCGTGATGCAAGTACGTCACGGTGCCTGTTGTGTTGTTGATTTGCTCGACGGGTAGTCTGCCTGGCCCGTACATGAAGCTGTACGACCCGTTGGTTAGGATGAGCGGAAGTTCTTCTGCCGTGTCCCATGCGAGATAGTTGGTGGTGCCGCTTATCGTTTCGCTTGTGCGGAGTCCTTCGCCGTTGTAGGCGTACGTGTCTTCGATCTTGGCGGTTTCGCCTTCTTTGGGTCGTTCTGCAGCGGTGAGGTAGCCGGCCTGGTTGTAGGTGTAGGTCGTTGCTGGCCCTTTTTCGGGTGTGACTTTGGTGCGCTCGCCGAGTTCGTCGTAGCTGTCTTTTGTGGTCCCTGTTTTTTCAAGCTCGTCGTCTTCGTTGAAGGTGTTGGTAGTGCCGGCCTCGCTGGTGGGGTTGTTCGCTTCGTCGTATTTGTATTCGCTGGTGCCGTATTTGGTGAGCCGGTTATCTTCGTCGTATGTGGCTTCCGTGACTTCGGTGCCGGGCAGTTTTGCCGCTGTCGTCTTTTTCACCTGGCCGTCATTGTCGCGTGTGTATATGAGCGACGCGAGGGTTTCGGTGCCTGTGAGCATCTTGGCTTCCGTCATCTGGTCGGCGTCGTTGTATGTGTAGTTGTCTTCGTCTTTCGTTTCGCTCGGAAAGACTACGGCTTTCAAGTCGGAGTCTTCGTCGTAGCTGAATTTCGTGACGTGTTCCAGCCAGTCGGTGCTCTTTTCCAGACGCCCATCTTTGTCGAACGCCCGAATGACGGTTTTGCCGTTGGGGTAGGTGATCTTGGTCTGCTCGTTACCGATGTCGTATTCGTACTTGACGAGTTCTTTGTGCCCGCTTTCGCTTTCGGTTAGCCGGTCAAGCTGGTCGTAGGTGTAGACGGTGGTGCCTGTGGCGTCCACCATCGTTGTGCGGTCGCCGTCTTTGTCGTATTCGTATTTGATCGCGCTGGGCGTACCGCTCGAGTAGCTGATTTCCGTTAGCCGGTTGGCGAGGTCGTAGGTGTAGCTTGTGGTACGTTTCTCAGGGTCGACGACCTTGACGAGGTTGCCGGCACCGTCGTATTCCTTGGTCGTGACGTGCCCAAGCGGGTCTGTGACTTCCGTGACCTCCTCGATCGCGTTGCGCTTGTATTTCGTCTTGTGTTTATCGCCGTCGATCTGCGCGATCACCTGTCCGGCCCCGTCGTATTCGGTTTCGGTCACGGCTTTGTTCGGCTGTTCGACCTTGGTCGGCTCGTTATCGCCGTTGTAGGTGTAGGTCGTGGTGTGTTTGTTGGCGTCGGTGGCCCTTTCGACATTGCCGTCGCCGTCGTATTTGTATTCCGTTACGTGTCCGAGGGGGTCGGTGATCTTCACTGGCCGTCCTTGCGCGTCCCGTTCGATTTTGGTCGTGAATTTCGACGGTTTTGCGCCTTTCGCGTTTCCGCGTGGGCTGACGGTTGCGATCTCCAGCGAGTCTTCGTCGTATTCCCAGGTGCGCTTGTTGCCTTCCGGATCGGTTTCTGTCGTGCGGTCGCCTTTGGAGTCGTATTCGTAGGTCCATGTGTGTTCGAGCGGGTTGGTGACGCTTTCTACTTCGCCATGCGAAGTGTATTTGTATTTCGTAATCTGCGTTTTCCCGCCCGGCGCGGGCCGTTCGATGACTTCTGGGTTGCCGTGGCTTTCACGTTTGATCGTCGTCGTCTCGCCCTTCGGCGTGGTCATCGTTTCCACGTCATGGGTGGAGTCGTACGTCCATTTCGTTTCGTCTTTGTCCGGGTCGAGCATGCTCGTGCGGTCACCCGCATTATCATAGCCGTAGGTCGTCGTATGTTCGTTCCCGTCGGTTTCGCTCGCGACGTAGCCGCCTTCGTTGTAGGTGAACGACTCGGTGGTCGCGCTGGAGGTGCCCGAACCGCGTGTGATTGACGCCGGCTCGTAATTGCTGGTGAAGTACTCACTAGTGACAGTGCCTGTGTTTTCGTTCGTGATGGTGGTGTGGAATGGGCTGTATTCGAGCTTGAGCTTGTGTTTCGCGGGGTCTTCCTGGAACGTGACCTGGTGAGAGCTGTTGTATTCGTCGAGTGTTTTGCCGCCACGACCGTCGGTCATTTCGGTGATCTCGTGAGAACTGTCGTATTTGAACTGCCAGCGGAGCACGGACTCGCCGGGCTGCGTGACGCTCTTGAGATTCCCCGATTCATACGTATATGTCACAAGATGACCCATAGGGTCTTCGACGGATTCGACGAGCCCTTCCGAGTTGTATTTGAATTTGAGTTTGCGGCCGACGGGATCGGTGACCGCAGTCAGTTGCCCGGCTTCGCTGTACGACAGGGTGGTAACGTTCCCGTCACGATCGGTGACACTTTCAAGACGTCCACCGCCGCCCGCAAACTTGTACTTGACCTGATCTGCGAGGGTGAGCGTGTATCCTGCTTCGGCGCTCCCGCTGAGTGTGTCCTGGGTCCATACGGGGGCGAGGAATTTGCTTTCGCTTTCCGTGAACGGCACCGTGTTTCCGCCGGCTTGGATGACCGTTGCCCTTTTGGCTTCTTTTTCAACGACGAGATGGTCACTGAACGAACTCGACCAGCCGTATCCGAAAATGCCTTTCGTTTCTTCCGCCGCCGCCTGCGAGTTGTACACGCGTGTCATGTCCAGGCCCACCCCGCGGCCGCCGACCGCGAAGTCCGTCTGTTCCTCCGTGAGATCGCCCGTCGCGCAACTCACTGGATCCCCCGCGCACGCGGTCGGCTCACCTGGCGTCTTGCCGCCATAGAGTGCGCTGCGAGCGCGTAGGAAGTCGGGGTTGCGGAATATGAAGTGCCCGGTAACTTCCTTGATCGTTCCAAGGTTCACGAACGATGGGACGACTTCGAGTTCCCATGCTCCTTCGGTTTTCTCAAAAAGACCTGTGTTGACGATCGACGACGCCGGAGTTCCTTCCCCCCCGATGTAGTACTCGGCGTTAGCCGCGATCGTGCCGGCATTGTTGATGGTCGCCCCGCTTGAGAGCCTAAGTTCTGTACCAGGGGCCATGGTGAAGGTGCCGTCATTATCGAGAGTACGTGCGCTGAGAGCGCCACCGTCCGTCGTACCGTCCCACCGGATTCGAGTACTGTCGTGCCCGACCCGGACATCGTCCCACCCGACCATGTCAGCGAGCTGGACAGCTTGAGCGTGCCGGCGCCAGTCACCGTCCCCCCCGATCGCAACGTCAAGGTGCTGAACGTGGTCGAGCCGGCCGGGAGCTTCAGAGTCCCTTCGACGGTCACTTTCGCGCTCGACGCAGCAACGGATTCCATCGAGACTTCCGACGCTGCGGCTTCGATCGAGCCGGACAGGCTACTCCCGACCAACGCGAAGGTGCCTTTCCAGAACGAGATCGACTTTTCCCCGGCGGCGACCCATTTGCCGGCCGAGTTCGAGGAGCCGCCCCCATCGAATTTCAACGAGCCGCTCGTGGCTTCCACGGTCCCATGATTTTCGAACGCAGGCGTTACTTCAAGCGTTCCACTGCCTTCGGTCCTCTCAAACAAACCAGTGTTGACTATCGTCGAGACCGGTTCGCCTTCCGTCCTGACATAGGTTTCGGCGTTGGCCTTGAAAGTACCCGCATTGCTCAGAACGGCACCGTTCGTAAGCGAGAGCTGCGACGACAGGGTAACGGTCCCGTCGTTATCAAACGTCCGTTTGCTGAGAGTCGGTCCGCCCAACGAGCCAGTCCCACCGGATTCTAGTACGGTCGTGCCCGACCCGGACATCGTCCCACCCGACCACGACAGTGACCCAGAGACCTCGACTGTCGCAGCGCCCGTCAACGTACCCCCAGACACTGACAGCGTGCTGGCACTGGAG
Source organism: uncultured Solirubrobacteraceae bacterium (assembly GCA_963701145.1). Classification (GTDB taxonomy): domain Bacteria; phylum Actinomycetota; class Thermoleophilia; order Solirubrobacterales; family Solirubrobacteraceae; genus Palsa-744. The sequence goes on from OY969572.1 coordinate 1,540,717, forward strand.
GGTTCCAACGCATTCACAATTTCCAATGTACCGCCAGAGACGTGCACGGCTCCTTTGTCCTCGAGCACCCCGGTGTGCGCTTCGCCCGCCGACACGTTGACCGTCTTGCCACTCGCTATGCACGTGACGCTGGATGAGCTCGGCACGCTACCGGTCAACCAATCCGCCGCCGTCGTCCATTCCCCTTCGCTTGGACCGCTCCACGAAACCGTACACAACGGTTCTGCGATCGCCACCCCCGACCCCCACGTGAGCAGCGCCACCAGCAACACCAACACACCCCCGAGGCTCAACGAGAGAAGGAGCCAGAGAGACCTACGCTCGCTCGGTCTCGACGCTTCTCCTAGCCAACCTGTGCCCCGCAACGATTCGCCCACAGGCCCCTCTCCTCTTCGGAACGCCAGCCCACCGCCTAAGTGAGGAGCTCGCACGACAGCCCGACCAAAACAGCCTAAGTCCAACAACGCGAATGTCAAGATATGGACACAGCGCGAGCACGCGAAACGCCGCAAAGTGCATGACTTTTGAAGCAATAACACAAGGCATCGTGCCTGCAGCGGGACCCACAGAGACGCGTCGGTCCACTTCGTGATCGCACGCCGAGAGTCGAGCTCAGCCCCCGCACCGATAGCCAGAAGCCGGCACAGCACCTGCTAGACCCGAACCGTGCGCCAGTTGACAACCGGCAGCGCAATCGCAGTGCTGACACGACGTACTCCGACCTGCGCCGAAGCCTTCAGACGGCTGTCCTCGTCGGACGGAACGCTTTAGCTGCCTCCTGGTCGAGCGCGTGCCTTGGCAGTATGTGCCTACGAACGACGGCCGGGCAACACGCTGGCCGAGCCATCCCGCTCGGGTGGACAGACATCGTCTGACCCAGCGCTGCGCTCAATCATCTTACGACCGCTTTCCCGCTCGAGCAATCGTGCACGACTAGGGCGTTCGCGCTCTCGCTGATCGTCCAACTCAGCAGTCTGCTCCGATGTCATCCGGACGCTCGCGATCGCAGGGGAAGCGGGAGTGTCGCAGCGACACATCCTGCAGGTCCTGATTCCGGTGACGGCGGCTACACCGTCTTGACCAGACCGCCGTCGATGACCCAGTTCGCGCCCGTGACGTTGGCCATGAGGGGCGAAGCGAGCAGGGCTACGATTGTCGCGACCTCCCTGGGCGTGGTGAACCTGCGAGTTGACATGCTCGCGGCCATCTGGTCGCGAACGGCGTCGGCGCCTTCGCCAGTTGCGCGGCCGACCGTCTCCGCGACCCCTTGCTCGCCCAGCCAGAGGTCGGTCGCAACCGGCCCCGGCGACACGCTCGTGATGCGGATCCCGCTCGGTCCGAGCTCTTGCGACAGAGCCTTGGCCAGGTTGACAAGCGCGGCCTTCGCCGCACCGTAGTCGATGACCCCACCGTCCGGCTCGAAGAACGAGTTGACAGACGCTACGTTGACGACGGTGCCCTCCTTGCGCTTGATCATGTCCTCCACGGCGGCGCGGGTCGCACGCAGCGCCGCGAAGAAGTTGAGCTGGAGCGAGGCTTCGAAGTCGGCGTCGCTCAGGCCCAGGAAGCCGTCCAAGCGCACGTGCGCTGCGCCGACGTTGTTGACGAGCACATCCACGCGGCCCAGCTCGTCGATCGCATGGCCGACCAGTCGCCTCGGACCGTCGGGGTCGGCGAGGTCAACGGTCAGGGGCGTCACGCCGTCGATCCCTTCCAGCGCCTGCACATGGCGCGCTCCTGCCACGACCTTGGCTCCCTCGGCGGCCAACTCGCAGACGATCGCCAAGCCGATCCCCTTGCTCGCCCCGGTCACAACGGCGACCTTGTCCGACAGTTCAAGATCCATGAGCGCAGCCTACACGTCGATTTCCGCTCGAGGGATCGACATCGCCTCCCCACGGGCGTAGAGTGCGATGCACGAAGGGGCGCGTGCCGGACCGCCTTTTGGATCGGCGATGAAGGGGCGTGACCGTCGCGAAAAGAACGCCGAGACGAGGAGGAACACATGAGCGCCGAGCAGTCGACCGCCCCGGACACGATTGTGCTCATCCACGGACTGTGGATGACGCCGCTGAGCTGGGAGCATTGGATCGAGCGCTTCCGCGGCCGTGGCTATCAGGTGCTCGCACCAGCATGGCCGGGCATGGACGTAGACGCCGATCAGCTTCGCCATGACACGAGCGCGATCGACAACCTCGGCATCGAAGAAATCGTCGACAGCTACGACTCGATCATCCGCAAACTCAACACGCCGCCGATCATCATGGGGCACTCGTTCGGCGGCGCGTTCACCGAGATCCTGCTCGACCGCGGCCTCGGAGCGGCAGGCGTTGCTATCGACGCAGCCAGCGTGCGGGGAATCACGAAGCTCCCCTTCTCGACCCTGCGATCTGGCTTCCCCGTGCTCAAGAGCCCGGCGAACAGGCACCGCGCAGTGGCCCTGACCTTCGAGGAGTTCCACTACTCGTTCACCAACACGATGAACGACGAGGATGCCCGCGCGGCCTTCGAACGCTACGCGGTCCCAGGCCCCGGGCGCGTGCTGTTCGAAGGCGCCTTCGCGAACTTCAACCCCCGCACGGCGCTGCAGCTCGACTTCAAGAACGAGGACCGCGCGCCGTTGCTGCTCGTCGCCGGGGGCTCAGACCACGTCGTGCCCGCCTCGATCGACAAGGCCACATCCAAGCGCTTCCAGCGTAAGTCCACCGCGCTGACCGACTACAAGGAGTTCCCCGACCGCTCGCACTTCACGGTCGGTCAGCAGGACTGGGAGGAAGTCGCGGACTACGCTCTCGACTGGGCCGTCGAGCACGCGAGGGCGGCCACCCCAGTCTGAGCCGCTGCTTGGAGGCTGCCGATGACCCGCCGCTCGTCCTTCACACAGGGCGCTCGACATCACGGTGTGCCGCTCGGAATCACCGCCCACGCGCAGAGGAGTCCTCCCTTCAACCGAGAGCGAGCGTCTCGCCAGTTGAGTTCGGCGTGCCTACTTGGGACGACGAGCAGCACCGGCCCAATCGCGCGTGCATTGCTGGCCCCAAACCGCAAGAAGCGGGAGGCACCAAGCACAGCGCCCGCGGACAACTAGCTGCAATGTCCTCCTCCGTGAACAACTCCTTGACCAGGTCCGGATCCCACACCGAGACGACCTCGCCCAATCCCAACACCTTGACCGTCCGGGGCGAACCAAGCCGCATGCCCCGCCGCACCCAGGGCTCCATGAACCACAACATGGCGATCGTCTGCACGACCGACGGCCAACCCGTACCAGGCGGGAGACCCGGCTCGAGGTCCGACCTGTTGCCGGGCTGGGATGCCGTCACGCCCTGCACCGCAAAGCTTGGCTGCTCACGCACGCGTCTCTCCGCTTCGTCGGAGTCGGTGATCGCCGCGACGGACGTCTGCGACAGGAGCAACCATACCAGGACTTTGTAACAAGTTGCAACTTGTTACAAAGTGCATCAGTCACAACGCTGTTCAGCCAAGGCACGGAGCCGGCTTGCGCTCCCAGTGAAAGGGGCGGCCAACCAAGGTGCGACCCTCTGCGAACCAGCGAGGAGCGGCTACATCGGCGGGCCGAGCGGAGGATCGGTGTCGTCGTAGATGCGGGCCGCAGCGAGCCTGCCGCTCGGACCCCGCACGTACACGGCGACCCCGGCCTCCGGCGCCAGCTCCGTCCTGCCCCAGCGCACCACGTTGTACTCCAGCGCGCACGCGCGCCCGTCGTCGATCACTGCGCAGTGCTCCAGCGGGATGCCGCCGCCGTTCGAGAACAGCAGCTCATAGAACGAGCGCAGGCCGTCGACATGTGTGTGGACGTGGCGGCCGCCCGCGGGCTCGCGGGCGTACCCATCCGGTTCGAAGGCCGCCACGATCGCGTCCACGTCGCCCGCCGCGAGCGCACGCTGGTAGTCGCCCACGACGTCTGACCCACGCAAGTCCGGGTCGGGCTGCAGTAGAGGCGGACGGTGGGCATGGCGGCCGGTGAGCGGCCAGCTGCTGAAGTAGATCCGCAGCTCGTCGATCCGCCCGTCGGACCGGCGGTCGGCCACGATCGCGACCGGAAGATCCACTCGCCCGTTGCGAGCGTCGAAATGGAGCACCACCTCCTCGAAGCCGCGCCGCTCGGTGATGACGTGCTCGACGTCCTCGACCGTGACGTTGTGCCGCCGAAGCCACGAGCTCGCGTCCGACACGAACGCCTCGAAGGCTCGTGCGCCCTTGACGCGCCCGCGCACGGGGTCGTGGAGCACGGGCACGGCGGCGAAGGACTTCACCAGCGCATCGGGCTCCCCCGCCATCAGACCGTCGAAGTACGGGACGCTCACGAGCTCGTGGCGCCCCGTTCTCCTCCAGCCGCTCGAGCACCGGCGCCGAGAACAGCTCAGGGGTGAACGGCATTCCGCCGGCGCCTCACATTCCCACCCACGTGAGCCTACGCCGCCCTGAGACTGGGGTCGAGGTCCGCGTCGGCATAGAACGCCGAGTGGTCGCCCGCCTCCCACGCCTCGCGCAGGCCGGGCGCAGCCAGATCCCAGTCGGGGCGGATCTCGCGCGTCACATCGCGAAGGTCGTGACGAAGGTCCTCGAGCGACGGTCTGCCCCAGAACCAGTAGCCGTTGTAGACACTGTGGATGACGAGTCCCGGCTTGAGCACGAGGGTGTGGGGGATCATGGGGTCATGGTGGGGGTCGGTGTACTCCTGGATGTCGAGGTCCTTCTGCACCTTGCGTCCGGCATCGGAGAGGAACATCCACTGGGCGCCGACCGAGGCCCGAAACTCGCGGGACTCGACGATGTTGTCCGTGGAGATCGTCACGACCTGTGTGTAGGCGACGGCGATCTGCGGATAGGCGGCCGCCAGTTCGAGGTGCTGCTGATGGTCCTTCGGGCAGTAGTGCCCGCGCGAGAGCACGAGCACCATCGGGTCGTTCCCCTGCAGCTCGCTCAGCTTGTGACGGGTCTTGGTGTGGGCGGTCAGCTCGTAGTCGGGGAACTGGCCGCCTGCGACGATGTCCGAGCGCATGGCTGGACCTCCTTTCACTCCGCCGTAGCGGCGGCCACGAGCTGCTGGCCGCCGTCGATGTTGTAGGTGGCGCCGGTGAGCGCTCCGTTGGACATGATGTGTACAGCCAGGGCGGCCACGTCGGCCGGTCCGACGACGCGCCCGATCGGAAGTGTTTCCCGCAGCTGGTCGCGGCGCGCTTGGAGCCCATCGCCGAGCAGCGACGCCGACAGGCCTGTGTCGACGAAGCCGGCGGCGATCAGGTTGACTCGAACCGGCGCGATTTCGAGTGCCAGGTTGGCCGTGAGGGCCGGGAGCGCGGCGTTGACCGCTGCGCTGACGGCGAGACTCACGCCCGTCTGGTCTCCGGTGCCACACATGGACACGAGCGTGCCTCCGGGACGGACCTTGCCCGCGGCGTGGCGGGCGACGCGGAGAATCAGCATCGGATGCTCTGCGAGCGCCCGGCGGGCATCATCGAAGTCCATGTCTGAGAGCGCGGCGTAGTAGGCGCGACCGGCTGTCACCATCACGTGGTCGATCGGTGCCTCGAGGTGTGCGAAGAAACCGTCCAGGGCATCGGGATCGCCGGCATCGAACGCCGCGGTGCTCAGCGCGCCGAGCTCGGCTGCCGCGCTCCGCAGGCGATCGGGATTGCGGCCGGTGAGGACTATCTCAGCCCCCTCGGCCTTCGCGCGCCGGGCCGTCTCCAGCCCGATGCCTGAGCTACCGCCGATCACGACGACGGTTTGCCCGAGCAGCTGCGGCTCCCGCTCGGTGGCCGGGACCGTGGCGGGGCTCATCGTCTCTGGCTCCCCGTCAGCTCGCCATCGGCGGTCCCGTGGTGACCGCCTCGGGCGCCGCCGTGATCTGGCCCCGGAGCGCCTTCAGCGCGGCGACGTAGATCTCCGAGAACGTGGGGAACGGCTGGATCGTGTCGGCGAGAACGTTGATTGGGATGTGGGCGCGGATGGCGAGCGTGGCCTGCTGCAACCACTCGCCCGCCTCGGGGCCGAGCGCGAAGGCGCCCGTCAGCCGCTCGCCGTCGCTGAGCAGCGTCAGGAAGCCGTTGCTGTCGGCGTACTCGCGCGTGTAGGTGGCGGTCTTCGCGACCCCCGACAGGGGGACCATCGCGGTGAAACGGCCGGCGGAAGCGCCCACCGACGCGGCCTGCGGGTCTGTGTAGGTGACACGCGGAACGGCCTCGTAGTTGGCCTTTCGTGGCTCGCCGAGGATGTTCGCGGCGACCACCTCGCCCTGGTACTTGCCGACGTGGGTCAGCGGCCACAGGCCGTTCACGTCGCCGATCGCCCACAGATTCTCCGCCGCGCGCAGGTGCGCGTCAACCGGAACTCCGTGCGGGTCTGCCTCGACGCCGACGGTCTCAAGGCCGAGCCCCTGCACCCGCGGACGCCGGCCGGTGGCGACGAGCAGCCGGTCGCCGCGCAGCTCGCGCCCGTCGTCGATCTCGAGCACGTAGTCCTCGCCATCGCGTCGTGCGGCGGTCGCGTTGGCCGACAGGGCGAGCTCGATACCGTCGCGGCCCAGAACCTCTCCGAGCGCCTCACCCACCGGCGCCGGTTCGCGCGAGAGCACGCGCTCGGACATCTCGATCACCGCCACCTCGCCGCCGAGTTCGACGCACGGCCTGGGCCATCTCCACGCCGACCGGCCCGCCACCGAGGATCAGCAGACGGCGGGGGACGGCCTTCATGGACGTCACCTCGCGGTTGCTCCAAACGCCGTCGAGCTCGCGCAAGCCCGGTACGGGCGGCACGACCGGATCGGCACCGTTCGCGAGGACCACGTGGTCCGCGGTGTGCCGCACGCCGTCGACCTCCACGACCCCAGGGCCGGCGAGCCGCCCGCTGCCGCGCAGCAGCTCGATGCCGTGATCGGCAAGGAAGCGCTCCTGGCCGGCGTCGGAGTAGTCGGAGACCATGAAGTCACGCCAGGCAAGCGCCGCGTCGACATCCACCTCGGCGCTCGCGGCGGCCTCGCGCGCCCCGTTGACCGCCTCGCCCGGCCGCAGCAGCGTCTTCGACGGAATGCAAGCCCAGTAGGAGCACTCCCCGCCGACGAGCTCCCGCTCCACGACCGCCACCCTCAGACCGCCCTCCGCCAGAGCGCTCGCACAGTGCTCGCCGGGCGAGCCGCCACCGAGCACGATCACGTCATAGTCGCTGTTCATGTCGGCAGCTCCTCACCGGCGCGCTCGCGCACCATGTAGAGCGCGTACCAGTCCGGCCAGTCCGGGTCCGCCTGGCCCGTTCGCTCCTCGTGCTTGCCGTGTGCCGCCTCCGCCCGCCTGAGCGCGTCCGCCAGATCCTCCGCGGACTCATATGTCGTGGCCATCAGCCTCTCCTCTCAGCGGCCCGGTAGCCGTGTGGTGATCTCCTGGAGCAGCCAGCCGTTGCCGTCCGGATCGCTGAACGCGGCGAACGAGGCGTAGGTGTTGTGTTCGGGCGCCGGCCCGGGCGCACGGCCGGAGTCGTGAAAGCGAGCGCCCGGCGCCCCCTCGTGGAACACCTCGCCCACCTCCACGCCGTGGGCGCGCAGCTCGTCGCGCGCAGCTTCGATGTCGGAGACGGCCAGGTACAGGCTCTGGGCCGAGCCGGGCGCGCCCGACGCGATGTTCGTGCCGAATTGGATCGAGCACCCGGAGCCCGGGGGCGTGAACTGGACGATGCGGAAGTCCTCACCGTGGGCAACGTCTGCGTCGAGGCGCCAGCCGAGGCCTCCGTAGAACTCCTTCGCCCGGTCGACGTCCGAGACTGGCAGGACCACGGCCTCGAGCTTGAACTCCCCGGCGTTCACCGGCGGGGTGCCCGCCGCGGTTTCGCTGCTCACCTCGACACTGCTCATATCGCCTCCATCGGTTGACGGCGCCGCGACGCGGCACGGTGTTCTCGCCGACGCGCACGGCGCGAGGCAGCGACGGCGAGGAGGCCGACGCTGTGAGTGCGCTGCGGAAGGGCTATCGGCACGAGCTCCCTTTTCCTGGTCGCCCCCAGGGCCGTTCTTCGACCGAGGACGCTCCCGTCGGGTCGCGCATACTCTCCATCTCATCCGAGCAGAAGTCAAGGTCATCCGACGCGGCGCGTGACGAGTCGGGCGGCGCTGAAGAGCGAACCCGCTTCGCGGCCGCGTCGCCAGGTATCCGCACGACGCAGAATTGATGGCAGAAACCGAAATCGACCTGCGGGTGCCACCATAAGCAGCGATGAGCGGTCAGCTCCCGGATCCCCGCCTGAGGAAGATCTACCGCCTGGAGGCGACCCTCGGGGCACCGCTGGATCTCGGCGACGTCGCCCAGGGCCACCGGCGGATCGTGCCCCAGACCGGCGGGACGTTCAGCGGTCCTGAGATCAGCGGCAAGCTGCTCCCGGGTGCGAGCGCGGACTGGCAGATCGTTTCCCCGGATGGCACCTCATTCGCCGACATCCGCTACACGCTGCAAACCGACGGCGGCGATCTGCTCTATGTCCAATCGCGAGGCGTCCGCCACGGTAGTGCCGAGGTGCTCGCGCGCCTCGGGCGCGGTGAGGACGTTGACGCCAGCGAGTACATGTTCCGCACCGCAACCCACATCGAGACCGCTGCCCCCCAACTCGACTGGTTGAACAAGGGCGTCTTCGTCAGCGTCGGCGGCCGTCAGCCCACAGGCGTGATCTACGAGACCTACCTCGTCGAGTGATCCCGCCGCCTGCGCACGACGAGGACAAGGTCGCGATCATCACCGGCGCCTCGCAGGGCATCGGCGCGGGTCTCGCGAGGGCCTATCGTGAGCGGGGGTATGCGGTGATCGCCACCGCTCGATCGATCGGGCCCTCTGGGGACCCCGGGATCGTGACCGTCGCAGGCGACATCGCCGACCCTGACACAGCGCAGCACGTGGTGGAGGAGGCGGTCGAGCGCTTTGGCCGGATAGACACCCTCATCGACAACGCCGGCATCTACATCGGCAAGCCGTTCACGGACTACACCCTCGAGGACTTCAACAACCTGATCGCCGTGAATGTCGCTGGCTTCTTTCACATGACGACGCGCACGATCAAGCAGATGCTCGACCAGGGCAGTGGGCATGTGGTGAATGTCTCGACGACGCTCGTCGAGCAGGCGGACAGCAGCAGGCCAGCCGCGCTGCAAACGCTGACCAAGGGGGGTCTGGTCGCGGCCACCCGCTCGCTCGCGGTCGAGTACGGGTCACGCGGTCTACGGGTAAATGCCGTGTCGCTCGGCGTGATCAAAACGCAGCTGCACGACGAGAGCTCCTACGCGGGGATGGGCGCGCTGCACCCCGTCGGTCGGGTGGGCGAGATCGAGGACGTGGTCGGTGGAGTCCTGTATCTCGAGTCGGCGCCCTTCGTGACCGGAGAGATATTGCACATCGACGGCGGCCAGAGCGCAGGACACTGACCCATGGGACTGTGGCCTCCGAGATCGCCCTACAGCGGTGGGACCTGGTTGTCAACCTGAGACCCGTGGTACAGGTGGTCTTGATCGTTGCACGCAGCCGGGAAGAAGAACTGGACGCTGTCGCTGCGGACGCCGTTGTAGCTCGCGAACAGGGTCGCGTGACCGACGGTGCCGACGGCGCATTTCGGATCGTTGCTGGCCTGCACACGGACGACGATCTTCATGATGTTCCCGGGAAAGCCCCACATCACCGCGAAGTGCGAGTGATAGACGAGGTGGTGCTCGACCGTCATGGTGATCGCACGAGTGGGCCGATTTCGGGATCGGTCTTCCTGACACACGATTCCGGAGACGGTGTTCGCTTCCAGATTGATTTCGCCGTGGCCGCGAGCGAAGCTGCCCGTTTCGCCGATCGGGGGGCCGGTGTGGAAGCCCCATGGGGGAATCCCGTAGACGATCGGGACGCCGCCGCAGCCAGGCGAATAACCGCGAGCCTGGCCGGCCATGCTGCTCAGCGCCAGCAGCATCAGCAGCATCAGCAGCGTCAGGAGTCCGAGTCCGCTGCGCCGCCCGATACGGTTGCTCGTCACGAGCGGGCGACTATAGCGGGCGCCCTTGACGGCGGTGGCTTGTGCTTCAGCGTGCACTCGACAGCGCTGGTCGCGTTTGAGCCGTGTTGCCCGTCAGACCCGGAGTGCCGCGCAGGAAACCCTCGAGCGCGTCGGCTGTGAGTGGTCGGGCGAACAGGAATCCCTGAGCTAGTGTCTTGAGTCGTTAGTTCTGTGGTGGTTTGTGGTATGCTTTGTGGGGTGCCACGTGGTCCTGCTGCGGTGTCGATCGAGTTGACGGATTCCGAGCGTGAGACGCTTGTGCGTTGGACCCGGCGGAGGCGTAGCGCGGCTGGATTGGCGCAGCGCTCACGGATCGTGCTTGAGTGTGCGCAGGGCCAGACGAATGTGGCTGTCGCGCAGCAGGTCGGGGTTTCGCTGCCGACGGTTCGTCGCTGGCGCGGACGGTTCGCCGAGCAGCGTTTGGACGGGCTGTTGGATGAGCCGCGGCCGGGGCAGCCCAGGAAGATCAGCGATGAGCAGGTCGAGGATGTGATCGTCAAGACACTCGAGACCGCGCCGCCGGACGGCGGGACTCACTGGTCCACACGCCAGATGGCGGCCACGACGGGGCTCAATCAAACTGCGGTCTCGCGGATCTGGCGAGCGTTCGGGCTCCAGCCCCACCGCGTGGAGCACTGGAAGCTCTCCAAGGACCCACTGTTCGTGGAGAAGGTCAGGGACATCGTTGGTCTGTATCTGGACCCGCCCGAGCGCGCGATCGTGCTGTGCGTGGATGAGAAGGCACAGATCCAAGCGCTTGATCGTTCAGCACCAACATTGCCGATGCTGCCCGGCACACCGGCTCGCGCCACCCACGATTATGAGCGCAACGGCACGAGCAGCCTGTTCGCCGCGTTGAACACCGCCAGCGGCGAGGTCATCCGCTCGCTACACGCTCGCCACCGCGCGATCGAGTTCAAGAAGTTCCTGGTCAAGATCGACAAAGAAGTCCCCGCCGACCTGGACATCCACATGATCCTCGACAACTACTCGACCCACAAGACACCCGCCATCAAGCGGTGGCTGGCTGCCCATCCACGTTTCCACCTGCACTTCACCCCGACCGGCTCCTCATGGATCAACCTCGTCGAGCGCTGGTTCGCAGAGCTGACCGCCCGCAAGCTACGCCGCGGAGTGCACCGCTCCGTCCCCGAGCTCAACGCCGACATCGAGGACTGGGTCGAGCACTGGAACGAAAACCCCAACCCCTACGTCTGGACCAAGACCGCCGACGAAATCCTCGACAACCTAGCCGGATACTGCAACACAATTAACGCGTCAAGACACTAGGTCGCAACCCTCGCGCTGCAGCTCTCGGACCTGGTCCTGGCGCTCGACCCCCTCGGCGAGCGTCTGCAGTCCGAGCGCCTTGCCGAGCTGGATGAGCGTGTGTGTCAGCGCGTGCGCCTCGCTGGAGAGCTCCAGGCCGGTGATGAAGGCGCGGTCGATCTTCAGCGAATCGACCGGGAACTGGCGAAGATAGGCCAGCGAGCTGTATCCGGTCCCGAAGTCGTCGACTGCAATACGAACCCCGAGTGCCTTCAGTTCGTTGAGGAGCCTGGTCGTGGTTTCCGGCTTGCGCATGAGGACCGTCTCGGTGATCTCGAGGGTGAGCATCGCGGGGTCCATCGCGTTCTCGTGCAGCGCCGCGCGGACCTCCTGCACGAACTCTGCCCGCTCGAGCTGGCGCGCGGAGACGTTGACGGACATGTTGACGGGAAACCCCCGCTTGTGCCAGATCACTGCCTGCGCGCAGGCCCTTTCGAGGACCCACCGTCCGAGCGTGACGATCAGCCCGTTCTCCTCGGCGATCGGTATGAACGAATCGGGCGGTATCACACCGCCGGTGGGATGACGCCATCGCAGCAGGGCCTCGACGCCCACCACCTTCCCGCTCTGTAGATCGAGCATCGGCTGATAGACGAGAAACATCTGGTCAGCCGCGAGCGCACCGGCGAGGTCCATCTCCAGGTGTATGCGGTCCTGCGCGGCGGTGTGCATCGCGGACTCGAACTCGACGTAGCCGTTCTTGCCGACCGCCTTGGCCTTGTACAGGGCGAGGTCTGCGTCCGCCATCAAATTCTCGGCGGATGCCGGCCGCCCAGTCGCGATGCCGATGCTCGCTGTGAGGCAAAGGGGCGCGTGGTCGCCTTTGGCCAGCCGGATCGGCTGGCGCAGCACATCCAGGATCCGCTGCGCCACCAGCTCGGGAGCCGCATCAAGGCCGACGGAATCGATCAGCATCACGAACTCGTCTCCACCGATGCGCCCGACGGTGTCGTTGTCTCGCAGGATCGTCTTCAGCCGCGCGCCGACCTGCCGCAGAATCTCGTCACCGCCCTGGTGGCCATAGCGGTCGTTGACCTGCTTGAAGCCATCGATGTCCACGAACAACGCCGTCATAGGAACACCAAGGCGCCGCGCTCGCGCGAGGATATGTTCGGCGCGGTCGAGCACCAGAAGCCGGTTGGGCAGATCGGTCAACGGATCGTGCAGCGCAGAATGTTCCAGCTCGCCCGTCTTCTCACTGACCAAACCCCAAGCCCGCCGACGCGAACGCGTGAGCACCTCATAGAGCATGAAGATCAAGAACGTCACGAGCAGACCGCCCCCCAGGACGGCCGCGCCCTGCAAATCGGGAGAGACAGACGCCAACGCGCCGCCAGTCACCTGAACTACCCACCCTTCCCCGAGGCCCTTGCGTTCGGAGTAGCCACCCGAGGCGACACCCGCGCGTCCGATCAGCTGCAGCGGACCGCGGATGTTGCGGTGATACAGCGCCAGGGAAAGCGACGGATGGCCGACCAGCAGCGGCCTGATCAGCGCGGCGCCGTCGAACGAGGTCCCGATCACACCGGTTAGCGCAGCGCGGCGCGCAGCGACCGTCGTCAGCGAAGCGCCACGCGCGTACACGGCTTCACCGACGGCGACCAGCGAGAGGCCGGGGATCGGCGCAACGACGGTGGAGCCGGTATCGCGGGCCGTTCTGATCAAAGCGCCGAACGGCGAGCGACCGAAGCCGGGGATCACCGGCGCACAATAGTCGAGAAGTGGTGGATAGAGGCTCGTTGTGGCTGTCCGGCCGACCGAGGCGCGGGTGAGACAGTAGACCGGGCGGCGACCGGGAGGCACGATCGCGAAAACACTCCCAATAAATGTACGAAACGCCGGATCAGAAAGTGCCGCGCGCCGGAAGACCGACAGTCGAGACGCCGGCACTATCTCAATCAGCGCCGAGGCAATTCCAGCCGGAGCACCCGCACCGCGCTGCAGTTGGTCATACCATTCAACGAATCGCGTGTCGCCAGCGCTTGGCTCCAATGTCGCGATCGCGCGCAACGCGCGCGTCAGCTCGAGGCCTGAATCGAGCTTCGAGTCAAGAGCGCCGCTCAGATCGGCGGCCGCGGTTTTAAACGACTGCCGGTCTGTGCGCACCACGTTGGAGCGCCATTCACTCGCAAGCAAAACCGATCCGACGCAACCACAGACGACTATCAGCCCACCGATCAAGATCGCGCGGATGCGCCGCCGCCGCACGCCAAATCGCGCCTGCTGCGATCTGCTCCCGAGAGCCCGTGCGTCTCGCGAGCCACCCCCTGTCGAGGGACGCGCTCTCATGGGCCTGGGCGGACTGAGCCGAAAGCTCCCCGCACGCTCCCGATACACGTTCCAGAGAGATCGAGAGGTCACGATTGCGGCTCACGAACGACCCGAGGTACCAACCCGGGACCGCCACAAGGCGACACGCGGCGCACCCGCCGCCGAAAGTCCATCAACGCACCAACGTCATACTACTGGACATCGGCGCAGGAGACCGCCAGCTTGAATACGAGGTCTAACGCTGAGGCCGTGAACTGACGATCTAGGTGATAGGTCGAAGAGGCCGGGGAGCCATTCCCCATCTATCGCGGCCCTCGATGCCGCAGTCAGGAGACGCCCATGACATGCGGCGTCCCACCGAAGCGCGAGTCGCCCCGAAGCGACTCCCTCGCAGTCACCCAACGCCATGCCGCGAGGGAGCCCCACCGGTACACAGATCACGGTAAGCGCCTAACGGAGGGATGCGAAGCGCTCGAGACGTTTCCCGCACTCGCCGAGACGCGCGATCGCCTACTGTCGGTAATCACCAACGACCATCACGCAACGGCCGACGTCGTCTCGGCGGTCGAGTCCGACGTTGCCTTGATGACCGCCGTCCTGCGCCTGGCCAACACCGGACAGACCAGCCACGGGCATGTGGACACCGTGGCCCGCGCCGTCGAGCTGCTTCGCCCCCAAACCATCCAGGCGCTCGCCAGCCGCGTACGCACGTTCGACTTCTTCGAGCGCGCCGGCATATGGGATTCGGCGCCTGAGCGCTTCCGGCTGCACGCCCTGGCCACCCAGCGCACCGCCGACTCGATCGCCTCCACCACGGGCTATGCAAGCCGTGACCGTCTCGCCGTGACGAGCCTCCTGCACGACATCGGCAAGCTTGTGCTGATCCATGCCCACCCCGGCTACCACTCCCAGATCGACAATCGTGCGATGACGCCCGATGAGCACATCCATCAGGAGCGCAAGGAGCTCGGCGTCCACCATGCCACGGTCGGAGGCGTGCTCATCCGGCGCTGGGGGCTACCGGCGTCGCTGGCCACCCCAATCGAACGACACCACAACCCCGACGCCGAGGGCGAGGCAGCGATCATCCGGCTCGCCGACACGCTCGCCCATTACCAGCAGGGCGGGCGCGTCTCCCCGAGTGAGCTGCTCCACAGCGCCCGCGCCGTCGGCCTCAGCCCCAAGAAGCTGCGGCGGTTGATGTGTGAACTGCCGGGCCCAAACCAGCACCCGCGCCGACGCCACGTTGACCCGAGCCCACTCACAGGCCGGGAGCTCGAGGTCCTCCAACAGCTGGCCACAGGCAGGGTCTACAAGCGGATCGCATACGACCTCGCCCTCTCCGCGAGCACCGTTCGCACCCACCTTCACAACATCTACCGCAAGCTCGGAGTGATCAACCGCGCCCAAGCAGTCCTCGTCGCCAATGAGCGCGGCTGGCTCTCAGCTCTAGCGGCTCCCGCATCCGCCGCCACCGAATGCGCATTCGAGCGAGCCGACGCCCGGGCTTGAACCGGGAACCTCCACCCACGGCCGATGCGCCACGTTCGGGATGCTCGCCGTAGGGCGTTCGCGGGTGACCTGGTCGCTGCGGCGCGTCGGTCGGGCCTGTGCGCACACGCGCCCCGCCCGCCCAACAGGGGGAGGCGAAGCGGGCGGGTCCACGTGTGCCTGCGTGAGCGGCACGTGGAGCGGCCGCTCGTTCGTCGACGGTGATGAGGTCGGGGGCCGTCGGACGTTTGTCGACGAGGCTTTCTGCTCGCCATGGTCGGATTTGCGCGATGCCGAGCGTTAACGCTCATCGAGCGTGCCGCCGCGGTCCTCGACGGCCATCGCCCGGCCCCCGCAGACCCGCAGACCGAACCCCGTCACTGAGGTGCCGGTGACGACGCTGCTGGTGAAGACATCGCAACAGCCTCCCGTCAGAGCGCGGTCCATCATTCTGTGATGTGGTTTAGCCGCTTAGCTTCACCAGACATGGACACCTTCCCGGTGATATCCATCTCGTCGACCCGTCTGCAGTCTCCACGACGCGTGGCGATCATCGCGGCGTCCGCGCGGTCCAGCAGCATCTGGATTGTGTCCTCAGGGCGTCGCTGGCTCACACCGACGCTGATGCTGGCGCCCGGAATCGCCCCGTTGAGTTGCACGTTCACTCGCTCGAAGCGCTTGCCGATCTCATCCAGGCCGTCACCTGAGAACGAGCACACGAACTCGTCGCCGCCGAAGCGGAGTATTAGATCGTACGAGCGGAACTCGTCACTGACGACGCGGGTGACGGTCCGGAGCAGCGCATCGCCAGCCGAGTGTCCTTGATGGTCGTTGAAGCTCTTCAGGCCATCGACGTCGATAAACGCAACAATGAGTTGCTCGCCCGTGCGCGAGGTGCGGTCCATCTCCCGTTGTAGAGCTGCCAGGCCCACGCCACGCCGTAGCGCACCCGTCACCTCGTCCGTTGCGGCGGTCGCGAGCTCCTGGGCGTAGGCCTTTCGGTCGAGCGCCGCGAACTCCCGATCACGCGCTGCGTGTTCGCGATCTTCAGCAGCAGCCTGGCGTTGGAGCGCTGCGCGAGCGCGCGACTGCCTGGCCAGAAGTCGCTCCCGGGCCGCCCGGAGCTGAACTGCGCGAGCGTTGAGCCGTCCCTCCTGCTCGCGATGCTCGCACTCGAAGCGCTCGATCTCGGCATCGAGGGCGCCCGCAAGCTGATCACGCGCAGCGCTCGTCAGGTCCCGCGCGGCCGCCAGTCCGTCTCGTTGCTCGGCGATCCGGTCGCGCATGACAGAACCGGTGCCGCGCACACGACTGGCCATGTGGCGCTCGAGCGTGCTGTCCGCGCGCATCCGGCGGGTTCGCTCATGCGCGGCCTCGTCACTGCGGTGGGCGTGCTGTTCGTCGCTGACTGCCTGGTCGATGTCTGCCGCGACCTGATCGCGGTCGGATGAGATCTGATCGTGTTCAGAGCCGGTCTGATCGGAGGCGGACAAGACCTGATCACCTTCGCGCCGTTCTGCTCGGCATCCAACAGAGTCTGCTCCAGATCGGCGATATCCCGCTCCTGATCCTCGGGCGTCACAAGCGCACCTCGGATGCTGGAACGGTGAGAGCCTGCTCGGGTTGCACGGTGCCTCCAGACATGTACCTCACCTACAAGGACGTCACCAGGGTCTGGAGCGACGCGCGCCGTGGCAGCGTAGCACTCTGTGCGCGCTGTCACAAGTAGATGGGAAAATCCGCCCACGGGACAGCAAAACCTGGCCAGCGCCCGCGGGCGCCGCAGAGCTCGTTAGGGCCGAATTTGCGGAGCGGTGCCGGGCAAGAGCTCTGCCAGCGCTGCCGGATCCAAGCGGCCTTCGATCACATCGCGTGCGACGTCGCTCAGGCGGCTGTTGTGATGTCGCGCGTAGCGGCGAATGCTGGCGAATGCCGCATCCACGCTGACGTGGCCGCGCTCGGCGAGAATGCCCTTGGCCTGCTCGATCAAGACCCGGCTGTTCAGGGCGCCGTGGAGCTGCTGCACGACGCCGCGCGTCTCGCGCATCGCGCGCTCTTGGATGAGGGCCACGGCGGCGATGTCGGCCATCCCCTGCCCGAGCGGCACGTCGCGCGCGGCGAGCCGGCCGGCCTCACCGCGGAACAGGTTGAGCGCCCCAATCGTCCGGCTGTGGACGCGCATGGGAATCGCATGCACCGAGTTGATCCCGTGCTGGAGCGCAGCGGGCGCGAACGTCGGCCAGCGATCGGTGTCCGCCGCGAGATCCTCGCTGAACACCAGCCTCGAATTGCGATAGCACTCGAAGCACGGTCCCTCCTCGTTGCGGGATTGGAGCAGCTCGAGCGCCTCGGAGCGCTCACTGGAGGAGGCCATCACCTGGAGGCTGCCCGCGGCATTCGCGAGCAGCAATCCCACCTCGGCGCAGTCCATGAGCTCCAGGCTGCGCTCCACGAGGCGGTGGAGGAACTCGATCACGTCGAAGTGGTCAACCATCGTGTCAGTCAGTTCGACGAAGGTCTCCACGATTCGTTCTTCTCGCGTCATGGCGTGGGAACGCCTCTTCGACCTTGTCCCATTCCTCGGAATCTACGCCTTTGTGCGGATCCCTGCGCCCTGCGCGCATCATCCTGGACCGTCAAGGCACAAGCGACGCGCAACGACCTTCCCCGCCACCTCACGCAGCGGGCAATCGTTGGCAAACGCGAACGATCTCAGCCGCACGAATGCCTCGTCGAGCGACACCCCAAGCTGGGCGGAGACCATCCCTGTCGCCTGATGGATCTCCGCCCAATGCGCCGGCTCATCAGCCAGCAGCACATGCAGCTCCTCGGGAGGAGCCCCCGCCTGCAGGCCGAGAATGGTCTGGGTCGCGACTTCGGCCAGGACCAGTCCAAGGGCGAGCTCCTCGTCGCCGAGGGGCGCCGGGTGATCGCGGTAGAGCGCCAGCACACCAAGCGCCACGGCCCCCAACTGCAGTGGGATGGCGAACACCGCCCGCACGCCAGCCTGCACGCCAGCATGGGCGAACGCCGGCCAACGTACTTGCTCAGGATCGGCCAGATCTGCCTCCAACACGGGCTCCATGCTCCGCCACGCGTCAACACATGGACCCTCCCCCAGGGTGAGTTGGAGCTCCTGCACGGCCGCCATCCCCGGCTCAGACACGCCCGCGGTGCCACGCAGTTCGCCAGCCACCATCAACGACAGCCCTGCACCACTCAGCGAGAGGAGCTCCACTGCCGCTGTGCACACTCGATCGACCATCGACGCGGACCCGCCGCGATCGGCGTCCCCCATCGCCCTCAACACCACGCTCAAACGATCGCTCGCCACCCGGCAACCATACGCTGCCCGCGCAAGCGGCAGTGAAGGGCGTCCGAGTACGTTCCTCCGCCACGGTCGGGATGTGGGTAGACGGCGTGATCGTGCGGAACACCATCTACGCGGACATCGACGAGGCCCGAGCTGCCGCCGAACGCCTCGCTCGTGAGCCGCGCCAGGGTGGCTGAGGAGGGGCGATCAAGGCAGGCAATGCGCCCGAGAACGCCAGGAAGCGGCCCCGTAGAGCGCCTAGCCTAGGACCTCACAGGAATCTGTGATGTTCAGATACGCGACACCGTGGCCCGGTGCTGTCTCTACGCACCGTCGCTTGCCGCGTCGATCCGCGCGATCATCTCGCGTACCTGTCGCGAGGCCTCGTGGACGTCGCTGATGTCGAAGTTGTGTTCTGCCGCGAGAGCTGCGAAGGCTTGGGGCCATGATGGGTGTATGACGATCTCTGGAGGCCACGGCTGCTTGTCACGAACCTTGAATGTGTCGACGCAGGCACTTCGGACGCCGGCCCAGCCCTGGTCGACCAGCTCCCGCAGGAGGATCAGGTCCAGCAGATCGTGAAAGCGTGGGTTCTCCTGTCTGCCGTCGGGCGGTGGCTCGGTGCACGCATGTATCTTCTGGGCGATCTGGTACCGCACACCCAGGCAGGGAACACGCGTGGGCCCGTCCAGACCGAACTGCTCGATCGCGACAGCATCGAGCATCTCGACATCATCGCCGGCTTCGCCCTCGGCTGGCGCCACCTCGAGTGGCACGGTTCCCCAGCGTCGGCCGCGGTAGGCGAGCTTGATCTGCAGGCGCATCGAGCGTGTGTTCTTGATCGGCGCGGGCGGGGTGCGCTCGAACGTGAAGTCGTTCCAGCCCGCTTGCAATGCCTCGTCGAGGCGTTCCAGCATCGACTCGGCCGACTCACGGAAGATCGTGTCGATGTCCTTCGTGGTGCGGGCCTGGAGGCGCAGGCGCAGCTCCATAGCCGCACCGCCCTTGAGGATGAAGAGCGGCTCGCCGGCCTCGTCGCGGACTCGATCGAGTACGGCGAGGACGATCATGAACCAGACCCACCGTTGGAGACGACCAACGACCATGCCCTGCTCGCGGGCGTATTCGTTCACCCATCGTTCGATGACGCGTGCGCTGTGCGGCGCCTTGCGCCGGGCTCGGGACATCGCTATGAGGCCGGGGCCGGCACCTTCATGCGGCGCCTTACGTCAGCGAGTTGCTCGCGCGTCAGCAACCCCCGCGCCTTGGCGTTGTCGATTGCCTGGCCGAGCAGCCGCGGTCCCAGATGGCTGTCGATACCGTCGAGGATCGCACGATAGGGCGTCACGATGGGAATTCCTTCATGTCTCGTCACGTCGCGATCGTCGAGGTCGCGGTAGTGGAGCGTGTAGAGCTTCGGGACATCCCGCCGCGGCCGATAGCCAGCGGGCACGGTCACGTGGATCGTTGCGGGATTTACGTCGCAAAGCTCGTGCAAGTCGAGCGCCGTCTCGGCGCAGAGGACGCCCCGTGCGGCCTGGGGCCAGAGGCTCGCCTCCATGTACTGGTCAAGCGCCGTCACAGGCACCAGCGCGATCCGGTAGACGCCGTGGGCGACATGCTCGGCCAGCCCTTGGCGGACCAGATCCTGCAGCCGCAGCGGATTGACGTTCAGCGCGCGGGCATCCCGCGGCGTCACGTAGCCGTGCTGATCCTGGGCGACCTCGAGGAGTTGGGTAAAGACACGTCCAGGCATCGATCTAGCGGAGGAACTATGGAGCTTTCCCATACTAGCCCCGCGGCCACGATCCTAGCAGCCTGGCCAAGAACATGGGATTTTGCCATGGTTCTTCCGGGCCCGGCGGGGCAATGCAGAACCGTCCGAGCGCTTGGCACCGATGATGGGTGCGCTGATCGCGGCGCCCTATGCGCGCGAGTTGCGCGCGGGTCCTAGTGTCCTGAGTCGGTGATTCGTTGGCAGTAGCGTGTGAGGCTGTCGAAAATCTGGTCGGCGGTCTTTGTCCAGACGTAGGGTCGTGGGTTCTCGTTCCAGTGCTCGATCCAGCCGCGGATGTCGGCGTTGAGCTCGCGCACTGACTTGTGGGCCGAGCGCTTGAGCTTCTTGTTGGTGAGCTCCGCAAACCAACGCTCGACGAGGTTCAGCCATGATGAGCCGGTCGGCGTGAAGTGAAGATGGAACCGGGGGTGCGCCAGTAGCCAGCGCTGCACCTCCTTGGTCTTGTGCGTGGTGTAGTTATCGAGAATCAGGTGCACGTCGAGCTCGGGCGGGACGGCAGCGTCGATCTGCGCCAGGAATTTCTTGAACTCGACAGTGCGGTGGCGGGCATGCAGCGAGCCGATGACTTTGCCCGAGGCGATGTCCAGCGCCGCGAAGAGGCTGCTCGTTCCGGAGCGCTTGTAGTCGTGGGTCGCGCGCTCTGGGACCCCGGGCAGCATCGGCAGGATCGGCTGGGAGCGATCGAGTGCCTGGATCTGGGACTTCTCGTCCACACACAGCACCAGCGCTCGCTCTGGCGGGTCCAGATATAGGCCGACGACGTCACGAACCTTGTCCACGAACAGCGGGTCGGTTGAGAGCTTGAAGGACTCGACACGGTGAGGCTGCAACCCAAACGCCCGCCAGATACGTGACACCGCGCTCTGGGAGAGCCCGAGATGCGCCGCCATCGAGCGGGTTGACCAGTGTGTCGCGTCCTTCGGGGCGCTCTCGAGCGTTGCTGCGATCACCTCCGCGACCTTCTCATCAGAAATCGTGCGCGGTTTGCCCGGCCGGGGCTCGTCAAGCAAACCGTCCACCCGATCAACAACGAACCGCCCGCGCCACTTCGCGATCGTCATCCTCGTCAACCCGAGACGCTGCGCGAGTCTGGTGTTGCTTTCACCATCAGCAGCGCCAAGCACTATCCGTGCGCGAACCGCCAAGCCCTGCGCCGAGGAGCGCCGACGCGACCACCCCTCCAAAACTCGGCGCTCATCATCAGAGAGCACCACCGCCACCGCCCGAGGCCCACGCCGCCCAACACGAGATGAATTCATCCCCAAACACTACCAACAACCGCCGATGAACTAACGACTCAGGACACTAGCCCGACCCAGGCGGTTTCCAGCAACCTCCAGCGGCTATCGGCGCGGGCTCGCGAAGACCTGCTATATGGCCAAAGTCCGCTGCAAACGCGCGGGTTTCGACTCAACAACGGAGGGGGAGAGATTCGAACTCTCGGTACGCCAATCAGGCGCACAACGGTTTTCGAGACCGGGACCGATTGGCTCTAGAGAGCCGCTAGCGCATGGATGCGCGCCACGAGGCGCGCCAGCAGCCCTCTCTCGGTGGAAGGAGCGGACCACCCTCAAGGCCCCCGTCTGGCAGCCGCAAGGCCTGCTCGGTCCGCAGCCCGAGCTACCGTGGGGACGTGCACCGACGTACGATTTCTCCCAGATTCCGGGTTGCGGAACAGCGTGGTCTGGCATCCATTCGCAATCATCGACCTAGGCGCCCACGGGCGATCACGCCTATATGAGCGATACGACGGCATCATCCCACTCCCTCCCTTGGGCGCTCAAGAGCGCGGCGCGAGACGGCTTCGCGCATGTGCCGTCCTTCGTTAGCCCGACGGAGAGTCGGCGGCTCCGCTCCAGCCTCGCCGAGTGGCCGCTCAGCGACGCCCCTATGAGGGTAGGCCCCGTCACACAGCGAGCGCAGATGGCCGTCATCTCGGCAGAGTGCTGGAGGCCGCAGTCGGCCCTGTGCGAGCTTGCCGCTCGGCTGCGGTCCGCATTCGGCGGGAGCAGCTGGAGACCGAATGAGGCGACGGTCATGGCCTACCAGGGACGCAGCTCGGGTATCAGCGCTCATCGTGACCACCGCCGCTACGGCCTGATCGTCGCAATCCTCTCGCTCACCGGTCGTGGCAGGCTGACGATCGTCGCCGACCGGACGAGCAACAGAACGCTCGCCGAGCTTGACTGCCGTCCGGGCGACCTCGTGCTCCTACGCGGTACCGGCCTCGCTGACCCGATCGACCGCAGTGATCCGCGCCCCCTGCACGCCGTTTCCGCCCCGGCAGGCGGCGCTCGAGTATCGCTGACCTTCCGCATGGACGTGCTGGCATGACAACTCTTCAGCGGCTGGACCACGCATTCGGGCAGAGCATCGCTGTCGACGAGATCGAGACGCTCCTGCTTCGCTGCACACCAGACCAGGACCCTGAGCGATCCTGGTCCATCAACCTATCGGCGGTTCGGAACGTACAGCCAGGCGCTGGCTACCGCCTCGGGAATGCTCTGCGGCGCTGGGCTGCCGCGGAGCTCCTAGTCGTCGTCCCCAGCCCAAACGACTTCTCAGGAACTTGGTTTCAGACCTTCACGCGCTCCGGCATCGGGCTTGCACTCGCCCGCCACGCAACCCAGGTTCTTGCGGACGGCATCGACATCACAGAGCAGATTCGCGCCTACTACGCCGAGAAGGGAGACACGTCGAGTACCAACTACGGCGTCAGAACACGACTCCAGACGAGTGCGCTTACGCCGGATATCGATCGATTCGCGGCCGAGTTCGTCAGATTGGCCCGTAACGTCCAGTTCGATGTAGGCAGTCTCCAGCTAAGCGAGCGCCGCGCCCTTGTCGCACTCGTCTTCGAGGCCGTGCTGAATGTCGTCAACCACGCCTACGAGGAGCCATGGACAGAGCCAGAGCCGGGCCTGTCTTACCTCTCGGTGCGCCACTACGAGAAGCTGAGTGCCAAGCGCGGTGAGGAGAGCGGCCTGCACGACTACATCTCCCGGGCGAAAGACGCAGCGGACGCAGACCAGCAGGACATCCGAGGCTGGATAGAGCTCGTCGTGTGCGACGACGGCGTCGGCATCGCCGCCCGCCAGAGCCGAAACGCAGACGTCTATGTCGAGAGCGCTGATGTCGAGCGGGACGCACTCGTCAAAGCCTTGAGGGCGAATGAATCGATCAAGCTTCAGACCCGCGACGCAGTGACCGTCGGCGAGCCTGGCTACGGCTACACGATCATCATCGATGCTCTCTCGAGGCTCGGAGCGCACGCTGCCCTTCGCACCGGTAGGTGTTTGGCGGAGCTCGACGGCACGCTCGATCGCGCCGACGGCTTCCGCCTTCGCGACCGAACGCTTGGCTGGATGCCAGGAACGGCTCTTCACGTGGTGCTCCCGATTCGGGATCCCCGGCTGCGCGTCCACACCTAGGCGGCCATGGCCCTCCGGCTGCTAGCGCATCGGCGCCTGCCGGTCACGATCGAAGCGAGCCTCCCACCGGTGCTTGAGACGCGCAACGTGGCGATCTTCGATCCCCGCATGGAGCGCTCCTATGAGCCTGCGGTCAACCGGCTACGCATGCAGGATCTCTCCCTCGCCGCGCTAGACCTCTTGATCATCCGCGAAAGTCAGCCCGACGCTCTCCAGGAGATCGATCAGGACGATGTGCTCGCTCGCTACCTCACGGATATCCCGGTGCTGGTGCTGTGTGGAGGCCATGATCCGGAGAGCCCGGCACCCTACCTTCGTCCCCCGGCCTGGACATTGCCCTTTGACGCCCAACTCGCTGCCGTCGAGCTGCGGGGCCCTGAGCTTGAGGCGATGCTACGCCGCTCTACAGCGATTCAACGCCACCCGGGCTGCCACTACGCGTTGCCCTCGACCGCCGCTCATGCCGCTCAGTTCATCCGCCTGGCGAACGCCCTCCAAGATGCGACTGATCTGCTTCGCCTCGCCGACTGGATCCTGCCCTTCGTGGGGGATCGAGTGGGGCTCGCTGCCGACACGGGCACGCTGTTGGGATTGCTGGCAGTCGTCCGAGACGAGGCACTCCGCCGGTTTAACTGGGAGGTACCAATCGCAGCACTCGATGAATACCCGCGCGGGCCGGACGCAGTGCAGGCCCTGCTCGACAACTTCGCGGTCACCGGCTGGGAGAGTCTCGTGTTCGCTCTCTCGGTCAACTCCACGGGAGGCGTCGCTCGGGAGGTCGCGCGGCGCGAGCCGCACGCGCAGATCCTCGCGCTGTGCGAGACCGCAACCGAGCCCGGCGAACGCGCCGAGGCAGCCGGCGGCGAGGGCCCCACGGAGGTGTTCCTCGACTATCCAATCGCGCGTTGGCGGCTCAACGCCGATCGTCGTTGCGACCAATGTCCGAGCGAGGAGCTATTGCACGTCCACCCAGAAACGTACGAGGTCACCGCACAGATCGAGTGGACGGCGCGCGGATTCGACCAGGCTCGGATTGAGGCCGAGAAGTCGTTCTGGGGGATTGCCGATCGTGCCGGGGCAGTGTCGTTGCATCTTGACCACACAACGTCCACGGGCGCTCGCGAGGAAGTGCGCCACCTGTCGGTCAGCCTCGATATCGCAGCTCTGCTGGAGGACTCTGAGTTCTCAGACCGCTGCACCGCGGTCCTCGCTGACCGCTATCCACGTCCTGACCTGATCCTTATTCCCGAACACGGCTCCGCCGCCGCACTCGCTCGCCTCGCTCAGTCCGCATGGGACTCACTGTTGTTCACTGTCCCGCTCGGGCGGATCGAGGGAGACGCGCGTTCAGCGCTCGCCGACGCCGGCGAGGTGCTCGTCATGGACGACGTGGTGATCTCCGCGCAGACTTTGTTCGGTCTGCGCACGAGGATCTACGAGGTCGCCCAAGAGCGCCAGCGCGACGTGCGGGTGTGGGGGTTCGTACCACTAGCCCGCACCTCGACTAGCGAGGCCTGGGATCGAATAAGGCAGCGCTACATGGCGGCGACCCCTGAGGGATTCAAGCATGGCTTGTACGCCGCCCAGGAAATACTCCTGCCTCCTCCCGGTGTCGCTGACTGTCCGTGGTGTCGCGAGCGCGTGCTGCTTCAGCGGATCCTGCCAACGCTTGCGGCTGACAACGACGCGGAGCGGATTGCATTGGAGCGCGAGACACGTCTGCGGCGGACGCCGCTTACGCCTCCACTCGGGCTCGACGGTGTGACAGGCGAGACGCGTACCGACGGCTCGATGGTGGGCGACCTGCGCCCTGCCGCAGCATTCGCGTTCGCCGCCGCGCTCGCCCAGCACCTGAAGGACGACCTGTCGCACCAGCGCCAGGTCGCTGAGATCCCCTACTTCAACATCGAGCTCCTGCTGACGGCGGTCTTCGATGCCGCCGTGTTCGGAGGATTGTTGCGCACCTTTGACCCTCGTCACGTGCGCGACCCCACCCACGAGCAGGCGCTCGCGGACTGCCTGCTCGGAAAGGAGTGGGAGCCGGGGATGCTTGCCGAGCTCGCGATCGGCGCTGGAGAAGGCAAGCTCCCCCTCGATACCGTCCTACAGGCCATCGACGAGCAGGCCGGCGACGAGCACCTTGCGGCGACGCTTCGCGCGATCGCCCGCCGCACTGCGGCATGATCAGGTCTCGTCGGGAGGCGCCGATCGGCGCGTCTCGTTACGCATCTCGGAGAGCATCCGCTCAAGGCGCGGCTCGCTACTTGTATCGAGGTGGGACATCATGTCGGCGACAGACGGATGGACCTCTGCGATCAGGGCGTGCATCTGCTGAGCGATCGCGCGATAGCTCGGGTGCCCCTCGCGGCCGGACCGAAGCTCGATCAGGTGCATCGCCTCTCGGGCGTTCAAGTCAAGGAAGTAACGCATGCGGAACGCTAGACAGACCGCATAAGACGCGGCGAGCCCGGCGCCTTTTTCGACGAGCTCCGCGTACGCTTGGCGTGATACGTCGAGGCCGTGCCGGAAGTCCTCGCCCACGCCCGCCTCATCGAGCTCGTCCGGTACCTCAGCGCCGAGGTCGGCCGTCGAGCTGCTGCCACTGCGGCGTGAGCAGCCGGTGACGTTGCAGGTCACGGAAGGCACCGTAGTCGGAGACGATCTCAAAGCGGTATTTGATGGACTCGAGGCCCCGCCCCGGACGGTACCTGCGGTTGCGTCGCTCGCCCACCAAGTCCCCGAGTAGCCGTATACGCTCCTCGGGCTCCAGGCGCCGCAGGCGGGTGCGAATCTCGTGCTCGCTCTCAGCGCAGACCTCGAACAGCAGTGCGCCGATCAACTCCTCCTCGTTGCCGTCTACACGCGTGAGGCGCACGCTTGGTCCCGAGAACCCGCCCGCGCCTGGCTGGTCTAGACCAAGCCGGGTCGACCACCGACGGCCGGCCGCTTCGCGTTGGCGAAGGTACTCCACCCACTCGCCGCCGCGGTTCGGAACCTCTACACGGGCGACGAAGCTCGGCATCACCGACTGCACCGCTCGCAGGATGAGTGCCCCATAACTGCGCGCCTCGGGCAAAGGATGGGCGATCAGATGCAGGATCAGCTGCTCGTAGGTCTGCCCGCTTGCATATACGCCGACATGCGACAACGACCCGGCGGGAAGTAGCCCACGCACTAGGTCCAGCGCCTTGGCTTCCAAGGCACGCCGGTGTGCGCGGTCCGAGTCGCCGGGCGAGCGCGGAAAGCGCTCGCCAGCCCACTCCAGCGTGCGTCCGAGCGTCTTGGAATACGTCTCGAATAGGGCGTCCATCGCCCGCTCGTAGTTCGGGCCAAGCTGCTGGTCGCGGTAGTACCGAAAGCGGCCGTCGGGGAGACGCCCGTCGTACGGGATGTAGCGAGTGCTTTGCTCGAGGTATGCAGCCAGCCGTGGTCGCTCAAGCAGCTTCGTCAGGACGTTCGAGGCGTACTCGCAGGCGACGTGCGCACCGCCGAGCTGCGCGACCGAATCATCGCCGTAGCCTAGAAACACGCGCTCGTACAGTCCTTCGGCGCGAGCCTCCTCTGTGACCGCGCGGGCACCAGAGGGCAGATCGTCCGCGAACTCGTCAAGCAACAAGCGTCGAAGCGTGCCCGGATAACGCGCATACCGGGCGAACAGCGCTCCCTTGACAGTCTCCGGCAACCCGACGAGGGCGAACACCGGCTGGTCGAGATTGGAGACGAAGGGGCTGACCCGAGCGATCTCCGCCTCGGTGAGCTCATCTGCTGGGTAGATCACACTGTGATCTTCGCAGCGCACGATGTCCCAATCGGCGATGGCTTCTTCGGCCCGCTCGGGAAGCCCGCTAGCCGCCCGCCGCAGGAAGTCACGCTGGCTTGCCGTGGCGGCTGCCGAGCCATCTGGTCGTCGGCCGATACTGTCAGCTATGGCCAGCTCTCCGCAAGCGCTTGCGTACGAAGAGGCGCTTCGCCACATCACCGAGCAACACGGACGGCTGGAGAGCCTGCGTACGCGCGCCGCTGCTCTGCTATCGGTCGCATCGCTCGTGACCTCGTTTCTCGGGGGCCAGGCGTTGACGAATACGACAACGGACCTCTTCGGCCTCGAGGTGTCGCGGCCCTCGCTGCACGGCTGGGCGGTCGTCGCCGTCATCGCGTTCCTCGGGTCATGCGGAGCTTGCGTATGGATCCTGCTCCCCAAGAGAAAAGGCTGGCGGTTCGGATTCAACGCGAAACGCCTCATCCGCGACTATGTGGACAAGGGCGTCGAGCTGGACCCGATGTACCGCGAACTAGCACTTTGGCTCAGCAAGTATCATCAAGAGAACGAGTCCAAGCTTGAGTTCCGGTACACGCTTCTCCAAGTCGGAGCTGTGCTGATCGGGATCGAGGTTGTGCTTGGATGTTCTACTTGACGTGAGAGGTGCCTGTGCCTGAAGAACCCGAGGACCTTCCGATTCCCGAGGAGCCAGAGCCCTCGCTGCCCGACCCCGGGGAACCTCAGACTGAGGGCTATACGCCCGAGCCCCTGGAGCCTGATCCGGGCGAGCGCGAGACCCGGGGCAACTAGGGGTCCGTTTTCTGGCTTGCTCCGCTGGGCGCTTCCGGCCGAGGCGGGGGCCGGGTCAGTGCGGGGTGGAGTTTGCGTGGTAAGCGTCCAGGAGGGCTGCTGCCTCCGCCTCGCCGCCCGGCAATAAGTGGCCATAACGATCGATCGTGATCGTGATCGACGCATGCCCCATCATCTTGCTCACCTTATCTATCGAGATCCCCGCGTCGAGCATCTGCGAGACAGCGGTATGCCGACAGTCGTGGAGCCCAATGGGTCGGATGCGCTCGTGCTCGGCGACAACGTTCCCCTCGTCTTCGCGTTCCCGTGCGCGCTTCCAGGCTTTGCGTGCTCGTTTGTGGACTGTGTTCGGGTTGAACGGCGTGCGGGCGTTTTTGCCAAACACGAGATCGTCGCCGCTGCGTCCCGTCCGCGTCAGATGCTCTTGGAGCAGCTCCTCAAGAAGCCTCACCACCACCGTTGGACGAGTGCTGCTCGCAGTCTTCGTCTTGATCTCCCCCTCATACGGATCCCAACCCCGCTTCACATTGATCCGCTTGTGCGCCAGATCGATGTCCTTCGCGCGCAGCGCCCGCAGCTCTCCCAGCCGCAAGCCCGCATACATCGCCGTCGCCCACAACGCTCTTTCGCTCTCCTTCAGAGCCCCCAGCAGCTTCCTGACCTCCCCAGCACTCGCAATCCGCTCGCGTCGGCCCGTGCTCGCAGGAAGCCGCAGACCTTTCGTGGGATCCACAATCAGTGGATCCTCGGTCCCAGTCACCAGATCGAGATCGCGCCACAGCACGCGGGCCGCATTCACCACCGCCCGCACCTTGCTCGGGCTCAGCCCCCTCGCGAGCCAGGCTCCCACCCGCCGCTGCATATCCGCGCGCGTGATCTCGCTCATCGGCTGGCTCCCCAACTCTGGGATCAGCCGCAACCGCAAATCCTGCTCGATCGTGCGCAGCGCACTCGGCTTGTAGGCGCGTCCAGACCGGTTCGTGATCTCCCCACGTCTCGCCATCTCGAGCCACGCCGTTCCCACTTCCGCCATCGTGATCTTGGCTGGTCTCCGCAGCTGTCGGCCGTCAACGGTCCCCAGCAGCTGATGGCGCCACGCCCGTGCCTCCTGAAGCGAGCCGAACGTCTTTCTGATCTTCGCCTTGTCAGCCCTCGAGAACACCCACGCCTCCCACGCCGGCTCACAGCTACATGCCCCTCCCTTGCAGCTGGCACACGAGCGCGAGTGCCGAGCACGAACGCCCTCCGGGGAGCGCTTCCTCTGGCGCCGGCCGCCAGACTGCTTGAAGCGCGGCCACCACGACCTCCACGTCCGCCACAAGAGTCTCTGCTTGCCCATCGGTCAAGGTCGCTTCGATGCGCTCGAATGCCGCAAGCGCCTCTTGCACCCGCGCGTTCACGACGTACACCCGCTCAGCTGGGCCAACAGCGGGACCGCCGCGTGAGAGTCAACCCAGCGCTCCAGATCCGCCACGGCGAACAGCACCCGACGGCCCACCCGGACAACCCGGACCTCCGGCATCACGATCCGCTCGAAGCTGTCCTGCGAGATCGACAGCAGTTCGCACGCATCCGCCTTCGACACCAGCAGCGGCTCCCGAACCTGAACCTCACTCGCCATCGCCATCCGTCCTGCCACGCATCTCTCGATTCCTCCTATCGGAGACACCCGAGAACAGGTCTGACGAGGAAGCCCCGTTGCCTTGATTGGTAGCGTGGCCTGCGCGCCGGGAGCTTGTTCTCTCGGATCGGGTCGGGGCCGGGCTCGCCCCGGCCCCTCCCACACCACCGGACATGCGGGTCCGCATCCGGCGGTTCGCTAGCCCTCCCGGAAACGGTGGTAGGGGTCGGTGAATCCCTTCAGGCCCTGCTCGGCCCAGTAGGTGTCTGGTAGGGCGCGTCTGAGGAAGGTGCGTGCTGCGCGCCAGGAGCCCTTGTTGGTCATGGCCCACTCCCGGGCCTCCCTGTCGGGCATTCCGAGCGCTTGCAGGCGGCTCCATCGTGTTCTGATGCGCTGCCATTCCTTCCAGCGTGCCTGTCGCATCCTGCCTCTGAGCCAACCGTCGAGCTCGATGAACGGTGTGGGTGTGTCGGCGAACGCGAAGTAAGCCGTCCACCCAACCGTGAAGCGGTTGATCTCGATGATCCTCCGCTTCATCGAGACACCCCAAGTGCGGGAGGTCAGCCGGCGTATCTGATCCTTGGCCCGCTTGCGGGCCTTCGGGTCCAAACGCACCTTGACTTCGCCGCGACGGCGGTAGAAGCAGAACCCCAACAGGGGCTGCCTGACCGACCAGTCAACCGTGGACTTCCCTTGGTTGACCTTCAACTTGAGGCGATTCTCTACGTAACCGCTGATGCTCTGAAGGACGCGCTGTGCCGCGCGCTCGCTCCCGACATAAATCCTGCTGTCGTCGGCGTAGCGCACGAAACGGTGTCCGCGCTGCTCAAGCTCCCAGTCGAGGTCGTCGAGCATGACGTTCGAGAGCAACGGCGAGAGCGGAGAACCCTGTGGGGTCCCCTCCCCTGCCGCGTGCACCACCCCGCCATCCATGACGCCCGCGTCCAGGTAAGCCCGGGTCAGCCGGAGCACCTGCTTGTCCTTCACTCGTCTTGCGACCCGTGCCATCAAAGCGTCGTCGTTGACCCGATCAAAGAACGAGTCCAAATCCACCTCGACGCACCACCCCGCGTCACCTTCTGCGATGAACTGGCGTGCCCGCTCGACCGCTTGATGAGCCGAGCGCCCCGGCCGAAAACCGAAGCTATGGGGATGGAAATACGGATCGAAGACAAGCGTGAGCACCTGCGATAGGGCCTGGCAGATCAGTCGATCCACCACCGTCGGCACTCCCAACATCCGAAGTCCGCCCGAGGGCTTGGGGATCATCACCCTCCTGACCGGCGACGGTCGGTAAGTGCCCGCGTCAAGCATCGAGCGGACCCGCGGCCAATGGTCTTTCAACCACGGCCGCAGCTCCTTGGTGCTCATCCCGTCGATGCCAGCGGCACCGGCGTTACGCTCGACCCGTCTGAGCGCCTCGGCGAGGTTCTCCCGGGCCAGGAACTGCTCCCAGAGACCCGCCGCTGCGGGGTGAGGTGCGGTGTCACACGGCGCCGAATGGTCGCTGCGCTCTGGACCGGACTCCTCGGGCTTCACCCTCAAAGCACCCCGTCCAGGCCCCCAAAGGGGTTGGCTGCGGTCGAAGCGACCATCACGAGCACGCACGTCCTGCGCCTCGACTTTGCGTTCGGCCCTTCCCGGCGATGAACGATCCCGCCGGTACTATGGCCTCTGCTGACTTCTCCACGGCGAGCACCAGCCTCACGGCCAGCACCGTCCCCCACCCGGCGATCACATACACGTGACCAGGCATCACGGGACACCCATGGAGATCTCCCCAGGTAAGACCAGCAACCTTCACCACGCACCCGCCGCATCTACGTCTCGGCCCCTTGATGGCATAGGGCTTCGCCATCTACAGCTGGCTCGCCCGGACCGCGCCGCCTCAAATGCGATTCGTGTACCTCGGGTCGCAGATTCGTCCTCCAGCTTCCTTCCCACCCCGCCTCACGACGACGCAGTTGCCTTCGACTTGTGGTTGGTGCCATCAACCCCCACAGGGGACTCACACCCCCGAGCTGCTGATCATGCTGAGCGCACTGCCACGCCGGGGGCGGTGACAGCCGCGCCCCGGCACTAATTTCTTCCTCCAAGAATACCGCAAGCTGCGGATGGTTGAGCGGCTTTCGGAGATGGTTCTCCGAGCCAGTCAACCCGGTGCGACGGATCAAGCCAGCCGCCCACTGCACGCTGAACGCGCGAGAGCTGAGCCGCACAGCGTAACACTGAATCGATCGGCGGATCGAACGAGTCAGGCGCCAGGATCAGCAGACGCGTTCGGGACGCCAGCGTACGACGACTAGCGACGTCACGACACGCGAGGAGAGCTACAGTCACTGCCGAGAGCAACGGAAGGACGCGAAGCACGACTGGGGTTACCAGGTGGAGGTACCGCGTCGGTTCCAGCGCAAAGCGAAAGCTCGGCCCGCCCCCGGAGCAGCAGCGGCCAAATAGCTACCGGCGGCGCAGACGCGGTACCGCCGGCCAAGCCGGGAGGGACTGCGCACGTACCTTGAGGAAGTACCGCAGACGTGCTCTCAGGAGGTACCGCAGAAAGTCAGAAATCGTCATCGGCCGAAGCTACGGCCGAGAACCCTCCAGCACTACGGACCTACTCACGTACCTCTCTAGACACGGACATTGGACAACCCGTTTCCGCTTGAACAACGACTCGTGGGCACGCTCAACTTGCGGCGCCTATTTCGCGCTCGAGCACAGCAACTGCCGCGCGGCGGTTGTCAACGCCGAGCTGCCGGTAAACGTTCTGCAGCTGGCTCTTGACGGTGCTGAGGCTGACGCCGAGCGCATCGGCGATCTCTGCATTCGTTCGGCCGTTTGCGAGTTGCTCCAGGATGCGCTGTTGGCGGCTTGTGAGTATCGAAGGGGCTTGCTCGTTGCTCGACGGTGCCGCAGTCTCGTTCGGATCCCAGTCCGTGGTAAGCGGTGCCCACTCGTAGCTTGCCCCTCCCGCTAGAACCCATCCTACGCGCGGGTCGCTTGTGGCCCACAGGCGGGCGCCGGCGCGGCGGACGAGACCGTTTAAGTGTAGCCGTGTCATCGCGGACGCGACCTCTGAAGCGTCGATCTCTGGGGTGGCCTCGTAGGGACCGACCCCCTGGGCAATTGCGAGCAGCAGATGCGCGCCGAGCCGGTGCACGGACCTGGCGTGTTGCGTCGAGCGACGAGCTAGGTCGGTGTGACGCTCAGCCATCCGGTTGATGAGGGACTCCAGATCGCGAGCACGTGGGTCGCGGTTTAGGAGTTCTTCGAGGAGCTCGATCGTGGCTCGGGGGTGCCCAGCGGTGCGTGTTTGGACCATCTGACAGACAGAGATCGCGGCGTCGGTCGCCTCGCCGAAGGCTTCTGGTGAGGGCGGATCGATTGTGAGCCAACGGCCGTCGAGGCGATAGGCCGCGTTCGCTCCTGCCGCCAGGTCTTGTGCTGGGGGCCGCGCACAGACGAGTACGTGCAGGTTGGGCGTGTACTGGCCACCGGCCCGCACCCGCCAAAGGATCTCCTGGCTATCGGGAGAGCTGAGCCCAGCCGCCCGGGGCGCCTCGAGATGGTCGAGAACGAGGAGAAACGGCTGCTGCTTGGCAAGCCTGTGGGTTGCACGGATTGGGCCCTCCAGGACATCGGGCTTACCGACGCCGCGCGGTGGCGCCGAAGCCTCAGCGAGCTCGGCCACGTCGCGACCGAGCTGTTTGGGGAGCTTTAGCAATGCGCCGCGGGTACTCGCGGGCCACATTTCTGGGCTGAGGGCATCCAGGTGGGAGAGCGCGACTGTTCCGGCTACCGCACGGCTGAGCTCGCGCGCCCACCGCCACGCCAGACGATTGGGCGACCAGGCGCCGTCTAGGTCGAGCTTCACGATCGTAAACGAGCCTGGCAGACGAGCCAGAGCCGCATTAAGCAAAGCGGTCTTGCCGACGTCGGCCTCGCCTGCGAGCCCAGTAAAGGACTGCTCTTTGACGGTTTCGACTATCCGCTCGACCGCGGGCGTACGTGCCTGCGTGAGGCGATCCCAGACACTCATGGGAGACTCCAGGAGGGATGGCGTTCAGCGTCTTTGATCGCACGATCGACGGTGTCAACGGTGACGGTGTCCTCGTCTAGCCAGTCGAGCGCGTGGGCACAGATCAGCATCGTGCGCAGCGGATGAGCTTCGCTGTGGTAAACGATCTGCTGGAGCTGGTTACGCTCGATCGCGATGCCGCAGCGCTCGAAGCGTTCGCGCAGTCCTGCGTACCAGTCATCGAGGCTTACTACTCCGGCCCAGTAAACGTCCGACGGGGCTGGTAGGTTTTGGTGTGTGAGGACTCGGGATGCGAGGCGGTTGGGGCAGGCGGCTCAGGAGGAGCTTCGCCGGCGCGCCGTTGCGCTTGTCGGGGAGGGTCGTTCTCAGACTGAGGTCGCGGCGCTGCTCGACGTTTCGCGCCAGTCGGTGAGCGAGTGGGTACGCGCTCAGCGCCTTGGCGGGGACAGCGCGCTTGCGGCGGGCAAGCGCGGCCGTCGGCCGGGAGAGAAGACGGCGCTCACGGCCTCTCAGCAGGCGCGGATCGCGAGGGCGATCCGGGAGAAGAACCCCGACCAGCTCAAGCTGCCCGGGTTTCTGTGGACGCGGGCGTTGGTGTGCGAGCTGATCGACCGGCGGTTCGGGATCAGGGTCGCGGAGAAGACCGCGGGCCGGTATCTGCGCTCGTGGGGGTTTAGTCCGCAGAAGCCCGCCAGACGGGCGTTTGAGCAGAACCCAGAGGTCGTTACCCGGTGGCTGGAGGAGCGCTACCCGGCGATCAAAGAGCGCGCCCACCGGGAGAAATCCCTGATCTTGTGGGCCGATGAGATGGGTCTGCGCTCCGATCACACCGCCGGGAGATCGTGGAGCCCGGTCGGGCAGACACCCGTGGTCGAGGGCACCGGACAGCGCTTTGGCGCGAACGTGATCTCCGCGATCTCCAACAAGGGACACCTGTCGTTCCGGGTGTTCAAGGAGAAATTCATCGCCGCCGTGTTCATCGACTTCCTAAACCGTCTGATCCGGCAAAGCAAAGGGCAGAAGATCATCCTGATCCTCGACGGGCATCCCGTACACCGCGCCAAGAAGGTGAAACAGTGGGTCGAAGCACACGCGGAGGAGATCGAGCTGCAGTTCCTGCCCGGCTACGCGCCAGAGCTGAACCCGACCGAGCTGCTCAACCAGGACGTCAAGACAAACACCCTCGGCCGCCGCAGGCCCCACACCCAGGACGAGCTGATCGGCGACACCCGCAGCTACCTACGCTCCCGACAGCGAACACCGCGCATCGTCGCCAACTACTTCGAGGAGAAACAAGTCAGCTACGCCAAAGCCGCCTGACGGCTATTTACTAGGCCGAAGTAGTATCTCGGGCAGCGGAAATCGGCGGCCGAGACCATGCAGCGGAGCCTTGGCATCCTCGTAGAGCGCCAGCAGCGTGCTCTTTTCGCTACCACTGAAGACGAAGCTCACGGTGCTGCCCGGGCGCTTGATCGTATTCGCGATCTCCTGCTGGACGTTGTCGGAGTCACTCCAGCGCACCAGATCCTGCGCCTCGTCGAGGACGATCACTGTTCGCTCATCGGCGGCACGCCCATTGGCGTCCAGCGCGAGCAGGGACTGACGTAGGCTAGCGCCCTTGGGAACCAGCAGCCCTACGAGCTTGCCGAGGGCTGCCGCATCGTCTTCCTCGCCGAGGAGCTCCCCGGCAGCACGCACCCCAGCAGCGGAGGCGGGCGCGAGTTTTTTGAAGACCCCCTTCGCCGTCATCGCTTTGACCTTCGCGCCCGCCCCCTGCTTGGCGGCCTGCGTGAGCAACGTCGCCGCCAAGACACCAGAGTCGGTGATCCCGTCACGGAGATCCACCGACAGCGCCATCCGATCGTGGCCGCCGCGCAAGATGCGGTCGGTGACCGCCAGCAGCGTGCTCGACTTGCCAAGACGACGATCCTCGGCGAAGATCAGTGTGCTCCCGCCTTCCGCAGCCGCCGTCATGTCGCCGATCGCCGAAGCCCGGCCAATCTGGAGCTCCTCCGGAATAGCGCCGCTCGTGGGAAACAATGCCACGGCCTCAGTCCTGGATACAGGCATAACGACCACTATGATACAGGCTTTCCCGCCAGTATCAATATGACCCGCGTCGCACCCTCTTCTGGCCCAGGCGAGTCTGGCGGGTAGAGGGCGCCAGCCTACCCTGTCTCGTCGTCAATGAGACCGTAGGGGAGCTCGCCAGCATGCCCGGAATACCGTACGACGACGTGATCGTCGGCGACGTCGGGAGGCAGGTTGTCGACGACAACGATCTGCGCGGACTTGCCCGTGCCAGCGCTCCACTTGACGATGTGTTCCCATACGCGCCGCGGGATCGCCGGATCGCCGAACTCGTCTGGTCCGACGTCAGTGCCCTCAGGCTTGAGGTTCTTCTGGGGACTGTCGATCAGCAGGAATCCGGGGTGCGGGTCGCCCTGCTCGACAGCGCGCTCGAAGATCGTCAGCTGCCACGCGAGCGAGATCAAGGTCAACGCGCCGGTCGACCCTATGTCGGTGTAGCGATTGCCGCGAACGTACGGTACAAACTTCTCGTTAATCGTCGGCGGCTGTGGCTCGTCGAGCTTCGGAAAGCCAAAGGCTTCGAGCAGCTCGGCGAAGCGCTCCGTGAGATCCTGGGTTACAGCCTCGCGGTCCGGGCGACTGGCGCGTAGCTCCTGGATGCGGGTGCGCAGTTCGGTAATTCGTTCGTCGAGTCTCACTGAGTCCGCGCGTCTGCGCTCCAAGCCCTCGCGCCACTGGATTTGCCGCGCGACCTCCCGCTGTTCGCCTTCGATCGCCTCTCGGTACCTGACGAGCTCGTCCCGCTGGGCGAGAAAGGGTGCCAGATCCTTGCCGACCTCGCTGTCGAGTCTGCGCTGCGCCGCAGTCTCCACACCGGTTGCTTCCTCGTATGCGACGCCGGCACGGGCTAGCTCCTTCTCCACTTCCTCGATGTAGCGGTCGATCGCATGAAGTCGCGCACGCACAGCGTTTCGTTCAGCCGTGATGTCGACCGGCTCGCGTTCGGCGGGAATCTGCTGATCGCAGAGTGAGCATGTTCCCCCCGCTTCGACCTCGACCGGATGCGGAAGCTCCTGCATGCAGGCTGGGCAGACTCGCACTCGCAATGGATCGAAGAGGTGGTCCGCCTCTTGGAAGAAGACGAGCTTGCGCTCGTCCTCGGCATATTGACCGCGCAGGGGTAGGAGACGACGTATCAACGTCTCGCGGTCGCGCAGGCGCGCAGATGCCTCGCCGCTCTCGCGCCGGAGCCGGCCGTACTCGGCCCTGGCGTCAGCGGCGTACGTGGTCGCTGCCTGCATGCGCGCGCTCAGTTCGTCGAGGCGAGTGCGTGCATCGAGGAGCTTTTGCTGCAGATCGGCCCCGGCGGAGTCGAGCTCGAGCCTCCCGCCGACCTCGTTCTCAGCGAGGAAGGTCTCGAGCGCGGCGATCTCCGCGGCGAGATCGGCCCGCTCCTTTTCGAGCCGATCGAGCTGATCGCTCATCGCCGCCAGCTGATCGTCGTAGACGCCGAAAAGAATCTCGATGACCTGGACCAGCTTGAGGTTCCTCATATGCTGGCTCTCCAGCAGGAGGCTCTTGTTGTCCATCCGCTGATTGGTCAAGAAGCACAGCGGTATGACGTCGCGGAACGAGAGCGGATCCAGCCCGGACTGTGTTTGCGTCGGCGCCTCCTTGAGCTCCAGGCCGGCAAGGCCAGTGGCACTGAGGAGGAACGACGACAGCGAGTTCGGATCACCCGGGGGCGTCAACGGCCGGCGCTCCATGGTGTGCGCCTCTGTCAGCTCCTCGATCGCGCAGCGATGAACCGTGGCCGTCTGGTCAGTCGCGAATGTTGGCCGCTCGATGACCGAGACATCGCCGTCAACCTCTACCTCCAGCAGGGCCGAGCGCACGCGCCGTTCGATCTCGATGTGACGCGGATGATTACCTGCCCCCAGACAGTAGTCGATGAACTCGAGTACCGACGTCTTGCCGGTCGAGATCTCGCCGGCAATCACCGAGAGCGGGCGGACAGCGCCATCCGCGGTCAGGTCGACTTCGTACGATTTGCCGACTCCAACCAGACGAAGCCTCCGCACGCGGAGGCTCATGCCGGCCGTTCCTGCTCAACATGAACGGGCTCGAAGAGATCGATTAGAAGGTCGTCCGCCCGGAGCCATTTTCGCGTCTTTTCTTGCAGCGCGCGATCGGAGAGTTTGTTCAACGTCCGGCCCACCAACGCAGCGCTCGCTCTGTAGGCCTGCGCATACAGAGAGCGCAGCGACGATGCGTAGTCGGTGCCGCTCGCGGTGAGCGAGTAAACGACGCGGCGTGCTTCTGGCGCGGCAGCAGCGAGCCCATACGCAACAAGAGTTGCCAGGTCGTGCTGCAACCGCTCGCGTCGGGACGAGAAGCGCTGCGCCGAGGATTGATACGAGAGGTTGCGCGAATCAAAGCCGGCCATGACGAGCGTCTCGTGCTCGGGCGTGTCTCGACCAAAAATCAAGAAGGGGTTATCTGCGAAGAAGTCGTAGAACGATATGCGCTCGATGTCGAACGGTTTCGCTGATGGAAGTCCGGGCATCGTGTTGAGCAGCAGCACGAGGCGCCCCAGCCGAAAGGCCAGGAGGTCGTCTGGCCTAAGCCTGGATCCGCCGATGGGGTGGGTTGGTTCTGTCTGGGCCGGAAAGAAGAATGACCTCCTGTGCAGGGCTTTAGCGGCTGATTGCAGCAGCCGGGGCCTGCGGTCAGGAGGTCACCTTCATGGTGCAGGATGACGAGCCGGTCGGACTGGATGGTTTGCGGGTCGTCTTCGACGACGAGCGTGCTGTCTCGGGTGCTGGGGTGATGCTCGTCGCGACGCTCGCCAAGGGGCTGGGGGTTGAGGCGTTGGCGGGTCGGCTGGTGCGGTTGCGTCGTGATCGGCCGGGCGCCGCGAACGCTGGGCGCAAGGTGATGGCGCTGCTGTTCGCGATGGTGCTCGGCGCGGACAGCATCGACGATTGCGAGGTGTTGCGGGCCGGGCGCACGCGCCGACTTTTGGGTGGCTGGTTGCCGGCGCCTTCGACGCTGGGTACGTTCCTGCGCGCGTTCACGTTCGGGCATGTGCGCCAGCTCGATGCGCTGCTCGGCGAGACGCTTGTGCGCGCGTGGCGGGCGGGCGCCGGTCCCGGCGAGGGGCGGCTGGTGATCGATGTGGACAGTTTCGTCGGCGAGGTCTGCGGTCGTTTGAAGCAGGGCGCCGCCTACGGGTACACCAAGCTGTTGGGGTATCACCCGATCCTCGCCACCCGGGCGGACACTCGCGAGGTGTTGCACATCCGTCTGCGCAAGGGGTCGGCGAACACGCAGAAGGGGATGCTGCGCTTCACAGACGAGCTGATCGCCCGCGTGCAGCGTGCTGGCGCTACCGGCGTGAAGCTGCTCAGGGCCGACTCGGGGTTCTGGAACACCAAAGTGTTCAAGCGCCTGGAGAACGCCGGATGGCAGTACTCGATCGGGGTGCGCATGCAGAAAGGGATTCGCGAGGCGGTCGACGCGATCGATGAGGACGCCTGGCAAACGATCGCCGACTACCCCACGCAGGGCGAAGCGCAGATCGCCGAGACCACCTACGGCGAGCGCAGGCTGATCGTCCGACGCACCCGGCTCCTCGGCCCCCAAGCGCAGTTGTGGCCTGACTGGCGTCACTTCTGCTTCATCACCAACCGCACTGAGGACATCGTGATCGTCGAGTCCGAGCATCGCGATCACGCCGTCGTCGAGCAGGTCATCGCCGAGCTCAAAGACCAGGCGCTTGTGCACTTCCCCTCCGGCGATTTCAACGCCAACGGCGCCTGGACCGTGCTCGGCGCGCTCGCGCACAACCTACTCAGATGGACACAACTGATCGGCCTGCCCGACAGCACCGTCCGCGCCGCTCGCACCCTGCGCCGCCGGCTGATCACGATCGCCGGCCGCCTGACCCGCCACGGCCGAGCCTGGACGCTTCACCTACCAGCCCGCTGGCCCTGGCAAGGCGACTACATCACAGCGCTCGCCCGGATCCGAGCGCTCCCCGCCGGCTAACCGCCACGGCCACAACCTCACCGAGGACCAGCGAACTGCTCGCCCACCGGGCGCGATCACCGCTACCCGCCAACCATCCAAAGCAGCCCCCGCAGAACCACCGAAACCGGGGCGCAGCGCCAACCCACAACGCTCCCGACCCCGAACAACGCCATCACCGCACCGCCGCCCACAATCACGCACCCCGACCTACCCCATCGGTGGATTGAGGCTAAGAGGAAGCGCGTCGGGGAAAGGCTCCACACTGAGGGCGTCGTCAGGCATGGTGCGCCTCCGCGATGCGGCGGAAGCCGCGCACCCACCCCGCACTTCCGTCCTCGACGACCCGGTGCATGGCTCCCTTCCGGTGGATCAGATGCATCGGCAATACCTCAGGTCGACCGCTGTCGTGTCGGTGCTCGATCGCGGCCATCACGTCTGGGTGGAGCTCAGGGAGTAGGTCCTGGGCGGACGCAACGCAGGCCTTGTTGTAGCGGTCCTCCCAGATCGACCTCAGGTCAGCCCGCTCCGCCCTGAGCGCGTCAATGTGCTCACCGACCTTCTTGTCGGCCACCTCGCGCGAGAGTGCCTCGGCGTTGAAGAACTGCTGCTTCGCAGACTCCAGCTCGCCGAGCTCCGCCGCCAGGAGCTGCTTGACGAACAGCATGTCGTCGTAGGACACGTCCTCTGGCACGTCGTGGACCGGCGGCGTCGCGACGGGCGCGGGTGGCGAGCCCGGGAAGTAAGCGGTTCGAATGTGGGCCGCGTCCGGCGCGAGCAACAAGGTTTCTAGAGCTGTGCGGGCCTCAAGCTCGATGCGAACGTCGTGGGCTTTTTCTTCGCGTTTTTTCCAGCCCGTCCACCATGTCAACGCGTCAGCATCGAGGTCAACGGGTATGCAGAGCGTCCAGACGTCGAGCTTGAACCCCTTCTCCCTGGCTTTCGCCGTCACCTGTTTAAAGGAGTCGCGGATCTGGGTCTTCTGGGACTCCCCGACGCCGTCGATGAAGAACTTCGCCTGCCAGACCGATAGGACGTCGTCGATCTCGCCGACGATGACGTCGAGGCCCCAGTCACCGCCATTCGCCTCGACGATCTTGATTCCGGCGTAGCGGAGGCCGACGACCTGGCCGATGAGGCGCTCGAAGGCGGTGCGAGCCCCTTCCTTACCTCCCGTCCCGATGAGCTGCTCGAAGCTGATCACCTCCTTAGCGTGACGCATCAAGCCGACACGCCCGGATCCGACGTGTGCACCGGGCCGCCGCCGCGCGAACCGGGCCGTGTGGTGTTGGCAGTGGAACTCCGGCGGAAGGCGCTTTCTCAGCTCTGCGTGGGGCCATACACTCCTCGCATGCCCGTGCCGGAGCCGAAACCCGAGACCCCACAAGGTCGGCCAACCGCTGCCGTCAATGCCCACGAGACCTACCGGGCGCTCGCCTCGCTCCATCGGGAAGCCGAGGCGCGGCTTGTGGAGCGAATGCAGATCGCGGGTGCTTTTGCGTATTGGCCGTCAGAGGTTGACGGTGGACCGGGTGTTTGGGAGACGGCAGACGTAATCCGGACCCTTACATGGAAGACGCTGACGACCAAGACGCAGCCTTCGGCGCTCGCGCGATGGATGCTGCATGCACGGAATGAAGACGGCGGGTTTCCTCCTTGGCCTGACGTATCGTCTCGGAGCTCGTATGTCGAGTCGACGGCTCGATGCCTCCTGAGTCTGCTTCGACTCGAAGAGGCCGCTCCCGACCTTCGCCCCGACCTGCGGCAAGCGACCATTGCGTCGGCGAAGTGGCTTCTTGAGTGCCAGGACCCCAAGGACGGGGGTTGGGGATCTGCGAAAGGCTGGACGCGGCGGACGTCACCGACGGTTTGGGCACTCCTCGCGCTCGGCGAGCTCGAGCGACTGGACGTTCGGGATGACGAGACGGCGCGTCGTGCCGCCCTCGACCGTGGGGCAATGTGGCTCCGCAATACGGAAAACGTGGATGGCGGCTTCGGCCTCGCGCCCGGTATGTCCTCCAACCTTTGCAGCACGTCTCAGGCCGCGTGGGCTCTCGGCTTTCGAAACGAGCCGATTGCCGACCTGCATCAGCGTAAGCTCATCTCTTTCCTTAAGTCCGGGTCACGCGACAACGCAGTCGATGTGATTGACGACGATCCAGCGCGTCGTCTATTCGGTCGCTTCGAGCTCATTCTTCTCGCCTATCCTCTCAGCGTCCTCGGACTCATGGCATGCCGAGTCGATTTGCGAGATCCGCTGACCCATACGCTGTTGTCGGAAATAAGCATGCAGGTTGACGATGACAACCTGTGGCGCATCTCTGATGGTCGCGGTATTTGGCCAACACACTTCTATCTTTGGGCGATTCGCACCTGGATGGAGGTGTATAAATCATACGCCCGGGCAGGGCTCACGTTCGCCCATCCGCCCCTGCCCGTACCAGGTGCCGCGAACGCAGCGACGATCCAAAACGCCGGACATGTGTTCCTAAGTCATGCGGCGACGGACAAGGCGTTCGTACGCCAGCTCGCGCGCATCATCAACGCTGCCGGCTGGGAGACTTGGCTCGATGAGCGTGCCCTAGTCGCCGGAGACGATCTCGTGGGTGGAATTGGCGAGGGTATAAAGAACGCTCGCGCGATGGTTCTTGTCATAACTGACGCATTTCGAGGGACCGAGCGTTGGATGGGACACGAGGTCGATCTAGCCGTTAAGCAGCAAATCGAGGGTGAGCACCCACTGCAGATCATCCCGGTGGTGGTTGGCGACGCTGTGGACCACATTCCCGAGAAGGTGGGGCATCTGCTTTGGAAGCAGGCGGATAATGAGGTTGACGCGATCGCCTTTGTATTGGAGGCACTGACTGGTCGCAGTAACCCGCGATGACTTTTCTCAACGAAGATCCAGCGCCCACTCTAGGCAACTACGCCCCTGCTCTAGACGGACTCATAAAGGAGCTGCCTACTGCCAACGCGCTGGGCCACGTCGAGGCCTGTGTCAACGCACTAGCCGAATGCGACCTGACGCGCATACCAGCCGGCGCCTTGAGTAAACGCGCATTCATGATTGTGTCGTTCCTTGCACATTCCTACATTTGGGCGATCCCC
This sequence comes from uncultured Solirubrobacteraceae bacterium, assembly GCA_963701145.1. GTDB lineage: Bacteria > Actinomycetota > Thermoleophilia > Solirubrobacterales > Solirubrobacteraceae > Palsa-744. The sequence continues at coordinate 1,583,783 of OY969572.1, forward strand.
GACGGTCGGAGTGAGATCCCGCAGGCTCTGGCCGCGCCGTGGGCGGAGCTCGCCAAGCGATGCGGACTGCCCCCAGTACTCACATATTCCTCATACGTACTCGACAATCTCAGTCCAGGTCTCGTCACCAAAGGCGGTATGCCGATTGCAACATTCACGGGCGGCCCGGACGAGATTTGGTTCATTCGAGTACATCAGCAGATTGAGCGTGCGGGTGCTCCAATTAGCGAGCTCGCTCGGCAAGTTCCCCCCGCAATCGCTGCCGGAAGCCATGGAGCCTCGGGTATCGAGACGATCGCCCTGGCGGTGGAGAACATGTGCTCTGAGGCTCGCCGCATGGAAGAGAACTGCGATCCGTACATCTATTTCCATCGTGTGCGCCGATTCTTGTTCGGGTGGCAAGCGAACCCGCTGTTTGGCGAGCGTCGCATGGCTTTTCAAGGCGTTTCCGAACAGTCTTTGCCACACGGCGGGCAATACTTCGGCGAGAGTGGCGCGCAGAGCCCTCTTGTTCCGCTGTTGGATACCTTGCTAGGCGTACGTCACAAGGAGCCGTTTCTCACATATTCCGCGACGATGCGCTTTTATATGTACCCGGAGCACCGTCGTCTTTTGCTTGCCGCGAGTAAGGTCGAACTTGATGGCCCGAAGGCAGACGCTACAGCGGAACTGAGGCATGCCCTTGAAGCTCTGCACGACTTTAGAGGAATCCACCTGGACTTCGCCAGGAAATACATTGTTGATCAAGAAGCTCACAGCGGCGAAGCTGTAGGTACAGGGGGATCGTTTGTTCTAGCGATATTGACCAGCGCACGAGACGCGGTCGCGGAGCGGCTTCGCGCCGTTCCGCATATAGGTGGCAGGTGAAAATCATGCCGCGCGCCGGCGACGAACTGCTCAACCCGCTCACGGGTGAGGACCGACGAGCTCCGGAGGCGGGGGCTTAGTAGTACTTTGGTAGTTTTGTCACTCGTGTTGGGGGTGTTGGTGAAGGGGTAGGGCGGCGAGGTTGATTGTCTGCTGGCAGGTGGTGCAGCGGCCGGTCCAGCACTTGAATAGGGGCTGGAGCAGGAGGACTGCCCGGGGTAGGGTCAGGCCGGCCGCTGGTGATTTGGGTTCTGTCGCTCCAGGGTGAGGAAGCCGTGTGCTGCGGTGACGAGTGCGGTGTGGTGGTACCAGCCGAGCCATGAGCGACCCTCGTAGTGGTCCAGCCCGAGCTCGCCCTTGAGCTGCTTGTAGTCGAGCTCGATCTTCCAGCGCATCCTGGCCAGGCGTGCGAGCTGCTCGGGTGTGGTGTCGGGTGGCATGTTGCTGATCCAGTAGTCGCTCGGCTTGTCGTGATTTTCGGGCCACTCGCAGATCAGCCACTCCTCGCGGGGCTCCTGCTCGGCTCCGTTTTGCCAGCGTGCCAGTGCGCGGACACGCAGAAAACAGAACCGTGAGGTGATGGGCTCTCCGCCAGGCCCGTCCCTGAACGTGACGGTCTGCAGGTTTCCTGGGGCCAGCCGGGCGATGAGCTTATGGACGGGCTCGGGCTTTTGGTCGGGGCGCATTCGGGAGTGTCCGAGTCTCTGTGTAGGCATGTCCTGACCTTCGGGTTGGGAGGGCTGGCCCCGCGGGGCCAGCCCTCCCGGCCTGTCAGAGAGGAGCATCATGCCTACGGATGTGCCGATGAACGATGTTGTGCCGTCAGTGTCGTCCCTTCCTGGGGAGCTGCTGTCGGATGAGCTGGTCGACGAGCTGCTCGCCGGCGCCCGGACCCCTGAGGAGCTCACGGGCCCTGGCGGCCTTTTGGCGCAGTTGACGAAGCGCCTGGTGGAGCGCGCGATGAGCGCGGAGCTGGACGAGCACCTGGGCTACCCGCGTGGCAGCGCGCCCCGCCCGGATGCAGGCGGGAATAGCCGTAATGGGAGCACCCCGAAGACGCTGCACACCGATCACGGCTCGCTGCGCCTGGACGGCCCCCGTGACCGTGACGGGACGTTCGAGCCGCAGATCGTCAAGAAGGGCCAGCGGCGCTTTGACGGGTTCGACGAGAAAATCATCGCGCTCTACGCCCGCGGCCTGTCGGTCCGGGACATCCAGGCGCACCTGCAGGAGATCTACGGTGTGGAGGTCGGCCACGACCTCATCAGCCGCGTCACCGACGCCGTCCTCGAGGACGTCAAGGCGTGGCAGGCCCGGCCGCTGGAGGAGGTCTACCCGATCGTGTTCCTCGACGCGCTAGTCGTGAAGATCCGCGACCACGGCGTGGTCCGCAACAAGCACGCCTACCTCGCGATCGGTGTCAACGGCGACGGCGAACGCGAGGTTCTCGGGATCTGGATCGAGCAGACCGAGGGCGCGAAGTTCTGGCTCTCGATCCTGACCGAACTCAAGCAGCGAGGCGTCGGCGACGTCCTGGTGTGCTGCGTCAACGGGCTGAAGGGATTCCCCGAGGCGATCGAGACCGTCTGGCCCCAAGCCGTCATCCAAACGTGCGTGGTGCACCTCATCCGACACAGCCTCAGGTTCGTTGCCTACCGCGACAAGAAGAAGGTCGCCTCAGACCTGAAGGCGATCTACACCGCCCCCAGCGCCGAGGCCGCCCTCACAGAGCTCGAGCAGTTCGCCCGATGCTGGGATCAGAAGTTCCCGATGATCTCCCAAAGCTGGAAAGCCAACTGGGAGCTCGTCAGCCCATTCCTCGCGTTCCCACCAGACCTACGAAGGGTGGTCTACACAACCAACACGATCGAGGCACTGAACCGCCAGATCCGCAAAACGATCAAGACCCGCGGGCAGTTCCCGACCGACGACGCAGCCCGCAAGCTGCTCTACCTCGCCATCATCAACGCCGAGAAGAAGTGGCACCAAACCTACAACTGGACAACCGCAAGCGCCGCATTCAAGATCCACTTCGGAGACCGCTACCCCCACTAACCACACCAACCCGCCTACACAGAAAAAAAGACACCCTCGCGCATTCGTGTGCGCGGCCGCCCTGTCTCACCAGCGCGCTCGGGCAGCGTGAACGCCGTCTCAGGTGCGAACACGCTCGCGATCCGATCGATCGAGAACATGTACTCGAACCCCTCAGTATCCAGATGCTGACGCAGCTTTGTGTTCTCGCCATAGGCCTCGTCACCCAAGACGGGTGCTCTGGCGATATCCCACCTGCCAGCACGCTCGATCAATTCCCTGCCGAGTTCTGGCTTGGTCTTGAAGCCGATCTCCTCGGGGATCTTCGCTTTGCGTCGGCGCTCTGGATCCTCGCACCACTCCTCGGGCAGATACAACGCCCAACCCAACGGGACCGTGCCCTTGGCGCCCACGGCATGCACAGACACGCCGACCTGGCAGTTACCGATCTTGCCGAGCGTCCCCGAGTACTGACGCTTGACCCCTGGCGAATGCTTACCGTCCTTCGGGAAACCAGTGTCATCGAGCACCCACGCCTGCACATGGATCTCCGGCGCCACTCGCTCAGCGACCGCCCTGACCACCAGCGCCGGATCCCACGGGCTCACCGCGAGAAACTGCTGCAAGCTCTCATAGTCCGCCTCCCCACCCAGCCTGGCAACCATCGGCTCAAGCGACTTGCGAGACCCACCCTCGATCAACCCACGCAGATACAACTCACCATTGACCAACTGCACCTGCCGGTTCACCGCCTCACCCAATACCCCTGCGGCAAACGCCTCCAGGCGCTCACGCACCACCACAGGCCCATCCACCACCGACCGCTCCATCACCGCCATCACGCCCTCCTCACGCCGACACCATCAACGCAAGAAGGGTTCGCCAAACCACCCCCGAAACCCTACAACAAAACTACCAAAGTACTACTAAGGGCCTATCCCGGGAGGGTTATGTAGAGCTGCGTTGAACTTTTGATCGGAGCGTCATGCCATTCGATCAGGGGGTCTGTGATGGGCTACATGGTCAGCAGGGATGATGGTTGGCGGATGCCGGATTGGTTGTGGGAGCGGGTGGCGCCGTTGCTGCCGGACCCGCCGTTTCACCCGTTGGGCTGTCACGCGCCGCGGGTGCCCGACCGTGACGCGATGGACGCGATCATGCTGGTGTTGCGGACTGGGATGCAGTGGAACGCGCTGAACGCGACCGGGGTGTGTTCCTCATCCTCGGCGCACCGGCGTTTTCAGGAGTGGGAGCAGGCCGGTGTGTTCCACGAGATCTGGCGCCAAGGGCTGTTGGAGTACGACGAGGTGGTGGGCATCGACTGGTCGTTCCTCTCAGGCGACGGAGCAATGAGCAAAGCCCCGCTGGGAGGCCCCAAGACCGGCCCGAATCCCACTGATAGAGCCAAGGGGGGGCGAAGCGTTCGGTCCTCACCGAGGCTGCGGGGGTCCCGGTCGGGCTCGACCACGACGGCGCGAACCGCAACGACCACAAGCTGCTGAAGGGCACGCTCGACTCGATCCCGATCGAGCGCCCCGAACCGACCCCTGAGCAGCCGCAGGGCATCTGTCTGGACAAGGCATATGACAACACTGAGGTCCGCGAGCTGATCGGCGACTACGAGCTCACGCCGCACATCCGCGCGCGCGGCGAGGAGATCGACCTCAAGGCCCACAACCCCGAGTGGAAAGCACGCCGCTGGGTCGTCGAGGCCTGCCACTCCTGGCTGAACCGCAACCGCAGCATCCTCATCCGCTGGTCCAAGAAGGACGAGAACCACCTCGCCCTCCTACAACTCTCCGCCGGCCTCATCGCATTCAAGAAGGCCCACCGCGCCGCCACCCAACCGGGATAGGCCCTTAGCCTGGATCCACCAGCCCGGTAGGTCGGCTCCGTCCGGTCCGGAAAGAAGAATGACCTCCTGTGCAGGGCTTTAACGGCTGTTCGTGGCAGCCGGGGCCTGCGGTCAGGAGGTCACCTTCATGGTGCAGGATGACGAGCGGGTCGGACTGGATGGGGTGCGGGTCGTCTTTGACGATGAGCGGCTGGTTTCTGATGCGGGGGTCGCGCTCGTTGCGACGCTCGCGGGGAGGCTCGGGGTGGAGGCTCTCGTCGGCCGGTTCGTGGTGCTCCGTCGTGACCGGCCGGGCGCGGCGAACGCGGGCCGGAAGGTGATGGCGCTCGTGTTCGCGATGCTGCTTGGTGCTGATTCGATCGATGATTGTGATGTGCTGCGGGCCGGTCGCACGCGACGTCTTTTGGGTGGCTGGCTGCCGGCCCCGTCAACTTTGGGGACGTTTCTGCGGGCTTTCACTTTCGGGCATGTGCGCCAGCTCGACCGAGTGCTCGCAGAGTCCTTGACACGCGCGTGGCGGGCGGGCGCCGGGCCGGGCGCGGGGCGGCTGATCGTTGACGTGGACAGCTTTATCGGCCAGGCCTACGGCTACCTCAAGGAGGGTGTCGGTTTCGGGTACACCAAACAGCGCGGCTATCACCCGCTGCTCGCGAGCCGCGCGGGCACCGGCGAGGTCCTGCACGTCCGGCTGCGCAAGGGACAGGCAAACACCCAGCGCGGTGTCGTGCGTTTCGCCGAGGAGCTAATCGCCCGCGTGGCGCGGGCGGGCGCGAGCGGTTCAAAGCTTTTCAGGGCCGACTCGGGGTTCTGGAACCGCAAGCTGATCGCAAGGCTCGAGAGCGCCGGCTGGAGCTACTCGATCAGTGTGCGCCTGCAGTTCTGGGTGCCCGCCGCGATCAAGCAGATCCCCGAGCAGGCGTGGCAGCCCTTGGCGGACTACTCCCAAGACGGTGAAGCGCAGATCGCCGAAATAACCACTCACGGACGACGGCTGATCGTGCGTCGCACCCGACTCGTCGGCCCGCAAGCAGAGCTGTGGCCAGACTGGCGGTATTTCCCGTTCATCACCAACCGCACCGACCCATTGGAGGTCGTGGAGGCTGAGCACCGCCAGCACGCCGTCGTCGAGCTCACGATCCGCGACCTCAAAGACCAAGCCTTGGCGCACTTTCCCTCCGGCCAGTTCAACGCGAACAGCGCCTGGACAGTGATCGCCGCCATCGCGCACAACCTGCTGCGCTGGACCAGCGCGATCGGGCTCTCCGGCGAGACCGTCCGTGTCGCACGCACCATGCGCCGCCGGCTGCTCCAGATCCCCGGCCGGCTGACCCGCACGGGACGCCAATGGACGCTTCACCTCCCCGCCCGCTGGCCATGGCAACACGACTTCACCAGCGCCCTCGCCCGCATCCGCGCGCTCCCAGAACCCACCTGAGCGCAAACCACCGCGACCAACCGACCAGACAAGCCACTGATCGACCCGACGCGCTCACCGCTGCCCGAAAACACGCCCCCAACGCCTCCGAAAAGGACGCCCACCGCCCCTCACGCTGACCAACCCGAACAAGACACCCAAAAACCACGCCAACGCCATCAATCACCCCAACCACACAGTCACGCGGTGGATCCAGGCTTAGACGCGGCACGATCGAGGCCATCCGGCGCGCGGAGCCCAGGCTGTGGCCTGTCGAGGCTTCTACGATCGGTGACGTGAGCGAACCACCACCGCCGATCCAGGGAGGCTTCGTCGACTGGATGCACAAGATCACGGAAGGCAAGCGTCCGCTCCCCACCTCCGACGCTAACCACCACCACTACGTCGCGCAGTTCCAGCTCGCGAAGTTCAAGGGCAAAGGTCGGCTGTGGCAGCTCGACAAGGAGGACGGCACCTGCAAGGTCGTGACGCCCAAGGAGGCGGCGTGGAGCTCGAACCTGTACACGGTCGAGAGCACGACGGGCGAACACGACGGCGTCATCGAGGGCTTCTACGCGGTCGCCGAGGGCTTCGCCGCACCCGCGCTCAAACGGTTCCTGGCCGACCCGATGAACCTGACGGACCGGGACCGCGGCGACCTTGCGTTCCTGGTCGCGATCCAGGAGCAGCGCACGCCCGGCTTCCTCGCCGACCAGAAGCAGACGATCACGCACGCCGGGATCGCCTTCTTCGCCACCGAACTCGCGACCATGAAGGGGTCGAAGGCCAAGCGGAAGAAAGCGCAGGAAGCCTACGAGGCGCTGACCGGCGGGGGCGTGAGGATCGTCCCGCCGGACCAGGAGGTGCTGCGACTGTCCTTCACGATGCTCGCCGAGTCGTCGCAGGTCGTGAACTTCCTGCCGTGGACGCTGCTGACGGCGACCGAGGGCGTGTTCATCTGCTCGGACCGGCCGCTGACGATGTACGACCCGACGCCTCCCTACCCGTTCTCAGCGCCCGCGTGGGTGTCGTCGCCGATGGTCGAATCGACGCTCCCGCTCGGCCGGAGCGCGTGTCTGCGGATCAGCCCGCGCCAGCGCGAGCGCATCGCAGTCAAGCCCACCGTGAAGCAGGTCGAGCGGATCAACCGGCGCACCTACGGCTCCGCGACGCGCTACGTCTACGGGCCGTCAGCGGAGGTGCTCGAAGACCTCTACGCGCTCGCGCAGGCCGAACCCGACGCCATCCCGCAGCCGATCAGGAAAACGATGGTGCTGTTCGAGGACCCCGAGACGGCGGACCCGAAGGTCGGCGACGAAAACGTCGCACGGGGCTGGCCCCGCTACGTCGAGGACCCCGAAGGCTCGGGACGGATGCTCTCCTACGAGGTGCTGGACTCCGAGGAGGCGGCCAGGAGGTCGGTCGCCCCGAGGCCCGATGCCACGCTCGGAGGGTTCAAGGCGGGCGACATGCGCGCGTGCAGACGCGAGGGAGCAGCGCAGCGTGGACGCTAGATCAGACCGGCGGGATACTGCAAGAGGCTCGGACGCGCTCGGAGTGCCTGCGCGATCCAGCCGCCGATGGTGCCGCCTCCGATCGCGGCCTCGGTGGTACTCGCGTCGTACTCGTCGCGCAGCGCGTGGGCCACGGCGAGGTCGTCCTTCAATGCCTCGTCGGAGAGCGTGTTGATGAGCGGCCACGGACCACAGCCCGGGACCTCCTGCGGGTACTTCCCAAGTAGGTAGAGGTAACGCTTGTCGGCCATCTTCGCTCCGAGTATACGAACCGACTCAGGTTCCACCGTCGTCGCCGAGCACGCGCCGCTCCGTCTCTGCCGGTCACGATGGACGACACGGCGCAAGGTACGTCGCGTGTCGGTCTTCCCAACCCTCAAGTGCGCGCCAGTTGCGCGCCAGTCAGGTGCCTTCGCAGGCGGTTTCGGGCGGTCTCCAGCGGCCTCGCGTCATGCTCCGAGACGTGTCGCCTTGCCGGTTTCCCCGGCAAACACGCCATATTTGGTCAAAAACGGAGGGGGAGAGATTCGAACTCTCGGTACGCCAATCAGGCGCACAACGGTTTTCGAGACCGCCGCATTCAACCGCTCTGCCACCCCTCCGGGGACGGACCCCCCAAGGCTAGTAGATCGAGGCGTCTGCGGGTGTCGGGGTCGCGGCGTCAGTCGCGCACCCCGCGGGTCAAGAAATTCTCCTCCCACATCGACGGCGTGAACGCCACGCCCGGTCGCCCGCCCACGACGAGAACGAGCGTGCCGGCCTCGAGCGCGACCGCTTCGCGCACCAGTGCCGGGTCCCGCACCGCGACGACGCCGTGCGGGACATCGACGGAGCTGCCGTCGACGGTGAAGCGCGCCGCACCGCGGACCACCACATAGATCTCCTCGGAGCCACCAGGGTCGTCGTCCTCGGCGAGCTCGTCATGGCGCTCGATGACAAGGTCGCCGGCCTGCTCGGCGACGTACGCGTTCGTCCCGAAAGCGGTGATCCCAAGCTCACGCCGCAGCGGTTTCCAGTTCGGGAGCGGCTCGTCCGGGAAGCGGACCGTGTCGATCTCGTCGAGGTGCGTTACGCGGTAGCCCGACTGCATCGGGCGACTGTACACCGCCCCCCGCAGCCTCGCGCACCAGCGTGAACGGACGAGCGAGTCGCGGTTGTAGATGCAGCGCGCCTGCCCTCGCAGCGCACCGTCCGCGCGCCTGGTTCGGACGACAAGCGGTCGCGCGAGCTGCCCACCGGCGCCACACCGGAATGGCGGTTCGCTAGCGTGACTTCCCCTTGAACACGCCTTCGACGTCGTTGCCAAACGCCTGCCATTCGGCTGGTTCGAGTTCGCGGTTGTCCCAGAAGAAGGAGTCGGGCGTGTAGTGGACATACGTGTTGTCGGTAAAGGTGATCGTCGACGCGGCTTCAAAGATCGCTTCGTCGCCGTCGTCCTGCGCCATGCCGGTAGCGCCTTCGCCCATAGCCTCGATGTTGTGTTCGACGGCGATATTGTGCAGCACCCGTGGCAGACCGTTGCGTTCACTTGCGCCTCGTTCCTGCTGGACGAGCGTGATCGCGTTCGCGTTGTTCGCGACGGTGTTCTCGCTGACCACGACGTTGTGGGAGGCCGCGAGCAGGATCCCTGCTCCCCAGAGCCAGACGTGGAACCCGAAGCCGTTGCCGCGGATGGTGTTGTGGGAAATCGTGCCCTGTTCGCTGATCTCGTACATGATGCCTGCGAGTTCGTTGTCGGTGACGGTGTTGTCTTCGTAGGTGACGCCGGTGCTGTCAACGTCGCTCCACAGGCCAGGACCCTCGTTGTCGCGCACGGTGTTGCCGCGGACGAGAAGATCGGATGCATCACCCCACTTCGCGCCCCCGGCTTCCCATTCGGCGCTGAACCCCGCCCAGTTGTTCTCAGCGATCAGATTCCCAACGACCACTGTGTCGTTGCCGCTTCCGCCGATGCCCTCTTGGCCGTTGTCCACGGCTTGGTCGTGTTCGATCGTCGCTTCGCCCTCGCTCGTGATCCCCGCTCCATGGTTCAGTTCCGCGCGGTCGCCCACGATCGTCCACCCCGGCGCCCTGGCGTCGATCGCGCCGTGTTGAGCCGGGGTCGCGAACATCTTGACGGTGAGCCCCCGAACGGTCACGCCCGCCGCAGCTTGCGCCCCCGGTTCAGCGGTGATCGCGGCGGGAGCAAGCGCGATTTCCAGGTTGTGGCCAGCCGGGTTGCCGTAGACATAGACTTCGTGTTTCGGCGCGTCGACCCAGAACGTGTCTTCTTCCAGGGCGCCCTGTCTCGTGACACGGCGTAGCGGCTGCCCGTCGCGAAAGACCGCGTTCGGAAACTGGCAGGCATTGCCTGTTCCTGACTTGCATTCGCCGCTTCGCGGCCCGAGTTCCCCGGTGAAGCTGGCCGCCCACATCTTCCCACCGACGGCGCTGAAGCCGGTCAGCGGCTGTGCACCGTCGAGCGTCGCGTGTCCGAGACCCGCGATCGTCTGACCCGCCTTGGGAAGCAGCGGCCCGGTGATTCGGTATTCGCCAGATGCCAGGCAGATGGTCGCGTTGACCGGGGCGCGTTCCACCGCGGCCGCGACATCTTCAGTGGGCTTCACGCGCACATCGCAAGAGCTCCTTGCCGAGGCGGTGCCCGGCAGTACGACCAGCGCCAACAAAGCAGCAAGGCGCATCGACTGGGCGGCAACCCCGGATACTTTGCCCATGGGCGGACGATAGCTCCGAGTCGGAACGAGCGCGCGCCTGTCATGGGGAGGCCGGAACGGCCTACTACGATCGCCCTCGGGCCGGTGGCGGTCATTGGTCTGATCCGTTCGCTGCCATCGCCAAAGCGAGAGGTGGATTGTCAGCCGTGCCCTCCGCGGGGTTCGGCGTGTAGCTCGGCGAATACCTGGCGGAGCTGCTCGACGGCTCGCAACCCGCCGGCGACGCCGCCGTAGGAGACGAAGCCCACGGGCTTTCTCTGCCACTGCTTGCGCGGGAGGTCGATCGCCTGCTTCAGCGAGGCCGGGTAGCCTGCTGAGGAGAGCGGGATCTCCCAGCAGGAGGCCTGCGACAGAATCGGCTTGGACCGAGGCGACATGGTGCGGCTGATCGATGACCTCGAAGCGCGCGGCCACGTCAAACGCACCCGCGACCCGAAAGACCGGCGCCGCTACCAGCTCAGACTGACCGGGCGTGGCCAAAAGGCTCGCAAGCGATGTGATCAGATCCTCGCCGCCACAACAGACGAAGTCTTCTCCGAGCTCTCATCCGAGGAGCGTCGGTCCCTGCGCCGGCTCGTACTGCGTGCCCTCGGTCACCCCGCAGCGATCGCCGATCAGCTCGATATGCGAGACGCAGACTCCTAGCCGAGCCGCTTTTAGGGGCTGGCGGACACCCCGTGATGACCTCTCAGAGTTGAGACGGAGCCTGAGGCTCTCTGGGCAAGAGGCGATGGCCGTCGACGACCGCGGTGGCCAGGTCGATGAGCTTGCGGTTGTCCAGGCGGGACTGCTCGCGCAGCATCTCGAAGGCGCTCGCCTCGTCGATGCCGTGGCGCTCCATGAGTATCCCCTTGGCTCGCTCGGTCAGCGCGCGGCGCCCGAATGCGCCCTGGAGGTCCTGGTACTCGGCGAAGCGTCGAAGCACGATGTCGATGGCGCTCTGCCAGTCCTCGACGTCCGCATCGCTGATGTGCGCGAACACGCCTCGCTTGGATGCCTCGTTGATGAACTCGGGGTCGCGGGCGTGGAGCAGGACGATCACCGGGCAGGCCGCTTCCCGCACGATCTTGCCGATCAGCGCGAGGGCGTGCTGTGGGCTGTCGCCCAGCCCTACGAGCGCGACATCGGGGCGCTCTCTGGCAGTCGCTGGGCCCACGTCCTCGACGTCGATCTCGCGTGCGATCACCTCGTGGCCGAGCCCTACGACGATCGGAGCGACGAGCGCCAAGCGGTCCTTGCGCTCGTTGGCAATCAGGACACGCAGATTTTTGGTCTCGCGGTAGCTCATCACGATCAGCCGGCCAGATCTCGAAGGGCTGGTGAGTGGTAGGATAGATGCTCGCTCGCCCCAGCTCTCGGTGGGCACCGCCTTTCCGGCTCCGACACTCGGCCGGCGTTCTCGCATCGACCCTCAACGGTCGAGCGCCGTAACGCATGCGTCAGGAGCCGGGACACAGACATGATTGCCTACGTGATCGGCGCCATCCTGCTTGTCGCACTCATCGGGCTGGCGCTGTCGGTTCGGATTCTCAAGCAGTACGAGCGGGCGGTGATGTTCCACCTTGGCAAGGTCCGCGACGGAGCACGGGGGCCGGGCCTGATCGTCTTCGCGCCGCTGATCAACCAGGTCCACCGCGTGTCGCTGCGGATCGTCACGATGCCGATCCAGTCACAGGGCATCATCACCCGCGACAACGTCAGCGTCAACGTCTCCGCAGTCGCGTACTACCGGGTCGCCGACCCGGTCCGCTCGGTGGTGGCGATCGAGGATGTCGAAGTCGCCACCAACCAGATAGCGCAGACGACGCTGCGCGCGGTCGTGGGACGACACACGCTCGACGAGACCCTCTCCGAGACCGACAAGATCAACCAGAACATCCGCGAGATCCTCGACGTCCAGACCGAGGAGTGGGGAATCAAGGTCACCACCGTCGAGCTGAAGGACATCCAGCTCCCCGACTCGATGAAGCGCGCGATGGCACGCCAAGCCGAAGCCGAGCGCGAGAAGCGCGCCAAGATCATCGCCGCAGAGGGAGAGGCACTGGCCGCCGGTGAGCTCGCCCGCGCCTCCGACGTGATGATGGAACACCCGCCGGCCCTGCAGCTGCGCAATCTGCAGACGCTCGTGGAAATCGCGGTCGACAAGAACTCGACCGTCGTCTTCCCGGCGCCGCTGATGAGCACCATTCAGGAGCTCGGCGCGTTCCTCAAACGCGAGACAGTGGCCGCGGGAGACCTGCCTGCGGCACACGTACTAGTGTCCTGAGTCGTTAGTTCATCGGCGGTTGTTGGTAGTGTTTGGGGATGAATTCATCTCGTGTTGGGCGGCGTGGGCCTCGGGCGGTGGCGGTGGTGCTCTCTGATGATGAGCGCCGAGTTTTGGAGGGGTGGTCGCGTCGGCGCTCCTCGGCGCAGGGCTTGGCGGTTCGCGCACGGATAGTGCTTGGCGCTGCTGATGGTGAAAGCAACACCAGACTCGCGCAGCGTCTCGGGTTGACGAGGATGACGATCGCGAAGTGGCGCGGGCGGTTCGTTGTTGATCGGGTGGACGGTTTGCTTGACGAGCCCCGGCCGGGCAAACCGCGCACGATTTCTGATGAGAAGGTCGCGGAGGTGATCGCAGCAACGCTCGAGAGCGCCCCGAAGGACGCGACACACTGGTCAACCCGCTCGATGGCGGCGCATCTCGGGCTCTCCCAGAGCGCGGTGTCACGTATCTGGCGGGCGTTTGGGTTGCAGCCTCACCGTGTCGAGTCCTTCAAGCTCTCAACCGACCCGCTGTTCGTGGACAAGGTTCGTGACGTCGTCGGCCTATATCTGGACCCGCCAGAGCGAGCGCTGGTGCTGTGTGTGGACGAGAAGTCCCAGATCCAGGCACTCGATCGCTCCCAGCCGATCCTGCCGATGCTGCCCGGGGTCCCAGAGCGCGCGACCCACGACTACAAGCGCTCCGGAACGAGCAGCCTCTTCGCGGCGCTGGACATCGCCTCGGGCAAAGTCATCGGCTCGCTGCATGCCCGCCACCGCACTGTCGAGTTCAAGAAATTCCTGGCGCAGATCGACGCTGCCGTCCCGCCCGAGCTCGACGTGCACCTGATTCTCGATAACTACACCACGCACAAGACCAAGGAGGTGCAGCGCTGGCTACTGGCGCACCCCCGGTTCCATCTTCACTTCACGCCGACCGGCTCATCATGGCTGAACCTCGTCGAGCGTTGGTTTGCGGAGCTCACCAACAAGAAGCTCAAGCGCTCGGCCCACAAGTCAGTGCGCGAGCTCAACGCCGACATCCGCGGCTGGATCGAGCACTGGAACGAGAACCCACGACCCTACGTCTGGACAAAGACCGCCGACCAGATTTTCGACAGCCTCACACGCTACTGCCAACGAATCACCGACTCAGGACACTAGCGTCGCCGATCAACGGCTCGGCGCCCACCAGACCGGAGGGCTCATGAGCGCCAGCGCATATGGGCGACCACTTCAGAGTGGTCAGACTATCCACGTCAAGCTGAGCGTCCATGAGGCCAGGGCGCTGATCGCTGCTGCCGAGTTCATGATGAGCGTCTTCGGCCCCGACGTTCGCTTGGAGCTGGACGTCGGTCCCGGTGAGACCGCCTTGGAGCTCGCCGCGCTCAGGGTCGAGTCCGCGGTCGAGCGCCAGGAGGTGCTGGTCTAGTGGTTCGTCTGTGAAGTTCGTGGGTTATGCCTCGAGGACCTTGCCGGTGTATGTCCACTTGAATGGTTTGGCGGTCTGGTTGTAGGTCTCGATAAACGCGAGCATCTGCTCGGCGAGGTCTTCCTCGCTGAAGAAGATGCCGTGCTTGAGCAGTCGGCGGTAGAGGATCGAGAAGAAGATCTCGACCTGATTCAGCCACGAGGCGTGGGTGGGGGTGAATTGGAAGCTCCAGCGGGGGTGAGCGGCGAGCCATTGCTGTACCTCTTCGGTGCCGCGGGTGGAGAGGTTGTCGCTGACCGCGATGATCTGCTGGCCCTCGATGACGGGGATCTCGCTGTCGAGCTGGTCGAGGAAGCGGATCAGATCGAAGCGGTTGCGGGTCTTCGAGGTCATCGCGAGCACGTCACCCTCGTGGACCTTCAGACACGCGAACAGGCACTGCGTGCCGTTGCGGATGTATTCGTGCTCGCGGCGTGTCGGTCGCCCAGGAGCAGGAAGCATGTCTGGCTTGGTCGGTGCCTTGGCCTGGATCCCGGTCTTTTCGTCGATCGAGACGACCAGCACGTTCTCTGGCGGATTCACGTACAGGCCGCAGACGCCTTTCAGGCGCTCCTCGAACTCGGGGTCGGAGAAGTCGCTCATCACCCAGTAGTCGCTCAGGTGCGGCTTGATGTCGGCGCGCGCGAGAATCGTGTGTGCCTGGGCGCGCGACATCCCCACCGCCTGCCCGAGCTGCTCATAGGTCCAGCGTTCCTGCTGAGCCCCCTCCGGTGTCTCCGGTGGACGCGTGCACGCCTTGGCGATCAGCCTCGCCCTGTCCGCCTGCGAATAGATCAGAGGTTTACCCGAGCGCGGCAAGTCGCGGAGCCCGGCGATCCCATCCTGCTCATAGCGCGCCCGCCACTTCTGCGCCGTGTTCGTCGAACACCCCACCAGCCGGCCGATCTCCGCGGCAGAACGACCTTCCGCGGCACAAAGCACGATCTGGGCGCGCTCGACCATCCGCACCTCAGCAGTGCTCGAGCGCACAATCCGTTCAAGCTCCGCTTGATCGTCCGCTGCGATCTCAACGCTCTTCGCCAACGCAGGCATACCGAACCTCCATCATCGCTGGACCCAACCAGCGACCAGTTCGGCAAACACTACGACACCCCTCCAACCACCAACAAACTTCACAGACAAACCACTAGCTGGGCTGCTTATGCCTTGGGCGACGCCGTGGGACTTGGTCGTCGTCCTGTTTTGATTAGCCGTCGCTATGAGAGTCGCTTGGCGAGCCGCGAGGTGGGTCAGGCGCGCTCGAGGAGGTCCTCATGTTTCGTAATTGTGTGCTCGTCGCGTTGGCGTTTGCTTTCGTCTTCGCGCTTCCCGTCTCTCCGGGCCAGGCTGTCTCGCCCGCCGCACCCAACGTCAGCACCGGAGGCGTCTCAAACGTGAGCTACTCCGCCGCGATCCTGAATGGCTCAGTCGACCCTCATGGGCAGGAAACCAACTATGTCTTCCAGTACGGGGCCACCCGCAGCTACGGCTCCCAGACGCCGTTGGCACCTGCGGGAAACGGGCCGAAAACAATCAAGGTGAGCCAGTCCGTGAGCGGACTGCAGCCACTCACCACCTACCACTACCGGATCGTAGGGAGCAGTCCAGCGGGAACGACGAAGGGAAACGACCGCACCTTCACCACGCCGGCGATCCCCCTCTCGCTAGCCATCACCGGTGTCCCCAACCCGCTCGTCTTCGGAAGCGCCTTCGCGGTCGAGGGCGTCCTATCCGGGACAGGGGCCGGCAGCCACGAGATCGTCTTGCAGGCCAATCCGTACCCCTACCTGGGCGGCTTCAAGATCGTCGGCAACCCGGAGGTTACGAATCCCGCCGGGGACTTCTCATTCCCGTTGCTCAGCCTGCTCGAAAACACACAGCTTCGTGTTGTGACGGTCGGCAAACCAGAAGTGTCCAGCCCCGTGGTGCTCGAGAACGTGGCCGTTCGAGTCTCCTTCCACGCGCGCTCGGTCGGCCGCCCTGGTTTCGTACGCCTGTACGGCACGGTGGCCCCGGCAGAGGTCGGCGCGCTCGTCGGCTTCCAGCTGCTCCAGCCTGGCCACAAGTCCGTGAACGAGGGCGGCACGGCCATCACGACCGGCAGCCCGACCGTCTCGAGCTTCAGTCGCATCGTACGTCTCCACAGACGAGGTCTCTACCGCGCGCTCATCCAAGTCCCAGCCGGGGCGCACATATCCAACTACAGCACTCCCATTCTCGTCCGCTGACGCGTCCTTGTTCGATCTATGAGAGGTTGGTGAGCGATCGGGCGAGCGAGGCAAGCCTGCGCGAGGGCGATCTGAGCTCGGAGCAGCAGCCACCGGCGTGTTGTGGCACGATTGGCCCTCCCGCCGGGGAGGGTTGACAGCAGTGGCGCAGACACCAGAGCCGCAGGCCATTCTGATGGCCCCCACAGAGGCCGCGATCTTCCTCGTGCTCTGCGTTGACGAGGGCGGCGAGGACATTGTCCGTGATCTGCTGCGGGATGCCAGCGGGCTGATCCGCTCGGTCGGCTTTCGCATCCCCGACGGCGGCTTGGGCTGCGTGGTCGGCGTCGGGTCCGCGCTGTGGGATCGCCTGGTGGGCTGGCCGCGTCCGAGCGACCTACATCCCTTCGCCGAGCTGAGCGGGTCGCGGCATACCGCCGTGGCCACTCCAGGCGATCTGTTGTTCCACATTCGTGCCCACCGCGCTGATCTGTGCTTTGAGCTGGCGCAACGGCTCATGGAGCGCCTGCGCGGGAGCGCCGAGGTCGTCGAGGAGGTGCACGGCTTCAAGTCGTTCGACGAGCGTGACCTGTTGGGCTTCGTCGACGGCACGGAGAACCCGACTGGCACCGCCGCGCCGGAGGCGGTCATGATCGGCGAGGAGGACCCGGGCTTCGCCGGCGGCAGCTATGTGCTGGTGCAGCGGTACCTACACGATCTCGCGGCCTGGGATGGGCTGACGGTGGGCGAGCAGGAGCTCGTCGTCGGCCGCACCAAGCTCAGCGACATCGAGCTGGCGGACGAGGTCAAGCCCGCCAACTCGCACGTGGCGCTCACGACGATCGTCGATGACGACGGCCGGCAGCGTCAGATCATCCGCTACAACATGCCGTTCGGACGCGTCGGCGAGAATGAGTTTGGCACTTACTTCATCGGCTATGCCCGCAGTCCGGATGTGCTCGAGCAGATGCTTTCGAACATGTTCGTCGGGCGTCCGCCCGGCAACTACGACCGCATCCTCGATTTCTCAACAGCCCTCAGCGGCGGCCTGTTCTTCGTGCCCACCGTCGACTTCCTCGACGATCTGCCGGATCCGGGCTCACCTGCGATCGCGCTCGACGCCGGCGCCGAGCGCGATGACCAGTCGCTCGGGATCGGCGGTCTGGCGGCGACGGCGGCGAGGAAATAGGGTGTCACCGCCCAGCCTCAGCCAGTGTGCGCAAGGAGACCCGATGGCCCTCGACCAAGCACCGTGTCCATGAACCACCTGCTCCGCTCGCTCGCGCCGATCAGCGACGCCGGCTGGCAACTCCTCGACGAGGAGGCCAAGCAGCGCCTCGAACCAGCGCTTGCCGCCCGCAAGCTCGTTGACTTCGCCGGCCCGCACGGCTGGTCGTATTCCGCGAGCAACCTCGGACGCACCAGCCCGCTCGCATCCGCACCAGGCGAGGGCGTCGTGGGTCGCCAGCGCAGCGTGCTCGCGCTCGTCGAGGCTCGAGCGGACTTCGAGGTCTCGCTGGAGGAGCTTCGCGATGCCGATCGCGGCGCCGCCGACGCCGACCTCGACAGTCTCGACCGCGCGGCACACAGCGTGGCGGGGGCCGAGAACGGAGCCGTGTTCCACGGCTGGGCCGGCGCGATCACGGGGATCACCGAGGCCTCTCCCCATGATCCGATCCGGCTCGGCAAGTCGGCCGACGATTATCCGCGGGCGGTCGCAGCGGGCGTACAGCGGCTCTTGACCAGCGGGATCGCCGGACCGTATGCGCTCGCCCTCGGCGGTGAGGAGCACGAGCGCGTGATCGAGTCCGCGGAGCGCGGCGGCTATCCCCTGCTCGAGCACCTGCAGCGGATCCTTGGCGGTCCGATCGTCTGGGCGCCCGGAGTCCACGGCGCGGTCCTCGTGAGTCAGCGGGGAGGGGATTTCCTGTTCGACTGCGGCCAGGATCTGTCGATCGGATACGACTCCCACGACGCCCATGTAGTGCGTCTGTATCTAGAGGTGAGCTTCAGCTTCCAGGCCGCCACACCGGACGCTGCCGTCACGCTCGTCAGGCAGGC
Source organism: uncultured Solirubrobacteraceae bacterium (assembly GCA_963701145.1). GTDB lineage: Bacteria > Actinomycetota > Thermoleophilia > Solirubrobacterales > Solirubrobacteraceae > Palsa-744. Next base: position 1,602,167 of record OY969572.1, read on the forward strand.
GAAATAGGGCCGGGGATGCCAGCCAGCCGCTCGGCAAAGAACGACAGGATCTCGTCACGGGCGGCGATCGTGGGTTGCCCCGCTTCGTCGATCAGGTGGGCGCTCACCACGCTGTGCGGGGTCGCCACATGCCGTTCGAAGAACGGCGCGGTGTCGGGGTTGGCCGCGTCGTCGGGGAGAACGCGCGCGATGAACCGCTTGCCGAGCGCCTGTGAGTAGGCGGCGAACCGCTCGGCCTTGCAGAACTGGTCTCCGTTGAAGCGGTAGGCCATGACAGTGAGGTCGTCCTGCTCGAGGCGTTCACGAACCGCAGCAATCTCCTCGGGGGCGATCTCGAGCCCGGCCGGGTCGTCCAGCGGAAGCGCGGGCTGAGAGAGCACAGGCGCGAGCATCGAGGGCTCGAGCATCATCGTGAGCGCGAAGTTGCCCGTGAAGCACATCCCGATCGCGCCCACGCCCGGACCGCCGCACTCCTCGTGCGCAAGCCTCGCCAACGACCGCAGCCATTGCGTCACCGGGCTCGACTTGTTGGCGCCCAGGGCGCGGAACTCGGCGCTGACGCAGGCGCGTTGAAACGTGGCGGCGCCCTCCTCGGCCCCAGGGACGGCACCGTCGCGGCCGAACAGCGAGGGCATGTACACCGTGAATCCTGCTTCCCGCACCCAGCGGCTGAAGCGAGCCACGTGGGGGCTGATGCCCGGCATCTCGGTCATCACGATCACCGCCGGTCCGGTGCCCGCTACGTGGACGACCTTCGCGACGCCGTCGAGGGTGATCGTACGAGGGTCGAAGTCTTCGAGCGGGTCATCTACCTGCATGGTCCGTGTCGGCATCCTCGTCGCACCTTTCTCGTTGCGTACCGCGACCGGCGCCTGGACAACGTATACGATCGCTCGTCTATATTGTTTTCATCAGACCGTAGCGTGTGTCTGGCACCACCCCCGGTCAGGCTGGCGACGCGAGGAAACCCGTCGAGCACGCGGCGGACCTTCTCGGCGGCGCGTGTGTCGCCGAGCCGGAGCGCCGTGTTGGCGGCGATCAGTACGGCGTCGAGCTGGAAAGCCGCGAGCTCGGCGTCGAGATCGGCGATCTCCCCGCTGTTGACGGCGTGTGTCAGTTCGCGGCCGATGAGGGCACCCCAGTCTCGTTGGTCGCGGATGAGCGTGTCGCGGACCGGTCCCGGTCGGCTGTCGAAGTCCGGCAGGTTCGCGGCCCAGAATCAGCCGCCCGCGAACAGCGGTGCCTCGGCGTAGACGATCCAGGCCTCGACGAGCGCCCGCAGTCGCCCCACGCCCCGTGGCGCCGACAGCATCGGGCGGATCACCGGATCGTTGAACGCGTCCCGCGCGAAGTCGGCCGTGGCGACCTGCAGGTTCTCCTTCGATCCGAAGAGGGCTTGGACACCGCTCTTGCTGAGACCCAGGTCCGTGGCTAGCCGGCCGATGCTGAGCCCGTTGAGGCCGTCCATCGATGCCATGTTGACTGCGTGGCGGACAATCGTTCGCCTCGAGCGCAGGCCGCGCTGCAGCCGTCCGTCCGACACCGCCGGATCGATCACATCGTTCATCGGAGGCGCCGAGTCCGCTCTCACCGTTGTCCAAGCTCGCTCATCGGCCTTCATCTTGACGTGCCTGCGGCGATGAAGCTCTTCCACCAGGACATGGTGCTCGAGACGCCGGCATTCGGGACGACGGCGCGGGGTCTCGTCGAGAACGAGACCGCGCTGGCCGGTTTCTTCCGCTCCTCCCAGCGCCTGCGGTCCAGCGACACGCAGGTGATCCCCCGGCTTCTATCGTCTCGCGACGGCCGAAGTTGACGAGAGACCAACTGCCGCCCGAGGCGCTCTCGCGTGCTCGAGGCTCCCTCACTCGCGCGATGTGCGCTCGCCGAGCACCCAGCGGTTGACCGCCTGGTGATAGCTGAGAGGACCGGGGACGGTCCTGTAGGTCTTGACGTACCTGACCCCGCACTCTGCAGCGTCCGATCGGGCGCCACGTTGAAGGCGTTGGGCTCACAGAACAGGAGCCCAGCGCCAACATGGCGAAATACACGTCGGCGGTCTGTCGCCCCTACGTCTGGACAAAGACCACCGAGCAGATACTCAACACACTCGCAGCATATTGCGAACGAACTTCAGACTCAGACACCAGCTCGGGCTGCTTGTGCCTTGCGCGACGCCATGGGACTTGGTCGTCTCTCCGGGACAGGCTGTCGCGTCCGCCGCACCCAGTGTCAGCACCGGAGGCGTCTCAACGTGAGCCGCTCCTCCGCGATCCTCAATGGCTCAGCCCTCACGGGCAGGAAGCCAACTATGTCTTCCAGCACGGACCACCCGCAGCTACGGTTCCCAGACGCCGTTGGCACCTGCGGGAAACGGGCCGAAAACAATCAAGGTGAGCCAGTCCGTAAGCGGACTGCAGCCGCTCACCACCTACCACTACCGGATCGTAGGGAGCAGTCCAGCGGGAACGACGAAGGGAAACGACCGCACCTATGGCCGCATACTGCCAGTTGTGCGACGCGCGGTGCTGTGCTTTCGCAACGGCGTACACGGGCAAAGCCACTGGCTGGATAACGTGCTGCCGGTCTTGGTCGCTTCGACATCCTGCCAGCGCTCGCCGCGGCAAGCACCCCCGCGGCGACACCATTCGCCAGCAGTTTCGGTACTGTCCGTCCGGCTCTTGTCCGTTGACATGGTCAACTCTCCGCTGGGCACGATACGTACGGTACGCTCCTCCCTGATTTCACGACTATGCTCAAACGTCCACCGCCGGAACGCCCTACGTCCGCCCGTTGCCCACGATAGAATACTCAACTGTCTACCTCGCGAGCGACCCAGGGGATACCAACATGCCAGGCAAACAGCGCCCGTTGCGACACCGCGGCATACGCTCCGTGTCCGGGCCCCAATATTGGCGGGTCCGAACCACTGTCTTTCGTCTTCTCGCACTCTTCTTCGGCTTCGCAACCCTTCTTGATGCGGTTGGCCGCATCGCCGGCGAAGCCACGCCTCGCTGGTCTAGCCTAGCCCTCACGCTACTCATCACGCTCTTCTTCGCCCGACTCGCCTACACCTCCCAGCGCAAGTCCAACGATGAGGCGCAGTAGCTCCGGCGACGCACCGACAAGGCACGCCCCTCGGCGCACCTACGCACCGAAGCCAGCCTCGCCCGCCTCCTCCACGATTTCTCCAACGGTTTCCCCGGCCTGCCGGGCGATTTCCACAGCTTCGTGAAACGCCGGCCCCACCGTCTTCAAGACAGGGCCACCTGCCGCATTCAACACTTCTTTGATTCGCGCCTTTGCTTCCGAGATCCAGTGCCACACTTCCTTTACGGCCCGGTTATCTTCGCCATACTCCTGCTTGGCGCGCTTATATACTTCCTGACATGTCGAAATGTGCCCGGCGAAGTTGACTACGCACGAATTGATCGCCCGCTGTTCCGCCGTTTCGCATATCTCTCTGTCGTCCACCTTTTTCTCCGTGCATCCCACCGGTTGCCTTTCTCCGTCTGGATCACTCCCGCTCATGGGGCTGTCCTTCGCATAGTTGTAGGGCGACAGCGTCGCTTCGACTGCCGGGTCCACACTCAGGAACTGTGCCGTCGCCGGATCGTAGTACCGCGCCCGCAGGTATATCAACCCAGTATCAGCTTCCGTATATTGCCCGTCGTATCCGAGCGGAGACGTCACTGTGCCTTCTTGATCTAGTTTGTTGCCGTACGCGTCATACGTCACTGCACCGACCCTTTTTCCTTCTCCGTTCGTCAAAAGTCGCGTGGACCCTTGTTGATCATGGTGTAGATACGTTACGGTCCCGGCTTCTGCGATCTGCTCGATCGGAACATCACCTAGTCCATACACGTAACTGTTCGTGCTGTCGTTCAACACCATCGGAAGGCTTTCGTTCACGTCCCACGTGAGATACGTCGTGCCACTCGGCGTGCTCTTCGCTGCTCTGAGGCCGTCGCCGTTGTACGTGTAGCTATCTTCGATGGCAGCGGTGCCGCCTTCTTTGGGTCTCGCGACAGATGTGAGATCGCCAGCCTGATTATATTCGTACGTAGTTGCAGGCCCTTTGCCGCTTCCCGGTGTCGTCTTAGTTCGCTCGCCTACTTCGTTGTACGTGTAAGTCGCTTCGGTCGCTTTTTTGTCGGTCTCTTCTCTGAGCTCGTCAGCAGTGTTGTACGTGAGCGTGTCGGTCCCGATCGTTTCGATGTTGTTGGCTTTATCGTATGCGTATTTTACGCCGGCCCCTTTTTCGATACGACTGTTTTTATCGTACGCGTACGACAGGGTAGCTTCGCCGGGTAGTCCAGTCGTGGTGGTTTTGGTAACCCCTTCGTCTTTGTTACGTGTGTAGACCAGCGACGCAAGCGTTTCGCTGCCTTTCTTCATTTTGACTTCGCTCATGGCGTCTGCTTCGTTGTAGCTGTAGGTGTCTTCATTGCCGGTGCCACTCGGAAACTTCGTCGTTTTCAGATCGGAGTCGCGGTCGTATTCAAATGTCGTCGTGTTACCCGACCAGTCCGTGACGCTCTTTAGCCGGCCCGCATTGTCGTATTCCCGTTTGACTTCTTTTTTGTCGGGGTAAACAATTCCCGTCTGCTGGTTGGCGACATTGTATTCGTAGTTGACCGTGTCACCGTGGCCGTCGGTTGTTGACTTTAGCCTATCCAATCCGTCGTATTTGTAGGTGGTGGTTCCGGTGCCGTCGATCATCTTGGTGCGTAGGCCGTCGCCATTGTATTCGTACGTGACGGGTGTTTTTTCGCTCGAATAGCTGACTTCCGTCAGCCGACTATCGGGGGTGTATTTGTAGGTCGTCGTTCGTTTCTCAGCGTCCTCCATTGATTCCAGGTTGCCAGCGTGGTCGTACTTCTTAACGGTGGTGCGTTCAAGAGGTTCGATGATTTCGTGGACCTGCTCAAGGACGTTGCGTTTGTAGACCGTCGCGTGCCCGTTGCCGTCGGTCTGCTTGACTACCTGTCCGGCTCCGTCATATTCGGTCTTTGTCGCATCTTTGTTTGGTTCTTCTGTTTCCGTGAGCTCGTTGTCGGCATCGTAAGTGTATTTCGTGACGTTGTTTTCCGGGTCGGTCTTTTCGACCAAATTGCCATCGCCGTCGTATTTCTCGAGCGTTTCATGTTTGAGCGGCGCAATAATCTTTTCGGGTAGTCCACGAGCGTTGCGAACAGTTTCCGTCTCAAAGTTCGCTGGTTTCGCACCTTTTTCGTTTCCTCGTGGGCTCACGGTTGACGTTTCTTGCGAGTCGGTGTTGTAGCCCCACGTACGCTTGTCTTCTTCAGGGTCGATTTCTGCGGTCCGATTGCCGTGTTCGTCGTATTCGTATTTCCAGGTGTGCCCAAGCGGATTGGTCATCGATTCGACTTCGCCGTGGGGGAAGTAGGTGTAGCTGGTGGCCTCGGTGGTCGCTTCCGGTCCGGACACTTCGATTTTTTCTGGGTTGCCGGTGGTTTCGTTGCGTTTGTACGTGGTCGTCTTGCCGTCCGGGAGCGCTTCCGTTAGCACTTCGTGGTGACCGTTGTAGGTCCATTTGGTTTTGTGGCCTTCGGGGTCTTCCATCGTAGTCTTGTTTCCCGACGAGTCGTATTCGTAGTGCGTCGTGAAGCCGTCGCCGTTGGTTTCGCTCGTCTTGTCTCCGCTGCTGTCGTACGCAAACGATTCGGCAGCTGCCTGTTCGGTGCCTACGCCGTGTATCGTTTCGACCAGCTGGCCCGTGCCAGTGAGCTGCTCCTCGGTGATGGCGCCCGTCGCTTCGTTTGTGATCTTCGTAAAGAAGCTGCCGTATTCGAACTTGGTCGCTCGGCCCATGGGATCCGTCTTACGCGTGACACGATGCGCGCCGCTGTATTCGTAGGTCGTTTTTCCGCCCCGGCCGTCGACCATTTCCACGAGTTGTGCCGTGCTTTTGCCTTCGTGGGTTTCGCCGCTGTATTTGAACTGCCAGCGCGGCGCTTCGGGTTCTTTGTTCGGCTGACTCACCTTCACGAGATCACCGTTTTCATAGGTGTATTCGATGGCGTGCAACATCGGGTCATACGCCTTTTCGATCAAACCTTCGCCGTTGTAAACGAAGGTGAGCGCCCGCCCGCTCGGGTCCGTGACTTTGGTCAGCTGGCTGCCGGTGTATCCCATCGTCGTAGTGTTGCCCTTGCGTTCGGTAATACTTTCCAGCCGGCCTGACGAGCCCGCGAATTTGTCCGCTTCGCCACTTTCCAGCGTCAGCGTAAAGCCGGTCGCTTCGGTCCCAGTAAGGACGTCGGGAGACCCTGCGGGTGCTTTCCATTCGCCGCTTTTGGAGCCTTCCGTGAATTCGACAGTGTTGCCGTTTTCCTCCACAAGCGTCACCAAATGACGCAAGACCATTTCGAATTCGCCAGTTTCCCCGATTTCGACGGGTTCTTCGGTGGTTGAGAGCGTGAGATGCTCGCTATAGGGAAAAGTCCAGCCATAGCCAAAGACGCTTTTGAAGCCGTCCTCGGCTGCCTGCGAGTTGTAGCTACGGGTTACGTTCAGGCCGATTCCGCGACCGCCGATCGAATAGTCGGTCTGCGTTTCCGATAGGTCCCCACTCCCGGTGCAAACGCCTTCTTCGCTTGCTACTTCGCGTTTCGGAAACGACGGGTCTTCCTCGCTGCATCCCCACGCCTTACTGCCCGAGTGTACTTCTTCGAGAAAGACGAGTTCGCCCGCCGTTTTCCCCCAGTTTTCGAACGGCACAGCGACCTTGGGCTCAAGTGGTTCCCCGATTTCTGTGCCGCCGACGCGCTCGAACAATCCGAAGTTCACGATCTTCCCGCCGGCTGGGCCGCCGAGAATCGTCTCAGCGGACGGTTCTGACGTGCAGTCATTGCCGTCCGAGTCGTCCTCGAAGATACCCTTGTTTTCGAGAAGCGCCCCTCGCGACAAAGCCATACGCACTCCGGGGACACGGTTGAGCTCGTTGAAGATGATCGTCCCGTTGTTTACGAACGTGCGTTTTTCGAGCGTGGCCTCAACGCAATAGGCCCCGGTATGTTCGAGGATTTTGCCTTCAGCGCCACCCTCGAGCACGGTCTTTCCGCTTCCGGACATCTTGCTTTCCGGTTCCCATTCCAACTTGGCGTCGATGTTCAACGTCCCTGCACCGCCAAGCGTTGATCCCTTGAGGAAGAAGCTGTTGACGCTCATCGTGTCGCCACCGGCGACGGTCCACGTTCCTTCGTCGGTCAGGCGCAGTGACGCACCGGAAGCGATCACGCTATCCGCGGTCACGGAGGCTTTTTCCTTGACTTCAAATTCGCCTTCAAGCACGCTCCCGCTAGCGAGCGTCACGACAGCCTTGCCCGCGAACCCCAGGAGACCCACTTTGCTGCTCAGCGTGCCTTTGTTTTCGAACGGCACTTCCACCGTCCGCGTAAATTCGGCTTCGCCTTCGGCCTCTTCGAAAAGTCCCGTGTTCACGATCGACGGCGCTTTCGTCGCCGCACCCTCGACTATCGTGCTCCAAGTCGGACTGCACGAGTAGCCGTTGACGTTGTCGTAGAAGACGCCCGAGGTTTCAATCTTGGCGCCTTCCGACATCGCGAGCGAGCCCGCTGAGGCGCTGCGCCTTCCGAGCGTCACGGTCCCTTCATTGACAAGCGTCCGTTCGTCCAGTTCGACACCCCTACAGCGCTCGCTCGAGCCGGTAAGGATCGACGCCGAAGCACCATGCTCGATCACGGTCTTGCCGCTCCCTGACATCGTGCCTTCTTCCCAGCCGAGGCTGCCAGTCAAGTCGATATTGCCCGAGCCGGACACGCTCGCGTCTTCGAGCGACAGATTGTTGAAGCTGGCCGTCGCGCCCGTGCCCAGCTGGAGACTTGTGCCGGCGGACATTGCGATGGAGGCTTTCGTCACCGTGATGCTTCCCGTCGATACGCTGCCACCAGCAAAGTCCAACGGCCCTTCCAACACACTCGCCGCCGACAGCGTCACCAGCGCCCCCTTGAAGCCGAGCGGCCCCGAGCGCCCATCGATCGTCCCCGTGTTATTGACTTCTACGCCGATTGTGGGCGTGAATTGCCCGCTGTCTTCGCTCCTCTCGAGGGTGCCCGTGTTCACCAGGACCGGCTGGACTTTGCCTGCTTCGGCCACGATCGTTTCCCGCGACGAGCGGCACGTGCTTTCCGAATTGTCGCTGAACAACCCGGGGTTTTCGATCCGCGCCCCTTCAGACATCGTCAGGACACCACTACTCGTCGAGGCACCGCCAAGCGTCGCCGTGCCTTCGTTGACGAGCGTCCGTTCCACGAGGTGCGCCTGAGGACAGCCACCTTCCTCCGTGATCAAGGCCGACGCTCCTTTCGCGATCGTCGTCTTCGCAGAACCGGACATGGTGCCGCCTTCTTCCCACGCGAGCGAGCTGGTCACATCGACGCTCCCGGCACCAGACAAGGTCCCTTTCTTGAGCGTCAGAGACGCCACGCTCGACACTTCAAGCGCACTGGCAAGTTCCAACGACCCACCCACCACGCGAAGCGCCCCTTCAACCTCAACAGCGCCCGCCTGCGCACCCGCTTCGCTAACGGTGACCGTCTTGCCAGCACCGATACACGCAACTTCCGTCGAAGTCGGCGGGTGTTTGGCCGACCAACCCGCCGCTTCATTCCACGCGCCGCTAGACGGGCCCCAGCTATCCGCGCAAAACGGTTCGGCGAATGCCGCGCGAGAGCCGAACACCAGCATCGCTAGAACGCCCGCCGCCGCGAGCCCGCACCCCCACAGCAAGACCCGCCCAAAGCCGCCAGACGCCACACCGAACCTGCGCCCGCCGGCACTACCGCCAAGCTCCCGCACCTCCTCACCCCCACTCGTCTCGCCGATAACACGAACACCCGCAGCAGCGCCGCCAGCTACTCGAACGAGTCGAACCTAGCGGACAAACAGCGCCCCGTCAACTGATAGACCAATATTAGTCAGCCAAAAGAGCCGCAATTTGCAGACAAAACGGCGGATTACGCGAGCAACCTCCTATAGACGCCGAGACAGGTCCATTTCGGGAGGAGTCGCGCATCAGCACTTGTGCCTCGAAGCCCTTGCCGCAGCAGGACGATTTCGAACCCCCTGGACATCCAGGGAGGGCGCGCGGCTCCCGACGCCAGTCGCACACTGCCGCTTGTGCGACGCGACGCGCGCTCAAAATGTCGCCGGTCGAGCGAGAGTCTGACCAAGCTACGGCGCGTGAGCCTCGGTGCCTGACTCGCCCGCGCCGTTCTGGGCGTTTAGGCCATCTGATATGACCTACACCGCTCATTCGCAATGTCATTCAGCTATTTCCAAGGCGCCGAGACGGCATCGATCGATGCGACGCCGAGCAGAGCCTCGGAAGGTTGCTCAAGCGCGCCGAGCAAACCCTGCTTCGGGCAAAGAGCGCCGCGGTCAAGCCTCTCGGATGGACGCTGCCGCAGTACGTGGCCCTCGCCGAGCTCGAGCAGCGGCCCGGAATCACTGGCGCCCAGCTGGCCCGCGCGTGCCTTGTGAGCCCCCAGGCAATGATGGTGGTGCTCAGGTCCGCGGAGGAACAGGGGCTCGTCGAGCGGCGCCTTCACGCTCGCCACCAAACGGTGCTCGAGGTCTACCTCACCGACGCCGGCCGGGAGGCCCTCAGCGGCGCCCGGCGACGCGTCGAGCCCGTCGAGCGGCGGATCACCGACGCGCTGTCCACCGAGGAGATCGCCACCCTCCGCGTACTGCTGGCCCGCTGCATCGAGGCGATTTGAGTGCCCTTAGCCCCGCGGTCTCTGACCGCGTCCTACGGGCCGTAGGTGAACAGGTCGGCGGGCGCGTTCTTCGTGCTCGCCTGCTCGTCCACCGTGGCTTTCACGTCGACCGCGCCGACCTTCTTGACCGCCGGCGCGATCATCGTGCACGTGGTAGTCGAAGCGCAGGCGACCGAGCCGGCTGACGTGCCGCCGAACTCGAAGGTCGTCCCAGTCGTCCCCGGCGCGAAGCCGCTGCCTGTGACCGTCACGTGCGTCCCTCCCGCTTTGGATCCAGTGCTGGGACTCACGGCGATGACGGTTGGGGCTTCGTACTTGAAGCGGTCCCGCGCGCTGGCGGCGCTGGTGCCGTTCGGGGTCGTCACCGTCACTTCCACGGTGCCCGTCGTACCGGCCGGCGAGACGACCGTGATCGACATCGGGGACACAACGGTGACGTCGCCGGCGCCGACCGAACCGAACTTCACGGCGGTGACGCCCGTGAAGCCGGTGCCGGTGATCGTGACCGGCGTGGCACCCGCGGCCGGACCCTTCTTCGCCGAGAGCTTCTTGATCGTCGGCGCCGGGCCCAGGGGTACGTAGGTGAACTGGTTCCCAGCTTCCGGCGCGCTCGTGGCGCCGGCAGTGCTCGCGCTGACGTGCACCGTGCCGTTGCCCGCCGGCGAGGTCGCGGTGCATTCCGTTTCACTGCAGTTCGCCGGTACGCCGGGCGCCGACCCGAACTCGACTTCGGTGACCGTTGCCAGGTTGGTACCCGTGAGCGTCACCGGCGTGCCCCCGCCTTCGAGGCCCGCGTCTGGCGTGACGCTCGTGATGGTCGGCTCCGTGTAGAAGATCTGCACCTGTGGTTCGGCGGTTGCTGCGGCGAGCGTCACGCCACCCCCCGCAGGCACCAGCGAGGAGCCGCCGCCCCCACCCGCACCACCGGTGGTGCAGCCAGCGCCACCGCCACCGCCACCGTAGTAGCCACCCCCACCACCGCCACCCGAGAAGTCATAGTAACCACCAGCGCCGCCCACACCCAGCACACCAGAACCACCACTCGCGCAGTGCTCCTGGCCACCAAGGCCACCGCCGCTCTGCGTGCCCGGGCCACCGCCTTCATTGGGCGCCACTTCTTCCCCAGCCCGCCCAGCGGCGCCACCAGCCCCCGCCCCCACACTCCCGAGCACACCCGAGCCGCCCCCACCACCGGCCACCAGCAGCCTGTCATCCGGAGACAACCCCGCAGAGGACGGCGAGGTACGCACATCCGAAGCCCCACCACCGCCACCAGCGCCACCGGACGCACCACCACCCCCGTTGAAGCCCCCACCATCCACAACACCATCACCGCCCACCTCGACATACAAAGTCTCACCCGGAGTCACGCTCACTTCGCCATCCACCTGCGCACCAACCCCACCCGCACCACCAGCGCTCCCCCCACGAGCACCCACAGCCACAACATCCACACCAAACACACCCGACGGCACGACGAACTTCTGCTCACCACCAGTAAAGGCAAAGCTCGCCTCCTCCGCCCGCGTGCTGAGCGTCTCGTCCGCGCCGCGGCTGGTGCCGCCCTTGTTCGTGGCGACCACCCGGAAGTGGTAATTGCGATTCGCGCTCAGCGCCACCGATGCGGATACCGCTACCGGGCTGGTCCCCGAGCCGGGCAGCGTCGCGCACGGCGCGCTCGAGCCGTAGGCCGGCGAGCTGCCGTATTCGAAGTAGCAGCTCTCCACTTCGCCGCCTTCGGGGTCGACGGTCGCGTTCAGGGTGGCGGTGGACTCCGCCACCGCGGACGCTCCTCCGGTGACGAGCGCCGGCGGATTGGGCGGCGTCGAGAACGTGCTTTCGCTGCCGTAGCTCGTGCCTTCCGAGTTCGTTGCGACGATCCTGAAGTAATAGGCGGTATTGGGTTTCAGGCCTGCAGCCAGAGCGGACACGGCGACCGGGCTCGTGCCGGAGCCGGGCGCCGAGCTGCACGGCACGCTGGATCCGAAGAACGACGAGGTGCCGTATTCGAAGTAGCAGGCGCTCACTTCGAAGCCTTCGGGGTTCACGGTCGCGTTGAGGGTGGCGGAGGCCTGCGCCACTGCCGACGCCGCACCTGTGACGATCGTCGGGTTGGGCGGCTTGGAATACGTGAATTCCACGCGTGGTTCGGCGTTTGCTGCGGCGAGCGTCACGCCACCCCCCGCAGGCACCAGCGAGGAGCCGCCGCCCCCACCCGCACCACCGGTGGTGCAGCCAGCGCCACCGCCACCGCCACCGTAGTAGCCACCCCCACCACCGCCACCCGAGAAGTCATAGTAACCACCAGCGCCGCCCACACCCAGCACACCAGAACCACCACTCGCGCAGTGCTCCTGGCCACCAAGGCCACCGCCGCTCTGCGTGCCCGGGCCACCGCCTTCATTGGGCGCCACTTCTTCCCCAGCCCGCCCAGCGGCGCCACCAGCCCCCGCCCCCACACTCCCGAGCACACCCGAGCCGCCCCCACCACCGGCCACCAGCAGCCTGTCATCCGGAGACAACCCCGCAGAGGACGGCGAGGTACGCACATCCGAAGCCCCACCACCGCCACCAGCGCCACCGGACGCACCACCACCCCCGTTGAAGCCCCCACCATCCACAACACCATCACCGCCCACCTCGACATACAAAGTCTCACCCGGAGTCACGCTCACTTCGCCATCCACCTGCGCACCAACCCCACCCGCACCACCAGCACTCCCCCCACGACCACCCACAGCCACAACATCCACACCAAACACACCCGACGGCACGACGAACTTCTGCTCACCACCAGTAAAGGCAAAGGCAGCGGTTTGGGTGCTGGCCCGCGCCTGGGCTGCCGGGGCAATCAACACGCACGCGAGGGCGCAGAGCAGAGCCAGCGCCGTGCAGCGAGCCATGAGCATCGCGCCCCGCGGGCCCGCGCAAGAACCGCTCAAACACCGTGTGGGTACCCGCAGGAATTCCATTTCCGCCCGCCTTTTTGTAGGGGACTGGCACGAACTGCTGCCCCAACTACTCGCACCGTTCACGGCTATCGACGGTCAACATCCTTGTGCGGCCGACGCACGCGCTTTTCGGCGAGACTACTCCTCCTCAGGTTCGCCTTCAACCCATAACCGGAACTACCTGGCCCTTTGCGGAGGTACGTGTCTGAGAGGGGTCCGACCCCGACCGCGGGAGCGCGCCTGCTCGGCAGCGTCGGCTCCACGCGGCCTAGCGCCTCGGTGCGAAGAACTCGCGTAGCAGCTCTCCGCACTCCAGCGCGAGCAGGCCGCCAGCCACCTCCGGACGATGGTTCAGGCGCGGCTCGCCCAGGACGTCGAGCACGCTTCCGCACGCTCCTGCCTTGGGGTCGCTCGCTCCGTACACAACGCGCGCCACGCGCGCCAGCACGATCGCCCCCGCGCACATGGCGCACGGCTCGAGCGTCACATACAGGGCTGCGTCGAGTATCCGCCAACTTCCCAGCGCGCGAGCCGCCTCGCGCAGGGCGATGATCTCGGCGTGAGCCGTCGGATCCTGACGCAGCTCGCGCTCGTTGTGGGCTGCGGCCAGGACCTCGCCGTCGGCCACGAGCACCGCGCCAATCGGCACGTCGTCGTGTTCCAACGCACGTTCGGCCTCGCGCAGGGCCAAGCGCATGAGGTAGTGGTCGCGTGGGAAGAAGCGTTCGCTCATCGATCTCGCCAGCGGCGTGTGCGACATTGCCGGCCCCGCCCCACCGCCAGCCCATCATCATTATCCAAACCCGTGCGCTCCCGGACCTCCCGTCACCCAACCCCCGCCTCCTCCGCGAGTGTGGGCCACGCCGCGCCCGGGTCGACGTCGCCAACCGGGGACGCCGCCTTTGCTCGCCGCGCGCGTCGGGGAACCGCCCTGCTGACGCTGTGCGCGAGCATCGTGCTGGTGGGCGTGTACGCGCCGACGAGCATCTCGGCTCCCGCCGGCACGCGGATGCGGCGCACGTCATGGACCTCGGCTGCCCCGTATGCGAGCGACGAGATCGTGGTCGGCTACGCGCCGCCGCAAGCATCCGGCGCGGGTACCGTGCGCTACGGGAACATCGCCCGCGCCGGCACAGGAGAATCGCCGAGCCCGCGCACCCGACTGATGCGCCTCGCGCCGGGCGCGAGCGTGACGCAGGCGCTCGCGCGCCTGCGCGCGCAGCACGGCGTGGAGTGGGCGGTGCCCGACTACGTCGCCCACATCGCCGACGAAGGGGCGCCCGCCGCCGAGACGATCCCCGATGACGAAGGCGCCGCCCACACACCCGGTGGCTGGCAACAGCTGCAGTGGAACTTCGTCGGTCCGTTCGGGGTGAATGCGCCGCAGGCGTGGGCGAACGTCGCCGCCGACGGTGCCCCGGGCGGCAAGGGAGTGATCGTCGCCGTGCTCGACACCGGTGTCGCCTACGCCAACCGCGGCCGCTTTCGCCGCTCCCCGGATCTCAGCCGTTACACGTTCGTAAAAGGCTATGACTTCGTGGCCAAAGACCCCTTCCCATACGACCGCAACGGCCATGGCACGTTCGTCGCGAGCACGATCGCCGAGGCCACCAACAACCACTACGGCCTCACAGGCCTCGCGTTCGCCGCACGCATCATGCCCGTGCGCGTCCTGGACGGCCAGGGAGAAGGCGAAGCCTCGACAATCGCCGAAGGCGTGTATTTCGCCGTCAGGCACCACGCCCGGGTGATCAACCTCAGCCTCGAGTTCTCGCCCGGCGTAACCGCGGGCGACATCCCAGAGCTGATCAACGCCCTCAACTACGCCCATCGCCATGGCGTGCTGGTGGTGGCTGCCGCCGGCAACGAGGGCCACAGCGCGATCGCCTACCCCGCGCACGCCCCCAACGTCGTGTCCGTGGGCGCCACCACCGAACACGGCTGTCTGGCCGACTACTCAAATGACGGCGCCGGGCTCACGCTCGTCGCACCCGGCGGCGGCGCCGATGCCGACCTCCCGGGCGATCCCAACTGCCACCCGGAAGAGCCACCCGGGCGCGACGTCTACCAGGTGACGTTCACCGGCAGCTCGTTCACCAAGTTCGGCATGCCGTCGGGATACGAAGGCACGTCGATGGCAACGCCGCACGTGGCCGCCACCGCCGCGTTGATCATCGCCAGCGGAGTGCTCGGTCGCCATCCAACGCCCGCGCAGATCACGGCGCGCCTGCGCACCACCGCGCACAAGCTCGGCGGCGGAGGGGACGAACGCCTGTACGGGGCTGGCCTGGTGGACGCGGCCGCTGCCACGGCACCGGGTGGACCCGGGGCGGTGGCAAGCGTGAAGCGCTGACGTGCGCCGCCTGCCCCGGATGGCACGAGTGGCGTCCTCGTCGATCGGTTTGCCGCCCACCAGCCCCGCCACTAGTCTGCGCTGGTGCAATCGGACGACCGCAACGCCACGCCCGCTCCCGAGCGCTGCGATCTGGCGATCGTCGGAGGCGGGATCCTGGGCTTGGCGGTCGCGCGCGAGCTGATCGGTCGCAAACCGGACGCGTCCGTGTGCGTGCTCGAGCGCGAGTCGGAGACAGGCACGCATCAGAGTGGCCACAACTCGGGCGTGATCCACGCGGGTGTGTACTACGCGCCGGGCTCGTTGAAGGCGCGCCTGTGTGTACAGGGCGCGCGCGAGCTGTACGAGTACTGCGAGGAGCGCAGCATCGCCAGCGCGCGCTGCGGCAAGGTGATCGTCGCCACCGAGCCCGCTGAGCTGCCCCGGCTCGACGAGCTCGAACGCCGCGCCAGGGCCAACGGCGTGCCAGGGCTGCGCAGGCTCGACGCGGCGGGCCTGCGCGAGCTCGAGCCGCACGCCCGCGGCGTGGCCGCGCTGCACTCACCGCAGACCGGCATCGTGGACTTCCGGGCGGTCACCCGCGCGTACGCGCAGGACGTGCGCGCGGCGGGAGCCACGATCGCGACCGGGTGCGGTGTCGACAGCGTCCGCGTGCAGCGGCGCTCGCTGCTCCTGGGCCATGCGCAGGGCGCCACCGAAGCGGCGCACACCGTGTTCTGCGCGGGCGCCTGGGCCGATCGCCTGGCGGTCGCCGCGGGCGCGAGCCCGGACCCGCGGATCGTGCCCTTTCGCGGCGCCTACCTGCAGCTCACGGCCGAGCGCCGGCACCTGGTTCGCTCACTGATCTACCCCGTGCCCGACCCCTCCCTGCCGTTTCTCGGCGTCCACCTCACCAGGCACATCGACGGGGAGGTGCTGATCGGACCGACCGCTCTGATGGCCGGCGCGCGTGACGCCTACCGCCTGAGGACTGCCCGCCGCCGTGACCTGTTCGACACCCTGGCCTGGCCGGGCACCTGGCGGATGCTCGCGCACTGGTGGCGCACCGGCCTCACCGAGCTCCGCCACGCGGCGCTGCGCTCGGCGTTCGTGCGGGCCGCCGCGCGGTACGTGCCAGAGCTGCGCACCGGCGATGTGCGCCCCGCGTTCGCCGGCGTCCGCGCTCAAGCGCTCGCCCGCGACGGACGCCTGGTGGACGACTTCGTCTTCTCTCACACCGAGCGCGCCCTGCACGTGCGCAACGCGCCCTCGCCCGCCGCCACCTCCTCGCTGGCGATCGCACGCCACGTCGCCGACGAGGCCGAGCGAGCATTCGCTCTGCAGGGCTGAGCCCCCCGGTCGAGCGCAGCGAAGCCGAGCGCAGCGGAGCGGCGGGTGGCGAGCCGCGCCGAAGCGCTACAGACCCTTCAGCACGATCCCGAACTGGGCTCCGCTGTCGTCGGCGGCGGCCACGAACGCGGGGGACCCGGGGCGCCCACGGGTGAACTTCCCGAAGGCGTCGTTGCGCTCGATGTCGTCTGCCACGACCGCGCCCTTGCGCAGCGCGCCCCATGCGCGCTCGAGCTCGAAGCGCAGGTTGCGAGCCGTGTGGCTGCTGTCGTGGACGAACAGATCGATCTCGCCCAGCTCGGCGAGCAGCGCCGGCAGCCGGCTCCTGCTCGTTCCGTTCACATACGTCCAGCGCGCGCGCAGCTCACTCGGCACGGCAGCGCCGATCTCGGAGTGGAAGGTCGTATCCAGCGCGGGCAGGTCGATGCTGCACAGCCGCCCGCCGCCGTTGCGCTCCAGGGCCTCGAGGATCACGCGCGACGTGATCCCCCGCGCGACACCCGTCTCCACCACCGTCGCCGCCGGCAGATGCCTCGTCAGGCACCAGACGACGCGCGCCAGCCCGCGGTCCCCATCGTCCCAGCCCCCGTATGTGCCGCGCCCCACCGCCAGACCTTGCTGCTCGAGCGAGCTCATGATCTCCGACCACAGCGTGTCGAACTGGCGCGCGTCCTCACACGGCCAGGGGAGTCCCATCTGCTCGTGCAGGTGTTGCTCCCACTGCGCGTCGGCGTCGTGGACGCAACCGGTCGCGTCGGCCCCCGTCAGGAGCCGGCGCACACGGCCGAACGCCCGGTCGAACCCGTCGCCCGGCTCGCGCAGGGTCAGGCGGACGGCTCCCGCCGCCCATCGAAACCTGGCCGACAATGCGGCTGCACCCTGGGAATTGTCGCGGCGAGGATGTGACACTGGGAATCGGATCTTCTACTTGCCGCGAGCCGGTCGTGTGTGGGATCCTAGCGGGCGTGGCAGCAGACGCGAAGAGGCCGCGGTCGGACCCGCGCGGCGTCGGGGAGCTGCCGGGGCCTGGCTCGACACTCGTCACGATCCGCCCGGGCGCCCCATCCAAGCCGCCGCTCTTCTGCGTGCACGCGGAAGCCGGAGACGTGTCCCTGTACTATGGCGTCGCCGGCCACCTGCCGGCCGACCAGCCGGTGTTCGGGCTGTGCGCGCCGCCAGCCGGCGAGCTCGGGTCGGATGCGAGCATCGAGCGCATTGCCGCGCGTCACGTCAACTCCATCCGCGACGCCCGGGACACGGGTCCGTACCTGATCGTCGGCGAGTGCACGGGCGGAGCGCTCGCCTACGAGATCGCCCAGCAGCTTCGGGCCGTCGAGCAGGAGGTGGCCCTGCTGGCACTTGTGGACGCCTTCCCGCCAGGTCTGCCACGGCTTCGCAGGCTGATGCCGCGAGCGCTCTACCGGGTTCTGCACCGCGCTCGGATTCTCGGCTTTCACCTCGAGAACGTCGTTCGCCTCGGCGTGGGCGGCGGGCTGGCGTATGTATCGGCAAAGGCTCAGCGTGCGTGCGCGGCCCTGCGGAGGAAGGTCTCCCGGCGACTCGGCTCCTCGGCCGCGAGCGCCTCGCCGCAGCTCGCCTTCAGGAACGCCCTCGCCTCATACACGCCATCGCCGTTCGCCGGTCGGATGGTCCTCTTCCGCGCCACCAGGCTGCCACTCGGCATCGACACCCCGGCCGACCTCGGATGGGGCGGCCTCGTGGAGAACCTGCAGGTCGAGATGGTCCCCGGCTACTTCACCACACCCATCTCCGAGCCCGGCGTGCGCATGCTCGCCGATGGGCTGACGAGCCACCTGGCGCGCGCCACGGGAGCTGCCTGACGCTCGGCGGCTCCACCTCTGCAAGCGAGATTTCCTGAATCTCTCCGATCGTATGCAATCATCATTTCGATGAACATATCGCGCCGCACCATGCCCCCAAAGGAGCCACGGGGCGGAGCCTCGCGATAGGGGGTTTGCACAGTCCAAAACGGAGAGGCACGGCGACATGACGTTGGCGGTTCACGGTCGAACGGAATCAGATCAGGCAGAGCCGGCGGGAGCTGTGTTCAACAGCTCCCGGCCCCTTGCAATAGCCACCCACCTGGGCATCGCGTGCGGGCCGGGGGTCGGCTCGGCCGGCCCGGGCATCGAGCGGCTGCGCACAGCCCGCGGCACGGAGCTCCCTGTGGCCGAGCGCGGTGGAGACCGCCGGACCGCCGGTCGCGGCGTGCGTGCAGAGCGCCCGCGCGAGCGTCCCCATCTTCGCCCGCGTTCTCAGCGACACGCTCGCTGAGCGCATACTGGCCCAGCACGGTGGCGACTGGTCGCGGGCGGTTGCACTCGCCGGCCGGGACGGCCAGCCCGCGGCCTCGATCTGGGCGGACCGCGACGGCAACGTGTTCCTGCCCTTCGATCCCGATGAGGTGTGCGAGAGCTACTGGAGCGAACGCTACCTGGCGCTGCTGCACACCGGCGCTTCACGTCGCACGCGGCGGACCGTCATGCAGGGCTACTACCGGGTGCGCGGGCTGCTGCCACGCTCTGCCCAGATCTGGCTGCGCCGTCTGTACGCGCGCCGGCAGCAGCGCACGCTGTTTCCGAGCTGGCCCGTCGAGACCGCGCTGCACGACTTCTTCGAGCTGTTCACCGCCATCGTCGCCGACGTGGCCGGCGAGCCGCTACCACGGATCGCGACCTGGCCTGACGGGCACGCGTGGGCGCTGGTGCTGACCCACGACGTCGAGACCGAGGTGGGATTGGCCGCACTCGATCCGATCCTCGAGCTCGAGCGCGGGCTCGGCCTGCGCTCGTCGTGGAACTTCGTGCCCCGCCGCTACGAGGTTGCCGACGATCGCATTCGGGAGCTTGCCGACGCAGGCTTCGAGGTCGGGGTTCACGGACTGCACCACGACGGACGGGATCTCGAGTCGCGCGCGCGTGTGCAGGAACGTCTGCCGGCCATGCGTCGCGCGGCGGAGCGCTGGAGCGCCGTCGGCTTTCGCTCACCGGCGACGCACCGCCAGTGGGAGCTGATGCCGCTGCTGCGCTTCGACTACGACAGCTCATACCCGGACACCGACCCGTTCGAGCCGCAGAGCGGCGGCTGCTGCACGTGGCTGCCGTTCTTCAATCAGGAGATGGTGGAGCTGCCGATGACGATGGCGCAGGACCACACGATGTTCGTGATCCTGCGCCACAAGGACGAGACCGCATGGGTCGAGAAGGCCGAGTTCCTGCGCGGCCGCGGCGGCATGGCGCTGATCGATACCCACCCGGACTACCTGATCGAGGAGCGGATCATGGGCGCCTACGCGCGCCTGCTCGAGCGCTACGCCGACGATGCCAGCGCATGGAAGCCGCTCCCCCACGAGGTGAGCGCGTGGTGGCGCCGGCGAGCCGCTTCGCGCATCGAGCGAGCGGGTACCGACTGGATCGTGACCGGGCCGGCCGCCGCCGAGGCGCGGATCGAGTTCGTGGAGGGCACACCATGGAGATGACAGGCGGATCGACGCTCGCCCACGCGCCGGGGTCCGGCGGGCACGACCTCGAGGTCGCCGTGATCGGCGCCGGGCCGCATGGTCTGTCCGCCGCCACCCACCTGCGCCGTGCCGGGGTGCGGGCGCACGTGTTCGGTGCCCCCATGGGCTTCTGGAAGCTCATGCCCGAGGGGATGATGCTCCGCTCGAACATGTCGGCGACGAACATGATCGAGACGGAGGGCCCGCTGTCGCTCGCCAGCTTCACCGGCGAGACGGGGACACCGATCGAGCAGCCGGTGCCGCTCAGCGACTTCATCGCCTACGGATCCTGGGTTCAGCAGACCGCCGTACCGGATGTGGACGAGCGCAACGTCACGGCGCTGGAGCACGGCCCAGGGGGCGCCTTCAGGCTGGAGCTCGACGACGGCGCCAGCGTGTCCGCCCGACGCGTGGTGATCGCGTGCGGGATCGCCCCGTTCGAGCGTATGCCCGCGGGCTTCGATCACCTGCCCGCCGAGCGCATCTCGCACACCGCGCGTCATCGCGATCTGAGCGTGTTCGCCGGCCAGCGCGTCGCGGTGGTGGGCGGAGGGCAGAGCGCATTCGAGAGCGCCGTGCTGATGCACGAGCGCGGCGCCGCGCAGGTCGAGATTCTCGTGCGCAAGCCAGCCGTGGTGTGGCTGCGCGGTCACGGCGTGAAGAAGAGGATCGGCCGGCTCGGTCCGATCGTGTACGCGCCCACCGACGTCGGCCCGCTGTGGTACAGCCGGCTCGTCGAGAAGCCGGACCTGCTCTTCCGCCACCTCCCCCGCGCGACACAGAACCGCATCGCCGCCCGCTCCATCCGCCCCGCCTGCTCGAACTTCGTGAAAGTGCGACTCGACGGCGTCCGCATCAGCACGAGCGTCGCGCTCGCTGGGACACGTGTCGACGGCGACGCGTTGACGCTCACCCTGTCGGACGGCAGCACACGGGAGGTCGACCACCTGATGTTCGGCACGGGCTACAGGGTCGACATCGCCCGCTACCCGTTCCTGGGCGAGCGCATGGTCGCGCAGATCCGTCGCGTCGACGGCTATCCGGTGCTGGGAAGGGGCCTCGAGACCTCGGTCCCCGGGCTGCACATCGCGGGGGCGCCCGCCGCGTGGAGCTTCGGGCCGATCATGCGCTTCGTATCGGGAAGCTGGTACTCAGGTCGCGCGATCGCGCGCGAGATCGCCGGGCGCTCATCCGGGCGGCCCGTCGCCGGCGTCCGGCCGTAGCCGAGGCGCTGCGCGTGAAACCGGGGGGCGACAGGATCGCACGGGCGCTCGTCCACCGCGGAGCCGCCCCGGGGGCGGTGGTGGTCGGCGGGGACTATCAGGGACTGGGCATCGTCCGCAGCCTCGGCCGTCGCGGCGTGGACGTGCTGGTCGTCGACGACGAGCGCTCCATCGGGCGCCACTCGCGCTACGCGACGGGGGCGGTGAGGGTCCGCGAGCTGCGCGACGAGGAGACCACCGTGGCGACCCTGTTGGAGCTCGGCGAGCGCTACCAACTGGCGGGCTGGGTGGTGTTCCCCACCCGCGAGGAGACCGTCGCCGCGCTCTCCCGCCACCGCGAGCGCCTGCGGGCGCAGTTCCGCATCCCGACCCCCGCATGGGAGGTGGTGAAGTGGGCCTGGGACAAGCGCAACACCTACGAGATCGCCGCGGAGCTCGGGATCGCGACCCCGCGGACGTGGGTGGTGGGCAGCGCACAGGAGCTGGCGGCGATCGACGGCGAGCCGCCGTTCGCCGTCAAGCCGGCCATCAAGGAGCGCTTCCTGTACGCCACCGGCGCGAAGGCCTGGCGCGCGGACACGCGTGCGGAGCTCGACGAGCGCTTCCGGGCCGCGGCGAACCTCGTGGGCGCGGAGGAGGTGATCGTCCAGGAGCTGATCCCTGGATCGGGTGAGACCCAGCTCGCCTACTGCGCCTTCTTTCGGGACGGGCGCGCGAGCGCCAGCATGGTCGTCCGCCGCCTGCGCCAGCACCCGCCCCTGTTCGGACGGGCGAGCACCTTCGTGGAGACCATCGAGCATCCCGAGCTCGAGGAGCTCTCGCAGCGGTTCCTGCGCCGGATCGGCTACTACGGCCTGGTCGAGCTCGAGTTCAAGCACGACGTGCGCGACGGCCAGACGAAGCTGCTCGACGTCAACGCCCGCACCTGGGGCTACCACAGCCTCGGTCAGCGCGCGGGCGTGGACTTCCCCTACCTGCAGTACGCAGATCAGCTCTCGCTGCCGGTCCCCGACGGGCTGCGCGCGCCGCCGGGCATATCGTGGATCAGGTTGGCCACCGACGTCCCCACGGCCGTCGCCCTGCTGGCGCGAGGGGCACTCGACCTGCGGGCATATGCGCGGTCGCTGCGGACAGCCAACACCGAGTCCGTGTTCAGCCGCGATGACCCGCTGCCGGGCATGGCGGAGCTCACACTGCTGCCGTATCTGGCGGTCAAGCGAGGGTTCTGAGGCGATGCCCGACTACGTCATAGTCGGAGCAGGGTCCGCGGGCTGCGTGCTCGCCGCTCGCCTCAGCGAAGACCCTGATGTCGAGGTCCTGCTCCTGGAGGCGGGGCCGCGGGACACCGACCGGAGCATCCACGTCCCGCTCGGCGTGCTCGAGCTCCCCCGGGAGGAGCTCGACTGGGGCTATCAGTCGGCGCCCGAGCGGGAGTGCATGGAACGCCGGATACCGCTCCCGCGCGGCAAGGTTCTCGGCGGCTCCTCCTCGACCAACGCGATGATCTACATCCGCGGCAACCCGCGCGACTACGACGATTGGCGCGTCGCCGGCTGGTCGTGGGCGGATCTGATGCCGTATTTCCTGAAGGCCGAGGACAACGAGCGCGGGGCCTCGCGCTGGCACGGGGTGGGCGGTCCGCTGCCGGTCAGCGAGCCGCGATCGGTGAACGTGAGCTCGCGGGCGTTCGTGGACGCCGGCGTACAGGCGGGCCTGGCGCGCAACGATGACTTCAACGGCGCCGCGCAGGACGGAGTGGGCGTCTTTCAACTGACCCAGCGCAACGGCCTGCGGGCGAGCGCGGCGGTCGCCTACCTGCACCCGGCGATGGCTCGCCCGAACCTGACCGTGCTAGCGGACGCCCGCGTCCAGCGGGTGCTGTTCGACGGCACTCGCGCGGTCGGCGTGCGACTGCGCCGGGACGGCCAGGAGCGGGAGGTGAGAGCCGAGCGCGAGGTCATCCTGTGCGGCGGCGCATACAACTCACCGAAGCTCTTGATGCTCTCCGGGGTGGGACCGGCCGAGCACCTGAGGAAGCTCGGGATCGAGGTCCTGATCGATCGGCCGGCGGTCGGCGAGAACCTCTCAGATCACGCCGCCACCGAACTCCTGTGGACGACGCGGGAGCCACAGGACCGCCTCCAGCGCCGGCGCTGGAGGAGCACCAAGCTGCTGCTTGCGACGCGGAGCGGCCCGTCCGCCTCGGGTCTCGCCGAGACGGGAGGCTTCGCGCGGGTCGCACCGGGGGCGACGGCGCCGGACACCCAGTTCCACTTCGTGGCGGTGCAGTTCCACGAGCACGGGCTCAGCGATCCCGAGGCCCACGGCGCATGGGTGTCACCGTGCCTGCTGACGCCGCACAGCAGAGGCTCGGTGCGGCTCGCATCCAGCGATCCGGGCGCCAGCCCGATCGTCCACAACGGGTTCTACACGGCGGGGGATGATCTCGAACGGATGATCGCCGCGCTGAGGCTGGCGCTAGAGGTGTGCGCTCAGCCCGCGCTCCGGCCCTACTGCGACCGGCCGTTCAAGACGCCGGCCGACAACACCACCGAGGCGCTGCGCGAGCACATCGCGCGCACGACGTTCGCCTTCTACCACCCGGTCGGCACCTGCCGCATGGGCGAGGACGCAGATGCGGTGGTCGACGATCGGCTGCGCGTGAACGGCCTCGAGGGTCTGCGGGTGATCGACGCATCGGTGATGCCGTCGGTTCCCCGCGGGAACACCAACGCGGCCACGATCGCGATCGCCGAGCGCGCCGCCGACGTGATTCGCCACGGCAGCTCGCCCGCGCAGCCGACCGCGCAGGCGGCGGCGAATCACGCGCAGTAGCGCCCGCCCGCCCGTCGCACGAACAGCGCTCGAGCCGCTCGGCGTTCAACGACTGAACGCACGTCGCGCACATCGGGCCATTGCGGGCGAGGTGACACAAACGCATCATTCCGCATGACGACGGATCGCCGACGACAACTAGAGGAAAGGGGGCGTCGGGATGCGCCGCAACCCTGATGTCATGGATGGACAGCCAGGCTTCAGACCGAGCAGGACGCTCGACGACTCGCCCGAGGCTGCGCGCGAAGTCCGCTTGGCGATCGCACGGGCGAAGGAGGGTGATCGCGACGCCGTGAGGCTGCTGTACAGCCGCTACTCGGACAACGTGTACGGGTACGTGCGCAGCATCGTCAGGGATGAGAAGGAGGCCGAGGACCTCACCCAGCAGGTGTTCATGAAGCTGATGCTCGTCATCGGCAAATACCAGGACTACGGCGTGCCCTTCTCGGGCTGGCTGCTGCGCCTCGCGCGCAACATCGCGCTCGACCACCTGCGCGTACGCCGCCCGACCCCCACCGACGATCTCATCGGGGTCGACACCCACGCCGACGACAGCGCACGAGAGACCGCCCGCGACCTCTACACGGCGCTCGACACGCTCTCCGACGAGCAGCGCAAGGTGATGGTCATGCGGCACATCGTCGGCCTCTCGCCTCCGGAGATCGCCGAGCAGATGGGTCGATCGGAGAGCTCGATCCACGGCCTGCACCACCGCGGCAGGCGAGCGCTCAAGCAGGAGCTCGCACGGCTCGGCTCGGCGCCGTCGATCAGACTGGCATGTTGAGCACTCCCGCCGAGAGCGCCCCCGAGACCGCCGCACCGGTGCCGCTGACGCGGCTGGACTTCGCGCAGGCCGATCTGCTCGAGGAGCTGATGGGCGCCGTTCGGGAGGTGGCCGAGCGCGGGGCATTCACGCTCGGCGAGCCGGTCGAGGCCTTCGAGAGCGAGTTCGCCGCCTACTGCGAGACCGACCACGCCGTCGGCGTCGGCTCCGGCACCGAGGCGCTCGTGCTGGCACTCCGGGCACTGGACATCGGACCCGGCGACGAGGTGATCGTGCCGACGAACTCCTTCATCGCGACGGCAGAGGCGGTGAGCCTGGTCGGCGCGAAGCCTCGCCTCGTGGACGTCGACCCCGACTCGCACCTGATCACCGCCGAGATCCTCGCGCCCAGCCTTGGCCCGAAGGTGCGCTGCGTGATCCCCGTGCACCTGTTCGGTGCGACCGTCAACATGGATCCGGTGATGACGCTCGCGCGCGAAGCGGGCGTGCACGTGATCGAGGACGCCTGCCAGGCGCACGGCGCACGCTACCGCGGGCAGCGCGTGGGCACGTTCGGCGCGTTCGGCTGCTTCAGCTTCTACCCGACGAAGAACCTGGGTGGCTGGGGGGATGGGGGCGCCGTGGTGAGCGCTGTCCCCGAGCTCGCCGACCGGGTGCGCCTGTTGCGCGCACATGGCGAGCAGCCCCGCTACCGCCATCGCATCGTGGGAACCACCGCGCGCCTGGACGCGCTTCAGGCGGCGGTGCTGCGGCGAAAGCTGGCGCGCCTGGAGGGCTGGAACGACGACCGGCGCCAGCTGGGCGAGACCCTGAGGACGCTG
Organism: uncultured Solirubrobacteraceae bacterium; assembly: GCA_963701145.1. Taxonomy (GTDB): domain Bacteria; phylum Actinomycetota; class Thermoleophilia; order Solirubrobacterales; family Solirubrobacteraceae; genus Palsa-744. Next base: position 1,627,750 of record OY969572.1, read on the forward strand.
ATCCTCGACGGGCTATCGGACGCGGGCTGCGACGGCGTGGTCGAGATCGCGAGCGGGCCCGCCGAGCACGGCGACCACGTCTACCACCTGCTGGTCGTGCGCAGCGAGCAGCGTGACGCGCTGCGCGAGCACCTCTCGAGTCGGGGGATCGCCTCGGCCGTGCACTACCCGACGCCGATCCATCTGACCGAAGCCTACGCGGATCTCGGCCTCGCGCCGGGGAGCCTGCCCGTGAGCGAGCGCCTGGCCGAGCGCATGTGCTCGCTGCCGATATTTCCCAGCATGAGCAGAGACGAGGTCGAACGCGTCGCGCAGGCGGTCATCGGCTTCGCAGAAGACCAGGGCCCGTCGACCCGTTGATCGGACATGACGCTCAACGGCTGGCACACCGACACGGACACCCTCCCGCACCTCAACGGACGCATCCTGCGCACGCCGACGGCGATCGGCGCCGCGGTGGTCGGCTGTGGCTACTGGGGCCCGAACCTCGCACGCAACCTCTCCGAGATACCGGAGTTCCGGCTGCATGCGCTGTGCGACCGTGACGCCGAGCCGCTGGGTGCCCTCGGACACCAGCACCCCAACGCCCGCACCGTCGCCGACTTCGACGAGATCCTGGCCGACGACGCGGTCGAAGCGGTCATCATCGCCACGCCGCCGACGACACACGCGCCGCTGGCCAAGCGAGCCCTGCTCGCCGGCAAGCACGTGCTCGTCGAGAAGCCGCTGGCGACGACGCTGAGCGACGGACTCGAGCTGGCGGAGCTGGCGGAGACGAGCGGGCTGACCCTGATGCCGGGGCACACGTTCATCTACAGCCCGGCGGTGAACATGGTGCACAAACTGATCGAGGAGGAGGTGGTTGGAGACATCCACTTCGTCACCTCCTCGAGGATGAACCTGGGCAAGTACCAACGCGACGGGGTGGTCTGCGATCTGGCGCCGCACGATCTGTCGATCCTCCTGTACTGGCTCAAAGAGCGCGTGATCGAGATCTCAGCCACGGAAAGCTGCGTCTTCCGCGAGGGCGTCCCCGAGACCGCCTTCGTGACGCTCACGTTCGCGAGCGGCACCACCGCCAATGTGCAGCTCTCCTGGCTCGCTCCGCGCAAGGTGCGCCAGATGATCGTGGTCGGCAGCAAGCGCATGGTGCAGTACGACGACACGGCCGCCGACGAGCCGGTGCGCGTGTATGACCGCGGCATGGACGTCGGGGCACCGTCCAACTTCGGCGAGCACCAGCTCATCTACCGAACGGGCGATGTGGTGATCCCCCGCGTGGAAGCCCACGAGCCACTTCGCCTCGAGCTGCAGGACTTCGCGCACGCGATCCGCACCGGCGAGGAACCGCGCTCCAACATCGCGCTCGGGCTGGACATAGTGGCCGCCGTCGAGGCGGCTGGCACGTCGATGCAGCTCAACGGCGCACCGCAGGCATGCGCTCAACCGGCCGAGCCAACCGCCGCGTAGAAGGCCCGGCGAGCTCGACGGGACGCGACGTGCCCGTGCGATCTCGCGCGCTCACGAGCTCGGCGGACTGACCGATGTCCGGCTCCACGGAGCCACTCGCCGACGGCGCTCGCGTCGGACCGCCCACCCGGCTGGAGGGGGGGCTGCGCCTGCGCACGCTTCCTCGACGCGCGAAGCGGCGCCTGGAACGGCTGACCACACCCGAATTCGGGTCGATCGCCTGGCTCAAGCAGCAGGGCATGCTCGTCGTCGGGCGCCATTCATATGGTCCGCCCGCGTTCGTGCGAGTGGTCGCGGGTGACTCTGCGAAGGTGATCATCGGGAACTGGTGCTCGCTCGCCAGTGACGTCGAGATCATGCCGGGCGGCAACCATCGAATGGACACCGTCACCACCTATCCGATCCAGCGGATGCTCGGGTTGGGGGGCGCGGAAGAGGCCGGACAGCCATGGTCGAAGGGCGACGTGGTGATCGGAAACGACGTGTGGATCGGCCGCGGCGCCAAGATCCTTGGAGGCGTGACCATCGGGGACGGCGCGGTGGTCGCAGCGTGGTCGGTTGTCACGAAGAGCGTTGCGCCGTACACGCTCGTCGCGGGTGTTCCGGCGCAGGCGATGCGGAGGCGATTCTCCCAGGAGATCATCGACAGCCTGCTGCGAATCCGCTGGTGGGACTGGGAGGACGCGGTCGTGATCGAGCGCATCGACGAGCTGACCAGCGACGATCTCCTGTCCTTCACGCAGAAGTACGACCCGACGGTCCCGCCCACCCAGGCCAACGGCCACGCGCCCGCCAGGGGCGAGCACGCCGCGCCCTGAGCTATTCGCCTGCTCAGTACGACGGACCTGGACGAGACGCCTCAGCAAGAACCGTCCGGCCCCGCCCGTTTATGAGCTGTGGCCATCCGCGTACTGCATAGCTTCCCCCACAAGATCGGCGCCGACCGGATCTGCGGGATTGCTTGGTGGGAGGTCGTATCAGCGGCTGACGCCGGCGCCGATCTGACCGTCTATGCGGGCGCCGTGCACCGGCCGCTGCCGGCGAGCGTCCGCACCCGCACGACGCTGGCGCGCGGCAGGTGGCGCATCCCCTATCGGGTGCTGGGCACCGGGCGTGCGCTCGCCCTCCACGACAAGCTGGTGGCGCGGGCCCTGCCCAGGATGAGCGACAGCGTCAACGTCGTCCATACGTGGCCGCTCGCCGGCCGCGAGACGCTCCAGGTCGCCAAGCGCCTCGGCATCACCACGGTGGTCGAGCGCCCGAACGCGCACACGCGTTTCGCGTATGAGGCTGTGGCCCAGGAGTGCGAGCGGCTCGGTGTGTTCCTGCCCGCCGATCACGAGCACGCCTACAACGCGAGCAAGCTGCGCAAGGAGGAAGAGGAATACGGCCTTGGCGACTATCTGCTCTGCCCTTCCGAGTTTGTCGCCAAGACGTTCCGTGACGAGGGCTTTGAGCCCGACCGACTGCTGCGCCACACCTACGGATACGACGATCAGGTCTACTTTCCGGCGGCGCCGGAGCGCACAGGTCAGACCGGGCTGAACGCTCTGTTCGTGGGCGTGTGCGCCGTGCGCAAGGGCGTGCACTTCGCGCTCGAAGCCTGGCTGCGCTCGTCCGCCAGTCGCACCGGCACGTTTCGTATCGCCGGGGAGTTCCTCCCCGCATATGAGGAGAAGCTCGCCGACATGCTCTCGCACCCGAGCGTCGAAGTGCTCGGCCACCGTCGTGACGTTCCCGAGCTGATGCGCAGCAGCGACATCCTGATGCTCCCCAGCATCGAGGAGGGCTTCGGCCTGGTTTGCGTAGAGGCGATGGGCAGCGGCTGCGTGCCACTCGTCTCCGACGCGTGCACCGAGCTGTGCGTGGACGAACAGGACGCGCTCGTGCACGCAGTCGGGGACGTCGATGCCCTCACCGCGCAGCTCACACTGCTCGACGAGGACAGGGACCGCCTCGCGGAGCTCCGCAGCGCGTGTCTCACAGCGGCGCCCACGCTCACGTGGGCAGCCGCGGGACGGCGTCTGCTGCAAGCGTATGAGCAGGCCGCATCCGCCGAGTCGCGCCGCGTGGCGCTGGCCACTTCCCAGCGCTGAGCACTCGCGCCGCGCTGTTGGCGAGTCGCTCGCGCCTGCCGATCGCAGCCAATCCGCGATCTCGGCGCGAGTATGGGGCCGCGCCATCCGTTTGGTGTACGTGCTCGCCAAGGGCGTCGTCGTGGTTCCCGACTCGATCCGCTGGACGGGTCCGTGGCTTGGCGCCACCCGCACGGTCGCGCTCCAGCGTGTCGCGAATCGCCCGATCATCTGCCACGTCCTCGACGCCCTGCGCGACGCGGGCGTCGTGGAGGTTGCGATCGTCACACCGCCGGACGTGGCCGCAGAGATCGCGCCGTGCGTCGAGAGCGACGGACCCCCCGGCATCGCCGTCCGCCACCTCGTCAACGACCGACCGGCAGACTGCGGGGATGCCCTGCTCGCGGCCGCGGAGTTCGTCGGCGACGCCCCCTGCATCCTGCACCGCGCGGACGGCCTGCTGGGACAGCCGATCCTGTCGATGATCCAGCCGGCCGATGGGCGCCCGCGTGACGCAGTGCTGCTCGTCAACAACTGCCCGGTCGAGACCGGGCGCCCCCGGCTGGTGCGCCTCGACCAGGTCGCGGACGGCGACGTCGACTCCCCACTCCCGCCGCTCGGGATCGCGGGCGCCTGCGCGCTCGGCCCCGGCGTGCTGCGGCGTCTGCCGAATCCAGGGCGCTCGGCGCAGTTGCTCGACTTCGCGGCGATCGCCGAACAGGTTGCATACGACGGGGGCAGCACCCAGGTGCACGTAGCGCGTCGGTGGCGACACTTCGCCGGGGACGCGCTCGACCTGCTCGAGATGAACCGGGCGATACTCGACACGCTCGATGCCGAAGCCACCCCGAGCCCGGGCGACGGCAATCGCTTCGAGGGAAACGTCTCGATTCATCCGACTGCGCGAGTGACCTCGAGCATCATCATCGGGCCGGTGATGGTCGGAGCCGATGCCCTGATCAGCGACTCCTACATCGGCCCGTACACCTCGATAGCGGAGCGTGTTCGCATCGAAGGCGCCGAGCTCGAGCGCTCGATCGTGCTCGCCCACGCCAGTGTTCTGCACGTCGGCGGCCGCTTGGTGGCGAGCATCGTCGGCCGTCACGCGCGGGTGTTCAGAGACTTCTCGATGCCGCGCGCACTGCGCCTGCAGGTCAGCGACGGGGACGAGGTGGCATTGTGCTGAGCCACCGGCGAGCCGCGCGCTCGCGGCCTGGCCGGTCGACGCGCCGCTGGTGAGTCCGCTGCCCGAGAACGCGTCACCGGTGGCCGACGTGGCGGTGATCGTCGTTTCCCACAACTCCGTGGAGTGGCTGGACCCGTGCCTGCGCTCGGTCTACGCCCACGCGGGCGGAGCGAGGCTCGACGTCGTGGTCGTGGACAACGACTCAGCGGACGGCTCGGCAGAGCTCGTCGAGTCGAGCTTTCCGCACGCTCGCCTCGTGCGCTCGCCCAACCGTGGCTTCGGCTATGGCAACAACCGCGGGATCGAACGCACCGCTGCGCGCTACCTGCTGCTGCTGAACCCCGACACGGAAGTGATCGATGGATCGTTCGGGGAGCTCGTGCGCCTGCTCGACGCGCGTCCCCAGGTCGGCCTGGCGGGAGTGCTCCAGCGCAGGGCCGACGGCTCGCTCTCCCCGACGATCCGCCGCTTTCCCAGTCTGTCCCGCGCGCTGGGCGAGGCGCTGTTCTCCGAGCGCTGGCCGGTGCATCCGCAGTGGGCGGGAGAACGCGTGCTCGACCCGGCGCAATACGAACGAGAGGGCGAGTGCGACTGGACCTCCGGCTCGTTCATGCTCACGCGCCGTGAGGCGCTGCTCAGCGGAGGTCTGCTGGACGAGCGCTTCTTCATCTACTCCGAGGAGCCGGATCTGTGCGTGCGCATCAAGCGCGCCGGCTGGCAGGTTCGTCACATGCCACAGATGACGATCGTGCATCACGCGGGCAACCGCGGGGTGCGCCCGCGGATGATCGCTCAGGACGCCTACGCGCGCAAGCAGTATGCGCGCAAGCATTTCGGGACCGCATACGGCGGTCTCTACATCTCTGCCTGGGGATTGCATCATGTGATCCGCGCCCTGAGCGCCCGTGCCGCCGGCAACGCGGCGGCCGCTCAGCGCGAGGGCGCACTGCGCGCTCTGCGCGCACTGGTTGGCCATGCCGAGCCGCCATTCGACACGCCGCCTCCCACCGCTGTCAGCCAACCGGCCGGCGCGCTCGACGGCAGGGCATCACGGCTCGACGAGTCCACCGCCGAGACCCACTGAGCGGGCGAGGGAGCGCACGCAAGAACCGTCGGTGATCGCTCGTTGGTTCTCACGACATGTCCGCCAAGCCTGGAACATCCGACCGGCCCGCCGGCGGGCCGGTCGGCGCTGCAGACGCGCAGGTGACCGCGTCCCGGAGCGAGCCGGAGGCGGAACTCGCCATCCAGCCCGATCGCAGCGATGGCGGTGCGGACGTGAAGAAGCTCGTCGTCGTGACCGACAACCCGATGCTCGTGGGCGCGATTCGCGCCGGACTGCAAGCCGGGCGGGCATTTCAGCTGCTCGGCTACCTCGACCCGCACAGGACGAGTGCGACCAGGATCAAGGACACGGGCGCAGAGGTGGTGCTCGTGGATGAGACCGACTGCCCCGATCGGGCGATCGATCTGGTTCGCGCCATCAAGGAGGGCAACGAGGAGATCGGCGTCGTGCTGCTGGCCCTGCAGATGGATGGAGACCGTCTCGAGCGCGCGTTCGAGGCCGGCGCGAGCAGCGTGATCCTCAAGGCGATCCACCCCGGCGCCCTGGCCACCTTCCTGGAGGAGGCGTTGAACGGCAACATCGTGCATTCCCCGGCCAGGATCGAGACGGTCAGCCGAGCACCCGAGCGGTTCGCCGCCGAGGAGTTCTCGCTGACCCCTCGCGAGCTCGCCATCCTGCGGCTGGTCGCGGCCGGCGCCACCAACCACGAGATCGCCCAGCAGCTCTGGATCACCCGGCAGACGGTGAAGTTCCACGTCTCCAATATCTACCGCAAGCTCGGTGTCAGCAACCGCACCGGCGCGTGCCGCTACGCGCACGTCAACGGCATGATGGCGGCGGCGCCCAAGGAAGAGGCGCGGATCGCCTCATAGGGCGGAGCCCGGCCCATCGGGGCCGGTAGCGGGTCGGACACACCGAACGACGACTGGCTGGCGTGCGGGCCTGACCGGCGTGCGGCCTGGCTGGCGTGCGGCGCGCTGGGCGCGCGCCTGGGTATCACGCCGTCGAAGATCTCTGACGCAGCACCTGCAAAGGCGTGCGCAGCAGAAGCCGCAGATCGAGCCCGAGCGTCCATCCGCGTGCGTAGGCGACATCCATGTCGAGCGCCTCTCCGTAAGTGGAGTTTGCCCTGGCCGTCACCTGCCAGAGGCCGGTTATCCCCTGCGGCACGGAGAAGCGTCGAAGGTGATGGGCCCCGAACGTCTCGGCCTCGTAGGGGATGCACGGACGGGGACCGACGAGCGACATGTCGCCGCGCAGCACGTTGACGAGCTGGGGCAGCTCGTCGAGGCTCGTGCGTCGCAGCCATTGCCCGAACTCCGTGACCGAGTCGGCGCGATCGAGCTTGTACAGCCCGTTGTCGCTCGTCACGGCCGCGGGCGACATCGTCTGCTGGATGTAGGCGCGGTGAACGGCCTCGTCGGTGTCGACCTTCATGGTGCGGAACTTGAGGGCCGTGAACTCCTTCATGTTGGTCCCGAGCCGCGTTTGGCGAAAGATGACGGGCCCGTGCGAATCGAGCCGGATGCGCACCGCTATGTAGGCCAGCAGCGGTGACAGGACGATCAGACCGGCGGCCGCGCCGACCACATCGATCACACGCTTGGCCGCACGCGAGCCCCGCGCGGGTCGTGGCCGCGGAAGCCCGAGCAGAGGCATACCTTCAACCCAATGCATGGTCACACGGAGGTCGACGAGCTCGAACAGCCTAGGCACGACGTCGATCTGCACGGGGAGATCCTGGAGGTGGCGCATCGTTGCGAGCAGCTCGGATTCGGACTCGTTGGAGAAGGCGATGACCACCCGCTCGACGTCGAGGCACTCGATGATCGCGGGCAGGCGCTCGGGTGGTCCGAGGATCGTGAGGTTCTCGGGAAGATCGGCGCGACGCGCCTTGGGGTTGCGGTCGATGAACCCCACGACGTTCGCGCCATACTCGGGGTGATTGACGAGCTTGCGAGCGATCAGTTGGCCGACCTCGCCGGCGCCGACGATCACGGTGTTCTGCTCGTAGGCCTTCGTGCTCTTGCACGCCTCGCGGGCGATCCTCCGGAAGCTCGGCACGATGCACATGGCCAGCACCCAGAAGGCGACCAGTCCACCGATCGCGGGACCGGGCCGGCCGGTCAACTGCGAGGCGACGAGCAGCAGCCACAGGCCGATCGCCACGATGTAGAAGACTCCGGCGACGTCGTCGGTCGATGAATGGGCCGCGCGCTCGTGGTCGCGCTGGTAGAGGCCGTGGAGTTTGGCGACGAAGACCCAGCAGGGAAGCGTGAACGCGAACACCAGCAGCTCGCGCCAGGAGCCGAACGCGCCGCGCCCACCCCAGAGCAGTGTGACGATCAGGTACGCAAGGCTCAGACCGAGCAGGTCGGCGATCACCAGGCTCCGCGGGACCAACCACGAGCGGCGCTCCGCTCCCCGCCGGGCGAGCAGCGCCTGAGTGTGGACGTCCATCGCCGCTACCGGGTCCTCGAGGTCGAAGCGGCCATCGCTGACGCCGACGTCGTCCGAGACGTCGTTGCGATGCGCGCGATGTGCCCCGATCGAGGTTACGTTCATCGGGCGACATCATGCAACGGCAGGCGTTCACCGCGCTAGACTAGGGTTGCGTGCGACCTTTAAGACAGGTCCAGGGGGTGGGCAGGTGCCTAGACTTTAGGCCAGCATGCTCTACCCCAACGTGCAGCTATGCTTCGACTTCGTCGCAAGCTCGCCGGACCGGAGATCGCCGACGGAGCTCGGTGGCGTGTCCGGACCGTACGCAAGACATCTTTGAAGCGTCACACTAGGGGAAGGGATGCCCGGTGAAGCGTCTGGTTGTAGTAGCGGACAACTCGTTGATCGTCGAAGCCATCGCTATCGGCCTGCGCACGAGCGGAGAGTTCTCCGTCCATAGCCACCTCGATGGACGGAGAGCGTCGGCACGGACGATCGTGGACGCCCTGCCGGACGTGGTTCTGGTCAACGACATGGGGCAGTCCGCTCAGGTGGTCGAGCTGATCAAGGAGATCAAGGCCGAGCAGGACAGGATCGCGGTGCTCGTGCTGACTCTGGCGATGGACCCCGAGTGGCTCGACGACATCTTCGACGCCGGTGCCGCCGGCGCGATCTCGAAGGCGACCCATCCCGTGGCGCTGACAACGCTGGTGCGCGAGACGGTCAACGGACACGTCCTGCATGTGCACAAGCGCTTTTCGCGCGATCGCGCCTCCCGGATGAACACCGTGGCCGTGGAGGGCTTCTCGTTGACGCCGCGCGAGCTCGAGGTGCTGCAGCTCGTGGCGTCGGGGTCCAGCAACGGCGAGATCGCCCAGTCGCTGTGGGTGACCGAGCAGACCGTGAAGTTTCACCTCTCAAATGTCTACCGGAAGCTGGACGTGGGCAACCGGACCGAGGCGAGCCACTATGCCCACGTGAACGGCCTGGTGGGCGCCCCGCAGCCCGTCAAGGCCCTTGACAGTCCCGGGTGACCAACCGCAGGTCGTGAATGTAGTTCGCACGCGGCGGCCGGATTGGAGACAGGTGGCACACAAGCGGGAGTTGGCGGTGCTGCTCGCTGCCGCGGCGATCGCCGCCGTCGGCGTCACCCATCTCATCGACTTCGGCGTCTACGACCTCCGCTACAGGATCTTCAACGCGAACTCCGCCGGGAGCTGGTCGCATGTGATGGTGACGGGCATGCTCGTCATCGGGGCGGCGATCTGCGTGGTGGGCGCTCGGCGCCAGACGGCACAGCGAGCAGCCTGGGTCACGACCGCGGTGGCGCTCACCCCGGTGTTCCTCATCGGCGCAGCCCCCCGAGTGCATGCGGAAATCGATGCGCTGAGCCACGGCAGGCTTCTGTATGCGCCGCTGCTTGCGATCGTCGTGTATTGCGTGTGGCGGCTGACGCGTGGTAGCGACTATTTCGCGGTCGTGCGCGCAGGCGCGGGGCTGTTGCTGGCCTCGTATGTGATTCACGTCCTCGAACCGCACAACATCGCCGAAGCACTCGGGTGGACAGTGGGTGGCTGGGGATTCCAGGTAGTGGTGGTGCTCAAGGAGGGCCTCGAGCTGGCGGGCATCCTGCTCGCGCTGCTGGCGCTGTGGGGCACGGCCACCGCACCGGATCGCACTCCGCATGAAGCTGCCGGTGGAGCCCCATCCGCACCACAAGTTCACGCTCGCGAACGCCGTTGAGTGGGAAATGGACCAGCGACTGCTCGTAGTCTCCCCGGTGCGCAACGAGGCCGCCCACATCGAGCTGATCGCGCTCGCACTGGCCGCTCAGACGCGTCGACCGGACCTGTGGCTCGTCGTCAACGACCAGTCAACCGACGAGACCCCGGAGATCCTCGCGCGCCTGGCCGAGCGCCTCGACTTCATGTCGGTGATCAACACCTCCGCACTCGCAAGCGACGATGCGCCCAAGGACCGACTGGCCAACGCAGCGCCGCCCAGAAGCTTCAACCGGGGACTCAAGAGCGTCGATTGGCAGTCGTTCACGCACATCGCCAAGCTCGACGGAGACACCGAGCTGCCCCCGCGCTACTTCGAGCTGCTGCTGGACGAGTTCGCACACGACCCTGCGCTCGGCCTGGCGGGCGGGGTCCAGCTCGAGCGCGACGGCGATGGCTGGGGCAGGGTGCCCGGGGCGAGCGACTATCACGTGAGGGGGGGACTCAAGTGCTACAGCCGCGACTGCCTGGAGGCGATCGGAGGCATCCAGGAGCGTCTGGCGTGGGACGCGATCGACGAGATCTACGCGCGCATGGCTGGCTACAGGACGCGCACGATGCAGGAGCTCGTTGCGCCGCACCACCGCTCGACGGCGAGCGCCGACGGCATCCTCAGGGGCCGCGCCCGGCACGGCCAATGCGCCTATATAGTCCATTTCACCCTTCCATGGGTCACGCTGAGGGCATTCAAGGTCGCGCGGGAGAGGCCGCGGGCGCTCTCGGGCGTGGCGTTCCTGTATGGCTATCTGAGGGCTGCTCTGCTGCGTGTTCCGCAGGTGGACGATCCGGCGTTTCGCACGTTCGTGCGTCGCGAGCTGCGCGTTCGCGCGCGCGGTGAGCTCGCCCAGCGCGTTTCCCGTCGCAGCAGCCTCGTCTCCCTCCCCAGCCGCGGACGCTGAGCGCAAGTCGATGTGCGGGATCGTAGGCATCGCACGGTCCTCGCCCGCTCCCGTCGAGCGTGAGCTCGTCGAGCGGATGTGCGAGGCGCAGTCTCACCGCGGCCCCGATGCCCGCGGTCTGCACCTCGGTGAGGGTATCGGGCTGGGCATCCAGCGTTTGCGCGTGGTCAACCTCGTCACCGGCGACCAGCCGATCTACAACGAGGATCGCTCGGTCACCGTCGTCCTGAACGGTGAGATCTACAACTTCCGCGACCTCAGGAGCAGGCTGCGTGGCGGTGGACACCAGTTTGCCACCGAGGGCGACACCGAGGTGATCGTCCACCTCTACGAGGAGCTGGGCCCCGCGTGTGTCAGGGAGCTGCACGGGATGTTCGCGTTCGCGCTGTGGGACAGCCGCCGGCGCCTGCTGCTGCTCGCACGCGACCGGGTGGGCAAGAAGCCACTGTTCTACTGCGAGCGGCCCGGCGCCCTGAGCTTCGCCTCGGAGCTCGGAGCACTGATGCAGGACCCGGATGTGCCGCGGGACGTCGATCACGGTGCACTCGACGCCTACCTGACCTACGGTTACGTTCCGGCGCCGATGAGCGCGTTCGCGGCGGTACGCAAGCTCATGCCGGCGAGCACACTCACCTACCGGGACGGCACTGTTCAGAGCGAGCGCTACTGGCGCCTCGACTACTCGCGCAAGGCGCCCGCGAAACCTGTGGGCGAGGTCGAGGAGGAGATCCGCACGGGGATCCGCCAGGCGGTGCGACGGCGAATGGTGGCAGACGTCCCCATGGGGGCCTTCCTCTCGGGCGGTATCGACTCGTCCGCCGTGGTGGCCGCGATGGCCGAGAGCTCCTCCGAGCCGGTCAGGACGTTCTCGATCGGATTCGAGGAGGAGCGCTTCAACGAGCTGCCCCAAGCCAGGCGCGTGGCGATGGAGTTCGCAACCGACCATCACGAGCTCGTGGTTCGCCCCGACGCCATCGAGATGCTCCCGAAGATGATCCGCCACTACGGCGAGCCGTTCGCCGATGCCTCCGCACTGCCGTCGTTCTACCTCGCTCGCTTCGCCGGTGAACACGTGACTGTGGCGCTCAACGGAGACGGCGGAGACGAGAGCTTCGCGGGCTATCCACGGTACGCGACGAACCTTGCCCTCGCGCAGCTCGACCGGATTCCGCGACCCCTGCGCCAAGCCGCCGGAGCACTCGCGCGGCACGTGCCCCTCGGGGGCGATCCGCGCACCATGCGAAGCAGGCTCGGACGCTTCGCGATGGCATTGGCGCTCGACCGTGAGGCGCGCTACCTCGCCCAGACCTCGACCTTCACCCCGGCCGCGCGGACCCAGCTGTACACGCCCGAGCACATGGCTCTGATCGATGAGTCGCGCGCCGCCGAGACACTTCTGGGCCCGTGGCATTCCTCGAGCGCCCCAGATCTCCTGGACCAGTTCCTGGACGTCGATGTCAACAGCTATCTACCGGGTGACCTGCTCACGAAGATGGACATCGCAACCATGGCCTACTCGCTGGAGGGCCGCTCACCGCTGCTGGACCACGAGCTGATGGAGCTCGTCGCCTCGCTGCCCGCGGACATGAAGGTGGCACGAGGCCAGGGCAAGCGCATCCTGCGATCGGCGTTGCGCGGCTGGGTCCCCGACGCGATCCTCGACGCGCCCAAGCAGGGCTTCGAACTGCCGGCGGCGAGATGGTTTCGTGGAGAGCTGCGTGACTTCACACGCGAGGTGCTGCTCGATCCGAGCGCAACCTCGCGCGGGTGGTTTCGCGAGCAGGAGGTTCGCCGGCTGCTCGACGAGCACGTCGCCGCCACCCATGATCACAATCGCCGCCTCTGGAACCTGCTGATGCTCGAGCTGTGGTGCAAGGAGACGTTCGACGGCCCCCGATCACAGCCGCTGACGCACGCCGCGCTTTCGTAGGGCCGCTGCGCCAGGCTGGACCCCCGAGCCGGGGCACCGGGATCTCGCCGCGCTCAACTCACGCTCCGAGCAGCGCCGAGCGAACTGCGTCCTGAAGCTTTCCAGCGCTTGGCTGTGAGGGCGAACCGCGCTTGGACGCCTGCTCCACGCGCTCGGGCAGGCTCGCCGCGTCCCACACGACGGCCACACGTCCCGTCCGCTCGAACACGGCGGCCAACGCAACTTGATGATCGTCCACCGTCTCGCCGAACCGCTTCAAGCGGGGCATGACCACCGGCACATGGCCCATGTTCGAGGCACAGAGGATGGTGCCGGTGCCGGCATGGCTGATCACCGTGTCCGCCTCGCCCATGAAATCGAGTACCTGGTCGAACGTGAGCCACTGGTGTGCCTCTTTGACCCCACTCGGAGGGGTCGCCGGGCCGTACTGCACGACCAGCTCGTCTGGCGTGAGCTGACCTATCGCGTCGATCAGGCGCTGGAAGCGGAACGTCGGGTTGCTGCCCACGGTGACGAAGATCACAGCAGATTTCCCACGAATTCCATACGCGACCGCGTGGCCGCCTCGGGCCATTGCACGAAGAACCGATCCACCAGGGGATACACGAGCGTGCCGGTCAGCGACGGCCCGTCCACTCTCGTCAGGCTCTCCACGTAGATCAGTCGCGCACCCATGAGCTTGCCGACCACGAACAGAGGAACGGTCACGCCGCCTCCGGTCGCCAGGAGCACATCCGGCCGGTGCTTTTTGACGACAACCGCAGCCAGCCACAGGTTGCGAAGCATGTTCTTGATGCTCCTCGCCGTCGGGACGTAGGCGAAGATCGCCTGCTCGTCCGCCAGCAGCGCTTCCGTGTCAGCCGCGCGGGTGGTGACCCAGATGCGCTGAAGATCGGCCCAGGCCGGCTTGAGGGCGAGCATTTGCATGAAATGCCCGCCTTGACAGCAGACGAGCATCACCCGCGGCTTGGTCGCGCTCTGCTCAGCCTGGGACATTCGTGGCCTCCGTCAGTGTCGTCCAGCTCAGGCCGAGCTTCCGGCCGTGGGGCACGATCGTGCGCAGCGCATCCGCCGTGGGGTCCGCGCTCGCTCGGCGCCCGTAGCGCGCTGTGTCATGCAGCAGGACGATTGCTCCATCGCTCAGGTTGGCTGTCACCTCGGTGGAGATTGCGTTGGCGTCGATGTCCTCCCAGTCGAGGCCCCACGCGGACCAATACGCGATCTTGAGATTCATGGACAGACACGCCTGGTGAGTGGCGTCGGACAGCTTGCCGTAGGGAGGTCGAAACCAGGACGGGCGGACGCCGGCGGCGGACTCGATCGCCTCGAGTCCCTGTTCCAGATCCTCCCGCGCCTGCGCGGCGCTGAGCAGGTCATAGCGGGGATGCGCAAAGCCGTGGAGGCCGAGCTCGTGACCGCCATCGACGATGCGCCGTGCGAGCTCCGGTGCTTCACGTACCTCGGCGCCCAGGACGAAGAAGGTCGCGGCAACGTCGAGTTGAGCGAGCTCGTCGAGAACGCGAGGCGTTGCGTCAGAACCGGGCCCATCGTCGAAGGTGAGCGCCGCCCGACCTGGAGCGAGACGCTCCAGCCCCGGCAGCTCCCGCCAGCGGCGCGCTCTGGTGGGGTGCCAGTTGTAAAGTCGCTTGCGCAGAAACCACGGAACGCTCACCGGTATGCGACGACTCGGCCGCACTGTGAGCTTCATCGAGCAGCCTCGGGGGGGCGCCACCGGAGAGCCGTGCTCACCGAATCGTCATCCCGACCTGGCCCGGCATCTGACGTATGCACTACCCGATCCTCTCTCTCGAGACCTGAGAGTCCTCTGAGCTTGCGATCCCCCTACGCATGATCAACGAGACGGAAGTCCCCCGGCTTGCGTTTGCCGCGCCCGCCAGCTCGCCTAGCCAGTTGGGGAGTGTGTTGGCGGTGCCTGGCTTGCTAAACATCCAGTGGTGGCCGACCTGGCGATGATCATGGTCTCCCACAACTCTGTGGGTCGTTACGGCCGCATTTGCGCCCGGCGTGCCGCCGCGCGCCCCAAGCGACGGCTCCGCTTCGCGCTCCCGGTCAGCGCCAGCCGCGGCCGCGCCGCCGCGCTCGTCGCGCGCGCCAGCAGCGGACTCGCTCGATGACCATGGCACCCGAGTCCGCACCCTCAGCCGATCCGAGCAGCAACGGGTCAGCGGGCGCAGGTGAGTTCCGCGCGCCCGTGATGCGCGGGCTGCTGTGGCAGTTCGTGGGCCGCGGCACCTGGCAGCTCTCGCAGATCGTCGTCGTGGTGGTGCTCGCACGGCTGCTTACACCCCACGAGTACGGAATCGCGGGCATGGTGCTCGTGGTCATCAGCTTCGAGCCTCTCATCGCCGGCGTGGGCCTGGCGTCCGCGCTCGTGCAACGTCCGGCGATCACCGAGCTCGACAAGTCAACCGTGTTCTGGACCAACGGCGCCATCGGTCTGCTCGCCTGTCTCATTGGCATCGCGGTGTCACCGCTCGTCGCCGACTTCTACGGCAATGCCCAGGTCGAGCCGTTGTTCGCGGCCGTATCCGTCGTCTTTCTCCTGAGCTCGCTGAGCTCGGTGCAAGCCAACCTGCTCGTCAGGGAAATGGACTTCCGCGCGATGGAACTCCGGTCGATGGCGGGGACGCTCGTCGGCGCGGGTACCGCGATTGCGATCGCGGCCGAGGGGGGCGGAGCATGGGCGTTGGTCGGTCAGCAGCTCGCCTTCTACGCCGTGTCCCTGACACTGCTCACGGGGTTCTCGCGCTGGCGTCCTCGCCTCATGTACTCGCGGAGCAGTCTGCGTGAGCTTCGTAGGTTCGGGGGCGAGGTGTCGGGCACGCTGCTGATGACCCAGCTCACTCAAAACACCGACAACGTCCTCATCGGAAGGTTCCTGGGGGCCACTGCGCTCGGGTTGTATTCCTTTGGCTACAGCCTGATCATGCTCCCGGTCAGCCGCATCGCCTCGCCGATCATCCAGGTTCTCTACCCCGTCTTCTCGCGCGTCCAGCACGACCGCCAGCGCCTCGCATCGCTATGGCTACGGTCCTTGCGCATGATGACCGCCGTCACGCTGCCGGCCATGCTCGGGCTCATCGTCGTCGCACCCGACATGATCGACGTCGTGTTCGGGCGCCGCTGGCAGCATGCAACGCCGGTCGTGCAGCTGCTCGCGGCGGTGGGCATAACATTCGGCATAGGGGAACTCAACGGGATAGCCCTACAGGCGCTTGGGAGGACAAAGCTGCTGTTCCGCTACTCGTGCGGCTTGTTCGCGGCGGGGCTGATCTCATTTGTGGTCGGATTGCAGTGGGGGATCGTCGGGGTGGCGGGCTGCTTCGCAGCGGTGAACCTGTTCGTCCAACCGCTCTACCTGCATCTCACCGCGCAAGCGATGGGGATCGGGCTCCGTCAATGCGGCCAGGAGCTCTCCGGGGTCATGCAGACGACGGCGGCGGCCATCGCGACGGCCCTGCTCACGCGCGAGCTCCTGCTGGCCGACGGCGTCCCTACGGCGCTCCGGCTCGCCGCGACGATCGCCGCGGCGGCCGTGGTGTACGGATGCGCGCTGCTGTGGCGCGCTCCAGAGGTGGTGTTGGAGATACGCCGACTCCGTCCCCGTCGGCGCACCCCGGCGCCCGCGAGCGTCGCCGCCGGATGAGTCGTCACGCATCTGGCGCCCGGCACTGAGCCGCGGACGCGATATGCGTCCGGTGGGGCCCTAGCCGATCGGCTAGTCCGCGAACCCGACTTACGGCCATACCGCTATCCCGATCGGCCCCGTAGCATGGCCCGCATGACTCGACCAAGTCCGACATTCAAGCCGCCCGCTGGGCGCCACGAGACCGAGAGCGCTTCTGCCGAGGCGGCCCAGACCCGAGCCGAGCAGCCAGAACTCACGACACGTCAGGCCGATGTGATCGAGCTGGCGATGCTCGGGCTCACGAACAGCCAGATTGCGCAGCGGCTGAACCTCAGCACGCATGCGATCAAGTTCAACCTGTCTGCTGCCTACCGCAAGCTCGCGGTGGCGAACAGGACCCAGGCGGCGGTGGCATATCTCAACTACAGAGCAGAGGATCGACACTGACATGGATCTGAGTCTTTTTTTCGCAGTCCTATGGCGTTCCAAATGGCTGGTGCTCGGTGGCGCGGTACTCGGTGCGGTGCTCGCCGTTCTGGTGTACGGAAGTCCGAGCCTCGCGGGCGGCAAGCCGACCCTGACGCCACGCTCGGCCCAGGTGTGGCAGAGCGAATCGCAGCTGCTCATCTCCCAGGCTGACTTCCCGTATCGCGAATCTCCCGAAGCGTACTCGCCCGAGCAGCAGATGGGCAGTCTTTCGCCCGTGTACGCGAACCTGGCCAATGGCAATATCGTGCAGGCCCAAATTCACCGGCAGCTAGGCTCCGTCGGCACGGTCAAGGCTTCCGAAGATGTCGATCTCGCAGCTTCCAGCTTCCTGCCATTCGTCAACATCACCGCCACCGCTCCGACGGAGAGCGGCGCGATACGGCTCGCCCAGGGCGCCGCGTCGATCTTCGTGGCGTACGTCACCCGCCAGCAGACATCGGCTCGAATCCCGGCGGATCGGCGCATACGCCTTGCCATCGTTCAGTCCGGAGGGCAGGCCAAACTCGTCGAAGGTCACAAGCTGAGCATTCCGCTCCTCGTGTTCGTCGCGGTCCTGATCGGCGTCATCGCAGTGGTGTTTCTCAAAGAGAACCTCCAACCGCGCGTGGCGACGGAGCTGGATCGCCTCCCAGCGAAGAGGCCGTCGCGGGATCGGCGCGCCGACGCCACGCGGGAGCCCCTGCACGAACACGTAACAGCGAGCGGCGGCGATACAGGGGTACATCGCGACCCCGTGGTCACGAGCCATGCTCAGCAGTGGTGAGCTGCCAGCCGACCACCGAGACTGCTCGCGGCCGCGCCCGTGAGCAGTCTGAGGCCTGAGCCGGATCGATAGCCATGGTCCGCGAGCACCGCGTGCCCCCGTCGCTCATCGCACCCGCCGCCTTTCTGGCGCTGCTGACCGCCGACGTCCTCGCCGGCGGCGCCCACGCAGAGGTGTTTGCGGTCGCGCTGCTCGTCGTGGTGTTCGCGATCTGCGTGACGCGACTGGCGAAGAGCTGGGCCGCGCTCATCGCATCGATCGTACTCGTCGTCCTGCTGATTCCGAACAACGGCAGCTACACGCTCCCCAAAGCGTTGCCCTTTCAGCTCGAGCCGTACCGCTTCGTTGTCGGGCTGCTGCTGATCGGTTGGATCCTTTCGCTGCTGATCGACCCTCGAGTGCGCGCCCGCGCGTCGAGCTTTGACAAGCCGTTGCTCTTCATCATCGGCGTGATCCTCGCCTCTGACCTGGCAAACCCGGGGCATATCGACACGGTGTCGAGCTTTGTCGTCAAGGCGCTGTGGCTGTTCTTCTGCCTCGTGCTCTTCTACTACCTGGTCGTCAGCGTCGTGCACACGCGCAAGGTCGTGGAGCGGATCATCACCGTGCTCGTGTCCGCCGGCTGTGTCATGGGGTTGGGCGCGATCGTGCAGCAGAGGACCGGCTACAACGTCTTCGATCACCTTCACAAGCTGCTGCCGATGTTCAGCTACAACCCGGCCGCCAGTGCCGCCATCGAAGTCCGCCTCGGCCACCTCCGTGCCTTCGCCTCCGCCGGGAACCCGATAGAGATGAGCACCGTGATGGCGATGCTCGTGCCGTTCGCCATCTACCTGGCGATCACCAGGCGCCAGCGGCTCTGGTGGTTGGCTGCCATGCTGCTGTTGCTCGCCGATTTCACCGGTGGCTCGCGCACCGGGCTCGTTGGCGTTCTGGTGATACTCGCGGTTTTCCTGTGGCTGCGTCCGCGCCAGACGCTGCGTTGCTGGCCCGCCCTGATCCCGGTTCTGGCGGTGGTCCATGTGGCCGCTCCGGGCGCGATCGGCGGAGCCATCGAAGAGTTCTTTCCCAAGGGCGGCATCGTCCACCAGCAGAGCGAAACCGAAATCGGTCCGCACGGCGAAGTGAAGTACTCGAGCCGGCTGTCTCGGCTCGGACCCGTGTTCCATGAATATCTGCAGCACGACCCGCTTCTGGGCCAGGGATACGGCTCTCGCGTCACCGGCCTGCACGAACGCAACGTCGCCAACGCGATCGTTCTCGACGATCAGTGGCTCGATACGCTCCTTGAAACGGGCGCACTCGGTGTCCTCGCCTGGCTGTCGCTGTTCGGGCTCGCCATTCGTCGGCTCAGCGTCCGCGCCAAGCTCGAGCGCGATGCCACCGAGGGCTGGCTCCCGGTCGCGCTCACCGCCTCGATCGCGACATATGCAACTTCGATGATCTTCTTCGACGCCTTTGGCTTCGTCCAAGCCACCTTCCTCGCGTTCACGATCCTCGCCCTGGCGGCCGTTGTACTGCGCGCGCCGTCATACGCCACCTCCGCGGTCCCAGCGGGCCGCGAGCGTCGCGCGATCAGAGGACCGATGGCCCCGGCCCTGGGCACCGCCGATGGCTAGTCAGTAGGCGCCGATGTCCCAGGCGCCTGTGCTTGGCCGGGCTTCGCCGTTGATGTTCTTGCAGAGAGCTTCTTCAGGTGTTGAGGGACACAGGCTCGTCAGGTTGGCGCCGGCGTCGAGCGCCGGCGAGCCGGCTTCTGGCTTGCCCTGGGCCCCCACCGTTTCCTGCAGGTCGAGCTTGGCGTTGCTGGTCGTGATCGAGTGGGCATCGCCCACGCAGCTCTCCCAGCCCAGGAGTTCGACGAGGTCGTAGTGGTGTTCATCGGGATTGAGGCAAATGAACGCTTCATTTGAGCTCCCGGCGTTTGCCCAAAGGTTGTATTCCATCCCATTGGCGGCCAGACGTTCCTTTTCGGCTTCGATCAGCATGGGGCATGACGTCACGACGTTGTCCTTGAATCGCATTTCCGCTGCGACGTGGTCGTTGATGACCTCGCACTGCCCTCGCCCTGAGCCGATCAGGGTGTTGTTGTAGATGTGTGGTTCGCCGGAGTAGGCGCCGAGCAGGCCGTCGCCGAGTTCGGTGTCGGTGCTGGAGAAGACGTTGTCGTAGACCCAGATGTTCGAGGTCTTGTCCGCGCACGGCGTGGAGCCGTCACCCGAGCCGCCCTCGAGGAAGATCGGGGCCGTGTTGTCTTCGCCTTCCATCTCGACGTAGTTGTCGTAGATGTAAAGGCCGTTGTAGTGCGGCGTATAGCCCCTGCCGTCCGCTGAATAGCAGTGCACGCCATCCGAGTGATTCGTGTCAGGACCCGTGCCATTCGACGGATTGCCGTCTTCCCAGTTCAGGTTGCCATACCAATGGTTGTGCGCGAACACCACCGGGCCGATATTGCCGCCGTTGAACGCGGCGGTCGGCGTGAACCCGTGCGTGAGATGGTAGAAGGTGTCGTGTTCGACATAGATATGAGACGTCGATTCCGACGCTTCGATGTTGACCGCCCAGCCCATGTCGTGAAAGACATCGTGCGACACCGTGACGTATTCGGGCTTGCCTTCCCGGATGAAGATCCCCCTGATTTCGGTGTTGTCCTTTTCGTCGCCTTTCTTCGCCACATACAGATTCGCGATTTCGAGGTTTTCGATAGCACAATGCTTACACCCGTTGGCCAGGATCCCCGTCGTCGTCGATGGTGATTCTTTGCCCGTGCCGCTATCGGTGTTTTCGATCACACCATCGCTACCGCCATCGATCGTGATGTATGCGCTTTCGTTAGCGATATTCAAGCAACCAGAGCCAGGGCAGCCGGCGCCGCCTTTGGCGATCTTCGCGCCCGCCGTGAACAAGATCGTCACGGGCTTCCCGCTCGACCCGCTGCCCTTCGTTTCCACCGGTTCAGTGAACGTGCCACACAGATCGACCGTCGTCCCAGGCGCGACTTTACCCGCACCAGAACCCCAATCGCTTTCCCTGTTCAGCCACGAAAGCGGATGCGCGTTCGAACAGCTCCCTTCCCCGCTCTGACTCCCCGCACCGTTCTGCGCCACATAGATCTGCGAACCGCTGCCAACCGACGCCACCACCACCGTCGCGCTCGCCGCCGAAGACGCCTTCGTCGAGCCACCCGCGTTGCTCGCCGTCACAGCCACCCGCACCCGGTGGCCCACATCACCCGACACCAGCTTGTAGCTCGAGGACGTCGCCCCGCTGATGTTCGAGCAGCTTTCGCCCGCCGTGTTGCAGTCCTCCCACTGATAGGCATACGACGTCGGGTTGTTCGTCCACGTCCCCTGGGTGGCACTCAACGTCTGGCCTTCTTCATCCGCGCCCGAGATTTCCGGTGCCTTCGTGTTCGAGGGAGGCTGCTCCGCTGAGACCTTCGCGGTTGCAGCCGAGGACGCCTTGGCCGAGCCACCCGCATTGGTCGCGGTCACGACCACCCGGACCGTGTGCCCGACGTCGCTCGAGGTCAGCTTGTAGCTCGTGGACGTCGCCCCGCTGATGTTCGAGCAGCTTTCGCCCGCCGTGTTGCAGTCCTCCCACTGATACGCATACGACGTCGGGTTGTTCGTCCACGTCCCCTGGGTGGCGCTCAACGTCTGGCCTTCTTCATCCGCGCCCGAGATTTCCGGTGCCTTCGTATTCGAGGGAGGTTCCTGCACCAGAACCGTCGAGGTTGCCGCCGACGACGCCTTGGTCGAGCCAGCGGAGTTGCTCGCGGTGACGACCACGCGGATCCTGTGCCCGACGTCGCTCGAGGTCAGCTTGTAGGTCGCGGACGTCGCCCCGCTGATGTTCGAACACGCTTCGCCCGAGGCGTTGCAATCCTGCCACTGGTAGCTGTAGCTCAGCGGCGCCGTCCCGTCCCAGGAGCCCGTGCTCGAGGAGAGCGTCTGGCCCTCGTCGGGCGCACCCGCGATTTCCGGTGCTTTGGTGTTGGACGGGGCCTGTGCTGCCAGCACGGTCGCCGTTGCAGCGGAGAACGCGTTGGTCGACCCGGAGGAGTTGCTCGCGGTCACGACCACCCGGAGCGTGTGGCCGACGTCGCTCGAGGTCAGCTTGTGAGTGTCGTGCGTGGCTCCGCTGATATTCGAACAGGCATTGCCCGAGGTATTGCAATCGTCCCACTGGTAGCTGTAGCTCAACGGCGGCGTCCCTTCCCAGGAGCCCGCGCTCGCCGAGAGCGTCTGGCCTTCCACAGCCGAGCCGCTGACGAGCGGCAGCACGGTGTCCGCCGGAGCGGTCGGCTGGACCATCGCCGTTGCAGCGGATGACGCCTTGGTCGACCCGGCGGAGTTGCTCGCGGTCACGACCACGCGGAGCGTGTGGCCGACGTCGCTCGAGGTCAGCTTGTAGCTCGCAGACGTGGCGCCGGCGATGTTCGAGCAGCTTTCACCCGCCGCGTTGCAAACCTCCCACTGGTAGGTGTAGGAGGATGGACTCCCGGACCACGCTCCGTTGGATGCCGTGAGGGCCTTCCCTTCGGCCAGTTCTCCGGAGACGCTCGGCGCTTCGCTGGCGAGTGGCGCAGCGGCCGGCGCCTGCGCTTCCTGCGTGAGAGCCAGCGGTTCTGTCAAGGCCGATGGCAGGCGCGAGCTCGCTTGCGTCGTCACGTACGCCGAGATCGGACAGTCCATGTAGCTCGCGCCGGTCCTCCAGGTTCCCGGCAGGGCCCGCAGGTCGCGGCTTGCGCTCGTGTCACTCGGACATGGACCCGAGGGCCGATCGCGGTAGCGGAGCCTGCCCCCCTCCCCAAGGATCGCCAGCCAGTAGCTCTTGCCCGCGACGAGTTCGACCGGCGCGAGCGACACCGTGCTCCACGTCCCTGACGCGGCGACGGATGTCGAGCCCGTGCTCAGCAGCGCGCCGGGCTGGCCAGCGGAAGAGCCGTACAGGCCGGCGATCAATGTGCCAGCGGAGCTGTTCGCGCTGATGAACACGTGCACGGCATCCGCCACGCCGGACGACGAGGCGCGCAGACGGAACGCTTCGGCCTCGCCGGCGGTCAGGGAGTCGTACTGCCATTCCACGGACGTGTCGCCCAACAACACCGGCGCGGCGCTCGCCACGCTGTGCGACTTGGAGGGATGGACGATCGCACCCGGCTTGTGCCTGGCCGTGTGGTGGTGCTGGCCATGCCGGACGGCCCGCGCCCTCGAGTCGGGCTTGATGTAGGCGCCCAGCGCCGATGACACCGGGAGCACGAGCAGCGCGACGATCGCCCCATAAGAGCAGCGCTTGCGGCGGTTGCGCATCGAGATCCCTCCCTCCCGCGACGGTCGTTGTGCACTGCCCTCGGCACACAGGTGCCCTGACTGAAGCCATGCAAACATCCGACCTGTACGCCGGCGAGCTCCGAAAGCCTCCAGCACCGGTCAGACGGCAACGTCCTATGCCGAACAGGCGATCCCCGCAGACCGCGGGGCAGCATATCCCGAGCTGAGCGCGTGGTCGGGTGTTTCGCCCTTGTAAACCACGCAATTTGCGGCTTTTCGGACGGCCACGTCCCCCGGAGAACCCCGGGCCGCGACCCGGTTTGCGCGCAGGGCGCCCCCGCAACCTGGCGGGTGTAGACGAAAGCCCTTGAGGCGCCTGTCTAGCGGACGTCGGCCGCGGCCGTCTGTGCTCGCGCGCCAGAGCTGTCGATCGCGTCGGCGAACGGGGCGACCGCCGTGGGGGGCGGCACGCGGAACGGCGGTTCGGCGAGACCTACGAGCGTGCGTAGCGCGAGTCTCGCGCCCTCGCGGCGAGCGGGCCTGTCAGCAGCCGCCGTACCGGCGCCGGTGGCCCGGATGAGATGATGGATCCCGATCGCTGAAAGGTAGAGACCTCGATGGGTGCGACCGAAGTACTTGTGGGCGTACTGCTTGCGCGAGTATGCGTCCTGGGCGACCATTCGCGGTTTGATCCCAGCCTTGCCGGCATGGTGGACGATCGTCATCTGGGGCACGTGACAGACCTTCCAGCCCGAGCGCTTGACGCGCAGGCATAGGTCGGGCTCCTCGGATTGCAGGAAGAAGCGCTCGTCGAGCAGCCCCACGCCGAGCAGCGTCTCGCGCCTGACGAGCATGAACGATCCCATCGTCCAGTCGCACTCAACCTCCCGCTCGTATTGGTCCCAATCGAGCACACGCTCGCCCGACCAGGCCGGATGCACGGGCCAGTGCTCGGAGAACAACGCCTCGCCCAGGGCACGCGTCGCGCTGGGGAAGCGGCGGATCGTGGGCGACAGCGTACGGTCGGCCATGACCTGGCGCACGCCCGCGAGCCCGATCTGTGGGCGCGAGTCGAGCAGCCGAACCAGATCTCCGAACGTCCCGTCGATCACTTCCGTGTCGGGGTTGAGCAGCAACATGTATCTCGCGTGCGCCCGCTCGAGCCCGCGGTTGTTGCCGTGGGCAAAGCCCCGGTTGGTCGAGCTGATCACACGTGCCTGAGGGAACCGCGACTCCACCAGCTCGCGGGTGCCGTCGGTCGAGGCGTTGTCGACCACGATGACCTCCAGGGCGGCCGCTCCCGCGTGGTCGAAGACCGTCGACAGGCATGCCTCCAACCACTGGGCCTCGTTCGTGGAGACAACCACGACCGCCACGTCTGCCATGCCCTCGTGCTCCTGACCCAGGATGCCGTACCGGCTGTGACTCACGGCTGGGGCCTCGCGATCCCGGACGACCGCGGGATCCAGGGCGCGACGAAACCCGCTGTCCCCGTCGCCGATTTTCTCATTCCCCACCTATCCGACCGCGTGTGTTGATTCCTACGTGCCCGTCCGCTCATGTAACGAAGGCTCCATGTGGGTTCTTTCGCGGCTCCGCCCGCGTTCGTCACGGGCGAGTCCGCTGAGCTACTGCGGGGGCGCT
Organism: uncultured Solirubrobacteraceae bacterium; assembly: GCA_963701145.1. Lineage (GTDB taxonomy): Bacteria > Actinomycetota > Thermoleophilia > Solirubrobacterales > Solirubrobacteraceae > Palsa-744. The sequence goes on from OY969572.1 coordinate 1,652,420, forward strand.
GGACGGGGGTGCCGCGTAGTGGCCGCGACGCCTGCGGTCAACCCCTGCCAGCAGTGTACCCGGACGGTCCTGCAGAGCGGGTCGTTCAGCCCGCTCGACGCGCTCGCCCACGCCAGCGGCTCGGTCGGACAGGCGCGACCGGTCGTGTCCCAGGGACCCCGTCTGGACTCGCGAGCGCAAGAAGGGGAGCGTTCGATCCGTTCGTCTGGCAGATGAATCGTTCGATTTCACATGAGGCCGAGGCAGCGGAACCCCGTCGCACGCGAGGCGTGATGCCTCCGCTCTGTGCTCGAGCCGCTGCGCACGGGCCCGACCAGGGCGCGGCGATGGCGCCACCCACCAACTCCGACCAAGCGCCGGTCCTGCGATGAGCGAAGAGCGCTCCAATCACTTGGTAACGCCCGGGGGTGAGCGCAGCAACGGGCTCGCGCCCGCGGCCCCACGCCCGGAGCAAACGCTCCTCGTGGCAGGTGGCGCTGGCTACATCGGCAGTGTGCTCGTGCCCAAGCTGCTCGACCGCGGCTACCACGTGCGGGTGCTCGACCGGCTGTTCTTTGGCGAGGAGCCGCTCGCGAGCGTGCGCGACCGAATAGATCTCGTCGTGGCAGACGTGCGGGATGTGCCGGAGCATGCGCTGGAGGGGATCGACGGTGTGATCAACCTGTCCGGGCTGAGCAACGATCCGACCGCCGAGTTCAACCCAGAGGCCAACTGGCAGATGAACGCGATCGCGACCGAGACGTTGGCGCGGGCGTGCCTGGAGCGCAACATCGAGCGCTACGTGTTCGCATCCTCATGCTCGTTGTACGACGGCCTGCCACCGGGGATGCATGCCGAGGATGCCGACATCCAGCCGCGCGCCGCGTACGCGACCTCCAAGCGCTACGGCGAGGAAAAGCTGCTCGAGCTCAGCGCCGAAGGCCTGTGTCCGGTGATCCTGCGCAACGGCACCGTGTACGGCTGGAGCCCACGCATGAGGTTCGACCTGGTGGTGAACACCTTCGTGAAGGACGCGCTGCTGTCGGGCGCGCTGAAGCTGCATGGCGGCGGTTGGATGTGGCGCCCGCTGGTGGACATCCGCGACTGCGCGGATGCGATGATCGCTGCCTACGAGGCTCCCGCGGAGAAGGTGCACGGGGAGATCTTCAACGTCGTGCACTCCAACTACCAGATCCGTGAGCTGGCGATGATCGTTGCCGGCTCGGTCCAGCTGGCCGGCCGCTCTGTGCAGTTGGAGGAGGTCCCCGCACCCAAGCTGATGCGCGACTACGAGTGCGCCAATGCGAAGCTCTCGACGCGGCTCGGCTTCATCCCCAGGCGTTCTGTGCTCGAGGCTGTGAGCGACCTGCTCAAGCGAATCGACGTCGACAGCCTGGCCGGGCTCACCGACCCGCGCTGCTACAACATCCGCTGGCTGGAGTTGCTGTACGACGTCAAGCCGCTCCTCGACGCCTTCCCCGAGGTTCTGTGAGAGCGCTGATCACTGGCGGCGGCGGGCAGCTCGCCAGCGATCTGAAGACCCTCCTCGGTGACTCCGCACGGGCCTACTCGCACGCCGAGCTGGACATCACCGACAGCGTCGCGCTCGACCGCGCATTCGAGGAGACCCAGCCCGAGCTCGTGTTCAACTGCGCGGCGTTTCACAACGTCGATGTGTGCGAGCGCGAGCCCGACGCCGCCTGGGCGGCGAACGTGAGAGCCGTCAGAGAGCTCGCCTGCCGCGGCGCGCGCCTCGTTCATCTCTCGACCAACTACGTGTTCGACGGTCGGCGGGAGGAGCCCTACGGCGAGCAGGACAGCCCGTCACCACGGTCCATCTACGCGCTGACCAAGCTCGCCGGCGAGTACGCCGCGCTCGCATACGGCGACGACGCGCTCGTCGTGCGCAGCGCCGGCTTGTACGGTCTGCACGGCAGCGCCAGCAAGGGCGGGAACTTCGTCCAACGGATGATCGCCCGGGCCCGCGAGCAGGGTTCCCTGAGCGTCGTCGCCGACCAGCGTCTGCAGCCAACGTTCACCGCCGATCTGGCCCAGGCGCTCCTGGAGGCGGTCAACGTCGGCGCCAGCGGGTTGCTGCACCTCACGGCGGCGGGCGCCTGCTCCTGGCACGAGTTCACCGCGGCCATCATGCAGGAGGCCGGCATCGACATACCGGTCCGGGCCACCGCCACGGAGATTCCCCCCGGTGGCACCGACCGTCCGCTGAACGGCGTGCTTGCCCGTCCTCGCGCCGACTCCCTGGGGCTCACGCCGTTGCGTCCGTGGCGCGAGGCGCTGGCCGACTACATGCGCCGCGCCGACCTGGCGAGCTCGTAGGCTTACCCAGACAATCGACCGGAGGAGATTTTCCATGCAACGTCTCGCGACCCGTCTGGACGGCCCGATCCTGATAGCCCCAAAGGTCTTGGGCGACGAGCGCGGCTTCTTCGTGGAGACCTATCGTCGCTCGATCTTCTCCGAGCTCGGCATTCCGGAGGAGATGGTGCAGGACAACCACTCGCGCTCGCGACACGGAATCGTTCGTGGCATGCATTTCCAGATCGGCAAGGGAGCAGCCAAGCTCGTGCGCGCCGGTCGCGGCGCGATCTACGACGTAGTGGTGGACGTCCGCGTCGGCTCGCCCACCTTCGGTCAATGGGAGGGCTTTGAACTGACCGAAGAGAACATGCACGTGCTCTACTGTCCGATCGGGTTCGCCCACGGCTTCTGCGTGCTCAGTGACAGCGCCGACGTGATGTACAAGCAGAGCAACTACTACGCCGACGACACCGAGCGTGGGATCGCCTACAACGATCCTGAGGTGGGGATCGAGTGGCCGCTGCCCACCGAGGAGCTCGTGCCGTCCGAGCGCGACGCCTCGGCGCCGCGGCTGAGCGCTATCGCCGCTGAGCTGCCGTTCACGTACGACGGGTAAGCCGCACGTCAGGCGCCGTCCAGGCTGGACGCCACGTCGGGCGGCGCGATCAGGCGAGGGGCGAACAGACGCCTGGCCTTGCGGGACAGGATGTGCGAGGGGCGTTCCACCACCCGGAAGAACACCTCGGCCACGACGAGCGTCGCCGGGATTGCCAGCGCCAGGTAGAGGATCGTGTTGGGCCTGCCGCCCAACAGAAAGGCGACGGACACGATGACCGCCTCCTGAACCAGGTAGAGGCTGAACGACCTTGTTCCAAGCCAGTGCACGCGCGGTCGCGTGAGGAACCTGTCAAATGCTCCGGAGACGACCGCAAGAGCCAGGATCCCGATCGCGCCGAGCGCCGACAGCATCGCCCCGATGCCCCCGTTGTTCGAGCCGGCCGGTGCCCAGGCGTCCGCCGTACACAGGACAGCCGTCGCAACGACCACCGCGGCGCGCCCCGCGTCGCTGAGCGATGCCCACATGGCGCGGGCCTGCGGGACCTGAAACGCGAGCAGCGTTCCAAGGAAGAAGATCGGCGGATAGCGAAGGTATTCGCTCTTGTCCAACCCGATCAGGGCCAACATGATCACGCCCATGACGATCGGCAGCCTGCGGGTCGCGCGGCCCACCAGCACGTAGAGCGGGAGCAGGACGGAGAAGATCACCTCCCAGCGCAGAGACCACAGCGACTGGACGTAGGCCCAACCGCCGGTCTTGAACAGGGTGGCGTCCCGAGCGGCCTCTTGGACCTCGAGATGTTCGCCGTGGTTGTTCAACCACCAGCTTGCCCCGTCGATATGACGCCAGTCGGTGCCCATGTGAAGGGCTGCCGCGAAGGCGATCGCCGCCCATACCGGGAGATACAACCGCAGCGCGCGGGCCGGATAGTAACTGCGAAGTCGCATTGGACCATCGATCACGGGCAGGACGAGCACGAAGCCACTGAGAACGAAGAACACGGCGACCGCGTCGCTCCCTCCCCAGGTCACGAACGCTCGGGGCGCGATCGTGCGATACGCGATTCCCGCGAGTAGCGCGTGAGTCAGAATCACGAGCGAGGCTGCAAGGCCGCGCAGCCCGTCCAGTGACGCGACTCGCCCGGAGAGCTGGCGATCAGACATTCCGCTGCACATCGTAACTGCCGCGCGTCGCTTCGCATAGTAACTTCGTATAGTTTTGCGGCCGGTCCGCCGTCGCTTTGCTCGCCCGTCAATGGGCGGCGCGCGCCCGATCGGCCTTCGTCGGCGGAGCATCCACTTGCGCGGGCGACGAACGTTCGCGCCGCAGCCTCGGTCGCACTCACCCGAGCCGACTTGTTGTCAGTAGGCGCCGATATTCCAGGCGCCGGTGCTCGGACGCGCCTCGCCGTTTATGTTCCGGCACAGCGCTCGCGCCGGCGTCGACGGACACAGGCTCGTCAGGTTGACGCCAGCCGCCAGGGCGGGAGAGCCCGCATACGGTTTGCCCTGCACCCCAACCACTTCCTTCAAGTCGAGTCTGGCGTTGCTCACCATGCGCGAGTGCATGTCGTTGCCAAGGCAGGCCTGCCAGCTCGAGAGCTCCGCGCGCGTGTATTCGCGCTTGCCTGTCGCCGCGATGCACACGAAGGTCCCACCGCTGCCGCCGTCCGCCCACAGGTTGTGCTCGACCCCCCCTGCGGCCAAGCGTTCCTTTTCGGCTTCCAGGAACACCTTGCATCTCGTCGCCAGGTTGTTCGTGAACCGGACTTCGGCCGCGACGTGGTCGTTGAGCACCTCGCAGACACGCACTGTTGTCGAGTTGCCAAGGAGGGTGTTGTTGTACAGGTGCGGTTCGCCCGAGAAGGCCCCGAGCAGGCCGTCCGCTCCTTCGGGCACGTTCTTCGCGTACGCGAGCACGTTGTTGAAGACCCAGATGTTCGACGTGCTGTCCGCGCACGGCGTCGAGCCTTCCCCCGACCCGCCTTCGATGTATATCGGGGCCGTATTGTCAGCGCCTTCCATGGTGATGTAGTTGTCGTAGATGTAAAGCCCGGTGTAGTGCGGGGTGTAACCCTTTGCGTCGGTCGAGTAGCAATGCACCCCATCTACGTGATTGGGATCGCCAGGCGCTTCCCAGTTGAGGTTACGGTAGAAGTGGTTATGCGCGAACACAACCGGCCCAATGCTGCCGCCGCTGAAGCCGGCCGTGGGTGAGAACCCGTGCGTGAGGTGGTAGAAGGTATCGTGTTCCACATCGATGTGCGATGTCGTGGGTGCCGCTTCGATGTTCACCGCCCAGCCCAGATCGTGGAAGACGTCGTGGTTGACCGTGTCGTATTCGGGCGTACCTTCACGAATTTGTATGCCCCTGATTTCAGTGGCGCCCGGCCCGTGTCCCCTGACCGCCACGTAGAGGTTCGCGATCTCGAGATCCTCGATGGTGCAGTGTTTGCAGCCCCGGGCTTCGATCCCGGTCGTAGGTTCCGCGGATTCCAGTTTGCCGGTCCCTCTGTCGGTGTTCTCGATTACGCCGTTGCTGCCACCGTCGATCGTGATGTATTCGCTCGAGGGCGCGACGCTGATACAGCCGCTGCTCGGACAGCCGGCCCCGCCTTTCGCTATCTTCGCGTTCGCCATGAAGAGGATCGTGATGGGCTTACCGCCCGATCCGCTCTTTTTCGTTTCGAGCTGTCCAGTGATCGTCCCGCAGAGGCCGACAGTGACGCCAGGGCGGATCTGGCCGTCGCCTGCGCCCCAGTTGCTCGCCGCGTTCAGCCAGGACAGGGGGCGGGCGTTGGCACAGCCTCCCCGTCCGCTTCGATTCCCTGCGCCGGCCTGCCCCACATAGATCGTTCGGATCGGGTCACGGCCTGCCGGTCCCAGCGCGCCGGAGACGTTGAGACCGATCGCGGTGGCGATGCCCAAGATCGCTATGAAGCCGAGCAGCCTCACCGGATTGCTAGCTCGAGACCATCGGCGAGGACAGCGCTTCTGCGATCAACGGGGGCGGCGGCGACGTTGGCGTGACGCTGACATGGGCTGCTCAGATCATAAACGGCGCACACCGGCCGATTTGCGGCCCGGGGATATCGACGATCTCGGCGGCATGCGGCTTGGTGCCACTACGCCTACGGCGGACCCTCAAGCCGGGCACTCCCGCGCCCGCTGTCAGTAGGCGCCGATGTTCCAGGCGCCCGTGCTCGGACGCGCTTCGCCGTTGATGTTCTTGCAGAGAGCTTCTTCAGGTGTCGAGGGACACAGGCTCGTCAGGTTGGCGCCGGCGTCGAGCGCCGGCGAGCCGGCTTCTGGCTTGCCCTGGGCCCCCACCGCTTCCTGCAGGTCGAGCTTGGCGCTGCTCGCTGTGATGGAGTGTTTGTCGTCTTCCATGCATTCCTGCCACTTCCCGAAGTTGGCCATACCGTATTCGTGCTTGTTGGGATTGAGGCAGACGAACGGTTCGCTGCCGCCGTTGGCGTAGAGGTTGTATTCCAAGCCATTGGGAGCGAAGCGTTCCTTTTCGGCTTCGATCAGATATTTGCACGAAGTTATGACGTTGTCCTTGTACCGCATTTCGGCCGAGACGTGGTCGTTGAGCACCTCGCAGGCTCCTTCTCCTGAGCCGATCAGGGTGTTGTTGTAGATGTGCGGTTCGCCGGAGTAGGCGCCGAGCAGGCCGTCGCCGAGTTCGGTGTCGGTGCTGGAGAAGACGTTGTCGTAGACCCAGATGTTCGAGGTTTTGTCCGCGCACGGCGTGGAGCCGTCACCCGAGCCGCCCTCGAGGAAGATCGGGGCCGTGTTGTCTTCGCCTTCCATCTCGACGTAGTTGTCGTAGATGTAAAGGCCGTTGTAGTGCGGCGTATAGCCCCTGCCGTCCGCTGAATAGCAGTGCACGCCATCCGAGTGATTCGTGTCAGGACCCGTGCCGTTGGACGAATTGCCGTCTTCCCAGTTCAGGTTGCCATACCAATGGTTGTGCGCGAACACCACCGGGCCGATATTGCCGCCGTTGAACGCGGCGGTCGGCGTGAACCCGTGCGTGAGATGGTAGAAGGTGTCGTGTTCGACATAGATATGAGACGTCGATTCCGACGCTTCGATGTTGACCGCCCAGCCCATGTCGTGAAAGACATCGTGCGACACCGTGACGTATTCGGGGCTGCCTTCCCGGATGAAGATCCCCCTGATTTCGGTGTTGTCCTTTTCGTCGCCTTTCTTCGCCACATACAGATTCGCGATTTCGAGGTTTTCGATAGCACAGTGTTTACACCCGTTGGCCTGGATCCCGGTCGTCGTCAACGGTGATTCTTTGCCCGTGCCGCTATCGGTGTTTTCGATCACACCATCGCTTCCGCCATCGATCGTGATGTATGCGCTTTCGTTAGCGATATTCAAGCAACCAGAGCCAGGGCAGCCGGCGCCGCCTTTGGCGATCTTCGCGCCCGCCGTGAACAAGATCGTCACGGGCTTCCCGCTCGACCCATTGCCCTTCGTTTCCACGGGTTCGCTGAACGTGCCACACAGATCCACCGTGGTCCCGGGCGCAACCTTACCGGCACCGGAACCCCAATCGCTTTCCCTGTTCAGCCAGGAAAGCGGATGCGCGTTCGAACAGCTTCCTTCCCCATTCTGACTCCCCGCACCGTTCTGCGCCACGTAGATCTGCGAACCGCCGCCAACCGATGCCGCCACCACCGTCGCGCTCGCCGCCGAAGACGCCTTCGTGGAGCCACCCGCGTTGGTCGCCGTGACGGCCACCCGCAGCGTATGGCCGACGTCGCCCGACACCAGCTCGTAGCTGGAGGACGTCGCCCCGCCGATGTTCGAGCAGCTTTCGCCCGCCGTGTTGCAGTCCTCCCACTGATAGGCATACGACGTCGGGTTGTTGGTCCACGTCCCCTTCGAGGCCGTCAACGTCTGGCCTTCTTCAGCCACACCGCTCACCGACGGCAGAGCTGTGTTCGCAGGCGCCAGCGGCAGGACCGTCCCCGTCGCCGTTGAAGACGCCCCCATCGACCCGCCCGCGTTGCTCGCTGTGACGAGTACGCGAACGGTGTGCCCAACGTCGCTCGCCGCCAGCTTGTAGCTCGAGGACGTCGCGCCACCGATGTTCGCGCACGCTTCACCCGCCGTGTTGCAGTCCTCCCACTGATAAGCAAAGGACGTCGGGCTGCCCGACCAGGTTCCACTCGACGCAGCCAAGGTCTGACCTTCCACCGCAGAGCCCGTCACCGACGGCAGAGCCGTGTTCACCGGAGCGGGCGGCGCAACCGTCCCCGACGCCGCCGAAGACGCCTTCGTCGAGCCACCGGCATTGCTCGCCGTCACAACCACCCGCAGCGTGTGCCCGACGTCGCCCGACGCCAGCTTGTAGCTCGAGGCCGTGGCGCCGCCGATGTTCGCACAGGCTTCGCCTGCCGTGTTGCAGTCCTCCCACTGATACGCGTAGGACGTCGGGCTACCCGACCACGTCCCAGTGGACGCGCTCAACGTCTGACCTTCCACCGCAGAGCCGCTCACCGACGGCAGCACAGTGTTCGCCGGCGCCGGCGGCACCACCGTCCCAGTCGCCGCCGAGCTGGCCTTCGCCGAGCCCCCCGCGTTGCTCGCCGTAACGGCCACCCGGACGGTGTGGCCCACGTCACCCGAGGCGAGTTTGTAGCTCGACGACGTAGCGCCACCGATGTTCGCGCACGCTTCACCCGCCGTGTTGCAGTCCTCCCACTGGTACGCATACGAAGTCGGGGCGTTGGTCCACGTCCCCTGAGAGGCCGACAACGTCTGACCTTCTTCAGTCACACCGCTCACCGACGGCAGGGCCGTGTTCGCCGGAGCAGGCGGCACAACCGTCCCAGTCGCCGCCGAGCTCGCCGGTGTCGAGCCCCCCGCGTTGCTCGCGGTCACGACCACCCGCACCGTGTGGCCCACATCACCAGACGCCAGCTTGTAGCTCGACGACGTCGCGCCACCGATGTTCGCGCACGCTTCACCCGCCGTGTTGCAATCCTCCCACTGATACGCATATGACGTCGGGCTCCCCAACCACGTCCCAGTGGACGCGCTCAACGTCTGACCTTCAACCGCAGAGCCGCTCACCGACGGCTGAACCGTGTTCGTCGGAGCAGGCGGCACGACCGTCCCAGTCGCCGCGGAGGTCGCCGGTGTCGAGCCGCCGGCATTGCTCGCCGTGACGGCGACCCGCAGCGTGTGCCCGACGTCGCCCGACACCAGCTTGTAGCTCGACGACGTCGCACCACCGATGTTCGCGCACGCTTCACCAGCCATGCTGCAGTCCTCCCATTGATACGCATACGACGTCGGGCTGCCCGACCACGTCCCAGTCGAGGCGCTCAACGTCTGACCTTCCACCGCAGAGCCGCTCACGGATGGCAGCGAGGTGTTGGCCGGAGCAGGCGGCACGACCGTCCCAGTCGCCGCCGAGCTGGCCTTGGTCGAGCCGCCGGCATTGCTCGCAGTGACGGCCACCCGCAGCGTGTGCCCCACATCGCCAGACGCCAACTTGTAGCTCGAAGACGTCGCCCCACCGATGTTCGCGCACGCTTCACCCGCCGTGCTGCAGTCCTCCCACTGATACGCATACGAAGTCGGGGCGTTGGTCCACGTCCCCTGGGAGGCCGACAACGTCTGGCCTTCTTCAGCCACGCCGCCCACTGCCGGCAGAGCCGTGTTCGCCGGAGCCGGCGTCACCACCGTCCCCGTCGCCGTCGAGCTGGCCTTCGTCGAGCCCCCCGCGTTGCTCGCAGTGACGGCCACTCGGACGGTGTGCCCCACGTCACCCGAGGCGAGCTCGTAGCTCGACGACGTAGCGCCGCCGATGTTCGCGCACGCTTCACCAGCCGTGCTGCAGTCCTCCCACTGGTACGCATACGAAGTCGGGGCGTTGGTCCACGTCCCCTGGGATGCCGTCAAGGTCTGACCTTCTTCAGCCGCTCCGCTCACCGACGGCAGCGCCGTGTTCGCCGGAGCAGGCGGCACGACCGTCCCAGTCGCCGCCGAGCTGGCCGGTGTCGAGCCCCCCGCGTTGCTGGCCGTGACGACAACACGGACCGTGCGGCCCACATCTCCCGACACCGAGCTGGTAGCTCGACGACGTGGCACCACCGATGTTCGCGCACACTTCACCCGCCGTGTTGCAGTCCTCCCACTGATACGCATATGACGTCGGGCTCCCCAACCACGTCCCAGTGGACGCGCTCAACGTCTGACCTTCAACCGCGGAACCGCTCACCGACGGCAGAGCCGTGTTCGTCGGAGGCGATGGAGGCGGCGGTGCGCTGGTGACGGTGGTGGTAGCGGCAGAGCCTGCCTGAGTTGAGCCACCCGCGTTGCTCGCCGTCACCAGGACCCGCACCGTGGAGCCGACGTCGCCCGCCGTGAGCCTGTAGGTCGATGAGGTGGCGCCGCTCACGTCCAGGCAGCCTTCGCCCAACGGATCGCAATCCTGCCACTGGTAGGTGTAGGAGCTCGGGCTTTCCGTCCACGTCCCGTTGCTCGCAGTCAGCGTTTCACCTTCAACGGTCGCGCCGCTTACGGATGGCGCAACGATGTTCGTCGGAGCGGCGGGCGGAGGCGGCGGCGAGTTCGCCGTAACGGTCGCAGTCGCGGCCGAGCTCGCCTGCGTCGAGCCACCCGCGTTGCTCGCGGTAACCACGACGCGCAGCGTGTGTTCGACGTCGGTGGCTTGTAGCGTGTAGCTCGAGGACGTCGCGCCGGCGATGTTCGAGCATGCTTCACCCGAGCCGTCGCAGTCCTGCCACCGATAGGCGAAGGAGCTGGGGCTTCCAGACCACGTTCCTGCTGACGCGCTCAACGTCTGACCTTCGACGGTGGAGCCCGACACGGACGGCAATGCCGTGTTGGCCGGCGGCAGCGGTGTAACAGGTGCCGTCGCCGTTGAAGACGCCTTGGTGGAGCCGTTGGGGTTGGTCGCGGTGACGGCCACCCGCAGCGTGTGTCCGACGTCCCCCGCCACCAGCTTGTAGTTGGAGGACGTCGCACCGCCGATGTTCGAACAGGCTTCGCCCGCCGTGTTGCAGTCCTCCCACTGATACGCAAACGACGTCGGGCTACCCGACCACGTACCGGTGGACGCGCTCAACGTCTGACCTTCCACCGCAGAACCATTCACCGACGGCAGCGCCGTATTCGCCGGGGGCAGCGCCGAGGTGACGACGGCTGTGGCCGTCGCGCTCGCCTGTGTCGAGCCGCCTGCGTTGCTGGCCGTCACGACCACCCGCACGGTCGAGCCGACGTCGCCTGCCGTGAGCTTGTAGGTCAACGAGGTTGCGCCGCCGATGTTCGAACAGGCTTCGCCCGAGGTGTTGCAGTCCTGCCACTGGTACGCAAACGACGTCGGGCTGCCCGACCATGTCCCACTCGACGCGCCCAAGCTCTGACCTTCGACCGCGGAGCCGCTCACCGACGGCAGCGCGGTGTTCGCGGGCGGCAGCGGCACGATCGTCCCCGTTGCCGCCGAAGAGGCCCTCGCCGAGCCGCCGGCGTTGCTCGCCGTCACAACCACCCGCAGCGTGTGCCCCACATCACCAGACCCCAACTTGTAGCTCGAAGACGTCGCGCCGCCGATGTTCGCACAGGCTTCGCCTGCCGTGTCGCAGTCCTCCCACTGATACGCGTAGGACGTCGGGCTGCCCGACCACGTCCCAGTGGACGCGCTCAACGTCTGACCTTCCACCGCAGAGCCGCTCACCGACGGCAGCACAGTGTTCGCCGGCGCCGGCGGCACCACCGTCCCAGTCGCCGTTGAGCTGGCCTTCGCCGAGCCGCCGGCATTGCTCGCCGTGACGGCAACCCTGAGCGTGTGGCCGACATCACCCGAGGCAAGCTTGTAGCTCGAGGACGTCGCGCCACCGATGTTCGCGCACGCTTCACCCGCCGTGTTGCAGTCCTCCCACTGATAAGCGAAGGACGTCGGGCTGCCCGACCAGGTTCCACTCGACGCAGCCAAGGTCTGACCTTCCACCGCAGAGCCCGTCACCGACGGCAGAGCCGTGTTCACCGGAGCGGGCGGCGCAACCGTCCCCGACGCCGCCGAAGACGCCTTCGTCGAGCCACCGGCATTGCTCGCCGTGACAGCGACCCGAAGCGTATGGCCGACGTCGCCCGACACCAGCTTGTAGCTCGAGGCCGTCGCGCCACCGATGTTCGCGCACGCTTCACCGGCCGTGTTGCAGTCCTCCCACTGATACGCAAACGACGTCGGGCTACCCGACCACGTACCGCTCGACGCGCTCAACGTCTGACCTTCCACCGCAGCGCCACTCACCGACGGCAGCACAGTGTTCGCCGGCGCCGGCGGCACCACCGTCCCAGTCGCCGCCGAGCTGGCCTTCGCCGAGCCACCGGCATTGCTCGCCGTCACAACCACCCGGAGGGTGTGCGCGACATCGCCAGACGCCAGCTTGTAGCCAGAGGACGTCGCGCCACCGATGTTCGCGCACGCTTCACCGGCCGTGCTGCAGTCCTCCCACTGATACGCAAACGACGTCGGGCTACCCGACCACGTACCAGTGGACGCGCTCAACGTCTGACCTTCGACTGCGGCGCCGCTCACGGATGGCCGCGCGGTGTTCGCCGGCGCGAGCGGCACGACCGCGGTGGTCGCCGCCGAGCTCACCGTCGTCGCGCCACCCGCGTTGGTCGCCGTCACGGCCACCCGCAGCGTGTGCCCCACGTCACCCGCCGCCAGCTTGTAGCCAGAGGACGTGGCGCCACTGATGTTCGAACAGCTTTCACCGGACGTGTTGCAGTCCTCCCACTGATACGCAAACGACGTCGGGCTACCCGACCACGTACCGCTCGACGCGCTCAACGTCTGACCTTCCACCGCAGAGCCTGTAACAGACGGGGGCACCGTGTTCGTGGGCGGCAGCGGCACGACCGTCCCCGTCGCCGCCGAGAACGCTTTCGTCGAGCCGCCGGGGTTGCTCGCCGTCACGACCACCCGCAGCGCGTGGCCCACATCACCCGACCTCAGCTCGTAGCTGGAGGACGTCGCACCACTGATGTTTACGCAGGCCCCGCCTGAGGTGTTGCAGTCCTCCCACTGGTAGGCGAAGGACGTCGGGCTGCCTGACCACGTCCCGCTCGACGCAGCCAAGCTCTGACCTTCGACAGCGGAGCCGCTCACCGACGGCAGCACCGTGTTCACCGGAGCCGGCGGCACGACCGTCCCCGTCGCCGCCGAAGAAGCGTTCGTTGAGCCACCGGCGTTGCTCGCCGTCACAACCACGCGGAGCGTGTGCCCCACATCGCCAGACGCCAGCTTGTAGCTCGACGACGTCGCGCCACCGATGTTCGCGCACGCTTCACCCGCGGTGCTGCAGTCCTCCCACTGGTAGGCAAACGACGTCGGGCTACCCGACCACGTGCCACTCGACGCGCTCAACGTCTGACCTTCCACCGCAGAGCCGCTCATGGATGGCAGCACTGTGTTCGTGGGGGCTTGAGGGGGGCTCGAGGCGACCGTGGCGGTCGCGTCCGAGCTCGCTTGCGAGGAGCCGCCGGCGTTGCTCGCGGTCACGGCGACGCGTAGCGTGTGCCCGACGTCGTCCGCTCGCAATGTGTAGTCCGAGGAGGTCGCCCCGCTCACGTTCGCGCAGGCTTCTCCCGAGGTGTTGCAATCCTGCCACTGATAGGCGTAGGAGGTCGGGGCTTCGGTCCACGTGCCGCTGGATGCGCTGAGCACCTCTCCTTCGGTCGCGGTGCCCGCGATCGTGGGTGGGGAGACGTTGACCGGAGTGCCCGGCGAGGGCGGCGGCGCTTCAGGCGCCGGCGTTTCTTCGGCGAGAGCGTTCGCGGGGAGGGTCGCGTCCAGATCGAGCGGGTCTTCAGTGCTCGGGGCGGAGACGCTCGTCAGGTATACCGAGGGCGGGCAGTCGGTGTAGGACCTGCCGACCCTGAAATACGCGGGCAGGGTGGCGAGGCCGACCTGGGCGCTCATGTCGCTCGGGCACGTTCCCTGCCAGCGGTCGCGGTAGCGCAGCGTGCCGCCGGTGCCGAGAATCGCGAGCCAGTAGGTCTGGCCGGCCGTGAGGTCGAACGGCGCGACGGACACGGCGGTCCACGTATTGGCCTTCGAGGCGGGAGCCGAGCCGGTGCTCAGCAGCGAGCCGGGGCGTCCGTGGGCGTCGCTGTAGAGGCCCACGATCACGGTGTTCGCGGCGTTCTTTGCGCTTATGTAGATGTGCGCGAGCGCAGCCACGCCCGTCGTCGGGGCCTGCAGCCGGAACGCTTCCGCCTGCCCGGGGATCAGCGCGTCGTACTGCCCTTCCACCGAGCTGTCACCGAGGAGCACGCCCGTGGACGCGACGTCCGCCTTGCCGGGCTTGCCGCAGTGGACGACCGCCCCCGGCTTGCGGCTGCTGCGACGGGCGCTCTTGCACTTGTGGCCGGGGTCGGGTGCAGGGGTCGTTGCAGGACGCGTGGAGCGCGCGCCCAGCGCCGATGACCCCCCGAACACCACAATCAGGGCGACCGCCATGACGAGAGTGCGCGCGAGTTGCCTGAGCATCGAGGGCCTCCTGTGCAGGAGTGGGCGGGCGTGCATTGCCTGCATGCCCTCGACGCAACGCCGCGTAAGCTAGATCCGCAAGCAGGCCACTGGACGTTCCTTGCGAACGTCGGTCCGAACGGACGACACCGCTGTAGCGCGCCGGGGCCGACGCGTGTGTCGCATGAGCGGGACGATCGACTCGGACGTCCGTTTTGACGCACGCTCGGCGCAAGGTGCGGCCCGCGTCCAGGCGGCCCGTGTCGCAGACAACGATCCGAGCGCCAACCCTCATCGCCGTAGCTCGTTGCCCTATGTTCCTGGTGTGGAGCTCTCCATGAAACCGCTCCGGGTCGTGCTCGCGGACGACCACCACTTCTTTCGCGAGGGACTGCGCGGCATGCTCGCGGCGGATGGGATATCCGTGGTCGCGGAGGCGACGGACGGCGACGGCGCGGTGGCCGTCACTCGCGAGCACGAGCCCGACGTCGTGGTGATCGATCTGAGGATGCCGGGGACTCCCGGCGTCGATGCCGTGCGCCGGATCGTGGCTGCCCAGCCCGGGGCGCACGTCATCGTCCTCACCGTCTCGGCCGAGCAGAGCGACGTGCTCGAGGCGCTGGCCGCGGGCGCCTGCTGCTACCTGCTGAAGGACACTCGGGTGGACGAGCTCGTCGCCAGCATCCGGCTGGCGGCCGCGGGCCATGCGGTGCTCTCGCGTGAGATCGTGCGCGCGCTCGCGGCTCAGGTGCCCACCGGCAACCAGGGACTCGGGCACCTCGACGACGACGGCCCGGCACTGAGCGCTCGCGAGCTGGAGGTGATCCGGTTGATCACCGAGGGCGCCGACAACGCAACGATCGGGCGCGAGCTTTCGATCAGCGGGCACACGGTGAAGCAGCACGTGACGAGCATCTTCGGCAAGCTCGGGGTCCAGAATCGCGTGCAGGTAGCGGTACGGGCAGTCCGCGCCGGCCTGGTCTGAGGCGCACCCCGCGCCGGCGAGAACGCTACGCGGCGGCGGGTTCGACGATCCTCATGGCCGCGTCACGGTCGGCCACCCCGAGCTTGGCCACTCCCGAGGAGATGTGGCGGCGCACGGTGACCGGCGACAGCGACAGCGCCTCGCCCACCTCGGCGGTGTTCAGGCCGGAGCTCGAGCAGCCTGAGAACCTCGGACTCCCGCGAGCTGCAACTCGACCGCGCCGACCCGAATCGGCTCCTCTGGCGGCGCCGTGAACCCGCGCAACTCCTGGAGCACCGCCCCGACCAGCGCGCGGGGCAGCGCCGCCTCACCCTTGAGCACGCCGCGCAGCGCGTCCGGCAGGCGATCTGGGCGCGTGTCCTTCGGCAGGTATCCGACCGCTCCGGCCCGCAGCGCCGCGAGCACGTCGTCGGTCCCATGGGAGGCGCTCAACATGACCACCGAGGTGGATGGCTGCTCCGCGGTGATCCTGGCCGCCGCCTGGATCCCACCGCCGCGCATGCCGACGTCGAGCAGGCACACATCGGGGCGCTCGCGCGTCACCGCGCGCACCGCGCCCTCGCAGTCGGCCGCCTCCGCGACCACGCTGAAGCCGCCGCTCATGAGCGCCATGCGCACGCCGAGACGGGTGGCGGGGTGATCGTCGGCGAGTACGACGGTGGGTATATCCGGGACCGGCCGCGCGCTCACGGCAGTATGGCCTCGACCGTGGTGCCGGCGCCCACCATGCTGGTCACCCGCAGCAGGCCCCCAAGTGCGTTCGCGTGCACGCTCATGCTGTTCAGGCCGAATCCCCGCCGGGCGCCCGCCGAGTCGAATCCGCAGCCGTCGTCGTGCACGAGCAGCCGCCATCGCTCGCTGTGCTCGAGCACCACCTCGACGGCCGTGGGCTCGGCGTGCTTCACGGCATTGGTCACCGCCTCGCGCGCCACATGCACGACCGCGTCGAGCGTCGGCTGGTCGGGCTGCAGGCCGGTGGGCACCCCCTCGGCGCAGAATCGCAGCGGCACCAGCCTGGCAGCAGCGCGTGTGCTCGCACCGACCGCGTCCACCACGGGCCTCTCCTCCTGGGAGGGCAGGCCGTCAACCATCCCGCGAGCGGCCGCGAGCGCGCGCTCGCAGGCCGCCACCACGATGCCCGCGTGGACAGCCTGCGCGGGGTCGTCGGCCAGCATGCGGGCGGTCGCGAGCCCCAATGCCAGGTCCTGCATGATGAGATCGTGGACGTCGGCCGCCATCCGCCGGCGCTCATGCGCGAGCAGGTCAGCCACCGCAGCGTCAGCCGCCGCGCCGTTGTCCCGCTTGGCGGAGTGCCCGCGAAGGCGCTCGAGCGTCGCCTGGGAGGAGCTCTCCCCCGCCCGGACCGCCCACGGCGCCATCCGCGCTCGCGTATGAACTTGAGTCGTCCGCGCCGCGGTCCGCTTGGCGCCCTTGGCCGCGAACTCGACCACGACGCCTGCTGGGCCCTGGCGCTGCTTTCCGTCCGTGTTGATCACTCCCCCTGGGACCAGCCTTCGTTGGTGGTCCAGACCGATGCCAGAGCCGACGGTCCCGCCCGTCGGCTCACGCCGGCCTTGAACCAGTCGCTAACCTGCTCTCGCGGCGAGAGCCCTCTCAACCCGGCTTGATACGACGCGTTGAGATCTCATGCCGGCCTCATGATACAGCGCCAAAGCTGCAGTTTGCAAAGATTTTGTGCACGTGGCATTGCAGTTTGCGGCGACTTGTTTTCGGCCTTCACGCCGACGGCCGGCATCCCGGGAGGCTCCGAGGGCACGTGAGTGGCGCCCGACAGAGACACGGGCGCCGTCCGCCGCAGACGCTCGACGTGCCTCGGACGTTCCGGGCGCCGCCACCCACGTGAACGTCGGGACAGATATGCGAGTATCGAGCCGATGGCGGCGGGAGGGCCACGCCACCGCAGTCGCGTCGCCCACCGGTCGTGAGAATCGCGTGTCGGCTTACGTTAACGATAGGCGCACGAGTTTGCCGATACGAACCTCATGACCGACGAAATCCGCCAGATCATCAACGACCATGGCCGTCTCCCGATCGACGTGGGCACGCTTGCGCCGGACACGGACCTCTATCAGGCGGGCATGAGCTCGCACGCGAGCGTGAACGTGATGCTCGCGCTCGAGGATCACTTCGACATCGAGTTTCCCGACCACATGCTCACCGCCAGCGTGTTCGAGAGCATCGCGTCGATCGAGACCGCGGTCAGCGCGCTGCGCTCCGAGGCGACGCTGTCGTGACCGTGTCGGTCGATCGCGGGCAGACGTTCATCGACGCCGTCCGCCACATCGCCGATGAGGTCGCGGCGAGGAATGCCGACGAGGTCGACCGCGAGGCGCGCTTCCCGAGCGAGACGCTCGAGGCGCTGCGAGCCGAGGGCGCGCTGTCGGCCCTGGTACCCACCGAGCTCGGCGGCGGGGGCCTGGGACTGGAGACGATCGCCGCCGGGTGCTTTGAGCTGGGAAGGCGGTGCGGGTCGAGCGCCATGGTCTTCGCCATGCACCAGATCCAGGTGGCGACGATCGTTCGCCATCTCGATGACGCCCCGTGGTTCGAGGACTACCTGCGCCGGGTGGCCGACGAGCAGCGGCTGATCGCGTCTGTCACCTCCGAGGTGGGCACGGGTGGCGACATGAGCCGCTCGATCGCGGCCGTCACGCCCCTCGACGGGGAGCGGGCGAGCTTCGAGAAGAAGGCCCCCACGGTCAGCTACGGGGCCCACGCGGACGACCTGTTCGTGACGCTGCGACGCAGCCCGGAGGCCGAGCCGGGCGACCAGGTCGTGGCCATCGTCCATGGCGGGCAGACCGAGCTCGAGGCGACGAGCACTTGGGATCCGCTGGGCATGCGCGGCACGTGCTCCCCCGGATACGTGGTGCGCGCGACCCTCACGCCCGAGCAGATCCTGCCCACGCCTTTCCCCAAGATCATGACCGAGTCGATGGTTCCGATCTCGCACATACTCTGGTCGCAGCTCTGGCTCGGGATCGCCACCGATGCGTTCGATCGCGCCCGGGCGTTCGTGCGCGCCGCGGCCAGGCAGAAGCCCGGCGAGACGCCACCCGCGGCACAGCGACTGTCGCATCTGATGAGCGAGCTCTCGCTGCTGCGCGCGGAAGTGAGCTCTGCCCTCGGCGAGTTCGTCGCGATCTCCGATGAGCCCGGGCGCGAGCGCCTGGCGACGATGGCCAGCGCGCTGCGCTTCAACAACCTCAAGATCGCCGCCTCCGAACAGGCCCCACGGGTGTGCCAGGGCGCACTCGGCGTGTGCGGCATCGTGGGCTACAAGAACGACACGCCCTTCAGTGTCGGGCGTCACCTGCGCGACACAATGTCGGCGTGCCTGATGATCGCCAACGAGCGCATCCACCAGACCAACGCCAGCCTGCTGCTCATAGCCAAGGACGTCTAGTGCCAGGCGCTAGCCCGGCGAGTCCCGACCAGGCGGCGCTCCTGCGCGAGCTCGTCGAGCGTCGTCTGCTGATCGAGACGGGCGTGCCCGGCGTGTACGGTCGAGGCGGGGACTTCGAGGATGTGCGCGAGCGCCTCGCCGCCCTCGTCACCCGCGCGGTCGCGGTCGAGCGGCCCGAGCAGCTCCGCTTCCCGCCGATCCTGCCGCGCGCCGATCTGGAGAAGATCGACTATCTGAGGTCCTTCCCCCATCTGGCTGGCAGCATCTTCGCCTTCGAGGGCACCGAAGCCCAGGCCACGGAGCAGTGCGAGCGCGCGAGCCGCCACGAGGACTGGAGCGAGTTCCAGCGGATGACCGATCTCGTGCTCACGCCCGCCGCGTGCTACCCGGTGTATCCGGCGATCGCCGCGCGCGGGCCGCTGGCGCGAGGCGGCGTGACCGTCGACGCGGGCGGCGCGTACGTGTTCCGGCGCGAGCCCTCCGAGGATCCGGCGCGACTGCAGATGTTCCACCAACGCGAGATCGTGCGCCTCGGCGAGCCCGACGTCGTACAAGCCTGGCGCGATGCGTGGCGCGAGCGGGCGCTCGAGCTGCTGGGCTCGCTGGGACTGCAGGTGCAGCTCGATCTGGCGTCGGACCCGTTCTTCGGCCGCAGCGGTCGCATGCTCACGGCCAGCCAGCGCGAGCAGCAGCTCAAGTTCGAGGTGCTGACGCAGATCGCGGGGCCCGGCCCCACCGCCGTGGCCTCGTTCAACTACCACCAGGACCATTTCGCCGCCGCATACGGAATCGAGCTCGAGGACGGCGGCGCCGCCCACACCGCATGCCTCGGCTTCGGTCTCGAGCGGATCACGATCGCCCTGTTCCGCGTGCACGGGTTCGACGTGCGGGCGTGGCCAAGCGAGGTGGGCGAGCGGCTATGGCCGTGACACCCGACCCCCGCACCGGCCTCGTGAGCCTGCTGGGGCTGGATCCGGCGAGCTATCGCCCCCACATGCTGCACCAGCCCGGGCGCACGTACGGGGAAACCAACTGCTACACGGACATCCTGGTCGAGCTGCTCCACGCGCGCGGACACGAGCCCCTGGCGGCCCTCGGATGCACCGTGCGGATGGACTTCGAGGGTGACCAGTGGACGTTCTTCAAGCCGTTTCCGGACGATCTCGAGCTGCTGTTCGGCATCGACGTGCACGAGATGCAGCCGTATCGTCCCCTGCCCGAGCAGGCGGCCGAGCAGCTCGCCCGCGGACGGACGCTGATCGTCGAGCTGGACTCCTGGTACCTGCCCGACACGAGAGCCACGACCTACCGCTCCGAACACGTCAAGAGCTCGGTGGTGGTCGAGGCCATCGACCCCGCCGGCGAGCACTTGCGCTACTTCCACGGGCCGGGCCTGTACGAGCTCTCGGACGAGGACTACCGTGGCGTCTTTCGCCTCGGACGGGCCTTCTCCGAGGACGTCCTGCCCCCGTACACGGAGCTCGTGCGCTTCGACGCCGGTCCGAGCCTGCACGGGGACGAGCTGCGCGCGACGGCGCGCGAGCTCCTGCGCCGCCATCTCGCCCACCGGCCGGCGAGCAACCCCTTCGTCCGTTTCGCCGCCCAGCTCGGGCACGATCTGCCGCGTCTGCTCGACGGCGACGCAAGCAACTACCACGCTTACGCGTTTGCCACAGTGAGAATGGTCGGCTCTGCCTTCGAGGTCGCCTGCGCGCAGGCCGAATGGATGCTGGGTGATCGCGCGGGCGCCGCCCGCGATGCGCTCGTGCGCATCGTCGAGGGCTGCAAGGCCCTCTCCTTCAGGCTCGCACGCCGTCGGGCGTTCGAGCCCGAGCCGGCGCTGGCCGCGCTCGCCGCGGCATGGGACGAGGCGATGGAGCACCTCGATGCCGCGGTCGCTTGAGAGTGCGCTGACATCGAGGGGGCGCTCCCGCGCGCGCGTGGACTGCCACGAGACGCACACGCTGTCCGCGCGCTGGCAGGCGGCGTGTTCACCGGCGCAGCCGGCCATCGGCGCGGGGGAACTGGAGGCGCTGAGCTGGATCCCGGCACGCGTTCCCGGTACAGCGGCGGGCGCCCTGCGCGACGCCGGCCTGTGGCACGAGCGCGAGCCCCACGACTTCGACGCGCAGGACTGGTGGTTTCGCACGGACTTCGACGAGCAGCCGGCGGCGCCGGGCGAAGAGGTGAGCCTGCGCCTGGATGGCATCGCCACCGTCGCCGAGGTGTTCCTCAACGGTGAGCTCGTGCTCGACAGCGACTCGATGTTCGCAACCCACACGGTCGCGGTCGAGGAGCACCTGCGGGAACCCTCCGACGGCGGTGCCCCCGCCAACGAGCTGGTGATCCGCTGCCGCGCGCTCGCGCCGCTGCTCGACGAGCCCCGCCGCCCGCGCGCCCGCTGGCGCACGCGCCTGGTCACGCAGCGCAACCTGCGCTTCTTTCGCACCATGCTCCTCGGCCGGGCGCCCGGCTTCGCGCCGGGGCCGGCCGCGGTTGGCCCATGGCGCGCGGTCCACGTGGAGCGCCGGCGGCGGTTGGCCGTCGAGGAGCTCACGCTGCGTCCGCGGATGGACGGCGACAGCGGCGTGCTCGCAGTTGTGGCGCGCCTGCGCCCGTTGGGCGAGGAGCAGGTGGGCTCCGTCGAGGTCGAGCTGGACGGGCCCTCGGGAGCGCACCGCGCGCAGCTCGCGCTGCACGGCCCGGCCGACGAACCCACAGCGCACGGCGAGCTGGTGGTTCCCCAGGCGGAGCGCTGGTGGCCACACACGCACGGCGAGCCCGCACTGCACGAGGTCCGCCTGGTGGTATCGGGCGCGCGCTCGCAGATCGTCGTGGACGCCGGCCGCGTCGGCTTTCGCGAGCTCGCCTTCGGGACGAGTCCCGCCCACGACCTCGAGCGGGATGGACTCGATCTGCACGTCAACGGCGTGCGCGTGTTCGCACGCGGAGCCGTGTGGACGCCCATCGACCCGATCAACCTCGCCCCCTCCGAGCACGAGCTTCGCGCGGAACTCGCGCGCGCCCGCGCGGCGGGGATGAACATGCTGCGCCTGCCCGGGACGAGCGCGTACGAGTCGCAGACGTTCTACGATGTGTGCGACGAGCAGGGGATCCTCGTTTGGCAGGACTTCATGTTCGCCAACTTCGACTACCCGATCGAGCACGAGCACTTTCGCGCGACGGTCACGCGCGAGGCGAGCGACGTGCTGGGCGCCCTGGGCGGACGCCCGAGCCTGGCGGTGGTGTGCGGCAACAGCGAAGTCGAGCAGCAGGTTGCGATGCTCGGGCTGGATCCCGCCCTCGGACGGGGCGAGCTGTTCGGCGAGCTGCTTCCGGAGCTCGTCCGCGAGAGCGGTGTGGACGCCCTCTACGTGCCCTCCGCCCCGTGCGGCGGCGAGCTGCCCTTCCGTCCCGATCGCGGCATCGCCAACTACTACGGGGTGGGCGGCTACCGTCGTCCGCTCGAGGACGCGCGCCGGGCGGGCGTGCTGTTCGCCGCCGAGTGCCTGGCATTCTCGAACGTCCCCTCCGGTCCAAGCGCCGCGGAGCCCTCTGCCGAGGAGCCGGCGCCTGGCGATGAGGACCCGGTTCTGAGCACCGGCATCCCGCGGGACGTGGGGGCGGACTGGGACTTCAAGGACGTCCGTGACCACTACCTGGGCCTGCTGTTCGATCTCGACCCGAGGGCCTTGCAGGAAGCCGACCCGGAGCGCTACCTCGAGCTCGCCCGGGCCGCCACCGGGGAGGTCATGGCGGAGGTGTTCGGGGAGTGGCGCCGCGCCGGCTCGCCCTGCCGCGGAGGGCTCGTGCTGTGGCTGCGCGACCTGCTGCCGGGCGCCGGCTGGGGCCTGATCGACCACGGCGGCGCTCCCAAGGTCGCCTATCACCATCTCAAGCGCGCGCTCGCACCCGTGGCGGTGTGGACGGTCAACGAGGGTCTGGGCGGGGTCGTTGCCCACGCTGCCAACGACGGGCCGCTGCCGTTGATCGCCTCGCTGCGCGTCGCGCTCTACCGCGACCGCGAGCTGCTCGTCGAGGAGGCCGTGAGGGCAATCGAGCTGGCGCCCCGCAGCCAGGGGGAGTGGAACGTCGAGACCATCATCGGCCGCTTCGTCGACGCTTCGTGGGCCTACCGCTTCGGCCCGCCGGCACAGGACGCGATCATCGTCAGCCTCGAGGGCGACGCCGGCCCGGGGATGCGCCCGCATACGCTCTCTCAGGCGATCCGCTTTCCGGCTGGACGCGCGCTCGAGCGCGAGTCGCCCGAGCAGATGGGCCTCGCCGTCGAGACGAGGTCGCTGGCGGATGGGGCGTTCCAATTTGATCTGGAGAGCAGGCGGCTGGCCTACGGCGTATGGATCGACGCGCCCGGGTACCTGCCGAGCGATGACGGCTTCTTCATCGCGCCCGGCGGCGGGCACAGCGTGATCGTCCGGCCGACGGGCGATGCGCGGGCGCCCGGACGGGTCAGGGTCGGTGCGCTGAACATGCACGGGCACCTTGAGCTCTCGCTCCAGGAGGGCTCGTCGTGAACGCCCCCGCGCCGCCGCGAGCGCTCTATCTGCAGGGCTCGGGTGCGCGCCTGTTCGCGTTCCTGCACAGCGGTGCGGCTCCCCAGCGAGAGACGGCCGTGCTCCTGTGTCCGCCCTTCGGATGGGATGACATGTGCTCCTATCGCATCCGCCGGGAATGGGCGGAACAGCTCGCGCTCGCTGGCTGCACGGCCCTGCGCATCGATCTCCCCGCGAGCGGCGACAGCGCCGGCGCGCCGAGCGACCCCGGGCTGCTGGACGCCTGGACGCAGGCCGTCGCGGACGCGGCCGGGTGGCTGCGAGGACCGCTCGGGACCATGGACGCCGATGGCGATGGCGATGGCGGGCAGGTGCCCGCGGCACGGGTGGCGGTGATCGGCATCGGCCTCGGCGGCCTGGTTGCCTGCCGCGCCGCGCTCAGCGGTGCGCCCATCGACGAGCTCGTGCTGTGGGCCGTGCCCACCCGGGGTCGGACGCTCGTGCGAGAGCTCCGTACGTTCTCGGCGCTGGAGCTCGCCAACGTCCGCCAGCGGGGAGAGCCCGCGCCCCCCGCCCAGAGCGAGGACGCGGGGACGCTCGTGACCAACGGCTACCTGTTGAGCGCCGAGACCGTCGAGCAGCTCGAGCGCCTCGATCTCCGGGAGAGCGAGAGCTCGACCGCGACGGTTCGCCGCGCGCTGCTGCTCCAGCGCGACGGGCTGAAGCTCGACAAGGCGCTGCCCACGGTGCTCGAGCGCGCGGGCGCCGAGGTGACGGTGGCGGACGGACCCGGCTACGGCGCGATGATGGTGGAGCCCCAGGACGCGCGCGCACCGCTCGACGTGTTCGAGCGCGTGAGCTCGTGGCTCACGCGCGGACAGGCGGGGGGCGTGGCGCCCGCGGCGGTGGTCGTGGAGCCCGCCGGCGAGCAAGCCCCCGCGAGTCTGGTCACGGAGCGCGCCGGCGAGCGAGCGCCCTCCACCACGCTCACGAGCTCGCGGCCCGAGCTAGTGCTCGCATGCTCAGGGGTGCAGGTACGTGAGCGGCCCGTGTCCCTCGACGGACCCAGCGGGCGGTTGTTCGGGGTGCTCAGCGAGCCGGTGGGCGCCACCAGAGGGCTGACCGCCGTGCTGCTGAACGCGGGGCCCCAGCGACGAACGGGCCCCAATCGCATGTGGGTGGAGATAGCGCGCCGGTGGGCCGCCAAGGGCGTCCCCACGCTGCGCCTGGACGCGGACGGGATCGGCGACTCCGACGGCGACGCCAAGGCGCTCGGCCGCGTCACCGCGTTCTACAGGCCGGTGTACGTCGAGCAGGCGCGCGCAGCGCTCGAGGAGCTCGCCGGGCGCGGGCTGCCCCCTCGCTTCGTGGCACTCGGGCTGTGCTCGGGGGCGTACTGGTCGGCGCAGGCGGCCATCGCCGACGAGCGGGTGGCGGCCGTGATCATGCTCAACCCGCGCACGCTGGTGTTCGATGAGTGGCGACACACGGTGAGGCGCACGCGCCATCTCAGGGAAAGGGCGCTGATGGGCTCGACGTGGCGCAGGGCGCTCCGCGGCGAGATCAAGCTCGCGAAGCACCTGGAAACGGGGCGGACGCTCGCCGGGCGGGCGGTCAGCGCGCTGGTGCCGCGCGAGCGGATCGTGTCTCTGGGCCACAAGGACGAGCCCGCTCGCGAGGCAGTGGGGGTCGAGCCGATCGAAGACCTGTTCGACGCGCTGCGGGATCGCGGCCAGCGCTCGCTGCTGCTGTTCACGGGCAAGGAGGTGCTGCGCAGAGAACTTGCAGAGGCGGGGGTGTTCGATCGCATGGATCGCTGGCCGAGCCTCGAGCTCGCGCTCATGGGCACCTCGGCTGACACCCACACGCTCACCCCGCTGTGGCTGCAGCGGGAAGTGCACGCGCTGGTCGATCGAGTGCTCGAGGACGAGCTGAAGCGTCTGGCGGGGTAGCGCCTGCTCAGGTGGTGCGAACGATCAGCACCGAGCAGGGAGCGTGGTGGGAGATCTTGTTGGGGACCGAGCCCAACAGGAAGCGCCGTGCACCCGTCATGCCCTTGTTGCCGACGATGATCAGATCGGCCTCGCGCTCCTCGGCCACGTCCACGATCGCATCGGCGGGGTCGCCCTGGCGCGCGTACACGTTGACGGGCACGCCCGCCTCGCGCGCCACGGACGCGGCGCTCTCGAGCGTCGCTTCCACGTCCTCCCTGGGGTTGATCGCCCACTGGATGTCCTCGGGAGCCTGGCGGCGTTCCTCGCTCAGGCGCTGGGCGGGCACCGGCTCGTAGGCGCTCACCAGCTCGATGCTCGCCCCGACCGACTTCGCCAGGTCGACCGCCTGGCGCACTGCTTGGGTCGCCGTATCCGAGCCATCCGTTCCCACGACTATCTGTTTGAACATCGTCTACCCCTTTTCCGCCTGCTCGAGCCCAAGCGCTGGTCTGGCGCCGATCATATCCGCGCTGCGCGCCACGTGGCCCACGTGTCGTGCCCCGTGCTAGTCGAGCCGGCGGGCCGCGTAGTGGAGCTCCGGACAATCGCCGGCGGCGTCCCCCGGGCGCACCGGCGCGGCGTCCAGATCCAGGCACTGGAGCAGCGCGAAGCCGTGCTCGGCCAACTGGCGCTCCTCGGCGTCCCTCGTGATGTAGTAGTGCAGCAGCGAGAAGTCATGCGCCTCGTCCACCAGCACGGCGTAGTCGGACTCGAAGCGCTCGAGCGGGTGCAGGCGCCTGTGGTTGCGCACGCGCAGGGGCACCCGCACGAGGTTGCGCACCATGCGCACGGGCGAGCGAGAGCGCAAGCGCGTCGGCTTGGGGATGCACGGCGCGTGGGCGAGGTTGTGCGAGGAGGCGATCAGCAGGCCGCCCGCCACGAGCACCCGGTGGATCTCCTCGAGCGCTCGGCGCCGTGCGGCGTCGTCGAGCACGTCCAGCACGCAGAACGAGGCCACCACCGCCTCGAACGAGCCGCTGTGGAACGGTGAGAGGTCACCCACGTCGCCCACGCTGCACGTCGCCCGCGGGCACGTCTCTCGACAACGCGCCACCATCCGCGGCGAGAGGTCAACCGCGTGGACACCGCGGGCGCGCTCCACGAGGTGCCTGGTGACGCGTCCCGCCCCGCATCCCAGCTCCAGCACCCTGCCCGTGAGCTCCGTCGCGAACGCCTCCAGGAGCGCGGCCTCCGGCGGCCTCAGCTCCGTGCCGGTGTAGTCGCCGAGGAAGTCCCCCGCGGCCCACACCTCGGCGTTCAGGGTGCTCTGGAGCGAGTCTGTCGAGTCCATCTGGTTCCTACGCTGGGGATTCACGGGCATAGACTGAGCCGAGCGTAACGTGATCGACCTGCACTGCCACCTGCTGCCCGGCCTGGACGACGGGCCGCGGACGATGCCCGAGGCGCTCGCACTCGCCAGGCGCGCTGCCGCGAGCGGCACGAGCACGATCGTCGCAACGCCACACATCAACCACCACTGGCGGGTCGATCCGCTCGAGCTGGCGGGACGCGTGGCCGCGATCCAGGAGGCACTCGACCGGGACGGCATCTCGCTCCAGGTTCGGACGGGCGGCGAGATCGCGATCACCCGGCTGGCGGACCTGCGGGCCGACGAGATCGACGCGCTGCGCTTGGGCGGCGGACCCTACCTGCTGCTCGAGTGTCCCAGCGACCCCTCGCCGTGGGATTTCGACGCCGTGCTCTTGAAGCTGCGCGAGCGCGGCGAGTCGATGCTCCTGGCCCATCCGGAGCGCTGCCCGCTGTTCCAGCGCGAGCCCGAGCGCCTGGTCCGCCTCGTGGAGAGCGGGCTGCTCTGCTCGATCACCGCCGGGTCGATGTGGGGGCAGTTCGGAGGCCGGGTGCAGCGCTTCACGATCGAGCTGCTGCGCGCGGGGCTCGTCCACGACGTCGCCTCCGACGCCCACGACAGCGAGCGCCGGCCACCCGGGCTGGGTGCCGCCTTCACCTCGGCCGAGCGCGAGCTGCCGGGCATCTCCAGCCAGGCCGAGTGGCTCTCCCGCCTGGCCCCGGCCGCGATCCTCGCGGGCGAGAACCTGCCCGCGAGACCCGGCGCGGGCTAGCTGCATCACCGCCCGCGAGACCCAGCGCGAGCTGGCGATCGACCGAATGCTGCCTACTCGAGCGCGGCCTGACGATCGACCGTGTGCTGCCCTACTCGAGGCGACTACCATTGGGACAGCGCGATAGCGTGGGACTTGAACATGAGCCCAATACAGGTGAGGAGGAAAGATGCTGTCCAAACGTCTGGATGACCATGATGGCCAGGTCGCGAGGCGACAGTTCTTGGGAACGGCAGCCCTGGTTGGAGCAGCAGCTGCTGGGGTTTCAGCGCTCGACCCCGCCGAGGCGCTTGGCTTTGCGTTGAAAGAACTCGAAGAAAAGCTACACGAAGTCGGCACCGTGAACGGGCTTGGCGTCGGCTCAGGTGCACTCACCGAATTCTCGAAACAGACAGAAAAAGCGCAGGGGGAAGCGGCCGGGAACACAGCGATTGGCTTCGGTGTGCTCACTAAGCAGCTGAAAGTCACTGCAAAAGGGTTCACCATGGGTAACACAGGCGTCGGGACCGAAGCCCTACACGCAAACGAATCAGGCGTGCACAACACGGCGATCGGAAATTCTGCGCTACGTGCCGTGACCGGAGTGGGGACGACCAAAGAAGAAGAACAAGCCGGCGTCGAAGAAACCGGGAAAGGCTACGCCGGGGGCTTCAATACCGCCGTTGGCATCGGGTGTATGGAATCCCTGAAGCTCGGCTACCACAACACAGGCATGGGCACCAACTGCATGGGGCTCCTGACTG
The DNA here is from genome assembly GCA_963701145.1 of uncultured Solirubrobacteraceae bacterium. Classification (GTDB taxonomy): domain Bacteria; phylum Actinomycetota; class Thermoleophilia; order Solirubrobacterales; family Solirubrobacteraceae; genus Palsa-744. Next base: position 1,680,550 of record OY969572.1, read on the forward strand.
GCTCCAACAACACCGCCTTCGGGGCCAACACGCTCGAACGCGCGACGTTCGCCGCGAAGGACACTGCCATCGGTATCTCCGCGATGGAACACGCCTGGACCGCCCAGAACGGTACGGCCGGGGGCAACAACGCGTTGGAATCCAGCCGTGGCGGCTCCTACAACACCGCATGGGGATCGGAAGCCCTGCGTTACCTGCAGTCCGGCAACAACAACACGGCAGTCGGCGGGGGCGCAATGCGCGGGGTCGCTGGTGTAGGGGTGGCAATGAAGTCCGGTACCACCTTCAATTCCGCGACTCCCAGGAAGCGGCGTCTTCAAAGGCGAAGAAACACTTGTATGGGAAATTCGCACAGTATGCACCGAGAACACGGTGATAGGGTCCGACGCCCTGGCGGCTCTCGAATCTGGCATTCGCAATGTCGCGGTGGGTCGCTACTCACTTGTCAATCAGAAGACCGGCAATGGCAACACCGCCGTCGGCCATGCATCTGGCTTCAGCAACGAAACAGCAGGTGGGAACACCATCGTTGGGTACGAAGGACTCTTCGCCAACAAATCAGGAGGCAACAACACCTGCATCGGCAACGAAGCCGGCAAGGACAACGAAGGCTCGGAAAACATCTTTCTCGGTGCGCAGGCCGGGTTGAAAGAGAAAGGCTCGAAAAAACTATACATCGCCTCCAGCGAAACCACGGAACCGCTGATCCTCGGCGAATTCCCGAACGGCGAGCTGGCGTTCAACACCTCAAAGATTGCGTTGTACAAAGGCGTCACGCCCGTGACACGCCACGCGACGATCGCCGAACTGACGCCTTCGAGCGCGACCGCCAAAGAAGCCGCAGAACGCATCAACGAAATCGTTAAAGCCATCAAAGCGATAGGGATCATCTCGTGAGGTCATTGGCAGGGGAGCATTGATGAAACGACTACGACTCGTCGAGGTACGGGTGCAGCCGGTGTTCATGCTCGATGACGGCGAGAACCTGACGCCGCTCGAGCACCCGCCGACGGTGATCCCGGCTCACGAATGGCCGACCTACAGCTCGGAGCGATTCCCGAGAGAGGTGCAGGAGTGGCAGCAGCGGATTGAGGCCGAAGAGTAAGCCAAGCCGCTACAGGAACTCCGCGAGGGGCTGGCCGTCCGCAGAGGCCAGCCCAAGCGCCCGCAGCAAGCGCTCGGCAACGTTGCGCCATGTGTACAACACGGAGCGCGCTTGGGCGGACTCGCCCATGCGCCTTGCGGTCGCAGGGTCTGCCAAACGCAGCATCGCACTGAGAAGGCCCTCTTCATCGCCCGGATCGACGATGATTCCGCCGCCTGGGCCAAGCACCTCTCCAGCGCCCCCCACGCTCGTGGCGATGCTGGGCAGCCCAGCTGACGCAGCCTCCACATGCACGATGCCGAAGGGCTCGACCGCCGAGGGCATCACGAAGCAGGTCGAGTTCGCGAACAGCTCACGCACGCGCGCTCGGTCCTGCTCACGTGTATGTAGCAACAGTCCATGACCATTCACACCATCCTGCGCAAGCGGCGGGTGCCCCCCGACGACGTCCAGCGTCGCCTGCGGGCAGGTCTCTCGAACGCGTGCAAACGCGCGTAGGAGTTGCGCGCCTCCCTTGCGCTCCCAGTCGACGCCTACGAACAGGAACCTCGGCCGGCTCCAGTCGCGGGCGCCGGTGGGCGCCAGATGGTTTGCGCCGAAGCCGACGACGGACACCCGCCCCTCCGGCACTTCGTAATCCTCCACAACCGAGCGCGCCGCCCACGTGCTCGCGACCGCGCACATGCGAGCGTGAGCGTAGATGTGTGCACGCCTGCGCTCCCAGGACTCCACCACTCGCGATGACATCGCGTTGAAAATCGGGAAGATCTGAGCTCCCCTGGCGCAGCGTCATGTCCTCGAAGGTCACGTATCGCGCGTCCTGCGGCAAGCTGAATCTGGTGCCTATCTGCACGATGCCGTCGGCTCCCGCCGCAGCGAGCCGACGGCGAGCGAGGGAGCTTCGCACCCGCATCGTCACCTCCGCTCCTTCGCGGTCGTTGAGGTTGAGGGTACGCGCGGCACCGGCCACCAGCAGCGCCTGCTCGAGTCCGGGCGCCAGCGCCAGGTTCATGGGGACAGGGACGGCGCCCGCTTCACGCAAGCCTGCGAGCACGCCCGTCGTGATCCCCGACCAGGTATTTGGTGCGCGCGGATCGCCCACGGACGCCACGACCACCCGCATCGCACGCGCCACGCTCACCTACTCATCGCTGCGGCCGAGACATGCTGAGAAGCTACGCCGTCTTGCGGTGACGCAGGGGCCTGGAGGCCGATCGAGCCAACCTGCCGGGAAGCGATTCGCGAAGCGGCAAGAACAGGCCGCGGGACTTCAGCGCGAACAGCAGACGTCCATCGAGCGACACGACGCTTTCGCGTGCAAGCTCATAGCGTCTCCAGCCACCTCGGCCCCCACAGGTGACCGCCACCGAGTAGCCGGCCCGCCGGGCCGCCTCGGGACAGGCCGGCGAGTAGTCGCACTTCGGATAGGCGAAGGACAGGACCGGCCGCTGCAACAGATCCTCCAGGGCGCCGCGCGAGCTCACCATCTCGCTGTAGGCCTGCTCCGCGCCGGCAGTCGAAAGATCCGCGTGAGCGTTGGTGTGGGAGCCAATCTCGATAAGTGGAAGGGACGCCAGCTTGCGCAGCTCATCCGCGTCCATCAGGCGCACGCCCGCCTCGGCCGGCATCGCGAAGTGTGGGCCGCCGAGCAGCCCCGGACACACGAACACGCTCGCCGGGACCTCGAGCTCGGCGAGCATCGGAGCCAGGACCTCGAGGTTGTCAACCGTGCCGTCATCGAATGTCATCGCGCACAGCGCTGCTGGTGGACCCGCCTGCTCGATGCTGGCGCTCAGCTCGGAGAGTGCTACGAAGCGATAGCCTCGTCCGCGCAAGCTCGTTACCTGCTCGCGGAATCGCTCGGGCCTGATCATCAGGTTATGAGGATCCATCGCACGAGGGAAGCTGCCCAGACCATGATAGGCGAGAACCAGCGGCGGCCGTCGCCGAGGAGCGCGCGCGCCTACCGGGATACTCGCCGTCAACGCCACGGTCGGGGAGCTTATCCGCCGCAAACGACACTGACCCTCACAATCAGCCAAGATGCACCAGCCGTGATGAACCCACCTCGAGTCAGCGTCATAGTCGTCAGCTGGAATGCCAGGGCTCACTTGATCCGCTGTCTCGAGCACCTACAGCGCCAGGCGCCCCACGAGTTGATCGTCGTCGACAACGGCAGCACCGACGGCAGCCGAGAGCTGCTGTGCGAGCAGCCGGACCTGCTGCTGCTGGAGCTTGACAATCCTGGCTTCGGCGTGGCCAACAACGTCGCCGCCAAGCGAGCAGGCGGCGAGTATCTGTTGCTGCTGAACAGCGACTGCGAGCTCGATGCGGATGCAATCCAAACGATGACCGAGGAGCTCGACCGGGACCCGCGCGTGGGAATCGTCGGCCCGTTGCTCAGGTTTCCCGACGGCCGACTACAGCGATCGATGGGTCGCGCGCCAACGCTGCTGACCGAAACCCTGCAGAAGACGATGCTTCATCGCATGATCAACTACTACACCTACAGCCCTCGGAGCTACACGAGCGAGCGCAACGCCGACTGGGTCACCGGCGCCTGCATGATGATCAGACGGACCCTGTACGAACAGCTGGACGGCTTCGACGAGCAGTTCTTCATGTACATGGAGGACCTGGACTTGTGCGACCGGGCCCGGGCAGCCGGCTTCGAGGTTCGCTTCACACCGCGAGCTTCCGCGGTACATCAGCTTCACGGCAGCCACACGGACGTCAGCACAAGAATGCTGCTGGAGCGCGAGTGGTCCGGCCGCCGATACTTCCTCAAGCACCACGGCAAGTCGGGGATGCGGGCTCTGCGTGTGCTGAGCGTGATCGAGGCGGCAGCCCGGTCGATCGTCTGGCTACCCGCGCTGCTCATGCCCAAGTGGAGATCGCAGGCGCTCTACCGCCTCAGGGCCTACCCGCGCCTGGCGTGGGGCGATTTGGATGGATACCTGCACAAGCAGCCCGCCACCGGAACACAGCCGTCAGCCCGCGCCGCGCACGCGGACCACGCGGGCCAGAGCCCCGAATAGCCGCGCAACCGTGACCTCCGGCGCGAAGCGCTCGCGCGCGAAGCGCCTACCGGCTTCGCCAGTGGTTCTCGCGAGCTCCGGATCGCGCAGGTAGCATGCAAGGGCCTGCGCGAGCCCATCGGGATCTGCGGGGTCCACCAGCGTCCCCGTGACACCATCCTGAAGGCCCTCGGGAGTGCCCCCGCCACGCGTCGCCACGACCGGCAGCCCGACCCAGCTCGCCTCGAGCATCGCTCCGCTCAAGCCCTCGAGTCCGAATCCCTGCGCGTCCCGATGGGTGGCGCTGACGTACACCGTCAGCCGGTCGAGAACGCCCGCGACATCATCGACAAATCCGGTGAAGTCAACGCGCTCGGCCAACCCGAGACGCTCCGCCAGCCGCACGAGCTCATCGCGGTAGCCAGGATGCTCGCGGACTGTGTCGCCCGCGAAGACCACCCGCAGCCGCGGGAACTCCGCTGACATCAGCGCGGCAGCTTCGATGATGTGGTGCTGGCCCTTGTAGGGCGTGAGCGCCGCGAGCGTCCCGATCGCCGGGGGGTCCGGTGTGCGCTCCCGCTGGCCCTCATCTGGCAGGCTAATCGGCGGCCCGACGACATCGAGCAACCGTCGAGAACGCAGGGGTCCGAGCGCAGCGGCAGCCGCGCTGCTGACGCTGACGACGCCGTTGACAGCGGCCGCCAGCGGCACCGCGACGGTGGCGTCATGAGAGAAGTCAACCTTGTGCCACACGATCGGCACGCCGGTCAACCGCGCGGCCGGCACCGACAGGCACGCCGGCAGGATACCGACCGCGAGCACGACGTCGGGAGGCTCGCGCCCCAGCAACCGGCGCAGCGACTGCGTGAAACGCGCGGCCTGTCGCAGGCTCGGCCGTCCCTCGAATTCCCCCGCCACGGATGTCTCCACACCGCTCTGTGCCAGCCTGTCCGCCAGCGGTCCATCGGACATCATCAGCACGCTCACCTGCACATCGAGCGGGCGGTGCTTGAGAAACTCGGCCAAGGCCAGCTCCGCGCCGCCGAGGCGGCCGGTGGACGATATGGCCAAGACTTTCATCATCATCACGAGTGCGCGAGCATACGCCCCAGCCCGGCACCGCCGCTGCGGTCCAGGGGCCGGCGCACGGCCTCTCCGGGCGTGCAACTGCGGATATCGCTGCCATCGCGCATGGCGCCCGGCATCCTTGATAAAGCCACAATCGGCGCCGATAATGAGACGATGAACGCTTCCGAGCTCGACGTTGGCCGGAGCTGAGATGGCGCCTGCCCAGCAGGCACCGGCAGCGGACGAGCAACAGTTCAAACCGGGGGATGGCCGGCGCTCCTCGCTAATCCTGCTGAATGCGAGCTTTAGGGCCATCGCGGACATCGGCTCGAAGCTCGCCACAGCGGCTCTCTACCTGCTGATCGCTCGCAAGACCGGCGCCGCCGAGTTCGGGGTGTTCGTATTCGCGCTGTCCTTTTCAGGCATCGCCTTGACACTGGGCGGCTTCGGCCAAGAGCTCGTGCTCATCCGTCATGTGTCGCGCGACCGCGCCCGCCTCGACGCCTTGTACTCGGATGTCTTGGCATCGAAGGTCGTGTTGAGCATCCCCCCCCTGCTGCTGGCACTGGGCGTCGCCTCGCTCGCCGGCATGAGCGCACACACGAGGATCGTCACGCTGTTCATGGGTCTGGGTGCGGTCGCCGACTCGTTGATCGGCGTCTCGTTCGCGGTCTTCCAGTCCTTTGAACGTGTGGGGTTCGTGCCGATGGTGCTGATCGCACAGCGATGGTTGACCACGCTTGCCGCCGCCGCCGCCCTCCTGCTCGGTCAGGGGATCGAGGCCGTTGCCATCATCTACTTTGCGGGCTCTCTGCTCGCCAGCGTCTTCGCGGGATGGCTGGTGTCCCGCAAGATAGCCCGCCCCCACATCCACTTCGCGCTGCGCGGCGCCATCCGCGTGGCACACGAAGCATCCCCGCTCGCCGTCGGCATGCTCGCGATCCCGCTCCTCTCCAGGATTGACACGACGATGCTGGCGATCTTCAGCTCGTCCAAAGAAGTCGGGCTCTATGGCGCGGCCTACCGCCTCCTGGAAACCACTGCATTTGTGACATGGGCGGTAAACACCGCCGTGCTACCCACGATGACGCGACTGACACCGACCTCCACCCCGTCGCTGGGCTTCATCTACGAGCGGGCGCTCAAGCTCGTGCTGGCGATCACGGTCCCAGCGGCTGTCGGCGCCGCAATTCTTGCGACGCCGTTGATGACGCTCCTCTACGGTGAGGAATTCCGGCGAGGGGGTGAGGCATTGGCGCTGCTCGCACCGACGATCGCCCTGTATCCGATCAGTTCACTGTCATGCCAGCTGTTCTACTCGCAGGACGTGCGGAAAGTAATCAGCAGGACCTATGTCGCCGTGTTGATAGAGAACATCATCTGGAACCTGATCCTGATTCCTCATTTCTCGCTGTTCGCCGCGGCAGCCGGCACGTCGGTCTCCGAGGTGCTGGTTGCAGGCACGCTGCTGTATCTCTCGCGACCGCTGCACGGCAACCTCGACACCAGGCGGATACTGGTCGGCCCGATCCTCGCCACCGCCGGCAGCGGCGCCGTGATGGCCCTGTTGAGCGGATCCCTCGCGCTCGCTGTGCCATGCGGCATCCTCACATACCTCGTCCTGCTACTGGGCATCGAGCGGGTGGCCTTCCCCGACGACTTTGCCATCATGGCCAACCTGCTCGCCCGTCTGCAGGCAGGACGACGCTCGTCTCTGGCAGCACAGCAGAATTGACCCGGTCGATGCTCACATCCAGCACCTCGGCATGAGCGCCGACACCCCAGTCCGCTCGGTCTACCTCACCGGCGCCACAGGCGAGCCCTTCTTGGGCCTCCTGCACGAACGGGCGACAGAGGTGCAGGCGACTCGGCCTGTCCTGATCTGCCCACCCTTCGGCTGGGAGGAGATCTGCTCGTATCGCGCGCGTCGCGCGTGGGCCGAATGTCTCGCCCGCGAAGGCCACCCGACGCTCCGGATCGACCTGCCGGGCAGCGGCGACAGCGGCGGCGAGCCCGACGATGACGGGCGCCTTCAGAGCTGGAGCGACGCCATCGCAACCGCGGCGCGCTGGTTGCGCGAGGAGGGGGAGCACCTCTCGGTGGCGTCGATCGGCATCGGGCTCGGAGGGTTGGCCCTCTGCATGGCCCTGGCTGAGGAAGCGCCGATCGAGGAGATCGTGCTGTGGGGCACCCCCTCGCGCGGGACGACGCTGGTGCGCGAGCTGAGGGCGTTCGCGCGGCTGGAGAGCGCCCAGCTCGCCTTGGGCGATGAGCGAGAGGCACCGCCACCCACCGACGGCAGTGTCGAGGCGGGAGGATTCAGGCTCAGCGCTCAGAGCACCGGCGCGTTGGAGGCGCTCGATGTGACCGAGCTGCCCGTGCATGCGCCCCATCCGCGCCGTGCGCTCGCGTTGGACAGGGACGGACTCAAGGCGGATGCGCGCCTGCTCGAGCACCTGCGCGCCGTCGGCGTCGAGGTGACGGCGCTTGCCGGCCCCGGCTACGGCGCCATGATGGCCGAGCCACAGGAGGCGCGCGCGCCGCTCGAGGTGTTCGCAACCGTCGGGGCCTGGCTGCAGGAGTCGCCACCCGAGGGGGGGCACGACTCGACAGCGCGCCGCGACGGAGCCGGTGCGTCGAGCGCGATCGAGCTGGAACTCGACGGGGAGCGAGTCCGTGAGCGCACGCTGACGGTGGAGCAGGACTTCGGCTGCCTGTTCGGGATCCTCTCGACGCCGGCGAGCGTCGCGCCCGCCCCCTTGACGGCGGTGATCCTGAATGCCGGCGCGATACGCCACACGGGGCCGAGCCGCATGTGGGTCGAGATCGCCCGTCGCTGGTCGGCGCGGGGCGTGGCCACGTTGCGCCTCGACCTCGAGGGCATCGGCGACGCAGATGGCGACGAGAGCCGCTTCAGCAAGGTCGACGAGCTGTACGTGCCCGGGCTCGTCAACCAGGTGCTGGCGGCGCTCGACGTGCTCGAACGCGACGGGGTGGGCCATCGCTTTGTTCTGCTCGGCCTCTGCTCCGGTGCCTACTGGTCGTTTTACGGGGCGCTCCAGGACGAGCGCGTCGTGGCCGCCTTCATGCTCAACCCGCAGACGCTCTTCTTCGAAGCTTCTCAGGAGACCGTCCGAGAGCTGCGCAAGGTGTTCCTGAGCCGGTCTTCGTGGCTGCGGCTGATTCGAGGCGACGCCAAGGTCACTCGCCTGGCGGCACTGGCACGCAAACTTCCAACGGACCTCGCAACCGCCGTTCGCCGGCTGCTGTCGCGCCTCGGCACTCCCCACAAGGGCGCCGACCCGCTCGATCGAGCGCTGGCGCAACTCGAGCAGGCCGACAAGCGGGTTCTGTTCGTGTTCTCGGGAGAGGAGCTGCTGCATCAGGAACTCGAGCGGGCAGGCCGCATGGATCGACTGGAAGCTCAGCCCCATGTACGAGTCGAGCTCATCGCCGGCAAGGACCACACGCTCAGGCCGAGCGCCGCGCGGGTCGAGGCGCACGCCGCCCTCGATCGTGCACTCGAGCGCGAGCTCGAGCGCGAGTGCAGCCACGCGGCCCGTGGATCGTGAGCTAGAGCCATGCCACGAGTCCTACTGGTGTTCGAGCCGCCCGACGGCGGAGTACCGGAGAACGTCGCTCAGCTCGCCCGCGGCTTGACGGCGCACGGCTGGAGCGCGGAGGTGGCCGGCCCGGCGCAGGCGAGCGTCTATCCCGAGCTCGAAGCGGCCGGTGTCAGCATCCACCGCCTCGCGATCACCCGCGGATATGGCCGGGTCAGCGAGGACGGGCGCGCACTCACCGGCCTACGCAGGCTGCTGACCGAACGCCGATACGACCTGATCCATTCGCATGCATCCAAGGCGGGGGTGATCGGCCGCATCGCCTCGCAGCTGGTGGGCACGCCGTCCTTGTACAGCCCGCACTGCTTCGCCTTCGCCACCGGACTGCCCCGCCCGTGGCGAATGGCGGCAGCCGGCGTGGAGCGGGCCCTGGGTCGCGCGGGTGGCGACGTGCTCTGCGTGTGCCAGCACGAGCGACAGCAGGCGATCCGCATCGGCGTGGCCCGCCCCGAGCAACTGCACGTCGTATACAACGGATGCGAGCCGGCGCCCCAGGGCCTGGAGGGCGATTCGGCGCTCCTCAGGCTTCGCCAGCGAGGACCCGTGGTCGGCGCGATAGCTGCCCTGCGCGAGCAGAAGCGCCTCGACCTGCTCCTCGACGCCGTCCCGCTGATCCTCGCGCGGGTTCCCCACGCGAGCGTCGCGATCGTCGGCAACGGACCGCTTCAGGACCGACTCGAGGCGCAGGTCACACGGGCGGGTCTCGCCGAGGAGGAGCGCTTTGCCCTGCTCCCGTTCACCGCACCGGCAGCCCGCGCGTTGCAGTCACTCGACGTGTACGTGCTGCCGTCGGACTGGGAGGCGTTCTCGATCGGCATCCTCGAGGCGCTCGCGTGCGGCGTGCCGCAGGTGGTCACCGACGTAGGCGGCAACGGCGAGGCGGTGACGAGCGCCACAGGTACACTCGTGCCGCCCGGCAACGCGCACGCTCTAGCGCAGGCAATCGTCGGCTACCTCCTGGATCCAGACAGACGCGCAGCGGCCTCCGTGGCCTCCCGCGAGCGTCATCTCACGCGTTTTGGGCTGGCGCGCATGGTCGCCGAGACCGCGGCCGTCTACGACACGGTCCTGGCTGCCCACGGCAAGCGTCAGTCGCCCTGACGCATCCGCAGCCAGAGTCCGCTGGCGGTCCCGCCGAGCATGGCCAGATCCTTCATCGCCAGCAACGCGACCAACCTCCACCAGTGGTGCACGGCCAGGCCTGTCCGATGCGCGCGCACCGCTGGGAGCGAGGCGTAGATGCCGCCACCCGCGACTGCGGCTGCCCGACCAGGGCGACCACCGCGGATGACCAACAGGCCGGCAAGCGCCCAGGCCGCTCCGCGGGCAAGCGCCCGCGGGTTCAATGCCAACATCGCGTCGCCCTTGGCGTATCGCCAGTACATCGCAGCGTTCGCCCGCCACGTCCGGCGGCCCCGCCAGGCGACCACCGCGTCCACCGTGAGTGTGCCCCTTGCCCCGTTCGCCAGCGCGGCCGCGCTGAAGGCGACGTCCTCCCCCCAGTTGACGTCCTCGGGAAATCCCCCCGCGCGCTCCCAGCAGGTGCGCCGGAACGCCATCGAGCGCCCCGTCGCGCGATCGGCACGGAAGCGCCGGCCGAAAGCCGCCTGCCATGCCCGGGTCGCGAGGTCCAGGTCGGGGCGCATCTCCGCGATGTCCGGGTAGAGCGTCACGGAGATCGCGTGCTCCAGCGGTGTGTCCCGATCGACCGTGTAGGTGCCGGCGACGAAATCGCACCGCTCCAGCTCACGCGCCAGCGCGGCCAGCCAGCCGGGAGCGGGCCTGCAGCCCGCGTCGGTGACCGCGATGCAGTCCTCGACCGCGGCCCGAATGCCGCGGTTGCGCCCGGCCGAGATCCCCGCCCCGGGAGCCTGGACGACCCTCAGCGGCAGGCCCCGCTCGCGCCAGTATGCGAGCAGCTCGGAGCTGCCGTCGCTCGAGCCGCCGTCGACCACGACGATCTCGCTCGCCGCGAGCGTCTGTGCGGCGAGCGCGGGTAGAAGCTCGGACAGTCCCGCACGGTCGTCGAGCACCGTCACCACGATCGACATCGCCGGGACCACTGACGCCAGCGTAGCGGCTTTACTCAAGGCCTCCTAACGTCGATGATAGGTGCGAAATGACTGAGCTCGCAGCGAGAATGCTCACGCCGGCGTCGAACTGGCGAGGTCGCCTCCTGCTCGCCCCCGCGGCGGTCCTGGCGCTCGCGCTGTGCCTGCTCGCCGCACTCGCCACGGTCGAGCTCAGCGACGCCCTCGAACTGTCGGTGGCGATCGGCATCGCCGGCGGGGTCGCCCTGCTGGGGTTCTCCATGCTCGTGATCAGGCGCTTCGACGTGGCCGTCTTCATCGGTCTCCTGCTGATGGGGTTCGTGCGCTTCCAGCCAGCCCCCACAGATGCCTGCTTCGCCGTGATCATGGTGATCGCCTCACTGACAGGCCGTTTTCGACTCGCGCGCGTGCCCCTGCTCGTGCGCTGGATCATCGGGCTGCTGTTGATCGTCAACGTCCTCTCGTTCATGGACGTGGTGGAACCGGTGGAAGCGTTCCAGTTCTTTTTCATCACCGCCTATCTGCTGATCTTCTCGGTGTGGATGGCCGGCTACCTGGACTCGCGGGCGAAGGCGCGTGCGGTGGTCCTCACCTGGCTGATCGTGGGCGTGATCTCGGCCGTGCTCGCCGTGGCTGCGCTCTACCTGCCGATCCCAGGCCGCGCCGAGATCCTCAGCAACGTCAACGGCGGCGTGCGTGCGGCCGGGTTCTTCAAGGACCCGAACGTATTCGGACCGTTCCTCGTGCCGATCGCGGTGATCATGCTCGAGCAGCAGATCTCACCCCGGCTGCCCAAGCTTCTGAAGCTCCGCACGGCCACCTTCTGGGTGCTGCTCGCGGCGCTCAGCCTGGGGGTGCTCTTCTCCTACTCCCGCGCCGCATGGGGTAATTACGCGATCGCGATCGCCGTGATGCTGCTCTCCTCGAGCGTGCGCAGGCGGGGCACGCGGGGCGCCATGAAGGCGTTGGTGGTCCTGCTGGCCACTGCCGGGGTTGCCCTCGTGGTGCTGAGCGCGACCGGATCGATCACGTTCCTCGAGCAGCGTGCCCGGCTCCAGTCCTACGACTCCAAACGCTTCGCCGCCCAGGACTTTGGCTGGAAACTCGGCTGGACGCACCCGGTTGGGATCGGACCGGGCCAGTTCCGCTTCCACTATCCCGTCGAAAGCCACTCGACCTTCATCCGCACCTTCTCTGAGCAAGGCTTCCTCGGGCTGACGCTGTGGGTGGCGGTGCTGCTGGTCACCCTCGTGATCGCGCTGCGCAACGTCATGCGCGGCCGAGATACGTACGGCATCGGTTCCTCAGCGCTGCTCGGCGCCTGGTGCGGGCTGATCTTCAACAGCGCGGTCGTCAACACGCTGCACTGGAGGCACCTGTGGCTCGTGGCCGCGCTCATCTGGGCGACCGCCGCGACCCGCGGTCGAGCACAGAGCCCACCGCACCAGATCCTCGCGGTGAGGGATGTCAGACCCGATGGGGGACCACCCCCTGACGGCGAGCTCGCCGGACGGGAAGTGCCTGTACTCGTCGGCTGACGGGACCTCGCAGACCTGCGCCGCGGCCGGGCGCGTACGACATGCGTCCACCCACCGGCTGTCCGTCGCCTCCCGGCGCACATGCGCCCGATAGGTGATCCGGGAAGCGGACCGGCGGCGCCGAGCAACACCTCACGCGGCGCGAAATCGCAGCACATTTCTCGAGCTGAGGAGCATTTGCATGCGCAGGTTCTCACGCTGGCTGTTGGCTGATGTCGTCGTGATGGTTGTGACGTGCGTCGGGGCCGGGGGCGTTTTCGCAGCGCCGCCGGCGTTTGCCGAAGTGGGCTCACCGGCCAGCGCGGGCACCGTCAAATTCGTCAAGCGCACCGAACCTGCCTTCAATCACTTCATGGAAGACCCCACGTCTGAATTCGTGGCGTGGATGAACCACAACTTCTGGCGCGCCGAGGTCTTCAGTCCGTACTTCGACAACAAGACCAGCTGGTATCCCCACGGCTGGATGTACAAGGACCTCTACGCGCTCTATACCGGCAGCAGCTACGCCAAGGAACACGAAAGCTGGATCCTGCGTAACGCCTCCGGGGCCCCCATGTTCATTCCGTGGGGCTGCTCGAATGGCAGCTGCCCCCAGTACGCCGCCGACATCGGCAACCCCGAATACCGTCACGCCTGGATCGCCGAAGTGAAAGCGTCCGCCGAACGCGGCTACGCCGGTCTCTGGATCGATGACGTCAACCTTGAATTCCGCGTTGGCAACGGCAACGGCGAAGAGCAAGCGCCGATCGATCCCCGCACCGGCAAACCGATGACTGAAACCGCCTGGCAGGAATACGTCGACGTATTCCTGGAAGAAATCCGCCAAGCGATGCCGAACCTCGAGTTGCTCGAGAACTCGATCTGGTTCGCCGGCGGCCCCGAACGCTGGAAGAACCCCCTCGTGCAGCGCCAGATCGCGACCGCCAACTACATCAACCTGGAGCGCGGGGTCAACGACGAAGGTCTCACCGGCGGCACCGGCGCGTGGTCGCTGAAGACCTTCCTGTCATTCGTCGACTACGTCCACGCAGCCGGCAAGGGCGTGGTCCTCGACGGCGCCTCCAACACCCCCACCGGCCGCGAATACTCACTCGCCGCCTACTATCTCATCTCAACCGGCAATGACGGCCTCGGCAACGGCGCCATGACACCCGAAAACTGGTGGCCCGCCTACAACGAGGACCTCGGCACACCCGCAGGCCCGCGCCGTGAATGGGAAGGACTGCTGCGACGCGACTACACGGGCGGGATCGCACTCGTCAACGAACCCGACGCCCCCACCCGCACGGTCACGCTCCCCGCACCGATGTACAACACCGAAGGCGCTGTCGTAACCAGTGTCACCCTCGGCGCCGCGGACGGCGCCGTACTGCGCTATGTCGAACCGCCCGGCGCCGGAAGCGGCCAGGGAGGCCCGGGTGCCACCAAGCACGGGAAAGCCACTGAATCGGGTGGGCCGTCGCTGACCGTGGGGCTCACCGAGCGCGCCAAGAAGCGGGGTCAGGTGGTGGTCCTCGACGGTCACACCTCCCCGATCAGCTCCGGTGCGGTCCAGGTGCACGTCCAGCGCCTGATCCGCGGCCGGTGGGTTCAGAGCCGCACGCTCACCACCTCGCTCGGGCGCGCGGGACGCTTCGCCGCTACGCTCGCCCACCTACCCTCCGGGCACTATCAGGCCCAGGCGAGCGTGCTCGCCACCGGTGCGGGCACGGCGAGCTCCGGGACGGTGGAATTCACGGTTCCGAATCTGCGCGGCGTGGACGCGCGACTGGCGCGTCGGGCAGCCCGCGCGCGCCAGGCTCGCCTCGCCCGCCGCGCGCGCCTCTCGCGCCGCTCTGGCGACTCGCACGCGGCCTGAGCGCGCCCTTCTATGCTTTAGAAGTCGCCGCCTGCTGCCGATTGGGGTAGCAGGCATGTCTTTCGCCAGCGCCGATTCCCACCGCCACCTCTTGCGAACCACAAGCGCTCAAAACGACCGGAGCCGCTCGCCCGCGCCAGCGACCGGCGAGGACCCCATCGAGGTCGCCCGCTACGTCGAGTCACTGCGTCGCAGTCGCTGGCTGATGGCGGCGATCGTGGCGATCGTCACGGGTGCTGTGATCGTGATCTCGCTCGCCATCCCCAAGAACTACGAAGCGACCGCCAACATCGTCATCAACGGCGCCTCCGGCGTGGGCGTGGGCGCCTCGGGCGAAACCGTGCAGCGGGAACTTGCCACGATCGCCTCCCAGGCGACCACCATGCCCGTGCTCACCCAGGCAGCAAAGGCGGTGCCCGGCGAAAGCGTCTCGAACCTCGAAGCGCACATCACCGCCTCGGTCGATCAGAACGCGAACATCATCCACATCAGCGTCGGCGCCAAGTCCGGCAAGCGAGCCGCGGCGCTCGCGTATGCCGTCGCGCAGGCCTTCCTGGAACAACACACCAGCGCTCAGCGCGCCGCCACAACGAGCGCCCTAACGACGCTCGACAAGGAAATCGAAGTCCTTCGTTCCAGCGGCTCGACCAGTCCCACCGTCGCCGCCCAGCTGGCTGCGCTCCAGACACGCGCCGGCGTCCTGGAAAGCGCCAGGGCGAGCTCGAGCCAGCAGCTGCAGCTCGAGCAGCGGCCGACCGTGCCCTCGAGCGCCTCCTCCCCGCGGCCCTTGCGCAACGCGGTGATAGCCCTGTTCGCGTCGCTGTTCCTCGCCGTGCTCGTGGCGCTCGGCCGCGAGCAGCTGACGCCGCGCGTGAGCAACCAGCGCGAACTCGGCCAGCTGCTCGACCTGCCGGTGCTCGCCGGCATTCCGTACGCCGGCCGGCGCATCACCGCCCGCTCCGCCCAGGCCGAGCAGGAGACCTACCAGACGCTGTCGGCGGCGCTCCAGCTGGCGCTGCCCCCGGGACAGCACCCGCACGTGCTCCTCATCACCAGCGCCGGTCAGGGCGAAGGCAAGACAACCGTCGCCGCCCGCCTGGCCCGCCTGCTCTCCCACGCGGGGCAGCGCACGCTCGTCGTCTCAGGCGACCTGCGCGTGCCGCGGCTCGACGAGGTCTTCCAGGTCAGCACCCGGCCCGGGCTGTCCCAGCTGCTCGCCGGGACCGCCGACGACCACGTACCCAGCGACGAGGTGCAACGCCTGATCCTCCCGGTCAACGGCGACAGCGGCGAGCGTGGACGCGGGTCGCTGGACGTGCTGCCCGCCGGCAGCTTCAACGCCGACGCCTCCTCGCTCATGCAGGCGGGCACCGTGGAGTCGATCATCGAGACGCTGCGCGAGAGCTCCTACACGTACATCCTGGTCAACTCGCCGCCGATCCTGGGGATCGCCGACACGCAGCTGCTGGCGCGCTTCTGCGACGAGGTGCTCGTGGTCGGACGCCTGAACCAGCTCACGATCTCCAAAGTGATCGACCTCCGCGAAGCCCTCTTCCGGATCAGGGCGAACCCGATCGGCCTGGTCGTAATCGGCACACGCCCGGCGGAGTCGCCCTACTATGCCGGGACGCCGTATGCCGTGGCGCCGTCCTGATCTGCGCGGCTCGCACCGATCGCTCCAGCGCAGTGCGGCGGCCCACCGCCGGCTCACACGAGCTTCGTGATCGCCACGATCATCCCCACCACCACGAAGAACACGATCGCGACCTGCATCCACACCCATGTCGGCGACATCGGCTCAGCCTACCGCCCCGAGCCGTGGGCCCCGCGCGGTCGAGCGCCACGCCGGCGGCCGTCCTGAGCGCATGATCCGGCGCCTGTCGAAGCCAGCCTGCTGTCTCGCGCTCGCGCTGCTCGCCGCGCTGGCACCGGGGGCGGGCGCCCACATCCCGACCGGCGCCCACAAGGCCGCGTCGTCCCTGTCCGTGGGCCTCAACATCGGCTTCAACCCGCAGGCCCCCGGCCCGGGCATCGGCCACGAAATCGCGCTGGCCCACGCGCTGCACGCACAGATCGTGAGGGTGGCCGTGCCCTGGTACGTGTTCGCCCCGCTCGGCCCGCAGCAGACCGAACCGGGCCCGCAGGCCGCGCTCGCCGAGCTGCTCGAAGACGCGCAGAGCCGGGGGATCCGCGTGATCCTCACCGTCAACGGGACCCCCTGCTGGGCCTCCTCGGCCCCGCCCTCGCTGCTGCGGACGTGCTCGCCCCGCAGGGGGGGCGCCGCCCACGCCTGGCCGCCACAGGATCCCGCCTCCTACGCCGCGTTCGTCGCCTCTCTCGCCCAGCGCTACCGCGGCACGAGCCTGGCGGCGATCGAGATCTGGAACGAGCCCGACCAGAGCAACCAGGCCTACTTCGCCGGACCGGAGAAAGTACAGCGCTACGCGGCCATCCTGCGCGCCGCCTATCCCGCGATCAAGCGGGCCGACAGCGCCGTGCTCGTGCTCGGGGGCTCGCTGGTGGGACCCAAGGGCCTGTTCCTGAAAGCCCTCTACGCGGCCGGCATCAAGGGCTACTACGACGCGCTCGCGGTGCACTTCTACACGCTCACCCTCGCGTCGCTGCGGGCGATCCACGAAGTGCAGCTCGCCAACGGCGACACCACGCCGCTGTGGCTCGACGAGTTCGGCTGGAGCAGCTGCTACCCGCGTCAGCGGATCGAGGAGGAACAGGCGTGCGTCACACCCTCCACCCAGGCGGCCAACCTCGCCGACACGATCCACGCCATCGCCCGCCTCCATTATGTCTCGGCCGCGGTCGTGTACAAGCTGCAGGACTCCCCGGGCGAACAGTTCGGCGTGCTCACCGCCGGCGGCGCCCACAAGCCCTCGTTCGCCGCGCTCGCCCGCGCCTTTGCCGCGCCGCTCGCGCCCCTGCAACCCGTGACCGTGCGTCTGCGTCGCGCGGGCCGCAGGGTGGTGGCGAGCGGCTCGGGGCCCGTGGGCGAATACATGGAGCTCGAGGCCTTCGACGGAGCGCTGCTGCGCTACAGGGCGATCTTCGTCCTCGACCGCTTCAACCGCTTCGCCATCCAACTGCCGTCCGTCCTCGGCTCGCGCAACCTGAGCGTCGAGGTCTACCAGTACGGCATCGGCCCGGCGCACGCCGCCAGCGCCGGCATCTGACCCGGGGCCTGCCTCCAGCGGGAGCGCGGCCGCGCGGCGCGGCTCTCCGACAGCCTCGGCCGTGCCCGCCCGGCGGGACCGGCTGTCACTCGGCGTCGTGGAACAGCGCCGCCAGCGTCAGCGCCAGGATCTTCAGATCGAGGCCCAGCGACCAATGGGCGATGTAGTAGTTGTCCCACTCCACCCGTTCGGCCAGCGAGGTCTGCCCCCGCAGGCCGTGCACCTGAGCCCAGCCGGTGATCCCCGACTTGACCCTGTGGCGATCGCCGTAGCGCGCTATGTCCTGCCTGAAGAGCTCCACGAACTCAGGGCGCTCGGGGCGCGGCCCGATGATGCTCATCTCGCCTTTGAGGACGTTGAAGAGCTGCGGCAGCTCGTCGATCGAGGCCCGGCGCAGCAGCCGCCCGATGGGGGTGCGGCGATCTTCGCCCTCGACCCCGCCGGGCGCCACGTCGCCGGCGAGCAGGAAGTCGAGCGTGCCGATGTCCCCTTCGTCCGCCTGCGCGTGCGCCCGCTCGCTCGCCACGCGCATCGAGCGCAGCTTGTACAGGTCGAAGATCTTCCCGTCCCGCCCCACGCGCCGCTGCTTGAAGAACACGGGCCCGGGTGAGCTAATCCGCACGGCCAACGCGGCGCACAGCATCAGCGGCGCGAACACGATCAGCGCCACCAGCGCGAGCACGCGGTCGAGCGCGTGCTTGAGCGCGAACTGCACGCCCTTGGGGTCGACCACCGAGAACGTCAGCAGCGGCAGGCCGCCCACCGTGTCGTAGCCGACGCGATCGTTGATCGTGTCGAACATCCTCGGCACCACCGACACTTCCACGCCGAGCTCCTGGCAGTGCTGGATCAGGCGGCTGACGCGCGCGTCGGCGGCGGTCGAGAACGCCACGATCAGGTTCTTCACCCCCGTTCGCGCAACCGTCTCGTCGAGGTCCTCGATGGTCCCGAGGACGGGAACGTCGCGCCCCCCGACCTCAGCCACCGACCGCGGCTCCTCGTCGAGGAAGCCCACCGGCGCCAGACCGTACTCGGGGTGGCTCTCTAGCCGCCGCGACACCTGCGCCCCGACCACGCCCGCGCCCACGATCAGGACCGGCTTGCCCACCAGCCGTCGGGAGCGCGCCAGGCGCTGGGCGGACGCCAGCAGCACGCGGTCGAGGCCCACCCCCGCCAGCGCGAGCAGCCATGCCGTCAGCCAGTCGGACTGGGGCGGTATCCGGCCGTTGACGGTCCACCCGAGCAGCGCCACCGCCATCGCCGCCACCGACACCGCGCTCAGCCCGGGCACCACACCGTCGAGGGCGAGCGTGCGAATGCGCGTGCGGTAAAGGCCGCGCACGTAGAACAGCGCGAGCACCAGCGGCGGCAGCGCCAGCAGCGGAGCCTCGACCGAGGTCACGTGCACCACCGCCTCGACGCCACCCAAGGACGCCACCACGACGGCGCACAGGACCACGAAGTCCACGCTCGGGCGCAGCACGCTCCAGCCGCGGCCCTCCAGGATCCACTGCAGCGAGCCGCGGAAGACCACGCGGCTCAGCGCCTTGGGCGCCGGCGCTTCGTGGGTCAGCTCGCCGCGCAGTGAAAGCGTCGAGGACGTCTGTTGGCTGATGTGCGTTCGATCCATGAAACTGGGGCTTTTCCGATACCTACCCGATTACTCGGGTCCCGCCTCGTATCCCTTTAGCCGGCGCCCCTAGCGGGGGTGACGCGCCAGCCGGCCGGTCAGAGCGCCGGTTGCCGCGAGCGCCCCCAATGCAACGAATATGTACAGAACATCCCCGCTCGAGAGGCCCAGCGTCTGCGAGTCGCCGGTGTCCGTCAGGGACACAGCCGGGTGGGCGGGCCCAGATCTCGCGCCCCCGCCCCCGGACCCGTCCCCGGCCGGCCGTCCTCCAGAGGAGGCACGGCGCCCGCCGTGGCCGTCCGTGCCACCGGCGTTCCGCGAGCTCCCGCCCGCGGCGCTCGAGCCGGATGCGAGGGTGGCGGCGATCCCTTCAGCGCCGCCCGACAGCCCACCTTGCCCCCCGGAGCCGCCTTCCCCGGATCCCGCCCCGCCCAGCAGGGTCGAGCCGAGAATCGCCTGATTGCCTTCCCCCGGGCCGCCGTAGCCGCTCAGGAGCGGGCCGCCGGCGGCTGCCGCGGGTACGGCTCCCCAAGCGCCCGCAACGATCAAAGTCGCGATCGTGGCGGTAGCACGGCAGCCGTTCATGCGTCCAAGCTAGCGAAGCTTCGCACGCTTGTCTCCAGTTGAAGGCGCTCGTGGACGGAAATCGAGCGCGTTTACGCGAGTTGCTGAGATTTGAGCAGTATCAGGCGGTTGAGCGCCTCGACGTTAACGGTGCGCCCTTTGCGCACGATCCGCAATGCCTGTTGCACGAGCCCGTCCCGCGGATCGAGCGCCCGGGCGCGCTCGAGCAGCCGCAGCGCGGCCGCCCGTTCGCCTTTGCCCGAGGCGATCGCGCCCCGCTCGAGCGTGGCATACGCGTCGTCCGGGCTGCGCCCGAGCGCCAGCACGAACTGCCGGTCGGCGCGCGCGAGCTCGCCATAGCGCAGCGCGATGCTCCCCGCGACCAGATACGCCTCGTCGCTGAGCGGATTCAGCCGCGCGGCGTCGTGGAGACGTTCGTAGGCCGTCTGCGGCGCCTTCGTCCAGATCCGCGCCGCGCTCTCCACCTCGAGCTGGCTGAGCCAGGGCGCCGCCAGTGAGGCCGCGAGCGCGAGCGCCATCAGCACGCAGGCGAAGGCAAACGCGAGCGTCCCCGTCCGCGGCCGCCGATGCAGGCCCGGGGCGGGCCGATCCCCCATGTCCGCGGGCGCGAGCGCGCATGCGATCCCGAGCAGCGCGAACGCCGGGGCGCCCAGGCCGGCGAACTCCCAGAACCAGTCGAACGAGCCATGGACCACCCAGTAGGCGAACCCCGCGAGCGCCGCCGCCGCCACTGCGCGAGCGAGCGGATCGGCGCTCCGCAGCGCGCGCCACCCCGCCAGCAGCGCCGCGCCGAGCCCGACGAGCGCCAGCACCACACCCGCGAGGCCAGTGTCCGCGAGCGTGCGCAGCTCGACGCTGTGGGGGTAGCGGGGCGTCTCTTCGGAGCGCCCGTGCACCAGGTACTGCTCCTGGAAGTTGTCCGCGCCGATCCCCACGATCGGGTGGGCGAGGAACTCGTCGAGGGCCACCCGGTAGAAGTCGTAGCGGTTGCTCCCGAGGCCGCTGATCAGGCGACTGCCGGTGGAGCTGTCCGACGCGTAGCCGCCCTTGAACGTGTCCCAGCCGTGTTTGATGCGCGTGAGCGGGTTGCCGGCCGCCGCCAGGCCGCCCGCGAGCACCACGACCAGCGTCAGGACCGCGCACGCGCGGACCGCCGTGTCCGCGCGTGCGCGGGTCGTCTGCGAGTACGTCCGCCGCGTCTCGAGCGCCGCGCCGAGCGCCACCGCCAGCCCCACGGCGACCGCCGCCAGGAACATCGCCGACACGGCGCCGTGCGCCGCCGCCGGCGTCGCCTGGCCGGCGTGCAGGTGATCGCCCACCCGCAGCACCGCTGGGGCAGCCGCGGCAATGCCCAATGCGACGGGCACCAGCAGGGCGAACGTGCGCGTGCGCCCGGGGAGCAGCGCGAACACCAGCACGAGCATCACCGGTGTCGCATACAGCGAGCCGCGGCTCTGGCTGAGCAGCGCCACCTCCGCCAGCAGCACCGCCCCGCCGGCCAGCAACCCGCGCAGCGCCCACGGCAGGCGCGGGCCGCGCGCCAGCAGCACCGCCGGCCAGAACGCCATCAGCCACTGCGCCGCGTTCGCGTTCGCGTACCCGCTCGGGTACACCAGGCGCCCGCCCGGGATCAGCGTCTGCAGGCTCCCCATGCCGGCGGCGCGGACGTGCAGCGCGGTGAACGCCGCGAGGGCGATCAGGGCGAGCGTCCAGCCCACCACCAGCAGCGCCGCGGTCACGCCCCGCTGGCGCCAGCACGCGAACAGGGCGAACACCAGCAGGTACAGGAGCGTGCGGTCGGCCCCTTCCCACGCGTCGCCCGGAACCGCCGCCCACAGGATCGACAGGAAGCTGAGCGCCGTGTACGCCGCCAGCGCCGCCAGCGCCACCCGCACCGTCACCGGGACCTCCGCCAGCCGCACGCGCACGATCCCCAGCGTCATCCCCAGCAGCGCCAGCACGATCAGCCCGCCGGGCGCCCAGTGCGTCACCGGGTAGCCCGCCTGGCTGGTGGCCCACACGACGAACAGCGCCAGCGCCGCCAGCGCCGGCACCGTCGCCGGCGCCTCGCGCAGCGACGCCGTGAGCTTCGCTGTCATCGCGTTCACAATAATCCCCGACGTGGAGGACTCCGCCAGCCTCGTTCGCTTCTACGACGAGGCCTACAGCCACGGACCCGCCGAGGCGGCCGTGTACGCCCGCTGGCGTGCGCTCGGCGCGGTGGGCAAGGCCAACCACGTGATCGCCCTGTGCGACCGGGCACGCGTGGCGGTCACCAGCACGCTCGAGGTGGGCTGCGGCGACGGGGCGCTGCTGTGCGAGCTCCACCGCCGCGGCTTCGGCGGCGCGCTCTCGGGGGTGGAGATCACCGAGGCGGCGGTGGCCATCGCCCGCGAGCGCGAGCAGATCGACACGGTCGAGCTCTACGACGGCCTGCACCTGCCCGCCGCCGACCGCGCCTTCGAGCTGGGCATCCTCTCGCACGTGCTCGAGCACGTCCCGGATCCCGCGGAGCTCCTGCGGGAGGTGGCGCGCGCGTGCCGGGCGGTGGTCGTGGAGGTGCCCCTGGAGGCCAACTGGTCCGCGCGACGGGCGGTCAAGCGCGAGCACGCCGCCCAGGTCGGGCACCTCCAGCGCCTGGACCGCCGCGCCGCCCGCGCGATCGTCGCCCGCGCCGGGCTCACCATCGCCGCCGAGCTCGAGGACCCGCTGCCGCTGGAGGTCCATCGCTTCTTCGCCACGAGCGCCCGCGCACGCGCGAGCGGAACGGCCAAGTGGGCCCTACGGTCTGCCGTTCATCGGCTCGCCCCGGCCCTCGCCCGGCGGGCGTTCACCGTCCACTACGCGTGTCTTTGCCTGGCGCCGGAGGCGCCGGGCGCCCCGGAGGCGCCGGACGGGTAGCCGCCGAGAACAGCAGCGACAGCACCCTGCCCATCAGCTCGTCCGGGACCGCCTCCGGATCGGCCAGCTTCTGGCGGGCGATGCCGTCCGCCAGCGCGTCGATCGCCACCGCCAGCTGCTCGGCCGGCAGCGCCAGCTCGAGGTCGAACTCGCGCACGCCGTCCGCGATCAGCTGCGTGAGCACCTGGCGCATCTGCGCGAAGCGCTCGGCCACCTTCGGACGCACCTGCGGGTCGCGCACCCCGTACGCCCAGAACTCCATGAACAGCAGCAGCAGCTCGGGCTCGCGGTCGATCATCGTCATCCACTGACGGGCGCCGCCCGTGGCGCGCTCGGCGATCGACGCCCACTCGCGCACCGCCTCGGCGATCTCGCGCGCGTGCTCGTCGATCTCCCGCTCCATCAGCACCAGGAACAGGTCCTCCTTGCCGTCGAAGTTCGAGTACAGGGCGCCCGTCGAGAAGCCCGCCTCGGCGGCGATCTCATCCACCGACGCGCCGTGAAAGCCGCTGCGCGCGAACACGCTCCGGGCCGCCGCCAGCAGGCGATCGCGCGTGTTCGCCCGGCTCTGCTCGCGGGTCATGCGAGACACGCCAGCTTCGCTTCGCGCGCCCAGCGCCGGCACCGCCTGATCGTCGATCTTCATTATTAAATCCTACTTGACAGAGCAAGCGCTACTCCGATAACGTTCGTTATCCAATTCGAACTGCTCGAGCGAGAGGAGCAACGCGTGGCCATCGCGACCAGCCCCACCCCAGCCGACGCCGCCAACCTCGCCAGCCTGCCCGCCGACGCCATCTCCTACACGGACCTGTATGCCCGCTGGGAGCGCGGCAACTGGTCGGCCACCGAGCTCGACTTCACCGAGGACGCCCGCCAGTGGCGCGAGGACTTCAGCGAGTTCGAGCGCAACGCCGCCATCTGGAACTACTGCCTGTTCTTCTGGGGAGAGGACGCCGTCGCCGACAACCTCTCCCCCTACATCGACGCCGCCCCCCGCGAGGAGCAGAAGTACTTCCTCGCCACCCAGCAGGTCGACGAGGCGCGACACGCGGTGTTCTTCAAGCGCTTCATGCACGAGGTGTGCGGCATCGGCGACGGCTCCATGACCAGCGGCCTGCAGGCCGTCAAGCCCCAGCTCACCCCGGGCTTCCGCAAGATCTTCGGCCGTCTCGACCGCATGGCCGACGAACTCCGCGCCGACCACTCCCCCGCCAAACTCGCCGCCGCCGTCACCCTCTACCACATCATCGTCGAGGCCTCCCTCGCCCAGCCCGGGCAGCACTTCATCTGCTCATACCTGGAGAAGCGCGACGCGCTGCCCGCGTTCCGCCAGGGCATGGAGAAGATCGCCGCCGACGAGCAGCGCCACATCGGCTTCGGCGTCAAGCTCCTCGCCGACCTCAAGCGCGAAGACCCCGTCGGCGTGCCCAAGGCCGTCGCCCACCTGCTCCACGACGTCACCCGCTACACCTCCCAGGTGCTCATGCCGCCCGGCTGGGACGAGACCTACATCACCGTCTTCGACTCCACCTTCGACGAGGTCAACCTCGAGGGCTTCAACTCGCTCACCACCAAGCTGCGCTCGGCCGGCATGCCGCTCGAGTCACTCCCCGGGCCCCCCCTCCTGCCCGCCGGCCTCTCGCCCCTGGAGATCTCCCAGCGTGGGCGCGCCCTCGCCCAAGCCGGCGTGCTCGGTGTCCGCGAGGGACCCACCAGGCGCGACCCCGAGACCGTCGCCCTGCTGTTCGACACCGTCCGCCGCCAGGTCAACCCCGACCACGGGCTCGCCCGCGCCACCACCTTCCAGTGGGAGTTCACCGACCCCGACGTCCCCACCTGGCATCTGGTCGTCAACAACGGCTCGAGCACCGTTCAGCAGGGCGAGGCCCCGCGTGCGGACGTCCGTCTGCGCCTGTCATGGCAGGACTGGGTGGACATCGTCGGGCAGCGGCTGGACCCGGCGCGCGCGCTCGTCACAGGGCGCCTGCGCCCGCGGGGGAACCCGCTCGCGCTGTTGCGGCTGGGGAAGGTCTTCCCGCGGGCGTGAGTCGTCGCTCGCGGCCCGCGTGCGGCATTTGTGCCCTGCGTGTGGTGTAGCCAGGTGTGGAATGTGGCCTGGGTGTGTCCGGCGGGGTTGTGTTCGCTCTCGTGGAGTTCTGTATGACTTTGGTTATACAGAGTTGATGATGAGGGCTTGAGCGAGCGACGTCGCACCTCGTGCTGCCATCGTGGAGGAGGTTGACCACAAGGCACATTCGGGCCGCACACCTGTCACAGCATCGTGCGCGCCGAGAAGGTACGGTGAACGTGTAGAATCTGCTTGCTGGAACCGTACCGCTGGAGGAGAGAGTCGATGATGCGCAGAGCATCCATTTGCCTTGCCCTGGGCTTGGCGCTGCTGGTCGTTCCGGACGTCGCGTCGGCCGCGCCGACGGTCAAGCTCAGAGGGGAAGCCGTGCCGATCCCGGGTTTCCCCAACACCGGCAACATCCTCGGCGCGGGCGCTGACGTGAAGGTCGAATTGACGATCGAAGGCAGCGAATACTTCGGCTCGCCGCCGCCGGTGATCGGCGTCAACGCCTACCTGCCCAAGGGTGTGGTGCTGCATCCGAGCGGCTTCCCCACCTGCCCTGAAGAAGCGATCCTGAAGGTCGGCCCGAGCGCCTGCCCGAAGGGCTCGTCGGCCGGACCCGTGGGCGCGGCCCTCGGCTATGTGACGTTCGGCGGGGAACGCGTCGAAGAGGGTCTCGAAATCTTCTCCTTCTTCAAAGCCGGTGGCGGCATCCAGTTCTTCGCCGACGGCCACTCGCCGACGTCGATCGAAATCCTCTCCAAGGGCCGCTACATACACCTCCACGGCGCCGCCGGCTACGGCCCCGAGGTCGAAGTCGAAGTGCCGCTCGTGCCCAGCGTCCCCGGCGCGCCGTACGCGTCGGTCAGGACGATCACCGGCAAGTTCGGCGCGGCGATCAAGTCGCACGGGAAGACGATCTACTACGGCCGCGTGCCGACGAAGTGCCACGGCGGCTTCCCGGCGAAGACGGAAGTGATCTTCGCGGAAAACGGTGAACCGTCCAGGCCGGAGCCGGTGACCGCGTACTTCACCGCGCCGTGCCCGCCGCGGAAGTCCTCCCGCTAACCGGGCGAGAACTCGCGCTCGGCCGCGACCGACTCGCTCGGCGAGGACGCCACCCGAGCCTGTGAGTCGCCGCCGGCGGCCGCGCCTCCTTCGGAACCGGAGGGAGCGGGCGCGGGCTGTGCCGAACCAGCGGCGGACGCTCGGGCGGTCCGCCGCGAACTGGCAGCGGAGGCGGTTGTGGCTCCCGCGCTCCCCGGCGCCGGAGCCTGCTCGGGCCCGAACTCGCGGCTGACCCTCGCCGCCGGCGTCAGCGCCGTCGGGGCCGGGCTTCGTGCGGGTGCCCCCACACTCGTGCCGGCCACGTCCGCGGCGGCTGCGTCGAGGTCGTCCGTCGACCGTGACGCCTCGGATGCGCTCGCCCGCGAGCGGGAAGCGGCATGGCGCCCGCGATGGGGCGCGCCCGCACGATGCTCGCCCTGCAGCGCGACGCAGCCGGCCCCCACGCCGAGCGCGAGCAGGCACCCGACCGCGAGCTTGGCGCCGAACGGGCCGGCGCCTACCAGCCAGCCTCCGCCCGCGGCGCCACCCGCGCCCGCGGCGCCGGTCGCCGACACCGCGCCGCCCACCCCCCGGCCCGCCTGCAACCCCGCGCCGCCTCCGCCGCCGGCCGCTCGCACGGCGTGGCCCGCGTGAACACCATCCCCGACGCTCGCGAGGATGGCCGCCGAGACGCCGCCCGAAACGAACACGGGCGGCAGCGCGACCGCCAGGCCGCGGAGCGAGACGACGTACGCGCGGCAGGCGGGACACTGGCTGCTGTGCGCCAGCGCCAGCCGGTGGCGCTCGCCGCGCGGATCGAGCACGCCGTAGGCGAGCGCGCGCATGAGCGAGCCCTGCTCCTCGCACCAGCCACCGTCCCGGATCGTGTGCACGAGGGCGCCCACCTTCCCGGCGACGCCCGGGCGCCCCGGCCCGCGACCCTCCATCAGCTTGCCCATGCGCGCCTCGCTCACGCCCATGCGCGCGGCCGCCTCCGCGCGCGAGAGGCCCTGCAGGTAGCACAGCGCCGCGGCCTCCCGCTCGCGGGCGTCCAGGCGACCGCGCAGCCCCTCGAAAAGTTGGCGCAGACGGGCACGATCATCGAGCTCCTCAGCGAGGTCGCGATCGGCGGCGCCGTCCACGGCGAGCTCCCCGTGCAGGCCGGTGCGAGCGCGAGCGCGATGCTCGTCGAGCGCGCGGCGGTAGGTCACGAGCACGAGCCAGCCGTGGGGGTTGGCGATCTCCTCGCCCTCCAGCAGCTTCATGTACAGGCCCTGCCAGGCCACGCTGTAGCACGCCTCGAGGTCTCCCCGATCGAGGCGCACACCGCTCGCCCGCAGGCGTCCCCGCACGCTCGCCAGGACCTGGCCCCGGAGCGCCTCGAACTGCTCGCGCAGCGCACGCTCGGCACGGTGGCGGCGCACGCTCAGGGGGCTCATGGGCGAAGACTAGTTGGATCCCACCTGCCTTTTCAATTCGACCATCCGGTCGATCTGGGCGAGGCTCACCTGCCGCATGTCCTCACCGTCTCGCAGTGCCCGGTGCCAGGCGACGACGAGACCGAGCGCGGCATCGAGATCACACGCCGGGCGCCAGTCCAGCTCGCGTTCGGCATCCCTCGAGTCGAGCGCGAGATGATCGGCCTCCGGCGGATTGGCGCGCTCATCGATCCTCCAGTCGAGCTCGCCCTCCCACAGCTCGGCCAGACGCTCCACCACCCATCCGACGGGCTGGGCGTCGGCCTGCCGCGGGCCGAAGTTCCAGGCACGAGCCGCAGCCGGCCCGCGCGAGAGGGCCTGCGCGAGCAGCAGGTAGCCGGCAAGCGGGCTCAGCACGTGCTGCCAGGGACGCACCGCGCGCGGGTTGCGAACCCGCAGCGACCCTCCGCTCTCGACCGCGCGGACCGCGTCAGCGACCAGACGGTCCTCGCCCCAATCGCCTCCGCCGATGACGTTGCCCGCGCGCGCGCTGCCAAGCCATGGCGGGCCCTCCCCCGAGAAGAACGAGCGCCGGTAGGCGCTCGTCACCAGCTCCGCGCACGCCTTCGAGCTCGAATACGGGTCTGAGCCGCCGAGCGAATCGCCCTCCACGAAGGCCCGGGCGCCCTCGCCGGGGTTCTCGTAGCACTTGTCCGAGGTCACCACCACCACGGCCCGTACCTCGCCTCCCGCCTGGCGCACGGCCTCCAGGAGGTTCACCGTGCCCATGACGTTGATCGCGAAGGTGCTCGACGGATCGTGCAGCGAGCGCCTGACCATCGGTTGGGCGGCGAGGTGCAGCACCACCTCCGGTCGCGCACTGGCGAGCGCGTCCCGCAGCGCGCGCTCGTCACGCACGTCCACCTCGTACTCGTCGTGCATGTGCGCAGCCACGCCCGCCAGCTCGTACAGCGACGGACGGGTCGGCACGCCGGGCGCCGCACCGGTCACCTCGGCGCCCAACGCCTGTAACCACAGCGACAGCCACGCCCCCTTGAAGCCCGTGTGGCCGGTCACGAACACGCGCCGCCGCGTCCAGAAGTCAGGATCGATGTGCATCGGGGCGGCTATCTTCACGCAATCCCCACGCCGCCCGCACGCACCCCCTCCCCCCAGGCCCTGCCCGCGACCCCGGCGCGCGCCGAGGTCCTGGACATCCCGCTGGCCATCTCCGACTACACGGAGGTGATGGACTGGATGGATGCGGTGATCGCCACCGGCGGGCGCGCCTCGGTGACGGCGGCGGCGGTGAACCTGGTGATGGCCGCGCGCGAGGATCCCGAGACGATGGCCGCGGTGCTGGGGGCGACCCTTGCCGTGCCCGACGGTCAACCGCTCGTGTGGGCGTTGCACGCGCTCGGCCACGGTCGCGCCACGCGGGTGTACGGCCCCGACCTGATGGCGGGCTTCTGCGCACGCGCGGCGGGGGCGGGCACGCCGATCTATCTCTACGGCGGGCGCACGCCCGAGGCGCTCGCGCTGCTGGAAGGACGCCTGCGCGAGCGGTTCGCCGGCCTGCTCATCGCCGGCGGCTTCTCGCCGCCGTTTCGCGAGCTGAGCGAGCAGGAGCGCGAGCGGGTGATCGTCGACATCGACGCGTCGGGCGCGGCCGTGGTGTGGGTGGGCATCGGCCAGCCCAAGCAGGAGCGGTGGATGGCGCAGATGCGCCCGCGCCTGGCGGCGCCGCTGCTGGTGGGGGTGGGGGCGGCCTTCGACTTCCACGCGGGCCTGGTCTCCCAGGCGCCCGCCTGGATGCAGCGCAACGGCCTCGAGTGGGTGTACCGGCTTTCGCGCGAGCCGCGCCGCCTGTGGCCGCGCTACGTGCGCTACAACCCGCGTTTCATCGCCGCCTTCGCCGCCCAGTACGTGCGCAACCGGCGGGCGCCCAGCGGGTTGGTGTAACGATGATCCTCCTGCACGAACGCGTGCCGCGAGCCGGCGGCACGCGGGTATCCTCTTGGCTTTGATGGGCACATCGCAGACCATTGCCGACGTCTCCGTCGTCGGCCTCGGCCGGGTTGGTCTGCCGCTTGCCCTGTCGTTCGCCGACCGCGGCCTGCGCGTGATCGGCATCGACAACGACGCCTCGCGGCTGGGCGCCGTGCGCGACGGACGCATGCCGTTCGCGGAGACCGGCGCGCAGGATCTGCTCGCCCGCGTGATGGCCGCCGGGAGAGAGGATGGGGCTCACCCAGCCCGGCTGACCCTGTCCGATCGTGTGGCCGACGCTGCGCAGGCACGGCACATCGTGATCACGCTGGGGACGCCGTCGTTCTCGCACATCGAGATCGACATGCGCGACATCCGCTCCGCGCTGGATGACCTGCTGGGGGTGCTCGCGCCCGGGCACTCGCTGATCCTGCGCTCGACGGTGGCGCCGGGGACCACGGAGTTCGTGGCCGGCTACGTGGCCAAGCACCGAGGCTTTGCCATCGGCGAGGAGCTGATGGTGGCGCACGCCCCCGAGCGCATCGCCGCGGGACGGTTCCTGGAGGAGATAGACACGCTGCCGTGCATCATCGGCGGCGTGGGCCCGCGCTCGGGTGAGGTGGTGGCGGAGCTGTTCGGGGTGTTCGACGCGCCGATCGTGCAGACCACTCCGGTGCAGGCCGAGCTGGCGAAGATCTGGACGAACATCCTGCGCTACACGAACTTCGCGCTGCCCAACCTGCTGATGATGGACTGCGAGCGCTATTCGGCGAACGTGTTCGAGGTGATCGACCTGATCAACCGCGACTACCCGCGCGGCGGCATCGCCCAGCCCGGGTTCACGGCCGGCACGTGCCTGCGCAAGGACTTCACCTTCTCGGAGGAGCGCTCGGCGGCGCCGGGCATGCTGCTGGCGGTCTCGCGCGTGAACGAGTCGGTGCCGCTGTTCCTCCTGGAGGGCGCGAAGCGGCGCCTGGGCTCGCTGGCGAATCGCAAGATCGCGGTGCTGGGGCTGGCGTTCAAGGCCGACACCGACGACGAGCGCGACTCGCTCTCGCACAAGCTGATCCGGCTGCTCGAGCGCGAGCTCGCGGACGTGGCCGTGCACGACCCGCACGTGGCCACGCCGACGGTGTCCTTCGAGGAGGCGATCGACGGGGCGGAGATGGTGGTCGTGGCGAGCAACCACGCCGAGTTCCGCGACCCCGGGGCGCTCGCGGCGATCGCCGCGCGCGCGGCCGGCGACTGCCTCGTGGTGGATCCCTGGAACTGCTGGGGCGCCGGGCAGGTGTTCGCCTATGCCTCCGAGCTGATCGAGCTGCGGGCAACCGATCACACGCGCAGATGAGTCGCGTCCTGGTCACCGGCGGCGCGGGCACCATCGGCACGGCGGTCGTGCGCCGACTGCTCGCCGACCCGGCCTACGAGGTGCGGGTGTCCGACCAGCGCACCGCTCCCCAGTGGATGCGGGAGGGCTGCGAGGTGCACACCGGCGATCTGCGCTCGCCGGCGCAGGCGCGGGCGGCCACCCGGGGGTGCAGCCACGTGATCCACCTAGCGGCCATCGTGGGCGGCATCGCCAACTTCCACAAGCTCCCGCACACGCTCACCGAGGTCAACAACGCGCTGTACAACGCGGTCGTGCGCGCGGCCCTCGAGCTCGAGGTCGAGCGCTTCGTGTACGTGTCCTCCTCGATGGTGTTCGAGCGCGCCGAGCTGTTTCCCACGCCGGAGGACTACCTGGCACAGTGCCCCGTGCCCGAGTCCGCGTACGGCTTCTCCAAGCTCACCGGGGAGGTGTACTGCCGCGCGGCGCACGACGAGCACGGGCTCCCGTACACGATCTGCCGCCCCTTCAATGCATACGGCCCCGGCGAGGTGCCCGATCCCGAGCCCGGCATCGCGCACGCCGTGCCCGACCTGATCGAGAAGGTGCTCTCCGGGCAGCGTCCGCTGCAGATCTTCGGCTCGGGCGAGCAGACCAGGACGCTCACCCACGTGGACGACATCGCCGACGGGGTCGTGACCGCCATGAGCTCGCCCGCGGGGCTGAACGAGGACTTCAACATCTCGGCCTCGCGCGAGCTCACGATCGCCGAGATCGCGCGCATCGTGTGGGAGACATGCGGCGAGGACCCGGAGGCCTTCGAGCTCGAGCACCTGCCCACGTTCACCGTCAACGTGCAGCGCCGCTGGCCGTCCGTCGAGAAGGCCAAGCGAATGCTCGGCTGGGAGGCCCAGATCGAGGTCGAGGACGGGATCGCCGCCACGGTTCGCTGGCTGCGCGAGCGCCGAGGCGTCGACTCTGCCCCGCCGGCGCCCGACGCACCGGTACCCGCGGCAGCAGGCGCGCGGGCCGCTTCGTGAGCGCCCGGCTGCGCTCAGCCCCGCGCCCCATCGCCGCCGGACGCTAGGCTCCCGCGCGCGATGAGCGACCGACGTTCAGCACTGATCACCGGGGTGACCGGCCAGGACGGCTCCTACCTGGCGGAGCTGCTGCTCGAGAAGGGCTACGAGGTCCATGGCATGGTGCGCCGCGCGTCCACCGAGAAGTTCGAGCGCATCGAGCACATCCGCGATCGCATCACCCTGCACCAGGGCGACCTGCTCGACCAGCGCTCGCTCGTGGATGCGCTGCGCGCGTCCAAACCGGCGGAGATCTACAACCTCGCGGCGATGTCCTTCGTGGCCGTCTCCTGGATCCAGCCGACGCTCACGGCGGAGTTCACCGGTACCGGCGTGACGCGCATGCTCGAGGCGATGCGCGAAGTGTGTCCCGACGCGCGCTTCTACCAGGCCTCGTCGAGCGAGATGTTCGGCAAGGTGCTCGAGGTGCCGCAGACGGAGACCACCCCGTTCTACCCGCGTTCACCTTATGGTGTGGCAAAGGCGTACGGTCACTTTATTACCGTTAATTACCGTGAGTCATACAATCTTCACGCCACGTCAGGAATACTTTTTAATCATGAGAGCCAACGCCGTGGCCTGGAGTTCGTCACCCGCAAGATCACCTGGCACGCCGCCGCGATCAAGCACGGCCTGCAGAAGGAGCTGCGCCTCGGCAACCTCGACGCCGAACGCGACTGGGGTTACGCGAAGGACTACGTCGAGGCGATGTGGCTGATGCTCCAGCGGAACACGCCAGAGGACTATGTGATCGCCACCGGGAAAGCCCACTCGGTGCGCGAATGCTGCGAGGCGGCCTTCGACGAGGCGGGGCTGGGCGACTTCGAGCAGTACGTGACGATCGATCCGGCGTTCGTGCGCCCGGCGGAGGTCGATCACCTGATCGGAGACGCGGGCAAGGCCGAGCGCGACCTCGGCTGGAAGCCCGGGACGAGCTTCGAGGAGCTGATCCGGCTGATGACGCGCGCGGACCTCGAGCTGCTCGCCCCGCGCTGAGCATCGTGGGCGTACCGCTGTTCGACACCTCGACGCCGGTGCTCGGCCTGCGCGAGGAGCTGCGCGGGGCGGTCAACCGGGTGCTCGAGTCCGGACGCTACATCCTGGGTCCCGAGGTGGACGCGTTCGAGCGGGAGTTCGCCGACTACTGCGGCGCCGCCCATGCGGTCGGGGTGGCGAACGGCACGGACGCGATCACGATCGCGCTGCGGGCGATGGGGGTGGGGCCGGGCGACGAGGTGGTGGTGCCGTCGTTCACCTTCTACGCCTCCGCAGAGGCGATCCCGCCGACGGGAGCCACGCCCGTGTTCTGCGACATAGATCCGGAGACCTACTGCATCAACGATGAGACGGTCCGCGCGGTGCTGACCCCGCGTACGCGAGCGATCATCGCCGTGCATCTGTTCGGCAACGTAGCTCCGGTCGCGCAGATAGAGGCGCTGGGCGTGCCGGTGCTCGAGGACGCGGCCCAGGCCGCGGGGTCCCTGGCCGGCGAGGACAGGCGGCCGGGGGCGCTCGGCACAGCGGCCACGTTCTCGTTCTTCCCGTCCAAGAACCTCGCGTGCTTCGGCGACGGGGGCATGATCACCACCAGCGATCAGCAGATCGCCGAACGGGCCCGCACGCTGCGCTTCCACGGCTCCCGCGACAAGGTCACCTACGAGCAGGTCGGCTACAACTCGCGTCTGGACGAGCTCCAGGCGGCGATGTTGCGCGTCCAACTGCCGCACCTGGACACCTGGGCCGACGGCCGCAGACGGGCGGGACGCCACTACGAGCAGGCCGGGTTGGGCGAGCTCGTGGCCCTACCCCGCCCGAGCGCGGGCGCCTCGCCCGCATGGCATCTGTACGTGGTGGGCGACCAGCAGGTGGAGCGCCTGGAAACTTCGCTCGCCGCCGCGGGCGTCGGCCACAAGGCGTACTACCGCATCCCCGTGCACCGCCAGGCCGCGATGCGTGAGTGGGGCGCCGGCGTGGAGCTGCCCGCCACCGAGCACGCCGCCCGCACGCACCTGGCGATCCCCATGAGCCCGGTGCTCACGCGCGAGCAGGTGGAAGAGGTCGTCGCCGCCGCGCGCTCGGCGCTCGTCTAGACACATCTAGACGGCCGCCGCCTATCGGCCGTCTAGTGGACGTGTCCGCAAGTTTTGCGGTTTATTGGGAGGGATGATGGTCGGCGCGCAGAATTATGTGTTGTGCCCAGGTCCAGCACCCAGGTGATCGAGCTCTCCGAGGAGGAGCGGGTGGAGCTTGAGCGGCGGGCGTGCACGGTCACGTTGCCGTTCCGGGTGGTGCAGCGGGCGCGGATGATGCTCTATGCGGCTGAGGGTATGCAGGACATCGATATCGCCGCGCGGCTGGACTGTTCGCCGGATAGTGTCGCGCGGCGAAGAGCCCGGTTTCGGGCTGAGCGGCTGGATGGGCTTGAGGATCAAGCGCGGTCTGGTCAACCGCGTCGTTTTCCCCCCGGAAGAGGTCGCCGAGGTCAAGGCGGTCGCGTGCGAGCTGCCGCGCACCCACGGGCTGGCGCTCTCGCGTTTCTCCCGGGTTGAGCTGCACCGGCTGGTGATCGAGCGCGGCGTGACCGAGGCGTCGGCCTCGACGATCTGGCGGTGGCTGCATGAGGACGCGATCAAGCCGTGGCAGACGCGCTCTTGGATCTTCCCGCGCGACCCCGATTTCGCTACCAAGGCCGCGCGCGTGTTGGATCTCTACGCGCGCGTCTTCGACGGCAAGCGGCTGCGCCCAGACGAGTACGTCATCAGCGCTGATGAGAAGACGCAGCTGCAAGCCCTCGGTCGCCATCATCAGACGATTGCGCCTGGGCCGGGGCGCCCGGGCCTGGTCGAGTTCGAGTACCTGCGCGGCGGGACGCTCGCCTACCTCGCTGCCTGGGACGTGCACCACGCCAACCTGTTTGACCGGGTCGAGCAGACGACCGGGATCGTCCCCTTCGGCCGGCTCGTGGACCAGGTCATGCAGATCGAGCCCTACCGATCTGCCCGCATCGTCTACTGGGTCGTGGACAACGGCTCCAGCCACGCCGGCAAGGCCTCCGTCAAACGGATGACCGAGGCATACCCGAACGCCCGGCTGATCCATCTCCCCGTCCACGCCTCGTGGCTGAACCAGATCGAGATCTACTTCTCGATCGTTCAGCGCAAGGCGCTGACCCCCAACGACTTCGCGACCCTGCCCGAACTCGCCAGGCACCTGCTGGACTTCGCCCAGCACTACCGCACGCTCGCCCGACCGTTTGAGTGGACTTTCACCCGCGCCAAGCTCGACAACGTGATCGAGAAGATCACCCGTCACGAAGCGCAACCCCTCGCCCTCGCAGCATGAACCGCAACACTTGCGGACGCGTCCACTAGCGCCAGCGCTCGAGCAGGTCCTCGTCACCCACCTCGCGCACGACGCGCGCGGGAACGCCCATCACCACCGCCCGCGCCGGGACGTCGCGGGTGACGACGGAGCCGGCGGCGACGAAGGCCTCCTCGCCGACCTCCACCCCCGGGGTCAGGATCGCGCCCCCGCCCACGCGACAGGCGCGGCGCAGGATCGCGCCGCGAATGGCCGCCTCGAGTCCGTGACGGGCCATGGTGTCGTCGTTGGTGGTGAGCACGCCGGGCCCCACGAACACGTCGTCCTCGATCACCGTGAACGCCGTGAGGTACACGTTCGTCTGGACGCGCACGCGGTCGCCCACCTGCACGTCGTTGTCGACGACGCTGCCCCGCCCGATCACCGATCCCCGGCCGATGCTCGAGCGCTCGCGCACGAACGTCTGGTCGCCGAGGATCGCCTCCTCGCCGATGCGCGCTCCGGCGAACACCACCGCGCCTGTGCCCACGCTGACCCGCGCGCCCAGCTCGAGCGCCGGTACCTCGCCGCCGGCGCTCGAATGGCGGGCAAGCCGGGGACGCTTGCCCAGCACCGCGTGATCCTCGATCGCGCATGCCTCACCGATAACCGTCCCCGCATGTACGACCACGTAGGCGCCGAAGGACACGCCCGCGCCGACGCGCACTCCGTCCGCGAGCAGCGGTCCGGCAGCGCTGGCGCCGGCGGCGCTCACGCCGGCGGGGCCATGCCCGCGATCGCTCGCGTGGGCGTCTGCGGAACGCCCACCTACAGGCGCACGACGTTGGGCGTGCTCGAGCCGCGCATGACTCCGCGCAGGTCCACCACCACACGCGCCCGCTGCGCGCACAGCGCGTGGTCCACGTCCGGGTGCGCGGTGACGATGAGCGCGAGGTCGGCATCGGTGACGGCGTCCTCGAGGGGCGTGCTCGTGAGGCCGAACTCGGGGAGCACGGGCACGTGCGGGTCGTGGTAGAGCACGTCGGCGCCGAGATCTTTGAGGATGGCGATGACCTTCAGGGCGGGCGACTCGCGCATGTCTCCCACGCCCGGCTTGTAGCTGACGCCCACCACCGCCACGCGGGCGCCCTTCACCGACATGCCGCAGTCGTTGAGCGCCCGCTGCGCCTTTGCCACGCAGTGATAGGGCATCTGCTGGTTGACCTTGCCGGCGAGCTCGATGAACTCGGTGGTCATGTCGAACTCCCGCGCACGCCAGCTCAGGTAGAACGGATCCACCGGCATGCAGTGGCCGCCCATCCCCGGCCCCGGCTCGAAGCGCATGAACCCGTACGGCTTGGTGGACGCGGCGTCCACCACCTCCCAGATGTCGATGCCCATGCGGTCGGTGAGCATCGCCAGTTCGTTCACCAGTGCGATGTTCACCGAGCGGAAGATGTTCTCCAGCAGCTTCGTCAGCTCGGCGGCCTCCGGGCTCGATACGAGCACCACGCGGTCGCACACCAGCCCGTACAGCTCCCGCGCGCGCTCGGCGCAGGCCGGGGTGAGCCCGCCGACAACCTTGGGGACCGTGCGCAGCGTGAAGTCCGTTCGCCCCGGGTCAACCCGCTCGGGCGAGAACGCGAGGCTGAAGTCCTTGCCCGCCGCCAGGCCGGACTCCTCGAGCAGCGGCGCCACGCGGTCGCGGGTGGTACCGGGATAGGTGGTCGACTCGAGCACCACCAACTGGTCGGCCTGGAGCACGCCCGCGAGCGCCCGCGTCGAGTCGATCAGCGGACCCAGGTCCGGCTCGCGGTTGGGCGTGAGCGGCGTCGGCACACAGACCAGCACCGCATCCACCTTCGCCAGCCGCGCGTAGCGCGTGTCCGCGTGGATACGGTCCATGACCTCCTTCAGCGCCTCCGAGGAGACATCCTCTATGTAGGACTCCCCGGCCTGGATCGCCGCGATCTTGCGCGCGTCCACGTTGACGGCCACCACCTCGCAGCCCTCCTGCGCGAAAGCCACCGCCAGCGGCAAGCCCACATATCCCAGCCCTATGACGCCCACCGAGGTCATCCAGGTCGGCAGTGTAGGTGCTTGTCGAGACGAGCCCGCTCCCGCCGGCGCTGCTCGCCAGGGCGGTGACCGCGCACGGCGCCGGGCCAGCGACGCTCAGGAGGCCGCGCCCACGGCCCGCAGCGAGCCCAGGTCGGCCCGCACCATCCGCTGCACCAGTTCCTCGAAGCCGAGCCGCGGCTCCCATCCGAGCTGCGCGCGCGCCTTGCTCGCATCCCCCACGCTCGGCGTGCTCTCTGCCGGACGCACCAGCGATCGATCGATGCGCACGTAGGGCTCGGGGTCCAGGCCCACGCACGCGAATGCCGCCTGCACGAGCTCGGCAACAGTGTGGGGCACGCCGCTGGCGAGGACGTAGTCGTCGGGGCGCTCCTGCTGGAGCATCAGCCACGCCCCGTGCATGATGTCCCCGGCGAACGACCAGTCGCGCACGGCGTCCAGCGAGCCGAGCGTCAGCTCCTGCTGGAGCCCGAGGCTGATCGCTGCAGCGCCGCGCGTCACCCGGCGCGTGACGAACTGCTCGGGCCTGCGCTCGGACTCGTGGTTGAAGGTGATGCCCGAGCTGGCATGCACGCCGTCGTGGGCACGCAGCGCACCCACGAGCTGGTGTGCGGCGAGCTTGGCGATCGCATACGGGTTGCTCGGCCGGCACGGCGTGTCCTCGCGCTGCGGGCTTTCGGGCGCGTCCCCGAAGATCGCGCCGGAGGCCGACACGAACACCCTCGTCTCCCTGTCGATGTCTCGCACCGCCTCCAGGATCGACGCACACGAGCCCACGATCGCGCGCGTGCTCTCCCCCGGGTGCTGCCACGACAGCGGCACGAACGACGGCGCCGCCAGGTGGTAGATCTCGTGCGGACGCACCTGCTCGATCGCCGCCCGCAGCGTGTCCGGCTCGAGCAGGTCACCCGCCACGATCTGGACGCGCGCGCGCAGATGCTCGCTGCAGCCGAGCAACCCTCCGGGCTCCTCCTTGACCAGGCCGGCCACCGAGTACCCCCGCTCCAGCAGCAGTTCGGCCAGGAACGAGCCGTCCTGGCCGGTCAAGCCCGTGATCAGGGCGCTGCGAGCGGTTGACACGCGCGCAGCTTAAGGCTTCGCGGCGCCCCCCACGCACCCGTCGTACACGCCCGCCAGTCCCTGCGCCACAACCTCCGGGGCACACATAGCGCGGACCCGCGCGCGGCCTCGCTCGCCCGCCTGCCGATCGCCGGCCAGGCGCGCGATCGCGGCGGCCAGCGCGCTGGCATCGCCCGGGGGCACGAGCGCCGCGCCGTCAACTAGCTCGGGGAGCGCTCCCACGCGGCTCGCAACCAGCGGCAGCCCCGCCGCCATCGCCTCTGCGGCCGCCAACCCGAACGACTCGCCCGAGCGCGACGGTACGAGCGCGATCGCCGCGCCCGCGCGCAGCCTCGCCAGCTCGCCGTCGTCAACCCGACCGGCGAAGCGAACGGCACCCTCGCCCGCCCGCTCGACCAAGCTCGCGCGCTCGGGCCCGTCGCCGGCGATGACAAGGGGCATGCCCGCGATCCGGCAGGCGTCGATCGCGACGTCCGCGCCCTTCTCCGGGGCGAGGCGGGTGACGAGCAGCGCGTAGCCCCCGCCAGCGGGGTCCGTTGCCAGGGCCGCCGTGGTGGGCGCAGATGCCGCTGGCTGCGCCGTCGACGGCCCTCCTGCTCGGATCGAGTCACCGTCCAGCCCGCGGAGCGGCGGAGCGAGCACGTGGACCCGCTCCCACGGCAGCGGTGCGCCCAGCTCGCGCAGGCGCTCGCGGGCGAACGCGCTGGGGACGATGACCGCATCCGCCTGCTCCACCAGGCGCCGTTGCCACAGCGCCAGCGAGGCCCCGTACGCGAGCGCCTCCGGGAGGTTGCCACGACAGTTCATCCGCACCCCCGGGAGCGTGTCGCGGGCGTGACAGCGAGTGCACTCGGCCCCCCGCGTGTAACACACCCCGATGGCGCACACCAGGCGATACTGGTGCAGGTGCAGCACCACCCGCGCGCCCGCCGCCCGCGCGGCGGCCAGGGCCCGCCAGCCGAGCGTCGGCTGGAGGTTGTGGGCGTGAACGATGCGCGCACCGCTCAGGCGCACCGCGCTGGCCACTTCGCGCGGCTCGAGGCCTCCCCGCAACAACCCGAGCGCCGCCTGGGCACGCCCGACGCCCACTGAGTCGCGTGCGAGCAGCTCCGCGGGCTCGTCCAGGTGCTCGCGCACGAGCCACAGCAGATCGTCAACGGCGCGCTCCTCGCCCCCGGTGGTGCGATAGCGGTTGTGCATGAACAGGACCATCCAGGCGTCAAACCTAGACTCTCTGGAAGCCATGGCTCCCTCAGCCTCGATCGTCATTCCCACGCGCGAGCGCCTGCCCTACCTGCAGGGCGCGCTCAGCTCGATCGCTCCCGAGGCGGCGCGGGCCGGGGCGGAGGTGCTGGTGGTGGACGACGCCGGCGATTCGCGCGAGGCCCGAGCGCTCGCGGAGCGCTTCGGCGCCCGTTACGAGCCCCATCCACGTCCGCTCGGCCTGAACGTCGCCCGCAACACCGGCGTCTCGCGTTCCGCGGGGCCGCTCGTGGTGTTCGTCGACGACGACGTCCGTGTGAGCGCGGGCTGGCTCGAGGCGCTGCTGCGGGCCGCCCGCGAGCATCCGCACACCGACGTGTTCACCGGCCCCATCAAAGCCCGTCTCGAGGGCCCGGCGCCGCGCGGCTGCGGGCGCGAGCACCCGGCGGTCACGACGCTCGAGCTCGGCTCGAGCGACACCGACGCTCGCTACGCGTGGGGCGCCAACATGGCGATCCGGCGCAGCGCGCTCGAGCGCGTGGGCCCGTTCGACGTATCGCTCGAGCACGGCGGCGACGAGCAGGAGTGGCAGGAACGCCTGCGCGCGCAAGCACCCGGCGCAACCGTCCTGTACGTCGCCGCCGCGGCGGTCGAGCACCTGCGTGTCGGCGCCGACACGCGCCTGCGCTCGCTCGCGCGGGGCGCATACGTGCGCGGCCGCGCGGCCAGGCGCTTCGACGCCCGGCGCGGCGAGGCGCCGTCGCTGTCCCGCGAGCTGGTCACGCTCGCCGGGTGCGCCGGGCACGTGGTGCGCAGGCGCTGTCCGGCGGGCTCGACGATGGTGGCCCACAGCGCCGGGCGCATGCGCGAGGCGCTGCGCGACCGCGCCGGCGCGAGCGCACCCTCGGGCGCGAGCGCGCGCCCCGAGGAGGCCGAGGACTTCCTGTCGGGCACGAGCGGGACGGTCGGCGGCGTGGACGCCCTGCGGCGCGGAGCCAGTGACGCAGCGGTCAACGCATGGGAGACGCTCAGCGCCCGGCGACTGCGGCTCGGACTGGCCGCGCGCCACGCCCCCCCGCTGCGGCGTGTGCTCGCGCTGGCCGTGCAGCGGCCGGAGCACCGCGCGCTGGCCCAGGCGATCGACGCGGAGCTGTTGCGCTCGCGCCACGACGTCGAGCTGCACACGTGCCCGCCGGGTGGCCGCGGCAAGTTCG
This sequence comes from uncultured Solirubrobacteraceae bacterium, assembly GCA_963701145.1. Taxonomy (GTDB): domain Bacteria; phylum Actinomycetota; class Thermoleophilia; order Solirubrobacterales; family Solirubrobacteraceae; genus Palsa-744. The sequence goes on from OY969572.1 coordinate 1,720,921, forward strand.
AGAACCTCAACGCCATGCTCGCCGCGCATCCGGCCAACGGCCATGACTGGCTGCTCGTGCTCGACGACGACGTCGAGCTCCCGAGCGGCTTTCTCGACCGCTTCCTGTTCCTGTGCGAGCGCTTCTCGCTGTCGCTCGCCCAGCCCGCCCATCGGTTGCGCTCGCACGCAGCCTGGCCGGTCACGCGGCGGCACCCGCGCAGCGTGGTGCGCGAGACGGCGTTCGTGGAGATCGGTCCCGTGACCGCGTTCGCCGCCCGCACCTTCCCGGTGCTGCTGCCCTTCCCCGAGCTGCGCATGGGCTGGGGCCTCGACGTCCACTGGGCGGCGCTCGCACGCGAGCACGCCTGGCGCTGCGGGATCGTCGACGCCGTCTCCATCCGTCACCTCGCCGCCCCCGCGGCGGCCGCATACGGCCGCGCGGACGCGGTCGCGGAGGCACGCTCGTTTCTCGCCGAGCATCCCTACCTGAGCGCGCGCGAGGCCGGGCGCACGCTAACGACCCACCGCGGCTGGTGAGCGCCGCGATCCGGGAGCCGCGGGTGGCTGTCGTGGCCGAGTTCTACCCGAGCCGGCGCGACCCCGTGCTCGGCGTGTGGGCGCACCGCCAGGCACTGGCGGCGCGCGACGCGGGCGCACGGGTGCACGTCCTCGTGCTCCACCGTCTGGTGCCACCGCGGGCATCCCTGGCGGCCGGGCCGGGCAGCGCCGGACGCGCGCTGGTCGGGCTCGTGCGCGAGCCCCGCACACAGGTTCGGGACGGCCTGCCGGTCACCTATGTCCCGTATGTCTCGCCGCCGCGCGAGCGCTCGTACGCGAGCTGGGGAGCGTGGGCCGCGCCGGCGCTCGGCCTGGCCTTGCGCTCGCTCGCGCGCTCCTTCCCCTTCGAGTTGATCCACGCCCACAACGCCGTGCCCGCCGGCGACGCGGTGCGCCGGGCGGGCCTGGGGCGGCCTTTGATCGTGTCGGTCCACGGCGGCGACGTGCTCCACACGGCCGGGCAGGCGCCCGCGGGAGCGAGCGCCGTGGCGCGAGCGCTCGGCGCGGCGGAGCTCGTGCTCGCCAACAGCCAGGGCATCGCGGAGCTCGCGCGGGCGTGCGGCGCCGGCGAGACGCGCGTGGTGCACCTCGGCACCGATCTACCCTCCTCCCGACACCGCCCGCGGGGTGACGCTCGCGACGGCGCGGGACGGACGGGGACGCCACGTGCGGTCGGGATACCGGCGCCGAACCCACTGACGGCCCCGGCACGCGTGGGCGAGCATCCGACGCTCGTCACCGTCGCCCATCTGGTCGCTCGCAAGCGCCACGCGGATGTGCTGCGAGCGCTGGCAGTGCTCGATCAGCGCCACCCCACGCTGCGCTACGCCGTGATCGGGGACGGCCCCGAGCGGATCGCCCTGGAAGGGCTCGCGGTGCGCCTGGGCGTGGCCGCTCGGGTCGACTTCCACGGACAGCTGGCGCCTCACGACGCGATCGAGCTGGCCCGCCGGTGCACGCTGTTCGTGATGCCCTCCACCGAGGAGGCATTCGGTGTGGCCTACGTCGAGGCGATGGCCGCAGGGGTCCCAGCGATCGGCTGCCGCGGGGAGCCCGGGCCGGAGGAGATCGCGGCAGCAGGCGATGGCTTCCTGCTGGTCCCGCCGGGTGACATCGAGCGCCTCACGCAGCGCATCGACGAGCTCCTCTCAGACAGGCATCGCCTGCGCGAGGCCGGCCAGCGCGCCCGCGCGACCGTAGCCGCCAACTTCACGTGGGAGCGCTGCGGCGAGCAGACGCGCACCGCATACGAGGACGTGATCGCGCGATACCGCACGCCGGCGTGAGAGCGACGCGCGTGTGAAGCCCGTCCTGTTCGTCACCGGCCACGCCCCCGCCTATCGCGTGGGGGCGCTCGCGCGCCTGCACGAGCGCGAGCAGATCGAGCTCGCGCTGTTCGGGGGGCGCTCCACCCACGGCGGCGGGGGCACCCCGTCGGAGCTGCCGTTCCCGCACGTGCGCGTGCGCCCTTACGAGCTGGCGTCGCTCGCCGCCAGCGGACGCTACCGCGCGGTCGTGTGCCCGACCGGCGGGCGCCTGGCGCCGCTGGCCACATGGGCCGGAGCCCGCCGCGGCCGTGTGCCGCTGATCCTGTGGGCATCGTTGTGGGCGCACCCGCGCAGTGCCGCCCACGCGCTCACCTACCTGCCCCTGCGGCGGCTGTACCGCGCGGCCGACGCGCTCGTCACGTACGGGCCGCACGTCAGCGCCTACGTCAGTGCGCGTGGAGCGCACAACGTGTACGTGGCTCCCCAGTCGGTCGACAACGACTTCTGGCGCGCGGACGGGCTGCTCGGCGCTCCGAGCGATCCACGGTGGCCCGCCCGGGCAGGCGTGAGGTTCCTGTTCGTGGGCCGCCCGGCTGCCGAGAAGGGCGTGGACGTGCTGCTCGACGCGTGGCGCCTCGCGGGGCTTGGCCCCGCCGATGCCGCGCTCGTGCTCGCCGGCGTCGATCACCCGCCCGGCACGGCGGGGCGCGATGCGCCCGACGCGGCCGTCGCCTGCCTCGGCCGGCTCGAGCCGCAGGAGCTGCGCGACGTGTACGCCGCCTGTCAGGTGCTGATCGTGCCCTCGGTGCGCACCCGCACCTTTCTGGAGCCCTGGGGGTTGGTTGTCAACGAGGCCATGAACCGAGGACTCGCCGTGATCGCCACCGACGCCGTGGGCGCCGCCGCGGGCGGGCTGGTATGCGACGCCCGCAACGGGCTGATCGTCCCCGCCGGCGACAGCCTCGCCCTCGCCGACGCGATCAGACGACTGGCCGGCGACGCCGCCCTGCGCACGCGCCTGGGAGCCGCCGGGGCACAGGACGTGCTCGCTTTCAGCCACGACGCCTGGGCAGAGGGGTTCTCGCGGGCGCTGTCCAGCCTCGGCCTCTCCCGGGCACGTTGGTAGCGTTCGGCCGGTCAGCCATGAGCCTCGCCCGCCTGCAGAGACGATCGGCCGCCCGCTCGAGCACACGGCCGACCGGCACCCGCACAGGGATGCTGATCGCGGTGATCGCGAGCGCGTTGCTCGTCCTCGCCCCGGCCGCGCGAGCGGATATCGGCGAAACGATCATCCTGCGGTGCACCCACAACGAATCGCTGAGCGGCTTCAGCCAGAGCGACTACCGCAAGGCGCTGGGCGAGCTGAGCGCCGACACCGAAGAGTACAGCGACTGCTCCTCGCGAATCCGCGAAGCCCAGCTCGCGGCCGCGGCGGCCGGCCACGGCGGCGGCGGCGCGACCCCGAGCAGCGGCACGCCCGTGGCGATCGCCGCCACGCCGGCCCAGCGGCACTCGATCGAACACGCGGAGCGGGCGGGCTCCGAACCGGTCAAGCTGGGCAGCGGCCAGGTCATTCACCCAGGGGTCGTACACGTGGATGTCGCCTCCGCGTTCAGCTCCCTGCCCACCCCCGTGCTCGCCCTCCTCGCGTTCCTGCTGGCCGGCCTGCTGGTGATGGCCGGCGGACAGCTGCGCAAGCGTGTCCGTGGCCGCTCCGACTGAGCTCGCGCCCGCGGCCGGGGCCACGGATGCTCCGGCGCCGCTCGGGCGCCGCCGGGAGCGCCCGGCGCGGCCTCCCCGCGGCGCCGGCGCCCGGCCGCAGCTGTGGTGGCCCACGCTCCTGATCGCCGGGATCTTCTGCTGGATCGCCTTCTACGCCAAAGGGGGGCTGAATCTCGGCTCGATGACCACCACCGAGATCGTGCTCACGCTGGGGGCGGGCGTGGTGATCGCCATATGCATTCTGCAGGCGCCCGCCCGCGGACCGGTGTACGGGCTGTGGCCGGCCGCGCTGCTGCTGGCGTTCGCGCTGCTGACGACGGTGTCGATCGTGTGGTCGGTGCAACCCGACCACAGCTGGCAGGACTCCGGAAGGATGCTCGCGTACACGGGCGTGTTCGGCGCCGGGGTGGCGCTCGTACGCGTGCTCCCCACACGCTGGCCCGCGGTCCTCGGCGGGCTGACGCTGGCGGCGGTCCTCGTGTGCGGCTACGCGGTGCTGAGCAAGGTCTTCCCCGGAAGCCTCGACCCCGCCAACATGTTCGCCCGCGTCAACGAACCGTACGGGTACTGGAACGCCGTCGGCCTGAGCGCCGCCATGGGTGTGATCTGCTGTCTGTGGCTGGGGGCGCGCCGCAGCGGTCACGCCCTGCTGCGCGCGCTCGCATACCCGGCCATGGGTCTGCTGCTGTTGACGCTCGTGCTGGCGTACTCGCGCGGGGCTCTGGCGGCGCTGGCCGTGGGGCTCGTGCTGTGGTTCTGCATGATGCCGCTGCGGCTGCGCAGCGCCGCAGTGCTGATCGTCGGCGCACTGGGGGCCCTGGCGGTGGTGGCGTGGGACTTCTCCACGCACGCCCTCAGCTCGGAAGACGTGGCGCTCGTCGAACGCACGAGCGCGGGCCATCAGCTCGGCGCGCTGGTGGTGGCGATGCTCGCGGCGCTCACCATCGCCGGCGTCGCCATCGGCTTCCTGACCGCCCGCCGTGCACCCTCGCCGCTCGCGCGCAGGCGTGCCGGCGCGGCCCTGCTGGTGGCGGTGGGGCTCGCGATCCTGGCGTTCGCCGCAGCGCTCGCACACAGCCAGCGCGGCTTCACCGGCACCATCTCACACGACCTCCACGCGCTCACCAGCCCCAGCGCCAAACCGCCGCCCAACACGCCCGGGCGGCTGACGGCCGTGGCGAGCGAGCGCGCCCGCTACTGGAAGGAGGCCCTGCAGGTCTTCGAAGCGCACCCCGCGCTCGGTGCCGGCGCCGAAGGGTACGCCACGGCGCACCTGCGCTACGAAACCCAGACGCTCGAAGTCAGGCACGCCCACGGCTTCATCGTGCAGACGCTCGCCGACCTCGGCATCGTGGGCCTGGTCCTCGCGCTCGCGCTGCTGTTCACTTGGATGGCCGCCGCCGGACGCGCGACGCACCCGTTCAATCGCCGCTGGACACGCTGGCGCGCGTGGCTGGAGATCCGCTCGGGCGGGGGGCCGGGCTGGAAGCGCCTGCACGAGCGCGAGCTCACCACCTACAGCCCCGAGCGGATCGGCCTGCTCAGCATGCTCTGCCTGGTCGTCACCTTCGGCGCCCACTCGCTCGTGGACTGGACCTGGTACGTGCCGGGTGACGCCTGCGTGGCGCTGCTGTGCGCCGGCTGGCTCGCCGGCCGCGGGCCACTGAACAACGCGAGCGCGCACGAACTCGCGCGAGGGCCGCGCACGAGCTACATGCGGGCGTGCCTAGCCGGCGTGGTGATCGTGGGGGCGGTGCTGGCCGCGTGGTCGCAGTGGCAGCCACAACGCTCGGAAAGCGCCCGCCAGCAAGCGCTCGCGCTGCTGGAACGCGACCCACGAGCCGCGCTCGCGGCCGCCAACAGCGCCGTGTCGCGCGATCCCCTGTCGGTCGAAGCGCTGTTCACGCTGTCCGCCGTCCAGCAGGTGTCCGACGAGCCCGCGCTCGCCCGTGCGACGCTCGAACGAGCGGTGCGCCTGCAGCCGTCCAACGCGCAGACGTGGTTGACGCTCGGGCGCTATCAGCTCACGCGCGAACCGCGCACCGCGGTCAAAGCGCTGCAGGCGGCGATCTACCTCGACCCCCAGTTGGTCTCCCCCGAAGCGCTCGCCGGGGGGCAGCGGGAAGCGGTCGAAGTCCACAACGACTACATCCAGGCGCTGGAAGCGAGCGCGCGGCTCAAAAGCGCGAGCGCACTGCGCTCGCCAGCAACAGCCGGCGCGCGCCGGGCGGCCCGGCGGCGGTCACGACTTCGATCGACTCGAAGCCGAACCGGCCGATCAGCGCCGTGAGCGTCCCACGGCTGTAGAAGCGCAGGTGATCGCCCGTCGGGTCGAAGTGCTCGGCGAACGCCCGCTCCGACAGCGCCAGGCGCGCCCGCGCCAGGCGCCCGTGGGCGGGTGTGCTCAACAGCAGGCTCCCGCCGGAACGCAACACCCGGCGCGCTTCCGACAGCCACGCGGCCGTGTCGGCCACGTGCTCGATCACCTCCCCCGCCCACACCGCGTCGAAGCTCGCGTCCTCGAGCTCCCAGCCCCCGGCGAGGTCCACCAGGCGCAGGTCGAGCTCCGGGTCTCGCGCCCTTGCGCGTCGGAGCGGCTCCGCGGCCACGTCCACTCCCACCACGCGCGCGCCCGCCTGTGCCAGCTCGGCCGTGAAGCGACCCTCACCGCAGCCGACGTCGAGGACGCGCTCGCCCTCCCGCACCCGCTCGAGCAGAAAGCGCTTTCGCAGCGCGAAGTCGGATGGCTCGAGTCCCTCCGGGAGCTGTTGCCAGAGGGATTCGTAGTACGCGCGCGAGGGCATCATCAGCGGAGGCTAGAGCGCCCGCCTGTCGAGCGAGCACGCTCCAGCGCTCGCCGCGCGTTGCCCAACCGTGCACCGAGGCTGTCATCTCTGTCCAACCGTGGGCAAAGCGATTAGTGTTGGCCACGATGCACTCTCCGGGAGATCGCGTGACGGCGAGAGACTGAGCGTGAGGGTCGCCTTCGACACTCGCCCCGTGTCGGATCCAGAGGGCGTCGGACGCTATTCCCGCTGTCTGCTGGCCGCGCTCACCGACACGGCCGCGCCGGGCGAGGAACTGCTGCAGACCGACCGCCCCTCGGCACTCGGCAGGTCGAGCAGCGCCGACGTCTTCCATTCGCCCTGGATGGACGGCGCGATGCTGCACAGCCCCTGCCCGATGGTCGTCACGATTCACGATCTGGCCGCGCTCAAGCGCCGCAGCGAGCACCTGCGCGGCGGTCTGCGCCTGCGCCTGCGCAACCTGGCCGTGCAGCGCGCCGCGCAAGTGATCGTCCCCACCGAGGCCGTCGCACGCGACGGCCTCGCGCACCTGCGCCTCGCACGCGAGCAGGTGACCGTCATCCCCGAGGCCGCCGACGCGGCGATGTACCCGCGCAGCCCGCGGGACATCGCCGCGGTCAGGGCGCGATTCGCGTTGCCCGAGCGGTTCCTCGTGTGGGTCGGCGGACTGCGCCATCCCGACCCCGCCAAGCACATCGTCAAGCTCGCCTGCGCATCCCGCGAGATGCCGCTGGTGATGGTCGGCTCCACCCGTCCGTGGGCGCACGAGCTGCCCGGCGTGATCCTCACGGGCCAGGTGTCCGACGAGCAGCTCGCGGCCATCTACAGCGCCGCCCATGCGCTCGTGCTGTCCTCCACCGACGAGGGCTTTGGGCTCCCCGCCGTCGAGGCGCTCGCCTGCGGAACACCGGTGGTCGCCTGCGACGCGCCGGCGCTGCGCGAGGTGCTGGGAGAGCGGGCCACGTTCGTCGCGCCCGGTGACATGCGTGCCTTGACCGTCGCCGCCCAGGCCGTGCGGCGACCGGCCCCGCCGCCGCCGAGCTGGAGCTGGGAGGACGCCGCGCGCGCCACCTGGGGCGTGTACGCGCGGGCCGCCGCCAACGCCAGGGTCAGTAGGCCCCGCGCCGTGACAGCACGGCGGGGATTGTCTTCAGCAGGATCGTGACGTCGAGCGCGAGCGACCAGTTCTCGAGGTAGATGAAGTCGAGGTGCACGAGGTCGTCGAAGTCGAGCTCCGAGCGCCCCGAGACCTGCCACAGGCCGGTCACGCCGGGGATCACCAGGTAGCGCTTGCGATGCCAGTCCTCGAGCATCGCGTAGTCGCGTTCGGGTAGCGGGCGCGGGCCGACCAGCGACATCTCGCCCCTGAGCACGTTCACCAGCTGCGGCAGCTCATCCAGGGAGAAGCGTCGCAGCAGGCGTCCAACGGGCGTCAGGCGCGGATCCTCGCGGATCTTGAAGAGCGCCCCCGAAGCCTCGTTGAGCGCTTCCAGGTCCGCCTGGGACTGCTCGGCGTCGGTGTGCATGGTGCGGAACTTCAGGCAGGCGAATGGGCGTTCGCCGATGCCGCGGCGCATCGAGCGGAACACCACGGGCCCGCGCGAGCTGAGGCGCACGGCCAGCGTGATCGCCAGCAGCAGCGGGCTGAGCACGATCAGCAGCAACGTCGCCCCGACGATGTCGAACGTGCGCTTCAGCGCGAAGTCGATGCCCTCGAACACGGGCGGCGCGAGTTCGAACAGCGGCACCGACTCGCCGGGGACGAACTCCGCGCGGTGGATCAGGATCTCCATGGTGGACGGCGCGATGCGCACGCGCACCCCGCGCCGGTGGCACTGGTCCACCAGCTCCACCGCATCGTCCTGGGGGAAGTCGGGGTCGGCGATGATCACCTCGTCAACGCGCTCGGCGCCGCCCAGCACCTCCTCGAGGCTCGCCAGCGTGCCGAGGCGACGCAGCCCGTCCAGGGAAAGCGCCGTGGGCGCGAGGAAGCCCACGAGCTCGATGGGAGCGTTGGTCACGCCAGCCAGCGCGTTCGCGACGTCGGCCAGGTGCTTGCCGCTGCCCACCAGCACCGCTCGCCGGCGGTAGCCCACGGACCGCAGCGACAACACGGTCGCGCGCTCGTAGATCGCGCGCAGCGAGCCGATGTAGAAGATCGAGAAGGCCAGCGTGCCGTAGAAGAGGTAGTAGCTGGAGAACTGTTCGCCGCTGACCACAGCGAAGATCAGCGCCACGAACGCCACCTGGAAGAGCGAGCCGACGATCCGCGAGAGCCCGGGACGCACGGAGCGCTGGGCATACAGGCCCGAGCGGGCGAACAGCAGCGCCGTCAGCAGATAGGCGAACGGCAGGAAGCGCTTGGTCGTTTCCATCGCGTCGGATGAGTGCACGCTGCCGTGCACCGCTTCCTTCAGCACCAGCGCCGTGAAGATCGCCAGCGCCACGCCCGCGAAGTCCAGCGCCAGCAACGACACCACCCGCGCGACACGCCACGCCGTGGACATGCGCATGAGCAGCGACAGCGCCGGCGGACGCTTGCGACGGATGTCGCGGTCGGAGCGCTCCACCCGTTGGCTCGCCATCGACAGCGCCGATCTCGCTGGCGCCCGGCCTCGTGGGACGGCCGGCGAGCGTGCGGGCGCGGGCGAAACCGAGCGAGCTGACCGGGCGGAGGTCTCGGACACGCGTGGTCCCATCTCGCTGCTCACAACACCGCAGCCTCGCAGATGGAGCGCCCGCACGGCATGACGACAGGCCCTCTGCACGCCCGCTTGCGCCTGCGCACGGGAGAGCTCCCGTGCCGGCGCGGGAGGGCGGGACCGTCAGACCCCCGAGCCGCCACCGACCAGCAGCTCTACGCCCGACTGCTTGATCGTACGCTCCAAGCCGTCCCGCAACGACACCTCCGGAGACCAGCCGAGCAGCTCGCGCGCGAGGTCGATCTTCGGCTTGCGTTGCTTGGGATCGTCCACCGGCAGCGCCTCGAAGATGATCTCCGAGCTCGCGCCCGTGAGCTCCTTGATGGTTTCCGCCAGCTCCAGCAGCGTGAACTCATCCGGGTTGCCGATGTTCACGGGATTGTGGTACCCGGACTCCGCGAGCGCGATCATGCCCGAGATCAGGTCGCTCACGTAGCAGAAGGAACGCGTCTGGCTGCCGTCGCCGAACACCGTCATCGAGCGGTTCGCCAGCGCCTGGCGCAGGAACGTCGGGATCGCGCGGCCGTCGTGCGGGCGCATCCTCGACCCGTAGGTATTCTTCGCCATGACCCCGCTGCCGGCCCAGAAGTTTTCGAATCCCGGGACCGAGAAGTCGTATACGAGCGGTGTGGCGGGAACCTCCTCGACCGCCGTGACCCTTGCCCACACGAGGTCGCCGGTGACACGAGCGTTGAGTCGCTGGCTGACGCCACCGTCCCACTCGAGGACGTTCCACGGCGAGACGTGGGAGAGCGTGACCGTCCAGAACGGATATGTGCGATCACCCGTCTTGCGGCCAATACGCGACTCATATCGGCCGACCGATGGGACGAGTCCGAAGCGCGCAAGGGCGACGACGAGGTCGTCCTTCAGCTCGGTGCTGACGGTCACGAAGGCGTGGCGAATGCCCTCCTCCATCCGCTGCCCAGAGTGCACCCCGTCGCCCTCGCGATAGCCCTCCAGAAACCACTTCAGCCGGCTCAGCGGGAGCCCCAGGATCCACCCGGGGATCCGCTTGCGGTTGTGGTCGAAGCCCAGGTGATCCATGAGTGCGAGCAGGAGCTTCGAGTGGACGAAGATGGACGCCGCGCGGGCAGAGCTGGCGGGCGCGGAGACGACGTGCAGGCCGAGCTTCTCGTTCGATGATCTCTCGAGCGCGTGCGAGCACCTGCTCATCGCAGGAGATCGTGAGAAACCCGTCCTTCTTGCTCTCGTGGCGCGAGCCCTCCGCCACCCACAGCCCGAGCAGCCACAGCAGCGAGTCGGTGATCTCGATCGTTGCCGGCAGCGAGACGGAGCGTCCCGCATGGCGCCGACGCACGCGCGCACCGAACGGCACCTCGTCGACGATCCGCCGCAGCACCGGCAGTGGCACACGGCTGGTCCGGCGCATCCTGATGAGCTTCGTCCACGCGCCGTTGCGCCAGTTCGGGCCGCTGTTCCGCCGCTGCGAGACGAGGATGCCGAAGAGTTCGTCCCGTTTGGCCCACACCCGCTCCCCCAGGCCCTCGGCTTCGACCGTGAGATCCCACTGATCGGCCTCGGCGTGGCGCCACACGTCCAGCATGCTCACCTCGCGCCGGTCGCGCTCGGGCACCTCGATCCGTCGCGCGATCGCGATTCGCTCTCCGGGCTCCAGCTCGTCAACCGGCCGTGGCACGGGCTCCCCGTCGGGACCCTCGACGAAGACAGAGTGATCGCCGGTCACGCGAATGGAGCGTCCGTAGCGCGTTCGCACCTCGTAGCAGTGCGCCTCGGTGGGATGGGCGATCAGATGCGTGGCGGACGCGGCGAGCTGCCGTCCGCCCTGGCCGAATGCCGGCACCGTGTAGCCGTCGAGCGGGTATTCGAGTGCAGGCTGCAGGGTCGCCACGCCGGAGCCGCGGGCGATGGGCACACGGGAGGGCACGTATCCCGCGGCAAATGCGTACGGCAGCAGCCGCGCTGCCGCCTGCTCGGCGGTTTCCCGTCGAAGTTCCGTTCCGTCGTCGTAGAGCACCTGCTCGTCGGCGAGGATCGAGTTGAAGATCCGGATGATCGCCGTATCCACCCCCTGCTGGCGGTGGTAGGCCATCGTCAGCGCCTCCGCGTAGCGCTTGGCCTCGTCGTACACGCCGCGCGGGCCGATCGGGTTGACGTGGCCCCAGTAGCTCTCCGCCTGGGGGTGTTCCAGCGGGTCTCCGTATACCTCGCTGGTCGACGCGATCAGGAAGCGCGCACGCTTGGCCTTGGCCAGCCCGAGCGTGTGGTGCGTGCCGTAGGAGCCCACCTTCAGCGTGTGCAGCGGCAGGCGCAGGTAGTCGATCGGCGAGGCCGGCGAGGCGAGGTGGTAGACGAAGTCGACTGGCTCCTCCACGTGGTAGGGCTCGATGATGTCAACCCCCATATGGACGAAGCGATCGGGATCGCGGATGTGCTGGATGTTCGCGAGCGAGCCCGTCTCCAGGTTGTCGACGCAGATCACACGGTGGCCGCGCGCGAGCAGGGCGTCGCACAGGTGCGATCCGAGGAAGCCGGCGCCGCCGGTGACTAGACACGTGGACACTCGCGCCGAAGCTTAGTGACCGTCAGGACAGATGAATTGCTCCCGCCCGCTCGACGCGCGGGTCGGCCGCTCGAAGCCCGGTCCGCACGCTCGACGCCCGGGCGCCGGCCGCGCCACGACGCTCGCGCGCCGCGGCGCACAGACAGGGCGATGCGCGCGACTATCCTTCCTGCCATGGCCGCAACCGAGGAGCATGCCGCGAAGGGAAGCGGCGACCAGCAGCGTGCACCCGAGGAGCGCCTGACCGTCGCACCGATCGTCGGCCCCGACGACCCCCGGCGCTTCACCGACTCGGGCATCGAGATCTCCGAGCTCTACCGCGAGGACGACCTCCCCGCGGAGCTCGACCTCGGCGAGCCGGGCGAGTTCCCCTACACGCGCGGCGTGCACCGCGAGATGTACCGCAAGCAGACGTGGACGATGCGCCAGTACGCCGGCTACGCCTCCGCCAAGGAGTCGAACGAGCGCTACCGCTACCTCCTCTCCAAGGGCACCACCGGCCTGTCGATGGCCTTCGACCTGCCCACCCAGCTCGGGCTCGACTCCGACAACCCGCGCTGCCTGGGGGAGGTCGGGCGCACGGGGGTGGCGATCGACACGATCGAGGACATGCGCACCGCCTTCGACGGCATCCCGCTCGACCAGGTCTCCACCTCCATGACCATCAACGCCCCCGCCGCGTGTCTCCTACTCCTTTACGAGCTCGTCGGCGAGGAGCAGGGGGTGCCCGCGGAGAAGCTGCGCGGCACCACCCAGAACGACGTGCTCAAGGAGTACATCGCGCGCGGCAACTACATCTTCCCGCCCGAGCCCACCATGCGCCTCACCACAGACCTGTTCCAGTACTGCCACGAGCGCGTGCCCCGCTGGAACACCATCTCCATCTCCGGCTACCACTTCCGCGAGAAGGGCTGCTCGGCCGTGCAGGAGGTCGCCTTCACGCTGTCCTCGGGGATCGCCTACGTGCAGGCCGCGATCGACGCGGGCCTGGACGTCGACGAGTTCGCCCCCCGCCTGGCGTTCTTCTTCAACGGCCACAACAACGTCTTCCAGGAGGTGGCCAAGTTCCGGGCCGCCCGGCGCATGTGGGCGCACATCATGCGCGAGCGCTTCGCCGCCACCAACCCCAAGGCCACGATGCTGCGCTTCCACACCCAGACGGGCGGGGTGACCCTGACGGCGCAGCAGCCCGAGAACAACATCGTGCGGGTCGCCCTCCAGGGCTTCGCTGCCGTGTGCGGCGGCACCCAGTCGCTGCACACCAACGGCTTCGACGAGGCGCTGGCGCTGCCCTCGGAGCGAGCCGCCAAAATCGCGGTGCGCACACAGCAGATCCTCGCCCACGAGTCGGGCGCGGCCGACACCGTGGACCCCTTCGCCGGCTCCTACTTCGTGGAGGCGCTCACCGACGAGATCGAAGCGCGCGCCAACGAGCTGATCGCCAAGGTCGACGCGCTCGGCGGCTCGGTCAATGCCATCCAGTTCATCACCGGGGAGATCGACGAGTCGGCGTGGGGCTACCAGGAGCGCTACCGCATAGGCCAGGACGTGGTGGTGGGCGTGAACGCCTTCCAGGAAGAGGACATCGAGGTGCCCGACCTGCTGCGCGTGGATCCCCAGTCCGAGAGCGAACAGCTCGCGCGTTTGAAGGCTTTTAAGGAGGACCGCGACCAGGCACTCGTCGCGCAGCGCCTGGATGAGCTGCGCGCGGTCGCCCGCGGCGCCGAGAACCTGCTGCCCGCCATCCGCCGGGCGCTCAAGGACCGCTGCTCGCTGGGCGAGGTGTGCGCCGCCATGCAGGACGTGTTCGGCAAGTACGCCCCCACGTTCTGAGCGCCGTTCCCGGGGTGTCTGAGCGGCGTTCCACGGCGCACCTGAGGGGCGTTCCCGGCGCGCCAGCGGATAGGGTTCGCGCCGATGCTCACGCCGGCCGTCGCCTTCTTCGAAATCGTCCTCGCCGTCCACATCATGGCCGCGGTAGTCGCCTTCGGCGTCACGTTCGCCTACCCGATCATCTTCCCGGTCGTCGAGAAAGCCGACCCACGAGCCCTGCCTGCCTTGCATCGCGCGCAGCTCGCCGTCGGCCAGCGACTGATCCAGCCTGGGCTCGGCGTCGTGCTCATCGCCGGTATCTACCTGGCGAGCAAGCTGCACGAGTGGAGCGCCTTCTACGTGCAGTGGGGCCTCGGCTCCGTGGTCGTCATAGGGGCGCTCGGCGGGCTGTTCTTCGCGCCTACCGAGCGGCGCATGATCGAGCTGTCCGAGCGCGACGTGGCGGCCGCGGGGGACGGCGAGGTGACGCTCAGCCCGGAGTACCGCGCCGCGGCCAGGAAGGTCGCGCAGGTCGGCGGGGCGATGAGCGTGCTGATACTCGTGACCGTCTACTTCATGGCCACGCACACCGGCGGCTGAGAGCACCGGCCGGGCAGCCCGTACCGGGTACCCTGAGGAGCATGGGCAACGGGTATCGAGTGGCGGTGGTCGGCGCCACCGGCCAGGTGGGCACGCTGATGCTCCAATTGCTGCGCGAGCGCGGGTTTCCCGCGAGTGAGGTGGTTCCCTTCGCCTCCGCGCGCTCGGTGGGACGGGTCCTCGAGGGCACCGGCATCGACGGCGCTGACATCGTCGTACAAGGGCTCAGCGACGACTCCATCCAGGGCTTCGACCTCGCGCTGTTCTCCGCCGGCGGGGCCACGTCGGGCGAGTGGGCACCCAGGTTCGTCGCCGCGGGCGCCACCGTCGTCAACAACTCCTCGCGCTGGCGCATGCAGGACGACGTGCCGTTGGTCGTCAGCGAGGTCAATCCGGACGCTCTCCACTTCCATCACGGGATCATCGCCAACCCCAACTGCTCCACCATGCAGATGGTCGTCGCGCTCAAGCCCATACACGACGAGGCCGGCATCGAGCGGCTCGTGATCAGCACGTACCAGGCCGTCTCGGGCACCGGCAAGGCAGCGGTGGACGAGCTGCTCGACCAGTCGCACGCGCTGCTGCACGAGCGCGACGTGCAGCCCCCCGACGCCTACGCCCACCAGATCGCCTTCAACGCGCTTCCCCACGCCGGCAGCTTCGCCCCGGGCGCGGATCACACCGACGAGGAGCTCAAGCTCGTCAACGAGACCCGCAAGATCCTGGAGGACCCCGCCATCCGCGTCTCCGCCACCTGCGTGCGCGTGCCGGTCGTCAACGGCCACTCCGAGGCCGTCAACGTGCAGACCCGGGACGAGCTCTCCCCCGAGCGCGCCCGCGAGTTGCTCGCCGCCGCGCCCGGCGTCACCGTGCTCGACGACCCCAGCGCCGCCCTCTACCCGCTGGCGATCCACGCCTCCGGCAAGGACGGAGTGTTCGTGGGGCGCATCCGGCGCGACCGCGGGCACGATCGCGCGCTCGACCTGTGGATCGTCGCCGACAACCTGCGCAAGGGCGCCGCGTCCAACGCCGTGGAGCTCGCCGAGCTGCTGGCCGAGCGCGGGCTCGTGCGCGCCCAGGGAGAGCCCGCGACGGCATAGCCTGCGGCGTCCCGCTGAAGGACTGGAGCGCCGTCGCTCGAATCTTGCAGCGATGGTCTCATCGGAGGTGCAGCGCACGCTGGTCAAGTCCCCGCCAGAGCTGTGGGCGGAGCTGAGCGACCCCGGTGCGCTCGCTCGCCATCTGGGCGCGCTGGGCGAGATCCGCATCACGCGCACCGAGCCTGAACGCACCGTCGAGTGGGAGGCCGAGAACGTCACCGGAAGCGTGTCCATCCAGCCATCCGGGTGGGGCACCAAGGTGACGCTCAAGGTCAGCCGGCAGATCGTCAACGCGGCGCCGCCGCTGCCTGAGGCGACCGACGCCGAGCACGCGACCGACGTCGAGCACGCGACCGACGCCGAGCACCGACTCGAGTCCGAGCCGGAGTCTGAGTACGAGCCCGAGCCCGACGCCAACGCCACGCCCGAGCCCGACGCCACGCCGGACGCGCAAGCGATGCCCGAGCCAGACGCGCAAGCGGCGCCCACCCCGGAGCCCGAATCCGCACCAGACGCACAAGTCGGGCCGCGGCCGCCGGCCATGGAGGCGATCGCGCCCATGCCCGAACCCCGCCAGGGATTCTTCGCCCGACTGTTTCGTCGCCGGGGCAGGATGGCACCGCCACCACACGCCGAGCCGGGACGACCCGACGCGTTCGCCGCGGTCAGTCGGGCGCTGGCGCCGGCGACGTTCACAGCGACGCACGCGTTTGCCGTTCCGCAAGCGGCCCCACCAGCGCCCGCCGCTCCACTGGCGCCGCCGTCTGCGGCCTTGCAGCCGGAGGCCCTCATACCGGCGCCAGAGCCCTCGGCCGAGCCGCAGCGAGAGCCACAGCAAGAGCAAGAGGAGCGGGAGCAGGCCGAGCAACGCGAGGATATCTCGGCGGAGCTGATGGCCGCGGAGGAAGTGGCCGCCGAGGAGGTCACCGCGGTGCTGACGGCGGTGCTCGACCGTTTGGGCGCCGCGCACCATCGCCCGTTCTCGCGGGCCTAGAGACCCGCTTGATTGAACGCGGGCGCGACGCTCAGCGCCCGCCGAAGGGTTCTCCACTCGCACGCCCGCGTAGTCCTGGCCCTCGTTGAGGTCCTCGGAGAGAACCACTTCGCAGCCAAGGTCGCGAGCCGCCTCGAGGATCGCCGCGTACGCTGGAAACATCCCCGCACGGATAACATCCCGCGCCCGATGGCAAGCACCCACGACCGTCACGCCGACGCCGCGCTCCTCGCCGCTTCCCGCGGAGCGCGCAAGCCCCCGCGCCAGAAGGCCCCGGAAACCTACGAGGAGAAGCTCGCGCAGCTCCAGGAGCTGCGCGAGGCGGCGATCCACTCGTCCCCGGAGGCCGAGGAGAAGCAGCACGCACGCGGCAAGTACACGGCGCGCGAGCGCGTCGAGAAGCTGCTCGACCCCGGCTCCTTCCAGGAGCTCGACACGTTCGTGCGCCACCGCACCTACGACTTCGACATGCAGAAGAACCGGCCGTGGGGCGACGCGGTCGTGACCGGCCACGGCACCATCGACGGGCGCACCGTGTGCGTGTTCAGCCAGGACTTCACGGTGTTCGGCGGCTCGCTCGGCGAGGTGATGGGCGAGAAGATGTGCAAGGTGATGGACCTGGCGGCGAAGATCGGCTGCCCGGTGATCGGCATCAACGACTCGGGTGGCGCGCGCATCCAGGAGGGCGTCGTGTCGCTCGGCTCCTACGGCGACGTGTTCCTGCGCAACGTGCGGTGCTCGGGGGTGATCCCGCAGATCTCGCTCGTCATGGGCCCGTGCGCCGGCGGCGCCGTGTACTCGCCTGCGATCACCGACTTCATCTTCATGGTCAAGGAGACCTCGCACATGTTCATCACCGGGCCCGACGTGATCAAGACGGTCACCGGCGAGGAGGTCGGATTCGAGGAGCTCGGGGGCGCCATGTCGCACAACACCAAGTCCGGCGTCGCCCAGTTCGCCTCAGAGGACGAGGACGCGTGTCTCGAGGACTGCCGCTACCTGCTGAGCTTCCTGCCGCAGAACAACCTGCAGACGACGCCGCGCGTCGCCCCCACGGACGACCCCGAGCGCATGGACCCGGAGCTCGATCATGTCGTCCCGGACAACCCCAACAAGCCCTACGACATGCGCGAGGTCGTCAAGCGAATCGTCAACGACGAGGAGTTCTTCGAGGTGCACGAGCACCACGCCAAGAACATCATCTGTGGCTTCTCGCGCCTCGACGGCTACACGATCGGGATCGTCGGCAACCAGCCCAACCAGCTCGCCGGCGTGCTCGACATCGACGCGTCGGCCAAGGCCGCGCGCTTCGTGCGCACGTGTGACGCCTTCAACATCCCGCTGCTCACGTTCTGCGACGTTCCCGGCTTCCTGCCCGGGACCGCCCAGGAGTGGGGCGGCATCATCCGCCACGGAGCCAAGCTCCTGTACGCGTTCGCCGAGGCCACCGTGCCGAAGGTGACGATCATCACCCGCAAGGCCTACGGCGGCGCCTACGACGTCATGTCCTCAAAGCATCTGGGGGCGGACTTCAACTTCGCCTGGCCCACCTCCGAGGTGGCCGTGATGGGCCCCGAGGGCGCCGTCAACATCATCTACAGGCGTGACATCGCCGCCAGCCCCACCCCCGAGGAGCGGCGCAAGAAGCTGATGGAGGACTACAAGGCGCGCTTCGCCAATCCCTACACGGCCGCGGAGCGCGGCTACATCGACGACGTGATCGTGCCGCACGAGACGCGCCCGCGGCTGATCACCGCGCTGCGCACGCTCCAGGGCAAGCGCGAGCCGGGGCCCAGGCGCAAGCACGGGAACATCCCGCTGTGAGAGCGCACAACGTTCGGAGGACGTCGACGAACCTGCACCTGCACCTGCGAGACTTCTGTATAACCATCGTCATACAGAAGTCGTAGAGAGGCACCTTGCGCGCCCGCGCCTTTATCTCCAGCGCCCCCTCCGCAACACCCGAGGAGGCCGCCGCCATCGTCGCCGCACTGGAGCGCTTCATGCGCGCGACCGCGCCGCCGCCCGCCGCGAGCGTACCCGCCCAACTCGACGGCTGGCGAGCGACGGCCATCCTCGAGGGCGTCTCGCGCGACCCGTGGACGGACACCGACGCCTGGCTCGGCGCGCCCCGGTAGGCTCGAGCCAACCCGCGCTCGGCAACCCCTGGATAAATACCCGAAAGCCGCTAGGCTTTAGCGCAATAGCTTTCCAGCGCGTCCGTATCGTTGACGACAGCGCCGGGCCGAGCACCCGGATCAGGAGGTCTGTTTCGCAATGGAGCCAGTTTCCATCCCCGCAGGACGCAACCCGGTTGGCGCGGCTGGCACGCTCTCGGACCCCGAGGTGCTGCAGAACGTCCCCGGGCACGTGATCCCGATCCTGCAGCGGGAGTACGACGACTTCAAGACAGAGGCCACGAAGTTCCTGGCTGGAGACATGGCCGAGGACGACTTCATCAAGTTCCGCCTCAAGCAGGGCGTGTACGGGCAGCGCCAGCCGGACGTCCAGATGATCCGCGTGAAGCTCCCGTTCGGCGGGATCACGCCGGAGCAGATGGAGTCCTTCGCGGACGTGATCGAGAAGTACGTGCCGCTGAACAAGGGCCACATCACCACGCGCCAGAACGTCCAGATGCACCACATCCCCCTGCCGGACGTGGAGAAGGCGATCCGCGAGCTCGGCGAGGCGGGGCTGTCGAGCCGCGAGGGCTGCGGCAACACGATGCGCAACGTCACCGCCGACCCGTGGGCGGGCGTGGCCAAGGACGAGCTGTTCGACCTCACGCCCTACGCCGGGGCGTACGTGCGCTACTTCGTGCGCCACCCGACCACGCAGGCGATGCCGCGGAAGGTGAAGACCGCCTTCGACGCCTCGCAAGCCGGTCGCGCCATCTCCGAGATCCACGACGTGGCCTTCCGCGCGCGCATTAAGGAGGTTGACGGCCAGCAGGTGCGGGGCGTGGAGATGCTGGTCGGCGGGGGCACCTCGATCATGCCTCGCAAAGCCCAGGTCCTGTACGACTTCGTGACGCTCGACGACGGCGAGTACCTCAAGCGCACGGAGGCCGTGATGCGGATCTTCGACCGCCAGGAGTGGCTGCGGGCCAACCGCGCCCGCGCGCGGATCAAGGTGTTCGTGGACAAGTACGGGATCGACGAGCTGCGCCGGCAGGCCGAGGAGGAGCTCAAGGGCGAGTGGGTGGCCGAACGTGACTTCTCGATCGGGCAGCGCCTGTTCGCATACGACGAGCGCGAGGGCGCGCCGGCCCCGCCCGCCAGCTACGGCAGCCCCAACGGCGACCTCCAGGAGTTCGAGCGCTTCCGCGCGGCCAACGTGGCGGAGCAGAGGCAGGAGGGGTTCGTGGCGGTCGAGGTGAAGATCACCCGCGGCGACCTCACGCCCGAGCAGTTCCGGGCGCTCGCCCGGGTCATGCGCGACTACGCGGGCGGCTACGCGCGGACGACCGTGCAGCAGAACCTGGTGCTGCGGTGGGTGCGCGAGGAGAGCGTGTACGACCTGTGGCGGGCGCTCTCGGAGCTCGGGTTCGGGGACGCGGGCTCGCGACAGATCGACGACGTCGTGTCGTGCCCCGGCACGGACTCCTGCAAGCTCGGGATCACGAGCTCGATGGGCGTCAACCAGGCGGTCCAGGAGCGGATCGAGCAGATGCAGATCAGCGATGAGCTGACGCGTCAGATCAACATCAAGATCAGCGGCTGCCCCAACGGCTGCGGCCAGCATCACGTCGGCAGCATCGGCTTCACGGGCGCGTCCATCAAAGTGGGCGAGCACACGCTCCCCGCGTACATCCCCCACGTGGGCGGTGTGTTCGAAGGCGGCGAGGTCAAGTTCGGGACGCGGCTGAAGCTGCGCCTGCCGTCGAAGCGGGTGCCCGAGGCGGTGGATCGCTGGGTGCGCCACTACGAGGCCAACCGCGAGGACGGCGAGGGCTGGACCGAGTTCGTCGAGCGCACCGGCACGAGCGACCTCGAGGCGCTCGTCAAGGACCTGTCCATGCCCGTGGACTTCTCCCTCGAGAACATGAACCAGTTCATCGACTGGAACCGCAACGTGCCCTTCGAAGTGATCCGGGGCGAGGGCGAGTGCGCGGTATAGACGGAACGAACCTCAAGGCTATGCGGAAGCGAGACGACGACATCAGATGGCACCACTAGAAACCCACATAGAGACCAGCACACAGCCAGTGACCCCCAACTTCGACCCCGGCCTGAGCCTCACGCACACGCTGCGCGAGGCTGCGCGCCACGGCGAGCGCGCCGTGCTGCTGTGCTCCTTCCAGAAGGAGGAGTCGGTGCTGCTCGACGAGCTGCTGCGCCTCAACAAGGAGATGACGCCCACCGCCCCCGGCAACGCGGTGCGGGTCGTGACGATCGACACGGGCGTGCTGTTCCCCGAGACGCTGCAGACCTGGCGGGCGTTCGAGGAGCGCTTCGGCGTGACCATCGAGGTGTTCGACGCGAGCAACGTAGAGAAGCCGTGGACCGGCCCCGAGCACTGCTGCTCGGCCGCCAAGGTGGCGGCGCTCGAGAGCGCGCTGGCCGGCGCCGAGGGCTGGATCACGGGCATCCGCCGCGAGCAGGGCCCGACGCGGGCGAACACCGAGCTGATCGAGCGCGACGACAAGCGCGACCTGTGGAAGTACAACCCGCTGGCGCACTGGACCGACAAGGACATCTGGCGGCGGATCCACGGTCGCGACCTGCCCTACAACCCGCTGCACGACCAGGGCTACGAGTCGATCGGCTGCGCCCCCTGCACCCAGCCCGGCTCCGGCCGCGAGGGCCGCTGGGCGGGAACGGACAAGACGGAGTGCGGCCTCCATGTGGACTGATGGCGGCGTCGGATCTGCGTCCTCGGTCGCTCGCGTGCGAAGCACGCCACGCTCCCTGCGTCCTTGCCCGACTTGCCCTGAGTCCACATGGAGATGCGTGAGATGAGCGTGGCCACGCGCCCCCAGCTCAGCCACCTGCGCGCCCTGGAGTCCGAGGCGATCCACGTGATGCGCGAGGTGGCCGCCGAATTCGAGCGCCCGGCGCTGCTGTTCAGCGGCGGCAAGGACTCGATCGTGCTGCTGCGGCTGGCCGAGAAGGCGTTCCGCCCGGCGCCGTTCCCGTTCCCGCTGATGCACGTGGACACCGGCCACAACTTCCCCGAGGTGATCGAGTACCGCGACCGTCGCGTGGGGGAGCTGGGCGAGCGGCTGGTGGTGGCGAGCGTGCAGGAGTCGATCGACAAGGGCCGGGTGGTGGAGGAGACGGGCCCGCGGGCGTCGCGCAACCGCCTGCAGACGATCACGCTGCTGGACGCGATCGCCGAGCACGGCTTCGACGCGGCCTTCGGCGGGGCGCGCCGGGACGAGGAGCGGGCGCGGGCGAAGGAGCGGGTGTTCTCCTTCCGGGACGACTTCGGCCAGTGGGACCCCAAGAACCAGCGCCCGGAGCTGTGGAACCTGTACAACGGGCGCATCAAGAAGGGCGAGCACGTGCGGGTGTTCCCGCTGTCGAACTGGACGGAGCTGGACGTGTGGGAGTACATCGACCAGGAGGGCTTGGAGGTCCCGTCGATCTACTTCGCGCACGAGCGACCGGTGTTCGAACGGGACGGGATGCTGTACGCGTGGCGGGAGGGCACCGAGCTGATCGACGGCGAGGACATCTTCACCGAGACCGTCCGCTACCGCACGGTCGGGGACATGAGTTGCACCGGCGGCGTGCGCTCGCTGGCGGGCACGCTGGAGGAAGTGGTGCTGGAGATAGCCGCCACCCGCATCACCGAGCGCGGTGAGACCCGCGCCGACGATCGCGTGTCAGAGGCGGCCATGGAGGATCGCAAGAAGGCCGGCTACTTCTAAGTCGATGGCCGGATGTGTCGTTTATGAGGGCGCGCTCCGCGCGCCCGCGTGCGTTCGCCCGGTGACACGGGCGGGACACCACGCACCGGGCGCGGGATGACCCTCGATCTGCTGCGGTTCACGACGGCGGGCTCGGTGGACGACGGCAAGAGCACGCTGATCGGCCGGCTGCTGTACGACTCCAAGCAGGTGTTCGAGGATCAGCTCGCGCAGGTGGCCCAGGCGTCGGAGCGCCGCGGCGGCGAGGGCACGCTCGATCTGGCGCTGCTGACGGATGGCCTGCGGGCGGAGCGTGAGCAGGGCATCACGATCGACGTGGCCTACCGGTACTTCGCCACCGTGCGCCGGCGGTTCATCATCGCCGACTGCCCCGGTCACCGCCAGTACACCCGCAACATGGTCACGGGGGCTTCCACCGCGGACGTGGCGGTGGTGCTGATCGACGCGCGGCGGGGCGTGCTCGAGCAGTCCAAGCGCCACGCCTTCCTGAGCGCGCTGCTGGGCATCCCGCAGATGGTGGTGGCGATCAACAAGATGGACCTGGTGGACTACTCCAAGAGCCGCTACGAGGAGCTCGTGGAGGAGTTCGAGGCGTTCGCCCGCAAGCTTCGGGGCGGCAAGAACCCGCGGCGGACGGCGACGTCCTACATGCCGATGTCGGCGCTCAACGGCGACAACGTCGTGGAGCGCTCGGCGGCGATGCCGTGGTACGACGGCCCGCCGCTGCTGGAGCTGCTCGAGCAGGTGGAGGTGGCGTACGACCATCCCGACGAGAAGCCGGCCCGCTTCCCCGTGCAGTGGGTGGTGCGGCCGAACGAGAGCGACTACCGCGGCTACTCCGGCCAGCTGGCGAGCGGGGCGCTGCGGGTGGGCGACGAGGTGGCGGTGCTGCCGGCGGGCGCCCGCACCCGGATCGCGGGCATCGACACCTACGACGGGGAGCTCGAGGAGGCGATGGCGCCGATGTCGCTGACGCTGCGCCTGGAGGACGAGCTGGACGTCTCGCGGGGCGAGCTCATCTGCCACCCCTACGAGCCTCCCACGGTGGGCCGGGAGCTGCGGGCGGACGTGTGCTGGATGGCCGAGCAGTCGCTGCGACCGGGTGGACGGTACGTGCTCAAGCACACCGCCCGCACGGCCACCGCGATCGTGGACCGGATCGAGGACATCGTGGACGTGCACACGCTCGAGCGAGTGGATCCCCCCGAGGAGCTCGAGCTCAACGACATCGGCCGCGTGCACCTGCGCACGAGCGCCCCGCTCGCGTTCGACGCCTACGTGGCCAACCGCCGCACGGGCAGCTTCATCCTGATCGACGAGAGCACCAACGGCACGGTGGGCGCGGGGATGATCACGGCCGCGGCCGCCTGACGCGCACCGGGGACGATCACGGCCGTTGGCGCCCGATCCGCGGCGCGCGCTCCCTGTAGGCGCGAACCTTGGTGCGGTTGCCGCACACCGCCATCTCGCACCACACGCCCGAGCGATTGCGCGAGCGGTCATAGAACGCCCACGTGCAGCTCGCCTCACGGCAGGCCTTGACGCGCTGCCAGGTGCCGTCGGCGACGGCGTGTGAGACGGGTACGAGCAGGGCTGCGAGGGCACCGTCGAGGCCACCGGCGGCGGGTGCCAGGCTGACCGACGCACCGCCCCCGAAGTGCACGCCGAGGTCTCCCCGGCGGGCAGCCCGCTCGAGCTCCTCCCCAGCGCCCTCGTGGCCGGCCTCGCCGTTGTTGGCGAGCATGAGCGCACGGAGCGCCTCGCGCAGCTCGATCGCATGGCGGTGGTCCGCCTCGCTCGCGGGCGCCGCGGGCGGGCTCGTCAGCTCGCGCTCGGCCAGCCACGCGTCGAGGGCGCCCGGCGCGTTCAGCTCGTCGTGGCCGGCATCGACGTCGAGGGTGTTCACGAAGTCGATCACCAGGTCGAGTCCGTGCGGGGCGGCAGACGTGCTCACGATGACACCACTGTCTTTCTATGATAGGTTACGACACCAGCTAATCTATTTAGGAGGTGTCACGACATCATGGTACTCCAGCACACCCGCGTCGCCCGAGAGCTGAGCTTCCCCTCCCGCTATGACAGGGCGAGCGAGCGGGCGTTGAGGCCAGGGAGACTCGCCAGGGCGTTCGCGCGAGCGCGCTCGGGAACCCTCAACGACGCCCTCATCGCTGGTGCCGATCCCGCATCCTCGCGCGCGCTGGCCGCCCGCACGCGGCAGCTCACCTCGCCACGCTCGCGGGCCGCGCTCGCACAGGGCCTCGACCGGCTGCTGCGGAGCGCCCAGGCAGACCCGGGTCGCTGGCGCGTGTGTCCCCCGCGGCGGGCGGTGTGCGCCAACGCATCCGCGCTGGGAGAGCTGGCCTCGCTGCTGGTGAGCGCAGCTCCGCTGTACGCGCGGGGCGTGGCCGCGCTCGAGCAGCTCGTGAGCGACGGCACGGGAGCGGCCTACCGCGGCGACCCCGAGGCCCTCGCCCGCAGGCTGGAGGCATGTCGCGCGGCGATGACCGGCGCCGACTGACGCCCGGCGCCTCGCGCGAGCGACCGACGGTGAACCCCCGCCAAGCTTCCGCGGCTGTAGCGATGCTACGCCGACCGACGATAGAAACAAACGGGTTTGAAGCCTTGCCGGGGTAAGGTCGCGCACGCTACTGTCGGGACGTGGCCACGAGCATTCCGACGGCGGGATCGCTGGTGTCAGTCAAGCCCTGGCGTCACATCGTTCTGCAGCGGTGGACGGTGCAGGCGTGGGGAGCGATCGGGACGACGGGGCTGTTCCTGGGTATCACCTGCTGGTGGCTGACCCAGGACCGCTCGATCCCGATCTACGACGCCGGCCTGCACCTGACCGGCACCTTCTACATATTCAAAGCGCTCGGTGCCGGGCACGTCCTCCGTGCGCTTACCCTCACGTTTCCATACCCTCCGCTCACGTATCTCGTGGGCGATCTCGGGATCGTGGTGGGTGGTATCAACGTCGCGCCCCCGATCATCGCCGAGAACTTCGTGTTCGTGCCACTGCTCGCCCTCGGCTGCTACCACGTCGGGCGACTGGCCTTCGACCGCACCACCGGGGCGTTGGCGGTGGTCTTCGCGCTCGGCTCACCACTGATCACAGCACAGTTCCACGTGTTCATGACCGACGCACCGGAGACGGCGATGGTCGCCGTGTCGCTATGGGCGATCCTCGCCACCGACAGCTTTGCCCGTGTGCGGATCTCAGCGGCGGCCGGGGTGGCCGTCGGTCTCGGTCTGCTGACGAAGGAGCCGTTCGTGTTCTTCGTCGCCGGGCCAGTGGCGGTCACCGCATTCCGTGGGGGTCGGAAAGCATGGCGAGGGCAACTTGCGTTCACGCTCGCGGCTCTCCTCGTAGCCCTTCCCTGGTATGTGACCGAGTTCACGTTGGTCGGCAAGCTCGGATCCTCGGCGATCGCCGCAACCGGCGACTCGGCGCTCGGGTCCAACCTCGCACCGGCGCCACTGTCGCTGGACAATCTCGAGTGGTACTTCTGGAACATGCTCGACGCCCAGCTCTACGCTCCGCTGTTCGCCTTCGCGGCGATCGGCTGGCTGTGGACGATCGTTGGGTTCGTGCGCCGACGACCGGTCAGCCGCTTTGCCTCCGAGCTCACGATCGGTGCCTTCGTGGCCTGGCTGGCGATCACCGAGACGTTCATACGTGACACGCGCTACAGCATGCCGCTGCTCGTGTACCTCGCCGTCTTCGGTGTCGGTTGGCTCACACGCCTACCACGCCCAGGACGAGCAGCCGCGGCGACAACGCTCGCGCTCGTCGGCGCGGTGAACATCGTTGGTACGAGCTTCGGCGACGGACCACGCGTGAATCTGAGCCTGCCCGCAAAGAAGGCCGGCATCCTGCAGGGCCCACGCTTCCTGACGCTCTTCTCCAGCGGCGGCTTTCTGGTCTCAGGACCCGAGCGAGACGGTGACATGCTTGCCACGCTGCGAGCGCTGCGGCACGACGGCATCCGCGCGATCGCGCTCGAACCCACGAGCGCGGAAGACTCCGCGTTCTCTCCGGTGGGGATCGTCGCACTGGACATCATCGCCGAACTCGCAACCATCTCGGAGGAAAGCACGCCGGTCACACGCCTGACCGAGGAGTACGCGATTCTCCGCAACGCGCCGGTCGAGCCGTCTGAAGTCCCCCCATGTCTGACGCTCACGAACGGCACCGGCGTGTGGATCAAAATCGGCAGCCCGGGCTCATCCGCCGTACGTGACTATTGCCCATCGCGGCATCCCCAGTTCTATGGCAAATGAGAACTGCTCGCGGTACACAGCCACCGAATCAAGCGGGGCGCCAGCACGGTTGCAACGGCCGAACGGTCAATATTCTCTGCCATGCTCCCCAGAGAGCTTGGTGATTGGCGCGCGAGGGCATCGCGCCGCGCAACGTAGCGTGCACGAGCGGCGCATGAGCGCACCTCGGGCTCCAAGACTCCGAGCCCGAGGCCGCTCATGGACTGGCGAGACTATGCGCCTGTTACAGCCCAGCTCCCCGAGATTCTGGATATTTCGCCGCTGCTTCCTTCTGCATATTCGATGGCGAGCACCACTCCTGTCTTGCCCGCGCCGGTGGTCGGCAGGGTTTGACCTGGCTTGATGAATCCGGCCACCCTCAGCGCTCGGGTTTCGTCTTCCGCTATGTGCGTCCCGCCCTGGTAGACACACAGAAAGCCCTTTTCAGCGGTCGGGTCTTCCACTGTGCCGGTACAGTTCGTTCCAGCGTGTGCATATATTTTATTCGTCTGTTCTTCAGAGGTTATGTAGAACGTGTTGCTAAAAGCCACAGCTTCAGCGAGCGGAATCGGGAAGGAGACCGAGTCGAACGCAGACTGTTCACCTGTGCCCGTGAAGGAGTTGGCCCAGACCCCCGTCTCCGTCTTTCCTTCAGGAAGCGTTTCGGTAAAGCCTGTCGTGCCATTGCACACGGGGACGGCTTTGCCGGAGCCCACTTTGACTTCGGCGCCGCCTTCTTTGTCACAGGCGACTTCGCCCTTTTTGACTTCGTGGACGGTGACACTTTCCCCGTTGCTGCCGTTGCTGCCGTTGTTCCCGGTCGGTCCCTGCGGACCGGTCGCGCCGGCTGTGCCGGTCGCGCCGGCTGTGCCGGGTGCGCCGGCTGTGCCGGGTGCGCCGGCTGTGCCGGGTGCGCCGGCCTTGCCTTGGAATTCCTTCTTGAGTTCCTTCAAGACCTTGCTGCTGATTTGCGTCTTTGAGGTGATGATGATGCGTGAGGCAGCGTAGGCTCCCCCGGTCATCGCGAATACCATTGCGAAGACTGCGAGCACACCGGGAACGGTGATGCGCCTGCGTAGTTTCGAGAACATTGCTTATTTGCCTTTCGTCGCTAATAGATATCAACGCTGCCAGTCTGGATTTTGCAATCGACACGCAGTCCGATCGTCACGATCGGTCCCTGCGATGGCCTCGTCGTTTCCATAGGCTGAACCTAATCCACTCCGCCGTCCCCGTCTAGTGGATTGCGGGCACAGTAGCTGTCTATAGTTATCATGTCCTCGTCCCCTGCGGTTTCCGGGCTCCCATCCTCTGGGGTTCTGGGTGATGGCGAGCGACTGACGGTGGACGTCGTGTTTCGACAGTCGCCTGTCGCAGACCCGGGCGATCCGAGATCTTGCCGCGCTCAAGCGGCGTAGCGACCGCAACCGCGACGGTCTTTGTCACGCGCCTGCGCGAGCTCGCCCCGCAACGCGCAGTGCGGACGATCGTCCCCACCGGGGCCGTCACGCGCTCGCGTGCGGCAAGCCGGTCGTCGCGTGAGAAGCGCCGCGGCAGTCTCCCTACGGAAGCAGGCGCAGGTCCTGGCCGATCTGGAACAGCGCTCCCGCGGCCTCGGCCAGCGCTTGCGGGGCACGGGAAGCTTGCGAGTTGGCGCTGTGTGCGTCTTTGGCGCCTTGGGGCTTGCGAAAAGCGTGAGGTAGCCAAGGGGGGCGCATGAAGGCTGGTGTGGCCTTCATGCGCCCGTTTGGCTATCTACCTACATTCATCGTGCTGTTTAGCCGAAGAGCTCGACGGCCTTGGTTGGTAACAGCGTGATCGTCCCGGTCGGGGAGTTGGTGATTAACTCACAACCGGATTCATTCACACCGCCGGCTTTGACTTTGAGGTTTGCTTCTCCTGCTTCGCCTTTCTGGTTCGTGAATTTCGTTTTTTCTGGTTTACCCGAAGTGGAGCTGCATCTCAGGGCACCCTGGCCTTCGTTGCCTTCTTTTTTGAGTTTGCTTTCGATCGGTTCGACGTACCCAAGCACACTCCCTTTAGGCTTGACTTCGAGCCCGTTGCTGCATGTGATCGTGATTTCGCTGACGTCGAACAGTGTGCCCACCTGTAATGCTCCGGTTGAGCTGGTGGTGGACACAAGTAAGATCGTGTTCGTCGGCAGTAACACTTCCCCGGTCGCGTCACCAGACGTCTTGCATGTTTCACCGGTAGACGAATTTGTGACTTCTAAGAATAATACTAAGTAGATGCCGATACCGCTGGTCGTCGCGGTGTTTAACAACGTGATTTCGAGTAACAGCCCTTTACCTTTCAGCAGAGAGGCTGTCGTCTGTAGTTCTGAGGGAATCCCGTTGTTGGTTGGGTGGTCTGATGCGGAGTTGATTAAGACGGTTGGTTCGCTTTTTTCGATTGTGATGGCGGGGAGTTTCACCCACTTTATTTCAGTGTATTCCCCGTTAGATTTCGCTTTGCTGCATTTTTCGTCTTCCCATGTACCCGTTTCGGAGGGTTTGCCTACGACGTATGGTGTGATTAACGCGCACCATAAGTTTTCCTTGAGCCATGTGACCGGTAACGCTAACACGAATTTACCGGTTAACTTCGTCACTTCTGTCGTGCATGTCGCGTTGCTCCAGTTCCCGGCTACTTTTTTGGCCGAGAAGTTGCTGATTTCATAGCAGGCTAAGGGTCCGCCGAGGGGCTCTTCGGCCGAGGCGGCGGATGCGACCAGGCCGAGGATCGCGAACGCGGCGGTGAGGAGCACGCCGGTGATGCCTAGATATTTCATGATCTTGTGTCTCCTAGCGTCGATGGGCCAGCCCGGGGGGCCGATGGCCCCCTTTTGCTGCCGGCCCTGGTAGCGCAGCCAGCGGGGTGCTGGCTGCTGGTAGTGCGCTAGGGGTGTAACATGCCGGGAATGCCCCTGTCAAGCAAACAGCCAGGATGTTTCTGGCAGCCCGAACAAGCGGTCGGCTGGGCGGATAGCGCACGGGCCGCTCTAGCGGCCGAGTTCAGAGCGAGGCCGGGGGGAGCCGCAGAACGTGTCGAGGGGGGCGGGGGGCCGGTTTAGGATCGCCGGTGAGCAACGGCTCCCACGGCATTGCTGCTAGGAGGGGCCACGAGCGAGAAGGGGATGGTTTGGATGACGAGGGAGCTTGGGGAAAGATCACGGCGCACCACGCCATCACGGCCCGCGACAACGGCGGGGCGGGGCGTCGCGTCGCGTCGCGTCGCGTCGCGTCGGGTGTTCGGGGGCGGGCTGGTGTGGCTCGGTGTGCTGCTCGCGGGCGGGCTGGGATGCGCTCCTGGGGTCGCGTGGGGGGACAGCGCCTACCGGCTTGAACCGGGGCGTGTGTTCGGCGGCGCCGGCGCGGGCGCGGGCCAGATGGGGCTCGCCGCCCCGATCGGGCAGGGCGGGGGAAGTCCTGAATTTCGGGTGTCGGGGAGTGGGGTCGCGGTCAACGACGAAACGCATGATGTGTATGTCGCTGATACGGGCGAGCATCGCGTCGATGAGTTCCAAGCCGATGGCACGTTCATGCGCGCGTGGGGTTGGGGCGTCGCCGATGGCCTGTCGATGCTCGAGACATGCGGGCCCGAGGCACTCCCACCGACGAGCACGTGCAAAGCGGGGCTTTCGGGGTCCGCGGCGGGGGAGCTGGCAGAACCCCGGTTCATCACGGTCGATAACTATGCGGGTGGCTCTCGTGGCGATGTGTATGTCAGCGTCGGGGTGGGCGATGAAGGCGCCCATGCTGAACTGGTCACGAAGTACGGGCCGGAAGGCAAGCTCGAAGCAGGCTGGGGCGATAACGGCCCCGGCGAAACCGCAAACGGCCAGATCAACGCCAAGAACGGTGCCTTCGAAGGCGAACTCGCGGGGATCGCAGCCGACCCCACAGGCGACCTATGGGTATACGACAGCTCCCAGGTCTATGAGTTCGACGAAGCAGGCAAGCCCAGCGGGAACCCGTTTCACACGCCGGAAGGCTCAAGGTCCGGGATCGCGATAAGCGAAGCCGGCGACATCTACCTCGTCGGCGCAGAAAAGCAATGCGTGGAAGGCTACACGCCGGCCGGGAGCCGCATCGGGTGCGTAACCACCGTGCGTAGACCGGACCCCACGGCGTTCGCGCTCGACGGGGCCACAAGCGAAGTGTTCGCCGATCTCGGGGATAGCGTGGAAGACGTCGCGCCGGGCCTCAACGAACCCTTGGAATTCGGGGAAGGGGAGCTTGCTGGTGGCGCGGGGCTGGCGGTCAACACCTCGACCGGCTCGCCGTTCAGCGGGTCAGTGTATGTCGCGGACACCACGACAAGCGAGATCGACGTATTCGCCATCTCCCTCGAAGCAAGGACCACACCGGTTAGCGACCTGACCGCTACAAGCGCGCTGCTGGAAGGCGAAGTAAACCCCCACGCCACTAACGTCACGTCCTGTGCGTTTCACTACGCCAACGGAGCCGTCGCGGCATGCCTGAACGAAGCAGACGAGCCCGTCTCGGTCGCGCACCCGCTCACCGGGGAAGCCCCGGTGAAGGTGCACGCCACCGCCGAAGGCCTCTCAGGCGGCACAGGCTATGAGGATCGACTGCGGGTAGCGAACACGGCCGGGGAAACACTAGAAAGCGGCGCCGAGGGCTTTCAGACGCTCACGACCGCCACCATCGAACACACCACGAGCGAAAAAATCGAAGCGCACTCCGCGCTACTAGCCGCCACGGTCAACCCAAACGGGGTGCCGAACACGAAATGTAGCTTCCAATACGGGGCTAGCGAAGCCTATGAACACCAGGCGCCGTGCGAACCCTCAGAAACGCTCTCGGGTAGCTCCCCCATCGCGGTCTCGCTCGCGCTCACCGGCCTAACCCCCGGCAGCGAGTACCACTGGCGCATCCTCGTCACAGACGAAGACGCCCCCGGCGAACACGCGACTGTGACCTCGCCCGATAGCACGTTCGTATACCTACCCCCAAGCACACCACAGCACCAGCAAACACCCTGCCCCAACGAAACACTCCGCCACGAAAGCGACCTCGACCTGAAGACCGGGCAGGCGCTCTCGCTCGAACTCCCCGACTGCCGTGCCTACGAGCTGGTCACTCCCGCGCACAAGAACGCCGCGCTGCTCGCGCCACTGCAGTTCGCTCCCGCTCCGCAGCTCAGCGAAAACGGCGAACGCGTGATGATCTCAAGCGACCAATGCTTCGCAGAAGCCACCTCATGCACCGCCAGACGCGAGCTTCTGGGGGTGCCGTTTGCGTTCTCGCGCACCACCACCGGTTGGGTCACGACCCCACTCGCGCCACCCGCGAGCATCCTCGAAGACAGCGGCCTATGGGGGTATGACGCGAGCACCGGCATGGTGCTCTACAGCGCCCCCACACCCGGCCAGACCCCCGACTCGTTCTTCGCGCGCACCCCCGAAGGCACCCTCGAACCCATCGGCCCCGTCAGCGAAACCGAACCCTTCATCAACGTCCAAGACGCCAGCGTGCGCGCGACCAGCGACCTCTCCCACATCGTCTTCTCCCCAGACAAAGAAGGTATATGGCCATCACTCACCGCTGGCACTCCGTTGTTCGAGTACACCGGGACCGGCAACAGCAAACCCTTCCTCGTGAACGTCGAAGTAGGCCAGGGGCAGGGCAGCACGAAAACGATCGGCAGCTGCGGAGAACTCGCCGGCAACTTCAGCAGCATCGAGAACCAGCAGGCGGTATCGACTGATGGGACCATCGTGTATTTCAACACCTGTGAAGGCGGGATCGAAGGCGGGCTGTACGCGCGTGTAGACGGCGAACAAGCCAGCGCACGAACGATCGCGATCTCCACCCACGCCGCAGGAACCGGAACGGGCGTCGAGGAATGCGACAGCGCAAGTGGCTGCGCGTCCTCGCCCACCTCAGCCGGGTTGCTGGGGGGCGCGTCTGGGGATGGTTCGCGGGTGTATTTCACCTCGACACAAAAGCTCACCAACGACGCCAGCGAGGACCCCACCGGGACCGCCGCCGGCAGCGCGAGTGCCTGCCAGACAACCCCCGGGAGGGACGGCTGTAACCTATACCTGTTTGAAGGTGCCTCTGAACAGCCGCTGTCGGGGCATAACCTGGTCGATGTCTCAGCCGGTGACAGCAGCGGCGAAGGCCCCGAGGTCAAGGGCGTGATGGCGGTCTCCGCCGACGGGTCACACGTCTACTTCATCGCCGGCGGGGTCCTCACGGGCGCCAACAAGGAAGGCCACAGCCCCGTGGAAGGCGCCGCGAACTTGTACGTGTGGGAACGCGACCCCGCGCTCCCCACCGGCGGGCACAGCACGTTTATCGCGACGCTCCCCGGCGGGGAGCCCGAAAACCAGGAGTGGGGCATACGCTTCGTCAGGGACGCGAGCGTGACCCCCGACGGCGAGTTCCTCGTGTTCACCTCCAGTGGTGCGCTCGCCGGTGGCCAGGGCGGCCCCGAACAAGTGTTCCGCTACGACGCCGAAACAGAACACCTACAGCGCGTCTCGATCGCCGTGCACGGCCTCAACGATGACGGCAACGCCCCAGCCGGGGACGCACGCATCGCGGTACACAACAGCAACATCGGCCAGCTAAGGCGCGACCCCACCGTGTCTGATGACGCCTCGCTCGTGTTCTTCCAAAGCCCCGCCGGGCTGACCCCCGGCGCACTGAACAACACGCCAGTCAACGCCAAAGGCGGCCTCGCACAAAACATCTACGAGTGGCAAGCCCCCGCAACCCACGGCTGCGAAGAACCCACCGGCTGCATCAACCTCATCTCCGACGGACACGACACCACCGAAGCCAACTCCGACACTAACGCCGCGAGCAGCGTCGAACTCCTCGGCACCGACACCACCGGCCAGAACGTCCTGTTCACAACCGCCGACGAGCTCGTGCCCGCTGACACCGACAGCGAGCTCGACTACTACGACGCCCGCGTCAACGGCGGGTTCCCCGCACCCACCACCCCCACACCATGCCAGGGCGAAGAATGCCACCCCCAGCCATCACCCCCCGCCGCGTTCGGGCCGATCCCCTCCGAAGCCCTCACCGGCACCGGCAACCTACCCACCCCCGCCCCACCACCCACCCCCAAACCCACCAACAAACCCAAACCCCCCACCAACAAGGAAAAGCTCGCCAAAGCCCTCCACACATGCCACAAAGACAAACCCCACAGCAAGCGCACCGCATGCGAACGACACGCACACAAACTCTACGACCCAACACACACAAACCAACAACACAACACCTAAACCGCCACACACCAACCTAGAACCCGCCTTAAGCGCCTTCTCTCCGCCTTGGTGGCCCTCGCCGCCTTGCGGTCAAGTGCCTCTCCCGGCCCACACGGGAGAGGCACTTCCAGCAGGACTCCTAGTAGTACTTTGGTAGTTTTGTTGTAGGGTTTCGGGGGTGGTTTGGCGAATCCTTCTTGCGTTGATGGTGTCGGCGTGAGGAGGGCGTGATGGCGGTGATGGAGCGGTCGGTGGTGGATGGGCCTGTGGTGGTGCGTGAGCGCCTGGAGGCGTTTGCCGCAGGGGTATTGGGTGAGGCGGTGAACCGGCAGGTGCAGTTGGTCAATGGTGAGTTGTATCTGCGTGGGTTGATCGAGGGTGGGTCTCGCAAGTCGCTTGAGCCGATGGTTGCCAGGCTGGGTGGGGAGGCGGACTATGAGAGCTTGCAGCAGTTTCTCGCGGTGAGCCCGTGGGATCCGGCGCTGGTGGTCAGGGCGGTCGCTGAGCGAGTGGCGCCGGAGATCCATGTGCAGGCGTGGGTGCTCGATGACACTGGTTTCCCGAAGGACGGTAAGCATTCGCCAGGGGTCAAGCGTCAGTACTCGGGGACGCTCGGCAAGATCGGTAACTGCCAGGTCGGCGTGTCTGTGCATGCCGTGGGCGCCAAGGGCACGGTCCCGTTGGGTTGGGCGTTGTATCTGCCCGAGGAGTGGTGCGAGGATCCAGAGCGCCGACGCAAAGCGAAGATCCCCGAGGAGATCGGCTTCAAGACCAAGCCAGAACTCGGCAGGGAATTGATCGAGCGTGCTGGCAGGTGGGATATCGCCAGAGCACCCGTCTTGGGTGACGAGGCCTATGGCGAGAACACAAAGCTGCGTCAGCATCTGGATACTGAGGGGTTCGAGTACATGTTCTCGATCGATCGGATCGCGAGCGTGTTCGCACCTGAGACGGCGTTCACGCTGCCCGAGCGCGCTGGTGAGACAGGGCGGCCGCGCACACGAATGCGCCCCGACCAAAAGCCCGAGCCCGTCCATAAGCTCATCGCCCGGCTGGCCCCAGGAAACCTGCAGACCGTCACGTTCAGGGACGGGCCTGGCGGAGAGCCCATCACCTCACGGTTCTGTTTTCTGCGTGTCCGCGCACTGGCACGCTGGCAAAACGGAGCCGAGCAGGAGCCCCGCGAGGAGTGGCTGATCTGCGAGTGGCCCGAAAATCACGACAAGCCGAGCGACTACTGGATCAGCAACATGCCACCCGACACCACACCCGAGCAGCTCGCACGCCTGGCCAGGATGCGCTGGAAGATCGAGCTCGACTACAAGCAGCTCAAGGGCGAGCTCGGGCTGGACCACTACGAGGGTCGCTCATGGCTCGGCTGGTACCACCACACCGCACTCGTCACCGCAGCACACGGCTTCCTCACCCTGGAGCGACAGAACCCAAATCACCAGCGGCCGGCCTGACCCTACCCCGGGCAGTCCTCCTGCTCCAGCCCCTATTCAAGTGCTGGACCGGCCGCTGCACCACCTGCCAGCAGACAATCAACCTCGCCGCCCTACCCCTTCACCAACACCCCCAACACGAGTGACAAAACTACCAAAGTACTACTAGCCGCTGGGACTCCAGCCGCTGCGCACCACATGACCTTACGCCGCGCTATCCGAACAGCTCGACCGCCTTCGTTGGTAACAACGTGATCGTCCCAGTCGAGGAGTTGGTGAGTAATAAGCAGCCGGTTTCGTTCAGACCACCGGCTTTGATTTTGAGGTTTGCCACTCCTGCTTCGCCTTTCTGGTTCGTGAATTTCGTTTTTTCTGGTACACCCGAAGTGGAGGTGCATCTCAGGGCACCCTGGCTCGTGTTGCTTTCTTTTCCGATCTTGCTTTCGATCGGTTCGACATACCCAAGCACACTCCCCTTGAGTTTAACTTCGGATCCGCCGGGGCATTTCATCGTGAATTCGCTGATGTCTAACAGCAAGCCCACCTGTAATGCTCCGGTTGAGCTGGTGGTGGACACAAGTAAGATCGTGCTCGTCGGCAGTAACACTTCCCCAGTCGCGTCACCAGAGGTACTGCAGGTTTCACCGGTAGACGCATCTTTGACTTCTAAGAATAATACTAAGTAGATGCCGATACCGCTGGTCGTCGCGGTGTTTAACAACGTGATTTCGAGTAACATCCCTTTACCTTCCAGCTTTGCGGCGCTAGACTGCAATTCTGAGAAGATCCCGTTGTTGGTTGGGTGGTCTGACGCGGAGTTGATTAAGACGGTCGGTTCGCTGTCTTCGATCGTGATCGCGGGGAGTTTCACCCACTTTATTTCAGTGTATTCTCCGTTAGATTTCGCTTTGCTGCATTTTTCGTCTTCCCACGTACCCGTTTCGGAGGGTTTGCCTACGACGTATGGTGTGATTAACGCGCACCATAAGTTTTCCTTGAGCCATGTGACCGGTAACGCTAACACGAATTTACCGGTTAACTTCGTCACTTCTGTCGTGCATGTCGCGTTGCTCCAGTTCCCGGCTACTTTTTTGGCCGAGAAGTTGCTGATTTCATAGCAGGCTAAGGGTCCGCCGAGGGGCTCTACGGCCGAGGCGGCGGACGCGACCAGGCCCAGGATCGCGAACGCGGCGGTGAGGAGCACGCCGGTGATGCCTAGATATTTCATGATCTTGTGTCTCCTAGCGTCGATGGGCCAGCCGGGGGCCGATGGCCCCTTTGCTGCCGGCCCGGGTAGCGCAGCCAGCGGGGTGCTGGCTGCTGGTATTGGGCTACTTGGTGTAGCGCGCGCAGGCTGGCGTGTCAAGCAGAATGTCAGGACGTTTCCGACAGTCGGAAGAGCGAGCCGACTAGATCAGACCAAGAGATGAGGCGCACGATCCACAGCGCAAGGCTCTTCACCTTCTCCATAATCCCCCGATGCAACGGCTGAGAGACAGCTCTCCAGAGATACAGACCAGGCCGCCAGCTGAGCCGACTGACTTGTGGGCGCATCGTCCGGCCAAAAAAATGACCCGCGGGCGGTGGGGGCCGCCCGCGGGTCGAGGGAGGAGAGGGTGCTACTACTGCCGGCGGGATATGAGGCCGGCAGACTCTCCCGCGTCGGCCCCTCTCGGACCGGGCGGGGGAAGCTTCGTGGGTCAGACGAGGCTCAGGATCCGCTCCTGGAGCTCGTTGGCCAGCTCGGGCACGCGGTTGGCGAGGTCGCTGCTGCTCTTGGCGAGCGCCTCACGACGCTCTTCCAGCTCGCTCACCGTGCTCTCGATGCTGGTACGGCGCTCGCGCAGCTGGCGCTCGACGCGCACCCGCGCTTTGCGCACCTCGCGTTCGAGGCGGCTGCGGGCGGTCGCGCCGCGGCGCTCGAAGCGGCGCAGCTGGGCCTGGGTCTTGGATGTGGAGGAGTACGTGGAGAGCGTGTCGCTGACGCCGTCCACCACGCGGTCGCGGGCGATCAGCGCCGCGCCCACCGGGATCAGCACCGCGCGCTCGGCGTAGTCGCCGAACACCGCCGCCTGCGCCTGCCTGGCCGCGGACTCGCTGCGGTGGACCGTGCGCGTGCGGGTCGCGCTTGCGCTCGTCGCTCTGGACTTGGTGGCGCCACGGGAGCTCACGCGTTTCGCCGGAGCTTTCTTGCCCGTCGCGGCGCGTTTGGCGCGGGGTTTCGATCCTGTGGTCTGAGAAGTCGTTGCTGTAGGCATGTGGAGAGGTCTCCTGTCTCTTCCTCGCCTGAAGCGAGGGGGAAGCTGGCTTTCTTATCGGCACCGGCTGCTCGTCTCAGCAGCCGAACACCTGTTTGTACCCCTTCATGAAGAGATCGTTACACGGGCATCGTAGCAGCCGGTGAAACCCCTGTAACCGCCGGGCGCACGCGGTGCTGACTTTGTAACAACAGGAACGTGCGTTCGACCCGTGTTGGCGGGGTTTTCGGGGCGAGCGGGGCTATGCAGCGGCGCTCGCGCCCACCACGCGGGCGACCCACAGCGACGGCTGCTCGAGCTCGGTCGTGGTGGGCAGGGCCTCGGGCCCGCTCCACGCCAGCGCCAGCCCCTGGGGGCCGGCGGCGTCCACCACCGCGTCGCAGAAGTCGCGGCCGAGCTTGTACTGGCGCATCTTCAGCTCAAGGCCCAGCAGCCGCTCGAGCACCCGCCAGGGCAGGCCGCGGTGCTCGCGGCGGTGGGTCATGGCCGCCCGCAGGCGCGGCAGCGACGGCAGCACCTCCGCGCCGATCGCGTCCATCGTGTGCTCCGCGTGACCCTCGATCAGCGACATCGCCGCCTGCATGCGCTCCACCAGCGCCCAGCGATCCTCGCCCAGCGTCAGGCGCAGCAGCTCGCCGCGGCGCGCCCGCTCCACCATCTCGCGCAGCTCCGCCGCGTCCGGCAGGCTCCCCCGCCAGTCGCCCACGTTCGGCAGGCTCGCCCTCCAGCCGTTCCGCTCCTCGCCGTCCCCGTTCGCCCGCTCCTCGCCGTTCGCCTGCCCCTCGCCGTCGCTGCCCGTCATCGACACCTGCAGGCCCTCGATCAGCTCCGCCAGGATCCCGCCGAGGTAGTCCCGCAGCCACGGCGCGCCCGAGAACTGGACCGCGTGCGTGATCTCGTGGATGCTCACCCACAGCACCAGCTCGTCCCGGTCCACGTCCAGCGTACGCGCCGCCTGCGCCAGGTTGGGCGCCAGCAGCAACAGCCGCGGTGTCACGTTCGCGTCCAGCAGGGCCAGGTCATACTGGCCGAGCACCCGCTGGGAGAGCATGCCCGCGAGGCCGCCGAGCTGCACCCCCAGCAAGAGGCCCGAGATCGACCGCAGCGGCCCCGCCAGGGGCCCCTTGCTCGCGCTCATCGAGTCGGTCAGCGGCGCAAGCATCGGGCGCATCGTCTTCAGGTTCGCCGCGATCCAGCCCGGACGGTCCACGAGCTCGAGGGCCGGCAGCTCGCCGGCGACCTCCAGGCCGCTGTACTCGCCCACCTTGCCCGCGAACTCCCGTGCCAGCGGCTCCACCGACGCGGCCCGCACCCCGCCGAACGGCGGCGAGCCGGCCATCAGCTCCCCGATCCGCTGCGCCGTGCCCCAATCGATCACGTCCATCCATTGAGACTAGCCTGCGGGCGCCGGGCTCCCGGATGGTGCGCGCGCGTATCCTTGGATCGTGGCCGCGTCCAGGACCGCCCACGCGCCGCCCGCATCGTCCCCCGAGGGGGAGGGGAAGGAGCGAAGCGGCGCGTTTCTCAAGCGCGCCGAGGTGCGCGACGTGCTCGCCTGGCTGCGCCTGCTCGTGGACCCCCAGGACGCCGCCGCCGTCGTCCGCGCGCTCGCCCGCCCGCCCATCGAGCTGCGCCAGGTGGAGCTCGCCCGCGTCATCCAGGTCGCCCGCCGGCGCAAGCTCGACCTCGTCCTCGGCCTCGCCGCCGCCACGGAGTCCCCCCACGTGCCGCCCGAGGCCCGCGAGCGCATCCAGCGCTTCGTCCTGCTCCACGCCAGCGCCGCCGCCGAGCTCGACAGCGCCCCGCCCGACGTGTTCCTCGCGCGGCTCATCGAGCTGCTCCGCGGGCGCTCGCGCTCGCTGCTCGCTCCCCGGAAGCTCGCCGAGCAGCGCGCTGACCTCGACCGCCTGCAGCGACTCGCCGTCAACTATGTGC
The DNA here is from genome assembly GCA_963701145.1 of uncultured Solirubrobacteraceae bacterium. GTDB lineage: Bacteria > Actinomycetota > Thermoleophilia > Solirubrobacterales > Solirubrobacteraceae > Palsa-744. The sequence goes on from OY969572.1 coordinate 1,760,032, forward strand.
GCGCCACGCCCCTCGCCGGCGCCCGCGAGCTCGCCCGGCATCTCGCCACCGTCGTGCCCGACGCGCCGGACGCACCCGACGTGCCCGACGCACCCGACGCACCCGACGCACCCGACGTGCCCGACGCACCGGACGTGCCCGACGCGCAAGACGCGCCCGAGGCGCGGGACGTGCGACCGCGCTTCGAGCGCGCCACATCCGGCGAGGGGGAGCCCCCGCCGGTGGACGCGGGCGTCGGCGTCGTCCACCACGCGAACTCCGATCTAGAAGATCTCCACACCCACGAGCCCGATCGAGAGCTGCACGCCGCGCTCGAGCTGCTCCGCGAGGAGGTGCTCGCCGGCGTCGGGCGCATCGGCGGGCGCCTTGGCGAGCTGCGTCTCGACACCGACCTCGACATCTCCCACGGGGTCGTCCGCTACCTCGAGCTGCTGAAGGTCTCCGCCCTGCTCCAGCGCCCTCCCGGCCAGAGCCTCGCCGACGCGCTCGCCGACGTCAACGCGCGGCTGCTCGCCGCCGTCACGCCACTGCAGCGGGAGATCCTGCTCACCTCCACGCTCGACCACACGCTCGCCGCCGCCCCGGACACCGACGGGGAGGACGCGGAGGACACCGCCGCCGCCCGCGCCGGGCAGCGCGCTCGGGAGAGCGCCGTCGCGCCCCGCGAGCAGCACTCGCTCGTCCCCTTCCTGCCCCGCAAGGGCATCGGCCTCGCGCTGTCCGCCTCCGACATCCACACCTACCGGAGCTGCCCGCTGCGCTACAAGTACGCCCGCGTCCTGCGCATCCCCACCGAGCAGACCATCCACCAGCGCTTCGGCATCGTCGTCCACCAGGTGCTCGAGCGCTACCACTCCGACGGCGGCGCCACCCTCGCCCAGATGCTCGACCTGCTCGACACGTGCTGGCGCCGCGGCGGCTTTGGCGAGAGCGAGCCCGTCGATCGCGAGCTGCTGGAGAAGGCCCGCGCCGCGCTCACCCGCTATCACGCCCGGCTCGAGTCCCAGGACTCCCAGCCCGTGTGGTTCGAGCGCCAGTTCCACTTCCGGCTCGGGCCCCACCACCTGCGCGGGCGCGTCAACCGGGTCGACCGGCTGGGGGAGGGCGAGGACGTTCAGTACGAGCTCATCGACTACAAGACCTCCCGCCCCAAGACCGCCGAGCAGCTGCGCGAGGATGTGCAGCTGTCGCTGTATGCGCTCGCCGCGCGCGAGGACTGGCGGTTGCCGTCCTCACGGCAGGCCTACTACTACGTGCTCGACGACCTCAAGGTGCCCGTGCCGCATGACGAGCGCGATGCCCAGGCGGTCGAAGAGGTCGTGCTCGAGGTGGGGGACGGGATTCTCGCCCAGGCGTTCGAGCCCACGCCGTCGCCCGCCGCCTGCTCCATTTGCGACTACCGGATCGTGTGCCCGGCCGCCGAGGTTTGACAGACCTGAGCGAGGGTCGCCGCTCAGTCACGGCCATGTCCGCTCTCGCCCGCACCGTCGCGGCTGTGTGATCCTCTCGCCGTTCCCCGTGGCATCCTGCATGGTGCGCGGTCACGCTGTCGGGAGCGCGCGTTGCGTCCCCGGCGCGCCGTAGGGTCGAACACATGTTCTTGCCAACTACGACTCCAGAGGCCGAGCTCGAGCGCCTCAACACGCGCGAGCGGCGCTATGAGATCGGCCAGTTCTTCACGCCCGCTCCCATAGCCGAGCTGATGGCCGAAGCCGTCCGCGAGGTGACGCCGGCGACGGTTCTCGACCCCGGGGTCGGGGGTGGCATTCTCCTGCGGGCCGTCGGGGCGGGCCCGAGGCTCTTCGGTCTTGACATCGACCCAGCGGCCGTGGAGCTGGCCGCCACGTCGATGCCCGGCGAGCACGAGATTGCCGTGGGCGACTTCCTGGACGCCGAACGCTGGCCGGTCACCGAGACGACCTTCGACGCGGTGATCGCGAATCCGCCCTACATCCGCCACCACAATCTCTCAGCCGACCACAAGCTGCTCGCGCGACACTACTCGGGGCGGTTCGGCTTGAAGGTGTCCAGCCTGTCCGGCAGCTACGTCTACTTCTTCTTGGAGGCGCTTCTGCGCCTGAACGATGGTGGCCGGCTGGTGTTCGTCACGCCGACCGAGTTCCTCGACGTGCGCTACGGGCAGGCGGTCAAGGAAGCGCTCCTGAATCACTGCGACATCGACGAGATTCTCGTGCTGGAGATGAACGAGCTTGCGTTCGAGGGCGTGTTGACCACCTCGGCGATCACGATCGCGACGAAGCGGGAGTCTCCATCCCGGCGCTTCCGGCTCGTCGAGGGCAGCCTCAACGGGGCCCTTCAGAAGGGCCGGGAGATCGAGTTGCCGGCCGACCTCGCATCCGCCGCGCTGCCCTGGACCCCGCTGCTGCCGTCCCGTGCCGAGCGCATCGCTCCTCTCCTGGAGGGACGCACGGCAAAGCTCGGCGACTACTGCCGGGTCCGACGCGGGATCGCCACGGGCGACAACTCGTTCTTTGCCATGACTCGCGCCGAGGTCGAGCGATGGGGCATCGAGGAGCGGTTTCTCGTCGCGGGGGTGCTCGGGTCCAAGGATCTCCCGCAGGAAGGCCCGTTGGATGCGGACTTCCACGCTTCGCGCGTCGAGGTGGGGGCACGCAGCTTTCTCTTCTTCTGTCACGAGCCGATGGCTGCCCTGCGCGGAACGAATGCGCTGTGCTACATCGAACACGGTCTGGAGCTCGGTTTGCACGAGCGCTTCAACTGTCGCGCCCGCAATCCGTGGTACGGGGTCGAGCCCGTTGCACCTGCGGATTTCTTCGCAACCTACATGTCGCGCAACCGCGCCCGCATCGTGCGCAACCTGATCGGTGCACGGTGCATGACCTCCCTGCTGAACGTCTGGGCGCAGCCCGGAGTTGACCCCGAAGCCCTGCGGCCTTCGCTCGAAGACCCCACCAACGCGCAGCTCCTGCGCGAGTTCGGGCGAACATACGGCGGCGGACTTGCCAAGATCGAGCCCGGAGACCTCATCGCACTACCGATCCGTCCACCGGCCGGTGTCGCGCCGCCCGATCAGGGACGGCCGCTCCAGCAGGTCTACTCGAGCCCCCGATAGGGCGCGAGACGCCTACTTCGCGTCCCGCCCGCGCTGGCGCAGGAACCGCTGGAATTCGCTCGCCAGGATGTCGCCTGACGGCACGTCCTCGGGGATGTCCTGCTCTTCGCTGTCCGCCGCCTGCTCGAGGCGTTCCACGAACGCCTGGATGTCGGGGTCGCTGCGCACGGCCATCCCCACCTGACGTTCGTAGTCCGCGGCCGAGGTCTCGAGCTTCTGACACGTCCACGGACACGCCGATCAGGACTTCGATCCGCCGCAGCAGCGCCAGCGCCGCCTTCGGGTTGGAGGCCGCCGCCACATAATGGGGCACCGCCGCCCATAGGCTCGCCGAGGGCAGGCCCGCCTGCGCGCACGCGGTGTGGAGCACTCCCACGATGCCCGTCGGGCCCTCGTAGCTCGAGGCCTGGATGCCCAGGCGCTCGAGCAGCGCCGCGTCGGAGGCGTGGCCGCTCATCGCCACCGGGCGCGTGTGCGGGACGTCGCCCAGCAGCGCCCCCATCGTCACCACCACCTGCACCCCCAGCGCCTCCGCCAGGTCCACCATGTGGCTCGTGAACGCCCGCCACCGCATCGACGGCTCGACGCCCTGCACGAGCACCAGGTCGCGCGGCGCGCGCGGAGCGCTCGCCTCGAAGATCTCCACCATCGGCCACCTGATCTCCCGCTGGCCGATCTTCGATCGGTCGTCCGCGTCGAAGCGGATCGACGGGCGGTTGGCCTGGAAGTCGTAGAACTCCTCCGAGTCGATCCGCGCGAAGCGGCGCGCGTCCAGGGCGCTGGCCAGGAACGACACCGCGCTCGAGGCCGCGTCTCCCGCGTCGTTCCAACCCTGAAAGGCGCACACCATCGCCGGGGCCCTGAGGTCGTCCGGACGGCGGTCCCAGATCAACGGTTGCATCCGAATCACCGTACATCATGGGGCCATGAACACAGCCACGCATGCCCCCGCCGCCGCAGCCCTCCCGGCGGGAGAGGGCGAGCAGAGCGTCGCCACGCTGCGCGCCGACGAGGAGGTCGACGCCGTGTTCGCGTGCACCCGCAAGGAGCGTCAGATCTCCCGCGCGGGCACCCCCTACCTCACCGTCGAGCTGCGCGACAGCACCGGGAGCATCCGCGGGCGCGCCTTCCGCGACGCCGACCTGCTCGCCGGGCGCTTCGAGCGCGGCGAGCTCGTGCGCGCGCGCGGGCGCGTCCAGCGCTTCCGCGACGAGCTGCAGATCGAGCTGCGCGCGATCGCCCGCGCCGAGGGCGTCCAGGCCGACCCCACGCGCTTCCTGCCCACCGCCTACCGCGACCGCGACGAGCTCGAAGGCTTCCTCGAGCACCTCGCCCGCGAGGTCTATGACCCGGCGCTCCAGGCGCTCCTCCAGGCGCTGCTCGGCGACCGCCCGCTGCGCGAGCAGTTGCGGCTCGCGCCCTGCACGCCACCCGGCAGCGGGGTGGTGGCCGCCCCCGGCGGTAGCGGTGGCGGGGGCGGCTCGGCGGGCGCGACGGCCGCCGGCCCGACGCGGGCCGGTCGCGCCCAGGGCGGTCATCACGCCTACCTCGGCGGGCTGCTCGAGCACACCGTCGCCGTCGCCACCATGGCGCTCGAGCTGTGCACGCTGCACCCCCGGCTCGACCGCGACCTGCTGCTGTGCGCCGCCATCGTCCACGACCTCGGCAAGACCCGCGAGTTCACCTACGGGGCCGAGATCGCCCGCAGCCGCGAAGGCAGGATGCTCGGGCACATCCAGCTCGGCTTGCGCGTGATCGCCGAGCACGTTCCCGCCACGCTCGACGGCGAGCGCCGTCTCGCGCTCGAGCACTGCGTGATGCTCCATCACGGTCCCGAGCAGTCATCCGGGCAGCGCTTCGCCTCGGCCGAGGCGCTCGCGCTCTACCGCCTGAACGCGCTCGACGCGCAGGTCAAGGGCGCGCTCGAGCACGGCGCCCTCGCGCTCGGCGCCTGAGCGTTCGGCCCCGCGCTCAAAGCTCCTCATCGCTGCCCAAACCGCCCGCGCCGCGTCGCGCCGGCGCACGGTCAAGCGGGTTCCTGGCGATGCCGATAAAAGCACTGTGATGGGCGATTCCGCCGTGCCAACAGTTGCCTCGCCGGCGCGCGCCGCGCCGGAGGGGGAGACGCGCACGCCAGAGGAGGCCACCGGGGCCGCGCCAGACGCCCCGCAGGACGACACGCGGGACACCCCGCAGGACGACGCGCAGAACGGCGCGCGGGACGCCCCGGGGGACGACGCGGGGGGCGTCGAGTCCGACCAGGACGGCAAGGCCAGGCGGAAGCGGGCCGGTGCCGAGGAGGGCTCAGCTGACGCGCCCAAGGAGTTCCCCAACAACCGCAGGAAAGGCTCTCGCAGGGCGCCCGGCGAAGAGGCCAAGGGGCTCTTTCCGCCCCGCGCCTCCGGGCGTTCGACGCGCATGATCGGCGAGGTCGTGGTCGACCTCGGCCTGTCCGATCGCGACACCGTCGAGGAGGGCGTGGCGGCCGCCCGCGAGCAGGGGCGACCCACGGGCGTCGTGCTCGTGGAGCGCGGCATCCTGCGCCACGACCAGCTCGCCCGCGTCGTGGCCGAGCGCTTCGGCCTGGACTTCGTCGACCTGTCCGTCTACGACATCGACATGGGCGCCGTCAGCCTGATCGGCGTCCAGGCCGCCAAGCGCTACCAGGCTGTGCCCGTCGGCTTCACCGACGACGGCGCCGTGCTGCTCGCCATGGCCAACCCCACCAACGTGCTCACGATCGACGACGTCGGCATGATGACCGGCCGGCGGATCAGGCCGGCCGCTGCCTCCGTCGAGGACCTCAACCTGCTGCTCGCCCGCCTCGCCCGCATGGACGAGTCGATCGAGGACATCGTTGACGAGGACGCCGAGGAACAGGCCGAGCGCGACCTCTCCGTGGACGAGGGCGACAGCGACGCGCCCGTCATCAAGCTCGTCCACTCGATCGTCGCCCAAGCCATCCAGCAGGGCGCCTCCGACATCCACGTCAACCCCGAGGAGGGCGACACCAAGGTCCTCTTCCGCGTCGACGGCGTGCTCGCCCCCGCCGCCACCGTCAAGCGCAGAATGGCCATGGGGGTGGTCTCGCGCATCAAGATCATGGCCGACCTCGACATCTCCGAGCGGCGCGTGCCCCAGGACGGGCGCTTCGCGCTCACCGTCGACGGCCGGCGGGTCGACATCCGCGTCGTCACGCTCCCGCTCGTCAACGGCGAGGGCGCCGTCATGCGCATCCTCGACAAGGGCGGCAAGGTCCTCGACGCGGACAGCGCGCTCGACGGGCTCGGCATGCAGGCCGACAACCTCGACCACTTCGATCGCGCGATCCACCGACCCAACGGCGCCGTGCTCGTCACCGGCCCCACCGGGTCGGGCAAGTCCACCACGCTGTACGCCGCGCTCCACGCGCTCAACGACGGCGACCGCTCGATCCTCACGATCGAGGATCCCGTCGAGCAGCGCATCGCCGGCGTCAAGCAGATGCAGATCGCGCCCAAGGCCGGCGTCACCTTCGACGTCGGGCTGCGCTCCATGCTCCGCGCCGACCCCGACGTGATCATGGTGGGCGAGATCCGCGACCGCGAGACCGCCCACATCGCCATCGAGGCCGCCCTCACCGGGCACCTCGTGCTCTCCACGCTCCACACTCGCGACGCGCCCTCCGCGCTCGGGCGCCTGATCGACATGGGCATCGAGCCGTTCCTCGTGTCCTCCGCCGTCAACTGCATCGTCGCCCAGCGCCTCGTGCGGGCGCTGTGCACGCACTGCAAGCGCAAGCAGAACGTCTCGGAGGCCGTGCTCGCCGAACACGGCCTCGCGGGAGCCGAGCCCTACGAGCCCGTGGGCTGCTCGCGCTGCGCCGGCTCGGGCTACCGCGGCCGTCTCGGCCTGTACGAGGTGATGACCGTGTCAGAACCCATTCGCGCGCTGATCCTCGAGCGCGCCGCCGTTGACGACATGGTCGCCGTGGCACTCGGGGAAGGCATGCGCCGGCTGCGCGACGACGGCCTGCAGCGGGTGCGCGAAGGCGTCACCTCGATCGCCGAGATCGAACGCATGACCTCGAGCCTGCTGTAGCTCTTCGACGGCCCCACTGTACAGTTTCGCGGGCGCCGACTATACAGTTCCGCAGCGGCTGGCGAGGGCGGCGAGGGGACGGGTTGGCAGCTCACCCGCCCCCTCGATCGCCGAGCTACTTCTTCCTGCTCGACTTCTTGCCCGTGCTCTTCTTCTTGTGGTGGGTGCTCGCCGGCTTCGGATTCAGGCGGTTCCAGCCGGAGTCCGCGTCGGGCGGACAGCCCGTGGGACGGCCGATGTCGAACGGTCCCGAGATCGCCTGCGTGATGACACCTTTTTCGAGGTACGCATAGGTGACCGTCAGCAGCGGATCCACGCGCGGCTCCTTGCACAGCTTGGTCCCGATCGCGAACTGCCCGGTGATCGTGTCATAGCCTTCCTTCGTTCCGCCGGTCGTCCCGACTGGAGGCGTGGCTGGGGTGCCCGACGGCGGGCCGCCCGCGCAGTTGAGCGCATACCCTGGCACTTCGCCGAAGCACTCGAACGTGTCGCCCAGCGGGCCGCCCGTCGCGTTGCTCGTGACGGTCGGCTGCCCCGCGAGCCCCGTGAGCGGGACTTGGGTCTCAAGCTGGTAACCGGTGATCGGGCCGGTGCAGTAGAACTTGTATCGCACCTGCTGTTCTTCGCTGCCCGCTTCGGGTTCGCCCGCGGCGATGCTCCCGAGGCAGTTGTAGTTGTTCGGATTGCTTTCTTCGGCGTCGCTGATCGCCGGGGTCGCGAGAAGCAGGGCAACAAAGCCCACGATTGCGGCGAGCCACCATGTCGCTTTGCGGTGGGCTGTTTCGGATGGGTACAACGGGTGTCTCCGTTCCTTGGTTGATGGGTGGGTCGTCATCGCCGCAGCAGCTTTTCGAGGCTCTGCTTCGGTGAAGTGGGGTTGAAGGTGATCGTGGACTTGGCGCCGGCCGCGACGAACGGCGAGACGAGCAGCACGCCCGTGGGCGGCTGGGAGGTGAGCGTCGCGCTCGCCGTGCCCGCCGGCAGCCCGGTCTCGCCGGGCGCCACGATCGACGCGAACGTGATCACCACGAGTCCGTTTTCGCGGTAGCCGGCCGTGGAGGTGATCGTCGGCAGCGTCGCCTGCAGGAATTCGCTCGCAGCCGTGAGGGCGCCGGGCGTGTCGGGCTGGCAGCCGGCGCCGGCGGCGCCTTCGGGGCAGGGGGGCTGCACGATCGTGTTCACCAGCTGCGGGGAGTTGCCGACGATCAACGGCGCCGAGTTGGCCAGCGCGCTGCCTTCCAGCGCCGACCATCCGCTCAGCAGCGTGCCTGCGGGCAGCGCGCTGGCGGTGATGTAGGGGGCGGAGGAGGCGTGCGCGGCGACTTCCGCGAAGCTCGAGTTGCCGAGCTCGATCAGCCACACTTTCGTGACCGGCGGCAGGGGCACCGTCTTGGTAGGGGTGGGGCTCGGTTTGCTCGCGGCCGGAGCGCTCGCTTCGGCCGGTGCCTGCGCGACCGCGGATTCCACAGCGGCGTGGTGATGGCGGTGTCTGCGAACCCGGCTGCCTTCGTCCTCCGCCGTGGGTGTTGGCTGCGGTGTGCTCGCCGGCGGCTGCGCGGCCGGCGCGTGCTGCTCGCCGCGGAGCAGCGCCGGCAGCAGCGGCAGCAGCCGCCCGATCGCGAAGGAGGGGCTCGGCGCGGGCCCGATCGCCGCGCCGACGACCACGCCGATCGCGAGCATGCCCGCAGCGAGCACAGCCGTCATGCGCGCGGACGGCGTCAGCCGCCGGGCAGGCGTGGGGGTGCCCGCTTGCTCGGGCTCGCCCGCGCCGGTGGGCGGCGGCGGGTCGGAGGGCAACTTTGGTGTTTTGGGTGGGTTGTTCATTGAGTCGAGTGGAATATCGGCAAACCGATCAACACGGTTGACGTCCCCCTAGTTGTGGACCATGTCCACAAACTAGCTAAAGTCGATCAAGTCTATCGGGATATGCTATGTTAGCCGCTCGCAACTGTCAACCATTTGTCAATCGAACCCGAACGGAGCCTCTCTTCAATGCATCGATTTCGCCGTCTATCCCTCGCCTTCGCGGTGGCTGGCGTGGTCGGGGTTGCGGCGCCTGTGGCCGCCAACGCCACCGCCCTGGTCACCATCAGCGGCGCCACCTCCTCCTACCCGCTGGTAGCGCTGCTCACGGCCAAGTACGTGAAGCTGCACCCGCACAAGATCCGCTTCAAGGTCACCCAGGGTGGTACCACCGTAGGTATCAACGACGTCAAAGCCGGCAGCGTGACGATCGCTGACGTGGCGCAGGAACCGACGAGCGCCGACGCCGGGCTCACCTTCTACCCGATCGCCAAGTACGCCATCTGCGTGATCACCAACAAGTCGAACCCGGTGAGCAACCTGACCGCTGCACAGGTCACCTCGATCTTCACAGGTAAGACCAAGGAATGGAGCTCCGCACTCGGCGGCGCGACCGCCGCGGGCCCGATCACGGTGTTCAGCCGTACCTCGGTTGCCGGCGTGCTCACGAGCTTCAAGTCGCTGCTGCTGGAAGGCAAAAGCGTCGTCTCCTCAGCCACGGAAGAGGCGAGCGAGGGACTGATGCGACAGGCGGTCGAAAGCTCACCCACGGGGATCGGCTTCGTGTCGAACTTCCAGGCCAACAAAGGCGGGCTGAACGTCGCCTCGATCGGCGGCGTGGCGTGCAACCAGAGCACCGCCGCCTCCGGACAGTACCCCGGTGTGTCGGTGTTCTACGAGGTCACCAGGGGCAAGGCCACGGGCGCCGCTTCCGCTTTCATCAACTGGGTCAACAGCTCCGCCTCCGCGAAAAAGATCATCGAGAGCCAGTGGGTCGCGATCCCGCCGGCCGCCTGAACGAGCCGATAGCCGAAACAGGATGAACAGGCCGTGCCCCTAGAGCGGCTGCGCAAGCCCTGGCCAGACCACCGCGCCGAGCGTACGCTCGGCGCGGTGTCGCTTTTGGTGGGCGCGGTCATCCTGGCGATGGTCGTGTTCGTCACCGTGCGCGCCTGGCCGATCTTCGAGCACAACGGGCTCTCCTGGCTGGGGGGTGGAGGGAACCTCGAAGACGAGATAACCAGGATGACCGCGGCGTCCTCCAACCCCACGGCCGCCGACTACCACCTGCGCGCCTGGCCGGTGATCTACGGTGCGCTGCTGACCACCGGCATCGCCCTGGTACTGGGCCTCGTGCTGGCGCTGCTGTCGTCGATCTTCATCGTCGAGCTGGCGCCCGCCCGCGTCAGGAACGTCGTCATCCCGGTCGTGCGGCTGCTGGCGTCGGTCCCCTCGGTGATCTACGGCCTGATCGGCATCCTCGTGCTCGTGCCATACGTGGGCAACCATCTGGTCACCGAGCAGCAACGGCAGTCGATGCAGGGCACCGCCCAGCTGACCGGCGAAAGCCTGCTCGTGGCGGTGGTGATCCTCACCGTGATGATCACGCCGATCATGATCGCGCTGATCTGCGAGGCGCTCACCGCCGTTCCGCCCTCGTGGCGCGAGGGCGCGATCGCGCTCGGCCTGAACCCGCTGCGGGCCGTCAGGGCGGTGACGCTGCGGGCGATCCGCCCGGCGATCGTCGCCGCGGCCGTGCTCGCGACCGCGCGCGCCCTCGGCGAGGCGGTGATGATCTCGATGGTCTCGGGCGGGAAGTTCTTCACGCCGAGGCCGAGCGACGGGGTGGTGTTCCTGTACGAGCCGCTGCGCACGCTCGCCTCGACGATCGTGGACTACCGCGAAGGCATCAGCTCGCCGCCGCTCGGCGCCACGATCTACTCGTTCGCCTTCCTCCTGCTGTTCGCCGCGTTCGCGCTGTCGGTCGCGGGCTACCTCGTCAAGCTGCCGCTGCGCAAGTACCAGACACGCGGATGAGCACTCCCCCGCTGACACCATCACTGCCGCGAGCGCGGGGTTGGCGCGGACACAAGCCGGCGCCGGGCGGTGGCGATCCCGGTCGGGGACGGCGCTCCTCGCCGATGAGCTGGCGCTGGAGCGACCGGCTGGTGCTCGTGTCCGCGTGGCTCGCCGGCAGCCTGCTGTGCGTGCTCGCCGCTGCCGTCGTCCTCTACATGGGCTACCGCGGGATCCAGTTCCTGCGCCCCGACCTGATCTTCAGCCGTCCGCAGCTGAGCACCGAACAGTCCGGCACCGGGGGCTTCCTCGATCCGCTGCTGGGCACGCTGATCCTGACGCTGATCGGGCTCGCGCTCTCCCTGCCGCTGGGCGTCGTCTGCGCCGTGTGGATGACCGAGTACGGACGCCCGAGCTGGCTCGCGCGCGTCGTGGAGTCGAGCATCGAGATCGTCGCCGGAACGCCCGACATCGTGATCGCCATCTTCGGCCTCGCGGTCTTCCAGCTCCCGCTGCTGGCGCCGTTCTCCTTCACCTCCGAAGGAGGCGGCGTGTACGGCCGCTCGTTCATCGCCGCCGGGGCGATGATGTCGCTGCTCGCGCTGCCGCCGCTGTACGTGGCCACGCGGGACGGACTGCAGGCCGTGCCCGGGCACATGCGCGAGGCGGCGTTCGCGCTCGGCAAGACGCGCATCACCACGATCCGCCGCGTGCTGCTCCCGAACGTGCGCTCCAACATCGCCACCGGCGCCACGCTCGGCATCAGCCGCATCATCGGCTCGACCGCGATCGTGCTGATCCTGCTCGGCGGCTTCCTGCGCGTCGAAACCCAGGGATCCGTGCCGCTGCTCAACGTGCTGCGGGGGACCGGCTCCACGCTCACGAGCTACATCTACTACAACTCTCCCGCCGGCGAAGGCGCCGCGCCGCAGAAGGCCTACGCGGCAGCGTTCCTGCTGCTGGTCTTCGTGCTGGTGTTGAACCTCGTCGTGGAACGCATCGGCCGAGCGCATGCGAGTCGCAGCGGGCTGGCCGCGGGCGTCGTGTGACGGGCCTTTTCAAACGATGTAAAAGCCGCTAATCTCAGTGAGCCGGTTGCCAAAGTCAAGTCGATGGAGTTAGTGCTCGATGAGTCCCAAAGAGATGGTTCTCGACCCTTGGAGCATGGTGACGGACCACCAAGAGGAGCGACCCCAGCGCCCGCTCGGGCTGCCCCCGCGCGCGCCCGAGCCTGAGCCCAGCGCTGCGCAGCCGGTGCCGCCGGTGCGCACGATCGTGCTCGACCGCGAGCCCAGCCAGGTGCGCCCCACGCGCGAGCGCACGGCTGTCGGTCGCCCCGCCTCGAGCGCTGGACCTGAACGGCTCAGTCTCCGCGACGTCAGCATCTCCTACGCCGGCAAGGAGGCCGTGCGCTCGGTGTCGCTGTCGATCCACCAGGGGGAGGTGCTGGCGCTGATCGGGCCCTCCGGCTGCGGCAAGACCACCCTGCTGCGCACGCTCAACCGGCTCACCGAGCTGACACCCAGCGCCGCGCGCTCGGGCGAGATACTGCTCGACGGGGACGACATCCACGCGCTCGTCGACACCTCGCTGCGCTCGCGCGTGGCGATGGTCTTCCAGCAGCCCAACCCATTCCCCATGTCCATCTTCGACAACGTGGCCTTCGCGCTGCGCGAGCAGGGGCGCAAGCGCCCCGGCCGGCGCGAGCTCGAGCCGCTGGTGATCGAGGCCCTGCGCAGGGCGGGGCTCTATGACGAGGTCCGCGACGACCTCGACCGCCCGGCGCTGCGCCTGTCGGGCGGACAGCAGCAGCGCCTGTGCATCGCGCGGGCGATCGCGCCGCGCCCGGAGGTGCTGCTGATGGACGAGCCGTGCAGCGCGCTGGACCCCATCTCCACGGGCGTGATCGAGGAGCTGATCGGCGAACTGCGGCGCGATCTCGCGGTCGTGATCGTCACGCACAACCTCGCCCAGGCACAGCGCGTCGCCGACAAGGTCGCGTTCATGTACCTCGGCGACCTCATCGAGTACGGCCCCGCGAGCGACGTGTTCGAGGATCCGCGCGCGGAGCGCACCCGCGAATACGTGCGCGGAGCCTTCGGGTGAGCAACCTCGCGCCCGTGCCGTCCGAGAGTGCCAGCTGCGCCCACTGCGGAGCGCCGCTGGTGGCCGACCAGCGCTACTGCCTGTCCTGCGGGCAGCCGTGCTCGCCGGTGCGCCTGGCCTTCCTCGACGTGCTCGAGAGCGAACGCCAGTCCCAGGGCGGCGCTGTCGTCGCCGCGGCGCCCACCGTGGCCTACTCGCCTTACGTGGAGCCCACCGCCGGGCCCGCGTGGATGCGCCGCTACGCGCCGCTGTTCGGGGTGCTCTCGGTGCTGCTGCTGGCGGGCATCGCCGGGCTGCTCGTGGGTCACTGGGTGACGCAGAGCAAGACCACCTCCGGTCCCCAGGTCGTGAAAATCGAAGGCCTGGGCAGTGTGGGGGCGGCTGCCGCCACCACGACGACGCCCGGCACGGGTACCACGGCGGCGACCACCAAGCCGGCGAAGTCCGGTGGCTCGGCCAAGAGCGAAGAAGCAAAGGAAGAAGCCGAAGCCAAGGCCGAAGAAAAGGCCGAAGAAAAAGGTGTCTCCAAAATCCCCGCGGCGAAACCGCTGGACACGACCAAGGAAAAAACGACGGGCAAGACCAAAGAGGCTGAAGTAACCCACATCACCCAGGCGCCGATCGAAGTCAAATGAGCACACACGGCGGCAACGGCGACGGGCTCTCGGCTCCGCCGGGCAGCGGCGTGGGCGGCGGGGGCACGGCTTCCACAGGCGTGCTCATCCCGGCGGGCGGGCTGCCAGCCACGCCCAACTCGATGTCCGAGCTGCGCCAGCGCCGGCACGAGCTGGCGGAGCGGGTCGCGGCGCTCACGTGGGACCTCGGCGGGCTGGCCTACGAGATGGCCATCCGCGACCACTACCGCCTCGACGTGCTCGCGCGCAAAGCCTCGGAGCTGCAGGAGGTCGACGCCCAGCTCGGCGAGGTGCAGCGGCTGCTCGCCACCGCCGAGGCGGGCATCCACGGCCAGTGCCGCTCGTGCGGAGCCGTGCACAGCCGTGGCGCCGCCTACTGCTGGCACTGCGGCGCGCCCCTCATACAGGAGGCACGGCCGTCGGTGCTGCAGGGCGAGCAGTCCGCCTAGCTCGTGGCCTGTCCTTATTGCTGTGTCTGCCAAGACTGCGACAACGATGTTGTAGTATGCGACGACATGGCCGTAGCAGTGCGTGTTGGGACTGCGCTACGGCTGACAGCGATGTTGTAGTACGCGACGATGGGGTCGTAGTAGCCGTCGTAAGCTCGTCCACGCGATTCCTCGCCGCCCAGTCGGGGGATAACGTGTCTCGCATGAACCGCGCGACCCGTCCGCGCCTCACGCGGCCTCCGAGGCCGGGTCGCCCACGGCCAGGCGCCACGGCACCCGCGTCGGTGTTGATGGCCGCGGCGCTCGCGAGCGCTCTGATCGCCTACGTGAGCTTTGCGCCCGGGCCTGCGGCGGCGCGCACGCGCAGGACCGCCGCGCCGTCGGAATTCGGGTGCCCGATCCTCCCGCCCGAAGACCCCCTCAACCAGGAAATCGCCAACGCGCCCGTCAACCCGAACTCGGCCAACTACATCGCCAGCATCGGTCTCACGGCACACCTGCACCCCGACTTCGGCACCAACCCGAGCTACGGCATCCCCTACACGGTGGTCGGCCCCGAACAGCCGAAGGTCCCGATCAAGTTCAACAAATACCGCTCCGAATCGGACCCGGGGCCCTACCCGGTGCCGCCAAACGCGCCGATCGAGGGGGGCGGCAAGAACGGGCACGGCGACAAACACGTGCTGGTCGTGCAGGAAGGCACATGCACGCTCTACGAGCTCTACAAAGCCAAGCGCAAGGGCGAAGGCTGGACCGCGGCCTCGGGCGCCGTGTTCGACCTGCGCAGCGACGCGCTGCGGCCCGAAGGCTTCACCTCCGCCGACGCCGCCGGCCTGCCGATCTTTCCGCTGCTCGCCCGCTACCCGGAGGTCGCCTCAGGGCAGATCGACCACGCGCTGCGCGTGACCGTGCCCGAGACCCAGCGCGGCTACATCCATCCGGCGACGCACTTCGCCTCGAGCAGCTCGAACCCCAACCTGCCGCCGATGGGCCTGCGCCTGCGGTTGAAGGCCAGCTACGGCCTCGCCGGCTTCACGGGCGAGTCGCTGGTGATCCTCGAAGCGCTCAAGCGCTACGGACTGATCGTCGCCGACAACGGCTCGCCGTGGTTCATCACCGGCGCCCCCAACCCCGGCTGGAACGACGAAGACCTCGAACAGATCAAGCAGGTTCCCGGCTCGGAATTCGAAGCGGTGGAAAGCGGGCCGGTCCTGCACGGCTGAGCCGTGCGTCACGCCTGTGGCGGCGCGAGCGAGTTAGGCCTGCGGCGTTGGCGCGGCCGGCGACTCGGCCACCGGCGCCTGCGTAGCGACAGGCGCCTGGGCTGCCATCGGCTGCTGGGCGACCTGCGGCTCCTGCACAACGACAGGCTGCGCGACAACCTGCGGCTGCTGGCCGACAGTCGGCGGCTGCTGGGCGCTTTGCGTGAGCGCGGGCGCTTGACCACTGATCGAGTCCTTGAACTCGCGCATGCCGGCGCCTACCGAGCGACCGATTTCCGGTAGCCGCTTAGCGCCGAACACGAGCAGGAGGACGATCAGCAGGAAGGCGATGTGGAGTGGGTTGTCGAGTCCCATGAACTCCAGTCTACGACGTTTCGAGCGGCCGTGAGCTGTCGTGCAGGGCCGGCGAGCACTCGCCCGCTCGGGTCCGTCCCGCCCAGCTGTCGTGCTGGCGGCCAGGGTGTTCGCGCGGCGCGCGCCACATCAACCACAGCTCGGGCCCCGACGGGAGTCGCAGCGCCCCGATCTCATGGAAGCCATGATGCGCGTAGAAGTCGACGTTGCCCCGCTTGGAGGACTCGAGATAGGCGCCTACCCCTTCGGCGTCACAGCTCGCCAGGACGGGCTGCAGCACCGCCGATCCGAGCCCCTGCCCCCGGCGGGCGGGGTCGGTCGCCAGCAGCGACAGATACCAGTGGGGCGCCTCGTGGGAGTGCGCGCGCTCCATGCGACGCATTCCCAGGGCCAGCAGCGGCGTCCGCACGCTCAGCCGCGGGTCGAGCAGGCAGCGGCACAGGCTGGCGTTCGGCCTGACGGCGGGCTTGTGGGCGCCCGGCGCCAGCCACACCGCCGCGGTGGAGCGCTGGAAGTCCGTCCAGATCTGACCGCGGGCGAGCATCTGCCCCAGGCGTGCCGAGTAGAGGGCGTACAGCGTCCTCGCACGCAGGTATTCGGATGGGCACATCCACACGGCCAACGGGTCGTCCATGTAGGCCTGCACGAGCATGCGCGTCAGGGCCGAGGCGTCGGAGGGCACCGCGCGTCGGATCGCCGCGGGATGAGCGCTCGGCTCGAGCCGAGCCTCGCCCGCGGTGGGCGTCGAGCCGTTGCGCCGCTCCGCGCTCGAGGCCATCTCGCTCAGCCGGTGCTCAGCGCGGACTGCCCGCGGGCGCCGTCCGCGGTGCCGCTGCGGGTCGTCTCGTGCCGTGGTACCGCGCCGCCGAGGCGCTCGCGCGAGATGCGCCGGGCGGTGCGCCAGCCCAGGCGGGCCATCGCCGCGGTCACGTGTTCGGCGCCGGCGATCACCTCCTCGAGTGCGCTCGCGAACCGCCTGATCTCTCGCTCTTCGATGACGAGCGCGGGGAGGGCCTTGATCACGTTCATGCGCCGTCCAGCCACCTGGCAGAAGATGTGGTGGTCGTGGAACAGCGGCACGGTCACGAGCTGGGAGAAGACGCCCGGCTGGGCGCGCTCGACCGCGCTCCACAGCGACAGCCTGCCGTTGCCTTCGGGTGGTCCGAGTTCGATGCCCCACATCAAACCTATGCCCCGCACGTCGCGCACGATCTCGTAGCGGTCGACCAGCGGTCTTGTCAGCTCGAGCAGGAGCTCGCCCATCCGCTCCGCGTGGGCGATCAGCTGCTCGCGCTCGAGCGCCCGTAGAGTCGCCAGCGCGGCGGCGGCGGCGAGATCGTTGCCGCCGAACGTCGAGCCGTGGCGGACGGCGCGCTTCATGCGGTCGAACACGCGCTCGAAGGCATCGCGGCTCACGAGCACTGCGCCAATCGGGATAAAGCCCCCCGACAACGCCTTGGACAGGCAGATCATGTCGGGCTCGAGACCCCAGTACTCGAGCGCGAGCAGGCGCCCGGTGCGTCCTATCCCCGTCTGTACCTCGTCGCACACGAACAGCGTCCCCGCCGCTCGGCAGCGCTCCTGCGCACCCTCCAGATAGCCGGCAGGGGGCATGCTCACTCCCTTGCCCTGGATCGGCTCGATCACGAAGGCGGCCACGTCCCCGCGGCGCAGCTCGTGCTCGAGCGCGTCGAGATCGCCGAAGGGCACCATCTCGCAGCCGGGCAGAAGTGGGCCGAAACCCTCGCGGAACTCAGGGTTCCCGTTGAGCGACAGGGCGCCCAGCGTCAGCCCGTGGAAGGCGCCGTCGGCGAACACGATGCGCGGGCGTCCGGTGGCCGCCCGGGCGATCTTGATCGCCCCCTCCACCGCCTCGGCCCCCGTGTTAGCGGGCATCATCGCGCCGACGCTGCTCGGAGCGCGTGCGAGCAACTGCTCTGCCAGCACGCCGCTCAGCAGCGTCACGCCCAGCTGGGGTAGGTTCGCCGTGCTCGCCGCGAGCACGTCCTGTATGGCGGCTACCGCCTCGGGATGGTTGCGGCCGATCGCGAACACGCCGTGGCCGCCGAACAGGTCGAGATAGCGCTCGCCCCGCGAGTCGATCAGGTGTGCGCCCTCACCGCGGACCCATACGCGGTCGAAGCCGACGGTCTTCACGATCCGGCCCATCTGCTGGTTCAGATAGCGGTTGTTGAGCGCCATCTCCTCGCCCACACGGTCCGCGAGGATCTCGCGCACGGACGGCAGGGGACAACTGGGCATGCCCCGAGCTTATTCAAACCTCGGCATTACGGTTAATGCTCGAGGTCGAGTGTCTCCGACGTGCGCCGCGTGCCGCCGCGCACGCTCCTGTTGACGCCCGTGCGAGGTGAAATCGCACTCCCCGTCTTACGTCCGGTGCCCGCTTTCGTGTCTCTGACAACGTGCCCGGAGCGCCCCGCCGCGACGTCGCGGCGCAGCGTGCGGTGCAGGTGATCGGCCAGGCGCAGAGCGAACACGATCACCATGAACGTCGAGTTCGCCTGCCCCGCTGTCACGAATGCCGAGCTGCTCGCCACGAACAGGTCCTCGAAGCCGTGCACCGCCAGACTGCGAGTCCAGCACGCCGTCCTGCGGTCTGGCCGACATACGCGTGGTGCCCGCCTGGTGATAGCCGTCGAACAGCTGCTCACGGAAGCTCCCTCGCGGGTCCCCGGACAGGTACTCCAGGCGCCCGAGCCCGTGCCGGCGAATGTATCGGTCGAAGTGCTCGTGGACGCGCATGGCGCTCTCGATGTCCTCGTCGGCGAAGCGCAGGCTCGTGCGTACGCGCGGCATCCCCAGTGCGTCCCTCTCACCGCTGAGTGTGATGCGGCTGTCCCGGTGGGGCAGGTGCTCCCCGTGGTAGTAGAGGCGGTACACGTTCGCGGCGCTCGGCACGAACACCCCCGGCGCCTTGTGGCCGGGTTGCAGGAATCGCTGATATCCGAACGTCAACGTGAACCACAGGGCCTGCGGGAGGCGGCGCACGACGTTGCGCACGTGACGCCAGGAGGAAACCGGGCTACCGGTGTCGATCTTGCGTCGTCGCGTACCCTCCGCCAGGACGTGGCGGCCCAGCGGCGAGGTGAGGATCAGATAGATGCTCGACAGGACCGCGTTGCCGTGGGAGGGGTCGCTGATCTCCGGGTTTTCGAGCCACATGGCGACGTTCGGCAGGCCGTTGGCGAGCGCGTAGTCCGCTGAGAAGGTGAAACGGCGACGCACGTACACGCCCTCGCCGTCCCGCTCGAAGCCGTAGATCGTCGCCGCTGCGGGGGTGTTGAAGTGCGCCTGTGCGATCGAGGCGCCGACATGGCTCGTGTACCAACGGCCGAGGTGCCCCGCGTGGTTGCCGATACCCATGGCGTGGTGACGGTTGGAGGCCAGCAGCAGACGCGTGGACTCGACCCCGCCGCACGCGAGCACATAGCGTCTGGCGCGTAGCTCCACCTCGCTGCCGGTGAGCGTTCGCGCGAGGAGGTGATCGACGGCGCGGCCGTCCGAGCGGCAGACGATCTCCGTGCAGGTGAGGTTGCTGAGGAGGGTGACGCGCGCAGAGGCCTTCAGCTTCGCCCCGTAGAGGCGGCCGAAGTTGGTCGGCAGCGACCACCGCTCCAGGGCGGTGGAGCGGATCTCCTCCTGCGGCCAGCCGGGGATCAGCTCGCGGCCGGCGAGCCTCGGGATCTGGCGTGCGTCGAATGCCGGCGCCCCGCATCGACACCACTCGCACGCCTTCGCGAAGTAACCCTCCAGCTCGTCATAGGCGACGGGCCAGCGAGCGTCACCGACGATCTTCCTCGGCTGCAGGTCGATCGGATCGAAGGGCACGCAGCGACCCGCCCACAGGTTGGAGGCGCCGCCGAGCTGACGACGGGTCGCGAGTGACATCGGGGCATGCGCTCCGTCGTGGCCGGTCGTGTCGCCCAAGCGCTGCGCGTCGGCGCTGTAGGAATCCCCACCGCTCTCGACCAGCAGCACGCGGTGGCCGCCGTCCGCGAGCTCGAGCGCCAGCGTGATACCCGCGGGTCCCGCCCCCACGACCACGACCTCCGCTTCGAGCGTCGCCCGCATCGGTAGGCATGTCGCGTTGATCTGCACGGGCGTCGAGCTGTGAGAGAGGAGTCGTCATCGAATAGGGCGGGCCGGAGCGTAGCGGAAGCGATACCGCCGAAAAAGCGGGTATGGGCCGCGGGCCGGCGAGCGGGATCGCCATACTAGGCAGCGTGTCTCCAGCTGCAACGCTCGTCGAGGCGCTCGAGCCGATCCGGCTCGACCCCTCTCGATCGGCCGTGCTGCTCGACATCGACGGCACCCTCGCTCCGATCGTCCGCCACGCGGCCGACGCCCACGTACCCGAGGCCACCCGCACCCTGCTGATCGAGATCGCACGCCGCTACCGGGTGGTGGGGTGCGTCAGCGGCCGGCGGGCGAGCACCGCACGGCAGATCGTGGCGATCGGCACGATCGCGTACGTGGGCAACCACGGCGGCGAGCTCCTGCGGCCCGGGGCCACCAGCCCGGAGATCGACCCGGAGCTGGCCGCGTGGACGGCGCGGGTACGGGAGTTCGCGGCACGCGCGTACACCAGCGAGCACCAGCACATGCGCGTGCGCAGTGAGGACAAGGACGCGATCGCCGCCTTCCACTGGCGCGGCGCCCCCGACGAGGACGCGGCCGCGCGGGCGGTGCAGGAGATCGCCCGGCGCGCCGAGCAGGAGGGTCTGGCGGTGCACTGGGGTCGCAAGGTGCTCGAGGTGCGCCCACCGGTGGCGCTCGACAAGGGCCTGGGGATCGCCCTCTTGCTGCGCGGGGTCGAGATCGCTGCCGCCATGTACGTGGGCGACGACACCACCGACCTGGACGCGTTCCACGGCCTGCGCTCGCTGGTCCTGACTGGCGGGCTGTCGAGCGCGCTGTGCGTGGCGGTCAGCTCCGACGAAGCTCCCCCGGGACTTGCGGCGGAGGCCGACCTCACCGTCGATGGTCCCGGCGGCGTGAGGGAACTGCTCGAGGCCCTGCTGTAGCGGCGTGCGCTTCACGGACTTCCTCAGGAGCACGGTGATGCTCAGCGCAGGGGCTGCCACGGCGCTGGCCGCGATCACGGTCCTGGCTGTCAGCGCGAAGTCCGACACGCAACTGGGGGAGCTGGCGGTCAGCTGGTGGCTGGTGGCGCTCGGTACGGGGCTGTGGATGGGCAGGCACGCGCGCACGAACCCGCCGATCGCGCGCCTGCTGGCCGACGCACGGGCCAGTAGCTCGCTGCCCGAGCTCCACCCGGGTGCCATCCTCGTCAACCGGCTGTGGCCGCTGGGGCTCTTCACGCTGCTCGCCGGCGGCCTCGGCTTCCTCGCTCCGCAGATACCGGCCATCGCTGCCGGATTCGCGATCATCTGGTCGCTCGCGTGGCGTCGCCAGGACGCGGCCGTGGCCGCGATCGAAGAGCGTGACGGTGCGGGCTTCTACGTGCGCCGCACCTCGCCCGTGCGCCCGATCGCCCTCGTGCGCACGCCCGGATTCAAGGCCACGCGTCCGCAGCGGGCGGACGGCGCCGTCACCTGAACATGCCTCCGGCGCAGGACCCGCCAGGACCGCATGTGTCGCCAAGGCGCCAGCTCGGCGTGCTGCTGGTCTCGCTCGGCTCCACCGAGGGGCTGCGTCGAGCGGACGCAGAGCTCCACGACTCGCTGGTGCGGGCGGGCGCCCGCGTGCACGTCGCCCGGCCGGCACCCCCGGCGCGGATGCGTACGCTGATGCTCACCGATCTCGCGTGGGCGCGGGCCGCTCGCGCGGCGACCCTGAAGGGCCTGGCGGACATGCGCCCTCCCCCCGACGCGATCGTGTACTCGAGCACCACCGCCGCACTGCTGTGGCCGCGTCCCGGCGCCATTCGCTTCGACGCGCCCTCGGCGGGCAACAGGCGGGGGCGCCACGGCTTGTGGCAGCGTCCGCTCGAGCGCCGCCGCCTGGCGCAGGCGCCGGTGCTGCTGCCCTGGAGCGAGCGTGCACTGCGCGAGGTCCCGCCTACGGCGGTGCGCGGCGATCGCGCGCTCGTCGTGCCGGTACCCGTCGAGTCCTCGTTGCCCGAGAGGAACGCCCGGCAGGCCGCGGGGCAGCCACACGAGCGCGACATCCTCGCCATCACCTACGCCGCCAACCCTTTCAAGAAGGGTCTCGACCGCGTGCTGGGCGCCTGGCAGCGGATATGTGACGAGCTGCCGGAGGGCCTACCTCACGAGCTCGTCGTGGCCGGCATCTCAGAGCAGGAGCTCGTCGCCGCGCGGATCGAGCGCTCGCGGCTGGCCGGCGTGCGCGTCGTCGGCCACCTACCGCATGCCGAGTACCGCCAGCTCGTGCGGCGCGCGCGCGTGTTCGTGTGTGCCCCACGCCGCGAGGACCATGGGATCGCCCAGCTGGAGGCGCTGGCCGACGGGTGCATGCTCGTCAGCACGTCTGCGCCGGGGCCCTATGCCGCGCTCGCGATCGCACGCTCGCTCGACCCGCGCCTCGTCAGCGAGGACCTCACGGCGGCCCTGCGTGCCGCACTGCTGCATCCCCTCGCCGGCTACGCCGAGCGCGCGGCGCAGGAGCTTGTCCCGTTCAGCCGCGAGGCGGTCGATCGGGTCATCGCTGACGAGCTGCTGGTGCGTCTGTGCCGGCTCGGCGATGCGTCCGCGTGAGCGGTGTGCGCCGCTGGAAGCTCCGCCCACGTGCGCGTGTTGGCGACGTGCTCGCGCGTCAACCACGCGCGCCGCGCGGTGGCCACCCCCCAGCGCATGTTGGCGAGTGTGCGCGTGCGGTGGGCGTCCGAGTCGATCACCAGCGTGACGCCCGCCCGGGCGGCGGCCCGCGCGTGCACGTCTGAGAGGTCGCGGCGGTCGGGGTTGGCGTTGATCTCGAGCATCGTGCCCGCCCTCGCGGCGGCTGCGAACACCGCGTCGAGGTCGATCGCGTAGGGCTCGCGGCGCTCGATCAGTCGCCCGGTGGGGTGGCCGATGGCCCGCACCAGTGGATGCTCGACAGCCGCGATCACGCGCTCGGTCATCGCCTGCTCGCCCATGCCGAACGACGTGTGCACGCTGGCGATGACCCAGTCGAGCTCGCCCAGCAGCTCGTCGTCGTAGTCGAGCGAGCCGTCGGGCAGGACGTTGACCTCGCTGCCCGCCAGCAGCTCGATCCCCTCGATGCGCGCGTCCGCCTCGCGCACGAGCTCGATCTGGCGACGTAGCTGCTCGGCGGAGACGTCGTTGCCGAAGCCGTGGCTGGCGGAGTGGTCGGTGATGGCCAGGTACTCGTAGCCGCGCTCGCGCGCCGCGAGCGCCATCTCCTCGATCGTGTCGTGGCCGTCGGAGGCGATCGTGTGGCTGTGCAGGTCGCCGCGGATGTCGGCCAACTCGATCAGACGCGGCAGCGTCCCGGCGCGGGCGGCCTCGAGCTCCCCGCGATCCTCGCGCAGCTCGGGCTCGATGAAGGTCATGCCCAGACGCTCGTACACCTGCTGCTCGGTCGCGCATGTTTCGGTGGCGCCGGTGGCGTCGTCGAGGATGCCGTACTCGGACACGTGCAGGCCGGCGCGCACGGCCGCCTCGCGCAGGGCGGCGTTGTGCCTGCCCGAGCCGGTGAAGTGCTGGAGCAGGTTGCCGAGCTGCCCGGGCGCGGCGATGCGCACGTCAACCGACATCCCCGCATGCGTACGCGCCCTGGCTCCGGCCTTGCCCGCCGAGCTGACGCTCTCGATCTGCTCGAGCTTTGTCAGCCCCTTGGCGACGGTGGTGGGCCGTGTGGTGGTGGCGATCACGTCGATGTCCTTCACGGAATCCGCCTGCCGGCGGATGGAGCCGGAGAGCTCGACGTGCGCACCGTCGTCGGCGAGCGTGCGCAGGCCGGAGGCGATCTCCTCGCCGATCTCCAGCGCGCGCGGCAGGAGGATGCGCGGCGAGCGCGTGACCACGGGGTGGGCGTCGAGGTCCGCGAGCGCGGCGAGCACGCTTTCCTCGAGCTTCGGCCCGAGCCCGCGCACGGTGCGGATGCGCTGGGCGAGCGCCGCCTCGCGCAGCGACTGCAGCGAGTCGATGCCGAGCTCGGAGTGCAACAGGCGGGCGCGCTTGGGGCCGAGGCCGGGCAGACGCGTGATGGCGATCAGGCCCGCCGGGAACTTCGCACGCAGCTTCTCCGCGGCGGGAATCGTTCCGGTCTGCGCCAGGGCCAGGATCTTCTCCTGGAGCGTCTTGCCGATCCCGGGCAGCTCCGTCGCCCGCCCTTCGCGTGCGAGTGCGGCCACCGACACGGACGCCTCGCGTATCGCCTTGGCAGCCGTACGGTAGGCGACCACACGATGCACGATCGCGCCGTCGAGCTCGTAGAGGTCGCCCAGCTCCTCCAGCGCTTCGGCGATGAGCGTGTTGGAGAGCTCGGGCTGGGCCACTCCTGCACTAGGGTACCCGGCCGATGTCCGGCGAGCCCTGGCTGATACTGCCCACGTACAACGAGGCTGAGAACGTGCAGGCGATCGTCACGGCCGCGGGCGAGGTGTTGAGCGGCGCGGCGCCCGAGGGCTTTCGCGTGCTGGTCGTCAACGACGGCTCTCCCGACGGCACCGGGCGAATCGCGGACGCACTGGCCGCCGAGCACGATTGGGTGCAGGTGCTGCACCGCAGCGAGAAGAACGGCATCGGCCCGGCCTACCTGGCCGGCTTCCGCCACGCGCTCGACCGCGGCGCGGGCTACGTGATGGAGATGGACTCCGACTTCTCCCACGACCCCGCCGACCTCGCCCGCCTGCTGAAGGCCGTCCACGACGGCGCCGACCTGGCCCTCGGCTCGCGCTACGTCCCTGGCGGCGGCGTCGAGGAATGGGGCCTCTTGCGGCGCTTCATCAGCGAGGGCGGCTCGACGTACGCGCGGCTGGTGCTGGGGCTGCCCGTGAAAGACCTGACAGGCGGCTTCAAGTGCTTTCGCCGCGAGGTGCTCGAGGCGATCCACTTCGACGGCGTGCGCTCGCAGGGCTATGCCTTCCAGGTGGAGCTCACCTACCGCGCGGTCCAGGCCGGCTTTCGCGTGGTGGAGGTGCCGATCGTCTTCCGCGACCGCCAGCGCGGGACGAGCAAGATGTCCTGGCGGATCGCCGCCGAGGCGATGTGGCTGGTGCCGCTCCTGCGTTTTAGATAGCCGCCCGCGCTGTCGATGGGGTGGGGATGGATGCCTCGGCCTACGCGTTCGCCTACGGCATGCGCCGCACGCGCGAGACGCTGCGGGTCTGGCAGCGGACACCGTTCGCGGTCGTCGGTCGCTGGGTCGCCGGCTCGGCGCTCGCCGCCGCCGGCCTGCTCGTCGCGATCCTCCTCGTGGCCACGCTGGACCATGGCTACCAGCAGGTCCTCAGCCTGCAGCCGCCGTTCGCAGTGGGAAACGTCGCCGAAGTCCTGCGCATCCTGCGCAGCAATCTGCTGGTGCTGGCGCTCCACGCGATGGCGTGCGTCGCCGGCTTCATCGCCGGGAAGCTCCCTGCCGCTGCAGGCGCGCCACCATCACGGACTCTCGCGCTGGGTCCACGAGCACGGTGGGCGCATCGCGATCGCGTTCGTGATCGGCGCCACCGCCTTCTCCCTGAGTGCCCAGGCGTATGTGATCGGACACACGCTCGCCGGCGTCTCGCACTTCCTGCGCGTCTCGCCCGCCCTGCTGCTGCTTGGTGTCCTGCCGCACGCGATCCTCGAGCTGACCGCGCTGTTCCTGCCGCTGGCCGCCTGGATCATCGCCAGCCGCAAAGGCGAGTGGGAGCAACTGCTGGCGGCGACGATCGTAACTGTGGCGCTGGCCCTCCCGGTGCTCGTGGTGGCGGCCGTGATCGAGGTGTATGTATCGCCGCACCTGTTCACGGCGCTCACCCATATCCATCCTCCGATCGTCCGCGGCTCGGAAGGCTGGCTCGTGAAGCTGGGCTGATCTCGGGGAGCCGCCAGCCGACCGAGCGCGGGCCGATCCGCGATTGGTCCTCGGGCTGAGCTCGCGTGCGCAGGCCGCGCGCGCGATGCTATAGCGCGTGCAAGAGCTCAGCGCCCTGGAGGGAGCTTCACAGCCCGCGTTAGCTTGGGGGCCCGACCTGCTCGACAGCACCCGGGCGGGCGGGCGTGTCGTCCGCGGGGGCGTCCTGCGCCTGCTCGGGTACGGGCTGATGGTCGCGCTGTCGGTGCTCTCGACGGCGCTGCTCACCCGCCATCTGGGTGTCTCGAGCTTCGGCTCCTACACGACGGTGCTGTCGCTCGTGGCGGTGGTCGCGTACGCCACGGACGCCGGCATGTCGGCGGTGGGCGTCCGCGAGTTCGCCGTGCGCACGGGCACCGGGCGCGATGCGCTGATG
The DNA here is from genome assembly GCA_963701145.1 of uncultured Solirubrobacteraceae bacterium. Classification (GTDB taxonomy): domain Bacteria; phylum Actinomycetota; class Thermoleophilia; order Solirubrobacterales; family Solirubrobacteraceae; genus Palsa-744. Next base: position 1,786,170 of record OY969572.1, read on the forward strand.
AGTGACCTGCTCGGCCTGCGCCTGGTGCTGACGGCCGTCGGCGTGCTGCTGGTGAGCGGCTTCGCGCTCGCGGCCGGCTACCCGCCGGCGCTGCTCGGCGGCGCTGTGCTGGCGAGCCTCGGCACTGTGGCGCTGGTCGTCCAGCACACCCACACGATCCCGATCACCGCGGAACTGCGCATCGGCACGCTGTCCGCGCTGGACCTCGCGCGCCAGGTCCTGAGCGTGGCGATGATCGTCGCGCTGGTGGCGCTCGGCGCCGGGGTGCTGGCGTTGCTGGGGGTGGTGCTGGCGGCCAACCTGGCGCTGATCGCTCCCACCGCGTCCCTGGCCCGTCGGCGGGTGTCCCTGAGAGTGAAACTGGACCCCCATGCCTGGCTGGCGATGATGCGGCTGACGGTGTCCTTCTCGCTGGCGAGCGCCGTGGGCACGCTGTACGTGTACACGGCGCAGATCATCACCAGCCTGGTTGCCAGCGAACACCAGAGCGGCCTGTTTGCCGCCTCCTTCCGGATCTTCGTGGTCATCGCCGGGATCCCCGGCCTGCTGGTCAGCGGAGCGCTGCCGCTGCTGGCGAGGGCCGCGCGTGACGATCACCAGCGCCTGGGCTATGCGCTGGGTCGCATATTCGAGGTGTCGCTGATCCTGGGGGTGGCCGCGGCGCTGGCGACGCTGGGCGGCGCACAGTTCATGATCGCGGTCGTCGCCGGTCCGAAGTACGCCGCCTCCGCCGGGGTCCTGCAGGTCCAGGGGCTCGCGCTGGTAGCCACGTTCGTCCTCGCCGGCTGGAGCTACGCGCTGCTGTCGCTGAAGCGCTACCGGGGTGTGCTGGGCGCCAACCTCGCGGCGTTCGTCGTCAGCTGCTCGGCGACGAGCATGCTGGCCTCCAGCGACGGCGCCGCGGGCGCGGCGGTCGCGACCATCTGCGGTGAGGGCGTGCTAGCGCTCGGCCTGCTGCTCGCGCTCGTGCGCGGCCACCCCGAGCTTCGCCCGCGGCTGGGCATCGTCGTCAAGGTCGCCCTGGCGGCGGCGGCGGCGGTCGCTGTGGCGCTGACCGCGGCGGTGCCCTCGGCGCTGCGCATGCTGCTCGCCCTGGGCGTGTACGGCTTGCTGATCATGCTCACGCGGGCGGTGCCGGGCGAGGTCGTCGAGCTGCTACCGGCGGGCCTGCGCCGCCCGGCCTGAGGCGCTCGCGACCGTCGCCCGCGAGGCAGGGTGGGTGCCGTCCCGGTAGCTCACCTCTCGCCGTCGGGCCGCTCTTCGGCCTGCTCGTCCGCCGCCTCGTCGCGGACCTCCGCGCGCAGCAGCCACCACAGGAGCAGCGCGGAGGAGAGGACCACCACGGAGATGATGGCGATGCCGCTGGAGGAGGCGAGCGGGAGCATCGCCAACACAAGATATCCGCCCTGACGACGCGCGGCCGGTGTCAGCGGCCGGCGTGGGGCCGGACGTCCCCGTGGCCGGTCGCGGACACCTCCCTTCATTTTGTATAGTGATGGGTAAGCGATCAAGGAGATGACAATGGCAGGCACCCTCACGCAGATCACCGACACGAACTTCGACGCCGAGGTACTGGAGGCGGAGGGCCCGGTGCTGGTCGATTTCTGGGCTCCGTGGTGCGGTCCTTGCCGCGTTGTCGCCCCGGTGCTCGAGGAGATCGCCTCGGAGCGTCCGGATCTGCGGATCGTCAAGCTCGACATCGACGAGAACCCGCAGACGGCAGCCCGCTTCCAGGTGCTCTCGATCCCGACCATGATCCTGTTCAAGGGCGGCCAACCCGTGAAGACCGTCATCGGCGCCTATCCCAAGAAGAAGCTCGAGCAGGAGTTGGAGCCGGCGCTCTCGGCCGCCTAGCCGCAGAGTCCCCGCGCCCATCCTCGGGGTGGGGAACACGGAAGCGAAAATCGGGCTCGGCGCGGGGCGGAGCGATAGCGCGCCAGCATCGGCAGTTTCGCGATTTCGGCGGCGAACAGACCAGCAGACAGTTGCGAGCTGCCGGCATGCGGGTCGATAGTCTCGCCCGATGGAAAACCTGACCAAGTGGCCCAAGGTTCGTCCACCGCTCACCGAGGAGCAGGAGTCCGTGTGGGAGGACTTCTTCACACTCTGGCATGAAGTCCTTCCACGCAGGTACAAGGTGGTCGAGCGCTTCAACCAGGCGTTCCCCACGCGCTACCAGCACGCCGGGGTGCGCACGACGCTCGAGATCGGCGCCGGGATGGGTGCGCACCTGGACTACGAGCAGCCGTCTCCCGAGCAGGAACGCAACTACTACGCGGTCGAGCTGCGAGAGAGCCTGGCCAAGCACATAAGGCAGAAGTACCCGCGCGTCAACGTGATCGTCGCCGACAGTCAGGAGCGCCTTCCCTTCGACGACGAGGCCTTCGATCGCTGCGTCGCGGTACACGTGCTCGAGCACCTCCCGAACCTGCCGGCGTGTCTCGCGGAGATCTGGCGCGTGCTCAACAGGCAGCGGGGGCAGTTGCTCGCCGTGATCCCATGCGAGGGCGGCCCCGCCTACGCGCTGGCGCGGCGCCTGTCCGCGCGGTCGATCTTCGAGGAGGCATACGACACGCCCTACGCGCCGTTCATCAAGCGCGAGCATCTCAATCGACCGCATGAAATCCTCGGCGAGCTCGACACCCACTTCAAGCTCGTGCGCACCCGCTTCTATCCGCTGCCGTTCCTGCCGGCCACTTCCGTCAATCTCTGCATAGGCCTCGTCCTGCGCCCGCGCTTCGCGCCGGCCGGCTCGTGAAGCTCACGAGACCTGGACGCGGCCCAGGGCGATCGTGAGCGCCAGACCGTCGATCTCCGCCTGCCCGGAGAAGCCCATCGCGGCGGCGTTTGCGTCCCCGCCGATGTCGAGCTCGACCGCGAGCGTCTCCGCGGCGATGTACCCGCGGTGCTCGCGCGCGGCGTCCAGCAGCGCCGGGTCGCCGCCGAGGGACAGCTCGATGCGGTCTTCGACCTGCAGGCCGGCGCTCTTGCGGGCGTTCTGGATGGCGTGCACCAGCTCGCGCGCGCGGCCCTCGCGGCGCAGGTCCTCGTCGATGACGAGGTCGAGCGCGACCGCGTGGGCCCCCTCCCGCTCCACGCTGTAGCCGTCGGGAGCGCGCAGCGTCAACAGGACGTCGTCCGCGGTGAGCGTGTGCTCGCGGTCGCCCACCGCAATGCCCACCTCGCCGCCGTCACGTACCGCGGCGGCGAGGCGGCCCGGGTCGAGCGCGGCGATCGCCGCCGCCGCCAGCGGCATCCTGCTGCCGAAGCGCGGGCCGAGCGTGCGGTAGTTGGCCTTCGCCTCGTAGCTGCCGAGCTCGTCCGCGGCCGCGACGAATCGCACGCTGCGCACGTTCAGCTCCTCGCGGACCACCTCACGCAGCCCTTCGATCGCCTCGCGCTCGCGCCCGGCGGCGACCACCACCGCCTCCCCGAGCGGCTGGCGCACCTTGATCTTCGCCTTGCCGCGAGCCCCGAGGCCCAGCCGCACCGTCTCGCGTGCGAGCGCCATCGCCCGCTCGAGCTCCCCGTCGCGAGCGCCCACCTCGGCGCCGGTCGGGAAGTCGCACAGGTGCACGCTCGCCAGCGCGCCGTCGAGGTTGTCGTAGATCTCGTCCGCCATGAACGGGCAGAACGGCGCCAGCATCCTGGCCACAGCGAGCAGGCATGTCCGTAGCGTGGCGAACGCCGCCGGGTCGGCGTCCCAGAAGCGCCTGCGCGAGCGGCGCACGTACCAGTTCGAAAGGTCGTCCACGAGCTCCGCGATCGCCCGCCCGGCGGTGGTCGCGTCATATGCCTGCAGGCGCTCGGCCACCGTCTCCGCCGTGCCCGCCGTGCGCGACAGCGCCCAACGGTCGAGCTCCTCGCCTCCATCCCCATACACTCGGTCCTCCGCGGCGGCCGCCTCCAGCTCGGCCGCGCACGCGTGCGCGTACAGCGCATAGAAGTGATAGGTCAACCACAGCTGCTTGAGGAACAGGCGCACCCCTTCGCCGATCGTCTCCGTAGAGAAGCGGTAGCCGTCCCACGGCTGCTTGGCCGTGAAGAAGTACCAGCGAAACGCGTCCGCGCCGTAGGCGTCGAGCACCTGCCACGGCTCCACCGCGTTGCCTTTCGACTTGGACATCTTCTGGCCGTCCTCGTCGAGGATCAGGCCCAGGCACACCACGTTGCGGTAGGGGGCGCCCAGATCGAGCAGCGTGGCCACCGCCAGCAGCGAGTAGAACCAGCCGCGCGTCTGGTCCTGCGCCTCGCAGATGAAGTCCGCCGGGAAGCCCGCCTCGAAGATCGCCTCGGCCGACCGCGTCAACCGGGTTGCGCCAACCGGGTTGTCCGACCGCGTCAACCGGGTTGCGACGGCCGGGTCGTCCGCGACAACCGGGTTGGGCTCGAACGGGAAGTGGTGCTGGGCGAACGGCATCGCGCCCGAGTCGAACCACACGTCGATCACCTCGGGCACCCGCGTCATCGGCTCGCCGCAGCGATCGACCGAGCCGCCCGCCTCGTCATCGCCTTGTGCGCCCGAACGTGGGTGTGGACAGGGGAACGACAGCTCGTCCACGTACGGGCGGTGATGGTCCTCGAGCGCCCTACCCGACAGCTCCTCGAGCTCCGCAAACGAGTCGACCACGTGCACGTGCCCGTGCGGGCAGCGCCACACCGGCAGCGGCGTGCCCCAGTAGCGCTCCCGCGAGAGCGCCCAGTCGACGTTGTTCTTCAGCCAGTCGCCGAAGCGCCCGTGCTTGACGTGGGGCGGGTGCCAGTTGACCGTCTCGTTCGCCGCCAGCAGCTCGTCGCGCAGCGTCGAGGTGGCGATGTACCACGACGGTTTGGCGTAGTAGAGCAGCGGCGTGCCGCAGCGCCAGCAGTGCGGGTAGGAGTGCTCGTAGTCCTCCACCCGCAGCACCAGGCCCCGCTCGCGCAGGTCCTCGATCAGCTCTTCTGTCAACTGCGGGTCCTTCACGAAGCGGCCCTCGTAGGAGCCGCCGTCTCGGCTTCGCGTGCGCGCGTCGTAGGTGCCATCCGCGCGTACCGGGTTGTACAGCGTGTCCGCCTTCGTCGGGTCGAACGGCACGCGGGGCGAGGCCGCCGCCACGCGATAGTCGTCCTCGCCGAACGCCGGCGCCAGGTGCACGATCCCCGTGCCGTCCTCGGTCGTCACAAACTCGTCCGCCACGATCGGCAGCGGCCCCTCCTCGCGATCGTCAGCCGCGAAGATCGGTCCTTGATAGGAGCCGTAGCGCTCCACCAGGTCGGCGCCGCTGAAGCGCTCGACGATCTCCGTTCCCTCACCGAGCACGGGTCCCACCCTCGCCACCCCGATCAAATAATAAAAATCGTCCACCCGCACCTTGGCGTACGTGGCCGTCGGCGACACCGCCACCGCCACGTTCCCCGGCAGCGTCCACGGCGTCGTCGTCCACACCAGCAGCCGCTCCTCGCCGTCCGCCACCGGGAGCGCCAGGTACACGCTCTCATCCACCACGTCGCGATAGCCCAGCGCCACCTCGTGCGAGGACAGCGTCGTCTCGCACCGCGGGCAGTAGGGCACCACCTTGCGGCCCTCGTACAGCAGCCCTCGCGCGGCGATCTGCGCGAGCGCCCACCACACCGACTCGATGTACGTCTCGTCCAGCGTGCGGTACGCGTGCTCGAGGTCGATCCAGAAGCCGATCCGCTCGGTCAGCCGGTTCCACTCCTCCAGGAACGTGAACACCGACTCGCGGCACTTCGCGTTGAAGCGCGCGATCCCGTACTCCTCGATCTCCGACTTGTGGTGGATGCCCAGCTCCTGTTCCACGGCGATCTCCACCGGCAGGCCGTGGCAGTCCCAGCCGCCCTTGCGCTCCACCCGGTAGCCCCGCATCGTCTGAAAGCGCGGGTAGATGTCCTTGAACACGCGCGAGAGCACGTGGTGGGAGCCTGGCGGCCCGTTCGCCGTCGGGGGGCCCTCGTAGAACACCCACTGCTCGGCGCCCTCCCGCATGCGCAGCGACTCCGCGAATACGTCCCGCGTGCGCCAGCGCTCGAGCACGTCGAGCTCGAGGGCGGGAAGCGCCTGCTGGGGATCGACCGGCCGGGCGGGGATCAGTCGAGCGTCTGCGGGAGTTCTCACGGGCGGACCATTCTAGGCTCGAATCGGAGACATGGGCGCCCGCGGACAGGGCGCTCATGCGGGCGCACGCCAGCGCCCGCGAGCATGGAGCACGCAAGTGAAATGCTCGCCATTACCCTGGAGCCGATGGAAGGTCGTGCTCATCCAGGCACCCACGCGCTGAAGCCTCGGCCTCGAGCGCTCGACGCAGCCCGCGGCTCGCGTGTGCGCGACATGCAGCCCACCGAGCCCTCCCCCGTCGCCGGCACGCTGGTGGACGCCGTCTCGCAGCGGCGCGAGCGACGCGTGCTCAGCATCGTCATCCCCGTGTACAACGAGCAGGACAACGTTCCCCGGGTCTACCAGCGCATGACCAGAGCGCTCGAGAGCGTGGACGTCGATTGGGAGCTGATCTTCAGCGTGGACCCATGCACCGACCGCACCGAGGAGGTGATCCTGCGCCACTGCGCCGAGGACCCGCGCGTGAAGATGCTGCGTTTCTCGCGGCGCTTCGGCCAGCCGATGGCCACGATCGCGGGCCTCGAGGCCGCCAGCGGCGACGCGGTGGTGGTCGTCAACTGCGATCTCCAGGACCCGCCGGAGCTGATCCCGACGATGGTCGCGCGGTGGCTCGAAGGGTATGACGTCGTGTACGCCCAGAGGCGCACGCGAGCCGGGGAGACGATCCCCAAGCGCATCGTCGCAGCCGTCGGCTATCGGGTGATCAAGCGCATTGCCGACATCGAGATCCCGCCCAACACGGGCGACTTTCGGCTGATGAGTCGCAGGGTGGTGGACAACGTCGTCTCGCTCAAGGAGGGACACGGCTTTCTGCGGGGGCTGGTGGGTCTCGTCGGCTTTCGCCAGACGAGCGTGCCCTACGATCGCGACGCGCGGCTCGCGGGCAAGAGCAAGTACAACCGCTTCCTCGGCTCGCTCGTCATCGGCCTCAACGGAATCATCGGCTTCTCCCGCTACCCGCTGCAGCTGATCTCGCTCGTCGGCGTGGCGTTCGCCGGACTGGCCTTCGCGCTGGCCCTCACATACATGGGCCTCAAGCTCAGCGACATCCGCTTCCCCGTGGGCAATCCGACGATCGTCATCCTGACCTCCTTCCTCAGCGGCGTCCAGCTCCTGTCGCTCGGGATCATCGGCGAGTACGTGGGGCGCATCTACGATGAATCGCGCGACCGCCCGAAGTACATACTCGAGTCCCGCCATGGGTGGGACACGGGTGCGTGAACGAAGGTTGGCGAGCGCATCGGTGGACGCGGGTGATCACAGCGAGGTCTACCTCTCCGCAGCCGCCGAGCTAGTGCGGTGCATCGACCCGCTTGCCCTGAACGCGATCGTCAACGGTCTCGCGGAGGTACGCGAGCGCGACGGCAGGCTGTTCGTCCTCGGGGTCGGCGGCGGCGCGGGCCACGCCTCCCACGCCGTCAACGACTTCCGCAAGCTGTGCCTGCTGGAGAGCTATGCCCCCACCGACAACGTGTCCGAGCTCACCGCGCGGACGAACGACGACGGTTGGGAGACGGTCTTCGCCGCGTGGCTGGAGGTCTCGCACCTGTCCCACCGCGACGCGCTGCTCGTGTTCTCGGTTGGCGGCGGCTCGCGCGAGCGCGGTGTGTCGGTGAATCTCGTGTGCGCGATGGAGGCCGCGCGCGCAGCCGGCGCGAGCATCTACGGGGTCGTGGGCGCACCGGGCGGCGCACTTGCGCGGCTCGCCCACGTCGCGGTCGTCGTCGAGCCGCCCCCCGACCTGCGAACGCCACTGGTGGAGTCGCTGCAGGCGCTCGTGTGGCATGCGCTCGTCTCACACCCGGGGCTGGCCGCCAAACCGGGTCACTGGGAGGCCCTCGCGCTGGGCGCACAGCAGTGAGAGCGGCCGTCTTTCTCGATCGGGACGGCGTTCTGAACGAGCTCGTCGACGATCCCGACTCCGGGGCCGGCGAGTCGCCGCTGAGCGTCGAGGAGGTGCAACTCATACCGGGAGCCGCCCAGGCGATGGCGCGGCTGCAGCGGGCGGGCTACGTGCTGGTGTGCGTGACCAATCAGCCGGCGGCCGCGAAGGGCAAGGTATCCGTTGCGCAGCTGCTCGCCGTCCACGGGCGAATGACCGAGCTGCTCGCGCAGGAGGGCGTCAACGTCGTGGCCTCCCGCCTGTGTCTACATCACGTCGATGGCGTCGTCCCCGAGCTCTCCAGACGGTGTGACTGTCGTAAGCCGGCCCCGGGCATGCTGCTGGAGGCGGCGGGCTCGCTGGGTCTCGACCTGGCTCGCTCGTGGATGGTGGGAGACACCGATGCGGATGTCCTGGCAGGACGAGCGGCAGGGTGCCGAACGATGCTGATCCGCAACCCTGCCAGCATTCACAAGCGTCAGCAGGTGGTGATGCCCAACGTGGTCGCACGCGATCTCACCGACGGCGTGGACAAGCTCGGATGCTCGGAGTGAGAGACAAATACCTGAAATACATCTCGTTATGGTGGCTCGCGGAAGTGACCCATGCTCGAGCAGATATCAACCAAGATATTCGCCGACGGCGCCGATCTCGACGGGATCGTCACGCTGGCGGCTGACTTACGGATTTCCGGATTCACGACCAATCCCACCCTGATGAGGAAGGCCGGTCTGACCGACTACGCCGACTTCGCCAGGAAGCTGCTCGGGCACATATCCGAGCATCCCATCTCGTTCGAGGTGTTCGCCGACGACGCCGGGGAGATGAGAAGGCAGGCACGCGCAATCGCGTCCTGGGGCGAGAACGTCTATGTCAAGATTCCCGTGACCTCGACGAGCGGTGAATCGATGGCGGCACTTGCCCGCGAACTGTCAGAGGAGGGCATCAAGGTCAACGTGACAGCCCTGTTCACCACAGCCCAGGTCGAGCTGATCTCGGCGGCGCTCGCCGACGGCGCGCCCTCCTACATATCGGTTTTCGCGGGGCGCATCGCCGACGCGGGCGTGGATCCCGTTCCGATCATGGCTCGCTCGACGGAGATCATCGCGCAGGCGCCCCGCGCACAGCTGATCTGGGCTTCTCCGCGCGAGATCCTGAACCTGATCCAGGCCAACGACGTCGGATGCCACATCATCACCATCACCCACGATCTGCTGTCCAAGCTCGACGGGCTCGGCAAGAGCCTCGAGCAGTACTCACTCGAGACCGTCCGCATGTTTCACGACGATGCGCTGGCCGCCGGCTTCACGCTGTGAGGCGCGCGAGCGTTCATGCGCAGGAGAGCACGATCTCGTGAGCGGGGGGCGCCGCTCATGAGCGTGATCTTCAGTCGCGCCCCGCTGCGCATCTCGCTTGGGGGCGGTGGCACCGACCTGCTTTCCTACTACGGCGAACACGGGGGCTTCATCGTCTCGGCGGCGATCGACAAGTACGCATACATGCTCACCCACACCACCTTCCAACGTCGCTATCGCATGAAGTACACCGAGCTGGAGGAGGTCGAGGAGCCCAGCCAGATACGTCACCCGATCCTGCGCGAGAGCCTGCTGCGCCACTGGTGCGGCAACCCGCTCGAGATCGCCTCCGTGGCGGACGTGCCGGCGGGAACCGGCATGGGCTCCTCAGGGGCTTACACCGTCTGTCTGCTCAAGGGCCTCGCCCGCGCGCGGTGCACGTCCATCACACCCGGCGAGCTGGCCGAGTTAGCGTGCGAGATCGAGATCGACGTGCTGGGAGAGCCGGTGGGCAAGCAGGACCCGTACGTGGCCGCCCATGGCGGGATCTGCTCGTACACCTTCCATCCCGACGGCACCGTCAACGTCGAGCCCCTCGAGCTCGGCGAAACGACGCTGCGACGAATGCGCGATCAGCTCCTGCTGTTCTACACCGGCGAGGCGCGCGCCGCCTCGCGCATGCTCGCCGACCAGGACACGCGCTCCAAGGAAGGCGACGAGGAGATGCTCGAGAACCTCCACCGCACCAAGGAGCTGGGGCTGCTGAGCCGCGAGCTCTTGAGTGGGGGCCGGCTCGAGGAGTACGGGGAGCTGATGCACGAGCACTGGGAGCACAAGCGAAGGCGCTCGCCGGGGATGACCGACGAGCGCATCGACGCCCTGTATGCGCTCGGGCGGCGCAACGGCGTGATCGGCGGCAAGCTCGTGGGCGCCGGAGGAGGCGGCTTTCTGCTCGTGTACTCGACCAGGCCCGAGGATACGCGGCGGACGATGGCCGCGATGAACGCACCCGAGCTCGCCTTCGACTTCGACTTCAGCGGCGCGTACGCGAGTGAGCACGCATGAGCGGCGTTCCGATCGCATACGGGCGGCGATGAACAGGCCCGGCCTGAACGTCGCCATCGTCGGCTGCGGACGCATCGGCGCCCGCCGCGCCGCCGCGCTGGGGCCGCAGGACGTGCTCGTCGGCTGCTGCGACGTGAACGTCGCGGCAGCCGACGAGCTCGCGGCCAGCCACGGCTGCGAGGCCTGGGCGACGCCCGAGAAGCTGCTCTCCCTGGCACCGGACGTCGTGATCGTCGCCACCTTTCACGACCAGCTGGCGCCGCTGACCGAGCAGGCGCTCGCGGCCGGCGCCCACGTCCTGGTGGAGAAGCCGGCCGCGAGCTCGCTGGCGCAGGTCAACCGCCTGATCGAGCGCCAGCGCGCCGCCGCGCGCCTGGTCAAGGTGGGCGTCAACCATCGCTTTCACCCCGGGATCGCCCGCGCCGCCCAGGAGGTGCATTCGGGCCGTCACGGTGAGCTGCTGCACATACGCGCGCGCTACGGACACGGCGGGCGCCCCGGCTATGACCTCGAGTGGCGCACCGAGCCGACCCGCGCAGGCGGCGGCGAGCTCGTCGACCAGGGCATGCATCTGCTCGACCTCAGCAACTGGCTGGCGGGACCGCTGCCCCTGCACGCGGCGCTGCTGCGCACCCAGTTCTGGGGCATCGACGTCGAGGACAACGCGGCGCTGCTGCTCGGTGAGCCGACCGCGCGCGGAGGGCCGTGGGCGATGCTGCACGTGAGCTGGACCGAGTGGAAGAACCTGTTCTCGCTGGAGATCTTCTGCCTCACCGCCAAGTTTCAGGTGGATGGCCTGGTCAACTCCTACGGTCCCCAGCGCCTGCGCATCTACCGCATGGGCCCGGAGCTCGGACCGCCCACATTGGAGGAGATTCGCTATGCGAACGAGGACAACACCTGGAAAGCCGAATGGGAGCACTTCGCCGGTGCGATCGTGGCCGCCGACGGGCGTGCGCTGCTCGGCGACCTGGGCTCCGCCCGCGTGGCCTGGGAGCAAGTCGAAGCCGCCTATGCCCTCAGCGGCCATCCACAACTCGCCGCCGGGGTCTACGGGTGAGCGGCCCCCTGCAGGGCCGGACCGCGCTGATCACGGGCGCGAGCCAGGGATTGGGGCTGGAGATCGCGCGCCGCTACCTCGACGCGGGGGCGCGGGGAATCTGCATCTGCGCCCGCGACGTCGGCACGCTCGAGAGCGCGCTCGAGGAGCTCGGCGAGAGAGCCGGTCCGGGTCAGACCGTGCTCGGCTGCGTGGCCGACGTGTCCAAGCCCGAGGACGTCGAGATGCTGGTGGAGCTCGCGCTGGACGGGCTCGGCGAGGTGGTGATCCTCGTGTCGAACGCCGGCGTGTACGGGCCGAAGGGAACCGTCGACCGTACGGACTGGGGGGAGTGGAAGCGGGCCGTGGAGATCAACCTGTTCGGATCGGTGTTGCCCGCCCGCGCCCTGCTCGCACACTTCACCGAGCGCGGCTACGGCAAGATCGTGCAGCTCTCCGGAGGGGGAGCCACGGCACCGCTGCCGCGTCTGAGCGCGTACGCCGCCTCCAAGGCGGGGGTTGTGCGCTTTGCCGAGACACTCGCCGAGGAGCTGCGCGAGCATCGGATCGACGTCAACGCGATCGCTCCGGGGGCACTGAACACGCGCATGCTCGAAGAGTTGCTCAGCACGGGACCGGAGCTGCTGGGGGAGGCCGTGTATGCGCGTGCGCTCGAGCAGCAGCGAAGCGGCGGCATCCCACCGGAGCAGGGGGCCAAGCTCGCCGTGTTCCTCGGCTCGGCCGCCAGCGACGGCATCACCGGCAAGCTGCTCAGCGCCGTCTGGGATCCCTGGACGGAGCTTGCACGACACCGGGGGGACCTCGAGTCCGACGTGTACACGCTGCGCCGGATCGTGCCGCGCGACCGTGGTCTGAAGTGGGGCGCCGTCTGAGATGCCCGCTCCCGCGCTCCCGCCCGTCTGCATACTCGCCGGCGGTCGTGGCACCCGCCTCGGCGCCCGCACGAGCGGCATCCCGAAGCCCCTGCTGGAGGTCGCGGGGGAGCCTTTCCTGATCCACCAGCTGCGCCTGCTCGCGGCCCACGGCGCGCGCGAGGCGATCATCTGCGTCGGATACCGCGGTCGGATGATCGAATCGCGCGTGGGCGCCAGGCGCTTCGGCGTACGGATCGCGTACAGCCACGACGGCCCCGGCCTGGACGGCACGCTCGGCGCCATCCGACGCGCATCCGCGCTGCTGCCCGAGCGCTTCCTCGTGCTCTACGGCGACACCTACCTGCGGCTCGACTATCGCGCGGCCGCTAGCGCGTGGAGCGAGAGCGCCCTGCCCGCGCTGATGGTCGTGCTGCGCAACGAGGGACGCTGGGATACCTCGAACGCCCGCTACGAGCGTGGCCGCGTGCTCGCATACGACAAGCGCGCACCCACACCCGAGATGCGCTGGATCGACTACGGCCTCGGAGGGCTCACGCGAGGCTCGCTCGAACACGCAGCGACGGGTGAGAGCGACCTGGCGCTCCTCTACAGCGCACTCGCGCGGCGAGGCGAGCTCTGCGGCTATCCGGCAGGGGAGCGCTTCTACGAGATCGGGACGCCTGCGGCGCTCGCGGAGACCGATGCATTCCTGAGCGACCTACGATGCGCACGTGAGCCAACGGCGTGCAAGCATGAGGCTGCGCCTCTACCATCACCGCGACGGCGCTCGCGTCGCCTACCGTGAGCTCGGCACCGGCCCGCCGCTGGCGCTCATCCACTCCGGTCTGCTCTCGCACAAGGAGTGGGAGCCCGTCGCCGCGGGGCTCGCGACCCGCTTTCGCGTGGTGCTCCCCGACCTGCCGCTCCACGGCGACTCCGAGGATCGCCCGCGCCACCCCTACACGCTCGACTGGTTCGCCGAGGTGCTCGGGGGCTTCGCCGCCGAGGTGCTCGGCGCCCGCCCGCTGCTGGCCGGCCACGGCGCCGGCGCGGAGATCCTGCTGCACGCCGTGCTCGCCGGGCACACGCGCCCCGCGCGGCTGGTGTTGCTGCCCAACCGCATGCACGCACCGCCCGCTAATGCGCGCAGGCGCGCGGCCTGGCAGCTGGTCACCCAAGCCGCGGCCATTCCCGGACTCGACAGCCTGCTCTCCTACGGTGCCAGCGCCCTGTTCACTCCCCGGCAGGGCATGCGCCTGTCCGCCCGCGGCAACCCCGCCGCCGCGGACCTGATGCGTCAGGCCTTCGCGGACGTGCCCGGCAACTCCAACCTCGCGCGCTCGTGGGCCAAGTGCGCGCGCAGCTGGCCGTGCGGGGCACAGACACAGCTGCTCGAGCAGTACCCGCGCCTGGACGTTCCCGTGCTGCTGTTGTGGTCCGATCGCGACCGGCTGCATCCGCTGGCGACCGCGGAAGAGGCGCTCGCGTTGCTCCCAGACGGGCAGTTGCGCGTGCTCGAAAGCGTCGGGTTTCTCATGGCCTACGACGACCCGGTCGGGCTCATACGCGAGCTCGCGGCTTTCTGCGGGTGAGGGCCGGACGGCCTAGGCCCAATACCGTTGACTTAGTGTCCGGTGGGCCGGTTATGGTTGGGTTGTGCCTCGGTCTGGTTGGGTCAAGCCGGTTAGCGATCAGCGTCTTTCGGATCACATCTCGATCGGTGTTTTGACGCGTGTGTTCCCGCCGGATCTGGTGGATGCTGTGGTGGCGGAGGTGGAGCGTGGTGAGCGGCGTGTGCGGTTGTTGCCGGCGCGGGTCGTCGTCTATTACGTGTTGGCGATGGCGTTGTTCAGTGACGCTTCCTATGAGGAGGTGATGCGTCAGTTGGTGGAGGGGCTCTCGTGGGCCTCGGGTTGGGAGCGCGCGTGGGAGGTGCCGAGCAAGGCGGCGATCTTTAGGGCACGCCAGCGGCTGGGGTCCGAGCCGCTAGGGCTGCTCTTCGACGCGGTCGCCAAGCCATTGGGCAGTGTTTGCACACGGGGGGCGTTCTGGCGTGATCTGCGGCTGATGAGCTTGGACGGGACGACTCTTGACGTGGCCGACACGCAGGCGAACGCTGAGGCATTCGGCAGGCCTGGCTCCTCGCGCCGTGAGGGGGGTGGAGCGTTCCCGCAATTGCGTCTGGTCGGGCTGGCGGAGTGCGGGACGCACGCGATCACAAGCGCGGCGCTCGGCCCGTATGAGACCTCCGAGAATGAGTTGGCAGATGAGCTGTTGGGGGCGCTTGCCCCGGGGATGCTGTGCCTGGCCGACCGCGGCTTCTACAGCTTCGAGCGCTTCAAAACAGCCCGTGAGACCGGCGCGCAGCTGCTCTGGCGAGTCAAGTCGAACATGCGCCTGCCGCGCGAGCAAACGCTCCCGGACGGCTCCTACCTCTCCTCGGTATACGCGCATGCTGACCGTCATGCTCACAGTGATCCAGCCAGGGTGCGCGTGATCGACTATCAGCTCGACGATCCCGGGCTCTCCCAGGCAGAGCAGCGCTACCGGCTGCTCTGCACAATCCAGGACAGCGAGCAGGCTCCCGCCGCGGAGCTCGCCGAGCTCTACTCAGAACGCTGGGAGCTTGAGGGCACCATCGATGAGCTGAAGACCCATCAACGTGGCCCGCGCGTGGTACTGCGCTCCAAGAGCCCCGACGGCGTCTACCAGGAGGCCTACGGCTTCCTGTGCACCCACTACGCGATCCGTCGCCTGATGCACGACGCCGCGCTGAAGGCCGACATCGACCCCGACCGATTGTCGTTCACCAGAAGCCTCCGGGCCGCACGACGCAGCACCCGCTCCCACCCGGGATTTTCCCCCCCTGTGCCTCGCCACCGCCCACGAGCAAGCGGTCGCGGAGATCCTCGCTGAACCCCTCGAAAAACGACGGCTACGCACCAACCCCCGCGTCATCAAGCGCAAGATGAGCAACTGGGCCGTCAAGCGCCCACAACACCGCGACTCGCCACAACCCACCAAGCCCCCCAACGACGCCATCACCATCCTGGCAGCCTAAGTCAACGGTATTGGGCCTAGGCCCGGTTGCCCTTCGCGATCTTGCGCAGGTCTATCGTCTGGTCATACAGCTCGGCGTCCACGCCCTCCTCGAGCGCGACCTCGCGCAGCGGTCGTCCGGAAGCGGTCGCCTTCTGGACGATCGCGGCCCCCCGGTCGTAGCCGATCGCCCCGTTGAGAGCCGTGGCGACGGCGAGGGTCGCCCCCGCGGAGGCGTCCGTTCCAGCACGGTTGGCGCGGATGCCATCGACGCACTTCTCCGCGAGCACCTGCGTGGCGGACGTGAGCAGGTGGAGCGACTGGAGCAGGTTGCGCGCGATCAGGGGGATGCGTACGTTGAGCTCGAACTGGCCCTGCATCCCGCCGACGGTGATGGCGGTGTCGTTGCCGATCACCTGCGCCGAGACCTGCAGGACGACCTCGGGAATCACCGGATTCACCTTCCCGGGCATGATCGAGGAGCCCTTCTGCAGCTCCGGCAGGAACAGCTCGCCGATGCCCGCCCGCGGGCCGGAGCCCATCAACGCGAGATCCCCGGCGATCTTCGTGAGCGACACGGCGATCACCTTCAGCGCGCCTGACAGCTCGACCAGCGCGTCGCGGTTGGCCTGAGCCTCGAACGGGTCGGCCGGCGCGGCGATCTGCCTCAGGCCGGAGTCTCGCTTCAGGCGCGCTCGCACCTTCTCGGCGAAGCGCGGATGGGTGTTCAGGCCCGTGCCCGTGGCGGTGCCGCCGAGCGGGATCTGCCCCACGTGCACGAGCGCGGACTGCAAGCGCTCCTGCGCCAGCGCCATCTGTGCGGCGTAGCCGGCGAACTCCTGGCCGAGCGTGACGGGCACGGCGTCCATCAGGTGCGTGCGCCCGGCCTTGACGATGTGCTGGAAGCTCCTCGCCTTCTTCGCGAACGAGCGTTCGAGCTGCTTGAGCGCGGGCAGCAGCTCGTGCTGCGCGAGGTCGAGCGCGGCCAGGTGGACGGCCGAGGGGAACACGTCGTTGGAGGACTGGCCCATGTTGACGTGATCGTTCGCGTGCACGGGGTGCGCGGGATCCTGATCTGTCGCCAGGCGCGCGATCACCTCGTTGGCGTTCGTGTTGGTTGACGTGCCCGAGCCCGTCTGGAAAACGTCGATCGGGAACTGGTCGTCGTGCTCGCCGGCGGCGATCGCGGCGGCGGCCTTCTCGATGCGCGCCGCGCTGCGCTTGGGGAGCAGCCCGAGCTCTCCGTTGACCGCGGCCGCGGCGCCCTTCACGCGCGCCAGCCAGTGGATCACCGACGCGGGCACCGTTTCGCCCGAGATCGGGAAGTTCTCGACCGCCTTGGCGGTCTCGCCGCCCCACAGCTCTCGATCGGTTGGCATGTTCCTCCTTCTCGACACCGGACTTGCTCTAGGTGAGCCTGAACCCTACCGGCAGCGGAGATGGAGACAAGCACCGCGAGCCACACCCCGGCGTGCGAGAGGGCGCGTCAGACCCCGGGGGGGTCGCGATCGCATCGGTTACCCTCGGCCGATTCGCGGGGGGGTGAAGAACGTCATGGCGGTGCATCCAACCATCGAGCGGTATCTCAGGCGCCAGGGACGCGGCGGCGCCAACCTTCATCTGGCAAGGAGCCGAAGCATCGCCTTCGACGCGATCCTGGCAGCGGCGATGGTGACCCTGGTGGCCGCACCGTTGATCTTCACCCGCTCGGGCTTCGCCCTCGATTTCACCAATTCGCTGTGGATGACGTGGGTGGCCGGCAAGGAGATGGTCGCGGCGGGCCATCCCAGCTACTTCCTGAACACGAACGTGATGGGGGTGTTCTACCCGCTGCTCGCCTTCGAAGGCGCGACGACCCTCGTCCTCACCGGTGGGCTCGGTGAACTTATCGGAGGACATCCCCTGATCGCCTTCGTGGGCATCACGACGCTCGCGATCGCCGCCGACTATGTGGGCACGCTCTGGCTCGCGCGCCGCTTCGGTCTGCGCGGGTGGCTCGCGCACGTGCCCAGCATCACGATCGTGACGAGCGCGTACTACATCACCAACCTGTACGGGCGCGGGGCGTGGCAGGAATTCATCGCGCTGGCCGCGCTGCCTCCACTCGCCGCGAGCGGCGTGTGGCTGGCGCAGGCGCGCTCGTGGCGCGTGGGGCCGGTGCTCGTGTTCGTGCTGTCGAGCATCGTCCTCACGGGTACCCACAACATCACCCTGGTGTACGGAACCACAGCGGCCGCGATCGGGCTGCTCGCCGCGTGGCTGGCGTTCGGCGCGCCACGCGATCTTCCGTATAGTCGCCTGGCGGCAATCATCGGACTGGGCGTCGTGGGCGCGATGGTCAACGCGTGGTACCTGTTCCCGGACGTCGCATACGAGCAGTTCGTCGGCGCGCACGTGGCCTCAGCTCCCGGCACCTCGCTGTGGCAGGAAACAGGCTTCTTCAACACGCCGGGCATCGTCCTCGACCCGCTTCGCAGCGTGCCATCGCAGTCGACCACGCCCGCGCTGTACGTGCAGGCACCGGTGTGGCTGCTTGCGTGGGGTGTGCTCGCCGGCGGGCTGCTGCTGTGGCGCGGCTCGGTGAAGCGCCGCATGCGTCGGCTGTGGGCGATGGCCGTCGTGCTCGTGCTGCTCGTGCTCGCCATGATCATGGTCAAGGCCTTCTGGGGCATCGTGCCCTTCCCCTACGACGAGATCCAGTTCGCCTACAGGCTGGCTGCCTACGTCGTCTATGCCGTGGCGGCGCTCGTGCTCGTCAGCGCGGTGATGCTCCAGCAGAACGCACGAGTGCGCGCGAAACGCATGGTTGTGGGCTTGCGTGTCGCGCTGGCGGGCGCCTGTCTGATCAGCATCGGCTTGTGCGTCTGGCAGGAGTGGGTGCCGAACAACCTGTTCGCGGGCTCCTACGCGAACCGCGGCGAAGCGCTGAGCACCCCGAGCGTCGCTCCCCAGACCTGGTACATCGGCAACCAGAACTACTCCGACCGTCAGGCGCCGATCGTCCGCGCATCGCCCAGCCGTCTGATGATCGTACCCCCGAGTGCGGTCCACGGCGACCGCTTCGCCGCGTGGATGGAGCTTCCCGAAGGCCCGCAGCCGATCCAGTCCGACATCGATGGGGGCTCCTATCTCGTGCACGTGTCGGGGGTGCGTAGGATCGGCCGCGATGCGGAGGGCTTCGCCGTCGTGCAGCGCGAACGCAACATGCGCGGCCCCGTCCACGTCGTCATCGAAACGGCCCATAGCGCGGTCATCTACGCCGGCCGAGCCGTGAGCGTGCTCGCCCTCGTGCTGGCGCTCGTGATCCTGGGCTGCGTCGGGATACGGCAAAGGGCACGCGGCGAGACGAGCGCCTGACCCTGGAGGCCCGGCTCGCGGCCGACCGCGACTCGGCGCTCAAACCGAACAGTGGCTGACGGCGCGCATGGTCACCAGCGTGATGCCCCGAGGCACGGTCAGCGCCCATTTTTCGCCGTACGTCGATCCCGGATACAGCCTGCCGCCAAGCCTCACCGTGGCCCTCCGCACCGGCGCGAGGCCTGTCGCGGGGGCGCACACGACCAGTTCATGCGGATTCGCGCGCGAGGTCAGACCCGGCTCGGGTCTCGCTTCCGCCGGCGCGATCGTGCGCAGCCGCAACAGGACCCAAGCTGGAGCCGCCCCGCCGCCGAGGACCAGCATGTGCAGATTTTCCACGACCGATGGCAGCCCCTCGACTTCCTGGCGGACCATCGGAACGGCCACGCCGGTGGTGAGGATGGCGTCCAGCGCGCCGGCGCGTTCCTCGAGCGCCACCGGACCGGCATGCGCGATGACGCGCCGGTCGGTCTGCACGCCGCCGAAGCGGCTCAACACATAGCGGTAGTCGGGCGTGAAGTCGGGGTCCTTGGGGTGCGCCCCACCGAAATAGGCGAGACTGTTGTAGTTGGAATATTCGGTGGGAAGCGACACTTCGTCGTGGTTGTGCTCGTAGATCAGCGTGTACACCAGCGCCAGTTCGGCCACCGGCGCGTCGATCTCGCTGTTCTCACCGAAGCCTTCCATCGCCACCGGGCCGGCGCGGGGCGGCAGGCGAGACACGGTCGCCCGTTCATCGCCACCCAGGTAGTAGGCCTCCGCCGCGAACAGCTGTCGCTCCGTCCACGTTTGAGCCCCCACGGCGACGAGCGTGGCGAGTGCGAGCACGATCGCCGACCAGCGCATCCATCTGTGCGACGCGGTCGCCAGCGCGCCGAGCCCAAGCATGAGCAGCACGACGCTGGTCGGCGCGCTGGGCAGCGTGTCCCGATCGACGCAGTAGGAACACTGGTGTGCTGCGCTGCCGTACTCGGCGAGCGCCGCGAAGACCACGACGACCGCCACGAGCAGCAGCCCGCGGCGGTTGCGCCAGAGTCCGAACACGATCACCGCGATCAACAGGATGGGCAGGACCGCGGCACCCAGAACTTCCACGACCTGCGCCTGGGACAGATTTGGCAGGTACAACAGCGGAGGGCTCTGGAGCACGTAGAACTGACGCGTCTGCAGCACCCAGCCTGGGAGCACCCACCATGGCAGGTGGTATTCAGGTTTGCCCTTCAGCGTTTCGCCGGTGATCGTTTCGAGCGTGTAGCGCACGTCGCGGGTGAAGGCCAGCACGTCGAAGAGGATCGTCAACGCCAGCACGATCGCCACCGAAAGGGCGGCGCGTCGCAGCGACGGCCAGCTCAGGCGGCCGCGCAGGTGGGCGAGGATCGCGATCGTCGCGAGCACCAGCGCGCCCGTCGCGGCCACCGCCGGAAACCACAGCGGGTAGAGGGCCACCAACCCTGAGGCGAGCAGCGCGAGCAGCGCGAGGTTGGCGAGCCGCTGCTCGCGCAGGCTCTCGGTGCCGAGCACCGCCAGCGGCATCAGCACCGCCAGCCCGCACGTCGCCGCCTGGCTCCCGTCGGCGAGCAGCTGGAGGAACAGCGGCCCCGCGAACAGCACGCCCGCCAGTGGCGCCACCCAGCCTGGCCGGGGCGTCAGGTAGCGGACGGCGGCGAACGCGCCGAGCGCACCCGTCACGAGAAAGGCGATCAGGAACAGGCTCTGGGTGTCGGTGGCGTGCAGGCCGAGCAGCAGCTCGAGATTGGCCGCGAGCGGCGAGGCATCGATATTCGCCGGACCGCGCGCGAGGATCGACAGGAACTTGTGCAGGAAGTTGGCGTTGCTGGCATCGGGACGCTCGGCTTCCCGCAGCGAAAGCTGCTCCATGGCGTCGGCGGTGGCCGTATAGCCGTCGGTATCGATGATCAGGTAGCCCGTGGGCCCCACGCTGTTGCGCTCGTGCAGCGTGGAGCTCAGCGGGGCGGCCACCACCACGCACACGATCGCCAGCGCGGCCGCGTCGCGGACACGCAGGCGAGCCAACAGCTCCCGGCCGCGGCGCCAGAGCCCGTCCTCGCGACCGCCTGGGAGGCTGCGTCGCAGGGCGACGGCAACGGAGACCAGCGCGATCACTGGAATCAGCCAGTAGGTGTTGCGGGCCGCGGTGAACCAGATGAGCGTGGTGAACACACAGGTCGCAAGGCACAGGCCCAGGACCGGGGCCATGGCCACCCGTGCCGCCGCATCGAAGCGCCGCCCGAGAAAGGACGCCGGGCCACTGCCCATCGCGAGCAACACGGCGAGCGCCGTGAGCTCGCGCACGACGATCTCAACCCACAGGTGCACTTGCCCGCTCGCGTGAGTACCGCCAGCCGCTGGGCGCTACCTCTTCCATCCCCCAAAGCACCCCTTCCGCTCGAAGTGAGCTTCAATTGGCCTGCACGTTCGATCAGAAGGAGCGCAGGCTAGCGGGGGCGGGACCTGCGGCAAGGCGATGCACCCGGTCGGGCTCTGCGCCCCGCAGTTTCGGTGTGTGATTCACTCACGTTTGTCTCCAACCATTTGCCAACGCAAACCCGTGTCCTTACGCTGACAGCGTGGCGAGCGAGCAGGCGCTGTCGTCAGGCTTACCGGTGGACATCGATTGGTGGCACCGGTTCGAGCGGCTGCTGTCACTGCGGCTGCCAGATCTCACCGGCAAGACGGTCCTGGAGGTCGGGCCCTTCGATGGCTACTTCTCGTTCGCGGCCGAGCGTTTCGGTGCAGCTCGTGTGGTGGCGGTCGATGCTCGGGGGCGCGGTCATCCGGGCGGCACGGACGCATTCCAACGCACCAGAGATGCGCTTGCCTCCAAAGTCGAGAGTCTGGAGATCGATCCGCTCGACATCTGCCCGCAGACCGTGGGCGAGTTCGACGTCGTGCTGTTGCCCGGCGTGCTCGGGCACATTCGCCGCCCGCTCCACGTACTCGAAGGGGTGGCCAGCGTGACCGGAGAGCTGCTCGTGGCGGAGACGCCCCCCGGCATCGTGGCGATGCTCGGCGCCGTCGGCTTCGACGATGTCGTCTCATACCCCGTGAACCGCATCAGCGCAGTCCGTCTGGCTGGCCTTGCCGCGCTGGCCAGAGTCACCATCGATGCTCTGTCCTCCCGCCCCATGGTGTGTCGCGGGCGGTTGATCGGCGACGCCGCCAAACGCGCTCTGGGCGAGCGTCGCGTGGTCATACACGGCCGGCGACGGACCGGCCTAACCCGGATTTTGCAGTAGTGGGTTAACGGTCCGCGCCCCGGGGGTGCCGGGGCGCGGGGATGTCCGGCTGGGCTTGGAGAATCGGGGTTGTCGAAGTCCTTGTTCCCGAGCCCAGGAGGTCACCTTGCGGGTGCAGCACGATGGCCGCGATTTCAAGGTAGTTGCCAGGCCGGACGGAGACGGGCTGGTGTCGCATTCCGGTAGCGCGATGCTGGTCGGGGTGGCCGAGAAGACCGGGTTGACGAGGGCGCTCTCGCGAGAGCTGGCGGGCCTGAAGGCCCGGCGTTCTGGGCATGGGGCGGGTCGTTCGTGACCTGGCGGTGATGCTCGCTGACGGCGGGGACTGCCTGTCGGATCTCGGGGTGCTCGGTGACCAGGCCGCGTTGTTCGGGGCGGTCTGCTCAGACGCGACGGCGTTCCGGGTGATCGACCGGCTCGCTGGAGACCCCGATGGGCTCGACCGTTTGCGGGCCGCTCACGCGAGTGCACGGGCGCGGGTGTGGGAGCTCACCGGAGCCCCGGAGCTCGTGGACATCGACCTGGACGCCACTTTGATCGGATCGCATTCTGAGAAGGAGGGCGCTGCCGGGAACTTCAAGGGCGGCTACGGCTTTCACCCGATGCTCGCCTACGCCGACGGGACCGGGGAAGCGCTCGCGGGGGAGCTGCGTCCCGGGAACGCCGCCGCGAACACCGCGGCCGACCAGATCACTGTCGCTGAACACGCGATCAACCAGATCCCCGAGGAGCACATTCGGAGCATCGAGATCCTGCTGCGGGCAGACAGCGCCGGCGCGTGCCACGACCTGCTCGATTGGTGCCGTGAGGCCCAGATCCATTTCTCGGTTGGCTACGAACTGAGTGAGGCGGTCCGCACCCAGATCCTCCAGATCCCCGATCAGGACTGGGTTTCTGCGGTCGAGCAGGACGGCACCCCGCGCACCAACGGACAGGTCGCCGAGATCACCACGGCACTGGACCTTGAGGGCTGGCCTGAGGGCTCAAGGGTGATCGTGCGCCGCGAGCGAGCGCACCCCGGCGCGCAGCTCACCTTCACTGACCATGACGGCCACCGCTTCCAGGCGATCCTCACCGACCAGCCCGGCGAGCCAGCCGAGCTCGAGCGACGTCACCGCGCCCGCGCGCACGTCGAGGATCACATCCGAAACGATAAGGACACCGGCATGCGCAACCTGCCGTTCAAAGACTTCGAGCACAACCGCATCTGGCTCGCAATTGTCCAGATCGCCCACGACCTCCTCGCCTGGATGAAGCGGCTGCTGCTCACCGGCAAGCTCGCACGCTGCGAGCCCAAGCGGCTGCGCTACAGGATCCTTCACGTCGCCGGGCGCCTCGCCTTCCACGCCCGCACCGCGACACTCCGCCTCCAAGCCGGCTGGCCCTGGGCCAACGAGCTCACTGCCGCATTCGAGCACCTCGCCGCGCTCCCAGCGCCACCCGGCTGACCGCGCCCGCGTCTCCCCTCAACCCAGATCACCCCGACGCGAGATCATCAGCGAAGCGTGCCCGCCAACGAGCGCGCGCCGGCCCCCGAAAAGGCAGCCGGCGGAATCGCGCCCGCACCGCGTGCCGATCACGAAACGAATCGAAGGCCCAGTCCCCAGCAAGCCACAAAATACTCACAACAAACCCGCTACTGCAAGATCCGGGCTAGACGTGGGCCGGCGGAACTTTGGTTGGAAGGACGGGGACAGCCCTGAAGATGCCCCGGTAGACCTTGTGACGCACTGAGGAGTCCGCGTACACCCCGGACACGAGGCGCCTGAGCAGGCGGCGATCCTCCGGCGAGGCGCCGCCGCTCGTCAACTTTGCGTAGGCCAGGATGTAGGGCGGAAACTCCGCCGTCACGACGCGGCGGATGTGGTGAGCCTCGAGACTGTCGGCGGCGAAGAACGTTTGCGCGAGACGGTGGTAGCCGTCGATCGTGATCGCGAAGCGACGGATCAGTCCCGCGTCCATGAACGAGTCGTTGTCGCATCGCTTCCACAGGTAGGGCTGCGCCAGGTACTTGACGCGCAGGCCAGCCGGGATCATCCGAAACATCCGGGCCACATGAGCCCAGCAGCTGCCGACGAAGTCCTCGTCGAGCGGGATCGCGTCCCAGCGGGCCTTCCTGAAGATCACCGACCCCAGGAAGCTGAAGAACGCGGTGGTGCTCGTGGCGAGCTCGAAGTACGCCCTGCGCTGGTCGTGGCGGCCGAGGTCGAAGGTCATCTCCGAGCGAGCGTCGAGGATCGGCTGATCCTTGAGCGGGCGCATGTCGCATGTGCACAGGGTCAGGCCGCCCAGGTACATGTCGAGCCCACCTTGGACGTGGCCGAGCACCTGGCTGATCGCGTCCGGTTTCATCGCGTCGTCGGCGCTGAACAGCCAGCAGTACTCGCCGCGCGCGAGGGCCACCGTGTGCGCCATGTCCCGATCGATTCCCCCCCGCTGCTCGCGGCGGTGGTAGCGCAGCGCGGGAAAGCGGGACTGGAACGAGCGTACGACCGCGGGTGTGCGGTCGGTGGAGCCCCCGTCGAGGACCACGACCTCGACGCCGTCGACTGCCTGGGGCAGGATGCTGGCGAGCGTCTCACCGATGAAGTCACCGAAATTATAGGTCGGTATGCATACCGAGAGCTTGACCGGCGCTAAGTCGGTGTCGGTGGACATCGCGCTCGCAACCATATCGTCGGCGCGGCCATCCCGCAACGGCTGATCGGCAAGTGGGTATCGGAGCCGGGTGTGTCAACGTGGAGTGAGAAACGAAGCTCCCGAGCTGGTGAGAAGTCGGGTGGCTGGCGAGCCGTCCTCCGATGGCCCGAAAAGCCACCTCACATGCGCATCTCGGCGGCGTCAGCCCCATCGCGTGACCGCACGGCTGTCACACCTGTGGGAAACCTTGCACGCGGCCGTGGCGCTGCTGTTAGCTTGCGAGCGTGCTCTCACCACGGACGAGCCTCACGACCCGTACCAGTTGCCGGATCTGCGGCTCGCCGGATCTCGTGCCCGTGCTGTCACTCGGAGACCAGCACATCGCCGGCGCGTTCGCCGAGCCCGGCGGCCAGCAGCCCGTCTCTCGGCGCGTCCCGCTCGAACTGGTCAGGTGTGACATGACGAGCAACGAGAACGGCTGCGGACTGGTCCAGCTGCGCCACACGGTCCCCGGGGCCATCCTGTACAGCTCCTACTGGTACCGCAGCGGCGTCAATCAGACGATGACCAGCAACCTGCACGAGATCGCCAGGCAGGCTGAGGACATGGTCAAGCTCGCCCCGGGCGATCTCGTGATCGACATCGGCTGCAACGACGGCACCCTGTTCGACGGCTACGCGGCGTCGGACCTCAGATATCTCGGCTTCGACCCCTCGGACGTCGGCCGCTACGCCGTCGAGAAGGGATACGACGTCGTACGCGACTTCTACGCCTACGAGCACGTGCGCCAGCGCCACGTCGATCGCAAGGCGCGGGTAATAACCAGCATCGCCATGTTCTATGACCTCGAGTATCCGTGCGCGTTCGTCGAGGAGGTCTCGCAGGCCCTGGCGGACGATGGGGTGTGGGTGATAGAGCTCCACTACCTGCCCGCGATGCTCGACATGAACCAGTTCGACGTGATCGTCCACGAGCATCTCGAGTACTACTCGCTGGCGGTCATCGAGCGGCTGGTCGCAGCTGCCGGGCTGGGAGTCGTGCGGGCCGAGGTCAACGCCATCAACGGTGGCTCGGTGCGCCTGTTCATACGCCGGGCCGGTCGCTACGCACCCGGGGACGAGGACGCCGACTTGCTCCAGCAGCTGCGGGTGAGGGAGTTCGAGATGGCGCTCGACGCCGCCGCGCCATACGAGCACTTCGCGCTGGCCGCCGAGCGGGTGCGCGAGGATCTCGCCGCCATGTGCCGGCGGATCGTCGGGGAAGGCAAGACGATCCACGCGTACGGAGCATCGACGAAGGGGAACACGATCCTCCAGTACGCGGGCATCGACCACACGCTCGTCCCCTATGCGGCCGATCGCAATCCCGACAAGCACGGCTCTGAGACGATCGGCACGAAGATCCCGATCATCAGCGAGGCGGAGTCACGCGAGCTGGAACCCGACTACTACCTGGCGTTGCCGTGGCACTTCCTCGACGAGTTCCTCGATCGCGAGCGTGAGTTCCTCGATCGCGGCGGCCAGTTCATCGTCCCGATGCCCGAGGTGCGCCTGGTCTCGCGGGTGCCCGACGTCCGGATCGATCGACGGACGCCCGCTGGCGAGATCGCGGCGCAAGTGGGCTCCTCCTGACACGGGCAGTTACCAAAGCTCCCCACACGTCAACCTCGCTCAATCTCGACCCGCTCCGCCTCTCGCCGTCTGTTGCAGGTAGGGTTGCTGGCGAGAAGTGCTCGAGCGGATCGTCGAACAGCTGCCGGAGGCGTAGTCGTCGTGTGGAGCGGAACACGGGTGCTGTTCACGGGCGCCCAAGGCTTCATCGGCTCGTGGGTGGCGGAGCGGCTGCTGGATGAGGGCGCGCTGGTGCTGGTGCTTAACCGGCCCGCAGCCGAGCTATCGCGGTTTCGCATGCGTCGCCTGAACGAGCGGTGCACAGCCGTCGACGCCGACCTGCTCGACGAGGAGTCGCTGCGCGCGACTCTCGACCGGCACGGCGTGCAGGCCGTGTTCCATCTGGCGGCATCGGCGATCGTGGGCTCCGCCACGGGCTCTCCGCTGCGCGCCTACGAGGTCAACGTGCGCGGCACGTGGAACCTGCTCGAGGCGTGTCGCACGGCGCAGGAGCCACCGACGCGCATCGTGGTCGCCTCGACCGACAAGGCTTACGGCGTTCACGCCGAGCGACCCTCGAAAGAGGATCACGAGCTGCGCCCGCGCTACCCGTATGACGCCTCGAAGGCGTGCGCCGACATCATCGCCCGTTCCTACGCCCACACCTTCGGTCTGCCGATCGCGGTCACGCGCCTGGCCAACGTGTTCGGCGGCGGGGACGTTAGCTTCTCGCGCCTGATCCCCGGGACGATCAGGGCGCTGCTGGCCGGAGAGCGCCCGGTGATCCGCTCCGACGGACTCATGGAGCGCGAGTTCCTGTACGCGCCGGACGCCGTATCGGCCTATCTGGCGGTGGCGGGCTCGCTCGATCGTCCGGAGCTGCACGGGCGCGCCTGGAACGCGGGCATGGGACACCCGGTGACCGTGCTCGAGGTCGTGCGCCGGCTGATCGACATCGCCGGCCTGGAAGCTCGAGCCAGACATACGCGGGCACGGCACGCCCCACGGCGAGCTCACTCGCCAGTGGTTGGACTGCGGCGCGATCTCCGGGCATCTGGGGTGGGCGCCCGCCTGGGACCTCCAGCGGGGCTTGGAGGCCACCTACGAGTGGTACGCGCGTGAGCTGCCGCGCCGGGCGGCCCTCGTGGGAGGCTGAGTCAGCCCACCGCGAGCGGGTCCTGCTCCCTCCAGCGCAGCGCCTCGTCGAGCCGGCCGCCGGCCATCAGCTCCTTCAGGCGCGCGATGCGCATGAAGCGTGACCCTTCGAAGTCCTCGATGCGCAGATCCTGTTCCCGGTAGGCGGCGAGCATCTGCTCGACGCTCGCACGAACGCTCCAGCGCGGACTCAGCTCCGGGAACGCCTGCTCGAGCTTGGCGAAGCTCACGCGGTAGCTACGCTTGTCGGGGCCGGCCCCGGTGGCGAACGCGATCCGCGACCCCGGCACGACCTCCTCGACGATTCGTGCTACGTCGCGGATCTGGTAGTTCTCCTCGTCGGCTCCGATGTTGAAAGCCTCGCCGTGTACGAGCTCGCGCGGCGCTTCGAGCAGGCCGAGGAAGGCGCGCGCGATGTCCTCGATGTGCACCAGCGGCCGCCACGGGCTGCCATCGCTCTGCATCAGGACCTCCCCGGTGGCGAACGCGAAGGCGGTGAGGTTGTTGACGACCAGGTCCCCGCGATGGCGGGGGGAGAGCCCGTGAGCGGTGGCGTTGCGCAGGAACGTCGGGCTGAACGAGTCGTCCGCGAGCAAGCCGATGTCGCGCTCGGCGAGAACCTTCGACTCGCCGTAGGCGGTGACGGGGTTGAAGGCGGCGGTCTCGTCGATCCACTCCTGCTCCGCCGCGCCGTAGAGGCTGCAGGAGGAGGAGAACAGGTAGCGCGCGACTCGCGCCTGCTTGGCGGCCTGCGCCAGCGACACCGACGCGCGATGGTTGACGGCGTAGGTGCACTCGGGATTGAGGTCTCCGGTGGGGTCGTTGGACAGGGCAGCCAGGTGCAGGACGGCGTCGAAGCCGTCGAGCTCGGCAGCTGTCACGTCGCGAACGTCCCTGCGGATGGCGGGCACGGCCGGCGCGAGCTCCTCGCCGAAGTCGCAGCCCTCGTACAGGTAGGTGTCCAGACCGACGACGTCGTGGCCCGCACCCACGAGCAGCGGGACGAGGATCGAGCCGATATAGCCGTGGTGGCCGGTGACGAGGACGCGCACAGCCGGGATGTTCTCACAGCGCCAAGCGCCGGCCCGGCGGCCGGCTCGCCAGCCCTGTCCCGCGACTGCGCCGCCGCGCCGACCGCGTCTCTGACTGCCCGTCGAAGGCGAGCCGCCGCGAACAGAAACGCGCCCGCTCTCCCGCGCGCGCCGGCGCGCGGGAGAGCGGGCGCCCGCTCGACCGCACAGAGCGCGCCTGTTAGCTTGACCGCCCCATGTCGATAGACGAGAGCCCAAGGCACACGCCAGTGTCCAGTCCCCGCGCCGTCCGCGACGCCGGCGCGGGTGTGGTTGACGTGGCGATCGTCGCCTACCGCCACTGGGAGCTCACCGGCAGCTGCCTCGAGCACCTTCGCCGCCAGAGCATCGCGCACCGCGTGTACCTCTGTGACAACGGCTGCGACGAGGGCACCGCCGAGCGCGTGCGCGCCGCCTACCCCGAGGTGACTGTGCTGCGGATGCAGCGCAACATGTCCTACGCGGTGGCCTTCAACGCCACCGTGGCCGCCGGCGAGGGCGAGATCGTGGTGATGCTCAACAACGACGTCAACGTGCGGGCGGACTTCTTGGAGCGGCTCATCGCCCCCTTTGCGTCCCGCCCGCGCCTGGGCTCGGTCGCGTCGCTGCTGCTGCGACCAGGCGAGCAGCGGATCGACAGCGTGGGGCTGGCCGCCGACAGCACGCTCTCCGGCTTTCCCCGTTACAAAAACTGTCCACCCGAGCAAGCGCGCGGCGACGGAGCGACGGGGCTCGCACTCACCGGTCCGGACGGGGCGGCGGCTGCCTTCCGCCGCACCGCCTGGGAGCAGATGGGTGGCATGGACGAGGCGATAGCCGGCACGATGGACGACTTCGACTTCTTCCTGCGCCTGCGCGTCGCCGGCTGGGAGACGGTGGCCGCCCTCGATGCCGTCGCCGTGCATCTCGGTTCGGCCACCTACGGCCATCGCTCGGCCGCGTATCGCCGCCGGGCGGGATTCGGGCGCGCCTACCTGATGCGCTGCTACGGCGTGCTGTGCTCGTCCGCCGCACCGCGCACCCTGGCGACCGAAGCATTCGTGGTGCTCGCCGACGCCGTCCTGTCACGTGATCTGGCCGCCCTCGCGGGCCGCTGGGCGGGCTGGCGGGCCGCCTCCGGTCATCCAGCACGGACGTGGCCGCCGCCCGAGGCGATCGACCGTCGCCTGGGATTCGTTGGGGCGCTGCGCCTGCGCCGGGCGATCTACATGCGCTGAGAGCTCGTCGGTCCGCCACCAGGCGAGCGAGCCTCGGTAGCCAGCGTTGGCGGGTCGGCGCTCGGGCCCCAGCTCGTGGCGGCCATCAGGCGTCGCTGCGCCATGTCGCCGCGCTCATATTCGAGTGTGCGCCGGTCGGCGACCAGCAGTCCCTCCTGATCGCCCTGGCGGAACGTCATGCTCTCGGGCCACGCTTGCGGACCGTACACGGATCCGTCGCGGTCCACCACGAGCACGCACAGTCCCAGGCGTTCCACCTGCCGGGTGATGCTCTGCGGTCCCGCCTCCAGTGCGTATGCGACGGTCTTGTTGTTGGTGATCACGAACAGCTCCAGTTGACTGAGGACGGCGTGGGAGATCATGAAGGAGGCCGTGCGCAGGTGAGGATTCGGGAACGGCTCGAAGTCCAGCAGCATCTCGGGCACCTGTGCGAGCATTCCCAGGCGCTCGCGAAACCTGCCGCGCCCTTCCTCGGGCACGCCGTCGCGCAGCTCACGCTCCATCTGCAGCATCTGCCTGTGCCCCTCCCGTCGCGGCGGGAGGAATCGGTGATAGGCACTGGGCAGCCCCAGCCTCCACGTCAACCACGAGTGGATGCTCGCCCACGAGCCGTTGGCGCCCACGACTCCGACTCCCGGTCGTTCGAGCGCGCCATTCAGCTTGGCCAGCCAGCCATCGGCCACCGGATGGGCCCACGAGTTCATGAAGCAGTAGCGAGTCCGCCGCAGGCGCGCGGCCACGGCGAAGAACACGCCAAGGTCGAACCCGACGTCAGGGAAGAAGAGCGCCTCGGGGGCGAGGTCGGCCGCCTCCTCGAGATACGGGGTCGCCTGCTCGCGAGTCGCGAATCCCTTCATCGCGAGCACCAACTCGTACTCGATGCCCGGATCGTGACGGCGGACCGCCTCGGTGAAGACGCGCAGCGCCTGCGGTCCGTTGGCCGCGCGGACCAGGTACACGACCGTGGGCCTGGCGCTGGCAGCGCCCGCGAGCAGGGCCGGGATCCTCAGAGGCCGCCGGCCCCAGTACCAGGGAGGACGCATGCGGGCGAATGTAACGACCCACCTCGTCTCCGAGGTCGTCTCGGCGGTGTGTGCCACCCGTATGGGCCTTCTCGGGCACAGCGTCCGCGTTCGCGTTTCTCATTGCCAGTCCCTCATTGGGGATGCATCCTTCGCTCCCATCCAGTGCGTACGAGAAACATCGCCGAGCACCGCATGTGCCTGTACAGGGGCGTGTGCGCAGAGGCATTCGACGGCGCGCGGGGGCCGTGTTAGCTTCATCGGTCTCATGCCCTCAGGCGAGGTTTCAGGACGATCCCGTGCGGGAGAGGGGCGCTCACAGGCCCTGCGCAGCGAACCATGAAGGCGGTGATCCTGGCAGGCGGGCTGGGCTCGCGCCTCAGCGAGGAGACGACGATCCGACCCAAGCCGATGGTCGAGATCGGCGGCAAGCCGATCCTGTGGCACATCATGAAGATCTACGCCGCCCACGGAGTGGAGGAGTTCGTGATCTGCCTCGGTTACAAGGGTTACGTGATCAAGGAGTTCTTCGCCAACTACCACCTCCACACCTCCGATCTCTCCTTCGACCTGGGCCACGGTGAGATCCAGGTGCATCGCTCGAGCGCAGAGCCCTGGAAGGTGACGCTCGTGGATACCGGACAGGACACCATGACGGGCGGGCGTCTGAGGCGGGTGCTCCCCTACGTGGAAGACGAGGCGTTCTGCTTCACCTACGGCGACGGGTTGGCGAACATCGACATCACGGCGCTGATCGCCTACCACCGCGAGCAGGGGGCGCTGGCGACCGTCACCGCCGTACAGCCGCCCGGACGCTTCGGGGCGGTGGAGCTCAACGGCACGCGCGTGCGGAGCTTCGAGGAGAAGCCCCGTGGGGACCGGTCGTGGTTGAATGGCGGCTTCTTCGTCCTGTCCCCCGAGGTCGGCCGCTACCTGGAGGGCGACGAGACCACCTGGGAGGATGAGCCGCTGCGCACGCTCACCCGCGAGGGAGAGCTTGCGTCCTACCGCCACGAGGGCTTCTGGCAGGCGATGGACACGCTGCGCGACCGCTACCAGCTCGAGCAGCTGTGGAGCTCCGGGCAGGCTCCCTGGCGGGTATGGCAGTGAGCCCTCAGTGTCGGTTCTGTGGGGCGCCGCTCGAGCAGGTGTTCGCGGACCTCGGCTCCTCCCCGCTGGCCAACTCCTATCTCTCGCTCGAGCACGCCAACACGATGGAGCCCTTCTACCCGCTGCGGGCGCTCGTCTGCGAGCGCTGCCTGCTCGTGCAGCTCGAGGAGTTCGAGGGTCCCGAGCAGATCTTCAGCGACTACGCCTACTTATCCTCATACTCGGCCAGCTGGCTGGAGCACTGTCGCGGCTACACCGAGCAGATGACGGAGCTCCTGGGGCTGGGCGGGCACAGCCGTGTGGTGGAGATCGCCTCCAACGACGGCTATCTGTTGCAGTACTTCCTCGAGCACGGGATACCCGTTCTCGGGATCGAGCCCGCCGCCAACGTCGCCGAGGCGGCGCTCGCAAAAGGGATTCCCACGCGCGTGGAGTTCTTCGGCCGCCGCCTCGCGCACACGCTCGCCCAGCAGTCGCGCGCCGACCTGCTGGTCGCCAACAACGTGCTCGCCCATGTCCCCGACCTCAACGACTTCGTCGCCGGCATCAAGCTCCTGCTGGCCCCCGGAGGAACGCTCACGATGGAGTTCCCGCACCTGATGCGGCTGGTCGAACGCGGTCAATGGGACACGATCTACCACGAGCACTTCTGCTACTTCTCGTTCCTCGTGGCGAGTCGCGTGCTCGCCGCGCACGGCCTGCGGCTGTTCGACGTCGAGGAGCTGCCCACGCATGGAGGCTCGCTGCGCGTGTACGGCGCCCACCACGACGACGCGAGCAAGCCCGACACCGAGCGGGCTCTGGAGATGCGCGAGCGCGAGCGCGAGCGAGGGTACGAGGACGTCGAGACCTATACGCACTTCGGCGCCCGCGTGGAGGCCGACAAGCGCCTGATCCTCGAATTCCTGATCGGCCTGAAGAACGAAGGGCGTCGCGTGGTCGGCTACGGCGCGCCGGCGAAGGGCAACACGATGCTCAACTACTGCGGCGTGCGACGCGACTTCATCGACTACACCGTCGATCTGAACCCCCGCAAGCAGGGACGTGTGCTCCCCGGCAGCCACATCCCGATCCGCGCCCCGCTGGCGATCCGCGAAGACCGACCGGACGTGGTCGTGATCCTGCCATGGAACCTCAAGGAGGAGATCGTCGAGCAGCTCAGCTTCATCGGCGAGTGGGGCGGGCGTTTCGCGGCACGCACACCGGACCTGGAGCTGCTCCCGTGCGCCACGCACAGCGACCCGCGAGCCGCCCCCCTGGTCGGCGTCGTGCGGGACGGGCGGCCGTGATCTTCCGAGAGACGGAGCTGCCGGGCGTGATCGTGATCGAGCTCGCATCCTACGTCGACGAGCGGGGTGCCTTCACGCGGACGTTCGACGCCGACGTCTTCGCCGAAGAGGGGCTGAGCCCGCGGATGGCTCAGTGCAGCAGCTCGTTCAACCCTCGCGCGGGCACGCTGCGCGGAATGCACTACCAGCTCGCACCGCACGCCGAGTGCAAGCTGGTGCGCTGCGCCAGGGGCGGCGTGTACGACGTGGCTGTGGACCTGCGGCGCGACTCGCCGACGCATGGAGAGTGGTTCGCCATCGAGCTGACGGAGAGCAACAGGCTGTCCGTGATCGTCCCGGAGGGCGTCGCCCACGGCTTCCAGACGCTGGAGGACGACAGCGAGGTCTACTACCAGATCACCGCGGCATACACGCCCCACGCCAGCCGCGGCGTGCGCTGGGACGACCCGGCGTTCGCCATCCCCTGGCCGCGGCCCCTCGCCGGCGAGCGCATCGTGTCCGCGCGCGACCTCAGCTACCCGGACTACGCGCCGTGAGCCGCGTGCTGGTGACGGGGGCGGGAGGCTTCATCGGCCGCCACACGCTCGCACCGCTGCAGGCCGCCGGATACGAGGTCCACGCCGTCAGCTCGCGTCCGGCGGCTGGCTCCATGCCCACGAGCGCGGGCGCACCGGAGGAGGCGCTGTGCGAGCTGGCCCCGCGGGTGCGCTGGCACCACGCCGACCTGCTCGCCGGGGAGTCCGCGCGGGAGCTGATCGGGGAGCTGCGGCCCACCCACCTCCTGCACCTGGCCTGGTACACGCAGCCAGGAGCCTTCTGGACGTCGCTGGAGAACCTCGAGTGGGTGCAGGCCAGCCTGCGTCTGCTGCGCGCGTTCGGCGAGCTGGGTGGTCGCCGCGCGGTGCTCGCGGGCACGTGCACGGAGTACGCGTGGGGGCGTGTCACGCACTGCGTGGAGGACGCGGACGCGGTCGCGGCGACGTGCGTGCGACCCGCCACGCTGTACGCGGCCGCCAAGCATGCTCTGCACGTGATCGCCGAGCGTTGGGCGGCGCAGGTGGGTGTCGAGCTCGCCTGGGGGCGCGTGTTCTACGCCTACGGCCCCCACGAGCATCCCGACAGGCTGGTGAGCGGGGTCGCATGCGCGTTGCTGCGCGGCGAAGAGGCGCCCTGCACGAGCGGAACGCAGGTGCGCGACTACATGTACACGCCGGACATGGGCGGGGCCTTCGCGGCGCTGCTGGGCTCCGAGGTAACCGGGCCGGTGAACATGGCCTCGGGCATGCCGGTGGCGGTGGCGGACGTGGTGATGGCGATCGCCCGGGCGGCCGGGCGCCCCGAGCTTGTGCGGCTCGGCGCGCTACCCCAGCGGCCCGGGGACTCGGAGCGCCTGACCGCGGACGTTCGGCGCCTGCGCGAGGACGTCGGCTGGAGGCCGTCCGTCCATCTGCAGGAGGGCGCGGAGCGCACGGTCGAGTGGTGGAAGGCGGCCGTCTGAGATGGACGTGCGCGGCGTGCAAGGACCTCGGCGGGGCGTGTAGGCAGCGATGGCCCCGCGCGACGAGATTCTCGAGAAGGTCAGCGAGCACTACGCGGCCACCTGGGGCGACAGTTCGTTCGCGGCTGGCATCGACCCCGTGCCGGTGTCGGGAAGGGTGTTCGACGCCGAGGAGCTCATATCGCTCGTGGATTCGGCGCTTGACTTCTGGCTCACGACCGGCCGTTACGCCGACGAGCTGCAGCGAAATCTCAGGCGATACATCGGGGTCCGCCACGCCATCCTGACCAACTCGGGGTCGTCGGCCAACCTGGTGGCCCTGTCGGCACTCACCTCGAGGAAGCTGGGGGACAGGCGCCTGCGGCCCTGGGACGAGGTGCTGACGCTTGCAGCGGCGTTCCCAACCACCGTCAACCCGATCCTCCAGACGGGTCTGGTGCCGGTCTTCCTGGACGTCGAGCTCGCGACCGGGAACGTGGACGTGTCGCAGCTCGAGGCGGCGATGGGAAGTCGGACCCGTGCGGTAATGATCGCCCACACCCTGGGCAACCCGTTCGACCTGGATGCGGTCACGGAGCTGTGCCGCAGGCACGGTCTGTGGCTGGTCGAGGACAACTGCGATGCGCTCGGCTCGACATACCGCGGACGCATGACCGGCTCTTTCGGCGACCTGTTGACGCTGAGCTTCTATCCGGCGCATCACATCACCACTGGCGAGGGTGGATGTGTGTTCACCAACACCGGCCGCATCAAGGTGCTGGTCGAGTCCTTCCGCGATTGGGGCCGCGACTGCTGGTGTGACCCGGGCAAGGAGAACACGTGTGGCAAACGCTTCGGCTGGCAGCTCGGCAGCCTGCCCCGAGGCTATGACCACAAGTACACCTACTCGCACATCGGCTTCAACCTCAAGATGACCGACATGCAGGCGGCGATCGGTGTCGCCCAGCTGCGGAAGCTGCCCTCGTTCATCGCCGCGCGACGCGAGAACTGGCGCCGGCTGCGCGATGGGCTGTCAGCGTTCGAGGACGACCTGATCCTGCCCAAGGCCACGCCCCACAGCGAGCCGAGCTGGTTCGGCTTCATGCTGACGGTGCGCGAGCAGGCCCCGTTCTCGCGCGACGAGCTCGTGGTGCATCTGGAGGAGCGAGGCATCCGCACGCGCCACGTGCTCGCCGGCAACCTGCTGCGCCAGCCCGCCTACGCCACGATCCCTCACCGCGTAGTGGGCGGGCTGCCCAACACGAACCTGATCATGGCCAATGCGTTCTGGATCGGCGTCTATCCGGGGATATCTGCAGAGATGATCGACTACGTGATCGACGTCATGGAGGGCTTTTTCGCGCGGCGCGCACGACGCGTCATTCCCGCGGCAGCGCCCCGTACAGCCGCGCGACGGTGGACACCACCCCCGGCTTGGCCTGCCCGCCGTAGGTGAACAGCCCCTTCTGGTTGAGCCCTTCGATCAGCTTCAGCTTCGGCAGCACCTCGTGGATCGAGCCGCCCTTGAAGAAGGGCGTGAGCGGGTAGTCGCGCAGCACCCACAGCATCATCGCGGTGAGACGTGGGTCGGCCTCGTACACCGCGATGTGCTCCGCCAGGAGCTTCGCCTGGTAGGAGTAGCTGCCGGGGCTCCCGGGCGGGTTCAGGGCGTTCGATTCGGCGCCGAACTCGCTGATCACGAGCACCTTGCCGGCGAACGTCTTTTCCATCGCCCTCAGCCGCGCGCCCATCTTCTGCGCGAGCTGCGCGGCGTCGTCCTGGGGGTAGTCATACCAACCCGAGTAGTCGGTCTCGGCGATGGCGTCCGCTTCGCTGTACAGCGCCCCGGCGTGCGTGGGTGGGTGATCGCCCCACACGTCCACGGCCACCATCCGCGTGGGGTCGTGACCGTGTATCCAGCGCGTGAGCGCGCGCACGTATTCGACCTCCTGGCTGTCGCGGCCGTTGCCCGCGACCTCGTCCACGAGGTTCCACGCGAAGATCGAGGGGTGCAGCTGCTCGGCCACCACGGCCGTCTTCGCCTGCTGCTCCGCTTCGCTCACCAGCCGTGGCGTCGTCGAGTACCAGTTGCCCGCGCCTTCGACCGGACCCACCCCCTGCCACACGAGGATGCCGGCTTCGTCGAGGCGTTCGAGCAGCCCGGGGTAGAGCGGGTGCTGAGAGCGCACGACGTTCGCGTCGATGTCCTTCAGCTCGCTCACGATCCCGTCCTCGTCGGTCGGCGTGAGCGCGTCGCCGTGCCCCTCGGCATCCTCCTGGATGGAGGCGCCGTGGAGCTCGAGCCGCGTGCCGTTGAGGTAGGCCGAGCCCCCGTGCCAGGTGAGCTGGCGCAGGCCCACGTTGGCCGAGAAGCTGCTCTCCTTACGGACCGCGAGCGTGAGCTGGTAGAGGCTCGGGTGGGTGGGCGACCACAGCGCCGGGTTAGCGACGGTGGCCGTGCCCGTGATCGAGCTCGACTGGTCGTGGGCGAGCGTCATGGGAGCGAAGCTCACGGGGATCGTCTGGGCGGTGCTCACGAGCGAGCCTTCGGGGGAGAGCGTGCGGGTGGGCCCGTAGTTGTGCAGCTCGACGCTCACCTTCACGCTGGCCTGGGTGGCCCCACCCGCGTCCGGCGTGAGCGTCGTCTGGATGGCCGGTTCGGACAGTTCGCTTTCGCCGACCTCGCGCACGTCCACCTCGCCGTTCAGCCCACCCCAGTTGAACCACGTGCGGTGGAAGCCTTCGCGCGACTGCTGTTCCGGGTTACGCCAGTCGACGCGCACGACCACGGCGTGGGTACCGGGCGCCAGGTGGGTGCGCACTTCGAAGGGGAGGTAGGAGCCGTGGTGGGAGCCGAGCTCGTGCCCGTCCAGCCACACGCTCGCCTGGTAGTTGGCCGACTGGAAGCTCAACGCGTACTCGCCCTGCTGCGGCGCATTGAAGCTCGTGCGATACCAGGCGACCGAGCCTTCGTAGTTGGCCGCGCCCGCCTTGCCCGTGTAGGGCGCCGGGCTGACCACGTTGGGCACGGTCACGGTGGCGCCCGCGAAGCCCCCGCGCTGCCAGCCCAAAGACAGGCCGCGGTTGGCCGGGTCCTTGCGCAGCGTCCACTGCGTCAGGGGGGTACGCCCGCCGGGTCCTTCGAAGCTCACGGGCGCGAGCGGCGGCGCGGCGGCGGGGCTGGCGAGCACGGCGAGCGCGACCGCGAGCGCGGCGCAGGCGAGCAGGAGCCCGAGTGTCGTTGTGCGGGTGCTCATGCGCATGATCCTTCAACAACGGCCGGACGCGCTCAGAGCGGCGTCGCCGGTGAGCAATCGTTCGAGCAGCGCCAGCGCGCCCGCCTTGTGGAGCGGTTCGTTGAGGTTGCCGCACTTGGGAGACTGCACGCAAGAGGGGCAGCCGCTCGCGCACGGGCAGCCGGCGATCAGGCGCCGCGCGTCCTCGCACAGCTCCTCGAAGCGCGCGAAGGCGGTGCGCGTGATGCCGATGCCGCCGGGGTGGCCGTCGTAGAGGAAGATCGTCGGGCAGCCGGTCTGCGGGTGGTAGTTGGTGGACAGCCCGCCGATGTCCCAGCGGTCGCACATGGCGATCAACGGCAGCACAGCGATCTGGGCGTGCTCGGTCGCGTGCAGGGAGCCCAGGAGCACCTCGATCGGCAGGATGTCGGCCGGAGCCGCCTCGGGCGCCGGGGCCGTGCCACCCGTCCCGGGCAGCGCGTCCGCCAGCGGCAGCGCGCCCGCCAGCGGCCCCGCGCCCGGCAGCTCGAACCACAGCGCCTGCGTGGCAAAGCTCGTGGGCGGCAGCTCGAGCGCGAACATGTCCACCTGCGCGTGATCGGAGAGGCGCCGGCGCTGGTAGGCGAGCACGGTCTCGGTGACGCTCACCTCGCCGAAGGACAGCCTCACGCCGAGCGCGTCGCGCCGGTCGAGCAGGCGCACGATCTCGGTGTCGGTCTGCGACTTGGGCTGGGTGTAGAAGTCGCCGTCGAACGGCGCCACCAGCGCGCGCCGGCAATCGAGGTCGAGTTCGCGCACCTCGTAGGAGCGGCCCTGGTGCAGGTACACGGCGCCGTCGTGGACGGTGGTGTGCGCGCGGGCGGCCTCGGTCGAGCCGAGCAGCTCGCCGGAGGAGACGTCGACGATCGCGAAGCTGTCGGGCGAGGCCGAGCGCAGCGACACCTCTCCCGCGGGGTAGCCGCCGGGCCGGCGCGGGACGTAGGTGGCGCCGGCGAGCGTTCCACTGCGGCGGCGCAGCTCTCCGGCGCTCTCCAGGGCCTCGGCGTGCGCCTCCCAGCGGGGGCCGAAGAACGCGCCGTCCGAGCGCGACAGCGGCCCCTCGTGGGCGGCGCACATCAGGTGGGCGCGGTGGATCAGCTGGCTCTCGTGGTCGAGGATGGCCGCCTCGACGGGCCGTTCCAGGAACTCCTCGGGGTTGCGGCAGAAGAACTGGTCGAGCGCGTCCTCGCCGGCCACGTACACCGCCAGGCCCCGCCCGCGCCGCCCGGCGCGGCCCCACATCTGGCGCAGCGAGGCGACGGTGCCGGGAAAGGTGACCACCACGGCGGCGTCGAGCTCGCCGATGTCGATGCCGAGCTCGAGGGCGTCGGTGGTGATGACCGTGCGCAGCTCGCCGCCCACGAGCCGCTGCTCGAGCTCGCGGCGCTGCTGGGGGGTGTAGCCGGCGCGGTAGGGCTCGACCTGCTCGGCCAGCTCCGGGTCGCCGGCGCGCAGCTCGTCCTTGACCAGCCGGCTGAGCACCTCGACGCCCTTGCGCGACTTCATGAAGCAGATCGTGCGGGCGCCCGCCCGCGCGAGTCCCACGAGCAGCTCCGCCGCCTCGCCCAGCGCCGAGCGGCGCGCGCCGAGCTGCTCGTCGGTAAGCGGCGGGTTCCACACGGCGATCCGCCGGTGCGGCGTGGGCGAGCCGTCCTCGTCGATCAGCCGGAAGTCCTCGAGGCCGGTGAGGCGCTCGGCCAGTTCCACGGGGTTGGCGATGGTGGCGGAGGTGAGCATGAAGATCGGCTGGGTGCCGTACGCGGCGGCGATGCGCCGCAGCCGGCGCAGCACGTTGGCGACGTGCGAGCCGAACACCCCCCGGTACACGTGCGCCTCGTCGATCACCACCACGGCGAGGTTCGCGAACAGCTCGGCCCAGGCGCCGTGGTTGGGCAGGATGCCGACGTGCAGCATGTCCGGGTTGGTGAGCACCACGTTGGCGCCCCGCCGGATCTGGGCGCGCGCCTCGCGCGGGGTGTCGCCGTCGTAGATCGCCGGACGCACGCGCTTGGGCAGGCCGAACGCCGCCAGCGCCCGCGCCTGGTCCTGGGCCAGCGCCTTGGTCGGATACACGTACAGCGCCCGCGCCCGGGCCTGCTGGCAGAGGATGTGCAGGGTGGGCAGGTTGAAGCACATGGACTTGCCCGAGGCGGTGCCGGTGGTGATGATCGTGGGGCCGGCCGCGGCCGCCTGCAGCGCCTGCGCCTGGTGGGAGTACAGGCGCTCAATGCCGATGCGACCCAGCGCCCCCAGCACGTCCGGGTGGAGCTCCTCGGGCAGCCCGGCGAGGGTGGCCTTTGCGGGGCCTTCATTGGCCTCGCGTACGAGTCGCCCGTCCTCGCGCCCGGTATCCAGCAGGGCGCTCCAGGGCTCGATGACGCGGTCGACTGCCAAGGACTTGAGATAGTAGAGGCGATGTCCGAGCCGGCTGCCGAGCGCTGGGCGAAAGCCCGCTCCTTCCATCATTCGCGCTACTCCGCGCAGCGGATCGCGTCCGAGCGCCGTCAGAGCGTGTCGGTGTGCATCCCCGCGCGCGAGTGCGCGCACACGGTGGGGGAGATCGTCCGGGCGCTGGTGGCGCTGCGGGAGGCCGGCGCGATCGACGAGCTCGTGGTCGTGGATGCCGCCTCCGGCGACGGCACCGCCGCGGCTGCCGAGAGCGCCGGGGCGAGCGTGTTGCAGGAGGCCGAGCTGATGCCCGCGTACGGCCCCGTGCTGGGCAAGGGCGATGCGATGTGGCGGGCGCTGTCGATACTCGAAGGCGAGCTCGTGTGCTTCGTGGACGCGGACACCGAGGGCTTCTCCGCGCATTTCGTCACGGGACTGCTCGGAGCGCTCGTGTGCGAGCCCGGCGTGTCGTTCGCGAAGGCCTTCTACCGCCGCCCGCTCGCCGCGGACGGGGATGGCGGCGGGCGCGTCAATCAACTGACCGCGCGCCCGGCGCTCGCCCTGTTCTACCCGGAGCTGGCCGGCGTACGCCAACCGCTGGCGGGGGAGGTTGCGGCGCGACGGGACCTGCTCGAAGCGCTGCCGTTCGCGACTGGCTACGGGGTGGAGGTGGCGATGCTGATCGACGTCTGGCGCGAGCTCGGCTTGGAGGGGATGGCGCAGGTCAACCTCGACGAGCACCGCAACCGCCACCAGCCGCTGTCGGCGCTCGCTCCGATGGCGCTCACGGTGCTGGCGACGATCGCGCGGCGCCTCGAGCAGGAAGGGCGCCTCGAGCAGGAGGGACGTGTCGCGGAGATCGTCGGCGCGCCCGTGGAACGTCCACCGCTGAGGAGCCTGACGGTCGCTTGAGCGCGGTGCGCTGCCTGTACCTGGACCTGGACAGCACGCTGCTGGGACGCGGCGCTTCGCTGCTGCACGACGGCGAGGGCAACGTCACGATCGACGGCGTGCGTGCGGTGCAGGCGTGCCTGCGGGCGGGCGTGGAGGTGGTGCTGATGTCGGGCCGCCGGCGCGCGCAGGTGATGGAGGACGCGCGCCTGCTGGGCCAGTCCTCCTACATCTACGAGGCGGGCGCGTGCGTGGTGCTCGACGGCGAGGAGCACTGGCTGACGGGCGAGCTCCGCCCGGGCGAGCTGACGATCGCCGAGCAGATCGAGCGCTCGGGCGCGCCCGAGCTGCTGCTCGAGCACTACACGGGTCGCCTCGAGTACCACGCGCCGTGGCACCTGGAGCGCGAGGTCTCGCACCTGTTCCGTGGCCTCGTGGACGCGGGGGAGGTCGATGAGCTGCTGGCCGAGCGCGGCCACGCCGACCTGCGCCTGGTGGACAACGGCGTGGTGCGCACACGCTCGCAAGCGCTCGCCGAGCTGCCGCACGTGCGCGGCTATCACCTGGTGCCGGCCGGGGCGTCGAAGGCGGCCGCCGTGGCGCTG
The DNA here is from genome assembly GCA_963701145.1 of uncultured Solirubrobacteraceae bacterium. Lineage (GTDB taxonomy): Bacteria > Actinomycetota > Thermoleophilia > Solirubrobacterales > Solirubrobacteraceae > Palsa-744. Next base: position 1,827,843 of record OY969572.1, read on the forward strand.
CACCGCGCGGCGCGCGGGTACGAGCGCGGACAGACGTTCGCGGTGGGCGACTCGCGTGAGGACCTGGCGTGCGCGAGCGAGGTGGACGTCTTCTGGCTGGTGGCCAACGCGCTCGAGCGCGACCCATCGATGCGCGAGGCGCTGGGGGCCTTCTCGAACGTGCGCGTGTGCGAGTCGGGCCACGGCCCCGGGGTGTACGAGGCGGTGGTCAGCACGCTGATGGGCGGGGCCTCTAGATGATCCCCTCGCGTTTCTCCTCCTCGTAGAGGCGCTCGATGACGAACTCCTTGAGCAGCGTCTGGTAGCCCGTGTTGCGCAGCGCCGCGAGTGCCCTCAGGCGGGTGAGCGTGAACTGATCGAAGCGCACGGCGATCGGCGTGGTGCGCCCGGGCCGGATCATGTCCTGCATGCGCAGAGCCTTCTCGCGCCTGGCCTGCTGCTCGAGAAATTCGTCGGGGTCGAGCGAGAGGCCTTTGGTGGGGTCGACTTCGCCGGGGCGTGGACGTGGCGGCATGACTCTCCCTTCGCGTCGTGGAGTGTGTCTCCATGGTATTTACTGCTCATACTATAGATATACAGACTTCGTGCGGGGAGTGTATGGGTGGCGGACGGAACGCACGCGTAGCGCTTGAGATCGTGCGCCTGAAATCGAGCGCACGAGATCGAGCGCACGAGACCGCCGGCTGGCTGGCTGGCTGGCCAGCAAAGGGAGTATGATCATTGGTCCTCGCCGTACGTGGAAGGCCCGTCGCCCCCCGGCGGGCCTTCCACGCCCCCTTCTGTGAGCGCCACCTGAGCGGCGCGCGGCCAGCTATCGTCGGCCGCTCAGCCGCCGCCACACGCGGCGCCAGAACCCGGGCGTCGGTCGCCGGCGCCAGAGGGCGGGCGGGGGCACGGTGGCACGGACGAGCGCGACCCAGTCGTCGAGCGGCAGCTCCGCGGAGATGAGGCGGCCGAGGGCGCCGGTGACGGGTGCGCCGACGCCCGCCGACTCGAGCGCGTGGGCGAGCAGGGGCACCGACTCGAGCGCCTCCACCGCCTGCCCGATCTGCGCGGGGATGTCCGCGGCGGGGACGCCGGCGGCGAGCAGTTCCCCGGCGCGGCGGTTGCGGCTCTCGCGGGCGAGCGCGGTGGCCACGAGGTCGCCGGCGCCGGCGAGCCCGATCATCGACTCCGGTCGCGCGCCGAGCTGCTCGGCGTGGCGCCAGACCTCGGCGAAGATGTGGCCGGCGGCCGCGCCAGCGGCGTTCAGTCCCTGCGCCTCGGTGGCGCCGGCGGCGAGCGCGGCGGCGTTCTTGGCGGCGCCGGCGAGCTCGACGCCGACGGGGTCGTTGGAGAGCTCGCACACGACCCCCGCGCGCGTGAACACCTGGGCGAGCGCGCGGGCGAGCTCTTCCTCGGCGCACGCGGCCACGAGCGCGGCGCCCTCGTGGACCATCTCCTGCGCGTGTGCGGGGCCGCCCAGGCAGGCGACGCGGGCGGCGCCGAAGCGCTCGCTGAGCACGATCGTGGGCGGCTGGCCCTGTGGGGGGACGAGGCCCTTGGCGACGGACACGACCGCGGTCCGTGCGCCCAGCCCGGATGCGCCGAGGCGCTCGATCAGCTCGCCGAGCCCACTCGACGGCACCGCCAGGAACACGTAGTCCGCGCGGGAGAGCACCGCAGAGGGCGGCTCGATGCGCAGTTGCGCGGGCAGCTCCACGCCCGGCAGGTACTGGCGATTCTCGCGCTCGCGGTCGATCAGGGCGGCCTGCTCGGGCGTGCGTGTCTGGAGCGTGGTGCGCAGACCGCCGCGCGCGAGCAGCACCGCCAGGGCGGTGCCGAACGAGCCGGCGCCGATCACCGTGGCGCGCCTGGCGCCCGGTGTGGGGAGTGCGCGGGCGCGGGGGGCGCGGGCTGGGCTCGGGCTGGGCTCGGGCTCGTTCATGTGAAGCAGCGAGCGTATGTGACCGGCGCGCGCCCGGTCTCCCCGCCCGCGCCAGGCGCCCGGTGTCCCGGCCTACGTCAGCCCGCCGAGCGTCCTGCCCGCGGCGGTCAGCCCCCTGGCGGTGCGCGCCCGGAGGATCGCCTGCAGGTCGAGGATGCGTGCGTCGAAGGGATCCAGCTCGTCATGCGCGCTCACCCCGTAGGCGGGCACCCCGCCCTGGCGGGCCCTGGTGGCGAGCTCGAACGCGACGCTGCCGGCCAAAGTGCGCTCCTCGAGGCGCTCGCAGGCGATGACCACCGCCCGCGCGGAGCGCATGCGCGCGTCGAAGTCCAGCCTGTCGAGCTCCCGCCGGATCTCCTCCGGGGCTTCGCATGGGAGCTCGATCGGGCAGATGTCCGGATCGGGGCGCCCGGCGGCGCGAACGCCGCGGGCGATCGCGCCGGCCACGGCGGTCGCGGGCAGGCGCTCACCGAAGGCGCCGCTCGCGATCAGCAGGCGCCTCGGAATCAGCACGGGCTCGCGCGGTGTGCGCCCGGGGCTGGCCGCGGGCTGGGGAGTGGACGGGCTCACGATCGGGCATCCTTCCAGCAATGGCTCCCGGCAAAGCGCCTCCCGTAGTGCTCGAGCTGTGCGGCCAGGAGGTGCGGGTGAGCAACCCCGAGAAGCCGTTCTTCCCAAAGGTGGGCCTGACGAAGCTGGACCTGGTGAACTACTACGTGGAGTGCGAGCAGGCGGTGGTGCGCGGCCTGCGGGAGCGCCCGACGGTGATGAAGCGGTGGGTGGACGGCGTGGCCGGCGAACCGTTCTTCCAGAAGCGCGTGCCGGACGGCGCGCCCGAGTGGCTGCAGACGGCGACCGTGACGTTCCCCAGCGGGCGCCACGCGCGCGAGCTCGTGCCCAACGACGCGGCGCACCTCGTGTGGGGCGTGAACCTGGGGGTGATCGACTGGAACCCGTGGCCGGTGCGCCGCGCGGATCTCGACCATCCGGACGAGCTCCGCGTCAACCTGGACCCGGGCCCGGAAGTGCCGTTCTCGGAGGTGCGAGAGGTGGCGCTGGGGGTGCGGGAGGTGCTCGACGCGCACGACCTGCGCGGCTTCCCCAAGACGTCGGGGTCGCGTGGCATCCACGTGTACGTGCGGATCGTCCCCGAGCAGAGCTTCGAAGAAGTGCGCCGCGCGGCGCTGGCGCTCGCGCGGGAGGTGGAGCGACGGATGCCCGGGCGTGCCACCAGCCGCTGGTGGAAGGAGGAACGGGAGGGCGTGTTCATCGACTACAACCAGAACGCCCGCGACCGCACGGTGGCCTCCGCGTACTCGGTGCGGGCCGTGCCGGACGCGCGCGTGTCCTGCCCGCTGGAGTGGGACGAGGTGGCGGATGTGGAGCCCGCCGAGCTGACGCTGACGACGGTTCCCGCCCGGGTGCGCGAGCGGGGGGACCCGTCGGCGGACATCGACGCGCACGCGGGGCGCCTCGACGGACTGCTCGAGCTGGCCGCGCGGGACGAGCGGGAGGGTCTCGGCGACGCCCCGTGGCCGCCGCACTTCCGCAAGCAGAAGGGCGAGCCCAAGCGCGTGCAGCCGAGCCGGGCGCGGCGCACGCGGGGGGACGCGTGAGCCTGCCGCTGGCGCCCCCCCTCAAGCCCCAGCTGGCGCTCTCGCGCAAGGAGCTGCCGATGGGCGAGGACTACGTGTACGAGATCAAGCTCGACGGCTTTCGCTGCCTGGCGTTCGTCAACGGCGGGGAGGTGTTCCTGCAGTCCCGCAACGGGAAGCCGCTCGGGCGCTACTTCCCCGAGCTCGTGTTCCCGGAGGGTCACTACGTCCTTGATGGGGAGATCGTCGTGCGCGACCCGGATGGCCGTGAGGACTTCGACGCGCTCGGCCAGCGCATCCACCCCGCCGCCTCCCGCATCGAGCGCCTGGCCGGCGAGACGCCCGCCCGCTACGTGGCGTTCGACCTGCTGGCGCTCGAGCAGGACTCGCTGCTGGAGCTCCCGTTGGTGGAGCGCCGCGGGGCGCTCGAGCGGCTGCTGGCCGAGACCCTGCCGTCGGGCGAGAGCTTCGCCGATGCGCCCGTCGAGCTGATGCCCACGGTGAGCACGGCCGAGGAGGCCGGCCAGTGGCTCGAGGGGGCGGAGGGGGCGATGGCCAAGGAGCGCTCGGCCCCCTACCGTCCGGGGGAGCGCAAGGGCATGGTGAAGGTCAAGCGTGTGCGCACGATCGACGCCGTGCTCGTCGGCTGGCGCCCGGGCAAGGAGCCGGACACGGTGGGCGCGCTGATCCTCGGCCTGTACGACGGCGATGAGCTGCGCGTGGTGGGCCACTGCTCCGGCCTGAGCGCCCCAGAGAAGCGTCGCCTGGTGGGGTTCTTCGCGCCGTACGAGACGGGAGAGCGCGGCTCGGCGGACCCCAGCCGCTGGAGCGCCGGCAAGGACCTCGAGTGGATCGGGCTGCGCCCCGAGCTGGTGGTGGAGATCGACTTCGACCACGTGTCCGCCGGGCGCATCCGCCACGGCGCCAAGCTGCGCCGCTGGCGCCCGACGGGCGGCGGCGAGGACAAGTCGCCCCGCGAGTGCACCTATGATCAGCTGAGATGACTGCCGACACAGCGACGGTCGCCGAGGAGGAGTACCTGCAGATCCTGTTCTGGCTGCAGGAGGCGGGGCTGCCGATGACCGGCGCGAACGTCGCGCGGGCGATGCAGCTCTCGCCGCCCACCGTGCACGAGATGGTCGGCCGCCTCGAGCGCGACGGGTACATCACGCGCGGCGCTGACCGCGCGATCGCCTTCACCGACAGCGGCGCCGAGCACGCGGAGGGGATCGTGCGCAGGCACCGCCTGATCGAGCGCTTCCTCACGGACGTCCTGGGCGTGCCCTGGGACGAGGTCCACGAGGAGGCCGAGCGCCTCGAGCACGCGATGTCCCCGGTGCTCGAGGAGCGCATGCTGGCGGCCATCGGCGACGCCAAGACGTGCCCCCACGGCCACCCGATCGTCGCCGGCGCGCGCCTGCCCGGCGTGCCGCTCGCCGACGTGGAGGTGGGCGCGTCAGTGCGCGTGCTGCGCTTCGAGAACGAGGCTGAGGACCTCCTTCACTACCTGAAGGCATCGGGCCTCGAGCCCGGGCTGGAGGCCGTCGTTGCCGAGCGCGGCCCCGAGCACGTGGAGCTGAGGACGGAGGACGGCACGCGCCTGGGGCTCACATCGAGCGTCGCCGAGACGGTGTCCGTGATCGCCGATCCCTCACCGCCGCCGCGCACGGCGCTCCCGGAGCAGTTGGTCCTGGGCCAGCGGTACGGGCGCTAGAGCGAGCGGTACGCTTCGGCCAGCCGTGCCACGCCCGCGTCGATCTTCTCGGGCGTGACGCCCGAGAAGGCCAGGCGCAGCGTGTTCTCGCCGCCGTCCATCAGGAAGTCGGTGCCCTTCACGAACGACACTCCCCGCTCGGCCGCCGCGTGGAAGAGGGCGTTCACGTCGGTGCCGTCGGGCAGCGTCACCCACATGAAGTAGCCGCCCTGGGGGACCACGAACTCGGCGTCAGCGAGCTCGCTGCGCAGGGCGTTTGCAAGCGCCTGCGCGCGCTGCTCGAGCGCCGCCTTGACCGTCTCGATCGAGCGCTCGATGGCGCCCGAGGCGCAGAACTCGTACACGATCGACTGGGCGACCATGTTGGGCGAGATGTACGTGTTGGTGGCCAACTGGGCCACCGCTCCGATCAGGTCGGGAGGGCCGACGAGGTAGCCCACGCGGATGCCCGGGCAGACCGTCTTCGAGAACGACGACGCGTACACGACCCGCTCCGGGTCCATGGAGAGCATCGTGGGCAGCGTCTCGCCGCTGAAGCGCAACTCGACGTACGGGTCGTCCTCGAAGACCATGAAGCCGTACTCGGCGGCCAGCTCCAGCAGGTGCCTGCGCTTCTCGTACGAGAGCGTGTAGCCCGCGGGGTTCTGGAAGTTGGGGATGATGTGCGCAAGCGTGGGCTGGGCGGCCCTGCCCTCCGTGCCCGCGAGCAGGTCGGCGAGGGCGTCCGTGTCGATGCCGTCCGGCTCGAGCTCCACGGCGTGCACGCGGGCGCCGCGCTGGCGCAGCGAGAGCAGCGTGCGGTCGTAGGTGGGGCGCTCGACAATCACCTCGTCGTCCTTGCGGACCAGCTGCTCGAACAGGAACGCGTCCGCCTGCATCGAGCCGTTTGTCACGAGCACGCGGTCGGGCTCCACGCCGTGGCGGTCGGCGATCCAGCCTGCGCAGCCGTGGATAGCCGACCGAGGTGCCGTACGCGGTGGTGCCAGCCGGGTCGCTCTCGAACGCACGCGCCGCCGCCTCGCGCAGCCCCTCCACGTCCACGATGTCAAGCGACGGGGCGCCGCGCGCGAAGGAGATGGTGGAGGTGCTCGTCGTGGTGGGCATCGCCGTGTAGCTTAGGCGTCCGAGCAGCTCGTCGTATTCATGTGTCAGCTCGCGCGCCGTTTGCTCCAAGCGATCCCGGAAGCGCAGCAGCTCCGCCGCGCCGGGTGGCTGGGGCGCAGGAGGCGAGCGGAACGGCTGCGGCTGCGACGGCGCCCGGGGACGCGGCGCGGGGGCCGGGCGTTCCGGCGTCTGGGGCCGCTCGAGCTTCTCGTCCACGATTCTGCTGGTTCTCGCGCTGGCGTCTGTCACGCCGGCGCCCGTCGTGGCGGCGTCCGTCGCGCCGGCGCCCGTCGTGGCGGCGACCGTCGAGTCGCCGGTGTGGGTCATCGCCCGCAGCGTGCGTTCGAGCTCTTGCAGCTTTCGCTCCAGCTCACCCAGGGTTCTGGCGACCTCCTCCTCCATGGGGCGCTAGCGTAGCCGTAATCGGACGGGAACGCTCCCGCGCGCACCGTGCGGCGGTACCTCCAACAACGCCGGAGAGCGTGGACGTGGGAGACACCGATGCCAATGTTGAGGCGTTCTCGCCCGCGGCCGGAGGACCCGCCGCTCGCGCGTCTCGGCGCTAGAAGGCAAGCGCCTGAGCGGGAATTCAGGGCATCTCAGCAGTGATGACCTCCCCACAAGGCTGCGGTGCCGTTTGACGGCGGGTTAGAGACATTCGCAAGGAGTGAAGTTGCGTATGGTGCGTCCGGGGCCGGCCCTGACCGGCCACCGCCGTGGCGCGCCGCGCGCGACGTGCGGGGGATTTAACCGTCTAGGAGATCGATGTCAAGCAACGCGGATCTTACCCAACATCCACAGGTGAACATGAAGCGAGTGTGCATCACCGGTGGCGCCGGGTTCATCGGGAGCAACCTCGCCGATCGCCTCGTCGAACACGGCGTGGAGGTGGTGATACTGGACAACTTCCGCACGGGTCGGCGCGAGTTCATCGCAGACGGCCTGGCCGGTGGTGGGGTGAGCCTGATCGAGGGCGACGTGCTCGACATCCCCACGCTCGAAGAGGCGGTCGATGGCTGCGATTGGGTCTTCCACATGCAGGCCAACGCGGACGTTCGACGCGGCTTCGAGCACCCGCGGCGTGACCTCGAGCAGAACACGATCGCGACCGCCAACGTGCTCGAAGCGATGCGCGCGCGTGGAGTGTCGCGGATCGCCTTTCCCTCGACGGGCGCGATGTACGGCGAACCCGACGTGTTCCCCACGCCCGAGGACGTTGCCTACCCGATTCAGAACTCGCTGTACGGTGCCTCCAAGGTCGCCTGCGAAGGCATGATCGCAGCCTACGCCACCGGCTACGACTTCACTGGCGTGATCTTCCGCTATGCAGCAGTGCTCGGCGAGCGCTACACGCACGGGCACCTGTTCGACTTCTACTGCGGCTTGAAGCGCGACCCCACGCGTCTACGGGTGTTGGGTGACGGCAATCAGGACAAGTCCTTCCTGTACGTGGAGGACTGCCTCAACGCGATGCTCCTAGCTGCCGAAAGCCATCGCGACGAACCCGGTACCTTCACCTACAACCTCGGCACCGACGAAACCGTGCTCGTCCGCGAGCAGGCGCGCACCGTGGCCGAGCACCTGTCGCTCGAGCCGGAGCTCGAGTTCGCGGGAGGAAGTGGTGGATGGCTCGGAGACAGCCCGCTGATCTATCTCGATACGACGCGGATACGGGGTCTCGGCTGGGCGCCGAAGCTGACGATCCGCGAGGGCGTGCTGCGCACCCTGGAGTGGCTGGACGCAAACGAGTGGGCGTGGCGTGACGAGGTGGCGCGGGGCGCGGTTGCGGAGAGCGCGTTGCGATGAGAGACCGCCAGATGCTCACGCTCGTCGTTCCCGCCTACAACGAGGAGGAGACCGTCGAGAGGGTGTACGACCGTCTGCGCAGCGTGATGGACGGCCTCGACCTCGAGTGGGAGCTGATCTTCAGCGTGGATCCCTCCAGCGATCGTACCGAGGAGCTGATCCTCGCCCTTCGCGACAAGGACGCGCGCGTGAAGATGCTGCGTTTCTCTCGCCGGTTCGGGCAATCGATGGCAATGCTCGCGGGGCTCGATGCCGCGGCGGGCGATGCGGCTGTCGTGATCGACTGCGATCTGCAGGACCCCCCCGAGCTGATCGTCGAGATGGTGGCGCTGTGGCGCGAGGGCTATGACGTGGTACGCGCACAGCGGCGAACGCGGGTCGGCGAGAGCCTCGCCAAACGCACCATCGCAGCGGTCGGCTACCGCGTGATGAATCGCGTCGCGGACGTCAACATCCCCGTCAACACGGGTGACTTTCGCCTGATGAGCCGCCGTGTGTTCGAGCAGGTCGTCGCCCTCAAGGAGGTTCACGGCTACCTGCGCGGCCTGGTCAGCCTGGTCGGCTTTCGTCAGACGAGCATCGTCTTCGACCGTGAGCCTCGGACCGCCGGCAAGACCAAGTACAGGCATGCATGGGGGTCATGGGCGGAAGGCTTGAACGGGATCGTGGGATTCTCGCGCAAGCCGCTACAGCTGATCTCGTTGGCCGGCACGGCGCTTGCCGGTGTGGCCTTCCTGTTCGCCATTGCCTATGCCGCCCTGAAAATCGGCGGCGTGAACTTCCCTGTGGGCAACGCGACGATCGTGGTCGCGGTCTCGTTCTTCAGCGGCATCCAGCTGCTCTGCCTCGGCGTCATGGGCGAGTACATCGGCCGGATCTACGACGAGTCGCGCAACCGTCCCAAGTACATCGTCGAGTCCAGGTATGGCTGGGACGAGGACCGTCCACAGGCGCATCGCTCGAATGTCCGCGATCTCGCCCAGCCGGTCGGCTCGCGCTGAGCCAACGAATTCTCGTCTGTGATGGCGGCTGAAGGCCTCGCCGCGCGCGTTCGGAGACTCCTCACCCCCGAGTCCGGTCTACTCGGTCAGGGGGTGCGCTTCGTCGCGGTGGGCTGCGCGACCGCGGTCGTGTACCTGCTCAGCACCACCTTGCTGGCGCTGGTGGTGGGCCTGCCCTTCGAGGTGGCGCTGGCGATCGGCTTCTGTCTGACGATCAGCTTCAACTTCACGATGCATCGGACGTTCGTGTGGGTGCACCACGAGGGATTCCACCTGTCCGCGCGTCGTCAGTTCGGCCGCTACATCACGATCACCGGCACGCAATACGCCCTCACCGCCACCAGCACCGCCGTACTGCCGCGCGCGCTCGGGCTCTCCACGGAGGTGGTCTATCTCGTCGTCTCCACGGCGCTGGCGGCTTTCAACTTCGTCGTGTACCGCTACGGCGTGTTTCACGCCGAGCATGTCGAGCGGCCAGGTGGGCCGGCGGCCGGGCGACGCTCTGGCGAGACAGTGCAACCCACCCAGGGCGCGGCCAGCGACACGCAGCCCGTTCAGGCGTTGTGAGCGACGCGCCCGCGGCCCAGGACCTCGACGGCGATCCCGGCGGTCTCCGTGGGTGTGCGCCCGACGCGCACGCCCTTCGCTTCGAGCGCCTCGGCCTTGGCCGCGGCCGTCCCCGCGCTGCCCGACACGATCGCCCCCGCGTGGCCCATCTGCTTGCCGGCCGGGGCGGTGAAGCCGGCGATGTACGCCACCACGGGCTTGGTCATGTGCTCGGCGATGTACTCCGCGGCCTCCTCCTCGGCCGAGCCGCCGATCTCCCCCGAGAGCACCACCAGCTCCGTCTCGTCGTCGGCCTGGAAGAGCTCGAGCACGTCCACGAACGACGAGCCGGGCACCGGGTCGCCGCCGACGCCCACGATCGAGCTGCAGCCGACGCCCGCCTGCGCGATCTCGTTTCCGATCTGGTAGGTGAGCGTGCCCGAGCGCGACACCACGCCGACGCTGCCCGCCTTGAAGAACGACGCCGGGATGATGCCGACGTTGGCCTTGCCCGGGGAGAGGATGCCCGGGCAGTTGGGGCCGATCAGGCGGATTGATTGCCCACCCACCCGGTCGCGCTGGAGGGTGTTGTAGACGCGGAGCTCGTCGTGCGCGGGAATGCCCTCGGTGATGGCTATCACGAGCGCCACGCCCGCCGCCGCCGCTTCGAGGATCGAGTCGGCGGCGAAGCGCGGGGGCACGAAGATCATCGCCGTGTTGGGCTGCGCCTCGGCCATCGCATGCTCCCAGTTGTCGAACACGGGGATGCCCTCCACGTCCTGGCCGCCCTTGCCCGGTGTCACCCCACCGACGACGTTCGTGCCGTAGTTGCGGTTGTTGAGCGTGTGGAAGGTGCCCTCGCGCCCGGTGATGCCGGCGACGCACAGGCGCGTGCCCTCGTCGACGAGGACGCTCACGCCGGGGCTCCCACGCCCTGCCCGGCCGCCAGGGCGACGACCTTCTCCGCGGCCTCGTTCATGGTCTTGGCGGCGTACACATTCGGTAGCGCCGCCTCCTGCAGCAGGCGCCGGCCCTCCACATCGTTGGTGCCGTCCAGGCGCACCACGAACGGAACCGAAGGCTTGATCTCCTCGAACGCCGCGATCAGGCCCTTGGCGACCTCGTCGCAGCGGGTGATCCCGCCGAAGATGTTGAACAGCACGGCCTTGACCGCGTCGTTGGCGAGCAGCAGGTCGACCGCCTGCTTGATCTTCTCGGCGTCCGAGCCGCCGCCCGCGTCCAGGAAGTTCGCGGGCGAGCCCCCCGCGCGGGCGACGACGTCCAGCGTGGACATCACCAGGCCGGCGCCGTTGCCGAGGATGCCGATGTCGCCGTCCAGCTTCACGTACTGGACGCCCTCTTCCTTTGCCCGGCGCTCGATCGGGTCTTCGTTCTCGCTGTCGGACAGCTGCTGGTTCTCCGGGTGGCGGTACAGGGCGTTGCCGTCGAGCGAGACCTTCGAGTCGAGCGCCTTGACCTCCCGCTCCGGGGTGACGATCAGCGGGTTGATCTCCGCGAGCGTCGCGTCCTCCTGCAGCCACACCTCGTACAGCGCCACCAGCGCGTCGGCCACGCCGTCGACCACGTCCGCGTCCGCCCCGCCCTGCTTGGCGATGTCCACCGCCTCCTCGCGGGAGAGGCCCGCGAGCGCGTCCACGTGGTGGCGGATCAGCTTCTCGGGCGTCTTCTCGGCCACCTCTTCGATGTCCACGCCGCCCTCCACGCTGAACATCACGAGCGGTTGCTTGGCGGAGCGGTCGAGCAGCACCGAGGCGTAGTACTCGGAGGCGATGTCCGAGGCATGCTCGATCCACAGCGTCCGCACCACATGGCCCTTGATGTCCATGCCGAGGATGTTGCCCGCGTGCTCGCGCGCCTGCGCCTCGTCGGAGGCGAGCTTCACGCCGCCGGCCTTGCCGCGCCCGCCGATCAGCACCTGCGCCTTGACCACCACCGGGTAGCCGACCTCGTTGGCCGCGCTCACCGCGTCCACGACGCTCGTCACCGCCCGGCCGTCCGACACCCTCAATCCGTGGCGGGCGAACAGCTGCTTGCCTTGGTACTCCAGCAGGTCCATTGCGGCGCGGGACTCTAACGCAAGACGCCTGAGCGCGCCGAGGCGCCCTCGCAGGGCATAATGCCGCGATGCCCATCCCGAAGAACGTCTCATTCGTCACATTCGACGTGTACGGCACCCTGATCGACTGGGAGACCGGGATCTACGACGCGTTCGCCAAGGAGGCCGCCCGCGACGGCGTGGAGATCGACCGCAGCGTGCTGATCCCCATGTTCCACGAGATCGAGCGCGAAATCGAGGGGGGCTCCTACGAGCTGTACGCGGAGGTGCTCAGGCGCACGGCCATCGAGATCGCCAAACGCCTCGAGTGGCAGCTCGAGCCCTCCCGCTCGGGCTTCCTGCCCGACTCCGTCCAGCGCTGGGCGCCGTTCAAGGAGACCAACATCCAGCTGCAGAAGCTGGCCAAGAAATACAAGCTGGGCCTGCTCTCGAACGTGGACGACAAGCTGCTCGGGCAGACACGCCGTCACATCCCCATCGACTTCGACCTCGTGGTCACCGCCCAGCAGGTCCGCTCCTACAAGCCCGAACCGCCCCACTTCACGGAGTGCGCGAGGCGCATGGGCGGCAAGCGCGGCTGGGTGCACGTGGCGGCGAGCCACTACCACGACGTCGTGCCCTGCGTCAAAGCCCGCGTGCCCGTCATCTGGGTCAACCGCAACAAGGAGACGCTCGACTCCTCGCAGAAGAAACCCACGGCCGAGGTGGCCACCCTGAAAGACGCCGCCAAGCTGCTCGGGGCCACCTAGCCCAGGTCCGCCCAGCCTGGGATCCAGCTCGTGCGCGCGGTGTCGCTGCACCCGGACGTGATCGTCGTGACCAGTGCGCTGCTGCGCGTCAACTGCGTGATCGTGCGAGGTGGGCGCGCGTCCGAGCCCGCAGGCGAGGCCTTCGTGATCGACTCGCCGGTGCTGCCGGACGAGCTCGACGCGCTGCCCGCGCTGGTCGAGCAGGCTCGCTTCCCCGGCCCCAGCGGGCTGCTCGCGACGCACGGGGACTGGGACCACCTGCTGGGAGGACTCGCGTTCCCGGGCCTGGCTCTGGGTTGCGCGGAGAGCACCGCCGAGCGGCTGCGCAACGCGCCCGGCGCGGCCCAGCGCGCACTGCGCTCGTTCGACGAAGATCTGATGATCGAGCGAGCGCGCCCGCTGGCGCTCGGGTCGGTGCAGGCGCTACCCGTGCCCGGGCGCTGCGAACTCGGCGATCGCGAGCTCGAGCTGCACGTCGCCACTGGACACACACCCGACGGGATGGCGGTCTCGATCCCCTGGGCGGGCGTGATCGTGGCCGGCGACTACCTCTCAGCGGTGGAGCTGCCGACGCTCAACGAGGGCGGCCGGGTGGACGCATACCTGGATACGCTCGAGCGGCTGCGTGGCCTGCTCGCAGGGGTGGAGCACGTCGTCCCCGGGCACGGATCGGTGCTCGATCGCGAGCGGGCGCTAGCGCTGGCGGAGGAGGACGCGGGCTACCTGCGCGCGCTGGTCGAGCGGGGGGCCGCCGCGGAGCTGCCCGCCGGTCGCCGGTCGCGCCAGCAGCGAGCGCTGCACGCGGAGAACGTGGCCGCGCTGGCGCGACCCGCCTAGGACCGCGGCAGAGGACTCGCCGCGCCCGCGCCGGAGTCGCCTCGCCGAGCTGAACAACCTCCTCGGGAATCTAGCCCGCTGCGTCCGCGCTCTTGATCGTGGCGATCGGCGCGCCCGCCTGGATGGGCGCGCCCTCGGTGATGGGCAGCTCGACGATCGTGCCGGCCTTGTGGGCAGTGATCTCGTTCTCCATCTTCATCGCCTCGATGATGCACAGGAGCTGGCCCTCCGTGACGGTGTCCCCCTGCTTGACCAGCACCTTCCACATGTTGCCCTGCAGGGGCGAGGGCAGGGTGTCCGGCCCACCACCGCTAGAGGACTTCCGCTCGCCGCGCTTGGGGGATTGGCGGGCGGCGGGCGGCGAGGCGCCGTTGGCGCCGGCAGGGCCTGCGCTCCCACCCGCGAACGGCGGTCCCACAACACGCACGTCGAAGCGCTTGCCCGACACCTCCACCGCGTAGGTCTGCTCGACCTGCTCCTCCTCGCTGTCGCCCTCGGCCGGCGCGGCCGGTGCGGGGAAGGCGAGCGTCTTCAGCCACTGCTTGTCCTCCAGCAGCTCCCGGCAGGTCTCGCCTTTGGCCCACTGCTCGGTCGCCAGCAGCGCCTGGTGGAAGGGGATCAGCGTCTTCAGGCCGCCGATCTCGTATTCGGAGAGGGCCCGCAGCATGCGGGCGGTGGCCTGCTCGCGGTCGGCGTCCCACACGATCAGCTTGGCCACCATCGGGTCGTACATGGGCGACACTTCGCCGCCTTCCTCCACGCCCGAGTCCACGCGCACCCCCGGGCCGGTGGGCTCGCGGTAGGCGCCGATCTTGCCGGGTGCGGGGGCGAAGTTCTTGGAGGCGTCCTCGGCGTTGATGCGGCACTCGATCGCGTGGCCGCGCAACTCGATGTCCTCCTGGGCGTAGGACAGCGGCTCGCCGGCCGCCGCTTTGATGCCCTCCTTGACGATGTCCACGCCGGTGGTCATCTCGGTCACGCAGTGCTCCACCTGCACGCGCGTGTTCATCTCCAGGAAGAAATACTCGGGCTCCTGGGTGGTTGGGTTACCAGTCATCGAGAACAGGCCCTCGATGGTGCCCGCGCCGACGTAGTCCACCGCCTTGGCGGCGTTCACGCCGATCTGCCCGATGCGCGCGCGTATCTCCGGGTCCACCACCCATGCGGGCGCGGGGGACTCCTCGATCACCTTCTGGTGGCGGCGCTGGATCGAGCAGTCGCGCTCGCCGAGGTGGATGACGTTGCCGTGGCGGTCGGCCAGCACCTGCACCTCCACGTGGCGGGGGTCGTGCAGATAGCGCTCGAGGTACACCGTGGGGTCGGAGAAGAACTTCTCGCCTTCTCGGCTCGAGCCCTCGAACGCGCCCTCGAGCTCGTCCTCGGACAGGGCCACCCGAAAGCCCTTCCCGCCGCCGCCGCCGGCCGCCTTCACCGCCACCGGGAAGCCGACCTCCTGCTTGGCGATCCGCAGCGCGTCGGCGACCGTCTCGACTGGCTCGGTGGTGCCGGGGACGATCGGCACGCCGGCCGCCTGCATCAGCTCGCGGGCGCGGGTCTTCGACCCCATCGCCTCGATCGCGCTGGCGGGCGGGCCGATGAACACGACGCCGGCGTCCTCGCACGCCTGCGCGAACGGGGCGTTCTCCGCGAGGAAACCGTAGCCGGGATGGATCGCCTCGGCTCCAGCGCGCTTGGCGGCGTCGAGGATCTTCTCCACGCTCAGGTAGTTCTCGGCGGCAGGGCCGTCGCCGAGGTTGTACGCCTCGCCGGCGCGCCTCACGTGCGGTGCGTCTCGATCCAGCTCGGAGTACACAGCCACGCTCGCCACGCCCAACTCGTCGAGGGCGCGGACGATGCGGACGGCGATCTCGCCGCGGTTGGCTATCAGGACCTTGCTGAACACCGGCCGCGGAAGCTTAGCGGGGGATCTCCGTCGGTCGCTGGGCGGGGGACGAAGCCACCCATCTTCGCTGGGCGCTGATCGAGGCCGCCAGCGGCACTCTGCCGTGGTCATCGTGGACCTTCATCCCCGCAAGGAACGACGAGGGGGGCCGTCTCCGGCCCCCCTCGCATGACGCCACTGGGCGCCTCGGCGCTGTACTACGCGCGTTTGGACCCTACGCCTCCGCTTTTTCCACTTCTTCCGCGGACGTACGGTTCAGCGTGCCCGAGAGAATGGCGGTGTTGTTGCCATCTAGAGAGGGCAGTTTGAGTTTCGAGTTGACGATCGGGTCGATGATGAACGAGAAGAATTCGCCGCAGCCTTCTGCCTTTGGCGCGGAGAACGAGTTGTCCACCAGCGAGTTTTCAGAGACACGAAGGAATTCAACGCCTTCTTCGAACTTCGTTTCGAGTTTGCCGACTTTACCGCTGATGGGTTCGTTCGGTTTGTTCGGTTTGGTGGTGCCGGTCGTCAGGTGAAGCAGGACAGGTTCGGCTTCCGACCCAACGTAACAGCTGTTACCGAGCAGCGGGTTTTTGAGGTGCACCCTCGCCGGTAGCGTGATCGCCGTGCCTTCCCGCTCGAGCAGCCCTCGCGCGTTCAGGATGGCTGGGTCTTTGGTGTTGGCCACGATTTCGGTCGTCGCGGTCACGCCAGTCGTTTTGTTTTCGAAGATCGCTTTGCACGTGATGCGCTCGAGGTCTTCCCAAATGCCACTGCCTTTGATTTCTTCACAGTTGACGAGGTCGAGCAACCCTCCAGGAACGTTCAGCGCGGTGGGCGAGATGCTTTGCCCGTTTGCGCCTGGAATCAGGAAGTATTCAGCTTCGTTTTCAGGGTTGCCGGTCGGTATCCCGCCGCCTTCGAGCGTGACCGTCAGGCCGGCATTGACGCCGCTGTTGATCGGCACTTTCGTGCTGCCGATCGCCAGTTCGCCGCCCGTTGTCTGGTTGTACGAGCAGATGGCGGTTTCGGATGAAACGCCCAGTTCTTTGAACGTTTTCAAAGGACAGTTGGCGAAGATGCCTTTGTAGGCCATCGCCGGTGAGGCAACCGCAAGTGAAGCAACCGGGACGATCACGGCCACTGTGGCGATGAGCGTCGTGGCGAAACGTCTAGTCATTGACTATCTCGCTTTCTAGGTTTACTATTTTTGACGGCGTGGCCGATGACCACGTCGCAGTTGCGCGGGTGCAATACCGCGTACCGCAACCCGCGAGATGACCTTAATAGCTCGCGGTCTCGTCTGGCAACCGACGTTTCTGACCCTTGGAACATCCTAGACAACCTGCCAGTGCTGTTGACACGCCATCGATCCGCGGGGAGGTGGCTCTGCCTTGCCAAGCGGATCACGCGCACGGCCCTCGGCACGCGCTCGGCCACACTCCCGCGAGAGAGTCTCGTGTCTAGCGAGGACGACTTCTTCAGACGTCGGACACGGGGCGAGGGCCGTGCCCGACATACTTCGCTGTCGGCCGGATCAGCTTGGCCTCACGCTTCTGCTCGAGGATGTGAGCCGACCAGCCCGCGACGCGCGCGCACGTAAACATCGGCGTGAAGAGGTCCGCGGGGACTTCGGCCAGGTCGAGGATCACAGCCGACCAGAACTCAACGTTTGTGGCAAGCACCCGGTCCGGCCTGCGCGCGTGGAGCTCCGCGAGCGCGGCCTTCTCCAGCGCTTCGGCCGCCTCGAAGCGGGGGGATCCGAGTTCGCGGCACGTTCGGCGCAGCACACGCGCACGGGGGTCTTCGGCTCGGTAGATACGGTGGCCGAAGCCCATTAGGCGCTCACCACGATCGAGGGCGTCTGACACCCACTTCTCGGCGTTGCCGCTGTGTTCGACTTCCTCGAGCATCTTCAGCACACGCGACGGCGCGCCGCCATGCAGCGGACCGGAGAGCGCCCCGACGGCGGCGGACAGTGCCGCGGCGACGTCGGCACCGGTGGAGGCGACTACGCGGGCAGTGAAGGTGGAGGCGTTCATTCCGTGCTCGGCGGCCGACACCCAGTAGGCGTCGATCGCCTTGACGTGATCGGGGTTGGCCTCCCCGCGCCAGCGGATGAGGAAACGCTCGGGTATCGTCCTGCCCTCGTCGATCTCCGACTGGGGCACAGGTGGCTGGCCCGCTTCCCGGGCTGACTGTGCGACGAACGACAGGGCCATCACCGAGGCGCGGGCGAGGTTGTCGCGCGCCTCCTCATCGGTGACGTCGATCAGCTGCCCGAAGCCCCACTCAGGAGCGAGCATCGCGAGCGCCGACTGCACATCCACGCGGTGGTCGCCCGAGCGCACCGTCAACGCGTGTGGTTCGGCTGGCGGCAGGCCAGGTTTGGTGCGGCCGTCCACCAGCAGCCCCCACACCTGCTCGTAGGGGACCGCGCCCACCAATTCCTCGATGTCAACGCCGCGATAGCGCAGCGCGCCCCCCTCTTTGTCGGGCTCGGCTATCTCGGTCGCGAAGGCGACGACTCCTTCGAGGCCCGACTGGACCTCCGGTGCTGACTGAACCGCGCTCATGGCACTCGCTTTCTGGGCTTGATGCTTGACGGGTGACTGCCTTCTGGGCAGACGCACATCGTCGCAGGTATGTCCTCAGGCAGCTCCTAGCACGGCGGCCATGCGATGGGGTGCCACCCCAAGCGCCTCTGCGTCGGCGGCACCGCGTACGGAGGTCATCGAGGTCTCCGCCAGCTCAGCCTCGTCCCAGGTCGCAAAGGCGGTGCTCCCCGCGATGCGCTCGAGCGTCCGCAGGGCCCGTGAGACGAACGGCGTCGGCACTCGCAGCAAAGCCCGCCGGCGGTTCTGCGAGCGCAGGAACGTACGCACGATCTCCGCGTAGCTCAGCGTCTGTGGACCCGCCAGCTCGTAGCGCACATGAGGCTGTGACCCGTTCGTGCGCAGGGCGGCAAGGATGCAGGCCGCGACGTCATCAGCCCAGATGGGCTGGAAACTCGCGTGGCCGCGGCCGGACACCGGCACGACCGGCAGCAGTGCCAGGCGTTCCAGCAACGCGAGGCGTGGGTCGTGCGGGGCATAGATGAGGGAGGGCGCGAACACGATCGAGCGCAATTCCGACTCGCGCACGGCCTGCTCGGCGAGCGCCTTTGCACGCAGCAGACGGGCGCGATGATGGGTGGAGGCTCCCAGGGCTGAGACGAAGAGGAACCGCTCGACCCGTTGGCGCTCGGCCGCCTCGACCATGCGCCACGTCGCGATCCCGTTGAGCTCCTCGATCGAGCCGCGTGGCTGGTCACGGCCGGAGGCGGCCAGATGCACGACCGTGTCGACCCCACGCAATGCGTTGCGGAACGACGGCGGGTCGGTCAGGTCGCCGAGCGCTATCTGCACGCGCACGCGCTGCGCCCCCAGCCTGCGGGGGTCGCGTACCAGGCAGCGCACATCGGCACCTTCGGCAAGCAGACGGGCCAGCAGCGTCGAGCCCACCAGTCCGGTCCCGCCCGTCAGCAGCAGCATGCTTCGTACAATATGCGCCTCCTACCCGAGTCATCCGCAAACCGACCGAAGAAAGAGGCAAATGGCCTACGTGATCGCCGAGCCGTGCATCGGCACCAAGGACAACTCGTGCGTCGAGGTATGCCCGGTGGACTGCATCCACCCCACGCCCGACGAGCCCGGATACGACGCCGCCGAGATGCTCTACATCGACCCCGAGGAGTGCATCGACTGTGACGCCTGCGTCGAGGCATGCCCCGTGGACGCCTGCTTCGCCGAGGATCAGTTGCCCGATGAGTGGCAGAAGTACGTGCAGATCAACGCGGAGTACTTCGCCAACAGCAGATAGCCACGACCGCCGGTGAGCGACCGCGCTACCCATAGAAGCGGGCGACCACCAGCAGCTGGCTGAAGATGTTCTGCGCCAGGACCAGGACCACGATCAGCGCTCCGGCGATCGGTCCCCAGCGCCGGCCGGCCCCGCGCGCGGCCAGCGCGACCCAAGCACACGCCACGGGCAGCAGTGGCAGCAGGTAACGAGGTTGTGCGTAGCCCGCCCCTTCACTCAGGCGGTTGATGTGCGAGGTCTCCCCGAGCAGCACGGCTGTCCCCACCCCGATTGCGAGGTACACGAGCAGCTCGGGTACGCGAGCCCGCAGCGCAGCCCGCCTGCTCGCAAGCGCGCGCAGGGCGAGGAGCGCGATCAGTCCCGCGGGGACCAGCGTCAGACTGCAGACCCACACCGGGAAGCTGGTGTCCACCCAGCCGTAGAGGCCAACCGTCCGATCGAACCACAGCTGGCGGGTGGTGGATAGGCCGGGGAAGTAGTTGAACATGCCGGGTAGGCGCGGCAGGTACAGCTCCCATACGTACACGAGCCCGCCAACCAGCGATTCCCGCCCAACCGCCGCTCGGATCGTGCCCGGCAGGATCCCCAGCACGGGACGGTGCTCCACCAGCTCGCGCAGGACCACCACGCAGACCGGGCTCAGAGCGATCGCCATCGCGACGGCCAGCCATGCGAGAGTCAGGTTCGCGCGAGCTGGAGTGTCCGCGCGCCGACGCGCCCGCACGGCGAGGATCACGAGACCGGTCATCACCCCCGGCACGAGCCCCACGAAGTTGAGCTTTGTCATGGTGCCGATTGCCACCTCGATGCCGATTGCGACCGCGAGCCCTAGCGATAGGCCGCACCTGAATGCGCGGGCGAGGCTGTAGAAGATGGCGGCGCACACGGCGTACAACAGCGCGTCGGGCGTGACCGCGCCGGACGTGGCTGCGAGCAGTGGCTCGAGCGCGGCGGCAAGGCCGCCGACCACCCACGCCCATTGAACTCCCGGTAGCGACTCGCGCACGAACAGGAAGGTGAACAGGGCTGTAAGCCCCGCTGTCAGCGCGCCGAGAAGGCGCATGAGCAGCAGCTGGTCGAGCAGCGTGCCGCCGGCACCGAGGTAGTAGGGGACCGTCGCCAGCGCGTAGTACAGAGGCGGCTCGGGCGCCGCCGAGCCTGCCCCCGCTCCCACCCGGGCCAGTGGCAGTGCGAGGTCTTCCTGTAGGCGCAGCTGCGCCGCGGGCGAGAAGATGGTCTTGACTTCCGGGTGCCATTGCACTTCCGTTTGCCCGAGATCGCGCATGGCGGTCAGCTCCTCCTGGGAGAATGCGAAGCGATCGGAGCTCGGCAGCCGCCATGTTTCGGCCAGGTCCTGGGCGTAGGCGAAGTGCGAGGGCTCGTCCTCCGCCTGGAAGGGCGGCGTGATGATCGACCAGCAGGCGGCGTTCATACAGGCGACGGCGGCGCAGATCCAGGCGGCCCGCCGAAGCGGCCGGCGACTCGGGCGCGCGCCGTGCCCGAGCTCCGTGAGAACCAGCCACGAGGCGAGCATCGATACCGCGATCATCACGGCAAGCACCGCGTATGCGACCCAGCCGCCGCTCGGCGCATGACCGCTGCTCATGGCGCGTGCCACCGCGGGAATCACCGAAAACCACGAGCCGGAGGCGGGCCGCAGATATTCCATGCGCAACCTGACCCCGCCGCCGAGCACGCGCGTCCCGTTGATCAGCACACGTTCGACCGCTGCACCGATGGTCGTGCAGACCCGCGCGTGATCGTTCGTGCGCGCAACGCGTGTCACGGGCACCGTGACCGTTTCGTCAACCCCCCACCCGGCGCTACGCTGACCCTCGGTTATCAAGCTCGCGCCGTCCGTCGCCCTGATGCCCACGGTCGGCCCGGCGTTCGCCGCCAGCGATATGCGTATCGCGGTGGTGCCCTGGGGGATCGTTTCGCCGGCCTGGCAGCGCACTTCGTTGCCATGGCTCACCGCGATCCCGGGGCTGGCGGTGACCCCATTGCCCATCACAACGCTCACCGGAGCGTGTGACAGCACGATTGCCAGCGCCGCCACGACCACGCCGAGGCCTGCGGCGAGCGCGATCTTCACGCTCGGCATCGGCGGCCGCGCGGCCCGAGGGCGCGCAGGCGCAGGGACCTGCGCATCCCCCGCACGACCGTCGCGGGCCGTCTCACCCGTAGAAGCGCGCAATGGTCTGCAGCTGTCCGAAGAGGTCCTGGGCGAGGAAGAGGACGACGATCAGCGACCCCACGATCGGCCCCCAGCGCGCGCCCGCGCCGCGGGCGGCGAGAGCGATCAGGGCCCCGAAAAGAGGCGCCATCGGCAACAGGTAGCGGGGCTGCAGGTACGGCCCGAAGTGCTGGAGCACGTCGCTGACATACGAGTCGCCGCCCACCAGGACCAGCACGCCCGCGCCCATCGCCGCATACACGATCAGCTCGGCGAGCCGTGTTCGCAGCAGCCCGCGCTCGACGAGTAGGGCGCGTACGCAGAGGGCCGCGATCGCCCCGGCGGGGATCAGCGCGAGGTCGTACACCCAGCCGGGAAACGTCGTGTCAACCCAGCCGAACAGTCCGACGAGCCCGTCGAACCAGAGCTGGCGCGTGGTGAAGATCCCGGGAAAATAGCTCGTCATCCCGGGCACCCGCGGAAGGTAGAGCTGCCAGATGTAGCTGCTCTCGGCGAGCAGGGATCCGTGCGCGGGCGTGCTCGCCGCCACGGCTTGGCCGAGTGCCGGGTGCTCGGAGATCAGGTTGACGAGCACGTACGCAACGACCGGGCTGGCGGCGATGGTCAGTGATACGGCGAGCGAGCGGTAGGCCGTTCGGCGCGAGACCCGTGCCTCACGGGCGGCGAGGATTACGAGCCCGAGTGCCACGCCGGGCGCCAACCCGATGAAGTTGAGCTTCGTGAGAAAGCCGATCGCGGTGAGCGCGCCGATCAGGATCGCCAGGCGAGGGGTGAGGCCGCGACGGAAGGCGCGAGCCAGGCAATAGAAGATCGCCGCGGAGACCGCGTAGAGCATTGCTTCCGGGTTCACCCCACCCGATACCTCCGCGAGCATCGGCGTCAGCGCGATCGCCAGGCCCCCCACCGTCCATGCCCAAGGTGCACGTGGGAGCGTCTCGCGGATGAACAGGAACGCGAACACAGCCGTCACTCCCGCCATCAACGCCGACAGCAGCCGCATCAGCTCCAGACGGTCGAGCAGGCTGCCCCCGGATGCCAGCGCGTAGGGGATCGTCTCCAGGGCGTAGTAGAGAGGAGGCTCGGAGCCGGCCACGCCCGCGCTCAGCGGTTCTTCGAGCGGCAATGACCGTCCGAGCTCGCGCTCGAGCCGGCGCTGCTCGCCCACAGAAGCGATCGCTCCCACCTCTGGCGTGTATTGCGTTGCCCCCTGGTGTAGCGCCTGCAGGACCAGTCGCTCTTCGAGCGAGTATTCGCCGCTGGCATGCGCGTCTGGCAACCGCCCCGTCTGCGCCAGTTGCTGGACGTATGCGAAGTGTGCCGGCTCGTCGGGGAGTTGGAATGGTGGCACGACGAGCGACCAGGTCGCCGCGTTGACACAGGCCACGAGGCCGCAGACCGCGGCCGCCAGTGGCAGAGCTCGAAGTCGCCGCCGAGCCGCGCTCCATCCACCGCTGCCCCGAGGCTGCGCCGAACGGCGAGTGTGGCGTTCCTGTGGCTGACGGGGAGATCGCCGCCGTTGCGCTCGCGTCGGCCGCGTCCCGATCGAGCCGACCATGCTGGCACGTCGGGTGACGCCACGCCTGCTCACGCGAGCTCCCGTGTGACCAGCCACGACGCCAGCGCGACGACCGTGAGCGCCATGACCGCGGCCAGCAGCGCGAGCCAGGTGCCGGCGGCGGCGTGACCAAGGCCCATCCGACGGGCAACGGCCGGAACCTGCGACCACCAGGACGAGGTGCCGGGCCGCAGATATTCGATTTTCATCCTGCCCGCGAACGGCGAGCCGACCGCGCGGCGCAACGCAAGCGCGGCGGGCGTCCGCACGCCGTAGGCCGAGACCGGACCACGGGTGCGACCTAGCCCGAAGCAGACCGTCGCTTCCCCGACGGTCCTTGGCGGCCGCTCGACGGGCACCGTCACCGCCCCTGCCGTCCAGCCGGCGCCGCGCGTTCCCTGACTCACCACACGACCGTCCTCGAGCGCCTGGACGGTGACGCGCGGGCCGACGACCGCCTGCAGCGCCAGGCGAATCGCCGAGGTGCCTCGCGGCAGCGTTTCGCCTGCCTGGCACGCATGCGCCCCGCCGGCGCTGGAGGCGACGACGCCTTCTTCGGGTACCGAGTTGCTGTGCGCGACGGTCGCAGGCGCCCGTGTGAGCGTCAGCCCGGCGGCGATGGCGGTGACGCCGAGTCCCGCCGCCAGCGCGACCTTCACGCCTGACATCAATCGCGTCGCAGACCGAGAATGCTCAGCAGGAAGGACGTGAACACCCCTTGGATGCCGAGCACCAGCAGCGTCGCCGCAAAGATCGCCACGCGTTCCTGCGAGAGGCTGCCGAGACCGCGCCCGACCCACTCGACGACGATCGCGGTTAGCATCGCCACCCCGGCCAGGGCCACCGCGCTGCCGAGCATCAGCCCGTGCTCCAGCCGCAGGCGTTCTCGCGCCCAGTCGAACCACGCGTCGCGCTCCCCCATGAAGTAGGTCGCGTAGGCGTGCGCGCAGAGACCGAGGCCAACGAGCTGAGCGCCGACGATCAGCAGCAGCGAGCCACCGATCAACGTGTGCAGATCCCACTCGCGTTCGAGCAGTTGCAGGTGCGCGAGCACCGCCAACGAGATCAGCGCGCCCAAGCTGGCCATCAGCGCACCGGGGAGGATGAAGAGGTGGTTGGGCGAGTGCAGCAGCAGGAAGCGCAGGTGCCGCCAGCCGTCGCGGAAGCTGGAGAGCTTTGATTCGCCGCCGCGAGGATGGTACTCGATCGGGATCTCGCGGATGTCGAGCCGCTCCTTGGCCGCGCGCACGACCATCTCCGAGGCGAACTCCATGCCCGTGGTGCGCAGCTGCAGTAGCTCCAGACGATCGCGCCGGAAGGCGCGCATCCCACAATGCGCGTCGCTCACACCGGTGTGGAAGAGAAGATTCAGCAACCCCGACAGGAGCGGGTTGCCGATGTAGCGGTGATGCCAGGGCATCGCGCCCGGGTGGATGTTGTGCATGCGATCGCCGATGACCATGTCGGCTCCGTCCTGCAGCTCTCGCAGGAAGCTGGGGATCTCCTCGAAGTCGTACGTGAGGTCGGCATCAGCCATCACGATGTAGGTGCCGCGTGCCGCCGCGAACCCAGCGATGTAGGCGCTGCCGTACCCACGCCGGTGCTCGTGGATGACACGAGCACCGGCCTGTTCCGCAAGCTCGGCGCTGCCGTCTTCGGAACCGTTGTCGGCGACGATCACCTCGCCTTCGATCCGTGCCCGCTCGATCCCCCTCCACGCGGCCTCGACGCACTGGCTGATGTTCTCGGCCTCGTTGAGGCACGGGACGATCACCGACAGCAGCGTCGGGAGAAGCTCATCGGCGGGGTCGACAGCGGCGCGTGCCTGGGCGATCGCGGGGGCCATGGCAGTCAGTGCTAACGAACGCACAGAGGGCCGTCAACGCGGTGCACGCCGGGGCCGCAGGTCGCGGGCGAACGGCCAGCCGGGCGTCTCCAACTTTGCGACTTTCCCAGGCCCCGCACTGAGGTGTGCACCAGGCTGTGCGCCTGTCAGCCGTAGAAGCGGGCGAGCACCTGTAGCTGGCTGAAGAGGTCGTGGGCCAGGAACACGATCACGATCGACACGCCGGCGAGCGGCCCCCAGCGGCGCCCGGCGCCGCGCGCGGCGAGCACCAGGGCGCCACCGAGGAGCGCGAGCAGCGGCAGCAGATAGCGCACCTGCGCGAATTCGTCGCTCTTGGGGAACACCTGGTAGGAGTAGGCGCCGATCAAGGCCAACAGCCCCACGGCGCTGACCGCGTAGGCGGCGAGCTCGCCCGACCGGCGTCGCAGCGCGGCGCGTTCCACGATCAATGAGCGCCCGCACAGCACCGCGATGGCTGCCGCCGGCACCAGCGCGAGACTGTCCACCCAGCCGGGGAAGCGGGTGTCCAGCCAGCCATACTCGCCCACGTAGCTGTCGAACCACAACTGCCGTGCGGTGGACAGGCCGGGGAAGTCGGCGACCGTGCCGGGCAGCCGCGGCAGGTAGAGCTGCCACGTGTAGTTGAGCCGTGCGAGCAGCGATCCGGGGGGCGCGTGGATCACGCCCGAGACCGGCCCGAACGCGTGCTGGCCGGAGAGCGCCGCGAACACCAGGTACAGCATCGCCGGGCTGAGCCCGATCGCGACTGCGAGCGCCAGCCAACGGTAAGCCCGACGTCCGGACACGCGCGCGGCCCGGACGCTCAGGACGACCAACCCGACGAGCACGCCGGGGATGAGGCCGACGAAGTTCAGCTTCGTCACGAGCCCGATCGCCGACACCGCGCCGATGGCGATCGCGGCGCGCGCTCCGAAGCCTCGCCGGAACGCTCGTGCCAGGACGTAGAAGCTCGCTGCCGAAACGGCGATCAGCATCGCGTCGGGGTTGACGGAGCCGCATATGAAGCCGAGCTGTGGCGCCAGCGCGACCGCCAGCCCCGCGACGCTCCAGCTCCAGGGGGCGCCCGGCAGTGCCTCGCGGACGAACAGGAACGTGAACAGGGCCGTCAGCCCCGCGAACAGCGCGGACATCAACCGCATGAGCGCCAGACGGTCGAGCAGCGTGCCACCGCGGGCGAGGTCGTATGGCACCGCCTCGAGCGCGTAGTAGAGCGGGGGCTCGGTGGCAGCGACGCCCGCCGCCGGGCTCCCGTGCGACGCGTTCGACGGCGCGAGGTCGTGTTCCAATTCTCTCTCCTGCGCGCGCGAGGCGATTGTGTGGCTCTGGGGACGCAGGACGACCTGCTGGACGTGCAGGCCCGCGAGCACCACGCTCTCTTCGTGTGATAGTTCCAGCGAGCTCGACGAGGGCAGTTCGCCGGTTTCGGCGAGTTGCTTGACGTAGGCCACATGCGATGGCTCGTCGGGCGCCTCGAACGGCGGGGTCACAATCGACCAGCAGGCGGCGTTCAGGCAGGCGACGAGGGCGCATACCCACGCGGCACGCGGGGTCCGCCGCAGCGCCGCGCGCGGTGAGAGCCTCGCGGCGAGGGCGCTTCTCCGGTGCGGGTCCGGGCCGGCCACATTGCACGTCGCGTCCTCGCGCCCGGCGACAAGCGCCTGGATGGTTGGGCTGCGACGGCCGCTCACGAGAGCTCTTTGACGAGGAGCTTGGAGGTGAAAGCGACGGCGAGCGCGAGCAGAGCGAGCGCGACGAGCGCGATCCAGGTCCCGGCGGGCGCACGACCGAGCCCCATGCGGCGCGCGACCTCCCCAGCGAGCGATATCCAGGATCGCGTTCCGGGGCGCAGGTATTCGATCCACACGCGCGGTGGAACGGCGCTGCCCAGCGCGTGGACGGTTTCGTCGCGCAGCGCGAACGACACGCACACGGTCGCGTCCGTGACCGTGTGCGTCAGAGGCTTCACGGGGACGGTGACCGATCCGCCAACCCAGTCAGAGCCGCGTTCGCCGCTGGTGAGCGCGCGTTGGTCGGCGTACACGACCACGCGCACGCGCGGTCCGGCGTCCGCGGTCAACCAGATGCGGATCGCGGAGGTGCCGTCGGGAAGCACTTCGTCGGGTTGGCAAAAGCGGGTGCTCTGCGTGATGGTGGCGAGCTCTTGTTCCAGCGCGCCCGCTGGGCGGTTGGTGCGCGCGACGCTCACCGGCGCCCCGCTCAGCGTCACGCCGATCGCAAGTGCCAGCAGGGCGAGCCCCACGGTGACTGCGACCTTGACGCTGGGCATCGGCCGCTAGTGCTAACGCCCTTGTGGACGGCTGTCAACGCCGCCCGCGGAGCGCCGTAAGCTGCTCCGCGAACCCGCCTGGAGGCGTTTCCGACCCCCGTACGCGGGGGGTTCTCAGACGACCGGCGTGACCTCCTGCCGGGCGCGATAGTCGCTGCCCAGCACGTCGAAGATCGGCACGTCGGCGATCGCCTGTGCCAGCAACGCGCGGAACTGCGCCGAATCGAACCGATGCGACTGCGGCGCGACGGGGTTGACCGTGAGCGCCTCCAGCGCGGTGCGCTCGAGGGCACATAGGTGCACGCCCTGACGGCGGTACCAGCCGGGGCTTCTTTTCCAGAGGAAGACCCTTGTCGGATCCGCTACCACGAGCGTGAGCTCACGGCCGCGGTGTCGCAGGGGGTGCAGCAGGCTGCGCAGGAACCGTTCTGGCAGG
Organism: uncultured Solirubrobacteraceae bacterium; assembly: GCA_963701145.1. GTDB lineage: Bacteria > Actinomycetota > Thermoleophilia > Solirubrobacterales > Solirubrobacteraceae > Palsa-744. The sequence goes on from OY969572.1 coordinate 1,855,287, forward strand.
GCGCCTGCTACGAGCAGCCGGCGGGCGTCGGGGTGTTCGTCGAGCAACTCCGCGATCTGCTCGGATTCGACGGTGAGGATGAAGCGAGCTGGGAGCTCCACCGGGTCGCTCTCGTCGGCCACCAGCAAGCTCCGGCGGCCGGCTGCGCTCGCTGTCATGCTCGTGGCCAGGTCCCGCAAGTGCCGCCCGGCCTCGGGGACGCCGTCGAGCAGCGGCAGGCGCACCAGCTCCACCGCGTCACGCGTTTGTAAGACGACTTCGTCGATGTCGCGGTCGAGCACCGCGCCGGTGGCCATCACGAGGCCGTCGGAGACGTCCGGCGAGGAGGCCGCGCGGCGGTCGACGGCGCCGTCGATCAGCACCTGCTCGGCGCCGTGGGCGAGCATTGCGTCGCTGACCATGCGCATGTCGGCCGCCGTGCTCGGCCCTGCCACCTCGATCGGCCCGGCCTCCTGAAGACGCGCGACGAGCACCCGGCCCAGCGGAGTCCGCACTCCCGTCTCCTCCAGCAGCTCGTGCGCGATTGCGCTCGCGCGTAGGAGGCTGTCGGCCGTGGCCACGAGAGAGCCCGCCGCGAGCACCACCCGCGGCTTCTCGATGCGCGAGTCGATCACGTCGCGCTCCTCGCCGTCACGCCCGACCGAGGTCACCCCCACGCGACGGCCCTGGGCCTCCAGCTCGCGGAGCATCGCCGCGAGCACCTCCGTCTTGCCCGTGTTCTTGGCCAGACCGACGAGTGCGAGGCGCTTGGTGGAGGCCGTCAGCTCGCTCAGCATTGGCGCGTCAGGCCGAGGTGGTCTGTGCGGAGGCATCGATCGCTGACCTGGAACGGGCGTCCGACTCGGCCCGCGCGACCCGGTCGACGCGGTCGGCCAGCTCGCGGACGATGAACGTCGCCAGGTGCTGCGGTTCGGTGCCTTTGGAGAAACCCGCGTCGTAGCCGAGCTCCTTGGCCAGCTCTCCGGTCACGCGCGGGCCGCCGCAGGCGAGGATCATCTGCGAGCGCCAGCCCTCGGCCTCCACCATCTCCACGAGCTCCGTGAGGTTGTGCACGTGCAGGTTCTGCTGGGTGACCGTCTGGGAGACGAGCAGCGCGTCGGCCCCCACCTCGATGGCCTTGGCCAGGAGCACGCTGTTGGGCACCTGGCTGCCGAGGTTGTAGGTTTCGAAGCAGCGGTAGCCCTCGAGGCCGTGGTGGCCGTGGTAGCCCTTGAGGTTGAGCATCGCGTCGATGCCCACGCTGTGGGTGTCCGAGCCGGTGCTCGCGCCGACGACCACGATCCGCCGCCCGCCGAGGCGATCGCGGGCGAAGCGTTCGATCTCGTCCTCGCTCATGTACTCGATGTCGAAGCCCTCGCCCTGGAGCGCCGCGAAGTCAACCGTGCGGGTGCAGCGCCCGTACATGACGAAGTAGGTGTAGCCCTCTGTGAGCTCCTCGTAGTGGACGACCTCGGGCTCGGTGAAGCCCATCGCGCCCGCCAGCTCCAGCGCCGCCCTGCGGGCGGCCAGCGAGTACGGAACGGGCAGCGTGAAGCTGAGCTGCACGAGGCCGTCGTCGAGGTGGTCGGCGTACGGCCGCACGGATGTGAGATCCACCTCACGCATAGCTGGCCTCGTCCGCGAGCGGCACCGGCCCGGTCGCGACCGGGGCTCGCATCAGCTCCACCACTGGGTTGAAGTAACCCTCGTCGGTGGCGATGATGCCGTCGATCCCGCGACCCTCGTCCTCGCGCCGGCTGACGTCGCCGAAAGTGGCCTCGGCGATGGCCTCGAACAGGCCGCTGTCGGCGATCCGCTCGAGCAGCACGCGGGCGGCGGCGAGGACATCCTGGGCGTGGGTCTGGATGATGCCGCCGCGCTTGAACTCGATCTCCTCGCCGAGGTTCTGGGCGGCGTTGAACACGTAGTTGACGTTCTGCAGGCCGAGCACGCGGTCGTGGATGTGGGGGGTGAAGATGCCCTCGGTGGGGACGCCGATGGTCTGGATGCCCTGGCCGGTGGCGACGGTGACGAGGTTGAACAGCGTGTCGGCGGCGTGCGTGCGGAACAGGTTGCCGTCCATGTGGCGGGTGGGGGGCATGTACTTGACGGGACACGCGGGGAACAGCTCCCGCGTGAGCTGCGCCTGCGCCCACTCGTAGAGCAGGCCGTTGGTGACGGGCACGTCGATCTCGAAGGCGTCGCCGAGGGCAATCTGGGCGTCGGGCACGCCGGAGTCGCGGGCGAGCTGGTGGTTGATGAACTGCGAGGCGGTCACCGACGGCGCCGCCTCGAGCGCGTCGGCGGTGCGCAGGTAGTTGTCCTCGCCGGTGTTGATGACGACGCCGAAGTGGCCGTTGATCATGCGCGATACGCGCTGGTCGATGAGGCCGCGGAGGATGTTGATGTCGCGGTAGAGGATCCCGTAGAGGGCGTCGTTGACCATGTTGTCGAAGCCCTCCCACGCGCCCATGACGGCGATCTCCGACATGCAGAGGCCCGAGCAGAAGCTCGACAGGCGCACGTAGCGCCCGTGCTGCTCTGACCACTCGTCCATGGCCTCGCGCATGATGCGGAAGTTGGCCTGGGTGGCGAACGTGCCGCCGTAGCCCTCGGTGGTGGGGCCGTAGGGGACGTAGTCGAGCAGGCTCTGGGCGGTCGAGCGGATGACCGCGACGATGTCCCCGCCGGCCTCGGCGACGGCCTTGGCGTGGACGACGTCCTCGTACACGTCGCCGGTGGCGGTGAGCACGTAGCGCAGCGGGGTCGCCGCTTGGCCGAGGCGCTCGCGCATCGCCCGGCGCTCGTCGAAGCGCAGGGAGATCTCGCGCAGTCGGGCCGCGCACTCCTCGCTCACGCGCTCGCGGATCGCGCCGTCGTCGGCCAACTCCAGCGCGTACAGGTCAAGCTCGCCCGCGCTCACCGCCTCCGCGATCTGCTGGGGCGAGCGGCCCGTCTGCAGCATGGCGTTGCCGAGCCGGTGGGCGACGCCGTGGCCGAGGCCGCCGCCGGCGTGGACGTGGTCGACGAGCACGTTCGGCAGCGGCGCCTCCAGGTCGTTGGCGCCGTCAACCCCGAGCAGCCGCGTGACGCTGCGCTCGACCGACACCGTGGTGTGCCCGGCGATCCGCTCGGATACCTGGTCGGCGATCTGCCTGGCCGCCTGGCGGCAGGCGCTGACCACGCCGGGATCGAGATCCAGCTTCGAGGTCATGGGAGATCCTTCGGCTGGCCGGCGGGCGCGCTTGAGAAGCGGCGCGGAGACGTCTCCTCGTGACCCCTCACCGGAGATCCTTGACGATCGGGAAGGGGATCACCTCGCGGAGCGTGTCGCGTTCGGTGAGGATCATGACGAGGCGGTCGACGCCCATGCCGCCGCCGGCGGTGGGCGAGTAGCCGTACTCGAGCGCGCGGGTGTACTCCTCGTCGTTGGGGTGGGGCACGTCGCCGTCGTCCACCGCACGGCGCTTGCGCTGGTCGACGAACCGCTGCCACTCGTCGACGGGGTCGTTGAGCTCGGTGTCGCCGGAGACGAGCTCGATGCCGCCGATCACAGCGTCGAAGTGCTCGGCGAGCTCGGGGTGGACGGAGTGGCGCTTGGTGATGGGGAACGGCTCGAGCGGGAAGTCGAACACGTGGGTGGGCTGGTTGATGGTGCTCTCGATTTTCTCGGAGTAGATGTCGGCGACGACGTCCGCCCAGGTGGCGCCCGGGTCCAGCGGCTCGTCGAGCAGCTCGGCGAGCCGCTCGCGGGTGGACTCCATGAAGTCCACGCCGAAGCGCTCGAGGATCAGCTCGCGCATCGTCACCCGCCGCCAGGGCTTGGCGAGGTCGATGTCCTCCCCGTTGCGTTTGACCACCGTGCGTCCGATCGCGGCCTGGGCGACGTCTCTGAACATTTCTTCGGTGACCGTCGCCACGTCGTTGTAGTCGGAGTACGCGCACATGAACTCGATGATGGTGAACTCGGGGGAGTGCTTGGGGGAGATGCCCTCGTTGCGGAACACCTTGCCCATGTCGTACACGTTCTCCATGCCGCCGACGATGCAGCGGTTGAGGAACAGCTCGACGGAGATGCGCAGGTAGAGGTCGCGGTCGAGGGCGTTGTGGTGGGTGGTGAACGGCCGCGAGCCGGCGCCGCCGGCGAGCGACTGCAGGGCGGGCGTTTCGACCTCGATGAAGTTGCGCTCGTTGAGCCACTTGCGGATCTCGAACACGATCTTGTGGCGCTTGATGAAGAGGTCGCGGGTGTCCTCGTTGGCGAGCAGGTCGAGCTCGCGGTAGCGGTAGCGGGTGCCGGTGTCGCCGAGCCCGTGGTGCTTGTCCGGCGGCGGACGAAGCGCCTTTGTCAACAGCGTGCACTCCCGCACCGCCAGCGCGAGCTGCCCGCGCTGCGTCACATACACGCAGCCGCGTATCCCGACGATGTCTCCAACGTCCAGACTCAGGATGCGGTCGTAGGCCTCCTGGCCGAGCGAGTCCACGCGCACAACCGCCTGGATCGTGCCCGACAGGTCGCGGATATCCAGGAACGCGGTCTTGCCGTGTCCACGCCGGGAGCTCAGCCGCCCGGCGATCTCATAGGCCAGCTCCGGGTGCTCACCCGCGTCCAGCTGCGCGGGGTCGTGCGCCGCGAGCACATCGGCGATACGTGTGCGCGTCCCCCACAGCGTGACCGGCGGGTAGGGGTCGATCCCTTCCGCGCGCAGCCGTTCCATCTTCGCGCGACGTTCGTCGAATTCCCCCTCCGGGGACGATGCGAGGCGGTCGTCGGGCGCAGCGGGCTGCGCCTGCTGGTCCTGAGTGGCCATGTCGAAGACGATACAGGCGCTCAGGCCATCGGCAGCGACATGCCCACGGGTTTGGGGCGCTCCGCGGGCGCGGGGGCCGGCGTGACCTGCACGAGCGGCAGGACGGGCAGCTCGTTCGGCGCCCGCTGAGGGGCGAGCGCGACGACGCCGCGCGCGATCTGGCGAATGGCCTGGGCGGCGGGGTCGTCGGGGTCCTCGATCACCAGCGGCACGCCGGCGTCGGCATGCTCGCGCAGCGGCATCGTCAGGGGCACCTTGCCGAGCAGCGGCACCTCGAGCTCGTGCGCGAGCTCCTCGCCGCCGCCCTCGCCGAAGATCGCGTAGCGCTCGCCGGAGGGCGTGGCGAAGCCCGACATGTTCTCGATCACGCCGCCGATCTCCAGGTTCACCTTGTGCGCCATCTGCGCGGCGCGGCGCGCGACCCTCTGGGCGGTCGGCTGTGGCGTGGTGACGATCAGGAGCTGCGCCTGGGGCAGGAGCTGCGCGAGCGTCATCGACACGTCGCCGGTGCCGGGGGGAAGGTCCACGAGCAGGTAGTCCAGCGCACCCCACTCAACGTCCTGGAGGAACTGGGTGAGCGCCTTGTGCAGCATCGGCCCGCGCCACACGACCGCCGAGTCCTCCTCGACAAAGAAGCCGATGGACATGACCTTCACGCCATGCCCCTCCAGCGGGATGATCTTGCGCGCGGTGGACACCGCGGGGCGCGTCGCGCCGAGCCCGTACATGCGCGGGATCGAGTAGCCCCATACGTCTGCGTCGAGCACGCCCACGCGCCTGCCCTCGCCCGTGAGCGCGGCAGCGAGGTTGGCGGTGAGCGTCAACTTGCCGACGCCGCCCTTGCCGGAGCCGACGCACAGGACGTTCGCCACCTGCGCGAGCGCGCCCGCGGGCAGGCTGCCGCGTCCGAGCTTCTGCCGCAGCGCGGCCTTCTGCGCGTCGCCGAGCACGTCGAAGTGGACGTTGACGTGCGTGACGCCGTCGAGCGCGGCGACGGCGTTCGTGACGGCGGTCTGGAAGTGCCCGCGGATGGGGCAGGCGGGGGTCGTCAGCGACACGGTCACGTCGATGACGCCGTTGGCGCCCACGTCGATGGCCCGCACCATGTCGAGCTCCACGATCGAGCGCCGCAGCTCGGGGTCGATCACCGCCTCGAGCGCTCTCCGGATCTCGTCGTGGTCTGGCATGGGAGCTATTGTGGCAAATATGGGCTCGACTGCCGCGGGATGGGGCGCGGTGGAGCACCGGAGCCCTCTCGGGGAAGTCGGGCGCGTGGGCACGGCCGCGATCAAGATGCTGGCTGGGGGCATCCCTGGGGCCTGCTCGTCAGGTTGCGTAGCGGATTGTGTGGCAGTCCGCTCCACCGCGCTGGCTCCGATGCACGGCCAGCTTGCAGGGGTCGAGGCTGTCTGCGTCATTGGCGCCTGGGCTTGTGGTGTGCGTGAGGTAGCTACGAGGGCGTAAGGCGGCGCATGAAGGCCGGTGTGGCCTTCATGCGCCTGTTCTGGCTATCTGTCTAGATGTGTCGTGCTCTTAGCCGAAGAGCTCGACGGCCTTGGTTGGTAACAGTGTGATCGTCCCGGTCGCGGAGTTGGTGATTAACTCACAACCGGATTCGTTCACACCGCCGACTTTGACTTTGAGGTTCGCTTCTCCTGCTTCGCCTTTCTGGTTCGTGAATTTCGTTTTTTCTGGTTTACCCAGAGTGGAGCTGCATCTCAGGGCACCCTGGCCTTCGTTGCCTTCCTTTTTGACTTTGCTTTCGATCGGTTCGACGTACCCAAGCACACTCCCTTTAGGTTTGATTTCGACTCCTCCGCTGCATTTAATTGTGAATTCCTGGACGTCGAGCAGTGTGCCCACCTGTAATGCTCCCGTTGAGGTGCTGGTGGACACGAGTAAGATCGTGTTCGTCGGCAGTAACACTTCCCCAGTCGAGTCACCAGACGTACTGCATTTTTCGCTGGTAGACGAATTTATGACTTCTAAGAATAATACTAAGTAGATGCCGATACCGCTGGTCGTCGCGGTGTTTAACAACGTGATTTCGAGTAACAGCCCTTTACCTTTCAGCAGAGAGGCTGTCGTCTGTAGTTCTGAGGGAATCCCGTTGTTGGTTGGGTGGTCTGACGCCGAGTTGATTAAGACAGTCGGTTCGCTTTTTTCGATTGTGATGGCGGGGAGTTTCACCCACTTTATTTCAGTGTATTCCCCGTTAGATTTCGCTTTGCTGCATTTTTCGTCTTCCCACGTTCCCGTTTCGGAGGGTTTGCCTACGACGTATGGTGTGATTAACGCGCACCATAAGTTTTCCTTGATCCACGTAACCGGTAACGCTAACACGAATTTACCGGTTAACTTCGTCACTTCGGTCGTGCATGTCGCGTTGCTCCAGTTGCCGGCTACTTTGGTGGCCGAGAAGTTGCTGACTTCATAGCAGGCTAAGGGTCCGCCGAGGGGCTCTTCGGCCGAGGCGGCGGATGCGACTAGGCCGAGGATCGCGAACGCGGCTGTGAGGACCACGCCGGTGATGCCTAGATATTTCATGATCTTGTGTCTCCTAGCGTCGATGGGCCAGCCGGGGGCCGATGGCCCCTTTGCTGCCAGCCCGGGTAGCGCGGCCAGCGGAATGCTGGCTGCTGGTAGTGCGCTAGGGGTGTAACATGCCGGGAATGCCCCTGTCAAGCAAACAGCCAGGATGTTTCTGGCAGCCCGAACAAGCGGTCGGCTGGGCGGATAGCGCACGGACCGGTCGCCAGCAGGGACCACGAGCGAGAAGGGGATGGTTTCGACGACGAGGGAGCTTGGGGAAAGATCACGGCGCACCACGCCATCACGACGCGCCGCAGCGGCGAGGCGAGGCGAGGCGTCGCGTCGCGTCGCGACGGGTGCTCGGCAGGCGGCTGGTGTGGCTCGGTGTGCTGCTCGCGGCAGGGTTGGGGTGCTGCCCTGGGGTTGCGTGGGGGGATAGCGCCTACCGGCTTGAATCGGGGCGTGTGTTCGGCGGCGCTGGCGCGGGCGCGGGCCAGCTCGGGCTCGCCGCCCCGATCGGGCAGGGCGGGGGAAGTCCTGAATTTCGGGTGTCGGGGAGTGGGGTCGCGGTCAACGACGAAACGCATGATGTGTATGTCGCTGATACGGGCGAGCATCGCGTCGATGAGTTCGAAGCCGATGGCGCGTTCATGCGCGCGTGGGGCTGGGGTGTCGCCGATGGCCTGTCGATGCTCGAGACATGCGGGCCCGACGCGCTCCCACCGACCAGCACGTGCAAAGCCGGGCTCTCCGGCTCCGCGGCGGGGGAGCTGGCAGAACCCCGGTTCATCACCGTCGATAACTATGCGGGTGGCGCTCATGGCGATGTGTATGTCAGCGTCGGGACGGGCGACGAAGGCACCCGTGCTGAACTCGTCACGAAGTACGGGCCGGAAGGCAAGCTCGAAGCGGGCTGGGGCGATAACGGCCCCGGCGAAACCGCGAACGGCCAGATCAACGCCCGAAACGGTGTCTTTGAAGGCGAACTCGCGGGTATCGCAGCCGACGCCAAAGGCGACCTATGGGTATACGACAGCTCCCAGGTCTATGAGTTCGATGAAGCAGGCAAGCCGAGCGGGAACCCGTTTCACACGCCGGAAGGCTCAAGGTCCGGGATCGCGATCAGCGAAGCTGGCGACATCTACCTCGCCGGCGCAGAAAAACCATGTGTGGAAGGCTACACGCCGGCCGGGAGCCGCATCGGCTGCGTGACCACCGTGCGTAGACCAGACCCCACGGCGTTCGCGCTCGACGGGGCCACAAGCGAAGTGTTCGCGGACCTCGGGGATGTCGTGGAAGATGTCGCGCCGGGCCTCAACGAACCACTGGAATTCGCTGCCGGGGAGCTTGCTGGTGGTGCGGGGCTGGCGGTCAACACCTCGACCGGCTCGCCGTTCAGCGGGTCAGTATATGTCGCGGACACCACGACAAGCGAGATCGACGTATTCGCCATCTCCCTCGAAGCAAGGACCACCGGGGTTAGCGATGTGACCGCGACAGGCGCGCTGCTGGAAGGCGAAGTAAACCCCCACGCCACTAACGTCACGTCCTGCGCGTTTCACTACGCCAACGGAGCCGTCGCGGCATGCCTGAACGAAGCAGACCAGCCCGTCTCGGCCGCGCACCCGCTCACGGGGGAAGCCCCGGTGAAGGTGCACGCCACCGCCGAAGGCCTCTCAGGCGGCACAGGCTATGAGGATCGACTGCGGGTCGCGAACACGGCCGGGGAAACGCTGGAAAGCGGGTCCACGGGCTTTCAGACGCTCACGACCGCGATGATCGAACACACCGCGACGGAAAAGATCGAAGCGCACTCCGCGCTACTAACGGGTATGGTCAACCCGAACGGGGTGGCGGACACGAAATGTAGCTTCCAATACGGGGCTAGCGAAGCCTATGAACACCAGGCGCCGTGCGAACCCTCAGAAACGCTCTCGGGTAGCTCCCCCGTCGCGGTCTCACTCGCGCTCACCGGCCTGATCTCCGGCAGCGAGTACCACTGGCGCATCGTCGTCACAGACGAAGACGCCCCCATCCAGGAAGCCGTGACCTCGCCCGACAGCACATTCGTATACCTACCCCCAAGCACACCACAACACCAGCAAACACCCTGCCCCAACGAAGCACTCCGCGGGGAAAGCGACCTGGATCTGAAGACCGGGCAGGCGCTCTCGCTGGAACTCCCCGACTGCCGTGCCTACGAGCTGGTCACTCCCGCGCACAAGAACGCCGCGCTGCTCGCGCCACTGCTGTTCGCTCCCGCTCCGCAGCTCAGCGAAAACGGCGAACGCGTGATGATCTCAAGCGACCAATGCTTCGCGGAAGCCACCTCATGCACCGCCAGACGCGAGCTTCTGGGGGTGCCGTTTGCGTTCTCGCGCACCACCACCGGTTGGGTCACGACCCCACTCGCGCCACCCGCGAGCATCCTCGAAGACAGCGGCCTATGGGGGTATGACGCGAGCACCGGCATGGTGCTCTACAGCGCCCCCACACCCGGCCAGACCCCCGACTCGTTCTTCGCGCGCACCCCCGAAGGCACCCTCGAACCCATCGGCCCCGTCAGCGAAACCGAACCCTTCATCAACGTCCAAGACGCCAGCGTGCGCGCGACCAGCGACCTCTCCCACATCGTCTTCTCCCCAGACAAAGAAGGTATATGGCCATCACTCACCGCTGGCACTCCGTTGTTCGAGTACACCGGGACCGGCAACAGCAAACCCTTCCTCGTGAACGTCGAAGTAGGCCAGGGGCAGGGCAGCACGAAAACGATCGGCAGTCTGCGGAGAACTCGCCGGCAACTTCAGCAGCATCGAGAACCAGCAGGCGGTATCGACTGATGGGACCATCGTGTATTTCAACACCTGTGAAGGCGGGATCGAAGGCGGGCTGTACGCGCGTGTAGACGGCGAACAAGCCAGCGCACGAACGATCGCGATCTCCACCCACGCCGCAGGAACCGGAACGGGCGTCGAGGAATGCGACAGCGCAAGTGGCTGCGCGTCCTCGCCCACCTCAGCCGGGTTGCTGGGGGGCGCGTCTGGGGATGGTTCGCGGGTGTATTTCACCTCGACACAAAAGCTCACCAACGACGCCAGCGAGGACCCCACCGGCACCGCCGCCGGCAGCGCGAGCGCCTGCCAGACAACACCCGGTAGGAACGGCTGTAACCTATACCTCTTCGAAGGTGCCTCCGAACAGCCACTCTCGGGGCATAACCTGGTCGATGTCTCAGCCGGTGACAGCAGCGGCGAAGGCCCCGAGGTCAAGGGCGTGATGGCGGTCTCCGCCGACGGGTCACACGCCTACTTCATCGCCGGCGGGATCCTCGCCGGCGCCAACCGCGAAGGCCACAGCCCCGTGGAAGGCGCCGCGAACCTATACGTGTGGGAACGCGACCCCGCGCTACCCACCGGCGGACACAGCACGTACATCGCGACGCTCCCCGGCGGGAACGTCGAAGCACAGGAGTGGGGCGAACGTGTCGTCAGGGACGCGAGCGTGTCCCCCGATGGCGGGTTCCTCGTGTTCACCTCCAGTGGTGCGCTCGCGGGTGGCCAGGGCGGCCCTGAACAGGTGTTCCGTTATGACGCCGAAACGGAACGCTTGGAGCGTGTCTCGATCGCCGTGCACGGCCTCAACGATGACGGCAACACCCCAGCCGGGGACGCCCGCATCGCGGTGCACAACAGCAACATCGGCCAGCTCCGACGCGACCCCACCATGTCCGACGATGCCTCACTCGTGTTCTTCCAAAGCCCCGCCGGGCTAACCCCGGGCGCGCTGAACAACGCGCCGGTGAACGGCAAAGGCGGGCTCGCACAAAACATCTACGAGTGGCAAGCACCGGCAACCCACGGCTGTGAAGAACCCACCGGCTGCACCTACCTCATCTCCGACGGGCGCGACACCACCGAAAGCGACGTCAACAGCACCGACAGCAACGCCGCGAGCAGCGTCGAACTCCTCGGCACCGACACCACCGGCCAGAATGTCCTGTTCACGACCGCCGACGAGCTGGTGCCCGCCGACACCGACAGCGAGCTCGACTACTACGACGCCCGCGTCAACGGCGGATTCCCCGCACCCACCACCCCCACACCATGCCAGAGCGAAGCATGCCACCCCCAACCATCACCCCCCGCCGCGTTCGGGCCGATCCCCTCCGAAGCCCTCACCGGCACCGGCAACCTACCCACCCCCACCCCACCACCCACCCCAAACCCACCCAACAAACCCAAACCCCCCACCAACAAGGAAAAGCTCGCCAAAGCCCTCCACGCATGCCACAAAGACAAACCCCGCAGCAGGCGCACCGCATGCGAACACCACGCACACAAACTCTACAGCCTGAGCCGCCACCTCTCTCGCCTTGTGGCCCTAGTGGTTCGTCTGTGAAGTTCGTGGGTTATGCCTCGAGGACCTTGCCGGTGTATGTCCACTTGAATGGTTTGGCGGTCTGGTTGTAGGTCTCGATAAACGCGAGCATCTGCTCGGCGAGGTCTTCCTCGCTGAAGAAGATGCCGTGCTTGAGCAGTCGGCGGTAGAGGATCGAGAAGAAGATCTCGACCTGATTCAGCCACGAGGCGTGGGTGGGGGTGAATTGGAAGCTCCAGCGGGGGTGAGCGGCGAGCCATTGCTGTACCTCTTCGGTGCCGCGGGTGGAGAGGTTGTCGCTGACCGCGATGATCTGCTGGCCCTCGATGACGGGGATCTCGCTGTCGAGCTGGTCGAGGAAGCGGATCAGATCGAAGCGGTTGCGGGTCTTCGAGGTCATCGCGAGCACGTCACCCTCGTGGACCTTCAGACACGCGAACAGGCACTGCGTGCCGTTGCGGATGTATTCGTGCTCGCGGCGTGTCGGTCGCCCAGGAGCAGGAAGCATGTCTGGCTTGGTCGGTGCCTTGGCCTGGATCCCGGTCTTTTCGTCGATCGAGACGACCAGCACGTTCTCTGGCGGATTCACGTACAGGCCGCAGACGCCTTTCAGGCGCTCCTCGAACTCGGGGTCGGAGAAGTCGCTCATCACCCAGTAGTCGCTCAGGTGCGGCTTGATGTCGGCGCGCGCGAGAATCGTGTGTGCCTGGGCGCGCGACATCCCCACCGCCTGCCCGAGCTGCTCATAGGTCCAGCGTTCCTGCTGAGCCCCCTCCGGTGTCTCCGGTGGACGCGTGCACGCCTTGGCGATCAGCCTCGCCCTGTCCGCCTGCGAATAGATCAGAGGTTTACCCGAGCGCGGCAAGTCGCGGAGCCCGGCGATCCCATCCTGCTCATAGCGCGCCCGCCACTTCTGCGCCGTGTTCGTCGAACACCCCACCAGCCGGCCGATCTCCGCGGCAGAACGACCTTCCGCGGCACAAAGCACGATCTGGGCGCGCTCGACCATCCGCACCTCAGCAGTGCTCGAGCGCACAATCCGTTCAAGCTCCGCTTGATCGTCCGCTGCGATCTCAACGCTCTTCGCCAACGCAGGCATACCGAACCTCCATCATCGCTGGACCCAACCAGCGACCAGTTCGGCAAACACTACGACACCCCTCCAACCACCAACAAACTTCACAGACAAACCACTAGCCGCCTTGTAGTGCTTTGTTAAGTCCTGGGTAGGTTTCGCTGGCTGGGCGGCGAACCTCTTTGCGTCTGTCAATTCTTGACGCGGGGAGGCATGATGGTTGCTGTGGCGGTGGCTGATGCGGATGAGGTGGTGGGTGTTGATCCTCCGGTGGTGGTGCGTGAGCGTTTGGAGGCGTTCGCGGGTGAGGTGTTGGCGCAGGCGACGAATCGGCCGGTGCAGATGGTCAACGGCGGGTTGTACCTGCGGGGGTTGATTGAGCAGGGTCCGCGTAAGTCGCTTGAGCCGCTCGTGGCGCGGTTGGGCGAGCAGGAGGCCGACTATCACTCGATGCAGCAGTTCTTGGCGGACAGTCCGTGGGATCCGGCGCTGGTGGTCAAGGCGGTCGCGGAGCGGGTGGCGCCGGTGGTCGATGTGCAGGCGTGGGTGATCGATGACACTGGGTTCCCGAAGGACGGCAAGGACTCGCCGGGGGTCAAGCGCCAGTACTCCGGGACGTTGGGGAAGACCGGCAACTGCCAGATCGGCGTGTCCGTGCATGCCGTCGGCGGGCAGGGGACGGTGCCGTTGGGCTGGGCGCTGTATCTGCCAGAGGAGTGGTGTGCTGACCCAGAGCGCCGAGCGAAGGCGAAGATCCCCCAGGACGTTCAGTTCGAGACCAAGCCTGGGCTGGCCGTCGAGCTGGTTGAGCAAGCGGCGTGCTGGAAGGTTAAGAAAGCGCCAGTGCTGGGTGAGAGGGTGTCTTTTTTTCTGTGTAGGCGGGTTGGTGTGGTTAGTGGGGGTAGCGGTCTCCGAAGTGGATCTTGAATGCGGCGCTTGCGGTTGTCCAGTTGTAGGTTTGGTGCCACTTCTTCTCGGCGTTGATGATGGCGAGGTAGAGCAGCTTGCGGGCTGCGTCGTCGGTCGGGAACTGCCCGCGGGTCTTGATCGTTTTGCGGATCTGGCGGTTCAGTGCCTCGATCGTGTTGGTTGTGTAGACCACCCTTCGTAGGTCTGGTGGGAACGCGAGGAATGGGCTGACGAGCTCCCAGTTGGCTTTCCAGCTTTGGGAGATCATCGGGAACTTCTGATCCCAGCATCGGGCGAACTGCTCGAGCTCTGTGAGGGCGGCCTCGGCGCTGGGGGCGGTGTAGATCGCCTTCAGGTCTGAGGCGACCTTCTTCTTGTCGCGGTAGGCAACGAACCTGAGGCTGTGTCGGATGAGGTGCACCACGCACGTTTGGATGACGGCTTGGGGCCAGACGGTCTCGATCGCCTCGGGGAATCCCTTCAGCCCGTCGACGCAGCACACCAGGACGTCGCCGACGCCTCGCTGCTTGAGTTCGGTCAGGATCGAGAGCCAGAACTTCGCGCCCTCGGTCTGCTCGATCCAGATCCCGAGAACCTCGCGTTCGCCGTCGCCGTTGACACCGATCGCGAGGTAGGCGTGCTTGTTGCGGACCACGCCGTGGTCGCGGATCTTCACGACTAGCGCGTCGAGGAACACGATCGGGTAGACCTCCTCCAGCGGCCGGGCCTGCCACGCCTTGACGTCCTCGAGGACGGCGTCGGTGACGCGGCTGATGAGGTCGTGGCCGACCTCCACACCGTAGATCTCCTGCAGGTGCGCCTGGATGTCCCGGACCGACAGGCCGCGGGCGTAGAGCGCGATGATTTTCTCGTCGAACCCGTCAAAGCGCCGCTGGCCCTTCTTGACGATCTGCGGCTCGAACGTCCCGTCACGGTCACGGGGGCCGTCCAGGCGCAGCGAGCCGTGATCGGTGTGCAGCGTCTTCGGGGTGCTCCCATTACGGCTATTCCCGCCTGCATCCGGGCGGGGCGCGCTGCCACGCGGGTAGCCCAGGTGCTCGTCCAGCTCCGCGCTCATCGCGCGCTCCACCAGGCGCTTCGTCAACTGCGCCAAAAGGCCGCCAGGGCCCGTGAGCTCCTCAGGGGTCCGGGCGCCGGCGAGCAGCTCGTCAACCAGCTCATCCGACAGCAGCTCCCCAGGAAGGGACGACACTGACGGCACAACATCGTTCATCGGCACATCCGTAGGCATGATGCTCCTCTCTGACAGGCCGGGAGGGCTGGCCCCGCGGGGCCAGCCCTCCCAACCCGAAGGTCAGGACATGCCTACACAGAGACTCGGACACTCCCCTGGGTGACTGTGCCTATGGCAACAACACCGAGCTGCGCGACAAGCTGCACGCCGCGGGACTCCAGTACGTGCTGTCGGTCTCGCCCGAGACGACTGTGTTCGCGCCCGAGACCGCCTTCGAGGTGCCCTCCAACGCGGGCAAGACGGGACGGCGTTACCTCCGTCCGCGGCCGGACCGCGCCCAGGAGTCGATCGGCGCGCTCGTTGGGCGCCTTGGAGAGAGGTCCCTGAAGACCGTCAGCTTCCGTGATGGGCCACACGGCAAGCCGGTCAAGTCCAGGTTCGCGTTTGTGCGTGTCCGCGCCGCGCACCACTGGCGTCCGAGTGTCGGCAGGTGGGCCAACGCACAGGAGACCCCGCCCCGCGAGGAATGGCTGATCGCCGAATGGCCAAAGGGCGCTGAGCAGCCGACCGACTACTGGCTGGCCAACCTGCCCGCTTCCACCAAGCCCGGGCAGCTCGCCCGCCTCGCCCGGCTGCGCTGGAAGATCGAGCTGGACTACAAACAGCTCAAGGGCGAGCTCGGCCTCGACCACTACGAGGGACGCTCATACCTCGGCTGGTATCACCACACCGCACTCGTTACCGCCGCCCACGGCTTCCTCACCCTGGAGCGCCTTCACCCAAAAGCCCCGCGGCCGGCCTGACCCTTCCCCAGGCAGTCCTCCTGTTCCAGCCCCTATTCAAATGTTGGACCGGCCGCTGCTCCACCTGCCAGCAACAAATCGACCTCGACCAAATCCCACTACACCCCACCAGACAGGACGAATAAGACTTAACAAAGCACTACTTGCGGTCAAGTGCCTCTCCCGGGCCACACGGGAGAGGCACTTCCAGCAGGACTCCTAGTAGTACTTTGGTAGTTTTGTCACTCGTGTTGGGGGTGTTGGTGAAGGGGTAGGGCGGCGAGGTTGATTGTCTGCTGGCAGGTGGTGCAGCGGCCGGTCCAGCACTTGAATAGGGGCTGGAGCAGGAGGACTGCCCGGGGTAGGGTCAGGCCGGCCGCTGGTGATTTGGGTTCTGTCGCTCCAGGGTGAGGAAGCCGTGTGCTGCGGTGACGAGTGCGGTGTGGTGGTACCAGCCGAGCCATGAGCGACCCTCGTAGTGGTCCAGCCCGAGCTCGCCCTTGAGCTGCTTGTAGTCGAGCTCGATCTTCCAGCGCATCCTGGCCAGGCGTGCGAGCTGCTCGGGTGTGGTGTCGGGTGGCATGTTGCTGATCCAGTAGTCGCTCGGCTTGTCGTGATTTTCGGGCCACTCGCAGATCAGCCACTCCTCGCGGGGCTCCTGCTCGGCTCCGTTTTGCCAGCGTGCCAGTGCGCGGACACGCAGAAAACAGAACCGTGAGGTGATGGGCTCTCCGCCAGGCCCGTCCCTGAACGTGACGGTCTGCAGGTTTCCTGGGGCCAGCCGGGCGATGAGCTTATGGACGGGCTCGGGCTTTTGGTCGGGGCGCATTCGTGTGCGCGGCCGCCCTGTCTCACCAGCGCGCTCGGGCAGCGTGAACGCCGTCTCAGGTGCGAACACGCTCGCGATCCGATCGATCGAGAACATGTACTCGAACCCCTCAGTATCCAGATGCTGACGCAGCTTTGTGTTCTCGCCATAGGCCTCGTCACCCAAGACGGGTGCTCTGGCGATATCCCACCTGCCAGCACGCTCGATCAATTCCCTGCCGAGTTCTGGCTTGGTCTTGAAGCCGATCTCCTCGGGGATCTTCGCTTTGCGTCGGCGCTCTGGATCCTCGCACCACTCCTCGGGCAGATACAACGCCCAACCCAACGGGACCGTGCCCTTGGCGCCCACGGCATGCACAGACACGCCGACCTGGCAGTTACCGATCTTGCCGAGCGTCCCCGAGTACTGACGCTTGACCCCTGGCGAATGCTTACCGTCCTTCGGGAAACCAGTGTCATCGAGCACCCACGCCTGCACATGGATCTCCGGCGCCACTCGCTCAGCGACCGCCCTGACCACCAGCGCCGGATCCCACGGGCTCACCGCGAGAAACTGCTGCAAGCTCTCATAGTCCGCCTCCCCACCCAGCCTGGCAACCATCGGCTCAAGCGACTTGCGAGACCCACCCTCGATCAACCCACGCAGATACAACTCACCATTGACCAACTGCACCTGCCGGTTCACCGCCTCACCCAATACCCCTGCGGCAAACGCCTCCAGGCGCTCACGCACCACCACAGGCCCATCCACCACCGACCGCTCCATCACCGCCATCACGCCCTCCTCACGCCGACACCATCAACGCAAGAAGGATTCGCCAAACCACCCCCGAAACCCTACAACAAAACTACCAAAGTACTACTAGCCGCTAGGGCTCCAGCCGCTGCGCACCACATGAACCTTACGCCGCGCTATCCGAACAGCTCGACCGCCTTCGTTGGTAACAATGTGAACGTTCCACTCGAAGAGTTGGTGATTAATAAGCAGCCGGATTCGTTCAGACCGCCGGCTTTGATTTTGATGTTTGCTGTTCCTGCTTCGCCTTTCTCATTCGTGAATTTCGTTTTTTCTGGCTCACCCGAAGTAGAGCTACACCTCACGGCGGCCTGGCTCGTGTTGCTTTCTTTTTCTACCTTGCTTTCGATCGGTTCGACGTACCCAAGCACGCTTCCTTTAGGCTTGACTTCGAGCCCGCCACTGCATGTGATCGTGAATTCGCTGATGTCAAACAGCAAGCCCACCTGTAATGCTCCCGTTGAGCTGCTGGTGGACACGAGTAAAATCGTGTTCTTCGGCAGTAAGAGTTCTCCGGTCGCATCACCAGCCGTGCTGCATGTTTCGCCGCTAGACGGATTTTTGAGTTTTAAGAATAACTCTAAGTAGATGCCGATACCGCTCGAGGTCGCGGTGTTTAACAACGTAATTTCGAGTAACAGCCCGCTGCCTTCCAGCTTGGCGGCCGCCGACGGCCATTCTGAGGAGATCCCGTTGTTGGTTGGGTGGTCTGATGCGGAGTTGATTAAGACGGTCGGTTCGCTTTTTTCGATTGTGATGGCGGGGAGTTTCACCCACTTTATTTCAGTGTATTCCCCGTCAGACTTCGCTTTGCTGCATTTTTCGTCTTCCCACGTCCCCGTTTCGGAGGGTTTGCCTACGACGTATGGTGTGATTAACGCGCACCATAAGTTTTCCTTGAGCCACGTGACCGGTAACGCTAACACGAATTTACCGGTTAACTTCGTTACTTCTTCCGTGCAAGTCGCGTTTTTATAGTTGCCGGCTATTTTTGTAGCCGAGAAGTTGCTGATTTCATAGCAGGCTAAGGGTCCGCCGAGGGGCTCTACGGCTGAGGCGGCGGAGGCGACCAGGCCGAGGATCGCGAACGCGGCTGTGAGGACCACGCCGGTGATGCCTAGATATTTCATGATCTTATGTCTCCTAGCGTCGATGGGCCAGCCCGGGTAGCGCAGCCAGCGGGATGCTGGCTGCTGGTAGTGCGCTAGCGGTGTAACATGCCGGGAATGTCCCTGTCAAGCAAACAGCCAGGATGTTTCGAACTGTCGGAAGCGCGATACCGTTAGGTTTGGGGAGGGGCAAGCCACTGCCGCTGAAAAGCCGAGGAAACATCACACCTCCCCAGCATCACAGCTACGAAGGTCGGCAAACCACGGCCCCGCCTGATCGCGACACCGTGAATCCTCCATTTGACGAGATTTGGGGCCCGCGGGCCCAAGACTCCATGGGCTTGCCGCGACCGATGGGCTCTTGAATCCCGTGTGCGCGCATGAGCTGCGACACTCGACACTTGGGCGGGCTCTTTTCCCGCAGCGCATGGTGACGCTTCCATGTTGCCGCAGTAGCCAATGAGCGCCAAGTAGCTGGCCTCATTTCCTCCAAGCTGCGGGCACACCACTCATCCCAAATTTCCCGGGACTAAACCGTCTTGGAGGTCTTCACGGTGCCCGCATGCGCGGGGTAGCTATCTATATGCGTGTCTTGTAGTCTTTGGCCTGCTGTCGGCCTTGAGTTGGCTTGAAGGTGAGCTTGAGGCTGGTGTTCTTCTTGTGATGCTTGGTGATATGCAGCTTGAGCGTGACGGTTTCTCTGCCGTGGGTGGTGGAGGATTGCGAATGTAGGTTCTGGCCGTTTGCCTGGAGCTTCCCGGCGGTTGGTGCGTACACGATGATAGTCAGGACGTTGTGCTTGAGGCTGTGACGCACGAGTTCTATGCCAGTAGGACAGCCGCTGAGCTGGACGATCGTGCTTTGGGTGATCTGCGCGTTGTTCTGTGCGGTGATCTGCGTGGGAATGTGGATGGCCGGCTGGCGACAGAGGTTGTGGTTTTCCTTTTCTGGCACGAAGGTGGCGAGCGCGGAGTGTGGGCCGGCCGGGAAGATCGCTTCAAACGTCGTGAAGGGGTTGTCCGGGGCCGTTTCGAATTTGGAATAGGTGATGCCGTTTTTGATGTCGGTCTGCCCGTCGAGTACGAGGGTTATGTTTTCGCCCTGTAGCACGAACTCGACGTCGGGGAACGCTGCCGAGCTGTGCGAGACGAGGTAGGCTGGACCCCGCAGGGGGCTTTCCAGTAGTTGCGTGTGGACGATTCCTTCGCCGATGAGCGATCCCGCGTCGCAGCTGGCGGGGTTGGCGTTGAAGGTGGCTACCGGGCAGGCCTGCTGGATTGTGCTGAGACGGGAGGGCAGCACGGCGGGAAGCGTGAGGTCCACTTTGTGGATATCGGCCTGGCCGATGCCGGGAGTCTGCAGCTTGACCGAGAAGCCCACACCGTTGGTTTTGCTGCCCTTGCCTTCCGCGCTGGCGGTGAGCGAGGGTTTGAAGGGGAGCGTTGTGCAGCCGGACGCGTAGAACGGACCTGTGAGGGTGTTGGTCACGTTCTTGAGCGAGGTCGCTTCCGTGGTGATCGTCTGCTCGGCGCAGTTTGTGGGGTTGAGGATGAAGCCGGGGCGCGAGACGTTGATCACGATCGACCGGATATCCACCGGGATGCCGTCGAGGATCGTGGGGAGGGGACCCGATTTCGCCGTGACCTGGGCGGTGGCCGGGTTGATGTACAGGGGGTTGCGCACGACGACCGTGCCGAGATCGAACGGGCCGGCAACGGCGGGGGTGACGACGACCATGTCGAACGGCGCACCGTCGTAGGGGCCAGCAAGATAGGCGTGCCCCAGGGTGTTGTAGTAGGGGTTGGGGCCGGATCCCACGCCGACGGTCACGGTGCCGAGTTCGCTTTCGGCCGGACAGCTCGGATGGGCCTGCTCGAGGTGGCCTTCTCCGGGATGGTCACGACGTTCGGCCTGTTCGATGTCCGCCGTGGAGCAGAGCGGGATGCCCGCGATCTTACCGGTCACGCCTGGAGGAAGGGTGACGTTCACGCCCTTCAGTTCTTCGGTGTCGTCCGCCCGCGTGAGCTTGAAGGTGAACGCGGAGAACCCGGCCGCCTGGCTGTTGGAGACCCCGGCCTGCATCGATGGCGTGAATCCCAGCGAACTGGGGCACGATCCGCCCGATGGGTTCTGGGTCACCTGGAAGGAGCCCGATGGGGTCGCTGGCACTTCGCCTTCGCCCTCTGACCATGGCGTCAGTCGTGAACTCAGCGTGTAGGTGCCACACGTGGCGGGCGCGCGCAGCGTGGCGTCAGCGCCGGGGAAGATGTGCACACGCAGATCGCTGAACGGGAACTGCGGGCTGTCTTTCACGACCGTCCGCAGCTGTCCAGATGCCAAGCCGCTCACCCCTTCCTCTCCGCCGGCTTCGATCTCGGCAGGTACCTTCGCGATTATTCCCGTGCGTGCGTCATCGATGACCATATACGCCGCGAACAGCGCGCCATAAGGGTTTTCGCTCTGGCTGGCTATGTAGATCGACCCGTGCAGCGGCGTCTTTTCCTTCAGCGACACGCCTTTGCGCGGACCATCCTTTTCGTTTTCTTCAAGTTCTTCCTGTTCGCATTCCTTCAGCGTTCTCCCGGGCTGCACACAGCCTTCCTTGGCGAGTGCGGGCGCTTCCACTTCCACGGTGCCGATCTTCGAGTCGTTCGGGCAGGTGGTCGCTTCGTAGCGTCCCGTTTCGGGATTCAGCACCTTTTCACTGAAGTTCTCGTATTCCCCTGAAGCCGTCGCGCTCTTGCCAAGCCAGCCGATCTGGGCCTCAGAGCACGCCGCGAGACCATTCGCGGAAGCCGGGTTGACGGCCATGCCGGCCGGGAGCGTCACGATCGCTTCCTTCAGCGGCGGCGTCGCGGGCGATTCAGCGCCTTCCTGCTGCGGGACCGTGAGGTTCACCGATAGCCCGGACGGGCTGTCGGCAGCCGCTGCCTGCCCAGACGCGCCCGCGGCTTCGGTGTTCGCTTCCAGTTCGGGAGCGAACAGTGCCGTGAGCGCTTCACAGCCCGTCACCGGCGGTGCTTCCACCGTCTTCTCAGCCCAGTTCGGGTCTTCCAGGTCGGGGGAGCCATCGGGCTCGTAAGACCCCGGGGACTGCCATGAGTCCACGAACACCCTCGTCTTCAGCGGTTCACCCGTGCAGTTCGACGGATTCGTGAACATCGGCATCTGTGGTTCGCTCGATTTATCGCGTGCGGCGGGGTTGCCATAGACGTTCGCTGTGACTTCGTCCAATAGCACCTGTGGGATTTCGTGGGTGGTCGAGCGAAGCTCATACCCTTCGGGCGTGGGCGCAATGCTCGCATAGATGACATGCGGATCGCCCAGCGTATCGACGAAACCCAGCTCGGCCGCGACACCCCGCTCGGGGACGACGTTATAGATATCACCATCAGCGGCTACGAGCCCTTCGGGGAAACTCCGGATGTGACCCACGACCGTGTCCTTCGGACAACCCGAGACACCCTGTTCGTGCGCTTCGCCCTCAGCCGAGAGCTGGTGCAGCGTGCACTCGGGCGCCGCCACGGCGCTACCCACCACGCCCAACGGCAGATCGATGACCACATCACGCAGATCCTGCACGCTCGTCGCCCTGACTTCCCCTTCGGGATCGTCCCGCACGGACGTGTTCAGGTCGAGCTTGACCGGAAGCTCATAGGGATGCCCCCCCGCTTGTGTTTCCGGCAACCCTTCCGAACCGAGCAGCGGTGCACTGACCGCGCTCAAGCCGAACCCTGGCGGCGGCGAGGTCACGACCGTGTTTTCACCTGCACCTTCAACCTTTGCCGCTCCCCCACCTTCGACCGTCACGGTGTTCGTCAGAGATTTCGCCGCAGTCGGTTCGTTGACCGTCACGGCCACCGTCAGCCGCAGCACATCATCAGGCTTGACGTTGGGACGTTCGAAGACTTCGGCAAAGAACGATTCCGGGATCGTGCACGACACCGCCAGTCCCACCGTCGAGCAGAACGGCAATTCGTCGATATCGCTACGCCCACTCACTTCGCTCAACCCGGACCACGTCAACGCCACGTGTCGCACGGTCAAACCAGCCGGCAGCGTATCCCGAATCGACACGGCACCACCATTCGTGGGTCTCGACCCAGCATTCGTAACCGTCACCGCGTACAGGTCGCAAACTTTCGAAAGCACGATCCATTCGGGCTGGCTTTCTTCGCACAACGTGTTGCGCACAGGCGAGAAATCACTCGGCTCAGCAAGCGAGTCCACCGTCCAAGCCGGCTTCCCGCTAGCCGCGACCGCCACACCGGGGCCCCACGCCAACAACGCCGCGAGGGCCAGCGACGCGACCAGTAGACCAACCGACCACGTCCTATTAGCAGTAGACGACACCATCATCTCTTTCCTTCCCGAGACCCGACCTTCGTCTCTGCCGATGTTTTGTGAGCCGTAGACTCGTGGGCGTATCTGACGCGCGCCTGCCTTTCGCAACGAGCACGCTTCAGCTTCGATTTGTCTTTGTGACATGCGCGGAGGGCCTTGGTGAGTTTTTCCTTGGTGGTGGGTTTGGGTTTGTTGGTGGGTTTAGTGGTGAGTGGTGGGGTGGGGCTGGGTAGGTTGCCGGTGCCGGTGAGAGCTTCCGAAGGGATCGCCCCGAATGCGCTGGGGGGTGACGGCTGGGGGTGGCAGCCTTCGCCTTGGCACAATGCCGGGGTGCTGGGTGCAGGGAACCCACCGTCGACGCGGGCATCGTAGTAGTCGAGCTCGCTGTCGGTATCGGCGGGCACCAACTCGTCAGCGGTCGTGAACAGGACGTTTTCGCCGGTGGTGTCTGTGCCGAGGAGTTCGACGGTGCTCGCGGCGTTGCTGTCGGTGCTGTTGGAGTCGCTTTCGGTGGTGTCGCGGCCATCGGAGATGAGATAGATGCAGCCGGTGGGTTCTTCACAACCGTGGGTTGCCGGGGCCTGCCACTCGTAGACGTTCTGTGCGAGCCCGCCTTTGCCGTTCACCGGCGCGTTGTTCAGCGCGCCCGGGGTCAGCCCGGCGGGGCTCTGGAAGAACACGAGCGACCCGTCGTCAGACATCGTGGGGTCGCGTCGAAGCTGGCCTATATTGCTGTTGTGCACCGCGATGCGCGCGTCCCCGGCTGGAGAGTTGCCATCATCGTTGAGGCCGTGCACGGCGATCGAGACACGCTCCAAGCGTTCCGTTTCGGCGTCATAACGGAACACCTGTTCAGGGCCGCCCTGGCCACCCGCGAGCGCACCACTGGAGGTGAACACGAGGAACCCGCCATCGGGGGACACGCTCGCGTCCCTGACGACACGTTCGCCCCACTCCTGTGCTTCGACGTTCCCGCCGGGGAGCGTCGTGATATACGTGCTGCGCCCGCCGGCGGGGAGCGCGGGGTCGCGTTCCCACACGTACAGGTTCGCGGCGCCTTCCACGGGGCTGTGGCCTTCGCCGTTAGCGCCCGTGAACACCCCGCCGGCGACGAAGTACACGTGTGACCCATCGGCCGAGACAGCCATCACACCCTTGACCTCGGGGCCCGCGCCGCTGCTGTCACCAGCCGAGACATCGACCAGGTTATGCCCCGACAGCGGCTGTTCAGACGCACCTTCGAACAGGTACAGGTTACAGCCATTCCTGCCGGACGTCGTCTGGCAGGCACCCGCGCTGCCACCGGCGGTCCCGCCGAAGTCCTCGCTGGCGTCGTTGGTGAGCTGCTGTGTCGAGGCGAAATACACCCGCGAGCCATCCCCTGAGGCCCCTCCCAGCTGCCCGGCCGAGGCGGGCGAGGACGCGCAGCCACTCGCGTTGTCGCATTCGTTGACGCCCGCCCCGGTCCCTACCGCATGGGTGGAGATCGCGATCGTCCGCGCGCTGGCCTGTTCGCCGTCCACACGCGCATACAATCCACCTCCGCCTTCGCACGCATTGAAATACACCGTCGCCCCATCAGTCGATACCGCCTGATCCTCGACGCTGCCGCCGCCGCCGGCGAGTTCTCCACAGACTGCCGATCGTTTTCGTGCTGCCCTGCCCTTCCCCTACTTCGACGTTCACGAGGAACGGTTTGCCGCTGGCGCCGGCGTACTCGAACAGCGGGTTGCCAGATGACAGCGACGGCCAAACATCTACTTTGCCCGGGTAGAAGAAGACGATGTGGGAGAGGTCGCCGGTCGCGAACACGCCCGCGGTGTGGACGTTGATGAAGGGTAGGGTTTCGCTGGCGAGGCCGATTGGTTCGAGGGTGCCTTCGGGAGTGCGCGCGAAGAACGAGTCGGGGGTCTGGCCGGGCGTGGGGGCGTTGTAGAGGACCATGCCGGTGCTCGCGTCATAGCCCCATAGGGCGCTGTCTTCGAGAATGCTCGCGGATGGCGCGAGCGGGCTCGTGACCCACCCGGTGGCGGTGCGCGAGAACTCAAACGGCACACCCAGAAGCTCCCGATCAGCGGTACACGACCCGGCCTCTGCGAAGCATTGGTCGCTTGAGACGATCACGCGTTCGCCGTCTTCGCTGAGCTGCGGCGCGGCAGCGAACAGCAGTGGGGCGAGCAGCGCCGCGTTCTTGTGCGCGGGGGTGACCAGCTCATAGGCACGACAGTCGGGGAGTTCCAGCGAGAGCGCCTGCCCGGTCTTCAGATCCAGATCGCTTTCCCCGCGGAGTGCTTCGTTGGGGCATGGTGTTTGCTGGTGCTGTGGTGTGCTCGAGGGTAGGTATACGAACGTGTTGTCGGGCGAGGTTGCGGTCGCGTGTTCGCCGGGGGCGTCTTCGTCTGTGACGACGATGCGCCAGTGGTACTCGCTGCCGGGGATCAGACCGCTGAGCGCGAGCGAGACCGCGACGGGGGAGCTACCCGAGAGCGTTTCTGAGGGTTCGCACGGCGCCTGGTGTTCATAGGCTTCGCTGACCCCGTATTCAAAGCTGCATTTCGTGTCCGCGACGCCCTTCGGGTTGACCGTGCCCGTCAGTAGCGCGGACTGCGCTTCGATCGTTTCGCTCGCGGCGTGTTCGATCACCGCGGTCGTGAGCGTCTGAAAGCCCGTGGACCCGCTTTCCAGCGTTTCCCCGGCCGCGTTCGCCACCCGCACCCGATACTCATAGCTCGTGCCGCCTGAGAGGCCTTCGGCGGTAGCGTGCACCGTGACCGGGGCTTCGCCCGTGAGTGGGTGCTGGCTCGAGACGCGTTCGCCCGCTTCATTCAAGCAAGCAGCGACGGCACCGTTGGCGTAGTGAAAGCTACAGCTCGTGACATCGGTGCCATGCGGGTTTACTTCGCCTTCCAGCAGCGCGCTCGTCGCGGTCACAGCGCCAACCCTCGTACTCCTTGCTTCCAGGGACACACCGAATACCTCGACCTCGCTCGTCGCGGTATCCGCGACATACACCGACCCGCTGGATGGCGAGCCCGTCGAGGTATCCACCGCCAACCCCGCACCACCAGAGAATACCCCTCCCCCGAATTCCAGCGGTTCGCTGACACCCGGCGCGACATCTTCCACGCCATCTCCGAGGTCCGCGAACACTTCGCCCGACAGCCCATTCACCGCGACTCCTGAGGGCGCCGGCGAACGCGGGCGCGAGACGTCTTCCTTCAACCCCGCACATCCAGCGAACGCTTCCACCCGATCTTCCCGCACCAGGAGCAGCGCGCCCCCCGGCCCTGCCGCCAACCCCGACGTCAACCCCCGGACTTCCGTCCCGCAGTCTTCGATCGGGGTGCCATTTTCGTTGAACTCATACAGCTCGCTCGCGTCATACACCCACAGATGCCCGGCTTCATCTACCGCGATCCCGTTCAGCCGGCCCTTGAACGCGCCCGCCGGCGCCGCTGAGCCGTCGAGTTGGCCTTTCACGCCCCATGCTTCAAGGAGCTTGCCTTCCGGGCTGAACTTCTCGAGCACTTCCCCCGCGAAACCCGAGCCCGCCCGCTGCACAACGACCCCACACCCCGCGCCCATCCCGGTGAGACCAGACCCCCCACACGTCAACACGGGCTCGGGCGCGTCCCCCAATGTTCCTTCGAATTCCACCTCCAGACGCGACGGGTCGCCATCTTCTTCGCGCACTCTCACGTTCCCCGCGCCGATCTTCGCGAGCCCTTCAAGCGCCGCCTGCGCCGCGTGCGCATTGGGCCCATCGAATTCAGGGTTGCCCACAGGTATCGGGCTATAGGTGACCGAGCCGGTCGTTTCGCCTTCGAAACTCAGCGTATACGAGCCTCCGCTCGCGCCGGTGACTTCCACCAGCTCACGCTCATTCAACGCTTCAGAGCCGACACCCGTACCCACATACACATCCCCCTCCGAAGCGCCAGCGGAGTTGTCCACAGCGACAAACCGCGGCGCCGCGAGCTCCCCCAGCCCAGACCCCGACAGTCCCTTCCTGCAACCCGGCGCAACACCGGTACACACCTCGAGCTTGCCAGCCCCGTCCGTCACACCCCAGCCCCACGCCCGCACAAACCCCCCACCGGCCCCGAACACATCCACCCGGCTGTTTCCCGTATCCGCCACAAACACATCATGCGACCCATCACCCACCGCTACGCCGCTACCGCCCACCGTAAAGAATGGGCTACCTTCCAATTGACGCACAGGCGCCACCAGCGAAAGCTCGCCCGCACCCCCACCAACTCCACCAAACACAAGCCCCGCTTCAAATCTGAACGCACTATCGGCAAGCGCCGCCTGCGAACCACCGCACAAGACGATCACCGACACCACCATCACCATGCCGAGCCGGCTCCAAGCGACCACCTGCGTCGCCCTTCGCGGCCTTCCCATCGTCACTCGTTGTGCTCCTTGTCCCACGCTTGGCTCTATCTAGTCCCGTTCTCGCCTGTTGCTGGCGCCCATTCGCCCAATCCTCCTCAACCACCTGCCGCCGAAGCCGCACAGACGAAGGATCCTCCCGGCCTAGACGTGGGTCAATACGTGTCTCCCACTCTCATGGGCTTCAGATCCCCTGCTTCATGGGCTTCAGATCCCCCGCTCGCCGCCTCCCCAGCAGGGACCGCGACCACATCACCGACTGCCGTGGCCGCGCGTAGCCGCAGCCTCAAAGGAGTACGCGCGGGACACTCGGCCCCGCGCGTACTCAGCACTACCATTTCCAGGTCACTACGTAGGGGTTGTTACCCCATTATCTCGACTTCCTTGGTCGGTAACAGACTGATGGTACCGGTCGAGGAATTCGTGATTAACTCGCAGCCGGTTTCGTTTAGACCGCCGGATTTGACTTTGAGGTTAGCCGTGCCAGATTCACCTTTGGAGTTGGTGAAGCTCGTTTTTTCAGGTTTACCCGATGTGCTTGTGCACCTCAGGCTGCCCTGCGTGGTGTTGCTTCCTTTTGCTACGAAGCTCCCAAACGGCGAGATCCCCGAGAGGACGCTCCCTTTGGGCTTCACTTCGACACCGCCGCTGCACGTGATCGTGAATTCGCTGACGCTGAGCAGCGCCCCAACTTCTAACGTTGCTCCGGTACTGGTGTATACGAGTTCGATTTTGTTGCTTGGCAGTAAGACTTCGCCAGTCGCATCACCCGATGTCGAGCATTTTTCACTAGTGCTGACGTTTTCGACTTTTAAGAATAACGCCAGATATGTGCCGGAGACGCCAGTGGCTGTCTGTAAGAGTGTGATCTCCTGTAACAGCCCACTACCCTTCAGCTTCGCAGCCGAAGACTGCAGTTCCGAGAAAATACCGTTGTTGGGACTGTCCGACTGGGTGTTGATTAAGACCGTCGGTCCCGGTTCGCCAGATGTGAATAAGAGCGTAGGGCCCGACGCGAATGCCGACGTAGCCGCGAGGCTAGCCAGCGCGCCAATGGCAGCAAACGCTAGGAACATCACCTTGAGTCGTTTCATACTCGTTCCTTTGTCTGTTGTTTATAGGTGATCGAGCCCTTGGCGTCCTCCTGCGAGTAGCCAAAGATGATCGATCATGCCTCTCTAGCACCGAGCCAGGGTGGGAGAGTTGCAACACGCACTCTCCCACCTCTTGCTGCTCCCGTCAAGCCATTACGGCGAATGTCTCTCACGCTCAACCCCTTGGCGTGAATGTTTCTGACGCTCAAGCCACCGGTGCGAATGTTCTGACGCTCGACCCTTTGGCGCCGGCCGCCCGCTCCGTCCAGGCTGCCAGCATGGGTCCGCGGGCGGCACGGCCGCGAGGGCCGTGCCTCAGTTCACGGTGTACGCGTCTTCAGGGAGTTCTGTCGGCGATGGCTTGAACTGCCGGCATTTGCGCACCACATAGCCCGCGCTGCAGTCCGTCTTCGCACGCCACCGCGCGCGCCAGCCCTTGATGTATGCCGCAATCGCCTGTCTTTGCAGGATGCGGGGCAGCTCCTGGGTGATCGTGGCTTTGACCTGGGCGAGCGTTTCCTGGTGGGCCGGATCGATCTTCTCCACCTCGAATATGTAGTACCCGTTGATGTTGCGGATGTCCGCCAGGGTGCGGTAATGGAATCCGGGCAGCAGGTCCACCCGTATGGGGCCGCTCACCACGTGTCCCTTCGCCGAGAAGATCGCGTCGTTCAGCGACTTCTCCGCGAACGCGTGCGGTTCCAGACCAGGCAGTAAGCCTTCGCGTGTATACACCGGCTGTTCCTTCCCGAGCCGCTTGGCGATGCTCGCGAAGCTCACCCCTGCCTGTAGTTCTCGCTTGATCTGATTTGCCGTCGCCGCGTTTTTGGTGTGCAGGATGCCCAGGTCGCGCTGTTCATTGACGGCGAACTGTGGCTTGTTTTCGTCGTAGTAGCGAGCTACCGAAGCCGCGGTCACGGGCGGCAATGCCTGATAGACCTTCTCGCGGATCGCTCCCGCCAGGATCTCCACCTTTTCGTCGAACAGCAGGTTCGGGACGTTCTGTCCGGTGGCCGCCAGGAAGCTCCGGAACTTCGCCGCTGAGCGAAACTGCTTTTGCGCGGCGCGTGAGAACAGCTGCTTGGTGCTCTGGTCGCTCACCACCAGGCCATCTTCGGCAGCCCCGCCGATCACCCAATATCCGGAGATCAGCGGTTCGAGTGAGTTCTTCAAGAGCTTTTCGTAGAGGGCTGCACAGGTTTTCTTGAGCTGTGCCGTCGCTGTCGCCGCGGCGGAGTTGCCGGATTTACGGTCGTATTCCGCCAGCCGCGAAATGCAGGCCGTAAAATCTGGCGGGACGGGGATGATGTTTTCCGGGGGCGATTCCCCCTGCGCCACGATCGCCATGCGGCCGTCGAGCGCGGACTTCGTGATCACGGCGTTTCCCACCCGCGCCACCACGCTCCCTGACTGTTCCCCTCCACCAGGAGCCACCGTGGCGGAGTTGACCAGCGTGCTCACCGGATCCGACACGTGCGAGTCGTTGCTGGCGACGCCATGCGAGCTGCCACAGCCGGCCAGGCCCAGCACCATCCCCACGGCGCAGATCGCACGCCATCTGCGGTATCTCGAACTCATGACGCCCGGCACACTAGCCAAGCCCGTCGCGGCGTCGATCGGCAGACCGCTGAGCGCGCAAATTCCCTCGTCAATTGGCGAAATCGCCTCGCAAGGATTGCTGCGTATGTCTCTGACCGCCGCCTCGCGGCGCGGATATCAGCCGTAGAAACGCGCCACCACTTGCAACTGGCTGAAGACATCGTGGGCCAGGAACAGGATGATGATCGCTGCGCCCACGGCGGGGCCCCAGCGGCGACCCGCGCCGCGTGCCGCCAGGGCGAGCACCAGCCCGAGCAGCGGCAGCAGCGGCAGCACGTACCGAGCCTGTCCGTATTCGGCGCCGACCCGCGAGAACACGAGGTAGGAGTCGGCGCCGATCAGCGTGAGGAGCCCGACGCACATGACGAGGTACACGGCGAGCTCGGTGGCGCGAGCCCGCACCGCCCGGGAAGCTCACGGCCACAGATCGCAGGCAGAGGATGGCGATGGCAGCCGCCGGAGCGAGGGCGAGATCGTAGACCCAGGCGGGGAACGTGGTATCCAGCCAGCCGTACAGCCCGACGTAGCCTTTGAACCAGATCTGCTGCGTTGTGAAGACTCCGCCGAAATCCTGGGGCATCCCCGGCAATCTCGGCAGGTAGAGCTCCCAGATGTAGCTGATCTCGTTCAGCGGCCCGTGCATCGCCCCCACCGCATGCGAGACGATCCCGAACGGTGGCGCACCGTCGGCGATATGACCAGCCACGTACAGTGCCACCGGGCTGAGTGCTATCGCCAGCGCCAGCGCCAGAGAGGCATAGGCGGCGCGTCCGAGCGTTCGCGCCGCGCGCACGCTGAGCACGATCAGTCCAAGCAGGGCACCCGGCGCGATCCCCGCGAAGTTCAGCTTCGTCATCAAGCCCACGGCGATCACGGCGCCGAGGATGAGCGCCGAGCTGCGCGTCAGGCCACGGTGAAAGGCTCGCGCCAGGCAGTAGAACACCGCCGCGGTCACCGCATACAGCATCGAGTCGGGGTTGACCGCTCCCGACATGAAGCCGAGCAGCGGTACGAGCGCCACACCGAGCCCCCCGACGGTCCACGCCCACGGCACGCGTGGTAGCGCCTCGCGGACGAACAGGTAGGTGAACAGCGCCGTCAGCCCAGCCATCACCGCTGACAGGAGCCTCATCAGCGCGATGCGATCGAGCAGCGTCCCACCCTCGCCCAGGGTGTAGGGAATCGCCTCGAGTGCATAGTAGAGAGGAGGCTGCGAGGCGGCCACGCCGGCGTACTGGCTGCCGGGTTCGGCCACACGCTTGACCTGTTCGAGTTCATGCTGAAGCGTCTGCTCCTGCGCACGCGAGGAGATCGTCTGGTTCTCCGGCTGCTCGGCCACCGTCTGCAAGCGGAGATCGCGCAGAGCGACTTCCTCTTCCAACGAGAATTTCCCTTCGTGACTGGGCAGGTGGCCTGTTTCGGCAAGCTGCTTCACGTATGCCACGTGCTCTGGCTCGTCCGGGACCTGCAGCGCAGGCGTGATGAACGACCACGCGGTCGCGCTGGCAAGCGCTACAAGCGCACAGAGCCACGCCGCCGTGGGGACCGCTCGCAGCAGCTCGCGGGGAGATCTTCTCGCTCGCCGTCGGACGGCTCGTGTGGCCCGCGGCTTGGGCCTGAGCTGGCCCGCGCGCCGGTGGAAGTCTCGCGCTCCGACCTTTGCTCGCGCGCTGGGCGGGGCCACGGCATCGGGTCTGGGAGCCCTCGACCTGCTCATCGCAGCTCTCCGAGAACCAAGCGCGAGCAGAGCAGCGCCACACTGCCCATCAACCCGAGCACGAACAGCGCGACCCAGGTCCCGGACCACGCACGGCCAAGGCCCATGCGACGAGCGACCTGCGGGATGAGCGACCACCATGACGACGCGCTCGGCCGTAGGTATTCCACGCGGAGGCGGCCGTACAGCCGACCTGTGTGCACCCTGGTCCCCTGCACGTGGGCCAAAGGCTCTCCCACGAAGATCGCCGTTTCGTGACCGTTCAGGAAGAACGTGAAACAGAGCTCGACTCCAGATCTGGTGCTCGACAGAGGGTGCACGGGCATCGTGACGACCCCCGCCGTCCACCCCGCTCCCCGTTCGCCGTGAGCAATGAGGCGTCCACCTGAGCGCACCGTGACGACCACGCGCGGACCGACGAAGGCTTCTGAGCGCAGGCGAATCGCGGTAGTCCCCTTCGGCAGCGCTTCGCCGCGTTGGCAGGCTGATATCTGCTGATCGCTCACGCCTATGAAACTCTGAGCGTCGGTGTTCGTCATGGCAACGGTGACAGGGGACTGGGAGAGCGTGAGGGCGACCGCCGCGAGGCAGGCGAGCAGACCGATCACCAAGACACTCTTCAAACGCGTGGATGCCGCGTCGTGGACGCTGAGCAGCCTGCGAAGCTCGTGGGAGGGCTGTCGAATCCTCATCATGCACGGCCAAATCCGACATCGCCAGCTACGGCAGGGCAGGCCGGTGCGCACTATCCCGTGCGCGAAAATCGCCGTCAAGCACGATCCCAGAGGCGGTCAGGATCGCTCACAAGCACGGGCTCGGCAGGTCTGCACCATCACGCTGTTGTTTCCGACCCACCACTCGCTGGGGATCGCCGACGTGAGAAACATTTCAAGGATTCACTAGGGAATCACGCGCCCGAAGAAGTAGGTTGCCTCTGTAGGAATGGACGGTTCACCACCGCAGAGAACGAGGCTAAGCATGCGAGAATCACCAAAGGCGCTCCTGTCCGCCCTGCTCCTCTCCGCACTCGTGCTGGCAGGCTGTGGCAGCGACGCGCCCGCCGCCGTCAAGCAACTCGCCGTGATACCGCTCAAAAGCAGCGCCGTCAGCGACGGTAGATTGCCCTCCCGGTATACGTGTGACGGCCGCAATGTTCCGCCGCCGCTGGAATGGGGGCCGGTTCCGCCCGGCGTCGGCAGTCTGGCGGTGTTCGTGGTGGGCTTCACTCCCGACCCAGTGACGAGGAAGTTCAAGCTCTCGGTGGAATGGGCGGTCGCGGGAGTGAACCCGGCGCTCCACCGGATCATCGCCGGTCGCGTGCCGGCTGGAGCCTATCCCGGTGTCGCCGGCGATGGGAAGCGCACCTACTCGATCTGCCCGAAGAAGGGCGTGACCGTGCACTACCAGTTCGAAGTGTACGGTCTTGCGCCCTCTGTCAGCATCTCTCGGGAATTCGCCGGCGGCCCCGTTCTGGAAGTGCTCGCGTCCGGCGGCACCTCAGAGCGCCCGCTGGGCCGCGGAGGCTTCGTGGCGAACTACACGCGCAGCTGAGGCAGACGCGTTTCGCCCACAGGAGGGTCCGGCGTCCCTGCCGAGCCCTCCTGCTGCGCATGGTCTGGGGCGGGCGCCGCGTCCGATGGCGCCCACCCCAGACCTCCTACATCATCCCGCTCATGTCCGGCATGCCACCGCCGCCCACGCCGGCGCCTTCCTTCTCCGGCACCTCGGCCACGATCGCCTCCGTGGTGAGGATGTTCTTGGCGATCGACGCCGCGTTCTGCAGGGCAGAGCGCGTGACCATCGCCGGGTCGATGATGCCCGCGGCGACGAGATCGACGATCTCGTTGGTGGAGGCGTTCAGGCCCTGGCCTTTCTTGGCCTTGCGCACGTCGTTGACCACCACCGAGCCCTCCAGGCCGGCGTTCTCGGCGAGCTGGCGCAGCGGCTCCTCGAGCGCCCGCAGCACGATCCGCGCACCCGTGCGCTCGTCGTCTGAGCCGTCGACCGAGGCGCCGTTCTCGCTGATGTTGACGGCCGATGAGGCCTGCAGCAGCGCGACGCCGCCGCCCGGCACGATGCCCTCCTCGAGGGCCGCGCGGGTGGCCTGGAGCGCGTCCTCGACGCGGTGCTTCTTCTCCTTCATCTCCGTCTCGGTGGCCGCCCCGACCTTCACCACGGCGACGCCGCCGGAGAGCTTTGCCAGGCGCTCCTGGAGCTTCTCGCGGTCGAAGTCCGAGTCGGTGTTCTCGATTTCGGCTTTGATCTGGTTGATGCGGCCCTTGATCGCCTCGGCCTCACCGGCGCCATCGACGATCGTGGTCGTGTCCTTGGCCACCACCACGCGACGCGCGCGCCCGAGCTGGGAGATCTGGGTGTTCTCCAGCTTCAGGCCGAGCTCCTCGGTGATGACCTCGCCGCCGGTGAGGATGCCGATGTCCTCGAGCATCCGCTTGCGCCGGTCGCCGAAGCCCGGAGCCTTGACGGCCACGCCCGTGAACGTCCCGCGCAGCTTGTTGACGACCAGCGTCGCCAGCGACTCGCCCTCGACGTCCTCGGCGATGATCAGGATCGGCTTGCCCGACTGGATGACCGCCTCGAGCACCGGCAGCACGTCGCGGACCGAGCCGATCTTCTGGTTGGCGATCAGGATGTAGGGGTCCTCCAGGGTCGCCTCCATGCGGTCCTGGTCGGTGACCATGTACGGCGAGATGTAGCCCTTGTCGAACTGCATGCCCTCGGTGAATTCGAGGTCCATGCCGAACGTCTGGCCCTCCTCGACGTTGACCACGCCGTCCTTGCCGACCTTCTCGATCGCGTCGGCGATCACGTCGCCGATCTCCTCGTCGCCGGCGGAGATCGTCGCCACGCGCGCGATCTGGTCCTTGCCGGAGACCTCCTTGGACTGCGAGGCGATGTTCTTGACGACCTCGTCCACGGCCTTCTCGATGCCGCGCTTGAGCGCCAGCGGGTTCGCCCCCGCCGCCACGTTCTTCAGGCCCTGGCGAACGATCGCCTGGGCCAGCACCGTGGCCGTCGTGGTGCCGTCACCGGCCACGTCGTTGGTGGCCGTGGCCACCTCGCGCACGAGCTGCGCGCCCTGGTTCTCGAACACGTCCTCGACCTCGATCTCCCGGGCTATCGTCACGCCGTCGTTGGTGATCGTGGGCGCGCCGAACTTCTTGTCGAGCACCACATAGCGGCCCTTGGGGCCGAGCGTGACCTTGACCGCGTTGGCGACGGCGTCGACGCCGGCCTCCAGCGCGGAGCGTGCGTCGGAGTTGTACTTGATGTCCTTGTGTGCCATTTCGTCTCCTTATGCGACCTTGGCGAGGACGTCGGACTCGCGCAACACGAGCAGATCCTCTCCGTCGACCTTGATCTCGGTACCGCCGTACTTGCTGTAGAGGACCTCGTCGTCCTTCTTCACGTCGAGCGGGATGCGCTTGCCGCCATCGTCGAGCTTGCCATCGCCGACGGCGAGGACCTTGCCCTTCTGCGGCTTCTCCTTGGCGGTGTCGGGCAGGACGATGCCACTTGCCGTGGTCTCCTCCTCCTCGATCGCCCGCACGATCAGACGATCGCCCAGGGGCTTGAGCTTCATGTTGAAAAAACCTCCGTCTTTGAGAGTGCGACCGGCGGCCCACGGCTCCCCTCAGGAGGGGGCCGCCTCATTGGCACTCTCACCGGGAGAGTGCCAACTGCACGTCCAATATATAGGAAAACCAGCCGATTTCAAGCGCGGGTTGGCAAAGGCGGGTCGTGACTGCCAAACGACGCTCGCGTAGTCTGCGGCGTTTGGCGGTCGCGATCCGCCGCTAATTCTGGGCGCCGCCGAAGCCCTTGATCGCCTCGGTCATGCCCGTGGGGTTCTCGAGGATCTGCGAGAAGCGCACCACGGTGACGATGTCCTCCGGGGACACCCCCCGGCCGTAGATCTGCTCGAGGAACTTGATCAGCTCCTCGTGGCGGCGGAACTCGGGGTTGTCGTGCTTGATGTCGCGCGGGGACAGGTCGGCGAGCTTCATCACCTCGACCTGGTCGATGACCGCCTCGAAGATCCGTTCGCGCGGGGAGTACTGGTAGCCGATGGTGACGAGCACCGCCTGGTTCTTGCGGTACTTGCCGGACTTGTCGCCCAGGCGGATGGTGGCGGTCTTGCGCCCGCGCTTGAGCTCGTCGGCGAAGATCGTCGAGTAGAAGTTGAGGACCTGCATGAGTAGCGGGCAGGCTACCGGTCTTTATCCAGGTGGGCCACCGCGAGCCCCACGATGTCGCGCTCGGCCTGGTGGCTGAGCTCGCTCTGCGCCTCCTGCAGGCCGATCCAGCGCACCTCCTCGACCTCGTCGTCGTGGTCCTCGGTGTCCCCCTCCACGTACGTGAACAGGTAGAAGGCGACAGACTTGCCGATCGTGCGCCCGTCGCGCCGGTACCAGTAGCGCGACTCGCCGAGCTCGCACACGGGCTCACCGACGACGCCCGTCTCCTCGCGCACCTCCCGCGTGGCCGCCTCGATCGGCGCCTCGCCGGGGTCCACGTGGCCCTTGGGCAGCGCGAGCACGCGCGAGCCGTCGGCGGCCCGGCGCGTCGGCACGATCACCACCACCTGGCCGTCGCGGACGACGACCCCGCCGGCGGAGAACTCGCGCGGCTGCTCGCGCGAGCGGCCCTT
The DNA here is from genome assembly GCA_963701145.1 of uncultured Solirubrobacteraceae bacterium. GTDB lineage: Bacteria > Actinomycetota > Thermoleophilia > Solirubrobacterales > Solirubrobacteraceae > Palsa-744. Next base: position 1,891,501 of record OY969572.1, read on the forward strand.
GCGGGAGGCGGCGGGCTTCTTCGCCGAGGCGGCGCGCTTGCTGGACGCGCGGCTCGCGGACGCCGGTTTGGCGGGGCGTTTGGAAGGGCGCTTAGAAGACATACTGGTCGAGCGCCTTCGGGTCGTGGACGACCAGGCGCCCGCGCCCCTGGGAGATGACCCCGGCGCGCTCGAGCACGGCCAGGAAGCGGCTGGCCGACTCGCGCGAGGAGCCGGCGAGCTGGGCGAGGTCGGCCTGCGTGGTCCGCACGAGCACGTCCGCCTCTGCCTTGCCCTCGGCGATCTCCTGGGCGACGAGCTGACCGAGCACGACCGCCACACGGCTCTGCACGGTCTGGAAGGACTGGCGCGAGAGGCGCTCGTTGGTTTCGCGCAGGCGCCGGCCGAGGGCGATCACCAGGCGCACGGCGATCTCGGGGTGCTCGCGCATCAGCCGCCGCATGTCCGGCCCGAGCACCCCCACGACGCTCATCGGCTCGATCGCCTCGACCGTGGCCGAGCGGCGCTCGTCCTCGAACATGGCGAGCTCGCCGAAGATGTCCCCGGGCCCGAAGTTGGCGAGCGTGAGCGTGCGCCCGTCACCGTGGCTGCGCACGGCGCGCCCGTGTCCGGCTCGCACGACGTAGCAGGTGTCGCTGGCGTCGCCCTCGCGGAACACCGCCTGGCCGGGCTCGAAGCGGCGCGGGACGGCCACGTCGGCGATCCGTCCCAGGTCGTCGGGCTCGAGCGTCGAGAACACGGGCACCCGTCCCAGCAGCTCGATCACGTCCGCTGAGCTCCTCGCCCCCATCGCCTCAGTGAATACCACAACCGGCCGGCGCAACCGGCCCCCTGGCGGCGCTATCGTCAAACGGCATGCTCACGCCCAGGCAACGCATCTCGGCCGGCCTGGTGATCGCGGCGGCGCTGGCACCGATGCTCGCGCTGGTCGCCTCCGCCTCCGCCCCCGCCGCGCCGGCCCGCGCGGCGGCGAGCACGCCGACGGGAACGGGCAAGCCGGACGCGGCCGAACGCGCGCTGCTGCACTCACGCGAACTGTGGGCGACGATCGACGTGTGCAGCCCGGCCAACCAGCGCGACACGGTCGGCGTGCGCGGTTCGATGCCGGGCGACGGGCACGCACACGACACGATGTACATGAGCTTTCGCCTGCAGTACATGACCGCCGAAAAGCATTGGGCGGACGTGGCCAGCAACGCGAGCTCGGGCTGGGAGCAGGTGGGCAACGGCGGCTCGCCGCGCCAGGGGGGCGGCAGCTTCGCCCTGAAGCCGGTGGCGGGCAAGCCGGCGGTGACCCTGCGCGGCGTGGTGGACTTCCAGTGGCGCCACGGCGCCAGGGTCCTGCTGTCGACCGCCGAGCCGACCTCGGCCGGGCACAGGAGCCTCGCGGGCGCGGACCCCGCCAACTTCAGCGCCGCCACCTGCCCTATCGGCTGAGCGACCGCGCGTCCTGCGCGAACAGCCGCGGGTCGTTGGTGATGATGCCGTCGACGCCCAGGGCACTCAGCCGCTCGATCATGCGGGCATCGTCGACCGTCCACACGTACAGCTCGCCGCCGCCGTCGGCGACGGCACGCACGAGCGCGGGCGTGACCACGCGCCAGTGAGCCATGATCGCGTCGAAGCGACCCGCCCGCAGGGCGGCGCGCACGCGGCGGGGCAGCATCGCGCGGTAGCCGGTAAGCATCGCCAGCGCGGGTATGGCGGTGAGCATGTCGGTGGTGTAGTCGCGGCGCACGCGTGGCACCGACCAGCCCAAGCGCAGGCCCGGCTCGGCGGCGCGGACCCGCGCGAGGGCGTCGGGGAACATGCCGCTGACGAGCGTGCGCTCGACGAGCCCGAACTCGTGCAGGACATCGAGCACGCGCAGCTCGTAGCCGGGAAGCTTGACGTCGACGTCGAGCTCTAGCGCGGCGAAGCGGGGTGAGGCGAGGTGCGCGAAGGCCTGCTCGAGCGTGAGCGGCGAGCGCGACCGCACGTCCTCGTAGTCGTGGGCGACGAGCAGGCGCCCGTCGCCGCCCGCATGCTCGCTGAGCACGTCGAGCTCGATCATGTCGACGCCGTGAGCGAGCGCGGCGTCGAAGCTCGCGAGCGTGTTGCCCGGCTCGATGTGCGCGGCCCCCTTGTGGCCCACGCGGCGGGGGCGGCTCCCCCTCGGGGGACGATGGGGCGGTGACTCGATCATGGCCGCGCACGATCGCAGAGTCGCCGGGGGGCCGCGGGCCGCCGGTTCCTAGACCGATCGCAGCGGCTTGCGGGCGCCCTGGATGGCTTCGACGGCGGCCTTCGGACCGAGATAGGGCGCGAGCACGGTGAACGTGAGGTGATCGACCAACCGCGGCAGTCGCGCGAGGCGACTGTTGGAGACGCAGCTGGAGATGATCGCCCACAGCGCACCGGCGACCGCCTCGCGCGCCACCATGGGTCCGCGGCGCGGCTCGGGGGCACCCTCGGTGAGGAGCTTGGTCAGCTCCTCCACCGATCGCGTCATGCGCCCGACCATCGCCGGTCCCACCTCGAATATGTCGATGTAGGCGATCCGCAGCAGCGCCTCGTGGGCGAGCAGGTATTCGACGAACGCGGCCACCCCTCGGTAGACGCCATCCGGCCAGTCGCCGCCGTCCTCGAAGCTGGGCTTGACGGTCTCGAGGGCTTCGCGGGCAAATTCGTCGAGCGCGGCGAGGAAGCACTCCTCCTTGGTGGCGAACTGCTTGTGGAAGGCCTCGGTGGACACGCCGGCGAACTGCGCGATCTGCGGGTCGGTCAGCTGCGAGTAGCCTTCGTCCAGCGTGAGGTGGACGACCGATCCGAGCGCCCGTGCGCGCTTGTCGTTGCGGGCGAGGAAGGCGGCGGGTGTCGGCGGCTGGCGACCCGGCGCGACCGGCGCGGGAACGCCCAGGCGCACGGCGGCGGGGGTACGGTAGGACTCGATCCAGTCGAGCACTTCGTCGGTCAGCGTGTACAGCTCGCGCTCGCGTTCCTCGAGCATGCGCCTGAAGATGATCTGGCGCACACCGCCGACGATCGCGCGCGAGGTCAGTTGCGAGAAGCCGACGCCGTCGGGCGCCATCTGGAACGCGCTGCCGACGAGGCGCTCGAACGTGAAGCCCGCGAGCAGCATCCGCTCGCGGGCCCTGGGCCCGACGCCGAGCGCGTCGACGAGCACGAGCCGCGGTCCCTTGGGCGACTCGGCGGCTTCGTCGAGCAGCGCCTTGCAGCCGGCGTGCAGGCGATTGGCCCAGCCGCGCTCGGCCGTCCAGGCGTCCAGCACGCACTTGCGGGAACGGGCTACGACGATGTCGTAGGTCGCCAGGAAGCACTGCTCCTTGTTGGCGAACAGTTCATAGAAGGCGCGGCGCGAGACCCCCGCGAGCGCGATCACGTGCGCGACGGTCGTGGTCCGGTAGCCGCGCTGGGACACGGACTCGATCATCGCGCCGAACAGGCGCGTGCGCTGGTTGCGGGCGACCTCCTCAGGTCCCATCCCGCTCGGTCCGTGAGGCAGTCTGCGATACATCGGTGCCGTTTGGTTCCCTGTTCTACTCATCCCGACCGTTCCAGAAAGTAGACCAAAATGACCCCTCCCGCAAGATCTCTCGACTTTTAAATAACAAGGATGATCGAGCGACGCCAGCCTTGTCTCTGACAGGCGCAAACGTCCGACAGACAAAGCGGTTCGGACTGCCGGGCAAATGCCCCCAGAAGCCCATGAACACTGTGGATTCAGGCTACCTGAACATGATGGCCATGTCGTGGCCTGTCTCCTACTGCCCGCGACGAGTGTCTGGCCGGGAGCTCAGGCGCTCAGCGTGAAGCGGCGCGGACCGGCGTGGAAGCCGAGCTCGACGAGCAAATCGGCGAGCTCCGAGCCGATCGCGGGCCGTCCGTCGATGCGCTCGAGCGCGAGCTTGCCGACTCGTCCGGCGCGGACCGCCCGGGCGAGCGCCGCGAGCGCCCGGTGCAGCGGATCGGCCTCGCCGGCCCCTGCGGGCGCACCGGCGAGCGTGACGAGGCCCCGCCCGCCGCGCTCGACGAACAGCACGGGCTGATCGTCGACCAGCACGACGTACGCCCCGGCGACGCGCGCGGGGCGCCCGCCGCCGGGCTCGCGGCCCGCGCTCGCGCGCCTCGGCCATGGCAGCGCGGCGCCGTAGGGCTGCGCGGGGTCGGCGGCGGCGAGCACGAATGTGCGGGCGTCGTCGCCGCCGTCGCGCAGCGGAGAGCCCGGGGCGGGCGGCACCGCACCGCCGGCGCCTGGCGCTGCCCGCAGCCGCTCGACGGCTCCGGGGAGGGCGAACTGGGCACCGCCCATGCCCTCGATGAAGTAGCCCCGCCGGCAGATCCCGAGCGTCTCGAGGTTGCAGAAGGTGTCGTACAGGCTGGCGAAGCCGCCGGCGATGCCCTCGGCGAGCACCTGCTCGCGGGTGACGATGCCGTAGCGCTCGAGCAGCAGCTCGGCGAGCGTCCGCCGGCGCTCGGCGGGATGGGTGGGCATTTCATTCCCCCCGCCGTGGAAGACGGGCGCGGTGAGCGACCAGCGCCCCTGCACCTGCTCGGTGCCGCCCCGCCGTCGCCCGGCAAAGCGCGGCCGGGTGCCCCCCGGCGAGCGACCGATCGTGGCCCGCCCGATTCGCGGCGAGCGTCCGTCGCCGCCTGTGCCCGTCAGGGTGAGCCTCCCCCAGGCGGCGCCAGGCTGCGACCGCGCGAGCGAGAGCCGCGGCGCGCGCAGCGGAGCCCAGGCGTCGTTGGTCACCTCGCCTGCCCACACGAGGTCCCACAGCGCCTCGCGCAGGGCCTCCGCGGGCGCATCCCCCCCCGGGGACGATGCGAGCTCACCCTCACGGGCACAGGCGGTGAGCAGGTCGGTGAAGAACGACGGCCCGTGGGCAAGACACGCCCGCAGCAGCTCGTGCTCGACGCCGTCGGGTGCCCGTGCGCGTCCCTGCCCACCGCGGGCGGGGTGGTTGGGCGGGCCGATGACGCCGGCGTCCTCGCGGAAGTACAGGGCAACGCGACCGGAGCGCCCGGACGCGCCGGCGCCCACCCACACGAGCTCGCCGCTCGCGCACAGGCTGTCCATCCACGACTGCGAGTAGGCGCCGACGCGCCGCGGGAGCACGTCGCGCTCCCACACCTCCACCGGCAGCGCGAGACCCTGAAGGGGCACGAGCACCTCGCGCAGGCGATCGACGCCGGCCCCGGCGCCCGGATGGCGGTCAACGCCCTGCCAGGCGGGGAGGAAGGCCGCGAGGCGGCGCTGCTCGGCGGGCTCGATCTCCTTGCGCAGCGCAGCGAGGGATGCGCGCCGCAGGCGCCGCAGGACCTCCACGTCGCACCACTCCCGCTGATCGGAGAGTGGATGCCCGCCCGCCCGGCCGGTGGGGGTTGCATCCGGCACCGCGGCGATGGACCCTGCGGGCCTGAGCTTCTCCCCGGACGACATCGCCGGCGCGCTCGAGCTCGCGCAGCACGGCGCCGGCGTCGATGCGGTAGCGCACGAAGAGCTCCTCGGAGGTGAACGGCCCGTGGGTGCGGGCGTAACGCGCGACGAGCTGGGTGAGCGCGTCGGGCACGTCGGCGAGAAAGGCGTCGGGCAGCCCCCCGGGCGGCATGGCGCCGAGCGCGTCGCGGTAGAGGCCCGCCTCGTCGGCGGCGATGAAGCGCTCGTCGCCCCCGAGGCGCAGGCGGATGACGCGACGCTCGCGCTCGAGCTCGGCGAGCAGCCCGCCGGCGTCAACCCCCTCGAACACGCGCCGCTCGACCTCCTCGCGGGTGAGGTCGCCGACCTGGCGCAGCACGTCGTGCAGGTCGTCGCGCCCGGTGGCGCGGGTCATCTCCGAGCGGCGCTGGAGGTCGTCTTCGACGCGGGCGAGCGCACCCGGGTCGATCAGCTCGCGCAGCTCCTCGGAGCCGAGCAGCTCGCGCAGCAGGTCGCGGTCGAGCGACAGCGCGGCGGCCCGGCGCTCGGCGTTGGGGGTGTCGCCCTCGTACATGTAGGTGGCGACGTAGTCGAACAGCAGCGAGGAGGCGAACGGGGAGGCGGTCGGTGTCTCGACCTCCACCAGCGAGATCTCGCGCGTGTGCAGACCGCGCAGCAGCTCCTGCAGCCCGGGCAGGTCGAGCACGTCGCGCAGGCACTCGCGGTAGGTCTCGAGCACGATCGGGAAGTCGGGGTGCCGATGGGCGACCTCGAGCAGGCTCTGGGCCTTCAGGCGCTGCTGCCACAGGGGCGTGCGTTTGCCCGGATAGGCGCGGGGGATGAGCAGCGCGCGGGCGGCGTTCTCGCGAAAGCGGGCGCCGAACAGGGCGGAGGTGGCGAGCTCGGCGGTGACGGCCTCCTCGACCTCGTCGGGCTCGAGCAGGACGAGCTCGGCGGCGGACGCGAGCGCGTCGCCGGCGCCGAACGTGCCCGCGTGGGCGCCCTCCTCGTCACCGTGGTCGTAGCCGCCGTCGAGGTCTGGAAGGTGCATGACGATGCCGTCGTCGGACCAGATGGCGTCGGCCTCCACGCCGAAGCGCTCGCGCATGCGGGCGGACAGCGCCAGCCCCCAGGCTGCATGAACGCGCCCGCCGTAGGGGGAGAGCAGGCACAGCCGCCAGTCGCCGATCTCGTCGCGGAAGCGCTCGAGCACGATGGTGCGATCGCTGGGCAGCACGCGGGTGGCGGCGAGCTGCTCGCGCAGGTAGGCGATGAGGTTGCGGGCGGCGCGCTCGTCGAGGTCGTGCTCGCGCTCGAGCGTGTGCGGCTCCTGCTCAACCGCCCACCGCGAGAACGCGCCGATGGCCTGCCCCAGCTCCTTGGGGCGCCCGACGGAGTCGCCCTTCCAGAAGGGCACCGCGCCGGGGGCGCCGGGTGCGGGGGTGACGATCACGCGGTCGCGGGTGATCTCCTCGATCCGCCAGGTGGAGGCCCCGAGCAGGAACGCCTGGCCGGGGCGGGCCTCGTAGACCATCTCCTCGTCGAGCTCGCCCACGCGCCGCCCGTCGGGCAGGACGACCGCGTAGAGGCCGCGGTCGGGGATGGTGCCGGCGTTGACGATTGCGAGCTGGCGGGAGCCCTTGCGCGCGCGCAGCGTGCCGGCGAGGCGGTCCCACACGATGCGGGCGCGCAGCTCTCCGAACTCCTTGGACGGGTAGCGCCCGTCGAGCATGTCGAGCACGTTCTCGAACAGCGCACGGGAGAGGGTTGAGAAGGAGTACGTGGCGGTGACCAGGGCGTAGAGCTCGTCGACGTTGACGGCGCCGTCCTCAGGCGCGCCGTCTGCCGCTCCGCCCGCGGCCGCCTCCCCGCCACGGCCGCCGCGGGCCCCGGCGGGCTCCCTCGTCCCCGACGATGCGGCGGCGACGATGGCGACGATCTGCTGGGCGAGCACGTCGAGCGGGTTGCGGGGGACGACGGTGGGCTCGATCAGCCCTTCGTGCATGCGCCGGGCGACGACCGCGCACTCGAGCAGATCGCCGCGGAACTTGGGGAAGATGCGCCCCCGGCTGACCGCGTCGACGGTGTGCCCGGCGCGCCCGATGCGCTGGAGCCCGCGGGCGACGGACTTGGGCGACTCGATCTGGACCACGAGGTCGACGGCCCCCATGTCGATGCCGAGCTCGAGCGAGCTGGTGGCGACGATGCAGGGCAGCTCCCCCGCCTTGAGCAGCTCCTCGACCTTGGTGCGCTCCTCGCGGGCGAGGGAGCCGTGGTGCGCACGGGCGATCTCGGCGACTCCCTCCCCCTCCCCCGATGCCGCGGACGATGCGGCGAGCTCGTTCAGGCGCAGGGCGACGCGCTCGGCGGAGCGGCGGTTGTTGACGAACACGATGGTGGAGTTGTGCTCCTGGACGAGCTCCAGTAGCTCGGGGTAGATGGCCGGCCAGATCGAGCCTCGCGTGGACTCACCGCCGGCGACGGGCTCGAGCGGATCCCCCTCCGGGGACGATACGGCTTCGATCCCGTCCTTCCCCACCCTCCCGCCGGGCTCGGTCATGGACTCGACCGGCACCTCGATGCGCAGGTCGAGTTGCTTGCGCACGCCGGCGTCGACGATCGTGACCTGGCGGTGGGGGCCGACGAGGAAGCGCCCGATCTCCTCCAGCGGGCTCTGGGTGGCGCTTAGGCCGATCCGCTGCACCTGTGTGGCGGTACCCGCCGCCCCCAGGGGCCGGTGAGAGCGCACGTGGGCCTCGAGGCGCTCTAGCGTGAGGGCGAGGTGGGCGCCGCGCTTGGAGTGGGCCACCGCGTGGATCTCGTCGACGATCACCGCTTCGACGCCGGCGAGCATGGAGCGCGCCTGGGAGGTGAGGATCAGGTACAGCGACTCGGGCGTGGTGACGAGGATGTCGGGCGGGTTGCGGACCATGGCCGCGCGCTCGCGCTGGGGCGTGTCGCCCGTGCGGATGCCCACGGTGACCTCGTTGGCTCCGATCCCGCGCAGTGGCGCGCGCAGGTTGCGCTCGATGTCATACGCGAGCGCCTTGAGCGGGCTGACGTACACCACGCGCGTGCCCGCGCCGGGAGCGACGCAGTCCGCGCGCGCGCCACCGGCGCCGTTCGAGCCGTCCCCGTCGCCGTCGTCCCCGCCGAGCGCGGGCACGGCGGACGAGCTCAACCGGTCGAGCGCCCACAGGAAGGCGGCGAGCGTCTTTCCGGACCCGGTGGGCGCGGACACGAGCACGTGCTCGCCGCCGGCGATCGCCGGCCATGCCTGCGCCTGGGCGGGCGTGGGGGCGGCGAACGCCCGCTCGAACCACTCACGCGTGCGCGGGCTGAAGCTGGAGAGGGGCACGCGTCGAGGCTACTGCGCAGACGCGGCCGGTCCGGTAGCAGGTGTTCCGATCGACTCACTCCATGGTGCAGGGAGCCGCAGAACCCGTCATAACGGTCACACGAGCCTCTATACTGCGATGAGTGGTCGAGCTTGCCGACTTCGCACGTGAGCTCGGCGTCGATCCTCGCACTCTGCGCCGTGCTGCCGCGGACGGCACGATCAGGTGTGAGCGCTTCGGCGCGCGCCGGCAGCGTGTCAGCGACCGGGAGCGCCACTACGCGGCGCAACATTGGTATTTGCTGTCGGCGCTGCGGCGCGCGCTGCGCACCGAGCCCAACGTCCGCCTTGCCGTGCTCTACGGCTCGACGGCGCGCGGCGACGACACGCCCGACTCCGACGTTGACCTGCTGGTCTCCCTCAGAGAAGACCGCGCCGATGCAGCGGTGAAGCTCGCCGTCCATCTCGAACGCGCGATAGGCCGCGAGGTAGATATCGCACGGTTGAATCGCGTTCAGACCACAGCGCCGCTGCTTGCGGTGCAGGCCATCGACGAGGGCAGAGTGGTGCTCGACCGGGATCGAGAGTGGGGCGCCTTGAAGTCGCGCCGGAGCGAGATCGCGCTACACGCCCACCACGCCCACCACGCCAGGCGCCAACGCGCCCGTGCATCCGCCCGCGAGCTCCTCTGAGCTCTGCGTTCGTTACGCGGCCGTGGGCAGCTCGAGCGGAGCGCGGGTGCGGCGGGTCGCGATCACGGTGGCCCCGCCATCGGGCGCGAACGAGACCGAGCTCCTGGCGGCTGCCTCCGAGCGGGAGACGGCGGGGCGCAGATCGACCTCGGTGAGGACGGTCTGGATCACCCGCTTCATCTCCAGCTGGGCGAACACCACGGCGACGCAGCGGCGCACACCCCCGCCGAACGGGATCCACGTGTAGGTACCGGCGCCCTCGCCGAGGAAGCGCTCGGGTTCGAATGCGCGGGGGCGCGGGTAGATGTCGGCACGGCGGTGCGTCAGGTACACGCACGGCGCGACGATCGTGTCCGGCGGGATCGTGTAGCCGTTGAGTTGCATCGGCTGGGTCAGCCGCCGCATGACCACGGGCACCGCCGGGCACAGCCGCAGCGTCTCCTTGACGACGGCGTCGACGTACTCCTCGCTGTCGCCGGCCAGAACCTCCGCGCGCAGGCGCTCGAGCTTGTCCGGGTGGCGGAGCAGGCGCTCAAACGCCCACGCCAACGAGGTGGCGGTGGGGCCGTCGGAGAGGAAGGTGACGAGTTCGTCGCGCAGCTTGCGATCGTCCATCGGCGGACCGTCCCGCTCCTGTCCCTCCGGGGACGCTGTGTCCGGCCTGCGTTCGAGCATGGCGAGGATGTCGTCGTGCTCGCCGGCGTCGCCGGCCGCCCGGCGCAGGCGGACGTGCTCGAGCACGAGTTCCTCCACCGGTCGCATGACCGCCGCGAACCCGGGGTTGGCCGTCATCGAGCGCTCGCCCACGGCCGCCAGCAGCGCCAGCCGCCGCGGGCCGTTGACCCAGTTGGTCAGCTCCACGAGGCTGCGACGCAGGCGCTCCAGGCGCTCGCCCTCGGCATCCCCGAAGGTGGCCCGCATCACGACCTCCAGGCTGATCGCCTGCATGCGCGGCCACAGCGCGAATGGCTCACCCAGCGGCCAGCGCTCGACCTCGCGACGGGCGATGTCAGCCATCATCTCGCCGTAGGCCTGCATCCGCTGGCCGTGGAAGGACGGCAGTATCCGTCTGCGGTCGGTCATGTGGGTGGGCTCGTCCTGGAGCATCACCGAGCGCGACCCGAGCAGCGGCCCCAGCAATGGGTTCGCTTCGCCGGCGCCCGCACGCATCAGCTGCGGCTCGGTGGTGAACACCTGCTTCACGTGTTCGGGGTTGGTGAGAAACACCCAGGGCCGTCTGCGGCGTACGTGGAGTGTGAAGATCTCGCCGTAACGCTCCGCGCACCGGTCCATGAAAGCGAGCGGACGCAGCGCCCAGCCCATGGCCTGGACAGAGCTTGGCATCCTCGGACCGGGGGGCAGCTTCACGGGCTCGGCCGCCCGCGCTCGGAGATGGTTAGAGACATTCATGTTGTGTCACCCGTTTCGCGTTGTTTGTCTCCCACCCTTCCGTTTCGAGCGAGTCGGCGCCTGCACTCGATGTCCCTGTTCGCAGGCCATCTCCCCAGCGCTACCCTGCGCAAATGCTCGTGCCTAGTCACACGGTGGGCTTGCCGATCCGGCTGCATGAAATTACGATAGCCGAGAAGCCGGGGGCCCACTTCGCCACACCAGATTTGCACCCGGGGGATGGTGGGCTCGTTTGCTGTACACAACAGGTCGTTCGCGCACCAGTACCTTAATCGGTGAAAGGACCGGTCTTAAACACCGGTGATCCGGGTTCGAGCCCCGGCTGGTGCATCCACAGAATCACCAAGATGTTTCTAGTGAAAAAGTCTCACGGTTCCCCGCCTTGACAGATCCACTGACATACTCATGACAGTCAACCTCTTCGACTACTTCGAGGACCTCCCCACGCGGGCCGGCGATCCGGTGGCGTGGGCGGCACGGGGCCCCCGCAGACCACGGCCGGATCGCGACCTGATGCTGGCGCCCCGCGTCCGCGACTGGCGCAGCGACGCCGGCTCGCTGATGGCGCTCGAACGGATCGAACGCGAGCCGTGGGTGGCGCGACTGGTGCGTGAGGGCGACGTCGTGTGGCTGCGACTGGCGGACGACTGGGTCGAGACGGCCGGCGCGGAGGTGGAGGCGGGAGATGGCGCCGGAGCGCCACTCGCCGACGTCGCCCGCGGCCAGCGCGTGTCGGTGCAGTTCTGGGACGCGAACGCGACCAAGGCGCTGCACGTGGGGCACCTGCGCAACCTCGCGCTCGGCAATGCCCTCGCCGCCACGCTCGAGCAGGCGGGCGCGCAGGTCGAGCGACGCAGCCGCATCTCGGACATGGGCCGTGCCATGGGGGAGGCGATGGCGGGCGTGATGAGCAGCGGCCGGCACGCGCAGGGATGGTCGGACACCGACGAGAAGAGCGACCACTTCGTGGGCATGTGCTACGCCGACTACGTCGCCACCGGAGGCGTGCTGGTGGCGGGCGAGGCCGAGCAGGCCGAGGACTCGCTCTCGCGCGAGGTTCAGGTGCAGAACGACGCCGCCGACGAGCTGATCAAGCGCGTGCTCGAAGGCGAGCGCGAGGCGCTCGAGCTGTGGTCCAAGACGCGGGCCTGGGTGATCGCCGGACAGCGCAAGACGCTCGCGCGGCTGGGGATCGCCTTCGACCGGGTGCTGTTCGAGTCGGACTACCTGGCCGAGACCACCGAGCTCGCCGAGGGGGGCTTGCGCGACGGCACGCTGGTGCGGCGCGAGGACGGCGTGGTCGTGTACGCCACCGGCCTGAAGGAGCTCGAAGAAATGCCGCTCGTGCGCGCTGACGGCCTCTCCACGCAGCACATGCGCTCACTCACCTACGCGCTCACGGCGCCCGAGCTCGACGGCATAACCTCGTTGCAGGTCACCGGCTCGGAGTGGGTGGCCCACGTCGCCGGCATCCGCAAGCTCGCGACCGAGCTGCGACCGGACCTGAACGGCGACTTCCACCCCAACGTCAGCATCTTCCACGGGATGGTCGCCACCGACAACCGCGCGCTGCGCTCGAGCGCCGGCGCGCTGCTGATCGACGAGCTGACCGACTGGATCGACGCGCAGATCGACGGCGATCCCGAGCGACACGCGATCCGGCGCGAGCACCCGCACCCGGAACGGATAGCCGCGCAGGTGGCGCTCGGCTACTTCCTCCCGCAGCCGGCCACTCCGGACATCAGCTTCGACCCCGCCAAGCTGTTCTCGCCCGAGAGCCTGGGGTGGGATCTCGCCCGCGCACGCGCACGCCGTCCCTCACGCGCGAGCGCCGTGGGCTCGCCCGCCCAGGACATCGAGTATCGCTTCGCGCTGGTGCAATCGCAGCTCTACCGCCGGCATCTGCGCCTGGCGGTCGAGCGGCTCGAGGTCAAGCCGCTCGCCGACTACCTCAGGCACCTGACCATCTGGTACCTCGAACGGGACCGTGGCGAACGCGTGCAGCGCGTCGTCCACACGCTGCTCGACCGCAGCGCACGCGGGCTCGGCCTGGAGAGCGCCACGTGAGCACGCTGCTGATCGACAACTACGACTCCTACACCTACAACGTGTTCCACCTGCTCGCGGCCGTCTCCGGCGAGGAGCCGATCGTGGTGCGCAACGACATGGTCTCCTGGAGGGCCCTGTCGCGCTGGGACTTCGACGCGATCGTCATCTCGCCCGGGCCCGGCCGCCCGGAGCGCTGGCACGACTTCGGCGTGTGCTCGGACGTCCTGCGCTGCAGCGACATCCCGGTCCTGGGCGTGTGCCTCGGCCACCAGGGTCTCGGGCACCTGCTCGACGGCACCGTCAGGAGCGCGCCGGTGGTCATGCACGGACGACTGAGCGAGGTCCGTCACGACGGCGCCGGCCTGTTCGAGGGCATCCCCCAGGGCTTCACCGTCGTGCGCTACCATTCGCTCGCGGTCGGCGGCGAGCTGGGACCGCAGGGCCGTGTGACCGCGTGGACGGACGAGGGCGTGGTGATGGGCATCGAACACCGCGACCGGCCGATGTGGGGCGTGCAGTTCCACCCGGAGTCGATCGCCACCGAGCACGGTCGCAAGCTGTGCGAGAACTTCTACGCGCTCGCCCGCCGATACCGCTCCGCGCACCCGCCCCCGTCCAACCGCGCGCGCACGCCGCCCGCGCGCCCGCGCCGGGCCAAGCGCGCGGATGCCGGCCGGCGCGGGCGCGTACTCGTGCGCTCGCTCGCGGGCGAGCCATCGTGCGAGCTCGTGTTCGAGCGCTTGCTCGGTGAGGCCGAGCACGCCTTCTGGTTGGACAGCGCCGACGCCCCCACGGCCCTGGCGCAGCGCTCGTTCCTCGGCACGACGGCGGGAGCGCAACGCTGCGTGCTCGAATACGACGTCCAGGAGAAATCCGTGACCATGCACCGGGCCGGCGGCACGACCGTCGAGCTCGGCTGCATCTTCGACGTCCTCGACAGGCAACTCGCCGAGCACGCCGTCGAGCCCACGAGCGGGCTGCCGCCTGGGCTGGTGGGCGGCTTCGTCGGCTACCTCGGCTACGAGTGCAAGGCCGACTGCGGTTCCCCCAACGTCCACCGCTCGGACGTGCCGGACGCCGTGCTGATGCTCGCCAACCGCGTGGTGGCGGTGGATCACCTCGAGCACCGCACCCATCTGGTGGCGCTCTGCCACGGGGACGACGGCGAAGGCGAGCGCTGGCTGGGCGAGGCCGAGGCGATCGTGCGCGAGGTCATCGCCGCAGACGCCGGCGCGATGGCGCCGAGCTCGCCCGACGTCCAGGGGCCCTCCGAGGGCACTGTGGAGAACCCGGTCCTGTTCCGCTGCGGGCGCGGGCGCGAGCAGTACCTCGCGGACATCGCCCGCTGTCAGTCGGCGCTCAGCGCGGGCGAGTCCTACGAGGTGTGCCTGACGGACCAGATCCACACCAGCGCGCACCCCGAGCCGCTCGCTCTCTACCGCCTGCTGCGCCGGCGCAACCCCGCGCCGTTCGCCGCCTACCTCAAGCTCGGGGAGCTCACCGTTGCCAGCTCCTCGCCCGAGCGCTTCCTGTCGGTCGATCGCGAGCGCCGCGTGCAGGCGCGCCCGATCAAGGGGACGGCGCGCCGCTCGCCCGATCCCCAGCGCGACGAGGACCTGCGCGAAGCGCTGCTGCACGACGAGAAGACGTTCGCCGAGCACCTGATGATCGTCAACCTCCTGCGCAACGACCTCGGTCGCGTGTGCGAGGTGGACACCGTGGCCGTACCGCAGTTCATGGTCGTCGAGCCCTACACGACGGTGCACCAGCTGATCTCCACGATCACCGGCGTGCTCGAGCGCGAGCGGACCCCCGTGGAGTGCGTGCGCGCGTGCTTCCCCGGCGGCTCGATGACGGGGGCGCCGAAGCTGCGCACGATGAGCATCATCGACGACATCGAGCGGGAGGCGCGGGGGGTGTACTCGGGAGCGATCGGCTACTTCGGCGTCGACGGCAGCGTCGATCTCAGCATCGTGATCCGCACGATCGTGATGCGCCCGCAGGACACCACCATCGGCGCGGGCGGCGCGATCGTGATGCAGTCCGATCCGACCGACGAGTTCGAGGAGATCCTGCTGAAGGCACAAGCTCCCATGAGCACGATCGCCCAGGCGATGACCGGCAGCCCCACGCCGGATGCTTGGGCGGTCGAGCTCGAGGCGCACGCGGTGGCGGCGGCGACACCATGAGCACTGCTGCGCGCAGCGAGCCCGGAGCCCCGGGGCGAGCCGCGCGGGGCACGGATGCCGCGCCCGGCACGGTCCTCGCCGGAGTCGGCGCCGGGGGGCGCTGGCGCGTGCGCGCGGCCGCGAGCGCCGACGTGGCCCAGATCGCCGCGGCCGTGGCGGAGCTGCTGGTCGAGCTCGGCGGCGTGCCCCCCGACCGGGGGGCGATGGCGAGTAGCGCGCGGACGCTGATCGACGACCCCCGAGCCGGCGCGATCCTTGTGGCCGAGTGCGAGGGGACGCTCGTCGGCGTGCTGGCGGCGAGCTGGCAGTCGGCGATCCACGTCCCAGGTCGCTACGGCCTGATCCAGGACCTGTGGGTGCATCCCTCGTGGCGCACCAACGCCATCGGCGCGGCGCTGCTCGCGGCGCTGGCCGAGCTCGCGCGCGAGGCGCACATCGATCGCGTGGAGGTGGGGCTGCCACGAGCGGGCTTCGCCGGCCTCGAGGCCACCGAGGCGTTCTACGGGCGAAACGGCTTCGCGCCGGTGGGCTCGCGTATGCGGATGGTCCTCCGATGAGCGGGCAACCCCACCAGCCGCCGATCGGCGGCCCTCCCATGAGTGCGTTGGAGACATTCCGTCGCCGGCTGGACGAGCTCGACGACCAGATCACGTTCCTGCTCGGCGAGCGCTTCGAGGTGTGCCGCGACGTGGCCCTGCACAAGCGCGAGCGCGAGATCCCGATGATGCAGCCGGACCGCGTGGCCGAGGTTCGCAGGGGCTATCTGACGCGCGCCGCGCAGGTCAAGCTGCCGAGCGACTTCACCGAAGAGCTGTTCGAGCTGCTGATCGCTGCGACGTGCAGGATGGAGGACGAGCTGATCGACGGGGACGACGGGGAGCCCGCGAGCGACAGCGGGTGCGGCGCGTGAGCCGCCCGACGTTCATCACCCTCGGCCCGGCCGGAACCTGCCACGAGAACGCGCTGCTGCAATACCTCGACTTCCAGGGCATCACGTCGTTCGACACGCTCCTGGTGCCCGACCTGCTGGAGGCGATCGTCCAGGTCCGCGACCGGCCGCAGACGTTCCTCGTGCAGTGCAGCGCGCACGTACAGGTGCACCTGGTGACCGAGCGCTACCACACGGACGTGTTCGTGATCGACACGTTCATCTACCCCACCAAGGAGCTGGGGCTGCTCGTGCGCAGGGACGTGAGCGAGCCGAACAGCCTCGGCATCGTGTCAGCGACCCGTGGCTACCTCGACCTCTCCTCCTGGGAGACGGTCGTCGACCAGCCGTCCAAGCCCGTCGTCGCCGCCAACCTGCTCGCCGGCCGCTTCGACGCCGGCCTCACACACGTCCACCACGCCGACGAACATCCGGAGGAGCTGCGCTTGGTGGAGTACTACGGCGCGGTCGACACCACATGGGTGGTCTATGGCCCCCACAAGCGCTTCCAAGGCACCGTCATCGGCCAGCGGGCACCTTGGCTGTTCGACGATCAGACGCAGCCGGCAAAGCTGACGCCAGTGCGCATCAACTGACAGCTCGCAACCGGCGTGGCCCTTAGCCACGCCGACGCGACCCTCACCGTTTGACAGTTGCCCTGCTGTGCCGACTGTTGACAAACACGGCCGTCGGGCCCGGCGCTAAACACCCGCTGTCCGGCACCAGCAGCTGACTGTTTGATCGTATGCGGCAAGCCGCGTCGAATCGTGTGGTCTGGGCAGGTGGGCGCTCGAAACTCTAGTGTTTATCGTTGCCCTGGTCGATAGGCCTGACTAAGGTTGCTGGATCCGCTACTCGAACTCTCGACCGGGGCAACCCGGTCGAGGCGATACAGGACCAGGTGCCAATGCCCAGAACTCGTCCAGCAGCAGCCAAAGCCACCGACAACGGACAGGAACCCGCCTGGTCGATTCCCAGCCTGCGTGAGCCGCGCTACTCGCAGTCGCTGGAGCGCGGCCTGGCGATCCTCGGCTGCTTCACGCCCAAGCGACCGGTGCTGGGCATCGCGGACATCGCGGACGAGCTGGGCATGAGCCGTTCGACCACGCACCGCTACGTGATCACGCTGGTGGCGCTCGGCTACCTCGAGCAGGGCGCCTCGCGCAAGTACCGCCTGGGCCTGCGGGTGACCGACCTGGGGATGTCGGCGCTGAACTCCACGGGCCTGCGCGAGCACGCCCACCCCTACCT
Source organism: uncultured Solirubrobacteraceae bacterium (assembly GCA_963701145.1). Taxonomy (GTDB): domain Bacteria; phylum Actinomycetota; class Thermoleophilia; order Solirubrobacterales; family Solirubrobacteraceae; genus Palsa-744. The sequence goes on from OY969572.1 coordinate 1,908,776, forward strand.
CGAGGAGCTGCGCCAGCGGACCTCCTACACGACCAGCCTGGGCGTGCTCGAGGGCACGGAGGTCCTGTACGTGGACCGCGTGCGGAGCTTCCGCCGCGGCCAGGGCAGGATCGACCTGAACCTGCACACCGGCTCGCGGGTGCCCGCGTACTGCACGTCGATGGGCAAGCTGCTCATGGCGAACCTCCCGCAGGACGAGCAGCGCGACCTGACCGCGCAGATGAAGCTGACCAAACGCGGCCCGAACACGATCACGAGCAAGAAAGCGCTGCGCGAGGAGCTCGACGACATCAACGCGGCGGGCTTCGCGGTCGACGACCAGGAGCTCGCCAGCGACCTGTACGCGATCGCGGCTCCGGTGCGCAACGAGGCGCGCGAAGTGGTGGCCGCGGTGAACCTCGCGGCGCACAGCTCGATGATCTCGCTGGAGGAGCTGGTGGACGCGCTCGGTCCCCACCTGGTGTCCACCGCGGACCGCATCTCCGCGCGCCTGGGCTACAGGCGCGACGACGAGCAGAGCTAAGCAATAGCCTTCGCGGCGGCCATGCGCCGTCTGCTCGCCTCGTTCTGCCTGCCCCTGGCCGCGCTCGCGCTCGCGGCCTGCGGCGCCGCGCCCGCCACGTCCACGTCCGGCTTCAGCGGCGCCGAGCGCGAAGTCGCGCAGACGATCGCCAACCTCCAGTCCAACGCGACGTCCGCGGAAGAGCGCAAGATCTGCGAACAGGACCTGTCCGCGTCTGTGGTCAGCCGGCTGGGCGGCGTCAAGGGCTGCGAAGCGGCGATCAAAACCCAGCTCGGTGGCGTGGACAACCTGGAAGTGGCCGTGGCGTCGGTGAAGATCGCCCCCCATGGCACCACGGCGACCGCGACCGTGAGGAGCATCCACGAAGGCAAGACCCGCCCGAGCAACGTGGCGCTCGTCAAGGAAGGCGGGAAGTGGAAGATCTCAGGGCTGTAGCGCGCGCGTACCGTCCGCGCTACAGGTACGGCGGGCCGAGGTCTTCGCTGAGACGCGGCGGCCGCGTCGCGCGATCGGCTCGAGCTGGCAAGCCGCCCGGTGTGTGAGACGATTGTCTGTAGTACAAAGGTCGTCAGTGAGAGATAGTCGGGCCCGTGCCCGATTCGCTGCAGAGGTTCGCCGACAACGTGCGTCTGGTGCGCACGGAACGCGGGCTCACCCAGGAACAGCTGGCTGACGCGGCCGGCCTGCACCTGACCCACATCTCCAAGATCGAGCGGTGCCTGTGCGAGCCGGGTGCGCGAACGGTGGCCAAGCTTGCCCAGGGTCTGCGCATCTCGGCAGGCCCGCTGTTCGACGGCATCGACGGCGGTGAGCTCGAGTCCGTCGGCGCACTGATCCCCGAGTGAGGTGCACGAGCGGCGCCTCGTCGGCGTGGTGTCGCAGGCGGATTGCGTCCCCATCGCGTGCTTGGATCCCGGCGGTAAGCTTTTCGGCGATGCCCACGTTGATCCTGGATCCCCCACCGCACATGTTGGAGGAGCTCCTCGAGCAGCGGCGTCGGATGGGCGCCGACCGCCACGACGAGGTATGGGCGGGCGTCTACCACATGGTTCCGGGCCCTAGCGCACCGCACTCCTTCATCGGGCACCGTCTCGCCGTGCTGCTCGACGGACCCGCGCGTGCCGCAGGCCTGCGTGTGAGCCTGGGGTTCAACCTCGGACTGGACGTGGACGACTTCCGCGTCCCCGACCTCGGCGTCCACCGCGAGCCGCGCTCTGGGATCTGGGTGCCAACAGCGGTGATCGTCGTGGAGATCCTCTCGCCGACCGACGAGGCGTGGCAGAAGCTCCCGTTCTACGCCGAGCACGGAGTCGACGAGCTGTTGTTCGTCGACCCGGGCGAGCGGTCTGTCACGTGGCTGGCGCTGCGCGACGCGGAGTACAGACGAATCGATCGCAGCGAGGTCATCGGCGTGAGCGCCTCGCAGCTCGCCGAGCAGATCGACTGGCCACCGGAGTAGCCGCCTGGAAGGCGTTGCCTGGCGAACGCGGCGGTCAGCTCAGCGCCCGGCCATACTGGCGCTCGTAGTAGGCCCGGTAGTCACCGGAGCGGATCGGCTCCCACCACCAGGCGTTCTCGCGGTACCACGCGACCGTCCGCTCGAGGCCCTCGTCGAAGCGCACCCGCGGCGACCAGCCGAGCGCGCGCACCTTCTGCGAGGACAGCGAGTAGCGGCGGTCGTGTCCCGGGCGGTCGGTGACGTGCTCGATCTGCGACGCGCTCGCCCCGGTCAACTCGACGATGCGGTTGACGACGACCATGTTGACGACCTCGTCGGGGCCCCCCGCGTTGTACACCTCGCCCGGCTGCCCGTGCTCGAGCACGTGGCCGATGGCGGCGGCGAAGTCCGTCGAGTGGATCCAGTTCCGAACCTGCATGCCGTCCCCGTACACGGGCAGCGAGTCGCCGTGCAGGGCGTTGAGGATCATCAGCGGGATCAGCTTCTCGGGGTACTGGTAGGGACCGTAGTTGTTGGAGCCGCGACAGATCAGCGCCGGTAGGCCGTAGGTGTGGAAGTAGCTGGCCACGAGCAGGTCCGCGCCCGCCTTCGTGGCGGAGTAGGGCGAGGAGGGAGCCAAGGGGCTCTCCTCCGTGAAGGTGCCCTCCTCGATCGAGCCGTACACCTCGTCCGTTGACACCTGCACGTAGCGCAGGCCGCGCTCGTACGCGGCCTCGAGCAGCACGTACGTCCCGAGTGCGTGCGTGGCCACGAACGCGTCGGGATCGGCGATCGAACGGTCAACGTGGGTCTCCGCGGCGAAGTTCACGATCGCCTCGGGCGAGCCGGCCTCGATCGCGGCCATCACCGCCTCGCGGTCCTCGATCGCGCCCCGCAGGAAGCGAAAGCGGGCGTCGTCGGCGAGGTCGCGGAGGTTCTCCTCGCGCCCGGCGTATGTGAGCTTGTCGAGCACGGTCACCTCGTCGCCGTGCTCGAGCACGCGCTGGCGGGCGAACGTCGAGCCGATGAAGCCGGCGCCGCCGCATACGAGCAGTTTCATGCGCGCATCATCCCAGCCCGCGCCGCCAGGTACCCCGCGAGCCCGTCCTGCCAGGGCGGGAGGGGTATCACGTCCTCGCGCTCTGACTCGAGCGCCGACCACGGTGGGCGCGGCGCGGGGCGCGCCACCTGCTCGCTCGTGGCCGTCTCCACGCGGCAGTCCACCTCGGCCTGTCGGAAGACCTCCGCCGCGAAGCCGTTCCAGGAGACGTGACCGGTGCCCGCCAGGTGCACGAGGCCGGCGACCCCACGCTCGATCAGCCCGAGCAGCGCGGGGGCGAGATGGCCGGTCCAGGTGGGACAGCCGACCTGGTCGGTGACCACCTGCACGGATTCCCGGTCGGCGGCCAGGGTCAGCATGGTGTCCGCGAAGTTGCGCCCGCCCGTTCCGAACAGCCACGAGCTGCGGGCCACCGTGTGGCGCGGCGAGGCCGCCAGCACTTCGCGCTCGCCCTCGAGCTTCGTCTGTCCGTACACCGATCGCGGCCCCGTCGGATCAGACTCGAGGTACGCGCGCGGCGCGCCGGTGCCATCCACGAACGCCTCCCCACTAAAGACATAATCGGTCAACACGTGCACGAGGGGAACCCGTTCCCACGCGGCCGCCATCGCGAGGTTGCGCGCTCCGTCGGCGTTCACCGCGTGCGCCTGCTCGCGGTGGGCCTCCGCGCCGTCCACGTCCGTCCACGCGGCGCAGTTGAGCACCGCCTCCGGGTGGATGCTGGCGAACGCGTCTTCCACCGCGCGCGGGTTCGTGATGTCGAGCTCCTCGACGTCCACCGCCACGAGCTCGTGGCCCGCCGCCGTGGCGACCCGCAGCACATCGAAGCCGAGCATCCCCGCCGCGCCTGTCACCAGCAGCTTCACAGGATCGAGATGTCGGAGTTGTCGCCCACCATGAAGCGGTACGCCCGCGGCTGGCGGTCGCCGCGGCGCACCGTCACGTTGCGCCCCAGCAGCGAGGACTCCATGCGCCCGTCCAGGTCGCAGATCGTGCAGCCGGCCAGCACGATCGAGTGCTCCACCTCGGCATTGGCGATCGTGCAGCCCTCGCCGATCGCCGTGTACGGGCCGATGTAGCAGTCGCTCAGGCGCGTGTTCGCGCCGATCACCGCCGGGCCCCGGACGGTCGTGCGCTCCAGATGCGCGCCGCGCTCGATCACCACGCGCCCGTCCACCTGCGAGTCCACCAGCTCGCCCTCCACCCGCTCGCTGAGGTTGTCCAGGATCAGGCGGTTGGCCTCCAGCATGTCCTCCAGGCGACCCGTGTCCTTCCACCAGCCGCGCACGATGTGCGGCTCCACCCGCATGCCCGCGTCCACCACGTGCTGGATCGCGTCCGTGATCTCGAGCTCGCCGCGCGGCGAGGGTGCGATCGCCCGCGCCGCGTCGTGGATGGCTGCCGTGAACATGTACACGCCCACCAGCGCCAGGTCCGTCTTCGGCTGGGCGGGCTTCTCCACGAGGCGCACCACACGGCCCGGTGCGTCCGGCTGGCCCGGCGTATCCGGCTGGCCCTGCGAGTCTGGTGCGGCCAGCTCGGCCACTCCGTAGTTCTCAGGATCGGGCACCGGCGTCAGCAGGATCAGCGCGTCCGGCGCGTGCTCCCGAAAGGCCGCCACCAGCTCGGAGATCCCGCCCTGCAGCAGGTTGTCCCCCAGGTACATCACGAACGGGCTCGCCCCCAGGAACGCCTCGGCCGTCAGCACCGCGTGGGCCAGGCCGAGCGGCTCGTCCTGCACGATGTAGGTGATGCTCACGCCGAACCGCGAGCCGTCGCCCGCCGCCGCTTGGATCTCCGGGCCGGTGTCCGGCGCGATGATGATCCCCACCTCCTCGATCCCCGCCTCCGCCATCGCCTCGATGCCGTAGAACAGCACCGGCTTGTTCGCCACCGGCACGAGCTGCTTGGCGCTCGTGTGGGTGATGGGGCGCAGGCGCGTGCCCTTGCCTCCGGAGAGGATCAGTCCCTTGAGGGGTTGCATCGCGCGCTCACCCTAACGGGTCCTCCTTCGCGAGCTCTTCGGCGCGGATCACGAGCTCGCCGACCTGCACTCCGAGCGCATCCGCGAGCGCGAGCAGGAGCTCGTAGCGCGGGTTGAGCTGCCCGCGCTCGAGCGCGCCGACACGCTGTCTGGCCACGCCTACCGCGGAGGCGAGACTGGCCTGACTGAGCTGGCGCTGCTCGCGTCGCTCGCGCACCGCCAACCCCAAGCCACGCCGCATGTGGGTCGTGTGAGCACGCTCGGTCAAAGAAAAATCCCGCAAACTCGTAAATCGGACAACTGTCTGCACACTGATACGGCATTTCTACCCTTACTCCTCCACTGCGATATGCATAAGGCTCCCGCCGATGCCGCCGCCGATACAGTCAGAGCCGAGCAACCCGAAGATGGCCGCGCTTTCGTGGGCGATCACGTTTCACCGCAAGAAGAAAAAACTATCCCTGCGCAAAGTCGCAGGCCGCTGCGAGCTCAACTACGAACACTTGACCGAACTGGCACGTGGACACGGCAATCCCACGTTCGACACGCTGATGGAGGTATGCGTGGGATTGGACGTCACGATCGGCGAGCTGATGACGAGCGTGAGCGACTTCCTAAGCGATCGTGCCCAGGATTTGGACTAGCCGACGTGCGGCACTCGGCGCCGCTTCAGTAGACCCCGCCGAGCTTCCGGTGGTCCCACGTGGCGCGACGGAGCTCGACGAACTCGAGCGCTACCCGTTTGGCCGCCTGCTTGTCGACCATCGCGCTCACCTCCGCCGGAAGCCCGGTAACCGGCGGCTGGCCGACCGCGTCAACCGGGTTGCGCGGCGCGGCGTAGCGGGCGAAGATATCCCTGCCGAGCGCGGTCACGATGCCGAGGTCGCGGTGGATCGTCGCCGTGCACTCGAGCATCGTGCCGCGGAGCTGCTCGTAGGACTCGCCCGCCTCGACCTGCAGCGTCGCCCGCGGCTCGCGCTCCAGGTTGCGGACCTTCTGCGAGCTCGCGTACGTCCACGCCCACACGCGCGGTCCTGGCTCACCGAGGGGAGCCGCCCTGAGCACGTACCACAGCGGCATCAGGTGCGGCCAGTCGCGTGGTCCGATCGTCGCGCAGGTGACCGTGCGCTCCTCTTCCAAGAAGGCCGACGCCTCGGCCTCGCTCATCCTGATCTGCTCGCGACGGCTCACCGGCGCCAGCCTACCGCGCGCCCTGCCAGCGGGGGCATTGCCGGCGCGGGCAGTCCCGGCGGGCTTCCCGCCGCCACATCGCACATGTACTCCCCGAGCGTTGCGACGAGCCTGTTGTATGATGCTACAACAGTGCTCACGGTACCGGAAGCGGCGCGGCGTACGGGCCGCCACCCCGAGACCATCCGGCGTTGGATCCGCGAGGGCAAGCTGCGCGCGCGCAAGGTCGGCACGCAACACGTGATCGACGAGCGGGACCTGGAGGCGATGCAACACCGGAGCGATCCCCAGATGCTGCCCGTGCCCGACGAGTGGGGTTGGGCGAGGACCTCCTGGGGTGCGCCGATGCCGAACGTGGTCGCCTGGATCCGGGGATCCCGAGCGGGTAACTGAGTGCTCGTCGTCAACGCCAGCCTGGTCGTCGCATGGTGCCTGGCGGCAAGCGTCAATGAGCTCCCGGTACTCCTCGGCGATCAGCCCTGCGCGCCGCCGCTGATGTGGTCGGAGGCGCGCTCTGCACTGCACGAGCGCTCCTGGCGTGGCGAGCTCGAGCCCGAAGACGCGGCGCGAGCGAGAGCGCGTCTGGCCCGCGTGAGCGTCGCGCCCGAGAGTCACCCCCGCCTGGGCGAGGAGACCTGGCGCTTGGCGGACGTGCTCGGCTGGGCGAAAACCTACGACGCCGAGTACGTGGCGCTCGCGTCGCTGCTCAAATGCCGCCTTGTGACCCTCGACGCGCGCCTGCGCCGTGGTGCCAATTGGCTTGGCTTGGTCGTCGGCCCGACCGAGCTGTGAGCCTCGGGGAGGCGGCCAAGCGCCTCAGACCGCGGCCGGCGCCGCGCTCGCCTCGCGCAGCCGCGCCACGGCCGCACGCACAGCCTCGCGGGCATCCTCGGGCTCGAGCACGGCCGCGTCGCCGGCTTCCTTGAGGATCTCCCGCACGAGCCAGTCCACGCCGGCGAAGCTCAGCTCCACCACCACGGCGCCGTCGGCGCACTCCTCGACCACGCGGCGCGCCTCGCGCGCCCAGCGGGCGCGCTCCGGCGAGACCCACACGCGCGCGCTACGGGACGCCGGCACCTCGCCCGTGCGCAGCCAGCCGTCCACCTCCGCCGCCGGGTCCACCTCGGGGCGGGGCGCGAACTTCTCGTCGCTGACCGTCGCGTGCTTGATGCGGTCGAGACGGAAGTGGCGCACTCCCCCGCGCTCGGGGTCGAACGAGGCCACGTACCAGCCCTCGCGGCCGTTGGTCAGCGCGTAGGGCTCGACCCTGCGCAGCGCGAGCTCGTCCTCGTTCTCCTTGTAGTACTCGAGCTCGATCAGCCTGTGCTGGACGATCGCCTTGGAGACCACGCGCGCGACGTCCGAGTCATCGCCGGCGGTCGGGGCCACCTGCAGGCCCTGCTCCATCGGGTCCTCGCCGAGCGCCGCCACGATCTTCTTGCGCGCCGACGTCAGCGAGCCCTCGGGGATGTGCTCGCCGATCAGGTCGATCGCCGCCACCAGCGCCTTGGCCTCCACCGGCAGGAGGCGCGCCGGGCGGTCGAAGTTGTCGCTGTAGGGCTCGGGGTCGACCTCGATCTCCCCCTCCTCCTCATTGATCTCCGCATACAGCACGTAGGAGCCGCCGCCGAAGTTGACGACGTTGAGCACGTTCACGTCCTCGCGCAGCTCCTCCTCGCTGATCTGCAGCCGCTCGCACACCTCGGCGATCACCACGCGCTCGCCCTTGCGCCCGGCCTGGATGAGGATGCTGGCGAGCGTCACCAGCCGCGCGAAGCGCTCGGGGCGGATGGCGGTATCCGCGCGCGCGGCCGAGCCCTCGCCCTCGCCGGCCGCTGCATCCGCGGCGCGCCCCGCGCGCGAGCGCGACGACGAGGCCGCGGCGAGCTCGGGGGCGGGCGGGGGCGAGCCGTGCACGCCGTCGGCGAGCGGCGGCGCCTCGCCATGGCGCTCCTCCAGCAGCTCCAGGCGCTGCTGCAGCTCGCACACGAGCTCCTCGGGGCCGAGCAGCCGCGCGTTGGCCCCCAGCCCGAGCACCCACGAGATCAGGCTGCGCGGGCTCGAGTAGCCGGTCGCGAACACCGTCTCCCCCTCCGGGGACGGCGCGCCGTCCTCCTCCCCCTCCGCGGACGCTGCGAGGATCTCGCCGTAGCGCCCGAAGTGGCGTTCGATCTGCCAGGCGATGCGCTCGCACACGAACACCCTCGCCACGCCCTGCTCGTCGCCGAGCTGCCAGTCGGCGCGGTTGGCGTACGCGCGCGGGTCGAAGTCGGCCGGCCGGTGGAAGTCGTGCTCGGCCTTGGTGGCGTAGGAGACCTTGCCGCGGATGCGCGACAGGCGGAACACGCGCACCGCCCCCCGCTCGTGGGCGTAGCCGAGCAGGTAGAACTGCCCGCCCTGGAAGAGCAGGTGATAGGGGTCCACCCGGCGCGAGCTCACCTCGTCGCGCTCCATCGTGTAGTAGTCGAACACGATCGTCTTGTTGCGGAAGATCGCCGTCTCGACCTTCGCCAGCCGCGCGGACAGCTCGTGCCCGCCGGCGGAGGCGGTGATGCCGAGCGCCACCGAGCGCTGCTCGGGGGCGCGCAGCGGGCTGGGGCGCCCCCACGTGATCTGCTGCAGCGCCAGGCGCAGGGGCTCCGCGTATGCGAATTCGCCGTCCAGCAGACTCAGGGCGGTCTGCAGCGCCGCGAGCTCCTTGTCCGTGAAGGCGATCGCCGGCAGGTGGAAGTTCTCCGGGCGCAGCGAGTAGTTCTCCTGCTCGGCCGCCCCGTCCGCCGGGCGGTCGACCGTCGAGCTGGATGCGCAGCGATTCGAGCTCCGAGCGGTCCGCGTAGAAGCGCCGCGCGAACGCGTCCTCGTTCATGCCGCTGTAGCCCTCCACGTCGCGGCGGATCTCCAGCGCCGTGACCGGCCGGCGCTCGGCCATCAGGTAGGAGATCAGCGACAGCTGACGGATCAGCTTCTCGGTGTCCTTTGCCATGGGGTTCAACGATAGAAGCCGGCGGGGAGACGGGCACCGTGCGACCGGCCGACCGCCCCGCTATTTGCGGCGTTTCAGGCGGCTTCGCGCGCGGGCATCGGCTCGTCGGCCTCCGCCGGCTCGCCAGCGGGTGCGGACGCCGGCGGGCCCGCGAAGAACGCGCCCGCGCCCAGGGCGCGGTCGAATGGCGACCAGCGCCGCCCGGGGGTGAGCTCCTTTTCGAGCCGGTCGAAGCTTCCCAGGCGCCCGCCGAGGTTGTCGATCATGTGCACGAGGGTCGCCTCGCGCGTGCACGGCACGACCGGGCTGCCGTGCTCCAGGGAGCCGTGATGGGAGAGGATGATGTGCCCCACCGCCTGCGCCAGCTCGTGCGGGAAGCCGTCGATGTCCTCGATCAGGCGGCGGACGCGGTAGTAGCCCAGGGCGATCTCGCCGTGGAGCCTGCCGGCGTCGGTCAGGTCGATCTCGCGCCCGCCCTCCTCGGCGTAGGCATCGAGCTTGCCGATGTCGTGCAGCAGCGCGCCGGCCACCGCGACGTCTCGATCGATGCCCGCGAACGTCGCGCTGATCGCGCTCACCGCCTGCGCCACGTCGAGGGAGTGCTCGAGCAGGCCGTGGACGTAGGCCTGGTGGAAGTACTTGGCGGCCGGCGCCGTGCGGTATGCCGCCCACAGCTCGCTGTCCTCGCCGAACACGCGCCCGAGCAGGACGCGCAGGTGCGGCTCCTGGATCGTGCCCAGCAGCTCGCGGATCTCGGCTTCCATCTGCTCGACCGCGCGCGCGGGACCGTCGCGCAGGTCGGCCGCGTCGAAGCTTCCCGGCTCGGCCTCGCGCAGGCCGCGCAGGTTGATCTGCGGACCGAAGCGCGGGTGCACCGTGTAGCGGCCGCTGACGTGCACCGGGGCGCCCGACCGGGCCAGCTCCTGCACCTCGGCCAGCTCCTCCCAGACCATGCACGCGACCGCGCCCGTGCGGTCGCCGAGCTGCAGGCGCAGGTACTCGCCGCCTTCGCGGCGGCGGCGGCGCTCGACCTCCCGTACCAGCAGCACCTGGTCGATCTCCAGGCCGTCCGTGAACTCGTTCAGCAACATGATCTGAAGGTAGACACGGGTGCGGACGGGATTGGCCCACACGGGCGAGGACGCCCTCGGCCGCGGCCGGCGCGAGCCACAGGTCTTCACGGACGCCGCCGCCTGTGAGGCTGCGACGCCCGTGGAGATCTGAGCGCCGGGGGACGCCCCTCGATCTCTCCCAAGCACCGCCGGAGAGGTGGGACGATGCTCAGCTGAAGGCCCCCGCCCTACCGGCCCGACCCGGTGGCTTCGAGCAGAGACAACGATCGTTCTGTCGGGAAACCCTAGTTCCGCATATGCGACTTCACCAGGGCCGTTTTTCATTCGCTCGGGCCGCGCACGACTCCGCCGGGAAGGCGTTCGCCGGCCCGGGCGGATCTCCCCACCAGCCCATACACTGGCGGTCTATGGACGAGGCGAGCGCGGGCGCGAGCACACTGGCAGCCGCGAGCACGGCTGCCCGGGGCGGCGGCAACGGCGCCGGCGGCTCGATGGGCGTGCTGCCGTCCCAGCGACTGCGCGAGGCGATCGCGCGCGAATGGATCGTCGCCGATCCGTGGCGGATCCCCGCGAGCTCGGTACAGCCCGCGAGCGTGGATCTGCGACTCGGGGAGCATGCGTGGGCGCTGCGGTGCAGCTTCCTGCCTGACAGCGCTTCGACCGTCGAGGAGAAGATCGCCGATCTGGCATTCGAACGGATCGACCTTCGTGACGGCTCCACGCTCGAGCGCGACCGTCCGTATCTGGTTCCCCTGATCGAGGAGCTGCGGCTGCCGGACGGGTTGCGCGCGAAGACCAACCCCAAGAGCTCGACGGGCCGGCTCGACGTGTTCACGCGCGTGCTCACCGATCGCAGCCGCCGCTTCGACGAGATCGCCGGCGGCTACCGCGGCAAGCTCTATCTCGAGATCGTCCCGCGCACGTTCGCCATCCGCGTGCAGACCGGGCTGGCACTCAACCAGGTGCGGCTGATGTCCGCTGACGAGCGCCTGAGCGATGACGAGCTGCTCTCGCTCCACGGCCGAGAGCCATTGCTGTACGTGGATTCACAGCCGGTTCCGGCGAGCGAGGTGTCGATCGCCGACGGCCTGTTCCTCAGCCTCGACGTGTCCGGCAGCGCCGACAGCGTCGTCGGCTACCGTGCCAAGAAGAACAGCCTGCCGATCGACCTGACCACGGCGGGCGCGCTCAGCTGGCGCGACTACTGGGAGCCCGTTCACCCCGAGCGCGGCGCTCGTATCGTGCTCGAGCCGGAGATCTTCTATCTGCTGCTGTCGGCCGAGGGCGTGAGCATCCCACCGTCCTACGCGGCCGAAATGCTCGCCTACGACCCCACGGCGGGCGAGCTGCGCACCCACTACGCCGGCTTCTTCGACCCGGGCTTCGGGTACTCCAGCGGCTCAGCCGTGCACGGCAGTCGCGCGGCGCTCGAGGTCCGCGCACGCGACGTCTCGTTCATGGTCGAGCACCGCCAGCCTGTGTGCAAGCTCGCGTTCGAGCGTATGGCCGAGGAGCCCGACGTGCTCTACGGCGAGGACATCGGCTCCAACTACCAGGGGCAGCTGACGATGCTCAGCAAGCACTTCCTGCGCTCTACGGCTCCAGCCGGTGCGGCCCGCGGTACAGGAACGTGACCTCGCGCACGTTGTCCTGTGCGAGCATCTGCATCAACAGGCGCGTCAGCCCGAAGCCAAAGCCGCCGTGCGGGGGCGCGCCGAAGCGGAAGAAGTCCAGGTAGTACTGGATCGCGTCGGGGTCCACGCCCTTGTCGTAGGCCTGGGCCATGAGCTGCTCGTAGCGGTGCTCGCGCTGGGCGCCCGTGGTCAGCTCTAGTCCGCGCCAGAGCAGATCGAAGCTCTTCGTGAGCGTGTCGTCGTGGGCGTGGCGCATGTGGTAGAAGGGCCGCACGGTGGTGGGGTAGTCGATCACGAAGGTGAACTCGTGGCCCTCGGTCTCCTCGATCAGGGCCGACAGCGCCCGCTCGCTGGGCGGGTCGAGGTCGTGCCCGGCGCCGGGCACGGCGTGGCCGAGGTCGCGCAGCATCTCCTTGGCCTCCGCCAGGCTCACCCGCGGGAACGGCAGCGTGGGCACCGTTAGCTGGGCGCCGAACGTACGCTCGATCTGCTCGCCGTGGACGTCCTTGACCACCGCCAGCACGTGCGCCAGCCAGCGCTCCTCGAAGTCCATCACGTCCTCGTGCGAGTCGATCCACGCGATCTCCACGTCCACGCTCGTGAACTCGGTGTCGTGGCGCGAGGTGAACGACGGGTTGGCGCGGAACACCGGGCCCACCTCGAACACCTTGCCGAAGCCGGCGGCCATCGCCATCTGCTTGTAGAACTGCGGGGACTGCGCCAGGTAGGCCACGCGATCGAAGTACTCGACCTTGAACAGCTCCGCTCCGGACTCGCTGGCGGAGCCCATGAACTTGGGCGAGTGCAGCTCCATGAAGCCCTCTTTGCGCCAGTACTCGCGCATCGCGTGCTCGACCGTCGTCTGCACCTCGAAGATCAGCCGGCGCTCGGGATGGCGCAGGTCCAGGTAGCGCCAGTCGATGCGCTTGTCGAGCGCCGAGTCCGGCGCGATCGGCAGCTCGGGCTCGGCCGCCGAGTCCACCTTCATGGCTTCCAGGCGCACCTCGAGGCCACCCAGTTTCACGCGCTCGTCGGCCACCGCCGTGCCCGTCAGCGACAACGCCGTCTCCAGGGCCAGCGTGGACACCCGCTCGTTGAGCTCGCTCAGCGGGTCCTCCTTGGCGAGCACCATCTGGACCAGGCCCGTTTCGTCGCGCACGATCACGAACTGCATGCGCTTCTGGTCGCGTACCGCATGCACCCAGCCGCGGACCGTCACCTGCTCCCCGAGGCGCTCTGGCAGTTCCGCGATCAGCGTGCGGCTCACGCCCCGGACCCTATCCGAGTGAGGCGCCGGCATGTGGCGGATGCCAGCGCGACGGCGGTGTCGTCGCCAGCTCAGGACTTAGACGTCCTGGGCGAGCACCACCTCGACCGAGATCTCGCCGGCCTCGCTCGTCTGCAGTTGCGCGATCGAGCCCGCCGCCAAGAGGTCGTCTTCGCCGAGCTCGAGCGCGCGCAGGCGCGCGGGAGTGTCCTGCACGCGCACCAGCGCGACCGGGACGCGCATGCCCGCGCGCGCGTCGCTCTTGGCCTTGCGCACAGCGCGCAGCACCTCCACGGTGACCTCCAGCGCGGTGTCCTCGCCGACCGCGTCGCTTCCCGCCTCGCCGGTGCCCGCCAGCGCCGTCAGCTCACCCGCGTCGGGCCAGGCGGCGCGGTGCACCGAGCCCTCCTGCCACCACGACCACACCTCCTCGCACACGAACGGCAGGAACGGCGCGAACAGCCGCTGGAAGACCGACAGCGAGGTCCGCAGCGCGAGGCTCACCGGAGCGCTCACGGCGGGATCGGGGTCGTAGCGGCGCCCCTTGACGAGCTCCAGATAGAAGTCGCAGTACCACCAGAAGAAGCTCTCCGTGCGCTCGAGCGCGCGCGCGTAGTCGTACTCCTCGAAGCTGCCCGTCGCGTCCGCCACCACCGATGCCAGGCGCACCAGCAGCGCCCTGTCGAGCGGGTGCGTGAGCGCCTCGCCGGCCGCCGGCAGCTCGTTGAGCGCGAACCTGGAGGCGTTCAACAGCTTCACCGCCAGGCGGCGCCCGACCTTCATCTGCTGGGGGTCGAACGCCGTGTCCGTGCCCGGGCGTCCGCTGGCCGCCCAGTAGCGGGCGGCGTCCGCCCCGTGCTCCTCGAGCAGGTGCATGGGCGTGACCACGTTGCCCTTTGACTTGGACATCTTCTTGCGGTCGGGGTCGAGCACCCAGCCGGAGATCGCGGCGTTCGCCCACGGCAGCTCGTCGTGGTCCAAGTGCGAGCGCAGCAGGGTCGTGAACAGCCACGTCCTGATGATGTCGTGCGCCTGCGGGCGCAGGTCCATGGGAAACACGTGCTCGAACAGCTCCTCGCCGGCCTGGGCGCCGACCTGCGGCGTCAGCGAGGAGGTGGCCCACGTGTCCATCACGTCAGGGTCGCCCGCGAAGCCGCCCGGCTGCCCGCGCTGTGCCGGCTCGTAGCCATCGGGGACGTCCGTCGAGGGGTCCACGGGCAGGGCGTCGAGGGCGGCCGCGATCGGCTGGTCGTAGAGCACGGCGCCGCTTGCGTCGATCGGGTACCAGATCGGGAAGGGCACGCCGAAGAAGCGCTGGCGGCTGATGCACCAGTCGCCGTTCAGGCCGTTCACCCAGTCCTCGAAGCGCGCCCGCATGTACGGCGGATGCCAGCGCAGCTCGCGGCCGCGCTCGATCAGCGCGTCACGGTGGGCGAGCGTGCGGATGAACCACTGGCGGCTCGTCACGATCTCCACCGGGCGCTCGCCCTTCTCGAAGAACTTCACCGCTCGGCTCACCGGCTGTGGCTCACCGCGCAGGTCACCGGACGCGCCGAGCAGCTCCACGATCCGCTTGCGCGCCTGGTTTACCGTGCGGCCGGCGAGCTCGTCGTAGTTGGCGCGGGCGCGCTCGAGGTCGCTCGACTCCCACCCGGGCGCCCCCCACGGGATCTCCAGCAGCCGCCCGTCGGTGCCGAGGACCGCGCGCACGGGCAGCCCGAGCTCGCGCCACCAGGTGACATCGGTGAGATCGCCGAACGTGCACACCATCACCAGGCCCGTCCCCTTCTCGCGCTCGACCTGGGCGTGGGTCATGACCGGTACGCGCGTGCCGAACAGCGGCGTCAGCACCTGGCTGCCGACGAGGGCGCGATGGCGCTCGTCGTCGGGGTGGGCGAGCAGCGCCACGCACGCGGCGATCAGCTCCGGACGCGTGGTCTCGATCAGCGCCTCCCCGTCCGGGGAGGATGCCGCGCCGCCGGCACCCGCGGAGGCGGGACTCCCGTCGTTCCCGCGGTTCCCGTCGGCCGGCGCGAAGCGCACGCGGTGCATCGCCCCCGGTCGCTCGCGGTCCTCGAGCTCGGCCTGCGCGACGGCGGTCTGGAAGTCAACGTCCCACAGCGTGGGGGCCTCGAGCTGGTAGGCCTCGCCGCGCGCGAGCAAACCAAGGAAGGAGCGCTGGGAGATGGACTGGGCGCGGGCGCCGATGGTGGTGTAGGTCATCGACCAGTCCACCGACAGCCCGAGCGTGCGCCACAGCTCTTCGAAGGCCCGCTCGTCGCTCTCGGTGAGCGCCAGGCACAGCTCCACGAAGTTGGGCCGGGAGACCGACACCGGCTCGCGATTCGCATCCAGGCCGCCCCCCGCGGGGACGGCGAAGTCGGGGTTGTAGGGGACGGATGGGTCACAGCGCACCCCGAAGTGGTTCTGCACCCGCCGCTCGGTGGGCAGGCCGTTGTCGTCCCAGCCCATCGGGTAGAACACCTCCATCCCGCGCATCCGCTGGTAGCGGGCGATCGTGTCGGTGTGGGTGTAGGAGAACACGTGCCCGACGTGCAGCGAGCCGCTGACGGTCGGGGGCGGCGTGTCGATCGAGTAGACGCGCTCGCGCGCGGCCGAGCGGTCGAAGCGGTAGGTGCCCTCGCGCTCCCACACCTCGGCCCACTTCGCCTCCAGGCCGGCGAGGCTGGGGCGCTCGGGCACGCGCGTCTCAGATGTCTGCGGCGAGGTCAAGGCAGTTGATCGTACCCTGACGTCAGCCCATTTCCACGTATCCCGTCGCTTCCGTCGGCGTGCGCACGTTGGCGGCGACCTTGTTTTCGTAGTTGCCCTCGATCGTCTGGATCTGCCCGCTCGGCAGCACGTCGCGGACGATGCCCACGTGTTCGTCGCCGAACACGATCAGATCGCCCGGCTTGGGCACCACGCCCGGCCCGTTGGGGATCGCCCGCCCGGTGCTCTGTGCCCACGACCACACCTCCGAGACGGCCCCCGCCCCCTGGCCGTCTTCGCCGATCGGCTCCCCCGCCTGGCGGGCTACCCACGAGGCGAAGTACGCGCACCACGGCTCCCCCGGGATCGAGCCGGCGGTGGCGCTGCGGTACATGGCGATCGCCGGCGATTCGTTGGATCCCGGCGGCTGCTCGGTCTGGCCGAGCTGGCTTTCGGCGATCGCCACGATGCGGCTGCCGGTCGGGCTCGCGCCGGACAGGTCCGTCTGCGTCAGCGGCGAGGCGCCCACGACGCCATCGGCGCTCTGCAGGCCATACGCGGAGCCGAGCGCGCTCGGCCCGGCCAGGACGGCGGGGGTGCTGATGCCGGTAGGGCTGGTCAGCCCCGCAACCGTGGCCCCCTCCGAATCCTCGAGCGTGGCGGGCGCCCCCGCTGCCTGCGAGCCTTCCGCCGGCGTTTCATAGGTGCTGCTGGCCTGTTCCAGCGCATCCGCGAACGAGGACTGGCCGGCCGCGGGCTGATCGCCGGGGGACGGCGCCTGGGTGCCTCCGCTGACCCCTTGGCCCGAGCCGATCAGGGCGGCCGGATCGACGAGCGCCTGCCTGATCGCCGACACGCGCTCGAGCGTCGCTTCGAGGGACATCACTCCGGTAATCGGCAGCCGAGGGCGCGCGTTGAGAGCGATCCCAAAGATGGGGTTCTAACGGTAGATCCCTTAAGTTCCGCGATGTTATGATGATCTCTGTAATGTCTCCACCTTTGGGAAAGAACCCTTTTCGCCCTGGCGTGGGCACCCGCCCCCTTTACCTGGCAGGTCGCGATCAGTCGCTGCGGCGGTTTCGGGCGGTCATTCGTGCGGCACCCGAGCAGCCCGCCAACATGCGGCTGACGGGCCTGCGCGGCGTGGGCAAGACGGTGCTCCTCCGTGAGTTCAGCGCTGTCGCTCAGGAGATGGATTGGGCCACCGCCTTTCTGGAGCTTCAGCCTGGCCATAACACGGACGATGCCGTCGCAGCTGCCCTGACCGCAGCGCTGAAGGCGGCGCGCGAGGAGGTGTCGCGTGTAGAGAAGCTCAAGGCGGCGGTGGGAGAGGCAGCGAGGAAGGCCGGAACGCTCGGCATCGGGTGGGGAGAGTTCCGAATGACTTACGAACCCGGTGCCGCTCCCTCGCGGGAAGACTTGTCTCGGGCGTTGTTCGAGGCTGTCGAGAGCATCATCTCACATGGCCGGGATGGCCTTGTGCTTCTTCTCGACGAGGCGCAGGTCATCCGCGACGAGACACGGCCAACTGGGCAACACCCGCTGTCCCTGCTCGTCGCTGCGGTTTCCTCGCTCCAGAAGGCGGAGCTGCCGATCGGGATGGTGCTCTGTGGTCTGCCAACCCTCACCGGGAACCTCCTGCGCGCCCGCTCATACACCGAGCGGATGTTCCGTGGTGAGGAGATAGGGTCACTTGGACCCGACGACGCAAGCGACGCCCTGACTCGTCCGCTGGCCGAGTCTGTGGTCCAGCTCGACGCGGGCCTTGCCGAGATGGTCGTCGAGGAAGTCGAGGGGTATCCCTATTTCCTGCAGCTGTGGGGTGCCGAGCTATGGGATGCCGCCGACGCGGCGGGAGTCGATCGCTTCAGCAAGGCGCTCCTCGACGCGGCCCGCCCTGAGATATACCGTCGGCTCGACCTCGACTTTTACGATCCTCGCGTGGCTACGCTCACACCCGCCGAGCAGGATGTCCTGCTCGCAAGTGCCGAATGTGCGTACCCGCCCCTGGTGGTTGCTGACTTGAACGCGGCAACCAACAAGACTCCAGGCAACGTCAACGTTCTACTCGGACGTCTGGTCGAGAGCGGCGTCCTGTTTCGCGTGAGAAAGGGCCACTACGAGTACACGGCTCCAAAGTTCAGAGACTTCTTGCTTCGACGGGTTGACAATACCAGCCAAGCATCGCTATTCGGTCGCAGCGTATAAAAAACGGACGGGCGGCCGTCGCCGCCCGTCCAACCACCGTTCCCTCGATGAGCGGCGGTATGTGGCTCCGCCCGGCCTTTTCGCGGACCGCCCGAAGCGTTATATGACCCGTCTGTCCGACGGCGCGCGTACGAGTACGTTCACCGGCGGTCAGCTGGGCTTCACTGCAGCGGTGGCGTCGCAGGGCGCCACCGCTGAGGAAGATGTGGAGAAGCCTGGATCAGCCTTCCAGGAGCTTCAGCGTCGCGTCAGGCAACTGGTTGGCCTGCGCGAGAATCGAAACGCCGGCCTGCTGGAGAACCTGGTCCTTGGTGAAGTTGGTCATTTCAGTGGCCATGTTCACGTCGGTGATCGCGCTCACAGCCGAAGTCAGGTTCTGGCTGTAAACTTCCAGGTTGTCCTGGGTGAACTGGATGCGGTCCTGGACGGAGCCGAACTCACCGGCGAGCTTCGACACGGTGTTGATCGATTCGTCGATTTCTTTCAGCGGTTCCGCGCCGACTTCCAGCACGCCTTTGATTTTTTCGATTTCTTTGTAGAGTTCGATGGTTTTGACGCCGATCGTTTCTTTGTCGTTGGCGCCGACCTGGAAGGTGATTTCTTCTTCGCCCTTCAACAGCTGCACGCCGTTGAACTGCGTCGTTTCACCCACTCGTTTGATCTCTTCCACGAGCTGTTCGGTCTCCGAGGAGATCGCTTCCTTGTCTTCCGCGGAGGTCGTGCCGTTGAGGTACTCGACGCCAAGCTCGCGGATGCGCTGGAGCATCGTGTTGATGTCGTTCAGCGCACCCTGCGCCGTCTGCGCAAGCGCGACGGCGTCCTGGATGTTCTGAGAAGCTTGGTTGAGGCCGTTCACCTGAGCCTGGAGGCTCTGGCTGATGGCGTAGCCGGCGACGTCGTCGGCGGCGGTGTTCACACGCAGACCCGAGGACAAACGCTGCATGGTCCCCGAGAGCATGTCCTCGGTGTTGTTCAGGTTCCTGGAGGCGTTCATCGCCTCGAGGTTGGTGTTGATCGTCAGGCCCATGCGTTCATCTCCTTGATGACGTTTCCGTTTTGGTCCCGAGCCGACTCCATGTCAACTCACGCCGGTTTATCGTCAGCGTGGAGGGAAACTTGAGGGGGATCTGCGCTGGTGGGAGATTCCCCGCGACGGCGACGATCCCTGCAAGGCCGACGGGACGCCCGGAACCTCGCGGCGGGCCCGGTCTCAGGCGTGCACGTCGATGTGCGGGCGCTCGTCGTCCTCGCCGTCGTGCTCGTGCTCGTGGCTCGGCGGCGGCTCGCGGCGGCGGCGCTGGGAGTCCTTGGAGGGCCGGTCGCGCTCGCGGGAGATCCGCTCGAGCGGCTCGACGGGCAGCCGCGTAGCGATCAGGGGTGGGCCCGGTGCGATCGGATGGATCGGGTCCATGCTCGCCTCTCAGCCCTTTAAGGACGCGCCCTCGCATCGGCACGCTCACCGCGCGCGGCCGGCAGCTCGCGGCGCGCCGCGCCGGCGTGCGCCGCCATCAGCTGCTGCTCGCGGCCCTTGATCTCCAGGATCACCAGGCGCCGCCACACGAACACGGCGCCCGCCCACACCGCCACGTAGCAGACCAGGCCGGCCACCAGCGCGCGCAGGCCGGCGGCCGCCAGGGTGTTGGTCGGCAGCGACATGTACCCGCCGAGCAGAAACCCGATCAAACCTCCCCAACCCTTCGCCCGGGCGACGCCCCGGGCGGCGCGCGGGTGGGCGGCCACGCTGGGGCCATCCGCGCCGGACTCCTGGGCGTCGGCGCCCTTTGCGCCCTTGCCGTCCTTGCCCTTCTTTGCATCCTTCGCGCCCTTGGCCGCCTTCGGCTGCTTGGCGGCCTTGCCTGCGGCGGGGGCCTTGGCCGGGGCATCGGGAGCCGCCCGGCCGGGCTCCGGCGCTGCCGGCGCGGCGGCGGGCGCGGGCGGCTCGGCGACCGCGGTGGCGGCCGCGCCCTCGGGCTCAGCCTGGGGCGGTGCCTCGACGGCGCTGTCAGCTGCCATAGCGATCGTCCGTTTCCAGGCCGCGCTGGCGTTCGGAGCGCTGGCACTCGAAGATGAAGCGGATCAGCCGGCGCCGGTCGAGCTCGGTGATCGACTCGAACGCCACCGCCCGGCGTCCCCGGTTGTCGACCCGCACGACCTTGCCCGTGCCGCTGATCAGCAGCACACCCGGGGTGAGCGTGAGCTGGAACTGGACCTCGTCGCCGATCCTCAGGCTGTCCGGACCCGCGAGCAGGAAGCCGCCGCCGCTGAGGTCGACGGTGTAGCTCTGGACGGGGATCTGGTCGGGCAGCCCGTACACGAGCGCGGGGCGGGCGGACTTGATGCGGACGTACTCGCGCTCCTGCAGCACCTCGATCGAGCGGGGGTGCTCGATGCGCACCACGTCCGGGTCGGACGGGTCCTCGATGGTGGTGGTGCCGCTCAGCCGCACGCGTCCGTGGGCGGCGGTGAATTCGAGTGTCATCCCCTCGAGCTGGCCGTGACTGAGCGGCTCGGTGGGCACCATGATCGCGACCACCAGCGCGTCCGGCTGGCACTCGAGCACGCGCGCGGGGATGCCCTTGCCCTTGGCGGGCATGAGCGTGACCGTCTGCGCGCGCTCGGGCAGCGTCACCGGCTCTGACTTGGCGGGGGCTGGGCGCCCGAATTTCATGCGAGCCTCCCGGTCATGGCAGCAGCTTCTCCGCCAGGGCGGTCGGATCCGTGTGGCGCAGCCG
This sequence comes from uncultured Solirubrobacteraceae bacterium, assembly GCA_963701145.1. Classification (GTDB taxonomy): domain Bacteria; phylum Actinomycetota; class Thermoleophilia; order Solirubrobacterales; family Solirubrobacteraceae; genus Palsa-744. The sequence continues at coordinate 1,929,581 of OY969572.1, forward strand.
CCAGCCCCCGGCGCTGGCGCGCTCGAGCAGGTACTCGGGTGCGAGGCCGAATCTGCAGGCCGCCTCGACGGCCACACCGAGCTGGTCTGTCTCGTCCGCGTGGGTGACGGCCAGCGAGTTCGCGGCCAGCGGTCGCAGCGCCTGCAGAAGCTGTGCGGCGGCGGTGGCGCCAAGCGTCGCCGGCAGCGTCACCACCACGCGCTCGGGCTCGAGCTCGGACAGCAGGCGGGCGAGCTCGCGCACGCCGGTGCGGTCGGCGGGCGACAGGCTGGGCGTGTCGATCACCACGAGGCCCTCGCTCAGAGCCCTGCGCAGCGCCCGCAGGGCGCGCGGAGAACGCGCGGGCGAGGGCTTGAGGATGGTGGGGCTGAGGATGATCTGCAGCTCGCTCGGCTCTCCCCCGGCCGCGCCGGCGACCCGGTCGGCGCGGCCCGGCTTGCGGGTGATCGTGGCGCAGCTCGCCGGCAGCGAGCTGCTGCGCCGGTAGGCGGCGAGCAGCGCCGCGCAGCAGGTGGTCTTGCCGGTGCCGCCAGCTCCGACCATGACGATCGCGGCGCCCTTGGTGGGCAGCGGCGGGGCAACGGGTATGCGCTGGGCGAGCGTCACCCGCACGGCCTGCGCGAGGCCGGCCCGGGGTGCGAGCGCGAGCGCGTGCGCGCTCGCTCCGTCGATCAGCTCCTGGGCCAGCTCCGGGCCGATACCGCAGCGCTCGAGGCTCCTGGCGACGCCCGCGCGTGCCCGGGCGTGCGAGCCGGGGGCCACCACCCGCCGCTCGCTCGGGCGGGGTGAGGGCGCCGGGGGCCGCTGGGCGGCCGTCGGGAACGCCGGCGGGGGGCTGCTCGGGCTCGGCTGCTGGAACTCGGTTGGCCACGCGGGCGCGGGCGCTGGCGCGCGGCGCGGCGCGGCGCGCGGGAGCGGCGGCAGGGCCGAGGTGGGTTCGGGCGGCGGGCTCGCCACCGCGCGCCCGGCGCGAGCGAGCGCGGCCAGGTGGGCGGTCACGTATACGCTGCCGGTGCCGGTGCCGGTGCCGGTGTCGGCGGCGGGGGCGGGGGCCGGCGGCGGCTGGTAGCGCGGTACGGGCGCCGGCGGGAGCTGGCGCGGCGAGAGCGCCGGGCGCTGGTAGGGCGGGGGGTCGACCGAAGGCTGCTCGAACGCCGGGGCGGGCGGCTGCTGATACTGCGGCGGGGGCGCGACCGGCCGCTGGTAGATCGGCGGCGCGACGGGCGCCGGTGGCGGCGCGGGCGCCACTGGGACGGGCGGCGGCGGCGCGAAGGGCTGCGGTGGCGCGGCAGGCGGCGGTGGCGCTGCAAACGGCGGCGGCGCGGCAGGCGGCGGCGGCGCAGCAAACGGCGCTGGCGGCTGCTCGGACACCGAGGGGGCGGGCGGGGACACCGGCTCCGGCGCGGGGGGCATCTGCTCTAGCTCCTCGTCGTAGAGGTCAACGCCGGGGGCGCCCGGCATGGCCTCGATCTCGACGTAGGCGTGCTGGAAGAAGCCGAACACGCCGCCGGTGAGCCCCTCGCGGCGGCGGACGATGATCGCGTCGGCGCCCAGCTCGCGCTGGATCTGGGGCACGAGCTCCTCGACCGAGCGCCCGCGGTAGACGCGGGTGCTCCCCTCGCCGCCGCCCGCGAACCTGGCGCGGGCCTCGCGTCCGAGCGCTTCCAGCAGCTCCCCCGGGGTGCTCATATCTCCACCTTCGGAGGCTGGGGACGCGAACATGAGCACAGGCACGCATAGTTGCTCATGCGTGTATGACCCCGATGGTTTCGACGTTGATGCCGGGGGCGATCTCGTTGTAGGAGCACACGGCCAGGTGTGGCTGGGCCTGGGCGATCAGGCGGCGCAGATGCCGGCGAACGCGCGCCGAGCACAGCACGATCGGTGCGCGTCCGCCGCGGCCGCCGCGTGCGGAGGCGTGCTCGACCTGGGTGCGCAGGGCGTTGACGATGGCCTGCGCGCGGGGCGGGTCGATGGCGAGGTACTCGCCGTCGGTGGTCTGGGTGATCGAGGTGGAGACCTCCTGCTCGATCGATGGGTCCAGGGTTATCGCTTGCAGTCGCAACTGCTCGTCCAGGTGGGGAGCGGTGATCGCCCGGCCCAGCGCCTGGCGAGCGTACTCCGATAGCAGGCTGGTGTCACGTGTAGTTCGCGCCTTGTCGCCGATCGCCTCCACGATGGTGCCGAGATCGCGGATGGGGACGCCTTCCGAGAGCAGCGATTGCAGCACGCGCTGGATCTCCCCGAGGGACAGCGCGTCGGGCACGACCTCCTCGACGACCGCCGCGTTGGTCTCCTTGAGGCGGTCGAGCAGCGCGCGCACATCCTGGCGGGTGAGGACCTCGGCGGCGTGGGCGCGGATGGTCTCCGTCAGGTGGGTGACGATCATCGACTCGGCGTCCACGACGGTGTAGCCGAGCGCCTCCGCTTCGGCGCGGGCGGACTCGTGGATCCACACGGCGTCGAGGCCGAAGGCGGGCTCGCGGGTGGGGATCCCCTGGAGGTTGCCGGTGGCGTCGCCGGGGTCCATGGCGAGCAGGTGGCCGGGCATGATGCGCCCGCGGGCGACCTCCGAGCCGCGCACCTTGAACACGTACTCGTGGGACTCCATGCCGAGCTCGTCGTGGATGCGCACGGGCGGGATCACTAGGCCGAGATCGCCGGCGATCTGTTTGCGGATGCTGCTCACGCGGCGCAGCAGCGAGCTGCTGCCGCTGCTGCCGCCCTCGACGAGCGGCACGAGGCCGAAGCCGATGCACAGCTCGAGCGCGTCAACGCCCACTTCGGAGATCGGCTCGACGGTGGCCGCGGGCAGGGCGGCCTTGGCGGCGGCGGCCTTGGCGGCCTGCTCGTCGGCGGCCGCGGGCATGCCGTTGCGCACCGCCCAGCCGATCGCCCCGAAGATGGCGGCGATCAGCAGGAAGGGCAGCTTGGGCAGGCCGGGGATCAGCGCGAACAGCCCGATGGCGCCGGCGGCGACGAGCGGCGCCTTGCGCTGGCTGAGGACCTGGTTGGCGATGTCCGAGCCGAGGTCCCTATCGGAGGCGGCGCGGGTGACGATGATGCCGGTGGCGACGGAGATGAGGAGCGCGGGGATCTGCGCGGAGAGGCCGTCGCCGACGGTCAGCAGCGAGTACTGGTGCGTGGCTTCGGAGAAGCCGAGGCCGCGTTGGAGCATGCCCACGATGATCCCACCGACGAGGTTGATGGCGGTGATCATGAGGGCGGCCATGGCGTCGCCTTTGACGAACTTGGAGGCCCCGTCCATGGCGCCGTAGAAGTCGGCCTCCTTGGCGATGTTCGAGCGCCGTTCGCGCGCCTGGTCGTCGGTGATGAGGCCGGCGTTCAGATCGGCGTCGATGGCCATCTGCTTGCCGGGCATGGCGTCGAGCGTGAAGCGGGCTCCCACCTCGGCGACGCGCCCGGCGCCGTTGGTGACGACCACGAACTGGATGACGACGAGGATCAGGAAGATGACGAGGCCGACGACGACGTTGCCGCCGACGACGAATTCGCCGAATGCCTTGACCACGCTGCCGGCGTCGCCGGTGGTGAGGATCAGGCGGGTGACCGACACGTTGATGGCCAGCCGGAACATCGTGGTGAGCAGCAGGAGGCTGGGGAAGGAGGCGAAGTCGAGCGCCTTGCCGAGGTACATGGTGGCGGCCACCACGGTGAGGGCGGCGGCGATGTTGACGGTGATGAGAAGGCTGAGCAGCTCCGAGGGGAGCGGCACGACGAGCATGGTCACGACGAGCACGACCGAGACGGCGGCGAGCAGGTCGGTGTGGCGCAGCAGGCGCCGCAGTCCGGGAGCGTTCACGACGCGAGCCTCCTACGGCCGGCGAGCCGGTAGACGAAGGCGAGCACCCGGGCGACGGCGGCATACAGTTCCTCGGGGATCACCTGGCCGATCTCCACGGAGGCGTGCAGCGCGCGCGCGAGCGGCGGATCGGCGATCACGGGCACGTCGTGTTCCTCGGCGATGCGCCTGATCTGGGCGGCGACGAGGTCCTTGCCCTTGGCGACCACCTCGGGGGCGGTGCGGGAGCCGTCGTAGGTGAGCACGACGGCGTAGTGGGTGGGGTTGGTGACGACGACGTCGGCGTCGGGGATGGCGGCCATCATGCGCGCCCGCGCCATCTGCACCTGGCGGCGGCGGAGCGCCGCTTTGACCTCGGCTGAGACGCCGTACTGGCGCACCTCGTCCTTGACCTGCTGCTTGGTCATCATCAGCTGCTTCTCGTGGCGGTGGCGTTTCCAGGCGTAGTCGATGACGCCCACCACCAGGTAGGCGAAGCCGGCGCGCTCGGCGACGGCCAGCGCGCTGTGCCCCGCGATGACGGCGAGCGCCGCGGGGGAGACGCCAACGGTGGCCGCCAGCGAGGTGAGCCCCGGCAGCAGCGCGAGCGCGGCCACGGCGCCGACCACGGCGACCTTGGCGATCGCCTTGAGCGCCTCGAAGACGGCGTTGGGCCCGAGCAGGTTCTTCAGCCCGGAGGCGGGGTTGATGCGGCGGAAGTCCGGTTTGAGCGCCTGCGGCGTGGGCCGCAGGCCGACCTGGGCGACGTTCACGAGCACGCCGGCGGCCATGCAGGCCCCGGCGACGGGGCCGACGGCGAGCACGACGACGGACAGCGCCGAGTGCATCAGGTCCTCCAGGCCGGACGCGCTCAGGGCCCGCGAGGGGTCGGCGATCTGGCTGAAGACCGAGCGCAGCGCGGCGGCGCCGGCTTCGGCGATCTGGGGGCCCATCAGGCTGATGGTGAGCACCCCGACGACGAGTACGACCGAGCCGCCGAGGTCGGGGCTGCGCGCTACCTGCCCCTTCTCGCGCGCGCGTTTGCGGTGCTTGGGTGTGGCCTTCTCGGTGCGATCGTCGCGGGGCATGGGTCAGGCGACGTGGAGCACGGTGAGGGCATCGCCGACGCTCACGGAGAGCTGTTCGGAGATCCAGTTGGCGGTGAACGGCAGCGAGGCGCCGACGACGAGCATGGCGACGGCGACCTTGGTGGGGAAGCCGACGGCGAACACGTTGAGCTGGGGCACCACGCGGGAGACGACGCCGAAGGCCACGTCGGTGATGAGCAGCGCGATGAGCACCGGGGCGGCCACCTCGAGGGCGGCGGTGAAGATGGTGGAGAAGGCCTGCACGGCGCCGCCCACGAGCGAGGACAGGCGCGGCCCGCTGGTGAGGGGCACGAGCGTGAAGGTGCGGGCGAGGCCGCGGAGCGTCCAGGCGTCGCCGCCGATGACGAGGAAGATCATCGTCCCCACGAGCGAGTAGAAGCGGGTCATCACGGCGCTTTCCTCGCCGTTGGCGGGGTTGATGAGCTGCCCGTAGGAGAAGCCGGAGAGCACGTCGATGATCGAGCCGGCGGATTCGACGGCGGCGAGCAGCACGGCGAGCGTGAAGGCGAAGGCGAGCCCCACGAGCAGACCCTGGATGACGAGGCCGGCGAGGGCGAGCGGGTCGGTGGGGATGTGCTGGCCGTGCAGGGCGACGGGGGCGAGGCCGATGGAGATGCCCACGGCGATGATGCCCTTCACCCGCGGCGGGATCATCTGCGAGGAGAACAGCGGCGCGATCACGAACAGCGGCGTGACGCGGGCGAGCACGAGGATGAAGCCGGCGAGCTCGTTACCCGCGAGCTTGTCGAGCAGCTCAACCATCGAGCCCTCCCGCGGGCGACCGGCTCACGAGCCCACCCGCCGGCGCTCGCCTCACGACTGCCCCCGCCGGCGCCCGGCTCACGAGCCCACCATCGTGGGGATGGAGGTGAACAGGGCGGCCGTGTAGGAGACGAGCTGGCCGAGCATCCATGGCCCGAGCACGACGATCACGACGGCCACGCCGGCGATCTTGGGGATCAGCGAGAGGCTCTGCTCCTGGATCTGGGTGACGGCCTGGAAGACGCTGACGAGCAGGCCGATGACGAGCGCGACGAGCAGTATCGGCCCGGCGATCTTGAGCGCGAGGCTCATCGCCTGGGAGGCGAGGTTGACGACTGTGTCCTGATTCATAGTATCACCATTGTTATACAGAGCTCGTGGTTGAAGGATCTTTGAGGAGGAGTTCGCGTGGCTGACCGGGCGCGTGTTCACGCACCTAGTGGAAGGACTGGACGAGGGCCTTGATGACGAGATCCCAGCCGTCGACGAGGACGAACAGGAGGATCTTGAAGGGGAGCGAGATGAAGGTGGGCGGGAGCATGATCATGCCCATGCTCATGAGCACCGAGGAGACGATCAGGTCGATGATCAGGAACGGCAGGAAGATGAGGAAGCCGATCTGGAAGGCGATGTTGAGCTCGGAGACGATGAACGCGGGGATCAGCACCTCGGTGGGCACTTCGGCGCGCGTGTGGGGCTCCTTGGCGTGGGAGAGGGTGATGAACAGACTGAATGTCCTCGGGGCGGGTGTTGCGGAACATGAACTGCCGCAACGGCACCTCGGCGCGTTCGATGGCGGTGGTGGTGCTGATCCTGTGCGCCTCGAGCGGCACCACGGCCACGGTCTTGATGGCGGCGATGGTGGGGGCCATCACGAAGATGGTGAGGAACAGGGCGATGCCCACGAGCACCTGGTTGGGGGGCGCGGTGGTGGTGCCGATGGCGCTGCGGATGAAGCCGAGCACGATCAGGATGCGGCTGAAGCCGGTGACCGTGAAGAGGATGGCCGGCACGAGCGTGAGCCCCCCGACCAGGAGCAGGATCTGGACGGCGTTGTTCGAGGTGAGGTTCACCGGCGGACCGTCATTTCGCGCAGGCGCTCGAGCAGGTTGCCCGACGGCGGGCTCGCCCGCATCGGGTCGGGCCGCCGGCCGACGGCGGGACTGTGGAGGGGCTGGTCGGAGAAGCTCCCGTAGGGGCCGTCCTCGTCGTACAGGCCGGCTTCGCGCGGGAGCGCGCGTTGCTCGGGCAGGCCGGCCTGGTTCGGGAGCTCCCGCTGCTCGGGCAAGCCGGCCTGGCCCGGAAGCCCCCGCTGCTCGGGGAAGCCGGCGCGAGTGGCGTAGGAGCCCTGGCTGACGGCCCGCCCGGCGCCGGAGACGAGCTGACTGGCGACGCTCACCAGCCGGGAGCGTTCGGGCTGGGGATGCTCGATGAACAGCCCCGCCTCGCGGGCCTCCTCCTCGGTGTAGCGATGGATGGGGGCGAGCCCGTGCTCGGTGGCGCCGAGCAGCACGTAGTCGTTGCCGGCGCGCACGAGGTGCACGGTGCGCCCGGAGCCGAGCGTGAGCGCGGCGACGCTGGCCAGCCCGCTGCTGGAGACGTGCGGGTCCTTGCCCGCCTTGACCTGCTTGAGGATCCAGGCGAGCCCCCAGATGACGGCGATGACGATCGCCAGCCCGACGATCGTGCGCACGATGGACGCCCCGCCGGTGGGGCTGGCGGAGTGGGCTGTGCCGCCCGTCGAGGTGGTCAGGTGCAGGGGCGTGCTTTCGCCGCCCGTCTTGGAGGGCGGGCTGAACGCTGACGCGGTGCTCGCAAATGCGAGCAGGCAGGCGCCAAGCACTGCGGTCGCCGTCGCGACCGCACGGGAAAGCGGGATCGACTTGCTCATCGAGGGACGACTCCGAGGAAGAGTCGTCCGGGTTATCGGCGGCCCGCCCCATCTCTTGAGGCGTTTGACCCACCGAGCCCCGCCGGCGCCCGCCGGCGCGCCCGCGCGGCTACTGCACGAGCTCGGCCACCTGCACGCCCCAGGTGCCTTCGCCGGTGACGACGAGGCTGCCGTTGGCGAAGCACAGGCCGTTGGCGAACAGCTCGATGGGCTCCTCAGCGCGCTGATCGAGCTCGACGACGGCGCCCTGGGCGAGCTCGAGGGCGCCAGCGAGCGGCAGGTGGGTGCGTCCCAGCTCGGCCCACACGCGCACGAAGATGCTGCGGAGCATTTCCCGGCTCTCGGGGCTCTCGCGCGCCTTCAGCAGATGTGTGCGCGCGCGTTCGAGCTCGGCGCGGCCGAGCGTGGCGTAGGTGTCGGCGTGGATCGGGGGCTCGTCGGTGGCGGACAGCTTGACCGCCCTTCTCGCGCCGCTGCGTCCGGGGTTCCCGCGACCGAGGGAGACGCCCTCGGTGAACAGCAGCACGCCGTCCTCGGCGCGGTCTTCGAGCGCGAGCAGCGACCCGGGGCCGAGCTCGAGCATGCGCTCGATGGGCATCTGCAGCGAGCCGACCTCGGCGCGTACGAGCACGTGGGCGCCGGAGATGCCGCGGCGCAGGGCGTCGGCGCCATGCGGGTCGGGGGCGCTCGGCTCGACGCCACCGCCGCGGATGCGCTCGGTGATGGGCTCGATGGCCGCCCACGGGATCAGCAGCGAGATGGTCGACGAGAGCACGTCGATCTTGACCTCGAAGGCCACCGACAGGGTGGGTTCGCCGATCGCCGAGGGCACGCCCGCGTCGCCCTCCATGTCAACCTCGCCGCGCACCAGCTCGGGGCCGCCGAGCTCATCCCAGGCGAACGACAGCTGGCGCACGACCGTGTCGAGCACCCCGCGGGTGAGCACCCAGTCGATCTCCGTCAGGTGGCGCTCGGACGGCGCCTGGGCGGCCTCGCCGCCGAGCAGGCATTCGAGCGCCTGGAGCACGAGCGGCAGCTCGACGCTCATCAGCATCTGGCGCTCGATCGCCTGCGCCTCGACGGCCACGGCGATCGAGTCCGCGGGGAGCTGCGCCTTGGCGGCCGCCCACGTGTGCTGGCTGACGTCGGTGAGGGTGAGCTCCACTTCGGCGTTGAGCTCGCCCGCGAGGGCGTTGCCGAGCGACTCGCAGAACCCCTCGAGCGCGCGGGTGATGCGCCGCCTGAGCTCGGTGGTGAACTTGGTCGGCTGGGAGAAGTCGAGCGCGCGCACCTGTGCCGGGGACGGCGCCTCCGCGGCCTCGCTCTGACCCGGGCTCACGGCGTCTCAGCCCTCCTCGGCGGGTGTGGCCGTCTCCCCGTCCGGGGACGGTGCCTGAGCCTCGTCCTGGAGCGCATCGGGGCTCGCCGCGGCTGCGACGGGCTGCGCCTGCTCGCCCTCTCCCTCCTGGGAGGATGCGGACTCGGACTGGCCGTCGAGGATCTCCGTGATGCGCAGACCGTACTGCTCCTCGATGACGACCACCTCGCCGCGGGCGATGGCGCTGCCGTTGACGAGCAGGTCGGCGGTCTCGCCGGCGAGGCGCTCGAGTGCGACCACCGATCCGACACGCAGATCGAGCGTCTCCCCGACCGTCATGTGGGTGCGGCCGATCTCGACGCTCAGCTCCATGGGGATCTCGGAGAGGCGGCTGAGGTCCCCCTGCGGGGACGATGCGGCCTGGGAGGCCGGGTCCCCCTGCGGGGACGATGCGGAGCCGTTCGCGTGGGCGGGATCGACATGCGGGGAGGATGCCTGTCCGTCGAACTGCTCGTACTCGATCGCCTCGGCCACGTCTGCCTCCTATTGCACCGTGAGGTCGGGGATCAGCACGGCTTCGACCTTGAGGTCGGTCTGCTTCGCGATGGCCGCCAGGATCTGGTGCTTGATGACGGTTCTGCCCTGATCGCTGATGAGCGCTTCCCCGTTCTGGTTGGTGACCGCATTGGTCACGATTTCCCGCACCAGCGGTTCCTCGGGGAGCGTGCCGGCGGCGCCTTCCCCGCTCGAGGCCGCGGCGGTGGCGGAGGCGCCGTCGCTCTGACCCGGGGCGAGCTCGAGCGCGATGGTCATCTTGGCGAAGCGACCGTCTGTGAGGTTGAGCAGGAAAGGCGCCGGCATCGAGTAGATGGTCCCCTTGATCTTGTCCTTGTTGACGGGCTTGGGCTGGGACATCTTGAAGCCCACCCCCAATATGAGAATCGGCAGGGCGACGGCGAGCATGAGCTTCTTTTTCTTGAGCATGGTTCGTTCCTCGTCCTTCTACTGTTCGCCTTCGGTGCCGCTTTCGCCTTCGCCTTCGCCGCTGGGGATGCGCCGCATGACGATCTCCACGCGCCGGTTGCGGGCGCGCCCGGGGGCCGTGGCGTTGCTGTCAACGGGGTGTTGTTCGGCGTTGCCCAACGCGGTCAGCCTGCTCGCGCCCACCCCGTGGGCGATCAGGAAGCGCACGACGGTGCTGGCGCGGGCCGTGGAGAAGCTCCCAGTTGCTGGGGTACAGGCCGGAGTGGATGGGCACGTTGTCGGTGTTGCCTTCGACGGAGATGGGGTGGGTCTCGTCGAGGTTGAGCAGCTGGGCGATCTCGCCGAGCAGGCCGTCGGCGCGGGGATCGAGGGTGGCCTGCGCGGAGGCGAACAGGAGATCGTCGGTGAGCACCCTGATGACCAGGCCGCGGGCTTCGATCGTGGCCTTGACGCTCTTGGCGAAGCCGTGGGAGGCGGCGTAGGCTTCGAGCTCGGCCTTGATGCGTGCGAACTCGGCGGCCTGCTTCTGGGCGGCTGCCGTCGCGGCGGCCGCGGCGGCCGAGCTGGAGGCCGCGGCGGTGGGAGCGGTGGTGGCGCCGTGGGCGGTGCTGTTCTGCATGGCGCTCGAGCCTTCGGTGGCGACCGGCTCGATCGCCTGCAATTCGACCTTCGAGGGGACGTTGGCGGAGTTCGCGGTGGCGCCCTGCTGGGCGACCGATTTGCCGCCGGGGAGGATGTTGCCCGAGAAGGCGGCCTTCAACGACTTCTGCAGCGTCTCGTACTTGGAGATGTTGACGGAGGAGATCGAGAACAGCACCATGAACAGCGCCATCAGCAGGGTGATCATGTCGGCATACGTGAGCAGCCAGCGCTCCTCGCTCTCGTGCTCTGCGCCTCCGTGGCGGCGTTTGGAGTGCCCGCGGGCCATGCTCAGGCCGCCCTGGCCTCGTCGAGCCGCGCCACGTTGTCCTCCTCGCCGGCGTCCCGTTCGGCGGGCGCGAGATAGGACATGAGCTTTTCGGAGACGAGTCGCGGGTTGTCGCCCGCCTGGATCGAGAGGATCCCCTCGAGCGTCATCATGCGCAGCTCCATCTCTTCGGCGGAGATCGCCTTCAGGCGGTTGGCGATGGGCAGGAACACGACGTTGGCGGAGCCGACGCCCATCAGGGTGGCGATGAAGGCGGCGGAGATGGATGGCCCGAGCGTGGAGGGCGCGGCGAGGTTCTGGAGCACGTGCACGAGGCCGAGGACCGTGCCGATGATGCCCATCGTGGGAGCGAACCCGCCGGCCTTTTCGAACGGCGCCGCGGCCGAGGCGTGGCGGGCGGCCATGCCGTCAACCTCGGCCTCGAGGATCGCGTGCACCATCTCCGGGTCGGTGCCGTCGACGACGAGCTGGAGGGCGTTGCGCGTGAAGGCGTCGTCGATGTCGGAGAGCTGGGCGTCGAGTGCGAGCAGGCCCTCACGCCGGGCCTTGTCAGCCAGGGACACCAGCTGATCGAGCCGCCCGCGCATGTCCGGCGGTTCGGCGGAGAAGACCATCTTGTAGAGGCTGGGCACGCGCTTCATCGAGGCCATGCCGACGCTCGCCAGGGTCACCCCGCCGGTGCCGCCGAGGATGATCATGAGGGCGGGGATGTCGATGAACGAAGCGGGACTGGTGCCGCCCATCAGCGAACTCATCATCAGGGAGCCGAAGGCCACCCCAATCCCGATGGCCGTTGAAGCCTTCATTGCTTGCATACATCGGCTCCATGCAGAAAATCCTTCAACCTTGGCCCGTGCGCATGCATCAACGGTCCAACCGCCCGACAGCGGCTGCCCGCTCCGGGCAACGACCACCCCGCCGAGCGCTACGCGGATCCTCCGCGACGACGGACGCGTGCCCGGCGTCGCGGGGCGCGTCGAGTGCTACGCGGGATCCTCGTCAACGGCGGACAGATGCCCGGCGTCGCGGTGCGTCCCGCGGGGCGCGTCGAGTGCTATGCGGGATCCTCGTCAACGGCGGACAGGTGCCCGGCGTCGCGGTGCGTCCCGCCGGACGATGAGACCCCGCCCACCCCGCCCCCGGCCCGGCCTCTGCGCCTGAACGCTTCGGCCAGCACGGAGGCGCGGAACTCGTGCACGGCGGTGGCCACCTCGGCGGGGGTCTCGGCCACGACGACCTTGGTGCCCGTGGCGAGCGTGATGACCGTGTCGGGAGTGGACTCGACCGTGACGATCATGTCAACGTTCAGTTGGAATGGCTCGTCTTTGTGACCGAGCCGGTTGAGCGTGATCATTGCAATCCCCCTCACATGCAACGTTAGCCACAGAGTGGGACGGCGTCCAGCACCGCCCCACTCCGCAGCTCCTCGGAGTTGTCCCTACCCTCGCCGTCCTTTCACGGCGCTCGCTTGATCGTTCGTGCCCGCGCGGTGCGCGCGTGACAAGGCTGCCGGCGAACGTGGCCCGCCCGCTGTGGGCGGGCCACGCGCTGCCGGCGAAGGGGGCTACTGGATCATCGTCACCAGCGTGCCGAGCATTTCGTCGGCGGTGGAGATCACGCGCGAGTTGGCCTGGTAGCCGCGCTCGGCGGTGATCATGTTGGTCATCTCGGTCGCCAGATCGACGTTGGACATCTCGAGCTCGCCGCCGATCGTGGAGCCGAACCCGGGGGTGTCGGGCGTGCCGACGATCGGCGTGCCCGAGTTGGCGGTCTGCGACCACAGCGATCCGCCCATCCGTTCCAGGCCGGCTTCGTTGGCGAACGTCGCCAGCGACAGGTACCCGGCGGTGACCCGCTTGAGGTATTCGGGCGATTCTTTGTTCTCGTCGGTGTAGCTGACCGACCCGTCCTCGCCGATGGCGATGTTGGAGGAGCCCGGCGGGATCTGGATGTAGGTGTCTTCTTTGCCGGGTTCGTAGGTGTCGCCCGTGGGCGCTTCCGTGGCCACGAGGGCGTTCTTGCCGATCACGTATTCGCCCGACTGCGTGGTCAGCATCCCGGCGGCGTCGGTGGTGAGATCGCCGGCGCGGGTGTACTCGACGTTCTGGGGAATCCCCGCCGTGAGTTCGCCTTCTTTCGGGTCCCCGGGACCGATCCGCAGGAAGCCGGGTCCCTCGATGGCGACGTCGAGCGGGTTGTTGGTGGTCTGGAAGGAGCCCTCCGTCATTTCGTTGACGGTCGCCTGCACCTGCACGCCCAACCCGATCTGCTCGGGGTTGGTGCCGCCGTTGGTGCTGGTCGGCCCGGAGGCCCCGTGGGACACCTGTGTGAGCGAGTCGGCGAAGGTGATGCTCGCCGCCTTGTAGGCGACGGTGTTGACGTTCGCGAGGTCGTTGGCGGTCTCGTTGAGCATCGCCTGGTTCGCGTCGAGGCCGCTGATCGCGGCGTACATTCCTGCCATCATGATGACTGCCCTGCCTTTCGCGGCCTCCTCGAAGAGGTCCGGCCGTTGTCGTGTGAAGCCGCTCGTCTCATGCGATCACGGCGCTGTCGATGTTGGTGAACACGTTGTCCTTCATGTGTTCGGATCCGACGGCCGTGATGACCGTGCGGTTGCTGACGGACACCACAAAGGCGGTGCCGTCAACAAGGACGAGGGAGTCGCGCGAGCCCTTGCCGGCGGCGCGATCGACCCCCTGTGAAAGCCTGCCCAGCGTGCCCTGATCGAGCTCGATGCCTCGGCGCTGGACGCGTGCGAGGGCGTGCTTCGAGAACTGCAGGTCGCTGGCCTTGCCCGCCTGCTGGAGCGCATCGGCGAACGACGGGCCCGACTGGACGCCGCCCGCGCCGCCCGCGGGCTTGCCCGCGGTGCCATCGGCGGGTTTGCCCGCACCTGGAGCACCAGCGGGGGTGAGCGGCCCGCCGAGGCCACCGGGGGTACCCCCAAGAGGGGGCACGAGAGCGGGGTTGGTGATGGGAGTCATTCGACTGGGTTGACGCTGGGGGTCATTCGACTTCGGTGATGGCCGAGAGCTTCACGCCGGCTACGCCTTCGACGGTGACGGTAGTGCCGGAGGAGCTCGATTGGACGCTCTGGACGACGCCGGCGGCGGGTTCGCCGCCTTCGCCGTTGTAGGTGACCTTGTGCCCGATGAGCTGGACGGCGCCGGACAGCTCGTCGGCGTTGGCGAGGTTGGTCACCTGCTCGACCTGGGTCATCTGCGCGAGCTCGTTGACGAATTCGTTGGCGTTGCCCGGTTCGAGCGGGTTCTGCGCCTGCAGCTGGGCAACCATCAGCTTGAGGAAGTCGTTCTGGCCGAGGACGCCGTTGGGGTTTTCGGGCGCGGGTTCGGCCCGCGAGGAGGCGCCGGTGGCTGCCGGCTGGGCGCTGGTGAGGGGATTGGCGGTCATGGCGATCAGTTCCTTTCGTGTGTTAGGCGAGCACGTCCACAAGCTCGCCGCCGGCGATCGGCGCGGGCGCGCCGGCGCCGTCGAGCTCGCCGGTGGCGGCGTCATCGGCTGCCTCGGAGTCCTGTGCCGGGCGTGCGGTGCTCGTCCCGTCGCGGTTGCCCGCCGAGTCTTCGCGGCTGCCGGCCTGGGGCTGCCCGAAGGAGCTGATGTCCAGGCGCAGCAGCGACACGCCGAGCGAGCTCAGCGACTGGTGCAGCTCCGAGCGGCCCTCGGCGAGCGCCTGCACGGCCGCGGGCGTGTCGGCGCTGACGCGCGCGAGCAGCCCGTCGCTGGTCTGGCTGAGGCGGATGCTGATGTGGCCGAGGTCTTCGGGCTCCAGCGCAATCCGCGCCTGGGTGACCCCCTGGCGGGCGGCGATCTCGATGGTGGCGCGGATGGAGTCGATCATGTCCTGCATGCCCACGCCGGTGGCGAGGGTGGGCCCGCCGGCGCCGGCGTTGGCCGAGCCGCCCGCTTGTGCCTGCGCGCCTGGCGCGGCCGCCACGGAGCCGGTGTCTGCGGCCGTGGTGGCGGCGCCCGCCTGCGCGAGCGCGCCTGACCCCGTGCTGGCGCCAGCCGCGCCTCGCGCCGTGGCGGTCGCGCTCGCCTCGCGCGGTGCGGACGTGGCGGGCGTGGACGCGCCGGCGCCCGTGAGGGCGTGGGCGCCGTCCGGGGTGGCGGGCGAAGCGGAGACGGGTGCGGCGACGGCGCCCGGCGCACCCGACGGCGTCGATCCGGTTGTGGAGGCGCCCGCGGCGCGGGCCGGCGCCGGGGCCCCGCCGGCGGCGGGGTTCTGGCCGCCTGCGGGCGTGTCGCTCTCCTCGCCTCCGGCGGCGCCGCTTGCGACGGCGACGGGTGCGCTCGAGGCGCCCGCCCCACCGGCGGACGCGCTTGGCGCGCCGGCGGACGAGGCCGTGGATGCGCTGGGACCGGCGGACGGGGCGCTCCCGGGCGCTGCCGTTGGGGCCGGACCGGCGGGATCAGGGCTCGCAAGGGCGCCCGTGCGAGCGGCCTGCGGGCCGCTCTCGCCATCGGGCTGCGCCGCCGATGTCGAGCCACCGGCGGTCGTGGTCTCGCTGCCGGTGGTGGCCGATGCGCGCTGCGCAGCGGGCGCTCCGCCGGCGCGGTGCGCCCCTGACTCGGCGGTCGCGATGGCGGAGGAGACCGAGGCGCTGAGCGGCGCGGAGGCCGGGCCGGCGCTCGAGCGGGACTCGGCGGCGCCGGGGACTTTCTCGGCCGCGCCAGCGGCCGATCCGTCGGCTGCCTGTTGCGCTTCCCCGTCGGCTGGCACTCCTGGCGAGACAACGCCGCTGGCGCCGGGCGCGGCTCCGGCGAGGGCCGCCGGGGCATCCCTCGTGGCGGGCGTGATCGCAGTGTTGGCGGCACTGCCAGCGGACGGAGCGGCGCTGCCAGACGCGCCGGCGCCGGTCGAGGATACGGTGGCGGACACGCCAGCGCCGGTCGAGGCTCCAGCAGCGGACGCGGCGGCGCCGGACACAGATGCGGCGTCGGAGTCGGATGCCGCGGCGGAGGCCGTGGGGTCGGCTGCGCCCGGCGAGCCGGCTGCGGCGGACTGCGCGCCCGCTGCCTGGGACGCGGGCGTCGCTTCGGCTGAGGCGCTCGCGCCTTGACCGGGACTCGCGGCGGCTGCATCAGACGACGTGCCCGCGCGTTCGCGACGACGAGCGGCTGATGCTTCCCGACGGCTCGCTTCGGAGCTTGTCTGGTGTTGGCCTTCCGCAGTGGCGGTCCGGGCCCAGTGTTCGGCGAGCGCGCTCTTGAAGGGCGGCCCGCCTGGTGGGGCGGGCGGCGTTGGCGGGCTCCCCCCGCCGGGGGTTTCCGACGGGGCGGTCGATGGCGGCGGGAGCATGGCGGGGACGTTCACAGGAGCGCTCCAGTGGTCTCGGGGTGGGACTGACGGTAGGTTTCGGCGTAGCCGAGCACTTTCGACACGTAGCTTTCGGTTTCCGCGTACGGCGGCACTCCTCCGTACTGCTGGACGGCCCCGGGGCCGGCGTTGTACGCAGCCAGCGCGTCTGCGGTGTTGCCGCCGAAGCGGCTCATCATCTCGCTGAGGTAGCGCGCGCCGCCTTCGATCGATTCGGCCGGGTCGAGCGGATCGGCGACGCCGAGCGAGGAGGCGGTGCCGGGCATCAGACTGCGTGAGGCCGGCCGCTCCGGCGCTGCTCGTGGCGGTGGGGTCGAAGCCCGACTCCTGCTGGATGAGACCGTGCAACACCGCCGGGTCCAGGCCGTTGCGCGCGGCGGCCTGATCGACGAGCGCTTCGTAGGAGGCGCCTTCGCCTTCGCCGCTCACGGGTGCGCCCTGCGGGCCCGCGGCGTAAGCGACGTCCGTGCCGGCGCCCACGCCCTGATAGGCGGGCACACCGGAGGAGCCGAGCACGCCGCTCGATTCGGCGACCCCGACGGCGTCCCCCTCCGGGGACGATGCGGCGGTGGTCGCGGCCTGGAGCACCGAGGCGAAGCCGGTGGCGGAGGTCGGGGCGGCGGATCCCTGGGCGGCGGAGGCGCTCGAGAGCGCACTGGCGGGCATGCCCGCGGCAACCTGTCGGGCCGATTCGATCAGCGCCTGGAGCTGCTGCACGCGCTGCATCAGCGCGAGCTCACCGGCGGGCACCCCGCTGAGCGCCTGCGCGCTCACGCCTGGCTCCTGGAGAAGCGGGTGACGGCGATCTCGTCGAGCATGCCCAGCTCGTTGCGGGCGGCCGCGCGGTCGTGTTCGCCACGCCGGCGCTCCCTGAGGCGGTTGAGCATCTCGTGCTCGGTGGCGGCGGTCGCCAGCTCGGCGTCGCGCGCGGCCACCTCCAGCTCGCGCTGCTTGAGCTCGCGTTCGCGCACGCGGCGCTGGGCCTCGGTGCGCTCGAGGAAGGCCTGGCGGGCGAGCAGGTCGCCGCCGCTCAGGACCGACGGCTGGGACGCCACGCTGCGCTGTTCCTCGCGCGCATGCTCCACGCGATCCTCGGCGCTGCGCAGCTCGGAGACGCTCGAGGAGCGGCGCGAGAGGGCGTCCGCCAGCTCGCGCTGGGCGAGCTTCTCCTTGCGCTCGCGCACGGCGCGCACGCGCTCCAGACGGAACCTGAACGAGGGACTCACGGCCTGGTTATCGGACGCAGGGTCGGCTTCTTGAGCGCCGGTGCACGCACCTCACCGGCCATACGTGCGCCGGCGTGCGCACGGCTCATATGCTCAGCCCCAGCGCGGGGATGGCCGGCGGGCCGGGGGCGTCCTGCGGGAGCGGGGGCGCGACGGGGGCGCCGGGCGCTCCGTCCTGCTCGCCGGCGAGCACGTCGGCGTCCTCGATCTCCTCGCCGGCGCTCGCCAGTTCGCTGGCCAGCGAGTTGCCGAGCGCGATCAGGCGCGCGTCGGTGTGCAGCGGGTCGCTGCGCTCGTGCACCGGCTGGCGCAGGAAGCGCTCGATGCGCGCCCGATGCGCGAGCGCCGTGTCGAGGGCCGGATCGCTGCCCGACTGATACGCGCCGATCGCCACCAGGTCTTCCTTCTCGTGCAGCACGGCGAGCGCCGCCCGCAACTGCTGCCCGGCCTGCTCGACCTCGGGCGAGACGATCTCGCCCACCAGGCGGGAAACGCTCGAGAGGACGTCGATCGCGGGATAGTGACCGGCCTGGGCGAGCGAGCGCGTGAGCACGACGTGGCCGTCGAGGATCGCGCGCACGGCATCGGCGATCGGCTCGTTCATGTCGTCGCCGTCAACCAGCACCGTGTACAGCGCGGTTATCGAGCCCGTGGCGCTCGTTCCCGCCCGCTCGAGCAGGCGCGGCAGCAGGGCGAACACGCTGGGGGTGTAGCCGCGGGTGGCGGGCGGCTCGCCGATCGCCAGCCCCACCTCGCGCTGGGCCATGGCGAAGCGCGTGACCGAGTCCATCATCAGCATCACGTCGTGGCCCTGGTCGCGGAAGTACTCGGCGATGGTGGTGGCGGTGAACGCCGCCTTGATGCGCACGAGGGCGGGCTGGTCGGAGGTGGCGACGACCACCACGGAGCGCTCCAGCGCGTCGCCGAGGTCGCGCTCGACGAACTCCCGCACCTCGCGTCCGCGCTCGCCGACGAGCGCGATCACGTTGATGGACGCGCTGGTCGAGCGGGCGATCATGCCCAGCAGCGAGGACTTGCCGACGCCCGAGCCGGCGAAGATGCCCAGGCGCTGGCCGCGTCCGCACGGCACCAGGCCGTCGAGCGCGCGCACACCGAGACCGACGCGCTCGCGGATGCGCGGGCGCGAGAGGGCGCTCGGCGGCGAGGCGATGGTCGAGCGCCGCAGTCGCCGCGTCCCGTCCACGCCTGCAGCGGCGAGCTCGGGAGCGGATGCGGGCCCACCGTCCTGGGGGTTGCCCAGGCCGTCCACCACCCGACCCAAGAGGCCCTCGCCGACGGCGATCCGAAACGGCATGCCGCTGGCCAGCACGCGCGTCCCCGGGCCGATGCCGGTGAGCTTCCCCGAGCGGCATCAGCAGCGTGCGCCCGTCCCGGAAGCCCACGACCTCCGCGGACACCGCCGCGCGGTTGCGGTCGGTGCCCACCAGGCACAGCTCGCCGACCTCCGCGTGCAGGCCGGTGACCTCGATGATCAGGCCGATGAGGTTGGTGACGAAGCCATGACGCCTGGCGAGATCGGCCTCACGGATCGCCTCGGTGGCGCCGTCCAGCAGCCCCGGCGGGCGGGCATCGAGCTCGGTGGCCTCGCCTACGGGCGCCGCGCTCACGCTTGCCCGCCGCCCTCGAGCGCCGCCGCGGCCACCTCTTGCGCGCGCTCCAGCTGCGTGTGCACGCTCGCGTCCACCTCGCCCTCGGCGGTACGCACGATCGCGCTGCCGGCCAGCACGCGCTCCTCGGCCTGCACGTCGCACAGCTCCACGCCGCTGCCCTGTGCGGTCAACTGTCCGACCGCCGCTCTGACGGCCTCGACGTCCGCGGGGTTCACCAGCACGGTGATCGTGCGCCGGTCGGTGATGCGCCGCAGCGCCCCCTGCACGACCTCCACGACGAGCTCCGGATGCGCCTGCAGCGCGCCGGCGAGGACCTTGCCGGCCAGCTCGAGCGCGAAGTCGATGGCGTCCGCTTCGACGGCTTGCACGGTCTGCACCCGCAGCGCCTCGATCCCCTGGGCGGCCTCGCCGAGCGTGCTCGCCGCGCGCGCGATCTCCGCCGCGCCCCGCTCGTGCCCCGCCGCGCGCCCCTGCTCGTAGCCGGCGGCGCGGGCCTGCTCGCGGATGCGCTCGGCCTCCGCGTGCGCCTGCACGAGCATGCGGGCAGCGGCGTCGCGGGGCGGGGCCTCCGACGGTTGGAGCTGCTCGAAGGCGAAGCTGACGGTCGCGTCAGACAACCGCTTCGCTCTCGTCCTCGCTCTCGCCGGCGATCACGATCGAGCCGGCCTCCTCGAGCTTGCGGATGACGGCCACGATGCGGCTCTGGGCGGCGTCGATGTCGCGTTTGCGCTGCGGCGGCTGGATCTCCATCTCTTCCCTGATCATCTCGGCGCCCCGCTCGGACATGTTCGTGAGCACGACCTCCTTGACGTTCTCCGGAGCGCCGCGGAGCGCCAGCACGAGGTCCTTCTGGTCGGCCTCGCGCAGCACCTGCTGGACGGCGCGCTCTTCGAGCTTGACGATGTCCTCGAACACGAACAGCATGCCGCGCACCTCCTCGGCGAGCTCCTGGTCTTCGGAGGCGAGCTTCTCGAGCACGTTGCGCTCGGTGGTGCGGTCGGAGTGGTTGAGGATCTCGGCCAGCGTCTTGGTGCCCCCCGCCGCGGAGTACTCGCGCTCGGCCACGGCCGTGAGTTTGTGGCGGATCACCTCCTCGACCTGCTCCACCACCTGCGCGCTGGTCTCGCCCATGCGGGCGATCCGCAGCGCGATGTCGGGCTGCTGGCGCTCGGGCAGCCGCGCCAGCACCTGGGCGGCGAGCGTGGTGCGCAGGCTGGCGAGGATCAACGCGATCGTCTGCGGCGACTCGCTGCGCAGCAGCGCCGCGGTGCGGTCCGGGGGGACGCGCTGGAGGAACTCGAAGGGGGGTGTCTCGGTGCGGGCGGACAGCCGCCCGAGGAGCTCGGCCGCGCGCTCGGGGCCGAGCGCGCGCTCGATCACGCCGCGGGCGAACTCCATGCCCCCGGCGGCGCCCAGCTCGCCGCTTGCCAGCTCCGCGATCTCGGTGAAGATCGACTCGGTCGTCTCCGCCGCCACCGAGTTGAGGTTGGCCATCTCGATCGACAGGTGCTCGATCTCGGCTTCGCTCAGTCGCTGCAGCACGCTGGCGGCGCGCTCGGAGCCGAGCGCGGCCATCAGCACCGCGGCCTTGCGCGTGCCGCCCAGCTCCTCAGTGCTCGCGGGCAGCTGCTCGCCGGCGGAAGCCACCACCGCGGGCAGCGTCTCTGTTGCGGACTCGCCGGCCACCGCCCGCTAGCCCTCCTGCATCCAGCTTCGCAACTGCTGGGCCACGCGGTCGGGCTGGGTGTCGACGAGCTGCTCCACCTGGGTGCGCGCGTTCGGCGCGCCGATCGCTGTAGCGGTCCCGCCTCCCCCGCCTCCACCACCGCCGCCGCCGCCGGCGCCCGCGCCGTTGGGTGCCCCCGCAGCGACCATCGCGGGGCTCGGCCGGGGTGAGGTTTCGCGTTCGAGCTCGGACAGCCTCATCGGCGCCTCGAGCTCGCGCAGCCACACCGGTTCCTCGATCGTCTCCTTCTCGCGCTTGCGCAGCGAGCGGGTTGTGAAGAACAGGAAGATCATCGCGCCCAGACCGAGCAGCACGTACTTGGCGTCGCTCAGCGGACTGCTCGCCGCCGCGGCGCTCGTGGACTTGGCGAAGGCCACCTGGCCGATCGAGATGGTGTCCCCGCGCTTGGCCTGGATGCCGGCGGCGTTGGTGACCGCTTCGCGGATCGCCGGCAACGCCGAGGCGGGCACGGATTTGTCGAGCAGCACGGATACGTGCTGGCTTTCCACCGTCCCCGGCGCGATCGTCGAATGGGTGACGGTCTTGGAGACGCCCAGGGTGGCGCTGGAGGTTTCGTGCTTGAAGTTGGACTTGCCGCTGCCGGTGGCGGCCGCGCCGGCCGCGGCCGTGCCGGTGACGCCACCGGCGGTGCCGCCCGTGCCGGTCAGCGTTTCCGTGGATTTGCTCTGCTGGACGGGGGTGCCGGCCTTGCCGTATTCGAGCGATTCCTTGCTCGTCTGGTCGACGTTCATGTTGGCGTACACGAGCACCTGCGCCTTGCCCTGCCCGAGCGTCTGCGCGAGCATCGCGTCGAGGCTGGCCTCCATGCTCTGGTCGTAGGCCTGCTCGGCTTCCTGCAGGCTGTTGGCGGCGCCGCCCGCGCCGCCGGAGCCGCTCGGCCACAACAGCTCGCCGGAGGAGTCGGTGATGGTCACCTTGTTGAGCTGCAGGCCGGGGACGCTCGAGGCGACCAGCTGCGCGATCCCGCGCGCCGAGCTCGGAGCGAGCCCGCTCGTCCCCGACAGCGCCACGGCGGCCGACGAGTTGTCCTGGTTTTCGCCGAAGATCTCGTTCTGGGCGCTCGGCAGCACGAGCTCGACCTGCGCGCCGGACACCCCCTGTACGCTGTCGATCGTTTCATCGAGCTGCCCCTGCAGCGCGCGCTGGTAGGTGACCTGCTGTTCGAAGTTGCTCGCGCCCAGTTTGCCTTTGTCGAAGAGGTCGAAGCCGGGCTGGCTGTTGCCGAGCTCGTTCGCACCCGCCAGCGCCACCCGCGCCTTGGACGCCTGGTTCTGCTGCACGGCGATCGCCGTGCCGCCGCTCTGGAGCTCGTAGTTGATGCCCTGGGCGCTGAGCGTGCTCGTCATCTTGCCCGTCTGCGCCGGTTCCACGCCGCTCACCACGGTCGTGTAGCTCGGCGCGGAGACCATGTGCACGAACAGGTACACGAACAGGATCCCGGCGACCGCGGTGGCGCCCGCGATCAACCATCCGCGCGGCGTGAGTCTCGAGGCGAGGGCGGCGGTGGGCATCGATCAGAGGTGTGCGTGGAGGGAGGGTGTGGGCATGCTCAGACCTGCGTGTTGAAGATCGACTGGACGGCTTCGGTTGCCTTCGTGCGAATCTGCCCGGCCATTTCCATCGCGAGCTGGGCGTCCTCGACCGTCACCACCGCGCTCTCCGGGTCGGAGACGTTGCCCGTGGCCAGCGCCTGGGAGGCGCTCGAGGCGCTGTCCTGGGTCTTCTCCAGCGAGGAGATAGCTTCGGTGAGCTCGCCGCCGAAGCCTCCCGCTTCGCCGGCCGCCACCCCGCCCGCTTCGCCGGGCTGGGCGCCCTGGGCGCCCTGGGCGAGGCTGGGAGCCTGCGATGCCGACAGCGGCGTCCCCAGTCCGCCGAGCGGCGGGATGATCATTTGAGCAGCCCGAGGGTTGCGGTGAACATCGACTTGGACGTCTGCATGGCGGTGACGTCCGACTGGTAGGTCTGGGACTCGGAGATCAGGTCGGTCATTTCCGTGACCGTGCTGATGTTCGGCAGCTTCACGTAGCCCTGTGCGTCCGCTTCGGGGTTGCCCGGGTCGTAGACCTGCTGGTCGGGGGTGGCGTCGGCGACGATCCCGCTGACCTTCACGCCGCCGGGAGGCGCCCCCGCGCCCGCCTGCTGCATCGCACCGCCGAGCGCGCTGCTGAAGTCGCTGGAGCCGACCTGTTCGAGCTCCACCTCCTGGCGCTGGTAGGGCTGGCCGTTGGCGGCTTTGGTGGTGTCGGCGTTGGCGAGGTTCTCGGCGGTCACGTCCATGCGGATGCGCTCCGCCGTGAGGCCGCTGCCGGCGATGCCGATGGCGTCGAACAGGCCCATCAGGTGGCGACCCCCATGGCCGAGCGCAGGATGCTGTCGCGGGCGCCCACCACCTCGGTGAGCGCCTGGTAGTCGAGCCCGTTTTCAGCGAGCTTGGCCGATTCCTGATCGACGCTCACGCCCGTGCCGTTCGGCCCGTCTTCGCCCGGCAGGGTGGCGGTCTGGAACTGGACTTCGCCTGGCGTCTGGCCGCCGCTCATGGCGCTCTGCAGCTCCGACTCGAAGTTGACTTCCTCGGGCCGGTAGCCGGGCGTGTCCGCGTTGGCGATGTTGTTCGTGAGCGCTGTCTGGCGCTGCCAGGAGCCGCGCATGGCAGCCTCCAGCAGCTGCTGGGTGGAATCCACGAGAGCCATTTGAAGGGGTGTCCTTTCCGCCCTCCCTGGGCTGAAACCGACGCTCTCCCTGAGGTCGCTCACTCCTGTGGCCATCGAGGGGCCGTCCTCTTGATCGGCCGGTCGCGCCAGACCTTTAGGGCGCGTCGCGGCGCGCTACGCACTTTGCAGGGCGGGGAGCTACGCGCTGCGATCGACGCGGGGGCGCGCGTGCAACTGACCGGCGTAGCCGTCGGCCGTCCTGCGCGCACGCGCCGCCGTGTGGAGATCCGCCAGCAGGGCGTCGCGCAGGCGCAGCAGCTCGATGCGCGTGCGCTCGTGGAGAAGCTGTGCGCGCTCGAGCAGCGGGGCGGCGGCCGCGGGCGGCCGCGCCGGCAGGCCAGCCACGAGTTGCTCCCAGCGCGCACCGAGCGCCGCCAGGGACTCCATCTCGCCCCTGCCAGCGAGCTCCAGTTCGAGCTCGGCGTGCGCGTGGATGGCCTCGTAGGCGGCGAGCTCGGGCTCGTCGCGGCCGGGGGCGACGCGGGCCGCGCCGCTCACCCGCGCTCAGCCTCGGCGGCCACCTCGCTCCAGGCCTCGCGCAGCTCGCCCAGCAGCTCGCTGACCTCCTCGACGCTGATCGCGTCCTGTTCGAGGCGGGCGGCGTTGAGGTGCTGCAGGCAGAACTGGTAGATCGCGTGCAGCCTCTGCGGCAGCTCGCCCTGGTCGAAGTCGAGCGTGGCGTCGAGGTGACCGATGATGCGTTCCGCCCGGCGCAACGCGTTGTGGGCGCGCTCGACCTGGCCTTCGCGCATCGCCATCGCGCCCTGGCGCAGGAAGCGGCGCGCGCCGTCGTACAGCAGGACGACCAGCTGTCCGGGCGTTGCCGCCAGCACCTCGCCCCTGCGGTAGGCGGCGTGCGATGCGGTGACGTTGCTCATCTCACCCTCATGATCGTCCCCACGCCGGAAAAATTGAGGGCTGGGCGCCCCCACGCCGCTAACTGGTGGTGCTAAGCGATTCTGACTGCCTGGCGATGAAGGCCGCCTGGTTGGTGTTCTGGGAGATCACGCTTTCCAGCTCGGCGTATGTCTGCTGCAGCGCCTTTTCGCGATCGGCGAGGACTTCGTTCATGCTCGCGATCTGCCTGCTCAGCTCGGTGATCTGGGAGGTGTCGCCGTTGATGCGAGTTTCCAGCCCGCCGCCGGCTTCGCTCGCCTCGTTGATCATCCCCTGCAGGTTCTTGGACCAGCCCTGGAGCATCTGCTCGACTCCGGCGGGGTTGGTCTTGACCGCTTCGGTGAGCTTGGTCGGTTCGAGCGTCAACAGGCCTTCCAGCGAGGACTGCGAGGAGCTCCCCGAGCCGGTCGGGGCACCGGTGCTGATGCCGATGTCGAAGGGGCTCGACACGCCGGCTTCCAGGCCCGCGAGCGGTTCGTACATGGTCGCCCGCATGTTGTCGAGCAGGCTCGTCAGTTCGAGGTCGCCGAACAGCGCGCCGGTGGCGAATTCGCTCGCGCTCGAGGCTTTCGCCAGCGGCTTGGTGGCGAGCTGCTTCTGGATGGATTCGACGGTCGAGTTGTAGAGCTTGATGAACGCCTGCACCTGAGCTTCCACGGCGCTCGCGCTGGGACCGGGGGGTTGCACGTCGATCGTCACGGGGCCCGTGGGGGTCAGCCCGCTGAGCGTGAGCGTGACCCCGGCGATCGCGTTGCTGACCGTGTTGGAGGCGGACGTGCCGGCGACGCCGTCCACGGTGTATTCGGCGTCCTGGCCTGCTTTTTCGGTCCCTTCCTTTTCGACGAGCGTTTCGCCCCCGCCGGTCACCTTGATGAATTCGCCGCCGGTTTCGCCGGTGGCGCGGTTGGACAGGACGATGGTGCCCGTTTCGAGCACCGCCGCGAACACCGTGGCTTTGCTGTCCGAGTTGATGGCGCTGGCCAGTTCCTTGGCGGTGTCACCCGCCTTCAGTGTGAATTCCTGGCCTTCGATCGTGATCGTCTCTTCGGCTTCGGGACTCGTAAAGGCAAAGGTCCGCTGGGCGGAGTTGGCGAGCTTCGTGACTTCGACCTCGTAGCCGCCCACCGCCGCGCCCGTGGCGGCGGCCGCGCTCACCCGCGCCGGTTCGTTGGAGGTGGCCGTCTGCGAGCTTTCGAACAGCGACGGCAGAGCGAATTCGGCGACCTCGAAGGAGAGCTGCTGGAGACTCGTCTGGACGCCCTGCAGCGCGGTCTGGTTGCCCTGGAGCTTGGACTCCTGCTCGGTCAGGTGGACGACTGGCTCGCGTTCGACCGACATCAGCGCCGCGATGATCGAGGTCGTATCCAGGCCGGAGGCGAGGCCCGCGATCGACAGCGGTGCGCCGGCGGTGGAGTTGAGGTCTATCGATGAGGTGGACACGCGGGCTCGTGTGGGTCTCTAGTTCAGCGGGCTTCCCGCGGCCAGCGCCAGCGCCGCGGCCGGAGACAGCGTGCCGAGCGCGTTGCCGTCGCGATCGTGGATCTCGATCCGCACGCGCCCGCCGGCGGCTGGCGCGAAGAAGCGCAGCTCGTGACCGGCCTCGCGCAACTGCTCACCGATCCTCCCTGCGACGGCGATCTGGTCGAGCACCTCCGGCGGCGGACCGCCACGCCCGGCCTCGATGCTCAGCGCGCTGACGCCGGCGGCGAGCTGCGCGATGAACGCACCGACATCGCCGATGCCGGTGCTCGCGTGGGCGCCGGCCGCGGTGCTCGCACCGCCGGCGACGCCGTCGCTGGCGGGGGTGCCGGGGTCGGCCTCGGTGGGGCTGGCGATAACTGGGCTTGAAGGCCCCTGTACAGGCAATATAGGCGAGCTCATATGGCGTTTTCTCCCTGAAAACGTGTGACGCGGTCCGTTCCATGGGCCGCCTCGCGCTTGGTTTCAATCATGGTGATCGGCGCCCTCCAAGGGAACTTGAGGATTTGTCGCGGATTTCCTCCAGTTGACATCCGCCGGCGCGCTCACGTCCGCGCGGGCTCCTGCATGGCCTGGTCATCGACCGCCGCGGCCGATATCTGAGCGCACACGATCGCCCTCGTATGGGGGTTCGCCCGCGCCGGCCACGGCAGGGGATCTCCGTGCGATCTCGAATCTAGGGGCGGTCACGCCGGCGTGGGTCGGGCTCGGACGCGAGCAGCGCCGACGGCGGACCATCCTTCGTCAACCCTCGATACCAGAGCGAGCATGGACACACTCGGAAAGCGGGCAGCCAGGGCACCGGCGGCGGAGGTGCTGGCGCTGTGGCAGGAGTACCGGCGCACCGGCGAGCCGCGCGTGCGCGACCGGCTGATCTTCATGTTCATGCCGATGGTGCGCTACATCGTCTACCGCAAGGTCCGCGAGGTCCCCGCGCAGTGCGACGTCGAGGACTTCCTGTCGTGCGGCTTGGAGGCGCTGATCCGCTCGATCGAGCGCTACGACCCCGAGAAGGGCGCAACGCTCGAGCAGTACGCGTGGACGCGCGTGCACGGCGCGGTGCTCGACGAGCTGCGCCGCCACGACTGGGCGCCACGGTCGCTCAGGCGCGACGAGCGCACGATCAACGAGGCGCGCGAGCTGTTCGCCTCGCTGCACGAACGCGAACCGAGCCGCGAGGAGCTCGCGGCGCAGGTGGGGATGACAGCCCTCGAGCTCACCAACCGCCTCGACCAGGTGGCGCTCGCGGAGGTCGGCTCGCTGAACCGCATCGTGCGCTCGGACGAGAGCGCCACGATCGAGCGCATCGACACGATCGAGAGCGCCGACGAGGAGTGCGACCCGATGCTCAGCGCCGAGCGCGCCGAAGCCAAGGCGCGCTTTCGGCGCGCCTTCGCGCGGCTGAGCCGCCAGGAGCGGGAAGTGGCCGTCCTGCTGTACGTGGAGGGCTGGACGCTGCGTGCGATCGGCGAGCGCCTCGGGGTCTCCGAGAGCCGCATCTCGCAGATCCACACGCAACTGCGCCGCCGGCTGTACGAACAGCTCGCCGGCGAGCTGCCGCTGTTCGCGGCCGTCGGCTGAGCCTCAAGAATCGCCCCCGCCGTCCGAACACCCGTAAAGAGATGGACCTCGGCCTCTACATCGCCGCCACCGGCATGGTCGCCGAGCAGGTTCGCCAGGACCAGCTCGCCAACGACCTGTCCAACGCCTCGACCCCCGGCTTCAGGCCCGACTACTCGCCCCAGCACAGCTTCGGCTCGGTGCTCCTCGCGAACACCGAGGGCGGCACGGCCGTCGGCTCGGTCAACGAGGGCGTGTCCCTCGGCAAAGCCGTCACCAGCCAGACTCCCGGCACGATGCAGGAAACGGGCGAACCGCTGGACTTCGCGATCGAGGGCAGCGGCTACTTCGCGGTCAAGACCGCCCAGGGCGTGCGCTACACGCGCGACGGACAGTTCACCCGCTCGGCGCAGGGCGTGCTCACCGACGCGAGCGGCAACCCCGTGCTCAGCGCCAAAGGCGCGCAGATCAAGGTGGGCGCCGGCGGCGCCGTGCCCGCCAACGCCGTCGGCGTGTTCGAAGTGCCCGGCGCGGTCAAGCAGGGCGAAAACCTCTACACGGGCGCGGCCGGCGGCAAGGCGAGCGGCACCGTGCGCCAGGGCTCGCTCGAGGGCTCCGGCGTGGACAGCGCGAACGCGATGATCGAAATGATCACCTCGCTGCGCAGCTTCCAGTCGGGGCAGCAGGCGATCCAGTCGATCGCCCAGACCCTGCAGGAGGCCGCCTCGCAGGTCGGCTCGGTCAACCCCGACTCCTGAGGGCGGGGGCGCGGGACGGCGCGCTCAAGTCCGCGGTCGGACGGCCGATCACCGGGATGAGAAATCTCGGGCTCGGCTGGACCGCCACGCGGAGGCCAGGCTCGCAGGCGAGTCACGAACAGAGGATGGGCTGATGCTCGAAGGTCTCTATTCCGCAGCCGCAGGCATGTCAGCGCAGCAGGAACAGCTGAACGCGATCAGCAACGATCTCGCGAACGTGTCCACGAGCGGCTACAAGGCCGAGCGCGTGGCCTTCAACGACCTGCTGTACAACCCGATCGACATGGCCGGCACCGACACCACGGCCGGCTCCGGCGCGAATGCGAAGGTGATCGGGCGCAGCGAAGCACAGGGGACGCTCCAGGAAACCGGCGATCCGCTCGACCTGGCGATCGAAGGCCCCGGCTACTTCCAGGTGACGCGCGCCAACGGCAAGGTGGCGCTCACCCGCAACGGCAGCTTCGGCATCGACGCCAGCGGCTCGATCGTCAACTCCGAAGGCAACCGCCTGTCGCCGCCGATCAAGCTGCCCAAGGGCGTCTCCGCCAGCGGGCTGAGCATCGCCCCCGACGGCACCGTGTTCGCGGGCGCCAAGAAGCTCGGCCAGATCAAGCTCGTGACCGTCACCTCCCCCGAACACCTGCTCGCGGACGGCGGCAGCGAGTTCTCGCCCACCGCGGCGAGCGGCACGCCCCGCGCCGCCACGGGCAAGATCCACCAGGGCGCGCTGGAGGGCTCGAACGTGAACATCGCCAGCGAGATGGCACAGATGGTGAGCACCCAGCGCAACTACCAGCTGACGAGCACGGCCATCCAGACGGAGAGCCAGATGATGTCCATCGCCAACCAGCTGCGCCCGCAATGAGCAGCCCCGTCACCATCCCCGGCGCCCTGCCGGTCGTCAACCAGGCGAGCGAGCCCAAGTGGGTGCGCGACGGCTCGCCCGCCACGCAGAAGGCCTACGAGAGCGCCCTCGCGTTCGAAGACACGCTCGTGGAACAGCTCTCGCAGTCGCTCACCGCCACCAGCGGCCTCACCGGTGCATCGTCCCCGGAGGGGGAAGCCTCCGGCGGGCAGGAATCAGAAGAAGGCGGCTCGGCGTCCGGAACCGGCGACTCGGAGCTCTCCTCGATGCTGCCCCAGGGTCTCACGGCGAGCGTGATGAGCGCCGGCGGGCTCGGGCTCGCCGCGCAGATGACCCAGGAGCTCGAGGGCCTGGGAGCCGCGCAGCACACACAGGCGAGCGCGAGCGGCGGAGCGGGCGCAAGCGGGGGGGCGGGCGCCGTCACCACCGCGAGTGAGGCGCCGCCCGCGAGCGCCGCCGGCGGCGCCGGCACGGGAGCGCCAGCGTCATGAGCGCCGTGCCCGGAGCCACACAGAAGCTTGCCCAGCAGGACCGCGCGCTCGCGGCGGACGTGCTCAGCCACCTGGACGCGCAGATCGAATCCGCCGGGCGGCTGCTCGAGGTCGTGCTCGAGCAGGGCGCCGCGATCCGCGCCCGCGACGTGCACACGGTCGTCCGCCTGGCCGGGATCCTGCGCGGCGAGATGGGACGCAGGGCGCTGCTCGAGGAGGAGCGCGCGAAGCTCCTGGCGCGCAGCGGGCAGCGGCTGGGGGTGCCCGCGGAGTCGGTCACGCTGGCGCTGCTCGGGACATTGATGGACGCCGCCCGCGCCGAGCGCGCGAACGCGCGCAGCGCGGAGCTGCGCGGCCTGCTGCACGAGCTGCAGCGCGTGCACACCACCAACCGCGCGCTCATGCAGATCGAGCTCGGCTTCCTCGACCACCTGATGGGGATGCTCGCGCTCGACGGCGTCAACGGCTACGACACCCACGGCTCCTCCGCGCCGATCACCCGCTCCCGTCCCCACGGCGCCCTGCACGTCCTCGACCTGCACGCCTGAACAAGCCATGTCCATCCCCACCTTGCAAGGACTGCAGACCGCGCTCAGCGGGCTGCTCGCCGAGCAGAGCGCGCTCGACGTCACCGGCAGCAACATCGCCAACGCGAACACCGAAGGCTACTCGCGCGAGACCGCCGTCCTGCAGCCCAACCCGCCGCTGGACATCCCGGCGATCTCCACGCTCACCGGCCAGGGCGCGCAGCTCGGCACGGGCGTCGGCGTGCAGACGATCACGCGCATCCGCAACACCTACCTCGACGCCCAGTACCGCGCGCAGAACAGCGCCCTGAGCAACGCCAGCACCCAGACCGAAGTGCTCTCACAGGCCCAGGCCGCCTTCAACGAACCCACCAGCGCCAGCATCGCCGCCCAGCTCTCGTCCTTCTGGAGCGCGTGGAACAGCCTCGCCGACTCGCCCACCGGCGAAGCCGGCGAAGCCGCCAAAGTGGGTGTGGCGGAGGCCGGCGAGCAGCTCGCGAGGACCTTCAACGAACTCAGCTCGCAGCTCTCGACGATCGCCAGCCAGGTCGGCGAACAGTACAGCTCGCTCACCGGCGCCAGCGGTGAAGTCCACAACCTGGCCACCCAGATCGCCCAGCTCAACGGCCAGATCCGGCTCTCCGAAGAAGCCGGCCAGCCGCCCAACACGATGCTCGACCGGCGCGATGAGCTGCTCGACAAGCTCTCCGCTCTCGCCAACGTGACCGTCACCGAACAGGCCGACCACACGGACACCGTGACCTTTGGCGACGCGGCCGAACCGCTCATCGAAGACACCACCGTCAACTGGCCGCAGGCGCTCACCGAAGCCTCCGGCGGCGAGCTCGGCGCGCTGCTAGACCTGACCGGGCCGAAAGGCGCCCTCACCGGCCTGCAGACGGGCCTCGACGGCGTCGCCGAAACGCTCGCGGCCACCGTCAACGCGCAGACTGAAAACACCGTTCTTCTCGGGCGCGACCGCCGCCACGCTCGCCGTTGCCGTCGAACCCGGCGAAGTCCAGGCCTCCGACAACGGGGTGTCGGGCAACAACGAAGCGGCGCTCGCGGTCGCCGGCCTGCGCGGCGGCGCCGCCGAAGAGGGCTACGCCGCGCTCGTCGAGCAGCTGGGCAGCGACGTGCAGGACGCGAAAGACGAACAGACGAACCTCCAGACCACGGTCACGGCCATCAACGACCAGCGCCAGGCCGTCTCGGGCGTCTCCCTCGACGAAGAAATGACCAACCTCATCACCTTCCAGCGCGGCTACCAGGCCTCCGCTCGCACGATGACCGCGATGGACGAAATGCTCGACACGCTGATCAACCACACCGGAGTGGCAGGGCTGTAGCGATGACCGAGCGCATCACTCCCGCGATGGTCACCGCCTCGACCCTCAACGATCTGAACTCCTCGCTCACCGCCCTGGAGCGCACCAGCGACGAACTGTCATCCGGCAAGACCATCCTCGAACCGTCGGACAACCCCTACGGCGCGAGCCGCGTGATCGACCTGCAGAGCCAGCTCGACGGGCTGAGCTCCTACGAAACCAACGCCAAGGACGGGATCTCCTGGGAGAACACCGCCAGCAGCGCCATGTCGAGCATCAACTCGGCCGCGCAGCGCGTGCGCGAACTGATCCTGCAGGCGGCCAACGGCACCACCAACCAGTCCGACCTGGAAACGATCGCCCTGCAGGTCGAACAGCTCACCGAAGGCATCAAGCAGGCCGCCGACACGCAGTACGCCGGCCAGTACGTCTTCTCGGGCACGGCCACCACCACCCGGCCCTACGAACTGGGCGCGGGCGACGAATACCAGGGCAACGCGGAAACGATCGGCCGCGCGGTCGGGCCGGGCGCGACCGTGACCGTCTCCACCAACATCTCCACGCTGCTCGGCAACGGCGAAGCCTCCGGCGACGGCAAGTTGCTCGACACGCTGCGCACCACCATCAAGAACCTCCGCGGCGGCACCGCCGCCGACCGCGAAGCGCTCACCAACACCGACCTGCAGAACCTCGACGGGAACCTCGAAACCCTGAGCGAGCTGCAGGCGACGGCCGGCAGCGCCACCGACCAGCTGCAGGCGGCGCTGTCGCGCAACGAAGACCTGCAGACGGCCATCAGCGAGAGCCTCTCCAACACCGACGACACGAACGTCGCCGCCGCGTCGATCGCCTACGCCAACGAGCAGGCCGCCTACAACGCCGCGCTGCGGGCCGGCGCCACCATCGTCCAGGAATCGCTGCTCAACTTCCTGCAGTAGCCGAACATCTAGGAGACAGCGACATGTCCGTGACATTCAAGAGCATCCGCTTCGGGACCGTGGAGATCGACGCCCAGGACGTGATCGAGTTCCCCTTCGGCCTGGTCGGCCTGGGCGGCCTGCGCTACGCGCTGATCGACCGCAACCCGGGCACCGGCTTCCTGTGGCTGCACGAGATCGACAACCCCGCGCTCGCGCTCCCGGTCGTCAGCCCCCACCGGTTCTTCGCCAACTTCACGCTGGAGATCGCCCCCGAGGACCAGGAGCGAACCGGCATCCAGGACGCCACCGGCGCGCTGCTGTACGTGACGGTCCGCGCCACGCCCAACCCCCTGGACATCACCGCCAACCTGCGCGCCCCGCTGGTGATTCGCGACGGCAACGGCTACCAGGTGATCAACACGCACGAGGACGCGCCGCTGCAGGCGCCGCTGTTCACGCTGGCCGCACAGCGACAGATTGCTTCATAATCGGCATCGATGCTGATCCTGACGCGTCGTCCCGGAGAGCGCGTCGTCATCGGCGACGAGATCCTCGTGACGGTGATGAGCGTGAGCGGCCACACGGTCAGGCTCGGGATCGCCGCGCCGGAGGGCGTGCCCATCTACCGCGAGGAGATCTGGCTCGCGGTCAAGGAGGAGAACCGCGCCGCGGCGGCCGCCATGGCCGATGCGATCCCCACCACCGCGCCCGCCGCCGAGCCCCCGGCGGCCGGCGAGCCGCCGGCGGCCGAGGCGCCGGCGGAGCACTGACGGTCCCGCGCACTCGCGCCGCTCTGCGCGCCGGATCGGCATCGCACAGTGCTTGGACGGAGCGCCCCAGCGGTATAGACTGCTCGCGGGCCGGGGGTCAACCCCCCACCAAGGAGGGTGGAGTGAGGGCATGAGGGAGACCGGAGGACAACCGCATCGCCTCGGGGAGCACGTGGGGCAGGGGATGACGCGGCGCACGTTGCTCGCCCGCGCGGCCGCTCTCGGCGTCACCACCTCCACGCTGAGCGCGCTCGACCTGCTCGCGCTCGTGCCCGCGCGGGCACAGGCCAAGAAGTCCGGGCTGCCCGAAATCCAGTTCGAGATCGAAAAGTTCATCGCGCCGGCGATCCACGTCGAAGGCGTGCGCGTGCGCTTCGCGCCCGTGTACACCACGTTCGCCACGTTCGCCCTGAGCCGCACGCCCACCCAGGCCGATCAGGCCGCGCTCGCCGGGGCGCTCGCGCGGATCGAGGCCAGCTACCCGTTCAGCCCCAGCGGCGTGTTCGTGACCGTCGCCTACGGCGTCCCCTACTTCGAACGGCTCCCCGGCGGGATGACCGGCGAGCTCGTCAGCGGGCACATGCCGCGGCTGGCATCCGAACCGCAGCTCTACGCGCTCGAAGAGGCCGTCCCCGGACCGACCGACGTGTCCCCCGCGAACCCCGGGATCACCAAGGAGCGCTTCAACATACCCGTGCAGATCGAGTCCAACGACATGCTCGTGACGCTGCGCAGCGACTCGACCGAGGTGATCGACGACGTGCTCGCGTGGCTCGCCGGCGAAAGCTCGACGCTCGCGGGGCAGAACGTGGGCGAGTCGGGGCTCGGCGAACTGCTGAGCGTCACCTCGCGGCGGCTGATGTTCACCCAGATCGGCCTGCCCCGCAAGGTGGCCGAAGAACAGAGCCTGCCCTACGCCGAAACGATCAACCCCGAATCGCCGATGTGGATGGGCTTCTCGTCCCAGCAGGTGGGCACCAGCGGACCGGCCCCGATCACGACCTTCCTCGGCGACGGCGCCGCCAAGCTCACCACCGCGCGCTCGGGCAACTACTTCGACCGCGGCTCGATCCAGCACCTCTCGCACGTGATCCAGGATCTCGAGCAGTTCTACGAACGGCCCGGCGAAACCTACGTCCGGCGCGCGGCCGAGATGTTCAGCGCCGACCCCGTCCCCCGGCCGGGCTATGCGAACCAGTTCGCCGACGGCGGCGGCCCGGCGTTCATCCCCAGCGTGTTCACCAACCCGCTCCAGGCCGAACGCGAAGCCGAAGGCGGCTCGACCTTCGACGGGCAGCCGCACCTCGCCCACACCACCGCCCTGCAGCGCACCAGCCGGGCACCCGACCGCAAGCCCATGCACATCCGCGCGGACGGTCCCGGCTTCGACTCGCTCGACGTGCCCGACGGCTCACAGCAGCCCAAGCTGCACTTCAGCATCTTCGTCCCCACCGCCGCCTTCTTCGCCACCATGCGCCGCAGCCAGGCCTCGCTCGACCTCGCCGCCAAGTACGGCGTATCTGCCCAGAACCTCGGGATCGAGCGCTTCCTCACGGCCACCCGCAGGCAGAACTTCCTCGTCCCGCCCAGGCGCAACCGCGCGTTCCCGCTCGTCGAGCTCGCCTGAGGCGCCGGTCTGGCTGGCTGGCCAGCTTGACCTCGGTGGCGCAACAGGGGTAGACTGCCGCCGGTCCGGAGGTCAAGCCGGACTGCGGCAGTGCGCCTCGTCGGCGAGGCGGTATCGGGCCCGCGCACGGAAGAGCCGCTGGCGAGCCCGAGCACCTCACCCAGGAATCGCACCCTGCCGATCAAAGCTAGGGAGGGAGATCTGGACATGCAAGCCAGCCGAAGTGCTGTCAGGGGAATCTCGACGCTGCCACGCCTCGCTGCCGTGGCGGCACTCGTGCTGTTCGCGCTCGGCGCCGGCGCGAGCGTCGCGAGCGCCAAGGAAGTCAACATCGTCAGCCAGGGCGAACCGCCGGCGACGATGCCCAAATACGTTCGCTACTTCAACACCATCCAGGGGGCCGTCAACGCGAGCCGGCGCGGAGCCTTCATACTGGTCGAACCGGGCGTGTACGACGAAGAAGTCAAGGTCACCAAACCGCACTCCGGGATCTTCATCCGCGGGATGGACCGCAACGGGGTGATCGTCGACGGCCAGAACAAGATCGTGCCGGGCGGGCGAAACGGCATCGAAGTGTACAAGGCGAACAACGTGTGGATCGAAAACCTCACCGTCCGCAACTTCGAACGCGAAGAACTGAACGGCCCGGGCGGCAACGAGATCTGGTGGAACGGCGGAGCCGAGACAGGCAAAGTGGGCGCCCATGGCTGGTACGGGCGCTACCTGACGGCCTACGCCACTGGCCTCAACGGCGGCTACGGCATCTTCACCGGCAACGAGACCGAAGGCGAATGGGAAAACATCTACGCCTCGGGCTTCAACGACTCCGGGATCTACATCGGTGCATGCCAGGAATGCGAGGCGCGGGTCAACCACGCCACCATGGAATACAACGCGCTCGGCTACTCGGGCTCGAACTCCGGCGGCAACCTGATCATCGAAAACTCGATCTTCCGCCACAACACGACGGGCATCGCGCCGAACTCGGAAAACCCCGGAGACGGCCCGCCACCCCAGAACGGCGCCTGCGAACACTCCGCGCCTTTGCACAAATACAAGTGGAAGGGACAGGCGAACTGGAGGGGCGAACTGCCTGAGTTCAGCTCGACCGAATTCGCGCACTGCACGATCATCCGCGACAACCTCATAACCGAAAACAACGACCTCGACCTGCCCGCCAACACCTCCGCGGCGGCGGCGCCGTGGGGTGCCGGTGTCGAGCTCCCGGGCGACTACGGCGATGAGATCGAACACAACGAAATCACCGACAACCCGAGCGACGGAGTGCTCGCCTTCGAGTACCCCAACCCCTACCTGAGCGAAGAAGAACAGGAAGCGATCCACGTTCATACGATCGACTTCCAGAACGCGGGGAACCGGGTCACCGACAACACGTTCTCGGGCAACGGCTACCTCGACAGGGAATTCACCGGTGACGTCGCGTTCGAGGGCGGCATCTTCGGCACGCGAACCTCGACGAACA
This sequence comes from uncultured Solirubrobacteraceae bacterium, assembly GCA_963701145.1. GTDB lineage: Bacteria > Actinomycetota > Thermoleophilia > Solirubrobacterales > Solirubrobacteraceae > Palsa-744. The sequence continues at coordinate 1,965,733 of OY969572.1, forward strand.
ACTGCCTCAGCGGCAACTCGTTCACCAGCGCCACCTACCCGGCGAACATCGAAGGCGAATGGGGCTGCCAGAACAAAACCACCCCGAACCCCGGCGGTGGCTTCGAATTCGTCGAGTACCTGCTCGAACTCCAGGCCGAATCCGAACACCGGCCGACGATCGAACCGGTCGCAGCGCCGCCGGCCCAGCCGACGATGCCAGACCCGTGCGAAAACGTGCCGGCGAACCCGCTGTGCCCGTGAATCGCTCGCTCAATCGCTAGCTCACGAGTGCCGGGCCGGCCCCGACGGGGCCGGCTCGGTAGGGGGCAACAGCCGCCGCCCCTGGCAACGGGGGCGGCGGTCGTTACATGCGCACCGGCTGAGGTAGGTATTTGTTGTCGATCTTCAAACCAGGTGACATTCGGCGGACGTTCTGCCCGCCCCCTTACTCGTCTGGTGCTTTCCCGGGAAATTTGGGATGAGTGGTGTGTCCGCAGCTTGGAGGCGATGAGGCCAGCTGCTTGGCGCTCATTGGTTACTGCGGGAACATGGAGGCGTCACCATGCGCTGCGGAAAAGAGCCCGCCCGGAGTCTCGAGTGTCGCAGCTCATGCGCGCACGTTGGGGCTCTTGAATCCCGTCGCGGCGAGCTATGGAGTCTCGGGCCCGCGGGGCGGCCCAATCTCGTCAATCGGAGGATTCACGGTGTCGCGATTAGGCGGGGCCGTGGTTTGCCGACCTTTCGTAGCTGTGATGGGCTCCTCAACGGCAACGGCTTGCCCTTCCCCGAACCTAACGGTGCCGTCCTTCCGATAGTCAAAACATCCTGACGGTTAGCTTGACAGGAAAGTCTCAAAGCGCTACACCGCTAGCGCACTACCAGCAGCCAGCACCCCGCTGGCTGCGCTACCAGGGCCGGCAGCAAAGGGGCCATCGGCCCCCGGGCTGGCCCATCGACGCTAGGAGACACAAGATCATGAAATATCTAGGTATCACCGGCGTGCTCCTCACCGCCGCGTTCGCGATCCTCGGCCTGGTCGCATCCGCCGCCTCGGCCGTAGAGCCCCTCGGCGGACCCTTAGCCTGCTATGAAATCAGCAACTTCTCGGCCAAAAAAGTAGCCGGGAACTGGAGCAACGCGACATGCACGACAGAAGTGACGAAGTTAACCGGTAAATTCGTGTTAGCGTTACCGGTCACATGGCTCAAGGAAAACTTATGGTGCGCGTTAATCACACCATACGTCGTAGGCAAACCCTCCGAAACGGGTACGTGGGAAGACGAAAAATGCAGCAAAGCGAAATCTAACGGGGAATACACTGAAGTAAAGTGGGTGAAACTCCCCGCGATCACGATCGAAGACAGCGAACCGACCGTCTTAATCAACTCCGCGTCAGACCACCCAACCAACAACGGGATCTCCTCAGAATGGCAGTCCGCGGCCGCAAAACTGGAAAGTAAAGGCCTGTTACTCGAAATCACGCTGTTAAACACCGCGACCTCTAGCGGGATCGGCATCTACTTAGAGTTAAGTTTAGAACTCAAAGATCCGTCTACCGGCGAAAAATGCAGCACGTCTGGTGACGCGACCGGGGAAGTGTTACTGCCGACGAACACGATCTTACTCGTGTCCACCACCAGCTCAACGGGAGCATTACAAGTGGGCCTACTGTTCGACATCAAGGAATACGCAATTACATGCAGCGGCGGGTTCGAAATCAAGCCTAAAGGGAGTGTGCTTGGGTACGTCGAACCGATCGAAAGCAAACTCAAAAAAGGAGGCAACGAAGGCCAGGGTGCCCTGAGATGCACCTCCACTGCGGGTGTACCAGAAAAAACGAAATTCACGAACCAGAAAGGCGAAGCAGGAACAGCAAACCTCAAAATCAAAGCCGGCGGTCTGAACGAAACCGGCTGCTTATTAATCACTAACTCTTCGACTGGGACGTTCACGTTGTTACCAACGAAGGCGGTCGAGCTGTTCGGATAGCGCGGCGTAAGGTCATGTGGCGCGCAGCGGCTGGAGTCCCAGCGGCTAGTAGTACTTTGGTAGTTTTGTCACTCGTGTTGGGGGTGAAGGGGTAGGGCGGCGAGGTTGATTGTCTGCTGGCAGGTGGTGCAGCGGCCGGTCCAGCACTTGAATAGGGGCTGGAGCAGGAGGACTGCCCGGGGTAGGGTCAGGCCGGCCGCTGGTGATTTGGGTTCTGTCGCTCCAGGGTGAGGAAGCCGTGTGCTGCGGTGACGAGTGCGGTGTGGTGGTACCAGCCGAGCCATGAGCGACCCTCGTAGTGGTCCAGCCCGAGCTCGCCCTTGAGCTGCTTGTAGTCGAGCTCGATCTTCCAGCGCATCCTGGCCAGGCGTGCGAGCTGCTCGGGTGTGGTGTCGGGTGGCATGTTGCTGATCCAGTAGTCGCTCGGCTTGTCGTGATTTTCGGGCCACTCGCAGATCAGCCACTCCTCGCGGGGCTCCTGCTCGGCTCCGTTTTGCCAGCGTGCCAGTGCGCGGACACGCAGAAAACAGAACCGTGAGGTGATGGGCTCTCCGCCAGGCCCGTCCCTGAACGTGACGGTCTGCAGGTTTCCTGGGGCCAGCCGGGCGATGAGCTTATGGACGGGCTCGGGCTTTTGGTCGGGGCGCATTCGTGTGCGCGGCCGCCCTGTCTCACCAGCGCGCTCGGGCAGCGTGAACGCCGTCTCAGGTGCGAACACGCTCGCGATCCGATCGATCGAGAACATGTACTCGAACCCCTCAGTATCCAGATGCTGACGCAGCTTTGTGTTCTCGCCATAGGCCTCGTCACCCAAGACGGGTGCTCTGGCGATATCCCACCTGCCAGCACGCTCGATCAATTCCCTGCCGAGTTCTGGCTTGGTCTTGAAGCCGATCTCCTCGGGGATCTTCGCTTTGCGTCGGCGCTCTGGATCCTCGCACCACTCCTCGGGCAGATACAACGCCCAACCCAACGGGACCGTGCCCTTGGCGCCCACGGCATGCACAGACACGCCGACCTGGCAGTTACCGATCTTGCCGAGCGTCCCCGAGTACTGACGCTTGACCCCTGGCGAATGCTTACCGTCCTTCGGGAAACCAGTGTCATCGAGCACCCACGCCTGCACATGGATCTCCGGCGCCACTCGCTCAGCGACCGCCCTGACCACCAGCGCCGGATCCCACGGGCTCACCGCGAGAAACTGCTGCAAGCTCTCATAGTCCGCCTCCCCACCCAGCCTGGCAACCATCGGCTCAAGCGACTTGCGAGACCCACCCTCGATCAACCCACGCAGATACAACTCACCATTGACCAACTGCACCTGCCGGTTCACCGCCTCACCCAATACCCCTGCGGCAAACGCCTCCAGGCGCTCACGCACCACCACAGGCCCATCCACCACCGACCGCTCCATCACCGCCATCACGCCCTCCTCACGCCGACACCATCAACGCAAGAAGGGTTCGCCAAACCACCCCCGAAACCCTACAACAAAACTACCAAAGTACTACTACTACTTCGGACTAGTAAATAGCCGTCAGGCGGCTTTGGCGTAGCTGACGTGTTTCTCGTCGAAGTAGCGTGTGACGATTCGAGGGGTGCGTTGGCGGGAGCGCAGGTAGCTGCGGGTCTCGCCGATCAGCTCGTCCTGGGTGTGGGGACGCCGGCGGCCGAGGGCGTTTGTCTTGACATCTTGGTTGAGCAGCTCGGTCGGGTTCAGCTCTGGGGCGTAGCCCGGCAGGAACTGAAGCTCGATCTTCTCTGCGTGCAGTTCGACCCATTGTTTCACCTTCTTGGAGCGGTGCACGGGATGCCCGTCGAGGATCAGGATGATCTTCTGGCCCTTGCTCTGGCGGACCAGACGCGAGAGGAAGTCGATGAACACATCGGCGACAAATTTCTCCTTGAACACCCGGAAGGAGAGGTGCCCCTTGTTGGAGATCGCCGAGATCACGTTCGCGCCGAAGCGCTGGCCGGTGCCCTCGATCACAGGGGTCCTGCCGACCGGACTCCACGAGCGTCCGGCGGTGTGATCGGAGCGCAAACCCATCTCATCCGCCCACAAGATCAGGGATTTCTCGCGGTGCGCGCGCTCTTTGATCGCCGGGTAGCGCTCATCCAACCACCGCTTGACCATCTCGGGGTTCTGCTCGAACGCGCGTCTGGCGGGCTTCTGCGGGCTGAACCCCCACGCCCGCAGATACCGGCCCGCGGTTCTTCTCCGCGACGCGGATTCCATACCGCCGGTCGATCAGCTCGCACACCAGCGCCCGCGTCCACAGAAACCCCGGCAGCTCGAGCTGGTCAGGGTTCTTCTCCCGGATCGCCTTCGCGATCTGCGCCTGCTGAGAAGCAGTCAGGGCCGTCTTCTCCCCAGGCCGCCGGCCACGCTTCCCCGCCACCAGCGCCTCGTCCCCGCCAAGGCGCTGAGCGCGCACCCACTCGCTCACCGACTGACGCGACACATCAAGCAGCCCAGCAACCTCCGTCTGAGAACGACCCTCCCCGACCAGCGCCACCGCACGCCGGCGAAGCTCCTCCTGCGCCGCCTGCCCCAGCCGCCTTGCATCCCGAGTCCTCACACACCAAAACCTACCAGCCCCGTCGGACGTTTACTGGGCCGGAGTAGTAGGAGTCCTGCTGGAAGTGCCTCTCCCGTGTGGGCCGGGAGAGGCACTTGACCGCAAGGCGGCTAGGGCCACAAGGCGGAGAGAAGGCGCTTAGGGCTCACGACTCGATATTTGCCGGGTTGATTGTGTAGTTGCATTCGCCGTGGAATGGGTGGCGCGTGATGTTCACGTCCGCGAGTTCTTGGTCTGAGACTTCGACTTCCTTGGGGTAGGGTCGGTCATCGAGCTGGGCGTAGACCTTCAGCCCGGTGTTGGTCGTGGTCGCGGCGATCAGGCTGATCATGACCTCGTGGCTGATGAGCGGCTTGCCGCGCCAGTTGGTCGAGATGAAGCTGAACAGGCGGTGCTCGATCTTGTTCCACTTGCTCGTCCCGGGCGGGAAGTGGCAGACGGTGACCTGGAGCCCTGTGGCGTCGGCGAGCTTCTGCAGCTCGACCTTCCACAGCCGGGTGCGGTAGCTGTTTGACCCGCCGGCGTCGGCGGTGATCGTGAGTTCTTTCGCGTCGGGGAAACGCTGCTTGCCCAGGTCCTCCCACCAGCCGAGGATGCTCGCGGCGGCGAACTGCGCGGTGTCGCGGTCGATGCCGACGTTGACCCAGCCCTCGTCGTTTTGCAGGTCATAGACGCCGTAGGGGATCGCGTGCCCGAGATCTTTGTCCTTGAAGTCATGCGTGCGAACCTCAACGGGCTTGCCCCTGGGCTCCAGCTCTCGGCCGACTGCCTTGAAATCCCCGACCAGCTCACGCTTCTTGGTGTCCACGCTGATCGCTGGCTGACCGCGCTCCAGCGCCAGCGCGACCGTGTCGTTGATGTGCTGAAACTGGGCGTCGCGGTCGGGATGATCGGCTCCCTCACGGGTCTTGCGGTTGGCCCGCAGGCTGTAGCCCATCCGTTTCAACAAACGCGAAACGGTACGGTCGGAGACCGCATAGCCACGTTTGCCCAGAGCTCCGGCGAGCTTGGCCGCGCTCTTGGAGCTCCACCGCAGCGGCGACTCGGGATCACCACGCGTCTGCGGCGCGACCAGCCGCTCGAGCTCCTCCTCGATCTTCGGATGGGTCTCAGAGATCGGCTTGTTGCCGGCACCCGCGCGACGCACTCGGCCCTGCTCCAGCACCTCGCCCGATTCAAGCTCGCGCACCCCACGACGGATCGTCTCCTGATCAATCCCCGTCGCCCGCGACACCGCCGAGATCCCGCCCCGCCCATGCGAACGCGCCTCAGCCGCCGCCCACAACCGCCGCGTGCGCTCATTCAGCGCACCCGCGCCCTTCAACAACCGATAGCGCTCCGCGATCGCCGACTCATCAACCACACCAACCTATTCAACACACACCCACCAACCCCTTTAGTAACTGAGTCCAGAACCCTTAAGGCGGGTTCTAGGTTGGTGTGTGGCGGTTTAGGTGTTGTGTTGTTGGTTTGTGTGTGTTGGGTCGTAGAGTTTGTGTGCGTGTCGTTCGCATGCTGTGCGCTTGCTGCGGCGTTTGTCTTTGTGGCATGCGTGGAGGGCTTTGGCGAGCTTTTCCTTGCGGGTGGGGGGTTTGGGTTTGTTGGTGGGTTTGGGGGTGGGTGGTGGGGCGGGGATGGGTAGGTTGCCGGTGCCGGTGAGGGCTTCGGAGGGGATCGGTCCGAACGCGGCGGGGGGTGATGGTCGGGGGTGGCATTCTTCGCCGTGGCATGGTGTGGGGGTGCTGGGTGCGGGGAACCCGCCGTTGACGCGAGCGTCGTAGTAGTCGAGCTCGCTGTCGGTATCGGCGGGCACGAGCTGATCGGCGGTTGTGAACAGGACGTTCTGGCCGGTGGTGTCGGTGCCGAGCAGTTCGACGCTGCTCGCGGCGTTGCTGTCGGTGCTGTTGACGTCGCTTTCGGTGGTGTCGCGTCCGTCGGAGATGAGGTAGATGCAGCCGGTGGGTTCTTCACAGCCGTGGGTTGCGGGGGCTTGCCACTCGTAGATGTTTTGTGCGAGGCCGCCTTTGGCGTTGACCGGTGTGTTGTTCAGCGCGCCCGGGGTCAGCCCGGCGGGGCTCTGGAAGAACACGAGCGAGGCGTCATCAGACATGGTGGGGTCGCGTCGGAGCTGGCCGATGTTGCTGTTGTGTACCGCGATGCGGGCGTCCCCGGCTGGGGCGTTGCCGTCATCGTTGAGGCCGTGCACGGCGATCGAGACGCGCTGTAGGCGTTCTGTTTCGGCGTCGTAGCGGAAGACTTGTTCGGCGCCGCCCTGGCCACCGGCGAGCGCACCACTGGAGGTGAAGACGAGGAACTCGCCGTCGGGGGTCACGCTCGCGTCCCTGACCTCGCGTTCGCCCCACTCCTGGTTTTCGGGGTCCCCGCCGGGGAGCGTCGCGATGTACGTGCTGTGTCCGCCGGCGGGGAGCGCGGGGTCGCGTTCCCACACGTACAGGTTCGCAGCGCCCGGCACCGGGCTGTGGCCTTCGCGGTTGGTACCTGTGAGGACTCCGCCGGCGATGAAGTAGGCGTGTGATCCGTCGGCTGAGACGGCCAGCACGCCCTTGACCTCGGGCCCTTCGCCGCTGCTGTCATCGGCTGAGAGGTCGATCAGGTTATGCTCTGAGAGTGGCTGTTCGGAGGCGCCTTCGAAGAGGTACAGGTTACAGCCGTTCCTACCGGGTGTTGTCTGGCAGGCGTTCGCGCTACCGGCGGCGGTGCCGGTGGGGTCCTCGCTGGCGTCGTTGGTGAGCTTTTGCGTCGAGGTGAAATACGCTTGCGTACCGTTCCCGGAGGCACCTTCCAGCTGGCCGGCTGAGGTGGGCGAGGACGCGCAGCCACTCGCGCTGTCGCATTCGTTGACACCCGCACCGGTTCCTGAGGCATGGGCGGAGATCGCGACGGTCCGTGCGCTGGCTTGTTCGCCGTCCACGCGCGCGTAGAGCCCGCCTTCGATCGCGCCTTCGCAGGTGTTGAAATACACGATGGTCCCGTCGGTCGATACGGCCTGGTCCTCGGCGGTGGTGTTGGTGTGGTTCGGGAGCTCTCCGCAGCTGCCGATCGTTTTCGTGCTGCCCTGTCCTTGGCCTACTTCGACGTTCACGAGGAAGGGTTTGCTGTTGGCGGTCCCGGTGTACTCGAGCAACGGCGTGCCAGAGGACAGCGTGGGCCACACACCTTCGTTGCTGGGGAAGTGGAAGATGATGTGGGAGAGGTCGCTGGTCGCGCGTACGCTGGCGTCTTGGACGTTGATGAAGGGTTCTGTTTCGCTGACGGGGCCGATGGGTTCGAGGGTGTCTTCGGGGGTGTGGGCGAAGAACGTGTCGGGGGTCTGGCCGGGTGTGGGGGCGTTGTAGAGGACCGTGCCGGTGTTCGCGTCATACCCCCACAGGGCGCTGTCTTCGAGGATGCTCGCGGGTGGCGCGAGCGGGGTCGTGACCCAGCCGGTGGTGGTGCGCGAGAACGCAAACGGCACCCCCAGAAGCTCGCGTCTGGCGGTGCACGAGCCGGCTTGTGCGAAGCATTGGTCGCTTGAGACGATCGCGCGTTCGCCGTTTTCGCTGAGCTGCGGCGCGGGAGCGAACACCAGTGGTGCGAGCAGCGCGGCGTTCTTGTGTGCGGGGGTGACGAGCTCGTAGGCACGGCAGTCGGGGAGTTCCAGCGAGAGCGCCTGCCCGGTCTTCAGATCGAGGTCGCTTTCGTGGCGGAGTGTTTCGTTGGGGCATGGTGTTTGCTGGTGCTGTGGTGTGCTCGGGGGTAGGTATACGAATGTGCTGTCGGGTGAGGTCACGGCTTCCTGGCTGGGGGCGTTTTCGTCTGTGACCGTGATGCGCCAGTGATACTCGGCGCCGGGGGTCAGGCCGCTGAGCGCGAGCGAGACCGCGACGGGGGAGCTACCCGACAGCGTTTCAGAGGGTTCGCACGGCGCCTGGTGTTCATAGGCTTCGCTGGCCCCGTATTGGAAGCTGCATTTCGTGTCCGCGACGCCCTTCGGGTTGACCGTGCCGGCTAGTAGCGCGGAGTGCGCTTCGATCTTTCCCGCCGCGGTGTGTTCGATGGTGGCGGTCGTGAGCGTCTGAAAGCCCGTGGAGGCGCTTTCCAGTGTTTCCCCGGCCGTGTTCGCGACCCGCAGCCGATCCTCATAGCCAGTGCCACCCGAGAGGCCCTCAGCGGTAGCGTGGACTTTCACTGGGGCTTCGCCCGTGAGTGGGTGTGCGGCCGAGACGGGCTGGTCTGCTTCGTTCAGGCATGCCGCGACGGCTCCGTTGGCGTAGTGAAACGCACAGGACGTGACGCTAGTGGCGTGGGGGTTTACTTCGCCTTCCAGCAGCGCACCTGTCGCGGTCAGGTCGCTAACCCCGGTGGTCCTTGCTTCGAGGGAGATGGCGAACACGTCGATCTCGCTGGTCGTGGTGTCCGCGACATACACCGACCCGCTGAACGGCGACCCGGTCGAGGTGTTGACCGCCAGCCCCGCACCACCAGCAAGCTCCCCTTCCCCGAATTCCAAGGGTTCGTTGAGGCCCGGCGCGACATCTTCCACGCTATCCCCGAGATCGGCGAACACTTCGCTCGTGGCCCCGTCGAGCGCAAACGCCGTGGGGTCCGGTCTACGCACGGTGGTCACGCAGCCGATGCGGCTCCCGGCCGGGGTGTAGCCTTCCACACATGGTTTTTCTGCGCCGACGAGGTAGATGTCGCCGGCTTCGCTGATCGCGATCCCGGACCTTGAGCCTTCCGGCGTGTGAAACGGGTTCCCGCTGGGCTTGCCTGCTTCGTCGAACTCATAGACCTGGTGGCTGTCGTATACCCATAGGTTGCCTGTGGGGTCGGCTGCGATGCCCGCGAGTTCGCCTTCGAAGGCACCGTTTCGGGTGTTTAGTTGGCCGTTCGCGGTTTCGCCGGGGCCGTTATCGCCCCAGCCTGCTTCGAGCTTGCCTTCCGGCCCGTACTTCGTGACCAGTTCAGCATGGGCGCCTTCATCGCCCACCCCGACGCTGACATACACATCGCCACGAGAGCCACCCGCATAGTTATCGACCGTGATGAACCGGGGTTCTGCCAGCTCCCCCGCCGCGGACCCCGAAAGCCCCGCTTTGCACGTGCTCGTCGGTGGGAGTGCCTCGGGCCCGCATGTCTCGAGCATCGACAGCCCATCGGCGACGCCCCAACCCCACGCGCGCATGAACGTGCCATCGGCTTGGAACTCATCGACGCGATGCTCGCCCGTATCAGCGACATACACATCATGCGTTTCGTCGTTGACCGCAACCCCACTCCCCGACACCCGCAATTCAGGACTTCCCCCGCCCTGCCCGATCGGGGCGGCGAGCCCCATCTGGCCCGCGCCCGCGCCGGCGCCGCCGAACACACGCCCCGCTTCAAGCCGAAACGCGCTATCCCCCCACGCAACCCCGGGGCAGCACCCCAGCCCGCCCGCGAGCAGCACACCAAGCCACACCAGCCCGCCCCCGAACACCCAACGCCACGCGACGCGACGCGACGCGACGCCCCGCCCCGCCGTTGTCGCGGGCCGTGATGGCGTGGTGCGCCGTGATCTTTCCCCAAGCTCCCTCGTCATCCAAACCATCCCCTTCTCGCTCGTGGCCCCTCCTAGCAGCAATGCCGTGGGAGCCGTTGCTCACCGGCGATCCTAAACCGGCCCCCCGCCCCCCTCAACACGTTCTGCGGCTCCCCCCAGCCCCGTCCCCAGCCCGGCCGGTAGAGCGGCCCGTGCGCTATCCGCCCAGCCGACCGCTTGTTCGGGCTGCCAGAAACATCCTGGCTGTTTGCTTGACAGGGGCATTCCCGGCATGTTACACCCCTAGCGCACTACCAGCAGCCAGCACCCCGCTGGCTGCGCTACCAGGGCCGGCAGCAAAGGGGCCATCGGCCCCCGGGCTGGCCCATCGACGCTAGGAGACACAAGATCATGAAATATCTAGGTATCACCGGCGTGCTCCTCACCGCCGCGTTCGCGATCCTCGGCCTGGTCGCATCCGCCGCCTCAGCCGTAGAGCCCCTCGGCGGACCCTTAGCCTGCTATGAAATCAGCAACTTCTCGGCCAAAAAAGTAGCCGGGAACTGGAGCAACGCGACATGCACGACAGAAGTGACGAAGTTAACCGGTAAATTCGTGTTAGCGTTACCGGTCACATGGCTCAAGGAAAACTTATGGTGCGCGTTAATCACACCATACGTCGTAGGCAAACCCTCCGAAACGGGTACGTGGGAAGACGAAAAATGCAGCAAAGCGAAATCTAACGGGGAATACACTGAAGTAAAGTGGGTGAAACTCCCCGCGATCACAATCGAAGACAGCGAACCGACCGTCTTAATCAACTCCGCATCAGACCACCCAACCAACAACGGGATTCTCTCAAAGCTGGAGACTGCGGCTGCTGTGCTGGAAGGTAAAGGGCTGTTACTCGAAATCACGTTGTTAAACACCGCGACGACCAGCGGTGTCGGCATCTACTTAGTATTATTCTTAGAAGTCATAAATCCGTCTACCGGTGAAAAATGCAGCACGGCTGGTGACGCGACCGGGGAAGTGTTACTGCCGACGAACACGATCTTACTCGTGTCCACCGCCGGCTCGACGGGAGCATTACAGGTGGGCACACTGTTCGACGTCAGCGAATTCACGATCACATGCAGCGGCGGGTTTGAAGTCAAACCTAAAGGTAGTGTGCTTGGGTACGTCGAACCGATCGAAAGCAAACTCAAAAAGGAAGGCAACGAAGGCCAGGGTGCCCTGAGATGCACCTCCACTTCGGGCAAACCAGAAAAAACGAAATTCACGAACCAGAAAGGCGAAACCGGAGAAGCGAACCTCAAAGTCAAAGCCGGTGGTGTGAACGAATCCGGTTGTGAGTTAATCACCAACTCCTCGACCGGAACGATCACGCTGTTACCAACCAAGGCCGTCGAGCTCTTCGGCTAAACAGCACGACGCATGTAGATAGATAGCCAAAACAGGCGCATGAAGGCCACACCAGCCTTCATGCGCCCCCTTACGCTCGCCCCCTTAATAGTACTTTGGTAGTTTTGTCACTCGTGTTGGGGGTGAAGGGGTAGGGCGGCGAGGTTGATTGTCTGCTGGCAGGTGGTGCAGCGGCCGGTCCAGCACTTGAATAGGGGCTGGAGCAGGAGGACTGCCCGGGGTAGGGTCAGGCCGGCCGCTGGTGATTTGGGTTCTGTCGCTCCAGGGTGAGGAAGCCGTGTGCTGCGGTGACGAGTGCGGTGTGGTGGTACCAGCCGAGCCATGAGCGACCCTCGTAGTGGTCCAGCCCGAGCTCGCCCTTGAGCTGCTTGTAGTCGAGCTCGATCTTCCAGCGCATCCTGGCCAGGCGTGCGAGCTGCTCGGGTGTGGTGTCGGGTGGCATGTTGCTGATCCAGTAGTCGCTCGGCTTGTCGTGATTTTCGGGCCACTCGCAGATCAGCCACTCCTCGCGGGGCTCCTGCTCGGCTCCGTTTTGCCAGCGTGCCAGTGCGCGGACACGCAGAAAACAGAACCGTGAGGTGATGGGCTCTCCGCCAGGCCCGTCCCTGAACGTGACGGTCTGCAGGTTTCCTGGGGCCAGCCGGGCGATGAGCTTATGGACGGGCTCGGGCTTTTGGTCGGGGCGCATTCGTGTGCGCGGCCGCCCTGTCTCACCAGCGCGCTCGGGCAGCGTGAACGCCGTCTCAGGTGCGAACACGCTCGCGATCCGATCGATCGAGAACATGTACTCGAACCCCTCAGTATCCAGATGCTGACGCAGCTTTGTGTTCTCGCCATAGGCCTCGTCACCCAAGACGGGTGCTCTGGCGATATCCCACCTGCCAGCACGCTCGATCAATTCCCTGCCGAGTTCTGGCTTGGTCTTGAAGCCGATCTCCTCGGGGATCTTCGCTTTGCGTCGGCGCTCTGGATCCTCGCACCACTCCTCGGGCAGATACAACGCCCAACCCAACGGGACCGTGCCCTTGGCGCCCACGGCATGCACAGACACGCCGACCTGGCAGTTACCGATCTTGCCGAGCGTCCCCGAGTACTGACGCTTGACCCCTGGCGAATGCTTACCGTCCTTCGGGAAACCAGTGTCATCGAGCACCCACGCCTGCACATGGATCTCCGGCGCCACTCGCTCAGCGACCGCCCTGACCACCAGCGCCGGATCCCACGGGCTCACCGCGAGAAACTGCTGCAAGCTCTCATAGTCCGCCTCCCCACCCAGCCTGGCAACCATCGGCTCAAGCGACTTGCGAGACCCACCCTCGATCAACCCACGCAGATACAACTCACCATTGACCAACTGCACCTGCCGGTTCACCGCCTCACCCAATACCCCTGCGGCAAACGCCTCCAGGCGCTCACGCACCACCACAGGCCCATCCACCACCGACCGCTCCATCACCGCCATCACGCCCTCCTCACGCCGACACCATCAACGCAAGAAGGATTCGCCAAACCACCCCCGAAACCCTACAACAAAACTACCAAAGTACTATTAAGCCACGCTCGATGAGAGCATCAGGCGCTGGCGGCAAATGAAGGAGGGCGGGGCGGCGCAGCCAGAAGCACTCGTGGCGTTGGCGATGAGCGCGTCATCTACGCAGGCGTCCACCAAGCGCCGACAGACCGGCGGCTACACCTGAGCCTGCTGACACCATCCAACGGGTGCCGAGAAACGGGCTGACCGCGCTCACGAGTGCGAGTATGACGGTCAGGCCCAGCAGGACCCTACGTTCAACCAGCGCCAGTTCTTCCGACTTGCGCTGGAGCTCCTTCTTCGTTCTCTTGGGCTTGCTGGACATGGCGCTCCTCGGCGCACGCCACGACTCCCCCTGCGAAGCCTTGTCGTGCGTCTTGGATGCGCAATGCGATACGGCAATCCAGTCGGCGAGCGTGTTTTTCGCGAAGGAGCTCGACCCAGACCGAACGAAGTGAGCGCGTATGTCGAGGAGCACCGCGGGCGCTTCGGGGTCGAGCCGATCTGCAACACCTTGGGCGTGTCGGCGTCCGCTTACTACCAGCGAAAGACGGGCGTGCGCTCTGCTCGTCAGCTCGAGGACGAGCGCCTGCTCGCACGGATTCGTGAGGTGCACGAGGCGAACTACTGCGCCTATGGCTACCGCAGGACCTGGAAGGCGCTCCGGCGGGCGGGGGAGCATGCGCCGCGGTGTCGGGTGCAACGGCTGATGCGCGCGAACGGGATCCAGGGCGCCAAACGTCGCGGGAAGCCGTGGCGGACCACGACCCCGGACCCGGATGCTCGCCAGCGGCCCGACCTCGTCAACCGCGACTTCACTGCGTCCGCACCGAACGAGTTGTGGGTCGCTGATTTCTCGTATCTGCGCTGCTGGGAGGGAGTGGTGTTCTTCAGCTTCGTCATCGACGTCTACAGCCGCAAGGTCGTCGGCTGGCAGTTCGCGGGGCACATGCGCACCACGCTGGTGCTCGACGCGCTACGGATGGCGCTCTCAACCCGCGAGCGGGTCGAGGAGGTCCGCCTCATACATCACAGCGACAGGGGCAGCCAATACGTCAGCGGGGACTACACCCAAACCCTCGCCGATCACGACGTGCTCGCATCGGTCGGCAGCACCGGCGACGCCTACGACAATTCGATGGCTGAGAGCTTCGTCAACAGCTTCAAGACAGAGCCAATCGCCGACCGCGTGTGGCGCACCCGCAGCCAGATGGAGCTCGCGGTCGTCGAGTACATCGCCTGGTTCAACAACACACGTCTGCACGAAAACCTCGACGACCGGCCACCCCGAGAGATCGAAGAACTCTACGCTGTGAAAAGCAGAGCCCTGACCACCCCAACATGAACAAGAAAACCTACTAACCAAGCTCTCCGTCGAAACCGGTCCGGCCCACTGCGGACATGCCGCCGGCCCGTGCGAGCGAGCGAAAGCGCTCCCCCCGCTCCTCGAAATCACGGTAATGGTCAAAGCTCGGGGCGGCCGGCGAGAGCAGCACCACCGCCCCCGCACCGGCCAGCTCGCGTGCCAGCGCCGCCGCGTGCACCAGGTCGGAGGCTTCGAGCACCCGCGCGTGCGGTGCCCCGGCCCCCCGAGCCGCCTCGAGCAGCCGCGCGCCGGTGGACGGCACACCGATCAGCGTCACCGCGCTCGCGGCCACCGCCCGCCCGAGCTTCCCCGTAGTCCTGACCGCGGTCCTGACCGCCCGCGATGAGGACGATCTCGCGGCCGGGGAAGCTGGCCAACGCGGCGAGCGTCGACTCGGGCGTGGTCGAGATGCTGTCGTTCACCCACAGCACCCCGTCGCCCTCCGCCGCCGTCTCCAGCCGATGCGCCAGCGTCTGGAAGCCTAGAAGGGCCTCGGGCAACGGCGGCTCCACGCCAAGCGCTTCCAGCCCCGCCAGCGCCCCGCACAGGTTCAACGCGTTGTGCTCCCCGGGCAGTGGCATCTCCCCGGCCGAGGCGACCAGCTCGCCACCCAGCGCGATGCCACCGTCGAGGACATCCCAGGCTCTGGGCACGCCGTACGTGATCGTTTCGACGACATAGTCGAAAGGATCATGTGGGGCGTGCCGGTCTTGCGGGCCAGTGTCCTCGCCGGCCGCAATGGACGGGTCCGCGAGGGCCGCCGCCAGTCCGGCGTCGCGTCCGTTGACCACCGCCGCGCGCACGCCCGGGAGGTCGAGCAGACGGAGCTTGTCCGCGCGGTAGGCCTGCTCGCTGCCGTGCCAGTCGGTGTGCTCGCGGAACAGGTTCGTCACCACCGCCACCTCGGGGCCGAGCTCCAGGTCGGCGATGTGGTAGCTCGACAGCTCGAGCACCGTCACCTGCGCGGGCTCTGAGTCGAGCAGGTCGAGGGCCGGGACGCCGATGTTGCCAGCCAGCGCCGCGGTGCATCCGGCGGCGCGGGCGAGATGATGGGCCAGCGCGGCGGTCGTGCTCTTGCCCTTCGTGCCCGTGACCGCCATCACCCGCTCGCCGCCCCGCTCGGCCAGCCACAGGGAGGTGGCGGTCGTCACCGGCGTGCCTCCCTCGCGCACCGCGCGCAGTTCCGGGCGGTAGATGGACACGCCGGGGGAGCGCACAACCACGTCGCACGCCGACAGCGCCGGCACGATCTCCGCGCCGGTCACGATTTGCACGTCCGGCGCTCGCAGCGTCCCGCGGACGTCCTCGGGCGGCGGCGAGTCGAAGGCCGCCACCAGGATCCGCGCCGAGGGCAGACGGCGCGCGAGCTGATCGGCGAAGGAGCTGATCTCGCGGCCGGCGCCCCACACGCCCACCGCGGCTCCGTCAAGCTCGGAGAAGCGCACGGACCTCGCTCATCAGCGCCGCCGGCACGGCGTGCTCGTCGCTCAGCGCCAGCACCCGCTCGGGATCGCCTTCATCGGCCGAGAACCGCGGCAGCACCTCCGTCACCAGGCGCGCCACCACCCGGTGGGCGCTCCACCGAGGGTCGGCCGCGAGCAGGCGGATCGCCGCGATGCTCTCCTGCTCCTCGCCCACGCACTCGAACGGCTTGTGCCCGCCGGTGGCCGTCAGCAGCGCGAAGCCCTCGAACTGGCCGTCCTCGTCGAGCAGGTCGCGCCCGAACACCTCGCGCAGGTGGGCGGGCTCGCTGAACGGGGCCAGGGCCAGGAACACGAAGCGGCACTTTGGGCACTCGCAGCACCACGAGCTCGCGCGCCGCGCCGGGTCGCTGCGGAACACGGCGTTGCAGCTCGTGAACGCGTCGTGGTAGCGCCCCATGCGCGCGAACGCCCGCGCCACCGCGAGCTCCGAGGCTGGGCGCAGGACCGAGAAGACGCGCATGCCCGGCGCCACCTCCGAGACGGCCGCGCTCAGCAGCCGCTCCGCCCGCAGGCCCTTGCTGAACTGGTGGTTCACCTCCACGCCGTCGAAGCGCACGTTGCCCGCGGACGCCGAGCGCTCGTTCGCCATGGCCACGGCGTCGAAGCCGTTGAGCGCGGCCGTCAGCAGCGCCACGCACGTCACGATCGCGGTCACCGGCACGTGGCCGTTGATCGCCCCCGCCTCGTTCAGCTCCCGCAACCGGGGGTCGAGCGTGCGCTTCGCCAGCAGGCGCGGCAGCCCAGAAGCCGCCACCGTGCGGGCGATCGGCGGCGCGTCACCCACCGAGAACAGCGCCAGCTCGCACCCCGCGCGCCGGACGATCTCAAGCGCCACCGCCGAGTCCTTGCCGCCGCCCACCGGCACCAGCACACGCCCGAGCTCCTGGGTCTCGCGCGAGAACGGACCCCCGCCCGGCCCGCGCGGGAAGCTGGGACGGGGAAGCGCCTGCAGGCGGTTGGTGTACGCCAGCTCGCCCAGCCCCTCGGAGTACAGGGCCTCCAGCAGGTCCGCAACCGCCGGCGGCGGCGGGGTGGGTGGGGCACCATTCTCAAAGCTCACCTCCGCGGGCAGCGCCACCTTGAAGTAGCTCACCCCCGCCACCCAGTGGAGCAGCGCCAGCAGCCCGTCCACGCGTCTGCGCTCGCCCGCTCCCAGCTCGCCGTCGCGATCGGTCAGCGGCAGCTCGAAGACCTCCACGAACGACAGCTCGTCGTCCAGCGCATAGCGCAGCGTCACGCGCCCGCGCGCGTCGAGCTCGCGATCCACGAAGCGAAAGCGCTGAAAGGACGTGGGGTCGAACAGCGCGGGAGCCTGCCTGGCATCGGCCGCCATCAGTGGCTCCTAGCGTAGCCTCGGTGCGGGCGCTTCGCGACCCCGCCCCGCGAGCCGCCAGGCGAGCCCTCTAAAAAAATCAGTCGTTGGCCGTGACCGCATCCAGCAGGTGGGCGAAGCGCTCGCGCGCCTGCTCGCGCCGGCGCGGCAGGTACTCGCTGGGGACACCGTCCGCCGGGGGCTCGTACCCGCGCAGGAGCTGGCGGGCGACCGACTGGCGGTGGACCTCGTCGGGGCCGTCGTAGATCCGGGCGGCGCGCGCGAAGCGGTACATCTGCTCGAGCGGCAGGTCGGTGGAGTAGCCGAGCGAGCCGTGGAGCTGCAGCGCGCGGTCCACCACGTCGTGGAGCACCTTCGCGCCGTAGAACTTGATCAGCGCCACGTCCGTCCGCGCCGCGCTCGCCCCCTGCGTGTCCATCACCCACGCCGCGTGGAGTGTCATCAGCCGCGCCGCCTGCATCTCCGCCGCGCTGTCCGCGATCCAGTTCTGCACCGTCTGCTTCTCCGCCAGCACCGAGCCGTGCGCGTGGCGGTAGGTGGCCCGCTCGCACAGCATGTCGAACGCCCGTTTCGCCACCCCCAGCCAGCGCATGCAGTGGTGGATCCGCCCCGGCACCAGCCGGTGCTGGGCGAGCACGAAGCCCGTCCCCTCGGCGCCCAAGAGCGCCTGCGCCGGCACCCGCACGGACTCGTAGGCGATTTCCGCGTGCCCGCCGTAGCCGCCGTAGTGCTCCCACGGGTGCTCCATCGTCGGCACGTCCCGGAGGATCTCCACGCCCGGGGTGTCCACCGGCACGATGAACATCGACGCCCGCTGCGACGGGCGGGCGTCGGGGTTGGTCACCGCCATCACGATCAGGAAGTCCGCGATCGAGCCGTTAGAGGAGAACCACTTGAGCCCGTCGATCACCCACTCGTCGCCGTCGCGCACCGCCCGCGTGCGCAGCTGCGTGGGGTCCGAGCCGGGGGTGTCCGGCTCGGTCATGGAGAACGCGCTGCGCAGGTCGCCCGCCAGCAGCGGGTGCAGCCAGCGGTCCTTCTGCTCCTCCGTGCCAGCCAGGGCGATCAGCTCCGAGTTGCCCGAGTCCGGCGCCGCGTTCCCGAACGCCAGTGGCGCGATCGGGCAGGTGCCGAGGATCTCGTGCATCAGGCCCAAACGCACCTGGCCCATGCCTTGGCCGCCGAGCTCCGGCGGCAGGTGGGTGGCCCACAGGCCCCGCTCCTTCACCCGCTCGCGCAGCGGCTCCATCGCCCGGGCGAGGCCGCCGAGCCCCAGCTCGTGCCAGATCGATTCCAGCGGCCAGATCTCCTCGCGCACGAAGTCCCTCATCCAATCGAGCTGCTCCTGGAAGTCCGGGTCTGTGGAGAAGTCCCAGCTCATCAGCGGCCTCCTTGTCGTCGTGTGCGAGGCGCCGTGTCGCCGCCCGCCCCTCCCGACGTAGCCTACGCCTTGCGCCGTCTCGCCCGCGCGTGCCCCGGCCCGGGGCAGCCCGACACCCCCACCTCGATCGTCTGTTTGACAACCGCCCCGTTCTGGCCGGTGATCTCGCTCGGCATCGACATCCGCGTTCCGCACAGACTTCCGCGCGCGCCCGCCTCGAGGTTGGCGGCGAGCAGCGAGTGGGGCCCGCGGCGGAGCTTCAGGTCGAAGCGCGAGATCGGCACGTCGGGCAGCGCCCTGAACGCCGCCGAGGTGACGCCCCGCGTGACGCTCGTCTGTCCTTCGATGCGCACCGTCAGCCCGTTCCCCCGCAGCACGATCGCCAGTCCGGGGAAGGCTCCGCCCCCGTGCGACACCAGGTACGCGCTCCCGATCAACGGGTAGGTGAGCGCCGGGGAGATCACGCTCGCGCTGCCCACCACCGCGGCGGGCGGGCACGCCGAGGGGTCGGCTTCCACCACGTCCGCCGCACACGCCCGCTGCAGGGTCCCGAGTCGCACGGACAGGCGCCTGGGGAGATCCACCTTCAGCGCGGCGATGTCCGCCTGCCCCGGCCCGGACACGAACCGCACGTGCAGGTAGGCGCCGGCGGCTTTGCTCGTCTGCGCGTGGGCCAGCGCGCTCAGCTTCGGCCGGAACGCCAGCGCCCTGCAGTTGGCCGCCTGGAAGCGGGAGGGGACAGTCGTGCTCGCGCCCGCGGCGCTCGTGAGCGTCCCTTCGATCGCCAACGCCCGGCAGTCGGTCGGGTTGCGGATGAAGCCTTCGCGGTCGATGTCGAGGTTGAGCGTCCGCACCTGCAGCGGGATGCCGTCGATGCTCTGCGGCAGCGGGTCGCTCGTGATCGTGAGCGCGGTCGTGAGCGGATCCACGGTGATGCGCGCGCCGAGCACGATGGTGCCGAGGTCCAGCGGACCGGCCGCCGCCGGGACCACGATCGACAGGCCGTACGGGGCGCCCTCGTAGGGGCCGGTCAGGTACACGCTCCCCTGCAGGAACAGCGGATCGGGACCGGGACCCGCGCCGATCGTGGCGGTGCCGAGCAGGCTCTCGGCGGCGCACGTGCCCGCTCGCGCCTGGGCCTGGGGGCAGGGCGCCACGTGCGAGAGCATGCCGAGCAGACCCGGCGCCAGGCGCACGCTCAGCGACTGCAGGTCCTCGTCCTGGTCGGTCCGCGACAGGATCACCGTCAGCGGGCTGTACGCGCCGGCCTGGTTGTCGGTAGTGCCCGCCACGAACGACGGCTGGAACTGGGGCGGCGGGCAGCCGGCGACGGTGAACGGCTCGCTCGACGGTTCGGCCGGGGTTTCACTGCTGTACGGGGTCAGCCGGGAGCTGGCCCACAGCGGCGACCCGCAGCTCGTGGGGTTGGCCAGCGCAGCGCCCGCGCCGCCGGCGAACGTCAGCTCCACGTCTTCGAACGGCAGCTCCGGGCCTTCCTCGAGGCTCGCCGTCAGCTGGCCCGTCGCCTGGTCGATCGACACCGTGCCTTCGAGCTTGACCGTCACGCCCGAGCCCTGCGCCTGCACGAGCAGGCGCAACAGCCTTCCTTCCTGGGCGTCGGCCGCGCTGCACGGCGAGCAGGCCGGCTCGCCGAGGAAGATCTGGCCTTCCAGCGGGCTCCCCAGCAGCGGTGTCACGATCGTCACCGTGCCGATCTGCGACTGGGGCGGACAGGTGGCAGGCGCGGTGGACTTGACTTCGAACTCATCGGCCGAGCACGCCTGCAGGCCGTTGGCCACGGACGGCGAGAGCACCACGCCGGCCGGCAGGCTCACGCTCGCCGTGCGCAGCGCCGGGGTCGCCAGCGCCCGCGGGTCTTCGTCCTGGGGCACGTGCAGATCCAGCGTGTACCCGCTGGGGGCGCCCGCCTGGGTGCTTTCGGGTGTGAGCGTCAGCGACGGGCTGAACGACAGCGCTTCGCAGCCGGTGAGCACCGCGGGAACCATTGCTTCGCCCGGAAAGGCTTCCAACGGGGTCACCGGGTGCTCCCAGGAGTCGTATCCCACGCCCACCGCCAGCTTCGAGCCCTGGCAGCGGCTGGGAAGCGTGAGGAAGGGCGCTTCCGGTGCACCGCTCGGACAGCCTTCCAGCACGCCCGCGACGAGCTTCGGCGCGCACGATTCGGAGGGCAGGCCACCTTCTCCCTGCGTGCCTTCGCGTTCGATGTCGTGGTTGCTCGCCGCGGGCACGCCCCACAGCGTCAGGATCGCGCCCTGCAACGGGCCGGCCTCGGGGATGTCCTCGAGCGACGCCGTCAGCCCGTATTCCCCGTTGCCGCGAACGCCCAGGAACAGCGGCACGCGCCCGGCGCCGATCGAGAAGCCCAGCTCGGCGGGCTCGCCGGGGAGCGCCACCAGGTTGTAGACCGGGAACACCTGCGAGTGAAACCTGCCGTAGAAGAACGGCTTGATCGTTCCCACCTGCGTGTCCAGCGGGCAGTTCGGTCGTTCCATTTCCATGAACGTCTGCTGGCTGCAGCGCGGGATCGCCGCCGCGTTGCCGATCAGGCCGGGCGGGAGCGATATGTCGAGATCCTTCGGCGCGGCGATCGCGAGCGGCGCTTCGGCTCCGACGGATTCCAGCGCGGCCACGGTGAAGGCGAGGGTGCTCGTCAGCTCGAACGGATGCGAGCCCGCCTGGGTATCCGGTTCTCCGTCTTCCCCCACGCTGGCGAGCTCGAACAGCGACAGGCCGAACGGCGCCGGCGAGGAGCCGATCGTGACGCTGTCGGAGCTCGAAGCGCTCGGCGCGCCGCCGCCGGAGATCGTCGCCGTGTTCGCCCCCAGCGTGGTGGTGCCCTCGGCGACCGACACCACGACCCTCATCACGAGCACCGCGCCGGGGAGGACCGGGGATTCCCCTTCTTCCCCATACGTGCACGTGACGGTGTTGCCCGTCGGTTCTTCGGGGCAGTCCATGTCGACGCGGGGTTCCCCTTTGCCGTCCGCGCTTTCACCGACGGCGAGGACGCTCTGCACCGTGACGCCGGCCGGCAGCGTGTCGGTCAGACTCACCGGTTCCTCGCTGGTGGCCGCGGCGCCGTCGTTGCGCACGACGACCACGTAGGCAGCGGATGGAGCGCCTGCCACGAAGCGGGTGGGCTGTGACTCGGACACGATGCTCCAGTGCGCTCGCGGCAGCGCGGCAGCCGCGCACGATGCATGGAGCGCCGCGGCGAGGGCAGCCAGCAGCAGTGCGAGGCACAACGCCAGGCACATCCCGATCGTGCCCCCGCGTTGACGGTCCGCGCGGCTCACCTGCGCACGGGACGGCTCCCGGGGGCGCCACGATGCGCCTTTCTGGGCCCGTACCGCCGCTCTGCCAGCGCCACGCACGCCGCGCGCCTGCGGCGCGCCTTCAGCTTCCTGCAGCTGGCGAGCGCCCGCGCGAGCTGCTGCTTGCGGCTCGGCTTCGCCGTCGGCGGCGGCGGGAAGTTGCCGAAGCCGGTGAACGAGGCCGAGGCGGGCGCGGCGAACGTCGGCGCGGGTTCGGGCGATCGCTGGCAGCCGGACGGCTCGCACCCGACCGGCGGAGCCGGCATTGGCTCACCGCCGTCCACGCGCGCGTCGTAGACGTCCACGAGTTCATCCGCGTCGGTGGGCGCGAGCCGTTCGCGGGTGGCGAGGAACACGTCGTCTCCGCTCGCGCTCGCATCGAGGAACACGTCGACGCCGCCGGGTTCCGTACCGGAGATGAGCCGCGGCGCGCCGTCCTCGTACTCGAAGACCTTGTCCGCGCCACCGGCCACCCCGGGGACGAGCGGATCGGGAGAGGTGAAGAACAGGCGGCTGCCGTCGTCGCTGACGCTGCGGGGCTGGTGAAACGGCGTGCTCGCCCGTTCGCTCAGGCTCGC
This sequence comes from uncultured Solirubrobacteraceae bacterium, assembly GCA_963701145.1. Classification (GTDB taxonomy): domain Bacteria; phylum Actinomycetota; class Thermoleophilia; order Solirubrobacterales; family Solirubrobacteraceae; genus Palsa-744. Next base: position 1,988,239 of record OY969572.1, read on the forward strand.
GCCGATGAACGCGCTGCCGAGCGGTTCCGCGCCGCCGGGGTCGCACGAGGCGCACACGAGGCCGCCCGTTTCGGCGCTGTACTCGAACACCTCGTGATCGGCCACCTGCGTGCGCTCGCCGTCTTCGAGGACCGCCTGGCGGTTGTCGTATCCGGTGAGGGGCTCGGCGGACATGAACGCGAGATGCGTTCCGGCGGGGGTCACGTAGGCCTGGGAGGCCCGCGGGTCGCTGCTCCAGTCGAGGACGTCGCTGCGATAGTTGATCCCGGCCCCGGTCCGCTGGTCCTGGATGTCCACTTCTTCGCTCTCTTCGGGCGCCGCCAGCGTGGCGATGAACGCCACCGTGCCCGTGCCTTCGGCGGTTTCGTGCCAGACGTAGAGGTTCGGGAGGCCGGGCTGGGCGGTCTTCCCCTGGTCGTTCTCCTGTGCCGAGAGAACGCCCTTCGCGACGAAGTACACGTGCGAGCCGTCTTCGCCGGCGCCGAGGACGCCGAGGACGTTCGCGCCGTCCGTGGCCGCTTCGGCGTCGGTCGTGAGATCGGCCAGGGTGCCGGTTTCGACGTCGTAGCGGTAGAGGTCGTTCCCGGGGGGTTCGGTCCCGGTGTCCGGTTCGGGTCCCGTGTAGGACTGCCTGGTGAGCGCGGCTTTGCTCGTGAAGTACACCACCGAGCCGTCCGTCGAGGCGCTCCACGGCTCCGCCGAGCCCGGGTGGCACTCGCCCGCCTCGGTTTCACAGTCGCCCGGCCGGGCCCCCGGGGCGGGGGCCGAGACCTCGACCGTGGTCGCCCCGTCGAGGCGATCGTAGAGCTCGAGCTTGCCCGCCTGCGCGGGTTCGGGCCCGCCGCCGTCGGCGTCGGCGGCGAACAGCACGCGCGAGCCGTCCTGGGAGATCGCGCGTTCGAGCTCGCCGGCCTGTTCGCCGATCACCCTGATCGTGCCGCCGGCGCTCGAGCCGTGGGGGGCGATCACGCCGTCGGGGAGCACCCCCACGAGACGAACGCGTCCGCCCGTCGCTTCGTAGAGGTTTTCGATCTCGCGTTCTTCACCGTCCGGTTCCACGACCACGCCGCTGGGCGCACCTTCCAGGCCGTCGTTCGCCTCGAAGAAGATGCGGCTGAAATCGCCGGAGGCGCCAGCGAACATCGGCACGTCCTGCCCTTCGAAGCACGAGCCGCAGCCGCTCAGGGGTGGTTCCGGCGGAGCGCTGGCGGTCACGAGCGAGTAGTCGCCCGCGCCGTCGCGGAGGAAGAGGTTGTAGACGTTCGGCGGGGCGTCCGGCGTGAGCTGTTGCAGGGGCACACGAATCACCGCCTGCGAGAGGTCGGCCGAGAAGGCGTAGGTGATGCGGGGCAGGCTGTCGGGCGGCGCCTGCGGCGTGGGCGGGGACAGCGGCGTGGTGTGCCATCCGCCGGCGCCCCGCGATGACACATAGGCGTTGTCGATCTCGTTCCCAGGCGCGCCGGCGAACGAGGAGCCGACATTCATGTACGCGATCGTACACGCTTCCCCTGGCCCGCACGCCGAGCTCTGCGCCGGTTGCATCGGTTCGAGCGTCACCGCGTCGAGCCCGCCCTTCTCGGGCGGCGAGACCTGCTCGAAGGCGCGGCAGTCGGGCAGGCGTTCGGAGGCTCCGGAGCGAAACTGCGCGTTGGGACAGGCTTCGGCCCGCGCCGCGGTGGGTACCACGGCTGCGAGCACGACGGCCGCGAGCACCGCAAGGCACGCGCCTCCCGCGAAGGCGCGAACGCTCATCGAGGCGCCGCGCCAAGCACCCAGCGGAGCTCGGGCCCCGCGATTCGCGACTGTGGGGCTACGCGGCGGCTATTTCCATTCCAGCGTCCCACCTTCGAGTTCTCCCTTGATGGTACCGCTGTACGAGGCTTCGGAATCCCCTCCGCAGAGACCGCCCGTTCCGATGATTTTGATGCTGGAGATCGAGGCTTTCGACTTCAGGTCGCCGCTCACGGTTTCGTAGCCGAGGCTCGAGTCGGTCTGCGGTTCGATGAGGATTTCGCAGCCGAGGCCAGGGCCCTTGATCACGACCTGTTTTTCGAGCTTCGCCGGCCCGTTGGCGTTGAATTCGAAGGCCGCCGCCGAGACGGTCAGGCTTTTGCCGAGTCCGGAGCATTCGCTGTACGTGATCGTTTCTTTGTGCGTTTCCGACGTCAATGCGGTTATTTCGCCCGTCCCGGACGCTTTCAAGCATTCGATCGTGCCCGCAGGGGTGCTGAAGATCTGGGGGTCGCTGTTCCCTTTGCTTTTGGTTTTGCCGGTTTTGCTCGCGACGAATTCATGACCCGACGCGGATACCGAGATGGCGTTGGCGCCGCCGATCGCCAGCGTCGCCAGGATGGCCATGCCCAGCATCGTGGTCCGCTTCATGGGGGTTTCACCGCTCCTTTTTCGTTCGCCAGCCAGCCATAGATCCATCGGTTGACAACCCCGCACACCCTGGTACATTGTTGCCATAGTCCGGGAGAGTTCGACTCCCCGGGCAGTTCGGCCCGTACTATCACAGAACAGTCGAGTTCTGTCAAGCCGAAGCAGACAATTGTTTGCAACTCTGCGCGCGTGAGCCGTGGCGCGCCGCTCGGGCGCTCCGGCGGTGGCCGCATACGGGACCCACTCGGCGGCCCGCGAACGGCGGTCGACGGGGGCTTCGGCGCCTGTAGATTGAGCCCATGCCAAGGCCCCAGCCGGTGGAGATGACACTGCTCAGCGGGTCGCGCGAGCTGCTCGCCGCCCACGCCCGCGAACTGCCCCAACGCGACGATCTGTGCGGCGCGTTCTGCGGGGCGCTGGCGCTGCGCGCGGCGGGCATCGAGGAGCGCGACGGGCAGCCGCTCGACCAGGACGCGGTGGCGCTCGCCGCCGGGAGCGTGATCGCGGGCGCGCGCGAGGCGGGCACGCTTCCCCACGGGGAACGCGGACGGCGCGACTACCGGCTCTCGCTGCCGACGATCGAGGACGCCGACGCGTCGGGTACGACCGCGGCCGGGCTGCTCGGCGCGATCGAGCGCCTCGGCGCCGGCGCCCTGACCGCGATTCCCTATACGGGCCCCTGGAGCGCGGACACGCTCGCGGGCCTGTTCGAGCTCACCGCCGGCCTGGAGGACCCGGTGACGCTCGTGGCGAACCTCGCCACACGCCATCTGTGGGGTGGGCACCCGAGCGTGGGCGAGCTGCTCGCCTGCCTGTACGACGGCGAGCTCGCCGGCCCGGCGCCGGATTGGGACGTGGGGCACTTCGCGTGCGTCGCGGGGCGCGTGCGCGGGCCGGCCGGCAGCCTGTACGTCCTCGCCGACACCTATCCCGCGCTCGGCGACGGCGGCGTCCACCTGCAGCCCGCGCAGCGCCTGGCGGCCGCCCTCGAGCGCCGGGACATGCCCGCCGGCGGCGTGATCGTGGTGAGCTCGCTCGCGGACGGCGCGCGCGTGCGCGCCGGTGCACAGGCGCTCGGACTGCGCGAGGGCGTGTGGGACAACGGCACCGTGGGCATCGGGACGTTCACGTGAGCGCAGCCGAGCTGGTCGCACTGGTGTGCTGCGATCTCGGCTCGATCGTGCGGGGACGCTCGGTGCGGACGGGCGAGCTCGGCGAGCATCTGCGCGCGGGCATCGGCTGGGTGCCCGCGAACCACGCCCTCACGCCGCTCGGGCCGGTGGCCGAACCCAATCCCTTCGGCTCGACCGGCGACCTGCGCCTGCTGGGCGACGCCGCCACGCGCACGCTCGTGCCAGGCGACGGCGAGGCGGGCGCCATGGAGCTGCTGCTGTGCGACATCGTCGAGCTCGACGGCCAGCCGTGGGAGTGCTGCCCGCGCGCCTTCCTGCGGGATGCTCTCGGCGCGCTCGAGCGGGAGCTGGGCGCACGCGTGCGGGCGAGCTTCGAGCACGAGTTCCAGCTCCTGCGCGAGGACCCGCCGGCGCTGCCGCGTGAGAGCCCGCCGGCGCTGCCGTTCACGCTCGACGCGCAGCGGCGCATCGCGCCGTTCCCCGAACGGGTGATGGGCGCGCTGATCGACGCCGGCCTCGAGCCCGAGCGCTTCTTCGCCGAGTACGCGCCCCACCAGTTCGAGATCCCGCTCGCGGCCAGCGAGGGCCTCACCAGCGCCGACCACAGCGTGCTCCTGCGCGAGGTCGTGCGCGAGATCGCACGCAGGCAGGGCATGCGCGCGAGCTTCGTGCCGCTGCTCGACCCCGAGCAGGCGGGAAACGGCGTGCACATCCACCTGAGCCTGCTCGACGGCGACGGCGCACCCCTGCTCTACGATGCCGCCCGGCCCGCCCGCCTGAGTGAGCTCGGCGAGCGCTTCGCGGCCGGCATCCTCGCTCATGCGCGGGCGCTGAGCGCGCTCACCGCCCCGAGCCCCGTGTCGGGCGCGCGCCTGCAGCCCCACCGCTGGAGCGCCGGCGCGGTGTGCCTCGCGCAGCGCAACCGCGAGGCGCTGCTGCGCATCCCGCCCGTGGTCGAGCTCGGCGGCGCCGAGGCGGCCGCCCAGCTCCACCTCGAGTACCGTGGCGCCGACGCCGCCGCCAACCCCTACCTGGCGCTCGGCGCGATCCTCCGCGCGGGCCTCGAGGGCGTGCGCGAGGAGCTGCCCGCGCCGGCGATGCTCGAGTGCGACCCCGCCGAGCTCGACGCCGTGCAGGCCGAGCGCTTCGGCGTGGGCGCGCTGCCGGCGACACTCGAGCAGTCGCTGGCGGCGCTCGCCGAGGACGGCACGGTGCGCGGTTGGATGACCCCGCTCCTGTACGAGGCGTACGTGAGCGTCAAGCGTGCCGAGCTCGACGCGACCGCCGAGCTGGACCTCGAGGAGCTCTGCCGCCGCTATGGCGCGATCTACTGACCCGCCGACCGGCGCCCTGCTCGAGCGCCTGCTGCGGGGGATCGAGCAGGAGCTTCCCCGCGCGGTGGCGCTGCGCCATCGCCTGCACGCCGAGCCGGAGCTCGCGCACGCGGAGGAGCACACCGCGGCGAGCATCGCCGCCGAGCTGCCCGTCGCCAGCGAGGCCGCCGCGGGGACCGGCCGGCTCGCGCGCGTGGAGGGCGGGAGCGACCGGGGCGGCGACCAGGGGGGCGATCACGGGGGCAATGGCAGCGCCGGTCCGAGCGGCCCAATCGCGGTGCGCGCGGAGCTCGACGGCCTGCCCATGCGAGAGCGCACGGGGGCGGCGTTCGCGGCCGGCGGCGAGGCGATGCACGCGTGCGGACACGACGTGCACATGGCCGCGCTGGTCGCCCTGGTCCGCGCGGCGTATGAGCTGCGCGACGCGCTGCCGGCGCCGCTGCTGGCGGTCTTCCAACCGAGCGAGGAGGCCTATCCGTCGGGCGCGCGACAGCTCGCGGAGGGCCCGCTCGCGGCGATCGCCCCGGCCGCGGTTGTGGCAGCGCACGTGCATCCCGAGCTGGCATGGGGCACCGTCGCGCTCGACCCCGGCGTCGTCAACGCGTCGTGCGACGCCGTCGAGATCACGATCGAGGGCGAGCCCTCGCACGGCGCCTACCCCCACCAGGGGCGCGACCCGATCCTGGCCATTGCCCAGGTGGTGGTCGCGCTGCACGCGCAGCTCGGCCGTCGCATCGACCCCGTCAGCCCGGCCTCGCTCACGGTCGGCGTGCTCGAGGGAGGGAGCGCCGAGAACGTGATCCCCGCGCGGGCGCGCGCTCGCGTTGCGCTGCGGGCCTACCGCCAGCACGATCGACTCGCACTGCGGGCACTCGTCGAGGAGGTCGCCCACGGCATCGCCGCGGCCCACGGCTGCCGCGCGAGCGTCGCGCTGCTGGCGGGCGAGCCGGCGCTCGAGAACGATGCGGACATCGTCAGCCGGGCACGCACGCTGCTCGCCCGCGCGGAGCTCGCACCGGCGGGCGCGTGGCGCTCGTGCGCCTCCGACGACTTCGCGTTCTTCGGCGCGCTCGCGCCGCTGGCGATGGCGTTCGTGGGGCTCGACGGGGCCGACGGCTTCGCCACACGGCCGCTTCACCATCCCGAGCTGCTTCCCCCCGACGCGGCCGTGGGCGCGGTCGCCAGGACACAGGCGGTTCTGTACCTCGCGGCGGCCGCTCATGTCGAGACGGGCTGAGGCTGGTTGATCGCCTCTCGATCGGGCGCCTCAGCAATCGAGTGTAGCTCTTGTGTTACACTCTCATGGGAGGAAGCACGGGCAGAAGGTCACAATGCCACTCGCACCAGTCCCAATCATGGCCAAGACTCTCGACACCAGCTACTACGAAAAGCGCCGCCAAGACTGGCTCGCGGACGAGGCCACCCGCGCGGAGTACGAGCGAGCCCGGAGCGAGATCGAGCAGATCGATGCCGTCATCCGCTCGCTGGACGAGCTGCGCGAGGACGCCGGAATGTCCAAGGCCGAGCTCGCGCGGCGCGTAGGACGCAACCCCGCCAGCATCAGACGCCTGTTCACGGCCGAGCAGGCCCGCCCAGAGCTACCTCTCATCATCTCGATAGCCAACGCTCTCGACGCCAGCATCGAGATCAAGCGCCACCCACGCAGATCAAACGGCAAGCGCGCCGCCGTAGAAGCCTGACGGACTTCAATAGCGGCCGTGCCGGTTCGTAGGCTGCGGCAATGACGTGGGATGTCATCTTCTATGCGACCGCCGAGGGCCCCGCGCCGGGAGCGGATTTCCTCGACGGCTGTCCCGCGAAGGTCCGAGGAACGATCCTGGCCGTGCTCGATGCGGTTGCGGCCGCCCCGCCGCCCGCGTTCTCCGGGGGAGGCAAGTGGGAGGCCATGCACGGCGACATGGGCGGCTACTACGAGATCCGCGTCACCGGACCAGGCCGCGAGCAGTTCCGTCTTTTCTGCCTGCTGGAGAACGCCGACAAGCGCACGCTGACCGCGCGTGGCCTACGTGGCCCGGCTATCGCCGTGATCACCGGGATGCGCAAGAAAACCGGGACGGTCTTCAGCGACCGGGACTACGTCAAGGTCCGGCAGCTTGGTAAAGAGCACACCACACAGACACCAAGACGTATAGCGGGATAAGAGCACGACCGTTTCACCAGCCTTCACCGTCAGCTTGCCTTTGAGGTTCCCCGCGAGCACCTTCACTTCGGACCTTGATATCGAAATTGTCAACCCCTGTTATCTCGATATTAGGCAGACCATTTGGTAACCACTTGCGCAAGGAGGGCGCGAGCGAAGAGCCCGATATCCCAGCGACCGGCAGCAGCCGGCCGGTACGATGCAGCGATGCCCGACCGCCTGTACTTCACCGACTCCGACGAGGCCAACGCGCTGATCGCCTCCGATCCGATGGCGCTGCTGATCGGGTTCGCGCTCGACCAGCAGGTCAGCGTGCAGAAGGCCTTCGCCGGGCCGCTCGCGCTACGCGAGCGACTCGGCTCGATCGCGCCCGCAACCCTGGCGGCGGCCGATCTGGACCCCGTGTTCCGCGAGAAGCCGGCCATCCACCGCTTTCCCGGCTCGATGGCGGCCCGCGTACACGAGCTGGCGGTGTACGTGTGCGAGCGCTACGACGGCGATGCCGCGCGGGTGTGGACCGACGCGCCCGACACGGCCACGCTGCGCGCGAACCTCCAGGCGCTGCCGGGCTTCGGCGAGATGAAGGTCAAGGCACTGGGCACGGTCCTCGCCAAGCGCTTCGGCGTGGCCGCCGCGGCGGGGCTCGTCCCCGCCCATCCCACGCTGGGGGACGTTAACTCGGCGCAGGCGCTGGTCGACTACCAGGCCGCGAAGCGCATCCACAAGGCGGAGTGGACGAAACTCAAGCCGCGCCGGTAGGGCGACGGCGGAGCAACGCGGCCGGGCGGGTGGGCCCGGCGTCGAGACCCCTCAGAAGTCGGGCAGGTGATCGATCTCGGGCGAGCGCAGCGCGATGCCCAGCCCCGGGATCGACACGCGCCCGGACTGCGGGTAGAAGCGCATGTCGGTCGGCTCGCGGGTGCCGTAGGCGAGGTATGTGAGCCCCTCCTCGCCGGGGCTGATCACGTGCGCGACGCCGGTGCCGGGCGGCCGCGAGACGACGTCGCCCACGCCCAGCGGATGCTCGTCGGGCGCGGTGGCGCCACGCTTCCACAGCTCGAGCGTGCCGGCTCCCTCGAGCACCACGAAGATCTCCTCCTCCTGCGAGTGGCAGTGGGCGGGCGCCCCCTGCCCGCCTGCCTCGAGCACCACGTGATTGAGGCCCGACGCACGCGCACCTGCGGCCCTGCCAAGGGGGCGCAGGCGACCGTCGAGGATCGCCTCCACGCCCTCCAGCGCGACCACGTTGGGCGGCCGTTCGGCCTCCGCCGGCGGGCACTCGGGAGGACCGCTGGCGGCCTCGCGCGCGAACGGCGTATCGCCCTCGCCGAGCTCCACCCAGCGCGGGAACGACCACGCCACGCCGGCGCGGGGCAGCGCCGTGAGGCCCGGGTCCAGACGCTGGCCGAAGACGAGCACGTCGAGCCCGCCGGCACCGCCGCGCAGCGTGTGCGGCCCGCTTTTCGGCCTGTGCGCGATGCAGTCGCCGGCGCCGACGTCGAACGTGCGCCCGTCCTGCCACAGCAGCCCGGCGCCGCCCAGCATGAAGAAGATCTCCTCGTCCGCCCCGTGTTCGTGCGCCGGTGTCGAGAAGTGCCCCTCGGCGACCGCGATCCGCCGCAGGCCGACCGTGCGGGTGCCCGCCTGGCGCCCGATGTCGCGCCACACGCCCTTGATGTGGCCGACCGCGAGCTCGCCCGAGCGACACTCGTTGATGTTCACGATCGTCACCGCCGAGCAGACGCTATCAGTCGCCGCGCGGCGCGCCACCCGGCGTGGACGCCTTGGCCCACCGCCCGCGCCGGTCGGGCTCGATCGGTTTCAGGTTCCTTTCACCTTTGCCCGTCAGCATCCGCTCATGCACCTGCTGGTCGTCGATGACGACCCCTCCCTGCGCGAAGCGCTGGCGCTCGTGCTCGATCTCAACGGCTTCGAGGTGAGCACGGCGGTGGACGGCCGCGAGGCGATGCGCGCACTCGCGGTGAGCCCTCCGGACGCGGTCATCCTCGACGTGCTCATGCCGGGGCTCGACGGGCTGGAGGTGTGCAGGCGGATGCGCGCGATCGGCGATCGCACCCCGGTGCTGATGCTGACCGCACGGACCGAGGTCTCAGAGCGCGTCGCCGGCCTGGAGGCCGGAGCCGACGACTACCTGGCCAAGCCGTTCGCGCGCGAGGAGCTGATCGCCCGCCTGCGCGCATTGCTGCGACGGACAGGGTGGGAGGGCGAGGACCAGGTCCTGCGCTTCGAGGAGCTCGAGCTCGATCCGATCGCGCACGAGGCCCGCCGCGGCGATCGCGAGCTGGGGCTCACGCGTACCGAGTTCCTGCTGTTGGAGCTGCTCATGCGCCATCCGCGTCAGGTGCTCACCCGGGCGACGATCTTCGATCGCGTGTGGGGCTATGACTTCGGGCCCGCCTCCAACTCGCTGGAGGTCTACATCGGCTACCTGCGCCGCAAGACCGAGGCCGAGGGGGAGCCGCGGCTGGTGCACACGGTGCGCGGCGTCGGCTACGTGTTGAGGCCCTCCCCGCGATGAGCTTCCGCCGCCGCACAGTGCTGCTGGCCGCCGGCGCGGTGGCGGCGGCCGTGGTGCTCGCGTCGGTGGTGGTGTACGTCGTGACCCGCGACGAGCTGCGCGGGCAGATCGACGCGAGCCTGCTCCAGAAGCTCACCCCCGGGCTGCCGCAATCGGTCCAGATCAAGACCAACCTCACACCGCAGCAACTGGCGACGCTCAAAAGGGAAGGCAAGCTGCCAACCCTGGCCCCGGGGTCCCTCGGCATCGTCGGCCACGCGAGCGGCAGCCGCGGAACCGTGACCGCCAGAGCCTTCGGCGCGGCGCCGACGGCTCATGCCGGCAAGAGGCTCTCCGGGGCAGGCAAGAAGTCGGCTGCCGAAGAAGTCTCGATCGAACGCAAGGTCTCGGTGGCTCCAGGCGGGCTCCTGCAAACAGAAAGATCATCGTTCGGCGGACCGCCCAGCGCGATCGCACGGCTCGTACTGCCCAGGCCGACGCTCGGCGGCGCCACCGGATACATCCAGCTCCTGCGGTCCAACGGCAGCATCGTGGGCTCGGAAGGCGGGGGCTCGCTGCTTCCGATCACCGCTGCCACCCGCGCTGTTGCTGCGGGCCGCCGCGGCACCTTCTTCAGCGACGCGACCGTCGCCGGCACGCCCGTGCGGATCCTCACCAAGCGCGCACCCGAAGCAGATGGGGTGTGGCAGGTGGCCCTGCCGCTCACCGACCTCGACAGCACGCTCGCGCACCTGAAGCTGGTGCTCGTGATCGTGAGCCTCGGCGGCATCGCGCTCGCCGCCGCGCTCGGGCTGCTCGTGTCGCGTGCCGCGCTCGTGCCCGTGCGGCGACTGACGGGAGCGGCCGAACGCGTAGCGCGCACGCAGGATCTCGGCCACCGCATCGAGGTCGGCGAGCGGGACGAGCTCGGGCGCTTGTCGGAGAGCTTCAACACGATGCTCGCCGCCCTCGAGCGCTCGCGCCTGGCTCAGCGCCAACTCGTCTCCGACGCTTCGCACGAGCTGCGCACGCCGCTCACCAGCGTGCAGGCGAACCTCGACGCGCTTGCCTTGGGCGAACGGCTGCCCGCGCCCGAGCGCGCGCGCGTGGTTGCCGCCGCGCAAGCGCAGCTGCGCGAGCTGACCGTGCTGGTCGGCGACCTCGTCGACCTGTCGAAGACCGATGTTGAGGCCGTCGAGGTCGAGGACGTGCGCCTCGACCTCGCCGCCGCAGGGGCTCTCGAGCGCGCGCGCCTGCACGCACCTAGATGCTCCTTCGTGCTCGACGCCGAGCCTTGCCTGGTGCGCGCCGCGCCCGCCAGGCTCGAGCGCGCGATCGCCAACCTGCTCGACAACGCGTGCAAATGGAACCCGCGCGAGATGCCCGTCGAGGTGCGGGTGCGCGACGGCCGCCTGGAGGTGCGCGACCACGGCCCGGGCATCGCGCCCGAGGACCTGCCCCATGTGTTCGATCGCTTCTACCGAGCGCCGGCGGCCCGAGGGCGGCCCGGATCCGGGCTGGGGCTCGCGATCGTGCGCCAGATGGCCGAGTCCCACGGCGGAGCCGTGTACGCCGCCAACGCGGCGGACGGCGGCGCGAGGCTGACGCTCGAGCTGCCGTCGCTGACGATGACCGCAGGCGAGCTCGCGGCAGCGAAGCCCGGCGCGGCCACGGAGCCCGGCGCGGCCACAGAGCCCAACGCAGGCTCCGCTCAGCGAGTTCCTCGCTCGCTCTAAGGCAATTCTCAGATAGCCGGCGCTTGATGTCGTCAGCCATCGACCGCTCGCGCAGCCCGAGCAAAGGAGTCCCCATGTCGCAACCAAAGCCGGTCCCCGCCTGGACCAGATCGCGTCTACCGCGCCTGCTGGCGATCCCGGCGCTCGCCGCCGCGGGCGCGCTGCTCGCCGGCTGCGGCGGATCGATGCCGGCTTCCAACGCCGCCAACACCGAACAGGCCAGGGAACAGAAGGCCGAAGCGAAGTTCGCCGATTTCGCCAAGTGCCTGCGAGAACACGGCATCAACGCCGAAACCGCGTCGGGCCCGAACGGCGGTCACGGCCTCAAGGTCTCGCCCGGCTCAGGCGGACCTCAGCAGGCCGAAGCGGCGCAGAAGGCCTGTAAGCGCTACCAGCCCGAACCGCAGAAGGTGAACCTGTCACCGCAGCAGAAGGTCGAACGCGAAGAAGCGGTGCGGAAGTTCGCGAAGTGCATGCGCGAACACGGGATCAAAGTCGAAGCCTCCACGCAGGGCGGTGGAATCCAGATCCGCATCCACGGCCACCCGGGCGAAGCAGGCGCGCCGAACCCTGAAAGCCCGGCGTTTCAGAAGTCGCAGAGCGCCTGCCAGAAGCTGCTGCCCGGGCCACCACCGGGCGGCGGTGCCGGCGCCGGCAAGTCCCAGAGCTCCGAAAGCAGCGCGGGCGTGGCGGCCGGCGGTTGACCGGTGGGACCCGCGCCCGAGCACGGACCCGGCGGCGAGCCGCCGCAGGCGCCCGCCCCGCCCGTTCAGGACCGGCCGCACGACGACGCCTCCGCCGACGGCGCCCGCGCGAGCGCACAGGCGCCGCGACGCCCGCGGCGGCGCGCTGCGCTGGCGGCCGTGCTCGCAGTCGCCGCGGCGATCGTGGCGATCTTGGTGCTCGTGAGCGGCGGCGGCAAAGGCGCCGCACCCACGACCGGCGTGCCGGCTGGCGAGACGACCGCGACGGTCACGCGCCGAACGCTCACGGAAAGCTCGACCGTCGACGGCACGCTCGGGTACGGCACGTCGCTCGAACTGTACGACCGCGTGTCCGGCACATTCACGTGGCTGCCGTCCGTCGGCGCGACGGTCTCCCGCGGCGGCACGCTGTGGCGCGTCAACAACCTGCCCGTGGTGCTCATGTACGGCTCGGTGCCGGCCTACCGCACGCTGAAGGAGGGCGTCAGCGACGGCCCCGACGTCACCCAGCTCAACGAGAACCTGATCGACCTCGGGTACGACCCCTACGGCGCGATCACGGACGACGAAGAGTTCAGCGAAGCGACGACCGCCGCCGTGCGCCGCTGGCAGAAGGCTGAGGGACTCGAGGAAACGGGCGAGGTCGAACTCGGCCGCGTCGTCTTCGCCACCGGCGCGCGCCGGGTCACGGCCGTGAAGGTCGCGCTCGGCCAGGATCCGCCGGGCGCGGCCGGGGCCGAAGGACCAGGCTCCAAAAAGCCGAGCTCGGATGTGCCCGACGAAGAACCGGGCACGAACGAACATGCCGCCGAGAAAAAGGCGGCGAAGGAAAAGGAGGCCAAGGAAAAGGCTGACAAAGAACGGCATGGCAAGGAACCCTCTGAAGAACCGAACGACAAACACGCGAGCAAAGAACCAGACGACAAAGAAGCAGCCAAGCCGCCCGCCGACGATGGCGAAAGCGACGGCAAAGAGCCGGCTGGCGGCAGCGAAGGCGCGTCGGGGGCGGGCATGGTCGTGCTGAGCACCACCTCGACCCAGCAACTCGTGCAGCTGAAGGTCAAAGCCGAACAGCAGACGCTCGCCCGCGTGGGCCAATCGGCTCCCGTGACGCTGCCCGGCGGCGACGTCGTGCAGGGACGGATCATCGAAGTCGGACCGGTTGCGAGCACACCGTCGTCGGACGAAAGCGAAAAGGGCGGTGGCGGCGCGAGCGGCGAAGGCGAATCGGCGACGATCCCCGTGACGCTCGCGCTCGCGCGCCCGGTCGCGCACCTGGACGAGGCGCCGGTGAGCGTCGAACTGGTCAAGAGCGTGCGCCGCGACGTGCTGGCGGTCCCGGCGACGGCCCTGACGGCCACCGCGGCCGGCAACCCGGTTGGCGCGGCCGGCTATGCGATCGAGGTGCTCGCGGGCACCCGCCGCGTCGCGCTGGCGGTGACGCCGGGCATGTTCGCCGACGGCTACGTGCAGGTGGAAGGCCCGGGGGTGCGCGAAGGGCTGACCGTGATCGAGTCCGAATGACCGCGTCCGGATGAGCGCCCGGCCCGTCCTCGAGCTGATCAACGTCGTCAAGGAGTACTCCGGCGGCGTGCAGGCGCTGCGCGGAGTCGATCTCGTCGTTACGGAGGGCGAGCTGTGCGCGATCGTCGGGCCGTCGGGATCGGGCAAGTCGACGCTGCTGCACATCATCGGCACGCTCGAGCGGGCGAGCAGCGGGATCGTGCGGATCGCGGGGATCGACGTGGCAGCGGCCTCGGAGGGCGACCTCGCCGCGCTGCGCGCGCGGCGGATCGGCTTCGTCTTCCAGCAGTTCCACCTGCTGGAGGCGCACAGCGCGCTCGAGAACGTCGCCAACGGACTGCTGTACGCGGGTATCCCCGCACGCGAGCGCCGGGGTGCTGCGCTGGCAGCACTCGATCGCGTCGGTCTCGGCGACCGCGCGCTGCACACCTCGGCGCTGCTCTCGGGGGGCGAGCGCCAGCGCGTGGCGATCGCCCGGGCGATCGTCAGCGCACCGGCGATCGTGCTCGCCGACGAGCCGACAGGCAATCTCGACAGCGCCAACGGAGTCGAGATCATGCGCCTGCTGCGCACGCTGAACGCGCAGGGCACGACGGTGCTCGTGATCACCCACGACCGCGAGATCGCAGACACGTTGCCGCGGCGCGTGGAGCTGCGCGACGGGCGCCTGATCCACGACGAGCTCGTGGCAGCGCCGGCGTGAACACCGCAACGCCTGCGATCCCCCGCAGCCGCCTGCTGCCGGCGGATGTCCTGCGTGTCGCGAGTGTGGGACTGCGCACGCGCCGCGTGCGGGCGGCGCTGTCCGCCCTCGGCGTGGCGATCGGCATCGCGGCGATGGTCGCCGTGCTGGGTATCTCCGACTCCAGCAAGGCCGGGCTGGTGGCGGAGCTGAACGAACTCGGGACGAACCTGCTGACGGTGGCCCCCGGGCAGACGTTCCTCGGCGCCGACGCGCAGCTGCCGGAAGCGGCCGTCAGGGCGGTGCGCAACCTCTCGAGCGTGCGCTCGGCGGCCGCCGTGACGACCGTCTCGAACGCCAGCGTGCGACGCAACCCCTTCATCGAAGCCGCCGAAACCTCCGGCATCACCGCGTACGCGTCCGATCCGCAGCTGCTGAGCACGCTGGGCGGGCACGTTGTGCGCGGGCGCTTCCTCGACGCGGCCAACGAACGCTATCCGCTGGCGGTGCTCGGCGCCGTCGCCGCACGGCGCCTGGGCGTTGGCAGCCTGACGGTCGCGGGCCGGCCCGTGCAGGTCTATCTCGATGACATCTGGTTCACGGTTGCGGGCATCCTCGGCCCGCAGCCGCTCGCGCCGGAAATCGAACGGGCAGCGCTGATCGGCTATCCGATCGCCCACCGGCTGTTCGGCACGAGCAGTCACGCCACGATGCTGTATGTGCGCGCGGATCCGGAACGCGTGACCGAAGCGGACTCGCTGTTGGGGGCGACCGCGGATCCGCAGAACCCTGAAAACACCACCGTCAGCCGCCCCTCCGCCGCGTTGCAGGCGCGCGCGGATGCTCAGAGCACCCTCACGGCGGTGTTCCTCGGCCTGGGCGCGGTCGCGCTGCTGGTGGGCGGCGTGGGCATCGCCAACGTGATGGTCATATCCGTGCTCGAGCGTCGCCCCGAGATCGGCCTGCGCCGCGCACTCGGCGCGCGCGCCGTGCACATCGGCGTCCAGTTCCTCGGCGAGTCGGTGCTGCTGTCGCTCCTGGGTGGGGTGGTGGGAATCGCCCTCGGCGCGGCTGCAACAGCCGCCTACGCCTCGTTCCAGGGCTGGATCCTGGTGGTGCCCGTGCTCGCGGTGGCGGGCGGGGTGGCGATCGCGGTGCTCCTGGGAGCGCTCGCCGGCCTCTATCCGGCCGTACGGGCCGCGCGCTTGGCGCCTGCCGCCGCGCTCCGGAGCGTTTAGGCACGAGGTCATAGTTGTATAGACAACTACCCCTTGGTACGTTTAGACGATGGAGCTCGGCCTCGCGACATTCGCAGACCTGGCGAGCGGGGTCAGCCCGCGCGAGCGCATGCAACAGCTGATGGAGGAGGTCGAGCTCGCAGACCAGCTCGGGTTGGACGTGTTCGGCATCGGCGAGCATCATCGCCCCGACTTCCTCGTGTCCTCGCCCGCGGTCGTGCTCGCGGCCGCCGCCGTCAAGACCGAGCGCATCCGGCTGTCGAGCGCCGTCACGGTGCTGAGCTCCGACGACCCGGTCCGCGTCTTCCAGCAGTTCGCCGAGGTCGATCTCCTGTCGAACGGACGCGCCGAGATCATGGCCGGCCGTGGCTCCTTCATCGAGTCCTTCCCACTGTTCGGCTACGACCTCGACGACTACGACGAGCTGTACGCCGAGAAGCTCGAATTGCTGCTCGAGCTGCGTGAGAAGGTCCGCGTCACCTGGTCCGGGCACCATCGCCCGGCGCTCGTGGACGCCGAGGTGTGGCCGCGGCCGGTACAGCAGCCACTGCCGGTTTGGGTCGCCGTCGGCGGCTCCCCGCAATCTGTCGTCAGGGCGGGAACGCTGGGCCTGCCGCTCACGCTCGCCATCATCGGCGGCCAGCCCGCCCGCTTTGCGCCGCTGGTCGAGCTCTACCGGGAAGCTGCCGCCAAGGCCGGCCACGAGTGCCCGCACACCCGCGTCGCGATCAACACGCACGCGTTCGTAGGCGCCACCAGCGCTGAGGCGGACTCCGCGTTCGCCAGTGCATATCTGGCGATGATGAACCGCATCGGCCGCGAGCGGGGCTGGCCTGCGTCGGGACGGCCCGAGTACGAAGCGCTGCGCTCGCCGAGCGGGGCCCTGGCGGTCGGCTCGCCGGAGCAGGTCGCCGAGAAGATCCTCTACGAGCACGAGCTGTTCGGACACGATCGCTACATCGCCCAGATGAGCGTCGGCGCGGTCGCCCACGGGGACGTGCTGCGCTCGATGGAGCTGTTCGGTACCGAGGTGGCACCGCTCGTGCGCGCAGAGGTCGCCCGCCGGTAGGCTTTCGCGCCGCGAAACGAACACCGAGGAGTGCTCGATGACCCCGCGGAACGAGAGCGCCACGAGGACAAACGGCTGGCACGTGATCGTCGCGTACGCGCTCGTGTGCGCGGCGACGCAGGTGCTGTGGCTCACCTACGCGGCGATCACGACCGAATCGGCGAGACGCTACGGCGTGTCGGTGGGGGCGATCGGGTGGCTCGCGGAGATCTTCCCGCTGCTGTACGTGGTGCTGGCGATCCCCGCGGGCATGCTGCTCGACCGCTGGTTTCGCCCGGCGCTCGCCGGCGGCGGAGCGCTGGTGGCGCTCGGCGGCCTCGTGCGGCTGGGCGGGCTGACGTTCGCGTGGGCGATGGCCGGCCAGGTGATCGTGGCGGTCGCCCAGCCGGTGGTGCTCTCCGGGGTCAGCAAGCTCGCCGGCGAGTACCTGCCGGTGGAGCAGCGCGCGGACGGCATCGCGCTCGGCTCGGCCGGCAACTTCGTGGGCATGCTCCTCGCCCTGCTGCTCGGCCCCACGCTCGGCGGGCACGGACAGCTCGAGCGGCTGCTGGTGCTCGAGGCCGCGCTTGCAGTGCTCGCGGCGGCGGCGCTCGCCTTCACGCTGCGACGCCCGGGGCACGCGAGCACGGAGCACGCCGCGATCGAGGGCAACGCCGCCCGCGCCCTGTGGCGGCTGGCGCCGATGCGCACCCAGTGCGGTCTGGTGTTCCTCGGCTTCGGCATCTTCGTGGCGCTCGCCACCTGGCTGCAGACGCTGCTCCAGCCGGCGGGCGTGTCGGAAACGACGGCGGGGGTACTGCTGGTCGGGATGGTGATCGCGGGCATCGTCGGCTGCGCGGTGCTGCCGCCGCTGGTCGCCCGCCGGCGGGCGGAGCGCAGCTTCATGCGCACGACCGTGTGCGTCGGCTGCCTGGGCTGCGTGACGCTGGCCGTCACGCCGTGGCTGGGGACGTGGGCGTTCGCGCTGGCTGCCATGGGCCTCTTGCTGCTGCCCGCACTGCCCGTGATCCTGACGGCCGCCGAGCAGCTCGCGGGCGCCGCCGCCGGCACCGCCGGGGCGATCGTGTGGATGGCGGGCAACCTCGGCGGCCTCGTGGTCGCGCTGCTCGTGCAGGTGCTCGTGCACCATCCCACGGCGGCGTTCCTGGCGATGGCGGGGGTGTCGCTGCTGGGGCTACCGCTCGCGGCGCGCCTCACCTCGCCCGCGGCGCAGGAGGCCGCGGGCTCGCCGGCTCCCGCCGCGGCCGGCTGACGGGTCGAGGTGTGATCGTGTCCGACTCGAGCGATGCACAGGTCCTGCGCACGCCCGACGAGCTGACCGCTTCGTGGCTCGGCGGCGTGCTCGACCACGGGCCCGTGCGAGCGCTCGAGGTCGTCCCGGTCGGCACCGGCCAGATGAGCCAGAGCTACCGCGTGAGCTTCACCGCGGACGGCGAGGAGCACCCGCGTAGCGTCGTCGTCAAGCTCGCCTCGCTCGACCCGGGCAGCCGCGCCACGGGGATCGGCCTGGGCGCCTACGCCCGCGAGGTCCGCTTCTACCGCGAGCTCGCACCGCGCATCGGGGGCCCGCTGGCGGAGTGCCGGCACGCGGCTCTCGACGAGCGCGACGGTTGGTTCACGCTCGTGCTCGAGGACGTCGGTCCGGCGCACCAGGGCGACCAGATCGCCGGCTGCGACACGAGCCAGGCGCGCCTGGCGATGGAGGTCCTCGCCGAGCTGCACGCACCGGTGCTCGGCGATCGGGAGTTGGGCCGCGCCGACTGGCTGAACGGACCGTCACCGCTCAACCAGGCCGTCCTGAGCCAACTGCTGCCCGCGTTCCTCGAGCGCTACGGCGGGTCGATCGCCGCGGAGCACCGCGCCGTGACCGAGCAGTTCGTCGCCCGGGCCGACGGCTGGCTGGCCGAGGACCCCGAGCCGCGGGGCCTGGTGCACGCCGACTACCGCCTCGACAACCTGCTGTTCGGCGAGCCCGGGGCGCCGCGGCCGTTGACGGTGGTCAACTGGCAGACCGTCGGCTGGGGCTCGCCGATGCTCGACGCCGCGTACTTCCTCGGCTCAGGGTTGAGCGTCGCGGATCGCCGCGCGCACGAGCACGGGCTGGTGCGCGTGTACCACGACGCGTTGATAGCCCGCGGCGTCGAGGGACTCACGTGGGATCACTGCTGGCGCGAGTACCGGCGCATGAGCTTCCACGGCGTGGTCATGGCGGTGGCGGCGTCGATGCTCGTCGAACGCACGCCGCGCGGCGACGAGATGTTCACGACCCTGCTCGCACGCCACGCCCAGCATGCGATCGACCTGGACGCCGTCGAGCTGCTGCCCGCGGCCGGCACGGGGCGCCCGGCGCCGCTCGTGCCGCCGCCCGCCGACGAGGGTGCTCACGCGCCGACCGGCGAGCAGCTGTGGAACGAGAGCTGGTACTTCGATGCGATCGACGACGGCGGCCGGCTGGGGGCGTACGTGCGGATCGGCTCCTACCCCAACCTCGGCGTGTCGTGGTACACCGCCTACGTGTGCGGCGCGGATCGTCCGTCTGTCGCCATCGTCGACTTCCACGCGCCCCTGCCCTCCGACGACGGCCGGCTGGCGATCGACACGGGGCGCATTCGCGCCGAGCACCTGTGCGAGGTCCCGCTCGAGCGCTTCGCGCTCACGCTGGCGGGCGGCGGCGCCGCCCACGCCGACGCCTCGGCTCCCCTGCGGGGCGAGCCGGGCGAGCCCGTCAACGTCGAGCTCGACCTCGTGTGGGACACCGCCGGGACGCCCTACGGGTATCGACTGGCCACTCGCTACGAGATCCCCTGCCGGGTGAGCGGGACGATCCGCGTCGGCGAGGAGCGCTTGCAGCTGCGCGGCAGCGGGCAGCGCGACCACTCGTGGGGCACGCGCGACTGGTGGGCGATGGACTGGGTGTGGAGCGCCGCCGAGCTCGACGACGGCACGCGGGTGCACGGCGTGCAGTTGCGGCTCCCGGACCTGCCGACGATCGGCGTCGGCTACGTCCAGTCGCAGGCCTCGGGGGTGTCCGAGCTCGACGGCGTGGAGGCGAGCGAGACGGTGGCGCGGGACGGGCTGATCGAGCGCGCCCGGATCGGGCTGGCGCCGGCGGGGATCGAGCTGGACGTGGAGCCGATCGCCTTCGGGGCGCTGCGACTGCAGGCACCGGACGGACGCCTGGCGCTGTTCCCGCGGGCGATGTGCCGCGTGCGCGCGGCCGACGGGCGCGCGGGGCTGGGCTGGGTGGAGTGGAACCTCAACCAGCGCTGAGCGGCCGATAACCCCTTTCGCTCGCGCTAGATCGCCCGCTCGCGCCCGGCCCAGTAGGGGTCGCGCAGCCGGCGCTTGAAGATCTTGCCGGTGTCCTCGCGGGGCAGCGAGTTGACGAGCTCGACCACGCGCGGGGTCTTGTAGCCGGCGAGCCGCGAGTGCACGTGGTCGCGGATCTCATCGGCGCTCAGCGCGTACCCGTCCTGCAGTTCGACGTGCGCCGCGAGCGCCTCGCCGAAGCCCTCGTCGGGGATCCCGAACACGGCACAGTCACGGACGCCGGGCAGCGTCAGCAGGCACGCCTCGATCTCCGCGGGGTAGATGTTCACGCCGCCGCTGATCACCATGTCGCTCGCGCGATCGTTCAGGTACAGGTAGCCGTCCGCGTCGAGGTAGCCGATGTCGCCACAGGTGATGAGGCCGTCGCGTTCGACCGCGCGGCGCTTGGCCGGATCGCCCGCGTAGGTGAAGTCAGAGAGGACGTCGAGGTGCATGTACACCTCTCCCGACTCCCCCGGTGGCAGCTCGTGACCGGCGGCGTCGAGGATCTTGACGGTGGCGTGGGGGAGCGTCCGGCCGACGGTCCCCGGACGCTCGAGCCACTCCTCGCTGGTGGCGAAGGTGATCAGGCCGACCTCCGTGCTGCCGTAGTACTCGACCACGATCGGCCCCAGCCACTCGATCATCGCGCGCTTGACCTCCGGCGGGCAGGGCGCGGCGGCGTGCACGATCCAGCGCAGCGAGGAGAGGTCGTAGCGCGAGCGCACCTGCTCGGGCAGGGCGAGCAGGCGCACGAACATCGTCGGCACCATCTGCACGACAGTGATCTGGTCCTCGGCGACGAGGCGCAGGAACTCCTCGGGGCCGAAGGCGGTCATGATCGTCATGTGCAGGCCGCGGACGACCGCCGCGTTGACGTACGCGTTGGGCGCCGAGTGGTACATCGGCGCGGGGATCAGCGTGCGCTCGCCGGGCAGCAGCTGGAAGACCTCGCTGAACAGGTCCTTGAGCGCTTCCCGCTGCACGTCCGTGGGCGCCTCCCGCACCACCCCCTTGGGTCGCCCGGTGGTGCCGGAGGTGTAGATGATGCTGGCCGGCGGGGTCTCCGGCGCCTGCGCCCACGGCTCGTGCCGGGCGAGCCACTCGGGCCACGACGGCAGGCCATCCGCGGACCCTGCGCGCGGCGGCTCGCCGTTCGGCGGCGCATCCGGCGGCACGAGGATCACGCTCACGCCGTCGGGCACGCGCTCGCGGACCGCCGGCCACAACTCGGCGTGCACGATCAGCACCTTGGCGGCGCTGTCGGCGAGCACGTACGCGACCTCCTCGCCGCGCCAGTGCCAGTTGATCGGCACCTTCATCGCACCCAGCGGCACGGTCGCGACCGACGCCTCCACGAACTCGAGCGAGTTGCGCAGCAGCAGCGCGACCCGGTCGTCGTTGCCGACGCCCAGCTCCAACAGGCCCCGCGTCGCGCGCATGGCGCGCTCGTAGAGCTCCTCGTAGGTGGCGAAGCGCGCGCCGCATCTGACCCCGCACGGCTGCTCCACGCTAGGACCCCGATCGGCTGGACTCGTCCACGAACACTCCGCGCACCGCCGCCATCCTAGCCGCGGGTGCACCTACCGTATGGGTGAGCCCGATGTCACCGCCGATCATGCCGCCCGTCTCCGACTGGCCCTCGCTCGCCCCGCATCCCGGGACGATCACCTGGCGGCGGGCAGGCGACGCGCGGGTGCTGATCGCCGCGGGCTACGCGCTGCTGCTGCAGGTGGCTCACCCGACGGTGGGCGCCGGGGTGAGCGAGCACTCGCAGTTCCAGCGCGACCCCTGGGGTCGCCTGCTGCGCACGCTCGACTACACCTACACGATGGGCTTCGGCGGCCCCCAGGCCGCCGGCGAGATGGGACGGCGCATCCGCGCCTTCCATACGCAGATCAAGGGCACGGCGCCGGACGGGCGCCGCTACCACGCGCTCGAGCCCACCGCCTACGCGTGGGTGCACGCGACGCTCGCCGAGGCGATCGTGCTCGCCCACGAGCGCTTCGGGCGTCGCTTCACCGGCGCCCAGCGCGAGCGGTTCTGGAGCGAGTGGCGCGCGCTCGGCTCGCTGCTCGGCATCCGCGAGCGCGACCTGCCCGTCGGCTGGCAGGGGTTTCGCGCGTACGTCGATGAGATGATCGAGGACCAGCTCGAGCACACGACCGCGGTCGACGAAGTGCTGCACGGACTCGCGCGCCCGGCGCCGCCGGAGCTGGCGGCGCCGCTGGGCGCCATCTGGGGCGTCGTGCCCGGACCGCAGCTGGGCCACCTGATGACGCTCGCGACCGTGGGGCTGGCGCCACCCGTGCTGCGCCGGCGCCTGGGACTGCGCTGGACGCGCGCCAGCGAGCTGGAGCTGGGGGTGCTCGCCGGGGCGCTGCGCGCGGCCACGCCGCTGATGCCGGCCGCCCTGCGCAACACCGGACCGGGGTATTTGCGCTGGCGCACCGAGGCCATCGCCCGAGGCGACGTCGCCGCGGCGGCTGTGCCCGGGCAGTGATAGGTTTGCCCTACCGAGTGGTCTACCCCAAAGGGGACCGGCGAGGGGCGGGTAGGCCTCGATCAACTCAAGCCAGCACCACGAGGGAGAGGGACATATGAGAAGAGTTCTCGAGACGATGCTCATCGCGGCAGCGGGCGTCCTCTGCGCCGCCCTGCCGGCCACCGCGAGCGCCACCGGCGCAACGTATGTGGCGATGGGAGACTCCTACACGGCGGCCCCGGGGGTCACGCCCCAGGAGACGACCCCGCCGGGCGCGGAATGCGGCCGCTCCGAAGCCAACTACCCGCATCTGGTCGCGGCGGCTCTGGGCCTGTCGCTGACGGATGTGAGTTGCGGCGGCGCGAAGACGGAAAACTTCACCACCGAACAGTTCCCCGGCCAGCCGCCGCAGTTCGACGCGCTGGGTCCGAGCACGGAAGTGGTGAGCCTGGGCATGGGCGGCAACGACAACAACCTGTTCGCGACGCTCGTGGAGGGCTGCACCGAGCTCGACTACGGGGCGCCCAACGTCGGGGCTCCGTGCAAGAAACACTTCGAAAGCTTCGTCACGAAGACGTTCGAAGAAACCCGGGTGCCTCAGGAAGAAGCGCTCCGGGAGATCCACGTGCTGGCGCCGAACGCCAAGGTGTTCGTCGTCGGCTATCCGGAAATCACGCCCACGCACGGCTACTGCCCGAGCGCGATCCCATGGACGACCCTCGACCTGCGGTGGTTCCACGCCAAGGTGCAGGCTCGCGGCAACACCGGTCTGCGCAAGGAGGCGCACGCCAACGGCGCCGTCTTCGTCAACACGTTCGGGCCGAGCGAGGGCCACAACGCGTGCGAAGCGGTGGGCACCCGCTGGATCGAACCGCTGTTCGGCTCACTGACAGGGGTCGCCGTGCATCCCAACGCCCTCGGCGAGGAAAACGACGCGCTCGACGTCGAGCGGGCGATGCTCGACCACGGCGTCCGCTAGGCACAGACACACGAGCAGGCAGCCAGCCGGGGCGTTTGCGAGCGCCCCGGCTGGCTCCGCTCGCGCAACCGTGCCGTGCACGGTTTGACACATCCTGATAAGTTTGTCGCAAATGGTCGCTTGGCGTGAGGGCGCCTGGCGGGGACAAATCGAAGGAGGAGATCAGATGCACAGGAAGCTGAAGCTATGGGCGGCGCTTGCCGCCACGGGGCTCGCCGTGCTCGTCGGCGTGGGCGTACCGGCGAGCGCCGGCGCGGCGCTGCCGGTCCACTACGGCTCGACCGCCTCGGCCGAATCGCTGTTCGCCGAGGTCTACACACCGACGTACGTGCCCGGCGCGAACGACGGCTGCAAGCCCTCGAGCGCGCATCCCTACCCGGTCGTGCTCGTCCACGCCACCCTCTCGGACGAGGGATCCAACTGGGTGACGCTCGCGCCGCTGCTGGCCAACAGCGGCTACTGCGTGTACGCGTTCAACTATGGCGAAACCGGCCTATCTGACTTCGGGCGGATCGACGCCCTCGGCTACATCGAAAAGTCGGCCGAAGAACTGTCGTCGTTCGTCAACAAGGTGCTCTCGGAGACGAAAGCGTCGAAGGTGGACCTCGTCGGCCACTCCCAGGGCGGGATGATGCCCAACTACTACATCCACTTCCTCGGCGGCGCGTCGAAGGTCAACGAGCTCGTCGGCCTCGCCCCGAGCAACCACGGCACCAACGAGGACGGCATCGTCACGCTGCTCAACAGCTTCCCGTGGGCAGCGGGACTCGCCCACCTGATCGAATTCATCGGCGCGCCGTCGCTCGTCCAGCAGGAGGAAGGCTCGGCGTTCAACGAGAAGCTCTTCGGCTCCGGCGAACCGCTCGCCGAAGGCGTCAAATACGTGGTGATCGAGACCGACCACGACGAGGTCGTCACGCCGTACACGAACGCGTTCCTGCACGGAGCGAACGTGACGGACATTCTTCTACAGGAACAGTGCCCGACCGACCCGGTCGAGCACATCGGGATGGCCTCGGACTCGCCGGCGCTGCAGAACGTTCTCAACGAGCTCAGCGCAAGCCCGAACCCGTCGTTCAAAGCGAAATGCGAAAACTTCGGGATCGACCTGTAGGGGGCGTACCGACGCACAGCAGCAATCCTCAATGCAGTAACCCTCGATGACAGGAGCCGCCCCGGTGCGCACAGGCGCCCGGGGCGGTTTCGCTTCACATACGATCACCGCCCATGAGCGCCGAGAGCTCCAGCGCGACGCGTCCCGGGCGGCTCGCCGGCCGGCGCATCCTCGTGGTGGGCGCGGGCCAGCAGGACTACGGCCTGGAGGACCCTCCGATCGGCAACGGCCGCGCGATGTCGGTGCTGTTCGCGCGCGAAGGCGCCGCCCTCGTGCTCGCGGACATCGACGCCGCCAGCCTCCAGGGGACCGAGACGCTCGTGCGCGAGGAGGGCGCGCAGTGCGCGAGCGTGCTCGCCGACGCGGCCCAGGAGAGCGGCGTCGAGACGATGTTCGAGTGCGGGCGCACGGCGTTCGGCGGACTGGACGGTCTGGTGATGAACGTCGGCATCGGCGGCGGGCTGCGCTTCAAGGGCACCTCCGTCGAGGACTGGGATCGCGTGATGGCGGTCAACCTGCGCTCGCACTTCCTCGGCTGCAAGCAGGCCCTGGAGAGCTTCGAGGACGGCGGCGCGGTGGTGCTGATCGGCTCGCTGGCGGGCCGCGAGTCGATGCCGATCCCCGCCTACGCGGCCTCGAAGGCGGCGCTCGAGGCGGTGTGCCGCAACGCGGCCGTCGAGGGCGCACCGGGGGTGCGCGTGAACGTGCTCGCGCCGGGCCTGATCGACACCTCGTTGGGCAGGATGGCGACGAGGCTCAACCCCGCGCGCGGCGAGGTCCGCATCCCGGCTGGCCGGCAGGGGAGCGCCTGGGAGGTGGCGCGGTGCGCCCTGTTCCTGATCAGCGAGGACGCCTCCTACGTCACGGGGCAGACACTCCTCGCCGACGGCGGGCTGAGCGTGGCCACCAGAGGCTGAGCGCGACCGGAGCGGCCGGGTGCGGCCGCCCGGCTCCGACACTCACAAGACGCGTGTCGCCTCGAGGTCCGGCCCGCTCGCGCCCAGCTCCGTCTCGGCGGCCGGCGCCTCCTCCTGCACGCCGGCTCGCAGCCCGATGAAGGCCGCGATCGCGGCCGCGGCCATGATCGCGGCCATCACGTACAGCACCGATCGCGTCGCGTAGGCGAAGTCGAGCCGCACGAAGTGGGGGATCGACGCGACGGAACCGGAGCCGTGCGATTGGGACAGCCTGGCCGCTTCTGCGTGCGCGCGTGCGGAGGAGGCCCCTTTTGCGATCAGCGAGGTGCTGACGTGCGAGCGCAGCTGCGAGACGAGGATCGTGCCGAGGATCGCGAGGCCCAGGCTGGCGGAGTAGTTGCGCACCGTCTGGGTGATGCCGGTGGCCTCGCCGTAGGAGAGCCGGGAGGCGCGGTTGACGGCGTCGGTGTTGGCCGGCCCGAGCATCAGCCCCATGCCTGCCCCGGCGAGGATGATGTACACCTGCTGGGAGCCGAAGTCGAGGCCCGTGACCTTCCCGCCCCACAGCCAGAGCCCGACGGCGCTGAGCGTGCAACCGAGCACCACCGGGCGCTTCGCGCCGCTGCGATCGAGCATGCGCCCGCCGATCTGGGCGGCGATGACGAAGCCGATGAAGAAGAAGAGGATGTACAGCCCAGCCTCGGCCGGCGTCTTGCCGAGCGCGATCTGGGCGTACTCGCTGGCGAAGAAGAACACCGGGATGAACACCACCATGGAGATCGCGAGCACGATGTTCTCGACCAGGAACGGCCGGATCCGGAAGATGCTGAGCTCCATCAGCGGCGAGGGCGTGCGGACCTCGACGAAGGCGAACACGACCAGGAGCACGACGCCGGCGGCGATGCAGGCGCCGGTGGCGGGGTCGCTCCAGCCCCACACCGCCGACTGCTGAAAGCCGAACACGCTGAGGCCCACTCCGGAGGCGATCAGGACCAGGCCGCGGTAGTCCATGCGCGCGGGCTTGTACTGCGTGACCGGCTTGGAGATGACGATCAGGATGAGCGCGATCACCGCCACCGGGATGTTCACCCAGAAGATCGCCCGCCACGTCCACTGCGTGAGGTAGCCCCCAAGGATCGGGCCGATCGCGGTGAGCCCGCCGGCGATGCCGAAGAACACGGCGAGCGCCCGGCCCCGTTCATGCAGGGCGAAGGTCTGCACGACGATCGCCAGCGCGGCCGGGAACATGATCGCCCCACCCGCTCCCTGGACCACGCGGAACGTCACGATCCAGGCCTCCGCAAGGCTTCCTTTGGGGGTGAGCCCGCACAGCGCCGAAGCGGTGGCGAACACGACGACGCCGAGCGTGACCATCCTGCGGTGACCGACGGTGTCGGCGAGTCGCCCGCCGAACGCGAACAGTGCAGCCAGCGACAGCAGGTAGGCGTTGACAGCCCACTGCACGCCGGTGTTCGTGAGGCCGAGCTGCTTCTGCACTTCGGGCGCGGCGATCGACACGATCGTCTGATCGATGAAGGTCATCGCGACCGCGAAGATCATCGCCGCGAGGATCAGGTTCCGGGGCGCCCTGTCTTGGGGGTCGGCATCCGTCATCTGGCCACCATCACGCATTCTCCACGCTTCGCCCGCGCGAGGAATCGTGCCCGCTCGCCGAACGTCGCCCGCGCGGCACGCTCACACCGCTCGCTGCGTCGGTTTCGCGGGCAGTGTCCGTCCGGCTCCCGTGCAAACATCATTTCGCACTAAGTCGTACCCTGAATGCAGGCATGAGCACACCCGCGAGCACATCCGCAAGCGCACCCGATCCTCGCGTCCTGTGGTGGATCGGCTCCCTCGTCGGTGTGGGGACGTTCGGCGTGGGCGTGTTCCTGGTGATCTCACCCCACGAAACGCTCAGGGTCCTGACCGTGGTGATGGGCGTGCTGCTGCTGGTGGACGGGACGTTCGCGGTCCTCGGAGCGATCGTTGGTGCAAGCGAGAACCGCGGCCTGCTGGCGATAGTGGGCGTGCTCGGCATGATCGCCGGTCTCGTGCTGGTCAAGAAACCGTTCGACACACTGGTGGTGCTCACGCTGGTCCTGGGCGTGTGGTTCGTGGTCGCCGGCGTCGTGCGACTGGTGGCCGCGTTCGCCATGATCGGGAGCAAAGCGGCCACGATCTTCGCCGCCCTGGTGGACCTCGTCGCCGGCGTTCTGATCCTGTCCTGGCCCGAACTCGGGCTGGCGACGTTCGCGGTGATCGTCGGGATCGTGCTGATCGTCCGTGGCGTGCTGCTGATGTACGCGGGCTGGCTGCTGCGCAAGCTGGACCAGAGCGAAAGCCAGGATCCGCTCTCCCCCGCCCTGGCGTAGGCCGACGGCCGGCGCACTGGCACTGCGGCTCGCTGGTCCCGTCGCCGGCTCGCCACTGGGCGCGCCCGACCGACCGGACGTACACTGGGTCGGCATCCAGCCACGGCCCCGATCCCGCACCGAAGGAGCACCATGTCCGCCGCCCCCGCAGACTTCAACGCCCAGATCATCGATGAGTTCCACGCCAACGACGGACGCGTCGGCGGCATGTTCGACGGCATGCCGCTGCTGCTGCTGCACCACACCGGCGCGCGCTCGGGCAAGAGCCGCATCAACCCGCTGGCCTACCAGAGCGACGGCGAGCGCTACGTGATCTTCGCGTCCAAGGCCGGGGCGCCGACGAACCCCGACTGGTACCACAACCTCAAGGCCCACCCGAACGTCGAGATCGAGGTTGGGGCCGACACGATCGACGTGCTCGCCACGGAGGCGAGCGGCGAGGAGCGCGAGCGCCTGTACCGCACCCAGGCCGAGCGCGTGCCGCAGTTCGGCGAGTACGAGCAGAAGACCGACCGCGTGATCCCGGTGATCGTCCTCACGCCCACCGACGCCGGCTGAGCGAGCGCGAAAGGAGCGCCCGACAGCCGGCGGGTGCGGGGTGCGGCGCCTACAACTGCAGCGACTTGATCTGCAGGAACTCCTCCAGGCCGAAGTGCCCCAGCTCGCGGCCGTAGCCGGACTGCTTGTAGCCGCCGAACGGAGCCAGCGGGTTGAAGGCGCCGCCGTTGATCTCGACCTGTCCGGTGCGGATGCGCCGTGCCACGCGCTTGGCGCGCTCCTCGTCGCCCGACCACACCCCGCCGGCGAGGCCGTACACGGAGTCGTTGGCGATCCGCACCGCTTCCTCCTCGTCCTCGTAGGGCATCAGCACGAGCACCGGGCCGAAGATCTCCTCCTGGGCGATGGTCATGTCCGTGGTCACCTCGGAGAAGACCGTCGGGCGCACGAAGTAGCCGTGCTCGAGCCCGTCGGGCGCATCGACGCCGCCGGTCAGGAGCTTTGCGCCCTCCTGCTCGCCCTTGATGATGTAGTCGCGGACGAGCTTGCGCTGGTCGGCGGAGACGAGCGGTCCGAGCATCGTGCCCGACTCGAAGGGGTCGCCCGGCTTGAAGTACTCGGCCGTCGCCACCGCGATCTGCTCGGCCTCGGCCAGGCGCGAGCGCGGCACGAGCATGCGCGTGAGCGCGCTGCACGTCTGCCCCGAGTTCAGGAAGCACTTGCCCACGCCGTCGGCGATCGCCTTCGGGAAGTCCGCGTCCTCGAGGATCACGTTCGGCGACTTGCCACCGAGCTCCAGCGCGATGCGCTTGATCGTCCCCGCGCCCGCTTCCGCCACGCGGCGCCCGGCGGCTGTCGAGCCGGTGAACGAGACCATGTCGACGTCCGGGTGCAGCGCGAGCGCCTCGCCGATCACCGAGCCGCGGCCCGTGACGAGGTTGAACACGCCCGCCGGCAGGCCCACGTCGTCGATCACCTCCGCCAGCAGGACCGCGTTCAGGGGCGCCACCTGCGAGGGCTTCAACACGACCGTGCAGCCGGCGGCCATCGCCGGTGCGACCTTCGCCGCGATCTGGTGCAGCGGGTAGTTCCACGGCGTGATCGCGGCGATCACGCCCACGGGCTCGCGCACGATCAGCGAGTTGCCCACCTGCTGCTCCCACTCCTGCTCGGCCAGCAGTTGGGGCATCGAGCCGAACGTGGTGGTCGGGAGTCCGGCCTGGATGAGGTTGGAGAGCTTGACCGGCATCCCCACCTCCTGAGCGATCAACGCCGCGATCTCGTCCATGCGCGCGCCCAGCGCGGCCGCGATGCGGCCCATCCAGTCAGAGCGCTCCTGCACGGAGGTCTGCGACCAGCTCTCGAACGCCGCGCGCGCCGCCGCCACCGCGCTGTCCACGTCCTCGGTCGTGCCGTCGGGCACGGAGCCCATCACCTGCTCGGTGGTCGAGTTGATCACCTCCAGGACGCCCGCGCCGGTGGCCTTGACCCACTCGCCGCCGATGTAGATCTTGTCCCGGACGTTGACGGCTTGATCGGTCGCGGTCGCCATGTCTATCTCTCCTCGTCGCTTGCGGTGGTGGTCCAGTACATCAAAGCAAACGCTCGACCGCGTCGGCGCGCGTCGCGGTGGGCGCCTGCACCCATGTCACGTCCATGCGCACGCGCACCCTCGCGAGCACCCGCGCCAGCTCGGGGGCGAACGCGAGTCCGAAGAGCAAGCTCGCGACGACGCCCGTGACGTCGTAGGGCAGCCCCTGGCCGGCGACCGCCAGGAACGCGGCCGGCGTGTGGGCCGCGCCGAGCGTCCACGTGTACAGGTCCATGATCTCCTCGGCGAACAGCGCGGCGAGGGCGCAGGCGAGGGCGAGCGCCACACGGCCGACGCGCTGGCGGCTCAGTCGTGCGAGCGCCGCGCCGGCGAGGCCGACCATCCCCCATGCGACCATCTGCCAGGGCGTGTACGGACCCTGGCCGAGCACGAAGTTGGAGACGAGCATCCCCAGCGCACCGACGGTGAAACCGGGGAGCGGCCCGAGCGCATAGCCCACCACGAACGTCATGGCGGTGATCGGCTTGACGTCGGGCAGCGCCACGAAGGCGTCGCGTCCGAGCGCGGCGAGGGCGGACATGACCGCTACGACGGCCGCCATCCGCGCCGATGGGCGCCTGCGCTCATACGCGAGCCAGCCGACACCCAGTACGAGCCCGACGACCAGAAAGGAAGCGACCGGCCAGCTCATCACGCGGCTCCCGGGACGATCGCGGCGTCCCTGTCGTCGATCGGTGTCTCGGGGCCGTCCCGGCGGCTGCGCAGAAGCTCTGCGCCCTGCTCCGGCAACAGCGCACCGGCGGCGCCGGAAAGGATGCGCGCGGTCTCGGTGGCGAAGTACCAACCGCCGGCGAGCAGCTCGGCAGCCGTGCCGTCGGCGATCACGCGCCCGTCGGCCATCAGGACCGCGCGGTCGGCGCAGGCCGCCGCGAACTCGGGGTCGTGCGTGGCGACGATCACCGCCTGTCCCCGCCCTGAGCGACGCCGCAGCTCCCGTGCCAGCTCGCCCTTGGCTTCGCGGTCCATGCCGCGGGTGGGCTCATCGAGCGCGAGCACCGCCGGCTCATCACCCGAGCCGGTGACGATCGCGAGCGCCAGGCGCTGGCGCTCTCCACCCGAGAGGTCGCGCGGGTTGCGCGCCGCCATCTCCGCCAAGCCGACCGCGGCCAGCGCCTGCTCGGGAGCCTCCTCGGCGACGCGCTCGTGCACGAAGTAGTCGCCGGGGTTCTGCAACAGCAGGGCCACCCTGCCAGCACGCTCGATGCGGCCTCGGGTGGGTTCGAGCAGGCCGGCCGCGTGGCGCAGCAGCGTCGACTTGCCGGCACCGTTGCGGCCCATCAGGGCGACGCTCTCGCCCGCCTGCACGCGCAGCGTGACACCGCGCAGGATCGCCGGCCCGTTGCGCAACTCATGCCACACGCCGTCGTACTCGAGCGCGGCTGCCAGCTTGGCCGCGCGACGCAACTTCGCTTTCCGCCTGGGTCGGGCGGGCTGTGGCTGGCCGATCCGCGATGGCTCCTCATCGGGAAGCAAACGGTGAGCGCGCAGTGTTGCGCGCGCCTGGCGCACGCCTGCGGGTGCGGGTCGCAGCCCCGCGAGTGAAAACAGCTTGGCGGCCGGTGTCTGCAGCGCCGGCGAGCTCTGCCCGGCCCACGCGAGGAACCCCTGTGGGTCGCTGTCACAGCCGACACGCCCACCCTTGAGGGCGATCACGCGATCGACGGACGACAGGCAGCGCTCCAGGCGATGCTCGGCCAGCACGATCGTGGTCTCCCACTCCTGGTTGAGCCTGCGCAGCAGGCCGATCAGCTCGTCTCCGGCGACCGGATCGAGCTGCGAGGTGGGCTCGTCGAGCAACACCAGCCGCGGGCGGCCCGCGAGCGCGGCGCCGAGGGCCACGCGCTGCTTCTCGCCGCCTGACAGCTCGTGCGTGGAGCGATCCAGCAGGGAGTCGATGCCGAGCGCGAGCGCCACCTCCTCCACCCCGCGCGCCACGGCGGCGGCGCCGTGGCCACGGTTCTCCAGCGCGAGCGCCAGCTCGGCACGCACGCTGCTCATCACGAGCTGGGTCTCTGGGTCTTGGAAGAGCACCCCGGCGAAGGTGCCGAGATGCGCGGGCCCGTGCTCGCGCGTGTCCAGGCCCGCGAGCGTCACGCGGCCCGCGAAATGACCGCCGTGGAAGTGCGGCACGAGACCGCAGGCTGCGTGCAGCAGCGTCGACTTGCCATGACCCGAAAGCCCTGCGAGCAGGCAGAACTCGCCCGGGCCGATCTCGAGGCTGACATCGTTCAGGGCGGGCGCCGCGACGCCGGGGTAGCTGTATGTGACGCGATCGAAAGACAGCAGCGGCGCGGTCATACGTCGATCCCCCGACGATCCGCGAACGGCAGGAGCACGGCTGCCAGGAGTGCGACACACAGCGCGATCGTGCCCGTGCTGATGGGAGCGTGAAGTTCCGGGTAGGCGCTGAAGCTCGCCGCCGCGGTGAGCCTGCCGAGGATGGCCAGCGCGATGACGGCCACAGCGGAGACGAGGAAGGCGACGTCGTGACGCGACCAGGGACGCACCACGCGCGGTGCCCGCCGCGCGGTCTCGAAGCCGCGTACCTCGAGCGTGGCGGCCACGTCCATCGCGCGATCCAGCGAGCCTCCGATCACCGCGCGCAGCAGCGCCACCCTCCCGCGGGCACCGCGGGGCGGACCCTCCGGACGCGTCCGCTGTGCCTCGGCGAGTCGCTGGGCATCGGCGGCGAGGACAGGGATCAGGCGCATGGCGAGCGATGCGGTGAGCGCCGAGCGAAACGACAGACGGCGCAGGAGCCGCAACAGCTGGTCGGGATCGACCGTGAGGCTCGCCAGCGTGGTGACGAGCATCAGCAGCATCACCTTGAGGGCGATCACCGAGCCGTAGACGAGCGCCTCGAGCGTGAGGTTCCCCTGGCCGAAGGGACCGAGATCGCCGAGTCGTGCGAACACCGTGACGCCTTCGTGGTAGACGAGCACGTTGACCACCACTATCGGCAGCCACACGATCGCGCCCGTTCGCATCGAGCGCGCGAGCGCGCGCCCGACGCCGGCCCCCACCCCGGCACAGAGAACGGCCGCCAGCAGCGCGAGCAGCACCAGCGGGTTGTAGAGGACAAGCGTGGCGAGCGACAGCGCCGCCGCCCACAGTGCCCCCACGCCGGCGCGCGCCGCATGCAGAGGGCTGGGCAGACGGCGGTAGAAGAACGACATCGCCCTCATCGGCGCGGCGTCCCATCCGGCAGCGCGACTGCGCCGTCCGGCCCGAGCGCGACCGCGAAGCGGTCCTGCAGCGTGCCCTGGTCGAACGCGCGCGCTGCGAGTTCCACACCCTGAGCGTCCGTGCCGGTGACGAGCCACAGCGGCGGGCCTTCCCGCTGGCGCGTCGCGGCGATCAGTCCCGCGCCGGCGCGCAGGGTTTCGACCGGCCCTCCGTTCTGGTCGAGCAGCGTCAGCACCTGCCCGCTCGCTGAGAAGCGGGCATAGACGCCGCTCGCGCGCGGTCCTTGCTCCAGGCCCACGGCACCGGGGTCGTTTGCGACGTTCACCCACGGCGCGACCAGCACCCGCAGTGATTCCGGCCCGCCTCTGCTCCCGATCTGCGCGCTGGCCACGGGAATGGCGAGCGCGCGCAGGCGGCCTGCGACGGTGCCACAGGCATAGCCGGCGACGGACGCGCATTCGACGCGCACGGGCAGCCGCTTTCCTTCGATCCCGTTCAGGAACGGCTCGGGGAACGACCCGACCACGGCGGGGACCGTCTCGGTCTGGCTCCAGTCGTGCCTGTCCCACCAGATGTGATCGCCGGAGCGCACGTTCGTGGCGGCTGCTCCCCTGGTCGCTTCGACGCCGTTGACGTAGTAGAACCAGTCGACCGGCGCTCCCGCTTCCTCGCCGTCGGAGAGCCCGTCGATGCTCTCCACGAAGCCTCCTGCTTCGCGCGTGGCGACCCGGTAGTTGCGCGTGAGCAGGCTCATCGCCGTCACCTGCCCATGCACCTTCAGCGGGCCGGTGGCGGGCAGCATCCGCGCGCCGAAGTCGCTCGTGACGACGAGCTTCACGGCACTCGGGGTGGGTCCAGCGCCGAGGCCACAGCCCGCGAGCGCGACGGCGCCGAGCGCGCTCGCAAGCGCTGTCGCCGCGAGCTTCATGGCTGCTTCTGGACGTACACGAGCTGCCCGTCGCTCAAGCGGTAGACCGTGCCGACGGGTTGGCCGTGGCCGCTCGCGACCGGTGCGCTGGTTGGCGAGGGCAGCGTCTGGGTGTGCTGAGTCGGCGTGCGCTGCTCCAGACGGTGTGTGGATTGGTTGACCGTCAGGCCGAGGCCGGCGATCAGGAACGCAACGGCGAGGACGATGCCGATGTCGAACAGATTCACCAGGCCGTCGAGCGGATCCCCGGCCGCGTCGCTCATCCCGCTGTGCCGGCCGAGCCCGGTACGCCGTGTCATCTGCCGGTCTCCGGGACCGGTGGCGTCGCCGGCTGGGCAGGCGCGGTGACGGTCATCGGACGGTCCAGGGACTGCGCAGCTGCTTGGGTTTGGCCATCGGGTGCTCGGGCTCCTGGCGCTGGCGCTGGCGCTGGCGCTGGCGCGATGTAGCTGGTGGCGCGCTCCAGGGCGGTGAGGTCTTCGCTGTACATGCGCGTGCGTGTGAGCGTCAGCGCAAAGGCGACCGTGCCGACGAGGAGCCCTATCGTGGTGGCCGCGAACGCGGTCCGCAGGTCCGTCGCCAGCGTCGCCACATCACCGTGGCCGAGCGCGGCGAGCCCCGGCGCCAGCGGGATCAGAGTGCCCATCAGGCCGAGGGCGGGCCCGGCACGGACGAGGATGCGGGTGCGCTCCAGGCGCCGCTGGACCGCCAGCTCGTAGTCGGCGAGCGCGTGCTCGATGCCCGCGCTTTCGCCCGCGAGGATGGCCCGCGCGATCTGCACGAGCGCTTCTCCCGCGAACGAGGTCGGGGCACGACGAGCGAGCGCGGCGGCCTGGCCGGGGTCGGCGATCACCTGACGGGTCAGGGTGCGCAGCGCGCCGCGGCCTGCGCGTGTGCGGGACCACAGCTCGGTGGCGAAGCGCCCGGTCTCCACCGCGCAGATGAGCAGCACCAGCAGCGCCAGGACGAGGACCGGGGTGCGCAGCGCGGAGGCGATTCGCGCGAGCGCTTCGGCGATGCTGCCGGCCGCTGCGAGCGTGCTCATAGGATCACCTGTGGGCGTCTGCGCTCGAGCTGTGAGCCTGCGAGGATCAGCAGCAGGATCATTCCACCGATGGCGATTGCCAGCCACGGTGTCTGGCCGGCGCCGGCGCCGGCGCCGCGCAGACCCGGAGCTCCGGGTTCCAGCGTGCCCTGCCTGTCGCTGATCAGGAAGCCCTTGATCTCTCGCCCGCCGGCGCCTGAGCCTCCGCCGCCCTTTCTACCGCCCGAGGACCCCGCACCGATCCCTTTGTGCCGGGAGGCGCTGGACGTGATGACAGGCACGGGCGTCTTGCGCGTCGGCCCGGGGTTGCGCCGCGGCTTGGTCGTGTTCTTCTTGGTCGTGTTCTTCTGAGCGGCCTTCGCGCGCTCGCTGGTGAGCAGTCGCACGCCGCCGGGCGTGTGGCCCTTGCTGGCGGGTTGGGGGCGGCTGAACAGCGGAGCGCCCGCGCCTCCGCCACCGGTGCTCACGCCGCTGCCGGGCTCGGCGGATTCCCCGCCCTGGCCAGCGCCCGGGCCGGTCGAGGAGCCCGCGGGGGGACCGCCGCTGGACGTTACGGACGGTGCCGGCGGGAGTTCTTCATAGGGCACTTCGGGGATCGGGTAGGGGTCGCCGGCCATCGCCGCCCCGACGTAGGCGGTCATCCAGACCCCGTTTTCTTCCTTGCTCTGCTCGTATCTGATGTGGCCGTCTTCTTGCTGCAGCGACGCCATGTAACCGAGCGGTCCTTCGCTTGCCAGCCCCGAGCGCGTGGCCCAGGTTTCGGGGTTGATCCCGGCCGACCACATCGCCTGCACCACCCACGCGGTCGAGGCGACGTTCGGTTCCTGCGCACCGGGCTCCTCCGCGAAGCCCCCGTTGGGGTCCTGCGCCGTCTTCAGGTATTCGAAGGCGTGCTGCTCGACCTGCTTGGCTACGCCCTGGCGTCCGGCGGCGTTCAGCGCCTCGATCGCCGCGCCGGTCATGTCCACTTCGCTTCCCGGTTCGCCCGCCAGCTCGCCCCCACCGGGCGGGCATTG
This sequence comes from uncultured Solirubrobacteraceae bacterium, assembly GCA_963701145.1. GTDB lineage: Bacteria > Actinomycetota > Thermoleophilia > Solirubrobacterales > Solirubrobacteraceae > Palsa-744. Next base: position 2,024,181 of record OY969572.1, read on the forward strand.
TCCGCCGGTCCGGTGACCGGTGGAGGGCCAGCCGTGGTCGCAGTCCTGCTCCCTTTCCACCCATTCCGCTGCGGCCCGCACGGCGTCTTGGACCCGCGATTCGTGGATCGGGCTGAGTGCGAGGATCGCGAAGACAGTGTCGTTCATCGCGGGTTCGCTCGAGCCCGCTTCGTGTTCGAAGGCCCCCGCATTGGGGCCCGGCTGGGTCAGCTGGCGCTGCAGGATCCGTTCGAGGAGGTTCACACCGCCGAAGTCGGTCGGTGAGGCGCCCGCCGCGTCCACGACGAGCAGGTCGCGCTCGAATTCGGTGCTCAGCGACAGTTCGCCGGCGTGTTCGCTCAGATAGCCGTAGACGCTGCGACCGCCGATGTAGTGCTGGCCGGCGGGGGTCTGGTCGCGCGGGTTGATCCCCGCCGCGGCGAGCGCCAGCGCGACCCACGCGCTGGAACCGGTGTTGGAGTTTTCTCCCGGTTCGCTTCCGAACCCGCCATCGGAGTTCTGGTCGTTCTGCAGATAGCGCACCAGGCTGTCGAGGCTTCCCTGGGAGCGCGCCGGCGCCGCGAGCGCCGAGCCCGCCTCACACCCCACGAGCAGGAGGCCCAAGACGAAGCTCAGCGCCCACGGGCGAGCGACGCGTCGCGGGGTTCTAGCGTTCGACGGCCACGCCATCGAGATCGACCGTTCCCTTCAGCACCAGCAGGCTGACCGTCCCCGCCGTCGAGCGCTCCGTCGCGGTGATCTGGCGCAGGGCACCGGCGGGACCCTTGGCGATCGTGAACACCTGACGGTGGGAGCCCGCACGCACTTCGACCTGCGCCGCTGCAGACGTGCTGCGCAGCATCAGCACGGGCCTTCCCGCGCCGAGCCGCATCGAGACCTGGGCGCCGCCGGCGCCGCGGCTGACCGTGCCGAGCCACGCGCCCGGCTGCTCGAGCCGATGCCAGGAGCCCCGGTAGCGCAGGCCGCTCCAGCGGTCGTCGTGGGGCACGAGCACCTTGCCGATCTGCGTGGTCGAGCTGCCCCCCGGCAGATCGGTGAACGTGATCCGCAGCTCGTAGGCGGCTCCCGCGGGGAGCTTCAGCAGCGCGGCGGTCGCGCTCGCGCCCCCGCTCGCCCTGGTCACATAGCCGGCGCCCGCGACGCCGAGCGTCTGCGAGGAGATCGTCCACGACGCAAGATCGTCCGCGCCTTCCAGCACCTGCCAGCTCACACCCACGAGCCCGCGGCCGGCGCCGAGGCCGTCCAGGCGCGGCGTCTGCACGCGCGGGGGACTCGCGATCCGGCTGCCCAACACTTCTTGGGAGGGTGTGCCCGTGGTCCCGGAGCCGCCCTTCTGTCCGGGGTTCGTGGGTTCGTGTTCGCTCGCGGGCGTGCCAGTACCCGTGAGCGGCAGCTCGATCGTCTGAGCGCTGCCCTGCAGCGCGAGGAGGAGCAGGGCTTCGCGCCGGCCGGTGGCGGTCGGATCGAAGCTCACCGACACTTCGCAGCTTTCCCCCGGCGCGAGCGTCCTACCGGTGCAGCTGCCACCGCCGGAACGGAAATCGCCGGCCTCGCCGCCCACGACGCTGACCCCGGCGATCGTCACGGGCCGCACGTCGTGGTTGCTCAGCGTGGCCGCCAGTGGCCGACTCTGAGAGCCGACGTTGCGGGTTTCAAAGCTCAGCGACTGCTGATCGAACGCGGCGTCGTAGGGGCCGTACGGGCCGGCGGTGACGAGCGCGAGCAGCGCATCGATCGTCGGGAGCTGGGCTTCGGCGTACGGGCCGTAGCGGTTGTCGGAGCCGACGCCGAAGGCGAGCGCGCTACGGAGCGCTGCTTCGCTCGGCAGGAACGCCCCGATCACGTCTTCCGCCGGGGTGTGTTCGCCGGTTTCCGGGTTGCCGATACCGGCGTATTCGGCGGTCACCTGGTAGCGCGAGACCCATTGCGCGGCCTGTTCGGCCGCCGCCTGGCGGCCGCTCAGCGCCAGCCCGACCGCGCCGAGCGCGGTCGATTCGACGTTGGGGTCGAACAGGGGATTGGCTTCTTCCTGGCGACGAACGCCGCCGTCTGGTTCCTGGATGCTTTCGAGATAGCCGCCCGCCTTGGCCAAGGCCGCCTGGATCTTTTCGAGCCGGCTCTGTCCGAGCACGCTCGCGCCCTGTTCACGCGCGGCGACGAGGGCTTCGATCGCTTCGGCGTTCCCGGCTGTGGTGGCTTCCAAGCTGCCGGTGCTCGGGTCCTGCTGGGCGAGGATCAGATCGACTGTTTTCAGCGCCTTTTCGGGCAGCGCGCCGGTGCGAGCGAGCGCCAGCACGGTCGGCGCGGTGACTTCGACGCCGTCGCTGGGTTCGCCTTCGCTTTCGACTTCGCCGGTGGTCTTCTTGATCATGCCTTCGAGCGTGCCGCGCATGTCCATCCCGGCGAAGCTGGAGGGGTTCAGCCCGAGCGCCTGCAGGCCGAGCACCGCGAGCGCGAAGCGTTCGGCTCTCTGTTCTTCGCGCCGGGCGTTCGGGTTGGCGAGCTCGCGCAGCGGACAGCCTTCCACCGTGACGTGTTTTTCTTCGCAGCTGCGCGCCAGCCAGCCGGCGATCGGCGTCATCCTGGCCGGTTCCAAGCCCGCACGCGCGAGCGCGACGGCTCCTGGCAGCAGTTGTTCTGCTTCGGGATGTTCTGAGACCTTCTTGGCTTCGAGTTCTTCTGCCAGGGTGACGGTTCTTTCGAGTACCGGCGCGAGCCATTCGCGCGCCAGCCGAGCTGGTATCACCGAGGATTCCTGATCGGGCGGCAGCTGAAACGACGACGGGCCGCTGCCGTCCATCGGTTCGATCCGCGGGGCGCCGCCGCCCCCGAACGACCAGCCTTCGACCGAGTTGACCGGCGAGCGGCTCTGCGGGCTGTCGGCGCCACCGCCGCTGTAGCGCCAACGGCCGCCCGGTTTCCCACGCCAGTAGGACCAGTACGCGCCGGGTCCAGGCGTCGTCGTACACGACTGTTCCGCCGGTGTGGGCTCGCCGTCGATACGGCAGATGAACGCCAGCCCATAGGTCGTCGTGCCTTCCAGCACGAAGCCGGCATTTTCCAGCGCCTGCACACCGGTCGCCTGTTCCCCGAGCGCACAGCCGACATAGATCATGCCGTCGCCGAGCTTCTGGTCATCGACGATCACCGTGACCCCGGTGTTCGGTTCGCACGGTTCCCAACGCGCAATCAGCCCAGGGTCGGGGTTCGCCACGTTTTCCGCCGCAGCCATGGGGGCTCGAGCGGCGCCCGCGAGCAGCACGAGGAAGACCGCGATGCTCACTCCCGGGCGCCGCATTGCCTACGGCAGCCCCACCAGATGCGGGTAGCTCGTTACGAACAGCCCGAAGATGCCCTGCGCGGTCGCGAGTACTTCGGGCGGACCGGCTTCGGTGCACGCCGGCAGGCCGCGTTCGCCCGCGGGCTGTGCTTCGACGATGCCTTCCAGCCATTTCTGCGCTTTGCCGAAGGAGGCTCCGCCCTCGACGTCGGCCATCATCGCGAGCGCCGTGCTGTTGACGCTCGGGAAGATCACCGAGGATTCTTCGAAGCTGCAGTAGTTCTCCCAGAACTTCGATTTCTGGCGCTGTTTTTTGAGCCAGCTCAGGGCAGCATCCGCCGCGGATTTCGATTCGGCGGTCCCGTCGGCCAACAGCGCCTGGACGGCGGCGCCGGTCGAGTCCACTTCGACCGCGTTTTCGTTTTCGCTTTCGCTTTCAAACGGCGGCTCGTCGTTGCATGTGTCGGCTGCGAGGCCCATCGTCGAGCGGAACGCGCCGTTCAGCGATTTGGGTTTGCTTCCAGCGCACTGCTGTCCGCGCAGGTACCCCGCACCCGCTTCGATCGAAGCTTTCAGGTTCGGTTTGCTCGCGCAGTTCACTTCGCACGCCTTCAGCGCGATGATCGCCAGCGACTGGCCGCTCACGTTGGTGAAGTTGGTCTGGTTCTTGTCGCTGAACCGGCCGGCTTCTTTCCCGGAGCCGATCTGCAGACACTTGAGATCGGCGATCAGGTTGCGCCCTTCGACGCTTTCGGGGTTGCCGTTCTGGGCCTCCACCGCGAGCGCGAGCTTCGCGACCGCGCCGGCCGACAGCGGCTTGCTCGTCGCTGCGCACGAAACGCTACCGACATATTTGCTCTTGTTTGCGAGAACCCATTTATAGGTCGCTTCACGCTGTGCCGCGAAGCCCGACCCGGCGGCCTTGAACGCCAGCCCGCATTCGATCGTCTCGCCCACGGATTGTTCGCCGAACAGTTCGCAGTAGGAGCCGTCGCCCGTCGGCTTCAGCTGCGAAGCGAGCCATTCTGCCGCTTCGGTTGGAGCGTGGTGCGGCTTCTTGGCCAGCGCGGGCGTGCTCGGCAACAGGCAACAGGCGAGCACCGCGACGGGCGCAAGCCGACAGAGCATCAGTTTCATCGGTGGAGCCTCCTTGAGATCTGGACGGGGCAGCTCCGACCAAGCTCCACTGAGAGCAACAGGCGTAACGACCAACCGTCCGTTCGCGAGAACAGGGTCCCTATGTGTTGGCCACCGGCAGGTACTCGGACTCGGGAAGCGAATCGTCGGTCGATCCGCTGCCCATACCGTTGCGCGTCAGTCCCGGACTCTCACCGGGTTCCCCCGACCGCGTGGCAGCAGGCACGATAACGGATGGCGGGCGATCGCGTCCGCGTCGCGATGCCGTAGAGCAAGCGCGACTTCTAGATGCACAATCTAGTGCATCTTGATGCGCTAAGATAAACACGTGCGTACGACACTCACCCTCGCCGACGACGTGGCCGCGGCCGTCGAGAAAGTGCGCCGTGAGCGCTCGATCGGCCTCAGCGAGGCGGTCAACGATCTCGTCCGCGCGGGCCTCGTCCAGCAGCAGGCGCCGAGGCCGTTCCGGCAGAAGGCCCACGATCTCGGCGAGGGCATCGACTACGGCAATGTTGCCGATGCGATCGAGACGCTCGACGGCCCAGCCACGCGTTGATGCTTCTCGACGCGAACCTGCTGCTATACGCAGTTCACAAAGGAGCCGATCGCCACGAGGCCGCTCGCAAGTGGCTGACCGAGCAGCTGAACGGCTCGCGCCGCGTCGGGATTCCGTGGTCCAGCCTGGGTGCCTTCCTGCGCATCGCAACTCACCCCCGCGCCTTTCCTCGCCCGTTGAGCCCCACGACCGCCTGCGAGCGAGTGAGCGACTGGCTGTCCGCACCCGTCGTGTGGATCCCGCAGCCAGGCCCCGAGTACAGTCGCATCCTCCGCCAGCTCGTCACCGAGCACGACGCTCGCGGCAACCTCGTTCCCGACGCGATGCTCGCCGCACTCGCCATCGAGCACGGTCTCACGCTCCACTCGACCGACACCGACTTTGCCAGGTTCAGCCCACTCCGCTGGATGAACCCCCTGGAGGACGTGTAGGAACTCGCGCAGCAGCGGCGGTGAACGAGCAGCAGCGTCCAGCGGGTGGACAGATGTTCGAGCGCGCCCCTCCTCGCCAGCGGGCGCGCCGGCGGCGGGGCTACTCGACGTGCCGAATTTGCGCGGCGATCTATCAAGCATCCGGCCTGAGAATCCGATGGGCGTTCGAATATGTCGTCTCCTGCCACCACGCCCGTTCGCTCTGCCGTGCCTTCGCTTTCGGGCGGGCGCTGGATCGATCGCTGGCTCGACACGCTCAGCGACATCGAGGCCCTGCGCGCCGGGCACCCGATGATGGACGCCGTCATCGAGGAGGTCGACGGCCGGATGATCCGCGTCGGCGATCATTGGTTGGCCGACTTCGCCTCGTGCAACTACCTGGGCTTCGATCTCGACCCGGAGATCATCCAGGCGATCCCGGCGTTCCTGGAGGCGTGGGGCACGCACCCGAGCTGGTCGAGGCTGCTCGGCAGCCCGGCGCTGTACGAGCAGATCGAGGCCAAGCTGACCGAGCTGCTCGGTTGCGAGGACTCACTGGTGCTGCCGACGATCACCCACATTCACGCCTCGGTGATTCCCATCCTGGCCGCCTCGGGGACGATCTTCCTGGACGCGCGCGCGCACAAGACGATCTACGACGGCTGCCAGGTAGCGCGTTCCCGCGGCGCCGCCGTGCGCCGCTTCCGCTTCGAGGACCCGAGCCATCTCGACGAGCTGCTCGCCGCCGAGCGCGACCAGGCGCGGCTCGTGTGCATGGACGGCGTCAACAGCATGACGGGCAACGCACCCGACCTGCGGGCGTTCGCCGAGGTGGCGCGGCGCCACGGCGCCCTGCTGTATGTCGACGACGCCCATGGCTTCGGGGTCATCGGCGAGCGCCGCGCGGAGGAGCCCTGCTCCTACGGGATGCGGGGCAACAGCATCGTGCGCCACTTCGACGAGAGCTATGAGGACATCGTGCTCGTGGGCGGGTTCTCCAAGGCCTACTCCTCGCTGCTCGCCTTCATCGCCTGCCCGTCCGAGGTCAAGAACCTGCTCAAGGTCGCCGCGGCGCCCTACCTGTACTCGGGGCCCTCGCCGGTGGCCTCGCTGGCGACGGTCCTGGCCGGCTTCGAGGCCAACGAGCTTCGCGGCGAGGAGCTGCGGGGCGTCCTTCACCGCCACACCGCCCGCGTGCTGGAGGCGCTGCGCGAGCTCGGCGTCCACACGCCCAACCACTCGGGGCTCCCGATCGTCGAGGTCCCGCTGCGCGATCACCGGAACATCGATCACGTGGGGCGCCTGCTGTTCGACCGCGGCGTGTACGTCACGCTCGCGGCACACCCGCTGGTGCCCAAGGCCGAGGTGGGCTTCCGCGTGCAGCTCACCGCGGCGAACACCGGCGAGCAGGTCGACCGCCTGATCGAGGTCCTGGGCGAGCTCGCACAGCGGGGCGAGCTGCAGTCCATCGCCGAGCAGCGCCTCGAGCAGGCTGCGTGATGCGTCCGTCCCCGCTCGAGTCCTCGGATCTCGTCGTGGGGCCTGCCGCAGCCCGGGGGAGCCGATCGCAAGTGCGCGCCTGGCAGGTGTATGTGGCCGCGTGCGCACTGGGCATGTGCCTGTACCTGCTCGTACCGCCCCTGAAGGGCAACCCGGTGCTGCTCAACACGATCGGCATGAGCACGTGGATCGCGATGATCTTCGGCATCCGCCGCAACAAGCCCGCCTACGCGCTGCCGTGGCGGCTGTTCGCGCTCGGGTTCTTCCTGTACTGGCTGGGCGACGTCTACACCTACAGCTACCCGCAGCTCATCCTCCATCACGAAGTCCCGTTCCCGTCGATCGGGGACGCGCTCTACCTGATGGTCTACCCACTGCAGATGCTGGGACTGCTGCTGCTGGTGCGCCGGCGCAACCCGCAGCGCAACCGCAACACGCTGATCGACGCCGCGATCCTCACCCTGGGGCTGTCGCTGCTGTCGTGGATCCTGCAGATAGCGCCGTACCTGCACGAAGGCGAAATGGGCCTGCTGCCCAAGCTCGTGTCCGTCGCCTATCCGCTCGGGGACATCCTCCTGCTCGCCGCCGCCATCCGCCTCGTCCTCGACGCCGGGCGGCGCCACCCGGCCTTCTACCTGCTGAGCGCCAGCCTGCTCTCGGTGCTGGCGACCGACTTCGTCTACGGGATCCTGACCCTCCACAACGCCTACCACCACCAGCTGATCCTCGACCTCGGCTGGACCTCCTACTCGGTGCTGTGGGCCACGGCCGCGCTGCACCCCTCGATGCGCTCGATGGAAGAGCCCGTCACCGAGCACCAGGACGCCAAGCTGACGCCGTTGCGCCTGTCGCTGCTGACCGGCGCATCGCTGATCGCCCCGATCTGCATCCTCCTGAAGGAGCTGCGACGCGGCGATCTGGACCTGATCGTGATCATCTGCGCGTCGGTCGTGCTGTTCGGCTTCGTGGTGATGCGGATGGTGGACCTGGTGCGCCAGCAGGAGCGCTCGGTGGCGCGCGAGCGGATTCTCAGCTCCTGCGGCGCCGCGCTGGCGGCCTGCGCCACGCGCGAGGAGATGCAGCAGTCGGCGCTGGGTGTGATCGCGCCGCTGCTCGAGGGTCCCGGCGTGGGGGTGCTGTGCCTGGTCGAGGAAGAAGCGCTCGCGGCGGTGGCGCGGACCGACGACCACGCGTGGCCGGCGCGGAGGCTGCCCGACGAGGTGGGCGAGCGACTGCTCGCGCTCGCCACCGCGGGTTCGCCGCAGGGGGTCACCCTGGACGCCACGGTGCTCGCGAGCATTGAGCTGACGGAGGAGTTCTCCACGGGACTCGTGCTGGCGCTCCCGGCGCGCAGCGGGGTGGTTGGCGTGCTGGTGCTCGCACGCCCCGTGCAGACCTCCAAGCAGGTGCGGGCTGCGCTCGAGGGACTTAGCACCCTGCTCGCGCTCGCGCTCGAGGGCGGTCGGCTGACCGAGCAGATCCATGTACAGCGCTCCGAGGCGCGCTTCGCCTCCCTCGTCCAGCACTCCAGCGACCTCATTACGGTGGTCGGGGCGGACGCGACGATCACCTACCAGAGCCCGTCCTCCGAGCACGTCCTCGGGTATCCGCCGGACGAGCTCCTCGGCACCCGCTTCGACCGCCTGGTGGCGGAGGAGGACGCCGGCCAGTTGCTGCGGCTGCTCGCCGACGGCGCGGCCTACGCCCGTCCGGACGGACAGGTCATCGAGTGCACGCTGCGCCACCGCGACGGCGAGCTGCGGCAGTTCGAGATCCTCCACACCAACCTGCTGGACGACGAGCACGTGCGCGGCATCGTCCTGAACGCCCGCGACATCAGCGAGCGCAAGGTCTTCGAGGAGCAGCTCGCGCACCAGGCGTTTCACGATCCGGTCACCAACCTGGCCAACCGGGCGCTGTTCGTCGAGCGCGTGCGCCACGCGATCGGGCGCGCCCGACGCGAGGATCGCGAGCTCGGTGTGATGTTCCTCGACATCGACGACTTCAAGACCATCAACGACAGCCTCGGGCACGGCGCGGGCGACGCGGCGCTGATCGACGTGGCCAAGCGACTGTCCGCCAGCATCCGCTCCGGCGACACGGCCGCGCGCTTCGGCGGCGACGAGTTCGTCGTGCTGCTCGAGGACCTCGAGGGCAGCGAGGCGGCCGTCGAGGTCGCCGAACGGGTCCTCGAGGACATGCGCCAGCCGTTGACGGTCGCCGGCAAGGAGCTGGCCGTGCGCGGCAGCATCGGCATCTCGATCATGAAGGGCACCTCGAGCATCGGCGCGGACGAGCTGATCCGCGACGCGGACGCCGCCATGTACATCGCCAAGCGTGACGGAAAGGGCAGCTACCGGCTGTTCGAGCCGGAGATGCACGCAGGCGTCCTCGCGCGTCTCGAGCTGCGCGCCGACCTCCAGCGTGGCCTGGACTCCGGCCAGTTCGAGCTGCACTACCAGCCGATCATCCGCCTCGCGGATGGCCACGTCGCCGGGATGGAGGCGCTGCTGCGCTGGCATCACCCCGAGCGCGGGCTGGTCGCCCCGGGAGACTTCATCCCGTTCGCCGAGGAGACCGGGCTGATCGTCCCGATCGGCCGCTGGGTGCTGCGCGAGGCCTGCAAACAGGCGGTCGATGTGCAGGCGCTGTGGACCGACGACACCCCGCTCTACATGTGCGTCAACCTGTCAGTCCGGCAGCTGCAGCACAGCGACGTGATCGCGGATGTCCGCGACGCGCTCGAGGAGTCCGGCCTGGACCCGAGCCTGCTGATGCTCGAGATCACCGAGTCGATGCTGATCGAGGACCCCGACATCGCGGTGGTCAAGCTCAAGGAGCTGCGGGCGCTCGGCGTACGCATCGCGATGGACGACTTCGGCACGGGCTACTCGTCGCTGAGCTACCTCAGTCGCTTCCCCGTGGACGTCATCAAGATGGACCGCTCGTTCCTGCGCCCGGAGGCCACCCAGGAGGCCGTCAACCTGTCGAGCGCCGTGGTGGCACTCGGCAGCTCGCTGGCGCTCGAGGTCGTGGCCGAGGGCATCGAGTTCGACGAGCAGTTCCAGCGCCTGCGCGACCTCGGTTGCGAGCTCGGTCAGGGCTTCCACTTCGCGCATCCGATGGAGTCGGACAGCCTCGTCGACTACCTCGCGCAGGCACCCGAGCGCGCGCGCGCCGGCTCCGCCGCATCGATGCCGTCTTCGCGCGATGGTGCGTAGCGGCATCCTCGCCAACCGCGACTTTCGCCTGCTGTTCGCCGGTCGCTCCATCTCGCTGGTCGGAGACGGCGCGTTCCTGGTCGCGATGGCCTGGCAGGCCTACACGCTGTCGAACGCGCCCACGGCGCTGTCGCTGCTCGGCATCGCGATGACCGTTCCGCTCATCGGGCTGCTGCTGTTCGGCGGGGTCCTCAGCGACCGCCACCGCCGGCGGCGGGTCATGCTGATCGCGGACCTGGCACGGGCGGCGCTGCTCGCGCTGCTCGGCGCGCTGGCCGTGAGCGGGGCGCTGCGGCTGTGGCAGATGATCATGATCGTCGCGCTGTACGGCGGCGCCCAGGCGTTCTTCGACCCCGCCAGCGACGCGATCCTGCCGGAGCTGCTGCCCGAGTCCCAGCTCGCGCAGGCCAACGCCTTCGAGCAGGTCGTCCGTCCGCTGGCCCTGCGCCTTGGCGGGCCGGCGATCGGAGGAGTGCTCGTGGGGGTGCTCGGCGCCGGGTCCGCCTTCCTGGCCGACGGCGCGACCTTCATCGTCTCCGCCGCGACGCTGTGGTCGATGTCGACACGCGTGTCCGTCGCGCCCGGCGGCGCTCCGGCGAACCCGGGGCGCGCCCTGCGCGCCGAGATGCGCGAGGGCTGGTCCTATGTGCGCGGCCACGTGTGGCTGTGGGGGACGTTCGCGAGCGCCGGGCTCGCCTACCTGCTGTTCATGGGCCCCGCCGAGGTGCTGCTGCCGTTCATGGTCAAGCACGAGCTCGGCGGCAGCGGCGAGCAGCTCGGCTTCGTGCTGGGTGCGGGCGGGCTCGGCTCGGTGGCCACCGGTCTGGTGATGGCGCGCAGCGGACTGCCGGCGCGGAGCATGACGTTCATCTACGTGGTGTGGACGCTCGCCACGCTCGCCGTCGCCGGCTACGGGCTGGCCACCTCGGTGTGGGAGCTGATGCTCGCCAGCCTCACCTTCAACATGCTCGAGACCGCGGGCACGATCGTGTGGGCGACGATCAAGCAGCTGCACGTGCCCGGCCACATGCTCGGACGCGTGTCGAGTCTCGACTGGCTGATCTCGATCGGCCTGCTGCCCGTCTCGTTCGCGTTGACCGCGCCCATCAGCGCCGCGCTCGGGGTGCGTGCCACGCTGATCGCCGCCGGCGCGGCGGGGGCGGCGGCGACGCTCGGCGGGCTGATGCTCCCGGGCATGCGCGGGGCCGACTACGCCGCGGAACCGTCGACGCTCGCGGGGATCTCCGCGGCGGCGTCAACGGCCGACGCGTAGTCGCCGCGGGACGCGACGATCGTTTTCTGAAGCTGAGGGGCGGTGATACCCTCCACAGATCCGAAGGGGGTGTAAGGGGCGACCGCGGGCAGTCGTAGGGCGCGGGGCCCGCTCGGGTGGTGAATGAGATGACCGCGACGGCACGATCTCTCCGCGCCAGCACACCGCTTGCGGGCATCGTCTGTGTGCTGGTCGCGCTCGCGTGGCCCCCGCCCGGTGCGCAGGGTCGCGAGCCTCACACGCTTTCACGGCTGCCCACCTCCGATTACTCCGTGAGCCGTGTCTGCCCGCCTCCCGCGCCCGGCTATGCGAGTTGTGCCGCGCTCGAGCTGGTGCCCGACACGCCGGCGGCGGGGACGGACAGCCAGTTCCTGCCCGAGACGCGGAACGCTCCTGCCAGTGCCGACGCGGCTGCAGAATGCGAACCACCGATCGCCCTCGAGGGTTGCAAGGGCCTGCGCCCGCAGGACCTGCACAGCGCCTACGGGCTGCCCACGAGCGCCCCATCGCCACAGACGATCGCACTCGTCAACGCCTACGACGACCCCACCGCCGAACAGGACCTCAAGCACTACGACGAATACTTCGGGCTGCCGGCCTGCACCAGCGCGAATGGCTGTTTCGAGAAGGTCAACCAGGACGGCAAGCGCAAACCCCTCCCCGAACCGAACGGTCAAGCGGCATTCGAGATCTCGATCGACATCGAGGTCGCGCATGCCGTCTGCCAGAACTGTCACATCCTGCTCGTGGAGGCCGAATCGCTCAAGGACAGCAACCTGGAAACGGCCGAGAATCGCGCCGTGACGCTGGGCGCCACCGAGATCTCCAACTCGTGGTACACGAACGAGCCGGTAACCGACAGCTCCGCCTTCGACCACCCGGGCATCGCCATCACCGCGGCCGCGGGCGACTACGGCTACCTCAACTGGGACTTCTCTGGGGAACCCGAGCCGGAAGAAATAGAACACGGCTCGGTCAACTACCCGGCCTCCTCACCGCACGTGATCGCCGTCGGCGGTACGCGCCTGGAACTGAGCGGCCCGCTGGATGCCTCGCAGAGGAATCGGGAAAAAGAGACCGTGTGGAACGGCTACGGCGCCGCCGGGAGTGGCTGCAGCGCGTTTCCCGCCCCGCAGTGGCAACTTGAAACGAGCGACTGGGCATCTGTTGGCTGCGGCGACAGGCGGGCCGTGGCCGACGTCGCCGCGGATGCAGACTTCTATACGGGAGTGGCCGTCTACGACTCCACCCCTGAGGGAAAAGCGCCGCCCGGATGGGCGACTGCCAACGGCACGAGCCTCGCCTCGCCCCTGATCGCCGCCGTCTTCGCGCTGGCGGGGGGGTCCGGTGGCGTCGAATACCCGGCCAAGACGCTGTACGAAAACGAGGCTTCGCTGTACGATGTCGAATCCGGGTCCGACGGTGAATGCACCAAGCGCCCCACCTCCGAAGGGCTGTCGGGCTGCACGGTGGGCGAAGAGGGGGCGGAATGCAAGGAGCAGGCGATCTGCGTCGCCAGACCGGGCTACGACGGCCCCTCGGGCGTGGGCACGCCGGACGGGCTCGGCGGGTTCGAGCCGACCGGCGAACCGGGCAAGGCCGCGCAGGCGATCGAATTCACCTCCAGCCCGCCGCCGAAGCCCGCCGCCGGCGCCGACCCCTACATCGCGGCCGCCAATGCCTCTTCGCTGCTGCCGGTTTTCTTCACCTCGGGTACGCCCTTCGTGTGCACGGTGGCGGGATCGACGGTGAGCCTGATCGCCGCGGGGACGTGCACGATCCAGGCCGACCAGGCCGGCGATGGCGCCTACAAAGCCGCGCCACAGGCACGGCTTTCCTTCGTCGTCGACAAGGGCTCGCAGGTGATCGAATTCACCTCGGACGAGCCGGCGTCGGCGACCGTCGGCGGCCCCGCCTACGCGGTGGCCGCGGCGGCCTCCTCCGGACTGGAAGTGTCACTCGCCTCGGAAACGCCGGAAGTGTGCGCGCTCGCAGGCTCGACCGTGAGCTTCCTCGCCACGGGGACCTGCACGATCGCGGCCGAACAGGCGGGCGACGCCAACTACAAGGCCGCGCCCCCCGCGCGGCAGGTGTTCGCGGTGGCCAGGAAAACGCAGGTGATCGCGTTCACCTCCGGTGCACCGGCGTCGGCGACCGTGGGTGCAAGCGCCTATGCGGTGGCGGCGACGGCGTCCTCGGGGCTGGAGGTGTCGTTCTCCTCGGCCACTCCCGCGGTGTGCACGCTCGCGGACTCGGCCGTGAGCTTCGCCGCCACGGGGACCTGCACGATCGAGGCCGAACAGCCGGGCGACGCGGAATACGGCGAAGCGTCCGCGGCGGAGCAGACCTTCGCTGTCTACCCGGTCCCCGTGCAGGCCCCCGCACAGACGCCCTCGCAGCCGCTTGCGTCCATTTCCACGCTGCCGTTCACATCATCGTTCCCGCCCCAACCCACGCTGAGCGCAGACAGCGGCTTCAGCCTGCTCGGCAAGCCCGCAGTGGGGCGCCGGAGCGGCGCCATCACCTTCACGGCTGCGGTGGCGAACCCCGGTGTGCTCAGCTGGAGACTCACGTTCCAGAACGGGCGGTTCGGAGCCTTCGAGGCGAGCGTGGCGAAGTGCGCTCCCGGCCAGGTCAGGCTCGCCGGCGGCTGCCGCCCCGCGAGCGTCGTCTTCGCCAGCGGCGCGATCGCCGTGAGCGCGGCGGGCGGCGTCAGCTTCACAGCGGAGCCGAGCGCGTCGGCGAGGAGGGCCCTCGAGAGCGCCGTCCTGAGCGGGCGCGGACTACCGGTCACCGCGACCCTCGAGTTTCAATCCGCGCTGGGTGCACCGGCCGTCGCACACACGCGGCTGATCACCGACGCCCCGACGGAGATCGCCAGGCACCGCACGAGCTAGGGACCCGTGCGGTGCCCGTGGCGCGATCGTCGCTGCTCGTCGAGGTCAGCCGCTGACGCCCCCCGCCTTGGTGTCGACCTCCATCTCCTGTTCGTCGGTGGTGGTGAAGGAGGCGGTCATGACGGTCTTGTGCTCTTTCCCGCCGACCGTGGTCTCGAGTTCCTGTTCACCGACGCCTTTCATGAACACCGAGTCGCTCGTCAAGCTCATGGCGTTGACGCTGCCGGTGGTTTCCCCGCGGAACCCGCCCTGCAGCGTGTAGGTTTCAGTCCCGCAGGTGAATGCCATGATCGGATCCTGGTCGACTTCCGTGTCGACCGCTTCGCCCTCGTCTTCGATGAACGTTTCGAGCAGGGCCGTCTCGATCGTGCCGGCCTTCGCGCCGCTGCTCGTGCATTCGATTTTCGCGAGCTTGCAGCCCGCGAAGGTGATCGTTTCGGTGCCCTCTTTCTGACCCGTGAGCTTGCCCGTCGAGGCGCTCGAGCTGCATTCCAGCGTACCCACCGATTCGATTTCGAATTTGGCGACACCGCCGGTGGCGGTGAACCGATCGCCCCCGCCGCTTTCGAACTTGCCCTTCGGCTTGCCCTTCTTCACGTCGAGTGTCTGGCACGCCGATTCGGCGTACTGGCCGTGCTTCTCGGGGAAGCAGCCGACGGGGTTCGCATACCATTCGAACTTGCCCTTGGTGTCTGTTCCTTTGTTCTTCGCGTCGGGCGTGAGGCAGCCCCCTTCTGCATAGAAGCCGTCCTTCGTCGTCTCGCATTTGCCATACGCCAGCGGACCGGGGAGCGCGCCGAAGCGCGTGCCAAAACGGGTGCCCGTGAGCTCGGCCACGCTGGGGTTCGTGCTTTCGGTGAGCGTCACCGTGATGCACGGCGGCGAGCCTTCGCTGTAGACGGCAGGCGGTTCGGAGATCGGTTCCCACGTGCCCTTGGGATTGTCCCACCAGATCGTCTTCCCCCCGCCAAGTTCACAGTCCTTGACTTCGATCTTCGTGAAGCTGCTGCCGGCGGCGCGGTACGCGTCGATGTACTTGCCGGCGCTCTTCGGCAGCGCGGGCCCACCGATGTCCGATCCATACGGCCCCACGGTGATCTTGCCGGTGCCGCCGCTGGCGATCGCCGTGAGCTGGCCGTCTTTGGCTTCAGCCGGTTTTTTTTCTTCTTTGGTTTCACCGGATTCGCTGGTGGCGAGCGTCGTGAACGTCTGATCGGGCCCGTGACTGGTGCCGCTGGGGTTGCTCGCGGCGATGCGGAAGTGATAGGTGGTGTTGGCGGTGAGGCCGCCGAGCGGCGCCGACACCGCCACCGGACTGGCGCCCGAGCCCGGCTGGGGCGAGCACACCGCGATTTTCCCGTAGGAGGGCGTCGTCCCGTATTCGAACTCGCATTCGCTGTTTTCTTCGTTGGGGTCGACGGTGGCGCTCAGCTTCGCGGAGGTCGTCTTGACTTCCGAGGCGGAGCCCGTTTCGAGCCCCGGTCCGCTCACGAACACCCATGTGGCGCCGAGCGAGCCGTTGTCTGCGGGGCCGCCGATCAGGGCGGTGTCGGCGCTTTCGGAGAGCGCCACGCCGTTGCCGAAGTTGCCGGCCCCCGCCTCTTTGGATCCGGTGAGTTTTTCGCCGTGCGCAGTCCAGATGCCGTTTTCGCGGGTGAACGCCCACGCCGCCCCCAGTTCCCCGGGGCCGCCGACGAGCGCCGTGTTGCCGTTGGCGGACAGGGACACGCTCGTGCCGAATGCGCCGAATTCGACCCCGCTCGTGAGTTCTTCGCCCTGCGGGCTCCAGGTCGAGCCTTCGCGCGTGAAGACCTGCGCTCCGCCGGAGTGCTCGTTGGCGGCGAGGCCGCCGAGCAGCGCTGTGTTGCCATCCGCGGAGAGCGCCGCGCTGTCGCCGTAGAGGTCTTGGAATTCGGCCTGTTTGCTCCAGGTGGAGCCCGAGCGCACGTACACCCAGAAGCCGCCCTCGCTGAACGGTCCGGGAGGCGGTCCGCCGATCACAAGGGTATTTCCGTCAGCGGACAGGGCGACGCTCGTGCCCCAGTCCTTGGTGCTGTCCGGGGTGGGGCATTCTTCCTGCGCAACGGTGAATTCTGTCTGCTTGCTCCACGTCGAGCCCGAGCGCGTGAACGTCCAGGCAGCGCCCACGCAGCTCTTGTCCTCGGGGGCCCCGACGAGTGCCGTGCTGCCTTCCCCGGAGAGCGCCACGCTCGCGCCGAAGCGGCCGTCGCCGACCTCGCCTTTCGCGACGATCTTCGCCTGCTGGGTCCAGGTGGAGCCCGAGCGCGTGAACACCCACGCGGCGCCCACGCCACCGTTGTCGCCTGGGCCGCCGATCAGCGCGGTGTTGCCGTCCGCGGACAGGGCCACCTTGGCGCCGAATTCGCCGGCACCGCTCTCTTCGCCGCCCGTGAGCTTTTCGCCCTGCTGGGTCCAGGTGGAGCCCGAGCGCGTGAACACCCACGCGGCGCCGATGTCACCGTTGTCGTCGGGCCCGCCGATCAGCGCGGTGCGGCCGTTTCCGGACAGCGCCACGCTGTAGCCGAAGGCACCGTCGCCAGTCTCTTTGCCGCCGGTCAGCTTTTCGCCCTGCTGTAGGAGCGGGTCGATCCGCAGCGGGTAGCGTGCACCGCTCGCGTTCACGCGGAGCAGGATCCGTCCGTCTTGGAGCCCGAGCCAGGTGTGCAGCAGGTGCCCGCGTGCGTCGGTCGCGCTCAGGCCCGTGTAGCGCATCACGACCCGGCCCGCGCGCGAGAGCGTGACGGTCTGGCCGCCGTCGGTGAGCGCGGCGCGCGCGTTGCCCGACAGCCCGATGGCCAGCGTCAGCGGCCCGACCGCCTGCCCGCCGGGAGCCCTGCTGAGCGTGAAGCCCTGCTCGAGACCGAGCGGCCCGTTCACGTACCACTCGCCGAGACCCGGGCGCGCATACACGACGCGGTTGCCCTCGGCGCGGGGCGAGACGGCGCCCAGGGCCGTCAGCGAGGAGCCGGAGCCGACGCCGTCCAGGCGCAGCGCAACGCGCGTCGCGCCGGCACGCACCGTTACCCCCGAGTCGGTGAAGCGGCTGCTCAAACGCTGCGCCGGGCTCGCCGCGTTGAACTCGCCCCCTGCCCCGCTGACCCGGTAGGCAGCGCTGTCGGCGCCCAGCGCCGCGGACACCGAACCCTGGGCGGTGGCCGGAAGGCCCAGGAGCCCGAAGCCCGACAGGCGCTGCGACTGCGCGAGGCCGGCGGCGGGCGCTGCGCCCGTCTGCGCCGAGCCGCCGCCGGGCAGGCACTCGTACAGGATCGCCGCGAGCGCGAGCGACAGCGTGGCGAGGGCCAGCAGCGCCCGCCACGAGAGCCCCCCACGACGCCCCAGCGCCAGGCCGCCGCCGATGGAAGCGTCCGCAACGCCCTGCAAACAGCTTGTCCTTCCGTGACTCATGCTCGCCTGCTCGAACGACCTCACCGCGACCACCCCCATCTCAGATTTGCGGACGACCAGCTTCCTGCCGTGAAACGACGATACTCAAATGCCCTGAACCGCGTGAGCCCTGCGACTGTCGCTGGGCTCGCTGCGACTATTTCTCGCGAATGCCAAGCGTTGTGTTGATCTCCATTTCGTGTGGCTCCGTGGTGTGGTAGGAGACGGCCATGATCGTCTTGTGGGCTTTGCCGCTCACCACGGTCTCGAGTTCCTGTTCGCCGACGCCCTGCCCGAACACCGATTCGCTCGTCGCGCTCATGGCGTCGATGCCACCGGTGGTTTCGCCGCGGAACCCACCCTGCAATGTGTAGGTTTCGCTCCCGCAGGTGAAGGTCATAATCGGGTCCTGGAACACTTCGGTGTCAACCACTTCGCCTTCGCCCTCGTCTTCGATGAACGTTTCCAGCGGGAACGTCTCGATCGTGCCAGCCTTCGCGCCGCTGCTCGTGCATTCGTTTTTCGCGAGCTTGCAGCCCTCGAAGGTGATCGTCTCGGTGCCCGATTTCGGCGTAGCGATCACACCCACCGAGCCGTTCGAGCTGCATTCCACGCTGCCGATGGTTTCGATTTCAAGCTTCGCCGTGCCGCCGGCGCCGGTGAATTCGGTGCTCCCTCCGACTTCGAACTTGCCTTTTGCCTTGCCCTTCTTCACATCGAGCGTCTGACACGCCGATTCGGAGTACTGGCCGTGCTTCTCGGGGAAGCATCCGACGGGGTTCGCATACCATTCGAACTTGCCCTTGGTTTCGAGGCCTTTGTTCTTGGCGTCGGCCGTCACGCATTTGTCTTCTGCGTAGTAGCCATCCTTCGTGGCCTCGCATTTGCCGTATTCCAGCGGGCCGGGGAGCGTGCCGAAGCGCGTGCCGAAGCGCGTCCCCGTGAGCTCGGCCACACTGGGTTTGGTGCTTTCGGTGAGCGTCACCGTGATGCACGCCGGGGAGCCTTCGGTGTAGACGGCTGGGGGTTCGGAGATCGGTTCCCAGGTGCCTGCGGGGTTGTCCCACCAGATCGTCTTCGCCCCACCCAGTTCGCAGTCCTTGACTTCGATCTTCGTGAATTTGCTGGTCGCGCTCCTGTAGGCGTCGATGTACTTGCCGGCGCTCTTGGGTAGCGCGGGCCCGCCGATGTCTTCGCCGTAGGGGCCCACCGTGATCTTGCCGGTGCCGCCGCTGGCGGTCGCCGTCAGCTTGCCGTCTTTGGCTTCGGCTGGTTTTTTTTCTTCTTTGGTTTCGGCGGATTCGCTGGTGGCGAGCGTCGTGAGCGTCTCGTCGGAGCCCGTGCTCGTGCCACGTTCGTTGGTGGCCGAGATGCGGTAGTGATAGGTGCTGTCGACCGCGAGGCCGCTGAGGGACGCCGACACCGCCACGGGGCTCCCCCCGGATCCCGGCGAGGGCGAGCACGTCGCGGTTTTCCCGTAGGCGATCGTGAGGCCGTATTCGAACTTGCACGCGGTGACCGTTTCTTCGTTGGGGTTCACCGTGGCGCTCACGGCGGCCAAGGTCGGCGTGACTTCCGAGGCGATCCCCGTCGTGGCGGCGGGACCGGCCGTGAACGCCCACGCCGCGCCGACGTTGCCGTTGTCGCCGGAGCCGCCGATCAGCGCGGTGTTGCCATCGGCGGACAGCGCCACGCCGTGACCGAACTGCCCTTCGCCTTTCTCTCCGGAGCCCGTGAGCTTTTCGCCCTGCTGGAGCCACTTTTCGCCCGAGCGGGTGAACACCCACGCCGCGCCGACGCTGCCGTTGTCGGTGCGACCGCCGATCAGCGCGATGTTGCCTTCGGAGGACAGCGCGACGTTGTTGCCGAACTGCCCTTCGCCTTTCTCGCCCGCGCCCGTGAGCTTTTCGCCCTGCTGGGCCCACCGTTCGCCCGAGCGGGTGAACACCCACGCGGCGCCCACGTTGGTGTTGTCGAACCTGCCACCGATCAACGCCGTGTTGCCGCTGGCGGACAAGGCCACGCCGTCGCCGAAGAAGGAGTTTTCGCCGAGCTCGCCCGTACCGGTGAGCTTCTGCCCCTGCTGAGTCCATTTTTCGCTGGCGCGCGTGAACACGTACACCGAGCCCACTTCGCCGTAGTCCGGCGGGCTCGATTCGACGGGAGCGCCGATCAGGGCGGTGTTGCCGTTTTCGGACAGCGCGACACTGGAGCCGAACTCGCCTTCGCCGAACTGCCCTGCGCCCGTGAGCTTCTTGCCCTGCTGCGTCCATTTTTCGCCCGAGCGCGTGAACACCCACGCAGCGCCCGTTTCGCTGTTGTCGCCGGTGCCGCCGATCAGCGCGGTGTTGCCTTCGGAGGAGAGCGCGACGCTGTAGCCGAACAGCACACCGCTCGGCGCTGGCACCTCTTCACTCCCGGTGAGCTTTTCGCCCTGCTGTGTCCATTTCACTCCGGAGCGCGTGAACACCCAGGCGGCGCCGAGGAAGGCGTGGTCTTTGTCGCCGCCGATCAGCGCGGTGTTGCCGTTCGCGGAAAGCGCCACGCTGTAGCCGAATTCGCCCACTTCGGACTCTCCGCCGCCTGTGAGCTTTTCGCCCTGCTGGGTCCAGGTCGAGCCCGAGCGCGTGAACACCCACGCCGCGCCGATCCCGCCGTTGTCCTCGGGGGCTCCGACGAGCGCGGTGTTGCCGTTCGCGGACAGCGCCACGCGGAAGCCGAGCTGGCCCGCGCCCGTCTCACCGCTCCCGGTGAGCTTTTCGCCCTGCTGCAGGAACGGATCGATCTGCAGCGGATAGCGCGCGCCCGCGGCGTCCACCCGCAGCTCGAGGCGGTCGCCCGCGAGCGCGAGCCGACTGGGCAGCACGCGTCCGCTCGCGTCGCGTGCGGTGAGGCCGGTGTAGCGCAGGACGGTCCTGCCCGCATGCCTCAGCACGAGGCTGTGCCCGCCGGCGGCCAGGGAGGCGCGGGCGTTGCCGGAGAGCGCGATCGAGAGCGTCAACGGGCCGGCTGGGTGCCCGGCCGGGGCTTTGTCGACGGTGAAGCCCTGCTCGAGGCCGAGCGGTCCGTTCGCATACCACTCGCTGACGCCGGGATGGACGTAGACGACGCGATCACCGCCGGCGTGTGCGGGTACGCTCGCGAGCGCCGTCAGCGCCGACCCGTAGCCGACGCCGCGCAGGCTCAGCCCGAGCCGGGTGGAACCCGAGGCCACCGCCACCCCGGAGCTCGTGAAGCTGACGCTGAGGCGCTGCGCCGGGTTGCTCGCCCTGAACCCCCCGGTCGTCGCGCGTACGCGATAGTCATGGATGTCCGCGCCGACGGCCGCCGACACCGGCCCCTGCGCTGCCTGGGGAAGGCTCAACAGGCCCTCGCGCGAGGCGCCGATGTGACGGTGCACGGCCGCCGCCGAGGAGACGCGCGAGCCGTTCACGCCACCGAGCAGCGCGAAGGCGAGCGCCAGGGCAAGCGCCACTGCCGCCACCGGCGCGCCGAGCACCTTGACGCGCAGCGCCGGAACATCGAGCGCCGCCGTGCTCGGGGCGCTCGAGCGGCGCCCGGACGCTGCGGGCATGATGCCGGCTTGACCCTCGAACGTTCCCATCACGCCACCTCCAGGCTTCTCTGATCGGTGAGCAAAAAGAGCTCTCGCCCGCTGCATCCAGCTTGCGAGCAGATGATTGCTGTTTGTCGCGCGCGTGTCTGTGACATCGCGCACTTCGTCTCGGTATCACAAGGCGACAGCGGTGTCAACGCGAGTGGCCGCCCCGGCCAGGCCGCATGGGCACGAGCCGGCCGCCTGGGAGGCTGCGCGCGTGTCCGCGGAGCTCGGCGAGCTACGGGGTGATCGTGTCGGCCGGCGAGACCTGGAGGGCCTGGGCGCGGACCAGCGCCGGTCGGGCGCCGAGCGCCTCGAGCGCAGCGCACGCCTCGCGCAGCAGCGGCTCGGCCTCGGAGCTTCGGTCCTGGTCGATCAGCCAGGACGCGAGGTCGGTCTGGGCGCGGGCGAGCCAGTAGGGGTAGCCGAGGGAGCGCAGGCCGTCGACTGCGACGGTGAGGCTCGCGGCGGCGGTGTCGTGGTCGCCCGTGGCGGCCGCGAGCAGCCCGCGGCCGCGGGCGAGCTGGGCGCGCAGATAGGGCGGGAGGTGGCCGGGCGGCTGCTCGTAGAGCAGCGTCAGCAGCTCGGCCGCGGCGTCGGTGCGGCCGAGCTCGAGCGCGGCCTGCAGCGCATCCGGCCAGGCGTTTCGCACCGTGTCGTGCGAGGTGCCGAGTGCCTTGATCGCTTGCTCGAGCAGGCCCTTGCCCTGCTCGAGCGCTTGCTCGACGTGTCCGTCTGCCAGATGCACGCGGATCGCCAGCGAGGCGTGGATCGCCCGCAGCTCGTCGTCGTCGCCAAGCTCCCAGGCGACCATGCACGCGAAGCTCTTGCGCGCCGAGGCGAGCTCGCCCTGGAGGGTGCGCAGGATGGTGAGCGGAAAGTGCAGGAACTCCGGCCCGGGCCGCTCGGCGAAGTCGTCGAGCAGCTTGGCGGTGAGGCTCTCGATCTCGTCCCAGCGTCCGGCGAACAGGTAGAGGTAGGCGAGGTTGCCGGCGGCGACGCTCTCCTGGAAGCGGTCGCCCTGACGGCGTGCGAGCGAGAGCGCCTCCGCGTAGTGCTCGGCCGCCTCGGGGAGATCCCATTGCATGCCGAGGCTGCCGCTGTTGCCGCGGGCGAGCAGGAGCTCAGCGGGCAGGTGGTGGCGCTCGGCGGTCGCCTGCGCGGCGCTGAGGAAGGCGCGCGCCTCCTCGATGCGGCCCTCCTGCATGCAGATGACGCCCTTGTCGATCAGCGCCCGGCTGAGCACGTCGGGGAGCTCCAGCTCCTGGGCGATTCCCAGCGCCGTCTCCAGCGGCGGCCCGGCCTCCTCGAAGCGCCCTACGAACAGCAACGCGTGGCCGAGCACGGCCTGGAGGGCGCCCACCTCGGCGTCCAGCTCGTCGGCGCCGAGCGTCCCCAGCGCCGGGGTGATCCGCTCGATCGCCTCCTCGTTGCGCCCCAGCCGGCTGAGCGCCCGCCCGATCTGGCCGGCGACCTGCGCCGCGTCGCGCTCGCGCCCTGCCGCCAGATGGGCGGCGGCAACCGTGTCGAACAGCTCCAGGGCGGCCTCCAAGCGGCCTGCCTGGAGCGCCATGTCGCCGGCCGCCCGCGTCAGCTCCGTGCGTTCGCCCTCCTCGCCGGCCAGCTCCATCGCCGTCCGGTAGGCGCGCTCGGCCGTGTCGGGGGCCCCGACGGCCGCCGCGCGCTGGGCCGCGCGCGCCAGCGCGGCGATCGTCTCGGTGCGCAGCTCGGCGGCGTCCGCGTCGCGCTGGGCCGCGCGGTAGGCGTCGAGGTAGTGCGATGCGATCGCCTCGGCGACGTCCTCGCCGTCGTTGGGAAAGACCCGCCGGAGGTACTCCGCGGCGGCGCGGTGACGGGGCTTTCGCTCTCTGCGCGAGAGCATCTCGTAGGCGACCGTGCGCAGCAGGCCCTGGACGAACATGTACTGCCCCCTGTCCGGTGACAGGGGGTCGGCGCGGATCCTCAGCACCTGCTTGCGCACGAGGGCATCCAGGACGGCGTCGAGATGGTCCTCCGGCACGTCGCCGAGGGCGGCGGCGGCGGAGCGTGAGAAGGCGCCACCGACCACCGCCATGGCCTTCACCAGGTGGCACTCGGCCGGCTCGAGCGCGTCCAGGCGCGCGGCCAGCAGCGAGCTGAGGCTCGCCGGGACGTTGAGGTCGCCGAGCTCGCCGCTCACGTGCAGACGCCCGTCGCGCTCCTCCAGTGCGCCGCGGTTGGTGAGGGCGCGGATCGTCTCGATCGCGTACAGCGGTATGCCCTCGGCGCGGTCGATGATCTTCCTGCGCACCCGCTCGGGCAGGTCCACGGCGAGCTCGTCGAGCAACTCGCCCATGGGACCGTGCTCGAGGGGCTCGAGGTGCAGGAGCGTGGCGCCGCGGCGCCCTGCCGGCCACGGCCAGCCCTCGCGCGGCGCGGCGAAATCCGGCCGCGCGAGCGTGAGCATGAAGATCGGGCTGGCGGCCGACCAGTCCAAGAGATGCTCGATGAAGTCGAGCAGGCCCTCGTCCGCCCACTGCAGGTCCTCGAACACCAGGACCACCGGTAGATGCTCGGCCAGGCGCTCGAGGAACAGCCGCCAGCCGGCGAACAGCTCGGCGCGGGGCAGCCCCGGTTCGGCCACACCCAGGAGCGCCCCGAGCCGCGGCGAGAGGAACTCGCGGTCCGCCGGCTCGGCGATCCACCGATCGAGCCCCAGCTCGAGCTTGTCGAGCGCGTCCTGCGCCGGGGCCTCCTCCGCGATCCCCAGGCGCTGGCGAACCATCTCCGCGAGCGCCCAGTAGGCGACGCCGTCGCCGTAGGAGAGACACCGCCCGGAGTGCCACAGGACGGTCTCGGCGAGGCCGTCGGCGTACTTGTCGAACTCCCACAGCAGCCGTGTCTTGCCGACCCCGGCGGGTCCGGAGACAGCCACCAGGCGCGCCCCCTGGCGCTCGAGCGCACCGTGGAAGAGCTCCTTGAGCAGACGCAGGTCGGCGTCGCGTCCGAGCAGCGGCGCCTCGAGGATCCGCTCGCGCTGCGAGCCGCCCACACCGGCGACCACGCGCACGGCCCGCCACAGATGCAGCGGCTCGGACTTGCCCTTCACCGCGTGCTCGCCGGTGTCCTCGTAGGCGATCGCCGCCGAGGTCACTTCGTGGGTCACCCTGTCCACCACCACCGTCCCCGGCCGGGCCGCCGATTGGGCGCGGGACGCCGCGTTCACGCGATCGCCGACGACCAGGCCTTCGCCGGGGTTGGGCATCGACGCGACCTGCCCGGTGGTGACCCCCGCCCGCGCCCGCAGCTCGGGGACACCGACCTGCTGACCGAAGGCGGCCACCGCGTCCACCAGCTCGAGCCCGGCCCGCACCGCTCGCTCGGCATCATCCTCGCGCGCCACCGGCACGCCCCACACCGCCATCACCGCGTCGCCTATGAACTTTTCGGTGGTGCCGGCGTAGCGGTGGATGATCTTGCGTGCCGAGTCGAAGTAGCGGCCGAGCAGCTCGCGCACCTCCTCGGCATCGCGGCCCTCCGACAGCGCGGTGTAGCCGACGAGGTCGATGAACAAAACCGACACGAGGCGCAACTCCGGCGGGCGCGGCACCAGCTCGAGCGGGGCGGGTGGCGAGGCCACGGCCGCCTCCACAGCGTCCAACGGCGCTCCGCACTCAGCGCAGAACCGCTGGTCGGGGGGATGTTGGGTGCCGCAGGCCCGGCAGCGCTGCACCAGCGCGGTCCCGCACTCGATGCAGAACTTCGCGCCCTCCGCGACCTCCGTCTCACACGCCGGGCAGACCATTTCAGTTCCTCATAGTGGCGGGCCGCAAAGCCTAGCTGCCGAACTGGGTGATCGCGTGTGCCCTGTGAGCAGCCATCCTCGGGGTGGCGCGTCAACCTCGACGCAGGATCACGGCGAACTCGTGCAGGTGCTGCTGGGCGAGCTCGAGCTCGAGCGGCAGCGCCACGGCGGCCAGGAACTCGAGGAAGTGCGGGAGCTCCCAGACGTGAAAGTGATGGCGGGTACCATCGCGGCCGAACTCCGCCACCCGCGCGGCGATCCTGTCGGGTGGCAGGCACTCCACGACCGCCCATTCGCGGTAGTGCTCTTCGCGGGAGACCTCGGGGCCCTCGCGGTGATCGCGCAGGAGGTGCTCGACGGTGGTGCGGGGGCGCAACGCGTCGAAGGTGCGACGGGCGTCGGGGAGCGTGAGGAACAGGGTTCCACCCGGACGCAGCACGCGGACGAAGTGCTCCAGGGTCGAGATCGGATCCTCTGTGTGCTCGAGCATGTGGTTGGCGATCACGAAGTCGAGCGTGTGGTCGGCGACGGTCCCCAGCCGCTCGCCGTCGTCGAGGATGTCCGTCTCGACCACCCACAGGGGGTTGTCGTAGACGTCGATGGAGTACGTCGCGATCAACTGCTCGCGGGTCATCACGTTCGACGTATCGCACCCTCGCCCGCTTGGGTACGCGAAGCGGCAGGTGCAGCGCCCCGATCTCGATTCCATCTCCGCTCAGGTAGCGACGGGCGAGGTCCTCGCGGAACGTCGCCAGGTCCTCCTGGTCGCTGGCGCGTAGCAGCAGGTCGCGCCCGCGGCGGCGCAGGGACCGCAGGAGCAGAGGGGGGCGGAGCCTTTCGATGATGTTCATAGCTGAGTTGGCTCGCGCATGACATCAGCCTCCGCCGAGGTCGGCGACGCGGCGAGCGCGCGCGCCGCCGCCCGTCGCTGAATCCAGAGCGTGAGGCTGCCCGAGAGGACGAGCAGGACGACGTTGACGAAGAGCACCACCAGGGCGCTGGCGCCGTTCTCTCCAACGCCGACCGCGACGCCCAGGTATGCGGACGCCGGGATGGTGGTCACCGAGATGGCGACCCCGACCGCGGCGCCGGCACGGGTCTCGAAGGAGAGCATGGCCGCCACCCCGGCAGCCAGGGCGACCAGGACCGTCGAGTAGTCGGTTCGCGCGAGCGTCCCCAGTCCTCCCTGCCCGACCTGGAAGTCAGCGGGCAGCAGGCCGACCAGATTGAGCAGGGCGGCGATGATCGCGGCTACGACCGATACCAGCGCGAGCCCGAGGACGAGCGTGAAGAGCGATCGTCGCGCGAGCGTCCAGCGCAACCCGACGATCGCTACGCAGATCGCGCAGATCGGCAGGAGGTCCGGGCTGACTGCCATCGCGCCCACGATCAGGATGCTGTTGCCCTTGATCACCCCGAGCGCGGCGATCACACCGGCGGTGATGATCAACGCCAGGTAGCGTGCGAGTGGACGGGAGTTGGCCCGCGCCTGACCCATCACCTCGACCCACGCGAAGGTCGCCCGTGAGGCAAGCGGACCACGCGACAGTGGGCTCGGCGCCACGACCTCCAGACGGGTCAGCAGATAGTCCTCGCCAGCCACCCCGAAGCGCTCGAGCACGGCCATGGTCGCGTCCGCCGCCGCCGGGATCACATCGGCGAAGAGCACCACCTCCTCGGGGCCCTCGGCCGGAGTGCGGGTGAGACGGCGAACCCCGCCGGTCTGCTCCAGCGCGCGGGCAAGCTCGTCGACCCGCACGCTCTCGACGGACACGCCCAGTCTCAACATGGCCCGAGTCTAAGCGCCAGTACCGCTTGCCGGTGGTGGCGAGCGGGAGGTCCTTCGCTATGGTCAGCGGCAACCCAACACAGGAGACACACGATGAGCGAGAACCCGGTCTTCATCTATGCGGCGGTCTATTCCGATCTCATCGGTGCCGAGGCGGATTACGAGACACTGCTCGACCTGCACGCGGCAGACCTGATCGGCACGTATGACGTGGCGCTCATCGACAAGGACGAGGCGGGCAAGGTCCACGTGCTGAAGCACGAGAAGCCCACCCAGCACGCGGCCTGGACCGGGATCGCGGTAGGCGCCGTCGTCGGCATCCTCTTCCCGCCCTCGATCCTCGGGGCGGCGGTCGTCGGGGGCGCGACCGGCGGGGTGCTCGGGCACTTCTTCCGCGGCATGTCGCGGGGCGACGCCAAGGAGCTCGGAGAGCTCCTCGACGACGGGCAGGCGGCGCTGATCGTGATCGGGAAGTCGCGCCTGCAGGAGCAGCTCGACAAGGCCCTCGAGCGCGCCCAGAAGAGCATCGAGCGCGAAGTGGCCGCCGACACCGACGAGCTCGAGCGAGAGCTGAAGGCCGCCGGGAGCTAGGCGACCTGCCCAGCTCTCCCTTCAGGAGGGCCGCTCTCAGGCAGAGATCTTGCGTGGAGGCCATCGACGGCTGAGCTGGCCCTCGACACCCCTCGCCCAACCCACTTGGGTCCTGCAAGCGGTGTCCGCTGGCGGGTACACTGGTGCTATGTCGAGTCGGCACCGTCGCATCCAGGTTCCTCGTGATCGTGAGCTCGAGGGTGCCATCGTGCGTGGTCGTAGCCTGCTCGGCGCCGAGATCCCGTCCTCTCAGATCGTGCACGCGCTAGCCGTGCGTGGCGCTGCGGCGCTCGAGCACGATCGTCAGGCGCAGGAGCGTGCACGCGATTTCTTGATCAGCGTCGCCGAGGGCAGCTCCCGGCTCGATCTGGAGCGTCTGCGCGATGTACGGGATCGCGCGTGGCGCTGAGCTGGAGGAGCGGCCCGTGGATAGCCGACACCTCGGCCTGGGCGCGAGCATCGGATCCCGCGGTGGCACCGCAGTGGAAGACCGCTGCGACCGCTGGTGATCTGATCGGATGCCCCGTCGTGACGCTCGAGCTGCTCTACGACGCCCCCGACCGCGAGCGTGTCGAGGCGATCGCGGCAGCCGTGGCCGGGCTGCGGCAGGCGCCGATCACCCGTGCGGTCACAGACGCCGCCATCACAGCGGTACGCGAGCTTGCGGCGAGCGGCTCTGCCGGGGCACACCGGGTGCGGGTGCCAGACGCACTGATCGCCGCCGCGGCAGCCGATCGTGGCCTCGGCGTGCTGCATTACGACCAGCACTACGACCGGCTCGCCGCAGTACTCGGCTTCCACAGCCAATGGGTCGCCCCCGCCGGCAGCATCACTTGATCACCCCGTAAGCGCCACGCAGCAAGCACGCTGCCGCCTGAAACGAATGCGAGCGCCTGATCTCGGACAGGGCTGAGGCTTCAGCCAAGAAGACTGACGGTTAGATGGATCGCGGCTGTGTTGCCGGCTGTCGCGCGCCCGTGACGCGTGGTGTGCGACTTCAGAGCGTCGCCGGCACCTCCCCTCGCGTGCGAATACAGGAGTCGGCCGACGTGCAGTGTCGGCCGGTAGCTCCTGGTAAGGGGCTCTTTGGTCGTCGCGATCCGCGGTGAGCGGAACCAAGCCGATGCCAGGCGGGGATCAAGCCAGACCGGATGCGGGTTCTCGTCAGGGACGTCCAGTGGCCGTAGCACGGTCTCGATTCCGGTGTCGGCGATTGCTTTCCAGCCGAGCTCCGCGAGCTTCTGCCGGCGCGCCTCCTTGCCGCCCTCGATCCACAATGCACGCAGCATCACCAGGCCGATGATGATCGCGGGCAAGCCAAGCAGGACAACTCGAAATTCGCGCAAGCTGAGCAGCGTGAACACGTAACCGACGTCCGGGATGTGAAACACGACGACGTCCTGGCTGCTCTGATTGAGTGTGAACTGCCACGCATCGGGGTGCTTGTTCGCGTCGCCCTTTGTCCTGTAGATACGCTGGCCGTCCGCGCCGCGCCCGATCCACCAGATGCGGTGGGTCACGCGCGTCTGACTCGTGAACCCCGGTGGCGGCGAATAGGTGATCGGATCTCCCACCTTCAGATCGGCGGTGGGCATCGGACGGTCGAACACGATCGAGCCCCGGTCGTAGGTGCCCGTCATCGAGCCCGTCAGGATCACGTAGCGCTGAAAGCCGAGCAGTGCGGGCCCGAGCATGATGATCACGCTGGCGAACATCGCCGCAAAGGCGCAGTTGAGCGCGAGCCGCCCCGCCCTGCGGGCGAACCGACGCGGAGCAGAGTCCGGCGGGAGCTCCACAGGGGTGACGTCCGGCAGGATGGACGGCTGTGAGACGCCGGGGAGGCGCCCGACTACGATTGCGTGGCCGTCCACACGTATTCCACTCGGGTGGCGGCGCCCTCGTAGGCATTGTCGGCCCCGTTGACGCCTTCGGGAAACGACACCGTGAACGTGTACCTGTGCGTCGCCCCAGCCACGAAGGCGCCGAGGGAGAGCGTGCCCATCGCACCGAGCGCGCCCGTGTAGACGGTGACCGGAGCAGGACACGAGCTAACGCAGGCGGGATCTCCCAGATCCTTGACTTCGAGCACCAGCTTGGCCGACAGTGCTGGAGACGCAGGCGTGTCGGAGAGGCCAGCCTTTGCGAGAGTGAAGGTGGCGGGGATGTTGCCCCCGTTCTCGATGTTGACCGCCCCAGAGCTCGATCCCCCGGGTTTCATCAGTTTCGCGGTCAGGATCGCCGCCCCGCTCTGCGAGTCGGTGACGACGAGCGTTCCGGCGGTGATCAGCGTCCCTGGGTTCGCTGAGGTGGAGTTGAAGTTGGCGCCGGAGCCGACCGCGGCCGCGGTGGCGATCGTCAGGCCCCCCAGGACGAGCAGAAGTCGACGAGGTGAGGCGGTGAGCATGGACGCGGGGGAGAACACGGCCTTGGATCATCCGAGTCAGACGGCGGCGGGTTGTGCGGATTGCTCATGGCCGGCTGCCACGGGCGCCTCGAACCACGCGATCAGCTCGGCGAGCGGCAGGGGCGCGCTGAAGTAGTAGCCCTGCGCTTCGTCGCACTCGATCTCCGCCAGGTCGTTGAGCGTGTCGAGGTCCTCGACCCCCTCGGCGATGACCCGAACGTCGAGCCCGTGTGCGAGCTGGACAATCAGCCGCACGATCATCTTGTCCCGAGGCCGCAGGTGGAGACCCCGGACGAACTTGCGGTCCACCTTGAGCTCTGCCACGGGCAGGTCGCGCAGGGAGGCAAGCGATGAGTACCCGGTGCCGAAGTCGTCGATGCAGATCCGCACACCGAGGCTATCGAGGGACCGGAGCATCCTCGCTGACTTCTCGGGGTCAGCGACCAGCGCCGCCTCGGTCACCTCGAGCCCGAGAGCTCCAGGCGGGATCCCCGCGCTCGCGAGCATCTTGCCGATCTGCTCACACAGCGCGTCGTCCAGCACGTTCGGAACCGACAGGTTGACGTTGACGCCCGCGTCTATGCCGCGTTCGCGCCACGCCTCACAGGCGCGCACAGCCAGTCCGATGACGTGCAGGGCAAGTTCGCTGTTCAGCGCACCGTCGACCACGGTCGGCAGGAACTCGCTCGGCGCGAGCAGCCCACGCTTGGGATGGCGCCATCGCAGCAGTGCCTCGACGCCCGTCACGCGACCCTGCGCGAGATTGACCGTCGGCTGATACTGCAGCAGCAGCTCGCCGTTTTTGATTGCGTTTCCCAGCTCGCGCAGCAGTGCCTTCTTGCGCGGGTCGGACTGACTGCGGGCGGCCTTTGAGGCGCGCAGCAGGATGGGCCAGAGGGCCGCGTAGAAGATCAGGGCGGCACCGAACAGGACGAAGTCGATGCGCTGCGTCTGTTTGGCCACCTGCTGTGCGACGGGCGCTTCGGGAATGATCAGCTCGGCCACGGCGATGGGCTTGGTCCCGTTCTGCCGGTAGAAGGGCACGGCCACGTCCATCTGCGTGCCGACGAAGGTTTCCGTCGACCAGGGCACACGTCCGCGAACCGCGGTGGACGTCTTGCCGGAGAAGGCAGCGAGCACCTCCGGAGGTCGAGGCACCGTCATGCCGATCAGCCGGTGGTCAGTCGAGTACAGCATCCGCGAGCGCGCAGTCCAGATGCCGCCTCCGTCGATGCCGACCGTCTGCCGTGCGGCGAGCATGGCCTGGTCGAGCGTCTTGAGTTGCACCACGTCGAGATGCCCGGAACTGGTGAGCAGCTCTGGTCCCAAGGTCGATACCACCAGCAGTTCGGCCGAGCGCGTCGCGCTGGCCCGCTGGGCGCTTTGGAGTTCGGCGCCGACGATCCGCGAGACGGCGAAAGCCACCAACGCCACTGCGAGCAGGCCGGCAGCACTGAAGGTCAGGAGGAAACCAGGCCGCACGTAACGCAGCTCCGGAAGGGCTGCGAGAGCGGGTCGGTGCGGCTTGTGCATCTACTTTGCCATCGGCATCCGGCGAGCAGACGGTGAATTGGCCTGATGCGCCCGCGACCGCCAGCGAGCTCGCGATGCCCGATCCAGCCTCCGTTGCTCGACGTTATGACGTAGCAATCACCCTGCCATTACTGCTCGGCGCCATCGCTGCCGAATGAAGAAGGACAACCATCCGGTCTGATCGCCTGCGGGCACTCTCCGGCAAAGGAGATGCTATGCACAGGCTCAAGTCCCTCTGGACGGCCTCACCCCGCAAGGTGCTCGTCGCTTTCGCGGGCCTACTGGTCGCTGCCGCAGTGGCCGTCGGCTCAGGCGCGAACTTCAACTCCACCTCAGCGAACCCCAGCAACGTCTTTACCGCAGGGACCATCAGTCACTCGAACTCGAAAGCCGGCGCGGCGATCCTGACCGCGGCGAACATGGTTCCGGGCGGCACAGCCACCGGTACCGTGGACATCAAGAACACCGGCTCCGTGAACGGCACCTTCACGCTCGCTCACACGGTAGCCGTGGACACGCCTACCTCGCCCGGGCTCTCCAAAAAGCTCACGATTGTCGTTCAGGATCTTGGCGAACCGGCGTGCGTCTCGTCATGCCCGGCCGCCGTCACGCTCTACACCGGGCTCCTGAGCGCGATGCCGAGCACAATCGCGCTCGGCGTATTCCCCGCCGGATACACGCACCGCTACACGTTCACGGTCACCTTCCCGGACTCGGGACTCAACGGCGCTGACAATGCCTACCAGGGCGCTTCGACGAGCGTCGAATACGACTGGTCCTCAACGAGCTGATCACCCGTAACGCTCCCGACGACGCTCCTCATGGAGGACGAGACGGGATCCGCAGAAACCGACGCGGTTCCGGGCGACCGGCGACCCGGAGCCGCGTCATCCGCTCCAAAGGTATCTCCCGGCCACCTCGACCGCCGCGCCTGCGGGGTGGCCGTCAAGCTCGCTGCGAGCGCTGCCGTGCTTGTCGCGTGCGCGCTGCTCGTCGGCACCGCGACCTGGTCGAACCTCAACGCGACGGCCACCAACCCGTCCAACTCGATCAGTGCGGGCACGGTCCAGGCCGACGTCAGGCTCCTTCACGGCCCCCGTGATCTCGCTGACGAGCGCGAAGCCCGGAGCCGTCTCCACCGGCTGTATCCAGATAACCAACAGTGGGACGCTGTCTGTCCAGATGAAGCTCTACGGGACCGGCTCCGGGACCGGGCTGAACGAATACCTGAAGCTGGTGGTCACACGGGGCAGCTTCAGCGGCACTCCCGCAGCCGGGTCGTGCACGGGGTTCACCGCAGACGCCACGAACTACATAGCCCAGGGTGCCGGCGTCATATACAGCGGCACTCTGGCTGACTGGCCGAGCAGCGCGAGCACGGCACTCCCCGACCCAACAGCTGCGAGTCCGGCCACGTGGAGTCCTCAGGCTACGCACAGCTATCAGCTTCAGGTCACGGTGCTGAGCGATGTCAGAGCCCAGGGTCTTACCGGCCATGAGACGTTCACCTTCGAAGAGGACAGCATCTGATGGACGCGCTCGCGCCATCGCTGCCGCGCACGGAAGGGGCGGGAGTTCGCCCGAGCCGTGCCCTGCGGCTCGCCGAACGCGCGTCGAGCGTGCTATGCGCGCTGGCGCTTGCGCTGCTCGCGCTGCTTCTGCTGGCGCGCCTGGCCGGGTACCGACCGCTCATCGACTATTCGAACAGCATGAGGCCGGCGATCAACGCGGGGGACATCCTGATCAGCCATGGCGCTCCGGCGCAGAGCATCCGTCCCGGTGACATCGTCAGCTTCAGGGACCGGGCGCTCCAGGGCCGGCTCGTCACACATCGGGTGCTCGCGGTCCATGCCGAGCACCAGCGGCTGTACTTCGTGACGCGAGGAGACGCCAACACCGTTCCCGAGCGCTGGTCGGTGGCGAGAACGAGCTTCATCTCCGAGGTGGATCTGCGGATCCCTGAGCTTGGATGGGTAGCCGCGTGGCTCGACAGCGGCCTCGCACGCTCCGTGACGCTGTCCCTGCTCGCGCTCGTGCTGGGCGCCACACTGCTGCGAGGAATCTGGAGAGCGTGATGGCCCGTGGTGCGGCGCGAGCAGCGCTTGCCGTTCTCGCTCTCTGCGCCGCCTGCGCGGCCACGCTCGGCGGCACGCTTTCAGCCTTCAACGTCTCCTCCACGACGCCGTTGGCGTCGTTCACCGCCGCCAACGACTGGACTGCTCCGAGCGCGTCCGCGGCGGTGATAGGGCGCGCGACGGCCTATTACAGCGGCTATATCAAGCAGGGCGCGAGCTACTACGTGTACGCCAACGTCACCGACACCGGCGACCCCGCGAGCGGAATCGAAGGTGTCACCGCCAACGTAAACACGACCACCTCCGCACACCCTGCTGTCGCGCTCGTAGCCGGCAGCTACAACGCCAGCGGAGTCGCATACAACTACCGCACCGCATCACTCACCGCCAACAGCACCCTCGCGGCCGGCAGCTACGCCTTCACGATCACCTCCACCGACAAGGCGGCCAACTCGGAAACCCAGAGCTTCTCCGTGACCGTCGACAACACCGCGCCGATGGCGTCCGACGTCCAGAGCACGAACGTAGGCGGCGGCACCGTTGGCCATCTGGACCAGGGCGACACGCTGACGCTCACCTACAACGGGATCATCGATCCAAATTCGATCCTCAGCGGCTGGAGTGGGGCCAGCACCAAGGTACAGGTCGCCCTCGTCGATGGCGGCACCAGCGCCGATGACTCCATATATGTGTACAACACGGAAGCCACTCCCGTGCAGATCCCGGTCGGCACCGTCGACCTCGGAAGCAGGGGCTACCTGAACACCGGATCCGGGCAGTACGTCGTGTACGGCGCGACGGGAACAGCCACGCCTTCTACCATGGTCCAGAGCGGCTCCAGCATCGTGATCACACTGGGCACCTCAGGCGGTGCCTCGTCAACGAGCACGACGCACGCGCCCATGGTATGGACCCCCTCGACGTCGCCCACCGACATTGCGGGCAACGCCGTGAGCGCAACCGCCGCCACTCAGAGCGGCTCCGTTCATGTCAATTTCTGAGCAAAAGCGATGGCCAGACCCAGATTCGAACTGGGGACACCACGATTTTCAGGCATACCGAAAGTGACCCTGCAAACTGTAGGCGTTCAGTCCCTGTGCTCAGGCGAGGGATGGGAGCGGTTGGTCGCGGGCGTGGGCGGCGAGTAGCTCGGTCATGTAGGCGAATAGGGAGTGGTGTTGTAGGCGGCAGGTGATCGAGGCTGAGAGTAGGCGCTCGATGTGTCGTTCGCCAGTCTCGGATTGGCTGCCGAGGGAGAGCTTGCGGTAGATGACCGCGCCGCGGAGGGAGCGCTCGGCGTGGTTGTTCGTTGGCTGCACGCTGTCGTGGGCGGCGAACGTCCATAGCGAGGGCCAGGCCTTCAGGAGGTTGCGTGCCATGCCGCGGCAGTGCCGGTTGCGCGCTCGTTTTGACGCGTAGCCGCAAATGATTGGCTTGTACTGACGTTGCAGCTTGCGGATCGTGCGCTTCAGCTCGGGCCGCTCCTGGGTGTGTTGGTAGATCTCCCACGCCCAGAACACGCGCTCGCATAGCTGCAGGCCGTGCTCGCCGAACTCCCTCTCGGCCGCCAAGCCTTCGGCATGCGCTTGAAAGTCGCGCCGCAGGTGTGACCAGCAGAGCTGGCGGCGCGCCAGCGGCAGGTGCGCATAGGCCCACCAACGGTCGGAGGTCACGATCCCCCGATGGCCTTCGAGCAGTCGTTTAGCGTGATCCTCGTGTCGGTCTGGGGCGAGGTGAAAGAAGGCGTGGCGGCCGGTGAACATGCCCCACAGCGCGCGGCGCTGCCCGGCGGTGCGCCAGCCGGTCTCGTCCATGTTCAAGCTCTCACTGGCACGCACGCACTCTCCGAGCTGCTGGTAGGGGTCCGCCAGCGCCTGGCCGGCGCGCTTGAGGATCGCCTCGACGGTGCCGGCGCATAGGCGCACACCGAACAGCTCTTCGCCGAGCTCCACGACATCACGACGGCTGACGCGGTTGCGCACCGACAGCACCGCCACGGCCGCTTGGAAACGCGGGCCGAAAGCGCTGCCGGCGACATCCGCTGGTAGCAGCGCACGCGTCCGCTGATCACAGCCGGGGCAGCGCACGCGTGGGCAGCGATGCTCGATCACCCGAGCTGAGATGACCGGTAGCTCTTCGATCTGATGGCGCACCGGCTCACCCACACCGAGCAGCTCACCCGCCGCGAAGACGTGGCCGCACTCACAGCGCTCGGGCCAGTGCTCGACGACCTCATCTACCGCCGATACCGGGAGCAGCTCGCGGCCGTGACCCTCATGCCCCGGCTGGGCACCCTGCGAACGTCCAGAGCGATCCTTTCCCCGCATAGGTCGCCGCTTGCCCGGAGGATCCGAGCTCGGCGGCAGCGACGAGTTACGGGAGCTCCTAGCGAGCTCGCGCTCCAGCTTCTCCACCCGCGCCTCCAACTGC
The DNA here is from genome assembly GCA_963701145.1 of uncultured Solirubrobacteraceae bacterium. Lineage (GTDB taxonomy): Bacteria > Actinomycetota > Thermoleophilia > Solirubrobacterales > Solirubrobacteraceae > Palsa-744. The sequence goes on from OY969572.1 coordinate 2,060,067, forward strand.
TGGATGCGGCGATCCATCGCTAGCAACACCTCAACTACAGCCTCACGCCCCGCGTCATAGACCGCTTCCGCCTCCGCGCGCTCCACACCCCAGGATTCGACGAAGCAGAGTTATGTCCCCCTACCGACTGAACGGTAACTGCAAACTGTAAGCGTTCAGTCCCTGGCTTTTAGGCGAGGGATGGGAGCGGGTCGCCGCGGGCGTGGGCGTTGAGTAGTTCGGTGAGGTAGGCGAACATTGAGCGGTGTTGTAGGCGGCAGGTGATCGAGGCGGAGAGCAGCCTCTGGGTGCGTTTCTCGCCGTCTTGGGACTGGCTGCCGAGGGAGAGCTTGCGGTAGATGACCGCTCCTCGCAGGCTGCGCTCAGCGTGGTTGTTGGTCGGCTCGACTCCGTCGTGCGTGGCGAACGTCCATAGCGCGTCCCAGGCCTTGATCAGGTTGCGCGCCATGCCGCGGCAGTATTTGTTGCGCGCGCGTTTGCTGGCGTAGTCGGCGATGATCGGCTGATACTCGCTGGCGAGCCCCTCGATTGTGCGCTTCAGACTGCGTGCGGTCGTGTGTGTTCTGGAAGACCTCCCAGGCCCAGAAGACGCGCTCGCACAAGGCCAGTCCGTGCTCGCCGAACTCCTTGTCCGCGGCGAGCCCTTCGGCGTGCGCCTTGAAGTCTCGCCGCAGGTGTGACCAGCAGATTTGCCGGCGGGCGAGCGGCAGGTGGTCATAGCCCCACCAGCGATCCGAGGTGACGATCCCCGCATGACCGGCGAGCAGCTCTTTGGCGTGATCCTCGCTGCGGTCAGCCGCGACATGAAAGAGTGCGTGGCGGCTGGTGAACATTCCCCACAGCGCGCGCTGGGTGCCTTTCAGCCGCCAGCCCGTCTCGTCCATGTTCAGGCTCTCGCTCGAGCGCACAGACTCCAGCAGGCTGCTCGTATGGACCCTCCAGCGCGGCAGCTGTGCGCGTCAGGATCGCGTTGACCGCGCCGGCGCTGATACGCGCACCAAACAACTCTTCGACCAGCTCCACCCCGTCGCGGCGGCTGACACGGTTGCGTGCCGAGAGCACCGCGACAGCCGCTTCAAAGCGCGGCCCGAACGCGCTGCCTGCAACCTCTCCGGGCAGCTGCGCCCGCGCACACTTCCCGCAGCCAGGGCAGCGCACACGCTGAGCGCGATGCTCCACCACGACGGTCGATATGACCGGCAGCTCTTCGACCTGGTGGCGCTGCGGCTCGCCCGCCGACACGCGCTCCTCTGGCGCGAACTCATGTCCACAGTCACAGCGCTCAGGCCAATGCTCGATAACCTCGTCGACCGCGCTCGCCGGCAGCAGCTCACGGCCGTGACCCTCATGGCCATCCTGGGCGCCCTGCTTGCGACCCGAAGCGTCCTTGCTGCGCGGCTGCCGGCGCTTGCTCGGCGGATCAGAGCTCGGGGGTGCCGAGGAGTTGCGCGAGCTGCGATTCAGCTCGCGCTCCAGCTTCTCCACCCGCACTTCGAGCTGCTGGATGCGGCGATCCATCGCCAGCAGCACCTCGACTACAGCCTCGCGCCCCGCGTCATAGATCGCCTCCGCCTCCACGCGCTCCACACCACGAGATTCGACGAAGCAGAGCTATGTCCCCCTACCCCACTGAACGCTTACTGCAAACTGCCCATTTGCAGGGTATTTGTATCTGCCAACATTAAGCCAGGTACCGTTCGTTTCCGGTGGTTTACCGGGGGTTTTGGACCACGGATGGGCGTCGTGGTCCAAAACCTTGGCGGCCCCTGTCGGGGAACAGCCCGATCAAGGTTTATGGCCGGACTCGCGAAGTTATACGAGGTTTATCGCGATCTTGTAAACCTCTAACTCGGCAAGGCGGGCGTAGTGGATCTACCCGGACCACGCCCGGATGCGTGGCGTCAGGAGCATGCTCTGGGTTGACATGTCTCAGAAAGCGACGATGTATCTGGGGGTGAAGGGCCGGTTGGTGGGACGTGCGGCGGCAATGCGGTCAATGCGGTAGGTGCGAGTTTCGCCCTGGCCGTTGACGGCGAGCAGCACGAGGTTGCCAGCGCGAGTGCGCCGGAGTTCATAGGGCTCGACTAGGCGGCGTCCCGGGTATCCCTCGGCGGGGCGGTAGTCGATCTCTACCTTCAGGCGATTGGCACCGGCATAGCGGATCATCTCCAGGGGTGCACCCTGTCGCCAGGAGACGATCGCGTGTGGGGGACGCCACGTATCGAGTTGGTCTCTGGAGGGCGCGCGGCGAAGCCTGCGACGCGTCAGCGTGCCCGCAAGCCAGGCGAACACTTCCTCCAGCGCCTCCCAGAACATCTCGAACGGGGGGAGCGGTCGCGGTAGCTGGTGGCCGAGCATGTTCTCCCACTCGCGCTCGATCTCCTGGGCGTAGGGCGAGGTGCGGATCGAGTCGGCGTCGGGGACATTCACGCCAGCGTGGGCACACTTGGCAGCGAGGACCGTGCGTACGCGCGCGGCTCGGCCGATCAGGTCGGGGTGGCGGTGCATGTGTACGACGTCGTAGAGATCGCGCGGGCGGCAGCGAGTAGCGAGCGCACGCGTCTTCTCGGCTAGCAACTCCGTCGGTGAGTAGCACAGGACACCGGTCCCGGGGAGCGGTTGGTCGCTGTATGAGTGCACAATTATGCGGCGGTGCGGCCGTTCGACGAGCACCTCATCGCTGGTCAGATCGAGCTTGAGCTTCGGGAGAGTCCCACGCGGGGCGTTCGGTCCGCGATAGGCGATCCGCGCCTGCGTGGTGGGCTGGCCGCGTAGGTTGCGTCGTCGCGCGAATGTGCGCTGGTCGATCTCCAACTCGATGCCCGTTTCGCGCGCGAGCCAGTCCGAGACTCTCTTGAAGATCTCGATCATCTCGTCGGGCTCCTCCGGGCCGCCGTTGACGACGGTGAAGTCGAGATCCTCAGAGAATCGGTAGGTCTCGTAGTAGCACTTGCGCAGGCAGGTACCGCCCTTGAAGATCCAGGTGTCGGCGAGCGCGGACTCTGCAGCGATCGCAGCAAGCACCCAGCCGAGCACGTAGTCCTTCTCGATCACGCCGACGTCGAGCTGCCACTCGCCACGGAGTCGCATCAGCTCCTGCTTGGCGATCACGACGGCTCCTGCGGCTCAAGCACCACGTTAGCGCGCAGCCGCCATGCTGGCACGCGCGGCCCCATACGGGGCCCGTCGGGGTCAAGCAGCGAGATGCCGCTGGAGAGCTCCGCGCGGCACGCCGCGATCAGCTCGGGGGCGCCCCAGCCCTGCGACTCCAACAGGAAACCCAGGCGCTTAAGCACAGCGCGGTTGCCGAGCCGCAGCGCGTACTCCACCAGGCCCTCACCCTCGTGCTCGTCCAGATACGCCCGCAGGATCTCTGCGGCGTGGCGGATACCACCGCCGATTCGCGGTGCGTCGAGGATCTCCACTACCGTCCGTGCGGGGTCGGCGAACAGCATCCGCACCTCCTCCTGCCACGCTGTCTCCAAGCCCCACTCGAGCGTGTCCTCTGTTACGTGCATCAGCAGGTACTCGGCGTCCAGCAGGCTCGCCGTCGTGGCGCGCACGCGCTGTGCGGTCTTCACGATCGTGGTGCGGAATACCTGCTCGGTCAGACCCCAGTGGCGCGCTGCCGTGAACCCGCTGAAATAGCACGGCGACCACACCGCGCTCGCCAACACCAACGCGTCCTGTGACCAGCTTCGCGGAGGAGCCTCAACTGGCACGGCGATATACAGGCCCCGCCGAACCCTACGCAGCCACCCCTGTTCCGCCCAATGCGCGAGCTTGCGCGCCGCAACCCTCGCGTCCACACCCAGCACGCGTGCGGCGATCTCTGGAGAGACAAACCTGCGATCGACAAGCACCGCCGACAGTTCGGCACGTCCAACGCCTGAGATTCCACGACCATCTTGCGTCATCAGAAAGCCAATAGTTCATTCGACATCGGACCTATCGGCTACATGATAACCGACGATCGCTATCGGCGCACCTGAAACTTCATCTTGAAAGAAATTATCGGCCCACCACTATCGACAACATGGTCTGTCCCTCGGTGATCCACTTAGGGGTAGCTTCTAAATAAATGTGGTGATGTTGGGGAGGTTGCTGGTGGGTGGCGGCGAAGTCCGCCAGCATGTTGGGGGTGATGGTTGACGAGGGCCCGATTCGGGAGCGCTGGCTGATCGTTCGTGATGAGCTTGATGAGCGTGGGCGGCGTATGTGGGCGGCGGCGGAGGCGCGCTCGCATGGTCGGGGTGGGATCGCGGCGGTCGTCAGGGCGACGGGGATTTCGGCGGAGACGGTGCGTCGTGGGATCGCTGAGGTCGCGGGCGGAGAGCGAGCGCCGGAGGGCCGCGTGCGCCGCCGAGGGGCTGGGCGCAGGCCGATCGCCGAGCGCGAGCCGGGGCTGCGGGAGGCGCTGTTGGCGCTGCTGGAGGGCGCTACGAGGGGGGACCCTGAGTCTCCGCTTTTGTGGACCAGCCGCAGTGTTGTGAACTTGACCGCCGCGCTGCGCGGGCAGGGCTTTACGGTGCACGAGAGCACGGTGCGCCGGCAACTGAGAGCGCTGGGGTACAGCCTGCAGGCCAACCGCAAGACGCATGAGGGCGCCGATCATCCCGACCGCGACGGACAGTTCAGGCGCATCGCTGAGGTCTCCGCTCAGATGCTCGCGGCCGAGCAGCCGCTGATTAGCGTGGACACCAAGAAGAAGGAGTTGATCGGCAGCTACAAGAACGCGGGCAGAGAGCTCGCCCCGACGGGCAAGCCGATCTTGGTGAACACGCACGACTTCATCGACCAGGAGTTGGGCAAGGCGATCCCCTACGGGATCTATGACGTCGGCCGCGACGAGGGCTGGGTCTCGGTCGGCGTCTCCGCCGACACTGCCCAATTCGCGGTCGCCGCAATCAAGGCATGGTGGAAGAGCCTCGGGCGCAAGCGCTACCCGAAGGGCCACACGTTGACGATCACCGCCGACTGCGGCGGCTCCAACAGCTACCGCACGCGTCTGTGGAAGACCGAGCTGCAGCGGCTGGCCGATCACACCGGTCTCACTATCCAGGTCATGCACTACCCGCCCGGCACAAGCAAGTGGAACAAGATCGAGCACCGCTTGTTCAGCTACATCTCGATCAACTGGCGCGCCAAGCCGCTGCTCAGCCGCCAGACAGTGATCGACTTGATCGCCTCGACCACGACCAGCACCGGGCTGAAGGTCTACGCGCGCCTTGACCCCGACACCTACCCCACCAAGATCCAGATCACAGACCGGCAAATGCAAGACATCCGTCTCACTGGCGAGAGCTTCCACCCGGAGTGGAACTACACCATCACTCCACGACAATAATTACGACGCGACTCCTTAGGGCCTATCCCGGTTGGGTGCTGGCGTGGGTCGCGAGGTGGGCCTTCTTGAATGCGATGAGGCCGCTTGAGAGTTGTAGGAGGGCAAGGTGGTTCTCGTCCTTCTTGGACCAGCGGATGAGGATGCTGCGGTTGCGGTTCAGCCAGGAGTGGCAGGCCTCGACGACCCAGCGGCGTGCTTTCCACTCGGGGTTGTGGGCCTTGAGGTCGATCTCCTCGCCGCGCGCGCGGATGTGCGGCGTGAGCTCGTAATCACCGATCAGCTCACGGACCTCAGTGTTGTCATATGCCTTGTCCAGGCAGATGCCTTGCGGCTGCTCCGCCATCGGCTGCGGGCGCTCGATCGGGATCGAGTCGAGCGTGCCCTTCAGCAGCTTGTGGTCGTTGCGGTTCGCGCCGTCGTGGTCGAGCCCGACCGGGACGCCCGCGCCCTCCGTGAGGACCGAACGCTTCGCCCCCCCTTGGCCCTATCAGTAGGGTTCGGGCCGGTCTTGGGGCCTCCCAGCGGGGCTTTGCTCATCGCCCCGTCGCCTGAGAGGAACGACCAGTCGATGCCCACCACCTCGTCGTACTCCAACAGCCCTTGGCGCCAGATCTCGTGGAACACACCGGCCTGCTCCCACTCCTGAAAACGCCGGTGCGCCGAGGATGAGGAACACACCCCGGTCGCGTTCAGCGCGTTCCACTGCATCCCAGTCCGCAACACCAGCATGATCGCGTCCATCGCGTCACGGTCGGGCACCCGCGGCGCGTGACAGCCCAACGGGTGAAACGGCGGGTCCGGCAGCAACGGCGCCACCCGCTCCCACAACCAATCCGGCATCCGCCAACCATCATCCCTGCTGACCATGTAGCCCATCACAGACCCCCTGATCGAATGGCATGACGCTCCGATCAAAAGTTCAACGCAGCTCTACATAACCCTCCCGGGATAGGCCCTTAGGTCACAAGTGGTCCCACCTCTACATAGCGGTCGAACCAGTCGAGGTAGTCAGCTACGCACGCCGCGACATCCTCGGAGCGGGCCCAGAAATGCGTCGGAAGCTTGTCGCTGTCGAAGATCGGTTTCGTGCCCTCCTGCGCGGAGATCACCACTCGGCGTGGGCGGCCGAGAGCGTAGCCGAGCTCCATCGTGCAGTTGGGGCGCACGCCAGTGAGGTCGACTAGAACCACGCCGGCGCGATGCAGCCGCCGGAAGATCTCGACGTTCATGAACATGCTCTCTGGCGTGCCCAGACCCATCTGCACCGGCGCGTAGCCTCGCTCGGATATAGCTGGGGTCACGACCTCCGAGAAGAACCACTCGACCGCAGCGTGGTCGCGATTGCTCGGATCGAGCAGTCGGACGTAAAACGCGCTCGGCGGCATCAGGTCTTCGAGCATCCGCACGGTCGCTTCGGCGAGCGAACTCGGGTCCGACTCGGCTTCTAGCCGGAGAGCCTGTAGACGAGCAGTGTCACCACCGGCGCCTGGCGCCAGCCTGAACAGTGCGCCCGCATCGCCCAGAGCCTTCTCATGTAGCGCTCGGCTACCACCAGAGCCATCGTCGTTGAAGGCGCCCAGCTGTGCCCACACGGGAACCACCGGCTTGCCGTCGCGCCAGTAGAGCTCGGCGAGATGCTCCACGCCAGCCCCGCCGCCGAGCACGACCAGGATGTCGCCGTGGGAGAGCTGGCGCTCGCGGATGATGCCCGCCATACGCCACCCCGGCGGAGTCGTGACGAGCTCGAAGTCGCTCCGCGCACAACAACCCTGCCAGAGCTCGCGCCGACCTGCAGGGATCCTGTTGAGCCCGCGCTGGCTGGCGACGCCGACGAACCGGCGCGGTCAACGTGGTGGCCACCCTTCGGCGGGGTCGGGCAGCGCCGCGACACTCGCGAGCGCAGTCCAGTCGAACGTGGCCGGCAAGCCGGACTCGGAAAGCGGCTCGCCGCCGGCACCCAGCACGAGACCAGCTCCCCGGGCGGCGAGTCCGGTGGCGAGGCTGCTGACGAACGCGTGCGCCCGTGTGAGAAGCGCGGCATCGCATGTCGCCGCTGCGCTGCCCGTGAGGTGCACGCGTCGTCCGGCGAGGCTCACGCTTTGCCTTCGTCCATCGCCGGCGAGGGCTCGAGTTCCGCGCACGCCGCGAGCAGATCCTCCGCAGTCAGCGCTCGCTCGGCGAATGCCCGGGCTACCGCCGCCGGGACAAGGCGTGTCTGGACGTCGGAATACGTGTAGCCGGGCCGCCCATCGCGTGGACCCGTCGCCGCAACGAGGTCGTCGAGCGCATGATCGGCTATGTCGACGCCCCGCAGGGTGGCACGAAACAGTTCGCGGCGCTCCAGCTCAGACGGGCGATCGAACTCCTCGATCAAGGCCGCGCGCCGGATGACCGCAGGGTCGAGCGCTCCGAATCGGTTCGTGCAGAGCACGATCAGTAGACGCCCATTCAGTCGGCGGGCGTCGTCGATCTTCTGGATCACAGTGTTGACGCCGACACGATCCTCGTGGTGAGCCCGCTCCGCGCCGCGGTTGAACGCGAGCGCATCGCCCTCGTCGATGATCAGCGTGACGAACCGGGTCCGGCCCGCCAGCTCAACCGCCTCGGCGAAGGCGTCGCCGATCAGCGTGCTCATCTCGCCCACGTGACCGACGCCGCGAACGCGCGTCGAGAGCTTCAGTAGGAAACCATCGGAACCGAGCATTCGGGCAAGACCGTCCGCTGCTGCTTCAGCGCTCGCGGTCTTACCAGTGCCAACGTCACCGTGGAAAATCGCGAGGGGATAGCGGTCGGCGATCGCACCGAGCAGCCCAGGAGCTCCATCGTGGTAACGCCGAGCCCACGCCCGCAGCCCATCTGCGTCGGCGAGCAAGCGAAGCTGGGCGCCGAGACGACGAAAGCGAGCGTCGAAGCCAACGAGCCGGCCGGCGCGGTTGGCAAGAGTCTCGTCCGGTATCTCGAGTTTCAACTCAAGCGCGCCCTGCCCTTCCCCTGGACTCATTGGTAGCTCGTCCGCTCGAGGCCGTAGGCACGGCTAGGGTACCGACGGTCAATGGACCCGTTGAGGGCGCCGTAGCCCTCGAAGTTGCGATGGCCCCACCCCTTGAGGTGGTCTTCCTCGAACTTCGTCTGCGCGGTAGTCGACAGCTGATCCCAACGCGCGTTGTACCCGACGTAGAGCTTCAGTACGTCACCGTCCTCGTGGTCCCAATACATGTCTCCGGGCCGATCGGCGGACCATGCTCCCGCGCTCGTAGAAACGCGGTACACGGCTGCTTTCTTCACCTTACCCAGCGCGGATGCAAGCTGAATGTGCACGGTGCCGAGGTACTCCTGCTCGGCGATGACTTTGACCTGCGCCGCCGTTTCCTCCACGTCCTGCCCAGTCCGCAGCCCGGTCCACTCACTCACGATTCTGAAATCCGCAACCCAGGAAGCGAACACGCGCTGAATGTCTTCGCGGTTGTAGGTATGGGTGTTGCTCTCCGTCGCCATCGCCCCGGTCACTCGATCGCGAAGCCTGGACCGAAGAGCTCCTTCCAGAGCTTCTCGGTCTCCCCTTTGAACTGAAGCCCCTGCGCGAGAGTCAGCGTCTCGTAGCCGGTGCGCGCAGCCGCGACGAGCGCATCAAGCTCCCGCCTTGTGATACGCGCGGCAACATTGTTCTCGGCGTTCGCGGGGTCGAGGATCACCACCGGGTCGTCGAAGGCCTCTAGTGGTTCGTCTGTGAAGTTTGTTGGTGGTTGAAGGGGTGTCGTAGTCTTTGCCGAACTCGTCGGTGGTTGGGTCCAGCGATGATGGAGGTTCGGTATGCCTGCGTTGGCGAAGAGCGTTGAGATCGCAGCGGACGATCAAGCGGAGCTTGAACGGATTGTGCGCTCGAGCACTGCTGAGGTGCGGATGGTCGAGCGCGCCCAGATCGTGCTTTGTGCCGCGGAAGGTCGTTCTGCCGCGGAGATCGGCCGGCTGGTGGGGTGTTCGACGAACACGGCGCAGAAGTGGCGGGCGCGCTATGAGCAGGATGGGATCGCCGGGCTCCGTGACTTGCCGCGCTCGGGTAAACCTCTGATCTATTCGCAGGCGGACAGGGCGAGGCTGATCGCCAAGGCGTGCACGCGTCCACCGGAGACACCGGAGGGGGCTCAGCAGGAACGCTGGACCTATGAGCAGCTCGGGCAGGCGGTGGGGATGTCGCGCGCCCAGGCACACACGATTCTCGCGCGCGCCGACATCAAGCCGCACCTGACCGACTACTGGGTGATGAGCGACTTCTCCGACCCCGAGTTCGAGGAGCGCCTGAAAGGCGTCTGCGGCCTGTACGTGAATCCGCCAGAGAACGTGCTGGTCGTCTCGATCGACGAAAAGACCGGGATCCAGGCCAAGGCACCGACCAAGCCAGACATGCTTCCTGCTCCTGGGCGACCGACACGCCGCGAGCACGAATACATCCGCAACGGCACGCAGTGCCTGTTCGCGTGTCTGAAGGTCCACGAGGGTGACGTGCTCGCGATGACCTCGAAGACCCGCAACCGCTTCGATCTGATCCGCTTCCTCGACCAGCTCGACAGCGAGATCCCCGTCATCGAGGGCCAGCAGATCATCGCGGTCAGCGACAACCTCTCCACCCGCGGCACCGAAGAGGTACAGCAATGGCTCGCCGCTCACCCCCGCTGGAGCTTCCAATTCACCCCCACCCACGCCTCGTGGCTGAATCAGGTCGAGATCTTCTTCTCGATCCTCTACCGCCGACTGCTCAAGCACGGCATCTTCTTCAGCGAGGAAGACCTCGCCGAGCAGATGCTCGCGTTTATCGAGACCTACAACCAGACCGCCAAACCATTCAAGTGGACCTACACCGGCAAGGTCCTCGAGGCATAACCCACGAACTTCACAGACGAACCACTAGATCGCCCTCTCCCCAGGTCACTCCATTAGCGAGATCGCGCACAATGAACAGAAGCAGGCGGCGAAGTCCCTCTTCGAGTCCGCTTGCCGCGCCGTCGCGGTCGATCAGGTAGCTGCAAAGCAGCTCAAGATGAAACGACTGGACGCCAGCGAGCTCCTGCCAGTGGCGCCAACGCTTAGCCATGCGCAGGGTTGGAGCTAGGAATACGTCCTTTGCGGAGTGGCTGCGGAAATGCTCGAGATGGACCTTGACGCTGGTCTTCACGCGGTCGCCGGTGCGAGAGTACTGGTAGCCGTAGTTCGCGTCGTCGTCGAGTGAGACGATCGGGACTAGGTCAACCTCTAGACCGGTGCCCTTGAAGACAACCTCGAAGATGCGGTCGCCAGAGTCGTCGAAGTCGTCAGGGCTCTTCTGGGGATACGCGACTTCGAGGAGCTGCTTGATCAGTTTCTGGAGGTCCGCGACGTCGAAGTTCTCGGGATCGTCAACCTCGAAGTAGACGCCGACGTCTCCGTCAACGGGTTTGCCCGTGCGCGGACGGTTGCTTGTGCCCTTCTCCAGCGATCCGGCACGCCGGAACTTCTTGATTCTGTAGGAGCCGTCTTTGTTCACCTTCGCTTCGAGCTTCTCTAGCAGCCGTCCAATCTGCTTGCGGAGCTCGTTGCGTTGATCGCCTGGGAGGGCGAGCTTGCTGGCTACATAGTCGCCCAGTTGTTTGTCCGTTAGCTTGATCGCCGATCACCACCAGGCCACTGCCACAGTCGGTTGAAGATTTCGGCCTGCTCGATCGCATCGTCGAGCGCGTTGTGGGTGTGCGGATGCGAAGCCTGCAACTCGACGGGCAGGTCGTTGCGCCCCGCGTCGTCCATGATCACGCGCGCCTTCTGGTGGTACATCGTCTTGATGTCCAGCGCACCCGAGAAGCCAAACGGCGACTCTCCTACGAACCGAACGAAGTACCAGTGCAGGAACATCCAGTCGAACACCACGGGGTAGCCGACGAGGACCGGCCGTGCACCCCCTGCCCGCTCGGCCTGGGCAGTGACCCAATCGACCGCATCACGCATTGCGGCTTCGGGCTCGGCTCCGTCGCGCGCAAGCACTGCGCGGTCGAGGCTTGCCGCCTTCAGAGCCGCCGGATCGAAACGTGCGGCGATCGGCTTCAGCTCTCGATAGAGAGTCTGCTCGCTCGGAGCATGGCTCGTGAACGCCTTACCGTCGAACGTAGCGGCGACCGCTAGCCCGAAGGCGAGCATCGAGAATTCTCCCGGGATCGGGCCGTCGGCCTCAATATCAGACTGATATGTAGATGTCGGGCACCATCGAGAGATCCTCTCTGGCGGCGAGCCCTTGTAGGTCACGTAGCTGCGTATATACAGCGTTGCAGGGTCCTCGGACGACTGTTTCGCAAAGAGCGGGATTGGGTGCGTAGCGGTCCTAAAGCGTGTCCGGGTGCGTAGCGGTCCTAAAGCGTGTCCGGGACTCGCTGTAGGTTTGCCACGCGTGGACCCCGATCTTCAGCTCGCTGATCCTGCCGAGGTTGCCGTCGCCCAGGAGTACCTGAGCCTGAAGGCACGGATCGAGGAGGCTCGCACAAGAGCCGATCGGCTGCGCACGCTCGCCGAGCATCTGGACGAGCAGATCAGTCGGGACGAGCACATGCTCCACGAGCTCGAAGGCACTCTCGGGCTAGCGGCACAGCTACAGATCGAACAGCTAGATCGTGAGCTGGGGGGGAAGCGGCTACAAGAGATCGCTATCGCCGTTCTCGAGCGTGAGATACAACCGGGTCAAGCAGTCCACTATCGCGATTGGTATGCGCTGCTTTGCGCCTCCGGCTACCGCGCCCGTGGGAAGGACCCGCTGGCCAGCTTCCTGGCTCAGATCAACCGCGCCGAGCAAGTCGAGGCCCTCGGTGGTCGTTCAGGCCGCTACCGCCTTCGTGCGGCCTAGCTTGTCAACGCGCAATCACAATCGAACTGGGAACACCACGATTCGCGGGACGACGGCTCAAAGTTGGACGAGTAGCGCATTTGCAGGGATTTTGTGATCGGCTGGCCGGTGGAGATACCGTTGGTTGCGGGGGGATTCCGGGCGGTTTAGGACCACGGACGGGGGTCGCGGTCCTAAACCCCTGGCGGTGTCGCGCACTCGGTCTACCGACATGACCGTTTTCGCTCCTCATGGGCGGCAGGCCGCCGGGGAGGCTACCGCTAGCTCGAGCCGAGCTGAGCTGAGCTGAGCCGTTGGCATACCGCCCGCACCGCGACGCGTCCTAACCGCAGCGTACCTGTTTATTTACTTCCTGTCTCCCGCCAGCCCGGAGACGAACGTGGCAGAATGCAGGCTAGTAGTAGGCCAAAGCTGGACCATTTGGAGAGAATCTAGCTAGCGTCGCCGCGGTGTGCTAGCATTGTTTATCTAAGGCCTATCTGAGCTTGTTCGAGCGTCCCATCCCCCTTTTTGTGGGGCGCTCGAAGAATCCCGGTATATCCCTCCCGGGAGCCTTGGACGCCGCGGCCCGCACCCTCTCCGAGCCGCGGCGTCCGTACTAATCGCCTCGCGCGGGCACCGCTCACCAAAAGCACGGGCGGACTGCCAGCGCGCGCTGGCAGTGGGCGCGTCGGCCACAGCGCGCTCAGGTGCGTTCGTAGAGTCGCACGGCACCTGGGACGGCGATCATGGGCACCCCCGGAGGATCCATGATCTGCGCGCCGGATCAGAGGGGCTTCCCCGAACGCGTCGCCAAGCGACGGCCCGTTGGAGCAAGCTCCGTCGCCTGCGCATCTCTACTCTCCAGTGCGGAGACTTGGTGGTCGTGCCCCAAACCAGATAAACAACCGCTAACACTTTAGCGACCTTGCGTGATATGTGTCAAGCTCTGGCCAGTGAGGGATCGCGTGAAATGGGCTGCAAACGCCGCAGATTTGATGGCTGTCCGGAGATCGGCCCAGCCGTTGTCATCGTGTGCGCGAGTGGCCTATCCACTTAATGAGCGGCTTGGCGTAAACATCTGCGGTTCAGCTTTCAGGCCGCCACAGCCACGGGGGCGCCCCGCACGAGCAGGTGTGCGGCGGCCTGAACGGTGAGCGTGGGTCCTGTCGAGTGGGATAGCGTTGCCCGGCCACCCGTTGGGCGGCCGACGCTCGCCATGGCCCAGCAAAAGAGAAAGCGAACCCAGCGCCAGCGACTCATCACGGGGATGATCGAGGCGACGAACCGAGGGGGATACGCGAGGGCGAGCATCGCGACCGTGATCGCGCACGCGGGCGTGTCCCGACCGACGTTCTACGACTACTTCGACGACCGTGACGCGTGCTTTCTGACCAGCATCCTGGAGGTCCAGGAGGAGCTGCGTCAAGCTCTGGAGGGCGCCCTGGCAGACACCGGCGGGCAGGCGGCTTGGGAGGCGGCGGTGCGCGCGATGATCGAGTACGCCGCCAACGAGCCGGCCCGCGCGAGGTTCCTGATGGGCGAGGCGATGGCCGGAGGACCGACGGCGATCGCCGCGCGAGACGACGGCGCACAGCAGCTCGCCGAGGCGATATCCATGGCTGTCGAGCGAGCGTCCCCGAACACGCCCCTCGCCGACCTCGATCCGCGCGTGCTCGTCGGCAGCATCTACCGGATGGTCTCGATCCGGCTGCGCCGCGGCGGGTTGCGCCGTGAGGAGGCCGTGATCGGCGCGCTCGCCGATGAGCTGATCGCCTGGCTTTGCGCATACGTGCGTCCGGCCGCGAGCCGGCGGTGGGCGACGCTGGCGCCCGGGCCCGAGCCGGCGCGCTCCGCGCACGTGCCGGAGGCGCCGCTGCAAAGGACACCGAGCGCACCTACGAGCGGACGGCCGCGCGCGGGCGCCGAGGAGGTGACCGAGCAGCAGCGGCTGAGGCTGCTCTACGCGACCGCGAAGCTCGCCGAGACGAAGGGGTTCCAGGCAACCACCGTCACCGACATCCGCAAGCTCGCACAGGTGCACTCGAGCGTGTTCTACCGGCTATTCGCCGACAAGCAGGAGGCGTTCGCCGCCGTGCACGAGCTCGGCTTCCAGCAGGTGATGGACGTCACCGCGAAAGCCTTCTTCTCGGCCACTGGCTGGCCGGAGCGCAGCTGGGAGGGCGGCCGGGCGTTTACCCAACTGCTGCAGCAGAACCCGGTCGTCGCCTACATCGCCTTCGTCGAGGCCTATGCGGTCGGCCCGGGCGCCGTGCAGCGGATCGAGGACACCCACGTGGCCTTCCTCTATTTCCTCGAGGAAGGCGCGGCGGAGTGCGCGCCCGGTAGGGCGCCGAGCCGGGTAGCGATGGAAGCGATCATCGCCGGGATCTTCGAGGTCATCTACATGCAGGCCCGTCGGCGAGAGCAGGCCCAGATCGCTGCGATGTTCCCCCATATCGCGCACCTCTGGCTGACGCCATTCCTCGGGGTCGAGGAGTCCGACGCGTTCATCGAGCGCAAGATCAAGGCCACGAGGCGGCGACGGCGAGACTGACGGCCAGCTACTCCTCCATGGCGGCCGAGGCCGGGACGCGGACCACGAACAGGCCGGGCACGGCGACGATCGCCACCGCTGCGGCGGTCACCAGCGCGATGCTCTCGAGGATCGGGGCGGCACCGATCGAGACCACGACCGGATAGTTGACGACGTGCTCGAGCGCCTGGTCGAGGAGCCGCTGGCCGAGGAGAGCGAGAACGCCGCCGGTGAGCGAGCCGACGCCCACGAGCAGGATGCTCTCGAGCACGATCGTCCGCCACAGCAGCGCCGGTGAGAACCCTTCGAGCTTGAGCTTGGCGAGTTGGGGCCGACGCAGCCAGATCATCGCTCCGATCACCGCCGCCACGGCGAGCGCAGCGACGATCAGCATCAGGGTCGCGATCTCGGACAGGCGCGAGAGGCCTTCACGTGTCAGGGCTCGCTGGCGGCCTTCGCGCGAGCGCGCAGCTTCGGCGTGCAGACCTGAGCCGGCCGCCAGGATGCGATTGATCTGGCGTACGGCGCTCCTCGTCGTGGCCGGCGGGGCGATATGCACCGCCAGGGCGGCCGGGTCGGGGCTCCCCCACCCGCGCAGGAAGTCGCTGGCGCTCATCACGATCGCGCCGGGCGCCCAGCCGATGTTGGTGCCGATCGCGGCCACCCGCAGAGCCAGCGGATAGGGCGAGGGCAGCGTGAAGCGGGCGCCGATCCGCAGGTGACGTTCTTCGGCGAGGGCGAGTGAGATCATCGCCCATCCTCCTCTGGCGACGTGGGCGCTCGCGTTCGCAAGATCGCCTTCGATGAGCTGGCTCGGAGGCAGCAGCGGCTGTTCCCCCGCGGAGGGGGCGAGCACCCACACGCGCCTTTCCCCCACATCGAGCAGCGCGCCCATGTACGGGGTGACACGCACGCCGGGGAGCGAGGCGATCGCACGCGCCGACCCACCCCCGGGCCGCGCGAAGGGCTGGGTCAGCAGCAGGCTCGATGAGCCGGGCGGCGCGACCCACACCTGGGCAGGCGCATTGACGTCCCGGGCGGCATCGTCAAGGCCGGCGAGCAGGTCGCCGCGGGCGGCCCGGATCGAGCCGGCGCCCAGCACCGCGATCCCGCACGTCGCGGTGATCGCGACGGCGCGCGCTCTGCCGGAGCGCAGCCCCATCACCGCGATGTGGGGCGAGACGACGCGCAGCAGCGGGGCCACGCGAGCGAGCACCCAGAGGGTGGCGGTGAGCGTGAGCGGGAGCAGCGCCACCAGCGCGAGGGTGAGCGCGAGGATGCCGAACACGGCCTGCGCGGGGGCGAACCGGAGGATCAGGACGCTCGCTGCGAGCGCCGCCAACCCGAGCAACGCCGAGGCGGCCGTGCGGATGCCGGAGCCGGCGGGTCGGGTCTCGGTGGCGGCGAGCGGGTTCTGCGAGAGAATGTCCCGCAGCGGGCTCAGCACCGCGACGATCGTGGCCACGAGGCCGGCTGCGAGTGCGAGCAGCGCCGGCTCCCAACCGATCACACGCTCGGAGCCGAGCGCGAACGCCGAGGCGAGATAGCCGGATGTCGCCCGGAACAGGTGGATCGAGAGCTCATCTCCCAACAGCAGGCCGACGACGCACGCAACGATCGCAAGGCCGAGGGCGTCGCCGAGCAGGACGACCAGCACGGCGCTGGTTCCGTAGCCCTCGCGGCGTAGGTCCGCGATCAGCCGACGGCGCTGGGGCACTGTCAGGAGCACCGCGTTGAACGCGAACATGAAGGCGACGAACGCGCTCAGAAGCGCGAACAGGTCGGTCGATTGGCTGGTGGCACTCGCCGCCTTTGCGAACAGGCGGACCTCCCAATCCGAGCCGTCCACGTTCAGCCTCCCGCCCCGGCGAGCAACGGGTTCCGCGGCGATCCGCTGCAGGGCGGCCCGGACCGAAGCCTGCGCGCCGGGGGCGGACTCGATCAGGACGCGGGTCAGGCGCCCCGGCAGGCCGGCAAGCTGCTGCACGTATTCCAGCGGGGCGATGGCGACCGGTGCGTCGATGAGGCCACCGATCTGCGAGGGGTTGAGTGTCGCGAACAGCGCGACGCTGCTGCGGCGCCCGGCGAGCGCCAGCGTCATTTCCGGCCCTTCCGTGCTGGCGCCGAGCGTGCGCGTCAACGGCGCTGGCAGCACGAATGCCCCGAGACCGGGGAATGGCGTCAGCGAGATGCGGCGCACGAGCTGGCCATCGAGCGATCCGAGGGTCTGATCGGCGCCGATCACCTGCACGGCGGCCGAGCCGCGGGGCCCAGTCGAGCTGCCCGTCGAGTTCGAGCAGGGGCGCGGCTACTCGCACGCCGGGGATCGCGCGCACCTGCGCGAGCACGGAGGAGGGGAAGCCCTGCGGGCCGCGCGCGCTGAGCTGCAGGCTGGCGCGACCGACAATGCCAGCGTTCAGGTTCGCGAGCGACCCGGAGAGGCTGTTGGCGGCGACCAGCGTGGCGAACAGGAGCGCCACGCCGGCGGCGATGCCCACGAGCGCGAGCATCTCCTGTGCCGCGCGGGCGCGCACGCGCACCAGATACAGGTGCAGGACGTTCGACGCGCTCATCGGCCGGCCGCGGTGCGGAGCTGGTGGCGGCGGCGCGGAGGCCGGCGCGCCGGTGTGCCTCACGTGGGCGAGGGCGCGGTGTCGGCGCCGGCGGCCGGGAAGGGAACACTGCGCCCGTCGCGGAGGCTCAGCACCCGGTCGGCGTAGCCCGCGGCGAGCGGATCGTGGCTGACGAGCACGACGGTCACGCCGCGCTCCTGCGCGAGCTCGCGCAGGAGCGCGAGCACCTCCTCGCTGCGGGCGCTGTCGAGGCTCCCCGTCGGCTCGTCGGCGAGCAGGAGGCTCGGCTCGGTCGAGAGCGCCCGCGCGATCATCACTCGCTGGCGCTCGCCCATCGAGAGGGTCTCCGAGCTGTGGTGAAGGCGCGCTGAGAGGCCGAGGCGGTCCATCAGCGGTTCGATGCGACGGTGCGCCTCGCGCCAGCGGGTCGTGGCGAGCAGCTTCAGGACGGCGTTGTCGATCGCGCTGACGCCGGGCATCAGGTCGAAGCTCTGGCGGATGAAGCCGAGCTCGGTCAGGCGAAACCGGGAGGCCTCGCGCTGTGAGAGCGAGTTGATCTCTCGGCCGCCGACGAGCACCCGGCCGCAGGTGGGAGCGAGCAGCGCAGCCACCATCAGCAGCAGGGTCGTCTTGCCCGACCCCGACGGCCCGTACAGGGCGATCATCTCGCCCCTGTTGACCCCAAGCGAGACGCCGTCGACGGCACGGACGGGCTCGCCCACGCCCTCGTAGTGCTTGACGAGCTCCACGAGCTCGAGCATGGGAAGACCTGGCTCGCGGGTGGGGGGGTCAGCGGGCAGACGCACACGCAGTCGCGGGGTGCTCGGGCTCGCGGGCCTGTTGGTCCCCGCAACGGTCGCTGCGGCGCCAGCGCGGCGCGCGCGCGACCCAGCGGCGCAGCGCGAACACGGCGTGCGCCAGGGCTCCGACCGGCCCTGCCGCGGCACGCACCGCGGCTGCGATCGGCGCCGCCGCATCCGTGCGTGCGTGCGGGTCGGAGGTGTAGAGGCTCATCATGCTCGCCACGAGCACCGCGTGGCGACGGGCGTGAGGGAGGGTGCGCGTGGCGAGCATGGCGCGGGCCGCCATTTGGCCCATCCTCTCGGCGGCGGCGGGCTGGGAGGCGTAGCAGCCGACGAGGCTCACCTGGCCGATGCGGGCGTCCTCGGACTCGTCGACCAGGCTGTCGAGCAGCGTGTGAACCGCGCCGATCGGGCCGCCGTAGGAGGCCAGCAGCCGCTCGACGGTCTGAGGCTCGAGGGTCGGGTCCGCCGCGGCGGCGATCAGGGCGTGGACGGCCAGCGAGGAGCCGGCCGCACCCGCCGACTCCCACCAGCTCATGCAGGGGGCCGGCGCGCGCCGCGGTCGCGCCCAGCGCTCGAGCTCAGACGCCATCGAGATGCGCGTCTGGAACTCCCAGATGTCGCTGGCGGCAACGAGAGCCGGGGCGATGACGCGATCAGACGAGGGCAGCGCGTGCAGCGCGCGACGGCAGCTCTCGATCTGCGCGAGCAGGTACGGCCCGTCGGGGGCCTGCAGGCCGCTCGCGTCGGGCGGCGGCGCGTCCGCGTGGGCGCAGAGCGCCAGCAGCAGCGCCCCGTGCGCCGTCGCGGCGGCGCTCTGGAACTCGCGGCCCGGCTCCTCCGCGAGCGCGTCGGCGTAGTTGTAGATCGATTGGAAGGCGACGAGCGCTCGGGTCACGTTGGCGCGCGCCGTGCCTGGGACGAGTGCGGCGAACGCGGCGGCGCCCTCGATGTTGCTGCGCTTGCAGAGCGCGGCGAGGGCGAGGCGCCGGAGGCTGGCGTCCGGGATGGCGGCGGCGCGTGCGCGTAGGCGGCGAAGCTCGAGGGTCGTCCGCGGGAACAGCATCAGCCAGTAGCGGACTGCGAGCAGCGCGAAGACGCCAGCGAGCGCAACGGCGCCGCGGACACGGGCGAGCCCCGCTCGGCGGACCGGTTTCGGCGCTTGCTCTCCCACGGCGGGTGGCATCGGCTGGGTTCAGCGCCGCTGGGGCGGGCAGGGGACGGAATCGGCGGCGCCCGCGGTGCTCTGATCGGTGAACGTGAACAGGGCGGAGAAGCGAAAGCCCCCGCGCGGGCAGTGCTCGGGCACCGAGACGCCGCGGGGGTGGAACGCGACCCGGTGGCCGTGGCGGTATCCGAAGTAGGTCAGGCCGGCGGGGCCGATGCTGGTGGTGACCGAGAGGATCGAGACGGGCGGGCCGGCGGGGACGCTCGCGATCAGCGGCACCTGGGTTTCAAGACGACCCGGGAGCGTGTCGGTGCCGGGGATCAGTTCGGCCTGCATGACGATCTGGGCGAGCACCGGCGAGAGGCCGTCGGCATACAACAGGACGACGATGTTTTCGTGCGCGGGCGGGCCCATGACAGCCTGGATTTCGGGGATCTCTTTGCCGGCGCCCGCGCCGAACGGGACTTCGACGAGGGCGCTGCCGGTGCCCAGGAGGCTGTTGGGCGGGCACCCTGAGGGGCCGTGGGCCATCAGGATGGCGGGCGCGCAGATGGCGAGGCCGAGCGTGGTCGAGAGATAGTCGATCCCGGTCGGCAAGCGAAGGCTGACCGCGGAGAGGGGTGCCGGGACGCCGCCGGCGGCGCCGTGCAGATCGAAGGAGAAGCGGATCGTCGTCGAGGCCCCCAGGCGGTCGGGCGAGAACGAGGCGTGCAGGGTCGCGGTTTCGGCGGCGACGGGCGCGGGCGCTGTGACGGCGAGCGCGAGGATCACCAACGCGGCCCCGAGGGACCGTCGCAGCGAGGAGGGTGACGTCGGCAATCCGGGATGGGGCACGGTCGCGCTTGGCCTGGACGGCCAGCTAGTAGCTCAGGAGTCCGGAGAGCTGGACGGTGATGGCGTCGTTCGAGCGCTGGATCGAGCCGGTGAAGCGCAGCGTCCCTGAGTGGGCATGCGCATAGGTGCCGGTTCCACGCGCGATGGTCAGGGTGCCGATGAACGGGGCGTAGCCGCCGTCGACGTGGTAGGTGGCCGAGCCGGTGGCGGTGAGCGAGCCGCCGTGCGGGTAGATGCTCGTTTCGGCGCTGACGCGGTTGGCGAAGACGGTCAGGTGGATGTAGATCGGGCCGGTGATCGTGCCGGAGACGACGCCCTGCTCGCTGATGTGCACGCCGTTCGAGCTGGTCCGGTGCAGGTGGGCGGACTCGGCGAGGTTGGCGGTGCGCGACGCGCGCGCCCGAGCGGCGTGGGATGTACCCGGCAGCGCCACCAGGGCCCAGACGGCAAGCAGCGGGGCGCCCAGGACGCGGGCGGATGGCACGAACCAAGACATGGGGTCATGGTGCACGAGCGCCCGTGGCTGGATAAGTCAACCGTTAGAACGTCGTTCGGCCCGCGTGCGCGGTGCGGGCGCGCCGCGCAGAGGTGACTCGCATGCCGGCGGGCGCCGCGCCTGACCGGTGCCGGGTCGGACCGCGGCACGCCGAGCGGTTGGGGTGGTTCTCTTACTTCCGCTTCTTGTTCTTGGAAGCTTTGGAAGCGTAATGCTTGCGGGCGGCGACTTCGCAGGCTCGGCGCTGTGACCGCTTCTTGTGCTTGTGGCAGGCCTTCAAGGCGGCAGCGAGGAGCTGTGCCCTGGTCATCGTCTTGCAGCCCGTGATGGTGACGGGGGTTTCCTGGTGGATTTCAAGGCCGTTGGACGCCTTGAACGCGGTCGGCATCTTCAGGCTCTGGCCGCAGAAGTCGTAGCCGCCGTGTGGCAGGTTCGCGCCGAACTCGCTGTAAGGGCCGGTCGGGACGGTCACTTCGATCGATTCGAACGGGACGTCCGGGAGCGATTCGAACGTGGCGCTGGTGACGCCGGTGTTGCCCTTGATGAACGTGTGGCCGTGCAGTTCGATCGTGAACCCGTAGCCTTTCAGGACGAGCACCGCGTCGGGGAACTTCGCCCCGCCGTAGCTAACGAAGTACACGGGGCCTTCGAGCGGCACGGGGAGGATCGGGGTGTGCACGAGCGCATGCCCGATGATCGACGCCGCCGGACATGCCGAGCGGTCGGTTTCGAAGGTGGCAGCCAGGCACGCCTTCTGGATCGTCGTGAGCCGCGCCGGGAGCTGCTTGGGGATGTCGAACTTCGCGTAGTTGAACCACGACTCGCTGCCGACCGCGCCGGCCGGGTAGGCGATGTGAAACGTCAGGCTCGCGCCATCGGCTTTGGATGCGTGACCAGCCGTCGAGGCCGTGAACGACGGGTTGAACGACAGACTCGAGCAGTCCGCCGCCTGGAAGGCGTCCGTGACCGTGACCGGGTTCTGACCGACCGGCGCCGAGAGATCGGTGCCCGAGCCGATCACCGTGGCGGAGAGGCCCATCGGGGCACAGGAGGTCGGGTCGAGGATGAAGTGCTCGCGGTCGACGTACACGCGGATCGCCCTCAGGTGGACGACCACTCCGTCGATGATGTGCGGGATCTGGTCGGCGGGCCCCGAGGGAATCGACACCTGCGCCGATTCCGGGTTGATGTCGAGCGGCAGGTGCACGACCACCGTGCCGAGGTCGAACGGGCCGACCTTCGCGCTCGTGACCGACACGACCGAGAAGGGCGCGCCTTCGAACGGACCGCCCAGATACAGCCGTCCGGGCGCCTGGGCTAGCACCGTCCCAACCCCGGCTTCCGCAATCGAATGGCCGATCTCGCTCGCCGCGGGGCAGGCGGGATGTTCTTCGGCCTGCGCGCCGGTCTGCACCCGCGCAGCGGCGATTTCGGCTGCGCCACAGAACGGGATACCCGTCAGGTCGCCGGTCAGGCCGGGTGGAAGCTGGGAGGAGAACCCCGTGATCTCCTGTTCACCGTCATTGCGGGAGATTTTCAGGTACAGCGGGCTGAACGCACCAGCGTCATTGTTGTTCGTGCCGGCGACGGCCTGCGGGTTGAACGGCGGGACGCCGCCCGCGGCGCAGGGCCCGCCATCGACGCCGCTGGTGATGTCGAAGACGGAGGAGAGCAGGTGTTCCTGTGACGGGGCCGACCACGGAGTGAAGGCGGAATCGGTGGCAAACGCGCCGCAGGCGGATGGTGTGACGAGCGGCGCGGTCGCGCCCTGGTGGAAGGAGAAGGTGAGCAGTTCGAAGGGGAGCTGGGCGGCTTCGTCGAACGTGGTCGTCAGTTGGCCGGTTTCGGGGTTCGCTTCGATCTTGCCGGCGGCGGTGACGACGACGCCGCGGTTGGGGATGCGCGCGACGAGATACAGCGCGAACAGCGACCCGAAGCGATTCTGGTAGGGCTGCGCGATGTAGAGCGCGCCCTCGGCTTCTTCTTCGATGACGGGGGACTTGACGTGGATCGTGCCGACCTTGGATTCCGGGGGACAGCCCTCGCCGGGTTGCGGTTCGGCGGTGCTGCCTTCGTATGCGAACTGCGCTTCGGTGCAGGCTGCGAGACCGGAGGCGGCGGAAGGGTTGAGGGTCATCCCGGCGGGCAGCGTCACGCGCGAGTCGTCGAGGTGCGGGGTGGCCAGGCCGAAGGGATTGGCGAAAGTCTGCGGGATCGTGAGATTGACGTTCAGGCCGGTCGCGGTTTCGGCCGACGCCGAGGTCGCCTGGGTTTCGAGCGAGGGTTCGAAGGGGAGTTCGTCGCACCCCGCGATCGGCCCGAAATCCATTTCGGTCGGTTGCGGGCTTTCGCTTTCGTTCGGGTTCTGCCAGGAGGTGACGTGGAAGGACGCCGTCAGGGGGGTGGCGGTGCACGATGTCGGGTTGGTGAAGAACGGAGCGACCGTGGCGGTCGAAGAATGGTTGAAGGTGCGACCGCTGAAGGGGCTAGGTTCGGCGCGGAGCGGGTCGTGAATGGAGGCGGCGGGCACGCCCCAGATCGTGAGCGAGCCGGCGTCGACGTCGACGGACCCGGCCGTGATGTTGGCGAAGGTGACCTTGCCACCGTAAGCGCCCTGTTCGCTGGGGGGGCGCAGCGTGATTGCGCCGGTGTAGTAGTTGCTGCCCCCGACCACGAAGCCGAGCTTGGCGATCTCGCCCTTGTCGGGAGCGAGGTTGAAGACCGGCTCGACATATATGAGCGGCTGAACGAAGTCGATGTCCACTGTGGTGACGCCGACCTGCGTCGCGGCCGGACAATCTTCCAGGAGGAAGCTGCGGGCGTCGCAAACTGGGGCGGCGCGGAGGTCGAGGGCGAAGCCGGGCGGCTCGTCGGTGACGATGTCCTTGAGGTTTCCGGCCGTTACGCCGTCGGTGTTGACGGTGTTGAAGGCGAAGTTCGTGGTGATGTCCGCGTGAGCGCCGGCTTGGAGGGTGGAGAGCGCGGTGCCCGCGCCGCCGGAGGAGACGCCGAAGGCGGCCGCTTCCCCGGAGATCAGCGTCCGGGTTTCCATGATGCCGGGACCCGGGGCGCCCCCGCCGGCGACGCGCACGGTGTTGACCACGGTCGTGCCGGCCACTGCGTGGACTTCGACCGGCACCGTCAGGGCGAGCGTCTCCCCAGGGAAGATGCAGCGCGCGACCCCTTCCGGGCACTGGTTCCTGCCTTCCGCATCTGTGTGCAGGACCCCCGCGAGCGTGCATGTGAGGTCGCCGTCGCCGGCGACGGCGCAGTCGTTGGCGAACTCGCTTTCGCTGGAGCTGCCGGCGATCACGCTGGCGAGCTCGTCGGTGGCGCTCACGCCGGCGCCGAGCGCAAGCTGCGCGGGCAGTTCGTCGGTGATCGTGACGGGCTGCCCGTCAGACGGTGCGGAGCCGGTGTTGGTGACGAGGATGCGGAAGCTGTCTTCGCCGGGTTTGGCCGCCGGGCTGAGGTTGGTGGGTCGTGAAACCGCGGAGACGGTCCACTGGGGGGTCCCTTCGAACGCCTGGGCGGGGGCGGGTCCGAGCGCGAGCGTCAGCAGCGCGACGATCGCGACGAGCAGGAGATGCGGCGGGCGTGCCACGTCGCGGTTCATCCGGGACCCCATCAGCGAGCCCTCGTGCGGCTCGCGCCGCGGGAGCTCTTCTTGGCGGCGCCGTAGCGATTGCGAGCCGCACGTTCGCACTTGGCTCGCTTCGTCCTGAGCCTGTCCCTCCTGCATGCTCTGAGGGCGTGCGCAAGCCGTTCGGCCCTGATCTGGGCGGCGCTCCTGTTTCTCGGCGGAGGTGCCGGTGCGCTGGTGAGGTTGCCCGCACCGGAGAAGGACTCGGAGGACGGTGTGACGTCGTTGGGGGCGGTGGCCGGATGTGCGCAGGCGTCGGCTTCGCAGAGGCCTTCTGATTGCGGCGGAGGCTGGATGCAGGGGGATTCGGGTTCGCAGATACGGGCGTCGTAGACATCGCCGAGGGAATCCGTGTCCTGCGGTACGAGCCGGGCGTGGGTGCCGATGAAGACGTTTCCGCCTTCGACCCTGTCGCCGTCTGGGAGATAGTAGGGGCTGTAGCCGAGGAAGTAGGTGGGGACAGGGCTCGAGCCGGAGCCGATCAGGGAGATCGTGCCGTTGTGCCACTCGTAGACGTCGAGAACGGGGTCTGGACCCGTCTGGTTCGATGCCGTCGGCACGAGTTTTTCGGTACTGTCGAAGAAGACGTACTGGCCGTTTTCCGAGATCGCGCTGGTTGGCGCGGACGCAATCCCATCGGCCGCGGAGCGGTTGAACCTGGAGCGAGAGCCCGCTCCGGCGCCGTCGGCGCCACAGGAGACACATGTCAGCGCGGGTTCGCCAGCTTCGGCTGCGAGCGCGTCGTAGCGGTAGAGGCCGTGGGTGGAGCCGGGGGCGCCGCTGCTGCTGTACGGACCGGGGCTGGCGTCAAAGAGCAGGTAGCGTCCGTCGCGCGTGGTGTCCCACTCGGCAAGCGAGCAGGAAAAGCCTAGCGATTCCTTTTCACTGATTTCTTCAGCTCCGCCCAGGTATTCGGCGGTGTTTTCCGGACACAGGGCCTGCTGCTTGGGCTGACTTGGTCGCCAGGCTCCGCCTTCGGCGACGTAGGCGATGGTGGCGGTGCGGGTGTCGTAGTGGTAGATACCGCCGGTCGCCGGTGCGCCGGCGGTAAGCTGGCGGCGGGCCCAGAAGTAGACGGTGGAGCCGTCGGCGGAGACGGCGGGGACGTGCAGGATCTCGGCGCCCTGGAGGTTGCCCGCGGTGCCGGCTTCACCGGCCGAGACGCGCGTGATGCAGCCGTTGGACTGCGGGCTGTAGCCGGGGGTGGATTCGCCGCAGGGGCCGGCGGCGCCCAAGGCGGCCGGTTCGCGCCATTCGTAGAGCTCCCAGTCATGGAGTTTGAGGCGCGCGGCTTCGCTCGTGAGCTCGGTCTTGGTCACGAAGAATGCGCGCGAGCCGTCTTCAGACGCGCCGGCATAGTACGTCGGGTATCGTTCGCTTTCGCGGACTGTCACGCCGGCTTCGGGCGAGGAAAGCTCGAGCGTCGCTTCGCCGTTATCGCGAGCGTAGAGCTGCGGGGCGTTCCTCGGGGGCTTGCCTTCGGCTTCTTCGCGCCAATTCCAGCAGCCGGGGTCGCTTTCGTTGCCAGGGTCGTGCTCGAATGAGATGAATGTGTCTCCCGAGCCAGCGGGGTCGGGGGCGGTGAGGAAGACACGGGAGCCGTCGGCCGACACCGCGCGGTAGGCCGCGCCGGCTCTGTTGTAGAAGCCGTTGCCTATGCGCGCACCGCAGGGACCGAGCGCGTTGCCTTCTTCGTTGGCACTGACGAGCGTCAGTTCAGGTTCGGGCTCGCCGGGCGTGGGTTCCTTGTATGCGCCAGCCCATTCGCAGAGCACCTCGCCGTGCTTGACGCCGGAGGCTCCTGGGCACAGTTCGGCTTCGCCCGAGAGCGGTGGCCCGCTCTGGAGGATCACGTGGTTGAGGTTCTGGGAGGCGCCGACGATCACTGTGTCGGCGCCTCCCGCGATCGCCCCGCCGACCTTGGATTCGACGGGGCGGTCCTCGTGGAGCGTGGTGTAGGGCCCGCCGGGCGCGCCGGCGAGGTCGGTGGGCGACTCGCCACCCGCTTCGGCGGCGAAGGAGCCGAGGTTCTCGTTGAGCGCGAAGCGGGAGAGGTCGTTGGGGTTGAACACGGAGCCGACATAGTTTTGAGGGCCTCCGCCCGGGTTCGCGAGCGAAACCCAGCTCCACCTGGACCGGGCGGGTTCGCGGCGGAAGACGTAGGCTTGGCCGTTGGCGAACGGGAAGGCGCCGAAGGAGGATTCGGTTTCCAGCAGCAGCGCGTCGCCGTTTTCCGAGGGGGTGGCGACGTCGGTGTTGGTGATTAGTTCACCAGCGGATTCCCGCGAGCCGAACATGTCGGAGCCGCCTTCCTTGTCGGCGGGGGTGACGAGCTCATAGGCCCGTCGATCGGGTGGTTCGGGCTGGGCGGCGGGCAAGGTAGTGAAGGTGTGGGGGATTTCGGACCCTCCCAGCAGTTCGCCGGCGGCGACGCACCGGCGCCCTGTTTCGCATTCGTTGGCGGCGACCGCGCGATAGCGGTACTGCGTGGCCGGGGTGAGCCCGCCGACCTCCTGGGCGACGGGTTCGCGGGACGAGCCGGTGGGGCCGCCCGAGCCGAGCGGTGCTTCGGGGGTTTCGACGGCGACCTGCGGGCCTTCGAAGCTGTCGCCGTTCTGTTCGTACTGCTGTGTGGTCAAGTACTGGAAGCGGTAGTAGGTGGCGGCGCCGAGGGGGTCCACGATGGCGTGCAGATCGGCGAACGTCGAGGAGAGCGCGGTGACCGACGTCGCGGTGATCTCGGGCGCCGCAGGGGCCGTGAAGGCGAGCGCGGAGCTGACAGAGCTGCCGCCGAGATCGGCCTGCGCGCTTGTCGCCGTGAGTCGATAGCGATATGTGACACCGGGGTCGACGTTCGTCGTGATGGGGGCTTCCACCACGTGGGCGTTGCGGTCGGGCGGGATTGAGGATGCGGCGGGTGCGCAGGCGGCTTCGCCACCCGAGGAGAGGTTGGAGAAGCCTTCGGATTCGGCGCCCCCATGGGCCGCGACGTTTTCTTCAAAGGCCGTTTCGGTCACGTACTGGAAGTCGCAGTCTTCGAGCTGGATGCCTTCCGGGTCAGCAGCACCGTGGAGAACTGCGCTGTGGGCGGCGCGTTCGCTCGCTACACCGAGCGTGAGCGTCGGAAGGAAGCGGCCGGGCCCGTAGACGTCGACCACGTTGCGCTCGTCATCGGCAACGTACGCGTCTCCTCTCGAATCGACCGCGATCGCCGTCGGCTCCTGCAGTTGCGCGCCGTCCGAGGCCGCGGTTATCTGTGCGACAAACTTCCCCGGCGTCGGCGCACCCTGTCCTTCAAATTCATTGATCACGCCCACCCATTCTCCTCTCGCGAACTGTCTCGTGAGCGAGACAAGCAGGTGCTTGCTCACCGGGTCAAACGCGATGCTGCGGATAACTTCTTCCCCTATCACGCCGCCGATTTCTGGAGCACCGCTCCCACTCTTCACCTCGAATTCGCGCACGAATTTGCCGCTCGGTTCATACTCAGATACGATCCCGTAGGTGGCTGCGACATAAATATCTCCTTGGGCATCAACTGCCACGCCTTTGATGCCCCCTCCAACGCCGAAGCCTTCGTTGGCGGGTGTGCCTGTGATCGCTGCGCCGTGTAGATAGCCACATTTCGCTTCTTCGCATTCCTTGTCAAATGCGAACGGCTCGGGCGCGCCGGCAGGATTTAGCCTTTCAATGCTATGACCGTTTTCGCCGAGCGTGTGGTAATGAAAGCATTCATTCATCGATAGCGGCAGAGTCCCACACGCCGAGGGATCCAGCATCGAGTCGGTCGAATTATCAACAACAGCATATTCGTTAGGTGTTGTGCGATAAAAGGCCCCCGTCGAGCGTTCGAGCGCGAGGTTTCCAGCTCCCGGTTCCACCGCTGGTGGGATGAAGACGTTGCCTTCATACGCAGGGCTGAACCCATACAACTTGCTGCCGGAGCCAACCCACACGCTGTCTTCCTGCTCGCCAGGCACTTCCGGAGGCTCCGCCGCAACGGCACCGCTGGGTGCAAGTTCAAGAGGATGGCCTTCCGCGTTGGTGACCGGAGGCAGGACGGGGCGGGTGAACGCGGCGCTGGCGACGCCCGGCGCCAGCAGCGTCACGGACACCATGAGCAGGACGAGCACGACCGCTGACGTCGCGGCGCGGCGAACGGAGAGCATGGCGGGCGGCGAGCTCGTGTGATCGGTATATGTCTTCGCGGGCGGGTGCATTGATGGGTGGGTGACAGGCCGTCAGGGTGCCGGCCGCGGTCTGGCTACGGGGCGGTCACAGCCCATGTGCCCGAGCCGTATGACGTTTCCTTCGCGGCGCCAAACCAGAGCACGGCTCCGGCCGTGGCAGCACCGCGCGGTTTGCCGCCAAGAACATGGGGATTGTCGATCGCCGGCGGGAAGACGAAAGTTTCGCCCTGGAATTCGCCTTCGTACACACACAGGTTGCCCGGCGCCGCCGTCGGGGCGGCGAGGCTGCCCGCGCATTCCGCCGAGGTTTCACCGATCTTCATGTAGTGCGCCGGGCACGCGGGTTCGGCGTTTTCGCATGCTTCGCTGGTGATGGCTTGTGCGAGCGGGATCGGGAAGGAGATCTGGGCGCTCGCGACACCGCCTTCCGATGCCCCGAAGTCCCAGGTCCCGGTCTCGGTGGATTCGCTGGGGAGCGTGCCGCCTGCGGTCCAGGGAGAGCCTTCTTTTCCGTTGGTTCCGTTTTTGCCGTTCGTGCCATTTGTGCCGTTCGTGCCGGCAGGGCCCTGCGATCCTTGTGCGCCCTGCGGGCCTTGCGGGCCTTGCGGGCCGGCAGCCCCGGCGCCGCCGGGCGAGCCGGCCGGTCCCGCCGGTCCGGACTTGCCTTTCAACGACGCGAGCACGCTCGGCTTGATCTGCTTGGTCGAGGTGATCAGGTAGTGCGAGGCGGCCAGCGCTCCGCCGCTCATCGCGAACAGGAGGGCGAGCGTGGCGGTCACGTTTGCGTAGTAGCGGCGAGGCTTGAGGCAGCGGGATAGGACTGAGCGCATTGCTAGATCTCCTGCGAGTTGGACGTACGAGCGCTCAGCGCTGCGGACGCGATTGCTGACGAAGTGTGAGGCGTGCGCGTGCGTGGCGCCTCGGTCACGCGGCTTTGTGTGGCCGCAAGGAAGATCGTTGCCGAACGCCTGCGGCCATCGTCGGGCCTGCCGTCACGGACGTGCGAAAGATCCTCCCTCACCCGAGAGATGGTGGCGGACGACGGCTGCGCCGACAAGTCAAGAGCTAGAACATTCGGGGCCGCGAGCCGGCGGCCCGAAGCAGTCACAATTCAGCGGCGCATTTCGTGCCCGCGGTCGGTCCGGTCCGCTGGCTGGCTGGCTGATGCTCGGCGTCGCTTCTCGCCATCGTGGGGAGCGAGGAGATCGCGGGTGGGGCTTCGACAGCCCCACCCGCGACCCGTCATCGACAGCGGCTGCTCAGGAGTAAGCGCCTACCCCCTTCGGGCCCTGTTCATCCACCGTTGCCAGAGTCGCTTCTTCTTTGCCGGGTTCTGTGTAGAGCGTGACCGGGCCTTCTTCTTCACCTTCGATCCATGCGAACCTGTGTTCCTGTTTCCCGCCGCTGACCGCGAAGGTGATCGTCTCGCCCTTGCTGCTGTTCTTGATCGCACCGAGCACACTGCCGTGCAGTTCGATCGTTTCGGCGCCACAGTGGAACGCGGCGAGCCCTTCGGCGGAGTAGAGCAGCACCCCGATTTCGGTTTCGGCCGAGTTGATGTAGTACAGGAAGCTGAGGAGCGGGTGAGTCTTGATCGTCCCCGCGCTCGCCCCCGTGCTTTCGCAGGGTTCCTTCTTGTTGCCGTTGACGCCGCAGTCCGTGAACGTGATTTCCTCGTGGTCCACGTTACCGCTGAGGATTTCGCCCGTGTCGGTGTCCTTCTTGCACTTCACCACTTTGCCCTTGACGGTGAAGGTGGCACCCTTGCTCTTGCTCGTGAACGTGGTTCCGGATTCCACCGCTTCCAGTTCGTACTTGCCGCCCGTTTCCACTTTACTGGCCGCGGCGCATTCCTTGCTCGTGTAGTGGCCGCCGGTCTTCTTGACGCATGACTTGTATTCCGGTTCCGGCGCGAACGCCGACGCGCTCTCCGCGGCCAGCGCGCTGAGCGCAAGAACCGCGACGAGGCACAGACCGAGCATCCTTACGTGTGTCACTGTCACTCCTTTGTCTAGATACGAATGGCCGGCGCGGAAACCTTTGAGATGTTCCCCCACCGCCCTCCTGCCACGCACCCCTGAAGCTGGCCGTAACCCACAGCAGGGATGCCCTCGTCATCGAGAATGCCAATGGCGTGGCCGACTCGATACACGGTTGATCAGCGGTCCCGAGCGCGGCGAGTGCGAGGGACTGGCTGGAAGAAGCCGGCGTTCGGATTCGGATGGAGCGGCGACCACGCACAGGGCCGTCGGCCGCGGAGGATGGAGAGTGGCTGGCGGGCGGCGAGGGTCCTCTGCGACCCGCGCCCCGCGCGACCACGACCGAGCGTGCCCGAGGCGGACAGGGGTGCCGGTAGCTCGGTCGAGCGGCGACTGGCAGCACGCTGCCGGCACGCGACGCGGATCCCCTCCTCCATGCGCCGGACTGTCGCTACCCGAACCCGCGACGACAAGTCAAGACGTAGAACGATAAACGGTCGCGGTGCCGTTACGGATCCAACGCAGACGTCAAGAGATTGCTGTAGGGTGCAGGCATGGGAGCAGGGAGCGCGCGAGCGGCGCAAACACCGCCGATGCACTCGTCGGTCAACTGGGCGCTGCTCGGGCTGATCATCGAACGGCCCAGCTACGCCTACGAGCTGGCGCGACGCTTCGAGCGCACGTACGACGGGGCGATTGCGCTGTCGAGCGTCTCGCACGTCTACACCGCGCTCGCGAACCTGCGCGAGCGCGGGCTCGTGGAAGAGATCTGCGACGCTGGGCCCGAGCCACGGTCAAAGCGCCGCTACAGGGCGAGCAAGCTGGGGCAGACAGAGCACGCGCGGTGGCTGATCGGAGGAGTCGCCGAGGAGCGCCGGCGTCAGCGTGTGCTGAGCGTGCAGCTTGGGGCGCTCGCCCAGGACCCGGCGCGGGCGCTCGCGGTGCTCGACGAGTACGAGCAGGCATGTCTGGCGGAGATCGCGGCGGCGCCGGCGGGCGGCGCCGAGGAGCAGGGGCCCGGCGTGACGCGCCTGGTCGCCCGGCTCGCTGGTGAGGAGACGCGGCTGAGCGTAGCGGCGAAGCTCAAGTGGGCGCAGTACGCGCGGGCGCAGCTCGCCGCGCTCACGCCGCGGCCGCAAGGCACGACGCCGGCGGCCGGATGAGCCTGCTCGAGCTGCAGGGCGTCAACAAGCGCTCTCGCAGCGGGCAGCGCGAGCGAAGCGTGCTCAGCGACGTCAACTTGTCGCTCGAGGCCGGCGAGCTTGCGATCGTGTGGGGAGCGCGCAGGTCCGGGCGCACGACACTGCTGCGGATTGCCGCCGGCGTCCAGGCAAGCGACAGCGGCAGGGTGCTGTTCGAAGGACAGCCGCTGGGCGAGCGCGCGATCGGAACCGGCGTCGGTTACGTGGCAAAGACGCTGCGGGCCAAGGAAGAGCAGGGCGTGCTCGACCAGGTCGCGGCGGTGCTGCTTGCGCGCGGCGTCGGCGTGCACCAGGCACGCGACCTGGCGCGCGAGGCGCTGCGGCGCGCCGGCGGGGAGCGCTGCGCAGCGATGAAGGTCTCAGAGCTCGGCGGCGGAGAGGCGCTGCGTGTCGCGATCGCGCGGACGCTCGCACTGAACCCGAAGGTGCTCGTCGTCGACGAGCCCGCGGCTACGGTCGAGATCTCCGAGCGCGACGACGTGCTTGCGCTCTTGCGGAGCCTCGCGCGCGAAGGCGTGGCGGTGCTCGCGAGCAGCAGCGAGGCCGAGCATCTCGCCGGGGCCGATCTTGCCCTCACGCTCAGAGAGGGACAGCTGGGAGGGCAGGGCCGGACGCGAAGGGCGACCGTGGTGGCGTTGCGTCGCGGTGCCTAGACGCAGGGGGCGCGGCGCCGGGTAGTCGGGGCGAGCGGGAGACAGAGGAGAGCGGCCGCACCCGCGCACAGATAGCGCAGGCAACATGCAGCGGCCCTCGCGCAGGCGACTGTGGAGGACGGAGAGTGCTGCAATCAAGGGGACCATGCTCGAGCTGATCGATGTCCTGAAGCGCTATGAGAGCGGTGGCGAGGAGGTACGCGCCCTCGATGGCGTGAGCCTCACCCTGCACGCGGGGGAGATGCTCGCGCTGCAGGGCCCCTCCGGCTCGGGCAAGACGACCTTGCTTCTGCTGGCCGCGGGGGCGCTCGCCGCCGACGCCGGCAGCGTCCTCTACCAGGGGCGCGACCTCGCGGGGATGGGCGAGCGAGAGGCCGCCCAGTACCGCCTCGGAGAGGTCGGGCTGATCGCACAGAACAGCCACCTGATGCCGCGTGTCAGCGCGGTCGAGAACGCGGCCACCAAGCTGCTGCTCGGAAACGTGCGGCTCGCCGAGGCGCGCGAGCAGGCACGTCACTGGCTGGAGCGGGTAGGGATGGGCGAGCGCGCCCGGCGCACGCCGGAGGAGCTCTCCGGCGGCGAGCGCCAGCGGGTAGCGATCGCGCGGGCGCTCGCCGGCCAGCCGAAGCTGATCCTCGCCGATGAGCCGACGGCCAACCTCGACAGCGAGCGCTCCGCCGAGCTCGTGGCGCTGCTGGCGGAGCTCGCCGGGGAAGGACGGGCCGTGCTGCTCGTCACCCACGACCACGAGGCGGCCGCAGGCGCAGACAGAGTATTGGCGCTGCGGGACGGGCACCTGGCAGCAGAGCTGCCGGCTGCCGGCAGCGCATGAGCACGACCACGCGAGCGCCGCTGGCGACACGGCGGCTGCTCGCCCCCGGGGCGCTCGCGTACTTCTACCGGCGAAGATTGCGAGCCCACGCCACACAGGAGTTGCTCGCCGGAGTCGGAGTCGCCGTCGCCGTCGCGCTCGTACTGGCCGCCGGGGTCGCACAGTCGAGCATCACCGGAGCCACCAGGCAGGTCGTACGGGCCGTGATCGGATCCGCGAACCTCGAGCTTCCGCGCACGCGGCCCGGCCGGGTTCCCGGAATCGACCCTCGCCCGGGTCGAACACCTGCCCGGCGTCGCGCAGGCCGCGCCACTGCTGGAACGATCGATCCGGATCGTCGGCCCGGGCGGACACAGTGCGAGCGTGTACCTCGCCGGAACCGACGTGAGCCTCGGGGTGCTGAACGGGCTCGGGCGCACGCTGCCGCTGGACGCGCTCGGGGAAGGCGTGATCGGGCTGAGCTCCGCCAGCGCGAACGCGCTCGGGGTCAATTCGGCAAGTCAGACCGTGACGCTGCTGATCGGCGGCGTGGCGAAGACGATGCGGGTAAGCGCCCTGCTCGGCGGTGAAGAAGTCGGGGCGTTGTCGGACGCGCTCGTCGCCGTGATGCCACTCTCGACCATGCAGGCCCTGCTCGGCGAGCCCGGACGGGTCACCCGCATCCTCGTGCGCAGCTTCCACGGACACGCACACCAAGTCGCGGCCGAGCTGCACGGCCTGGCGGGAGGCGGACGAATCGCCGGCGGCGCAGAAGAAGATGTGACCGTGCTGGAAGAGGCGCTGCGTCCCAGCGGACAGGCCAGCGCCCTGTTCGCGATCATCGGCGCGCTGCTCGGCTTCCTGCTTGCCTTCAACGCGATCCTGCTGACCGTGCCAGAGCGAAGGCAGGCGATCGCCGATCTGCGGCTGGCCGGGACACCGCGCAGCGCGATCGTGCAGCTCGCTGCCTTCCAGGCGCTCTGTCTGGGAGTCGCGGCCAGCGCCGTCGGTGTGGCGGTCGGCTACGTGCTCTCACTAACACTGCTACATCAGTCCACCGGGTATCTGGCCGAGGCGTTCGCGATCAGCAGCGCGACCGTGATCGACACACGAACGGTCGTGATCGCTGCGACAGGCGGCGTGCTGATCACGTGCCTGGCATCCGCGGTGCCGCTCGCAGACCTACGCAGGAAGCTGCCGCGGGATGCGATCTACCTGGGGGAAGGCGTGCCCGGGAACGCCCTGCACAGCGGCGCACAGCGGTGGCTGTTCACGGCCGCGCTCGGCCTGCTCGCGGCAGCGAGCGTGCTGTACGCGCTCGCGCCGCAGACAGCGCTGCTCGCGAGCGTGCTGCTTGCCCTGGCCACGGTGCTCGCCGTACCGGTCGTATTTGCGTCCGTCCTGGCGGCAGCCAGGTGGGTAAGCGAGCGAGCGCCGCGGCTGCCGACGCTCGCGATGGCGCTCGGCGGTCTGCAGGGCACCACGCTGCGCTCGCTCGCGCTGGCCGCGACCGGGGCCGTCGCCCTGTTCGGCAGCGTCGCGCTCGGCGGCGCGCGAGCGAACCTGCTCAGCGGCATCCGCGGGTTCGCGCACGCCTACGCGGCGGACGCGCCGATCTGGGTCTCCGAACCCGACGACAACCAGGCGACGGGACGACTGGCAGGCGACGGCGGGCAGCACGCGATCGCCAGGCTAGCGGACGTGGCGCGCGTGGAGGCGTTCCAAGGAGCGTTTCTGACAGTGGGCAGCAGGCGAGTGTGGGTGATCGCGCGGCCCCCCGGCGCAGCGCGCAGCGTGCTCGCCAGCCAGGCGATCGGCGGGTCGCTCGCCGCTGCGGAAGCGGACAGGAGGCTCTCCGAAGGCGGCTGGATAGCGATGTCCCAGCAGATCGCCGGCGAACGGCACGCGCGGGTCGGAGGCGTCGTGACGCTGCCGACACCAAGCGGCCCGAGGGGCTACCGTGTCGCGGCGCTCACGAGCAACCTCGCGTGGAGCCCTGGCGTCGTATTCATGGGCACCCGCGATTTCAGTGTTGCGTTCGCGAGCGGCGCACCGAGCGCCCTGGCAGTCACACCGAAGTCCGGGGTGCCGGTGGCCGAAGTCGTGGCGGAGATACGACGGCTGCTGGGTGCGGGCAGCGGCCTTGAAGTAGCGAGCGCCGCGAGCAGAGAAGCGAAGATCGACGCGCTCACGAGCGAAGGACTCTCCCAGCTCGGGGTGATCTCGACGCTAC
Organism: uncultured Solirubrobacteraceae bacterium; assembly: GCA_963701145.1. Classification (GTDB taxonomy): domain Bacteria; phylum Actinomycetota; class Thermoleophilia; order Solirubrobacterales; family Solirubrobacteraceae; genus Palsa-744. Next base: position 2,095,373 of record OY969572.1, read on the forward strand.
TCGTGATCGCGGCGGTACTCGCGCTGGCGGCCGCGCTCACCTCCAGCATCAACCAGCGCCGCGGTGCGCTCGCGAGCCTGCGGCTGACAGGGGCAGCGCCCGCGCGGCTGCGACGGATACTCGCCGTGGAAGCCGCACTGATGCTAGGAGCCGGATGCGTCACCGGGGCGATCGCCGGCGTCTACGGCCAGTACGTGATCGACGCCTACCTGCGTCACGTCACCGGGTTCCCGGTGGCGACCCCCGGTCCGTCCGGCAGACCCGTTTTGGTGCTCGTCGTCGTACTGGCCGCGGCGCTCGCGATCGTTGCGGCGCCCGCATGGATCGCCTCACGAGTAGCGCCCACCGTGGCGCTGAGCGAGGAGTAGGCGGTGGGTCGGATCGGAGTGCTCCGCGGGGGCTACAGCCAGGCGGGGTGGTGCGGTCCTCGCGCCGTAGGGGGGGGCGCTGCGGCGACGATCAGCGGCGCCGCTCAGATCCGCGCGCTTGTGGTTGCGAACGGACGGTTCTGGAGCAGCGTTGCGCCCATCGCCCGTGCAGAGCTTGCGCGGTGGCGCACGCATGCGGGGAGGATCAGGGATCAAGGGCTGCGCGAGCTGGCGCTCGCGCAGTTGGCCGACGAGGCGTTCAACGCGGAGGTCGCTGCTACGCTCGCGACGCTCGCGCCCCGAGCACGGCGAGACGCGGTCGTGAAGGCGATCGTCGCTATCGAGGTCCTGTTCGACTATCTCGACGGGCGGACAGAGGCGCTGTTTGGCCCACCGGCGGGGGCTGGGGCGGAGCCCGCGAACGCAGGCCCGGCCGTTCGCGAACGCAAGCTGCTGGAGGACGGCAGACGGCTATACGGGACGCTCACCGCGGCGATAGGCGGCTACACATGCGGCCACAGACCGGGACTCGCAGGGGCAGACAGCGACTACCTGGACAGGCTGTGGCGCCACGCTCACGAGCACGCCTCGACACTTCCGGGCCTGGCGGCGGTCAGGTCCAGTGCGATCGTGGCCGCGTCACGGTGCGGCGAGGCGCAGCTGCGCCTGCACGCCGCCGTCGAGTTCGGCGACGGGCAGTTGCGCCAATGGGCGGAGCAGGCGTGCCAGGGCAGCGGCCTCGGCTGGCGCGAATACGTCGGCGGATGCGCCTCATCGGTGCTCGCGGTGCACGCTCTGATCGCGACCGCGGCGCGGGCGGACGCAAGCGAGGCCGAGGCGCACGCGCTCGACGCGACGTATCTCGCGATCGGCGCGATCATCACGACGCTCGACAGCCTCGTCGACGACACTCGCGACAAGGGCGCCGGCGAGGCGGGGTACATCCGCCTCTACAACGGACGAGGCGAGATCCAGGAGCGGTTGACCACACTCATCGCAGAGGCGCTCACCCGCGCGGATTGCATGCCCGACGCGGCTCACCATGCGATGACGCTCGCGGGCGTCGCCGCCTACTACACGACACACCCGGGCGCAGCCGACCCCGAGAACCGGGCGATCCGGACGGCGGTACGCAGGCAACTGACGCCCACGATCTGGCCCGCGCTCGCCGTGCTCACGAGCTGGCGCACGGCGAAGACCGTGCGCGGCACACTCGCGACCGTGGCGCACAGGGAAGGGGGCGCCCCGCGCGCGGGCGGGGCGCGACGAGCAGGACACGGCCGAGGCGTAAGATGACGACGTGGAGAGACGACGCGGTGAAGCAGGCAACGGCAGCGAACCGTGAGGCGCGCGAACAGGGCAGCGGAGTGCCGGGCGACCAAAGCCGCCAGGCGAGCATCGACCGCCACGGTGACGACGGTCCTTCTGTGCGGATGCCTGTCATTGGCCTTGGGAGCTGCCAGCAGCGGAGCGGCGATCCGGGCGCGAAGCGCAGCGACAGTGAGCGTCGAGGACGAAGGCAGCCTGCACTTCGTCAAGAGCTCTGGCTCGACGATCATCGACGAAGGACACGCCACTGGCTCGATCCCCGGCAACGTAAGGGTCCACTTCGTGTACAACGGCAACCCGAACGTCAGCGCGCAGATCACCATCTACGGGCAGCACGGAACGATCGACGTTCGCGGAAGCGGCCAGCTCTCGAGCGCCACCAGCCCGAACCCGAGCTTCTCCGGGACGCTGACTATCACCGGCGGAAGCGGACGCTTCAGTTACGCCAGCGGCTCAGGGAAACTCTACGGCGTCTTTCACCGACGCAGCTACAGCATGGTCGTCCAGACGCAAGGGACGCTCCACTACTAGGCGAGGCGGACACGAGGCGAGCGCTGCCTCGACGGTCGATGCTCGCGCTCGGCGCCGCGTTGCTCGCGCTCGGCGCTCTCGCCGGCCCCGCGCACGGCCAGCCCGCAACCGGGGCGCCCAGCACAGCGCCACGCGCAAGCCTCGCCGCATCCTTCGCACCCGAGCGCCTCGGGGAACCCACAACGGTCACGTTCGCGCTGAACATCGACCCCCCGCTGCAAGCGGCACCTCCCCCGCTCGCCCAGATCGACATCAGCTATCCGCAGGACCTCGGGTTCGCGACCAGCGGGCTCGGGCTCACCGCCTGCGACCTCGCTGAGCTGGAAACCAAGGGGGGGCAGGCGTGCCCGGCGAACTCACGCATGGGAGGCGGAAGTGCAATCGTCGAGGTCGCCTTCGGCAGCGAGATGATCCAGGAGCACGTCGGCCTCGAACTGTTCGCGGCGCCATCCTCCGACGGGTACGTGCACCTGGCGATCCTCGCCACCGGAGCCGGCCCCGTCGAAGCGCGCATCGTGATCACGGCCGTGCTGCTGACGGGACACCTGCAGATCAACGTCCCTGTCGTACCCGGGCTCCCTGGCGGGCCCGACGTCGCGATCAAGCAGATCAGCGCGAGCGTCGGCGGGCCGCTGACCTACTACGAACAGGCACACGGGCATCTGGTGGCCTACCAGCCGAAGGGGATCGGGCTGCCCGACAGCTGCCCGCGCGGAGGGTGGCGGGTGGGGGCCAAACTCGCGTTTCAAGACGGGCAGAGCAGCCAGGCGGGGACGGTCATCGCCTGCCCGCGCGAGCGCTCGCGCACACGCGGGTGAGCGAGCAGGGCGGCGACGGCGCGAACGTGGCATCCCGACCGGGCGATGCTAACGCTCGCCCCGTGTCGGTAGCGCTGCCAGCAGATCCGCCCCGGCCTGTGTCAGATGCCAGGCGTTGGTGCCGCCACGCTCGGGGCCGTCGTTGGTGATCACGCCAAGAGCGGACAGGCGCGCCAAGAGCCTTGAGGCCTGCCCCTCGTCGATGTTCCCCGCCCGCTGCGCCACCGCTCGATTGCTGATGGCAGGCGACTCGGCGATCGCGTGCAGGACCCGTGCGGAGCGATCGTCCATGCGGCGAGCGGACACCCGGGAGGCCCGATCGCCGGTTCGAGACGGAGAGGGCCGGCGGTCACCGCCAACCGACAGGCGACCGAGCTCGCTGCGAGCGACCCCCTCCCCCATGAACGGCAGCACCAGCACTGCCATCAACGAACCGGAAAGGTGCAGAAGCGCGGGCGCCGGATCTTCCAGCAGACGCGCATGGATGATCGACGCGGCACCGCTCACGAGGGCCTGCGAGCCAAACGGCGCTCCCGCTCCCTGCGACCCGAGATCGGGGCTATCGGCCTCGAGCGAATGGGCCAGCTCGTCGAGTACCCGGCGGCGGCGGACAACCAGGGCGGAATCCCCGGACACACCGCCGACGATCAGGAAGCGAGCCATGTGCGGCTCGCTGTCAAGCAGGCCAAGCAGCTCACAAACCGCAGCCCGAACACCGTCGAGCCAAGAGCTCTCGGCGGCATAAGCGGCGAGCATCGCCGCGCGAAGACGGTCCACCACGTCATCGAAAAGTGCCAGCAGACAATCCTCACGGTCAGCGAACGTCGCGTAAAAGGTCGTACGCGAGACGCCCGCGGCTGAGGTGACCGCGGTCGCAGTCAGCTGCTCAGCGCCGTGGGCGCAGACGAGCTGCTCCGCGGCGGCAAGCATACGTACGCGCGGGTTATGGGCGAAAGGACCCTGGAAACGAGGCGATCCGCGCGGACGGCGTCCAGCATGGGCCGGTGAGGGTCGCGCACGGGCCACGCGCACGCTCACGAACCCACCGCGGCGCGTACATGGACGCGGGGCGGGAGGCGCCATTCCGAGAGCGACGGGCACCCGCCGCCGGAGCGGACAAGACCGATCCCCGCCGTCCCCCCGCCAGCTTCCGGGCGGGCAGAACGGCTGGGATCTGGAGGGCGAGATCCGGATGGAGGTCGACCTCCCATTGGGTGCCCGATCATGGCCCCGGTGGAGAGCGAGAAACAGTCAACGCGTAGAAAGTTTGCGTTAGGACAGATGCTTGCGTCAGGACAGATGGTTCGTGCCGGGCTACGATCAGGCGAGCATGCGCGGCAAGGCGCCATCGATCACAGCGAGCGTTACGGAAGACGGCCGCGGCGGGCGCCGGGCACGCTACGTGGCGATCGTCAGCGACGGAAGCGCACGCTGGGCGCAGGCCCGGGGACTTCAGATCAGCGCGGGGCACGACGCGGCAGCAGACACGGTGGTCGCACGAATCGCAGACGCGCGCGATCTCGGAATCGAGGAGCTCACGCTGTATGCGTTCTCCACCGAGAACTGGGCGCGGCCAGCCGAAGAGGTGACGGCGCTGCTGGCGATGCTCGCCAAACGGATCAGAGCAGACACACCGACCCTGCACCGGCAGGGCGTGCGGGTGCGGTTCATCGGGCGGCGCGAGCGGGCCGGAGACGAGCTGGCGTGCGCGATGCACGCCAGCGAACAGGCCACGGCAGCCAACGACGGGTTGCGTGTCTACGTCGCCTTCGACTACGGCGGGCGCGATGAGATTGTGCGCGCTGCCGAGCGCTACCGCGGCGGCGGAGAGGCCGCGTTCGCGCAGCTCATGCACCGCTCAGAGATGCACGACCCGGACCTCGTGATCCGCACCAGCGGCGAGAAGCGCCTCTCGAACTTCCTGCTGTGGCAGGCCGCCTACTCCGAGCTGGTGTTCCGCGACGAGCTGTGGCCGGACTTCACCCGGGGCGCGCTCGAGGAGTGTCTGGCCGAGTACGCCGAGCGCAGCCGGCGCTTCGGCGGGCGCTCTGGCGCCGCGGCCCCGGTGCCCGACCGGCTGCTGGCAGCCGGCGAGGCCTGAGATGCCGGCGCAGTCAGCGCCACCTACACGGGCGCAGGCCGCGCAGACAGTCCCGGCCGTCGTCGTCGTAGGCCCCAGCGAGCGCACCGTCGAGCAGCCGCAGGTCAGCCTCCAAGCCGGTGTCCGGGCTCAGGACATAGAAGCGATCGCCCTCGCCGATTGCACGGCGAAGCTCCGCAAGCGTCCAGCGGCGATGGGCCACGCCGTCGGAGCCGCCGGTACCGACGGCCACGATATGGCCCTGCTCCTGTTCGATGCACAGAATGAGATAGTCCACGGCCTGTAGCGCTAGCCCGCGCGGCGACGCGCATAATAAACGATCCGCCAGCGTTTATAGCGCCAGCAGCGGAATTTGAACGCAAGGCAGCGACGTGCTTGGAGGTCTGGCAACTGGTGGTTGGGTCCGCGATGCCTGCGGACCCAACCACCTTGGTGCGACTGCGTATGTCAGCCTGCCGTAACGCCTATGCTCTATTTTTTCACCTCGAGCGCTTCCCCGTTCGTGAGGCTGAACTTGATTTCCCCTTGCCACGAAGCTCCTTCTCGAACACTGTCCGAACAGGTTGTCAAAGACGCGGAGTCTTCAGGGAATATCGCATCTACCACGCCTCCGACGCCGTTTTGAAGTTCCGGGAGCACGGTCAGAGGGCATTTATCGCGGAGTTTGATGCCACCATCGCTGCATTCAAACGACCATGCGCTTGCTTCTTTGCTACCAGTCAGTTTGTCGGCGATGGCTCCTTCCACTTCAGCGAGGGCCGTAGTCCACGGTAGGCCGTCCTCGGACAACGAGAGCAGCGAGCCGCATTCTTTGACCCCAGCACAATTCGAGATTTTCACATTGCTTATCGTTCCTTTCCCGCCAGCTTCGCTCGTACCTTCCGTTTCGACTGAGCATTTGAATCCGAGATCTAGTCCGCCAGCTTTTTCTTCGACCCCCAGAGTTCCTTTGCCAACGACCGCGAGCGAACTCGTGAGCTTGGTAAAGGGTCCGTCAACCACGTTTACTTCCAGCTTGCTGCCTTTCGTGGCATCGATGAAGTCGCTGCCGATCACTCCTCCCTGTTCTGTCTCGCTAGCACTGCATTTCAGGTGCCCACCTTCGAAGGAGACAAAGACCCCCGGTGAAGCGTTGCTCACCGTCGGGCTAAGCTTGTTCGTCGCGGTCAACAAGCACGTATCGTTTTTTTTGAGACCACCTACCTTGCATTCGATCACGAATCCGGGTTCTTCTTTGCCTTCGGCCTTGATCAGGTCGTGCTGCGCCGCCCCTGTCGTCACCAGTTCTGTGCGCCATGGAAGATTGACGAATTTTGCTTTTGCTGGGGATGATGTGGATTCTTCGCAAGTGTTTGCTACTTCTTCGCCGCCGCTTGCGGGTTTGTATTTAGATGGCGCTTCGCATTTCGAAAGCGCCAAGCTGGTGATCTTGCCGGCTGCACCGGCGCCATCCGAGCCTTCGCCAGTCACTTCGCATACTACCTCGGCCTGAAATCCTTCGTCTGCAAAAATCATATGGCGAGTCAAGGAGTACACCTTCCATTGCACCGGTACCGCTTCGGTAAGGGTTTTGCCTTCTTGCTGCCATTCCGGCGCCGGTTTCGCCGAGTACCATTCAGGTATTTCGGCCGCGGACGCCGAGCACGCCCCGACCGCGCCCACCGCGAGCGCCAGCGTGAACGCTGCCAGCGCAGTACTGCGGATAGATCTCATGTGAAGCTTCCTCCTGTGTCTCAGCCGCTCGCTGCGGTCGCTTCTCACGAAGCCGATCGCAAGCGCCGGTGCTTGGTGAAGAACGCATTTGATCCACAGACCGGCGGGGTTCTGCTGAACAGTCGTGGTTCCGCCCAAGCCCAGAGCTCGACGGCTGGAGGACCGCTCACGGGTCGCAGGCGAGGGCGCCGGAGCGAGAGACATGGTGTGCAGCCGAGCTTTCCCAGGCGAACGCAACCCAGACACTCAAGAACCTCTGGCGCGTCGCCGACCGAGGCGGGGTTGACTCGGTGGCGCCGCGGGGGGGCGCGCCAGAAAGTTCCCACGAAGCTTGAGCGACACAAACGCGACGGCTTGCTCGATACCGATAAACGGCGTCAGCACGATGTATGCGGCCATCGGCAGCGTCGTTCTCAGGTGCAGACTGGGTGTTCCGCGAGATGCTTGGAAGCCCGCCTCGGACACGGCGCACATCGTCAGTACGGATAGATGTCGTCTCAGCGGCGATGTCTCGGGCAGCCGATGGTAGCCTTCCTCGAGGAACAAGGTGAACGCTAGATGCGTCTCGTGCACGCGGTGCTCGAAGTCACGCCCAAGGGCGTGGCACTCAACGAGCCCCAGATAGGCGATCGACGGCTCGCGGGAAAAGAAGCGGGCGAGCGCGAAGGCGCTCGCCCAGACGCGCTCAGGCCATTCCCCCGCACCCAAGAAGGCGGGAGCACACTCCGCCACCGCGCGCGTGAATCCCAACTCGTATGCGGCGATGACCGCGGCGGCCTTGCTCGAAAACTCGTTGTAGAAGTGTCGTCGCGACACGCCAGCCGTTGCGACGAAATCAGCGACCGTGGCCGATCGATAGCCCTTTTCATGCACAGCCGCGACGACAGCCCGCAAGATTCGCTCGCGTACGGACCCCTGCCTGCGGAGGCGTGCCGAAAGGCGGGGAACCGAGCGTCGTTCCGAGCCCACGTCCGAGCCCGCGCCCCACGAGCCTCTCGATGGCTCGCGCTCGAAGGAGCAAGCCCAATCGGCTACCTCCTTGACGAGCGCTTTCGTCACCGTTTTTTCAGCGAGCCGTATCGCAAGAAGCCTGAAAACGGCTCCGATGAAGAGCGTCGTTGGAAGGTCAACCGTGGGTAGCTCACCGCGTGGTGCCAGCACCTCCCGTATCCGCCCGATCAGCGCGTCGCGCTGGAGTAGCCCAACCGGGCCGGCCGCCAAGCACTCGCTGATCAGGAGCCGCGCGACATCCGGCCGTTGGATCGCCGTCTCGACGAGCACGCGAGGCAGTACGAGCTCCGGCTCGTCGTCCGACGCGACTGCATCCGCGAGCCCGCGAATCAGCTCGTCGGCGTGGAGCCGATAGCCAGTCCAGAAGCAATCGTCGACACTGGAGAAGTACTGGTAGAAGCTTGCACGACTGGCGCCTGCCGCCTCCAACACGCGCTCGACCGTCAACTCGACATAACCGTCGCGCCCGCCCAATTCGGTCACCGCACGCAGCAGGCGAACCTCTGCTTTGCCGCGTGAGGCGTTCGACGTCGTCCTGGACCGCTGCACGGGTGCCTCCAACATCTCGCGATGCCCGCGTTGGGCAAGCGCCACGACATAGTCTCGACCGAGCCGCGGGCGGACAAGTCAAGAGCTAGAACGGCGCTGCGGGAGGCAGGTAGCGACACTCGGCGCTCGTCCACCGATGAGGTTCAGGCGAGGCCCGGCAGCCAGCACCACCCGCGTGCAGCACCGGCAAGAGATCGATCCGAACAACAAGGTCTGGGCGCTCGCAGCCTGGCGGGCGTATGTCATCAGCCGGGGCAAGCGATGAAGGTCGCCGTGCTCCAAGCACCCGCGGTCTCGGCGCGCCGCTACCCGGGCGGGTCGATTCGAGGGGGGTCAGACGGCTGTCCCGGTCAACAGGTCCAACCATGACGATTGCCTCGGCGAGGCAAGCCTGGCAAAATCAGTGGTTGGGTCCGCGATGCGCGCGGACCCAACCACCTTCGTGCGACTGCGTATGTCAGCTGCCGTAACGCCTATGCTCTATTTTTTCACCTCGAGCGCTTCCCCGTTCGTGAGGCTGAACTTGATTTCCCCTTGCCACGAAGCTCCTTCTCGAACACTGTCCGAACAGGTTGTCAAAGACGCGGAGTCTTCAGGGAATATCGCATCTACCACGCCTCCGACGCCGTTTTGAAGTTCCGGGAGCACGGTCAGAGGGCATTTATCGCGGAGTTTGATGCCACCATCGCTGCATTCAAACGACCATGCGCTTGCTTCTTTGCTACCAGTCAGTTTGTCGGCGATGGCTCCTTCCGCTTCAGCGAGGGCCGTAGTCCACGGTAGGCCGTCCTCGGACAACGAGAGCAGCGAGCCGCATTCTTTGACCCCAGCACAATTCGAGATTTTCACATTGCTTATCGTTCCTTTCCCGCCAGCTTCGCTCGTACCTTCCGTTTCGACTGAGCATTTGAATCCGAGATCTAGTCCGCCAGCTTTTTCTTCGACCCCCAGAGTTCCTTTGCCAACGACCGCGAGCGAACTCGTGAGCTTGGTAAAGGGTCCGTCAACCACGTTTACTTCCAGCTTGCTGCCTTTCGTGGCTTCGATGAAGTCGCTGCCGATCACTCCTCCCTGTTCTGTCTCGCTAGCACTGCATTTCAGGTGCCCGCCTTCGAAGGAGACAAAGACCCCCGGTGAAGCGTTGCTCACCGTCGGGCTAAGCTTGTTCGTCGCGGTCAACAGGCACGTATCGTTTTTTTTGAGACCACCTACCTTGCATTCGATCACGAATCCGGGTTCTTCTTTGCCTTCGGCCTTGATCAGATCGTGCTGCGCCCCCCCTGTCGTAACCAGTTCTGTGCGCCATGGAAGATTGACGAATTTTACTTTTGCTGGGGATGATGTGGATTCTTCGCAAGTGTTTACTACTTCTTCGCCGCCGCTTGCGGGTTTGTATTTAGATGGCGCTTCGCATTTCGAAAGCGTCAAGCTGGTGATCTTGCCGGCTGCACCGGCGCCATCCGAGCCTTCGCCAGTCACTTCGCATACTACCTCGGCCTGAAATCCTTCGTCTGCAAAAATCATATGGCGAGTCAAGGAGTACACCTTCCACTGCACCGGTACCGCTTCGGTAAGGGTTTTGCCTTCTTGCTGCCATTCCGGCGCCGGTTTCGCCGAGTACCATTCAGGTATTTCGGCCGCGGACGCCGAGCACGCGCCGACCGCGCCCACCGCGAGCGCCAGCGTGAACGCTGCCAGCGCAGTACTGCGGATAGATCTCATGTGAAGCTTCCTCCTGTGTCTCAGCCGCTCGCTGCGGTCGCTTCTCACGAAGCCGATCGCAAGCGCCGGTGCTTGGTGAAGAACGCATTTGATCCACAGACCGGCGGGGTTCTGCTGAACAGTCGTGGTTCCGCCCAAGCCCAGAGCTCGACGGCTGGAGGACCGCTCACGGGTCGCAGGCGAGGGCCCAGGGGAGCCGGAGCGAGAGACACGGCGTGCAGCCGAGCTTTCCCAGGCGAACGCAACCCAGACACCCAAGCACGTCTGGTACGTCGCCGATCAGGCGTGCTGCCCGACCTCTGGCATTTGCAGAAATGGGGGCCCGGCTCGACCAGCTCCGGGCCCCCACCCGCACGACGAGCTGACCTCTCCGCGCCACCCTACTCTTTATGGTGCGGAGTGCGCCGTCGCCGGCGCCCGGTCGGTCGTCTTGCGTCTGTGAACGCTGGCCGGCCGCGCGGGCGAGCTCTCGGCGCGTTGCCCCACGCCCACACAGCCCGTACCATGCACGTAGCGCAGCGCCCGTTCCATTTGGGCGAGGGACAGCTCCAGGAGGACCGGCTGCGGTCCGGAGCTGTCTGGATCACATCAGCTCCGGACCGGCCGACATGCGCACGATCGCTGGCGCGAGTTCGCTGCCTTGGGAGCTGAGATGCCACGCGTTGGCGCCTCCCACGGCCTGCCCCACGCCGGTGTTCTCAAGCAGCCCGAGACGGGCCAGGCGGGTGAGCAGCTTCGAGATCTGGCCCTGGTCTGCGATTCCCGCTCGTTCGCCGATTTCGCGGTTGCTGGCGCCCGGCGCGAGCGCAATGGCCTCCAACACCCGAACAGTGCGGTAGGTGAGGCGCATGCCGAGGGCATCGAGTGGATCGGTGGAGGGCACGGTCGGCACGGGTCGGCGCTCGGGCGCGGGCCGCGTCAGCTCCCGGCGCGCCGCGGCCGGGCCGAGGTACGGCAGCGCGATCATCCACATCAAGGGGTTGACGAGCGCCACCAGCGAGCGCTCGCCGAGGTGCGAGTGGACAACCGAAAGCACCCCGCCGACGACGAACTCGGCCGCCAGCGGCGCGGGCTCACAAGCTGGCTGTCCGACCGAGCGTCCGTCCGCGACTATCCGTTGCAGGAGGCCGAGAACGCGGACACGCAGATGAGGGCTGTTCGGCCCGTAGCCGGCCAGATAGGAAAGCACGAGCCCAGCCGCGTTGCGGTCGTGCTCCAGGAACGCCAGCAGCGAAACGAGCGCCGCCCTCACCCGCGCGGACCATTTGCCCTGCGCCTCATACGCCGGGGACACGACCGCGGCTATCTCGACGAGGCAGCTCTCGATCGCGGCCAGCGAGCAGTCTTCGAGGCCGTCGAAGAGCTGATAGAAGGTCTTGTGCGAGACTCCGGCGCGAGCGACCACCGACCTGACGGACATCCCCCGGTAGCCGCGCTCGCACGCCACCGCCAGCGCCGCCCGCAGGATGCGCTGACGCTGGAACTCGGCCGGTCGCGCCGCTCGCCAACCGGCAGGTCCGGAGGCGCTTCGGCGCCATTGACGACGGGCCATCGCTCCAGCGGCTACGGCATCGGATGTCACAGCTTCGCGCACGTCGCGCGCTGGATGCGCGCGCCGAGCTCCGTCAGGCGCCAGGCGTTCTCGCCACGCCCGACGCGACCCGGGCGCGTGTTTTCAGCCAGCCCGAGGCGAGCGAGGCGCGCGAGCAGCTTCGAGATCTGGCCCTGGTCGACGATCGCGGCAGCGTCTGCAATCCGCGAGTTGGTCGCGTCGGGGTTCACCGCGATCGCGGTGAGGACGCGCACCGTGCGATAGGTGAGGCGCATCTCGAGCCCCGCGAGCGGGTCGAGCGCGCGCCGAGAGACGACCGAGCGCCCGCTGGGGGGGGCGAGGGTGCTGCTCAGCTCGAGCTCCCTGTGGGCGGCGGCGCGCCCGAGATAGGGCATCACGATTATGCCCATGAGCGCGCCGCAGAGATCTGTCAGCGGCGCTGGGTCCTGGTGCAGCAGACGCGTGTGCAGCAGCGTCGCGATGCTGCCGGCGATCGCCTGGCCGGTGAGCGGATGAGGGTCGTGACGGGCGTTCGCGACGGTGCGCCCGCCGTCGATTGCCTGCGCGAGCTCACGCAGCAACTGGGCGCGGCGCTCCAGTACGCGTGGACCGGCGAAGAGCGCGTCCACGACGCACAGACGGGCGAGACCGCGCTCCTGCTCCATCAACGTGAGCACGCACAGAAGCGCCGCGCGCATACCGCAGCGCCAGTCGCGCTCGGAGAGGTACGCCGTGTGCGCGAGCTCGCGCGCGTTCTCCAGAGTCTGTTCAAACGCGGCGAGAAAGCAGTCGTCGAGGTCTCCGAAGACCTCGTAGAAGGTCCTGCGCGAAACCCTCGCGCGGGTGAGAACCTGACCGACGGTAAGGCCCTGATATCCGTCGGCTTCGACCGCTCCGACCATCGCCGCAATCAGCCGCGAGCGCTGTACCGGTATCGCTTGCAAGCGGGCGCGGGCGCCCGCGGGGGGACGGCCGCCGCCAGCGCGCCTCTTGCCCTCGATCACCGCCATGTCGCCGCCAGCAGCTGGCGTCCAGAGAGCTTCGAGGCGCGGCGGCGTCGTCTTATAAACATCATCGGTGCAATATACTCAAGCACTCGGCGCGCTGTCATGTCACCACCTCATGAGGCTCTAATATCGACACATTGAGTCACGTGTGAACGAGCAGAGGCTGAGCTCGGGAGATGAAAGATCCCCCATACATAAACATGGTCCGATCGGATAAATACCTGGCCCGAGGCGTTGTGCGACACGGGGAGTGGGATGCAGACCTCGAGTGTGGACACGAGCACCGAGTTGACGGGCGCGCTGTCAACTCAGATACGGTTGAGCCAACGGGGATGCCTGGGACCGCTTCGGCCCGCTCAAACGATGGGGTATCACGCACGCAAGAGCACCTAGTGTCTTGACGCGTTAATTGTGTTGCAGTATCCGGCTAGGTTGTCGAGGATTTCGTCGGCGGTCTTGGTCCAGACGTAGGGGTTGGGGTTTTCGTTCCAGTGCTCGACCCAGTCCTCGATGTCGGCGTTGAGCTCGGGGACGGAGCGGTGCACTCCGCGGCGTAGCTTGCGGGCGGTCAGCTCTGCGAACCAGCGCTCGACGAGGTTGATCCATGAGGAGCCGGTCGGGGTGAAGTGCAGGTGGAAACGTGGATGGGCAGCCAGCCACCGCTTGATGGCGGGTGTCTTGTGGGTCGAGTAGTTGTCGAGGATCATGTGGATGTCCAGGTCGGCGGGGACTTCTTTGTCGATCTTGACCAGGAACTTCTTGAACTCGATCGCGCGGTGGCGAGCGTGTAGCGAGCGGATGACCTCGCCGCTGGCGGTGTTCAACGCGGCGAACAGGCTGCTCGTGCCGTTGCGCTCATAATCGTGGGTGGCGCGAGCCGGTGTGCCGGGCAGCATCGGCAATGTTGGTGCTGAACGATCAAGCGCTTGGATCTGTGCCTTCTCATCCACGCACAGCACGATCGCGCGCTCGGGCGGGTCCAGATACAGACCAACGATGTCCCTGACCTTCTCCACGAACAGTGGGTCCTTGGAGAGCTTCCAGTGCTCCACGCGGTGGGGCTGGAGCCCGAACGCTCGCCAGATCCGCGAGACCGCAGTTTGATTGAGCCCCGTCGTGGCCGCCATCTGGCGTGTGGACCAGTGAGTCCCGCCGTCCGGCGGCGCGGTCTCGAGTGTCTTGACGATCACATCCTCGACCTGCTCATCGCTGATCTTCCTGGGCTGCCCCGGCCGCGGCTCATCCAACAGCCCGTCCAAACGCTGCTCGGCGAACCGTCCGCGCCAGCGACGAACCGTCGGCAGCGAAACCCCGACCTGCTGCGCGACAGCCACATTCGTCTGGCCCTGCGCACACTCAAGCACGATCCGTGAGCGCTGCGCCAATCCAGCCGCGCTACGCCTCCGCCGGGTCCAACGCACAAGCGTCTCACGCTCGGAATCCGTCAACTCGATCGACACCGCAGCAGGACCACGTGGCACCCCACAAAGCATACCACAAACCACCACAGAACTAACGACTCAAGACACTAGCGGGAACGGCTGCTCAAGGGGACATCCAGCGGGAACTGCTCCCGGCAGACGCCCGTCGAACCAAACGGACCGGTCGGGATAGCAACCGCTATCTGAAAACCAGCGCGGTTGCAGCGGCTCCCCGATGGCCAGACCCAGATTCGAACTGGGGACACCACGATTTTCAGTCGTGTGCTCTACCAACTGAGCTATCTGGCCGTGGCCGGTTGATGCTAGCGGCTCTCGAATTCCTCGACCAGCGCCTCGTACGTGGTCTTCAGCCCCTGTGCGATCGGCATCTGCGCCCGCCAGCCGAGCTCGCGCTCGGCCAGGCGCGCGTCCAGGCAGCTGTGGTGAGCTCGCCCGGACGCAGGTCGGCCAGCTCCGGCTCGATGTGCTTGCCGGCGGCCTCGCTCAACCCGTTCCACACGGTGCTCACGTCGGTCTCGACGCCCGTGGCGATGTTGTACGTCCCGGACCTCCCCGAGGCGGACAGCAGCGCGCTGACCACGTCGCCGACGTACACGTAGTCGCGCGTGGGCTGGCCGTGGCCGTATAGCTTGGGAACGCGGTCGGTGTAGAGGCAGTGGGAGAAGATCGCCACCACGCCCGCCTCACCGTGCGGTGTCTGGCGCGGCCCATACACGTTGCCCAGTCGGCACACCGCATGGGGAATGCCCGAGGCGCGCGACCAGGTCGTCACATAGGACTCGGCCGCCAGCTTCGAGGCCCCATATGGGGAGAGCGGTTCGGGAATGCGGTCCTCGCCGGTGGGCATGGGCGCCTCGTCGCCGTATAGCGCGCCGCCGGTGGACGTGAACACGACCGGAGCGTTGCAGCGGCCGGCGACCTCCACCACGTTGAGCGTGCCTTTCACGTTGACGTCGCAGTCGCGGCCGGGGTTCTCGACGGACACCACCACGCTCGCCTGGGCCGCCAGGTGGAAGATCGCGCGGGGCTTGATCTTCGTGACCGCCGCCTCCAGCGCCGGCCGCTCGACGATGTCGAGCTCCAGCAGATCAGCCGCGTCGGCGACCCTGGCGGGGTCGCCCGCGGAGAGGTCGTCGATCACGCTCACCGCGTAGCCGTCCGCCAGCAGCGCGTTGACGACGTGCGAGCCGATGAAGCCGGCGCCGCCGGTGACGATCGCGCTGGAGCCCATGCGCGGGAAATCTATACGTGCGCGGTGGAGGCGGTGCTGGCCAGCAGGTCTTCGACCGCTTCGACCGACTCGTCGATGCGCTCGAGCACGCGCATGCCGCCACGCTCGCGCGGCAGGCTGCCGCCGACTGCCGGCCCGCCGAGCACGATCGGCAGATCGGGACGGTTGGAGCGCAGGTCGCGCAGCGCGATCTCGACCGATTCCTCGGCGGTGGGTTCCGTGGCACCGACCACCACCAGATCCGGGGACTGGCTGGCGACCATCTCCAACAGGCGTCCGGCGGACAGGTCGGTGTCGAAGATCGTGTGGAAGCCGGCTGCCGCCAGTTGGTCGTGGACCATCTGCAGCCCGAGCGTGTGCTCATCGCCCTCCACGCCCGCCAGCAGCACGCGCTCGCGGGTGGGCTCGGTACTGCCGGTCATGTAGCGGTACAGCGTCGCCAGCACGCGGCGGGTGATGGTGGTCGCGCGATGCTCGCGGTCCGGGTCGATCTGCCCGGCCTCGGACAGGAAGCTGATGCGCCGCAGCGCCGGACCGATCACCTCGGCGTGCAGCGTCGTGGGCGTGATGCCGTCCTCGATGGCCGTCGCGATCGCGCCCTCGGCCATCTCCGCGTCGCCGCGTTCGAGCGCCGTGGCGAACGTCTCCAGCGTGCTCTCCACGAGCGCCGCCGGGTCCGAGCGCAGCTGCTCGCGGGCGTCCGCGCCGGTGCGTCCGAGCACTTCCATGAACGCGTCCAGCAGCACCGGGTCGAAGTGGCGCCCGCGCTGTTCGCGCATCATCTGCACGGCATCCTCGATCGCGAAGGCCTTGCGGTAGACGCGGTCGCTGGTCAGCGCGTCGAACACGTCCGCCACCGCCACGATCCGTCCCTCGATGGGGATCGCCTCGCCCTTCAGCCCGCGCGGGTAGCCGCTGCCGTCCCACTTCTCCTGGTGGCTGAGCGCGATCGTCGCGGCCATGTCCAGGATCGACGAGGACGAGCCGCGTACCAGGCGGTGCCCCTCCTCGGCGTGCGTCTCCACGATCGCGCGCTCCTCCGGCGTGAGCGGGCCGGGCTTGAGCAGGATCGCGTCAGGGATCGCCACCTTGCCGACGTCGTGCAGCGGCGCCGCATGGCGCAGGCGCTCGCAGAACTCGGCGTCCATGCCGATGTGCTCGGCCAGCAGCACCGAGAAGCGCCCGATGCGCTCGATGTGCGCACCGGTGTCCTCATCGCGGAACTCGACCGCCATCGACAGGCGCTGAACGGTCTCGGCCTGGGCGATCTCGAGCTTCCGACAGGGCGCGTTTGAGATCGCTCGTGCGGTGCTCGATCGCGTCCTCGAGGACCACGCGGCTGCGCTCGCCCACACACCAGCCGAGTGCCACCCCCGCGCAGGCGAGCACCACCAGGCAGCCGGCGATCACCGGCGAGGCCCCCGCCAGCAGTGCGCCGGCGAGCGATGCCAGTCCGAGCAGCGCCCATGCGACGATCACCGGCGCCGTCTGCCGGCGGCGGGTAGGAGGCTGGGATGGAGGGAGCTCCGGCTGGTGGCCCGCGTCCGGATGCCTACGCATGAGCGCACCACCCTCCGAGCGTCCCAGAGCACCCGCAGAGCCCCCCGAGCTGGTCCCAGAGGGTTCCGGGCGTTGAAGAAGGCTGGCTTGGATTGCGCCGTTCACAGGGAACTCTCGCGTTCTTCTCCGGTCCAGTATCGGACCGGTGATTCACGTCCACGTTCGACGCCGCTGCCAGCGCGCTTGACCGGTGTTCAGCACTGATAAACATATGACCCAAGCATTTGTCAGCGGCTCTGGAGCTGCTTGATGTTGATCGCGCCGGCCGGCGGTTCGAGCGCCACAGGTTGGTTCCACCTATCAAACTCTAGCTCCCCGCCACCAGGGGCGGGCTTGACGATCTCCAGCGGATAGGGGGCGCCCGTGCTGGCCACAAACAGCGTCCCGCCCCGCGCGAGGTCGGTCACGGCGATGGCCTTCTGCCCTCTGACGCTCGTGGGAACGCCACGGGAGAGCGGTCCATGCGCGCCTAGCGCGCCGCCCAGCAGCTTTCCGAGGTTGGTCAGCGAGACCAGCGGCCCCAGGGCCGCGCCCCGCGCCGAGGCCTTCAGCCATTTGCCCTGGAGCCGTCGCGCGGCCGCCGCACCGGTGAAGCGGGCGTAGAAGGCGGCGCCGCTGTTGAGATAGACAGCGTTGTCCACGTTGACGAGCTTGACAGTCTGTCCTTCCACCACGATCCGTCCCTGCCCGCCCTTGCCGGAAACCAACTCCATATCAATAGCTATCGGCGTTCCATCACCGAGAATTGAGCCTGCAACGTGGACCGTCGCCGCGCCCTCGGCGGCGGATTTCGCGGCCGCCACGATCTGGGCGGGGGCCTTGGACGCCACGCCGTTGCCGGATGACGCCGAGCTCGCGCAGCCGCAGAGGATGACCGCCAGCGCGAACGTGAGTGCCGGCCAGTGCCAGCAGGCGCCGGGCGTGGGAGACGGCGAGCGCATCACCTGTCAACTTGACGTCGCGAACTCCCAGCCGTGGCTCCTGGCCAGCGCGAGCATGGCGGCGAGGTCTACGTCGCCATCCCGGCTCGGCGCGCCGGCCTCCAGGAAGAAGCGCTCGAGGCCGGCGGGGCTGAACAGCACGACGCGCCGGCCCTGGGCCGAGCCGACGTTCGCGCTGGCGTGCATCGCACCCTGGGGCACGTGCACGGCCTCGCCCGCCGACAGCCTCGCGCGCCTGCCGTCCAGCTCGATCTCGAAGTCCCCCTCGATCACATACATGGTCTCCGCCTCGCCCAGATGGCGGTGCGCCGGCAGCGACCACCCGACGGGCGGGTTGTCGACGAGCAGGCAGAACGCGCCCGCGGTGTCCTCGGCCACGAGGTGGATCTCCGTGAGCACCCCTCCCGGCATCCACACCGTGCGGACAGCACCAGCCACGTAACGGCCTCAGCCGTCCGCCGGGCGCCCGCGCACGCGCAGCAACAGCTCCCGGAAGAAGCCCTTGCCGACGACGCTGAGGCCGAGCAGCCCGCCGAACACCACGACCGCGTCGATGCTCTCGCGTCCCTGCTTGTTCCAGTAGTCGTCCGCCAGGTTCAGCCACAGGGCGAACTCGTCGAGCGTCAGCGCCGCGCCCGCCCCGTATGCCAGCGAGGTCGCGCGCGAGGCGCCACGGGCCTCGTCGACGCCGATCTCGAGCATCCACAGGTAGCCGACGCTCAACAGGCCCACGATCCCGAAGGTCATGTGGTGGATGTGGCGCCCGCCGGGCGTGATGTTCTTGAAGGGGCCGCGTTCGGCCCTGATCGCGTGCGTTACCCCCCGAACCCCCGCAAACGTCAGCAGGAAGCTGCTCATGGAGAGCAGTTGGCGCTCCTTGCGCCGGTCCTCGAAGTGCTTGCAGTAGAGAGCATGCAGCTCGCGCGGCGAAAGCAGGCGCGGATGCTGGCCCGACGCGGGAGCTGACGCGGTGGAGGAGTGGTTGGTGGCGCTCACGTCCGCCCAGCCTAGACGGTAAGGATCACCCGGAGCAAGCAAATCTGCACCGGTAAACCTCAATCGGCTTTTCGTCGAGATGGACGCACGAAGCAGATGGAGCACCCCTTGCAAACTCGATCACGCGTAAGCGGCGCATGGCCGCGCACTGGGAGTACCCGAGGTCGCCGTGTCAGATAGCGAAACTCCCCAAGAGAACCCCACCCCCGAGCGCCCGACCGACCCCTCCGCGGCGGTCCCCGCCACGCCTGCTCCCGGCACGCCCCTTCCCCCCGAGGCAGTCCCTGCGCCGCCCGCTCCCGTGCCCCCGCAACCCGCCGCCGGCGCCCCGGTGCCGCCGGGCGGGCCGGCCGTGCCCTCGCCTGGCGTCCCCGTGCCCACGCCCGGACCGCCCGTGCCGGCGGCCGGCGCCCCCGTGCCCCCGGTGGATGACCCGCCGCAGCCGAGCCCGTACAGCACGCCCCCCTCGGGCGTTCACACAGGCACACCAGCCGTAGCCAGCCAGCCCCCTGCGCCGGCCGCCGCGCCCGCAAGCCAAGCGGCTGACGGCGCGCCGCCGGCTGCCCCGCCTGACGCCAGCCCGGCACCGCCCGCACGGCCCGCCGGGCCGTTTCGCGGACACCTCTCGACCGGCAGGATCGCCTGGGCGGTGGTCGCGCTCCTGTGTGTAGCCGCAGGGGTGGTGGCCTCGGTGCTCGGGGCGCACAAGATCGCTCGCAACGACGCCGCCAACGCGCGCCAGAGCGCCCAGCAGTCGGCGGCCGCGGCCGCCGCGGCGGCCAAGCTCACCCTCCAGCGCGAGGAAGAGCTGCGCATCAGCGGCGCGACGTTCCTCGCGGGCAACCCAAAGGCCTCGGCCGCGGAATTCGACAGGTGGGCGAAATGGGCGCAGACGCTGCGTCGCTACCCCGAGCTCGAACAGCTCGGGCTGGTGGCGCTCGTGCGAGCGCCGGAACTGACGAGCTTTGGCGTACCGGCGAAGCGCAGCGTGGCCGTGGTCTCGACGGGCGCCGCGACGCAGCCGACCGGGAGCGCCCCGGCCCACGCGCCGGCGCGAGCGGCGGCCCCGAGCGCCCGACACCTCTCGATCACGCCCGCGGGCGCACGCCCGTACTACTGCCTGGCGGTGGCACGACTGTCGAGGCACGCCGGCGAAACCCCGCGCGCCGGGCTCGACTACTGCGCGTCCAGGAGCGGCCTGCTGCTCTCCCGCGACACCGGGTTCAGCCACTACACGGCGCTGAGCACGAAGACCGGGGTCGGGCTGTTGGAGGTCATGACGCCCGTGTATCGCGGCAACCAGCCGCCGCCCACGACGGCCGCACGGATGGGCGCGTTCGTGGGCTGGCTGCGCGAGCTGCTCTCCCCCGCCGAGGTCGTGCGCGAGGCCCTGCAGGGTCACCCGGGCGTGGCGCTGCGCCTCACCTTCCACAGCAGCTCGGCCAACGCGTCCTTCCTCGGCAGCACGCAGCGGGCGGGTGCGGCGAGCTCGACGATCGAACTCCACAACGGGTGGACGGTGCAGAGCTATGCGGCTCCGGTCAACGCGAGCGTCACCGCCGACGGCAACGCGCTGGCGCTGCTGATCGTGGGCTGCGCGCTGAGCGTGCTCGCCGGCGTGCTCGTGCTCGTGCTCGGCGCCGGTGGCCGCGGTCCGGCGCCTGCGAGCGTCGCGCAGCAGCGCCCGGTACCCGCGGACGATCTCTACGACAGGCTCACCGGCCTGCCCAACCGCGCGCTCATGCTGGACCGGGCCGAGTGCATGCTCGCCCGCGCCGGGCGCCAGTCCGGGCTGCTGGTGGGAGCGCTGTTCATCGACATCGACTGGTTCGAGGACGTCAACGAGCGGCTGGGCCGCGCGGCGGGGGATGAGATCCTGAAGATCGTGGCCGAGCGGCTCGAGGGTGTGGTGCGGGCCGGCGACACGGTGGGCCGGCTGGGCAGCGACGAGTTCGTGCTGCTGGTCGAATCGGCCGCCCGCGGCGCGCGCCTGGACTCGCTGGCGCGCCGCGTGGTCGAGGCGCTGCACAAGCCGTTCGACGTGGCGGGCCAGGGTCCCGACTTCTTCCTCACCGCGAGCATCGGCGTCGCCTTCGGCCGCTACGCCACCCCCGAAGACCTGCTGCGCGACGCCCAGCTTGCCCTGAACGCGGCGAAGGCGGCGGGCAAGGACCGCTACACGCTGTTCAACGCCAACATGCGCTCGGTGATCGAGGGTCGCGGGGTGCTCGAGGTCGAGCTGAACGCGGCGCTCGCGGACAAGCAGTTCTTCGTGCTGTACGAGCCGATCTTCGATCTGACCACCGGCAAGGTGGCTGGCCTCGAGGCGCTCGTACGCTGGCTGCACCCCAAGCAGGGGGTGCTGCTGCCCGCGGACTTCATCCCGCTCGCCGAGGAGACCGGGCTGACCGTCCCGATCGGTCGCTGGGTGCTCGAAGAGGCCTGCGGCCGGGCCGCCGCATGGAACGTGGCGGGTCATCAACTGGGCATCACCGTCGAGGTGTCTGCCAACCAGGTCAACCGCGACGGCTTCGTCACCGACGTGCGGCGCGCCCTGCAGCAGTCGGGGATCGACCCGGCGCTGCTGACGCTGGCGATCCCCGAGACGACGGTCATGCGGGACGTGACGGTGGCGGTGGAGCGCCTGCAGGAGATCAAGCAACTGGGCGTGCGTATCGCGATCGACGACTTCGGCGGCAGCGGCTACGCCTACCACTCCGATCTGCGCCGCCTGCCGCTCGACTTCCTGAAGGTCAACCGCAGCTCCCTGGCAGCCTCCGAGGACGAGGACTACCGCACGTGGCTGCTCGAGGCGATCATGATCGTCGGGCGCGACCTGTCGCTGACGGTGATCGCCAAGGGCATCGAGAACCTCGAGCAGGTGAGCGCCCTGCAGGCGATGGGCTGCTCGATGGCCCAGGGCGTGCTGATGGGCAAACCGGTGCCCGCGAGCGCCATCGAGAGCGTCTTCAGCGCGACACTGCCGAGCGTCCGCGCGAGCTCGCCGAGCGCGTAGCCGCCTGCGCCGCGCCCAGGGGCGGCGAGCGAATAGCATGGCGCTCAGTTTCGGCCGAGCGAAAGGAGAGCGATGGCTGCCAGCGCGAGCATGCCCAAGTCGGTCGCCCACGGGATCGAGGATCTGCGGGCGCTGAAGGACCAGACGGTCGGGCCCAGCGGGTGGCGGGAGGTCACCCAGGAGATGGTCAACCAGTTCGCCGAGCTGACCGGCGATCACCAGTGGATCCACGTGGATCTCGAGCGCGCCAAGCGCGAGAGCCCGTTCGGGACCACCATCGCCCACGGCAACCTGACGTTGTCGCTGATCGACGGCCTGCGCAAAGACCTGAGCGAATGGACCGGTTTCAAGATGGGGGTGAACTACGGCTGGAACAAGGTGCGGTTCCCCGCTCCGGTGCCCGTCGGTGCGCGCGTGCGCTGCTACGCGCAGCTCGTTGAGGTCACGGAGGTGGGCGGCGGCTGGCACCAGGTGGTCACGCGCTTCACCGTCGAGGTCGAGGGCACCGAGAAGCCGGCGTGCGTGGCCGACAGCGTGGGGCGGCTGCTGGTGGACGCTTAGAGCCAGCGCGAACGCCGCTCGCCGGACTTTCATTGCTGTCCCGATCGGGACAGATCGACCCCGTTCTCGTATTTGTTCCGGATTTGTCCCGTACGGGACCTTTGGGCCGTCTTACGCGCTGCCGGCCTGCTGACAGAAATCGCCGCGCCGTCCACCGCGGGGCGGAGGGCTCCAACTACGAGCTGAGACCCGGTTCCCTCACGGCCATGTACTTCGATGGGGGTCAACCACGGCTGGAACGGGTGCCGCCAGGCGAGGTGCCTATGAGCGCTTGCCCGCTGCCGCGGCGCTCGAACGATGGCGATACCACGCCCTCGCCCCGGCAGCGATTCCGAGACCGCCCGCGATCGCGCCGGTGGCGGCCGCACCGAACGCAGCCACCGCCCCGCCGATCATGATCTTGGCGAAGGTGCGCCGCGCGCGCCGCGCGCGCCGGCGCGCGTACGCAAGCCCCGTGATCGTGGCGGTCGTCAGGAGCAGCTCGTCGATCTGGCGCTCGAGCCATTCCGAGGGCATACCTGCGAGTTTACAGCCGGCCTGTGCTGTGGCTAATGGCCGGCGTTGAGCAGCACGCGCAGAATGTCCACCGCGTCCTCCGTTTGGGGCTCCTCGCCGATCGCGAGGGTGCTCCACTGCAGCGCCGCGCCCACGCGCACGACCACATCGACGTTGTGCGCCAGCGCCTGCGCCCGCGCGTGAGAGTGGGTTTCGGCGATCACCTCCGTGAGCGCCTGAACGATCCTGTCGTGGATCGCCCCGCGCTGTCCGATGAGGAGTCGCAGCGCCAGCTGGGGCTCTCGCTCGACGAAGCTCCGCCGGGCGTGGGAGTGGACGGTCGCGTCCATGATCCGTCGTGTGAAGTCGAGGATGCGTTCGTCGCCCTCGCCCTGGGCCTCGGCTTTTGCGGCCGCGACGAAGTCTCCGGCGAGCTGAACGAGCACCTGCTCGAGCAGCTTCTCGACGTACACGCTGCAGCACAAGGAAGCAAACGGCCCGTGGTCGACAGTCGCCAGTGGCCTGACGAGCCCCGAATTCACATTCCCGGCAGGTTCACCGGAGCCCGAAGGCACGTGGACCTATCGTGTCCAGGCGAGCGGTGAAGCCGCAAGCGCGTACTCGGGTGAATCGGGCGCGGTGCTCGTGGACAGGACCCCGCCGAGCCTGAGCGTGACGTGTCCGGCTACTGCCGAGCTCGACGCCTCGGGGGTGGATGCGACGGTCGTCGCCTCTGATGGTCAGTCTGGGCTCGCCGAGAACCCTTCGGGGTCGGTCCCGATCCCCACGAGCAGTCTCGGGGAGAAGACGACCACGAAGACCGCTATCGACAATGCCGGGAATGAAACGACGCGCTCGTGCACGACCGACGTCATCTACGCGTTCTCGGCCCTCAAGCCGTCGAACGGCAAGAAGGTCAACGCAGGCAGCACGCCGGTCACGTTCCGGCTGAAGGACGCGCTTGGCTACGTGACCGATGGATCGGCGACGCTGGAAATCGCTCCGATCGTCGGCGGCGTGACCGGCAGCTACAGCCCGGCCACCTCCACGACGGACGCCGGTGACGCGTTCGTGGCAGAAAAAGCCGGGAAATACGCGTACAGCCTGAACAGCTCAGGCCTGGCCGTGGGCACGACGTGGAGTCTGCGCGTGACCGTCAACGACGGCACGACACACATCACCAGCATCACCATCAAGAAGTAGCCGCACCGGTGGGCGCAGTGACGCCGGGTCCCCGCGCGAGTGGGGACCCGGCGCCGCAGCCAAGCACGAAGCCGCCCTCAACACACGAGCTCCAGGAGGAACCAGATGACGACCTTGACCGCATCCGAGCCGGACATCGCGGGGCACGATCTCGGCAACCTCGATCTGTGGCAGGACGGCCCGCCGCACGAGCTGTTCGCGCAGATGCGGGCGATGGACGGACTGCACTGGAGCGCACTCGACGCGTTCCCCGAGGAGAGCGGCTTCTGGTCGGTCGTACGGTTCGCAGACATAGCGGCCGTCGGCCGCAACCATGCGACCTACTCCTCCAAACGCAGCATCGTGGTCGTCAACAAACTCTCCTGGGACGAGGAGACGCCCGATCCGATGGACCTCGTCGAGAGCATGCTGATCACGCAGGACCCGCCGCGCCACGACCGCCTGAAGGCACTCGTCCAGCGGGCCTTCACGCCGAAGCGCTCACTCGAGCACACCGAGCGGATGCGCGAGATCATCAACCTCGTGTACGACCGCGCGCTCGCGGCGAACCCCGACGCGCACCTCGACCTCGTCCAGGACGTCGGCATCTACGTCCCCTCGATGGTGATCGGCGACATGCTCGGCGTACCGCGCGAGGACGCCCCGAAACTCGTCGACTGGACGAACCGCACGAGCGCCTTTGAGGATCCGCGCCTCGTGCCCGACCTCGGCGACGTCTGGCGGGCGCTCGAAGAGTTCGTCCCCTACGTCAACGCCATGCTCGAGGAGCGCACCGCCCAACCCACCAACGACCTCACGACGGCCTTCATCGAGGCCGAGGTCGAAGGCGGACGGCTCGCCCCCGAGGAGGTGCTGAGCTTCTTCTTCCTGCTGATGATCGCCGGCAACGACTCGACCCGCGCGGTGTTCACGAGCGGCATGAAGAACCTGCTCGAGGACCCCGAGCAGATGGAGCTCGTGCGCTCGGGTGCGGTGCCGCTCGAGCAGGTGGTCGAGGAGTTCGTCCGCTACAACCCCGCGTTCGCCTACATGCGCCGGACGGCGACGTGCGACACCGAGCTCGCCGGCCAGCGGATCAAGGCAGGCGACAAGCTCGCGCTGTGGTACGTCGCGGGCAACCGCGACGAGTCCGCGTTCGAGGACCCGCAGCGCTTTGACGTGCGCCGCGAGACAGACCACCAGGGCTTCGGCGGCGGCGGACGGCACTTCTGCCTCGGCGCCGGGCTGGCGCGCCTGGAGCTGAAGCTGTGGATCGAAGAAACGCTGCGCCGCTTCCCGGACCTGGCACTCGACGGCGAGCCCACCCGCGTGAGCTCGACGTTCCTGAACCAGTACCGCACGATCCCGGTCGCGCTCGAAGGCTGACAGGATCGGCAGCCTCAAGGTCCGCGCTGGCGGTGACCCGCGTCGTCAGGCCTTGAACGCGTACCAGGTTTCGAACACGTCACCGGAGCATTCGAGGTTACCCGGCGCGGCTTCCGAGTTGTAGCCCGTCTTGGTTTTAACGGAGGTCAGTACGCAGTCGTCTTCGTCGTACACCTTCGGCGCCGTGAAGCGGAAATCGGTCTGCTTGATCTTGCCGACCTTGACGGTTTCGATGACCCCTTGAACCGAGAGGTCCGCGAATTCCCACGTCTTGGTCTTGGCATACACCACCAAACCCAGACCGCAGCCTTCGAAGCTGCCGCAGTACTCGTAGACCTTGCCGCCCTTGTGCTTGGCAGGCACGATCGTGTAGTTGATCTCGGCTGTGCCGAGTTGCCCGTCTTTGCTCCTCGCGGTGACCGTGTAGGTGCGTTCTCCGAGCAGTGAGGTGTTGAGCGTACCCGAGTCGCCTGACCCGCCGTTTGAGTCGGTGCACGATTCGATCCCCGGGCCCCCTTCGCCCTCGCTGCACGAGAACCCGGTGTCGACCACCGAGCCCTGCACGTAGGTGCCGCCGGCTGCGGGGGTGCCGATCGATGCAGTCGGCGGCGCCGGCGAGGAGAACACCGACACCTTGCTCGATTCGAAGTCCGCCGTGGCGAGCAGCCCTCCGCCCGGGCTGAACGCAACCGATTGCGGAAAGCCGGGGTCGGCGAAGGGTGAGCCCGTGACCGGGCCTATGGCCCCGGTGCTCTCGTTGAAGGTGAACAGCGACACGCCGTCCGGATCAACGTCAGCGGTTGCCAGCCGGCCTCCGCCGGGACTGAACGCAATCCCAGTCGGTTCGCCACCCGCGGGGAACGGCGACCCGGCAACAGCCTCGAGCGCCCCGGTGGTGTGATCGACGGCGAACACGGACACGGATGCCGCGTTGTGGCCGGAGGCCAAGCCCTTGGCGTTGCCGGTAGCGAGGAACCCGCCGGTGGGGCTGAACGCGATCGAGAAGGGCACCACCCCTGGTCCGTAGTCGGTGAGGGAGTCAGCCGTCAGCGAGCCCGTCGTGGGGTTGACCGAGAAGACCGACACGCTGCCTTCTTCTTCCATGCCGGAGCGGAACCCTTCGTTGCCGGTCGCGAGCAGTTCTCCACCCGGACTGAATGCAGCCGCGACCGGATTCTCACCGGTTGTGAAGGGCGAACCGGACACTGCTTTCAGCGCCCCGGTCGTCTGGTTGACCGAGAACAGCGACACGGTGTCGGTCCCACGGTTGGAGACCGCGAGCAGCCCGCCGCTCGGGCTGAACGCGACTGCGAGCGGCTCCGACCCGGTGGAGAACGGCGAGCCGGACACTTCTTTCAACGCCCCCGTCGTCTGGTTGACCGAGAAGATCGAGACGTTGTTGGAGTCGTAGTTCGCCGCAGCCAGCAGCTGCCCATTCGGACTGAACGCGACGTCGAACGGTGAATCACCGGCTTTGAACGGCGAACCGGATACTTCTTTGAGTTCACCGGTCGTTGGGTTGACCGAGAAGATCGACACGTTGTTGTCCCCCGGGTTCCCGGTGGCGAGCAGCCCCCCGCTCGCACTGAATGGAGAAGAGGACGGATCGATGCCCTTGTCGGCGAAGGGCGAACCTGGAACCTGTGAGAAGCCCAGCGCTGAGGGGGCCAGCAGCCCACACGTCGCGAGCAGCGTCACGAGGGGCGCGATGAGACCACGCCGGATGCGCGCCGGGCCGAGGCACACCGACACCCGGCCCCAACTGCTGCCACGCGCGACGCCCAACCCGGCATGACCACGACCGACCGTCCCTGGCATGGTTCCCCCAAAGTTCGCCCGAACTCGCTGTCGCGCCCCGCGAGGGCGACAAACAGCCCTCCGGGGCTTATACCACCTGGGAGAAAGCGGCGTCAGCGCCGCGAGCTCCCTACTCCCCCAGCGAGGTCTCGCTACGACCCGGGCGATGCCGGTGGCGCTGCCTCGAGCGACGCCTCGAGTGCTGCTGCCTGAGCGTCGGTGAGCGTCTGTCGGACCACACCGCCCACGGCGTCGCCCAGCGCGGCGAGCATCTCCTCCGCGTCGGCCGTGTCGGCGATCAGCACGATCGCCGACGAGGACCGTGGGACTGCGGTCCGCAGCTGTTCGGCCAGCTCCCCGGGCTCGGCCTCGGTGTCGCTCGGCTTGCCCACCTGCGCGCCTGCGAGACCGCCGAGGAGAAGCCCGAGCGCGATTCCCGCGGGACCCAGCAGGGCACCCACCAGACCGCCGGCCACCGCTCCCTCGCCGGCGCCCTTCTGCGAGACGTGATCGCTCTCGTCCACGTCGAGATAGTGCCCGGCGAACGTGCCGCGCACGAGTAGGCGCCCGTTGTGGTGCCGTTCGACGAAGCCGACCTCCTGCGTCCAGCGGGCGTCACGGCCGGAGTGTTCCTTGGCGGCCGCGTACCTCTTGACGGCGGCTCCCTCTCCCTCGAACTGGGCCACGACGAACTCGAGACTCACAGCGAGAAGTCTATACCCTTAAAGTAGTCCGGAGTGAGTGCCGCGCTTACAGCGTTCGGGGCAACAGTCTTGACATTTATGATGGTCATGTACGCGCTCGAGCGGCGTGGCAGGGGGTTCATCCTCGCCTTCGCGTGCGGCTGTGCCCTCTCGAGCGTCTATGGGTTCCTCGCTGGCACCTGGCCCTTCGGAGTGGTCGAGGCCATCTGGGCGGTCATCGCTCTACGCCGATACCGGACAGAGCGAGTCGTAAAGTCCACCTAGTGATCGGGATGGCGAGCGCGGTCACGACAACGGGCGGCCGACTCAGTTTTGCTGAAGCCGCCGCCCGCCTGTCGTGCCGCCGGACCTCAGTGCGGCTCACTCAGTTTGCTTGACCGCCGAAACCATGTGCGCTCCCGTCGGCGCGCCCGCGGGCGCGGGGTTGAGCGCAGGATTGAAAATACCGTCGGGAGCGTGGACGTGCTGGTGTTCCTCCTCGCTGATCGCGATCTCGCGCGCCGAGAACTCGAGCGCGCGATCGAGGTCACGCTGGATGCCGACAAGCGCTCCTGGCTGCGTGCGGTACATGTAGTAGATCCGAGCACCGCCAAGCAGCATGAAGGCGAGGAAGATGTAGGGGAACAGGTTGACCGGGTATGCCGGCGCCGGATAGAAGCTGCCCACGAGCGGCACCATCAGGCAGACAAACGCCAGCACCGCGACCACGACGTTGCGCGCCCGTAGCTCGCCGAGTTTGTTCAGATAGAAGGGTGAGGCGATGCTGATCATGAAGTAGGCGAACAGGAAGCCGAACGCCGCCATCGTTCCAGCGTCGCCGAACAGCGTCAGCGGTTCCGTGCCCGTGCCGGAAAACACCAACGCGACGGCCAGGATCAGGGCCCCGTAGGAAGCGAGGGCAACGTGGGGCGTCTTGTTCGTGGCATGCACCGCGTGCCCTTTCCTGGGAAGGAAGCCGTGCCCGCAGAGCGGGAAGATGATGCGGGCACCCGCATTCAGACAGGAGAGCGACAGCGAGAAGAAGCTCACCATCGCGCCAAGCGCCACGGGCACCTTGAACCAGCTGACGCCGTAGGCCGCGGAGATCGCGGTCAGCGGGGTGGTGAAGGAGCTGAGTTCCTTGCCCATGTGCTTGGCCGCAAAGACCTCGACATAGCTCATGAACACCATGAAGGCGCCGGTTATGAGGAGACTCCAGATCACAGCCCGCGGCACGTTGCGAAGCGGCCGCTTCGCCTCACTGCCGAGCGTCGTGGCGCTCTCGAAGCCGACCAGGCTGAAGATGCAGATCACGATCGCGAAGTCCATGCCTTCGAGGTGAACGCCCTTGAGCTGGAGCTGGTCGGTGTCGACGGACACCCCGTGCTTGAACAGCACGACCCCCGCCAGGGCAAGGATGATCGCAACGGAGATCGCCTCGAACGCGAGCGTCAGAAGTGACGAGATGCGAATGTCCTTCCAGGCGATCGTCAGGCAGGCAAAGCCGCTGATCAAGAAGAAGATCCAGGGGCTGACGGTGGTGTGCACACCGATCCCCGACAGGAATTCCTGCGCGAAGATCGCAAAGCCTCCAAGTCCTGCGGTGGCGATGCCCCAATAGGCCCAGATCAGCGACCATCCAGACAGGACGCCGGCAGCCGCGCCGAGTCCCTTCGCGGTATAGGCATACATCGAGCCGGCGGTCGCCGAGCGTTTGGCGAACTGGTTCAGCCCGAGCACGACGAACAGCAGCATGATCGTGCCGAACAGATAGGCCGCCCAGGTCCCCTGACCGGCGTCGGCAAACGCCAACGCGATGATCAGCACGGCGGTCATCGTCGGCGAGATAAGCGCCACCGACTGGGCGAGCAACGGTGGAAATCCGAGTGCGTGCGGTCGGAGGCGGGGAGCCGAGGAGTCCCCCACACTCCCCGAAGGCTCGGTCGCGGTTGTGGCGGTACTCATGGTGCGTTCGACCCCCTTATTGGGCTATATGACAGGGCGCCACGGAAGTTAGGCATGCGCTGGCGAACCCTCTATAGCCAAGCGGCCGAGATTGAACTGCCTGCGTGTAACAGATGGCCGAGCCGCGGTTTCACTTTGGCCAAGCGGCCGAGAGCGAACTGCTGCATTTGACAAATGAGCCAATAAAGGGAAGCGATCGCCGACACGCCAGATCCGGCGCCGGGCCGCGAACGCTGGCTCACAGTGAAGGTGTGAGTATGGTCACAAACATGACCGAAAACGCGTGACGACTTTCCCGGCCGATATGCGACCTGCGCGTACCGGTCACCGATCGCGCCTGACCAGTGATGAGTCACTGGTACGCCGCGAGTTTCAGTGGTGAGTGAAAGCGGCGCGCTGGCCAGGACAGTCGCCTGCGGGGTGTTGCTGGATTTAGTTCCTGGGTAGGTTCAGGCGTTCCTTCCGATCAGGCGTGCGCGAGGATTGACTCGAGCTGGGTTCGGTCTTCGACATCGAGCGGCAGCAGCGGCAACCGGGGAACGCCGGCCGGCTCGCCCAGGATGTCGAGCCCTGACTTGACCGCCGTGGGCAGACCCTTGGAGACGATGAAGCTGAGCAGCGGCAGAAGCTCCTCGTAGATCTCAGTCGCGCGCTCGGTATCCCCGGCTGCGACGGCGTCATAGAGCGCGATGACGGGGGCCGGCTGCAGGCATGGAGCCGCCGTACACCACCCGCTCGCTCCGGCGAGCAGTGCCTTCAGGACGAGCGGGTTACTCCCGTTGTAGAACGGAAGCTCCCCCGAGGACAGCTGTTTGAGATCGAGCATGCGCTGGATGTCGCCGGTCAACTCCTTCACCATCTTCACGTTCACGATCGACTCGAACATGTGGTTGAGCAGCGTCGGCGACATGTCGATCCCGGACGTGGCCGGGTTGTTGTAGGCCATGATCGGGATTGAGATCGCGTCGCTCACCGAGGTGTAGTGCTGCACGATCTCGCGTTCGTTGAGCGCCCAGTAGGAAACCGGGATCACCATGACCGCCGTCGCGCCGGCCTGCTGGGCGTACTCGGCTCGGGCCACCGTTCCGGCGGTGGTGAGGTCGGATGACCCGACCACCACGGGCACCCGCCCGGCGACGGCCGCGACGGTGGCGTCAACGACCGCCTTCCACTCATCGAAGGTGAGGTACGCCGACTCGCCGGTGCTCCCCAGCGGGGCGATGGCGTGGACTCCGGCGTCAACCATGGTGTCGACGAGACCGGCGAGCCGGTCAACGTCGATGCCCACTTCACCGAAGGGCGTGATCGGGTACGCGATGATGCCGTGGATCAGCTGTTCTTGAGCCATTCGAGGTTCCTTTCAGGTGCCGGGGCCTTGCTTGTGACGCGCATCTCTCAGCCTGCGGACGGGTGGGCGACTTGGACGCTTGCAGCTCGCTTCGCCAGCGCGGCGGCACGGCTCGCCTCGCCGAGATCCTCCAGCTCCGTTGCGTACCCGGCGAAACACTCGCCATGGATGGCATCCAGCTCCGCGTCGAGCATCTCACTGGCGAGCTCGGCGTCGGCGATCCCGTCGTTGCGCCACTCGAGCGCCTGCAGCGCCAGCGCGCTGCCGGGCAGGCCCTCGGCCGCGTACCAGCGGGCCGAGTTGTCATTCAGCCCGATGCGACCGGTCCTGAGCGTGTACATGAAGCGCACCGGGAAGAGGATCGCCTTTGTGGTGGCGCGGGGGCCGCCGGCGAGAAGTGCTTGCGTATCGCGCAGCCGCTCCAGGTAGGCGTCGGTGAACTTGTTGAGGATGTGATCCGCGCTCATCACCACGAGCTCCTCGTGTGATGGGCGGACGCTCGGCTCGCGCAGGTCCGATCCGAGGAGCAGGTGTCCCGAGTCGAGCAGGTCGA
The DNA here is from genome assembly GCA_963701145.1 of uncultured Solirubrobacteraceae bacterium. Lineage (GTDB taxonomy): Bacteria > Actinomycetota > Thermoleophilia > Solirubrobacterales > Solirubrobacteraceae > Palsa-744. Next base: position 2,127,230 of record OY969572.1, read on the forward strand.
GCCGATCGACCGGCCCGAGCCGGCTGTGATCGCCCTCGCCGGTTCGGACCGTGTGCCAGTCAGCCCAGAACACCGAGAGGCGCTCCGACAGCGGGCTGCTCCCCTTGTCCACGACGAGGGTCTGCACACGTGCCATCTGCTCGGCCGTGCGCGGGGCCGTCGCCCCGACGATGATGGCGACGTCCACGTCGCTGACGAGAGGCGCAAATCCGCCGTGCGCCAGGCTCCCCAGCATGAAGATCGCCTCGATCTCGCTACCCAGTACGGCCTGAGCCGCCTGCACGGTGTCGGCTATAACCTGCTCTGCGGTCGCGGCGCTCATGTCTGGAAGGCTGGTCCTCGGGGTCGTGGAGATCGCGATGACTAGTTGGCAATCGTCGTTGCCGATCGGCAATCTATCACGTTGGCGTCTATATTGTCGAGGCCGTGAAACCCCAAGCGAGCGCTACAGAGCCCCCCGAGACGGCCCCCGACCCAAGCGACGACGATCAGCGGATCGCCGCGTTGATTCGCAGTCACCGGCTCCGGCGGAATCTCACGCTGGCACAGCTGTCGGAGCTGTCGGGGATCTCGGTCGCGCACCTCTCGCGGCTCGAAAACGGCCAGCGCACACCGACCGTGCGGCTGCTGCTGCAGCTCGCGCGGGCGCTTGGTGTGCCGCTCGGCGCGCTCGTGGGCGAGTCACCGGCAGAGAACGCGGTGTACGTGTCGCGCAGCGCCGACAGGCACACCATCGCCGCCGGTGACATGTCGCTGCAATCGCTGTCGGACCCAGCGCTGCGCTGGCTGCAGGCCGTCGAGCTGAGCCTCCTGCCAGGCCGTCTGGGCGAGCCTGCGGCGCACACCGGTGAGGAGTGGGTGTACGTCCTGAGCGGCGCGATCGAGGTGGACGTGAACGGGAGCACCTCCTCGCTGGTCGCGGGCGACGCGATCCACTTTCGTGCCGACATGACCCATGCCCTGCGCAATCCCCACGAGGAGGGCGCGACCGTGCTCGTGGTCAACGCCCTGGAGGCCCAGGCCCTGCATCCCAGCCACCGACCTCAGCGGAACGAACGGCACCCGTGACACGTGTTGCTGTGGTTCAAGCGGCATCGATCCCGTTTGACTCTGCTGCGACCGTCGCCAAGGCCGAGGGCCTTGTGGCCGAGTGCGCGGCTGGTGGCGCCGAGCTGGCGGTATTTCCGGAGGCGCTGATCGGCTGCTACCCGAAGGGCACAGCCTTCGGCGCGGTTGTCGGGTCCCGGTCCGGTCCCGGCCGGGACCTCTACCGGCGCTACTTCGATGCGGCCGTCCAGCTCGATGGCCCCGACGTGGCAAGTCTCGTCAGTGCGTCCGCCGCTCACGGGATCTTCGTGGTCGTGGGCGTGATCGAGCGGCTCGGCTCGACGCTCTACTGCACGGCGCTGATGATCGATCCCGTGGCCGGGCTCGTCGGGATCCACCGCAAGCTCATGCCGACCGGCACCGAGCGGCTCATCTGGGGCTTCGGAGACGGCTCCACAATCGGGACCGCGCAGAGCTCCGCCGGGCGCGTCGGCACGGTGATCTGCTGGGAGAACTACATGCCGGCCCTGCGACAGGCGATGTACGCGCAGGGTGTCGAGCTCTACTGCGCTCCGACGGCCGACGATCGCCCGACGTGGATGGCGACGATGACGCACATCGCGCTCGAGGGCAGAGTGTTCGTCCTGACCGCCTGCCAGGCGATTCGCGCGGGCGCCTTTCCGAATTGGTACCAGCAGGAGATCGGCGCGGATCCGGACTCGTACCTGATGCGGGGCGGCAGCGCGATCGTCGCGCCCGACGGCTCGGTCCTCGCCGGGCCCGTGTTCGAGGACGAGGTGATCCTGTACGCCGAGGTCAACCTCGCTGAGATCGCCCGCGGCCACCTCGACATGGACGCGGTCGGGCACTACAGCCGTCCCGACATCTTCGAGCTGCGGGTCGACACCGGCCGTCGCTCGCCAGTGGTCTTCTCCGACAGCGTCTCCGCCCCTAGCTCGACGGCAGGAACCGCCGAGGCCGACGAGCGATGACGCGGACGGCCGTCGCGGTCCGCCACGTCGAGTTCGAGGATCTCGGCCTCCTGGCGCCGCTGCTGGCGGACCACGGGTTCGAAACCTCCTACCTCGACGCGCCGGCCGACGGCGGCGCATGGCGCAGCGCGCGTGATGCCGATCTCCTCGTCGTGCTCGGCGGGCCGATCGGCGTCGCGGACACCGACGCCTATCCCTTCCTACGCACAGAGCTGGAGCTCATTGGCGAGCGTCTTGCCCGTGACCGGCCGACGTTGGGCATCTGCCTGGGCGCACAACTGATCGCCGTGGCTGCTGGGGGGAGCGTGCGGCCAGGGATCGAAGCGGAGATCGGCTACGCGCCGGTCACGCTCACGGACGCCGCGCGCGACTCGGTGCTCGAGCCGCTTCGGAGTGTTCCCGTCCTGCACTGGCACGGGGACGTGATCTCGACGCCTCCAGAGCTGCCGTCACTCGCTTCCACGCCGCTCTGCGAGAACCAGGCGTTCGCGCGAGGCCCGAACGTGCTCGCGCTCCAGTTCCATCTCGAGGCCGACAGCGCGTCGCTCGAGCGCTGGCTTGTCGGTCACGCCTACGAGCTCGCCACCCGCGGTGTCAGCGTCGCGGGTCTGCGCGAGGACGCCTCCGCATACGCTGCGCAGCTTGCGTCCTGCGGACAGCAGGTGTTCGGTACCTGGCTGTCCGGGCTCACGCTCTCCGACACGACGGGTCAGCTCGACTGACCGTCAGCCGCTGGCGGTGTCGCCCCGGTAGACGACCGTGAACGTCAGACGAACGGTGGTAGGCACATCGGCTCCCATGAGCTTGCAGGTAAAGCTCGTCTTTTCGCCGCGGACGACCGGCGTGCAGCGGTAGCCTTCGGCTCGGTACGGGCTCTGGTAGCCGCCGTTGACACCCTTGCGAACAACCGCGGAGACCGTCTTTGCGCTCCACCACGAGCGCACCTTCGCTTCGGGCGCCGTCACGATGACGTTCGCCTTCACGGTGTTGCCATTGGCGAGTGCCAACGGCTTGACCTGCACGGCATAGCTCTTCTGGATCGGCTTGGCCGCGAGCGCCGCCGCGGCCATCGAGGCCAGCAGCGCTGCACTCAGGATGAGCAGCCCCAGACAACGCGCGCGTCGGCGCAAACGCCCCGTCGGCGCGACGCGTGCGGGGCTCTCGTGATTCTCAAGCTGGTTCATCGCTGTTCCTTTCATGCTCAGCGGGAGATGAGCGTGACCTTCAGCTTCCCGGGATTCCCCTGCTCACCGGGGAACTTCAGCTTCACGATATAGGCGTCGCGGTCCAGAGCCACGCCTGCGGAGATGACGACCACGCTGCAGGGTTCGCCGCCTGTCCGCGTGAAGTAGCCCACGACCGGACTGGTGCCCCTCGGCGACTTGACCACGATCGTCGCGTAGCCGGTGAAGCCCCTCGTCGCAGTCGGCTTCGGCGTGAAGGTCCGGATCACCGGCGTGTAGCTGGTGTTGCCGAGGAGCTTCTTTGTCTGGCGCTCGGCTACTGCGTTCTGATTGACGACGGCCTTCGCGGTGACCTGGCAGCTCGCTGCGTGTGCGGGGGTCGAGCTCGCCCCAGCGATCGCCAGCGCGACGGCCGCGAAGGTCGCCAGCACGCCACACAGGCATCTGGAAGTGCGTTTCATTTCGATCCTGCTCCTGCCTTGCTTGCTTGCTTGAGTCACCGCCTAACCCCCCGGATCCCCCACGGCCACGTACTTCGTCTCCAGGTACTCCCCGATCCCCTCGAACCCGCCCTCGCGCCCGAAACCCGACTGCTTGACCCCGCCGAACGGTGCGGCGGGATTGGACACGACGCCCTGGTTGAGCCCGATCATCCCCGACTCGATCCCCTCGCACACGCGCAGCGCGCGGTTGAGATCGCGCGTGTACACGTAAGCCACGAGCCCGAACTCGGTGCGGTTGGCCTCGGCGACAGCCTGCTCCTCGGTGGCGAACGTGGCCACGGGGGCGACCGGTCCGAAGATCTCCTCGCTGAGTAGCCTCGCGTCGTCGGGCACGTCGGCGAGCACGGTGGGCTCGAAGAAGTAGCCGCGACCGTCCGCGGGGCCGCCCCCCAGCAGCACCCGGGCGCCGCGATCAACGGCGTCCCCCACGAGCTCGGTGACCTTGGCGCGCTGGTCCTCGTCGATGAGCGGGCCGACGTCCACGTCGGGCTCGGTGCCGCGGCCGACCTTCAGCGCTCCCATGCGCTCGGCCATCCGCTTGGAGAACTCCGCGGCGAGGGACTCGTGGACGTGGAAGCGGTTGGCGGCCGTGCACGCCTCGCCGACGTTGCGCATCTTCGCCAGCATGGCGCCGTCGACGGCGGCGTCGAGGTCGGCGTCCTCGAACACCAGGAACGGGGCGTTGCCGCCGAGCTCCATGGACACCCTGAGGACCTGCTGGGCTGACTGTTCGATCAGTGTCCGCCCCACCTCGGTGGAGCCTGTGAACGACAGCTTGCGCGTGCGGGGGTCCTCGAGCAGGGGCGCGATCACGCGCCCGGCGCTCGAGGCGGTGATCACGTTGAGCACGCCGCCCGGCAGCCCTGCCTCCTCGAGGATCTTGGCGAGCGCGAGCATCGACAGCGGCGTCTGCTTGGCGGGCTTGACCACCATCGTGCAACCGGCGGCGATCGCGGGGGCGATCTTCCTGGTGCCCATCGCCATGGGGAAGTTCCACGGCGTGACGAACACGCACGGCCCGACCGGCTGGCGCATGGTGAGGATGCGGCCCTTGCCGGTGGTGTTGACCATGTAGCGCCCGTGTATGCGCACGGCCTCCTCGGAGAACCAGCGGAAGAACTCGGCCGCGTAGCCGATCTCCGCGCGGGACTCCGCCACCGCCTTGCCCATCTCGAGCGTCATCAGCAGCGCCAGCTCGTCGGTCTGGCGAACGATCGCCTCGTAGGCCCGGCGCAGGATCTCGCCGCGCTCGCGCGGGGCGTGAGCCGCCCAGGCGGCCTGCGCGCCGGCGGCGGCCTCGAGCGCGGCCAGCGCGTCGGTGACGTGGGCGTCGGCGACCTCGACCAGCGCATCCGTGGTGGCGGGGTCCTCGACCGTGAGCGTGGCGCCGCCGCTCGCACCACGCCACTCACCGGCGATGTACAGGTCGGTGGGGACCCGCTCGAGCACCGCCCGCTCGGCGCCGGACGCCACTGACTGACCGACCGTGCTCACCGTCTCAACCTACCACCGCGTCGCTCCACGCAAACGCCGTGCGCGAGGCCCACCGGCCCGGCCCCCGTCCGGCGGCGCCAGCGATCGTGCACGGCTCAGGCATTCCCCGGGGCGACCGACCGGGAACGTATGGCACGCTCGACCATCGCGGTACTCGTGTGCGCGATCGCAACGCTCGCCCCGTGGGCCGCCCGGGCGGACGGGTCGACCCTCCTGGTCGAAGGGGCGGGCAACGGGCACGGCGTGGGCATGAGCCAGGACGGCGCCCTGGGCTACGCCGAGCACGGCTGGAGCGACGCTCAGATCCTCGTCCACTACTACACCGGCACCACCCTCGGCCAGGCGCCCGCGAACACGATCGTGACCGTGCTGGAGGGCTCGAAGGTGGTGAAGGTGCCGCTCGAACGGTACGTGCGCGGCGTGGTGGCCGCGGAGATGCCCGCGAGCTGGCCGATGGCGGCACTGGAGGCGCAGGCGATCGCCAGCCGCACCTACGCGCTCACCGACCACGCGGGTGGCTCGCGGTTCGACGTGTACGCGGACACCCGTTCCCAGGTGTACGCGGGGGCGGCCGCGGAAACGGCGAGCTCGAACGCGGCGGTGGCGGCGACGGCCGGACAGATCGTCGAGTACGCGGGCCAGCCGGCCATCACCTACTACTTCGCGAGCTCGGGGGGGATGACCGAGGACAACGAGAACTCGTTCCCTGGCTCCACGCCCGAGCCATGGCTGCGGGGCGTGCCGGACGCCTACGAAACGAGGTCCTCGAGCTGGAAGCTGAGCATGAGCTTCGCCACGGCCGGTGCGCGCCTGGGCGGTCTCTTCAAGGGCTCCTTCCGCGGGATCGAGGTGCTGCGGCGGGGTGTCTCTCCACGGATCGTCACGGCCGAGGTGCTCGGGTCGCGGGGCGACGACCCGGTGAGCGGGCCGGAACTGGAGGCGCGGCTGGGTCTGGACAGCGCGTGGGCGTACTTCAGCGTGAAGAGCGGCGCGAGCGTGACCCGCGAGCCCGACCTCAGCGGCCAGGCGCCGTTCGCCCCCCCGTCGCCCGAAGCCCCGCCCGCGGCCTCGACACCGAGCACCCCGAGCGCCACCCCGAGCCCCGAGGGCGGCACGCCGGCGCCCGCCGCGACTGCCGCACAGGCGCGCGCCACCGGCGGCGTGGGCGCCGGCTGACCGGGACCCGGGAGGCGACGGCGAGGGCGAGGCCCGTACGCTGCGCTGCGTGCCGGCTCCGCTCCTGCTCGTCGACGTCCCCTGGCTGCTCTACCGATCGTTCTTCGCGCTCCCGAAATCGATCGTGGGCACCGATGGCAAGCCGGTGAACGCGCTGCTGGGCACGGTCAACGCGATTCTTTCCGTTTATGAGGGGCGCCTGACGGCGCAGGATCCGCGTCGCGTGGTGGCGTGCATGGGCGCCGAGGAGGCGGCCTACCGCGTTGCGCTGTACCCCGGCTATCACGCGCAGCGAGACCCCATGCCCGCCGAGCTCCGATGGCAGTGGGATAAGGCTCAGCCATTGCTCGAGGCCTTCGGGTGGGTGTTCGCCACAACCCCCGAGCTCGAGGCGGACGACGTGATGTTCTCGTATGCGCGCGCGGAGCAGGAGCAGGGCGGGAGCGCGCTGATCGTGAGCGGCGACCGCGACATGTTCGCGGTGGTCGGCGAGCGGGTGTCGATCGTCGAGCTGGGCAAGGCCGGGAAGATGGGGCTGATCGGAGCACAGCAGGTGCGCGAGCGCTACGGCGTGGATCCGCAGCAGGTGACGGACTTCATCGCGCTGCGCGGCGACCCGTCGGACGGCCTGCCGGGCGCACCGGGAATCGGCGCCAAGACGGCCGCCGAACTGCTGAACGCGCACGGCACGCTGGAGGCCGTAATCGCGTCCGCGCGAGAGGTGTCGGCGGGGGCCGCGAAGGCACCGTCGCGGACGGCAGCGACGACGATGCGCCCGCGCACGGCGTCGGCGCTGCGCGACAACGAGGCCCTGCTGATGAAGTTCAAGAAGATCGCCGAACTCCAATATACGGACACGGAGAGCGTCGCCGATCTGGCCACCGACTACGCCGGTGGAGCACGCGCGGCAGCGCGTCTCGGCATGAAACGACTGGCCAGCAGGCTCGACGCAGGCGGCCCGAACTAGGGCCCAGTACGCAAGCACTCGAGGCCTTCAAGCGCACTGCGCAGCAGGCCAGAAACCTCTAAATCTCCCGCTATTTGCGGATGATTCCTACGTAACGCGCGCGTTATACCCGCAAATCCGGGAATGCGCACGGCGTGTGGACAAATCTGGACAAATGTTCTAGTCGCTTCTCGTCGCTGCGCAAAGCTGCAGCGAGGGGAGTCCTTGCGGGCGCGACCGCGAGCCTCGCTCTAGCTGCCCCGTCGGCCGCGCTCGGGCTTCCGTCACTCGAAGCCGTGACCCACACGGTCGGTCAGGCGACCTCCGCGTCGCCATCCCTCGCCGGCACTCCCGCGCAGACCGCCGACGCCGTCTCGAAGCCGGTCGCGAAGGCCACCGAGGCGCCCGCGTCCACGTCCGCTGTGACCGCCCCGGTGAGCAAGCTCGCCACCGCGGTCACAGCGCCGGTCTCCACGGTCGCGGACGCCGCCACCGGCGCGGCGGGTCATGCAGCTGCAACGACAACGGCGCCGACTGCGACCGCTGCCGTCAACGCGCTGAGCCACACGACGTCCGTCGCCTCCAAGCCGGTCACCACGATCGCCGCGGACACCACCCACGCCGCAGCCGCCATCACCCAGCCGGTCACCACCATCCTCGCGGACACCACCCACGCCGCAGCCGCCATCACCCAGCCGGTCGCCACCATCCTCGCGGACACCACCCACGCCGCAGCCGCCATCACCCAGCCGGTCACGACGATCGTCAAGGCGACAGGGGCGACGACCCAGCCCGTCTCGCGGATACTCGCGGCGGGTGGGCTGTCGGAACCGCCGGCCGCCGGGAACGGCGAAGCGCTGTCCGGCCTGCTCGGGGCTGGTGGCGGAACGCGCGGCGGCGGCGGGACCGGCGCGGCGAGCGCGCACCAGCGGTCATCGAGCGCTCCGCGGGCGACGGGCGCCGTTGCCAGCACCGACACATCCCCGACGGACACGCGCACCCGCGCGACGGCCACCGGCCAGACGGGTGGCGAAGACAGCCTCCCGCCCTCCACCTCGGCCGCCGCGACGAGCGTCCCGGACGCGACCCCTGCCGCGTCGGTGCCGACCGGCGCATCCGGCGTGAGCGCCTTGCAGGCCAGCGCGAGCGCCGGCGCCACGCCGTTCACATTCGTCGCGATCGCGGCTTCCTATGGATCGCTCGGCGACGCGCTCGGCCTCGCCGGAGAAGCTGCCGGGACGCGTGCCAGCGAGCGTACGCACGGAGACGCACCCCCCTCGCCTCCTGCCCCCGGCCCGGCGCCGCTCGGCGGCTTTGGGGCCGACGCCATGAGCAGCGCCGCGAGCGGTTCCGGGCTGTCCCTGATCTTGCTGCTACTGGGGCTGGGCACGCTTGCCGCCCCAGGGGCGATCCGCCGGCTGACGCTTGCGAGCGAGCGTTGGCGCCCGGCGTTGTTCGTCCTCGTTCCAGAGCGCCCCGGCTAGCTCCTCTCGCCTGACTCGAACCGGCCGCGGATCGATCGATCCGTGCGCCGCGCGGACCCACGAGGCCCGCGCACCGGTAATCCAAGTCAAGGCTCTTGAAAGGAGCTGAATTCAATGAAACGCCATTGCATAGCCATGGCCGCGAGCATGTGCGCGTTCGCGCTCGTCCCGAGCTCAGCGCTCGCGGGCGGCGTGGGCGGCAACGGCGGTCTGCTCGGTGGTGTGGTCAAGCAGGTGCAGGAAGCGACCAACACCAACCAAACCAGCCAGACCGCCGAAAGCTCGGCGTCCAACGAACAGAAGAACATCAACGCCCCCATCTCGATCCTCAGCGTGAGCTCGAACGACGGGAGCGTGAACCAGGGCAACAACGGCCAGGCCACATCCAACGCCGGCAACACCAACAACACCGGCCAGGCCAACAACCAGGGCCAGAACGGCTCGGTAAAGGGCGGCCAGTCGCCACCCTCAGGACCGAGCGGCCCGGGCAAGCCCGGCGGCAGCCCCTGCGGGCTGCGGGGGACCGGACCCCAGGGTCCGCCTCCGGGCGGCTCTCCCCAGGGTCCGCCTCCGGGTGGTTCCAAGGGCGGGCAGGGCTCGCAGAAGCTCGACCAGAGCCAGAGCGGTTCCAACAGCAACACGACCAACCAGACCGCCGACAGCTCCGCGTCGAACAAGCAGGTGAATGTCAACGCCCCGGTTTCGATCCTGAGCGTTGACTCGAACGACGGCAACGTCAACCAGAGCAACAACGGCCAGGCCAGCTCCAACGCAGGCAACAGCAACAACACCGGCCAGGCCAACAACCAGAACCAGAACGGCTCGATCAAGGGCGACGGCGCGGGCCGCCACCGCCACCACCACCACGGTCAGGACGGCAGCTCGGGCAACCAGCAGCTCGACCAGAGCCAGGACGGCTCGAACGGCAACGAAACCAACCAGACCGCCAGCAGCTCGGCGTCGAACGCACAGAAGAACATCAGCAAGCCGGTCTCGTTCTTCAGCGTAGGCTCGAACGGCGGCGCGGTACAGCAGTCCAACAACGGCGATGCCAACTCCAACGCCGGCAACACCAACAACACCGGCCAGGCCAACAACCAGAGCCAGAACGGCTCGATCAAGGGTGCTGGCCAGGGCCACGACGGCTGGTTCCAGCAGGGCCCTGCGCAGTCGATCACGCAGGACCTCGACCAGAGCCAGAGCGGTTCCAACAGCAACACCACCAACCAGACCGCCGACAGCTCGGCGTCAAACGAACAGGCGAACATCAACAAGCCTGGCTCGTTCGGCTCCGTGTCCGGCGGCCAGGGCGGCGGCGATTGCACAGGCCCGTCCGGCCCTAGTGGCGCGGTGAGCCAGAGCAACAACGGCCAAGCCGACTCCAACGCCGGCAACGCCAACAACACAGGACAGGTCAACAACCAGAGCGAGCTGGCGAAGCTCGGTCTGTGATCGCATGCAGTTGAAGTGACGAACTAGCGGACGAGGGCGCCCCGGGCTCGCACGGGGCGCCCTCCCCGCCCTCCAACGAAGACGAGCACATGCCTACGGCGTGAACTTGATGGTGATCACGTCACCGTCGACCATGCCGTAGTCGCGACCCTCCAGGCGCAACGTGCCGCGATCGCGCGCGCCCGCGTAGCCGCCTGCGTCAACCAGCTCTTTCCAGCCGATCACTTCCGCGCGCACGAACCCCTTCTGGATGTCCGAGTGGATCTCGCCCGCTGCGTGCCACGCGGTGAGGCCTTTGCGCAGGTGCCAGGACTGCGCGGGCTTGGCCTCCCCGGCGGTGAAGAAGGCGATGAGATCGAGCAGCGCGAACGCCTCCCGGACGACCCGCTGCAGGCCGGATTCGCTCACGCCGAGCTCCTCCCTCATCGCGATCGCGTCCTCGTCCTCGAGCTCCGCCAGCTCCGCCTCGATGCGCGAGGACACCGCCACTGCCCGCGCCCCCTGGGCGGCCGCGTGCTCGGCCACCGCCGGCGGGATCTCATCCGAGCCCTCGTCCACGTTTGCCACGAACAACACCGGCTTGCTCGTCAGCGAGCCGAGGTCCCGCGCCGCGTTCGGCGCCTCCTCGGGCAGCGGCACGGTGCGCGCCGGATTGCCGGCCTGCAACTCCGCGATCACCGCCCGCAGCCACCCCTCCTCCGCGATGGCTACGCGATCGCCCCCCCGCGCCTGTTTGCCAACCCTCTCCACCCGGCGCTCCGCCTGCTCGAGGTCCGCCAGCACGAGCTCCATCTCTATCGTCTCTATGTCCTTCAGCGGGTCCACCCGACCCTCGGGATGGACCACGTTCGCGTCGCCGTGCGCCCGCACAACGTGGACGATCGCGTGCGTCTCCCGGATGTTCGCCAGGAAGCGGTTGCCGAGGCCTTCCCCTTTATGGGCGCCCGCCACCAGACCCGCGATGTCGTGGAAGTCGATCGTGTCCCACACGATCTCCGACGCGCCCACCGTGCTCGCCACCTGCTCCAGGCGCTCGTCCCGCACGGGCACCACCGCCACGTTCGGCTCGATCGTCGTGAACGGGTAGTTCGCCGCCTCCGCGCCCGCCTTCGTGAGGGCGTTGAACAGCGATGACTTGCCCGCGTTGGGCATGCCCACGATGCCGATGCGCGTGCTCATCGGCTGGGCATCTTTCCGGAGCGCAGGCTGGAAGGCGCGTGTGTACCGTCCCAAGCGCGGCCTAGCTTCGATCGACGGTGACGGGAATCGAGAGCTTCAGGTGGACGATCCACGCCGAGCGGCGCTTGTCCCAACGAGGGCTGACGCGCGCACGCGTGGAGCGCGCCGTCCGAACCCTGCACCCCATCCGACAGAGCAACGCGGGAACGGCTGACTGGCGGGTAGACGCCGGCACCTTTGTGGTCGTCTACGACCATCCTGCTGAGGACGATGTCCGCGTTGCGCGAATCGTCAGTGTCTGGAAGAAGCATCGAATCGTCAGTGTCTGGAAGAAGCATCAGTACAAGCGGCATCTGCACGAGCACTATTCTGGATGAGTCCCATGTATGCCTACTACGATCCAGAAGCTGACATCGCGTGGCTGCCCACAGGCTCGTCTGATCGCGTAGTCAGCGAGGAGGTCGAGTGGGGGCTGATCGATCACGACGCAATCACCGACGAGGTCGTGGCCGTCGAGATCTGGTCCGCCAGCAAGCATCTGCCTCGAGCGGTCCTCGACGCGCTCCCAAGACCCAGCAAGCCCCACGGCGTAGCAGCCTAAGCCGGCAAAGGGTGGGCCACGGCCACGCTGCCCGCGACCGCGCCGCCCAAGAGGGCTCCCGCCAGCACGTCCGAGGGATAGTGCACCCCCAGATACAACCGTGACAACGCCAGCCCCACGGCCAGCCCATACAGCGGCCCCGCCGGCAGCCCGAGTCGCACGAACAGCGGCGCCGCCACGAACGAGGTGGACGCGTGCGCACTGGGAAAGCTGAGCTGCGTAGGCGTGCTGGTAAGCGGCGGCAGCCCCGGCAGCTCGGGCCGCCGGCGCCGCACCACCTGCTTGATGGCCGTGTTCAGCGCATACGTCCCCGCGATCGTCCGAGTCACCCGCCGCCAGCGATCGCGTTGCTCGTCGTCGAGGATCGCCCCCGCCACCCCAATCATCAGCCATACGCCACCGTGCTCCCCCAGCCGTGAGAACCGTGCAACCGCCCGCTCAGCGCTCGGGCTATGCCCCCACGTCCGCGCCAGTCGCAGCAGTCGCTCGTCGAGGTTTACGTCTTTTGAGGACAACGCAGTTAGGGGGCCGATGGGCAAGCGAGGCAAGGACGCAGTGAGCGAAGTGTGCTCAGCACACGAGCGAGCGAGGACGCAGCATCGCGCCGCCCAGCGGTCCCCTAACCGAAGCCGACGTGGGACTCGTCCTTATCCGCGCTGATGTAAACAACCTGACCCACATCCACGCGCACGGGGCCGTCCTCGCCGTCGATGTCGTGCCAGCCGCTGGCGCCCACGAGCGCCTGGTTGAGCGCGCTGAGCTGCTCGTCGCTGACCCGCAGGGCGAGCACCTGCCCGCCTTTGAAGCCGATGCTCACCCGCCGGGTGCCGGTCGCCATCAGTGGCCCCCGCCGCTTGCCGGCTGGACGATCTCGGTGAGCACCCCGGCGGTCGCACGCGGGTGCACGAACGCCACCCGTGATCCGCGGATGCCCGCTCGTGGCTGCTCGTCGATCAGCCGCAGGCCCGCCTTGCGGAGCGCCTGCAGCGTCTCGTCGATGTCCTTCACCTGGTAGGCCACGTGGTGGAGCCCGGGTCCCTGCCTGGCGAGGAACTTGCCCACCGGCGTGTCCGCCCCGAGTGGGGCCAGCAGCTCCACATGGTTCTCGCCCACGTCGAGCAGCACCGCCTCCACGCCCTGCTCCTCCACGATCTCCCTGTGGGCGAGCACGAGCTCGAGGCTGTCGCGGTACAGCTCGAGCGCCGGCTCTATCTCCTCGACGGCCACGCCCACGTGATCGATGCGGCTGAACACCCGCGGCAGTCTATAGCCGCCGCCGCCCGCCCTACTCCGTGGCGTCCGGGCGGGGGATCGGCTTGGGCCCGGCGGGGGGCTCGTGGGGCTTGGCCGCCGCCACCACCCGCAGGCCCGACCCGGGCGCCCGCTCCATGCGCGGGACGCCCTCCATGATCCGTTCGATCCCGTCCCGCTCGAGCACCTCGTGTTCGAGCAGCTCGTTGGCCAGCGCATCGAGATGGCGCCGGTGGGCGACGATCAGTTTCTGGGCCGCCCGCCTGGCCTCGTCGATCAGCTCCTGGCGCTCCTCGTCGCGCATGCGTAGCGTCTGCTCGGACAGCCGCACGTCGCCGTCCGGCGAGCGCCCCACGCCGGCCGTGCCCATCGCATAGTCGTGCACCATCGAGTGGGAGATGTCCGCCACCCGTTTGAGGTCGTCCGAGGCGCCTGTGGTGATCGCACCGAACACCACCTGCTCGGCCACGCGGCCGCCCATCAGCACGGTCATGTAGTCGAGCAGCTCCTCGCGGGTCTTCAGGTAGCGGTCCTCCGCCGGCAGGTTCAGCGTGAAGCCGAGCGCACGTCCGCGCGGCACGATCGAGATCTTGTGCACCCGGTCCACCGACGGCAGCAGCTCGCCGCACAGCGCGTGACCGGCCTCGTGAAATGCCACCACCCGCTTCTCGTGCTCGTTGAGGACGCGCCTGGACTGGACGCCTGCGATCACACGCTCGAGCGCCGAGTCGAAGTCGACTCCCGAGATCGCTTTCGCGCCGCGTCGGGTGGCGAAGATCGCCGCCTCGTTGCAGATGTTCGCGAGGTCCGCCCCCGTCAGCCCGCTGGTCTGCTGGGCCACCAGCGCCAGGTCCACGTTCTCCAACGGCTTGTCCCGCGTGTGCACTTCCAGGACGCCGATGCGGCCGTTCACATCCGGGGGCACCACGAACACCTGGCGGTCGAAGCGCCCGGGGCGCAGCAGCGCCGGGTCGAGCTTGTCCAGCAGGTTCGACGCCGCGATCACCACCACCCGCCCGCTCGAGGAGAAGCCGTCCATCTCCACGAGGAGCTGGTTGAGCGTCTGGTCCTTCTCGCCCGAGATGTCCATGCCGCGGCGTCCGCCCACCGCGTCGAGCTCGTCGATGAAGATGATCGCCGGTTCGTGCTTGCGCGCGGTCGCGAACAGGCGGCGGATGCGCGCCGCGCCGAGGCCCGCGAACATCTCCACGAACGACGCCGCCGACTGGGCGAAGAACTGGGCGCCCGACTCGTTCGCCACGGCCTTGGCCAGCAGCGTCTTGCCGGTGCCGGGCGGCCCGTGCAGGAGGATCCCCTTGGGCACCTTCGCCCCGAGCGCGCGGAAGGACCTCGGATCGCGCAGGAACTCCACGATCTCCTGCAGCTCCCCCTTGGCGTCGTCCACGCCCGCGATGTCCTTGAACGTGACCGACTGGCCGGAGGTCGGCTTGATGCGCTGCGGCTTGACCCGCGGCATCACCTTCAGCATCCGCGCGAACACGAAGATCAGCGCGACGAAGAACAGGATCGCCACCACCGGCTGCCAGTTGGCGGCGAACGTCTGGAGTTCCTGCGAGAACGACTCCCCGGACACCGACGGCGGGTGCACGGTGGTCACGACCGGCGTGACCGGGTGCGCCGGGCGTACCGCCCCGTGGGCCGCTCGCGCACGGTCGCGGGGCGTGCTCGCCAGCGGCGTGTGCGAGCTGGTCGCCGTCGCCGGCGTGGTGCCCGAGCTGGTCGCGGTCGGCGAGGTGCGGGAGGTGGTCGCGGTCGCGCTCCCGGCGGGCGCCTGGCCCGTCGTGGTCTGGGCGGCGCTGATGGCCGCTGTTCGGGCTGGCGGACGCACCGCCTGCGCGGAGAACGATTCCGCGTTCGTAGCCGGCGGCGTCGTGGTCGTCTGGCCGCTCATCCCTGCATCCTCTCCAGCAAGCACACCATCCTTGGCATCACATCCATTATGCGGGTTCTCGGAGCGCTTGTCGAGCGCTGCAAGCCCGTGGGCGGGACAGGCGCCCCGCGAGGGTCAGCCGAGGATGCGCACGGCGAGGTCCCGGAACAGCTCGCTCGCGAAGTGCAGGTCACGCACGTCGATGCGCTCGTCCGCACCGTGGATCAGGGGCGTGCTCTCGAGCATCGACTGGTGGCGCTGCGGGAAGAAGCCGTACGCCACGCACTCGGGAAACGCCAGGCGGAAGTGGCGCGAGTCGGTGAAGCCCGGGAGCGCCACCGGCACGAGCTGCGCGCCCGGGTCGCGCTCGCCGATCCACGTCGACAGGGCGTCCATCAACTGCGACCGCAGCGACGAGCGGTTGCCCACCACCCGCTCGGTGAACTCGAGGTGCCACGGCGGGCCCGGCTGGCCATCGGCGCCGAGGATCTCGGCGATGCCCTCACGCACCTCCTCCTCGCCCAGCCCCGGTGGCACGCGGCAGTCAACCTTCAGCTCGGCGCGGCTGGGTATCACGTTGATCTTCTCCGAGGCCCCGATCCGCGTGGGGGTGAACGTGACGCCGAGCATCGGCTCGAACATGATCGCCAGCCGCGGGTCCGCCGCCCGCAGGCGGGCCACCGACCCGGCCGGGTCCGCGGGGTCCTCGCCGATCTCCCGCAGGAAGGCCAGCGCCTCCTCGGTGGGCGCGTAGGAGGGCTGGGCCGCGGCGAAGCGCTCCAGGATCGGGCCCATCTTCAGCAGCGCGTTCTCGCCCATCCCGGGCATCGAGG
The DNA here is from genome assembly GCA_963701145.1 of uncultured Solirubrobacteraceae bacterium. Taxonomy (GTDB): domain Bacteria; phylum Actinomycetota; class Thermoleophilia; order Solirubrobacterales; family Solirubrobacteraceae; genus Palsa-744. The sequence goes on from OY969572.1 coordinate 2,143,263, forward strand.
CGTGGCCCGCCACCCCGTCGGTGGTGATCGTGAAGCGGAACACGCCCTTCTCCGCGCAGCACACTCCGTAGCAACGGCGGCCGTTGTACTCGAACACCGCCCCGCCACCCTCGTTGACGAGCAGGTCGCAGCGCACCTTCTCGGGATGGTTGGTGGTGATCCAGTGCGCGCCGAGCTCGCCCCCGGTCTCCTCGTCCACCACCGCCACCACCAGCAGCTCGCCGCGGGCCGGGCGCCAGCCCGAGCGCGCGAGCGATGCCGCTGCGGCGATCTCGGCGGCGACCTGCGACTTCATGTCGAGCGCCCCCCTGCCCCACAAGAAGCCGTCGGCGAGATCCCCCGACCACGGGTCGTGTGTCCAGTCGGCCGCGTCCGCGAGCACCGTGTCCACGTGGCCGAGGTAGCACAGCGTGGGACCGGCCTGCGCGCCCTCCGGGGCGGGCAGTCGCGCCACCAGGTTGGGGCGCTCGGGCTCCGCGCCGAGCAGCTCGCAGCGAAAGCCCGCCTGGGCGAGGTGGTCGGCCAGGTACTCCTGCGCCGCGCGCTCGTTGCCGGGCGGGTTGACGGTGTTGAAGCGGATCAGGCGCGCGAGCAGCTCCTCGGCCTCCCCCTCTGGGGACGATGCCGCGACCGGCTGGCCGTCCCTGGATCCGTTCGCGCTCATCGCCCAGATCGTACGCCGATCTGCGCTACCTCCTCGCGGGTGAGCGGGTAGTGGCAGGCCACGAGCGTGCCCGAGCCCTTGTCCTCGAGCTGCGGCTCCTGCGTGGAGCAGAGCGGCTGGGCCTTGGGACAGCGGGTGTGGAAGCGACACGCCCGCGGCGGGTTGGCGGGGCTGGGCACGTCACCGGAGAGCAGCCGCCGCTCGCTGCCGTGGAGCGAGGGGTCGGCCACCGGCACGGCCGCCATCAGCGCACCCGTGTACGGGTGGCGGGGGAACTCGTACAGCGGCTCGTTGGGGCCGATCTCGACGATCTTGCCGAGATACATCACCGCCACGCGATCGCACATGTAGCGCACGACCGACAGATCGTGGGCGATGAACACCACCGTCAGACCGAGCCGGCGCTGCAGGTCGCGCAGCAGGTTCAGCACCTGCGCCTGGATCGACACGTCGAGCGCCGACACGGGCTCGTCGGCGATCAGCAGCTTGGGGCTGAGGGCGAGCGCGCGCGCCACGCCGATCCGCTGGCGCTGGCCGCCGGAGAACTCGTGCGGGTAGCGGTTGTAGTGCTCGGGGTTCAGCCCCACCGTCTCCATCAGCCGCTGCACCTCGCGTTTGCGCTCGCCCTTCTCGCCCAGCATGCCGTGGATGGCGAACGGCTCGGCGATGATCGAGCCCACCGTCTTGCGCGGGTTCAGCGAGGAGTGCGGGTCCTGGAAGATCATCTGCACCTCGCGGCGGACCGCCTTCAGGGCGGCTCCCTTGACGTGCGTGATGTCGCGCCCGTCGAAGCGGATTTCGCCCGCGGTGGCCTCCAGCAGGCGCATGAGCAGCCTCGCGGTGGTGCTCTTGCCGCAGCCGGTCTCGCCCACGATTCCCAGCGTCTCGCCGCGGGCGATCTCCAGGCTCACGCCGTCCACCGCCCTGACCGCGCCGATCTTGCGCTGGAAGATGATGCCCCGGGTGATCGGAAAGTGCTTGACCAGGCCGCGGGCCCGCAGGAGCGGCTCGCCGCTGCCCACCCCGGCGCTCACGCCGCGGTTCCGGGCAGGCCCACCGCCGTGAGCGCCTGCGCGGGTGTGCGCCCCGCGCCGAGCTCCCTCCACAGGCGCCGGCGCGTGTCGCTCTCGAGCAGGCATGCCACGATGTGGCTCGGCTCATCCGGGAGCGCCTCCAGCGCGGGGTCGATGCGCGCGTGGTCCGGCTGCGCGTAGGGGCAACGGGGGTGGAAGTGACAGCCCGTCGGTCGCCTGATGAGGCTGGGGGGGGCGCCGGGGATCGGCACGAGGTCCTCCTCGCGCGGGCTGTCGAGCCGGGGGATCGACTTCAACAGGCCCCACGTGTACGGGTGCTCGGGCTCCGCGAACACGCGCGCGGCCGAGGCCCTCTCGACGATCCTGCCCGCGTACATCACCGCGATGTCGTCCGCCACCTCGGCCACCACGCCGAGATCGTGGGTGATGATCACGATCGCCATGCCGAGCTCGCGCTGCAGGCGTTCCAGCAGCGCGAGGATCTGCGCCTGGACCGTCACGTCCAGGGCCGTGGTCGGCTCGTCCGCGATCAACAGCTTCGGCTCATTGACCAGCGCCATCGCGATCATCGCCCGCTGTCGCATGCCCCCGGAGAACTCGTGCGGGTGCTCGTCCACGCGCCTCGCCGGATCGGGTATGCCCACGAGGTCCAGCAGCTCAATCGCGCGCTCCCGCGCCTTCGCCTTGGACATGTCGCTGTGGGCCCGCACCGCCTCGATCAGCTGGGCGCCCACCCTGTACAGGGGATGCAGCGCCGACAGCGGGTCCTGGAAGATCATCGCGATGTCGTTGCCTCTGATCGCACGCAGGCGCTCTTCCGGCAGCGCCACCAGGTCCCGGCCCTCGAACAGGATGCGCCCGGAGATGTGCGCGCCCTGGCGGCGGGTGAGTCCGAGGGTCGTCAGCGAGGAGACGGTCTTGCCCGACCCTGACTCCCCCACGATCCCCAGCGTGCGCCCGGCATGCACCTCGTAGGTGATCCCGTCCACGGCGTGCACCACGCCGTCCTCGGTGGGGAACTCCACCCGCAGGTCCTCCACCCGCAGCAACGGCTCCGCGGCGCTCATTGACTCCACTCCGGCGAGCGACCGAGGACGCCGCCAGGGACGACGAGATCGAGCCGGCTCATGAGTATCTGACTCGCGGGTCCAGATACGCATACGCGACATCCACGACGATGTTGGCGAGGATGATGAACATCGACCCGAGCAGCACCGTTCCCTGCGTGACCGGGAAGTCCGAGGTCTGGATCGATTTGTAGAACAACTCGCCGATGCCGGGGATGTTGAACACGGTTTCCACCAGGATTGCCCCGCCCAGCAGCACCCCCACTTCCAGCCCGAACAGTGTGATGATCGGATTGACCGCCGAGCGCACGCCCTGGCGCACGACCCGTCGCTCGGGCAGTCCCTTGGCGCGGGCGGTGCGGATGTAATCCTCCCCCATCGTCTCGCTCAGGCTGCTGCGCATCAGCCGCGCGAAGAACGCGGCTGAGCCCGCGGCGAGGACGATCCACGGCATGATCAGCGAGGTGAACCATCCCCATGGATCGCTCGTCAGGCCGACGTAGCTTCCCGCCCCCGGGAATATCTTGAATTTCCCGATGTCCGAGGCGAACAGGAACAGGAACACGAGACCGAGCCAGAATTCCGGCACCGAGATGGCGAGCAGCGCGCCTCCCATCAGCACGCGGTCGAGCAACGAGTGTCGGCGCAGCGCCGAGACGATGCCCACGGATAGGCCGCCGACGATCCACAGCACGGCCGCGCCGATCGTCAGTGACAGCGTCACCGGCAGCCGTTCCGCGATCAGGCTCTTGACCGACTCCTGGCTGTAGTAGCTGTAACCGAAGTTGAAGTGAAAGAAGATTTCCTTCATGTAGTCCCAGAACTGCACCGGCAGCGACTTGCTCAGGCCGAGCACCACTTCGATCTCTTTCACCAGCTTGGGCTGCGGGTCGCGCCCGGCGCGCAGCAGCGCGGGGTTGCCCGTGGGCAGCACGCGGAAGAGTACGAACATCAGCGCGGCGACGACGATCAGCAACACCACGCCCCACAGCAGGCGCCTGATTATGTAGCGGATCATCGTCGCCGCCCCGCTGTTACTTCAGCGAGGTGAAGCTGTAGTCCCAGGCGCCTTCGTTCCAGAGCATGGCCACCCCGTGCACGTCTTTGCCCTCCAGGCGGGGAGCCTTTTCCCAGTCGAACGGGATCGCCGCCGCCTGTTCGACGAGTTCGTCGTCGATCTTCGCCCATGCCTTGGCCCGCGCTTCCCTGCCGACGACGGTTTCCCCGGCGGTCATCGCCGCGTTGATCTTCGGATCGTCCGTCTGCCCGTAGTTGACGTTGCCGGTGGGTTCGATCGATTTCCCGTTGAAGGTGACGTTCAGCACCGTCTGCGGGTCGGCGAAGTCGGCGATCCAGCCGACGTCCGGGCAAACGTCGATCTCTTCTTTGGGCACGCCGCAGTACTTCGCGTACATGGTCGATATTTCGACGAGCGTGAGCTTGGTGTTGAAGCCGAGGTTTTTGAGCGCCTGGTTGGCGATTTCGGCGTCTTCCTTTTCGGGTGGGCTGCTCGCGCCGACCACCTGGACCGTTTTCGTGCCCGTGTACTTTCCGCTCGGGTAGCCGGCCAGCTTGATGTACTTTTCCGCCACCGCCATGTCCCCTTCGGGGTGTTCGTTGTAGTCCACTTTCAGCCCCGTCACACCGCCGGCCTGTTCGAACCCGGGGATCGTCGGGTAGATGAAGTGGCTGGCGACGGTCGACACGAGTTCGCCGCCGCGCGCGCGGTCGAGCGCCTCGCGGTCGGTAGCCGCCCACAGCGCCTTGCGCAGGTTAACGTTCGCGAACGGGCCGACCTTGTTGTTGACGGCGATGTAGTGGCTGCCCGCGCCCGGCGAGATGTCCATCTGGTCTTTGTAGTGTTCGGCGGCGAGCCTCACGCCCGACTGCGGCACCGGCTCGTTCTGCACGATGTTCGTCCCTTCCAGCACCTGGCGATCGATCACCGGCTCCGAGCCGCCGAGCTTGATGGCGATTTCGTTCAGGTAGGCCGGGCGGAAGTCCGTCGTGGGGTTCCAGTTCGGGTTGCGCACGAGCGTCGCGGACTTGCCGGGCACGTAGCCGATGCCGAGCACTTTGCCTTCGGCGTTGTTCTTCAGCATGTACGGCCCGGTGGCGACCTCGTAGGAGGCGTAGTTGGACGGTTTGTTCTTGTCGAACTTTTCCGCGTATTCCTTGGGCACGGCGGCCGTCAGCGGCAGCACCAGCGCCTCGGCCACGAACGACCCCTTCGATTCATCGAGATGGAAGACGATCTCGTGCTTGTTCGGCGTTTCGATGCCCTTGATCGGGCCGCCGTTGCCCTGTTCGATGCCTTCGAGAGAATTAAAATACGTTTTGATGTACGGGTTCGCGACGTTCGGGTTGAGGCCGCGCTCGATCGCGTAGGCGACGTCTTCGGAGGTGACTTCGCGGTTGACCGGCGGGCTGAAGTGGACGCCTTCCTTCAGGTGCACGGTGACGGTCTTGTTGTCCGCGGACACTTCCGGCTGGCCGTTTGCCATGTCGGGCGTCGGATCGGTCGAGTCGGGCTTGTTGGAATACAGGGGACGCTGGGTGGCGAACACCACGGGGTAGTCGAGCGCCGCGTAGGTGATGCCCGGATCGAGGTGTTCGAAGTCGCTTTCCTGGAGCACCACGAGCGTCCCTCCGCGCTTGCCGCTCAGCGACTCCGTGGCAGGGCTCTGATAGCCCGCCGTGCCGAGCACGCTCGCGCTGCCCGTCGTCGTGCTCGAGCCGCTTTCGCTCGAGCCGCACGCCGCCAGCGCCAGCGCCGCAAGCGCTGCGGCGGCGGTGGCGAGGATCGTTGGGGTGGACCTCATTGGAAAGCCTCCTGTGTCGTGTACCGGGCCCTCATCGGGCGTTCCTCGGGTTCAGGGCGTCCTGGAGCCCGTCGCCCAGCAGATTGAAGGCCAGCACCGTCAAGACGAGCGCGGCGCCGGGAAAGACCATGTACCACCACGCGGTGGTGAAGATCGGCGAAGCCGCCGCGATCATCTGCCCCCAGCTCGCCGTCGGCGGCCTGATGCCCACGCCGAGGAATGACAGGGCCGCCTCGAAGAGGATGTTGGTGGGGATCAGCAGGCTGGCGTAGACGATGATCGGGGCGGTCAGGTTGGGGAGGATCTCCCTGAACATGATGCGCACGTTGGACGCGCCCAGCGCACGGGAGGCCTCGACGAACTCGCGTTCGCGCATCGACAACACCAGACCACGGACGATGCGCGCGACATATGGCCAGGTGGCCAGGGAGATGATGAAGATGATGGTCCCGAGGCCAGGCTGGATCAGCCCTTTCGCGCAGCCGTGCACGCTGCACGCGGCCGCCAGCCCGAGACCCAGCAGGAGGATCGGGATCGACAGCACGACGTCCATCAGCCGGGAGAGCAGCGTGTCGGTCACGCCGCGGTAGAAGCCGGCGAGCATCCCGACGGCGACGCCGATGATCGTCGAGATCAGGGTGCCGATGATGCCCACCTCGAGCGCGACCCGCGTGCCGTAGATCACCCGCGACATCACGTCCTCGCCGAGCGGATCGACGCCGAAGGGATGGGCGACGCTCGGTCCCAGCGGCGACCCGAACGAGTCGGTGAGGTTGAGGTTCTGCACGTCGGGTCCCGGCAGGCCGAGCACGCTCACAACCAGCGGCGCCGCGATCGCGATGACGATCAGGAACACGATGAACGCGAGCGACGCGAGCGCCACGCGGTCCTGGCGGAGGCGGCGCCAGAAGAGCTGCAGCGGCGAGCGCGCGACGTCTCCGCCGAAGTCGAGGAATGCGAGACCCGCGTCTGACGGCAGCACCTCGACCGAGCGCGCGCTCACAGCTTCCGTCCCTCCTCAGTGGGCTTTGCGCGTCGGGGACATGTCCACATCGAACCTACACTTTCGACAACCCACGTGAACTGCCTTCAGAGCGGCAAGTCAGGCCGCCGCCCTCGTTACAAAGTGATACTACCCCCGGTGGACTCGCTATTCGACCAGGACGCAGGGCGCTCCGCGGGCGGGTCCGACGGCTCGCTCGCCGGGGGCGTGCGTGACGGCGATGGGCGCGAGCAGCCGCTGGCCGTGCGCGTGCGTCCCCGCACCCTCGAGGAGTTCGTCGGGCAGTCGCACCTGCTCGCGCCCGGCTCGGCGCTGCGCACCGCCATCGAGCAGGGACACGCCCACTCGATGATCCTGTACGGCCCGCCGGGCGCGGGCAAGACCACGCTCGCGCGGATCGTCGCCGAGGGCTCGGGGGCGGCCTTCGAGGAGCTGAGCGCGGTGGCCGCGGGGCGCGCGGAGGTGCGGGCGGTGATCGAGCGCGCCGCGCACCGGCGCGCCACCGGCGCACACCAGACCGTCCTGTTCCTCGACGAGATCCACCGCTTCAACAAGGCCCAGCAGGACGCGCTGCTGCCGGCCGTGGAGGAGGGCGTGGTGACGCTGATCGGCGCCACCACCGAGAACCCCGCGTTCGAGGTCAACGGCGCGCTGCTCTCGCGCGTGCGCGTGTACGCGTTGCAGGCGCTCACGCCCGAGGAGATCGGGACGGTGCTGCGCCGCGCCGCGGGTGCGCTCACCGTCGAGGACGGCGCCCTTGAGTTCCTCGCCGCACGCAGCGAAGGCGATGCGCGCACCGCGCTCAACGCGCTCGAGCTGGCCGTGGCCACCGCGAACGCATCGTCCGCGGAGGGGGAGGCGGAGCCGGGCGAGCCGCGGGTGACGCTCGCGGGCGTCGAGGACGCGCTGCAGCGCCGCGCCGTGCTCTACGACAAGGGCGGCGACCGCCACTACGACTACATCTCCGCGTGGATCAAGGCCACCCGCGGCTCGGACCCCGACGCGTCGCTGTACTACCTGGCGGTGATGCTCGAGGGCGGCGAGGATCCGCGCTTCATCGTGCGGCGCATGGTCATCCTCGCCTCCGAGGACGTCGGCAACGCCGACCCGCGTGCGCTCTCGCTCGCCACGGCGGCCGCCGCGGCGGTCGAGCACGTGGGCCTGCCGGAGGCGCGCTACGCGCTGGCCCAGGCGGCGATCTACCTGTCGCTGGCGCCCAAGTCAGACGCCGCTGGGCGGGCGCTCGCGGCGGCCCAGGCGCACGTGCGCGAGCACGGCGCCGCGCCCGTGCCCGCGTGGCTTCGCTCCGGGCCACGGCCGGGGCAGGACGAGGGCCCCGGCGGGCGGGCCCCCGCCTACGACAACCCGCACCGCCACCCGGGGCACCTGGGCGGGCAGGAGCTGCTCCCCGAGGCGCTCCTCGGCGAGCGCTTCTACGCGCCCGACGAGGCCGAGGCGGAGCTGGCGGCTCGGCTGGAGCAGATTCGTGCGGCGCGCGCCCGCGAGCGGCGATAATCGCCACACGATGAGCACTACCGCACTAGAGCTCACCGCGCGCGACCCCGCGACCGGGGTGCGGCTCGGCAGCGTCCCCGTCACCGCGCCCGAGAGCATCGACGAGGTCGTGGCGGCGGTCGCCAAGGTGCAGCCGCTGTGGGCGCTGCTGCGCGTGAAGGACCGCGCGCGCTACATGGACCGCATGGCGCAGGCGGTGATCGACGACTTCGACGAGCTGCGCGAGGGGCTGGGGCGCGAACAGGGACGCCCGCGGGGAGAGATCGCGGCGCTGGAGCTGCTGGGCGCGATCGACGCGCTGCGCTGGATCGCCGACGACGGGGCGCGCGTGCTGAGCGCCCGGCGCGTGGCCGTCAACCGCTCGCTCGCGCTCGCCAAGCGGGCGAGCATCGCCTTCGAGCCCTACGGCGTGGTCGGCGTGATCGGCGCGGGCAGCGCGCCCTTCGCGCAACCGCTCGGGCAGATCGCCGGAGCGCTGCTGGCGGGCAACGGCGTGGTCTTCAAGCCCGCCGCCCGTGCCAGCCTCGCGGGGGAGCGGATCGCGCGCGTGCTCGCCCGCGCGGGGCTGCCCGAGGGGCTCGTGCGCGTGGTGCACGGCGGCGCCGACGTCGGCGTGGCGCTCGCCAAGGCACCCGTCAGCAAGGTGCTGTTCACCGGCTCCCCCGCCGTCGGGCGGGTGGTCGCGCGGGCGTGCGTATCGCGCGAGAAGGAGGTCACGGTGGAGCTCGGCGGCAAGGACGCGATGCTCGTGCTGGCCGACGCCCACCTGCGCCGCGCGATCGCCGGCGCCCTGTGGGCCGGCTGCGCCGGCGCCGGCCAGGCGCGCGGCTCGGTCGAGCGCGTGTACGTCGCCCGCGAGCTGTACGAGCGCTTTCTCGCGGGGCTCGTGCACGGGGCGCGGGCGCTCGCCGTGGGCGATCCGAGCGACCCGCGCGTGCAGGTCGGGCCGCTGGCCTCCGCGCGGCGCGCCGAGCACGTGAGCGCTCTGGTCGAGGAGGCGGTGGCGCGGGGCGCGCGGCTTCACTGCGGCGGCCCCGTGTTCCCCGCCGGCTGCGACGCCGGCTCCTTCTACGCGCCCGCGATCCTCACCGACGCCGACAGAGACGCTCGCGTGCTGCACGAGCCGATCGACGGGCCCGTGCTCGTGGTCGTCCCGGTGGACTCGATCGACGAAGCGATCGCGCTGGCCAACGCCGGCGACTACGGGCTGGGCGCCTCCGTGTGGACCGCCGACCGCTACCAGGGCCTGCGCATCGCCCGCGAGCTGCACGCGGGCATGGTGTGGCTCAACGACCACCTGCCCGGACCCACCGTCTCGCGCGGCCCCTGGGGCGCGGCGGCCGGCGGCGGCCTCGGGCGCACGCTCGGGCAGGCCGGGCTGCGGGCATGCGCGCAGGAGAAGCTGATCACGTGGGACCCGCCGAGCATGCGCGGCCTGTGGTGGGGTCCCTATGACGCCACCAGCACCCGCGCCATGCGCGCCGTGGCCAAGCTGCGCTCGGCGCGCGAGTCAGACCACGACCGCGCGTGGCGCGAGGGGGCCGTGGCGCTCGCGCGCGTGGGGGCACGGGTGTTCGGACGGGGACTGCCGCGGGACTAGGACGGCGGAGCGGGCGGGCTACTCTTAGACCCATGCCCGCCCAGGCCTACGCCGGCAAGGAGTGCGTGTGTCAACTGCGCAGGGGGATCTGCGACCAGAGCTGCGTGCAGGGGATGCTCGACACCCCCTTCTACATCGCCTGCCTGAAGCTATCGGGCCCACCCACCCGGCGCTGCCTGGTGGTCGGCGGCGGCGAGATCGGCCTCGAGAAGGTCGAGGGGCTGCTCGCGTGCGACGCGGATGTCACGCTGATCGCGCCCACGGCCGAGCCGGCGCTCGAGCAGTACGCGCGCGAGGGCTCGATCCGCTGGGAGCGTCGCCCGTACGCGGGCGCCTCGGATCTCGAGGGCGCGTTCATGGCGATCGCGGCCACGGACGACACCGACACGAACATCGCCGTGTACGAGGACGCCGAGCGGCGCGCGATGCTCGTGAACGTCGTGGACGTGCCGCCGCTGTGCAACTTCATCCTGCCGGCCATCGTGCGCACCGGCCCGCTCGCCATCGCCATCTCCACGGCCGGCGCCTCGCCGGCGCTGGCCAAGCGCATGAAGCGCGAGATCGAAGGTCAGTTCGGCGAGTCCTACGCGCGCCTGGCGGTGCTCCTCAACGAGGTCCGCGGCTGGGCCAAGGGAACGCTCGCGACCTACCAGGAGCGCAAGGAGTTCTTCGAGGGGATCGTCAATGGAGACCCCGACCCGATCGCCTTGCTCGAGAACGGCGTGGCGAGCGGGGGGGAGTCTTCAGGAGAGCAAGCGGTGCGCGAGCTGATCGCCAGAGCGCAGGACGCGCACGCGTTGCGGGTGTAGCTCGGCGCCCGCGCTACTGGTTCTGGGCCCAGATGCTTCCCCACGCCGCGCACAGGAGTTCGCCGAGCAGGTCGTCGCGTTGCTCTTCGGTGCTTTCGTCCAGATCGTCGATCGCTCGCAGGACGAGCGCGGCGGTGGACGCACGATCAAGTGGCCAGTCTTTGGGTTCCATAGCGCGACCTCCTCGCGCTGTCGTTAGCCGAAATGCACAACAGGGACATCGAGCCCAAAACCCGCGTGAATGCCCAGCAGTTGCGCTCGTAAACGGGAGCCATCGTCCAAAACACCAAGCACCATTGCGCCTGTTTGGCCTATACGGACAGCACAGGCCTTGAGCGCGACGGCGCTGGAGCTCGACGGGCTGACCCGCCGCTACGGCGAACGCGAGGCCCTGGGCGAGGTCTCGCTGTCGCTCGCGGAGGGCCGCACGCTTGTCGTTTTCGGACAAAACGGCGCGGGCAAGACAACCCTGCTGCGGGTGCTGGCGACGCTGCTCCGCCCCCACGAGGGCCTCGTGCGGGTGCTCGGCAACGCGCTGCCGGACGAGTCCTGGGCGGTGCGCGGGCGGGTCGGCCTGCTCGGCCACGAGCCGCTGCTCTACCGCGAGCTGAGCGCCCGCGAGAACCTCACCTTTCACGCGCGCCTGCACGGCGTCGCCCGCGAGCGCGTTGACGAGCTGCTGGCGGCGGTGTCGATGGGCCGCCGCGCCGACGAGCCGCTGCGCGGGCTCTCGCGCGGCATGGTCCAGCGCGTGGCCATCGCCCGGGCGGTGCTGCACGATCCCGACCTGCTGCTGCTGGACGAGCCCAGGGCCAACCTCGACCCCGCGGCCGTGGAGCTCGTCGCGCCGCTCATCGGCGCGAGCGCCGAGGCAGGCGCCGACGCCGGCGTGGATGCCGGCGGGCACACCCGCACAGGTCGAGCGCGCCGCACGCGCGTGATCTGCAGTCACGACCCGAGCGGCGGCCTGGCCGAGGCGGACGTCGTGCTCGGGCTGCGCGCCGGACGGGTCGCGCTGCTGCGCCCCGCGACCGACGTTCACCCCGACGAGATCGCGGAGCTGTACCGGTGAGCGGGGTGAAGGAGCTGACGGACGCACCCGAGGCGGTGCCACCCGCGGCCCCGCCGCCGCGACGCCAGACGCCGCTGTGGGCGACGGTCCGGGCGCTGCTGCGCAAGGAGCTGCTCGTGGAGCTGCGCACGCTCGAGTCCGTGCCCGGCATGTCGCTGTTCGCGCTCAGCACGTTCGTCGTGTTTCACTTCGCGCTCAACCGCAACAGCGTCGAAGGCGACGAGGCGGCGGGGATCCTGTGGGTGACGCTGCTGTTCGCCGCCATCCTCGGCGTCAACCGGCTGTTCGTGGCGGACGCCGAGGAGGGCGGCTTCGACGCCTTCCTGCTCGCCCCCGTCGAGCGCACCGCCCTATTCGTCGCCAAGGTGCTGACGCTGCTCGCATACCTGGTGGCGCTCGAGCTCGTGGCCGTGCCCGCCTTCGCGCTGCTGCTGCTCGGTCCCGCGCTGTGGCCGGCGCTGCCGGGCCTGCTGGCGACGCTCGCGCTCGGCGATCTCGGCGTGGCGGTGATCGGCACGCTCGTGGCCGCGCTCGCCGTGCGCACCCGCGCGCGCGACCTGCTCGGCCCGCTGCTCGCGCTGCCGCTGCTCGTCCCGATCGTCATCGGTGGCTCCCGCGCGACCGCGCCGCTGCTCGTGGCGGGCCACAGAGTGGCGCCCGCCGCGCGCTGGCTGCTTACCCTGGGGCTCTATGATCTGGTGTTCGGGCTGATCGCCTACGCCGTCTTCGACTTCCTGCTGGAGGACTGACCCGTGGAACGCTCCACACCCACTGTCTCGCGACCGTTCGCGTACGGCAGGGGTCTGCGTACGTTGAGCATCTGCACCGTCCTGGCGATGGCGGTGGCGCTCGGACTCGTGTTCTTCTACGCCCCGCTGGAAGCCGAACAGGGCTTCCTGCAGAAGATCTTCTACGTGCACGTGCCGCTGGCGATCATCACCCTGTGCGGCTTCGTGCTCGGCGGCCTGCTGGCGATCCAGCACCTGCGCACGCGCGATCAGCGCTGGGACTACCGCTCCTACGTGGTCATCCACATGAGCCTGATCTTCGCCATCGGCACGCTCATCACCGGCTCGATCTGGGCCAAGGGCTCGTGGGGGCACTGGTGGGTGTGGAGCGAGCCCACGCTCGTGTCGTTCCTGATCATCGTCCTGTTGTACGCCACCTACCAGCCGCTGCGGTTCGCCATCGAGGATCCCGAGCGCCAGGCCCGCTACGCCTCGGTGTTCGCCATCACCGCCGGCGCGTTCGTGCCGATGAACTTCATCGCCGTGCGCCTGTCCACCGCCTACCTGCACCCGCGCGTGCTGGGCAGCACCTCCAACCTGCCCGGGCCGATGGCCCTCACCTTCCTCGTCTCGCTGCTGGCCATGGCCCTGCTGTTCGCCACGCTGTGCAAGTACGAGCTGACCGCCAAGCACGCCCGCGCGCAGGTGCGGGCGCTGCGCCGGCGCCTCGCCGGTGACACGGCGCCGGGTCGGGCGCGCAGCGCCGCCCCCACGCTCCAGCACGTCGGCACGGTGCCCGCGCGCGCCGCCGGAAGGTCGGCGGTGTGATCGCCGCCGCCGTGCTCGCCGCATTGTCCCCGACGGGGGAGATCCCGGCGCTGCCGCTGCACACGGCGGGCAAGTACGTGGCCGGCGCCTACATCGTGCTGTTCGTGCTGGTGCTCGTGTACGTGGCCATCATGGCGGTGCGCCTCAGCCACATCGAGGCCGAGCTCGGCGATCTGCTGAGCATGACCGAGCACTCCGACGGGGAGGCAGATCACACCCCCGGCGCGGGCCGCGAACACGCCGGCGCGCGCGATCCCGGCGCACCCCAGCTCGCGGGCGAGCTCGACGAGCGGCGAGAGTCGGCGCCCGCATGAGCGAGTTGCTCGCGCTGGGCATCTCTCACAAGACGGCGCCCGTGGCGCTGCGCGAGCGGTTGGCGTTCAGCGAGCCCGGGGCCACCCAGTTCGTCCACCAGGCCACCGACACCCCGGAGGTGCGCGAGGCGGTGGTGATCTCCACGTGCAACCGCACGGAGGTGTATCTCGTGGTCGGCGATCCCGTGCGCGCGGAGTCCGACGTCCTCGGGCTGCTCGCGCGGCGCGCTGCGATCCGCCCCACCGAGCTCGCCGAGTCGATCTACTCGCCGCGCAACTGCGACGCCGCCCGCCAGCTCTACCGCGTGACCGCCGGCCTCGATTCGATGATCCTCGGCGAGGCCGAGATCCAGGGTCAGGTCAGGCGGGCGCACGAGGCGGCCATGCGCGCCGGCGCCACCGGGCCGCTGTCCAACCGCCTGTTCGCCGCGGCGCTCACCACCGGCAAGCGCGTGCGCTCAGAGACCGGGATCGGCTCCAGCCGCGTGAGCGTCCCCTCAGTGGCCGTCGACCTCGCGCTCAGCCTGCTCGGCGGGCTGCAGGACCGTCACGTGGTGATCCTCGGCGCAGGCGAGACCAGCGAGCTGACCGCCCGTGCCCTGGCCGAGCAGGGGGCGGGGACGATCTTCGTGGCCAACCGCCACGCCGATCGCGCGCTCAGCCTCGCCCAGCGCTTCGGCGGCTCGGTCGTGGGCCTCGACAAACTGCCCGATCAGCTCGTCCAGGCCGACATCGTCGTGTCTTCCACCGCCTCCCCGCACCCGATCGTGGAACGCGAGGAGCTCGAGCTGGTGATGGCCGAGCGCGACCACCGCGCGCTGCTGCTGATCGACATCGCCGTGCCCCGCGACATCGACCCGGCGTGCGGCGAGCTCGCGGGGGTCAGCCTGTACGACATCGACGACCTGCAGGCCGTCGTTGCCCGCAACCTCTCGATGCGCGCCGAGGAGGTCCCCCGGGCGCTTCAGATCGTCGAAGAGGAGATCCATCGCTTCGCCCGCTGGCTCGGGCAGCTCGACTCGCTGCCCACGATCGCGGCCCTGCGCGCCCACGGCGATGACCTCGTCGAGCAGGTGCTCGCCGAGAACGCCGGACGCTGGGAGTCGGCCTCCGCCCGCGACCTCGCACGCGTCGAGGCGATCGCGCGGGCGGTCATGAGCCGCCTCCTGCACGAGCCCACCATCCGCCTGCGCAGCCTCGGCGAAGACCGCGGCCACGCAAGCCTCGAGCTCGTGCGCGAGCTGTTCGCGCTGCACGAGGACGCGCCCGTGCGGGAGCGAGCAGCCGAGGACCTGGCGGAGGTCCACGACCTGCACCAGCGCCGCTCGGCGGGCGGGGCGGCGGGCGGGCGGGCGGGCGGGCCTCCGTCCACGGATTGAGCGCTCAGCCTCCGCCCGCGCTCACCCCGAAGGGGGGTGTGCCGCCAGGGGGGGGCCCGCTGCGTCTGGGAACGCGGGCCAGCGCGCTCGCGCTGGCGCAGGCAGGAGTCGTCTCAGGCCTGCTCGGGGACACTGAGATCGTGCCCATGCAGGCCAGTGGGGATCGCGCCGACGCCGACGCGAGCGACAAGTCCCGCTGGGTGGGTGAGCTCGAGCGCGCCCTGCTGGCGAGGGAGATCGACCTGGCGGTGCACTCGGCCAAGGACGTCCCCGGCGAGCTCGCCGGCGGCTTGGCGCTGCACGGCGCCCCCCCGCGGGCGGCCGGCGAGGACGTCCTCTGCGGGGCGTCGGCCCTCGAGGAGCTGCGCTCGGGCGCGCGCGTGGGCACCAGCAGCATCCGCCGCCTCGCCCAGCTGCGGGCCGCGCGCGAGGATCTGGACGTGGTGGGCATCCGCGGCAACGTCAACACGCGCCTGCGCAAGCTGGCGGACCCCGAGGAACAGCTCGACGCGGTGGTGCTCGCGCGCGCCGGGCTGCAGCGATTGGGGCGAGACGCCGAGGTCGGCGGCGTGCTCGATGCGGAGCGCTTCGTCCCGGCGCCCGGACAGGGCATCCTCGCGCTCGAGGGTCGCGCCGACGACGACGCCACGCGTGAGGCGGTGCAGGCGATCACCGACAAAGACGCCTTCGCGTGCCTGCTCGCGGAGCGCGCGCTCGCGCGAGAGCTCGGTGGCAGCTGCCACACACCGCTCGCGGCGTACGCCGTGCCCGCCGGCTGCGGCTGCCTGCACCTGCGCGCGTGGGTGGGCCTGCCCGACGGCTCGCAGTGGGTGAGCGACGAGCTGTTGGGCGGCTTCTACGACCCCGAGGCGCTCGGGCGTCGCGTGGCGGAGCGCCTGCAGGCTGTCGGCGCCGGCGAGATGCTCCGCCGGGCACAGGAGATGGCCGAGCAGAGCGGCTGAGCGGGCTGTGACAGAGCATGAGAAATCTGTGTGCTTAGCTTGTGGCCATGCGACAGCACATCAGCCTCGATGACGACCTCGTCGAGCAGCTGCGCCGGGCGCTCGACGACGAGCGACGATGGGAAGACATCGAGGCTGGTCTAGGGGCAGTCTCCGATGGCGGCCACGACTGGGACGACGACCCCGCAGGCTGGGTGACGGCGCAGCGTCGCAGCGACCCAGCTCGTGTTGGTTAGCCGCCGCACCAGCTGCCTGCCCAAGCCCGAGGTCGAACACTGGCCGGTCGGGGCATGAGCGGGCGCGTGTACCTCGTGGGCGCCGGGCCCGGCGACCCGGGCCTCTTGACGGTGCGCGCGGTGGAGCTGATCGCGGCGGCGGACGTGGTCCTCTACGACCGGCTGATCCCGACCGCGGCGCTCGACGGCGCGCGCGCGGACGCGGAGCTGGTGTTCGTGGGCAAGGAGGGGGGCGGGCCGTCGGTGCCCCAGGAGCAGACCCAGGAGCTGATGATCGAGCGGGCGCGCGGCGGGCGGACGGTCGTGCGGCTGAAGGGCGGCGACCCGTTCGTGTTCGGTCGCGGCGGCGAGGAGGCGCTCGCGCTGCTCGCGGCCGGCATCCCCTTCGAGGTCGTCCCCGGGGTGACCGCGGGCGTGGCGGCGAGCGCGTACGCGGGCATCCCGGTGACCCATCGGGGGCTGGCGCGCGCGGTGGCGCTCGTCACGGGCCAGACCCGCGGGGACGCCGTGGCGAACGAAGAAGACGATTATGAGGAGATCGATTGGCGGGCACTGGCGCAGTTCCCGGGAACCCTGGTGCTGTACATGGGCGTTCGCCGCCTGGAGGAGATCGCGGCCGCGCTGATCGACGCCGGCCGTCCGGGCTCGCAGCCGGCGGCGGTCGTCGAAGCCGGGACGCTCCCCCGTCAGCGGACCGTGACGGGAACGCTCGCGACGATCGCGCAGATCGCGCGCGACGCCGGCATCCGAGCCCCGGCGATCACCGTCGTCGGTCCCGTCGCCGCGCTCGCGGAACAGCTCGCGTGGCTTCCGGAGCGCCCCCTGCGCGGCCTCACCGTGGCGGTCACCCGCGCGCGCGCGCAGGCCAGCGGCCTCGCGCGCCGCCTGGAAGCGCTCGGCGCGAGCGTGCTGGAGGCGCCGGTCATCCGCACCGAGCCGCTATCCGATCCCGCGCACCCGACGTTCGATCCCTCGCCGTATGACCTCGTGTGCGTCACCTCCGTGAACGCCGTCGCGGGACTGTTCGAGCGTCTCGACGACGGCGTCCATCCGCGCGGCGATGCGCGGGCGCTCGCCGGCGCACGGGTGGCGGCGATCGGCCCCGGCACCGCGCGGGCGCTGGCCGAACGCGGCGTGATCGCCGACGTGCTCCCGGAGCGCTCCGTCGCCGAGTCGCTCGTCCAGGCGCTGTCGGAGCTCCCGGTGAAGCGCGCGCTGATCGCTCGGGCGCGCGAGGCGCGCGACGTGCTCCCCGACGCGCTGCGGGCGCGCGGCGCGCAGGTGGACGTGCTGGCGCTGTACGAGACGGTCGCCGAACCGCTCGCGCCGGAGCAGGTGCGCGCGGTGCGCGCAGCCGACTACGTGACCTTCACCTCGGCCTCGACCGTGCGCTTCTTCGCGCAGGCGGCCGGCCCCGACCCGGCGCTGTCCGCAACCACGCGTATCGTTTCAATAGGTCCAGTCACGAGCGAGGCGCTGCGCGAGCACGGCTTGCAACCTCACGTCCAGGCCGAGCGCCATGATGTCGATGGCATGATCGACGCCCTGCTCGCCGATGCCGCAAGTCAAGCAACCGATGCCCCACGATAGAGAGACCACACCCGTAGTCACCTTCCTGTCCGACTACGGCCTGATCGACGAGTTCGTCGGTGTCTGCCACGGAGTGATCGTCCGCCGCTGCCCGAGCGCGCGCGTGATCGACCTCACCCACGCGATCCCCCGCCACGACGTCCGCGCCGGCGCCATCGTGCTGCGCTCGGCCGTCCCCTTCCTGCCCGCCGGCGTCCACCTCGCGATCGTGGACCCGGGGGTGAGCGCCGTCGGCAGGCACGCCCGCCGTTCGGTGGCGCTGCGCACGTTCGAACAGGACCGCCTGTTCGTGGGGCCGGACAACGGCCTGCTGATGCCCGCCGCGGAGCGTCTCGGGGGTGTGATCGAGGCGGTCGACATCGGCGAGTCGCCCGAGCGCCTGGAGCCGGTCTCCCGCACGTTCCACGGGCGCGACATCTTCGCCCCCGTGGCGGCCGCGCTGGCGGCCGGGGAGCCGCTGGAATCCGTCGGCGAGCCGCTGGCGGTCGAACAGCTGCGGCGCTTCGGGCTGCCCACCGCGCACGTCAGCGACGACGGTCTCACCGTGCACGTGCTGCGCAGCGACACGTTCGGCAACCTGATCCTGGACGCGGCCCACGAGCAGCTCACGGCGCTCGGGGCCCGGCTCGGCGACACCCTCACCGTCAGCCACGACGGCGCCTCGCGCACGGCCCGCTACGCGGCCACGTTCGCCGAGGTCACCCCGGGCGAGCTGTTGATCTACGAGGACGCCACCCGCATGGTGGCGCTGGCCGTCAACCGCGGCTCCGCCGCCGAGATGCTCGGCGCCGGCGCCGACGACGAGCTGGTCGTGCGTCCGGAGTGAGCGGCCGCTCGGCGCCGGGCATCCCAGCCGCCACGAGCACTCCCCACGCATCCGTGGGCACCCCGCGGGTGCACCTGCGCCGCACCGACTCGACCAACAGCCGCGCGCGCGAGCTGGCGATGGCGGGGGGGCCCCACGGGACGCTCGTGAGCGCCGGCGAGCAGACCGCTGGCCGCGGACGCCAGGGCCGGCGCTGGTCGGCGCCCGCGGGCAGCGCCGTGCTGATGTCCGTGCTCGTGCGTGACCCGCCGCCCCTGCTGCCGCTGCTCGCCGCGGTGGCCGTGTGCGACGTCGTGGGGGAGCAGGCCCACATCAAGTGGCCCAACGACGTCGTCGTGCAGGTCGGGGTCGGAGGCACCGCAGGCGGCACGGCGGCCGACAAGGACACCGCCGCTGGGGAGGCCGCCGCTGGGGAGGCCGCCGCCGGGAAGGCCGCCATCGGGGAGGCCGCCGCCGGGGTCGCCGCCGCCGGGGACCCGGGCACGCGCCTGGCGAAGCTCGCGGGCATCCTCGTCGAGGGCCGCCCCCAGGACGGTTGGGCGGTGCTCGGGATCGGCCTCAACGTGGCGGTCAGCCTCGACGAGCTGCCCGCGGAGTTGCACGCCGGCTCGGAGGGACGGCTGCCGGCCGCCACGCTCGGGCTCTCCACGGCGGATGTCGAGCCGACGCTGGCGGTCCTGACGCAGGCGCTATCGCGACGCCTGGTGGAGACGCCGGAGACGACGCTCGCGGCGTGGCGGGCACGCGACGCCCTGCACGGACGCGAGATCGCGTGGCTGGACGGACGCGGGCGCGCCGAGGGCATCGACGGAACGGGGCGGCTGGTGGTGGCGCTGGCGGGCGGTGGCCGCACCACGCTGGGCGCGGGCGAGGTGCACCTGCTCGAGGTCGGAGGGCCGCGCTAGGCGAGCGTCTGCGCCGCGTCGCCATTCCCCGACGCCACCTGGCTCCCCGACGCCGCCTCGTCTGCCGCGCCGTCGCGCCGCTCGGCCGTCACCTTCACGCCCGGGGCCTGCGCCTTGCCCTCCGCACCGTTGCCGGCATCCCTGCTCCCCTTGCGCCTGCGCCGCGCGCTGCGGGCACGGCGTTTGGGGAAGTTGCGCAGCAGCTCGCGGGCGAGCGCCGGGGGCTTGCGGGCCATGCGCGTGCGCGCCCCCCGCAGCGCCTCCTCGGCCTCCGGCGTGTGCGCGAGCGCGGCGGCGAGCAGGGCGGCGGCCAGGCGGCGGTCCTGCTTGCGCGCCGCGTGGATCAGGCGGCGGGCGTTGCGCGCGTGGGCGCCGCCGGCGGAGTTCACCAGCAGCCCGAGCAGGCGCTTGGTCTCCGGCCAGCGCTGCACGGCATACTCCTCGTGCACGTCCCGGGTGTACTCCGCCAGGCGCCAGATCCACGCGTTGGCCTGGTCGCGGCGGCCGATCCGCCGCTCGACGAGCGCGCGCAGCATGATCTTCGTGGCCTCCTTACGCTCCTCGCGCGGCCAGCCGCCGATGATGTCGATCGCCTCGTCGAAGGCGTCGGGGTCACGCAGCGCGGCGATGTCGGTGAGCGCGCGCAGCCGCAGCTGCGGGTTCTTGTTGCGCTGGACCGCCGTGATCAGGAAACGGCCCTTGAGCTCGCCCGTGCGGTCGAAGTGGAGCATCGCCCGCGCCCTGCGCCAGCCGTTGGGCGCCACCCGGGCGCCGGCGAGCGCCGCCCACAGGTGCTGCTCGCCGTAGTCGAGGTGCTCCACGGCGATCCGCCACAGCTCCCGCTCGAACACCTGAAAGCGCCGCTCCTCCTCGGCGCACACCGGCAGAACCCGGCGCTCCACACGCATTCTGCGCCCGCGCCCACGCCGCACGGGTCCCACCACGATCGCTCCCCCTCTATAAACATCTCTGTCCAGCAGCGAGTGGAGCGTCACCACCGGGTCGTCGTGCTTGGTGGCGGGGTGCACGAAGTTGACCACCAGGCCGGCCTCCTTGCCCGGGTGCCGGCGCGTCACACGGCCGACCCGCTGCTGGTAGATGCGCTTGGAGGCCGTCGGCGCGAGGTGCACGCACACGGTCGCCCGCGGGCTGTTCCAGCCCTCCGCCAGGAGCTGGGCGTTGATCAGCACGTCGATGTCCCCGCGCTCGTAGCGGGCGAGGATGCCCACGAGCTCGCGCTTGGGCGTCTCGCCGGACACCGCCTGCGCCTTGATCCCCTCCGCCCGGAACGCTTCCGCGAGGTTGTACGCGTGGCGCACACCCGCCGCGTACACCACCCCCGGCACGCCGTTGAAGCGCGTTTTGTAGAGGTTGGCCACCGCCAGGTTGAAGGGCTGCTGGTCGAGCAGTTTGGCCAGCTCGTCCTGGTCGAACTCGGTGTCCACCTCGCCCCGGCGCAACGGCACCTTGGCGATCGTCCGCACGCCCACCCCCGGGGAGATGCGCACGCAGCGAAGCGGCGAGATCACCCCCCTGCGGGCCGCCTGGGCGAGGTCGAAGCGCGAGGTCTGCGTGGGGAACAGGTCGGTCACGTGACGGGCGATCAGCGCGCCCGTGGCCGTCATGCCGATGAAGATCGGCCCCGTCCATTCGCGGATCGCCCCGCTCGTCTTCTCACCCAGCGCCGTGTGCGCCTCGTCGCAGATCACGATCGTGTACGCGCTCGAGATCTTCCCCGCGTTGCGCACGAACCACTGGTAGGTCTCCACCGTCACCGGGCCCTTCACCGAGTCCTCGCCTTTGAGCAGCGGGCGGCTGATGCGGGTGGAGTAGCCGCGATCGCGCAGCTCGCCGAGGAACTGGTCCACGAGGTTGCGCCGGTGGGTGAGGATCAGCACGCCGCCGGTGTGCGAGGCCTCCACGAAACCGAGCGCCGCCACCGTCTTGCCCGCCCCCGTGGCGTGCTCGAACCAGAAGCGCTTGGCGGCGTTGGGGTCCTCCGGCTGCTCGCCCAGCGACTCCTCCTCGTCGTCCTCGTCCACCCAGTCGCGGGGCTCCTCGTCGGCGTCGCCCTGGAGCTCCTCCTCGTCCTCGTCGTCGTCCTCGTCGTCGTCGTCCTCGTCGTCGTCCTCCTCGAGCTCGTCCTCATCCTCGTCGTCGTCCTCGTCCGGCGCCGCCCGCTGTACCGGCCCGAGCTCGTCGTCGTCCTCGTCCTCCTCGTCGTCGTCCTCGTCCTCATCGTCGTCCTCGTCGCCGGCGTCCGTCTCCCCCTCCGGAGACGATGCCAGCGACGACGCACCATCCGGCTCCCCCTTCGCGGACGATGCGGCGCCGTTGGCGCCGGCCACCTCATCCGGGCCGAGGATGTCCGCCGAGGCGAGCAGCTCTGGAGAGGCCGACGCGGCGGCGCGGCCGTTGCTCCCGTTGGCCGTCCGCTGATCCTCGGCCAGCAGCGCCGTGAGCGTCCCCGACAGGGCGTCCACCTGGTGGGCGGAGAGGACGGTGCCGTCGGCCAGCTTCGGCTCCTCCTCCGACAGGAGGCGCTCGAGCCCGAGCAGCAGCGAGAACTCGCGCCGCCACGCGGTCGAGGGGCTCTTGGCCTTGGGGTCCCGCGCGAGCTCCGCGAGCGCCTGGTCGAGCGCCCGCCGGCGCGGCGTGCCCGGCGCGAGCGCCACCGCCGGATCCTCGCCCTCGTGCAGGAAGCGCTCGCGCACGAACTTCTCCGCGCGAGCGATGTCGGCGGAACTGGGAATGGTCGCGGCCGCGAGGGCCACTGAGGTGGACTCGGCCATTGCAGGCTGTGGACTTCGAGACAGAGCCGCCGTCGAAGCTCTTTCTTCGACGCGGCGCGGATGCGGCGCCCCGGGGGGACCCTCCGCCGGGCGCCCGAGGCGACCCGACTTCGACGTACATCTCAGGATATAGCACGCGCAGGCGCGATTGAAGTGAGCGCCATCTGGCACCCTTACGGCGATGAGCGTCAAGCGCCTGTCGATCGCGGCCGTGGCAGCGGCCGTGCTCGTGCTGCTGGTGGTCGGCCTTTTCCAGTTGAGCAGTACGTCCACGACCGTCCCGCCGTCGAGCCTCACGCCCGCGCAGGTGCGCGAACGCCTGGCGGGCGCGCCAGCGCTGCTCGCGCAGCTGCACGCGCAGGCCGACGAGATCCTGCCCGGCGGGCTGTCCGCGCTGCGGGCGCGGCTGTCCGCGTTGCGGGGGACGCCGGTGGTGATCGACAAGTGGACCTCCGACTGCGAACCGTGCCGCGGGGAGGCGCCGATCTTCCAGCGCGTCTCCGTCTCTGACGGGCGGGAAGTGGCGTTCCTGGGGATCGACTCCAACGAGAGCAGCCGCGCGGAAGCGCTCTCGTTCCTGCGCTCGTTCCCGGTCAGCTACCCCAGCTACTACGACCACAGCGGCCAGGCCGGCCTGGCGATCACAGACTCGGCGTTCACGCCGGTGACCGTGTTCTTCGACCGCACCGGTAGGGAGTTCATCCACCAGGGCCCGTTCGCGAGCGTCGCCAAGCTCGAACAGGCCGTCAGGCGCTACGCGCTGGACGCCTGAGGATGCAGGAGCTGCGCATCGACCCGCTGAGCGGCCACCGCACGATCGTGGCCGGCGAGCGCTCCGTGCGCCCGGGGGGAGAGCCGCGCTGCGAGCCGCCCGAGCCGATCGACCCGCAGGGCGATCCGTTCGCGGAGGGACACGAGGAGCGCACCCCGCCCGAGCTATACGCCGTGCGCCCCGGCGGCGGCCCTGCCAACTCCGCGGGCTGGACGGTGCGGGTCGTGCCCAACCTGTACCCGGCGCTGATAGGAGCCGGCGAGGCGGGCGGGGCCGACGCCGCCGAGCCCAGCTGGGAAGGGAAATCCGGGCGCGGCCAGCCCGAGCTGTTCGAGTCGCTGCCGGCGAGCGGCGCCCACGAGGTGATCATCAACGGTCCCCAGTCGGTGCTGTCGCTCGCCGAGCTCCCCACCGAGCAGGTGGTGGCCGCGGTGGACACGTGGCGCGAGCGCATGCGTGCCCACGCCGGCAGCGCCTGCCTGCAGTTGATCGTCAACGAGCGCCGCGAGGCGGGAGCGTCGCTGCCGCACACCCACGCCCAGCTCTACGCCCTGGACTTCGTGCCCGCGACCGTCGCCCGCGAGCGCGAGCGGGCGAGCGCCTACACCACCCGCACGATGGGCCAGAGCCTGCTCGGGGACCTGGTGGCCGAGGAGGTGCGCCGGCGCGATCGCATCGTGGCCATCGACGAGGAGGCCGTGCTGATGGCCCCGTACGCCTCCCGCCTGCCGTTCCAGATGATGCTCGCTCCGCGCACGCCGCGCCCGCGCTTCGAGCTCGACGGGCCGTCGGGCGCGGCGCTCCTCCACGACGGTCTGTGCCGGCTGGCCCGCTACCTCGGATCGAGCCCGCCGCTGAACCTGTGGGTGCGCACCGCGCCGCGCGGGGCCGAGGACTTCTGCTGGCGCATCGACATCATGCCCCGCCTCACCCATCTGGCCGGGCTCGAGCTCTCCACCGACGTGAACCTCAACATCGTCGAGCCCGAGCGGGCGGCGGCGGTGCTGCGAGAGGCGTGAGGGCGGCGGTGAGCAGGCGGCCGGGGCGGGGGCAGGAGCGCGCGGCGGGAGCCGTCGCGGGGGCGGACGGCTAGGCTGGCCGGCAGCTATGGCCCCTGAGGAACGTCTCGTACCCCGCTTCGCCGCCGAGCCGCCCCAGGAGGAGCTTCCGTACGGCCGCTGGGCCGAGCGCCTGGAACAGGAGTTCCTGAGCGCGGTGCTGCGACTCGAGAGCGACGAGGACCTGGGCGAGCCCGGCCCGATCACGTGGTACCCCGATCGCACCTGGCACGGGCACACGTATGTACCCGCCACCGCGCTCACCTCCGCCGGGTACGAGCTGTTCGGGTACCTGCGCTTCCTGCCCGCGGGGGAGGACGGCGAGCCGAGCGAGTTCACCGCGTACGTGGACTTCACCGATGAGACCGCCGAGCGAAACCCCGACTGGAAGCTCGACCTGTGCGACGAGATCATCGGCACGTGGCGCGGGGAGGCAGGGGCGGCGGCGGCGATGACGCTCGTGTGGGGACGCCCGCTGCTCCCGGGAGGCGAGATCGTCACCGCCGAGCTGGCCGAGCTCGCCGTCGACCAGTGCCTGCTCGTCGAGGAGCGCTTCACGCTCATCGCCCCGGATGACTACCGCCACGATCTCCTGGAGATCAGGCTGTTCGACGGCAAGGCCCGCGAGCTGGCGCGCGAGTCGCTGTACGCGGGCGAGGAGGACGAGGAGCTCGACGAGGGTGAAGAGGAGGAGGGGACTGGCTAGGTCCCCTGGCAGCTCGCGAGCGCTTTTTCCTTGATCGCGGCGGCCACCGGCGTCGCCTCGACGATCTCGGTGCAAACTTCCTTGGCCGCTGTCTTCGCGCCCGCGGCGTCACCATCGGCGGCTTTCGCGCAGATGCCTTCGACCTTCGCCTTCACGCTCGAGGAGAGCCCCGGGGCGCTGTGCACGATCCTGTTGCAGATCGCCGCATACTCCGCCACCGCGGCCGCCCCGCCCGGGACGCCTGCGGCGGTGGAGGTGGAGGTCGTCGGCGTGGGTTTGCTCGGCACGGACGCCGCCGTGCTCGGCACCGTCACCGTGGGGGTGGGCTTGGGGGCGCTGCTCGAGGTGCTCGTGTTCGAGCCGCTGCTGCCGCATCCGGCGAGGAGCGCGCCACACGCGAGCGCCACGGCAGGCAACGACGATCGCATCCCAGGCATTCGGACCCCTTCGATCGAACACGCACCCGCCGATGCGGTGGAGCCGCCGGCGAGCGCAGGACGGCGAAGGGTATCGCCATGCCCGGCGCCCGGGCGCAGACCTGGCGCCCCGGCGCAGACCTCCCGGTAGGGTGGGGCGAGCGGGGCAACGAGCGGGGGTGCGATGATGCGCAGACAGGCAGATTGGGCGCGGAGGGTCGGGGCCGGCACGGCGTCCGCGGCGGTCTGCGCGCTCACGGCGCTCGCGCTCGCCTGCGCCGCGCCGGGCGCCGCCGCACCCGAGCACGCGGCACGGACGGCCTCGGCGGGCGGGCACACGAACCCCTCGACGTCGGCCTACGACGCCGAACTGGGAGGCTTCCAGCCGCTGACGCCGTGGCTCAAACCGCCCGTGGAACTCCCGCCTGCCCAGCCCCTCAATTATCAAGAGCTAGCAGAAGCCGGGGTCAAGCAGGCCGCCCACTGGCGCCACGGCGGGTGGTACTGCGAATACCTCGGCTGCACGCACGGCCCCTATCCGCTGATCACCATCTGGGGAGAGGTGCCGATGTTCGAGAGCGTGGACGCGCTCGAGACGGCCTCGCCCTCCCCCGCGCACCGCGCGCTCGTGGAACGCTTCGGGAGGGCCAACGAGCGCTACTGGGATCGCGCGCTCGGCGGCTACGCCCCCTACCCGGGCGATCGCGCGGGCAACGTCCAGGCGTTCTTCGACGACAACGGCTGGGAGGGACTGGCCTTCCTCGACGCCTACAAGGCCACCCACGAGCCCCGCTGGCTCCGCGACGCCCAACGGGCGTTCCGCTTCATCGCCGCCCGGGGCTGGGACAGCAACGGCGGGGGCATGTGGTGGAACACGAGCCATCCCTACCACTCCGGGCCCGCGCTCGCGGCCGACAGCCTGCTCGGCATCCTGCTCTACGGCGAAGACCACGAACGCTGGCAGCTCGAAGACGTGAAGATGTACGTCAACTGGGGCAACGCCAACGACGACAACGACGAACGCCAGCTCTACCTCGAGCAGCCGAACCGGCCGGAATCGGTCAACGACTACGTCCAGGCGCCCCTCATCTACGCGCAGTACCTGCTTTGTCAGGACGGGGAGGGGGAAAGCTATTGCGTGCGGGCTGGGCGGGTGGCTTCCACGATGGCCGAGCAGGACGCCAACGGGTTTGGATACGAATACCAGTACGGGCCGGAGTACGACGCGGTGTTCATGCAGTGGATGATGGCCTACGGTCGGGCGACCGGGGAGGGGTATTGGTTGAGGTTGGCCGAGGTGAATGCGGGGGCTGCTGCTACGAATGTGGCGGGCCGCGGGCTTTGGCTTTCGGGGTGGTGGGGTGGGGCTATACCGGACCCGGAAACGCACCCGGGGATGTTCCGGACTATGGCTGCCACCACCAGGCTGTTTGCTTGGGTGGGGGTTTACTCGGGCGGCGGGGGGTGAGGGCCAGGAGCACGGGAGCTACTGCGGGGAGAGCAGCACGATCCCACTAGTTTGCGATCGCTGTGTTCCGAACGGCTTAATAAGCGCTATGGCCTGATCGCTTAATAGTGGTCGGCGCGGGCTTCGCCGTCCGTGAACTGGGTCTCACGGGTGCCCTCGTGTACGCCGCGATCAACAGGCTCGAGCAGGCCGGAATCCTGCGGGAGGCGACGGGCCGCCACGGCGAGACGCCGTCGTCCCGCCATCAGGCGGAAGGAAACCGCTGGCCCAGCTCTTGGCAGATTCGCTCGGCCTGCTCGCGCGACACGGCACCAGGTCGGTTGAGCTTCTTTGCGAGCCGACGCGGGTAGTACAGCGGGAAGCCGTTGATCTTCAAGGTTCGTATCGTCGGGAGTCCTACGTCGGCGAGGAACCCCTCTGGTGCGACAAAGCAGAGGCATCCGAAGATGGCTATGCCTGGTGCGATCACGGCAAGTGCGGTCGTTACGGCATCAACCTGCTTTTCGAGGATGGGCGAAACTTCTCGGCGCGCAAACCAGGCGCTGATGGCAGCGCCGGCAGCAGGTGTCGCCTAAATGGGCGTTGACGGGTCTGCGTGAGTGTCGCCGGGTCTGCATCCCGGAACATCTGTGCTGGTTGATGCAACTCGCGGTCCCGTGGCGACGAACCGCTCCATCCCCAAGACCGCCAAAGCGAAGGCCGCGCCAGCCAAGGCTAAGGCCGCGAAGTCCGATCCCGCGACGCAGGGACGCAAGTCCTATGTCAGCCAGGCCGACGTGCCGCGCTACCCGATAAGTGAGGCGCCGAATGAGCGCGATGGATAGCGATGCTCCCCAGTCTCATCCTGAGAGCTTGAGCACCGCCACGCCGGTCAGGTGCTGGGCTTGGCGATCACGCGGCGGCCAGCGCCTCCGCGAGCGTATCTGGGCTGACGGCGACGTGCTCGGGGACCGTGACGTTGATGACGTGGTCGCGTTCGAGCAGCCACTTGGCGTTGATGATCGTGAGTCCGATGACCTCGCCTTGGGTGTTGTAGCGGAGTACATGCCCCTCGGGCGTCTCATCGCTCGTGGCCGCGGGCTGGCGATCCCCGACGTGCAGGTAGAGAACATCCCCTCGGCTGTCATAGGAGGCGTGGTCGAACGTCAGGCTGCCGATGGTCACGGTCATTGCGTCGTCAATCCCGGTGGGTCTTTGCGGTTGGCGTAGGCGGTCACGATTCGCGCCGGTGCCTCGCTGAAGTGTACGACCACGAATAGCCAGCGACTGGGACCGACGTCTCGGCTGTAGTAGCGCTCGCGTCCAGGGCGTGGATCGGGACGGCGATGATCTGCGGAGCTGACTGTCACCATGATCTCGTCCCGGTAGGGAGCCAGCTCTCGATGCTCGTGGAGGATGTGCTCCCAGCCTTCGTGATCGAGGACCACAGCGCGTCCGTCAGGGTCGATTGTTTCGGCAAGGACGCTCAGGGACTCTCCGCCTCTTTGGCCGGGGCGTCAACATCGGGGATCGGCTCGTGGGTCGCTCGCACGCGTAGAGGCTACAGCGGGGCATGGCTGGCTCAGAGTCGATCCTTTCCTTACTGGCCTCCACTCCGCCCGGGATGGTCGCGTGGGGTGCCGCCAAGGACCGCTCGTTGGGGGCCTGAATGGGCAGCAGCGAGGCTCAGGCGCCTTGGACAGAGCCTTGCTACGGATAACGGGCGGGGCCTAGAGGTAGCTTGAACAAAGCTTTCGCCCCCATGCCCCCGCCAGGAGTCGAACCTGGATTTACCGCTTAGGAGGCGGTCGTCTTATCCATTGGACTACGAGGGCGTGCTGATCGCTCCATGCGCGAGCTCGGTCCAGAAGGCTACCGCCGCTAAACATCCGGTTTCTCGCCCGCCTCCCCCGCCAGCCGTGACAGCGGCTGTCCGAGCAGCCGGTGCGTGATCCACTGATCCATCGTCCGCGCGCCGAGGCCGCGGTAGAACCCGAGCGCGAGCTCGTTCCAGTCGAGCGCCGCCCATTCCAGGCGCTCGCCGCCGCGCTCACGCACACGGGCGGCCACGGCCGCCAGCAGCGCCCTGCCGACGCCCGCCCGCCGGTGCGCGGGGCGCACGAACAGGTCCTCCAGCCAGATCCCGGGCATCGCCAGGAAGCTCGAGAACGTGGGGAAGTACAGCGCGTAGCCGGCGGTCTCGGAGCCGTGCTCGGCGATCAGCGCCTCGGCCGCGGGGCGCTCGCCGAACAGCGCCTCGGCGATCAGCTCCTCGGTCGCGTGCATCTCGTCCGTGAGGCGCTCGTACTCGGCCAGCTCCCAGAAGAGGGCGAGCAGCAGCGGCACGTCCTGCGGGAGCGCCGCGCGCACCACCGGGCGCGCGGCGTGATCCTCGCCCCCGCCGGCCATCAGCCGCCGGTCCGGTCCGGGCGCTCGGGGTACACGTCGTCGATCGTGCTCAGCGCCAGGTACGGCGCGCCCGCCGCCCGTTCGATCGCCTCGCCCCCGCCGGCGAGCCGGTCGAGCACGCTGATCACGCCGCAGATCGTGTGCCCCTCCTCCTGCAGCGCCGCGATCGCCGCCAGCGTCGAGCCGCCCGTGGTGACGACGTCCTCGACCACCGCGCAGCGGTCCTCCGCCAGCAGCAACGGGCCCTCGATCCGCCGCTGCAGACCATGCGCCTTGGACTCCTTGCGCACGAAGAACCCCTTCGTACGGGCGCCACCCGCGAGCGCAGCGCACGCCACCGCGTCCGCGCCCATCGTCATGCCCCCGACGGCCGTCGCCCCCCACTCGCTCACCTGCGCCGCCAGCAGCGCCGCCAGCGCCGCGAAGCCCTCCGGGCGCAGGATCGCACGCTTGGCGTCCACGTAGTACTGGGCGCGGGCGCCGCTCGTGAGCGTCACCTCCCCGATCACCAGCGCGTGCTCGCGCAGCTCCTCCACCAAGAGCTCGCGCGCGCTCCGCAGGTCATTCGTATATCCGCCTATCACGTCCACCCGCGCCCGTAATCTAGCGACGTGGTCTCCTCGATCGTGAAACTCATGAGGATCGCATCATTCCTCATATGCATGATCGTGATCCTGTCGTTTGGGGCGTTCGTGCTCGAAAAGACGACCAGCGCCTCCAACCACCAACAGGCGCTCGTTGGCGGCGAAGAAACCACGAGCTCGGGCTCGCACCCGAGCAGCGTGCATCGGTGGCTCGACGAAGCCTCCACCGAACTCACCTCGCCGTTCGCCGGCGTGGTCAGCGGCACGCACAGCGAATGGGCCTCGCGGGGCGGCAAGCTGGTGCTGGCGCTCATCATCTACGGCTTCGGCCTCGGCTACCTGGCGCGCGTCGTGCGAGTCAGGGTGTAGGTGTAGAACCCGGGCGAGGGGCGGCTCGCGAGGCGTTCAAGGACCCGCGTCGGCGCGCACCACCGTGCTGCCGGCGCCGTCCGCGTCGTACACGTCCACCGGCGTCCCGTCCTGGACCCACGCGTAGATCGCGCTCGCATCCGGGATCGGCACCCGCAGGCAGCCGTGGCTCGCCGCGTACGTCGGGACTTCGGCGTAGCCGTGGATGGCGTAGCCGCGGATGAAGTAGTTGGAGTCGACCATGCCCTCGCTGTTTTCGCCCGGCGTCTTCTCGTACACGCGGAAGCGCCCCACGACGGTCGGCGTGGAGGGCTTGCCCGAGCTGATCGTGTAGATCTCGTGCACGCGCCCGCCCGCTTCGATCTCGGCGAGCACCTGCGTGGTCAGGTCGGCCTCCACGTGACGGCCGTCGCCGCGATAGCGGACGCGGAAGCCGCCCGCCCGGCGCGCGAGCAGCTCGAACACGCGCGTGCCCGCCGCCGGGACGCGTTCGAGCCCCGTCATCTTGCGGTAGGCGATCAGCGCCCGCCCGGTCCCTTCGTCGAACACGCCCGTGAGCGGGACCGCGTAGTGCAGGGCGTCGAGCTCCGCCTGCATGAGCCGCACGGATTGCCCGTGCGCGCCCGGGCTGACGTTCGGGTTGACGAAGCGCAGCGAGGGCGCGCGTGCGCTGAAGGCGCCCTGCGCGGCGCTCGCTTCGTGGGCCGCACCGACCTGCAAGAGGCCGCCCTCGTGGCTCGTGAACTCGACGCGGAAGCTACCCGTGCCATGGGCCGACGGCAGCACCGCCGCCGAGCGCATGGTCACCTTGCGGGCGTCGAGGTAGAAGCTCACCGTCACGGTCTGCCCGGCGACGTACGGCGCGATCACGCCGCCTATGGAGATCCGCCTGCCGAGCAGCGCGAAGCGGGGACTGCCGCCGACGCCCGCCACAGTCAGTCGCATGCGACCGGGCGCGGGCGCACCCGAGCCGGGAGCCGCTGGGGACGCCGATGCCGGTGCCGGCGCGGCGGGCGTTTCCGCGGCGGCGGGCGCGGAGGCGGCGAGCAGGGCCAGCAGCGCCGCACACATGCAGCCCGCTCCGCGCACCCGCAGCGCGCGCCACGAGCCCCCCGGCGCGCATGTCCGCTGCAGGGTCATGGGCCAATCGTAGGGAGCGGGGGCGCCAGCGTCGGCTCGGGCGTGATCACGCCGATCCGCTTGAAGGCGAGCACGATCGCGGCGATGCCGAGCAAAGCGGCGACGATCAGCACGGGGGCCTGCCAGCCCCAGTTCTCGAGGCTCGAGAACGCCAGCGAGTTGTTCAACGAGTGCGCGGCGATGCACGGATACAGCGAGCCCGTGTAGCGGTAGAGCAGACACAGCCCGAAGCCGAGCGCGGCGAGCGGAACGAGGTCGAGAGGCGGCGCCGAGCCGTAGTGCACGCCGCCGAACACGAGCGCCGTGATCAGCGCCGCGGGGAGCGTGCCCCGCCAGTTGCGCAGCGCCGTGAAGATGTAGCCGCGGAACAGGAACTCCTCGCAGATGGGCGCCACCACGCACGTCAGGCCGGCGCTGAGGATCAGCAGCGCCGTGCCTTCTTTGGAGCCGAGCTGTTTGAGCAGTTCCTCTTCCGGCGGATGCGTGAGCGTCGACCAGATGGCGCTGATCGCGATGAACGCCACCAGCAGCGCG
This sequence comes from uncultured Solirubrobacteraceae bacterium, assembly GCA_963701145.1. GTDB lineage: Bacteria > Actinomycetota > Thermoleophilia > Solirubrobacterales > Solirubrobacteraceae > Palsa-744. The sequence goes on from OY969572.1 coordinate 2,174,844, forward strand.
AGCACCAGTCCGCTGGCCGCCCGCCAGCCTCCGGGCGGGCGGCGCAGGCCGAACTGCCACGCCCTCACCACGCGCCCGCCGAGCTGCGCGAAGAACACGGCCGCCAGCACGAAGGCGACATCCTGGACGACGGTGTCGGCGATCGACAGCCCCGGCGGCGTGTGCGAGGTGGTGATCGTCGCGCCCAGCGCCACCGCGGGCAGGTCGACCACGAGAGCGCCCACCGCCGCCAGCAGGAGCCCGCCGAGCAGCGCCCCCAGCGCGGTCCACGGCGGCCAGTCGGTGTCCGGGGAGCGCCTGTTGTCGACCTCCGGCCACGGCTCCATGTGCAGCACCGGCGCCAGCTGCTCGTCCATCGCTAGGCCACCCAGTGCCAGGTCGCGAACTGGGCCAGGAACAGCGCCATCAGCAGCCCCGACCCCACGAGCACCGGGCGCTGCGCCCGCGGGCGCTCCGCCAGCCACGCCCCCAGCCAGATGCCCAGCGGGAACAGCACCACCATGAAGCGCGGCAGCGACTGCAGCGGTTCGGAGCGCACCGGATCCGACAGCGGCAGCGCCAGCGCGGCGATCACGTACACGCCGTATGCCAGCGGCAGCCTGCGCAGCACGCCCACGATCGCCGGGACGGCCAGGGCGAGGATCACGAGCATCAGCACGTTGTGCTCGGCGTTCACCAGCGGGCTGCCCTGGGCCGCCGCGAAGTACGCGTGGTGATCCTGCAGCGAGAGCAGCTGACGCGCACCGTCGAATGCCGCCCGCAGCGCTTCCCAGAGGCCCACGAAGGGGGTCGTCAGGTGCCTGCTCCACGCACCCTCGGCGTGGAAGGACCCGAGCGGACTGCCTCCCGCGAGGCCCAGGTACGCGGCGAACAGGAGCACGCCAAGCGGCATCACCCCGAGCCACAGCGCGTCGCGGCGCAGGCGATAGCGCGGACGCAGGCGAGCGCGCAGGCGACGCTCGCCCGAGCCGGCGCTCCCACGCTCGGCCGGGCGGTCCTCGCGCGGCCCGTACAGGTAGATCAGCAGCGCAGGCAGTAGCAGCACCATCCCCGTGTTGTGCGTGGCCGTTGCCAGCGCCCCCAGCACGCCCACCCACGCCCAGCGTCCGTGGCGCGCGCTCCAGAACACCCCCACCGACAGCGCCATGTACAGCGACTCGGAGTACACGGCCGAGAAGAAGAACGCCATCGGGGCGAACGCCACCACCAGCACCGCCAGGCGCGCCGCGTCCGCGACGCGGTCCTCGGCGAGCGCCCGCCGCGCGCCGCCCCGCAGCTCGAGCGTGGTCAGGCGGTGGATCCCGTACAGCGCCAGCGCGAACGCCCCGATCGACACCAGCACGCCGGCGAGCACCGCGGGTGCTCCGAGCCAGGCGACCGCCCGCAGGGCCAGCGGGTACAGCGGGTAGTAGGCGTCGCGGGGCGCGCTGGCGGCACCGAGATCGGGACGGTAGCCGTAGCGGGCGATCTCCAGGTACCAGGCCGAGTCCCAGCGCGCGGCCGGCGCCGCGAGGGCGTCGCCGAGCCAGCCGAAGCCGCTCGTCAGCCCGGGAGGGTCGAACGCCTTGCGCTGCGGGCCGAAGCCGAACGCCGCGATCGTCCCCACGCCCACCGCCCATACGAACAGGCGCGAGCTCCACAGCGCGCGCCAGCTGTCCCGCACGGCCGCCATCCGGCCCGCGTCGAGCGAGCGCACCCTGGCCGGCAGGCGCACGGGCCACGCCCCGCCGGGCGCAGGAGCGGGCGCGGGCGAGCGGCCTGTGAGCGGCCAGCGGGTGGTCGTCCGCGGTGCGAGCTGCGTGTCGGGGTTCATGGCGCTGGCATCGAGCGTAGAGCTAGCCGGGACGGCAGGCGGCAGGAAATCACAATCACGCACGGTAATCTCGATGGCCTGCGATGTCCGTGCAAGCGAGAAAGCGTCGACGCGGCCGCGGTCGCGCCGGCGGCACGCGGTTCGTCCTGATCGCCGGCGGCGTGCTCGCCACCACGCTCGTGATCGGGGTGTTCGCGGCGGTGGCATATGTCGCCCACGTCGCCGATTCGGCGCCCTCGACGACGAACCTTCGTCCCCGCGTGAGCGGCGGCAGCTCGGAGGTGTTCGCCGCGGACGGCACGCGCCTTGGCTCGATCCAGTCCGACGAACCGCGCACCCCGGTCGGCTGGAGCGAAATCCCCGGCGACCTGAAGGACGCGACCGTGGCGATCGAGGACCAGCGCTTCTACCAGAACGACGGCGTCGATCTGACGGGGATCTTCCGCGCCGCCGTCAAGGACATCCTGCACGACGCCCCGCTGCAGGGCGCATCGACGATCACCATGCAGCTGATGCGCAACCTCTACCTCGGCGGCGACGAGCGCACGCTCAGACAGAAGATCGTCGAGGCCGCCATGGCGATCGAATACACCAAGCACCACAGCAAGCACGCGATCCTCACCAGCTACCTCAACAGCGTCCCCTACGGCACCCTCGGCGGGCAGACCGCCGTGGGCGTGCAGGCGGCGTCTCGCATGTTCTTCGACAAGCCCGTCTGGCAGCTCGATCTCGAGCAGTCGGCACTGCTCGCCGGCCTGCCCCAGGCACCCTCGCAGTACAACCCGTTCCTGGATCCGACGGCGGCCCGGGAACGGCGCAACGAGGTGCTGGCGAAGATGGCCGAACTGCACTACATCAGCCCAGCCGAGGCCGCCGCCACCGAGGCGGCTCCGCTGGAGGTGCACAAGGGCGACTTCTACTCGCAGCGCATCGAACGGTTCTTCTTCGAATACGTCCACCAGGAGCTCGTCGAACGCTACGGCACCAAGGCCGTCGAACAGGGCGGACTGAAGGTGTACACGACGATCGACCTGAACATGCAGCGGCTGGCGCGCAAAGCGATCGGCGAAGTGCTCGACGAACCCGGCGACCCGGCGTCGGCGATCGTCACCCTGAACCCGCACAACGGGGACATCGAGGCGATGGCCGAGTCCGAGAGCTATGAACAGTCGCAGTACAACCTCGCCGCCGACGGGCATCGCCAGCCGGGTTCGACGTTCAAGGCCATCGACCTCGCCGACGCCCTGACCCGGGGGATCGACCCGAACACCACCTACTACCTCTCGCACACGCTCGAGCCCGGCTGGCTGGCGAGCGAACCGAAGTACGAAGTGAGGACCTTCGAGGGCACGTCGTTGAACAAGTCGATCAACCTCGTGCAGGCGACGCTCACCTCCGACAACACCGTGTTCGCGCAGCTCGCCGCCGACCTGGGCGAGGAAACGATCACCCACACGGCGTATGAGATGGGCGTCAAAGAGCACCTGCTCGGCAATCCGGCGCAGGCGCTCGGCGGTCTGGAAGTGGGCGTCACACCACTGGAAATGGCGGTCGTGTACGCGACGCTCGCCGACGGCGGCTACCGCAACACGCCGATCGCCATCACCAAGGTCGTGTTCCCCGACGGCCAGGTCGACGAAAACTGGGGCCAGCCCCACCGCGTGAAAGTCCTCAGCGAAGCCGTCACCGCCGAGGAGACGAGCATCCTCCACGAGAACGTGCTCTCGGGCACGGCCGTCAGATCGGTGATCAACTGCCCGACCGCCGCCAAGACGGGCACCACCAGCGAACTCGTGGACGCCTGGCTCGACGGCTACACGCCCGACTACTCCACGGTCGTGTGGATGGGCTATCCGAACAGGGACGTGCCCATGACCGACGTCCACGGCGAACCCCAGCAGGGCGGGGCGCTGCCGGCCGTGATCTGGAAAACGTACATGAGCGCCGTCACCGAAGATCAGCCGTGCGTGGAACTCCCCACATCCAAGGAAGCGATCTCGTACCGACCGTTCTACGGCCACTTCGCCACCACCGGCGAGACGCAGCAGACCCCGCAGTTCGAGGCTCCCGCCACCCCCACCCACACGGGGGTGAAGCACGGCGGCCACGCCGGTCACCACGGCGAACACGCGGTCATCGAAGTGCAGGAAGCGCCGGCGCCGAAAGCCGAAGCGCCGGCGGCCCCGCAGCCGCAGACCCCGCCGCCCGCGGCGCGCGAACCCGCCACGCCGCCGACGCCGAGCGAACCGTCGGTGTCCGGCAAAACGGGCGGCGCCGCGCCGCCGTGAGCGCCGCGCACTGGTAGTTTGGTGGGCGTGGCGAAGGAGGACAAGGTTGAATTCGAGGGCGAGGTGATCGAGGCCCTGCCCAACGCGATGTTCCGCGTGAAGCTCGACAACGACCACGTGGTCCTCGGGCACGTCGCCGGAAAGATGCGGCGCTTTCGAATTCGCATCCTCCCCGGCGATCGCGTTCGCTGCGAGCTCTCGCCCTACGACCTCGACCGCGCCCGGATCGTCTACCGGCATCGCTGAGCGCTCCCTGATCGCATCCATCGCCGCCGAGCTCGCGAGCCCGAGGCAGGCGACGAGGATCGTGCGGGGGATCGGCGACGACGCCGCGGTCGTGCGCGCGCGGGCGGTGTGCGTGACCTCGCTCGACGCGATGATCGAGGGGGTCCACTTCCGCCTCGAGGACGGGTGGGCCACGCCGAGCGAGGTCGGACACCGCGCCCTCGCGGGCGCCCTCTCGGACCTCGCCGCGATGGGCGCCGACGCGGGCGAGGCCTACCTCGGGCTCGGCCTGCCCGCGGACTTCGGCGAGGAGCGCGCGCTCGAGCTGGTGCGGGCCGCCGACGCGCTGGCCGTGCGCACCGGCACCGCGATCGCCGGCGGCGACGTCGTGGACGCGCCCGTCCTCACCGTGTCGGTCACCGCCGTCGGCTGGGCCGAGCGCCCGGAGGAGCTCGTCGGCCGCGACGGGGCGCGCAGCGGCGACCTCGTGGGCGTGACCGGCGCCCTGGGGGCGGCCGCGGCCGCGCTGGCGGTGATGGAGGGACGAGCCAAGCGCACCCCGGCGAGCGAGCGAGCGCTAGCGCGCGCACGAGCTCCGATGCCCCGCCTGGCCGAGGGACGCGCGCTGGCCGGTGCCGGGGTGCACGCCATGATCGACCTGTCCGACGGTCTGGCCGGCGACTGCGCGCACATCGGCCGGGCCAGCGGCGTGCGGCTGCAGGTGGCCCTCGACGCGCTCCCGCTGCACGCCGGCGTGGCGGAGGTCGCCGCCGAGCTCGGCGTGGCGCCGTGGCAGCTCGCGGCGGCGGGCGGGGAAGACTACGAGCTGTGCTTCTGCGCGGCCCCCGAGGACCGCGAGCGCGTGGAGCGGGCGCTGGGCGCGCTCGACACGGTCCCCGTCACCTGGATCGGCGAGGTGCTCGCGGGCACACCCGGCGCGGGCTTCTCAGACGAGCGGGGAGACGCGGTCCGGATCGAGGGATACGAGCACCTGCGGTAGCGCCCTGCGCCGAGGTCTCGCCGCGGCCGCGCGCAGCGGTGTTTCGATCGGCCGCGCCACAGCGCCGCCGGGCAGCACGCGGGCAGCGCCCACCGGCACGGCGCGCGTCAGCCGCGCGTACACGAGCAGGCGTTTTTCGGCGGTGAACACCGGCGTGCACGCCGACAGCACAAGGCGGCTTTGGCCGACAGGTGAGACCGCGGCCGCGACGTCGCTCGGCGAGACCACGCGCTGGCCGGTGACCGTGTAGGTGAAGCGGGCATACGGCATCTGCAGCAGAATGTGGTTGCCGGGTTTCAGCAGGTTGATTTCCCGGAAGGGCGCGAGGTAGGTGGTCCGGTGCCCGGCGATGGCCGTCGTGCCGGGGACGCCCGGAAAGCGCGTTTCCGAGTAGATCCCCGGGCCGCTGATCAGATCGCCGGTGTCCGTGCCCTTGACCACCACGTAGCTCGCGTCCACCCGGGGGATCACGATGCGACCCACCGCGGCGCCATTCGCGCTGTGGCGTTCGAGCTCGCCGGCGAGGAAGGCGATGCGTGCGCGCTCGTCCGCGAGGCTCGCCAGCGTCTGGCGCTCGAGCGGCGTGGGCACGGCGCGTTCCACGGTGCGCAGTTCGCTGCGCAGGCTGTCCTGGCGGAGGCTCGCGTACAGCGCCGAGATCGGCTCCTGCCACACGAGCGTGACCAGCGCATCGAGCAGCGCCAGTGCACCGGCGACGATCAGCAGGATCGCCACGGCGCGCAGCGCCCGCTCCGCCCCCGAGCGAGGTCCGAGCCCCGCGGGGAGCTCTCCGGCCGGCGTCATGGCTGTTAGCGGCTCTGCCACTGCCTCTATCGTCGCAGAGCGGACTCCGTGCCCCCGAGCGATCCCGGTCCGGCGTAGGAGAGCGGCCCGCGGATCGTCACCTCCATCCCCTCCTCGAGCTGCACCCCGGCGGGCGCCCGCGGGGGCCTGGCGGCGACCAGCACGGCGGCCACCACGCACCCGAAGGCGGCGCTCCACACCAGCGCTCCCGCGAGCCCGACGTGGCCGCCGGCCAGCAGCACCACGCCCATCCACGCCGTCTCGCCGAGGCCGAGGCCGAACTGGTGCGCGTAGAAGCCCACCAGCGCCAGCAGCGGCAGTGCACCGAGCGCGACGAGCGCGAGTGCGAGCGGGCGCCGCCGGACCCCCAGGCGGTCCGGTTCGGCGAGCAGGAGCCACATGTGCATCGCCGGCAGCGCCAGCAGCGCGGCGAAGGGATCGACCAGCCAAGCGACCACGCCCACGACCAGCAGCACGAGCACCGCGGAGAGGCCCGCGGCGTCGGAGTCGGGGCGCACGCTCCAACCGAGGCGCCTGAGCAGCGACGCCCACAACAGCCACGCCAGGGCGAACGTCAGCGCCAGGGCCACGATGGCGGTGAGCGCCCGCGCGTCGAGTGGCAGCGCGCTCGGCGCCGCCGGCTCGCTCGGCGCCGCGCCCAGCACCCCGAGCCAGCCGAGCACGTACGCGAACAGCGCGCAGCTCACGAACGGCAGGGCGCAGCTCAGCGTCCACAGCGTCCACCGTCCCACCGGGGCGCGCCGGCGGCGCGCGCGGGCGAGTCCGTCCAGCGCGCACACGAGCGGCGGCAAAAGCAGCGTCGCGATCAGCAGCCACAGCGCCCAGGAGGGCAGCGTCTTGCGCTGCAGGAGCAGCGCCGTCTGCATCGACTGGCTCACGTTCGGCGCCGTGTCCAGCGCGTCAACCGCGCTCAGCAGCGCGCGGCCGAACATTTCGAGGCGTTCCGCGCTCACGCCGGCGCCCGCCGGAGACCCCGCCCGGGGCGCAGGCGGACCCCGTTCGCCCGAGACCTGCACGAGCACCGCCGGGATGCCGCCCGCGTCCAGCACGCCCTGTTCGCCGAGGGTCAGCGGGAAGGCCAGGTGCGCGAGCTGCCCGAACGTGCTCGGCCCGCCGGCTTCCACGCCCGTCTGCTGGCTGATGGCCGCGTTGACCGTCCGCTGGAGCTCCAGTGGCGCGGAACCGAGACCGTCGGAGAAGGGCACGACCATCGGCTCGGCGGTGTGCACGCCGGCGATGTCTCCGATCACGATCGCCGCGTCGAACGGCCCGTGCAGGCCGAACGCCGAAGGGTCCGCCGCGAGCCGCGCCGACCCCGCATCGCCGCCGCTGCCGCCGCTCGTGGAGACCAGCACGATCGTGCGCTTGGTCTCGCGCGTGGAGAACACCCTCGCCAGCTCGAGCAGCGCCGCCGTGGCCGACAGTTCCGCCGTCGAGCCCCGCGCGGCCGCATCACGGTGCGCGAAAATCAGGATCGGCGCCGCACTGGTCGAGCCCGGTCGCTGCGCCACCACCGTGCTGAGCGAGCGTTCGCCTGCGACCGTCTGCCCGTCGAAGTGGTAGGTGTGCACCGAGAAGCCGCCGCCGGCCGTGCCGCCGAGCCCTTCGAGCTTGCGCGCCGTGTAACCCGCGAGCGCCTCGTCCCCGGCGCTGCCCGGACCCCGCAGCGGGTAGGTGACCGCGAGCTTCTGCAGTTCCGCGAACGCCGAGGCTCCTTCGAAGGCGTCCGGCGCGAGCGTCGAGGTGTACGGCAGCGGGCGCGAGCCCAGTGAGAACGCTGCGATGGCGAGCGCGAACAGGAAGGGCACAAATGCCGCTCGGTACAAACGCCCGCTGAGCATGCCCCTAGACCATAGTCAGCCCGTCGGCTCCCCGCGTAGCGCGTCCGCTATCGTGCCGGCGCGTGCTGCAGCCAGTCGCCGTCGCCCACAAGACGCTCGCCGACTACACCCACATCTGCGGCAAGGAGCTGATCGCCGAAATCCGCGAGCTGGCCGAGCCGCTGCAGGGTCAGCGCGTGGTGCACATCTCGGCCACCGCCTTCGGGGGCGGCGTGTCGGAGATCCTGTACACGCTCGTGCCGCTGATGCGCGATGTGGGCCTCGACTGCGAGTGGCAGGTGATCTACGGGCGCGAAGAGTTCTTCAACGCGACCAAGCTCATGCACAACGCCCTGCAGGGCGCTCCCCAGGACCTCGACGAGGAGCAGTGGGCCACGTGGCTCAAATACAACGAGCACAACGCCCGCGAGCTCACCGGCGGCTGGGACGTGTGCCTCGTGCACGACCCGCAGCCCGCCGCCCTGTGCCAGCTCGTGCCGGAGAAGGCCAACGGCTGGGTGTGGCGCTGCCACATCGACCTCTCGACCCCCAACCCGGACACGATCGCGCAACTGCTCCCCTACCTCGAGCACTATCCACAATCGCTGTTCCACATGCGCGAGTACGTGCCCGCGGGCATGGGCGGCCACGTCAACGTGGTCCCTCCGGCGATCGATCCCTTGACGCCGAAGAACATGGCGCTCTCGCCCGAGGACGGCGCCTTCGTGTGCGGGCAGTTTGGGATCGACGTCGACCGCCCGCTGATCTGCCAGGTCTCGCGCTTCGACCCGTGGAAGGACCCGCTGGGGGTGATCGACGCCTACCGCCAAGTCAAGGAGGCGATGCCCGAGGTGCAGCTCGCCCTGGTCGGCTCGATGGCCAGCGACGACCCCGAGGGCTGGGACTTCTTCAACTCGACCATCGCCCACGCGGACGGCGACCCCGACATACACATCCTCAACAACTTCAACAACGTCGGCGCGATCGAGGTCAACGCCTTCCAGTCGCACTCCGACGTGCTGATCCAGAAGTCCACTCGCGAGGGCTTCGGACTGACGGTCTCGGAGGCGATCTGGAAGGCGCGGCCGTTTGTGGGGGGCGACGTCGGCGGCATCCCGCTGCAGATCGAGGACGGCGTGACCGGCTACCTGGTGTCGAGCGTCGATCAGTGCGCCCAGCGCACGATGGAGTTCCTGCGCGATCCGGAGCTGGGGCGCACGCTCGGGCGGCGCGGCAAGGAGCACGTGCGCCAGCACTTCCTGACCCCGCGCTACCTGCGCGACTACCTGAAGATCTTCAACGAGCTCGCGCTGTCATGAGCGCGGCACCGGCACAGCGGCCTCCGCTCGTGCTGGTGAGCAACCGCGGCCCCGTGACCTTCCATGCCGGCGGCGAAGTGCAGCGCGGCTCGGGTGGGCTGGTGACGGCCCTCACCGGACTGGCCTCGCACCGCGAAGCGATCTGGATCGCCTCGGCGATGTCGGAGTACGACGTCGAGGTCTCCCGCGAGCACGGCGGGCGCGCCTTCCCCGTGCGCTCTCCCGCCGGCGGCGAGTACCAGGTGCGCCTCGTGGTCAGCGACCCCGACGCCTACGACCGCTTCTACAACGTGTTCGCCAACCCGATGCTGTGGTTCATCCAGCACTACCTGTGGGATCTGTCGAACGCCCCGGACATCCGCCGCGAGGAGGTCGAGGCCTTCGAGTTCGGCTACAACGTCGTCAACGAGGATCTCGCGCGCGCCGTCGTTGAGCAGCTCGAGGGCACGGAGGAGCCGGTGGTGATGGTCCACGACTATCACCTCTACACACTCCCGTACCTCGTGCGCATGGCGCGGCCGGACGTGTTCCTGCACCACTTCATCCACATCCCGTGGACGCAGCCGGACGCCTGGCGGGTGCTGCCCACCCGCATCCGCGAGGAGATCTACACGGGGCTGTTGGCCAACGACATCATCGGCTTCCACACCCGCTCGTATCGACTCAACTTCCTGCAGTGCTGCCGCGACCTGATGGATCTCGAGGTCGACTTCGAGCGCGGGCTCGTGCGTGTGGGCGAGCGGGAGGTGTGGGTGCGCGCGTATCCCCTGCCGATCGACCACCAGGCGACCCGCGCGATCGCGCAGGGCAATCGCGTGCGCGAGTTCGAGGAGCAGCTCCTGCGCCGTCGCCGCGACTACCTGATCCTGCGGGTGGACCGCGCCGACCTGAGCAAGAACGTGCTGCGCGGGTTCTCGGCCTTCGACCTGTTCCTCGAGGAGCACCCCGAGTTCACCGAGCGCATCACCTTCATGGCCCAGCTCATGCCCTCGCGCACCGACGTGCCCCAGTACGCCGAGTACCTCGAGCGGATCGAGGCGCTGGTGGCGGTCGTCAACCATCGCCACGGGACACCCGACTGGATGCCGATCCAGTTGAAGCTGCGCGACGACCTCGAGGAGGCGATGGCGGCGTACAAGCACTACGACGTGCTGCTCGTGAACGCGATGTTCGACGGCATGAACCTGGTCGCCAAGGAGGGTCCGCTCGTGAACGAGCGCGAGGGGGTGTCCATCCTCTCGGAGAACACCGGCGCCCACGAGGAGCTCGGCGAGTACGCGCTGTCGGTCAACCCGTTCGACATCCAGGAGCTCGCCAACTCGATCTACGCCGCCCTCACCATGGACCCGCGCGAGCGCCGGCGCCGGGCCGAGGGGCTAGCGCAGATCGTGACCTCGCGCGATCCCGGCGACTGGATCGACGAGCAGCTCGCCGACATCCGTGCCAAGGGGCGCGCGGACTGACAGCGCGGGGGCGGCTTCGGACTCGCTAGGCTTTGCCCCGAGCCGGATGACCCTGCCCGCCCCCACATACGATCTCGTGCTGCTGCTGGACCCGAAGGCGGAGGAGACCGCGCGCGCCAAGATCGTGGCCGACACGCGCGCCTCGGTGGAGTCCCAGGGCGAGCTGCTGCGCTACGACGAGTGGGGGGAACGCCCGCTCGCCTACCCGATCGACCACAGCACGAGCGCCGAGTACCACCTGTTCCAGTTCCACGCGGGCAGCACCGAGCTGCTCGACGGGCTCAACCGCACGCTGCGGATCGACGACGGCGTGCTGCGCTTTCGCCTGATCAAGCTGAAGCCGGGCGTGCCCGATGCGCCCGACATGCGCTCGGGTTCGGCCGCGGCCCCGGCCGCGGCGGCCCCGGCGCACCATGCCGAGAGCGAGCAAGCGGAGACTGGCCAGCCCGAGGCAGCGCCTGAGGTAGTGGTGGAGGCAGTGGTCGAGGTCGAGACCGTCGCCGCCGAGTCCGCTTAGCGGCGGACCGCTCCCGCACGGGCCTGCGTGGCCCATCGCAGAACAGCCGGCCCATCGCAGAACAGCTATTACGCAAGTGCCGCGAGCGTAATAACATCGGCTCCGATGAGTTGGGCCGAGGCCGAAGACATGAGCGACCGACCGGGAAGCAGGACGGACGTGCTGCGCGCCTCGCCGCCGATGTTCGATTCGCGCGTGCTCGACGCCCTCTCGCGCGTGCATCCGGCGGTGCCGGTGATCATCTTCCTGCCGGCGATCGCGGCGCTCATGGCCTGGGCCCTGTCGAGCGTCAGCGTGCTCGTGGCGCTGGCCCTGGCCCTGGCCGGCTACGCGCTGTGGACGCTGTTCGAGTACTGGCTGCACCGCCTCGTGTTCCACTTCGAGCCCGAGGACGGATTCGGCGCACGCCTGCACTGGATCATCCACGGCGTCCACCACGACCACCCCAACGACCCCATGCGCCTGGTGATGCCGCCGGCCGTCAGCGTGCCCCTGGGCGCGGCCGTGTTCGGTCTGCTCTACCTGGCGTTCGGCTCGACCTACGCGCCGGCGATCGGCGCGGGGTTCTTCGCCGGCTATCTGGTGTACGACCTGACCCACTACTACCTGCACCACTTCCGCCCGCGCGGACGCCTCGGCAGGATGCTCCGCGAGCGCCACATGCGCCATCACTTCCAGGACGACACGCGTGGCTTCGGCATCAGCGCGCCCTACTGGGACGAGGTCTTCCGAACCTCCTCGCGGGCCAAGGGTCGCTAGGAGTTCCTCGCAAGGAGCGACCTCGGGGGCCGGGCGCGCGAGAGTCGCACCCGGGCGTCGCTCTAGACTCGATGGCTGAGCTCGCCCGCCGGCACCGCGTCGGCCGGCGACGAGTGAGTGTCTAGCCGAAAGGAAGAAAGCCGTGGCCGCCACCAACATCAACCGGGTCGTGCTGACCGGAAACCTGACCGCCGACCCGGAGCTGCGCTCGCTGGCGAGCGGCAACTCGGTGTGCAAGCTGCGCGTCGCCTGCAACACGCGCCGCAAGAACGGGAGCACGGGCGAATGGGAGGACAAGCCCAACTACTTCGATGTCACCGTGTGGGGCGCCCAGGGCGAGAACGCGGCGCGCTTCCTGTCCAAGGGACGCCCCGTGGCGATCGACGGACGCCTCGAGTGGCGCGAGTGGGAGACCCAGGAGGGCGCCAAACGCCAGGCAATCGATATCATTGCCGACTCGGTGCAGTTCCTGGGCTCGCGCGACGACGCCGCAGGCGGCGGCGGGTTCTCCGGAAACGGGGCCGCGAGGGGCAGTGACGTCCCCGTCAACGAAGGGGACTTCCAGCCCGCACCGGTAGCCGGCGGCGCCGGCGACGACGACATTCCGTTCTAGCCATCGACCAGCAGATCCACGCAGCGAGGTATCGAGTGCCCTCAATTCCAGTGATGTCCGACGATCTCCCAAGCCGCGGCGAGGTGCGCTGATGGCCAAGGCACGCGGTCGCGGCAAGCCGGTGCGCCGGCGCGACAAGAAGGGCGGCCCCGGCAGCGGGCGGCGCAAGCCCTGCCAGCACTGCCGCGACAAGGTCGAGCAGGTCGACTACAAGGACGTGGCGTCGCTGCGCAAGTTCATCTCCGAGAAGGGCAAGATCCGCTCGCGGCGGATCACCGGCTCGTGCCGTCGCCACCAGGTGCAGATCGCGCGGGCCGTCAAGCGCGCCCGCGAGCTGGCGCTGCTGCCCTACGTGAACGAGGGCGGCCGCGACGACAGCCCCGGAGGTCGCCGTGACCGCGGCGACCGGGACCGCGAACGCTAGGCGGTGTGGCGATGCCCGAGGCGATCCTCCTGCAGGACGTGGACACGCTCGGCGAGCAGGGCAGCGTCGTGGATGTCTCCAAGGGCTACCTGCGCAACTACCTGATACCGCACAAGCTCGCCCAGCCGGCGACCAAGGGCGCGATCGAAACGGTTCGCCAGCGCCAGGCGGCGATCGAGCGGGCCGCTCGCGAGGCGGTCGAGCGGGCGCAGGAGAACGTCAACCTGCTCAACCGCACGGTGCTCACGATCCCTCAACAGGCCGGCGCCGACGGACGCCTGTTCGGATCGGTCACCGCGCAGGACATCGCCACCGCGATCCGCGAAGCACGCGGCCTGCGGATCGACAAACGCAACGTGCACATGCCAGAGCCGATCAAGAACGTCGGCACCTACATGGTCGTGGTCGAGGTGGTCGAGAACGTGACCGCCACGATCAAGACGATGGTCGTGGCCAAGAAATGACGCTCCGCACCTGAGTCGATCGTCCCGGCCGCTGACGAGGCGGGGGACGAGTCGCCTCACGTGCTCCGCTTGGCTGGGTCGTGTCCTACGGCGCTGCGAACATGTGTTCGTGACGAGCGTCGCATCTTTTTCACGCCGCATTTGCGGGAACGGCCGTCGGGACGCGCCCGCGCCACGCCTACACTCGCTCGACCGATGAGCGCCGTCCCCACAGCCAACGGCGCCAACGGCCGGGCGAGCGCCCCCGCGGGGGCCATGACCCCGCCGCACAACCTCGACGCCGAGCAGTCGGTGCTCGGGGCGATCCTGCTGTCGGATCGCTCGCTGTATGCGCTGGTGATCGAGGAGGGGCTGCGGCCGGAGGACTTCTATCGCGAGCGCCACGGCACGATCTACGAGGCGATGCTCGCGCTGTACAACGAAAGCGAGCCGGTCAACGTGCTGACCGTCACCGACCGCCTGCGGCAGATGGGCCACCTCGAGCAGATCGGCGGCCCGGCGACGGTGGACGAGCTGACGGGCGTCGTGCCGGCCGCGGGTCACGCCCGCCGGTACGCGCAGATCGTGCGCGAGAACGCGCTGCTGCGGCGCCTGCTCAAGAGCACCTACGAGATCCAGGAGAGCGTGCTCGGCCACGACGCGTCCCCGCGCGAGCTGGTGGAGCAGGCCGAGAAGGCGATGCTGGAGGTCGCCCGCGACGACCGCCAGCAGGACTTCCGCGCGATCGAGGAGGTACTGCACGAGGAGCTCGACAAGCTGCACAGGCTCTCGCGCGAAGGGACCGCGCTCACGGGTACGCCGTCGGGCTTCAAGGACCTGGACGAGATCACCGGCGGCTTCCAGAAGGGCAACCTGATCATCATCGCCGCGCGCCCCGCGATGGGCAAGAGCGCGCTCGTGTGCAACATCGCGGAGAACGCGGCGGTCGAGCACGGCAAGCCGGTCGCCCTGTTCTCGCTGGAGATGGCCGAGGCCGAGCTCGCGCAGCGGTTCGTGGCCTCCCAGGCGAGGATCAAGGGCGAGGAGCTGCGCAAGGGGCGGGTGGCCGAGCAGCGCTGGCCGAAGATCCTCAAGGCCAGCGAGCGCCTGTCGCAGGCGCCGCTGTGGGTGGACGACTCCAGCGACGTGGGGATGCTCGAGATCCGGGCGAAGGCGCGCCGGCTGCACAGCCAGTGCGAGGGCGGCCTGGGGTTGATCATCATCGACTACCTCCAGCTGATGCGCACCGACAGCCGCTACGACAGTCGCGTCACCGCCGTCGGCGAGCTCTCGCGCGGGCTGAAGATCCTCGCCCGCGAGCTGGGCGTGCCCGTGATCGCGCTCTCCCAGCTCAGCCGCGCGGTCGAGCAGCGCCCTGACAAGAAGCCGCAGCTCTCGGATCTGCGCGAGAGCGGCAACCTCGAGCAGGACTCCGACCTGGTGATGTTCATCTACCGCGACGAGTACTACGACGAGGACTCCGAGCGCCCGGGCGAGGCCGACCTGATCATCGCCAAGCACCGCAACGGCGCCACCGGCAAAGTCACGCTCACCTTCCAGAAGGAGTATCCGAAGTTCATGAACTACGCCAGCGAGCGCTTCGCGCAATGAGCGCCCGGGACCCGAGCGAGCCACCCGACCCGCTGACCGTGCTCGCGCGGCGGGGCGGGCGAGGCGCGGATCAATGTCCCCTGGGCGTGTGCGATGGCAGCGGTTTCATGATCGACGAGGCGACCAACACCGCGCGCGACTGCCGCTGCAGGGCGGGCCGTATCGCGGAACGGCGGGCGCGCCGGCTCGAGGGACGCATCCCCAATCTGTATCGGGACATCTCCTTCGAGCGGCTGACGGGACCGGACTTCGTGGCGTTCCCCGAGCAGATCCGCGCGGCACGTCGGTTCGCGGCGGAGATCGACAAGCAGCTCGACGCCGGCCAGGGCATGTGGATCATGGGAGACATCGGCACCGGCAAGACGATGCTGGCGATGCTGATCTCCAAAGCGGCGCTCGACGCCGGGCGCACGGTGGCCATCTACTCGCTGCCGCGGCTGTTGAACCTGATTCGCGAGGCCATCGAGGACGCCGACGGAGTGATCGGCTTCCTCGACCGGCTCGCCGGCGTGGATCTCCTGCACATCGATGACGTGGGCGCCGAGAACCGCACGGACTGGGCGCTGGAGCAGCTCTACTCGATCATCAACACCCGCTACGAGGAGCAGCGCTCGATCGTCCTCACGACGAACCTGGAGCCGGACGAGCTCTCCGAGCAGATCGGTGCGCGCACGGTCTCGCGCCTGATCGAGATGTGCGGCGACCCGCTGCCGCTGTTCGGCGAGGACCGCCGACGCGAGTACCGCGCCATGCGCGCGGAGCCCGCCGGCTCCTGAAACACGCTCTGGGACGAGAGCCCGGAGGGCTCCCGTCCCCCTCCCGCCTGTGAGTGTCCCGGACCGGGGCCCGTCGCTACGTACACTGCACTGGTCATGCCAGGCATAGTGATAGTTGGCGCCCAGTGGGGCGATGAGGGCAAGGGCAAGATCACCGACCTGCTCGCCGAGCACGGCGACGCGGTGGTGCGCTTCCAGGGCGGCAACAACGCGGGACACACGATCGTGCGGGGCGATCAGGAGTGGAAGCTGCACCTGATCCCCTCGGGCATCCTGTATGCGGGCAAGCTCTGCGTGATCGGCAACGGCGTGGTGATCGACCCGAAGGTGCTGATCGACGAGCTCGACGCGCTGCGGGCGCGGCGGGTGGACGTCAGCGGGCTGCGCATCTCCGCCAACGCGCACCTGATCATGCCCTACCACCTGCTGCTCGACTCCGCCGGCGAGGCCAAGCTGGGAAGCCTGCAGATCGGCACCACGCGGAGGGGCATCGGCCCCTGCTACGCGGACAAGGCGGCCCGCCTCGGCATTCGCGTGCAGGACCTGCTCGACGAGAAGATCCTGAAGAAGAAGATCGTCGCCGCGATGGAGCCCAAGCGCCTGTCGCTGCGGCCGTACGAGAAGGACCCGGCGCTCGACCTGCACACGATGACCGAGGAGTACCTGACCTACGGTCACCGCCTGGAGCAGCACATCGCGGACACCTCCAAGCTGATGTGGGAGATGCTCGACGACGAGAAGATCGTGATCCTCGAGGGCGCCCAGGGGGCGATGCTGGACATCGACCACGGCACCTATCCGTTCGTGACCTCCTCCAATCCGCTGTCGGGCGCGGCGTGCGTGGGGAGCGGCATCGGGCCGAAGGCGATCGACGAGGTCTGGGGCATCTCCAAGGCGTACACGACGCGGGTGGGCGCCGGGCCGTTCCCGAGCGAGCTGCACGACGAGATGGGCGAGACGATCAGACGGCGCGGAGGCGAGTTCGGCACGACCACCGGACGCCCGCGGCGGACCGGCTGGCTGGACCTCGTCGCGCTGCGCTATGCGGCGCGCCTGAACACGCTGACGGCGCTGGTGGTGACCAAGCTCGACGTCCTCTCAGGGCTCGACCGCATCCAGGTGTGCACCAGCTATCGCGGCGCCGACGGCGCGGAGTTCGAGGACTTCCCCTACCACCAGACCGTGCTCCATCACACCGTGGCCGAGCTGACCGAGCTGGGCGGCTGGAAGGAGGACCTGGGCGAGTGCCGCACGCTCTCTGACCTGCCGAGCGGGGCCGTCGAGTACCTGGAGTTCATCGCCGATCACATCGGCGCACCGGTGGCCATGATCGGCGTCGGCCCCGGTCGCGAGCAGGTCGTGTGGACGGACGCCGGCCGCCAGACACTGATCGGCGGCAACGTCCGCCTGGCCCATTCCTAGCCGCGTCTTAGCTGCCGCCTAGGGGAGTTTAAGGTGCCCACGCCATCCTTTCATGCATGGACCCGCGGGCGCTGATGCGCAGTTCGGTGGCGCTCGGCGCGCTCGCCTGCTGCGTCCTGGTCACCTCCGCGGCGCTCGCGCTGCCCGCGGCGAGCGCCGCACAGCCGAGCGTCAGCGCCAACTGGGCCGGCTATGTCGCCACCCGCGCCGGCGCCGGCAAGGGTTTCAGCAGCGTGTCCGGCTCGTGGAGAGCGCCAACCGCGACATGCGCCTCGGGGCGTGAAACGGACGCGGCCGTGTGGGTGGGCCTCGGCGGCTACAGCGAGACCTCCCGCGGGCTCGAGCAGGTGGGCACCGACGCCGACTGCACGAGCTCGGGCACGCCCGTCTACAGCAGCTGGTTCGAGTCCTTCCCGCCGAACCCGTGAACCTCAGGCTCGCGGTGCACCCGGGCGACGCGATCGTCGCCTCGGTCACCGTCCACCACCAGGACGTGACCCTGCGGATCCGCGACCTCACCACCGGCGAGCGCTTCTCCACGACCAGGCGCTCCGCGAACATCGACGTGTCGTCCGCCGACTGGATCGTGGAGGCGCCGTCGGTATGCCCGAGCAGCCAGACGTGCGACGTGCTCTCCCTCACCGACTTCGGCCAGGTGTCGTTCGCCAGCGCCACCGCCGTCAGCAACGGGCACACCGGGGCGATCGACGACCCGGCCTGGTCGCAGACCGAGCTGGAACTGCAGCAGCAAACCTTCAGCGCGGCGCACGGGCGCGCGGGCGCGCGGGTCGTGCCCACCAAGACGCTGACCGTGGCCGCACCGACCCCCAGCACCGGAGCGGACGGGGCGTTCTCGGTGAGCTGGCAGCAACAGGCGCTACAGCTCGAACGGTCGAGCCCGACGACACTGCCCGGTTTCGGCGGCGGCTCCCCGTAGGCCACCCGCGCGCTCGCGTGCTCGCTGGCAACCCGCCGGCGCCCGGGTGCACCGGGCCACCCGGCCGCCTCAGCTCGGGCGCCGCGGCCAGCGGGGCAAGCGCGTGCGGCCACCCGTCTGCAAGGGCTTGCGTTCGCGCGCGCCCTTGTTCGTCCGGCTGCGACGGCGCTCCTGATCGCGGGCGAGGTCCCGTTCTTCTTCGAGGCCAATCTCCAGGAACACGAGCAGCAGGCCACCGGCCAGGCCGCCGGAGATCAGCACGATCGTGAGCACTTCGCCGGTCACCCCACCGACCAGGGCGGCGCACGCGCCGCCCGCGATCACCAGCACCCCAGCCGAGCCGAACAGCACGATGCGCGTGCGCCGTGACACCCCTCAACCGTACAGGCCCGCCGCCACGGCCCGGGTGGCGCATCCATGCGCGTGCCCCGGGCCGTGCGGCGCCCTGCGACCCCGGTGCGCCGGGGTCGCACGGACGGTTGCTAGGAGCCGAACGGCTGACCGGCCCAGGGCGCGCCGCCGTTGAACGGCTCCAGGTACGCCCGGTAGGTGTTCACACCCGCCGGGAACTGGGCGTTGAACAGCAGCCCGCCGCGCGGGTTGAACTCCGAGAAGTACGGCAAGGCGCCCCAGCCGACCACGAGATTGCCTCCGGGGGTCGTCTGCGCGTTGCCCTGCGAGGCCGCCGACAGGCCCTCGGGCTGATCGTCGGATGCGATCAGCGTGGCGGTCTTCGTGAACGGGTTGAGCCTGACCGTGACCGCGCGGCTGTATGGGAGCAGCGGCGTGCCGGAGGACTCGTTGTCGAAGAACGTGTACACGTCGTTGCCGAGCGGCTGTGGATCGTGCTGCCAGGCGAAGATCTCACCCGCGCTGTCGAGCACCTGCCCCGGGGCGGCCTGCACCTTGAAGCTCGAGTCCTTGCCGCCGAGCTGCCAGATGATGTTGCCGCTGCCGAGGCTGACCTTGTAGGTCGTCCAGGTGTCGCGGGCGTCGATCAGCAGGTTGCCGTCGGTGTCGAGCTTCACGGCGTTGATGTGGAACCAGTCCCAGGGTGTGCCCGGCGAGGCCGGCAGCGGCTGCTCGCTCTGGCTGAAGGGCACGTGGTCCTCGCTGTTCCACTGGAACAGCACCTGGCCGGTGGCGATGTCGATCTCCTGCACGACCCCGTTGATGACCGTCTGGTCGGGGGCGCCGCCGATCGAGGTGAGATCAGCGGTGGCGGTGGTGTAGGAGAGGATCAGCGCGGTGTTCCATGGGGTGATCAGGAACTCGTGCCCGTCGGCGCTGAGGCCGTTGCCCGCGTTGACGGTGGCGATCTGCTGGAAGTGCTCGTTGTAGATGTAGTCCGTTCCGCTCGACAGGCCGCCGAGGCCCGTGCCCTGCCACCACGTGAGGACCGGCTGGCCGAGGTAGCTCTGGACCCGGAAGTCCGACGCCGTCTGCCCCACCGGGATCGGGTGGAACCACACGACGTTGCCGTGCTGGTCGAGGATCTCGGGGCCGTTGGCATACGTGCTCGTGTCACCGGTGGGCGTGATGAAGAAGTCGCCCTGCCCGATGAACGGGGAGGACGTGAGGATGGTGACGGGCGGGGGTGAGCTCGGGGCGGCAGCCGCGGAGGCGGCACCCGCGAGGGCAATCGCCGCCGCACCGATGGCGAGTGCGACGGCGCCGATGAGGGTCTGCAGCCGGCGCTGCAGACCGCTGCGGGGCGCGTTTGGAGAGGTGAGGTAAAGCATCGTGGTATGTCCTTTCGTTGCTCGTTGGCTTGTGGTTTTCGTTGGTCGTTGGCCAGTGGTTCGAGGCGGTGTGCGGGGCGGCGCTCCGCCCCGCCCAGGCGCACCGTAGGACAGAACCCTCATAATTTCAACCTAATTTATGAACATTTGTCAACGCCGGCGGTCGGGGCGCCTGGACGGAGCGAGCCCACGGCCTTGCGCGAGCGCCTCGCGCGCCTCGTGTAGGGTCCGCCGATCGGGGCTCGCGGCGAGGAGCTGGCAGGGGAGTGCGACGCGCGATTCGTCGGTGTGCGCGATGCCCTGCGCGAGAACCTCGCGCACCGCGGCGAGCTCGGGGCGGCGGTGGCGGTGATCGTCGCGGGCAGGCCAGTGGTCGACCTGTGGTGCGGATCCGCCGACGAGGCGCGCTCGCGCCCGTGGCGCGAGGACACGGTCGTGAACGCGTTCTCCGTCGGCAAGGCGCTGGCCGGGCTGTGCGTGCTGATGCTCGTGTCGCGTGGCCTGCTGGACCTCGACGAGCCCGTGTCGCGACGCTGGCCGGAGTTCGCGGCCGCGGGCAAGGAGGCGATCACCGTGCGCCAGCTGCTCAGCCACCAGGCCGGCCTGGCGGCGATCGGGCCGCAGTTGCCGGACGGGGCCCTGTATGACTGGGGGCTCGTCACCCGGGCACTGGCCGAGCAGCAGCCGTGGTGGACGCCGGGCACGGGGCACGGCTATCACGTCCACACGTTCGGCTTTCTCACCGGCGAGCTCGTCCGCCGCACCGCCGGCGAGCCGATCGGATCGTTTCTGCGCAGGGAGGTGGCCGAGCCGCTGCACGCGGAGGTGAGTTTCGGCCTCGAGGCCCGTAAGCGCGCCCGCCGGGCCGAGTACGTGATCGACGCGTCGCTCAGGGCGCGCTTCGCGGGTCCCCGCCGCACGCCGGTGGATGGACGTTTGTACGAGCGCGCCTACATGAACCCGCCGGGCGCCACCGGCATCGGCACCGTCAACACGGCCGCCTGGCAGGACGCGGAACTGCCCTCGGCCAACCTGCACACGAACGCGCGATCGGTCGCCCGCGTGTACGACGCGCTCGTGGGCGGCGCGCCGGCGCTCGTCGATCGCGAGGTCCTCCGCCAGGCGACCGCCCAGTCGGCCGGCGGGCCCGATCTCGTGCTCGGACGCCCGTCGTGCTTCGGACTCGGCTTCCAGCTCACCCAGCCCGAGCGCCCGCTGGGGCCCAACGAGGGCAGCTTTGGGCACTTCGGCGCCGGCGGATCGCTGGGCTTCGCCGACCCCCGGGCGGGTGTGGCGTTCGGCTACGTGATGAACCACGGCGGCCCGCAATGGCAGGACCCGCGCAACCGTGCCCTCATCGACGCCGTCTACGCGGCGCTGGACGCTCCCTGAGCCCGGCGACGCGCACGGTAGGCTGGAGGGTGTGAGCCTGCACCCGCTGGCAGAGGGGTTCGTCTCAGTCGCCGATTCGTATGAGCGGGGGCGTCCCGATTACACGCCTGCGGCGATCGGCGCGCTGATGGCCGAGCTGCGGCTGCATCCCGGCTCGCCCGTGCTCGACCTCGCGGCCGGGACCGGCAAGCTGACCCGCGCGCTGCTGGGCGCCGGACTGGACGTGCTCGCCGTCGAGCCCCAGGACGCGCTGCGCGATCGCCTCGTCGCGAACGTGGGCCTCGAGCGCGTCCGCGAGGGGCTTGCGGAGGCGATCCCGCTACCCGCCCGGGCCGTGGATGCGGTGACCGTCGCGGACGCGTTTCACTGGTTCGATCAGGCGACCGCCCTCGAGGAGATCGGCCGCGTCCTGCGCCCGCGGGGAGCACTCGCGGTGATTGCGAGCATCCCCGACTGGAGCGGCGCCTCGTGGGCTCACGAGCTGGGCTCGCTGATCGCCGAGCTGCGCCCCGAGCACCCGGGGTTCGACGGGGCGCCCTGGCAGGAGGCGGTGCGCTCGAGCGGGCGCTGGAGCGCCCCGCGCGAGGTGCGGGTGACGAGCTCGCTCGCGGCCGACCCCGAGCGGATCGTCGATCACGTGACATCCGTCAGCTGGGTGGCGGCGCTCCCGGAGGACGAGCGGGCGGAGACGATCGCGCAGGTACGGGAGTTGGTCGACGGCGGCGAGACGCCGTCGGAGATGCCCGTCCACTTCGTGCTCGGGCTGACCGAGCTCCTCTGACTGCACGAATGGGTCAGCGCGCCGGCAGCGTGAGCCGGTGCGAGCGGCCGATCTCCTCGGCCATCGGCGCTTCCACGCCGACCTCCTCGGCGACGGCGGGCCAACCCGCAACCCCCTCGCTGACCTCCGCGAAGATGGCCTGCGCGCGGCCGCGCCTGAGGCCCGCCACGGCGGCGACCGCCTGCAGGTCGGCGACGGTGAAGCCATCGCGCTTGCCGTTGATCGACATCTGGTGGCTGCCGAGCCATACGCTGCCCGGACGCCATGCCCAGATCACGTCGTAGGCCGGGGCCAGCGACCACGCCCCCTGCCGATCCATGAGGAAGGCGATGTTCTTGACGTGATCGTCCTGGTTGCGGGCGACGACGTTGAACACCATCCGCCGGAACTGCTGCTCGGCGACCGGCGTGCCGAGGCCCAGCCGGCGGATCAGCAGCAGGACCTGCTCGTAGCTGTAGGTGCCCGGCTCGTTGTAGCTGACGTGCGCCAGCGCACCCACGGTCTGCATGTGGAGCTTGCCGCCGTCCTCGGGCCGGTCGAAGCGACGGGTCATGAAGTGCCTGCGGCCGTTCTCCCCCAGCAGTCGGCACTCGGTCATCTCGACGCCGCACGCCCGGGCCATCTTCGAGTAGGCGTACTCGACGGCGCCCCAGCCCTGCGGGTCGGCGAGTCCGTGGTCGCCGGAACGTGCGACCCCGTCGAACTTCAACAACCACTGGCGAAACCCGTCGCCGGCGTCGAGCTGTCCCGAGCGGACCTGGCCGGTGGCGGCGTTGTAGGCGATGAAGGCCTTCGCCCGGGCGCCACCGGCGGAGCTGCTCACAGCGAGGATCGCCTTCATCGCCTGCTCGTCGGGGTTCTCGCTGAGCTCGGCGACGAACGCCGCGCGTTCGGCGAGCACCTCGCTGGCCAGGCGTACGAGCGCGTCGACCTGGAGGTCTGTGGCGGCGGGGACGTCGGGCTGGTGGGCCGGCTGGAACTCCAGCGCGCCCACACCGCGGGTGCCCACGTAGCAGAGCCGCTGAACGACGTCGAAGCTCGACTCCTCGCGCCCCTGGGAGGCCAGCCAAGCGTTCACGAGCGCCGTGCCCCAACGATCGGGCAGGGAGTCGGCCAGCAACCCGGGCAGGCCGCTGAAGGCGTCCTGGGGCAGGCCCGGGAACCTGTAGGGCTGCTCGCGGAGCGGCATCTGCATGGGCGCGACCTGAATGCCGCTGCGGACGAACGCCGGGTCGTACTGGAAGGTGGCATAGCGTGCGCCCGCGTCGATCGAGACCGCTGCGATCCGCGAGCCCCACAGCGTGACCGCCGCTACGGTCACACACCGCCCCCCGGGTCCGCGCCCCACGACCAGGGCTGCTCGTCGGTCGACTCGGCGGGCGGGGCACCGCGGCCGCGGCGGCTGCGCCTGGCGCGCCGTCGGACCCTGCGCTGCTCGCGCTCGAGTTGGGCGATGGGCAGCGCGAGCGACTCGGGCACCGCAGCGTCGAGTCCCGCGAGCAGTCCGAGCGCCCGCAGCAGCTTGATCATCGAGGTCATCTGCACCGACTCGCCCCGCTCGGCGCGCTGCACCGTCGCCTGGCCGACCCCGGCCCGGGCCGCCGTTTCGGCCTGGGTCCAGTTGCGCTCGAGCCGGTGACGCTCGAGCCTGCTGCCGAGCTCGGCGAGCACCGCATCGTCTGTCATGATTTCGTCGATGTGCATCGATTGTGATGCTTTAGGTCAGGGGATGGCGCTAATACATCGTATCTGATGTATATGGTACCACAGGATGCCGAATCATATACATCAATTCTGATCAGTTATCGACGATAAGGACCATAATCCATCGTTACTGATGTGTTGTGTCGATGCGGCCTCCGACTCGCTCGGTGACACCGAGGGGCTCGCATGTGTGGTTGTGGTCTCATCGTTGGTAGCTCGATCGGTCGAGGTGGCCACGCACCTCGCGAGCCAGATGCTCGCTTGCGACATAGCGTGTGGTGGGCCCCCTTCCCTGCTGAGTGAGCAGCCCGGCATCGAGGAGGCGTCGTAGGTCGCTGCTCGCCGTGGGCGCCGACACGTCGGCCTCGGCGACGTAGACGGCTCGGTCAGTGCCCTGGAAGAGGCTCTGCTCGAGGGCGATGACGAGACGATCTGGCCAATCGCGCTGGTCCACGAGCTTCTCGAGATACGCCCATCGCGCACCAGCCTCAGCGAGTTGCCCTCGGCGGCGGCGGGCTTGGGCTACGTGTGCTTCGACGCAGAGCCTTACGAATGGCGTCGCATCACGCTCAGGTTGAAATGATCCTCCCTGCACCGCCTGCAACGCCGCGTAGTAGGCCGAGGTGTTGCTGCCCAGGTATTCCTCAATCGAGACGAACTCGGGGGCCAGCAACCAGCCTCGTGCGAGAACCAGAGACTGGACGATCCGTGAGATTCGCCCGTTGCCGTCTCGGAACGGGTGGACGGAGACGAGATGCAGATGGGCCATCGCCGCACGCACGATCAGGTGGGCATCGGGATCACCATGGTCAAGCCAGTCCACGATCTCCCCCATGAGCGGCGGCACCTGCTCGGCCGGTGGACCGACGTACGCGGGCGGTCCGCCATCCGGACTGGTGACCTCGATACCGCGCCGGCGGTATCGACCGGGCTCCTTGTCCTTCTGGAAGTAGCAGGCATCGAAGTGGAGATCGAGCACGACACGATCCGCCCACCGGAACACGGGATCATCGGACATGACGCCGGCGTGATCCATCGCCCGCGCGTAGCAGGAGAGCGCCATCCGATCCCCGTCGGTCGGGTCGGTCGGCTCGCTGCCGCTCGCGATGGCCAGCGTCTCGTCCTCGGGTACGTGGAACCCCTCGATCTCGATCGAGCTCTCGGCTGAGGCCGCACGCCACTGGCGGCGCAGAGTGCCAAGCCATCGCCCTGCGACGCTGGCCTGGGCGCCAAGCTCATCGCGCAGCGCGTCGAACGCCGCCAGCTCGGCCTTGAGCGCAGCATCGGGTCGAGGAGTGCGGTAGATCATGCGGCCTAGTATAGCCGATTGATCGTATTAGCGTCTAGACGTTCTATATCTTAACGCGAGAAGGCGGGCTGCAGATGTCGTCCGCTAGACAAGCTATATTGTCTAAGTACGGATCGGCGAGCCAGCGCGAAAGCACGGGATCACCGATCCGGACATATGGCATGCCGTTCGCAATGCTATGCGACGAATACTCCTCGACGACGACTTGACGATGCTCATAGGCCCAGCAACGGACGGAGCGCTACTCGAGATCGGCATCCTCGACACAGAAGACGACGACCCAGTCGTGATCCACGCCCAGCCCCTACGACCAAAGTTCCATCGCTTTCTCGGATGAGGTGACAATGACCCGCCACACAGACAAGGAAATCGAGCAGGCCGCGAGCCGTTTCGAGCAGCTCGCCGACTCGCTGGACCCAGACACAGCCCAGGTCGAAGGCACCGACGATCTCCGCGAGATCGCCACCGCCGCTGAGGCGGTGCGAGCCGACGATGCCCGCTTGCGCGAGGCCGTCGTCCTCGCTCGGGCGCGCGGCCGGTCCTGGAACCACATAGCGCTAGCTCTCGGGGTCTCCCGACAGGCAGCTCGGCAACGGTTCGCCGACAAGGCAAGCGCCTGACCGCCTTTGGCGGACGGACCTAGATGGACTTCGTGAGGGTCACATCCGCACAAGTGCCTGGCCACTACCGGCTAAGGGTCGGCTTCAGCGATGGCAGCTCGCGTGACGTCGATCTCACAGGAGAGCTGCACGGCCCTGTGTTCGAGCCCTTTGCCGACCCCGACTTCTTTGCGCAGGTTCGCGTGGACGACGAGCTGGGGACCGTCGTATGGCCCAACGGCGCGGACCTCGACCCCCTTGTGTTGCATGGCGACTTCGAGCCGGCCTCACGCTTCATTCATCGCTGACCGGCCTGCCGCGATCAGGGCGGCCAGTGGCGGCGGCACCGAACAGACGGGCGATCCCGCCCACGCGCCGGACGTCTCCTGAATGACACCATATCCCGCTACGACGAGATGCTCGGCACCGTCAAGCATCTCTTGATCCGTCTCGGTGCCGTCGCCGCCCGCGGTAACAACACGAGCCATCACGGTTCCGCGTAGCCTTCGCAGAACTGCGCTGCTTCCGCCGCCTTTGCCTGCAGGTTTTCGGTGTAGACGGTCGAGCCATTCGCGCCGACTACCGTCAGTTCGGAGGGCAGCGCGCTGAACACGCCGTAGACGAGCGGCCCCTTGGCGTGCACCCGTGGTTCGACTGGGACGACGTTCAGCGCGACGGCACCTTGGGGGGTTTGCGCCATAACTGACTTTCCTGGTGGCAGGAGGATTGCGTAGAGGATTGCGTAGGGGTGGGGGGCACAGCCGATCGACAGCGACCAAGAGAACGTGAGCACGACGCCCCCGCCGGCGTTCAACTCCACGAGGGACACTGCGTGGCTCGTGCGGCCGCGGAGCTCCTGGGCGTAGATGCCCGCCGGGCCCCCATCTCTTCGCGGTACGCGGATCACGCGCGACTGGATCGTCCGTCCGTCGGCGAGCACCAGCCTCGCCGAGCGGACCGAGGCCGGCACCGCCGCCTGGATCGTCTCGATGCCAGCTTCGCAGACAAACTCCGCATGAACACTGGGATTTGGCGTATGGGCCGTGCAGGAATCGAACCTGCAACCTTGGGCTTAAGAGGCCCCTGCTCTGCCGGTTGAGCTAACGGCCCGCGCTCATGGCCGGCGGGGTGGGCCGGCTCGCGGACGATTCTATCCGAGCCCGTACCCCGCCGCCCGCGCGACGAGCGCACCCCCACGGCACACCACCCCGCACCGACAGCCCGCCGCCCGAGGCCGAGGGATCAGCAGCTCAGAAGACGATCGTGCGCCGGCCGTCGACGATCACGCGATCGTCCAGATGCAGGGCGACGGCCCGCGCGAGCACCAGCCGCTCGACGTCACGCCCGAGGCGCTCGAGCTCGTGGACGCTCTGGCGGTGGTCGACGCGCACGACGTCCTGGTCGATGATCGGCCCGTCGTCGAGCTCCTCGGTCACGTAGTGGGCGGTGGCGCCGATCAGCTTCACGCCGCGCTCACGCGCGCGGCCGTAGGGATCGGCCCCCGGGAAGGCGGGCAGGAAGGAGTGGTGGATGTTGATCGCGGGCATGCCCACGCGCTCGAGGAAGGAGCCGCTGAGGATCTGCATGTAGCGTGCGAGCACGAGCAGCTCGGCGCGTCCGTCGAGCAGCTCGAGCATGGCCTGCTCGGCGGGCTGCTTGTTGCCTTTCTCGACCGGGACGTGATGGAACGGGATCCCGGCGGCCCGCGTCTCGCCCTCCAGCTCCCGGTGGTTCGAGATCACCATCACGATCTGCGCGTCGAGCTCGCCCCGGCGCCAGCGCCACAGCAGCTCCTGCAGGCAGTGGTCATGGCGCGAGACGAGGATGGCGATGCGCCGCTGCTCCCCCCACCAGCGGATCTCCCAGTCCATGCCGAAGCGCGCGGCGAGCGCCTCCTGGAACTCCTCCTGGAAGCGCTCGCGCGCGGGCGCGCCGGGCAGGAAGAACTCCGTGCGCAGGAAGAACCGGCCGTCGCTGGGGTCGGTCGAGTACTGGTTGGAGGAGACGATGTTGGCGCCGCGCTCGAACAGGAAGCCGGACACGCCGGCCACGATGCCGGGACGGTCGGGACAGCCGATCAGCAGGCGCGCGCTGTAGCGCGGCGGCGCGGCCTCGTCAACGCCCCCGGGCACCCCGGGCGCTTCGGCGCTCTCCTCGTGCCCCCCGTTCACCGCTCGCCGGCTCGCTCGGGCTATTTCGTGGTCGTCGAGGACGACCCGGACGAACCCGGCGTGGTCTTGACTTCCGTCGCCTTCAGTTCGCCTTTGGAGTTCAGCTTGCCAACGTAGGTTTTGCCGTTGGTGGTGGTCGTGTAGGTCTTTTCGCCCGAGGGGTTGGCCTTGACTTCGGCCAGGTCGTTCTTCACGCGCGTCCGTTCGGACGCGGGCGCGAGGGCGACCGCCTTTGCGGATGCGAGGTCGCCCACGCGGGTGTTGTGGGCTTTGTAGGCGTACTCGGCGAGCTGCGCATACAGCGCCGCGTCCGTGGGACGATCGGCGACCGCGATCTGCAGGACTTCGACGGCCTTGGCCGGTTCGTTGAGGCCTGTTTCGCTGTACACGGTGGCCATCAGCAGCGCGAGTTCGGGGTTGGGCTTGGACGGGTTCAGCGCGAGGTAGCTCGCCCACGCCTGGGATGCCTGAGTGAAGAGTTCCTTGCCCTTGCTCGTCACCTGACCAGTGCTCGTCACGTACGCTTCGCCGCTGGCTTCGTGGAGCAGGTTCTTGGCCAGCTGTTCCCACGCGCTCGCGTTGCTCGGCTGCGTGCGGGTCAGCTTGCGGTACTTCTCGATCTGGGCGGAGAAGCTCGCGTGGTTCGAGCCTTCGTTGCCGGTGAGCGAGGTGAGGATGCCCGTCCCGCCGAAGCCGCCCACCCCGAAGAGCACCAGCCCGGACCCGAACAGCACCGCCAGCCCGCCGTAGATCACCCGCACGAAGCGGCGACGGTGTCGGCCTCTGAGATCGAACAGCATCGACCCGCCGGTGCTACCGGTCCGACAGCCTTGGGTCGATGTGATCTATCAGGTCCTGCACGGTTGGCTCCGCTGGATGCTCCGGTTGTGGCGGCGCCGGATCCCCTGCGGGGTACCGCGCGCCTGCGGTGGCGCTTCCCTCGTCAGCAGGGGCACGAGTTGCCCTGCCGACAAGCGCTGCGATCAGGATACTGACCTCGTAGAGCAAATACAGCGGTACGGTCTCGAGCAGCAGCGTGATCACGTCGCCCGGCAGGAACGCGGCCACGGCGGCGCACCCGGCGAACGCGAAGGGGCGGCCGCGGCGCAGCTGCTTGGGAGTCACGAGACCCAGGCGCGTGGCGCCGAGGATCACGACGGGGACCTGGAAGACCATGCCCATCGCCAGCAGGATGGTGGCGGCGAAGCCGTAGTAGGGACTCGCCTGGACCAGCACGTTGAACTGATCGGAGTTGAAGTTCGCGAAGAAGTGGACGGCGGCGGGCAGCACCACGTAGTAGCCAAAGGCGACCCCGGCGGCGAACAGGAAGGGCACGGCGCTCAGCAGCGGCAGGGCCACGCGCCGCTCGTGCGGGTCGAGCGCGGGCAGGATGAAGCCGTAGAGCTCGAACAGGATCACGGGCAGGGAGACGATCAGGGCGAAGTACAGCGTCACGGTGATGGTCGTCGTGAACGGCTCGGCGATGCCGATGGTCACCGGCGCGATGCCCTGGGGCACGCGCGGGATCTTGGACACGTCGGCCTTCAGCGCGGCCGACAGCGGCTGCACCTGCGCGCGGGTGTGGGCGGACAGGCCGCTGCCGGGCGCCGACAGCGCGTGCACGAGCGTCTGCATGTCCTTGGCCGTCTTCAACAGCCCCTGCTGGGTGATCACGGTCTGGCCGATCGTGCCGGCGCCGTTGGCGACCTGTTTTTTCGTCTCCGTCTGCAGCGGTTTGTTGATGATTTCCAATAGCGCGTGGTTCTGCCACAGGCAGATGCCGAACGCCACGGCGAGCACCGCGACGCTCACGATCAGCCGCGTGCGCAGCTCTTCCAGGTGGTCCACCAGGCTGAGCCGGTCCTCGTGGTCGATCATGCGAATCGCAGTGGCCATCGCCTAAGGAACCTACCACCGAGCCATTGCGGGCTACCACGCTAAAGCACCCGGCTCGACGCGTCGATGACGACCCAGAGCCACATGGAATCCGAGAACGAGCCAGACATCCAGCGCCGCGCCCAGCAGACCGATCCCCGCTCGGCGGGCAAACCTGCGGGCGCCGTCTACGGCGCTGGACGCACCCACGAGGGCGCCCCCTCCGGGGCCCAGGCGGGCAGTCAGGCTGCCGACGGGACCTGCGCCCCCGCGCAACTGCACATCTGCTTCCACTGCGCCGGCGAGCTCGTATATCCGCTGGACTGGTCGGAGGAGGGCCCCCGTCACTGGCGCATCGTGCTGCGCTGTCCCGAGTGTGAGTCGCGCCGTGAAGGCGTCTTCGACCAGACCGCCGTGGAACGTCTCGACGACGAGCTCGACCGCGGCTCGAGCGCGCTGCTCGGCGACCTGCGGCGCATGACCCACGCGAACATGTCCGAGGAAATCGAGTTCTTCGCGCGGGCGCTCGACGCAGACCTGATTCTGCCGAGCGACTTCTAGCGATAGCGCTCGACGACCGCGTCGGCGACCAGCTCGAGCAGGGCCGAGCGCCCGTCGGGCAGGATCGCCGGCAGCGCCGCCTTGGCCTCGGCGACCACCCCCAGAGCCCGTTCGCGCGCCTCGTCCAGGGCGCCGGTCGCGGCGATGCGGTCGCACAGCTCCTCGGCCTGCTGGACGCCGCCGACCTCGTCCACCCCGCCCAGGGATGCAAGGTCGAAGGCGGCCAGCGCGGGATCGCGCTCGCGGGCGAGGATGAAGGGGAGCGTGACCGTGCCGTCGAGTAGGTCGGTGCCCCGCGACTTGCCCGTCCGCTCGACCGGACCGGAGACGTCGAGCACGTCGTCGAGCATCTGGAAGGCGAGTCCGATGCGCCGCGCGAATGCGCCCAGCGCGTCGGCCAGCGCGCCCGAGCCCTGCGCGGCCGTGAGCGCCCCGAGCCGGCACGCGGCCTCGAACAGCGCGGCGGTCTTCAGCTCGCAGCGCATCAGGTAGCGCTCGACCGCCACGTGCGCGGCGTAGGCGTCCTCGCGCTGCAGCAGCTCGCCTTCGGCGAGCGCCGAGCTGGCCTGCGAGAGCGCCTGAAGCTGCGCCTGGTCGTCGTTGCGGGCGAGCTCCGCGAAGGCCCGCGAGAACAGCAGATCGCCGGTCGCCACCGCCATCCGCCGCCCCGCCGCCGCCGCCACCGTCGGCTGGCCACGCCGCAACGGCGCGCCGTCGATCAGATCGTCGTGGACGAGCGTGGCCGAGTGCACGAGCTCCACCGCGACGGCCGCGCGGATCAGACGCTCCTCGCCGTCGGCGTTGGCCGGCCCGCCCACCGGACCTCCGGCCGACTCGGCGGCGAGCAGCACCAGCAGCGGGCGCAGCCGCTTGCCGCCTGCGATCACGGTCGCGTTGGCGTAGTCCGCGAGCGGCGTCCCCGCCTGCGCGGTCACCCGCTCGAGGTGGCGCTCCGTGCGCTGCATCCTGCGACGCAGCCCCGCGCCCCCGCGACGCATGATCGCCTCGAGTCCGTCCACTTCCCCCTCGGGGATGCTGACCGCCGTGCCGCGCACTGCGCTCATGATGCCCGTTCACCCACCACGGTGCCCGCGTGAATGGCCACGATGCCACCCGCGGTGATCACGTAGCGGACCTCCTCGAGGCCGGCGCGCTCGAGCTCGGCGGCGAGCGCGGCGGGGCCGGGAAAGCGCTTGACCGAGCTCGGCAGGTAGCTGTACGCGTTCGCGATCGCGGCATCCCCCCGGCCCGAGAGCACCGCGAGCGCGCCCGTCAGGCGGCCGAGCGCGGGAACGATGCGATCGAACCACAGCCCGAAGAACACCGACAGCGGAGGGCGCCGCGGGGTGGTCATCTCGAGCACCACCACCCGTCCTCCCGGGCGCACCACCCGCACCATCTCCGCCAGTCCGCGGGCGAGGTCGTCGAAGTTGCGCACGCCGAAGCCGACGGTGGCCGCGTCGAAGCGATCGTCGGGATACGGCAGCGCCAGCGCATCCGCCCATTCGAAGCGGGGGCGCACCCGGTCTTCCCCGCTCGGCGTGCCGGCCTTGCGGCGTGCCCGGTCGAGCATGCCCTCGGAGAAGTCCGCCCCCACCACCTCCCCGCCCGGCGAGACGCGCCGCGCGAGCTCGATGGCCAGATCGCCGGTGCCGGTGGCCACGTCCAGGATGCGGCTGCCCGGCCCGACGCGGGCTTCCTCGGCGGCGCGTGCGCGCCAGCGGTGGTGCAGCCCGGCGGTCATGGCGCCATTGAGCAGGTCATAGACCCCCGCGATGCGGTCGAACATCGCGCGCACCTCGCCGGCCTCGAGCCGGCCGGCGCTGGTGTCTGGCGGCCCGCCCGCGCTCACGCCGCGAGCTACTTCAGTTGCGAGAGGAAGTTGACGATCGCTTCGAACTTCTTCGCCGGCAGGTTCTTGAACGACGGCATCGGGGCGGTCGGGTTCACGAGCGTTCGCGCGATCGCCTGGCGCGGTATGCGTGAGCCGATGTGCGTGAGCTCGGGTCCCGGCCCGGAGTTGCCGTTGTCGCCGAGCTTGTGGCACGCCAGACACCCCGACTGGGCGACCACCTTCCTGCCTTCTTCGTACTCCGCCAGCAGCTTGCCGCCCGCCTCCGTGATGGCCGCCGGGGTGGCGAATTCGATCGCCGTCGGCGAGCCCACGTGCGCGCCCTCGTAGGTCAGGTAGGCCATCGCGCAGATGACGACGATGGCCGAGATCGTCGCGATCGGACGGCGCTCGGGGCGACGCTCGGGACCGCGATCGTAGAACGGCAGCAGGAACAGCAGGATCATGCAGATCGTCGGTACGCCGATCGTGGCCAGCGGCGTGAGGCTCGGCGGCTTGATCACGCGCAGCAACTCGAACAGGAAGAAGAAGTACCACTCGGGCCGCGGCACGTAGGTGGTGGTCGTGGGGTTGGCCTTGGAGCCGAGCTCGGTGCCGAGCACGAGCGACATGGCGATGATCACCGCCATCACCACGCACGCCATCGCCGAGTCCTTGGCCACGGCATACGGGAAGAACGGCTTGCCCTGGGACTTGAGGACCGCGTACTCGCGGAGGTACTCCTCCTTCTCGCGCTGGTTCACGCCTACACCTCGGTCTCGAGCAGCTCGTCGCGCCGATGGACCTTCTGCCACGGCGGCGCGGTCGTGCCGAGCTTGGCCACGAGGTACAGGTGGGCGCCGATCAGCGCCGCGATCAACCCGGGCAGGAGCAGCATGTGGATGGCATAGAAGCGCGACAGGGTGGTGGCGTTGAATTCCGAGCCACCGAGCAGGAAGGCGCTCAGATAGGGCCCGAGCAGCGGGCCGGTGCCGTTGATGTTGACGCCCACCTGGGTGGCCCAGTAGGCGCGCTGGTCGAACGGCAGCAGATAGCCGGTGAACGACATCGCCATCGTCAGGATCAGCAGCACCACGCCGATCACCCAGTTGAGCTCGCGCGGGTACTTGTAGGCGCCGAAGAAGAACGTCCTGCCCATGTGCAGGAACACCAGCACCACCATCACGCTCGAGCCCCACTTGTGCATACCGCGCACGAACTGCCCGAGGAACACGTCGTTGGTGACGTAGCGGATCGATTCGTAGGCGCCGCCGGACGCGTCCGGGCGATAGTACATCGCCAGGAACACGCCCGTGACGGCCTGGCTGAGGAAGGCGAACATGGTTGCCGAGCCGAGCGTGTAGAACCAGTTGGTGCCCTTGGGCACCTTGCGGAACATCATCCAGCGGGCGGCCCCGCTGAGCGAGGTGCGCTCGTCCACCCAGTCGACGACGGCGACGGCACCCTTGTGCGCGTGATCCGCGGGTGTCGCCGTGCCGTTGCCCGTCCCTGGCCGCGGCGGCGGCGTCTTCAGCGGGGCGGGGAGCGGGGGAGCGGGGAGCTTGGGCAAGGTGGTCGGGAAGGGCTGGGGACGGGGCTAGATTTTGGCGCCGGGGACCGAGGGATACAGGTACTGGCCGATGCCGTCGAGCGGCTCGCCCGGCAGGCGCGGCGAGAAGTGGCGCAGTTGGCTGTTGACGCTGAAGCGCATGCCGACTTCCACGTCTTCGCCGTTGACGCGCGTGTAGAAGCGGTCGAGCGGCCGGACCGGAGGCCCGCCCACCCTGCGGCCGAGCAGGTCGTACACCCCGCCGTGGCAGGGGCAGATGAAGCGCTCGGAGGCGTCCACCCAGCGCACCGGGCAGCCGACGTGGGCGCAGCGGCTCGAGATCGCGATGTACGGCATGTTCTTGTCGTACGGGTCGGTGTCGATTTCGGGGTTGAACTTGCGCACGTACACCGTCGTCTTGCCCGCCTCGCCGATCCCCGGGTTGAGCGTGAGGATGACCGGCACGTAGTTGTTGTCGGGGAACTGGTCGAGCTTGCCGACCACTTCCCAGTGCTCGGTGTTGGTTTTGAACACCGGGCCGACGGCGAACGCGAGCGCGGGCAGCGCGAATGACATGGCGGCGAGCGCGCCCGTTCCGTGCGCGGTGCCCGTCATGAACCGGCGGCGGGTGATCGTCTCGCCCTCGAACGCTCCGGGTATGCCGCGGTCGAGCGTGTACTTGGAGGTGTGCCTTGTGCGCTTGTCTGCCACCGGACGGTGAACAATATCGAGGCGCGTTTCAGGACGGCGCGGCACCCGCCTCGATGCTTGTGCGCATCGCCTCGATCGCCCCTGGTGCCCCCGCCGACACGAGCTCCTTGGCGCGGGCATGCGGCTCGCTGGGTCCCCAGCCGACGGCCCGCGCCCCGGCTGTCCACACGGCCTCCGCCAGCTCGAGCGCGCCGGCGCCCTGGGCGAGCGCGCTGAGCGTGATCGTGTCCGCCAGCTCGGCCACGGCGAGCGTGTCTCCGATGGCCACCAGGCGCGACAGCCCGATCGCATACAGCCGGTCGCCGGCGAGCAGGCTGAGATCGGCCTCGGGGACGTGCACCACGCGCGGCACTCGGTAGTGCAGCAGGTAGCCCTCGTAGATGGCCTCCACGAGCAGCTCGTACTCCGCGCGCCTGCCCGCCGCCCGCGGGCCGGCGGCGGCGATCGATGCAGGCCCGCCCACCCCGCCCTGCTCCTCGCGGGCGTCGTCGGATGCGACGAGCGTGGCCATCAGGCCCCCTTCGACGAGGAGCAGCTCGCGCAGGTGCGCCAGGCCGCTCATCGGATGGGACCCGACCGGGTAGCCGCGGCGGGCACGCCCTCGGGCAGGCAGGCGAAGGCGGCGGCGGCGGCCTCGCAGGTGCGCTCGATGTGCTCGTCGGTGTGGGCCAGCGATGGGAACCAGGCCTCGAACTGGGAGGGCGGCGGGTACACGCCGCGGGCGAGCAGCTCCCGGCACCAGGCGGCGTGGGCCTGCAGGTCACAGGCCTGGGCGTCGGCGAACGACCGCACGGGGCGCTCGCTGAAGAACACCGTCACCAGGCCGGGGGCGCTGACGACCTGCACAGGGTACCCGCCGGCTCCGGCGGCCGCCTCGCCCAGGCCGCGGGCCAGGCGCTCGGTGATCGCGGCGAGCCGCGCGTAGGCGGCTTCGTCGAGCAGCTCGAGCGTGGCCAGCCCGGCGGCCACGGCGAGCGGGTTGCCCGACAACGTCCCCGCCTGGTACACCTCTCCCGCGGGCGCCAGCAGGCGCATCAGCTCGCCGCGTCCGCCGAGCGCCGCGGCGGGCAGGCCGCCGCCGATCACCTTGCCGAGGACGACGATGTCGCCGCTCACGCCGAGCAGTTCCTGGGCGCCTCCGCGGGCGACGCGAAAGCCGCTGATCACCTCGTCGAGGATCAGCAGCGCGCCGGTCGCGTCCGCGCGCTCGCGCACGAGCGTGAGGAAGCCCTCGGAGGCGGGGACGAGCCCCATGTTGGCGGGCAGCGGCTCGGCGATGATCGCGGCGAGCCGGTTGTGCCCGGTGGCGGCGATGAGCGCGTCGGGGTCGTTCCACGGCACGACGATCGTCGCCGCGGCCGCCGCCGCCGGCACGCCGGGGCTCGACGGCAGCGACTGTGTCGCCAGGCCCGAGCCGGCCTGCGCGAGCAGCCCGTCGGCGTGTCCGTGGTAGGCGCCGGCGAACTTGAGGACGAGCTCGCGACCGGTCGCGGCGCGCGCCAGGCGGATGGCGGTCATCGAGGCCTCGGTGCCCGAGGAGGTCATGCGCAGCATCTCGACCGCCTCCACCCTTCGCGCGACCTCGGCCGCGAGCTCGACCTCGCCGGCGGTGGGAGCGCCGAAGCTCGTGCCGTTGGCCGCCGCCTCGCCGATCGCCCTGAGCACGTGCGGGTGGGCGTGCCCGTGGATCAGCGGCCCCCACGAGCACACGTAGTCCACGAAGCGATTGCCGTCCACGTCGATGATCTCGGCGCCGTCGCCGCGCGCGATGAAGATCGGCTCGCGCCCGATCGCGTGCATGGCGCGCACGGGCGAGTTGACCCCGCCGGGGATCAGCTCGACGGCGCGCGCGTACAGCTCCGCCGAGCGCGTGTCGGTGAGCGAGGCGCTCAAGTCACCGCCAATGCGCATCCCTGCACATACGATGGCGCACGCTGCGCAAAAGCGAACACTCCCACGTCGGCGGACACAAAGCCGTCACACCTACCCGCCGTGCGCGCGCTCCCAGTCCTTGAAGTCGTCCGTGAAGTACAGCAGGCGGATCTTCTTGAACTCGGTGGAGGAGTACAGCGTGGCGCGCTCGTGGATGCCGGTGCGCTCGGCGATCGAGTCGAGCACGGCGTCGCACTCCTCCTTGGAGCGCCCGTGGGCCATGGTGAAGACCGAGTACGGCCAGTCGGCGTAGGTGGGGCGCTGGTAGCAGTGGGAGATGCCGCGCACGGCGGCCATGCGACAGCCGATCTCGAAGATCTGCTCGTCGGGCACCTTCCACACGCCCATGCCGTTGGCGGAGAAGCCCGCGCGGCGGTGGTAGAGGATGGCGGCCACGCGGCGCAGGATGCCGCGCTCCTGCATGCCGGCGAGGTGGTCGAGCAGGCGCTCCTGGGTCAGACCGAGCTCGGCGGCGGCCGCTGCATAGGGCTCCTCGACGACGGGCATGTCGCCCTGCAGCGCGCGGATGACGGCGATGTCGAGCTCGTCGTAGGGCTGGCGCTCGAGCTCGATCGGCTCCTTGACCTCGGCGGCGCTCGAGAGCGCGTCGGTGTCGCCCTCCATCTCCAGGTCCATGCGGATCTTGAAGAGCTTGAGCGTGGGGAGCTGGCGCACGGACTCGGCGCCGGCCTCGCGGGCGAGCACCTCGAGCGTGCCCTCGAGGCCGAGCTTGGAGTCGGGCTCGGTGGCGATCGTGAACCACAGGTTGAATTCGTGGTTGCGCAGGTAGTTGTGCGAGACGCCGGGGTGCTCGTTGATGATCTGGGCTGCGCGGTGGGGGTGCTCGGGGTCGACCTTGGCGGCGACGAGCATCGAGGAGTAGCCGAGCGCGCGCGTGTCGAAGATGGGCGTGACCTGGCGGATGATGCGCTTGTCCAGCAGGCGCTGCACGCGGCGCATGACCTCCTGCTCGGACACGCCGCCCAGCTCCGCCACCCGCAGATACGGTCGCGGCGCGATCGGGAAGCTGCCCTGCATCAGGTTGAGCAGCTTGCGGTCGGTCTCGTCGAGCGGGATGGCGGCGCCGTCCTTGCGGCTGCGAATCTTCGGCGGCGCGGTGAGCGCGCTCGCCGGGTCGGCCACGTCGGCGAGCGGCGTCGTCGTCGTGGCGCTCGCGGGCTCGGGCCGGGTCATGTCTGCTCGGCCAGCCATCGGGCGGCGTCCTTCGCGTGGTAGGTGATGATCGTGTCGGCGCCCGCCCGGCGCAGCGAGGTGAGGATCTCGAGCACCGTGGCCCGCTCGTCGAGGTAGCCGGCGGCGGCGGCGGCCTTGACCATGGCGTACTCGCCGCTGACGTTGTAGGCGGCGACGGGCAGGCGGGTGGCGCGCTTGACGGATGCGATCAGATCGCCATAGGCGAGGGCGGGCTTGACCATCACCACGTCCGCGCCCTCCTGGACGTCGAGCAGCGCCTCGCGGACGGCCTCGCGGCCGTTGGCGGGATCCATCTGGTAGGCGCGGCGATCGCCGAACGCGGGAGCGGAGTCGGCGGCCTCCCGGAACGGCCCGTAGAAGGCCGAGGCGAACTTGGCGGAGTAGGCGAGGATGGGCGTCTCGGCGAAGCCCTCGCCGTCGAGCTCCTCGCGGATCGCGCGCACGCGCCCGTCCATCATGTCCGAGGGCGCGACGATGTCGGCGCCCGCGCGGGCGTGGCTGACGGCGGTGCGGGCGAGGAGCTCCACGGAGGCGTCGTTGTCCACGCTCCCGTCCTCGCGCACGAGGCCGCAGTGTCCGTGGTCGGTGTACTCGCACAGGCATACGTCGGTGATCACGAGCAGCTCGGGGACGGCCTGCTTGATGGCGCGCGTGGCGAGCTGCACCACGCCGTCCTCGTCGTAGGCGCCGGAGCCCTGGGCGTCCTTCTCGGCGGGCAGCCCGAACAGCAGCACCGCCGCGATCCCCAGCGCGGCCGCCTCGCGCGCCTCATCGACGGCGGCGCTCAGCGACAGGCGCTCGACGCCGGGCATGGTGGCGATCGGCTCGCGGGAGGGCGGGCTCGCATCGGCGCCGGCGGTCTCGTTGACGAACAGCGGCAGCACGAGCTGGCCGGCGCGCAGGTCGGTCTCGCGCACGAGACCGCGCAGTCCGGCGCTGGCCCGCAGCCTGCGCATGCGCGTCTGTGGAAAGGCCATCGCCTCCGAGGATACCCCGCGGGCAATGATTTGAGTGCGCGCGCCTCCGGCGCGCGGGGCGGGTCGCGCGGTGCGGCTACTCGACGTGCCTGAGCCCCAAGCGCGCGAGCGCTCCGAACGCGGCGGCCAGGACGAGAAGGTGAAGGAGCGACAGGCCGATCGCCGGCGTGGCGCCGTTGACGGCCGTGTCGAGCGCCTCGAGGGCGGCCTTGAAGGGGAACACGAAGGAGATCGCGTCGATCACGGTGGCGAAGCCGCCGGACACCGAGCCGGCGGGCACGAGCGCGAGGAACGCGAGCGGCAGCGTGGTCAGGAACGCGAGCAGCGAGGCGGCGCGCACCTCGCGGGCGAGGGCGCCGATGGCGACACCGAGCGCGCTGAGCGCGACCGCGCCGACGGCGAGTGCAAGCAGCCACAGCCCCACGCGACTCCAGTCGAGCGCGACGAACGCGCCGATGCCGGCGAGCATCGCGAAGGCGACCACGAAGGCGCTGCCGGCGGCGAGCACCGTCTTCTCGGCGAGCAGGCCTGCGGGGCTGACGAGCGAGGCGCCGGCGTCGCCGGCTCCGCGGGCGGTGGGCCGGCCCCTGATCAAGCGCGCCAGCGTGTGCTCCTCGCGCTCGAGTGCGACGGCCCCGGCGGCCAGCAGCACGCACAGCAACATCATCGACAGGCTGACGGCGACGACCACGGCGAACGCGTCCAGCGGCGTGCGGCGTCCGTGCAGCAGCACGCTGTTGACACGGATCGGCTGTCCGATGGTCCCGAGCACGTGGCTGGCGACGCCCAGGTTCTGAGCGGCGAAGCCGGCGAAGTCGCCGATCCGTTCGAGCTGCTCGCGGTCGTGCCCGTGGGGCTGGCGGGCGGCGATGCCGCCGAGTGTCGAGGGTATGTGTTCGAGCCCGAGCAGGTCTTCCGGACCGCCCACATCGGTGAGCTTGCCGCCGACGAGCAGGGTGTCGATCACCTTCCTGGCGGACGTCTGGATCTGTTCGGAGAAGCGGAGGTTGGCCTGGGCGAGCGCGGATTCGATGGTCGAGCGGGCGATCGA
Organism: uncultured Solirubrobacteraceae bacterium; assembly: GCA_963701145.1. Classification (GTDB taxonomy): domain Bacteria; phylum Actinomycetota; class Thermoleophilia; order Solirubrobacterales; family Solirubrobacteraceae; genus Palsa-744. Next base: position 2,214,499 of record OY969572.1, read on the forward strand.
CTGCTCGAGCGCGTTGCCGTTGTAGAGCACTTCGAGCTGCGCCTGGTTCTCGTCGGAGGACAGCCGTGCGGCGAGGCCCGGGGGCAGGATCACGGCGGCGACCACGGCGCCCGAGTCGATCTTCTCGATCGCCTCCGCGCGAGTGTCCACCCGCACGGGCTGGACCTGGTCGAACAGCCGCTGGGCGTAGCTGGCGACCGGGACGTGCTGGTCGCCGAGCTGGAGCGTTTCGCCGGGAGTGGTTTCGTCGACGATCGCCACACGCGGGCGAGCGGGGCCGCGGGAGATGGCGAAACCGAGCAGCAGCGCGATGGCCACCGGGTACACGACCAGCAGCGCGACCAGCAGCCGCGAGCGGCCGAGGATCACGAGGTCCTTGCGCAGCAGCCGGCTCATGGCATGCCCTCTGGGTACGCGTGCTCTTCCAGGAAGCGCACGAGCGCCCGCTCGAGGTCCCCTCCAGCACCCTCTGCCCCCTGCTCCCCCTGCGGGGACGATGCGAGGAGCGCCCCGGTCGGGCCGTCGAACAGCAGCCGTCCCTCGCTGAGGACGAGCAGGCGATGGGCGTAGCGCTGCGCCTCGCTGACGTTGTGGGTCGAGAACAGCACGGCGGTGCCGCCGGCGACCCTCGCGGCGAGGAACTCCCACAGGCGCTCGCGCTGGCCGGGGTCGAGCGAGGCGGAGGGCTCGTCGAGGGCGAGCACCGGTGGGTCGGCGATCAGCCCCAGGGCGAGGTTCACGCGCTGGCGGTTACCGCCGGAGAGCCGCCCCACGGGGTCGCGGGCGCGCTCGGCGAGGCCCGTCTGCTCGAGCATGCGGGCGACAGCCGCGTGCGGGTCGCTCACCCGCTCCAGACGGGCGAACAGCTCGAGGTTCTCGGCGACCGAGAGCTTGGAGTAGAGCGCGGGGGACTGGGGCACCCAACCGACCCCGCACCCCGCTCGCGGGTCCTCCGCGCCGCCGGCGCGCATGACCGTGCCGGCGGTGGGAGCCTGCACGGCGGCGATGATCGACAGCAGCGTGGTCTTGCCGGCCCCGTTGGGCCCGACGATGGCGACGAGCTCGCCCGGGCTGAGACGAAAGCTCACGTCGTGCAGCGCCTGGCGGCCGGTGGTCGAGCCCTTGCGGCCGTAGCGCTTGGCCAGGGCGCTGACGCTGAGGACGGCGCTCACAGCAGCCGGCGCTCGCGGCTGTTCCAGGACTCGAACGTGAGATGGCGATTGAGGTAGACGGCGGTCTCGCGCAGGACCGCCAGCAGCGGCAGCGCGAGCAGGGCGCCGATGATCCCGTAGAACTGCAGCCCGAGCAGCAGCGCGAGGATCACGAGCAGCGGGTTGATCCGCAGTGTGTGCCCGAAGATCTGCGGCGCGACGACGTGGCCCTCGAGCTGCTGCAGCCCCACGAACAGGAGTGCCACCCACAGCGCGGTGATCGGTTTGGTCAGCAGCGCGACGAGCACCGGCGGCACCGCCCCCAGGATCGGGCCGACGTACGGCACGAGCTCCATGACGGCGTAGAAGACGGCGAAGGCGACGGCGTAGGTGCGTCCGTCGGGGAAGATCCCGATGACGCCGAACAGATACAGCGCGAGGCCGGCGGAGGTGCCCATGAGCAGGCTGAACAGGAGCTGGCCGCCGACGTACCGGGAGACGGCCCGCTGGACCAGGTGCGGGTAGTCGTCCGCCTTGGAGCCGTCGCCGTCGGGCATCGCCCTGCGCACGAGCTCACCGATCTTGGCGCCGTACACGAGCATGTAGACCGACAGCACGAACACGAGCACCAGATCGAAGATCGCGCCGGCCGCTTCGGTGACGAGGGCGCCGCCGAAGGAGGCCAGTTTGCTCGTGCTCTTGGCCACTTTGCCCTCGATGCTCTGCAGCGCGGTTTTGCCCTGCTTGACGAGTTCCAGGTGGATGCCGTGGTGATCGAGTTCGTGCTGGAGGGTCGCGATCGTGTTGTTGGCTTCGTTGACGATGTGGGGAAGGTTGTTGCTGAACGTGCGCACCTGATTGGAGATAGGGTTGGCCAGCAGGAGGCCGATGCCGCCAAGCATCAAGAAGAATGCGAGGTACACGGCGAGCACCGCGAGGCCGCGAGATAGGCGCGAGCGGTGCAGGAAGGCGACGGCCGGATTGAGGACCAGCGCGATGAGCCCGGCGACGATGAAGATCACGAGCACTTTCCCGGCGGCTCTGGCGAGCGCCCACAGCGCCAGCAGCGCCAGCGGCAGGAGCACGAGCTGGACCCAGCGGGCGACGACCACGCGCGGTGGCGCTGGCGGTGATGACGGCCCGTCCACCGGCGACTCCGTCAGCTCCCGCTCCTCGGCGCTCGGCGGCTCGCTCCGCGGGCGGGCAGCCGCCGGGGCTTTCTCGGAGACGCCGCTCACCTGCCTCCCACCATTGCCAGAGTATGGCTGAGCTTGAGGCGACCGCCCACCCGGGCGCCGCGCGCATCCTGTTCGTGGGAGACGTGGTGGGCGGGCTCGGACGGCGCACGCTGCTCGACTGCCTGCCGGTGCTGCGGGAGCGCCATGCGCCCACGTTCGTGGTGGTGAACGGCGAGAACGCGGCGGGCGGCCTGGGGATCACGCCGAAGATCGCCGACCAGATGTTCGCGGCGGGCGTGGACGTGATCACGCTCGGCAACCACACCTACCACCGTCGCGAGGTGTACCCGTATCTGGCGAGCCACGAGCGGATCATCCGGCCGGCGAACTTCCTGCGCAGCCAGCCCGGACGGGGCGCAACGGTGATCGAGCACGACGGGGTGCGCCTGGGCGTGGTCAACCTCAGCGGCAACCTGTATCTGCGGGCGGGCCGGTCGGCGTTCACCGAGGTCGAGGTGGCGCTGGCGGAGATCGGCACGGTGGAGCACGTGCTGGTGGACATGCACGCGGAGGCCACCTCCGAGAAGGTGGCGATGGGCTGGCACCTGGACGGCCGGGTGACGGCCGTGGTGGGAACGCACACGCACGTGCCGACCGCCGACGCGCGCGTGCTGCCCGGGGGCACCGCCTACATCACCGACGTCGGCATGACCGGCCCGCGCGGGGGCGTGATCGGCGTCAAGCGCGAGCAGGCGGTCGAGGCGCTGCTCACGCAGATGCCGGTGCGCTTCGAGACCTCCGAAGAGGACCCGTGGTTGATGGGTGTGCTGATCAGCTGCTCAACGCCGCTGCGAGCTGACTCGATCGAGCAGGTGTTGATGCCACGGCCGCCGGCGGCCCAGCCGGATCGCTGAGCGCGCCGAAGAGGGCGAGCATGACGAGCGGGAAGAACCAGGGGATGTACAGGTAGAACCAGTGTTCGATCCCGAGCTGCTCGGCGATGATCACGGCCGCGCACGCGGCGGCCAGGCCGACCAGATCGGGTCTTGTGAACCCCCACCCGCCCAGCACGGCGAGGGCGATCGCGAGCAGGACGGCGGCGAGCTCGACGACCGCCTCGGGGCCCTGCAGCCCGTACAGGCCCCACACCGAGAAGGGCGAGCCACGGTTGGACTGGTAGACGATCGTGCGCTCGTAGATGGTGTGCAGCGAGTCGTGGCTGAGCGCGGGGATCGACACGACCGCGGCGGTGCCCAGGAAGGCGAGGCAGTACAACGCCAGCATGCCCGCCCGCCGCGCGCGCGGCAGCTCGTGCAGGCCGTGGGTGGCGAAGAGCGGCGCGAGCGCGAGCGGCGCGAGCTTGGTGAGCCCCGCCATCGCCGCCAGGACGCCCCGCCCGGCGGTGGCCAGCGGCGCGCGGTAGCTGGCGGCGAGCAGGGCGGCGAGCACGAGCACGGCCACGAGCGTGTCGTTGGAGTTGCTCTCCAGGGAGAACAGCGTGAACGGGTAGGACACCCACGCATAGGCCAGCGCCACGCCGAGCGTGGGGCCGCGCATGCGCCGGCCGAGCAGGAACATGAGCGCGGTGGCCAGCAGGTCGAAGAAGATCGCGGCGGCGTGCGCAGCCGGCAGGTCGTCCCACTTGCCGCTCCACCCGAACACCTGCTCGAAGGGAACGTACACCTCGTAGTTGACCGGCCCGTACGTGTCGCCGTGTTCGTTGTCCGCCGGCCAGCGGCCATACAGGCGTTCGTCGTGGACCACCTTGCTGGCTCCGATCACGCCCGCGTAGCCGACGTCGATGACGTTGGAGTCGGTGACGTTGAGCGCCACGCGGAAGCCGAGCAGGAACACGACCCCGAGTGCGAGCCAGCGCGGCGGTACGAGCATGCGCAGCGGCGCAGGGCGCCGGGCGCGCGGGCGGCGGAGCAGCGCGAGCATGCGCGCCAGCAGATACAGCAGCGGCGGATAGGCGAGCGGCACGGACGCGTAGATGTGCGCGTGGTTGAAGAACGCCAGCGACACCGAGAAGGAGAGCAGCACGAGCAGGTCGAGATGCAGCAACCGCAGCGGCCTGCGGAAATCGAAGAACGGCGCCAGGAACAGGACGCACAGGGGCAGCCACACGTACAGGGCGTTGACGTGCCTGCCGAACGCGCCGGGGTAGCCGCGGGCCATCGTCCACGCCACCTGAAAGCCGGTCCACTGTTCGGCCACGCGCCCGGACAGGTCGTCGATGATCACGAGCCCGATCTCCTTCTTGCCGCCCTTGGAGAAGTAGCTGACCTGCCACTGAAAGGCCCCCTTCAGATAGGGGTCGGCGAACGAGCCGGGGTATTCGCGGCGCAGCGCGCGCATCTTGGGCAGCCGCGCGGCGATTGCGAGCGCCTGATCGGATGACAGCCTGTGGGCGGCGGGCGGCACGCGCGATTCCGCCACCGGGATCGGCGTTTCGGCGTTGGTCGTGCCCGCGCTCGAGGTCGTGCCGGTGCTCGCCGCGGGGCGCGCGGTGGAGCCCGCGTGCGACGAGCCCGCCGGCGTGGCGGCGCGCGCGCCTGCGGTGGCGGGCGCCGTACACGCGAGCGTGCACAGGGCGATGCTCACGAGGATCGCCGCCGAGGAGCGCATCACGCGAGAGTAACGCGGGGACCAGCTCGTGAGGCCGGTTGGCCGCGCGGGGATGCGGGTCGTCTCGACCGCGCCCCACCGTCGGGGGTTATGCGAGGCCGTAGTGGCCGCGGACGATCGGGGCGATGTCGCGTATCGCCCACTGCGATGGCTCGTGCCCGCCCAGCTCGAGGCCGCTGAGCACGAGCGCGCCGAGTGAGTCGCACGCGTGCAGCGAGCCGTGGCTGCCGCCGCCGATGTGGGCCTGGCGGCCCCAGTCGAGGAACTCGACGCCGGGGGCGGCCGACAGCAGCACCTCGCCGGAGGTTCGGCAGGTGAGCGCGCTCCATGCACGGGAAAGCGCGTCGGGGTAGAGGGGGGTGAGCAGACGGCCGTCCTCGACGGTCGCAGCGAGGACCTCGAGCGCCCCCTCGACGCTCCACGAGGCGCCGCGGAGATCGACCACGCCGGCGCCCGGGGCGAAGCGCAGCTCACCGTGCGCAGGGCTCGCGATCACGCCCTCGCGGGGTGCGTCGTGCGCGTCGCGCTCGAGCCACATGACGAGGTCGACGCCGTCGATGGCCAGCGCGCGCGTGACCACCGACGCGCGCATCGCGTCGCGCTCGGACTCGTGCAACGCGTACACCATGGCGGCCCGCTGTGACGGGCACACGGCGATGCGCGCCGGAGCGACCGGAGTGGAGCGGGCGGCCGGGCGAGCGGGGCTCAGAACCCCCAGCTCGGCCAGCTCGTCCTGGAGCGCGATGGTGGCCGTGACGGGCGCCTGGGAGTGATCGGCCATGGCGATCACCGCGTGCTCGTCCAGGAACTCCTCGACGCCGCCGGCGGCGTTCATCACGCGCGCGAGCTGCAGGTCGGCCTGGGCGATCGAGTGGACCTGCGCGTCGGGCCCGTGCTTGTGCGAGTACCAGTCGTTGTCCGGGAGCGAGAGCAGCAGGAAGTCGAACAGGTCGTGCTCGACCATGTACGCGGACACGCACCCGGAGTGGCGGTCGCGCACCCCCGGCATGCCCAGGTTCGAGCGGCAGCCGGTCTGCCTGGAGGCGAACACGTCGGCGTAGAACAGCTCGCGGGGACCCATCACCGCGTGGCGCATGAGCGCCGCGGCGATGCGCGTGAGCGCGGTATCCCGCTGTGGCTCGTGGCGGTGACGCCCCCTGTACATGAGGTAGGTGGTGCCCGCGGTGCGCACGTCGGCGTCGTCGAGCGTCTCGAACAGCGTGGGGGTCGCCTGCGAGAGGTGCGCGCCGTTCATGTTGTAGACGGTGTCCGTCAGCTGGCGGGCGATACCGAACCGCTGGGCGGCCCGGAAGCTCGAGCCGTACTCGACGTAGCGATGCTCCTCGCGGTGGAACCAGTTCATGCCGGGGATCTCGTGGGCATCCTGGCCGGTGCCGGTGACGATCGAGGCGGCGCATACGGGCGTCACCGACGGGAAGGCGGCGACGCAATCGGGCACATAGCTTCCGCCCCTGACCATCCGCTCGAGCACCGGGGCCGTGCCTGCGTCGATCGCGCGCTCGAGCATCGCGGGCGCCATCGCGTCGATCACGCACAGCACGAGCTTGGGAGGCGAGGGCGGAGTCACGCCAGCTCAGCGGCGCAGGATGCGCAGCCCCGCATACTTCTCGTCGCCGCGCGCGCGCCCGCGCCAGGCAAACCACGCGAGCCCGGCGACGGCCACGTAGCCGAGCGGGTGCAGCGCGGCGACGAGCGCGGCGAGGAGCAGCGCGGCGGCGTCGAGGTACAGGGTCAACGCTTCGCGCGCGCCACGATCGCTGAGGCGGGCACGGGCGCGGACGATCACCGGCCAACTCGCGCGCTGGGCGAGTCCGGCCACCAGGAAGCCGCCGGCCAGGCCGGGCCACCAGGCGTCGTTGTGGGCGGCGAGCGTGCCGGCGAACAGCAGCGCCCCCACGCCGAGGCCGAGGCCGGCGAGCGACGCACCCAGCGGGTCGATGGGCTGGTCGCGGTCGGACGGATCGATGGCGGGAGCGAGCGCGAGCAGGATCTGCAGCGCGTAGGAGAGCACGAGCGCGACGGTGACCGCCAGCAGCCACCAGTCGTCCTGCAGGAAGCGGAACGGGTCGTGGGCGAAGCTCACTCCGAGCGCGTTGGAGGAGGCGAGCGCACCGGCCAGCAGCGCCGGCAGGAAGGGACGCAGGCCGCAGGCGGCCGCCAGCCCAGCGCCGAGACCGATGTAGAAGACGATGCCGTTCATGCGAAGTGCCTGCAACAGGTGCGCTACCGTGCGGTCATGCGCGGGCAGGACGATAGACCACAGGCGCGCCCGACCGCGCACGAGCTGGCGCGCTACGAGGCGCTGTTCGCGGCTCGCACGAGCGGCATGAAGAGCTCGGCGATGCGCGAGATGATGGCGCTCACCGAGCGCCCGGACGTGATCTCCCTCGCCGGCGGCCTGCCCGACACGAGCACCTTCCCGCCCGAGCTGTACGCGAAGCTGATGGCCCAGGTCGCCGCCGAGTTCGACCGCGCGCGCGCTGCAGTACGGGCCGACCGAGGGGATGGCCGCGACGGTCGGCTGTATCGCGGAGGTGATGGAGCAGGAGGGGACGTCCGTGGACCCGTCGGAGGTGATCGTCACGACCGGCGGCCAGCAGGTGATCGACCTGGTGTGCAAGGCGCTGATCGACCCCGGCGACGTGATCGTCGCGGAGGCGCCCACCTACCCCGGGGCGGTCCCCACCTTCACCGCCTATCAGGCTGACGTCGAGCAGATAGAGATGGACGCCGACGGCATGCCCATCGATGCTCTGGAGGAGACGCTCGACCGTCTCCACGGACAGGGCAGACGCCCGAAGTTCATCTACACGATCCCCAACTTCCACAATCCCGCCGGCGTCACCATGTCGCTGGCGCGGCGGCGCCGGCTGGTGGAGGTCGCGCGCGAGCGCGAGCTGCTGGTGCTGGAGGACAACCCGTACGGGCTGTTGCGCTACGAGGGCGAGCCGCTGCCCACGCTGTACTCGCTGGACGCGCAGGCCGCCGGTCGCGCAGGCGCATCGGATCTGGTCATATATCTGGGCACGTTCTCGAAGATCCTCTCTCCCGGCCTGCGGCTCGGCTGGGCGGTTGCTCCACGCCCGGTGCTGGAGAAGCTGAACCTCGGCAAACAAGGCGCCGACCTGTGCTCCTCGTCGGTCACGCAGACGTTCGTGGCTGCGTACTTCGCCGAGGCGGGCGCGCACGGCCAGCCGGCGTGGCTCGAATACGTCAACAAGCTCAGAGAGCTGTACCGGGGGCGCAGGGACACGATGCTCGAGGCGCTGCAGGAGCACCTCGGCGGACGTGCGAGCTGGACGACGCCGGCGGGCGGGCTGTTCGTGTGGGCGACACTGGACGGCGGCGTCGATACGACCGACCTGCTGGCACGCAGCCAGGGGGTGGCGTTCGTGCCCGGTCGCGCCGCGTATGTCGACGGGCGCCGCGGCTCCTGCTCGATGCGCCTGAACTTCGCGGGCGTGCCCGATGAGAACATCCGCGAGGGGCTGAAGCGGATCTCGAGGGCGATCGGCCCGGACAGCAGCCTGCTGGGCGCGCTCAGCGGCTCGACGCCGGCGCGCGCGGGCACGGGCTCGGGCGCGGAGGCGGATGCGCAAGCCGTGGAGGCCGCCGCGGACGCGGAGCTGGCCGATGTCATCGAGCTGCCCCGCTCACCGGGCGCCCACGCGCCCGCGCCGCGCCGCCGCCAGGATCGATGACGAGCCGGCGGGTCGCCGTGCTCCAGGGCGGGGGGTCGCTGGAGCGCACCGTGTCGCTGCGCTCGGGGGCCCGCGCGCAGGGCGCGCTGCGCGCCCTCGGTCACGAGGTGACCGTGATCGACGTGGGACCGCAGCTCGTGTCGCAGCTGTTGGAGACACAGCCGGAGGTGGCGTTCGTGGCGCTGCACGGCAGCGACGGCGAGGACGGGACCGTGCAGGCCTTGTTGGAAGCCGTCGGCATCCCCTACACGGGGTCGGCACCGGCAGCGTGCATGCGGTGTACGGACAAGGCGCTGGCGAAGTACACGCTGCGCGAGGCGGGCATCCCGACGCCCGATTTCGCGGCGTTCAAGGAGAGCGCCGTCAAAGACCTGGGCGTCGCCGCGGCGCTGCCCATCCTGGAGCGGAGCATCGGCTTTCCCATGGTCGTAAAGCCCGCCAGCCAGGGATCGGCCCTGGGCGTGAAGTTCGCGCGCTCCAGCGAGCAGCTGCCGGGCGCGATCGTGGGGGCGCTCTCCTACGACCGCAAGGTCGTGCTGGAGCGCTATGTCGACGGGCGCGACCTGGCGGTTTCGGTGGTCGGCGCCCAGCCACCAGAGCAGAGCGCGCGACCGGCAGCGCTGCCGGTCGTGGAGGCGATCCCGCGCGAAGAGGAGTTCTACAACTACGAGTCCCGCTATGAGATCGGCATGACCACGTTCGTCTGCCCGGCGGAGCTGCCCGCGGACACAACCGAGCGCGCGCAGGACCTGGCGCTGAAAGCGTATGAGCTGCTCGGCTGCCACGGCGTGGCCCGCGTCGATCTGATGCTCGAGCGCGACACCGGCGAGCTGTGGGTGCTCGAGGCCAACGTCGTCCCCGGACTCACCGAAACCAGCCTGCTGCCGCTGGCCGCCGACGCCGCCGGGATCGGCTTCGACGAGCTGGTCCAACGCATCCTGGAGAGCGCCTTCACCCGCTGAGGCTTGCTAGCCGTTCGTGGGTCGCGCATGCGCGACCCCGCGCAGAGATGCGCCGTGTCAGCGGTCAGCTATCCCCGGCGGCGAAGTCCTCGGGCGATACCTGGTCGAGGAACTCCTTGAACTTCTCGACCACGTCCTCGGACTCCTCGACGTCGTGCTCGAACTCGATGGCCGACTCGGAGATGACCTCCTCGGCGGCGAAGATGGGGGCCCCCGAGCGCACCGCCAGGGCGATGGCGTCGCTCGGGCGCGAGTCGATCTCGAGCTCGCGGCCGTTGACGCTGAGTGTGATGGAGGCGAAGAAGGTGTTCTCACGCAGCTCCGTGACCGAGACCTGGGTGCACTTGACGTCGAGCTCGCCGAGGATGTCGCACAGCAGGTCGTGGGTCATCGGCCGTGGCGTGCCCGCGCCCTGCAGCTTCATGAGGATCGACGCGGCCTCCGGATGCCCGATCCAGATCGGCAGGAACTTGTTGCCGTTGACGGTCTTCAGGAGCACGATCGGTTGCTTGCCAACCATGTCGAAGCTGACGCCGTAGATCACCATCTCCTGCACGAGGGTCCTCCGGGAGGGGGGAAGTCAGAGTATAGGTGCCGGCTCACGGTGCCGGTCCACGGTGAATCCGCGCCGCCGGGGGGTCAACAGCGCGTACGGCCGGAGCGTCTCAGCGGAAGCTCCAGAGCTTGTTTCCGAGGAAGTTGAGCGGCATCGACGCCGCCACCGCCATGGCCTGGGCGGCGACCTTGTCGATCCCGGCGTCCTGCACGAACAGCGTCAGCAGCAGCAGGCTGAAGCCCTCGGCCACGAGGCTCACGATCAGGAAGCGCAGCGCCTGAAAGCGCGCGAGCCCGTCGCGCGCGTCGAACGTCCAGAGGCGATTGAGCACGAAGTTGTTGAGCACGGCCACCAGCCATGCCGCCACCGACGCGACGCGGTAGTCGACTCCCACCGGGTGCACGAACACTGCATACACACCGAGGTTGACGATGAAGCCGATGACGCCCACCACGCCGAAGCGGACGAGCTGCAACCAGTTGGCCGGCCGGCGCATCCCGTGCAGCAGGCGCACGTGCGGCCGGAGCTCCACGACCGTGGCTTCCTCGTGCATCGCATCAGAGTAGCGGCACCTACCGGCGGACACGCTCGCTAGCCTAGACCCGATGACTTTGGCGCGAAGGGGAATCGCGGCGCTGGGTTGCCTGGTGGCCGCCGCCACGCTCGCGGCGTGCGGAGAAGCGACCGTCGGCTCGGGCACGGGCGCGAGTTCGAGCGCCGCACGCACCGCGAGCACCGACCCGCCGCCCGCCGTGGCGGTGGTCACCCCCACCACCGGCAGCCGGCGTCCGGTCGCCAAGGAGGTGGCCGATCCGCTCGAAGCCGACAGCTACCCGGCGCCCGCGTCGGTGAAGCACGCCAGCGCCGCCACGCCGAGGAAGGCCGGTGAAGCGATCGTCGCCGCGGGTGCGCCCTCCAACGCCGAAATACGCAGCGAGCTCAAGCAGATGCAGGCGGTCGAACGCAGTGACCGGCGCTCGCAGAAGCTCGACCTCACGCCCGTCCCCGGTGGCGAGTCGATCGGCGGCAACGGCACCATCCCGATCCCCAGCGACGTGCCCGAAGTCGTCCAGAAGGTGATCGCCGGTGCCAACGAGATCGCCGACTTCCCGTACGTGTATGGCGGCGGTCACGCGTCGTTCGTGGACAACGCCTATGACTGCTCGGGCTCGGTCAGCTACGCGCTCGCCGCCGGGGGCCTGCTCGAGCTCGCCGGAGACCTCCGGCGAGCTGGAGAGCTGGGGCGTGCCCGGCCCCGGGAAGTACATCACCGTGTACGCCAACGCCGGGCACACCTACATGTACGTGGACGGCATCCTCTACGACACGGCCGGACGCAGCGGCGTGTACGCCTCGCGCTGGCAGGTGGAGCCGACGGACAACGAAGGGTATGTCGTGCGTCACTGGCCGGGGTTGTAGCGGCCATGCCGCTGGTGGCGCTCGTCCACCTGGCGCGCCTGGCCGTGTCCATTCCCGTGGCCCTCGACGGGGAAGCCGAAGGGGCGCGCAACACGGGGCTGGGGATCATCTCGGCGGTGTCGATCGCCGTCGGCTACGTGGGGCTGTTCGCGCTGTGGTGGTTCGTGTTCCGCGACAAGTCGCGCTCGAAGCGCAAGAAGGACCCGTCTGATCGGTAGGCCGATGCCGCGCGGGCGGGCGGGGCGAGGGCCGCGCCGGCGGACCGACTTCAGGCGGTGAGTGTGGCGGAAGTCAGCACGGTGGTGGTGCTGGCACCGGCGTTGCGCACCACCAGACGCACCATCAGCGGGATCTTGTGGACGTGCGCGAGGCGCGCTGCCGTCTGCTTGGAGAACTGGATGTGCAGTGCGCTGTGCCCGCCCTTGGTGGTCACCAGGATGGCTTTCGCGATCACGATCTGCGGGGGCGATGACTTCGCCAGTCCCGTGGCCAGCGGGCCGCTGATGTGAAGTTTGCGCGCGAGCGCGCGGCTCAGCAGCACCTCGAAGTGCCCGGCGACCTGCTCGTTCACCGAGTAGCTGACCACGAGGCCCTTGCGCAGGGCCGTGCGCAGGCTCTGCGGCACGATCAGCTCTGCGGCGATCGGGGCGAGCAGCCCGCCGTGAGCCCCCGCGCCCGCTCCAGGGCCGCCCGCTCCGCCGGTGTTGCCGGCGTTGCCGCTGGCCCCCGGCCGCGGCGGCCCGGAGACGTTGATGATGTGGCTGACATCGGTGGTGTCGCCGGCGACGTCCCGCACAGTCAGGGTCACTTCGTAGGCGCCGCCATATTCGTAGCTGTGGAAGACGCTCCCGGCGCACGGGGTCAGCCACGGCGCTTCACACGGGGGTGAGCCGGGCGCGTAGCCGGTGACCGTCGGGGTGCCGTCGCCGAAGTTCCAGGTGTAGGTTGCGTAGTTCGCCTCCGGCGTGCCGCTCGGCGAGTACGCGATCCCGGCGTTGAGGGCGATGTCCGATTCCATGCCGTTGAAGGCCACGACTTCGTCCGTGTTCACGGGGCTCGGAGCGGTGAATTTCGGGTCGAGCGAGGCGCCCATCAGGCAGGGCACGCCCGGGTAGTTGAGGAGCTTGCCGGCGAGGTTGAACGCGGAGTTCAGGTAGTAGTTCGTCCCGGCGAACTGCTGGTCGTAGAGGCTGCCGGCGTCGGTTTCCGGACTGGCCGAAGCGGAGCCGCCGAGCACCGGCGCGAACTGGAAGCGGCACTCGTCGGTGTTCTCGTAGCCGTTGGGGTCCTTCCAGCCGTTGAGCAGCGGGTCGGTGACGATGTTCTGCTGCTCGAGGCTGACCTGGTTGATGATCAGATCGGCCAGTCCGTAGTCGCAGCCGCCGTCGCTGGTCGGGCACGGCGTCTCCTGGTTCGGCTCCTGCTCGTGCGGGCCTTCGAGTATGTGGGCTTCGTTCTCTTCGTCTTTTTCTTTCGCGTTCTTTACTTTGTATTCTTCTTCTTCCTTCGGGCTGAGCACTCTTTCCTTCTCGATCTGCTCGGACGGTTTGCTCGCGGGGTTGTAGGAGCCGTCCTGGCATTCCCACCCGGGCTCCTGGTAGGAGGGGAAGTCGGGGTCCTTGAAGGTGCCGGCGGTCCAGGGGATGACGCCGTACACGATGGTGCTCGAGCTTCCCGTCGAGAGCCCGCTGGGGTTGACGTCCCCGTGATAGCTGCAGAAGCTGTTTTCGTAGCTTTCGTCCGTGCCCGCGTAGTCCGAGCAGTGGCCCGTGGCTCCGCCGCCGTCCAGGCAGACGGTGACACCGGGGGGCGTGAAGAGGTAGTAGATGTTGCCGAGGCCGGTCGGCAGGTTGTGCTCTTTGATGTAGCCTTCGAGGTGCTTGGCCACCTGTTCGCTCGTCAGGCACGTGGTCGGGGGGACCCTTTTGCTTTCCAGCTCTTCTTTTGGAAGCGGGGCTGGATCGGTACATTCAGATGCCGGGTAAGAGCTGGTGTCTTCGGCGGCGCCGCGGAAGCTCTGCTTGTAGCTGGCCGGCACGTTTGACCTGTCGGTGTACTGGGCGTCGACGCCGAAGATGCTTGCGAGCGAGCCGCTCGATTGGGCCGCGTTTGCGAAATACCCGTCGATCAGTGACATCCAATCGCCGTGGTAGAAGTTGTTTTTCGCGCCGTCCCAGTAGATTGCCCAGGTGTTGCTCGAGTGCAACACCGGGTTGCCTGACGGATTGGCATATTCTGCCGGCTCGGCGCCTACCAGGTAGTTGGTGAACGGGTTTGTTTCATCTGCAAACCCCCTGAATTCGTAGTGTTCCTGGACGCGGGGCTGCAGTCCCACTGAAATCGGGCCGACTTTGGTGACGACCGCCTGGGCGGCCGGCGCGCTCAGCATGAACGCGGCCGGGAGGGCGAGGAGGCAAACTGCGAGGATCAGGCGCCGGGCCGCCGCGTAGCGGACGGCGACCAGCGAACGGGCACCGCGCCGGGACGGCGCGGTCGGTCGGGCGAAGATGGTCACGTGCCTCTCATCGGCAGGGGCGGGCATATCCCTTAGCCGGGTGGACGCTGATTGCAGCGGCCCCGCCGGGGCCAGGGGTCTAAGGCTGAGCGAGGGCCTGCGAAGCCTTGGCGGTGGGGTTGAGGTCCGCGAGCGTGAGCGGATGTGCGGGCGGATGTGCGAGGAGCATGCGCATGCCCACGCGCAGCTCCGCGTCCACGTGCAGCAACTCGCCCGAGGCCAGCGCGCGCCAACCGCTGTCCTCGTCCATGCGCTCGCTCGCGAGCACCACCAGCGGTCGGTCCGCCCCTTCCTCGGCGCGCACGCGCGTGCCCAGGCTGCTCGCGTGGGCCAGCGGTGCGCCGGGCTCGCGCTCGAGCACGTACAGCGGGTGGGTGTCGGGGTAGCGAAGCGCCCACAGCCCGTCGTCGGTGGCGAGCAGGAAGTTGATCGCGTACAGCGGCAGGTTGGCAGCCACCCAGCCGCACGCGGCGTCGATCCCGGCGGCGACGTCGCCGCCCCGCGCGGCGATCTCGCGTGTGATCAGCGCGAACAGGCGCTCCGAGTCGGTGTCGCCTTTGACCAGCCCGCGAGCCTCGCCGAGGTGCGCGTCGAGCGCCGGCAGGTCCTCGATCACGCCGTTGTGAGCGAACAGGCGCCCATCCTGCTCGAAGGGGTGGGTGTTGCGCAGCTCCAGGGCGCCCGTGGAGGCGAAGCGGATGTGGGCGAGGAAGGTCTTAGAGGAGATCTCGCGCGCCTCCCGCGCGAAGGTGCGATCACCGTAGGCCGCCTGCGGCTGCTTGCTGATGTGCGGCGCTCCGCGCTCGTCGAACCAGCCCAGGCCGGTCCCATCGGGCTCACGGTGACTCTGCGCGGACAGGCTGTCCGGCGCGTCGAGCAGCCAGAACGTCGCCCTGGTGGGGGCGCTCCCGGCGCTCATCCCGAACAGTCAACACACGGTGCCGACGCAGGCTACTCCACGCTCCTGGCGACGCCGCGGCAGCGGCGCGGCGGGACTCGCGCGGGCGTGCACGCCGGGGCGCCGGTCAGCTCGCCGGGGGTGTCGGGTCCTGCGTGGCGGCGCGGGGGCCGTGCTGGAAGAACGCTTCGACGGCGTCCGGATCCAGGGGCCTGGCGAACAGGAACCCCTGGCCGCTGTCGCAGTCCTCGTCCCGCAGCAGCGTGAGCTCGCCCTGTTCCTCGATGCCCTCGGCGAACGTCTCGAGCGAGAGCGCCTTGCCGAGTTGCACGAGCGTGCGGATGAAGGCCTCGCCCTCCTTCCTGTGCCGCAGCCCCGAGATGAACGAGCGATCGATCTTGAGGGCGTCCACGGGGAACTGCTGGAGGTGCGCCAGTGAGGAGTAGCCGGTCCCGAAGTCGTCGATGGCGATGCGCACGCCGAGCTGCTTGATCTGCCCGAGCCGGACCACGGTGGCCTCGATGTCGCGCATGAGCGTCGTCTCGGTTATCTCGATGGTGAGCGCCGACGGCTCCAGGCCGCTGGCGGTGAGCGCCCGTTGGATGTCGCTCAGGAGCTCGTCGGTGTCGAGCTGGCGGGCGGATACGTTGACGGCCATCGTGATCGGGTAACCGCCCCAGCGCCACGTGGCGCACTGCCGGCAGGCCTCGCGCAGCACCCACCTGCCGACCTCGGTGATCAGGCCGGTTTCCTCGAGCAGCGGGATGAACGCGTCGGGCTGGACGACGCCGCGGGTGGGGTGGCGCCAGCGCACCAGCGCCTCGACCCCCGTGGGCGCCATGTCGCTGAGGGCGAAGGTCGGCTGGTAGGCGAGGAAGAACTCGTCCCGCTCGACGGCGTCGCGCAGATCCATGTCGAGCTCCATGCGATCCTGGACGCTGTCCTGCATGCCGGTCTCGAACACCGCGTAGCGGTTCCTGCCATCCCACTTGGCCCGGTACATCGCGATGTCGGCGTCGCGCAGCAGCTCGTCGGCGGACGTTCGCAGGCCGGTGGCGATGCCGATGCTGGCGGTGACGGTAACGCGCATCTGCCCGCCCTCACCCAGCCTGAACGGTTGCTTGAGCGCGTCGATGAGGCGCTCGGCGACGAGCTCGGGGCCCGCCTCCAGCGAAAGCTCTTCGGCGATCACCACGAACTCGTCCCCGCCCAGACGCCCGAGCGCGTCGACCTGGCGGACGACCGCTTCGAGCCTCGCGGCCACTGCCCGCAGGAGCTCGTCGCCGACGCCGTGGCCGAGGGTGTCGTTGATCGTCTTGAAGTTGTCCACGTCGATGAACAGCGCGGCCACGGGCGTCTGGCTGCGTGCCGAGCGCGCGAGCATCTGCTCGACGCGGTCGAGGATCAGCGTGCGGTTGGGCAGGCCGGTGAGGGGATCGTGGGTCGCCAGGAACGCCAGCTCCTCCTCGCGGCGCGTGAGCTCCTCATCCACGCGGTGGCGCTCGGCCTCGAACGATTCGCACATCCGCAACAGACTGAACTCGACGCTCAGCTGCACCATGTTCAGCGCCTCCGACAACACGGCCGGTGGAGAGTCGAGCTCCTCGGCGCACTCGCGGAGCACGTCGGCCATCACGTTGCGCCACCACAGCGAGCGCCTGGTGACCTCGTTCAGGGACGCCGCGCGGTGGGCGGCGAGCTCACCGAAGATCTTCGACGTTTCGTGGGCCGCCTGGTTGGTGACCTCGAGGCCCTCGCCGGCGATCCACCGTGCGACCGCCGTGGTCGAGCTCACGCAGATGCGCTCGAAGCGATCCTGGACGAGCGCGTCCACGACCTCCCCCGAACCGATCGTGCGCGCCACCGTCTCCGTGAGCACGTCCTCGGCGCGCGCCTTCAGTGCCTCGCCGAGCACGTGCAGCTCCTCGCCGGGGCGCTCGGACAGAGGGCTCGGCGGCGCCGGCGCGCGGACCTCGCCGCGCGCTTGGCTCGTGCGTTGGGACCCCATGCTATCTCTCGACATCGGCGCGCCGGGCCCATTACTAAAGGCTCGCGCGAGCGCGCGGCGGCAAACTGCCACCTTCAGATTGGCATCACCCGGAGCCGACGGGCAGCGCGCTGGCACGGGACGCCTCGGAGTGCAGGCGCCCCGCGCGCTACCGCCGCTGAGCGCTATCCGCTATCCGGCGTGTCCGTCGCCACCGGCCGGCTGCTCGGGTGCGTCGGCGGCCAGGCGAAAGACGAATGCCAGGGTGGCGGCGCCGACCCCGAGCATCGACAGGACGGCGAGCACCAGCACGACGACGCTGCCGCCGACCGCTGCCAGCGCGAGCAGCGAGACGGGTATCGAGATCGCAACCATTCCCACGATCAACGGGGAGGTCTCGAGCATGCCGGAGGGAAGCTCGCGATCGTTGCCTGTTTGTATCAAGTGCAACCTCCAGTTGCGTTGTTGACGGCGACTGTGGCGAGGCTACGTGCGGGTGCCCCACGAGTGCACCGACGTACGTCCAAAAAATGGCCCTGGCAGGCCGACGCCGGGCGCACAGACGGGCGGGTGACGGGTCGCACAGATCGCGCGTGACGAACAGCACAGACTCCACGCTCGGCGGCGGGCAAGCTGCTGGAAAGTCCAAAAGCCCAACGGGAGGTTCGAAATGATCAGCATCAGGAACACCGCCATCGCAGCCATCACCGCCGCCGCATTCGGCGCCTCGGCGAGCAGCGCCGCCGCCCTGAACCCGCAGCCGCTGCCGCCGCGCCACGGGGTCGTGATGCTCAACCCGCAGCCGCTGCCCCCCTTCCACGAACCGAGCGACGGCTGAGCCGCTCACAGCACCTTGGACAGGAACGCCCGCGTGCGCTCATGGCGCGGGCGTTCGAGCACCTCGGCCGGCGGCCCCGCCTCGACCACGAGGCCGTCGTCCATGAACACCACCTCGTCTGCGACCTCGCGGGCGAAGCCCATCTCGTGGGTGACGACGATCATGGTCATGCCCTCAGTGGCGAGCTGCTTCATCGCCTCCAGCACATCTCCCACGAGCTCGGGGTCGAGTGCCGAGGTGGGCTCGTCGAACAGCATCAGCTTCGGCTGCATGGCGAGCGCGCGGGCGATCGCCACGCGCTGCTGCTGGCCTCCGGACAACTGCGATGGGTATGAGGAGTGCTTGTCGGCGAGCCCCACGCGGTCGAGCAGCTCGCGGGCCCGTGCCCTGGCCTCGTCACGGGCGAGGCCCTTCACGTAGATGGGCGCGCACGCGACGTTCGCGAGCGCGGTCATATGTCCGAACAGATTGAAGTGCTGGAAGACCATGCCGATCCTCGCGCGCTTGCGCGCCACCTCCGCTTCCCGCAGCTCGTGGAGCTTCTCGCCGTCGTCGCGATAGCCGACCAGCTCGCCATCCACCGACAGGCGCCCCGCGTTGATCTTCTCCAGGTGGTTGATGCATCGCAGGAACGTCGACTTGCCCGAGCCCGAGGGGCCGAGCAGGCAGAGCACAGCGCCGGGCGCCACCTCGAGGTCGATTCCCTTCAAGACCTCGTGGCGTCCGAAGCGCTTGTGGACCGCCTCGGCCTTGACCATCGGCGTACTCATGCGCCTTCCTCGTGGCGAGTGAACAGCCCCAGGCGCACGCGCTGCATCAGGGTCAGTGGTTCTTCGCGCCCGGCGCCACGACCGAAATGGCGCTCCAGGTAGTGCTGGCCGACGTAGAGGATGCTTGTGCATGCCAGGTACCACACGCTCGCCACGATCAACAGCTGGATCGTCTTGAAGTTCACCGAGTAGATGATCTGCGCCCCGTAGAGCAGGTCGGCTACGGCGATGACGCTCACCAGCGAGGAGGTCTTGAGCATCGAGATCGTCTCGTTGCCGGTGGGCGGGATGATCACCCGCATCGCCTGGGGCAGCACGATCCGGCGCATGGTCTGCAGGCGGGTCATGCCCAGGGAGCGCGCGGCATCGGACTGGCCCTCGTCGACCGAGATGATTCCCGCACGCACGATCTCGGCCATGTATGCGCCCTCGTTGAGCCCCAGCCCGAGGATCGCGGCGGTGAACGGTGTGATGAGCGTGTTGGCGTCCGCGTTGACGATCGCGGGGCCGAAGGGGATCCCAAGGGCGATCTTCGGGTAGAGGGCGGCGATGTTGTACCAGAACAGCAACTGCACGAGGACGGGCGTGCCGCGGAAGAACCAGATGTACAGCCAGCTCGCGCCGGACACGAGCGGGTTGGGCGAGAGCCGCATGACCGCGAGGGCGACGCCCAGCGCGATGCCGATCGCCATCGCGATGACGGTCAGCTCGAGCGTCACACGCAGGCCTTCGAGGATTCGTTCGTCGGTGAGGAAGCTCCCCACCACATGCCATTCGAACCTCGGGTTGGTGGCGACCGAGTGAACGATCGCGACCGCGATGATCAGGACGATTGCGCCGGCCAGCCAGCGGCCCGGGCGCCGGACGGGGACGGCCCGTATGTCCGCGGGCCGTCCCTCGCTGTCGGCGGCCTCTGAAGAGGACACCGTTGCTCGCTCAGCTGATGGCGCCGTTGACCTTCGGGGTGGTGATCGCGCCCGACTCCACTCCCCACTTTTCGAGGATCTTCAGGTACGTGCCGTTGGCCATGAGCTCCTTCAGCGCGGCCAGGATCGGGGTGGTCATGCCGGTCGTCTTCGGCACGGCGATCCCGTAGGGAGCGAACTCGTAGCTCTTGCCGATCAGCTTGAACTGGCCGTTGGACTGCTTGATCTGGTAGGCGACCACGGGCGAGTCGGCCATGCCAAGTTCCGCGCGCCCGCTGGAGACGGCGAGATTGACGGCGTTCTGGCCGGGGAAGCTGAGCACCGTCACGGACTTCTTGCCTTCTTTCCCGCACTTCTTGCTCTGGGCTTCGGCTTCTTCCTGCTCGACGGTGCCCTTCTCGACGGCAACCGTCTTGCCGCACAGGTCGGCCAGTTCGGTGACGCCGGGGTTTGCGGAGGTCTTGGCGTAGAAGGAGATCCCGGCGCTGAAGTAGTCGACGAAATCGACCGTCTTCTCGCGTTCCTTCGTGTCGGTGAACGAGGAGATGCCGAGGTCGTAGCGTCCTGCGGCCAGGCCCGGGATGATCGTTTCGAAGTTGGCGTTGATGAGGTTGACCTTCAGCCCCATGACTTCGCCGAGGGCCCTCATCAGGTCGGCGTCCATCCCGATGATCGTGTGCCCGTCGGGGGCGATGAACTCGTTTGGCGCGTACTGCGCTTCGGTCGCGACGTTCAGGGTCCCTTTGGATTTGATCGGCGCTGGGACCTGCGCGGCGATCGACGCGACTTCGCCGCTCGACGTAGACGCCGTGGTCGGCGTCGAGCTCGTGCTGCTAGTGCTGCTTCCGCAGCCGGCGAGCGCGAGGGCTGCGAGTGCGGGCAACCACACCCGCGCCACCAGCTTGCTCATCGGAAACCTCCTGCTTGGGGTTGACCTCCAGACCCCCGACGGGTCGAGGTCGCGCAAGTATAGGTCCGCGTCGATGGAGGGGTTCGGCGGGCGACTTCGGGGCCTATGGCAGGTCGAACCGCCTGGCGTGGCGTGCGGGTGGGCGGATATCGCTTTGACGAGCGTCGGAACCCCTATATGCCTTGACACGTATATAGCTGTTCTGGAATACTAACCCAAGTGTCCACGTTGACGGCATTTCAGGTTCTCGGCGAGCCGAACCGGCAGGCAATCCTGAGCGTTCTTCGTGATGGAGAGCTGCCCGTGGGGGAGTTGGTGGACCGGCTTGGCCTCAGCCAGCCCGCGGTGTCCAAGCACCTCCGGGTGTTGAAGGGGGCTGGCCTGGTCGAGGTACGTCCCGACGCGCAGCGTCGGCTCTACCGCATCCGGCCAGAGCCGCTGGCCGAGCTCGATCACTGGCTCGAGCCCTATCGCCGGCTGTGGACGACCCATCTCGACCGACTGGAAGATCATCTCGAACGCCGGAGGACGACATGAACGACGCGACACTGATCACCGACGGCCCTCGCCCCGCCGTACGCCTGGAACGGCAGCTCCCCGATCCGCCGCCGGTCGTCTGGCAGGCGCTCACCGATCGTGAGCAGCTCCGGTCATGGTTCCCCTGCGACGTGATCGTCAACGGCGGCCGCTGGGAGATCGGTGCCGCCATCACGTTCCCCTTCCCGCCGGAGGTCATCGATATGACGCTCACCGGCGAAGTGCTCGAGGTGGACGAGCCCACCGCTCTCGCATTCACCTGGGCGGATGAGACGTTGCGCTTCGAGCTGGCTCCGGATGACCACGGCGGGACACGGCTGGTTCTCGTCAACGAATTGGCTCCCGGCACCGCGGCTCGGAACGCCGCCGGCTGGGATACGTGCCTTGACCGTCTCCTCGGACTCGACCCGGCCCCCGACACATGGCAGCCGCGCTTCGATGTCTACTCCGCCGCGTTCGCATCCGTGCTCGGCCCGCAGGAGGGTCCTCCTGCGGGCTACAAGGGCGGTTGACGGGTCTCGGGCACGGCTCGGTTGGCCGAAAGTCGCGCGAGTCGCGCTGTGGTGTTTCGTCTCAAGGCGCTCGTATGGTGCCTGCGTGCCGAGTATCAGCGCCTTCTACGGGATCACGATCTGGATGTATTGGAATGAGGGCGCTCACGGCAGGACGAGCCGATGGCGCCAATCGATGCCCTGGCGTAACATGGCTTTCGTGGAGCAACTGCACGACGTCATCGGTGTCGAGGTCAACGGCGAGTTCCGACTGCGCCTGACCTTCGACGACGGAACAGTCGGCGAGGTCAACTTCGCGGGACGCGAGTGGCGAGGTGTTTTCGAGCCGCTGCGCGATCCCGATTACTTCGCGCGTGTGGCAGTGGATGTCGAGGCTGGGACCATCACCTGGCCAAACGGAGCTGACATGGCCCCCGAGCCGCTCTACGCCGAGGCTCGGCAAAACTCGTCTCGCGCAGCTGCAGCCGGGCACTAGGTGGGCTACCAGGAGAAATCTAGGCGTTGATTTCGCTATTCCTAGTCGGCAGTGATACGGATGACATCGGCCGTGCAAGCCGGCGTCATTCCTGCCGGTCGCGAGACGCTCACGGGTGAACAGCGCAATCGATCGTGACGACGATATCCGGGCTCAGATCCGGCAGCACTGGGAGGCCTCCGAGCGCGGGGATGGCGACGCTGAGCACGCGATCTACGCTGCGGACGCGATTCTGGACTACCCGCAATCCGGCGAGCGCTTCAGAGGCCGGTCAACGATTCAAGCGCAACGTGGGGGGCACCCGGCCGAACGCCACTTCACCATCCGCCGGATCCTGGGCGGCGGCGGCCTGTGGGTGAGCGAGTGCGTGATCACCTACGACGGCGTGCCCACATACTCGGTCAGCGTCATGGAGATCACCGACGGTCTCGTAACGCGTGAGACCCAGTACTTCGCCGACCCCTTCCCCGCGCCTGCCGGGCGCGCTGCGCTGGCTGAGCCGATTCCGTCGCGCGACCAATAAGCCGAATGCAGTCTGTCCCACGCATCGGGGTTGGCGCGCCCATGGTGCATGCGCCGACAAGTGCAGTGGGCGAAACTTGTCGGCGCGCAAACCATGCGCTGATGGCGGCGCCAGCGGTCGTGATTGGCTGATGCCGTCGCTGCTGGCGCGGTCAGGCGGCTCGGCTGGTAGTACCGGGCGCGGGATCCGCTGCCTGGCGTGCCTCTTGCTTCATCTCGATCGCGCGGCGGGCGCCTTGGGAGAGCAGCATCGCGCTTTCGGCGACTTCGCGGTTGACCTCCGGTGTGGTCTCCACGAGACGGCCCTTGCGGACCGTATGCGGTCGATCGAGCTTGGGGAAGCTGCCGTCCATGCCCTTAGCGTAGCTCACGTCTAGGACTCTATCGAGCGCTGGATGAGATCGGCCAGCAACCGTGCGAACGGCTCAATGTTCCCGTTCTTGGATTCCAGAGCGGGAACGAGCGCGTCGTCGTGTGCGACCGTCTCCGCGTCGTCCTCGAACTCGACGTTGGGCAGCCCGAGTGACCAAAGAGCCGCGGAGAGCGCGACGAAGCTCACGCGATGGTTGCCATCCGCGAATGGATGTACTCGCAAGATGCCCGCATAGAGATCAGCCACGGCCAGTGTCCGATCGAGAACGGCTGTCGCATCCGGATCACCGAGCGCATCCGCATGCCGATTAAACGACGAGCAGACTGTCTGTAGTTCACCGCGGATCGTCTCGGGTGCCGCGCCCTCCAGTTGCCGCATCCCGCCGTTGGGGATCGCCACGCCGAAGAAGGCCCGGTCGCGGCGGAAGCGCCCACCGTCATGTGGAAAGTGGCGGGCGAAGATCGCTCCGTGCCACCGGCGGACGCGCTCCGGGTCCATCCGCAGAGGGACGCGCCAGAACGCTCGCTGCGCGTCGCCGAGAACGCGGGCCAGTTCGTCTCCGAGAGCCCGCCAGGTCAGCTCGGGCGAGAGGCCACTGGCCTGATAGAAGCGTGACTCCTCGCGGTCGCGGTAGCGAAGATCTGGCTATGCGCGCCGCAAGCCGCGCGGACTTCCTTCTCACCGGCCTGGTGCGCTGCGGGCGCTGCCGTCGCGCATACGTCGGGATGTCCGCCAAAGGCAACGGCGGCACCTACCACTACTACGCCTGCTCAGGACGACAGAAGCTCGGTCGGCGAGGCTGCGACGGCGAGCGATTGCCGAAGGACAAGCTGGAGGCCGCGATCCTTCACCAGCTCGCCGGGCTCTACCGAGACGGCAGCATGATCCGCGACGCGATAGAGCAAGCCGCGGCCAGCAGCCAGACCGACCGGGCGGCGCTTACCGAAAAGCGCGCCTCGCTCGCAAAGGAGATCGCCCGCGCGAAGCGCGCGATCGAGCGCTACCACGACGCCTTCGAGAACGGCGACCTTGACCACGCCCGATTCAAGGATCGCCTATCCGCCCTGGATGCACGCCTGGACACTCTCCACGACCAAGACCAAGCACTCGCCGGGGAACTCGACGCAGACGCGCCTACAGCGCCGGATACGGCCACCCTCCATGCCGTCGCCGACCACCTCGAGCACACCATCGCTCACGGCGAGGCCGAGCAAGCAAAGGCACTGCTCGCCATCCTCATCGCCGACCTGCGCGTCAACAGCCGCGCCGAAGTCCTACCCACCTACCGTCTCGGCACGCCCGCGGTTTGCGCGCCGACAAGTTCAGTGGGCGATCCAGGACTCGAACCTGGGACCTCTTCCTTTATCAGGCGACGCGCCGTCTGCGCGGGAAATGCCCGGATCGCCTGTGTTCATCGGGGCTGATGCCCAAACGCTATGCGGCGACTGCCTCCTTGGTGTCCGCAGGCTCAACCTCGATGGCGCGCGGGTACAGCGCCCCGAGATCGGTAGCGTGCAGGGCACGGGAGACTGCGCCCGAGGCGATCTCGACCGCAGCGGCGGCGTCCTCGGCGTCGGTGGCGACGGTGATGCGCGCGGTCGTGCTGTCGTCCCACGAGATCACGGGGCCGAGGTTCCCGTGGTTGTGCTCAAGCCAGCCGATCAGGCGCTCCCACGAAACCTCGTCAGCGAGCGCTATACCGGGAATCTGGACGAAGATGCGGTACTCCATGCTCACTGCTTATACCCCTTCCGCTTGAGATCGGCAAGGAGGTTGCTCCAAGTTCGCTGTGAGGAGGGAGTACCAGACATCCGCGCAGGGGCGGTCGAACCGTCCGGCGGGAAGAGCAGCCAGTACTCCTTGCGCTTCTCGACGCGCCAACCCTGGCGCTCCAGGTCCCGGCGCAGCTTCTTAGCGTCTCCCTGGTAGCTCACTGCGGCCGGAGGCTACCCGATGCCGCTGCGCAGGCCCGATGGCGGGCAGCCTGGGAGAGGATGGCTCTCGACCCCGCGCGTCAGCGCGGACACGGAGGCGAAGCCGACGCCTCCGGTGCACGTAGCCATAGAGTGGGCGATCCAGGACTCGAACCTGGGACCTCTTCCTTATCAGAGAAGCGCTCTAACCAACTGAGCTAATCGCCCGCGACGCTGATTCTACGCAACCGCGTGGGGCTGAATGCGGCGTGCGAGCTCGAGCGCCTCCTCGGGCGTCGAGAACGACAGCTCGGCGCTGTAGCGGCCGTCGCGCGTGGGCTTCACCTCCACATCCGCGCCCAGCGCCGCGCCCAGCGCCCGTGCGATCTCGCGCGCCGCATGCTCCTGATCGGGGTGGACCCCGCGCGGGTGCGCTCGCCGCGGTGCGACGCCGGCGGACGCCGACGCGTTGCTCGCGCGGGCGCGCTCTTCGGTCACCCGCACCGACCAGCCCTCGGCGGCCGCCTCGCGCGCCAGCCTACGGCGCTCGCCGTGGTCGGCGACGAGCAGCACCGCCCGGCCATGGCCCTCGCTGAGCGCGCCCGCCTGCACGAGCTCGATCGCCTCGTCGGGCAGGTCGAGCAGGCGCATCAGGTTGCTCACCGCCACGCGGCTGCGCCCGACGCGCCGGCCGACGTCCTCGCGCGTGAGCCCCAGCTCCTCCACCAGCGCCGCGCACGCCCGCGCCTCCTCAATCGGGTTGAGGTCCTCGCGCGCCATGTTCTCCACCAGCGCCGCCTCCAGCGCCTCGGTGTCCTCGCGCTCGCGGACGATCGCCGGGATGCTCGACAGTCCCGCGAGGCGCGCCGCACGCCATCGGCGCTCGCCCGCCACCAGCTCGTAGCCGCCCGGCGCCGGGCGCACGAGCACCGGCTGCAGCACGCCGTGCTCGCCCAGCGAGCTCGCCAGCGCCTGCAACGACTCCTCGTCGAAACTGCGGCGGGGCTGCCTCGGGTTGGGCGAGATCTGCTCCACCGGAAGCTCGCGCAACTGCTCCTCGCTGCGCCGGGCGCCCTCCGCCGACACCGCGAGGATCGCGCCCAGGCCGCGCCCCATTCCAGGCCGCGGCTTAGCCACGCGCCGCCACCTCCTTGGCCAGCTCGAAATACGCCTCCGCGCCGGCGCTGTGTGGATCGTGATGCGTCACCGGCAAACCGTAGCTGGGAGCCTCTCCCACCCTCACGTTGCGCGGGATCACCGTGTCGAACACCAGCTCCGGGAAGTGCGCCCGCACTTCCCGCTCGACATCCTGCCCGAGGCGGGTGCGGCCGTCGTGCATCGTCAGGAGCATCCCCGCGACGGTGAGCCCCGGGTTCAGCTCGCTGCGCACGAGCTCGAGCGTCTCCAGGAGACCCGCGAGCCCCTCGAGCGCCAGATACTCCGTCTGCACGGGCACGATCACCCTGTCCGCCGCCACCAGCGCCGCGACCGTGAGCGGCCCCAGCGACGGCGGGCAATCGAGCAGGATGTAGCGGAAGCCCGCCCGCACCGGCGCCAGGCACTCGCGCAGCCGCTGCTCGTAGCCGTCGATGCGCGGCAGCTCGATGTTCGCCCCGGCCAGGCCGGGGCCGGCGGGCAGGGCGCGCAGGCCCGGGATCGGCGAGTCGACGAGCGCCTCCTGTGCGCTCGCCTGCCCGGCCAGCACCTCGTAGAGCCCGGGCACCTGCGTGCGTGCGATACCCAGGGCGACGGTCGCGTTCGCCTGCGGGTCGACATCCACGACGAGCGTCTCGTACCCGGCCTCGGCGACGCATGCCGCCACGTTCACCGCCGTGGTCGTCTTGCCCACCCCGCCCTTCTGGTTGACCACCGCGTAGACCGTGCCCATGGCGCGCACGCTAGCGCCGATCGCCGCCGCGTGGCTGGCGGTCGCGGCCAAACTGGGGCCAATATCGAGCTCCGGGGGGCCTCTCACCCGCCAAGCGGGCGCTTGCGCGCGACCCCGGCGCGCCTGGGGAAGCGCGCGGGCGTCTCCTGGACCTTCACGAACACGTGCAGATGACGGTCTGTGGCCCCCGCGAACGGGTGCACCTTGAGCACCTGCTCCCTGCGCAACCCCAACACCGCGGCCGTCGCGTCGCTTTCCTGCTCGGACTGGCGCTCGCGCCGGCCGCGCCAGTTGAACGAGAGTCCCTCCCACGCGCAACAGGGGCGCCGCGTACTCGAGCACCACCGGCTGCGCCGCCAATGCACGCGCCAACGCCACGTCGCCCGAGGCGAGGCCCGCGCTCCACTCCTCGGCTCGCGCCTGGATCACGCGCACGTTCTCGAGCTCGGCGGCCGCGCATAGGCGCCGCAGGAACTCGCACTTGCGTCCCTGGCTCTCGACCAGGCTGACCTGCGCTCGTGGCAGCGCGATCGCGAGGCCCACGCCCGGAAAGCCGGCGCCGCTGCCGAGGTCGATGATCCGCCCGTCCGTCCGCACCGCCTCGAGCTCGAGCGCCACCAGCGAGTCCATCACGTGCACGCGCAGCGCCTGCTCTCGCGCGCGGGCGCTCGTCGGTGCGTGCTCGTCGCTCTCCAGCACGGCCAGCACGCGCTCGATCTGCCCGCGCTGATCGCCGGTCAGCCGACCGGCGAGATCCCAGGGGGCGTCCGGCTCCGGGCCCGTCACTGCGAACCGCGGCGGCCAGAGTGTTTCCCGTGAAACGCTCCGCTGGACCGCATTCTTCGTGGTAGTGCTCAGCTGGAGTGCGGTGTGACCACGAGGTAGCGCTGAGGCTCGTCACCCTCGCTGTGGGTCTCGACGTCGCCTCGCTCGCGCAGGTACTCGTGCACGATCCGCCGCTCGAACGGCGGCAGCGGGTCGAGCTCGACGGCCTGTCCCGAGCTGACAGCCTGGTCGGCGGCATCGTCGGCCTCGCCCCGCAGGGCCTGCGCCCGACGGTCGCGGTAGCCATTCGCGTCGATCACGACCCGCACCGACGACGGCCCGTCGGGAAAGACGATGCGCTGCGCCAGGTGCTGGACGGCGTCGATCGTCTGGCCGTGCCTGCCGATCAGCAATCCCACGTCCTCACCCTCGAGCCGTCCGGCGAGGATCCCGTCCTGCTCCACGACCTCGACGTCCACCTCGAGGCGCAGGCCGTCGGCGACCTCCTCCAGCAGCTCCTCCAGCAGCTCCGCCGGCTCGAGCTCTTCGTCCTGCGGGTCCGGTGTGCGGTCCTCGGGGCTGCTCATCGTCTCCTGCCCGAGCGTTTCTTCTTCTTGCGGGGCGAGCGCGGCGGCGGCCCGCCGGCAGAGGCCGTAGCCGGCGCAGCGGCGACCTCCGCCTTCGGCGCGCTGGCGGTGCCCCCGGTGGCCTCGGCGACCACCTGGCGCAAGGATCGGCTGGGCTTGCCGTTGGCTGGCTTCGGTGGTCGTTCGGGCGGTGGTAGGCGTCGGCGGATGATGGACTGCTGGCCGATCGTCCACAGATTGGTGGTGATCCAGTAGACCAGCAGACCGGCCGGGTAGCGATAGAGGATCACGACGAACACGACCGGCAGCAGCAGGAACAGCCAGCGCTGGTTGGGATCCGCGGTGGCCGTGGCGATGAACGTGGAGGCCAGCTGCGAGCCGACGTACAGCGTGATCAGCACCACGAGCGCCACGCCGGTGGCCTTGGCGGTGATGTCGGGGATGAACAGGAACTTGGCCGAACCCGGAGCAACCGTGTTGCACACCGTCTGTTCGACGAACTTGGCTGGCAGCTTGGCGAACGTCGCGACGGGGTGGCTCGCGTTGTAGGTGTGCGCAAAGCTGGGATGCGCGTTGTAGTAGGTGACCATCTGGGGCCCGCAGATGTGCTTCTTCAGGTCGGTGCGCAGCATGTAGAACAGCGAGATGAACACCGGGAACTGCAGGAGCAGGGGCAGGCAGGATGCCAAAGGATTGATTCCTTTGTCCTTGTAGAATTTCATCAGCTCCTGCTGCTGGCGCTGCTTGTCGTCCTTGTACTTCTCTTTCAGCGCCTGCATCTCGGGCGCGAGCCTCTGCATCTCCTGCATGGACTTGAGCTGCCGGTAGGTCAGCGGCACGAGGACAGCTCGGACCAGCACCGTCAGCCCGACGATCGCGAGACCCCAGCTCCCACCCACAACGCTGTTGTGGATGAAGACCATGATTTCTTCGAACACCTTGATCAGGGGCGAGAATGCGTCCTCGATCACGTTGGCGAAGATGAGCATGGTCTGGTAGGTCTCGGGCGGTGGTGGGGATCGGCAGGTGGGTAACGCTGATGCGTTCAGGCCGCCCGCCGGCTGCGCGTGCGCGCGCTGACGCGCTCAGCCGCCGGTGTCGGGACCAATCCTGAACACTCGCTGGGCCTCGACCGGATCGTATCCGCCGAGGCTCCACGGGTTGCACCTGAGCAGGCGCCACCCAGCGAGCACCAGGCCCTTAAGTATGCCGTACTCCCGGATCGCCTCCACCGCATAGCGCGAGCATGTCGGCTCGTACTTGCAGCGCCTCGGGATCGCCGGTGAGATCACACGTTGGTAGATGACGATGGGCGCGACGACGATCGCGCGGGCGACGCGCTCGAATCCATGCACGGCGGGCACTCCGCTGGGTGGTGGCCCGGACGAGCTCATGCGCTCGTCCCACCGTTGGCGCCCGGCGCGTCCTCGCGCAGGCCCGCCTGTCCGATCAACTCCGTGAGCGCCGCCTGAACGCCGGCGAGGCCCTCGCGCTCGGCCAGCTCATCGGCCGGCGGGCGGGCCACGACGACGATGTCCTGTCCCGGGCGTAGGTGGCCTTCGGCCTCGGAGAACGCCTCGCGCAAGAGACGCTTGAGCCGGTTGCGCTGCACGGCGCCCCCGACCTTGCGAGACACCGAGAGCCCCAGCCGCGGTCGCTGCGTCGAGGTGTTCGGAAAGCTGTAGAGCACCAGGTGGCGGTTGGCCGTGGAGCGACCGTGTCGGTAGACGCGCTCGAACTCCGCGCTGCGCGAGAGCCGCCCCCGGCCAGCTGCGCGCGGGTTCATCGAGCGCAGCCCCACGTCGCCACCCAAGCCACCGGCCTCAGGCGGAGAGGCGCTTGCGCCCCTTGACGCGGCGGCGCTTCAGGGTCAGCCGCCCCGCGCGTGTGGCCATGCGCGCGCGGAACCCGTGTGTGCGTGCCCGCTTGCGCTTCTTTGGCTGGTAGGTGCGCTTCATAGCCGGTGGAAGTATAGGAGTCCTCGGCTCGTCCAGCGCGCCATGCGTCTGCCGAGTGCCGCCCGCCGATTTTTCCCGCCAAATGCGGGTCGGCCTCGCGGGCTCCCGTAGGCGTTGGCTATAGTCGCCCGACCGGGCCCCCGGGTCCTCCTTCGAATACGTCTCAGCGCAATCTCCAGGACAGGAGCGGGTCGACGCTGCCGTGAGCCACGAGCTCGATCACATCTGGTCGCGAGTACAAGCCCAGCTTGCCCTCATCGTTGACGAGCCGACCTACCGTATGTGGCTCGACCCGCTGCGCGCGGTCGAGCTCACCGAGAGCACGCTGCTGATCGAAGCTCCGGCGCACGCGTGCCGCTGGGTGCGCGAGCGCTTCGGCAGGGTGATCCAGGCCAGCGTGGAGCTCTCGCTCGGCCCCGAGATCGTCGTCGAGCTGCTCGCCTCGCCTGATTCCGACTCGGCTCGGGTCAACCGGCATTCGCCGGGCGGGCACACGCGCTCGCCGGCCGTCCCACTGCGCAGTCGCGCTCGAGTTCCCGCCGAGCTGCCGCCGTCCTCGCTCGGTGGACCACTCGGCAACCCCAAGCTCACCTTCGACCAGTTCGTGATCGGCGACTGCAACCGCCTCGCCCACGCCGCTTCGCTATCTGTCGCGGAGCTGCCCGCGCAGGCCTACAACCCGTTGTTCATCTGCGGCCCCCCCGGCGTCGGCAAGACACACCTGCTGAGCTCCATCGCCAACCTCCTGCTCATGCACAACCCCGAGCTCACCGTCCGTTGCACGACCGGCGAGGCCTTCACCAATGAGTTCCTCGGCGCGCTCGCCGCCGGACACACGGAGGGCTTCAAGCTGCGCTTCCGCGACGTGGACGTGCTGCTCATCGACGACGTCCAGTTCCTCGAGCGCAAGACCAAGACAGAGGAGGAGTTCTTCCACACCTTCAACGCCCTTCACGACGGCGGGCGCCAGATCGTGCTCACCTCCGACCGCCCGCCGCGTGACCTCCAAGCCCTCGAGGACCGCCTCCGCGAGCGCTTTCAGGCCGGGCTCGTGGCCGACATCAAACCCCCAGAGCTCATCACCCGTCTGGCTATCCTGCGCAAGCGGGCGCAGCACGACGGCATCTCGCTCGCGGACGACCAGGCGCTCGGCGAGATCGCCGCACGTGTCACTTCCAACGTCCGCGCCCTCGAGGGCGCACTCATCCGCATCGTCGCGTTCAGCTCACTCACGCGCCGGGCGCTCACCGCCGAGCTCGCACGCGAGGTGCTCGACAGCCTCTACCCAGAGAGCAACGCCCCCGGGCAACGCACCCGTACCGTCCTCGAGATCCAGGCCACCATCTGCAAGCACTTCGACGTCTCTCCCACCGAGCTGCTCTCCCCCACCCGCACCAAGCGCGTCGCCTGGCCGCGACAGCTCGCCATGTATCTCGCCCGTGAGCTGCACAGGGGAGTCGCTGCCCGCCATCGGCCGGCAGTTCGGTGGGCGCGACCACACCACCGTGCTCCACGCCTGGCGGCGCACCTCCGCACACCTCGCCACCGATCAGAGCTCGCGCGAAGCTGTGGACAACCTCCGCCATCTGCTCGAGCGCCCAGACAGACCTGATCGCCATGACCCCGCCGACCGCCCATCCTGAGAGACTTCCACCCAGCTATCCACAGCGCCATCCACCGCCCGGCCACGCCTTTCCCGCTCCCACACCCAAACCCACATATCCACAGCCCCTACTACCACTCTCCCTTTCCCAAGATGCCGTCATGAAGCTCTCGCTCACCACCGCAGATCTGCTCACCCAACTGCAAACCACCGCTCGCGTGGCGTCCTCGCGCAGCGCCGTGCAGGCTCTCTCGGGCGTGATGATCTCAGCCTCGCCCGACTCCTCGCCGGAGCTGCTCGCCACCGACATGGAGATCGGGCTGCGCGTCCCGCTCCAGGCGGAGGTGGTCCGCCCGGGCTCGACCGTGCTCCCCGCCCGCCTGCTGCTCGACGTCACCCGGTCGCTGCCGGCGGCCACCCTCACGCTCGAGCTCAGAAGCGCCGAGCAGGACGTAGAGCTGATCTGTGGCTCGGCCACCTTCCATCTACGGACGCTCAGAACCGAGGACTTCCCCTCACTGCCCTCTCCCGCCGACGACACCCGCGTGGCGCTCCCCGCGGAGGCCTTCGTGGAGACCATCAACCGGGTCGCCCGCTCGGCCTCCAAAGACGAGACGCGCCCGGTGCTCACCGGCATCCTCATCTCCGCCTCCGGGCAGGAGCTGCGCATGGTCGCCACCGACTCTTACAGGCTGAGCGTCAAGCAGACGGCGCTCGAGTCGCCGCTGCAGGGGAGCCTCGAGGCCAACGTTCCCGCCCGCGCGCTGCAGGAGCTCGTACGGATCGCCCAGCAAACACCCTCCGACACGGTCGCTGTGAGCGTCGGGCAGAACCAGGCGATCTTCGAGCTCGGCGAGGTCACGCTGTCCTCGCGCCTGATCGACGGCCAGTTCCCGAACTACCGGCAGCTCCTGCCCGAGACCGTCGAGCACGAGCTGCGGCTCGCGAGCGCCGAGTTGACGGACGTCGTTCGTCGCATCAGCCTGCTGGCGCAGAAGAACGCGCCGCTGCGCCTGAGCTTCAGCGAGGGCTCGTTGAACGTGTCCGCACAGACCCCCGACGTGGGCGAGGCGAGCGAGGCCATCCCGATCCCCTTCCACGGGGAGCCCTTCGAGATCGGCTTCAACCCGGAGTTCTTGCGTGACGGGCTCGAGAGCGTGGAGTCGGACGAGCTGGTGCTGAAGCTCATCAGCCCCCTGCGCCCTGGCCTGATCGAATCACCGGACGCCGGCGATTTCGTATATCTGATCATGCCCATCCGCCTGAACGTGTGACGTCATGGCCGGCGCATCTCCGCGTCCTCGGTCGCTCGCGTGCGTAGCACGCCACGCTCCCTGCGTCCTTGACCTGCTTGACCCTGACGTCACACGCGACGCCGCGGGTTACTAGTAGTGCGGGTCCTCAGCGTGCAGATGCGCGACTTCCGCACCTACGCCCGCGCCGAGGCCGGACTCGGCGCCGGGCTGACGGTCGTCCACGGCCCAAACGGGGCGGGCAAGTCCAACCTGCTCGAGGCGGTGTACTTCGGCTGCACCGGGCGCTCCCCGCGAACGCGCAACGACCGCGAGCTCGTGCGTTTTGGAGCGCACGCCACCCGCGTCACCATCCGCCTCCTGGACGGCACGCGCCCGCACGAGCTGTCCGTCGGCTTCGGTTCGCTCGGGGTGGGCGGGCCTCCAGACAAGCCGGTCAAGCGCATGAGCGCCGACGGCGCGAACGTCGAGCGACTGCTCGAGGTCGAGAACAGGCCGCTGGTGAGCGTGTTCCTGCCCGACAGGCTCGAGCTTCTCAAGGGTCCCCCGGCCGTCCGGCGCGCGCATCTCGACCAGGTGGTCGCCGCCATCTGGCCCGCCCGGGCGGATACCCGTAGGCAATACTCGCGCGTCCTCGCCCAACGCAACGCCCTGCTCGCCCGCATCCGCTCGCGGCGGGCTTCGGACGCGTCGCTGTCAACCTGGGATCACGAGCTGGCCGCCGCCGCCCTCGAGCTGTGCGCCCACCGCGCCGCCGCCCTCGAGCTGCTCGCCGAGCCGTTCGCGCGCCGCGCCGCGCAGCTCGGATGCAGCGGCGAGCTGAGCCTCGTGTATCGGCCACGCTCGCGCGCACTCGACGTCGAGCAGTACGTGGGCGAGCTGCGCGAGCGTCTGCCTGGCGATCTCGAGCGCGGCTTCACCGGCCACGGGCCCCACCGCGACGAGCTCGCCGTCCTGCGCGATGGGCGCGAGCTGCGCGTCTACGGATCCCAGGGCGAGCAGCGTCTGGCGCTCCTCGCCCTGCTGCTCGCCGAGCGCGCGGTGCTCGCGCATGAGCGCCGGCGCACGCCGCTCATGCTGCTCGACGACGTCATGAGCGAGCTCGACGGCGAGCGCCGCGAGCTGCTCGCGAGCGAGCTGCGCGCCGACGGGCAGAGCGTGATCGCCACCACCGACCTCGCGCACGTGCCCGGAGCGATGGACGCGTCGGTGGCGCGCCTGCGCATCTCTCCCGGGACCGTCCTGCAGGAGGCGCTCGCCGCGTGAGGAGCCTCTCTTGAGGGCCGCCCCCCGTTCGCTCGCCAGCGCCCTGCACGAGCTGACGGGCACGCTCGCGCCGGCGAGCACGCTCGCGCGCGTGCAGGAGGTCTGGGAGCGCACGGCCGGCGATGCGATCGCCGCCTGCGCCAGCCCCACGGGCGAGCGAGACGGAGTGCTGACGGTCACCTGCAATGCCGCCGTGTGGGCGCAGGAGCTCAACCTGATGGCCGGCGAGCTGATCGTCCGGCTCAACCAGGAGCTCGGCTCCGAGCGCATCCGCGAGCTGCGCTGTCGAACCGGCTGAGCCAGAAGACCACTCGACGGTCCGTTTCCCGTAAGCGTTCAGTGGGGTAGGGGGACATAGCTCTGCTTCGTCGAATCTCGTGGTGTGGAGCGCGTGGAGGCGGAGGCGATCTATGACGCGGGGCGCGAGGCTGTAGTCGAGGTGCTGCTGGCGATGGATCGCCGCATCCAGCAGCTCGAAGTGCGGGTGGAGAAGCTGGAGCGCGAGCTGAATCGCAGCTCGCGCAACTCCTCGGCACCCCCGAGCTCTGATCCGCCGAGCAAGCGCCGGCAGCCGCGCAGCAAGGACGCTTCGGGTCGCAAGCAGGGCGCCCAGGATGGCCATGAGGGTCACGGCCGTGAGCTGCTGCCGGCGAGCGCGGTCGACGAGGTTATCGAGCATTGGCCTGAGCGCTGTGACTGTGGACATGAGTTCGCGCCAGAGGAGCGCGTGTCGGCGGGCGAGCCGCAGCGCCACCAGGTCGAAGAGCTGCCGGTCATATCGACCGTCGTGGTGGAGCATCGCGCTCAGCGTGTGCGCTGCCCTGGCTGCGGGAAGTGTGCGCGGGCGCAGCTGCCCGGAGAGGTTGCAGGCAGCGCGTTCGGGCCGCGCTTTGAAGCGGCTGTCGCGGTGCTCTCGGCACGCAACCGTGTCAGCCGCCGCGACGGGGTGGAGCTGGTCGAAGAGTTGTTTGGTGCGCGTATCAGCGCCGGCGCGGTCGACGCGATCCTGACGCGCACAGCTGCCGCGCTGGAGGGTCCATACGAGCAGCTGCTGGAGTCTGTGCGCTCGAGCGAGAGCCTGAACATGGACGAGACGGGCTGGCGGCTGAAAGGCACCCAGCGCGCGCTGTGGGGAATGTTCACCAGCCGCCACGCACTCTTTCATGTCGCGGCTGACCGCAGCGAGGATCACGCCAAAGAGCTGCTCGCCGGTCATGCGGGGATCGTCACCTCGGATCGCTGGTGGGGCTATGACCACCTGCCGCTCGCCCGCCGGCAAATCTGCTGGTCACACCTGCGGCGAGACTTCAAGGCGCACGCCGAAGGGCTCGCCGCGGACAAGGAGTTCGGCGAGCACGGACTGGCCTTGTGCGAGCGCGTCTTCTGGGCCTGGGAGGTCTTCCAGAACACACACGACCGCACGCAGCTGAAGCGCACAATCGAGGGGCTCGCCAGCGAGTATCAGCCGATCATCGCCGACTACGCCAGCAAACGCGCGCGCAACAAATACTGCCGCGGCATGGCGCGCAACCTGATCAAGGCCTGGGACGCGCTATGGACGTTCGCCACGCACGACGGAGTCGAGCCGACCAACAACCACGCTGAGCGCAGCCTGCGAGGAGCGGTCATCTACCGCAAGCTCTCCCTCGGCAGCCAGTCCCAAGACGGCGAGAAACGCACCCAGAGGCTGCTCTCCGCCTCGATCACCTGCCGCCTACAACACCGCTCAATGTTCGCCTACCTCACCGAACTACTCAACGCCCACGCCCGCGGCGACCCGCTCCCATCCCTCGCCTAAAAGCCAGGGACTGAACGCTTACCGTTTCCCGCCATTTTGCAGGGATTTAGGCCACCTGAGAGCCCGGTGGAACGAGCCCGTCATGCTATCCTTCTGGGTACAGCAATTTCGCCCCGGCCGTGGACCTCGCGCCCCCGGAATCCGGGGCGTTCTCACGTCATTGGAGGGCCATTGGCAGCAGGCAGCGACAGCTCTGAAGAGAGCACGGGCAAGGGCGGCGTAAACGACCCGTCGATGGGCGGCGGCTCGGCCGACTACGACGCCCAGGACATCACCGTCCTCGAGGGCCTCGAGGCGGTCCGCTTGCGCCCCGGCATGTACATCGGCTCGACCGGCGTGTTGGGCCTGCACCATCTCGTCTACGAGCTCGTCGACAACTCCGTCAACGAGGCGCTCGCCGGCTTCTGCAGCGAGGTCTCGGTCACGATCCACCCCGACAACTCGGTCACGGAGGTCAACAACGGCCGCGGGATCCCGGTCGCGATGATGGACAAGGAGGGCCTGCCCGCGGTGCAGGTCGTGCTGACCGTGCTGCACTCCGGCGGAAAGTTCGGCGAGGGTGGCGGCTACAAGGTCTCCGGCGGTCTGCACGGCGTCGGCGTGTCGGTCGTCAACGCGCTGTCCGAGCGCCTCGACATCGAGATTCGCCGCGACGGCCACGTCTTCTCGCAGGAATACTCACGCGGAGCGCCCCAGTCGGAGCTGCTCAAGGGCGAGGCCCTCGACCCCGCGGCCGGGACCGGCACCTCGGTCACGTTCCTCCCCGACGCCGACATCTTCGAGACGCTCGACTTCGACTTCCACACGCTCGAGGAGCGCCTGCGCGAGACCGCCTTCCTGACCCGCGGCCTGAAGATCTCGATCATCGATGAGCGCGGCGAGGGCCACGCCGCCGAGTTCCAGTACGAGGGCGGGATCGAGGACTTCGTCTCGTATCTGAACGAGAACAAGGACACCGTCCATCGCAAGGTCATCTTCTTCACCGGCGAGTCAGAGGAAGGCGCCGCTGAGGTCGCGCTGCAGTGGAACTCCTCCTACCAGGACTCGATCCACTCGTTCGCGAACAACATCAACACCCGCGAGGGCGGTTCGCACATGAGCGGCTTCCGCTCGGCGCTGACGCGGACGCTGAACAAGTACGCGCGCGACCACAGCCTGCTCAAGGAGAAAGAGGACAACCTGTCGGGCGAGGACGTCCGCGAGGGGCTCACGGCCGTGGTCTCCGTCAAGCTGCGCGATCCCCAGTTCGAGGGGCAGACCAAGACCAAGCTCGGCAACCCGGGCATGGCCGGCTTCGTCGAGTCGATCGTCAACACAGGGCTCGGGGAGTTCCTCGAGGAGAACCCCAGCGAGGCGCGGGCGGTGATCATGAAGGCGGTCCAGGCGCAACGAGCGCGGGAGGCCGCACGCAAGGCGCGCGATCTGACGCGGCGCAAGTCCGCGCTCGAGAACTCCACGCTGCCGGGCAAGCTCGCCGACTGCTCGGTCAAGGACCCGTCCCTCGCCGAGCTGTTCGTGGTCGAGGGCGACTCCGCCGGCGGCTCCGCCAAGCAGGGCCGCGACCGCGAAACCCAGGCCGTGCTGCCGCTGCGCGGCAAGATCCTCAACGTCGAGAAGTCGCGCATCGACAAGGTCCTCCAGAACACCGAGATCCAGGCCCTCATCACAGCCATCGGCACAGGCGTGCGCGACGAGTTCAACATCGAGAACGCGCGCTACCACAAGGTCGTCATCATGTGCGACGCCGACGTCAACGGCGCCCACATCAGGACGCTCGTCCTCACCCTCCTGTTCCGCGAGATGCAGGAGCTGATCGAAGCAGGCTACGTCTACATCGCCAAGCCCCCGCTGTACAAGCTCAAGCAGGGCTCACGCGAGCGCTACATCGAGAAGGACTCCGAGCTGGAAGACATCCTGCTCGCCGACAAGTGGGAGAAGTTCGAGGTGTTCGACCGCCACGGGAGCCAGTTCAAGCTGACCGAGGCCCGGTGGCAGCGCTTCAGCCGCCTGCTCAAGCAGTACCAGGGCTGGTGCTCCTCGCTGCGCGCCGCGCACGGCAACGAGGTCGTCGAGTTCCTGGAAGAGTCCTCGCTCCTCGCCGAGCAGGCGCTCGGCGCCGACGCCGCCATCGAGTTGCTCGAGCGCGCCGGGCTGGACGGGGACACCCACGCGACCGAGCTGGTCGCAGCCGACCCGCTCGAGCTGCGCATCCGCGCCGTCGAAGCCAGCAGTGGGTTCGCTCGCATGCACACCATCAAGCGAAGCCTCTTCGACTCGCAGGAGTACCGCCAGCTCGTGCGCGTCCACGCACAGCTCGTGGAGCTCGCCGGCACGGCGCCCTTCGAGGTCCGCCTCGGCGACGCGCTCGAGACCGCAGCCTCGTTCGAGGCGCTGCACCCGGCCGTCATGGCGGTTGCCCAGAAGG
Source organism: uncultured Solirubrobacteraceae bacterium (assembly GCA_963701145.1). Taxonomy (GTDB): domain Bacteria; phylum Actinomycetota; class Thermoleophilia; order Solirubrobacterales; family Solirubrobacteraceae; genus Palsa-744. Next base: position 2,252,834 of record OY969572.1, read on the forward strand.
GCATCAAACTGCAGCGCTTCAAGGGCCTCGGCGAGATGAACGCCGACCAGCTCGGCGAAACCACGATGGCGCCCGCCACCCGCACGCTCGCCCAGGTCACGCTCGAGGACGCCGCCGTCGCCGACCGCATCTTCTCGATGCTCATGGGCGACCAGGTCGAGCCACGGCGTGCCTTCATCGAGGAGAATGCCCGCGCCGTCGTCAACCTCGATGTCTGAGGGGGTGATCAAGCATCGCCAGCGCTGACGTGATCAGCGGCGGCAACGTCGAACCGCGTGCGCTCGAGGAGGAGATGCGCACCGCCTACCTCGACTACGCCATGTCCGTCATCGTCGGGCGTGCCCTGCCCGACGTACGCGACGGCCTGAAGCCGGTCCACCGCCGCGTGCTCTACGCGATGAGCGAGCTCGGCCTCGGGCCCACCCGTCCCTACGCCAAGTGCGCCAAGATCGTCGGCGAGGTGATGGGCAACTATCACCCGCACGGCGACTCGGCCATCTACGACACGCTCGTGCGCATGGCTCAGGAGTTCTCGATGCGCTACGAGCTCGTCGACGGTCAGGGCAACTTCGGCTCCATCGACGACGACCCGGCCGCCGCCATGCGCTACTGCGTCACGGGGGACACGCGTGTGCGCACGTCCTCCGGGACCATGCGGATCGACGCGCTTGCGCCGCACGTCCAGCCCGACTCGGAAACCGCGGTCGACCTTCAGGTGCGCGACAGGCTCGGCCGACGCGTGCACGCGTCGCTTCTGTTCCATTCCGGCGAGCATCCGACGCTCCGGCTGCGGACCTCCGAGGGGTACGCGCTCACCGGTACCGCCAACCATCCGGTGCTGTGTCTTGTCGACATGGTTGGCGTGCCGCTGTTGATGTGGAAGCTCCTCGAGGAGATCCAACCCGGCGAGCGCGTCCTGCTCCACCGCGGGACGAACATCGTCAACGAGGTTCTGCCGACGCGCGAGCGAATGCTGGCAACCCTCGCTGGCGCCTTCGTGTCGGAGGGGTGGTTCGGTGATCGACGGGCGGGCTTCAACAACGTCGACAAGGGGTTCTTCGACGCGGTGCTCAGCGCCTACGACGAGGTGGTCGGTGGCGCGCGCTACGTCTACTCGCGGACAATCCGGTCGAGCAGCGTCTGCCACGAGCTGGACATACAGAACCTCACGGCGCTGCGCGCGAGTCCGCTGGCTGAGATGGAGGGTCTGACCAGCGAGCACAAGCGCGTACCGGAGTTCGTGTGGTCGGGCAGCGACGCGTTCAAGCGGATGTTCCTCCAAGCCCTGTTCGAGGGCGATGGCTCCTGCTCGCTCCTGCCGCGCAGCACAATCCAGATCTCCTACTCGACGCGCAGTCCGCAGCTCGCGCACGACGTCCAGCAGCTCCTGCTGGAGTTCGGGGTGATCGCTCGACTCAGCCGCTCGGCTCGTGGCGAGCTCAAGGTCGTGATCACCAACCGCCGTGACGGGCGTCTGTTCGCCGAGCGCGTCGGCTTCTTGGGGATCAAGCAACAGAAGCTCGAGCGGATACTCGCCCGAATACCGGCCGCGAGCAGGGCGCTGAGCCATGATCACGTGCCGCACATCGCCCGCTACATCCGAGCCGAGGGCGGGTCAACGGTCGCCGAGCGCGACTGGCTGCGGCGCCACAACGTCGATCGAGTCGAGCGCTGGGAGCATGGTTCCACGGCGATCATGGAGCGCATCTCCTCGCAGGAGGTGCGCGATGTCGTCGCGCCGCTCGTCAGCGGCGACTACTACTACGCCGAGGTCGCGTCCGTGGAGCCTGCCGGCGTACAGCCGGTCTACTCGCTGCGTGTCGACACCGACGATCACTCGTTCCTGACGAACGGATTCGTCAGCCACAACACCGAGGCCCGCCTCACGCGCGTGGCCACCGAGATGCTCCGCGACCTCGACATGGACACGGTCAACTTCGCGCAGAACTACGACGGGTCGCGGCGCGAACCGCTGGTGCTCCCCTCGCGCCTCCCCAATCTGCTCGTCAACGGCTCGTCCGGCATCGCGGTGGGCATGGCCACGAACATCCCGCCGCACAACCTGCGGGAGGTGATCGACGCCACGATCGCCTACATCGAGGATCCGGGCATAGAGGTCGAGGGTCTCATGCGCCACATCAAGGGCCCGGACTTCCCGACGGGCGGGATCATCCTCGGCCGCGGCGGCATTCGCGACGCCTATGAGACCGGGCGCGGACGCGTACGCGTGCAGGCGCGCGCCCACATCGAGCCCCTCAGCCACGGCAAGGAGGCGATCGTGGTGACGGAGCTGCCGTTCATGGTCAAGAAGATGGGCGACGGCAACCTCGTGACGAAGATCGCCGACCTCGCCAACGACAAACGCATCTCCGAGATCTCCGACATCGTCGACCAGTCCGACAAGCGCGGCATGCGCCTCGTGATCGAGCTCAAGCGCGACGCCATCCCCAAGGTGGTGCTCAACAAGCTCTACAAGCACACGCCCATGCAGACCACCTTCGGCGTGAACATGGTGGCGCTCGTCAACGGCGTGCCGCGCACCCTCAACCTGCGCGAAGCGATCGAGGCCTACGTCGCCCACCAGCGCGAGGTGATCGTGCGCCGCACCAAGCACGAGCTCTCCGAGAAGGAGGCGCGGGCGCACATCCTCGAGGGGCTGCTGACGGCGCTCGAGCACCTCGACGAGATCATCGAACTGATCCGCGGCTCGCGCGACCGCGACAGCGCGCGCGAGCAGTTGATCGCGCGCTTCTCCCTCAGCGCCATCCAGGCGACCGCCATCCTCGACCTGCGCCTCTCCCAGCTCACGGCACTCGAGGCCGACTCGATCAAACAGGAGCACGCCGACGTCACCGAGCGGATCGCCGAGCTGCGGGCCATCCTCGGCGACGAGACGCGCGTGATGGCCGTCATCAGGGAGGAGCTCACCGAGATCGCCGAGCGCTTCGGCGACGAGCGCCGCACCGAGATCAGCGCCTCCGAGGATGAGATCGACATCGAGGATCTGATCGCCGACCAGCAGATGGTGATCACGATCACCAGCACCGGCTACATCAAGTCCCTGCCCCTCGCCACCTACCGCCAGCAGCAGCGGGGCGGGCGTGGCGTGACCGGTATGGACATGAAGGACGGCGACTTCATCGAGCACCTCTTCGTGTGCTCCTCGCACGACTACCTGCTGTTCTTCTCCAACCGCGGCAAGGTCTACCGCTCCAAGGTCTACGAGCTGCCCGAGGCGCAGCGCACCGCCAAGGGCCGTGCGCTCGTGAACATCCTGCCGCTGCGCGAAGGCGAGCGCATTCAGGCGGTCGTCTCCACGCGGGACTTCACGGAGGCCCAGTTCCTCGTGTTCGCCACCACGAGCGGCACCGTCAAGAAGACCGAGCTCGCGGCCTACAACACGCCGATCAAAGCCGACGGCATCATCGCGATCAACATCCGGGACGACGACGAGCTGCTGGCCGTGCGCCCGGTCGACCCCGACGACGAGGTCATCATGGTCTCCCGCGCCGGCCTCACCGTCCGCTTCGCCGAGTCCGACGTGCGCTCGATGGGGCGCGACACCACCGGCGTGCGCGGCATGGACGTGGGCAACAGCGGCCGCGTGATCGCCATGGACGTCGCACGCGACGACATGGACCTGCTGGTGGTCACCGAGAACGGCTACGGCAAGCGCACGCAGATCAGCCAGTACCGCAAGACCAACCGCGGCGCCAAAGGCGTCAAGACGATCGGCCTCACCGAGCAGAAGGGCGCGCTCGCCGGCGCGCTGGTGGTGCGTGAGCACCAGGACCTGGTGTTCATCAGCGTCGGCGGCATGGTCCAGCGAACCGGCGTCGCCGGGATCTCCCAGCAGGGACGCTCGGCCACCGGTGTGCGGGTCATGAACCTCAAGGAGGAGGACGTCGTCAGCGCGGTGGCACTGGTCGTGGACGCGGGCGAGGACGCCGAGCTGGGTGCCGGTGCAGAAGCCGAGCCGGGAGGGGACGTCGCGCTCCAAGGCGCGGAGCCGGGCGTTGATGACGCACCGGACGAGGACCCCGCAGCGGGCCTCGACTGACGGCGCCCCGCGCTTTCCAGACCTTCGCTCGTCCCACACGCCCGGAGAATCCGCGGGCGGTCCGCGGAAAACCCCGAGGGCGCTTACGGCAGGCGTGCAGAGTTTCGTGCGAACTACTCCCACCCGTCCAGATTGACTGCGTGGCGCTCAGAGAGAGCAGGTGACCATCCGACAGGCTGAGGGTGCCCGCCCCCCGCAACCTCCCGACAACCGTCCTGTCACTCCTCTGCTGCGTCGTTGTCAGCGCCTCCGTCGCGGTCTCCTCCGCGTCGGCCGCCCGCTCCGGCGGCACCTCGCCACGCGGCGCTCAGCCCGCGTGTGCCAAGAACTCGGCGCGACTGGCCCGGCGCGCGGACACACCCGGCCGCCACTGCAACTTGCGCGCGCTTCACAAGCGCTCGGGCAGGACCGTCTCCTCACACCGCGGCCGCCCGCCGAAGACGCGTCGCGTCAAGCCGGAAACACCCCCGAGCCCAGTGCCTGGAGGAGCCACCGAAGCGGGTAGCGCGCAGGCCGCGCAGACGTCCGTCACGGCCCACGCCGCCACCATCGCGGCCGAGCTCGCCACCACCTGCCAGAACACCGAACTGACCCCCGAAGCCGCCAACATCCCGCTCGTCCGCGCAGCCGTCCTGTGCCTCATCAACCGCAAGCGTGCTGAAAACGGCGAGAACCCGCTCGTGCTCAGCGCGCAGCTCGAAGAGGCCGCCGAAGGCCACTGCCAGGAACTGATCGCCGACGACTACTTCGCGCACGTGTCTCCCACCGGCGAGACCCCCGTGGACCGCATCCGGGAAACCGGCTACATCCCCGGGCCGAGCGACGGCTACGTGATCGGCGAGAACCTCGCCTGGGGCACCTACCAGCTCTCTACCCCGCAGGCGATCGTCTCCGCCTGGATCGCCTCGCCCGGTCACCTGGCCAACATCCTCGAAGCCCAGTACCGCGAAACGGGGATCGGGGTCACGCCCGCCGTGCCCTCCTCGCTTGCCCCCGGCGCCCCCGGCGCCACCTACGCGCAGGAGTTCGGCGTCATCATCCAGTAGGCGGCGGGCGTGCCCGGCCCCGTGCCCGCCCCGCCCGCTGATCGCCCCCGCGCCTCGCCCGTCATCTCCGTTCGCTACTCTGGCATCACCAGAGAAAGGAGGTGGTCCAAACGTTGAGTGACAGTTCTTACGGGACCCTGGAGGTGACCGGCCGTTAGGTCGGGAGGCTGGACCGCCTAGCGGAATCCAACCCGGGACACCCCGAGACGATCGCCGGCTCTGGTCCCTCCGGCCTTGTCCGTCGCTCTCGGTCTTTCCAGTCAGAGCAGCTCGCGAAGGGCGCCCCCGTGGCGCCCTTCGTCGTCTCGACTCGCGTCAGGCTGCTTGCGGCAGGTACGCCAGCCAGGCCGCTGGGATGGTCGGGCTGGCGACGTGGATGAAGATCTCCGCCCGCGGCGTGCGGGGTACGCGGCGCGGGTGCATGCCCGCCTGCCGCGGCAGGCGGTCGCCCTTGCGCCGGTTGCACGGCGCGCACGAGGCCACGATGTTCTCCCAGCTCGAGGACCCGCCCTTGGAGCGGGGGATCACGTGGTCGACCGTGAGGTTGGAGCGCGACCCGCAGTACTGGCAGGTCCAGCTATCCCGTGCGAACACCGCCCGCCGGGTGATCTTGCGCCGGTGGGCGTCGCGCGGGACCTTCACGTAGGAGACGAGCCTGATCACCACCGGGCGCGCCAGCGTCGAGCTCTCGGAGTGCAGCACCCAGCCGCCGCGCTCCAGCAGCACGGCCTTCTCCTTGAGCAGCAGGACGACAGCCCGGCGCACGGTGCACACGTTGATTGGCTCATACGTGGCGTTCAGGACGAGCACCCGACCGCCCATCGCCGCGCTCGGCGATGTGCCAGGTCCGTGCCGCTGGTGCTCTGAGGGCGACACGGACCCCACCGGCTCTGGTGGGATTGTGCACTCCATTTGCGCCCAAGGAGTCTAGCGGCGGCGTGCCCCGGGCGCGCAACCGAGCTCCGCCGGCCGCCCGTCCCGTGCGCCTACGATCGCCAATCCGCGGGCTCCGCCGCCGCGCCGTAGGAGCCGAGCACGCGCACCTCCTCGCACATCGCCGCCACCCCCGCGATCGCCTCGGCCACGGCCGCGTCCTGCGCCCGCCCCGCCAGGTCGGCGAAGAACAGGTAGCTCCCCAGGCCCTGGCGCCGCGGGCGCGACTCGATCTTCGTGAGGTTGATGTCCCGGCGGGCGAACTCGTCCAGGCACCGCACCAGCCAGCCCGGATGATCGGCGCCGGCGCCCCAGAACACCACCGAGGTCTTCCACCCGGCGCCCCCGTGCGCCCGCAGCGGCGCCGCCGTGGTCCCCGCCGCCGGCCCCGCCAGCCACACGAAGCGCGTTTCGTTGTCCTCGCGGTCCTCGATGCCCTCGCGTATCACCGTGCCCCCGTAGATGCCGGCCGCCAGCAGCGTGCCGATGGCGGCCTGCCCGGGCATCGCATCCGCAACCACCGCCCGCACGGCCTCGGCGGTCGAGCTCGCCGGCAGCACACGTGCGTGGGGAAGCTCGCCGCGCAGGAAGCGCGTGCACTGCCCAGGCACCTGGGGGTGGCTGATGACCGTGTCGATCTCCCCCATGGATACCTCGCGGGCGCAGATCAGGGCGTGGCTGACCCGCAGCAGCGCCTCGCCCACGATCTTCAGATCGCCCGCCTCGTCCGCCAGCAGGTCCAGGGTCACGCTGATCGAGCCCTGCAGCGAGTTCTCGATCGGGACGATCGCCCACGTGACCTCGCCCCGGCGCAACGACATGACCGTCTCGTAGATGCTCGCCAGCGCCACCGGCTCGACCGAGTCGGTCTCGGCGCTGGCGAGCAGCGCCTCCTCGCTGAACGTGCCCGCCGGGCCCAGGTAGCCGACACGCGCGCGCGCCGCACCGGCGCCCGCGGGGCCCAGCCGGTCCGAGTCCTCGGCGGGGCTCTCAGGCGGACTGCTCATCCACGGCCGGAGCGCCGGCGCCGCCCGCGAGCGCCAGACGCACGGCCTCGGCCTCCTCGGGGGAGAGCTCGAGCTCGCCGCGCCCGCCGTGCACCTGCTTGCCGTACACGCGCGCCTGGTCACGATGGTGAATGCACGACAGCACGATGCCCGAGCGTTCCTCGTCGAGCAGCGCGATCGACATCGACTGCTGCCCTGACAGCTCGTTGTAGGCGTCATAGCGCACCAGCGCCCGGTGCGCGATCCGTCCGCGCAGCGCAACCTCCACGTTCGCCAGGCGCCCGTCCAGCCGCGAGGCGGCGTCCTGGACGTACGCGTACAGCTCCGAGAACGCCTCCTGCATGGCCGCCGCGTGGGCCACCACGTCGTGCTCCCCCTGCTCGCCGAGCACGAGCCGCTGCGCGCTGCGCAGCCGTCGCACGCTGATCGCCAGCGCCGTGCACGCCACGAGCGCCACCACCGCCAGCGCGCCCGCCGCGATGGCGACGATGCCCTGGGTGTCGGTGATCGATGCGACCATCGCCACAAGTTAGCCGCTGAGGACCCCGCTGCGTCCACCGCCACGCCCGCCGCCCCGTCGCGGCCCGGGCGCGCAACGGCCGCTCGGGCCCGGCCGGTTCGGCTATTCCCCGAAGATGGCCAGGAAGGTGGCCTTGTTGTTTTCCACGTTCGTCTCGCCGGGCACCGGTTCGACGTACGCTTCCACCTTCGCCGGCGCCCCCAGGGGCACGCCGCTGACGGGGATTTCCACGTTGTACTTGGTGCCCGGCTGGGTGGAGCTGACCACGTGCGAGGCCTTGTAGGGCTTGCCCGCGGCGGTCACCGTGACGCTCACCTTGACGTTCGTCTCGGGGTTTTCGCCGGAGTCTTCGAAGTTCACCGTGAACGTCGGGCTGCTCCCGCCGCTGACGTGGTTGACCGCCGGTTCCGCTTCCAGCGTGGTCGCGCCCACGCTCACCCCCAGCAGCGCGCTGCCGTGGGTGCCGGGCGCGAGCGCGCCGCTCTGCGAGCTCGCGCTCGACGGTGCGCCGATGCGCGTCAGCAGGGTCGCGGTTTCCAGCCAGCCGAGGTTGGGCAGGGAGCGCGAGCCGGTGGTCGGGAGCCCCGTGATCCCGTTCGCGGCGAGCGTCTGCTGGATCAGCGGCACCACGCGTTGCGAGTAGATGACATCCGAGGCGAGGAACGTCTCCATGGCGCCGGCCAGGTAGGGCCCGGTCTGCTTGGCCTTGCCGCCGAGCGCCGTGGGCAGCAGCGCCGCCACCTTGTTCATGCCTTCGACCCGCAGGTTCATGCACAGCAGCAGGTTCTGCTGGGCAGCCGCCATTTCGCCCGGGACGCTCAGCCCCTTCGCGCGGGAGGCGATCATCTGCGCCTGTTCCTCGAGGTGGTCGATCTGCTGCTGGACGTCCAGCGCCGACTTGCTCGCGGCCCCCGTGAGCGTCACGAACAGCGGTGCGGCCACATTCGTCTGGTATTCCTGCGCCAGCGCGCTCACTTCGCGGTTGTAGGTCTTCAGCCCCTGCTGCTTTTCGCTTTTCAGGCAGCCGTTCACCACCAGCACGATCACGATCAGCAGCACGACCGCCACGCCCGCGGCTATCGCGCGACGCACCATCAGCGTGTGCTGGTCGGGTCCCCCACCGCCCGCCTGCAGCCGGCGCGGGCGCGGCGGACGCGCCCCCGCGCCCTCCGACGCCGGGCCACCTACCACGCGCCGCCGCGGTGCTCGAGGTGACGGTCGAGGTGCAGTCTCCTCGTCATCGTCGAAGAACGACAAAAGCCAACCGCTCCTTTGCAGGGACTTTATGAAGGGCACCAGTATGACTGGCGGCCATTGCCCGTGCGAGATTGCAACTTCTCCGTCAACGGCCCCTTTCCTTCACCCCGCTTGCAGGGACACGGGGAGTGCGTGGCGAACGCACACAGCCGGTGGAGTCGCCACACACGCTCGTCCAGCTCCCGCGCGAGCCCCGGGAACCCGCGGGAGCGCCCGTACGGCGGCGCATCACCTCCGGCGAGCAACCTCCCGACACGCCGGAGCTCGTGCTCGGTCGCTACCGCACGCTCGAGCGCCTCGGCAGCGGCGGCTTCGGCGTCGTGTGGCGCGCCCACGACGAGCTCCTGCACCGCGAGGTGGCCCTCAAGCGCGTGTGGCTCGGTGCGGGTGGGGGTCCGATCGACGGCGAGCGCGCCAGCCGCGAGGCGCTTGCCGCCGCCCGCCTCGCCCACCCCGCGATCGTCGCGCTGCACGAGGCGTGCGCGCAGGACGGCGCCTTCTATCTGATCTCCGAGCTGGTCAACGGCGACACGCTCGCCCAGCTCATCGTCGAGGGCTCGCTCGAGGACGAGGAGATCCTCGAGATCGGCGTGGCGCTGGCGAGCGCCCTGCTCCACGCCCACGCCCGGGGAGTCATCCACCGTGACATCAAGCCCCAGAACGTGCTCGTGCCCCACCCGCCCGAGGATCGCCAGCACGCCCCCCACGCGCTGCTCGCGGCGGCCAAGCTCACGGACTTCGGCGGCGCCAGCCTCGTCGGCGAGGAGGCGCTCACCCGCACCGGCGACGTGCTCGGCACGCTCGCCTACATGTCGCCCGAGCAGAGCGAAGGCCGCGAGGCGGGCGCCGCGAGCGATCTGTACTCGCTGGCGCTCGTCATCTACGAGGCGCTCTGCGGCGTCAACCCCGTGCGCGGCGCCACACCAGCCGCCACCGCCCGCCGGATCGGGCAGCGGCTGCCGCCGCTCCAGCGCGCGCGGCGCGATCTCCCGCGGCCGCTCACCGCCGCCCTCGACCGCGCGCTCGCCCCCGCGCCCGCCGAACGGGGCTCGCTGGAGGAGCTGCGCGCCGCCCTCGAGCAGACCCTCGAGCGCGGTCTGCGCGCCCGCCGCACCCTGCTCGCGCCCGGCCGCCCGCGCCACGGGCACCCCGCCGCCCCGCTCGCGCCCCACCGCCCGCGCCACGAGCTGGCCGCCGCCCCGTTCCCGGGCTCGGCGCCGGCGCCGCACCAGGACGGAGAGCGCCACCCCGTCGAGCCCCACCGCAGCCGCTCGACCCACCGGCCCGCGCCCACGCGCGCCGTGTGGCTCGCGTGCGGGCTGGCGCTGATCGTCTGGCAGGCGCTCGCCGGGCGCCCGGGCGTGGCCCTGCTGGCGCTCGCCGCACTGCTGCCGTTGCTCGCCCTGTCCGGGCCCCGCGGGGCGAGCCGCGGCGGTGCCGCGTGGCTCGCGTGCCTGCTCGCGCCGGCGCTCGGCTATGTGGGTCTCGCGGGCGCCTTCCCCGCGATCGCCGGGCAGGCCTCGCGCTGGCGCGAGCGCGCCGCGCTGGCCGCTCTCGGCTTCTGGTGGCTGACGCTGGCCGCGCCGCTGCTCGACACGCGGCTGTGGTTGGGCGAGCCCCACTCGAGCCCTGCCCGAGCCGCGTGGGAGGGCTCCGTGAGCCTCACCGCCACCCACGTCATCGACCCCCTGCTCACCGCCGGCGTGCTGCTGGGCGCGCTGCTGTGGGCGGGCGCCGCGGCCGTCCTGCCGTGGGTCGTCCGCGGGCGCAGCGCCGTGTGGGACCTCATCGCCGTCACCGTGTGGGCGGCGCTGCTCGCCGCCGCCTCGCCCGTCCTCGATGCCGGCCTGAGCGCCCACGGCGCGGCCCCGGATCCGCGCGGGCTGGTGCTCGGCGCCGTCGTCGGAGCGCTGTTCGCGGTGGCCGCCCGCGCACTGCGCGGGCCGATCCGCCGGAGACCATCTGAACGGGTCCGCGGCGATGGTGCGTAGCATGGCTGGCGGTGGCTGGTCGATCGACTGAGATCGCCCGGCCCCGTCAGCCGATGAACCCGCTCAAGAGCGTCGAGACAATGATCGCCAGCCTCGTCGAGGGCACCTTCGGACGGGTCTTCCGGGCGGAGGTCCGCCCGATGGAACTCGCGCGCAAGCTCGCCCGCGAGATGGATGCCCACCGCACCGTGTCCGTGTCGCGCACGTACGTCCCCAACGAGTACTCCGTGTGGCTGTCCACCCGCGACCGCGAGCGCTATGAAGGCGTCGAGCACGAGGTCATCGACGAGCTGTGCGCGTACCTGCTCGAGCACGCCCGCCGCGAGGACCTGATCATGGCCTCCCCGCCCCACATCTCCTTCCACACCGACGAGCGCCTGTCGCTCGGCGAATTCGGCATCCAGGCGCGCCTGGTCCCCTCCGACAGCCAGGTCCACGGCGAAGCCGTCCAGGCGCCGGCGCAGGCGCCGGTGGCCGAGCACGGGAACACGATGGTCTACAGCGCCGCCGCCCGCGTGCAGGAGCCGCTCGCGGACGCGCACGCGCGCAGCACCCCCCAGCGGGCGCTGCTGGCGCTCGGCGGGCGGCGCCTGCTGGTCCCGCCCGGCGGCGGCACCCTGGGGCGCAGCCGCGACTGCGACGTGGTCCTCGACGACACCGGCGTCTCGCGCCGCCACGCCGAGATCCGCCCCGGACCGGGCGGCTGGACGCTCGCGGACCTGGGATCGACCAACGGCGTGCGCGTCAACGGCCAGGAGCTCCGCGGCGCGTGCGCGCTGCATCCGGGGGATCGCGTCGAGCTGGGCTCGACGGAGATCGTCTTCGAAGTCGCATGAGCACGCTCGCGCCCGTATCGGTCGCCCTGAAGTTCGGCTTCCTGGCCGTCCTCTACCTGTTCCTGCTGTGGATCGTCCGCAGCGCCCGGCGGGACCTGCGGGGCGGCGCCGCGCTGCCCCCCGCGCGAGGGGAATGGAACCCCGCCCACCCCGGCGCCCAGCCGGGCGCCCACGCCGGCGGAGCGATCCCCCCGGACGCCACCGGCATGTACTCCGCGTCGGCCATCGGCAGCGCCGACCTCGCCCATCGCGCCCCCCGGCTGGTGATCGATCGCGCCCCCGGCCATGATGCGGGCATGATCTACGACCTCGACGGCGATCTCGTGCTCGGCCGCGGCGACCGCGCGGAGATCCGCCTCGAGGACCCGTTTGCCTCCTCGAGCCACGCACGCGTGTACGAGCAGGGCAACACGGTGGTCATCGAAGACCTCGGTTCGACCAACGGCACGTACCTCAACGAGGAGCTGCTGCAGAGCCCGCGGCCGCTGTACCCGGGCGACCGGGTGCGCATCGGCGAGAGCGAATTCACGTTCGAGGTCGACTGACCATGGACGCGATCATCCCGGTGCCCCGAGCCTGATGCTCCGCGTGGCCGAACAGTACGCTGCGACCGACACCGGCCGCCAGCGCCCCGCCAACGAGGACTCGCTGCTGGCGCGCGCCCCGCTGTTCGTGGTGGCCGACGGCATGGGCGGCGCGCAGGCGGGAGAGGTGGCCTCGCGCATCGCCGTCGAGGCCTTCCAACCGGGCCTGCCCGACGCCTCCCACCCCGAGCTCGAGCTGGCGATGCTCGCCCAGGCCGCCAACACCCGCATCCACGAGCTCTCCCACGCCAACGCCGAACAGGCGGGCATGGGCACCACCCTCACCGCCGTGTACGTCGGCGAGCAGGAGGTGGCGATCGCCCACGTGGGCGACAGCCGCGCGTACTGCCTGCGCGACGGCGAGCTGCTGCGCCTGACCGACGACCACTCCCTCGTCGACGAGCTGATGCGCCAGGGGCGCCTCACGCCCGAGGAGGCCGTCGAGCACCCGCAGCGCTCGGTCATCACCCGCGCGCTCGGGCCGGAGGACGCCGTCGACGTCGACACCCGCTCCTTCCGCGCCCGTGCACAGGACGTCTACCTGCTGTGCTCGGACGGCCTCACCACGATGCTCACCGAGCAGGAGATCGCGGCCGCCCTGCTCGCCCACCCGCGCCTGCGCGACGCCGGCGAGGCGCTGATCGCCGGGGCCAACCAGGCGGGCGGGAGGGACAACATCACCGTCGTGCTCATCCGCCTCGAGGAGGTCGAGGTCGCCGACGGCGCGCCCGTCGCGGACAGCGCCACCTTCGTCGGGCTTCCCGCCGTCGCTCCGCCAGCCGCCGCGCCCGAGGCCGCGCCCGAGGCCGCGCCAGCAGCAGGACAGGCCGCGCCCACTCCCGCCGTCGCACCGCCAGCCTCCGGGCAGGCGCAGACGGCGCTCGCCTCGCCGCCGCTCGCGACCGCACGCCGGACGCCGCGGGCGGCGCCACCGGGGTCCGGGAGCGAGGCCCGCGGGCGCTCGCGCCCGCGCATCCGCCACGCCGGCGCGCTGGTGTTCGTGCTCGTCGTCCTCGGCCTGCTCGGCTCGGCCGCCTACCTGGCGGTGACGTCGGTGTACTTCGTCGCCACCAACTCCCGCGGGCTGATCACGCTCTACCAGGGCCTGCCGTACAAGCTCCCCGGCAACCTCGCGCTGTACAGCAGCCAGTACGTCTCCGGCGTGAGCGCCTCGACGCTGAGCGCCGAAAAACGGCACACGGTGCTCGACCACTCGCTGCGCTCGGAAGCCAACGCGGCCGACCTGATCCGCAACCTCGAACTGGAACAGCTCGAATGAGGGCCGCCCCATGAACCGCCCGATCATCCGCCTGTACGGACTCGTGGCGGTGCTGTTCGCGCTGCTCGTCGCGTTCACCTCGCGGTGGGCGATCTTCGAAGCGTCCTCGCTGCGCGAAAACCCGCTCAACAAGCGCACCCTGCTGCGCCGCGAGCGCATCCAGCGAGGGACGATCCTCGCCGCGGACGGCACCGTGCTGGCGCGCTCCGTGCGGGGCGCCGAAGGCATCTACCAGCGCATCTACCCGACGGGCGAACTGTTCGCCGCGCCGATCGGCTTCGACTACATCCAGCCCGATCTGGGCAGCACCGGCCTCGAGCGCTTCCGCAACAAGGAACTCACCGGCGAACGCGCCACCAACCTCCAGGGCGTGCTCGACCAGTTGCAGGGCAAGGAACCGCAGGGCGAAAACGTGATCACCACGCTCGTCCCCTCCGCGCAGCGCGCGGCGGTGTCCGCGCTGGGCGAACACCACGGCGCGGTGGTGGCGATCGAACCGCGCAGCGGCGCGGTGGAGGTGATGGCCTCCACGCCCAGCTACGACCCCAACGCGCTGCGCTCGCCGGCCCGCAAGCTCGAACAGGAACGCGAAATGGACGCCAGCCCGCCGAGCCGCTCGGAGGTCAACCGCGCCACCCAGTTCGGCTACGCCCCCGGCTCGACGTTCAAGGTGGTGACCGCCACGGCCGCCATCGACACGGGCCAGTACACGCCGGAATCGACCGTCAACGGCAACAGCCCGATCACCGTGTCGGGCAAGCCGCTCCAGAACGACAACGACGAGAGCTTCGGGCCGATCCCGCTCACATACGCGCTCGCGCACTCCGTCAACACCGTGTGGGCGCAGGTCGCCGAGCACCTGGGCAAGCGCACCCTCGGGCGCTACATGGCGCGCTTCGGCTTCGACCGCGAGCCGCAGCTCGACTACCCCGACCGGGAAATGTCGGTGAGCGGCGAGCACGAAGGCGAACGGATCGTCCCGCCCACGAGCCCGCAGGTCAACGTGGGGCGCATGGGCATCGGCCAGGACAAACTGGCGGTCACGCCACTGCAGATGGCGGAGGTGGCCGCGGCGGTCGCCAACCGCGGCACGCTGATGGTCCCCCATCTGACCAAGCGGATCGTCAACGCGGAAGGCACCACCGTGCAGCGGATCTCCCCGCGGGTGCAGTCGGTGGTGATGAAGCCCTCCACGGCGTCGGCGGTGAGGGGCATGATGGAAGCGGTGGTCGAGGAAGGAACCGGCACGGCCGCGCAGATCCCCGGCATCCCGGTGGCGGGCAAGACGGGCACCGCGCAGACGCAGTTCGGCGACGCCATCAACAACGTGTGGTTCATCGCCTTCGCCCCCGCCAACGCCCCGCGGGTGGCGCTGGCGGTGACGCTCCAGGCCGTGCCCGGCGAAGGCGCCACGTACGCCGCCCCGGTCGCCAGGGCCGTGATCGAAAGCCTGCTCAAGTGATCGACCCCGAGACCATCATCGACGGGCGCTACCGCGTGATCTCGCGGCTCGGCTCGGGCGGCATGGCGGACGTGTACCTTGCCGAGGATCAGCTGCTGGGCCGCCAGGTGGCGGTGAAGGTGCTCCACCACCACTTCGCCGAAGACCAGGAGTTCGTCGAGCGCTTCCGGCGCGAGGCCTCGAGCGCGGCCGCCCTGTCGCACCCGAACATCGTGGCCATCTTCGACCGCGGCGAGTGGAACGGCACCTACTACATCGCCATGGAGTACGTGGCCGGCCGCTCGCTCAAGGCGATCGTGCGCGAACAGGGCGCGCTCGACCCGGCGAGCGCGATCGAGATCGTCGTGCAGATCCTGCGCGCGGCGCGCTTCGCCCACCGGCGCGGGGTCATCCACCGCGACCTCAAGCCCCACAACGTGATCCTCGACGAAGAGGGGCGGGCGCGCGTGACGGACTTCGGCATCGCCCGGGCGGGCGCCTCGGACATGACGCTCACGGGCTCGATCATGGGCACCGCCCAATACCTCTCTCCCGAGCAGGCCCAGGGCCACACGGTGAGCGCCGCCTCCGACCTGTACTCGGTCGGGGTGATCCTCTACGAGCTGCTCACCGGCGTGGTCCCGTTCGAGGGCGAAACGGCGGTGGCGATCGCCTTCAAGCAGGTGTCCGCCGAGCCCTACCCGCCGAGCGCCATCAGGCCGGGCCTGCCCGCCTCCCTGGACGCCGTCGTCCTGCGGGCGCTCGCCAAGGACCCGGCCCACCGCTACGCGGACGCGGACGAGCTGATCGCGGCACTCGAGGCCGAGCGCCACGCGCTGCCGGCGCTGTCGGGCGCAGCCGCCGTGGCCGTCCCCGACGGCGCCGTCCACCACGCCCTTCCGTTGGCCGCCGGCGCGGGGGCCGGCTCGCTGCTGCTCGCCCAGGAGGGCACCGGCAGCTACGACGTCGAGGGTCCGCCCGAGGAGCGCCGGCGCGCCGGACGGGTCCTCATGTGGACGCTCCCGGTGGCGCTCGTGATCGCGGCCGCGGCCGCCGCGCTCGTGCTCACGCAGCCGGGGTCCGGGCGCACGGTGGCGGTGCCCGCGGTGGTGGGCACGCGCGAACAGGCGGCCCTCATCGCCCTGCACGGGGCGGGCCTCGAGCCGGTGGCCTCGCAGGCGTCCAGCCCGACGGTCCCGGTGGGGGTTGTGATCAGCCAGGCGCCGAACGGGGCGAGCAGGGCGAGCAGGGGGGCGCGGGTGCAGATCGTGGTCTCCGACGGACCCGCCAGCGCGCCCCTGCCCGACGTCTCGGGGCTGTCCGCCGCCAAGGCGGCGCTGGCGCTGCACAACGCCCACTACCGGACGCGGACGAAGGCCCAGGCGTCGAAGACGGTCGTGGCGGGCGTCGTCATCGGCACCGAACCGCCGGCCGAAACCGAGGTCCAGGAAGGCCGCGTGGTCACGCTGCTCGTCTCCAACGGACCGGCGCCCGTCCGCGTCCCGGACGTCACCGGCGAGTCCCTCGAAGCGGCCGAAGCCAACCTCACCACCGCCGAACTGACGCTCGGCGCGGTCACCAGGCAGGTCTCCTCGACCCAGTCCCCCGGCACGGTCATCTCGCAGTCTCCCGCCGGCGGCAGCTCCGCCCAGGCGGGCGAAAAGATCAACCTGACGGTCGCCAAGGCGCCCAAGGAAGTGGCGGTCCCGAACGTCAAGGGGCTGCCCGAACAGACGGCCCTCGCCAAGCTCGAACACGCGGGCTTCAAGCCCAGGACCGAAACCAGGGCCACCCCCGAACAGTCCAACGTGGGCCTCGTGCTGGAAGCCGTCCCGGCGGGCGGCACCAAGGCGCGCAAGGGCTCGACGGTGACGGTGGTCGTGGGCGCCCTCATGCCGACCACCACCGGCACCACCTCCACGCCCACCACCACCACGACCACCACCACCACGACCTCCGCCGCGACGCCGCCGGCCGCGAGCGAATGACGGGCGCTGACGGTGCGCTGACGGTGGCGGTGCTCGCGGGCGGGCGCTCGTCCGAGCACGACGTGTCGCTGGCCTCGGGGGCGGCAGTGCGCGAGGGCCTGATCGCGGCGGGCCACGAGGTCGTGTGGGTGGAGGTCGGACGCGACGGGCGCTGGCGCGAGGACGGGCGGGCCCTGAGCGTCACCCCGGGGGCCGGCCTGCTGGACGTGGATGTCGTGTTCCCCGCCCTGCACGGGCCCTTCGGCGAGGACGGCACCGTCCAGGGCCTCTTGGAGACGCTCGACGTGGCCTACGTGGGGGCAGGCGTGACCGCCTCGGCGCTGTGCCTGGACAAGGTGATGTTCAAGGAGCTGATGTCAGCGCGGGGGGTACCCCAGGTGGACTACGTGGGGGTGCGCGCCGAGCGCTTCGCCGCCGCAAGGGCGGAGGTGCTGGCGGAGGTCGGTCGGCTTGGGCTGCCGGTGTTCGTCAAGCCCGCCCACCTGGGCTCCTCGGTGGGGATCGTCAAGGTCGATGCACCCGACGGCCTGGAGGCGGCGCTCGAGCAGGCCTTCGACCACGACGAGCTGGCGATCGTCGAGGCGGCCGCCCCGGGGCTGGAGGTCGAGTGCGGCGTGCTGGGCGTGCTCGCCGGGGAAGTCGAGCCCACCCTCCCCTCCGGCGAGCGGGGGCGGGCGCTGGCGTCCGAGCCCGGGGAGATCGTGTTCGCGGGGCGCTTCTACGACTTCGCCGCCAAGTACTCCCCGGGGGGCATGGAGCTGAGGATCCCCGCGGGCATCTCCGCGAGCGCGCGCGAGCGGGTGAGGAGCCTGGCCCTCGGCGCGTTTCGGGCGGCCGGTTGCGAGGGTCTCGCCCGCGTGGACTTCTTCGTGGACGGGGAGCGCGTGCTGGTGAACGAGCTGAACACCATGCCGGGCTTCACGCCCACGAGCGTGTACGCCAAGCTGCTGGACGCCTCCGGCGTCCCCTACGGGCGCCTGCTCGACCGCCTGTGCCGGCTGGGGCTCGAGCGCCACGAGCGCCTCCCGGCGCACGTCACTTGAACAGGGTCAGCTCGTTGATGCTCGCCGACTCCATCCCCGGCGGCAGGTTGGTGAGCCACACGAGGTAGTAGCGGTACGGGCGCCCGGACAGCGCCAGCGGGACGCGTTCGCCGTTACGCACGTCGGCGCTCTCGCCCACCGGCCCCTGCCAGCCGCGCGCGCTCAGGGGCACGGCTTCGCCGTAAGCCAATTCCGCTGCCACGTGGTCGGCCACGTAGATCTGCACGGCGAACCCGGGTGTGGGGGTCTGGATCTCGAGCGCCTTGGCGAGCACCTTCGGGGCGGCGTCGAGGTACACGCCCGTGCCGGTGCCGCCGGGCTTCTTCAGCGTGCCGTCGTAGTACTGCTCGGTGCTCCAGCCGGTGTTGGGGTCGCCGTCCACGACGTTCTCCACCTGGTCGCGGCTTTCCGGGCCGGTGCCGAACGGGTTGTAGTCGTGGGCCGCCGTCTGGGCGAGCTGCACCGCTTCCAGGCCGGGCCGCGAGTCGATGTCCGGCGCCTGCCCCGCGCCTTTGTGGGCCCTGCCCGCGGCGAGCGCGAGCGCGATCGCCACGACCGCGGCCACGAGCACGAGCGACAGCACCCATCTGGCCGGGTGGCGCATGCGCCACGGCAGCCGCCGCCGGGCCGGCCCGGGGAGCGTGCGCAAGACGCTGGTCACCTCGCCGGTGGCCTGGCCCGCGCGGGCCGTCTCCACGGTGAGCACTTCCTCGAGGTCCGCCACCATGCTGGCAGCGTCGGGGTAGCGCCGCGCCAGGTCCTTGGAGACGGCCCGGTCGAGCACCGCGGCGCTCGCCGCTGAAAGCTCGGGCCGCAGGTGCTGCACGTCGGGGACCTCCTCGCGCACGTGCTTCATCGCCACCGCCACCGGCGAGTCGCCGTGGAAGGGGACCTGGCCGGTGAGCATCTCGAACAGCACCACGCCCAGCGAGTACAGGTCGGACTGGCCGGTGACGGGCTGGCCGAGGGCCTGCTCGGGCGAGACGTAGTCGGTCGTGCCGAGCACCCGCCCGGCCACCGTCAGCCCTTCCTCGGTGAGCGTCCGCGCGATCCCGAAGTCGGTGATCTTGGCGGCTCCTTCCTCGGACACCAGCACGTTGTGGGGCTTGACGTCGCGGTGCACGATGTGGTGCTCGTGGGCGGCCCCCAGCGCGCGGGCGATCTCGATCGTGTAGGCGATCGCCTGCGGGATCTCCAGCGGGCCCTCGCGGCGGATCACGTCCTTGAGCGTCTCCCCGTCGACGTACTCGAACACGATGTACGGCGTGCCGCCCGCTCCGTTCCCCGCGCCGGATGGCGCCCCACCCGCCCCAGATGAGGACCCGCCCGCCCCGAGCTCCTCGCCGGCGTCGATCACGGTCACCACATGCGGATGGCTGAGCTGGGCAACGGACCGCGCCTCCCGGCGGAAGCGCTCGAGCTGGTCGGAGTCGGCGGTGATCTCCCGATGCATGAGCTTGATCGCCACCGGCCGCTCGAGCACGGTGTCGAAGGCGCGGTACACGGTCGACATCCCGCCGCGGCCGATCTCCGCGTCAAGCCGGTAGCGCCCGCCGATCACCGTGCCGAGGACAGTCATGCGCCCCTATTGTGCGACGAACGCAAGTCGAGACGTGCACGCGGGGCGCCGGGGCGCCCGCGACGAACTCCTATTTCTTGCTTTTAGAAGGAGTTCGCGTGGCGTCGCCGCGCACGCGTGCGAGCACCGCGCCCGCGAGCACGCAGCGGTAGAGCGAGTACGGCCACAGCGCCTGGCCCTCGCGCAGGCGGCGGTCGAGCAGTCGCGCGCTCGCCACCGTCGAGGCCAGCGCGCTCGCGCCGCCCACCGCGAGCGCCGCCAGCTCCTGGCGCTCGAGGCCGGCGCGGCGCAGGCGCACGGCCTTCAGCGCGCTCGCGCCGAGCAGGATCGGCAGCCCCGTGTGCCAGGAGAGGGTCTGGGCGGCCTTGCGGCTGAAGCCGCGGGCCCGTGCGGCCGTCAGCGTGGCGCCGTTGCGGGACACGCCCGGGACGAGCGCCAGCGCCTGGGCGAGGCCGAGGGCGAGCCCGTCGGAGGCCGTCGCGTCGGCCACGGCGCGGCCCGAGAGCGCGCGCGGGTCGTGTTCGTGTGCCGGGTGCTGTCCGTGTGTATGTCCGTCGGCAGAGTCTGTATAACGATGGTCAGACAGTTCGTGGCGAGGGAGTGTGGGTCGGTCGGCCACAGTCATCGCGAGGGCGCCCGCCACCAGGCCGAGGGCGATCGAGCGCGGACCGCCGAGCCGTTGCTCTATGGGTCGCTCGAGCGCGTACCCGGCGAGCGCGGCCGGGGCCAGCGACAGGGCGATCACGCCGGCGCGGTGCCGGTCGATGCGGGCGGCGTCCTCGAGCAGGTCCCGACGCATGTGGAGCGCCAGGGCGAGGCCCGCGCCGGCGTGGAGCGCCACCTCGAAGGCCTTGCGCCGCTCGCCCTCCAGGCGCGCGTACGGCCAGCCGGCGAGCCACGGGAGCAGCTCCGTGTGCGCGGAGGAGGATACGGGCAGCAGCTCCGTCGGTCCCTGCAAGAGGCCGAGCGCGAGGGCGTGGCGAAGGGGGAGCCGGCGCTCGTGGCCCTCGGGGCCGTCCTCAGCCGACCGCATCGACCGCCGGGCGGCGCCTGCGCACGATCGCGTAGGCGAGGCCCACCACGAGCACCGCCACGATCGCGTAGTCGACGTACTCGAAGCCCTTGCGCACGGTCGTCCAGTCCGAGCCGAGGGCGTGGCCGGCCACCGCCAGCCCGACCGTCCACGGGATCGCCCCGATCAGCGAGAACAACGTGAAGCGCCCGAGCGGCATCTTCGCCACGCCCGCGGGCAGCGACACGAACGCCCGCACGAGCGGCACCATCCGCCCGAACAGGACGGTCACCTCGCCGTGGCGGTCGAACCAGCGATCGGCCCGCTCTATTTGATTAGGGCCCATGTGAAATTTGGCGCCGTGGCGTTCCATCAGCTCCAGACGCCCGCCCCGTCCCACCGCGTAGGCCACCCACGAGCCGACCATCGTCCCGAGCAGGCCCGCGAGGATCACGCCCAGCAGGGTGAGATGGTGCTGGGAGGCGCTCTGGCCGGGGTCGGCCACGGCAAACCCCGCGAACAGCATCACCACCTCGGAGGGGATCGGGATGCAGGCGCTGCCGATGGCCATCAACGCGAAGATCCCCGGCAGTCCCCCGTCGCGTACCAGGTGGGAGATTTCGTTGACGAGGGTTTCGGATATGGAGGCGAGGACGAGCACCGGCCGGCCAACGATACCGTCCGTCCTGATGCGCGTTTGGATCGACCTGACCAACAGCCCGCACGTGCTGGTCATGCGCCCGGTGATCGAGCACCTGCGCGCGGACGGGCACGACGTGGAGGTGACCGCCCGCGACTTCGCCCAGACGCTCGAGCTGTGCGAGCGCCTGGGGATCGCCCACACGGCCATCGGCCGGCATCGCGGCGGGCGCATGGCGGCCAAGGCGGGTGGGCTCGTCTCCCGCTCCGGCGCGCTCGTCCGCTGGGCGCGGGGCAGGGGCTTCGACATCGCCCTCGGGCACAGCTCCAACGACGTGACCGTGGCCGCCGCCCTGCTGCGCATCCCGAGCTCCACCATGTTCGACTACGAGTGGGCGACCGTCCAGCACAACGTCAACTGCCGCCTCGCCCGCGCCGTGGTGGTCCCCGCCGCGATCCCCCCCGAGCGTCTCTATCGCTACGGCGCCCGCGGCAAGGTGCGCTCCTACGAGGGGCTCAAGGAGGAGTACTACCTGGCCGACTTCGAGCCCGACGAGCAGGTGATCGGCGAGCTGGGGCTCGACCGCGGGCGGACCATCGTGGTGGTGCGCACGCCGCCCGAGCTGTCGCTGTACCACCGCTTCGAGAACGACCTGTTCGCGCAGGTGCTCGAGCGGCTGTCCGCGGCCGCCGCCGCGGACGGCGTACAGCCGGTGGTGCTCCCGCGGGTGGCCGCCCAGCGCGAGCAGCTCGCCCGCCTCGGCGGCTTCGTGGTGCCCGCGCGGGCGATCGACGCGCAGTCGCTGATCGCCAACGCCGACCTGGTGATCTCGGCGGGCGGCACCATGAACCGCGAGGCGGTCGCCTTGGGCACGCCCGTGTACAGCACCTTCCAGGGCCGGCTGGGGGCGGTGGACGAGCGCCTGATGGCCGAAGGTCGCCTGCGCAGCCTGGGCAGCGCCGCGGAGCTCGATCTCCGCAGGCGCGGCCCCTCCCCCTCTGAGAGGGACGGGGAGGGCGCGAGCACATCGACCGCGCCGCCCGTCGCCGCCCGCGTGCGCCGCGATCCGGCCGTGCTCGTCGAGCTGCTGCTCTCGCCCCTGGATCGCTGATGCCGCGGCCCTGAGCGCTCGCGCGAGCACGACCGTCCAGGTTCCTGGCCGCATACAATCTTCACAATGCGCCGACGGATCCGCTCGGCGGCCCTACCGCTCCACCGTCACTCGCTGCCGCAGCTGGCAGTGGATGGGGCGTTGGTCGCGCTCGCGTACTACCTCGCATTCCAGCTGCGCTTCGACAGCGCCCCGCACCGCGAATACGCGGACCTGCGGGCCGACACCATCTGGTGGGTGCTGATCGGCAGCCTGCCCGTGCTGGTGCTCGCCCGCGTGTACCAGCGTCGCTGGCGCTACGCCGGCCAGCGCGACTACGAGGCGGTGGTGCGGGCGGTGGTGGCGATCGTGCTGCTCACGGTGGCGGCCGTCGAGGTGGTGCGCCCGGTGCATCGCTACGTGCACCTGGTCGGCTCGAGGCCCGTCCAGGGGCACCTGCGCGAGGGCGCCGTGGCTGTGGCGCTCCCCAACGGCGTGATCGTGCTGTTCGCGCTGCTGTCGCTGGTGTTCCTCGTGGGCGTCCGGGCGCTCGCCCGCAGCATCTACGAGCGCCGGCCGCTGGCCGCGTTCGGCGGCGGCATGGGCGGGGTTCGCACCGTGCTGATCGCGGGTGCCGGCGAGGGCGGGCGGCTGGTGGCGCGCGAGATCATGCGCAACCGCGAGCTGCGCCTCTCGCCCGTGGGGTTCCTCGACGACGATCCCGCCAAGCGACGCCTGCGCATCGAAGGACTGCGCGTGCGGGGCAACACGCAGGCGGACCTCCCGCGCATCCTCGACGAGTCAGAGCCCGACGAAGTGATCATCGCGATCCCCTCCGCGCCGGGGTCCACCCGCGCGCGCATCGTGCGCGAGTGCCGCGAGCGCGGCATTCCCGTGCGCACCCTGCCGACCGTGTTCGAGCTCCTGCAGACGCGGGGGGCGCTCGCCCGGCAGATGCGCGAGGTCCGCGTCGAGGACGTGCTCGGGCGCGAGCCCGTGCACATGGAGCTCGCCCAGGTCGGCGCCTACCTCGCGGGGCAGACCGTGCTCGTGACCGGCGCCGGCGGCTCCATCGGCTCCGAGCTGTGCCGCCAGATCGCCCGCGTGGAGCCCCACCGGATCGTCCTCCTCGACCACGCCGAGGACAACCTCTTCTCGATCCAGCGCGAGCTCCAGGACGAGCGCCACGTGCCCGCGTCGATGCTCGCGGCGGTGCTCGCGGACTGCAAGGAGGGCGAGCGCATGCGCGAGGTGTTCGCCGAGCACAGCCCGACGATCGTGTTCCACGCGGCCGCCTACAAGCACGTTCCGCTGATGGAGGAAAACCCGGTGGAGGCGGTGCGCAACAACGCGATCGGCACGCGCGTGGTCGCCCAGGTGGCCGGCGAGCACGGCGTGGAGCGCTTCGCGCTCGTGTCCACCGACAAGGCGGTCGCGCCGGCGACCGTCATGGGGGCCTCCAAGGCGCTGGCCGAGTTCGCACTGGAGGCCGCCGCGGCGCGCTTCCCGGGCACGCGCTACGCGGCCGTCCGCTTCGGCAACGTGCTCGGCTCCTCGGGCTCCGTGGTCCCCATCTTCCGCCGCCAGATCGAGCGGGGCGGCCCGGTGACGGTCACCGACGAGCGCATGACCCGCTATTTCATGACCATCCCCGAGGCCGTCCAGCTGATCATCCGCTCGGGCTCCCTCTCCGAGGACGATGCCCTCGCCGCCCGCGACCGCATCACCCTCGGGGGACGAACCGGCGCCAGGGTGTTCGTGCTCGACATGGGCGAACCGGTGCGGATCATGGACCTCGCGCGGGCGATGATCGACCTCTCCGGCCTGGACCCCGACCGGGACATCGACATCGAGGTGGTCGGCCGCCGGCAGGGCGAGAAGCTCCACGAGGAGCTCTTCAACGACTATGAGCACCGCCGCCCCACCGCCGCCGAGAAGATCGTGCTGGCCGAACGCGAGCCGCTCCCCGTGGAGGCGGTGGAGACGATGTTCGCGGAGATCGGCCTGCTGGTGCTCGAGGGCGACGCCGCGGGGCTGGCCGCCAAGGTGTCCGAGCTGGTCGCCGCCCGCCGCGGCGCCGGGGAGGATGCGAACGGCGCCGGGGGCGACGCGAACGGCGCCGGGGGTGAGGCGAACGCCGCCAGGGGTGAGGCGAACGCCGCCAGGGACGACGCGAACGGCGCCGGTGGCGAGGCGACCCGTCACGATGCGCCTGCCCCCCTCGTACACTCCCCGCATTCATGAACCTGCTGCCGCTCGCGCTGTCGCTTTCGAGCACGTTCACCAAGATCGGGGCGATCGCGGCGTTCGCCGCACTGGTGGGCATCGCGCTGCTGGCCCTGCTCGTGTTCTCCCAGGCGCGGGAGCTCAAACGCCTGCGTGAGTGGGCCGGGCGGGCG
Organism: uncultured Solirubrobacteraceae bacterium; assembly: GCA_963701145.1. Classification (GTDB taxonomy): domain Bacteria; phylum Actinomycetota; class Thermoleophilia; order Solirubrobacterales; family Solirubrobacteraceae; genus Palsa-744. The sequence goes on from OY969572.1 coordinate 2,277,539, forward strand.
CCCGAGCGCGCCGCCGAGCTCGAGCAGCGCGTCAGCTCGGCCGCCTCGCTGCGGGTCCAGCAACAGGCGCCCGGCGCCCAGGTCGCGCAGGCGATCCCCAGCGGCGCGCCGATCCAGGCCCGCGCGGCCGCCGTGGGCGCCGCCCAGGCCACGCGCGTCGCCACCACCCCGGGTGTCCCCGCCGCCCCGCCCCCGGGTGCTGCCCCCGGTGCGATCCCCGCCGTCCCGACTGCCGCCCCCGTCGTCGCCGGCCAGGCCCTCACCGCCAGCGGCGCGCCGGCCACCCTCGGCGCACCCGCCCCGGGGGCCGCTCAGGCGCAGCCGGGCACGCCACCCGCCCCTACATCAGCCCCGCCGGCGGCCGGGGCGCCAGTACCCGGGGCGCCGGCGCCGTCGCTACAGTCGCCCGCGCCCTCGTCGCAGCCCGCGCCGCTCGGCGCGCCCGCCTCGGCGGCCGGCGCCGCACAGAGTCGCCCCGTCGCGTCCCCGCCGAGCATCGGCGAGCCGCGTGCGCCCGCACCTCCGGCTCCAGCCACGGCCGCCGCAAGCGCCGCCGCCGCGGTGGCCGCCCGTAGCCCGAGCGCCGCACCAGGAGTCACCCCCGCCGCGCCTGGAGCTGCCCCCGTTGCGCCCGGGACTCCCCTCGCCGCGCCGACATCCGCCGCGCCGCCAGCTCCCTCACCGCAGGTCACGCCCGCGCCCGCCGCCTCGGCGCCACCGGCATCACAGACCCCGCCGTCACCGGCCTCGACGCCGTCGCCCGTCGCGCCCACACCCGCCGCCTCGACCCCGCCGCCGCGACTGCCACCCGCCCCGCCGCCACCCGGCGCGACCACCAGCCAGCGCCGGGCGGCCTCGTCGCCGCCGGAGCCGAGATCGGTGTACTCGTCCAAGCCCGGGCGCAGGCGCGTGCGCACGCTCGCGATGGTCGGGGGCGTGGTGATCGTGGCGGCGGCCGCGGCGGCGATCGCCACCGGCGCCCTGAGCTCGTCCTCGAACGGCAAGACGGGCAACTCGACAACGACGGCCGCGCGCCGCACCGCCGCGCGCACGCACGGCCACAAGCACACCACCGTCCCTCCGCCGGCGAGCACCACACCGGCGGTGAGTCCCGCGGAAACGAGCGTGGCCGTCCTCAACGCGACCGAAGCGGAAGGCCTCGCCCACCGCACCGCCACCACGCTGCAGCAGGGCGGCTACTCGCAGGCGGAAGCGCTCAACGGACGTCCGCCCGGCTCCGGCCAGGTGAGCGTGGTGGAGTACGTCGGCGGCCACCAGCCGGAAGCCGAAGGCGTCGCCCATTCACTGGGGATCACCCACGTGCTGCCGATCGAAGCGGGCGTCTCGGCGCTCGCGGGCTCGGCGAACGTGGTGGTGATCGTCGGCGCGGACCGGGCCGGGCAGAACCCATAAGCGGCTTCCTGGACATCCCGCCGCGGTCGGCCAAGCCGCGCGAGCAGGGCATCACGCACGTCCTCGACAGCGGGCTCTCGGTGGCGGAGGTCCAGGGCCTGTTGGAGGTCGCGGGCGAGATCATCGACATCGTCAAGCTCGGATGGGGCACGGCGCTGGTGAGCGCCAACCTGAAGCCCAAGCTCGAGCTGCTCGCCGCCGCCGGGATCCCCGTGGTGCTGGGTGGGACCCTGACCGAGCTGGCCATCCGTCAGGGCAGGATCGAGGGACTCGTGTCGTGGCTGCACGAGCTGGGGCTGCGCCACGTGGAGGTCTCCGATGGCACGATCCCGCTCGAGGGCCAGCACAAGCGCGAGCTGATCGAACGGCTGGCGGGCGAGTTCACGGTGCTCGCGGAGGTGGGCAGCAAGGACACCGACTTCATCATGGCCCCGTACGTGTGGGTGGAACAGATCGAACGCGACCTCGACGCCGGCGCGTGGAAGGTGATCGCCGAGGCGCGGGAGTCGGGCACCGCCGGCATCTACCGGGCGACCGGCGAGGTCCGCACGGGCCTGATCGACGAGATCGTCCACGCGGTCGCGCCCGAGCGCCTGATCTTCGAGGCGCCGCTGCGCGCCCAGCAGGTGTGGCTGCTGCGGCGCTTCGGCACGGAGTGCAACCTCGGCAACATCGCGCCCGCGGACGTGGTGTCGCTGGAGACGCTGCGGCTGGGGCTGCGCTCGGACACGGTCGAGCGCTTCGCGCTGGGCGGCGAGGATTGAACGAGGCCCTGGGGAATGGATCCCCGCCCGTCCCAGACGGCTCCCCGCCCGTCCCGCCATCCGCGCCTCCGCGGGGAGGAGCGCCCGCGCTCACGCCGGGCGCCGATCCGCTGGCCCGGATCGTGTTCGTGGCGCTCGTGGTCGCGTGCTTCGCCGCGTTCCTGATCACCCAGCGGCTCAAGCACACGCCGACCTCCGTGCAGGACTTCGACCTCACCCCGTTCTTCTCGCCGTACCCGAGCGGGCACGTCAAAGAAGCGGCGATCTCGTTCAAGCTCGAGCACGCCGAAACGGTGACCGTGACGATCATCGACGCGTCCGGCGACACGGTGGCCACGCTCGTGCGCGACTGGCCGCTCGCCCGCTACAAACAGCTCTCGCTGCGCTGGAACGGTCGCCGAGGCCCCGCCCGCGGCTACCGGCGGGCGCGTAGCCCGCACGGGCTGGCGATCCTGGTCCCGCTCACCGAGGGCAGGCTCGCGCCCGCCGGTGAATATCGCGTGCACCTGGCCCTCAGCCACCACGGCGCGGTGCTCTCGCCGCAGAACCTCACCCTGGTGGCGCCGTGAGCGCCGTGCCGGCGGCCTCATGAGCGTGCTCGGCGTCCAGCTCCTCGCCACCACACTGCCCGGCGCGGGCACGATCGCCGCTGCGCTCGCGATCGCGCTGGCGGTGATCGCGGTGCTCGTCCTCGTGATGCGCCGCCACGCCGACGCGTTCCCGCTGCTGGCCGTGTGCGCGCTGCCGTTCAGGGTGCCGATCTCGACCGACGGGCGCACGGTCAACCTGCTCGTGCCGCTGTATCTGGTGGTGGCGGCCGGGACGTGCACCTACCTGCTGCCGCGGTGGCTCGCCCTAGTCGGGATGGGCAGCCGCGGCGAGCCGGTGGCGCGCGGGGAGAACCCCACGCTCAGGAGCTGGTCCTCGTGGCTGACCCCGCGGGGCACCGAATGGATCCTGCTCGGGGCGGTCGTCCTGTATGCGCTGCAGAGCACCTACTCGGCCGACCGCGTGAAGGCGGTCGAGAACCTCGCCTTCTTCTACCTGCCCTTCGCGCTGCTGTTCCTGATCCTCCGGGACGTCCGCTGGCGGCGGGAGCTGATCGTCCGCTGCCTCGGCGTGGTGGTCGCGCTGGCGGTGATCTTCGCGGGGGTGGGCTTCGTCGAGTACTCCCGCAAGTCGCTGTTCCTGAACCCGAAGGTGGTGGCGGCCAACCAGTACAGCAACTTCTTCCGCGTCAACTCGGTGTTCTTCGACCCCTCCATCTACGGGCGCTTCCTGGCGCTGGTGATGATCGCGGTGATGACCGTGGTGCTGGCCCCGCGGGCGGCGTCCGACCCCGCCCGCCGCCGGCGCACCACGCTCGCGGCCGCGGCCGTGCTCGCGTGGCTCGCCGGCGGGCTGGTGACGAGCTTCTCGCAGTCGAGCATCGCCGCGCTGCTGCTGGGCCTGGCGGTGCTCGGCGCGTGGTGCTGGGGCGTGCGCCCGGCGCTGTACCTGTCGGGTGCGCTCGTCGCCCTCGCCCTCGCCGTCCTGCTGCTCGCGCCGGCCAGCCTGCACTTCGGGTTGAAGGGCTCGAGCGGCTCCGCGGCCAATGCCACGAGCGGGCGCACCACGCTCGTGAGCGGAGGTCTCGAACTGTTCGCCAAACGCCCGCTCGAGGGCTACGGCGCGGGCTCTTTCGAAACCGAGTACAAGCGCCACAGCAAGGCGGACGCCGAGAGCGCGACCTCCGCCTCGCACACGATCCCCGTGACCGTCGCCGCCGAGCAGGGCATCATCGGGCTGGCGGTGTACGTGGCGCTGCTCGTGAGCGCCTTCGCGGTCCTCTTCCGCGGCGCCGGGCGCTCGCCCCCGCGGATCGCGATCGCGGCGTGCTTCGCGGCGCTGGTGCTGCACACGTGGACCTACGCGGACTTCCTCGAGGACCCCTTCACATGGACGCTGCTGGCAGTGGGTGTGGCGCTCGCGAGGACGAGCGGGAGCGAAGCGGACGGCCCCCTGCCGTCGCCCGGGGTGCCGGCCAGTAGCGTCTGAGCGGTGCTCGGCTATCTGAAGCGCCTGGTCACGACCGGCGCTGCGTACCAGTTCGGGGACATCCTCGCCAAGGCCCTGGCGCTGCTGACGCTGCCGCTGTACACGCGCCATCTGAGCACCGAAGCGTATGGCGTGGCGGAAACGCTCCTGACCGCCGTGATCCTCGCGAGCATCCTGCTGCGGGTGGGGGTCGGCGAAGCGTTCATCCGCTTCTACTTCGACGACCAGGACACGGCGCGGCGCGAGCGGATCGCCCGCACGGCCACGGCCACGGTGGCGTGGACGACCACGCTCGCCTCGCTGGTGGCGGTCGCGTTCGCGGCACCGCTTTCGCGGCTGCTGCTCAACTTCGACGACCCGGAGCTGCTCGACTGCGCGGTGCTCGGCCTGTGGGCGTTCACCAATCTGGAGATGGCCTACGCGCAGCTGCGGGTGGACGAACGCGCGCGCCTGTACATGTACGCGTCGGGTGCGAACGTGGCGCTCACCGTGGCGTTCACGATCGCCCTCGTGGTGTTCGCCGAACAGGGCGCCCGCGGACTGCTGCTCGGCAACTTCGGCGCCTCGGCCGTGGTGGTCCTCGGCCTGTGGTGGGTGCTGCGCAGGCGTGTGTCGTGGCGGGTGCGGCTCGGCGACCTGCGTGCGATGCTCCGCTTCGGGCTGCCCACGGTGCCGGCCGACGCGAGCGTGTACGCGCTGCAGGTCGCCGACCGCTTCTACCTGTTCGGCTCCTACTCGCGCAGCGCCGCCGGCGAGTACGCGATCGCGATCAAGCTGGCGACGGTGGTGTTCGTGGCCGTGCGCGGCTTCCAGTACGCGTGGCCGCCGCTCGCCTACTCGATCGACAGCGACGAGGAAGCCGCCCAGCTCTACTCGCTGGTGACCACCTACTACGCGCTGGCCACCGGCGTGGTGGTGTGCGCGGTGACGCTCCTCGGTCGCTGGATCGTGCGCCTGCTGGCCGCCCCCGAGTACTACGGGGCCTACCGCGCGCTGCCGTGGCTGGCGCTCGGGTGGGCGCTGTACGGGCTGTACCTGGTGTTCGTGGCGATCGCCGGCCGGGCGCGGATCACCTCGCGCAACTACCCCGCCGGCGCGGCCGGTCTGGCGATCAACATCGTGCTGCTGCTGTGGCTCGTGCCCGACAGCGGCGCCGGCCTGGGGATCGCGGGCGCCGGCGTGGCCCTGTGCGGCGCCTATGTGGCGATGCTCGTGGTCATGTACACGCTCACCCGCAACCTCTTCAAGGTCGGCTTCGAATGGCGGCGCCTGGCGCTGCTGAGCGCGATCCTCGCGGGCGTGGCCGTCGCCGGCGAGCTGCTGCTGCCCACCAGCGGCTTCGCCGGCCTGGCGCTGCGGGTGGCGTGGCTCGCGCTGGTGCCCGCGGCGCTGGCGCTCACGCGCTTCTTCCATCCCCACGAGCTCGCCCAGGCGCGGGCGCTCGTCGCCGACGCGAGACGCCGGGTGACGGCTTTTCGCGCCCGCCACGGCGACGTGGAGGCCTACGCCGAGGACCCGCTCAAGGACCTGCGCTAGGGCGGCTCCCTCCGCGGCGTGTCGAGTCGAGCGATTATTGGCTCAAGAAAGCCGCTTTTGCGTCCGATGGGTTTCCTGCTGTGTCCGAGCTCACGACCACATCGTCCGCGCGCGCAGGCGCCAAGGAGCGCAGGCGGCGCGCCGAGGCGCTGCGCCGCCATCGTGCCGACGCGCGCGTCAAGAGCATGGCCTCCACCGGCGAGGTCGCCTACCTGCGCGAGCAGCTTCGCCTCGCCGCACGGCTGACGGCGAGGCTCGCCAGCACGAGCGACATGGAAGAGCTGGCGCGGCTGGTGGTGGACGAGCTGCACGAGACGTTCGCGTTCTACCTCGCGGCCATCCAGCGCCTCGACGAGGACGGCACGCTGCGACTGGTGGCCGCCCGCGGGCCGCTGGCGGAGGTGATGACCGAGTTCCTGCTCACCGAGCAGCCCGTCTCCACGGGCGTCAACGGCAAGGTCGCCCGCTCGGGGCACACGGCGCTGATCCCCGACACGCGCGAGGACCCCGACTACATCGTGCGCGACCCCGGCACCGACCCGCGCTCGGAGCTGGCCGTGCCCGTGCTCGTCGACGGGGCCGTGTGGGGTGTCCTCAACATCGAGGCGATCGAACCGGGCGCGCTGGCAGAGGCCGACGCGGCGCTGGTCGAGGCGGTGGCGTCGAGCTTCGGCGAGTCCGTGCACCGTGCGCGCCTGATCGCGGACCTCGAGGGGGCCTTCACCACCGCCCTGGCGGTGCTCACGAGCACGGTCGAGGCGAAGGACGACTACACGGCCTGTCACGGCGAGGACGTGGCGGTGCTCGCCGAGCGCATCGCGCTGCGCATGTCGCTGCCGAACGCCCACGCCCGCGACGTCCGCTACGCGGCCATGCTCCACGACATCGGCAAGGTGGCCGTGCCGAGCGAGATCCTGCTCAAGCCCGGTCCGCTGACCGACGAGGAGTGGGTGACGATGCGCAGCCACGCCGCCATCGGCGGCGACCTGGTGGCGCGCATCGACGCCTTCGCCCACCTCGCGCCCGCGGTGCGCGCCAGCCACGAGCGCTGGGACGGCGGCGGCTATCCCGACGGCCTCGCCGGCGAAGGCATCCCGCTCGCCGCCCGCATCATCGCCGCCTGCGACACCTACGACGCGATCGTCACCGACCGCCCCTATCGCGCCGCGAGCTCTCCCAGCGAGGCGTGCGCGGAGCTGCGCCGGGTGGCGGGCAGCCAGCTCGACCCCGATGTGGTCCACGCGGTCGTCACCGAGCTGGACGCCGCCTAGTCCCGGCCGGCGGGCGCCGCGCGGTTGAACTCCGCGGCCGCCTCTCGCAGCCCCTCGCCGCGCTCGGGGTGAAGACTCGCGCTGACGTGGCGCCAGTAGCGCTTGGAATCGTGCCCGGGGAGGGCGAGCGCGGCCAGCGCGCGCAGCGCGTAGCTCCAGGCGGTCAGCCAGGCGAACGCGCGGGCGCTCGCGGCGGAGTGGTGCTTGCGCATGTACAGGTCGCGCCCGCGGGCGAGTTCGACGATCCGCCGCTCCGGGAGCGCGCCGGTGGAGAGCTGCTCGTGGTGCACGGCCTGCGCGCCCGGCACGTACACGCTGCGCCAGCCGCGGTCGCGCAGGCGGCGGGCGAAGTCGACCTCGTCGGAGTACACGAAGAAGTCGGGGTCGAGGTAGCCCACGGCCGCGGCGGCCTCGCGCCGCACGAGCAGCGCCGAGGACTGGCACCAGTCAACCTCCCGCGTGCGCGTCCCCGTGCTCTGGACGACCAGCAGGCGGTGCAGCATGAGCGCGCCCGCGAGCGCCGTGGCGAGGGTGGGGAAGCGCCACGCGCACGTCTGGGCGCCCCCGTCGGGGCGCAGCAGCCTGGCGCCCGCGCAGGCCGCGTCGCGGCGCTGCTCGAGCGCCTCCCACAGGGCGAGGGTGGCCCCGGGGCGCAGCTCGGAGTCCTCGTTGAGCAGCAGCGCGTAGCGTCCGCGCGCGCGGCGCAGCAGCTCTGAGTCGTTGGCCGCCTTGCCGCGACGCTCGGGCAGGGCGATCGTCTCGTCCACCGCCGGGTGCTTCTCCGCCGCCTGCGCGGAGCCGTCCCGCGAGCCGTTGTCGAGCACGAGCGTCTCCGTGGCGAACGGCAGCGCCTCGCGCTCGCGCGCGATCGCGTCCAGTCCGCGCAGCAACAGCTCGCGCTGGGAGGTGTTGACCACACAGAAGGTCAGCTCGATGTCGGGCACGCGCTCGCGTACGCTCGCACGGGAGGGCGCTCGCTGTCAACGACCGAGGAGGCACCCCATGCGCATCCGTCGCATCCACATCCACCGGCCATCGCCGGCCCTGGCGCTCTGCACGCTCGCGCTGCTGGCCGCACTGGGAGGCGTCGCGTGGGCGGCCATTCCCGGGCCGGACGCGATCATCCACGGCTGCTACGCCAGGCGCGGCGGCCAGTTGCGCGTGATCGACACCGCCAAGCACGAGAGATGCCGGCGCCGGGAAGCCGAACTGAACTGGAGCGAGACGGGTCCTCCCGGACCGCGCGGCGGCGGGGGTGCGCGCGGGGCGCGTGGGCTCACCGGCGCCCGCGGCGCGACAGGTGCCACCGGGCCCACGGGGCCGGCCGGTCCGGTCGGACCGCAGGGGCCCGGCAACGCGTACGCGGCGAGCGAGACGAGCGCGTTCTCGCTGGCGGGCGGCGGCAGGGACGTCCTCAACCTGAGCCTGCCCGCCGGGAAATACGTGGTCACGGCGAGCGTCGACATCGCAAACGAGGACAGCGGCAGCGGCGAAACCGAGAAGGCGACGTGCGTCGTCAACGCGGTGCCGTCGGCGACCGGCGAAGAGGCGTCCGGGACCGCCACCGTGCCATTCGAGACAGGGTTCACCGGGGAACAGACCGTGCCGCTCGACGGCTCCTGGACCCTGTCCGAGCCCGAGACGCTCGAACTGTTCTGCACGCAGATCTCGGCCGGCGCGACCGCCGCGAGCCTCGCACACATGGACGCCGTGCAGGTCGCGAGCATCGACGGGAGCTAGACGCATACGCTCTAGTCGATGAACGCCCTCGAGCAGCTCCGCGGCCGCATGGCCGAGCTCAACGACCTCGCCTCGCTGGAGATGCTCGCCGGCTGGGACCAGCTCGTGATGATGCCCGCGGAGGGTGCGCGGGCGCGGGCGCAGCAGTTGGGCGTGCTCGCGCGCCTGACGCATGAGCGTGCGACCGCGCCCGAGATCGGAAGCTGGCTGGCGGAGATCGACAGGCTGGCGGGCGCGGGGGAGACGCTGGGGGAGATCGACGGCGACATCGCGCGGCTCGCCCGTCGCGACTGGGAGCGCGCCCGGCGCGTCCCCGAAGAGCTCGCCGCCGAGCTCGCCGAGGCGAGCGCCGCCGGACAGGAGAGCTGGCGTGTGGCGCGCGAGAACGACGACTTCTCCGCGTTCGTCCCCGCGCTCACCCGCAACGTGGAGCTGGCGCGCGCGTATGGCGAATGCGTGGCGGAGGATGGCGAGAGCACCTACGAGGCGCTGCTCGGCGACTACGACTACGGGCTGCGCACGGCGGAGCTGCGGCGCGTGTTCGGCGCGCTCGCCCGGGAGCTGCCGCCGCTGGCGGCGGAGGCGAGCGTGCGCACGCCGCGCCGGTCGCTGCGGGTGCCGGTCGCGGCGCAGCAGGCGGCGGTTGCCAACACGCTGGCGCGGCTGGGGGTGGACGCTGCGAGCTGGCGGGTGGACGTCTCCGCGCATCCCTTCACGGCGTGGGTGGGGCAGGGCGACTCGCGCCTCACCACGCGCTACAGCGACGGCGAGGTGGAGTCGCTGCTCAGCTCGCTGCACGAGTACGGCCACGCGCTCTACGAGCGCCAGATCGACCCGGCGCTGGCGCGCACCAACCTGGGGCGGGGCACGTCGATGTCGATCCACGAGTCCCAGAGCAAGCTGTGGGAGAACCACGTCGCCCGCAGCCCCGCGTTCGCCGAGGTGCTCGCCGCGGGGCTCACAGCAGGGGGATTCGAGGTGGCGCCCGCGGAGCTGCACGGGGCGCTCGTGGGCGTCGAGGCCACGCCCGTGCGCGTGTCCGCCGACCCGCTCACCTATCCCCTGCACATCGTGGCGCGCTTCGAGCTCGAGCTGGCGCTCGTCGAAGGTGATCTCCCCGTCGCCGAGCTGTCCGGCGCCTGGCGCGAGCAGATGCGCCGCCTGCTCGGCATCGAGGTGCCCTCCGACGCGCTCGGCTGCCTGCAGGACGTGCACTGGGGAGCGGGCAGCTTCGGATATTTCCCAAGCTATGCCCTCGGCTGCCTGATCGCCGCGCAGCTGTGGGAGGCGCTCGAGGCGGAGCTCGGCTCGCGCGAGGAGGACCTGCGCCGGGGCGAGGTGGAGGCGATCCAGCGCTGGCTCGCCGAGCACGTGCACCGCCACGGGCGCCGGCTGGACACGACGGCGCTCGTCGAGCGGTCCACCGGGCACGCGCTCGAGATCGAGCCCTTCCTGCGCTACGTCGCCCCACTTGCCGGTCGCTGACATGCGCGTCCAGGTCGTCGATCCCTCGGCCTACACGCCGCCCTACGACCACGCCCTCTGCAGCGCGCTCGCGGCCGCGGGCGCGCAGGTCGAGCTCTACACAAGCCACTTCGCCCACGGTCCGGTGGCGTCGGCGTCGGGCTACACGCGACGCGAGAGCTTCTACCGGCTCGCCTCCCGCGTGGGCGACGCCCGGGCGCGCCGCGCGGTCAAGCTCGCCGAGCACGTCCCCGACATGCTGCGCTACCGCCATGCCGCGCGCGGCGCCGACGTCGTGCACTTCCAGTGGCTGGCGGTCCAGTACCTCGACGGGCTGCTGCTGCCCGCCCGCCGGCGCCCTGGCGGCGCCCGGCGCCCGCTGGTCCTCACCGCGCACGACATCCTCCCGCGCGAGGCACGGCCCGGGCAGCGAGCGGCGCAGCGACGGCTGTACGACCGCTTCGACGCCGTCGTCGTGCACTCCCATCACGGCCGTGCCCGCCTGGTCGACGAGCTGGGGGTGGACCCGGAGCGCGTCCACGTGATCCCGCACGGCGCCTTCGCGCACCTCGTCGACGGTCCCGGGCAGGGCGACGAGTCCGGCGCGGGGGCCGGCGCGCCGTTCTCCACCGAGGCACCGGTGGTGCTGTGCTTTGGCCTGATGCGCCCCTACAAGGGCATCGACCTGCTGCTCGACGCGTGGCGCGGCATCGACGGCGCCGAGCTGTGGATCGCGGGGGCGCCCCGCATGGACGTCGGTGCGCTCGAAGCCCACGCGCCCGTCGGCGTGCGCTTCGTGCCGCGCTTCATCGCCGACGATGAGCTGCCAGCGTACTTCCGCCGTGCGGACCTCGTCGTGCTCCCCTACCGCGACATCGACCAGTCCGGCGTGCTGTTCACCGCCCTGGCGTTCGGCAAGCCCATGCTCCTGAGCGACGTCGGCGGCTTTCCCGAGGTCGCCGCCACCGGCGCCGCCCGCACGTTTCCGGCGGGTGACGCGGGCGCCCTGCACGGCGCGCTGAGCGAGCTCCTCGGCGATCGTGCGCTGCTGTCGCGCATGGCGGACGCAGCGCGCGAGGCGGCAGCCGGCGCTTACGCGTGGGAGGCCGTCGCCCGTCGCACGCTCGCGTTGTACGAGCAGTTGCTCGCGGGCTGAGCGCCTGCCGACGCGCGCCGAGGGCCGCTCGCTCGCCGTCCGGTCGGCGAGAATCTCCCCCGTGCTCGCCGTGGAAGCGATCTTCTGGCTGTGCGCCGCGCTGATCGTGTGGACGCAGCTCGGCTATGCGGCGGCGCTCGCGCTGCTCGCCCGGGTGCTCCCGTCGGCCCGATCATCGCCACGCGAACGCACGCGGCGGAGCCCCGGCAGGGGCGGAGCTCCTCAACACTCCCTCCCAAGCCTGTCGTTGATCGTGGCCGCGCACGACGAGCACAGCGTGATCGCCCAGCGTGTGGGCAACGCCCTCGCGCTCGACTACCCGCGCGAGCTGTTGGAGGTGATCGTGGCGTGCGACGGCTGCACGGACGCCACCGCGGCGCTCGCCCGCGATGCCGGCGCCGACCTCGTGATCGAGCTCGCGCGCGGGGGCAAGGTCCGGGCGCAGGACGCGGCGGTCGAGCGGGCCCGCGGGGAGATCGTGGCGTTCTCCGACGCCAACGCCCTGTGGCAGCCCGACGCCGCCCGGGTGCTCGTGGGCGCGTTCGCGGACCCGCGCGTGGGCTACGCGTGCGGGCAGGTGCGCTACAGCCGTCCGGGCGACGGGGACGGGGACGGCGCCGGGGGTGCGGACACGAACCAGGAGGGCGTCTACTGGCGCTACGAGCTGGCCGTGCGGGCGCTCGAGTCGCGCCTGTCCTCGATCACCGGGGGCAACGGCGCGATCTACGCCACCCGCCGCGACACCTACATCGTGGTCAACCCGATCATGGGCCACGACCTGTCGCTGCCGTTCAACATCGTCAAGCGGGGCTTGCGCGCCGTGTACGAGCCCGCGGCCGTGTCCAGCGAGAAGATGGTCCCCTCGCTCGGTGGAGAGTTTGCGCGCAAGCGGCGCATGATGAGCCACACCTGGCCGATCGTGCTCCGCGGGGGCATGCTCTCCCCCCGCGGCTACCCGCCCGGGTACGCGCTCATGATCCTCTCCCACCGGCTCCTCCGCTACGCCACGCCCGTCCTGCACGTGCTCGCGCTCGCCGCCAACGTGGCGCTCGTGGCGTCCGGGGCCGGCGTTCTCTACACGGTCACCCTCGGCCTCCAGCTCACGCTGCTGCTCGCCGCCGGGCTCGGCGGCCTGCTCCCCGTGCGTCCGCTGCTGATCCCCCGCTACTACGTGCTCACCACCGCCTCGCTCGCGGCCGGGCTGTGGGACTGGCTGCGGCACGGCACCGACGCCACCTGGCAGGCGGCGGAGGGAACGCGCTGACGGCCGGCAGGCGGCGCGATACTGCGTCCTCGGTCGCTCGCGTGCAAAGCACGCCACGCTCTCTGCGTCCTTGTCTCGCTTGCCTGACGGCCGTCAGGATCGTCGTTAGGGTCCGGGGATGATCCGTCGCGCCCTCGACATCGCCGTGTCGGCCACCGTGCTCGCCGTGGGCTCCCCGCTGCTCGCGCTGGCGATGCTGGCGGTGCGCGTGGAGAGCCCCGGCCCGGTCATCTACCGCCAGCGCCGCAGCGGCCTCCACGGCGTGGAGTTCGACGTGCTGAAACTGCGGACGATGGTGCAGGGAGCCGAACACGTGGGCGCGGGGCTGGCGGTGAACGAGAACGACGCGCGGATCACCCGCGTGGGAGCGTTCCTGCGCCGCACCTCGCTGGATGAGCTGCCGAACCTCGTGAACGTGCTCCGCGGGGAGATGTCGCTGATCGGCCCGCGCCCGACGCTCCCCGTGCAGGTGGCCCAGTACAGCGAGCGCCAGCGCGGGCGCCTGGCGGTCAAGCCGGGGATCACCGGCTGGGCGCAGGTGAACGGCCGGGCGTCGCTGCCGTGGTCCGAGCGGATCGAGCTCGATCTCTACTACGTCGAGCACCGCTCCCTCGCGCTGGACCTGGAGATCCTGCGGCGCACGCCCGCGATGGTGCTGGGCGGCTCGGGCCTGTACAAGGGGCACACGGGCGGCTGGGAGGGGGAGCTGTGAGCCTGTCTGGAAGCCCGCCCGCCCGCCCGCCCACCCGCGCGCCCGGCGTGCTGCTCACCGGTGTGGGCAAGCGCTACGACATCGTGTCGTGCTTTGCGGCCCTCACCCACACGGTCGCCGCGGACCCCTCGCCGCTCGCCCCCGCCCAGTATGCGGCCCACGCCCGGGCGGCCGTCCCGCTGATCGACGACCCCGACTACGTGCCCGCCCTGGAGCGCCTGTGCGAGGAGCACGGCGTCGGTGCGGTGCTGCCGCTGACGGATTTGGATATAGAGATCTTGGGTCGCGCGTTGGAGGAACGGCGGCTTCCCGCCCTCGTACCGTCTGCCGAGGTTGCCCGCGCCACGTACGACAAGTACGAGACCCACCTGCTGCTCCAGCGGCTGGGCCTGCCCTCGCCGCCGACCGTGCTCCCGCAGGACGACCTGGAGGCGCTGTCCTACCCGGTGATGGTCAAGCCCCGCCGCGGCTCCGGCGCGCGCTCGATCCACCTCGCCCACGACCTCGCCCAGGCGCGCTTCTTCGTGGACTACGTGCACGAGCCGACGATGGTCCAGCGCGCGATGAACGGCCCGGAGCTGTCGATCGACTGCCTCGGCGACCGCGACGGGCGCTGCCTGAACGCGATCCCCCGCACGATGCTCGAGTCGCGGGGGGGCGAGTCGATCAAGGGGCAGGTGGTCGCCGACGGCGAGCTGGTGGAGCTCGGGCGGCGGGTGATGGAGGCGCTGCGGGTGGCCGGTCCGGCGACCATCCAGGTGTTCCGCGATCCGGACATCGGCGTGGGCATCACCGACGTGAACACCCGCTTCGGCGGCGCCTTCCCGGCGCCCGCCTATGCGGCCCTGCCGGGGCGCAGCTACCCCGAGCTGATCGTGCGCCTGGCCGCCGGTGAGCGGGTCGAGCCGCACGTGGGCGAGTTCCGGGCGGGCATGACCTTCACGCGCTACTACTGGCAGCTCGAGCTCGACGCCCAGCTGCAACCCACGGGCCGGGACGTCGTGCGGGGCCAGGGGACCGGTCCCGCTCCGCCCCCACCCAGCGGCACGTCCCCGGCTGGATAGGCCCTAAAATCATCGACGGTGGCCATTTCGCCCGTCCACTCCGCGCCAGCCGGATCGCCCCCGGAGGGGGAGGACCCGGCCGCGCCCAACGGCCAGGCCCCGGACGAGCGCTCCGCCGGTGGGGCATCCGCCGGGCACGCCGGCGCGGGTGAGCCCGCCACGCCGGCGCCGGGCGAGCGGGCGTGCGCCAACTGCGGAGCTGCGCTGGCTCCCGGCCAGGACTGGTGCCTGCAGTGCGGCGCGGGCGCCCCCGGGAGCCTCGGCTCGGCGGGCTGGCGCTCGGCGGCCGTGGTGCTCGGCGCCGTGGCCGTCCTCGCACTGGGCGCCGCCGCGGCCGCGTACGCGGCGCTGAACAAGGGCGCGAGCAAGGCGCACGTGCTGACCACCACGGTCGCCCAGGCGACGGTGACCCCGCCGACGGGCACCTCCACCACGCCAACCAGCACGCTCCCCACCACCCCGTCGGGCACGGCGAGCACCCCCAAAGCCGCCAAAGGCCTGCTCGGGCTCGGTGGGGTCAAACCGCCGAAGATCCCGCTGACGGCGACGCCCACGCCCACCACTCCGGCCACCACGACGAGCCCCGGGGCGGGCAAGACCAAGACGACCGCGAGCACCCCCACGAGCACCACGCCCGCGGGCACCTCGACCCCGAGCACGGGCGAAACGAGCGAAGAATCCCAGCAGGCGGCCATCCTCCTCGACCCCGACGCGGCCACCACGTACAACCCCTACGAATACCCCGCCAGCCTCTTCGGCGACCCCAGCCTGGCGATCGACGACGACATATCGACCGCGTGGACCGCCCAGGTCAACCCCGCCACCGCGCCGAAGATGGCCGTGGGCCTGCTGATCGACCTCAAGTCCAAACAGAAGGTGTCGGTGGCGCAGCTTGTCACCTCCACGCCGGGCATGACCGTCCAGGTGTACGGCACCAGTGGCCAGACCGCCCCCACCTCGATCACCGATCCGGCCTGGATCGCCCTCAGCGGCCCCAAGGTGGCCAAGAAGAAACGCCTGCGGCTCACCCTGCGCGACTCCAAGGAGACGTTCACGTACGTCACGCTGTGGATCAGCAAGGCGCCGCAATCCGCCGTCGGCACCACCCAGGCGCCGGGGCACGTGGACGTCAACGAACTCGAACTGTTCCCGCCGAGATAGTGTCGTGATGCATTAATTCGGTTGCAGTAGCGGGGTGATCGAGTCGAGGATCTGGTCGGCTGTCTTGGTCCAGACGTAGGGGCGGGGGTTCTCGTTCCAGGTCTCAATCCAGAGGTTGTCTGGGTTCTCGTAGAAGTTTGAAGGCGGTCCTCCCGCCTCGTCCGCTCGCGTTGCGAGCGTGACAGGCGCCAACCAAGTCCGCGAGGACAGGAGGTGCCGCCATGAAGAAGGTATCCGCGCCGAAGGTCGTCATGGCCGCGGCGGAGATCGAGAGGCCGCTCCCTGCGCAGATCCAGGAGGCGCTCGGGGAGCTTGTGGGAGCGGCGAGGGAGGGCCTGCTCGCGCTCAGCGCCGGGGTCGGGCTCGGTGTCGTGCACGAGCTGATGGAGCTTGAGGTCATCGAGGTTGTCGGCCCGAAGGGCAAGCACGACCGGGAGCGGGCGGCAAAGCGTCACGGCCATGAGGACGGGTCGATGACGCTCGGTGGTCGGCGCGTGAAGGTCTCGCGGCCGCGGATGCGCACCGCTGATGATGAGCGCGAGCTGCCGGTTGCTACCTACGAGTACTTCGCCGACCGCGACCCGCTCACACGGGCGGTGATGGACCGGATGCTCGCCGGGGTCTCCACGCGCAGGTTCGTGGATGTGGGTGAGCCAGTGGGCGGCGAGGTCGACGCCACGGCCAGCACGACCTCGAAGACGTCGGTATCGGAGATGTTCATCGAGCGCACTCGCACGGCGCTCTCGGAGCTGATGAGCCGCCGGCTTGAGGACGTGCGCCTGGCGGTGATGATGCTTGATGGTGTCGAGATCGCCGAGCGCACGCATGTCGTGGCGCTCGGGATCACGACAGAGGGCGTGAAGATCCCGCTCGGGTTGTGTGGGAGGGCTCGACCGAGAACGCCACGCTGGCGGGTGCTTTGCTGTCGGACCTGGTCGACCGTGGCCTTGATCCAGAGCAGGCGATTCTGTTCGTGATCGACGGGTCCAAGGCCCTGCGCAAGGCGATCAAGACCGTGTTCGGCGAGCACGCGCTCGTGCACTCCCGGACACTCCCCAACCCTCAGTTCTTGCGGTGGATGGTGGACTTGTGCGCTCCTCCGTAGAGTTTGCGTGCGTGTCGTTCGCATGCTGTCCGCCTCTTGCGGGAGTGGTCTTTGTGGCATGCGTGGAGGGCTTTGGTGAGCTTGGTTTTGTTGGTCGGTTTGGGTTTGGGGGCATGTGATGGGGCTGGGAAGGGGAGGTTGCCGGTGCCGGTGAGGGCTTCGGAGGGGAGCGCGCCGAAGGCGGGCGGGGATGATGGCTGGGGGCGGCAGCTTTCGCTTTGGCATGAGGCGCCTGGGAGGCTGGGTGCGGGGAACCCGCCGTCGACGCGCGCGTCGTAGTAGTCGAGCTGGCTGTCGGTGTCGGCGGGCACGAGCTGGTCAGCCGTCGTGAAGAATACGTTGCTGCCCGTCGCATCTGTGCCGAGGAGTTCGACGCTGCTCGCGGTGGCGCTGTTGGAGCCGCTTTCGCTGGTATCCCGCCCGTCGGAGATGAGATAGATACACCCCGTGGGTTCTTCACAGCCGTGTGTTCCTTGGGCCTGCCACTCATAGACGTTCTGCGCGAGCCCACCGTTGCCGTTGACCGGCGCGTTGTTCAGTGCCCCCGGCGTCAGGCCGGCTGGGCTTTGGAAGAACACCAGTGATCCATCATCAGACATGGTCGGGTCGCGTCGTAGCTGGCCGATACCACCGCTGTTGTGCACCGCGATACGCGCATCCCCAGCCGCCTCGTTACCGTCGTCGTTGAGTCCGTGCAGGCCGATCGACACACGCTGCAGCCGTTCGTCTTCGGCATCGTAGCGAAAGACCTGTTCCGGGCCGCCCTCGCCACCCACCAATGCGGCAGAGGAGGTGAACACCAAATACTCGCCGTTGGGGGTCACGCTCGCGTCCCTGACCTCGCGTTCCCCCCACTCTTGTGCTTCAGGGTCCCCACCGGGGAGCGTGGCTATGTATGTGGTGCGCCCGCCGGTGGGCTGGCCACGGTCGCGCTCCCAAACGTAGAGGTTGCTCGCGCCTTCGACGGGGCTGTGGCCTTCGCCGTTAGCGCCCGTCAGCACCCCCCCCGCGACGAAGTACACGTGCGAACCATCAGCTCGAGAGGGCCATCACGCCCTTGGCCTCCGGCCCTGTGCCGCTGCTATCGCTAGTCGAGACATCGATGAGGTTATTCCCCGACAGCGGCTGTTCTTGGGCGCCTTCGAACAGGTAGAGGTTACAGCCATCTTTTCCGGCCGTGGACTGGCAGCCCCCCGCGGCGGTCCCAGCCTTGTCCTCGCTAGCGTCGTTGGTGAGCTGTTGTGTGGAGGTGAAATACGCCTGCGTGCCATCCTCAGAGGCGCCTTCCAGCACACCGGCAGAGGTGGACGAGGACACGCACGCGCTATCGCATTCGTTCAGGCCCGTACCCGTACCGGTCGCGTGGGTGGAGATCGCGATCGTCCGCGCGGACGCCTGTTCACCATCCACACGTGCATACAACGAGCCTTCGGTGTTGCCTTCGCACGCGTTGAAGTACACCGTCGTGCCATCCGCCGACACTGCCTGATCCTCAGCGATGCTGCGGCTGCCCGCAAGTTCTCCGCAGCTACCGATTGTTTTCGTGCTGCCCTGGCCTAGTCCTTCTTCGACGTTCACGAGGAAGGGCTTCTCGTTGTCGGTGCCGGCGTACTCGAACAACGGCGCGCCGGGGGACAGTGACGGCCACACTCCTTCTCTGGTAGGCCAGTAGAAGATGATGTGGGAGAGGTCGCCGGTCGCGAACGCGCCAGCGGTGTGCAGGATAAGGAAGGGGAGAGTTTCGCTGACGGGGCCGATGGGTTTCGAAAGCTCCTACGGGCGTGCGTGCGAAGAACGAGTCGGGGAGCTGGCCGGCGATGGGAGCGTTGTAGAGCACCGAGTTGGTGTTCGCGTTATACCCCCACAGGCCACTATCTTCAAGTACGCTCGCGGGTGGCGCGAGCGCGCTCGTGACCCAGCCGCCAGCAGTGCGCGAGAACTCGAACGGCACACCTGTGTGCTCGCGTTTGGCGGTGCATGATCCGGCTTCTGCGAAGCACTGGTCGCTTGAGACGATCACTCGCGAGCCGTCTTCGCTGACCTGTGCCGCCGGGCCGAACAGTATTGGTGCGAGTAGCGCCCCGTTCTTGTGTGTGGGGGTGACCAGCTCGTAGGCACGGCAGTCGGGGAGTTCCAGCGAGAGCGCCTGCCCGGTCTTCAGATCGAGGTCGCTTTCCCCGCGGAGTGTTTCGTTGGGGCAGGGTGTTTGTTGGTGTTGTGGTGTGTTTGGGGGTAGGTATACGAATGTGTTGTCGGGCGAGGTCACGGCTTCCTGGCTGGGGACGTTTTCGTCTGTGACCGTGATGCGCCAGTGATACTCGCTGCCGGGGGTCAGGCCGGTGAGCGCGAGCGAGACCGCGACGGGGGAGCTACCCGACAGCGTTTCGGAGGGTTCGCATGGCGCCTGGTGTTCGTAGGCTTCGCTGAGGCCGTATTCGAAGCTGCATTTCGTGTCCGGGACGCTCTTCGGGTTGACCTTGCCGGTCAGCAGCGCGGATTGCGCTTCGATCTTTTCCGTGGCGGTGTCTTCGATCACCGCGGTCGTGAGGGTTTTGAAGGTCTTGGTTTCGCTTTCCAGCGCTTCCCCGGCTGTGTTCGTCGCGCGCAGACTATAGTCATAGCTCGTGCCGCCCGAGAGACCTTCCGCGGCGGCGTGCACCTTCACAGGCGCTTCCCCCGTCAACGGGTGTTCGCTTGAGACGCGTTCGCCTGCTTCGTCCAGGCACGGTGCGACAGCACCGTTCGCGTAGTGGAACACACAGCCTGTGACGTTCGTGGCCCGCGGGTTGACTTCGCCTTCCAGTGCCGCGTCCGTGGCGCTCATGCTGCTCACGCCCGTTGTTCTCGCTTCCATTGAGACACCGAACACGTCGACCTCGCTCGTCGCTGTGTTCGCGGCGTACACCGACCCGCTGAACGGCGAGCCTGTCGAGGTGTTGACAGCCAACCCCGCCCCACCGGACAACACCTCCGCACCGAATTCCAGGGGTTCGCTGACACCCGGCGCGACGTCTTCGATCACGTCACCGAGGTCCGCGAGCGCTTCCCCCGACAGCCCGTCCACCGCGACCCCTGAGGGCGCCGGTGAATGCGGCCGCCAGACGCCTTCCTTGAACCCCGCACAGCCAGAGAACGCTTCCACACGATCCAGGCGTACCAAGAACAGTTCGCCACCCGGCCCCGCCGCGAGGCCCGAGGCCGAGCTCGGGCCTTCCAGCCTGCAGTCTTCGATCGGGGTGCCTTCTTCGTTGAACTCGTACAGCTCACCCGCGTCATACACCCACAAGTGTCCACTGCTATCGACCGCGAGCCCGTTCAGCTGGCCTTTGAACGCGCCCGCCGGTGCTGTCAACCCGTCGAGTTGGCCTTCGGCGCCCCATTCTTCAAAGAGCTCGCCTTCCGGGCTGAACTTCTCGAGCACTTCCCCCACAAAAGGCGAGCCCACACGCTGCACAGCAACCCCACACCCCGCACCCGCCCCAACAAGACCGGACCCCCCACACGTCAATACCCCCACCTGCTGATCCCCCAACGCCCCTTCGAATTCCACCGCAAGCCGCGACGGATCACCATCTTCTTCGCGCACCTTCACGTGCCCGGCGCCGATCGTCGCGAGCCCTTCAAGCGCCGCCTGCGCCGCCTGCGCATTCGGCCCATCGTCCTTCTCGTTCCCGGAGGGCACGGGGCTGTACGGAACCGCGCTGGTCGTTTCATCTTCAAAACCCAGCGTGTACGAGCCTTCCGTGGCGCCCGTGACTTCCACCAGCTCACGCTCATTCGCGGCTTCAGAGCCTACCCCCACCCCTACATACACATCCCCGGCGGAGGTACCAGAGGAGTTGTCTACCGCCACGAACCGCGGCGCCGCGAGCTCCCCCAACCCAGACCCCGACAGCCCCTTTTTGCAGCCCGGCGGGCTACCAGTACACACCTCGGGCTTGCTTTCCCCATCCTGCACGCCCCAACCCCACGCCCGCACAAACCCCCCACCGGCCCCAAACACATCCACTCGGCTATTCCATGTGTCCGCCACGAACACATCGTGCGACCCATCGCCCACCGCCACGCCACTACCACCTGCCGTAAAGAACGGGCTACCTTCCAACGCACGCACTGGCGCCGCGAGTGACAGCCCTCCCGCACCCGAACCAGCCTCGCCAAGCACGCGTCCAGGTTCGAGACGGTAGGCGCTATCCCCCCACGCCATGCCGGGATAGTACCCCAGCGCGCCCAGCACCAGAACAACCAGCCACAGCCGCTGCCGCGCGAGAGCGGCCCAAGACGCCCGCTCGCATTCCCCAGACCGCATCATCATCGAACCATCCTCGCTAGCAATTTCTCGTGCCTGCCGTAGAGCACCTTGGTCAGACGCGATCCTAAACCGGCTCCTCGCTCCTCTCAACACACGTCTTCTACCGCTCCTGGTTGGCCTCGCACGCAATCCGAGCAACCCGGCCGACAGCTCCGACTGCCAGAAACATCTCCGCCTATTGCTTGACACGCGATCCCTCCCACGCTACACAGACTAGCGCACTACCAGCAGCCAGCAACCCGCTGGCTGCGCTACTAGGGCTGGCATCAAAGGGGCCGTCGGCCCCCGGGCTGGCCTATCGACGCTAGGAGACACAAGATCATGAAATATCTAGGTATCACCGGCGTGCTCCTCACGGCCGCGTTCGCGATCCTCGGCCTAGTCGCATCCGCTGCCTCAGCCGAAGAGCCACTCGGCGGGCCCTTAGCCTGCTATGAAATCAGCAACTTCTCGGCTACAAAAATAGCCGGCAACTATAAAAACGCGGCTTGCACGGAAGAAGTAACGAAGTTAACCGGTAAATTCGTGTTAGCGTTACCCGTTACGTGGATCAAGGAAAACTTATGGTGCGCGTTAATCACACCATACAAAACCGGCACGAACTCCGAAACGGGGACGTGGAAAAACGAAAAATGCAGCGAAGCGAAATCTAACGGGGAATACACTGAAGTAAAGTGGGTGAAACTCCCCGCCATCACAATCGAAGACAGCGAACCGACCGTCTTAATCAACTCCGCATCAGACCACCCAACCAACAACGGGATCGCCTCGGAACTGCAGTCCGCGGCGGCAAATCTTGCCGGTAAAGGGCTGTTACTTGAAGTCACCCTGTTAAACACCGCGACCACTAGCGGCATAGGCATTTACTTAGTATTATTCTTAGAAGTAGCAGAAGTGGGTGGAAGCAAAGAAAAATGCAGCACCTCTGGTGACGCCACCGGTGAAGTCTTAATTCCGACGAACACGGTCTTACTCGTGTCCACCACCGGTTCGGCAGGAGAATTACAGGTAGGCACACTGTTCGACGTCAGCGAATTCACGATCAAATGCGGTGCCACTTTCGAAGTGAAACCCAAAGGAAGTGTGCTCGGGTACGTAGAACCCATCGAAACAAAGCTAGGCGCGGGAAGCAACACGGGTAAGGGTGCCCTGAGATGCACCTCCAAAACCGAACTTGGTAAACCAGAAAAAACGAAATTCACGAACCAGAAAGGCGAAGCAGGCGTAGCAAACCTCAAAGTCAAAGCCGGTGGTCTGAATGAATCCGGCTGCGAGTTAATCACCAACTCCTCGACGGGAACTATCACGCTGTTACCAACCAAGGCCGTCGAGCTCTTCGGATAGTAAGGCTAGACATACCGCTACTTGTCCCGGATAAACGGCTGAACCAAACGGCCGCGCTCGCTCGTTGTCGGGCGCGGCCGTTCCGGGCAAATGGCTTTCTGCTCGGTTAACCGGTGGTGATGCCGTCAGCTGGTCCGGATGGTGAGTTAAAGGTTGTAGACGGGATCGCGTGGGGTGCATAAACTCTGTCGGCTCGTGATGCGCTACGTGTGAGCTTCGGAGGGAGCGGTGGCAGTTAGGGTCAACACCTCCATCGGAATGATCGGACGACCATGAGAGATAGCCTCGCCGCGCCAATGCGCCGCGATCGGCTGCGTCAGCGCCACATCGCGAAGCAGCACGTCGAGCGCCGCCAAATCCTCGGGCAGCTCCCGCACATCGCCCGGCAACACCTCGTCCCACAACGACTCGACCTGCCCGCCCGACAAACGCAGCATCAGCATTCTCCTCGATCAGAAACCACCCCATTTGCAGGGCCAATTCTCTTAATCCAGCCGGACAGACCAACGACTATTCCGGGGCAAGTAGCTAGCGCGCCGAGCGGGCCGACTTGGCGGCGGGACGCTTGGCTGCCTGCGGTTTGGCTGCCTGCGGTTTGGCTGGCCGCGGCTTGGCCGCGCGCCGCCTGGCGCTCGCCGGCCGACGCGCGGCGGCCTTCGCCGGCTTCGCCCACACCTCGTCCAGGAAGTCGGCGATCTCCGCAGTGAGACGCTCGGGGTGCAGGCGCAGCTCGACCAGCGACTCGGCCTCCAGCAGCCTCGCGTTCTGCATCTCTTTGACGAGCATGCCCGCGTCGGAGAAGGGGTGCACGGGGTCACGGGGGTGACCGAGCACGAGCGTCGGCGCGGTGAACGTGGCGCGCTCGCCGCGGGGGGGAGCGATGCGCCCGAAGAACAGCCCCTGCAGCAGCGCGCCGCTGGGTCCCGGCTCCTGGCGCACGAGGTCGAGGATCACGTTGCCGTAGTGCGGCAGCACCTGTCGCGGCACCGCCCGCGTCACCCGCGCCAGGAGCTTCATCACCGGCTCGCCGAACGTCAGCGCGACGAGCAGCGGCGTGAACGTCAGCGCGCTCCACATCAGGCCGTTGTCGAGCACCGGCATCTCGATCACGAGGCCCCGCAGTCGCTCGGGGTCGCGGGATGCGACCTCCAGCGCGACGTTCGCGCCGAGCGAGGTGCCCATCACCACCGCCTGCTCGATTTTGAGGTGGTCCATCAGCGCGATCACCTGGGCGCCGTACGTGGCCATCGAGTAGCGCCACATGTCCCGCGGCCTGTCCGAGTGACCGTGGCCGAGCAGGTCCATGGTGATCACGCGGTTTCCGCGGGCAGCGAGGTCTTCGGCCAGCGGGCGGTGCATCTCCTGGGAGAGCAGCAGCCCGTGCAGCAGGATCAGGGCACGCCCGCCCGCCGGTGAGCTCCTGGCCGTCCGTCCGCGCACGCCACCTGCGGCGAGCGCCGCCGGCCCGCCGCCGAACTCCGTGTACGCGAGGCGCTGGCGCTCGAACCGGAAGTACGGCATCAGCTCACCCTACTACCCGCTATCGCGCTAGCTTTGCCATGGACGCCATTCGCCAGCCACCGTCAGGAGGAGATCATGGCCAAGCAGTCCCGCATCCTCGCCGGCCAGACGGCCGCGATCACGGGCGCCGCGCGCGGCATCGGACGCGCCACGGCCGCCGCGTTCCTGCGGCGGGGCATGCGCGTGGCGATCGGAGACGTCAACCTCGAGGCGGCCGAGCGGACCGCCGCCGAGCTCGGCGCCCGGGCCGTCGCCCTGCCCCTGGACGTGACCGAGCGGGCGTCGTTCGCGGCCTTCCTGGACGGCGCCGAAGAGCAGCTCGGCCCGCTCGACGTGCTCGTCAACAACGCCGGGATCATGCCCCTGGGGCGCTTCGTCGACGAGGACGACGAGACCGCCCGGCGGATGATCGACATCAACCTCCACGGCGTGATCATCGGCACCAAGCTGGCGCTCGAGCGCATGCTCGAGCGCGACCGCGGGCACATCGTCAACATCTCCTCCCAGGCCGGCAAGTTCGGCGCGCCCGGCGGCGCCACCTACTCGGCCACCAAGCACGCGGTGGTCGGCCTGACCGAGGCCGTGCGCGGCGAGCTGCACCTGATGGGCGCGCACGTGGACGTCAGCTACGTGATGCCGTTCGTCGTCAACACCGAGCTCGGGTCCGGCCTGGGCAAGGCCCGGGGGATGAGCAGCCTCGAGCCCGAAGACGTGGCCGAGGCGATCGTCGAGGCACTCCAGCACGGCACGGTGGACGTGTGGGTGCCGAAGTCCGCCAAGCGCCAGTTCCTGTTCGGCAGCCTGCTGCCGCGGGCGCTGTCCGAGCGCATGGCGCGGCTGGTGAAGGCCGACCGCGTGCTCGCGGGCGCCGACCACCACGTCCGCCGCGACTACGAGCTGCGCGCGGCCCGCTCCGGCGCCGCGGAAGCACAGCCGGAATTGCAGGCGGCGCCCGAGCGCCAGCGCATCACCCAGTCCGCCGGGGAGTGAGCGGCCCGGGATAGCACAACGGCTGTCCCATCGGTTAGGCTCGCGCCGATGCACACGATCGCCCTGCAGGTAGCTCCGGTGCTCGCCGCGGAGAAGAGCAAAGTCCCGTTCTACATCGCCGGCGGCCTGCTCGTCGTGTGGGCGCTGACAGTGTCGCTGGGCCTCGGCATGCGCCGCCCCGGCTTCCCCGGCAGCCTCGCGGGCCAGCGTGCCGTGATCGCCGTCACCGCCGTGCTGGTGCTCGCCGCCGTGTCCTCGGCGGTGCTCACCGCGGGTACCCCCGCCAAGGGCTCGCTGCCGCCGACCCACACCCAGGAACTGCCGCCCGTGCCCGTCGAAGGGGCCCCCGTGCAGACCAGCTCCGCGAGCGCGTCCGCCGCCCCCAGCACCGCCAGCTCGACCGCCGCCACCGCGCCTGCCGCGGCCGGCGCCCCCGCCGGCGCGAGCACCTCGCTGAAGCTCGCCGCCAACCCCAGCGGGCAGCTCAGCTACAACACCAAGCTGCTGGCCGCCAAGGCGGGCACGGTGACGATCACGATGACCAACATGTCGCCCCTGGAACACAACGTGACGGTCGCCGAAGGCACCAAGGTCCTGGGCGCCACGCCCACGTTCATGGGTGGCAGCAAGACCTTGACGCTGAAACTGAAGCCGGGCAAATACACCTTCTACTGCTCGGTCCCCGGCCACCGCCAGGCGGGCATGGAAGGGACGCTGAACGTCTCGTGAAGCTGTACGTCTGCTGGGGCACCTTCCCCACGCCGCGACCCGGCGGGCACCCGTGCGCCAACGCCTACCACGCGCTCAAGGACGCGGGGCACGACCCGGAGGTGATCAAGTCCTACGGGTTCGCGCCGCTGCCGGGCGTCTTCAACCAGACGCGCGGGCGCCGGGAGGTGCAGGAGCTGACGGGCAAGCGCTGGGTCCCGGCGCTCGTCCTCGACGACGGTTCGGTGATCGACGAGTCACGGGCGATCGTCGAGTGGGCGCGGGCGAACCCGGCGTAGCTCTGGCGATAGCCCCTGATCGTGGGTTCCGCCCGGCGCTGGGCGAGCAGCCGGTCGAACTCCTCGTCGGCGATCGCCGCCGTGCGCCCCAGAGCCAGCGCGAAAATGGTGGTGACGCCCACCACGCCAATGGTCGCAGCGATAAGGACAATCACGAAAACCACACCCCCTCCTCATAGGGGACCAGCCCTCGACGCCACCCTCGCACACCGTCCGGACGACGGTCCACCCTTCTCGGAACAAAGACTGCGCTAACTCCGTAGCTTTCTGCGTTCGCAGGCCATCTCCTGCCCGCCCGCCACCATCCCGAAACCCCTCACAGAAAGGCACCGCGCCATGCACGTCCTCGACAGGCTCGACGAGACACGCGCCGAGATCAACGTCCTCGAGCATCCGTTCTACCAGCGCTGGAGCGCTGGCGAGCTGAGCGCCGAGGAGCTCGCGTGCTACGCCGGCGAGTACCGGCACGCGGTGCTCGCGCTCGCGCGCGCCTCTCAGGGGGCCGCCGACAGCGCCGCCCGCAGCGACGCCGGGCCCACGGCGACAGCCCATCGCGCGGGGTTGGCGCGCCACGCCGAGGAGGAGGAGGCGCACGTGGAGCTGTGGGAGCAGTTCGAGCGGGCATCGTCCCCGGCGGGGGAGCCCCGGCAGCTGGCGCAGACGCGGGCGTGCGTGCGCGCGTGGGGCGCGGGGGCGGACCTGCTCGAGCAGCTGGCGGTGCTGTACGCGATCGAGGCCGGCCAGCCGGAGATCTCCGCAACCAAGCTGGCGGGGCTGAGCGCCCACTACGGCTTCAGCCAGGAAGGACCGGCGACCGAGTACTTCCGCGTGCACGAGCTCCGCGACGTGGAGCACGCGCGCGAGGCTCGCGAGCTGATCGAGCGGCTGATGGCCGAGGTCGACGACCCGGACGAGGTGGCCGCGCGCATGGTCGCCCGTGCGCGCGAGGCGTTGACGGGCAACTGGCTGCTGCTCGACGGCGTGGAAGCGTCTAGCCGAGCGGCGTGACCGGGTGCGCCGACAGGCGCCAGGCAAACAGCACGGCGGCCACCGAGGTGGCGAGGTTCAGGCTCGACACCCCCGGGCGCATGGGGATGCTCAGGCGCGCGTCCGCGTGGGCGGTGAGGCTCTCGCTGAGGCCGTGGCGCTCGGTGCCGAACGCCAGCAGCGCCCGCGGGGGCAGCGCCGCGGGGTCGAGCGGCTCGCCGTCGGGGTCGATCGCCAGCAGCGGCCGATGGAGCTCGTCGGGGTCGAGCCGCTCCAGGCGCGCGACGGGCACGGCGTAGTGCAGCCCGGCGGCGCCACGCAGCGCGTCCGGATGCCAGGGGTCGTGGCTGCCCGTGGTGAGCACCCCGGCGATGTCCGCGGCGGCGGCCACGCGCACGCACGCGCCCATGTTGCCCAGATCGCGGGGATCCTCGAGCAGGACGATCGGCCCGGGGCTACGCGCGGCGAGCACCTCCGCGCCCGTGAGGGCCGGGCGCTCGGCGAGGGCGATCACGCCGGTGGCGGGCGCCAGCGGGGCGAGGCGGTCGAAGACCGCCTGCTCGACCTCCCTGGCGCGCTCGCGCAGGGTGTCGGCGAGGTCGGGCGCGAGCTCGGCCGCCAGGCGCTCGAGCTCGGCGGCGTCGCGGGTGACGATCTCCAGGACGTTCGCGCCGAAGCGCAGGGCGTGCTTGAGCGCGTGCAGGCCTTCGAGCACCGCCAGCGTGGGGTCGCGTCGCGCTGCACCGAAGCGCGGGATGAGCGATCCGTCCTGCACGTCTCGATCATCGCACGCCGCCGCCGTCGCCCTCGGGCGCGCGGATGGGTGGGCCGGGCCAATAAACTGCGGTGGTCTGCGCCATGAAGCTCGAGGGCATCCATCACATCAGCGCCATCACCGGCGACGCTGCGGGCAACGTCGAGTTCTACACGGGCGTGCTCGGCCTGCGGATGGTCAAGCGCACTGTCAACCAGGACGAACCCAACATGTACCACCTGTTCTACGGCGACGAGCACGGCTCGCCGGGGATGGACCTGACGTTCTTCGAGTACCCGGGCGCCGCCCGCGGCGTGGCAGGTCCGGGGATGGTCCACAGGATCGTGTGGCGGGTGGGCTCGCCCGAGGCGCTGGACTTCTGGGAGGAGCGCCTGGCCGGCCGGGGCGTGCGGGCGGAGCTGTCGGGCGGGAGCCTGCTGTTCGCGGACCCCGAGGGCCTGGAGCACGAGCTCGTGCACACACGCGTCGCGGACGAGCCGCTGCGGGCGGACTCGCCGGAGATCCCGCGCGAGCACGCGCTGCAGGGTTTCGAAGGCGTACGCGCCTACAGCAACGCGCCCGTCCGCAGCGAGCATCTGCTCGGCGACGCGCTAGGCTTCAGCCGGGGAGAGGGGGAGCACTGGGAGGTGCGCGGTGCTCACCGGGGCGGGTTCTATGCATACGATCCCGCCCCGCCTGAGATCAATCGCAGCCAGGGCGCGGGCACCGTGCACCACGTGGCGTTCGCCGCCGCGATCGACGACCTGGAGAGCTGGCGCAGGCGCGTGGCCGAGGTGGGCGCCCGCCCGACGCCCGTGATCGAACGCTTCTACTTCAAATCGGTGTACTTCGTGGAGCCCAGCGGCGTGCTGTTCGAGATCGCCACCATCGGCCCCGGCTTCGCCGTGGACGAGGACCAGGACCATCTCGGCGAGGGCCTGTCGCTGCCCCCGCCGTTCGAGCCGATGCGCGAGCAGCTCGAAGGCAAGCTCGCGCCGCTGCCCTACCCGCCCGCGTGGCGGGCGGCAGCAGCCACGCCCGAGTAGGCGCCCCGAGCGCCACCGGCACCCGGCGCGGTGCCGCCCGGGCGTGTGTACGCGGCGGCGGGCTATGCGGCGGCGTGCCGGCGCGAGCGGGGCGAGCGTCGCGCGAGCACCGCGCCCCAGTCCGCGTCCTCGATGCGCCCGGGGCGGGTCTCCTGCATGAACTCGCGCAGCAGCCGGGCGAGGCCCTCGGGGTCTTCCAGATGCGGGAAGTGGGCGACGTCGGGGAGCGTGCGGAAGAAGCTGTGGGGGATCGACTCGTGCGCGCGGCGCCCGTGCGCGAGCGGGATCGTGTGGTCGCGCTCGCCCCACACGATCATCGTGGGCATCGTCTCCAGCAGGTACAGGCGGTCGGTGGCGCTCACGTGCTGGCCGTGCACGTCGATCACCGCGCGGAGCGTGTGCAGGAAGGCGTTGCGGGCATCGGCGTTCTCGAGCGGGCGCAGCGCGCGGGCGATCGCCTGCAGGTACACGCCCGCTCCGATCGACCGCTCGCGCAGGCGCCGTCCGCCATCGGCCAGGGCGGCGAGCAGCCGCGGCTGGATGGTCAGCGACAGCAGCGCCGAGGTGCCGGGCAGCGCGGCCGAGCGCAGCATCGGGCTGACCTCGCGGCCGAGGCCGCCGCTGGAGATCAGCACCAGACGCTCGACCCGTTGGGGGAACTGGTAGAAGAACTGCATGGCCACGCCGCCGCCCAGCGAGTGCCCGACGATGCTCGCCCGCTCGATGCCGATCGCGGCGAGCAGGTCGCGGATGCTCGCCGCGTGCGCGCCCAGCGAGTAGTCCCCCCGGGGCGCCGCCGAGTCGCCGTGCCCGATCAGGTCGGGTGCCACGACCGTGTACTCGCGGGCGAGGTCGAGCGCCACCGACTGCCAGTGGCTGGAGGAGTTGAGCATGCCGTGGATCAGGACCACGGGCGGCCCGCTGCCGGCGATCCTGTAGATCACCCGGCGGCCGTGCAGCGCGATCTCCCACTCCTCGAACTGGGACGCTCCTGGCGGCACGGGCATCGGGCGCCCCGCGTGCTCCACACGCGGCGGACCGCCTGCTCCGGCCTGGCTGGTACTCAGCGCGTCACCTCGCGGGCACCCTAGCAAAGGGTCATACTCCGGCATGCATGCTGCGGCTGGTGACCATCCCCATCAGCCACTACTGCGAGAAGGCCCGCTGGGCGCTCGAGCGCGCGGGGATCGAGTACCGCGAGGAGCGCCACGTCCAGGGGATCCACCGGCTCGCGGCCCGGCGCGCCGGGGGCGGGCTGACGGTGCCCGTGCTGGTGACGCCGCAGGGGTCGATCGGCGAGTCCGCGCTGATCCTCGCATGGGTCAACCAGCGCACCGCCCCCGAGCACCGCCTGTACCCCGCCGGCGGGGCCGAGCGGGCGCAGGTGCTCGAGCTGTGCCGGCGGCTGGACGAGCGTCTGGGGCCGAGTGGACGCCGCCTGATGTACGTGCACACGCTCGCCCACCGCGAGCAGATGCTCGACTTCAACAACCAGGGCGTGCCGCCCTGGGAGGATCGCGCGCTGCGCTGGGGATGGCCGCTGGCGGTGCGCCTGGTGGAGCGGGTGCTGGACATCCGGCCGGGCGTCGAGGTGCAGGACGAGGCGACCGTGTGGCGGGAGCTGGACTTCGTGGCAGAGCTGCTCGACGACGGCCGCCCCTACCTCTGCGGCGAGCGCTTCGGGGCCGCCGACCTGACGTTCGCGGCGCTGTCCGCGGCGGTCATCGTGCCCCCGATCTACGGCGTGCCCCTGCCCCAGCCGGACGTGCTGCCCGCGGCGACCGCGGCGCTCGTCCAGCGTGCCCGCGAGCACCCCGCCGGACGCTACGCGCTAGCGCTGATCGCCGAGCACCGCCACGCGCCGGTCGTCCACGAGGCGCCGGTCGGCTGACTCGCGGGCGCGGGCGCGGGCGGGCACCGCGCCGCTCACCGCTCAAGCGGGCCGGGCAGGTCATCCCACAGGCGCACGTTGCGCCGCCCCGCGCGGCGCGCCCGCCGACGCGCCCGCTCAGCGGGCTCGAGTGCCTCGTCGGCGGGGTCCAGGCGCTCGTCCACGTCCGCGCGCGCATCGTCGGGCTCGGCCCACTCGTACAGGCAATAGCTGGCTGACGCCAGGCGCCGGCAGGCCCGCTGCAGCTCCTCGGCGAGCTCGAGCCAGGCGTCGGAGTGTGGCGGCGCGTGGGACTCCAGCGTCCGCCCCGCCCGGCCCAGGCGCTCGTGGAGGGCGTCCCGGAAGCGCTCGATCTCGTGCGCGGCGGCCGTGTGGGCGAGCCGCCACGCGCGGTGCTGGGGGGACTCGGGCAGCGCCGCGAGCCCACCCGCGCCGCGGGCCTCGTGCAGGCGGCGCGCACCGGCGTCCGTGAGCGCCCACGTGCGCGCGCCGTGGCGCCGCGAGCGCTCGAGCAGGCCGGCCGCGTGCATGGCAGCCAGGCGCGTTCCGACATGCCGGGCGGCTCCCGAGCGCGGGGGGACGGCGAGGTGTTCGAGGATCGCCCACACGGGCACCGCGGGGTCCTCCCGCGCCTGGTGGCGGGCGGCGCGCTCGAGCGCCGCCAGCACGAGCTCGTCCGCCGGGCGAGCGGGTGGCGTGGCGCTCGTGCGTGAATCGGGGTCTGACATCTCGCCTCCTCTGGTCGGGGCGCCGAGAGCGCGAGCATCCACTCCAGCCGAGCCCCACCATACGTTGCAAGCGGCGCTGAGGGACAATCGGCGGGCATCGAGGCTGAGCAACTCGGTGCCGGGCCCGGGGTGTTGACGCACCGCCGGGCCGCTACTTTCAGGACACCCTCGACGGTAGCCCGAGTTCGCGTGACGGACAAGGGAAGTTGGTAGAAAGGCTCAGTGTTGGCACACCTCGGACTCTCGGCAGGCACAGATGTGAGCGCCGGATGACGAAAGGGCGCAGCGAACGTGCGCGCCAGCAGCCGACCGCCAAGGCGTCGAACCCCCAGGAGCGCACGCCCTATCTGGATGCGCTGTGCGAGTACGCCGCCCGCAAGCCGGCCCGGCTGCACGTGCCGGGGCACAAGGGCGGCCCGGGCGCGGACCCCGGGATGCTGGAGGCGTTCGGCCCGCGAGCCGTCAGCCTCGACATCCCAGCGCTGACCTACGGCATCGACGTGGGCCTGGACCCGAGCCCCTTCGAGCAGGCCCAGCGGCTGGCGGCCGAGGCGTGGGGGGCACGGCGCGCGTGGTTCCTGTTGAACGGCGCCTCCCAGGGCAACCTGGCGGCCGGTCTGGCGCTCGCCCACCACGGCAGTGAGGTGGTGGTGCAGCGCAACGCCCACTCGAGCACGATCGACGCGCTGGTGCTGTCGGGCCTGCGTCCGACGTTCGCCGCGCCGGAGGTGGACCCGGAGCTGGGGATCGCCCATTGCCTCACCGGCGAGTCGCTCGAGCGCGCGCTGAAGGCCACCCCGCGGGCGGTGGCCGCGTGGGTGGTCTCACCGACGTACTTCGGGGCGGTGGCGGACGTGGCGGCGCTGGCGGCGGTGGCGCACGGTCGCGGCGTGCCCCTGGTGGTGGACGAGGCGTGGGGCGCGCATCTGGCCTTCCACGAGGAGCTGCCCACCCACGCGCTCGCGCTCGGCGCCGACCTGGTGATCTCCAGCACGCACAAGATCGTGGGCAGCCTCACGCAGTCGGCGATGCTCCATCTCGGCGCCGGCGCGCCGGCGCTGATCGACGAGGACGCGGTCGACCGGGCGGTCACGCTCACGGAGTTGACCAGCCCCAGCTCCCTGCTCGGCGGATCGCTGGATGCCGCGCGACGCCAGGCGGCGGTGCACGGGCGCGAGCTGCTCGCCAGGACGATGGCCGCGCTGGCACACGCGCGCGAGCAGATTCGCGCGATCGACGGCCTGGACGTGCTCGACGAGCGGTTGGCCGGACGCCCCGGGGTGTTTGCGTATGACCCGCTGCGCCTGGCGGTGGACGTGCGCGGGGTCGGCGCGAGCGGCTACGAGCTGGCGCCACTGCTGCGCGAGCTGGCGGACATCAACCTCGAGCTGTACGGACAGAACGTGCTGGTGGCCGTGTTCGGCATGGGCGAGCGCAGCCTGCCCGAGGCCGCCCGGCTGGTGCGCGCGCTGCGCACGGTGGTCGCGCAGGTGGGGCCGGACCCCAGCGGAGCAGGGGCGAGCTTCGCCGCGGCGCCCCCGTGGGGTGAGCTGGCGATGACCCCGCGCGAGGCCTTCCTGGGGGCGCAGGAGGTCGTCCCGGCCGCGCAGGCGGTCGGGCGGATCGCGGCGGAGTCGCTGGCGACCTACCCGCCGGGGATACCCAACGTGCTCCCCGGCGAGCGCCTGACGAGGGAGACCCTCGCCTACGTGCAGCAGACGCTGGAGCTGGGCGGGAGCGTGCGCGGGGCGAGCGACCGCCTGCTGCGGACCGTGCGCGTGGTCAGCGAGGATCGGCAGCGAGCGCGCCCGCGCCAGGGGTGAGGAGCGGCACGCCCACGACGTGGGTTGGCCAGCGCGAGAACAGCTCGCGCGCGGGCCAGGTGAGCTCCGCCGCGCCGCGATCGGGGCTTCGCAGGGCGCGGCCGGCGGTCAGCGACGAGAATCCGGCGGGTGGGAGACCTCCAGCTCGTGATCGCCGCGCTGTTCGTGTCGGCCGCCGGCCTGAACGCGCTCGCCAACTGGCTCGACGTCCCCTATCCGATTCCGCTGGTGCTCGGCGGACTCGTCCTGGGGCTGGTGCCGGGCATCCCCGACGTCCAGCTCGACCCCAACCTCATCCTGCTCGTGTTCCTGCCGCCGCTGCTGTACTCGTCGGCCTTCTTCGCCGATCTGCGCGCGCTGCGCACGGACGCGCGGGTGATCTCGCTGTCGGCGATCGGCCTCGTGCTGGTCACGGCCGTGGCGGTGGCGGTGATCGGGCACGAGTTGATCGGCCTGTCGTGGGCGATGTCGTTCGCGCTCGGGGCGATCGTCTCGCCGACCGATCCGGCGGCCGCCACGGCGATCATGCGGCGGGTCGGCGCGCCGCGGCGCCTGGTCAACATCCTCGAGGGCGAGAGCCTGTTCAACGACGCCACCGCTCTGGTCGCCTACAAGGTGGCGGTGGGGGAGAGCGTCTCGGCCGGACACACCGTGCTCGTGTTCTTCGCCGACGCCGCCGGGGGCATCGCCATCGGACTGGCGGTCGGGTGGGTGATCGCCGAGGTGCGCAAGCGCGTGAGCGACATCAACACGGAGCTCACGATCTCGCTGTTCAGCGCCTACGGGGCGTTCATCCCGGCGAACGAGCTCGGCGCATCCGGGGTGCTGGCGGCGGTCACCTGCGGCGTGTACCTCGGCTTTCGCGCGCCGGAGATCGCCTCGCCCGAAAGCCGCATGCAGGCATACGCGCTGTGGTCGATCCTCACCTTCCTGCTGAACGCGGCGCTGTTCATCCTCATCGGCCTGCAGCTGCCGGTGATCGTCGACGGGCTCAGCGGCCTGCCGAAGGGCGAGGTGCTCGGCTACGCGGCGGCGGTGTGCGCGGCGGTGATCGCGGTCCGCTTCCTGTGGAACTTCGTCGTCACCTTCCTCATCAGGGTGCTCGACAGGCGGGCTTCGCAGCTGGTCCGTCGCGCCACCTGGCGCACCCGCGTGGTGGGGAGCTGGTCGGGCATGCGCGGCGCCGTGTCGCTGGCGGCGGCGCTGGCGCTGCCGATCGACACCCACACCGGCGCGCCGCTCCCGGGGCGGGACCTGATCCAGTTCATCACCTTCGCCCTGATCCTCGTGACCGTGGTGGGAGAGGGGCTGACCCTGCCGCTGCTGATTCGCCGGCTGGGCGTGGTCGAGGACGGGACCGAGGAGGAGGCCGAGGAGGTTCGCGCGCGGCTGGTGATCGCCCGCGCCGCGCTCGAGCGGGTGGAGGAGCTGGGGGCCGAGGAGTGGACGCTCGAGGACAGCGTCGAGCGCGTTCGCAGGCTGTACGAGTTCCGCCAGCGGCGCTTCAAGATCCGCGCCGGGAAGATCGAGGACGAGGACGGGCTCGAGGACAGCTCGCTGCGCTACCAGCGGATGATGCACGAGATCTACGCCGCCCAGCGCCAGGCGCTCGTCGGGCTGCGCAACACCCGGCAGATCTCAGGCGAGGTCATGCGCCGCGTGGAGCGCGAGCTCGACCTCGAGGAGTCGCGGCTGGAGGTCTGAGGGCCAGTGCGAGAGCGCTCGCGCACCTCTCCGGGTCCGATCCCTCATGTGACGGTGGGCGTAAGGGCACGCTCGGCGCGCACCTCGAAGTCGGTGAGCGTCAGCGGACCGAATGAGGTGGTCAACGCGACGTTAACGGCGTCCCGGCCGCGACCGACGACCACTCGCCCTATCCGAGGCCTGTTGTTTCGAGCATCGAACGTGTGCCACCGGCCATCGAGGTACACCTCGAACCAGGCTGCAAAGTCCATCGCTTCGGGTGGTCCGGCAGGGATGTCGATGTCCGGGATATAGCCGAACACGTAGCGAGCTGGAAGGTTCAACGCGCGACAGAACGTGATGGCCAGATGCGCGAAGTCACGGCAGACACCCTGCCCGGCTCTATACGCGTCCGCAGCCGTCGTCCACGGATTGGACGCGCCGGGAACGAACTGCAGATAGCCGTGCACATAATCAACGATGGCCTGCACTCGCCCCCAGCCCGGCGTGAGCGCGCCAAAGCGCTGCCACGCCTCGTGGCCAAGCTCGTCAGGCAGGCAAAAACGGCTCGGCATCACAAAGGACAGCACATCGTCAGGCAGCGACGTCACGGGCGTCTCGGGCACATCGGGCTCGACGCGATCGGCCGGGTTGCGCAGCACCACCTGTGCTTCGTAGGCGATGCGCGAACTACCCTTCGCAAGCTCAAATCGCTCACAGCGATTCCCGTAGTGATCCACATAGCCATGGTGGCTGGCGTCCGTGTCCCACCGCTCGCCGCCAATGGTCACATCTGGCTCGAAACATGGAGCGACCTGCATGATCACCAGGGACGACTGGCTGGAGGCCAGCCCGAACTGGCAGCCCACCGTCAGCGTCAGCTGACCAGCAGAACCAGAGTTGCCCGCAGGCACAGGATCAGGCATCCCGTCACGAGGATGCCATGTAGCCGCGACATCTGCGCGCCGATCGGTCACGCGACCGGCGAGGTCGCGCCGACGTGCGACCGGAGGGCTCAGGCAGTAGTCGAAGGTCTATCGAACCAGGAGCTCCAGGGCGCGTTGGGCCGTCTGTCCGAGAAGTTGGCTCGTTTGCGACGTGGAAGCCCCGCACCACGACCTGCTGCGCGTCAGCGGCTTCGGGTGCGCCGGCCGGGGTGGGTGCTGGCGGCGGTCGTCCAAGTGCTTGCCGACAGGGGGGAGCCTGTGCGCGCCAAGGATATCCATGCAGCCGTTGAGGAATCGCTGGGCGAGCCGGTGGCGTGATCCTCGATAAGAACCGCCCTCGCTTCCAACGCCACGGGTTCCTCGAGTTGACTCGTGTGGGTGGCGAGGGGACGATACGTCGTGGCATAACCCGACGCCTAGTGGCGCCCGCTGCTGCCGACTTCTGCCTCAGACCTACTACTCCGGCCCAGTAAACGTCCGACGGGGCTGGTAGGTTTTGGTGTGTGAGGACTCGGGATGCGAGGCGGTTGGGGCAGGCGGCTCAGGAGGAGCTTCGCCGGCGCGCCGTTGCGCTTGTCGGGGAGGGTCGTTCTCAGACTGAGGTCGCGGCGCTGCTCGACGTTTCGCGCCAGTCGGTGAGCGAGTGGGTACGCGCTCAGCGCCTTGGCGGGGACAGCGCGCTTGCGGCGGGCAAGCGCGGCCGTCGGCCGGGAGAGAAGACGGCGCTCACGGCCTCTCAGCAGGCGCGGATCGCGAGGGCGATCCGGGAGAAGAACCCCGACCAGCTCAAGCTGCCCGGGTTTCTGTGGACGCGGGCGTTGGTGTGCGAGCTGATCGACCGGCGGTTCGGGATCAGGGTCGCGGAGAAGACCGCGGGCCGGTATCTGCGCTCGTGGGGGTTTAGTCCGCAGAAGCCCGCCAGACGGGCGTTTGAGCAGAACCCAGAGGTCGTTACCCGGTGGCTGGAGGAGCGCTACCCGGCGATCAAAGAGCGCGCCCACCGGGAGAAATCCCTGATCTTGTGGGCCGATGAGATGGGTCTGCGCTCCGATCACACCGCCGGGAGATCGTGGAGCCCGGTCGGGCAGACACCCGTGGTCGAGGGCACCGGACAGCGCTTTGGCGCGAACGTGATCTCCGCGATCTCCAACAAGGGACACCTGTCGTTCCGGGTGTTCAAGGAGAAATTCATCGCCGCCGTGTTCATCGACTTCCTAAACCGTCTGATCCGGCAAAGCAAAGGGCAGAAGATCATCCTGATCCTCGACGGGCATCCCGTACACCGCGCCAAGAAGGTGAAACAGTGGGTCGAAGCACACGCGGAGGAGATCGAGCTGCAGTTCCTGCCCGGCTACGCGCCAGAGCTGAACCCGACCGAGCTGCTCAACCAGGACGTCAAGACAAACACCCTCGGCCGCCGCAGGCCCCACACCCAGGACGAGCTGATCGGCGACACCCGCAGCTACCTACGCTCCCGACAGCGAACACCGCGCATCGTCGCCAACTACTTCGAGGAGAAACAAGTCAGCTACGCCAAAGCCGCCTGACGGCTATTTACTAGGCCGAAGTAGTAAGTCTACGCTGACTGGCGTGGATCGGCAAGGGCACCGAGGTCGGCCGAATATTTCGGCGCGCCCTTCTGTGCGCTTGGTAGGACAGCTCTCAAACCCCTCCGGCGCCCTGGAGGCAGTTGTTCAAGGCCCTGCCGGATGGGCCGATAAGTGCGACGGCCGAGCGCCATGCGCAACCAACGTCCTGTCACTGCGCTAGAACAAGTGTTCGATAGAAGCATTCAGTTCTGATTCAAGGAGGTGTAGGAGCAGCGATGACCAGTCTGAGCCGACGACGACGGAAAAAAGCCGAAAAAAAACACGAGGTTGGTCCGCGGCGGGACTCGTGGTGGCAGTACGAGCCACCGGCGCCGCCGATCCGGCCCCAGAATGCCGGGCTCATCGCCGAACTCAACTGGGCGATCGAGCAACACCTCGATCTCAGCGGAATCGAGCTGGAGCGGGTGGCAGGCTTGAAATCGGTTGCATTTGGTCGCAAGCAGCGGGCGTATACGCCTCTGGCGTACGTCTTCGCTGACGAGGCGGCTCAGGTGCACGGTGTAGGCCGGATTCCCGGCAACTTTCGTGCGGCCGGGGAGCACTGGACGGAACTGCGTGCCCTGCTGGTGCGCATCCAAGGTGGCCTGGTGCCTGCCGTGACCAAGAGTTACGACCGTTTGCTGACATCGACCGCCACGCTGTCCGCCGAGTTGGCGGCGTCGGCGTCGCGCGCGAGCGCGCACATTCGGGCTGACCTTCGTGTCTTCCCATGCGCCGTGGTGCTGGAAAGCGACGAGTACCAAGTTCGGTTTGAGCCGATCCGAAGGTTCCCAAGACTGCTCCTTCCTTTCCGCGTCAAGCGGGCTGATGACCTTGAGATCGACGCTGCGCTTGATCTCACGAGCACAGGCGATCCAATCGCCGTTGCACGGCCGATGAAGCCGCAGTTGTTGAGGCGTGGCCGGTTGCGCTTCTGGCCTTCGCCGATCTGATCGGTGACCACGCCTCCGACAACAGCAGCCAACAGGCGTCAGAGCCGAGCGAAGGGGAGCCGTCGCGGCCATCCGGTCCGCGCGCAGGCGAAACGCGCCGTCGGCTGATATCGGCAGGTCAGGGACGACCAATCTCACGGTCCACGAGGCTCAGGTCGGTGAGCCAGACCGCGAACTACCACGGCACGTTTGTCGTGGGCCATCGGCGGCATCTGCCGCCGGGGCAGAGTTGCAACGACGATGCCCGAGCCGCAGCGCGGGTCTACGGCATCGAGCTAGCGCCCGGCTGGACGTGGGTACAGCCGTACGAGCGCGGCACGCCCGACGGCTTCATTCTGCGTTACGTGTGGCAAGTCCCTCCGCAGCTCGGCGCATGCGATGGGGCTGAGCTGGCCGGGTCCGTCTCCGGGTAGCGCGTCGGGCAAGTGCTGCACCGTGATCTGTTCGGACTCGGGACGGCCGACCATCGCAACACATCGACTGGCGGCGCCGTGTCGGCATCGGACGGTGGCTGAGCGATCTCCGCAGGACCTAGAACCCTCGAACGAATCCCCCGCAATGGGCTGACGGGACGACTCTCGAAACATGCTCCTGCCTGGGAGCGCATCCGCGAGCTGCACGCGAAGCACATCGGGGCGCACGACCAAGTCTGCGGTACTGAATAACGATGCCAAGGTGGGGATCGCGCTTGGAGCATTAGGCACAGCTCATAACAGTTACGTCGCATGAGCGGCACTGTACGCCGCATACCTACCTACCGTTGCTGCCGAGACTGAGTAGCTTTACAACTTGTTGCTCAAGAACACTAACCCTGTTTTCGAGGACTCTTACTCTCGCGTCAAGCCCGCCGACTGCATTTGACGACACTGAGTTATGCTCATCTTTAGTGGATGGCTCAAGTCGCGTTAACCCCTTGTAGTGAGTCTTTGGCGAGACTTCTCGAAGTGAAATAGCTGCCACTTCGGATCGTGGAATTGCCCACATCTCGCCCCCCACTGTGATCCTCGCTAACCACCCCGCCGATTAAGGGTTCTGACCCGCTCGCCATTTCGCAAGGCGCTCAGAAAGAACGGCAACGATGTCAGTGGTTTGCCCACCATCCCAGAGCACATACTGTCCCTGAAGCAGATTAGTCAGGCGGCGTCTGCTCCCATCCGTGAGCCGAGCGTAAACGATGTCACGGGTACCTCGACGCTGATGCTCAAACCGATCCAAGTCTCCCCACCCATAGTGGGTACTGCCAAAGAGCGACCGCAGGGTAATACCGTCATCCCTTTCGTATACCCCGCTCTTTACCGCAACAACGTTAGCCCACACGGCGATCACTATCAGACATGCCCCCAATACAAGCATTATCGTCCAGTTCGTGTCGCGTGATCCAAATGCCAGTGCAAGCCACGCGATCACCCAGAAACCGGTCATTCCACGATTGACCGGCTTCGTCCACCGAAGACGATAGTGACGGATCGGTGAGTTAGCCACATCCGTTACCCTGAGTAGACCCGCTGCCCGGACTAGGTTCGAGCAAATTCGGCAACGAGGGCACAAGCGCCCCGGCGGCCCTAAGATAGCTCAAAATGCCTCCCGGTGCGCCCTGCTCGGCTGCAAGCTCGGCTGCACCAGAAAGAACGCCAGCTCCTCCAGCTAGCACACCATTTGCAAGTACCAGAACTGCCTTGTCATTGGCCGATCGGGAACTAGCCAATACTAGAGCGCTTTGGACAGCCGCGTTTGCAGCAATGGCAGGCCCGCACGCGGCAATGTCAACGCCCGGAATCAAACAGACCCCCACAGTCAAAACAGTCGAAACGCCACCCACTATTTCTTCCATGGAGAAAAGGCCCAAAGGATCACTCTCGTTGACCGGATTGTCGTTGGCGTAGGCGTAAGGCGCCCGCGTTAGTGCGACAAGTGGATCGACGCTGAGGAACTGTGCCGTGCTGGGATCATAGGTGCGTGCGCGCATGTAGATCAGGCCCGTGTCTGAGCTTGTGTATTGGGCATCGTAGCCGAGCGGCGTGGTGGCCGTGCCTTCGCAGTCCGGGGTGCCGTAGGCGCTGTACGTGCACTTCCCTTCGACTTTGCCCATGGAACCGGTGATAAGGCGGGTGCTGCCAGCTTGGTCGTGGTGCAGGTATTGGACGGTGCTTGTGGTGTTGTTGATTTGCTCGAAGGGGAGGTTGTTGGGTCCGTACACGTAGATCTTCCTACCTCGTGACGATGGTCCGGCCCGCGAGGTCGCCGATACGCTGGCGTCTGACACCGGTGGCCATCATGGCTACGAACCCAACGAGGTACAACAGTGGGAGTACATCCACGAGTCGCACGATCGTGCGTATCACTACGCCACGAATGCTAGCGGGCGTTCCGTCATCGTTCTTGACTCGGATACCGGCCAATCGCTTGCCGATCGTCTGACCCGTGGTGCTCTCGCAGCCGAAATAATATGCCCCTGCTATCAGGAAAAAGACTACAGTGCCTCCCGACCCCAAGGTCACACTCGCCGAACTAGAGCCTGAGTGTGCACCCCCTGTGATAATGCCTAGAAGCACGAACACTATCCCTAGCAGCAAGATGTCCAGGAGCGCAGCGACTATGCGTCTTCCAAGTACCTGGTCGCCTGTATTGGGTGTCGTAGGAATGCTTTCTACCATGCCGATTGCAACAATCGCCAGCCTATTTCCACAAACTCACTATACCCGTCACGACCAAGAAAAGGCCGATGGGAACGCCCGTCCCCCGCGAGAAATTGACGAACATCCGCAAGCGACGTTGACCGAGCCCGATGGCGGCACTACCAGCCCCGAGAACCTGAGATGATCCAGTCGATCGGTCCCGATTCGTCCAAGTATTGAAAACCATTTGGATTGAGAATAGGGCGTGCCGCAGCAAATGGCTCGAGAAGACCCGCGACTCGTTGCCAGCAACTCGTATCTAGGACGCAACGAAACGCGAGTCCCGATCCGTCGATCGGCACTACACCAAGCTTGACGGAACTAACCTCGGCCAGTAGCGAGCAGCCATCAATACCCTGAAACCCTGAGAGTTCCGCGATCTGGGCCCCAGCCGACTCGCCGCTACCGCTGGCAGCCAAGCGCAGTGCCACCTCTCGCAATGTCCCCGCCTCAGCGGGCGACGTGCCGTAGGTAAGCAGAACGGGACGATAGTCGTCGATCGGGGCGAAGTACTCTAGAAACATCGCTGACTCGTCAGGTGAAGCGGCGACCTTACGCCCACACGGACGTCCTTCGCGTGCCTCTCTAGCATGGCGGGCAGCCTTTCCCATTCCGCATTCCAAGGAAACGGAGGTTTATAGTCCCAATGCCCTTTCGGGAACTCCGGATGATATCCGCGGGGATCCGGATCCCAGTGCCACTCGCCACCTTCGGGATCCCACCAGTTTTCGCCTGGCTCACTTTCTCTCGAGGCCGGACCTTTTCGCCAGGTTTCCGGATTGTGACCCGGCGGCACAGGCTGGCCAGTGCCACCCTGTCCGGTCACTTCGTTCCAGATGCTTCCGACTGCTTCGCCGATCCTTTCGGCGCCGCCTTCAAATTCGTGCCAGTTTTTTTCGGCGATTTCTTTGACGACTTCCACGCCGTGGCTTCCGCCGCCATTTCCTCCGGGATTAGATACGCAGCCGACCGGAAAGATGCAGTACCCGGTTTCTTCTTCGAGACCCGTTCGATCTTGCTCATTCACGGGGTCATCCCCGGTGTAGCTGTAGGGTGCGAGTGTACGCGAGACGAGCGGGTTGACGGTGAGGAACTGCGCCGTGCTCGGGTCGTAGACGCGCGCCCGCATGTAGATGAGTCCTGTGTCGGAGCTGGTGTATTGGGCGTCAAAGCCGAGCGGGGTGGTCGTGGTGCCTTCGCACGCGGGTGTACCGTAGGCGCTGTAGGTGCATTTGCCAACGACGGTCCCGGTCGATCCTGTCAGGAGTCGCGTTGATCCGGCTTGGTCGTGATGCAGATATGTCACGGTGCCTGTGCTGTTGTTGATTTGCTCGATTGGCATGCCGCCTGGACCATAGATGAAGCCGTTGGTTCCGCCGCTATTCGAACGTGTGTGTGGCGAGACGTATAGCAATCAGGCAGACCCACCCGGTGAGAATGATCAGAGATCGCCGCTGTTTTAGGATGATGTCTGCGTCTGCGTCGCTCCGCCTGCTACGCACGTATAGAACTCCTACGGTGAGCCATCCGACTACGCTAAAAGCCGCAACGAGGCTCCAGGTGGTAGATGCACTCGCCAGGACCTCAAGATGCGAAAACATTTCACTCACAGCCCGGAGCCGACACCTGGGCTTGGCCCAAAGCCGCAATCACTGTTACCGGTGCGAGAAGAACTCCCACCGCTCTCCGAGCTGCCGGTGTCGCCTTCTTCGCCTAGGAACGGAACGACCACACCGGCGATTTCAAGCCCATAGTGTATGCCTGAGCCCGCCGCCGAAAATCCAAGGCTTGCGGCGCCGAGGCCAGCACCCGCCGCATCGGCAGCGGCGGCACCAGTTTCCCCGTGCACGACTGCTTTACCACCGGCGATGGCGCCAGCGCCTACCGATACGCCGGCTAGAAACGGCGCGGCTGTAATGTCAGCACCGGGGATCGCGGCAGAAACCGCGGCACCGACACCAGCAACTGCCGACAGCACTGAAAAGAATTCCTCGCCGGCCGGATCGTAGTAGCTAAGCGGATTGTCGTTCGCATACTCGTACGGCGCCCAGGTGCGCGCTACGAGTGGGTCGCGCGTCAAGAATTGCGCTGTGCTCGGGTCGTACTCACGTGCCCGCATGTAAATGAGCCCGGTGTCTGTGCTTGTGTATTGGGCATCAAATCCGAGCGGGGTGGTCGTGCTCCCTTCGCAGGTCGGCGTGCCGTACGCGGAGTACGAGCACTTGCCCGTCACCGTGCCCGTCGAGCCAGTCAACAGCCGCGTGGAGCCCGCCTGGTCGTGATGGAGGTACGTCACTGTTCCGGTGCTGTTGTTGATTTGCTCGACTGGCATGCTGCTGGGACCGTACATGAAGGTTCTGAGCTGTCTGCGGCCGCTGACAACGGATCTGAAGCGGCTAGTCATCCAGGGTGCCATTGCCAGCGCCACCCAATACTTCGAGAAGCCGCGTCCCTCAGGAGGACTTCGAGATCGGCGGCATTCCTTGGCGGTCCACTGGTATCAATATCCAGGTGGCACCAACCACACAGTGTCACGGGATGCTTAGAAAGATACTCATCGTCGTCAGGAGGGCAATCCTCCAAGCCTTCATAGTGCCCTCCGATTTCCAGCCATCCCGCACGTCGCCCACAAGCATCGCATGGCCCGTCAGGCGCCGGCGGGGCCTTTCGGCCTTTCCAGAACCCAGTCTGCCAGCGATCATCTAGTCGCATCGAGATGTGAGCGAGCTCGCAGCACCAGAACCAGGGCAAGTGTCTGGTCAGCTTTACGAACGCCGGCCGATATGCGATGTCATCCACAATCTCACAAGCAGCATTCAGCCACCGCACAACTGCAAGTCTCACCCGTCGCCCGCCCATACTAGTTTCGGCCTCGCGCGGGTGGCCCGCCATATTTACGGTAAAGCCGCCTGTCGCCTTTGCTTAGTTCGTCATACCATTGCTGCCATCGTTCCCGTGCTGATGGCGAATGCTTTCGACCTAGCAGTTCTTCTCCTTCACGCCGCAGCTTCTTGCCTCGTTCGTCAGCGGATTCTCCACAGGGGACCTCTCCCGGCGAACTATTTTCGTCGCTGGCTTCCCCGCCTTTAGCCCAGTTGATGATGCTTTCGACGCCTTCTTTTACGCCCTCATAGGTCTCTTTCGCGCCTTCAGCGACGCCGTTGCCTAGCCATTCGGCCCCTTCCAGCACTTCTTTGCCGGCTTGTGGCAGCGATGGAGGGGGGCCACAGTATCCGTAGCAAGGCAAGTTTTCGTCGAGCGAGATGAGGCCGGTCGGATCCCCCTCGTTCAGCGGGTTATCTTCGGCGTAGCTGTAGGGTTCGCCGGTGATCGCCTCTAGCGGGTCGCGGGTGAGGAACTGCGCGGTCTTCGGGTCGTAGACCCGGTTGCGTAGGTAGATGAGGCCGGTGTCCGGCGATGTGTATTGACCATCATAACCGAGCGGCGTCGTAGCGCTGCCTTCGCAGGTCGGGGTGCCGTAGGCGCTGTAGGTGCATTTGCCGGTGACGGTGCCGGTGGAGCCGGTGAGGAGTCGTGTGGAGCCTTGCTGGTCGTGGTGGAGGTAGAGCACCTGGCCGGTGGTGTTGTTGATTTGCTCGATTGTGGTTGCAACCAGACCGTACATGCAGATTTCAGTGCCTCGTCGTCCGTCGAGGGTCATGTCGCGTCACAGCAACGCCACCTAGCCTAGCTCTCGGCTACCGCTCCAACGTTGGCC
This sequence comes from uncultured Solirubrobacteraceae bacterium, assembly GCA_963701145.1. GTDB lineage: Bacteria > Actinomycetota > Thermoleophilia > Solirubrobacterales > Solirubrobacteraceae > Palsa-744. The sequence continues at coordinate 2,322,194 of OY969572.1, forward strand.
AACAATTGGCGCACCTTCGATCGCGACTCACCCAACCGCGTCTCAAACTCTGCGTCTGAGATGTCTACCCCGTTGGCGACCTCATTTAGCGCGTTATTTATCAGGACAAGCTCGCCTCTGCTCAAACGAATCGTGATGCCGTCTGGGTCTATCGCTACTCGCTCCATTTCGTTCTCCTACTGCAATCCATTGAAGTATTCCTTCCCGCCACTAGGCTTAAATATCGTTCCACCATCTGGTGACGATGGATCGACGATCACTACTGTATTGGTGTCTTCGTCGTAGTAGGCGGTCCGACCATTCGACAGCTCTCTCGACTCGGTCGCGTTTTCGAGCGCATCCTTGACAGCCTGTTCGAGCTCCTCGGGTGTCTCTGCACCAAATTCGCCCGCGTGCTTTCCAAACGCGTGCCCGTTAGCGATCTGATTAGCCGTGCAGTCAGTGTTCTCTTGCTCAAGTTCCTTCAGCTCTGCTTCGCCTTCATCGCCGCCGCCCTCTTCTCCGGCCCACGCATTGAAGACTTTGATTCCGAGCCATACGTCGGCGCCGCCTAGCGCTGCAGCACCGCATAGCTCCGGTGCTGCAGCACAGCCGCCAGCTACCGGCGCAGGCACTGGAATCGCCTCCTGCCCGCTCGGATCAATACGGTTGAGCGGATCGTCGAGAGCGTATACATACGGCTCACCGGTAACGGCGACCCTCGGGTCTACGCTGAGGAACTGCGCGGTCTTGGGATCGTAGACGCGCGCCCGCAGGTAGATGAGCCCCGTGTCCGACGACGTGTATTGTCCGTCGTAGCCGAGCGGCGTCGTGGCTGTCCCGGTGGAGCCGGTCAGTTCGCCATAGGGACCGTAGGTGAAGGTCGCTTCCGTTTTCCCTGTCGATCCGGTGATGAGCCTGGTGGAGCCTTGTTGGTCGTGGTGTAGGTAGAGCACGGTGCCGGTGCTGTTGTTGATTTGCTCGAAGGGTAGGTCGCCGGGACCGTAGATGTAGCTATTCCGTATGTCCATCGCACTAGTCACCTGGATCAGGCGCTACGACACGAGCACCAGTACCGCTACAACTACGATCACTAGAGAGGTCGCTACCGCCGGATGTGCCGCCCACCACGGGATGCTCCCAGGGTAGACCCGCCTCAGTTCAGCCGGACGCCTCGCCGTGTCATCGACCACGAGCGGCAACCCGAGATCTTGTCGTAGGCTTTCTAGCTGCTCGTAGCCCCACATATCGCGATTCAAGCCGATCGCCGTGCGTCCCTTTTCGTTCATTAGTAGCCAGAGCCGCGACCGCCTCCCAGATGTTTTTCCCCAGGCGACCTCAACATTGACTACCCGCCCCCGACTGTTTTGAGTTAGCAACATTCGACTCCCGAAGATACCCGAGAAAACCAGAGCGCCGTTGAGCATCGTTAGCTTTGTCTGCCTTCGCGACGAGCTCATCAAGCCGATGGCCCCAGCCGCAATAGCAACCCCCAATGCGACAACGACCACGCGAGAGGCTCCGTGAAAGCGAAGCGAGTAGAGCAAGCTCGCAAGTACCCATGCTGCAGCACTAACGCCCCGGCCGCGGCTATAGGTACCCCTCTGCGACGGGCGCACAACTACCTCCTGAGCATCATTGGGGCCATCATCGCTGTTTCGAGTGCTCGTCACTATCCGCAGCCAAACGCCGATTCAGCAAACGCCTCGCCATAGGCCGCGGCCGAGAGCAGCGCACCATATGTCTTGGCATAGGCACCAAGCTCCTCGTCTCCCAGAGCGCCCTCAAACACCTCGCCTCCGACTCCTGTGCCGAGCCCGAGCGCATCGAAGATCGCCGGTCCCGGGGATTGCGCGCCGGTCGCAGCCAAATACGTATCAGCGGCGGTAGCGACGGCGCCAGCGGCCAAGGCTCCCGTGGCGACCACTCCGCACGCCGCCTCGCCAACCACAGTGGGGGCGGCGACGACGGCGCAACCAGCAGCCGTGATGCTACCGACGACCGCGACCGCGCCGGCTACATGTGAAACAACTTTCAATACTTCATTGGTCGAGGGTGTTCCTGGTATCCCGAAAAGAAGCCCGCTGGGATCGGCATCGTTGACGGGGTTGTCGTCGGCGTAGTTGTAGGGCGCGCCGCTGATCGCGTCCAGCGGGTCGACGGTCAGGAACTGCGCGGTCGCTGGGTCGTAGACGCGGGCGCGCATGTAGATAAGTCCTGTGTCTGGGCTTGTGTATTGGCCGTCAAACAACGGTCCGCCGCGACCCCGGCCTCTGACGCGATCCGATCCGGGCGTAAGCAGGGACTTCCGGCACTCCGACCCCCGGCGCAGGTGCCAGCGAGCAGGCCGAAGGCCCCGGCGCGATCTTGAGCCCCAGCGGCAGCTCGACGCCGGGCGGCGTCGGCGGCTAGGAGAAGATGCCGGATGGCGGGCGCGTTCCAGATCGGCGAGCATCAACGCGGACGATAAAGCCCACGGCGGCGCTCAGAGCGAGCGCTGGACCAAAGGGCGAGCCCGCCGCCGCGTCGAAGATCATGTGAGCCATGACTGCCCCTGACCAGCCAGCGCTCGGCGTCGCCGTGAAGGCGATCCGCGAGGAGAAGAAGATCAGCCAGGTGGCCTTGTCCAAGGCGACCGGGTTCCGTCAGAGCTGGGTCAGCGATGTGGAGAACGGTCGGCGTCACCCGAGCTTCGCCAGCGTCGTGCGGCTGGCCGCTGGCCTGGGCGTGCAGACCTCGACGCTCGTCAGGCGCGCGGAGAGACTCGCCGACGACTGAGCCTTTTTGGAGTACCCCAAGATGTGATAGATATTTAGGGCGATAAGTCCAAACAAGTGCCCCCGCGCTGTGTGACCAGCCGGGGGCGTGGCAGTGCGCTCAGCATGATCAGCAGCTCGGGGGTGTGAGTCCCCTGTGGGGGTTGATGGCACCAACCACAAGTCGAAGGCAACTGCGTCGTCGTGAGGCGGGGTGGGAAGGAAGCTGGAGGACGAATCTGCGACCCGAGGTACACGAATCGCATTTGAGGCGGCGCGGTCCGGGCGAGCCAGCTGTAGATGGCGAAGCCCTATGCCATCAAGGGGCCGAGACGTAGATGCGGCGGGTGCGTGGTGAAGGTTGCTGGTCTTACCTGGGGAGATCTCCATGGGTGTCCCGTGATGCCTGGTCACGTGTATGTGATCGCCGGGTGGGGGACGGTGCTGGCCGTGAGGCTGGTGCTCGCCGTGGAGAAGTCAGCAGAGGCCATAGTACCGGCGGGATCGTTCATCGCCGGGAAGGGCCGAACGCAAAGTCGAGGCGCAGGACGTGCGTGCTCGTGATGGTCGCTTCGACCGCAGCCAACCCCTTTGGGGGCCTGGACGGGGTGCTTTGAGGGTGAAGCCCGAGGAGTCCGGTCCAGAGCGCAGCGACCATTCGGCGCCGTGTGACACCGCACCTCACCCCGCAGCGGCGGGTCTCTGGGAGCAGTTCCTGGCCCGGGAGAACCTCGCCGAGGCGCTCAGACGGGTCGAGCGTAACGCCGGTGCCGCTGGCATCGACGGGATGAGCACCAAGGAGCTGCGGCCGTGGTTGAAAGACCATTGGCCGCGGGTCCGCTCGATGCTTGACGCGGGCACTTACCGACCGTCGCCGGTCAGGAGGGTGATGATCCCCAAGCCCTCGGGCGGACTTCGGATGTTGGGAGTGCCGACGGTGGTGGATCGACTGATCTGCCAGGCCCTATCGCAGGTGCTCACGCTTGTCTTCGATCCGTATTTCCATCCCCATAGCTTCGGTTTTCGGCCGGGGCGCTCGGCTCATCAAGCGGTCGAGCGGGCACGCCAGTTCATCGCAGAAGGTGACGCGGGGTGGTGCGTCGAGGTGGATTTGGACTCGTTCTTTGATCGGGTCAACGACGACGCTTTGATGGCACGGGTCGCAAGACGAGTGAAGGACAAGCAGGTGCTCCGGCTGACCCGGGCTTACCTGGACGCGGGCGTCATGGATGGCGGGGTGGTGCACGCGGCAGGGGAGGGGACCCCACAGGGTTCTCCGCTCTCGCCGTTGCTCTCGAACGTCATGCTCGACGACCTCGACTGGGAGCTTGAGCAGCGCGGACAGCGTTTCGTGCGCTACGCCGACGACAGCAGGATTTATGTCGGGAGCGAGCGCGCGGCACAGCGCGTCCTTCAGAGCATCAGCGGTTACGTAGAGAATCGCCTCAAGTTGAAGGTCAACCAAGGGAAGTCCACGGTTGACTGGTCGGTCAGGCAGCCCCTGTTGGGGTTCTGCTTCTACCGCCGTCGCGGCGAAGTCAAGGTGCGTTTGGACCCGAAGGCCCGCAAGCGGGCCAAGGATCAGATACGCCGGCTGACCTCCCGCACTTGGGGTGTCTCGATGAAGCGGAGGATCATCGAGATCAACCGCTTCACGGTTGGGTGGACGGCTTACTTCGCGTTCGCCGACACACCCACACCGTTCATCGAGCTCGACGGTTGGCTCAGAGGCAGGATGCGACAGGCACGCTGGAAGGAATGGCAGCGCATCAGAACACGATGGAGCCGCCTGCAAGCGCTCGGAATGCCCGACAGGGAGGCCCGGGAGTGGGCCATGACCAACAAGGGCTCCTGGCGCGCAGCACGCACCTTCCTCAGACGCGCCCTACCAGACACCTACTGGGCCGAGCAGGGCCTGAAGGGATTCACCGACCCCTACCACCGTTTCCGGGAGGGCTAGCGAACCGCCGGATGCGGACCCGCATGTCCGGTGGTGTGGGAGGGGCCGGGGCGAGCCCGGCCCCGACCCGATCCGAAGACCAAGGCTTCAGCGCGCCGGCCACGATACCCGGCTTAGGGATCGCGGCTTTCTCGCCGGGGGTTGCGGTCGTGGTGCCTCCGACCAAGGAGGAATAGAAGATGACGGCCACTGTGTTGATCCCGGCTGCTGGTGTTGGTGATGTGCGCGAAGCGTTGTTGTGCTTGCTCGGCGATCCGCTGGAAGCGCTCTCGAACACGCTGACGCTCCCCGAGCACGAGCTGCACCCGGAGTGGTTTCAGGAGGACCGCCGCGAGTTCGAGCGCATGTGCCGGCTGCTCGATGTGGTCGGCTGGGACGCCGCCGCGCCCGCCAGGCAGGTGCAGCTCGCGGGCGAGCACGCCGGCCTGGTCCGCAGAGCAGTCGAGGACTATCTGCCGCTGGTCGAGGGATGGCTCGCCGAAGCCAAGCCGCAGCGCCTGCGCCAAGAGCACCGCAACAGCGTGCAGGCGATGTGGTCGCTGCTGCAGGAGCTGCCCGGCGAGCACGCACCCGACGAGCAGGAGGAGATCCCCGACGAGGACCACGACGACGACGAGACGGGGGCATGAGGATGCCTGCCGCCGATCAAGACCCGGAGCTGGCCGCGCTCGGGCGAGCGGTGCGCCGGCTGCGCGAGCAGCAGCGCAAGAGCGTGCGCGAGCTGGCGCGCGCTGCCGGCATCGCCGAGCAGCGTCTCGCGCGGATCGAAGCCGGCCAGTGCGACCTGCGCTATGACGAGCTGCTCGACCTCGCGCGCTCACTCGACCTCAGCGCCGCTGAACTCTGGCGCCACACGCAGAGCATGTGAGACGCCCGGCCACGGCCGCGCTGCCCGAGGGTGGCGCGGCCGTGCCACCGCGCCACCCACGACCGTCTGCCAGAGCCCTCTCGCGCCGCCGCCCCTCTCGACCGCGCCCCCTTGCCCTCAGCTCCTCAGCCGCTCGTCAGCGGCGTCTCAGCGCCCGCCAGCATCGCCTCTGAGCATCCGTCCTGGCCGGCCTTCCGGCCGGCCTCTGTAGGCGCTCCTGCGGCGCCGCTTTCGCTGCGCTTCGCGTCGCCGCACACAGTTGCACCCAACGGTGCGCGGCCCATCCTCAGCGCCGCCGCTGGCTTTCTCCGCTGACGCCTGCTGGCCCTCGAAAAGTCTGCACAGACTACGGGTATGAAATATCGGGTGGGCTTGCTGTCCGGTGGCGATCGTAGGGTCGTTTGACCGGGACAGGGGCTCGTGGGAAGGACGCTTGTGGGCAGGCCGCCGTGCATTTGGGCTGTGAGCCCGTCAATGACTAGATGGCCGCCCCTGCGACTCACCCGGGTGGGCTGAGAGCCCGTATCCGTAGTTGTCGCTGCCCGCGGTGCCTTCCATTTCATATGTCGAGTTCGTGAAGGGAGGCGGTTTCTCGTGCGGTTCTTTGGTTTGGATGTTCATCTCGATTTCTGCGAGGTCGCGGTCGCCGAGGGCGGACGGGTCTCGCGGGTCGGTCGGATCGCGAGCACGCCGGCGGCGATCCGGGAGTTCGCGGCCGGCCTGAATGGCAGTGACCAGGTGGTGTTGGAGGCCAGCTGCGGCGCGATGATGATCGCCCGGCTCCTCGAAGAGAGCGACGTCGGGCAGGTCGTGGTGTGCAATGCGGCCGAGACGCGCGCGATCTCTCACGCCCGCGTGAAGTCCGACCGCTTCGACGCAGCGATGCTCGCCAAGCTGCTGTCGGCGGGGATGCTCAAAGCGGTGTGGGTGCCCGATGAGGCAACGAGCTCGTTGCGCCGGCGGGTCGCTCGGCGGGCGGGACTGGTGAGGGCCCGCACACGCGTGAAGAACGAGGTGCACGCGGTGCTCGCCCGGTGCCTGCTCGGCCGCCCGCCCGTGAGCGACCTTTTCGGCAGGCAGGGCCGGGTGTGGCTCACAGAGCAGCAGCTACCCGAGGAGGAGGCAGAGACCGTCGCAAGCTGTCTGCGCCACATCGACTTCCTCGGCGGCGAGATCACCGCCCTGGACCGGGGGATCGCACGGCAGGCCCTGGCGTTCCCCGGGTTCGCGCGGCTTTTGACGATCCCCGGTGTCAACGTCGGCACCGCCGCAGCGGTGATCGCGGCGGTCGGGGACATCACGCGCTTCCCCACCGCCGGCCAGCTGGTTGCCTATCTCGGCCTGGACCCGAAGGTTCGTCAGTCCGGGTCAGAGCCGGCGCGCTATGGGCACATTTCAAAGCGCGGGGATCCGCAGGCCCGCTCGATGCTGGTCGAGGCCGCGTGGATCTCGATCCGAAGCCCTGGCCCGCTGAAGGCATTCGGTGAGCGCGTCCGCACGCGTCGCGGCGCGCAGATCGCGGCGGTCGCTGTCGCCCGCAAGCTCGTCGTGCTCTGCTGGCATCTACTCACGAAGGATCAGGACTACGCGTTCGCGCGCCCGTCGCTGACGCGGCAGAAGACACGGCGGCTGGAACTCTTGGCGGGCGCTCCCCCGTTGGCGCGTCGTCACGGCGGGCCGCCCGTCAGCCCGACCAGCAGCCAGCGCGCAGCCGAGCGCGAGCTGCAAGCCCAGGCCGAGCTCGCCTACCGGCGCCTCGTAGATGACTGGCGCACAACGGCCCCGAAGGGTGGTGCGGGTGCGACACCGGGGCGCGCATCTCAAAGGCCCTCGAAGGGCAAAGCCGCGCGGCAGGCCACAAGCCCCTGACGCCTGCGCTTCGCTACGTCAGTCACCCGCACCACCGCAGATCATTCCACTCCGAAGCACCCAGCGCGACCCCGCCGCCGAGGCTTGCCCCCGCGCCCGGACGCGCCCGCCGGCACCACAAAAAGCCAGTACAGACCATATGCACGGCCCTCCAGGCGCTGTGCAATCGCTGTGCCGTCCGAGCGCACCCTCGAGCGTGGATCAGCGCTTCAGCAACCTCGAAGAAAAACTCGCGCAAGCCCTTGACTTTTCATCCGTAGATGCACGGGACCGTGCGGACCCTCGATCGGGCCAACTCGTTGGCCGGTTTGCCGTGCTCGCGGTCAGTACCCATGAAGGGCCAAACTAGGCCCCGTGTCAACGACGGAGGTTCCACGATGAGCAACCGAATCAAGATCACGCTCCCCGAGCAGATCGCCGAGCAACTGGACGAGCTGGCCGCCGCAGAGGGCGAGCCGGTAGCGCGTGTCACGGCGCGGCTGGTCCGCGAGCGCCTTTCCCGGCCCACCAGCGGCGACCCGCGTGTGCTGTCGATCGAGAGCCCCGCGCGGCCGCCGTGGCTTGAGCCGTATGGCGGCAGCCGCGAGTGGCGCCAGCGGATGTGGGGCGCGATCGTCGCCCTGTATGGCCGCTATCCCGACGAGCTGCGCGGACTCCAGCAGGGCTGGTGGAACGACACGTCGCAGGTCGAGACGCTGTGCGCCCTGGTCGTGTGGCGCGATTCCCTTGACGACGCTGGCGGCGACCCGCGCGAGGAGCTGGACTTCCAGCTCAACGTCGCCGAGTTCGGCCGCAGGCTCAGCCAGCAGGGCGGCGGCGTCACGAAGGCATGGACACCCGGCGCACCCCCGGACGAGTGGGTCTGAAAAGACGCGCGTTGGAGCCCAACGCAGCGCTCCCCGGCCAGCCTGGCCGGGGAGCACGGTTAGGGCACCTAACCGTCTAGCTTGCTCCGCACGGGCGCCGGGCGTTTCCGTGTGCTTGCTGTGAGCGTCTCCCCTCGCGCCAGGAGTGTCACGCTCTGGCTCAGTGCATCTAGTCTGTGTGCTGTTTCGCGGCACGGTAGGGCCGCTTTTCGAGGCGTCTGCGGCGCCTGTGGCGGCTGGGGTGCAGCGGACGCCTGGAACGGCAGCGGCGAGGGGGTGAGGGCCTTCTGCTGGGCTCAGGCGGCGCTCTTGCCGTCTTGGCCGTGGAGGTCCTGCTGCTCGTCTTGGGCTTCGGCGTCGAGCGCGTTCTGCAGGGCCTCGGCGGTGTCCTCACCGCCGGCTGCCGCGCCGGGCGCGAGGTCACTGGCGGGGCGCAGCCGCGCGCCGTGGCGGGTGCTGTGTGGCTGGTTTGACGCGCCGGGGTGCGTGGCGGCGTGGACCGCTTGTAGGGCTTTGAGGGAGACTTGGGTGTAGACCTGGGTGGAGGAGATGTCGGTGTGCCCGAGCATCTGCTGGATGAAGCGGATGTCCGCGCCGCCTTCGAGCATCAGCGTCGCCATCGTGTGACGGAACAGGTGGCAGCTCCCGGGCTTGCCGACGCCGGAGCGCTTGACGTAGCCGCGCACGTGGTCGGTCATCGTCTGCACGCTGAAACGCGCACCGTCCCATGTCAAGAACAGCGTCCCGTCGTCGGGCTCGACCGCGAACTTCGGGCGCACGTCGGCGAGGTAGCGCTGACACCACGCGCCGGCTCGCTGCCCGAGCGGGATCATGCGGTCCTTCTTGCCCTTGCCCTGGCGGACCATCAGCGTGCCGCGCTCGATATCCAGCCCGAACACCGTGAGGTTGACCAGCTCCGCGCGGCGGATGCCGGTCGCGTAGAGCACCTCGAGCATCGTGCGGTCACGCACCCCGATTGGCCGGGACAGGTCCGGGCAGGCGAGCACCTGCTCGGCCTCCTCGGCGCTCATCACCGCGCGGGGAAGGCGCTGCTCTGTCTTTGGCAGCTCGATCTCACTGGCGGGGTTGTAGAGGATGCGGTTGGAGCGCATCAGCCAGCGGAAGAAGATCCGCACCGGCACCAGGCGCCCGTGCTGCGCCCTGAACGACAAAGGCTGCCCGTCCGCCTTGCGGCGGTAGTAGAGCGCGCGCTGGTAGGCGTCGATCATCGGCTTCGTCACTTCACTCGGGCGGCTCACGCCGCGCTCTGCGAGCCAGCCCGCGAGCCACGCCAGCGAGCCGCGATGGCCGTGGATCGTCCCCGGCGCGTAGCCACGGACCGCCAGCCACTCGCAGTATTCGGCCACGAGCAGCGGGAAGCCCTGGGTGTCCTCGGGGTCGCCCGCGATCACTTTTGGCGGGTTGCGTTCACCACGACGCGGCACCGCTCAGCCACCCACCACGGCGAGCGCCCGACCGGGCACCGACCGCCCCCCGACCGGGGGCCGACCAGGCCCCGACCGATCCTCCCCAGGCCCCGACCGATCGTGATCGTAGGCGTGCGCGTCGAGCTGCTCGGGGTCGATCAGCCCAGCCAGGCGCGGCGCGCCGTCCTCGGTGCTCTCGCCGTTCCACGCCAGCTCGTAGAGGTAGGCGCCGTGCGGGCCGCGATGACACCACACAAGCTCAAGCGAGGCGAGCCGGGCGAGATGGACCTTCAACTGCGTATCGCCCCAGCCGAGCCGCTCGCGCAGCTCCCGGCGAGAGAACCGGACCCGCTCCCGTGCGACGCCGCGCTCCTCGGCCAGCGTGGCGACGTGACGCTCGATCAGCCCGAGCAGCCGGCGGGTGCCTGGTGGCAGCTCATCCAGGGAGCGCCCCAGGACCCCGTGCGCGAGCCGGTTCGCGAGCACAATGTCCTCGCGGGTCGCCTCGATGTAGACGAGCTGCTCGCCGTGCACGCTCGCGGTGCGCCTCGGCCGCTGATACTGGTGCAAGAGCGCGATCGTGCGAATCAGCGTCAGGTACTTCAAGTGATCGCGGCGCGTGCGGGTTTGAGCATCAGAGAACGTGAGATGGCGGGCGTAGGGGTTCACCACCGCCAACGGCTCCAACAGACGCTGCGCGTCCTGGTGAACCTTCAACACCCGCGAGCGCTCCTGCTCAGCCAAGAGGCCCTCCAGTGTCTCGCGCTCGCGCTGGCGCTCGTGGATCGCCCTGGTTTGCTCGCGCTCCTCATCCACGCTCAAGACGACGCAGCGGTTCAGCAGCTCCTCGTCAACGTCGATCGTGGTCGTTGTCAAGAAGATCGCGACCGGGCCGCGCACCGTGTAGGTGTGAGTCACGAGGCGCCCGGTCTGTCCGTCCTTGCCGGTCGAGGCGATCCGCAGCTCACCCTCGGACTGCAACAGCTTGAGCGCGTAGGAGGCGCGTTCGGCGCCCTCCTCCTCAGCGACCGCCAAAACCTTGTGCTGCAAATCCGTCTCGCCCATGTAGAACAGGGACTGGCCGGTCATCGCGCTGAACGAGACGCGCTCCTCCTCGGGCACCATCGCCAGGACCGCCTCCTGTAGCGCGGACTTCCCCGCCGCCGACGTTGACTGCACGATCAGCGCAAGCGGCCGGTCGAGCTTGCGTGAGACGGCCGCGAGGTAGCCGATCAGGCAGTTGTTCTGCTCGCCGACCATCCCGACACGCGCGAAGTCAGCGACGATCCGCTCCACCAGCTCGGGGTCCTCCAGCAGCGCAAGCGCCTCCCTGCGCTCGGGCTCGCTCAGCTCGACCACGGGCTCGGCCGGGGCCTGCGCGCCGCGCACCGCCCGCTCGACGTGTTCCTCGCACGCCAACAGCACACGGCCAAGGTCCCGCGCGATCAGCTCCTCAGCCACCGCCAGCTCCTCACCGGCCGCGCGAGCGAACACACCCCGCGCCCGCGCCGAATACAAGTCCAGGGAATCGACGTGAAAGACCTCACCCCGGCGCGGGCGCTCCCTGGCGACGAGCACGTTCACCCGCAGAACCTCGAAGCTCGTGACCTTCGCCAGCCCCCGCACCCGCCACCGGCGCTCCTCGAGCAGCACCCGCAGCTCATCGCCGGCGAACTCAACCACCGGCGCCGAGCTCGCCGCCGGCGCCGGCGCAAACGCAGCGGCCGAAGCGGCTGGAGCGGCTGGAGCGGCTAGGAAAGGATCACCACCAGGCTCTGTCTCGTCCTCCTCGCCGCCCAACTGCTCCTCGACGGGCGCGGGCGCCGGGGGATCACCCACGGGCTCTGTCTCATCTTCCCCCTCGCCGCCCGGCAGCTCCTCGACAACCACGGGCGCCGGGGGATCACCAACCGCCTCGCGCTCGACCAGCACCACCGCCCGACGCGCTGGGGCCGCGCCAGCGCCCAGCCACACCGCCGAGCGCAACAGCTCCGCGAGCGCGGCTGCTGGGTCATCGACACCACACGCGAACGAGTTAGCGTCCTGCCCGGAAGGGAACAGCACCCGGAAGCACTCCACACCCTCGCCACCCAATCGCTCGGCGAGCTTCGCGGCGCCTCGATCGCCAGCCTCGTCACGATCGAACGCGATCAGCACCCGCGCGACGCCAGCGTCTTTCAACGCGGCGAGCTGCTCATCGGTCAGGCCCTCCGCACCGTAAGCGGCCGTGACATGCCGCACACCGTTCGCCCAAAACGTCAGCGCGTCGATCAACGACTCACACACCACCAGCTCCCCGCCAGCCGCCCCCAGGCCCTCCGCGTTGAACACGCCACGCCGAGGCCCCGGCAAATACAGATGAAGCGGCGTGCCCGCCCGCAAGTCATCACGAATCTTGCGGCCATAAAGCTGCACCACACGCCCAGCCCGATCACACACCGGGACGACGAGCGACCCCGAAAGATGCTCGTGCCCGGAGCCACGCAGCACCCCCAGCGCCTGCAGCTTGCCGCGCAGCTCCGCGCCCGCCCGCCGGTTTTTCGCCGGCAGTCGATAGCCAAGCGTGCGGTTCGCAAACCCCAGCCGGAACCGCTCCAACAGCGCCCCATCAGCCAGCCCACGCCGCTGCAGATAACCCTGCGCCTCCGGGCTCTCCCGAAGTGTCTGCGCGTAAAAGCCCGCCACCCGCTCCAACAGCTCACCCGCATCAGCACCCACCGCAAGCGGCGAAGGCAGCTTCGAGACAGTCGAGCGCACCGCCGCGCGCTGGCGCGCAAGCGGCGTCGGCGCCACACCATCACGCAGCAACTCGACCGCGTGACGAAACGACACGCTCTCCGCGCGCATCACCCAATCGATCACCGACCCGCCCGCCTGACACGCACCCATGCAATGCCACAAGTTCTTCTCCGGCGAGATCACCAGCGAGCCCGTGCGCTCCTCGTGAAACGGACACAACCCCACCAGGTCTTTGCCCTGCCGGCGCAGCTCCACGCCCGCCAGCTCCACCAGCCGCTGAAGCGAGACCTCCTCCTTCAACCGCTCGATGACCTCCTCTGGAATCCTCGCCATGCCTTCCTCAGCCGCACCTTGTCAAGTCGAAATGTCGCGTCTTTTGAGATAGCATATCCGCGTGTCCCGACGAATGCTCCCAGAAGGCGGCCATAGCCTCACGCGACCAGGACTGGACCTGCTCGCGATGGACTTCCCCAAACGCCTAGCCGCCCTGCGCAACGAGCGCAAAATGACCCAGCGCTCGCTCGCCGAGCACGTCGGCGTCCACGTCTCGCAGATCCGCCGCTATGAGGCCGGCGACTCCTCGCCCACCCTCGACGTGCTGCGTAAGCTCGCAGTCGCTCTGTCCGTCAGCGCGGATACGCTCGTTTTCGATGAGAACGAGAGAGGCCCCGACGAGGACCTGCGGCTGCAGTTCGAGGCCACCGCCCGCCTCTCAGACGACGAGAAGCACGTCGTCAAGGCCGTCATCGAGAGCATCCTCCTCAGCCACGAGGCCAAACGCTGGGCCGCATAAAACGGCTGCCAGCAGGCCCACGTCCAGACGCCCAAGCGTCCAACGCAATGGCCTAACAGGCCGGGGGATCACTCCGCGTCAAGCTCTCGCACGACCGTATTCAGCCAGTCGTCAAGGAAGGCGGTCGCGGCCGGGTCCTTCACGGTCCGGTAGGGGAATCCCGGCGTATAGACGGATAGACGCACATCAGTGCCACCGTCGGGTCGGGAAACGAGTCTGCCTCTCGCGGTGGGAGCCTTCCGGTTGCTCCAGAGCCTGCGGTTAGGAGGCACAGGGACGAGCATCAGGTGGTTGCCGAACATGAGTCCTCGAACCCCAGGCGTCAGCCTGCCACCGAACCATGCTTGTGGGGCATCGGCCAACAGCGGACACAAGTGCGCACGAAGGGAGCGCCGGACGGCATCAGTGGCCGTTGGTGCATGGAGCGTTCGTTGTTCGCTCGGCCTTAGCTTGGACATCGAGTAAGTATCGGTCGATTCTGCGCTTGCTGAACCGCACCACGCAGTTAGAAGCTCACACTCCAGGCCCCGGTATAGCTACCGCCGATCCAGCGGGACACACCCAGCCCCGCACCCGCAGAGACCCCGCCGCCGACTATCGGGCCGCACTGACCAGGAGCCCCAAACGCTTCGAGTGAAACATCTGGACCAACACCGAGCTGACCACCCGTATTAGCGAAGGGACCTGAGAGTTCCGAGATATGTTCGGCATTCGAGACCTGCGGTCCCACCGTAGCCCCCACGCCGGCCCCCGCGGCAAGGCCCACCGATCCAGCCACAGTGCCGCCCACTTCACCGGAGCTGCTGCCCTGTACACAGCCGCTGGCACCAATATGAAGGATGAAGTTCACTTCGCCGTGAACACAAATGCCGACAGTAAATAGTCCCGTAGGATCGTAATTCTTCAACGGATTGTCGTTGGCATAGACATACGGCCCACTCCCGCCCGCCGATCTCAGCGCAGCAGCGACGTATTGCTCGCCGGTCGCGTGAGCGAGCGTGCTACTGCCCTCGTCTAGCGGGTCGATCGTGAGGAACTGTGCGGTGCTCGGATCGTAGGTTCGGTTGCGTAGGTAGATCAGCCCGGTATCAACGCTCGTGTATTGGCCGTCAAACAAAGGTCCGCCGCGACCCCGCCCCTCGACGCGATCTGATCCGGGCGCTTGCAGGGACTTCCGGCACTCCGACCCCCGGCGCAGGTGCCAGCGAGCAGGCCGAAGGCCCCGGCGCGATCCTGAGCCCCAGCGGCAGCTCGGCGCCGGGCGGCTTCGGCGGCTAGGAGAAGATGCCGGATGGCGGGCGTGTTCCTGCTGTGCGAGCACGCCGCGAACGATAAAGCGCCGCCCGGCGCGCGAGGCGAGCGCTGGACTAAAGAGCGAGAGCGCCGCCGCGTCGAGGATCATGTGCGCCGTGACCGCCCCCGACCAGCCAGCGCTCGGCGTCGCCGTGAAGGCGATTCGCGAGGAGAAGAAGATCAGCCAGGTGGCCTTGTCCAAGGCGACCGGGTTCCGTCAGAGCTGGGTCAGCGACGTGGAGAACGGTCGGCGTCACCCGAGCTTCGCCAGCGTCGTGCGCTTGGCCGCCGGCCTGGGCGTGCAGACCTCGACGCTCGTCAGGCGCGCTGAGAGACTCGCCGACGACTGAGCCTTTTTGGAGTACCCCAAGATGTGATAGATATTTAGGGCGATAAGTCCAAACAAGTGCCCCCGCGCTGTGTGACCAGCCGGGGGCGTGGCAGTGCGCTCAGCATGATCAGCAGCTCGGGGGTGTGAGTCCCCTGTGGGGGTTGATGGCACCAACCACAAGTCGAAGGCAACTGCGTCGTCGTGAGGCGGGGTGGGAAGGAAGCTGGAGGACGAATCTGCGACCCGAGGTACACGAATCGCATTTGAGGCGGCGCGGTCCGGGCGAGCCAGCTGTAGATGGCGAAGCCCTATGCCATCAAGGGGCCGAGACGTAGATGCGGCGGGTGCGTGGTGAAGGTTGCTGGTCTTACCTGGGGAGATCTCCATGGGTGTCCCGTGATGCCTGGTCACGTGTATGTGATCGCCGGGTGGGGGACGGTGCTGGCCGTGAGGCTGGTGCTCGCCGTGGAGAAGTCAGCAGAGGCCATAGTACCGGCGGGATCGTTCATCGCCGGGAAGGGCCGAACGCAAAGTCGAGGCGCAGGACGTGCGTGCTCGTGATGGTCGCTTCGACCGCAGCCAACCCCTTTGGGGGCCTGGACGGGGTGCTTTGAGGGTGAAGCCCGAGGAGTCCGGTCCAGAGCGCAGCGACCATTCGGCGCCGTGTGACACCGCACCTCACCCCGCAGCGGCGGGTCTCTGGGAGCAGTTCCTGGCCCGGGAGAACCTCGCCGAGGCGCTCAGACGGGTCGAGCGTAACGCCGGTGCCGCTGGCATCGACGGGATGAGCACCAAGGAGCTGCGGCCGTGGTTGAAAGACCATTGGCCGCGGGTCCGCTCGATGCTTGACGCGGGCACTTACCGACCGTCGCCGGTCAGGAGGGTGATGATCCCCAAGCCCTCGGGCGGACTTCGGATGTTGGGAGTGCCGACGGTGGTGGATCGACTGATCTGCCAGGCCCTATCGCAGGTGCTCACGCTTGTCTTCGATCCGTATTTCCATCCCCATAGCTTCGGTTTTCGGCCGGGGCGCTCGGCTCATCAAGCGGTCGAGCGGGCACGCCAGTTCATCGCAGAAGGTGACGCGGGGTGGTGCGTCGAGGTGGATTTGGACTCGTTCTTTGATCGGGTCAACGACGACGCTTTGATGGCACGGGTCGCAAGACGAGTGAAGGACAAGCAGGTGCTCCGGCTGACCCGGGCTTACCTGGACGCGGGCGTCATGGATGGCGGGGTGGTGCACGCGGCAGGGGAGGGGACCCCACAGGGTTCTCCGCTCTCGCCGTTGCTCTCGAACGTCATGCTCGACGACCTCGACTGGGAGCTTGAGCAGCGCGGACACCGTTTCGTGCGCTACGCCGACGACAGCAGGATTTATGTCGGGAGCGAGCGCGCGGCACAGCGCGTCCTTCAGAGCATCAGCGGTTACGTAGAGAATCGCCTCAAGTTGAAGGTCAACCAAGGGAAGTCCACGGTTGACTGGTCGGTCAGGCAGCCCCTGTTGGGGTTCTGCTTCTACCGCCGTCGCGGCGAAGTCAAGGTGCGTTTGGACCCGAAGGCCCGCAAGCGGGCCAAGGATCAGATACGCCGGCTGACCTCCCGCACTTGGGGTGTCTCGATGAAGCGGAGGATCATCGAGATCAACCGCTTCACGGTTGGGTGGACGGCTTACTTCGCGTTCGCCGACACACCCACACCGTTCATCGAGCTCGACGGTTGGCTCAGAGGCAGGATGCGACAGGCACGCTGGAAGGAATGGCAGCGCATCAGAACACGATGGAGCCGCCTGCAAGCGCTCGGAATGCCCGACAGGGAGGCCCGGGAGTGGGCCATGACCAACAAGGGCTCCTGGCGCGCAGCACGCACCTTCCTCAGACGCGCCCTACCAGACACCTACTGGGCCGAGCAGGGCCTGAAGGGATTCACCGACCCCTACCACCGTTTCCGGGAGGGCTAGCGAACCGCCGGATGCGGACCCGCATGTCCGGTGGTGTGGGAGGGGCCGGGGCGAGCCCGGCCCCGACCCGATCCGTGAGGTATCAGCTCCCGGCGCAGACGCAGCCTATCCAGCAGCGGCTGTCCGCCATCGCTGTCTCCCGGGGCCTCCGAGCGAAGGAGGAACCCACGATGAGCAAGAAGTCGATCCCCGACGAGTTCGTGCTGGCCGCTATCGAGCGCGCGCAGCGCCACCGCACGCATGACTCTCCCGGCGTGCCGATCTGGCAGGTCAAGGAACACCTGGGCCTGCCGAAACACTCCCCGCACGTGCGGCGGGTGCTCTCCGCGCTGGTGCAGGCCGGTGTCTTGCAGCCAGCGCGAGCGCATAGCGTGGAGCTGTGGGCGCTCACCGCCAAGGGCCGGCGCCGGCTGCGCTCAGCGCAGGGTGTCGAGCTGCCCGAGTCCCCGCAGCACCGCGCCTGGCGTGATGCCCACACACTCGCGCAACAGGAGATCGAGCGGCTGCGCACCAGTCTGGGCGAACGGATCACCGAGGCGTCCATCCTGCTCGGCGACGAGGACGCGCACTCAGACGCCTGGTTCGAGCTGGCCGAGCGGCTGCGCCGCGCGGCGTGGGTGCTCGGCTCAGCGACCCATTGCCTGCGCGAGTGGCCCGAGCCCGACGAGGCCCACCCGGACACAGACGAGCAAACCGAGCCCGGTGACGCCCAGCTCGGGGAGAAGGAGCGCCGCCGCCGCATAGCCCGCCGCGCCGGCCGGCGCAACACCACACGCTGGAGCGACACCGACTAGGCAACCCGGAGCGCCGCGCCGCCCTCAGACGCGGCGCTCCTGCACGCGCTTGATCCCTCGCCGCTGCTCAGGACGAGCGGGCGGGTTTCGCGTCCACGAGAAATTCGTCCGGGGGAAAGAGGCTGCTCGCAACGACGTGTAGGTAGGACCCCGCAAAAGGCTTGCGGGGACCGCCTGCTCATGCGCCGCACGCCACCACCGCCACCCGCTCCCTCGACCGACGACCAGCTCGTCGTGCGGGTGCAGCTGACCATCTCCGACGCGGAGGTCAACGCGACGGTCATCGTGCAGCGCCCGCGCGCTCGCTGGCGTCTCGCCGTGCTCGTTGACCGTCTCCCCGAGCTGGTCGCGGGCGCGATCGTCGGGGTGCTCGTCGAGCACTTGGCCGCGCTGCTTGCGACCCTGCTGTGAGCGCTCTTGCCAGCCGGCCCGCCGAGCGCCCGCCAGAGCCCCGCACCGCCGCCGCCATCCTGGCCGTCCCCGGCCTCTCTGCGCCCGCCAGCACCACCGCCGAGCATCCGTCCTAGCCGGCCTGCCGGCCGGCTCTGTAGGCGCTCCTGCGGCGTCGCTTTCGCTGCGCTCGGCGACGCCGCACACAGTTGCACCAGCCGGTGCGCGGCCCATCCTCAGCGCCGCCGCTGGCTTTCTCCGCTGACGCCTGCTGGCCCCCTGGAAGGCTGCACAGACTACGGGTATGAAATATCGGGTGGGCTTGCTGTCCGGTGGCGATCGTAGGGTCGTTTGACCGGGACAGGGGCTCGTGGGAAGGACGCTTGTGGGCAGGCCGCCGTGCATTTGGGCTGTGAGCCCGTCAATGACTAGATGGCCGCCCCTGCGACTCACCCGGGTGGGCTGAGAGCCCGTATCCGTAGTTGTCGCTGCCCGCGGTGCCTTCCATTTCATATGTCGAGTTCGTGAAGGGAGGCGGTTTCTCGTGCGGTTCTTTGGTTTGGATGTTCATCTCGATTTCTGCGAGGTCGCGGTCGCCGAGGGCGGACGGGTCTCGCGGGTCGGTCGGATCGCGAGCACGCCGGCGGCGATCCGGGAGTTCGCGGCCGGCCTGAATGGCAGTGACCAGGTGGTGTTGGAGGCCAGCTGCGGCGCGATGATGATCGCCCGGCTCCTCGAAGAGAGCGACGTCGGGCAGGTCGTGGTGTGCAATGCGGCCGAGACGCGCGCGATCTCTCACGCCCGCGTGAAGTCCGACCGCTTCGACGCAGCGATGCTCGCCAAGCTGCTGTCGGCGGGGATGCTCAAAGCGGTGTGGGTGCCCGATGAGGCAACGAGCTCGTTGCGCCGGCGGGTCGCTCGGCGGGCGGGACTGGTGAGGGCCCGCACACGCGTGAAGAACGAGGTGCACGCGGTGCTCGCCCGGTGCCTGCTCGGCCGCCCGCCCGTGAGCGACCTTTTCGGCAGGCAGGGCCGGGTGTGGCTCACAGAGCAGCAGCTACCCGAGGAGGAGGCAGAGACCGTCGCAAGCTGTCTGCGCCACATCGACTTCCTCGGCGGCGAGATCACCGCCCTGGACCGGGGGATCGCCCGCCAGGCCCTGGCGTTCCCCGGGTTCGCGCGGCTTTTGACGATCCCCGGTGTCAACGTCGGCACCGCCGCAGCGGTGATCGCGGCGGTCGGGGACATCACGCGCTTCCCCACCGCCGGCCAGCTGGTTGCCTATCTCGGCCTGGACCCGAAGGTTCGTCAGTCCGGGTCAGAGCCGGCGCGCTATGGGCACATTTCAAAGCGCGGTGATCCGCAGGCCCGCTCGATGCTGGTCGAGGCCGCGTGGATCTCGATCCGAAGCCCTGGCCCGCTGAAGGCATTCGGGGAGCGCGTCCGCGCGCGTCGCGGCGCGCAGATCGCGGCGGTCGCTGTCGCGCGCAAGCTCGTCGTGCTCTGCTGGCATCTACTCACGAAGGATCAGGACTACGCGTTCGCGCGCCCGTCGCTGACGCGGCAGAAGACACGGCGGCTGGAACTCTTGGCGGGCGCTCCCCCGTTGGCGCGTCGTCACGGCGGGCCGCCCGTCAGCCCGACCAGCAGCCAGCGCGCAGCCGAGCGCGAGCTGCAAGCCCAGGCCGAGCTCGCCTACCGGCGCCTCGTAGATGACTGGCGCACAACGGCCCCGAAGGGTGGTGCGGGTGCGACACCGGGGCGCGCATCTCAAAGGCCCTCGAAGGGCAAAGCCGCGCGGCAGGCCACAAGCCCCTGACGCCTGCGCTTCGCTACGTCAGTCACCCGCACCACCGCAGATCATTCCACTCCGAAGCACCCAGCGCGACCCCGCCGCCGAGGCTTGCCCCCGCGCCCGGACGCGCCCGCCGGCACCACAAAAAGCCAGTACAGACCATATGCACGGCCCTCCAGGCGCTGTGCAATCGCTGTGCCGTCCGAGCGCACCCTCGAGCGTGGATCAGCGCTTCAGCAACCTCGAAGAAAAACTCGCGCAAGCCCTTGACTTTTCATCCGTAGATGCACGGGCCAGCAGTGGCACAGCAATTGCTGTGTCCTGAGCCGAGGGCCGACGAGCGGAATCGAACACCGGTAAACGTCCGCTGGCTGTGGTGCTGCGGGCGCTTGAACGGCGGCGGCGAGGGGGTGAGGGCCTTCTGCTGGGCTCAGGCGGCGCTCTTGCCGTCTTGGCCGTGGAGGTCCTGCTGCTCGTCTTGGGCTTCGGCGTCGAGCGCGCTCTGCAGGGCCTCGGCGGTGTCTGCCCGCCGGCTGCCGCGCCGGGCGCGAGGTCGCTGGCGGGGCGCAGCCGCGTGGCGGGTGCTGTGTGGCTGGTTTGATGCGCCGGGGTGCGTGGCGGCGTGGACCGCTTGTAGGGCTTTGAGGGAGACTTGGGTGTAGACCTGGGTGGAGGAGATGTCGGTGTGCCCGAGCATCTGCTGGATGAAGCGGATGTCCGCGCCGCCTTCGAGCATCAGCGTCGCCATCGTGTGACGGAACAGGTGGCAGCTCCCGGGCTTGCCGACCCCGGAGCGCTTGACGTAGCCGCGCACGTGGTCGGTCATCGTCTGCACGCTGAAACGCGCGCCGTCCCACGTCAAGAACAGCGTGCCGTCGTCGGGCTCGACCGCGAACTTCGGGCGCACGTCGGCGAGGTAGCGCTGACACCACGCGCCGGCTCGCTGCCCGAGCGGGATCATGCGGTCCTTCTTGCCCTTGCCCTGGCGGACCATCAGTGTGCCGCGCTCGATGTCCAGCCCGAACACCGTGAGGTTGACCAGCTCCGCGCGGCGGATGCCGGTCGCGTAGAGCACCTCAAGCATCGTGCGGTCACGCACACCGATCGGCCGGGACAGGTCCGGGCAGGCGAGTACCTGCTCGGCCTCCTCGGCGCTCATCACCGCGCGGGGTAGCCGCTGCTCTGTCTTTGGCAGCTCGATCTCACTGGCGGGGTTGTAGAGGATGCGGTTGGAGCGCATCAGCCAGCGGAAGAAGATCCGCACCGGCACCAGGCGCCCGTGCTGCGCCCTGAACGACAGCGGCTGACCGTCCGCCTTGCGGCGGTAGTAGAGCGCGCGCTGGTAGGCGTCGATCATCGGCTTCGTCACTTCACTCGGGCGGCTCACGCCGCGCTCTGAGAGCCAGCCCGCGAGCCACGCCAGCGAGCCGCGATGGCCGTGGATCGTCCCCGGCGCGTAGCCACGCACCGCGAGGGACTCGCAGTATTCGGCCACCAACAACGGGAAGCCCTGGGTGTCCTCGGGGTCGCCCGCGATCACTTTCGGCGGGTTGCGTTCACCACGACGCGGCACCGCTCAGCCACCCACCACGGCGAGCGCCCGACCGGGCACCGACTGCCCCCCGACCGGGGGCCGACCAGGCCCCGACCGTTCCTCCACGGACCCCGACCGATCTTGTTCGTAGGCGTGCGCGTCGAGCTGCTCGGGGTCGATCAGCCCAGCCAGGCGCGGCGCCCCGTCCTCGGTGCTCTCGCCGTTCCATGCCAGCTCGTAGAGGTAGGCGCCGTGCGGGCCGCGATGACACCACACAAGCTCAAGCGAGGCGAGCCTGGCGAGATGGACCTTCAACTGCGTATCGCCCCAGCCGAGCTGCTCGCGCAGCTCCCGGCGAGAGAACCGGACCCGCTCTCGTGCCACGCCGCGCTCCTCGGCCAGCGTGGCGACGTGACGCTCGATCAGCCCGAGCAGCCGGCGGGTGCCTGGCGGCAGCTCATCCAGGGAGCGCCCCAGGACCCCGTGCGCGAGGCGGTTCGCCAGCACAATGTCCTCGCGGGTCGCCTCGATGTAGACGAGCTGCTCGCCGTGCACGCTCGCGGTGCGCCTCGGCCGCTGATGCTGATGCAAGAGCGCGATCGTGCGAATCAGCGTCAGGTACTTCAAGTGATCGCGGCGCGTGCGGGTTTGAGCATCAGAGAACGTGAGATGGCGGGCGTAGGGGTTCACCACCGCCAACGGCTCCAACAGACGCTGCGCGTCCTGGTGAACCTTCAACACCCGCGAGCGCTCCTGCTCAGCCAAGAGGCCCTCCAGCGTCTCGCGCTCGCGCTGGCGCTCGTGGATCGCCCTGGTTTGCTCGCGCTCCTCATCCACGCTCAAGACGACGCAGCGGTTCAGCAGCTCCTCGTCAACGTCGATCGTGGTCGTTGTCAAGAAGATCGCGACCGGGCCGCGCACCGTGTAGGTGTGAGTCACGAGGCGCCCGGTCTGTCCGTCCTTGCCGGTCGAGGCGATCCGCAGCTCACCCTCTGACTGCAACAGCTTGAGCGCGTAGGAGGCGCGTTCGGCGCCCTCCTCCTCAGCGACCGCCAACACCTTGTGCTGCAAATCCGTCTCACCCATGTAGAACAGGGACTGGCCGGTCATCGCGCTGAACGACACGCGCTCCTCCTCGGGCACCATCGCCAGGACCGCCTCCTGTAGCGCGGACTTCCCCGCCGCCGACGTGCTCTGAACGATCAGCGCCAATGGCCGGTCCAGCTTGCGTGAGACGGCCGCGAGGTAGCCGATCAGGCAGTTGTTCTGCTCGCCGACCATCCCGACCCGCTCAAAGTCAGCCACGATCCGCGCCACCAGGCCGGGGTCCTCAAGCAACCCCAGCGCCTCCCTGCGCTCGGGCTCGCTCAGCTCCACCACCGGCTCGGCCGGGGCCTGCGCGCCGCGCACGGCCCGCTCGACGTGTTCCTCGCACGCCAACAGCACACGCCCAAGGTCACGCGCGATCAGCTCCTCAGCCACCGCCAGCTCCTCGCCGGCCGCGCGAGCGAACACACCCCGCGCCCGCGCCGAATACAAGTCAAGAGAATCGACGTGAAAGACCTCACCACGACGCGGACGCTCCCTGGCGACGAGCACGTTCACCCGCAGAACCTCGAAGCTCGTGACCTTCGCCAGCCCACGCACCCGCCACCGGCGCTCCTCGAGCAGCACCCGCAGCTCATCGCCGGCGAACTCAACCACCGGCGCCGAGCTCGCCGCCGGCGCCGGCGCAAACACAGCGGCCGAAGCGGCTGGAGCGGCTAGGAAAGGATCACCACCACGCTCCGTCTCGTCCTCCTCACCGCCCGGCAGCTCCTCGACGGGCGCGGGCGCCGGGGGATCACCCACGGGCTCTGTCTCATCTTCCCCCTCGCCGCCCGGCAGCTCCTCGACAACCACAGGCGCCGGGGGATCACCAACCGCCTCGCGCTCGACCAGCACCACCGCCCGACGCGCTGGGGCCGCGCCAGCGCCCAGCCACACCGCCGAGCGCAACAGCTCCGCGAGCGCGGCTGCTGGGTCATCGACACCACACGCGAACGAGTTAGCGTCCTGCCCGGAAGGGAACAGCACCCGGAAGCACTCCACACCCTCGCCACCCAATCGCTCGGCGAGCTTCGCGGCGCCTCGATCGCCAGCCTCGTCACGATCGAACGCGATCAGCACCCGCGCGACGCCAGCGTCTTTCAACGCGGCGAGCTGCTCATCGGTCAGGCCCTCCGCACCGTAAGCGGCCGTGACATGCCGCACACCGTTCGCCCAAAACGTCAGCGCGTCGATCAACGACTCACACACCACCAGCTCCCCGCCAGCCGCCCCCAGGCCCTCCGCGTTGAACACGCCACGCCGAGGCCCCGGCAAATACAGATGAAGCGGCGTGCCCGCCCGCAAGTCATCACGAATCTTGCGGCCATAAAGCTGCACCACACGCCCAGCCCGATCACACACCGGGACGACGAGCGACCCCGAAAGATGCTCGTGCCCGGAGCCACGCAGCACCCCCAGCGCCTGCAGCTTGCCGCGCAGCTCCGCGCCCGCCCGCCGGTTTTTCGCCGGCAGTCGATAGCCAAGCGTCCGGTTCGCGTAACCCAGCCGGAACCGCTCCAACAGCGCCCCATCAGCCAGCCCACGCCGCTGCAGATAACCCTGCGCCTCCGGGCTCTCCCTCAGCGTCTGCGCGTAAAAGCCCGCCACCCGCTCCAACAGCTCACCCGCATCAGCACCCACCGCAAGCGGCGAAGGCAGCTTCGAGACAGTCGAGCGCACCGCCCGCCGCCCGCCCAGCGCCGACGGCGCGACCCCATCACGCAGCAGCTCAACAGCGTGACGAAACGACACGCCCTCCGCTCGCATCACCCAATCGATCACCGACCCGCCCGCCTGACACGCCCCCATGCAATGCCACAAGTTCTTCTCCGGCGAGATCACCAGCGACCCCGTGCGCTCCTCATGAAACGGACACAACCCCACCAGGTCTTTGCCCTGCCGACGCAGCTCCACGCCCGCCAGCTCCACCAGCCGCTGAAGCGAGACCTCCTCCTTCAACCGCTCGATGACCTCCTCTGGAATCCTCGCCATGCCTTCCTCAGCCGCACCTTGTCAAGTCGAAATGTCGCGTCTTTTGAGATAGCATATCCGCGTGTCCCGACGAATGCTCCCAGAAGGCGGCCATAGCCTCACGCGACCAGGACTGGACCTGCTCGCGATGGACTTCCCCAAACGCCTAGCCGCCCTGCGCAACGAGCGCAAAATGACCCAGCGCTCGCTCGCCGAGCACGTCGGCGTCCACGTCTCGCAGATCCGCCGCTATGAGGCCGGCGACTCCTCGCCCACCCTCGACGTGCTGCGCAAGCTCGCAGTCGCTCTGTCCGTCAGCGCGGATACGCTCGTTTTCGATGAGAACGAGCGAGGCCCCGACGAGGACCTGCGGCTGCAATTCGAGGCCACCACCCGCCTCTCAGACGACGAGAAACACGTCGTCAAGGCCGTCATCGAGAGCATCCTCCTCAGCCACGAGGCCAAACGCTGGGCCGCATAGAAGCCGCCCTGGCTGGGGGGCTTAGAAGCTGGGCTCCCAGATGATGAACGTCTCGGCGTCATAGGCAGCAACGATCACCGCCATCAGCGACCCGACGACCGGGCCGGCAATGCCAGAATCGAGGTCGGCGCCATCCACAAGCCCAAGCTCCTCAGCCGACGCCGACGTGACAAAAGCATTCAGCGGATACTTGCCCGAGCCGCGATGCAGTGTAAGAATCGCGGCATCCGTCCCGCCCTCAAGCTCGGCCCAGTGAATCACCCGTTCACCAACGAAGGCCGTCAGCAGCAGCCCGTCCAAACTCGGTTTCGGGTCTCTCCTCAGCCTCAGACAGTCCTCGACCACCACGCACGCTGCGCCACGCTCGGCCAGTGTCTCGATTACTCGCGCGAGAGCCGCGTCCCTCGACGATCCTGTCCCCGACTCGATGACCCATCCGTCACTGGGTTTCGTGAGCCGAGCAGGATCAACTGTCTCCGATGCGAGCGTGTAGGCATGGCCCTCGCGTTCCTTGATGGTCTCGAGCGCCGCAGGTGAGACGATCTCTCCCTGCCCAAGCGAGTACTGCAGCCACTCCAGCGCGACCGTCTGGTCTATCTCTGTGGGTATCACCGCACTAGTCATGGCTTGGCTTCTATCCGACCTTCGGGGTAGATGCGATAATTCCCGCTCGGGCCTTCGTAGTCGTAGTGAGGACCGTGTGAGTTTTCACCCAAGTGTGGGTACAAACTTTCGTCATTGTCAGGGTCAAACCATGAGCCTTCGCTGCTGCCCACCGGCCCTTTGCCCCTCCATTCAAATTTCGATCCGGGCGACTTTGCAGGGTTGCCGCAGTTCTCTCTTTCGGCTTCTTTCTTCTTGAGTTCCGCTTCGCCTTCGTCGCCGCCTTCTTCGCCAGCGACCGCTGTAACAACACCTATGGCTGCACCAGCCGCTGCGATGCCCGTGCTGATTCCTGCCGCTCCGCAGGTGCCGATGTCAACGCCGGGGATCTCGATCGTGGCGCCGCACACAGCATCAGCACCGCCGGCCCCGCCGGCCACTGGCGTCCACAGCAGCCCGACCGCATCCTCGCGGTTGATCGGGTTGTCGTCAGCGTAGTTGTAGGGCGCGCCCGATATCGCCTCCAGCGGATCGACAGTCAGGAACTGCGCTGTGGCGGGGTCGTAGACTCGATTCCGCAGGTATTGCAGGCCAGTGTCGGAGGAAGTGTATTGGCTGTCGTATCCGAGTGGGGTCGTAGCGGTGCCTTCGCATGTGGGGGTGCCGTAGGCGCTGTAGCTGCATTTGCCTTCGACTTTCCCGGTGGACCCGGTCAGCAGTCGCGTTGAGCCTTGTTGGTCGTGGTGTAGGTAGGTGGTGGTTCCGGTGCTGTTGTTGATTTGCTCGACCGGGGCGCCGCTTGGGCCATAGATGAAACTGTCCGTGCCGTTGCTGAGAAGCAATGGGAGTTCTTCGGCTACGTCCCAAGTCAGAGAGTTTGTAGTGCCGCTGATCGTTTCCGCCGTGCGTAGCCCATCGCCGTTGTAGGTGTAGTCGTCTTCGATGGCTGGTGTTGCGCCTTCTTTGGGGCGCGTGACGGAGGTGAGGTCACCTGCCGGGCCGTAGCCGTAGGTCGTGGGTGGCCCGCTGGTCGGAGTTGCTTCGGTTCGCTGTGCCATTTCGTTGTAGGTGTAGCTCGCGGTACTCGACGCTTCCAGCTGATCGGCCTGGTTGTAGACGTTCGTACTACTGCCGATGGCGGTTGGGTTGCCGGCGGCATCGTAGCTGTAGGAAGTGCCTTCGGCATGGCTCAGGCGATCATTTGCGTCATAGCTATAGCTGATCGCTTCTGAGCCCGGTAGTCCTTTGCTGACCGTGCTGGTGAGCTGTCCGTTGCTATCGCGGGTGTAGGCAAGACTTGCGAGCGTTTCAGAGCTCTTCTTCATGGCGATCGCAGTGATTTCGTCGAAACCGTCGTAGGTGTATTCGTCAACGTCGCCGCTGCCGCTGGGGAATGTCGTCGCTGTCAGGTCCGAGTCTGGATCGTACGAAAAGGTGTTTATGTGGCCGAGCCAGTCTTCGACACTGTGCAAGCGCCCGTCGTTATCGTAGGCTCGGGTTACGGATTTGCCGTTTGGGTAGCTGATCGCGGTCGGCTGGTTGTCGAGGTTGTATTCGTAGCTGACGGTGCTTGCGCCTGGTTCTTCGCGGGTTCGGGTAAGCCGTTCAAGCTGGTCGTAGGTGTAGAAGGTTTCGCCGGTGCTGTCGGTCATCTTGGTGCGATCGCCGTCGGCGTTGTATTCGTATTCGGCGTTCGGGCCCCTACCTTCGTAGCCAATCGTGGTCAGCTCGTTGTCCGCGTTATAGCCGTACGCGGTGGTGTGGTTACCGGGGGTTGTCACCAAGGTTACCGCTCCGGCTTTGTTGTATTCGCGTATGGTTTTCTTGCCGAGGGGATTGGTTTCTTCGGTCAGGTTTCCGAGAAGGTCGTAGCTATACGTGGTGGTGTGTTTGTTGCCGTCGATTTGTGCGCTCACCTGACCGGCGGCGTTGTATTCGGTTTCGGTCGTGGTGCCATTGGGCTCTTCGACCTTCGTAGGCTCGTCATCGGCGTTATAAGAGTAGGTCATCTTGTGACCGTCGGGGTCGGTAACGGATTGGAGGTCGCCGTCGGCGTCGTAGACAAGGGTGGTTCTCCGCTGTCGGGCGGTGACGGCGGCGGTGGGTGGGGATTGGCTGGTTTCGTGGCCGGCTGAGTTGGTCGCTGTGACGAGGACGCGTAGGGTGTTGCCGATTTCTGGGGTGCCTTCTATTTCCGCGTCGCCTGGAATGTACTCGGCGTTTGTGGCTTGCGGTATGTTTTTGCAGCTGCTGCCCGAGCAGAGCTGCCACTGGTATGTGTACCTGAGCGGAGTGGTGCCCGTCCAGGCGCCTGTGCTCGCAGTCAGGGTGTCGCCGTACATCGGCTGGCCAACGATGCTCGGTGGCGTTTTGTTGTACGGGGCCGTCGGAGAGCTGATCGCTGCCGAGGCCGCAGACGTGACGGGTATAGCGCTAGCGGCGTTCGTTGCGGTCACGATGACCTGCACGGATTGTCCGGCTTCGGTGGCGAGCAGCGTATAGGTGCTGGTTGTTGCCCCTTTGATATTTTTGCATTTGCCGCTTTTGCAGCTCTGCCACTGATAGCTGTAGCTCAGCGATGGAGTCCCAGTCCATACTCCGTTGTCCGCGCTGAGGGTTTGCCCGACTACCGGGGTCCCGACGATGCTTGGGGGCTGGGTGTTTGCGGGCGCCACCGGGGACCATTTCTCGACTCGTGCGTTACTGGGGTCGGTAACCCAGATCGCCGCGTCGGTGGCGAGTCCGATCGGGTATTCGAAGTTGAACTCGCCCGGGCCAGTCCCGTTCGAGCCGAACTGCGTGAGGTATTCGCCTTGCGCGTTGAACTCCTGCACGCGGTCGCCGAGTTCGTCCGCGACCCAAACGTCGCCCGCGGTATCGATGGCGACGCCGTAGGGCAGCCTGAACTGACCGCCGCCACCCCCGCTTTCGCCGAACTCCCTGATAAGGCCCCCGGTTTCGCTGAACTCCTCGACACGGTCGTTGGAGTAGTCGGCCACCCAGACATCGCCGGCGGAGTCGATCGCCAGACCCTCGGGTGCTCCTAGATCTCCGGGTTCCGAGCCTTGTTTGCCGAAGCTCGTGACGCATTTGCCTTTGCTGTTGAGCTCGACGATGTGCCCTGCGCCGGTCGCAGAGATCCACACGTCCTTTTTCGGGCTGATGGCGATTCCTTCGCCGAGGCCGATTTCACAGCTGCCGGTGGGAATGACCGTTTTGACGAAGGCACCGGTTTCGCTGAACTCCTCGATCCTACCGTTGCCGGTGTCGAGAACCCACAGGTCGCCTTTGGAGTCTACGGCCATGGCAGTCGGATGCAGGAGCTGCCCATTGCCGGAGCCTTCCGAGCCGATGCTCGTGCAGGATTCGCCTTTTTCGTTGCACTCCTCAATCCGGCTGGCACCCTGATCGAGGACCCACACGTGGCCACCTTCCACAACGATGTCGGCCGGATGCTCGAACTGCCCAGTTCCCGTCCCGCGAGTTCCGAAGCTCGAGGAGTAGCTCGCACTCGAGGAAGGTCCCGCGACCACGACAGCCGTTGCTTCCGAGGTGCTCGAGTCCGACCCAGCGGAGTTGCTCGCGCTGACTACCGCCCGTAGCGTCTTGCCAACCTGACCGGCACCAGGGGTGTAGGTCGAGCCGCTTGCGGCGGCGATGGTGGTGCAGTTGGTGCCGGCAGTATTGCAGCTCTGCCATTGGTAGGCGAAGCTCATGGGCGCCGCGCCGTTCCACCCACCAGTGACGACGGTCAAGACTTGCGACTGTTGGGCAGTCCCCGAGATCACCGGCGGTTCGGTGCTTGCTGGAGGTCCCGGGGATTCGCCTTTGTGCCCGGTGACTTGTTCTTCGGCTTGGGTGACGCTCAGCGGTCGGCCTTGGGCGTCTCGTTCGATCGTGGTCGTGTACCACGCGGGGTTGGCCCCTTCGACGTTCCCCCGCGGGCTGACGGTGGCGGTCTCCTGGGAGTCTTCGTTGTAGGTCCAGGTTCGCTTATCGCCTGTCGGGTCGGTTTCCGACGCCCTATCGCCGTATGCGTCGTATTCGTATGTCCAGGCGTGGCCCATCGGGTTGGTGACGCTCGTAACATCGCCGTCGGAGTCATATTTGTATTTGGTGGTCTGCGTCGTTTCGCCCGGCGCGGGGCGCGATACGGCAGTGGCGTTGCCGTGTGTGTCGCGTTCGATCATTGTCGTCTCACCGCTCGGGGAGGTGACGCTCGTCACCTCGCGGGCGGCGTTGTATGTCCATTTCGTTTCGTGACCCAGTGCATCAACTTCGCTGGTGCGGTCGCCGATTTCGTCATAGCCGTATTTGACGGTTTGGCCGGCCGGGTCGGTCCGGGCGACCAGCTCGCCCGCTTCGTTATATTCATCGGTTGTCGTCGCCGCTAGGCCGGTTTCGGCGGCGTGCGTGATACTCGTTGGCTCGCCCAGGGTGTTGAACTTCTCGATAGTCTTGGCACCGTTCGGTTCGGTGATGACGGTTTCGCGTTTTTCTTCGGGAAGTTCGGGATATTCCCAGGTGCGGGTGTGTCCGAGCGCGTCGGTTTGGGATTTCACGCGTCCGGTGTGGGTATAGCTCGTTTTGACCGTGTTTCCGCGTCCGTCGGTCATTTCGGTGAGCTCATGTGACGCGTCGTAGGCGAATCGCCAACGCGGGGCGCTTTCACCGGGCTCGGTGACGGTCGCGAGGTTGCCGGCTTCGTAGATGTATTTGACGGTGTGGCCCATAGGGTCAGTCGCGCTTTCGACCTCGCCTTCAGAGTTGTAGGCGAAGGTCAGCTTGCGCCCGGCCGAGTCGGTAACGGATTCCAGCTGGCCTCCGGAGTTGTATTTCATGGTGACGGTGTTGCCGTTCCGATCGACTTCGCTCACCACGCGCCCGGCGACGAATTCGAGCTTTTCTCCGTTCGGCAGCGTAAAGAGAAAGCTTTTCGTGGCCCCATGATAGACCAAAGTGGCTTGTACAGCGTCGCTGCATGGCTTGTAGCTGGTGGCTTCGGTCGCCAACTCGGCGTAGTACTTCCCTTCAAACCGCACAGACGTGCCGTTACTCAGGTAGACGTCTACTTCGCTAATGCATATGGTTTCGATGAATTCACAGCGTCCATGGGTCGTAAGGTGCGCGCTATAGGGACCGGACCAGCCAAAGCCGAACGGCCCGTGAGAGCTTTCTTCCCGCGCCGAGCGCGAGTTATACGTTCGCGTCAGCGCGAGCGCCGGTCCACGACCGCCAATCGACAAATCGGTCTGCGTCTGCACCTGGTTACCCGAGGCACAATCGACCGGGTCGCCGAGGAGACATCTTTCGTTGTTCGGCGTGGCCTTGTCGGTTTCGCCGAATTCTTCCGCTTCGAGCGCCCGGGCTTCCGCGCCGCCAGCGCGACCCGTCAGGACGATCGCACCAACCGAGAGCGAACCCGCCAGGTCAAGTTCCGGTTCTTCGAACTCTTCGTTTGTTAGTTCATTTGGACCTATTTGAGATTGAAACGTATATAGGTCGATGAAAATAGGGTAGTTGTCGCATTCATGTTCCTGCCCACCAGGGAGCCGGATGTAGCCCGGCATCGGTTTCCACCCGCCGCCGTAGGGACTTGAGGCTCCTCCCCAGGACCAGTTACACGCGCTTACTTCCGTCCCAACAGCCGCCATTTCCCTATCCCACCTCGGTATCCAGCCACTCGCCGCCCCTTCATGCATACCGACGAATTCGACGGCGTTAATATTGAGCGAGTCGGTAGGCGTCCAGCTAAGCCGCCCTTCTGTGAACCAAGGCGACAGCGCCATCGTCAAGGAGAGCGCACCGTGATCATCACCGTGTGTCACCGAGCCTTTGCCCGTTGATTCGAAGGCCCAGCCTTCGGCTTCCCCGAGATTCGAGACGAGGACGACTTCGGGGTCGACCAGCACCGGATAGGCGATTTCACGCCCCCTGCGTGCAACCGTCAAGACGAGTTCATCCCCGACGACGGACATCTCGACAGGGACATCGGTGCCTTGAGCATCCACGGCGGTCGGGCGGGGAATCACAGCGAGCGGTTCCCCGCCCCGCGAAATCATCGCCCCGCCCGCTGCCGATGACAGCAGCTGCGCTCCTGCCGGGAACGCCACCCGATAGCGAAGCACTTCCGGGCTCAAACGCGACCGCAACGTCGCAAACAACTCGGCTCCATGCAGCGTCGGCGCCACCGCAGCATCCAGGTCAGGCCCGACTCCCGAGAAGATGACGTCCGTCCCGCTTGTGCGCTTACCAGCGACATCAGCGCCCAGCAGCGTCAGACGAATCCCTTGACCTCCGACCGCGACGCCACCGGCGGACTGCTGCGCGATCGACACCGGCACGAGCGGACGCTTCGGCGCGAAGACACCCCCTCCAGCAACGAGATCCAAGTCCAATGGCCGCTTTTCCTTCGCGCCCACGAGCAGGGGAACGCTGGAGCTCACCACCTCAAGCCCATGTGGCCCGCGGACGAAGGCGCTGTGGTCGTTCCGCCAGCGCACGAAGTGGCCTGCCCGCGCCAACGAGACCGCCGGATTCGCCGTCACAGCGGCTACCTCAGACCCGTAATCTCGCGCGAATAGCTGCTGCGCAGCAGGCGCTGGGAGGCCGTGAAACGCCAAGCTTGAAGCTGACCGCTGCGCCCGTGCCGCACGGCTCTCTAGCCATCGCCGATGCCGCTGGCCGGCGCGCTCCGCCAACCGCCGAGCACGAGCAAGCTCGACACGCGCCTGTGAGCCAGCCCGGCTGATCGGCTGCTGCGCCTCGGCGACCCTGGGACGAGACGCTCCCCGCGAACCGCTTGCGCCGACCGCCGCGATGGCAACCACGGTCAAGGAGATCGCCGCGCACGCCGCCGCGACAACCACAAGACGTTTACGCGATCCGAACCAGCTCCCGTACCCCGCCCACCGCCACATGTCGCCTCCCAGGCAAAGCTTTGAGTTGAAGCGCTATGTTTGTCAAGAGTGCCCCTGCATCCGGCGCGCTGACGGCGGCAAGAGTATCGGATAGCGGGGCACGACGACATAGCCGAACAGTCTGGCTGGCTGTCCGGCCAGCGGTATTGTCTGCGAAGCTCGGATCGACACGCGGCGCCAGTTGCATCGTCGCCACACCCGCACCGAGTAGGAAACGTCGGTTGAGCGACCGGGCGGGCTGGCATAGGGCCACGCGGTCCAAAGGAGGATTCGACGTTACGTACAAGCCTGGCGACACGGAGAAGTCCAGTGCACGCCCATGCCCTTGGCTTGCGAGGCGCAAGCACCTGCACTACCTGAAGGGCACGATCCGCTGCGGCACCTGTAGCTGCCGGCTGGTCTACTCGCGCAACAAAGGCAACGGCGGCATCTATGAGTACTTCGTCTGCCCGCGCAAACAGCGCGGGGAATGCCCGCAGGGCTATCAGCCCGACGACCTTGTAGAAGCAGCCGTCGAGGACTACTACGCCGGCGTGCCGTTCAGCGAGACAGAACGTGAGGAAATCCGCAAGGCGATCAGCAAAGACCTCGGCGAACGGGTCGCCGCCGCCCAGCAGGAGATCGACTGCTGCCAAGGCGTCCTCAAAGCAGTCAAAGAGGAAGAACGAAAGCTCCTCAACATGCACTACGAAGACCGCATCAGCGCGGAACTCTTTGATGACGAGCAAGTCCGCCTACGAGCACAGCGCGAGGACGCCGAAGCGCTCACCGCCCGTCTGAACCTCCGGTACGACGATATCGTCGCCACCTTCGAGCTGGCCTTGGAGATCCTCGACGAAGACCTCCAAGACCTGTACCTACGAGCCGACGACACTATCCGAGGGCTCATCAACCAGGCCATCTTCAACGCACCGTTCGTCTGCGACGAAACGATCGTTGCCGCTGAACTCGCCGGCCCGTTCGCCGAGCTACACGCTCTGCACAGTGCCATCCGCGGCATCGCCACCACCCCAATACCGGCGGCGGTCGAAATCGTCCCCACAACGGCCGCCCGACATGGCGAAGCTCCCGTCCCATGGCTGGAACGGGAGCCTTTGGCCATTGGTTCGATTAGCGAGGTTATGGTGGAGCTAGGGGGACTCGAACCCCCGACCTCCTGGGTGCGATCTTGATCCAGCGCTTTCGGCTGCTTGCGGCTGTTCGCGACTTTAGCTCTATCGCTGGAGATTCGGGCTCTCCGCCAATGCCGGCTTTGCGGCTGTCGCCGGACGTTGTGTTGCCCCAGTGTTGCCCCGCACGGGCAGAATCTCGTCCCAGACCTCGCCGCCGCCGAGCCCATCGTCAACCTGGTTAATGTAGATGTTCAACGTGGTCGTGAGCTGCGAGTGCCGGAGCCATCCCTGCACCTGCTTCAGCGTCTTGCCGTGGTGCAGCAGGAAGCTGCCGCACGCCTTGCGGAAGGCGTGGAAGCCGATCCCCTGGTAGTCCCAGACGGGCTCGACCTTCTCGACGATCCGCCCGCGCTTTAGGACCTTCACGGTCTTCTCGCCGACCTTGACCGCGAGCCCCGCATCGATCAGGGCGGGCCTTAGAACGCGGTGATAGATGTTGCTGTAGTTCAACGCGGTGCCGGTCTTCGACGGGAACACGGGCACGTCCGCATTCGCGTGCGCCGGCCGGAGCTCCGCGAGCCACGATGCCATAGCAGGCGAGAGCGGCACCTTCGCCCCGCTCGCGTCCGTCTTCAGGCGCTTGCGCTTGCCGTGGCGAACCTGCTCGGCTACGAGGAGGTGCGGATCTTCGCCCAGGTGAACATTGCCCCAGGTCAGCCCGAGTGCCTCGCCGATCCGAAGGCCCGTCTGCGCGAGCAGCGCGAAGAATGCGCGCCAGCTCTCCGGCATCGCGGCGAGGATCGCTTCGACATCTTCGGGGCTCAAGGCCCGGCGCTTGCGTTTTGGATGAGCGGCACGCGCTCGCTCGCTCGGCACGTAGCGCACGCCGACGGTCGGGTTAACGCCGAGGTCCTCGTCCTCGACGGCGCTGGCGAACATCGCCGAGAGCGTGCCGCGCGCGTTGCGGATCACCGCGGGCGAGGCGCCCCTTCGCTCAAGCGCCGCGAACCAATCGCGGACATCACGGGCGCCGACATCGCGCATCCGCATCCGGGCGATCCCGAACGGCAGGATGTGCAGCCTGAAGCTGCGCTCGTACTCCTGGCGCGTCTCCTCATCGAGGCCCCGTGATGTGCGCCCCCGGTAGTTCGGCAGCCATCCCTCGTAATAGCCGGCGACCGTCTCTGAGGAGAGCGGCCTGCGCGTGGTCTTGCCGCTGTCCATCCCGGCCTTGTGCTCCCGTGCGAGCTCGAACGTCGCGAACAACTGCTTGCGCTGCTGCCCACGGTCGCGCCAGGTGACGACGTAGGGGCACTTGCAGCGGCCGTTGCCCTTGCAGCCATTCGCGTGACGACGGAAGATCCCCCGCACGCTCGTCTTCTCCAGCTTGCGATCGTCAGCCATCACGCATCGTCTCCCTCCAGGTGCTCGCGCACGTAGGCACTCAACGCGACGCGCATCTCTGCGCTGAGGCTGCGGTCGTGCTTGACTGCGACGGGTAAAGAGCCGCCCCGCGGGCTCAAGCGTGACATCGAGGTCATGGTCTCTTGCCGCCTCCGCTGCAAATCCATGCGTCGAGTTCGCTTCGCCTGGCGATCAGGCTCGATCCGTCGTGGTGGACCGGAATGCGCCTCGCTGCGGCGAGCGCGTAGACCCTGCTAGGCGGCGCGCCGATGTAGGCGGCGATCTGCTGTGCTCCGCGGAGCCATGCGTCCTCGGCTGGCGCGCTCTGTTCAGCGAGCAGCAGTGGACGCAACCTCTCGGCGAGTGCGCGCAGCTCGTCGGCGGAGACTTCCTCGATCAGCACGCGGAGAACGCTCATGCCGTCGCCTCCGTCAGCAACTCGCGGCATCACGGCCGGTCCTCCCGTTCGGCCTTGTACCGGCGGTGGAGCTTCGCTTCGGCTTCCTCGCGGCGGTTGACGTCGGCGATGACGAAGGCGACGAACTCCTCGTCGCGGTTGATGATCGGTGTCTCGGGTTGGACGGGCTGAGGGTCCTCGCCGGGCCACATGGTCTGCCGGGCGGGGCGGTCGCGGTCCAGGCGGGTGCCGGACAGCGCGACCCACTCGCGCAGGCGAGCCTGTGCTGCGTGGAAGTCGGCGAGCCAGCTGATCGGGGCGGAGGCGTGCTGGGCGGGGTCGTAGGCGCCGAGCCAGTGCAGGTGCAGCGCGGACAGCTCCCAGACGAGCTCGGGGTGGCGGTGCCATGCCGGCGGGATGACTGAGGCCGGCAGCCCGAAGGTGTGGCGCAGCCAATCGACCCACTCGTTGAGCGCGAGCCACTCGTACTCGGCGTCCTCGGCGGTCAGGGTGCGCCAGTTGACCGGGTGCGCCAGCTCCATGTCCTGGCCGGCTTCGGCCGTGATCTGCTCGGGCTCCAGGTCCTCGGTGTCCGGGTCGTTGTCCTGGTCGTAGGGGCGGTAGCCCTGTGGTTCGGGAGGTTGGCTGCTCATGATCGCTTGCTCTCCTGCGCGTTGGGCACCGGCGGGTCCGGTGCGCTACTGGGCAGGTACGAGACGGCTCCCCAACGACCGGCCGGGCCGATCGGATCGCGCCGCGTTGCGACGCCCGGGGGGCTAGAGGCAATGCTGCTCACCCAAGCCGGAGCCGACTCCGCTCCCGATAGAAAGGAGGGGCCAACCAAGGTCCGACACTGGCTTTCGCCGCTCGTCCCTTATGAGCGCGTTGAAGGCGCCGCCGATCATGCTCGCATCCGTCTGGATGCAAGACGGTCGCGCCTGCGCTGAGACTCGGGAGAGATGATCGATCGTATGTACGCCCGAGCTACACGCCGGGCATCGTGTCGGCACGCCCGTCGCCGGAAGTCTGTGGGTGGCTCTCGCGGCCCGTTGGCAGTGGCCGTGCGGCGCCTACCGTCGTCAAACCCGCGGTAGGCCGGACTGTGACGGGTAGCTACGTTCGAGCGTAGTGTTGTTGGAGGTACGAGTGCATTACGTAGCAGAGAAACCGGGACAGCAAATGAGGAAGCTCGCTCTCACGGGCTGCATTTCGCTGGCTGTGGTGGTCGCAGGCTGTGGAGGGAGCGATCCTCGGAGCCCGGGGACGTTGAGGGCGAGTACTCGCCCGGCGCCCGTGCGTCCAGCGAAAGCCTCAACACGGGTGAGGCCGGTAGCGGCGGGCAGCACGGTTGGGTTGCCGCGGGTGACGTCAACCGGGGCGAGGATTACGGCGCTTTGGCAGGCGCCATTGACTCACGCTGTGGTGACGGGAGACCTGGTCGTTGGACGCGCCGCTGGCCGACCAGCCGTGCTCGAGGCGATTTCTGAGTCGACCGGGCAGCAGCGGTGGACCGCCAGCTTGCCTGCGGCGGAGCCGTACGTCGGGGGGCTGTTCGCGGCTGGCGGTGTGGTCGTTGTGGAAGTTGGGCGCGCACTCGATGACCCGGCCGGGTCGCTCGAGGTAATGAGCTATGTGGTCTTTGACGCACGCAGCGGTCGCCAGCTCTGGACTGCACAGGCCTCTGGAGGCGTGCCGTCTTTCTTTGCTGGGACACCGGTCGCGTATGCCGGCGGCGTGATCGTCGTCGGGGACGGCTCGGGAGAGCTGACCGCACACAACGCGCGCACCGGGGCTGTCGCCTGGACACGCGGCGTCCCGCGATCATGCCCGCAGAGCGGTGAACCGGAATATCGCTATGACGAGAGACTCGCCGGGACAGGCGATCTGTTGGTCGTCTCCTACCAGTGCGAGACGCCGGGTCCCGGTGGGGTGCTCGTCGAGCGTCTCGCGCCCAGCTCGGGCGTGGCGTTCTGGCGGTGGAGATCTCCACTGCCCGGCATGTCGGTCGCGGGGGTGGCCACGCACGGCGGGGTTGTCTTGCTGTCTGGCGAGGCGGGCGAAGACCGATACGTGCGGAGACTGCCTCGGTCACGGCTTTGGCCTACGAGTCTCGGTTACTTTCTAGGGAAAGAATTGGTCCTAGCGCTTGACGCACGCACCGGAGCGCCACGCTGGTCTGAGCGTGGGGGCCAGCTCGAGGAATTCACCTTGACTGACGGGGTGATCTGCGAGACGGTGCACATCGGCTTCGAGTGCCGCGATGACCAAAGCGGCCTGCCCACCCGCCCGGTCCTTACGACTGGGCACGGAGAAGGCAGCAGCCCGCCATACGTTGCAGACGGTACCGCAGGAATCAGCGGAAACCTCGCCGGCGTGGTGCTCTCGCAGGCGCCGAGTGGTGCGGTCACGATCGGCGTGTTTCCCCTACGCAGAGGCGCAGCGATCGCCCACGCAACGGTGCAGCTAGGGGATTCCACCTACGGCGAAGGCAACGACAAGAACTTCATCGTCGGCGCGGGTCCAATCGTCGGGGGAGGAACCCTTTTGCTACTGCGTCGCGTGGACATCTCCGGTTATCCCCTCGTCGCGCTTCGCGTCAGCGCATCGTCCCGGTCGTGACTATGCCGAAGCGCCCTGGGATCGCGCCCGCTCACGGTCGGCACGGCGACGGCTCGCCACGTTTATGGGCGATAGATCGCGACAGAGACTCCGCGAGATTCAGAGACTCCAGGCAGTCCAGGAGTCTCTGATCGGTCACTCCAGATGACGGCGGCTTCTCCGGCGCTGTCCATCCCGTCTTGGAGTTCATCCTCGACTTGGAGCTTCGGCGTGATCAGCTGGACGGGTTCGAGGTGGTCAGAATGTCCAACCGCGACAGCCACTCGGTTACACGGCGTCGCCACGAACTGTTGGATTTCAGTGTCGGCGAACGTACACCACGCGAGCGCGAACTGCCCGCTGGAGTCGGCCGATAGCACGGGTTCACCCTGAGGTTTATAGCCAGTAGGTCCGTCCACGATCGCCGCGTGAGTTACACGCGCACCATCCGCTTCAAGGGCCGACCAGTAGTACGACGACCCGTTCTGCTTGAAACCGTACACTGCCAAACTGGATCGCGGCCCATCAACGATCCCGGCAATATCGCCCCCGCCGACGACTACCCGCGAGAGCTCACGCGCGGCAAGCCAACGACCGCTGGGAGTACGCACGACAGCCCACGTTCCTCCACATTGAGACGAACGCGGATGGCATCCTACTGATCCAGCTGACGCAAAGACCGTGAGCGTTCCATCCCCGGAGAGAGCCAAGCTGTCTTCGACCTGCGTTTCGCCACGGCCGATCGGTCCGACCGCCATCGCTCGCGGTCCCGAGCAACGCTCCGCCGCGTCACAGACATCGATCACCGGTCGCGGCGGCCAGTGCCCGCCATACCCGCCGCCGTTGTCCGTCACACCGACAACCGCGAATTCGCCGCGGTCGTTCAGAACGAAGTGCTCCCCGAAGAGAGGAACCCCGAACCGCCCCAAAGTCACCACATGGCCGAGGCGGCCGTCAGGGCGCAACAGCGCGTAGTGCAACACCGGCCACGGCACTGAGCTGATCTCGTCGTTGCTCCAAACCGCGGCGACTCGTCCTTTCGTGCTCTGAAGCAGCGCGAGCAGTTTAGCCCCCGCAGGAAGGAGCTGCCGCGGGGCCGAGAAGGCCCGCCCTCGAGGCGCTGTCGAGATCGTCGTCGGCCCACGGGACGTACTCGACCACACGACGTAGGCGATCCCGGAGGTCGCGAGCGCCACGCTCAACCGCACGTATTCATGTATCGGACCCGCGACGACCACAGGCTCCTGGAAGCCGCCCTGCAGGGAGCCTCGGTCAACGACGATCGTCTGCCCCTTCCAGGCCGAGGTGCTGGGCCGGCGCGCGCGCGGAGCAGCGACTGGGGGCACCACGACGGGTGAAGGCGCTTCGCCGCCCAACCAACCGACGATCGCTTCGCCGTTGGAAGCGACCCGGAGCTGGGGGGAGCGCGCAGATTCGCTCGGGGCAACAAGCGCAAGGGGCGTGCTCCACGACCCCGGCGCCGCGGATGCCGACCGCGCGATCATACTGGCGTCGAACAGCGTTAGCAGAGGCAAGCAGCATCCCACAGCGGCCCACAGCAGCGATCGGCGGCGCATCCCCGGAGT
This sequence comes from uncultured Solirubrobacteraceae bacterium, assembly GCA_963701145.1. GTDB lineage: Bacteria > Actinomycetota > Thermoleophilia > Solirubrobacterales > Solirubrobacteraceae > Palsa-744. Next base: position 2,361,706 of record OY969572.1, read on the forward strand.
ATGACGCGGACCCATCGTGGCAACACCGTGGCAACAGTCTCGCTTTCGCGGACAGCCTGATCTGCCCTGGGCTCGCGGAATCGGCGATCTGGAACCAGGCTGAATCGCCGCGGGATTGTTGAAGCGTGGCCCAGTGAGAGGTCGGGTGATCCGGCTTACATGGAGTCAGCCGTCTGGAGCCAGGCAGCGGCGACCTTCCGCGCGGCCTCGTTGTCGGAGGAGCTGCGGTCCCCGGTGTATCGTCCGGGACCCGTGAGGGATACGACCGCGCCACCCACCGTTTCATCCGGCGCATCTCGCGCGTGGCCGTTGGTTCTGCTGCTGGCCGTGTTCGCGCTGGCGCTGATGGCCGTCGCCGGCCTCTCGCCTCGCCCCGCGGGTGGCGATGTGGCGCAGGCCGGCGGAGCGGTGATCGGCGTATCCGGAGAAACGGTCCCCGGCAAGTTGCCTCGCTCGCGCATGGCTCCCGTGACGCTGCGTCTCGGGTTCACCTCCGAGACACCGAGCACGCCCACGACCCCCGAACTCACCGCAATCCGGCTCGAAGTATCCCGCAACATCGCATTTCAGACAGCGGGCTTGCCGAGTTGCCCCATCGCGGAGCTCTACTCCGAAGCCGCGGAAGCGGCCCAGGTGTGCGCGGGGTCGTTGGTCGGCCACGGCACCGTGACCTCAGAAGTGACTCTTCCAGGACAGGTGCCCGTGACGATCGAAGGGCGCCTCTCGGCTTTCTATGACCTCGGGGAAGGCCAGCCCCGCATCCTCGCGCAGGTCACAAGTACCGGTGCTCTGCCACTCACCTATGTAATCCCGTTCACAATCGAAAAGACTCGCGGGGTCTACGGAACCGCTCTATATGTCCACCAAATGCAGTTCATCGCGGGCATCTGCGCGCGAGGGTACCCGAACTGCTTCTCTCAGACCTACACATACAAGGGCATCTACGGACACATCTCGAAGTTCGAACTCACTCTCGACCGCCAATTCGTCCATGCGGGCAAGAGGACCAGTCTCGTAAGCGCCGATTGCCCCGCCAGCCGTGGCTCATCGAGCGCGATCTTTCCCCTCGTGAATGTGAGCCTGGCCTACCACCTCGCCTACCCCGGATCGATCTCGCGGAGCCAGGTCGCGACGCGCCGCTGCGAAGTCGCAGCTTCGCGGCACCATCGCCGAAACGGGTCGTAGAGCAGCAGCCGGTTTGGACCGCATCGGACGGTTGATTCGGGGTTTACCACCATCATGACGGCAGGACCGAGACATCCGATGATGACCGCGTCCGCGCGCCGCCGTCGCCAGCTGGCAACGCTTGCCGTAATCATCATCATGCTCAGTGCCGGTGCGGCCCCGGCAGTCGCGTCGCCTTTGCGCCAGCTCGCGTCGGGCACGGTCGCGTTCGCCAGCGACGGGACACGCTTCGTGGCGTGGCAGACCGCGGGAGACGAGCAGATCGTGGTCTTGGACACCCTCACGGGACTGCGGCAGCAGATCACGCCCCCGGCTGGGTGCAAGCTTCACGACGAGGCGGAAGACGGCGAACCTGTCATCGGCGCCGCGGCCGGACGGTTCCTGCTCGAGTGTGATGAAGGAGCTGCACAGGCGCTGCTCGACGTACGGACGGGCAAGAGCGTTCTGCTGCCGAAAAAGGCCAACGGGCCCTCTGACTGGTACCGCGTGGGCACTCGCTACGTGATGGGCGTCAACGTTCTCTACGACATCGCCACTGGCGCAAGCACGCGTCTGAACAGGCCCGCTGACCTCGACGCGCGCGGTGCGTCGCTGAAGGCGCTCTGCCCGGCGGTGCGCCACTTGGTGTCGCGCTATCAGCCAAAGGGGTTGTTCAAGAGTTTCGCCTACCAAGGCGAGCTGTTTGCCCAAGGCTATGGGAAGCGCGGTGACGTTCAGCTCGATCGCTGTCACGGCCGTCCGACGATCCTGAGAGCGCGCGGCACCGATGATGGGTTCGGTGGTGGCGAGCCCGAGGACTTCGATCTGCGCGGCGAACTGCTGTCTTGGGACACCGGCAGCGAAGCCGCCGGTTACATTCCTCCAGAACCGAAGTTTCGCGGCGGCCTCTATACGTATGGACTCACGACGCATAGACGCCACAAGTGGCTGCTTCCCCGTCTGACGGTCACAGGGATTGAACCGAATAGGGGAACCTATGGGTACTCGACTCACACCGCGAACATGGTCTTCTGGATCGCGTCACAAACGCTTTACTGCGACAAGCTCTGCGATGTCGAAAAGTCGGCGGTCTACGCCGCATCTCTGAAGTAGACACGCCGCATGCACAAAAGCGAGACTGGCGAGAACATGGGCACGGCGGTGTGGCCAGAACCCGACAGACTGTTGAACACCACGGCGTCAATGCGTACGAAGGCTAAATACCTCTTGACCGCCGGTTGGCTTGGGTGCAGCCCCGTGGGGGCGGCGACATTTGCCGTGGTCCTCGTCATGCTCGGCGTCGTTGCGTCCCGGGTGGACGCGTCGCGTTTGCGGCAGCTCGCGCGGAGCACCACTAGCTTCGCCAGCGACGGGGGCCGATATGCGGCGTGGCAGATCACTCCAGCGTCGCCGATTGTCGTGCTGGACACACTTGATGACCACGAGCGTGAAATGAAGCTGCCGGGTTGCGTGCTCGCCGATGCGGAAAGAACGGAAGCGACCGACGTGACCGAAGTCACCGATGGAGACGGGCGGTTTCTGCTCTCGTGCTTGAAGGAACCAGGTGACGGCTGCTTTGTAGCCGATATCGACTCGCTGCTTCGCTGCGGTGAAAAGCCTCTCGCTCGAGAACCAACCAAGAATGAAGTAGCAGCGCGGGAGCAAGTGCAGCGTCTGCTCGACGTGCAGACGGAAACGAGCACCCCGCTGCCGGAAAGCAACACCTGGATACGGGTAGGAACGCGATACCTAGAAGCCAGAGGACCAGGAGAATGCTCACCGCCCGCGCGATACTGCGTTCGCGTCACATTCTTTGACATCGCCACCGGAGTCGTGAGCAATCGGCTGCTTCGCTACGCCGAACCGACCTATGAGCTCGAACGCGCGGACCTCGACCGCGGCGGCGCTCCACAAGAACGGGTGTGCCGGACGCTGCGTCATGCGATGCTGATCTCGCTGAAATACGGATTCCTCGGCGAACAGCTCGCGTATAGCGGAGGCGTTTTCGCGCATATCTCCTACGACTATCGCAACGTGCTGGTGGAACGCTGCAACGGGCGCGCGACCTTCCTGCCAGGCCCAAGCGAATCGGCGGGACCCTATGTTCGTGGTTTGGAACCGCGCAGCTTCGACCTCAGCGACGGGCTGCTCACGTGGGACACCGGCCACAACGCCGACAGCGCGGAAATGAACGAACAGCTGAACTCACGCGGCACGCTGAGCAGCTACGACTTCTCCGACCGCAGGCGCCGAAAGTGGAAGCTGCCCCCGCTGCCGCTTGTTGGCGCTCCCAATATCGATGGCTCAGGGCCAGAGGTCGAATCACCGGGGGTTTATGGCTACTCCACCCACACCGCAAACACCGTCTTCTGGATCGCTACGAGAACCGTAAAAGGGGCCGGAGTGACCTCACGCCTGATCGTCAAGACCTCATCGGTGTACGCCGCCTCTCTGAACTAAGCGTGCTCGAGAGCAGAGGCAGGCCGGCACCCGACGCTGCGCTCGCTCTTCCAGGCCAAGCAGCAGCCTGCCGTATTCGACCTAGAGGCTCACGCCGGGCGTCTTGCGCGGCTGGCGCGCCTGGCGTGCAACGGGAACGAAGCTGGGTGGCGTCGGGCGCTCTGCTGGCGCCGGCGCGGTGGGAGGCGGATGCTGGGCGTGGAGCGTCTGCACGGTGAGCCGGGCCTCGAGCGGCTGGCCTGATGGGTCCTGCTGCCCTGGTTCTGTGTCGTCGTTGAGTTCGGCGAGCTGCGCCTCGATGTCGGCGAGGTGGCGCTCGGTGTCGTGGAGGGTCTCGGCGTGGCGGAATGGCTGGCCGATGCGCTGGCCGGCGTCGGTGACGGTCTGTTGCGCGGCGGTGAGGTCCTCGCGGGCGGAAGCGAGCAGGGTGGGGATGCCGGAGACGCGGTTCTCGATGCGTTGGATGAGCCCGACCTGCCCGTCGAGCAGAGTGTCGCTGTCGATCCTGAAGGTGCTGCGGGGTACGCCGTCGAGCGTGATCTCGGCTTCCAGGCCGCTCATGCCGGGGCGCACAGCAAGCTGGATCTCAAAGCCACTGATCTGGCCGATTGGCCCGTAGTCGCGTTTGGTGTAGCGCGGCGCGTACTTCAGGCCCGTGCTGTTCGCCCAGCGTGCGAGCGCGGCTGCGGCCTGCACGCGCGAGTCGTAGCTGCGGTCGTGCAGCTGGATGGCGAAGCGCTCGCCGCTGGTGTCGATCACCCGCGGCAGCGCGGCCTCCAGGCCGGCGATCTGCTCGCTGGCGCGCTCGGCGGCGTGTTGAGCTTCGCGCCTGGTGTGGGTGAGCATGTGCTCGTTGCGCTGGTAGGCGCGCTCCAGCCGCCGCAGCCGCATGACCTCGTTTAGGAGCGTGGAGTGCTCCAACAACAAGGGGTTGCCGGATGAGATGGCCTTGGCCTCTGCCGCGGAGAGTGCGCTGGAGTCGATCTCCTCGATCTCGCGACTGTCGAGCCGGCCGCGCATGAGCTGTGCGATGAACGTCGCCTTGCGCTCGACGCCCTGCCACATGTAGCTGTCGAAGGACCGCTCGGTGACGAACCGGACGATCGCGACCTCCCGGTTCTGGTTGCCCTGCCTCAAGATCCTGCCCTCGCGTTGCGCGATGTCGGAGGGCCGCCACGGGCAGTCCAGGTGATACAGAGCGACGGCGCGGGCTTGGACGTTGGTGCCGACGCCCATCTTCTGCGTGCTGCCGATCAGTACGGCGATGTGCCCGGCGCGCGCGGCGGCGAACATGCGGGCCTTCTCGACGTCGGTCTTGGCTTCGTGCATGAAGCGGACCCGCTCGCCGGGCATCCCGCGGGCAACGAGTTGCAGGTGCAGCTCGTCGTAGGCGTTCCAGCGATCCGGGTTCGGCGTGCCGATGTCGGAGAACACCAGCTGCAGCGCGCCGCGCACAGGTGAGGGCTCGCCGGTGATCGTGTCGAGGTACTCGTTGTTGCGCGTTTGCTCCCAGACTCGGTGGATCGCGTCGGCGGCGGCGTCGATCTTCGTCGGACCCGACGGCCCTTGTGGAAGGACCATGCGGATGTCCAGGGCGGCCTTGCGGCCGTCGGTGGAGATCGTAAGCATGTTGTCCTTGCTCGGGTCCACGAGCTTGGCCGCGACCGCCTCGGCGCGCGCGCCGAGGTGCTCGATGAACTGCTCAAGCTCGACCGTCGGCGCCACCGCGACCGTGGCGGGAGCGCGCTGCCCGTCCTCGCGCGCAGCCAAATCCGGGGTTGGTAGGCGCAGGTCGGCGGCGGTCTTCACGTCGGCGAAGACGGACCACATGCGCAGCATCTCGGGGACGTTTGAGAACTTCGCGAAGCGGGTCTTCATGCGGAACGTGCTGTTGCCGGTCGGGGCCATCTCCATCTGCGTGACGGTCTGCCCGAACGTGGCGGCCCAGGCGTCGAACGCGCCGATCCCGGCGTTCTCCAACAGGTCAGGGCGCAGATAGCGCTGCATCACGAACGCCTCGGTCACGGAGTTCGCGATCGGCGTCGCCGTGGCGCCGGTGATGAACCGCTCGCGGCCCTGTGAGCGCAGGTACTCCAGCTTCATGTGCAGGTCTGAGGCGCGCTCGGAGCCCTCGATCGCGGCGCCAGCGATGTTGGAATCGGTGGCGAGGTTCTTGTACATGTGCAGCTCGTCGACGATCACGTAGTCGATCCCGGTGTCCTCGAAGCAGACCCCTTGGTCGCGGGTCTGGTCGGTACGGGTCTTGACCTTGTTCTCCAGCGCGAGCAGCTTGCGCTCGATCCGCTTGACGCTCATCCGCTGCTCGCCCTTGGCGTCGTGAAGGACCCGTCGAACGTCATCGACCTGTCCTTGGATGTAGGCGGCCTGGGTCTCGGCGCGCAGCGGGATCTTCGCGAACGCACCCTGGGTCATCACGATCGCGTCCCACTCGTTCGCGGCGACCCTGGCGACGAACAGGCGGCGCTTCTCGACAGTGAGGTCAGCGCTTGAGGCGGCGAGGATGCGCGCTCGCGGGTAGATCTGCAACCACTCCCGGCCGAACTGCTCCAGCATGTGATTCGGCACGACGACCACTGGCTTTGCGATGAGCCCCATGCGGCGCATCTCCATCGCGCCGATGATCATCTCGGCGGTCTTGCCGGCGCCGACCTCGTGAAACAGGCCGGCGGCGGGCTCGGCGATCATCCGCGCGACCGCTGCACGCTGATGCTCGCCGGGGGTGAAGCTGGCGGCCATGCCGGGCAGCGACAGGTACTCCCCGGCGCCGGTGTAATCGCGCAACACGATGCTGTTGAACCGGCGGTTGTACTCGTCAACCAGCGCCTTCGCGCGGGCGCGGTCCTCCCACACCCACTCGCCGAAGCGCTCTTGGAGGGCGTCGGCCTTCTCCTGCGCGGCGGTCGTCTCCATCGGGTTCAGCACGCGGCGGGTTTTGCCGTCCGCGTCCTCGTACTCGTCGTAGACCAACAGGGTGCGCTGCTCCATCAGCGCCTGGGCGATATCGGGAGCCGGCCGGCGGGCGGTGCCCCACTCCGAAACGGCGAGGATGCCTTGCCGGCCGCCGCGGACCTCCCACATGCCCGCCAGCGGGTTCTCCACCCGCACCTCCTCGGAGCGCAGCAGCTCGCGCAGGAACTCCTCGTGAACCTGCTCGCTGATCCATACCGCGCCGAGCCGGGCCGCGATGTCCTCCACGCCCAGATCCGCCGGGAGCACGTCGGTGAGCGCGTCCACGTTGGCCTGGAATGTCGGGTCCTGCGCCGCGTGGGCGCGGGCGCTCTGGAGCTTGACGCGCACGTCGCCGGACAGGTAGGCGGGGGCGTGGACGAGCTCGCCGCTGTCGGGGTCGGTGAACACCATGCCGGCCAGCGCGGCGCGGGCCTCGGGCTCTCCCATTCCGAGCAGGTCGGCGATGAGCGGCAGGTCGATGCGGCCGATGCGGTCCAGGCTGAGGGCGATCGCGTCCGCCGGCGTCTCCACGCCCTGAACCTCGGCTCGCGGTGCGACGACGCGGCGGGTCATGATCGCCGCCGGCCGCGCGGTCTGGTCTTCCTCGTCGAACTGCTCCAACGCCAGCACCAGCGGCCCGAACGGGTCGGCCCGCAACAGCCGGATCGGCGTAGGCGCGACCCGCGCGTAGCTCGGCTCGCCCGCGTCGTTGGTGCGGCCAGTCGGGCGCAGCTTGTAGCGGTTCAACGGCCCGTGCGCCCCGACGTAGCGCTCATAGTCACGCATCAGCGACGCGCGCGCGGCCGTGATCTCCTCGGTGTCATCGACGCTCGCCGCCTCCAGACCCAGCAGCCGGGTGGCGTCGTCCCGCAGCCCCAATAGTGCGCGCAGCTCGCGCGCAGCCGACTTTGGGACCTGTAGTCGCTCCAGCCCGTCTCCGGCGACCGTGGCGAAGCCGCCGCCCTGCGCGAGGATGATCGTGCCGTCCCACATCTCCGCCGGCGAGGGCGTGGGCGCCGCGCCGCGTGCCTCTCCACGCGGCGTCCGGTCGCTCATCACCAGCCCCTCACGGCGGGCGGCCAGGGTGATCTCCTCGAGCGTGTCGGCCAGCTCGTCTTCGAGATCGTCGAGGTTCCCGGTGATAGTGAGCGTGTCCGCGCCGTGCATACCGCGGCTGATGCCGAGCTGGCCGAGCATGTGCTCGGGGTGAGCATCGAAGTAGGCATTGAGCTTCATCGGCCGGCCGTCCACGGTGATCGGAACGACCCTCTCCCACTGCTCGCCGGCGGGCGGCCGATCCGGTTCGCGGCGGCGCAGGATCAAAAGGTCAGTGACCACATCGCTGCCGGCGGCGCGGCGGTGCGCGCCGGTCGGCAGGCGGACCGCGCCGATCAGATCGGCCAGCTCGGCTATCTCCCGCCGGGCTCCGGGGTTCTGCGCGTCCATCGTGAAATGCGAGGTCAGGACCGCCATCAGCCCGCCCGGCCGAGTCAGCCGCAGCGACTTGAGGATGAAGTGGTTGTGCATCGACTGGCGCGTGGGGTTGTGTACCGGGTCGTGCAGGGTCACGTTCCCGAACGGCACGTTGCCGATCGCCGCATCAAACGTGCCCTCGGGCAGGCGGGTGTCGGCGAACGACTCGGCCCGGATGCTCGCCTGCGGGTACAGGACGGCGGCGATCAGGGCGGTGAGCGGGTCAAGCTCCACGCCGGTCATCTGCGCTGCCTCGGGCGCGAGGCCGATGAAGGTGCCGGCGCCGCTGCCCGGCTCCAACACGGCCCCGCCGGTGAAGCCGAGATCGTTAAGCGCCCGCCACATTTGGCGCGCGATCAGCGGATCGGTGTAGTGCGCGTTGATCGTCGTCCTCGCCGCCGCGTCCCACTCCGCACCCGAGAGCAGGCTGCGCAGCTCGGCCCGCTCGGCGCTCCAGTCGTCCTTCGCGTTGTCAAAGACGTCCGGGATCGCGCCCCAGCTCGACCAGCGCGCGAGCACCCGTTGCTCATCCACGCTCGCCTGACGGTCCTCGCCGGCCAGGCCGCGGGCGAGACGGATCGCGGCGAGGTTCGCCTGAAAGCGCGCCTTGCGCCCCGATGGCGCGAGGTCGTCCTGGCAGGCCGGGACGAACCTGGCGGGCGGCTCTAGGCTTGGTGCAGCTCGCGCAGGAAGCGGATGCTCGCCGCCTCGGAAAGCGCCGCCTGGTTGGCCCGCATGTACTCCCTGGGCGACTCGCTCGCCGCCAGCTCCAAAAGGAAGTTCACGCTCAGCGCCCAGGTCCTCGCCATGTCTTCCAGCTCGGCGGTCGAGGGCATCGAGTCGGGATGGTCCTGGATGCGTTCGGCCCAGCTGATCAGGTTCTCGTCGGAGGGCCGGGTCTGCTCCCACTCCTCGCGGGCCTGATCCAGCGGCAGCTCCGGGTCCTTGATCCACACCAGCTCTGCCATCACGATCTCCTCCGCGGTTCTCCTCGCCGTCTGAAGCCGGGCGACCTTCTCCAAATACGTCTCCTCTGCGCAGTCTAGCCCGGCCAGGGACGCCATCAACCTCTCCACCTGTGCCTGCACCTCGAGCCCCAGGTCGGTGAAGAACCGGGTCGGGTCCGGCAACCCCGCTACCGGGCTCGGTGCGTAGCTCTGCCAATGGCGCTGTGCGATCACCCCGTAGTGGTTCATCCCGATCCTCTCGCCCGTTGTCTTGCTCGGTGTCGGCCCCCTCTACGGGCGAGTCGCTCTGCCGGCTGGCGGCGATCTGCTCATCCGCGACGGTCGGGCTGAGCCCCCACAGGTCCAGCTCCAACTGGCCGGACGCCTCGCGGCCCATGCCCGCCGTCTCCTATCGGCCAGTCGCGCGAGCGGCCGGTCTCAGAAGCCGAGAGCGTCAGACGCCTCGGCCACCACAGACTGGCCTACGAGCTCGCGCGTGCCGTTGCGGCTGGCCGCGTCCCGCTCGGCGGCCGGTGTGTCCCGCTCGCTGCTGCGGGCGCGGCGCTCGACGTGGTAGGTCGTGATGTTCGGGTCGTGCGCGAGGCGTTTGGTCACAAACTGCTCATCGGTGCGCTCCTGCCCGTCGACGACACGGGTGTAGTCGCGCACGTAGCCTTGGGCGAGAAAGTTGTCGCCCTTGCGGAACCGCTCCGCCGACAGCTCCGCGCCTTTGCCGAACTGGATCAGGTCATGGAAGCTCGGTTCCAGCTCGGTGAAGCTGCCGTCCTCCTCACGGCGGTAGTGGTTGATCCCGATCCGGGCGTAGAAGCGCGCCTGGCCGTCATCGTTGAATGTGATCTTCGGGTCGCTGGCGATGAACCCGTTGATCGACTGTGAGGTCTTGAGCGCCACGACTACCTCCATCTCTCTGTCGGTGTTGGGTGCCGGCGGATCGGCGCCCTACCCGGCAGGTACGCGACAGCTCCCCAACGGCGCGAAGCGGGCGATTTGGATGCTGTGGGTCAGGCAGCGACGCGCAGGGTTCGCTCGACCTGGCGGCGCTGCTCGGTGAGTTGCGCGGCGTCCCGGCGGCCGGTCCAGGGGCGCAGGTCCGTGATGATCGGCGGGGCGGCGCGCAACAGGACGGTCCCGAGACCGAACGGCATCGTCCGCAGCGCGTCGGGAGGAAGGATCGGCACTCGGCGGATCGAGCGCTGATGGGATCGTCCGCCGCCGGCGTCGATCGTGGTCGAGTCGGTGGTCTCGTCGCGCTCCCCGATCAGGGTGCAGAGGTCTTGTAGGTCGCGGCTGTGGGAGGCGCCGCCGAGGATGATCTTGACGATCGCGGCGTCCCAGATCGCTGCGGCCCGGTTCTCGCCCCACTTCTGCCGAGCCTGCGCGAGCGATTGAAGCACCGTCATGGTCGTTATGCCGGTGCCGCCGCCGTCGGCCATGAGCGTCGGCAGGCTGGGCAGGGGTCCGAGGTTGCCGATCTCATCCAATGCCAGCAGCAGCGGCGGGTCCAGGCGGGCGGCGGGTGAGCGGGCCGCTCGGCGGCGTGCAGTCTCGGTCAGGTCCTCGATGAACGCCGCGACCAGCGCTGCGGACGCCCCGGCCCCGGCGCCGGTCGCCAGCAGGTACAGGGTGCCGTGCTCGCTGAGGAACGCCTCGGGATTGAAGTCCTCCCCGGCTCGTGGCATCACGGCGTCAAGGACACGCGGGTCGGCCAGCGCGTTGAACGCCAGGCCGACGCCCTGCCAGATCGAGTCGCGGGTGCGGGGGTCTGAGTCGATCATCGACCCCAGTGAGTCCGCCCATCCCTCCGCCGCGCCAGGGCTGCTTTGCAGGATGTGGACGGCATCAGCTGCGGCGGTCGGGTTGAGCGCCCACTGATACAGGGTGCGCGCGTCGCGGCCGTCAAGCGCCGCGGCATGGAGCAGGGCTTGGATCGCGGCGGCGGTCTTGCCCTCCCAGAAGCCGCCGCCCTCAACGCCGCCGGAGCCAAGGCCCGTGCCGGCGGCCAGGCCAACAGCGCGGATCATCGCCGTCAGCGGGTCCTCACAGCCCCGCACCGGCGACCAGCGAAGCCCGGCCGGCAGCCCCGGCGCGAGACGTTGCGGGTCGAACACCGCGACCGGCCCGTGCCGCTGGCGGGCGGTGAGCGTCACCGTCAGGTTATCCGGACGGGTCGAAGTCGTCACGACCGAGCCGGGAGCGTCGAGGATCGCGTTGATGACGATCTGCAGCCCCTTCCCGGATCGCGGCGGGCCGATCAAAAGCATCGAGTCCTCCACGCTGGCCCACACCTGACGGCCCTTCGCCCGGCCCAACAGGTACCCGACCTGCGCGGGCGCCGGCTTGTGCAGAGACGGGCGCAAACTCGCCGCCCGGCCGCGCAACGCCCGGCCCGACGCGACTTTCCCGATCTCCGCTGCACTGGCGAGCCCGGCCCGCCTCCGAGGATCGTCGCCGGAGCGCTGCGAGCGCGCGAGCCGCACGACGAGCCACCCGACCAGGCCGGCGACGATCAGCAGACCGGCGAGCACGACCCAATACGCGAACGGGCTCAGCCCCGGCGCCCGCAACGCCAGCGCGGGTCGCGTCGGGTGAACAAGCACCATGAGCCCCGCGCCGAGGTTGCCGGCTGGCTGCTTGGCGCCGGTGAGCCACGCGGCGATCGTGCCCGCTGCGCGCAACAGCCCAGCGAGCACACCGACCGCGGCTAGGAGGCCGAGCCCGATGTTGACCGCGGTGTCGTTGCCCGGCCGAGCCGTCTGTCCGCTTACCGCCGCCACCGGCCCGGCTTCGCGTGCGGGATTCTGCGGCCGCGTACCGTCCGGCGCGACGCCAAGCCGAACAGGATCAGCTCGTCGAGGCGGCGGGGCCTTTTCGGTGCGGCGAGCAGACAGACGGTGCCGTCCGCATCGGCGCGGATACTCGTCGTGGGCACCGCGATGAGAACCGTCTCTCCGGGCGCGAACCCTTCGGCGCGCAGCACGGGCTCGCGAGCGGTCCTACCCGCGTCCTTCTCTTCGCGTGGTGCGGGCCGGCGGCGCGGGGGTTGGAGGATGTCGGCGTAGCTGGTTCCGTCGGGCTCGTGGATCTCGACCCGCACCGGGCCGTCTGCCGCCTCGGCGACGCTGGCCAGCACACCACCCAGCTGCTCCCGGTCGACGGGTCCGTCCGGGTGTTCGATGCCGTCCACGCGCACGTGCGCGCGTCCGCTCTCATCGACGGTGACGATCACCTGCGCCAGCACGACCGGCACGACGCTCACCGCGTGGCGCTCGGGATCTCCTCGGGGCGCGCGCCAGGCCAGGCGCATCAGCTCGTCCTCATCCGGGCCGTCGTGTCAAAGACCGGAAGCTCGGCCGGGTGAAGCTGGTGCTGCACGACGAAGCTGCGGTCCTTGATCCGCCAGAGTCCTTGCCCGGTGCCCAACTGCGGGAGCATCTTCTGCTCGGTCCCGGTCAGGTTCAGCATCGCCGCGGTCGACCCGAGCTGGTCGGACTCCTGGCGGTAGATGATCCGGGTCTCGGCGTTTGCCAACAGCGACGCCGCCAGGGCGTGCGCGGCGGTGCCCTGGTCGCCCACGTTGTCCAGGTCGCTGAGCTTGTGGAAGATCAGCATGTTCGCGATCCCGTAGTGCCGTGCCAGCCGCCAGTGCGCGTCCATCCGCCGCAACAGGGCGGGGTGGGACATCAGCTGCCACGCCTCGTCGTAGATGACCCACCGCTGCCCGCCGTTGGGGTCAAGCAGCGCGGACTCCATCCACGCCGAGGCGCACGTCATCAGCACGGAGATCAGGGCGTTGTTCTCCGCCACCCTTGAGAGGTCCAAGCTGACCATCGGCAGCTCCGGGTCAAACGCCACCGTGCTCGGCCCGTCGAAGATGCCAGCCAAATCACCCGCGACGAGGCGGCGCAGGGCGTGCCCGACGATCCGCCCGTCCTCCGCCAACCTCGAGTCCGCGTCGGTGTCGGGGTGCAGGATGCGCTCGACGACCATCGGCAGGATCGGTGTCTGCGACGCCGCGACGGCGGCCGCCAGGGCGATATCGACGGCCGTGTGCTCGACCGGCGAGAGCGCCCGGCCCAACACCGTTTCGCTGAGCGCACCGATCAGGTCTCGGCGACGGGCAGTGACGATCGCCGCCCACTCCGCGTCTGAGACGCCGAACGGTCGCCGGCCGGCATCCAGCGGGTTCAGGCGGGTGGACAGGCCGCGGCCGAGCACGATCGCCTGTCCGCCGACCGCCTGCGCGACCGGGGTGTGCTCGCCCTTCGGGTCGCCCGGCACATACACCCGCCGGCCGAAGCCGATCGAGCGGGTGTAAAGCGACTTCGCCAGCGCCGACTTGCCAGCGCCGACGATCCCGGCGAGCACGACGTTCGGCGCGGTAATCAACCCGCGCTGGTAGAGGACCCAGGGGTCATAGACGAAGCTGCCGCCGGAGTAGAGGTCCTGCCCGACGAACACGCCGTCGCCACCCAGGCCACCCTCGGCGAGAAACGGGTAGGCGCCGGCGAGGGTGGCGGAGGTGTCCTGGTGGGCCGGGAGCCGGAACCGGCGCCACGCCCGCAACGCTGCCGGCCCCGGCTCCCCGCTGCGAGGCAGGTAGGAGGTCGCTGCCCGCTCAGCCCGCTCTGCCTCCGCCAGGGCGCGTGCCTGCGCTTTGCGTTCGGCGGCATCGGTCGAGTGGGTGTGGGCTGCCGCGCGGCGTGCCGCTCGCTTGTCCCGGCGGTGCTGCCCGGCGCGGCCGACGAGCACCGTCGAATACAGCCTTCTCTCAGGACGTGGACTCATCAGCGGCCGGCACCTTTCGCGGGGTTGACTGCCCGTAGGTGCGCGGCCGGCTCCGGGAGCGCTCGGCTACAGGCCGCGGCAGAGCGGCAGCGCCGCGGCCGTGAACGCCTGGGCCTGTTGGCCGACCAGGCGCCGCGTCTCACACGAGGCTTGGATCGCGGCCTGCTCGATCGCGGCGACCGCGGCGTCCAGCTCGGCCACGCCAGAGGCGGAGATCGCGATCAGCCCGACGTAGCGCAGTACGCCGTGCCCGGCGATCAGGTCGGCCTCCTGTTGGAGCACGTCGCGGTACTCGGCGGTCTGCTCGGCGTCCTCGATCTGGCCGATCCTCGCGCGCTGGCTCGCGTCGGAGAGATAGCCGGTCTTCTTCCGGCGAATGTCGCGGGCGGCGACATCGGCGCGTACCGGGTCACACAACAGGCTGAACGCGCGGCGCACCCCCGAGGACAAAAGGATCGGCGCGAGAAAGCCCGGGTAGACCTCCGAGCGCGGCCACTCGCTGATCCACAGCACCGCGTGAAACGCCGAGTCCGAGCGCAGCCGATCCCAGCTCTCCTCGACAGCGACCGGCCCGGCGCTCGCCAGCTCCCGGCCGAGCTCGCTGCGCTCAAGGGTGCAGGAGACCGCCGGGTCATACGCGGAGCGCAACAGGACCGCCAGCTCGCCGGGGCCATACCAGCCGCCTGGGGTCAAGTCCGCCGCGCGCAGCGCCGTGCTCAGCGTATGCATCTCGCCGCGCAGCACCGCGGCGCCACCGCGCATCCCATGCCCGGCCGAGCGGATCGCGCGAGCAGCGGCCTTCATGTCCAGCGTCAGCGAGAGCGTGGTGACGTGGCGTTCGGCGGTCGGTCCGGCGCGGTCGATCAGCTCGCGATAGGTCCGCGCGACCCAGGAGCCGTCGTCGGTGCCGTGCGCCGCCCACCACTGCTCAAGCCCGGTGCCCGTGTCGGGGACCGTGCGCTCGAGCACCTGCAAGCGCGCGATCCGCCCCGACCGGCACACCGTTCAACATAACACGCCCCCAGGCCGTGACGCGGCGCTGCTGCTCGCCGGGATCGAGCAGCACGAAGCTCGGGTGCGTGACCTCGACCACAGCGGTCAGCGTCGCCCGGTGCGGGTCATGAACCATGACCGCCCCCGTCTCACCATCCAGGTACTGCCGCAACGCGGCCGCATCGCCGGGCAACGCCAGCGTGCCCGCCGGCCTGGGCCTGGTGGGCCGCGAGCGGTACACGGTCTGTTCGGCCGCGGTGCGCCAGGCCCAATGTCCGGCCAACGGCAGCCACTCGATCAGTTTGCGCCCGCCGACCGGAACCCACACCAACGCCGCGCAGACGCCGCACACCGGAACGACCAGCAACAGCCCCTCCCCGCGAGCGGTGTAGAGCGCGCCGATCAGCATGGCGAGCGCGAACCCGAGCACGATCACCTGCGCCAAATCCAGGCCGAGCAACAGGCCACGGCGGGCAAGGCGAGAGAACTTCACCGCCATCAACCGCCGCGCATCATCGCTCTCCTGCCCGGCCATCACGACCCCTCGCCCGCAAGGTCACTCCCCGGCGCCCCAGCCGGCGGCGACGGCGTGTGCTGCTCGCTGGCGCCGCGGTTCCGATCGACCGGGCCGGCCGGTGGTGGCAAGGTCGGCGCAGCGGGGGGAAGGGCATTTGGCGCCGGCCCGGAGGGCGGCGGCTCGCTCGCCACGTGTGGCGGTGGGGTGCCTGCCGCCCGACCGGGTTGCGCTGGTCGCTGCGGTTGCGCTGATCCTGACGGGCTGGGCTGCCGTGGCACCGGAGGAGGCGTGCCGCGGCCGGCAGCGTCGGGGGTCTGTGTGCCGGTCTGTCCGGCGGCTTTCTGCCCGGCGTCGGCGTGCTGCTCGGCTGAGCGTGCGACCGCTCGACCGGCCGCCGGCCCGGCCTTGCCAGCCGAAGCGAGCGCCTGCGCGCCAGCGACCGCGGCAAGCCCCAGCGGGCCGCCTGCCGCGCCGCCTCCAGCGCCCGCGCCCTGGCTGGCGCCGTCCGCGGGGCCTCCGCCAG
Organism: uncultured Solirubrobacteraceae bacterium; assembly: GCA_963701145.1. Classification (GTDB taxonomy): domain Bacteria; phylum Actinomycetota; class Thermoleophilia; order Solirubrobacterales; family Solirubrobacteraceae; genus Palsa-744. Next base: position 2,377,559 of record OY969572.1, read on the forward strand.
CGGACGGGCCGCCCTGCTGGCCGCCTGGAGTACCCCCACCGCCCGACCCGCCCGTACCGCCGTCCTCGCCGCCAGCGGCGGTGCCGCCGCCGAGGATCTTGCGCATCGACCCGAGGCGTGACGCGGCGGGGGCCGGGAGGGGCCGGTTGACGGCTTGCTTGGCCTCGGACTCTGTGCTCATCGCGTGGTGCAGGTCAAAGCCGATGAAGGAGATGAACTTGTAGGCCATGTAGGGGGCAAACGCAGCGATGAACATGAGCACGATCCCCGCCACCGGATTTGCGATCGAGGACAGGTCCAGGTTCAGCGGGGCGTTCATCTGGTTGATCGCGACCAGGAAGATCACGACCATCACCAGCTTGGAGACGATCAGCGCGACCACGAAGCTCGCCCACTTCGAGAACCAGCCGCGTGCCGCGTCCCACGACTGGCCCGACAACGCGATCGGGGCAAGCACGACCGCGACCAGCAGCAGCGACTTGCGGATCAGCAGGCTGAACCAGACGATCGCCGCGCCGGTGATCGCCAGGCAGCCCAGGAAGATGATGATCACCACCCCCGCGCCGGGGGCCGAGACGCTGATCGCGCCGATCCCGGCGGCGAGCGCCGCGATCTTGCCGCCCATCTCGGCGAGCGTGTTGCCGCTCGCTTGGATGATCCCGACGCACAGCTCGTCGGTGATCTCCAACGCCAACCCCGTCACCGTCACCACCAGGAAGGAGCCGAGCACCGACTTCGCCAACCCGGTCCCTGCTCGCTGTAGCGCGCCGGGGTCGCGGTGGATCAGCCCGGTGATCAGCTGGAGGCTGAAGAACAGCAGCATCAAGAAGATCGCGACGCCGAACAGGACGTCGTAGACCTTCAGGTAGTTGGGTTCGGTGACATTGACCAGCGTCGTCGAGTTGAACAGTTGCCATACGCCCTTGAACATCCACTCCGCGGCGCCCCCGACACCTTCGGCCAGCCAATCGAACGGCGCGGAGATCACCGAGGAGGCGGCTTTACTGGCCGCGTGGCAGACGCTCGAGACGACCGGGATATCGCAGACACCCATGACGAACGCTCCCCTTCCCTGGACCCGAAGCCGCGGCTCAGACGCCCTGGCCGACGTTCCAGAAGAAGTTGATGAACGCCACCGCGCCGCCGGTGATGATCGCCGCGCCACACGCGACCAGCACGCCGGTCTTGCCGCGCGTGGCCAGGTGCGGGTTTGACGAATGCGACCCGAAGCCCCACACGACCGCGGCCACGACCAGCGCCAGCACGGACAGGATCAGGCCGACCGTCATGACCGCGCCGACGATCGTGCGCAGCGCGTCGATGCCGGGCAGGCCGGTCGAGTTGGGCGTGATGTTGATGTCGGCCAACACCAAGGCAGACCGGTCAAGGACGGCGCTCACACCGTTCGTGACGGGGGTAAGGACAGCAGTCATCGCTCGGGACTCCCTCCCAGCAGAGGACCCGCACGCCACCCGGTCAAAGCCCGGTTCGCTGGCGGGGTTCACACCACAGGTGCGCGCCCGCACCCCTCCGCTCCCCGCGGTCGCAGACCGGCGAACGCTCAGAGGGTTGGGCCGATGTGCAGCAGGAAGTTGATCCAGGCGATCCCCGCGCCGTCCAGCACAGCGGCGCCGAGCGCGACCAGCAGCCCGGTACGGGCCTTGCCGGCAGCGTGGTAGTTGCCATGCGAGGAGCAGACCGCCCACGCGGCGGCGCAAACGAGCATCATCAGCACCGCGACGACGAGCACGATGCTCTCAAGCGCGCCGATCACGCTTTCAAGCTCCCCGGCGCCGGCGACACCGTTGAGGTTCGGGTACACGCCGCTCGCGGCGATCCAGACGCTCAACGGCGCGTGTATCGAGGGCAGCTCGCTCACACCCGTCAGGTGCGCCACCCCACCAACCCGGACGGCTCAGCCGAGGCGGCGGACGGTCGCGATCTGTCCGTCGAACTCCGAGAGGGTGCCGTAGCCGACGTTCTGCCCCGTCTGCGGGGCTTGGAAGATACGCTTGCCGCCGAGGTAGATGACGACGTGGTGGGGCACCGTTTCGCCGGGGTAGGTGTAGAAGATCAAATCGCCGGGCTGCTTATCCGCCCAGGCGACCGGCTGGGTTTCGTTGACCTGATCGCCGGTGTAGTGCGCGAGCCGGATCGCGCCGCCGGAGGCTTCATAGGCGGCGTACATCACCAGCCCGGAGCAGTCAAACCCCGGCCCCTGCCCGTCGCTCGCCTGCCCGGACGGTCCGCTGTAGGTGCCGCCGCCCCACACGTAGGGCAGGCCGATCTCCTTCTCCGCCGCGGCGATGAAGCTGCCGGCGAATCCCGGCGGCAGGTTCGCCGGGGTCGTGGTGCCGGTCGGGCATTGCGCGCCGGCTTCGCCGGACGGGGTGACGCCGGTGAGGGTGGCGGCGATCTTTTCGGCGACCGGCTCGTTGACCGCGTAGCGTTCCGGGTATTCAGAGCCCTCGACCGCCTGTGCGGCGGCGCCGAGGGAGAGCTGCTGCCAGTTGGGGACGTCGAGCAGCCCGGCGGGTGAGCCGTGGTTGGGGCCGTCCGGGCCGCCGTAGAAAGCGCGGGCCGAGAACACCGGGTCCATCAGCTGCGCGACCGTGCCCCACCCGTCCGGTGGTTGCATCTGAAACAGGCCCAGCGAGTCGTGATCGCTGCCGTCCCCGTCGTTCGGGTAGCTGGCTGATTCGGGGTAGGCGCTGGTGTTCGCAAGGACCCGCAGCGTGGACTCGGTGAGCGCTGCCATCAGCGCGATCAACTGGCCGTTCTCGTCGATCCCCTCGGTGTTGCCGACCGCGATGATCGTCGCGGCGCGCTCCAGCTGGGTGTGGTCCAAGGTGAGCGTCTGCCCGTCCGCGTTGGTCGCGGTCAAGCTCGACGGGACGCTGCCGGTGACTGACAGCGACGCACCCGAGACGCCTGCGCCTTCCTGGCCGGTGGTGGTGCAGGCGGCGTCGGTGATCGCCGGGGCAAACAGCACCGCCAGCGCCACCAGGCCGACGCCGGGGCCGAGAAACACCAGCGCCACGAGCACCCCGATCAGCGCCTTGCGGAGCATCAGAAGGCCGCCCGGCTACTGGAGGGGGTCGCCCGGCTGGGAGAGGCGCAGCGTGTGACAGCGCGAGAACGCCGGGCTGCACGCCTCGAAGATCGTGAAGCTCACCGGGCTGTTGGTCGTCGCCGGCTGCCCGTAGAAGACGCCGGTGCGGTGCCGCACGCCGGCGATCGTGATCGCGGTGGTCCCCGGCCGCAGCTGGCCGTGCGCCTGCGCCAACGCCTCGCCCCACAGCGACGGCACCACCGCGCTCGTGATCCTCAAGTGCTGGGAGACCTGCATCGTGGCCAGCTGCGTCCACTGTTCGCTGGTCGGCTCATAGCCGGCGAGGTCTTCGACCAGACCGGGAAGTTCTTCCCCGGCGGGGTCCGCGTCGGCGAGCACCGGGGCGGTGTAATCCGACGGACCGTACCCCGAGGTCGTGGACCAGTCGAACAGCGCCGCCGCGACCGCCTCGGCATAGACGACCGGGGCATCGGTCTTGGGCAGTACCGCTGGACCCTCCCCAGCCGCGCTCGAGGAACCAGAGGAGCTCGACGAGCTACCCGGAGCAGCGGTTGGGGTTCTGCTCGTCGGGTGGCCGGCGCCGCGGATGAGCCCGTAGACGCCGACGCCGAGCGTCGCCAGCACGACCAGAGAAGCGACAACGATAAGGACGATCAGGCGACGGCGAACAGCAGGCACGGTCACTCCCAGACGGATCGAACGGCACGGATACCTCGCCGAGCAGGTACGCGACCCGTGCCTCGTGGTGGTGTCCGCCTATGAGGCGGCGCGTGACGGGCGATCCGTTGCGCGCGCCTGGCGGCCGTCGGCGTGTCGCGCCGCGGCGATGGCCTGGATGAAGGCGCTGCTGCCTTCGCGGTTGGCGCACAACCGCTGCCACTGCTCCTCGGTCAGCCCGGCGGCGATCTCGCCCGCGTCGTAGTGCCGCCACCAACCCTCCAGCTCCTGCATGCTCGCCAGGAACGCTCGCAGCCCGTACCGCTTGACCGCCACCACCCGCAGCCCCGCACCAGTCCCATCACCCTCGTCGGTTGCCTCGGCGTTTATTGAGTCCTCGCCGGTTGCCGCGCGGCTGGTGGCGCGAACGATCGCCGCCCGGGCGGCCCTGACCAGCTCAACCGCAGGCCGATCCTGATCGAGCCCGTCCAGCTCGCTGGCGGCTCGCTCTCTCACCAGCGCTGGCTGGGTCTGGTCGTCGGCCAGGCGCGCGAGCGCGTCGGTGCTCGCGGCGGCCTGAACGGTCAGGTAGTGGCCGTTGACCTTGCCGTCGACGTCCATCGCTGCCAGCTCGCGACGCGCGATCACCCGCACTCGCTCCGGGGTCCTCGGGTCCTCGGCGAGGCGTTGCACCTCGATGACGCGGTCCAGCGACCTGGAGGAGTCTTGGCCGGTAATCGCGCGTGCCGCCCGCTCCCGTGCCTTGCCTGCTGGGATGCCGGCCACCAGGGCCGGGTCGTGCGGTGGTGGAAACTTTCCACCACCGTCGCCACCGCTTGAGCCGAAGCGGGTCGCTTGCTGGCGGCGGGCAGCATCGGTGGCGTAGAGCTGCTTGAGCTCCGCGTACAAGGCGGCGGCCTCGGTCGCGGTGAATGGCTTGCGGACCGTGTTCTCGTGCTGCTCGGCCAGCACCTCCGCCAAGCTCGTGGAAACCGTCGAGGTGACCCAGACCTTGACGCGCCTGTATCCCAGCCGCTTCACGGCGGCGAGCCGGCGAGCACCGCAGACCAAGATGCCGTCCGGGGTGATCGTGATCGGTTGCAAGATCCCGAGCTTCTGGATCGAGGCGCACAGCTCGTGCAGGTCGCCGAGGTCGTGGCGGTATCGGTAGCCGACGCGGATCGAGTCAACGGCCCGGTCGAGTTCCACGCCGCCGCCGCTACTCACCAGCCTCACCCCCCCAAGGCAAGCTCTCGCGATCCGGGTGGCAGGCGAGTAGGGCTCGCACGAGCTGGTCGTCCTCGAGCAGGTCACGCACGCTCTCGCCCAACAGCAGCCGCGCGAGCACCCCCCTGCGCCGCGGGCGTCCCGGCGCCGGACGGCCACCCAGCAGCACGCCGAGCAGCCCCGTCCAACTCGCGCGCTCAATATCGAGCTGGGCGCGGATCGCGGTGTCACGTCGCAGCATCTCATACGCGGCCGTGATGCTTCCGGCGTCCGCGAGGCGAGCCGCGACATACTCCACGACCGCGCCGGCGACCGTCTCCGGCCAGCCAAGCAGCCTGAACAACAGCACCGTCTCGGCGATCACCGGCTCCTCCGCCGGCCCCTCGTCCACCGCGCCGACGGTCCCGGCGGTGAGGGTCTCGACGAGCTGGCCAGTCCGCAGCGGCATCTCTCGCTGCTCGTGCTGCTCGCGCCGAGCCCTCTCGGTCGAGATCAGATGCCGCTCGGCGTGGCTCTCCGCGGACAGACTGATCTGCACCGCACGGGTGAGCACCGCCCACGGGTCCGCGGCCCGACGTACCCCGTCGTTCCTCAACGCCAGGAACGCCGCGCTGCCAGCCTCGCCGGGATCACGATGCCAACTGCGCGCCAGCGGCGCGTACCGCTCGATCGTGTACGCCAACAGCGCGCTCGCCTCCGGGTCCTCCCGCCACACCCCCGGACCAGCCGCGTGCAGCCGTCCCAGCAGCGCACGCAACCCCGCCGCGGAAGCAAACCGCGGATCGGAACCCGCCGGCCTGACGGCCGGTGCAGCAGAAGCGCGATGCGAGTTGACGGGCATGGCACCTGTATGTCGAGCCAACCGCCGCCGTGCCCCCGGACAACACTTGGAATCGCGCTCCGCAGGCGTGGCGAACGCCGCCTCGGAACCCGCCGGCCCGACGGCCGGCGAAGGAGAAACGAGATGCGGGTTCACAGGCATGACACCCCTATGTACGCGCGCCGTCCCACCGCGCCCCCCCGAACATCCGTCCACACCCATCAGCTCGTCACCGACCCCTCGACCACCCGCTGCTCGGCCACCGGCTGCTCGCCCGCGGGAAGCGCCGCAGCACGATCGGGCTTCAACCAGCGGCCCACCGTGGAGGGATGCACTCCCAGCCGCGCCGCGATCTCGCGGTTCGTCATCGACGTTTGCGCGCGCAGTCGCAGCGCCTCGCCGATCGACCCGCGCCGATCGACCCGATTCACTCTCGCCGGCCCTCCTGAGCGGCGCGGCGTGGGCGGCGCAGCAGCCCTCACCCTCGCCGCTGGGCCAGGCGCCGGGCGCTGAGTCAGCTCGACCGTCAGATGGGTGATCGCGACCAGCACCACCGGCGGGACCGCCGCGACCAGCGCCGCCAGCACCGACGGCACACGCGCGTGGACTGCGACCACCGCGTGGCTGGCGTTGGCCAGCACCGAGATGCACGCGCCCGCCAGCAACAACGTCCACGAGTAGCGGACGGCCCGCCGGTCCCATCCGCCGCCGCTCATCGCCACGACCGAGACCGTCGCCACGACGATCACGCCGTCCACGATCAGCGGCCACACCCACGCGCGATCCGGCGCGATCCCGCAGCGGCGAGCCAGCTCCGACAGCGAGGTGAAAGACAGCCAGAACGCGCCGAGCGCGATCAACACCGTCCCCGTCACCGCCACGGCCAGCACCAGCCGCTCAGCTCGCCGCCGCCGCCCGGCCCGCCCCGGAAGTAGCGCGTCCGAGTCGTTCATGGTGCCAGCCGGTAGGAGACTTCCGCCGTCTGGGCGGGGCGGCGGGCGAGCGTGCGAAAGGCGGAGGTGAGGGTCACCTGTATCTCCCGCTCGCCCAGGCCCGTGCGCGCAGCCGCTGCTCCCAACAGGTGGCGGGCCTCACCCTCCGGGACGCCAGCCTCAGCCTGACGGCACGCCGCCCAATACAACGCCCGGTTGCGGTTGCCCTCGGGCTGGAGCTCAAGCCACGCCGCGAGCCGTTGCCCGGACTGTCCAGTCCGGTCCACTCCAGATCGCACACGCCGCCGGCTCGGAGCAGGAGCAAGCAGCCGGCGCAGCGCGCCGGCATCGAGCGGACGGGGGTCACGGCCAGTTGCGAGCAGCGCGTAGCCGCCCCGGCGGCCATCGCCGGCGAGCACCCGCGAGGGCGGGCCGATCACGTACCCGCCCACGCCACGGAAGTCCACATGCGCGCGGCCCAGCGCCCACGACGCCTGGGGGCGATCCTCCGCGCCGGGGAAGTACAGATGCACGCCTCCCGACGGGCTGCGCACCAGCGCGGCCCACCCGTCGAGCAATCCCGCCTGCCGCGCCCGACGCAGCGCCGGGAACCCCGACCCCGACCTATGCACGTCAACGTCGAGCACGTCGAACCCGTCGGGCCGGCCGGTCGGCACCCCGATGTTCGCCTCTGGCCAACACCGCCACCACCACGCGATTCGCTGCGGATCGGTGCTCGCCTCAGTGAACCCGTGGCGGGTCAACGGCCGCTTCGTGCCCGGCACGCACGGAAACACCGCCACTCCAGCCGCCGCATACACCACCGCGGCCTGCGCTAGCGACAGTCGCGCGGCCATCGCGAACACCGTCAGCTTCGCCCCACGAACCTCGCGGCACTCACCCGCCGTCTCGACTGTCGTCCTACGTGGCTCCATTCTCGTCTCTCCTGAACCGCACGAACCGCCGACAGGCGGAGTGTCGAACGCCAGGTGCGCGAGACCCGACAGCCAGCCAGATCGAGATTTCCGGCGCACCGGCGCGTGGCAGCGACCCATCGACCACTTCTCGCACAGGGCACTTGCAGAGAACTCGCAAAGAACACGCAAGCAGCACGCAGAACCCCGGTGCGTGTCGGCGCATCGACTCATGCAGTAGCTGTGCCAGAGGAAGCTCACGGATAGCTCACAGATCGCTCACACGGGCCAATCGGCGAGAGCCTCAGACGGCTTTCTCGGTCTCGTCATCTGCATTCACCTCCAGTTCGTTATCGGACCACAGGGCGCCACGCCCCCGGACGAGTTTCGTGCTCCCTACGGTTAATGACCCTCACCGCCCGCAACCGGCCAAGAACTTGAGCGCGCCCATTCACGCCGCCCGCCCCGCTCTCGACGGCACGGCACGAGCCGCGAGATCGAGGCGACGGGGCGTGCATCGAGCTATTCATCCCACGCAGCGCTGACAAATCGCTGACAGATCACTCGCAGGTCCACTGACACAAGCCCTCCGGCGCCGCCCGTTCCAGAACCGTCCGAGCGCGCACGCGCCCCGGACTGGTCTGCCGCTCGAATCCCCTGCCGCCGGTCCTGAGCCCTGACCCTCCCGAACGGCCTCACACGTCTTGCATCACACGGTCAACCCGGCATCCCCGACGCACCTGGCAGGCGTGACCGTCTCGATGCGAATCATGTCCGCCGGCGATGGCTACCGCTACCTGCTCGCCTCGGTCGCCGCCGGCGACGGGCATCGTTCGCTGACGACTCCGCTGATCGACTACTACGCCGCGACGGGCACGCCGCCGGGCTACTGGCTCGGCGCCGGGATCGCCGGGCTCGGCGATGGTGGGCGGCAAGTCGATGCCGGCGCCTCGGTGAGCGAGCAGCATCTGCGGCTGCTGCTGGGCCAGGGCCGCGACCCGATCACCGGCGCACCACTCGGCCTGCCCTACTACCACCGGGCCACGGTGAAGGAGCGAGTCGCGACGCGGATCGGCCAGCTCGACGCGGGCCTGCGCCCGGCCGAACGGACGGCCGCAGTGGCGCAGATCGAGACCGAGGAGCGCGAACGCGGCACCCGCCGAGTCGTCGCGGGCTATGACTACACGTTCTCGGTGCCCAAGAGCGTCTCCGCGCTGTGGGCCGTAGCCGACGCGGCGAGCCAGGCGCGGATCGTGCAAGCGCACCACACGGCGATCGCCGATGTGGTTGCGCTGATGGAGCGCGAGGTTGCAGCCACCAGGGTCGGGCACAACGGCGTTGCGCAAGTCGCTACCCGCGGGCTGATCGCAACCTGCTACGACCACTACGACTCACGCGCAGCCGACCCGCAACTGCACACCCACGTCGTGATCGCGAACAAGGTGCAAGGCGAGGACGGCAAGTGGCGTGCGCTGGACGGCCGGCCGATGCACGCCGCCGTGGTTGCGCTTTCCGAGCATTACAACGCGCTGCTCGCCGACGAGCTCACTCGCAGTCTCGGCGTTGCCTTCGAGCAACGCAACCGCGGAGCGGATCGCAACCCCGCATGGGAGATCGCCGGTGTGCCCGAGGAACTGCTGGCCGAGTTCTCCTCCCGCAGCGCGGCGATCGACGCCGAGAAGGACAAGCTCATCGCCGCCTACGTCGCCGAGCATGGGCACCAGCCGAACACGAGGACGATCCTGCGGTTGCGGCAGCAGGCCACGCTCTCCACGCGGCCCGAGAAGACCCTGTACTCGTTGGCGGAGCTGACCGAGCAGTGGCGTCGCCGCGCCGGCTCAGTGCTGGGGCAGGACGCCCCCACCTGGGCAGAGCACCTGCTCGCCGCCGGGGAGCCCTCGCCGCTCATCCGCGCGAAGGATGTGACGCTCGAAGACATCGCCTCCGTCTGGCAGGCCGTGGTCGAACGGGTGCAGGCGAAGCGCTCGACATGGCGACGCTGGAACCTTCAGGCCGAGGTGTCGCGGCAGACGATGGGCCTACGGTTCGCCTCCACCACCGACCGCGAAACGCTCCTCAGACTGATCGTCAACGCCGCCGAGGCCGCTTCGCTGCGGCTCACCCCGCCGGAGCTGACCGTTGCGCCGGCCGCGTTCACCCGCGCGGACCGCTCCAGCGTGTTTCGTCCCCGCCACGCGACCCGCTACACCTCCGCGGCGCTGCTGGCCGCCGAGGACCGGCTGCTCGACCTCGCCCGCACACCGACCGGCCCGGCGCTCGAGGCCAAGGTACTCGTCGGTCTCGCCGCTGGCCGGGACGAGCGGGGGCGTGTCCTCTCGGCCGATCAGCAGAGCGTGGTGCAGCGGATCGCCACCTCTGGCCGCACGCTGGACCTGCTCGTCGGCCCGGCCGGCGCAGGCAAGACCGTCGCATTGGGGGCGCTGCGCCGCGCCTGGGAGAGAAGCTACGGGCCGGGGAGCGTGATCGGCCTCGCACCGTCTGCCGCCGCGGCCGAGGTGCTCGCCGGCGACCTGGGCATTCCGACCGAGAACACAGCCAAGTGGGTCCACGAGCACACCCACGATCGCTGGAACCTCGCGGCGGGGCAGTTGGTGATCGTCGATGAGGCGTCCTTGGCGGGCACCGCAACGCTCCAGCTGCTCGCCACCCACGCCGCCCAAGCCGGCGCGAAGGTCCTGCTGGCCGGCGACTGGGCGCAGCTCGCCGCGATCGACGCGGGCGGCGCGTTCGGGATGCTCGTCCGCGACCGCAACAACCAGCCCGACAGCGACCCGGCGCCGGAGCTGACCGACGTCCGCCGCTTCCAAAGCGAGTGGGAGAAGGCCGCGTCGCTGCGCCTGCGCCAAGGCGACACCGACGTGATCGACCTGTACGACGAGCACGGCCGCATCGTCAACGGCGAGCACGAGGAGATCCTCGACGCCGCCTACCACGCCTGGCAAGCCGACACCGCCGCAGGCCGCGCAAGCATCCTGATCGCCGAGACCAGCGAGACCGTGACCGCTCTGAACAACCGCGCACGGACCGACCGGGTGCTCGCCGGCCAGGTCAGCCCAGGCGGCGTGGGCCTCCACGACGGCACCGTCGCCGGCCAAGGCGACATCATCCTCACTCGTCAGAACGATCGGCGGCTCAGCACCGGCAAGGGCTGGGTAAAGAACGGCGACCAATGGACTGTCCTTCACGCCCACGCCGATGGGAGCCTGACCGTCCGCCGCCAGGGTGCTCGCGGGCGGCGGGGAAGGGTCACGCTCCCCGCCGGCTACGTCGCCGAGCACGTCGAGCTCGGCTACGCGATCACCGCCCACCGAGCCCAGGGCGCGACCGTGGACAGCGCGCACCTGCTCGTCCACTCCTCCTCGATGACCAGGGAGGCGTTCTACGTCGCGATGACCCGCGGCCGGCAAAGCAACGTCGCCTACGTCGCCACTGACGAGGCACACCTGGAGGCCCACCAGCACACCCCCGGCTTCCACGCCGGGCACCTCACGGCACGCAGCATCCTCTACGGCGTCCTGCAACACGAGGGCGCCGAACGCTCCGCGCACGAGACGATCGCCACCGAGCAAGACGCATGGACGAGTATCGGCCAGCTCGCCGCGGAGTACGAGACGATCGCCCAGGCCGCCCAACACGACCGATACGCCGCCACCCTCTACAGCAGCAGCGGCCTTGACGCCGAGCAGGCCCAGGCGATCACCGGCGCGGAGTCCTTCGGCTCGCTCGTGGCGCAGCTCCGTCGCATGGAGGCCGACGGGCACGAGCCGGACCGGAGCCTTGCTCGGGTCATGCGGGCCGGCGGGCTCGACGGGGCCAAAGACCCCGCCGCCGTCCTTCAAGCCCGCCTCGCGAAGCTCACCGCCGCACGCGCCGGCGGCACCCGACCACGCCGGCGTCCCCGCTACCTCGCCGGGCTCATCCCCCAAGCCACCGGACCGATGCCCGCCGACATGCGCCGGACGCTGAGCGAACTCGGCGACCTGATCGAACAGCGCGCCGACACGCTCACCGAACACGCCATCCAGAACAACCAGCCGTGGGTAGCGAGCCTCGGCCCGACGCCGAGCGACCCGGCACGACGTGCCACCTGGCAACAACAGATCCGGACCGTCGCGGCGTACCGGGACCGCTACCGCCTCAACGGAACCGACCCGCTCGGCCAGGCGCCGACCAGCCAGGGCCAACGCCTCGACCACCAACGCGCCGCACTCGCCGCCCGCCAAGCCCAAACCGCAGCCACCCAAAGTGTCGCGCGCCAGCGCACGCGAGACCAACGAATCGACACCAGCCGCGACCTCGGCCGATAGCCCCCCAGCCCCAGCACCCCTCCACGGTCACTCCGGCCTTCACCCGGCGCGTGACGGCCGTGGACTGCTTGCGCCGGAACTCGGTCAACGACTCACACACCGAGACACTCAGCGCGCTCGCCATGTGGCGAGCAGAAATCGACGACACAGGCCAAGAACTCGGTGTGTACGGCTGCGGCGGGGCGGATGAGAACTTCAGTTGCGCTCACTCGCCTGCTTACCGGTCTCCCTGGCCGTCGCGGCGTACTCATAGCGAGCTTGGCGCTCGCACTTGGCGTGCCGGTCCTTGGGCTTCTTCGCACATGCCTTCAACGCCTTTACGAGCCTCTGCGTGCTTGTCAACACCTTCGGTTTGAGTGTGTTCTTCTGGAGTGCCGTCATCGGATCACTCGCCGTGGCGCTCGCAGCCTGCGTTGTGTCGCCCGAGCCTGCGCCCTGCGTACCACCCGATGCAGACTGCTCAGCGGGTGTCGTGAACGTCTGGTCTGGGCCGGCGATTATCCCGTGACCGTCGTTCGTCACGCGCACTCGATAGTGATAGGTGGTGGCAGGCTGAAGGGTAGTCCCGACACTGGCCAAGTCGAGGCTGACGGACTGCCCGCCGGCCCCCGCCGCTATGTACGCGGCTTGCGGCTCGACCAACCCTGCCACCAGAGGTTCTACGGTCCCGATCGGTTCGCACCGAGAGTTACCCGGCCATTCAAAAGGACAGCTGGGCCGCGCGAAATTGTAGCTGCCGTTTGTGTCGATTTGGAACTCGTAGCCGGTATAGCCGCCGTTTGGATCGATCTGGGCTTCGAGCGTCGCGTCGTGTTCGGTGATGTTCGACACGGACTCGCTTTCTATGACCGGTGCAAGTGGCTGCGCTGTGAAGGTCTCGTGGGAGCTTTCCGCTTTTCCAGCCGAACTGGTCGCCACCACCCAATAGGTATAAGAGTAGTTCGGCTGCAGGTCGCTCAGTTCGGTGGTGACGGTCTGGTCTGAATCGCCGACGGGGATTGTACCCTGCCCGACTGGACCGACGGCAATCGATTCACACTGAACACCCGTACCTTGACAGACCGCGTATTCGCGCCAGAATTCGTATGTGGTTTCGAGACTGTTCGGGTTGATCGACGCGTGCAGCGTCGCGTCGTGTTCGCTGACGCCGCACACAGAGAGGCTGTCGATGCGGGGCACCCCACTCGTCGGCGGTAACGAGACCGGCCCGGAGCAGGATTCCGCGGGTGACGGCGTTTCCGTCGCATCCTGAGCCAGTGCCCGGGCGCCCGAGAACAGCACCCCAACAGCTAAGACACAACACAGGGCAAGCGCAAGCCGACAGACGCGCGAACATGGAGACTTCGTCAGGGAGCCGTCAACCACGAGGAACCTCCAAGAAACGAGGAACTGATCCGGATACTCGTAAGATAGCAGATCCGGACGACGCGTGTATGCAGATCGCGCCAGACCGAATGAGCCGGTGCGGCGGCCGGTTCGGTCATGAATCAGACGCTTCGCCGACAGAATATCGATGCGCGTGGGCACCGGTTACAGCATCAGCAGATTTCTTTCCGCTACTGGCTTCGCGCCACTGCGCAAGCGCTTCGTTTAGCCGGTCGATCGGCTCCTGGGCCTGGCGTCGATGGCGCTGATCCTTACTCTTAGGACGCCCCGCCGCGCCTATCCCCAAGATGGGGACCGCGCGGCCGCCAGTAAGCACGACGTAGCCCTGATAAGGATAGCGTAGCCACGGCCGCACCTCGAAACGGTCGATCTCCTCCCACGCGATCCGCTTGGAGAGAAGAGAGCCCACGACCTTTACGCCATGGGTTTCGACATGCACACCCAAGCGCCACCACCGCGTGGCCACCAGAAAAAATACCGGAGCAAAGATGTAGCCGACGATCTCGCCTCGCCCCGGCAGGGCTGCAATCACGATGAAGCCGACCAGCCCGGCGGTGGCAAATACGGCGGCACGTGTCGTCGACACCGATCGGTAGACGTCTGGGTGATTTTTCGCATCGCGGGCCCTAGTCATTCGCACGACTGTTCGGCTAGGTTGATTTCGCCAGGTTTGTTTTCGGCGCTCTTGTTTTCGCCGGTTTTTTGTCCATTGTCTTCCTTTTCGGTGTGCTCTATCACCGGCTCGCTCACGATCGCGCCAGCACCGACGATACCGCTCAACGCCGATGCCGCGTTCTGTCCTGCACCCTCGCCGAGCATCCCGAACGCGTCGGCTCCCGCAACCTGGAGACCCGGCAAGATGCCGAGCACGTCTAGCGCCTCGCCCGCAGGCGAGAAACCATTCGGACTCGTCACGTTCTGCAAAGTGCTGAGACCAAATGCGGCTACAGTCGCAGGGATACAAGCAGCCGCCGCGGGTCCACCCGCTACGCAGACACCCAGTGCGATGCCCTCGGCAATCTGCCCATAGTGTTTTCCAACGAATTCACCGGTTGCTTCGACTCCTTCGGTGAGGCAACTGCTCGACGAGAACGGGTTGATGCTGCACAGGCCAAACGGATCGATGTGGTTCAGGGGGTTGTCGCCGGTGTAGTTGTATGGTGCTCTCGTGAGCCCGGCGATCGGGTCGCTGGTCAGGAATTGTGCGGTGGCCGGGTCGTAGACCCGTGCCCGCATGTAGATCAGGCCGGTGTCGGAGCTGGTGTATTGCGCGTCGTAGCCGAGCGGGGTGGTCGTGGTGCCTTCGCAGGTGGGGGTTCCGTAGACGCTGTAGGTGCATTTGCCGGTGACGGTGCCGGTTGATCCTGTCAGTAGGCGTGTGCTGCCGGCTTGGTCGTGGTGTAGGTAGGTGGTTGTGCCGGTGCTGTTGTTGATTTGCTCGATGGGGAGGCCGTCTGGCCCGTAGATGTAGCTGTTGGTGCCGTCGCTGAGGATCAGCGGTAGTCCTTCGGTCATGTCCCAGGCCATGTAGGTGGTCGTGCCGGAGATGGTTTGCGATGTGCGCAGGCCTTCGCCGTTGTAGGCATAGGTGTCGTTGATCTTGGGCTTGCTTTCTCCTTCGGGCCGTTCGATCGAGGTCAGATCGCCCGCTTGGTCGTAGCCATAAGTGGTAGCGGTAGTCGGATGCGGCGGCCCCCCCTGTATGCGGTTGTTGTTGGTGTCGGCGACCCACACGTTCCCGGAGCTGGTGGCGATCCCTTCGGGTTTGTTGAACTGGCCGTTTTCGTTGCCGACCTTGCCGACCTGGCTCAAATACGACCCTTCGTCGGTGAACCGCTGCACCCTGTTGTTGGCGCTGTCCGCGACCCACACATCGCCTTCGGAGTCAAACGCCAGCCCGACCGGCGTCTTGAAATCACCATTCCCGGTGCCTTCAACACCGAACGTCCGCACCCATTCCCCAGTCGATTTGAACTCCTGAACACGGTTGTTGCCCGAGTCGGCGACCCACACATCGCCTTTGGAATCAACCGCGATCCCTTTCGGCTCTATGAATTCACCTTTTTCTTTTCCTTCTTTGCCGAACTGTTTCATGAACACGCCTTCCGCGGAGAACTCCTCCACACGCGGCACATATCCAAAGAGTTCTTCACCCTCATCGAGCGCCCACACATGCCCTTCACTATCCACCGCCACACCAACCAATTTCTCGAACTCGCCTTCCCCCGTGCCTTTACTGCCAAACGCACGGATGAATTCCCCTTTCGAGCCGAACTCCTCTATCCGGCGATTCCCATCATCAGCAACATAAACATCACCCGAGGAGCTCACCGCAATACCCCGCGGGCCGCTGAACTCACCATTTTCTTTACCTTCAGCGCCAAACTCCCGCACGAATTCACCTTTAGAATTGAACTCCTGAACACGATCATGACCAGTATCAGCAACCCACACATCACCAGAAGAATCAGTAGCCACACCCGCTGGCTTTTCCAACTGACCTTCGCCCGAGCCCGAGCCGCCAAACTTGCGCACGAATTCGCTCCCGGTCAGCTCCTGCACCCTGTTGTTGTTGGTGTCGGCGACCCACACGTTCCCGGAGCTGGTGGCGATCCCTTCGGGTCTGTTGAACTGGCCGTTTTCGTTGCCGACCTTGCCGACCTGGCTCAAATACGACCCTTCGTCGGTGAACCGCTGCACCCTGTTGTTGGCGCTGTCCGCGACCCACACATCGCCTTCGGAGTCAAACGCCAGCCCGACCGGTGTTTTGAAATCACCATTCCCGGTGCCTTCAACACCGAACGTCCGCACCCATTCCCCAGTCGATTTGAACTCCTGAACACGGTTGTTGCCCGAGTCGGCGACCCACACATCGCCTTTGGAATCAACCGCGATCCCTTTCGGCTCTATGAATTCACCTTTTTCTTTTCCTTCTTTGCCGAACTGTTTCATGAACACGCCTTCCGCGGAGAACTCCTCCACACGCGGCACATATCCAAAGAGTTCTTCACCCTCATCGAGCGCCCACACATGCCCTTCACTATCCACCGCCACACCAACCAATTTCTCGAACTCGCCTTCCCCCGTGCCTTTACTGCCAAACGCACGGATGAATTCCCCTTTCGAGCCGAACTCCTCTATCCGGCGATTCCCATCATCAGCAACATAAACATCACCCGAGGAGCTCACCGCAATACCCCGCGGGCCGCTGAACTCACCATTTTCTTTACCTTCAGCGCCAAACTCCCGCACGAATTCACCTTTAGAATTGAACTCCTGAACACGATCATGACCAGTATCAGCAACCCACACATCACCAGAAGAATCAGTAGCCACACCCGCTGGCTTTTCCAACTGACCTTCGCCCGAGCCCGAGCCGCCAAACTTGCGCACGAATTCGCTCCCGGTCAGCTCCTGCACCCTGTTGTTGTTGGTGTCGGCGACCCACACGTTCCCGGAGCTGGTGGCGATCCCTTCGGGTTTGTTGAACTGGCCGTTTTCGTTGCCGACCTTGCCGTCCTGGCTCAAATACGATCCTTCGTCGGTGAAGCGCTGCACCCTGTCATTGCCGCTGTCCGCGACCCACAGATCGCCTTCAGAGTCAAACGCCAGCCCGACCGGTGTTTTGAAATCACCATTCCCGGTGCCTTCAACACCGAACGTCCGCACCCATTCCCCAGTCGATTTGAACTCCTGAACACGGTTGTTGCCCGAGTCGGCTACCCACACATCGCCTTTGGAATCAACCGCAATCCCTTTCGGCTCTATGAATTCACCTTTTTCTTTTCCTTCTTTGCCGAACTGTTTCATGAACACGCCTTCCGCGGAGAACTCCTCCACACGCGGCACATATCCAAAGAGTTCTTCACCCGCATCGAGCGCCCACACATGCCCTTCACTATCCACCGCCACACCCACCAAGTTCTCAAACTGGCCTTCACCCGTGCCATGACTACCAAACGCACGGATGAATTCCCCTTTCGAGCCAAACTCCTCCACTCTGCGATTCCCATCATCAGCAACATAAACATCACCCGAGGAGCTCACCGCAATACCACGCGGGCCGCTGAACTCACCATTTTCTTTACCTTCAGCACCGAACTCCCGCACGAATTCACCTTTAGAATTGAACTCCTGAACACGATCATGACCAGTATCAGCAACCCACACATCACCAGAAGAATCAACAGCCACACCCGCCGGCTTTTCCAACTGACCAGCACCAGAACCAGAACCACCAAACGAGAGATTGAACGAAGCCGCCTGGGCCGCCGGTTCCGCCCCAGTGCGCTCCCCGAGTTCATCGTAGTAATACTTGGTTTCCGTGCTCTTTTCGAGCTCGTCACCTTCGTTGAACGTGTTGGTGCTCGATCCCTCCGTGGTCGGGTTATTCGCTGCATCGTATTTGTATTCGGTGCCGCCGTATTTCGTGATGCGATTGTTTTCGTCGTAAGTGTTTTCCGTGACTTCGGCGCCCGGCAAGCCTTTGGAAGTGGTCGTTTTGACCTGTCCGTCGTCGTCGCGGGTATAGGCAAGTGACGCCAGCGTTTCCGTGCTTTTGGCCATCTTGACTTCGCTCATCTGATCGGCGTCGTTGTAGGCGTAGGTGTCTTCGTCTTTGGTTTCGCTCGGGAACACCGTCGCTTTTAGCTCGGAGTCTTCGTTGTAGGTGAATTTGGTTTCCTTGCCGTTCCAGTCTGTGACCTTTTCGAGGCGGCCATCTTTGTCGTAGGCGCGGGTCACGGCTTTGCCGTTGGGATAGGTGATCTTGATCTGCTGGTTGCCGAGGTTGTATTCGTATTTCATTACTTCTTTGTGACCGTTTTCGCTTTCGGTCAGCCGGTCCAGCTGGTCGTATTCGTATTTCGTGGTCCCGGTACCGTCGGTCATCTTGGTGCGGTCGCCGTCTTTGTTGTATTCATATTTGACCGTCGCTGGTTTGCCGCTGGAGTAGCTGACTTCGGTGAGGCGATTCGCGGGATCGTAGGTGTAGGTCGTGGTTCGTTTCTCCGGGTCAGTCAGCTTGACGAGATTACCAGCTAGGTCGTATTCCTTGAGCGCTTTCTTCCCGAGCGGATTGATGACTTCAGTGATCTCCTCGAGCGCGTTGCGCTTGTATTCCGTCGCGTGTTTGTTGCCGTCGATCTGCTTGACGACCTGACCCATCGAGTCGTAATCTGTTTCGGTGACCGTTTTGTTGGGTTCTTCCGTTTTGATAAGCTCATTATCGGCGTCGTAAGTGTATTTCGTCGTATGCGAGTTGCCGTCGATCACCGTTTCCACGTTGCCATCGCCGTCATATTTATATTTGGTGGTGTGCCCGAGGGGATCGGTGATCTTCAGCGCACGGCCCTGCGCGTCGCGTTCGACTTTGGTCGTGAATTCACTGGCTTTCGCGCCTGAAGCGTTCCCGCGCGGACTGACTTCCGCAGTGCCCTGTGAGTCTTCGTTGTATTCCCAGGTCCGCTTGTTGCCTTCAGGATCGGTTTCAGCCTTGCGATCCCCGTAGGAGTCATATTCGTATTTCCACGTGCGTTCCAGCGGGATGGTCATGCTTTCCACATCGCCGTCGGCATCGTATTTATAGGTGGTCTTCTGCGTTGTGCTACCCGGCGCGGGCCGTTCGATCACTTCCGGATCGCCTTTGCCGTTGCGTTTGATCGTTGTCGTCTCGCCGTCGGGTGTCGTTTCGGTTTCGATGTCGTGCGTACTGTCGTATTTCCATTTCCTTTCGTCGCTGTCAGCGTTCTTTTCGCTCGTGCGATTGCCGGCGGAGTCGTAGCTGTATTCGGTTACGTGTTTGTTGGGGTCGGTAACCTTGACCAACTCAAGGGACGCGTTATATTCGTCTTCAGTTGTTGATTCGAGGCCACTGACCCCTGCCGCCCTGGTGATCTTTGTAGGCTCTCCCGCCGCGTTGAACTTCTCGACCGTTTCCGAGCCGTTTGGCTCTGTGATCTTGGTTTCCGAACCCGATTCCAGCGCCGTGTATTTTAGTTCACGCTTGCGTTTCAGCTGATCGATCTGTAAACTAACTTGATTCGAGGCGTTATATTCGTTCCTGGTGGTATTACCGCGACCATCGGTGAGGATCGTCAACAGATGTGAAGCGTTGTATTCGAATTGCCATCTAGGTGTTTCTTCACCAGGTAACGTTACACTCACGAGGTTCCCCCGTTCGTAGGCATATTTCACTATATGCCCCATAGGGTCCGTGATGCTTTCAACCTGCCCGCCGGAGTTGTATTTAAATTTCAGCTTGCGCCCTGCGCCGTCGGTCGCGGTTTCCAGTCTTTTTTCGGAGTTATACGCAAGCGTGATCGCGTTACCGTTACGGTCCGTTTCCTTTGTGAGTCGGCCTTCGCTGTTGAATTCCAGTTTTGTCTGATCCGGCAACGTATAAATATAGTTGCTGCCTTCTTTCTTCAGTGTGGCCTGCACCCAAGCCGCGGCCACGTATTCGTTTGTAGCTTGATTCAAGATAAACACCACATCACTGCCATTATCCTGGGCGACCGTGATCGCGTCGGTTTCTGTGTCGAACGCCAGATGCGCGCCGTACGTGCCCGTCCATCCATACCCGAACGGACCAGCTTCTTTGGCTTCGACGGCGGCCAGAGAGTTATACGACCGCACCATGCGCAACCCCGGCCCGCGCCCTCCGACTGAAAGATCGGTCTGTGTCTCCGTAAGATTACCGGTCGCGCAATTGATAGGATCTCCTGTACACGAATGTTCTACTTTTGATCCTGGATTACTTGGCCCGAGCCGTTCTGTGGGAATAGTGACAGGCGGCCGTAGTGAAAAACTGTCTGTGGCGGTACAAGACAGGACTTTTCCATTGACCGTGCAGCCTTCCTTGGGTGGTTCCCATTCAGTAGTAGTAGTTACTGTTAGCGTGTAGACTATTGTATAGTCTCCCGGTCGAAGAGATGTGCCATCACCTGTGCTGGAAGCATCTTCCGTCGTTTCGTTATACGCTGTCCCGCTAGCGACTATCGTGCCACTAGTGGTTTGTCTGTGAAGTTTGTTGGTGGTTGGAGGGGTGTCGTAGTGTTTGCCGAACTGGTCGCTGGTTGGGTCCAGCGATGATGGAGGTTCGGTATGCCTGCGTTGGCGAAGAGCGTTGAGATCGCAGCGGACGATCAAGCGGAGCTTGAACGGATTGTGCGCTCGAGCACTGCTGAGGTGCGGATGGTCGAGCGCGCCCAGATCGTGCTTTGTGCCGCGGAAGGTCGTTCTGCTGCGGAGGTCGGCCGGCTGGTGGGGTGTTCGACGAACACGGCGCAGAAGTGGCGGGCGCGCTATGAGCAGGATGGGATCGCCGGGCTCCGCGACTTGCCGCGCTCGGGTAAACCTCTGATCTATTCGCAGGCGGACAGGGCGAGGCTGATCGCCAAGGCGTGCACGCGTCCACCGGAGACACCGGAGGGGGCTCAGCAGGAACGCTGGACCTATGAGCAGCTCGGGCAGGCGGTGGGGATGTCGCGCGCCCAGGCACACACGATTCTCGCGCGCGCCGACATCAAGCCGCACCTGAGCGACTACTGGGTGATGAGCGACTTCTCCGACCCCGAGTTCGAGGAGCGCCTGAAAGGCGTCTGCGGCCTGTACGTGAATCCGCCAGAGAACGTGCTGGTCGTCTCGATCGACGAAAAGACCGGGATCCAGGCCAAGGCACCGACCAAGCCAGACATGCTTCCTGCTCCTGGGCGACCGACACGCCGCGAGCACGAATACATCCGCAACGGCACGCAGTGCCTGTTCGCGTGTCTGAAGGTCCACGAGGGTGACGTGCTCGCGATGACCTCGAAGACCCGCAACCGCTTCGATCTGATCCGCTTCCTCGACCAGCTCGACAGCGAGATCCCCGTCATCGAGGGCCAGCAGATCATCGCGGTCAGCGACAACCTCTCCACCCGCGGCACCGAAGAGGTACAGCAATGGCTCGCCGCTCACCCCCGCTGGAGCTTCCAATTCACCCCCACCCACGCCTCGTGGCTGAATCAGGTCGAGATCTTCTTCTCGATCCTCTACCGCCGACTGCTCAAGCACGGCATCTTCTTCAGCGAGGAAGACCTCGCCGAGCAGATGCTCGCGTTTATCGAGACCTACAACCAGACCGCCAAACCATTCAAGTGGACATACACCGGCAAGGTCCTCGAGGCATAACCCACGAACTTCACAGACGAACCACTAGCGTTCTTCAGAACGGCTTGGCCAGTCTGCGCAAATGCCGCATTGCAAGTGATATATCCTTCAAACGGCAGATTCATCAGTTCGCCATTGTAGGTGAAGGTAGGTGCACGAATGCCGAAGGTTTGGCAGCCTGTTTTGCCTTCCGGGGGCGGTGCGAAGGGCGTCGCCCCGAAGGGCGTCGTGCCGAAGGGCGTCGTGCCATCGCTCCCTGGTCCTTCGACAGCTATAGCGGGCGTCTCGCCGTTTGATGCTTCCGGTGTAGCCGTAGGCCCATCGGCAGCAGGCACAGCCAGCGGACTACTCGACAGCGATTCCGAGCCGCCCGAAGAAGACCCCGCGGCCAGCCCGACCGCCGGCGAAACGGCGAGCCCCGCGCAGCACACAAGACACACCGTCAACAGCCGCACACCGGACGCCATGACCAGCCCCCTTTGACGAAGGATCACGCCCGCCGCAAGCATCGACGGGCAGGTGAGGCGAGAGATATCACGCCTAAACGACCAAATCAAGAGATCTGGACTCATTCACGATTAGTCACGATTCGAAAAGCCCGCAAAGAGCGACACTTTTCAGAAACCTTCCACAAGCTCGAAGGAGACCCCACCTACTACAGCCTCATGAGACCTACCGCGGACGTTTAGCCCGCGCGGCCGTGGCCGTGGTGAGGAGTTTGAGCACGGTCGCACCGTAGGCCCCCTGTACCGGTCATGGACCATTAGCTGGCGGTACACCGTACCCGCGTCCGCACGGGCAGGGCTGCGCTTGGCGGGTGTCCTGATGCCGGCTCGGTCTCAAATTAGAGAGCGCCGCGGCTGGATCAGAGCCGCGGCGCTCCCTGGGTCAATGCCCGTGGCGGTGGGAGGAGGGTGCCAGCGCCTACGGGTTGCTCATTGGACGCCACAGGAGAGAGAGTCGCGGTGCCCAAGCGCGGCCAGATGGCCGAGCCCAAGCTTGGCCACCACGGCACCCGACTATGTAAACAAACAGAAAAGAGCGCCTCTTGAACGAGCCGGTCAAGTTCGGCGAGTTCCCTCCTCGCCGCCAGGCCCCCCCGCGAAGGGCCAGCAAGTCGATCCCGGCCAGCGCGCGCACGGCCTCGTAGATCCAGCTCGTCTTGACGTCCAGATACCAGGCGGCCTTCTCTGGGCGCCAAAGCTGGTCCTCCGCCAGCGGACCAGCAACGCCGGTGGCCGTGTCGAGTAGCAGCGGCGCCGCCACTGGCATGATTTCCGCGCAGCAGTGCGGGACGCTTGCCGGTTCTATCCGCCCGCCAACAGCGCTATCCTGATCAGCGGCAGTGAACATCTCGCGTCCCGTGGACGCCGCACCCTGACCCAGCGTCAGGGTCGCCATCTCTCTCCGGACTGCCATCCCGGTAATCGACGCTTCGTCGTCCGAGCAGAGGAGACCATCATGATCTTCGCAGCCAGTTGGGCAGTCAGCACCCGCCTCCACAACCTGTTCCGGCGCTTCGCGCCCAGCAACATCCTCATCCGGCGCGTGCATACCCGCACCGGCATCAAGTGGGGACCGCTCGTCGGCCTGGCCGCCGCCGTCCTCTACGGCCTGCTGATGCTGGCCACGGCCACAGTCGTCCGCAAAGGCGGGCCGGGCTGGGTCGATCTGATCGTGCTGCTCGCGTTCTGGAACACGGTCAAGTTCGTCTGCCTGATCCCCGTCTCGCTCGTCCGACTGGTTCGTGTCCGCCACCGGGAAAGAAGGCTACGTCCAGGTGCCAGCCGCCGGCTCGCAGCGAGCACCCCTGGCGCGTGGAGGGGCAGGGCGTAGACTGATGGTCGTGAGCAAGCAGCCCGTCCATCAAGCAGTGCCGGTACTGGAGGAACTGGCGCGCGACCAGCACGCCCGTCCTGTCGGCGACGTCGAGGAGCTGCGCCTCGATGTCTGGTCCTCTGAGCAGGAGCTGGAGGAGTTCCTGGCGGACTGGCGAGCCAGCCGCGACACTTCGCTGAGCTGAACCGTCCGCAGCTGGGGCGAGGTCAGACGAACGAGGCTGAACGGGTGGATCGCCGCCCGCCCGGTCATCCCCTACGACCGGGAGATCGCCAGCATATGGGGGCGCCTGGCCGGCAACGCCCAGCGCCGCGGCAGACCACGACCACACAACGACACCTGGGTCGCGGCCTCCTGCATCCGGGTCGGAATACCGCTCGTAACGCTCAACCGCAGAGACTTCGTGGACTTCGCATCCCACGAGGGGCTGGTACTCCTCGACGAGCACGACTGAAGGCGTCAGCGCTCGTCCCGACGCGGCGGCTCATCGCGGTCCTCGTACGCCGTTCCGCTGGACACCATTCCGGGGCCTGTTGCCCCAAGCGTTGCCCCAGGGGCCCATTTGTTGCGCTCTGTCACGTCATCAGGAACAAGAAAACCGCTCCGTAGAGCGGTTTCCTTGAGATGGAGCTAGGGGGACTCGAACCCCCGACCTCCTGGGTGCGATCCAGGCGCTCTCCCAACTGAGCTATAGCCCCGTGAACGCGCGGCACACTGGCGCGGGCGACCCCCGCAGTGTACTGGCAGAGCAACGCGCGGCGCACGCAGTATGGTTTGGGCGCGCGATGGGACTGCTCGACGAGGCCATACGCGAACACTTGGAGCTCAAGCGCCGGCGGGGCGGAGATCCGAGCGCCATAGCGCGCGAGGAGCGCGACGCGCTGGCGCCCGGCGTGTCCGACCCGGCGGGACCCGCCGACGCCAACGGCCAGCAGATGGCCGAGGAGATCGGTGAGCACGGGGACGGCGAGGATGGGCGTCTCGCTCGTGGCGAGCAGCCCGGTGAGCTCGTCGGGGAGCTCGCGGAGCACTCGACCGTGGGCCAGGAGACGGCAGAGCTGGACATGCAGGCGGTGATCGACGAACAGCCCGAGGAGGCCGGGTGGGCGCCCCCGCCGGCCGACCCGTCGGTGGAGGAGCTCGAAGCTACGGCCGAGTAGCGTCCGTCGTCGGGCCTATCCGAGATTCACGACGGTACCCAGCAGGCCTGTGGGTCCGACGGCCTGGATGCCCATGCGGATGGTGCCGGCGGGAGCCCTCAGCGTCTGCAGCTGCCCTGCCGACACGGTCGCCCGCATGGTTAGGGTCGCGTGCTCCGGTTCGAGCGTCACCTCGTAGGAGCTGGGTTTGCCTTCGTACCAGGTGGCGCCGGGGGCGATGAACCTCGCGGTTCTCGTGAAGGGGTTCCAGCGAGGTGCCTGGATCGCACCCGGAGGGCGTGTGACGGCCTCGTAGTTGCCGGTGCTCCATTCGTCGTGCTGCGCGTGCCACCACTGCGTGTTCGCGCTCGGCGGGCCGTCGGTTTCCCAGGCGAACAGGTAGCCCTCCCTGGTCAGGCTCACGAGGTCCGAGCGTCCGTTCGACAGCAGATCGCCGGCGGACGGCGAGAACATCGTCCAGCCGGTCGTCCACTTCGGGAATCCCGCCGCCATTTCGCCGCCGGCTTCATACGCGGCGAGGGCGTTCGAGTCGCCGCCCTCGATGACCGCTCCCGAGCCATCCGCGGATACGGGGGCGATGATCGGCTCGCCGAAGAAGTCCGCGCCCTGCCGCTGCGCTGGGAAGCCGCTCGAAGCGGCGCCTCCGGTGGCCGGGAACGCCGACTCGAAGTATTCGAGCGGTTCCCCGCTTTCCGCCCTGAGCAGGCCCCGGGCGAGCGATGTCACGCCCAGCTCGGCCGTGGCGAAGCTCATCGTGTGGCCCACCTTGCCGAACGCGCCGGTGGTGGCGAACGGGGTGAGTAGCTCGCGCGACCCATTGGACGCGGACGTACCGGTCGCCAGGTAGGCCCCCACCACGTGCCCTTCACCGTCGATCAGGTAGGGCGGCGTGAAGGCCGGTGCGACCGCCACGTCGTCCGCGCCGGAGCCGCTCCCGGTGGGGTCGGCCGCCACGGGATCGGAGCTGCCCTCGGTGAGGAACTCCTGCGCGGAGTTGTAGTCCTCGACCGCGCCGAGCAGTTTCACCGGCCACCCGTGCATGAGCGTGCCGTTGCTGTGGTATGCGAACGCGAAGGCGAACGGCGCGATCTGAAGTTCTTCTCCCGACCCGAGGATCTCCGTGTACTGGGGGCGCACGACGAGGTCCGGCGGGCTCGATCTCCCTTCCAGGTAGGCGACCGCGGGCGCCGTGTCGAGCTTCTGGTCGTCGATCAGGTTGTAGCCGGGCAGCGTTTTGAAGCCTTCGGGCAGTTGCACCTTGACCGGCCAGCCGCTGAGGTTCGAGCCGTCCGGCTGCCACACGTGGATGTAGCCATCCTGGCCGGCCACGATCACGTCCAGCTGGCTGTTCCCCCCGAGGTCATACAGCACGGGTCCGCCGGCGGCCACGCCCTGGGTGGGCAGGCGCGTGTAGGGCAGCGCTGGCCGGGGAACCGGCAGAGGTGCGACTCCGGTGTCGCACACCTGCGGCCAACCCGGCTCGAGTTCACCCTTCGCGTTCCACACGAACACCTTGCCGTTCTCGGTGGCGGCCACCACCGACAGGGCGCCGGTGTGATCGAGGTCGCCGACCGCGACGTCCGAGAGGATCGCTTCATAGCCCGGGTTCACCCCGGCGTGGGACACAAGCACGGACACGGGTTCGGTGTGCACCGGCCAGCCCGGGAGCTCCCTGCCGGTCTTCGGGTCGATCGCGTCGACGTACCCGTCGGAGGTGCCGAACACGGCGTCCAGCCTCCCCGTCCCCTGCAGGTCCACGAGCGCGGGCTGGCTCTCGCCGCTGGAGGGGAGCTGGATGGGGAAGTCGCTCATCCAGCTCGGATCGTGGACCACGTTGATCGCGCGACGGTCGATGCCGACGCGGCCGCCGGCATCGGTTACGGCGAGGTGCAGGGTGACCGCGTACTGTTCGGCCGTCTCGAGCTCCTTGGTCTTGGACAGGCTGAACGCAGCCGACCAGAAGCTCGCGGGGATGTCTGTGAGCGACAGCGTTCCGAGGCGCCCGGAGAACGAGCCGTGACCGGTTCCCTGTCCGATCGTGAACCAGCTCTGCGGATCGCCCCCCAGACCCGCCTGCAGGACCCAGTGGAAGGAGGGGCTGCGGGGAGCTTCGATGGTGCCGGTCACCGGCACGCCCAGGAGCCGCCTGGTGGGGTCGAACAGCGAGTACCAGGCCGGCGATTCGATCCTGCCCACGGGCGGAACGTCGTCTTCGGCGACCGCCTGCATGGCGGCATACACGTTCGGGATCCCGTACCCGTACTGGGGGTTCCATTCACCCGGTCCGCCGGGCCATGCCAGCGACGGTTCGACGATCCGTTTGGCGGTCGCGATCAGCTCCTGCTCGGCTTCGGGGCCCGTCAGAGGCGAGGAGATCAGGTGTTTTTCAGCCGCTTCGCGCCCCCAGGACTCGAGCAGCGCGATCGCGCCGCCGATCGTGGGCGTCAACTGCGAGGTGGTGCCGCCGGTGGTGGCGCCGGTGAGGATGTTGTGGGCGCCCCAGGAGGTGTAGTCCGAGCGCGTCCAGGCGGCGCCACCTTCAGTGGCGAGCGCGCCGTTGCCCGGAATCACGTAGGGCCAGAACATGCCGCCCTGGTGGTCGGTGGAGTCGAAGTCGTTGGAGGCCTCGACCATGGCCACCCCTTTGTCCTCGAGCTCGGAGATGACCTCGCGCATGAACGAGGAGTAGCCGAGGTCGGCGGTGACCGACACGATCACGCTCGCTCCCGCGTCGCCCGCGAACTGCCATGCCTTCGCGAGGTCGTCCGTATCGTCCAGCGCCTCGTCCCCTGCCCTGACGGGCATGATCATGCAGTGGGGGCACTCGTGGTGGATGACGAGCATCTGTTCGTCGGAGTGGTTGTAGGTGGAGTCTTCGGTGGCGGGGTCGTTGTCGTTGTCGTAGAAGTCGTAGCCGGAGATGTCGTTCGGATAGCCGTCGCCGTCGTGGTTCACGTTGTTGGAGAACGCCGCGATCAGGTCCTCGGGATCGAGGTAGCCGTTGCCGTTCGAGTCGTGGACGCGCGGGTCGTTGGCCCAGTCCTCGACATTCACCACCCCGTCGTGGTTGACGTCGTAGTCGGTGAAGGAGTTGGAGTAGAGGAGTTCGCATGGGCGTGTCTCGCCGCCCACCACCATCGTCGAGCCCGTGCACGGGACCGGCAGCTCGTGCCAGTTGACGTAGATGTTGTCCACGAGTTCTTTGGCTTTGGCGAGGTGCCAGTTGATGCCCCCCTCGATGTAGGCGACGATCTCCTGGGGATCACCGCTCGTGTAGTGCGAGAAGGCGTCTTCGAAGTCCATCCCGCAGGGGCCATTGACGGTGACGGGGGGACTCGCGCAGGCGCTGCCCGGCGTGCCGGCAGTGAGCAGGCTGCCCGCGCCGGACGCTTCTTCGGCCCGCGCGCCGGAGGCCCACGCCGCGCCGAGGAGCAGCGCGAGCGGCAGGGCAATGACGAGCGATCTCAGCCAGGCGCGGCGGCGGCGGCCCGGTGACGCCGGCTCGCGGGGGCCGCACCAGCCGGCGGCGATCATCCGCACCGCATCTGACGACCCAGCATCCACCGGCCCAGAGCTCCTCGTCCTGCGCTCTTCGCCCATCTCCAGACGGGCGGTCGCATGTGCGACCGCGCAAACGTATCAGACCGCGGATCCGGGTCGGAGGCGGGGAAGGAGCGGCGATTCAGCGGCCGTCAACGCCGCCGCGAGCGGGCGTTCCTCAGTGTTCGTCGGCGATTGACCCTTCTGGGCGGCCACACGGATACGTCGGGATCGGGTGCGATTTGGCCGGATTTGGGCAGCGGAATGGGACTGCTGCCCGAACGAGAAGCGGCTATGCGAGTGCGAGCTTCAGGTCTGCTGGGCTTGCCTTCGCTGGCAGCTCCAGTAGGAGCTCGCCGTCCGTTTCGTCGAGCAGCTTGCGGATGTCGATCACCGTGAGGCTGACCAGATCGCCGTTCTCGTCGAAGCTGACGGCGTGTCCCCCGGGCGTCTCGTCGAAATCGATCGCGCGCGCGGGATCGCCCTGGGAGAGGTAGAGCACGTCCGCGTCGTGGTCGTAGCGGACGCGGTCGAAGACGTAGGGGCCGATATGGACGGTCATGGCTTGCTTCTCCTCGGGAACGCCGTGCGGACGCTCCCGATCGAGTCTTCGTCAAAGGCTACTACGACCTTGAGCCACCGACTGGGTCCTGCGTCCTGTAGGTAGAACCAGTCCTGACCGGGGCGAGGCTGCTCGATCCGTTGGGTGGGTGCCTCGATCGCCCGCATCACATCGGCGCGAAACGGTGCCATGTACGGGTGCCCCTCGATGACGTGGCTCCAGCGCTCCTCGGTCAGCTGGACAGTTCGCCCGAGTGGATCTATCGCCACCTCCATTGACTGGGATTCTTCTCGACGGTGCGGACCCGCCTCTCTGGTTCGCCTCTTCCTTATCGCCTCCGCCGATCTGCTCGATGATCCCAAGATCCAAGACCCGCTCTGCGAAGCGCAGGCCGAGTTCGAGGCCGAGCGGGTGAAGTCTTCCGGTGATGGATGACGCTGCGTCAACCCCGGGGTACGACGAGTTCGAGAGCTTGAGAGCCTGACACGGAAGCTCGTCCAGACCGCGAAGGCCGAGGCAGTCGAGCAGCGGGGGCCGGATTTGGCAGCAATGGGCAGCAACAGCGGTTCGAGCGCCTCCCGAGTCGCCGGAGCGACCGGGAGCACGGGTCGGAAATCCGCTTCGCAACGCGTATATTGAGGAGCCTGGGGCCATAGCTCAGCTGGGAGAGCGCCTGCTTTGCAAGCAGGAGGTCACCGGTTCGATCCCGGTTGGCTCCACTGGAGGAAGTGCCTGGTAATTGGTGGGTTTTGGGGGGCTGGTGGTACTCGATTGGTACTCCGTTTGGGCGGAGAGTACCGCAGGTGAGTACCACATCGGGCCTGATTTTGCGGAGGATCGGCGCTGCGGCGGTTTGCAAGCAGGGGGTTGAGGTTCGAGCCCAGTATCGCCCATAGACAACTGTCCGCAAAGAGCGAGGGAGATCGATGCATAGGGGATCAGATCCGCCCTCGTCGTGCCCGTTCAGAATCAGCTATCGCGCCGCCTGTCCAGAGGTATGGGGCGCCTAACGGCAGTCGTCTTCGTCCATGACATGCTAAAGTCCGACATATGTCAGACGCCCCCACCGCTCCCATCGCATGGCACTGATCGGCAGCCGAGCGCTCCAGCGCAACACTAGGGAAGTCCTCGACGCGGTCGAGCGCGGTGAGACCCAGGTCATCATGCGCCACGGTCGCCCGGTCGCGGCGCTCGTCCCGATCGACGAGCAAGAGGCACAGCAACTCGTGCTCACGACCTCACCGGAGTTCACCGAGCGGCGCCGGCAGCTCGCCGCCGAGCCCCAGCGACCCGGCACGCCGTTCGCGACGTCCGTCCGGGAGATCGACGACGCCGAGCCAGCCGACGCAGGCGAGCCGCGCGGAGATAACGCTGAGCGCAGCCTCGGGCAGATCGTGGAGGTGCTCCTTGCCGAGCAGAGCGAGAGCGTCCGTGCGCTCGCTGAGATCGTGGAGACGCGGAACGCCACGCTGAGCGCGCTGCTCGCCGCTGGCTCGGAGACCACCGACCCCGCGCGCACGATCGCGGCGGAGCTGGTGCAGGTCCAGGCGTCAAGCGAGCCCCGCAGCTAGCGCTTCCGCCCCGCCAGGGCCGCGGCCGCCGTGGCGATGATCCCCCAGACCGCGCAGCCGGACGCCACCCCGAGGGCATAGTGGTAGGCATTGAGAGGCAATTGCGCGAGTCCCGCGATGCTCGCCAGCGCTCCGAGCGCCGCTGCGCCCACAACCGCCGGTCCGAGGAAGGGCCGGACCGCTTTCCCGAGCGGGGTCACATAGACGACCAGCAGGGCCACCTCTACGCCCACCAGCGGACCGAAGACCGCTGCCAGGCCGTTCCCGTCGGCACGCGTATGGACGTCGGCCAGCGCGCCCACCACGACCCCGGCCCCCAGACCCGCCACGAACGTGGCCGCCTTGACGGCGCCGGGCAGACGTCCCTGCATTTCGGTCTTGCGCCGGGTTCCGAAGTCGGCGATCCGCTTGTGCCACGACTGCTCAGGCATCGTCTTCGGGGGCCGGGTCCTCTTCCTGGTCTCGCCGCTTGATCAGCCCGGCGCGCTGCTGGAAGTAGGCCGGTTCGAAACCGCTGTGCACGACGGCTTCGATCGTGAGCTTGCCTTCCACGAGGCCTTCGAGCCAATGCTGCTCATCGGGGATCTCGAGCTGCCCATAGACCACACATGGGGGCAGCTCCAGGCGGCGTCCCGGCGGCCCGAGTCGGACC
This sequence comes from uncultured Solirubrobacteraceae bacterium, assembly GCA_963701145.1. Lineage (GTDB taxonomy): Bacteria > Actinomycetota > Thermoleophilia > Solirubrobacterales > Solirubrobacteraceae > Palsa-744. Next base: position 2,408,371 of record OY969572.1, read on the forward strand.
TCCTTGAAGAGCTCCTTCACTTCAACTGGGTCGCGGCGCTCAAGTTCGCGTTTCAGCCACCGTAGGTTGGCATCCGATCCCCCGCACTTCTTGAACTCCGACGCCACGTCAACCCCCGCCGCGAACTCCGTCTTCAGCACGATTCGACGTTTCGGCACGGCGTGAGCATACGCCTGGCGGCGGCTACAGGCTCTCTCATAGTCGCTCCGCCTTGACGCTCCCCCTCCAGGTCTCTCGTGGAGTAGGGCTCGCCGGAGTACGGTCCCTCAGCGGGTAATTGCGCTCGACCTCTTCAATCGGAGATCATTTCTGATGCGCGTGCTCTTTCCGCCGGAACCCACGCTAGGCGGGTGCCTTGCCAGCGCTCGTCGATCCGCGCGGAGCGCAAGCTTTGCCGAGCATCCGGCTGGCTGTCAGGTTGGGGGGCAGACCAAGTTGCCTACTGCTCTCGCTTGGCACTCGGCGGGCATTCGTCAATCGACATCGTCGGCGCCGCCATCAACGCTTGGTTTGCGCGCCGAGCAGTTTCGCCCATCGAACCTTCTTCGTATGCGGCACGGCCGCAGCGGTCGGTTACAACCGCCGAGGCGAACCCGCGAACGCCGAGGGCCAGCCCCGACGGTGGCCGATGATCCGCTCCGCTTCTGCGAGCCTCTCACCCGACGCCACAGTGTGTGATGAGCCGACGACGCCGGGTGGTGTAGGGTGCGTGGCGCAAAGTGGCGGGGCCGCCGCACATGTCAGGGGCGAAGCATGGGGCACGTAGTGGTGTCGCAGGGCTGGGGTGGCGGTCTTGCTCGCCGGGTGCGGTGCCACGTTCGCACATCGGTCGGCCTCGTCGCACAAGACGACCCTCCGGAGCCCTGCGGCGGCGGTGACGTCCTCTACGCCTTCCTGCTCGGAGGGCGTCACGGTCAACGCGCACGCATCGTGCCCGTTCGCTGAGAGGATTCTCGTCTCGGACGCATCCCCGGCAGCCGAGAAAGAAGAAGAAGGCAGCGAAACGGCCACGGTCCACCTGACGGTCGAAAGCCCGACGACCCACGAGATGTACGCGGTCGCGTGCTCCCAGGCCAGCGGAAAAAGGATCGACTGCCGTGCGGCCACCGACGCCGTGGTCACGCTCACCTTCGCCGCCGTGGTCGATGCTCGCGCCCGAGCGCAGGGCGAGCACCTCACGCCCGCACAGGCTCGTGTAGCCGAAGGCGTCCTTGCGCAGCGACCAGCTAACCCCACCCGCGGGATGACACCGAGCCAGAAGCGCGCGTATGAAGCCGACCAGGAACGCAAAGCCGCGGCGGTCGGCGAAATGCTCAGACGCCGCGAAGCCGCACATGAGCCAACTTCCCGCCCCGGCTTCTATCCACACTGTCGCTATGGCAAGCAGGAACCCGAATACACTCACCCCGACCGTGAAGAACAGGAAAACGGCGTGAAGTCCGAAGAAGTGCGGCCCGCGCGCTGCCTGTACCCGAGCGGAGCCCCCGAGACAGCGTTCCATGAAGAGGTCGAAGAATCGCGGGAACGATGAGACGTGTCGCCACCACAGTCGCCACCTTCACCGTCCTACTTGGACTGGTCCTACCGGCAGGGGCGCGCGCCAATAGCGCCGCCGGCCATCCGTGTCCCGGCACGCCTCATGTCCACGACCTCCGGGTATTCCGCGTCGCCTGCGGTGACGCCCGGCGTGCGGCGAGGGAATACCTGTCGAGCTATGCCGCCTACAACGCGATCGGGGGTGGCGTGGTCGCGTTTGTCACGCACCGCGGCGCATGGCGCTGCTCGGTTGTCGAACCGGAAACCGAAGGCAGTCTGCCGCACTTCTCGTGCGACAGTTTGTCCGGGAAAAAGGGCGCGATGTCCTTCGTTGCTCCGATTGCGCCTATGCGAGGTTGCCCCACGTTTACTAGCTTTAGCGAAGCCATTGTCGGCGGTCTCGTTACGCGCAACAGTTCGTGTCGTGACCTGGACGCGTTTGTGGAGCGCTTCCCGTCGTATGGTCCTGAAGTCGGCGGTTTTCCGGCGCCCCTCACTCACATCGTTGTTACCTGGCCGTCTCTGTTGCCAAACGGACATGGGCCCGTTCCCATGAACTACACCTGCACCTATCGCATCCCCGCGGGGAGCACCGCCGAAGGCTGGTCTTGCAACGACGGCTACTTCGCCTACGGCTTTCAATACGACGCCGTGGTGCGCCAATATGCGATGAACCCGAACCCGTTCGACTCCTGAGCCGGCGCGGGCATCACAGCCAGGACTCGCCGGAGACCCCGAAAGCGAAGGCGGGTGTCACGACCGGTGTCGTGGGCATCATTCGGCATCCATGAGTCAGGACCCACACCGCCCGAAAGTTGCCGTCGAAACCGCGAGGCCGTTCAGAGAGCTGTTCGACGCCCTGGAGCAGGCCGGCTTCGAGACCGAGCATCGCCCACCCCTTGAGCAACGGTCAGCTGGGCCTGTCGCGGGTGCGCTCGCGATCTATCTCCTGGAGAAGCTCGCGGAGCCCGACATAGAGAACGCCGTCGCCGTTGTACGAGCTTGGGTCGCGTCGTGGTTCCTCCCGTTCCTCCGCCGCAAAGAATCGTCCCTGACTGTGACCTCGATTCCGATCTACGGGCCAGACGGAGAGGTGCTGAGCCGTGTCAAGGTCGACCTCGACGATGACTAGACGCTTACCGCCGAACGGGCGACGATCAGCCGACTGAACACCGCCGCGATCAAGGTTCGCCTCGCGGGCCCGCACGGCGCGGCTTAGCTCGGCACGAAGCCCGGCGGCCGGTACTTTTACTAGGAAGCGTGCACGCGCAGGGATCGCTCAGCGTCCGTAGCCTGCATTGCGGTCCGGCATATCGCGATGCGGTGTACGGACGAGCCAACGTGTTGGGGAGAGTGCAGAGCGGAGCCGTAGGGGATCTCGGCTGGGTGCCCAGCCGCGATCGTGGCTTTCCTGATGCACGAGTGATGGGGTCTGCGCGCGGCTGTTGCACATCTGTAGGGCGAGGCGTGTGATCCTCGCGGCATACTGTCCTTCGTTGCCGAGGTCGTCGCGGGCGATGAACCAGTCGGTGCCGTGTCGGGCGCGAGTCGCCTCGACGTAGGCGGTCTCCTTGCTGGTCTGCCAGCCGCCGGTGAGCACGACGGAGCGCTCGACGGTCGCGCCCTGCTGGCGGTAGACATGCTGCGCATAGGCCAGTCTCAGCGAGTCCAGATCCTCGCCGGCGAGCTGGATCTTGCGCTGTGACCCGTCGAGCGTGACGGTCACACCTCGCTCGTGGATGTTCGTGACTTGGCCGCGGGTGCCGTTCTCGACCCGTGGCTGCCCTCGGGGGCGGTGTTGTGTGGTGAACGCGATGAGGTCGCCTTCGCGTAGGCCGTAGTGGACGCCGGGCAGCGGGGTCTCGTGGTGTCCCAGTTCGCCTCGTTGTGCGCGGAGGTGTTGGGCGCGGGCGTTGAGCCGGTCGATCTCCGTGTTCGTCGCGTCGGCGATCAAGGCGACCTCGCGGATATCCCGCCCCTCTGTGAGCGTGGCCCATGTTTGTACGGCGTGCTCTGCTGCCTGGTCGCGGGTGTCGGAGAGGTGCAGTTGGCCGCGTGAGGCATAGTGCGCCATCGCGCGCTCTGGTTCTCCCGCGCGTAGTGCTTGCCAGGCGCGCTGGTCGGCGGGGTCCTTGGTGCGGTGGATGTCTGCCAGTTCGGCGCTGGGTGCGTGCTCGGTGAGCCGATCGAACATGCCGCCGGGGCCGATCGAGGGGAGCTGCTTGCCGTCGCCGACAGCGATCAGCTTCGCCCCGGATCGCTCCACGAGCTCGGTCAGGGCGTCCAGGCGCTTGTGGTCGACCATCCCCGCCTCGTCCAGGACTACTGTCGTGTCCCTGCCCACGTGGATGGCCCCCGTGTTCGCGCGGGCGACCAGCGAGTCCAGGGTGAGTGTTCGTCCGGCGAGCGCGGGGCTGTCGGCGCCGAGCCGCTCTGCGGTGGACCCGGACACGGCGACCCCGATCGTCTCGCGCCCGGCGTGGTGCTCCGCGCGGGCGGCGGCGTCGATCACCACTCCCTTGCCGGTCCCGGCCGGCCCGACGAGGACCGTGGCGCGCTCGGGACCGGTGAGCACGTCGAGCGCGTGGTGTTGCTCGGCGCTGAGCGCTCCGCCGATGCGCTCGGAGACCTCACGGGCAGCGTTCTCGCGTGCAACGTGTCCGACGTCTCGGCCCGCTGGCTGGGCGAGCTGTGTGGCGCGGCGTTCGATCGCGTGCTCCTGCGCGCGCACTGCCAGGGTGGTCATCCGCCCGCCCTCCAAGGTCAGCACGCGCCGGTCGCTCACCATCTCCCGCGCGACGGCGAGCGCCTGACCCGGCGCCATCTCCCCGGCGGCCTGCTCCAGCACGACTGCGCGCAGGTCGCGCCCCTGGAAGACAGCGTGCTGCTCGGTCAGCTTCGCCTCGACGCGATCCTCGATCTTGCGCTCGGCCTTTGGGCGCTCGGATGCGCCGATCAGACGCACCGCCTCATCCGGGCCGAACCCGTGACCGCGGCCAGTCTGTGTCCACACTCGTTGTAGGTCCGAGCGTGTGGTCAGCTCCTTGGACCGGCGGTTCTCGAGCGCGAGGTTGCGAAGCTCGCGCCGTTCGGGGGCGCGGCCGTAGCGGGCACGGAAGCGCTCCGCCGCTTGGGCGACCTCACGCGAGCGACCGGAGAACGTCTCGCACAGATCGCGGGGGACACCGGCGATCTCGAAGTACCGGCCATCCTTGCCGGTGCCGTGTTCGATCGTGTACCCCTCTCGCACGAGCTCGTCGGCGAGCGCGGAGCGGTAGAAGGCGCCGAGCTTCCCGTGCGCTGCGGAAGATCGGCCGCGACGCGACGGCCACGATCCGGTCGTCCTCGCGGACCGCGCCGGTGATGACGACGTGGCTGTGCAGCTGCGGGTCCGGGGCCTGGGCGCCCGCGACTCCGCGGGCGGTGGTGTGCCGGTACTCGGTGGCGATCACGTCCTTGGCTTTCTCTTCTACGACCTGGCCGCTGTAGCGGCGCCGCACGACCGGGACCTGCTCCCGTAGATAGAGGACCGCTTGCTCGACCGCGCTGGCGTGGGCTTCCTCGATCTGATCGCGCTGCCACGGGTCGCCGAGCGCCCATACCGTCGAGACGGACTTCGGTGCGCTGAACGTCGCGTCGATCCCGCCGCCCCGGCCGCCGCCGGCGCCCTCCGGACGAAGCCACCGGCCGCTGCCAGGGTGACGGCCCTCCATCAGCGCGATGAAATCCTTGCCGTCCACCGGCTCGCGGGGCCGAACGCCGAGGCTTTCCAGGGTCTCGGCATCGGCGAGCCAGCGGCCGGGGGCCTGCGCCATCTCCCCATCGGGTGTCAGGTAGTAGTCCCCGCGCTCGGGCTCCACGGTCTTGCTCTCCAGGTAGCGCGCGTACCCGCCGCCCCGAGACGCACCTATGCTCGCCGCAGTCATCACATGGGTGATGACCCTCAACGCGCCGAACCGGCCAAGCAATTCGCACAGCGCCCGCTGTGCCATGGCACAGCCGTGCATGTTGTCTGTACTGCTGTGGGAGCGAAGCGACGTGAGGCAGCGCGGGAGGGCCGTCGGCCCGCTGTAGCGGGTGAGGTGGCGACGGCTGGTTCGTTGCCGAAGGCTCGGTTGGGGGGACCGCTCGCCGTAGAGCTGAGCGAAGAGGCTCGGGCTGGGCCGCGAACTCGTTGGCCGGTCCGGGCGGGTTGGGGTCACTAACCCACAACACCAATTGCCCGGACATCGATGAGCACCATTCCCAAATCCATAGCCACTCATCCGCCGCTTACGCGCGACGACGTGCTCGACGGCCGCGATGTCGCCGAGCTGCTGCACCTGCCGATCTCAACGGTCCTTGAATACGCGCGGCGCGGACTGCTACCTGGACGCAAGCTCGGACGGCGATGGATCTTCCTGCGTGACGAGGTCGAGGCGGCCGTGAGAGGCCGGTCAGTTGATAGGTCGGCGGCGTGAGGCGCTCAGAAGGACCGCTTCCAGAAGTTCGGACGGGGCCGACCTCATCTGGCGAGGAATGCCTTGGCCGCCAAGAGCACGTTGCGGAAGTCTCCTTCGCGGAATCACTCGTCGAGCTCGGTCAGGAGGTGGATGCGGGGGCAGTCAGTGAAGACCGCGTCGTGAGCGACGAGCGCGATGGACCAGCGAATCGCGGTGGCCGCGATCCAGAGGTCAGCGTTGTGGTTGCTCTGGTGGAGCGGGTGACCAATCACCCGACACTGATTGCGAAGCTCGGCGACGGTCTCGATCGTGTCGATGTCGATCGGGAGGATGCGCGCTCGCCCGACGAGCCGTGCGAGTTGCTCCGTGCGAGCAGGACCCCACATTGCCTTCAGCGCCCCATACCGCGCCTCGGCGACGGTCTGCGGGGCGAGGGCGATCCGCTGTCCGAAGAGGTGCTTCGCGTACCGGGTGGCGAGCGGTGAGCGCTCCCGCAAACGGGCGGTGAAGACGTTCGTGTCGACCAGGACCGTCCCGGTCACTGCTCCAGCGCCGCGGCGAACGTCTCCCATTCCTCTTCTGTCAGATCGGGGATGTCGAAGTGCTCGCCGGGGTCAAGCGGCGCGACGTCAGCCATCAACTCCTCAAGCGGAAGCGGATGCCAAAACAGCGAGTTCGCTTGCTCGATCAGGTCGTGGTTGGCGGCAGGCTCTGGCATCGTGTTCATCTCCAGCCACACAGTTTACGACGACGTCGGAGATGCCCGACTGTGCGGAGCGATGTCATGGGCTCATCGCGGATTGGACTGCGATGACTCTTGGTCGTTGGACGCCCTGGCCGCGAATGCCAGGTTGACCCGCTCCAGATCCTCAGGCCGCGCCTTGGCATGCATGTAGCGCTCGGTGGTGGTGATGCGCGAGTGCCCGAGGAACTCCTGCACGAAGCGCGCGTCGGCGTGCCGGGCGATGAGGCTGCCGGCGGCGTGGCGCAGCGCGTGGAAGCGCAGGGGCCGCAGGCCGGCGGCGTCGCGGGCTGCCTTGAAGCGGCGGCGCACGGCGGAGGGGTCGAGGCGCCGGCCGAGGCGCGAGCAGAAGACGTAGTCCTCGCGTGAGGTGTAGTCAACGCGAGCCCGCAGACGTTCGAGCGCTTCGGCGGCGGGGTCGGCGAGCGGGAGGAAGCGTGCCTGCCAACTCTTGGTCGGTCCCTCCATTCCAGCGGATACTGCGCGGTGGACGACCATCCGCCGCGTGTCGAGGTCGACGTCCTCCCAGCGCAGCGCGATCAGCTCGCCGAGGCGCAGGCCAGTGTAGGCGGCGAGCCGGAACAGCCCGCCGTCCTGTGCGTCCTCGCGTGCGCGCCACGCGATCTCGTCGGTGCTCAGGCTGCTTGGCTGTGCTCCGCGATGTGATCCCTCGGCGGCTGCGGAGGCGATCATCTCCACCTCGTGCGGCTCGTAGAAGTCGAGCACAGCCGCAGGTGGTTCACGGCGCTTGGTTGTAGCCGCCACGGGATTGGAAGGCAAGCTGTGCGTGTCCGCGCGGCAGGCGTAGCCAAAGATCGCCGAGAGCACCTGACGGTGCTTGTTGACCGAACGCGGGGACACGCCCTGGCTGTCCAGCTTGCGCAGGAAACTCGACACGTCCTTGGTGGTGATCTTCGCCGCGGGCCGATCGCCGAACGCCGCCATGAGTACGCCGGGGCTCTTGCCTTTGCCTCCCCGGTGTGGCGTGCCGGGCTCGGCCAGCATGTAGCGGTAGTCGCTCAGCGTGGAGGGCTTGGCGCCGCGCTCGTGCTGCAGGTGCTCCAGCCACTCCGCCGCCAGCTCGCGGAAGGTCACGCCGCGCTCGCGACGCTCACGCTCGCCCGCCTCGATTGCTCGCTCCTCGCGGTCGTGCTCGGCGATCAGCTCAGCCATGCGCACCGTCGCGCGCTTCTCATCGAAGTAGCCCTCCGGTACTCGCCCGCGCCGCATGACCCACCCGCTGTCGTCCGCCGCCCGCTCAAGCCACGCCGGCCCCACGCGGCGCTTCACCTGTCGTCCCGCGCGGCGCCACTTGGCCTCGTAGGCGGGACTGTTCGCGCGGCCCGCAACTACGAGCGCGCCGGTTGGATCACTGCCGCCTTGCTTTCCTTCACCCGCCATTTGGTACAGAGTACCACGTGAGTACCACATGGATGCGAGTACCGCTTTGAGTACCGCATGGGCCAGTTTCGCCAGCTATAACACCACTTTGGCTGACACAAAATCCCAGTATCTATTGGCTCCAGCATGACCGCCCCTGCTTTGCAAGCAGGAGGTCGCCGGTTCGATCCCGGTTGGCTCCATCGATCCTGACGGTGGTCGAACCGCCGGTAGGATGGAGGCTGGTTCGCTAGCTCGACCTCTCCGCTCACGAGGCGCGATCATGCCGAAGGCGGTGCTCCGCGGTCGAGGGCTGCGCGGGCGGTTGCGATCTTCATCACTAGCCGGCGTGAGCCTTGGATCGGCTGGAAGTCGTGGTGGCGGTAGAAACGGTGTGCGGCGTCATCGAGGGCGTCCACGGCAATCAGGCGTCCACCGGCGTTTGTCGCGGCAGCGGCGATCCGTTCGAGCGCGTCGAGTAGTAGCTGTGTGCCCAGGCCTTGCCCGTGCAGGGCTTGGTTGAGCGCGAGCCGCGCGAGGAGGTATCCGGGAATCGTGCTGTAACCAGCGCTGAGTGAGCGCGATGGCAAGTCCGTCCGCATGAATTGGGTCGGAGCGATCGCGTAGAGCGCGACTACTACCAGATCGTCGGGCCTGGTCCACACGGTCGTGTGGGCGATACCGGCCGCCCGTGCACGCAATGCCTCGTTGAGCAGCCATCGATCAAGCTCACCGCGCCCGCAGTGAAGCTGCGCGAGGTCGTGATGCTCGCCGAGTGGCTGGGACGTCCAATCGCTCACGCGCGCCGGTATAGGCGCGGGCTGCGAGCGGCTCGTTCCAAACGGGGAGCCGGATCGCCCTGGTCAAGCGCAGCGACCAGCGCGTCGAACTGACCGGCCGGGATCAGTGTCTGGTCAGCGCGGCCGAGCACGCGATCGGCCTCACGCGTAGCCGCTGCCAACACGAACGCCGAGACCGAGAGGTCTCGTGCCTGGGCTGCGCGCGAGATCCGCTCCTCGCTCGCTGGGTCGGCGCGCATCTCGATCCGTCTAGTCCGGGTAGCCATACCCCCATGGTACGGTACTTGTACGGTGCCTGCAAGTGCGGGCCGGACGCGAGAATTCGAAACCGGTCGATGACCGAACGCGCGTGGACGAGGGACGACCCCCACACACGACGCCCGGGGTTGCGGCTGCTTGCCCGCGCGCCGCATCCCGCACCGGTGCGCCTCGTCTGGTCGTTTGGGCACGAGCCCGGTTTGGTGCCAAAGGCCCGGGCAAGACCGCAAGCGACTATGGGTTCGGCCGTTCGGCACCTCCGACGACGCCCCGGTCGGGCTTGACGGCGCCATAGCGGCTCCAGTGGCGCTCGGGGATCTCGTGGGGATCCTTGTACCAGTGCCAGACGCAGGGGTCCTTGGAGTAGTCCTCCGGCGGTTCGGAGGGATACAGCGGGTAGCCCGACCACTGAATCGGAAGCGACTCGTTCATAAAGCTGCAGTGCGTGCAATAGAGCGGTAGGCCCTTGCGGTTGAACGACCAGTCATGCGCCTCCTGCGTCACCCCGCCGCCCGGGAGTCCCTCGTAGGCGCCGTTTCGAACCAGCCGCTGGCCCGAGCCGCAGGGGTTCATCGAGAAGCTGACCTTCTCCTTGTCCTCAGTGATTGTGAAGCTACCCGGGTTGGGTCCCACCCCCGAGCAGGAGTGTGCCCGCCAGGTGGCGGCCAGGAGGCCGACTATCTCGCGGCGGTCGAGTGCGTTGATCGCGTCGTGATGGCGGCGCCAGCCGCGGCCCATGCTCTCCGTCCAGGCTTCCGCCACCCCCTCGTCGCCGAGCCGCTGTTGGATGAAGGAGACGAGGTCCAGGACGCCGGCGGCCATGAGGTCGTGGAGCATCTGCCACTCGTGCTTCATCTCCGAGCACAGGCGCTTGGCCCGGTCGAGGTCGCCCGCCTCGAGCGCCTCGATGGCCCGGTCCATCGTCGGGCGGGAGAGTTGCTCCAGCTCCTCGGGCGAAAACCAGCGGTCTGTCATCGTTCCCTCCTTCGATGGTGGTGGAAGGCCAATTGTGACCGAGCGGCGCAGGGCGCTCGTGACGGGGGCAGCGCGGGGTATCGGAGCCGCCATCTCGGCGCGGCTCGCCGCGGACGGCCTCGAGGTGGTCAGGGTCGATCTCCACGAGGGCTGCGACATCGCCATGGACGTCGCCCGCGACGAGTTCCCGCCGCTCGGCGAGATCGACGTCTGTGTCGCCAATGCCGGCGTCACAACCACGATCGCGCCGGCCCACAGGATGACGGCGGAGCAGTGGCAACTCGACATCGACGTCAACCTGACGGGCTCCTTCCGCACGATCCAGGCATGCCTGAGCGGCATGCGCGAGCGCGGCCACGGCAGGATCGTCGTGATCTCCAGCGTGGCCGCCCTCGGCGGCCTGCCCGGGCAGGTCGCCTATGCGGCCTCCAAGTCGGGCCAGCTGGGGATGGTTCGCACCCTCGCAGCCGAGAACGCGTCGCGCGGGATCACCGTCAACGCGATCCTGCCAGGGCTGGTCGCGACCGAGCAGGTGCTGGCGATGCCCGCGCAGGTGCTCGAGCGCGCCCTCGCAGCAGCGCCCTCGGGGCGGCTCGTCGAGCCGGCCGAGATCGCCGCTGCCGTCGCCTTCCTCGCCGGCGAGGAGTCGGCCCAGGTCAGCGGCCAGACGATCGCCGTCGACGGCGGCGCCTCGCTGAACCTGATGTCTCTGGGCGGTTCGCGCCAAGATGGGATCCAATCGGGAGATGCTTGAGGTCTCGACGCCTCACGATCGACCTGTTCCCAAAGTCGCCCCTCGCGACCAGCCGGCAGGGTCACGACCGCTCGCGCACTCGTGCGGTCCACCGGTGAGCGGACGCCGTTGACGGTCATGTCGGCCGCCACGTAGGTCACGCCGCGGCCTCCAGAATGCTGTCGTTCACGTCGGTGGGCCCGGGTGCGCCCGCCGCGTACACCGGCTTGCGGTTGAGACGTTTTCGCTGGAAGTCCTCAGCCAGGAGCGTGCCCACCTCCCCAAGCAGCGCGCGCCGGTCGCATCCCCGACGCGCCAACAGCCTGGCGGTGGCGCCCAACAGGCGCGGCGGGGTGAAGACCTGCGAGGGCCGCGAGCGGTGGCCGTAGAAGAGATCCAGGAACGTGCCGATCTTGCCCTGCTCCAGCAGTCGCCTCTCCATCTCGGGCACCACCGCGGGCGTCAACCCAGCCTTGCCCATATCGGTCGCGAGCCAGTAGTGCTCGGCCGCGTCCTTGTCTCGCCAGCTGCCCCAGGCCGCCATCTCACTATCGATGTCTTCTCCGGAGCCATCCAGCGCCGTTGCGATCGCCGGCACGAGCGCGTCGACCTGCCGGAACGCGTCCTGTATGCCCTGACCGGGTGTTGGGTCCTTGAAGTTGCCGGCGTCGCCGACCAGCACCCAGCCGGGGCCGGAGGCCTCCCGGAAGAACCCCTCCCAGCGGAGCATCCCAAACAACTTCCCGGTCCGCCGCGCGCTCGAGAGCGCCTGCGCGACGGGCCGGCAGCTGCGTGCGTACTCCATGAAGCTGCCCTCCAGATCCTCCCGGAAGCGAGGGAGATCGACCAGATCCGGGATCAGGATGACCTGATAGAGGCCGCTGTCGGCGTGCGTCGCGATCACGATCCGATCGCCCCACCGGTGGAACACGAATGCCGGATCGGACTCGGGCTCGACTCCCTCGAAGAAGGACCAATAGAGGAATCGCTGGTTCGGCGTGAGGTTGTACTTGCGAGCCCCGACGAGGCTCGCGATCGTCGAGTTGCGACCGTCGGCGCCGACAACCAGCCGTGCCCGGAGCGTCGTCTCCGAGCCGTTCTGCGCGACCCGCACGCCAGCCACTCGACCCCAGTCCTCGACGAGTCCCGTCACCTTGCTCGCCATCTGCACATCGGCGCCCGCCTCAGCGGCGGTCTGAGCCAGGATCGGATCGAGCAGCAGCCGACGCACCGATGCTGTACCGCCGACGTCGCCTGAGCGCAGCTGAATCGGGCTCACGAACTCGAGGTCCTCCTGGCGCAGGTCAACGCGGTCGACGAATGGCGCGCCGGTCGCGCGTATCTTCTCGATGACCCCCAGGCGGTCCAGGAACGTCAGCGCCTGGGTCTCGAAGATGTGCGTCGAGAGGGTGTCGCTCGGGAAGCTGGCCTGCTCCACGAGCGCGACCTTGACGCCCCGGCGTGCGAGCAGCGCCGCCAGCGGCGACCCGGCGCAGCGCGCACCCACGACGATCAGGTCGAATTCCTGGCTCATGTGTCCTCCGATCTCTCTGTTGGCTGCGAGGCCTGGCCTCGTTGCCACCGAGACTGATCGGCAGAGGCTCCTGGTACATCGGCCAGCCGGCGTATTCGACGGGCAGCAGTGGCGTAATCGGCGCCAGTGTTGCCGGCTCGGTGGAGCGCTAAAGCTCTCTTCGCGCCGCTTGCGCTGCGAGCTCGGCGCGCGATGAGACGGCGAGCTTGGCGAAAACGTGGGACAGGTGAGCCTGGACGGTACGGGGCGAGATGAACAGGCGCTCGCCGATCTGAGGGTTGGTCAGGCCCTCGGCGACGAGCTGCACCACTCGCAGCTCGGCAGGGCTCAGGCTCTCCCAACCGCGCAACGGACGCTTGCGTTCTCCGCGACCGCGCTCGGCGTAGGCGACGGCATCGTCGAGCGAGGCCGAGGCGCCGGCCGACCACGCAGCTGCGAAGGCCTCCTCGCCGAGCGCCTCGCGCAGCGCGCTGAGATCCGCTTCGTAGCCCGGCTGACGCACCGGGAAGCGCACGCAGCCCACCTCGGCGCGAATGCCATCTGCCGCACCGAGCAACCGAACCGCCTGCTCTGCGTTCTGCAGCTCTGCGACGAGCGCCGCGAGCGACTCCAGCACGTCCGCGACGCCACTCGGGTCGCCGGTGTCATAGAAGGCGCGCAGCGCCTCGTGCAGCAGCTCCTCGGCTCCGGAGACCTCGCCGGCCCCGCGTGCGAGCTGCGCCTGCGCCTCGAGCGCGGCCCCGATCGCCAGAGGATTCCCGCTCGCGCGCGCGACGAGCACCGCTTCTTCGATCGCGGCCACGGCCGGTGCCGTCTCCCCGCGCGCCAGCTGGGCGGCTGCTGTGATGAGCAGCGCGATGACGGTGTTGGAGGCGTAATTGCTGGCCCGGGTCGCCGGCAACGCCTCACTCATCAGCGCCTCGGCGCGCTCGAGCTCGCCGGTGGCGTACTCCAGCAGTCCCAGCTGCCACTGCATCAGTGGCGTGGTGTTGTGGGCCATACGTATGCCCAGGGCGATCGCCTCCTCGATGTGCACTCGTGCGGCCGCCCACTCCCCGGTGCGGGTCTCGCCGAAACCGAGGAACGCGAGAGCGAACATCTCGAACAAGGGGTCGCCGAGCGAACGCGACTGCGCGAGAGCCTCCTCCAGCATCGCCTCCGCCTCCGCGAATCGACACTGCAGCGTCGCGTTGACGCCGAGCCAGGTGAGCGACTCGCGGATACCGAGCAGGTTGCCCGCCGCACGCGATACCGCCAGGGCGTCTTCGAGCAGCGGAGGGGCTGCCTTCAGCCGCCCGCCAACCATTGCAAGAAAGCCGGCTCCGTAGAGCCCGTCGGCCAGGAACCAGGAGTCCCCGAGCGGGCGGGTGATGGCGATGCTCTCCTCGAGCACGGCCATGGCGGCCTCCGGCTCGAGCGAGATCAGCGCCCACCCGAGCAGCTCGAGCGCTCGACCCACCGTGCGCTCGTCACCCATTTCACGGCCGATCGCGAGCGCCTCCTCGGCAAAGCGCCGCGCCGCCACCCAGTCCGCGGCGATCGTCCCGATGTGGGCCAGGGCAACCAGCGCCTTTGCCCGGGAGAGCCCGCTGGCACCCTCCCCGGCGAGCGCCGACTCGAGGTGCCCCCAGCCCTCGCGCCAATGGCCACGCGCCTCGAAGAACAACCACAGCGCCGCGGCGAGGCGCAGAGCCTCGTCGATGCGCCCTGCATCGACCGCCCACGCCAGTGCGCCACGGAAGTTGTCCAGCTCTGTCGTGAGCGGCCCGAGCCACTGCTCAAGGCGCGCCCCGAACAGGTCCGGCTCGGCGGACTCGGCAAGGCGCAGGTGGTAGTCGAGGTGCTGGTTGCGCACGAGCGCCGCCTCGTCGGCATCGCTGAGCTTCTGCCGCGCGTACGCACGGACCGTCTCCAGCAGCGCGTACCGAGTCCTGACGCCCTGCTCCTCGACCTGCACCAGCGACTTGTCAACGAGGCTCGCGAGCAGGTCGAGGATCTCAACGACCTCCAGGCCACCGCCGGCGCAGACCGCCTCGACCCCGTCGAGCGTCCAGCCGCCGGCGAACACGGAAATGCGGCGGAACAGTGTCTGCTCCTCCGCGCTGAGCAGGTCGTGGCTCCAATCGACCGAGGCCTCGAGCGTGCGCTGCCGCGGCATCGCCGTGCGTGAGCCCCCCGTCAGCAGCACGAACCGCTCGCGCATCGCGTCGGCGATCTCCTGCGGCGTCAGCAGCCGCGCGCGGGCCGCCGCCAGCTCGATCGCCAGGGGGATTCCGTCCAGGCGCCGACAGATCGTCGCCACCGCCTGCGCGTTCGTGTCCACCAGACGGAAGTTTGGTCGCACGTGTCGCGCCCGATCGCAGAACAGCTGGATCGCTTCGACCTCCGCGAGCGCGGCTCGTGCCAGCTCGGCTTCCGGAACCTGCAGCGAGGGAACCCGCCAGCTCTGCTCTCCCTCGACCCCCAGCGACTCGCGGCTCGTCGCCAGGATCACAACACCGGGACATGCCTCGAGCAGCCTGGCCGCCAACTCGGCGCACGCGCCCAGCAGGTGCTCGCAGTTGTCGAGTGCGATCAACAACCGGCGCTCGGCGAGCTGCGCCGCCAGCGTGTCGATCACCGGCTGCGACGGGAACTCGCGAATCGAAAGCGCGCTCGCAACCTCGCTGGCCACCAGCGCCGAATCGCTGATCGGCGCCAGATCCACCCACCACACACCATCAGGGTGATCGTCCAGCGTCTCGGCCGCCACCTGCAGGGCCAGCCGCGTCTTCCCGCTCCCACCCGCCCCGGTCAGAGTGAGCAGGCGCGATCGGCCGAGCAGCTCACGAACCTCTGCGATCTCGGCCTCGCGGCCGACGAAGCTGGTGAGCTGGACGGGCAGGTTGTTCGGGAGGGCTGACAGCGAGCGCAGCGCCGGGAAGTCGTCGTGTAGATCGGCGTGGCACAGCTGGTACACCTGCTCCGGCCGCGCCAGGTCGCGCAGCCGATGCGCACCGAGGTCACGCACGCTGACCCCGTCGGGCAGGCCGCCCGCCACCAGCTCATACGTCGAGCGCGACAGCAGCGTCTGCCCACCATGTCCGATCGCCCGCAGCCGAGCACAGCGATGGATCGAGGGGCCGGTGTAGTTGCGGGCATCGCGCAGCACGGCCTCACCGGTGTGCAGCGCGACACGCACGCGTAGATCCACGCCCTCAGGCCACGGCTCGCTTCTCAACGCCCGCTGCAGATCGACTGCGCACGCAACCGCATCCGACGCTCGCACGAACACAGCGACCGCACTGTCACCCTCGCCCTGCTCCTCCGGAAGCACCCCGCCACGCGCCCGCATGGTCTCGGCGAGCAGGTCGTGACAGCGCGCCATCACCCCCGCCATCATCTCGCCCCGCTCTTCCCACAACAAGGTCGAGCGCTCGACATCGGTCAGCATGAACGTCACCGTCCCAGTCGGGACGATCGCCACCGCGTCCTGGTCAACTCCGCCCACCGGAATCATGATCGCCTCGTGCATGATCCCAACCCTGCCGCGCCGTGCACGTCGGTACATCGGCCAAATGGCCTATTTCTCGTCAGAACCAGGCGGCGAGCGCTCCCAGCATTAGGATCTCGTATGCGCGAGCGTTTCGGGACCTGTGCGCTCGATCTATGCGGGGAGCGCTGCAACTCAGCCTGACGTGGCGGCGCCGTGAAGCGCTCTCGAGTGCTTACGCACAGTCGTGCTTGACGCGCCCGTATACGGCAGTGGCGCCGGCGATCGGCGCCGCATTGACCGGTTTCTCTTCCGCGGCGGTGTGCGCCGATTCAGGCACGCCGGCTTCAGGCACGTGATTGCCGACCAGAACGAAGCAGCGGCCGGTGGTGAAGACCACGTTTCCATTTGGACCGCCACCGGTGATGACCGCACCGGGGATCCCGTGGATGGTTACGTGCTCCAGTGCAAGTCCGTCGTTTACGAGGCGCTTGGGGTTGACTTCGCTACTGAAATACTGGCTAGCCCCTTGGGGCGAGCGGAAGACTATTCCGACGGAGATGGCTTCGCCGGAGCCGTTCTGAAACGACTCGCGGACGCCCTCCTGAAATCCCTCGCGAGTTAGATTGGGCACTTCGTGTTGATCTGCAGGTTCACTCCCAGGTTCACTGTGGGGGTCGATTTCTGCCCAGCGGTCTGCGGATGTAGCGACCTGGGGGCTGCCTTCGGCTCCGCTAAAGCCGGGGAGATCCCGCGACTGCGCAACGAGCACGGCCGCTGCGACCGGCTCGCCCGCCGCAGCTGGAAACGCGTGGGCAGACACCTTGGCGGTCCCCGTCGAGGTTGTGCTGCTGCTGCTGCTTCCACAACCGCCAGCGCAGACACCGACTAGCAGGATTCCGGCAGTCAGCGCATATCTCAGCTGACGGGACGCGGAAATCCCGTTGTTAGCGGAGGTCGCCTCAGCATGTAACGGTCTGCTCATCGTGCCTCCGGTGATGTGCCTAACAACCTTTCTGCGTCGTCGGCAGCGTATCACTCGAGCCGTTCGTCACAACGCTAAATGCGTCGCCCGCGGCTGTCTCATGTTCGGGCGCTTCGCCACGATGGCCGAGGTCCATCACGGCCAGGGTAGGTCGAGCGCTCGCGCTGTGGTGGTGAGCTTCATGATCAGCCGACACGGGTCTGTCGGCGAGCTCTCGAAGTCGTGGGCGCGGTAGAAGTCCGCTGCGTTGCTGTCCACCGCGTTGACAACCACAACGCGCCCGCCGGCTGAGCGAGCGGCCGTGACGATCGTAGTGAGGGCGTAGACCAGCAGCTCGGCGCCGAGCCCTTGGCCGTGCAGATCGCTACGTAGGGCCAGCTTGGCGAGGAGGATCGCGGGGATGCGCTTTGGCGCTCCGCGGCCGACACCCGGTGGGGCGGTATCCCGCTCGACTAGATAAGGGGCGATCGCGAAGTAGCCGGCGACAGCGCCAGTAGCGCCCTCGACGAGCAGATATGTACGAGTGCCCTGCCCTGTCGCATTCCGGGCGTATTGCTGTAGCCAGTGGGTGAGGGCAGCGTGCCCGCAATCGAAGGCGTCGAGGTCGTGGCTGGCGGCAAGCGGCTCGACCCGGTAGCTCACGCTGACTTGATTCGCCTGCGCCGCATGACCGCAGCCGCCGCCCGTGCAAGTCCGGGCGCGTCCTCCGGCTCATCGAGAGATGCGACGAGCTGGTCGAAGTAGGCGGCTGGGACTACCGTCGATGCCCGCTCCCGCACGAGGATGTCGGCGCGATCGAGCGCAGCAAGGACAACAAACGACGACACTGACTCGCCCGCGAGCGCTGCTGCCTGCTCGATCTGCTTGCGCTCCGTTGATGTAAGTCGCGCCTCTAGACGCTCTGCCTTGACGGCCACGTGAACCTCCTTAGCTACGTACAAGTGTACGGCGTCTACACTCGCGCGTCAAGTGCGTCGTCACCAGCAACCCCGGGCTTGCGACGCGCGACAATCAGATCGTAGGCTCTCGCGAACCGGAATCTGCGAATACCGGCCAGCGGGGAATGCTCTTGATCTGACCGCGCCTCACGCGCGAACTGCGAGGTCTCCCTTGAGCGCCAGGATGTGATCCAGCCCCCAGCTTCGGTTCCCGCCTACGCGGTCACCCACGCCAGAATTCGATCGTTCACCGCTGCCGGCTTCTCGACGTGCAGGAAATGTCCGGCATCCGCGATTACCTCCATCCGCGACGCCGGCGCGAGGTGACGCTCGGCATCCCTGATGAGCGCGAGATCGATGCAGCCATCGCGATCCCCGTGCAGGTATAGGGTCGGCTGCGGCGGAGCGCTGGCCAGCGCCGACTCCTCTGCGGCGTATGCGCCATCCGCGACGGACGGGCGGAGTCCCGGCTCTTCGGTCAGGTAGTAGCCGATCGCCGCAGCGAGGTTGCCCTCGCCGCGAAGGCATCGCTTGACGTTGTCGAGATCCTCGCGCGCGTCGTAGCCCGGAGACCAGTCCTGCCACAGGCGATCGAAGAACGCCATGTCCGCAGCGGCAACCACGGATTCAGCGAAGGGCGTCTTCAGAAAGAACAGGTAGAAGAACCGCTTGAGCTGATCGTAATCGGCGAACAGCCTCGTGTCGAGTGCCAGCGGGGGAACGGCGAGCGTGACCACACGCCGCCAACGATCCGGAGCAAACGCAGCCGCGCCATACGCCGTCTCGGCGCCCCAGTCGTTGCCCACGAGAACGGCACGATCGTCGCCGCCCAGCGCATCGTGCAGTCCGATCGCGTCGGCGATCAGTGCGCCCAGCTCGTAGCAGCCGCTCGTGGGGATCTCGGTGGGCGCGTACCCTCGCATGAACGGCGCCACCGCGTGAAAACCCGCATCGGCCAACGCTGGCAGCAGATACCGCCACGTGTGAGCCGAGTCAGGGAAACCGTGCAGGCAAAGAGCGAGTGGTCCGCTGCCCGCCTCCAGGACACCGAACTGCAACCCGTTGGCCGTCACAGTGCGCACACGCAACCCACCCATGCGCAGCATTATCGACGAGTGGAACGGACGAGGACGTCATGAAGCGCAGCCGGAAGCAGAGCGTCCCGTCGCCGGCAGGCTCGGCGTGATTGTGCCTGTCGCCGGGCGTGCCATCAGCTCACACCGAGTCTGCCAGGGGCGTGTGCGGGCGTGGCAGCCCGCTCATGATCGCTTCAGGAACCTCAAATAGAACGCCGCGAACACCAGGACAATCCCGACGTTTACCGCCAGGCGCTCCCAGAACCGATGCCTGAAGAACAAGATGTCCACGCCGACCACGACGGCCACCAGCGCGAGCACGTAAAGCACGACGCCTGCCTTACTTCCCATCGTTCCACCCTACTGCTCGATGACCGCGTCGCGGCCACGGATCACGCCGCCGGTCGGACTGTGCGCAGTGGTCGCCGTTACAGCGCGAGGATCAGGTCGCGGACGGCGGCGGGCTGGGAGAGGAAGGGATGGTGGCCGGCGTCGAGTTCCACGACGCTGCCCGCCCGGCCGGCGAACTCGCGCTGGGACTCGGCGGGGGTGCCCTGGTCCTCTGCGCAGACGAGGTACGTCGAGGGCACGTGCCGCCAGGCCGCTGACTGCACCGGCTGCTCGAGAACCGCCAGGCTCTGGCGGGCCGTCTTGTCCGCGGCCTCTCGCTGGGTCTCCGGGTCGCAGTCCTGCAGGAACGTTTCAGCCAAGGCGTCCAGTCGGACAGTGAAGGTGCCGCCCTCGGGGTCGATGTCGAGGAACGGGGCGGGCTCCTCCCCGCCGAACGAGGAGAGGCTCTGCCCGACCTCGGGCAAATAGCTGGATACGAGCAACAGATGGCGCACCGCCTCGACGCCCGCGGCTGCTTCCGCGGTGACGATCCCGCCGTAGCTGTGGGCGACCACCACGGTCGGCTCGTCGCTCGCGGTCAAGACGTGCCGGACCGCGGCGACGTCCTCGGCCAGCCCGGGGCCTTGCGCATCCGTCGGTTCACCCGTCTCGCCGCAACTCGGCAGGGCCGGCGCCTCGCTGGCGAGGCCCTGCTCGGCCAGCAGCTCACCGGTTCGGTGCCACCACCACGATCCGTCCTTCACGCATGCCCCGTGCACGAAAACGATTCTCATCATGACTCCTCGTCGATCTACTGTCGAGCAACAATAGACGTACCGATCGCTACGTGAAAACGTTGGCGATGGGCGGACAGCGCCACCGTCAAGACGGTTGAGATGCACCTCACGAACGTCTACCGCAAGCTCGGTGGCGGATCCCGCGCCGAGCTGCCGCGTCTGCTCGAGTGCGCTCTGGAGAGGCCGTGAGCCCTCAGACGCAAGTACCGCCCCCGAGCGCTGGATCTCACGCACGGGTCCTCGGCCAACCAACCGACCGCGACGAGTTTGCCAAACCGTTACCACTGACCGCCCGGCCCGGCGGTGGCTCAGCGGTAACGGTCGGGGTCAGAAGGCCTTGTAGGAGTGCTTGCCGATCGTGAAACCGTGCCCGGAGCGGTTCGCACAGCGGACCCTCGTCGCGGAGATCCGGCAGGTTATCCCGAGCTTGCTCCATGTGCTTCCGTCCGCGAGCGCGACCGGGGTGGAGCCTTCGAACGAATCCTGGCTCAACCGTGCGAGGATCGGGCGTCCCTGCACGTCGAGGAACACGAAGCCGGGATCCCCGAAGCCCACACCACGCGGGGGAGGGGGGATCGCGGCCCCGCTGCACAGGACTTGCGTGGCGGGCTTGCCGGGCGAGTGGATCGCGACGCCGCAGAAGACGTCGTTCCCGAGCGCTCGCCAGAGCTTGACATGCGACGTGGCCGCCAGCGCCAGCGCCGGCGTGGCGAGGAGTGACAGGACGCTCGCGAGCAGCAGTGGTCGCAGCCGGCTCATTGGGCCCAATGGTTGCAGGCCGGCGGGCGATACGAGCTGCCGCCGCTCGCAGGAAGCGTTCGATCCGGCGTCGGTCGCGAGAACCCTGCGATTGCGGACGCCAGCTAGGCTCGTCCTCCGTGGGCGAACACACCCCCCGATTCGTCGCTTCTGGCTGCCAGGCCGCGTGCCGACTGATCGCCGAAGCGCCCGCCGCCGACTATCTGCCCGCCGGCGGGCGCTTTATCCAGGCCGGGTTCCGCTGCGGCACAGGCGGTGTGGCCAGCGGCTCCGTCTTCTCCTGCGAAAGGGGGCCACAGGAATTCACATACGCGGTCGAACCGTGACCGCGCCCAATGCTTCGGAACCGAATGACCGGCTCCTACGTCAAAGGAGAATCGCGAAGGCGGCGACTCACCGCGACGTGAAGCGACTCCTCCGGCTCAGAGCGTGGACTTCGCGTCGTCGAGGAGGGTCAACATCGAGGTCGGCGCACGTGGCGGCGAGGTTCTCTCTTCGATCGTGATCTGGGCGTTCTTCACATGCAGGTAGCCGTACGCCAGTTCGTAGGACCCCAGTGGCCCCGGAACGGTCGCGTAGCCGATTTCGGCATCGGCGTAGGCACCGAACGTGTGCAGGACACTCCTCGTCGCGCCCGGAGGCCAAGCCCCTTTGTCCCGATAGTTCCGAGGGTTCCCACCGGCATGCCGCAGCAGCGCCTCCACCTTCGGTCCCACGCCGATCTCGACCGAGGTCTGCACGAGGGAGTAGCAGCCTCCGGTTTCGGGCGCCGCCGGCGGTTCTGGTGGTTCTTTGGCCAAGGGCTTTTTTCCGTATACCTCGCATTCCCCGATCAACGATTCTTCCGATTCGAGGCCGTTGTTCATATGCGGGTGTAGAGGTATTTCCGGGAATTCATGGCTCACGCCTGGGCCGTCGGCTTCCGTGCTGGCGTACTCGCATTGGCTCCCCTCGTCGGTTTCTCCCGCGCCAGAGACCGTCTGGTTACGGTAGACCTGTGCGAGCCCATCGTCGAAGTCGGCACCGGTCATGACAAACTTGCAGGCCTTGAGTGGGAGCAGATGCGGCGGCGTCGCCGCGGCGCTCGACGCGAACCCGGCCGTGCATGACACGGTCACGATAAAGACCTCCAAGGCCAGCCCCCTGCGGAACATTCGTGTTTCCCCCTTCGTGTTCGACGTCGCTGCGCGCCGGAACGCTAGCACAGCCCCGCCGTGAGCGCGCCGAGCTGGATGCGCGCTTGGCTCGAGCGCAGCGTGCAGCTGAGGTCCGCGGGCTACGGGTATTCAACCTGCTTGCTCGGTTGCACTTCAGACACGAACATAAACGACCCGGGGCACGTCTCGACCGGGAGCGGGACCACCTTCGACGTCCTCTGGTTGGGCGGATAGATACGCAGACCGGCCGCCAGCCGCGGGTGGCAGCTGGGGAAGACGCCAGGTACCGCGATTTTGAGGAGCGATGAGACGGTCGCATGGTTGCCGAGCAACTGCGTCGGGCCGTGTACAGCCGCGAGCGTCGCAGGAGCACCAAGCCGACCACCTGACAGGCTCACCGCCGAGACCCCTGGCGCGCCGCGCAGAGTGCACGCGCGACCGGACAGGTTCGTGAACTGAACATAAAAGTAGCGGCTCCCCAGGGCGCCATTGCCTTCCGGCTTTTCGATCCAGACAGACAGCATCGACGTCGAGCATTTCCCGACTGCGGCCTGTGCAGCCGGTGACGGTCCACGCTCACTGGAACCCGAACTTGCTGCAGAAGCCCCCACGGCGACGCCAACAACCAGCAACGTCCCCAACGCACAAGCCGCCAACGCCCGTCGCCCCAAGCACAAGAACCCCATGAGCAACCTCCGTCAACCCGTCAAGATCCGATCGATTCCCGCAGCGCTGACAACTCTCGGTCTCCCAGACCGTGCCATTTGATTCGACATGCCGCTGCCAAGGCTACTTCACCACGTTGAAGAAGGAGCTATCGCCGCACGCGGGTAGGGCCAGGCTCTCAGGACTTCAGGTTCTGGACGATGGCTTCCTCGGTTTCCGTGATCGTCCTCATGATGTTGGACAACGTCTGCAGGAGCTTCGAGCGCGTATCCATCAGCATCTGCAGCTGCATGCTGGTCATCTCGGAGATCTCGTTGTCGGAGTCGAGGTCGTTTTGGAGCGTCGAGACAGCGTTCGCGACACTGCTGCCGGTGACGGGCTTGGTGAGTGTGAGAGGCGCCACGCCGATGGGCATCAGCTCCCCGATCGCGTCCTTGAGTTCGGGCAGTTCTTCGACGCTCGGCTTGAGGAGCTTCAGGCTCGTTGCGATGTCGACGCGGAAGCCCGGTAGGTGGCGCACCGCGAACCGCTGCTGGATGCGGAAGTAATTGGTCTGCTGCACCTGCTCTTTCTCCAGCTGCGAGGAGAGCGAGGCCAGGCCGCCAAGCGCTGAGCTGAGCTGGGCGCTGATCGCCGACGAGGAAGCGCCCAAGCCGCCGGACCCTGAGGACCCAGCCGCACCCTGGAGTCCCTGGGGGCCTGTTGGCCCTTCCTCGCTCCACGTCACCTCGTGCGCGCCCTTCGACGGACAGGTCGCCTCTGTTGGGCCGGACGGATCGGACAAGATCACGATCTCGCCTGTCGTATTGGTGACGCAACCGAGGATCGTGTCCGACCCGGCGGCCCCTGCCTGAGTAATGCTCACCGTCACCACCGAGGCGATCACGGCGCCCGCCGTGACGGCGACGCCGATCTTGAACCATTGGCTTGAGACAGCACGTGCGATCATCTCGATCTCCTGATATTGAATGGCAGCGGCGAGCGTGCATCCGCCCAGACCCATGAATAGTGACGGAGGAGCGGCCAGCACGTGGATCGGATGCGACGCCCCTCGGTGATGGTCGGCGCGGCCGCCCCCTCCCGCGGGTGATCAGGACGGTGGACGCCAGCCTCTGGCCAGCGTCGTTTGACCCACCTCGACGATGTAGCCGTCGGGATCCCGGATGTAGCAGCGGATCTCGGTCCCGTGCTGCTTCGGCGGCGTCAGGAACTGGGCGCCCCACGCGCTCCACTCGCCGTACACTCCGCCGTTGGAATCTCCTCGATCGGGTGAATGAGCGGGCACACACGGCGTGCGCGCCCGCTCATTGGGTTTGCTAGCGCAGCGACCTGAACGCCGCTCGCATCTCGTCCGCGAAGAGCTGCGGCTGTTCCCAGGCCGCGAAGTGGCCGCCCCGATCGAGTTCGTTGTAATAGATCAGGTTGTTGGGGTACGCTCGTTCCGCCCAACTCCGAGGCGCTTGATAGAGCTCGTCGGGAAACACGCTTATGGCAAACGGGATGGAGATGTTCTTGGCATCGAAGAACCCCGCCTTGTTCTCCCAGTAGAGCCGGCCCGAGGAAACCCCCGTGTTCGTCAACCAGTAGAGCGTGATGTTGTCGAGAACGTCGTCCAGCGTCAGGTCGCCCGAGGGGTTGCCCCGAACGACCTGTTCGACGAGCCCGGGCTGTCCGGCCCCGTCACCATGGTCGAGAATGAACGCCGCCAGGTCGATGGGGGAATCCGCCAGCCCGTACAGCGTTTGCGGGCGCGTCGTCATGATCAGCGCGTAGGCGACGTGCTGCGCGTAGAAGTTGCTCAACTGCTCATACGCGCGTCCCTCCTCGTCCGAGAGACCGGAGGGCGCCGGGTCGCCGTGCAGGAACCCGTTTACAAGCTCGGGCGGAGCGCTACCAGGCATGTTGGAGTGGATGCCGAGCAGCTCCGGAGCTGCCTGTTCTCCCATCGCTTGCGTGACGGCCGCGCCCCAGTCGCCGCCCTGCGCGACGAACCGTGTGTATCCAAGGCGCTTCATCAGCTCCACCCATGCGCCTGCGATGTGGGGTGGACCCCACCCGGTGGAGGTGGGCTTGCCGGAGAACCCGTAGCCCGGCAGAGAGGGAATCACCACATCGAAGGCGTCTGCTGCGCTCCCGCCATGCGCAGTGGGGTTGGTCAGCGGATCGATGATCTTCAGCTGCTCGATGATCGAGCCGGGCCAGCCGTGCGTGATGACCAGCGGCAGCGCATTCTCGTGCTTCGAGCGAACGTGAATGAAATGGATGTCCAGCCCGTCGATCTCGGTGATGAACTGCGGGAGGGAGTTCAGCCGCTCCTGGCACTTGGACCAGTCGTAATCCGTCCCCCAGCAGCGCGCGAGCTCCTGAATCGTCGCGAGAGGCACGCCCTGCGAATCATCCCTAACCGTCTCCCGCTCGGGCCACCGTGTTGCCATTACTCGCCTGCGCAACTCGGCGAGCTCCGCCTCGGGAAAGCTCACCTGAAACGGACGAACCGCGGTCGGGTCGCTGTCCGTCCGTTGCTCGACATCATGTTGAGTGGCGATCGTGCTCATTGCCTGTGCTCCTTTGCTTGGGTCGATGGGAACGCATCAAGTGGGCTGCAAGCGGGGCGATCGTCGCGAGCGGCTCCCCGACCGCGACGATGCAGGTGGAAGCCATCTGGCCCGTGTCGGGCCCGACGTCCAGCGCCGTTGTGGGGCGTGCGTGGCGCCATCGGGAAGGGGTCACCTGCGTTTGAGGTTCCCCGCTGGCGCGCCGGTGGGCTTGCTCGTGGCTGACATGGATCAGCCTCCTGATCGGGCCGCAAGGCCCCCGAAGTCGGGACGAGCCCTGCTCGCTGGACGGCGCTTCTGTCGCTGCTGACGAACCGGTCGTGAGGTCCCCGAGAGGCGATGCCCGCGGGCCTGCGTGAAAGATCCGACCAGAGGCGGTTGAGAAACGGCCCCACTGGAAACTACTCGCATTTTCGGGGATCTACGCGGCCGGCGAGCGCCGCTGCCGGGAAGACTCCCGCAAAGAGCGGGGTTTACGCCGCGAGGTTCCGGTCAGTCGAACCTCGTGGAGTGTGTCTACAACACCCGATTCAGCCGAAGATGCTCGCTGGAGCGCCCTCGAGCGCCGTGAGTGTCGCCCGCCGGCCGGATTCGCGCAGCGAGTCGAGCATGTGAAACTCAAGCGCGCCGACGGATTCGTGCGAAGGCGTGATCATCAGCTCGGCATGGCGACCGGCCTGCTCGACCGTGTCGGTGGTGGCCAGGAACGCGAGGTTGGCCAACGTGTTCATGAGCGTGGGCATCCGCGGAGCCTCTCCAGGCTCGTGTTCGCGAAGTCCGCGCTCGGTGACATCGCAGGCGATGATCGGCCCCTCCGCATCGGCCGCCATGATCGACACGGGCAGGCCGTCGAGCACGGCGCCGTCGAACAGCAGACGATCGCCGCGGATCACCGGCGGTAGGACTCCGGGGACGGCCATGCTGGCGGCCACGGCGTCGGCGATCTCGCCGCGACGATCGACGAGCAGCTCGTTTGCGATCACGTCGGTCGCGGTGCAGTAGAACGAGCGCGGCAGATCCTCGATCCTGCCCTCGAGCGTACGGTCGAGCATCGCCCGCAGCCGCGCGCCACGCAGCAGCGCGTGGCGGGGCAGGCCATAGTCCGACAGCGGGCTCCTTCGGACCCACTCCTCGTGACAGCGCGCGTCGATCTGCGCCGCGTCCATGCCCTGGGCGAGCATCGCGCCAACGTAGGCGCCCATGCTCGTGCCGCCGACGCGGTCGATCACGATGCCGGCCGCGAGCAGCTCCTCGATCACGCCTATGTGGGCAAACGCGCGCGCTCCGCCGCCCGAGAGGACGAGGCCCACCGACCTCGAAGCGAGTCGCCGTGCCAGCCTGGCCACGTCGGAGGTGAAGCTCGCCTGTGCGATCCGGTGGGTGGAGCGCGGTGCGAGCGCATCGAGCAGACTCTCGAGACGGGGGGAGGACGCCGGCTCGAGCAGCACCGTGTCGCAGCCGCGCAGTAAGGGCAGCAGCGCGGCCTCGCCGGACGGCCCGCCGGCTGCCTCGTCGGGCGCTGCCTCAGCGACTACCAGCACGGTTCGGTCGGCCTGGCGCACGCATGCCAGAGTCCACTCCGCGTCTTCTGCGGCGGCGTTGAGCAGCACGATCTCGTGGTCGTGCTCGAGGCGATCGAGCGCGCGCGCGAGCGCGGCCCCCGTGGCGGCGTCCCCGTGAAGCTCCGACGTCCTCGCGCGATCGAGCGCTGCGACGCTGCAGATGCCTTCGAGCTCGCGCCGAAGCAGCGGCGCGACTCCCGCATGCCCCGCCGCCGCGCCGAGCGTGACGATCGCGATGCTCGACGCGGACCCGAGTGGCTCGGCATCGACCGGCGTGCGACGCTGCAGATCCATCGCGAGTGCCCGCGACACGCCCGCGGCAAACCCCGGGGCGCTCTCCATCAGCTCCTCGAACGGCGCACGCGCCAGGCACAGCAGCTCGGCGTCGCGGCGGCAGCGCACCGAGGCCGACCGCGGCGCCTGCGACAGGAGCGCGAGCTCGCCCACGACCGAGCCCACGCCGAGTTCGCGGACCGGCCCGCGGTCCCCGACCGACGACTCCACGCACACCTCGAGGCGGCCGCTACGGAGCACGTACAGAGCGTCGGCCTCATCGCCCTGGCGAAACAGCCACTCACCGGCGCTCAGGTGCACCGCTGCGGCCCGATCGGCGAGCGCACGCAGTTGATCGGCCGCGAGGACTGCGAACAGCGGCACCGAGCCGAGCAGCTCCAGTGGCGTGCTCGGCACGTGGGCCGCAGTGGCAGGAACCGGCTTCAGCCTCGGCGTCCTGCTAACCCGCCCGGCGGGGGCATCCACCCGTGCGGGCAGCTCGTCGATTGCCGCCTCGACGGCCCCACTGCGAAAGCGCGGCAGACCGAACGCGACGGCGGCGAGCGCCCCGAAGCAGATCGCCGCGAATCCCCAGGCGCGACGGAAGGGAGCGACGAGATCGGGCCCATGGCCGTGGCCGAGCAGCGCAGCCAGGATCGCGACGCCCAGCGCGCCGCCAACGAGGCGGATCGCCGTGTTCAGCGCGGTCGCGCCCGCGTAGCGGTCGCGCGGCGCATCGGACACGGCGGCGTCGCTGACGAGCGGGAACGCCAGCCCGATCCCGATCGCCAGCAGCACGGCGGCAGGCAGGTAGGCGCCGACATAGTCCGGCCTGGCGCCCATGCGCAGGACGAGCACCGCCGCGCCGGCCGTCAGCACGGCGGCGCCGAGCACGACCAGGATGCGCGGGTCGCGCTTCGCGGCGAGCCGGCCGGCGAGGATCGCCGTGGGTGCGGCGACGAACGGCGCCGGCGTCAGCGCGAGTCCCGCCGTCAGCGGCGAGTAACGCCACACGTCCATCAGAAAGAGCACGTTCGCGAGCCCGAGCGTGAAGAACCCCGCCGCACCGACGAACGTCAGCACGGCGATCGCGGCGAAGCCGGGCGCGCGCACGAGCGCAAGGTCGAGCACGGGTGCCGCATGCACACGGCAGCGCCGTACGAACGTGATCGCGCCCGCCAGCGCGCCGGCGGCTGCAGCGATCACCCCGGGGCTGGCCCAGCCCCACACCGGGCCCTGTGCAATGGCCAGCGACAGCGCCGAGACCGTCACTGCGAGGATCAGTGCGCCAACCAGGTCGGGCAACTCGCGCCGTCCGGGCGCACGGCTCTCGACCAGCTCGCGCCTGGCGAGGTAGACGACCGCCAGGCCAATCGGCAGGTTCACCAGGAACACGAGGCGCCAGTCGTACGCGTTCACGAGCACGCCGCCGATCGCAGGCCCGAACCCCGCGGCGAGGGCGGCCGTCGCGGCCCACACGCCGACCGCGCGAACGCGCTCACCCGGCGGATGCGCCTCCAGCACCATTGCCAGCGAGGACGGCACGAGCACCGCTGCGCCGATGCCCTGCACGAAGCGCGCGCAGATCAGCAGCACGGGGCTCGGCGCGATCGCGCAAAGCGCTGAGGCGGCGGTGAACAGCGCTGCCCCGAAGCTGAACATGCGACGGCGGCCGAGCAGGTCGGCGAGTCTTCCCGCCGGGATCAGGAACGCGGCGAACGCGATGTTGTAGGCGTTGAACACCCACGAGAGCTCCGCGATCGTCGCCTGCGGGAAGGAGCGCAGGATGTTCGGGAACGCGATCCCCACGACGCTGTCGTCGAGGAACGCCATGAATACAGCGATCGACGCAACCACGAGCACGGTCGAGGGGGCCACCGTGCTGCGCCGTACGCGGGCGCCGGCGTCCGGGGTTGGTTCTGGGTGCGCGGGCGAGGGCCAATCAGGTGCCGGTAGGTCCCGCGGCTGTATGCGATCTGGGGCGCCCGCGCGCTCATCTGCGATCTCCCGCGAGCTCGGCGCTGGAACGTGCTCCTGGCTGGCCATTGCCGAGGAATCATTTCAACTTGCCCAATCCCGTCGTGTCCGGCGCTCGCACGCGCGCCCCCGCGAGAACCTACGGGGCGAGCTACGGGGCGAGGCGGAACGGCGGGTAGCGATCGGTCACCAGCACGTGGGCGTACGCGATCACCCGGTTGCTCCAGCGCCCGACGCCGACGAGGTAATCGAACATCCAGCGGGGGAACCGACCGGTGAACAGGATCGCGAACCAGGCGGCGATCACCACGAAGAACGCGGCTATATAGAGGAAGAACAGCACCACGTAGTGCGGGATGGCCAGCAGCCACTTGACCAGCGGCAGCCAGCGGTTGAGCTCGTTGCGGGCGTCCGGATAGGGAAACTCCAGATGCACCGCCTGTTGCTCGTCCGTGGAGGGATAGCGGTCCTCCATCAGTGCCAGGTAGACGCCGACCCGGGCGGAGAACCGCATCAGCGCTAGGTTCCAGTCAAACCACCAGCGCGGGTACTTCTGCCGGAACAGGATCAGCAGCAGCGTGGGCAGCACGACCAGGCCGGCGGCGCCGAGGGCCCCGCTGGCCCTCCCGCCACCGTAGGCGTACCCGCCGCCCTCGATGAGGGCGATCACGATCGCGATCGGGATGACCATGAACAGGCGAAAGAAGGTGGTCAGGCGGTTGAGCGGCCGGTCCGGGTAGTTGACCGAGTACTGGACGGGATACGGCGCGTCGGGGTCCATGAGGTGCCTTTCGGTGAGGTGTACGGCGTACACTCGTGTGTAGGACTATGTCGAGTTCGCGTGGGGGCTCGATCTGATCCTCGACGGCCTCGACCGCCTTCGTCGCGCCGGCGCCGCGCCGGCACGAGCGCCGGCTCAACGGGGGTCCTGTCACACTCGTTGCGTCTCGCGGGTCCCATCTGCATGAAGCGACCCACAGGAGAAACGTGACGTGGCTCAGCAGGAATGGCTCGTCGGCGAGTTCGAGCAGCACCGTCCGCACCTGCGGGCGGTCGCCTACCGGATCCTGGGATCGGTGAGCGAGGCCGACGACGCCGTCCAGGACGCGTGGCTGCGGCTCAGCCGCACGGACGCCAGCGGGGTGGAGAACCTCGGCGGATGGCTGACCACCGTGGTCGCGCGCGTGGCGCTGAACATGCTGCGCTCACGCAAAACCCGACGCGAGCTGCCGCTGGACGTGCATGTCCCCGACCCCATCATCGACCCCACTGACGGCACGGATCCCGAGCACGAGGCGCTGCTCGCGGACTCCGTCGGGTTGGCGCTGCTGGTCGTGCTCGAGACCCTCACCCCGCCGGAGCGGCTCGCGTTCGTGCTCCACGACATGTTCTCGGTGCCGTTCGAGGAGATCGCGACGGTCCTGGAGCGCTCTCCCGAGGCAGCCCGCCAGCTCGCCAGCCGCGCCCGCCGTCGCGTGCGCGGCGCCGCCTGTGCCCCGGACCCCGACCTCGCCGCCCAACGAGCGGTCATCGACGCGTTCCTCGCCGCCGCCCGCGAGGGCGACTTCGACGCGCTCGTCGCAGTGCTCCACCCCGACGTCGTGCTCAGGGCCGACGGGGGCGCCGCCACGGCCCTATCCCACCACGCCCAGGGTGCCGCGAACGTCGCCAGCCGGGCGATGATGTTCAGCCGCGTCGATCTGACCGTGCACCACGTGCTGATCAACGGGACCGCCGGACTCCTCGCCAGACGCGACGGAGAGCTGTTCTCCGTCATGGGACTCACGATCACCGGCGGGCGGATCGTCGAGCTCGACATCCTCGTCGACCCCGAGCGCCTGCGAGCACTCGACGCTGCAAGGCTCGGCGGCTAGGCATATCCGCCGACCGGACGGTGCGGTCACGTTCCTCGATCGCACCGTGTCAACGAACTGGACCCCCGAAGCCGTCATCGTGACGAAGTGATCGCGTGCGCACGGTGGACCCGGGTCGCCAACGACAACCAGCCACCCATAGGAGGACGGCCATCATGCAAGCTCGAATCGACAACCCTGCCCTCACCGTTCCCGGCGCTTTGCAGGCGCTGCAGAAGCTGGGAACCGCCGTCAAGCACGCCGACGTGCCCGCCACCACGCTCTATCTCATCGAGCTCCGCGCGAGCCAGATCAACGGCTGCAGCGTCTGCGTCAACATGCACTCCCGGGAGCTCAAGGCAGCGGGCGAGCCAGACGAGCGCATCTCCTGCGTCGCGGCATGGCGAGAGGCGTCCTACTACACCGACGCCGAGCGCGCCGCGCTCGCCCTCACCGAGGCCGCCACGCGGCTTGCCGACCGGTCCGATCCCGTCCCGGACGACGTCTGGCAGGAGGCCGCCCGACACTACGACGAGCCCCAGCTCGCCGCGCTCGTGATCGCGATCGCCACGATCAACGCCTTCAACCGCATCAACGCCATCACCAGGCAGGTAGCCGGGGAGTGGGTCGGCGAGTTCGTGAGCAGGCAGCTGGCCGGACAGGCAGCCTGACCGATACGCAACCGCTGGTTGCTTCTGCTAGATTCGCAACCATCGGTTGCACATCAAGCGGAAGGGACGAGCGTGCCTGCTGAATCCGTCGAAAGAGAGATCCTGATCGAGGCGCCGGCCGAGGTCGTCTGGGACGTCATCACCGAGCCCGAGCAGATCAGCCGCTGGTTCAGCGACGAGGCCGCAGTCGAGCAACGCGCCGGCGCCGACGGCACGCTCACCTGGAGGCCCGGAGGACGCGGCGGAAGCCGAGCTGGCATGATCGTCCCCATCCGGGTCGTGGAGGCCGAGCCTCCACGACGCTTCTCCTTCCGCTGGGGCCACCCGGAGGGCACCGGACCCGACGAGCACAACTCGGCGCTGGTCGAGTTCACCCTCACCCCGGAGGCCCATGGCACGCGACTGCGGGTCCTCGAGAGCGGCATCGAGGCGGTCGCCCATGACGAGGACGGCCGGGCCCGCTACCGCGAAGACCACGAACAGGGCTGGGAGAGGCACCTGGGCGAAATGCTCGCTTACCTCGCCTCCAGGACGCGGGGAGAGACGCGCTGATGCCGATCCCTCTCGCCGAGGAGGACGCTCTGTGGGCGGCGTTTGCCGACCCCACGCGCCGGCGCGTGCTCGAAGCCCTGCTCGAGCAGGGCGAGACCACCACCACGATCCTGGCCGAGGGGCTGCCGATCACCCGGCAGGCTGTCGCCAAGCACCTTGCCGTGCTGAACCGCGTTGGCCTGGTCGCGGGGCAGCGCCGGGGCCGGGAGGTGCGCTACGCCGTACAGCCCGCGCGACTCGACGATGCCGCCGATTCCATGGCTCGAGTGGCTGCGCAGTGGGACAGGCGGCTGACCCGGATCAAGCGGCTCGCCGAGTCCGTGCATGCCGAAAGCCGAGTCGACCAGTGACAACCAGAAGGAGAGAAAGCATGACCGATCACAAAGCCGGAACCCGTGAGGAGTGGCTTGCGGCACGACTCCATCTGCTCGAGTCCGAGAAGGAGCTCACGCGGCGTGGCGACGACGTGGCCCGGTTGCGACGGGAGCTGCCGTGGGTTCCGGTCGAGAAGGAGTACCGCTTCGAAACCGACGAGGGCACGGCGTCGCTCGCGGACCTTTTCAAAGGCCGCTCCCAGCTGCTCGTCTACCACTTCATGTTCGGGCCGGACTACACGGCGGGATGTCCTTCCTGCTCGGCTATCGCGGACGGCTTCTCCGGCTCGGTGGTCCACCTCGCCAATCACGATGTCGCCCTCACGGCCGTCTCGCGCGCACCGCTGGCGAAGCTCCAGGCCTATAAGCGGCGGATGGGCTGGAGCTTCCCGTGGGCGTCGTCGTTCGAGAGCGACTTCAACTACGACTTCCACGTCTTTCACACCCAGCAGGAATGGCAGTCGGGGGCGGTCGAGTACAACTTCGACACCGCGGACTACCGGCCCGCGGAGAAGAGTCCCGCGCTGATCGAGATCGCCTCGGGCGTCGGAACGGACCCCGCGACCTACAGAAAAGAGGGCCCGGGCATCAGCGCATTCGCGCTCGAGGACGGCGTCGTCTTCCACACCTACTCGGCCTACGCGCGAGGACTCGACGGCCTCTGGGGCATGTACGCATGGCTCGACCGCGCGCCGCTGGGCCGCAACGAGGCCGGGTTCTGGTGGCGCCGCCACGACGAATACGCCGAGGGCTGATCCGTGGCGGGCCGTCCCACCCGCTACGAAGGCTGCGTGCGCTTCTCGTCGAGCTCCTGGCGCTCCTCCACGAGCGACTGCAGCTGGTCGCCGACCTCGGCGGAGATGCGCTTGAGATCCCATTTGCTGAGGGTGATCAGACGCATCGGGGAGGTCGCGACGACGTCGGCCATACGCTTGGCGCCGGCGAGCAGACCCATCTCGCCGAACACATCGCCTGGGCCCAGCGACCCGATCACCTCGCCGCCTTTGATCACGTCGGCGGTGCCGCTTTCGATGACGATCAACTCGTAGGAGTAGTCGCCTTCGTGCACGAGCCGCTTGCCGGCGGACACGGACGTCTCGCTGGCGAACACCGCCACCGTGTTGAGCGCCTTCTCCGACAGCGACGAGAACAGCGGGATGGTCTTCAGATGATCGATATCCATGACCTCTCTACTTTCGCGATGGTGGTGGAAAGACGGACCGACTACGACCCCGGACGCGCGTGCTGACGATGTGCACCCTACAACCGCGGCGCCCGTGGCGGGGGGCGCGAACTGCCGCGGCCAGCCTGCCGACTCGCGTCCGCAAGCAGGTTTTGCCCAGGGCGCCAAACCTGTGTACAATCTCGCGGTCCCGCAGTTCCAACCGAGGGAGCGGACGGCGACACGACGACGCCGGACGTCAAACGTAGCCCGCAAGGAGGCGACATGAGAATCAAGACTTTTGCAGCGGCCGTCACGGGAGCGATGGCGCTGCTTGTGGTGGGTGTCCCCGGCGCTCTGGCCCAAGGGCCCATCAACCTGAGGCAGGGCCTGGAGTTGACCGAAGCCGGAGCACCCGTCGCGCCGGGTGCCACGGTCTTCAACGAGGATCTCGTGGTCGGGCAGTGCTTCGTGGAGTTCGACCGGCAAGCTGCTCAACAACGGCGACCCGATAGACGCGATCGTGGTTGGGTCGCCCACCCACTACTACTGTGAAGGCGGTGCCTCGGCGTCTGGCGGGATCCGCTCGGTCGTGCTCGCCGACAACGACACGGCGCTGCTGTACAGCACCATGGTCGTCACCACGGCCGCGCAATGCGCCTACCAGTTCTCCCTGATGCAGGGGATCTTTTACGGTGACGTGTACGTGACCGGGTCAGCGACCGGTTTCGAGGTTCGCTCACAGAGCGTGCCCGGCTGCGCCTCCACGCTCACCACCGAATTCGGCGTCGCCGAGCTGAGCTCCGTCACAGACGGCGCGCTGGAAGTCGAACTGGTGCCGGGCCCCAAGTTCTGACGGGAGGCGAACTCGACGGGGCCAGGCAGGTGAGTGTGTCCTGCGCCCCGTCGGGTTTCCCGAACGATGTGTCCGCCTGCGCGGGCCGCTCGGCGCTCAGGTGCCGGCGCGCCCGCCTGCCGCTTGGATGATCAGCTCGGCCGCGTCTTCGGGCGAGAGCTTCTCCGTGTTGATCACGAGGTCGTAGTGGGTGGGCAGCTCGGCGCCGATGCCGTAGAAGCGCTTTATGTAGTCGCCGCGAGCGGAGTCGGATCGCTTGACAGCACGCGCGGCCTCCTTCTCGTCGACCCCCAGGGAGGCCGCCAGTTGACGCTCCCGCGTCTGCGCTGGTGCGGTCAGAAGCACGCGCAGGACATCCGCACGTTCGGCGAGGGCCATGGACGCCGCGTGCGCCACGATCACCGCGCTCCCCTTCGCGGCGGTCTCCTCGATGATCGAGCGGATCATTCCCCTCAGCTCGTCGCTCGCTGGTTGGGGCGGTCCGACGATGTAAGCGCCGGGGACCGCGTAGCCGGCACCCAGCCCGGATGATCCCAGTCCTTCCACCAATCTCATCACACGCGACTTGCGTTGCTCGATGTCGGCGACGGCTCCCTCATCGACCCCGGCCTCGACCGCGGCGCGGGTGACGATATCCGCATCGATGAGCCGAAAGCCGAGCGAGCTCGCCACCAGTTGCGCGGCCTCCTGCGCACCGGCGCCCTCTTGGCTGGCCATGCATACAACCTGGTGCCTCACGCCGCAAAGCCTACCCCTCGCCTGCTCCACGTGGGTTGGCGCTCTCGGCTGCTCGCGCGCCGTTACAAGCGCGCCCGATCGGGTCGGCTGCGCAGTCCGTCCATCAGCAGGTCGAGCAGACGCTCGGCCTGCTCGCGCTGATCGCGTCCGCCGGCCGCGAGGGAGATCCCGCTGAGGCTCGCCATCACGTCCGCCGGCTGGACGTCCTCGCGCGTCGCGCCGGTCGCCGCGCTCGCATCGAGCAGCTCGGTGATCGCCGCGAGCAGCCGCGCACGGCTCTGTGCGAACGGATCCGCACCCGAGGCGATCACCACGCGCAGGGCGTCGGCCATCCCGCGCTTGGTGCGCATGTAGTCGAGAAACCGATCCATCCACTCGCGCAGCGCAGCGTCGGGCAGCATCGATTCGCGCAGCCGCGGTGCCGCGTCGCACAGGCGGGCGAGCTCGTTTCGGTACGCGGCCTCGATCAGCGCCTCGCGGGTGGGGAAGCGACGGTAGAGCGTGCCGATCCCCACCCCGGCGTCCTTCGCGATCGCGTCGAGCGTGGCGTCCGGGCCCTCGCGCGAGAACGCGCTCACGGCCGCCTCGAGCAAGCGCTCGCGATTGCGCTGCGCGTCAGCTCGCAGGGGACGCGCAGTGTTCGGGGTGGGGGTTCGCTCGCGCAAGGTTGACTATGGCAGCTAAGCGGAGAGTCCTCCGCTTGTGGTAGGGTAAGCGGAGTCGCCTCCGATTGAAGTCCACCACGAGCCTACTACCGCGCCAGCACAGGAGACCAGCATGAACGCTTCCGCACGCATCGCGACGCCCTTCGGCGCCCACACGACCGCCGCCGAGGTGATCGATGGCGTCGATCTGAGCGGCCGCAGCGCGATCGTCACCGGCGGCGCCTCCGGCATCGGCGTCGAGACCGCCCGTGCTCTGGCCAGTGCCGGAGCCGACGTCGTGCTCGCGGTGCGCGACCTCGAGGCCGGTGAGCGGACCGTCGCCGACATCGAGGCGGCCAACCCCGAGGCCCGTGTGAGCGTCGCGCACCTCGACCTCGCCGAGCAGGCGTCGATCGCCGCGTTCGTCGCGGCGTTCGAGGAGCCGCTGCACATTCTCGTCAACAACGCCGGCCTCATGGCGTCGCCGCTGATGCGCACGCCCGAGGGCTGGGAGATGCAGTTCGCCACCAACCACCTCGGCCACTTCGCGCTCGCCACAGGCCTGCACCACGCCCTCGCCGCGGCCGGCGACGCCCGTGTGGTGTCGGTCAGCTCGAGCGCGCACCTCGGTTCGCCGGTGGTGTTCGAGGACATCCATTTCCGCGAGCGCGAGTACAACCCCTGGGCCGCCTACGCGCAGTCCAAGACGGCCAACGTGCTGTTCGCCGTCGAGGCCAGCAGGCGCTGGGCCGCGGATGGCATTGCCGCCAACGCGCTCATGCCCGGTGCGATTCGCACCAGGCTGCAGCGCTACGTCAGCGAAGAGGAGCTCGACCGGTTGCGCGCCGCGACCGGCTCGGCGGCGCCGGACTGGAAGACGATCGAGCAGGGCGCCGCGACCTCTGTGCTGCTGGCAAGCTCGCCGCTGCTCGACCGCGTCGGCGGGCGCTACTTCGAGGACTGCAACGAGGCGCAGCCGAACGAGCCGGGGACGCGCCGCGGCGTTGCCGCGCACGCGCTCGATCCCGACGACGCCAGCCGGCTGTGGGACGTCTCGATCGAGACGCTCCGCCTGGCCGGGGCGGATCACACAGCACGATTGGGCAGTTAGCTGCTCGCGCTGTCCGCTGCCCGGTGCGCCGCCGCGCGCTTGCGCTCCATCTCGGCGGGCTCGACGCGCTGCACGTCCCACGCGAGGCCCGTCTTCTCCATCGAGGCGATCAGCCACCACGTGGGATCGAACTGCCACTTCTCGAGTCCGTGCTTGGCCGAGCGCGGGAACGCGTGGTGGTTGTGGTGGTTGCCCTCACCCAGGCCCACCAGCGCCACGACCGGGTTGTTGCGACTCTCATCGCGCGTCTCGAACGGTCGCTTGCCCCACAGGTGGCACACCGAGTTCACGCTCCAGGTGGCGTGGTGCACGAAGAACACGCGCAGTGCGCCGCCCCACAGGAAGGCGCCCAGCCCGCCGCGAAGCTTCCTGGTCACGAGCAGCCCCGCGGCGAACGGGGCGACGAAGTAGCTGAACAGGACGATGTGGGCGAAGCGACGGTGCACGGCCATCACGACCGGGTCCTCGAGCAGGTCCGGGACGTAGCGCTGGCGCGAGGCCTTCTCGTCGGCGAACAGCCATCCGAAGTGGGCGTGGACGAAGCCGCGGATGGCGCCGCCCGCGTGGCCCGCGTGCGGGCTGTGCGGGTCGCCCTCTTCGTCCGCGTACGCGTGGTGCTTGCGGTGATCTGCCACCCAGTCCGGAACCGAGCCCTGGATGGCGGTCGAGCCGAGCACCGCGAAGATGCCGCGGATCAGCGGATAGGTCCTGAAGCTGCGGTGGGTGAACAGCCGGTGGTAGCCCGCCGTGATCCCGAACCCGCTGAGCATGTAGGAGACCGCGAAGATACGGCGGTTGGCGGGAGTGGCCATGAACCAGCGCTTGCGGAGCGTCGCCACCAGGAGCGCCGGTGGACCGAACACGAACATCCCCGTGAACACCCGGTACATCAGGCTGGCCGGGTGGGTCTCGGGCACCGGTCCCGGTTGACGCGGGCCCGTCGCGGACGCCCGTCCGTCCTCGCGCGGCGGCGTGGCCGGCGTCTCGCCCGCCTGGGCGGGCGGCGGTGTGTACGGAGTCGCGCTCACGCGACCGGTTCGCGTCCCATCAGCGTCGAGGGTAGCCCAGCCAGCGCCGCGATCCCGAGCACGGAACGAGGTTCGTAGGCCGCGCGCCACAGCCCGCCGTGTGCCGCCCCGTCGCTGAGCAGGTGCTCGGGATGGCTTCTCGGCGCGGGCGCCCGGTTCAGATCGTGGACGAGCATCGCCGCCATCAGCACCCGCGTGGTGCTGGGCGCGAAGATCTCGACGCCGAAGTGGTGCGCTCCCGCGTACGCCGCGGCGAGCACCCGGTTCCTGGTCACCGACCGCGTCCAGGTGGCGGGCGCCACGTTGAAGGACACGCGATGCCCACTCGCCTCCGCATCCAAACCGCGCCAGCGCTGGCAGCGCTTGGCGAGCGCGTAGTTCGGGCCCTGCTGGGTGACGAGCGCGTCCGCCACCGGCACCCCCTCGGCGTATGCGGGCCTGAACAGGCGCCCGCCCGAGAGCGCCCGGACGGGTGCCTGGGCGAGCTTGCGCAGCCGCCTGGCGGCGTACGCCGAGTGCGCATGCTCGGCGGCCTCGGCTGGGACGAGGAACGCGTCGGTGGGGGTGGCCAGGTAGGCGAGCGCGCTCGCATGTCCGCCGGCCAGCAGCTCGCTCGCCAGCGCGTCGAACGCGGCGCTCACGCACACGTGCCCGCCACCGTCGAGGTACGCGTACATGCCGAGCGCGAGCTCGGCCTCCTGGCCCATCCGCTGCAGCCACGCGTTGGCCTCGGGGAGGTCGCTGAGCAGGTCCGCGCCCTGCGAGCCGTCCGGCGCGACCGGGACGTGCACGGCTCCCGCTCCGGCTCGTGCCGTGCCCGCAATCCGCTCCCACACGCGCGGGCGGGGCACGTCGAGCGCGATCACCTCGGCACCCCACGCGCACAGCGGCTCGAGCGGGCCGATCTCCGCGCCGGCTCCCACGAGCGCGACCCTCCGTCCCGTGAGGGCGAGCCAGTCGGGGTTCCGCGCGACCTCGCCCACGGCGCTCGCGAACGACGGCTCCACCGATCCCGCGTCCACCCACCGGTCGAGCTGTTCGGCCAGGCTCGACCCGTGCAGCTCCCGTCCGCGGTAGGGAACCCGCAGCTCGCTCACACGCGCTGCGGCGCCCTGGATGAGGCCGGTGCCAAGCTCACGCGTGGGCTCGACCTGCGCGAGCGCGCTCCCCACAGGGGTCTCCCGCCCGCCCCACGCGAACGTCAGCCGGGAGCGCATCGACTCGAGGCCCGCCCGGGAGATCGCCAGCGCGGACTCGGCGCTGTCCGCGGATACGGCGGTGAGCTCGCGGATGAAGGGGGCGTAGTCGCTGCGCCAGTCGCCGCACGCGCGGATCCGCTCGGCCAGGTCGGCGTCGACGGCGGCGGCCGCATCCGCGAGGATCGCGCGACCCGTCGCGCTGGTGGAGCGGCGCCCGTCGAGCACCGGGAACGAGATACCGCCTCGCGCCTCGTCAGGCGGCGTGCGCACGGGTCTTGCCGCGACGCGAACCTGACTGTCGTTTTCCATTGCCGGGACCGTACTTGACGAAAGAGCTACATTTCTTGACCTAGTGTCAAGCAATCTGCCGCGCAGCAGTTATGCCGCCAGCATAGATTCGTGGCTCGATCCGGCTGCCGTCGCCGCCATCCGCGCCGAGCTGCCGGGTCTCGCGGACGAGATCGTCCACGCCATCCAGCGCGAGGTCCCCGGATACTCGCGCCCGCTCAGCGGCGAGTTCGGCGAGGGGATCCGCACCGGCGTGGAGCTCGCCCTCAGGCGCTTCACCGGCGATGTCAGCGACGGGTCGCCGGACACCTACAGGCGCCTTGGGTACGGCGAGCTTCGTGCGGGGCGCAGCCTCGACGCGCTGCAGAGCGCCTATCGCGTGGGTGCCCGGGTGGCGTGGCGGCGCATGAGTCAGGCGGCGGCGGGCACGGGTGCCACCGCGGACGCCCAGCGCGAGCTCGCGGCGGCGATGTTCGCCTACATCGACCAGATCGCCGGCGAGTCCATCGAGGGGTACGCCGAGGCGCAGCTCGAGCGCGCGAGCGGCCGCGAGCGCCACCGCGCGGCGCTCTTCACCCTGCTGCTGAGCACGCCTGCGCCAGAGGCCCCCAGGCTCGCCGCGGCGGCCGCCGCGGCGCGCTGGCCGGTTCCGCCGGCGCTCGCGTGCCTGCTGGTCGAGAACAGGGCGGCCGCGGCGACCGTCCACCAGCTCAGCGGTGACGCCCTCCACGGCCCCGCGGGGGATCTCACCTGCGTGATCGTGCCGAACCCGAGTCGCGTGGAGCACGAGGCCCGTGCGATCGCCGAGCGCCTGGACGCCGTCGCGTTCCTCGGTCCGTCGGTCGTCCCGGCGGACGCGCGCATGTCGCTGCGCTGGGCCGACCTCGCCCGCGAGCTGCCACCTGGGGAGGCGAGGCTGGTGGTCGCCGAGCGGCGCCTCGCCGACATCGCCCTGCACGCCGCGCCCGACATCGTCACGGCCCTCACCGAGCGGGTGCTGCGACCCCTGGCCGGCGAGAGCGAGCGCAGCCGGGCGCGGCTCGAGGACACGCTCCTGGCGTGGTTGCGCCGGCACGGCTCCCAGCGCGCGATCGCCGCCGAGCTGTCGGTGCATCCGCAGACCGTCCGCTACCGGCTGCGTCGCCTGCGCGATCTGTTCGGAGCGGGCCTCGACGATCCCGACCTGCGGTTCGACCTGGAGATAGCGCTACGCCGCCGCGCCGCCGCGCGCCGCTCCTCGCAGCGGTTGCGCCAGCGCTCGGGTCGGCTCGAGCCCGCAGGCGCTTAGGCTGGGCGGTCGCAGCTCAGGCGAGCGCCGCCCCGCGCCCGGGCAGGAGCGGGAACGAACGGCTTGCCCGCGAGGGCAGGATGTAGTTGGCGCGCCTGAGCACGGCGATGAACTCGTTGATCCCGTTGTTGACCGTTTCGGTGATCGCGGGGTTCTCCACATGTGCCCCCGACGCGTTCATCGCGTTGCGGGTTATGACGAAGTCGTTGATCGAACGCTGCACCGATACGAAGTGCAGGCCGGCGTGGCCGCCGTCCACGGTGTTGAAGTCGCGGCGGATGATCAGCGGCTTGCCGTTCCGGCGGGCGATGGCGGAGGTCTGCGAGTGGCCGATCACGCCGTAGCGCTGGATCGCCTGGTTGATCAGGTTCGGCTCGCTCGGGGCGTCGGTGGTGAAGCGCGGGACCTGTTCGGGGGTCGTCTCGGGCGAGTACATGCGCGCCACCCGCTCGGCGTATGACAGACCCTCGTACCAGCCGTCGAGCCGCAGGCGCATGTAGCTGACCTGCATGGTCGTGCCCTGCGCGAACGGGCCGCCGGCGATCGTCACGTAGTCCTCGCTCGCCTGGTTCTTGCGCAGCCCCGACTTGAAGCCCATGAACAGCGGCGACTGGGGTGACACCGGGTCGCCCGGCGGGATGCCGCTGACGTCCTGGTGCGCGGCCGCCAACCCCGTGCCGACGAACCCCGTGCGCGTCTCGCGCCAGCGCAGCGCGTCGGTGATCTGCAGCGAGCCCCTCGCCCCGCCCAGACGCTCTCCGTGCAACAGCGCCGCCTCCACGGCCGCGAGCTTGCGTTCGTCGTCGCACGCGAGGTGCAGGCACAGGTGGTAGTCGTCGATCGCGGGCGACTCGAAGTTCGACAGGCCGGTCGCCGCCGGTATGGGCGAGCTGACGCCGAGTACGCGCTCGAAGTAGGTGGGCCCCCAGCCGGCCGTGAACAGCAGTCCCGCCGGGCTCCACCGGTAGAGGCGCTCGAGCGTTCGCAGCGCCGCCTCGAGCAGGCGTGCGTACGCCGGCGTCGGCCGACCCCTCACGTCGAAGAACAGCAGCCGGTCGAAGCGGGGGGCGATCGGATCGCCGACGTCGTTGACCCGCAACGTCGCCGCCCACGCGTGCTGGCGCGCCGGCAGGCCGCCCGGCTGGCTGCCGAGCGCGACGCTCGGGACCGCCACGGACGCGCCCAGGTCGGGAGCCACGACGGCGCCGGCGCGCTCTGAGTCGGCGCCGACACCCGCGCCCACGGCGAGCGCCGAGGCGCCGATCAAGAACTCCCGACGGTTCAGCGACCGCCGTTCATTGTCGCGCTCGGGACTCATCCGCCAACCGGGGCGCCAAGCTATCAGAGTACGGCGCGCGCAATCGATGAACTCGCTCGGGCCAAGCGCCGCCGAGTGGGCCCGTGGCGCGAGCGCGCCGGCGGACCGAACGTCCTTATCATGAGGGCGTATGCCGCCCGGCCCACACCCGTCCTCGAGGGCGCCCGTCAAGCGCATCAGCCTCAGGCTCGCCCTCGCCGCGACGCTGGCAGGCGCCGCGCTCGCTGCCGCGCCGCTCGCTGGTGCCGCGCGGGGAAGCGCCGCTGCGGCCGGCGCCGGCGCACCCACGCTCGAGCTCGAACAGACGGGCCTCGGCGAGATCCTGGTCAACGGCTCCGGACACACGCTCTACCTGTTCACTCGCGACAGGCACGACACGGACAGTTGCGCGAAGGTGCCGGGATGCCTCGCAACCTGGCCGGCGCTGACGAGCACCCGCAAGCCCATCGCC
This sequence comes from uncultured Solirubrobacteraceae bacterium, assembly GCA_963701145.1. GTDB lineage: Bacteria > Actinomycetota > Thermoleophilia > Solirubrobacterales > Solirubrobacteraceae > Palsa-744. Next base: position 2,450,851 of record OY969572.1, read on the forward strand.
GGTCCGGGTGTGAAGAGCTCGCTGCTCGGCACGATCCGGTTTCACGGTCACCTGCGGCAGGTGACCTACGCCGGACACCCGCTTTACACATACGCACACGACCTCGTGGGCCGCTCGACGTACAACATCGGCTCAGACGAGTACGGCGGCACATGGGACGCCGTACTCGTGAGCGGCGCAGCCGTCAACTAGCCGGCCCCCGCGGAGCGGTTCACGCTCCGCCCCGCGGGGGCCCGGCTTCTGCGCCTCCCGATGAGTGCAGTATGGCTCTGCTGGTGCCTTACAGCACGTGGTAGAACACGTAGTAGGACTGGGAGTTGGTGAGCTGCCACTGGAAGGAGATGCTCACCGTCACCTTCTTCGGGCACACGGCCACCGAATCCGGCGCGTACAGGCTCATCTTCTGTTTGTCGAAGCTGATTTCCAGCAGTTCGCCGAACTCCGTCGCTCGCCCGAGGATCTCACCCTTGATCTTGGTGAAGGTGTAGTTGCAGTATTCCTCGTAGCCGGTCGCCAGTGCGATGCGGACGCCCGACGGCGAGGCTGCGCTCTTGGCATCGATCGCGGCCTTGAGGTTCGAGCCGAGCTCGAGGCTGCCAAAGGGCTGGGTGTTGAATTCGATTCCCGACGGGTAAACTTCAGATCCCAGGCCAGGGATCGTGTTCGGGCACTTCCTGTTTCCGTCGTAGAACCGCCCGTACCTCGTCAGATTGCCGATTTCGTCCGTTTTCTGGTCGTTGCTCTCGACCGTGCCCGTCAGTCCCTGTTCTTCGCCGGGTGAGCAGGTGACTGCTCCGCCGGCGGCTTCGATCGTCCAGGCGCCGTCATTGGCCATCCTGAATTCGTCGCCCGGTTGCAGTTGCTGTTCGGAACCGTCGTTCCACGTGAGGTCGAGCGTCTTGGCGCTCGCGGACGACGCATAGCTGCCAACCGTCCCGAGAGCCAGCATGGCGGCTACTGCAAAGCCTGTCATTTTCATAGATAGCATCGCGGCTACTCCTTTTCGGTTGATTGGTGTCGATCATCTCGCCCACCCACCGGTGTGTGTGTGAGATCTGACACAACGCCCGCGCGAGCTTCGCCGGCACGACGCCGGCGGCCAGACGCGGAGCTAGAGTGCAAACGGCGTGCAGAGCGTGGTGATCGTCAGACGGCTGGGCCTGGGGGCGATGATGCTTCTGGTGGGCCTGTGGGCGGCGGCGTGCAGCGGATCGCAGGGGGTGGGCGGCGGCGGCGCGTTCGCGCCCCGTACCGCCGGGACGCTCACGGTGGCCACCGCTCAGATTCCCGATCCAGGCTTCTGGGCAGGTACGCCCGCGCGTCCCACCGGCGGCTTCGAGTACGGGCTCGCGCGGGCGTTGGCGTCGCGGTTCGGATTGTCAAAGCTGAAGGTGATCATCGTGCCGTTTGCGCGGCTCATAGCCGGCGACCTCGGCGGTGCCGACCTCGCCCTTTCCGACATAACGGTCACCTCCGAACGCGCCGAGCACGTGTCGTTCTCGAGCTCATACCTGGCCGCGCCGCCGTCGATCCTCGTGCGTCCGGGCACGGAAGTCGCGGACGTCCACGCCGCGCAGCAGACTGAGCTGGGCGGTGCAGACGGGGACCACGCTGCAGGGCGCGCTCGAAGAAACGATCCGCCCCGCCACGACGCCGTTGATCCTTCACCATCAGCGCGAAGCGCTGCATGCGCTGCGCGCCCGGCGGGTGCAGGCCGTGATGCTCGACCTCCCGGTGGCGCTCGCGTACGCGCGCGAATCGCCGAACACCTACGCGGTGGCCGCGCAGCTCCCGAGTGAAGACGTGCTCGCGGCCGCCCTGCCGAAGGGCTCGGAAAACGTCGAAGCGGTCGACTCGGCGATGCGCGCGTTCGCCGCCGACGGCACGATCGAACGGCTGGGGCGCAAGTGGCTCGCCACCGACCTGGAAGAAGGTCAGGTCGAACACGTCCCGACGCTGAGGACGCAGGAATGACGGCGATGAGCCTGCACACGGCGGTGGCCGAGATCGTCAACGTGTCCTCTCCCAAAGGCGCGCCATGGGAGTTCCTGGTGGTGTTCGCCACGCTGCTGCTCGGACCGGTGGTGCTGAGGCGCGCACGCGTGCCCGGGATCATCGGCCTGCTGCTCGGCGGCTATGTGATCGGGCCGCATGGCCTCGGTCTGATCGGCTCGGGCAACGACACGCTCCCCGACCTCGGCCAGCTCGGACTGCTCTACCTGATGTTCGTGGCCGGGGTCGAGCTCGACCTCAACCTGCTGCGCCGTCACCGGCGGGCGGCGATCGTCTTCGGAGTGCTCACCTTCGCGTTCCCGATGACGTGCGGGACGATCGTGGGCCTGTCGCTCGGATGGGAAGTGGAGGCGGCCCTGCTGCTCGGCTCGCTGCTCGCCTCGCACACCCTGATCACCTATCCCACCGTCCGCGACGCCGGTCTGGCCTCCGACCCGGCGGTGGCGACGGCGGTCGGGTCCACCGTGCTCACCGACACGCTCACGCTGGTCGTGCTCGCCGGCGTCGCCGGGTCTGCCGGCGGGGGCCGCTCGCCGCTCGAAGTGTTCACTCAGGTGGGGATCGGCCTCGCGGTGCTGATCGCGTTCAGCCTGCTCGTGCTGCCGCGGCTGGCGGCGCTGGCCTTCCGCTGGTTGGGTGCCGAGCGATCCGTTCGCTACGTCGTCGCCATCACCGCCTTCCTGTCGGCCGCGACGGTCGCCGAGCTGTTCGGCATCGAGGGCATCGTGGGCGCGTTCTTCGCCGGGCTCGCGCTCAACCGGCTGGTGCCCAACGAGGGGGAGCTGATGGATCGCATCGCGTTCTTCGGCGGTACCGTCTTCATCCCGGTGTTCCTCGTCTCGGTCGGGCTGATCCTCAACCCCGCGGTGATGGCCCAGCCGAAGACACTCGGCCTCGCCGGGCTGTTCCTGCTGGCCTGCCTTGGCGGCAAGGCCACGGCCGCCTTCGTCTCCACCCGTATGCTCGGCTTCTCCCGTCCTCAGGGCGAATTGCTGTTCTCGTTGAGCGTCGCCCAGGCGGCCGCCACGCTGGCGGCGACGGTCGTCGGCTTCCAGATCGGTCTGTTCGACACCTCCGTCGTGAACGCCGTGCTCGTGCTCATCTTCGTCAGCGTGCTCACCTCCAGCCTCGTCGGCGCTCGCGCGAGCGGCCGTGTGCAGGTCGTCAACGGCGGCCCTGAGCCCCTGGGGACGCGGGTGGTGGTGGGCGTGGGCGACCCCGAGGCCGCCCGGGGGGCACTCTCGATCGCCGTGCGGATCGCCCGGGCCGACGGCGGGGTGGTGCATCCCGTGCTCGTGATCCCCGAGTCCGATCCGGTGGTCCCGAGGGCGGCGCGGGTGCGCTTCGGAGAGGTCACGACGGCGGCCGGGGTGGACGGCCAGCCCTCCACGATCGTGGACCGCTCGCTCCTCGATGGCGCGATGCGCGCCGGCGCGGCCGAGGGAGCGACCCTCGTGCTGGTCGCGGAGTCGATCGCCGCCGAGCCCGTGGAGGGGGAGGGAGAGGGGGTGCCCGACGGAGCCGAGCCCGAGGGCCCGGCCGGCGCTCGCGCGGACGGCGGGGAGGGGAGGCGCGACGGCCCGCGCCGCCACGCTCCGCCGGTGGCGCTCGTGCGTGGCTACAGCCCGCGCATCGGAGCGGTGCGCACGGTCGTCTCCGGCGAGCATGACGGCGACCCGCCGTCAGTGGCTGCCGAGATGGCGCGCCGCGTTGCCGATGGGGCCGCCGAGCAGGTGCACGAGGGCGATCCCAACTGGTCGGAGTCGCTCGCTCCGGGCGATGTCACGTTCGTCTCGGCCCCCGCCGGCGAGTCGCCGTCCGCGTTGCCCCGGGGCGCGCCGGGGATCGTCGTCACGACGCTGAGCGCAGCCGCGGTGCGCGGCGCGGGCGCTGGCTCCTAGTGGACGTGTCCGCAAGTTTTGCGGTTTATTGGGAGGGATGATGGTCGGCGCGCAGAATTATGTGTTGTGCCCAGGTCCAGCACCCAGGTGATCGAGCTCTCCGAGGAGGAGCGGGTGGAGCTTGAGCGGCGGGCGTGCACGGTCACGTTGCCGTTCCGGGTGGTGCAGCGGGCGCGGATGATGCTCTATGCGGCTGAGGGTATGCAGGACATCGATATCGCCGCGCGGCTGGACTGTTCGCCGGATAGTGTCGCGCGGCGAAGAGCCCGGTTTCGGGCTGAGCGGCTGGATGGGCTTGAGGATCAAGCGCGGTCTGGTCGACCGCGTCGTTTTCCCCCCGGAAGAGGTCGCCGAGGTCAAGGCGGTCGCGTGCGAGCTGCCGCGCACCCACGGGCTGGCGCTCTCGCGTTTCTCCCGGGTTGAGCTGCACCGGCTGGTGATCGAGCGCGGCGTGACCGAGGCGTCGGCCTCGACGATCTGGCGGTGGCTGCATGAGGACGCGATCAAGCCGTGGCAGACGCGCTCTTGGATCTTCCCGCGCGACCCCGATTTCGCTACCAAGGCCGCGCGCGTGTTGGATCTCTACGCGCGCGTCTTCGACGGCAAGCGGCTGCGCCCAGACGAGTACGTCATCAGCGCTGATGAGAAGACGCAGCTGCAAGCCCTCGGTCGCCATCATCAGACGATTGCGCCTGGGCCGGGGCGCTCGGGCCTGGTCGAGTTCGAGTACCTGCGCGGCGGGACGCTCGCCTACCTCGCTGCCTGGGACGTGCACCACGCCAACCTGTTTGACCGGGTCGAGCAGACGACCGGGATCGTCCCCTTCGGCCGGCTCGTGGACCAGGTCATGCAGATCGAGCCCTACCGATCTGCCCGCATCGTCTACTGGGTCGTGGACAACGGCTCCAGCCACGCCGGCAAGGCCTCCGTCAAACGGATGACCGAGGCATACCCGAACGCCCGGCTGATCCATCTCCCCGTCCACGCCTCGTGGCTGAACCAGATCGAGATCTACTTCTCGATCGTTCAGCGCAAGGCGCTGACCCCCAACGACTTCGCGACCCTGCCCGAACTCGCCAGGCACCTGCTGGACTTCGCCCAGCACTACCGCACGCTCGCCCGACCGTTTGAGTGGACTTTCACCCGCGCCAAGCTCGACAACGTGATCGAGAAGATCACCCGTCACGAAGCGCAACCCCTCGCCCTCGCAGCATGAACCGCAACACTTGCGGACGCGTCCACTAGCCGACGGTGATCGCGCCGGCCAGGCGCGCGGCGGACTCCGGGTCGTGCGAGGGCAGGTAGATCGTCGGGTGCTCGGCGCAGTGGGCGAGGATCGTCTCGAGCGTCGCCACCTGCGCCTTGGGATCCGGCGCGACCGCGTCGGCGCGCCGCGCGTGCAGCTGCTCGAGCGTGTCGCTGGCGTCGCCGGCGAGCATCACGTGGCGAGACGAGTCGTCCACGCAGATCACCGAGATGTGACCGGGCGTGTGCCCGCTGGTCTCCACCGCGACGATGCGCCCGTCGTCGCTGAGCGGGCGGCTGCGCCGGAACGCCCCGAAGGGCCCCCCGTCGAGCGCGAACGGCTCCGGCGCGAACCCGGGCGGCAGCGGCTGGCGCAGCACGCGACGCATGACCCGTGCGGAGGGCGTCCTCGTGAACTGCAGCTCCGCATCGTTGATCCGCACGGGCGCGCGCACGTGGACGAGCCCGTCAACGTGATCGCCGTGATGGTGGGTGAGGATCACCTCCGCGACGTCATCCAGCGACAGGCCGGCTGCCGCCATGGCCCCCGGCAGCTCCTGCTCGGGCGCCACCTCGAAGCGAGCGAACGGGAGATCCCGCGCGGACGCGCTCTCGCCGCTGTCGACCAGCAGCAGGCGACCGTCGTGCTCGATCGCCCAGCAGTGGATCGGCATTGCAGCCGGCGACCACGGACCGGGCAGGAACAGGTCGAGCTGGCGCCGCCCGCCGCTGCTTGCGTGCAGGAACGCCTGCTTGAGGCGCACGGCGCCGGTGCTCAACGCATGAATGCGCATGCCTGAAGCCGGGCCCTCACCGGATGACCTTCGTCTCGAGCTTTCCGCAGATCTCGCACTTGCGCTCGAGCACGTAGTCTTTCGCGCTCCCTTTCCCCCAGGCTCGCTCCCACGTGCCCCATTTGTGTTTGTGCCAGAACCTCATGGCGCCATTATCCCCATAGGGGCGACGAGTCCGCCGGCGCGCCGGTCAGAGGTCGATCACCCGCAGCTCGGCGTGCGCTTCGGCGATGCGGCTGTGGTCGTCGCCCTGAGTGAGGAGGGGCAGCCCGTACTAGCGTACGCCCCGTGCGCTTGGCCACCTGGAACGTGAACTCCGCGAAGCAGCGCAAGCCGCGCCTGCTGGCGTGGCTGGACGAGCGCCGGCCCGACGTGGTGTGCCTGCAGGAGACCAAGCTCGCGGACGGCGCCTTCGACGAGCTCTTCGGCGAGGAGCTCGCCGCCCGCGGCTATGCGGTCGCCCGCCACGGCGAGGTGCAGTGGAACGGGGTGGCCATCCTCTCTCGCGCGGGGCTCGAGGACGTCGTGCCCGGGCTCCCGGGTGCGCCGTCCTTCGCGGGCGCGCACCCGGAGGCGCGAGCGGTGTCGGCGACGTGCGGCGGGATCCGCGTGCACTGCGTGTACGTGCCCAACGGGCGGGTTCCCGATTCCGAGCACTACCACTACAAGCTCGCGTGGCTGGCCGCGCTCGGGGAGGTGATCCGCGACGGCCCGCAGGCGGTGATGGTGTGCGGGGACGTGAACATCGCGCCCGCCGACGTGGACGTGTTCGACCCCGCCGCGTATACCGGCCAGACCCACGTGACGGCGCCCGAGCGCGCGGCGCTGGCCGGGCTGATGGAGCTCGGGCTGCGCGACGTGGTGCGCGATCGCTGGCCCGGGGAGCGCGTGTTCACCTACTGGGACTACCGCGCCGGGATGTTCCATCAGGACCTCGGGATGCGCATCGACCTGGTGCTCGCCGGCGCCCCCGTGGCCGCTCGCGTGCGTGCCGCGTGGGTGGACCGGCAGGCGCGCAAGGGCACCGGCCCGAGCGATCACGCGCCGGTGATGGTCGACCTCGACGAGGCCCCCGACGGCGACATCGGACCGGTGGTGCCGCCGCCCTCCGCCCCGGCCACCGGCCGACGCCCGGCCAAGCTCCCGCAGTCGCCGTGAGCGCAGGCGAGCGGCGGCGGCGGGCCCGCCAACGTCCTGGCAGCCGACTTCCCGTAGGCCGGGCGGCCTACGGGTCCTGCGTCCCGCGCTCCTCGGTCATCGCCATCAGCCCCCGCAGGAACACTTCGCACATGGTCGCGTACAGGCCGTCGTCGAGCTCGGGGTCGATGATGCGGTCGAGCAGGAAGCCGTCGGCCATGACGAAGCTCATGGCCGCCACGTCCGCGTGGGGCAGGATCGGCTCGATCCCCAGCGCGGCCGTCCAGCGGGCGAACAGCTCGGCCATGCGCTCGCGCACCGCCCGCTGGCGGGCGGCGAACTGCACCCGGAAGGCGTCGTTGCGGGCGGCATGGACGGCGAACTCCTGGTACAGGCGCGGCCACTCGGGATCGCGGTCGATGTAGCTGAGCAGGTCGTCCGCGGCCGTGCGGGCCACGTCCACGGCCTCGCCGCTACCGGCCAGCGCCGCCTCCAGGCGCGCCATCTCGGCGCCGAACTTCTCGTCGAGCATCGCCAGGAACAGGTCCTCCTTGCTCGTGAAGTTCGCGTAGAACGCTCCCTTGGTGTAGCCGGCCTCGGTGGCGATGTGGTCGATCGAGGCGCCGTCCAGGCCGTGTTCGCAGATCTCGTGCGAGGCCGAGCGCAAGAGCGCCGCACGGGTGCTCGCCTGGCGTTCCGCGCGGGTGGGTCCGGCGCCGCGGCGCGCGCGCACGGCGTTCAAGCGGCGGCCGCCCCGACGTCAGCCGCGGCGACCCCGATGTCTGGCTGGGAGGCCGAGGCGGGCTCCTGCGCGGCGGCATCCGCGGCGCCCTCGACGGCGCCGTGCGCGTCCGCGATGGCGGCTGCGGGGGCCGCTGGACCGACGATCACCTCGGCGTCGCGCCTGGGCGTCTCGGTGATCGCGCGCCGGTAGTTGCGCTCGGAGGCGGGTCGCGCGGGGGCGATCGTGCGTCGCAGCACGAGCTCGCGGAGCACGACCTCCATCTCGAACTGCGCGAACGCCGCGCCCAGGCAACGGCGCACGCCGCCGCCGAACGGGATCCACGTGTACGTGCCCGGCGCCCTGCCGCCCTCCTCCTCGAGGAACCGCTCGGGGCGGAACTCGTGGGGTTCGGGGTAGATGTCCGCGCGCCGGTGGACGAGGTGGATGGACGGCGCGATGGACACGCCCGCGGGGAGCATCCGCCCGCCGATCTCCATCGGCTCGACCAGGCGGCGAATGACGATGGAGATGACCGGGCGCAGGCGGAGCGTCTCCTGGATGACCGCCTGCAGGTAGCGGTTCTCCCCCGCGCGTACCTCCTCGGTCAGGCGGCCGAGCTTCTCGGGGTGCCGGCACAGCCGCTCGGCGGCCCAGGCGAGCGCGTTGGCGGTGGTCTCGTGCCCGGCGACGAGCAGCGTGACGAGCTCGTCGCGGAGCTCAACGTCTGACATCGGCGAGCCGTCCTCGTGGGTGGCCTGCAACAGCAGCGACATGATGTCGTCGCGCTCGGCGAGGTCGCCGGCGCCGCGGCGCGCGGTGATCTCCTCGTAGATGGGGGCGTTCACGCGGTCGAGCTCGCGGCGAAAGGCGGCTAGCCGCTGGATGCGCACGGGGCCGAGCGCCATCAACGCGACGCCGTGGAGCGGGTCGGTGAGGATGTCCAGCAGGTGGCGGAGCTGCTCCCGCAGGCGCTGCACGCGCGGCCCCTCGACCACGCCGAACACCGCCCGCAGGATGATCTCGAGCGTGAGCGCCTGCATGCGCGGTCGCAGCTTGTAGGGCTCGCCCAGCGGCCAGCTCTCGATCTCCTCGGCGGCCACCCCCGCCATCAGCTCGCCGTAGCGCTGCATGCGCTCGCCGTGGAACGCCGGCAGCATCAGCTTGCGCTGGCTGAGGTGGGGGCGATCGTCGAGCAGCAGCACCGAGCTCGGCCCGAGCACGGGCAGCAGCACGCGATTGCCTTCGCCCGCGTGCAGCAGGCGCGGGTCGCCGGTGAACACCTGCTTGATCGCATCGGGGTTGGAGGTCATCACCCACGTGCCTTCGTTGGCGATCTTCAGGGTGAACATGTCGCCGAAGCGCGCCTGGCAGGTGTCGAGCATCCACTGCGCGTTACGGAACCAAAGAACCGTCTGCGCGGCGCGCGGCAGGCGGGGTCCAGCGGGGAGTCCGACCATATCGTTTCGCATACCGAGGGGTATCCTGTCACATACCGCTCAGGATGTCAACGGCGAACTCCTATTTATTTTTTTATTTAGGAGGAGATCGTCGTGGCTCACCCGGCGAGTGGTTCGGGCGGGGCGATCTGCCATGAGAACGCGAGCATCGAGGAGGCCGTCAGGTCGATCGCCGGCTCGGTGTTGGTGAAGGCCTGGACGTTGTCTTCGTACTTGGCCCTGGCGCCGTTGAACACCTTGAACGCGTTCCCGCCGGCGGCCGGGCAGGCGCGCATCCCCGGGAGCTTGCCGGAGCTCTTTTCGTCCGACGGGCCCTCCACCACCGCGCCCGCGAGCACCGGCGGGGCGCCGTCGAGGGAGCCGACGATGTTGGCCACCTGGTGCTGGAGGCAGTCGGGGAAGGTGGAGCCGTCGCCGACGATGAACGACGAGCCCCACGCGTTGGCGCCGAGGACGTTGCCCAGCCAGCGCCCGGCGTAGGCGTTGTAGGTGGATGCGCCCGCCAGGTAGTCGTACTCGGAGGCCATCACCGACAGGCCGTCCCCGTGCGACGCGGTGTCCGCTTCGGCCCACGGGAAGCCGAACCCGAACGGTTCGCCCTGGGACTGCTCCACCGCCGCCTGGAGTTTTTCGCCGAGGCCGGCGATCAGCTGCGCTTCCCCCTCCGGGGACGATGCGTCGAGCGCCAGGCCCGACGGTGCGCCGGCGGCGCGCAGCGCGCGCACGAGCTCGAAGTCGGCGAGGCCGCTCACGTCGTACAGGTTCAGCCCTTCGCCCCCTTCGCCGTTGTGGGCGATGTATTCCTTGGCCCAGTGGGTCGCGTTTTCGAGGTAGTACAGCGGCTGCGTGTGGGGGAGTCCCGCGGGCAACGTCGCGCCCGATGACAGCGCGCTCGCCAGCTCCGTGGCGCCCAGCTCGAGGTCGTCGCGCCATTCGCTCTCCGGGTAGAAGTCGAACGGGATGGTCGTCAGCAGGTTGCCCTTCGGGTCGGTGTTCGCCAGTTCGAAGATGTGCTCGGCCGCGAGCAGGCAGCGGTCGGCGAGTTCCGGGCGCGTCCGGTCGAACACCTGGAAGCACTCCGCGAACGCCGCCGCGTCTCGCCCAGCCAGGTTGGGGCTCACCGGCGAGCCCGGCGGGCCAGCCCGGAACACGGGGCGGTGGCGGATGAAGCGGTCGGCCGGGTCCGAGCCGCCGAACGTGTCGTCTTCCTGGGGCAGGCGCCAGATGTCGTGGTCGCCGGTGGTGCTCGAGTTGCCCTCGCCGATGCCCACCTGGTAGTACAGCGTGCGGGTGGAGTCGTTCCACATCCGCAGCAGCCATTCCACCCCGAAGCGCGCCTCTTCGGTGAAGTTCGAGCGGGCCGCCGTCGTGCCCATCTCGCCGGGGAAGTCGCGCACGCCGATCTCCATCAGGTCCACCGCGTAGCTGGTGGTCTGCACGAACTTCAGGTAGTCGCCCGCGTCCCACCAGCCGCCCGAGGCGTTGATCGTTTCGCCGAGGCTTTCCAGTTCGCCCTTGAATTCGCCTTCGTCGTTGACCGTCGGGGTCACGTACGTCATGGCGCCCTCGTCGTTGAGGTGCGCCGGCGCGGTGCGCAGCGCCGAGGGGATGTATTCGGGGCCGTCGCGCTCGTTCTCGTAGAAGGACAGGGTGTTCGCCAGCGGCCCTTCGTACAGCGCCTGGGCGGACCCGATGGCGAACGCCGGCGAGGACGCCGGCTCGGGGCCGGCCACGGACACGGTGTACGTGCCCGGGGTCTGTACCGCGTCGAAGTCGAGCGGGTACACGTACTTGAAGCGCTTGCTCCACGCGCCCGCGCCATCGTCCCCGGAGGGGGACGCGCCAACGGTGGCGCTGAACACGCTGTCCCCTTCGCCGTTGGCCACCGTGAACGTCGCCCCCGTCTCGCGCTTGGCCGACATCAGGTACGCCCGCTTGGGCGCGGCCGTCGGGTAGCCGACCTGGTTGACGCGGACGAACGCCTTCGCCTTCCCCGTACCGGGACGATGCGGGGACGATTTGCCGGAGGGCGCCTTACCGGTCGCATCTGCCGTGAGCGGCCCCAACGCCGCCGCCGCCAGTGCCACCGCCACTGTCACCGCGCCCCTCACGCCGCCAACGCTAGCCGACATGTGCTTTCGCCGCGCCGGCCCGTCTCCTGTTGTCTAAGAACCTGCTTCTATGGCCCGCTCGGCGTCTGCCATTCGCGGGCGGCCTCTTCCGGGAGGGAGTTGGGCGGCACGGTCACCGAGCCGAAGTTCACGCAGCCGCCGCTCTGGCGTTGGGCTCGGGTGAGTTCGATCGCCGGGAGCTTCGGCCTGTTCTTGTCCGGCCCGGCGAAGTTGAACGCGCTCGTGAGGTCGCCGGTGGCTTCCCGCCGCCATTCGCTCAGGTTCGGCACCTCGACGCCGAACCGGGCCTCCAGGAACCGCAGGATGGAGGTGTGGTCGAACACGTCCGGGCACAGGAAGCCGCCGCGGCTGAACGGCGAGACGACGAGCATCGGCACCCTGAAGCCGAGCCCGATGGGACCGGCGATGCCGCCGGAGTCGCCCGTGATGTCGGGCGCGGTGAGGTACTCGCCGGGCGTGCCTTCGGGTGCGACCGGCGGGGCCACGTGGTCGAAGAAGCCGCCGTTCTCGTCCCACGTGAGGAACAGCGCCGTGTTCGCCCACACGCTGGGATGGTGGAAGAGCCGCTTGACGAGCTTCTCCACGGTGTACTCGCCCGCGGCCGCCGTCGAGAAGCCCGGGTGCTCGGTGTCCTCGAACGACGCGAGGATCCACGAGACCTGGGGAAGCTCTTCGTTCGCCAGGTCGGCGGAGAAGTCGCACGGATACAGCGCCTCGAAGGCCAGTTCCGCGAGCTCGGCGTTCGTCTGGTAGTTGCGGAAGTAGCTCAACACGTTGTCTTCCACGCCCCGTTCGGCGCCCGTGTAGATCTTCCAGCTCACCCCCGCCGCGGAGAGCTGCTCGGGCATGGTCGCCCACGTGAAGCGCCCGGCGAGCGCCGCCCGCGCCTCGAACGACTCCGTTTCCACCAACGGCCCGCCCGCTTCGCCGTCCGGATCGATGCTCGCCGACATGCTGTACAGGCGGTTGGGGTCGGTGGGCCCGAGCATCGAGCAGTGGTAGTTCTCGCAGATGGTGAAGGCTTCCGCGAGCGCGTAGTAGAAGGGAATGTCCGCGCGCTCGTAGTAGCCCATCGTCGCCGGGCCCGCGTCCGGGCCGTCGAAGGCGAGGTGGGCGCGCACGAAGCCGTCCATCGCCCCTCCGTCCCAGCTCTGGTGCTGGGGCACCCATTTGTGGGTGATGTCGGGAAAGCACTGTGGCATCCCGCCCGTTTCCAGGTGGAAGGGCAGCAGCTCCCCTTCGTACCCGGGGGCCGGGTAGCCGCCCTGGGCGAGCACCGCCGGGGCGGCGTCCGCGAAGCCGCGCACGCCGGGCAGGGTGCCGAAGTAGTGATCGAACGAGCGGTTCTCCTGAATCAGGATCACCACGTGCTCGATGTCCGACAGCGTCCCCGGGTGCGAGCGGGCGGCCAGCGCCCGGCGGATCAGCGGGTCGGCTTCCAGCGCGAGCACCCCCGTCGCCGCCCCCGTCGCCAGCAACTCCCTGCGCGTCATCCCTGCCTGCATTCCCACTCCCCGGACGGCACTCCCCTGCCGGCCGATCATACGCCGATCGGGCTACATGCGTGTTGTAGGATGCTACAACAATGCCCGCGCGCAGTCAGGGTATGAGATCGAATGCTTCGCGGTGACGGGGTGTGATCGCAGCGAAGTGTCTGCGGTCGAGGGTGATGATGGTCGGCGTGTCGAGTCGCTCGGCAAGGGCGACCACGGAGGCGTCCGTTCCTCCCAGTGGAAAGTCGGCGTACTTCTCCACGAGCTCCGCCATGCGTGTGAAGTCGCCGCTGTCCGGTCCCTCCACGTCGAGCTCCCCGATGCCCCGGAGGAACCTGCTCTCCGCTCGCGGGCCGAGTCGTCGCCCCACGAAGTAGGTGGCCTCAGCCACGACCAGCGCGGGGACGACCAGGCGGAGGTCGGTTCGCGAGAGTGCGGTGCGACATGCCAGGTGATCCCGATCGTCGGCGTCAGCCGCCGCATACAGCGGGCCGGCGTCAACAACGGCCAGGGACGTCATCCCACTCTTGCTCCAACAGCTGCTCCATGTCTCGGGCGGTGGTGCGATGGCCGCTGCGGCCAACCGCGGCAAATGCGAGCACACGCGGCTCGTCGTCTCCCAAGCCGAGGTGTTGCGCCAGGGCCGTCCGCGTCACCTCGGACGCAGAGGAGCGTCTTCGTTGTGCCTCGCGGGCAAGCGCTTGAGCAAGGTCATCGGGAAGAGATATCGTGGTGCGCTTCATACGTGCATACTAGCACCCCGCCAATTCGTGCTGAACGGCACTACTCTGGGGGCGCCCCCGAGTCCGCCAGCGCGGCCATCTGCTCGAACGCCGCCAGCGGGTTGGGCGGCTCCTCGCCGGACAGCTCCGCGTAGATGTTGGCGATGTTCACCACCAGGCGCTCGCCCTCGCCCCAGTCCGCCCAGCGCTCGAGCGAGATTGCGCGGGCCGCCTGCAGCGGGGTCATCCCTTCCGCGTGGCGCGTGCGCGCCTCGTCGTACAGGTACTCGAAGTACGCCTTCAGCTCGCGCACCTGCGCAGGGCCGGACACGGGACCGTGGCCGGGGACGATCGTCTCCACGTCCATCGCGAGGATGCGATCGCAGGCGGCGATCCAGTTGGACACCGGCCCCGCCCACGCGATCGGGTGGGCGCCGGAGAAGAGGATGTCCCCGGTGAACAGCACGCGCTCGGCCGGCACATGCACGAGGGTGTCCCCCCGCGTGTGCGCCGGGCCGACCTCGATCAGCCGCAGCTCCTTCTCGCCGACCCGCACGCTCAGCGCGCCGGTGAAGGTCTCCTGCGGGAGCGCCAGCTCGATCCCCTTGAAGTCGAACGCGCCGAAGCACCGAAGGAAGAACGCGCCCAGCTCGCCCATCGCGGGCGCCTGCTCGATCAGCGCGGCCATCGCCGCCGGTGGCAGCTCGCCCATCTCCGCCGCCGTGCGCTCGGAGGCGACGATCCGCGCCCCGTCCACGAGCTGGTTGCCGTAGCAGTGGTCGCCGTTGGCGTGGGTGTTGACGAGCGTGTCGATGCGCGCCGCCGCCGGCGCCGCGCGGCGCATCGCTCGCAGCATCTCCTCGGTCAGCGCGAGGTCGTACAGCGTGTCCACGAGCAGCGTGCTCTCGCCGTCCACCACCAGCCCGGCGTTGCTCCAACCCCAGCCGCCGTCGGGTTGCAGGTACGCGTACAGGCCGTCGCCGACCTCCTGTATGCCCTTGGCGTAATTCATCTCGGCTGGCGAGTCTAAAGCGGCGGCTCTGCTCTGGACTCGCTCGGCCCGCTCACTCCTCTTCCGCGCGCCAGCGCCGGTAGAGCTCGCTGAACTCCTCGCGCATCGCCGGCGTCATGTCCTCGGCGCCGAGGCTCCCGGTCAGCCGGATCGTGGCCCGCATCTGGTGCAGGTACTCAGTGCAGTTCTCGCAGCCCGCCAGGTGCGCCTCGAAGCGCCGGCGCTGAGAGCGCGAAAGCGTCCCCTCGAGGTATTCGGTGACCAGCTCGACCATCTCCTGACACGCCAGCCCGTGGCGATTCCAGAACATCGCTATGCGCCCCCCAACTCTTCTTCCAGGGCCTGGCGCAGGTGGCTGCGCCCGCGGTGCAGCAGCACCCGCTGGTTGGCCTCGCTTATCTCCAGCACCGCGCACACCTCCCGCCCGCTGAGCCCATCGACGTCGCGCAGCATCACCACCTCGCGCTGGCGCACGGGGAGCCCCTCGAGGGCCGCCCCGATCTCCTCCGCGAGCCCCTGCGCCAGCAGCCTGTCCTCCGCGTCCTCGACCCAATGCTGTGGCGGCGACATCCACGCTCCCGAGGCGTCGAAGCGCGCGCGGTCGACCACCGGGCCCGCGTCTCCCACGGCGACACTGCGGCGCTCACGCATGCCGGTGCTCGTGGCGCGATTGACGAGGATGCGCAGCAGCCAGGTCCGGAACGTGGAGCGCCCGGCGAAGCCGTCGATCCCGCGCAGTACGCCCACCCAGGTGTCCTGCACGACCTCCTCGGCCACCGCCCGGCTCGACACGAGCGAGCTGGCAAGGCGCATCATCGTGGCGTGATGGCGCGACACCAGCGTCACGAACGCGTCTTGCTCGCCGGCGCGCAGCCGCGCAACGAGCTCGCCGTCCTCGTCCACTCCGGGGTCGACGCGGCGCCCGCGCAGCGGCACCAGGATCGCCGCGATCAACCCCAGGTGCATGTTGGGGGAGGGGGTCGAAGCTGACAGTCACAGCGCATGCCTTTCATTCCTCGCCGGGCAGGCTACGGCGCCCACCTGGGCGCCGCAACCCGCAAGGCGTGGCCGGTGGCTAGCCGGCGACGATGCCCTCGCCGCCGATGGCGCCGGGAACCGTGACTTCCCCGAGCTTGCTCAGTTCGCCGTGCGCTCCCACGGAGAACTCGTCCACGTCCCCTTCCGCGCCCGTCTGGACGTAGAGGACGTGGCCGTCGGGGGTGACCGTCGCGTCAACCGTGCCGCCCCCCGTGGTCGTGTCTCCCAGCAGTGCCAGCACCTGTCCGTTGGCGCTCTCCTGGAAGGCGCTCAGCGAGGCGCTGCCCGGGTTGGAGGTGTAGAAGTGCCCGCGGGCCTCCACCACCCAGCACGTGGCGAGCTGTTCGGAGGGCACCACGTCGAGCTGTTCGATGGCGCCGCTTTCGTCCAGCTTGAAGTCGCCGAGCGCGCCCGCGCTCTCCGACAGGATCAGGTGTTCATGCTGGTCGAAGGTGATCGCGAACGGAACCGTTCCCGGCAGCGGGTTCACGACCGGCGAGCCCGACAGCAGGCCGCCGGGGGCCACCGAGAACACGTCCACGTCGTTGCCGTTGGCCTTGGTCGTGACGATCAACTGCGAGCCGCTCGGCGAGAACACGACCGTGCCCGGCGAGTGCGTGAACTGCGGCGTCGCCGTCGGGTTCAGGCCGAGGGCGCGAGTGGAGCCCGCGAGCGGCACGAGCCGGCCCGCCGAGACCTCGAAGCCCTGCACGGACCCGCCTTCCAGGGCGTTCAGGACGTACACGAGGCCCTCGTGCACGGCGATGCTCACCGGGAACGTTCCGCCCGAGCTGATCACCTGGCGCAGCGCCAACCTGTCGCCGAGCACGGCGAACACCGACACCGTGTTGCTGCCCGCGTTGACCGCGTACAGCAGGCCGTTCGCGCTGTCGTACGCGAGCGAGCCCTGCGAGGCCAGGTGGTCCACTTCCGAGCCTTCGAGCTGCCCACCGAGGCCGTCGGTGTCGTAGCTGCCGGCCTGCGTGAGCGTGCCAACGCCTGAGCGGTCGTACACGACGATCTGGTTGCCGCTGAGGTTGTCGGTCTGGACGAACACCGCATGCGAGGTCGGTGTCGCGAGCGCCGGGGTCGCTCCCACGGCAGCGGCGAGCACTGCGGTCGCGGCGACGATCGCCACGCTGAGGCGTGCAATTGCTTTCATTGAAGATGCTCCTCGGGGTTGGGGTGGACTTGCGAGATTCAGTCCGGCCAGCCCGCGATGCGTTACAGCGAACGTCTCAGAACAGGTGCACGTGCCCCGGCGAGATGGTGAAGCCGTGCCCCGCGGCGGCGCTCGACGGCAGCAGCGAGAGGGCCAGCAGCGCGAGTACGGCAGAGCGCACGACTAGAGTCTGAGGCCGTGTCCGCTGCGACCCACATCCAACAGGACGCGCCGGTCGCGCCCGCGAGGACGCCCGCCGGCGAGACCGAGCCGGACCCGCCCCCGGGCATCGACCGCGTCGCCAACGTGCTCGTGATGGTCGTGCCGCTGCTGCTGGTGGGCGTGGCGGCGTGGCGGGCCTGGGGTGGAGCGCTGCGCTGGCCCGACCTCGTCGTGCTCGCGCTCACCTACCTGCTCACGGGCTTCGGCGTGACGGTCGGTTTTCATCGCCTGTTCACCCACCGCAGCTTCAAGACGAGCCCGGCGATGCGCGCGCTGCTCGCCGCGCTCGGCTCGGCCGCCGTGGAGGGCCCGGTGATCGAGTGGGTGGCCAACCACCGAAAGCACCACCGCTTCTCAGACCAGCCCGGAGATCCGCACAGCCCGCACCTCGAGCACGGCGCCGGCTGGCGCGGCGCGTTCGCCGGCCTGTACCACGCGCACGTCGGCTGGATCTTCAACGGCGAGGGGCTGGCCGCACGTGAGCGCTACGCCAAGGACCTGCTCGCCGACCCGATCGTGTCGTTCATAGACCGCACGTTCCTCGTGTGGGTGCTGGCCGGGCTCGCCTTCCCGTTCGCCCTGGGCTTCGCGCTCACCGGCACGCTCGTCGGCGGGCTGACCGGCCTGCTGTGGGGCGGCGCCGTGCGCATGTTCTTCCTGCACCACGCCACCTTCTCCATCAACTCCCTGTGCCACTACTTCGGCCGGCGCACGTTCCCCACCGGCGACCAGTCGCGCAACCTGCCCTGGCTGGCGGTGCCGACGTTCGGCGAGGCGTGGCACAACAACCACCACGCCTTCCCCACCTCCGCCCGCCACGGACTGCGCTGGTGGCAGCTCGACCCGTCCGCCTGGCTGATCCTCGCCCTGGAGCGCGTGGGCCTGGTGTGGGACGTCGTGCGCATCGCTCCCGAGCGCCAGCTCGCGAAGCTGGCGGACGCCGGCTCGTAGAACCCGTTTCAAGGGTTCTCAGGGCTCGCGCCGGGTATTGGCCAGACGGCCAGTTCGTCGCCACGACGGCGCAGCGGGAGGAGTATCGTGGCTGCAGGAGAGCATCGGCGCCGACAAAGGGGAGAGACATGTACGACTACGTGATCGTGGGAGCTGGATCGGCGGGTTGCGTGCTCGCCAACCGCCTCAGCGAGGATCCGGACGTCAGCGTGCTGCTGCTCGAGGCCGGGCCCCCGGACACCAACCAGAACATCCACGTCCCGCTCGGGTACCTGCAGCTCCCGCGCACGGAGATCGACTGGGACTACTGCACGGCGCCCGAGCCCGAGTGCAACAGCAGGCGCATACCGCTGCCCCGGGGCAGGGTGCTCGGCGGCTCCTCCTCGATCAACGCCATGGTCTACATCCGCGGCAACCGCCGCGACTACGACGAATGGGGCGTCCCCGGCTGGTCGGCTGCCGATCTCGTGCCGTACTTCCTGAAGTCCGAGGACAACGAGCGCGGCGCCTCGCGCTGGCACGGGGCCGGCGGGCCGCTGGCGGTCAGCGAAGGACGCTCGCGCAACCCGATGGCGAGCGCCTTCGTCGAGGCCGGCGTGCAGGCGGGTCTGGCCCGCAACGAGGACTTCAACGGCGAGGAGCAGGACGGCGTGGGCCTCTACCAGGTGACCCAGCGCGGCGGCATGCGCGCGAGCGCCGCCGTCGCCTACCTGCACACGGTGAGCGAGCGGGACAACCTCACTGTGATGCCCTACATGCTCGTCGAGCGGGTGCTGTTCGAGGGCACGCGCGCGGTCGGCGTGCAGGCCAGCCAGCTCGGGCAGGCGCAGGAGCTGCGCGCCGAGCGCGAGGTGATCCTGTGCGGTGGCTCCTACAACTCGCCGCAGCTGCTGATGCTCTCGGGGATCGGTCCCGCCGAGCACCTGACGATGCGCGAAATCGAGGTGCTGCTCGACCAGCCCGCCGTGGGCGAGAACCTCTCAGACCACGCGGGCGCCTACGGTGTGTGGACAACGCCGGAGGAGGTCAGCCTGCTGCGCTCGCTGGAGCCCGAGGCGCTGCAGGAGTACGAAGCCACGCAGACCGGGCCGTTCGCGTCGAACTTCGCCGAGGCCGGCGGCTTCGCGCGGGTCGCGCCGGATGCCTCCGCGCCGGACATCCAGTTCCACGTCGTGCCCCTGCAGCTGATCGACGAGGGCATGACCGACCCCGACGCCCATGGCATGCTCGTCTCGCCGTGCCTGCTCACGCCGCACAGCCGCGGCAACGTGCGCCTGGCCTCCAAGGACCCGAGCGCCAAGCCGATCGTCCACCACTCCTTCTACACCGCCGGCGACGACATGCAGCGCATGATCGCCGGCATGCGCCTGACGCTCGAGATCTGCGCGCAGCCCGCGCTCGCGCCGTACTGCGTCGAGCCGTGCATCGGGGCCGCCGATGACAGCGACGAGGCGCTGCGCGATCTGATCGCCCGCACCACCTACTCCGTCTACCACCCCGTCGGCACCTGTCGCATGGGCACCGACGGGCAGGCCGTGGTGGACGCCGAGCTGCGCGTCAACGGCCTCGAGGGGCTGCGCGTGGTGGACGCCTCGGTGATGCCGATGGTCCCCCGCGGCAACACCAACGCGCCGACCATCGCCGTGGCCGAGCGCGCCGCCGACCTGATCCGCCACGGTCGCGCGGTGGCCGAGCCCAGCGCGGCGCTCAGCGCCGCGTGATCGCCCGGCCGCGCACGACCGCGAGGGCTGCACACCCATGAGCACGGCTCCGCGCGCCATCCACCACCTGAGCTGCGGCACCCTGTGCCCGCGGGGCGCCCTCCTGGTCAGCGGCGAAGGCGGCCTGCGCGAGCGCGCGCGGCTCGTGTGCCACTGCCTGCTGATCGAGGGCGCCGAGGGCCTCGTGCTCGTCGACACCGGCTTCGGCCTCGACGACGTGCGCACGCCCCGCCAGCTCGGGGTCGTCTTCAACGCCATCATCAGCCCGCGTCTGGAGGTCGCCGGCACCGCCATCTCCCAGATCCGAGCACTCGGCTTCGACCCCGGCGACGTGCGCCACATCATCACCACCCACCTCGACCTCGACCACGCCGGCGGCCTGCCCGACTTCCCCGACGCCGAGGTGCACCTGCTCGGCCCGGAGCTGCGGGCGGCCATGCACCCGAGCTGGCGCGACCGCGCGCGCTACGTGGCCGCGCACTGGGCCCACGGTCCCCGCTGGGTCGAGCACAACCCGGTTGGCGCGGCCACGGCCGGCGGAGAGGAGTGGTTCGGCTT
This sequence comes from uncultured Solirubrobacteraceae bacterium, assembly GCA_963701145.1. Taxonomy (GTDB): domain Bacteria; phylum Actinomycetota; class Thermoleophilia; order Solirubrobacterales; family Solirubrobacteraceae; genus Palsa-744. The sequence goes on from OY969572.1 coordinate 2,471,133, forward strand.
CCAGGGCGTGCGCGTGCTGCCCGGCAGCGACGCCGAGATCCTGCTGATCCCGCTGATCGGCCACACGCACGGGCACACGGGCGTGGCGGTCAGGCGCGGGGGGGACTGGTTGCTGCACTGCGGCGACGCCTTCTTCCACCACGGCGAGGTGGCCACCCCGCCCCACTGCCCGCGCGCGACCGCCGCGTTCGCCGCACTCGACGAGGTCGACAGGACGGCCCGTCGAGGCAACGTCGAGCGCCTGCGCGAGCTCGCCGCGCGCCACGGGAGCGAGGTCGAGCTGATCTGCTCCCACGACGCCACCTACCTCGATGCGGCCCAGGCCAGGGCGCGCTCCCAGGCCGAGACGCCTGCCTAGCGGCCGGGTTTCAGGTCGAGGCCGCGCGCGCTTCGCGCACCAAGCGGCGCATGCCCCTGATCCAGCGTTCCGGGTCGGTGCCCTTGCGCGCCATGAACGTGGCGACGTTCTCGTGCGGAAGGATCAGGAAGCGCTCGTCACGAATGCCCGCCACGACCGCCTCCGCCACGTCCTCCGGTTCGATCAGCCCGCCCGCTGACAGCGCTGCCGCGGCGGCCGCCTCCTGCATCCCCCGTTCGAGCATCGGCGTGCGCACCCCCTGCGGGCAGATGCACGACACGCGCACGCCCTGATCCACGTATTCGATCGCCAGCCACTCGGCCAGCGCCACGGCCGCGTGCTTGGTGACGCTGTAGACGAGCGAGGAGACCTGCGTCAACAGCCCGGCGGCGGAGGCGGTGTTGATCAGATAGCCCTCGCCGCGCGCGAGCATCTCCGGCAGCAGCGCCCGCGAGGCCCACACGTGCGCCATCACGTTCACCCGCCAGGCTTCGTCCCACGAGTCGTCCGGCACCTCCGGGCCGCCGCCCATGCCGCCGACGCCGGCGTTGGAGACGAACATGTCGATCGCCCCGTTGGCCTCGCTCGCCGTGGTGATCAGCTCGCGCACGCTGCTCTCGTTGCCCGCGTCGAAGGCGACCGCCAGCGCCCCCGCGCCGATCTCCGAGGCCACCGCGCGGGCGCCCTCGAGCTCGCGATCGGCGACCACCACCGCGCGCGCACCCTCGGCGGCGAAGCGCCGTACGAGCGCCTGGCCGATCCCCCCGGCGCCGCCCGTGACGACGATGTGCCTGTTGGCGACCTCCACAACCCGTACCCTATGTCAATCATGGATGACGAAGGCAGCGTCGGGGCATGGTCGACTGCGCCCGCGTGGGGCGAGCTGCGCTACAGCGTCGAGCTGGCGCGCCTGCTCGCCGACCCGCGCATGCGCTCGCCGCAGCGGCGCGAGGACGCGGTGCCGGTGCTGCTGATCCCGGGGTTCATGGCCGGCGATGCGTCGCTCGGCGTGATGCGCGCCTGGCTTCGCCGTCGCGGGCACCCCGTGGCGATGAGCGGGATCCTCGCCAACGTCGACTGCGCCGGACGCTCGTTGGCTCGCCTGGAGGGGCGCCTCGAGGACTTCGCGGCCGAATGCGGACGGCGGGTTGCGCTCGTCGGGCAGAGCCGCGGCGGCACGTTCGCGCGGGTCCTGGCCGTGCGCCACCCGGAGCTCGTGTGCGCCGCGGCGATGCTGGGATCGCCGGTGCTCGACGGGCTGGCCGTCTCGCCCTCGGTCCTGCGCACCGTGCGCCTGATCGCCCGGCTCGGCGACCTGGGGGTGCCGGGGGTGTTCTCGACCGACTGCCGCGACGGCGACTGCTGCACCGACTTCAGGGAGGACCTGATCGCCCCGCTCGCAGGCGGCGTGGACGCCGTGGCCGTGTACTCGCGCAGCGACGGGATCGTCAACTGGCGCACGTGCGTGGACCCGTACGCCGAGAACGTCGAGATCGACTGCAGCCACTGCGGCATGTCGGTGCATCCGGCCGTGTACCGCGTGCTCGAGCAGACGCTCGACGGCGTCGGCGAGGACCTGCTCGCCGCGTAGGGCCGCCCGCCCGCGGGCTCTCATACGATTGCCTCTGAGATGCCTCACGCCGAGGACATGCTGCGCGTCGCGGCGGCCCGCGCCGGCGAGCTCGCCGCGCCGGGCCTGAGCCCCCGTCCGCGGCGCAGGGTGGCCGTGCTTGCGTGCATGGACACGCGCATCGATGTGTTCGGAATGCTCGGCCTGGAGCGCGGCGACGCCCACATCATCCGCAACGCCGGCGGCCTGGTCACCGACGACGCGATCCGCTCGCTCAGCGTCTCCCAGCGGCTGCTCGGAACCGAGGAGGTGGTCGTGGTCATGCACCACGGGTGCGGCCTGTGCGGCGCCTCCGACGAGGACTTCGCGCAGGCGCTCGCGGCCGACGGGGCGACGCCCGCCTGGCGACTCGGCGCGTTCGTCGACGTCGAGGAGGCCCTGCGCCACGGTCTCGCCCGGCTGCGCTCCAGCCCCGAGCTGCCGGAGCGCGGGCGCATCAGGGGCTTCCTCTTCGACCCCGAGACGGGCGCGCTGCGCGAGGTAGATCAGTAGGCTGCCCTGCGCCATGCGCGCCGTCACGTTCCAGGCCCCCGGAGTCGTCAGCGTCGAGGAGCGCCCAGAGCCCGAGCTGATCGACCCCGAAGACGCCGTCGTGCGCATCGACGCCTCCGGGGTGTGTGGCTCGGATCTGCACATCTTCCACGGTCGCGTGCCCATCGAAGCGGGCTTCACGATCGGCCACGAGTACGTCGGCACGGTGCTCGCGGCGGGCGATGCGGTCACCCGCGTCGCCGTCGGCGATCGCGTGCTCGGCTGTTTCCAGAGCGCCTGCGGTACGTGCTGGTTCTGCCGCCGCGGCCTCTACCACCGCTGCGAGCACTCGCGCACGTTCGGCCACGGCGCGGCGCTCGGCTCGTTGCAGGGCACGCAGGCGGAGATGACGCTCGTGCCCCACGCCAACCTCGTGCTGCGCCGCGTGCCCGAGGGCATGAGCGACGAGGTCGCGCTGTTCGCGGGCGACGTGATGGGCACGGGGTTTCACGCGGTGGTCGAGAGCGGCCTCGAGCCCGGCGATGCGGTGGCCGTGCTGGGGCTCGGCCCCGTCGGGCTGTGCGCCGTGCAGGCCGCCCGCGCGGTGGGCGCGGCGCGGGTGCTGGCCATCGACAGCGTCCCCGAGCGCCTGGCCGTGGCCGAGTCCTTCGGCGCCGAGCCTGTGCACCTGACCGAGCAGGACGTGCGTCAGGCCGTCCGCGACGCCACCGAAGGCCGCGGCGTGGACGTGTGCATCGACGCCGTCGGCGACCCCAAGGTTCTCGACAGCGCCATCCGCCTGACGCGTGCGTGCGGGAGCATCCAGTGCATCGGCGTGTACGCCGAGCGCGCCGAGGTCCACATGGGGCTGCTGTGGCTGAAGACGCTGACCCTGCGCGGCGGGCAGGCCAACGTGATCGGCCACGTCGACCGCGTGCTCGCGCTCCTGTCCGCCGGCGTGCTCGACCCGAGTGCGCTCGTCACCCACCACATGAAGCTCGACCAGGCCCCCGAGGCCTACGCCGTGTTCGACCGCCGCGAAGCGCTCAAGGTCGTGCTCACGCCCTGAGCTACGGGGCGGGGGCCACGAACGCGTACACCGCGCCCTGCCCGAGGTTCCTGGCGATCTTGCGGTCGGGCGCGCCGGCGACGATCGTGTGGCCCGAGACGGCGACCGACCGACCGAGGCTGTCCCCGGCGACGCCGTCGGACACGGTCAGCTGTTCGGTCTCGGTGGCGTTGACCCAGCCCGAGGCGGGCTTCGCGAACACGTACACCGCGCCCTGTTCGGTGTTGTGGCCGACCTGCTTGAAGGTCGCGCCGGCCACGATCGTGTCGCCCGAGATCGCGAGCGAGCGACCCAGCGCTTCATCCTTGGCAGCGTCCGAGGCCGTCAGCTCGGCGGTCTGGGTCAACGAGCCCCTCCAGCCCGAGGCGGGTCTCACGAACACGTACGCCGCGCCCTCGTCGGCGCTGTTGGCGAGCCCGCGGTTGGGCGCGCCGGCGACGATCGTGTTGCCCCAGGCGGCGACGGAGTGCCCGAACAACTCACCGGACTCGCCGTCTTCGTCGGTCAGCTCCGCCGCCTGGGTGGCGTCTCTCCAGCCCGAGGCAGGCCTTGCGAACACGTACGCGGCTCCCTGTTCGGCGTCCTTGCCCACGGCGTGCAGGTCTGCCCCGGCGACGATCGTGCGGCCCGAGATCGCAACCGAGACGCCCAGGGCGTCATGCGGCTCGCCGTCCGAGGCCCGCAGCACGGCCTTCTGGATCGGCGAGCCGACCCGCCCGCCGGCCGGCGTGGCGAAGACGTCCACCGCGCCCTGCATGGCGTGACCGCCGAGCTCGCGACCGGGCGCGCCGGCGACGATCGTGTGGCCCGCGACGGCGACCGATTCGCCGAAGAATTCGTTTGCCGTACCTCCTGCTGCGGTCAGTCGTGCGCTCTGGGTGGCGTCTCTCCAGCCTGAGGCCGGCTTCGCGAACACGTACGCGGCGCCCTGGCCCGCGTGCCCGGCGACTTCCCGGAACGGCGCGCCGACGACGATCGTGTTGCCCGAGATCGCCACGGAGTGGCCGAAAAGTTCTTCGGACCGGCCTCGAGTTGCCCGCAGCACCGCGACCTCGGTCGCGTGGGCCCAGCCCGATGCGGGCCTCGTGAAGACGTACGCCGCGCCCTGTTCCACGTCGGTCGAGGCGAGGACCTGGTTGGGCGTGCCGACGACGATCGTGTTACCGGAGATCGCCACCGATTCCCCGAATTCTTCGCCGATGGCGCCGTGCGCCGCGGCCAGCTCGCCCTGCTGGATGAACGGATCGATCCGCAGCGGGTGGGCGGCGCCGCGGTCGCGCCCCAGCGCCGCCGAGATTGCCCCCCGCGCGATGACCGGGAGGCTCTCGAGGCCACGGCGAGCCGTGCTCGCATGCAGGGCGGTTGCTCCGGGCCCCGCCAGCGCCATCCCGCACCCGAGCGCTGCCACCGCGCCCATCAGCGCGAAGCGCAGCCGGTGGCCGCCCGCTGCCGCCGATGCCAAGCCGGGCAGGTTGCCCGCCGGCACGGGTGCCCGCCTCGAAGGAGCTGCCGCGACCCCGTCTGCCTCTCGCACCGTGCCAGTGTACTAGCTTAGTAGCACACCATGTGTCCCGCCCGGCCGACAGCTTTGAGGGCGGTCAGTCGGCCCAGTCGAGCGAGCGGCTGACGGCCTTCTTCCACTGGGCGTACTCGCGCTCGCGGGTGCTCTCCTGCATGCTGGGCTGCCAGCGCCGCTGCTCCGACCAGCGCTCGCCGAGCTTCTCGCTCGCCGGACCAGAAGCCGACGGCGAGGCCGGCGGCGAAGGCGGCCCCGAGGGCGGTGGTCTCGGTCACCTGCGGGCGGACCACCGGCGTGCCGAGCACGTCGGCCTGGAACTGCATGAGCAGCTCGTTGGCGGTCATGCCGCCGTTGACCCGCAGCTCGCCGAGCGAGATGCCGGCGGCCTGCTCCACCGCGTCGAGCACCTCGCGGGTCTGCCAGGCGGTCGCCTCGAGCACCGCGCGGGCGATGTGGGCGGCGCGCGCATAGGCGGTCAGGCCGACGATCACGCCGCGGGCGTCGTCGCGCCAGTGCGGGGCGAACAGCCCCGAGAACGCGGGCACGAAGTACACGCCGCCGTTGTCGGGCACGCTGGCCGCCAGCTCCTCCACCTGCGCGGCCGACGCGATCAGCCCGAGCTGGTCGCGCAGCCATTGCACGGCGGCGCCCGTCACCGCGATCGAGCCCTCGAGCACGTAGCTGGTGGGCCGGTGGGGGAGCTTGGCGGCGACGCTCGTGAGCAGCGCCGGCGAGCGCACGATCTGCTCGCCGGTGTTCACCAGCAGGAAGGAGCCGGTGCCGTAGGTGTTCTTGGCCTGGCCGCGCGCAAAGCAGGTCTGGCCGAACAGGGCCGCCTGCTGGTCGCCCACCATGCCCGCCACGGGCACATCGCGCAGCGCGGTCACACGGGCCTGCGCGTACAGCTCGCTGGAGCTGCGGATCTCCGGCAGCAGCGCGCGCGGGATGCCCATCAGCTCGAGGCTCGGCTCGTGCCAGTCGAGCGTGTGCAGGTCCATCAGCATCGTGCGGCTGGCGTTGGTGGCGTCGGTCGCGTGCAGCCCGCCGTCGAGGCCGCCGGTGAGGTTCCACAACAGCCACGTGTCCATCGTCCCGAAGGCCAGCTCGCCCTGCTCCGCGCGCTCGCGCGCTCCGGGCACGTGCTCCAGCAGCCACGCGATCTTGGGGCCTGAGAAGTACGTCGACAGCGGCAGGCCGACGCGCTCGCGCAGGCGGTCGGGACCCTCCTCGCCCGCCAGCTCGCGCACGAGCGCGGCCGTGCGCGTGTCCTGCCAGACGATCGCGTTGTGCAGCGGCTCGCCCGTGCGCCGATCCCACAGGACCGTCGTCTCGCGCTGGTTGGTGAGGCCGATGGCCGCCACGTCGCCGGGTCCCGCGTGCGCACGCGAAAGTGCCCCCTCGATCACCTCGAGCGTATGCGCCCACACCTCGCGCGCGTCGTGCTCGACCCACCCCGCACGGGGGTGGATCTGCTCGTGCTCGCGCCGTGCCAGCGACGCGATCCGGCCCTCCGCATCGAACAGGATCGCGCGCGTGCTGGTCGTGCCCTGGTCGATCGCTGCAACGTAGCTGGCCATGGGCCCACCCTACGCTGGGCGTGCGTAGAATAGGCTGCTCGTCGCACAGCACGCGCCCGTAGCTCAGTGGTCAACGGTTCTCTTCGGGGAGCCAAAGAGCAGCGGTCTTTCAAGCCGCAGGCCGAGGGTTCGATTCCCTCCGGGCGCATTTTTCCGACGGGCTCGCCGCCGGGCCGACGGGCCCGTTTCCCGCGCCAGCCCCAACGCTCCTCGACCTACAACATTTGTTGCGCTGCACGCACGCCACCGGCGCTGTGGCCCGGAAGTGGCGATACGGACGCCGAGGGCAGCACGCTCGTGCCTGTCGAGGTCCGCGAGCGACTACGAAAGGGTGCAAATGCTTGGATCAGGCCGGCGTACGCATGCAGCGGTGCTAGCGGCCCTGGGCGTCGCGTTCACAACCGCGATGGCGACGCCCGCGTGGGGGAGCTCCTTCGGTGAGACCGGGTGGGGCTTCAACCGCGGTGGACAGCTTGGCGACGAAAGCAACTTCCCCAGCGACGTGCCGGTGGCGGTGAAGGGGTTGAGCGGAGTGGTGTCCGTGTCCGGCGGCGGTGACAACAACATGGCGCTGTTGAGCAACGGCACGGTCATGGGCTTCGGCGTGAACGGCGTGGGAGAGCTGTGCGACGGCACTCACACCAAAGCCGAGGTGCCCGTGCAGGTCGGTGGCGTGAGCGAAGCGACGGCGATCGCCGTCGGCGGCTACGACAGCCTGATCCTGCTCAGAAACGGCATGATCGTGGACTGCGGCGGCAACCACTACGGGCAGCTCGGCAACGGCACCATGGGCGGCGACTTCAACGTGGCCAGGCCGGTGCCCGGTCTGAGCGGTGTCACCGCCATTGCCGCCCAGGGCGACACCAGCCTTGCCCTGCTGAGCAACGGCACGGTGATGGCGTGGGGCAAAAACGACGCCGGACAGCTCGGCGACGGCGGCGGGAGCTCGAGTGACGTGCCCGTCGCGGTCAGCGGACTCCACAACGTGGTCGCGATTGCCGCCGGGCGCAAATACAGCCTGGCGCTGCTGAGCAACGGCACGGTGATGGCGTGGGGCGCCAACGAAGCCGGACAGCTCGGCGACGGCGCCACCACGCCCACCGACACGCCCGTGCCCGTGCGGGGCCTGAGTGAAGTCAGCGCCATCGCCGCCGGTACCTCCAGCCTCGCGCTGCTGCGGGGCGGCACGGTGATGTCGTGGGGCGAAAACCGTTACGGGCAGCTCGGGGACGGGAACATCGCGAACAGCGATGTGCCGGTCCCGGTGAGCGGCCTGCATGGGGTGAGCGCCGTCTCAGTGGGCTCCGGCTTCGATCTGGCGCTGCTCGGCAACGGCGCCGTCATGGGTTGGGGCGCTGACTTCACCGGACAGCTCGGGGACGGCAACACGGTCAGCACCGACCTCGCGGTGCCCGTCAGCGGGCTCAGGGAAGTCGTCGGAATCGCGGCCACCAGCGGCAACGACAGCTTTGCCTACGGTCCGTCGTCGCCGACGGTCGCGGGCCCCGTCATCAGCGAAATGTCCGCGAAGCAGGGACCGGCGTCCGGTGGCGCGGTCCTCACCATCACGGGAAGCAGCTTCACGGGAGCCACCGCGGTCAGGTTCGGCTCGACGAGCGCCCTCAGCTTCACCGTGAGGTCGGCCACGTCGATCACCGCGGTGTCACCCGCCGAGCCGGTGGGGCGTGTGGACGTGAGCGTGACCACGCCGAGCGCCACCACCGACCTCCAGGGAGTCGACAGCTACCTGTTCAGGCCGTCGATCGCGCGGCTGGCGCCCGACAGCGGCCCTGTCTCCGGGGGTATCGCGGTGACGATCACGGGCGGCGGTTTCATCCCCGGCCGGACCGGTACGAGCTTCGAATTCGGCTCGACGCAGTCCACGAGCGTGAACTGCTCCTCTACGAGCACCTGCGTGGCCGTGGCTCCCGCGCACGCCGCGGGCGTCTCCCAGGTGGTGGCGTCCGTTGGCGGGGTGGGCTCGGCGGAGACGACCGCCAGCAAGTTCACGTACCGCTGATCGAGGCCGGCGGGGCGCCGAGCGCGAGCCGGCGCCCCGAGCGCCCATCCGCCGGTTCCGGCTGCTGATTCCCGCCGGCGCGCCGGCCGGCGCCGGCGATCTGCGTGTGGGCGCTCGCCCGAGCGCGCGCCCGCGCTGCGCCCCGCGCCGTGCCCGCGTGTCAATACACGAAAGTTGAGTTGACATCCTGCGTAAAACCTGATTTATATGTCCGAGGCGGGAGATGCCCCGCCGACTCGATGAAGGGATTGGGACGATGCGCTTTAGGTCAAGCACGAGGCGAGACCGGATACTCGAGGGACGCGGCGGCGCGGGGACGGCGCCGGAGGATGACCGCGGCCCTGCCCTGGAAACGGGGGATTACAAGTCCGCGCGGAGGGGGATCGAAGCATGGAGATGAGACCTCTTGCGTGTCACGAGCAGCGGATGCTCCGCGCCCTGCACGGCCGCTGGCCCTACAGGCGCTCGCACTGCCGCCACGATCTCCACTGGCTGGTGCGGGTGCACTCCCAGGGATGCTGGTGCGCGAACGGACGCGCGCACTCGATGCTGGGTCTGCGCGTGTGCAGCCGCCGCCCGCAGGGCGGTTGAGGGGAGGGGTCCGGGGCCTGTCCTAGCTACCGGCCCGGGACGGGGGACGGGCCGGTAGGGACAGGTGCGCGGGGTCGGGCTCGTCCGCGGCGTCCGCGCGCAGCGCGTGATCGCCGATCGCTTCGATCAGCTGCGGCCAGGCCGCGCGCGGCAGGTCGTGCCCCATGCCCCCGATCATCAACAGCTTCGCTCCCGGTATCGCGTGGGCCGTCGCCCGCCCGCCGGAGGGCGCGATCAGACGATCCGCGCTGCCGTGGATCACGAGGGTCGGCGCGGTGATGCGCCGCAGCTCCGGCGTGCGGTTCCCGGAGGCGATGATCGCCGCCAACTGGCGCCCCGGCCCCCTGGGGTCGTGGTCGCGGTCGTAGCTGACGCCGGCGAAGGCGCGCAGGTCGTCGAGGTCGCGGGGCAGTCCCGGCGAGCCGATGACGGCGTGCACGCGTTCGATGTTCGCGATGTACGCCTCCCTTCCATGCGGTGGGCGGCGCAGCAGGATCGAATAGGTGCGCAGCGCCGGCTGCCCGCTGCGCATGCTGCCGGTGTTGGACATGATCGACACCAGTGAGCGCACCATCTGGGGGTGGCGGGCCGCGAGCACCTGGGCGATCATGCCGCCCATCGACGCGCCGATCACGTGCGCCGGCGCGAGGTCGAGCTCGCGCAGCAGGCCGACCGCGTCGTCGGCCATGTCGCCGAGCGTGTAGCGGGCCGCCCGGCGCGAGCGGGTGAGCAGCTGGGCGGTGGTCGGCGGCCGGCCCGACATGTGCGTGGAGCGCCCGATGTCGCGGTTGTCGAAGCGGATCACGTACAGGCCGCGGGCCGCCAGTCGCCCGCAGAACTCCTCCTGCCAGGCGACCATCTGCGTGCCCAGTCCCATGATCAGCAGCGCGGTCGGATTCGACGGCTCGCCGAAGGTCTCGTAGCAGAGCGTGATACCCCGGCCCACGTCGCAGAACTGCTCGGACACGATCCACGAACTCTACCGATACCCAGGCTTCGGCCATCGTTGATCGTTAGTAGGATCGCTGGCAATGGCGGCCTCACCGCAGTCGACCCGGAGCCCCGCCCGCGAAGGCGAGGGTCGGGCCGGCGCCGCGGTGCCCGAGCAGGACGAGATCACCCGCCTGTCGATCGACACCATCCGCGGCCTGTCGATGGACGCGGTGCAGAAGGCCAACGCCGGCCACCCCGGAACGGCGATGGCGCTCGCGCCGCTCGGGTACGTGATCTTCAAGCGCTTCCTGAGAGCGAACCCAGCCGACCCGCAGTGGCCGGAGCGCGACCGCTTCGTCCTCAGCGCGGGCCACGCGTGCGTGCTGCAGTACTCGCTCCTGCACCTCACCGGTTACGACCTCGGGCTCGCCGACCTGGAACAGTTCCGCCAGTGGGGGTCGCGCTGCCCCGGGCATCCCGAGCGCGGGGACACCCCCGGCATCGAGATCACCACCGGCCCGCTCGGGCAGGGCTTCGCCAACGCCGTGGGGATGGCGATGGCCGAGCGCTTCCTCGGCGACCGCTTCAACCGTCCCGGGCAGGAGATCGTCGATCACCACGTCTACGCGATCTGCTCGGACGGCGACATGATGGAGGGGATCAGCCAGGAAGCCGCGTCGGTCGCCGGCAACTTCGCGCTCGGCAAGCTGGTCGTCTGCTACGACGACAACCACATCACGATCGACGGCACCACGTCGATCTCCTTCGACGCCGAGAACCACTGCGACCGGCTCGCCGCCGACGGCTGGCACGTCCAGCGCGTCGAGGACTCGGAGGACCTCGACGCGATCGAGTCGGCGATCGCGGCCGGGCGCGACGAAGGCGAGCGCCCGTCGTTCATCGCGATCCGCTCCCACATCGCGTTCCCGGCCCCGCACGCGATCGACACGGCCAAGTCCCACGGCGCTCCGCTCGGCGAAGACGAGGTGCGGGCCACCAAGCAGGTGATGGGCTTCGACCCCGACCGCAGGTTCTGGGTCGACGAGCGCGTGTACTCGCACATGGCGCTGAAGGCGGCGGGCGAGCAGGCGCAGGCGCGGTGGAGGGGGCGCTTCGAGGCGTGGCGGGAGCGCTTCCCCGAGCTGGCGGAGGACTGGGATCGGGCGTGGTCGGGGCACCTGCGCGACGGCTGGCTGGAGTCGCTGCCGTCGTTCGCCGCGGGCGAAGAGCTCGCCACGCGGGCGGCAGGGCAGAAGGTGATGGCCGCGTTCTCGGAGTTCGCGCCGACGATGATGGGTGGCGCGGCCGATCTCGTCGAGTCGACCAAGACGGTGTTCCCCGGGGCGGGCGAGTTCTCGCGCGTGCACGCTGGGCGCAACGTCCCGTTCGGGATCCGCGAGCACGCGATGGGGGCGATCGTCAACGGCGTCGCCGCCCACGGCGGGATCGTCAAGCCCTACGGCTCGACCTTCCTGATCTTCTCCGACTACATGCGCGGCGCGGTGCGCCTGTCGGCGCTGATGGGGCTGCCGGTCCTGTGGGTGTGGACGCATGACTCGATCGGGCTGGGCGAGGACGGCCCGACGCACCAGCCGGTCGAGCAGTACGCGGCGCTGCGGGCGATCCCCGAGCTGTGGGTCATCCGACCGGCCGACGCCAACGAGACGGTCGCCGCCTGGCGCGTGGCGCTCGAGCGCGCGGACGGACCGGTGGCGCTGCTGCTCTCGCGGCAGGGCATCCCCGTGATCGACCGCGACCGGTTCGCGAGCGCCGACGGCCTCGAGCGCGGCGGCTACGTGCTGTGGGACTCGGCCGTCGAGGAGCCCCCCGAGATCGTGCTCATCTCCACCGGCGCCGAGGTCCCGCGGACGCTCGACGCCGGCCGGCAGCTCGCCGACGGCGGCGCCCGCGTGCGCGTCGTGTCGATGCCGTGCATGGAGCTGTTCGAAGCCCAGTCGCAGGACTACCGCGATCAGGTCCTGCCCCCCGGGGTGAGGGCGCGTCTGGCGGTCGAGCCGGGCGCGAGCATGAGCTGGTGGAAGTGGGTGGGCATCGACGGCCAGGTGCTCGGCCTCGATCGCTTCGGCGCGTCGGCGCCCGGTAGTACCGTGTTGCAGGAGTTGGGCTTCAGCGTCGAGAACATCCTTGCGCGCGCCCGAGCCCTGCTCCAATCCAGCCAGTGAGAGGAGACCACATGTCCCCCGATCAGGGACCCCTGCAGCAACTGTCGGCCCTCGGCCAGAGCGTGTGGGTGGACTTCCTCTCACGCGAGTCCATCCGCGGGGGACACCTGCAGCAGTTGATCGACGACTACGCGGTCGTCGGCGCCACCTCCAACCCCACGATCTTCCAGAAGGCGATGAGCGAGGGCAACGCCTACGACGAGCAGTTGCACGAGCTTCGCGGCGGCCCCGTCGCGGACACCTTCTGGGCGCTGGCCGAGCAGGACATCACGGACGCGTGCGAGGTCTTCCGCCCTGTGTGGGAGGCCAGCGGACGGCGCGACGGGTACGTGTCACTCGAGGTCGATCCGCGGCTGGCCTACGACACGCTGCAGACGTTCCGCGAGGCGATCCACCTGCACGAGACCGTCGACCGCCCCAACCTGATGGTCAAGATCCCGGCCACCAAGCCGGGGCTGGCGGCGATCGAGGACGTGATCGCCGCGGGGCACTCGATCAACGTCACCCTGATCTTCTCGCTGGGCCGCTACGCGGAGGTGGCCGAGTCCTACGTCCGCGGGCTCGAGCGTCTGGTCGCCGAGGGCGGCGACCCGAGCGCGGTGGCGTCGGTCGCCAGCTTCTTCGTGTCGAGGATCGACACCGAGGCCGACAGGCGCCTGCAGGAGCTCGGCCCCACCCAGCCGGACGCGCAGCAGCTGCAGGGCAAGCTCGCGATCGCCAATGCGAGGCTCGCCTACCGCCACTACCTGGAGGTGTTCGCCGGGCCGCGCTGGGAGTACCTCGTCGGCAAGGGCGCCACTCCGCAGCGGGTGCTGTGGGCATCGACCTCGACCAAGAACCCCGCCTACCCGGACACGCTGTACGTGGATGAGCTGATCGGGCCGGACACCGTCAACACGATGCCGGAGGAGACGATCGAGGCCTACCAGGACCACGGCGTGCCGGCGGCGCGCCTGCAGAGCGCGATCGCTGAGGCCGAGCAGGTGCTGGAGGACCTCAAGCGGGTGGGGGTCGACTACGACGACCTCACGGACACGCTCGAGCGCGAGGGAGTCGAGAAATTCTCCGAGTCCTTCGATCAGCTCCTGGCGGCGCTGAGCGCCAAGCAGGAGTCGCTCGCGCCGGCCTGAGCGCGGTGCCCGCGAGCCGCCGTCAGCGGCGGCGGGCCGCTGCGTTGGCGCCCGACGGCGGGTAGGGCAGCGGCACGAGCACGCGAATCGCCAGCGGTCCCGACGGGAAGGCCTCGGGGGTGAGGGTGAACACCCGGAACGAGCGCCCTTCATAGCGATAGGCGCCGCTCGCGGGGACGTCGGCGAGCGCGGGGCCGGGCGCGGGGCCGAGGCTGTCCTTCACGAGCTGCGGATGCGACGGGTCCATGTACATGAGCACCTCGAGGCCCGCCAGGCGCCTGGCGAGGCGCAGGTAGCCTTCGTCGTCCTGGATCGAGAGCGTGAGGGTGCCGATCGTGTGCCCCCCCAGGCGCAGCGGAGCGCTGACGGGCGCGAGCACGTAGGGCCCGCCGACGTCCGACAGCAGCTTGCCGTCCGTGGTCACGCGCAGACGCACGATGTGCTCGTTGAGCAGCGCATCGATCGCGAGCCTCGCGGCTTCCGGTTCGCGGTGGGCGACCGCCTCCAGCAGGGCCTTGTTGCGCTGCACGCGCCGCACCTGTATCTGCGCGCTGCGCCCGATCTCGGCGCTGTAGATCAGTTGGGCCACGCGCCGCAGCGTGTTCACCGTCGTGTCCTGGGTGCTCGACCCGCACAGCGAGGCGACCGTGCGGGTGGGCATCAGCAGGTACGCGCGCAGAGCCCCGGCCGGGAAGGCGGCCACCGGAAACGACGTGTAATCGTAGGGGACGCCCCCGCGCGTGAGCTCGCCCGCATCGGGCAGCGCGCGGGCCGGAAGCGGGGGGGAGCCGCCGACGCCGCGCGCGTGCTCGCGCAGCGCGACCAACCCCTGGGTGATGCCGCCGGCCTCCGTGAGGAAGCCGTTGTCCGCCCACACGCTGGCCACGTAGCTCCCGATCGGCGCCCCGTTGGCGCCCGTCAGCGTTCCGTGCAGCGGCGCCAGCGCCGGGCCCCCGACCTCGACGAACGTCTGGCTGCCGCGCATCACCGTCACGTTGGTCATGTGCCCGGTCGCGAGCAGCGCCCGCGCGGCCGCCCGCGCCGCGCCGCGTTCGCCGCGTTCGACCGCGGTTCGCAGCGCCGCGGAGTTCGCGATCAGGTACTCGGCGCTGGCCGTCCGTTCGCTGGCCACGCCCTCGCGGTACACGCGTTCGAGCACCGTCGTGAGCGTGCCCAGCACCGCCTTCGTGCACGCCGCGGGAACGCCCGGCGGCGGTGGGTCGGCGGCGCTCACGTTCGCGGCCGGGGCGGCGTCCAACGTGGAGCCGCAGCCCGCGAGGACGGCGAGGCTCGCGAGCGCCGCCACCCCCCTCACGCCACGACCGCGCAGCGCGCGGCCAGCCACCCGCAGGGGGCTGGCCGATCGCGAGCGGCGAACGGCAAGCGGCGTCTCCACATTCCCAACCATCCCGCGTCATCCTAAGTTCTCGCTAACTGCGGGGGTGGGCTCCCCCCGGTGCCACTTCGGATAGGGTCGGAGCGGTGCCACTCGCGCTCATCACCGGCGCGTCCACCGGGATCGGGCGGGCGACGGCGCTGCAACTGGCCGCCGGGGGCTGGACGGTGCTCGCGGGCGTGCGCGATCCGAGCGCCGGCGAGCGCCTGAGCGCCGCGGCCGGCGCTCCCGAGCGGCTGATCCCGCTGACGCTGGACATCACCGACGCCGCGCAGATCGTCGCCGCTGCCCAGCGTGTCCGCGAGCAGGACGCGCCCGGGGGCGCCTCCGCTCACGGACGGCTGGACGCGCTCGTCAACAACGCCGGCATCGGGGTGGGCGGCCCGCTGGAGCTGATCTCCTTGGAGGACCTGCGCAGGCAGTTCGAGGTCAACGTGTTCGCCCAGGTGGCGGTCATGCAGGCGCTGCTGCCCGCGCTGCGCGAGGCTCGCGGGCGGATCGTGTTCGTATCGTCGATAGGCGGGCGCGTGGCGACGCCGTTTGTGGCTCCGTACTCCGCGTCCAAGCACGCGGTGGAGGCGCTCGCCGACGCGCTGCGAGTGGAGCTGAGCAGCTCGCACGTGCAGGTCGCGCTGGTCGAGCCGGGGGCGGTGGCGACGCCGATCTGGGACAAGGCCCGCGGCGACGCCGACAGCTTCACCGTTCCCCCCGAGCTCCAACAGCAGTACGGGAAGGTGCAAGCGGCGCTGCGCAAGACGATCGAGCAGACCGCGGGCCGCGCCGTCGCCCCCGAGGTGGTGGCTGCGACGATCGAGCGGGCGCTGAGCGCGCGGCGGATGCGTTCACGCTACGTGGTGGGCACGGACGCGAAGGTGCAGCTCCTGCTCAGCCGCGTGCTCCCCGACCGCGTGTTCGACCGCTTGGTCACGCGGGTGCTGGGCCTGTAGCCGGCCGGCGCCCGCGCGCGGCCGTGCGCCACCGCCCGATGGCGCTACCGGCGAGGTCCCGAACCGGGGAGGGCCTGCTCGGCACGCGGTTAGGATGGGATGTGTGCCCGACGCCCCACACGCGTCCATGCCGGCGCCGCCGTCGGAACGGGGCGCGTGGCTGCTTGCCTGCTCGCTCGCGGCGCTGGGGCTGGCCGTCCTGATAGCGGTGCTCACCGGTGCGGTGGGTGCCACCACGAGCACGGTGGCGCCGCCGCCGGTGCTGGTCTCGGCCGCGACGCCCGTCCCCGCCGGGCACCTCGCGCGGGCGCTCGCGCCCGCGGGCGCGGCGCGTCCCGGGGCGATCGTCGCCCGGCCGACGCCTCAGCAGCAGCGTCTCGACACGCAGCGGCTGCTCGCCCCCACCCAGGTGCACATCTCCAGGCGCTGGATGGAAGGCTTCTACCCGATCTACGCGACCGCGCAGAGCACGTTCGGGGTCAACTGGCTGCTGATCGCCTCGATCCACAGGCAGGAGAGCGCCTTCTCGACCGCGCCGAGCACCTACCACGGGCTGAACTTCGCCCACTGCTGCGGCGGGCCGATGCAGTTCAACGTGACCAACGGCACGGTCACGACGTGGGACCTCGTCGCCGACTCCTACGTGTATGGCAGGCGCCCGGCTCACTACGACCACATGACGAGCACCCACCCGTCGATCTACGACGACTTCGACGCGATCATGGCCGCCGCCCACCTGCTGTCGGCGGACGGCGCCGAATACGCCCTGAACGACTCCGCGTGGTGGGCCGCATACGACTACTACGGCCACGATGCCACGGGGGTGAGCTACGCCGACGAGGTGCTGGCGCGCGCGATCGGCTGGTCGCAGCACGGCTTCTGCATCAACTGCGGCGTGGAAGCGGCGATGGTGCAGGCCGTGTACGCGGCGTACGGCGCGCCAGTGCTCGCGGCGATGCAGGCCGAAGAAGCCAAGCCCGCCACCACCGCCGCGCCGCGGCCCAAGCCGCAGGCGAGCACCGCCGCGGTAACGCCGCGAGCCTGAGCCTGAGCCTGAGCCGCGGGCGAGGCCGTCAGGCCGCGGCGGCCTGCGTGAGCAGCTCGCCCGCCACGCGATCGGTCGCGCCCGCGGTGCCGCCGAGCAGCCGCCGCGAGAGCTGGGCGCGGCGGAAGTACAGCGGCGCGTCGTGCTCCCAGGTGGCGCCGATGCCGCCGTGCACGGAGATCATCGTGCGGGCGGCGTCGTCGAGCGCGCGCCCGGCGACCGAGCGGGCGGCGTTGGCGGCGAGCGCGAACTCCTGGGGAGCGCCGCTTCGCGCCCAGCCCGCGTAGTAGAGCAGCGAGCGGCCGTTCTCGAGCTCGCGCAGCACCTCGGTGAGGGCGTGCTTGACGGCCTGGTAGGAGCCGATGGCGCGTCCGAAGGTGAAGCGCTCCTTGGCGTAGGCGACGCTCACGTCGAGCGCCGTCTCGACGCTGCCGAGCGACTCGGCCGCGATCAGCGACTGCGCCAGGTGCCAGGCGCCGACGAGCGACTCCTCGGGGCAGTCGAGCACCACGGCGGGGGCGTCCTTCAGCGTGACGTTCCCGAGCGAGCGGGTGGCGTCGTAACGGGTCACCGCCTCGATCTCCACGCCGGGGGCGTCGGCGAGCACGGCCACGCCCAGCGCCTTGCCGTCGCCGCCCATCGTCACGCCGACGAGCACGTCGGCACCCGGAGCGTCGGGCACGAAGGCGAAGCTGCCTGTAACCGAAACCCGCCCACCCCCGCGGCCGTCTTGACTTGAGTCCCGCCCACCCGCGCCGGCCCTCGGCAGCGGGCCGCGCCCGAAGCCCGAGGCGGGGTCGGTGCTCCACTGCTCGTGCACGTCGTCGGGCGGCTCGGAGGGCAGGTAGGCGGCGCGCCGCTCGCCGCTGGCGAGGTCGGCCATGAACTCGGCCGCGTTCGGGGAGTCGCCGAGGATCGCCGTGGCGGGGAGGTGCCCGAGGAGCGGCACGTCGGCGAGCACGCGCCCGCACTCGCCGAGCACGAGCATCGCGTCGAACGCATCCAGCCCGGCGCCGCCCTGGGCTTCGTCGATCAACAGGCCGGGCCAGCCGGCCTCGCAGGCGGTGGGCCACAGGTCGGGAAGCGCGTGCTCGTCGCCGTCGAGCGCCTCGCGGGCGGCTGCGACGGTCTTGAAGCGCGAGAGCGCGCCGCGGGCCGCCTCACGCAGGAACACCTGCTCGTCTGAGAGTGACAGGTTCACGCCGCGGCCCCTTCCTTGGAGCGCAGCTCGGAGAACGGGATGCCCTTGTCGAGCCGCGGCTCGGGGGGCAGCCCGAGCACGCGCTCGCCGATCGTGTTGCGCAGGATCTCCTCGGTCCCGCCGGCGGACTTCAGGCCGGGCAGGAACGAGATCATGTACGCCCACTGGCTGTCCTCGTCCAGCGCGTCCGGGCCGAGCACGTCGGCGATCAGGTCGCCTGCCCTGATCGCGCCGCTGACGATCGTGACCTTCGCCAGGCCGGCCTCGGGGCCGGGCACCTGTCCCTTCTGCAGGGCGGTCAGCGTGCGGTAGCCGGTGAAGCGCACGGCGAGCAGTTCGCTGGCGATCTCGCCGAGCTTGTGGCGCACCTCCGGATCGCGGCGGGCGTGCTCGTCGGCGGCGATGGCGGCGGCGAAGCGGGTCGAGTTGTAGCCCATGCCCTCGCTGCCGAGGCCGATGGTCACGCGCTCGAACATCAGCGTGGTGAGCGCGGTGCCCCAGCCGTTGCCGGCGCCGCCGACCACGGCGCCCTCGTCGAGCGCGACGTCATCGAAGAAGACCTCGTTGAACTCGGCCTCGCCGGAGATCTGGCGCAGGCCGCGGACGGTCACTCCGTCCGCGTCCATGGGGACGATGAACATGGTCAGGCCCTTGTGCTTGGGCACGTCCGGGTCGGTGCGCGCGAGCAGCAGCCCGAAGGAGGCGAACTGCGCGTTGGTCGTCCACACCTTCTGCCCCGACAGGCGCCAGCTGCCGTCCTGGAGCTGGCGGGCGCGCGTCTGCACGGCCGCGAGATCCGAGCCGGCCGCCGGCTCGGAGAACATCTGGCACCAGACCTCGTCGCCGTGGAGCATGGGGCCGAGATAGCGGGACTTCTGCTCCTCTGAGCCGTGGGCGATGATGGTCGGGCCGAGCATGCCCACGCCGATCGCGTCGAGGATCCCGGGCACTTTGGCTTTGCCGATCTCCTGGTTGCAGATCACCTGCTCGATCGGGCCGAGTCCCTGCCCGCCGTACTCCTTCGGCCAGGTCACCCCCGCGAGCCCGCCCTCGGCGAGCTTGCCCTGCCACAGGCGCCGGGCGGCGATGATCTCGTCCTCGTCCTCGAGCGCGCCCGGGAGGGTGGGATCCAATATGGGCGCTTCGCGCTTGTGCTCATCCAGCCAGCCGCGCACCTGGGCGCGGTAGGCGGCCTGCTCGGGTGTGTCGTCGAGATCCACATCGCCTCCTTTGGCTGACTGACCAGTCAATCCATCTGCTTCAACGGTACTCCACCGGCGCCGTGGGCGTCGAACGCGCGGGCCTCAGGCCCCGGGAGGAAAGGGCGCCTCGGGAATCACCGCCTGGTGGTAGACGTCCTCGAAGCCCAGGTCGAGCAACTGGCGCGCCTGCGTGCCGGGGGCTTCGGAGTGCAGCACGATCGCAGCGAGGCGCACGCCGTGGCGCTCGGCGGTGGCCACCAGGCAGCGCCCCGCGGCTTCGGTCTGGCCGGTCTTCATGCCGGTGGCGCCCGGGTAGCCGTAGATCAGCAGCGGGTTGTTGTTGTACAGGTAGAGCTTGCCGCCGGGGATGGGGAAGGGGATGACAGCCGAGTATGTGTGCACGACGCTGGCGATGCGCGGCTGTTGCATGTCGACGTGGGCGAGCACGGCCAGATCGGCGGCGCAGGAGTAGTTGCCGGCGTCGTAGAAGCCGGACGGCGAGGAGTAGCGGGTGCAGCCCAGCCCGAGCTTGGCCGCTTCGAGGTTCATGCGCTGGACGAAGTCGTTGACGCTGCCGGCGACGTGCTGGGCGAGCGCGACCGCCGCGTCGTTGCCGGAGGGCAGCAGCAGGCCATAGAGCAGGCTCTCGAGCCGGACGTGGTGCCCGAGCGGCAGCACACCCACCTTCGACCCGGGCATGTCCACGGCCTGGCGGGTGATCAGCACGGGCGCGTCCGGCGGCGCCGACTCGACGGTCAGCAGCGCGGTCATCATCTTGGTGAGGCTGGCGATGGGCACACGTTCGAAGGGGTTGAGCGCCCAAAGCACCTGGCCGGTGGTGAGGTTGAACAGCAGCCCCTCGCGCGGCGGGTCGCTGAAGCTGACCTGCACGGGGTCGCGCCGGGGCGAGGAGATCCCGCTGAGCGCCAGCGCCGGGGTCGCCAGGGGGAAGCCGTGCGGGGACAGCCTCACGGCCGGCAGGGTGCGGCCGTGGGCGAGCACCGCGACCGTGCGATGGGTGCGGCCCCGATCGTTGCGCGAGCCGCTGGCGAGAGCCATCTCGCCGAGCAGGGCGGCGGCGATCACGAGCGCGAGCCCCCCGAGCACGATCATCCGTCGGCGGCAGCGCCGGCGACGCACGGCGAGCGCGCGCCGGTTGCGGCTGTGTCCCGGCGTCAGGAACGGCGAGTAGCTCACGCCCGTGGAGGATTGCGCAATGCCCCGACGATGCCAACCGAGAGCAGCACGACGATGAAGATCGAGATCACGCTCGCCACGCTCAGGCCCTCACGGACGATCGCGGCGTAGGTGAGGAAGGCGAAGCCGGCGATGAACAGCAGCGCGGCCGCGAGCACGAGCAGCCGGGTCATGCAGCGGCCCGCGGCAGTCCGGGCGCGTGATGCTTGACGAGCGGGCGGATGCTCAGCAGGCCGAAGGCGAAGCCGCCGATGAGCGCTAGGTAGGCGGTTCCTTCCCCGGCCACCGAGCTGCCGAGGCCTTCGAGCCCGAGCAGGGCCCGCGCGGCGAACCACACGCCGAGCAGCAACACGGCCGGGACCTCGATGATGGTGACGAAGAGCACGATGAACACGAGCGAGAGGATGCGCGCCCGTGGATACAACACGATGTAGCCGCCGAGTACCGCGGCTACGGCTCCCGTGGAGCCGAGCGCCGAGGCGGTGGAGCTCGGGGCCGCCGCCACCTGGAGGCCCAGCCCGACGAGGCCGCCGAGCAGGTAGAGGACGGGAAAGCGCACGCGCCCCAGCGCGTCCTCGACGGCCGGCCCGAAGATCGCCAGGGCGAGCATGTTGGTGAGGATGCTCAGGAAGCTCGTGTAGAGGAACATCGACGTGAGCGCCGCGCCCCAGCGCGTGTGCGAGTCGGGGTGGGTGAGCTGGTGGGGGACGACGCCGTAGCGGAGCTCGACGGCGTCGGTGGGCCCCCCGAAGAAGCTGCCGCCGTGGCCGCTGTGCGTCTCCAGCACGTAGGCGATCACGCTGACCGCCACGAGCACGACGGTGACGATCGGAAACCGGGCGAGCGGGATGTTGTCTTTGACCGGGAACATCGCTGCGCTGTGAGCGGGAACGTGGCTGCGGGTGAGCGCGGGGCGTGAGGCGTCAGAGCCTAGCCCGGGCCACGGCTCGGACGGCTAGGACGGCCCGCCTGCCCGACCGAGCTACGGCTTGCGCTTGTGCGGGGGGCGCGGCGCGAGCACCAGGTGCACGCGCTTGACGAGCGTCTTGTGGCCCTGCTCGGTCACGAACATGGTGAGCGTGACCGGCAGCCGCTTGAACCTCGCCTCCAGCCTGCGTCCAGTGGCGTTCAGCCTGAGCGTGACTACCTTGACCTTGCCGGCGGCAATCGTCAGGCTCGCGCTGGCGACGACGACCGTGCGCGTGCGCGGCCGCGACGCGGAGAGCGCCACGACCCGGCCGTGGCGGAGCTGCTCGGCGGTGGTGGCGGTGACGGTCACCGGACACGTGCCCGGGCCGTTGCAGGAGAGCGTCAGCGCGAGGCTCGTGCCGTTGGACGACGGCCTCGGGGCGCCGACGATCTCCAGCGGTGCGGGCAGCCCCGGCCCCGGCGCCGACGAAAACATGAAGATGGGCGCGGGCGACGCTGTGGTGAGCGTCTCGTCGGCGCCGAACGCGGTGCCGATGGCGTTCTTGACGACGATGCGGAAGTGGTAGACGGTGCCGGGCGCAAGGCCGGCGACGGCCGCGGTGAACGGCGCCTGGGCGACGGTCGCGCCGATCGTCTGGACGGCGGTGGTGGTGCCGTAGGCGCTCGTCGGGCCGTACTGGAACTCGACTTCGCCGCCGGCGAGGTCGGGGTTGCGTGCGCTGCCGGCGAGCGTGGCGGCGGTCAGGCCCACGTTCGTCGCGCTCCCCGTGGTGGCGCTCGGCGTCGCCACCTCGAACGCCCCCGCGTCGCACGCGGGCCCGGCCGGACGGAGCACGCCGCGGGCGTCCGTGCCGGGACAGCCGCTGTTCTCCCCGCCTTCGATCGCGGGGCTGCCGGGGAGGGGGGCGATCGTCTGGACGGGCCCGCCGTTGGGCTGCAGCGCTCCCAGCATCGGGTTCGTGTTCACGTGGTCGCCCGGGGCGTGGAAGCCGCACTGGTCGAGGCTGTCGATGTTGCCGCCCGCCGACGAGGAGGCGCCGGGATCGGCGAACAGGCAGTTTTCGCTGCCGGACTCGCCCACGCCAGCGGCGACGATCGTGTTCTCGAAGCGGATGCCGCCGTCGCTAACGTTCCCGCCTTCGAACGTGCCGTCGCCGCCCGGCCCGCTGGCTTCGGTCGTGTTGGCGACGATCGTGCTGTTCGTCACCGACACGTCTTCGTCCGTGTAGATCCCCCCTCCGAGGACGACGCCGCCTTTGGCGCTGCCGTGGCCGGGCGCGCGCGCGGCGTTGGCCGAGACGGTGAGGTTGACGACCGTGGCGCTCGGAGACTCGGCGAGGACGATCCCGCCGGCGGTGGCGTCCCCTCCTCCGGCATCTGAGCCGCCTTCGGCGATCGCCGAGTTGTTGGCGACGGTGTCGTCGGCGAGCCTCACCGAGGAGCCGCGCACGAGGACCATGCCCCCGCCTTGGGCGGCTCCACCGCCGGCCGTAGCGGACAGGCCGTCGTCGATGACGTCGTTACCCATGATCGAGGTGTCTTCGATCGTGGCGGTCTCGGTTTCGTTGAATTCGACGAACGACAGGCCCCCCGATTCGGCGAGCGATCCGCCTTCGGCGCCGGAGGCATCGCTGGTGTTGCCTTCGATCGCGCCTCCGCGGACGGTGAGCTTGCCGCTGGCCGCGACGCCCCCGCCCTCAGCTATGCCGCCGTCGTGGGCACTGCCTTCGGCGAGCGCGCGGTTGTCCGAGACGAATGACCCGAGCAGCGTGAGGCTGCTTTCCGAGCCCGCCCACACCCCGCCGCCGATGGACACTCCGCCCTTTGGGCCGTCGGTGTTCGCTTCGTTCTCGGTGACGAGCACGTGCGCGAGCGTGAGGCTGGCCTGTTCGACGGATACGCCACCGCCGAACACTTCGAAGCCGTGCGTCACTTTGTTTTCGACCGGTGCCGGCTTGCCTTCGATGATCTGCACCCCCGAGATCGTCGCTTCGACGCCCACGCCGGAGACTTCGAACACCCGTGATTTCATGTCGCCGCTGAGTGCGGTTTCGCTGGAGCCCGCTCCGTCGATGGTCACCGACTTGTCGATCACGAGCGGCCCGCTGGTGAGGATGATCGTCCCTTTGGGCACGATGATCGTGGCGCCGCTCGCGGCCTCGCTCAGCGCCGCGCGCAGCGACCCGGCGCCGCTGTCGTTGAGGTTGGTGACGGTGATGGTTTCCGCCGTGGCGCTGCCGGCGGCGAGGCAGAGCAGCGTCACTGTCACTGCGAGTGCTGTTGCCGATGCCCTCCTCATCGCGGCCCAGACGCTACACCAACGGGCGCCCCGGTTCGAGCCCTCCTACAGCTGTGCGGCGAGCGGCCCTTCGCCGGCGCTCGCCTGGGGCACGTGCTGGTCGGCGTGGTAGGAGGAGCGCACGAGCGGGCCGGCGGCCACGTGGTCGAAGCCGAGCTCGTAGGCGGCCCGCTCGAGCGCTGCGAACTCGTCCGGGTGCCAGTAGCGCACGACCGGCAGATGGCGCTCGGAGGGGCGCAGGTACTGCCCGACGGTGAGCACCCGCACGCCGTGCTCGCGCAGCGCTCCGAACGCGTCCACGAGCTCCTCGTGGGTCTCGCCGAGGCCGACCATCAGCCCGGACTTCGTCACGACCTGATCGCCGCCGAGCTCACGGGCGAGGCGCAGCACGCGACACGAACGCTTGAACTGGGAGCCGCGGCGGGCGAGCGGATACAGCCGGGGGACGACCTCGACGTTGTGGTTGAACACGTCGGGGCGCTCGGCGATGACCTTGGCGAGCGGCATCTCCTGGCCCTGGAAGTCGGGGGTGAGGACCTCGATCTGACAGCCGGGCGCCTGGCGGCGGACCTGGCGGATGACGCCCACGAACGCGGAGGCGCCCTTGTCGGGGAGATCGTCGCGATCGACGGAGGTGATGACCGCGTGGCGCAGTCCCATGCGCGCGATCGAGCGCGCCACCCGGGCGGGCTCGAGCGGGTCGTTCCAGGTGGGCCTGCCGGTCTTCACGTTGCAGAAGCCGCAGCGCCGCGTGCAGGTGTCGCCGAGGATCATGAACGTGGCGGTCCCGCGCTCCCAGCACTCGCCCACGTTCGGGCAGGCGGCCTCCTGGCAGACGGTGTGGAGGTTCTCCGAGCGGATCAGCTCGGTCAGCTCGCGGTAGCGCTGCCCGCCTGGGGGCGGGACCTTGAACCACGGGGGCTTGCGCTCGCGCAGGGGCCGCACGTCGGAGCCGAGCACGCTGAGCACGTCCATGCCTCCGGGGTTGGCGCGGGAGCGAGTGGCGCCCGTCCCGCTCATGCCGGCACCGGCTCGACCGTCGGTGCAGAGACGGCTTTTATTGAGATGGAGTTCGTGGTTGCGATGCCGAGGCGGTGCGCAGAGACCAGGCGCTGGCGCCGACCGTGCGCGCGGGAGAAGGCGTAGGCCATGCGCTTGCGAAAGCACGGGAGCGACCGATCGGAGGGGGCCGCGGCGAGCTCGCTGGCGATCGATGTCATGGTTACGTCGGGCAGTCCGCAGGAGGTCACCCAGGAGAACGGGTCGAGGTCGTTCTCGACGTTGACGGCGAAGCCGTGGGTGGTGACGCCGCGCGAGACGTGCACGCCGATGGAGGCGATCTTGCGGTCCTCGACCCACACGCCGGTGTACTCGATGCCCTCGCGGTGGCGCGAGCGGGCGGGAATACCCTGCTCGGCGAGGGCGGCCACGATCGCGCCTTCCATCGCGCGCAGGTAGCGCCCGACATCCTCGATGCCCATGATCGGATAGCCGACGAGCTGGCCGGGGCCGTGGTAGGTGAGCTTGCCGCCGCGATCGGTGTCGAACACGTCGATGCCCCTGGCGCGGTAGAAGTCCTCGCCGAAGGGCAGGTCCTGCGCGCCGGAACGCCGCCCGCGCGTGTACACCGGCGGGTGCTCGAGCAGCAGCAGCGTGTCGGGCAGCTCGCCGGCCTGGCGCCGCGCGCGAATCGTCTCCTGGACGGCAAGCGCGTCGCCGTAGGCGACGGTGCCGAGCTGGCACACCCAGATCTCATCGCTCGCGCTTGGTCGCTGATCGGCGTCGCTCATGTGTCTGCTGTCTCAGCCTAGCGGCGTGGTCGCCCGGGGCACGGCGGCACGGTGCGCGGGTGCGTGACCAGCAGCCGTCGTTGTCGGGAGCATGGGCGTACCATCGCCGGCGTGGCTCGCGCGCCAATCGCGAGCGAGCCCTCGCTCGCTCCGATCGCTGCTTGCGCCGGCGGGAGCGAGCCGGACGCCAGCCCAATCACCCAGGAGGTCGGTCATGCGCAGGTTGCTCGGAGTCCTCGTGGTCATCGTTTGCGCCTGCGGGGTGTCGGTGCCGCTCGCAGCCGCCAGCACGGTGACGCTCAAGCGGACATTCACGCTCAGGTCGAACACCACCGCCACGTACGCGCTGCAGGGCAAGCCGACCACCCTCGCCGACGCCGGTTACGTGCTGAGCGGCCCCGGCTTCAGCGTGCGCGAGGACAACCTCGTCGACCCCTTCCCGCATCAGCCCCACAACGTCGGCCAGATCACCAAGGGCCGCGCCAAAGTGATCGCCGCTGGCGTCAAAGTCCAGGGCTTCGGCTTCCAGGTGCGCGTCAAGACCGGGCAGCTCAACGGCACATACAAACTGACGCTGTTCCTGAAGTACGCGGGATAGGCGACGAGAGCTCGGCCGCCTATCCCGCGCCGTGGCGGGGCTATTCCTCGGTTCTGATCTCCAGGGATTCGGTGTAGTCGTTCAGCTCGGTGCCGCTGAGCCCGGTCTGTTCCTGGGCGCTGCTGCCGGCGCCGTGGACGATGGTGGTGCTGAGCGTGTCTTTCGCGCCCCCTTCGAACGCTTCCGGAAGCTGCTTGCCGTCCTGCTGCTCGAACTGGACGCGCGTGGTGCCGCTCATGCGATTGAGGTCGCTGCCGCTCTTCTTGACGACCACGCCGATCACCGACCCTTCGATCGTCTCCGCTTCGCCCAGTTCGCCGGTTTTGAGTTCCTCCCCGCACGTGAACGCGAACACGAGGTCTTTGAGGTCCCAGCCGACCGTCGGGTCTGCGCCGCCGGAGACGACCCCGAGTTCCCCTTCGATCGGCAGGGGGTCTTCGATCACGCCCGCGTGCTCTGGGTCGGTGGTGCAGACCTTGCCCTCGGCGGTGATGCAGTCATCGAGCGCGAGGCCTCCCGAGAACTTCTCCGTTTTCGCCCCGGTGTATTCGGCCCCTTTGAATTGCCCGGACTGGCACGTCACGGTCGCACCTTTGACGGTCTCGAAAGCCGGTTCGTTCGCGGCTTCGGCGGTGAACGTCTTCGTCGCCCCTGGCCCGGATTCCCATTCGTATTTCCCGGTTTTCCCGGGGCTGGGCTTCATGCACTTGCGGTCTGTGTAGGCGCCGTGATAGCTGGCCTTCTTGCCTTCCGTGACCTTTTCCACCGCCACACATCTCCCCACTTCGGGCAGGGCCGCCGCCGCGCTCGACACCGCAATCGCACTTACGCACGTCACGCTCAACAGACAGCCCGCCAACCTCACAACATTGCGCGTATGCACGCGTTTCTCCCTCATGAGTGTTCCATTTTCAACCGACCCTCGTCTCTTACGAGCGAGACCGCCTGCCTTCTCCAGGTGGCAACCATGTAACGCACAGCGCCGCACCAGAAATACCCGCGGATCACGTTCTCAAACGGCTGGTTTTGTGTTACAGCCCGAGCGCGCGGGCGCCTCGAGCAGCTCGCGAATGACGGGCGAGGAGCTGCTAGCCCGGGCAGCGCGGCTGATCGGCTGCGGCGCGCCGGGCGAAGGGAGCGTCGAGGGGGGCGTGGGCGATGATGAACAGGTCCGGCTGATCGCCGGGCATGGCCCGGTGGGAGACGAACGCGAGGTAGGGCTGGCCGCCGTAGGCGACCCCCGGCGGGCATCGGCGTGCGACGGCCACGGCGCGCGTGACGGCGGCGGGCGAGAGCACGTATTCCAGGCCCGAATGGGCGAGCGGGCGGCGGGCGATCACGGGGTCGCCGGGTGCGATCAGCAACGACAGCGACTGGGCGGCGAGCAACGCCCCCAGCAGGGCCACGAGCCAGCGTGCCCTGCCGCGCTCCCACGCCCACACCGCGCCACAGGCGGCGAGCGCGAGCAGGGGCGGCTCGGCGACCACGAACACGTCGATGTAGGAGCCGCTCTTGAACAGGGTGAGCCCGAGTGCGAGGCCCCCGGCGGCGGCCGCGGCGAGCGTCCGCAGGAGCTGGCGCTCGCGCGCCTCGTGTGCGAGCGCCAGCGCCGCCGCGGCGCCGGCGAGGAGCGGCAGCTCGTTCCAGGCGGCCTGGGCGAGCAGCTGGGCTACGTAGTGCACGGACGCGCTGCCCACCTGCAGCTGCGCCCGCACGGCCTCGCGCCACAGCGCGGTGCCGAACACCGCGAGAGCCGCGAGGACGAGCGCGACGCCCGCGAGCGCGAAGCCGGCGAGCGCTCGCCGCCGCGCGGCCGCAACGAGCACGACCGCGAGCGCGGGCACGACGAACGCGAGCTTGCACGCCGCCGCAAGCGCCAGCATCGCGCCCCCGGCGTATGCCCGCTCACGGCGCGCACACCACAGGGCGCCGCCCATCACCAGCGGCGCGGCCAGCGTCTCGGGCAGCAACTGCGCGTGCTCGTGGAGCGTGATCGGCAGGAGCGGCGCGAGCACGCCCGCGGCGAGCGCCACGCGACCGCGACCGCACAGCCGCCACACGCTCAGCGCCACCAGCGCCGCGGTCGCCAGCTCGACCAGCGCCAGCCCCGCGCGCAGCGATCCGAGCCCGTCGTGGATCGCGAGCAGGAGCGCCCCGAGCAGGTACACGGGCGGGGGCTGGGCGGCGGCCGTGTCGGTGTACAGGCTCCGGCCGTGCAGGAGCACCCGGGCCGTCTCGGCGTACACGCCGTCCGAGAAGTCCCAGTAGCCGTTGCGCTGCCACGCGGCCAGCAACGCGAGCTCGAGCACTAGCACTCCCGCCAGCGCGAGCGCCGCCCCGCGGGTGATCCCCTCGGACCTCAAAGCGTGAGGGCCGCGGGCGCCTCGAGCAGCTCACGGATGCGAGCCAGGAACTGGGCGGCTTCGGCGCCGTACAGGATGCGGTGGTCGCACGCGAGCACCAGCGTCATCGTGTTGCGCGCCACCACCTCGCCCGCTCGCACCACCGCCCGCGGGCCCAGCGCGCCAACCGACAGGATCCCGGCCTGGGGCGGGTTGATGATGGCGGTGAAGCTGCGGATGCCGTACATGCCGAGGTTGGACACCGTGAACGTGCCGCCGCCGAGCTCCGGGGGGGTGATCTCGCCGGAGCGCACCCGCGCGGCGAGCGTCCGCGCCTCGCGTGCGATCTCGCCGAGGGACTTCTCATCCGCGTCGAACACCGTCGGCACCACCAGCGCCCCCTCAGCGGCCACCGCCACGCCCACGTTCACCCGCGAGTACACCTGCACGCGACCGTCGCGGTAGCTCCCGTTCGCGTGCGGATGCTCGCGCAGCGCCAGCGCCGCCGCCTTCACCACCATGTCGTTGTACGTCGGCACGTCATGTGCGCGCGCGTCGGACGCGTCGGACGGTTCCTCGCCGCCGCCGCGCGGCGCCGAGAGCTGCTTGAGCTGGGTGCGGAGCGTCACGCACGCCTCCATGTCCACCTCGATCTGGAGCGTGAAGTCGGGGATCGTTGCCTTCGACTCGGCCATCCGCCGTGCGACCGTCTGCTGCGTCCGCGTCAGCTCCACCTCGGTGGCGTGGCCCTTGGCCGTGGTCACACCCTCGAGGCTCGCCGGCGACACGCGAGCCGGCGCCCCGGCGCCACGGTCGCCCGCCGTCGCGGCGCTCGCAGGCGCCGGGCCCCCAGGCACGGAGCCCGTCGCCGCCGAGCCCGCCGTCGTGCCCGCCGGCGCGGGCGTCTCTGCCGCGCGGCCCGCGGGCGCCCCCACCACGTCCGCCTTCACGATCCGCCCGCCCGGCCCGCTGCCGCTCACCGCCCGCAGGTCCACGCCGTTCTCGCTCGCGATCCGCCGCGCCAGCGGCGAGGCCTTCACCCGCTCCTGCGCCGCCCCTGTCTCGCCCGACGCCCCCGCGGGAGACGCCACCGGCGCGTCTGACCCGCGGGCCGGCGCGCTCGCAGCCCGCGCGCTCACCCCTCCCGGCCCCCCGGGGGCCGGCCCCTCGAGATCTCTTGCCGCATCTCCTGCCGCATCTTCTGCCGCATCTCCCCGCGCAGGTCCACTGCCCGCGCCGTCGGTGGCGTCCGCTGCGCCCACCCGGGCGATCACCTCGCCCACCGCCAGCGAGTCGCCCACCGCGGCCAGGATCTCCAGCACCCCCGCCTGGTCTGACTCGTAGGTCATGGTCGCCTTGTCCGTCTCGATCTCCACCAGCTCCTCGCCGCGGGCCACCTCCGCGCCGTCGTCCTTCAGCCAGCGCAGGATCGTGCCCTCCTCCATCGTGTCCGACAGCCGCGGCATCACGATGTCCGCCATCAGGCGGCCTCGGGGTGGGTGGGCACTCGATTGAGGTCGAGGGTCGCCAGCACCGCGTCCACCACCTGCGCCTCGTGCGGGTAGGCGAGATCCTCCAGCGGCTTCGAGTACGGCATCGGCACGTCCGCTCCGGTCACCCGTCGCACCGGCGCGTCCAGGTCGTCGAAGGCCTGTTCGCCGATCAGCGCCGCCAGGTTCGCGCCCACGCCGCCGTGCGGCCAGCCCTCCTCCACGATCACGCACCGGTTGGTCTTCGCCACCGAGCGCAGGATCGTGTCCAGGTCCAGCGGGCGCAGCGTGCGCGGGTCGATCACCTCGGCCTCCACGCTGTGCTCGGAGGACAGCGTGGCGGCTGCCCGCTCCGCCGTCCGTGCCATCCGCGAGACCCCCACCACGGTCACGTCCCCGCCCTCGCGGGCCACCCGGGCCTGGCCGAAGTGGACGAGGTGGTCGGGGTCGTCGGGCACCTCTCCGCGCACCCCGTACAGCGACTCGTGCTCGATGAAGATCACCGGGTTCTCGTCGCGGATGGCCGTCTTCAACAGGCCCTTCGCATCGGCCGCCGTCGCCGGCACCGCCACGAGCAGGCCGGGGACGTGCAGGAACAGCGCCTCCATGCAGTGCGAGTGGGTCGGGCCGAGCTGATGGCCCGCGCCCTGGGGCATGCGCACCACCAGCGGCACCCTCGCCTGCCCGCCGAACATGTAGTGGATGTGAGCCGCGTGGTTGACGATCTGGTCGAACGCCAGCAGCGCGAAGTTGATCGTCATCAGCTCCACCACCGGGCGCAGGCCGGTCATCGCCGCGCCCACCCCCACCCCCACGATCGTGTTCTCCGAGATCGGCGTGTCGCGCACGCGATCCTCGCCGAACTCCGCCAGCAGCCCCTCGGTGACCTTGAACGCGCCGCCGAACACCCCGATGTCCTCGCCCATCAACACCACCCGCTCGTCCCGCGAGAGCTCCTCCCGCAACGCCCCGTTCAGCGCCTCCCGGTAGCGCATCTCCGCCATCACGGCACCTCCTCGGGGTGTTCGCGGCCCTCCTCGCTGGCCGCCAGCGCATCCGTCAACTGCTGGGGGATCTCGTCGTTGGCGGCCGCCGTGGCGCCGTCGCCGTCAGCGCCGTCGCGCTGGCCGGCCGCCCGGGACAGGTCCTCGGCGGTCTGCACCGAGTACACGCCCCGCACCTCGATCTCGCCCGTCCCCGAGCGCGGGAGCACGTACACGTCGTCGTACAGCGACTCCGGCGCCGGGAACGGCGAGCTCTCCGCGAACTCCACCGCCGCATCCACGCGCGCCGTGGCCTCCCCGTCGATGCGCTCGACGTCCGCCCCGTCGATCACGCCCTCGGTGATCAGCAGTTGCGCGAACGCCGGCAGCGGGTCCCGCTCGCGCCAGCGGGCCACCTCCTCCTTCGTGCGGTACTGCTCGGGGTCCGCCATCGAGTGGCCGCGGAAGCGATAGGTGACGGCCTCCACCAGCACCGGGCGGCGGTCCGTCCGTACGCGCTCCACCGCCTCGGCCACCACCGCGTGCGTGTCCAGCACGTCCATGCCGTCGCACCGCATCCCCGGCACCCCCAGGCTCTCGCCCTTGCGCTGCAGGTCGGTGACCGCCGAGTGGCGCCGCAGCGCCGTGCCCATGCCGAACTGGTTGTTGGTCACCATGAACACCACCGGCAGCTTCCACAGCGCCGCCAGGTTGAGCGTCTCGCCGAACGTCCCCTGGTTGGAGGCGCCGTCGCCGAACGTGCACAGCGTCACCTCCTCCGTGCCCTTCTGGACGCTCGCCAGGGCGATGCCCGCCGCGATCGGCAGGTTCCCGCCCACGATCCCGTAGCCGCCCATGAACCGGCGCGAGAGGTCGAACATGTGCATCGAGCCGCCGTGCCCGTGCGAGCAGCCGTCAACCCGCCCGAACAGCTCCGCCATCACGTTCCCCGGCGGCGTCCCCCGCACGAGCGCGTGGCCGTGGGAGCGATACGTCGAGATCAGGTAGTCCTCGTCCCGCAGCGCCCGCGCGCTGCCCACGATGGTCGCCTCCTCGCCGATCGACAGGTGCAGGAAGCCCCCCACCTTCGCCCGCGCATACATCTCCCCGGCGCGCTCCTCGAAGCGGCGGATCAGCGTCATCGTCTCGAGCCACTCGCGCGCCCGCTGCGGGTCGGGCAGCGCTCGCGCCGGCGTGGCGGGTCCGGTGGTGGGATCCGATCGGACGGGATCGGGCGGGGCTGGCTCTGGCGTGCTCGCCATCAGTGCTCCACCGTACTCCAGCGCGCGATGAAGTCCTCGGCCTGCAGCCGCGCCAGATCCTCCCGCAACTCTCGTGCGAGCTTGCTCGCCGGCTGCGGCGAGCGGTCCCAGTAGAGCACCACCTCGCCGCTGTCGATCTCCACCACCTCGATGTGGTCCACCCGCGCCGGGTCCGCCAGTACCGCCGGGGCGCGTCCCCCGCGGGTGACGATCAGGCGGTAGGCGTGGCCGGCCTTCACCGCGGTGCCGCTCCCGCGTGGTCGGTCGGCGCGTTCGGGCCGGCGTCGCTCGCGCGGGCCATGTCGTCGCGTACTACAACATCGCTGTCGCCGCCGTCTCCCGCATCCAGGTGCCCGTCACGCACGTGGGCGGCGGCTCGCTCGAGCTCACGCTCGCCGTGGAACACCTCTTTGCCCACCAGCACCGCCGGCACCTCCACCACGCCCGCCGCGCGCGCCCCCGCCGTCGTGCTCGCCAGCCTCTGGGCCACCGTGTCGAGCTCGGCGCCCTGGAGCACCGCCCGCGGGTGCATCTCGCACGCCGCCGCCGCGATCAGCACGTAGTCGGGGTCCGCGAGCGAGTGCCCGCCGGCGAACGCCTGCCGGAACGCCGCCTGCGCGAACGGGATCGCACGGCCGATCGACGCCGCGTATGTCGCCACCCGCATCGCCAGCGAGCTGTCGAACGGGAATGGCTGCGGCCACCGCAGCGGCTGCAGGCCGAGCGCCGCGGCCCGCCGCTCGACGTCCTCGCGGGAGGCATCCCGCTCCTCGGCGCACCGAAACGAGTCGAACGTCTGCGCGCCGTCGAGGTCGCCCGCGAGCACCGGCCGCCATTCGACAGAGCCCACCCCGGCCGCGCTCGAGAACACCTGCAGGATGCGCTCGGCCGCCAGATAAGCCAGCGGGCTGGCGAGGTCGAAGTAGAAGGCGGCCGGGGTGGGCACGTCGCCGAGATTAGTCGCCAAGCCCCAGGCGGGCGTCTGACGCCGCTGGTGGCCGGCCTCAGGCGTGGATCATCCAGCCGTCGGCGGCGCGCCCGGCTTCCATCACCGCCTCCGACAGGGTCGGATGCCCGTGGATGATGCGGGCCAGCTCGGGGAAGCCGCCCTCGAGTGCGCGCACGTTGACCAGCTCCTGGATCAGCTCGGTGGCGCGCGAGCCGACGATGTGCCCGCCGAGCAGCTCGCCGTACCTCGACTCGCCCACCACCTTCACCAGGCCGCCCGGGTCGCCGTACACCACCCCGCCGCCCACGGCCCCGTATTTCGCCTTGCCGACCACCACCTCGTAGCCCTGCTCGCGCGCCTGCGCCTCGGTCAGCCCGAACGAGCCCACGTTCGGCGTGCAGAAGGTGGCGCGGGGGATGTCCACGTGGGAGATCGGGTGGGTGGGGCGCCCCGCGATGTCCTCGGCGGCGATCACGCCCTCGTCGGATGCCTTGTGGGCGAGCGCCGGGCCGGGCACGAGGTCGCCGATCGCGTACACGCCCGCGCGGGTCGTTCGCAGCGCGCCGTCCACCTGCACGAGGCCGCGCTCGTCGAGCTGCACGCCCGCCTCCGCCAGCCCCAGGCCCTCGACGTCGGCGCCGCGCCCCGCGGCGATCACCAGGTAGTCCACCTCCGCGGCGGCATCCCCGCCGTAGGAGAACGTCACGCTCGTCTCGCCCGCGCTCACGTCGGTCGCCGGGGTGCCCGTGTGCACGGCTATCCCCTGGCGCTTGAGCCCGCGCTCGACCAGGCGCGAGATGTCCGCGTCCTCGGTCGGCAGCACCCGCTCGAGCGCCTCCAGCAGCAGCACCTCGCTGCCCAGACGGGCGAACGCCGAGGCGATCTCCGTGCCCGACGCGCCCGCGCCCACCACCGCCAGGCGGGCCGGCACCTGCGCCAGCGCCCACGCCTCCTCGGTCCCGATCACCCGCCCGCCGAACGCCACCCCGGGAATCGCCCGCGGCACCGAGCCCGTGGCGAGGATCACGTTGCCCGCGGTGATCGTCTGGGGCTCCGAGTCGAACATCTCCACGCGCACGTCCCCGTCCGCGGTCAGCCTGCCGCTGCCGTCCAGGACGTCGATGCCGTCTTTCTTGAACAGGCCCCCCACCCCCGAGGTGAGCGTGTGCACCACCTTCTCGCGGCGCGCCTGAATGGCGGGATAGTCGATCTCCACGCCGCTCACCTTCACGCCGAGCTCCTCGCTCTCGCGGATCTCCGACACCAGGTCGGCCGAGCGCAGCACCGCCTTGGCAGGAATACACGCGTAGTTCAGGCAGCGACCGCCGATCTTGTCGCGCTCCACCACCGCCGTGCGCTGGCCCAGCTGCGCCGCCCGGATCGCCGCCACATAGCCCCCCGGCCCGGAGCCGATCACGATCGTGTCGTAGGAGCTCTCAGCCATCGCCGCGTGAGCCTATCGAAGCTAACTCCTTGATCAGGGTCCCTGGCGTTCGCCCGCCTGTATCCGCCCCATCACCCGCACCAGCTTCCAGAACAGCCAGCCGCCGAGTCCGATCGCGAGCACGCAGAAGGCGGCCGCTTTGATGGTGGCCGCGACCACCAGGGCGAGTGAGGTGACGATCACCTGAAAGGCGAGCAGCGCCTCGAACGCCAGCACCGCCAGATAGCGGCGCTGGTAGATGCCCACCGCCAGCACCGCGAAGACCCCCGTCAGGAAGATCGCGCCCGGGAGCGAGCCGCCGCGGCTCGCGAGGTCGTGGACGGTCAGTCCGCCCACGAGCACGCCCACCGCCAGCAGCGCGCACACCGCCACCGCCGCGAGCAGCGCGGCGGGGCGCTCGTCCGGGCCCAGCGGCTGGAGCGCCGCGCGGGCTCGCGCTTCGCGCTCGTCGCGAGTCGGCCCGGCCTTCCCGGCATTCTCGCCGCCGTCCGCCATCGAGGCTAGGCCTCCGCGCCGTGGGCGTCGAGCCGATCGCGCAGGGCGCGAGCCGCCTGCTCGAAATCCTCGGCGCCGGCGATCGCCCGCAGGACGCACACGCGCTCGGCGCCGGCGTCCAGCGCCTCGTCCAGGTTGCCCGCGTCCAGGCCCCCGATCGCGAAGAACGGCACCGGGGCGTGGGCGGCCGCGTAGCGGATCAGCTCCAGGCCCACGGCCGCCCGTCCGGGCTTGGTGGGCGTCTCGTGGATGGGGCCCACGCCGATGTAGTCCACGACGCTCGCGTCGATCGCGTCGATCTGCGCAGGCGAGTGCGTGGACACGCCGATCAGCATCTCTGGGCCGAGCAGCTCGCGGACCTCCGCCGCGGGCATGTCCTCCTGTCCCACGTGAACTCCGTCCGCGCCCGCGTCGCGGGCCACCCATGGGCGGTCGTTGACGATCAGCAGCGCCCCCAGGCGCTCGCACAACGCGCGCATTGCGTCCGCCACGGCCGTGAGCTGGTCGTCGGGCAGGTGCTTCTCGCGCAATTGCACGACCTCCACGCCGCCCGCGATCGCGCCCCGCAGCAGGTCCGGCAGCTCGCGCCCGTCCGGGTCGGCGCCGCACACCAGATACAGCCGCGCCGCCGCAAGCCGTGCGCGGCGCTCGGAGCCTGTGTCTGAGCCGTTCATCACGTGCGCAGTCTGGCAGGCCCGCAGCCCCGGCTCGATACCCGATCGAGGGCACCGGACGCTCGGCGCGGGCTAGCATCATCGACAATGTCCGAGTACGACCGAGTGGACGTGGTGATCGTCGGCGGCGGCATCATCGGCCTGGCGATCGCCTGGCGCGCGCGCCAGGCGGGGATGTCGGTTGTGGTGCTCGAGCGCGACCGCGTCGGTCGCGGCACATCGCGCGTGGCAGCGGGCATGCTCGCCCCGGTCGCCGAGGTCGAGTTCGGCGAGGGCGGGCGGCGCGCGCTCGAGCTGGCCCTGCGCTCGGCGGCCATGTGGCCCGCGTTCGCCCGCGAGCTGGAAGAGGGCACCGGCGTGTCCGTCGGGCTGCTGCCCACGGGAACGCTGGTGGCGGCCCGCGACGAGGACGACGCACGCGAGCTCGAGCGCCAACTCGAGCTGCGCCGTTCGCTGGGGCTGGCCGTCAGACGCCTGCGGGCAAGCCAGGCCCGCGAGCTCGAGCCCGCGCTGGCGCCCACCGTGCGCCTCGCGCTCGAGGCCCCCGACGATCACTCGGTCGACCCCCGCCTGGCGCTCGCCGCGCTCGAGCGCGCGTGCAGGTCCGCTGGCGTCGAGGTGCGCGAGCACGCGCCCGTGGCTCGCGTCGAGCTCCGGGGCGGACCCGCCGAGCAAGCGGGGGACCCCGCCTCCGCGACCCGCGACCCGCGGGCACGGGTCGCGGGCGTCACCCTCGTCAACGGCTCCACCGTCCCCGCCGGCCAGGTCGTGCTCGCCGCCGGTCCGTGGAGCGAGCACATCCAGGGACCATGGGCGGGCGCGGGCGTGCCCGTGCGGCCGGTCAAGGGCCAGATCCTGCGCCTGCGCGATCCCGCCGGCCCGGGGCTGCTCGCGCGCGTGCTCCGCTTCCGCGGCGGCTATCTCGTCCCCCGCGAGGACGGTACCTACGTGCTCGGCGCCACCGTCGAGGAGCGCGGCTTCGAGCTCGCGCCCACCGCCGGCGGCGTGTACGAGCTGCTGCGGGACGCCCACGAGCTCGTGCCCGGCATCACCGAGCTGCACATCGAGGAGCTGTCCGTGGGCCTGCGGCCGGGAACCCCCGACAACGTCCCCGTCGTCGGTCCCGGCGACGCCCACGGGTTGGTGTGGGCCACCGGTCACTATCGCAACGGCATCCTGCTCGCCCCGCTCACCGCCGAGCTGGTGGTCGGGCTGCTCGCCGGCGGCGAGGCGAGCCCGCTCCTGTCCGTGTGCTCGCCGGAGCGTTTTCGCACACCGGCCGAGCGGGCCGCGCCGGGGCCGATCCACGCGAAACGCGCGGAGGCCGCGGAGCCTGCGCAGGTGACCGCGGCCGTGGAGCCCGTCACGTGATCGTCCTCAACGGGCAGCGCTCGGACGTGCGCGCCGGCGAGACCCTGCTCGCGGTGCTCGGCAGGCTGGGGCTCGACGCGGGCGCCCGGGGCGTGGCGGTGGCGGTGGACGGTGAGATCGTTCCGCGCGCCGGCTGGGAGTCCTACGCGCTGCCCGAGGACGCACACGTGGAGGTGCTGACGGCGATGCAGGGAGGATGATCGCGGGATGGCCTCGTCGCTGAGCGTTCCCACGGGCGATGTGCTGACGATCGCCGGCAGGCACATGCGCTCGCGGCTGCTGCTGGGGACGGGCGGCTTTCCGTCGCTGGAGCTGCTGGCGGAGGCGATCGCCGCGAGCGGCGCCGAGCTGGTGACGGTTGCGCTGCGCCGGATGGATGCCAGCCCCGGCCAACCACGAGGCTCGCTGATGGACGTGCTCGGCGAGGCGGGGGTGCAACTGCTCCCCAACACCGCCGGCTGTCACACGGCGCGCGACGCCGTCATCACCGCACGCATGGCACGCGAGGCGTTCGCCACCGACTGGGTCAAGCTGGAGGTGATCGGCGACGAGGACACGCTGCTGCCGGACGCGCCCGAGCTGCTGCGCGCGGCCGAGGAGCTCGTGGACGACGGCTTCGTGGTGCTCCCGTACACCACCGACGACCCCGTGCTGGCGCGGCGCCTGGCCGACATGGGTTGCGCGGCGGTGATGCCGCTCGGCTCGCCCATCGGCAGCGGCATGGGCATCCGCAACCCGTACAACATCTCCCTCATCCGCGAGGCCGTGGACGTCCCCGTCGTGCTGGACGCCGGCGTCGGCACCGCCTCCGACGCGGCGCTGGCGATGGAGCTCGGCTGCGATGCCGTGATGGTCGCTTCGGCCATCTCGCGGGCGGAGGATCCGGTGAGGATGGCCGGGGCGATGCGTGCGGCCGTGCACGCGGGCCGGCTGGCGCGCGGAGCAGGCCGCATCCCCCGCCGGCGCTACGCCCGGGCCTCGACCTCCAGCGAGGGACTCGCCGACTTCACCGCCGAGCCATAGCGCTCAGCCCACGACTTCGATCGTGCCGTTCATCGTCACCGGGTACAGCGTGCACACGTAGTGGATCACCCCGGGCTTGGTGAGCTCGACCTCGAACGTGCCGCCTTCGCCGAAGTTCTTCGAGGCGAAGCGCTGCGGGCCGCTGACGGTGGTGACGTTCGCGTTCGTGGAGTCGTAGTTGGTCCAGCGGACCGTGCTGCCGAGCTTCACCCGCACCGTGTCCGGGTCGATCGCGATGTCGCGGTAGGCG
The DNA here is from genome assembly GCA_963701145.1 of uncultured Solirubrobacteraceae bacterium. GTDB lineage: Bacteria > Actinomycetota > Thermoleophilia > Solirubrobacterales > Solirubrobacteraceae > Palsa-744. The sequence goes on from OY969572.1 coordinate 2,509,502, forward strand.
ATCTGAACGAGTCCGCTCTGCACCGGCGCCGATGGTGAGGGTGAAGCGAACTTCGGCGTGCTGTCGACCTTGATCCCCTCGCTCGGCGCACTCGAGTTGCCCCTGCTCGTGCCGGTCGGTGTCGAGCCGGTGGCCGGCGTGCTCGACGAGCTGGTGGTCGAGGAGCCGCATGCGCCCAGGAGCGCCAGCATGCAGCCCGTGAGGACCAGCGATGACAAGCGTCTCGGCATCGGCCCGCTCACCCTAACCTAGACTGGCTCATCCATGCCACGGCATTTTCTCACCGGAATGGAGCTCACCGCCGCCGAGCTGGACGCGCTGCTCGACCGCGCGCTCGAGCTCAAGCGCGCGCCGCTCTCCTCGCAGGCGCTCGCCGGGCGCTGCGTTGCGCTGATCTTCGAGAAGCCCTCCACCCGCACACGCGTGTCATTCGAGGTGGGGATCCACGAGCTCGGCGGTCACGCTGTGGTGCTGCGCGCCGACGAGCTCCAGCTCTCGCGCGGGGAGGCGCCGCGCGACACCGCGCTGGTGCTCTCCCGGCACGTCGCCGCCGTGGGCCTGCGCACCGGGGACGACGCCATCCTGGAAGAGCTGGCCGCGTACAGCACGGTGCCGATCGTGAACATGCTGAGCGCCCGCCACCACCCCTGTCAGGCGCTCGCCGATCTGATGACCCTGCGCGAGGCATACAGCTCGCTGGCGGGTCTGCGGTTGGCGTACGTCGGCGACGGCAACAACGTCGCGCGCTCGCTGGCGCTGCTCGGCGCGCTCGCGGGCATGCACGTGTCGCTCGCCTCGCCCGCGGGCTACACGCTCGAGGACCAGCTCCCCCTGCCGGCGGACGCCGCCGGCACGGTCACGCTCCATTCCGACCCGCACGAGGCCGTGGAGGGCGCGCGCGCGGTGTACACGGACGTGTGGGTGAGCATGGGCGATGAGAGCAGCGCCGAGCATCGCAGAGGCGCGCTGGCCGGCTATCGCGTGGACGACGCGCTGCTCGACGCCGCCGCGCCCGATGCGTTCGCCATGCACGACCTGCCCGCTCATCCGGGCGAGGAGATATCGGCCGAGGTGCTCTACGGCTCGCGCCAGCGCATCTGGGACCAGGCGGAGAATCGCCGGCACGCGCAGAAGGCGTTGCTGGAGCTGCTGCTCGCGCCCGGCGAGCCGCGATGACGAACCTCGACGCTCCCGCCCGCCCGCAGCGCGGAGACGTGCTGGAGCTGCAGGTCGAATCACTCGCGTTCGGCGGCGAGGGCGTGGCCCGGCTCGATACGCCGCCCGCCCCGCATGACGTGGCATCGGAGGCCGACGGGGAGGGCCGTCCGCATGCCGGCGGCTATGTGGTGTTCGTCGCCGGGGCCATTCCCGGGGATCGCGTGCGCGCGGTGGTGCACAAGCGCAAGCGCAGCTACGCGCACGCGCGGACGCTGGAGGTGCTCGAGCCCAGCCCCGAACGGCTCGCGCCCACCGCCGCGCACCCCGGCGTCCCCTGGCAGGTGATCCCCTACGAGCATCAGCTCGAGATCAAGCGCGGCCAGGTCGATGAGGCGCTGCGGCGGATCGGCCACCTCGACGGCTACCAGCTCGAGGAGATCGTGCCCGCACTGCAGCGGTGGCGCTATCGCAACAAGCTCGAGTACTCGTTCGGCGGCGGCGGCGGCGGCGGCGGCGGGGCGGGCGGGGATCCTGTTCATCCCACCGAGCTGGTGTGCGGCTTTCACGCGTCCGCCGGTGCCAGCAGCGTCGAGCACATCGAGGACTGCCTGCTGGCCTCTGAGCGCGGCAACCTCGCACGCCAGATAGCGTTCCGCTGGTGCCGCGCCGAGGGCCTGAGCGCATGGGACCGCGGTGGCAGTCGCGGACGTGGGGAGGCTCGGGCCGCCGCCGAGGCCGGCGCCGACCGCGGGCAGCGCACGGCCGCCGCGCCGGACGGCCGCGCGCGCCTGCGCAACCTGGTGGTGCGCGAGGGCCGGCGCACGGGCAAGCTGCAGGTGCGGATCGTGACCACCGAGGGCGAGCTCGACGCGGGCGCCCTGGCGTCGGCGCTCAGCGAGGGCCTCGGCGAGAGTCTCAGCGGCGTCTTGTGGACGCGCTCGCGCAGCCTCGCCGAGACCACCGCCGGCGGCGAGACAGAGCTCGTGTGGGGCGAGGCCGAGCTGCCGGAGCGCCTGGGCGAGCTCGACCTGCTGATCTCCGCGGACGCGTTCTTCCAGACCAACACCGAGATGGCCGAGCTGCTCTACGGAATCGCCGCGGAGTACGCCGCGCTGGAGGGTTGGGAGCGCGTGTACGACCTGTACTGCGGGATCGGCACGATCGCGCTCACGCTCGCGCCGCGGGCGGGCGAGCTGTGGGGCATCGAGCTGCTCGAGCAGGCCGTCGCGGACGCGATCGCCGGGGCACGCCGCAACGGCGTCACCAACGCGCACTTCTTCGCCGGAGACACGCGTCTGGCGCTCCCCGGGCTGATCGCCCGGGCGGGGCGTCCCGACGTGGTGGTCGTGGACCCGCCCCGCGCGGGTCTGTCCAAGAAGGTCGTCCATCGCATCATCGACGCCTCGCCCAAGCGCATCGTCTACGTCTCCTGCAATCCCACCACGCTCGCCCCCAACGCCGCCGAACTGGTTGCCGCCGGGTGGACTCTGCGCAGGGTCCGGCCCGTTGACATGTTCCCCCAGACGCACCACATCGAGTGTGTCGCCCTGTTCGAGCGCTGAGCCGGGGCAGGGCATAGGCTTGGCCGCGGGATGCACGTCACCTCGTACACGGACATAGAGCCCTTCATCACGCTCGACGGCTCCGAGATCCGGGAGTGGGCCGGCCCGGTTTCGGCGCCCGCGCGCAACCAGAGCCTCGCCGAGGCGACCGTCCCGGTGGGCGGCGCAACGACCGAGCACCTGCATCGCGAGACCGAGGAGCTGTATCTCGTCAGCGCCGGACGCGGGCGGCTGGTGATCGACGGCGAGGAGCGGATTCTCGAGCAGGGCGACTGCGCGCTGATCCCGCCGGGCGCGCGCCACAAGCTGTTCAACGTCGGCGAGGAGCCGCTGCGCATCGTGTGCGCGTGCTCGCCCGCGTACTCCGACGAGGACACCTGCCTGCTCGAGTGAGCGCTGGCCGCCCCTGCCCGCCGGGGTGGAGCGTGCCCACCGTCACCCGGCCGCTGCCCCTCGGCCCGCCCTGAGGATAGGCTGCGCGCCACGATGCGCGCAGCGACCATTCGCGAGAACGAGATCGTGATCGAGGAGCACCCCGATCCCCTGCCCGGTGCGGGGGAGGCGCTCGTCCGCGTGCACGCTGCCGGACTGAACGGCGCGGACATGATGCAGCGGCGTGGGCTCTACCCCGCGCCGCCGGGCTGTCCACAGGACATCCCTGGGATGGAGTTCGCCGGCGAGGTCGTGGCGCTCGGGCCGGGCGCTGAGCGCTTCACGCTGGGCGACCGCGTGATGGCGATCGTCGGCGGTGGCGCCCAGGCCGAGCTGTGCGTCGCCCACGAGCGCGTGCTGATGCCCGTGCCGGACGCGCTCGACTGGCCGGCGGCCGGCGGCCTGCCGGAGGTCTTCACCACGGCGCACGACGCGATCTTCACGCAGGCAGAGCTGCGCTCGGGCGAGCACCTGCTCGTGCACGGCGGCGCCGGCGGGGTCGGGACCGCCGCGATCCAGCTCGCGCGCGCGGCCGGGGCACGGGTGACCGCGACCGTGCGCGACGAGCAGCTGCGCGGGCAGGTCAACGCGCTCGGGGCCCAGGTGATCGCATGCGAGGGCTTCGCCGAGCACGGCCCGTATGACGTGATCATCGAGTTGGTCGGCGCGCCCAACATGCCCGAGAACCTCAGCGCGCTCGCCAGCGGCGGACGGATCACCGTGATCGGCGTCGGCGCGGGCGCCAAGAGCGAGGTCAACCTGCTCGCGCTGATGGGCAAGCGCGCGCGCATCCACGGCTCGACGCTCCGCGCCCGAGCGCTCGAGGACAAAGCGCGCGTCGCGCGCCTGGTCGAGCACGAGGTGCTGCCGCTGTTCGAGTCCGGCGATCTGCACGTGCCGATCGCCGAGGAGTTCCCGCTTGAGCGGGCCGCCGCTGCCTACGAGCGCTTCGTTGCCGGTGGAAAGCTCGGCAAGATCGTGCTGGGGATGTGACGTGACTGTGACGCGGGTGGGTGGGTATGTCCTCTTGCGAGTTCTGTATAACTTTGGCTATACAGAAGTCAGCAGCGGTGAAAGTCACCACACCGGGTCCGTAGGCGGGTCAACCAGCGGCTTGATCTGATCAGTACGGCGGCTGCGCCGCGTACCAGTCGCCGAGCACGCGGAACGCCGCCCAGAACTCGCGCTTGGCGTCCTGCTCGTCCAGGGAGTCGTCGATGCTGGGCACATACAGTGCGTCGATCGTGGGCGTCAGCTGCTGGACCTCCCCGACGGTGTCGTGCAGCTCGCGCGCGAGCGGGATCTCCATCTCGCCGAGCGCCACCAGCGCCTCGACTCCCATCACCACCACGATCTTGGGCTGCACGATCGCGATCTCCTCGACGACCCGGGAGATGCACGCGAAGTCCGCCAGGGAGGCGTCGCTCAGCGGGCACTTCACGCACAGCGTGCCGTACACGGCCAGCGGGTCGATCGACAGGCGCTTGAGCGACTTCATCAGCGCGCCGCCCGCGCGTCCGTAGAAGGCGACGCCCTCCTCGACCTCGGATGGCAACGCGGCGTACTTGAGCAGCATGATGTCCGCCTGCGGGTGCCCGGAGCCGAGCACCGGCATCAGGTTGCCGCGCGGACAGTGCGGGCACGCCTGCAGATCGCGGGTGAGCGTGTTGAGCTCGCGGATGGCGCGCTCGAGGTACTTCTCGCGGATCTCGTCATCTGTTACGGGCATCGACCCGGACGGATTTGACGGGGCGCTGTCTTGTCCTTGACGGTGCATCAGTACTTGCGGCCCTCGGGTCTCCTCGCCGGCCTGCGCGACCCCCCCTCGGACTACCTCCCAGCCTGTCCTCCCGCAGGGGGGGTGCCCTTGAACGGCGCCCACCCGCCCCGCCCGCCCCGACCGCTGCGGACCCGGTTAAGCCGCTTCAGCCGGCGGGCCTTGCTCGCCCGGCGCGCCGAGCGCGGCGTGGCACGCGTCTGCAGGAACTTCAAAGCCTGGACGTACAGCAGCGAGGACGGGCGGGTGACGATCTCGGCATCGCGCAACGACTGCAAGAACTCTGTCGGCCCGTCGAAATCGCGCATGCGGATGCGTACCGAGCCGAGACCCTGCGCCACATGCGAGTCCGAGCCGGCGCCCGCGGCCACGCGGTACTTGGCCGCGAAGCGCCCGGCCTCCTCGTTGAACTCGCTGATCGCCACGCGCGGGTTGAACACCTCGATCGCGTCCACGTCGTCGAGGATCTCCAGCAGGTGCTCGTAGTCGGGCACCGAGTGCATGCGGTCGAACGGGTGGGGCACATACACGAGCCCGCCCTGGCGGTGGATCTCGGCGACGGTGTCCGCGAGGCTCAGGCCGCCGGGGATCTTCTCCTCGATGAACAGGCCGATCACCTCGCCTTCGCCGGCGGTCTTTACCTCCTCGCCCACGATCACCTTCAGATTCGATCCCCACCCGGGTGGATGGGGACCTGATCTTTCCGCCTGCGCCTGTGCCTCCAGCGCGCCCGAGATCTCGTTGTGGTCGGTCACCGCGATCGCTCCCAGCCCCTGCTCGCGGGCGCTCGCGAGCAGCACCTCGACGGGCGTGGCGCAGTCGTAGGAGTGGTCGGTGTGCATGTGCAGGTCAACGTCGATGAGCGGCCGTCGCGCCAGCGCGCGGGCGAGTGTCGGGTCGCGGGCGGTCGAGTGCCGGCGGGCGGCCAGGCGGTGGTAGATGCGCTCGAGCTCGGCCGCCGCGCCCTCGTCGTCGCGCACCAGCTCGTAGTCGCCCGGGAAGTGATGGTTCATCAGCTCGGCCGTCTCGAGCAGGCTGGCCACGCGCGCGTCCAGGCGACCGAAGAAGCTCTCCACGAAGCGTCGCGCCACGAGCGTCGAGAGCAGGCGCTCGGCAGGGGAGTGGAAGGAGCCGACGTTGAGCGCCCGCGAGTGGCGCAGGGCCGCGCCGGAGGTGCTCGGGGCGAACGGCTCGTGCACGTGGACGAAGTCGAGCGGCACGCTGCCCAGCAGTTCCTCGACCGTGCGCCTGACGTCGATCGGCAGCGCCGCCGGCCGGCGGCGGGCATTGCCGGCCCGCCCCCCGGGCTGGGTGGGGCTCCTGATTTCGAGCACCTCGCCCACCGCGAGCACGCGGGGCGTGCCGGTGTCGGTCCCGTCGAGCAGCGACGCCGCTCCGGCGGAGCCGGCGCGCGCCGCGCGCAGCGCGCGTCGCGAGGCGCGCACGCGCTCCTGCGAGCGCGACGGGGCGAGCACGAGCACCCGGTGGCCGCGTCGCGAGAGCTCGCCCGCGACCCGGCGCACGTGGTCGTTGACCTCGTTGTCCTCCGCCTCCCATGGATAGGGCGTGACGTGGGCTATGGCGAACGAGTCGGCCATCGGTGCGGCCATTATCCCGTTTGCTGCGCCACCTTTCGAGGCTTGGCGGCGGGATGCCCGGAGTGTGGCTTGGGGGCCGGGCGCCCACCGTAGGCGGCGATGAACGCCTCCGTGTCCAGGCGCGCCTGCTCGTCCGGCCGCTGGTTGTGGGGCGACTTCATCAGGTATGAGGACGGTCCGTCGAGCTGGCCCGAGACGCCGTGGTTGAGCGCCAGCTTGCAGCAGCGCACCGCGTCGGTGACGATGCCCGCGGAGTTGGGCGAGTCCCACACCTCGAGCTTCAGCTCCAGGTTCAACGGCACGTCCCCGAACGCCTGTCCCTCCACGCGGATGTGCGCCCACTTGCGGTCGGTCAGCCACGGCACGTAGTCCGACGGGCCCACGTGGATGTCGCTCGCCGGCAGCTCGTGATCCATGATCGAGGTCACCGCGTTGGTCTTGGAGATCTTCTTGGACTCCAGGCGCTCGCGCTCGAGCATGTTGTAGAAGTCCATGTTGCCGCCCACGTTCAGCTGCGAGGTGCGCTCGATCTCCACGCCGCGCTCGGCGAACAGCCGCGCGAGCGTGCGGTGCACGATCGTCGCCCCCACCTGCGACTTGATGTCGTCGCCCACGATCGGCAGGCCCGCCTCTTTGAAGCGCCTGTCCCAGTAGTCCTCGCGGGCGATGAACACCGGTATGCAGTTGACGAACGCGCAGCCCGCCTCCAGCACCTGCTCGACGTACCACTTGGTCGCCTGCTCGGAGCCCACCGGCAGGTAGGACACGACCACGTCGGTGTGCGTGTCGCGCAGGATCTTCACGATGTCCGCCGTCTCGCCCGGCGCCTTCGTGATCTTCTGTTTGAGGTACTTGCCGAGGCCGTCGTGGGTCATGCCGCGGTGCACCGGCACGCCCATCTTTTTCGGAACCCCACCCGCCCCCTTCGCGAACTTGATCGTGTTGTTCTCGCCCGCCCAGATCGCCTTGCCGAGGTCCTTGCCGACCTTCTTGGCATCCACGTCGAAGGCGGCCGTGAACTCGATGTCGCGCACGTGGTAGCCGCCGAGGTCGACGTGCATCAGGCCCGGCACGCGCTCGTTGGGGTCCGCGTCGCGGTAGTAGTGCACGCCCTGGACGAACGAGCATGCGCAGTTGCCCACGCCGATGATCGCCACGCGGACCTTCTCGGACTGGTAGCGCGCCGCGCCGTTCCTGGAGGCGGCCGCGCCGGGTGCGGCGTGGCCGTTGGTGCTGCTCTGTGTGCTCATTTGAAAGAAGTCCTTCCTGAAGTTCGAGCTAACTACTCCGCCGCGCGCGCCTGGTCACACCGAGCGTCCGGGCGCCGACAGCTCGCTGCGCACGTGCCAGATGCGCTGGGCCACCGTGATCACGCTGAGCGCCGCGAGCACGTACACGGCCGGCTGCAGCAGCTCGAAGCTCCCCAGCGAGGCGCCCTTGGCGAACACCAGGCCGATCGCGAGGATCACCACGCGCACCGGGCGGGTGGCGATTCCCACCTTGCACTCCACCCCCAGCGCCTCGGCGCGAGCGCGTGTGTAGCTGACCATCAGCGACGCCAGCACCGCCACCACCACAGCCGCGGTCGCCGCCCGGTTTCCCTCCAGCGCGAAGTACCCGGCCACGGCCGTCAGCACGATCCCCTCCTCGATGCGGTCGAGCGTCGAGTCCAGGAACGCTCCGAACGGCGTGCCCTTGCCCGACATCCGCGAGTAGCGCCCGTCGAGCGTGTCCATGATCGAGCCGACGATGAACGCGATCCCGCCGAGGAAGAACAGCTGTTCCCACACGAGCACGGCGGCCACCACGTTGAGCACGAAGCCCGTCAGCGAGATCGCGTTGGGGGTCAGGCGCGACTCGATCAGGCGGTTGCGGACGAGCTCGCGCCGTTCGCCCGCCACGCGCTGGGCACGGGTCCCACGCGCGGAGGCGCGGTAGGAGCTGCGTCTCGTGCGCCTGGTGGGGGCGTGCTGCCGCGGCGGTGCCATCCTCGCTCGAGCGCCCCTAGCCGCTGGCGCTCAACTGCGCGCCGGGGACGGTCGAGAAGCGCCACGCCTGCGGTCGCGCGCGCGCCAGCCAGCTCGCGCCGTACGCGGACACCGCGGCGGTGAGCGCGCCGAGGAAGGCGTCGATGATGAAGTGGTTGGCCGTCACCACGATCACGAATGCGATCAGCAGCGGATACAGCAGCCACAGGACGCGCACCAGCCGCCAGCGCGCCAGGCGCGAGAGCGTCCCCCCGATCATCAGCGCAAACGCCACGTGCATCGAGGGTACCGCCGCGTACAGGTTGGTCAGCTCGTTCAGGGACGCGCTCTTGGCGGTGACGTGCAGGTGCGTGAAGTCGGCGACGCTGTCGATGAAGCCCCACTCGGGCATGAACCGCGGCGGCGCCGTCGGGAAGATCGCGTAGCCGACCAGAGCGATCGCCATGGCTATCATGAACATGTTGCGCACGAAGTAGAAGTTGCGGTTGTGGCGCAGGTACAGGTACACGAGCGCGGCGATCGTGACGCTCGTCTGCGCGTTGATGTACAGCCAGCTCGAGACCACCATCAGGAAGTGACTGCCCGACGCCCACGCCTGGATGGACGGCTCGACGAACACGTGCAGCGTGCGCTCGATCGTGATCAGGTCGCGCGCGTGGGCGAACGCCGCGTTGGCGTCTCCCTCGACCAGGCCGCGGACGAACCGGTACGCGAGATACGCGGCGCCGAAGAGCGAGACCTGCCTCAGCGCATCCACCCAGCCGTGTGGCAGTAGACGCGCCTGCAGGAGGCGAGCGCGGGCGAGCATCGATCACAAAGCCTAGTCGATGCTCGCGCTGGCAACCCCCGTCCCTCAGCGACAGCGCGCCCCGTGGTCGAACACGCGCGCCAGCGAGAAGTCGATCACCACGTGCAGCGCGCCCGCGCTCGGCGCCCGCACCTCCGTCCAGCCTTCCGGGCCGCGGCTCACGCAGCCGTGCCCGCCGGCCAGCGCCCAGTAGGGAGTGAAGCGCAGCCGCACCGTGAACGTCCCCGCGCGGGGTGTCCGCAGCGTGAACGAGTCGTGCCCCACGCTCGTGAGGGTCGCGGGGGGCTGCGCGAGCGCGCTCGCGCCGCGCACCGCAAACAGGCGCCAGCGCGCGGAGCGCCACACTTCGCGCAGGTAGCCGGCCGTGCCCGAGCGCACCAGGCGCGCCTCGGACTTCGCCGAGTAGTCGAGCGGGGCGTCCGGGAGCGCGACGTAGGAGACCGCCTGCGCGTCGAGCCACGAGCGGTAGCGGGCGGCCGTGAGCGGCGCGCTTTCGTAGAACAGGCCATTGCGGTAGACGTCCAGCTGGCGCTCCCAGCCGCGGGCGATCATCACGTGCGGCGCCAGCCAGCGGGCCTCCCAGTGGTTGGCTGTGGCCACCACCTCGATGCGCGCCGGGCGCGCGCCGTAGCCCACGCCCAGCGCGCGCAGCTCGCCGAGCAGCGGCGCGTAGAAGGAGGCGTTCACGGACGGGTCGGACGCCGCCGCCGCGAAGTCGGCCACGGGCGCGTTCGCCTGCCAGTAGAACAGGAACGGAGCGAGCACGATCAGCGCTCGCCGCCGCCAGCGCGAGGCGCACACGAGCGCGCACGCCGCCACCGGTCCGGCCATCAGCGCGCCCAGGCGGTCGGCGTTCCCGCCCACCGCCGTGGGCACCACGTAGGCGCCGATCAGCACCAGCGCATACAGCGCCGCGCCGACGCGCAGCAGGCGCTCCTGTGGTTCGATCAGCAGGCCGATCGCCACCACGCCGGCGAGCGCCGGATAGAACGCGGAGGCCACGAACGGCTGCGTGCCCCCTTCCGGGAACGCCAGCGTGAGCAGCGCGATCGGAGCGAGCGCGGCGACGGTGAGCGCCGCCGGCCACCACCGATCCGGGCCGACCAGCGTCCACGTCAGGAGCGCCAGCGCCAGGAACGCGCCCGCCACCGGGCTGGCCAGCGCGCACAGGACGCACAGGGCGAGCGCGCTCCACCGGTGCCCGCGGCGCATCGCCAACAGCGCGCCCAGGCCGACGGCCAGGCCGAGGTCGAACGGCACGCGGCTCGAGAGCAGCGCGATGGACGCGCCGATCGCAAACCAGACGGCGCCGATACGCACCGCCCGCACCGGGAAGCAGCCGTCGAGGAGCGCGGCGAACAGGGCCGTGGCGATCACCATCGAGATCGCCGCCAGCGGCTGGGGCCCGATCAGGGCGCCCAGGCCGGGTGCCAGCACCGAGTACGCCGGCAGGTGGTGGCCGCCGTACCACGAGTTGTCCCACAGCGTGAAGCCCACGCTGGAGAACAGGCTGCTGCGATAGCTGGCCGCCGCCAGGTCGGGACTGGGCGGGGCGGCGATCACGTACACGACCGCCGCCACCGCCGTGATCGCCCAGGCGGGCACCCGCCGCAATGATCCACGCAGACTGCTGGCCTCCCCGCCGGAGGGCGAGCTCACGCGCGGCGGGCGCCCGCTCGCCAGCGCCGATGCATTCAGCCCGGAGGTGAGCTCGCTCACGCCGAGCTCAGGAAGTCGAGGACCCGCCCGATCAGCTCTGGCTGGTCGATCCAGGGCCAGTGACCGGCGTCGGGGAGCTCGAGCAGCTCTGCGTGCCCCAGCGCGTCCGCGTAGTCGCGGCCGAAGTGCGCGGGAATGTATGGGTCGCGCATGCCCCACACGACCAGCGCCGGCATCTCCAGCGCCCCCAGCCGGCGCCCCGCTGCCTCGAGCACCTCCGGCGGGGAGCTGCGGTAGAGCCGCAGGATCGCCCGCTGGGTGCCCTGGTCGAAGTGCTCGAGCACGCTGTCGCGCCAGGCCCCGGGCATCGGCCCCGGTGCCACGTTGGACTCCTGCGAGAGGACTCGCGTGGTGTAGTCGTTGGTGGCGCCCATCGCCAGCTCGCCCAGCCCGGGGGTGCGCCACACGCGGGCCGTACGGTGCCAGCGATAGCCGGGCAGGAAGGGCACCGCGTTGATGATCACCAGGCGCTCCACCCGCTCGGGCAGGCGCTGGGCGAACGCCAGCCCGACCGCTCCCCAGTCGTGCACCACGAGCTTCACCCGCTCCACTTCGAGCTCGTCCAGGAAGCGCTCGATGAAGCGGTCGTACTCGTCGATCGTGTAGCGCAGGAACCCGGGCTTGCCCGAGCGCCCGAAGCCCGGCAGGTCGACCGCCAGCCCGCCGCTCTGCTCGAGGAAGCCCTGCTCGTAGGGGGGCGGCTCGTCCCACTCGTCGTCGGGACGCTTGGAGCGCCACCAGCGCCGCCAGGCCGGGCGGCTCGCATGGTGCACGCGCGGGGCGATCCATTCGTCGCTGTTGCTCGGCACGCCGTGGATGTACAGCGGCACCGCCCCGTCGCCCCACTCCTGAGTGTCGCCCGCCGGCGCCGGTGCGCTGCGCCAGAAGATCGGCGGCGGGACATGCTCCCCGAAGCCCTTCTCGCCGGGGGCCGGCGGGATCTCGATCTCGCCGGTGTGGTCGCTCACCGCGGGCACCGGGCGAGGATATCCGCAGGTGCCGAGGCGGATACCGTGAGGCGGTGCCCCGCGAGCCCCGTCCCTGGACGCCTCCCACGCGCGCACGGGTGGTGAGGGTCCGCGAACGCCTGCGCGAGGTGTATGGCGTGCCGCTCATGCGCCCCCACGGTCACCCCATCGCCGAGCTCGTGCTCACCGTCCTCTCGCAGTCCACCAACGACCGCAACCGCGACGTCGCCTATCTGCGCCTGCGCGAGCGCTTCGGAGGGACGAGGTTCGCCTGGGAGCACGTGCGCGACGCGCCCCTCGCCGAGGTCGAGGAGGCGATTCGCCCGGGCGGGATCTCCAAGGTCAAGTCCGCGCGCATCCAGGCGATCCTGCGGGCGCTCACAGACGAGCCCGGGCCGCCCGGCCAAGGCACGACGTCCGACGCCCGCGCCGATCGATCGGCCCCGGGGCTGTCCCTCGACTGGCTCCCCGACGTGCCGCTCGCCCAGGCGCGCGACTACCTCGTGTCGCTGCCCGGCGTCGGGCGCAAGACCGCGGCCTGCGTGCTGCTGTTCGCCTACGGCCTGCGCGACGTGCCCGTAGACACCCACGTATCGCGCGTGGGCATGCGTCTTCACCTGCTCCGTCCGGGCGCGCCGTTCGAGGAGCTTCACGACCAGATGCTCGCCCTCACCCCGCCCGGCCAGGAGCTCGAGCTGCACGTGAACCTGCTGCGCCACGGCCGGCGCACGTGCCACGCGCGCTCGCCCGCCTGCGGCCAATGCGCGCTCGCGCGAATGTGCCCGAGTCGCCGGTTGTTCGCCACCGCGCCGTGATGTCATTGCGAGGATTTACATGCTGCCGCTCCTGACCAGGCGTCTGCGCCTACGGGCCCTCACCGCGGGCGACCTCCACGCGCTCGCGGCCCTGTGGATGGATCCGCTGGTGTCGGTGTGGATCGGCGAGCACACGCGCGAGGACGTCGAGGAGGAGCTCCATCTTCACATCGCCCACCAGGCCAGCCACGGCTGGTCGCTGTGGGCCGTCGAGGATCGCTCGAGCGGTCGCTTGATCGGCGACTGCGGCCTGCAGCCGCTGGAGCTGGAAGGGCCGGACGTCGAGCTCGGATACGAGCTCCTGCCGGCGGTCTGGGGCCACGGCCTGGCAACGGAGGCGGCCATGGCGAGCCTGCGCGCCGCCTTCGGCCCGCTGGGCATGGAGCGCGTGGTGGCGACGGTCAAGGCAGAGAACGCGGCCTCGGTCCGCGTGCTGGAGAAGGCCGGCATGCGGTTGGTCGGCCCGCGCATGGCCTATGAGGAGCCGATGCTGCTGTACGACATCACTCGCGCCGCAGGCGCTGAGCACTAGGGAGTCGCTGACCAAGCCAGGCAAGGACGCAGCGAGCGTGGCGTGCTTTGCACGCGAGCGAGTGAGGACGCAGCATGGCGCCGGCCAGCGGCTTCCTAGCCCCGCGGCAGGACGGCGAAGGCGATAACGGCGTACTGCAGCGCCGCGGCGGCGAGCACCAGCGCGTGGAACACCTCGTGGTAGCCGAACACCCGCGGCCAGGGGTTGGGCCGCCCGCTCGCGTACACCACCGCCCCGATCAGGTACAGCAGCCCGCCGGTCGCCAGCCCGGCCACCCCCAGCCAGCCGATCGCCGCGGGCAGCTCGCCGAAGATCGCGGCCGTCACGAGCCCGAGCGCCACGTACACCGCGGCGAACAACCACTTGGGCGCGTCGATCCACAGCAGCTTGAACACCACGCCGCCGAGCGCCCCCGCCCACATCACGATCAGGATCGTGCTCGCCAGGCCGCCCTTCAACGCCAGCAGCGCCACCGGCGTGTACGTGCCGGCGATCAACACGAAGATCATCGAGTGGTCCAGCCGCCTCATCCAGCGCCGGGCCGACGGCCGCCAGGTGACGCGGTGGTACAGCGCGCTCGTGCCCAGCAGCGCCGATACCGCTCCCGCGTAGATCGCCGCCGCCACACGGGCGCGGCCGTCGGACGCGGCCATCAACAGGGCCGCCCCGCATGCGAGCGATACGAAGAACGCGTACTCGTGCAGGACGCCCCGCAGGCGCGGCTTCGCCGGAACCCCAGGAACAAGGTTCATGTCCTGAAGGTAGCGCCATCCGCAGCGTTAAGCCGCGCCAGCCGTGGGGCCGCGGGCGGTGGGCCGGCGCGGATACGGGTGGGCCCGGCCGCGGCACGGTCGCCGTGCGCGCGCCAACGCGCGTCGCCCGTCGCCCGGTGGCGCCGTGGCCGGGACGGGGGACGCCTTGACGCCTGGCAGGAAATCTGACATACTCTCACTTAGATTTATAAAGCTTTCCAGAAGGAGCATTCATCCAATGGCCAAGACCATAGGCATCGACCTCGGCACGACCAACTCGTGCATGGCGGTGCTCGAGGGCGGCGAGCCGACCGTCATCGAGAACGCCGAGGGCGGTCGCACGACCCCTTCGGTGGTCGCCTTCACCGCGTCCGGTGAGCGGCTCGTCGGCACCGTCGCCAAGCGTCAGGCGGTCACCAACCCGCAGAACACCGTCTTCTCCATCAAGCGCTTCATGGGCCGCAAGGAGGCCGAAGTCAAGGAGGAGGAGTCGATCGTCCCCTACAAGGTCGTCTCCGGTCCCAACGGCGACGCCCGCGTGGAAGCCGGCGGCGAGCAGCACTCCCCGCCGGAGATCTCCGCGATGATCCTGCAGAAGCTCAAGTCCGACGCCGAAGCCTATTTGGGCGAGAGCGTGGACTCGGCGGTCATCACCGTCCCCGCCTACTTCAACGACGACCAGCGTCAGGCCACCAAGGACGCCGGCAAGATCGCCGGGCTGGACGTCAAGCGCATCATCAACGAGCCCACCGCCGCGTCGCTCGCCTACGGCCTCGACAAGGAGTCAGACCAGACGATCCTCGTGTTCGACCTCGGCGGCGGCACCTTCGACGTGTCAGTGCTGGAGATCGGCGACGGCGTGTTCGAGGTCAAGTCCACCGCCGGCGACAACCACCTCGGCGGCGACAACTTCGACAAGGCCATCGTCAACTGGCTGGTGTCCGAGTTCAAGAAGTCACAGGGCATCGACCTGTCAGCCGACCCGATGGCACTCCAGCGCCTGTACGAGGCGTCCGAGAAGGCCAAGATCGAGCTGTCCACCACCCAGGAGACGCAGATCAACCTGCCGTTCATCACCGCCGACTCCTCCGGGCCCAAGCACCTCGACACGCGCCTCACCCGCGCCAAGCTCTCCGAATTGACGTCCGACCTGCTCGACCGCGTCGTCGCCCCCGTGCGTCAGGCGCTAGACGACGCCAAAGGCAAGGGCGTCAAGGAGATCGAGCACGTGGTGCTCGTCGGCGGCATGACCCGCATGCCCGCCGTCCAGGAGAAGGTCAAGGAGCTGACCGGCAAGGAGCCCCACCGCGGCGTCAACCCCGACGAGGTGGTCGCCGTGGGCGCCGCCATCCAGGCGGGCGTGCTTGCGGGCGATGTCAAGGACGTGCTGCTGCTCGACGTCACCCCGCTGACCCTCGGCATCGAGACCAAGGGCGGCGTCATGACCAAGCTGATCGAGCGCAACACCACCATCCCGACCCGCAAGGGCGAGGTCTTCTCGACGGCCGAGGACAACCAGCCGTCGGTGGAGATCCACGTGCTCCAGGGCGAGCGGGAGATGGCCCAGTACAACAAGTCGCTCGGCAAGTTCCAGCTCACCGGCATCCCGCCCGCGCCGCGAGGCATCCCGCAGATCGAGGTCGCTTTCGACATCGACGCCAACGGCATCCTCAACGTGTCCGCCAAGGACCTCGGCACCGGCAAGGAGCAGAAGATCGAGATCAAGGCCGGCTCCGGGCTCTCGGACGAGGAAATCAAGAACATGGTCTCCGACGCCGAGTCCCACGCCGAGGAGGACCGCCGGGCACGGGAGCTCGCCGAGGCCCGCAACAACGGCGAGAACGCCGCCTATCAGGCCGAGCGCCAGCTCACCGACCTCGGTGACCAGGTCGACGCCGACTCCAAGTCGCGCATCGAAGAGGCCATCAAGGAGGTCAGGGAGGTGCTCGAGTCCGAGGACCCCGCCACCATCAACGCCAAGGCCGAGGCGCTCCAGACCGCCTTCCACGCGGTCTCCGAGGCCATGTACCAACGCGCCCAGGAGCAGGCCGCGGCCTCCGGCAACGGCGCCTCATCCGACGGCGATGCGTCTTCCTCGGAGGAGGAAGACGTGGTCGATGCCGAGGTCGTCGAAGAGCCGAAGGCTTAGGCGCCCGATGACGGAGATCAAGGTGCAGTTCTCTTCCGATTCGGCCGGGCGTGGGGCCGGTGATTTGTTGCGGGCTGATGGGTCGTCCGCGCCTTCGTCAGGAGCTTCCGCTCCTGCCGAAGGCACTGCCGCCCCCCGTCCCGCTCAGGGCGACCCCACGCCCGGCGGCTCGGCGGCGCAGGCGAGCACCGGAGCTCCGTCTTCGCCCGGCACGCCTGGAGCGGACGGGGCGGGGGCGGCTCGCCCGGGTGCTCGTGGAGCCGGGGGAGATGCGCACGGCCCCACCACCATCGCCAACGGTCAGCAGACGGACGACGAGGCGAGAGACGTGGAGGGCGATCTCGATGAGCTTTTGAAGACCGCCAGGCAGCGCGACGAGTACCTTGCCTTGGCGCAGCGTACGCAGGCCGACTTCGAGAACTACCGCAAGCGGGTGGCCAAGGAGGCGGCGGCGGCGCAGGAGCGGGGGGCGGTGGCGCTCGCCAAGGAGCTGTTGCCGGCGCTCGACAATCTCGACCGGGCGCTCGAGGCGGCGGCCGATGACGATCCGCTGCTGCAAGGGGTGCGGCTCGTGCGCTCGGAACTGGGCGCGGCGCTCGCGCGTGTGGGGATCGAGTCGTTCTCGCCCGCGGGCGAGGTGTTCGACCCCGCGGTGCACGAGGCGGTCGCCACGGCCGAGCAGGGCGCCGGCGGCAAGCCGAGCGGCACCGTCGTGGAGGTGTACCAGGCCGGCTATCGGCTGCGCGACAGCGTCATCCGCCCGGCCCGCGTGGTCGTGGCGGCGTAGGGAGGGCGCGGATGGCAACCAGACCCGATTACTACAAGACGCTGGGCGTCGACAAGAAAGCGACCGCGGAGGACATCAAGAAGGCCTACCGCAAACTCGCGCGCCAGTATCACCCAGACCGCAATCCCGACGACAAGCAGTCGGAGGCCCGCTTCAAGGAGATCTCCCAGGCGCATGACGTGCTGGGGGATCCGGAGAAGCGCGCCCAGTACGACAGCGGCTCCGGGCCGTTCGCCACGGGCGCCGGGCCGGGAGGCGGCTTCGGCGGCTTCGGCAACTTCGACTTCGACGGGGCCTCCATGGGGGACATCCTGTCCAACCTGTTCGGCGGCTCCACCAGCGGGCGGCGCGTGCGCACCCAGCCACGCGCGGAGCGGGGCGCGGACCTGGAGGCGCAGGTGTCGATCTCCTTCGACCAGGCGGTCTCCGGCGCCCAGGTGCCCCTGCAGGTTCCGATGCGCACCACCTGTCCGACCTGCCGTGGGACGGGCGCCAAGCCCGGCACCACGCCGACCGTGTGCCCGCGCTGCGAGGGGCGTGGCATCGAGCCCCAGGGTCAGGGCATGTTCTCGATCTCCCGGCCGTGCTCGCAGTGCGGGGGCGCGGGCACGATCATCGAGGATCCCTGCCCCACCTGCCAGGGCGCCGGGGCCGTGCGTACGGTCAAGCGCATGCGCGTGAACATCCCCGCCGGCGTGCGCGATGGCAGCCGTGTCCGCCTGGCGGGCAAGGGCGAGCCCGGCCGCAACGGCGGGCCTCCCGGCGACCTGTACCTGATCACCCACGTCTCCCCCTCGCCGCTGTTCACGCGCAAGGGTGACAACCTCGAGGTGGAGGTGCCGCTGAGCATCCCCGAGGCGCTGCGCGGCGCGGAGGTCCAGGTGCCGACGCTCAATGGCACCAAGACGCTGCGCGTGCGGCCAGGCACGGCCCACGGCACGGTCCAGCGCCTGCGCGGCGAGGGGCCGCCGAAGCTGGGCTCGGGGACGGGATCCCCGCCCGCCCGCGGCGATATCCACTATCGCTTCGTGATCGACGTGCCACAGCACCTGAGCAAGGACCAGGAGAGTGCCGTGGAGCAGCTCTCGAAGACGCTCGACGGCAACCCGCGGGCGGGGCTGTTCGAGAACGGCTCCGCCGGCGGGGACAGTGCCGCGCCCGTGGATGAAGAGCACCGTCAAGGCGCGCACGCGACCAAGGCAGGCGGCGATGGCTCGTAGGGTGCGGAGCGTCCACGTGGCGAGCGACCGGGGCGTGTTCATGATCTCGGTGGCCGCCCAGCTCGCGAACATGCATCCGCAGACGCTGCGTATGTACGAGACGCGCGGGCTGATCGAGCCACAGCGCTCCCCCAAGGGCACGCGCCTGTACTCGCAGGAGGACGTCGAGAAGCTGCGGCGGATCCAGGAGATGACCGCGGAGCTCGGCCTCAACCTGGCGGGCGTGGAGCGGGTGCTGGACCTGGAGGAGGAGATCGACAGCATGCACGCGCGCATCGAGGCGATCGAGCTGGAAGCGCTGCAGGCGCAGGTGCGCCTGGCGCAGGAGCTCGAGGAGGTGCGCCGCTCCTTCCGCGCCGAGCTCGCCATCCCCTATCGCGGCGGCCTCGAGCTCGTGCGCGCCGCCGACGCCCGTTCGCCGTTCAAACCCGCTCCGAAGAAACCCGCTCCGAAGAGGACCTGAGCTCATGCAGGCGGATCGTTTCACCATCAAGTCCCAGGAGGCGATCGCGACGGCCGGCCGGCTGGCGCAGGAGCGGCGCAACCCGCAGGTCACGCCGCTGCACCTGCTGTCCGCGCTGCTCGCGGAACCCCAGCGCGCACCCGGCGCGCCGGGAGCGGCCGCCAGCGCGGATGCCCCGGGCGGCGTGGTGCTGCCGGTGCTCGCAAAGCTGGGCATCCAGGTGGACGGCCTGCGGGCGGGCGTCGAGCAGGCGCTCGGCGAGCTGCCCGTGGCGGGCGACGCCTCCCCCGCGGACGCGGTCGCTCAACCCGGCTCCGAGCTGCTGGCGGTGCTCCGCACCGCGGAGAGCGAGGCGCGCAGGCTCTCCGACCAGTACGTGTCCACCGAGCACCTGCTGCTGGCCCTCACGGCTGAGCGCGGCCGCGCGGCGGACGAGCTCCGCCGCGTGGGCGTCACCCGCGAGCGGCTGCTCCAGGCGCTGGAGGAGGTGCGCGGCTCGCACCGCGTCACCGACCAGTCCCCCGAGGAGAAGCTCGAGGCGCTGGAGCGCTTCGGCACCGATCTGACACAGGCCGCGGAGCAGGGCAAGCTCGACCCGGTGATCGGCCGGGACGAGGAGATCCGCCGCGTGATCCAGGTGCTCTCGCGGCGCACCAAGAACAACCCCGTGCTGATCGGCGAGCCGGGCGTGGGCAAGACGGCGATCGTGGAGGGCCTTGCCCAGCGGATCGTCTCGGGCGACATCCCCGACTCGCTGCGCGAACGGCGGGTGATCGCGCTGGACATCGGCGGCCTGGTCGCCGGCGCCAAGTACCGCGGGGAGTTCGAGGAGCGCCTGAAGGCGGTGCTCAATGAGGTTTCCGAGGCGCAGGGCAGCGTGATCCTGTTCCTCGACGAGCTGCACACGATCGTGGGCGCGGGCGCAGCGGAAGGCGCGGTGGACGCCGCCAACCTGCTCAAGCCGATGCTCGCCCGCGGCGAACTGCGGTGCGTGGGCGCCACCACCCTCGACGAGTACCGCAAGTACATCGAGAAGGACGCCGCGCTCGAGCGTCGCTTCCAGCCGGTGATGGTGGGCGAGCCGTCCGTGCAGGACACGATCGCCATCCTCCGCGGGCTGAAGGAGCGCTACGAGGTCCACCACGGCGTGCGCATCCAGGACAGCGCCCTGATCGCCGCGGCCACCCTGTCCGACCGGTACATCGCCGACCGCTTCCTGCCGGACAAGGCGATCGACCTGATCGACGAGTCGGCCTCCCGCCTGCGCATCGAGATCGACTCGCTGCCCACGGAGATCGACGAGGTGGACCGCCGCGTGATGCAACTGGAGATCGAGCTCACCTCCCTGCGCAAGGAGACTGACGAGGCCTCCGCCCAGCGGCGCGAGGCGATCGAGCGCGAGCTGGCCGACCTGCAGGAGCGCTCGGCGGCCATGAAGGCCCAGTGGCAGGCGGAGAAGCAGGCGATCCAGGGCGTGCGCGACCTGAAGGCCCGCCTCGAGGAGGCGCGCACGGAGGCCGAGCGGGCCGAGCGCGAAGCGGATCTGCAGCGCGCGGCGGAGCTCCGCTATGGCGAGATCCCGTCTATAGAAAAAGAGTTGGCCGCCCTGGAGGGCGGGAATGACGAGCCCGCCCACCCGCTTGATGGCGAGGCCCCCGCCGAGCCTGACACCGAGGACGGCGCCGCCGACGACGGCCAGCCGCGCGCACATCAGCGCATCGTGCCGGGCGCCTCCCAGCCGGTGTTCCTGAAGGAGGAGGTGGACGCGGACGACGTGGCCGAGGTGGTGGCCCGCTGGACGGGCATCCCCGTGAGCCGCCTGCTCGAGGGGGAGACGGAGAAGCTGATCCACATGGAGGAGCGCCTGCACGAGCGGGTGGTCGGCCAGGACGAGGCGATCGAGGCGGTGGCCACCGCCCTGCGCCGCTCGCGCGCGGGCCTCCAGGACCCCGACCGGCCGATCGGCTCGTTCCTGTTCCTGGGCCCCACGGGCGTGGGAAAGACCGAGCTCGCGCGGGCGCTCGCCGAGTTCATGTTCGACTCGCAGGACGCGATGATCCGGATCGACATGTCCGAGTACATGGAGAAGCACTCCGTCTCGCGCCTGGTGGGCGCGCCGCCCGGCTACGTGGGCTACGAAGAGGGCGGCCAGCTGACCGAGGCGGTGCGCCGCCATCCGTACTCGGTGGTGCTGCTGGACGAGATCGAGAAGGCCCACCCGGACGTGTTCAACACGCTGCTCCAGGTGATGGACGACGGCCGTCTCACCGACGGCCAGGGCCGGACAGTGGACTTCAAGAACACGGTGTTGATCATGACCTCGAACATCCCCGTCCCCGCCGGGGCGAGCGAATCGGAGACGCGCACGGCGCTACTCGACCACTTCAAGCCGGAGTTCATCAACCGCCTCGACGACATCGTCCGCTTCGACTCCCTCACTCGCGAGCAGATCTCCGAGATCGTCAACCTGCAGGTGGCCCGCGTGATCGAGCGGGTGGCCGAGCGCGGGGTGCAGGTGACGCTCACCGACGACGCCCGCACGCTGCTCGGCAACCTCGGCTACGACCCCAGCTACGGCGCGCGCCCGCTGCGCCGCGTGATCCAGAAGCAGCTCACCGATCGCCTCGCGCTGGCGCTGCTCGAAGGGAAGATCCGCTCGGGGGACGAGGTCGAGGTGGACGCGCAGGGCGGGGAGCTGGCGCTGGAGAAGGTCGGCGCCGGCGCGTCGGTCGCGGTCTGACGCAACTGCGAGCGAGGTTGCCGGCTGAGACGCGTGCGTGTGTCCCCGATGGCGATCGTGCCGACCGGCTGCGCTGTTAGCGTCGGTACGACGACGTCAACCGCGAGCGGTCAGCGGCACACCGCAGGACCACCCCACGAACACACTGGCGGAATATGGATCCAAAGAACACTTTGCGGTCACACCCCTGACGCTCTTGGGCGTGCTGAAAACCTCGGGCTCCAGCACGATCTCGATCGTCTGCGACTACTTCTTCAATATCGGCTCGGTCGAAAAGATAGGCGTCGAGGAACCCAGCCTCGCCGCCATCCAGACGAGCTCTATCAGTTGAGCGCAGTCCCCTAATCCGCTACAGACCGACGGGCCGTCGGTGCGGGCGCTGGTGGCAGTCAGTCGACGATCGCGTAGCCCGAGAACGAGCACGCCGGCCCGATTTCGCCCTGCAGCCACACGCCCTGATCGGCGGTCCCGTCGAGCGCCACCGAGCCGTCGTGCGCGGTCGCCGAGAAGATCCCTTCAGGACCGCCCGCGAGGACGGCTTCGTTGTCGACGGTGATCCCTTCGGCGGCCTCCTCCGTGAGTGGTCGTTCGCTGGCGAAGGTCAGCGTCTTGGCTTCCTTGGCGATCCGCAGAAACGATTCCGTCTGGGTGGAGGCGATGTAGGTCTGGGCGATCGTCGCACCGTGTTCTTCGTAGCAGTGGCCGCTGATGGTCAACGGGGGCGCTTCCGCGAGCACCACGGTCGCGGCCTCGGCCTCGCTGGCGCCGGCCGTTTTGATCGTCTTGCGCCAGCGCTTGAGCCCCGCCGGTTCACCGCCTGAGCCGCCTTCCTGGCCGGGCGGCCCTTCTTTGCCTTCGGGTCCTTCGCGCCCGCGTTTCCCTTCCTGCCCGGTCTTGCCTTCCACGCCGCGCCTGCCTTCCGCTCCCACCTTGCCTTCCGCGCCGGCTTTCCCTTCCAGACCCGGGAGGCCTTCCTTGCCAAGCTTGCCTTCGTTGCCCGCCGGCCCGGCCACGCCTTCGGGGCCTCTCGCCCCGCGAAGCTGCTTGAGCACCTTCGGGTTGATCTGCGAGCTCGAGTTGATCAGGTAGCGGGTGGCCGCCAGCGCGCCGCCGCTGAACGAGAGCACGAGCGCCAGCGTCGCCGCGACGTTCGCGTAGCTCAGGACTCTGCGCCGAGGTCTCACACCGAATCCAGGCTAGGGCGGCCCGTAATCCGGAAGGCGTGAAATGGACGGATGTTCGGATCGGCTGGCCGCACGCAGCCAGGCGCGAGCGGACGGCGCCCGCGAGCCGGGCGATACGGCGCCTGCAGGCGGGCTGGCGTCCCATCCGCCGATCCGCTAGAACGCCACGTGTGCGCACTCGACCGCGCGCGATCGCCCGACACCACGCGAGGAGCCACCAAGCATGCCCACGTACGTCCTGCTCACGACGCTCACGCCCGAAGGCGTGCAGACGGTCAAGAACAACCCGCAGCGGATCCTGGAGGTCAACAAGGAGGTCGAACAGCTCGGCGCGACCGTCAAGGCGCAGTGGGCGACACTCGGCCATGTCAACTTCATCTCCGTCGTCGAGGCGCCCGACGAGGGCACGATGGCGCGCGTGTCGCTCGAGCTCGGCTCCCGCGGCACGGCCCGCTACGAGACGCTCACCGCCATCCCGATCGACGACTTCATCGCCTCTTTGTAACGATGGGCGCCATCGTCGCGCAACATATACGGGGGTAGGCATGGAGCAGAACAGCCCGGAGGGGCATGAGCGCAGGCCCGGCAGCTCGCCGGGCATCTCGCTGGTACCCGAGCCGATGCAGGAGTCCGAAGTGCAGACGCAACTCGACGACATCGACGTGGATGCACCCCGGGTGGGCATCGTGATGGGCTCCAAGAGCGACATGGAGACGATGGAGAAGGCCGCGCGCGAGCTCGAAGAGCGGGGGATCCTGCACGAGATCCGCGTGATGTCCGCCCACCGCGAGCCGGACCTCGTGGCCGAATACGCCAAGAACGCTCGTATGCGCGGGCTGCGGGCGATCATCGCCGGGGCCGGCATATCCGCCGCGCTCCCCGGTGCGATCGCCGCCCACACCGACCTGCCGGTGATCGGCGTGCCGCTGTCCGGCCGGCTGACCGCCGCCGGCGGGCTGGACGCGATCCTGTCGATCGTGCAGATGCCCCCCGGCGTGCCGGTGGCGTGCGTCGGACTGGACAACCCGCGCAACGCGGCCATCCTCGCCGCGCAGATCCTCAGCGCGTGATCGCCCGCTACACCCGCCCCGAGCTCGGCGATCTATGGACCGACCAGGCGCGCATGGAGGCCTGGCGGGAGGTAGAGCTCGCCGCCTGCGAGGAGCTGCCCGGCCTGCTGGGAGCCGATGGTCCGAGCGACGCCGAGCTGCAGGCGATCCGTGGCGCAGCCTTCACCGTCTCCGAGGTGAACGAGCGCGAGCTCGTCACCGAGCACGACATGGCGGCGTTCGTGGACGTGCTCGCCGCGTCCGTCGGCGAGGCGGGGCGCTGGATCCACTTCGGCCTGACCTCCTCCGACGTGCTGGACACGGCGCTCGCGCTGCAACTGCGCGCCGCCGGCGAGGTGATCCTCGACGGCGCCCGCCAGCTCACCGCCACGCTCGCCGCCCGCGCGAGGGAGCATGCGGACACGCTGTGCGTGGGGCGCACCCATGGGGTGCACGCCGAGCCGACCACGCTCGGGATCAAGCTCGCGGGCTTCGCCTTCGAGGCCCACCGCAACGCCCAGCGCCTGGAGCGCGCGTTCGCGCAGGTGGCGGTGGGGGCGCTGTCGGGCGCGGTGGGCACCTATGCGGCCACCAGCCCCGAGTTCGAGGCGCGTGTGCTGGAGCGTCTCGGCCTCGCCCGCGAGCAGGTCTCTACGCAGGTCGTCCCCCGCGACCGCCACGCCGAGCTGCTCTCGGCGATCGCCCTCGCGGGCGCCGGGCTGGAGCGCTTCGCCACCGAGATCCGCCACCTCCAGCGCACCGAGGTGCGCGAGGTCCAGGAGCCCTTCCGCGCCGGCCAGAAGGGCTCCTCGTCGATGCCCCACAAGCGCAACCCGATCAAGAGCGAGCAGATCGCCGGCCTCGCTCGCGTACTGCGGGGCAACGCCCAGGCGGCGCTCGAGAACGTGGCGCTGTGGCACGAGCGCGACATCTCCCACTCGTCGGTCGAGCGCGTGATCCTGCCCGACTCGACCATCCTGATCGACTACCTCCAGCACCGGGCGATCGCGCTCGCGCGGGACATGACCGTGGACGCCGGGCGGATGCGCGCCAACCTCGAGCTCACGCACGGCGCCCTGTACTCCCAGCGCGTGCTGCTCGCGCTCGTCGAGGCGGGCTCCTCGCGCGACGAGGCCTACCACGTGGTGCAGGAGCTGGCGCAGCGCGCCTGGGACGACGGTGTGCCGCTGCGCGAGCTGCTGGCCGCCGACGAACGTGCGGCAGGCCTCGACCTCGACGCGATCTTCGACTACGCCCACTACACCCGTCACGCCGGCGAGATCATCGCTCGCCTGGAGGACATCGGCTAGGGACGTCCCGGGGCTGCTCGACGCGCTCGTGCTCTGACGGCGCCCGCACGCGATCCGATCGCCGGGCGCTGGTAGCATCGCGCCGCGTGAGCACGCTCGCCGATCTGCCCCTCATCGCCAGCGGGAAGGTGCGCGAGATGTACGACCTCGAAGACGTCGAGGGAGACGCCCGCGCGCTGTTGATGGTCGCCAGCGACCGCATCTCCACCTACGACGCCGTCCACCCCACGCCCATCCCCGACAAGGGCAAGGTGCTCACCGGCCTGTCCGTGTTCTGGTTCGAACGGACCGCTGAGATCGTCGCCAACCACCTGATCTCGACCGTCAACTGGGTGCCCGAGGAAGTGCGGGGGCGCGCGCTGGTGGTGCGCAAGCTGAGCATGCTGCCCGTCGAGTGCGTCGTCCGCGGCTACATCACCGGGTCCGGCTGGAAGGACTACCAGGCCAGCGGGTCGGTGTCCGGGATCGCGCTGCCCGCGGGTCTGCGCGAGTCAGAGCGCCTGCCCGAGCCGATCTTCACGCCCAGCACCAAGGCCGACGTCGGCCACGACGAGGCGATCGACTTCGCGGGCGCGGTCGAGCTCGTCGGCGACCGCGCGCTGATGGAGCGCGTGCGGGACGCCTCGATCGGGCTGTACTCGTTCGCCGCCGAGCACGCCCGCTCGTGCGGGGTGCTCCTCGCCGACACCAAGTTCGAGTTCGGCTTGGACGACGACGGCGAGCTGGTCCTCGGCGACGAGGTGCTCACACCCGACTCCTCGCGCTACTGGCCGGCCGACGGCTACGAGGTCGGCCGTGGCCAGCCGAGCTTCGACAAGCAGTACGTGCGCGACTGGGCCGCGGACAGCGGCTGGGACAAGAAGCCGCCGGCGCCGGCCATACCCGAGGACGTGGTGGCGGGCACCCGTGCGCGCTACGTCGAGGCCTACGAACGCATCGCCGGTGAGCCCTTCGGCGCATGGCTGGAGCGCACGGGCGCTGACGGAGGCGAGTGAGGGCGCGCGTGCTGATCCGCCCCAAGGCGGGCATTCTCGACCCGCAGGGCCAGGCCGTGGAGCGCGCGCTGCCCGCCCTCGGCTTCACGGGCGTCGAGAACGTGCACGTCGGGCGGCTGATCGAGCTGGACGTCGAGGAGGACAGCCAGATCGAGTCGATGTGCGAGAAGCTGCTCGCCAACCCGCTCGTCGAGGACTACGAGGTCGAGCTGCTCGAGCGATGACGCCAGGGGTGGCCAGATGAGGTTTGGCGTACTTCGCTTCCCTGGCTCCTGCGACGATCTCGACGCGCTCGCAGCGGCCAGGCGCGTCGGCGACGCCGAGCTGATCTGGCACGCCGACAGCGACCTGGGGGGCGCCGACGCGATCGTCGTGCCCGGCGGGTTCTCCTACGGCGACTACCTGCGGGCGGGCGCCATCGCCCGCTTCTCGCCGGCCATGGAGGCGGTCATCGAGTTCGCTCACGAGGGCGGGCTCGTGCTGGGGATCTGCAACGGCTTCCAGGTGCTGTGCGAGGCGCGCCTGCTGCCGGGGGCGCTGCTGCCCAACGCCAACCTGCGCTTCACCTCCCGCCAGGTGCACCTCGAGGTCGTGCACGCCGACACCGCCTTCACGCGAGCTTGCGGTGGGGGCGCAGGCGGACCGGCAACGGATCGCCTGAGCATCCCCGCCAAGCACTCCTGGGGGCGCTACCACGCCGGCGAGGACACGCTCGCCGCGATCGAGGACGCCGGCCAGGTGCTACTGCGCTACGCCCCCGGCGAGAACTTCAACGGCTCCCTGCGGGACATCGCCGGCGTGCGCAACGCCGAGGGCAACGTCTTCGGCCTGATGCCCCACCCCGAGCACGCCGTGGACGAGCTCCTCGGCGGCTCGAGCGACGGCCTGAAGATCTTCGAGTCGATGCGCCTGGCCGTCGAGGGGGCGCTCGCGTGAGCTCGGGCGCGCGTGCGAGCTCGGGTGCGGGCGTGGCGGGGGCGGACGTGGCGGGCGCGGGCGTAGCCGGCGTGGTGGGCGTGGCGGGCGCGGGCGCGGCGGGCGTGTAACGATGGCCGTGGACTTGCTGTCACACACGCACACTCCAACCCCCACCGTGGAGGACGCGCTCGCGCTCGGGCTGACGCGCGAGGAGTACGAGCTGGTGTGCGAGAAGCAGGGCCGCGCACCCAACCAGGTGGAGCTCGCCATGTACTCGCTGCTGTGGTCCGAGCACTGTGCCTACAAGCACTCCAAGAAGCTGCTCCGCACGCTCCCCACGGAGGGCGAGCACGTGGTCATGGGTCCCGGCGAGAACGCCGGCGCCGTGGACGTCGGCGGCGGGCTCGTGTGCGCGTTCAAGGTCGAGTCCCACAACCACCCCTCCGCCGTCGAGCCCTTCCAGGGGGCCGCCACCGGCGTCGGCGGCATCCTGCGCGACATCTTCGCCATCGGCGCCCGCCCCATCGCCGTGCTCGACTCGCTGCGCTTCGGCGAGGTGGGCGTGGACCGGGACGCCCGGGCGCGTTACCTGCTCGACGGCGCCGTGTCCGGCATCGGCCACTACGGCAACTCCATCGGCGTGCCCACCGTCGGCGGCGAGGTGTACTTCGAGGCGCCCTACGAGCACAACTGCCTCGTGAACGCCATGGCGCTCGGCCTCGCCCCGCGCGAGCGGCTCGTGCGCAGCGCCGCCGCCGGGCCCGGCAACCTGCTCGTGCTGTTCGGCGCCTCGACCGGGCGCGACGGCATCGGCGGCGCCTCCGTGCTCGCCTCCGCGGAGCTCGGCCACGGCGAGGACGGCGGCCCCGACAAGCGCCCCACCGTCCAGGTGGGCGACCCCTTCGAGGAGAAGAAGCTGATGGAGTGCTCGCTCGAGCTGCTCGAGCGCGGGCTGCTCGTCTCGCTCCAGGACCTCGGCGCCGCCGGGCTCACGTCCTCGGCCTGCGAGATGGCCTCCAAGGGCGGTGTCGGCATCGACCTCGACGTCGCCGGCGTGCCCTTGCGCGAGCCCGGCATGGAGCCCTTCGAGATCATGGTGTCCGAGTCCCAGGAGCGGATGCTGTGCGTGGTCGAGCCCGCCGACGTCAACGCCGTCATCGCGGTGTGCGCCAAGTGGGAGGTGGGCGGGGCGGCCATCGGCACGGTCACCGCATCGTCCCCGGAGGGGGACAGCGCCCGCATGCGCGTGTTCGCCGACGGCGAGCTCGTCGGCGACATGCCCGTCAGCGCGCTTGTGGACGACTGCCCGCTGTACGACCTGCAGCCGCGCAAGCCGAGCCAGCGCGTCTACGCGCCGCCGGTGCCCACGGCCGCCATCACCCTCGAATCAGCGCCCCGGGACATCCTCCTCGCCATCCTCTCTTCTTCAAACATCTCATCGCGCAGGCCGCTGTTCGAGCGCTACGACTCGATCGTCCAGTCGCGCACCGTGCGCCGCCCCGAGCAGGCGGACGCCGCCGTGCTCGCGCTCCCGGACGGCTCCGCCCTGGCGGTCAGCATCGACTGCAACGGCCGCCGCGTCGCCGCCGACCCCTATCGGGGGACGATCGAGGCGGTGCTCGAGTGCGCCGCCAACCTCGCCTGCGTCGGCGCCCACCCGCTCGGCACCACCAACAACCTCAACTTCGGCAACCCCGAGAAGGCGCACATCGCCTGGCAGCTCACCGAGTCCGTGCGGGGGCTCGGCGAGGCATGCACCGCGCTCGCGGCGCCCATCGTCGGCGGCAACGTCTCGCTCTACAACGAGGGCGCCACCGGCCCCATCTACCCGACCCCAGTGATCGGCATGGTCGGGCGCCTGCCCGACGCCCGCATGGCGGGGCGGCTCGGCTTTCTGCGCGACGGCCACCACGTCGCGCTCGTGGGGCCCTTCGCGCCGGCGCTCGACGCCGGCGAGCTCCACAAGCTGCTGGGCCGGCCGCTGCCCGACGCGCTCCCCGAGATCGACGTGCACGTCGTCGCCGCCGCCCACGCAGCGGTGCGCCATGGCGTGCGCGAGGGCCTCGTGGCGAGCGCCCACGACGTCGCCGAGGGGGGGCTCGCCGTGGCTCTGGCCGAGTGCTGCCTGGCAGGAGGCATCGGTGCGCAGGTCGAGCTCACCGCCGAGCTGTGGAAGTCGAGCTTCCCCGTCGCCGCGCTGTTCGGCGAGGGACCGGGCGGGTTCGTCGTGAGCGGCGATGCCGATGCCCTGCTCGCGCTCGCCCGCCACGCCGGTGAGGCCGTTGCGGTGGTCACGATCGGGAGGGTCGGCGACGACTCCCTCACCATCGTCGAGGCCGGGGCGGGCGCCGGCACGATGCTCACGCTCACGCTCGACGAGCTCGCCGGCGCACACGCCGCGCTCGCGGAGTGGTTCTCCTGACCCCTGCTAGCTTGTGCTGGTGAGACGCGACGGACCGCGCGACGAGTGCGGAGTGTTCGGACTGTACGCCCCGGGTCACGAGGTGTCCAGGCTCTCCTACTTCGCCCTGTACGCCCTCCAGCACCGCGGCCAGGAGTCCGCCGGGATCGCCGCGGCCGACCGGGGCAAGCACATCATCACGCGGCGCGAGCTCGGCCTGGTCAACCAGGTGTTCAGCGAGAACGACCTGCGCACGCTCGCCGGCGAGCTGGCCATCGGCCACGTGCGCTACTCCACCACCGGCTCCAACGCCTGGGAGAACTCCCAGCCCGTGCAGCGCTCCGCCGGGACTGATGGCTCCCGGCGGGAGGTCGCGCTCGCACACAACGGCAACCTCATCAACGCGCTCGAGCTGCAGGAGGAGCTCCTCGACGCCGGCGTCCGCTTCAGCTCGACGTCCGACTCGGAGATCATCGCCGCCATGATCGCCACCCACCCCGCCGAGAGCGTCGAGGATGCCATCGCCGACGTGCTCCCGCGCCTGCGCGGCGCCTTCTCCATCGTGGCCATGACCAAGGACCGGGTGGTCGCCTTCCGCGACCCGCACGGGCTGCGCCCGCTGGCCATCGGCGTGCTCCCCCACGCGGGAGCCGACGGCGGCGACGGGCAGGCAGGCGAGCCCGCCGAAGACGCGGGCGGCGAGGACGGCGCGCCCGGCGCGACCCACTACTGCGTGGCCAGCGAGTCCTGCGCGTTCGACATCATCGGCGCCCGCTACCTGCGCGACGTCGAGCCCGGCGAGCTCGTCACCCTCGGTGAGGACGGCCTGCAGAGCCGCATGGTGCTCGGCGGGCAGCGGCGCGCGTTCTGCGTGTTCGAGTACATCTACTTCGCCCGCCCGGACTCGCGCATGAACGACCAGGTGCTCCAGGTCGCCCGCGGGAGGATGGGCGAGATCCTGTGGCGCGAGGCGCCCGTGGACGCCGACCTCGTGATCGCCGTCCCCGACTCCGGCAATCCCGCCGCCCGCGGCCTCGCCCGCGCCGCCGGCCTGCCCCAGGACGACGGCTTCGTCAAGAACCGCTACGTCGCCCGCACCTTCATCCAGCCCGGACAGGAGCTGCGCAAGCACGGGCTGCGGCTGAAGTTCAACCCGCTGCCCGAGGTCATCGCCGGCAAGCGCCTGGTGGTGGTCAACGACTCGATCGTCCGCGGCAACACCACCCGCCAGATCGTCCGCATGCTCCGCGACGCCGGCGCCGCCGAGATCCACATGCGCATCTCCGCGCCGCCCATCAAGCATCCCTGCCACTACGGCATCGACATGTCCACCCGCGAGGAGATGATCGCCCACGGGCGATCCACCGAGGAGATCGCCGCCGAGCTGGGCTGCGACTCGCTGCACTACCTGTCCCTGGAGGGCGTCTACGCGGCGGTGCGGGCCACCCGCGACACCCACTGCGACGCCTGCTTCACAGGCTCCTACCCGCTCGCCGGGACCGACTCCGCCGCCGGCAAGTACTCGCTCGAGGACGGCGAGCCCGCGGACGCCAACGGGAACGGGGCGGGGGAGCTCCAGGGGCGCCAGCCCACGCCGCCGCCCCCGCTCATCCGCGCCTGACCCGCGCTCAGCCGGCTGATCGACGAAGCGTTACCCGAGGCTGTCCTCGCGCGCGCCCGTCGCGTCGCTGTATCGGTTGTTGTAAGGCCTGTGCGCCAGCGGGCCGCCGGCACGACTCGAGGACCGCAGCCCCAGCGCGAGCGCCAAGACGACGATCACAGTCACTACCGTTGCTGAAATCATGGACCTGTCCTGTTCTTTCGATCTTCACCAGGCCCTCCGCCCCCTGTCCTCATTGAAGGGGATCACGGCTGAGCGCTCTGTGATGTTGGTCACAGCTATCGTCCGCCACCCGTGAGCGAGCGACTGCCCATCGCCGTGCTGGTATCCGGCACGGGCACGAACCTGCAGGCGCTGCTCGACACCGTCCACGGTCGCGAGGCCGAGGTCGTGGCCGTCGCCTCGAGCGTCGCCGGCGCGCCAGCGCTGGAGCGCGCCGAGCGCAGCGGCGTGGCCACCGCCGTGTTCGCCCGCGCCGACCACCCCGACCGCGGCGCACGCGACCGGGCGCTCGCCGATTGGCTGGCCGAGCGGGGCGTTCGCCTGGTGGTGCTTGCCGGCTACATGGAGCTGCTCGGCGAGTCGTTCCTGTCGCGTTTCCCGCGTGCGGTCATCAACGTCCACCCGTCGCTGCTGCCCTCCTTTCCCGGCCTCCGGGCCATCGAGCAGGCGCTCGCCTACGGGGTGAAGGTGTTCGGCGTGACGGTCCATTTCGTGGACGCGGGCGTCGACTCGGGCGCGGTGATCCTGCAGCGGGCGGTCGAGCTGCCCGACGCGCGCGAGCCCGAAGAGGTGCTGGTGGCGCTGCGTCCGCTCGAGCACGAGCTGCTTCCCCGCGCCGTCGCGCTGTTCGCCGCCGGCGCGCTCGCTGCCGACCCTGAGAATCCACGCCGGACGCTCCTCGGCCGCCAGGCGATCCGCGCGGGTGAGGGGTAGGCTCCCTGCCAATGGCCGGCGAAGGCGACGTCATGACCGATCGAGCGCACGGGATCGAGCGAGCCGAGCCGGGCGAGGTGCGCGTGCGCCGGGCGCTGCTGTCGGTGTCGGACAAGCAGGGAATCGTGGAGCTCGCCCAGGGACTCGCAGAGCTCGGCGTCGAGCTGGTCTCGACCGGCGGCACCTCCCGCGAGCTCGAGGGCGCGGGAATCGCGGTGCGGTCGATCGAGGACTTCACCGGCTTCCCGGAGATCATGGACGGTCGCGTCAAGACGCTGCATGCACGCCTGTATGCGGGCCTGCTCGCGCGCCGCGACCAGGACGAGCATCTGCAGGCCGCGGCGGAGCAGGAGATCGAGCAGGTGGACCTGGTGTGCGTGAACCTGTATCCGTTCGAGCAGACCGTCGCCCGCGGCGACGCCTCCGAGGAGGAGGTCATCGAGAACATCGACATCGGCGGTCCGACGATGATTCGCGCGGCCGCCAAGAACAGCGCGTTTGCCGCCGTGCTCGTCGACCCGGAGGACTACGAGCGCGTGCTGGGCGAGCTGCGCGAGTCGGGCGGCAGGCTGTCGCTGCAGACGCGCAAGGAGCTCGCCGGCAAGGCGTTCGCCACGACCGCCCGCTATGACGCGGCGATCTCGACGTGGTTTGCGACGCGTGGCGGTGATGGTGCGTTCCCGCCGAGCTGGCGCGAGTCCTACGAGAAGGTCATGGACCTCCGCTACGGCGAGAACCCTCACCAGCAGGCAGCCTTCTACGCGCGTGCCGGCTCCCCGACCCACCTGCTCGCCGGGGTGCAGCAGCTGCACGGCAAGGAGCTGTCGTTCAACAACCTCCTCGACCTCAGCTCCGCACGCGAGCTCGCCGAGGAGTTCGACGAGCCCGCGTGCGTGATCGTCAAGCACAACAACCCCTGCGGCTGCGCCGTCGCTGCCAGCGGCCGCGAGGCATATGAACAGGCTTTCGCGTGCGACCCGCAGAGCGCCTACGGCGGCGTGATCGTCGTCAACCGCCCCGTCGATCTTGCGTTCGCCGAGGAGCTCGGCAAGCAGTTCATCGAGGTGCTGCTCGCGCCCGGCTACGACGCCGCCGCGCTGGAGGCGCTGCAGGTGAAGAAAAACGTGCGCCTGCTCGAGCTCCCTCATACGAGGACAGGCAGCGACTGGCCGCCGCCCCTGCGTGAGGTCGAATCCAAGCCGGTGATCGGCGGCCAGCTCGTGCAGACACACGACGTCGTCTCAGAGACCCGCGAGCAGATGCGCACGATGAGCGCCCGCCAGCCGGGCGAGCAGGAGTGGCGCGACCTGCTGTTCGCGTGGGTCGTCTGCCGGCACGTGCGCTCCAACGCCATCGTCATCGCCGCCGGCGGCGCCACCATCGGCATCGGCGCCGGCCAGATGAGCCGCGTGGACGCCGTGCGCATCGCCGTCGAGAAGGCCCGTGCGTTCCGGCCCGACCAGCTCGCCGGCGCGGCCCTCGCCTCCGATGCGTACTTCCCCTTCGCCGACGGCCCCCAACTCGCCATCGACGCCGGCGTGAGCGCCATCATCCAGCCCGGCGGGTCCGTACGCGACGAGGAGGTCGTGGCCGCGATCGACGCCGCCGGAGTGGCCATGGTCGCCACCGACCGCCGCCACTTCAGGCACTGAGTATCGCCCTCCCCTGACTGCGGCCCGGCTCGCCCGGCACCTCCGTCTCGGGCCTGTGCAGTGGGTTCCCCGAGCCCCGCCAGCGGAGATCGTGGTCGAGGGTCGTGTCCCGCGCCGAAGGCGCGCGCACGACCATCGACTACGATCGAAGCATGTGTAGAAATATCCGTACCCTCCACAACTTCGAGCCGCCCGCCACCGACGAGGAGATCCGCGCGTCCGCGCTCCAGTACGTTCGCAAGATCTCCGGCTCCACCAAGCCCTCGGCCGCCAACACAGAGGCGTTCGAGCGCGCGGTCGATGCCGTCACCGAGGTTTCCACGCGGCTGCTGGCCGAACTGGTGACCAGCGCGCCGCCGAAGGACCGCGAGGTCGAGGCCGCCAAGGCGCGGGCTCGGGCCGCGCAACGTTACGCCGCCTGATTCCCGGCTGCCGGCACCGGGCCCTCGCCCACCTGTGAGCTCCACACGGGAGGGGGGACTTGACGGCGAGGGCATAACGATATATCGTGTAGATACTTTGATAGCTCACGATAGGAAATAGATATGTTTGGAAATGACTATTCGACAGGTGCGCGGCCCGGTTGCCGCACAGGGCGCCACGGTGGCGGGCGCGGGTCCGCGTATGGCTCGCGCGGCGAGTTCGGCGGCGGCCGCGGCTTTGGCGGAGGCGGCGGGCCGCGCGGGCGCGGCCGGCGGGCACGCCGTGGCGACATCCGCACGGCGGCGCTGTTGCTTCTGGCCGAGGAGCCGCGCAACGGCTACCAGATCATGCAGGAGGTGCAGGAGCGCAGCGGCGGCATGTGGAGCCCGAGCCCCGGCTCGGTGTATCCGGCGCTGGCACAGCTTGAGGACGAGGGCTTGATCCGCACGGAGGAGCACGACGGGAGCAAGCTGTTCGCGCTCACCGACGAGGGACGCAAGGTCGTGCAGGAGCGCGACACCGAGCGTCCGGCGCCGTGGGAGCAGCAGGACGTCGGCGGCGAGTCGATCCACGAGCTCGGGCGCCTGATGCGCGAGGTGGGCTTCGCCTTCGTGCAGGTGATGCGCACGGGCAGTGGTGCCCAGATCGCCAAGGCCCGCGACGTGCTGGCGGCAACCCGCCGTGACCTCTATCGTATCCTCGCGGACGGCGAGGACGGCGCCACTCCAGGCGTAGCCGACGCCGGGCAGAAGCGGGGCGCCAGCGACGATACCGTAGATGGCGAGAGTTGAGCGAGCCCACCGTCACATCCCCTGGTACAGCCTCCGCCGCGCCGAGCGGCGCGACGAGCAACGGCGGGTTCGCCGTGGAGGTCAACGGCCTGGTCAAGCGCTACGGCGAGGTGGAGGCTGTGAAGGGCATCGACTTCGCCGTCGCGCGCGGCGAGATCTTCGGCTTCCTGGGTCCGAACGGGGCCGGCAAGTCCACCACCATCAACATGCTCTGCACGCTCGTGCGCCCGAGCGGCGGCTCGGCGCTTGTGGCCGGTCACGACGTGGTCAGCGAACGCGACGAGGTCAGGCGCAACATCGGCCTGGTCTTCCAGGACACGACCCTCGACGGCTACCTCACCGCCGAGCAGAACCTGCGCCTGCACGCCGAGCTCTACGGCGTACCCCGCGACGCCGTGCACGAGCGCATGCGCCAGGTGATGGAGATGGTCGGATTGTGGGAGCGCCACGGGAGTCTCGTGAACACGTTCTCCGGCGGCATGAAGCGGCGCCTGGAGATCGCACGGGGCCTGCTGCACTCACCGCGGGTGCTGTTCCTGGACGAGCCGACCGTCGGGCTGGACCCGCAGACGCGCAGCTCGATCTGGCGCTACATCCGCGAGCTGAAGGCGCGCGAGGACATCACGATCTTCCTCACCACCCACTACATGGATGAGGCCGAGTACTGCGACCGCATCGCGATAATCGATCAGGGTCGGATCATCGTGCTCGACACGCCCGAGGAGCTGAAGGCGAAAGTTGGCAGCGACCGCGTGCAGATACAGACCGACGACGATCAGGCGGCGATCGCGGCGATACGCGAGCGCTTTGGGATCGAGGCCACGGTGGCCGATGGCGTGGTCACGTTCGGCGTGCCTGCGGGCGAGGAGTTCGTGCCGCGGTTGTTCGATGAATGGGATCCCGCCCACCCCGCGATCCGCTCGGTGAGCGTCGCGCGGCCATCGCTGGACGACGTGTTCATGTCTCACACGGGCACCACCATCCGCGACGCCGAGTCCTCGAACAACGACCATCGGCGCAATGTGGCGAGGATGATGGGTCGCTGATGGCAACCGAGACGCGCATCCGACGCGCGGGTGAAGAGGCGCTGCCCGGCTCCGAACGCCCGCACGAGCTGGCGCGAGTGCGCGTGCCGGTGCGCAGCGTGCGCAGCGAGCTGCGGGCGATCAAGGTCGTGTGGAAGCGCGAGCTGATCCGCTTCAGCCGCGACCGGCTGCGGATCCTCACCTCGCTCATACAGCCGTTCCTGTTCCTGTTCGTGCTCGGCACGGGCATCTCGTCGCTCGCCGCCGCCGGGACGCACGGGGTGAACTTCAAAACCTTCATCTACCCGGGCATCCTGTGCATGGCGGTGATGTTCACGGCCATGTTCTCCGCCGCCTCGATCGTCTGGGACCGCGAGTTCGGATTCCTGCGCGAGATGATGGTCGCCCCCGTCAGGCGCAGCTCGATCGTGCTCGGCAAGTGCTTCGGCGGCGCCACCGTCGCCGGCTTCCAGGGGCTGCTCGTGATCGCCATCTCCCCGCTCGTCGGCATCCCCTACAACGCCGCGCTGATCGCCGAGCTGCTCGCGCTGGCGCTGCTGCTGGCGTTCGCGATCACTGCGTTCGGCGTGATGTTCGCCGCCAGGGTCAACCAGATGCAGTCGTTCATGGCGCTGATGCAGATGGCGATCATGCCCATGTTCTTTCTCTCCGGCACGCTGTTCTCCGTGGCGCTCCTGCCCACGTGGCTGGCCGTCCTCAACCGCCTGGACCCGCTCACCTACGCGGTCGAGCCGATGCGGCGTGCGATCTTCGCGCACGCGCACATCAGCGCGGCGGCGCGCCACGCCCTCGACCCGGGCGTCACCTGGTGGGGGTGGCACGTGCCGACCGCGGTGGAGGCGGCTGTGATCGCCGTGCTGGGACTGGCGATGCTGTCGATCGCGATCGTCGAGTTCAGCCGCGCCGAGTGACGCGCCGTGGACACGAGCGCTGCCGCCGGGCAGCGCGCCGGTAGCGCGGGCCGGCCACTGGCCGCCCGGCCAGCCAGCCTGGTAGTGTCGCCGCGATGGCCACCCTCGGCCCCTCCTCGCCCGCGCTCGAGCTCGCCGCTGCGCTCCGCGCCCGCGAGCTTTCGGCGGTCGAGCTGCTGGATGCATGCCTGGCGGCGGTGGACGAGCGCGACGGCCAGATCAACGCGATCGTCTGGCGCAACGACGAGGACGCCCGCGCCGGCGCGGCCGATGCCGACCGTCGCCTGGCCGCCGGCGAGCCCTCGGACGAGCGCGTTCCGTTCCTGGGCGTGCCGCTGCCGATCAAGGACCTGACCCCGGTGGCGGGCTGGCCGGTGACCTACGGCTCGCGCGGCGCGCCGGAGGGCACGAGCGAGCAGAGCGAGCTCGTGGTGGACGCGCTCGTGGACGCCGGTTTCGTGTTGTGCGCTCGCACCAACACACCTGCGTTCGGGGTGCTGACGGCGGCGGAGAACGACCGCTACGGCATCACCCGCAACCCCTGGGACACGGAGCGCTCGCCCGGCGGCTCGAGCGGCGGTGCGGGCGCGGCGGTGGCGGCGGGGATGTTCCCGATCGCCCACGCCAACGACGGCGGCGGATCGATCCGCATCCCCGCTTCCTACTGCGGGCTGGTCGGCTTCAAGCCCAGCCGGGGGCGCGTACCGCGACTGGCGCAGAGCTGGCTGGGTGCGGTCGTGGAGGGGGTGGTGGCACGCACGGTCGCCGACTCGGCGGCGGTGCTCGACGCGATCGCCATCGCCGACCCGAACGCCTGGTACAACGCGCCGGCGCCCGCGCGAGCGTTCGCCGAGGAGGTGGGACGAGCGCCGGGTCAGCTTCGCATCGGGTTGATGGCGCAGGCGCCGTTGGGCATCCCCACCGATGAGGCGTGCACCGCCGCCGCCCGCTCGGCTGCCGCGACGCTGCAGGAGCTCGGGCACGCGGTCGAGGAGGTCGAGGTGCCGACCATCTCCGAG
Source organism: uncultured Solirubrobacteraceae bacterium (assembly GCA_963701145.1). Classification (GTDB taxonomy): domain Bacteria; phylum Actinomycetota; class Thermoleophilia; order Solirubrobacterales; family Solirubrobacteraceae; genus Palsa-744. The sequence continues at coordinate 2,547,226 of OY969572.1, forward strand.
GAGATGACCCCCCCGTTCATCGCGCTCACGGTTGCCGGCCTGGCCGACTACGACGGGGTCGACTGGGCGGCGACCGAGCCGCACATCGTTGTCCAGCGCGCGCACGCGGACGAGGTCGGCTCTTACGAGTACGCGCTGGCCGCCCGCTCGCTGGAGCTGCTCAGCCGCCGCGAGACAGCTCGCTGGGGACGGGACTTCGACGTGCTGCTCACACCGACCTCCGCGATTCTCCCGCCGCAGGCCGGGGCGATCCTCGAGGCCCAGCACGCGAACCCCGACCAGCCGGTGCTGGACGTCATCCGCAGCGTGTCCTTCACGGCCTTCGGGAACATCACCGGCTTGCCGGCGGTGAGCCTGCCTGCGCATTGGAGCGAGGGACTGCCCGTGGGCGTGCAGCTCGTGGCAGGGCCCTGGCAGGACGGTGCCCTGATGGCGCTGGCCGCCCAGCTGGAAGAGGCGCGTCCGTGGGCCGAGCGCCGCCCACCGCTCGCCCAGGCGGTCTAGCTGCGCATCGGCTCTAGCGTCGTGTGGTCGTTGACCATGCGACAGAAGACCTCGACGAGCTGCGGGTCGAACTGGGTGCCCGCACAGCGGCGCAGCTCGCCCAGGGCGTCGTCGAGCGACATCGCCCGCTTGTACACGCGCTCGTCGAGCATCGCGCGGAAGGAGTCGCAGATGGTGATGATGCGCGCGCCCAGCGGGATCTCCTCGCCGGTGAGGCCGTCGGGGTAGCCCTTGCCGTCCCAGCGCTCGTGGCTGGCCCTCACGAGCGGTCCGATGCGGTCCAGGGACGGACCGGCCGCGGCGATGATCTGCTCGCCCATGACCGTGTGCTGGCGCATGAATTCCCACTCCTCGTCGGTGAGCGGGCCGGGTTTGGTGATGATCTCGTCGGGGATGCCGAGCTTGCCGACGTCGTGGAGGTCGGCGGCCTTGATGATCAGGCCGATGGTCTCTTCGTCAAGGCCGATCGTGCGCGCGAGCAGCTCGACGTCGCCGGCGACGTCGTCGGAGTGCTCGCCGAGGTCGGGGTGACGCTGGGCGAGCGCCGCGTGCAGCACGGCGGTGATCAGTTCGGCGGCGCCGCCGCGGCTGGTGGCCTTCTCGCGGTACATGTGCTGGTCGGCCAGGCGCAGGGCGTACATCGGATCCCGCGTTTCGCGGGGGATCTCGACGGCCCCGGCGGCAGAGGTGACGGTGAACGCGCCGCCCTGTTCGGAGAGCGCCTGGCGGGCCTTCAGGAACAGCGCGTGCGGGTCTTCGACCCAGCCGGTGACCAGCGCGCAGAACTCGTCGCCGCCGAGCCGGTACACCGAGCCGTATGGCTCGAGCACGTCGTGCAGGCGCCCGCCGAGGCGCGTGAGCAGGGTGTCACCGGCGATGTGTCCGAAGGAGTCGTTGTAGCTCTTGAAGCCGTTGAGGTCGAAGAACCACACGTACGCCGGTTCCTCCTCGCTGGCCCGCTGGCACACGCGCGGGAGCTCCTCGATCAGGGCACGCCGGTTGCGCAGGCCCGTGAGGGGGTCGGTCGAGAGCTCGCGCTCCACGCGGCGGTTGGACACCACCAGTCCGATCACCGAGCCGAGCAGCGTGATGATGGCGATCGCCAGGACGGTCAGCAGCCCCGGAGTCCAGGCGTTGAGCAGGTCGGGGTCGGCCCTCGTGTCGGTCACCGCCACCGCGATGTGCTGACGGGCGCGGCCGACGGTCAGCGGCAAGGCCGCCACCATCGCGCGACGGCCCTCGTTCTCGGTGGAGCGCGCACGCTCGCCGAGCGCGCCGCCGCCGACGACGAGCGTCCGGGAGGAGCCGAGGTTGTCTTCGGTGAACGTCGTGGAGGGACCGTCCAGCGTCATCCGCCCGCGTTCGAAGCTGCCGAGCTGGATGTTCACGTCGGGGGTGTCGTTGACGATCAGGCTCGACCCGCGCGTGGCCGCGATGCTGATGTCGAGATGTACGAGGCCGAGCGCGCGCCCGTGGAGGCGGAAGGGCGCAAGGAAGGCGACCGACAGCTGCCCGCTGGCGGGCGAGAGGAAGGCGCCGCTGGCCGCGCCCACGGGCGAGCTGTCCGCGAGCGTCACGAAGTGGCGGCCGAGCGCCGACGGGAAGACGACGGGTCGCGCGGTTGGGGCGCACACGATCTGATGTCCCTGGCCGTCATCCAGGCAGGCGGCGCTCAGCGGCACGAATGACGAGCGTTTGATCGTGGCGAGGCTGAGCGCGGTGTCGGCGAGGTCGGCGCGGCGCGCACCTGCGGCGAGCCCGTGTTCGCTCAGCAGCGCGCGAACGGCCGGGTTTACGAGCATCAGCGAGAGGGCGGTGGTCGTCTGGCGCTCGCCTCCCGAGATCAGCGACATCTCGCTGCCCACAGCGCTCTGCAGCGAGCGGTCCTGGGCATCGCGTCGGGCGTAGATGTTTTCGCGGGTCTCGAACACCGCCAGGCCGCCGAGCAGCAGCGACACCACCAGGCCAATCAGTGCGAACTGCCGCATGGCACTATCTTCGTCGCGCCGACGAAGACCTTAAATATTGGATATACCAGCCGTCACATGTTTGCAACAGTCAAGTACGGCGGGACGGCGAATGTCTGTTGTGCTCAAGTGGCTACTGGGCGCAGCTCGTCAGCCCGAGCTGGCGGAAGCGCGTGTCCAGGCGCGCGCGCATGGTCGTGCTCCTGTGCTCCACCGAGCCCAACCGCGTGAATTCGACGGTGCCGTGCTGCAGTTCATCCAGCAGCCGCGCGAGCATGGCGGCGAGCTGGTTCGTGTCGGCCAGCGCGGCAGCGAGCTCGGCGTGCGCAACACCAGGGGGGTCCAGCGTCCGCCGGATGCGGTGGCGTACGCTGTCGGTCGATGGAGCTTGTGAGCGAGTGGGTCGGCTATGACGCTCCGGGGGGATCCGTGTCGGCGTACCTGGCGCGGCCCCGCCCAGCGAGCGGTCCGCTGCCCGCGGTGGTGGTCATCCAGGAGGTGTGGGGGGTGGACGGCCACATCGAGGACGTGACGGATCGGCTGGCGGCCGCCGGCTACGTGGCACTCGCGGTAGACCTGTACTCGGCCGGCGGGGGACGCCCCGCAGCGCTGACGGTCGAGCGCATAGACGTGGCGAAACGGTTCCTGAACACGATCCCGTCGGAGCGGTGGGCGGCGGTGCTCGGTGACGACACGAGTCGCGCCGAGGAGCTGGCCAAGCTCCCGGACGGCGAGGGCGAGATGGTCGGCGAGACGATGGGAACGCTGTTCGGGGGGATGCGCGATCTGGGGCGCTATGTGGCGATGCTGCGGGCCGGCGTCTCCTACCTGTGGGCTCACCCCGCGTGTAGCGGGCGGGCGATCGGCTCGGTGGGCTTCTGCCTGGGCGGCGGCCTGTCGGCGCTGCTGGCCTGCGAGGAGCCCCAGCTGGCGGCGGCGGTCGTGTTCTACGGGTCATCGCCCAGCGCCGAGCAGGTCGCCTCGATCGGCTGTCCGCTGCGCGGCTTCTACGGACGCGAGGACCCGCGCATCGTCGCGGGGCTCCCCGACTTCGAGGCTGCGCTGGCCGACGCGGGCGCCGACTACCGGCTGCGGGTCTACCCGGACACCCCGCACGCGTTCTTCAACGACACCCGCCCCAGCTATCGCCCGGAGGCCGCCCGCGACGCGTGGGCGGCCACGCTGGCGTTCTTCGCCCACACGCTGGATGCCGTGCCCACGGTGTCCGTGCGGGAGGCGGCGGGCGCCGGCTGAGGAGACGCTCAGAGCTTGTTCAGTCAGACACTCGCCGACAGCCCGGAGAACCGGCGCGGGGACGGCCAGGTATCGCGCCTGCTCCTTGCTCCCGGGCAGTTCGGCTCCCAGCATCTGGCGGTCACGTGGGTCGAGGCTGCGCCCCGCAGTCAGCAGCCGCTGCACGCCCACCCGGACAGCGAGCAGGTGTACGTGATCGTCGCTGGGCGGGGGCGGATGATCGTCGCCGGCGAGGAGCGGTGGGTGCAGGCGGGAACACTGGTGTTCATCCCCCCGGGCGCCCAGCATGCCATCTACAACCCGGGCCCGGAGCAGCTCGTGTACGCGTCCGCGGCCGCGCCGCCATTCGACACGCCGACGTGGGAGTTCGCCTACGGTCCACCCAGCTCGAGCTGAGCGCGGGATGGCGCCGCGTGCCGGCTACACACGCGCACTCGCCCGCTTGGCAAGCTGCGCGCGGGCCGCAGACCGGACTGTACGATCGCCGTGATGTGGAGATCGAGAGGAATCGCGATCGGGGCATCGTCACTGGCGGCGCTCGCCGTCCTGCTGTGCGTTCCGGGGCTGGCGGCGGCGGAGCTGAATCCCCCGCTCGGCACCGATCTGAACCCAGTGCTCGGTTACAGCACGTGGAGCTATCTGCGGCTCAACGTCAGCGCGGAAAAGGACGAGGCCGAGGCGCTGGCGCTGAGCGACAGCGGCCTCGAGCGGCTCGGCTATGACTACTTCGACCAGGACGACGGTTGGTACGTGTGCCCTGGGTCCCAGGGCCCGAGCGTGGATTCCTACGGCCGCTGGGTGACGAACGCGCAGCTGTTCCCCCCGGCCCGGACGGCGAAAACGGCATCACCGCGCTCGCCAACTACGTCCACGGGCTCGGCCTGAAGTTCGGGATCTACGTGACGCCGGGGATCTCCAAGCAGGCGGTGGCCGAGAACACGCCGATCATGGGCACCGAGGACACCGCCGACGAGATCGCCACCAGGCGGCGCGAGAACAACTACAACTGCGGCGGGATGCTCGGCATCGACTACCGGCGGCCGGGAGCCCAGGCGTTCGTCGACTCGATCGTCGACGAGCTCGCCGCCTGGGGCGTCAACTTCATCAAGCTCGATGGCATCACCGACGCCAACGCGCCGGACATCGCCGCGTGGTCACAGGCGATCAGGCAGTCCGGCCGGCCCATGCAGATGGACGTGACGGAGGGACACTTCACACCGGGGATCGCGGGCACGCTGGACGAAGACGCCACCCAGTGGGAGTCCAGCCCGGACATCGAGTGCTACGAATGCGAGCAGGGAGAAAGCTCCTTCCCGCTGACCGACTACAGGAACGTGAAGCTGCGTTTCAAGACGCTCGCCAGCTGGCACAAGTTCGGCGGCTCCCAGTTCAACGCCTACAACGACTTCGACTCCGTCGAGGTGGGCAACTGCGAAGACGACGGGCTGAGCGTGCCCGCGCGGGAAACCGTGTTGAGCCTGTGGTCGCTGGCCTCTTCACCGATGATCATCGGTGCCAACCTGATCAACCTCTGCCAGACCGACCTGAAGATGCTCGAGAACACCGCGGTGCTGGCCGTCGACCAGGACGGAGTGGTCGCCTCACCGGTCTCCACTCGCACGGACGAGGAGGTGGTCGCAAAGACGCTCGATAGCGGTGCCGTGGTCGTGGGCCTGTTCGACACGGGCAACAGCGAACGCCAGCTCTCGACGAGCGTGTCCAAGCTCGGGCTGGCGCCGTGCAAGCAGGGCTACACGCTCGAGAACCTGTGGACGCATCAGGCGAGCACCGACAGCGCCAGCACCGTGACCGCGCATGTGCCCGCGCAGGGGGTCGCGCTGTTCGAAGTCGATTCGCTGTGCGGCTCCTAGGCGATCATGGCTCGATGATGTTGAACCACAGATCGAAGTCGTCGAGCAGGCCCAGCAGGGTATCCAGCGGCGCGATGTCCGGGCTGACGCTGATCTCCCCGCGCGACGCCTCCTCGTCGAGCGTCGTCTGACCGAGGATGTAGCGGTTGAGGGCGGCTCGCGTGAGCGTGATCGTCGCGTCGCCCTCGTCGTCCGTGCGTCCGATGACGTGGCTCAGCGCGCCGTTGGAGAGGTCGAGCACGACCCGCTCGTTGGTGTCGGTGAGCACCCAGTTCAGCGTGATCGCGACGCCGCCCGCCTTCTCGCCGTTCAGCCGCACACCCATGTAGTTGAAGAACAGGTCGACGCTCATCGCCTTGATGCTGTCCTCGGGCGGCAGCGGGTGCAGCGTGGGCGGGGTTGCCGTCGAACCAGCCGAGGTACTTCACGTATGTCGCCTTGACGTTGTGGTTGAGCGTGCCGTAGTAGCCGCGCAGAGCCCAATGGCGGTCGAGAACGTCCGGCAGCTTGACTTTCTCGGCGATCTCGACAGGGCCGAAGCCGTGGTTGGCCAGCCGCAGGGTCTCATCGTTGATGAACGCGTACGCATCCCGGCCCTTGCTCAACAGGTCGATGGCGCGCTCGGAGCCCCATACCGGCCAGTGGTGCATGCCGTACAGCACCTCCGTCTTCGCGCCCCACCGCTCGATTGTCTCCCCGAGGTACTGAGCCCATGCGTGCGGATCGCGGATCTGCGCTCCGCGCAGCGTGTAGGTGTTGTGCAGCGTGTGGCAGCAGTTCTCGGCAGCCGTGAGCGCGCCCAGCTCCTCGATGAACCAGTGCATCTCTGACGGCGCCTCGGTGTCCGGGGCGAGCATGAACTCGAACGTCAGGCCGTCGATGTCGAGCTTCTGCCCGGTTTCGGTGATCGTCTCCGTGGGCGCGATCAGCGTGATCGTCCCCAGGGAGATCGCGGTGCCGAGGCCCAGGCCCAAGTTGCCCTTCTCATCGAACGGGACCAGCGAGCCGTACTGGTAGAGCGCGCGGCGGGTCATCACGTTGCCGGCCATGATGTTCTCCGAGACGGCCGCCTCGAGGAAGCCCTCGGGGGCGATCACGCGGACCTTTCCGGCCGCGACGTCCTCCTCCGCGATCACGCCCTTCACCCCGCCGTAGTGGTCAACGTGGCTGTGCGAGTACACGACCGCCAGGACCGGCTTGTGGGGCCGATGCTCGTAATACAGCTCGAGTGCCGCCTTGGAGCACTCGGTGGAGATCAGCGGATCGAACAGGATCAGGCCGGTGTCGCCCTCGACGATGGTGAGGTTGGAGATGTCGTGGTTGCGCACCTGGTACATGCGCTCGACCACCTTGAACAGGCCGCCCTTGGCGCACAGCTGCGACTGGCGCCACAGGCTGGGGTTGACCGTCGGCGGGCACGGCTGCCCTCGCCGACGAAGGCGAATTTGTTCGGATCCCACGTGACGCGGCCATCGGGGGCATGCACGACCGATCCGCTGACGTCGGCGATATGGCCGCGGGCTGCGTCCTCGAAGTCCCGGCGGTCCTCGAAGGGGAGCAGCTCCAGCAGCTCATCGTTGACCGCCTTTGTGAAGTCGCTGGCGTCCTGGCGATCGTCAGGCATCTTGGCTCCTTGGCGTAGAGTGGACAGCGTCGATGGCGAGCAGCGAGCCTATCGGGGTCTCACCGGTGACGGCCGCAGCGGACTCTGCGTCCGGGGATCGCCGTTGGGCGATCCTGGCCCTGCTCGGTGTCGCGCAGCTGATGGTGGTCCTCGATTCGACCATCGTGAACATCGCGCTGCCCTCGGCGCAGCGGTCATTGGGCTTCTCTACCGACAGCCGGCAATGGGTCGTCACCGCCTACGCGCTCGCGTTCGGCAGCCTCTTGCTGCTGGGAGGAAAGCTCGGTGACCTGTTCGGGCGCAAGTGGACGTTCATCGCCGGACTGATCGGCTTCGCGGGAGCTTCCGCGATCGGAGGGTTGGCGCAATCCTTCGGGATGCTCGTCGGCGCGCGGGCGCTGCAGGGCGCCTTCGGCGCGCTGCTTGCGCCCTCGGCGCTATCGCTGCTGACGGTCACGTTCGCCGGCTCGACCGATCGGGCGAAGGCGTTTGGCATCTTCGGGGCGATCGCCGGCGGTGGCGCGTCGGTCGGGCTCGTCCTCGGCGGCGTGCTCACGCAGACGCTGTCGTGGCGGTGGTGTTTGTACGTCAACGTGCTGATCGCCATACCGACGGTGCTCGTCGCGCTGAGGCTCTTGCAGAACCATCCCCCCGAGGGACGCCCGCGTATCGACATCGCAGGTGTCCTACTCGCCTGCGCGGGCCTGTTCGCGCTGGTCTACGGGTTCTCCAATGCCGAGACGCACTCGTGGACGGCGCCGCTGACGATCGTCTCGCTCGCCGCCAGCGTGGTCCTGCTGGTCGCGTTCGTGGCAGTCGAGCGCCGCAAGGCCGATCCCCTCCTGCCGCTCCACATCGTGAGGGACCGCGCCCGCGGCGGCGCCTACCTGTCGATCCTGCTGGCAGGTGCCGGGGTCTTCGCGGTGTTCCTGTTCCTCACCTACTACATGCAGGAGAATCTCGGCTTCTCGCCGATCAAGACCGGTCTGTCGTTCCTGCCGTTGACGGCTGCGCTCGTGATCACCTCGACGACGGTGCAGACCAAGCTGGTCTATCGCACAGGCGCAAAGCCACTGGTTGCCGTGGGGATGGCGCTCGGGGTGATCGCGATGCTGCTGCTGACCCGCCTCACGCCGGGCGCCAGCTATGTAAGCCACGTCCTGCCCGCACTGGTCATCACCGGACTCGGAATGGGCTGTATCTTCGCGCCCGCGTTCAGCACTGCCACACTCGGAATCGACAGCTCCGAGGCTGGCGTCGCCTCCGCGATGGTCAACACCTCCCAGCAGGTGGGCGGCTCGGTTGGCACCGCGCTGTTGAGCACGATCTTCGCCAGCGCGACCGCGGCCTACGCTTCCAGCCACATCGGCACGCCCGGGGTGATGAACGCCGCGTCAATCCACGGCTACACCACTGCGTTCGCCTGGGCCGCGGGCATCTTCGCGTTGGGCCTGGTACTCGCGCTGCTCATTCTCCCGGCAAAGCGCAAGAGCATTTCTCCGGCGGCGGAGAAGGCCGCGGAGCACGAGACGGCAACCGCCTCGAGAGCACCGGCGCCAATGACCGCCATCCTGGTTACTGGACCCTGTTGTCACTTCAGTGTGACTGTGCAGATTTCGCATATCACGCTGGTGAACCCCGCGCCGGAGCACCGGGCGACCGCGTCCAGTGCCAGCTCCCCAGCGGAGCTGGACCCGCAACCTCCAGCGCCCAGATAGCAGCGCGGCTCTTACCGACCCGGTGGCGAGGCGAGAATCCCGGGCAATTACCCCGCGGGCTCGGGAACGATCAGGACCGGCCGTTGCGCGTGGGCCGAGAGTCCATGCGAGACGCTGCCGAGCAGGGCGCTGCGGATCGCCCCGCGCCCACGCTGGCCGCAGACGATCAGCCCAGCGTCGATTTCCTTAGCGAACTCGCCAATCGTCCCCACGACTGAGCTGTCGGCCTCCGCGATTCGTGCCGAGGCGTTGTAGCCGTGCTCGCGGGCGCCCGCGGCGCCCTCCTCGGCTATTCGTTTCGCCGAGGCGGCCTCTTGCTCGTCTATCTCGCCCTCGTTGGGTATGGCGGTGAGAAACGCGCCTGCTCGAACCAGGCTGACCACTGCGGGCATCCACACGGTCAGCACGACGGCATCGGCGGGGCGCGTTACGAGCTCCCCGGCGGCGGACAGCGCCGACCTCGATCCGTCTGATCCGTCGTAGCAGAACAACACCGGCTTATTCATGGCGAGTCCTCATCGTCGTCCTGATGGCAATCTCCTCCGCGCGGCCACGGTACCCGAACATGTCCTCAGCCTACAAGGCTCATGACGGCGGTCCTCGCCGCTTCGGTGCCCGCCCGGGCGGCTGGCTCGGGGTCTCGCGCACGGGTGGCGAGGGGATCGGGCGGATCACCGGTTGTTTGGCCTCGACGGTCGCCTTCTCACCATGATGGACGATCTCGAGGGGGGAGCCCTGTAGCAGCGAGTAGGTCGCCTGCTCGTGCTCGACCTCCACCACCAGCCGCCGCCCGCGGAAGCACAGGCGGAACGCGAGGCGGGTCAGCGCCTGGGGCAGGCGTGGCGTGAAGCTCAGGATCCCCCCGTGGTCGCGCATCCCTCCAAACCCTGCGACAGCCCCGATCCACGTACCCGCCAGCGATGCGATGTGCAGGCCATCGCGCGTGTTGTGCTGGAGGTCGTCGAGATCGATCAGGGCGGCCTCACAGTGATAGTCGAAGGCCAACTCGAGATGCCCGACCTCCGCGGCGATGACCCCCTGCGTGCACGCCGACAGTGAGGAGTCACGGACCGTGAGCCCCTCGTAGTAGGCAAAGTCCCGGGCCTTCTCCTCGTCGCTGAACACGTCGCCGCGCAGGTGCAGCGCGAGTACGAGATCGGCCTGCTTGACGACCTGCTTGCGATAGAGGTCGAAGTAGGGGAAATGAAACAGCAACGGATACTGCTCGACGGCGGTGGCGTCGAAGTCCCAGAGCTCGTGCTGGGTGAACGCCTCCGCCTGAGGGTGCACTCCCAGCTTCTCGTCGTAGGGGATGACGATCGCCTTGGCGGCATCGCGCCAGGCGGCGGCCTCCTCGTCGTCGACTCCGAGCTCACCGGCGCGCTGGGAATGACGGTTGACCGCGTGGAAGGCCTCGCGCAGGTTCCGCTCGGCCATCAGGTTCGTGTAGATGTTGTTGTCCGCGATCGCGCTGTACTCGTCGGGACCGGTCACCCCGTCGATCCGGAAGCGCCCCGCAGCGTCGTGGTGACCGAGCGACCGCCACAGCCGGGCCGTCTCCACGAGCAGCTCGAGGCCCTCGGCGCGCGCGAACTCCTCATCGTCGCTCGCCGCCAGGTAACGGATGACGGCATCGGCGATGTCGGCATTGACGTGGAAGGCCGCGGTCCCCGCGGGCCAATAGCCCGAGCACTCCTGTCCGCGGATCGTCCTCCACGGGAATGCGGCGCCCTCGAGCCCCAGCGAGGCGGCACGCTCCTGTGCAGGCTCGAGTGTGAGGCGGCGCCAGCTCAGCGCATCGCGCGCGGCCTGCGGAGTCGTGTAGGTGAGGACCGGCAACACGAACGTCTCGGTGTCCCAGAACGCATGTCCGTCGTAGCCCGGCCCGGTCAGCCCCTTGGCTGCGATCGCCCGCCGCTCAGCCCTGGCGCCGGCCTGAAGCGTGTGGAAGAGACCGAAGCGAACCGCCAGTTGCAGCTCGGCGTCACCCTCGACCTCGACGTCGGCGCGATCCCAGAAGTCGTCCAGGTAGGCCCGTTGGTCGGCGAGGAGACCGTCCCAGCCACGGTGTCGCGCCTCCGCCAGCGCGGCTGCAACCTGGTCGACGATCGCCGGCGGCGACCGCGTGCTCGACCACCCGTACGTGATGAACTTGATGATTCTGAGTGACTTTTCGGGCGCGAGGTCCGCCGTCACGAGTAGGCGGCCGATGTCCTCGAAGCTCTCCGAGGTGGTCGCCGTGTGCGGCGGCCCGTCAACCACGTGATCCATTGCCGCGGCAATCGTGAGGCCGCTCGCGCGGGTCGAATGCTCCAGCATCACACGAGTGCCACGCGCGGCAAAGAACTCGGACTGTAGGGGTGACGCGAGCGCCGCCGTGGCGCGTGGATCGCCGTGTGCCGCAGGCAGCTCCTCATTTGCCATGAGCTCGGACTGCACGACCACCGGTGTCTCACCGTCGAGCGCCTCGACCTCGTAGAGGATGGCCGCGACGGCCCGCTGCGTGAACGACACAAGGCGCGTGGAGGTCACGCGCACGGAACGTCCCGTCGGAGACGCCCATTCGACCGTGCGGCGCAGCGCTCCGGCGCGAAGATCGAGCACCCGTTCGTGGCGGTGCAGCTCGCCGTAGCGGATGTCGAACGGCTCGTCCTCCACCAGCAAGCGGATGATCTTGCCGTTGGTCACGTTGATGACGGTCTCGCCGGCCTCGGGATAGCCATAGCCAGGCTCGGCGTAGGGAAGGGGTCGCATCTCGTAGACACCGGCCAGGTAGGTGCCCGGCAGGCCGCAAGGCTCCCCCTCGTCGAGGTTCCCGCGCAGCCCGATGTGACCGTTGGCAAGCGCGAACAACGACTCCGTCTGGGCGAGCCTGTCGAGGTCGAGCTCGGTCTCGCGCACGGCCCACGGTTCGACCGCGAAGGCCGGATGTTGGATCATGGCGTGGGCAGCAGATCGGCCAGATCGTCCACGACGACGTCGGCACCGTGGGCCCTCAACGCCTCGGCCTGACCGACTCGATCGACGCCGACCACGAAGCCGAACCGTCCCGCTCGACCGGCCTCGACACCCGCCAGTGCGTCCTCGAACACGGCCGCCTCAGCGGGCTTGACGCCCAAGGTCCGCGCCCCTGCGAGGAACGTGTCCGGCGCGGGCTTGCCCTGGAGGTGCTCGCGCTCCGCCACGACTCCGTCGACGATCTCCTCGAACAGGTCCTGAATTCCCGCGGCGGCGAGAACGTCGCGGCAGTTGGTGCTGGAGGACACGACGGCACGTCCTAGCCCGGCCGCTCGGGCCGCTTCGACGTAGCGGACCGAGCCCGCATAGGGCTGCACACCCTGCTCGTGGATCAGTTTGAGCACGATCTCGTTCTTGCGGTTGCCGAGACCGTCGATCGTGTCCGCCGCCGGCTTGTCACTCTCCTCGCCCTGCGGCAGCGTCACCCCTCGGGAGGCCAGAAACGCTCGTACGCCGTCATAGCGGGGCTTGCCATCGACGTATTGGTCGTAGTCGCCGATCGCATCGAAGGGGACAAACGTCTCGTGGCTGTGGCGGGCGCGCTCGCGCAAGTAGTCGTCGAACATCTGCTTCCAGGCGGCGGCGTGCACCTTGGCTGTCTGCGTCAGCACGCCGTCGAGGTCGAACAGGCACGCGGTCACACCGGTGGGCAGGCCAAGCACGCCTAGAGCTAATCAGCTTGGAGCTCTGTGCGGCCGGCCCGAGGAGCTTGGGCGCGCCGAGCGCTTCAGGCGGCGACCGCGTCGAGCTCGCCACGGCGAGCGGCCTCGGCCTGCTCGCGGCTGTCACGCGAGGAGATCAGGACGGTGGTCAGTATCGCGCCCACGATCGCAAAGCCCGCGCCGACGAGAAATGCGCGGTCGAATCCCTTCGTGAGAGCAATGGATGAGCTGTGCACACCGGCGCTTAGCAGGCTCTGAGTGTGGCTGTTGGCGACGGTCGCGAGAATCGCCAGGCCGAGCGCCCCGCCGACCTGTTGGGAGGTGTTGATCAATCCCGAGGCCAGGCCGGCCTCGTGGGGCTCGGTCCCCGTTACCGCTCCGATCGTCACAGAAACGAAAGAGAATCCGAGGCCGAAGGCCGCGAGCAGCGATGGTCCCAGCACGTCGGCGGTGAAGGAGCCGCCGACGGCCGGGACACGCGAGAGCCACAACAGAGCGCCTGCGATCAGCAGCAGACCGCCAATCAGGACCGGCTTGAAGCCGATGCGTGTCACGAGCTGCGAGCCGACGCCAGCCGAGACGATGATGCCCACCGCCAGCGGCAGGTAGGAGACCCCCGTTTTGATCGGCGAGAAGTGCAGGACGTCCTGTAGGTACAGCGAGATGAAGAAGAACATCGAGAACAACGACATGCCGATCAGCAGGCCGACAATGTCAGACCCCCTAAGCGTTCGCAGCCGGAAGATCGAGAATGGGACCAGCGGGTGGCGCTGGTGGCGCTCTATCACGACGAAGGCCGCGAGCAGCATGCCCGAGCCGGCGAGCCGCAGCACGGTGCCCGTCGAGCCCCAACCGACGTTGACCGCGTCAACCACTGTGTAGACGAGCAGCGCGAGGCCGGCGGTGACCGTGACGGCGCCGGGGATGTCAAATCCTTCGGTGCCGTCTTCGGCATGGCTCTCGAGCAGCAGCCGGGGAGCCAGTGTCGCCGCGGCGATCCCGATCGGGACGTTCACGAACAGCACCCAGCGCCAGCTCAGTCCGCTCGTGAGGATGCCGCCCAGCAGAACGCCCGCGGCGCCGCCGGCGCCCGCGACGGCGCCCCACACGCCGAGTGCGCGGTTGCGCTCCGCGCCTTCCGCGAACGTGGTGGTGATGATCGACAGCGCGGCCGGCGAGACGATCGCCGCCCCGAGGCCCTGGATCGCACGCGCGGTGAGCAGCCATGCCTCGGACTGCGCCAGGCCGCCGCCGAGCGAGGCGAGCGAGAACACGACCAGGCCAATCATGAACATGCGTCTGCGCCCGAGCAGGTCGGCGAGCCGGCCGCCGAGCAGCAGGAAGCCGCCGAACGTGAGCGTGTACGCGTTCACGACCCATGAGAGGTCATCCCGGGAGAAGTGCAGGTGGGCCCCGATCGAGGGGAGCGCGACGTTGACTATCGACGCGTCGATCACGACCACGAACTGCGCCATCGCCAACAGCAAGAGCGCGAGATTCTTGCCCCGCTGGGAGCTGAGGTCGGGCGCTCGCGGTGGCTTTACTTGCTGCTCGGCAGACTGGGTCCTGGTCGCGGTCATGCTGATCCTCTCTTGGGGTCGAGCGGGGAGATGATGCGGAAGCGGAAGTTCGGTTCCTCTTGCATTTCGCATCATACGGAGCTAGGATTCCGTTTGTCAAGGCCATGTCCACAGACCAGCGAACACTGCGAGCCGACGCTCGGCGCAATCGTGAGCGGATCATGTCCTCCGGCCGCGAGCTGTTCGCCCGCCAGGGGCCGCTCGCCCAGATGGACGAGATCGCCGCGCACGCCGGGGTCGGCATCGGCACCGTCTACCGCCACTTCCCCACCAAGGAGGCGCTGCTCACCGCGATGGTTCGCGACCGCTTCCAGGAGTTCGCAGAGATCGCGAGCCGCGCCGAGGACATCCTCGATCCGCTAGAGGCCCTGGAGAGCACTATGCGCAAATCCGCCGAAGCAGTCGAGGGCGACGTGGGGTTCCAGCTGGCGATGATGGGCTCGAACGAGCTCGAGTGGGAGGGCATCGAGGAGCAGAAGGCGGCCCTCGCAGAAGTAGTCACGCGCATCATTCACCGCGCCGTCGCCGCCGGCGTGGTCCGCGACGACTTCACGTTTGACGACTTCGGGATGGTGATGTGTGGCATCACATCCACGATGTACTACAAGCCGGGCAGCGCGAACTGGCGTCACCATCTCGAGCTCATCCTCCACGGCGTCTGCCATCCCACACGCGAGCTCGCCCAACAGATCAGCTAGCACGCCAGCCCGAAGCTCGTCGTCCGAGGATCCGGACGCTGCCCCGAAAAAGTCGATCCTCAGGCGCTTCCCGATGCCCCGTGCGAGACTCGAACTCGCCCCACCGGATTAAAAGTCCGGCGCTCTACCAGATGAGCTAACGGGGCCTGCGGGCGAACAGTCTACGGCTGTTCGTCGGCGGCGACGTGCAGGAGCTCCTCGATGCGCGTGAGCTTCACCCGGGGCCGACCGCTGGGTGCGCCGAGCGCCCGCTCGTGGCGGTCGATGGCCTCCCAGCCGGCGTAGGTGACCAGCTCGGGCTGGCGCGAGCGCAGCAACGCCTCCACCGAGCCGGCGTCGGGCGTGCCGGGGACGTGCGGGACGCTTGTGCCGGGTGCGGCGGAGCCGGCCGCGGCTGCGCCAGCGCCTGCGGACGCCGGGCGGTTGCCGTTGCTCGCGGGCGCGAGGTCGGCGAGCAGCGCGTCGACTGTCTCCTGTGCATCCTTCTTGTTGGTGCCGATCACGCCGGACGGGCCGCGCTTGATCCAGCCCACGACGTACTCGCCCGGCAGCGGGGCGCCGCCGTCTGGGTCCAGTACACGCCCGGCGCGGTTGGGGATGACGGCGGAGCGCTCGTCGAAGGGCACGCCCGGCAGTGGGATGCCGCGGTAGCCGATAGCGCGGAAGGCGAGGCTCGCGGGTATCGTCTCGCGCTCATCGGTGGCCTGGGCGCGCAGCCCCCCTCCGGGTGCGGGGACGAGCTCGTTGCGGATCAGCTCGACCGAGCCCAGGCGACCGTGCTCGTCCGGGAGGAAGGCGGCCGGAGAGAGCAGGAAGCGCAGCACGACGCGCTTGGCATGGCCGGCGGGAGCCTTGGCCGCGTAGGAGCGCAGGATCTCGACGTTGCGCCTGCAGGTGATGTCCGCTTCGGCGGCGGGGTCGGCGATGGCGAGCGCGCGCTCGAGCTCGGCCTCGTCGACGATCACGTCCGCGCCGGCGAGCTCGCCGAGCTCCAGCAGCTCGGGGTTGGTGAAGGCCGCCTGCGCCGGTCCGCGCCGGCCGAGGATGACGACCTCGGACACGCGGCTGTTGGCGAGCACCTCCAGCGCGTGGTCGGCGGTGTCGGTGGGCGCGAGCTCCTCGGGGGCGAGCACGAGCATGCGGGCGACGTCGAGCGCGACGTTTCCGTTGCCGACCACCACCGCGCGCTCTGCCGACAAAAGGTCGAACTCCAGGTCGGTGTGATCCGGGTGGCCGTTGTACCAGCCGACGAACTCGGTGGCCGCGTGCGAGCCGGGGAGCTCTTCGCCGGCGATGCCCAGCGGCCGATCGGAGGGCGAGCCGGTGGCGTACACGATCGCGTGGTAGTGCCCGAGCAGATCCTCGCGGGTGACGTGCTCGCCGAAGTTGACGTTGCCGTAGTAGCGAAAGCGCGGGTTCGCCGCCGTCTTCTCGTACACGCGGCTCACCGACTTGATCTTGGGATGGTCGGGAGCCACGCCCGAGCGTACGAGCCCCCACGGGGTGGGCAGGCGCTCGAACATGTCGACCTCGAACAGCCCTGCCGAGTCCTTGAGCAGGTGTCCCGCGGCGTAGAAGCCGGCGGGTCCTGAGCCGATGATGGCGACACGGATGGGGGGCTCGTCGTTCATCGGCGGCTGGGTGGAGTGGAGTGGGCCGGAGCTTGTGGGGTGCGGAGGATGGGCGCGGCCCGACTCGAACGGGCGACCCCCTCGGTGTAAGCGAGGTGCTCTGACCAACTGAGCTACGCGCCCCACGTGATGCAGATACAGGCTAGCGAGAGTCGCACCGAGCCCCTCTGCGAAGCTGTTGGGATGGGGAAGACCGCCCGGATCGCGGCTGGCTCGGCGGGCGCGGCCGTCGTGGTCCTGGCGCTCGCACAGGTGCTGCTCCCGCGCCTCGCCGCGAGCAGGATCTCCTCACGCGTGAGCCGCTACGGAGCCGTGCAGAGCGTGAGCGTGAGCGCGTGGCCGGCGGTGGAGCTGCTGTGGGGCCACGCCGCATCCGTCCACCTGCACGCCAGGGACCTGTCGCTCGACCCGGCACAGGCATCGGGGCTGCTCTCGGAAGCGAAGGGCGTGGCGAGCATGGACGTGAGCGCGGAAAGCGTTCGGCTCGGGTCGCTGCGGCTGACCGACGCGAGCCTGCAAAAGCGCGGCGACGCGCTCGGCGGGCAGGCGGTGGTGAGCGAAGCGGACGTGAAGGCGGCGCTGCCGGCGGGCTTCGGCGTGCGCCTACTGCGCAGCGAAGACGGCGAGGTGGAAGTGCAGGCGACGGGCGCGCTGTTCGGCCTCGGCGCGTCCGTGAACGCGGTGGCGGGCGCGAGCGAAGGCAAGCTGGTCGCCCATCCGCTCGGGTTCCTCGTGGAAGCCCTGCAGTTGACGCTGTTCTCAAACCCCCACGTGTACGTGGAAGGCGTGGGGGCGAGCGTGCACAGCGAACATCCGCTCAGCTACCGGCTGACGATCAGCGCGCGTCTGCGTTAGGGCGCAGACGGGTCCTACGCGACGGCCGGCACCCTCGCGGCGGCGGGGATGCGCGGGCGGACCACCACGGGCAGCCCGTCCTTGGGGCTGATGGTGGGCATCTGGCGGATGCGCAACGTGAAGTCGGGGGGCAGCGCGAGGGTGCAGCGGGAGAGGATGAGCGCGGCGATGGCGCGCACCTCGAGCTGACCGAAGCGCATGCCGATGCACGTCCGCGAGCCTCCGCCGAAGGGGATGTAGGCGCCCTTCGGCAGCGCGGCCGCCGCCTCGGGGGCGAAGCGCTCGGGACGGAAGTCCTCGGGCTCGGGAAACACGTCCGGGAGGTGGTGGGAGGCCCACGAGCAGTAGTTGACGAACGCGCGGGCGGGCACCGTGTGGCCTTCGAACTCGAACGCCTCCACCGAGCGCCGCGGCCCGACCCACGCGGGCGGGTACTTGCGCAGCGTCTCCTCGAACACCATCTCCAGCTCTGGGAGCTCGCCCGACACGAGCTGCGAGACGGTGGGCCGCCCCTCGGGCAGCAGAGTGTCCTGCTCGGCGAGTAGGCGGGCGAGGATGTCCGGGTGGCGCGCGAGCTCGTAGAACATGAACGACACGGTGGACGTGGTGGTGTCGTGACCGGCGAACAGGAGCGTCATGACCTCGTCTCGGATCTGCAGATCCGAGAGCGCGTTGCCGTCCTCGTCGTGCCCGTCGAGGAGCAGGCTGAGGATGTCCATTCCGCGCTCGCCGGTCGCCCGTCGGCGCGAGATCTCGGAGTAGATGAGCGTGTCGAGCTTGCCCGCAGCGCGCTGCAGGCGAGCCCACGGGCTGAGCGGCCCGCGCAGGACGCGCATGAAATACTCGGTGGAGTAGAAGGAGAGCGCTTCTTCGAACAGGCCCGCTGCGTCAATCGCGCGCGCCTGCCGACCGTCGGGGTCGACGCCGAAGAGCGCCCGCATGGCCACGCGCACCGCCAGGCGACGGGTCCACGCGTACAGGTCGACGGTGCTGCCGGGGGTCAGCTGCTCGACGGCCCGGACGGTCTCATCGATGACCGTCTCGGCCGACGCGAGGATGTGCTCGCGGTGGAACGCCGGCAGCATGATCAGCCTTGAGCGGCGGTGGAAGTCGCCGTCGATGGTCAGCAGGCCGTCGCCCATCAGGCCGATCAGGTCGCGGAAGTGCGAGTCCCGCCACGTGAAGTTGGATGCGTGCGAAACCGTGATGTAGTGGTTGGCGGCCGGTCCGAGCATGAACACGACGTTGCCGTGGAAGATCCGCAGCGTGAACACCGGCCCGTAGCGCTCGTACGCGTCGAGCAGCATCGGCAGCGGATCGTTGGCGAAGCGGCGCGTGCGCGCCAACGACGGGCGGGTGTCGCCCGGCGGGAAGGGAACCGTGGCCGACCACTCGGCGCGCAGGTCTTCGCGCATCACCGACAACGGCCTCGAGTTCAGCATCGGAGGGGGGCCGACAAGCGCCACGCAGCAAGACTAGAGGAAAGTTGGCTGGCCGGCCAGTTCGGGTCGGCAACTGGCCCAGGCCCGAGGCTTGGCATACTGGGGAGGCACGGGGCGCCCGCAAGCTCCCCGCGCAATCGCGGGGGCGTAGCTCAGCAGGTTAGAGCGCTGCCCTGTCACGGCAGAGGTCGCGGGTTCGAGTCCCGTCGCTCCCGTACGACAGTTGTCGCTTCAGTTTCTAATTGAGGCGGCGACGGGCGTCCCGCCCCTTCTTGGAGCAGGTTTTGGCTCCGGGAGGGGCGGATTGCTCTGTTCTTCAGCGCTTTGCAGTGCTGAGGCGGGCTTGGAGGGGCCTGGGACGACGAAACCGCCCAGGGGCTCCTAGCCCTCCGGGCGGCTGCGCTGCGTAGTTGCTGAGTGAGGGGGCTGCCGGCCGAGCTCTACGGCCCGGCGGGCAATATCGGCGGCGGTGGCGCGCCGCGCGGCTGGCCCGAGGGCGGAGTTTCCGGGCCGAGGCCGAGCTTCTTCGCCTGCGGTCCGTAGGCCGCGGCGAGCCCGATGGCGACGCGGAGCTTGCCGAGCTTGACGGCGATGTTTTCGCCGATCTTCTTGAACTTGCGCTCGCCCGCCGCCCTCACGGTTGCAACGGTGTCGGTCAGCCAACCGTTCTTCGCGGCGATGCGCAGCCAGTCAATGAGGCAGGCAGTGTTCGCGCGCAGTCGGTGCCAGCCGAGACCAACGATCTTCGGCCGCACGCCGAGGTCGTCGGCTGCGACCTTGTAGCGGTCGCGCCAGTAGTCGTGGGCGGCCTCGTAAGTTTGGTGGCTTTCCTTCAGCTCGTGGTAGAGGGCCTCAGTCCTAGGTAGGGGGATGAGGAGGCGCCAGTCGGTCTTGCAGGAGATCGTCTGCTCCGCGGCGCAGTCCGTGACGGGTTGGTGGATGCAACGAACCCAAATCCTCGGCTTGCCGCCGTTCGCTGAGAAGCGGACTTGCTCGGTCGGTCCGCCGCAGTGTTTGCACCTGGGCACGCCGTGGCGGTCGTGGGTGAGCTGGTCGTAGCGGCGCTTCGCGTTGCCGCGGCGCCAAGGGAACACGGGTGCGGACCCGTTCGTGGTCGCGTGCTCAAAACACTTCTCCACGCTGAAGCCCTTGTCGCCGATCACGGTCTCCGGCGCCGCGCCAGCCATCGCAGCCACGCGGTCGTAGAACGCGGGGAAGAGGTCGTACTCCTGCTTGTCAGCGGCGTCCACCGTCGGGACGACGCCGCCCGTGAAGTGATCAACGGCCTTGCCGGAGTAGTAGCCGTGCCAGAAGCGCTTGGCGCCCTTCGGACCCGTGTAAGCCCTCGTCCCGGCGTCCGCGTCCCGCGTCCTGTACCAACACCCGCCCACGCGGACGCGGAAGACTCTCTCGGACCCGCGCTGCACCGTCTTCGCTTCTTCCGGCGCCGCGGCTTCCTCCGCAGTCGCGACTTCGGCGGGGTCTTTCGTGTTCCAGTCCTCCCGCTGCTCACGAGCGATGCTCGTGCTCACGCGCTCCGGGTGTAGCGACTGGCCGGGCGCGGCGCGCTTCCTGCCGGGCCGGGTGCCCATGACGGCGTGTTTGCACGACTCCCCCGACTGGCAGTCGTGGACCAAAGCCGCGTGGGTCTCGTCCTCCGTGAAGTCAAAGTGGACGTGAGCCATCACCCTAGGGTCGTGGGCCTTGCAGCGCTGAATCACGAGCGCAGCCGCAGCGAGGAACTCGTCGCAGACCTTCTCCAACTCCCTGAGCCTGAGGTACACGCGTTTGTACGGCGGCTTCCCCGCGAACCCACACTCCTTCCACAGCTCGTCGGTTGTCTCGTCGTACCACGGCTGCAAATCAACGTGCTTAGACGTCACGAGCGCGACCGCGGCGAGCTCCCAACACCCCGGCTCCCTGTGTCTTGCGTAGTTGACCTCCAAGTCCGCGCAGGCCTGCCTCAGACCATTCCACGCCCATGCGTTTGCCTTGACGAGCTTGACCGCGTTCAGCGACCCACGCAGCTCATCACAGTCGCTGAAATGAGCAGCGCCGGGGAGGCGATCAGGTGGTTGGTAGCGAGGCTTAGGCACTGGGAAAACGTATCGCGTAAAAGCGCTCTAATGCAGGGAAAACGGGCGTTTTCGTCGAGAATCGAGCGCTCAGTTTCATTGCGGGCTGCCCTTCATTTCCTTACGAAGATTACGCCGAGAATCGGACGGTTCTCTCCGGCGAGAGGCGCTGTGAAGCGAGACTTGCAACGGGGCGCCACGAGCTCCTTGCGCAGCGCGCCGAGACCTCATTCAGAGCCGCAGTTGAGCGCGGAAGTGGAGGCGGCTTGCGGTCGGGAGGTGTGCTCGGTCGGCACGGCCAGCGGGCAGACTGGTTGGCTGCCCTCAAAGCCATGCTGTTCGCTTAGGGGCCCCGCCTTGGGCCCCCTTGGAGACTGTCTTCTAGGCCTAGTTCTTCGGCCTGTACGGGCGCCGCCAAAACTCGTCCGCGACGGGCGGCTCGGCTGAGTCCGCGTCCATCGGCAACCACTCCAGCCACGACTCCTCCAGCACGTCGGCGAGCTTCACGCCGAGCGCTATCGCCGAGTTCACGAGGTGGCGCAGCTTCGGGTTCGCCGTCTGGCCACGCTCCAAACGCCGGTACGTCGGCACCGAGATCCCGACCGCACGCGCAAGCTCCTCCTGCGTGACGCCGCGACTCATCCTCACGCGAGCTAGACGCGTCTCAGCCTGGGTTCCGGGGTCGTGCCTAGCAGCCATTGAGGGCCGAGAGTACCCCGGGGCGGCGACGGGACGCTATGCGGGAGACGCGCGGCCCGGTGTTGCGTCCGCGTGCGCCCCGATCATCGCTTGCGTGGAACCGTTGCTCATCCTCCAAGGAGTCCGCGAGATCTCCAAAGCCGCGAGGCCCGGCGCACCCGAGGCCGTGTCCCAGCGTACGTTTGACGTCGCGAGGACGCGCAGCAAGAAGCACGCCGATCTCCCCGCGGCGCGCCGGATCACCGAACAGCTCGACTTGTCGTGGCGCGAAGTCTTGGAGGTCGCGCAGGCACCCGTGGATAAACACAGCTTCCTCCTCGGCAGGAAGGGCGTTGAGGAGTTCGCGCAGGACTGGCTCACGGAGGGGTACGTTGCCTTCGTCCTGAGACTCGTTGCCAGGCGCCTCAAAAAAGCCACGCTGACGCCTGGCGAGTACCGCGCCGAGCGCGACGCGATGTTGCGCGAGGACCGCGCCCGTTGGATGCACGGCCGCCAACTCCTGCTGCCGAACGAGGACCAAATCCGCGCGGCTGTTATCGGCGCTGTCCGGGGCGCCCCGGTCGCGGGCGGCTGGGATGCTGCGCTGCGTCTCGCCGGCCTCGCAACGAATGAACGCGGCCCGAGCAAGATCAAGCAAACGATCCTCACACGCATGGAGGTCATGGAACGCTTCTACGACCATTACGGCGAACGCCCCACGATCGCGGGGCTGCAAGCGTTCGCGCGCGGCAACAAACTCCCGATGAGCGACGAACGCAAGCGCCCCTGGGCCGAATCGTTCGCCGACTGGGAAGCGCAGCGACGTGACCGCGGCCTGCCCGCGCCGCGCGTCGTCAAGCATCCCGGGGGCCCTCACCGCCGCGCGCCCGACTATTCAGCCGACGTTGGAGCCGCGAAGCAGGGGGAGGGCCGTTACCGCGGCAAGTGGGGAGACCCTGACTCCTGCACGGCCTGGATCAAGCGCTACCTCGCCACCCTCCGCCCCGGCGAGAGGTCAACGGTACGCGGCTACGACGACTGGGCGAGGGAGCAGTCGGCCGCGCCGAGAGCGTCAAAGTTCGGGCAGCACGGCGGATGGGAAAAGCTGCGACGCGAAGCCCAAGAAGGTGCGGCTCATGCTGGGTTGCCTAGCTCAGCATGACCTGAGCTGATTTCTTGCCCATGCGATCGTTGACCACGATGCCGCCTCTCATCCTGCCGTCCTCACGATAGCGATACTGCAATGGACGGATCGTGTCACCAAACATCGGCCGAAGCTTGGCAAATCTCTGATGCGTGTGCGTATTGTTAGTTAGCGTGGAGCTGCAATATGTGTGAGCTGCCATAGGAAAAAGAAGCGCAGAGCAAAGCATGTCCGCAAACTGAATACCGGCATGGTTCTCACTGCATCCGAACGTCGGGACCTCGAGAATGCGACTATACACGTCTCCTTGATTACTGAATTTCTGGGTGAATATGGAATGGGACACCATTTGATTCTGGTTCTTTGTACGACCGTCGAGGACCATGATGCCCCGCGCACGATGCCGGTTAAGTAGGTGTTGGTAACACGTCGCTAGGGCTTGAACATAAGATGAATAAATTGCCGTGTGGCTAACGGGTTCGCCGATGCCTTTGATTGCGATGCGCGCAAACACCTTGACCTCATACACCTCCATCAGGCGTAGCGAGTCGCGTATGAAGTTGGTTGCCCGCCTGCTCTCCCTCTTACTGCCGGTTCTGACTTTATTGCGCAGCTCGGCTCCCTTGATCTCATCCATTACCGATGACAGTCGTAGTGTCCCGGGCGTGGGTGCCGCGTAACCTCTCTTTAAGTCAATGAAGTCTCGCGTGAGATCGTGAAGTTTATCCTGCTTGATCGCCACGCAACCGAGGACTAGGCAGGGCTGGACGGGCGATTGCGCGTCCTGGAGTTCCCCGGTGTCGCCGGACTCGTCCATGTAACAAATCCAAAGGCCCTCTTTGCGCCCAGCACGCGGTTTGATAGCCATTTCAGACTACACTTTAATCGCCTCTCTCACGAAAAGCCAGCTTTTCGGCAGACATTCGCCGATTACTAACACGTCTCTTAACGACCACAGCCACCCGTGAAGGTGGCTGTAGGAGCTGCCGCCCGCGTTAACAGCACGGCGTAACGCATATGCGTCGTATCAAAGAAGAGTTTACACATACTCTAGGATAGTGTCAAGGGGAAAACGACCATCTGCCGGGTCAAGGTGAAACGCTCAGATCGGAACGGGTCGGCGCCCGACGGCGCTTTCCGCTGTCGGGTCGGTTACCTCCGCAGCGAAAATCGCCTTGTTTTTTTGCGTTCAGCTCATTAGAACCGTACTGTTCGTTCATGGCAGCACCGAGCACACCTGCCGGGTGGTACAAGAGGCCGACGAACGAAGCCGAGGAACGGTTTTGGGATGGCAAAGAATGGACGGGTCAAGTAAGGGCGGCTCTCGCGCAAGAGCCGCCGCCCCGGATTTCGGTCACGCCTGCTCCGAGCGATGCGCTCGGTGCGCCTCAGAGCGGGCTTGTGAAAAAGGCGAGGCCCGCGAAACCGAAGCGCACCAAGAAGGAAGTAGATGACTTGATAAAGGGAGTCATCGTCGTCGGTTTTCTCGCGTTCCTCGGCATCGGCTGGCTGATCGGCGGGAGCTCCAGTCACAGCGATTATAAGGCGCCCGCAACATTCACAGTGAGCAACGAAAGCGTGGCGCACGCCACTGAAGAAGCCGTCAATCATACGGGTGGCGGAACGAGTCTCGCGGCGTTTCCGACGGTCAGGTGTTCCGGTGAAACATCGTGCAATATCAAGTACAATGTTCAAGAGCCGTTCGGATTGAACACCGGTGCTGAGCTAATTGAGCCGACGCGGCAACTCTGGAAAGCGATGTTTGAGGATCCGGAGTTTCAGGAAGCGACAATCGTTGTTAGCGGTCCGACGGTGACCACCGGTGGACAACATGGCACGGGCGAATACTTCGTGCTGAAGTGCAATCGGTCGGACGAGGCGGGAATTGATTGGGACACCGTTGAAGCATCCGGTATTGAAGAACTCTGCGAATACGAAAAGAAGTCGTTATAGAGACGCGACTTGGTGAGCCGCCGGGGAACTCAGGCGCGAGGCAGGACGCCTAGCTGGAGCCGCGCGGATCCGGAGTCTTTCCGACTGCGGGGTACTGCGCGCCGTCCGTCATCGCACGTGGCTGTTGTATTCGTTGACGGCTTGGTTGAACGCGTCCATCGCTGGCTGCGAGGGGTGGGCGGCGAACGTTGCGACGCGCTGAGCGATCGCGACCTCCAGGCCCTCGGCTTTGTCGGCTTCGGCATTCTGTCCACCGTTTTCCGTCTCCCACGCTTCGTAGCTCGTCGCGAGTTCGTGGGCCGATTCGGCGAGGCCGGTGTCGGGCGTGCCGTGCGTGGACGCGCTGTTGTGGAACCGTTGCAGCAGTTGTTCCTCCTGGCCTTGGAGTTCCTTCAGACGCGCGTACCCGGGCGGCGTCGCGCTGCCGCCGTTCCCGCCGCTCGGCTGCGTGGCTTCCTTCTTGGATGAGCCGTTGGCGACAGAGACGGCGATCACGGCGGCCGGCCACAGCGACACCGTCATGGCTAGCACGAGGAGGACGCGTCTCACGTGGGCACCCGCTGGGTTTGGAGCCAGTCGTAGGCCGCCCGCATCTGCTCCGAGCGCAAGATTTCCCACGCGTTGTTCAGGCGGATCATGTCGTCGGTCGCGCTGCCCGAGTCGGTTTGCAGGTCCGGGTGTATTTCCTTGCAGCGTGCGCGGAACGCGGCGTGGAGCTCGTCCATGCTCGCCGCGGATTCGGTGCGGAGCAGCTCGTAGAGCCCGGTGGCGCCGAGCACGAGCTCCTGCTGCGTGCGCGTGAGGAAGCGGAGCGGTGACTCGGCTACGAATGCGTCGGCGACGCCGGCGAACGCAGCTTCGCGTTCCCCGTTGAGTTGGGCTGCGAACTCCGCGGCGTTGATCGCGCCCCACGCGCCGGGCTTCCTCGGGCTCGTCCAAACGGATCGCCAGTTGTGGTAGAGCGCGCGCCAGCCGTAAAAGAACCAGGCGCCGATCGACCACCAGCCCAGCACCGCGTTTAGCGCGAGCGTGGTCGTGGTCTGCTTCTCCGCGCACGGCTTGCAGACGTAAGCGGAACCGCGACCCTCGCGCGTCCACCAGAGGAAGCCCATGATGCGCACCCAGCCGCGGAAGACGAGCGGGCGGGTCGTCGAGCCGCAGTTGGGGCAGGGCACTGTGTTTGCTGAGAGGTTGAGGACGTAGCCGTCGACGGCCGTGAGCGTGAAGTCCGAACCGCACTGCGCGCACTCCGTCGTTGCGTCGCCGCGTGGCGTGCCGCAGACGCCGCACAGGTAGCTCGTCTTGATCGCCGCAGCCATCAGAGAGCCTTCCAAGCCGCGTACGGCGCACGGCCGATCTCCCGCATGAGGAAGTCGGAGGGGATGCCGTGCGCGTCGTAGTACGCGAACTGGGCGCGCAGCGCGTTGAGCATCGCGGCGGTCGCGTCGCTGTCCTGTGTCGTCGCGCACCAGTTCCAGAACAGCTCGTGGATGACGTGAAAGAGCTGTTCGCCGCCCTGCTTCGTGGCGTACGCCGTCTCGCCCCAGAGGCGTTCCTTCGCGTCGTTGAAGCGGACGACGAACTCAGCGGTTTCCGTGATGTGTTCGCCCGGTGCGGGTGGGGCGAGCGGCAGCGTCGTGAACAGCGGCAGCGTCCCGCCGGCGTTGAGCTGTGCGCTCGCGCCGTCCACCCACTCCTTGAAGCGCTCCAACGTGGCCTGCTGGGCGTCTTTCCCGATCAGCGCCGCGCCGTCGCCGCGCGGCACGTAACGAAGGTTCGGGAAGTACTGATCAAAGGCGATGCCGGGCAGAAGCGGCGCGAACAGCGCGTCGCCGTCCCAGCTCACGGCGCCGGACCTCACCGCGCGGTCTGGTTGGGCGTGGAAGTCGATGCGGGCGCTGCCAACGACCTGGCCGCGGCCGGTTCCGGTCTTCGTGAGTCGCACGGGCGAACTATGCCGGACTTTGGGGACGCGATCAGCCTCGGGAGGGCCTGCTCCGCTGCGACTGGCGGGCTGGGTAAGCTAGGGCTGAGTAGGTTTGACGAGGTGTACAGTAGAGCCCGGGCACGTGTACAAACCCCTGCTCACGGCCTCAATTCTTGGCTCTGGACGGTAATTGGAAACTGTCCCCGTACTTTACCCCCGCGTTTTCCTTTGGCTGGGCGCGGTGGGCGCGTTGGAAGAACGGCAGGAATGGGGGCTTGGGTTGGACGGCTACGACGCGGTCTTGGTCGAGCCAGACGTTCTCGAAGATGAGGCTGAGGAACTGGCGCTTGGCGGTGGGGTCGGCCTCGCCGGTCCAGAAGATCGTGAAGTCTTCGAGAACGGCCTGAGCTTGGTCGAGGTCGGGGATCGGCGCGGGCGTGAGCGCGGACAGCTCGGCGTTGATGGCGTCGCGGCGGGCGACGTACTCGGCGCGGTGCAGGTCGCCGAGTTCGTAGAGGTCGCGCATCCGCCGTAGCCGCTCCTCGAGCGCGGCGCGGCGTTTGGTGGTCTGGCTGTCCTCGCTGGTCGCGGTTGGGTTCGAGAGGCGGCGCAGGATCTCGGTTTGGGTCGCCTCGTTCGGCGCGAAGTCGGTGAGGAACTGCGCGAGCTGTTGCTCTACCCGCTCGGCGGGGATGATCGGCTGGTCACAGGAGCGGTTGGCGCGGCGGGTGGCGCAGTAGTAGCGGGCTTTTAGATCGCGTCCGCCGCTGGTGCCTTGCATGTTCGCGTGGCAGCGCCGGCAGCGCGCGAGGCCGCGCAGCACGTACTTGGGGGAGGGGCGTCCTGGCTTGAGTGTGCGGGCGCGCTCCCGGCGCATGAGCTGCACCCGGTCGAATAGCTCCTCGGGCACGATCGCCTCGTGCAGTCCCTTGATCGTCTTGGATTTGTCGCGGCGGCCAGAGACGTAGCCGCAGTACGCGGCATTGCAGAGCATCTCCCGCACCGTGTCTGTGGTGAACAGTCGCCCTCGGGTGGTGCGCTGGCCTTGGATGTTGAGCCACTCGGCGAGCGTGCGGTCGGTGTGCTGGCCGGCGGCGTACAGCTCGAATATGCGCAGCACGAACGGCGCCTTTTCCGCGTCGAGCTCGGGGATCGCGTCGGTTCCCTTTGCGAGTCCCCAGGGCAGGCTGCCGGTGAGTAGTCCTTGGCGTGCCTTCTCGCGTAGCCCCATCTTGGTCCAGAACGACAGTGAGACGGAGTAGTACTCATCGAATATCTCATGCACGGACTCCGAGAGGAACGCGGCCGGGTCGTTGACGTCGGCGCCGAGCGGCTGGGTGACGGAGATGACCTCGATTTCGAGCTGTGTCCGCAGGAGCTTCTTGTAGTGCTTGGCCTCCACGGTGTTGCGGGCGAAGCGGCTGGTGTGGAACACGAGCACCACGTCGAAGCGGTGCTCCATCGCGTGCTCGATCAACCGCTGGAAGCCGGGGCGCTTGTCCGCGAGCCTGCCGGTCTCGAAGTCGATGTACTCATCGACCAGCCGCATGTCGTGCTCGGCCGCGTAGTCCGCGATGGCTTGGCGCTGCCCGTCGGGGGAGTAGCCGCGGCCTTGCTCCTCGGTTGACTCGCGGATGTACGCCGCTGCGCGGCGGGCCTGCTCTGCCTCGGGCATCTCCTATGCCTCCTTGCTCGTGGTCTGGCCTGCGAATAGTTGCGCGCCGTTGCGTCGCCAGTAGGTGACGAACCAGTCCACGAACGCCTCGTGGTCGGGGTCGAGCAGCCGCTGGCGCTGAGGGCACGCGTCCCGCGATCGTGCCGGACGCGACCTGGCGTTCGCGCGCTTGGTTGCTGTGCGGCGTCTGCCGGTAGCAGCACACGCGGCCTGCTGGTTCGGTTGCTTCTCGGGGTCGCTCATTCGTATGCCTCGCTTTCCGTGCGGGTGATCGAGGTTGCGGTGTATGGCTTGGTGCTGTGCGGTTCGCGGCAGTAGTGGCACGACGGCGGCGGGCCGGACCCGCTGGCGTTGCGTGCTGGCGGGTAGATCGTCTCCCCGCAGCTCCCGCAAATGCGCAGCCGCTCTTGGTCGAGCTGGGCGTAGAAATCCTGTGGGCGGTGGGTGAGCCGCCCGAGTGGCCCGGCGCCTCGCACAAGCCCTCGCGCGGCCCGCTCCCGCCATTCCAGATACGCCTCGCGTCGCTCGTGCTGTTCACGGCGGCTGGCGGCGTCACGCTCGGCGTTGGCTGTTAGGCCCGCGAACGCGCTGGCGTCGAGCAGGCCACCTTTGCGGAGTGTGTCCCTCGCGCAGCGTAGAGACGGCCCTTCACCGTAGCTGCTGGCGAGCCTCTCGACTTGTCTGGCTTGTGAGGCGCGGTAGTGCTCGATCAGTAGCGCGATCTCGGCGCGCACGCCGCCGCTGGGTGAGGGCAGCTCGTGTGCCTGCGGTTCGGGGAGCGCTCGGTCGAGGTCACGCGCGATCGCGCGCAGCGCCTCGCGCTCATCGGGCGACGGCTCGCCGGTTGACGCTCGCAGTAGCTCGACCGCTCGTGCGCCGCTCGCGTCGAGAGCCTCCACGTATGGGATCAGCGCGTAGTCGTAGTCGGCCAGGAGCTTGCGCATCGCCTCGGGGTGATCGCGCAGCACGCGCCGCCGTGCCTGGTCGGCTTCCTCGCGCTCGCACTGGTGGGCGAGCGCCCGCTCGTAAGGCGCACGCGCGTCCTGCATAACGTCGATGAGCGTGAGGCCGGCGTTCCCGTCCAGGTCCGCGAGACACGCGTCGCCCAGTAGCCGGCCGGGAGCCCACGCGATCCCGGCAGCGCCCGCGACAAACGCACGGCGCCCGTGCCGGCGCGGGCCGTAGGAGAGCGTCCGCGCGAGCGCGGTCAGGAACTTGGCCGCTCGGGTGTCGGTGGTCGTGAGGAACAACAGCGCCGGAAGGAATAGGTGGCGCTCCCGCCAGTCTCCGCTGGCGGCGTAGGCGGCGTATAGCTCGGCCTTCGCGCGCAGCCGTATATGCGACATCGTGCCGAGGTCGATCTCGACGAACGCGCCGAACTTTCGGCCCTGCGCGTCAACGAGAATCACCATCGCGTCAGGGGCGAGCGCTCGCTCCTTGCCCGCGCTCTCAAACAGCTCGCGCGCTCGCCCCTCCCGGCGGTACTCCTGCACCGACAGCCCCATCTCGCCGGCTTCGGTGTCGAGCGCGACGTAAAGGTCGGTCAGCGCGGCGGCGTGCGCGAGGAACATCGGGTTCGGCCGACTGCGCTCCCCACCCCTCGGCATGGGCTCGCCACGCATCAGGCAGTCCGCGCGCCGTGTCGGCCAGTGATGGTTCGGAGCCGAGCCCTGCTCGCGGTAGGGGCGGCTGCGTCCTGCGAGCCCCAGCTCGTGAAGGCGGCGTGTGCGGTAGCGCAGCGTGCGCTCGGGCACGCCGGGGAACAGCCGGCCGAGCTGTGCCTGCGTCACGACGCGGTGAGCACACAGCACGCCGAGCAGACGCCGGTCGATCTCGGCCAGCGGCGCAGCGGGAGAAGCGGATGGACGACGAGGCCGGACGACACGACCACGGCCGCCGGAGCGATTAGCAGTCATGGGCAGAAGACCTGGGCTCTCGGCTGGACTGAACAGAGCGGATCATCAACAGCGATGAGGTAGTGGATGGGTAGAGAGTCGGGCGCGCCAACGCCCCCCGGATTCCGCACCAGCAAGCCATAAATGACGCCTGCCGGGTTGCCGATCGCATACGAGCGAACGGCAAGCCCAACACGGCGAAGACCCGGCGAAGCCAGGCGCTGTACGGGTGGGCGGCTGGGGGGCGGGGCGTCACGGGGACGGAACGGTGTAGCTCCATCAGCCGGTGAAGTCAAGTCCACGCTGGCGCACTGGCGCGTGCGCCGCAGCCGCCTGGGCATCGAGCCGTGCTCGTTCGCGGAACACGCGAACGGCACACGAAACACGCGGGGAGGGCGGTGGCGGTTGGTCATGGCTTCATTCGTTGCACAGCGATGTGACAAGCGACCGGCAGTGCAACTGACACTGCTGACAAAACGACCATTTGCCGCACGGGAGGGTCGGGAGCCGCGTGGGGAGGGGACGCGGCACCGGGGCGCCGGCCAGGGTTGCTCGCGGCGGCCGGCTGGTGGCCGGGCGCCGATGTCTGTCTGTGGATATGCGCATCTATGGTTATTGACCGCGACGCGCCGAGAACTACAAGCGAGTTGGGGAGCGCGGATCGGTGCATACCCCGTTAATCCGAGCTACGGCCCCAAAGCGCCAACGGATTCGAGTCCGGGGTCATGCGGGACGCCGGCGGTAGCGCGGCGCCGGACGATCTGTCCAGCGGCTTTCGGGTTGGTGTGTGGCGCATCCTCGCCTTCGGCCGCGCCGCGCGGCCCTTGCCCGGCGTGTCCAGCGGGTGCAGGGCCTAAACGACTTCATCGCGTGCGCGCTGCCGTAGTAGTCCGCAAATCACGAGGGCGCATGACTCGGGGGTGTCTGGCAGCGAGTCGTCGGGCTCGGCCCACTCGGCGCAATAGGTGGTGGAGGTGACACGTGAGCAGGTGCGCTCCAGTCGCTTTTCGAGCGCGTGCCACACGTCGCTGTGCGCGGGCGCGTCGCTTTCCAGTAGCGCGAGCCCGTCGCGCAAAGCCTCCTCAAGCGCGCGCCGGAAGCGGGTGACCTCTCGCGCGGCGAGCGCCTGCGCTTGGCGCCAGCGGCGGTGTTGCGGGCTCTC
This sequence comes from uncultured Solirubrobacteraceae bacterium, assembly GCA_963701145.1. GTDB lineage: Bacteria > Actinomycetota > Thermoleophilia > Solirubrobacterales > Solirubrobacteraceae > Palsa-744. Next base: position 2,578,559 of record OY969572.1, read on the forward strand.
GGGCAGTTCCACGTCGGCGTCTTGGAGCTGTCTGCGTCCGGCGTCCGTGATCGTCCACACGGACACGCCGCGACGGCGCGAGCGCTGGAGTAGCCCGGCTCGCTCCACAGCGCCGAGTCGGGCGCGAGCCTCCCGTCCGCCTGGGGATCGCGTAGCAGCCCAAGGTGATCGAGAATCACCCAGGCCGGGGGTGGATGGCCGTCACGGTGGCGGGGTCGCCCGCTCAGCCGCAGCGAGCAGGTGCGTATCGTCGGCGCGCAGCGGAGCGGAGTATGGGTCGGCGTCAACGTCATCCTCGATCGCCAGCCCGGTTCGCTGCATCATCAGATCGCCACGAGCCGCAAGTCGTCAAGGCGTTGGAGTGCAGGCGCGGAGCGAACCCCGTCTCGCTCTGTCCTCACGACCTGCGCTTCGGTGAGGCTGAGGATCGCTGCGTCCAGACGCTCGGCACCGATGTCGGCACGCGTGGCGTACAGCTCGTATCGCGTGACTGGCTGGGTGTGATCCTCCAGCAGCCGGATGACGACGGCGTACTCGGCGGCGGCGTCCAAACCGCCGTTATTGTGGGCGGGCATTGGCAGAGGGTCTCTCTCTGTCGATGTAGGGTCGGGCCGGCGTCTCAACCACGCCAGCCCGGCCCGCTATTCAATCAGCCTGAGCCTACCAGATTCCATCTCTCAGATGGACCTACGTTTTCCACTTCTTAGATGGAGTTCCGTGAGCCGTGACCGACGCCGCTGAGGACTACGCCGATCTCGGCCGCGCCCTGCGAGCGCTGCGCCGCAAGGCCGGGCTCTCCCAGGCGCAGGCGGGGGCGGCGGTCGGCGTCGGCAACAAGCACCTCTCGGCGGTCGAGACCGGCCATCGCGGGATCAGTTGGCCGACCCTGCGCGCCCTGCTGCGGGCTTACGGCGCGACGCTCGCGGACCTCGCAGCCGAGATCGAGCGGGGCGAAGGCGCCTAGCTCGATCGGCGGGGGGTATTCTCCGCAGCGTGCATGAGCGTTGACGAGGACTACCTGGCCCTTGGAAGCGCCCTGCGTGTACTGCGCCGCAAAGCCGGCATGACCCAGGAGCAAGCCGGCGCCGCCGTCGGCGTCGGCGGCAAGCACATCTCCGCCGCCGAGCTGGGCGAGCGCGGCCTCAGCTACAAGACGATCCTCGCACTCACCCGTACCTACCGAGCCACGCTCCGCGACCTCGCCCGAGAGATCGAACGCGCCTGAGCTTGCTGCAGAGCGGGCCACGCGCGTTCCCCGGCGAGGGCTATAGTCCGCTGGTCGGACTTGCACCGTTGCATGGGAGGTGGTGGGTGTACAGCCTTGATGAGAGAGCCGTTGTCCTTGCGGCTGCGTGGCGTGCGGCTTCATGAAGCGCTGCACGCCCCACCGACTTGCAGCGGCCGTAGTGTGGGCTGTGTTGGTGTCAGCGGCGACCAGCCTGGCCTCCGTCGGGGACGCCTTGGCCTATCCGGTCATGTGGCAGCGTCCGCCGCAGCAGACGGTCGCAGTTGTGCGAGGGGGTGTCGTCTGGTTCGACGAAGGGCCGGTCTTTTTCGAGAGGTTCGGGTCCGGGAAGATGCGTCTCGGCCCGGATCGTCTGCGGGTGCTCACGCGTGGACCGGTCGTTTCCTCAGCCAACGCTGTAGTTGTTGGCGGAGGTCAGAGGGAAAGCGCCGAAGAAGACGATCCGCGCATTCTCGCCAGCGTACCGCCAGGTGCCTTCGAGTCGATACGCTACCCGCCGTTGTTCGCTGGCGCCAGGTGCAAAGGCTGGGAACCGGGCGGCAGCCGGGTGCTGGCCAGCGATGAGCTGGTCGTCGCCGGCAAGTGCTTCTGGGACGATCCCTTCTTGCACCAGCCGCTCTTTATCAGGAGCCTGCATGGAGGCCGCTGGCACGTGCTGCGCTGGCTCCCGGCAGCGCTGGGCGAATACGAACCGGTGCTTGCCGCCGAAGGCTCGCTGCTCGCCGTTGGCGTGCAGCGTTCACCGTCCCAGATGTCGGTCTCGATCATCGATCTGCGCGACGACCGCGTACAGGCTCACTTCACGCTACCGGACGGGTATCTGAGCTTCGCCTCCGGTGACCGTCTGGTGCTCTCCTCGCCGGTGCCCGGCGAACCGGGCTCCAGCTACGTCTGTTTCCCGGTGTCTGAGTCGTGTGGCCCGTACCGGAGCGCCCTGTACTCCGCCCACGGGCGGCGCATCGCCGAACTGGGCACATCACGAGAACCCCCGCTCGTCTCAGACATGCACCTCCTCACCGACGAATACCGCGAAATCCCAGGCAACGGCGAATACCAGACTCTCTCGGTCCGAAACCTGGCAGACGATCCATCGGGCGGCGCACCGAGAAGCGTGATTGGCTACAACTCGCCTGCCCGAGCGCTGGTCACGCTCGCTTTCCGATGGCCCGCATTGGCCGTGGTCGAGACGACAAGCACCCCGCTGTTGCCCAGCGAAGTCCACTGTTGGAGCGGTGACTACGGCCCTGCGAGCAAGCCATTCCTCCAGATCTTCGACCTCGCCCGCAACGAAGCGTTCCGGCCAGCGCCGCCCATCGTCCACGTGCAACCAAGCCAGCCCCTCACAAACTGCGGGCCGCCGCCCCCAGAGCATGAGCTTCAGTCGCGGTAGGCGCGCCCGCGCGGCAACACACGAGTGACATGGATGATGTGCGCTCGCGGGTCCAGGAGAACGAGCGCTCGCCAATCACCGATTCGCAGCCTCCACTCAGGTGCACCCGTGAGCTTGCGAAGCGCCCCAGCCCTCTGGGGGTCCTCGGAGAGTGCTCTTAGGGCTGCCTCAATCCGTCTGCGGATCGGAGGGTCAAGGCGACGCAGGTCGCGTGCAGCCGTGCTTGTGAGCTGAACGCGCCAGGACGCGTCGCTCACCCGGATTCCCGCAGCGCTTCATCCAGGGGCACGGTGCGGCCAGCCGCCAGGTCGGCCCTGCCGTCCGCTGCCGCTGCCTCATCCTCCTCGGTCCATGCCTCATCGTCGGGGAGGGCGTCGCGGAATGCCTCGATCACCGGATCAACGCGCAGGTCCAGCAGGCGCAAGGCGTCGCCGGCTTCCTCCTCGGACAGCGCCTCGATCCGCTCGCGCAACTTCTCCTTCGCAGTCATCGCCTCGAAACGGTAGCGCGCCGACTCGGGGGTGCGGGGGCTTGGGCGAATCCTAGGCATCCGCACTCCCTGCCACTCGACGGCCGTGGCCGCTTCGATCGCAGCAGGGCGCGGCCCGCCATAGACGCATCGACGTTGCGAAGCGAATCTCCGGTATTTGAGCAAATGCTTTGAGCGACTGCTAAACTTCTGTGAGTGGAGTTGCTTGGCCAAACCAAACGTGAAGGGACGCTGAAAGAAGGCGGTTCGGCAACGCTCAGCGGCACGAAGCTCCGGATCGCCGAGGCAGCGCTCCAGACCTTGAAGGAGAGGGGCTTCGCCGGTGCGAGCGCGCGTGAGATAGCCGGCATTGGGGGCTTCAACCAAGCGCTGATCTTCTACCACTTCGGCAGCGTCCAGAGAGCGCTGTTGGCGGCTCTCGACCTTGTCAGCGCTCGCCGGATGGGGGCCTACGGGCCGGCATTTGATCAGGCGCGGACGCTGCCTGAGCTGGCAAGCCTGGCTAGCACGATCTACGCCGAGGACCTTGAGAACGGATACGTCACCGTGCTCGGCGAGATGGTCGCCGGCGGCGTCTCCGATGCCGAGTTGGGCGGCGAGGTGGTCGCCCGACTGCAGCCCTGGATCGACCTGGTGGCGGGCAAGCTGCGTGACCTTCTCGCCGGATCGCCATTCGAGTCGATGCTCCCTGCGGGCGACATGGCGTTCGCGATCGTCGCGCTGTACCTGGGCGTGGACATGCTCAGCCACCTGGCAAGCGAGCACGACCGCGCAGAGTCGCTGCTCGGCCTCGGCGAGCGCTACGCGCCGCTCCTTGGCGCGCTGCTGACATCACAACCGAAAGGTGAGTCAAGGTGAGCGCTGATACAGGACTCGACCTCGTAACGGGTGCGTTCAGCTACTCGGGGTCTCGTATAGCGGGACGGCTGCTCGACTCGGGGCGCAGCGTGAGGACCCTCACGTTCCACCAGGATCGCCCGCATCCGCTGCAGGGGCGGGTCGAGACGCAGCCGTATCGGTTCGATGACCAGGTCGCTCTCGCCGAGAGCCTCGAGGGAGTGACCACTCTCTACAACACGTATTGGGTTCGCTTCGACCACGGCCGAGCATCCTTCGAGAACGCCGTCGCCAACTCACGGGCGCTGTTTTGCGCGGCCCGGCGTGCCGGGGTGGCGCGCGTCGTTCACGTCAGCATCGCGAACCCCTCGCTTGAATCTACGCTGCCCTACTACAGAGGGAAGGCGCTGGTCGAGCTCGCCCTGGCTGAAGTCGGCGTTCCGTATTCGATCGTCCGGCCTACGTTGGTGTTTGGCGGGGATCGCGACGTCCTGGTGAACAACATCGCCTGGATTCTGCGGAATCGCCGACGCGATTCTCGACGTGCTCACCCAAAACCAAGACACCAGCACCCCCACCATCATCAAGCACACCACCACCAGCCCGACAGGCGGGTTCACGGTCAACATACCCCCCGGCCCATCAAGACTCATCGAGATCGGCTACCGCGCCTACACAAACGACAACCGCTACGCAGCCACCGCGACAGTTCACGAGATGGTTCCCGCGACCGTCAAGCTCAACATCACCCCCCACACCACCAGCCCAACCGGCATAATCGAACTCACCGGAAAAGTCGGACCAGTCCCCCACCAAGGCACACTCGTCCAGCTAATCGTCCACTACCGCGGAAAGTGGGAGCTCATCCGGGACGCTAGGACCAACTCCAACGGATACTTCCGAGCGGTCTATCAGTTCCAGGGATCCATAGGCACCTTCCCATTCCAAGCAGAAATCCCATACGGCCAAGCGGGCTTCCCGTTCACCACCGGCAAAAGCAGGAAGGTAGAAATCGCCACCGGATAGATAGCGCAAACACTCCCTAGCCATGTCGGGAGAAGAGACGGCTAGCTGCGCGTCGAGCGATCAGTATCCGCATTGTCGGCATGGTGACGTGTCCGAGCACTCGTCTGATGACGTGGGAGGTCTGACGGGAAGCAGGCGTTGAGGCGTGGGGCGCGGTTAGATAGTGGCTGACCATCGCGGCGAGGATCAGGGTATGCTGGTGAGCGTTTGGTAGCGATCCCGCTGCTCGCTTTGCTTCGGTAGTGAGGACTCGGAAGCGCGAGACGGTTTCGGCGGTGGTAACGTAATACGATAGGAGACTGCGCTGGTTGGCATCGGCGTCCTCGGGTTCGTCAACGAGACTGTCGAGGAGTGAGTGCAGCGCGCCGATCCAGGGCCAGTAGGCCATCTCGATCGCGGCGGCTTCTGTGGTGGTGAGCGCTGGTTGCGCAGCGGCTGCGATCAGGGCGAATAGTCCGAGAGATGAGCCGGCGGACGCTGCCGTCTCCCACCACCTGAGTCCTGTCTCGGGCGGTGTCAGTTGTTTGGCCCATTGTTTGAGCTGGTGGTGGCCACCTTGAGTCTCGGTCATGTTGGCGCTCTGGTAGCCGACGATGCGCTCCGCGCTTCTGCGGATTTGGGTCCTTGTCGCAGCGTGCGAGGGCAGGTTATGCAGAGTGGTTCGGCAGGTGTCGATGATCTCGTGGAGATACCCGGCGTCTTCGGTATGGCGTGGCTGGTGTGCGTAGTAGTCGCCGTGTTGGGCGTCAGCGTCGATTGCGACTAGCAACGCTTGGTGGAGTTGGTGGGCGTTGCTGAGCGGGTCGGTGCAGGGCTGCTCTGCGAGGGTATCGACGTAGTCATAGATGGACTGGAAGGCAACTTGTGCACGTACTACCTGCGCGCGCAGTTCTGCTGGCACGAACGATGCAAATGCCGCGGAGCCCTCGACGTTGCCGCGCTTGATGCGTTGCGCTTCCAGTGCGAGCCGGCGTAGCTGTGGGTCCGGGATCGCTTCTGCACGCTTGCGCCAGCGGCCGGTCTCACGGAGGATGGACGGGAAGACGCTCAGCCAGTAGCATCGCGCGGCCGTGAAGAAGCAGATTGTCAGCGCTCGGCGGCCCGAGGTGCTGTCTGTCATACATACAGCATCCCGCGCGCGGGCGTGCGCCTCCTAGTAGTTACTCCTGCAAGCTCATGCTGGAAGATACGCGAGCTGCGACGACTCCTGGCACGGCGACGACCATGAGTGCTATAACCGTAACGATTCCTACGGTTAGGATGACTAGGCCGAGGCCGAGCGAGAATGGCGCGGGGAAGCCGACGGTCAGGTTCAGCCAGCGGCTAGCGAGCGCGTGGCCGTAGACGCCGAGAATCACGCCGTCGAGACAGCCGATGCCGACGAGGATCGCGCTCTCCAGCAGCAGCGAGCGCCATAGCTGGCGACTGTCGAACCCTTCGGACTTGAGCAGCGCGAGGCGGGCGCGGCGTTGCAGCACAGCGGCGCCTAGCGCCGCGGCGATCGCCAGGGCGGTGGCCGCCAGCAGCAGTGTGGAGATTTGGCTGAGGCTCTTGATGCCTTGTCGGGCGCTTTCGTCGAAGCGTGCCTGGCGCTGGGCGAGTGTCTCGACCAGCAGTCCCGGCCTGTCACCGAGCGCGTGCTGCACGGCGCGCTGCCCGGCGCCGGGCGTGGTGCCGGCCATGAGATTGACCTCCAGCGCGGTCGGCTCGCTGCTGTTCCAGTAGTGGCGATAGTCAAGGGTGTTCATCGTGATCGCGCCAGGTGGCCATCCCACGTTGGTTGTGATCGCTGCGACGCGCAGACGCGCCATGCCGGAAGGCGTGGGCAGCGAGAACGTGTCTCCCACGTGCAGGCCGTGTTCCGCTGCGTAGCCGTTCGAGACAGCGGCCCAGCCTCGTTCACGTAGTCGGCGGGTCGCTTCAGCAAGGTTGCCCCGAAGCATCTGGCTCGCCTGAATCATGGCGCTGTCACCGACCGGGCGGGCACGTATCCAGAGCCGACGTGTCCCCACATCCAAGAGGGCTCCCTGATACTCCCTCACCGAGGTGACCCCTGGCGCTCGAGCGATGGCGGCTGCTGCACGGTTGCCGCGAAAGCCGTCGATTGTCAGGAAGTTATCGTCGGTGGTCACCCAGATGTCCGCGGTGTTCAGATACTGCGTCACGGCGCTATCCAGCCCCGTGATCAGGTTCGCCCGGGCGCCTTGCACGGCGAGCATGCCGTAGACGGCCACGGCGGCTATGCCTGCGAGCGCGACCGAGCGGGTGGCCGTCGCGTCGAGTTCGACGACGGCGAGTGCGAGCATGCTCCCTCGCATGCGCTCGCTGACGGGTCTCAGCCCTCGTATTACGAGCTCGTAGAGCGGCAGCACCAGACAAAGCGCGGCGACCGCGAGGAGGACTCCTCCAAGCACGCTGAGGTCCGGCGCCAGCAGGACGAGGACGCTCACCGCCAGCACCAGTGCACAACCCACGAGGCCAGCGGTCGTCGTCGTGGCTTTGCCGATGCCGTGCCCCTCTTCGCTGCTGTCGTGTGGCGCGGCGTCCGCACTGCGACGCCGAAGATCGACCAGCGGTAGAAGCGAGGCGAGCGCCGTTGCCACGATGCCGCAGCCCAGCGCGAGCAGCACGGTGGCGAGAGGAATCACTGGGTGTGTACCGATCGGGAACGCGAACGTGAGATAGCTAGGCACCTCGTGAAACAGAGAGCGAGACAGCACGTCGCCGAGCGCGACACCGACGAGGGATGCGGCCAACCCCAGCATCACCGCCTGCGAGGCCAGGATGACTAGGACTTGGCGCGGGCTGAATCCTTGCTGGCGCAGGTCCGCGACGAACCGTTGACGCTCCGGGACGGTGAGCAGCACAGCATTCAGCGCCAACAGGAATCCGACCATCGCACTAACGGCGGCGAACAGGCCACTCGACTGGCTCGTTGGCTTCGCGGTCGCTTCGAGCATGGCGAGTTCATGGTTCGCAGGCTCGACGTCGAGGCGGCCGGCGGCGACGGTCCGTAGCCCGCGTTCAACGAGCTGATCCGCACCGGGCTTGGGCTCGACGAGCACTTGGGTTATACGTCCTTGCATGTCAGTGACGCGCTGCGCCACGGGTAGCAGCGCGACGACGACCGGGCTGTTTGCGATCGCTCCGACGGTCTGGCTGCCGAGCACCGCACGCACCGTCACCCGGTGCGCTTCGCCCTGCGCGAGGATCGTTACAGCTTGTCCGGGCTGAGCGCCGATGTCGCTGGCGATCCCCGACGGGAGCCCGACGCCCTTGGCGAGTAGGAGCGCGCCGGCACCGAGGTTTCTTGTGGCTGTGCCTTGAAGCGCGAGCTGACTGGGGGTCAGCCCTACCAATTGGACCGGCTCGCGCCCACGCGGGCCGAGGACCGCCGCGTTCTCGCGCAGCAACGGCGCCGAGGCTTGAACGCCGGGTAGCTTGCCGATGACGTTTGCCGTGCCCTGGTCAAACCCTTCCGGGGAACGCGCTGCGAGCTGCAGCCTGGCATTCCCAGTGACCGCCTCGATGAGCTGACTGGCCGTGCCGATCAGACTCGAGTTGGCGACCAGAACGCCGAAAAACAGCGCAACGCCGATCGAGATGCCCACTCCCGCGAGTAGCTCCTGCATCTTGTGCTCATGCAGATGCCAGCGGTAGAGATCTACGAGTGCGGACGCCCGCAACCCCATCACCCGCGGCCTGGGCACACGCCCGCTGCTCTTCATATGGGGAGCGCCAGCCCCTGCTCGAGGCCTGCTCGGAGCTGCCCGTCACGGAGCGTGTGGACACTTGACGCGAACGGCGCGGCGCGTGGGTCGTGCGTGACTAGCACCCCGGGGATATGTTTCTCACGGCATATGTCGCTCAGTAGCTGGAGAATCTCGCGGCTACGTACGGAGTCCAGGCTGCCTGTCGGCTCGTCGGCCAACAGCAGCTTCGGCTCGTTGACCAGCGCACGCGCTATCGCGACGCGCTGGCGCTCCCCCATCGACAGTTGGGCGGGAGTGTGCTCCTGGCGGGCTGCCAACCCGACCCTCACGAGCCAGGGGAGCGCCCTGCTCTTGGCCTCGCGCAGGCTGTATCCGTCCGCGAGGAGCTTGATCGCCGCGTTCTCCAGGGCCGAAGCTCCGGCGACCAGGTGAAAAGACTGTAGGACCATGCCAACGTCTCGCCGTCTGTAGACGGCGCGCTCGCCCGCGGACAGACCGGCGATGCTCACCGTGTCGAACAGCACACTCCCTGCATCGGGCTCCAGCAAGCCAGCGGCGAGCTGCAGTAGGGTTGTCTTGCCCGATCCGCTCGGCCCATACAGCGCGACGAGCTCGCCGCCGGAAACACTCAGCGATACGCCATCTACGGCGCGAACTACCTCCGTGCCACTCGCGTAGCACTTGACAACCTCGTGCAGTGCAAGCGTGCTCACGGCCGTCGCCGAGGGGCGTGGGCGAACTGCACGACCGTTGCGGGCTCCTGCGTCGCTCGGAGTTGCCCGCCACCGATCGACATGACCCTATGCGCCGTGCGTAGAGGGGCGAGTTCTTCAGAGGCAATGATGATCGCCAGCGCCGACTCGCGGCCGAGCGAGCGCAACAGCTCGTAAAGCTCGACCGCCCCGCTCGGGCGCAGCAGCACGGCGGGCTCGTCGACCAAGATCGCCCGCGGCTGGCGCACCAGCGTCTGCGCGAGCCTCACGCGAACCCTCTCGTCCGCGGAGAGCCTATCGGCTGGCATGAACGCACAGGCACCGACACCAGCCCGCTCGAGCGCGCGCCACGCTGGCTCTCGCGCCTCGCGCAAGCTCATGCCATCGCTCAACAGCGGCAGCGCCACATGCTCGATGACCGGCTCGTTGCGAACGGGACGCCAATCCCCGCTCACGAGCCCGATGCCGCCGCGGCGCCCCAGCCGCGCCTGAGCATCCGTTGACATAGCGGTGAGATCCTTGCCATCGAAGCGCACCGTGCCCTCGTCGGGCTGCAGTCTGGCCGCCGCGATCCGCAGCAGCGTCGTCTTGCCCGAGCGGCGCGCGCCCCAGATCCCCAGCCATTCGCCCCCGCGTACCTCAAGGGAGACATCGTCAAGGACTGTTAGCTGGCCGCGTCCGTCCGGATAGTGCTTGCTGACATGCTCGAGCGAGAGCAAGCTCATCACGCGGGCCTGCTCCCGTGCTCGGCGACGTAGTCCTCGATCCACTGGCGAGCCAGATTGATCCACTCGAGCTCGGCCTTGATGTTCAGGTCCACCGCTGTGCGGGTCAGATTCCTCGACAGGCCCGCCCACGAACCCATCGGAACCTCTGCTTCTTGCGTCTCGCGGAGCACCCCGAAGCATGACCGCTCATAGGCATCGAGTGCCGGCAGCAGCCTGGGGGCGTCCTGCGCGCGCGAAACCGCGATCCTCGCCTGGAGCTCGACTCGCACCGGCTCCTTGCTGACAGGGCCTTCCATCCATGCCGTGTGCGCGCTCTCCGCGCGGCTCGTGGCCCTGAACACGCGCCTCCCGTGGCCCTCTCCTCCTTGCGCCAGGCCCGGCTTCTCGATCGAGCACGCGAGCTCTTCCTCCTCTAGCTGCCCCAGCGCTCGGTAGACGCTCTGGCGCTTGATTTCCCACGCAGGACCCAAACGCTGCATCACGAGCGTCGCCAGCTTATACCCGTGCAGCGCCCGTCCCTGCTCGCCAAGAAGCAACGCGAGCAGTACGCCCCGCAGCGGCGATGCACTCGACTGCTCGCTATGCGCACCCTGTGGCATCGACTCCTCTTCCCGCCATTGATCTCGCCACCCAAGACCTTACCGGGCGCGTCAACATGATGTTGGCTTGTGCCAAACAATTTCACTCAGCAGACGCTTCTAACTATCCGATCCGGCATCCCGGCACGGCAAGCAGGTGCTCCATCATGCGACGTTCGTCTACTAACAGCAACCCGTCACGCGGTGACTATTCGATCGCACCGACAGTCGCAATCATGCGAGTGGCGTGGCGACTATCGCGATCAATCCCACCTCACTGCGAGTGCCCTGGCGGCCCCAACGCACGGTCGCCCCTGCGGTTCGCCAGCAATCGCTACCGAGGACACCACTCTGCTTCCTGATGCGTGGGGAAGGCGCAGAATGCGGGTGACACTCACGCTCACCGACGATCAGGTCTCTCAGGTGACCCACGAGCTCTCAAGCGCGGCGTCGCTGGGCGCGCTGCTGGCCGACGTCAATGATCCCCAGCGTCTAGGTAGGGTCATGGCGCAGTTCTCTGACGACCGGAACTGTTCGCGCTCCACCCTGCGCGCACTAGCTGTCCTCGGGGCCTTCTCGGAGAACGTCGGGGGACGGGACCTGAAGAAGGTGGCAGAAGAGCTCGGGCTCTCTGCAAGTACGACATACCGTTACGTCAACACGTGGGTGATGCTCGGCATGCTCGAGAAAGACTCCGCGTCGCGTAGATATCGGCGCCCGGATGCGCCCGAGGGCAGCCGTGTCTAGCACTACGACATCTCGGCGATCTACTCGGCAGCCGCGAGCGTCGCGTGATCGCCCGACCGGCGAGCAGGTAGTCATAGAGTTGTCGGCGAGACAGGTCGCTCGCGTCGTGCGCGCGGCGGGGGACACCAACAACAGTCTGTCAGTGCTACTTGCTGTCCTCACCAACAAGAGGTATGAGATTGCAGTAAAGGCGCGGGACTTGGATAACCGCAGGCTGTCGCGCTCGCTGCTGGTCGGCCTGTCGATGCTCCTGTCCTTTCCGAGCGATGGCAGCTACCTTGGGGTTGCGGAGCTCGCCGATCTGCTCGGGATGCACACGAGCACGACGCATCGCTATATCTCGACGCTGGCGGCGACCGGGCTAGTTGAGCAGCACCCAGAGACGCGTCGTTACAGGCTCGCTACATGAGCCGGGTTGCCGCTAGAGATTGCCAACCCCCGGGCGCTAGTGGTCGTGGGACTGAGCCGGGGACACTCGAGGAGGTAACACGGCGCTCGGATGATGCAGTGGACACGCCTGGGGCGCCAGGCGCCTTGCTGGCAGCTTCGTCGGGAAGGCGATACCGGAATCTCTCGTCAGCTAATCACCCTCAGGTGGACGTCCGTGATTGAGCGGTGCGAGCAGGGGACTCAGGTTGCCGGTGTGCCCGGTGATTCTGGCTGCACTGCGGCGTGGCGGGGCGGCCAGGAGACGGACAGTATAGGCGCGGGCTCACAAGAGCTTGGTCGGGTATTGAGGGTCGCTTCTGAGCGGCAGGCGAATGCTCTGTATGCGGAGATCGTGAGGCCGGATCGCCGGTATCCGATCGTGGGACTGACATGTCGTGCGGGGACGCGCGACCCAGCACTGGCTTCTGAGCGCGTGCAGGAAGGGGTTTGGCCGGGCGTCCCGATCTATGTCATCGAGCCGCGCGAGTCGCGCACGCTCAACGATCTCCTGCCACGCCAGCTCGGTGCGTACAACGGTGCTGCGAGGGTGTGGTGGCCGGGCGTCGACGCCGACTGCTCACCGACCTGGCACCCGCTTATCCACGACAGCAGGGGCATCTACGGTGAGGCTGCTTTAGATCGCCTGGCTGCAGAGTTCGCAGCCAAGTGTCCCGAGTCGATCCATGACCTCTCTGCGGCGGAGCAGGCGGAGATGCGGGCGCGATTGCGCGTGGCACAGAAGTCTGGGCTGCTCGTCAGCGTGGCGAGGCCGAAAGACCTCCGACGCCTGACGGGCGATCTGCGACGGTTGGACCGCGACTACCCGATCGTGGTGCTTTCGCTCGGCGAGGGTGCTAGCGAGCCGAGCTTTCCCCCGTCCGCTGTTCGCTCGGCGCTTGAGCCGCATATCCCGGTTTACGTGCTCGTGGGTAGTGCTTCCTCGCGGCGGCTGGAGCACGCGCTCGGGCCGGAGCTCGTGGTCCGGGATGGGTGTGCTCGGGTCTTTTGGCCCGGTGTGGGGCGGGACAGTGATCCTCTTGAGCATCCGCTCGTGCGAGGGGGGCGCGGGGAAGACACGGTCGAGCGCCTGATCGCCGTGTTGAATCTAAGCCGTCCGGATGTTCGTGGGCATGTCGCGGGCACGCAGGAGCGGCTGCAGAGCGCGCAGGAGCGAGCGGCCGACGCCCAGCGCGAGCTCCGCGTGGCGCGCGTCGAGCGTGACGCCGCGGTCGCGCGCGCTGACGCCGCCGAGGCGAGTCTTGCGGCGCTCGAGCAGCAACTGAGAGCCCTGCAAGAAGCGGGGTTGGATAAGCCGGAGCTTGAGGCGCTCGCCACGATGGATGGGGAGGCAATCATGCAGCGGCTGATCTGCCGCGAATGGCTGAGGAGCTTGCAAGCCGCGGATCGGCGTGTACACCTTCTCGGTGGGTATCGCTTCGGCTCACAGTTCCTCGCGAGCGTCGAGGATCGGCGGATAGCTGTTCCGCCCGCCCGGGTCGCGTTCGCGTGCGCGATGGTGGTCTGTGGCCGCGCTGCGGAACTCCCAGGGTTGGAGCCCCATCCCTGGCGTGAAGGCAGGATGAGCGGCAGCGGCGATGACCCTCAAGCCGTGCGCGCGGATGGCGGGCGAGGTCTGATGTGCAATCTCGGGCATGGCCGGGGCGCGGCGCGTTTGTTCTATTGGGCACTCGCCGATGGTGTCGTCGAGTTTGACTCGGTGCGTAATCACAAGGCGATCGGGCAACGCGGATGAGCCCGCGAGTCCGTTCCATCAGAGGCACAGCTCGGCGCGATGCCGCGGACCGTGACAGGGCGAGCACGACCGAGAACACGCGGTTGCCTAGCGCATTGCTTCGCGACGCGCGTGTTGTGCCACGGCAGGTGATCGGGGCGAATGGCTCCGCTGGTGCCGGTCAGGATGAGTCGTGCCAGGACTAGCCGTGGCCGACCAGCGAACGCGCGCGGAGCTTGCGGGCGACGTTGCGCAGCTCTACATGCAGGGAAAGCGCACCGCCGATATCGGCGGTGCGCTCAACCTGACCAAGGCGCAGGCCCACAAGATCCTCAGCGAGCTATTCGCAGAAGGCATGCCCAAGCTCAAGTGGCGCAGGCTGAGCGATGAGAAGGTCCGAGCGATCCACGCTGCGTATGTCCGAGGGGACGGGTCGATCGACAAGATCGTCGGGTCGATCGGCTTCACAGGCTCCGCAGCCCGACGGCGAATGCGCAAGCTGGAGCTGCCGCTGGGGCGTGAGAAGGAGCCACGGAACCCGGCACGGTCACGAGCGCACGCCGAGCAGCGCGTGATCACGGCATTGCTCATGGCGAGCGTTGACGAGTTGCGAAAGCCGCTAGGGCTGAGCCGTGAGCGTCTCGCGGACGCGTCGGGCGTCTCGATGTGGACGCTCCAACGCTTGAGCAGCGAGCTCACTGATCCGCGTCTATCGATTTGTGCTGAGAGTTTGCCGCGGGCTCGGAGTAACAGCCGGCGAGCTCCTCGACGATCTCCCGCTTCCCGTTGAGCCTCGGCCACGCCGCGCCCAGAGACCGGCTCGCGCAAGCGCTGAAACATGAATCCTGGGGTGAATTCTGGCCAGGTGACCGTCCCGGGGGATCTGGTGCGCTATCTACGCAAGGGGGTCAAGCGAGAGTTCGGAGCGAGCCTTGTGATTCTCGGGATCGAGGTTGAGACGACCGTCGATCCCACGACCTACCACGACGCGCTCGCTCGCTTCGATGCCGCCCGCACACTGCTCGAAACGATTGGTCTGGCCGATGATCCGCGACAGCCGGCCCTCGAGCTCGATCTTGGGCACTGGGGGAGACTAATCTTGAAGTCGTTGGAGTCCGTCCACGCGGCTGAACTCGTGAGGCTGCAGGACGCCGCCGCGGACGGATTTGAGGTGCCGCTACGTGACGTCCCCGCGCTTGGAAGCCTGGTCGCAGATATTCGCAGTAAGACGGGTATTCCATCGAGAGGCAGGCGTAGGAGGCTGTTGCCCTTGTGGGAGCGCAAGGCACGCGAAGGCAGGAGACGGTGGAGCGATGGGCGATAGTCACGCAGGTGCTTCACTCCACGAAGCGCAACATCGCTCGCGCGAGCGGCAGACAAAGGCAGCTCGGAGCATGCCGGGCGTCGCATCAAGATCAGCGGCGAAGCCGGCTGTCCCCGGAGACTCGCCAAGGGGTTCGCGTAGGCATGCCACGGAAACCCACACCAACAAGCCACACGCAAGCTCGATCAAACATGCACGACATCCCCAACGTACTGTGCACCGCTGGCCCACGCAAGCACGCGCGTGTCGAGCGCCGGCACGTAATCGGGGCGAATGGCTCTGCGGCGGCAACGTGACGATCACAGCGAGGCTCGTGCGGTTTCTGCACAGCGGCGTCAAACAAGAGCTCAGCGCCAGCGTTTGGGGGACGGCGGTGATGCGGGCTGGGTGACATTGACGTGCTGGTGCTCTTGGGGCGCGCTGATCGGTTGCTGGCACGAGGGGTAGTCAATGTGCTCGGCGCCGAGGCCGAGCTACGTGTGTCCGCCCAGGATCTAGACAGGGGCGGCCTGGAGTGCCATGCCGCGGGGCCGAG
Organism: uncultured Solirubrobacteraceae bacterium; assembly: GCA_963701145.1. Lineage (GTDB taxonomy): Bacteria > Actinomycetota > Thermoleophilia > Solirubrobacterales > Solirubrobacteraceae > Palsa-744. The sequence continues at coordinate 2,594,047 of OY969572.1, forward strand.
GCCGCGGGTCGTGATCGTCCCCGAGTCGGTCGGGCGTCCGGCCTGCGCGCGCTCGGCCCCAACGGTGAGCGCGATCGTCGTGCTCGCGCGCGAGCCGACGGTCTTGTTCGGGACGCTGTTGCTAGCAGCCGGGGTTAGCTGCATGGACACGGCCAGCTCGGAGCAGAGCATCGTCGCCGGGGTTCGGCTCGCCGCGCAGGATGCCTGTGTGTTCGTGTCGGCGGCAGGCACCATCAAGCGAGCCGCCCGAGAAACGGAGCCGCTGCTCACCAGGCGAGAGATAGATGTTCTCGCCGAACTAAGCTGCGGGAACTCTACGGGTGAGATCGCGTTGCGCTTGGGAATAAGTGTTGAGACCGTAAGAAAACACACCCGCAAAGTCCTGGAGAAGCTCGGGGCAGAGAGCAAGCGAGAGTTGATCGGGCTGCCCGTCGAGTGGCTGCTATAGAGCGCCGCCCCTGCGCCAAATACTGGCCACTTGGCCCCAAGTGCGTCTCTTATTGTCACTGACCCAAACTCGTCAAAACAGGCATTGACGGCAGCTTCGCTAGTGAATATGGTCACGCCTAATTGTTCTAGCTTATCGACTCGGCTTGGTCCGAGGTCTTGTATTGGGGGCGCTATGCGGCTTGCTGTTCGACGATTTCTGGCTTGTTTGCTCTCGGCTGTCGGCCTAGCCGGCTGCTGGCGTACCTTGGCTGGGGTTTCGAGCTGGAGTGCCGATCTGCGGGCGGCGCGCAGCGGCCTGGCGCGACTTGGCGTCTGTTTTCTGTGCTTCGCTGGTTTGGCTTGCGGGCTGGCGTGTAGCGCGGAGGCGGCGAGTCTAGCCGGCGGGGCGCCGGCGAGTCCGATTACGAGCCCGGTGGGGGCTGGGGGCGAACTGTCCTTGGATGAAGGCGCGGGTCAGCAGGCGGCGGCCGAAGCGTCGCGGGTGAACCCGGGGGCGGTCGTGTCGCGGGAAGGGTCGCAAACGCGGTTTGAGGGTGAGGATGAGGCGCAGGCGGCGCAGACACTGGGTGAAGCGTTCCCGGCTGTGGTGGGCGAGCAGGATGGGGGGCCGCCGCCGCTTGCGGCGGGGGAGCGGGCGTTGGGGTTTGAGAGCGCGAATGTCGAGCAGGTTGAAGCTGGGTCGGGGTATGTGGATTTGGTGGAGTCGACGGCGCCGTTGGCGGTCTCTTCTGGTGGTGGTCATTGGGCGGCTGTGAATCTCGCGTTGCGGGAAGCGGGTGGGGGTTTTGAAGCGCAGAACCCGGTGGTGGGGGTGCGAATCCCGAAGCGTTTGGCTGAAGGGGCTCAGGTGTCGAACTTGGGGGTCTCGATCACGCCTGTGGATGAACATGGTGTGCCGTTGGGGGGCTCGGAAGGCGTGGTGGATGGCGCGGGCGTGTTTTTCGCTAATACGCAGACGGATACTGATACTCTGCTGAAGCCTTCGTCGTTGGGTCTGGACGCCAGTACGGTGTTGCGGTCAATCGCCAGCCCGGAAGTTCTCTACTATGAGGTCGGGTTGCCGCAGGGTGCTCGTTTGGTCGCCTCGCCTGGTGGCATGGGGGCTGAAGTGGTGGAGGAAGGTGCGGTGGTCGCGGTGATCAGGCCGCCGGTTGCTAGCGACGCTGCGGGTACGGCGGTCCCGGTGAGCATGTCGGTGTCGGGCGACATGCTGGTTGTGAGCGTGAAGCACGGGGAAGAAAGCTATCAGTATCCGATCTTGGTGGACCCGGAATTCTGGGAGGTGTGGTCGAATGTCGTGGCGGCAAACTGGGGGTTCCATGAATGGAACTACTGGTCGCACGAAATCGCTGGCTCTGAACTGCGGATGCAGCACGGGCCGACGAACGACTTCGCGGGCAACGACTACGCCTACTTCACCGAGAAAACGAAAGGGTACACAAAAATATACGATGTTTATGTGGACAAAGTCGAACTTTACCCGTGGAGTTCGCCAGAAGGCAAAGCGCGTGACACCCCGGGGTGGCTGCTGTCGTATATCGAAACCTACAAAAATCCGGAAGGCACGGAAAACAGGACTTATCTGACTGGTAGCCCGTATGCTACGGAAGCCACTGTGTGTGGTGCGGGTGGATGCGCTTCACCCGAAGACGCGTCCAACGGTAACCAGGCGCTTGTCGAGATCACTACGACGGAAGAAGGCTCGACAAGTGAACAGTTCTACCTGCACGTCGGGCAGGTCTCGACGGAGATCGGCGAGGAAAAGGGAGATCACTCGACCGTCTCGTATAACACGGGGGCAAGCGAGATCGAAAACGAACCGAATGTCCTCGCAAATGGCGGGTCATGGCTCGGCCCGCGTGGCAAGCTGGAATACAAGTCCACGGATGGTGGGCTTGGCGTCGCCGAAACGGTGGTCGAAGTGGATCGGTCAGGCATCTGGGAAAAGGTTCGTGACAAGAACTACCAGGAAACAAGTGGCTGTGCGGGAGTCCAGTGCGAAGAAACACAGCACGAAGTCCTCACCTATAAAATGCTGACGGAAAATGGCGCGAAGCCGTTGCCCGAACCCGAAGCCAAAATACGGGTTAGCGCGAGAAGCCCGGAGCCCTATACGTGGTCATCAGAACACGGGGAAGGCGAAACCACCATAAAAGTCAACGACAAGCGCCCGCATGGCATCACGGTTAGCGGTCTGCCTGCGAAAGGCACGGAAGGCAAGGAACTGACGCTCGGCGAAGGCGCGGCGCAGCTCGAGGCCGAAGCGAGCGAGGGGGAAGGTACGACGCCTAGTTCGGGCATCAAAGAAATCCGGCTCTACATTGACGGCAGAGAAATTGGCCAAGGAGGGGGTGCGTGCGCACCAGGACCTTGCGTCGCCGGCGCGAAGTGGCAGTTGAAAGGAGCGGAATTCGGGGTGGGAGCGCATCCCATGACAGTGCTGGCCGAAAGCAACACCGGCACGCTCGAATACGCTGAATACACGTTGAATGTCTATGCGGCAAGCCCAGTCGCTGCTGGCCCTGGCTCGGTGAACCCGGAGTCGGGGGACTTCGCGCTCGAAGCCTCCGATGTGAACCTGAGTGGCGGTCTGGGCTCGCTTACGCTATCGCGTCACTATGATTCTCGGAACCTCAAGGAGGGCGAAGAAGGCCCGTTCGGGGCGCCGTGGAACGCGGGCCTCGGAAGCCTAGCCAGCCTCGAAGTGCTCCCCGAAGGCAGCGTAATGGTCATCGGGCCGACGGGACTCACGTACTTCAAGGCGAAAAGCGGTGGCGGCTATGAAGCGCCCGAAGGTGACTCCAACCTCGAACTGAAGTACGAACCGAACTACGAATCATCAGGAAAGCCTGCGTACCTCTTCAAAGATGCCAAGGAAGACACGACGACCGTGTTCGAGCTCCCCGAACACACGAACGCGTGGCTGCCTGTCGTGTCCAAGGGGCCGACCGCGACGAACACAACGACCGATGAATACAGGTCGGTCGAAGTCAGTGCGGGGAAGTGGGTTATCCAGCCGATCCTGGAGGTCGCGCCGCATCCGAACGTCGAATGCTCGAAAGGACACTGGAATGCTGGCTGTCGAGCGCTTGAATTTGTCTATGACGAAACGACGACGGCGACAGGGGAAGCCGAAAGTGAATGGAAAGGCTATACACACCGGCTGAAGGAAGTCATCGCGATCGCGTATAACCCGGCCACGAAAAAAATCGGGGAAGTGCCTGTGGCCGCGTACCTGTATGACAAGCCGGGGCGGCTGCGGGCGGAGTGGAACCCGAGCATCAAACCAGCGTTGAAGACGATCTACGGGTATAACAGCGAAAACCGGGTGACGGCGGTCACGCCGCCTGGGCAGAAGCCGTGGCTGATGCACTATGGCACCACGGCGCAGGACACGACAGCGGGTCGGTTGCTGTCGGTGGGCCGGCTGGGCGTGAAAAACAGCTCGTGGAATGGCGAAGTGCTGAAAAACACGGCCGTTCCGACGTTGTCGACGACGAGCCCGGTGATCGGGACGACGTTGTCTGTTACGAACGGGACTTGGTCTACCTCGTCGGTGTTGTATGGGTACCAATGGGAGGACTGCAATTCCTCGGGCGGCGAATGTGTCGTGATCCCCGGGGCCGTGAACCAGACCTATACGCCGCAGGTTCGTGACGCTGGCTATACCCTCGTGGCGCAGGTCACCGCGGACTGCTCGTGGGGGGCGGTAACGGTGGCGAGCGCCGCGAGCAAAGCCGTAGCGATGCCCGCGCCGACGTACTCGAGCACGTTCGGCTCGTCGGGATCAGAAAGCGAAAAACTGGCTGATCCAACCGGTATTGCGGTCGATTCGGAAGGCAACCGCTGGGTCGCAGACTGGACGAGCAATCGCGTCGTCGAGTTCTCGCCGACCGGTGCGTTCCTGCACGCCTATAGCCCCGACTCGATGCTCGAACCGGTCGGGGTAGCTTTCAGTCCGATGAATGGCTATATCTACGTGACGAATCGTGGCCACGATCGCGTTGACGAGATATCACCGTCAACGGGTGCCCTGATCCGGTCCTTCGGCGGTGAAGGCACCGGCCTGGGCAAACTCAAAGAACCTTCCCAGGTCGCGATCGACTCGCATGGCAACGTATGGGTCGCTGACAGGGGCAACAAACGCGTTAACGAGTTCTCGGCCGTTGGGACGTATCTCGCAAGTATCACCAACAACGGCGAACGGAACAGCAGAGGCGAACAAAAGCCGCTGGAAGCACCGGTTGGTGTGGCGGAATGCGGCGGGATGCTCTGGGTGACCGACGAAGTGGCTGACACGCTGATCGAGTACGCTGACGGAGGCGGCTATATCGCCACGTTCGGCGGCAAAGGCACCGGCAACGGCCAGTTCGAGGAACCGAGGCAGGTCGCTTGCGAACCGGTAGGCGACGACGTCTATGTCGTCAACTCGCACAACAAGCGGGTCGAGGAGTTCAACCAGGCCGGCTCGTTCCTGGAAAAGTTCGGGGCCAGCAGCGGCGAAGGCGCCTTTTCCTCGCCAGCCGGGGTCGCCGTGGGAGCGGCAGGCACGGTGTATGTCACCGACCAAACCCTTCGCTCAGTGAAGGTATGGAAAGCCAGCTATTCAACGAACGACCCCGTCCCGACGCCGCCCGCCTTGACGGAAAACCCGGTCTCGACGATCGAGTACAACGTCCCGCTGTCGGGGAGCGGGCTACAGAGCATGACGAGCGGGGAAGTCGCGAAATGGGCGCAGAAAGACGACCCTGTGGAAGGAGCCGCGATCTTCCCGGCCGATGAGCCGATGGGGTGGCCCGCGGCGAACTATAACCGGGCGACGATCTACTACCAGGACGAACAGATGCGGACGGTCAACGTCGCCAGCCCGACCGGCGACACGAGTCCCGGCGCGATCAGCACGAGCGAATTCAACGCCGAAAACGAGGTCGTGCGGAGCCTCAGCGCTGAAAACCGTGCGACGGCGCTGAAAGAATCGAACCCGGCGGCGGCCTCAGAACTGCTCGACACCAAAAGCGCCTACAACGAAAAAGGGGAGCTCACGGACACGTGGGGGCCGCAGCACACCGTCAAGCTCGCGAAAGGCAAGAGCGAAGCCAACGAAAAAACGCTCGCGCGTAACCACGTCAAATACCTCTACGACGAAGGCGCGCCCGAAGGCGAACCCCACGAGCTCGTCACGAAGGTAGTCGACGGCGCCGAAACACCATCAAAAGAAGAATTCGACCAGCGCACCGCCACGACGTCCTACAGCGGCCAAAGCAACCTCGGCTGGGAACTACGCAAACCGACGTCCGTCACGACCGACCCCGGCGGACTCAACCTCACAAGCACCGTGAAGTACGAAAAAGCGACAGGGGACATCATCGAAAGCCAGTCACCGGCCGCCGCGGGCAAGGACGCGAGCGTGCCGCCCGCCTACGCGGCACAGTTCGGCTCGAAAGGCACGGGGGCGGGGCAGCTCGAAGCGCCAGCCTATGACGCGATCGACGCTCACGGCGACGTATGGGTCCCAGAGTACACAAGCAACCGGGTATCGGAGTTCTCCGCATCAGGAGCGTTCATGGAGACCATCGGCTGGGGGGTCAGCAACGGCAAAGCCGAATACCAAATCTGCACGAGCGGCTGCAAAGCCGGACTCGTAGGCTCCGGAAAAGGCCAGTTCAATGAACCCACTGGCATCGCGATCGCCGGCGGCGACATATATGTCGTTGATACCGGCAACAGCCGCGTAGAGGTGATGAACGAAAAAAACGAATACGTCACACAATGGGGCAGCGAAGGCACAGAAAAGAGCCAGTTCAAAACGCCTCTCGCGATCGCGGTTAGCCCGAGCAAAGACGTATGGGTCGGCGACTCCCTGAACCGCCGCCTTCAAGAGTTCAGCTCCACGGGAACCTTCATCGAGGCCATCGGCTGGGGGGTCAGCAACGGGAAATCCGAATACGAGGTCTGCACAACGACCTGCCAAGCCGGCATCAAAGGCTCCGGCAACGGGGAGTTCGCGAGCATATGGGGCCTGACATTCTCCGGCAGCACCCTCTACGTCGTCGACACCGGCAACAACCGCGTACAGGAGATCAACGAAAAAAGCGAATACGCCGGCAAGTTCGGTGCCTTCGGGGCAGGCAACGGAGATTTCGGGTTTCCTATCGGGATCGTGGCGGGAGGAGCCGGCGACCTGTACGTCACCGACTCGGGCAACAACCGGATCGAGGAGTTCACACAATCCGGGACCTATCTAGCCCAGTTCGGGTCGCCCGGAAGCGGCAACGGCCAATTCGACTTTCCGGAGGGCAGCGCCATCAACACCTCCGGCGATATCTACCAGGTCGATGACCTCAACCACCGCGTCGAGGAGTGGGTGCCCACGATCACCGGCAACGAAGGCGCACACGACACCAAGACCATCTACTACACCGCCAAAGAAGAAGCCGCAGTCTCGACCTGCCGCAACCATCCCGAATGGGTCGGCCTGCCCTGCCAAACCGAACCCGTCGCACAACCCGGAGAAAACGTCCCGCAACTGCCCATCACCGACACCACCTACAACATGTGGGAGCAGACAGCAACCATCACCGAAAAGTTCGGTAGCATAGAACGCAAAACCAGCACGACGTTCGAAGAATCAGGTTGACCGCTTGAAACCGAAGAGACATCAAGCACCAACCAGGCCCTCCCGAAGGTCGTAGACAAATACAACACAACCAAAGGCACGCTCGAAACCCAAAGCACCACCGTCGGCGAAAAAACGGAGACGACCACGAGCGTAGAGAACGCCCTTGGCGAGCTCGAACGCTACACAGACGCCGACGGCAACACCGCCACATACAAGCGCGACATCGACGGGCGCGTGACCGAACTCACCGATGGGTCCGAAGAATACCTCAAAAAAGACGGCTACGAAGGGTGGCAGAAGTACCACTACGACGAAGCGACCGGCGACCTCACCAAGCTCGAAGACTCGGCCGCCGGGACCTTCACCGCGAGCTACACCATCGGCGGCAGGATCTCGAAAGAGAACTATCCCAACGGCATGACCGCGACCTACATCATCAACCCCGCGGGCCAGGACACTAGCGTTGAATACAAAAAGGAAACTCACTGCACCGAAAAATGCGTCTGGTTCAGCGACGAAATCGTGCCGTCCATCCACGGAGAAACCATCACGCAATCCAGCAGCCTCTCCAAAGAGACCTACGGCTACGCCACCCCTGGTTGGCTCGACCAGGTCCAGGAAGAACCAGCAGGCGAAGGCTGCAAAACCCGTATCTACAGCCACGACGAAGAAGGCAACCGGACGACGCTCACCACCCGCGAACCCGGAGCCGAAGGCAAATGCGCGAGCGAAGGCGGAGCTACCGAATGGCACACCTACGACACCGCCAACGCTTTCACAGACCCAGGTGTCGGCTACGATGCCTTCGGCGACACGACCACGCTACCCGCCAGCGACGCAGGCGGCACGGCGCTCATCAGCAGCTTCTACGTCGATAGCCAGCTCTACAAGCAAACCCAAAACGGCACGACCATCGAATACCTGACCGATCCCGAGGACCGGACGCGCGAAACGATCACTAGCGGCGGCGCCGAAACGACCAAGGTCATCAGCCACTACGACGGTCCGGGCAACACGCTAGCATGGACCCTCGAACCCACCACCGGCAAATGGACGCGCGACATCCCCGGGATTGACGGCACGCTCACCGCCACCCAAACCAACAGCACCGCACCCGTCCTGCTCCTACACGACCTCCAAGGCAACGTCGTAGGCGAAGCGAGCCTCAGCGAAACAGAAACAAAACTGTTGAAAACGTACAACAGCACCGAGTACGGCGTACCAACCACAAAATCAGCACCACCCAAATACGCCTGGCTCGGCGCGACCGGACTCGCCAGCGAACTACCCTCCGGCACCATCACCCAAGACGGCAGCACCTACGTACCCCAAACCGGCCGACCACTACAAACCGAAGAAATCGAAGCACCACAGCCACTCAACGCCGTCAACGCGTACGTCAGAGAAGAAGACACCGTGGAATGGGGAGCAATCTCCGGCGCCCTGCGCGTCGCCGAATACCAGCAGGCAAAGCACGCACAACAACTAGCCCAAGACCCACCAGGGGCGGTGCCCGCGGCGTCGTGCGACGAAGAAACGGAATCGTGCGGCCTCGACCCGTCGCATGGCCTGAACCCGTGGAGATGCGAAGTGTGGGTGAGTTGGGGTCACGGAATTCATCTCAACAACTATTTGGCTGTTCACGGGCATTGGAAGTGTGGGATTGCGCCGCCTGACATTGAAATTCAGATCGCACTGCTGCGAATTGTCAATGGTGACTACGTTGTAGAATTCTTTAAGAAGCACACATTTCCGTATCCTGGGTTGCTCGGGCCGACCGGGGGCGAATTTGCGTATGGCGAAGGCTGCTTCGAAGGCGCGACCTACCAGGCATGGGTTTATGGCCGTACCTGGGACGCATGGAACGGCGAAACGAATTGGACTGGGGATGCCCTAGATGGACACACTGAAAAGTGCCCTCCTGGATATGAAGACCCGACTGGAGGCCCGGGGACTCCGACACCAGACCCTTAGATGGCGTTTCTAACAAAGCCCATGTACAGAAGTCCATCAAGCAGAACGCGGTGGCAAGTGCGGCGCCATGTCGCCAGCGCAGCGCTAGCGATGGCAGCAGCTCTGGGGCTAGGAGCATGCGCGACAGCGACTCTTGCAACGGCTACAGCTAGTGCACGGAACGAAGCGGTTGCACTACTCCCGCCGCTCAACGCAGGCGAGGCAGGCTGGTGCCTTTTGACGGTTCGGGAAGGTGTCGAATCCGAGGGGTGCGGCGCAACACGAGCGGGTTTTCCGATCATTGCGGAAAGACTTCACGGAGGCGGCTCGCCATCCGAAGTGGGAGGTATTGCATTGACGACGAGTGATGTGGCGGCGGTGTCTATCGACGGTGGACACCCGCTCCCGACTCGCCCCGAGTCTTTGCTTCCCAATGGTATGCGTGCGGTGGTTTGGCGCATGCCAGGTGCGAATGCGAATGGCTCTCAGTTTCCGCCACGCATCACGCCGGTGAGCGCAAAGGGGGCGACACTTCGCCAAGAAACGCATGGTATGTCAGTGACGCCCGGCAGGGGCGGTTTGCTGATAGAACTGCCCACAAGGAGCATTTCAGATGGAGGTGAGCCGGAGCGTGGCCCGTGTTCCATCGAGGTAAGGTCTCTTGGAGGTCTGACAACACTGGGCGGACGCGTGATCAGCACACTCAAGGGGTATCCGGGACTCGTCAGTAGAGCTTTTATGGTATGCACAACGAGCGAATACCAACTGCATAACTGGCCGATCAGAGCAAGCATTTTGGTGGAAGCGGCACATCCAGGAGCGAACCCGCCAGCGCTTCCTATCATGAAGCCCGTATCAGGGCATGCAGGGACATTTGAGAGCCTTGGAAGTGAAGGCCCTGTAGTGGCTCGTCCCGTCGCAGGCGGTTGGCTAATTGTGTGGAAAGGCAAGGGCCAAGCGCAGCGCTTGGCACTGCTTGATCATCTGCGGGCGACTGTGGACGCGACACGCGTTGGCTGAGAGTGGTCGGTGATCCACTCGTCGCTGCCGACCGCATCAACTCAAACCTGCGAGGAGAGCAGCGACAGAGCATCTTCAACCTGCATTTCGGCGCTGGTGAGATCGATGCCGGCAAGTCCCTCACGCTGCGCCCCGTCCGGCCGATGACAGACGGGAGCGAGCGCTACCGGGGTGCGACGCTCGAGCGCGCGGTGCTGGCGCGTGCTGGGGGCTCTCGGTTCCAGGCCAGAAGCACGGTCCGTGTGGGCTCGCGGCGTGGCTGCACCCTACCTGATCCGGTAGCTCGGTCGTCGCCGTCGGATCGTCGCTTCCTCGGACAGGTGTTGACCACGTGGCGCAAGGAGGACGGGAAGCTGGACGTTCTGCTCGACGTCACCGAGCAGGTTAGGGAGTTGGTCCCGAGGCGCCCGAACGCTCTCACCCTCCTCGCCATCGTATTCGCGCCCGTCGACCACAACGTCGTCGATCCTCCGAGAGCCTGCGTACCATCACACAAGCCAGCAGCCTCTCCAAAGAGACCTACAACTACGCCACCGCCGGCTGGCTCAACCAGGTCCAGGAAGAACCCACAGGCGAAGGCTGCAAAACCCGCATCTACAGCCACGACGAAGAAAACAACCGGACGACGCTCACCAGCCGCGAACCCGCGGCCGAAGGCAAATGCGCCAGCGAAGGCGGAACCACAGAATGGCACACCTACGACACCGCCAACCACCTCACCGACCCAGGCGTCGGCTACGATCCCTTCGGCGACACCACCTCGCTACCCGCCAGCGACGCAGGCGGCACAGCCCTCACCAGCAGCTTCTACGTCGATAGCCAGCTCTACAAGCAAACCCAAAACGGCACGACCATCGAATACCTGACCGATCCCGAAGACCGAACACGCGAAACAATCACCAGCGGCGGCGCCGAAACGACCAAGGTCATCAGCCACTACGACGGACCCGGCAACACGCTAGCATGGACCCTCGAACCCACCACCGGCAAATGGACCCGCGACATCCCCGGGATCGACGGCGCGCTCACCGCCACCCAAACCAACAGCACCGCACCCGTCCTGCTCCTGCACGACCTCCAAGGCAACGTCGTGGCCGAAGCTAGCATTAGCGAAACAGAAACGAAACTGTTGAAAACGTACAACAGCACAGAGTACGGTGTGCCAACCACAAAATCAGCACCACCCAAATACGCCTGGCTCGGCGCCACGGGACTCGCCAGCGAACTCCCGTCCGGCACCATCACCCAGGACGGCAGCACCTACGTACCCCAAACCGGCCGACCACTACAAACCGAACAAATCGAAGCACCACAGCCACTCAACGCCGTCAACGCGTACGTCAGAGAAGAAGACACCGTGGAATGGGGAGCAATCTCCGGCGCCCTGCGCGTCGCCGAATACCAGCAGGCAAAGCACGCACAAGAACTCGCCCAAAACCCACCAGGCGCGATACCCACTCCGGGCGGCGAAGGCGGCGGATGTTCATGTACATACGGAAAAGAGATGTCAATTCACGTTCATCCCGGAGTCGTCGACTGGCATGAACGCGGCGAAGGCTACGCAGGATGCAGCGCGTGGACGAGCTATGGGACTCAGGACGGGGCGGCGGGAGCATCTGGTGAAATCGAAATCTATGGCCATTGGGCGTGTCAGATCAAGGTGCCGAGACTGCAGATGCAGATTCAGCTACTCATTTTTGATGGAGAAGAAGATAAATGGGTTGGCGTTAACACAGCGTTTGAACAGAACTGGTTTGATTGTGCGAGTAGCAGCGGCTCCGGATGTGAACTACCCGACAGCGCGAGCTTTGGCTGTCCGACTGCGCACGCGGACTACGATGCGTGGGTATGGGTAGGGCAATACGACGCAGCTTGGAAAGTCGCATGGTGGGGGTGGGGCCATGAGGGAAGAGTCTTGCCGGGATGCGGCGCCGCCGGTAGCAGCCCTGGGCCGGGGACCCCATGAGAGGAGTCGATGCCATGCCATTTGTCAGGCTAATTGCGGCGTTGCTATGCGGGTTGTTGTTGTCCGCGTGTTCCAGCGTGCATGAATCCGACGCGGACGCGTCGTTGCACCCCGCCGTTGTCTCACGGGTTATCCCAGACGCCCGTCTCGTGCTCACGCCGGGACTGGCGGGTGGCAGTGCTGGCTTGAATATGACGCTCGCGTACACCACGAGAAAAGGCGATTCTGGGATTGGTACAGGCCGGCCGACGACGACGACGGGACCCATCTTTCACGAGGGCTGTAGTGAGAGCAAACGGTACGTTGTGACGTCATACATCGCAGTCCTGACGAGACGTGATGTTGCAAGTGTGGCGGTGGTCGGCGGGGCGCCTATCCCGACGGAATCGAACTCCACGCTTCCGGACGGGCTGCGCGGGGCCGCGATCGAACTGCCGGGATATAGGATCGCTGAGCCCTTTAGCACCGGCTATCCGTGGAGCCCGTGCCCTCGCGTGATTGGGTTCGACGCGAACGGCAAGCAGATCGACGAACAGGGCAGGATCGGGAAGCCGCTTGACGTGGAGCTGCCCAGCCGACACTGGCAAGCACCCGCTCGACCAACAAGTGGCGTATGTGGGCTCACCGCCACGAGGCTGCCCCGCGAAACGAAGGTTCTTGGAGGGACGGTGGCGGCCCGGCTCAGACCTCTTCCGGATCTCCCCAATCATGCGTTCATATCGTGCGCGGAGACGACGTACATCTACATGGATGAACATGAATTTCCCGCGGCGGTGCTGCTGGATGCCGTACATCCAGGAGCCGAAATGCCCGCCCTGCCGGGCATGGAGCCGCTCGCTGGCCATCCTGGCATTTTTGAAATGCCACCAGACCGGTTCGCGCGACGTGTTCGTGGTGCCTGGGTCGCGGTGCAGGAAGAGGAAGGGATCGGTCCGAGTGTGCCCATTGATTTGCTCGAACACTTGCGCGCGTCGGTCACCCTATAGGTGCTCACACCAAGGGGCGGGCAAACCATCTTGCCCGAGTTGGTGGCCAACCTCGGCCACCGTGGCCATCCGTCGTGTGTGCAGGCAACGGGCTGACCCTCATCGCCTACACCGCCGAACCAGCAAGCCGCTGGTCGGCACGCTAGAGCCCAGCGCACTCTCACTCGGATCCTTCGACCTGTCCACCCATCGCACGCACATGCCGGTGTTTGCGCTGCCGGGGAGCGGCGGCTACCCGGTCCAGCCAGTGCACGTCAACGACCTGGCGCGAATCTGCGAGCAATCCGCACGCGTCGATGGCGACGCCATCGTGGACGCTGCCGGGCCGGAGACAATGACCTTCGATGAGCTTGTCCGGGCGGTCCGCAGCGCGGTGCGAGCACGCTCCCCGATCTTGCGTCTTCCGCCTGTGGCGATGTCGGCGGCCTCGCATGCGCTGGGACTGCTCGTCCACGACGTTGTGCTGACGACGGACGAGATCAGCGGCCTGACCGCGGGCCTGCTCGTCTCACACGACCCACCACTCGGGCAGACGGCATTCAGCGGCTGGCTCGCTGAGAACGGCAGGTCGATCGGCGACGCTTACGCCAACGAGCTTCAACGCCACTTCATCATCCCGGCCGCCACAGCGAGGCGCTGACGACCATGAACAGCTCGCGCTCGTGGGGAGCGTTCTTCGGGTGGGTCGCAGTAGGCGTGACAGCGCTCGCCGGACTGCTCGCCGCGTTTGCGATCCCCGTGTTCCTCGGCCTACTCGCGATGTCCTGCGCAGGCGCGCTCGCGCTGATCTCACGTAAGCGGACACGCATCGGGTACTCAGGCATCCTCTGTGGATGCGCCATCCCGCTCCTGTTTGTCGCGTACCTGAACCGTGATGGACCGGGAGAAATATGCACCTCCCATGTTGGCGTGGCATGTGGCAGCGCCGAACAGCAATCGAGCCCGTGGCCTTGGGCCATTGCCGGACTCATCCTGCTGACCGTGGGAGTAGTTGCTTCGATCGCGTCGAAACGTGCAGGTCGAGAGGATGAGCGTTAGTCTCGACGCCCTACGTCAACGATGAGGCGGCTCTTCCCAGACCTCGATATCGTCAGATGCCTCGGGGGGCAAAGTCCGGACCCGACCCCCGTCGCTCCCGTATCCCCCGCCTTTCTGCTGCAAAACGAGCTGTTTTGGGAGGTCGGCCAAGCAGATAGTCTGTTTCGCCGTTCCTTGTTTACCCTGCAAACATGTCCTTTTCTGAGGGGGTCGCGGGTTTGAGGCTCGATCCCGCGACCTCCATCTCTCGGCGAGGCATCGGGCTCACGTGGGGCAGGTGTGGTCGCTCGGCAGCGATTTTCGTACTACACTAAGCGTCGTGGAGATCCACCCGTCGGCTCGCAAGTACGGCGTCGACGACGAAGACATCCGCCACGCCATTGACCATGCACTTGCTACCGAGGACGCCGGAGAGGATCCAGACCGTTGGCTCGTCATCGGGCCGGACCGGGCAGGGAACCTGCTTGAGGTGGTGGTTCTCGTCACGATCGAGGGTGCGCAGGTGGCGATCCACGCAATGAGGATGCGCGCCAAGTTCAGGAGGCTGATCGAGCCGTGAGCAAAGACCGCGTATATGGTCACACCCGCTCGGGTGAGCCGATCACCAACAAGGACATCGAGACGCTCGCGGCAGAGGCCGAGGCAGGCTACGACGTAGACGCGTTGCTCGTTCGCAGGGGCAAGCGCGGACGCCCAGCGCTAGGTTCGGCGCCCGCGAGCGTCGAGTCCGTCAGGCTGGACCCTGAGCTGCGCGACCAGCTGCTTGAGCGCGCAAAGGCCGAGGGCACGACGACCTCCGACGTGATCCGAGAGGCGCTGAGGCGCTTTCTGAAGGCTGCATGACCGCAAAGGATTGGAACCCCGCGCGGGCTTGCCGACGCTGCTAGCGCTGCGGGTTCTTCGCTCGGTCGCTCACTCGGCCAGCTCATTGCGTCGATTCAATTCTTCGGCGAGCACCGTTGCTATTCCGCGGTGCTTCTGCGGAAAGCTGTGTAGGTAGGGGCAGCGCTGCATCATTGCCACGTCGTCGGAGGTTCCGAGCGGGGTCCAAGCCACCGTTACATGCAGGTCTCGCGGGCGGGGTGCGAGGATCTTCAGGAGCACGGGGAGGAGATCCTGTCCGTCGTCGCATATCAGCGAGACCGGGCCC
Source organism: uncultured Solirubrobacteraceae bacterium (assembly GCA_963701145.1). Lineage (GTDB taxonomy): Bacteria > Actinomycetota > Thermoleophilia > Solirubrobacterales > Solirubrobacteraceae > Palsa-744. Next base: position 2,609,229 of record OY969572.1, read on the forward strand.
GATATGCCGCAGCGCGCTCGTTTTGCAATGAGCGTGAGGATCTGCGCGCGGAGCGAGGCGTCATCAGAAACCATCGCGACGGGCGACAGGTCAAAGCAGCCGTCCCCGATACGTCGCCCGAGGCTGCGTAGATCATCACCGATTGGCTCCTCCAGAGCGTTCTCGAGCTGCTCCGTGACATCCCCGGGGCCGCGCTCGATGACGATGACCTTGCCGTGCATATCCAGCATGTCGTTCAGCGCGATGCGCCATAGCACCGCCGTCTTTCCGCAGCCTCGCTTGCCCATGAACCCGAGCGTGGGCCGCTCATCGCAAGGCGGAAACGCGGCTGGCCCGAAGTCCGTAGGGACAGCGGCAACCGGCATGAGTACCGCTGGCGACGGAGCGGGCTCGATATCAAAGCCTCCGATTCGGAGGATGTCTGCGGGAGGTCGGGCATCGTGTTTGTCTGGTCCCCACCACGAGCGCATCAACGCCTTTACCTCTGCGAGCGCCTGCCGGTCTGCTGGTACCGCGACCGCCCGGTAGGGATCACCTCCTTTTGTGCGAGCCGCGTACTGGCGTTGTACCTCCAGCTGAAGCTCGGCCATGCCGTCCGTGAACGTTCGAGCGACGGCAGAGGGATGCGGCCATTTGCGCCACTGCTCAGGATCGTCAGCCGAGGCCCAGCCGGTCGCGTAGCGGACCCACGCCTCCGAGCTCTTTTCGTATGCCTTGGTGGCGTTCCACAGCACGCTCGTGGGAAGCTCGCCGTAGCGATCGAGATATGCCATGCCGGCCTCTATGCAAGTGCGGCGGTCGATCGGCCCGTGGCGTCCTGCGCTGGATGTCGGGCGCTGGGAGAGCAGCGCCTGGGCCTTGCTTCGCGATTGTCCACGGACGCGAGCTACCTCGCGCTGCGAGAAATCAGCGCCGCGCAGTTCCTCGGCGCGATCCGCATCGTAAACGCGTGGCCCTTGTGGCGAGTCAGGGCGCGTGGGATGTTCGGAGCCAGCTATGGAGCAAGCATCGCACGCGACAAGGACCCGCGCATCAAGCACTGCCGCGTGCCCGGCGTCGTGTCGGCTGCACCTGTGCGTCGAGAGCCCATCGGAGATCACGATCCGCCTCCAAGCCCGTGCCACGACCCGGATCATCGGCGCCGGCCGAAACGACGGCCGACAACGTCTACGCAAACGAGTCGTGGACGTAGCTATCGGCGTGACAACCGCCGCAACGATCGCCGCTCTCCGCAAGCTCGGCGTGTGGCCGTGAACCGTCAGCGTCGCAAGGCTGACCGCGTACTGGAGAACCGATCCCAAAGCCGATTCCTCTGCTGATGCCAGCGCTCAAAGGCAGTGTGCTAGAGCCGAATCTCGATAAAGAGCGCGGGGTCACAAATGAGGGTTCGACGCCCGTCGCTCCCGTACTTGACACCCCGCGTTTTGCAGGGGGTTTCTATTCTTTGGGAACGCGCGATGATCGACGAGGCGACAATCAACGAGGCAGGTAGACGCCTGCTGGAGGCCGCCCTCCCGGCATGCGGGTGATTCTCTTCGGCTCCCATGCGTGGGGCGAGGCTGGTCGGCACAGCGATCTCGACTTTTTGGTCCTCGAGCCAGATGTCCAGAACGCGGCAGAGGAGTCTGTGCGGCTTCGCAGGACTCTGCGTGGACTGTTATACGCCGCCGATGTCATCGTCGCAAGTGAGCAGAGGGTCAGCGACTGGCGCGAGGTCAAAGGCAGCTTGATTCACGTCGCTCTCGCGGAGGGTCGGGAGCTGGTCGCCTGATGGCTACCGGCCGCGACTTGGCCGACCAGAGTAAATCGCTGTCCACGAGATGACGCATCTGCTTGAGCGCAATCACGGAGAGCGCTTCACGACGCTCATGGACGTGTTCCTTCCGGATTGGCGCGGTCGCCGGGATGAACTCAACAGGGCCCCTCTAGCTGATGAGCGGTGGGACCCGCCGAGCTGACGGTGGACGAGCCAGCACCCGCGGCGGCTATCCGTGTATATACTTAGACCTATGAAGGTCGTCAAGGTTCGCCGTGTCGGCAACAGCAATGTGATCTCCATCCCCCGTGAGTTCGAGGCGCACGGGTACGTTCCGGGTTCCTCGGTGCTGGTCGAGGAGCTTCCCGGGGGCGAGCTGCGGATCATGTCGACCGAGAAGGTTCGCGAGCGCATCCGCGACATCGGCGAGCGCGTGGTGGCCGACCACGCCGAGGCGTTGCAGATTCTCGCTGATCACGATCCCGACACCCCTCAGCAGTAGACCGGCATGGCTGAGGAGCAGTTGACCGGAATCGAGCCGGTCTACCTCACGCTGGACGATGTCCTGGAGCTGTACGGTCTGATCACCGCCGCGGAGGCCGGCGACCAGCTGCGGAACCACGACGGGCTCGAGAGCGCCCTCGCGCGTCCAGAGACCTACGCCCACTATCAGGACGCAGACCTTGCACTCCAAGCGGCTGTGCTGGCTCATGGCATCGCCGAGGGCCAGCAATTCATCGACGGCAACAAGCGCACCGCGCTGGTGGCGATGCTCACCTTCCTAGAGATCAACGGCTGGCGCGTCGAAGCGCGTCGGACCCTGAGTTGGCCGACTGGATTCTCAGCTTCAGCGCCGGTGCGACTCCTGAGACGGTTGCAACGCTCCTGCGTCCGGCAATGCGCCGCACCGATTAGCCGATCGGCGTCGGGTAGGGCTAGAACCGAATCTCCAGCCGGAGCGGTAGCGTGGCTTGTCAGGAGCGGGCATGCCAGATTGCTCCCTCGTGGCGTAGCTCCTCGGCTGCCTCGCGGGCGCGCTCGGGTAGGGCGAGGAGGTCGAGGTAGACCTGCACGCGCGACACGCAGGGCAACCCGACAACGTCCTGCTGGCCGTCGAAGACGCCGCGGTCGTCGGGGCCGATGAGCTGCACGTTGGCGCCGCGCTCGTTGCGTCGGAGCTCGATCGCATCCGCCGCGGCGCGTGGGTCGCCGTGGACGTAGACGCTGTTGAGGCGGAACCGTGCAAAGCGGTCAAGCGCCCACGCGGCGGGCAGCCCAGTGAACGCGTGGTCGACGTCGGCGTCGCGTAGCCGATGGTCAAGTTCGCGCGCCAGCTCGATGCCACTTCCCGAGATGTGCCCGGTGATGATGTCGTGGCGAGCGAAACGGTACTCGTCGGCCCAGGCATCTAGCAGCAGGTCACGGTCGCGGGGGCGCAGCAGTGCTCGATCGCGAGCCAGGAGCTCATCGTCCTCCAGTCGCCGAACGACGCGCGAGACGCGGCCGGCGTCGAGGTCGGTGTGCTCGCTGAGCTCCTTTTGGCGCCACCAGCGCTCGGGCTCCAGCAGCAGCGTTCGCGCTACACGAGAGCTCTTGGGTGCAAACGCAGACGAAGGGCGACCCCGGGTGGGGAACTGATTGGGTCGGCCTTGAATCGAGACATAGAGATTCTTGTCCCGGATGTGTGCGTTTCCCGATAGATCGAGCCAGTTCAGCTCGCGCTCCTTGGCCGCTTTCGCGCCAGCTGGCGTCATGAACGGCACGACCAGCACGGCGATGCCGTCATGAGTCGCGCGGCGCGCCATCTGCTCTGCGGCCAATGCGACAACCCCCGGGCTGGACGCTGGCTTGATCTCGATCAGCCAGAGACGGCCGTTGCTCTTGAAGACCGCATCGAGGCCACCGTCGGGCGCCTGTTGCTGGGGTGGGCCGATGTCCGGCTCGGCGAGCAGGTCTTCGAGAATGGTCGGAAGCCGTTGCAGCGCCTCGCGCTCGAACTGCGCGCCTGCGTAAGCGACGTTGGTTGCATGACTCGGCATACGGAGTATTTTACGCAGCTAGATGCGTAAAAGCAAGTAATTGCCTGTGCCCGCAGTCGGAGGCTTTTGCGCAATGCGAGGTCCGTCCCGGAGCCCTATAGACCGTGCGCGGGTCTCGGCCGCCCTACAGCCGGATCTCGATCCGGTGTCCAGAGCGCGTCCGACCCCCGTCGCTCCCGTACGCCCCACATTTCCGGAGGCGTCCCCCGCGTGATTCTCGAAGAACGACAGGAATGAGGACTTGGGCTGGACGGCGACGACGCGGCGTTGGTCCAGCAGACGCTCTGGAGAAGCCAACCTCTGTATCATTATGCTACACTGCGTAGCAGTCTTCTACCGAGGAGTTCTCATGGCTGGCACCGCCGACCGGCCAACGCGAGTTGCATCAGACCTATTCGACAGCGCAGTCGTTGAGGCTGCCAAGGAGAATCGCTCGGCCAAGCAGCAGCTTGAGCACTGGGCGCGCGTGGGGAGGTCGGTTTGCGCGCGACAGACAGCTTCCAGGCATCGGGTGGAAGCCGCTTTGGCAGGGGCTCTCCCAGTCGAGCATCTCTCCGATGAGGAGGGAATCGTGTTCGATTCTGAGGTGCAGTCCCGGCTAGACATGCGCCTGCGAACGACAAACCTCGGCGCGGTCCTTGCCGCGCGCGGGGTCACGACCGTGGCGCTGAACGAGCAAGGCGAACTGACGGAGTATCGGCCTGACGGAACGAGCGCGTCCGTTTGAAGCAGCTGCATTTGGTCATTGGACCGAATGGCTCGGGCAAGACCACGTTCGTCACAGAGTTTCTCGCGCTCGAGCTGCCGGGCTATGTGTATGTCAACGCGGACGAAATCGCCAAGGCCAGGTGGCCCGCCGACTCCGATGCGCACGCCTACGAGGCCGCTCAGGTAGCCGCCGAGACTCGCGCGCACCTCATCGCCAGCGGCCGGTCGTTTATCGCCGAGACCGTCTTCTCCCATCCGTCGAAGCTCGACCTAATTCGTTCTGCGCAAGAGGCGCGCTATCAGGTTGTCCTCCATGTGATGCTCGTACCAGAGGAGCTGGCGGTCAGGCGCGTTGCGTACCGGGTGCAGGCGGGCGGGCACGACGTGCCGGAGCACAAGATTCGTGAGCGCTACCAGCGGTTGTGGCGACTCGTTGCGCACGCTATCTCGCTGGCGGACAGGGCCGTTGTGTATGACAACTCGCGGACCGCTGGTCCACTCAAAATCGCGGAGTTCTTCGGGGGACTCCCAATGGGGGCAGCCACCTGGCCGAAGTGGGCGCCTGAGCCAATGGTCTCCCGCTGGGGCGAATAGAGCAGCGCGCACGCGAAGGGGACCTCGCCGGATGTCGAGCGCTTTCTCGGCACGGAAAAAGCGCCTGCCAGTTCGCGGAGTCAAGGGCCTTCCGCCCCTCGCTCCCGCTCATCCAGCATTTCAGAGCGGTGGTCAGCCGCCGATCCCACTCGATCTCCGAACGTATGTGGCACTCTCGCTGGCGACGGTGCTCACGAGGTTGCCGAGCGCGACGTTCACGTCGTCGAGGTGAAGACCCCATTCCGGCCCGAGCGCTTCGGTGGGCACTTCCTGACGTGCAGTCCGTTCCTGGAGCACGCCTTCGCTTGCCGCGCTCACGCTGATCTGAAGCCAGCTTGCTCCGTTCCGATGCTCGCACTGGGCGGTCGCGAGATCCTCCTCCTCCACCCACGGCGTCGGCGCGAGCGGCGCTGCCGAGCCCGCGATCCGCTGGGCCGGCGACGAAGTCGTCGGCACGTACGCCAGCAGCGCACCGGCGGCGCCGTCCTGGGTGCGGAGGGTGGGATTGACGCACAGCACCTGTGTGCCCGCCGGCGCTTCGCCATCTTCCAGCAGCGGACTTCCGGGACGCCCGAAGTACGCATCTGCGGGCGGTTCTTTGGCGAACGACGAGTAGGCGATCACGCAGCCCGTCTCGGCGGCCGACTCGCAGCCGGGGACGTGGTGGAAGGTCCCCCCGACGATCCGGCCTCTCGGCACCAGGACGTTGCCGCCGAGCAGGATCGTCGAGACGAGCCGCTTGCGGAGCGCCTCGTTCGCATCGATCCGTTCCTTGATCAGCTGGATCAGGACGAGTGCCCCCTGCGAGTGACCGATCAGCACGAACCCGCGACCCCTGTTGTACCTGTGCAGGTATTCCTGCCACGCCCCCAGCACCCCGAGATAGGCCTTGAGAGCGGCCAGCGGTGACGCGCGCCCCGGTTTGTCGATCGCATTCAGCGTCAGTTGCGGGTACATCGGCGCGTACACCCTGCAGTCCTCCGAGAAACGCGATGCCTGGGCCACGGCGACCCTCGTCTCCTGCGGTTCGATCTCGAGGTTCGCGTTCGGGCCCCGCTGCGTGCTCACCGTGGGATATACATAGAAGCAATCGATCGGTGGAGCCCCGCGGCCACCCTGCGGCTGCAGGGATTCCCTGCGGACGGTGCCTTCGTAGCTGACCACCGTCGCAGCGCGCGACGCCTCGCACGGGTCGCTGGCGAGACCGGGCCGGCACAGCCAGACCGTGCGTGCCTGCGCCACCGGGGCGCTCTGCGCGAACTGCGCGGACACCGCCAACAGGAACGCCACGTGCAGCGTGACCACGGCGGTCCGCCTCGGGTACTGCGCGCGTGCCCTCGGCCGGGCGACCATCACAGTCTCCTTTCCCACTCTGGGCGCTCCTCCAAACCAAACCGCGGCGTCCGTCGGGGGCATCCTAGTAACGGGCCCCCGCGCGACCCGGCGGGCTGGGCGGGCTGCTATTCGAACGTCGTGGCGCATCGTCGCTCTGGAGGTGTGGCGTCGGGCTGAGCGCAGCACCGCACCGTTCGAGCGCATCGGCTAGCGTGAGGCCGATGTCCGCCGCCGAGGACACGCCCGCCAAGGCGCCCACGGGCATACCGGTCGCAGCCCGGGCGCTGGTGCGTCGCTACGGCGAGGGCGACACCGCCGTCGAGGCGCTGGGCGGCGTCGACCTCGATGTCGCCTCCCAGGAACTCGTCGCCGTCATGGGTCCCTCGGGCTCGGGCAAGTCGACGCTCATGCACCTGCTGGCGGGCCTCGACAAGCCGACCTCCGGCACGGTCTCGATCGCGGGGATCGAGCTGAACGGGCTCGACGACACCGCACTCACGCGGCTGCGCCGCGAGCACATCGGCTTCATCTTCCAGTTCTTCAACCTGCTGCCGATGCTCGACGCTGAGGAGAACATCGTGCTCCCGCTCGCCATCGCCGGCGAGCACCCCGACAAGGCGTGGGTCGATCAGGTGATAACCGAAGTGGGTATCGCTCACCGGCGCAGCCACCGGCCCTCGCAGCTCTCCGGCGGGGAGCAGCAGCGCGTCGCGATCGCCCGCTCGCTGATCACGCGTCCGACGGTCCTGCTCGCCGACGAGCCCACCGGCAATCTCGACTCGAAGACCGGCGCGGAGATCCTCGAGCTGATGCGCCACTCTGTCGACACCCACGGCCAGACGACCGTGATGGTCACCCACGACCCGCGCGCCGCCTCGATCGCCGATCGCATCCTGTTCATCGCCGACGGCCAGATCGTCAAGGAGCTCGGCGACGGCGCGACCGCCGCCGAGGTCGTGAACGTGATGAGCGAGCTCGCGGCCTGATCGGCCTCACGTGATCGGCGTCACGCTCAAAGGCCTCGCCGCACGCAAGCTGCGCGCGGCCCTCACCGCAACCGCCATCGTCCTCGGCGTGGCGATGATCAGCGGCACCTACATCCTCACCGACACCATCAAATCGGCGTTCGGGACGGTGTTCCACGAAGTCTACAAGCGCACCGACGTGATCATCACGAGCAAGAGCGCGATCGGCGGTGGAGGGGAAGGGGAATCCGAACACAACCGCGGCACCGCCCCCGCGTTCTCGGAATCGCTGCTCGCGAAGGTTCGCGCGCTGCCGGGCGTCGCCGTCGCCGACGGGGGGATCTCGGACAGCGCCCAGCTCGTCGGGCGCGAAGGCAAGGTGCTCTCGGTCGGCGGCGCCCCGGGGCTCGCGTTCAGCGTCCACCCCCACGGCAGCCAGCGCTTCAACCCCCTCACGCTCGTGAAGGGCACGTGGCCGGAAGGCCCCGGGGCAGTGGCGATCGACGCCAACACCGCCGAACGCCACCACTACACGGTGGGGGAGACGATCGGGGTGATCGCCCGTGGCCCCGAGCAGCACCTGCGCATCGCGGGGATCGTGACGATCGGCGGCGCCAGCTCGCTCGGCGGGGCGACGATGGCGATCTTCGACTTTCCGATCGCCCAGCGGCTTTTCGGCCTGGAGGGCGAGCTCACCTCGATCTCGATTGCCGACCGCCCCGGCTACACGCCAGAGCAGGTGGTCAAGGAGATCAAGCCGCTGCTCCCCCGCGACGCCCAGGTGCGGACCGGGGAAGCCCAGGCCAAACAGGCCTCCAAAGCGACCAGCAACTTCCTGTCGATCATCCAGGACTTCCTGCTGGCGTTCGCCGGCGTGGCGCTGTTCGTCGGCAGCTTCGTGATCGCCAACACGCTGTCGATCACGATCGCCCAGCGCACCCGCGAGCTGGCGACGCTGCGCACGATCGGCGCCACCCGACGCCAGCTCCTGCGCGCCGTGCTGCTCGAAGCGTTCGTCATCGGCCTGCTGTCCTCCGTCGTCGGGCTGTTCCTCGGGCTCGCCCTCGCGAAGGGACTCAACTCGCTGTTCGTCTCGTTCGGCATCGACCTGCCGCAGGCCGCGACCGTGTTCGCCACGCGCACGATCGTCGTCTCGCTGCTCGTCGGCGTCGCCATCACCGTGCTCGCGGCGCTGCGCCCGGCGATCCGCGCGACGCGCGTGGCCCCGATCGCGGCTGTGCGCGAGGGCGCGCTGCTGCCGCCGTCGCGCTTCGCCCGCTTCGGCACCTACGCCGCGCTGGCGACGCTCGCGCTCGCCGTCGCGCTGATGCTGGTCGGGCTGTTCGTCAGCTCGCTGTTAACGGGCACGCGACTGCTCACGATCGGCCTCGGCGCCGCCGGCGTGTTCATCGGCGTGGCGATGCTCGCGAAGACGCTCGTGCCGCCGCTCGCCAGCGTGCTCGGCTGGCCCGCGACGAAGCTCGGCGGCACCGCCGGCAGGCTCGCGCGCGCCAACGCCATCCGCGACCCCTCGCGGACGGCCTCGACGGCGTCCGCGCTGATGATCGGGCTCGCCCTCGTCACGCTCGTGGCCGTGCTCGCCGCCGGGCTGAAGTCGACCTTCGAGAGCTCCGTCAACGAGCTGTTCCACGGCGACTACGCGCTCACCGCCGCGAACAACTTCTCGCCGCTCTCCACAGCCTCCGCGGAAGCGCTCGCGAAGGTGCCCGGCGTGCAGGTCGTCGCCGGCGTGCGCGCCGGCACCGGCAGCGTGGCCGGCAGCGAAATCCAGGTGAGCGGAGTGGAAGGCCAGATCAGCAAGGTGATCGACGTCCGCTGGCAGCACGGCTCGCAGGCGGTGCCCGGCGAGCTCGGCCACAGCGGGGCGTTCGTGTCCAAGGCCTACGCCAAAGCCGAACACCTGCACGTCGGCTCGTCGATCTCGGTCGAGACGCCGCTGGGGAACGTCATGGAACTGACGATTCGCGGCATCTACGCGCCACCGAAAGGGGGCTCCCCCTACGGCGACGTCACGATCTCCACGGCCCGCTTCGACAGCGAATACGAGAACCCGCAGAACGTTTACTCCTTCATCGACATGGCGGGTGGCGCCACCGCCGCCAACACCCGCGCGCTGAAGAGCGCCCTCGCCGACTACCCCGACGCGAAGATCCAGACCGAGAGCGAATTCAAGAACAACCAGGAGAAAGGCATCGATACGCTGCTCAACCTCCTCTATGTGCTGCTGTCGCTGTCGATCATCGTCAGCATCTTCGGCATCGTCAACACGCTCGTGCTGACCGTGTTCGAGCGTACGCGCGAGCTCGGGATGCTGCGCGCCGTCGGCATGACCCGCCGCCAGCTACGGCGGATGATCCGCTACGAGAGCGTCATCACGGCGCTGATCGGCGCCGCCCTGGGGATCCCCGTGGGGATCGTCCTCGCGCTGATGGTCGGGCAGGCGATCGAATATCCCGCGTTCACGATCCCGGTCGGGACGCTGGTGGTGTTCGTCATCGCCGCGATCGTCTGCGGCTTGCTCGCGGCGGTCCTCCCGGCCCGCCGCGCAGCGCGGCTCAACGTGCTGGCCGCGCTGCAGTACGAGTGAGCGGCTTGCGCTCCGCGCTCAGACCTTCTTCAGCGCGTGAGCGGTAAGGATCGCCGCGCGCGGGCACGGGTCCTTGAACTTCTTGAACGTCAGCCAGGAGCCCGACACTTTGACTTCGTAGCTGCCCGCCGCCGTGCACGCTCCCGGGCCATGCAAGGTGAGCTTTGAGCCGGAGATCGAGTAGGTGCCGTGGCCGACTATCCCGTACGGGGCGTGGAGCGTGAACTGCCCCGGGTCGAACGTGACCCTGTAGGTGCCGTTCAGGGTCCCGTCCGTCGTGATCTTGGTTTCGTACGTGCCCGACAGCTTCACCGTGGCTGCAGCGAGCGCTGCCGGCATGGCTGCTGCGAGGATGAGAGCGATCATCGTTGCACGGCGGACATGCTTCATAGCTGTGTTCCCTCCGGGGCAGTGGACAGGCTGTGATTGTTACTGATTGCACGCGCGCGGCGCGGGGGTCCAACGGCTGCTGCGACAGCCACCCGCTCGACCCCCTCGGCCGGCGCTCGCGCGATCATCGCCGTGTCCCAGCGGGTGCTCCTGGTGGAGCCCAGCCGCAGAGCAGCCACCACACGCCGGCGCGTTTCGGCTGGGTCGATGACGGCGTCGATCGCGCCGCAGCGAAGGGCGATGTCGAGCGAGAGGCTGTCCCGCGCGTAGCGGCGAGCGAGCCGGGCGGGGAGATCCGCGATGCGTGCCGCGCGTAGCCGCCGCGCGTGGATGATCTCGACGGCGCTCTCCGCGCTCATGATGCCGATCTCCGCCTGCGGCCAGCAGAACGACGCGTCGGCGCCGAGATCCTTGGAGTTCATCGTGATGAAAGCGCCGCCGAACGCCTTGCGCACGATCACCGTGACGCGCGGCGAGCGGGCGGCGGCGAACGCCCGCAGCAGCTCGGCGCCGTGGCCGATGACGCCGGCCGCCTCCTGACGGCTCCCGGGCATGAACCCGGGCGTGTCCACGAGCACGAGCATGGGGATGTGCAACGCGTCGCATGTGCGTATGAACTTGCTGGCCTTGCGCGAGGCCTCGACGTCGATGATCCCGCCGCGGTAGCGCGCCTGGTTGGCGATCACCGCGACCGCGCGTCCCTCCAGGCGCGCGAAGCCGACGACCATGTTGCGCGCCCACAGCTCTGAGACCTCCCGGAAGCGACCGCCGTCAACGATGCGCACGATCAGCTCGCGCACGTCGTAGTGGCTGCGGCTCCTCGGCGGTAGGACGCCCGCCGGATCGGACCCCGTGGGGTCCTCCGCCTGCGCAGCGGGCGAGGGCTGGGCCGAGTTCTGCGGGAGGTAGCCGAGCAAGTCGCGCGCCAGGCGAGCCGCGTCACGGTCGTCGACGGCGACCAAATCGCACACGCCGTTGCGCGCGTGCACCTTCACGCCGCCGAGGGCGGACGGCGTCACGTCCTCGCCGAGCGCCAGCTTGACGATCCGCGGGCCCGTGAGGAACATCGAGGCCCTGCTCGTCATCACCACGAAGTCGGTGAGCGCCGGCGAGTAGGAGGCGCCGCCGGCAGCGACGCCGGTGATCACCGATATCTGCGGCGAACGGCCCGCCAGAGCCACGTTCTCGAAGAAGATCCGCCCAAAGCCGCCGAGCGCCGCCACACCTTGCTGCAGGCGCGCCCCCGCGGACTCGAGAAAGCAGATCAGCGGGACACCCGCCCGGCGGCTGTGGCGCAGCGCGCGCACGATCACCTCGGCCTCGGCGACGCCGACCGCACCGGCGGCGATCGACGGGTTCTGCGCGTAGCAGACGACCGGCCGTCCCGCCACACGCCCCCACGCCGCATTAACGCCCACCTCGTCAGCGTCCGCTAGCGAGGCCGGCTCCAGCGGCTCGAGGCTGCGCGGGTCGCACAGCCACTCCAGCAGTTGCTGGGGCGAAGGACGGTCCGATTGCGGCGACGGCGACAACATGGCAGTAAGGGACGGCTCCCGCTCTAGATACAGGTGGCTGACGGTGCTGCCAGACCAGAGCTAGCCGGCCGTCGGTACGGAGGGGCCGACGCCCAATCTGGGTTGTCCCCCGAAGGTTAGGGTCGGCCAGGACGCACGGTCAATGCGATCTGCACCTTTGGGCAACGTTGGCATGCAGCGCTTGAAAGGTCTGTCCGCTTGGGCCAAAGTCCCCGCAAAGTCAGTATCTGAGCCGTATCCAGCTCAGCGCAAGGCCAGCGATCTTAACCCCTTCTCCAAACGCTCTTCAAGCGGCAAAACGGAGGCGCAGGTTGTTCGAGTTCATCGTGTTGTGCCCTTCTGGCTCGGCGGACGCCGCGGTGCCGATCGCGGCCAGCCGAGCGGGCGCGCTCGGCGTCGTCAGCCTCGAGCTCGCGGTCGATCTCGACAGTGCTTTGGCGCAGCTGCGCAAGCTCGCGACGCTGGGGCACGGACGCCGCGGCGCGCTCGTCGACGGACAGGACGCGCTCGAGCTCGTCCTCGGCGCCGCGCTCGACGGCCTCGACACGATCGTCTTGGCACACACGCCGGCCGAGCAGACGAGCCGGCTGGTGGAGCTCGTGCACGGCGCGGGGCTGCAGGCGTACGTCATGGTGACGCGAGCGGACGAGGCCGTCACGGCGCAGGCCGCCCACGCGGACGCGGTGATCGCCAAGGGTCACGAGGCGGGCGGATGGATCGGCGAGGAAGGCTCGTTCGTGCTCTCGCAGCGGCTGCTCGCCGCGCTGCGCACACCCGTGTTCGTCCACGGCGGCATCGGGCTGCACACGGTGGCCGCCGCCTATGCGGCCGGCGCCGCCGGCGCGGTGCTCGATGCGCAGCTCCTGCTGGCTCCCGAGTCGCCCCTGCCCGCGAGCCTCAAGGCCACGCTCGCGGGAATCGACGGGAGCGAGACGGCCACGCTCGGCGGCGGGCTCGGCGCGCCGTTTCGGGCCTACGCCAGGCCGGGTCTGCGCGGCTTCGAGCTGCTGCGCGACGCCGAGCAAGCGCTCGCGCCGACCGGCGCCTCGCGCGAGGAGTGGCGTGCATCGGTCAAGGCGCACGTCGCGGGCCGGCCGGGCGCCGACGCCGTGCTCCCGCTGGGGCAGGACGCCGCGTTCGCAGCCGATCTGGCGCGACGCTTTGGCAACGTCGCCGGCATCATCGACGGCCTGCGCTCGGCGATCGCCGCTGCCTGCCCGACGCTCGCGGCCGCCAACCCGCTGGCGGAGGGCGCCGGGCTCGCACGCTCGCACGGCACCCGCTATCCGCTCGTGCAGGGCCCGATGACACGCGTGAGCGACCGCGCGGAGTTCGCCGCCGCCGTGGCCGAGGGCGGCGCGCTTCCCTTCCTCGCGCTCGCGCTGATGCGCGGAGGCGACGCCGACGCGCTGCTGGCGCGCACGGCGGAGCTCGTCGGCGAGCGGCCGTGGGGCGTGGGGGTCCTCGGCTTCGTGCCCGCCGAGCTGCGCGCCGAGCAGCTCTCGGCCGTGCGCGCGCACAGGCCTCCCTTCGCGCTGATCGCCGGTGGACGCCCCGACCAGGCGCGTGCGCTCGAGGCCGACGGGATCGCCACCTATCTGCACGTCCCCTCGCCGGCGCTGCTGAGGCTGTACCTGCAGGAAGGCGCCCGCCGGTTCGTGTTCGAGGGCCGCGAGTGCGGCGGGCACGTGGGTCCGCGCACGAGCTTCGTGCTGTGGGACACGATGTTTCGCGTCCTGCTCGAGGAGCTGCCGCGGGACGCCAGCGACTGCCACGTGCTGCTCGCCGGTGGCATCCACGACGCGCGCTCGGCGGCGATGGCCGCCGCCAGCGCCGCCGCCGTGAGCGAGCGCGGAGCCCGCGTCGGCGCGCTGATGGGCACCGCCTACCTGTTCACGCGCGAGGCGACCGAGTGTGGCGCGATCACGCCGCTGTTCCAGCAGGCGGCGGTCACTGCCGCGGACACCGCGCTGCTGGAGAGCGGCCCCGGCCACGCCACCCGCTGCCTGGCCTCGCCGTTCGTCGAGCAGTTCGAGGCCGAGCGGCGCAAGCTGCACGCCGAAGGGATCGACGCGGAGGAGCTGCGCGGACGCTTGGAGCAGCTGAACATCGGACGCCTGCGGATCGCGGCCAAGGGGGTGGACCGCGCCGACTCCGGGCTCGTCGCCGTCGAGGCCGCCGAGCAGTGGGACCGCGGCATGTACATGATCGGTCAGGTTGCGGCGCTGCACGACTCGGTGACGACGCTCGCCGATCTGCACAGCGAGATCTCACACGGCAGCAGCGAGCTGCTGGAGGCGCTGTCCGCGCCCGCGCCCGAGGCCGAACCGTCGCCTCCGCCACCTGCCGACGTCGCGATCGTGGGGGTCGGCTGCATCCTTCCGGGCGCGCCCGACGTGGAGACGTTCTGGGCGAACATCCTCGACAAGGTCGACGCGATCCGCGAGATCCCCGCCGAGCGCTGGGATTGGCGGCTCATGTACGACTCCGACCCGGGCGCGCGCGACAAGGTGTACTCGCGCTGGGGCGGCTTCATCGATCCGGTGGCGCTCGACCCGCTCGCGCTGGGACTGCCACCGAAGTCGCTGGAATCGATCGAGCCGTTCCAGCTGCTCGCCCTGCTGTCCGCGCAGGCCGCCCTGCGCGACGCCGGCTACGCGACGCGCCCGTTCGACCGGGAGCGCACCTCGGTGATCCTCGGCGCCGGCGGCGGCGGCGCTGACAAGTCTGTGGGGTACACCGTCCGCTCGGCGCTGCCGTCACTGCTGGGCGACGCGCACACCGAGCTTCAAGAGCAGATCTTCGAGGCGCTCCCCGAGTGGACCGAGGACAGCTTCGCCGGCCTGCTCATGAACGTCGCCGCAGGTCGGATCGCCAACCGCCTGGACTTCGGCGGCACGAACTACACCGTCGACGCCGCCTGCGCCTCGTCACTCGGCGCGATCGGCCTCGCGGCGCGCGAGCTGCAGGTCGGGACCAGCGACATGGTGCTCGCCGGCGGCGTCGACGCCATCCAGAACCCGTTCGCCTATCTGTGCTTCGCCAAGACGCACGCCCTCTCGCCCAGCGGCCACTGCCGCCCCTTCGACGCCGCCGCGGACGGGATCGCGATCAGCGAGGGGTTCGCGACGATCGTGCTCAAGCGCTTGGCTGACGCCGAGCGCGACGGCGACCGCATCTACGCTGTCATCCGCGGCGTCGGCGCCGCCAGCGACGGCCGCGACCGCAGCCTCACCGCGCCACGGCCCGAGGGCCAGATGCGCGCGCTGCGCCGCGCCTACGCGCAGGCGGGCATCTCACCTGACACGGTCGGGCTGGTGGAGGCACACGGGACCGGCACCGTGGCCGGGGACGAAGCGGAGGTGAAGGCGCTCAGCACTGTCTTCGGCGAACACTCCGAGCGCCACCAGTGGTGCGCGATCGGCTCCGTCAAGTCGATGATCGGCCACACGAAGGCGACGGCCGGAGTGGCGGGCGTGATCAAGGCCGCGCTCGCGCTGCACCACCGGGTGCTGCCGCCGACGATCGGTGTGACCGAACCGAACCCCAAAGCCCGCTTCGCCGACAGCCCGTTCTACGTCAACAGCGAGCCGCGTCCGTGGCTGAGCGGCGGTGCGTCGCATCCGCGGCGCGCCGGGGTGAGCGCGTTCGGCTTCGGCGGCACGGACTTCCACATCGCGCTCGAGGAGTACGACGGCGCCTACCTCGAGCACGCGGACGCCGCCGTCCGGCGCTGGCCCGGCGAGCTGCTGATTTGGCGCGGGTCCAGAGCAGAGCTGACGGCCACGCTCGAGCGTCTCGCGGCGAGGCTCGCCGCCGGCGCATCGTCACCGCAGGGGGAGGAGCCACAGCTCGAAGCGCTCGCCCACGAGCTGGCGAGCGTGGATCGCGGTCGGGAGCGCGGATGCCCAACGCTCGCGCTGGTCGCCGAATCGCTCGATGACCTGCGCGCCAAGCTGGCCCGGGCGCAGCAGCTGCTCGCAGCCGGCGAGGTGCGCGTACACGAGCGGGACGGGATCCACTTCGCCGAACAGCCGCTCGGCGTCGAGGGCAAGGTGGCGTTTCTGTTCCCGGGACAGGGCTCCCAGCGCATAGACATGGGCCGCGAGCTGGCGATCGCCTTTCCTGAGGCCCGCGAGCAGCTGGAGCTCGCCGACAGGGTGCTCGCCGACTGCTATGAGCGACCGCTCAGCAGCTACATGTTCCCGCCGCCGTCCTTCACGCCCGAGGAGCAGCGCGGCCGCCAGGCCGAGCTGACGGACACGCACGTGGCCCAGGCGGCGCTCGGAGCGACCGAGCTCGCGTACACGCGCGTGCTGGCGGCGCTCGGCGTCGGGCCCCAGCTGGTGGCCGGGCACAGCTACGGCGAGTTCGCCGCGCTCGCGGCTGCCGGTGGGATCGACGCCGAGCAACTGCTGCGGATCTCCGAGGCGCGTGGGCGCTTCATGAAGGACGCCGCCGCGGCCGAGGCCGGGGCGATGCTCGCGGTCGATTCCCCGCCCGCCGCGCTCACCTCGCTGCTCGCGGGCGGGGGCGTGGTGACCGCCAACCTCAACTCCCCGCGCCAGACCGTGCTCTCCGGGCCGCGCGAGCACGTCGAAGCGGCGCTCGAATGGTGCCGCCAGCGCGACCTCGGCGCGCGCATGCTGCCCGTCGCCTGCGCATTTCACTCCCCCCACGTGGCCGGCGCCCAGCAGCGCTTCGCCGCGCTGCTGCAGGGCGTGAGCTTCGCGGACCCGCAAATCCCGGTGTACTCCAATACGACCGGCGAAGCCCACGCGGGGCGGGCCACGGCGATCGCGCCGCTACTCGCCGAGCACCTGATCCGACCCGTCGAGTTCGTGCGCGAGATCGAGGCGATGTACCGCGACGGCGCCCGCGTGTTCATCGAGGTCGGACCGCGCTCGGTGCTCACGGGGCTCGTTCCCGAGATCCTCGAGGGGCGTGAGCAGCTCGCGGTCTCGATGGACCGCTCGGGCAGCTCGGGCGTGCTCTCGCTCTTGCACTGCCTCGCCGCGATCGCGGCTGAGGGCGTGCCGCTGGACCCCACGCGCCTGTTCGCGGGGCGTCCGGCGGCGCAAATCGATCTGCACAGCGGTGGCCGCGATCGCAGCCGGACAGACGCCGGCTGGCTGATCGACGGCGGTCGCGCCTGGCCAGCGGGAGAGCCGCGCCCGCTGGCAACACCAATTTCTGTAACCGATCCAGAGGAGCAGACAGTCGTGATCAGGACGAGCACGAACGGTGACGGGTCGCTCATACCCGCCGCCGTCCCACAGCAGCTCGAGCTGGCCGATCGGCCGCCCGTTGACGAGATCCTTGGGCCAGCGCTCGGCGCCGGCGAGGTCTCACCCGCGTCGGGCGCCGGCGAGCGCATGGCGGACGTGATGCTCCGCCACCAGCAGGTGATGCAGCAGTTCCTCGACACCCAGCGCGCGGTCATGCTCGGCTATCTCGGGGTCGCTCAGGGCACACCCGCTGCGCGACCCGTGGTCTCGGGGCCGCGGCGCCCCATGCCGGCGCTCCCCGCCGCGGCCCACGCCGCCGGACCTCCCCCGCTCGCCCCGGTCGTGGCCGCCCCGGCCGCTGGGCCACCGGCGGCCTCGGCCGCTGGGCCACCGGCGGCCCCGTCGGCGCCCGAGCAGCCCGCCAACGGGACCCGGGCCCTGACGCGCGAGCAGATCGAGCAGCGGCTGCTGGCACTTGTCAGCGAGCGGACGGGCTATCCCACGGAAATGCTCGGGCTCGACGCCGATCTCGAGGGCGACCTGGGCGTCGACTCGATCAAGCGCGTGGAGATCGCCGGCACGTTCACCCAGAGCCTGCCGCCGGCCGAGCGCGAAGCAATCGACATCGAGCAGCTCACCGCCAGCCGCACGTTGCGGGCCGTGATCGACATCCTCGAGGCCGCGATCGCGGGCCCGATGGCGCCTGACGCGGGCCCGGCGGTGCCCGACGCGGGCCCACCGGGCGCCTTGGCGGGGTCGGGAGAGCAACGCCCTTTTGAACCGGGGCCGGCCGAGGATGAGCGCATCGGCCGGTTCGTCGTGCAGCACGCGAGCGCTCCCGCGATCACCAGCGCGGCGGGACTCGCCGCCGCCGGCGCCGTGGTGATCGTCGATGATGAGACGGGCGTCGGCGAGGCGCTCGCCGACGCCCTCGACCAGCAGGGCCAGCGCGTGGTGCGCCTGTCGCGCGCGGAGCAGCCAGACGACGGCGAGCAGGCCACCCGGCTCGCAGCCCGCATGCGCGCGGAACACGATGGCGTGAAGGCCCTCGTGTTCCTCGCGGCGCTCGGCGATCCGGGGCCCGAATACGGCGACCTACCGGTGCTGCTCGCACTCTGCCAGGCGCTGCAAGCCGACCTGGAGAAGGCGGCCGCGGCGGGGGGCGCCGCGATCCTCGGCGCGACGCGCCTGGGGGGCGCATTCGGCCTCGGTGGGCTCGAGCACGCTCCCGGCGCGGCGCCGCAAGGGGCGCTTCACGGCTTTCTCAAGACGCTCGCACACGAGTGGCCCGCGCTGCGCGTCAAGTCCGTCAACCTGTCGGCTGCCTCGCCCGCGCAGAGCGCCGAGCAGCTGCTCGCCGAGCTGTCGGCGGCGGACGGGCTGGTGGAGGTCGGCTATCGAGACGGCGAGCGCACGCAGCTCGGCCTCGTGCCGACGCCGCTCGTCAACCGGCCCGCCGGCCAGGCGCTCGACGAGCAGTGCGTGCTGCTCGTGACCGGCGGCGCGCGCGGGATCACAGCCCATGTCGCGCATACGCTGGCGCAGCGCTACCGCCCGACGCTGGTAATCGTGGGGCGCACCTCCGACGAGCCAGAGAGCCCCGAGACCGCACATCTGAGCGAGCCGGCAGAGCTCCGCGAGGCGTTGATCGCGATGCGCAGGCGCGAGCACATGATGCTGACCCCCGCGATCGTCGAGAAGGACTGTCGGCGCATCCTGGGCGCCCGCGAGGTGCGCGAGAACCTCGAGCGTCTGCGCCTGACCGGCGCGCGGGTCGAATACGCGATCTGCGACGTGGCCGATCGCCCCGCATTCGCCGATCTGATCGACTCCGTGTACGAGCGCCACGGCCGCATCGACGGCGTCGTGCACGGCGCCGGATTGATCGAGGACAAGCTGATCAGCGACAAGCAGCGCGACTCGCTCGAGCGCGTGATCGCCGCCAAGGCGGGCGCGGCGCAGACGCTGGCCGAGCGGCTGCGGCCGGACGCCTTGCGCTTCTTCGTCTTGTTCAGCTCCGTCTCCGGCCGCTTCGGCAACCGTGGACAGGCCGACTACGCGGCCGCCAGCGAGGTCCTCGCCAAGCTCGCACACGAGCTGGACCGCCGCTGGCCGGCGCGGGTGGTGGCCGTCAACTGGGGGCCGTGGCGCTCGGCCGGCATGGTCTCGCCCGAGCTCGAGCGGGAGTTCGACCGCCGCGGCGTCGCGCTGATCGGGCTCGAGCAGGGCTGCACGCTGTTGCACGAGGAGCTCACCCGCGGACAGAAGGGTGAGGCCGAGATCGTGATCGGCGCGAGCAGCGGGCTGGCGCGCGGGGACACCGACTCCGAGCAGGCCGTCTTCATGGAGTCAACTTCCGTGCCCGCCCCGTCCGCGGCGCTCGAGACGGCACCCGCCACCGCCAACGCTTCCGAGCTGCCGCTGCTCGCCGGCACGAACGGCCTCGCGCACGGGTCCGATGGGCCCGCGCATGTCGAGGACTCCTTCGAGGCACGCTACACGTTCGACCTCGAGCGCGATCGCTACCTCGACGATCACCGCATCGACGGCCGACCGGTGCTCCCGTTCGCGGTGGCAATGGAGCTGATGGCAGAGCTCGCCGTCGCGGCGCAGCCCGGGCGAGAGCTCGCGGGCCTGCGCGAGATCCGCCTGCTGGCGGGCCTGGCGCTCGAGCACGACCGGCCGACGAGCGTTCGCCTCAACGCGGCGCGGCCGGCCGGCGCCGACGAGATCGAGGTCACGGTCGCAGGCGCGGGCGGTGTTCGCCGGCACTATCGCTCGCTCGTGCAGCTGCACGATCCGGCGGTGGCGCACCAGCACCCCGGGATGGACGGCGGCGCACATCCCCCGGCGCCCGCGCCGCTCGCGGAGCTCGCGCCCTTCCCGCTGGCGATCGAGGACGCCTACCGCGACCTGCTCTTCCACGGCCCGATCTTCCAGGGGATCGCCGCGATCGACGGCATGGATGAGCGTGGCGCAAGTGCCGTGCTGAGCCCGTCGCAGCCGGGGCACTGCGTGGCCGGCGCCGCGGGGCAACGGTGGCTGCTCGACCCCGTGCTGCTCGACAGCGCGCTGCAAGTGCAGGTGCTGTGGGCGCGCCTGCAGTGGGACGTGACGCTGCTTCCGGCCGAGATCGGCGGCTACGTGCGGGTGAGCGCGCCAAGCGAAGGAGAGCGCGTGCGTCACGAGCTGCGCATCCGCCCGGCCAGCAGCCCGCCGCTGTGTCACGCCGACCACTGGTTCTACGGCGCCGATGGGCGCCTGCTGGCGATGCTGCAGGACGTCGTCGGCGTGGGCACGCAAGCGCTCAACCGACTTGCCGGGGTGCAGGCGTGAGCGCGGCGTCCGGCGAGCAGCCCACGCAGGGCGTCGCGATCATCGGCATGGCGTGCATGTTCCCCGGCGCGCGCGACGTCAACGCCTACTGGCGGAACATCCTCGGCAAGGTCAACGCCACCTCCGACCCGCCGCCCGAGGCGTGGGACCCCGACGTCTACTACGACCCCGACTTCGCCGACGTGGACCGTACGTACTGCAAGCGCGGCGGGTACCTCGGCGCGATGGCCCAGTTCGACCCGCTGGCGCACGGCATCCCGCCGGTTGCCGTGGGTGGCGAGCCCGACCAGTGGCTGGCGCTGAAAATCGCCCGCGACGCGCTCGCGGACGCGGGCAAGACCGAGCTGCCCGAGGAGGTTCGCGCCCGCACGGCGATCGTGTTCGGCAAGGGGACCTACCTGAACGGGGGCAACGCGATCGCGGTTCAGCGCGGCCTGGTCATCGGCCAGACGCTGGAGCTGCTGCGCCAGCTCGATCCTGATCGCCCCGAGGAGCAGCTCGAGCAGCTGCGCTTGGAGCTGCAGGCTGTGCTGCCGCCGCTCGGACCGGAAACCGTCCCCGCGCTGATCCCGAACATCATCGTCGGTCGTATTGCCAACCGGCTCGATCTGATGGGCCCCGCGTACACGGTCAACGCGGCGTGCGCCTCGTCGCTGGTCGCGGTGCAGCACGCCCTGCGCGACCTGCTCGCCGGCGACTGCGATCTCGCGATCGCGGGCGGCGCGCAGGTGTGGATGCCGGTCGCCACGCTGAACCTGTTCTGCCGCCTCGGCGCGCTCTCGCGCCGCCAGCAGCTGCGCGCGTTCGACAAGGACGCCGACGGCACGCTGCTGGGCGAGGGGATCGGCGCGCTGGTGCTCAAGCGCGCGGATGACGCGCTGCGCGACGGCGACCGCGTGTACGCGGTGATCCGCGGCGTCGGCGTCGCCAGCGACGGGCGCGGGATGAGCGTGATGGCGCCGCGCGTGGAGGGCGAGGAGCTGGCGCTGCGCCGGGCATACGCCGCCGCCGGCGTCTCGCCGGACAGCGTCGGCCTGGTGGAGGCGCACGGCACGGCCACGCCGGTCGGGGACGTGGTCGAGGTGCAGGCGCTGACGCGCGTGTTCGGGGAGCGCGAGGGCGAGCTGCCGCGGTGCGCCCTGGGGACGGTAAAGTCGATGATCGGCCATACCATCCCCGCAGCCGGCGTTGCCGGCCTGATCAAGACCGCCCTCGCGCTGCACCACCGCGTGCTGCCGCCGACGCTCGGCTGCGAGCAGCCCAACCCCGAGCTCGGCCTCGAGCGGACGCCCTTCTACATCAACACCGAGACACGCCCGTGGATCCACGGGGGCGCGGAGCCGCGGCGAGCCGCCGTCAACGCGTTCGGCTTCGGCGGCATCAACGCCCATGCGGTGCTCGAGGACTGGAGCGTGGAGCAGCCCGCCGAGCACCGCCCCCCCTGGGACAGCGAGGTCTTTATCCTCGAGGGCGACTCGCCGCAGGCGCTCCTCGATACGGCGAGCGAGCTCGTGGCTGCGCTCGACCGCGGGCGCGAGCTCGCGCTCGCGGACCTTGCATTCACGCTCAGCCAGCAGCTCGGCGCCGGCGCGGGCAAGCGACGCCTGGCCGTGGTGGCCGCCTCGCCCGAGGACCTGCGCCACAAGCTCGGCCAGGCGATCGAGAAGCTGCGCGACCCCGACTGCCGGCGGATCAAGACGACCTCCGGCATCTACTACGAGGCCGAGCCGCTCGGCCGTGAGGCCAAGGTCGTGTTCGTGTTCCCCGGAGAGGGCGCGCAGTATCCGCACATGCTCGCCGGGCTGTGCCTGCAGTTCGCCGAGGCGCGCGCCGCGTTCGACCGCGTCAACCGCCTCTACGCCGGGCATCCACGCGGACATCTGCTGAGCGACTGGGTGTATCCGCGTCCGCCCTTTTCGGAGGCGGAGAAGCAGCACACAGATCAGCGGCTGATGGAGCTCGACATCGCCGTCGAGGCCGTGCTCACCGGCAATGCCGCCGCCTACGCGGTGATGCAGCGACTGGTGAGGCGCTGCGACGCGATGCTCGGCCACAGCACCGGCGAGCATTCCGCGGCGATGGCAGCCGGGGCGCTGGACGTCAACACCGACGAGCGCCTGGCGGCCTTCTGTCATGGCCTGTACGCCTCCTACGCGGAGGCCGCGGAGCGTCACGAGGTGCCGGCTGCCGTGCTGCTGGCGATCGGCGCCGACGCCGCCAGCGCGCGCAAGATCGCAGGCGAAGCCAGCGGCGCATCGTCCTCGGAGGGGGAGCTGTACCTGGCGATGGACAACTGCCCCCACCAGAGCGTGCTGGTGGGTAACGCGCAGCCGATCGCCCGCGCGCGCGAGATCGCCACCGCCGCGGGGCTGATGTGCGAACAGCTCCCCTACGACCGCGCCGTGCACACGCCGCTGTTCGCGCCGTTCGCCGAGGATCTGCGCGCGACCTTCGCGCGCCTGCCGGTGCGCAGCGCGAGCACGCCGCTGTGGTCGTGCACGACCGCCGCCCCCTATCCCGACGATCCCGAGGCAATCCGCGAGCTGCTCGTCGAGCACTGGACGCGGCCGGTGCGCTTCTGCGAGACGATCCAGGCACTGCACGACGACGGCGCACGCGTATTCATCGAGGTCGGCCCGCGCGGCAACATGACCTCCTTCGTGCAGGACATCCTGCGCGGTCGCCCCGCCTGCGCGGTCGCCACCGACCTGCCCCGCCGCACCGGCACCGCGCAGCTGAACCACCTCGTGGGCTTGCTCGCTGTGCACGACGTCGATCTCGACTTCGGCTACCTGTTCTCTCAGCGCCGCACGCAGATGCTCGACTGGCGCGACCCCGCTTGCGGCGCGAGCGCCGACCCCGCGCACATGGTCGCGCTGTCGACAACGTGGCCGATGCTGCACCTCTCAGACGAGGCGCTCGAGCGCCTGCGCCCGTCCGCCGGCGTGAACAACGGGTCGGCGGACGGCCACGCCCCGCCGGCGCAGGTGCCTGACGCGGGCGCCGCGGGCAGCACCGCTTCCCCCAACGGGCACGCACAAGCCGCGCCGCGCGATGCGTCGCCTGTGGCGCGGACAGGAGCACCGACACCGCTCCACGCGACCGCGCCCTCGCCTGCACCGGCGGCGTTGCCTGAGGCCGCCGCGGCGCTGCCTGAAGCCGCCGCGGCGCTGCCTGAAGCCACCACGGCGTTGCCGATTGCGAGCGGCGAAGACGAGCTGGCGGCCGCGCTCGACGGCTACCTGGAGACGATGGAGCGCTTCCTCGTCACCAACGAACAGGTCATGGGCGCCTATCTCAGCGGCGGCGCGGCGGTCGCCGTCGCACAGGCCCGGCGGCCGCTCGTCGGCACGATCGTCAGCCTGGGAGCCGGGGGTGGAGCTGGTGGCACAGCGGGTTGTCGATCCGCTCGAGGACCGCTACCTGCTCGACCACACGCTCGGCGGGACCGTCTCGCACACCGATCCGGGACTGCACGCGCTCGCGCTGATGCCGCTCGCCATGAGCATTGAGATCCTCGCCGAGGGCGCGTCCTGCCTGCTGCCCGAGCTGACGGTCACTGGACTGCGCGAGCTGCGCGCGCACCGCTGGCTGGCGTTCGGCGATACGCCGCAGACGCTCGAGCTGTCCGTGCGTCGCCTGGCCACCGAGGGCGGCTGCGAGCGCGTGCGCGTCGAGCTGCGCAGCCTCGACGACGGCGACGCTGGAGTGGACCCGGTGGTGGAAGCGACCGTCCTGCTGGCGGAGCGTTTTCCCTCTCCGCCCGAAGTGGCCGCCGTCGCGCTGCGCGACGGCGTGCCGCCGCGGCGGCTGGGAGGGCCGGGAGAGCGCCTGTATGGCGAGGCGATGTTCCACGGGCCGCTGTGGCAGGCAGTCCGCAGCATCGAGGCCGTGGCGCCTGCGGGTGCCCGCGCGGGGCTGGAAGTGCTCCCGCGCACGGGCCTGCTTCGAGGCACCGGCGAGCCGGAGTTCGTGCTCGACCCGGTGGTGCTAGACGCGGCCGGCCAGGTGATCGGCTTCTGGGCGGCCGAGATGCTCGAGCAGGCGCAGGTCGTGTTCCCGTTTCGCCTGGCGGCGCTCGACTTGTACGGCCCGCCCTTGCCGGCGGGTACACAGCTTGCGTGCATGGCGGCGATCGCGCTCGAGGGCGAGCAGCTCGTGCGCTCGGACATCGACGTGCTGGACGCGAGCGGCCGCTGCTGGATGCGGCTCACCGGCTGGGAGGACAAGCGCTTCGCCGTCCCCGAGCGCTTTGCGCCGCTGGCGCGCGCGGCACAGCTCGCGCCGCTGTCGAAGCCCTGGCGGGCGCCGCTGGCGCCCTATCAGGACGAGCGCGTCGCCTGCCGACGCCTGGACGCCGCACTCGCTGTCAACCGCGGGCTGTGGAAGCCCGTGTGGGCAAGCCGCGTGCTCGGCCGCCGCGAGCGCGAGCTGTTCGCCGCACTGACGCTGCCCGAGAGCAGGCAGCTCGAGTGGCTCGCGGCGCGCACCGCTGCAAAGGAGTGTGCGGTAGAGCTGCTGCGGGCCGTGTACGGTCTCGAGCTGCTGCCTGCGGATATCGAGATCCTCCCCGACGAACGGGGCGCGCCGTACGTCCTCGCCCGCGAGCTGGAGGGCCTCGCTGAGGTGCCCATCGTCTCGCTCACGCACGCCAATGGGCGGGCGGCGGCGCTCGTCGCGCTCGCCCCACCCGGAGCGGCCGGTGGCATCGGCATCGACGTCGAGCGGCTCGTGCCGCGCCCCGAGGGATTCGCGCAGGCCGCGCTCAGCGAAGCCGAGCGAGCGCTGCTCGAGCCGCTCCCGGCGCACGTCGCCGAGGAGTGGCTGCTGCGCATGTGGTGCGCGCGGGAGGCCGCTGGCAAGGCCTTCGGATCTGGCCTCGGCGGTGGCGCCGAGGCACCGTGCGTGCGCGCGCTCGACCTCGAGCGCGAGACCGTGTCGGTCGACGCCGGCGGCGAGCGCTTGCTCGCTTGGACCCACCGCGAGGACGAGGAGATCGTCGCAACCGCCGCGCACCCCGCGCTCGCGTTCGCCCACGGACCATATGAGGTGCTGCGATGACGACACTCGATCCAGAGGTGCTGCAGGGAATCCTCGAGCTCCTCGACGAGGCGCAGGGCGACTGGGAGTACACGGGTGAGATCGGCCCGCACACGCGCTTCGTCGCCGACCTCGGGCTCGAGTCGCTGGAGATCGTGATCCTCTCCACGATGATCCAACAGCGCTACGGGCGCCTGCCTTTTCCCCAGTTCTTCGACGAAATCGGGCAGCGCCCGCTGGAGCAGCGCGACATGAGCGTCGCGGAGCTCGCGGCGTTCGTGTGCGAGCACCGTCAAGCGATACAAACGGAGGTGTGAAGTGAGACCCGCCCCCCCTACGCTGCTGATCGGCGTCAACGGCGCGACGTTCACCGTGCTGGACCCCTACATGGAGCAGGGCGTGATGCCCTGCCTGGCGGAGCTCTGCGAGCGCGGTACCCGCGCCGTGCTGCGCTCGATCATGCCACCGCTCACGCCACCAGCATGGACTTCGCTCGTCACCGGCAAGCACCCCGGCCAGCACGGCATCTTCGACTTCTTCCAAAAGGAAGAGCCGGGGAGCATCTACTTCTCCTTCGCCAGCTCGCAGGAGGTCAAAGCCGCGACGATCTGGACGCTGGCGAGCGAACAGGACCGGCGGGTGATCTCGCTCAACTTCCCGCTCAACTTCCCCGCGCCGCCCGTGCAGGGCGCCATCGTGCCGGGGGGCATGATGCCGTGGCGCCAGCTTCGTCTCGGCTGCCACCCGCCGGGCCTGTTCGACGAGCTGCAGACGCTTCCCGGCTTCAACCCGCGGGAGATGCTCGACATGCAGCTGGAGATCAAGGCAATCGACGGCTGCCCGGAGGACGAGCACGCCGAGTTCGTCGAGCTGCACATCCGCCGCGAGCAGCGCTGGGCGGAAGTCCTGGGTCATTTGATGGAGACCCAGCCGGCCGACCTTGTGGCCGTGCTGTTCGACGGCGTCGACAAGCTCCAGCACCTGTGCTGGCGGTTCATCGATCCCGCCTGCCGGCCCGAGCGGCCGAACGCCTGGGAGCAGGAGATGATCGAGCGCTGCGAGCGCTACTTCCGCTCGCTCGACGGCTTGATCGGGCAGATCGTCGCGCTGGCCGGTCCGGAGGCCACCGTCGTGATCGCATCCGACCACGGCTTCGGGCCGACCCGCGAGGTCTTCCACGTCAACTCGTGGCTCGAGCAGGCCGGGTTCTTGACATGGGCGCCCGCGGAGGACGCCGGCGAGCGCTCGGACACCGACGTTGGCTTTGCCGAGATGACCCGCCACGTGCACGCGCTCGACTGGTCGCGCACGCTCGCCTATGCGGCGACGCCCTCCAGTCAGGGGATCCACATCGTCGACCGCATCCCGGGTGGCGAGGAGCCGCTGCCCGAGGACGTCCGCGCGAAGCTCACCCAGGAGATCGCCGAGGGGCTGCGCCAGGTGCGCCGACCCCACGACGGCAGCCCGCTGATCGAGGAGGTGTGGACGCGCGAGCAGGCATTCTCGGGGCCGTTCGAAGCACTCGGCCCCGACGTCTCGATGGTGCTCGCCGACGGCGGCACGATCTCGATCCTGCCCTCCGAGACGCTCGTCGCGCGCCGCCCCGAGCCGCGCGGGCACCATCGCTGGGAGGGCGTTTTCCTCGCGGCAGGGCCGGGCATCCGCACGGGCGCGTCCGTCGACGAACTGTCGATCGTAGACGTCGCGCCGCTGCTGCTGCACCAGCTCGGGCTGCCGGTGCCAGACGACGTGTCCGGCAGCGTCCCCACGGCCGTGTTCGAGCCCGGCGAGCTCGAACGCCGCCCGCCGCGCAGCGCACCCGCACCGGCGCCCCCGGCACCCGTCTCGAGTCCTGCGGCCGAGCTCGAGCTCGAGCCCGAGGAGCAAGCCGCGGTGATGGAGCGCCTGCGCGCACTGGGGTACGTGGAGTGAGAAGCGAGCGAGAGAGCTGATGCCGAAAGCTACCCTGCCGAGCGGCCTGCGACTTCACTACCAGCAGATCGGCGAAGGCCCCGACTTGGTGATGGTCCACGGGCTCACCGGCAACCTCGCCGTCTGGCACCTGCAGATCGTGCCGACGCTGTGCGAGCACTTCCGGGTTCTGACCTACGACCTGCGCGGTCACGGCCACAGCGACGCCCCACCGTCCGGCTACAGCCCCGACGCGATGGCCGAGGACCTGTGCGATTTGCTCGACGTGCTCGAGATCGAGCGACCGCTCATCGCCGGGCACAGCTACGGCGCCGACATCGCCCTCTACCACGCGCTGCGCCAGCCGCATCGCGTCCATGAGGTGATCGCGATCGAGGCGGCGCTGCCGGCGCTCGAGCGCAGCCGGCGGGGCGAGGATTGGGTCGGCTGGACCTACTGGGCGCGGGCGCTCGAGGACGCCGGACACCGGGTGCCGCCCGAGAAGCGCTCCGATCTGCGCTACATGATCAGAGCCACGATCGACCTTCCCAAGCAGTGGGGGCCGCTCAAGGGGCTTCCGCGCAACCCGAGGCCGTTGTTGCGGCTACTCGAGGAGACGACGCTGCCGGAGGACTACCGCAAGGTGGGCTCGCTCACGCTCGAGCGTGTCGCCTCGATCGAGACGCCGGTCGTGCTCGTGTACACCGAGCAGTCCGCCTTCAGTAGCACCTTCGAGTTCCTCAATCAGCATCTGCCCAACGCGCACGCCGTGCTGATGCCGAGGACCGAATGGGGCCACTTCGGCCCCCTCGAGCAACCCGAGGTCGTCGCCGAGCACATCGCGGCGCGGCTGCCGGGGGCTGAATCCGTCGAGACTGTGAGGTAGCGATGCACGGAATCAACAAGGGCAGACCCGGTCGAGCGGGTGACGCGGTGATCGTCACCGGCAGCGGCACGGGCATCGGCCTGGAGACCTCGTTGCAGCTGGCCGAGGACGGCTTCCGCGTGTTCGCGGGCGTTCGCAATCCCGACCAACGCGAGGAGCTGCTGGCCGCGGCGTCCGAGCGCGGGGTGGGGCTGGAGACGCTGGCGCTGGACATCACCGACCGCGCGAGCATCGCCGCGGCGACCGACACGGTGCTCACCCAGGCGGGCGGCATCTTCGCACTCGTCAACAATGCCGGCATCGGGTTGCGCGGCTGCACCGAGGACTGCGACGAGCAGGAGATCAGGCAGCTCTTCGAGACCAACGTGCTCGGCACCATCGCTGTCACCAAGGCCGTCATCCCGCACATGCGCGCGGCGGGCTGCGGGCGGATCGTGACCGTGTCTTCGGTGGGCGGGCGGGTGTGCGGCTTCGGCGTCACCATGTACTGTGCGAGCAAGTTCGCGCAGGAGGGGCTGGGCGAGGGACTGGCGCAGGAGTTGGCGCCGTTCGGTATCCAGTCGGTGATCGTCGAGCCGGGCATCATCAAGACGACACGCTGGTCGCGCCATCGCGGCACGGCGGCTCGCGCAAGCGATCAGAACAGCCCGTACCACGAGCTGTTCTGGGCGAGTGAGGCGATTGCGGACAAGCTCGTCGAGCGCTCGCCCACGCGTCCCGCGGATGTGGCCCGCACGATCGCCGAGGCGTTGAGCGCCAAGCAGCCGCGGATGCGCTACGTGGTCGGGCGCGGCGCGTCGCTGGTGATCGCCCTGCGGCGACACATGCCGCAGAGCCTGTTCGAGCGACTGTACTTCGGCGGGCACATCCGGCGAATCGAGGGTCGCACGCAAGCGATCGAGCCGGCCCCGTCGGCGGAGACGGCCCGATGAGCCGCCGCTTCCTGTTCACGCTGTGGCCGTTCACCGGCCATCTGCTGCCGCAGCTCAGCATCGCGGCGGCGCTGCGCGAGCGCGGCCACGAAGTAGCCTTCTACAGCGGCGAGGCGGTCCGCGCCCCAATCGAGCAGCATGGCTTCGAGTTCTTTGCCTTCGAGCGCCTCGACCAGGAGCGTGCCTTCGCCTGCATGCGCGCCGTCGATCACGGCGACCGCCACGCCAGGCCGGGGGGTGGCCGGCTGCTGCCGCTGCTGCGCGACTGGCTGGTCGAGACGATCCCCGACCAGGTTGCCGATCTGCGCGGCCTGCTCGCGCGCTGGCGGCCCGACGCGATCGCCACGGACCTTTCGCTGTGGGGGCCGATGCTCGTGCTGTGGGAGGCCGAGCAGATTCCCGTGGCGCTCTCCTCGACGTTCATGGGGCCGCTGATCCCAGGACCGGACGCGCCCGCGTTCGGTTTCGGGCTGCGACCCCCGCGCAGCGCGCCCGGCCGGCTCCTCGCGGCGGCGCTGACGCGCGCGACCGAGCTCGCCGCCACCCCGATGCGCAGGCGCGTGGATGCGCTGCGTGCCAAGCACGGGCTGGCGCCGTTGGGCGAATCGGTGAATCGCTTCACGGCGCGCCTGCCGCTCTACCTCGTGGGCAACATCCCCGAGCTCGACTACGGTCGCCACGACCTACCGGCGAGCGTCCACTATGTCGGCAACTGCATCTGGTAT
This sequence comes from uncultured Solirubrobacteraceae bacterium, assembly GCA_963701145.1. Classification (GTDB taxonomy): domain Bacteria; phylum Actinomycetota; class Thermoleophilia; order Solirubrobacterales; family Solirubrobacteraceae; genus Palsa-744. The sequence goes on from OY969572.1 coordinate 2,639,217, forward strand.
CCAGACGGCCACGACAGCGCAAGCTGGCTGGAGGCGATTCCCAACGAGCGTCCGTGGGTGCACGTCACCGAGAGCACCCTGGCATACGGCGATCCGTTCCTGTTGCGGACCGCGATCGAGGCTCTGGCCGACGAGCCGGTGGAGCTGATCGTCACGACCGGCGAGCACCGCGACGCCCCACAGCTCGGACCCGGCGCGGCGGCCGCGAACGTCCACGTCCGGCGCTGGGTCAGCCACGGCGAGCTCTTGGGACGCTGCGCGGCGCTGGTGACCGTCGGCGGCAAGGCCACCATCCTCGCCGCGGCGCAGGCCGGCGTGCCGATGGTGCTCATACCGACCACCTGGGACAAGCCGGACAACGCGCGCCGGGTCACCGAGACCGGTGCGGGCATCCGGCTGTCGCCCCGCCGCCTGAGCGCTGAGAGATTGCGCACGGCCGTGCGCGAGGTGCTCGATCAGCCCTCCTACCGCGTGGCGGCGCAGGGGCTTGCCGCGCGGCTGTCCGCCGCGCCGGGTCCTGCCGGCGCAGCCAAGCTGCTGGAGGAGCTGGCGGCGGGCGCGAGCGTCGCGGCGTCGCGGGCCCCGGCCACGTCGGGACAGCCGGCATGACGAGCCGCGTGCTGTTCGCCTGCTGGCCGTTCGAGGGCCATGTGTTTCCGCAGCTGAGCATGGCGCTCGCGCTGCGCGAGCGCGGCGCCGACGTCGCGTTCTACACGGATGACTCGGCCCGCGAGCTGATCGAAGGCGAGGGCTTCGAGGTGTTCCCGTTCAAGCGCGTCGGCCCGAAGTGGCGGCGCGTCCACGAGGGCGCGCAGGGCGCTGGCGGGCGCCGCGACGCGATTCGGCTGCTGCGCGAGTCGCGCGAGTGGATCGTCGGCACGATCGCCGACCAGGTTGCCGATATCGAGGACGTGACCGCGGACTGGCGCCCGGACGTGATCGGCGCCGAGGCGTCGATGTGGGGGCCGCTGCTCGTCCTCTCCGAGCGCTCACCGGTTCCGGTCGCGCTCGTCTCGCCCCTGATCACCGCCCAGCTCCCCGGTCCAGACGCCCCGGCCGCGGGCGGCCTCGCGCGCGCGGGCACTCCCAGTGCGCAGCGGATCAACCGGATCGCGGAGCGCCTGACCGCGGTCGCGGCGCGGCCCATGCGCCGGCGGATCGACGCGATCCGCGCCCGCTACGGGCTCGCGCCGCTCGGATGCGCCGTCACCGCCGCCGGCGGGCGGCTGCCGCTGTATCTCGTCCTCAGCACTCCGGAGCTCGACTACAACCGGCGCGACCTGCCGGCGAGCGTCCGCTACGTCGGCCCGTGCCTGTGGCACCCGCGCGAGCCGGACGGAACGCGCGAATGGCTCGACGGTCTCCCGACCGGCCGCCCCTGGGTGCACGTCACCGAGGGCACGTCCCATTTCCAGCGGCCGATGCTCCTCAGCGCCGCCGCCAGCGGCCTCGCTGGGGCGCCGTGCGAGGCGATCCTGACCACCGGCCGTGGTCGTGCGCCCCACGAGCTCGGGCTCGCCTCCCCCGCGCCGAACGTCCACGTGACCCAATGGCTGAGCCACGACGTGCTGTTGCCACGCTGCGCGGCGATTGTCACCACCGGCGGGATGGGGACGGTGATGGCCGCGCTCAGGGCCGGCGTCCCGCTCGTCGTCGTGCCGACCAACTGGGACAAGCCGACGATCGCGCAGCGCGTCGTCGATGCCGGCGTCGGCGTGCGCCTCGCGCCTCGCCGTTGCACGCCGGAGCGGCTGCGCGAGGCGGTCGAGCGCGTCCTGCGCGACCAGCGCTACGGCGAGCGAGCCCGGCGGCTGGCGGCGCGGCTCGCCGCGGCACCCGGCCCCGACGGGGCCGCCGAACTGATCGAACAGCTTGCGTTGGCGCAACACGAGCCGACCGTCGCGGTGGCCACTGAACCCGAAGGGAGTCACACATGAAGTCGCGTTGGCTGGCGCTGCCCGCAGCAGTGCTAGCGCTCGCAGTTGCGCTGCTGCTCGGAGGCGCGTCTGCGCACTCCGTCGGCGTGGCGCAGGCGTCGCATGCGCGCGCGCACGCCGCGGAACAACTCCCCCCCGGCCTCGATTCGACCACCGTGCTCGCCCAGTTCGGGTTCGGCGAACCCTCGAACAGCTACGCGTGGGGCATGGCCTGGTTCGAGGGCAAGCTGTACGTCGGCACCGGACGCGACGTCGAGTGCGTGGAAAAAGAGACCACGGATTTCTACTACCCGTTCGCGCACGAGTACAGCACGGACCCCGAGCCGGGCGTCCACTGCCCAAACAATCCCTACGACCTCGATTTGAGGGCCGAGATCTGGCAGTACACGCCGCAGACGCGCACGTGGAAGCTGGTCTACCGCGCCCCCGACAGCATCCGCAACCCGCGCGATCCGAGCAAGATGATCTCCCCCGACATCGCCTACCGCGGGATGACGGTGGTCACCGGCCCAGAAGGCCGCCAGGCGCTGTTCATCTCCGGTGTGTCGGCGGACGAGTACATCCCAGAGCTCTACGAGAGCCATCCGCCCCGAATCCTGCGCACCTACGACGGGACCCACTTCCAGAACATCGTCGGCTCGTCGTTCGTCGTCCACCGCACGGGTGCGTTCACCGACACACGCCCGATGGGCTTTCGCGGGCTCGTCGAATGGCGCCACCAGCTCTACGTTCTGGCCTCGACGTCGCTGACCGGTGACGGAGCCGTGTTTCGCATCAACCACCCGTGGAGCAGCCACGCGACGTTCACCCAGATCAGCCCGCCGTGGATGGTCGTGTTCGAGCTGCAGACGTTCCACGGCGACCTCTACTTCGGCGCCGGCAACGGCACCACCGGATACTCGGTGTGGCGGATGCCGAGCGACGGACACCTCCAGCCGATCGTCACGGGCGGGGCTGGGCGTGGCCACTATGTGACATCGGTGATCGCGATGCAGCCATACCGTGGCTTTCTGTACGTCTCCGCCGTCGGCTGGTACTGCATCACCTGCAACGCGCTCCCGATCACCGAGATGATCCGGATCAACGCCAGCGGTCACTGGCAGCTGGTCGTCGGCAATCCCCGGTTCGTTCCCGCCCTGTCGCGCACCGTGTACCCGATCAGCGGCCTCGAAGACGGGTTCGACAACATCTTCAACTCGCACATGTGGCGCATCGCGACGCAAGGCAACGCGCTGTACGTGGGGACGCTCGACTGGAGCTGGCTGCTACAGGCGGACAAAAGCATCGCGAAGGAATATCAGGCGCTGACCGCGCTGCTCACAGGCGAGGTGGGATTCAACATCTGGGCTACGTGCGACGGTCGCGACTTCTTCCCCGTGACCCGAGATGCGTTCGGCGTCGACGGTTACGACTTCGGCGTCCGCACGATGGTCCCCCAGGGCAACGGCTTCTATGTCGGGAGCGCCGACCACGCGCACGGAACGCGGATCTACTACACGGGCAACGCGTGCGATGCGTTCCCGGCTGACAGCGCGAGGCGCGGCGCGCTCGCCGCCAGCGCGCAGCCGGCGGCGCCAGGGCAGCTGCTGACCGACACCCAGCGCGATGGCACCGTCCTCTCCTGGGTGCGATCCTCGAGCGCCGCGCGCTACGAGGTCGAGCGCGCGGAATACAAGGAACTGCCGTTCAGCTTCACCGCTTCGCCGTCGCTGCCGGGCGGGTTCAGGATGGAAGGATCGACCCCCACCCCCGCCCCGCCGGGCTCGCCCGGGAGCAATGCGACGATCCTGTCCTACCCCAGTTCCTTCGAACCCGTCGCATTGACGAGCGACAGCTACTTCGTCGATCGCACCCGCCGGCCCGGCGTCAAGTATCTCTACACGGTCCTCGCCGAGTCGCCCACGGGCGTCCAGTCGCAGTCCTCGAATATCCAGGAGGTCCCAGACCCCCGCCCGCCGGCCACGCTCACACAGCTGACGGCGCTGCTCCCGGCGCGCGCCAGCGTCGCGCGGAATCTGGCGACGACGAGCAGCTGTCCGCGCACGCTCGCCGAGATCGCGTCCCTGGCGCGAGCGAAGAACGAAGAAGTGGCCGAACTCGCGTACCGGCTCGAGCGGCGGCTCGAGTACAGGAACGTCGCGGGCGGACCGCGGACGGGGAGCCTGACGTGCGGGTAACGCTGCTCGGGGTCGGCTCACGGGGCGACGTGCAGCCACTGATCGCGCTCGGCCGCGGCCTCATGGACGCCGGGCACGAGGTCCTGCTCGCGACGCACGGGCGCTTCGAGGACAGCGTCGCGGCGCAAGGTCTCGCGTTCGCGCCGCTGGCGGAGGGCCATCTCAGCCGCGGCGCCGAGACGGCGGCCGGCCGCGAGTGGATCGAGACCGGGAGCAAGCGCCTGCCGACGTGGGTGGGCTTCGTCCGCGACGCGCGCTCGGTCGCGTCACGCCGGCTGATGGACGCTGTCGCCGCCTGCAGCGACGCCGACGCGATCGTCGCGAGCAATCTGGCGTTCGTGCTCGGATGGCAGATCTCCACCGACCGCAGCCTGCCGCTGGTCCGAGCATTCCTCGAGCCGCCCGCGTGGATGTTCACGAAGCGGCCGCTCCAGCGTGTGGCTCCGGCAATCCGCCAGCTCGCGTGGCTGTGCGCCCGACCGTGGCTCAACCGCGTGCGCCGGACCTCGCTCGGGCTCGGTCCGCTGCCGTGGCGCGAGCCGATGGCGGGCCTCGATCGGCGGCGGCTGCCCGTCCTTTACGCGTTCAGTGCAGCGATCGCTCCCGTGCTGCCCGCGCTGCAGAACACGGGGCTCGTCACGGGCTATTGGATCCTCGAGGACACGATCGACCCGGATCCGCCCGTGGCGCTCGTCGAGTTCCTCGCGGACGGGCCGCCGCCGGTGTTGATCACCTTCTCGACGATGATCGACGACGACCCCGCGGCGCGCACCCGGCTCGCGATCGACGCACTCCAGCGCGCGGGCGTGCGTGGCGTGCTCCAGCTGCCCGCCGACCAGCTCCCAGTCGCCTCGCTACCTCCCGACATCTTCGCCGTCGGGGAGATCTCGCACGAATGGCTGTTTCCACGATGTGCGCTGCTCGTCCACCACGCGGCTGTCGGAACGACCGCAGCCGGGCTCCGGGCGGGCGTGCCGGCGGTCACGATCCCGCACATGACCGATCAGTTCTTCTGGGCCCGCCGGCTCCACGAGCTCGGCGTCAGCCCCCCGCCGATTCCGCGGCGCGAGCTCACCGCACCGCGACTCGCCGATGTGATCCGCAGCGCGACGAGCGACCGGCAGATGCGCCTGCGTGCCATGACGCTCAGCGCTGCGGTCCGTGCCGAAGATGGAGTCGGGCGCGCGGTCGAGGCGTTCGAACGCCTCGTCGTTCACCCCGTCGGCTGGCAAGCGCGTCCACGCGCCAACCACGTCGAAGTCCTGGGCAAAGCGTAAGGAGAGCGTATGCGAGGAACGATCCTGAAATGTGCCATCACCACCGCTGCGGCGGTGGCGCTGGCGGCGGTGGCGCCGGCGGCCACCGTCGCTGCGCCCTCGAGTGGCGGCGAGGGAACCGCCCTGAACTTCAGCGTCAACACCACCGTGCCGCCGGTCAGCGGGCGAATCCCATCCTCCCTGGCGTTCGCGGCCGCCGGGTTCGAATTCGAACCGCGTGCTGTCGCAAAGCGCTGCTCGCACGAGCAGGCGCTGCTCAATGAATGCCCATCGGGCGCCCTGATCGGCGTCGGCAAGCTCGTCGTTCACGTCGTCACGACCACGTTCACCCGGAACACCACGTTCCCGCTCAACATGTACCTGGGCACGAACACGGCGGTAGTGGGGGTGGCGTTCATCGGCGGGCCGAAGGTGGTGCCGGGCACGCTCACCACAGCGGGCGGTGTCGCGCTGAGCTTCAACCCGTTGCCGAAGCCGCCGCAGTTCCCGGGGGTGACGTTGACACTCGAGCAGGTGACGATCAGCCTCGGTGCGAGCCGGACGGTCATCACTCGCGAGCGCAAGAAAGATCCTCGGACGCACAAGGAGTACACCGTTGTGACCCGCACGCATTATGATCTGATCCACGCGCCCGCGACGTGCTCCGGCAACTGGACATCGTCGGTTACTCTGGGCTTCCCCAACGGACCCAGCGCGTCACTCAATTCACCGATCGCCTGCCCGGGCGACCAAGCATGACCCGGAGAACAACATGACGTCGAGAACGTTTGGAGCACTGATCGGGCTGGCGGTCTCACTGGTGCTGGCGGCGAGCGCGAGCGCGACGACGCCGCCGACGCGGCAATTCCAGAGCACGTACGCCGCATATGACCCGTGGACCGCGTGGGAGCGGTGGAAGCCACAGCCGCAGTGCACCGAGTCTCAGGTGATCTATGGGTCGGAGCCGGCCACGACCGGCACGTACCCCGTGCTGATCTACGTGCACGGCACCGGGGCGAACCTGACGGATAATCAGGAGGGCCAGGTGATGGCCCAACTCGCGGCGGCGCAGGGGTTTGTCGCGGTCGCCCCCACCTACGACAGCGTGCGCACCAACAACGCGGCAGGAGTCGCGGGACACGCCGCGTGCATGTTCGGTGAGGGCAACGCGGACAACGTCGAGTCGTACGCGTGTTCACTCCCGGAGGCAAACTGCTCGGACGGCGTGCTGGTCGCCGGGTTCAGTCAGGGCGGCGTGATCGCGCTACTGGCCGCGAACTACAGTCCGCTCGTTGACGCGGCGTGGGTAATGGGCGTCAACGGCTCGATCCCCCAGATCGAGCCGCCACCGTCCGGACTCCGGAGACTGCCTGACGACAGGGTCCGACTGAACATCGGTCAGCTGGACCTCACCAAGGGCGGCGGCGGCCCGTTCGAACCGAACGGTATCGAGGCGGTGACCGGCGAGAACTGCGGGATAGCGTACGACTGCCTCCAGCCGGACGGCGCGGGCTACTACGTCGTGTCGAATGAAGAAGTAGCCGACCACATCGCCGATCACTGCTACTGGGAGTCGGTCCACCTCCGCGACTACAGCTGCACGCTGCGCCCGACGATCGCCGGCCTCGACCCCGGCTTCGCGCCACCGAGCACGACGCCGTGGTCGCTGATCAGCAACCTCAACTGGCTCCGATCGCAGTTGTGACCAGCATCCCGTCCGCACCCCTGCTGACCAATGGACGCGCTGGCATGCCCGGTGGGCCGTCCGGCGAGAGCAGGCCGCGGCTCCTGTTCGTCAACGGGTTCCACCGCAGCGGCACGACGGTGACGGCCTCTGCCGTGACCCAGGCAGTCGGCGGCGTCACGACGACGGTCGGGGCGCTCGCCCGCCACATCCCGACGCTGGAGGCGTTTCTGAGTACCGGCGGTCCCAGCGATCGTGGCGCGGACCGCTTGGAGGTGACCGTGGACACAACCGAGGAGTACGGGTTCCTGCTGCACCACCGGGCGGGCGCCCGGGCGCTGTACGGAAACCCGAAGGGTGTGCCGCTGCTGTCCGAGCACGTCGCAGAGCTCGCGTCCTGCGCGCCGCACGCCACGGTCGTCCTGAAGAACCCCTGGGACCTCGGCCGCGAGGCGCAGATGCTGGCGGACTTCCCGGACGCACGGATCATCATCCTTCGCCGGCGGGTCGCCGACGTCGAGCGGAGCGTCGGCGAGGCTCTCGTCCGCACCAGCCTCTCGCCGTACGCCACCGCACTGGAGGGCGGCGACGAGGGCCACGAGCGCTTCCACGGGCACATCGAATCGCGCTGGAAGCGGACGCTGCTGCTGCTGGGGTACCGGCTGGCGCTGCGCCGACGGGTGTGGCGGCTGGCCGGGAGCGTCCGGCGGCTGCCGGCAGACCGGATCGCGGTGCTGTCCTACGACGAGCTGCGCGCCGACCCCGAGGCCGGTGCCGCGTGGGCCGCGCACATCCTCGAACCGCACGCGCTCGCGCAAGCGTTTGCCGCGCTCGCATTCGCCGAGCGGATCGAGCCGGCGCCGTCGTCGCTCGTCCACCGGGCGCTCGACCGCAGGTGGCGGCGGGCCTGGGAGCGGGTGCGCGCCGAGCAGGTGCGAACTCGCGTCCTGCCGGCGCCCGGAGCCGGGCACGGTGCCGATGGCGCGAAGCCGCGACAGCGCCGGCGCGTACGCCCAGTCCGCGCCGCCGTTGGGTTTCTCCTGCGGGCCGCCCCGCGGCTCACGCCCCCGGTCGAAAAGCTTCTGTGGCGCGCGTTCTACGAGCTCGCGAGCCTCGGCCGCGGCGATCCGGGGGCGACGCTGATGAACTACGGGTACGCGCCGCTCGAGCAGACCGAAGCGGACGCCAGCCGCGGCGACGACGAGTTCGGCCTGCGGCTGTACGCAGCCGTTGCGGGCGCTGCCGACCTGTCGGGCAAGGACGTGCTCGAGGTCAGCTGTGGGCGCGGCGGCGGCGCCGCGTTCGTGTTCGAGCAGCTCGAGCCCCGGTCGGTCACCGGGCTCGATCTCGCCACGCGCGCGATCGCGCGCTGCCGCGCGCGCTACGCCCGGCCGGGACTCGACTTCGTCGCCGGCGACGCCGAGAACCTGCCGTTCGCCGATGCGACGTTCGATGCCGTTCTCAGCGTCGAGGCGAGCCACTGTTACTCCGACACGCTGCGCTTCCTGACCGAGGCCCGCCGGGTGCTCAGGCCGGGTGGGCTGCTGCTGCTGACCGACTTTCGTCACACCTTCCTCCCCGTGGGTGCCGAGGACGCGCCCGTGTCGCAGGAGGATGTCCAGCGGCTCCACGAGCAGCTGGACGCCGCGGGGTTCGTGACGTTGGAGGAAGAGGACATAACGGCCAACGTCGTGCACGCGCTGCAACTCGACACGCCTCGCCGGCGGGCGCGCATCGAGCGGCGCGTCCCGCGGCCGCTGCGCAGCCAGGCGCTCGCGTTCGCGGCGATCGAGGGCGGGCCGATGTACCGGGCGTTCGCGGAGGGCGACTGGACTTACCTGCGCTTCGCGCTGCGGAAGTGCTGAGCTTCGGCTCACAGCGCCCAATGCGCTGGTACGACCGCCGGGTCCGCGGCATTGGTCGTCGGCGGCCGCTGAACGAATGTCCGATCATGGCGTCGGGCTTCACGGCATCAAGCGGATGCCCCGATCACTAGAGCACATGTCTTGGCGTGGACCGAGTAGGACGCTCCTCAGACGCGCGCGCGCCACCACGATGCCGCTGGTGGCGCTCGTCGCCACCGCCGCTCTCTCGGCGGCGCCTGCGTCAGGCGGCAGCGTCCCGAGCAATCCGCCGATCCCAGCCGGCTTCGTCCACCAAGACGGGACACAGCTCCTCGACGGCGCCGGCCACCCGCTGAAGCTGCGCGGCGTGAACGTCGGCGGCTGGCTCAGCTGGGAGGGCTGGATCTGGGGCGAGAGCATGGACTACGTCGGCGAGTCAACGATGATGAGCAACCTCACCAGCCTCGTCGGGCCGACCCAAGCCAACCAGTTCCAGACCGAAGTCTATGACAACTTCATCACCGCGGCCGACTTCAAGGCGATGTCCGAGGACGGCTACAACGTCGCCCGTGTTCCCTTCAACTACCGGATGCTCGAAGACGACTCGAATCCCGGCGTATACAAGCAGTCCGGCTGGGAAGTGCTCGATCAGCTCGTCGCCGAGGCCGAGGCGAACAACGTCTACATCGTGCTGGACATGCACGCTGCGCCCTGCAGCCAGACCATGGGCTTCACCGCCGACTACGTCGGCGGACCCGACCTGTGGGGATCGGAAGCGTGCCGGGACCGGATGGTCGCGCTGTGGCAGGCGATCGCCGCCCGCTACGCCAACGACAACGTGATCGCCGGGTATGACCTGCTGAACGAGCCGGTCGCGAGCAATCAGCAGCTGATCAGCCTCTACCAGCGCGTCACCGCGGCGATCCGACAGGTCAACCCGAACCACCTGATCATCTACGAGGGCAACGATCTGGCCCGCGACTTCAGCGGCTTCACGGCGCCGCTCGACAGCAACGAGATGTTCGAGATCCACGACTACTCGTGGGCGAGTACCCAGGACATCACCACCCGGATGCCGGGTTACAACGCCGTCGCGGAACGGCTCGACGCGCCGATCTGGTTCGGCGAGTTCGGCCAGGACCTCTACGGCGGAATCGCCCACTACACGAGCACGTTCAACCAGGACCCGCTCGTCGCGGGGTGGGCGGACTGGACCTGGAAGCAGTCGCCCGGGTTTCCCGCACTCCAGACGATCCACGAGTCGCCGGACGCGGCGATGCTGATCGATTGGATGGACGACACCAGCCGGCCCCAGCCGACGCCGGCGCAGGCCGACCAGGGGATGAGCGACTTCATCGAGGACATCCAGTTCGCGAACACGGAGCCCGATGCCCAGATGCAGCAGGCGCTCCTCGGCTCGGCGGGCGCTGACTCCGGTTCCGGGTCTGTGGGCTCTGACGCTGCCACTGTCGAACCGACGGTAGTGCCCACTACCGAACCGACGGTCAACACGCCCACCGTCACGACCAGCGAGGATCCCCTGTACAGCTGGACCAGCGGCGCCTCCATTCGCAGCACGCAGCGGTCGCGACGGGTGCGCCGGCACCGCCACCACCGGCGCACGAAACACACCCGCGCCCGGCGACGCTAAGGAGTCACCCCAGGATTACGTGCAGCACCCGGGCGGGAGCTGCAGCATCAGCGGTGCGAGCAGGACAGCTCATAGGTTTGTCCATGATCGAGCCCGCCACGCGGCCGTAGGATCGCATGTGTCGTAAAACTGAGCATGCTGAAGACGGTCCGCCAAAGGATGCGAGGGCGCGCATGCCTTTGCGTCATGCCGGTCGTGCTCGCGTTCATGGCGGGGGCGCACTGCGGCACATCGTTCGCGGCCAGCGGCAGCTTCATTGCCGCCAACTGCGCGCCCGTGGCGGCAGCCAGCGACGGCACGATGGTCTGGCGCAGCCGCAACGGCGCTGGCCTATGGGACGCCTACATAGGCGACGAAGACTGCGAGGGCAGGCCCCTGCTGGCGCCGTACAACGGAAACCGAGGCCCGACAGACATCACCCCCGACGGGCGCTACGTGCTGCTCACCACGGCCGTAGGCTGGGACAAGGCGCTGCCCGAGTCCTCGCCGGGTCGGGGCTCGGGAGACGCGATCCAGCTTTACGACACGCAGACCGGCCGGCTCTCCACTCTGCTTCCCGGTGCCAACAGCTCCCAGCGAGGGCTCATATGGCCCACGTTCAATGCCAATGACACCAAGATCGTGTGGTCGCAGATGGTCAAGTCGGAGTTCGAAGACCCGCCGGTGGGTGAGTGGGCCCTGCACGTGGCCGACGTGGATCTCGAAACAGGCACGCTCACCGATAACGTCGAATGGCAGGACCCCAACGGCAAGCCGGCATTCTACGAGGCGTATGGCTGGATACCCAACACAAATCTTCTGATCTTCATGTCAACCACGCGGGCGACCACGACCGGATTCGGCGCAGCGCAGCTCTTCACGCTGCCGGAAGAACTCAATCCCGAGACGGCGCCAACCCGCATCAGCCCCGAATTCCCATCCTCGTTCACGGGGCAGTCTCCCAGCGACGTGTACAACGAGTTTGCGCACTTCGCGCCGGACGAACCGAACACCATGTACACATCCATCGCGGCGAACACCCTTGGAGACGATTTGTGGTCCTACGACCTGCGGACCCAGGAACCTGATGGGTTGCTCGCACAGCCCACACGAATCAGCTACTTCGGCGGCAACCTGAATCTGAACTGGGGCACCTCTGCAATCCCGGGCTGGCCGGCGCCGTCATACACGGTCGTCACGAGCATGGCCTGGGAGAACGGTGCATGGGTGGCCGCGACGTGTCCAGACATTCTCTGCGAAAAGGTGAACGCGTGGCGTATCAACCTGGGAGCCACCAACCTGCCGGAAGCACAATCGCAATCCGAACCGCCAGCCGCACCCAACGCCGAAGCCGTACCGGCGCCGAGTGCCCGAGCCGTCACGAGAAGGCGCTCCAGCCGGAACGCGACGGTCTCGAGGCACGGGGCCGACTCGTGCGCGAGCTCGCCCGCCCCTGGCAGACGCGCCAGAAAGCGCGGAAGGCTGCGGCCTTGCGCCAAGCTGCAGTGCCGCAAGGGGCGTCACGGCCGACCCAGGTGCAGTCCTGATATCCGCCGAAAGTCGCGCAAGACGTCTCCGCGATGATCGAGTGACACACCGGTCCGCCGTCAGCCGACCCGGAAGACCGCGGTTTCCGTCAGCCCGCGCCGGCGCCCGAGGATCGGCGTCGCGCTCAGCATGTACTTGCCGGCGCCGAGGCGATGGCCGACGAGGAGCCCGTTCGACCCGTCGGCGCCGGAGCGCGAGAAGCTCGAACCGACGCCCGTGAATGCCGTGCACCGCTGCACCGGCGGGGGCGCGCCGACGGCGAGCGGTGCGCAGCGCCATCCCTCGACCTGGCCGGGGGCAGCGCGTCCGAGCGTGAATCTGACGGTCCCGCGCCAGGCCAGTGTGAACCGGACCTTGACCCTGCGGCCCGCGTAGAAGGCCCGGAGCTCGGACAGCGCCGGTGGGCTCGCACCGCTCGGGGTCCGCGGCTCCATCTGGTTCATCCCCGTCAGCAGCGCGCTCAGCGGGAGTTGCCCCGGGAGGATCGGGACCGCCTGGTAGGTGAAGTATGGATACGCGAACGTGACGCTCAGCGCCGGCTGGCCCCCGGGCGTGAGCTCCTCGAACAGCTGCGATCCGCCCCAGTCGATGGCCCAGTCGCCGCCGGGCAACAGGCGGGCGCTGCCGCAGCAGGGGGAGGTCACGATCGAGGGATCCGTGATCGTCTGGATCAACGTCGCGGTCCGGTTCTGCGGGTCGATCCGGAACCGCAGGACGCGCGGAGGCCGCCTGCGGGCGATGCCGTTGTCGAACACGGAGATCGTGCCGTCGGGCCACACTTGCGCGTCGCTCTGGGCGCCGAAATCGGTCGAGGCGTCGGGGTCGCCGACGATCGTCAGGCTCTGCGGCGTCTTGGTGCCGCCGAGCTTCCACTCGATCGAGCCGTTGCTGGCATTGATCAGGTAGACCGCGTCGTCGTGGGCCAGCGAGACCAGGTATCCTTCCCCGTCGGGGACGACGGAGTCGATGTGCTGATAGTCCCAGATCGCGCCAGGGACACCCGGGTAACCGAAGTCGAGCGCGGTCCACCAACGCTTGCTTTCGGTGGGTGTGATCAGGTTGGCGGCGTCCCACTTGTACAGGACGGCTCCGTTCGGTTGCACGATCTGGAAGGCCGCGTCGAGGGTGGCGCCGGGAGCGTAGAACACCGGCGACAGGTTGACGCCCGTGCGCGGCGCGTAGCTCGTCATCAGGAAGTCTCCGTCGGCGAGCGGCAGCCCCTCGTGGAAGTCGGTCGGCGAGCCGACCGTTTCCAGCGTGTTCAGCAGTGTGCCGTCGAGGTTGTGCACGACCAGGTTGACCCCGCTCGACTCGCCGTAGCCCGCGGTCATCTCCCACGGACCGGCGGGCGGTGTCTTGCGCGCGACCACGTTCTTGACGACGTCCCACGACAGATCGCCGCTCGGCGTCAGGTTCGCGTCAACGGGCGTACCGCCGGTTTCGCTGTACCACCAGATCGGAACGCCGTTACTGTCGAACAGCGCGACGTACGGAGCCGCGGGCGCCGCCGCGTCCGCAGCGCTCGGCGTCACCAGGTAGTAGCTCGCTTGCGGCTGGCTGAATTCCTGGGCGGTGTACGCGGGGAAGTTCGCGGGTAGGCAGCGCACGTTGTAGGTCGCGCGACCCGCACCGGCTCCCACCGTGAACGAGTAGCTCTGGCCGGCGCCGATCCGCAGGCTCGTCGTGAAGCTCGTCCGTTCGACGGGCTGCTGGTCGACCGATACCGGCGTGCCGTTGCCGTCGGAGATCGCCGCCGTCACCGACTCGGCGGGCTCGCACCGGGTCGCATAGTCGTAGATGCTCGGCGAGAAGGCCGGCTGGAGCGCCGGCTGCGTGCTGATCGAAACGCCTGGGCTCGCCGCTTGCGCGCCGGCAGATCCGGGCGCCACGCAGGCAGCTCCGGCCGCTAGCACGGCGATCACGAGTATCAGCGCTGAGTCGGCCACGCCTCGCCCCAGCCGCGCACGCCGACAGGCCATGCTCAATGTCTACCCTGCCCGGCTGCTTGCCGCAAACATTCTTGCCCCAAAGTGCAATCGCCGTTTGCGAGCACCCTCCCACGGAGGCCCGCAGGGACCTCGACGTCGTACAGCGCGAGGATCGTCGGCGCGATGTCGTAGATCGTCAGGTCCTCCCGCCGCTGCGACGGCACACCCGGACCAGCGATGATGCACAGGCCATTGCGATCGTGGTTGGCGTCATCGGGACCGGTGTCGTTGTCGTATGTCCAGTGGCGGCCGTGGCCGAGGCTGCCGTTGCTGCGCCAGCCGAGATCGCCGAAGTAGACGACCAGGTCAGGGGGAATCCCGCGCTGCTCGCGCCACAGCTCGCGCGGGCGAAAGACGCGCGTGCCGATTGCCTGGCCGTCGGGGCCCGGCAGCCGCTCGAGGCGGTCTGCGAGCTCGTCGAGCAGCGGCTCGTACTCAGCGGCTGTGACGATGCCCTGCGGCTCGCGTCCAGCGACGTTGAGGCACAGCCGGCAGTAGTAGCCGCCCTCCCCCCAGGCGCGGGTCCTGCTCCAGTCGACCGGCGCGTCGCTGAACGCCACCAGCCCTTCAGGCGGGTGCTCCAGCGCGAGATATCCCTCCTGGGCGAGCCATTCGTTGACGCAGATCGCCCCCTGCATCGGCCGCGCGCCGTGGTCGGAGACGACGAACACGGTGGTGTCCTCGTCGAAGCGCTCGAGCAGCTCGCCGATCTCTTCGTCGAGGTAGACGTAATAGCTGCGGATCGCGTCGCGGTAGCGGTGATCGGGCTCGTAGCGCGGGTGCTCGGGGTCGAGGAAGCGCCAGAAGGCGTGGTGCATGCGGTCGAGTCCGATCTCGACCATCATGAAGAAGTCCCACGGCCTGGTGTCTAGCAGGTGCCGGCAGACGGTGAAGCGCTGCTCGGTCATCTCGTAGACCTGCGCGAGGATGCGGTCGCGCTCCTCATTGCGAAAGTCGCGCACGTCCACACGATAGGCGCCGACCATCGACTCGATCTCGGCGCGTAGGGAGGCTGGATACGTGTACGGGTCCTTGCGTGTGTCGCCGGTCAAGAAGCACGACACGAGCTCGCCGTTGACGGGTACCGGCGGCGAGGTCTGCGGCACTCCGACCACGATCACGTGTCTGCCGGCACGCGACAAGTGATCCCACACGCGATCGACGAGCACGCTGCGCGAGTCCGCGACGGCCAGCGAGCGATAGTCGTAGGCACTGCGGTTGCGGAAGCCGTAGATGCCGAGCTCGCCGGGGTCGCGGCCGCTCATCATGCAGCTCCAGGCCGGCACGGTGATCGGCGGGTCGACGCTGCGCAGCGGTCCCCACGTTCCTGCGGCCATCAGCCGGCTGAGGTTCGGAAGCTGCTCCCGCCAGCGCTCGAACACCAGCCGGGGCTCAGCGCAGTCCAGTCCGATCACCGCCACTCTGCGGCTCACGAGCAGCCTCGCGGCCCGATTCAGATCACCCCTTGGCGCGTGGCGAGCGCGACCGCGTGGGCCCTGGTCTTGCCGTTCAGCTTTACGAGCAGGTCGCGCACGATGTTCTTGACGGTTCGCTCGGAGTAGCTGAGCTGCGTGGCGATCCCGCGCGTGCTCTCGCCCTCGGCGAGCATCCGCAACACCTCATATTCGCGGTCGCTCAGCTGCGGCTCGCGCGCATCCGCCAGCGCCTCCTCGCCCACCGGCAGCAGCTGGCCGAGCAGCTCCGGCAAGCTCGATCCGCCGCGCATGGCGGCTCGCACGCAGGAGACGACACTCGAGGGCGTCGTGTCCCGCAGGATCACCACGGCGGTGAGCTCTCCGTCGCCAGAGTCCGACGACTGCAACGCCGCCATCCCCGGCGCGGAGCGCATGAGGCGCACGTCGCAGCGCCGCTCCGGGCCGCCTCGAGAGTCGATCCCAGCGGCGTCAACCTTGACGACCAGCACAGGCGGTCGGGCGTCACCGAGCATGGGGTGAGATGTGCGTTCCGTCGCAGCACCCGTTCGCATAGGCAGATTTTCAGCACCTGGGCACTGGCCAACAAGGGACACTCGGCCAAGTTTGCTGCCCCTACGGGCAACGGATGCCCAAAAGAGCAACTGGTGGGCCGCGCGAGACCGCGACCGGTGCCTCCGTCCCACCCTCAGCGCAGAGGAGACCACCGAGTGCTCAGATCAGGCCGCGACGCATCGCATGGGCGACTGCCTGCGCCCGCGTGCGCGCCTGCAGCTGATCGTGCAGTTCGTTGATCACGTTCTTGATCGTCCGCTCCGAGTAGCTCATCAGCGTGGCGATCTCACGCGTGCTGCAACCGCCGGCGATCAGCTCGAGCACACGTACCGCACGTGGATCGAGGGCGGCGTGCAAGCGCTGCTCGCGTTGCGCTTCTACCCGCAACCCGGTGGCTGCGGCACGGACGGTGGCCCGCAGCTGAGCGACCGTGAGCGAGCCGCGCTGCAGCACCCCAGCCACGGCGTTTCCCGCGACTGCGCCGATGAGGGCCGGCGGTTCTTCGCTCACGATCACGATCGGGCAGGCAAAGCGGGCGTATCGCGCGACCCTGCCCGAGACGATCGCCACATCGGTGCCATACGCAATGGTCTGTCCGGGCGCGCTCGCCGTGACCGTCAGCGCCGCATCCTCGGCGAGCAGCGCCACCAGCCCGGCGCGCAGGATCTCGCGCTCGTCGCACACGACGACGCTGATCCGCTCACCGCCGACGCCTCGCCGGCCATTCACCAGTGGGTTGACGCGGACGCCTTGCGGTAGTTGGGGCACGGCGCTGAGCATCCGGCCGGGAGTTCGTTCGGCACTGGCCACATTGGCTCCCTCCACGTCCTTGCTCACGGTGGCTCCCTCCACGTCCTTGCTCACGGCAGCAGTGTCCGATCCCGTTCAGTCTTGCGGCGCCTACTACTCGATCGAGTTTCGCCGCGCCGCGCAGCTGGTTGTTGACTGCGACACAGGCCCCCCCAGGGGCGTTGACCTTGAGGCTGCCTATTGTCGCGCGAGTGGCACTCTCTGTCAAGTATCGCCGAGACGCGATCGCTGGTGTCGCAACCCCGAGGATAGTTCGTATCGGTGGAATCGTGCGCTCGGCGGCTTCAACCCGGCCCTATGGACACGAAGGAAGCGTCAGGACGGTGCGGCGTGCTCCTGGTGGTTGCGACCACATAGGTGCCCGGCCGTAGCTGATCCGGATAATGGAACTATACGCTTGACCGGGCGCTATCGCTCGGCCCAATCCGCGCGGATCTCGGACGCTCGCACTCCCCCGCAAACACCCGCGATGGCATCCAGCTTTGCGGCGCTCGGCGAGAGCCACGAGCGCCTCGCACGAGAGCATCTCGCGCTCGAGGAGGCCCATCGCATGCAGCCCAGCGAGATAGGTCGTGTCGTGGCGCGCCTGCGCGCCACCACGGCACGGCTGCGCGATCGCGGGTGACAATCGGCGTGGGGATGGCGGCACCCTCGGCGAGGCGCGCCTCGTAGCTGCGCGGTCGCGTTTGGCACCACCCAGCAAGGAGAGATGCAGCGCATCGGTCGGGGCCGTCTCGGCGTGGGCAGCAAGCACACTGTCGCTAGGCCCCATGAGCGGAGCGGAGTTTGGCGCCCTTCAGGGTTCGGCTCAGCGTGGAGCCTGTATCGTCGCGCCACAACCCATAGCAAGGAGTTTTGGTGTGCACCTGCGTAAACCATCACCCACCAGCATGGTCGCTGTCCTGGCGCTGTTCTTTGCGCTGGCAGGAACCGCTATCGCGACCAACCACTACTTGATCACGACTACCAGCCAGATCAAGCCGAGCGTCCTCAAGAAGCTAAAGGGCTATGCGGGGCAGAGTGGAGCGGTGGGACCGCAGGGCGCCCAGGGCAAAGAAGGGCTCCAAGGCAAGGAAGGACCTCAGGGCAAGGAAGGACTCCAGGGCAACGAAGGCCCGAAAGGTCAAACGGGCTCGGAAGGGCCCGCGGGCGTCGGACTCGCGGCCCTGTTCGGCGACGGCTCGGATGGCGATGTCACGATCAGCACCAATGACGAAAAGCTGACGCGCGACATGTACTACCACGACCTCACCGTCGCGAACGACATCACGCTGAACCCGAACGGCTGGCGCATCTTCGTCTCGGGCACCCTCACGCTCGAGGAAGGCGCGCAGATCGCCCGTGACGGCGAACCCGGCGAACTCGCGCATGGCGGAGCCGAACTCGCGGCCGGCAGCCTCGGTGGTGCGGCCGGGGGCGGCGGGGGGCTGGGCGGCGGCAAGGATGGCGGGGCGACGATCGACTCGCTCGGGGGCGCCGGGGGCGCCGGCTCGGCGGGGGGTGGCTCGGGCGGCGATGCCGCGGCGCCGAGCGCCGACGCGGGCGGCCCGAACGTGTTCCGCTCGGCGGTCGCCGCGACCAGCGGCCACGACCTCACCGGCGTCCAGATCGAGGGTGGCGGTGGCGGTGGCGGTGGTGGCGGCGGTGAAGGCGAAGGTGGCGGCGCCGGCGGCGGCGTGGTGGTCGTTGCCGCGCAGACCGTCGTGCTGGATGGCTCTTCGGCCAGCATCCACGCGGCCGGCGGCGAAGGCGAACACGGCGGTGGTGTGGGTGGCGGTGGCGGTGGCGGCGTCGTGGTTGTCGTCAGCACCGAGGCACAGCCAGCCGGGCTGATCCTCTCGGCCAAAGGCGGCGCAGGCCACACCGCAGGCTCGGAAGGCTTCACCGACTGGCTTGGGTAAGCAGTGGCTCCGGGCGAGATCGAGAAGCTGGCTGGGGCAGATGCCCGACGCAAGCTTCCGGGGCACGTTTAGCGCTTGAGGACGAATGCCTTCGTAGCGCTGACCGGCGTCTTGCCGGTGGGAGTGAAGGTGCCCTTGGCGGTCAGCTCGAGCCGCTTGGCGTGCTCGAGCAGCCGCTTGCCGGCGGCGGTCAGCCTGACCTTGATCGTGGCTTTCCCGGCTGCCGGGAAGCTCCGCTGCCCGGACGCGACGAGCACCGGCTTGGGCTTCGTCTTCTTCGCAAGATGCGCGCCCGGCGGAACCTCATACCAGTCGATGACGGCGTCTCCCGCCTCGAGTGCGGTGAAGGCGATCGAGAACACGCCGCTCTTTAGCACGTTGGCGATCGTCGCCGTCTTGCCAGACGGCGTGATCTCGCCGGGGAGTAGCGCGGCGATCTGGGCCGGTGTGATCACGCTCGCGGTGAAGCCAAGCAGGCCGGAACCGCCAACAGGCGGGGGCGGCGCCAGCGGGGCCGGCGAGGGCGCCAGCGGGGGCGGCGACGGCGGGAGATAGGTGAAGTCGGGGCCAGCGGTCGAGGAGACGTGGTCTGCGACGATTTCAACGCGGACTTCGTCAGAGCCGGCTGCACCGACGGGGGTAGTTGCCGCGATTTCTTCTTCGCCGCCCACATCCACATGCACGGCTTCAGCGCTACCGATAAAGACCTTGATGGCGCCAAACCCCTGGAAGCCCGAGCCCCTGATCGCTACCGCCGTGCCGCCGGCGGTCGGACCCGAGTTCGGGGTGATGTTTGCGACCGTGGGAGTCTCCAGCAGCGCCAGGCTGTCAACCCCGTTGGTCGAGATGGCTTCGACCCCTTCCAGCAGGTCTTTCTTGCCTTCGGAACAGGTTTCTCCAAATGCCAGAGTTGCTCCCATTTCACAGACCGCCGCCGGCACGTCGTTGTCGCTGTAGTCTTCGGTGCTGCTGCCGTTGCCCAGCGCGCCGTGGCGGTTGGAGCCCCAGGCCGCGACCGTGCCGGAGTTCAGCAGGGCCAGGCCGAGGTTCCCGCCGGCTGAGACGGCCTTAACCCCTTCCAGCAGTTCGTTGCCTGCATGGCAAGGCGCGGTCGCTGCCACCGCGCAGACCGCCACCGGAGTCGTACTGCAGTCTGCGCCCTCGCACTTGTCGGTGCTTTCGTTGCCCAGCTGTCCGTACCTGTTTTCGCCCCAGGCCATGATGTTGCCGGTGTTCATCAGGGCCAGGCTGAGGTCTCCGCCGGCTGAGACGGTCTTGACCCCCGCCAGCTCGCCACTCGTCGTCGTGCAGGAGCTCTGACCCACCGCGCAGACCGCCACGGGAACGTCGCTTTCGGTCGTGGCGCCGGTGCCCAGCTGGCCGGCGAAGTTGGCGCCCCAGGCCATGACCGTTTCGTTGCTCAGCCGGGCCAGGCTGTGTCGGGAGCCGGCTGAGACGGACGTGACCCCGGTCAGCTCGTCGCTCGTTGGCGTGCATGAGCTCTGGCCAGCCGCGCAGACCGCCACGGGAGTTTCGCTACAGGGGTATGAACCCCCGCAAAGGTCGGGGCCGGTGGTGGTGCCGTCACCCAGCTCTCCGGAGCTGTTGAGGCCCCAGGCCACGACCGTGCCATTTTTCAGCCGGGCCAGGCTGTCCCCGGAGCTGGCCGAGATGGCCGTGACTTCTTCCAGATGGGGCCCCGTCGGGCACGACCCCACCGAGCCGACGGCGCAGACCTCAACCGGAGTCGCGCTGCAGGCTGAGTCGCCGCATTTTTCAGTGCTTTCGTTGCCCAGCTGCCCGTACTCGTTTCTGCCCCAGGCCATGACCGTGCCGTTGCTCAGCAGGGCGAGGCTGTATTCCCCCGCCGGCGGAGACAGCCGCAACCGTGACCTTGGGCGGCAGGTTCAGTTTCACGGCGCCGCCGGGCGTGTAGTCGTAGCCCAGCTCGCCATACCCGTCGGCGCCCCAGGCCATGACCGTGCCGTCGCTCAGCAGGGCCAGGCTGTGATCCCCGCCGGCTGAGACGGCCGTGACCGTGAGTCCGCTCAGTTCGCTCACCGCCAGCGGCACCGCGCTGAATTCGCGCCCATCGGCGTTGCCCAGCAAACCGTAGCTGTCATCGCCCCAGGCCATGACGGTGTTGTTGGCCGTGGCTGATGCCGCAGCCGGTCCGATCGCCATCAGAATGCCGGCCGCGACCATCGTCGCCACTGCAGCAGCCACCAATAGGCTACCCCGGGGCGATGCCAGCCGTCGCATACTCTCCGTCACTATACATCCTCCCGACACGAGGACCCTGCCTGACGGGGCAACAACGCGTGCCCGTCTCCCCGTCGCTGGAGAAGCGCCCATTTTTCGCGGACGCTTCGGCATCCCTTGCGCGGACTCGGCTTCCATTAGAGTGACTTCTGCTTTTGAAATCGCGGTGGGGCTCTCGTGGGCGGCGGTCAGCCGTCGATGTGCGTGTGCAGCCAAAGCTCGAGGAGCGCGACCTGCCAGAGCTTGTTGCCTTCGAGGGTCGTCTGGTGATCGTTTGGCCCAGCGAGGAGCATCTTCACGTAGCCGGGCTCGAACACGGCGCGGCGCTCGATCCGCTCGGGGGTCAGCGCGTCGCGCACGAGCGCAAGCACGTCGCCGTCGAGGTGTGACAGCGCCGGGACCGGGAAGTACCCCTTTGGGCGGTCGATGACAGCGTCTGGGAGCAGTCCCCGCGATATGCGCTTGAGGATGCCCTTGCCGCCGTGCGCGAGCTTGAGCTCCGCGGGACAGCCTGCCGCCAGCTCCACCAACTCGTGGTCGAGGAACGGCGTCCGCGCCTCGAGCCCCCACGCCATCGTCATGTTGTCCACGCGCTTCACGGGGTCGTCTACGAGCATCACCTCGCTGTCGATCCGCAGCGCCCGATCCAGTGGCGTGCGGGCGCCCGGGGCCTCGAAGTGGCGCTCGACGAGCTCGCGCGAGGGATCGCAGGAGAGCCGCAGGCGAGGGTGGACCATTGCGCTGCACTCGGCGTGCGAGCGGTCCACGAACTCGGCGATGTAGTCGCCGGCGCCGTTGCCGGAAACCTCGGCGAGCGGCGGGTACCAGGAGTATCCCGCAAATACCTCGTCGGCGCCCTGGCCCGACTGCACGACCTTGACATGGCGCGAGACCTCCTCGCTGAGCAGGTGAAATGCGACGCAGTCGTGGGACACCATCGGCTCGCTCATCGCGCTTATCGCAGAGCCGATCGCCGGCAGCAGTCGCGCCGAGTCCACTTCGATACGGTCGTGCGCCGTGCCGAACTCCGTCGCCACGAGGTCGGAGTAGTGAAACTCATCACCGCGCTGGCCACCCGCATCGGCAAAGCCGATCGAGAACGTCTGCAGTCCCCGCTGACCCTCGCCGGCGAGCAGTGCGACGATCAGGCTCGAGTCGAGCCCGCCGGAGAGCAGCACGCCGACGGGAACGTCGGCAACCATCCGGCGTTGCACGGCCGTGCGCAGAGCCGCCAGCGTCATCTCCTCCCAGTCAGCGTCTGGTGGGAGCGGGTTGGACTCGGAGGTAGACGACCAGTAGCGATGCTCGCTGCGCGCGCCGGTGGGCTCGATCCGCAGCAGGGTCGCCGGCGGGAGCTTGCGTACTCCGCGCAGGATCGTCAGTGGCGCCGGCACGACGGAGTGGAAGCTGAGGTAGTGGTGAAGCGCGACGGGGTCGATCTCGGTGTCGATTTCGCCGCCTCCGGCGAGCAGCGCCGGCAGCGTGGACGCGAAGCGAAGCGCCCCGTCCAACTCGGCGAGGTAGAGCGGCTTGATTCCCAGGCGGTCGCGTCCGAGCACGACCGCTCCCGACGCCGGCTCGACGATCGCAAACGCGAACATGCCGATCAGGTGATCGACGAAGCGCTCCGGTCCCCAGTGGTGGAAGGCCTTGAGGATCACCTCCGTGTCTGAAGTGGAGCGAAACGAGTAGCCGGCCTCGACGAGCTCCGCGCGCAGCTCGTTGTGGTTGTAGATGCAGCCGTTGAAGGCGATCACGAGACCAAGGTCAGGGTCCACCAGAGGCTGGTCACCCCGCGCCGTGAGGTCGATGATCTTCAGGCGCCGGTGCACGAGCGCCACGCCGGAGTCGTGCCAGTCGCCGGCGCCGTCGGGCCCGCGTGGTGCGAGCGCGTCTCCGATGCGTGCGAGCGCGTCGAGATCGGGCGCACGCCCCCACGCGACCTCCCCGCCAAGCCCGCACATCAGAAAGCGTCGGCCAGCGCTGCGACGAGGCCGGCAAGCCCCGCTGGCTCCCGAGCGCGCTCGCGCTGGCGCATGGCGCCCGGGTGGCGGCTGAGCTCGCGCGCTGCCTCCAGCTCGTTACGGCAGCCGAGATGATCGGCGTGCTCCGCACAGAGATCGATCGTTGTCGAGAGGACGTCGTGCACGGAGATCTGACCCTCGAGGCCGGCATCGAGGAAATGAGCTTGCATGCCGTCTCGCGCTGCCAGGAAGCGGTTCTCGGCGAGCAGCTCAGCGCTGTTGTGCGACGCGACCGCCGCAGCGTCCTCGCTGGCTTCCATGTGCACGAGCGACTGCACCAGCGCGACCAGCCCGGCGGAGTCTTGGACCGTGATTTGGGCGTCCATGATGCGCACCTCGACCGTTCCCCAGCGTGGCTGTAGGCGCACGTCCCACCAGAGGAACGTCGGCTCGGGAAAGGCGCCGCAGCGCAACAGCAGGTCGATGCTTTCGACGTAATCGCCATAGTCTGCGAAGGCGCGGGGAAGCCCGACGCGAGGGAACGCCCCGAACATCGGGGTCCGCGTCGATGCCAGCCCGGTCTCTCGCCCCTGCCAGAAGGGAGAGTTCGCCGACAGCGCGAGCAGCAACGGCAGGTGTGCGCGCAAGCCGTTCATCGCGCGCATGGCGTCCTCGGGATCGGGGACGGCGACGTGGACGTGCAGCGCGAACGTCGGCTCGCGACGCGCGAGCTCGCGCAGCGACGCGTACAGCAGCTGATAGCGCTCGCCACCGGAGATGCGCGTCTCCTGCCACACGGTGGTCGGGTGCATGCCCGCGGCGGCCGCGCGCAACCCTCTGTCAGCGAGCTCGCTGCGCAGCTTGTTGCGCAGCGCCGCGAGCTCGCCGATCGCCGCGGGCACATCGTCGTGTACACCCGTGCGCAGCTCAATCGCCGAGCCGTGCGTCTCTGCATCGACGTGGTCGGCGAGATGCGGAGTCAGCGTCGGAAGGAGGCTGTCGATCCACGGCGCGAGCGCGGAGTCGGTTGTGTGCAGCAGCATCACCTCCTCCTCGATCCCAACAGTCCACGGCCGACGCGCCTCGGGGGGCGGCCAGTGGCCCCACGCTGGGAGCACGCGCCCCTGAACCGGACCCACCACTCAGGCCGCGCGCCGCGCCGACTCTTTGCGCCGCCGCGTCGGTCGCGCTAGCTCTCGCTCCTTGGAGGCTGTCACGAGGTGTCGGAAGAGAGCGAGCTGAGCGGGGTCGTCAACGAGCGTCTCGGCGTGCCACTGAACGCCCAGCAGGAGTGAGTTCCCCCGCCCTTCGACGGCCTCGATGACGCCGTCCTCAGCCCACGCAACCGCGTGCAGGCCGCTACCAAGCCGGTCGATGCTCTGGTGATGAAAGGAGTTGACAGACATCTGCCGGCAACCAACCACGGCGCCCAGACCGCTGTTGTGGGCAATGCGCACCTTGTGTGTGACCTTGCTCCCGGGCTGGCGCTGGCGATGAGCGACCGAGCCGTCGGTGATCTCCGGAAGATGCTGGTGAAGAGTTCCGCCGCGCGCAATGTTGAGCGCCTGCGCACCGCGGCAGATCCCGAAGATCGGCAGCCCACGCGCGTCGGCCTCTCGCGCCAGTTGCACCTCGAAGACGTCGAGCTGCGGCTCGGTCGGCCCCAGCTCCGGGTGGGCAGCGCGCCCGTAGGCGGCCGGGTCGAGGTCGGGTCCACCGGATAGCAGCACACCGCTGAGACGGTCGAGCAGGGGAGAGATTCGATCCAGCTCGAGCGGCGGGAGCACGACGGGCAGTCCCCCCGCGCGCTCCACCGCGCGTAGATAGGACATCCCGAGCGCCATCTCGGCGCGGGCCGGCTCGCTGTGACGCTGGCGACGCACCTCGCTGGCGAGGCGCAGCTCGGAGGTCGTCACGCCGATAAGAACCGGATTGCGATCTGGCGTCAGCAGGCCCTCACTCCCAGTGTCGATCATCATGCCAGCACCCACGTGTCCTTGGCGCCGCCACGCTGGGAGGAGTTGACGACGAGCGAACCGCGCTCGAGGGCGACACGAGTGAGCCCACCGGGAAACACCTCGACGCGGTCGCCTATGGCGAAGGTGAACGGACGTAGGTCGACGTGGCGAGGCTCGAGCTCATCGCCGCAGACGGTGGGCTGGCGCGAGAGGTGGACCGTCTCCTGCACAATGAACTGATCCGGCGCCGCCGTCAGTTCGCGCGAGACTCTCGCGAGCGTCTGCGGGTCGGCTCTGGGGCCTACGACCACGCCGATGCCGCCGTGTCCGCTACGCGGCTTGACAACCAGCTCCCCGATGCGCTCGAGTGCCATCGCGAGCACACCGGGCTGCGACAGGTCGTGCGTCGGCACCGATGCCAAGAGCGGCTCCTCGTCGAGGTAGAAGCGCACCATCTCCTCCACATAGCTATGTATGAGCTTGTCGTCCGCGACCCCCGTGCCGAATGCGTTGACACACGCCAGTGTCTGCGCCTCGAGCGGGCCCAGCAGGATCTCAGCGAGCCTAGTGAGCGCTCCGGCGGCATCGAACAGTCGATCCTCGTTCGTGCGGCGGTAGACGACATCGACCGGAACGATCCCGTCGTCGGTGTGGGCGAAGAGCCGCTCGGAGCGAACGCGCAGGTCCTCAGGGCGCACGAGCGCCAGCCCGAGCCGGCGGGCGATCGCGCCATGCTCGTAGTAGGCCGAGTTCGACGGCCCGTCGGTGAGCACGACGACCGACGGTTGCTCGCCGGCCTCGGGCGGCGCTGCCGCGCGCAAAGCCTCGCCGAGCCATTCGTAGGCCGGCTCCAACGAGCGCACGCGCATACCGTCGGGCACCGTCAGGTGCCCGCTGAGCGCATCGCGCGCCGCAACGGCGTAGGCGATTCCCGACGGGGTGCGCACATTGTCCTCGAGCACCACGAAGGGACCGTCGCCGTCGCGCACGACATCCAGACCGGCGATCGGGATCCAACGCCCCGAGGCTGGCGGCAACTGCGCCATCCGCGGCTCGAAGAACTCAGCGCTCTCGATCGCCGACCACGGCACCCGACCGGCAGCGACGATCCGGCGCTCACCGTAGACGTCGGCGACGAACTGCTCGAGCGCTTCGGCGCGCTGCGCCAGGCCGCCGGCGAGCGCGGCCCACTCGTCGCGCTCGATCACGCGCGGAACGGGGTCCACGACGAAGGCCTCGACGTTCCCACCATCGTCTGCTCCGAACGTGACCCTACGCTCGCGCAGGTCGTCCGATAGCGAACGCGACAGTGCGCGCAGATCGACCTCCTCGAGCGTGGCTAGCAAGCGCCCGAACGCGTGCTGGGATCCCAGCGTCCCCATCTGGATAATTTATCGCCAAATTGCGGCCTGGACTTTGGCCAGAGGGCCAAGGAGAAGGCCGGAGAATGGACCTTTGTGGAGGACGGACGCCGCCACGGCACACGATCAGCACGCGAGTCCGAGCGCCTCGAGCCTCGCTGCCTGAGCAGATTCGCCAGGCTTGGCAACAAGCGGACCGCGTTCCGACCCCGTAGCTCCCGCCTCTCAGAACACCTGCCCATCCAGGAAGCCCGCCACCAGCACCAGCCATCCGCCGATCTCGGCCACGATCAGGCTGACCATGAAAGCGTGTGTTCCCGGCGCGGGATCGCGAAACTGGTTGTCGGTCTTGCGGCGCCAGCCCTGCACGGTGTAGGTGGCGACCGCAGCGTAGAAGTAGAGCGCCATCGCGCCCGCGGCGAGCAGGTTCACGAGCTCGCTCCAGCCGCTCAGTTGGACGAACGTCGCGACCAGCAGTAGGGCAAAGCTGTACAGGAGCGCCGCTCGGTGGGCGATGTCGACGTAGGGATGTGCGCGGTGCTCCTCGGATGTCGCGATCTGTCGGTACTTCCAGACCCCGAGCAGGAGCGCCCAGAGGAACATCACCGCGGCCGCCAGCAGCGCTGCCTTGGTGTCCGCGGCGATGTCCACCGGGCGCATCATCGCGGGCAGGCCCCGAGCGAGGCGAGGTCTGCGGCGCGGCAGACGATCGAGCGAACCATACGCTCGTATAGGATACACTACAGATGAATGGGCATTGCGGTTTCCGATTTGACCGGCTTGGCGCGCATTCGGAACGCTGCGCTGGAGAGCTTCGCCAGGGATGGGGTGGCCGCCACCTCGATCCGGGATGTCGCGAAGGAGGCGGGGGTCTCGCCCGGTTTGGTTCAGCACTACTTCTCGACCAAGGCGGCGCTCGTCGAGGCTGTCAACGGACACGTGGTGGCGATCGCGACGGATGCCTTCAGCGATCCTTCCGAGAGCAGCTCGCCCGTCGAGGCTCAACAAGAGCTCGGCGACCGTGTCACCGCGTTCGTGCGCGAGCACCCTACGGCGGTGCTCTACGTCGCACGCTCAGCGGCCGACGGCGATCAGGCCGCGCTCGAGATCTTCGATGCGTTCGTCGCCATCGCCCAGCGCCAATGGCGGCGGCTGGCTGATCACGATCTCCTGCGCCCCGGTGCCGACCTCACCTGGACGGCGCTGCACGCGGTCGTGTTCGTACTCGGCACCGTCCTGCTCAGGGACGCCGTCGAGCGCCACCTGCCGCAGCCCTTCTACACGCCCGAGCAGCTCGAGCGCTGGAACGCGGCGAGCAACGCACTGTTCAGAGAAGGCACCTACCGAACAACACCCGGATGATGCGTTGGCGCGGGCGGGCATGAGCGACGTGGCGGACCCCGACTCATTCGAGCGAGCGCTCGGACCGCTGCGCACGGCCTCGCTCTCGTCGGGGTCGCTGCGTTATCGCGACCACGGCAGCGGCGTCCCCGTCGTGTTCCTCGCGGGGCTGGTGCTGGCGAGCGGATTCTGGCGGCGTGTCGTGCCCGCGCTCACGCAGCCGGTCCGCGCGATCGTCCCCGACCTGCCGCTCGGGGCGCACACCATCTCCATGCGCTCCGACGCCGATCTCTCACCCACCGGGATCGCCGATCTCATCCCCGAGCTGCTCGACACGCTGGACCTCAGCGAAGCGGTGATCGTGGGCAACGACACCGGCGGCGCCATCGCCAAGCTGCTCGCCACGCGCCACCCCGAGCGAGTCAGCGCTCTCGTGCTCACGCCCTGTGAGTGCTTCGAGAACTTCCTGCCCCCGATCTACCGCTACCTCCAAGTCCTCGCTCACGTGCCGGGGGCCCTGTGGCCCCTCGTGCAGTCGATGCGCTTCACCTCCATCCGCCGGCTGCCCATCGCCTTCGGCTGGCTCACCAAGCAGCCGCTCGACAGGCACGCGTATGACAGCTTTCTCACACCGGGGCTTACCAACAGAGGCGTGCGTCGCGACACCGCCAAGGTACTGCGAGCGATCCGCCGCCGCTACACGATCCAAGCGGACGCCGCGCTCGCCCGCTTCGAGCGCCCCACCCTGATCGCCTGGGCCACCGAAGACCGAGTCTTCCCCTACCGCCATGCCGAAGCACTCGCCGAGCTCCTGCCCAACGCCAAGCTGATCCCGGTCACGGACTCCTACACCTACATCCCCGAAGACCAGCCACTGGTCCTGGCGGAGCACATCGACCAGTTCATCGCGGAGATCTAGCCGCCGTGGCTACCCTGCAGGAGCGGCGGCGCCGTATTCGTCGTCGGTGACGTGTTCGCCCCAGCTCGCGGGGTTGCCGTCGTCATCGACCTCGACCATCGCCAGATGGGTCATGAAGCGGTTGGGGGCGGCGCCGTGCCAGTGGTCCTCGCCGGGCTCGAAGAACACACGGTCGCCTGGACGGATGACCTCGATCGGGCCGCCGCGACGCTGACAGAGGCCGATCCCCTCGGTGACGTAGATGGTCTGGCCGTTGGGATGGGTGTGCCACGCCGTCCGGGCACCGGGGGTGAAGTGGACGCTGCTTGCCGATAGGCGCGACTGCTCGGAGGGCGCGGCGGCCGCGTCGATGTAGACCGCGCCGGTGAACCAGTCGCTCGGCCCGTTCGCGGTGTCCATGGAGCTCTTGGTGATCTGCATGACTTCCTCCCTCGGGGTTGGTTGTGTGGCGAGTGTGGGCTGGCGCATCAGGCGGCTGTGGCGCGCCTGGTGAGTACCTGCGCCAAACGATGTTCTAGCCATCCTGCGCTCCGATCGGCGCCACGCTTGGGGAGAGCTGTCGAAGGTCGTGGTGGCGACGGGGGAGGCCGTCGTGCATGGCCAACAGATGACCAAATCGATCAGGAATCGAGAAGCGCCGGTCGCCGAGCCGCAGCTAGAGTGACCGCATGACAGGCAACGCCCTCTGGCTGCTCCAGGACCGGTGAGTGCCGACCCCCGCTCGCGCGAGCTGATGCGCGACGGCCGCTGGATCGAGCCGGGCGAGGCCGACGGAGACCGCGAACGCGGTCCCGCCTGAACAGATGGAGACCCGATGAGCACGGCCACGAGGACGGACACGCAGTCGCCTGCGCCTCAGGCCGCGGACAGCCACCATCTGATCCGCGTACACGGCGCTCGCGTCAACAACCTCAAGGACATCAGTGTCGAGATCCCGAAGCGCCGGCTGACGGCGTTCACCGGCGTTTCCGGCTCGGGCAAGAGCTCGCTGGTGTTCGCCACCATCGCCGCGGAGTCGCAGCGGCTGATCAACGAGACCTACAGCGCCTTCGTCCAGGGCTTCATGCCGACGCTCGCGCGGCCCGAGGTCGACGTACTCGATGGGCTGACGACCGCGATCATCGTGGACCAGGAGCGGATGGGTGCCGACGCTCGCTCCACGGTCGGCACCGCCACCGACTCGGGCGCGATGCTGCGCATCCTCTTCAGCCGGCTCGGCAAGCCGCACATCGGCTCGCCCCAGGCGTTCTCCTTCAATGTCGGCTCGATCTCGGGCGCCGGGGCGGTCACGATCGAACGCGCTGGCCGCACGACGAAAGAGCGGCGAAGCTTCAGCATCCTCGGCGGCATGTGCCCGCGCTGCGAGGGCCGGGGCTCGGTGAACGACATCGACCTCACTCAGCCTGTACGACGACAGCAAGTCGCTCCTCGAGGGCGCGCTCACGATCCCCGGCTACAGCATGGACGGCTGGTACGGCCGGATCTTCACTGGCTGTGGCTTCTTCGACCCGGACAAGCCCATCAAGAAGTTCACCAGGAAGGAGCTCGGCGACCTCCTCTACAAGGAGCCGACCAGGATCAAGGTCAACGGCGTCAACCTGACCTATGAGGGCCTGGTCCCGCGGATCCAGAAGTCGATGCTCTCCAAGGACGTCAACTCGCTGCAGCCGCACGTCCGCGCCTTCGTCGAGCGGGCGGTCACCTTCACCACCTGTCCCGACTGCCACGGAACCCGGCTCAGCGCGGAGGCCCGGTCGTCGAAGATCAAGGGGACCAACATCGCCGATGCCTGCGCGATGCAGATCAGCGACCTCGCCACGTGGGTAGGCGAGCTCGACGACCCGTCGGTCGCGCCGCTCCTCCAAGCGCTCGGGGCGACCCTCGACTCGTTCGTGGACATCGGGCTGGGCTACCTCTCGCTCGACCGGCCGTCGGGAACGCTCTCGGGCGGCGAGGCGCAGCGCGTCAAGATGGTCCGCCATCTCGGGTCCTCACTCACCGATGTCACCTACGTGTTCGACGAGCCGACCATCGGCCTGCACCCGCACGACATCGAGCGGATGAACGACCTGCTGCTGGCGCTGCGCGACAAGGGCAACACCGTGCTCGTCGTCGAGCACAAGCCGGAGGCGATCGCGATCGCCGACCACGTTGTGGATCTCGGCCCCGGCGCCGGCACTGCCGGCGGCGAGGTGGTGTTCGCAGGGACCGTCAACGGATTGCGAGGGAGCGACACCATCACCGGCCGCCACCTCGACGACCGGGCCGTCCTCAAGGAGACGGTGCGGACCCCCACCGGCACGCTGGAGATCCGCGGCGCGAGCACGCACAACCTGCGCGACGTCAACGTCAACATCCCGCTCGGGATGCTCGTCGTCGTCACCGGCGTGTCCGGCTCGGGCAAGAGCTCGCTCGTGCACGGGTCGATCTCGGACGGAGACGGGGACGGGGACGGTGTGGTGTCGATCGACCAGGACGCGATCCGCGGCTCGCGACGCAGCAACCCGGCGACCTACTCCGGGGCGCTCGACCCGATCCGCAAGGCGTTCGCGAAGGAGAACGGCGTGAAGCCGGCGCTGTTCAGCGCCAACTCCGAGGGCGCCTGTCCCAACTGCAACGGCGCCGGCGTGATCTACACCGACCTGGCGATGATGGCCGGTGTCGCCGCCCCCTGCGAGGTGTGCGAGGGGAAGCGGTTCCAGGCTGACGTGCTGGAGTACAGGCTCGGCGGCAAGGACATCAGCGAGGTGCTCGCGATGCCGGTGACCGAAGCCGAGGAGTTCTTCGGTGCCGGCGCGGCGCCCACGCCGGCCGCCCACCGCATCCTCGAGCGGCTCGCCGACGTCGGGCTCGGCTACCTCAGCCTCGGCCAGCCGCTCCCCACGCTCTCCGGCGGTGAGCGCCAGCGGCTCAAGCTGGCCACCCACATGGCGGAGAAACGGTCCCGGGTGAGCGGGGCCGATTCCATCTACGTCCTCGACGAGCCCACCATCGGCCTGCACCTCGCCGACGTCGAGCAGCTGCTCGGCCTGCTCGACCGGCTCGTCGACTCCGGCAAGTCGGTGATCGTCATCGAGCACCATCAGGCGGTCATGGCGCGCGCCGACTGGATCATCGACCTCGGTCCCGGCGCCGGCCGCGACGGCGGCCGGATCGTCTTCGCGGGCACACCTGCCGACCTCGTGGGTGGGCGGGAACGAATCCCATCCCTCACGGGCGAGCACCTCGCGGCCTACGTCGGCGCCTGACCCCGCCCTCGCGGACACCTCGACACGAGCTCTCTTGCCCGTTTCGAGGTGGCACCTCCTACGCTGGCAGCGTGACGTCGGAGGAGCTCGCCAACCTCGCGCATCTGCGCCGCGCCCGCGATCTGATGGATCGCGAGTACGCGCGCCCGCTCGACGTCGCCGCGCTCGCCCGCGCTGCGCTGATGTCAACCGCGCACTTCTCGCGGCAGTTCCGCGCGGCTTACGGGGAGACGCCGTACGCCTACCTGATGACGCGGCGAATCGAGCGGGCGAAGGCGCTGCTGCGCGGCGGCGAGCTGTCGGTCACAGAGGTCTGCATGGCGGTCGGGTGCACCTCGCTCGGCTCCTTCAGCGCCCGCTTCACCCAGCTGGTGGGGGAGACGCCGACGGCCTACCGGGCCCGTGACCACAGTGCGCTCGCGAGCGTCCCGGGCTGCGTCGCCAAGGATCTCACCCGCCCGACCGGCAAGCCGGCCAGCAGGCCGAGCAGGATCGGAGAAGCGCACGGCGCGCTGGCCCACTAGCGTTCGAGGCATGAACCTCACTCTTTCCACCTGCTTCGTCATCGTCGATGACCCCGACACCGCACTGACCTTCTATCGCGACACGCTCGGCCTCGAACTGCGCAACGACGTCGCCCGCGAGGACTTCCGTTGGATCACCGTGGGCGCCCCCTCACAGCCCGGCGTCGCGATCGTCCTCACCAACTACCTGAACGGCGGCCCCGCCGACGCCGACGCACTTGCCGCCCTCGTCGCCAAGGGCGCCCTCAACGGCGTCCACTTCCACACCGACGACCTCGACGCCACCTTCGAGCAGCTGCGCGCCGCGGGCGCCGAGATCGTGCAGGAACCGACCGATCAGCCGTGGGGCACGCGGGACCTTGCCGTGCGTGACCCGTCCGGCAATCTCGTGCGTGTCAACCAGCCACCCGCCGCGTAGTCTCGGCGCTACTGCGCCTGCGGCGAGCGACGCCGCTCAGGCTGCATCCACGAGCGGGTGGTGGTCGAGCGTCATGAACGCCTCGACGATGCGTGGGTCGAACTGGGCACCGCTACAGAGCTGGATCTCGGCGACCGCATGCTCGACCGAGAACGCGCTCTTGTAAGGGCGCGCGTGCGTCATCGCGTCGAAGGCGTCGGCGAGCGCGACGATGCGACCGGCGATCGGGATCTCCTCCCCCTTGAGCCCGGCTGGATAGCCGTTCCCGTCCCAGCGCTCGTGGTGGGTGAAGGCGATCTCGGTGGCCACCTTGAGTATCGGGAAGTTGCTTTCACACAGGATCCGTCCACCGATCACCGTGTGCGTCTTGATCAGCTCGAACTCCTCGGCTGTGAGCTTGTCGGGCTTGAGCAGGATCTCGTCGGGGATGCCGATCTTGCCCACGTCATGCAAGGGGGCTGCGCGCTTGATCGTCTCGGTCGTCTCGATGTCCAGGCCCAGGTTGCCGGCCAGCAGGGCGGCGGTGCGAGCCACACGCTCGGTGTGCCGGTTGGTGTCGTCGTCGCGGTACTCTCCCACCAGCGCCAGCCGTCTCAGATCCTCGAGCCTGGCGCTGTGGAGTTCGGCGAGCGTTTCACGGAGCTTGGTGCAATCGCGCATGATCGCCACCGCGCCCGCGAACTCCCCGTCCTCGCCGCGTATGGGTGAGATCGACACCTCCACCCTCAGCAGACGCCCGTCCTTGGTCAGGCGCTCGGTCTCCAGGCGCTTGATGCGTTCACCCGCGGTGATGGCTCGGCCGATGGCCGCCACCTCGGCGTGGCGATCCCGCGGGGCGAGCATCGCCACGGGCTCGCCGATGACCTCGGCATGGGAGTATCCGAACAGCTGCTCGGCCCCGTCGCTCCAGCTGGTGATGACTCCCCTCGGCGCCACGCCGAGGACCGCGTCGCCCGCGGACTCGATCAGGGTCGCGAGCTCGATCGCGCGCTGGAGATCGGTTGACCCGGCCGCGACCTGAGGCTTCGCGGGTCCCCGCATCGCCGCGCCACGTTGCACCGCTCGGCGTTGTCGAGCGATGCGCGCTTCGGAGGGTCTGACCGCACGAGACATGTACACGCTATCGACTCAAGTACGATGGGCTTGAGTCCGACAGGCTGACTCTACACGCGAAAACGGGTGCGACCCGCGCTGTCGATTGCGCTCCGGGCGGGCGCCGTGAGAGCATTCGCATACGTCTACCCTCGTAGGAGCATGGGTAGAGGCACTCACGTCGGACGGCGAGGGGCTCCGCGCGGCAGACGCACACATCGGCTGCGCGCTCAAACGATCTCCTGGCGTGCGCGAGTCACCGCGCGCCGGCCGGGCCCATGGGCCTGCGGCGCGCTCTACGCCGCCTCGATCGCCGTTCTGCTCGCCAGCCACATGGGCCACGGTTGGGGTTTCGTCAACCTGCGCGTCTACGAGCGCGGAGGGGCGGCCGTCCGCCAGGGTGCGCATCTGTATGCGCTCCGTTTCCCCGGCGCGCTGGCGTTCACGTACCCGCCGTTTGCCGCGCTGCTGTTCGCCGGTGTCACCCTGCCCGCCAACGCGGTGCTCGAGCTGCTCCTCACCGCCGCGAGTCTCGTGCTGCTGCCGCTCATGCTCGCCCTCGCGCTGCGGCTCGACCTGCGCTCGCCCTCGCCGGTCTCTCCGTTGCCGCCGCGCACGGTCCGGGCGCTGCGCCCGTCGCAAGGGCGCCGGCGACTTGCGCTCGCCCTCGCCGGAGCCGCTGGCGCCCTGTGGCTCGAGCCCGTATGGACCACGCTGCGCTACGGCCAGATCGACATCCTGATTGCCACGCTCGTCGTGTGGGACCTCAGCCGTGCGGACAGCGCGCGCTCGAAGGGGGTGGGCATCGGCCTCGCCGCCGCGCTCAAGCTGACCCCCGGCATCTTCGTGGTGTATCTGCTGTTCACGCGTCGCTCGCGCGCCGCGGCGGTGGCGCTGGCCACGTTTGTCGCGACGATGGCGCTCGCCTACGTGGCGCTCCCCGGCGACTCGCGCGAATACTGGGGCGGCGCGTTCGCCGAACCCGGCCGCGTCGGACGGATCGAGAACGCCGCCAACCAGTCGCTGCGCGGAGCGCTCGCACGGGTGCTGCACACCACGGACGTCGGTGGCCTGTGGCTGTGGCTCGCCGCGGTCGTCGGCCTCGCCGGCCTCGCCCTGGCGATTGGCGCTTCACGGCGGGGTGAAGAGGCGCGCGGTTTCTCGCTGTGCGCGCTGACCGGCCTGCTCGTCTCGCCCGTCTCCTGGTCGCACCACTGGACGCTCGCGGTGCCCGCGCTGGCGCTGTCAGTGCTGGAGGCCCGCCGGCGCGGGTCGATCGCGGGCCTGGCTGCCTGCGCGATTGTCGCGGCCATCGCCTACGCGCACGTGATCTGGTGGGTGCCCATCGACCATCCGCTGCACTCCGAGCTGCACCTCGACGGGCTGCAGCTGGTGCTCGCCGATGCGTATGTGCTGGCCGGGCTCGGCGCCCTGGGCGCCGCCGCGCTGGGCGCGAAGCGGCGAGCCTCGAGGCGCAGCGCCCTGAACGTCAACACAGTGGCTTCACGGGGGAGCCCGCGCCCACGCGTCGCGGTCTGACCGCAGGCTCGTCCAAGCCGCCACTGCCACCCGTCCGGGCTGTCGGGCCTGCTTGCTCTCTGTAGGCTCGCCCCAACTGGGGACCGCAAGAGTGCCGAGGAGCTGACATGACGGGTCGAGGATGAGCGCCAAGGAGCCGGCGGTAAAGGGCCTTGGCAGGTGGGTGGCCCTGCTCGAAGGCATCAGGCCCTACGACAGGTCGTGGCTCTCGAAGGACATGATCGCGGGGGTCACGCTCGCGGCGCTCGCGATCCCGGAGGTGATGGGCTACACGAAGATCGCCGGCATGCCGGTGATCACCGGCCTGTACACGATCCTGATCCCGATCATCGCGTTTGCGATCTTCGGCTCCTCCAGGCACCTGGTCGTCGGCGCGGACTCGGCGACAGCGGCGATCATGTTCGCGGGCATCTCCGCGCTCGGGCTCAGCGGGGTGGCGCCCGATTCACCGCAGTGGGTCGCCCTGGCTGGCGTCTGCGCGCTGCTCGTGGGAGGGCTGATGCTGCTCGCGCGGGTCGCGCGGCTCGGGTTCCTCGCCAACTTCCTCTCGCGCACCGTGCTCATCGGGTTCCTCACCGGCGTTGGCGTGCAGGTCGCGATCGGGCAGGTCGGGGGCATGCTCGGAGTGCCCGCCCAGCACGTGTCACCCCACGCCTTCAGCGGGAACGTGCGCAAGTTCCTGCTCACGCTCTCACACATCGGTGACGGCGCGTGGCAGACCGCGCTCGTGTCGGTCGCCGTGCTGGCGATCCTGATCATCTTCAAGCGCTGGATCAAGGCGATCCCGGGCGGCCTGGTCGCGGTCGTGGGCATGATCGTCCTCAGCAAGCTCTTCACCTTCTCCTCGCACGACATCTCGATCCTCGGCCCGGTCCCCAGCGGACTGCCGCACATCGGGGTGCCCAAGGACGTCTCGTGGAGCGACGTCGGTGACCTTGCGGCGGTCTCGCTGTCGATGTTCCTGGTGATCCTCGCCCAGAGCGCCGCGACCTCGCGCGCGTATGCCGTCAAGTACACCGAGCATTTCGAGGAGAACAACGATCTCGTCGGCCTCGGCCTGGCGAACATCGTCGCCGGGCTGTCGAGCACCTTCGTGGTCAACGGCAGCCCCACCAAGACCGAGATGGCTGACGAGGCCAACAGCCACACGCAGGTCGCGCAGCTCACCACAGCGTTCGTCGTGGCGATCGTGCTGCTGTTCCTCACCAAGCCGCTTCAGTACCTGCCGAACTGCGTGCTCTCGTCGGTCGTCTTCCTCATCGGCATCAAGCTCATCGACCTCGAGGGGATGCGATCGGTCTACCGGCTGCGCCGCGACGAGTTCTGGGTCGCGGCCCTGACGGCGCTCGTGGTGATCGCCGTGGGCGTCGAGCAGGGGATCATCCTCGCGCTGCTGCTGTCACTCGTCCTGCACGTGCGCCGCCACTACGAGACCGTCAACGTCGTCATCACGCGCGACGCGCACGGGCACATACACCCGATCCCGCCGACGCCTGGCGCACGCTCGGAGCCGGGCATCGTCATCTACCGCTTCGGTGGCGGCGTCTTCTACGCAAACGCCACCCGGCTGTCCGAGGAGATGCTCGGCCTCGTCAACGTAGACGACCCGCCTCGCTGGCTGGTCCTCGACTGCGCCGCGATCGACGACATCGACTACACCGGCGGCGAGACCCTCGCCGAACTCGCCGACCAGCTCAACGCGCGCAAAGTCCAGCTCGCGCTCTGCGTCGTGTACGAGAGAGTCCGGATGCAGCTCGACACCTTCGAAATCACCCCGAAGATTGGCGCAGAGCACATCTACGAAACGGCGGACGACGCGCTCGAGGCGTTCCACGCCAGCGCCACCAACGCCTAGACCTACTGGCCGTCGAGGCGCAGCGCGATCCGGCGCCCGAGGCCCGAACCGCCGCTGAGCGGCTCGGCGCACACGGTCGCCGTCACTCGCAGGCGCCGGCGGGCATGCAACAGCCTCTGCGCGGAGGGCGCCAGGCGCACGGCCACCACGGCCTCGCGCCCCGCCCCGATCGCGAACGTGCCCGAGCTGCCGGCCACCACGCGCACCGCGTGGCGCTGGTGCCTGCGCCCGCGCGTGCGCACGTCGAGCACGCGGGTCAGCGCCAGGCGCCCGCGACAGGTACGCGCGAGGTGCGCGGGGCAGGAGACCCCGACCAGCGCAACACCGGCGCGCGTCGCGGCGGTCGCGCTCGTGACGGCTGCGCCGATGCCGAACGCGATCAGGGCGTGCTTGCCGCCGGTCACCACGTACACGTCGCGCCCGTCGGGGCTGACGGCCGCGCCTTCGACTTCCGAGAGGTCGTTCAGGCCGGCGCAGCGGGAGTCGGAGTCGCTCGCGCACGCGGTCTCGGTGAGCGCGCCCGTGGCGGGATTCCTGGCGAAGCTGACGGCCGAGCTCTTCCCGAAGGCGTACACGGCCGAACCGTCGGCGCTGATCGCGAGCGTCCCCACGCTTTCCAGGCCGGGCACGCGCTCGCACGTGTCAGGCGGTTCCTTTTCCATCTGTTCTTCTTCGTGTTCTTCTTCACCCGGTTCCGCTTTGACCGGCTGTGGCAGGTAGTCCACGCAGCCGACGTCCGTGAGCTGGCCGGTGCTCGCGTTGCGCGAGAGCACGTCGATCCGGCCACCGCCGGCCGCCTGATCGGCCACGTACACGTTGCGCCCGTCCGGGCTGACGGCGAGCGCCCCCGGGTTCTGCAGCAGCGCGCTCGAGCCGCACAGGCCCGCGGGCGCGTCCGCCATCAGGCAGCCGGTCTGCACCAGCCCTTCCTTGCCGGCCGGCGCGAACACGTCGACCGCATGACTGACCGTCGCCACCGCGTAGAGCTGATTGCCTTCCGGGCTCGGAACGACTTCGGTCACGCCTTTCATCGCCACGCCCACCGCGCAGGTGCCGTCGTATCCGTTGACCGCGATGCATGGGTTCGCGACGAACGGTCCGGGGGTCGTGGTGAACAGCGAGGCGAGCCCCACGGCCGGCGAGCCCGATGCACCCGACCCGCCGCCCGATGCTCCGGACGCTCCCGATGCCCCCGACTGGGAGCCCGACGTGCCAGATCCGCTCGCCGCGGACTGTTCACCCGCCGGCGGCGGCGGCGGCGCGAACGCCGAGATCGTGCCTTCCTGCTCGGAAGTCACGTACAGCGCCGAGCCGTTTGCGCTCGCGAGCGGGTGTTCGGCGCCGTAGAACACGTTCGCCGCCGTGCACGGCGAGCCGGGGTGGGGCCCGGCCTGCAGGCAGCCCAGGCGCGCGAGCGCGCCCGTCGTCGGGTCACGCGCGAACGCCACCACGCTCGCCGAGTCCCGTGCGGTGACGAACACCGTCTTGCCGTCCGCGCTCACCGTCACTCCGTCCGCTCCGAGCAACGACGGCATCGGTGTGCACAGTCCGCTGGCCCCGTCCCGGCCGTCGGTCCCGTCCGAGCTGAGACAGCCGCTGTCGGTGACTTCTCCGGTCGCCGGGTTGCGCGTCAAGATCGTCAGCGAGCCGAAGCTCGTGGAGATCGTGTCGCGGGTGATGCCGCCCACCACGTACACATTCGTGCCGTCAGGCGACACGGCCACGGCTTCAGGGTGAAAGAGCCCCTCGCCCGCGCCGCATTCGGTGTTGGGGGACGAGCCCGATTCCATCAGGCAGCCACCGACACCGCTGATCTGCCCGAAGCCGGCGGCGCTCGCCGGCGCCGGCGCGCCCATCAGCACCGCGCTCAGCGCGGCCGCAAGCGCGCTCGAGAGCACCCCTCGACTGTGTGCAATGAGGTTCATCCGCGACTCCAATTCCGGTTCGCGCACAGACCGGCGAATCCTGCACGGCCTTTATTGCCGCCTAAGCCAGTCCACGTAGCCTCGCTCGCTCCTCGGACCGCACCGGGGGATCGGTCCCCACTGGGTCACGGACAATGCAAGGGAGAGCAATGGCGCTGAAACGTTCACCGCGCGCTGAGGCCCTCGAGCCTCTGGCCGCGAAGGTGCCTGAGATCACGGTCATGTTCTGGGTTCTGAAGCTCCTCACCACCGGGATGGGTGAGTCGATGTCCGACTTCCTCGGCAGCGTGAGCGTGCCGCTCGCCGGGATCGTCGGGATCTCGGGGTTGTGGCTCGCGCTGCGCCTGCAGCTGCGCACACGCGAGTATCGCGCGCCGTTCTACTGGTTTGCCGTGATGATGGTCGCCGTGTTCGGCACGATGGCCGCCGACGGAT
Source organism: uncultured Solirubrobacteraceae bacterium (assembly GCA_963701145.1). Taxonomy (GTDB): domain Bacteria; phylum Actinomycetota; class Thermoleophilia; order Solirubrobacterales; family Solirubrobacteraceae; genus Palsa-744. Next base: position 2,678,821 of record OY969572.1, read on the forward strand.
TGCACGACGGGACGAGCCTCCCCTACCCGGTCACCACCGTGCTGTACGGGCTGCTCACCGCTGGGGTGTTCCTCTTCTGGTACCGCTCCGAGGGCACGCTCTCGATTCACAGCATCACAACCAGACGGCGCGAGCGCTACTACTGGGCCGCCGTGTTCGCCACCTTCGCCCTCGGCACCGCGGCGGGCGATCTGACCGCGACCTACCTGAGCCTCGGCTTCTTCGGCTCGGTCGTGCTGTTCGCGTCCATCATCTCGATCCCCGCCTTCGCCTGGTGGCGCTCGCTGATGAACCCGATCGTGGCCTTCTGGTTCGCCTACATCATCACCCGCCCACTCGGCGCCTCGTTCGCGGACTGGTTCAGCAAGCCACCGCCGATCACCGGCCTCGGGCTCGGCGACGGCACCGTCAGCGCGATTGCGCTCGCCGTGTTCGTCGTGCTCGTCACATACGTGTCGATCGCCAAGCGCGACATCCAGTCCTTGACGGCCGCGAGCGTGGGACCGCACCCCGCCGCGTTGCTGCCACTGGGCGGCGGCGACGAGGCGCCGGTCGTGGAGATGGGCCGCTCCGAGCCGTGATGTGGCGACGCTATCGTGGCGAGGCGCGCAGCAGCACGGTCCCGTCGCCCGGCACCTCCGCGCTGATCCGCCCGCGCGTGGTGCTCGTCGTGTGCGTCCACACGTTACGAAGGATGTAGCTCGACGCCGCGGGCAGGCCGGCGGCGGTCGCGCTCGTCGTGATCCGCGTCGCGGTGGACCCGCGGTTCAAGAGGGCGAGGGCGCGCGAGCCGCCGATCAGCGGCTTGACCCACACCTCGCCGTCTCCGGAGGAGGACAGCAGCATGCCCTGGACGCCCGCGGGATCCTGGTCGATGGCGATCACTTCGCCGTTCTGCACGGCTTCCAGGCTCGCCCGGCCGATGCGCTGCAGGTTGTCACTGATCATCAGCGGCGCGGCGAGCATCGCCCACATGCTGAACTGGCTGCGGAACTGGGTGGCTGACATGCCCTGGTCGGGGGCCAGGTAGTCGGGGTCGTTCCAGTGCCCGGGGCCAGCCGCCTGCGGCGCCGCGGCGTCGGCGTCGATGTTGCGCAACACGTCGGAGAACGGCACGTTCCCGGGGAAGCCCACGTCGGTGTCCGTGCGCCAGCTGTTGCCGACGGTGGGGCCGAACGTGTACGAGGAGAAGGCCGATTCGTCGAGCGGCGGCTTGCCTTCGCCGTACTGTTCGGGCTGCAGGAAGTTGCAGATCGACAGCAGCATCGGCCGGTGGCTCGCGTTGTGCTCGATCGCCTCGTGGAAGGACGCATAGGCGCTCGCCGGGTTCAGCCCGTGTTCGGCGCCGCCGCAGAAGTCGACCTTGACCGCGTCGAAGCCCCACGCGGCGAACGTGTTCACATCCTGCTGGTAGTGGCCATAGCTGCCCTGCCCCGCGCCGCCGCAGCCGTCCGGCCCGGCATCGGTGTACAGACCGACGCGAAACCCCGCCGCGTGCAGCGTGCGCGTCAGCCACGCCAGGCCATGCGGCCACTGCCTGGGGCTGACCGTGATTTCCCCGTTGGCCGCGCGCGTCCCGTGCCACCAGCCGACGTCGAGCCACACGTAGCGGTAGCCGCGCCGCTCCAATCCCAGCGAGATGAGCTGGCTCGCCTGTTGCAGGATCGTCGCCTCGCTGTACTTTCCACCGAGCGCGAAGTACGTGTCCCAGCCCATGTAAGGGGTCGCCGCGAGCGGCGGTCGCCCCGAGGCCGCCGCCGGCTGCGGGCCGGCGAGGGCGAGGCTCAGCGTCGCAAGCAGCCCGAGGGCGAGCGCCCGCGGGCTGCTCAGCCCGAGGGCGAGCGCCCGCGGCGCGCGCGCCAGGGCGCTAGCGCCGGCGCGCGCCATGGTCGGCTGCATGGCCAGAGGATGCGCTGATCGTCACGAGCTCGCGGGCGAGCTGCGATTGGATCACGCCGATGACCGTCCCGCGGACATACAGATACGCAGTGAAGCGCCTGTAGGAGGCGAGCAGGCGTCTGCCCGTGCTCCCCACCGCGGCGCTCACGGTGAAACGCGCCCCCGCGGGCAGATGCGCGCGTGCGCTTGCCAGCGTGAGCGTCATGTGCCGCAGCGAGGCGCCGCTCGCGCGCGGGCTGCGCGACGCCCGCGCCGCAACCGCCATCACGCGTCCGCCGCTGAGCGTCTCGACCACCTCGAGGCGCAGCGCCACCTGACAGCCGCCGCTGGCGTGCGGCGAGCACGCGATCGGCACGCTCACCTTCCCGCCCTTGAAGCTCGCGCGGCCGACGCTCGTCTCGCCGGCCGACGCCGGCGCGCCGCCCATCGGGATCGTCACGAAGGCGCTCTTCGCGGTCACGCTGCCGCCGCCGTCCGTGGCCGTCACCTGGCACTGTAGGTGGTGACCGCTGTCCTGGCCTTTGACCGTGTAGGTGGATGCGCCGGTGTTGGGGATCGGGATCAGGTCGCGCACCCACGCGTACGTCAGTCGCGCTTCGGTGACGGCGGGGGTGCCCGGATGGCAGGTCAGGCGCTGTCCCACCGCCGGCGTGCCCGTTACCGACGGGTGCGGGGTGACGAGCGGGATCTGCGAGGAGACGGCCGTGGTGAACACGACTTCTTCGCCCGTTCCCTGGCCGCTCGCGTTCGTGGCGCTCAGCCGGTAGTGATAGCTCGTGTTGGGCGCCAGACCGCTCAACTGCGCCGAGACTTCCTCGCGGCCGGTGATCGTGCTCGGCGCCGCGGAGCAGGGGATGGACTGCGTGTATGCCGCGCCCGCCCCGCCGGCGCCGTATTCGAACGTGCACCCACCGAGCACCGCGTCGTTCGGGTCCACGACGCCGACGATGATGGCCGCGGCCGACGTCACCTGCACGGGCTGGAGTGTCGTGACGGCGGGCACCGGCACACGCCCCGTGAGTGCCCCGCCGGCCGCGTCGACCGCCATGCAGAAGCCGCTCGCAAGGCACGAGACGCCCGCCAGCGGCTGCGAATCGACGCCCGCCTGCGCGCTCCACGCGGGAACCGCCGCGCTCGCGTTGCCGCTCACGAGTGCCCTGCCGCTGCCATCCACGGCTACGCACAGCCCCGAGGACGTGCACGACACGCCCCGGAGACGTTCACTGCCGTCGATCGGCGTGATCGTCCACGAGGGCGCCGCTGCACCGGGATCGCCGCTCGCCAGCGCCACGCCGTCTTCGCCCACGGCCACGCACAGCGACGAGGAGGCGCACGAGACGGCCAGCAGGCCACCCGCGCCCACCGTCTGTTCATGCCAGGCCCCACGGCCGCCCGTCGGGTTTTCGCTCGAGATCACCGCGCCTTCCGCGTCCACCGCCGCGCACAGGGAGGGCGACGAGCACGACACCGCCGTCCAGCGGTGCTCTGCCCCGAATTCGGTCGGCGCCCAGGAGCCCGTGCCGGGGCTCGTGCTCGTCCACACCTCGCCCGCTTCATCGACGGCCACGCACAGCGAGGCGCTCGGGCAGGACACGCCGGTGAGCACCGGTGCGCCTTTGAGTGTCGTGTGCGACCACGGAGACGAGCCGGGTGCGGAGCTCACGAGCACGTCGCCCAGGTGGTCGACCGCCGCGCACGGTCCCGCGGGGGCGCACGAGACCGTGTTCAGTCCGGCTGTGCCCGCATCGACCGCGCTGGTGTCCCACGAAGGGGTTGGCGAGGTGGGATCCGCGCTGCTGAACGCGTCGCCTTCGCCATTCACCGCCACGCACAGCCCTTCCGAGGGACACGACACCGCGCTCAGGCTCCCGCCGAGCGGTATCCCGTGCGGTGAGGACCAGTTCACCGGGGCGGCGCCGGCGCTCGCCGCCGGCACCGCCACCAGCGCGAGCATGGTCACTGCCAGTGTGCTTGGCAGAGCCCTCCAGCAGGATCTGACCGTGTGCGGCTGCAAGTGTCCGATGAAGCGCACAACCCGGCGGGAGGCCGGGTGTTGCGGTCGGCGCACGGCGCTCAGGTTTCGATCGTGACGAGCGTGCCGATGGTCGTGTACGGCCACTCCTCGGCGGCGGCTTCCAGCGGCAGCTCCACGCAGCCGAGGCTCTGCGGCGTGCCGAACGACGAGCGATCGAAGTTGTGCAGGGCGTCGCCGCCGTTGAAGTAGCTGATCCATTTGATGCCCGGGTCTTCGTAGTGCGAGCCGTCGGGGTTGGTTCCGCTCATGGTGCCTTCGGGGATGTGCTCGAACACGGCGAACGTACCCAGTTCGGTTTCCGCCCCGGCGATACCAGTGTTGGCCGGCGATGACTCGACCGTCCGCCCGGCGCTCCACAGCGTCATCGTCTCCGGGACTTCGCGGTGCACGTACACGTAGCTGTACGGTTCGCTCAGGCGCTTGCCCGCGAGCACGTAGGAGAGCAGCGCACGCCACACCGCCGGGCCGGGTTCGCCGTCAACGGTCATGTCGTTTTCGTTCTCGAACTTCATCACCGCCCCCTTCATCACCTCGCTCCATTCGCCGGGACTCCACAGCTGCTGCAACTGGTGTGGCGTGTTCCCGTAGCGCCAGCTGAAGCTGCCGCTCGGCGGGTCCACCGCGGCCTGCGCCTGCGCGCCCGGCGTGTGCGCCACCGGGGGCCCCGACGGATGCCAGACGACCGGCAGGTAGCCGGTCTCGGCGAGCAGCTGCTGCAGGCGCAGCGTCGAGCCCGGCGGCACCGTCCATTCGATCTGCCTGGTGTTGCGCAGCCCACCGCCCGAGCCGGCGGTGACCGCCACCGTGCTCGGCAGGCGGATGCTCAGCTTGGAGCCGAGCGGCGCCCCGAAGCCCGAGGGGACGAACTCGAGCGTGTGGCTGTTCGTTTCGTGCCAGCTCCCCGGCGTGCTGGGTGAGAGCTGCGGCTGTCCGTCGCCCACCACTTCGCTGACCGGCTTCGAGAACGTGAGGTAGATGGGAGCGGTGGGAGAGATCTGGTCGCCGGCCGCGGGGATGCTCGCCAGCACGGGGAGCTCGACGGCGGGAACCAGCTCACCTGCGTGGGCGCGCCCACCCGCTCCCACGGGCGTGGCGCGGCCGCGATCTCCGTTGCCCCGGTCGCCGCCTGGCGACCGAGCGAGATCGACCGCTGCGGATCGGTGCCGAACGTACGGCGGGTGAGGCCGTGGGGACCGCCGTAGTAGGTGACTTCGCTGACCGGTTCGTTGAAGCTGACGCGGACCTGCGAGGCCGTGGGCACGGTCATCCACTGTTCGGTCACCTGGGCGAGCGGGGCGCGCAGCGTCAGATGCACGGTGTGTTCGGAGCCGAGCGCCCAGCCGATCCACCCGGGCCGGCGGACCGCCACGTCCACCGACACGGTCTCGCCGGGAGTCAGCCGCTGTCGCGGCGTCAGGCGCCCGTCGTGCACCGTTATCGGGATGCTGTGACCGGTGGGCCCGAACGCTTCGATGTGCTCGATCGTCCCGCCCAGCGGCTGCACCGACACGCGCGCGAGGGCCGTGGGATCGCTGGCCAGCGTTGCGCCCGAGAGCACGAGCGCCGCGACCACCACGGCGACCAACACGACCGCCGCACCTGCTGCCACGCCGAGCAGTGTGCGTCTCCAGCCATGCGCAATCGGTACGGCGCCGCCCTGAGCGGACCCAATCGCCATCGCTACAGGATACGACGGGGCCGCGAGCGGCGACTCGGCAGGGCTCACTACGATTGCGAGTCGTGAGGCGATGCCACCAGCGCACATACCGCTGGTTCGCCACCACGGCGGTCGCGTGCGTCCTCGCTGGCGGCCTGTCTGCCACGTGCGCGTCGGCCGCTGGCGCGTCCCACGCCTCGCCGTTCGCGGGCACGGCTCTGTGGATCACCCAGGTGCCCGCGCTGAGCACTCCCGAGCAGATCGTGGCCGCGGCCGAGCAGGCGGGTGCGCGAACGCTGTTCGTGAAGGCTGCAGAAGGCACGACGCCAGAACCGCAGTTCTCGGCTTCGCTCCTTGCCGGACTGCACGCGGGCGGCGTGTCGGTGTGCGCGTGTGCCCCGGTCAGTAGCCGCACAGCCGGTCACTCAACTCGCGCAGCCTGCGCCGCGCCTCGAGATCGCGCGCCTGCGGATGCGGCTCGGCCTCTCGCTGCCCGTTGAAGTACACGCCGCTCACGCCCTCCAACGCGGGATCGGCGACCAGGCGCAGCGTGGCGCGCACCCCGTCCTCCAGCGAGCTGACCGGCTCGATGCCCCCGGCGAGCACCATTTTGGTGGGCATGTAGGTCGCGGGGTGCAGACAGGTCGCCGTGATCCCACGCTCGTCCAGCTCCGCGGCCAGGTCGATCGTGAACATGATCTGCGCGAGCTTGCTCTGGCAGTACGCCTGCACGCCGCTGTAGCCGTGCTCGAGCATCACGTCGTCGAAGTCGATCGGCGCCTGCCCGGCAGAGCTGACGTTGACGATGCGCGCCGGCGCCGAGCGCTCGAGCACCCCCACCAGCATGCGCGTGAGCAGATAGCCCGCGAGGTAGTTGACGGCGAAGCGCAGCTCGTAGCCGTCGCGGCTCTCCATGCGCCGGCCATCCCCGGCGTCGGTCGTGCCGATGCCCGCGTTGTTGACGAGCACGTCGAGTCGCTCGAGCTCGCCCGCGAGGCGCCCACCGAGGCCGCGTACCTCCTCCAGCGAGGAGAGGTCGGCGCGCAGCCAGCGCAGCCGCGTGTTCCCCGTGGCCGCTTCGATGCTCGCCAGCGTCTCTCGCCCCCGGGTCTCGTCGCGGCCGTGCAGGAGCACCGTCGCGCCGGCCGCGGCAAGCTCGGTGGCGAGCGCCCGCCCGAGGCCGTCGGTGGCGCCGGTGACGAGGATCGTCTGCTCGTCGAGTGCCCGCACGGGGAACGAGTATGCCAAGCTGCCCAATCGGTTCGCACGGGTGGCCTCGAGCCCGGGCCCGCCGCCACGAAGGAGCACATGCGATGAGCGCTGACGAAGACTGGCTGCTGAGGTTCCTATCCGAGTTCGCTTCGATGTCCGAGCAGGCGCGCGACGCCGCCATCGACGCGCTCCCGCCCGAGCGCAGGGATGCCCTCCTCGCCCTCGCCGAGGCGCGCGCGGCGACCGCCGAGGCCGACCTGGTCGGCGCGCTGGACGCCGGTCACGGTGGACTGGAAAGGCTCTACGAAGTGGCCCAGCCGGCGGACCTGTTCGCGGTGATCAGCCTCGCTGCCAGGGATCGACCGAACCTGCTGATCGAGGCGCTGTTCGCTGCGGTGGTCATCCATCGGGGGTGGGCGAAGGGCGAACCGGCCTCGATCGTGGCGCTGCGCGAACAGTGGATCTGGCACGTGCACGAGCAGATCAGCGCCCTGCAGGAGCAGGGCGAGAGCTAGGACGTGATCTCGACCGTCTCCTGAGGCGCGTGGGCTTCGAGCGCGGGGCCCGGCACGCCTGAGCGGGCGGTGAGCGCCGACGGGCGACCGCGCGTGTCCGGCACGAGCGCGCCGGCGAGCAGGCACACGAACAGGAAGCCCGTCGCCATCGCGAACGTGTCGGTGAAGCCCGTGATGGTCGGCTCTCCGTGGGCGACGTTGGCGGCGAGGAACGTCGCCGACAGCTGGCCGCCGAGGGCGCCGCCGAGTGTGCGCATGACGGTGTTCATGCCGCTGGCCACGCCGGTCTGCTCGGGTGGCACGGCCTGCACGATCAGGTTGCCGAGCGCGGCGAACGCCAGGCCGATGCCCACGCCGAGCAGGCCGGCGGCGATCAGCAGCTGATACGGATGCGCGTGCGCGAGCCATAGCAGCGCGAACGACGCGGTTGTGAACGCCGTCCCCGCCAGCAACGCGGCGCGCGAGCCGAAGGACGCGGAGATGCGTCCCGCGAACATCCCCAGCAGCGTCATCCCGATCGTCGCGGGCAGCAGGTACAGGCCCGAGACGACCACCGAGGCGCCGAAGCCGAAACCGGTGCTCGTGGGCAGTTGCGCGAACTGGGGAAAGACGATGAACGAGGCGTACATGCCTGCGCCCAGCAGGAAGGCCGACAGGTTGGTGGTCCACACGCCGCGGATTCGCATCATCGTCATGTCCACCAGCGGGGTCTCGCTGCGCACCTCCACCGCCACCCATGCCGCCGAGACGGCCAGCCCGGCGGCGATCAGGCCGAGCGCCTTGGGCGAGCCCCACCCCCAGGTGGTGGTCTCGCTGACCCCCAGCAGCACGGTTGAGATGCCGATCGTCATGAGCGCGGCGGCGAGCCAGTTGATGCGCCCGGGCATGCGGATCGGCGACTCGGGTATGAAGCGCCAGGTGGCCACCGCCGCGAGCAGCGTCGCCGCGAGCGGGAGCCAGAACAGCCAGTGGTAGTTGAGATTCTCGACGATCACGCCCGAGAGCACGATGCCGATGCCCGCGCCGACGCCGAGGATCGCCGACAGCAGGCCGATGCTGCCCGCGACCTTCTCGTGCGGGAACTCGTCGCGGACGATGCCGAAGGAGAGGGGGAAGATGCCGCCGCTGGCTCCCTGGATGAAGCGGGCGACGATCAGCACGGCCAGCGAGTTGGCAACCGCGGCCAGCAGTGTGCCCGCGGACAGGATCAACAGCGTGATCAGCAGCAGCCGCTCCTTGCCGTACATGTCGCCGAGGCGGCCGAGGATCGCCGTGCCGACGGACGCGGACAGCAGGTAGGCGGTCAGCAGCCAGGCGATGCCCGTCTCGGTCGTGTGCAGCGCGTGCTGGATCGTCGGCAGCGCCGGCACGACCGAGGAGCTGAGCATCGCGTACGCCGCCCCGCCGAGTGACAGCACGACCAGGATCAGCGTGGGGCTGGTGCGCTTCGAGCTCGTCGAGGTCATGCCCCGAACCGCAAGCCGTCGATCAACAGCCCCAGCACGCGCGTCGCGTGGCTCGCCCATTCCTCGCCCTCGGGCATCGCCCACACGGCGCTCATCGCCCGCAGCACATCCTCGCTGTGCACATCCGCTCGGATCGTGCCCGTCGCGGGCCCCGCCTCGAGGAACCGCGCTGCCATCGCACGACCGTAGCAAAAACGGAGGTCTCCTCCGAATCCCTCCACCACGCTTGGCGCCGGGCCGATCTGGCCGCGCCGGCGGTGGCGTCCTGCGGGGCGAGGATACCCTCATACGATGGCGGCCCGCGAGATCTCGATCGGCTGGGCGCGCGGTTCTGAGGACGTGGCGGGGGCGTTCGCGCTGCGCGAACGAGTGTTCCACGGCGAGCAGGGCGTGCCGCGCGAGGAGGAGTTCGACGGTCGCGACGAGCAGGCGCTGCACGTCGTCGCCCTGGCGGCCGACGGCCGGCGGGTGCTCGGCACGCTGCGCCTGCTGGTGGAGGGAGAGCGGGCGAAGATCGGCCGCGTGGCGGTCGAGCGCGAGTGGCGACGGCGCGGCATCGCCTCGCGGATGCTCGAGCTCGCGCTGGCCGGAGCACGCGAGCACGGGTGCACGCAGGTGCGGCTCGCGGCCCAGCTCGCGGCCACGGAGCTCTACAGCCGCGCGGGCTTCACCATGGAATCCGAGGAGTTCGAGGAGGCGGGCATCCCGCACGTGTGGATGGGGCTGCCGCTGGCGCCGGCGGTCCGGTCGGGCGCGCGAGCGCGCGCCGCCGACTCTCGGCCGGGGCAGCCCGGCACCGGCTCCGGGCCGGGTTAGCTGTCCCCGCCGGCTCAGGCAGGCGCGGGAGCCGGCTCCGCTTCGCCCAGCGGCACGCCCGCGGCCGCGTAGGCGTCGGGCGCATCGAGCGTCTCGGCCGCCAGCAGCGCGTGGGCGAGGCTCTCGAGCTGATCGCGGTGGTCCTCGAGCAGCTGCGTCACGTCCTGGTGGGCGGCTTCGACGAGCCGGCGCACCTCCTCGTCCACCACCCGCTGGGTCTCCTGGGAGGTCTCGCTGACGCCGGGCAGGAACATCCCCTGGCCCTCCTCGGGAAGCACCGCCACCGGCCCGATCGCCGCGCTCATGCCCCAGCGCCCGACCATCTGGCGCGCGATCGCGGTCAACTGCTGGATGTCGGACTCGGCACCCGTGGTGATCGCCCCGTACACGACCTCCTCGGCGACGCGCCCGCCCAGCGCCACCTTGATCTTCGCCTGCAGGTCCTCGAGCGTATAGGACACCCGGTCGGAGTCGGGCGTCGACAGGGTCACCCCGAGGGCCATTCCGCGCGGGATGATCGAGACCTTGCGCACGGGGTCCGCACCGGGCGTGAGCATGCCCACGAGCGCGTGCCCGGACTCGTGGTAGGCGGTGCGCTCGCGATCGGCGGGCGAGAGTACGATGCCACGCGGGGAGCCGAGCATGATCTTCTCGAGCGAGTCGGTGAAGTCGGCCATCTTCACCTTCTCGTGCCCGCGGCGGGCGGCCAGCAGCGCGGCCTCGTTGGCGAGGTTGGCGAGGTCGGCGCCGACCATCCCGGGGGTGCTGGAGGCGATCGCCTGCAGGTCGACCTCGTCGTCGAGCGGGATCGAGCGCGTGTGCACCGCCAGGATTTCCGCGCGCCCCTTGCGGTCGGGCGCCTGCACGGCCACCCGCCGGTCGAAGCGCCCTGCGCGCAGCAGCGCGGAGTCGAGGACGTCGGGGCGGTTGGTGGCGGCGAGCACGATCACGGCCTGGGAGGACTCGAACCCATCCATTTCCGTCAGGATCTGGTCGAGCGTCTGCTCGCGCTCGTCGTTTGACCCCGTGACCGACACCGAGCCCTGGCGCGAGCGCCCGATCGCGTCGAGCTCGTCGATGAAGATGATCGCCGGCGCCGCCTCCTTGGCCTTGGCGAACAGGTCGCGCACGCGCGACGCGCCGACGCCGACGATCGCCTCGATGAACTCCGAGGCGGAGATCGAGAAGAAGGCCGCGTGCGCCTCGCCCGCGACCGCGCGGGCGAGGAGCGTCTTGCCGGTGCCGGGGGCGCCCGAGAGCAGCACGCCGTGGGGCATGCGCCCGCCGAGGCTCCCGTAGCGCTCGGGATTGCGCAGGAAGTCGACGATCTCCGAGAGCTCGGCCTTGGCCTCGTCGATCCCGGCGACGTCGTTGAAGGTGACCCGGATCTTTTCGGGATCGACGCGTCGCGCCTGCGAGCGCCCGAAGTTCCCGAGCGCGCCCATGCCGCCGGCGCCTTTGGCGGCGCGCCGGGCGATCAGGACGAACAGCCCCACGATCAGCAGCGTCGGTCCGAAGCCGAGGAGCAGCTCGGCCAGCAGCGACTGGCTCGTGCTCGTCGATTCGGCGTTGATCCGCACCCCCTTTTCCTGGAGCAGCGCCGAGAGCTGGCTGCCGTTCCAGAATGTCGGCACCTCGGTGGCGAACTCCTTCGTGGGCGTGGCCTTCTCATCGCTTTCGGGATAGCGCAGCTTGTCCTTGAACTTCCCCTGAACGGTGTCGCCCTTGGACGAGATCGATTCGACCTGATCGTGCTTCACGCGTTCCAGGAAGTAGGGGCTGAACGGCACCGTCACGCGCTGTTCGCCGGTCGAGGGCTGGAAGAACAGAACCGACAGCCAGTTGAGCGCGATCAGCCCCAGCACGAACAACCAGAAGCCGCGCATGCGGTGCGGCGGGCGGCCGGTGGGCGTCTGCTCGGGCATGCCCCGCCCGTCGGGTGCCGGCGATACCTGCCAGCCGCGCTTGTCGCGCGGCAGCGGGGGATGGGTTTCCGATCGTCCGTCGTTTATGCGACCGTCGCCGATGGCAGGTTCGTCGCCCACGCGGTCAATGCTACGCCTCAACGCCTGCCGGACGGAGCCCCCGGAGCCGTGCTGGCCACGATCGCCCTAGGATCCCTGGCAACGATCCAAGGAGAGACGTGAGTGTTCGAGAACGTGCTCGTGGGAGTGGATGGCCGCAGCTATGGACGCGATGCAATCGCCCTCGCCGCGCAATTGACGGCCACGGACGGAAGGCTGACGCTGGCCCACGTGCGCGCCGGGGAGTTGCACCCGCTCCACGCCGTCACCCCCGGCCTGCTCCAGGAGGAGCACGACTCCTCGGTGCAGCTCCTCGAGCGTGAGCGCGCGGATATGCAGGTCGAGGCCGAGCTGGCGAGCGTGGTGGCCGCCAGCCCGGGCGCCGGCCTGCACCGCCAGGCAGAGGAGCTCGGGGCCGACCTGCTGGTGGTCGGCTCGTGCGCCCACAGCGCCTTCGGCCGGGTGATGCTCGGCGACGATACGCGCGCCGCGCTGAACGGCGCGCCGTGCGCGGTGGCCGTCGCCGCCCGCGACTACAACGCCCACCCCGGGCCGCTGGCCCGCGTCGGCGTCGCCTACAACGACTCTCCCGAGAGCAGGCGCGCGCTGGCGGCGGCCGTGGAGGTGGCGGCGCCGACGCGGGCGACGGTCACCGCGCTCGAAGTCGTCTCGATACCGAGCTACGCGTACAGCGGTGTGGTGGCGCCGGCGATGGGCGACACGATCGACGCGATGCTGGCCGAGGCGAACAAGCGCGTGGGCCAGCTACCGGGCGTGGAGGGCCGCGCCGTCTATGGCCTTCCCGGTGAGGAACTGGCGGCGTTCGGCAAGGACGTGGACCTGCTGGTCGTCGGTTCCCGCGGCTACGGACCGGTCAAGCGGCTCGTGCTGGGCAGTACCTCCGACTTCCTCGAGCGCCACGCCCGCTGCTCGCTGCTCGTGCTGCCCCGCCTGGCCGAGGATCTGACGGACGGCGCCGGCGCCTAGGAAAACGGGGGGCCCTCCTTGGAGGGCCCCCCGCTGCTGCTTACCGGGACCGGCGCGTGGCCGGCCCCGGCATACCTGCGTCTACCAGTTGATCGGGGCCGGCGGCGAAGCGGTCATTTCGACCGTGTTCCCCGGTCCCGACGTCTCGGCCGAGATCAGTGGCCCGTACAGCCCGCAGCCGCCGAATTCCGGCACGGTCACTTCAGCCTTGAAGGCGAAGTTCCCCGTTGACAACGCGTTCGTGGGCTCGCGGATGCTCAGCGGTAGCTTGATCGGTTCGACCGTCTTGCAGCCGATCGGGACCGGGTAGATCCCGACTTTGATGCCCTTCACTTCCTCGTTGGCGGCGCCTTCCGCGCTCTCGAACACTTCGCTGCCGTTTTCGCTGAACCCGAAGGTCCCCGTCGCCGGGCCCGTTGGCGTCAACCCGCCGCTGATCGTCACCGGGATCAGCCCGATCCAGAACGTCTGGTTGATCGGCGGGATGTTCAGCGTGGCCGTCAACGCTCCCGTGGTCGCGTTGGCGGTCGAGCTGATCGTCGCGCCCGAGGGGACTTCCTCGGAGATGCCCGACTTCTTCTCGGTCACCTTCCCTGCCAGCGACCATTCGTTGAGTTTCACGATCAGGTCACCGACCTCCGGCGTCAGACGCGCGTTCGCGGGCAGCGCGTCGCCCGCTTCGTGCTCACCGCAGGTGCTCGGCGCCTTCTTGCCCGCCACTCGTTCTTCGATCCACTTGAGCGCCGTCCCAGCCGCCATCCCCGCGGTGAACAGGTGCTCGCCGTTGTAGAGCTGGAAGTCGTCGGTGACCCCCAGTTTGCACCAGTCGTAGTGCAGGTTCACGTCCTGGGCGACGGGCACGAGCTCGTCTTCCAGGCCGTGGTAGTGGTACACGGGCGCGGGCACCGCTTTCTTGTCCAGCGATGATTCTTCGAGCACTTTCTTGAACGTCGGTTCTGATTTTTCGAGTTCTTCCAGCGTCTTGTGTTCGGTGGTGAATTCCTGGAAGCTCGCGCCGTTGAGCGTCGTCAGCAGTTCGGTCACGCACTCGCTCAGGGCCTCGCCGACCGCCTTTTCACCGGCTACCGTCAGCGTGCCGAGTTTGAGTTCGGGATACGCCGCCTCCAGGCCGATGGCCGAGATGATCCCCAGCCCCGAGCCGACGGACGCGCCGCTGAAGGCGCCGAATTCGGCCAGGTTGGCGGGCACGCCGCCGGCCGCGATGCCGGACAGCTTCACGTTCGGCGCGTAGCTCGCCTGGAGCTCGCCGGCCCAACCGACGGCCTGTCCGCCCTGCGAGTAGCCCCACGCGTAGGTCGGGTCGCTTTCGCTCAGACCCGCGCCCGGGAGCTGGCGCGCGGCGCGCACGATGTCGAGCACCGCCTGGCCCTCGGCCTTGCCCGCCGTGTAGGTCGGGATCGCGCCGTTGGTGTAGCCCTGGTAGTCGGTGACGTCAACGGCGTAGCCGGCCTTCAGGGCCTCGATGATTTCACCGCCCGCGTACTCGCTGCCGGTGATCATCTGCTTCGAGGGGGCGCACTTGGCGGCGATCCCCTGTGTGCCGATGCCGATCGTGACCACCGGTCGCGACCCCTTGCCGCTCCACTTGGCCGTCGGCACGATCACCGTGCCAGTGACGAAGTCCGGTTCGCCGCGTTGCGCGGTCGACTGATAGAGCACCGTCCACGCCTTGTTGGCGGGAAGCGACACCTTGAGGTCGATTGTCGCCGGGCGATACCAGACGAGTTCGCCGGCTGTGCCAGTCGGCGAACTGCTGGGCGGCGTGTAGAACGCTTCACCTGCCGGCCCTTCCACCGGCGCTGCCGAGGCCGACGACACCATCGCCAGCGCGAGCACCGCTGCGAGCGCGAGGACACCCCGCGCGAATCCCCTGAAACTTGACACTGCGAGCCCCTCTCCTTGGTTTGTAGCACTGTCATGCCTGTTTGGCCGGCGAAAATGTAGCACGCCGTGTTCTCTTTGTACATACCCTCGCACGAGTCTCAATCAACCGGCCAGATGGCCGGCTGCGGCTATCGTTGAGCGGGCGAGAATGTCATCTGTGGAGTCCTCTGTAGCTGCGACCGCAGACCCGGAGCCGCGGCGCTACCGCGGCCTGAGCGTCGACGAGCGCACCGAACAGCGCCGCGAGCGGCTGCTGGCGGCCGGTCTCGAGCTGTTCGGCACGAAGGGCTACGCCGGCAGCTCCATTCGCGCGATCTGCGCTGTCGCCTCGCTGAACTCGCGCTACTTCTACGAGTCGTTCTCGAGCAGGGAGGAGTTGCTCTTCCACGTCTACCAGCGCGCCGTCGCGGACGTGGCGAGCGCGATCATCGAGGCGACCGCGGAGGTGGAGACGGTCGAAGAGCAGTCGCGCGAGGGACTGAGGGCGTCGTGGGCGGTGCTCACCGGCGACCTCCGCAAGGCGCGGGTGATCGTGCTCGAGGTCGTCGGCGTGAGCGCGCGCCTGGAACGGGTGCGCCGTGAGAACCGCCACGCGATGGCCGACATCCTGATGCGCAACGCGCTGTCGCTCGTCGATCAGGACGCGCGGCTGACGATGGACCCGGTGCTGACGTCCCGCGCGATGATCGGCGCCTCGATGGAGATCCTGGTCAACTGGATCAACGGCGACGTCAACGCCACCCGAGAGGAGATCGTCGAGCACCTCACCAGGATGTACACGGCGGTGGCCGACGCTTCGGTCGCATCTGAGGACTGACGCACGCATGGTGAGACGCCGGCTTTCGTCTGACTCACTCCCCCGCCTGGGGGTATAGCTTCCAGTGTGATGGGAGAGGGAGAGCCTGACCGGGGAGGCGGGTTTGCCGCGCGGGAGCTGACGGTCCGCTTCGGCGGGATCACGGCGCTCGACGCCGTCTCGATCGAGCTCGCAGCCGGCGAGGTGCTCGGCGTGATCGGGCCCAACGGCGCGGGCAAGACGACGCTGTTCAACGTGATCTGCGGCTTCGTGCAGCCGAGCTCGGGGTCGATGGAATGGCAGGGGCTGCCGTTCACGAAGGTCCGCACCAGCCGTCTCGCCGAGCTGGGGATCGCACGCACGCTGCAGGGGGTGGGGCTGTTCGCCGGGCTGAGCGTGCTCGAGAACGTGATGGCCGGGGCCCAGCGCTTCCGGCGCGCCGGCGTGGCGAGCGCGCTGCTCGGCCTGCCGCGTTCGGATCGCGACGAGCGAGCTTTGCGCGAGCGCGCCCTGGGCATGCTGCGCGAGCTCGGCTGCGAGGACGCCGCCCAGCGGATGCCCGCGACGCTTCCCTACCCGGTGCAGAAGCGCGTGGCGCTCGCTCGCGCGCTCGTGGCCGAGCCCGACCTGTTGCTGCTCGACGAGCCCGCTGGCGGCCTGGGCGCGGACGACGTGCATGAGCTCGGCGAGCGCATCCGCGCGCTGCGGGGCTCGATGTCGGTGATGCTGGTCGAGCACCGCGTGGATCTCGTGATGTCCGCGTGCGATCGCGTCGTCGTCCTCGACTTCGGGCGCGTGATCGCGCAGGACGAGCCGGCTGCGGTGGCGCGCGACCCGCGCGTGCTCGAGGCGTATCTGGGCCGCGAGGCGGCCGCGGACGGCGCCGACGTGCCCGCCATCGGCACCGATACGGGGGCGCACCGGGCCCCGACCGCGAACGCCGGCACGGAGGATGTGTGAGTACTCAGGCTGCGCTCGAGACTGAGGGGCTGAGCACCCACTACGGGCCGGTGCGCGCCGTCGACGGGGTCACGCTGGCGGTGCACGAGGGCAGCATCACGGCCGTGCTCGGGGCCAACGGCGCCGGCAAGACCTCGCTGCTGCGGACGATCTCCGGACTGCAGCCGGCCAGCGCAGGGAGCGTACGCCTCGGCGGTCAGGACATTCTCGGGGTGGCGGTCGAGGATCTCGTCAGGCGCGGACTCGCCCAGGTCCCCGAGGGACGGGGCGTGATCACTGAGCTGACGACCGAGGAGAACCTGCGCCTGGGCGGGCTGTGGCGAGGTGGGGACGGAGCGGACCTCGAGGAGATGTACGAGTTGTTCCCGTCCCTGCGCGAGCGCCGCACGCAGTTCGCCGGCTCGCTGTCGGGCGGCGAGCGTCAGATGCTCTCGATCGGCCGCGCGCTGATGGCCAGGCCGCGCGTGCTGCTGCTCGACGAGCCCTCCCTGGGGCTCGCGCCGATCGTCAGCGCGCAGATCATGAAGCTCATTCGCGGGCTCGCCTCCGAGCGCGGCCTGGCGGTCCTGCTGGTCGAGCAGAACGCGCGCAGCGCACTGTCGATCGCCGACCGCGGCATCGTGCTCAACCTCGGCCGCGTGGTCGCCGACGACAGTGCCCGCGCGCTGGCGGCCGACGAGGACCTCCGCCATGCCTACCTGGGGCTCTGAGCGATGACGAGATTCATCGACCTCACGCTCAACGGAATCTCGACCGGCTCCGTGTACGCGGCCGTGGCGCTGGCCCTCGTGATGATCTGGAGGGCGACCAGGATCGTCAACTTCGCGCAGGGCGGGATGCTGATGATCACCACGTTCATCGCCTCCGACGTGATCGGCTCCAGCGGCTCCTACTGGCTGGGGTTCGCCGTGGCGCTGGTCTCCGGGCTCGTGCTCGGAGCGATCGTCGAGCGGGTGCTGATCCGCCGCGTCGAGGGCGGCCCGCCGCTGAACGCGGTGATCGTCGCGCTCGGCCTGTTGATCCTGCTGGAAGCGATCGCGGGGATGATCTGGGGCAACACGCCGCGCTCGTTCCCCCCCGCGTTCTCCATCCGCGGCTATGAGGTCGGCGGCACGCGCCTGCTGTTCTCGCCCAACGACACCTTCATCGTGCTCGTGGTGATCGGCGTGGCCCTCGCCCTGGCCGCCCTGTTCCGCTACACCGCGCTCGGCCTGCGGATGCGCGCCTCCGCTCTCGCTCCCGAGGTGGCACGCGTCCTGGGCGTACGCGTGGGGCGGATGTTCACGCTCGGCTGGGCGCTCGCCGCGTTCGTCGGCTCGCTCGCCGGCGTGCTGGTCGCGCCGTCGGTGTTCGTCGGGCCCAGCCAGTTCGATCCGATCCTCATATTCGGCTTCACCGCCGCCGTGATCGGAGGCCTCGACAGTCCTCCCGGCGCGGTCGTGGGCGGGCTCCTGCTCGGCCTCGTGCTCTCCTACGTATCCGGCTACGAGGGCTCCTCGCTGGTGACCCTCGCCGCGCTCGTCGTGCTCATCGCCGTTCTCATGGTGCGCCCGGGGGGTCTGTTCTCGACGACGAAAGAGCGCCGCGTATGAGCACGCATGCCGGTGCTGAGCCCGCGCGCACCGGTCCCCGCGTGCGCCTGCCGAGCGCGACGCTCGCTCGCTCGCTCGGCCTGGTGGTGCTCGGGGGCGTGGCGCTGTTCATCCTCAGCGAGCTTCCTGAGCCCGTTCGACAACGAAGAGCTCGCGCGGGGCTCCTACTACTTCGCCGCGCTGGCCGGCCTGACGATGTTGACGGGCCTGAGCGGACAGATCTCGCTCGGCCACGGCGCGTTGATGGCGGTGGGCGCGTACACGGTGGCCCTGTTGGTGGGCAACGAACACTGGGCGCTGGTGCCCGCGCTCGCGGCCGCGGTCGGCGTCAGCGCTGCCGTGGGTGTGCTCGTGGGCGCGGCCGCCTCGCGCCTGCGCGGGCCGTATCTCGCAGGCGCCACGCTCGCGTTCGCGATCGGCCTGCCGGCGCTCGCGGAAAAGTACTCGAACACGTTCGGGGGCGCCAACGGGCTCGTGATCAACCCGCCGACCGTGCCCTCGTGGCTGGGGCAGAGCTTCCCGCTGGAGCGCTGGGAGGCGTGGATCGCCGGGGTGGGGGCGCTGGTGGTGGTGTTCGTGATGAACAACCTCGTGCGCAGCGGGATCGGGCGCTCACTGCGCGCGGTGCGCGACGACGAGGTCGCAGCGTCCCTGTGCGGCCTGCGCGTGGGGCGGGTGCAGACGCTCGCGTTCGTGGTGAGCGCCGCCTGCGCCGGGCTCGGTGGGGGCCTGCTCACGGTCGTCCTGCAACTCGCCGCCCCCGGCGCCTTCGAGCTGGCGCTCTCGCTGTCGCTGCTGACGGCGATCGTGCTCGGCGGGCTCGGCTCGCAGCTCGGTGCCATCTGGGGCGCCGTGGTGCTCGTGCTGCTGCCGGGTTGGACGAACGACATCGCGCACTCGTTCTCGCTGTCCACGCAGATCTCCGCCAACCTGCCGCTCGCCATCTACGGTGTCGTCCTGATCGGCGCGATGCTCGTCTGGCCGAGCGGCATTCAGGGTGCGCTGCGCAGGATCATCGCCGTCGCGCGTCGAAGCCCGGCGCGCGGAGGCTAGCCATGTGCGAGACCCTTACGCCGCGCGCCCAGCCGGCGAGCCCAGAGAACTTGAAACCAGCCAACACATGCATCACGAGGAGGAAGTCATGAGAGCACATAGGTTCAAACCGAGGGCGGTGGGGATCGCCTGCGCGGTGATCGCCGCGGCGGCCATCGCCGGATGCGGCTCGAGCAGCAGTAGCAGCAGCGCTCCCGGGGTCACGTCCGACAGCATCACGTTCGGCACCCACCAGCCGCTCACCGGCCCGGCGGCCCCCGGCTACAGCGAGATCGCGCCCGCGTCCCAGGCGTTCTTCGACTACCTCAACGCCCAGGGTGGGATCTACGGGCGCAAGATCCACCTGACGATCAAGAACGACGAATACAACCCCTCGCAGACCGTCACCGTCGTGCACGAACTCGTGCTCAACGACAACGTGTTCGGGATCTTCGAGGGGCTCGGCACGCCCACCCACACGAAGGTCGTCGGCTTCCTCAACAGCTCGAAAGTCCCCGACATGTTCGTCGCCTCCGGGTGCCCGTGCTGGGACAACGGCACCGCTCAGCCGTACACGTTCGGCTGGCAGCCCAACTACACGATCGAGGGCAAGATCCTGGGCCAGTACATCAAGCAGCACTTCCCGGGCAAGAAGGTGGGCGTGTTCTACCAGGACGACGACTTCGGCAACGGCGGCCTGACCGGGATCAAGTTCGAGGTCCCGGGGAGCAGCATCGTGTCCGCCCAGCCCTACCAGCCCGGCACCACCAACGTCGCGCCGCAGATCGCCGCCATCAAGGCCGCGGGAGCGGAAGTGCTGGTCGACTTCACCGTGCCGATCTACACCGCTCTCGGGCAGCTCACGTCGTTCACGCTCGGCTACAAACCCCAGCTCGTGGTCTCCAACGTGGGCATCGATCCGACCACCGTCGGCGGCCTGCTGAAGACGTTCTCGAAAGGCAAGGCGGGAACGGAACTGATCGAAGGGGCGGTCACCGACGGCTACCTGCCGTCCTCCTCGGACGAATCCAACCCGTGGATCGCGCTGTTCAAGAAGATCCATGCCCAGTATGACCCGAGCGCGCCGTTCGACGGCAACGTCGAGTACGGCATGGCCAACGCCTACACGCTGGCCCAGGCGCTCCAGCTGGCCGGCAAGAACCTGACGCGCGAAGGGTTGGTCAACGCGGTCAACGAAAAAGGAGCGCAGTTGAGCGGCCCGGGCCTCGTGCCCTTCCGCTACTCCAAGACCCAGCACGGCGGCTACTCCGGCGTGGAGATGGGGCAGGTGCGAAACGGCAAGATCGTCCTGTTCGGTGGGCCGCTGGTGACCGAACCGAATTCCACCTCGCCGATCACGCCGTACACCGTGCAGCAGCCGGCGCCGCCCTCGAGCGGCGTGTCGGTGCCGTAGCGACGAGGTGCCGTAGAGAGGACGTACACGGGCTCGCAGGCCGCCGCTGATCGGGGCGGCCTGCGGCTCGAACCGCGCGCTATGCCGGGGGCAAGATGCCCGGATGGGCGTGTTCGTAGGCGATGCGGCCTTCGATCGCGTGGATGCTTCCCTCGAGCTGGGCGAACGGGCTGCCCGGCCCCGCGGGCCGGTGGGAGGGATGGGCGCGCGCCAGCGCGAGCTGTCGCCTCGCGCTCGCCAGCAGCCGCGCCAGCGAGAGCCGTTCGGGGGGCTCGGCTTCGCTCGCGCCGTCGAGCACCGGCTGGGTGATCGTCCTGCCGTCGCGGAGCAGGATCGTCGCTGAGATCCCGCCGCGAAAGAACTGCCCGTCGTAGACGACGATGAACACGTGCCGGGGTCCCGCGGGGCGCAGCGTGCGCACGTCGCGCGGGGTGGCCAGCGTGATCGACACCACTTCCGCGTCGGCGCGGCCGGTGATGATCGTGCGCCCGGGCAGCGTGCGACGCTCGATCTGCGGCGGCGTGAGCACGGTGCTCCGGCGCGGGAAGCCTTCTTCGCTCTCACTCTGGGCGTCGAATTCGACCGGTCGCGCGCCCCCCAGACCGCAACGGCGCCGGCCGGCCACCAGCGAGCAGTCGCCGCCGTTGCTGCCGAAGCCGTCGGGGCCGTAGTTGACCGCCCCATCGCTTTCCGAGATGTACGCCAGCCGGCCGTCGAGGATACGTCCGTAGGAGGTTGCCCCGGCTGTGGCCGCCGTGCCCCACGGGGCGCCTCCGTCCGGGTCGGGGGCGCGAGCCTGCGGGACGGCGAGCGCCACGGGCACCGGCAGCGTCGATGCGGCGCTCGGCACGATCGTCCGGGCGCCCTCCTTGACCGACACGCGCAACGGCGCGTCCCAGTAGCGCCCCGGCAGCACGAGCAGGAACGCGTGGTCGGCGTCCGTGCGGATCGGGCGTGGATTGCCGGCTCCCAGCAGCACCGCGTCGCGGGCGGCGGCGGGTAGCGTCCCCGCGACGACCGTGCGGACCGGCTTCGGTTCGTAGGCGAAGGGGTGTTCGGTGAAGCTCTCCACCTGCGCCACCGGGGGCCGGTGAGCCACGTAGCTCGCTTCGTTGCAGCCGCCGATGCCGGCGCCTTCAACGCCTGCGCTCAGCGGCAGGGGCGCTTTGCCGGGGCGCTCCTGGACGAGCTTGCCGTGCTCCACGACGCCCACCTGAATGCACACGAACCGCGATGGCCGATGGCCCCCGAACCGCGCGCGCGGGTTGGGGACGCCCTGCCAGCTTCGCAGCGCCCATTCCGGCCCACCCGCGGGGTCGGGCGCGTGCAGCGTCTCGCGCACGGTGCTCTTCACCGGGATCTCGAAGGGGGGAGGTTCGGCCTGGCTGGCGGGCGCCGGTTCGCGGTAGGCGGGCACCGGCGCCTGCGCGAGCGGGAGGTTGTCGCGGTAGCCGAGCAGGTTGGCCGAACCGCGATAGGAGATCGTCCGCCCGTCGCGCAGGCGCGCCGTGAGCGTCAGCGCGCGGGGATCGACGTGCCCGTCGAGCACCGCCAGGAACACGCCGCCGTGAGCGTCGATGGCCACGGCGCGCGAGCCGCCGAAACCGCTCAGCGTGAGCGCCGCCACGCGCGGCGCGGCCGCCCCGTACACGAGCGTGCGCGCCGGGTTGTTCCCCCACGGGAAGCCGGTGTCTTCGCCGCTGCCGGGCACGAACCGGCGCATCAGCACGAACAGCGGCTGGCTGCCGAGGCGGCCACACACCTCGGGGGTCAGCGAGGCGACCACGCGGCTGGGGTCCTCGCGGCCGAGCTCCTGGCTGGCCTGGGCGCAGTTCTCATCCGCATAGGCCCCGGGTTCGAGGTTGGCTTCTCCGCTCACCTGCCACGGCGAGCCGCCTCCCGGATCCGGGGTTTCGAACGCCGCGGAGGCGGCGAACGCGAGCGAGTGGCTGCGGCCGTCGCGGGTCACCACCACGATGCGCGGGCGCACTTCTTCCACGTAGCCGCGGTATACGGCGATGAAGCTCCCCTGCGGGCCCAGGCGCAGCGGGCGCGCGCCTTCCGGTCCATACGCGGTGACCGATCGCGCCCCTGCGCCCGCCAGGCCGTTGACGATCGTGCGCGCTTCGGTGCCGAGGCCGCCCACGAACACGCGCGCTCCCGCCAGCATGGGGCCGTCCGGTGAGTCCACGCCGCACGCGTCAACGCCGCCGAGGGGCAGCGGGCGGAACACGTGGTCGAGGCCGACGATGCCGAACTGCCCGCCCAGCACCTGGCCGACGGCGGTGCACGTCTCGCCGTCCCGCGTCCGCGAGATGCGCATGTCCCACGGCGGCGCCGCCGGGTCGGGGTCGGGTACGTCCAGGCCGGCCAGGTGGGCGCTCGCGGGGATCGGCACGCCGTTGGACTCCAGGTCCTGCACGTGCGCGCCGGGGAGCGGCGCGCCGCGCGAGATCAGGATCGCCGCCGTCGCGACGCCCGCCAGGAGCAGCACGAGCAGGACCGCCGCGATCAGCATCCGCCCCGGTACGGGTACGCCCCGCCCCGGTGGCTCGGGCAGGCGACGAAACTCCTCGCCCAGCGCCTCGAGCACGGGCAGCTCCGCCATCACGACCGCCCTTCCGTCGCCAGCCCTGGCTCGAGCGCGTGGCCGAGCGCCCGCAGTCCCCGCGACACCCGCGCCCGCGCCGCCGGCTGGGAGATGCCCAGATGCCGGGCGACGTCCTCGTAGGGCTGCTCTTCGACGATCCGCAGCTGAAGCGCGCGCCGCTGCTCGGCGCTGAGGCGCATCAGCTCGACGCTCAGGGCCGCGCGCAGCTCCGCCAGCCCGGCCCGCTGCTCGATCAGCGCGAGGTCGTCCTCGTGCGCCCGCGGAACCTGGATGCCCAGTCGCCGCAGGCCGTCGCGCTCGACGCGGCCGCGGCGCAGGTAGCGCGACAGCCGCCGGCGGGCGATCGTGTACAGCCACGCCTGGCGCTCCTCGCGCGAGCCGCCCCGCAGCCGCCGCCAGCCGATGTAGGCGTGCGCGAACGTCTCCGCCGTCAGGTCCAGCGCGATCTCCGCATCGAACGTGCGCCTGGTGAAGAACACGAGCACCCCCTCGCTCTCCGTGCGATACATCTCGTCGAAGTCCCCGGGATCGGCCATCACCATCAATGTGCCGGCGCTCGGCGAGCTGTGACGCCGGCCGGGCGGTGGTGGGTGCGGTGGGCGAGGCGGCGTTGGCTCAGCCGCCGCTGAACCGCGCCGCCTCCTCCGAGCCGCCGGTGGCGTTGCCCTCGCTGTAGGAATGCGCGCCCGCGCCGGCGAGCTGGCCACCGTCGACGATCAGGTATTCCTCGCGGATCGGCCGCCCCTCCAGATGGCACTCGAGGATCTCCCGCGTGCCCGCCGCGTAGCGCGCCTGCGCGGACAGGCTCGTCCCGGAGGTGTGCGGGGTCATGCCGTGGTGGGGCATCGAGCGCCAGGGGTGGTCCCGGGGTGGCGGCTGGGGAAACCACACGTCGCCCGCGTAGCCCGCGAGCTGGCCGCTCGCGCAGGCCGAGGCGACGGCGTCGCGGTCGCAGATCTTGCCGCGCGCGGTGTTGATCAGGTAGGCGCCTCGCTTCATCTTCGACAGCAGCTGCGCGTCGAACATGTTCTCGGTCTCGGGGTGCAGCGGCGCGTTGATCGTCACCACGTCGCACACCTCCACCAGCGACTCCACGTCGGCGTGGAAGGTCAGGCCGAGCTCCTGCTCGAGCGCCGCGGGCAGGCGGTGGCGGTCGGTGTAGTGCAGGCCGACCTCGAACGGCTGCAGGCGCCTGAGCACCGCCGAGCCGATGCGACCGGCGGCTACCGTGCCCACCTGCATGCCCTCGAGGTCATACGAGCGCGAGACGCAGTCGGCGATGTTCCAGCCCCCCTCGATCACCCACTGGTATGAGGGGATGTAGTTGCGCACGAGCGCCAGGATCATCATCACCACGTGCTCGGCCACGCTGATGCTGTTGGAGTAGGTCACCTCGGCCACCGTCAGGCCGTGCTCGATCGCCGCCTGCAGGTCGACGTGGTCTGAGCCGATGCCGGCGGTGATGGCGAGCTTCAGCTTCGGCGCCTTGGCGATCCGCTCGGCGGTCAGGTAGGCAGGCCAGAACGGCTGTGAGATCACCACCTCGGCGTCCGGCAGCTCGCGCTCGAACACCGAGTCCGGGCCGTCCTTGTCGGAGGTCACCGTCAGGCGGTGCCCGGCGCCCTCGAGGAACTCGCGCAGCCCGAGCTCGCCCGAGACGCATCCGACGAGCTCCCCGGGCGTGAAGCCGAGACCCTCGGGGGTCGGCGTGCTCTGGCCGTCGTGGTAGCGCTCGATCTTCGGGACGTCGGCCCGCGCGTACGCCGGCGGGTAGCCGTCGACCGGGTCGTCATACAGCACGCACAGCACGTTTGCCATGGCCAGGCTCCTTGCTCGGGGTTTGGGAGATACTCCCATGATGAAGGCGATCCAGATCATCGAGGAGTCCGGTCCCGACAGCGCGCTCGCGCTGGTCGAGCTGCCCGAGCCCGAGCCGTCGCACATGCTCACACCGGGGGCAGGCGTGGTCGTCGAGGTACACGCCGCCGGCGTGTCCTTTCCGGAGCTCCTGCAGACGCGCGGCCAGTATCAGATGAAACCGCCGCTGCCGTTCGTGCCGGGCAGCGAGGTGGGCGGCGTGGTGGTGAGCGCCCCGCCCGGGGCCGCGGTCGCGCCCGGCGATCGGGTGGCGGCCTTCTGTGCGCTCGGGGGCTTCGCCGAGACGGCCGTGGCGCCCGAGTTCTTCACTTTCGCGCTCTCGCCCGAGCTGGACTTCGCGCAGGGCGCGGCGCTGATTCTCAACTACCACACCGCCTACTTCGCGCTGCTGCTGCGCGGACGGCTGCAGGCGGGGGAGACCGTGCTCGTCCACGGCGCGGCCGGCGGTGTTGGGACCGCCTCGTTGCAGGTGGCCAAGGGTCTCGGTGCGAAGACGATCGCGCTCGTCTCGAGCGCCGCCAAGCAGGCGGTCGCCGAACGGGCGGGCGCCGATCACGCGCTGCTGCTCGACGATGGCTGGAAGGACGCGGTGCTCGAGCTCTCGGGCGGCGGCGTGGACATGGTGCTCGACCCCGTGGGCGGCGATCGCTTCACCGACAGCCTGCGCTCGCTGCGCGAGGGCGGGCGCGTGGTCGTCGTGGGCTTCACCGGCGGGTCGATCCCCGAGGTGCGCGTCAACCGGCTGTTGCTGAAGAACACCGAGGTGGTCGGCGCCGGATGGGGCGCGTACGTGATGAGCAAGCCCGATCTGAACCGCGAGATCGGCGCGGCGGTCAACCGCATGGTGGACGACGGCTTCGTCTCGCCGATCGTCGGTGAGCGCTTCCCGATGGAGCGCGCGGCGGACGCGCTGAAGGTGCTCGACGAGCGCCGCGCGACCGGCAAGGTCGTGCTCGACGTACGTTCTGCCTGACGCTCCCGCTCAGACCTCATGCTATCCCCACCTTCGAGGCTGGGGGCAGCCCCCGCATGGCCGGTGGCCGGCCGTATCGACAACCGCGCACGAAACGCTCAGGATCGAGCGTGCATGAGCGCCGCCGCGCCAAGCGCCGCCGGAAGGCTTGCCGAGCCCGAGCCCGTCGATGATCGGGACGGCGAGGGTGCGGCCGCGGCCGGGCCACATGAGGGCCCGACGCCGGAGGAGATCCAGGAGCCCGTGCTCGAGAACCTCGACCGGGCGATCACGGGTCTGATCACGGTCGTCCCACCGCTGCTGCTGGTGCTCGCGGGCTGGCAGGTGTGGAACCACGAGTTGCACTGGCGCGACATCGCGATCTTCACGATCATGTACGTGCCCATCGGTCTCGGCGTCACCGTCGGCTTCCATCGGCTGCTCACCCATCGCAGCTTCAAGACCTCGGCGCCATTGCGGGGCCTGTTCGCCGTGCTGGGCACGATGTCCGTGGAGGGGCCGGTGATCTCCTGGGTGGCCGACCACCGCAAGCACCACGCGTACTCGGACCGCTATGGCGACCCGCACAGCCCGCACGTCGATCACGGCGGCGGCTGGCGCGGAGCGCTGCGCGGCCTCGGCCACGCGCACGTCGGCTGGCTGTTCGACCACACCCAGCGTGGCTCGCGCGAGCGCTTCGCCCCCGACCTGCTCGCCGACCCGGTGGTGTCCTTCGTGGACCGCACGTTCCTGCTGTGGTCGCTCGTCGGGCTGGCCATCCCGTTCGGCCTGGGGGTGCTGATCGGCGGCACGGTCGTCGCCGGCCTGGAGGGGATGCTGTGGGGCGGGGTCGTGCGTATCCTCGTGCTCCACCACGTCACCTACAGCATCAACTCGCTGTGCCACTTCTTCGGGCGCCGGCGGTTCGCCACCGAGGACCACTCCCGCAACCTGCTGTGGCTGGCGCCCCTGTCCTTCGGCGAGGCCTGGCACAACAACCATCACGCCTTTCCCACCTCTGCCTTCCACGGGATGGGTGCACGCGAGCTCGACCTCTCGGGCCTGGTGATCTCGGGCCTGGAGCGCGCCGGCCTGGTGTGGGACGTGCAGCGGGTCGGCGCCAGCAGGCTCGCAGCCAAGGCGCTCTGACCGCACCCCCGAGGACACATCACGGCGGCGCAAGCGCGGCGCCGTGATGAGCGCGACGACTCGGCCGACCCGAAGCCGTGAGACGATTGTGGGGATGGCTCAACGCGCGCGAGTGTCGATCGACATACCGGTACCGGCGGCCGCGCGGCCGCGGCGCTGGATGCCGGCGCTCGCCGCGGGTCTTTCGATCGGCGAGTACGCGCGCTCGCTGGTACGCCGCCTCGCGTTCCTGACCGCCGTGCTGCTCGCCGCGATCTGGGCGCTCGACGGGCAGGGCTACTTCTGGCCGGCGTGGGCGTGGCTCGGCCTAGGCGTGCTCGTGCTGATCGACTTCGGGGCGGGCTGGGCGTGGCGGCATCCCGCGGGAGCGGTCCGGCGCGTGGCGTGCGTGTGGACCGTGGTCGGCGTGGCGGCGGTGATCCTCGTGTTCACGTGGCTCTTGACCTGGCTGCTGGCGGGTGCGCACAGCTTCTGGCCGGCGTGGGCGCTGCTCGGGCTGGCGACCGCCGGCAGCGCGTACTCGCTGATCGCGCTGCACGACCGCGTGCTCGTCGCCTACGGGCGGCGCGCCCTGCGCGCGAGGATCGACACGCTCACCCGCACGCGCCGCCAGGCGGTGGACGCCCAGGCGGCGGAGCTGCGGCGCATCGAGCGCGATCTGCACGACGGCGCGCAGGCTCGGCTGGTCGCGCTGACGCTCCAGCTCGGGCGTGCCGAGCTGCGCGTCCAGGGCCAGCCGGAGGTTCGCGGCCTGATCCTCGACGCGCAGCGCGAGGCCCACCACGCGATCGCCGAGCTGCGCGACCTCGCGCGGGGCATCGTGCCGCCGCTGCTCGCCGACCGCGGCCTCACCGCCGCGGTCGAATCGCTGGCGGCCCGCTATGGCCTTGGCACCTCGATCGAGGCCGGCACCCATCGCTGCCTGGCCCCGGCGGTCGAGAGCGCGGCGTACTTCGTGATCGCCGAGGCGCTCACCAACACGGCCAAGCATGCCCGTGCGCAGCACAGTTGGGTGCTGCTGGGCGAGGAGCACGGAACGCTGGCGGTGGTGGTCGGCGACGACGGCTGCGGGGGAGCCGACCCACAGGGAGCGGGCCTCGCCGGGCTTCGCGCCCGGGTCGAGGCGCTCGACGGCAACCTGAGCGTCGAGAG
This sequence comes from uncultured Solirubrobacteraceae bacterium, assembly GCA_963701145.1. Lineage (GTDB taxonomy): Bacteria > Actinomycetota > Thermoleophilia > Solirubrobacterales > Solirubrobacteraceae > Palsa-744. The sequence goes on from OY969572.1 coordinate 2,706,873, forward strand.
TCCCGACGGCGACGGGACCGTGCTCGCGGTGAGGCTTCCTTGCGGGTAGTGATCGCCGAGGACCTCGCGCTGCTGCGCGAGGGGCTGGTGGCGTTGCTGCGTGAGAACCAGATCGACGTGGTGGCCCAGGTCGAAGACGGGCCGGGGCTGCTGCGGGCGATCGCCGGCCACAAGCCGGACCTCGCGATCGTCGATGTGCGTCTGCCGCCCAGCTACAGCGACGAGGGCCTGCAGGCCGCGATCGAGGCGCGCCGCCGCCAGCCGGCGCTGGGCGTGCTCGTGCTCTCGCAGTATGTCGAGACGGCCTACGCGAGCGAGCTGATCGGCGAGGACACGGCCGGGATCGGCTACCTGCTCAAGGAGCGGGTGGGAGACGTCAAGGCGTTCCTCGATGCCCTGCACCGCGTGGCCGCCGGTGGCACCGTGCTCGACCGCCAGGTCGTTGCCGAGCTGCTCACTCCGCGCGACGGCGCGATGGAGGCGCTGTCCGGGCTCACCACCCGCGAGCGCGACGTGCTGGCGCTGATGGCCGAGGGACGATCGAACACGGCGATCGCCGAGAGCCTGGTGGTGACGCCCGGTGCCGTCGAGAAGCACATCACGAACATCTTCGCCAAGCTCGATCTGCCCGTCTGCGACGATGACCACCGGCGCGTGCTGGCGGTGCTCGCCTACCTGCGCGTCGCCGAGTAGTGGGTCGAGCGGCGGCGCGGATACCTGCTAGAACCCGGCGCGATGGCTGCTGACGTGCTGGCGCGGGTCCGCGCTGAAATCGACGAGCGGATGGCCGAGCTGCGCCCCGCGGTGGCGGAGTACCAGCGGCTGCTGGGGGCCGCCGATGCGCTCGAGCCCGGTCCCGAGCCCGCGCCCGGTGCCCCCGCCCGGGCACCCGCGGTGCGCGAGCGGGCCGGGGCCGGGCGCCACGAGTCGCCCGCGGCGCCCGCCAAGGCCACGCCGACCGCCCGTGCGCGGCCGGCCGGCCGGCCCTCGAGGGCGGCCCGGAAGCGGAGCGTGGCCAAGCCGCGCAAAACGCGCCTGGGGCCGGTCGAGCAGGCGATCGTGGCCGCGCTCGAGCACGGCTCGCACACGCTGGGCGAGCTTGGGATCGTGACCGCCATCTCCGCCGCCGCGCTCCGCGGTGGCGTGCGGCGCCTGCTGGCCGCCGGCAGGATCACGCGAGCCAGCCGCGAGGGCAGGGCCGCCTACGCGCTGTCCGCGAGCGCGTAGGCGCTGGCCGCGGTCGGCCCGACGAACGGCGTGAGGGCGAAGTAGGTCAACTGGGGCAGCGCACCGGGAAGCTCGGCGGTGCAGTCCTTCTCGATGTAGTGGTGGAGGATCTGCCAGACGCCGCCCGCGATCGCCTCGCCGGCGATGGCGGGCGCGTCGAAGCGGTTGCGCGCGAGCTCGTACGCCGGGCCGAAGTAGGCGGCGAAGGCCTGCAGGGTGGAGTTGCGGATCTCGAGCGCCTGGGGGCAGGCGGCGAACGTGTCGACCAGGCTCAGATGGGCGTGGGCGGGCTCCGAAGCGAGGAACTCGAGCAGCGCGCCGAGCCCCGCCCGGGCGGCCCGGGGCCAGTCGTCCCCATGGGCCTGGTAGGCCTCGACGGAGATCGTCAGCGCCCGGTGCAGGCCGACCTTCAGCGCCCCCAGGAAGGCCTCGTGCTTGGACGCGTAGATGCTGTAGAAGGTCTGATGTGAGACGTTGGCGCGCCTGGCGATCTCGGGGACGGTCAGCGCCGCGAGCCCTTTCTCGGCGACGATCGCCGCGGTCGCGTCAACGATCCGCTCGCGCTGGCTTTTGACGATCACCCGGCGGGGCAGAGCGCTGCGCCCGCTCGGCAGCCGCCCCTCGGCGCGTCGCGCGCGCTCAGAGGGCGCCGGGGCGCTCGCCTCCTCACCGGCCCCGCGAGGGATCGCCGGCGGCGCGCCCAGGCCGGCGGGCAGCCGCCGCGGGTAGCAGCTCGCCCACGCCGTCAGTTCGTCCGCTAGCCCCGGCAGCTCGCTCGCGCGGCCCTCGCGCAGGCGCGTGGCGGTGACCTCGCGGATGCCGCCGAGGAGCGCCTTGACGATCAGATCCGACGGGTCGCCGCTCGCCGTCCCGTCGCGGCTTTCGTGGATGCTGCGCTCGAGCCCGTCGAGGATGTGGCGCCGTCGCTCCAGCGCCCTGGAGCCCGCGCCGAAGGCGCCCAGCACGAGCAGCGACACCGCCTCGGGCTCGTCGGCCGCGAGCTCGGCCCACGCGCGCATCGCCAGCATCACGCGCTGCTGGTGGGACTGCTCGATGTCGTAGGCCCCGAGGACGCTCTTGGCCGCCTGGGCGGCGACCTCCCGGTAGGTGCTGAGGAACAGGTGTTCCTTGTCGGTATACAGGCTGTAGAAGGTCGGCTGGGAGACGTGCGCGAGCTTGGCGAGATCGACGATGCGCACCGCCGGGTAGCCCTTGTCGGCGATCAGCTCGATCAACGCCTGCTGCAGGCGCTCGCGCTGGTCGCGCTTGACGAGCGCGGGATCCAGCCCGTGGGTGCCCGTGGGCAGCGGCCGGTAGCGGTTGACGCGGCCGCCGGCTGGCGGCGGCGCGTCCTCGCTGACGCCGGGCGAGGGCTCTGCGCTGCGGAGCGGCTTGCTTGTGACGTTACGAGCCGCCATCCAGAGTTACCCCTCCACTCGACTCCCGGGAAAGTCGAGATTATCAAACTATGCGCACTACCTTGATCCGCATATTGAGACGTAGAGCCTAGAACGTCTCAAAAACTCATACGCCGAAACGGCGCTGTGGGAGCGCCGAAACGGACTATCCGCGACGGTTGGGGGCAGTTGTGAGCTGCCGGCAGTGCTCAGCCGGCGATCGTGTGCGAGGTGCCGAGCACGGCACCCGCGGAATCGAGTGCCTGCACAGCCACGTACCCCTCCGCCACGGGTGCCGTGATCGCCGTCTCGAAACCGTTCTTGGCGGCGCTCGCCACCGGCGTGAGCTGCGTGGCGGTCGGCCCGGCCAGGACGCGCCATTCGGTCGTGCGGTTGTCGCCGTTCCAGCTCGCGTACACGACCATCCTGCCCGCGACCTTCGCGGCCGCGATCGCCGGGGGTTCACTCGGCGCACCCGTCCATTCGAAGCGGTAGCTGCGGTAGGACTGGTAGGAGCCGTGCATGTGCGCGTCGTACAGGAGCTGGCCGCTGGCGCTGTATTCCGAGAAGTACGGCTCGGCCCCCCAGCCGATGAACACGTTGCCGTTGCCCAGCGTCTGCATGTCTCCCTGACTGCCCGACAGCAACGGCGGGGCGCTGTGCGCGTATTCGGCGACCACGCTGTCGGTGCCGGTCTTGGCGTCGACGGCCAGCACCAGCCCGCGCGAGTGGGAATGGACCTTCGGCACGCCGCCGTTGTCGAACACGCTGATCGTGCCGTTGGGAAGCACGCTGGCGTCGTGTTGATAGGCGGTGGCCGCCCCCGGGGAGAGCTTCACGCTCGAGTGCCTGCCGCCGATGCGCGTCTGGATCTGGCCGGTGAGCGTGTTCAGCTCGTACAGCGTCGAGGTGTTGCGAGCGGAGATCAGCGTGGTGCCGTTCGCCAGCTGGTCGATCGAGTTGAGGTGGAAGTAGTCGAACGGCCAGATCGTGCTCGAGCCGTTCGCCGAGCTGTACGATTCGCTCAGGCCGACGTGGTCGAGGCTGTCCCATTCGCGCCGCACGAGCCCCGTGCGCAGGTCGATTTCCTGGAAGAGGCTGTCGGTTACGGCGCCGTCGCTCGGCCCCCCGAGGAATGACAGGTCGCACGCGACCGGCTGAAAGACCGTCAGCAGCGCGGTCCCCTGGGGGGTGATGTGAAATTCATGCAGGTCCGCCAGATCGCCGTTGCCGGCGTGCACGCGTCCGATCTGCTGGTAGGCGCTGTTGTCGATGATCTCTTCGCCCTGGCCGAAGCCCTGGGGAGGGATGCGGCCCTGCCACCAGGTCAGGACGGGCTGGCCGTCGTACTGCTGCACCTGCAGGTTGGTCGCTTCCGTGCCGTGGGGCAGCGGGTGGAACCACACCAGGTTGCCGGAGCCTTCGAAGATCATCGGCCCGCTCGGACCGGGCCCCCCGTAGGGCGCTGCGAACAGGTCGCCGGGATCGCTCTGGGCGGAGCTGGCGGTGACGAGCACCACGGGGGGTTCGAGTTCGGGGCGCGAATGGAAGTGCTGCATCTCGTTGTAGTCCTGTGGCACCGTCACACCCGCCGCATAGTCAACCGGCTCCCTGTGCGCGACCACGAAGTGGTAGGCGAACGGCTGCTCGGATGCGCCGACCTTGACCTTGCCGCGGACGGTCACCGTCTCGCCCGGCAGAAACCCCCGGGAGGGCACGAAGCTGGCGCCGTCCCCCTGCGAGTAGGCCAGCAGGCTGCCCGTGTGTGCGCCGCTCTGCGAGCCGCCGACCTGCACACCCGTGATCGCGCTCGCGGGCGCGCCCAGCATGCTGATCTGCGTCTGCGGCGAAGCGTCGTAGGAGTCCGGCAGCGGTGAGACCACCACACCCGTGCCGGGCAGCACCGCCGAGCGATTGAGCGTCGTGGGCGTGCAGCGCCCCGCGCTCGACGCGATGTGCGCCGCCCGGTCGGGGCCGATGCTCCCGGAGGCCACCGCCAGGGTTGTCGCGGTGGCAAGGATCGTGAGCAGCGCGCCGGCGAGCAGCGCGCTGCGCAGCGTCATCGCGGTCAGGACGCCACGCAGGCGCTCATAGTGTGGGCGGCTGATCACTGAACGGGTCGGGGGCGCAAGTACTTGATCCTGGACTCTTCGCTCGACCACGGGCGGCGCATGCCACCACCCTTGGCCCGGACGCTTCGCATTGGGGGGGCGGGCGTCATCCTAGGTCGTGAACCCGTCGCTTCGCGAAGAAGTTGCGAAGACGACGCTCGATCGGTTTCGTTAGCCGTTCGTGCCCGGAGGCCGTGTCCCTGTCTGCGCAAGCCGCGCTGCGCCGGCCGCCGGGCCTCGGCGGGCTGCGCGAGCACGTCGCCGGGGTAGCGCGCGAGACGGCACGACCGGCGCGCGGGCATTCTGGGATTCTGCGGGCATGTTCGGCGCCGCCTCGCCGCAGTCGCAATCCATCGCCGCAGGGCGCACCGGGCCTACCGAGCCCGTCGCCGTGGCCGGACCGCGCGCGGGCCACATCGAGGTGCTCGAGGTGATGTCCGATCTGCTTTCCGGGATCGGCGAGGGCTCTCCTGCGGACGCGTTCTACAGCAGCCTGTGCGAGGCCATCTGCCGCCTCACCGCGATGAAGCGGGCGGTGCTCGTCCGCTACGACAGCGCGCGGCGACGCGTGCGCGCGGTCGGTGCGCACGGGATCGAGCTGGAGCCGTTCCTCGAGTTGTTCGTGACCGTCGACTCGGTGCCCGTCGCGCGCCAGGCGCTCGTCGAGGATCGCGTCCTCGAGGTGCTCGGCGCCGAGGACTTCAAGGTGCCGCCGTCCGTGCGCGAGCTGCTCGCGGGCGTGCGCATCGTGTGCACCCCCATGGCCGCCGCCGGACGCTATGTGGGTGTCGTGCTCTCCGAGCGCCAGCCTGGCGCTCCGGAGATGGACGAAGACGAGCGCCAGCTGCTGTGGACGCTCGGCAAGGCGATCGCCATGGCCTCGGTCGCACGCGAGGTGACCGCCTCTGACGAGCAGCGCCGGCAGCTCCAGCAGCGGATCGACCTGGCGCGCGAGATCCACGAGGGGGTCGTGCAGCGGCTGTTCGGGATCTCCCTCGCGCTCTCGCGCGAGGAGCTGCTCGACGCCGACTCCCAGCGGCGTTGCGCGGTGGAGGTGCAGACGGCGCTCGCCGACCTGCGCACCGCGCTCAAGCGCCCGCTCGGACACGCCGCGCGGGCGACCTCCGTGACGTTCGCCGAAGAACTGCAGCGGCTGCGTGCGCTGTATCCGGACCTCGAGATCACGCTCGACGGGCGCAGCGAGGAGGTGCCAGCCGGGCTCGAGGCGCTCGCCCAGTCGGTGCTGGTGGAGGCGGTGCGCAACGCGCGCAAGCACGCCCGCGCGAGCGCCGTGGAGGTGGCCGTGCGCAACCCGGTCAACCCGCCCGGCGCGGCCGGCGAGGGCGGTGCGTTCGTGCTCGAGGTGCGCAACGACGGCGTCCCCCTGCGCCAGGACGGCGTCCCGCAGCGCGAGCGCCGCCACGGCGGAGTCGGCCTGCGCCTGGCCACGCTCGAGGCGCTCCAGCACGAAGGGGTGCTCGAGTACGGAGAGCCTGAGCCCGGGGCCTGGCAGGTGCGCCTCGTAGTGCCCACCGGCCGGTGAACGCGCCGGAGAAGCGCCTGCGGGTGCTGGTGGTCGACGATCACGACGTCGTGCACTGGGGGTTTCGGCTGATGCTCGGCCAGATGCCCTGGGTGGAGCGCTGTCTGAGCGCCCGCACGGGTGCCGAGGCGCTCGCCGTGTGTCGCCGCTACGAGCCGCACGTGGCGCTCGTGGATCTGTTCCTCGGCAGCGAGTCCGGTCCGGAGATCTGCGAGCGCCTGCGCGCCGAGGCGCCAGCTCCCCGTGTGCTGCTGATGTCCGGAGCCGGCGGCATCTCGCCGCGGGCGGCGCGGGCGGCGGGCGCCGCGGGCTTCATCTCCAAGGACTGGCCGGCGCCGGAGATCGCCAAGCTCGTGCGCATGGTGGGAGACGGGCAGGAGGTCTTCCGGGACACCGGCCGGCCCGCGCCCACGCTCACCGACCGCGAGAGCGAAATCCTCGCCCTGATCGCCGGCGGGGCCACCAACCGCGAGATCGCGGCGACGCTGTTCCTCTCGCCGCACACCGTCAAGGAGCACACGAGCACGCTGTACCGCAAGCTCGGCGCGCGCAACCGCGCCGACGCCGTCCAGCGCGCCCAGCGTCTCGGCCTGCACCGCTAGCCCGCCGCCCTCGAGACGGCGCGGGCACGCGCCAGGCACCCCCACCAGTGCATGCCCGGACCCCCCATTTGGGCGGTTCGCGCGAGGTTACGTGTATCCGATGGCCCCCCAGGACGAACTCTGTAGCGAGTGTCTACAGGTGTCATCGCAGGGCTCTTCCCGGGCCAGGGCAGCCACACCGGCGCGCTCCGCGACCACGTCGAGCGGGTGGTGCCGAGCCTGCTGGCGGAATGCCTGGCGCTCGTGGGCGAGGACCCGTTCGCGCGCGCGGGCGAGAGCACCAGGTTCGCGCAACCGGCGATCTTCTGCGCGAGCATCGCCGGTTGGAAGGAGCGCCCGGCGTTCCTGCGCCCGGTGGCGCTCGCCGGGCACTCGCTGGGGGAGCTGAGCGCGCTCGTGGCCGGCGGGGCGCTCGACCAGAGCGCCGGCCTGCGCCTGGCCGTCCGCCGCGGCGAGCTGATGGCCGAGGTCTCCCGCGGACGCGAGGAAAGCATGCTCGCCGTGCTCGGCGCCGCGGAGGAGCGCGTACGGAGCCTGGCGGCGGAGCAGGGGCTGGCGCTGGCCAACGACAACGCGCCCGGCCAGGCGGTGCTCGCCGGCCCCCTCGAGCAACTGCGCGAGGCCGCCAGGGCGGCCCGCGAGCAGGGGGTGCGCGCGATCCTGCTGGACGTCACCGGCGCCTTCCACACCCCGGCGATGGCCGCAGCCGTGGAGCCGTTTCGCGCCGCCCTCGAGCAGGTCGAGCTCGCCGAGCCGGCCATCCCGGTGATCTCCGGCACGAGCGCCCAGCCCTTCGGCGACATCCGCGCCGAGCTGGCCGGCGCGATCGTCACGCCGGTGCGCTGGCGCGAGACGATGCTCGCGCTCGGCGACCTCGGAGCGGACACGTTCGTGGACTTCGGCCCGGGTGAGGTGCTCGCCCGCCTGGTCAAGCGCAACCTGCTCGACGCGCGGGTGCTCGACTTCCCCGGCTCGGGCGCGGTCGGAGGGCTGCAAGCTAGTGTGCGTCCGGAGTCGCGCGCCGATCGGGAGACCAGCCGTGTCGCCTGAGTCGCCCACGCTCGCGCCCAGCGCGCTCCCCCGTGAACGCCTGTCCCGCACCGCGCCGGCGGCCGCGCCAGCCGCGCCAACCGGGTTGACCAGGTTGCGCACCGCCGGGATCGTCGGCGTGGGCGCCGTGCTGCCCGAGCGCACCGTCGCCAATGCCGAGATCGCCGAGCGCCTGGGCGTGACCAGCGAGTGGATCGAGCGGCGCACGGGAATCGCCGAGCGCCGCTACGCCGCACCCGGGCAACGCGTCAGCGAGCTCGCGACGAGCGCCGCCCGCCTCGCGCTCGCCCACGCCGGCCTCGATGCCGGCGAGCTCGACCTGATCCTCGTGGCCACCCTGGCGTCCGACGAGATCACGCCCTCCACCGCTCCGCTCGTCGCGCGGGAGCTGGGCGCGGGCAGCATTGCCGCGATCGACGTGGGCGCAGCGTGCACCGGTTCGATCGCCGCGCTGGCCCTCGCCACGGGCTGGATCGAGGCCGGTCGCGCGAACAACGCGCTGGTGATCGGGGCCGAGATCCTCACGCGCTTCATCGACTACGACGATCGGCGCACCGCGCCGCTGTTCGCCGACGGCGCGGGCGCGCTCGTGCTCAGCGCCAACGCCGCCGGCCAGATCGGCCCCTTCGTGCTCGGCAGCGACGGGGGCGCCGAGCGCGCGATCCGCGTGACCCGCGAGCGGGGCGTGCTGGAGATGGAAGGCCACGAGACGTTCCTGATGGCGGTCGAGAAGTTCTCGCAGAGCACCCTCGAAGTGCTCGAGCTGGCCGGGCTGGGGCTCGCGGACGTCAACCTGTTCGTCTACCACCAGGCCAACTCCCGCATCCTCACGGCCGTGGCCGAGCGGCTGGAGCTGCCCCGCGAGCGCGTGTTCGACTGCATCGCCGGCCTCGGCAACACCAGCGCCGCCAGCGTGCCCATCGCCCTCGATCGGGCCGCGCGCAGCGGGGCGCTCGAGCCAGGGATGCGCGTCGTGCTGGGCGCCGTCGGGGCGGGACTCGTGTGGGGCACGACCGTGATCACGTGGGGTGGCGCATGAGCGTCCCTGCATCGTCCCTGCATCGTCCCGGTACGGGGAAGGGGGAGCGCGCCAGCACCGCCGCCAGCCGCGCCAGCCGCGCCAGCCGGGTTGACCGGGTTGACCTGGTTGCGCCGGAGGGCTCGCCGCGCCTGCGCGAGGGGTGCGCGCTCGTGACCGGCGCCTCACGCGGCATCGGCGCGGCGATCGCCTGTGCGCTGTCCGCCGACGGCTGGCCGGTGGCGGTCAACTACCGCGCGGACGAGCACGCCGCCCAGGAGACCGTCGGGCGCATCCACGACGGCGACGGCCGGGCCCTGGCGGTGCGCGCCGACGTGACCGAGCCGGGGCAGGTGGAGAGCCTGTTCGAGGCCGCCGAGCGCGAGCTCGGCCGCGTGCTCGTGCTCGTCAACAACGCCGGCGTGCGCCACGACGACCTGGCGATCTCGCTCACCGACGCCGACTGGGCGCAGGTGATCGACACCAACCTGACGGCCGCCTTCCGCACTACCAGGCATGCGCTACGGGGGATGATCCGCGAGCGCTTCGGCCGCGTGATCAACGTCGCCTCCGTGGTCGGGCCGCGGGCCAACGCCGGGCAGGCCAACTACGCGGCCGCCAAGGCCGGGCTGATCGCCATGACCAAGACCATCGCCGTCGAGGTCGCCCGTCGCAGCGTCACCGTCAACGCGATCGCACCGGGGCTGATCGACACCGATATGACCGCTGATCTCGACGGCAAGCTGCTCGAGGCGGTGCCCGCGCGCAGGGCGGGGCGCCCGGAGGAGGTGGCGGCGTGCGCGCGCTTCCTCGCCTCCGAGCAGGCGGGCTACGTGACGGGCACGACCTTGTACGTGGACGGCGGACTGGCCGCGTAGGCCTCAAACACACAACACAGGAGGAGCACACATGAGCACGGCAGTGACACAGGAGCAGGTGGAAGCGGTGGTGGTCGAATCGCTCGAGACGTTCGGCGCCGATGCTGAGAGCATCACCCCCGACGCGACCTTCGAGGCGCTCGACATCGACTCGCTCGACCTCGCGGAGCTATCGCAGATCGTCCACGAGCACTTCGGCGTGGAGCTCAAGGGCTCTGACGTCGCCGAGGTCAAGACGGTGAAGGACGCGGTCGAGCTGATCGCCTCGCGCCTCTGACGATGGAGGCGGTGGTCGTCACGGGAGTGGGCGCGGTCACGCCGCTGGGCGTGGGCGCCCGCACGCTGCACGAGCGCTGGTGCGCGGGCGCGTGCGGGATCGAGGACGGCGAGGGCGCCTGTGCGGACTTCGACGCCAAGGACTTCCTGTCCGCCAAGGACGCCCGTCGCGCCGACCGCTTCACGCAGCTCGCACTCGCCGCCTGCGCGGAGGCGCTGGCGGACGCCGGCTGGAGCGAGGAGGGCGCCGGCCGGTCGGGCGAGCTTCCGTACGCACCCGAGCGGATCGGCTGCGTGCTCGGCACCGGCATCGGCGGCATCGCCACGCTCGTCGACGGCCAGGACACGCTGCGCGAGCGCGGCGGCGAGTACGTCTCGCCGCTGTCGGTGCCGCTGATGATGAGCAACGCGGGGGCTGGCGCGCTGTCGATGCGCCACGGGCTGCGCGGCCCGTCGTTCGCCGTCAGCTCGGCGTGCGCCTCGGGCGCGCACGCGATCGGCACCGGTCTGCGGATGCTGCAGTGCGGCGAAGCCGACGCCGTCCTCACCGGCGGCTCGGAGGCAGGGCTCACGCCACTCGCGCGGGCAGCCTTCAGCGCGCTCGACGCGCTCTCGCCGACGGGCATCTCGCGCCCGTTCGACGCCCGCCGCGACGGCTTCGTGATGGGTGAGGGCGCGGCCGTGCTCGTGCTCGAGCGCGAGGACCGCGCGCGGGCACGCGGCGCGCGCGTGCTGGGCACGGTCCGCGGCTACGGCGCGAGCTCTGACGCCCACCACCTGACGGCGCCGCGCGAGGACGGTGCGGGCCAGGCGGCCGCCATGGCCGCCGCGCTGGACGACGCCGGCGTGGGCGCCGAGGAGCTCGCCTACGTCAACGCCCACGGCACCTCCACGCCGCTGAACGACCGCGCGGAGACGCACGCGCTCAAGCTCGCGCTGGGCGAGCACGCCGGGCGCATCCCGGTCTCCTCGACCAAGTCCGCGATCGGCCATCTGCTCGGGGCGGCCGGCGCAGTCGAGGCGGTGGCCACGCTGCTGGCGCTGCGCGACCGCGTGGCGCCACCCACGCTCGGCCTGTCCGAGCCCGACGCCGAGCTCGATCTCGACTACGTACCGGACTCCGCGCGGCCGCTGGCCACGGTCGAGGGCCAGCCCGTGCTCGCGCTGTCCAACTCGTTCGGCTTCGGCGGTCACAACGCGGTGCTGTGCCTGGAGGCCGCGTGAGGAGCGCAGCGACGCCCACCCCGCGCGGAGGGGCGGCGCCATGAGCCTCGCGCTGCTGGAGCGTCCCGACGAGCGCCTGGAGCCGCTCGAGCGCCTGGAGGTGCTGGCCGACCCCGGCTCGCTGCAACTGCTGCGCACACAGGTGCGCTCGCGGCGGATGGGCGAGCGCGCCCGCGCGGGCGACGGGGTGCTCGCGGCGCACGCGCGCGTGGACGGGCGCCAGGTGTACTGCTACGCCCAGGATGCCTCGTTCGCCGGGGGTTCGCTGGGCGAGGCGCACGCACAGACGATCATCGAGCTGCTGCGTCTGGCCGCGCGCGCGCGCGTGCCCGTGCTCGGGTTCGTGGAGTCGGCCGGCGCCCGTATGCAGGAGGGCCTCGTGGCGCTCTCGGGCTATGGCGCCATCTTCCGCGAACACGTGCGCCTGTCGGGCCTCGTGCCGCAGATATCGATCGTGTGCGGCCCCGCGGCGGGCGGCTCCTCATACGGACCGGCCCTCAACGACTTCGTGATCATGACCGGCCGCGCGTCGATGTTCCTGACCGGTCCGGGGGTCGTCTCGGAGGTCACCGGCGAGGTGCTCGACATGGCCTCGCTCGGTGGGCCGCGCGTGCACGAGCGCAACGGCGTCTGCCACTTCACGGCGCCCACCGAGGTGGACGGCGCGCTGATGGCGCGCGACCTGCTCGACTACCTGCCCCAGCACGCGGGGGTCGCGCCGCAGATGTGGCCGAGCGTGGACGCGCCCGGGCACGCGCCCGACCACGCCGTCCCGGCCCAGGGGCGCAAGGTGTACGACATGCGCCACGTGGCCGGCGCCCTGGTCGACGGGGGACGCCTGATGGAGGTCAGCCCGCGCTGGGCGCGCAACGTGGTGTGCGCGTTCGCCCGCCTCGACGGGCGCGCCATCGGCATCGTCGCCAACCAGCCGAGGCACCTCGGCGGCGTGCTCGACGCGAGCGCCTCGCAGAAGGCCGCCCGCTTCGTGCGCGCGTGCAACTCCTTCGGGCTGCCGCTGCTCGTGCTGGTCGACACTCCGGGCTTCCTGCCTGGATCGCGCCAGGAGTCGGGCGCGGTCATCCGCCACGGGGCCAAGCTCGTGCACGCCTTCGCCGAGGCGACCGTGCCGAGCGTGACCGTGATCCTGCGCAAGGCGTTCGGCGGTGCGTTCATCGCCATGAACTCCAAGGCGCTCGGCGCCGACTACGTGTTCGCGTGGCCCGGCGCCGAAGTCGGCGTGATGGGCGCCGAGCAGGCCGTCGGGATCCTCGGTCAACGCGAGATCGCCGCCGCGGAGGACCCGGCCGCGCACCGGCGCCGGCTGGCCGCCGCGTACTCCTCTGAGCACCTGCAGGTGGAAGGCGCCAGCGCCGACGGCTTCGTCGACGAGGTGATCGCCCCGGACGGCACGCGGGCGCGCGTGGCCTCCTGCCTGGAGGCGCTCGCCGGCGTGCACCGCCCGGAGTCCCGTGCGAGCAACATCCCGCTCTAGAGGAGGAACGATGCGCTGGTCAGATCCGTTCGAGCAACTGTCGGTGGGCGAGCGATTCAACTCGGGCGCCCGCACCGTGCGCGACACCGACGTGATCGTCTTCAGCGCCCTCACCGGCGACTGGCACCCGCAGCACTGCGACCCCCAGTGGGCCGCCGGCAGCCCGTTCGGAGAGCGCATCGCGCACGGGATGCTCGTGCTCTCGCTGGCCGTCGGGCTCGTCCCGCTCGACCCCGAGCGCGTGCTCGCGCTGCGCCGGGTCAGCGACGTCGTGTTCAAGCGTCCGGTGCGCCTGAACGACACCATCTCCGTGTCCGGCGAGATCACCGCGCTGCGGCCGATCGACGCAGCGTCCCCGGCAGGGGAGGGGGACACGGGTGGGCTCGTCGACTTCGCCTGGCAGATCCGCAACCAGGACGGCGCGCTGATCTGCCGCGCGAGCGTCCAGGTGCTGTGGCGGGGGGAGGGCGCGCACTGGGCCGGCGCGGCCCCAGACGAGTTCGTCCCGCTGCCGCTGTGATGCTCGACGGACGGCGCATCCTCGTCACGGGCGTGCTCGACCGGCATTCGATCGCGTTCGCCACCGCCGCCCGCGCCCAGGAGCTGGGCGCCGAGGTGCTGCTGACGGGCTTCGGGCGCACGAAACGGATGACCGAGCGCGCGGCCGGGCAGTTGCCGACGGCGGTCAACGTGCTCGAGCTGGACGTCAACAGCGAAGAGGACATCGAGCGCCTGCGCGCGGACCTGGACGAGCGCTGGGGAGCGCTCGACGGGCTGCTGCACGCGGTCGCCTACGCGCCGCCGGACGCGCTCGGCGGCGGCTTCCTGGACACGCCCCTCGAGAGCGCCGTGACCGCCTACCAGACGAGCGCGTTCTCGTTGAAGGCGCTCGTGGCGGGCCTGCTCGAGCTCTTGGAGGCGGGCGACCGCGCGGCCATCGTGGGGCTCGACTTCGACGCCAGCGTGGCGTGGCCGTCGTATGACTGGATGGGCGTGGCCAAGGCGGCGCTGGAGGCCGTCTCCCGCTATCTCGCGCGCGAGCTGGGGCCGCGGGAGATCCGCGTGAACCTGATCTCGGCCGGGCCGATCGAGACGCTCGCCGCGGGTGGCATCCCCGGCTTCTCGCGGCTCGCGGAGGTGTGGTCGCAGACGGCGCCGCTGGCGTGGGACGTCGAGGACCCGGGGCCGGTGGCCGACGCCGCGTGCTTCCTGCTGTCCTCGCTCGCCCGCGGGCTCACCGGCGAGATCGTCCACGTGGACGGGGGCTTCCACGCGATGGGCTGCCCGTCGCCGGCGGCGGTCGCCGCCGCGGCCACCGGGGCGGCCGCGCCGGCATGAGCGGCGCGATCCTGCTGACGGGGGCGACGGGCTTCCTGGGGATGGATGCGCTCGCACGGCTGATCGAGCGGGAGGACGAGCAGGTGGTGGTGCTGGTGCGTGCGTCCGACCAGGACGGCGCACGCGAGCGCCTGCGGGGGACGCTCGCGCAGCTCTACGACGATCCGCCGCCGGCGTGCGAGCGCGTGACGGCGGTGCGCGGGGATCTGCTCGAGCCCGGTCTCGGCCTGTCCCGCCCCGACCGCCGGCGGCTGATCGCCTCGGTCGATCGGATCATCCACTGTGCCGCGTCGATCTCCTTCGAGCTGGCGCTCGAGGACGCGCGGGAGATCAACGTCGGCGGCGTCGCGCGGGTGCTCGAGCTGGCGCGCGAGATCGCCTCGGGCGGCTCCCTGCGCAGGCTCGTGCACGTGTCCACCGCCTACGTCAGCGGCCGCCACGCCGGCGAGTTCGGCGAGCAAGACCTCGACGTCGGCCAGGAGTTCCGCAACACCTATGAGCGCTCCAAGCACGAGGCCGAGCGCCTGCTCCGCGGCGCCGCTTCGTCCCCGGCATCGTCCCGGGACGGGGAGGGGGGCGAGCTGCCGCTGGCGGTGGCCAGGCCGAGCATCGTGGTCGGGCACAGCGCCAGCGGCTGGACGTCCGCGTTCAACGTCCTTTACTGGCCGATGCGGGCGTTCGAACGGGGGCTGCTGAAGGAGGTGCCCGCGCGCGAGGACTCGATCGTGGACTTCGTGCCGATCGACTACGTCACCGACGGAGTGCTCGCGCTGCTCGACGACGAGGCCGCCCGCGGCACCTACAACCTGGTGGCCGGCGAGAGCGCGCTCAGCGCGGGCGAGCTGGTCGCGCTGCACTCCTCCGTCTCCGGGCGCCCGCCTGTGCGCTTCGCGCCCGTCGGCGACGCCGCCGACGCCGGGGGCCTGCCGGCGGGGACCGAGACGTTCGTCCCCTACTTCGACGTGCGCTGCCGCTTCAACGACGATCGCGCCCGTGGGGTGCTCGCGCGGGCGGGGGTCGAGAGGCCGGATCCGAGGGACTACCTCGCGCGGCTGGTCGCCTACGCCCACCTGGCCGCCTGGGGCAAGCGGCCGATCTCGCGGCAGGCGTCCTTCACCGCCGTCGGCACACCCCTCACGCCGACTTCTGTATAACGATCGTCATACAGAACTGCGCGAAGACAACGGTTGATATGGTCGCCGGATGTCGCCGCCACGGCTCGAGGGGAAGGTCGCGCTCATCACGGGCGCGGCCGGAGGGATCGGCGCGGCGGCGGCCCGGCGCCTGGCCCAGGAGGGCGCCCGGCTGGTGCTCAGCGACGCCGACCTCGAGGGGGCGCGGCGGCTCGCCCGGGAGCTGGGGGACGAGCGGGCGGACGCGATCGAGCACGACGTCACCAGTGAGGAGCGCTGGCAGGCGGTCCTCGCGCACGCGCTCGAGGCCCACGGGCGCCTCGACGTGCTGGTCAACAACGCCGGCGTGTTCCTCGCGGCGCCCCTCACCGAGACCTCGGTGGCGGACTTCCGCCGGGTGCTGGACGTGAACGCGACGGGCGTGTTCCTCGGCATGCGCACGGTGGCCCCCGCGATGGTCGAGCGGGGCAGCGGCTCGATCATCAACATCTCGTCCGTCGCCGGCCTCACCGGGGCGCCGATGCTCACGGCCTACTCCGCCAGCAAGTGGGCGGTGCGGGGCATGAGCAAGGTCGCCGCCAGGGAGCTGGCGCAGTTCGGGGTGCGTGTGAACTCGCTGCACCCCGGCCAGATCGACACCGACATGAACACCCGCCAGCGCGAGAAGACCCCCGAGCTGATCGACAGGCTGATCAGGGGCATCCCGCTGGGGCGCATCGGTGCGCCCGAGGAGGTGGCCCACGCGATCGCCTACCTGGCGAGCGACGAGAGCGTGTACGTGACCGGCGCCGAGCTCGCCATCGACGGCGGCGTCACGGCCTGAGCCAACCCGCAGAACGGCTCGACCCGGCGCGCGCGGCGCGTGGCGCCGATCGAGCTTTCGCGCCCGATCTCAGGATGCGTCGAGCGCCCGCTCGCGCTGCGCGCGCCGCCAGGCGCTGCGCCCGCCGAGGAGCGCCGCGAGCACGAGCGCCAGCGGCACCAGCACCGCGGCGGCGATCAGGAGCGCGGACAGCACCGCCACCAGCACGCGTTCGGCGTCGTGCAGCCCGGTGTGGAGGCTCAGCCCGGTGGCGCCTGCGTGCGCGTCGCCGAGCACGCCCACTTCCACTTCGGCTGTGCTCGCGCGCTGGGAGATCGCGTTGACCGACGCCTGCGCGTGGGCGATCGCGGTGCGGGCCTCGGCCAGCCGTTCGCGCAGGCTGTCGATCTGCCCTTCGGTGCTCGCCGCCGCCAGCGCGTGCAGGAGCGCCCGCCGTTCGGCCAGCGCGTCGTTCAGCCGCTGGTGCGCCGCTTCGTAGCTGCTGGTGATGTCTTCGAGCGACTGGCTCTGCGCGCGCACCGGTGCCAGCCGCCCGATCGCCGCCAGCGCCGCGCCCAGTCGCGCGCTCGGCAGCCTCAGCGCGAGCGTCGCTTCCCCCTCCGGGGACGATGCGCTCGAGCCCTGCTGCTGGACGTGCACGTTGGACGTCTGCACGTAGCCGCCGTCGCGCACCGCCACCTGCGCCACCTGGTCGGACACCGCCTGCACGCTTTCCGGGGCTGCGCTCAGCGTGATCGACGCCGCCAGCTGCTGCACGCGTCCGGGTGCCACATCGTTGCCGGCATCGTCCCCGGAGGGGGACGGGGAGGCCGCGCCGGCGGCGCGGGCGGTGCTCGGGGCGGAGGCCGTGGGCGCCGAAGGTGGGGCCGCCTCGTCAGCCTGTCCCTTGACGGCGGCGGGGAGCGCCGGCCCGTTTTGCGATCTCGCCGCGTTGTCCCCGGAGGGGGAGCTCGACGAGGGCTCCGGCTGCCCGCTCGGCGCGTGGGACCCTGGCGGCGTGGCGATGGCGAGCGCCACGGCGAGCGCAGCCACGGCCGCGGCGCTCGCGCCGAGCAGCAGGCTTCGACGGTGGGCCAGGCCCAACCGGAATGCCCGCCTGGGGCGCCCATCCGTCCTTGCGCCCTGCTCGTGCACGGCGCCTCGTCGTTCGAGCTCCTCGCGCATGCGTGCTTCGAACGCGGGGGTCATCGGCTGGGCGAGCGAGCGCACGTCCTCGCGCAGCTCGCGCCACGCGTCCGCGCTCGGGCCTCGCAGCTCGCCCGCGAGCGCCGCGTCGAGCTCGGCGCTCCAGGCCTCATGGCCGGGGAGCGGCCGCTCTGATGGAAACGGGATGATCCTCATGCGACCTGGTCCTCCTCGGTTGCGGCGCAGTGCTCGCGCAGGCGCGTGAGCGCGCGGTGAAGGCGGGTGCCGGCGTTGGACTCGCTGATGCCCATGGTCCGCGCGAGCTCGGCGTTGGAGAGCTGGCCGTGGAACTTCAACAGCACCAGCTCGCGCTCGCGCAGCGGCAGCGTGGCGAGGGCCTCGGCGACGGTTGCCCGCCGCTCCGCCTGCTCGAAGGCGTCGTCGCCCGGGCGGTCGTCCACGGGGTCGCCCGCGCCGGCGTCGTAGGAGCTGGTGCGCCGCCGCCGGCGCAGCTCGTCCAGGGCGGCGTTGCGCGCGATCGCGAACAGCCACGCGCGGGGGGTGCCGCGGTGGCGATCCAGGCGCGAGCGCGAGCGGTACAGCCGCTCGAACGCAAGCGCCGTGATGTCCTCGGCGACGGAGCGGTCGCGCAGCAGCGAGATCAGGTACCCGTGGAGGTCGCCCGCGGCTTCCCTGAACAGCGCCTCGAAGGCGCCGCCGTCCAGCGTGGCCGGCCCGTCCGCCGTGGGGGGCGAGGATTGCTCGAGAGAGGACACCAGGGCTGCCATCACCTTAACTACGACGCCGCGGGCTGTTTCGTCACAGCGCCTTCCCTCACGTTCCCGCAAGCGCTCGTGCACGGGCGGGCGTACCACACGGGAGCGAGCCGACTCGCTCTCAGAACACGGGCGTCTCCGCGTAGTCGCCGAACACCTGCTGCAGCGACTCCACGATCTCGCCCTCCGAGGCGTGGACGCGGGCGCACGCGAGCAGCGGCTCCATCAGGTTGCGATCCTCGTGCGCGGCGTCCTCGCGCAGGGCGCCCAGCGCGCGCTCCACCGCCGCGCCGTCGCGGCGCGCGCGGGCGGCGTTCAGGCGATCGACCTGCTTGCGTTCGAGCGCCGGGTCCACGCGGAGCGTGGGGATGGGCTCCTCGTCGGCGGCCACATTGCTGTTCACGCCCACCACGATCCGCTCGCCCGCGTCGATCTCCTGCTGCAGGGCGAACGCCGCGTCGGCGATCTCACGCTGGGGATAGTTGAGCTTGACCGCGGTCACCATCCCACCCAACTCGTCTATTTTCTTAAAATATTCGTACGCACTGAGTTCCATCTGATCGGTCATGGCCTCGACGAAGTAGGAACCCCCGAGTGGGTCCACCGTGTTCGTCACACCGGTCTCGTGGGCGAGCATCTGCTGGGTGCGCAGCGCCACCGTCACCGCCTCCTCCGTCGGCAGCGCCAGCGCCTCGTCGTATGAGTTCGTGTGCAGCGACTGCGTGCCGCCGAGCACCGCCGCGAGCGCCTCCACGGTGGTACGGACGATGTTGTTCAGCGGCTGCTGGGCGGTCAGCGACACGCCCGCCGTCTGCGAGTGAAAGCGCATCTGCCACGAGCGGGGGTCCTTCGCGCCGAACGTCTCCCGCATCTCCTTCGCCCAGATCCGCCGCGCCGCCCGGTACTTGGCGATCTCCTCGAAGAAGTCGATCTGGGCGTTGAAGAAGAACGACAGGCGCGGCGCGAACTCGTCCACGTCGAGACCGCGTGCGACCGCCTGCTCGACGTAGGTGAGGCCGTCCTTGAGTGTGAATGCGAGCTCCTGCTGGGCGGTCGAGCCCGCCTCCCGGATGTGGTAGCCGGAGATCGAGATCGGGTGCCAGCGGGGCATGCGCCGCGTGCACCACTCGATCATGTCCCCGCACAGGCGCATCGCCGGGTCGATCGGGAAGCACCACTCCTTCTGGGCGATGTACTCCTTGAGGATGTCCGCCTGGATCGTCCCCGACAGGTGCTCGGGGGCGATCGGCTCGGAGCCGGCGGGGTCGAGCCCGCCGGGGCGGGTGGGATCTGATCCGCCGGCGCCCCGCGACTCGGCCGCGGCCACGTAGAAGGCCAGCATGATGGCCGCCGGAGCGTTGATGGTCATCGACACCGACACCTCGCCCACGTCGATCCCCGCGAACAGCGTCTGCATGTCATCCAGCGTGTCCACCGCCACGCCCTCGCGGCCCACCTCGCCGAGCGAGCGCCGATTGTCAGAGTCGTGGCCCATCAGCGAGGGCATGTCGAACGCCGTCGACAGGCCGGTCTGGCCGTGATCGAGCAGATACCGGAAGCGCTCGTTGGTCTCCTCGCTCGTGCCGAACCCCGCGAACTGGCGCATCGTCCACAGCCGCCCGCGGTACATCGTCCTGTGGATTCCCCGGGTGAACGGGTAGACGCCGGGTTCGCCGATCGGGTCGTCCGGACCGCCGGCTCCCGCGCCGGGAGAGAGGTCCCCGCCGGTGTAGCACTCGCGGATGGGTTCGCCCGAGAGGGTGCGGAAGGCGTCGTCATCCGCGCTCACGGAGGAGCCCGGCGCCGCGCCGGATGCCCGCGCGGTTTGGCCTTGACGCATGTGTGGTCTCGGACCCACGGCCATCGCCGGCCATGCTACTCGCTGCCCTGCCGGCGGGCGGGCGAAGCCACGCCAGCCGCGCCGCTCGGCTGCGGTCGGAAGCGCGTACGTTGAGCGCTCGGACGTTAGCGGCCCTGATGGCTTACTCGGCGGTGGCGCCCAGAGGACGCCACCGCCGCTGTGAGAGGTGTCTGTGCTCTACGTTAAGATGCCCCACGACGTGCCGTTGGCGAGTTCGAGCGTCGCTTCGCCCGTGAGCGTCGCTTTGCTAGAGAACACTTCCAGGTTGGCTTTGGTCGAAGTCAGCGATCCTTCCTTTTCGGTCCAGATCGTTTTCGCGCTTTCAGTGAGGTGAAGTTCACCTTTCAGCGCTTCGACTTCGTTGGCTCCGACTTCGACAGCTTTGCTGCTATTGAAGTCTTCGCCAACCAGGCTGCCGGACACCGACGTAGATGTTGCAAGGCATTTGGCGCCGGTGAATTTGATTGATGCCAGCGTCGATTCACTCTTGGGTTTGATCAGCATCAGGAGTTTCCCAGTCCTAGTCGAGTTCGAGTAGCCAAGTGTGTCGACCGCGGCGCCGGTCGTGATCTTGCCGCCTTCCGGTTCACATTCGCTGAGCGATTCTTCTTTGGCGCCGCCTTTGCAGCCCGAGAATTCGAACATCTCTTCACCCGTGCCTGCGTTTTTCCCGGTCGAGCCGTCGAGGTTGGCTTCTGAGTTCACCGTGACTTCTTTGCATTCGACCTTGACTTTCGCGGAAGTGTCTCTGAGATCGAGTCCTTTGCCGTGGACCACGAGCGGCAGCTCCTTGCCTTCACCGATGCGGATGACTGTCGCGGTGACGCCTACGAAGCCGTTTGGGTATCCCATGTTTCGGTAGCCGATGCCCTGGAGGCAGTTCGCGTTGCTGCTGTAATCTCCGTTGTCCCCCGCGGCCACGCGCTGGCACGTTAAGTTGTCCGAGCCCCTAAAGAATGGGCCTTCGGCTGCGGCGAGTGCGCTGCTCGCGCCGATCCCGACGATCGCGCATGCGGCCGCCAGGGTTGCTGTTACAAGTCGAATAGCCTTCATTTGGATATGTCCCCTGTTTCGTGGAGCGCGACCGGGCGACGCTCGGGCCGCTCGTACGTCGGCTCCATTGGTATGTGAGCTTCGCCGATCGGTCTAGCAGAGGCCCGAATCCCGCGCAAGCGGGTATGTCGGCGGCGCGGCGGGTGCGGTGCGTCGAGCGCGATGAGACAATATGCCGATGGCCGACGTGAGGCTCGTCCGCGAGCTGGGCCGCCTGCTCGGCGCCGAGCGCGTCCACGACGTCGCTGCGTCCTCTGCTTACAACCGCGACTGCTCCAACCGCCGGGGGATGGACGGGCGCGCGGACGCCGTCCTCGTGCCCGGCGACGCGCGGCAGGTGGCCGCCGTCGTGGCCTGGTGCTACACGCACGACGTGCCCATCGTGCCCCGCGGCGGCGGCACCGGCCTCACCGGCGGGGCGGTGCCCGTCCAGGGCGGGGTGGTGCTGTCGCTCGAGCGCCTGCGGGGCGTGCGCGAGCTCGAGCCGGGTCTGTGGCGGCTGTTCGCCGAGGCGGGCGTGAGCACCCGCGACGTACAGCGCCTGGCGCGCGAGAACGGGCTCATGTTCGCCCCCGACCCCGGGGCGGCCGAGCAGTCGCAGATAGGCGGCAACGTGGCCACCAACGCGGGCGGCCCGCACGCGTTGAAGTACGGCGTGACGGGCGCGTGGGTGGCCGGCATGGAGGTCGTGCTGGCGCCGGGTGAGCTCGTGCAGCTCGGCGGTTGGGCGGGCAAGGACGTGGCCGGCTATGACCTCAAGAGCCTGCTGATCGGCTCGGAGGGGACGCTCGGCGTGCTCACCGCCGTACGGCTGCGGCTGCTGCCGGCGCCGGAGGAGGCGCTCCCGCTGGTGGTGTTCCTGCGCACGCGCGCGCAGGGGTGCGCGGCGATGCGCGAGGTGCTGGCCAATGGGCTGCGCCCGTCGGTGCTCGACTTCATGGACGGCCCCACCCTCGGGGCGCTCGCCGGCGCCTACCCGGGCTCGCTCCCGCCGGAGCTGTCCGCCGACGGGGGCTTCGCGCTGATCTGCGAGGTGGACGGCTCGTACGCAGAGGCCCGCGCCCAGCGGGACGCCCTGGTGGAGCTGATGCGGGGGCAGGACGGGACCCTGGCGATCGACGAGCCGGCGGACCCGCGCGCGCTGTGGCGCTGGCGCGACGGGGCCAACCCGGCGGTGACGGCGGTGCGCGGCGGGAAGGTCAGCGAGGACGTGGTGTTCCCGCTCGAGCGCCTCGCCGAGGCCCTCGAGCGCTTCGAGCAGATCGCCGCGGCGCATGGCATGAGCTCGTGCGCGTGGGGCCACGGGGGAGAGGGCAACGTGCACGCCACCGTGCTCGTCGACCCCCACGAGGAGGCGGAGCTGGACCGCGCCGACGCCGTGGGCGAGGAGCTGTTCGCGCTGGTGGTGGAGCTCGGCGGCTCGATCGCGGGAGAGCACGGCGTGGGCTGGCACAAGCGCGGGCGCCTGGCGGCCCAGTGGGACGCGCGGGCGCTCGAGCTGCACGAGCAGATCAAGCGCGCGTTCGACCCCAAGGGCCTGCTCAACCCCGGAAAGAAGCTGGCGGTGTACCCTGCGCGCTCGCCGGGCACATTGCGTGCAGGGGCATAACGGGCATCTACGTGAAAGGAACACCACATGAACAAGTCGCAACTGATTGACGCGATCGCGGCGGACAGCGGCCTGACCAAGGCCGACTCGGCGCGCGCGGTGGAGTCGCTGGTGGACACGGTGACGAGGTCGCTGAAGAAAGGCGACGAGGTGAGCATCACCGGCTTCGGCAAGTTCTCCGTCGTCAAAAGGGCGGCCCGCCAGGGCGTCAACCCGCGCACCGGCGAGCGCGTCAAGATCAAGGCGTCCAAGGCGCCCAAGTTCTCGGCGGGGGCCGGTCTCAAGCAAGCCGTGCACCCGAAGAAATAGCCGGAAACGCATCCCCGCTCTGGCACCCCATGGCGCTGGTCAGCGAGCTGGAGCTCCGCGAGTTCGACTACACGGACCCCACGCTGCGGGGGGAGCGCTTCCACGCGGCGATGGCCGAGCTGCGGGCCCAGGGCTGGCTCGCGCGGGGACCGTACGGCTACATGGTGCTGGACCGGGAGGCCGCGGAGTTCTTCCTGCGTACCCGCGCCGCGAGCTTCCCGGGGATGAAGATCGCGGAGATCTTCGGTGTGAGCGAGGGGCCGCTGTACGAGCAGATGCGGCGCAACATCCTGCACGTGAACGGCCCCGACCACGCCCGCCTGCGCGGCCTCGTCAACCCCGCCCTGTCGCCGCGGGCGGTCGAGCGCTACCGGCCGGCCATGCGCGAGTTCCTCGAGGAGCTGCTGGCGGACGCGATCGCCACCGCGGGTGAGGCAGCCGGGTCCGACGCCGGCCCGGCCGTGCGCTGCGAGTTCGTCGGGGCCTTCGCCAAGCCGTTCCCCTCGCAGGTGATCGCCAAGGTGATGGGCGCGCCGCTGGCGGACGCGCCGCGGCTGCACCACTGGTCGAACTGGATCCAGCGCCAGTTCGACGCCGCGAGCATGGCCGGCGAGCGCGACCAGATCGAGTCCGCGGTGGAGGACTTCTACGAGTACGCCGAAGGGCTCCTCGACGAGTGCAGGCGCGCGCCGGGCGACGACCTCATGTCCGAGCTGGTCGCCGCCACCTACCGAGACGAGCAGGCGGACCCGGACCACCCGGTCGAGCGCCTGTCCGACGTGGAGTGCATCAACCTCGTGTTCAACGTGCTGGCGGGCGGCGTGGACACCACACAGAGCCAGTTGGCCCACGCCATGCGCCTGCTCGCCGAACACCCCGAGCAGTGGCAGGCGCTGGTGGCCGACCCCTCGCTGGCGCACGCCGCCGTGGAGGAGGCGTTGCGCTTCGAGCCCATCACGCCGTTCACCGCCCGCATGACCAGCGAGGAGCTCACCTACCGCGACGTCACCTTCCCCGCCGACACCATCGTGATGGTGTGCGCGTTCACCGGCAACCGCGACCTCGAGGCCGACGAGCAGGGCGCGGGTGGGCCCGACAGCTTCGACATCACCGTCGAGCGCCCCCACGCCCGGACGCTCACGTTCGGCGCCGGCGTCCACTACTGCGTGGGGGCCAACCTCGCCCGCCTGGAGCTCACCGAGGCGCTGTCGTTCCTGGCCGGGCGGATACGGGAGGTCGAGCTGGACGGCGAGCCGGTGTTCGAGAGCATCCTCGGCATCTACGGGCTGGCCGAGCTCCCGCTGCGACTGACGCTCGCGTAGGCGGGTCCAGCGCCGAGCCGGATACGACTGTCGCGCCACGAAGACCCAAGTGGTGGAACAATTTGGGCGGGGGCGATGGACGGGGCCTCTCAGTGAGACGAGGTTGGCATGGCAGCAGCAGAACGGATGTCCTTGCGGGTGTGTGTGGTGGCCGTGGCGATCGGCCTGGCTGGCCCCGCGTCGGCCGCCACCGCGCAGGCGGGCGAGTACCACGTGTACTCGTGCCGCACGCCCTCCGGCGAAATCGCTCCGGCGGATGGGTGGAGCGGGTCGGAGACGGGAACGGCGGCGCTCGCCGAAGACACCTGCTCGCAGCCCGGTGGCGCGCTGATCGCGGGGCTGCGCGCCGAGACTGCCCGGACGGCTAACTCTTCGGACGCGACGTGGGCTTTTACGGCACCGAAGGGGGAGACGATCTCCGCTGCGACTTTGTGGCGAGCGGGAGACGCCGACGGAGGATCAACGATAAGCGCCTTTTACGAGTTCTGGTTTTCCGGGCCGAGCAACCTGAACGAACCGGCGAGCGCGTTTGGCCAGTGTGTGGGCGGCTCCAGTTGTCAGTCAGGTCTCGGAACTATGAGTCAACCGCTGGCGTCTGAAAACCGCCTGGTCGTGCCGGGACCCAGTTTGGCTGGCCATCTCTACATGAATGCTTCTTGCTCTGGCGAATCGGGCTACAAGTGCAGAGAAGGTGGAGCCGACCCCAACGGCTACGCCGCCGTCATCTACCTCTACGCCGCCGACCTCACCCTCGAACAGACGGCGCCGCCGACGGCCGCGAACGTGAGCGGCGAACTGACGAGCGCGTCGACGGTGACGGGGACGAGCGACATTGCGTTCGACGCGAGCGACCCGGGCTCTGGTGTGTACGAGGCGGTGTTCAGCGTGGATGGGCAGGTGGTGCAGAGCACGGTGCTGAACGAAGACGGCGGTCGCTGCAGGAACGTGGGGCAGACGAGCGATGGGCTGGCGGCGTTCCTGTACGTGCAGCCGTGCCCGGCGTCGGTGAGCGCGGACGTGGGCTTCGACAGCACGCGGGTGGCGAACGGCGTGCACCACCTGGTGGTGAGCGTGATGGACGCGGCGGGAAACACGGCGACGGTTCTCGACCGCACGATCACCGTCGCCAACGCCCCGCCGCCGGGTGGGCCCAACGGCACGAACGCGTCACCGCAGGCGACCCTGGCGGTGAGCTGGGCGGCCAGGAGAAGCACCCACCTGACGATCGCGTACGGTCGCGCGGAGACGGTCGTCGGTCGCCTGACGGCGGCCGGCGGCGTGCCGATCGGCGCGGCCCGGGTGAACGTGCTGGCGACGCCGGCGTATGCGGGGGCGAGCACGGCGGCGGTGGTGAGCGTGAGCACGAACGCCGCCGGGGCCTTCACCATGCGGGTGCCCGCGGGCACGTCCTCGCGCACGCTGCGCTTCGAGTACAGCGACGACGTGGACTCGCCGCCGGTGGTGACGAGGACGCTGACGCTGAGTGTGCGGGCGGGGGTCGTCCTGCGCGTCTCGCCGCGCACCACGAGCGTGGGCCGCAGCATCCACTTCTCCGGCCGCCTGCTCGGCGCCCCGATCCCCAGGGGCGGCAAGCTGCTGGTGCTCGAGGCGCGTTCTCCAGGGGGCGCGTGGCTGGAGTTCGACGTGATCCGCTCGGACGCCCGCGGTCGCCTGCACGCGAGCTACCGCTTCAAGTTCCCGGGGCCGGCTCAGTACCAGTTCCGCGTGGTGTGCGAAGCGGAGGCCGACTACCCGTTCGCGACGGGCGCCTCAAACGTGGTGGGCGTGTTCGAGCACTGAGGCGGATGGGCGCCACGGTGACTGTCATGGAGGATGGCGGGCGACTCTGGTGAGAGCTCGTGTGACGGGCGGCCGAGCCCGAAGCCCTGGCCACCCTGGATGATCGTGTCGGAGGCGAGGACGTGCTCTTCGTTGATGGCGCGCAGGAACCGCAGTATGTCCTCGTCCTCGATGCCCTCGGCGATCACGAACGCTCCGGTCTGACGGGCGAACGTGGCCATCGCCATCAGCACCGCCCGAGCGCTCGACTCGGTTGCGGCGGCTGTGATGATGCTGCGGTCGAGCTTGACGTACTCGGCGTCGATCTTGCTCAGCATCTCGAGGCCCGAGTTGCCGGTGCCGACGTCGTCGACGGCAATCTTGAAACCTTGCTCACGCAGACGCTTCAGGCGCTTGATCACCCTCTCGGTGCGCCCCCCGAAACGCTCGGTGACCTCTACCACAACCGCCTGCGGCGTCAGTCCCGCGCGTTCTACCGCGGGAGCGAGCCATGCGTCTGCCTCGGCGTCCAGGTCCAGGGTCAGCGGGGACAGGTTGAGGAACAGCAGCACCCCCGGGTGCAGCTCGGGCGCGAGCCGCAGCGCGTTCTCCACGCACAGCACATCGAGCTGGTGCACGCGCCCGATCTGCTCAGCGATGTCGAACGCCTCCGCTGGCCCAGACAGTCCATAGGAGGGGTCGGGGCGGGTCAGCGCCTCAACGCCGAGCAGGGCCTCTGCGTCGAGGTTCCAGATCGGCTGAAACAGCGTCTCCAGGCGCCCCTCCTCGATCAGCCGCACGACGGCCTCCTTCTTCTCCGAGGTGGTCACGACCACGCGCTCGCGGATGTCCTCGAAGTGCGTGGCGCGGCTGCCGCCCTCGCGCTTGGCCTCATACAGCGCGGCATCGGCCTCTGCGCGCAGCGTGTCGGCATGTTGTCCCAGCCGCAGCGTGCTCACACCGACGCTGGCCTCGATACCGGCGTCCTTCAGGTCCTCGCCAAGTCGCCGAGCGACCGCTCGGGCGCCGTCGGCGTCAGTGTGCGTCAGCGACAACGCGAACTCGTCGCCCCCAACCCTGTATGGGCGGTCCCCGGGCCTTGCCTCGCGCAGGACCTCCGCCACGTGCTGGAGCATCGCGTCACCGTGTGGATGCCCGTAGCGGTCGTTGATGAGCTTGAAGTCATCGACGTCCATCAGCGCCAGCGCGAAGGAATCTTCATAGCGCGCAGCGGAGGCGACGGCTTGGGGGAACTCGTCCTGGAAGGCACGCTGGTTGGGGAGGTCGGTCAGCCCGTCGCGGGTCGCTCGCCGCAGAACCGTCCGATGGTCGCGCATCAGCCGCCGGCCGCCGAGCAGATAGAAGACGGCACCGCCGCCGATCACGCTGAGCAGCGCTATCAGCGCCAGGATCCTCCGCAGTTCGCTCAGATGCGCGTCGTAGGTGAGGTGGTCGTAAGTCACCTCGTAGGCGTAGCGACCACTTGGAAGGTTGATCGGGACGACGAACTCGAAGTCGCTGCTGCCACCGCTGCTGCCACCCACGCGCCCGGCGTATGAGCTCCCCGTGCTCGAGCGCGGCATCGACACGAGTGTCGGCGTCCGTCCTGCCCACCAGCGCATCGTTGCCCGCCGCCCTGACCAGGTGCTGCCGGTCGATCAGCAGGACCGCCACGGTGCCGGGACGCTGTTCGACACCTTCGAGCAGACGGCTGATGTCGCCGATCTCGTCCGCCGTGCCGGTTGCCCGGGTGCCCTGGCGTTCGAAGGCCTTCGCGTCCGCCCGCTGGCTTTCGGCGTATTCGCTGACCTGCAGGTGCGCGAGATCTCGTTCGAGCAGGACATAGGCCGTGATGCCGATCATTGCGAAGCTGAGCGCGACGGTCGCAAACAGGCGGATGCCGAAAGCGAACGCCGAGCCGTCCTCGCCCGCGTCACGCCGCGCGAGCAGCCATCGATACGGATGCAGTCCCCGACCGCTCCGGAGCGTCGAGGGCTCCGGCGGCACGCGCGGGGGCATCTGTTGCACTACTGACTGATCGACACGCCCCCCGCCGAGCGTGAGCCCAACCTACGAGACCGGTCAAACATGTTGAAGCGGTTACCGTGCTCAGAGGTCCAATAGGAAGCGCAGTCCGCGCGCGATCTGGTAGATGGCCTCGTCGCTCGTGGCACCGAGTCGCCCGATGAGGCGCTTCTCAGAGATGGACTTGACGTCCTCGCACTTTGCATAGCTGATCTCGTCGAGCCCGGAGCCGTCCCGGTCGATCTCGATGTGGGACGGCAGGCCACGATAGGCCGTCGTGATAGGGACCACGATCACAACACCGGCGCGACTGTCGTTCAACAGGTCAGACGAGATGACTACTGCGGGTCGGCTGCCGGACTGCTCCCGTCCAAGGGGGTCGCCGAAGTCGACCAGCCATACCTCACCCCTCCGCGGGTTCACTATGAGCTGTCACGCAGCGCGCCGCTCTCGGCAGCGCGCTCGGCCTGGATCTCGCCCCATGCGTCGCGGTCAGCGCGCAGGACCTCATAGCCGTAGGAGAATTGCTCAAAGAACACGCGTCGCTCCAGCGCATCGGCAGCCTCATCGACCAGTTGGCTCATGGGACGGCCAGTTGCCTGCGCCAATCTGGCGAAGCGATCCCGAGTTGGCTCGCTCACTCTGATGGTGGTGCTCACGCTTCAAATCTACCATACAGGCGCTTGATCTGTCTACAGAAGCGTCGTCACGGTGTCGATCCGCGGGGGCTCGGGGTCAGGCGGGCGTGGCTGTGGCTCTGGCCCGCTTCGCCGCGTACATCGCTTGGTCGGCCTCGACGAACACCTGCTCGGCGCTCACGGTCTGTTGATCGATCATGGCCACGCCGACGCTGCCGGAGGGATGAATCACCGTGTCGCCGAGATCGATGCTGCAGGCGGCGATCACGCGGGCGAGACCGTCCGCGACGAGGGCCGTGCTCTGCTCGTCGGCGTGCGGCAGCAGCACCGCAAACTCGTCTCCCCCCAAACGGGCCACGAGGTCAGTTGTCCGCAGGCGCCGGGCGAGTGCCGTGGCGACGGCCTTGAGCGTGTCGTCGCCGACCTTGTGACCGTGCAGGTCGTTGATCGCCTTGAAGGCGTCGAGGTCCACCACCATCACGGCAGCCCTCTCGCCGTAGCGCTGGGAGCGCGCCACCTGCAGTTCGAGGTCGTGCTCAAAGAGCCTGCGGTTGCGAAGCCCGGTGAGGGCGTCGTGGTCGGCGAGGTGGCGCAGGTGCTCCTCCAGACGCTTTCGCTCAGAGATGTCCTGCAGCTGAGCGATGAAGTGCAGAGGTGCGGACTCTCCGTCACGCACGAGCGAGATCGAGACGATCGCCGACATGGTTTCGCCGGCGGCGCTGAAGTAGCGCTTCTCGACCTGAAACGCGGGAATGGCGCCCGCCAGCAACTGCGCGTACTGCACCGCGTCGTTATCAACGTCATCGGGATGCGTGATCTCAGCGAAACGCCGGTCGATCAGCTCCTCGCTGGTGTAACCCGTGATGTCGCACAACGCGTGATTGACGAGCGTCCAACGACCGTCCAGGTCCATCAACCCCGTCCCGATGGGCGCGCGTTCGAAGACCTGCGCAAAGTGGCCATCGGACGGTCTTGCCACCCCGTCGGCCGCTCGGCGCGCGGTGACGTCGAGGATCACGGCCACACCGCAGGCGATGCCGGAGGGTCGGCCCGTGCGACCCGCGGGGCCGTCCTGGCGCAGCGGTCCCACGTCAACCATCAGGGAGCGACTGTCATCGGCGCTCCAGATCTCCCGCGAACGCGTCTCACCGTCGAGCGCCGAGCGGCACAGCGGCTCGATCAGCTTCCACAAGCTCTCCGGGAAGGCGTCCCCCACGAACGCTCCCTCGCGGCAGACGGACGGATCGCCTCCGGCCCCGTGCTCGAGCGTCTGGCCGGCGGACAGGATCAGGCGAAGCTCCCGATCGAAGACCAGCATCCTGGCCCCGGGCAGCTCGCGGAGAGCAGCCCCGGCGGTATCGTCGGCACTCGCTGCCGCCCGATCTGGGTGGGCCCGCGGCTCTATCGACACCCCCAGCTATCGGCTGGAGCAGCGGATCACTTAACCATGGAATGGAAAAAGTCGGACATACGGGCGCCCCGAAGGATGGCATGGCCGCGTCCCGTCGGGCGGCCCCGGACGCGGTCGGGGGACCCGTTGCGAAATGGTCCAGGAGGCGGCAGCTACCGTCGTGGTTGGTGTCGCCGGCGCCGTCGCGCGATTTCCAGCGATTCGACGTCGATCAGGTCCTGCGGCCTGCCGGCGGCGCGCTTCATGGCGATCATGTCGTCGATCGAGGCCACAAGCACGGTGACGCCGTCGAGCTCGATCCGGCTGGCTTTGCGTCTCAGGGGTGCATAACCGGGGGATCCATCGGGATCGATCAGCAGGTCGATGTCGCCGTCGCGCGTGGTCAGCGTGAGCATCTGGGTGCGCTTGAGCGTCTGCCCGTCAGGCACGAAGGGCAGATCCTCATCGACCCCTCGCAGTCGAGTGCCGAGCTCGACGAGCACCGCTCCGAGCCTGTCCAGGTTCGCTTGGTCGGTCGCGTAACAGATGTCGAGGTCCTTGGTGAAGCGCGGGCTGCCCTGCACGATCACTGCCACCCCGCCGACGATCACGAAGTCCACGCCCGCCTGCGCCAGATGACGCAGTAGTTGGCTGAGCGCGAATTCAGACCGACTCGCCACGGCTCCGTGCACCGGCCTCGGCGAGCATCTGCATCTGCGCGTACATGGATTCGATGCCTCGGATCCGCTCGGCGGGCGACAGTTCGAGCTGCCGGCGGATGAGACTCTCGTCCACTCCCGGTCGGCGCGCTGGCGCGTCGAGCGTCAAGCGATGACCGGTCGCCCACAGCGCCCTGTCGAGGGTGTCCACGGTTGGGTTGGCGCCGGGTCGCTCGAGCTTTGCCACGGCCGCCTGGCTGATTCCAAGGCGGCGAGCGAGATCGGCTTGCGTGAGGCCCGCTCGCTGCCTGGCGTTCCGAAGCAGCGAGGGGACATCTGAACCAGTGCTCGTCATAACCTATAGGTTATCAACGCTCGCCGCCTCCATCGATCGCAACGGCAGCCGCGGACGACGCTGCACCTGCCTCGGCCACGTCCCGCCGCACGTACAGCAGATCGACCGGCGAGAGCCAGCCGTGCTCGAGGTAGCGCTCGGAGAGGACGGCGTCAACCGGCGGGCGGTCGTGCTCGCGGTCGTGGATCTCCACGAGCACGTACCGGGGGGCGTGGCGGTCGAGGTCGAGGCCCCGCAGCGCCGGTCCCTCGGAGCCCTCGACGTCCAGCGACAGCAGGTCCACCTCGGGGGCGTCGATCTCGTCGAGCAGCGAGGACAGCGTGCGGGCCTCGACGTCGAGCTCGTACGCGTCGCGCCATCCGAGCACCGTTCCCAGCCCCGGCCAGTGCGACTCGCGGGCGCCGTCCACCATCGACATGAGATCGCCGAAGCGCATGCGCAGCGTCGCGCGGGGCTCGTCGGCGGAGACGAGCGCGCACTGGAAGACCGCGTCCGCCGGCCGCGAGAGCCGCGCCTCGGCGGCGAGCTCGGGCATGGGCTCCACCAGCACCCCGCGCCAGCCGCGGAAGCGCTCGAGCCAGTAGGTGTTCGACTGGGTGAACCCGTCGTGCGCTCCCGCCTCCACGTAGAAGCCGCCGTCGCGATCGATGATGGCGCTGAGCTTGAAGTCGAGTTCGTGGAGCGCGGGATGCGACAGCCGATCCTCGCCGCGGGCCTCGGCGGCCGCGCGGCGTGCGCGAGCGCGGCGCAGGCGCCAGGTGACGAGCTCGTCGCGGACCCCGAGGGCGCGCAGCACACGCGTGCCCACGCGAGTGAGCCCTATCTGCGCGCGCCTGCGAAGCTCCGCCACGTGGGTGGTTCTAGCGAAAACCCTCCTGCGCTGGTGGCCCGCGCGGATGCACACGCCCCCGCGCCGTCAGGAGCGGGCGTTGCGGCCCTGCCGCCACGGGTGGGTGTGAACGCGGTCTTCCTCGAGCCGCGCATGGGCGGGCTCGACACGTACGTGCGGGCGCTCGTGCCCGAGCTCGTGCGGCTTGCCCCCGGCGTGCGCTTCAGCGTGTTCTGCAACGCCCAGGGCCGCGAGTACCTCGCCCAGGAGGGCTGGGCGGACGCGGTCGAGCTGGTCACCCACCCGCTGCTGGGCCGCCGCGGCCTGCGGGCGGCGTCCGAGCTGACGCTGCTGGGGGCGCTCGCCGGGCGGCGGGTGGACCTGTTGCACAGCGTGGCCCTGACGGCGCCCCTGCGCACGCGGGCGGTGAGCGTGGTGACGCTCGCAGATCTGACCTGGATCGTCGCCCCCGAGCCCGGCGAGGCGGCCACCATGCGGCTGTGGCGGGTGATCGTGCCGCCGGTGGCGCGACGCGCCGACCGCGTGCTGGCCCTCTCGCAGGCGGGTGCGGAGCACGTGGTCGAGTACCTGCACGTGCCGCGCGAGCGCATCGACGTGGTCGGGCTGGCCGCCGGCGGCAGCGATCTGCTCGCGCCCACCCCCGCACCCGAGCTGCGGGCGCGCCTCGGTCTCGGCGAGGGCCCGGTGGTCCTCACGGTGTCGGCCAAGAAGGCCAACAAAAACCTGCCGCGGCTGATCCGGGCGATGGCGGGCGTGCTCGAGCGCCGCCCGGACGCGGTGCTGGTGATGCCCGGCAACCCCACCCCGCACGAGCGCGAGCTGCGCGCGCTGGCGGCCGAGCTGGGGGTGTCCGCCAGCGTGGTGTTCCCCGAGTACGTGGACGCCGCCGATCTCGAGGGTCTGTACGCGCTGGCGAGCTGCTTCGTGTTCGCCTCCGTCAACGAGGGCTTCGGCATCCCCATCCTCGAGGCCATGCGCCGGGGCGTGCCGGTGGCCTGCTCGCGCGCGTCGGCGCTGCCCGAGGTCGCCGGGGACGCCGCCCGCTACTTCGACCCCTACAGCGTCCAGGACATCGCCCGGGCGGTGCTCGAGCTGCTGTGCGACCGTGCGCTCGCCGAGACGCTGGTGGCGCGCGGGCGCGAGCGCGAGGCGGGTTTCACCTGGCGGGCCACCGCCCGTGGCACGCTCGAGTGCTACGCGCGGGCGTGGCGAGCGCGTGCCTATGCTCACAGGCGATGACTCGCGCGCGTGCCAGGGTCGCGCAATCGCTGCGCGCACTTGCGGGGCGTCCGCGCCTGCTGCCCCTGACGGCGCTGCTGCTCAGGGCCCGCACGGTGCGACCGGCGCTCGCCTTCGTCGCGCGCGCCGGCGCCCGCCGCCACGGCACGTTCGTGTATCGCCTGCGCGAGAACGGGCTGCGAGTGGCCATCCGCCACGGCACGGGCGACGTGGTGACGCTGGGAGAGGTGTTCCACGAGCACGACTACCGCCCGCCGGCCGAGGTCGAGCAGCGCCTCGCGCGGGTTGGGCGGATCGTCAACCTCGGCGCGAACGTGGGGCTGTTCGGAGCGTTCGCCGCCGCCCGCTGGCCACAGGCAGAGATCCTCGCGTTCGAGCCCGATCCCGCCAACGCGGAGGTGCACGCGCGCACGATCGCCCTGAACGGGCTGCAGGGGCGCTGGACGCTGGTGCGCTCGGCGGCCGGCGCGAGCAGCGGTCGCGCGCGCTTCCTCGCGGGTGGGGTGGCGCTCTCGCGCCTGGCGGGTGAGGGGGACGAGGGGGACATCGAGGTCGAGCTGCGGGACGTGCTCCCCGAGCTGGCCGGGGCGGACCTCGTGAAGATGGACATCGAGGGCGGCGAGTGGGCGATCCTCTGCGACCCGCGCTTTCGCGCCCGCCCGCCGCGGGCGCTCGTGCTCGAGTACCACCCGCGCTTCTGCGCGGGCGGCGACCCGCGCGAGGCGGCCGAGTCGGCGCTCGCGGGCGCCGGCCTTGCCCTCCGCTCGATCTGGCATCGCCCGGACGGCCACGGGATGGTGTGGGCATGGCGGAGCTGAGCGCCGCCGCCGCGCCGTCCCCCGAGGGGGAGCGGCCTGCGCGGGGTCCCGGAGACGGGATCTCCGACGTGCTCGACAGCACGGAGGCGGGCGGGCGGATCATCCGGGGCGGGGTGCTCCGCTTCGCCACGTACGTGGCGATGGTGGCGCTGTCGGTGCTGTCGGCCGCGCTGCTCACCCGCCATCTGGGCGTGGAGCGCTTCGGCGAGTACACGACGGTGCTCTCGCTCGTGGGGATCGTCGCGTCGATCACCGACGCGGGCATGTCAACGGTGGGCACGCGCGAGTTCGCCGTCAGCGCGGGCGCCGAGCGCGACGCGCTGATGCGCGACCTGCTCGGCCTGCGCATGACGCTGACCGCGTGCGGCGTGGTGCTCGTCACCGCGTTCGCGCTGGCCGCCGGCTACAGCACGGCGCTGCTCGCGGGCGCGGTGCTCGCGAGCCTCGGCACGATCGCGCTGGTGGTGCAGCACACGCACACGATCCCGCTGACCGCCGCCCTGCGCCTGGGCACGCTGTCGGCGCTCGAACTCGCGCGCCAGGTGCTGACGGTGGGGGCGATCGTGGCCCTCGTGGTGGTCGGCGCCGGGGTGGCGCCGCTGCTCGCGGTGACGCTCGCGGTGAACCTCGTGCTGATCCCGCCGACGGCCAGGCTCGCGCGCCGTCAGATCTCCCTGCGCATGAGCGTGCGCCCGCGCCAGTGGCTCGCCCTGCTGCGCCTCACGGTGGCCTTCTCGCTGGCCACGGCGGTGGGCACGATCTACATCTTCACCGCCCAGATCCTCACCAGCCTGATCGCCAGCCCCCACCAGAGCGGGTTGTTCGCGGCGTCGTTTCGCATCTTCATGGTGATGGGCGCGGTGCCCGGGGTGGTGGTGGGCGGCGCGCTGCCGCTGCTGGCGCGCGCCGCCCGCGACGATCGCGAGCGCCTGTCCTATGCGCTCCAGCGGATCTTCGAGGCGTCGCTGATCCTCGGCGTGGCCGCCGCCCTGGGATTGCTGGGCGGCGCGCAGTTCATCGTCCACGTGGTCGCCGGCGAGAAGTTCGCGGCGGCCGCCGGCGTGCTGCAGATCCAGGGGACGGCGCTGATCGCCTCGTTCGCGCTCGCCGGCTGGAGCTTCGCGCTGGTGTCGCTGAAGCGCTACCGGGGGCTGCTGCTGGCGAACCTGGCGGCGTTCGTGGTGAGCTGCTCGGCGACGATCGCGCTGGTGAGCTCCGACGGGGCGAAGGGAGCGGCCATCGCCACGGTCGCCGGCGAGTGCGTGCTCGCGCTCGGCTCGCTGCTCGCGCTCGCCTATCGCCACCCCGAGTTGCGCCCGCGGCTCGGCATCCTGCTCAAGGTGATGCCGGCGGCCGCGCCGGCGGTGGTGCTGGCGCTGCTCTCGGGTGTGCCGTCGCTCGTCCGGGCGGCGCTCGCGGTGGGCGTGTACGCGCTGCTGATAGGGCTCACGCGGGCGGTGCCCGACGAGATGCGCGAGCTGCTGCCCGCACGCATGCGCCGCGCCGGATAGCCTGCCGGGCAGATGTTCCGCGACGAGGATGTGCGCTCTCGCCCGCTGCGAATCGGCCTGAACCTCGTGTTCCTCGGCGAGCGCGCGGGCGGCATCGGCCGCTACGCCACGGAGCTGGCGGGCGCGCTGCTGGAGGCCGAGCCCGACAGCGAGCTGCACGTGTTCGTCTCGCGGGACGCGCCCGCCGAGCTGCGTGGCGCGCCGTGGGCCGGGAGCGTGCGCTGGGTCGTGCTGCCGGTGCGCCTCGCCGGCCCGCCCGTGCACCTGCTCGCGCAGTTCGCCGCCCTGCCGCCGCTCGCGCTCGCGCGGCGCCTGGACGTGTTGCACAGTCCCGCGAACACCGGGCCCGCGATCGTCCCCGGCCTCAGCAGCGTGATCTCGCTGCACGACCTCATCTGGCTGCACCGGGCGGCGGAATGGGAGCCGAGCACGAGCGTGCAGCGCAGGATGGACGTGCTCGTGCGCCACTGCGTGCGCCACGCCGATCGCGTGTTCGCCGACTCCCACGCCGCCGCGGAGGACTTCGTGGCGACGCTCGGCCTCGGGCGCGAGCGGATCGACGTGACGCCGCTCGGCGTGCGCGCGCCGGTGGCCGGGCCGTCGATCCCCGAGGCGGAGCTGCGCGGGCGCCTGGGCCTCGGCGACTCGCGGGTCGTGCTGTGCGTGGCCCAGAAGCGTCCGTACAAGAACCTGGGCGCGCTGCTGCACGCGCTCGTCGATCTGGATGATGACGTGATGCTCGTGCTGCCCGGGGCGCCGACCGCGCACGAGCGCGAGCTGCGTACCATCGCTGACGGGCTCGGGGTGAGCGCGCGCGTGCGCTTTCTCGACTGGATCTCCGACGAGGAGCTCGACGGCCTGTACGCGTTCAGCCGGGTGTTCGTGCTGCCGTCGCTGATCGAGGGGTTCGGGCTGCCGGTGCTCGAGGCGATGGCCCGCGGCGTGCCCGTGGCATGCGCGAACGTGGCCGCCCTGCCCGAGGTGGCGGGCGACGCGGCGCTGCTGTTCGATCCCCAGCGCCAGCAGGAGGTGACCGCGGCGCTGCGTGGCGTCCTCGACGATCCCGCGCTCGCAGAAGCCCTGGTCGCGCGCGGACACGAGCGCGTGGCCGCCTACACCTGGCGGCGCACCGGCGAGGCGAGCCTTGCGGGGTACCGGCGGGCGATGCTCGCCCGCGGCCGGCGCCTGTCGCCGGCGCCACCGGCATGAGCAGGACGCGCACGCCCGCAACAGGACGCGCACGCCCACTGCGGCACGATGGCGCTATGCGATGGCGCTATGCTGTGGCCATGTCGACCGCGACGGCGACCATTCGAGTGGCGCGCGAGACGCGTGATCTGCTGGCCGAGCAGGCCCGTGCGCGCGGCATCTCGCTGGCGGCGTTGCTCACGGAGGTGGCGCGCGAGCGCGAGCTCGAGGCGATCTTCGAGTCGGAGCGACGGGCCGCCCGCGCCGACGCACAGAGCCCGGCAGCGCTCGAGGAGACGCGTCTGTGGGAGGCGACGCTGGAAGATGGCCTCGACTGAGCCGCGCCGCGGCGAGGTGTGGCTCGTGTCGCTGGGCGCCTCCAGGCGCGGTGAGCCCGGCAAGAGCCGGCCGGCGATCGTGTGCTCGGCCGACAGCCTCAGTACCGGCAGTGTGGAGGCAGCTCGTCGTGGTGGTTCCCCTCTCCAGCTCCAGCGCGTTCTCGGCGCTGAGGCCCGAGGTCGCGGAGGTGGAGGGCGTCGATCGGGCAAGTCGCGCGATCTGCCGGGCTGTCAGGGGTGTCGCGCGCTCGCGGCTGCTGCGCAGGCTGGGGGCGCTCCCACCGGCCAAGCTCGCGGAGATCGAGCGCGCGCTGGCGCTGATCCTCGAGCTGCCACAGCAGCCGGGTCGCCTGCCGCCAACACGCGCATAGTGGGAGGCTTCGCCCCGTGCCGCGCATCCTGATCGTCCGCGGGCACCTGGTGACGCCCTGGGAGCTGGGTCCCTGGCGCGAGCTGCCCGAGCGCTTCGACGTCTCCTACCTGCTCACCCGCTCCAACGGCTTCGCCGCGCCGGACGGCCTGCGCTCGGTGCCCGTGCGCTCGCTCCGTGACCTGCTGCCCGCCGGTCCGCTCGGCGAGGTCGGGGCGGGCCTGCTGGGCGACCGCTACCTGTCGGCCGAGCAGGCGTTCGCCGCCGCCGACGTGGTGCACGCGGAGGAGCTGTCCTTCTGGTTCTCCGCCGAGGCGGCCCGGCGCCGGCCCCGGTACGGCTTCAAGCTCGTGCAGACCGTGTGGGAGACGCTGCCCTTCCTGAACGCCTACCGCAATCGCCACGCCCGCCACCACCGCGAGCTCGTGCTGGCGCACACGGACCTGTTCCTGCCCGCCACCGAGCGCGCCGCCGAGGCGCTGCGCCTGGAGGGGGTGCCGCGGGAGCGCATGCGCGTATGCCCACCCGGGATCGACGTCGAGCGCTTCGCCGCCGCCAACGGGACCGCCGCCGGGCATCGCGGGACCGCCACCGCGCACCGCGGGGCCGGCTCCACGCCGGCAGGGGGCGCCGGTACGGCGACGGCGCCAGCGCGCCCGGGGACGCCGCCGCGGCACGTGATCGTCTCGCCTGGGCGGCTCGTGTGGGAGAAGGGCCATCAGGACGTCCTGCGCGCGCTCGCCGCGCTGCACCGCGGCATCGTCACGCTGCCTGACGGCTCCGTGGTCGAGCCGCGCCTGTTGATCGTCGGTGCGGGCCCCGAGGAGCGCCGGCTGCGCGAGCACGCCGCGGAGCTCGGCCTGGCGGGCTCGGTGGAGATCGCCTCCGTCCCCTACGAGCGCATGCCGGGCGTGTTCGCGGACGCCTCGGCGATGGTGCTCGCCAGCCACGACTCCGCGGGCGCCGCCTACCACCCGTTCGACGTTCCCCGCGTCTTCTGGGAGGAGCAGTTCGGGCTGGTGCTCGCCGAGGCGATGGCCGCGGGACTGGCGATCCTCACCACCACCAGCGGCGCCATTCCCGAGGTGGTGGCGGGCGCGCCCGTCGGGCTGGTGGCTCCCGGGGACTGGATGGGCATCGCCCGCGGGCTCGCCGCCGGCGCGCTCGCGCGGGCGCCGGGGGCGCGCGTGGCCTATCCGGCGGAGGTCCTGGAGCGCTACTCGAACGCCGCGGCCGCCGGGCGCCTGGGCGCCGCCTACGAGCAGGTCCTGGGCGGGTGATGGCGATGGCCGGCGCCCCGGGCCTGATCGCCCGCCTGACCGATCCCCACCGGTTCGACCTCGCCCCCACGGGTCCCGGCGCGATCCTCGACGTCGGCTGCGGCGCCGCGAAGCATCCGGGCGCGGTCGGCCTGGACGTCTCGCCGGACACGGCCGCGGACATCGTCCACGATCTCGACGAGCTGCCCTACCCGATCGCGGACTCGAGCTTCGATCAGATCCTGCTGCAGGACGTGATCGAGCACGTGCGCGAGCCGATCCGGGTGCTCGAGGAACTGCATCGCATCGCCCGTCCTGGTGCGCGCGTGCAGTTGCGCACGCCCCACTTCTCCTCGGCGCTCGCCTACGGCGACCCCACCCACCGCCACTACTTCTCCACGATCGCCATCCGCTCGCTGGCCGAGCCGCGCTTCGCCCACTACACGGACGTGCGCTTTCGCGTCGTGCGGGTCACGCTCGACATGTGGCTGGCCTACCGCGCGCTCGGCCTCGGGCTGCTGTTCAACCGCTGGCAGGAGACATACGAGAAGTACTTCGCCTTCGTGTGCCCCAGCATGAACATCCGCGCGGAGTTCGAGGTGCTCAAGGACTAGCCACCCTGCTCGATCCCCGCTTCGCCCGGCGTGCCCTCCAGTAGCCTCGGACGCTCGATGCACGTCGGCCTCAACCTGATCTTCCTCGTGCCCGGCGAGACCGGTGGCATGGAGGTCGTGGCCAGGGAGCTGATCCCCGAGCTCGTGGCGGCTGCCCCCGACACGCGCTTCACCGCCTTCGTCAACCGCGAGGCGGCCGGCGTCGGCGGCGGGCCGTGGGGTGAGCTGCTGCCGGCTGCCACCGTGCCCGTGCACGCGCGCAACCGGGCCCAGTGGGTGGCGGGCGAGCAGGCGCTGCTACCCGTGCTGGCCGCCCGCGCGGGCGTCGATCTGATGCACAGCCTCGCCAGCACCGCGCCGCTGTGGGGACGC
Source organism: uncultured Solirubrobacteraceae bacterium (assembly GCA_963701145.1). Classification (GTDB taxonomy): domain Bacteria; phylum Actinomycetota; class Thermoleophilia; order Solirubrobacterales; family Solirubrobacteraceae; genus Palsa-744. Next base: position 2,746,445 of record OY969572.1, read on the forward strand.
TTTCGGCGCGTGGTCACCGTCCACGACCTCATCTACGCGCGCTACCCGGACACGCACGCGGGCCTGCGCGACAAGGGCATGCGCGTGTTGGTCCCGGGGGCTGTGCGCCGCTCCGACCGCGTGATCGCCGACTCCCACAGCACCCGCGATGACCTCGTGGCGCTGCTGGGCGTCGATCCGCGGCGCATCGACGTCGTGCCGCTCGGCCTCGGCACGGTCCAGCGCGCGGCGCCGGTGTCCGAGCGCGACGTGCGCGCCCGTCTGCAGCTCGGCGAGCGCACCGTGGTGCTGAGCCTGTCGGCGAAGCGAGCCCACAAGAACCTGCTCGCGCTGATCGGCGCGCTCGCGCGCATCCCCGCCGAGCGGCGCCCGGTGCTGGTGATTCCCGGCTACGGGACCCCGCACGAGTCCGAGCTGCGCGCCGCCGCGGCCGCGCTGGGGGTCGCCGAGGACCTGCGCTTCCCCGCGTGGCTGTCGATCGAGGAGCTCGAGGGGCTGTGGTCGACGGTCCGCGCGTTCGTGTTCCCGTCGCTGTACGAGGGGTTCGGTCTGCCGGTGCTCGAGGCGATGGCCCGCGGCGTGCCCGTGGCCTGCTCCAACGCCTCCTCGCTACCCGAGGTCGCCGGCGACGCGGCGCTGCTGTTCGACCCGCGCAGCGAGGCGAAGATCGCCGAGGCCATCTCCCGCCTGCTCGAGGACGGGGCGCTGCGCGAGCGCCTGCGCGAGCTGGGCCTCGCCCAGGCGCACCGCTTCACGTGGGCGCGCACCGCGCGGCTGACGCTCGACAGCTACGCGCGTGCGCTGGAGCAGGGGCGCCGTAACGGTGGCGGCCACGCGCCTGCCGCATTGCCCTGAGCATGGTATGATATCTACATTCATACCTTTGAGGTCGATGAGTCGTAGAACTGTCTATCTGCCCGACGGCGTCGAGGAGCTCGCGCGCGAGTCGACCGAGGCCGGCGAGTCCTTCTCGGCAACCGTGGCGCGGCTGATCGAAGCCGGCGCACGCAGTACTCAGGGGCGCAAGCGCCCTCGGTACGTAGGCGCCGGCGACGGGCCCGGTGATCTCGGACGCATGGCGGAGCGGTACCTGCGCGAGCCGGTCGACGCGCGCTGAGGGTGATCGCCGACACCGGGCCGCTGCTTGCGGCGGCTAACAAGCGCGATCAGGCGCACCCGCTCGCGGCGGAGCTCGTCACGCACCTCGGCCGCGAGCTGATCGTCCCGGCGGAGGTGGCGGTCGAGGTGGATCAGCTTCTGCGTTCGCGCGTCGGGGATCATGCCGCTCGCCTGTTCCTTGCCGCGCTCGTGGCCGGCGAGCACCGCGTGGCGTTCTCCTCGGCCGCGCTGCTGCGGCGAGCGGCTGAGATCGACGCTCGCTACGCCGACCTCGGCCTCGGACTCGCCGACGCCTCGGTGATGGCGCTGGCGGAGCGCCACGACCACCCCATCCTGACCTTCGATTTCGAGCATTTCCGCGCTGCGCCGCCGCTGCGTGGCTACTGGCGCCTGGTCATCGACGAGTCGCGCTACGCGAAGGCGATCGGCGCTCGGTGAGGCCGCCGGCGGCGTAGATGTCGAGCATCGCGCGCAGCGAGGACTCGAGCGACAGCCAGCCGATGTTCTCCGCGAACCAGCCCGCGGTGCTCTCGCGCAGCGCCAGCCCCGCCGCGTGGATGCGCACGATCGCGTCGGCCACCGCCTGCGGGTCCGAGCCGGCTGCGATCGTGCCGTTGACCCCCTCCTCGATCAGCTCGGTGGCCGCGTTGTCCTCGCCGGGGACGACCACGGCGGGCGTGGCCCGCGCGGCGGCCTCGACCACCACCAGCCCGTAGCCCTCCCGCCGCGAGGTCAACAGCAGGCACATCGCCCGGCCCATCTCCGCGTCCACCGTCTCCGTGTCGGTGAACCCGCGCGCGGTCACGACGTGCTCGAGCCCCTGCCCGGCGATCGCCGCGTCGAGCGCCGCGCGCTCCGGTCCCTCGCCGAAGACCTCGCCCCGCAGTCCCTCGATCCGCTCGGCCGCCAGTCCGATCGCGGCGACCGCCAGCGTCACCTGCTTCTCGGGGATGAGGCGTCCCGCGAACATCACCACCGGCTCGCTCGCCGTTGACTCCCAGTCACCGTCCCGGGACGCAGCCGCGGACTCGGTGGAGCCCGCGTACAGGCCGCGCAGGACGGTCACCGTGCCGCGCAGCCCCTCCGCGCGCAGGCGCGCCGCGTGCAGTTCGGAGAAGCACACCGCCCGCTGCTCCACCAGCGCGCACACACGCTGGACGAGCATCCCCACGCGGCCGCCCACCGGGCCGAGGTAGTCCAGCCAGTAGGTGCGGCTCCACACCTCGAACCAGTCGACCACCAGCTCGTAGCCCGCGAGCGCCCGCGCCGCGCCCGCGGCCAGCAGCGAGAAGTACGGGAACGAGCACGTGTGCACGACCTCGTAGCGGCGGCCGTGGCGCAGCAGGTGCCAGAGCACGCCCAGGCCGAACACGAGCGGTGGCAGCGTGCGCCGCCGGCCGCCCGTCGTGTACAGGGCCATGCGCGGGCCGGCGCTCACCACCCGCACGCGCGGGTCGATCTGCGGGCGCTCGCCGCGCGGCCACTGGCGGAGCGTCACGTAGGTCACCTCGTGTCCCTCGGCGCACAGGCGCTCGGCCAGGTCCCGGTACCAGCGCTCGGCGCCGCCCACCGTGTGTGGGAAGAGGCAGTCATAGATGAGACACACCCGCATCCCCGCTAGCATCCCATCTTGTCGGTCGTGCGCCACTTTCCGCCCTTCGCGGCGTTATAAACGGGGAGGCGCCGGCTGGCCGGCGGCAGATCAGGGCAGACGCCACCTCCAGCATGAGCACACTCGCCCCGACATGAGCACACTCGCCCCGACAGGCATCCCTCCCGCCGCGCCCGACGCTCCAGATGCGCAGCTGCCGCTGGTGTCCGTCGTGATCCCCTGCCTGAACGAGGCGGAGAACATCGAGTCGTGCGTGACGGCCGCCCTGGAAGCGATCGTGCGCATGGACGTCGACGGCGAGGTGGTGGTCGCGGACAACGGCTCCGAGGACGACTCGGCGCGGCTCGCGGAGCGGGCTGGCGCGCGCGTGGTGGTCGAGCACAGGCGCGGCTACGGCAGCGCCTACATGGCCGGCTTCGCCGCCTCGCGCGGGCGCTACATCGTGATGGCCGACGCCGATCTGACCTACGACTTCCACGAGATCCCCCGCTTCGTGGCTGCGCTGGAGCAGGGCGCCGAGATGGTCATCGGCGACCGCATGGACAACATCCAGCCGGGGGCCATGCCGTGGCTGCACCGCTACATCGGCAACCCGATGCTCACCGGCCTGCTCAACCTGCTGTTCCGCACGGGCATCAGCGACGCCCACTGCGGGATGCGCGCCCTGCGCCGCGACGTGCTCCCGCGCCTGGACCTGCGCACCACCGGCATGGAGTTCGCCTCCGAGATGGTCATCAGGGCCTCCAAGCAGCATCTCAACATCGCCGAGTTCCCGATCGAATACCACCCGCGCGGGGGCGAGAGCAAGCTGTCGAGCTTCCGCGACGGCTGGCGACACCTGCGCTTCCTGCTCGTCCACAGCCCCACCTACCTGTTCATCGTCCCCGGCACCGTGCTCGCCGGGGTGGGCACGCTGATCGTGGCGTTCGTGGGCGCCGGCCTTGACTTCTTCGGCCGCGCGTGGGGGGTGCACGCGCTGATCGGCGGCGCGCTGCTGATGATCGTCGGCACGCAGGTGCTCGCGCTCGGCCTGTGCGCGCACGCCTACGGGACGTACTTCATGGGCGAGCGGGACCCGTGGTTCGATCGCATGCGCACGCGCTTCCGGCTCGAGCACGGCCTGCTCCTCGGTGGCCTGTTCGTGCTCATCGGCGTGGTCACGGGGGCGGTGATCCTGGCCACCTGGATCTCCCACGGCTTCGGCTCGCTCGCCGACGAACACGCGGCGGTGATCGCCGCGTCGCTGTTGATCGTGGGGATCCAGATCTTCTTCTCCTCGTTCCTGCTGTCCATCCTCGGGCTGCGTCGCCGCTAGCGGTGGAGCCCGTCCGCCGGATGCTGGCGGCGGTGTTCGCCGGCGATCGCCGCGTGTGGCGAGTCGCCGCGATCGCGCTCGTGCCCGTGGCCATCCTGATCGTCGTCTACTGCGCATACCCCCGCGGCTACTACACGGGCACGGACAACGTCGAGGCGTACAGCTACGTCGCGGAAGCGCCCGCCGGCGAGCGGGTGTGCGTGCCCGGCCTGCACATCCCGGCCGGCACCGGGGGCATCCGCGTGCAGCTGCTCTCGCGCACGCGCCTGCGCCCCGCGCTCACGCTGGCGCTCAGCCTGAGCGGCGACGCGCGGGCGATCGAAAGCCGCCTCGGCCCGCAGCTGGTGGGCGCCAACCGCACGAGCGCCCCGGTGTTCCCCGTGCCCGAGCTCCCCGCCCAGCCGGCCGAACGAGCGGCGTCGCTGTGCCTGAGCGCCGGCGACGTCGTCGCCTGGGGAGGCACGCCGCTGCCGTCCCCGCCGAGCTCCTCGGCGCCGACGGCCGCCGGCAGGCCGATCGCGGGGCGGATCGCCGTCTGGTACGTGCCCCCCGCCGGCGCGCGCAGCAGCTACCTGGCGCGCGCCGGGACGATCCTCAGCCGCGCCTCGCTGTTCCGCCCCGGCCTCGTCGGGCCGTGGCTGTACGTGCTGATCCTGGCGATCGTGGCGCCCGCGCTCGCGCTCGTCTCCTTGCGCTGCCTCGCGCTCGCCGCCGCCGGGGACGGGCGACGGCTGGCGGCGTGGCTGTACGCGATCGCCGCGCTCAACTTCATCTGCTGGGCGCTCATCACGCCGCCCTTCCAGGCGCCCGACGAGGTCGACCACTTCGCCTACACCCAGTCGCTGGTCGAACGCGGCGAAGCGCCTTCCCGGGACCCCGCATCGTCGCTGCCCCGCTGGTCGAGCGCGGAGACGCTCGCGCTGGAGGGCATGGGCTTCTTCACCGACCACCAGATCGGCGACACCCGCCCGCCCTGGAGCGCGCGCCAGCAGGCCGAATACCGCGCGCAGGCACGCCGCCTGCATCCCAGCGCCGCCGACGGCGGCGGCAACGAGACGGCCGCCAGCTACGGCCCGATCTACTACGCGGCGCTCGCGCCCGCGTACGTGCTCGCCTCCGGCTCGCCGCTCGATCAGCTCACGCTGATGCGCGTCCTCTCCGCGCTGCTCGGCGCGCTGGCCGTGGTGTTCGCGTTCCTGCTCGCCCGCGAGCTCGCGCCCGGGCGCCCGTGGCTCGCCGTGCTCGCCGCCCTGCTCGTGTGCTACGAGCCGATGTACGGGTTCATCTCCGGCTCGGTCAACAACGACGTCGGCGTCAACGCCGGCGCCGCGGCGCTGGCATGGCTGCTGCTGCGCATGCTGCGCCGCGGCGTCACCGTCCCCTGGGGGGCGCTCACCGGGGCGCTGCTGATCGCCCTGCCGCTGATCAAGGGAACCGCGCTGTCGCTGTACCCCGTTGCCGGTGCGGTGCTGCTGGCGTCGCTGTGGCGGCGGCACGATCGCGCCGCGCTGCGCGGCTTGCTCGCGCTGGCGGCGGGGGCCGCCGCGATGCTGGCGTTCTCGAGCCACGTCCTCGACAGGCTGCAGGGGAGCGCCGCCGCCGGCGGCTCGGCCACCATCAGCTCGAACGCGAGCGCCGTCGACGAAGCGCTCCACCACCTCCCCAGCTTCGCCGCCTACGTGTGGCAGGCGCTGCTCCCGAGGCTGCCGTTCATGACGCGCTACTTCCCCCTGCACGCGCCCGGCTTCGTGCTCACCCACGACGCCGGCTTCGTGATCTTCGTCGAACGCGGCTGGGGGGCGTTCGGCTGGTACGACGTGCTGTTCGGCCACTGGGTGTACGTGGTGATCTTCCTGTGCATGGTCCTCACCGTTCCGCTCGGCGCGTGGGCGGCGCACCGCGAGTGGCCGTGGGTGCGAGGCCACTGGCTCGAACTGGCGGCGCTCATCGCCATCCCCGTGGCCGTCATCCTCGGCTTCGAGGCGGCCTACTTCAGCCTCTCCCCGCGGATCGCCATCGCCGAATTCGGGCGCTACGTGTTCCCCGCGATAGCGCCCCTCGCCGTGCTCGTGGTGGGCGCCCTGCACGGGTTCGGACGCCGGCGGATGCTCGCCGCCGGCGTGGTCCTGCTCGTGGCCATGGCCGCGCTCAGCTACGCCTCGCAACTGCTCACCCTGACGGGCTTCTATGCCTGAGGTGAGCGTGGCCATTCCCGTACGCGACGGCGGCGCACTGTTCGCGGGGGTGCTCGAGGCGCTGGCCGGGCAGACGGTGGCGCACGAGCTGCTCGTGTGCGACTCGGGCTCCGGCGACTCCTCGGTGGCGCGCGCCCGCGCGCACGGGGCGCGCGTGCTCGAGATCGAGCCCCGGCGCTTCAACCACGGCGCCACTCGCAACCTGCTGATGCAGGCGGCCGCCGGCACGCACGTGGCATTGCTCAGTCAGGACGCACAGCCGGCGGACGAGCGCTGGCTCGAGCACATCCTGGGCGGCTTCGAGCTCGCCGACGACGTCGCCATCGTGTACGGGCCGTACCGCCCGCGCGCAGACGCCACCGCGCCGGTGCGCCTCGAGCTCGAGCGCTGGTTTCGCTCGCTCTCGCCCGACGGCCGCCCGCGGCTCGAGCGCCTCGACGAGGAGGAGCGCTCGTCCGCCGAGAAGGGAGACGGAGCGCTCCCCGTCCTCGAGCTCGTGGGCCGGCGGGGCTTCTTCACCGACGCCAACGCCTGCCTGTCGCGGGCGGCGTGGGAGCGCGTGCCCTTCCGCACCGTCGGTATCGCCGAGGACCGCGTGCTGGCGATCGACATGCTGCGCGCGGGCTACGCCAAGGCGTTCGTGCCCGAAGCGGCCGTCATCCACTCCCACTCCTACACCGCCTCCGAGCAGCTGCGCCGCTGCTTCGACGAGTGGCGGGGCCTGCTCGAGGTCTACGGCTGGCGCGAGCCCGCCTCTCCGCGGCACCTGCTCGCCCAGCTGCGCGGCGAGCTCGCCCAGGCGAATGTCCAGCTGCGCGCCGAGGGCGCCTCCCCGGGCCGCCGGCGCGCGACGCTCGCGGCGGTCACCCGCCACCATCTGCTCTGCCGCGCCGGGGCGCTGCTCGGCTCGCGCGCCGACCGGCTGCCCGCCGCGATCACGCGGGGGCTCTCCATGGAGGGCCGCGCGGGCTTCACGGCGCTCGACCTCGACGCTGCGCCCGAAACGCCGCCAACCGACCCCTCCATATAAATAAGACGATGAACGACAACCCGATCGACGGGCGACCGCTGGGTCCGTTCGCCAACCTCAGACGGCGGATCCACCTGACATACACGCACTTCGGCCTGCGCACGCTGCTGTTCCGGGCGCTCACGCTGCCGCTGCGCTTCACCCCGCTCGAGCGGCGCATGCGCCTGCGCTCCCACGCCCGCGACCAGGAACTGCGCAGCGCCCTCGCCTGGTACCGCGAGCACGGCCGTCCGGTCAACGTCGTCATCCCCAGCTTCCGCGACGCCGAGCGCGTGCGCGCGCTCGTGCGCAGCATCGACAGGACCGTGCGGCCGGGCATGGCGCGGGTGATCGTCAGCGACGATCACAGCGGTGCCGAGCACGTCGCCGCGCTGCGCGCGATCGGCGGCATCGATCTCGTGATCGAGGCCGAGCGCAACACCGGCTTCGCCGCCAACGTCAACCGCGGACTGCGCGCCAGTGACCCGGAGCGCGACGTCGTCGTGCTCAACTCCGACGTCGAGGCGATGCCGGGGTGGCTCGAGTCCCTGCAGTATGCGGCCCGCGAGCGCCACCCCTACGTGGGCATCGTCGGCGCCCAGCTCCAGTACCCCGACGGGCGCATCCAGTTCGGCGGCACCGTCCGCAACCGCGACCGTCCCGAGTGGTTCGACCATCGCTACCGCTTCAAGCCGAGCGATTGGGGTCCCGCCGGGCGGCCGAGCCCCGCGCTCGCCATCACCGGCGCGTGCATGTACGTGCGCCGCGACGTGATCGACCGCATCGGGCTGCTCGACGAGCGCTACGCGATGGCCTACGAGGACGTCAACTGGTGCCTGCGCGCGTGGCAGGCGGGCTTCGGCGTCATGTACTTCCCGGCCGCCCGGCTCGTCCACCACGAGTCCGCCACCCGCGGCACCGTCCAGGGCGAGCCCGAGCTCGCCTCCCAGCGCGCCTTCTGGGAGCGCTGGTCGGACTTCTTCGACGCGCGCTCGGTCGCGGCCGGGTCCTCCCCGGCGGGGGAGGGGGAGGGAGCCCGAGACGCGGCCCGCCCGGCACGCCCGCGCGACGGGCGCCTGCGGATCGCCTACGCGACCGAGGGCACGGGCGTCGGCGGCGGGCACCGCGACATCTTCGAGCACCTCAACCGGCTCGCCGCCCGCGGCCACGACGTGTCGCTGTACACGCTCGACCCTCCGCCCGAGTGGTTCGGGCTGCGCGTGCCCGTGCACAGCTTCGCCGACTACGACGAGCTCGCCCGCGCGCTGTCGGAGATCGACGCCATCAAGGTGGCCACGTGGTGGATGACCGCCGCGCCGGTGTTCCGCGCGAGCGTCGTCCGCGGCCTGCCCGTGTACTTCGTCCAGGACATCGAGACCTCCTATTACCCCGACCACGAGCACGCCCGCCACGCGGTCCTCGACACCTACCGCCCGGAGTTCCGCTACATGACCATCTCCGAGTGGAACCGCGCGCAGCTGCGCGAGCTCGGCCTCGACGCCGAGCTGATCCCGCCCGGTATCGACCTTCACACCTTCCGCGTGCGCCCCGACGTGGCGCGCCGCGAGGACATGGTGCTGGCGATCGGCCGCGCCAACCCGCTCAAGAACCTGCCGCTGACGGTGGCCGCGTGGAAGGCGTTGAACGGCCGCTCCGCGGGCGTCCCGAGGCCCGAGCTGTGCCTGTTCGGGGTCGAGCCGGAACTCGCTCAGCCCGGCGGGATGGCCGGCGCCGACGGCGTCCGCTACGTCTCCTCGCCCGACGACGAGCGCGTCGGCGAGCTGTTCAGCGAAGCGACCGTGTTCGTCCAGACCTCCGTCCACGAGGGCTTCGCGCTACCGCCGCTCGAGGCGATGGCCACGGGCGCCGCCGTCGTCTGCACCGACGCTCACGGCAACCGCGACTTCTGCGTCAACGGCGTCAACTGCCTGATGCCCGAGCCACGCGCCGTCGCCGTGAGCGCCGCCATCGGCCGGCTGCTCTCCGACCCGGAGCTCCGCGCGGGACTGGGCGCGGCGGGCGTCGAGACCGCCAAGGAGTACGCGTGGGAGCTGCGGATCGACGCGCTCGAGGAGTTCTTCGAGCGGGTGGCCGCCTCGCGGCGGATGGCGCTCGGCGGGGAGCTGCCGTGAGCGCACCCCAGCCCTACACGCTGGTGGTGATCGCCTGGAACGCGGGCTTCTTCTCCCACGTCAACCGCGTCGTCAACCACCTGCACCACACGCTCGGGCACGACGGCTGTGCGGCCATCCGCGTGGACTGGCGTATCAACGAGAACATGCCCCTGTTCGTGTACGGCCGCGAGCAGGACGGGGAGCTGTGGCAGCGCTTCTTCGAGCCCCTCGACTTCCCCTACGCCCCGCCCGCCGAGCGCGCCAGCCACGAATACGCCGACCTGTCCATGACCGGGCTGCACGCGTACGCCATGTACAAGCGTGGCTCGCGCTGGCGCACCGCCTACGGGCGTGCGTTCGCCGATCACGTCCGCGTGCGCGAGGAGCTCCGTGCTCAGGCGGACGAGCTGTGGCGAGACGGCGGTGCCGGCAGTGCCGGCGCCATCGGGGTGCACTACCGCCACCCCGAACACGGCCACGAGTGCCCCCGCGAGATGCCCACCCTCGACGCCTTCATCGCGCGGACCCGGAGGTTGCTCCGCGGTGCCGGACCCGCCTCGCTGGTGCTCGCCACCGACGTCCGTGAGGCGGTGGACGCCTTCCGCGACGCGTTCGGGGAGCGGCTGCTCGTGCAGCCCGGCGTGGCTCGTGCGCCCGTCGCCGAGACGCAGTACGAGTGGGACGCGCCGCCGGGTATCAGGATGGGCGAGGAGGCGCTCATCGACGCGCTGCTACTCGCACGTTGTAGCGTACTACTACACGTGACGAGCAACCTGGCGACCGCCGTCGGCTACATGAACCCCCAGCTTGAGATGGTCTACTGCGAGTCGCTGCTCACGGGCGTGTCCGGCACCGTGCGGGCGAGGCTCAGCCCGCGCCGGGAGGCGACGCTCGAGGGGGTCTCGCGGCGGTCGCTGGCGGCGTCGGGCTGAAAGCGCCCAGGTGCAGAGGATCCGCGAGCCCCGCCGGCTCGTGCGACTGTGAGACGATCGCAGGTAAATGGGCGCTTCCACATCGCCGGGCTGGCGCGAGAGCGTGCTCGAGCCGCAGACCACGCCGGTCACCGGCGCGCCGCTCATCGGGGTGATCGCGGGCGAGGGCATCGGCCCGGAGGTGATCGACGCCGCGCTCACGGTCCTGCGCGGTCTCCAGGATGCTGGCGGGCGGCGGGTGGAGATCGAGCACGGCGGACCTGTGGGGCTCGTGGCCGTGCAGGCACACGGGTCGGCGCTGCCCGACGAGGCGGTGCGCTTCTGCGCGAGCGTGCTCGGGCGGGGAGGAGGCGTGCTCAACGGGCCCGGTGGCGGGCGCTACGTGTACGAGCTGCGCAGGCGCCTCGAGCTGTTCCTGAAGATCAGCCCGATCCAGGCGCGCAACGGGCTCGTGCACGCCTCTCCGCTGCGTGCGGAGGGGATCGCCGACGTGGACCTGCTGGTCGTGCGCGAGAACCTCGGGGGCGTCTACCAGGGCCGCTCGGAGCGCCTGACCCGCGGCCCCTGGCGCGAGATCCGCCACGAGCTGCACTACGGCGAGCAGGAGCTCCGTCGCTTCCTGCGGGCCGCCGCCCGCCTCGCGCGCGCGCGCTCGGGGCGCCTGACGGTGGTGGTGAAGGACGCCGGCCTCGATGCCTTCAGCGAGCTGTGGCGGGCGTGCGCCGAGGACGCCGCGCGCGAGTACGACGTGGCCTGCACGGCCGTCGACATCGACCTCATGGTCTACCGGCTGCTCGAGCGTCCGGCCGCTTTCGACGTGATCGCCGCGTCGAACCTCTTCGGAGACGTCCTCAGCGATCTCGCGGCCGCGCTCGTGGGCTCGCGCGGCATGTCCTTCGGCGCGAGCTTCAGCCCGCTGGGCGGAGGGGTCTATCAGACCAATCACGGGGCGGCGTACGACATCGCCGGGCAGGACCGCGCCAACCCGGTCGGCCAGCTGCTCTCGCTGGCGATGCTCCTGCGCGAGTCGCTCGGGATGGCGCGGGAGGCGTACGCGTGTGAAGCGGGCATCCGTCGCGTGTGGGAGCAGGGCTACCGGACCGCCGACGTGGCCGGCGCTGGCGCCGCCGTGGCGGGTACCGGCGAGCTCGCCTCGCGGATCGCCACCGCCGCCGGCGAGGAGCTGGCCGCGTCGCTCCAGCGGGTGTAGCGGGTGGATGGGCGGATGACACGGCTGCTGCTGCTCGTCGATCTCCAGCGCGACTACCTCGCCCTGCCGGGGTTGGAGCCGGCCCCGGGCGCCGTCGTCGCCCGCGCGCGCACGCTGCTCGACGGCTTCCGCGCCCAGGGGCTGCCGGTGATCCACGTCTGGACGACCGTCTCGCGCGCGCACGACCAGCGCATGCGCCACTGGAAGCGCGAGGGCGTGTGGCGCTGCGAGCAGGGCACTCCCGGCCACCTGCCGGCCCCGGGGCTCGAGCCGGGCGACGAGGAGGCCGTCGTGCACAAGCACGGCTTCGACCCGTTCGCCGGCGGCGAGCTCGACCGGCTGCTGGACGAGCATCGCGTCCGCTCGATGGTGCTCGCCGGGGTGCACCTGCACGCGTGCGTGCGCGAGGCCGCGCTCGGTGCGCACGCCAGAGAGCAGATAGAGGAGATCGTGGTGGCCGACGACGCGGTCACCAGCGACGATCCCGTGCACGCCGCAGCCACACGGCGCTATCTCGAGCGCCGCGGCGTTCGCTTCACGACGGCCGCGGGGATCCTCGGCGCGCGCTCCGCGGCCGACACCGCGCGGGGCGAGGAGCCCGGCGAGCGGGTGCGTGCGGTGGCGGGCGGCTGCGCCGCCGCGGCGCAGCATTGGCGCAGCCTCGCGGTGGAGGATCGCACGGGGGTGCTGGAGCGGGCGGCCAATCTGCTCGAGCCGCAGGCCGAGACCCTGGCGGCGGCGCTCGCGGCCGACATCGGCAAGCCGGTGCGCTACGGCGCGATGGAGGTCACCCGCGCCGCGCAGATGCTGCGGACGGTGGCCCGCCGCTGCCTCGCCACCGCCACGACCGAGCCGGGCGCGCACGGCGAGCTGCGCCGGCGCCCGCACGGCGTGGTGGCGCTCATCACCCCCTGGAACAACCCCGTGTACATCCCGCTCGGCAAGCTCGCCCCCGCGCTGGCGTATGGCAACGCCGTGCTGTGGAAGCCCGCCCCGGCCGCCCAGGCGATCTCCGAGCGGCTGGTGGCGACGTTCGAGGAGGCGGGCCTGCCGGCGGGACTGCTGGGGCTCGTCGCGGGCGCGCGTCACGAGGCCCGGCTGGCGATGTCCGCCGCTGACGTCGACGCCGTCACGGTCACAGGCTCCTCGCTCGCGGGCTTCGCCGCCCAGGAGATCTGCGGGCGGCGGCGGATCCCCCTGCAGGCCGAGCTGGGCGGCAACAACGCCGCCCTGGTGTGGCAGGACGCCGACCTCGAGCACGCGGCGAGGGAGATCGCCGCGGGCGCCTTCGCGCTCGCCGGGCAGCGGTGCACGGCGAACCGGCGGGTGGTGGTCCAGCACGAGCGCCATGACGAGCTGCTCGAGCTGCTGGCGCGTGAGACGGCCGCGTTGCCGTGGGGCGACCCCCTCGACGAGGCCACCCACGTCGGGCCGATGCTCGGTCCCGAGCAGCGTGAGCGCCTCGCCGAGACGGTTCTGCGCGCGGGACTGCCCACGCTCGTGCCGCACGGGCGCACGACGGTCGCGGGGGTGGACGGCGCGTGGTATCCGCCGACGATCGTGATCTGCGAGGACCCCGACAGCGAGCTCGTGCAGCGCGAGAGCTTCGGCCCCGTGCTCGTCGTGCAGCCCGCCCGCGACTGGTCCGAGGCGCTCGCCCTGGTGAACGGCGTCGAGCAGGGTCTCGTGGCGGCGCTGTTCAGCCGCTCGGCGGCGTCCGCGGAGCGCTTCCTGGAGGAGGCGCAGGCCGGCATCCTCAAGCTCAACCGCTCCACCGCCGACGCCGAGCTGGACGTGCCCTTCGGCGGCTGGAAGGCGTCCGCGGTCGGCCCGCCGGAGCACGGCAGCTTCGACGCGGACTTCTACACGCGCCCGCAAACCGTGTACCGGTGAGCTGGAGCCTCGAAGACACCGCCCGCTCGATCCCCGCGGCCTTCGCCGCGCAGGCGCTCCGTCGCGGGGCGCACACGGCGATCGACGGCACGGCCTGGCGGCCGACGTACGGTGAGCTCGACGCCGCCGCCAACCGACTTGCGCACGCGCTGCTCGAGCGGGGCGCGCGCCCGCGTGCCCGCGTGGCCCTGCTGCAGGCGCACGACGCGCCGCTCATCGCCTCCGCGCTCGCGGTGCTGAAGACCGGCGCGACGCTCCTGGTCCTGGGTGCGAGCGACCCCCCGGCGCGCCTCGAGCAGCTGCGGCTCGACACCACGCCCGCACTCATCCTCACCGACGAACGCCACCGGGCGCAGGCGCTGCGCGCCGGCTTCACGCACGAGGCGATCCTCGAGGTGGCCCACGTCCCCGACGGATCGCCGTGCCCCCCGCCGGGGGCGGCGGTGGACCCCGGCGCGCTGGCGCTGCTGCTGTGCACCTCGGGCTCGACCGGCAGGCCGCTGGCGGTCGAGCAGACGCACCGCAACGTCCTCCACAACGTGCTGCGCCACACCAACGGCGTCGGGCTGCGCGAGGATGACCGCATCGCGCTGCTCGCCTCGCCGAGCGGCGGCCAGGGCGCCGGGACGATGTGGGCGGCGCTGCTGGGCGGGTCCACGCTGTGTCCCTTCCCGGTGATGGAGCGCGGCCTCGCCGGGCTCGCCGAGTGGCTGGAGGAGACGGGGGTGACGGTGCTGATCGCCCCGGCCTCGCTGTTCCGCCATTTCGCGTCCACGCTCGAGGGACCGCGCCTGGCGCGGGTGAGGCTCGTGCGCGTCGGCTCCGAGCAGGCGTTCAGCGGCGACTATCAGAGCTGGCGCCGGCACTTCTCGCCGAGCTGCCAGTTCGCCAACACGTACTCGTCCTCGGAGACCGGCGCCATCGCCCAGCTGCTGATGGACGCCGGCGAGGAGCCCGCCGAGGGACGCCTGCCCGCCGGTCGGGCGACCGAGGGCACGGAGATCCTCGTGCTCGACGAGCACGGCGCCGAGGTGGCGGTCGGCCAGGCGGGCGAGATCTTCGTGCGCGCCCGCCACATCTCCCCCGGGTACTGGGGCGAGCGGGAGCTCACGGCCAGCCGCTTCACGACCGAGGCGGACGGCACCAGGCGCTTTCGCACCGGCGACGTCGGCCGCCGCGACGAGCACGGCCTGCTGACCGTGCTCGCCCGCAGCGACGACGTGGTGAAGGTGCGCGGCAACCGGGTGTCGCTGGCGGAGGTGGAGACCGCGCTCAGCCTGGTCGAACAGGTCACGGGCGCGGCCGTGGTCGCGGGCGAGTCCCCCCTCAGGGAGACGCAACTGCTGGCATACGTGGTGCCCGCGCCGAACACCGCCCTGAGCGTCGGCGAGCTGCGCCGTGAGCTCCAGAAGCGGCTTCCTGACCACGCCGTGCCGAGCACGTTCGTGTTCGTGGGGCAGTTGCCGCGGGGAGCGCACGGCAAGGTCAACCGCACGCAGCTCGCCCGGCCGGGACGCGAGCAGCCGCCGACACAAGACGCCGGCGCGAACGAGCCCAGCTCCGAGGAGCCCGTGGGCGAGGTCGAGGAGTTGATCGCCGGGCTGTGGGCGCGCGTGCTCGACCGCCCGCGGGTTGGACGCGACCAGGACTTCTTCGAGCTCGGCGGAGATTCGCTGGCGGCGGCCGAAGTCGCGCTCAGCGTGCACAAGGCGCTGGGCGTCGAAGTCGGGCTGCGTGCATTCGCCGCCGTGCCCACGGTGGCGGGGCTCGCGGAGCTCACACAGCGTCAACGGGCGAGCGCGGGGCCCCTCAAAAGCCCCGCCGTGGAGGGAGCGCTGAGGGCGCGGGTGGGGTCCGAGCCACCGCCCGCCTCATACGCCCAGGAGCGCATCTGGCGGCTGTGTTCGACGCCCCAGCAGAGCGCTGGCTACACGCTCGCCGCCGCCACGTCTTTGCGGGGGCCACTCGACAGGGACACGCTCAGGGTGAGCATCGAAGGCATCGTCCGCCGCCAGGAGGCCATGCGCACCAGCTTCGCCGTGAGCGAGGGCAAGCTCGTGCAGATCGTGCATCCACCTGCGCCCGTCGAGCTGCCGCTGCACGACGTGAGCGCCGCCGAGGACCCTGTGGGTGAGGCGAGCTCGCTGCTCGCGCGAACGGCGGAGATCCCCTTCGATCTCGAAACCTGTCCGCTGCTGCGTCTTGCGCTCGTGCGGCTCGCGCCCGAGGAGCACCAGCTCCAGCGGGTGAGCCACCACATCATCTCCGACGGCTGGTCCTGGCGGGTGTTCATGGACGAGCTCGCCCGCGACTACGAGGCCCACGTCCGCGGTGAGCGCTCCGCGGTGCCGGAGCTCACGCTCCAGTACGGCGATTTCAGCGCCTGGCAGCGCCGGCGCACGCAGCCGGGTTCGCCGCGCGCTGGGGAGCTGTTGTCGTGGTGGCGAGAGCTGGCCCGGTGGGAGCCCACCCCGGCGCCGTTCGAGCGGGAGCGGACACACGAGCACGCGAGCGCCGCCGAGGCGCGCATCCACTGGGGACTGCCCGATGATCTCACGAGCGCGCTCGCGCTCCTCGGCCGCGAAACCGGGAGCACCCACTACATGGTGCGCCTCGCGATCTTCGCCGCGCTGTTGAGCGCGACGAGCGCGGCGGAGCGGCTGCTGATCGGGGCGTATGCGACCACACGCGGGCACCCCGAGACGCGCGCGATGTTCGGCTGCTTCACCCATCTGGTGCCGCTGCGCCTCGCCTGCACGGGCCAGCCGACCGTCGGCGCGTGGCTCGCGCGCGTGCGTACGGCGGTGCTCGACGCCGGCGAGCACGCCGAGCTGCCCTACGAGCACGCCACCGAGGAGCTGGCCCGCGAGGGCGTGGCGCTACCCCAGGTGCTGGTGCTGTTCGCCCCCTCCGAAGTCCATCCCGCCAGGCGCTTCGCGGGCATCGAGTTGACCCCCTGCGAACACAGCCTGGAGCACTACATGCCCTCCGGCTTCAGCTTCATGGTGGACCGCGACCACGAGGGCGACGGCTGCCGCACCGACTTCGACGCGCGGATCTACGAGCCCGCGCGGGTGCGCGCGTTCATCGAGCGCTACCGGCGGCTGGCGGGCCTCTTCTGCGGTGACCCCGAGCGGCAGCTGGGGAGCTCGTGGCCAACAGCGCCTAAGCGCGGCGTAGAGGTTGCTACACGCGCTCGGGCGCCGCGGACGCGGCCTGCGAGGCGCGCCCGCGATACCACTCGACGGTCGCGCGCAGGCCGTCCTCGAGGGGCGTGGACGCGCGAAAGCCAAAGCGCTCCCAGGCGAGCGTCGTGTCCAGGCTGCGGCGCGGCTGGCCGTCGGGACGGGCGTGGTCCCAGCGGATCTCGCCCGCAAAGCCCGTCAGCGAGGCCAGCAGCTCAGCCAGCTCGCGGATCCTGATCTCCTCTCCGGCGCCGAGGTTCACCGGCTCGGGATCGCGGTAGCGCTCGGTGGCCAGCACGATCGCCCGCGCGCAGTCCTCGACGTGCAGAAACTCCCTAGAAGCCCCACCCGTGCCCCAGCAGGTGACGTGCTCGGCGCCCGTCTCGAGCGCGCCCTGGAAGCGCTCGATCAGCGCCGGGATCACATGGCTGCTCGACGGCGAGAAGTCATCGCCCGGGCCGTACAGGTTGGCCGGCATCAGATAGATCCCGGGAAAGCCGTACTGCTGGCGGTATGACTGGAGCATCGTGAGCAGCGCCTTCTTCGCGATCCCGTACGGCGCGTTGGTCTCCTCCGGGTAGCCGTCCCACAGCGAGTGCTCGCGGAACGGCACGGGCGTCTCGCGCGGGTAGGAGCAGACGGTGCCCAGCTGCACGAACTTCTCGACACCCTGCACGCGGGCAGCCTCGATCAGGTTCAGGCCCATCGCCATGTTCGCGTAGAAGAAGCGGCCGGGCTGGGCCTGGTTGGCGCCGATGCCCCCGACCTCGGCGGCGAGGTGGATCACGACCTGGGGCCGGGCGCTGGCGAGCACGTCCGCCGCCGCCGCCGCGCTCGTGAGGTCGCAGTCGGCGCTCCGCGGGACGGTCACGGTGGCGCCCCGCTGCTCGAGCAGACGGCATACGGGTGTGCCCAGAAACCCCGCGCCGCCCGTGACGAGCACCCGCCGTCCGCTCAACTCCATCGCCGGAATATATGGCGCCATACGATGTGGGGCCTGTGAGACGCGACGAACAGACGCATCTGGCGGCAATCCTCGTGGACTGCGCCCATGGCCTGAAGGGCAAAGCCTCGCGCGAGGCGATCGCCAAGCGCCTGATCGAGGTGGAGCACGCCCTGCGCGAGGACGTCAAGCGCCGCGAGCGCCGCGCGCCGGGCACGCTGCTCGAGCAGTGGACGAGCCCGCGGTTGGGTCAGCTGCGCCATCACGCGCCGGTGGTGCTGCGCGTGCCGGCGCGCTACCTGCGCACCGAGCCGCCGCCGAACGCGCCCACGATCTCGATCGTCACGCCCTCCTACGAACAGGGGCGCTATCTGACCCGCACGCTGTGCAGCGTGCTCGACCAGCACTACCCCAGGCTGGAGTACGTGGTGCAGGACGGCGGCTCCGGCGACGACACACGGGCGGTGCTCGAGCGTTTCGGCGGGAAGCTCAGCCACTGGGCCAGCGAGCCAGACGGCGGCCAGGCAGACGCGATCAACCGCGGCTTCGCGCGCACGGGCGGCGAGATCATGGCCTACCTCAACTCCGACGACCTGCTGTTGCCGGGCTCGCTGGCGTACGTCGCTCGCTACTTCATGGCGCACCCCCACGTGGACGTCGTGTACGGGCATCGCCTGGTGATCGACGAGCACGACCGCCAGATCGGCCGTTGGGTGCTGCCCGCGCACCTCGGGCGCACGCTCGCCGTGACCGACTTCGTGCCCCAGGAGACGCTCTTCTGGCGGCGTTCGATGTGGGAGCGCGCGGGTGGGCGCATGGACACGAGCCTCAACTTCGCGATCGACTGGGACCTGCTCCTGCGCATGCGCGACGCCGGGGCGAAGATGGTGCGCCTGCCGCGCTACCTGGGCGCGTTCCGGGTGCACGAGCAGCAGAAGACGATGCGCGAGCAGGTGCTCTGCGAGGAGGAGACGGAGCTGCTGCGCAGGCGCGTGCTGGGGCGGACGATGACCGAGGAGGAGGCATTGGCTCGCACGAGCTCGTATCTGCGCAGGCACGTCGTCCATCACACCGCGCATCGCCTGCTCGAGCGCCTGCCGCTGGCGCGCGTCCAGGTGCGCACGCTGCCTGCCGAGGATGTGGCCGACGCGTCGGCCGTCGCGCCGTTCGACCGGCGCTGAGGGGCGCGCCCGGCGCCCGGCGTCACGCCCGCTTGACGCCGTCCCTGAGCGACGCCCTCGCCGCTCGCTCGGCGCGGTAGCGCTCCACCAGCTCCAGGGAGCGGGCGTCGCTCATTCGCCGGATGCCGGGCGCCGGCACGGTGAGCTCGAGGCCCGGCGATATGAAGCTCACGACCCGCGCGATCGTCTGCTCGTAGCTGGCGGTCAGCTCCTCGTAGGTGATGACGAGCGCGTCCGCGCCCCGCGCCCGGATCAGCCGCTCCCAGCACAGCTCGCCCACTTCCAGCGCGCGGCGGCAGTCCTCGATCCCGTCGAAGCTGTAGGGCGTTCGCGCGCCCGGTGGGTCCGTCTCGTCGGTGCCCAGCGACCACACTCGCGAGCGCAGGGCGCGCCAGTAGGAGACGGCCTGGCGATCGGCATCCGTGCGCACGATGCGGATGAAGACCGGCGCCGGAAAGCAGCGCTCGAGCAGCGCCTCGGGGATCTCGTGGGCGAGCGGGTCGTTGGCCTGGCCGCTCGCCTCCGCGCGGAGGAGCGAGAGCTGATCCCAGTGGACCTTGATGCCGAACACCCCGTTTGCGCCGCAGCGACGTTCGTGGAGGCTCTGAACATAAGGCTCGAGGCCCGACCCGCACCGCCACCGCTCGCTGAGGGTCGTCCGCGTCACCGGATTGAAGTACTCCAGCGGCACTCCCAGCGCGCCCGTCGCGGCCAGCGCGCGGCACACCAATCCACTCCCCGTCCGGGGTGTCGAGCAGATCACGTAGCTCCGGGCCGGCCGGGCCCGTGGCGAGGCGGGCCGGCTGTCGTACTCCGGGCTGTGGAGGTCCCCGGCAAAGCGCTCGGTGCTCGGCCGGGCGTGCTCGCGCTCCACCACCGGTGTCGCCCCGTTGGCGGCGCCGGGCGCGGTGCTCGAGCCCGTTGGCTCCCCCTCCGGGGACGATGCGGGTGCCTGCCACAGGGTCGAGGGGAAGTAGTCGAGCACGACCTCGTCGAGCAGCGCGAAGCGCACGCCGGCCCGCAGCATGCGCTCGAGCGTGTACATGTCGCCCGGGAAGCTCGAGATGCGCGGCGATGAGCTCGCGCTCGAAGAAGCGCAGGCCCGTGTGCACGAGCGCACCGGCCCAGCTCGAAGCACCCCAGGCGCGGCGGGAACCCCAGCCCGGTGCTCCCGGCACCGTCTGGATGGTGCTCCTCGAAACCACCGTAAGCGACCTCCGCGCGCTGCTCGTGCGCCACCCGCAGGAGCGAGGCCAGCGTGTCCGGGCGCAGATGGTCGTCGTCGTCGAAGTGCAGCAGCCAGCGCCCGCTGGCGCGCCGTGCGGCCTCGTTGCGGGCCATCGTGCTCCCCACCAGCCAGTGCCGGCGGGGGTCGGGGTGCGCGCTGATACGCTGGCTCAGGTTCGCATAGCGGATGCGCGGATCGCCGAGCGCGAGGACCGCCTGCTCGAGCTCGGGCGCCGCGGCATCGCCCACCACCAGGATCTCGAGGTTGGCGTGCGTCTGCGCCAGCAGGGAGGGCAGCGCTCGCTCGGTCAGGAGCTGCGTCCGTCCCCGCGTGGGCACCGTTATCGACACCAGCGGGTCTGGGTCGACGTAGGCCTGCTCGTAGTCGGCGCGCGCGCGCAGCGCGTGCAGCCGACGACGGTTCTCGGCCTCCTCGTCCGCGATCGCCCGCACCAGCGGCTCGATCCGCTGCTCCAGCGTCAAGCGGGTCGTCGTCGCGCTCTCGGCTATCTGCGCGACCGCCGCCGTCTGGCCGCGCACCTCGCCCAGCTCGGCCGCGAGCTCGGCCAGTCGAGCATCGAGGCTCTGCAGGCGCCCATCGAGTCCCTCCGCGCGTCCGCTCAGCGCGTCGAGGCGGGCGATCACCGCGCCGAGGCGCCAGTCGAGCGGCCGTGCGAGCAGGCGGCGGATCACAGCGCGTACTCGCGCGCCGGCAGGCCCTGGACGCGAGTTCCCCTGCGTATGTCGCCCAGCACCAGCGCGCCCGCCGCCACGATCGCGTCGGCGCCCACCGTGGTGGTGTTCACGATCACGGCCCCCATGCCGACGGTGGTGCGATCGCCGATCTCCGTGTGCCCGCCGATGTTGACCCCCGGCATCAGCGACACGAAGTCACCGACGTGAGCGTGGTGGCCGAGCAGCGCACCCCGCGAGACGAGCGTGTGCGATCCGATCGCCGTCTCCGCGCCGACCACCGCCCCAGGGGCCACCACGCAGCCGCCCCCGAGCTTCGCCGTGGGCGACACGTGGGCCGCGGGATGGACGATCGTGGCCGGCCTCCAGCCGTGGACCTCGACACGCAGCCAGTGCTCCGCACGCGAGCCGCCGGCGGCGACGGCCGCGAGGGCTCCGGCAGGCGCCTGCTCGGGTGCGATCACGGGCATGTCCGCCACGACGCCCCCGACCCGCGAGGGGTCGAGCAGCTCGATCACACCCGCCACCGTCCACCCTGCGTCACGTGCCCACTCCGCCACCTCGACCGCGAACGACCCGCTCCCAGCCAGGTACAGCGAGTCGCTTCGCCGGCCGGAAATCACAACCGGAGGGTATAGCGACCTGCGCGCGGGCTCGCGCGCCGGCGGCGCCTACAGATCCTCGGCGATGTGCGGCGCCTGGCGGTTGAAGTACCAGAAGCCGAGCACGAACAGGGCCACCACGATCGCCAATGGCTCGAGCAGCGCGGCCCAGCTGCCGAGCACCTGGCCGGCGCTGAGAACCGCGTGGTTGACCATCGCGTGCCGGAACTGCTGGAAGATCGTCACCAGCGGGTTGAGCGTGTAGACGTGGTAGAGAAACTCCTTGGTCGGCCCGTGGCCGAGCAGTTCGCTGCGCACCTTTTCCACCGGGATGATCACCGGCGAGGCATAGAACAGGATCTGGCTGAACACTTCCCAGATCGGCTGGATGTCGCGGAAGCGCACGAACATGGCCGACAGGAGCATCGCCATGCCGGTGGCGAACACCACCAGCATCGCGATGATCAGCGGCAGCTCCAGCCAGCTCAGCATCGGCTCGACACCCGAGAGGAGCGCGAAGATCATCACCACGACCAGGTTCAGGCCGAGGTTGAACAGCGCCAGCAGCACGACCGAGATCGGGATGGCCAGGCGCGGGAACTGGATCTTGCGCACGAGGTTCTCGCGGTCCACGACGCTGCGCACGGCTCCGCTGGTGGCTTCGCCGAAGAACGTGAACAGCACGATCGAACCGAGCAGCTGCACGCCGTAGAACTTCCCCGCGGCTCCCGGCGCCTTGTCGACCTTGAGGATGATGACGAAGAACACGTACAGCACGCCGAACAGCAGCAGCGGGCGGACCACCTGCCACAGGTAGCCGAGCACCGAGCCGAAGAACTTGAGTTTGAATTCGCTGCGGGCGATGTTGTACGCGAGGTGCCAGAAGCGCGACCAGCTGTCGTCCAGCGCGCGCGGGCCGCGGATCGGCTGCCCGAGCGACTCGGACAGGGCCGGCGCGCTCATCGCGTCTCACCCGCCGCTGCCTGCACCTCGCTCGGCACCTCGGCGTTCCAAGGACGCACGTCCGTCTCGACCGGGATCTCCACCATGCCGCCGCTGGCGGTGACGCCGGAGACGACGAACGACATGCCGCCCGCGTAGCGGTCGATCACGTCGAGCCCTTCGCCGTGGTGGCTGATGGTGAGCACCGGGTGGTAGCGCCCGGGGGCGAGCATGTTGTGGAACGAGAACGCGAACAGCGCGCGCTCGCCCGCCTGGAAGCTGCCGGTGTGCTCCCGGTCCTGGGCGGTGGTGGCCACGATCACCTGCTGGCGCTGCTCGTTGAGCAGCGCCATGCTCACCGCCGGATCGAGCACGTCGGCATTGAACGTGACGAGCACCTTCAGCGTCATCGGCTCGGCCTGTGGCGCGATCGCCACGCGCTCGTAGGGCTCGTCGCCGAGCCACACGTCGCTCACGCGCGCGCTGCCGTCGCCCATGCGCGCGCTGCCCACGTTCGCCTCGTCGTGACCCACCGACCGGCCGAACGCGAGCTCCAGGTAGCGGTCGGCGACGTCGCGCGGGTCGCCGATGCTGACGATCTCGCCGCGCTCGATCAGCATCGCGCGGTGGCAGAAGCGCGTCACGGCGCTCATGTCGTGGGTGACGAACACGATCGTGCGCCCTTCCTCGCGCATGCGGTTGAACACGTCGAAGCACTTCTGCTGGAAGGCCGCGTCGCCGACGGCGAGCACCTCGTCGATCAGGAGGATCTCCGCGTCCACCTGGATCGCCACCGAGAAGGCCAGGCGCACGTGCATCCCCGAGGAGTAGTTCTTGAGCTTCAGGTCCTGGAACTCCTCGAGTTCGGCGAACTCGATCACGCGCTTGAAACGCGAGCGCGCCTCGCGCGGTGAGAGGCCGAGCATGATGCCGTTGAGGGCGACGTTCTCGAAGGCGGCCAGGTCGGGGTTGAAGCCGACCCCCAGCTCGATGAACGTCGACATGCGCCCGTTGCACCAGACGCTCCCCTCGTCTGCGCGGTAGATCCCCGCCAGGCACTTCAGCAGCGTGCTCTTGCCGCTGCCGTTGCGCCCGACGATGCCGAAGAACTCTCCCGGCGCGACCGCGAAGTTGATGTCCTTCAGCGCGTGCAGCTCTTCGTGGCGGGATCTGCGCAGCGGGTGCAGCGCCCGCTCCTTGAGCGTGTGGCTGCGCTCCTCGGGGATCTTGAAGCGCTTGTGCAGCCCCTCGGCGGCGATGATGGGTTGCTCATGCATGGTCGGCGGTTGGTCCGGCACGTTCACAGGAGGGTATAGCGATGAGAACACGCGCCCCTGCGCATAGCTGCGCGTGCTCGTGCGCCGGCGCTCAGCGAGCGCGCGGCGAGTGGCGACGCAGCAGGCGGGCGAGCGCCCGCGCGGCCGTGAACGAGCGCGAGAACAGCGCGAACAGGGGGCGGCTCAGCAGTGGATGCGCGCTCAGCGCGAGTAGCGCCCGCTGCATCCCGTCCGGCAGCGTTCCCGCGGGCCCGATCAGGCTCAGGCTGAAGCCGACATCGGCATTGAGCCGGTCGTACATGCCCTGGGCGTGTTCGCGCTCGCGCACGAGCTGTGCCACTTCGAGTTTGTGCTCGACGCTCAGGCGTCGTTCTCGCTGCACCGCATCGCGGCTGAGCGTGGCCGCGGCGCGGACCGGCGCGAGCGCCGCCTCCCGGTAGATCTCGACCAGCGCGTTCGCCGCAGCAGTCCACGTGAGCTCGCGCGCCGCCGTGGCCAGGCTCTCCACCTGTTGGGTGCGCGCCTCGGGATCGGTGAGCAGGGCGTGCGTCGCGGTCGCGCTCGCATCCGCGTCCCAGGGGACGATCGCGGCGCTCCCCGCTGGTGTCTCCTCGGCCAGCGAAGCCTGCGGGGCGAACACGCAGGGGACACCGCTGAGCGCCGACTCGAACGGGACCAGGCCGAAGCCCTCGTACACAGACGGGTACACGACCGCGCCGGCGCGCGCCACGAGCCATGCCTTCTCCCGCTCGCTGACCGCTCCCAGCTCGAGGACCGCCTCCTGCAGCTCCCCGTGCTCCTGCAGAAAGGCGCGCTCGAGCTCGAGCGAGGAGCCTGTCGTGATGTGCGTGCCGGCGAGCACGAGGCTCCCCTGCCAGTCGTGGCGCTCGCGCAGGCGGGCCAGCAGACGCAGCGCGAACACCCGGTTCTTGTGGCGGAAGTCGGTGCCCAGGCACAGCAGGAAGCCGTCCCGCAAGCGCTCCTCGCCGCCGGCGTCGGGATCCTCTCCAGCCACCGCGCGCGGCTGCGCCAGCGCCGCCGGGCGCACCGGCTCGCCCGCAGCGCGGTGATCGAGCCCCGGCGCCACCACCCTGATGCGCGCGTCCTCCACCAGCGCGTCGGCGAGCAGCTCGCGGCGCGTGTGATCGGAGAACACGACCACCTGCTCAGCCGCCGACAGGCCATGGCGGCTCGCGCGACGGTAGTCCTCCCAGGCATCGGAGTCCACGAAGTACCCAGGGTTGCGGTAGGCGATCAGGTCGAGTTGGCTGAGCACGAAGCGCTCGCCGAGCGCCAGCCCCAGCGCCACGTCACCCGCGGAGAACGTCTGCAGCGGGCGGTGAAAGACCGTGCTCCGCGGTGTGGCGGGATCGAGCTCCTCGGCCGCAAGGATCTCCGTCGCGGGCAGTCCGCGCAGCAGCCGGGTGGTGTCGGCGTCCATCCGCTCTGCGGATATCAGCAGCCGCAGCCGCAGCGCTCCCGTGTGGGCGAGCGCGCGGATCAGCTCGAGCATGTGCACCTGCGTGCCCGTCACGGCGCCGTCCAGTGCGCGCGCGTCGAGCGTCACGTCCAAGCTCGGCCGAGGACCCCTCGCTGCCTCCAGCGCGAGCGTGAGGACGCTCGAATCGGCGAGCGCGGGGCGCGCCGCGGCGAGCGCGGGCAGGGCCGTGAGGTAGGGGTAGCGCTCCGTCAGGGCGCCCGGAAGTGCCTCGGTGCGGGCGCTCGAGCTCGGCGCAAGGCGCCCCACCAGCACGTCGTCGGCGGCGACGTGAGCGAGCCCCGACAGCAGGCATCGCTGCGCGAAGTCCACCTCCAGGGCGAGGTGCAGGTCGAGCCCCTCGTCGAGCCCGCCGACCAGCTCCAGCGCCTCGCGGCGCACGTACACGCACGGGCCGGCCAGCGCCCTCAGGCGCGGGCGCAGGGTCAGCGTGTTGGCCGCCAGGTGCTCGGCCAGCTGGGCGAGATCGGGCTCGGCGCCCTGCGTGCCGGGTGCATCCCACAGCGCGAGCTCGCCGCCGGCGTCCGTCAGCGCGCTCGCGGTGGCCGTGTTCGAGTCGCCCCGCGCCGCGTCGCGCAGGCGCTCGAGCCAACCAGGTGTGACCAGGCACGGCTCGCTGAGGATGATCACGTCGGTCGGGCGCAGCCGCTCGAGCGCGCGATTGACCGCGGACGTGTCGGACGCGACGGTGAGGACCGTGGTTCCCTGCGGCGTGTTTGCGCGCACGGACTTCGTGCATCTGCGAGCTTTCCGATCGCCCTCCGCCGCGATCAGCACGCTCACGTCTCCGCGCTCGCCCGCCGGGTGCATGGGTGGCAGCTCGCTCGTGCTCATCTGGATCCAGCTGGCGCAGCGCCCAGCCTAGAGCACTCCAGCGTCGGCGCGCGGCACGAGTGCCAGCTCACGCACGAACAAGCCCAGCGGACGACGATCTTCGGAGATCCCCTGCTCGAACGGGGAGCTCGGCCGGCTGACGCTGATCGTCAGCAGCAGCTCTCCGCTGGGATCGATCGCGTCGCGCGGCAGCGGCAGGCGGCGCGAGTCCGCCGGGTCAGCGGGGCGCAGGTAGCGCAGCGCGCCGATCTTCCGTCCGTTGGCCAGCAGCGCAACCTCGAGCTTCCGGCGCTCGCGCTCGAGGAAGGGCGTCGCGTGGAGCTCGACGTCCAGGGATCCGCGAGGGTCGCACACGGACAGGAGGATCGACGAGCGGGTCCCGACAGTCCAGCGTCCGTTCTCCTCCGCGGAGCTCCAGCCGCCCGCCAGCATGCGCTCGTCGCCCGAGCGCTGACCGAAGCGCAGCCGCTCGCCGGGTTGGTAGCCCAGGGCTGGGCTGAGCACGAGCTGGCGGATCGAGACGCCGAGCAGGCGGTCGTCGGGCGCGAGGCCCAGCTCGGCCGGTGAGACTGCGTCGGGAGTGTCGAGGACGAGCTCGATCCGTTCGCCCTGCGCCAGGGAGCTGCGCGGGATGGCGAATGCCTCCCCGTCGAGCTTCCGGCTGGTGCCGGTCGAGCTGGACGGCGCCGACGGGAGTGCCGTTGACGGACAGCCTCACGCGCTGGCGCTGCGTTCGGTGCTCGGCGGGCAGGTATCCGTCGCCCCACAAGCCGAGCAGCAGCGCCCCGCTCGCGCGCTCCTCGAGCGGGAGGGATACGCACGCCTGCGTGCCCGCCGTCCAGCATCCGTCCGCCTCCGGCAGCCAGGCGCCATAGCGCACGTACCGGTGCGCCACCTCCGGATCGCCGAGCGCGAGCGGCTGCTCGAGTCGCACGGGCGGCGCCGACGCGTCGAGCTCCCCGGTGCCGAGCGACGCCGCGACCGTCGAGGGCGGGCGCCCCGGTCCCGGCGTTCCACCCTTCAGCGCCGAGCCCAGCTCGCGCCAGCGCGTCAGTCCGAGCTGCTCTCGGGCGAGGCGCACGTGCCCGCGCAGCGTCGCCCGACATCCGAGCGGGAGCGCGCGACGGAGGTGTTGCTGATGGTGGAGCAGGGTGCGGCTCAGCTTGCCGCGGGCACACGGGTCGGTGACCTGCGCGCGCAGCTCCGAGCGCTCGAGCAGCGGCGCGCCGCGCAGGTCATGCAACACCTGTGTCGGTATCGGCGCGTCGGCGACACGGCGCAGGTAGATCAGCCCAGCCCGGACCGTTGCCGTCACTCGCCGCCGCCGCGCCTGCGCGAGCAGGCGGTCGAAGTCGATCGGGCCGTGCTCGCCGCGCGCGAGCTGCGCGCCGTCGAGCACCCAGCGATAGGTCGGGGTCGCGCTCCAGCGCAGCCCGTGCAGGATCGCCAGCAGCAGCTCATCGGTCGCGCACAGCGCCGCGCTCGGCACGCCGGCGAGCTGCACCGGTATCGCCTGTTCCCAGAAGTCCGCGTCTGCGTCCGGCTGGCAGGAGGCATGAAGCACGTGCCAGTGGAGATCGATCTGCGCGTTGGCGGCGTCGGCGAACGCGTGGCTAGGCACGAAGCGCCCGGCGTAGTCGCGCACATACCAAGCTGGTACCGCGCCCACCGGTCGAAAGCCCGCGTCCATCAGCGCGTCGATCGCCTGCGACAGACTGCGCGGTGGGAATGACCACGTCCACGTCGGTGATCGTGCGCAGGCCCCTGTCGAAGTGTCCGCGCGCGATCAGCGCAGCCCCCTTGATCAGCAGCGTAGGCGCGCCCCCCTGTTCGAGTGCCACCATCGCCGGCAGCACTCGTCGGATGAGCCGCTGGTTGTCGACCCAGGTCGATTGGTGCGCGGACTTCAGCGCCGCCAGCAGCGGGTCCTCGACTCCCAGCTTCAAGAGGTTGCGATATAGGGCTGGCAGCAGCGCGTGCACGGCCCCGTCGAGCGTCGGCGCCAGCTGCTCGCCAGCGCCCATCGGTGCCGCGAGTCGCTCGCGGATCGTCGTCCAGGCGCGCAGCGCGCGTGTGTCTGCGAGTAGCGTCGCTTGCAAGAGCAGCTCCTGCTGGGGTGTCGGCCAGATCTCGCGCTGGCCGCGCGTGCCGCCCCAGGCTTCGGCGAGGGTGCGCTCACGCACTCGCGGTCAGGTGATCGGCGAGCCGGTGCGCGAGCGCGACGATCGTGAACGTCGGATTGCTGGCACTGCCCGTCGGGAACACCGAGCTGCCCGCCACGTACAGGTTGGCGGTGCCGTGCACGCGGCAGTCGCGATCGACCACGCCCTCGGCAGGCTCGTCGGCCATGCGCGTGGTGCCCATGTGGTGGTAGCCCCACGTCGCCTCGGCCGAATCCGCCGGCCCGGCCGGCTTCCACGGCCACGGTTCATCCGGTCGGATCAGCATGCGCGTTCTCGCTCCGTACTGGTTCTCGAGCGCGGATGCCACCAGCGTCACACTGCGCACGATGCTCTCCCAGTCCTCGCTCAGCAGCCGCCATTGCAGCAGCGCCCGCCGCCGCCCGAAGCGGTCGACGCGGCTGCCGAGGGACACGGAGCTGTCGGGATTCGGCGCCTGCTCGGAGCGCGCGTACAGCTGACACTCGATCGGTCGCTCAGGCGGTGGTTTGCCGCGGTGCGCTCGCAGCTCGACGCTCGCCGCCAGCAGCGAGTGCTCGCGCTGGGCGGCGTCGGGAAGCGCGAACAGCTCGCGCCCCTCCTCGTCCTCCAGGCACGCCTGCAGGTCCACCGCGTCGGGCAGGCGTATGGTCGCCGCGAGCACGTGGGGGTGCTCCATGAAGCAGCGCCCGGTCATCGGGCTGCCGGCCGGCAGCCGGCCGTCCTGCAGCAACAGCAGGCGCGCGTTCTCCACGCCGCCCGCGGCCAGCACCACCGTGCCCGCCTCGACGCGCAGCTCGCTGCCGTCCGCACGCGCGCAGCGGACGGCCCGCACCCGCTCCCCCTGCGTCTCCAGCTCGAGCGCCGTCGCGCCGAGCTCGGCGTGGAAGCTCGGCATCCTCAACAGCTCGAGGAACGTCGTGCGGAACAGCTGCGGATCGGGCGGGTGGCGGTAGGACAGCCGCACGAGCTGCCCGTCCGCGCGGGGCTCGGTAAAGGCTCCGACGGCGAACGTCGCCTCGGCACGCGCCTTGTACGGCGCGAGCTCGGCCGTCGTCACCGGCCAGCCGCTGTGGGCGATCCACGGGCGCTGCTCGAAGTCGAGCGCGCGAAAGGGCATGCACACCCCTCGTCCCCAACCCGACGCGGAGCCGCCGACCTGGCGCCGGCGGCCGTTGGCCAGGTACTTCCAGTAGCCCTTCACGATCGGCCCGTGGGCGGCGCCCCGGCTCAGCTGCTGAACGTCGGGGTCCTCGTCGAGGCCGCCGCTCTCCAGCAGCACGACGCTCGCGCCCGCGCCGGCCAGACCCTCGCTGACGGTGATCCCGGCCGGGCCGGCGCCGATGACGCAGTAGTCGGCGCTCAGCCTCGCCGGCGAAGCTGAGCCCGCAGCGGTGCGCGAGGGGACCCGCCGCGGCGGGTCGGCGCCGTCGCTGCCGGGCCCCCGCGCCTGGCAGAGCGCGGGGCGATGGCCGGCCACGACCGGGCCGAGCGACTGCCACTGCGACCAGCCGATGTGACCGTCGAGCACGAGCTGCCACATGTGACCGAGCAGTCCGTCGTGTCCGACCGCAAATACCTCGAGACGGCCGTCGGCTGCCTGGAAGACGGCTGGGCTGCCCGTGAGCGGCGGGCCGAGCTCCTCCCAGCCTGACCAGCCGCTGTGACCGTTGGGCTCGAGTTGCCACATGTGTCCGAGCAGGCCGTCGGCTCCGGTGGCGAACAGCTCGAGACGCCCGTCGGCGTTCTGGAACACAACCGGATCCCCCGCGATCGCGGGTCCCATGTCCTTCCAATCCGACCAGCCGCTGCTGCCGTTGGGGTCCCCCTGCCAGACATTGCCGAGCAGCCCACCGGGTCCCCGAGCGAACACCTCGAGGTGTCCGTCGGCGTTGGCGAACACGGCTGGGTTGCTGGTGATCGCCGGTCCGAGACCGTGCCACTGCCCCCAGCCGTCGGGGCCGTTGGGCTCGAGCTGCCATACGTGTCCCAGCAGGCCGTCGGGCCCGACGGCGAACACCTCGAGGTGCCCGTCCGCGTTGGCGAACACGGCCGGATCGCCGCGCACACCGGGTACGAGCGGCTCCCAGCGCGACCAACCGCGGTGACCGCTGGGGTCGAGCTGCCACAGATGCCCGAGGCGACCGTCTCCGTCAACTGCGAACAACTCGAGGTGGCCGTCGAGGTTCTGTGCTGCGGCCGCGCCGCTCATCACTTCCTGCCCGAGTGGCTCCCAGTTCGACCAGCGCTCACCGCCGGTGAGCCACACGTGTCCGAGCTGGCCGTCGGGCCCGACCGCGAACACCTCGAGATGGCCGTCGGCGTTCTGGACCGCAAGCGGGTCGCCCAACACGGCGGGCCCGATCTCCTCCCAGCCCGACCACTCGCTGGCGCCGTCGCCATCGAGCTGCCATAGGCGCGCGAGGTAGCCGTCCGGTTCGACGGCGAAGGCGTTCAGCCTGCCGCCGGTTACGAGTCCGCGAATCCGCACGCTCGCGGTCTCAGCTCGCCTGTCCGTCCGCCTCGATCACGGTGCGACCCTACAGCCTTTGGCGCGCTCGCAGCCGCGTGCAATCGGTTACGCTGTGGGCGCGTGGCCGAGATAGCAGTCGTACATGTCCCGTTCTTCAGCCACATCGGCGCGGCCACGCGCCTGACGTCGGTGCTCACACGCCAGGGCCACTCCGTCACCGCATGGGGCCCGCCCAGGCGTCGTGCGGAAATCGAGGCAAGCGGTGCGCGCTTCGAGCCGCACCGCCCGGAGATGCCCGAAGCCGACACGTTCGTCGGCTTCGTCGCCGCGCTTGCGCAGATGACCGAGCGGCACACGGCGGACATGATCGACCAGCTGTCGGGTTGTGACTTCGATCTGCTGATCCACGACAGTCAGGTTCCCTGGGCGCGCGTCGCCGGCGATTTCCTCGGGCTGCCGCGAGTCGTCACCCACCCGATGTTCCCCCTCAGCGACGCTCATCGCGTACAGACGGCCGAGGAGCAGGCGACGCCACGTCCCGACCCCGAGGAGGCGGTGAGGCGCTTCGAAGCGGCCTGGGTGGCGATCGGGCGCCGCTGGGGCGTGGAGCTCGGAACCTGGGACACGATCATCCACAGCAGCTTCTGCCCGGGCCAGACGACGCTCACGTTCACCACCGAGGAGATCGTCGGAGACCACCCGCTGATGAGCGAGTGGCACTGCATCGGCCCGTTGATGGACAAAGCGATGCCCGAGCCGCCGCGGAGCGAGCGACCGCTCGTGTACGTGTGCTACGGGACGTCGTTCAATCGCCGCCTGCACCAGTTCACTGCCGCGATCGACGCGCTCGCGGACGAGCCCGTGGACGTTGTCATCTCGACCGGCCAGGGAACCGTGTCCCCCGCGGAGCTCGAGCCGCTGCCGGACAACGTCACAGTGTACGGCTTCGCGTCCGGATGGGAGATGCTCACGCGTGCCAGCGTTCACATCACGCACGGAGGGAACAACTCGGTGCACGAGTCCCTGATCGCGGGCGTCCCGATGCTGTGCATGCCGCAGGCATATGACCAGTTCCCGCTGACCGCCCGCGTCGAGCAGCTCGGCGCCGGGCGCGTCATCGAGGAGTCGCCCCTGGCGATCCGCGAGGGCGTGCGCTGGCTGCTCGAAGATGCGGGTCCTCGCAGCAGGGCGCGCGAGCTTGGCGAGCACCTCTTGAGCTATGACGGCGAGGGTCGCGTGGCAGAGGTCGTCGAGCGCGTGCTCGCCGACAACTTGGTGCTCGCTGCCTGAGCGGCGGCGAGTCAGCCGCCGCTACACGAGCGGCGTGTCGCCTTCTTTCAGGTACGGTTCGTAGTTGTTGTGGTAGCCGCCGCCCGAGGCAGCCGCCGACGGAGCCGGCACCAGCATGCTGTACACGATCGGGACGCTCATCGCGCCCACACCGGCAGCGCCGATGCGACGGATGAAGTGCCGGCGGCTGTACCTCGAGGCGGTCAGACCCCGCGGCTCATATCCAGACTCGATCAGATCGTGCTCGACGAGACTGTCGAGTGCGATCATCACCATGTCCTCGTCGGCGACGTCGCCGAGCTCGTCCGCGAGCACCGTGATCAGATCGGCCACCGTGCGCTTGCCATCGCAGTGGCGCCACACGAGGGCGGCGCTGGCGTTGAGCCTGCAGGCGACCTCGCGCGTCTCGTCGTACACGAGCACCTCACCGTCTACCTCCTCGGTAAACAGGCCGTCTGTTCGAGCGAGCGGACGTGAGGATTTTCTCACGTCCGGCACGCTATCCGCCCGATCCCGCCTTGTCAAGCGAAAATTGGGAAGATTTCTCGCGGCGCGTGCAAGCGGGGGACAGCCGCTGGCTGACGGCATCGATGAGGAGCTGCGCGATCTCGTCCGACTCCCCCCGCGCCCCCGAGATCACGAGCGCATCGCGTGACAGCTGCGACGCTGCGGCAAGCGATTGACGGGGTCGCGGGCGCGCCGCGACCGTGTGCGCCAACAGCGCAAGCGCTCCCTCGCCTCCTGTGAGCGTCGTGGGCCGCCACTTCGTGTCCGCTTCGTAGTTGGTGACGACGATCAAGCCCGCGCGGATCGGCTCGGCGGCCGTTTGCGTGTCGGGCACGGCGACGGGCACGCCGAGGTGATCTTTGCCCTTCACGCGGACCGACAGCGGCTTCGCGTAGGGGTGAATCATGCCGATGGAGTCGACCACCGCGTACTCGTCGGAGTAGTACAGCGCGCCGGCCAGTACGAGCTCGGCGACGAGCGTCGTCTTGCCGCTGTGGCTGCTCCCCGGGGCGACGATCGCAAGTCCGCCCACGCCCACCACGCCGGCGTGGATGAAGGCGTGTGCGGGCGCGTGCAGCGCGAGGTGATGGCGGATCACCGAACCGAGTCTCAGCAGCGGCTCGGAGCGACCGACCTCGTTATGGAAGAACTCGACTCCGTCGAGCGTGATCCTCCCGTCACCCGTCAGCTCGAAGCGTGCCACCGGCTCGTCGCCTGTCTCCCGCCAGCCAGGTGGCAGCGCGCCGGGCAGCGACTCGAACAGCAGGCGATCGTCACATACGACCTCGCCGACGGCGCCGAAGGACTCGAAGCGCAGTCAACAGTCGGAGCGCGACATGTGCCGATGCTACGCATAATGCCGCGCATGGGATCCGTACGCCAGCGCGCGCGCCAGCTCGCGCGCGCGCTGATGTGGCGTGTCGCGCCGGGCTACGCCGCTCGGCGCGCCTCCCGCACGCAGGCGCCCGCGAGGCTGGCGCGCCTCGAGGCGGAGGTCGAAAAGATCGACGAAAGGCGCTCCGAGCAGATCGAGCGCCTGGAGGACCTCGCCCGCGAGCTGATCCTCGCCGCCGAGGCACTGCGCCGGGGCACCGCGGACGTGGACATGGCGATGAAAGTCGCCGCCCGCTCCTCGCGCCGGGAAGTGGAGCTGATCGAAAGCGAGCTCAACGCGCTGCCGTACGTCGCGGACAGCCCGTTCGAGCGCATGGACACGCCGGTGGGGGATGTCCTCGGCTACCGCTCCGCGGACTCGCTGCAGGGCGGGGACTCCGGCTATGTCAACTTCGAGGAGCTGTTCCGCGGCCCGGCGGCGCGCGTGGCCGAGTCCCAGCGCCCATATCTTCCGCTCGTGCGCGAGCACGCGCCGGTGCTGGACATCGGCTGCGGCCGGGGCGAGTTCCTGGCCCTGCTCGCCGGCGATGGCATCGCCGCGCGCGGCGTGGACAGCGACGCGGGCATGATCGAGCGCTGCCTGGCGCTTGGTGTGGACGCGACGCTCGCCGACGCCACCGAGTACCTCCAGGACGTTGAGGACGGGAGCCTCGGCACGGTGTTCTCCGCGCAGGTGATCGAGCATCTCCCGCACGCGCAGTTGCAGCGCCTGTTCGAGCTCGCCCGGCGCAAGCTGCGTCCGGGCGGGCTGTTCATCGCCGAGACGGTCAACCCCCACCGCGTGTCCTCGCTGAAGACCTTCTGGGTGGACCTCACCCACCAGCACCCGATCTTCCCGGAGGTGGCGCTCGCGCTCAGCGCGATCGCCGGCTTCGAGCCCGCGTACGTGTTCGCCCCCGCGTTTGCGAGCTTCGAGCAGGCCCGCTTCCAGTCGCCCGCCTACGCGCTGGTGGCGGCGGCCCCGGGCGCCGAGCAGGGTCCCGAGCCGACGCCAGGCGAGCGTCCGAGCTGATGCGCGTCATCACCCTGGCCACACTCGCCACGATGCCGCGCGCGCGGGTGCTCGGCCGCTCGCTGGCACGCCACGAGCCGGGTTGGCCGCTGGAGGTGCTGCTCGTCGCCGGCGAGGAGGTGGTGACGGTCGCCCAGCGGCGCGAGGCCGAACGGGCGGACCCGCTGGAGGTGCGCTCGGCCTCCGAGGAGCTCGAGCTGGACGTGGAGATGCTGCTCGCGCGCTACCAGCACGAGGACCTCACCGCGCTGTTGCTGCCGCGCATCCTGCGCCGCAGCGCGCAGCGCGCGGGCGAGCCGGTGATGCATCTGCCGAGCACCGCGTGGGTCGTTGGCGGGCTGGCGCCGCTCGAGCGCGAGCTCGCCGCGCGCAGCGTCCTGCTCGTGCCGCGGATGAGCGCCGACGTTCCCGACGACAGCCTCGAACCCTCGCGCGCCCAGATGGAAGCGGCCGGGCGGATCGACGAGACGATCATGGCGGTCAACGGCACCGCGGGCGCGGAGGGGTTCCTGGTGTGGTGGGGCCAGCGCGTGGAGGAG
Source organism: uncultured Solirubrobacteraceae bacterium (assembly GCA_963701145.1). GTDB lineage: Bacteria > Actinomycetota > Thermoleophilia > Solirubrobacterales > Solirubrobacteraceae > Palsa-744. The sequence continues at coordinate 2,781,100 of OY969572.1, forward strand.
ATCCTCGGCTCGCTCGACGCGCGCCGAGGCGGCGCGCGTCCGGAGGATCGCGGCTGGCTGGCGCGGCTGCTGGAGCTCGCCCCCGCGCGCTTCGCCACGGCCGTGCTCGAGGATCCCGGCTGCAACCTGAACATGTGGAACCTGCATGGTCACACGCTCCAGGACGGTCCCGACGGGGTGCTCGTCGATGGCCTCTCACCGGCGCGCTTCCTCAACCTCCCCGGCTTCGATCCAGACCGTCCGTATCGCCTGAACGCGATCGCCAGCAGGGTGCGGGTGAGCCGCTCGCCGGCGCTCCACGAGCTGTGCGAACGCTACGCCGAGGAGCTGCGGGCGGCCGGCTGGCGCAACTCGGAGCACCGCGAGGACGTCGGGCGCCGGCTCGCCGACGGGCTCGTGTACGACGAGTCGCTGCGGGCGATGCACGCCGCGGCGCTCGCGCTGGGGGAGCCGCTGGAGGACCCGTTCACCGAGGAGGGCACGCGGGCGTTCGTGGCGTGGCTGCAGGGCCCGGCCCCGCGCGGCGGCGCGCTCGGCATAAACCGCTACGTCTTTCACCGCGTGGCCCGCGAGCGCCCGGACGTGATCCGCACCTACCCGGACATCGACGGCGAGGACGGCCCGGGCTTCCTGGCGTGGTGTCGCGCGTTCGGCGTGGCCGAGCTGGCGATCCCGGAGCGCTTCATGCCGGCAGCCCAGCCACCGTCAGCGCCCGCAGCGCGGGGCGCGGACGCGCCTGCCGTGCCCTCGGCACGCGACCCGGCCCCGGCACGCGATCCGGCCCCGGCGGGCACGGGCCCGGCGGTGCGGCTGACGGGCTACCTCGGGCACACGCTCGGCCTCGGCGCGGCCGCGCGGGGCTACGCGCAGGCGCTCGGCGCCGCCGGCGTGGCCGTGAGCACGGTGAGCGTGCCGCTCCACCACCTGGCGCTGCCGGTGGAGCTCGAGGCCGAGTACGGCAGGCACAGCTTCGAGGACGTGCTCCATCACGGGCGCCACGGGTTCGAGATCGTGGCCGTCAACGCCAACGAGCTCCCGGACTTCGTGGAACGCCTGGGTGAGGACTACTTCCACGGGCCGCGCATCGGCATCTGGGGCTGGGAGACGAACACGATCCCGGAGCGCTGGCAGCGCGCCTTCTCGCTGGTGGACGAGATCTGGGTGTACTCGCGCTTCATGGCCGAGAACATCGGCGCCGTGGCACCCGTCCCGGTGATCGCGCTGCCGCCGCCGGTGCAGGCGCCGGCCGAGTCGGCCGCCCCGCTGCGTCTGGGCGTCCCCGAGGGCTTCCTGTTCCTGTTCGTGTTCGACTACCTGAGCACGATCCAGCGCAAGAACCCGCAGGGCCTGATCGAGGCGTTCAAGCTGGCGTTCGCGCCCGGGGAGGGCCCGCAGCTACTGATCAAGACGATCAACGGCCCGCTGCGGCCGCTGGCCGAGGAGGAGGTGCTGTGGGCGGCCCACGGGCGCAGCGACATCCACCTCGTGGATCGCTCGCTCAGCGGGGCGGAGCTGGCGGGCGTGATGGCGGCGTGTGACTGCTACGTGTCGCTGCACCGCTCCGAGGGCTTCGGGCTGACGCTGGCCGAGGCGATGGCCATCGGCAAGCCCGTGATCGGCACCGGCTACTCGGGCAACGTGGACTTCATGAACGCCGAGAACGGCTACCTGGTGGACTACACGATCGCGCGGGTGGGCCCCGATTGCGAGATCTACCCGCCCGAGGGCGAATGGGCGGAGCCGAGCGTCGAGCACGCGGCGAAGCTCATGCGCAGCGTGTACGAGGACCGCGAGCGGGCGGCGAAGCTGGGCGCTCGCGCCCGCGAGGACATCGCGCGGACGCTCTCGCCCCAGGCCACCGGGGCGGCGATGCGCCGGCGCCTGGAGCAGCTCTCGGGCGGATCCTCCGGTTAGGGTTAGCGCGGTGTTCGGCGAAGGCAGCTCGATCCGGCGGCGCCGGCTGTGGAGCAGCACGGCGGCGGTGCGGGGCTATGGCCTGGCGCGCAGGACGGCCGAGCGGCTGGGGTTGCAGCTCGTCCTGAAGACCTACTACAGCCCGATCCCCGACCTGACGCAGCTGCCGGCGGGGGTGTGGGAGGCGCGCGATGAGCTGCGCGGCATCGCCTTCGACCTCGACGCGCAGATGGGCTTCGTGGAGTCCGAGCTGAGTGGGCAGCTCGACGGGCTCGCCTGGGGGCGGGACCTCGCCCCCGCGTACGCGTATGACCCCACCAACGACTCCTACCCGCTCGCCGACGCCCGCGTCCTGTACGCGATGGTGCGCCACCTGCGCCCGAAGCGCATCGTGGAGCTGGGCTCCGGTCAGACGACGCGGGTGATGGCGCAGGCCTGCCGCGAGAACGCCGCCGACGGCAATCCGGCCGAGCTGCGCGCGTACGACCCGTTCCCCACCGCCGTGGACGACGGCCTGCCGGGTCTCGCCGAGCTCGCCCGCGTGAAGGCCCAGGACGTGCCAGACGAGGTGTTCACCGAGCTTCCAGGCCGGCGACGTGCTGTTCGTGGACACGACGCACACGGTGAAGATCTCAAGCGACGTCAACCACATCGTCCTGCGCGTGCTGCCGCTGCTCGCAGCGGGCGTCCACGTGCACGTTCACGACATCTTCCTGCCGTACGAGTACCCGCGGTTCTTCTTCGCCGACTTCGCCCTCTACTGGGCCGAGCAGTACCTGTTGCAGGCGTTCCTCGCGTTCAACTCGGACTTCGAGGTGCTGTGCGCCGTCTACGCCCTCGGGCGTGAGCGGAGTGAGCGCATGGCGGCAACGGGCGCGCTCGTCACTGGCGAGATCGGCAGCTCATTTTGGATCACACGCAGCGAGCGTCGCATCCACGGGTAGGCCCGGACAGATGTCCTCCGCGTCGCTCTCATACGACCGCCCTGAGGGAGCTTCTCGAGCGGTTGCCAGCCGCCGTCACCGCCGGTGGCTCGTGGCGATCCCGCTCGTTGCCATCGCCGCGCTCATGGCGCCGATGGTGCTCACCTCTCGCTCGTTCGGGATCGACTGGTCGGGCCACCTGTGGCTGGTGTCGATGCAGGCACGGAACATCGAAGCGCTCGGGCACCCGAGTCTCTTCATCCAGTCCGGGCTCGGCGCCTTCTACGCCTGGTTCGCGTTCTACGGGGCGACGCTCTATTCGATCGCCGGGGGGCTGTCGGCGCTGAGCGGCGGGCACACGACCGTCGCCTACATCGCGTGCTTCGCCCTCGCCTTCACGATGTCATACGGGGGGTTCTGGTGGATCGCGAGCCAGGCGGGCATCGATGGCTGGCGAGCGCACGTCGTGCCGCTGCTGTTCGTCACCTCGGCCTACTTCCTGACCGACGCCTACGCTCGCGGCGCTTGGCCCGAGACGATGGCCGTGTCAACGATTCCGCTCGTGGCAGCATCCGGCGGCTCGTTGCTGCGGGGCGCGCGCCTGCGCTCGTGGGTCGCGTTGGTGTTCCTCGCGAGCGCCACGCTGCTGACCGGCAGTCACAACATCACCCTGCTGCTGTCGAGCATCTTCTTCGTGGCGCTCGTGATCGTCGCGCTCGTGGCCGGCGTCGATCTCCGCTCGCTGCCATGGCGGCGGGTGCTCGCGGTCGCCGGCCTGTTCGCAGTTGGCGTCGCGATCAACATGTGGTTCCTGCTCCCCGACCTGGCTTATGGGATGAGGACGTACGTGGGCGCCCACCCCAATTACCCGGACATGCCCAACCTGTCGCTCGATCTGGTGCTGAACCCGCTGCGCGACTCCCTGCTCGGCACCTCCTCGCAACTCGGCCCGACGCCGACCTTCGACACGCAGTTGCCGACGCTCGCGCTCGTGTGGGCGCTCGTCTCGCTGTGGCTGTCTCGGCGGCAGCTCGGACGCACGGCGCGACGCCTGGTCGCCGGCCTCGGCGTCCTGCTCGTCCTGATCGTGACGCTGGTCGTGTGGCCCGGTATCTGGCCTCATCTGCCGAAGCTGTTGTGGCAGATCCAGTTTCCCTACCGCCTGTTGACGTATGCGACGTTCTGCGTGCTGGGCTTGGTTCTGATCGCCCTGCGCAACCTGTCCACGGTCCGTTCCCGTAGAGTGCTGCTGGGCCTGCTGGCGGCGATCGTCGTGGTCGAGTCCGCTCAGGGTCTGCACCAGATATGGGCGACCCCTTCAGCGCTCGAATCTCGCAGCCAGAGCTTCACCCTCGGCCCGTCGTGGTGGCAGCGCTTCGGCGGCGAGGGCGAGGGCGTGTTCGGCGATCAGTTCTCCGATTTCTCCGGGCGTGAAGTCAAGCCGACGATCACGAGCATGAAACTGCAGATACCGTTGCTGGGTCCGGTGAAGGAGGGATATGCCGTGTCGTTCGTCTCGCCGGGCCCGGGCACGATCGAAACGAACGTGCAGACGGGCGACTACCTCGTCTCCGTCGGCGGCGCGCAGCCGGCCGGCCGCGTCGAAGACGGCTCGCTGGTCGTGCGTGAGGACGTGCCGAAGGGAAAGCCCGCGAGGGTGACCTTCTATCCGTCGCGGACGTTCCCGGTGCTCGTCGGCAAGTACCTCACGCTCGCCGGGCTCGTCGGAGCCCTGCTGCTCGTGCTGTGGGTGGCGACCGGCTTCGCCGGGTGGTCGTTGCGGGCTACTCGGCCTTCGCGGAGAGGGCGCCCGGCGTGAGCACCTCCATCCACTGATAGCCCACGGGCGCGCTGCACACCTTCTGGGCTTCGCTCGCGGGCACCACATTCACGCGTGTGGGTGATGATTCGCCAGGGAGCAGCACGATCGGCCCGAGCCCGCGGGTGTCCGGATCGACGTCGTCGCCGCTGCCCGGGTGCAGGCTGCCGCCGCCCCGCACCAGCAAGAGGGTGTGTGGGCCGGCCGCCAGGCGACGCTGGCCGACGCGGATGAGCTGGTCGGGGTAGCGCTCTTCGTAGGCGACCGTGCCCACCGAGCGGCCGTCGAGGATGAATTTGACCGGACGCCCGATCGTGCCGGCGATCCAGATGCTGTAGTAGCCGGCGCGCGGCACGGTGAAGCCCACGCGGTCGCTGCCCGCGCCGTAGGCGACGAGCTCGCTGCCCTCAGGATGCCAGTAGGCGGGGTGCACGCCGGACACGGTTTCCACCTGGATGGCTGCCGGCGCCGCGACGTAGGCCACCGAGGCGCCGGCGCCGGCGTGGCGCAGCGTCTTCTCCAGGTTCTCGCAGAATTCAGGCGTGCGCTCGTGCGGCAGCCCCGAGAGGGGGTAGTGGAAGTAGACATCGCTGGCGGGCCGCTCCCGCCGCCACACGTTGAAGTAGTGCGTTTGCTCGACGAGGCTCCAGTTGCTCGGCGCGCGGACCGAGAACGGGCTGCGGGGTTCCACGACGAGCTTGAATCTCTGCAGGTAGGAGAGTGTGAACTGGTTCAAGTTGAAGGCGTAGCCGATCCCTTCCGGCTCCGACACTCCAGGCACGAGGTCATATTCGCCGTGGGCGGGGTTGACGCTCGAGCTGCCGTCCTCTTCGTGCAGGAAGTACTCGGCGTACTCATCAAATCCCGGGTACAGCGTGGGACCCTGACCGGCGTAGCGTTTCCCGATTGCGGCGAGTTCGTAGTAGCGCGCGGCGGGCGCGAGCGTGGTGTCGTGGTAGGTGATCGCGTTGCCGTACAGCACGCCCGCGGCGATCACCGCGGCGACCGGCCAGGCAAGCCAGGACACGGCGCGCCGTTTGTTCTCGCGCAGCGCGGCGGCGCCCGCGAACGCGAGCGTGAGCACGAACACCCCGGTGATGGTGAACGACTTGAACTGCAGCCACGCGGTGCTGTGGGCCATGTAGTAGGCGAGCGCTATCGGTGCGCTGATGCCGATGAAGGCGAGCGTCCACCGTCGCCGCACGAGCGCGTAGATGACGCCGACGACGGCGCACACGAGCACGAACACATCCAGGCGGTGGGTCATCGCCACGTGCGCGAGGGGGAAACGATAGTCGGCGGTGAGCCACACGCCCGCGGCCGACCAGTCGGGCACCGGTGCCGCCAGGTTGCCGAGGCCGAGTTCGACGACGCCGCCGATCGCCGTGCTCGCGATACCGCTCAACTGAGTCAGCAGGCTGATCACCCCCGGCAGCGACATCACGATCGCGATCGCCGCGAGCAGGACCCAGCTGCCAAGGGTCCGCAGGCGCTCGCGCTGGCGCACGAGCGTGAGCACGAACAGCATCACCAGCAGCAGGCCCAGCCAGGGGGCGACGCCGATGCTGAAGGCGGCGAACGCCCCGGAGATGCTCACGGCGGCCGGCAGCACGGACAGGTGCGACCCTTCCCCCGGCAGCCGCTCCGCGAAGACGGCGGCAACCGTCATCAACAGGCTCGCAGTGGTCAGCTCCTTGATCCCACCCTCCAGCGCGTACGCGTAGAGGACCGTCGGCTGGATCGCCACCGCCGCGCCGAGCGCGCGCAGCACGCGGCTGGCGGTGACGCGTCCGAGCAGCGAGTAGATGGCGAGCGCGCCCATCGCTGCCGCAACCGCGTGATACATCTGGTAGCACCAGGCAACGTTCGTGTGGATCAGCGCCGCGATGGCGCCGAGCGTGGCCTGTCCGCCGCCCGGGTAGCCGATGTTCAGGAGCTTGCCGACCACCAGTTCGTAGGAGGAGTTGGCGCCGGCGCTCACGCGCCCGAGTTGGGCGACGTAGTTCGAGAAGTCCATCTGGAAGCCGATGTCGACGAGGCGGGTGTACCCGGTCCAGGTGGGCGTGCCCGTCAGCAGCGTGGGCCCGCCGATCGCCGCGAACGCGAACAGGGCGGCCAGCGCCGCCCACGGGACCCCCCGCGGGCGGCGCACCCGCAGCGCCCCGGAGCGTGCCGCCAGGGCGACGCCGGCGAGCGCGAACGCGAGCGCGATGTAGCCGGCGGCGGGCGCCAGGAAGGGGATGTAGGTGGCAAACGCGCAGGTCGCCACGACCAGGCCAAAGCCGACCGGCAGCACCAGCACCGCCGGCAGCCAGGCGCCTGAGAGCTGGCGCACGAGCAGGCCGCCGCCCCAGCTCAGTGCGAGCAGGACCAGCGGGAACAGGATGCAGCCGCAGATGAACGCTCCGGTCATGTGGTCATCGTTTCGCTCAAACGCGAGAACCTACAGGTCGATTCGGCCACGGCACGCCGATGGCGGAGGACATAGCCTGCCGCCGTGCCCATCGCCGTCGGCTTCGACCTGACCCACGCGCGCCTGAACCACACCGGGCTGGGGCGCTATCCGTCCGAGCTCGCGCCGGCGCTGCGTGCTCGGTCCGGGGTGCGGCTGATCGGCCTGAGCGCCGTGCGCAGGCCGGCGACCACCGGCACGGCGCTGCGCATCGCCCAGGGACTGGGGCGCGAGGGTATCTACTACCCAGCGGGCATGGCGTGGCGGGGCAAGCGCGAGGGCGCGCAGCTACTGCACGTGCCCACCCCGGCGCCGGCGCGGGGCGGGGGGCTGCCGCTGGTGGTGACGGTGCACGACCTGCTCCCGCTGCGCACGCCGCACCTGTTCACCATGCAGACCCGCGCGCACACGCGTCTGTATGCCCCGTTCGTGCGCCGCGCAACGCGCGTGATCACGCCGTCCGCCTACACCCGCGCGGAGGTCATAGAGCTGCTGGGCATCCCCGAGGAGCGGGTGGTGGCGATCCCCGAGGGCTGCTCGGAGCGCTTCCGCCCGCGCGAGGTCGATCGCGACGCACTGCGCAGCGAGCTCGGCATCGAAGGACCCTATGTCCTGTGTGTGGCGACGCTGGAGCCGCGCAAGAACCTCGTGACTGCGCTGCGGGTGTTCCGGCGCGTCAGCGAGACGGTCCCGGAGGTCGAGTTGGTGCTCGTCGGCGGGCGTGGCTGGCGCAACCAGGCGTTCGAGCAGGAGCTGGGCCGGGGAGAGGCTGCGCGGCGCCTGCGGGTGACGGGCTTTGTCGCCGATGAGCGATTGGTCAACCTGTACGCGGGCGCCGCGTGCTTCCTGTTCCCCTCGCTCGGCGAGGGCTTCGGGCTGCCGCCGCTGGAGGCGATGGCGTGCGGAGCGCCGGTCGTGATGAGCGACCGCCCGGCCCTCGGCGAGGTGGCTGGAGAGGCCGCGCTGCAGGCTACGGCGACGGACGTCGAGGCGCTCGCCGCGCACGTGATCGCCGTGCTGGAGGACACCGCGCTTGCGGCTCGGTTGCGGGCTGATGGTCTCGCCCGCGCCCGCGCCTTCACCTGGGAGGCCGCTGCGGCGGCAACCGAGCGCGTCTACCGCGGGGCGCTGGGTGCGCACGCGTGACGAGCGCTTGGTTCGAGCTCAGTCGCCGTCGAGGACGCGGTCGAAGGCGGCGGCGATGCGTCCCGCGGCCGCCTCTACCGAATAGCTCTCCAGTCGCTCGGACGGGTACTCCACCGCTGTGGCAGGCGGCCGGGAAAGCGGTCCCTGGGCAAGCGCGCGGGCGATTGACATCCAATCGCCGGGTGCGAAGTAGCTCGCCAGCTCGCCGGCCACCTCCGGGATGGCGCCTGAACTGGAGACGACCATCGGCACGCCAGCAGCCATCGCCTCTGCGAGGACCATGCCGAACTGCTCCTCCCAGAAGCACCGCGGGATGTCGCCTGGGTAGACGCTGCAACCCGAACGCGGGAGGGACGCGAGCACGAGCGCGGAAGCCCTCGCATAGAGGCCGGGCATCTCGTCATAGGGAACGCTGCCGATGGTCACGGCGTCGGCGATGCCGAGCTCCGCGGCGTGGGCGCGCAGGCGCTTCTCCTCCGGACCCCTTCCCACGAGCATCACGCGCATGGCCGCCACGGCCTGCGCCGGCGCGGCAACCAGGCCTTGCTTGAGCGCGGCGACCGCCCGCAGCAGGTCGTGATGACCCTTCTCCCACTCCAGCCGCGCCGGTGAGACGACGATGTGCTCGCGCACCCCTTGTGCCCGCGGCAGGGCGAAGCGCTCCAGATCGATCCCGTGATAGGAGAGCACCACCTTCTCCTCCGGTACGCCCTCCAGCAGCAGCGCGTCGTAGGCGTGCTGGCTGATGGCCAGGAAGAGGTCGGCTGCGGCCAGCGTCTGCGCCCGGTAGCGTCGGCCGTGGGGGTTGCGAAAGGCGTCCCTCAATGGCAGCGTCTCCGACACGGTGACCACCAGGCGGTAGCCGAGTCGGGCCTTGAGCCTGGCGGCCTGGGCGGTGAACCACAGCGAGAGCTCCTCCGCATGGACGATGTCGGCGTTTGCGTAGATTCGCTCTGCGTGCAGCACGCGGTCGGGCAGGCCGAGCGTTACGACCGAGCCGATGGTGCCGCCCGGGAGGCTGTCGCGGACGGTGCGCACGGGCACGCGTTCGAGTTGCAGGCCGTCGAGTGAGTACACGGGCCTGTGCGTTACCGCGAGTCGCACGGCGAAGCGATCTGGAAGGGCCTCGAAGGCACGCAGGCCCCACACCGTGGGGTGGTGTCCGCGTAGGACTAGCACGTTGGCTGGCATTGCCGGCAACCTATCGAAGCGCTCTATGCTCTGCCCGTGTTCCCGGAGATGCGGGTGGCGCTCTCGGCGCCGGACGTCAACACGCTCGGCGGTATCGAGCGAGCGATCGTCGAAACGGCCAACTGGCTCAGTCGTAGGGGCCACGAGGTCACCGTGTATGCGGCGCGGGTGGACCAAAGCGTGCTCGAGGACGGCGTGCACGTGCGACGGATCTCCGTTCCGGCCAAGCTCGACACGCTCGGCGTGGGCTTTCGCAGGCGAGCGCAGGCGGCGATCGCCGGCGACCGCCCCGATGTGCACGGCTCGTTCAGCACGCTCTCGCCGCTCGGGGGGGTGTTCTGGATTCCGAGTGTGCACCGAGTCGCCTACGATCTGCTGCTCGAGTGGCGTACGCCGGTGCGGGGGCTACCAGTGCGGGTCAACCCGTACCATCGCGTGCGCCTGCGACAGGAGCGCGCGATGTTCGCCCCCGGTGGCTACGCGCGGCTGCTCGCGCTGTCGGACGGAGTCAAGTCCGATGTCATGCAGCTCTATGGTGTGCCGGAGGAGGACATCGAGGTATTGCCGTTCGGGTTCGATCCGCTCGCATTCGCTGCGGCCCGCAGAGCGAGCATTCGCGCCGAGGCTCGGGCGTGTCTCAGGTTTGACCCGGATGACCGTGTGCTGTTGTTCGTGGCCAATGAGCTCGAGCGCAAGGGCTTTGGGGTTCTGCTGGACGCCGTTGCCCAGCTCGAGGACCCGAGAGTCAAGCTTCTCGGTGCCGGGCGGGTCGCGCCCGACGCATACCGGGCGCAGCTCGAGCGGCTTGGCCTGGCACACCGTCTGCGCTGGGCGGGCAGCTCCGACGACGTCGCGCTCCTCCATGCCGCCAGCGACGCGTTCGTTCTGCCCACGCGCTACGAGGCGTGGGGGCTGGTGATCGTGGAGGCGCTCGGCAGCGGGTTGCCCGTCGTCACCTCGCGCTTGGCGGGCGCCGCCGTGGCGATCCACGATCGGGAGACCGGCTGGCTGCTCGAGGATCCGGAGGATCCTCGAGAGCTCGCCGAGGCGCTGCGCTGGTCGTTGTCATCCGCGCCCACGCACGCACAGGCGATCTCCGCCTCCGTGCGCGAGTACGCCTGGGAGGAGATCGTGGCGCGCTACGAGGGTGTCCTGCACGCGGTCGTCGAGGAACGCTCGCGCCAGCTCGTGGGGTCGTGAAAGCTCTGCCCGAGGATCGTGTGGCGGACGGCGAGAACGCGATCTCCGCGTGTGTGGTCGTGCGCAACGAGGAGGCCGTCATCGGCCGCTGCCTGGAGAGCCTTGCCGGCGTGGTGGATGAGGTCGTGCTCGTGCACGACGGCGAGTGCGAGGACCGGACGCTGGAGATAGCGGCGCGTCACGGATGTCGCATCTTCGTGCGCCCGCTCGTCGGTCACGCCGAGGTCGCCACGATCTTTGCCTACGAACAGGCGCGGGGGGAATGGATCCTGACGATCGACGCCGACGAATACCTGTCCGAGCCGCTGCGCCGTGAGCTGCGCGCGCTCGTCGCAGACGAAAGCGTCAACGGCTATGAACTGCTGTGGCCGATCTGGCACGGCGGGCGCCATGCGTCGAGCAAGGGCCCGTTCCGGCTCTCGCTGTTCCGCCGCTCGCGCGTGCACGTGCTGGGGATGATGCACGCCGTGGAGCGGGTTGACCCACCTGTGCGGCGCTTGTCGCTGGTGCTCGAGCATCGCCCGCTGTACAACAACTACGCCCTGCGGACGATGCTCAAAAAGCAGCGTCGATGGGCCCGCATCAACGCTCGTGAGTTCCTCGGCGATCTCGCCGATCTGCCGAGCTTCAACTGGGACGGCCCCCTGCGATGGCCCCGCAGAAGACTGATGGTGAATCGCTTCTCGCCGCTGCTCGTCGTTCCCTACTTCCCGATGGTGCTGGTCGTGTCGCTGGTGCGCGCAAGCCCGTATGCCGGCCCGCGCGTGAGCCTTCGCCTGGCGTTCTCCCAGGCGCTGTATGCGAGCATGGTGCAGTTCTACGTGGCCAAGTATCTGTACCTGGGCATGGACGAGCGGGACCGGCACGCGGCGAGCGAGCCACCGCGTCCCTCAGCGGTCGAGCGAGGGGGGTGAGCATGGGGGTCGAGGCGGTCGGCGCGAGCCCGCCGGTGGATCCCCTCGATCGGCCGGAGGCCGGAGCCAAGGCGATTCGTGGCGGGGCCATCCGCGGGGGGGCGTTCGTCGTCAACACGCTGCTGATCACCGCGATCGTGCCGCTGATGACTCGCCATCTGGGCGTCGTCAACTTCGGGCGCTTCGTGACCGCCTCCTCGGTCGTCATGATCGTCGCCGGCGTCACCGAGTTCGGTCTCAGCGGGGTGGGCACCCGCGAATACGCCCTTGCCGGAGCCGTGGATCGGCGCAGGCTGCTGGGAAACCTGCTGGCGCTGCGGACGCTGCTCACGCTGGTCGGTCTGGCGATCGCCTTCCTGCTGATGGCGTCTGCGGGATATCCGAGGGTGGTGCTCGCCGGCATGCTCATCGTCGGCCTCGGCCTGATCCTCCTCAATGTCCAGCAGACGCTGGCGCTGGTCCTCACCGCGTCGCTGCGGTGGGGGCTCTACTCGGCCTTGGAACTGGTCAACACGATCGTCATCTTCGGCGGCACGATCCTGCTGGTGGTTATCGGCGCTGGGCTGCTGCCGTTCTTCTACATCAGCGCGCTGTCCTCGCTGGCGATCCTGGTGGCGACGCTCATCGCCCTGCGCGCTCATGTCGTCGGGCCTCGCTTCGACATTGGCGAGTGGCGGAGCATGCTGCGCGATTCGCTGCCCTACGCTGCCGCGGCGACGGTCGGGATCCTCTACTTCCGGGTTGCGCTGATCGTCGTGTCGCTCGGCTCGAGTGCCGCCCAGACGGGCTACTACTCCACATCGTTCAAGATCGTGGAAGTGACCTCCGGGTTCGCGTTCCTGATCGCCAGCTCGGCCTTTCCCATCTTCGCTCGGGCGGGGCGCGACGACCACGAGCGCCTGCGCTACGGCTCAGCCCGGGTTGGGGAAACGGCGCTGATCGCCGGCGTCTACCTCGCCCTCAGCCTGGTCATCGCGGCCCCGTTCGTGATCCTGGTCGTCGGTGGCCACGCCTACATGCCCGCTGTCCCCGTCCTGCGCGTGCAGGCGCTCACGCTCGTCGCGACCTTCCTCTTGGCGACGTGGAGTTATGCGTTGTTGTCGTTGCGCGAGCACAGGCGTCTGCTCCAGTCCAACGCGTTCGCGCTCGCGGTCGCGATCGTCCTGTCGCTCACGCTGGTGCCGAGCTTGGCCGCCCAGGGAGCCGCGATCGCCACCGCCGCGACCGAGTTCACGCTGGCCGGCGCCTACTGGGTGTCGCTGTCGCGCAGCCGTGCTCGGATGCGGCCATCGCTCGCGCTCGCGCCGAAGGTGCTGCTCGCCGCCGCACCGGCTGGGGCGGTCGCCCTGGTCGTGCCGCTCCCGAGCATCGCCCTATGGGCGATCGGGTCGCTCGTGTACTTGCTGCTGCTGTTGGCGATGAGGGCATTTCCTCCCGAGCTCGTGCATGCGCTGCGCCGGCGAAGCCGCGAGCGCCAATGACTATGCGTGTCAGGGCATTGAAGCTAGCGGTGGTCACTGCTACGCGGTCGTCGAGGAGAAGTCAACCGAAGTCAACACGAACCGCTTTGCGCTCGTGGGCGGCGGGCGTGCGGCGCTTGCGGGTGGTGCGGGTGGTGGCTAGGCATGTTCTCGGAGGTTGGAGCGGGGACGCGGCCAAGCTACCGGACGCCTCGGAGTAGGCTCGCCGGGGTCACGCCAAGGGCACGGGCCAACCGCAGGAGTGTCCGGAACTCTGGCGCCCGCTCGCAAGTCTCTAGTCGGGAGAGCGCCGTGCGGTGCATCCCGGCCTCGGCGGCGAGCGCTTCCTGGCTAAGCGCAACACCCAGTCGAGCTCGTCGCAGATTGGCTGCGAAGCGGGACAAGGGCTCAGCAAGATCGGGGTCTCGGTTCGGAAGCAGACAGCCATCGTCTAAGCCTGTAGCCGTGCAGACAACCGCCACAACAGCACATATGCAGCCACGACCGCACAGCATCCCGCGCCGTGCTAGAGTCCGCAGTATAGTCCGACTCTCGGGATTGAGTATCTTCATGGAACAACGCGCACACGACCGCCCCACGGGCGCCACCCGGCGGGCGTAGGGAGGCAACCTTGAAGAAATGGCTACTAGCGGTATTGCTCGCTGCGGCGATTGCGGCAACCTTGATCGCTGCACTGTCGGGCGGGGCGACGGCTACGCCAGCGCAGCCAGAAACACGGGTCACGCTCTCGGAAGCACGCGAAACCGCTCTACGTATTGCGGCGATTGCCGGCGAACCAAGTCCACACATTGAAGCGGCGGAAACGACGCTCGGAGGCGCAGCGAGTGTGTTCGCGCCAGGTGGGGGGGCACCGAATGTTACCGACCCGCGCACTGGGGAGCCCTGGGCAGACTCGCCGGTGATATTCATGGCAATGACCGGCAACTTCACCGGCCCCGGTGATGTACCGACGCCGAGAGGCACCACGCCGCCGACGGGCTCACTGATGGAGTTGCTGATTGACTCAGCCAGTGGCTCCATCGTCGGCGAGTACATTGGGAGTGCGACGGCCCCCAATCTGCATGAACTGAACGGTACCGTCACCGATCTCGGGTAGTCGTCATGTTGCATCGATGCCTAATCGTCCTGACGCTCGCACTGGCGTGGAGTGCGCCGCTCGCGTCTGCGAGCACGACCGTCACGCTGCTTGGACACGCCTACTATGGCGGCGGCCCGCGCGGGACTAGGCTGTTTCCCGCCCGAGATCTGCGAGTGACGCTGGAAGCACATGGACATGCACTCGCGTCTGCCAAGACCAACTCGAATGGCGTTTTTGCGTTTCGGATGCGACCGGGTACCTATCAGCTGAAAGGTCGTCCTATCGGCTCTCCGACATACCCCAATTGGTGTGTGCGCACCGTGCGGATTCGACGAGGACCCACCACTACCGCACGACTGACCTGTGGTGCCCCCTAAAGAAAAGGACAACTTGCGAATAATGTCTAGATATCGCTTGATTCTTGGCTGTATCGTGGCCACGCTCTTGCTCCCGGCTGCGGCCTCGGCGAGCTGGGGGAGCCATTGCACAAACCATACGCCGCACTGCTATGCGCTCGCGTACTGGGACATGGGGGAAGCCTCCGAACAGGTTGAGGGACTGTCGTCCAAATTCTACACAACCGCGATGAACGTGCCGGACTGGAATGCTGGAGGCGAAAATTTTGTCTCGAATGAGGAGTGGGCCGTGTTTCCCTCCGACCATAGCTACTGGGTGGAGGCTGGTCAGATCGCGGGTGGGGTCACCAGCTCGAACAACATAATGCACTGGTTCTATGCTTGGGACAACTCTAGCGGTCTCCACACCTATTTCTCACCCTACCGGGTCGAAGGGTATACATGGAACACCTACACATTGACATCGACGGGCGAAGGAAGCTGGTGTGCCACGATCGGTTCGACTCAGGTGTCGTGTGGCCTGAACGGCGAGGCGAACACCTCAAAAGAGGTAGAAGTCGGCATGGAGGCGGCCGGCGAAACCGAGCCCGAAAACTCAGGTCACTCCCAACCGATCGCTGAGCATCTAAACGGGAATTGGTATAACTGGAATGAAGCGCAATGGTGGACCGAATCGCATACCTGTGTAAGCCTCTATGAATGGATTGCTGGTCACATCACGTTCGGTACCTGCTGATTGGGCCAGATGCTTCCTTACGGCCCGCACGTTCTCCGGCGTGACGCGGAGCCTTGCTATGTCCCACGCGTAGGGGTAGCTCGCAGCGCCCGCCGGTAGGAGCCCAGCGTCCCCTCAGCGGCCGCCGCCCAGCTGAAGCGCGCGGCCTGCTCCAGGCCGAGGGCGCGCAGCCGCGTGGCGAGGGCGGGGTCGAGTACCTCCCCGAGCGTCGCCGCGATCTGGGCGGGCGCGCGTGGATCGAAGTACAGCGCGGCGTCCCCGGCCACCTCGCGTAGCGCGGGGATGTCCGAGCAGGCGACGGGCAGCGAGCGGGCCATGGCCTCGAGCACGGGCAGCCCGAAGCCCTCGTGCAGCGTGGGCAGCACCAGGCAGGAGGCGAGCGCGTACAGGGAGTCGAGCTCCGCGGTCGCAAGGGCGCCCAGCAGGCGCACGTCGTCGCTCACGCCGAGCGCCCCGGCATGGGCGGCGAGGGCGCCGTCGTCGGTGTTGTGGCCGGCCATCACGAGCAGCGGACGCTGGGAGGGAGTGATGAGAGCGATCGCATCGAGCAACGCCGCGAGGTTCTTGTGCGGGAGGTTCGTGGCGACCGTGAGCGCCGTCTGCCGCTCTCCGAGCCGGTAGCGCTCGCGCGCCGGCGCGGACGCCGACCCCGCCGCCGACGCGGGCGCCGGCGGGGCCGGGCGCACGCCGTTGGGCACCACGTCGATGCGATCCGCCCCGACGCCGAGGCCGGCGACGATCTCGTCTCTGCCTGCGCCGGACACCGCGATCACGCGATCGGCCGTCCGCGCCGCCAGCGAGACGAGCGCCGAGGTGCCCGCGCGCATCGGCCACGAGAGCAGTTGCGGCTGCGCCCTGTACTGCAGGTCGTGGATGGTGACCACGCGGGCGAAGCGCCCCCAGGGGGGCGCGAAGTTGGCCATCGAGTGGAGCACCTCGACGCGGGCGCGAGCGGCGGCCACCGCTACGAGCGCGAGCTCCCCGAGCGCCCACTGTGCTCGGCTGCGGGCGGATACGGGGACGACGACGGCGCGGATGTCGTCTCCCAGCTCGGCCGCGAGACGGGCCCCGGCGTCGCGGTTGACGAACGCGACGAGCTCCAGCTCGGGGGAGCGCTCGCGCAGGGCGGGCACGAGTTCGCGGGCATAGGTCTCGCGCCCGCCGGTCTCGCCGGGCACGAGGTACAGGAGGTCGAGCCCGACGCGCATCAGCGGGCGAGCAGCGACAGGACAGCAAGCACGAGCCGCCAGTAGAGCGCCTGCGGTGCGCTCAGCCAGGGGCTCTGGGCGCCCGCCAGGTAGGGGCTGTCGAGCGAGGCGGTGAGGTGCTCGGCGAGCTCGCGGGCGCCGAGGCGGCGCCCGCGCTGCACGGCCCGCCGGCGCGCGAGCGTGCGCGGCAGTCCGGCGAGGGTGGCCGCCTGGGCGCGCAGCTTCGCCGTGAGCCAGCCGTCGCGTGCGGCGAGCGCGAGCAGGCCGAGCTCGGCGGCGAGCAGCGCAGGAGCCAGGAGCGCGAGCAGCCCCGCCGGGTAGACCGACAGCACGGTGCGCCAGCGGTTGCGCTCGAGCCAGAACCACTTGCCGGCGCCCTTGTGGAACTCGTAGCTGTGCAGGACCCGCGCGTCCGGCACGAGCCCGACGCGCTGGCCGGACAGCCACAGGCGCAGGCCCAGGTCGAGATCCTCGCCATACATGAAGTAGGAGCGGTCGAGCCCGCCCAGCGCCCGCCACGCCTCGCGCCGCACGACCATGGCGGCTCCCGAGGGGAAGGCGATCTCGCGGTCGTGGGCCGGGAGCGCCGAGAGTGGCCGCTCGCAGTCGCCCGCCCAACCGATGCCGAGGTAGTGGACGACGCCGCCGCTGGTGTTGATGCGCTCCTCGTCGAGCAGCACCGCCGCCTGCCAGGCGCCCCACTCGGGGTGCGCCGCGGAGGCGCGCCGCAGGCGCTCCAGGCACTCCGGCTGGAGCCGGCAGTCGGGATTGAGGAACAGCAGCAGCGGCGCGCGCGTGGTGCTCGCGCCGGCGTGGCACCCACCCGCGAAGCCCAGGTTCTCGCCCGTCTCGATCACGCTCACGCGCTCGCCCGCGGCGCGCGCCACCGCCGGGGTGTCGTCGCTGGAGGCGTTGTCGACGACCACCAGCTCGTCCTCGTCGCGCAACTGGCCCGCGACGGCGGCGAGCAGGTCGGGGAGGTGCTCGGCCGACTGGTGGGTGACCACCACGATGGCCAGCGCCTCGAAGCCGTGAGCGGCCAAGGGCTCAGCGGTGGCTGGAGAGCTCTTCGCTGGCGAGGGTCGAGCCCGGATCGGCCTCGACCGCGCTCGCGGCGCCGTTGCCCCGCACGAGCGCGTCCTCGGCGGCATGCGAGCGGAACAGCTCGTGGGTGGCCTCCTGCTCGGCACGGTCGCTCGCGGAGAGCTGCTCGGCGCGTTCGATGCGCTGCGCGAGCAGCGCGAGGCGCTGGGCGAGGATCTTGTTCTGGTCGGTGAGGCGCGATACGACCAGCGAGAAGTACATCAGCAGCACCACGATCAACCCGATCGCCACCGCGAACAGGGCGGACGGCGGGTAGTCGATGCCGACGTCGTGAGAGAGCGAGGTGAGCAGCCCCTTCCACGCGGCCAGCACGAACAGGGTGACGCCGGCGAGCAGCCACAGGATCGAGTAGCGCTCGGAGAGATGCTTGCGGCGCACCAGCTCGAACACGAACAGCAGCAGCGCGAGCGTGCCCGCGACGGCGATGCCCCGCTCCAGCGAGAGGTTGGTCATGCGGCGTGCTCCGTGACGGGCGCCGCGGACTCGGCCACCGCGGCGGCCGGCTGGGCGGGAGCGCCGGCCCGCTCTCCCTCACCCGTCGGGGACGATGCACCGGCCTCGAGCGCGGGGCGCCGGCGGAAGAGGCCGACGAACACGGCGAGCAGCACCTTGACCATGTAGTACACCGACTGGGTCGAGGAGATGGCCGACTCGCCCGTCAGGCGCGGGCGCATGCGCACGGGGATCTCGCAGCTGCGCAGCCGGTGGGCGTGCATCAGGAGGATCGCCTCGACCTCCGGGTAGTCGTGCGGGTAGTCGCGTGCGAACAGCTCGATGCCGCGCCGGTTGGTCATGCGAAAGCCGGAGGTGGGGTCGGTCACGCGCTGGCGGGTGATGGCGGAGACGATCGAGGAGAACACGCGGATGCCGACGCGGCGCGTGGCCGAGGAGCGGTAGCCCTCGCCCTCGCGGTCGAGGAAGCGCGAGCCGGTGACCATGTTCAGCTCGCCGTCCGAGCGCAGGCGATCGAGCAGATCGCGGATGTGGAGCGGGTCGTGCTGGCCGTCGCCGTCAACCTGTACGGCGATCTCGTAGCCGTTCTCGAGCGCGTACATGTAGCCGCTCTGCATCGCTCCGCCGATGCCGAGGTTGAAGGGCATGCGCAGCACGCGCGCGCCGGCCATGACGGCTCGCTCGGCGGTGGCGTCGCTCGAGCCGTCGTCGACGACGAGCACGTCGAAGTCGGGTGCGGTCTCGTGGATGGAGGCCACGGTCGTGGCGATCGCCTCGACCTCGTTGAACGCGGGAACGATGGCGAGGTTGCGTCTCACGGGAGCTCGAGATTGGGGACGGCGCATGCTGCCTACAGCAACGCTTTAGGGCACGTTTAGTTGCGCGCCGGCGTACGCCGGACACCGGACAAGCGTAGCGACAACGCCCGCCTTTGTAGAGCGTTGGACGCGAGCGCCCAGGTGTTCGCCGCCGGGCCGTCCGCCCGAGCTCAGTCGGCGGGCGGCCAGCCGTGGGCCCAGTGGTGGACCGTGTAGGCGTCGGGAAAGCGCTCGTGACGGCGCTCGGGCTCATCCCACAGGTACGGGTAGAACAGCCGTTTGGCGAAGATCGCGACGTTCTCCGCCTGCTCGAGGATCAACGTGAGAAAGCCGGGTCCGGTGGCGTCGGGGGAGTGGGCGCCGGTCCCGAGCGTGTCCCGCGCCAGCCTGGCCGCACGGGCGAACGCGGGGTGGGCGGCGACGGCGCCGAGGACGGCGTTGCCGACGCGGCCCTCGAGCTCCAACGCCGCGAACGCGTCGACGCCACGCAGCAGGGGAGTGAGCGCTCGCCGGCACTCGACGTCGGTGTCCACGTACACGCCGCCGTGGCGGTGCAGGAGCTCGTAGCGAGCGAGGTTGGAGAGCTCGCGCTGGGTGCGCGCGCGCTGGCGCTCGCGAGCGCCGATCGCCAGCGCCGGCAGGTCTGCGTCGGTCCACAGCCGCATCTCCCAACCGGGGTGGTGGCGGGCGAACGTCTGCCCGAAGTGCTCGTGCTCCTCGGGCATCGGCTGCTCGCCGAGCCACACCCGGTGGACGGTGCGCGGGATGGCCACCCGCCGCCAGCGTGTGAAGCGCCGCGGGGCGGTCTCCCGCAGGCGCGGTCCGCTCGGCGCCGGGGCGCCCGACGCGCCCACGCGCACGGGCAGCCGGCAGGCGCAGTCGAACCAGCGCACGTGCTCGTGGACGAGATCGACCTCGAGGACGTACTCGCCGGCGTCCGCGGGCGCCTGGACATCGAGCGCCGCCAGCAGCGACTCGCCCGGGGCGACCGTGCGACCGAGCCCGGAGCGTGGACCCTCCGCCGTGTGCGCGCTCCCGTCGGCTCGCAGCCAGCGGCTGGAGAGGCGGATGAGCGGGCGCTCCTGCAGGCCCGCCGGCCAGCGCTCCTCGCCCTCGTTGCTCACGCGCACGTACACCCGCCGGCGTTCGCCGGGGGTGAACGACAGGGCGGGTGCGAGCGCCCGGATGCTCGCCCGGTAGGCGCTCGGGAGCACGGTACGCCCCTCCCACATGCGGTCCATGTCCGCGAGCGATACAAACGGGACGCGCGCGAGCGCTGCCCGCGGCGGCCGCGCCGAGCCGTCGAGCGCCCGCGCGAGCGGCGTGCGGTCCTCCTCGAGGGTGGGGCGCAGCTCGAGGGAGTGGCCCAGCTCGGGCAGGTAGAAGGCCTCGTTGAGGCGCCCACCCCCCGGCGCCCGCAGGCCGGGACGCTGCACCTCGTAGCACACCGCCTTGTCGCGGCGCTGCTCGGCGGTGCGCGTCAGCAGGTCCAGGTGATAGAGCGGCTCCTCCACGTACTCGCGCGGCGTGAGCGGCTCGGGGCCGGTGTGCCGCTCGCCGGAGAAGCGCAGCGTGCCGTCGTTGCGCACGAGCCGGGCGACGAAGTCCTCCGACCAGGGCGCGCCCGCGAGCACGGTGTGCGCGTCGGGGTACAGCCACGCACGGCGCAGCCAGTGCTGCTGCACCCGCTTCGCCGCGAGCAGCTCGGGCAGGCGGCGAACGAGCGCCTGACTGGGGAGCTCGTCGCCGTCGAGCAGCAAAATCCACTCGCCGGCGCACTGCGCGCACAGCCACGCCAGGTGGCGCTCGAACAGCACGTACTCGATCCTGAACAGGCGGTCGGCGAGCGCCGCGTAGGCGCTGAGCGTGTCCTCGTCCACGCGCGCGTCAACGGCGATCAGCACCTCCTCGGCGTATGGCCTCAGAGGCTCGAGGATGGCCGCCACGCGCGCCGGCGGATCGGCGGTGATCATGCACACGGACAGGGCCATGGCCGCCATTCTCACGCCCCCGGCGGCGCCGGCTCGCGCGTACGTCCGGCCGGACCCGACTGCGACGAGGTCACGCGAGATGAGATCAGCGGCATCACGCATTCACTAGACTCGCGCCGATGCCACAGCAGTTGGCGGTCAACCCCACGAACGTGGTGCACGAGACGATCGACGGGGAGACGATCCTCATCCATCTCGGCACGGGCACGTACTACAGCCTCGATGGGGCCGGCGCCGCGGTTTGGCAGCTGCTCGCCGAGGGTGTCGCGCACGGCGAGCTGGCGGTGCAGCTGGGCGCCCGCTACGAAGCCGATCCGGCGCTCGTGGGGTCGAGCGTGGCGAGCTTCGTGGGCGAGCTCCTCGAGGAGGGGCTGCTGGTGGAGGTCGAACCGGGCTCGGCGCCGCCCTCCGCGCCTGCCTCCGGCGAGGGCAACGGCAACGGCGTGCCCGCGGGCGGCGGTGCGTTCGTCGCGCCGGCGCTGCACAAGTACACCGACATGCAGGAGTTCATGCTCGTGGATCCGCTCCACGATGTGGAGGCGGACGCCGGCTGGCCGCATGTCAAGGCTGGCTGAGCACGCGCTTCCTCGCTTCTTCGAAGAGGCCGCTCGCGAGCACGCGGAGGCGCTGGCGAGCGCTGGCGAGCTGGAGCGCGAGCTGCTCGTCGGCGACTCCCCCGTACGACTGCGCTTCGCCGGGAGCGCCCTCGCTGACGCGCTCACGCCAGCCTTTGGACCGCGCCTGCGCGCCGTCGCGTCCGCTGGCGCCGACCCCGTGGACGCCACGATCGGCCTGTGGGAGGAGAGCCGCGTGCCGGGTGGCGCGCTGGCGCCGCCGTGGGGCGACGTCGATCTCGGCCCGCGAGGGTTGGTGCGGGGTGGAGGGGCAGCCGTACTCGCCGTGCACGAGGCCGGCTCGCGGGCCGTCACGCTCGTCCACCCGGCGGCGCGCGAGTTGCTCTACCGCGTGCCCGATGTTGGCGGTCTGCCGTGGTGGGAGAGGGCCGCGCCGCTGCGCCCCGCGCTGTTCTGGGCGCTCAGTCGGCAACGGCGCCACCTGGTGCACGCGGGAGCGGTCGGGGACGAGCGGCGCGGCGGGGTGCTGCTCGCGGGTGCAGGAGGGTCCGGCAAGACGACCGTCGCGCTGGCGGCGCTCGGCGCGGGCATGTCCTATGTGGCCGACGACTACCTGCTCCTGCAGGCCGAGCCCGAGCCGATCGCGTGGAACGTGTACGCCACCGCCAAGCTCGACGCCGGCCACCTGGAGCGCTTCCCGCAGATGGCGTGCGCTGCGCGCGTCTCTGCCAATCCGCTGGCCGACGAGAAGGCGGTGCTCGACGTGAGCGAGTGGGCGCCGCGCGCGCTCGTGCGCTCACTCCCGATCCGGGCCGTGCTCGTTCCGCGCATACGCGGTGGGCGTGCGCGCCTGCGCCGGACGAGCGCCGGCCAGGCGCTGCTCGCGCTCGCGCCGAGTACCACGTTTCAGATGCCCTTCGACGATGGCCGGGTGGTCGGCTCGCTGGCTGACGTGGCGCGCCGCGTGCCCGCCTTCGCCCTGGACGTCGGCGATCACCCCGACGAGCTCGTACAGGCACTCGATGAGGTCCTGGAGGCGGTCGCGGATGGCGAGCGCAGCGGCCGCCAGCCTGCGGCGCGGGGTGTGTCCGCATGACCGCCTCCGAGCAGTCCCCTGCCCAGCCTGCGCCGCTGGTATCGGTCGTCGTGCCCGCCTACCAGGCTGAGGCGTACATCGGCGAGGCGCTGGAGTCCGCGCTGGCCCAGGACCATGGTCGTGTGGAGGTGGTGGTCGTGGACGACGGCTCGACCGACCGCACCGCCGAGATCGCCTCGGCTTACCCGGTGCGGTTGTTGCACCAGGCGAACCGCGGGCCGGCCGCGGCGCGCAACGCAGGTGTGGCGCTCGCGCGCGGCGAGTTCGTGACGATCCTCGACGCCGACGATGTGTGGCCGGCCGACCGACTCTCGCGCCAGGTCGCTCACCTGCGCGCGCACCCCGAGCACGGGATCGTCCTCGGCCTCACCGAGATCTTCCTCACTCCGGAGCAGCCGCCACCCGCACACTGGCCGGCGACGCTCACGGGACGGGCGATCCCCGCTCACCCCAGCACGATGCTCGCGCGCACGGAGGTGTTCGAGATCGTCGGTGGCTTCGACGAGGCGCTGAGGCAGTGCGAGGACATCGACTGGCTGGCACGCGTCAAGGACGCGGGGATCCGGTCCGGGGCGATCGACCACGTCGTCCTCCACTACCGAATCCACGCCGCCAACACCTCCCGCGACACGATCGCCAACAGAGCGACGCTGCTGCGCGTGCTGCGCGACTCGGTGCGCCGTCAGCGCGAGGCCGCGCGTGTCGGCTGAGCCGACGGTGGGGGTGGTGATCCCGGCCTGGAACGCCGAGCGCTGGCTCGGGCAGGCGCTGGACAGCGTGCTGGGGCAGGAGCGCATGCCGGAGGACGTGCTGGTGATCGACGACGGCTCCGCGGACGCGACCGGGGACGTGGCGCGGCGGTATCCCACGCCCGTGCGGGTCATCAGCCAGGCGAACGCCGGCATCGGCGCCGCCCGCAACCGCGGCGTCGAGCAGGTGTCGGGCGATCTGGTTGCGTTCCTGGACGCGGACGATCTGATGACGCCCGCGAGCATCGCGTGCCGCATGCGTGTGCTCGCAAGCCGCCCCGAGATCGACCTCGTGTTCGGCGCCGTTCGTCGCTTCGCAGAGATCGTGGACGGTGAGCCCGCGGCGCTGAACGAGCCGCAGCCCGCCCACCTCCCCGGATCGATGCTGGTTCGCCGTACGGCGCTCGCGGCCGTTGGCCCATTTCCCGTGCAGGCGCGCGTGGCCGAGGGGCTGGACTGGCTGCTGCGCGCGCGGGAGCTGCCACTGGGAGAGGTGACCGTGCCCGAGCAGGTCGTGTGGCGGCGGGTGCACGGCGAGAACAACTCGCTACGCCACCGCAAGCAGATCGGCGAGTTCGCGCACGCGCTGAAGGCGTCGCTCGACCGGCGGCGTGCGGCGGGGCAGAGCGCGGGCGGGGGCGAGCAATGAACGCCACCGGTACCACCGAGGCGGCGGACACCAAGGACGCGCCGGGAAAGCAGGGCGGCGCGGCCACGGCGCAGGCGCGTGTGCCTCACGGCGCCCCACCAGATACGCCATGGGGCGGACAGGCGGGCCAGCACGACGTGTGGCCGTCCGCGGCCCAGGAGCTGTTGCTGCGCGCGGCGCTGATGCCCGACGAGCGCGCGCTGAGCGCGTGGCGGCAGGTCCGCGCGCAGATCGACGTCGAGGCGCTCGACGGGGCGACGCAGGCGCTGCTGCCGGCGCTGCGCAAGAACCTGTTGGCGCTCGGCGAGGAAGACGAGCTGCTGAATCTGTTCAAGGGTGTGCAGCGCTACAGCTGGGCGCGCACGCAGTCTGCTGCTCGCGCCGATGATGCCAATCGTGCGGGCGCTCGAGGGCGCCGGCATTCGCACGCTGCTGCTGAAGGGCGCGGCGTTCGTGGCCGACACACGGCTGGACGCGGGCATGCGCCCGATGAACGACATCGACGTGCTCGTGCCCACGGCGCAGGCGCGCGCCGCGATCGACGTGCTGCTCGAGAACGGGCTCGAGCCGGTCGGCGAGGTCCCGGCCTGGTACGTCGCCGAGTACGCGTCGCGGTTCGTGCCCAGTCACGGCTTTCGCGATCACCTCGACCGTCAGCTGGATCTGCACTGGCACGTGCTGCACGCCTCCTGCCAGCCCGACGCGGACGAGGACTTCTGGGCGGCGGCCGAGCCGATCGAGCTGCTCGGCGTACCCACGCGCGCGCTGTGCCCGGCGGACGAGCTGCTGCTGGTGATCCTGCACGGGCTGCGCTGGAACGAGATCCCCACCTACCGGTGGGTGGTGGACGCCGCGCTGCTGTGCTCGGGGGCGATCGGCCCGGTCGACTACGAGCGACTGGTGGCGCAGGCACGCAAGCGCCGCGTGAGCGTGATGCTGCGGGCGGGGCTCTCCTACCTGCGGCGGGTGGCCGACGCCCCGGTCCCCCGGCAGACGATGCGTGCGCTCGGCTCGCTGCGCCCGCGCCTGCTCGAGCGTGCGGAAGCTCCGTGCACAGGGCACCCAGCCGCGCCGGCGCAGCGCGCTGCAGTGGCAGGTGATCTACCAGGAGCAGTATCTGCAGCGCGAGCTGGAGTTGGCGCGCAGGCCCACGATCAGCACCCACCTGCGCGTCGCGCGCCGGCGCGCAGGCATCAGCCGGCTGCGCGAGCTGCCCAGGCTGTTCTCGGGAGGCGTGCCCGGACCTTCGCGTCCCCCGTCGGAGGTGGCAGCGGCCGTCGGTGGCGGGGCCGGCGAGGCCTCCGCCCGCCGGGTGGTCCTCGGCCACACGCTCGACTTCGCCGACGCCGAGCTCGCGCGCTCCTACACCGCCTACGGGATGTGGCGGTCCGAGCCCGACGGGTGCTGGATCGCCGGCAGGCAGGCGCTGCTGCAGCTTCCGCTCGCCGAGCCGGCGAGTGGATCGCTGGTGCTCGACCTCACGGCCGAGGGGTTCCTCGCCCCCGGGCGTTCCAGTCAGCGCCTGGCCGTGTCGGTGAACGGCGCGAGCGTGGCCGACCTGGCGATCGAGCACGGCGCGAGCTTGGACGCGGAGCCGATGATCCTCCCGCGGGAGGCGGTGCTCGGCCGCGGGCGACTGGATCTGCTGCTGCAAGCGCCCGATGCGGTCTCGCCCGCGCGACTCGGTGTCGAGGACGACGATCGCCAGCTCGGCGTGTTCCTGCGTCGTGCGCGGCTGAGGACGCCGATCGCGTGTGAGCTGGGCGTTCCACTGATGCTCGGCGAGGGCTTCGACGACGCGGGCGCGTTGTTCGGCGGCTGGGGCGAGCCCGAGTCGAGGGGCCGCTGGACGGTGGCGCCGCTGGCGCGCCTGTTGATGCGCCTGGCCCGCCCGACGCCGGCGCAGGCGCTCGACCTCGAGTTCGAGGCCGCGCCCTTCCTCGGGCCGGTACACCGACGGCTGCCGGTCGAGGTGTGGCTCAACGGAAGCCTGCTGCACTCGCTCGTATACGAGGGCGTCGACAAGCAGCCATTGGATCCGGTGGCCACGCGGATAGCGCTGCCCGCGGGCGCCGTGGGCGAGGGCGGCGACGTCCTGCTCGAGTGGCGCGTCCAGGCTCCACGCTCCCCCCAGTCGCTGGGCGTCGCGGCGGACACTCGTGCGCTGGGCCTGTTCGTCGTGAAAGTCGCGCTGATGGAGCGCGACGGTCTGCCTGTGGCGGGCGCGCAACCCGAGGAGTGAGACGGCACCGGCCTGGGGCCCGCGGCCGCCAATGCGTCGAGCAAGGACGCTTGTGGTCAACCGTCGCTCTTGCGTGCCGATTGTAAGGGGGCGATGACCAGCCGTTCACACTCCCGGACTCCCCAGCGCCCCCGCCGTCTGGCCGCAGGCGCCCTGCTCGCCGGCGCGCTGGCTGTGGCCCTCGCCACGGCGATCGTGCTGCCCGCGGGCGCGGTCGGCGCGACGATGGTGTTCGGCAGCCCGCTGTCGGTGCCCGCCACCATGAACACCGCCGAAAACCTCACCTACGAAGGCACCAACACGCAGGTCCCCGTCAGCCTGGAAGCCCCGGTCGGGGTCTTCCACACCTTCCACTTCGGAGCCGACACCGCTCTCTGGAACGTGTCCGGCGGTGGCGCCGGGCCGGATGCCACGGCGGCGAGCGGCCATGGCGCGGGCGTCCCCGTGACCGGACAGGCCACCCAGATCAGGCTCGAGGGTTGCGCGAAGCCGTCTGCCGGCGGCCCCGCGCCGCTGAACCAGATCCACTTCCAGGACGTCTCGCCCCTGCCCGGCGGCGGCGTCCACGTCAACCTCACCTCACAGGCGTTCGAAATCCCCGTGTGCGGGGCCGGTGGCGCGAGCGACTCCACGGTCACCACCTACGAACCCATCAACCTGTGCGTCAGCCAGGGCGACTACGTGGCCTTCAACGACGAGGGCGGGTACGTGGAAAACGTCTACCGCAACGGCGTCCCCTACGAGGTGCTCGGCTCGGTGAAGGGCGCGACGGCTGACTCGTTCATCAGGAACGAGGGCACCGTCAACGGGTCCACGCTGCTTCCCTCTGAAGTCGCTGCGATGGAAGGCTTCGCGGTCAACCGCAACGAGGAACTGATGATGCAGTTGACGCTCGCCACCGGGGCGGACGCCACGCACCTCTGCGCGGGCGGCACGGCAGGCCTGCCACCGGTGCTCCCGCCGATCCGGGTCAGCCCGCAGACCGACGGCATCAACCACGAGCGGATCGTGTCCGTGGCCGTCTACTGCAGGGTCACGCCGGAATGCAAGGCGGCGGTCACGTTGACCGTGGGGGGCAGGCGGGTGAGCGTCGGGCAGAGCAGCTACAGCATCCCCGCGGGCACCACCTCGCACGTGCCGATCCGGGTGGCGCCGTCGTTGATGACCCAGATCCGCAGGCATCACGGCGTGGCCACCACGCTGACGGCCGTGGTGAGCGGCAAATCGATCACCCAGACGGTCGACATCAAGATCCTCTAGAGCCGCGGGTGCTTCACCGCAGGCGGCTGGGCCGGCAGACGTGCGCTGCCGTGCGGGAGCCTCAGCGCCAGGTCCAGCAGCGCAGCTCGCGGGGCTCGCGCGCACACGCAACCGCTCCGGCGGCGCCACCTCCGGGGTCGAGGTCGGCCACCCATACACGCCCCCGGTCGAGGCCCGAGGCCCCCGCGCCGATCCCCGTGCCCAGGCACTTGAGCTGGGCCTCATATCGCGTCCACGCCTTCAGGAACTCCCGGCGCCGGACGGCCGGGTCGGCGATCGCCCGCAGGTGGGCGGCCTCGCTCGCGCCGAGCACGCGCGCGGCGAGCGCCACCTCGTCGATCGAGCGGCGATCGCCCTCCACGTCCACGCCCACGGCGGCGCCGGCGCAGAAGGCGTACAGGGCGAGCTCGCCCGAGTGGGACAGATTGAACGACACGTGCGCCCCGCCCACCCCCGCGCCGCGCGGCGATCGATCGGCGGGGACGAGCAGGAGGGGCTTGCCGTGTGCCTCCTCGGCGAAGCGCAGCGCCCGCGGGTCCTCGTGCAGGTAGCGGCCGAGCAAGACCCGGAGCAGACCCCTCGAGCGCGTCCACAGCAGCCGCGAGCGCTCGCTGAGCAGCCGTCCGGCCCGCGCGCGCTCCTGCTCGCACAGCAACGCTCCCAAGCGCTCGTCCGCGCCGGTCAGCTCGGCTCGCCACACGTCGACGGTGTCCTCGGGGAGCTCCGGCTGGTCGGGAGCGGGCGCCCATCCGGCTCGCGCTGGCGAGTCGGCGGATGTGCCAGCGGGCGGGTCCACCGCGCGCAATCTACGCGCCCGGCCGGCCCGGCGGCGAGCTCGGCGACGAGCTGGCGTGCGAGTGGCATCCTTAACGGCCATGCCCGTCCGCCTGCAGCGCCTGCGTGAGCGCACCAACGGCTACACGGTCACGCCGGAGCAGTACGTGTACTTCGCGTATGCGGCGCTGGCTGCGCTGACGGTGATCGTGCTGACGGGCGCGGCCGTGCGGCTGACGGGCTCGGGCCTGGGCTGCCCGACCTGGCCGAAGTGCTACGGCAACGTGTATCCGCCGCTGCGAACCCACGCGTTGATCGAGTTCTCCAACCGCGTGGTCACGGTGCCCGTGTGCCTGGCCGCGGGCTTCGCCTGGCTGGCGGCGCTGCGTCGCCGTCCCTACCGGCGCGATCTGATGTGGCTCGGCGCGCTGCTGCCGCTGGGCGTCCTCGCGCAGGCGGTCCTGGGCGGCCTCACCGTCAAAGGCAAGCTCGACTACGGCTGGGTGATGGGTCACTTCGCGCTGTCGATGCTGATCCTGCTGGCGGCGGTGGTGCTCGCGTGGCGGGCGCGCGCCGCGGCGCTCGAGTGGCAGGCTCCAGGCGCGAGCGCCCCGGCGCGCGCGGTGACCGATGGCACGATCGTCAAGGGCCTGTGGGCGCTCGTGGGGCTCGGTGCGCTCACGATCTTCGCCGGCACCGCCGCCACCGCCGCCGGTCCGCACGCGGGCGGCGAACCCGGCCAGCGGATCAACCGGCTGGACTTCGACGGGCGCGCCACCATGGACTTCGTCATCCACCGCCACGCGGAGATCGCCTTCGTGTTCAGCGTGGCCGCGGTCGGGCTGTGGTGGCTGGCCCGCCGCCGGCCCGCGTCGCCGATGGTGAGGCGCTCGCTGACGGTGCTGTGCGTGCTGCTCGCGCTCCAGGGCGTGGTGGGCCTCGACCAGTACGAGACGCACCTGCCCACCGAGCTCGTGTGGGTGCACGTATGCCTGGCCTGTGGCGCCTGGCTGTCGGTCCTGTGGGCGGCCTGCGCCGCCGGCAGGCTGGCCCCCGACCCGCTGGGGAGCGGCGTCGAGCGGCTCGCGGAGCGCCCGAGAGGCGCCCAGGAGGCGCTCGCGCGAGTTAATTCCCCCGGAAATTAGGGCTTCCGGGCGCCGGGTAGGTAGCGGTCTGGGGTCTGGCCGTCCTCACCACCGGTTAGCCTGCCCACAGCAAAGACACTCGAGAAGGGAGTGGCATGACCAAGAACGAGCTAGCGGAGCAGATCGCGGAGCGCACCGGGCTGGGCGCCGGCCAGGCACGGCAGGTGGTCGAGGCGACGATAGAGGTGGTCTCCGACGAGCTGGCCGCGGGGGGCGAGGTCGCGCTTGCCGGCTTCGGCAAGTTCAGCGTCAGCCAGCGCGCTGCTCGCCAGGGACGCAACCCGTTGACGGGCGAGACGATCAACATCGCGGCCTCCAAGGCGGCCAAATTCTCCGCCGCGAGCGCCCTGAAGAAGCGCCTGAACGGCTGAGTCGTCCCGGCATACGCCTTGCGGTGTCGCCGGCCCGTGCGGGGGGCCGGCGACCATTGGCGGCTGCGGCCGGCCCGGCTGGATCAGCGCGGACCGCGAGACCACGGTAGGAGACCCTAGGCTTCGCGCGAGCGCGGGTGGCGCTCGAGGCCGTCGTCGGGGATCGGCTCCCAGGGGGCGGCCGAGGCGACGAACTGCCTGAAATGCGGGCGGATGCCGGGATCACGGTCGAGCGTGCCCAGCCGCACCGCCACCAGCGGATCGCTGAATGGGTCGCCGCTGAACATGGCCGAGCCGCACGTCTGACAGAACAGCTTGGGCACGCCCGCGGGCGGCTTGAAGGCGCGCAACTGCTCCTCGCCGTGCAGCAGCCGGAAGCCCTCGCGGGGAACGCGGCCGTTGGCCGAGGAGCCCGTGCCGGTACGTCGCTGGCAGTGCGTGCAGTGGCAGTAGCCGGCGAGCGCGAACGGCGCCGTGAGCTCGTAGCGGACGGCGCCGCACAGGCAGCCGCCCTGGAGCGGGGTCTCGGGCGAGGGCGGGCTGTCGGCGGGGGATGCGATGGCGATCACCTTAGCCCGCGGGGGCCGGCCGCCCAGCGCTCGGGCGGGCGCCCGCCGGCGCGTCCGTCGGGGACGGGGATCTATAGGATGTGCCCCCAAGCATGGCCGTCATCAACTCGTCGCTACCGGGCTGGGGTTCGTGGAGCTTCCAGCCAGTCGTGGTCCTGGCGCTGCTGGCCGCAGGCGTGCTGTACGCGCGCATGTACCGCCGCGCTGCCGCCCGCTCCTCGACCTCCGCCCCCAACGCCGGCCACTGGGTTCCATACGCGGCGGGTCTGCTGACGCTCGCGGTGGCGCTGCTCTCGCCGCTTGACCCGATCGGCGATCGGTACCTGCTTTCGGCGCACATGATGCAGCACGTGCTGCTGTCCGACATCGCCCCCGCGCTGCTCGTCCTCGGCCTGCGCGCCCCCATCCTGCCGCTGGGGCTCTCGCGCGAGGCGCTGCTGGCGCTCGCGCCGGGCGGGCGCTCGGGCCGGGTGCTCTCGCGCCTGACCTCGCCCTGGCTCGCCATCCCCTTGTGGGTGGCCGCGACGTGGATCTGGGCGATCCCCAGCGTGTTCGACTTCGCCGCCCAGCACCAGGTGGTCCACGCGCTCGAGCACGCCACGCTGTTCTACACCGGCCTGGCCATGTGGTGGCTGATCATCGATCCGCTGCCCCGGGCGCGGCTGCGCCCCAACGGCGAGCGCCTCGCGCTGTTGGGCTTCACGCGCCTGGCCAGCGCCTGCGTGTGCCTGCCCTTGACCTGGATCTCAACCACCGAGTACCCGCTCTACGCGAACGCCCCCAGGGCTTTCGGCCTGTCGGCGATCAACGACCAGCACCTGGCCGGCGCGAGCATGTGCTTCATCGAGGCGCTCGTCTTCGGCATCGCCTTCGTGGCCGTGTTCATCAGCATCCTCGGCCGCGACGACTCCCGCATGACGCTCGGCGAATACGCGGCCGCGGGATCGCGCGGCGAGCAGCTGACGACCTACTAGCGCACTACATCGGCGCTCGCGCGAGGAACACCGTGTAGTCGGTCCACTCGCTCTGCGTAGGATGCCTCCTCAGTTGACTTCCGATTGCCTCGAGGATCACGCCGAACTCGCCGTGACCGATGCCCACTACGATCGCGCATCCGGCGTGCTGGCGTCCGGCCTCGGCCCAGCGCCGCACGATCACCGGGAAGTCCTTGACGTCGAACGTCACGAAGATCCGACCCTCCTCGGTAGCGAGTGAGAGCAGCGCCTCGTCGGTGGCGCCGTCCAGCTCGCGCTCCTCGTCGGCCGCTCGCACGTCGTGCCCGTCGTCGCGCAGAGCTCTGCGATGCGCGGACCGGAGATGTGGGCGTCGAGGAACAGCCGCATCGCACGCCCCCCTGGCTCTCAAGCGTCGATCTCGGTCACCGCGACGAAGGGGAACTCTGCTCGAAGCCGATCGATCGAACTGTGGTTGTCGGCGATTGCCGTGTCGATCTCCTCGGGGAATCGCTCGCAGTAAGCCAGGGCCAAGTTGACGTTCCGCTCGCTGACGCTGCCGCCATCGACCATGTCCTGCACGGACCCCAGGTCTCGGTAGGCGTCCACGATCTGCCATACATCGAGTGCGGTCCCGATAACCCACGCGCGACGATCCCAGTCGGTGCCCCTGAACGCGATGCCTGGGAACAACCGCATGCGCAACGCCTCTTCGGCGAGCGCCTCCACGATCGCGCCCTTGCTACGGCCGGTGCGGGTCGCCTCCAGCGCGACAAGCGTCTCCATGTTCTTGGACAGGCGCATGCTGAACGGGGCGGACTTCGCAGCCATGCAGCCACCGTAGCACATAAATTACAGCGTATCCAGACGCGCGAGAGCTAAGCAGGGGCGCATCCCTTCGGGCACAGGCGAGCGAGGGAGGACGCAGTAGCGAGCGCGCCGGCTGTCGTGCCTCAGCCGCAGCCGGTGTTGTTGCCGCAGCTGGAGCACGTGTAGCAGCTGCCCGTCCGCTGCATCATCCCCCCGCATTGGCTGCACGCGGGTCCGAGGTCGAGCCCCTGCAGACGCGCTGGGACGACGGGCGGGGAGTCGGTCAGGGCGGCCGCCGCCGGCACCGCGCCGCTGTCGGCGCCGGAGGCCTGCGGCTGGCCCTCGGGCGATCCGTTGCCGCCATTGCCGCCGCCGTTGCCGGGGCTGGCGGTGTCCGAGGAGACGACCGACTGGGCGGCGTCCTGGGCGGCTTTGCGGGCGCGCACCTCGGGCGTGAGGATGCCGAGCTCCTCCTGGGCGTCGGTGTCCAGGAAGCGCGATGCCAGCCAGCGCATGATGTAGTCGGGCATCGATTTGGCGAACGGGATCTCCGGGTTGCCGGTGATGCCCTCGGGCTCGAAGCGCATGTAGGAGAACTTCTGCACCAGCGTTTCCAGCGGCACGCCGTACTGCAGCGCGATCGAGATGGCGGTGGCGAACGAGTTCATCATGCCCCGCAGCGTCGAGCCCTCCTTGCCGATGTCGGTCAGGAAGATCTCCCCGACCGTCCCGTCCTCGTACATCCCCGCAGTGATGTAGCCCTCGTGCCCGCCGATGGAGAACTTGTGGGTGATCGACTGGCGCTCGCGCGGCATCCGCTTGCGCCGCGGCCCGGCCTCGGCTAGTGCCTTACTCACCGCCGCCTCGACGATGCTGTCGACATCGGCGGGTGCCTCTACGGGCTTCTGCGCCTCGGTGCGCAGCGCCTGGGCGGTCTTCGACCCGTCGCGGTAGATGGCGAGCGCCTTGATCCCCAGGTGCCAGGCCTGGGTGTAGGCGTCGGCGATGTCCTCCACCGTCGCCTCCTGGGGGAGGTTGACGGTGTTGTGGTTGACGATGCCGTTGGCGACAAACGCATGGGTCACGGGGACGGACACGTCGTAGACCTCGCGCTCGCCGGCATCTTGAACCGATACGACCGGACTGAAGTGCAAGTTGCGCTCGAGTACGACATCGAGCCACTCCGGCAAATCTACGTCCTCGATGGTTGCGACCCGCTCCAGTGATGCGCGGCTGACGTTCTGTGTGCGCTCGTCCTTCAGATAGCTGAACGTACGCGAAGTTCCCGAACCCCCGCCCCCGCGACCACTTCGTCCCCGCGGGAGCAGGTCGTAGAGCTCGCGCCCGTTTATGCCAGGGACGATGTCCCACGGACTCTGGGCAAACCCGCGAGCGCGGAGCTCTGCAGCTCGCAGAGCCTTGTGGGGCTCTACGAAGTCGAGCATTGCCACCAGCCGCTGGGCCTCCCGGCCTGCTGTGTAGACCTCGTCGAACGTCTTCTCATACAGCGGCGCCTGCTTCGTGATCCTGCTGTGAACTACTCCGAGGTTCGTGAGGACAGCTTGAAGGTCATCGAGCAGTCCTTCGGAGTCCAAGCAGATCGCCCACTTGGCCATGCCGCTGCTCGTGATGTACGCATCGAGGCACAGGCCATCCAAGAAGCGCAGCACCATCGATCGAGGTGACTGTAGGATCGCATCGGGAATCCGCTTGTTCGATGCACGATCTCCACAGACGAGGTAGTCGAGAAATTCGACTACCCGCTTTGACGAGAGCTCGATCGAGGGGCACTTGCCAGAAGCTCGGACGACCTTCGGACGGAATCCAAACGCGGTCTGCGCGGCCTCCACAATCAGTGGTATCACCGCCTCGTCGGCGTTGCTGACCCTCACCGTCCACGTAGAGCGAGAAATGTGTCCCTCCGCCGCATACGCGCCGAGGAAGAAAGCAAGCTCTGAGCTCATCTCCTCGGGGATGGTCACCGTCTTCTGACTGCCGTAGCTGGCGCTGGGAACGAACTCCTCAAAGCTAGCGGGCACGGTCGCCCACAGATCGTCGCCGTATTGAGTCGCAACGTACTCACCGGCCTGAAGCTCGTCGAGTCGGCGCCACATAAGGCCATCCGGGCCGCACGTCAAAAGTCGATGGTTGGGCGTTCCCGTCACACGGTGCCCGGAACGCAGCCTGACATCGCGAACCGGGCGTGTGCCGCCGTAATAGAATGCATTGGTGTTGCGTGTGCCATCGAGCGAGGCGATCGCCAGCTCCATGTCGCGGAAGCTGTCAGGCTGCTCGCCGGAGTGCAGGCTTTCGATCCGAACAAGGCCTTGCCGACTCGCCACGAGTGTCTCCCCAGACACGCACTTCGAGATGGCGCCGGAGATGAAAGGCTGCACCGCGCCCATCATCTTCAGATGCCCCATGTGCGAGATCGGGCGCTCGCCCACCGCCACGTCGAACACCGCCAAGTGCTCCTCGGCCAGGCCGGGTGCGCCGATGATCGTGCCGTGCTCGGTGAGATGGGCCTCGATCTGCTCGATCTGCTGCTCTGAGTAGCCAAGCGTCTGCAGCGCCAGCGGCACCGTTTTGTTGACGATCGTCATCTGCCCGCCGCCCACGAGCTCCTTGAACTTGACCAGCGAGAAGTCCGGCTCCACGCCGGTGGTGTCGCAGTCCATCAAAAAGCTTATGGTGCCGGTGGGTGCGAGGGTACTGGCCTGTGCGTTGCGGTATCCACACCGCTCGCCAAGCTCGACCGCCTCATCCCAGGATCGCCGGGCGGCCGCGAGCAGCTGCTGATCCGTGCAGGCGGCGTCTGGGATCGCGTACGAGGCGTCGCGGTGCATGCGCACCACGTTGTTGTGCGGCTCGCGGTTGATGGCATAGCCGTCGTATGGTCCGAGCGCCGCCGCGACCTCTGCGGAGCGTCTGTATGCGCGGCCCGTCATCAGGGCGGTGATCGCCGCGGCAGTGCCGCGGCCGGCATCTGAGTCGTATGGCACTCCGTCGGCCATCAAGTAGGCGCCGAGGTTTGCATAGCCGAGCCCGAGCTGACGGTAGGCACGCGCGTTGCTCGCGATCTTCTCGGTCGGGTAGCTGCACGGAGTGACGATGATCTCCTGCGCCAGTAGAACGATGTCCACTGCGTGTTGGAATGCCTCCACGTCAAGTGTCCCGTCGGGGCGGCGGAACTTCATCAGATTGAGCGACGCGAGGTTGCACGCCGAGTCGTCGATGCTCAGATACTCACTGCACGGATTAGATGCCGTAATAGGTCCTGTATTGGGATTGGTGTGCCACTGGTTGATCGTCGTGTCGTACTGCACGCCCGGATCGGCGCAACGCCATGCCGCCTCGGCGATCTCGCGCATCAGCTCGCGTGCCGGGATCGGCTCTCCGATCGGCTGGCCGGTACTGCGCGCGATCAGCCGCCACTCGCCGTCTTCCTCGACCGCACGCATGAACTCATCGGTGACCCGCACGGAGTTGTTGGCGTTCTGATACTGGATGGAGAAGAACCCATCGCCGTCGATCGACATGTCAAAGCCGGCTTCGCGCAGGGCGGCGGCCTTGTCCTCCTCCTTGGCCTTGCACCAGATGAACTCGCGGATGTCCGGGTGGTTGACATTCAGTACCACCATCTTCGCCGCGCGGCGAGTGCCGCCCCCCGACTTGATCGACCCGGCCCACGAGTCCGCACCGCGCATGAATGACACTGGCCCTGACGCCGTGCCGCCCCGACTCAAAGGCTCCATCGAGCCGCGGATCTTCGAGAGGTTGATGCCCGACCCCGAGCCTCCGCGAAAGATCATTCCCTCCTTGGTGTTCCAAGCGAGGATCGACTCCATCGTGTCCTCGACCGAGAGGATGAAGCACGCCGACGCCTGGCACTTCGGGTCGCCCTCGGGGTGCCATCCGACGTTGAACCACACCGGCGAGTTGAACGCCGCCATCTGGTGCAGCAGGATGTGGGTGAGCTCGTGGTTGAACGCGGTGGCGTCCTCGTCGCTGGCGAAGTAGCCGGCGGCGCGCCCCCAGCCGGTGATCGTGCCGGCGACCCGGCCGATCATGTCCCTGACCGAGCTCTCCCGTTCGGGCGCGCCGATCTGCCCGCGGAAGTACTTCTGGGCGACGATGTTCGTCGCGTTCTGCGACCAGGCCTTGGGGAACTCGACGTGGCGCTGCTCGAAGGCCACGCGGTCGCCATGGCCGATGCGGGCGTCGCGCAGCTCCCACTCGACGGTCTCGAACGGATGCACGCCGGGGGTCGTGAAGAGACGTTTGATCGTCAGCGGCTGGCCGGACGATGCAACTTCAGCGACTGCTGTCTGTGGGGCGCCATCCATCTGAACTCGTCTCCTCGTCTTGGGCCGCAACAACCCCAATTTGCGGCTGAAATACGGTGTTTTTGGGGGTAACACCGAATCATCCGCCTCGGTCCGGACGGACCTTCTCGAG
The DNA here is from genome assembly GCA_963701145.1 of uncultured Solirubrobacteraceae bacterium. Lineage (GTDB taxonomy): Bacteria > Actinomycetota > Thermoleophilia > Solirubrobacterales > Solirubrobacteraceae > Palsa-744. The sequence goes on from OY969572.1 coordinate 2,817,535, forward strand.
GGCGCGCTACGAGGCAAGATCTACTCCCTACAGGATAGCGGCGGAGGGGCCTCGAGCCGTCTCCAAAAGCGCGTCCCGCAGCGTCACGCCCGGGCGCCCTCGACGGCCGCAACGGGACGCCGCCGGGCGGCCAGGCCGGCGCTCAGCACGACCGCCGCGCACACGAGCACGGCGATCCACGGCGCCCACCCGAGCGGCGGCGACCACTGCGCCCGGTCCACGAACCAGAACGGGCCGCCCGAGCCGACGGCATAGCGGCGCGCGTTGATCCACCACGCCCACACCTGCATCCCGGCGGTGGCCGCCACGAGCACGGCGAACAGACCGAACACCCGCCCGCCCTGTGCTCGCGCCCAGCCGCTGCGGCGGACGGCCTCGAAGGCGAGGATCGGCAGGAGCACGACGAAGGGCAGGTAGTGGCGCGGCTGCAGGCCGTAGCCGGTGTTGCGCAACACCGCGGCTTCGAGGTAGATGGGGATCACGATGGCGAGCGCGGCCGCAACGATCAGCGCGCGTCGCGCGCGGCGCTCGCCCCAACGCAGCCCGGCGAGCGCGAGCGCGAGCGCGAGCAGCCACCAGGCCACCGTCAGCACGTAGGGCAGCGGCAGGTTCAGGTAGCCGAAGTTGCCGATCAGGCCCGCCTGCGTATGGATCAGGCTCGACACGCCCGCGCGCAGCGCCGCGCCGCCCGGCAGGAGGCTGACGGTGGCGTGGGGTCCGTAGAGCGCTTCCCAGTAGCGGTTCAGGACGAGTCCCACCACGATGCAGGCGCCGGCCGCGAGGGCCGCCCACCGCGAGCGCCCGAGCTGCCCGCGCAGGCGCTCCCGGTCGCTCGCCAGCGCCGCGAGCAGGAGGCCGAGGACGACCCACAGCGGGCCCGTGGAACGGCTGAGCGCGAGCACCAGGCCGCTCACGCCGGCCGCCACCAGCAGCCGCGTGGGAGGGCGTCGTTCGCCGCGATCGCGGGTCACCGCCAGCAGGGCGGCGAAGAAGGCGATCGAGCCCATCACCTCGAGGCTCGACCCGTTGAGGCTCGACCCCACGAACACCACCATCGGCGTGACCGCCACGAGCAGCCCGCTCAGCGACGCCGGGCCGAGCGCGTCGTCCCACAGCGCGCTGATCGCCACCGCCAGCAGCGCGAGCCACATGGCCACGGTGGCCAGGCGCGCGAGACGCAGCGAGCCCGCGGCATGAGCGTCGACGCGCAGCAGCGCAGCCGGGAGCAGGTAGGGGAACGGCTGATAGGTGCCGACGGAGGTGATCTCGCGGACGGGAGAGCGATTGATCGAGGCGTCGCGCGTGCACGCCGCCGAGGCGCGCGGTTCGCGGACCTCGCAGTTGAAGCCTTCCGGTGAGAGCCCGGCGGGAACGGCGACCGCGCGCGTGGCCTGGTTGACCCACGCGAGCTGCAGCGGCGAGGGTTCCTGGGGTATCACCAGCTTGACGGCCAGGCCGGGGCCGCTGAGGTGGGCGGGGCGGCCCACCAGCGAGCCGTCGCTGACACCCACCGCCCGCAGGTAGTGGGCGGCCTCGTCGGGGGCGGCGAACGGCGGGTTCGTCATCGCCCACACGACCGCCAGCACCGCAAACCACCCGAGAACCAGCAGGCGCGTGGCGCTGGCGCTCATGAATCGGCGGGCCGGTGGATGGCGCCCACGGCCCCCGCGCTTGCCCTCGCGCCCCGCACTGCGACTACCGCCCGAGACGAACCCAATCGCTGAATTCGGCCCACGTGGCCGACGCGCGGAAGCCGGCCTCGGCGCCGGCGTGACGCAGCGAGAGCATCCACCGCGGCTCGAACGTGAGCGCTCGGGCGAGGGCCCAGGCGAGGCAGCCGAGCACGATCAGCGCGCCGATCACGGCGAGGACGATCGCCAGGGTCGAGGTATGGGTCGTCTGATGCGCGTGGGTGACCGTGAGCGTGTTGCCCTGCAGCGTCAGGGTGGTGACGGTCGCGAGCGCCCGGGTCACAGCGAAGCTCATAGCAGGTCCTCCAGCGCGGCCAGCGCCTCGCTCAGCACCAGCTCGGGCGACCGGGTGGCGTCGATCACGCGGATGCGCCGGGGCTGCTCGCGGGCGAGCTGGTCATAGGCGGCGGCGATGGTGGCGAAGAACTCCTCGCCCTCGCGTTCGAGTCGGTCGGGCTCGAGTGCGCGCTCCCGCTGGCGCGCCCGTCCGTCCGCAGGGGGGATGTGGAGCAGCAGCGTGCGGTCGGGCTGCAGGCCGCCGGTGGCGAACAGGTTGATGGCGCGCACCTGCTCGATCCCGAGCGCCCGCCCGGCGCCCTGGTAGGCGAGCGAGGAGTCGACGAACCGGTCGAGCAGCACGGTGGCGCCGTCACCGAGCAGGGGCAGCAGTCGCTCCTCGACGAGCTGGGCGCGGGCGGCGGCGTACAGGAGCGCCTCGGTGCGGCGCGTCACCGCGAGCGCCGGATCCTTCACGAGCGCCCGGATGCGCTCGGAGACCTCCACGCCCCCTGGCTCGCGCAGCAGCTCCACCCGCGAACCCCTGGCGGCGAGCTCGCGCTGGAGCGCGGATGCCAGCGTCGACTTGCCGGCGCCGTCGAGGCCCTCGATGGTGATCAGCGTGCCGTCGGCCACGCGGGGACCGTACATGCGCACACGTACGGTTGCCCGTGGCGCTGGCTTTGCACTGAGGGTCGAGCGTCGTCTCGCCCCGAGGCGCTGGGGTGGTTGGGGACAATACGATGGCGTGGATATGTCGCCGGCCGACCTGAGTGATCCCGACGGCGAGCTGCTCCTCGACGCGCTGCCCGGCCTCGAGTCCCACCCCCACGCTCGGGCTGTGCTCACGCCCGCGCTCGCACAGGGGGGCGTGCCGTCGCACGCGTATCTCTTCCATGGCCCGGCGGGCACGGGCAAGCGCGCGGTGGCCCGGGCGTTCGCGGCGGCGCTGCTGGCCGACGGCGCGCGCAACCCGGCGACGGTGGCCGAGCGGGTGGCCCGCGAGAGCCATCCCGACCTCACGTGGGTGCGCCCGTCGGGCGCCGCGGAGATGCTGGTGGCGGACATCGAGGAGCCGGTGGTGGCGGCGGCGACCCGCACCCCGTTCGAGTCCAGCCGGCGGGTGTTCGTGATCGAGGGCGCGGACACGATGAACGACCAGGCCGCCAACCGCCTGCTGAAGACGTTGGAGGAACCGCCGGCGTTCACCCATGTGCTGCTGCTGGCCGACCATCGCGAGGACGTGCTCGCGACGATCGCCTCGCGCTGCCAGCTCGTCCGCTTCGACCCGCTGCCCCCGGCGCGGATCGCCGAGCGCCTGCGGACGGAGCCCGGCGGCGTGAGCGCTGGCGCGGCCAACGTATCGTCCCCGGAGGGGGACGAGGATATGGAGGGGGATCGCGTGCTTGCATGCGCGCGCCTGGCGATGGGGGACGCGGGCGTGGCGGCACGGCTGGCGAGTGAGGAGGGCGAGGTCCTGCGTGCGCGCGCGGAGGAGCTCGTGCGGTGGGCGATGTCCGCGGGCGGGACCGGCGCCGAAGGGCCTGCCGGCGACGGCGAGCTCGCCGACGGGCGGCCGTGGGTGGGGCTGCTGGACCTCGCCAGGGCGGCCGGGGCGGCGGCGGGCGCGCGGGCGCAGGAGGCGATGCGCGAGGAGCTGGAGCTGCTGCCGAGCAAGGAGCGCAAACGGTATGAGCGCGAAGGCGCCGAGGCCCAGCGCCGCGGCGAGCGCCGCGTGCGCACGCGCACGCTCGACGAGGGGCTGCGCGTGGCCGAGCTGTGCCTGCGCGACCTGCTGTGCGTGCGCGAAGGCGCACCCGAGCTGGTGTACGCGGTGGACCGCCGCGAGCAGCTCGAGCGGGACGCCGCCGGGCGCCAGGCGGCGGTCCTGCAACGGGGGATCGAGTTGGTGGCGGACACGCGGCTGAGCCTGTCGGCGAACGTGTCCGAGGAGCTCGCCCTGGAGGCGCTCGCCTATCGCCTGCAGGCGCTGCTCGCCGGCGACGCGCTGGTCGCCCACTGAGCGAACCCTCCAGCCGCCGGCAGGCGGCCCATCCAAAAAGACGTCGTCCCCTTCCCCGTACGGGGACGATGCGATCGCCCTCAGGCGATCGGTCCGAGGTTCGGCTCGAAGCCGTAGGTGTCGAACGCCATGAACTGCGAGAACTGGCGGTTCTCCGGTCCGTGGAAGTCGGCCGAGCCGGTGCTCAGCAGGCCCAGCTCCCCACAGCGCTTGACCAGCAGCTCGGTGTTCTCGCGCGTGTGCGTGATGTAGAAGGCCTCCACGCCGTCGATGCCGAGCGCGTGGAAGCGGTTGACCGAGTCGAGCACTTCCTCGTCGTCGGAGATGTCCCAGTAGGGGTGGGCCCAGATCGCGACGCCGCCGGCCTCGTGGATGGCGTCGATGGCCTCCGCCACGGTGGGCGTCTCGCGCAGGCGGAACGCCGCCTTGCCCTCGATCAGGTAGCCGCGGATCAGCGAGCCGACGTCGTCGATGCCCTCCTGCTGGAGGCGCTCGGCGTTGGCCGGCGCGCGCAGCACCGCACCCGCCAGGTGCGGGCGGCCGATCGGTTTGCCTTCCGCGATGCGCTGCTCGATCTCGGCTTCGTCGAGCTCGAAGCCGACCTCCCGGAGCGCGTCCCGCATGCGCAGCGTCCGCTTCTCGCGGTCGGCCAGGAAGTCGGTCAGCCGCGCGGTCATGACCGCGCCGGTGTGGTCGATCAGGTAGCCGAGGATGTGCAGTTCGCGGGGCACCGAAGCGGTCGCGTCGATCGCCGAGATCTCCACCGCGGGCACCACCCGCACACCATCGCTCTGCCCCGCGGCGATCGCTTCGGAGACGCCGTTCACGGTGTCGTGGTCGGACAGCGCGAGCAGCTCCACGCCCGCCTCGCCCGCGCGCCGCACGACCTCGGCGGCCGGCAGCGTGCCGTCGGAGTGAGTGGAGTGGGATTGCAGGTCGAAGCGAAGCCCCATCGAGCCGGCAGCGTATGCGATCGGCTCAGGAGCCCGCGTGCTCACACGCTGGCTCGTGCCCACCGGTGCCCGTGAGCGCGCCCACGCGGCAGCCGACGGCGATCCGCAGCCGACGCACGGCGGTGTGGTAGCGGCGCGCCTTCTCGTACAGGATGCGATCCCGTCCGGCGCCGTCCCGGAGCAGGTCGGCGTGCGCCGCGTCGGTCTCGGCGGCCCGCTGGCATGCGTCCAGCCACAGCACCTCCAGGTAGGCGAGCGCCGCGCCCACGTTCTCCTCGCGCACCTCCCCCGGCTGCTCGAGCTGGCGCAACGTGGGCAGCACGCGTGCGGTCAGCCACAGTTGCTCGGCGTGCGCACGCAGGATCAGGCAGATGTCGGGAGGCTCGGAGGTGAGGGGTTGGCTGGTCATGGCGTTCGCCTCTTTTGGCTTCGGCGACCCGCATTCGCTGCTTTAGGTTCACGGGGTGCTCTCCACGCTTCTCCGGCCGGATCGGCGCGTTTGCCCAGCGCTCAAGGCCATGACGAGGTTGGGCCGATGAAGAGCATGGGACGACCCGCCCAACCCCCCGAGCGGAAAGAGAGATGTTGGTCCTCGACACCGATCCCACCCGCCGCACCGCCGGCCAATACGCACGCGCGACCGTCAGGCGTCTGAGCCTGCGCACGCTCGTGACGCTCGGTACGCTGGCGGTCGCCACGGCGTTCCTGGGCAGGACGTTCGGGCTGCACGCCAAGCTGTTCCTCGCCTCCGAGGTCGCGCTGCTGGCGAGCATGTTCGTGATCTCGCGGTACGTGCTGCCGCTGGTCGAGCGCCGCGACCGCGGCGCCCAGGGCGAGGAGCAGGTGGGCGGTCTGCTGGACGCCCTGTGCGAGGACCGCTGGCTCGTGATCCACGACGCCAGCCTCGGCCGTGGCAACGTCGATCACATCCTCATCGGGCCGCCCGGCATCTTCACCATCGAGACCAAGAGCCACCCGGGGCCGGTGCGCGTCGGGCGCGTTCACGGCGAGACCCTCAGCCAGGCGCAGGCGCAGCGGCGCGCGATCGAACGTGTCACCGGCCACCAGGTCGAGCCGCTGGTGGTGTTCAGCCGCGCCTGGGTGGACCGGCCGCTGGCGCGCCGCAAGGGCGTTCGCGTGGTTCCCGCCCGGATGCTCGTCGGCTACCTGCGAAAGCTCGACCGCAGGCTCTCCACGGAGCAGATCGATCAGGCGCACGCGATGATCGCCCAGGCGCTCCTCGAGCATCGCACCCACGGCCGCAACGCGGGGGTGCGCGTGGGCGCCATGCAGGTGCAGAGCCTGCGCGCGGTGCGCGGGCGGTTGCCTGCCGTGCGCGGACGCGGCGGACGCTAATTTCTTCTTGGGCATGGCAATCTCGCCTTTCAGCGTCAGGCCGGCGTCCCCGGGAGGGGAGCGGCGGCGTGCCCGCCTGGCGTTGGCGATCGCGGCGGTGGGCATCGCCGCCATCCTGCTGGCCTACGCGATCTCCCCCGGCGTCAGGCACGTGGTGAGCCACGCCGAGCACAGCGTCAAGCACACGGTCGGTAACGTGTTCGATCACGACCATGGCATCCACCATCGGCCAGCCGCGAGACGCGCTCCAGCCAAGCAGCGGAAACGCGCTCCAGCCAAGCAGCGCTGAGGCACGGCTGCCGCGGGGCCCGCGCATGCCCGCGCTGGCGCAGACGCTCGCGTGGACGCTCGCGCCCACCTGGCTGATGGACCGCTGCGCCCGCACGCTCGGCGACGCGTTCACCCTCACCTTCTGGCCGAGCGGGCTGCAGCTGGCGATGTTCAGCGACCCGCAGGCGGTCAAGACCGTGTTCACCGCGCCGGCGGACGTGGCGCCGTCGGGGGCGCGCTTCTCGCCGGTGGCGCCCGTCGTGGGCGCGAGCTCCGTGCTGGTGCTGACGGGGCCCGAGCACATGCGCCAGCGCAAGCTGCTCCTGCCGCCGTTCCACGGCGAGCGCATGCGCGAGTACGAACAGGTGATGGCCGAGGCCACCGCCCGCGACATGGCCACGTGGCCGCTCGGGCGTCCCATGCGCCTGCAACGGCACACCCGGCTGATCACCCTGGAGGTGATCCTGCGCGCGGTGTTCGGCGTCCAGGACGAGCGGATGGGCCCGTTGAAGGCGGCCATCACCGAGCTGCTCGAGCCGCCCCAGACGATGACCATGCTCCGTGCCGCCATGAGCGGCCCCAGCCGCGAGCGCCCCGGCGGGGCGATCGGCCAGGCGCTCGACCATCTGGACCGGCTGCTGTACGAGGAGATCGCGAGCCGGCGCGCGCAGAGCGACGTGGAGCAGCGCTCGGACATCCTGTCGCTGCTGCTGGGCGCCCGCGACGAGGACGGCGAGGCGATGACCGATGGGGAGCTCCGCGACGAGCTGATCACGCTGCTGCTCGCCGGGCACGAGACCACCGCCACCTCGGTGGCGTGGGCGGTGGAGCGACTGGTGCGCCATCCGGACAAGCTCGCCCGGCTGGTGGCGGAGATCGACGCGGATGAGGGCGACGATTACCTGACGGCGGTGGTCAACGAGACGCTCCGCGTGCGCCCGGTGGTGCCGATCGTGGTCCGCATCCTGACGGGCGAGCTCGAGGTGGGCGGCCACCGGCTGGCGCCCGGCACCCGGGTGGTGCCGTCCATCTACCTCACCAATCGCAACCCCCGCGCCCACCAGGACCCGGGCGCCTTCCGCCCCGAGCGCCACCTGGGGGATGAAGGCCCCACCCGGGCAATCAATCCGTTCTCGTGGATCCCCTTCGGCGGCGGCATCCGCCGCTGCATCGGCGCGTCGTTCGCGCTGCTGGAGATGAAGGTGCTGCTGCGCACGATGCTCGGCGAGCTGGAGCCGCGGACCACGGGCGGGTGGCGCGGAAGCCGAGACGAGCGCATCCGCAGGCGTGCGATCACGCTCGTGCCCGCCCGGGGCGCGAGCGTGGTGTGGGAGCGCAGGAGACCCAGCCGAAGCTCGGGCTAGCTTTCCGGGGGTGTCCACGCTCACGAGTGCCCCCCCAGGGCAGCACGCATCGGCGACGCCGGAGGAGCTGCTGGCGCGCTTCGGCCTCGAGCGCTTCAGGCCGGGCCAGCGCGAGGCGGTGCAGGCCGCGCTCGACGGCAGGGACAGCCTGGTGGTGATGCCCACCGGCGGCGGCAAGTCCCTCTGCTACCAGCTGCCCGCGCTCGCCGGCGACTCGGACCCCACCGGGGCGGGCGGGGGTCTGGTCGTGGTGGTGAGCCCGCTGATCGCCCTCATGAGCGACCAGTGGCGCCGGCTCGAGCGGGCGGGGGTGCGGGCGTCGATGCTCGCGTCGGGGATGGAGGAGGGCCACAACGAGCGGGCGCTCCGCGAGCTCGAGGCGGGCGACACCCAGCTCGTGCTCGCTGCCCCCGAGCGGTTCGCCTCGGCGGCGTTCCGGCGGGCCCTGGCCCGCCGGCGTGTGACGCTGCTGGTGGTGGACGAGGCCCACTGCGTGGCCGAGTGGGGGCACGACTTCAGGCCGGACTACCTGCGCCTGCACGACGCCATCGAGTCGCTCGGCCGCCCCGCGGTGATGGCCGCCACGGCCACCGCCACGCCCCGCGTGGCGCGCGAGATCGCCGCGCGCCTGGGACTGCGCGAGTGGGTGTCCATCCGCTCGGGCTTCGACCGTCCCAACCTCACCTTCGACGTGGCCAGCGTCGAGGGCAAGGGCGCGGTCGCCCGCAAGCGTGCGGCGCTCATCCATGCGCTCGGCGATCACGCCGGCACGCCCGCCCTCCCGGCGATCGTGTACTGCGGCACGCGCAGGAACACCGAGGAGGTGGCCGGGCTGATCGCCGGGGAGGGGATCGCCACCGTCACCTACCACGCGGGCATGAGCGCCCACGACCGGCGCGAGAGCCAGGCGGCGTTCATGGAAGGGCGGGCGCAGGTGGTGGTGGCGACCAACGCGTTCGGCATGGGCGTGGACAAGGCGGACGTGCGCACGGTGGCCCACTGGGCGCTGCCCACGAGCCTCGAGGCCTACTACCAGGAGGCCGGTCGCGCGGGCCGCGACGGCGCGCCCGCCCGGGCGCTGCTGCTGGCCTCGCGCATGGACCTGGGGCGCCTGATCAGGTTCATCAAGGAGCGCGAGATGAGCGTCGAGGACGTCAAGCGCTTCGTGGGGCGCATGCGCGCACACTCCTCCCAGGAAGGCCGCCAGGCCGACGAGGTGACCATCGGCCACGGGCAGCTCGACGAGCGCGAGCGGGTGCTGCTGTCGATCGCCGAGCGGGCGGGGGCGGTGGAGCTCGAGCCGGGCGGACGCGACGGCCTGCTGGTGACGCTCACCGGTCGCGGGAGCCCGAGCAGGGCGTACGCGGCGATCAAGGCGGCCAGGGATCGCGGCTGGGAGTCCTATCGCTCGATCGAGCGCTTCAGCGCCGACGGCCACACGTGCCGCCGCCGCCAGATCCTCGATCACTTCGGCGACAGCGCCCAGGGCGCCCCCACGGGACGCTGCTGCGACGTGTGCGAACCGGACGAGGCGCTGGAGCGGGCGATGGCGGCGGCGCCTACGAGCTCGCGGCGCGGGTCGGGAAAAGCGCGGGCAGACGGCGGCCGGGCGTCCGCGGCCGATGCGTTCGACGCGGAGCTGATGGCGCCCGTGGACGAGCGGGAGTTCGACGCGCTCAGGGCGTGGCGGATGGAGCGCGCGGAGGGCAAGCCGGCGTACACGGTCGCCACCGACGCAGCGCTCCGCGGGATCCTGCACGGGCGCCCGCGCGGACCCGGAGAACTGCTGGCTGTACGAGGCGTCGGTCCTGCGTTCTGCGAGAAGCACGGCGAGTCGCTGCTCGCGGCGCTCGTCGCGCTCGGGGCGGAGGCCGACGGTGAGGGCGCGGCGGCGGGGAAGCACTCCGAGCAGTCCTCCACGCCGCAACCAGGCGCGGCGCTAGGATGAGAGCCCGCCCACCCACCGCCCGCCTGCGCCGACGTAGCTCAGCTGGTAGAGCACTTCACTCGTAATGAAGGGGTCCGGGGTTCGAGTCCCCGCGTCGGCTCTCGAGAAACCCCGGTATAGCGGGGTTTCTCGGTTAGCAGAGCCGACGCGGGGCCTTCTGGGGCAACGAATGGGGCAATGCGCGCTCACGCGCGCCCGCCGGGCTTCTACTTCGCGCGTATTCGCCAGCGACCCGGCGCGACCTCGTACTCCTCAAAGTCCGGGCTCCGAAAGATGACTGACGCCACCGGCCGGATGGAGTCCAGCGTCGTCTTCGGGTTGTTCTCCAGCGGTTCGCCAGCCTGCGCCCGCCGCCGCATTTTTGCGGCTAGCTCCGCGATTTTGGGCGCCATGTCCTTGGCTTCCACGCGGTACACGATCGCGAGATTGGAGAAGTTGTCAAACACGCCAAAGAGCCAGTAGCCGGAGGCCTGGAACCGCTTGATGACGGTCGGAGATATCGCTCGGCTGGTCGGGAACTGGATGGAGCCGCCCTCAACGAGCTTGGTGCTCTTGATCTCCACCTCTTCGCTCGTACGAGGATCAAGGGCATCTATCCCGCCGCGGTCGCTCTGCCAGATGATCCCCGCCTCGGCGCAGATCATGGCCTCGCGCAGGAACGCGTTGTCGCTCGGGTTGGGCGCCCCGATCTCCGTCGCCAGGACTTCGTAGGCCGACGTAATCAGCGCTGCCGCGCGCTTCAGCGTTTCGCGGCGCGCAGGCTCGGAAAAGTCGATTTGCATCGGGCTCGGCTTCGCCGTGCCCGCCTTCGCTCCTGCTCATCGGCACCGCCGCAAGAGACCGTCGCAGGTACTCGCTAGGGTCGGAGACCAACTATGACGCCCCCCGACCCAACGATGATCATTGCTCCGCGCCCCCTCCCCGACCTTGTCGCCGTCAAGCGCTCGGACGCGGTCTACAACGCGCACGGCTACCTGACGAAGATCCCCGTCACAGCCATCATCCCGTTCGTAGAGGCCTTTACGAACCCCGGCGATGTTGTCCTTGATCCCTTCGCGGGATCGGGGATGACGGGTATCGCGGCTGCGATGACCGGGCGACGTGCCGAGCTTCGCGATATTGCTGCCCTCGGTCGGCATATCGGCTGCGGATACCTCAATCTCGTTGAGCCTGGGTCGCTGTTCGCCGCGTCGGATCTCGCGGAACGCCTTGCCCGCGCGACCTTCCCGCACGCCTATGAGCATCCTTGCCGGCGCTGCACCGGAGCAGCATTGCTATCGCGCCGGGTCTGGAGCGTGGTCTACGAGTGCGAGGGGTGCAAAGCTCCGGTCAACTTCTACCGCGCGCTAGATCGTGCCAACTGGAGCAAGAGCGCAATGCTCTGCCCGTCGTGCGAAGCCCCGTTTGAAACCCGGCGCGGCAAGCGCCTGGGAGAGGAGGCGGTCGTAGATACGGTGAGCTGCTCGTGCGCATCTACGCTGGTGGACCAACCCCCGACCGCTCCCTTGGGCGGCGCCGACCCTAGCGAGGTCGCCGCGCCCTCCGTCAGCATCGGCTCCGAGCTCCAGATGTATCAGGCATCAGCGCTCGGGAAGCACGGGCTGACAGCGACAGCCGACTTCTTTTCTCCCCGCAACCTCGCGATGCTGACCGCGCTGCGCGACGCGATACAAACAGAGCCCGACGAGCGTCTACGCGCCAAGCTCATGTTCGCGTTCACGGCCGTGCTCCCTCGCGCCTCCAAGCGATACCAATGGTCACGGAAGCGCCCGCTCAACGCGAGCAATGCCAACTACTACATCGCGCCAGTGTTCTACGAGTGGAACGTTCTAGACCTATTTGCCCGCAAGGTCCGCGCGTTGGCGCGGTCGGACGAACAGATCAGGGCCGCGATGCACAGCCGCCGCCTTGATGCGGCTCCCGTATACCGCTACGAGACGGGCTCCGCATCGGAGCTTGATCTCCCCGACGGAAGCGTTCACTACGTGTTCACCGATCCCCCGTTCGGGAGCAACATTTTTTACAGCGACATGAATCTCTTCCAAGAGGCATGGCTTGGAGTCATGACCGATCCCACCGACGAGGCCGTCGTGGATCGCGGCGCACGACGCAAGCGCGATGCAGATCGGTACGAGCGCCTGCTCACGGAAGCGTTGGCCGAAGCCCACCGCGTGCTCGTTCCGCGCGGATGGCTCTCGCTGAACTTCTCAAACACGAGCGGCGCACTGTGGGCGCTCGTGCAGCGCGCAATCATCAACGCCGACTTCGTGCTTGACCCCGACCGCATCAGCGTCCTTGACAAGGGTCAGCGCTCCGTGAAGGGGCTGGCTTCCGGGTTTGAGAACGTCGTTACCGCGGACTTGGTGCTGTCCATGCGCAAGAAGCGCCCCGGAGAGGTCGTGACGCTCCAACGAGCACCGAGAGGCGCGACAGAAATCGCGGTTGATGAGGCTCTCGCGGCCGACGCCCCGACCCCGACGCATGTCTATCTCCAGGTCGTCCGCAGTTTCCTGCGCCACCATTGGGACGCTTCGGAACTGGATATCTCGGAGGTTGGAGTGGCCCTGCGCAGCCGAGGGCTTGACGTTGACGCTGCCAGCGGCAGGCTCGTAGAAGCGGCCCCGCTCGCAGCGTAGCTGCGCCGCCCAGGGCCTCAGCCTCGCCCGGCTAGATCCTCATCCCGCGTTTGGCGACACGCACGCCGACGAGCTTATCCTTGATCAGCCGGTTGAAGGCTTTGCCAGCGGACTCACTCGCGACGAGCTCCCGGACCGTATCGCCGGGCACTTCCTCGTAGCGATAGATGTCACCGTCTTTGAGCTTGACGTAGAGCCGCCGGGCCAGCGGTGGGCGCTGCGAGCCGCGAGCGCCTTCCTGTCACCCAGGAGGCCACTCGTCCAGACCAAGGGCACGCAGTGCTTCGTCGGGACTTCCGTAAACGGTCATCTCCCGAGCATCTCGCCCATCGAAGCGCCAGATGTGGGCTTGCTGTCGGTGGGTCGCGATCCCGCTCGCCCTGCCCTGACCGCTGACGCGCACGATCACCACGATCTCACCCGCAGGCGCCTCGATGAAGCGCTCCGGCTCCACCGCCGGCTCGATCAGCGATTCGGAAGCCAACGCCATCAGCGCTGCGGGAGCGTCGGCGCCGCGAAAGACCCTCGCGCTGTCCAACATCGGATCCTGGTGCAGCTCGAAGCTCGCTCCAAGCAACATTGGCTCCTCTGGCCAGTTCCCGGTCGCCGCGAGGGCTTCGTAGCTGGCACGCAGATGCGATCCGTTCGAGCCCGCCATCGCCCGCACTATCGCATGGGTGAGTCCGTAGTCGAGATGACCTGGCTCGCAGAGCGCTTGAAGGCCACTCCTGCTCACGACACCGAGGTGTCGATTTCCTCCACGTCGGGGTCGTCAGGGCGCTCGGGGTCGAGGATCTCGATTCGTGTGGGTCGCGTGTGTGGAACGCCGCCAAAGCCCAGTTCCAGGTCGCCATAGAGCACGTGGAGCGCGAGCGCGTCGGCGCGTACTGCCTGCTGTGCGCGAGCCGGGGCGTCCAGCTCCGCCGCCATCACGATCTCCAGCTTCTTCCGTCGCGCGATGCGTACACGGAACGTGCAGATCCGTTCAGCGAGTAGGAGCAGCCCCGACGCGGATGAAACCAAGCCTCTTGACGTCATCAACAGCGTTACGAGCAGGGGCGATCCCATCTCGATGGAGAGCACCCTCACCTCGCGTGTGAGGACGTGTGCGCCGACGATTTGCGCCCGTGTCCAGTCGCTCCGGGACAGCGTCTCGGCGGCACGAAACAGCCGCGCCAGCTGCGCCATCGCGGTGCCGACCGCGACGAGGTCCGATTCCGAGCGTGCGGGCGGCGTGCTGGGGTCTGTCGGAGACCAGAAGCGCGGCCGATGGTGCGAGACGGAAACGGGGTGCTCGAAGTACACGGCCCGAATGAGCAGCGCGCCGCCAGAGACTCGAGACGTTGGCTCCGGAATCGAAATCGCCGGCCAACCCTACTTGGTCGGGTCCGGAGCCACTCGTGATCAAGGGGTCCACCACGTCTGCGGCTAGGCTGCCGGGGATGCTCGATTTCGACGCGTACCTTGAGCGGATTGGTCTGAGTGCGAGCGAGCGGCCGACGCTGCACGACGTCCACCGCGCGCACGCGACGTCGATCCCGTTCGAGAACCTCGATCCGCATCGCGGGATTCCGGTATCGCTCGCCGAGGAGGATCTGGTGCGCAAGCTGGTGCGCGAGCGGCGCGGCGGCTACTGCTTCGAGCAGAACCTGCTGCTCGCCTCGGCGCTCGAGCACATCGGCCTGGAGGTCGAGCCGATGCTCGCCCGCGTGCGCGCTGGCGCGCCGCCGGGCACTGTGCGGCCTCGCAGCCACCTCGTGTTGCGCGTGACAGACGGTGACGGCCGCGTCTGGCACGCCGACGTCGGCTTCGGCTCCGGGACGCTGCTGGTGGACGTCCACGAACCCGCAGTCGCCCTTCGTGTTCGGCCTGATCGCGACCGTCCACCGCCCGGACGGCAGCCGCGAGTTGATCAGCGACTGGAGCGGACCGCTTGAGCTGAGGGTGCAGTCGCCCAGCGGCACGCACGTCTCCCAGCTGCTCCGCGACGCGATCCCGCAGCTGTTGGCCGAGCGCTTCGCCCTGTCGGGGTTCGCGCTCGGCGCCGACGGCCGCGTGGAGTGACGCTGTCGCGCCGTGAATACCCGCAAATTACGGGAAATAACTGTTGTCCAGGGTTGACAGGAAGATCGCGTCGATGGCAGGGTCGCAAGTAGCTGCCACGAGTTGACAGCAGGGGTCGTAGAGGGATGACGCGCGTGACTCCGGCGCAACAATGGATTCAGCTGCCTTCCGGTCTCGAGGGGGACCACCGGCTTGGCGCCAAGCGTCTATCTGGCTGCTCGTCGGCCGGGTCAGGAGGAGTGGGGATGTCTAAAGGGACCGCCGCGGTCGATCGTTTCGGCGCGCGCAGACTGTTCATCTTGTCGGGTGTGATTCTCGGCTTGCTGGCGCCAGCAAGCGCGAGCGCCACGATCACGTCGGTGTTCGGCGGGACCGTCACGTGCACAACCCAGAGCGCGGTCGGAGAGGAAGGTCAGCGCTGGTGCGGCAACACGGCGGGCACCACGGTCAAAACCTGGGACGGCATCACGCCGATCGACGTCGCCGTCGCCTTCCCCGCCGCGACGGGCGCGGACAACAACTACCCGGTCGTCGGCATCTACCCCCCGTGGGGCAGCACCAAGGTCCTGCCGTCCAGCTCGGCCGCTCAGCGGTGGCTGAAACTCGGTTACGCGGTCTTCAGCGAGAGCAACCGCGGCTGGGGCTCCTCGTGCGGCGGGCCATCAAAACCCGCGAACACGCTCAAGGCGGCGCCGTGCGAAGAGGGATACATCCACACCATGGGCAGGGCCTACGAACCGCACGACGTCCAGTACCTGCTCGGACTGCTCGCCGAAGAAGGCGTGATCAACCCGCAGGAGATCGGCGCCACCGGCGGCAGCAACGGCGGCGGGATGTCGATGCAACTCGGCTCGCTGGACGGCCGCGTCCAGCTGACCAACGGCGAACTGGTCCCGTGGACGACGAAAAACGGCACGCCGATGAAAACCGCGGCCATCGCGCCGGAATACCCGTGGTCAGACCTTGCCCAGTCGCTGCAGCCCAACGGCAGCAACCTCGACTACGTCGCCGATGCGCCCTACAGCGGCATGCTCGGCAACCACGAATTCGGGATCCAGAAGAAGTTCTGGAACGAAGAGCTCTACGAGGCCGGCGCGATCCTCGGCTACTACGCGCCGACGTCGATCAACGACCCCGAAGCGAACAACACCGAATGGTACAACTTCGCCAATACGGGCGGTCCGTATAACGGTCTGCCGCTGGCGGTCCAGCAGGAAGAACATCTGCCCAACCACGGCGCCTACTACACGAGCCTGTCTGAACCGCCGGCGCCGGCGCTGATGGAGAATGGCTGGAACGACGACCTGTTCCCAGTCGACCAGACCGTCAACTACTACAACAGGGTCCGCTCGCTCTACCCGAACGCGGCGATGAAGCTGTTCGACATGGACCTCGGCCACAACCCGCGCTCGGCGAGCACGCCCTCGACGAGCGATCTGGCCAAGCTGGCCGCCGCCCAGAACGCGTGGTTCGAATACTTCGTCAAGGGCCAGGGAAGTGAACCTGAAGGCGCACGCGGCGGTGTGATCGCCATCTCGAGCCACTGCCCGGCCACGGCTGCGACCTCTGGTACCGAATACAGGGCGGCCAACTGGGCGAGCCTCGCACCCGGCGAAATCAACCTCCAGGGCGCGGCCGAACAGACGATCGAAGCGCCGGGCATCGCGCCGAAAACGGCTTTCACGTCGGGGACGGTGTGCACGACTGAAGCCGCGGGTGAAAATGCCTCGGCAGCCACCTACAAGCTGGCCCCGGCGCCGGCCGAAGGCTTCACGATTGCCGGCTCCTCGTCGGTGATCGGTGAATTCTCGACGCCGATCACGAACGACCAGGTCATCGCGCGCCTCATGGACGTCGCAGAAAACGGCGAACAGCAGCTGGTCGGGCGCGCCATCTACCGGCCGATCAATCCGGAAGGCGGCTTCACCAAGCAGGTCTTCCAGCTGCACCCGCAGCTGTGGACCGTCGCCGCGGGGCATGTCCTCAAGCTGCAGCTGCTGATCTCGGACTCGGGGTATGCGCGCAACTCCTCGAGCGCGACCTCGAGTGCAGCCTCGATCAAGGTCAGGAACCTCGAACTGCGCGTGCCGACAATCCAGACACCGGGCAGCGACGGTGGACTCATCGCCAAGCCGCAGCCGAAGTACCTGCCCGCTGGCTACACCCTGTCGCGCAACGTGACCCCGGCAGCGCCGACCGCACCGCACCTCTCGAGCGGCGCCACCCCGAACAACACCGGTGTGTTCACGCTCGCGTGGGAAGCCACCCAGGCGGCGACCGTCACCACCTACACCCTGCAGCAGAAGAACGCAACTGGCGCCTGGGAAACGCTCGCAAGCGGTCTCACCAACCCCGAATACGCCTTCACGAACGGTGCCCCCGAGGCAGAAGGGACGTGGACGTTCCGGGTCTCGACGAGCAACGAAAGCCCCGAAAGCGAATTCTCGGTCCCCTCGAGCGAAGTCAAGGTCGACAAGACCGCGCCATACGCTCCCACAGCCAACGCCTCGCGCGAACCGGACTACGCAGGCGGCGGGGGCTGGTACAAGGACAACGTGGAAGTGTCGTTCAGCTCGAACGGCGACCCGAAGCTCTCAGACGAAAGTCCGGGGAGCGGCGTGAACCCGTTCAGCTTCCTCACGACCGCATCCCCCCAGACGTTCGACACGAGCGGGACGCACACGGCGTGCGGGACCGTCGAAGACTACGCCGGCAACGTCTCTGAACCGGGCTGCCTGACGGTGCAGGTCGACGCGACCCCTCCGAGCCTTGAAATCAAATGCCCGGAAATGGTCGCGATCGGCAGCTCGGCGAGCGCGACCTACACCGCCTCGGACGCCTACTCGGGTCTGGCTAGCGAAGCGAGCGGGACGGTCCCGATCAACACCTCCACGAGCGGGGCAAAGACGGTCAGCACCACGGCGGTATCGAACGTCGGGCTCGAGACGACGAAGTCGTGCACGACGATGGTCGGCTACTACGTGACCGTCTCGGGCCCGGTCAACGGCAACCTCAACGTCCGCTCGGGCGAAGCCGTCGAGCTGACCTCTACGGCCAAAGTCAGTGGCTCGGTGAAGGTCAAGCCCGGCGGCGCGCTGGACGTCGAGGGAGCCACGATCGACGGCTCGCTGACCTCCACAGGGGCGGCGCTGGTGCGCGTTTGCGCAGCCACGATCCACGGTCACGCGACCGTGAAGGGCTCGACCGGCTCGGTCGTGATCGGAGAAAGCAGCGGCTGCGCGCCGAGCACGATCTCCGGGAAAGTGCTCGTGGCGGAAAACAAAGCGGGCGTCTCGATCGTCGGGAACACCCTGGGCGCCGCCGTCAAGGTCACGGGCAACTCCGGCGGGACAACCGTGACCGCCAACAAAGTGACTGGGAACCTCACGGTCACGGGCAACAGCGGCTCGGTCACCGACTCGGGCAACGAAGTCAAAGGGAAGTCAAAACTGCAGTGAGCCTGAACCGGGAGCCGTGCGGCCACGCGTCGAGCACACGTGGTCGCACGGCTTGCCGGAGCCGCGTCGGCCTCGAGTACAACTAGTCGAGGTCAAACGCCGCCCGGATCGCTTCGGCGAGGGCCAGCTCTTGACGATCGAGCAGGACGCCGATCTGCGCGCGCAAGGCACCCGCAGGGATGGTGGTGATGTTGTCGCAGCTCACCACCGAAGGTCCCGTGAGGCCGTTGGCCGCGTCGACTGGCACCTCGGTGGAAAGCCCACGGATAGCTGTGGTTATCGGCGCGACCGAGACGGTCGTGAGATGCGGGCGCACGATCTCTCGGGTGAGGATCAGCACCGGCCGGGCCTTGTCTAGTTGCGCAACGTGGATGGGCCGCATCAGGGGAGATCGACCGGCAGGCCGATCATGTGCTCGGCGATGCCCGCTAGCGCGGGATCGGGTCCCGTGCCGGCGAGGATCTCGGCGTCGCGCTCGGCGACAATGCGCCGACGCTCGCGCTCGAGCGCCCGTGTGACGACCGCTGCGCGACTCCGCTCGGTGCCCGCATGGACCACCTCGTCGACGAAGGCGACCAACTCGTCGGGAAGACGAACCGCGATCTGCTTGCTCATCCCACAATGGTACCAATCTGGTACCAGGACTCGCGGAATCGGCATTCCACGTCCCGAGCATCTCGCACGGCGCGACGGATCAGCTCCGAGCACGATGCCCCGTCGCCTAGACTCGCGCACGAAGCTCGTGGCGAGCACCTACTGAAAGGAGCTGTGATGAGCGAGCAGCAGTCTCAGGCCACGCCCATTGACGGTCCGGGAAGCTCCAACCCAAGCAACGCGCTCACCACGAAGATCAGCCCGCGCTCGGTCGCCGACACGGTCGCCCGGCTCGAGTCGCTCGCAGAAGGTAAGGGCATGAAGGTGTTCGCGGTGATCGACCACAGCGGCGAGGCCACGCAGGCCGGCCTCGAGCTGCGCGACACGAAGGTCGTGATCTTCGGGAGCCCGCAGGCCGGGACCCCGGTGATGGCGGCCGCCCCGCTCGCCGCACTCGACCTGCCGCTCAAGGTCCTCGTCTGGTCTGACGACGGCCAGACGAAGCTCACCTACACGGCGCCGGCGGCGCTCGCTGCCCGCTACGGCCTCAGCGAGGAGCTGGCAGCGAGGCTCGCGGGCATCGACGCTCTCACCGATGTTGCCATCGACGGGTGACCGCCGCGGCCGACGACCGCCCTCAGCCGCCCTCGCCCCTGTACTCGGCGATCACGCGGTCGAGCTGATCCAGGCGCCGCTCGGCGTCCTCGCGGCCGGTTGATTGCATGTGGAACACGTAGCGATGCACGCCGGCGCGCTCGTAGTCGCTGATCGCCTGAGCTTTCGCCGGCGCCGCGTACACGCTCACGCCGAGCTGGCGCCCCACCTCGTCCCGCCCGCGCTCGAGGAACTCGCGGATCCGCTGCTGCAAGGCCTCGGCGTCGGGCATCGCGTTGGGCATCCACTCATCGCCGTATGCCAGGACGCGATCGCACACCCCAGCGCCGTTGCCGCCGACGATGATTGGCGGGTGTGGCTGCTGGAGCGGCTTCGGTCGAGCCCAGATCGGATCGAAGTCGACGTAGCGGCCGTGGTAGCTGGCCTCCTCCTGGGTCCAGATCGCCTGCATCGCCTCGATCCGCTCGCGCATGATCCCGAAGCGCTTGGACCCGTCCGTGCCGTGGTTGGCCATCTCCTCGAGGTTCCATCCGGCGCCCACGCCGAACAGCAGGCGGCCGCCGGACAGGCGGTCGAGCGAAGCGACCTCCTTCGCGGTTGTGATCGGGTCGCGCTCGATCACCAGGCAGATTCCCGTCGCCACTCGCAGTCGCTCGGTGACGGCTGCCGCGGCCGTCAACGCGACGAACGGGTCGTAGGTGTGCCAGTACTCCCGGGGCAGCTCGCCGCCGGCGGGATAGGGGGTCCGTCGACTGACCGGGATGTGCGTGTGCTCGGGAAGGAACAGGGACTCGTAGCCGCGCTGCTCGACCATTGCCGCCAGCTCGCCGGGCGCCACCGAGTACTCGGTGGCGAACATCATCACCCCGAAGCTCATGCTCATGGCCGTATAGCTTGGCGCCGCGCGCGGACGGGGCGTCGAGCAGGCGCCTGGTCAGCCGACGCTGCCCGCCGCAGGCCGAACCTGGCATCGGTTCTGCGCACGCGATCTTGCGCGGCGGGCACGTCAACGTATATCTGAGGGGCGGTTGTCAAGCTCGCGGGGCTGCTCGCCGAAGAAGCTCGACAATGAGGCTCGGCAATCGCGAATCGGCTGTCACGGCGCTCGCCGAGGCACAGCGCCTGCTCACGGCTGGGACCACCGAGGGGTACCTGACGTTCACCGAGCGGGCCGTGACGCGCTTTCCGCGCGACCCGGCGCTCCGCCTCGAGTACGCCGCGGCGTTGTGTCACGCCGGGCGCGACGAGGCCCCGGCGGAGGCCCTGCGAGCCGTCGGCCTGGACGAGGCGGGCGATCCCGCCCGGCTGACTCGGGCCGCGAACCTGCTCGTGCACCTGGGCGAGGTCGAGGCCGCCCGCGCGTGCGCCGATCGCGCAGCGCAGGCGAGGCCGACCAACGTGGTGATCGTCAATCGACTCGCCGCCACCCGCGGGCTGATCGCAGCCCGTCAAGGCGACTACGAGTCGGCCGAGGCCTTCCTGCGCGCAGCCCACGAGGCGGACCCAACAGACGCGTTCGCGGCACGCGACCTGGCGCTCGTCATCGCCCGCGACGGCGCGGACGCCGTTCGCTTCGCCGAGGCGCTGGCGGTGATCGACCGAACCCTGACGAGAACCCCGGCGCCACAGGGCGAGGCCGATGGGCTCGCACGCGGGATCCTCAGGCAGGCGCGGGAAAGGATCAATGAGGAGCTCGATGAGGTCAACCGCGACCCGGACCCGCCAGACGCCGCACCGGCGAACGACGATGCGTTGCTGGCCGACACGCTCGCCCAGGCTCGCGAGCTGCTCGGGCGCGGCGCCTCCGAGGAGTACCTCGCCTACACGGAGCGCGCGGCGGCCAGGTTCCCGCGGAGTGCGGCCGTGCGCCTTGAGTACGCCACCGCGGTGGGCGCCTTCGACCCGGAGCGGGCTCGCGCCGAGGCGCTGGAGATCGCAGCGCTCGAGTTCGACCACGAGCTGGAGCGGGCAGCGTTGCTCGTCCGCGCCGCTCGCCTGCTCCTCGACCTCGGTGACCCGACGGGCGCGAGCCTCCTGGCTGCCCGCGCGGCTGAGCCCGCGCCGTCGTTCGTGATGATCGTCAACGAGCTCACCGGCCTGCGGGGGGCGATCGCCGCGGCGATCGGCGATGACGCCACCGCCGAGAGCGAGCTGCTCGGCGCGCACGCCGCCGATCCGATCCACTCCGTGTTCGCCCGCGACCTCGCGGAGTTCCTGCTCGCCCGCGGGAGGCCGGAGGAGGCGCTGGCGGTGATCGAACGGACGCTCGCCACCCCTGAGCGCCCGGGCATCTTCCAGTCACGGGCCGGCTGTGTGCTCGAGCGCCTCCGAGAGCAGATCACGAGCTAGACGACCGCGCGCCGGCAGCGGCGGACGACGAATTAAGCCTGCGCTGAACTACCGGCAAGCCCCGCTTCAGGAAGCGCAGGGAAGCTGCATGCATGCTCATCTTCCTCCTTCCCGCAATCTGGCTCGTCGTCGGCACGCTGGTGCTCACGACCTGCCGCGTGGCGGCTCGCGCTGACCGTCGCGCCCAGGCGCGTTGCCGAGGTCAGGCTCGGCAACGCGGGCTGACGGGGACTTCCAGCGGCGCGTTCGCCACGGGCGGTGGATCGACCTTGCACCACGTCAGCTCCCGCGTGCGGGCGTCCGCCACGCCCACGAACGGATAGCTGAGCCCGGCGCTGCGGACCGTGCAGGTGAGCTGGCGCCCGCCTGCATGCGCGGGGTGGGCGGGCTTCGATACCTCGCAGCTCACGCTCTGCAGCGGACCCGTGAGCTGTCCATGGGCGATGCGTTGGCGTACGTCGGCGCCGACGGCGCGCTCGAGCGCCACCTGCGCCGGCACCCCGGGCGCGAGGCTCGAGCTGTGCGGCGCCTCGTCCTGTGTGATCGCGATGCGTCCCACGCGGTTGGCTTCCGCGACCGCCGCCGCTTCGGACGCCGACGAGCCGCCCGAGCCGCCGCCGCCGTTGACGCTGCGCACCACCAGCGCGATCGCCACGATCACCAGCGCGTAGCCCACGAGCGTGATCAGCCAGCGTATGCGCAGCGGCAGCGAGCGGAACCTCTGCAGCCAGGAGCGCATCGTCCGATCATCCCAGCTCCACACCGCCCGCGTGCGTGCACGCTCGTCGCCTCCAGCCCTGCCCGGGGCCCCTGCAGCCGGCTCCTCCTTGATCCACCGTCGAGACGCTGGTACCGTTCGGTGGGCACGAGGGCGACCCGGGGGTAGGGATGGCACGGAGGACCGATGGAGCAGGCTGCTTGCGCCTGGGGCGGCACCGCGCTGGCAGCGCGCCCGCCGCATGCCGGACCGCGCGCAGGTTGCTCGCGCTCCTCGCGGGCACGCTGCTCGCGGCGGCCCTGCTGAGCGGCTCGGCCTGGGGGCGGCTCCCCGCCGGGGCGCAGCCGGCGGTCAATGAAGACAAAGCGCCGAAAGTGACGCACAACCCGGCCAATCTGACGGTCGAAGAAGGCCAGAGCGCGACCTTCGAAGCGACCGCATCCGGCGTGCCCGCGCCGACCGTGCAGTGGGAAGTCTCGACCAACGGCGGCTCCACGTTCAGCCCGATCGCCGAAGCCACCTCGGACCAGTTGACGATCGCGAGCGCCAGGACCTCGGAAAGTGGCGACGAGTTCCGGGCGGTGTTCACCAACGTGGCGGGCCAGGCGAGCACCAAAGCCGCCACGCTCACCGTTCAACTCAAGCCGGTGGTGACCCACGAGCCGGCCTCGGTCACGGTCGAAGAAGGCCGGAGCGCGACCTTCGAAGCGACCGCGTCGGCCTTCCCGGCGGCCACCGTGCAGTGGGAATCCTCGAGCGACGGCGGCAGCACCTGGCGCGGGATCTCACACGCCACCTCCAACCAGTTGACCGTGGCTGATGTGACGAGCTCGGAAAGCGGCGACGAGTTCCGCGCGACGTTCAAGAACGTCGCGGGTCAGACCGCCAGCGAAGCGGCCACGCTCACCGTGCAGAGGCTGCCGGCGGTGACCAAGCAGCCGCTCAGCGTGACCGTCGAAGAAGGCAGGGAAGCGATGTTCGAAGCTACAGCGTCCGGGTTCCCGGCGCCGACCGTGCAGTGGGAACTCTCGACCGACGGCGGCAGCACCTTCGCCCCGGTCCCGGGCGCGAGCGCCGACCGGCTCACGATCGCGAGCGCGCAGAGCGCCGAAACCGGCGACGACTATCGGGCGGTGTTCACCAACGCGGCGGGGTCGGTGACCACTCACACGGTCACCCTGACCGTCCAGGACCCGCCGCTCGTGACCAAGCAGCCGACGAACACGACCGTCGAAGTGGGCCAGAGCGCGACCTTCGAAGCGGCCGCGTCGGGCTTCCCGGCGCCGGCGGTGCAGTGGGAACTCTCGACCAACGGCGGCAGCACGTTCACCGCCGTGGCGGGCGCCACCGCGGATCAGCTCACGATCGAAGAAGCGAAGACCTCTGAAAACGGCGACGAGTACCGCGCGACGTTCTCGAACGTCGCCGGCACGGCCCGCACCGCGTCCGCGACGCTCACCGTCGCCATCCACCACTTCCGCGCGCTCGCCTGGGGCCAGAACTCCTTTGGCCAGCTCGGGGACGAAAGCTTCAGCATGAGCAGCGTCCCGGTTCCGGTCACCGGCTTGAACTTCGTCACAGCCGTGGCCGCCGGCCGGCGCCACAGCCTGGCGCTCCTCAGCGACTCCACCGTGGTGGCCTGGGGGGATGGCGCGTCGGGTCAGCTCGGCAACGGCGAAGGCCGCAGCAGCGACGTGCCGGTGGCCGTCGAAGGTCTCACCGGCGTCAAGGCCATCGCGGCGGGCGCCAACTTCAGCCTCGCGCTGCTCGACAACGGCACCGTCATGACCTGGGGCGCGGGTGAAGCCGGCCAGCTCGGCAACGGCGCCAACCAGGAAAGCGACGTGCCCGTGCCCGTCAAAGGCCTGAGCGGCGTCACCGCGATCGCGGCCGGTGGCGAACATGCGCTCGCGCTGCTCGGCAACGGCACGGTGATGGCCTGGGGCGAAGGCGAACACGGCCAGCTCGGCAACGGCGCCAGCAGGAACAGCGACGTCCCCGTGGTCGTCAAAGGCCTGAGCGGTGTCGCGGCGATCGCCGCCGGCCAGGAACACAGCCTGGCGCTGCTGAAAGCGGGCACGGTCACGGCCTGGGGCAGCGACTGGTACGGGCAGCTCGGCGACAAAGCCCTGAGGGAAGCCAACGAAGGGGAAGAAGAACCGAGCAGCGACGTGCCCGTCGCGGTCGAAGGCCTGAGCGGCGTGAGCGCGATCTCGGCGGGCGCGCACCACAACCTCGCCCTGGTGAGCGCGGGCACGGTCATGGCGTGGGGAGAAGATGAGTCGGGCGAGCTCGGCGACGGCAGCATCGTCGAACGGGAGGAAACGCCGGTGGCCGTGAGCGGGCTCACAGGCGTGACCGCGGTCTCCGCGGGCGGCGAACACAGCATGGCGCTGCTGAGCGCCGGCACGGTCATGACCTGGGGTGAAGACAAATTCGGCGAGCTGGGCGACGGCAGCGCCGGCGAACCGAGCGACGTGCCCGTGGCAGTCACCGGCCTGGGCCAGGTTGCGGGGATCGCCGCCGGCGGCGACCACGACCTCGCCTACAGCGAACCGCTGCCGGGCGTGACCGCCGTGAACCCCGCCGCGGGCGCGGAGGCGGGCGGCACGATCGTGACCATCACCGGCACCAACCTCGAAGGGGCCACGGCCGTTCACTTCGGCGCCAGCAGCGCCAAAAGCTTCGAAGTCACGTCCCCCAGCTCGATCGTCGCGGTCGCCCCCGCGGGCTCGCTGGGCACGGTGAACGTGACCGTCACCACCCCGGCGGGCACGAGTCCGCCGGTGGTGGCCGACCGCTTCAGCTACGTCCCGCCGCCGGTGCTCAGAACGCTCTCGACGACGAGCGGCCCCGGCGGCGGCGAAACGACGGTGACGATCACCGGCTCGGAATTCGTCGGCGTGACGGCGGTCAACTTCGGCGCGAGCCCCGCGAGCAGCTTCGAAGTCACCTCGCCCACCTCGATCATCGCGGTCTCGCCGGCGGGCGCGGGAACCGTGAACGTGACCGTCTCGGCGGCGGGCGGCACGAGCGCGATCTCCAAGCACGACCAGTTCGGCTACATCCCGGTGGTCGAAGGCGTCGCTCCCAACAGCGGCCCCATCGGCGGCGCCACGAGGGTGACGATCACCGGCGAGGGCTTCGCCGTGGGAGCTGGCGCGACGAGCTTCAAGTTCGGGAAAAAGGCCGCCACGGACGTCGCGTGCAGCTCGAGCACCACGTGCACGGCCACCACGCCCGCGAGCAAGACGGCCGGCACGGTGGACGTGGTTGCGGCGGTGGGGAAGCTCAAGAGCGCCGCCAACCCGCCGGACGATCAGTTCACCTACGAATAGGCTCCACCCGGTAGATCGTCCCGGTCGCCCAGTCGCCGACGAGCAGCGAGTGCCCGGGCGCGAGCGCCACCGCCAGCGGGTTGCGGATGCCCGTGAGGAACGGCTCGACGGAGCCCGCGTAGCCGGAGCCGGAGCCGGAGCGCTCGAGGGCGACGCGCTGCACCTTCGCCACGTTCCACTCCGGCACGATCGCGGCCGTGGCGATGCCGGCGCCGAGCTGACCCGTGACGATCACGACCCCGCCGACGGCCGCGTGTGGGTCGAGCACGGCGGTTGGCTGCGGAACGCCCGCGCACACGGCTCCGCCCTGCCCGTAGCAGCCCGGGAACCGCCAGTCCTCGCCTTCCCGGACGACCGCCAGCCAGTCGCCCGGTGTGCGCGCGCCGAGGTCGTCGCGCTGGTTCATCGTCACGAACAGATCGCTCGTGCCCGGGAAGAAGGCGAGGCCGAACGGCGCCCGGATGCGGCTGGCGTAGAGGCGCACATCGGTGCCGTCGGGGCGGAAGGAGACGATCGAGCCCGAGAACCTCGACACCGGTGTGCAGTGGTCGCAGGTGGCGGTGATGCCCATCACGAAGCGTCCATCAGGGGCCATCACGAGCAGGTTGTTCTCGCCGCCGGCGACCGGGCCCGTGAGGATCGTCGTGTGCTCGGTGAAGCGCTTGCCGTTGAAGCCGCCGTACGCGTCCACGCGCCCGACCGACGCCACGTACAGCCTGCCCCGATACCAGGCGAGGCCGAGCGGATCGTCCAGGCCCGAGACGACCTTCACCGCCCGTGCCCCCGGCGTGGGGATCACGTACACGCCGTCGTGGGTGTGGGCTTCAAGGCCGGCGGCCGTCAGCCACAGCCGTCCCTGCGTGTCGAAGGCGAACGCCGCCGTGGTGGGCGGTCCCTGCGCGTAGATCGTGGCCCGCAGTCCCGCGGGGCCCTTCAGGCCGGCGCCGATCGGCACGAGCGCGCCGGCCCGCTCGCCGTGGGTGCTCGAGCCGCAGCCGGCCAGCGCGAGGCAGCTCGCCGCCAGCGTGACCGTCAGCAGACGGCCGCGGGCGCCTCGCGCGAGCGCTCGCAGGGGGATCTCAGCTTGGAAGGGCCGCCGGGCCCGGTCCGGGCCCGGTGTAGGCCCCCGAGCTCGACCCCGAGCCGCCGCCCATGTTGGGGCAGTGGCCGCCGGGAGGCGTCGATGACTTCGGCGCGGGCGCCGGGGTGGTGGACTTGGGCGCCGGGGTGGTGGGCGTGGGGGTCGTGGGCGCGGCCGCGGCGCCCGATATCCCTGCCGCGGCGCCGCCGCCGGCGAGCGCCCCCGCGACGATCGTGGCTCCGAGCAGCTTGGCTATGCGCATGGGTGAGCCTCCAGGGGTAGGTGCAGGGATGCTGCATCCCCATTATCGCGCTCGCGCTAAATGCGGGCGCACCTCGCCTGTAGGAGTTGTATAAGAGCGGGACATGGACGCGACAGCCGCGATCCCGCGCACCCTGGCGCTGTCCTGCCTGACGCTGCTCGGCCTGGGCAGCTAGCCGTGCTCGGCCTGGATGGGCTCGCCAAGCACCCGCGCGGACGCCCCGACGCGGCCACCCACAGCCAGCTCTCGGTGTTCGCGCGGCGCATCGCGCTGCTCGCCACCACCGTCCTCGGCCTGCTCCTGCTCGGTGCCGCGGGGCTGGCGCTCAGCGAGCACGTCGGCTTCTGGTACGCCTTCCGGTGGGCGCTCGACACGGCCTCCACGGTCGGCGTCTTCCCGCCGGCCCGCACGCTCGCGGGGCAGATCATCAACGTCGCGCTGGTCGTGGTCGGCGTCGGTACGCTCTTCTACGCGCTGGCGACGATCACCGAGTTCTTCGTGGCCGGGCATCTCGGCGACCTGCTCTCCGCCAGGCGCTCGCAGAGGATGATCGACTCGCTCACCGACCACCACATCATCTGCGGCTTCGGGCGCGTCGGGCGCCAGGTGGCACGCGACCTGAACGCCGCGCGCGCCCCCTGCGTGGTCGTCAACGCGAGCAACGCGAGCCGCCACCTCGCCGAAGGACTCGGCCTGGGCTTCGTCGAGGGGGACGCCACCGAGGACTCCGTGCTCGTCCAGGCCGGGATCGCCCGCGCCCGCTCGATCATCGCCTGCGCGGACTCGGACGCGGACAACGTGTTCATCACGCTCACCGCGCGCGAGCTGCGCGCGGACATCTCGATCGTCGCCCGGGCGGCGCTCGAGGACACCGAGAAGAAGCTCAAGCGGGCGGGCGCCGATCGCGTGATCTCGCCCTACAAGGCCAGCGGCACGGAGATGGCGAGGCTGGCGCTGCACCCGCAGCTGAGCGGCGTGGTCGACGTGGACGCCGAATACCGCTTGGAGGAGATCTCCGTCGGCGAGGGCTGCGAAGGGGTCGGTCAGACCGTGGGGGACATCCGCGGCGGCTCGATGATCGTGGGCCTGAGGCGCGGGGTGGGCTTCCAGCCGCAGCCGCCGGCCGAGACCGCGCTGGTGGGCGGCGACGTGATCGTGGCGATGGGAACGCCGAGCGCGCTGGAGCGACTCGAGGGGCTGCTGGCGGCCCCCGGGGGCTCGCGCGGGGCCTGATTGCCGCGATGGCCGGCCGGCGGGCGCAAGTCATCCCCGCGGATGCCTATCGTGCTGAGCTCGTGTCCGCGATCCCCTTCTCCGCCGAGCTGGCCCACGACGAGGCCGTCCTGCGCTTCCCCTACGACGAGCGCCTGCGCCAGCTCCTGCGCGCGATCCCCGGCCGGCGCTGGGATCCGCTGGAGCGGGCGTGGTGCATCCCGCTCGGGGCCGACCAGGCCGAGGCGCTCGCGCGCCTGCTGGCCGGCCTGCGCCAGGCCCCGCAGGTGAGCGAGGAGCTGACGCGCACGATCGCCCGCCGCCGCGCGCGCCGGCGTCGCGCGGAGTGCCTCGTGGACCTCTCCCGCCCCGACGAGAGCTGGTGGCTGAGCTTCGCCACCGACGCCGCCGCCGAGCCCGTCGCGGCGCTGCTGGAGCATCCCGGTGCGTACAACCTGCCGGCGATCGGTCGCGCGCTGGTGCCCCTCGACGAGCGCTCGGCGGAGCTCGTGCGGGCGCTCGAGCAGAGCACGGGCAGCGTGCAGGTCAGCGAAGCGGCGCGCCGGGCGCTCGTCGATCTCGGCGCGGGCGGGGGCGCGGGAGCCGGTGGCGCAGCGGGGGGTAGGCGGGCAGGCGTCGGCGAGGAGGCGGTGTCCCGCTACGACGTCGAGTTCCGCCGCGACCGCCGCGGCGAGCACTGGATCCTGATCGTTGGCGAGCGCGCGGCCCTGGCCCGCGTGCTCGCCGGGCGGGACGGCCTGCGCTCGGCCGAGGGGCCGGCGGGGACGCTTGGTCTGGCGGCGGTCGAGCACGATGCCGAGCGGCTCGCGGAGCTGCTCGAGCACATCGAGGACGTGAGCGTCAACCCGCGCGTGCGCGCCTGGCTGGCGCGCGCGCGC
This sequence comes from uncultured Solirubrobacteraceae bacterium, assembly GCA_963701145.1. Classification (GTDB taxonomy): domain Bacteria; phylum Actinomycetota; class Thermoleophilia; order Solirubrobacterales; family Solirubrobacteraceae; genus Palsa-744. The sequence continues at coordinate 2,846,642 of OY969572.1, forward strand.
ACCTGGCGCGGCAACGTCGAGGTGGGCGGGCCGAGCGAGTCGCCCGTGTTCCTGCTGCTCGGTGAGGAGCGGCGCCTGCCCAGAGAGCTGCGCGAGCGGGCGGCGAGCGCCCCTGGCGGTGCGACGATTGCGCTGACGCTCGACTCCTGGCGGCTGATGCGCGCGCTGGACGCGTGGGTCAGCCCCGCCGCCAGACGCTGCGTGGCCGCGCTCGAGCAGGGACGTCCGGCGCCGCCGGCGGTGCTGGAGCTGTCGCAGGCCCATGCGGAGCCGACGTTCGTGCTCGCCGCCGGCCACGACCCCGGCCGGCTGGGGCAGTTCGCGGCGCTGCGGGGTGTCGTGGAGCCCGCCGCGCGGGGCGGAGGGGGCGAGCATGCACGCCTCCCGGCGCTTCGCGCCGACCCGTTCTGCGTGCCCGAGCTCGACGCCTTCCTCGCCGAGGGAGACGTATGGGTTGCGCCCGAGGCGCTCGCGCTGCTGCAGGAGATACGCGAGGAGCACGCGCACGGCGCCGGGCTGGTGGCGCTGTCGAGCGCCACGGACGGGTCGTTGCGGGTGGTCGGCCTGGGCGGCGAGCTGAAGCCCTTCCAGCGCGCGGGCGTGAGCTACCTGCTCGCTCGCAGGCGCGCTTTCCTCGCCGACGAGCAGGGCCTCGGCAAGACGATCGAGGCGCTCGCGGCCATCGAGGCGGCCGGCGCGTACCCGGCGGTGGTGGTGTGTCCGGCGAGCCTCAAGCTCAACTGGCTGCGCGAGCTCGAGCGCTGGCTGCCCGCGCGCAGCGTGCGGGCGCTGGCGGGCAACCGCGGCGCCGCCGACGCGACGGATGCGGACGTCACGGTCCTCAACTACGACATCGTGGCCGCGCGCTTGGACGAGCTTTGCGCGCTCTCCCCGCAGGCGCTCGTGCTCGACGAGTCCCACTACTGCAAGAACGCCGCCGCCAAGCGCACCCAGGCGGTCGGGCGGCTCGCGTCCACGGTGCCGCGAGACGGCCTCGTGCTCGCGCTGAGCGGCACGCCCGTCACCAACCGGCCGGCCGAGCTGATCTCGCAGCTGCGCATCCTCGGGCGCCTCGAGGACTTCGGCTCGGGCGCGCGCTTCGGCCAGCGCTTCCGCGGGCCCGACGCGCACCTGCGCCTGCACTGGCACCTGCGCGCGCGCTGCTTCGTGCGCCGCCTGAAGGCCGACGTGCTACCCCAGCTCCCCGCCAAGACGCGTGCGATCGTCCCCGTGGAGCTCGACAACGAAGCCGAGTACCGGCTCGCCGAGCGGGACCTCGTGGCGTGGCTGCGCAGCCAGCCGCTCGACCTGCGCGAGCTCGACGCCAAGGTCGCCGCCGCCCTGCGCGCCGAGCGCCTCGTCCGCTGCAACGCGCTGAAGCTGCTGGCCGCGCGCGGCAAGCTCCACGGGGCGCTCGCCTGGATCCACGACTTCTGCTCAGCGGGTGAGCCGCTGGTGGTGTTCGCCGCTCACCGCGAGATCCAGCGCGCGCTGCTCGCCCGCTTCCCGGATGCCCTGCACATCCTCGGCGAGGACAGCGCCGTCGCCCGGGACGCCGCGCTGCGCGCCTTTCAGACGCCGGTGCTCGCCGGCTCGAACAAGCTGATCGTGTGCTCGATCGACGTCGCCGGGCACGGTCTGACGCTGACCCGCTCCTCCAACGTGGCGTTCCTGGAGCTCGCCTGGACGCCGGCCAAGCACGAGCAGGCCGAGGATCGCTGTCACCGCATCGGCCAGCAGGACGCGGTGAACGCGTACTACCTGCTGGCGGCGGACACCATCGACGAGACGATCTCGGCCCTGCTGGAGCGCAAGCGCGCCATCATCGGCGCGGTCACCGACGGTCGCGAGGAGGACGAGGAGGGCGTCCTCGACGCGCTCGTGCGGGAGCTGCGGGGCGCTCCCTATCGCCACCTGCGCGCGGTCGCCTGAGCCCCGAGACCGGCGAGCGCGCGGCCGCCCCGACGGGCCCTCAGGGCCAGAGCATGAGCGTGTCCATGATGTCCCCCCAGTGTTCCACCGCGCGCGCTTCGCCTTCGCTGAGTTCCTGTTCGAACGGGCCCGCACGGTTGGCGAGCGCCTTGGTCGCACCGTTCTCGTAGCGGGCGAGCTGGGACGGCAGGAAGCCGAGGGCGACCCACGCGGGCATGAACTTGCCGACGAACGTGACGGTGGTGGCGGGCAGCGTGTGGTAGCCGCTCGCCGCCCACGCTTTGACTTCCGTGCACAGGCTGGGGGGGGTCAGGCCGAGTACGGTCTTCAGCTTGTTCGCGTAGGAGTGCACGGCGTTGGTCAGCGCGGAGCTGCTCCAGGTGAGGCTCGACGCCGTGCGGATGAACGTCCTGATCGCCTGCAGGTCGGGTTGGGCCCCGGCGATCACGATCGTGCCGATGACCTCGTCGCTCATCTGCGTCGATTCGGGGTCCTGCGGTGAGCCCGCGCCCGCGCCCGGACATTCGCCCTTCACCTTCGCGAGGACCTGCAGCGGTCCCCCTTCGGAGGCGGTCAGGTGCGATCTGGCGACGTGCACGAGCGCGTAGTCGGCCTGGACGTAGGTCTGCGTGCTCGACGCGTTCGAGCTCGCGAGCGCCGGCGCGGCGCCAGACGCCAGTCCCCAGGTCACCGCAAGCAGGGCGAGGGGCACGCGAATCGTCATGTTTCAGAGCGTACGCCATGCGTGCGCGCCAGGCGCCACGAAGAAGTTGGTAAGGATGCCCGGGCGGCGCGCATCGCCGCGGATCGCCGGTGGTTTCCCGGATATTGTCGAGGACTTCGCGCGCGCATGAGACGCATCGGCTACATCGTCCTGCTGGTCGCGGTCCTCGCGTGGGCGGTGGCCGCGATCGTCAGCGGCTCTCCCACCCTCGGCGTTTCCGGCACGAGCGCGAGCACGCATGACACGGCGAGCACGAGCTCGCCCAGGTGCGTGCCGGCGGCGCTCGAACACAGCGCCAGGCTCCCCGGCACCGACGTCGACGTCTCGCCGGCGCCGGGGACGGGCACGGCCAGCCCGCACACCCAGATCAGCTTCCTCGGCACGAGCGCCGCGAACATCCAGTCGGTGTCGGTCACGGGCTCGCAGTCCGGTAGCCACGGCGGCCACCTGCAGGGGTACTTCCAGGGGGACGGCGGCAGCTTCGTGCCCGCGCAGCCCTTCGACCCCGGCGAGCGGGTGCACGTGCAGGCCGTGATCCGCGTGGGCGCCGGCGCGAGGCGGGTGGCGTTCGGCTTTCGCGTGGACACCCCGTATCCGACCGCGAGCGTGCCCGAGTTCCCCAACCCGCAGGCAGCGCCCGGCGACTACCAGAGCTTCGCCACGATGCCCGGCGTGCACGCCCCGATCCTCAACGTGAGCGTGCCCGACCACGACCCCGGCGCGGGCGACATCCTCACGACCAACGGGCCCGGACCCGGCCAGTACGGGCCGTTGATCTACACGCCCCAGGGTCGGCTCGTGTGGTTCGAACAGCTCTCTGGAGGCCAGACGGCGGAGGACCTGAGCGTCCAGACATACGAAGGCCAGCGCGACCTCACGTGGTGGAAGGGGCGCGTGCTGTCGCTCGGCTTCGGCCAGGGCGAAGACGTCGTCATGAACTCCCACTACCAGACGGTGGCGAGGGTGGCGGGCGGCAACGGCCTGCGGGCGGATCTGCACGACTTCCAGATCCTCCCGCACGACATCGCCTACATCACGGCGTTCAACCCCATCCGCTGCAACCTGTCACAGGCCGGGGGAGCGCACGACGGGGCGATCATCGACACGGCGATCCAGGAGATCGACATGAAGACGGGACTGGTGCGCTGGGAATGGCACAGCCTCGACCACGTCGCCGTCGCCGAATCCGAGACCTCGGCTCCCAAGGGGACGCCCTGGGACTGGTTTCACATCAACTCGATCGACCCCGAGGCCGACGGCGACCTGCTGATCTCGGCGCGCAGCACGTGGGCGGCCTATCAGCTCGAAGCGGGCACGGGCAGGATCGTGTGGCGCCTGGGCGGCACCAACAGCTCGTTCAGGATGGGACCGGGCACGAGCACGGCGTGGCAGCACGACGCCCGTCTGCTCGCCGACGGCGAAGTGACCCTGTTCGACGACGGCGCGAACCCGCCCGTCCACGAACAGTCGCGTGCCGTGCGCATCGCGCTCGACTTCGAGACGCACGAAGCGCGCCTGACCGCGGTCTTCACGCATCCCGACCCGCCGCTGCTGGCCGCCAGCCAGGGCAACATGCAGACGCTCCCGAGCGGGAACACGGTGGTGGACTACGGCGGGGTCCCCGAGATCAGCGAGTACGACGCTCGCGGTGCGCTGCTGTTCGACGCCCATCTGCCGTTCGACATGTCCTCCTACAGGGGCTTTCGCGTTCCCTGGAGCGCTCGTCCGCTCGATCCCCCGGCGCTCGTCGCCAGCCTCAACAACACGGGCGAAGAGACGATCGTGCACATGAGCTGGAACGGGGCCACCGAAGTCGCCTCCTGGCGCGTGCTCGCGGGCACGGACGCCGGGTCGCTCGCGGCACAGGCCACGGTCGCCGCGAACGGCTTCGAGAAGCTCGACGATCCTGCCCAAGAAGTACGCCTACGTGGCCGTCCAGGCGCTGGACGCGGCCGGCAACGTGCTCGCCGGCACGCGACCGGCGCGGACCGTCAGCTACGAAGCCGCGCTGCGGTCATGATGGGTGCGCCGCCGATCGCGGCGGGCGCGGGGCGGCTCAGTAGGCCGGGGCTTTCGAGGGCTTCTTGTGCGGACCCGTCGTCGTGGTGGTCGTGGTGGGGCCGCTCGTCGTCTGGCTCGAGGTGGAGCTCGTCGTTTTCCCGCCGCACGCCGCCATCGCCATGCTGGCGGTCACCGCGGCCGCTGGCGTCAGCATGGCGGTCAGTAGCGTACGTTTCCTCATGGGCCGGACTCCTGTGGTCGCTCGCGGGCTTCGGCCCAGCACACTACCAGGCGCTGTTGGCGCCAATCGCAGTGGGCCAGGGTCCTCCACTGGGGAGCTCGAACGTATGAAAGCGGATGCAAATGCATGATGAGACGGCTGTGGCTGACGCGGCTCACACGGACGTGAGCGCCGCGGCGCCGGTGAGCGCGGACACGAGCTCCCCGGCCTCCCCCGGGCGTCGGCTGGGAGGCGACTCGTGGTGGCTGCTGGTCGTGTGCTGCGTGGCCCAGTTCATGGTCATCCTCGACCTCAGCATCGTCAACGTGGCGCTGCCCTCGATCCAGTCGGCCCTCGGCTTCTCCGCGCCGGCCCTGCTGTGGGTCGTCGACGCGTACGCGATCACGTTCGCCGGCTTCCTGATGCTCGGCGGGCGCGCGGCCGATCACTTCGGGCAGCGCCGGACGTTCGTCGCCGCGCTGCTGCTGTTCGGGCTCGCGTCGCTGGCCGGCGGGGCCGCACCCAGCCAGGGGGTGCTCGTGGTCGCGCGCGCCGTACAGGGTCTCGCCGGTGCGCTCACGGCCGCGTGCTCGCTGGCGATCATCATCGCGTCGTTCGCGCCCGGACACAAGCTCAACCGTGCGATCGGCACGTGGGCGGCGATGAACGGACTCGGCGGGGCGGCCGGGGTGCTGCTCGGCGGGATCATCACCGAATTCCTCAGTTGGCGATGGGTGCTGCTGATCAACCCGCCGATCGCGATCGCGGCCGCGCTGGTGGCCTACGCGGTCGTCAGCGAGCGCCGCCGGGCGGACCCAGGCGCGAGCTTCGACCTGGCGGGCGCGCTGACGCTGACGGTCGGTCAGATCGTCCTCGTGTACGGGGTCGTGGAAGCCGGCCTGAAGGGCTGGGGCACGCTCGCCGCGCTCGGGCCGATCCTGCTCGGCGTGGTCCTGCTCGGGGTGTTCGCCGTGATCGAGGTCCGTTTTGCATCCGCGCCGCTGATCCCCTTCAAGGAGCTGACCAAGCCCTTGCAGGTGGCCAACAACATCGTGCTGCTGTTCAGCGCGTCGCTGTTCCCGATGTGGTTCGTGAGCTCGCTCTACCTGCAGCAGGTGCTGGGCCTGTCCCCGCTCGACACCGGTCTCGTCTTCCTGCCGATGACGCTGATGATCATGCTCGTCGCCTCGCGGGCGGGCAGGCTCGTCAACCACTTCGGCGTGCGCCCGGTGCTGGGAAGCGGTCTGATCATGCTCACCGGCGGGTTGCTGCTGCTCACCCGAATCGGCTCGAGCGGCAGCCCGATCGTGTACGTGATGATCCCCGGCCTGCTGACGGCCGCGGGGATCGCGATGTCGATCGTGCCCTCGACGATCGCCGCCACCCAGGGCGCCAAGGAGGGTCAGGCGGGGCTCGCGTCGGGGCTCGTCAACACCTCTCGCCAGGTGGGTGGCGGTCTCGGTCTCGCCGTGCTGATCACGCTGGCGACCCAGCGCAGCACCCACCTGATCGGCACGGGCGAGCAGGTGCCGCAGGCGCTCACCCATGGCTTTGCCCTCGCCTACCTGATCGGCGCCTGCCTGGCGGGGGCGGCGGCGATCCTGACGTTCACCGCGCTCCCCAGCCCGCGCATCGCCACCCGGGGCGCGGTGCGACGCCTGGCAGTGGCGATCGGCGCCCTGCTCGCCGTGTTCATCGCGATCACGACCGCGTTCGCGGGCTCTCACGCGGCGCCGATCGGCGCCTACACCACCGCGGGTGCCTACCGCTTCGTCTCCGCCCCCTTGCTGCGCCCGCCGAAGGTGATCGCCAAGCACACCGCCAACGCCGACGAGCTGGCGCCGGGCTACATCCTCACGGCGAGCTTCTACAACCTGAACTACCCGCCGATGGTCGGCCAGAGCGGGCCGCTGATCCTCGACCACAGCCTGCAGCCGGTGTGGTTCCAGCCGGTGCCGGAACGCATGGTGGCCGCCAACCTCAGCCTGCAGAGCTTCCAGGGCAAGCCGGCGCTCGCGTGGTGGCAGGGAGTGGTCAGCAAGACGGGGGACACCGAAAGCGGCGAAGACGTGGTGGTCAACCAGCACTACCAGACGGTGGCGAGGCTGAAGGGCGCCGACGGCTGGCAGATCACGCTGCACGAGCTGCGCATCGCGGGGGACGACGCCTGGGTGACCGCGAACAGGAACATGCCGCGCAACCTGTCTCCCTACGGGGGCGCCTACAACGGCGTGCTGATCGACTCGGCCGTGCAGGAGTACGACCTCCGGACCGGCAGGCTGCTGCGCACCTGGGACGCGCTCGACCACATCCCGCTGAGCGACTCCCACGCCTCGGTGCCCACCAACGGCTTCCCGTGGGACGCCTACCACGTCAACTCGATCGACGTGCTCCCCAACGGCACGTTCCTCGTGTCGATGCGCAACACGTGGGCCGCCTACCTGGTGGACGCGGCCACCGGCAAGGTCGAGTGGACCCTCGGCGGCAGGCACTCGAGCTTCACGTTCGGCAAGGGCGCCGAATTCCAGTGGCAGCACGACGTGGCGCTCGGGGTGGGCGGGCATACCGGTCTAACGGTCACGGTGTTCGACGATCACTGCTGCCAGCTCACCGGTGGAGGCACCTCCGTGCCCGCCACAGGGCCCTCGCGGGGATTGGTGCTCAAGCTCGATCCCGCCGCCCATACCGCCACCCTCATCGCCCAGTATCCCGGCGGAGGCGGCTTCGAATCCGAATTCATGGGCGACACCGAGCCGCTGCCGAACAGCAACGTGTTCGTCGGCTGGGGCTCGGAACCGGACTTCTCGGAGTACACCAGCTCGGGCAAGCTGCTGCTCGAGGGGGAATTCCCCTCCCCCGACCTCAGCTACCGGGCGACGCTCGATCAGTGGGTCGGCCTGCCGCTCACCCAGCCGGCGGCCGCCGCGCGCCGGACGGGCGCCGGGACGACCGTGTACGCGAGCTGGAACGGGGCCACGCGGGTCGTCTCCTGGAGGGTGCTGGCAGGATCCGGCGCCACTCGGATGGCGGTCGTGAGCACCACCGCCAGGTCCGGGTTCGAGACGGCGATCCCCGTGTCACCGGGCGATCGCAGCTACCGGGTCGAGGCACTCGACGCGAGCGGTAGGGTAATCGGCGCCTCCCGGCTATTCTCGCCAACCGCTCAATGACGATCCGCCCGACCGTATGCGTGGTCGTGCTGGCGATGTGCGTCGGCCTGTCCTCGTGCGGGTCGAGCTCCTCGGCCACCACCGACCCGCCCGAACCCACAACCGCGGATGCCGCGGCCGCGGCGGCCAACCCCGTGGCGGTCTCGCCCGAGCCGGGCACTCCCGACGCGTCCCCGAGCACCCAGATCAGCTTCCTCGGCATTGCCGGCACGCGCGTCAGCGCCGTGCACGTGGTCGGCTCGAGCAGCGGCGCGCACGCGGGCGTCCTGCGCGCGTACTCGACGGGGACCGGCGAGAGCTTCCTGCCCGCGCAACCGTTCGTTCCCGGCGAGCGCGTGACGGTGAGCGCCACCGTGGAAGTGGGCGGCGCCAGGCAGGCGGCGAGCACGAGCTTCGTGATCGCCCATCAGGCGCCGGTCAGCCAGAAAGAGTTCCCGGTCAACCCGGGTGACCCGCACGCGGTGCAGCACTACGGCACGGCGCCCTCGCTGACGCCCTCGACGCTCGCGATCACCACCCCCGCGAGGCCCGGGGCGGCGCCCGGCGACCTGTTCCTCGCCCCCTATCAGGGCGTGGGCACGCCAGGGCCGATGATCGCCGAACAGGACGGCGCGCTCGTGTGGTTCCATCCGCTGCCCGCCGGTGAGGCGGCCACCAACTTCCAGGTGCAGCAGTACGAAGGCAAGCCCGTGCTCAGCTGGTGGCAGGGACGGATCCTCGAAGTGGGCTTCGGCCAGGGCGAAGACGTCCTCTACGACAGCGCCTACCAGCAGGTGGCGAGCATCCACGCCGGCAACGGCTACCACGCCGACCTGCATGAAATCAGGCTGACTCCCGAAGGCACCGCGTGGATCGACATGTTCGACCCCATCTACATGAACCTCGCCCCCTACGGCGGGCTCGCCCACGGGGTCATCAGCGACTCCGTGATCGAGGAGATCGACATCAAGACCGGCCTGGTGATGTGGGAATGGCACGCGCTCGGGCACATCCCGCCGAGCGAATCGCACAAACCGATCTCCAAGTCGAGCACGCCGTGGGACTACGTCCACATCAACTCGGCCGATCCTGGCCCACCGGGCCAGGGGGGTGGGTGGGGCCCCAATCAACCCGGCGATCTGCTGCTGTCCTCGCGCAGCGCCTGGACGCTGTATGACGTCGACCTGCGCAGCGGCGCCGTGCGCTGGCGCCTGGGTGGCGAGCACTCGAGCTTCACGCTCGGCCCCGGCACCCACACCTACTGGCAGCACGACGCCGAATGGCAGCCCGGGGGGCTGATCTCGGTGTTCGACAACGGCTCGGACCCGCCAATGGAGAAGCAGTCGCGCGGGCTGCTGCTCGACCCCAACGTCCAGGCGCACACGGTCACGCTGGTCAAGCAGTTCACCAACCCGACGAAGACGCTGCTCGCCACCAGCCAGGGCAACGTGCTGAACCTCAAAGACGGCAACTGGCTGATGGGCTACGGCGGGCTGCCCAACTTCACCGAGTACAACGCCGCCGGCCGGGTCCTGCTCGACGGCACGCTCGGCAAGAGCGTGCAGGACTTCAGGACCTACCTGTCGCCGTGGAGCGGGCATCCGACGAGCCCGCCGGCGGTCGTGGCGGCGCCCGGCTCGGGTGGTGCGATGGCGGTCTCCGTGAGCTGGAACGGTGCCACCGAAGTCGCCTCCTGGCGGGTGCTCGCAGGTCCCTCGCCGAGCGCGCTCGCGCCGGCGGCCACGGCCGCGAAGGCGGCCTTCCAGACGACGATCGCGGTGCCGGGCGCCGGGCCCTACGTGGCCGTCCAGGCGCTGAGCTCGGCGGGCGCCGTGATAGGCACCTCACCAACGGTCAAGGATTGATGTCCCGTCCGCACGGCGTGATCGCCGGGGCGAGCCTGCTGGTGGTGATCGCGGGCCTCGCGGGCGTGGTGGCGCTGTCCTCCGCGCACTCCGCCGCCGGCCCGCCGAGCGTCTCGCCGAGCTGCGTGCCCCCACACCTGAACGTCTCCGCCGCGCTGGCCGGCGAACGCGTGACGGTGTCCCCGGCGCCGGAAAGCAGGGACGCGTCCGCGGCGACGCAGATCAGCATGCTCGGCGTGCCCGCGAGCGAGCTCGCCGGCGTCACGGTCACGGGATCGCGCACGGGCCGTCACCCCGGGCGCCTGGAGGCCTACTCGCAGGGCGACGGCGCGAGCTTCCTGCCGGCGCGGCCGTTCGACGACGGCGAGCTCGTGACCGTGCACGCGCAGGTGCGCGAAGCCGGCCGCGCGATCCCGTTCGCGTGGAGCTTCACGGTGGCCGTGGGCGATGACCGCGGCTCGGAAAGCGCGGCCGTGGGCACGGGCAGGACGAAGAGCACCGCGCCGCCGCCCCCGCCCAAGGAATACCAGAGCTTTCACTCGCGCCCGGAACTGCGCCCCCCCGACGTGACCGTGTCCAGCGAAGCCCGCACGGCCACCGGCGAGCTGTTGCTGGCGCCCTACTCCGGGATCGGCCAGTACGGACCGATGATCCTCGACGAACACGGCGGCCTCATCTGGTTCAAGGCGCTCGGACCCCCGGGCACGCGCGCGGCCAACCTGCGCGTGCAGCAGTACGAAGGCAAGCCCGTGCTCACGTGGTGGCAGGACCCGCTCGTGACGGGCGCCAGCCACACGGCCGGCGAGGTGATCGCCAACAGCGCCTACCAGACGATCGCGGTGGTGCGCGCCGGCAACGGCTACCAGCCGGACCTGCACGAGTTCCAGATCACCCCGGAAGGCACCGGCCTGATCACCGTGTACGACGCGATCGACTGCGATCTGTCGTCCGTCGGCGGACCGCGCGACGGCGCGGTCGCGGACACGCTGGTGCAGGAGATCGACCTGCGGACGGGGCTCGTGATGTACGAGTGGCATAGCCTCGACCACGTGCCCCTGGCGAACTCCTACTCCTCCGCGGCGCCCACCACCCGCGCCGAACCGTTCGACTACTTCCACATCAACTCGATCGACGTCGCACAGGGCGGCGATCTGCTGATCGGCTCGCGCAACACGTGGGCGGCGTACGACGTGGACCCCAGGACCGGCGAGGTGCTGTGGAAGCTCGGGGGCAGGCACAGCAGCTTCAAGCTGGGACCGGGCGCGGCGACGGCGTGGCAGCACGACGCCATCCAGCAGCCCGACGGCGCGATCACGTTCTTCGACAACGGCGCCTTCCCGCAGGTGCATCCGCAGTCGCGGGCGATCGAACTGCAGCTCGACACGCACACGATGACGGCCACGCTGGTGCGCAGCTATGAGCACACCAACCCGCTCGTGGCCGGAAGCCAGGGCAACCTGCAGGCGCTGGCCAACGGCGACTGGGTCGTCGGCTGGGGCCAGGCCGGCTACCTCTCGGAGGTCAACCCCGCGGGCCAGGTGCTGTTCAACGCCCACCTGCCGCCCGACTGGGAGTCCTACCGGACGTTCGTGGCGCCCTGGAGCGGGCACCCGGCCCAGTCGCCGGCGCTCGTCGCCGAAGCCGCCACCGGCGCGCACGCTCAGACGACCGCGTACGTGAGCTGGAACGGCGCCACCGAAGTCGCCTCCTGGCGGGTGCTCGCGGGCGCCTCGCCCACGAGCCTCGAGCCCGCCGCCGCCGCCGCCAGGAGCGGCTTCGAGACGGCCGTCCCGGTGCCCGGCGCCGCGGTCGGCAGCTACGTGTCCGCGCAGGCGCTGAACGCGAGCGGCGCGGTGATCGGCACATCGGCGACGGTCGCCGTCAGATCTCCCTCCGCAGCGGCAGCGACGGTCGCCCCCTGAACGGCAGCCGCTGCTCGCGCGGCCTGAGCGCGGAGTTCGGCGGGAGCCCTTCTTCGCGTTCGCGTTCGGCGTGGCGTTTGCGGTTGGCGGCGGCGGCGACCGCGACGTGCCTGGCCGTCGAGAAGTAGTCGGCGAAGCCGCGCGCGTGCGCGCTCAGCAGGCGCAGGGGCAGCGGCTCGCGCAGCTCGTCGTCGAAGGCGACCTTGTATTGGGCGCGCAGCCCGGGCTCCAGCTCGCTGTGCCCGGCGCCGTTGTGGAGCTCCAGGCGCCCGCTCTGGGTGCGGTAGTCGTAGAGCTCCACTTCCTCCCCCTCGGAGAGCGGCTTGATCCCTTCTTCGCGCCAGTCCGAGTAGGTGGCGAACTTCGCTTCGGGCGTGCGCAGCGCCACGATGTGCAACGGCGCATCGGCCGCATACGGTTCGATCGCGTACTCGGTGACGGTCTCGTCGGTGGCGTGCACCACGTACGAGCGCCCGGGCGCCGAGGGGTCGGCGAGGATGCTCGCAAGATCGAGCCGGCGGGCGATGTGCGAGTAGTGCGGCTCGCTGCGCCAGTCGTCCGAGCCGGTGGCGATCGTCAGCAGCAGGGGGGCGACGTTGACGCTCGAGGTGAGCTGCGTGCGCACCTGCTCGGTTTCGCCGGTCAACAGGCCGCGGGGGTCCTTGACCATCAGCGGCACGCGGATGCCCTCCTCGTAGGCGCTCGCGCCCTTGCCCCGCATGCCGTGCGAGCCGCCGTACTCGCCGTGGTCGGAGGTGAACACGATCACCGTGTTCGCGGCCACCTCCGGGCGGCTTTCCAGCGTGCGGATGACGTTGCCGATGTGGCGATCGACCTCGAGTTGCAGCTTCATGTACAGATCCACGAATTCGAGCCATTTCTCGCTCGCCTGCGGTCCGCTGAAGGGCACGGGGCCGAAGGACGCGGCCTCGGTGTCCTGGAAGGAGAGCTGCAGACGCGGCTTGTGGCGCTCTTCCAGCAGTTCCGGCGTCTCGAAGTTGGGCGGCAGGCGCGCGATCAGGGGCGGGGCGCTGAGCTCCGCGGGGACGCGGTCGCTCCACTTGTACCACCAGGCGATGTCGTGCGGGTTGACGAACGAGACGGTCGTGCACCACGGCTCCGAGCCACCCTCTTCGGCGAACCATTCGTCGAACGTGGCGGCGATCTGCGGGTCCACGCGCCAGCCCTGGCCGGGGGCGCCGTCGGGAGAGGGGTAGATGCCGCCCGCGAAGCCGTAGCGCTCCAGTCCCAGCTCGCCGGTGAGCGCGTTCCAGTGATTGTCGCCGTGGGTGAGATGCCACTTGCCCAGCCAGCGCGTGTTGTAGCCGTGGTCGCGGAGCATCGTTCCCCACGTCGGAAAGCCCGGGTCGAGGGTGCTGCCGCCGGTGATCATGCAGCCCGTCTGGTGGGTGTACAGGCCGGTGAGAAGGGTGGAGCGTGCGGGGCTGCAGTCGTTGGAGGCGGTGTAGTGCCTGGCGAAGGACACCGCGCCGCGCCGCAGGCGTCGAAGGTTGGGTGGCAGGCCGAAGCCGCCCGGGTCGGGTGAGAACCACTGGGGGTAGCGGAGCTGGTCGACGACGATCACGAGGATGTTCGGGCGGTGGTGGCGCCCCGGGTGCTGGCCCCGGGAGGGCTGGGCGGGCGCTTCGGGCTGGCCCTGCGCGCCAGGGGCGGAGCTCGGGCTGCCGCCGTTGTTCTCGGCCGCCGCGGCGATCGCGGCGCCGGCCCCGGTCAGCAACCCGCCGGCGATCAGGCCACGCTTGAGCACCGTGCGCCTGTTCAGTCTCTTATCCTGCCGGGGGTCGATGTTCTCCATGCGCGTTGTCATCCTAGGGGCGAGCGCAACCCTGGGGCTGATGCTCGCGGGGGGCGGCGTTGCGGCTGCCCAGAGCGGTCCCATGTGCCCCCCGGCCACACTGGACAACTCGGCGCTGCAGGACGGGACCGTCACGGTCTCGCCGCTGGCGGGGAGTCGCGACGCCTCGCCGCAGACGCAGATTAGCTTCCTCGGCGTCCCCGCGGGCGACGTGGGCCAGATCAGCGTGGTGGGCTCGAGCACGGGCGTGCACAGCGGGCGCCTGGTCGCCTACTCGCAGGGCGACGGAGCCAGCTTCGTGCCCTCCCGCCCGTTCGCCGAAGGCGAGCGCGTGACCGTGCGCGCGCAGGTGCAGACAGGCGGTCGAGAGCAGCCGCTGCTGGACGCGTTCGCGATCGCCCACGAGGATCGGATCACGACCACGCCCAGGGCGGTCGTGCTGGGAAGCGCCTCGGAAGTCCAGAACTTCCACTCGCGCCCCGAAATGCAGCCGCCGGCGGTGAGCGTGACCGCCAACTCTCCCCGCGTGGCCCCCGGCGACGTGTTCGTGACGCCCTACGCGGGGCCCGGCCAGGCCGGGCCGATGATCCTCGAACCGAACGGCGATCTGGTGTGGTTCAAGCCGCTGCCCACCGACACCGAGGCGACCAACCTCCAGGTCCAGGAATACGAAGGCAAGCCCGTGCTCACGTGGTGGCAGGGCAACATCACCAAGCACGGCTTCGGACTGGGCGAAGACGTGATCGCCGATGACACCTACACGGACATCGCCCATGTGCACGCCGGCAACGGCCTGCAGGCCGACCTGCACGAATTCCTGCTCACCCCCCAGGGAACCGCGCTGATCACCGCGTACGAGCCGATCTTCTGCGACCTGACCTCGGTCGGCGGCCCCGAAGACGGCGCCGTCACCGACAGCCTGTTCCAGGAGATCGACGTGAAGACCGGCATGGTGATGTACGAATGGACGAGCGTCGACCACGTGGCCCTGAGCGAAAGCTACGAACACGCGAGCACCACCAGCGTCCCCTTCCCGTTCGACTTCTTCCATCTCAACTCCATCGACCGCGAGCAGAGCGGCAGCCTGCTGATCTCCAGTCGCAACACCTGGACCGTCTATGACCTGAATCCCGCCACCGGTCAGATCGCATGGCGCCTGGGCGGCAAGCACAGCAGCTTCAAGCTGGGGGCGGGCGCGGGCACGGCCTGGCAGCACGATCCGCGGGAGCTGCCGGGCGGCGCCATCAGCATCTTCGACAACGGCGCCTCCCCCAAGGAGCACAGCCAGTCGCGGGCGATCGTCCTCGACGTCGAAGACCCCCAGGGGGTGGCCACGCTGGTGACGCGCTTGACCCACACGCCGGCGCTGGTGTCCGAAAGCCAGGGAAGCATGCAGGCGCTGCCCAACGGCGACTGGTTCGTCGGCTGGGGCCAGGAACCGTACTTCTCGGAGTTCGGGCCCGAAGGCACGTTGCTGTTCGACGGCCACTTCCCCGCGCACGACGAGTCCTACCGCGCCTTCCGCTTCGCCTGGACCGGCACGCCCGCCCACCCACCGACGTTCGCCTTCCAGCCGGGCGGTGCCGCGGGGGCGAGCATGGTGTACGCGAGCTGGAACGGGGCGACCGGGGTGGCCTCGTGGCGGCTGCTCGCCGGGAGCAGCGCCTCGGGCCTGAGCACCGTCACGCAGGTGGCCCGGAGCGGCTTCGAGACCGCCATTGCGCTGCCCGCCACCACGGTCGGGCCGGTCCTCGAGGTGCAGGCGCTCGGCGCGGGCGGGCAGGTGCTCGGGACCTCGGCTGCCGAAACGGAGACGGCGCTCGGCGCGGGTGGTTGAGCGCGTCGGCGCTCGTGCTGCTCGACGTGGGCGGAAGAACGGAAGGGGGGAGATTCGAACTCCCGAGACGGGGGTTACCCGCCTGCCGGTTTTCAAGACCGGTGCATTCAACCGCTCTGCCACCCTTCCACGGCCACCACGAAGGCTATCGGTCTGCCCGGGGCTGCACGAGCTACGTGACCACGCTCGGCACGTTCACGGGTCTCGGACCTTGGAGGCGAAGCTGGCAGGGGGTTGACGGTCGCGATGAGGCCCAGCAAGCGTTGGCGGCCCTGCGGCCTTCAAGGAGGCGAAGGCGAACGCAGCGAGCAGCGGACGGGCTTGACAAATATGATCACGGCCTGTAAGGATCGGCCATCCGGTGTCTCGGCGGGCATGCGTGGGATGGAGCGCCGACGCGTCATTTAGACCAGGGGGTGGTGCTTCATGGAGCGGTTGGGTCAATGCCGTGGTGGTGAAGTGTCTCGGCTGTTGGTTGGCGGGAGCATGGTTCCTGTCGCGGTGGACGTTCCCAGCGCGGTGGATGGACCTTCAACCCTCTCCGCGAGGGTCGTCCGCCCCGCTCGCGTCGCTGCCCTGTTGATCCTCCTCTCCTGCGCTGCCGTGGGAGCCTGGGCTATCGCGGAGCCGACGACCACCCCCAGTCATCAGACGGCGCGCTCAGCTCGCGGGTGGCACGCACTTCCTGTCTCCGCACAGAGCGCTGTCTCGGCCGCGCTCGGAGCGCAGACGGGTGCGTTCGCGGTGCGTCACGTGGGCGGCGGGCTGCAGGCATCGAACCCGGCGCAGCGCCTGCGAAGCAGCTTCGGGTCCGCTGGCGTCACGATCCGCTCCGGAGCGACGAGCGTGGTTCTCCAGACATCGGCAGTCGGGGCGGGCGGCTCGCTCAGATCGATCGTGCCGGTCGCTCCGGCGGCCGACAAGAACCGCGTCTCTTATGCTCATGCGGGTCTTCTCGAGTGGTATGCCAACGGGCCGCTCGGGCTCGAGCAGGGTTTCACTGTGCAACATGCCCCGGCCGGGGGCACCCAGGCGCCGCTCACGATCGCGCTGTCGGCTGCGGGCGACACACATGCGGAGCTGGCACACGGACGAATCGTGTTCACACGAGGCGGTACCGTGCGGCTCGCCTACGGTGGTCTGAGCGCAACCGAT
The DNA here is from genome assembly GCA_963701145.1 of uncultured Solirubrobacteraceae bacterium. Lineage (GTDB taxonomy): Bacteria > Actinomycetota > Thermoleophilia > Solirubrobacterales > Solirubrobacteraceae > Palsa-744. The sequence goes on from OY969572.1 coordinate 2,863,263, forward strand.
GCCCGAGGCCACGCTCTGCGGGGATCGATGGCGCTCGTCGGTGGACGCATTCTGCTCAGAATCGACGCGGAGCACGCCGCCTATCCTGTGCGGATCGACCCCTGGATCCAGTCGGGAGGATCGAACTCGCCGAGCGGCGAAACAGGCGAAGGAGGATACGGCTGGCGGGTCGCGCTCTCGGGCAACGGCGAAACGCTGCTCGTCGGCGCCCACTTCGACAACGGCTACAAGGGGTCCGCGTGGGTCTTCGTGCGCGACGGGAGCGCGTGGAATGAACAGGCGCATCTCACCGGCGGCACAGAAGAGAGCGGCGACGGGGTATTCGGTAGCGACGTCGCCCTCTCAGAAGACGGCAACACCGCGCTGGTGGGTGCGTCCGGCGACAACGGCTCCAGCGGCGCGGTCTGGACTTTCACGCGCACCGGCTCGACCTGGAGCCAGGCTGGGGAGCAAGCTGACAGCGCCAGGAGGCGGCTCTGGTGGGTTCGGACAATCGGTGGCGCTCTCCTCGGACGGCAACACCGCGCTGATCGGAGCCCCGTTCGACGGGTCGGGAGGCGCTGCGTGGGTGTTCACCCGTTCGGGGACGATGTGGATCCAGCAGGGCGGAGAGCTCACCGGGGCCGAAGAGGTCGGCTCGGGTGGGTTCGGCGAAGCGGTCGCGCTGTCCGGCGATGGCAACACGGCGCTCGTCGGTGGGCTCCGGGATAACGAAAACGCGGGTGCCGCGTGGTTCTTCACGCGCGCCGACTCGACTTGGAGCCCGCAGGGCGGCAAGCTCTCCGGGTCCGCTTCAAACGCTCACTTTGGCCGCGACGTGGCGCTTTCGGGCGGGAGCGGCAACACCGCGCTCATCGGCGGTCCCGAGTCGGCGTTCGTGTACACGCGCGAAGGGTCGAGCTGGGCCCAGCAGGCGAAGCTGACAGGGGCGGAAGCCGACTTCATCTCGAACTTCGGGTCCGCCGTCGCGCTCTCCTCCAGCGGTAACACGGCGCTCGTCGGGGCAAACAACGATCCTGACGAAGGTCTCGGCGCCGCTTATGTGTTCCAGAGGACAGGGTCGTCCTGGTCCCAGGAAGGGGGCAAGCTCACCGGGAGCGGAGAGCCCGCGGTAGGGTATTTCGGTGAATCCGTCGCGCTCTCGAGCAACGGACAGTTCGCCGTGGTGGGCGCGCCCGGGACCGTGCCCGGCCACGTGTACAGCTTCGAATCGGCTGAACCACCGGAAACGATCAGCCCGTCGAACGTTTCTGAGGCGCTCTTCGTGGCAGGGGATGTCGCGCGCCTGAGCAAGCTTCGCGGAGGCCTCGTGGAACTCATCATCGAGAAGGCGCTGCAGCAGATGTACGCGGACGAACCGGGCCTGCCTTCCGAAACGGCCGAGACATACGTGAAAGACATGCAAGCCTCGCTGGCTTCACCGACGACGGCCCCGACGAAGGCCAGCCTCCAGTTGATGCCCGGAAACCAGCGCATCCTCGCGATCCTCGCAACGCTGGAGGCCCCCTACGGGAGCCCGGGCGTAAAGCTGCCGCCCGCGGCGAAACTGGCGGTCACGCATCTCGCGGCCATGGCGCTCGCCGGCTCCTCTGACATCTACGCGGCGGCCGAAAGTCCGAAGTACTTCGAACCGCTCGCGGATGAGCGCTCGAACCTCACGTACACGTCGTTCTCAGCGCCGACCGTACTGCGCGCCACGTGGGAACTGGCACGTCGCAACCCGCTGTTCGGCGAAGCTCGCAACGCCATCTGGAAGAGCTCGAGTGAGGAGAGCGTGTTCGCGGAATGGAAGGAACTCTTCAGCGAAAGCGAAGACGTGCTGGATGGCCCTGCATTCGCCGGCCTGAAGACGGAAATCGAAGAAGGCCACGGCTATCTGCGCATGACGCGCAAACAGCTTGGAGCGCTCTTTGGCGAAGGGCAGAAGGCCACGCAGGAACAGGCCTGCGAACATGGCACGGGCCAGAAAGCGATCGGGGCGGAACCGATCGCTGGTGTAGCTCGCCTGGAGTGCCAAGGTGGCGCCTTGTACGAAGCTTCAATCGCCAACGCTACCTCAGGGGAGACGATCTCGCAGGTAACGCAAAAAGCGGAACACCACGCGGAACTGGTCGCGCAGGAGCACGCGTTGATGACATCCGCCGCCGAGCTGATGCGTCCCGACGAAGAACGAGGCGGTGAAGTCCTCGCCGCCGCGGCCCAGGCCCAAGCCCAGGTCACGGAAGCCGAAGACAACTGGGCCAAGTTCGAAGAAGAACAGAAGGTCAGGAACAACATCAAGGGTGTTCTCGAACTCTTCGGCGATGCCGGCGCGGCGGCCTCCGCCTTCGCAACGGCGAACTACTCCGAAGGCATCAGCGGTGTCGTCGGCGTCGCCTTCAAGATCTATGGGCTGATCGAAGAAAACTCCGTCAACGAACCGGAAAACCCGGAGGACATAGCGCTGACGGACATGCACGATCTGCGTAACCAGCTCGCAGGCTTCCAGCAGTACACGCAGCAAGCGTTCCACGCTCTCAACGTACAGGTCGCGCACCTCAGCGCGGAACTGGCACGCGACACCTACGAAGTCAATCTCCAACTTGCCGGTTTGACTGCAAGGCTCGAATCCGAGCAGCAGGCCGTCTTCGCCCTCCAGGACGAGGTCCAGACGCTGTTCTCCACCCAGGTGAAAGCCGAACTCGAGACCACGATCGCGGACAGCGTCGGCTGGCTGGAGCGAACCGGTGAAGTTCTCGCGCCATCGAAGTTCCAGGAATCGCTGGTCGCGCTGAACAAATATGCCACTGAAATCGCCAACGGCGCGTTGGTCAACAAGGAACCCCAGCCATACACCTTCGAGGGAGCCGACCGTCAGCTTACAAGCCAGAAGACGGGGGAACTCGAACAACTCAACGAATCCATCAGCTATCTCACGCGCTTTCCCCTGGAAAACGAATGGGCGACGGGTTCAGCACCCAATTCCCTCGCGAACACGACCTTCTGGTCGGAAGGGGCCCGGGCATACGCCCAGCTGATGCTCGAAAACACGAGCCGCATCACCGACCCCGACCGAGCCGCATTGAACACGCTCGAAGACGAAGGCCTGAAGCTCGAGCACGCACAGGCGCCATTGGCGGAAGCCTCGGGCAGCGGGCGCTCCGGAAACGCGATCCTCGATCAGGCGCTCACGAGCGTCGAAGATGCCGCCGGTGGCGAGCATCAAGGACTCGACGGGCTACCGTCGGTGACCATGCAGATCAATGAAGCCGCCGACAGCGCGCTGGGGAAGCTCCTGCCGGTTCCGCCCGAAGAAGTCGGAGAAAATCCGACCGGCTTGAAGCTGTGGGGCGGACCGCTACAGCAACCCACGACCGCAGAGGCCGAAGCGCTCGTGAATTACCCAGCGCTGCAGTACAAGTACGTCGCGAGCGACCTGGAACCCGGCGGCCACGTGGCTGTAACAGAACTGACCAAGAACTTCAACATCTTCATTCCGGCCGTTCTCGTAAACGGGGTGAGGTTGGGGGTAGTCGGCGCCGTCAAATCCGGGGACGAATACGAAGTCGAACTCGAAAAGGCCGAATTGCTCGCCTACGACGAGCCCAACACCGTTACCTGTTATGAAGCGACGCTCTATCTCAAAGGGAAGCAGATTTTCAAGGGGTCCTGCGAGCTCATGTCCGCGACGGAAGGTAGAGAGGCAGAACAAGCTGGCCGAGAAGGAAACGCGATCAGGGAACAGCTCAGGCTGGCCGACGACGTGCGCTTCGCGGAAGACCAGTCGAAAGCGTATGCGTCGGCTGTCGAAGCGATGAGCGCGGAACCGGGCCCGGCCGAGACCCTTGCGGGTGCTCGGGCCCTCGTGCAAGGCTACGTGAAGCTCGGCCTGCCGCAGGCCGTCTCGAGCAATGTGCTGGTCCAGAGCGATGTCGCCGGCGAAGCCGCGCAGTTCCTGGATCCGGAATCGGCTGCACCGCGTCCGCTGCCCGCGGAACTCTCGGCGCTGGTTGAAACCTGGCCCAAGATCCTGCGAGCAGGCGTCGCAAGCGCGAAGGCTAGAGCCGAAAAAGCGTCGGCGAGCGCCAAGGCACAAGAAACGTTCGAGGCATCGACGGTGCTCGAGCCGAGCATCGAGAAAGATCCGATCGGTGAAGTGGCAACGCGCAGCTCTACATGGGCAAACGAACTCGCGCAGAGCGTGAAACCCTACTTCGAAAACGAAGTCGAAGGCTTCAAGGAAAGCAAACCGGAACCAGTCAGCGAAGAAGAAGGCGTCGCCGCGGAAGGCAAGGGGGAAGCGGTCAGCGAGCAGTCGCCGCTGATCGAATCCACGATCAACCGGCTGCAGTTGACGCGGGATGTGCTGAGCGAATCCACGGCGCCGGCGGCGGAAACCATCGCGCCGAGCGGCATCGGAGCTACCGAAGCGACGCTGAACGGCGAAGTGAACTCCTACGGCGAGGAAATCGAACCGGGGGCGTGCGAGTTCCAATACGGGTCGTCCGTGTTCTACGGAGAAACGGTTCCCTGCGAAAACGTGCCGCCGAAGTCCGGCGAATCCTTCCTCGTGTCAGCAAGGGTGAAGGGCTGGACGAAGGACGGCAGCTTCCATGAGCGACTGGTCGTAAAGACGTGGGGTGGCACGACCTACGGGGAAGACGTCAAGGTGCAGCTCGGGCAGTCCGGTCAGTCGGGCACCGCACCTGCCGTCGTCACCGGGGCGGTGACGCGCATCAAGAAGAGCGCGGCTCTACTTCACGGCACGGTGGACCCGAACGGGGTCGCAGTGGCCAAATGCTGGGCCACGATCCAGGAAGCGGAAGGGAAGAAGGAAAGCCTGAGCTTCCCCTGCATAGGCGGCGTTGGCACTGGCAAATCCCCGATAGAAGTTCTCGTGCGCGGGAGACAAATGCTGCCTGCAACGAAATACGTCTACCGCCTGCACGCCGAAAACGTTGACGGAGAACAGGGAGAGGGAACGACGGAAGAATTCGAGACGCTCGCGAAGAAACCGAAAAAGAAATAGGACGGTAGCGGCTGGGCAGGCGCACGGCAGCTCAATCGTCGGATTCGCCCTGCAGGAGCACGGGCCGGGAGCCCCCCAAAGCGAGGATGCGGCGAAGTTGCGCGACTTCTTCCGGGCGCTCGACGCCAAGACCTACCCCGCCACCGTCGCCGCGGCGTTCGAGCTCACAAGTGTGCCGCCCAGTGAGGAGTTCCGATTCGGCTTGCAGCTCGTGCTCGACGAATCGAGCGGTGTCGCGGGCCAAGAGCACGTAAACGCCGGCGATGCCAGCGCGCTGACGTCGTCAGGATTTGCGGGCTAGGCGCTGCAGCGCGCGTCGGTGCGTCGGATCGAGGCTTGCGACCTGCCGGGCGAAGTGGCTGAGTGCCACATCGCCATACTGGGCGACGAGCCCATCGACCTCGGCGCGCGCCCGCGCGGTCATGAACTCGTCGCGGTTGAGCCGTGGTGCGTAGAGATCGGTCTTGCCCTCGCGGCGTCGGTTGAGCACGCCCTTCCTGTACAGGCGCGCCATGATCGTCATGTAGGTGGTGTAGGCGCGCTCTTTGCTCGCGCGCTTGTTGAGCGCGTCCATGACGGTGCGCACTGTCGCCTCTCCCTGGCACCAGAGCTCCTCCATCACCTCGGCCTCGAGTTCGTGGAGGGGTGGCGGCGCCGGCTCGCTTTGCGCGCCGCCTTTCTTCCGTGGCTCCATCTACGACGGAGTGTAGCAATAGGCTTCGCCCACATCGCGAGTAGCGCGACGGCCAGAGCGCTTGACTACGATGCAATGTAGTAGCCCGTCCGCGGCATCCCGCGCGAGCTGGCGATGCTGGTAGAGCTCAGGCGGCGAGCCGGTCCTGGCTGGCGAGCTCGAGGAGCTCGTCGAGCGTGGCGGACAGCTCCTCGACGGCCTCGCGCTCGAGCGGCAGCCCGTCGACGCCGAGCGCCTCCTCGGCGTGGGCGATCGGCAGCTCGCGGTCCACGACGTGCGCGCCGATCGTACTCAGCACCTTGCGCGTCTCTGCCTGTGCCCACACGGCGCCGAACAGGCTCGTGCTGGCCCCCACGACGGCCACCGGCTTGCCGCGCAGCGGTGTGCTCGCGATCGGCCGCGAGACCCAGTCGAGCGCGTTCTTCAGCACTCCCGGAATCGATGCGTTGTACTCGGGTGTGGCCACCAGGACGGCGTCCGCCCCGGCGATCGCCGCCTTCAGGGCCGCGACCGCCGGGGGTGCGTCATGCTCGTCGTCCTCGCTGTACGGCGGGATCGCCGCCAGCTGCTCGAAGACCACGAGCTCCACCCCGGATGGCAGGAGCTTGCGCGCCCCGCCGAGCAGGCGGGTGTTGTGGGAGTCGCCACGCAGGCTCCCCGACAGTCCGAGGATGTGCATGGCCTACGCCTCTCTCACGAGCTCGAGCGAGACCTGCAGCCGGACGTCGTTGTCGAGGGCGAAGCCGCCCTTGGGCAGCGGCGCGTTCCACTCGAGTCCGAACTCGCGCCGATCGACGATCGCCTCGAGCTCGACGCCGATCCTGTCGTTGCCCGCAATGTCGGCGTGCGGGCCGGTGAGGCTTCCGCGCGCTGTGACGCGATGTGTGCGGTCCTTGATCGTGAGGTCTCCCTCGACCTCGAGCTCGCCGCCCTCGCTGACGTTGACGGCGCTGGAGACGAAGCGGATCTGCGGGTAATGCTCGCTGTCGAAGAAGTCAGCAGCTTTGAGGTGGCCTGCGAGGTTCTCGTCTTTGACAGCGAGCGAGTCGACGTTGACTGCGCCCTGAAGGCGCGGAGCGCCGTCCTCGCCGGCGGTCAACGAGCCCTCGTACTCCTCGAACTGGCCGCGGAACGTCGAGACGACCATGTGCTTGACGGCAAAGCCGACATGGGAATGGACCTTGTCGATCGTCCACGTCCCGGCGGCGATTGGCTGTGCTGTGGCTGTGCTCATTGGAACTCCCTTGTGGTTGTGGCGGACCGCAGTCCGTTTACGCTGCTGCCAGCCTAGCAGATAACCGGACCTTGGTCCGTTTAGTAAGCTGTAGGTATGGAGAAGCACGTCGAGCTGCCGTTGGCTGAGCTGCCGCTGATCGCCGAGGACGCGGTCGAGCGGGCGGACGCCGCGCGCAACCGTGCGCTGATCCTCTGTGCGGCCGAGCGCCTCTTCAGCGAGCGCGGCGCCGGCTGCGTGTCGATGGACGAGGTCGCTGGCGCCGCGGGCGTCGGCAAGGGAACGCTCTTTCGCCGCTTCGGATCCCGCGCAGCGCTCGCACGGGCGGTGCTCAGCGAGCGCGAGCGCGCATTTCAGGAAAGCATCATCCGCGGCGAGCCTCCCCTCGGCCCAGGGGCCGAGCCCCGCTCACGCCTGATCGCGTTCGGGCACGCCGTGCTCGAGCTGCTCGCCGGCCACGCCGAGCTACTGCTCGCGGCGGAGGGCGGTGGCGCGCGCTTCGCATCCGCCCCCTACGCCATCTACCGCCTGCACATGACACTGCTGCTGCGCGAGGCCGATCCCCGGTGCGACGCCGAGTTCCTCGCCGAGACGCTGCTCGCGTGCCTGGGAGCCGACTTCTACCTGTACCTGCGCGAAGCGCGCGAGATGCCGATCGAGCGACTGAAGGCCGGCTGGGAGGAACTCGTCCAAAGAATCGTCCCGGTCGAGCACGAGACGTCCCACACCTCGTGAGGGTCAGGGCAGCAGCACGATCTTGCCGTGGGTGTGGCGGGCGGCCAGCTCCTCGAAGGCGTCACGCACCTGGGCGAGCGGATAGGTGCGGGCGACGGGTATCTCCAGCCGCCCCTCGGCGACGAGGTCAGCGAGTTGCCCGAGCAGCGGCGCGCTTGCGATCGCGTGCGTCCCCTGCGCCTTGACCCCCAGGCGCTGCACCGCGTCGTTGTCGATGATCGTGTTGATCCGCTCGGGTGAGACGCCGAGCTCGATTGCCAGGTCGACGTAGCCGCCGCCGAAGGTGTCGATCAACGCATCGATGCTGGCGCCCGCGGCCTCGCGGATGCGCGCGGCCTGGCCCTCGCCGTACGTGACTGGCACGACGTCGTGCGCGCGCAGCCAGTCGTGGTTTGGCTCGCTGGCGAGCCCGATCACCCTCGCGCCGGTGTCGCGCGCGAGCTGGGCGGCCACCGAGCCCACCCCGCCGGCCGCCGCCGAGACGACGACCGTCTCGCCTGGCTTTGGAGACACCGCCTGCACCGAGGCGTAGGCGGCCATGCCGACGACGAACAGCGACCCGGCCACCTCCCACGGGACAGCCGCGGGCTTGGCCGTCAGCTGCTCGGCCGGCACCACCACGAGCTCGGCTTGGCTGGAGCGCTGCTCGCTCCAGCCAAGCACCTCATCGCCCACCGTGAAGTCCCTCACGCCATCGCCCACGGCCCGCACGACGCCGGCCAGATCGGTGCCCTCGCCCGAGGGGAACGTCGCCGGCCAGCGCTCGTGCAGGCGTCCTTCACGGATCGCGATCTCGCCGGGATTGATGCCGGCCGCCTTGACCGCCACGAGCACCTCGCCCGGGCCGGCGACGGGATCCTCGACCTCGCGCACGTCCAGCACGTCCACGCCGCCGTATCTGTCGAACCGCACCGCTTTCATCGCGCCACCTCGCTTATCGTCGTCGGGTCAGCTCAAGCTAGCGGAGGCGGCGTAATCGACCCTGGCACCTGCTGGCAGCCAGCGGGTGCGAGCGCCAGGAGGTGGCATGCCTTCGACGCCCTCGAGTGGCGGAGCTCGGCACCGCCGAGGGGCGAGATCCACGGGCCGACGGCGCTCATGATGGGTATACCACTGGAATGGCGGTCGGGCTCGATGACCCGGACGCCTGTCCACCTACGACCACGAAACGAGGATTGCTGATGGCAGCGCAGACACTTCCCGGCGGCACGTTCACCATGGCCGAGGGTCTGACGGTCACCCGTTTGGGCTACGGCGCGATGCAGCTGGCAGGCCCCGGCGTGTTCGGACCGCCGAACGACCGTGACGCCGCGATCGCCGTGTTGCGCGAGGCGGTGGGGCTGGGCATGACCCACATCGACACGAGCGACTACTACGGCCCGCACGTCACGAACCAGATCATCCGGGAGGCCCTGCACCCCTACCCGGACGAGCTGCGCATCGTCACCAAGGTTGGGGCCTACCGCGACGTCAAGGGCGGCTGGCCACACGCCCGGTCTCCCGAGCAGCTGCGCCAGGCCGTGCACGACAACCTCATTCACCTCGGCCTCGACGCGCTCGACGTGGTCAACCTGCGTGTCGGGGGGTTCGACAGCCCAGAGCCGGGCACGCTCGCTGAGCCGTTCGGCGCGCTCGCACAGCTGCAGCAGGAGGGCCTGATCAAGCATCTCGGCGTCAGCACCGTCTCCGCCGAGCAGGTCGCCGAGGCCCAGTCGATCGCGCCGCTCGTGTGCGTACAGAACTTCTACAACCTCGCCCACCGGGTTGACGATGACCTGATCGAGTCCCTCGCCGCACAGGGCATCGCCTACGTGCCCTACTTCCCGCTCGGTGGCTTCACCCCACTGCAGTCCGACACACTCGAGTCGGTCGCCGTCCGTCTGGACACCACGCCGATGTCCGTCGCGCTCGCCTGGCTGCTGCAGCGCTCCCCGAACGTCCTGCTGATCCCCGGCACCTCATCCGTCGCGCACCTGCGCGACAACGTCAAAGGCGCCGCGCTCGCCCTCTCCGAGAACGAGCTCAGCGAGCTGAATGGCATCGGCTGACCGCACGAGCTCGGTCTGGTGGGCGCGTTCGTCGGAGCGTAAGCTCGATCGAATGTCGCCACGGTCCTCTGGACCCCGACGCTCAGAATCCGTCGAGTCCTACCTATGGCAAACGCGCGCCGGCGCTGCGCTGGCGCTGCTCGCCCTGGCGGCGGCGATCGCGTCCGAACAGTTCGCGGAGCACCTTTGGGTGCATCACCCGCTCCTTGCCGGCCTCGCCTCCAGCGCGATCGTCGTGATGCTGTCGGTGGCGGTCGTGAACGAGGCGCTGGAGATTCGCGGGCGCCGACGCTGGACGGTCCTCGCGCAGTACGTGATGCTCGAGCTGGTCCGCGATGCGCGCATGGTCTGGACGGTGGTGGTTGAGCTGGCTGGCCTGATGCCGGCCCAGGCGAGCCCGCCGGCCGCGATCGACGCAGCCGCCCTCGTCGTGCGCGACACGCCGCGCCTGACCAAGGCCGTTCACGGCCTCCTCGCCGATGCTGATCGGCGCCGAGCTCTGCGAGACCACGTTGTGCCGCTGGTGGTCCACAACGACGAGGTGCTCGGACGATGGGCCGCCGTGATGCTCAACGCCGACGCCTACGCGGAGGTGGTGGACCGTCATGTGGAGCTCGCCGGAAGCCTCGCCTGGCTGGGGAGCCTGCTCGACCAGTCCGAGCCGGGCGATGGGGACAAGCTGCGCTGGCACAGGGCTCGAAGCAACCCTGCTGTCCAGATCACGGGTGACATGGACGACGACCGCCTTGCCCAGAGGCTCGTCGCGATCGCCCAGCTCGCCGAGCAGCTGGACAGGGGAACACTCGACCTCGCCGTGAAGATCGTGCCGATCGCATGGTGGGAAGCGCGTCTCGGCACGACCGCGCACGCGGGCGAGGAGGTCCCCCGGAGCGAACGGTCGCCCGACCCGCCACCGCCCGTGGCGGCACCCATCCAGGCCGACACGTGAGAGTAGTGTGGGGGCATGGACGAGGGCGACGATCGAATCGACGAGCTCGAAGTGCGTCGGCGCGAAGCGCGCCGCGCCGTCGAGGAGGCGGGGGGAGGCGAGTCCGAGGGCTTCGAGCTGGCCGAGCGGGATCTGATCGAATACGCCTCCCATGGCGATGAGCACACGCCGACGCGCATCATGCTCGACGCGGCGGCCGAGCGGGAGACCGCGGGCCCCGTGGAGGGCGAGGCCGATGGGGGCATCTACGGCGAAGCCGACGAGGAGCAGAAACCCGACTGATACTGCTCGCGCGCGCATCGCGCTGATGCGTCGGGGCAACGACGACTTCGCCTCAGAGCAGTGAGGCGGCGTCCTTCAGAAGGTTGATCAGCGACGGGTTGGCACCTTCAGATGTTTCGACAGTGAGCGATCCGTTGTTGACCTGGAGGTATCCATAACCAGCGCCCGTGGCCTCGTCGTAACCGAATTCCGCCCTGTTGCCGACTCCGTTCAGAACGTGCCTTCCGAAGTTCGCAGGCCAGGTCCGGGCCTTCGCGCCCTTCTGCAGCTTCGACGCGAGCTTTTCCACCGCCCGCCCGTATGCAAAGAGAACGGTCGCGTTGTCGATGCGATAGCACCCTCCCGGGGGAGCGGTGGCGCCCGTTTCCAGGATTTTGATGCCGTTGGCGAGGCATTCGATGCCGATGGCGCCGTCTGTGAACTCGGCTGCATGACCGGTTGGCAGGCCCTTTTCGGTCGAGGCGTATTTGCAGGTGCTCACGTCAGCGGTCAGGCCGGAGGCCGACGTCACCGATTTCGGCGAGATTTCTTCGAGGTTGTCGAAGAAATCTGCCGCGACAAGGACGCCGTTGCACGGTTTGAAAGGCAGCATGCGGAAGTGCTTCGAGTTCGCTCCGGCCGGCGGTGCGAGCGCGGCCAGCGCTGCCAACGCCATACATGTCACCACCCCCGCGCATCTGCCGCGCATCTCCCAGATCCCTTGGCGTCGCCGTCCGAAGCCCGAACATAGCACGGGCAGGTTGCGTTCCAGTTGCCGATCGCAGCGGCCCGTGGCCATCCGGTGCTTCCTCGGCGCCGGCTGCCGACACCCGCCGCCAAGGAAGCCCGAATGGACGACGTCGCTCAGGATCGCCGCCGCGAGATCATGGGACCGTGATGCTCGGTTGCTGGTAGGGCCCGATGCCGGCGTCCGCGTTGGCGATCGCGGCGGCCGCGTCTTCAGGGGTCATGAACCCGGCGGCCACCTCCGCGTTCGCCGCGGCGGCGAACTTCGACGCGTAGCTCGCTGACGTGGGGTACAGCGATTTCAGCGTGGAGCTGGGGAAATCGGTGAAATACCCGGACAGCAGGCACAGCCCCGAGTCCCGCAACGCTTCGTTGCTGATGCCGCCGGTCTCGAGCGTGGTGAACACGTCTTCCAGCTCGGCGGTGATCGACGTCGGGCTGAGGTCCTCTTCGCTCACGTTCGCGAAGTTGATCGCCGAGTAGTCCTCCACCGGCACCTGCGCGTCGGGCATCTGGATGCCCCCGTCGGCGATCCCGTACCTGTTCTTGTTGACGAGGTAGTACAGGCCGAAGAACACCGGTATGGTCGAGATCTGCGGGCCGTGCGCGGGCTGGACGCCGTTCACGACCCAGTTCTGCAGGGCCGCCATGGCGGCGTCCTCGACCTCGAACAGCGGCATGTTGTCGGTCTGGTTGTGACCGTCGAGCGCCGTCCCGGTGCCCTCTATCGGGGTGCCGAACACGCACGACGGCACGCCCACGGTGGGCTCCTCGCGGGCGATCGTCTCGGTCTCGTATGCCGCCTCGTGGGCGTCGATGTGCGAGGCGCCCGCGAGTTCCCACGTGCGCAGGTAGTTGTTGTCGGGCTGGCGGGCGGCGGCCGCATCGAGCTCTTCGATGTCGCCCTGGGTGTTGAGCTGGATGAACGGCGTCGTGCTGTCGGTGCGGATGAGCGCCGGGAACGGCGACGCCGCGACCAGCCCTTCGCCGATCGGCGCCGCCGTGGCACCGCGGCCGACCGCCAGGAAGCCGTTGAAGGCATGCTTGAGCGGCTGGATCGCGTTGACGTAGGTGTCCACCCGGAAGGCGGACTGGGAGTCGCCGGTGCCGATCAGCTCCTTGGGCGTCAGCCCGCCCAGCAGCGTTCCGCTGTCGGCCTTGATCGCTTCCGCCGCCTGGGTGAAGATTTCATAGGACTCGCCGTCGTTGCTGTCGCCGAGCGCCCCGTAGCGCTTCGGGTCCCACGCGGCGAGGTCTTTCATGCCCGGTCGCTGGGCGGTCACGCCGACGTACGCATAGCCCTTGTCGATGAGCTCGTTGTAGAGCTGCGCCCACACCGGGTCCTGGTCGCCGCCGGTGGTGTCGTTCAGCCACTCGAACACCACGGTGCCGTTGAACTTCGCGGGGTTGGTGGGGTAGCGCACGAGCAGGCGGGTGGTGTAGGGGACGTTGGCTTTCGACACCGACACACCCCATTTGCCGTTGGACGACCACAGCCCGCTTTCCTTGTACACGTCGGCGCCGCCGGACATGGTGAACTCGCGTTCTGCGTAGCCCGCTTCGGCCAGGTTGATGTACGGCGCGCCCGGGACCGTGGGCGTCTGCGGCACGGCGTCGTAGGCGTAGCCGTGTTCGCCGCTCGTCGCGGGGATTTCCGTGACTGCGGGTAGTGCGGCTGCGCTCGAGGCGGCCACCGCGCCGGCCGCGAGGAACGCGCTCATCGCGATGGTCGAAGCGGCCACTGCCCGTTTGATCCAATGCGGCGCCTGGTTGCTCACAACTCCTCCTTGTTGCGATCGATTGGACTCCATCCCGCCGGGGCTTTCGAAGCACGCCCGCGGGAGCTCCTCGCCGCGCAAGGTAACATCGCCTGACCAAATTGTCAAACAGGAGTCGTGTTCGTGTTTGGGGCGCCTTCGGGCCGGCCCTGGTCTACTGCGAAGGGCTCTCGGCGTCCACGAGCTGCTCGCCGAGCGCGCGCGCGAACTCATCGGCCGATACCCCGTGGAGCCCGGCCGGGGTGGCGAAACGCTCCAGGTAGCCGGCGACGATGTCCACGAACGCCAACACGATCGTCTCCTGCTCCTGTGCGCTGCGCTCCGCCAGGAAGACGAACTCGAACATCCGGTCGAACAGGCGCACGAGCAGCCCGGAGCTGAACTCCGGCGCTCCCTCGAGCAGCCCGGCGGCCCTCATGGCGGAGCGAAGCGAGGCGGCGAGCCGCGCGTCGAGCTCCCGCACCTGGTCGATCACCGCCGGGTTCGAGCGGCCGCCGAACCACACGGGCACGCCCTCGGGATGCGCCTGGTGATGACGCATGTGGGCCAGCGCGACCGCCTCGGCGAGCGAGCGGACCGTCACTTGCTCGAGCGCCACGACCGCCGCCACCACGGCCTGGTCGATCTGCACCAGCTCGTGGTCCAGATATGCCGCGATGATCTCCTCGCGGTTGGCGAAGTAGCGGTAGATGGTCGCGACCGGGATGTCCGCGCGAGCGGCGAGCGCACGGGTGGTGAGCGCGTCGACGCCGCCCTCGGCGAGCAGCTCGGATGCCGCATCGAGGATCAGCTCCACGCGCTCGCGGCTGCGACGCTGGACCGGCTCGCGCCTGCTCACCCAGGCACCGTCGCCGTATCCGAAGTCTCCCTGCGACCGATCCGACCGCTGCCCGCGTTGGCTTCCACGGTGCTCTGCACGGCGCACAACCTAGCGAGCCGGCGGCGGCGGCCGGCCTCGCGCCACTCCCGTGGGATCAGCCGGCGCCCGCGCTCTCGGCCAGCGCCAGCTGACGCTTCATCGCGTCCGCCATCGCCAGCAGGCCCGAGAGGGGCCTGATCATGACGAACAGCTCGTCGATCAGGCCGTCCTCGTTGGTGTGGATGAAGTCGCAGCCCTCGAGCTCGCGGTCGCCGACGCGGGCGCGGAAGACGAGCGCGTGATCCTTGGAGTCCGGGGCTCCGAGCTCGCGGGTGTAGCGGAAGTCCTCGAACACCTCGCCCACCGCGCGGAGCAGGACCCCGACCTGCTCACGGCCCTGGTAGGGCGCGTGGACGACTGGACTGCGGAAGACGACGTCGTCGGTGAAGAGCGCCACCAGGGCGTCCAGGTCGTGACTCTCCACCGCATCGCGGAACTGCTGCATCTCTATCTCCTAGCCTTCGCTTGCAAGCTCGTTCGCCGTGGTCGGCGGATCTCGGGGCGCTGGTGCGCGCCGCCAGCTGCGCCCGATGTTCCGTATCAGCTGCGGGTACACGATCAGGTGCCGGAACGGCCTGATGGCGGCCATGTACCCCCTCCCGAGCAGCCCGTTCGGCTTCACCAGGACGGCCATCTGGCCGCGGTAGCCGCCGCTCCCGTCGGGGACCCAGCCGAGGTGCAGCACCCCGTGCATGGTCCGGTTGGCGATCTCCGCGGCCCACTCGTCGTCGAGCAGGTAGAGCGGGCTGAAGGGGAGCGTGCCGACATCGGGCCCGGATGGCCGGTCGCGCAGATCGGCCGGCAGACGGTCGCGCAGCGTCGGCACCCGGGAGCCCGGGCCGGTCTCAGGGCCATCCCAGCCGAGCAGCTTCCCGAGCTCCTGCCGGGTCGTCCACAGCACGCGCGCGGCACCGGTCAGGCCCTGCGACGGCTCCTGCGAGGCGAACCCGTGGACCAGCCGCGGGAAGTCCTCCGGACCGCCCGGCGTGGGCAACGCCCACACGTCCTCGAGCCCGAAGTCGCCGGCCAGCTCGTGGATTCGCCAGGGCCGCGAGGTGTGTGCCGTGTCGGGGAGCCTCGCCTGGGCCGTGTCGGGGAGCCTCACCGTTTACCTCCGTCCATGCGGCATCGTATCCATACGGTAGTGTATAGATCAAGCTCAGTCAAGCCCGCCATACGAGATCGAGATCGAGTGCCCGCCCCCACCCGTACGCCTCGCACCAGCTGGGTGCAAGCGGGCCTCCAGGCGCTCGGCGTAGGCGGTCCGGATGCCGTTCGCGTCGAGAAGCTCGCCCAGGCGCTCGGCGTCACCAAGGGCGGCTTCTACTGGCACTTCGACGGCCGCTCCGCGCTTCTGGAGGAGATGCTCGACGCGTGGGAGCACGTGATGATCGACGAGGTGATCGAGCGGGTCGAGGGCGGGGGCGGGGACGCCAGGGCGAAGCTGCGGCGCCTGTCGGCGATCGCCGCGTCGGGCGGCGAGCTGATGAAGATCGAGCTCGCGATCCGTGACTGGGCGCGGCGCGACAGAGCGGTCGCCAAGCGCCTCAGGCGCCTCGACAACCGGCGGATGGAGTACATGCGCTCGCTGTTCGCTGCCTTCTGTCCCTCCGAGGACGACGTGGAGGTTCGCTGCATGGTGCTCCTCTCGCTGTGGGTCGGCAACCACCTGATCGCGGCGGATCACGGCGCCCGCAGCCGCGCGGACGTGCTCGGGCAGGCCCTGCGGTGGCTCGAGGGCTGAGCGCCCGGGCCGGCTCGCGCCAGCCACGTTCCGGGCCGTCTGCGGCGGTGACGGGCCGGCGTCTCGCCGGGTGTTCGTCGAGGAGCAAACCCGTCAGGTAGTCTGCGCGCATGGACGATCAGTCGATCCTCAGCCGCATCGAGGCGCTGGTCGAGGAGGAGCACTCGCTGATCGCTCGCGAGCAGGGCGACGCGGTCCGGGAGGAGGCGCTCGAGGCCGATCGCCGGCGCCGGGAGCAGGTGTCGGTGGAGCTCGATCGCTGCTGGGATCTGCTGCGCCAGCGGCGGGCGCTTCGTGGCGCCGGGGAGAACCCCGAGGGGGCCCACGTCCGCGACGTGGATACCGTCGAGAAATACCTGCAGTAGGCGCACATGCTCGTCGCGCTCGGAGACGTGTACGCGCAGATCCACGGTGGCGGGCGGCCGATCGATCCACGCGAGGCGGGCTGACCGAGCGGCTTGGCTTACACTGGCACCCTCGATCCCAAGGAGAGGTGGCCGAGTGGCTGAAGGCACTCGCCTGCTAAGCGAGTATGGGGTTAAGACTCCATCGCGGGTTCGAATCCCGCCCTCTCCGTACAGGACCTTGGCGCGGTGGGCCGCGGTGCCGGCGTTCTACATCGCCGTCTCCGCGCTGCTGTTCGGCCGCCACGTGCTGGCTGACCCGAGCCGCGTGTGTGCGTGCCTGGGCGGCGCGGGCGATCCGCCCTCCTACATGTGGGCGCTGGGCTGGTGGCCGTATGCGCTCACGCACGCTACCAACCCCTTCTTCACCCACCTGGTGTGGAGCCCGGTCGGCGCTAACGTGGCCGCGGCTGCCCTGATCCCGCTGCCCAGCATGGTGGTGTGGCCGCTCTCCGCCGCGTTCGGGCTGCTCCCGGCGTACGACGCGATCGCCATCCTCAGCCCGGCGCTCGCCGCGAGCACCATGTACCTGCTCTGCTGGCGGATCACCCACCACCGCCTCGCGTCCCTCGCCGGGGGCTGGGTGTTCGGCTTCTCCAGCTACGAGCTCTCGCAGCTCGTGGGACACGTCAACCTGATGCTGATCGCGCTCCTGCCGCTGGCCGTGCTGGCGGTGCTCGCGCGCGTGGACATGCGTATCGGGCGCGCTGCGTTCGTGGCGGCGATGACGCTGCTGAGTGTCGCCCAGATCCTCACCTCCACCGAGATCCTCGGCACGAGCGTCGCGTTCGGGGCGCTCGCGTTCGTGCTCGCGTGGCTCGCCTCGCCGCCCGCCACGCGCGCGGCGCTGGTGGAGACGGCGCTCGAAGCCCTGTCGGCGGGCGCGCTGGCGGTGCTGATCACGAGCCCCTACCTGTACTACTCGGTGGTCCGCGAGCATCCGGCCCCGGTGCCTGGGGCGGCGACCACGCTGGTGGTCGACCTCGCGGGCCTCGTCGTCCCCACGCAGGTCACCCTCCTGCGCTACGCGGGTGGCGTGGCCGCGCGCCTGCCCGGCAACGTCGCCGAGCAGGGGGCCTACTTCGGGGTGCCGTTGCTCGTGGCGTTCTGCGCCGCCCTGTGGGAGCGGCGGCGCACGCCCGCCGCCCTCGTGCTGGGCGGCACGGCCGCCGCCGCCCTGCTGCTCGCGTTCGGGTCGCGGTTGAGCGTCGCCGGGCACGGCACCATCCCGCTTCCCTGGACGCTCGTCTCCCATCTGCCGGTCGCCAGGGCGGCGGTCCCCGATCGCATCGTCCTGTACGTGTGGTTCGCGCTGGCGGTGGCGCTCGCCATGTGGCTGGCCACGCCCGCCCGTTGGCCGCTCGCGCGCTGGGCGATCGTGATCCTCGGCTTCGTGGCGATCCTGCCCGACGGCGGCGGGCCGCTGTTCAACAGCCGCCCCAGCGTTCCCGCCCTGTTCAGCGGCCAGGGCTACGAGCGGGTGCTGCCGGCGGGCGGCGTTGTGCTCGTGCTGCCCTATGGGTATCGCGGCTACGGCATGCTCTGGCAGGCCCAGGCGCACTTCGCCTTTCGCATGCCGGAGGGCAACCTGTCGGGGGCCGCCCCGAGCCAGTTCCAGTCCGACCCCGTGGCGGGCCGGCTGCTGAGCTTCCCGCCCCAGCCCGTCTCGCCGGCGCAACTGCGCGGCTTTCTCGCCCGCTACCACGTGGGCAGCGTGGTCGTCGATCCGAGCACTCCCGAATCGTGGCCCGCGGAGCTCGCGGCGCTCGGGCTCACGGGCCGGCCCGTCCAGGGGGCGCTCGTGTACACGCTGAGCGCGGCCGGGCACACCTCCGGTTGACCGGCCAGTCAACGCTTGTATCATCCGTGTCATGTGGGGAGGGGCCCAGCGGGGGCAGGGGCGCGGGATCGCGCGCGCGTGCACGTCGCTGACGGCCGCGCTCGCGCTCGCCCTCGCCGCCGCCGCTGCTGGCGCGGGCGCGAGCGCCCTGGCCGCCCCGGCGGGGGCCTCGCCCTACACCGTCCGACCGGTGTGCGGCGCGCCGCTGCCGCCGGCGGCCGCGTGCACGGCCCTGCGCCTCGTGCCGGGCTCGCAGGCGCAGTCCGAACCCGAAGCGAACGCCGTCGGGGAAGCCGGAGCAGGGGCTGGCGGCGAAGCCGGCGCCGTGGACGTCACGAGCCCCGTCGGCGGCTTCCTGACCCCCGCGGACCTGCACGCGGCGTACGCGCTGCCCACGGAAACGGCGGCCTCGGGCACCCAGACGGTGGCGGTGGTGGACGCCTTCGACGACCCCACGGCGGAAGCGGATCTGGGGGTGTACGACGAGCAGTTCGGCCTGCCCCCGTGCACGGCCGCGAACGGGTGCTTTCGCAAGGTCAACGAGAACGGCCAGCCCGCGCCGCTGCCCCCCGAGCAGGGGGAATGGGCGGGCGAGATCTCGATCGACGTGCAGATGACCCACGCGATCTGCCAGAACTGCCACATCCTGCTGGTGGAGGCCAACAGCGAAGAACTCACCGACCTCGGCGCGGCGGTGAACGCGGCGGTGAAGGCGGGGGCGAACGAGGTGAGCAACTCCTATCAGGTGGCCGAGGAACCGGTGATCACGAGCTTCTTCGAAGAACTGAGCAGCGGCTTCTACGATCACCCGGGGGTCGTCCTCACGGCCAGCTCCGGGGACTGCGGGTACCTGAACGAGGCGTGCGCGGGCAAGCCCGCGAGCGCGAACTTCCCGGCGTCCGCGCCGGGAGTGGTGGCGGTCGGGGGCACCACCCTGTACGACGAACACGGCACCTGGAGCAGCACGGCCTGGGACGAAGGCGGTAGCGGCTGCAGCCAGATCTTCGGCGCCCCGGCGTGGCAGAGCGCGGTGGCGAACTTCTCGGCCACCGGCTGCGGCGGGGAACGCTCGGTGGCGGACGTGTCGGCGGTGGCGGACCCGCGGACGGGCGTGGACATCTACGACAGCACCCCCGAAGGCAACGAACCGACCGGCTGGACGGTGTTCGGCGGCACGTCGGTGGCGGCGCCGATCATCGCCGCCGAGTTCGCGCTCGCGGGCGGCGGGCACGGCGTGGCGTTTCCGGCCATCACGCTGTACTCCCACGCCGGCCAGGCCGGCGCTCTGGATGACGTGGTCGCCGGAGCCAACGGCTCGTGCGACGGGGCCAGCGCCTGTCAGGCGGCCGTCGGCTACGACGGTCCCACGGGCCTCGGCAGCCCACTCGGCCTGGGGGCCTTCGCGGTGGCGGAAACACCCGTGCTCACCAGCTTCTCGCCGGCCTCCGGGATCACGGGGTCCACGGTGACGATCCGGGGCACCGGCCTGGGCGGCGTGGAGGGAGTGGAGTTCGGTGAGCTCGCGGCGCGGTTCGAGGTGGTGTCCGCGACGGAGATCGAAGCGACGGTGCCCGACGGCGCCGTCAAGGGCAAGATCTCGCTGAGCACGGCCGCGACCCGGGTGACCGGCAGGGCCAAGTTCGTGCCGACGCTGTCGGTCGTGTCCTTCTCCCCGGAACACGCAGGGCCGGGCAAGGCGGTGACGATCAAGGGCGTGGGCTTCAACGCGAGCTCGAGCGTCAGCTTCGACGGCACCCCGGCGACGGTCAAGTCGGCCTCGGCGAAGAAGCTCAAGGTGAGCGTCCCGGCGGGAGCGGGCGCCGGGCCGATCTCCGTGAGCAACGCCTCGGCGCCGGCGGGCACGGTCTCGAGCGCGGACAGCTTCACGCCCTGACGTCAGGGCGCGGACCCGTCGTCCGCGGCGACGGCGAACACGATGTGCCGGCGGGCGATGCTGAGGTAGGGGTGCAGCTCGACGGGCCCGCCGTCGAGCGGCGCGACGGTCACCTCGGTGAGCGTGATGAAGTCGCGCTCGGAGGCGTTGAGGACATCGGAGACGCGACTGCGGTAGCCGTCCCGGGCGAGCGTCAGGATGCCCTCGATGCGGTGGCGCTCGGTCTCGATGGTGATGCGCTCGGTGCGCTGGTCGATGCCCGGGTTCTCGCCGTCGTCGAAGATCTCATCGATGCTCATGCGCCCATTATTGACGTTCTCGCCCGGTCGTCCCGGCGCACGCGGTCAGCGCGCGCTCAGCGGGTGACGAGGTAGCTGCGGGTGACGGTGGCGCGGGCGCCGGTGGGGGCGGCGGCGACGATGCTCACGCGCGCCTGGAGCGCCCGGCGACGACCCAGCTCCCGGCGCAGCAGCCGCAGGGCCCGGGGGCCGACGAGCAGGCGCACGTGAGCGGTGAGGCCGCCCGTGAGCGCGCGTGCGGCGGCGATCAGGGTGACCGCGCGTCCGCGGCCCCCGAGCGGGGTGAGGGTGCCCGTGACGAGCACCTTGCAGCCACGGAGGCAGCTCACGGCGAGGGTGAGGGCGCGGCGGGCGAGCACGCCGCCGGCGCGGGGCAGGCTCACGTGCACGAGGGGCGCGATGTTGAGCGGTGTCGGCCAGGTGCCCGGTGCGAGGCAGCCGCTGGTGGCGGGAGCGCTGAGCTGGAAGCCCTCGACGCGGTTGTTGTTGGTGTCGGCCACGTACACGTCACCTTCGCAGCCCACGGCGATGGCGTTCGGCTGGGAGAATTCCCCGGGGCCGGTGCCGCGCAGGCCCCACTTGGCGAGGAAGTGCCCGCTCGCGTCGAACTCCTGCACGCGGTTGTTTTCGCGGTCGAGCACGTACACGTCGCCGGCCGCGGAGACGGCGAGGGCGGTGGGTGTGTTGAAGCGGCCGTTGCCGGTGCCCTTCGATCCCCACTGGGTGATGACGGCGCCGCCGGGCGAGAGCTCGACGACGCGGTTGTTGGCGGTGTCGGCGACGTACACGTCACCGGAGGGGGCGAGGGCGAGACCGTCGGGGTGGCGGAAGGCGCCGCTGGCGCTGCCGGCGGCGCCGTCGCCTCCGCCGGCTCCCCACTGCGCCACGAGCGTTCCGCCGGGGCTGTACACGAGCACGCGGTTGTGGGCGGCGTCGGCCACGTAGGTCTGGTCGAACTGGCCGCCGACGGCGACCGCGTCGGCGTTCGCGAGCCCCGCTCCGCCGAGGTCCGAGGCGCCGCCGAGTTCGCCGAGGAACGCCCCTTCGCCCCACAGCCGCACGATCCGCCCGTGGCCTTCGTCGGCCACGTACACCGATCCGTGCGGGTCGATGGCGATGCCGGCGGGCGAGGCGAAGCCGGTGGGCGAGGTGAAGCCAGCGACGGAGGGAACGCCGCCGCTGGGCGCCCACTGTTCGGCGAAGGCGAAGCTGCCGGGGGCGAACACCTCCAGGCGGTTGCCGACGGTGTCGGACACGAGCAGCCGGCCGGCGGGGTCGACGGCCACGCCGCGGGGGGCGGTGAGGGCGCCGGGGCCAAGGGCGGAGGTCCCGAGCGTGCGCAGGTATTCGCCGGCCGGGTCGAACGCCTCGATGCGATCGTTGGCGGTGTCGGCGACGTAGATTTCGCCGGTGGGCTGCCCCGCCGGGGAGGGTGCGACGGCGAGCGCCCGGGGGAACTCGAGCCGGCCCGGGGCGGAGCCTTCGCCGCCCCATGTGCCCGCGAAGGTGAGCTGGGGCGTGAGCTTGACGACGCGGTCGTTGCTGTCGTCGGCCACGTACACGTCGCCGGCGCCGTCGAGGGCGACGCCGTAGGGGAAGCCGAACTGCCCGGGCCCGTCGCCCTGGGAGCCGGCTTCGCCCTGGAACGCGCCTTCGGGGCTGAACTTCTCGATGCGGTGGTTGTCGTCGTCGGAGACGATCACCTCGCTTTCGTCGGCGGCCACCCCGCGCGGGTAGGAGAACTGGCCGGGACCGGAGCCGAGCGTGCCCCAGGACATGGGTTCGCCGCCTTCGAGGTCGAAGCGCTCGACGCGGTCGTTGCCGGAGTCGGCCACGTACACGTGCTCGCCGGCCACCGCGATGCCCCCGCCGGGGGGCTGGCTGGGGTTCTGGGAGGAGCCGAAGTTGAACTCGCCGAGCGCGCTCCCACGGCTGCCCCAGTCCTTGATGTATTCGCCGTCGGGACCGAACTTCTCGATGCGATCGTGGCTCGAGTCGAGGACGTACACGTCCCCTGTCGCGTCCACCGCGAGGCCGCCGATCGGCCCGAACTGGCCGTGACCGCCGCCGTAGGAGCCCCACTCGGTCTCGAAGGTGCCCGCGGCGGTGAACTTCTGCACGACGTAGGAGAGCTGGTCGGCGACGTACACGTCGCCCGCGGCGTCCACGGCCACGGCCTCGGGAAAGCGCAACACGCCTTCGGCGCGCTGGCCGACGATGTGGACCGCCGTGTAAGGGCAGGCCCCGGCGCCTGACCCGGGGCACGCTTCGGCGGCCGACGCCGCGGCACCCGGCAGGGCGGTCAGCGCAGCACAGCAGGCCGCGAGCGCAATCAGCCCCCAGCGGAGCACGGCGGGCGCCGGGCGGGCCGTCGGTCGCTGCATCGGAGGCGGCGGGGGGACCATCCGCGCATCGGAACACGCCGGACCGGCCGGTGTCGCGGTGTGTTCCGCCACGAAGTCTGTACAGCCATCGCTATACAGACTTTTCAAACGACCATATAGATGGAGTTCGTCGTGGCGCCCGCGCGCCGCGGGATCGGACCGGCGCTACTGGGTTATGCCCTCGGGGGTGCGGGCGGGCAACCCCGAGCGGGCGGCGGGTGCGGTGACGATCCGCGAGGAGGCGCTCGGACGGTTGCGCTCCTCGCGGACGATGTACAGCGGCCGGTGCTTGACCTCGTCGTAGATGCGCCCGACGTACTCGCCGATGACGCCCAGGGCGATGAGCTGGATGCCGCCGAGCAGCAGGATGGCGATGGTGATCGAGCCGAACCCCGGCAGGTAGGAGCCGGAGATGCGCAGCGCGATGACCACGGGGATGGCGATGAAGGCGACGCCCGCGGAGAGCAGGCCGACGTAGGTTGCGAGCTGCAGCGGCAGGTGCGAGAAGGAGGCGATGGCGTCGAGCGAGAAGCGCAGCATCTTGCGCACCGTGTACTTGGTCTCGCCCGCGTGGCGGGCCTCGCGCTGGTAGGACACGGCCGTCTGGGTGAAGCCCACCCACACGGTCATGCCGCGCAGGAAGCGGGAGCGCTCGGTCATGGCGAGCAGGGCGTTGAGCGCGCGCCGGTCGAGCAGGCGGAAGTCGCCGGAGTTGGGCTCGAGGTCGACCTGGGCGAGCTTGTCGAAGAGCTTGTAGAACCACGAGGCGGTGGTGAGCTTGAAGGCGGTCTCGCCCTCGCGCTGCTTGCGCACCGCATACACCACGTCGGCGCCCTGACTCCACTGGGCGACCATCTCGGGGATCAGCTCCGGCGGGTCCTGCAGGTCGGCGTCGATCATCGCCACCACGTCGCCGACGGCGTGCTCCAGCCCGGCGGTGAGGGCGGCCTGGTGGCCGAAGTTGCGCGACAGGTGGACGACCCGCACGCGGGGGTCGGTGGCGGCCATGCGATCGAGCAGCTCGGGCGTGCGGTCGGAGCTGCCGTCGTTGACGAGCACGAGCTCGAACTCGTAGTCGGCGACGGCGGCGATCGCGCGTGAGACGAACTGCTCGATCAGCTCCTGCTCGTCGTAGACGGGGGCCACCACGCTGATCAGCGTGGGAGTGCGAAGTGGGGTATCCGACATGATCTCTTGTCTCTGGGTCAACGCCAGGAATAACGCCGACTGACATGCATGATGCTCGTGCGCGTTAAGCCGGCGCTCAATTTATCGTTCATCCTGTCTATGGATGCCCGTCGAGCGAGCTGACACGCACAAACTGCGCACAAGCGTAGCGCGCCTGTCCTCGCACCCCCGGGCGCTGGTGCTCGTGCAATTCGCGAAGTTCGGCACCGTAGGCGTGGGCAACACGCTGCTCACGCTGGCGGTGTACACGGTGCTGCTGAAGGTGCTGGGCGTCTGGTACCTGGCGGCGTCGGCCATCGGCTTCGTCGTAGGCGCGGTCAACGGCTTCCTGCTCAACCGCCGCTGGACGTTCCGCGAGCACGTCGGCGACGCGCTCACACCGGTCCGCTGGGGCATCGTGCAGACGTGCGGCCTGGGCGTGAACCTGGCGCTGCTGTACGTGTTCGTGCACGACGCGCAGCTGGACAAGCTGGTGGCGCAGTTCTGCGCGACGGCGGTGGTGACGGTGTGCACCTTCTTCGTCAACCGCGCATGGACGTTCCGCGTGCACAGGCCGGTGGCGGTGGCCGACGGCGAGGTCTGACGGCGCCGCCGGGGAGGGCAACGCGAACGCCGCCCACGCCCCGGAGGGGCGTCCCCTAAAAGATCTCTAACGGAAGACGGCGAGCAGGGAGAGGCCCGCGGGGATGCGCCCGCCGCGGGCGATCAGCGCTGCCTCGCTCGCGAGCGGGCGCTCGAGCAGCCAGTTG
The DNA here is from genome assembly GCA_963701145.1 of uncultured Solirubrobacteraceae bacterium. Classification (GTDB taxonomy): domain Bacteria; phylum Actinomycetota; class Thermoleophilia; order Solirubrobacterales; family Solirubrobacteraceae; genus Palsa-744. The sequence continues at coordinate 2,888,138 of OY969572.1, forward strand.
ACCGGCTGCGGGGGGACCCACAGGTCGAGGCTCGACTCGGTGGTCTTCCTGTTCAGGCGATCGAGCACCCGCAGCACGATCGCCACCGGCAGCAGCAGCGAGTTGAAGTAGGTGGTGCGCACCTGATGCCAGCCGGCGCGCTCGGCGACCTGGCGCAGGGAGCTGCGGGTGTAGCGGCGGTGGTGGTGGTTGATCACGTCGTGGCCGCTCCACAGCCACTGGTAGGCGGGCACGGTGAGCAGCAGCGCGCCACCCGGGGCGACCGTGCGACGCAGCTCCCGCAGCGCGGCGACGTCGTCCTGCAGATGCTCGATCACGTCGAGGCTCACCGCCAGCTCGAAGCTGTCATCGGCGAAGGGCATCTCCAGCACCGAGCCCTCGATCACCTCGCCCATGTTCCGCTCGCGGGCGAGCGCCACGCTGGTGGGCGAGAGCTCGATGCCGGTGACCGTCCCGTAGCGCGCGAGCTCGACCATGTTGCGACCGCTGCCGCAGCCGGCATCGAGGATGCGCGCCCCCGCGGGCGGCCCCAGCCCGGCGATCACGCCGTGGAGCACCGTGCGCCGGCCGCGGTACCACCAGTGGCGGTCCTCGGCCTGATGGGTCTGGCGCTCGTAGTCCCTGTCCATACGACCATCTTTTCCTAAAGCTCGGCGGTCGCGCGGCGCGCTACGCGTGGAGCGAGTATTCGAGCGCCCCCGCCTGGCCCTCCCAGACGGCGATCGGGCGGTCGCTGTCGGGGTCGAAGGCGGCGGTGGCGCCGCTGATGGGCCCCGGCGGCGCCACCAGTTCGGGTTCTCCGAACACGGTGTGAGCCGGCGGGTAGGAGGCCGTGCCGCGCGCCGCGAACAGCGCCTGGCGGGCCATGTCCGGAGCGCCCGCGGCGTCGGGCTGCGGCTCGGTCCACAGCAGCAGCGCATCGTCGCTGGGCCCGGGGGTGAGGGCGGCGAGCAGCGCGTCGGCGCCGGGAGCGGCGATCGTGTCAACTTCTCCAACCCCGTTGAGGTTCACGGGGGCCGTGCGCACCACCCAGTGCCCGGCGGCCGACCCCGCCCAGGCGAGCATCACGCTCTCGGAGCTCAGCCGCACGAGCGTGGGGGAGGCGACGGGCGAGGGCAGGCCGTCGGGGTCCTGGAAGCGCTCGAGCAGTTCGGGCGCCCCGAAGCGAACGCCCGTGGCGGAGCGGTCGATGTACACGCTCGTTTCGCTGCCCCGTTGATCGGCCCACGCCACCATCCCCCGCAGGTCGTCGCTGAGCAGGGCGGTGATCGTGGGGCGCGATCCCCCCACGGCGGCGAGCCGCTGGACGCGGTGGGAGGCGCCATGGGCCGAGAGCAGGCGGGCGTACACGGCGCCGCCCTGGGCCCATGCGAGCAGCGCTTCGCTGCGGTAGTCCATGGCCAGCGTGAGCGCCTCCACGGCCCCCGATCCGCCCCTGCTGGCGACCGCGTCCGGGGCGAAGCGCCGCGCGAAGAAGCGCTCGACGTGCACCCGCACCCCGGCCGTGGCGGACCCGCCGGGGGCGGGCGGGCCCGGGGCGGGTGGGGCGGCGAGCGCGAGGTCGCCCAGATAGGCGCTGGTGAGCGCCATCGGCGGGGCCGAGCCTTCGGCGGGCGCCAGCGCGGAGAACGGCCCGGAGGCGCCGCCCTGGATCACGAGGCCGTCGGCCGGGGCGAGCGGCGAGCTGCCGCCGATCGCGATCTCCCCGTGCGGGGCGCCGCTGGCGACGAGCGCGTCCTGGGGGACGAGGGGGCGCCCGTCGGCGTCCCGCGGGATGGTGCTTTCGCCGGGCACCTCATCGACGCCGATCCTCGCCACGCGCGCCCCGGCGCCCCCGGGGCAGCTCGCGGACGCGCTCCACACGATCGCCCCCGGACCGGTGGCGTGGCTCGGGCTGTCGCTGGGGAACACCACCCGCGCCGCCGGCCCCGAGGGCGCGGGCGGGCCGGCCGGGCAGGGGCTCAGGGCGGCCGGCGCCGACCACGGCGAGACGCCCGCCGCGGCGAGGGCGAGCAGGGATGTGAGGTTCAAGGAGCGAGCGCCGAGCCCAGGAAGTTGACGGTGCGCCCCCACGAGACGTCGGCCTGCTCGGCGTCGTAGGTTCCGAGGCGGTTGGTGTCGTTGAAGAACGCGTGCCCGGCGTCCTCGTAGAAGTGGAAGGTGACATCCGCGCCGGCGTCGCTCAGTTCGGCTTCGAGCGCCTTGGCGGCCTCGACCGGCACGAATTCGTCGGCCGTGCCGAAGTGGCCGAGCACGGGGCCGCCGATGCCGGAGAAGTCCGGCTTGCCGTGGGGCATCACGTAGTAGTAGCTCACGGCCGCGGTGATGTTCGGGCAGGTGGCGGCCGCCCACACGGCGAGCCCGCCGCCGAGGCAGAAGCCCACGGCGCCCACCCCCGGGCTCTCGCAGCCGGGTTGGGAGAGCAGGTGGTCGGCTGCCCCGCACATGTCCTTCTCGGCCTCCCCCATCGACAGCGCCATCATCTTCTGCTGCGCCTCGCTCGGCTGGTCGGTGGTCTCGCCGCGGTACAGGTCGGGGGCGAGCGCGTAGAAGCCCTCGGCGGCGAGGCGGTCGCAGATCGAGCGGATGTGCTCGTCCAGGCCCCACCACTCCTGCAGGACGATCGTGCCGGGACCGTGCCCGCCGGCGGGCACGGCCAGATAGCCGGGGGCGCTGCCGACGCTGGTGGGAAACTCGATGTCGGGCATGTTCGTGTGCTCCTTGGGTCGGCGGTGGTCGGTGGGGCCGCGCCCGGCTGCTGCCCGCCGGGGCGGCGGCGGCGACATACTCTCACGGCGGACGCGAAGCGTGCGCACCTACCCGCACCCGCCTGTGCCCGCGCGCCGCGCGGGGCGCGCCAGGCGGGCAGCCGACAACGAAAGGCAAGTACATGGACGCCGTCAACCACCAGTTCCGTCTGGCCGCCCGCCCGGTGGGCCTGCCCAAGCCGAGCGACTGGGAGTACGCGCAGGAGCCGGTCCGCGAGCCGGACGCGGGCGAGGTGGTCGTCAAGATCGAGTACATCTCGCTCGACCCCGCCATGCGCGGCTGGATGAACGACAGCCGCTCGTACATCCCGCCGGTGGGCATCGGCGAGGTGATGCGGGCGTTCGCCGCCGGCGAGGTGGTCGCGTCCAACGACCCCGACGTGGCCCCCGGCGAGCACGTGACCGGGCTGCTGGGGGTCCAGGAGTACGCCGTGGTGAGCGGCAAGGGCGTGTTCAAGGCCGACACCGGCCTGGCGCCCCTGCCGGTGCACCTGGGCACGCTCGGCATGCCCGGTGTGACCGCGTACTTCGGGCTGCTGGACATCGGACGCCCGCAGCCCGGCGAGACGGTGCTCGTGTCGGGCGCGGCCGGAGCGGTCGGCGGCCTCGTCGGCCAGATCGCCAAGCTCAAGGACGCCCGCGTGGTGGGGATCGCGGGCGGAGCCCAGAAGTGCGGTCACCTGCTCGAGCAGCTCGGCTTCGACGCGGTCATCGACTACAAGGCCGAGGACCTGGATGCGGCCCTGCGCGAGCAGTGCCCGGACGGCATCGACGTGTACTTCGACAACGTCGGCGGGGAGATCCTCGACGCGGCGCTCGCGCACCTCGCGCGCCACGCCCGCGTGGTCATCTGCGGAGCCATCTCCCAGTACAACTCCGGCGCGGTCCGCGGCCCGTCCAACTACCTGTCGCTGCTGGTCAACCACGCGAGCATGACCGGCTTCGTGATGTCCGACTACCTCGACCGCTACGTGGAGGCGGTGCGCGAGATGGCCGGCTGGCTGGCCGCCGGCGAGCTCGTCTCGCGCGAGGACATCGCCCACGGCCTCGAGAACTTCCCCGAGGTGCTGCTGCGCCTGTTCAGCGGCGAGAACACGGGCAAGCTGGTGCTCGAGCTGTAGCCCCCAGGGGCGCTCACGATCGCTGCACGGGTTGCGCCGGCGGCGCTGGCGCCTCCCCCGCGGGCGCTCGCCCGCCGCGGCGCTCGAGGCGCTCGAGCATGCGGGTCTGCCGGGGCACCAGGCCGAGGGCGAACGCGGCGACGGCGAGGACGGCGCCCGCGCCCAGCACGTTCACCGCCCCGAGCCTGGCGGCGAGTGGCCCGGCGAGGACGTAGCCGAGCGGCAGCAGCGCGAAGGACACCATCCAGTCGTAGGAGGTCACCCGCGAGAGCGCCTGCGGCGGGATGCGCTCGGCGAGGGCCGTCAGCCACCACACCTCGAACAGCGCCCAGCCGGCTCCCCCGAGCACGGTGGCGGGGACCACGACGACGAGCGTGACCCCGAGCGCGAACAGCAGCGCGGCGAGCGGCCAGAGCATGGTGGTGAGCATCCCCAGCCGCATCGCGTAGCGCGGACGCCAGCCGACGGCGACGAGCGAGCCGATGAGCGTGCCGACGCCGACGGAGGCCTCGGCGAGGCCATACACGCCGATGTGCCCGTAGCGCTCGCGGGCAACCACCGGCCCGAGGACGAACCAGGGGGCAAGGCCACAGAACAGCGCCACGGAGAACGATGCGAGGGTCGCCCACACCCACACCCGCGAGCGCACCTCGCGGGCGCCCTCGCGGATCTCGTGCCACACGCTCGAGGGCCCGCCGTGGTGCTGGACGCCCTCCTCCAGCGCGGGCACCGCCCCGCGCCAGGTACCCGGCCGGGGCTCCACAGCCTTCTCCGGCGCCGGCCCGGGCGCCGAGGCCGAGGCCGGGGTCGGCCCGGGCGCCGAGGCCGGGGCCGGCGCCGAGGCTGGGGCCGGGGCCGGCGGGGCCAGCGCGCGCGCCCGCGGGTGGATGCGGACGAGCAGGGCGGCGCTCACGAGGAAGGTGGCGGCGTCCAGCGCGAACGCCCAGCCGGCGCCCGCGCCGAGGACGAGCACGGTGGCGAGCGCCGGCCCCATGAATTCGGCGAGGTTGTTGGACATGGTGGTGGCGGCCGTCGCCTGCTGGATGTCCGTCTCGGGGACGGTCTGGGGCAGCAGCCCGTTGGCCGCCGGGCGGAAGAACGCCTCGGCGCTGCGGAACAGCATCTCGATCACGACGAGCTGCCAGATGGCCACGGTGCCGGCGAAGATCAGGGCCGCCAGCAGCGCGTGCAGCGCGAAGCGCACGAGGTCGGTGGCGACCATCACGCGGTGGCGCGGGAGGCGGTCGGCCCACACGCCGCCGATGAGCAGAAAGGCTACGAACGGCAGCACCTGAGCCGCGAGCACCAAGCCGAGATCCGTCGCGCTGCCCGTGCGCTCGATGACGAACAGCGCGAGCGCGACCAGCACGATGTTGTCGCCGATGACGCTCGCCGACGTCGCCAGCCACAGCAGGCGGAAGTCGCGGTGCGCGAGCACCCGCAGCATCTCCCTGAGGTTCGTCATCCCACTGCCAGCTTGACGGAGGCGCGAGCGGGCCACCCGCGTGCGCCCAGGTGACCCGCGAACGGGGGGCGGTATCGTCGGACCATGGCGCTCGGAGCGGCTCACTCAGGGTGCGCGGCTTGACGGCCGTGCAGGTGCGCGAGGTGTCGCTCGCACAGACGAGGGCGCTGCGTCAGGCGGTCCTGCGCCCGCACGAACGCGTCGAGGACATGGCCGCCCACGAGCCGGCGGGCGCGTTCGCGGTGGGCGCCTTCGATGGAGAGGCGCTGGTGGCCGTCGGGTTCATCGCCGCGGACGGCGAGCCGGGGGCGTGGCGCGTGCGCGCCATGGCGACGGAGCCCCACGCGCGGGGTGCCGGGGCGGGCCGGGCGGTACTCGACGCGCTCGTGGCCCACGCGCGCGCCCACGGCGCCTCCCGCGCGTGGTGCAACGCGCGCGTGGGCGCGCTCTCGTTCTACGAACGCGCCGGCTGGAACATCGCCTCGGAGGAGTTCGAGATCCCCGGCATCGGGACCCATTTCGTGATGGAGCGCGCGCTGGGGCTAGCCGTCTAGCGGCCAGGGGTTCTGCACCGGGCTCGACGGCTCCCGCCGCCAGTCCGCGTACGCCTCGGCCGGCTGGTCGGTCGCGCTCTTGACCGACGCGTCGTACTTCGCCGCGACCTCGTTGACCGGGTAGTGCGCCTCGTCCCTCCGCCTCGAGCCGATCATCAGCACGGCGCACGGGCCATCTCCCGCTCCCACGAAGACGTGCTCGACCCCGGCCGGGCAGTGCAGGAAGTCCCACTGGCGCAGGGGACGCTCCTCGCCTTCGAGGATGACGAGGCACTCGCCGTGCAGCACCAGGAAATCCTCCTGCACCGGCTCCGAGTGGTAGCGGCAGTTGGGCTGCCCCGGCTGCATGATCTGGATGTTCACGCCCGTGTCCGGCCAGGGTGAGTCCTCGGACTCGAAGTCGATGAGTGTGGCCCGGCGCGGGTGGCTCATCGCTGGCGCGTCGGCCACGTTCATCACGAACGGCTCGTCCATGCGCCCACCATAACGGGCTGCCACCAGTCGTTTCCCTGGCTTCGATGTGATCCTGTGCCATCGCCCGCCAGTATCCCGCCTGTGTAGCCGGGCACATCGCCTACGCCAGCCCCACGGCTTCGAGGGCGTCATGCCAACTCGGAAACGAGCGAATCTCGCGAAACGTTCCGTCGCGGAAGCCCGAAACCACGAATCCGCGTTGCTGACTGACCTCGGACCTCGAGTGCTTGATACGTCCCTTCATGTTGACAAGCGCAACAACGCGATCTTGCGCGGCGCGGATGTCGTGGACGTCATAACGGAAGTCATCGAAGTTCTCGGAAAAGGCCGCCGCGAGCCTTCGCATGCCGTCTTGCCCACGATAGGCGGAGTCGTCCACCCAACGTTCGATCGGGTACCAGACGACATCGGGCGAGAAGAACGAGAGCGCAGCGTCGATTCCTTCCGCGCTAAAGGTCTGGAACGCGTTTCGCACGACCTCCACGTTCTCCTGCGACATCTAGGCCGGCTGGGCCGGTGTGAGCCCGTGGCGGCGCATAACCTCGATCAGGGCCGCGCGGTCCGGTGGGCCGCCGGCAGAGGCGGCCACGACGTCGCCGACCTCGTGGAAGTAGGCGGGTCCGAAGACGCCGGGGGTGGCGATCGCGAGGAACTTCGCGTCGGTGCTGTCGCGGTTCTCAAACCCATGGATCGCTCCGCGCGCGACGCACACTGCCTCGCCGGGTCCGATCTCGACTGTCTCACGATCGATCGTCCACGTCGTGGTGCCCTCGAGCCCATAGATCGTCTCCTCGAAGGCATCGTGGCTATGGGGCGCGGGCATGAGGGCGTTCGCCGGTACGTAGCACTCGAACACGGCTGCAGTCCCGTTCGAGTCGTCAGCCTCGACGAGGAAGCGGACGCCCATTGCGCCGACGGTGATTGTCTCTGTCGATTCCGAAGGCACTTCGCGGTCTCCTTGCTCCGGCGGTGCAGGTCGAGGCCGAATGGGAACAGCGGACCCTGACAGGTTCGCACAACTGCGCGAGGTCCTTACGCCCAGGACCCTGAACGACTAGCGAAACTCGCCGCGCCTACTCCTCAAGCCCCACGGCCTCGAGGGCTTCGGCAGGCTCAATGAAGTAGCGAAGCTCGGTCACCGCCCCGTCGCGAACCGCAAGAACACAGGCTCGCGGAGAGTCGACCTCAACGCCGCTCACGCGCCCGCGTCCGCGCTGCCTGCCCGTGATCAGCACGTGTTGATCAAGATCACGCGCCCGTTCGACCTCAAATCCCCACTCTGCCCAACTCTCGCCCATGTCGCGGAAGAACTGGAACACACCGTCTGCTCCCACGTAGCTCACAGGCTCGCCAACGGCACCCACGAGGCGCATCTCGAATCGAGCATCACACAGCGCATTGAAGGCCTCTGGGTCTCCCCGATTCATCGCGGCGACGCCGCGTAGCACGATCTCAACGTTCTCCTGCGACATCGCCTAACCCTCCGCGCCTAGCCCACGCCTAGCCCTGTTTCTCGGCGAGCCGTTGCGCAGCGGCGCGGGCCTCGTTGACGTCCGTGTAATTGGTTTGCCGCGCGACCAGGCCTTCTCTCCAAATCGTGACGCTTGCATAGCGGAACCGGACCTCTGCGGTGCCGCCGCGTACACGGCCTCTCGCGATGACCACAGCGAAGGCCACCCCGAAGCCAAGATCGAGGACCTCCTCGGTCTCGGTGCGAAATTCCTCGTAAGGCGCAATTACGTCTTCGAGTACGCCACGCGCCGCCGCTCGGCCTTCGAACGTGCCGATCTGTGCCCCTCGAACGACGACATCGGGCGCGTAGAAGGCCTCGACAGCGGCGAAGTCACGCCGGTTCGCGGCCTCGACAAGACGCAGCACGAGCTCGACCAGGTCGGATGTCGTGAACTCCTCGGGCATCGCCGGGCCAAGTATCCCGCCTGGCGGACCGGAGTAGGCTAGTAGGGGGAGGCGCGGACGAGGAACAGCACGCCGTTGTGCGCGAGCACGACCTCCCCGACGCGCACCGCCCTCTTTCCCGCTAGAGCACGGGGACGGGCGTTCTCGACGCCACTGCTGGCTACAGATCCAGCACCGTGCCCTCGGCCGCGACCATGATCAGCGGCCCGTCCGCTCCGTCGGCGCTGATCCGCGGCCCCACCCGATCGCTGCTCACGCCGCCGAGCCTGCGGGCGAGCCCGTCGAGCTCGTCGTCCGTGCGGGTGTAGCGATGGTGGAAGAGGGCGACGCCGCGCGCGCCGGCGCGCGCGGCGAGCTGCACTGGGTAGTCGGCGACGGAGTGCCCGAAGTCGGCTTCGGCGGCGAGCTCCTCGGGAAACAGCTGGGCGTCGTGCACGAGCAGGTCGGCATCGCGGGCGAGCTCGACCGCGGTGGGGTGGTACTCCCCGAAGCCGTGCTCGCCGCGGCCGAGCATGGTGGGGCAGTGATCGGGCATGTAGGTAAGCGTGGAGTGCCCGTCGCTGATGCGATACCCGAACGTGCGACCGCCCTTGTGGGGGATCTCGCGGGCGAGCACGGAGAAGCCCTCGATCCGATGCTCGCCGGCGGCGATCGTGGCGAACGTCCAGCGCCCGCGCAGCACCGTTGGCTCGATGGGGAAGAAGGGCGGGGACATCACCCGCTCGAGCACGGTGACCGCATCCTGCTCGCCATCCTGGTGCGGCAACACCACGTCGACGCTCGCGTCGGTGCGGTCACCGGCCGCGAAGAAGGGCAGCTCGAGCACATGGTCCCAATGCAGGTGGGTGAGCAGGATGGTGCCGGCGAACGGCACGCCGTCGAGCGTGCGCGAGACGCCCCGCAGCCCGGCGCCCGCGTCGAGGACCAGCGTGGGCGCAGCCGCGTCGCGGTGGGTGAGCGCGAGGCAGGAGGTGTGCCCTCCGTAGCGCACGAACTCGATGCCGGGCGCCGGGGTCGAGCCCCGCACGCCGCAGAAACGTACCCGCAAGGCGAGCTCAGCTCCGGTCGCGCCGCGTCCGACGACGGCGCCCCAACGTTTTACAGCTCTCGCCCCTCATGCCCGGGCCATTATCGCCGATGTCAACCGTCGCGGGCACGAGCCGGCCGCCGCGGGGGCGTACGATGGCCGACGTGACGAGCGATGGGGCCCCGATCAAGCGATGAGAGCGGCGGTCCTGAGCGAGTACGGCGTGCCGAGCGCGGGCGACTTCGAGGAGCCGTCCGCCGGTCCCGGCCAGGCGGTGGTGGAGGTGCTGGCGGCGGGGGTCAACCCGGTGGACGTGGCGATCTGCGCAGGACGCTTCTACGCGGGCAAGCCACCGCTGCCGTCGGTGGCGGGCAGGGAGGGCGTGGGCGTGCTGGACGGTACGCGCGTGTACTTCGACGCGCCGATCGTGCCGTTCGGCTCGATGGCCGAGCGCGCGCTGATCGATCCGGCCTCGACTTACACGGTGCCGGAGGGTGTCGCGGACGGCGTGGGCGTGGCGCTGGGCATCTCGGGCCTGGCGGCGTGGCTGTCGTTGACGTGGCGGGCGGAGGTGAAGCCCGGCGAGCACGTGCTCGTGCTGGGCGCCAGCGGGGTGCTTGGCCAGATCGCGGTGCAGGCGGCGAAGCTGCTGGGCGCCGGGCGGGTGGTCGCGGCGGCGCGCTCCGCCGAGGGCCTCGAGCGTTGCCTCGAGCTGGGGGCGGACGCGAGCGTGCGCCTCGGCGAGTCCACGGATCTGGCGGCGGCGTTCAGCGAGGCGGCGGGCGGCCGCGTCGATGTGGTGCTCGACCCGCTCTTCGGCGAGCCGCTGGTGGCCGCCTTGGGTGCGGCGAGCTTCGGCGCGCGGATCGTGCAGGTGGGCGCGGGCGCCGGCGCGGAGGCGATGATCCCGTCGGCGGCGATTCGCGGCAAGATGCTGGTGCTGATGGGGCACACCAACTTCGCGGCCCCGCCGCAGGTGAAGGGCGAGGCTTACGCGCGCCTGGCGCACGCGGCCGCGAGCGGGCAGATCGTCGTGGACGTCAACGCGCTGGGGCTCGAGCAGGTGCAGAAGGCGTGGCGCCGCCTGGGCGCGGGCGCGCACCGCAAGCTCGTGCTAGTGCCCTGAGCCGCTGGCCTCGGCGGGGTCGCCGTGGCCGTCCGTGGCGGGCCCCTGGCGCTCGGTGGCGATCGTCCACACGGGCACCGCGGCGAGACGGCCGCGCACCTCGAGCTCGCCGACGAGCACCAGATCGTCGGGGGGATGGCGCAGCCGTTCGCGCGTGGAGTCGGCGACGAACAGCATGTGTCCGCTGCCCTTGGTCATGCCCTCCAGGCGCGAGGCGGTGTTGGTGGTGTCGCCCAGGGCGGTGTACTCGACGCGCTGCTCGGAGCCGATGTTGCCGGCCATCACCGGGCCGCTGTTGAGCCCCACGCCCATCACGAACGTGTGGTCGTGGCCGTGCTCGGCGATCCACGCGTTGAACGCATCCAGGCGGCCGCCGATCATCTCGGTTGCCGCGGCGAGGGCGCGGTCGGCGTGATCGGGTTGCTCGAGCGGCGCTCCGAACACGGCCATGATGCCGTCGCCCATGTAGGCGATGAGCGTGCCGCCCGCGCCCAGGATGGCCTCGCTCATCTCGTTCAGATAGGTGTTGACCACCTCGATGACGTGGGCGGCGGGGAGCTTCTCCGAGAAGCTCGTGAACCCGCGCAGGTCGGAGAACAGCACCGTGCAGTCGCGTTCGACGGCTCCCAGCCGCAGGTTCTCGCCGGCGCTGGCCACGACCTGGTTGACGACGTCGGAGGGCACGAAGCGCGAGAACAGGGCATACACGCGCTCGCGCTCGATCGTTTCGCCGATGTACAGCACCGCGAGCGTGCCCAGCGTCCCGAGGGTGAGCGCGAGCAGCGGATACACGAAGGTGACGATGCGGCCGCGGTCGAAGGCCACCTGCACGGCGATCGTGAACACCACGGCGAGCGCCAGCGAGTCGAGCAGCGAGCGCCAGCGGTGCAGGCGCAGGCTGCCCAGCGGCACGACCATCCCCAGCGTCAGGATCACCGCCACGTCAACCCAGCCGGGCACGCCTCTGAGGGGCACGCCTTCCAGCAGCGTGGCAGTCGCGTTCGCCCAGATTTCGGCGCCCGGCATTTCGACCTCACCGGCCGTGGCGGTGGCCGTGGTGTGGTCGTCGTGGAGGATCGGCGAGGAGGCGCCGACGATCGCCAGCTTGCCCTCAAAGAGGTCGGCTGGAAATTCGCCGCGCAGCACCTTGGCGTAGGAGATCGACGTGATGGTTTCGGCGGGCCCCGCGAAGTCGATCGGCAGGCTGCCGTGTTCGAAGGTCGAGGCGGGGATCCTGCGAGCGCTCATCACTTCGGCGGCGACCACGGGGAAGCTCTCCAGATGGTTGTATTCGCGTTCGAAGCGCCGCACCGAGCCGTCGCTGTCGAGCGTCAGTCGCACCTCCGCCGGCCTCGCCCCGAATTCGCGCAGCGTGGGTTCGCCGCCGAAGATGCTGGTGCCCCCGTCGCTCGTCACGTGGACGGTTGCGAGCACGACTTTCCCGCGGGCGCGGCCGACCGCTTCGATCAGATCGTCGTCTTCTTCTTCGTTCGTCCGCTGCGTGAATTCCAGGTCGACCGCGATTGCCTTGGCGCCCGCGCGACGCAGTCGATCGATCACCTGGGCGTCGTATTTTCGGGGCAGCGGCGAGCGGGCGTCGAGGTGGTGCGCTTCCAGTTCCTGTTCGGCGGCCGGGCTGATCTGCACGAACACGATGTCCGATGGCGGCCTGCGCGAGCCGCGGATCGAATAGCGCGCGTCGATCGTCTGCAGTTCGCTGCGCCTGAGCAGGTTCGTGGCATAGGCGAGCACGCCGACGCCCCCGGCCAGCAGCGCGACGGCGAGCAGCGCCGCCAGCTTGCGCCGCTGTCTGCTCGCGGCGTTCATGTCATCGCTTCGGTATCAGGCATCGTCCCCCTGGCGCGGCGATGCTAGCCCAACGCGACCGGTCTGGCGCGCATCCGAGGCCGGCGCTGCGAATAACGCGATCGAAAGCTTGGCCCCGTCTGGCTCGTTGCCTGTGAATAGATGTACTCTTTTGGGCCGATCGTCGGAATATGAAGCAGTACAGGGGGTAGTGTGGCCGGGTCCCGCGGGCCTTTGCAGATCGCAACGGATTGCTTGATCGACGCCCCTCGCATGGAGAGGGCGCGGACCGTCGCCCCGCGGCGCGTGCCGGCGGCCGGCCGCATGGGGTCTCGGCGGGTGCTGGTGTTGACAATGGGCGCCCTGCTGGCCGTGGCGGTCGCGACGGGGCTGTACGCGCGGGTGGGCGCCGAGCGCTCCTCGACGATCGTGCCGGTGCATGCGTCCGGCGCCGCCCACGCGATGCCGTTGGCCCTGCCGGCGGCGGCGCTGGGTCCGGTGTCGGCGGCGCTCGGCGGCGCGGACCCCGCGTACCGAATTCATCCAGCGGGATCCGGGTTCGCGGGGACGAATCCGGCTCAGCATCTGGCACTGCGCTTCGCTCGCTCGGGCGTGCTGCTCAGCTCACGCGGCGTTGACGTCGGGATGCGCTTGGGGGCGGCCGGATACGGGACCGCGCTGGCAGCGGTCGGTGACGGGGCGCTGCAAGTACGCGGGAACCGGGCCTTCTACACGCGACCCGGCGTGAGGGAGTGGTACGCGAACGGGCCGCTGGGCCTCGAGCAGGGCTTCACGATCACCCGCCCGCTGGCACTACATGCGGCCGGTTCGCTGACGCTCGCGATGACGCTGTCGGGAAGCGCCCGCGCGTCTCTCGAGGGCAACGGGCGAGGCGTCGCCCTCGCGGGCGCCGGCGGGGGGTCGCTCCGCTACGGCGACCTGCTCGCCACCGACGCCCGTGGCAAGCCGCTGCACACCTCCTTCGCGCTCGCCGGCAGGACCGTCCTCCTGCGGGTCGACACGCGCGGCGCGCGCTACCCGCTGCGGATCGATCCGCTGATCGAAGGCACGCGAGTGGAAGCTGGACCCGAAAGCGAAGGCACTCAGTTCGGCTACAGCGTGTCGCTGTCGGCCGACGGTGAAACGGCGTTGATCGGCGGCGCCTACGCGGACGGGATGGCGTGGGTATTCACGCGCTCGGGATCGACCTGGGAACAGCAGGGCTCGCCGCTGGTGATCAAGGAAGAAGGTGACGACCCCGAACAATGCGTGAACGAAGCGGGCGAATGTGGCGTCGGCCGTAGCGTGGCGCTGTCCGCCGACGGCAAGACCGCGCTGATCGGGGGCCCTGCGGATCACGCCGACCGGGGCGCGGCATGGGTGTTCACGCTGTCGGGTTCCAACTGGACACAGCAGGAAGAACTCGTGGGCGGCGAAGAAGAGGTCGGCGACGGGCGCTTCGGCCGCAGCGTGGCTCTGTCCGCCGACGGCAGCACTGCGCTGGTCGGCGGCTCGCGCAGTCTCGCGACCCGTGGCGAGGCGTGGGTGTTTGTGCACCCAGGCTCCAAATGGGAACAGCAGGGCCCGGCGCTGACCGGCGGGGAAGAGATCGGCGAAGGTCGCTTCGGCTACAGCGTGGCCCTGTCGGCGCTCGGGAACACCGCGCTGATCGGCGGTCGCGGGGACGACAGCGGCGTGGGGGCGGCGTGGGTGTTCACGCGCACGGGCTCGACCTGGGAACAGCAGGGCGCGAAGCTCACCGGCGCCGGCGAGAGCGGCAAAGGATTCTTCGGCAACAGCGTGGCTCTGTCCGCCTTCGGGAACATCGCCTTGATCGGCGCCCCCGATGACGCTGCCGGCGCCGGCGCCGCGTGGGTGTTCGCGCGCTCGGGCTCGACCTGGGAACCGCAGGGCGCGAAGCTGACCGGCGCCGGCGAGAGCGACGAAGCGCACTTCGGCTACGGTGTCGCGCTCTCGGCGGACGGCGAGGTGGCGCTCGTCGGTGCCCCACGCGAAAGTCACGTCGGAGCGGCGTGGCTGTTCACCCGCCCGGGCTCCAACTGGGAACAGCAGGGTGCGAGCAGCACCGCGCTCGAACCCGGTTTGGGAGAACGGTTCGGCACGGGCGTGGCGCTGTCCGCGGGCGGCCAGGCGGCGTTGATCGGCGCTCCCGCCCACAAAACCACCACCGGCGCGGCGTGGGCATTCCTGAACACCTCCGTTCCGCCCCCCACCGTGGCGAGCGTCAGCCCGGCGGAAGGCTCGCACGCCGGCGGCACGCCCGTGATTGTCACGGGAAGCGGGTTCACGCCCGGTGCGACCGTCGACATCGGCGCGCCCGCGAGCTCGGTGGAAGTGCTCTCCGAAACAGAACTCACCGCCGTCACGCCCGAACATGCGCCCGGCTCGGAGGAAGTGGTGGTCAGCGACGTGAACGGCGTCTCCAGCGGTGGCCCCCCGTATACGTACACGTCCGCGCCCCCGCCGCCCCAACAGCCGCCGTCGCAGACGGGTAGTGGGGGCACAGGTAGTGGGGGCACAGGCAACCAGGTCGCCGGCTCGGGGGTGCTCGGGACGGAGATCTCGGTGCCGCCCGGTCCAGGAGTGCCCCCGCCGCAACTGGGGGTGTCGGGGAACCTGACGGCGGTGTCGGGGACGGTGCGCGTGGAGCTGCCGGGATCGAAGAAGTTCGTGCTGCTCACAGGGACCGCCCAGGTGCCGTTCGGGACGATCGTGGACGCCAGACACGGCAAGGTGACGGTCGTCACCGTCGGCCCGCACGACGAACGCCAGGTGATGACCTTCTACGCCGGCGAGTTCGAGCTCACCCAGGGTTCCAGCGGGCGTGTCGTGGCAGCGCTCCGAGGTGGGAACTTCGCGGTCTGCCCGACCCACCGTGAACGCAGCCACCTGGCGCTCACCAGCTCCACCCACACCTCGGCAAAGCACACGGTGCGCAAACTGTGGGCCGAAGGGCACGGCAAGTACTCCACCAAGGGCAACTACGCCGCCGGCGCCGTGGCAGGGACGGTCTGGCTGACGGAGGATCGCTGCAACGGGACCTTCATCTTCGTCGCGACCGACACCGTGATCGTGACGAACCTCGTCACCCACAAGCACTTCCGGGTGAGGGCCGGCCACGGCTACCTCGCCAAGGCCCCCTGACCCCTGATCAGTTGCAGCCGGTGATGCCGCCGTCCAGCGGGATGATCGTGCCCGTCAGGTAGGCGCCGGCCCGCGCGGCCAGGAACAGCGTCAGGCCGGCCACATCGTCGGGGCGCCCGATGCGCCCCAGCGGCACCTCGCCTTCGATCGCTTCACGCGTGGCGGGATCGTCGAGCGCGTAGGACATCATCTTGCTCTGGAAGGGCCCCGGGGCGATCGCGTTGACGGTCACGTGCTCGGAGGCCAGGCGCTTGGCGAGGTGGCGCGTGAGCATGTGCACGGCGGCCTTGCTCGCGCTGTAGCTGTAGTTCTCGACCGACGGCGGCTCCAGCCCGTTGATCGACCCGATGTTGATCACCCGCGCGGGGTCCTCCGCGTCGGCCGCCGCGCGAAGCTGCGGCAGCAGCGCGACCGTCAGGTGGAAGATGCCCTCGACGTTCGTGCTCAGCACCTTCTGCCAGCCGCTCGCCGGGAACTCCTCCAGCGGCGCACCCCACGCCGCGCCCGCGTTGTTGACGAGGATGCTCAGCGAGGGGAAGCGCTCCCGCGTCGCGGCCGCGAGCGCCTGGGCACCCTCCTGGGTTGAGATGTCCGCAGGGATCGCCTGGCAGTCACCGAGCGCGGCCAGCTCCGCGGCGGCGTCCTGCACGTCGGCGCGCTTGCGCGAGGACACGATCACCCGCGCGCCCGCCTGCACGAGGCCGCGCGCGATCATCAGGCCGATGCCGCGCGAGCCGCCCGTCACGAGCGCGGTCTTGCCGGACACGTCGAACAGGTCGCTCATGCGCGGCGCATCCTACATGTGAGAGGCTGGCGCCCGTGCACAGCGGGCGGCTGAAGGTGGCGGTGGTGGGCCACGTCGAGTGGGTGCAGTTCGCGCGCGTCCCCCACGTACCCGCAGCCGGCGAGGTGGTGCACGCGAGCGAGCCGTTCGAGGAGCCCGCCGGTGGCGGCGCGGTGGCGGCGGTGCAGCTCGCACGGCTCGCGGGCGAGTCCGTCCTGCTCACCGCCCTCGGCGAGGACAGCTACGGTTGACAGACGGTGCCCCGGCTGAACGAGCTGGGCGTGGAGGTGCGGGCGAGCTTCCTCGAGGCCCCCACGCGCAGGGCGGTCACGCTCGTGGACGACCGGCGCGAGCGCACCATCACCACCTTCGGGCAGCGCCTCGAGCCGCGGGCAGACCACAAGGAGCTGGCGTGGGACGCGCTGGCGGGCAGCGACGCCGTGTACTTCACCGCCGGCGATCAGGCTGCGCTGCTCGCCACGCGGGAGCGCACGCGGGTGCTGGTGGCGAGCCCGCGCGCCCGCCATGCCCTCGGCCATGGCGTGGCGCTCGACGCACTGGTGCTCAGCGCCGATGACCAGGTCGAGCGCGGCGAGCTCGCACGTGTTCACGATGAAGCCGCCGTGGTCGTGTTCACCGAGGGCGGGCACGGCGGCAGCTACCGGACGCGCGCCGGCGACACCGGCAGATGGGCCGCCGTCGAGCCGCCCGGGGACCCGGTCGACTCCTACGGCTGCGGCGACTCGTTCGCGGCGGGGCTCACCTACGGCCTCGGCGCCGGCCTCGAGCTCCAGGATGCGCTCGCCCTCGCCGCGCGGTGCGGCGCCGTGTGCCTCACCGGACGCGGGCCCTACGGGCGGCAACTGGGCGGGCGCGACCTGCAAGGATCTGCGCCGTGAGCAGCGACCCGCCCGAGCAGATCTCCGTCGAGGCGGCCGACGGGATCCTCACGATCACGCTCAACCGCCCCGAGCGGCTGAACGCATGGACGGCGCAGATGGGCATGGAGATGCGGGCGGCCCTCGACCGCGCCGACGCCGACGACGACGTACGCGCGGTGATCGTCACGGGCGCCGGCCGCGGCTTCTGCGCCGGGGCGGACCTCGCCAGCGGCGGCGACACGTTCGACTACACCAAGCGCGAGATCCAAGGCCCGGCACGCGACAACGGCGGCGAACTGACGCTCCGCATCTTCGCATCGACCAAGCCGGTGATCGCCGCCATCAACGGTCCCGCCGTCGGCGTGGGCGCCACCATGACGCTGCCCATGGACATCCGTCTCGCCGCCGATGACGCGCGCATGGGCTTCGTGTTCGCGCGCCGCGGCATCATCCCCGAGGCGTGCTCGAGCTGGTTCCTGTCGCGCGTGGTGGGCATCAGCCGCGCCATGGAGTGGGTGGCAACCGGCCGCGTGTTCTCCGCACAGGAGGCCCTCGAAGGCGGGCTCGTGCGCAGCCTGCATCCCAAGGAGGAGCTGCTCGACGCCGCCCGCTCGCTCGCACGCGAGATCGCCGAGAACACCGCGCCCGTGTCCGTCGCGCTCGCCCGGCAGCTCATGTGGCGGATGCTCGGCGCCGAGCACCCGATGCTCGCCCACCGCGCCGACTCGCGCGGCATGGTCGCCCGTGGCCAGTCCGCCGACGCCGCCGAGGGCATCACCGCGTTCCTCGAGAAGCGTGCGGCTGTGTTCCCCGATCGTGTCAGCGACGGGCTGCCCGACGTGATGCCGGGGTGGAGCGCGCCGGAGTTCGAGTAGGGGCGGCGGCGGCGTGAGCGCGGCGTCCGCGAGTCAGTGGCTTGCGCCTGCGCTCCTGTTCCGCCACGCGTCACGAGCGATGCGCGTGAGGATCGGGAGCGTGATCGACAGGACGACGATCCTGACCGAGGCCGAGGTCTGGCTCTGAGTGCCCTGGGAGTCGAGACTGGCGGCCGGTTCCTGGAGCTCGGGCGTCCCGGCGTTAACCTTGAACCGGCGTTCGATGGCGGCTTCGAACTTGGGGAAGAGCCGGTCAACGGCTGCCTCGAACTTGGGAACGAGCCACCAGAACAGGAAGCAGCCGGCGGCGGTCACCGATACCAGGCCCAGGATCGGCCACCCAGTGCTCGCCGAGTGGGCACGGATGTCCAGCGCGAACGCGGCGCCTACCCCGGCCGCGAGGAAGGCCCAGCCCGCGTAAGCAAGGATTGCCGCGACGAGGCTCCTCGTGCGCCCGTTCACGAAAGGCTCGAAGTGCGTCAGCCCTGCATATGCGATCAATACGTAGGCGGCGACTCGAATCAGACGAGCAGGCCCCGCTTCGAGCTGCCCGTGCAGGGTGATGAACAGCGTGACCCAGGCGTATCCTCCGACAGCGAAGGCAAACACCGTCAGACCTCGTTCTGCCCACAGCCGGGCGTCTGGGGAGGCCTCGGTGAGGCGTTCCATCCACCTGAGCCGTGGCCGTGTCAGCGCCAGGCTCAACATCGTGCCTCCAACGATCGTGAGAACGATCTCTTCAGTGCCGGGCTTGGACGCGGCGATGATGTCGGGTGGCGCCAGCATGTCCGCGTGATTCGGCATGTTGGACTAACGACTTTAGCCAGGCAAGTCCTGCACCAGCGACAGCACCGGCCCGAACAGGTCGCCTTTGTCGGCCACGCGCGCAAGCACCTGATCTGCCTCGAATACCAGGCTCGCCGGGTCGGCGGAGTCGCGCGCCGCCTCGACCTCCTCCCACTCCACCGGCGTGGACGCCGTCGGGCGCTCGGTGGCCCGCAGCGAGTACGCGCACACGGTCGTCTTCCTCGCGTCGTTCTGGCTCCAGTCGATCAGCACCTTGCCAGTGCGCCGCGCGCGGGTCATGCGCGAGATCACCAGCTCCGGCTCGGCCTGCTCGAGCAGCTCCGCCACCGTCTTCGCGAACGGCTTCGTCTGCTCGTAGGAGGTGCCGTCGTGGTTGAGCGGGATGTACACCTGCAGGCCCTTCGAGCCGGACGTCTTGGCGAAGCTCTCGAGGCCCACTCCCGTGAACACGCCGCGTAGCAGCGTCGCCACGCGGCAGCACTCCACGATCCCCGCCGGCGCCCCCGGGTCGAGGTCGAACACCACCGCCGTCGGGCGCTCCAGATCCTCGGCCCGGGCCAGCGGCACGTGCAGGTCGATCGCCGCCAGGTTCGCCAGCCACACAACCGTCGCCCGATCCTCCGCCAGGATGTAGTCGATCGGCTTGCCCCTCGCCGGGACGGTCACCGTGCGCACCCACTCCGGGCGGTGGGCCGGCGCGTGCTTCTGGAAGAACGACTTCGCCTCCACGCCGTCCGGCCAGCGCGTCACCGTCAGCGGGCGGCCCGCCAGATGGGCTAGCAGCACGGGGGCCACGCGCGAGTAGTAGTCGATCAGCCCGCCCTTGGTCTGCCCCGTGCTCGGGTACAGCACCTTCTCCAGGTTCGACAGCCGCAGCTCGCGCCCGTCCACGCTCGCCCGTGCCGTCCCCGCCGTATCGCCCGCGGCCTCGTCCCCGGCTAGGGAGCGGGGAGAGCGCTCGCCCGCCTGCCCACCGCCTGCTCGCACACCGCGGGCCGGTTTCGGCGTGCTCCTGGCTGAGCGCCCGACGGGGTAGCCCGTCGTCGCGTCCTCCCGCACGACCTCCGCCGCGTCCTTGTCCTCGGCCGCGCCAACCGGGTTGCGCATGCCCACGTACACGGGCGCCCGCAGGCTCCCGTCCTGGGTCCAGTGCGCGAACTTCACCTCCACCACCAGCCGCGGGTCGCTGAACATCGCCTCTCGTGGCGGACGCTCGCCGGCGGTGAACGGCGAGTCCTCGCGCTCGAGCCCACCCAGCAGCGCGGACAGCCGCTCCAGCTCGCGCTCGTTCAGGCCGCTGCCCACCCGCCCCACGTACCGCAGTCCGCCATCCGCGTCGTGCACGCCCAGGAGCAGCGCCCCGATCGTCCCGGTCCGCTTGCCCTTGCCCGGCAGCCAGCCGCCCACCACGAACTCCTGGCGTCCCGTGCTCTTGACCTTCACCCAGCCCCGCGCACGCACGCCCGGCTGATAGGTGGAGTCGAGCCGCTTGGCCACCACGCCCTCCAGACCCTGTCCCACGGCTGCCTCCAGCAGGGCCGCCCCTTCGCCTTTTCGTCCCCGGCCGGGGACGGCAACCACGTGCTCGGGGGTCTGCCAGCTCGCGCCCGTCAGGCGCAACTCGCCGAGCAGCTCGCGGCGCTCCGTGTACGTCAACCCCATCGTCGAGTGTCCGTCCAGCCACAGCAGGTCGAAGATCACGTACGTCACCGGCGTGTCCTTCATCAACCGCCTGGCCTGCGTCCCGCCGGCCACGTGCATGCGCCGCTGCAGGGCCGCGAAGCTCGGGCGCCCCTCGGCGTCGAACGCCACGATCTCGCCGTCCAGCACCGCGCTGTGCGAGCTCAGCGCGCGGTTCAGCCGCCCGAGCTCGGGATAACTTTGTGTGATGTCGTTCAGGTTGCGGCTCTCCAGGCGCAGCTCTCCCGGGCGCGAGTACGCGATCGCCCGGACCCCGTCCCACTTGATCTCATACGCCCAGCCCTCCTCCTCGCCCGGCAGCCCCCCCGCCCGCGCCAGCATCGGCACCACGTGGTCGGGCATGCGCTCCCGCGCCGGGTCCGCGGGCGGGTCCATGCGGTGGATCATCCAGTCCTTCGGCGCCTCCCCCTGCTCGATCGCGAACAGCGCGTACCGCGCGTCCACCCGCTCGCCGTGCAGCGCCACCTCCACCTTGCGGGGCTCCCACTTCAGGCACTCGTACGTGCCCGTGTCCCACACCGTCATCGTCCCCGCCCCGTACTGCCCGGCCGGGATCTCGCCGTGGAAGTCCAGGTAGGCCAGCGGGTGATCCTCGGTCGCCGCCGCGAAGTGGTTCTCCCCCGGCGCCAGCGGCAGTCCCTTCGGCAGCGCCCACGACGCCAGTGCGCCCTCGTGCTCCAGGCGCAGGTCCCAGTGCAGGCGCCTCGCGCTGTGCTCGTGGATCACGAACCGCGGCGTACCGCCCGCGGCGCCGGCTCCCGCAGCGGGCTCGGTGGGCGCGGCGGCGGGCTCACGCGTCATCGCAAAGTCGCGTTTGGCGCCGTAGCGCTTCAATCGGGCGGCCTGCTTGCTGTCATCCTTCACGCTAGTGGGCAGTCTGACCCACTCCGTTCTCGACGGCGATGTGTCAGTTGCATGCCCCATGAAGTGCGGATTGCAACGAGCCAAACCGTCCGGCCTTATGCTTACCTTCCAGATGACCCCCCATCGGGATAGGTGATGGTCTGCAAACGTTCAATGCCAAGCGCTTCGATGAGCTGGTCCTTTACATCGCCGAGCGCACACAGGACGACAAGAACTTCGGAAGCGTCAAGCTAGCCAAGGTCCTGTTCTACAGCGACCTTGAGGCCTACAGGGAGCTTGGTGCGCCGATCACAGGTGCCGAATATCAGAAGTGGGAGTACGGGCCATATCCCCCGAAGCTCGAGGCCTCCAGGCAGATGCTCAAGAGTGCGGGGCGAGCAAGACCCGTCAAGGGTCGTGGCTATGGAGCAGACCGCCTGATTCCCACGCGTGTGAGGCCCGCCGACCCACAGGCGGTAGGCATCAGCAGCGAGCAGACAGCCATCGTCGATGCGTGGATCGCTCGGGTTGAGCGTGGCTCGGCGAACGAGATCTCCGAGGCTTCCCACGACCACCCTGGCTACCAGATGGTCGACGAAAACGAGGCGATCCCATACGAGGCGGCGTTCCTAGCGGAGCATCCTCCGGCAGACGACAACGTTTCAGCAGCTATTCGGGTAGCGCGCGAGCGGGGATGGCTTGTCGGCAGCAAATGGCAACGGCAGTAGAGGCTGGACGGTCGAGAAGCATGATCGCTTTCTCGAAGATCAGGAGCAGCTCGAAGCGGAACATTCGCGTCTCGGAGACGTGTTCGCGGTCGTCGAGCGTTTGTTCGAGGCGATCCCGAATCTCAACGCTGTCCAAGTCTCTGACGAGACCTGGGTTTACCAGACTCGCGGAGCGCTGGGTGCTCCACCGGTCGTTCTGTACTACGAAATCCGACCGGACGAGCAAATCGTGAACTTGCTCGCGGCTGTCCTCGCATAGCCAAGGGCGAACGCGGCGCGCGGCCGGGCTCCACACTTACCGCTTGGTGGCCGGCTTCTTCGCTGCGGATTTCGCCACAGGTTTCGTTGCGGCGGCGCCCTTCCTGGCCGCTGGCTTCTTGGCGGCCCGCTTGCCGGGCTTCGCGCCGCCGGCTTCGCCCTCACGCGCCCGCACCGCCTCCAGGCTCGCCTTCAGGGCGCTCATCAGATCGGGCGCCGGCTGCGCCGCCTCCTCCGGCGGCGGCTGCACCGCGATCGCCTTGCCCTGGGCCTTGCGCTCGATCAGCCCGAGCACCTCTTCGCGATAGGTGTCGTGGAAGGCGTCTGCGTCGAAGTCCTCCGCCAGCGACTCCACCAACTGCTTCGCCACGTCCAGCTCGCGCTTGGTCGTCTTCACCTCGCTCGCCTCCGCCACCTCGTCCAGGCGCGCCGGCGAGAGCACTTCGTCGGCGAACAGCATCGTCGCCATGCCCAGCGCGTCGCCCATCGGGCGGACCGCCACGAGCTGCTCCTTGGAGCGGATCACCACACGCGCGATCGCCACCTTGCCCGTCTCCCGCATCGCTTCCAGCAGCAGCCGGTAGGGCTTCGCCCCCCCGGCCCCCGGCGCCAGGTAATACGGGTGGTCGTAGTACACGGGATCGATCTGGGACAGATCTACGAACTCCTCTATCTCGATCGTCTTCGTCTTCTTCGGCTGCAGTCCGTCCAGCTCGCTTGGCTCGATCACCACGTACCGGTCGGGCGCCAGCTCATAGCCTTTGACCACGTCCTCGTAGGGGACCTCCTCGCCGCTGCTGGGGTCCACCCGCTTCTGCGCCACACGCACGCCGCTCTTGCCCGAGAGCTGGTGGAAGCGCACCGTCTTGCGGTCCACCGCGCTGTACAGCTTCACCGGGACCGTCACCATCCCGAAGCCGATCGTGCCCGTCCAGATCGCGCGAGGCATGGTCTAGTACTACCACCTGGCGACCCGCCGAACCAGCTCTGCAAACTCCCTGCCCGCCGGCCCGCAGCGCCAGCTCGTCTGAATCTTGCGCCCCGACCCCCAAACTGGCCAGCCAGCCAGTATCATCGGGGCACCATCCGGGCGGCTAGCAGTGGAGGTTCGCAATGGCGACCATTGGACGCGACATCGAGGCGCTGGAACTGACGGAGGAAGGGCTCTGGAAGGACGGGCCGCCGCACGAGGCGTTCAAGGAGATGCGCAGCCAGTGCCCCATCCACTGGACCGACAGCTTCGAACTGTTTCCCGAGGAGGCTGGCTTCTGGTCGGTCACCACCGCCGAGGACATCCACACCGTCAGCCGCGACTGGCAGACCTACTCCTCGGAACTCGGCGGGGTGCTCGCCGCCGCCGCCGGCTTTCCCATCGAGCTCGCCCGCGCCATGTTCATCGGCATGGACCCCCCCAAGCACGACCGCCTGAAGGCCCTCTTCCAGGCCGGCTTCACCCCCAGGCGGATCGCCGCCCACGAGGATGCCATCCGCGGGATCGTCACCAGGGTGCTCGACCGTCTCCAGGGCCGCCAGGACTGCGACCTCGTCACCGACGTCGCCCAGCCGATCGTCTCCCGCGTGATCGGCAGCTTCATGGGCATCCCCGAGGAGGACGACGCCATCTGGGCACGGCTGATGAACTCGACCCTCGGCGCCGCCGACCCCGACATCAATCCCCACGGCTTCGAGGGGGCCCTGGAGAAAGACCTCCCCGAGATCTTCGAGCGCTGCCGCAAGCTCATCGCCGCCCGTCGCGAGAACCCCACCGAGGATTTGACCAGCGTGCTCGTCCACTCCGAGGTCGATGGGCAGAAACTCGAGGAACACGAGATCGTCATGGGCTTCTTCCTGCTCGTCGCCGCCGGCAACGACTCCACCAAGGCCACCTACTGCAGCGGCATGCGCGCGCTCATGGAAGACCGCCAGCAGATGCAGATCCTGATCGATGACCCATCATTGATCCCCAGTGCGGTCGAGGAGTCCCTGCGGATGTTCCCCGCGTTCGCCCACTTCCGCCGGACCGCCACCCGCGACACCGAGCTCCACGGGCAGCACATCCGCGAGGGAGACAAGGTCGTCATGTGGTACGTCTCATCCAACCGCGACGAGACCCGCTTCGAGGATCCCGACCGCTTCGACGTCCGTCGCGAGTGCGAGCACCAGGCCTTCGGCGCCGGCGGACGCCACTTCTGCCTCGGCACCGCCCTCGCCCGCCTGGAGCTCAAGGTCATGCTCGAGGAGACCCTCGCCCGCTACCCCCATATCGAGCTCGACGGCGGGGCCGATGGGGAGGGTGGGGCGGGTGGGCCTAAATACGTCGAATCGCTGTTCATCAACCAGCTCAAGACGCTGCCCGTGCGGCTGGGAGCTCGCGCCGGCGGCGGACCCTGGACGGGACCGCGGGCCGCGGGGCCCCCGACGCTGGGCTAGGCAGAGAGCGCTCGCCCGCACTCGCTGTACTCGCCGCGCCGGCGGGCGGGTGTGGCCCGCTGGTGGAGGGGCCGAAGTGTTGTCTCGTCGTTACGTTCTGTATAACGATCGTCGCTACGCCCCGTCGGGCGTCGGGCGTCGGGCGTGGGCTCCGGGCCCGCGGGTCCTCCGGCGTGAGCGTCAGCCGTGTCCCAGGACCGGGTGGGGCACGTACGGCTCCTCCAGACGCGCGATCTCCTGCTCGCTGAGCGAGAGCTGCTCGGCGGCGAGCGCGTCCTCGATGTGCCCCAGCTTCGTCGCCCCCACGATCGGCGCGGTCACGCCCGGCTTGTGCAGCAGCCAGGCGAGCGCCACCTGCGCGGGTGGCACTCCGCGCCCACCCGCGAGCTCGGCCACGCGTTCGACGACGTCGAAGTCGGTGGGCTGCTCGTACAGGTAGTCGACGAACGGGTCGCTGTCCGCGCGGGTGGTCAGCCGCTCGCCCGTGCGCGTGCGGTTGCCGGCGAGCACGCCCCGCGCGAGCGGGCTCCACGGAATCACGCCCACGCCCTGGTCGAGGCACTGCGGGATCATCTCCCGCTCCTCCTCGCGGTAGATCAGGTTGTAGTGGTTCTGCATTGACACGAACCGCGTCAGCCCGGCTCGCTCCGCCGTGTGCTGGGCCTTGGCGAACTGCCAGGCGAACATGCTGCTCGCGCCGATGTACCGCGCCTTGCCCGCCCGCACCACGTCGTGCAGCGCCTGCATCGTCTCCTCGATCGGGGTTCGCGGGTCCCAGCGGTGGATCTGGTAGAGGTCCACGTAGTCCATCCCCAGGCGCTCCAGCGACGCGTCGATCGCGGCCAGGATGTGCTTGCGCGAGAGTCCGCCGCCGTTCTCCCCGGGGGTCATGGGCATGAACACCTTGGTCGCCACCACCATCTCCTCGCGCGTGAGGAGCTTCCCGAGCAGGCGCCCCGTGGCCACCTCGCTGGCGCCGTTCGAGTAGGTGTCCGCCGTGTCGAAGAACGTGACGCCGCCCTCGACGGCCGCCCGTACGATCGGCTCGGCGGCGTCCTCATCGAGCGCCCACGCGCGATCGCTGTCGTTGCCGAAGCTCATCATCCCCAGGCACACCCGCGACACGCGCACGCCCGTTGCTCCCAGATTCGCGTACTGCACCCGCCCAGCCTAGAACGAATGTCCGGGAGCACGCCCGCGATCGGACCTGAAGGCTCCTAGCATTGAGTTAGCCTGAGCCTGGAGCGCCCGGCGGAGCGCCGCGCGCGAGGATCCGGAGCCGGCTGTCTGGTCACGTGGCATCAGCAGGAGCGCATGAGCTTTTTCTACATCAGCGACGACACGACGCTCGAGGGTGTGGGCTTCGGCGACGATGTCGCCGTGCTCGTCGCCGGCGGCGAGATCGACCACGCGGCCAGCCCCCAGCTCAGGCGGTGCATCGACGACTGCATCGACGCGGGCGGGCGGCGACTGGTGCTCGACCTGTCGCCCGTGAGCTTCATCGACTCCACAGCCATCGGCGTGCTCGTGGGCGCCGTTCTGAGATTGCACGAGCTCGGCGAGGGCTCGCTGGCGGTGGTCTGCGCGGACGAGAACCAGCGGGTGCAGCGGATCTTCGAGATCGCCGGCATCGACCGCCTGATCGGGCTGCATCACTCGCGCGCGGGCGCGCTCTCGGCGCTGTCCGCAGCCGAGTGAGCTCAGGCGGCCCTGCACACGGTGATCACGTCCGCGTACGCGCTGAGGTCATAGCGCCCTTCCGGGCCCCAGGAGTCGATCTGGGTCTCGACCACGAGGCCGTTGCGGCTGGCCAGCGAAGCGAACAGCCCGCGAGACATCGGTGAGCGCCAGCCCTGGCGAGACGGACGGACGCCGCGATTGCGTCCGTCCGCGTGGTGGATGACCGCCACGCCGCCCGCTCTCAGCACGCGGGCGATCTCGGCGAGGTAGCTCGCCTGGTCAACCGGCGCGATGTGCACGAACACGTCGAACGACCACACCGCGTCAACCGATCCGTCGGCCACGCCCGGGAAGCTCCGCGCCCGTGGAGAGCGCGAGCTCGACGTCCCCCGCGCCCGCGAAGCGCTCGCGGCAGAGCTCCAGCGGGCGCTCGCTCACGTCCACCAGGACCAACCGGGACGCGCGCTCCAGCAGCGGCTCCGACCAGCGCCCGCCGCCAGGTCCGATCTCGAGGATCACGCCCCCCCGCGGGATCCACCGGTCGAGCACGTCGTCGATCAACGCGCGCTTCCACTCGAGCGATGCGTTCCACTCCTCGCCGCCGCTGCTCCAGTCCCATCCGTCCCAGCGCAGCCGGTTCTCGCCCGCCGAGTTCCCGCGCCAGCGCACGTGCGCCGGGCCGAGCTCGCAGCGCCGCTGCTCGGCCGTCAGACGACGATCCTCGAGCGCCCAGCGCGCGCGCAGCAGCATCCGCCGCGCCGAGCCGCCCAGCCGCCGGGACTCGCGCCACACGGTTACGAGGTGTCTGGCTTGCGAGTCGGGCAAGCCGAGAGCATATTCCGGCGTTGCTGTCAGCATGATTCCTCCGTGCGAGCGTGCACAAGAGGCCGGCCATGAGTCGCGAGCGCCGGATGGCGCTCCTCTTCGCCACCGGGTCGGCGTGCTTTCTCGTCGGCCCGTTTCCCGGCTTCGCCAGTCTCGTGGGGGACACCGCGGACTCCTGGACGTTCTTCGTCGGCTCCATCCTGTTCACCGCCGGTGGGGCGCTGCAGACGTCCCTGGCGTTCTCCGCCCGCCATTCACCCGGCGCCGGACGGGCGGGCTGGTGGGCCGCAACCATTCAGTCCGCCGGCACCCTGTTCTTCAACGCAACCACCTATCGCGCCCTGGAAACCTCGCTCTCCAGCCCCGAGTACAACAGGCTCGTGTGGCGGCCCGACGCGCTCGGCTCGATCTGCTTCCTGCTCTCGGGCGCCATCGCCTACCGGGCGTCGGTGCGGCACGGCTGGTTGCCAGCGCGTGGGCGCCCCGGGTGGTGGGAGCCCTCGATCAACCTGCTCGGGTGCGTCTTCTTCGGGATCTCCGCCGTCGCCGGCCATGTCGTTCCCGCGACCGGCTCCATACTCGACCTGGCCGCCGCGAACTGGAACACCGCGCTCGGAGCGGCGTGCTTCCTGGCCTGCGCCGTGGCCACCCTCCTCACCGGCCGCACGTTGAAGTCGCCCCGGCTGCGGCGCCTGGACGAGCTCGAGCACGCCGTCGAGCACCGCGTGGAGCGGATCGTCTGAGAATGCGGGAGCGGGGCGTATTCTGATGTCGTGCCCGGGCCGGTCGAGCGGCGTATGCTCGTTTGTTCTGTATGGCCCGCGCGCTCGTCACAGGAGCCTCTGGTTACGTAGGTAGTCGGCTGGTGCGCGCACTGCACGTGCGCGGCGAGTCTGTGGGATGCGTGGTGCGTGACCCGACGCGGGTCAACTTCGAGCAAGTCACCGTACACCGCGCCGACATGCTCGACCCAGGCTCCCTGAGCGCCATCGGTGACGCTTACACGACGGCCTACTACCTTGTTCACTCGATGGGTCGCGGGGGTGATGGCGACTACGAGAAGCGCGACGTCGAAGCAGCCGCCAACTTTGCCCGCTTCGCGCTCGACGCCGGCATTGAGCAGGTCGTCTACCTCGGCGGTCTCGGCGATCGTCCCGCGTCCCAGCATCTGCGTTCGCGTCTGCGCGTCGGAGAGATCCTGCGCGATGAGGGACCACCGTTGACGTGGTTTCGTGCCGGCATGGTGGTGGGCGCGGGCTCCGAGAGCTACCGAACGCTGCGCGCGCTGGTCGAACGCCTGCCCGTGATGCTCGCACCGGCGTGGCTGTCCACACCCACCCAGGCGATCGGTATCGGCGACGTGTTGCGCTATCTCATCCAGGCTCCTCAAATTCCGCAGACGCGCTCCCGCGAAATCCAGATCGGGTCGGCGGAGATACTCACATACGGGCGAATGCTCGACGAGATGGCCGACGCGCTTGGACTGCGCCGCCGCCCACGGATCCCGGTACCGCTGCTGACGCCGTGGCTCTCCTCGCATTGGATCGGACTCATCACACCTGTTGACGCGGGTGTCGCGAGACCGTTGATCGAGGGGCTCTCCACCGACACGACCGTCACCGATCCGTCGGGAATGGCGTTGTTCGACTTCCTGCCCAGATCGTTCGCCCAGGCGCTGAACGAGGCCATCGCCGAGGAGAGCGCCGATCTGCCCTGATGATCGCGCACTTGCGTAAGGGGGCAGGATCCGAGATCACGCCTGCTTCGTCCCGTGCAAGCGAGCGTCTGCCGAGCCCACGATCTGAGCAGCAGGTCAGATGCTGGGCTGAGTTAGGCGGTGGGTCCGTTTACTCGGCGAGCCCAGCGGCTTCGAGAGCTGCAGCCTCGCTGGTGTACATGCTGAGCGCGGTGGCCTTGCCGCCGCGGATGGTGATCAGGTGCGCAAAGGGGACCTCCATGTCGATCTCGTGGGCCCTCGCGCGAAACCGGAGACGGACGATTGCGAGGACTCGTCCGTCTGGAAGCTCGTTGATCCGCACAGGCTCGAGGTGTACCTCGTCCCATACTTCGTCCGTCAGGCGTTGCCATTCAACGACGCCCGCATGTCCGACGAAGAGGCCGGCGATTGGCGCATCAGCCGGATTTCGCCACTCGACATCGGGATCGAGGTATTCGAGGATTCCGTTGATTCCCTCACGGTTGTAGGCGTCGTACGCCTGGCGCGCGACTTCCACGTTCTGCTGCGACATCGCCTACCAGTATCCCGCGCGCGAGCCGCTCGTTGGCACCCCGCAGGCCTTTTGTCCGCACGTAGCAAGGCGCTCACGTGCCACCGCCGACCAGTCGATGGCACCAATAGCGAGAGCGCGCTCACGCTGCCCACCACCGCTCCAGCCAGGCGGTCAGCCAAAGGAGCGGTACTCATGCTCAAACGTGCAACCAGAACCCATGAAAACCGGAAGCGCTGGTGGCGGCTGACTCCGTCGAGTGTCCTCGCCGGCACGGCGCTGTTCATCGTGCTCGGCGGATCTGCGGTCGCCGCAAGCGGTCTGATTCAAGCTGGCGACATCGCCCCTGGCGCGGTAACCAGCAGGGCTATCAGGGGCGGCGCAGTAGAACCCAGAGATCTCAGTGCGAGCACGCGGGCGTTGTTCGGACGGGCCCAGGGTGCCGTCGGCGCCAAGGGGAACGTTGGATCGACCGGAGCGACAGGGACCCCTGGTGCCAGCGGGATCAACGGCGCCAACGGGCCCAACGGCGCAAATGGCAACGAAGGGGCGAGGGGCAGCAATGGCGCCAACGGTGCGAACGGCAACGAAGGAGCCAAGGGCAGCAATGGCGCCAACGGTGCGAACGGCAACGAAGGAGCCAAGGGCAGCAATGGCGCCAACGGTGCGAACGGACCGAACGGTGCCAATGGCACCAACGGCATCGACGGTACCAATGGGGTCAATGGGGCCAAGGGCGAAAATGGGACCAATGGAGCGAGTGGCACCAACGGGACGAATGGCACCAACGGGACGATTGCGCCGCTGTCTGCCACTCAGGGCCTGACTGCCCTCCCGACCGGCGCCCCGCCCACGACCGTCGTCGAACTGGCCGTTCCGATGGGCAAATACGTCGTCATGGCAAAGACGGAGCTCTCACAGACGGGCGCTGGCGACAGTGTCGAATGTCTTCTCAAGTCGGGCGCCACCACCGTCAACCAGGCCGCGATGAAGACGCTACCCGCGCTTGCCGCCGTACCAGCCGCGCTGCAGGCGGTGATCACCGCGACGACGTCGCCCACCGTGTTGAGCGTTCAGTGCACTGTGGCGGTCGCCAACGGGTCGGCCAACTACAACAGCCTGATCGCGATCCCGACCGCCTAGTGTCGCCCACAGCTGTCGGACGCTCATAGCAGTGGTCACGCCGCGGATTGTTGCTGCGTGGGCGTCCGGGCGCCCGGTATGGCGGGTCGCGCCAGCCACGGGCGGGGCGCTTGCCTACCGCTCGTATGCCCGACCGCGCGGAAGCACGCGCCGGACGAGCACGGTCTCCGTCTCGCGGTCGTAGTCGAAGATCACGCGCCAGCCACC
Organism: uncultured Solirubrobacteraceae bacterium; assembly: GCA_963701145.1. GTDB lineage: Bacteria > Actinomycetota > Thermoleophilia > Solirubrobacterales > Solirubrobacteraceae > Palsa-744. Next base: position 2,918,951 of record OY969572.1, read on the forward strand.
GACACGCAGGCGGAAGTGTTCGCTGCCCGTGAGCCGTCTCACGTCGAGGAGACGGTACGTCCAGCGGCGACGTCGGCGTCGCTCTCAGCGAGTGCCGCTTGGTCCTCGGCGCTCAGCGGCTCGTCGTCCTCGGGCCGAGCGTCAAGCCAGTCGGCGAAGCTCTCCCCACGGGAGGCGATGAAATCGAGGGTGGCCTCGGCCTCCTGCTCGCTCAGGTCCTCGACACGCGCACGTAGCTTCTCCTTCGCCGTCATGCGCCAAATGCTAGCGCCGGTAGATGCCGCGCCAGAAGGTTGTCATTCGGCGGTGATCTTCAGCAGACCAGAGCGGCTGACAGTCGTCGGGATCGGTTCGCGGGCACACACGGCCGACGCGACTGGCTGAACGGTGCCCCGAGGTCCGCCCGACGGGGCCGTCAGGCCTATGGGCGCGGCGGGTTTCGAACCTGCGACCTCTCGCGTGTGAATCAGGACTGCGGTTGGGTGGGTTAGGGTGGTTTTGCCTGCAAATCCGCATGGTTCAGGTCGCGGGCCGATCTTCGGAAACTGGCTGATTTGGGTCCAATTCGGCTGGGTTTGGGCCAGTGGGCGGGTCCACTGGCCTAAGCGTTTGGAGGTCCTGACGGGAGATCCACCGAAAGTCGCGACCGGCGAGGACGGGCTGAAACACCTACTCATGGCTGCCCATCGCATCGAAGAATCCTGGAATCCAGGAGCGGTGCTATTGTCACGGATATGTCCGGAGAACCAGTAGATTCTAGTGACAGTTCGGTGATGGACCGGCTGTACGAGATCGCCGAGTCCCAAGGCGGGTTCCTCGCCGCGCACCAGGCCGTGGCCGCCGGCATTCCACGCTCCACGCTGTCTTACCACGCCACCGAGGGCGACGCGCTGGAGCGCGTCGGGCATGGCGTCTATCGAATGCGACGGTTTCCAACGTCGCCGCACGGTCACGTGATCGCCGGATGGCTTGCGCTCGCGCGCGCCGACGGCGTGGTCTCCCACGAGAGCGCGCTGGAGCTCCTCGATCTCACCGACTTGATCGTCAACGAGGTCCACATCACCCTGCCACGTGCAAAGCGAGGGCTGCGCACCCCGCCCGGTGTGCACATCCATTTCACCGACCGGTTGATCGACCGCCGAGCTCGACGCCTTGTGCTCGGTATCCCGGTGAGCAGCGTCGAGCGCACCGTGGCCGATCTGCTGCGCAGCGGTGGATGGACGGAGCAGACCGACCTCGCCGTCCGTCAAGCCATCCGGCGTGGCCTCACGACACGCCCGCGGCTGGAGGCGGAACTGCCGGCGAAGTGGCGCTCGCGGCTCGACGGCGCTATCGACCAGGACGCGACGTGAAGTACCGCACGTCCGCGGCGTTCCGCACAGCACTCGAGACCCGGCTCAAGGCGGCGCAGCACGATGGAGTCGGCTTGGCGCGACTCCGCAAGCGCGTAGTGTTCGAGCGCCTGCTCGCGCGCCTGCATCTTGTGGCGCCACATGCCTGGGTGCTTAAGGGAGGGTTCGCGCTCGAGCTGCGGCTCGGTGCTCAGGCTCGCACAACCAAGGACATCGACGTCAACTGGGCGATCGGCGAGGACGAGGCGGTCGGGTTGCTCCTGGACGCCGCGGCCGTAACGCTCGACGACCGCTTCGAGTTTGCTCTCGAACGGTCGCAGGTGGATGACGACCTTCCGGGAGGCGGTCAGCGCTGGGCAGTTGCCGCGACACTCGCCGGACGCGAGTTCGAGCGCGTAGCCATCGACATCGGGTTCGCTACAAAGCCCGTGCTCGAGCCAGAGACCATCGTCTCCTCCCACCTGCTGGACTTCGCGGACATAGCGCCTGTCCGCATTCCCGCGGTCGCGATCGAGCAGCACGTCGCCGAGAAGCTCCACGCCTACACCCGGACCTATGCGGCAGACATGCCCAGCTCGCGAGTCAAGGACCTCGTCAACATCGTCGTGATCGCCCATACCACCACGATCGACGCCGACCGACTCATACGCGCGATCGGGGATATCTTCCAGCGGCGCGGCACCCATCCGGTGCCCCACGCCGTGCCACCCCCGCCCGGCGATTGGGGCCCAGGTTGGCGCAGGCTCGTTACGAACGTCCCGGCTGACGAAGACTTCCGCATCGGGCACGCGACGGCCGCAACGTTCCTCGACCCTATTCTCAAGAACGAACTGACATCCGGGACGTGGGATCCGGGCGTAGGTGAATGGCTTAAGGGCCTGTAGATAAATAACATTTCATCACGGCTTACCGATAGATGTGGTCCTCACCCGCGTGGCGTGATCGTGTAGTTCCACTCGGGATGGAAGTCTTCACCGTGAATGTTGACGGCTTGCAGTTCGGCGTCTGTGACGCGGATCTTGTCGGGGTAGGTGCCCTGATCGAGGCGGGCGTAGACCTCGAGCCCGCTGCTGGTCGTGGTCGCGCCGATCAGGTTGATGATCGTCTCCAAGGAGGTGAGCGGCTTGCCGCGCCAGTTCATGGTGATGAAGCTGAACAGGCGGTGCTCGATTCGATTCCACTTGCTGGTGCCGGGCGGGAAATGGCAGACAGCGAGCTCAAGGCCGGTCTCGTCTGCGAGTTTTCCCAGCTCGAGCTTCCATAGCTTCGTGCGGTTGCCGTTGGAGCCGCCACAGTCGGCGGTGATCTGCAGCCGCGTGGCGTGCGGGTAGCGCTCGGCTCCGAGGTGCTCCCACCAGCTGCGGATCGAGTTCGCGGCGAACTGGGCGGTGTCGTGGTCGATGCCGACGTTGACGTAGCCCTCGTCCAGGCGCAGGTCATAGACGCCGTAAGGGATCGCCTTGCCCAGCTGCTTGTCCTTGAAGTCGTGCATGCGCACCAGCTCGGGCTTGCCCTTCAGATGCCACTCACGCCCTGCGTTCTTGAAGTCTCCGATGAGCTCCTTCTTCTTCGTGTCCACGCTGATCACAGGCCAACCGGCAGCCACGGCCGCCTTCGCGGCCTGGTTGATGTGACGGAACTGCAGATCGCGGTCGGGGTGCTGGCGACCCTCTCTGGTCTTGACGTTCGCTTGCAGGCTGTACCCGAGACAGCGCAGGAGCGTCGCCACGGAGGTGAAGTGAACCTCGTGCCCCATCTCACACAGCCCGTCGGCCAGATGACGCACACTCTTGGAGGTCCACCGCAAAAGCGACTCCGGATCACCACGCGAGCTCTCCTCCACCAGCCGCTCGAGATCACCAGCCAACGTCTGGTCAACCTCGGTCAGTGCCTTGCGGCCACCACCCCGCCGCCTGACACGCCCACGCTCCAAGTGCTCACCGGACTCCAGTTCCGCGATCCCCTTGCGAATCGTCGGCACGCTCACCCCGGTCTGCCGCGCGACCACCGCGACACCGCCCCGTCCCACCGCCCGCGCCTCGGCCGCCACAAACAGGCGACGCTGACGCTCATTCAGCTCACCCGCCAGCGCCCTGAACCGCTCGCCAATCGCATCCTCATAGATCACGCCTCACTGTTCCACACACGTGACACGAATCCTGCAATGTTATTGATCTACAAGCCCTAAGGGATGATGGCCTCCATCTCGGTGAGTGTGTATCCGAGGACGTGGTAGGTCTTCAGGCGCTTGGCGAACATGCGACGCAGCACTGGCAGCTCGGTGTCAACGTAGTCGTAGACGAGCGCGTCGTGCTTGCCGGGGTGCGGGCGGTGCAGGCGTCCGGCGTATTGCACGACGGTTCCCTTCCACGCGATCGGCATCGCGAGCAGGAGGGTGTCGAGGCGCGAGTCGTCAAAGCCCTCGCCGATGTAGCGGCCGGTGGCGAGCACCACGCGCGCCGTGTCCGCGCTCGTGGTGGTGAGCTGCTCGATCGCGGCCCGCCGTGCGCGGGGGCGCATGTCGCCGTGCAGTTCGATCAGCGCCGGGATGCGGTCGCGTAGGCGATCGGCAAGCTGCTGCAGGTGCTCGCGCCGCTCGGTGAGAACGATCGGCGAGCGTCCTTCGACGGTCAGCTGGATCGTGTCCCGGGCGATCAGCTCGGTGCGCCGCTCGTCTGTGGCGAGCGCACCGTAGATCTCCTGGATGCCGGCATCGGTCGGGAGCACCGCCGGGTAGAAGGTCGTCTCGCGGCGGACGATTCGCAGGCTGAGCTTCTCTCCCGAGCGGGCCGTGTGCTGGTCGATCTCGTGGCGTATGGGGCCGCACTGCATCGCGATGATCGGATGGTGCCCATCACGCCGGTAGGGCGTGGCGGTAAGGCCGGTCACGTAGCGCGCCGGCGCGGATTGCAGCACCCGCTCGGTCGTGACCGCCGGGACGTGGTGGCACTCGTCAACCACGACGTGCCCGTAATCGGCCAGCAGCTCCTGCAGGTGCTCCCGGCGTGCCAGACTCTGCACGGTCGCGACGTCCAGACGGCCTTTTGGTTTGTTCCTGCCCGCGCCGATGATCCCGATCTGCTTCGTATTGAGGTCAAGGAACTGGGTCAGCCGCTGGATCCACTGCTCGAGCAGCGGCTTGCTATGCACCACCACGAGCGTCGAGCGGCCGCGAGCGGCGATCAGGTGCGCCGCGATCACGGTCTTGCCGATCCCCGGAGGCGCGCACAGCACTCCCAGCTCGTGCGCGAGCATCTCCTGCGCGGCCTCGGTCTGGGTGTCGGTCAGCTCGCCCGTGAACCGGGTATCGAGCTCGATCCCATCGGTGCGCTCGTCGGCCAGATCCAGCCGTACACCGAGCCCGTCGAGCAGCTCTTCCAGCGGTGACAGGCTGCCGCGGGGAAGCACGAGGAACTGGCCCTGCTGCTCGAAGCAGGCGATCACGCGCGGTGTGCGCGCCGTGGAGAGCCGCAGCCGCTGGCGTTCCAGGAACAGGGGGTTGGAGAACGTCGCGAGTCTGCGCATCGCGTCTAGCAGAGCGGCGGGCAATCCCTCGCTGCGCACGTACAAGCGTTGCGCGAGCGTCGCACTGAGGACGTCCGGCATCGCCGCCGCGACGAGCCTGCTGGAGAGCGACCGGGCCGGACGCCACGGCGCCTCGCTGTCGATCGACTCTCCGGCAACGCCCAGAACCTGACCGGCGGCGTCAGCCTGCTCAACCAGGTCCTCCAGGCGGCTGGGCTCGATGCGCGGCAGCGCCTCCAGGTAAGACCACTGATCCTCGTGGGGCTCGAGCTGCTCGTCGAGGAACAGCGAGTTGCCATGACGACGAGCCTCGTATTGCAGGGGCAGCGCGATCAAGTTCCCGAAGCCGCCCTTTGGGAGCGTGTCCTGGCTCGGGAATAGACGGTCGTAGGAGGCCATGCCGAGCGTCGAGCAGCGCCCCATCGCGTCCGTCAGCAGCATCAGCCCGAAGCGCCGGGCCAGAGCGGCCGGAACCGGGGCGCTGAAGAAGAACCAGATGTGCGCGCCATCCCCCGAGCGCGAGCGCTCGACCGCCGGGAGCACGTCCAGCTCGCCGCACGCCTCGCGCAGCGCCGCGACATCGGTACGCCACGAGCCGCCGTCGAGGTCGATCGCGAGCAGCCGGCACGTGTCATCTGCCAGCAGCGGGTAGACGCCCATCACCTGCCGGCCCTGCAGATGCGCGAGCAGCTCCGCCTGCACCGGCGCGACGAACGCCTGGTGCGAGCACTCTCCACATCTCACGCGCGGCTTGGCACACACTCCGGAGACCCACTCGTTCGAGCAGCGGGGCGCCCATCCGCTGCGACCCCTCCCGGGTTTCTCCCAGCGCCGCGGGAACACATCCTCGCGTCCTCGGAAGAGACTCGCGAACAGTGCCACCTTGCGCTCCGGCGACCAGATCGCCCCATCATCGATGGTCCGCTCGGCTGCGGTATCGCGCGCCGTGCGCAGTTCCGCGAGGTGCGTGCGCGCGGCGTCGATCAATCGGCCGAGCTCGGCGAGTCTCGTCTCCTCGGCGGCGATGGCCTCATCGAACTCTGTCTCAGCAAGCATCACCTGATTCTCCAACCTTCACCGACCGAAGCCCACATCGCCTGGCGCACTCACCACACGAGACGCATCTGTGGCCCGCTACGCAGCGAGCTGGCCAGCGTTCAGCCCAAGCTCGTCTCGCAGCCAGCTGACGTCGGGCCAGGGAGCGCCATCCCGGCGGGAGCGCTCGGCGCGGTTCTCGATTCCGCGCAGCAGCAGCTCGAGCTCGCCGCGCCGCCCATTGCGCGCGGCCTCGCGCGGCGTGTGGCCTCCGAGCAACTTGAGTGGCTCGTCCAGCCAGCGGCGGTAGTGGTCGTTGAGGAGCTGGCACTCGAGGTCGGCGGCTTCCGCCGCCGACAGTCCGGGCGGTGGCTCGCGTCGACAGGGCGCACGGTCACGCCCGGCGTGAGGAGAGGTCCGGTTCGAGCGGCAGGACGTTTCGCTCGTACAGCTCGGCGAGCGTCCCGAGGCGCCGCTCGACAAGCTCGATTGCCGCGTCGAGCCTCGCCTGGGAGACCGCTGTGCACCGCAGCTCCTCGTCGGTCAGCTCGAACGTCGCCAGGCATACTCGCCCGGGTAGCTCGGTGAGGCTGCTCTCAAAGCGCAGCGCCCCCGGTGGCAGCGGCGTATCTGACATGCGCAGTTGCTCGCGGGGCACGGTCCACTGAATCGTCTCCCCCGATCCGTCTTCGCTCTCACCCACCCATGCCAGCTCCGGTGGGTCGTCCAGCAGCTCGAGGGCAGCCGTTGCGTCGGTGATCCGCCAGCTCGCTCGGCCGTCGACGAGCGGGTCGCCCTCCGCGGTGAAGAAGCTCGGCTCGACAAGACGGCCAGCGGGCACGAAGCGCATCAGCTCAAGCGCGGCCGCGCGGAACACACGATCACTGCCGGCGGGGATCCGGTGCGTGCCTGCGAGGCGCTCAAGCTCGGCGAGCAGCTCAGGCTCCTCGTCGGGCTTGTAGAACAGCGCGGGACCCCACAGCGAAGGGATCCAGTCATCCTCCATCACGCGACAGAGCAGGATGTCCCAACGTGTCGCCTCACGCGAGACATCGCCGCTGCGCACACGCACCACTGCTCCGCTGATCACGTCCTCGAGCTCGATCCAGCGGCCTGCCTCCACGCCACGCACGCGCTGCAGGCTCAGGCACGCAACGGCGATCCGCGTGGCCACGTCCCGCTCGTGCGCATCGATGTCGCTGCGAGCCGCGTAGCGCGCTGCTGGGGTGTCTCCGCAGGCAAGCTCTCTATCCGAGCAGAACCAGGTGGCGAAGATCACCAAGTCGCGGTCATCCAACTCGGGCTCGGGACCCCCGAAGCGCTCCAGGGCCGCCTTCAGATCATCCGGGAACCGCGCCGCTGCCCACGTTGAGATGCGTTTGCCGACGGCGTCCTCGAAGCGCGCCGTCTCGCGCTCGCGGCTCTCGGCCGCCAGGCAGCAGCGCTTGTACTTCAGACCGCTGCCGCAGGGACACGTGGCGTTACGCGAAGGGGCTCCCATCGGAGATTCAACTTACGGTCCCAAGCGGATGGAAACGGGGCAGCTTGTGATGACGCAGCCGGTTTCAAGATCGCTTGGCCAAGAGGGCTCGGTGCCGGCGCATCGTGATTGCTCGGGCGTCGGTGGTGTGCAGCGTCACACTGGACTAGGGCAGGGCGGCGAACCCGTGGTCGAGCGTGGCCATGTCGCTCAACCCTGACGCCGGCAGGCTCGCGGCGTGCACCGCGTCGTAGGAGCGAAAGCCGTAGCTGCGCATGAGCTCCGGGACGTTCTCGCTGACTTCGCTCAGATCGACGGACGACCACGACAGCGAGTCCAGCAGCTCCGACCACGCGCCGGCGCCGGCAGCCAGGAGCCGTCCGGCTCGACGACGAACACGGCCGTCATAGCGCGCGCTCGCCCAGCGCTTGCCGTGACGCTCCTTCAGCGCCACGTTGAACAGCGTCTCGTACAGCTCGACCTCGAGCAGGCGGTTGAACACCACCAGGCACGGGCTCGCGGCAAGATCTCGCAAGAACTGCACGCACGCAGCGTGTCCTGGCTCCGAGGGCAACAAGGCCTCGACAGCGAGGCTCGTGTCGAGCAACAGCGCATCGGGCGGTGACCAGTCGGGAGCTTGGAAGGAAAGAACGCCCCGGGCTACGGGTGGACGGCCCCTTCGGGCCACCGGTTACCGCCGACGACCGCGACGCGCACGCACGAAGTCCACCCGCACATCGGTCTTGATGCGTTTGGTCGCGCGCTCGATGTTCGCGATCCGCTCATCGACGTCAGCGATACGCGGAGGATGCACCCGAGCAGGCCATGACTCAGCCCCGGAAGGCCGTCCGTTGCGAGAAGCGCGGAGAGTGTCAGCCTTGCTGGCCATAGGCTCATCGTACCCGACGATCCACTGCCCTCGAGCAGCTCGGGATGCGGTCAGTTCAATCAACTGGACAACCGATTAGGTTTCGTACATGGCGAGGGTGAGCGGCTGAGGGATGGAGCGTGTCGATGGCAGGCTGATCTTCTCGGCGAGCGATCTGATCAACCATCTGGAGTGTCCGCACCTGACGCACCTGAACATCGAGGTATCTCTGGGGCGAGAGGACATCGAGCCGAGCCGGTCCGACACGACGAACCTGGTGGCGCGCAAGGGCGACGAGCACGAGCTGGCTCACCTCGATCGACTCGCCGACGAAGGTCGGGAGATTGTGAGGATCGAGAGCGAGCCGGGGCTGGAGGGAACTCGGCGAAGCGCGCAGTGCACGGTCGAGGCGATGAAGGCGGGAGTGGAGGTGATCTACCAGGGCGTGCTGTTCGACGGCGTGCGCTGGCGGGGATACAGCGATTTCCTGCACCGCGTCGAGCGGCCGTCCGAGCTGGGGCCGTTCAGCTACGAGGTGTCGGACACCAAGCTGGCCCGTCGCGTAAAGCCGTACTTCCTGCTGCAACTGTGCTTCTACGCGGAGTTGGTCGAGGCGATCCAGGGCCGGGCGCCGGAGTGGATGCACGTGGTGCTCGGGACGCGGGAGTCGCAGGCGTTCCGGGTGGCCGAGTTCGCGGCCTACTCTTGCAGCGTCAAGCGCAGGTTCGAGGCGGTGATCGATGGTGACGGGAGAACCGAGGCGACGATGGGTGTGGCGCTATCGGCGACCTACCCTGAGCCAGTAGAGCACTGCGCGGTGTGTCGCTGGGAGAGTCACTGCGCCGCGAGGCGCGAGGCCGACGATCACCTGAGCCTTGTGGCCAACATCCGGCGCTCGCAGCGTGTGCGGTTGGGTGAGCGGGGGATCACGACAGTCGCCGAGTTGGCCGAGGCAGGGTCCACTGCTCGCCCACCCAGGATCGGGCAGGGCACGTTCGAGGCGCTGTGCGCGCAGGCGCGTCTGCAGCTGGCACAGCGCACGAGCGGAGAGCACAGCTATGAACTGCTCGAGCCCGCTGACGAGCAGGGTTTCGCCCGCCTGCCCGAGCCGTCAGAGGGGGATGTGTTCTTCGACATGGAGGGCGACCCGTTCTTCGACGATGGTCTGGAGTACCTGTTCGGCGCCGTGACGATTGACGCGGGAGAGCCCCGGTTCCAAGCGTTCTCGGCGACCGATCGTGTGACCGAGAAGCAGGCGTTCGAGCGGTTCATCGACTTTGCGATTGCGCGGCTCGAGCGCCATCCCGACCTGCACGTCTACCACTACGGCGCGTATGAGGCGACGGCGCTCAGGCGGCTGATGGGCCTGCACGCCACCCGCGAGGAGGAGGTCGATCGGCTGCTGCGGGGGAAAGTGCTGGTCGACCTGTACGCGGTCGTACGTCAGGCGCTGCGCGTGTCGCAGCCGAACTACTCGATCAAGAGCATCGAGGCGTTCTACATGGAGGAGCGGGCGACGGAGGTGGCCGAGGGAGGGGACTCGATCATCGCGTTCGAGCGGTACCTGGAGACCGGTGAGCAGTCGCTGCTGGAGGCGATCGAGCGCTACAACGAGGACGACTGTCGCTCCACTCATCTGCTGCGCGAATGGCTGCTCGGCCGCCGCGAGGAGGCGATCGAGCGGTTCGGATACGAGATCCAGTGGCGTGCGGCGCCCGCGCCGTGGGAGCCGGACGCCGAGGCCCAGGCGGAGCTCGACGCGCTGCAGGCCGATCTTCTTGACGGAGTGCCCGAGGACGTGGTCGATCAGGACGAAGATCAGCACGGGCGCTGGCTGATGGCGCAGCTGACCGACTATCACCGGCGCGAGGCCAAGCCGGGATGGTGGGCTTACTTCGAGCGGCTGGAGGCCGACGAGCAGCAGCTGACGGAGGTCGACAACGAGGCGCTCGGCGGGCTCAGCGACAGCGGTCTGGCGCCGGTCCCGTTGCCTCCGCCCTCGCGCTCGGTGCTGCAGACGCTGGAGTTCCCGGCCCAGGAGCACAAGATCAGCACCGGCAGCTTCGTCGATCCCGCGATTGCAAAGAGGGTGACTGTCGAGTTGATCGACAACACGATCGGCAGTCTGCAGATCAGCAGGGGAGCCAGGCGTGTAAGCGAGCCGCTTCCCCGTGCGCTGATTCCCGGTGGGCCATACGACACCGGCCTCCAGCGGGACGCTCTACAGCGCCTTGCGAGCGACATCGCCACGCGCGGCCTCTACGCCTCAGAGCGCTACGGCGCGCTGCGCCAGATCCTGCGCGCAGAGATCCCGAACACGGCCGCGTACCCACGCGGCCGGCCGCTGCAGGCGGGCGCGTTCGACCTGGAGGACGCCAAGCGAATCGCGGAGGGCCTGAACGACAGCTACCTGTTCCTCCAAGGGCCGCCCGGTTCGGGCAAGACCTACACCGGCGCCCATCTGATCCTTCACCTCATCCGCCAGGGCCATCGGGTGGGGGTCGCGTCCGGCAGCCACGCCGCGATCCACAACCAGCTGGCGGAGGTCGAGAAATGGGCCACACCAGACGAGCCGCTGGCGGGGCTGAAGAGATACAGCAACGACGACCATCGCTACGAGTCAGAGTGTGGGCTGATCGAGAAGCTCCAAGGACGTGGCCGACTGCCTCGACCCCCGCTACAACCTCGTTGCCGGCACCGCCTGGCTGTTCTGCCGTGAGGAGCTGGATGGCACGCTCGACTACCTGTTCATCGACGAGGCCGGCCAGATCTCGCTGGCCGACGCGCTCGCGATGGGCACGTGCGCGCGTAACGTGATCCTGCTCGGCGATCCTCAGCAGCTCGCCCAGGTCTCCCAGGCGATCCATCCGCCGGGCGCCGGCGCGTCGGTGCTGGAGCACCTGCTGGGGGAGAGCACGACGATCCCACCCGAGCGGGGTCTGTTCATCGACGAGACCCGCCGCATGCACCCGGAGGTGTGCCGGTTCGTGTCGGAGGCCGTGTACGAGGGTCGCCTCGAGTCCGCCGCGGAGTGCGCGGCGCAGCGCATCGACGCCCCGGGCAAGCTGACAGGGACCGGCGTGAGGTACGTGCCGGTGGAGCACGAGGGCAACACCCGCTCGTCCCCGGAGGAGGCCCAGGCGATCGCCGAACTGGTCGAAGATCTGTTGAAGGGCAGGTATGCGAGGGCGGATCGCGGGGACGCGGATGGCGGGGATGCGGACAGGCTCGATTCCCTCAAGCCAGAGGACATCATGGTCGTCGCGCCGTACAACGCGCAGGTGCCTGCCTACGCGAGCACCTCCCCGACGGAGTGAAGGTGGGCACCGTCGACAAGTTCCAGGGTCAGGAGGCGGCGGTGTGCTTCTTCTCGATGGCTACCTCGGGCGGGGAGGAGATTCCCCGGAATCTTGAGTTCCTGTTCAGCAGGAACCGGTTGAACGTGGCTGTGTCGCGGGCGCGGTGTTTGGGGGTGCTGGTTTGTAATCCGGCGCTGCTGAACGTTCGGTGTAGGAGTGCGGAGCAGATGGGGTTGTTGAACGCGCTTTGCTTGTTTGTGGAGATGGCGGGGGAGGCCCGTTGAGTTCGATTCCCTGCTCGCGGGAGATCAAAGCTTTCCTCGCAAACGCGCGCGCCTTTCAATAACCATCAGTTGAGACCCAGCGCCTTGAATCCAGCAGTCTGGAGATCGCCGTAGAAAATCGGGTCGATGTTCTCGAGTACATCGCCGGATACATCGAGGAAGTTCCGCTTGTTCTCGATCGGGATCAGGGCTCGCTTCGCGCCGTTGTCCATCGCCACCTGCAACGGCTCCACGAGGGAGCGGACGGGCTTGATGTTGCCCTGGATGCTCATGTCGCCGAGTACGAGCAGCGCCGGCTGCGCCTGGGCTCTACGCAACACCGAGTATGCGGCCACGAAGAAGGCGACCCCGAGCTCAGCCCCCACTCGGTTGCCCAGGAGATCGATCGCCTCGACGTGGAAGTCCGACGTATCGACCTCGCGCTCCACGCCAAACGCCGTCTTGTTGGCGAGCAGGTGGCTGAAGGCGCGGGCGATCGACTCCTTCATCGCACCGGCGATGCCTCCCGCCGGCTTCAGCTTGCCGGTGCCGACCGAAAGCGTCACCTCCAGCCGATACAGACCCACCGTTCCCTCCCCGCTCACCGAGGCCGCGTAAACCGTGCCCGGGGGCAGCGGATCGGAGGAGATGAGGTCCCGCCCCCCCTGCTCGGGGACGCCCACGAAGCGCTCCTCGCCAGTCTCATTCACGAGGTAGCTGAACGATGTGTGGTGGTACTCGAAGGCAGATCGCCGCAGTGCACGGACCGACTCGATCTGGGAGGGGGATATCAGGTTGCTATCGGCAAGCTCGGTAAGCAGAGCGCCCTCTTGCGATGCTTCGAGCCGGTCGAAGAGCGGATCCCATCGGTCGGGCGAGGAGAGCCAACGCCGCCAATGCTCTTCGAATGCTTCCTCGATGTCGATCGGCAACTTCCAGAGCGTCACGCAGCCCGGGGGGTCGAACAGCTCCGCGCAACGCCACCGTGCGACCGCGAAGACGATCCTGGCCTGGGCGAACCTATGCGTTCGCGGCAGCCCACGCTGGAGCGCGATGGCCCCATGATGGCCGAGCATGTCCCGCGTGTTCCACCAAGCGGCCCGACCCATCTCCCCGTGGCGAGCGACAACAAGGCGGAGCTTGAGGAGTCGATCTAGATCGATCATCTGTTCGAGATCCTGCCATGACGCGTGCTCAGCCCGCAGGTTCGCGGCGTGGTTGAGCAGCAGCTAGGCAGATTGGTCCGCATGCACGCGAGACTACCGTCCCAACCCGGTGGGAAGATAGGCCGTTATGGAGCAGATGGCGCTTCAAGCCTGTGCCCTGCGCAGCAGGAGCAAGAACAAGCTCGTGGAGGTAGGGGCGTGCGCGCGCACGCTCGGGTTCTTGCGCCCGCACGTCGAGAACGATCTCCCCAGCCGCACATGAGCATGGTCGTTGACGAAGCGACGATCCAGGCGCGCCTAGCGGAGCCGAAGCCCGCTGTCGATCCAGTGGAGCTGACCCCGCGCAAGCGCAAGCGCGGCCATCTGGAGACCAGCAAGCAGGTCGAGGGGCGGCCGGGTCGAAGTTCCGCTTGATCGTGCGCCAGAATCAGATGGACGTGCAGGACTTCTCGGTGGTACTCGGATGGGAGATGCCGTCGCTGATGCACGTGTTCAGGCTGCGGCGCTGCAACGGGCGCTCGCACGAGCATCGCAACCCGCTCGAGGGCGGCGAGACCTTCTTCGACTTCCACATCCACACCGCCACCGAGCGCTACCAGCTCAACGGCTCTAGCGAGGAGCACTACGCTCAGCCAACCGGCGCCTATACAGACCTACGCGGCGCTATCCGCCACCTGCTGGAGAGCTGCGCGTTCGAACCCCCCACCCAGGGGACGCTGCTGTGACGCTCGCGAATCTCGCCCAGGACTTCTCCGCGGCCGTCGGCGCCGAGGTGCGCGTCGAGCCGCTCGGCGCTCGCGACGCGCGCGTGTTCGTGCCGTTCGAGTTCCCGGACGGAGACAGGCTCGTGATCCGTCTCAGGGAGACGCGCGACGCCGGCTACGAGCTGACGGACGTGGGACACACGTTCATGCATCTGTCTTACGAGGTGGACATGGACGCGCTGGAGTCCGGCAACCGCAAGATCCTGCTCGAAGCGATCGAGCAGCGGACGGGGATCGAGGAGCGTTCGGGCGAGCTCGTGCTCCCCACGCGCGCCGACGTCGTCGCGGGCGACCTCTTCCAGTTCGTCCAGGCGCTGCTGCAGATCAGCGATCTGCGCTTCCTCTCGCGCGAGCGCGTCAGATCGACGTTCGCCGACGACCTGCGCGGCCTGCTGTCCGAGCGCTTTGGCGAGCGCGCACACTTCGACTACTTCGATACGCGCCACGACCCCGAGCGCCGATACCCGATCGACTGCCTGCTCAACAACCTGCCGAGGCCGCTCGCCGTCTTCGGCGTCGGGAGCGACGCCCAGGCGAGAGACGCGACGATCACGCTGCTCCAGTTCCACAGGTGGGGCCAGGACCTGTTCGCGATGGGTGTCTACGAGGAGATGGAGGGCATGGCGAGCAAGGTCGTAGCCCGGCTCTCCGACGTGATCGACAAGCAGTTCTCCTCCCTCGCGGGGAACGAGCAGACGATCATCGACTACGTGCAGCGCGAGATCGAGCGGCAGCGGACGTAAGCAACATCTGCCGACATCGCCACCGACCCGTCCAGCTGGACGGTTGAAGGTTCTGGCTGTGCCGCTGTGGTGTGGAACTCGAAGGTGGTGGCGAGCGCCAGCAAACGCTCGCTCGTGCTCTTCCTGCCAGCCTATCTCCTGAAAACTCTCGTATTACTTCTCGGCACGGGGAAATCCAGGGTTTTGTCTGTCCGTGCAGATTGTGCGGAGGTGCCAATTTGCGGGGGATTTGGGTTTTGGCTGCTGTGGGCTTGGGTCCGGTGAGGCCGTGGAGTTTCGCACGGATCCGTGTCCGAAATCGGGGGGTTTTGTCGATGCGAAAGGAGGTTTTGTTAACCATTGGCGGGGTTTCGCGCACCCCTTGGATTGGGGGCTTGCACGCTCAGTTCGACTGTCATCGGCGACGTGCGCGGTCACGCGTGGGCTGAAGGGGGTAGCGGCCGGGCTCGGGCGTCAATAGGAGCACCCGCCCAAGGAGACCTGACGAGACCGATGACGCTCGACCACGAGGACATCGAGGCGATCGCAGAGCGCGCCGCGCATCGTGTCGTGCAGCTCCTGGAGCAGCCCGGCCTCGGGGCCTACCAGCTGCTCGACCCCAAGGATCTGGCCAGAGCGCTGAACGTCTCGCTCGACTACGTCTACGCGCACGCCGCGGACCTCGGCGCGATGCGTCTCGGCGACGGACCCAAGGCGCGGCTGCGCTTCGATCTCCAGACCGCGCAACGAGCGATGCGGGCGCGCAAGCAGCCCCCACGGCGCCGGTAAGGTGATCGCACCGCGAAGAAGCCGGGGCGCCGCAGACACGCACCCCGGCCCGAAACTGGGAGGTGACCCCGATGCGTCCGAACCGTACGTCCCGACTCGATCGGCGGCTCTGATGGCGCGGCCCAACACGGGCGAGGTCACGCAATGGTCGTGGAAGAACGGCAAGACGATCACCTACGGGGCGCGTCTCTACGCCTACGGGCGTCGCCACCGGCTGGTCTTCGGCGCCAACACGCAGGGCTGGAACGACGTCCGCGCCGAGATTGAGCTCGAGTCGATCCTGCAGCAGGTCGAGCGCGGCACCTGGGCGCCGCCGGAGAAGAGGACATCGGTGGTGCAGATGGAGGCTGCGCGCCCCGACGGTCATCAGCCCTTCGGGCCGTTTGCTCGGAAGGTTGTCAACGCCAAGAAGAGCCACGGTCTCGACGACAACACGATCGCCGACCTCGAGTGGAAGCTCGGCTATCTGATCGGGCACTTCGGGCGCATGGAGCTCCTCGAGATCGACGTCGCCAGGGTCAACGGGTTCCGCGACGAGCTCGCGCGCCGGTCGCGCGTGATCCGCGAAGCCGAGGCTCGCGGCAAGCCGCTGATGGAGACCGTCGAGCGCAAGCCGGGGAAGCCCTACAAGCGTCGCAAGCGCCCGCTGTCGAACACGTCGATCAACGGGCTACTGACGCTGCTCAGCCAGATCATGCAGCGCGCTGTGGACTACAGCCACGTCGCGTACAACCCGATGAAGGTCGGCGAGCGCAAGGACCGCTTCCTGCCGTCGGTCAAGCCCGTCCGAACGTTCCTTGAGGTTGACGAGCTGCTCGCGCTGCTGGACGCCGCCGGCGAGCTGGACGCCGCCGCCCGACGCGACCGGCGGGTAGGGCGTCGCGCCGCGCTGGTCACGCTCGGCCTGTCCGGCTTCAGGATCTCCGAGCTGTGCGACATGCGCTGCTCGCAGGTTGACCTCGCGCGAGCCCGGTTCAAGCTCCCCGACGCCAAGACTCCCAAGGGCATCCGCGAGGTCGAGATGACGCTGTGGAATCGCGGCGAGCTCGTTCGCCACCGGGAGCAGCGTATGCGCGACGGCTTCCCGATGGAGCCGGCCGACCACTTCTTCGGCACCGCAAACGGACGCCGGCGCGATCCCGACCGCTTCCGTGATCGCGTGCTCGCGCGCAGCGCTCGGCTTGCGAACGAGCGGCGGGCCGAGCAGGGCCTGTCGTCGCTGCCGAAGATAACGCCGCATTCGCTGCGGCGCACCTGGGCGATGCTCGCCGCGCAGGCCGGCCGCGACCCGCACTGGATCGCCGATCAGATCGGCCATACCTCGGCCGCGTTCACGCTGCAGGTCTACCAGCAGACTCGCAACCGCCGCCTGACCGATCGCGAGCGCCAGGCGATCTGGGAGCTGATGCGCTTCGCCGACGAGCCCGCCGAGTGCCCGTTCACGCGCCAGGTCACCCGCACAGACGACCCGGAGTTTAGGCCAGTGAATGGGCCGATGGCCAAATCCAGCCCCTCAATCGAACTGGACGATCTTACCGGTGATGAGTAAAACTGCCCTGTTTCCAGGCAATTCCAGCATGGGCGCGGCGGGTTTCGAACCTGCGACCTCTCGCGTGTGAAGCGAGCGCTCTCCCACTGAGCTACGCGCCCTGGACGCCTCAATATACGCGCTCCAGAGCGGGTTTCGCGGCTCAGGCGGCTTGGCGCTCGGGCGTCTCGGAGGTCGTCTCCGGGGCTCGTCTGCCAATAACTGCCAATTCGCTGCCCTCGATGAGCGCTCGGAGCTGCTGCTTCTCGTCCTCGCCGCGACGCATCGACTGGCGGTAGACGCGAAGCGCGAGCGCGGGGTCGGTGTGGCCCATTTCGTCCATGACGACGCCGGGGTCCTCGCCGAGCGCGTACAGCAGCGAGCAGAACGTCCGTCGCAGCGAGTGCGGCGTGATCCGCTCGGGCAGCCACAGCCGTCTCTCATGCCTGTCAGCAGCCGCCCACCATCCGGGCTGCCTGCGACGGGCTCGGCGCAATTGGTTGGCGGTAGCCCGGACATCTATCGGTGGCTTGTCCGCTGACCTGATGCCGGCGATAGCGGCATCAGGTCAGCGGCTGCATATACGAGCCGTCGTCGAGCGGCTGCGGCGACCTGTGGGGCAGCGCCGCCGTGCATGACGCAGGCCGTCCCGCCAGGGATCGCCGAGCGGCGACAGCGCTCGCGTGAGCGCTTCGAGTGGGCTCGACAGCGACGCCCGCTGGGCAGGCTTTGCTCTTGGCTTGTGGCTACTTTCGTTCCGTCCAAGGGGTCGGCGGTCTTCACTGCGCGCCCGGTAGCCCGCGAGTCCAGTCGCGCGGCCACGCCTAACTACTTGCCCCGGATAAAGGGTTGAACCAAAACGGCCGCGCTCGTTGTCGGGCGCGGCCGTTCCGGGCAAATGGTTTCTGCTCTGATCGAGCGGTGTGGATGCTCTCAGCTCGCTCGGATGGCGAGCGTGTCAAGGTTGTAGGCAAGGATCGCCCAGGCGCTCCAGGCTCTCATCCCGTCCTGTGCCTTCAGGCGGGATCTGCGTAGTCCGTAGCCACGCTTGAGGTGGCTGATGCGACCCTCCACACCGGTGCGGTAGCGCGCCATTCGACGCTGAGTGCGGCGCGAGCCGGATGGCTCCTGGCCAGCGATGAACGTCCGGTTCACGCCGAGAGGATCGAGCGTTTCGCTGGTGGGACGGGGTTGGAAGCCGCCATCGAGGGCGACCTCGGCTGGCCGCAGGCCGAGGCCTTGTAGCTCCTCGACGGTCTGCTCCAGCAGCGGGTTCTCCTGCGGGTTGCCGAGCTTCGTGGACGCCGGAAGGATGAACCCACGCGCACCGCGTTTCGTGTTCTCGGTCACCTCGCAGAGCTGCGCGACGTAGCCAAACTCGTTCGGCTTGCCGAGCTTGCCCTTGCGGATCGGCCTTGCATCCGGGTCGAAGATCGATACCAGCCGGTCGCCTATGCGCTCGCCACGCATCCGCTGCTCGATCTGTCCGACAACGCGCTCGGCGCGCTCGATGAACCGCTCCAAGCGCTGGATCTGGCGCAGCTTCGCTCGTGCGCCGCGCCCGCGAGAGCGACGACGCGCAAGCACCGCCAGGCGCCTTGCCTCGCTGATCGAGCGCGTGACGAGCTTGCCCGCCTGCGCGGTCAAGTCCAGCACCACTCGCTTGCGCTCGCCGGTGCGACGCGAAAGCGTCCTGCTCATCAACCGCACACGCCGGCCGATCGCACGCGAGCGGTCCTGCACCCAGCCAGCGTCGCGCCCGACCCTCGCGCACACCTTGCGCGCCTCGCGCGCAAGCACCCTCGCGCTGTCGAGCGCCAGCCCCGAGTCCGTCGGATAGCGCACGTCGGCCTCTACCACAGTCGAGTCGATCCTCACCGCCCGCGCGCGAAAACGAGTCTCCCGCTGCGCCTTGCCAATCACCACCCGCGTGATCTCCTCGACCGCCTCGCCGCCGAGCCGGCGCGTGAGCTTGCGCACCGTCAACTCGTGCGGCACCCGCTCGCCAAGCGCGATCAAACAGAAGCGACGCAGATGCAGCGAGTCCGAGACCTCGCGCACGAGCGTCTCGTACCCCCAACCGGTGCGCTGCTTGACCACCATCAACCGCACATACGTCCCCATCGAGATCGTCGGACGACCGTGAGAGACCGCCCGCACGCACCAGCCCACCGCGATCGGCGCAAGCAGCCGAGTGTCGCGCAACAACAAATCCAGCGCCGCCAGATCCTCCGGCAGCTCCCGCACCTCGCCCGGCAACACCTCGTCCCACAACGACTCGACCTGCCCACCCGACAGACGTAGCATCAGCAGCCTCCTCGATCAGAAACCAGCCCATTTGCAGGGCCAATTCTCTAAAGCGCGGCGGACAGAACCAGCTGAAAGAAATACACCAGCGCCCATTTCGCGCGGGAAATAGGACCTACCTTTGCTGGGAAGACCACATGAGCCCCGGCAACCGAAGACAACCCAACAACCACCTCCCACCTTCACCGAAGCGCACCAGGCAAGCCGGCCACAAGCGCCTTGCGCTTCTCGGAGTATCCATCGCCGTGGTGCTGATACTCGTATTCCTCGGTGTGCCCGGACTCGTGGTCGTTAGCGCGCTTCTCACCGGCTGGGCGAGGCTCATCGAGCTAGGCATCCTGCCCGACACCCACGCCCGTTCAGAATCTAACCCCGACCGTTTATCCGGGGCAAGTAACTAGCTGAGTGGCGACGAGCCGATCAGTTCGGCGTGGGCGTGGTGGCCGGCCACGTTCGGCGCGTTGCCCAGGTGCTTGCGACACGGGCCTCTCCCGACGTGTCGCGTCCCCCAACCTGCCGGTAGGCGACAGCGATCGCCGTGGCGCTTCCGTGCGTTGCAGTAGGCGCCCTCGACTCGCACCGTGCTCACGACTGAAGAGTAGCGGCGCACGCGTTGCTGCACGCCCCCCGTCGAAGGAGACGAACTGCCCCGTCTCGGGGGTCGCGTGTCCGATCGTCGCCCGACCTGCCGAGCTGCGCGCCTCGTCGAAATGTTGATCCAGCGGTGCTTTCCGCGAAGGCAAGCGCACCCTCGTCGCCAGCCCGCGCAGCGCGTGCGCAGCCTGCAGCGCGGCTAGCGTGCTCGCGCGCTCCTGGCGCGCAGTGTCCACCATTTGGACTACCGGCGAGCCTGGCGACCGACGCCCTCCGCAATTTGGGCAGGCTTTCGCAGGTCGACGACGAAAACGCCCGAGACCCGGTGTGCGATAGTTGCGGCCGTGCTCCTTCTTGGTCGGTCGCATGACTGACGGCCTATGTCCGTGATGCCATCCGCGCTGCGAATCCCCCCGGCGTATCAATCTGGTCTCGGAGCACTCGCGTCAATGAGCGACGAAACGGCGCGGGCGCTGGTCAAGGCGCTGCGAAACGAGACGCGCCTGCTCACGAGTGACCGCCTTGTCAAGCACATCGCCGAATCGGTGCCGGGCCTGACTGAAACCGCCGACGACATCGTTGAGGCCTTGATCTCGCTCACGACGCTCCTGCCCGATGAGGGAGAGGGGGCCCCGGAACTTGCACAGGACGTGGCGTACTCGCGTGATCTCGCGCTCGACGATAGGGCACGGGAGACCTTCGCCGGGCGGCTCCAGCCCCTGCTGGAAGTCGAATCGCTCGCGCTTGCGGCGAAAGCATCCGACATCGTCACGGAGTACGGCCGTGTCTTCCATGACGCTCGGGTCTTGACCGACCTGCGGCCCGTCTTCGGCAAAGACCCCACTGAGGGCCCGAAGGCTGGCACCCTGATCGCGACGCTTAAGATTGATTACCACCCGCCGCAGGGCGGCATCGACTCGGAGTTCTACGCGCTGGAGCACTCCGATCTGATTCGATTGCGTGACACCCTAGACCGAGCAATCGTGAAGCACGCGAGTATGAGGAGAGTCATGGACACGATCAACCTCCCGTATTGGGAGTACACGGAGGCGTCGAGTGACGTGGACGACTGACGGCTACGCTCGCCGAGGCGCGAGGTGGGAGAGGGCCGACTGTCTGGTTGAACGCCGCAAGCCACGCGAGTGGCGTACCTTCACCGTGCGCCGCCTTCAGCACCCGCCCACCCGCCGGCCTTGGGATGAGATCAACCCGGAGCGCGTGCGACCAAAGCCCACCCCCTCGCCCCGCAATGTTGACGCGGCCGTGTTCGAGCGACTCGCCGACCAATGGGAATCGGAGTCGGCATTCGAGTCGATGGTCCCGCAGAAGGTCCTACACCCCGCATATCAGCGGATCATCGGTATGGGGCAACCCGCGATCCCGCTCGTCCTCAAGCGGCTACGCGACAAGCCCGCGCAGTGGTTCTGGGCACTTACCGCCATGACCGGCTCTGATCCCGCATCGGGCGAGGACACGGTCGAGGGCGCGCGCGAGGCGTGGCTTCGGTGGGGTCGAGAGCACGAGTTGCTAGGTGAGTGATCGGGACGAGGTCGAGGCCCAGCTCCCTAGGCTCTCGGGCGGCCGCTACCGGATCACGAGTTGCAAGACGGTCGCATACAAACTGCTTTGCCTGGGCGGCGAAGGACACGACTCGCGTGTGGTCGCCAGTCATGCTCGGCAGCGGGGTGTATTGGCCACCGGGCATCCCGGCTCTCCCGAGTCTCGCTGGCGTGATCGAGGCTTACACGATCTGCGGCTTCGAGGTGTGTGCCTCGCCAGACCAAGAGGATGGCTACGAGAAGATCGCGATATTCGCGACGGAGCAGGGGGATCCTCGCCATGCTGCAAGGCAACTTCCCAATGGCGCATGGACGAGCAAGCTCGGCGACCACGTCAACATCGAACACGACGGGCTTGAGCTCATAGGCGGTGCCTTCTACGGCGAGCCTGTGACGTACATGCGGCGAGAGACCGAAGACGAGAACGCGTGACTTCCACTACCGCGATCGTCTGTTCGACGGGGAAGGCATCCCATCGGCGCGTTGTCCGAACGGCTGTGGCCATCAGCGCGCGGCCCAGCTTCACGACGCACCGCGCCCACGCTCGATCCGGGTAGCGGCCTCATCGTTCTGCTGGCGGCTAGCGACGAGCGGCGAGTTGCGGCCGAAAAGGCTGACCAGCGCGAGCACCGCAGGCCAGCCCAGCACCAAGGCGAGCAGCAAGAAGGTCGTGTCAATGACCGGCGATGAATTGGCAGCCCTGCCACAATCGCATGGAATCGCCAGCAATCCGCCGCGATCCGGGTGAACGGCATCGAGACGCCGACGCGCGCAAAACCTACTATCCATGCGGGATTCCGCCCCTCTGCGTCAAAGCTCCATCTCGCGTGTGAAGCGAGCGCTCTCCCACTGAGCTACGCGCCCTGGACGGCCGATTCTATTGGGTCGCGGTGCGCCCGCAGCTTCGGGTAGGCCAGCCCTGCGGGCTCTGCCTCCCCCCGCCACCGAACCCATACAATCCCCCCGTGGTGATCGGCGACGGCCTGCAACACGCGTTCCTGAGGCTCCACCAGCGCCTGTACGAACGCAGCGACGGCAGAGTGGGCCACATGATGATCATGGTGCCGACCCTGCTGCTGCGAAGCACGGGCCGGCGCAGCGGCGCGCGCCGGTGTAACGCCCTCGTGTACGCCAGCGATGGCGGTGACTACGTCGTGGTCGCCTCCAACGGCGGCTCCGATCAGGCCCCGGGATGGCTGTTCAACGTGCGCGAGGACCCCAGCGTCGAGGTTCAGGTGGGCCGCACGAAGACGGCCGGGACGGCCCGTGTGCTCGAGCGCGGCGACGCGGACTACGAGCGGCTCTGGCGGCTCGTGAACGACCACAACCACGGTCGCTACGACGCCTATCAGGCACAGACGGAGCGCCCGATCCCGCTCGTGGTGGTGAGCACCGGCTGAAGCCGCTCACCACGGATGGCGATCGGCGCGCCCGAGCGCCTCACTCCACCCACATGCCCGACGCGACGGGCACCTGCACGAGCCTGGGCCCGTCCTCGGCGGCAATCGCGCCCCGGATCGCCTCGGTCAGCTCTTCGCGCCCGGAGACCTCCGTCGAGGGCACGCCGTAGGCGCCGGCGACGGCGGCCACGTCGAGGCCGCGGAGGTCGAGGCCTGGCGCACCGGCGACGTGCTCGAGCTCGGCGAACCACTTGAGGATCATGTACTCCTGGTTGCGGAGCACGAGGAAGGTGACTGGCACCTCGTAGGTGGCGGCGGTCCACAGGGCGGTGATGCCGTACTGGGCGGAGCCCTCGCCGAGCACGCACACCACCGGGCGCTCGGGCTGGGCGAGCTGGACGCCGACGGCGGCGGCGATGCCGAAGCCGAGCCCGCCGCTGGCGCTGAAGTAGTAGCTGCCCGGTCCTGACAGGCGCAGGCGGTTGCGCAGGGCGAGCGTGCTGGAGGGTGCCTCGAGCACGGCGATCCCGTCGCCGGGCCAAGCGTCGCCGAGGGCGGCCATGGCGGCGGAGCCGCTCAGCGGATCGCCCTCGGCCGCTAGCGAGGGGGCGGCCCGTGCCTGGGGCTCGGCGCGGGTGCTCTCGCCCACGAGCTCGACCAGCCGCTCGAGCGCGCCGGCGACGTCGCCCACGATCGCCTCTCCCATGGGCGCGCGGGCCGCCTCGGCGGGGTCGCTGGTGAGCTGCACGAGCGTGGTGCCCGCCGGCAGCAGGGGTCCGGGTATGTATGGGTAGTAGGGAAACACGCTCGAGCCGACCACGAGCACGAGGTCGTGGCCGTCGAGCGTCTGCGAGAGGGGGCCGATGGCGGGCGGCAGGACGCCCTGGAAGTTGGGGTGGGCCTCGGGGAAGCCGATCCGCCCGCCGCCGGTCGCGGGGGTGGCCCACACCGGCAGTCGCTGCTTCTCGGCGAGCGCGATCGCGGCGTTCCATCCGCCGCTGGCGTCGATGTCCGGGCCGGCCGCGAGCACGGGGTTGGTGGCCTGTTCGAGCATCGCGGCGAGGCGCTCGAGCTCGTGCTGGTCGGGGACGGCCCGCGCGTTGACGGTGCGGGCGAGCACGTTGGCGGTGGTGTCCGGGTCGGCCTCGGCGGTCCAGTCGTCCATGGGGATGGACACGAACGCCGGTCCCCTGGGCGGCATCGAGGCGTGGTGGATGGCGCGGGCGATCGCCAGCGGCACGTCCTGCGCGCGGGGTGGCTCGTGGCTCCACTTGACGTACGGCTGGGGGCCGAGAGTGGCGTCGCGGTTGGTGAGGTTGGCCTCCATGGTGATGTGCGGGCGCACCTGCTGGCCGGCGGTGATCAACAGGGGGGACTTGTTGGCCTGGGCGTTGAACAGGCCGCCGACGGCATTGCCGACGCCGGGGGCGGTGTGGAGGTTGACGTGGGTGGTGCGCCCGGACGCCTGGGCGAAGCCGTCGGCCATGCCGACCACCACCAGCTCCTGCAGGCCGAGGACGTACGTGAAGTCCTCGGGGAAGTCTCTGAGCATGGGCAGCTCGGTGGAGCCCGGGTTGCCGAAGATGGTGGTCATCCCGCGCGCCCGCAGGAGATCGAAGGTGGCGTCGCGGACGGTGCCCATCGGGAGCTCGATCCTATGCCCTCAGGAGCCGAGCTTGACGCGCGCGCGGGGCGCCAGCTCGAAGTTGGCCTCGGAGTACACGCCGGCGAGGGCTTCCACTTCGGCGAGCGTGAGCGAGGCGCCGAACGCCGGGGCGCCCCCGAGCTTCTCCCACCCTTTGCGCGCCTGCTTGCCGATCTGGGCGAGCGTGAACTGGCCGTCGTAGACGCTCTCGACGTACAGGCCGACGTTGGCGCGGGCGAAGCGGGCGGCCGCCGGCGAGCCGTGTTCGACCTGATCGGCGCCCGCGCCGATCAGCTCCCAGCCGCGGGTGGCGAGGATCGAGAAGGTGCGGAATTCGTCCGCCAGCCCTGAGGCCGGCCCGGTGAGCGAGGCGGACGTTCCTTCGCGGAACAGCACGGGCAGGGCGAGCGCGTCCGCGCGTTCGCCCGCCCGGTCGATGGCGCGGCGGGCGCTCGCGCCGATGTGGGCGGGCAGGCCGTCGAGGACGTGCGGCCAGGCGAGCTTGCTGGCGGCCGCCTCGCTGCGCACGGGTGGCTCGACGCGCTCGAGCGCGTGGAAGACGGCGATCAGGTCGGCGCGCTCGAGTGACAGCGACTGCGGGGTCGGGCTGTGGCTCGAGCCGCAGCCGGCGAGTGCGAGCGTGGCGAGGCTCGTCGCGAGCAGCACGCCCCGGCGAGGGCGGCTGCTTCGCCGTGTGCGCTCGCGGGCGATCTTCGTCGGCTCGCCTACACGCCGAGCAGGTCAACCACGAACACGAGCGCTTCGTTCGCTGGGATCTTGGGCGGCGAGCCGGCTTTGCCGTAGGCGAGTTCGGCGGGGATGATCAACTCCCTGCGACCACCCACTTTCATGCCGGGGATGCCCTCGTCCCAGCCCTTGATGACCTGCCCCTCGCCGAGCGTGAAGCTGAACGGTTCTTTGGTTTCCCAGGAGGCGTTGAACACTTTGCCGGTCTTGTAGAGCACGCCGACGTAGTTGACGGTGACCTTCTCGCCGTCCTTGGCTTCGGCGCCGGTGCCGACGATCAGGTTCTTGGTTTCGAGCTTGGTGGGCGGCGGCCCGGTGGGCGGCGTGACCTTCGGTTCGGTCGCCAGCGGGCCGCTCGTCGGCGTCTTCACGGCGGCGCTCGAGGTGGTGGTTTCGCCTGCCTTGATGAGCGCGTCGTCGGCGCTGTTCTCGTTGCCGATGGTGATCGTGCTCGAGCCACCGGAGGAGCCGCAGCCGGCAATCGCGATGGCGGCCGTGAGCGCTACCGCGGCGACTCCGGCGCGGAAGCCGGCCGGGCGCACGCGCGGGCGAATGCTGGAGGGGAAGATCTTGTAGTTGGTCACGGTCGCGCAGCCTAGCGGAACTGGAGGTGCCGTGGTGCGTTACGATCGGTGGCGGACCGTGCTAGGCGGGGAGGTAGCGGTGCCCTGTATCCGCAATCCGCTCTAGCGGGGCTGAACTCCCCTCCGAGGGGTTCTGGCCCCGGTCGCCCCGCCACCCGGGGTGTCGATGGTTCGGGTCCCGCGCGGTGTCGGCTTGCGAACCAGGTCAGGTCCGGAAGGAAGCAGCCTTAAGCGAGAACCGGCAGGCGCAGCGGGAGCTTCCCGGACCGGAGTCGCGGGCGGCGAAAGGCGCCGGGCGCCGTGAGCCTCGACGAGGGGTGCACGGTCCATCTACCCGCCGCAGCGCTGGAACACGAGCCACGAGCGGTTGGTGGCGGCCTCGGTGAACCCCGGGGGGACGGACACGGGCTCGACGGGGTCGTGGGCGTCGAGCACGTAGCGCTCTTCGACCTCCTTGTTGGCCGGGTCAACGTACACGCCGGAGCTGATGTGCCCGCTCTGGAGGCTGACGATGTTGCGTGGGCTCGTCTTCAGGTAGAGCGCGAGCAGCGGCACGGGCGCGTGGTTGGGCACGCCCACGGGGCCGCAGGCGAGGTTGATGGCGTGGCTGTGCACGAGCGCGAGCAGGTCGTCTTCGATGCTGTTCTCGCGCGCGAGCTTGTCCATTTCGGTGTGGGCGGCCCGGTACTGCGAGGGGGCGTAGGCGAGCAGGGCGACGAGCACGAACGCGGCCCCCGCCATCCACCAGCGCCGGCGCACGTCACCGCGGGGAAGGTGCGTCCAGCCGAACACGCCGGCGCCGCAGAAGATGCACAGGATGGCCGATGCGAGGAAGGCGTAGCGGCTGTTGATGGGCAGGCCGACGGATGCGAAGGCGGCGAACACGACCACGGCGAGCAGCCCCGCGATGGCGCCCATGAGCGCGCGGCCGCGCAGCCACAGCAGTGACAGGACACCGCCGAGCGCGGCCCCCAGGAGCACGGGCGGTCGCAGGATTTCGCCGATGCGACGGGGGATGTACTCGGGGACGTTGGCGATGCCGGTGACGCGGTCGAGCTTGGAGGCGGTGTGCTGCGTGTTGGTGAGCGACCACAGCGGGTCGCCGGTGATGGCCAGGTCGCTGAGCAGCCACACGAGCGGCGCGGCGGCGGCGAGCAGCGTCAGTCGCACGACCTCGCGCCGGCCCCCCAGCGTCGGATCGGCGGGTACGCGGGGGCGCACCGTGCGCTCCTTCAGCGAGCGGTACGCCCAGCTCGGCGTGAGGCCCATCAAATACAGCCAGTAGAGCGCGGAGAAGGCCCACGCCTCTGGGCGCAGCAGCCCGGCGAGCGCGAGCAGCGCGAGCACGGGCGCGCCGGCCGGGCGGCCGTGCGCCCGGCGCCCGCGGGTCTCGACGAGCAGCGCGCCGAGCACGAGGGCCAAGTAGGGAAGATCGACGTACGCCCGCACGCCGTAGGAGAGCACGGGCACGCGCGTGAGGAACAGCACCGCGGCGAGCGCCCCGGCCGCACGGGAGAACCACTCGGCGCCGAGCCGGTAGATGACCCAGCCGCACGTGGACAGGGCGAGAAAGCCGATGGCCACGGCGATGCGTTCGACGGCGCGGGGCCCGAGCGGCGCGAGCACCAGCCCGAGCACCTCGAGCAGCGGGTGTGGGGTGGGGGCGATGGGCACGTCGTAGGCGGGGGTGCTCCCGCGCGAGAGCTGCCCGCCCCAGGCGAGCGCGTACAGCGTGTCGTAGTTGGCGAAGCCGACGCCCGCGGCCAGGCGCAGCAGCAGGGCGCCGACGACGATCGCCGCCGGTGCCTTCCAGCGCCTGGGGGAGGCGGGGGGGACGGACTCGTGGCCGGTCGGGTGGGCGGCGCTCACGCGGCGGACGCTACCGTTCGAGCGCGTTCGCGCGGGCGGTCGGAGCGTGTCTCGGGCCCACCCACCCGCGTGGGTAGACTCAGCCGAACGGTGTCGGCAGAGGAGCAGCGACAGGAGCAAGAGCGCTCACGGCCAGCGGATGGGCGGCGCGTGCACGGAGGCGATGGGCAGCCCTCGCTGTATCGCAGGCACCGGCCGCGGACGTTCGCGGCGGTTGTGGGTCAGGAGCCGGTGGTGCGCACGCTGCGCAACGCGGTGGAGCAGGACAAGGTCCACCACGCATACCTGTTCGTGGGCTCGCGGGGCACGGGCAAGACCTCGATGGCGAAGATCCTGGCGGCGTGCCTGAACTGCGAGCGCGGTGAACGGCACCCGACGACCGAGCCGTGCGGCGTGTGCGAGTCGTGCGTGTCGATCGCGCGGGCGACGTCGCTGGACGTGATCGAGATGGACGCGGCGTCGAACAACTCGGTGGACGACATCCGCGAGCTGCGTGAGAGCGTGGCGTACGCGCCGGTGAGCGGCAGGCGCAAGGTGTACATCCTGGACGAGGCGCACATGCTCTCGACGGCGGCGTGGAACGCGTTCCTGAAGACGCTCGAGGAGCCGCCTCCGAACACGGTGTTCGTGCTGGCGACCACGGAGGCGAACAAGGTGCCGGCGACGGTGGTGGACCGCTGCCACCGCTTCGACTTCCAGCGCCCGACGGTTGAGCAGATCGCGGACGTGGTGCGCCGGGCGGCGAGCGCGGAGGCGATCGAGATCCCGCCGGCGGCGGTGGCGGCGCTGGCGCGGGCGGCGACGGGCAGCTTCCGCGACGCGCTCGGGACGCTCGAGCAGCTCGTCACCTACAGCGGCTCGCAGATCGCGTTGGAGGACGTGCTGGCGGTGCTCGGCGTGGCGGACGCGAGGCTGCTGGAAGCGACCGTCAACGCGGTGGCGGCGGGGGACGCGGCCGGCGCGCTGCGCACGCTGGAGGAGTGCGCCGAGCAGGGCCGGGACGCCGGTTCGTTCGCGGCCGACCTGGAGGTGCGCGCACGGGAGCTGCTGGTGGTGCAGGTGCTGGGCGGGGTGCCGGGCGAGCTGTCGCTGACGCCGGAGTCGGACGCGGCGCTGCAGGCGCAGGCCGAGCGCGTGGAGCACGCCGCGGTGGTGCGCCTGCTGGAGCTGGTGGGCGAGGCGATGGAGGCGGTGCGGGCGGGCGCCGACGCGCGCACGCGCCTGGAGCTGGCGCTGGTGAAGGCGGCGAGGCCGCAGGTCGACGGCTCGATGCGCGCGCTGCTGGCGCGGATCGAGCACCTGGAGCGGGCAGGCGGGCGCGCAGGCGAGGCCCGACCGGCCGCGCCCGATGGGGGTCAGAACGACGATTACGAGGGGCCGCCACAGGCGGCCGGGGCGGGCCGCGTGGTGCAAGCCGACGCGATCGTGGCGGCTGACGCGGCGATCGTGTCGCCCGGCACGGAGATCCAGCCGGTGTCAACGGGGCCGAGAGCGCCGGTGCCGGGGGGGACGGCGTCCGGCGGGACGGCCGCGACCGAGGCGCCGCCGTTAACGCAGGCGCCGCCGGCGAGCGAGAGCCTCCCGGCGCCAGGGGACCGCGACCTGGAGTCGCTGTGCTCGCTGTGGCCCGCGGTGGTGGAGCTGGTGACGGTCGAGAACGGCCTGCTGGGGGCGTGCATCGTGGACGCCCGGCCGGTGGCGGTGGATGGCGAGGAGCTGACGCTGGCGTTCGCATCGACCGCCCAGTTCAAGAAGAAGAAGGCGGAGGACCCGGACAACCGCAGGGCGGTGATCGAGGCGCTTCGCTCGCTCACGGGCGTCGGCTGGCGAGTGTCGTACGAGCTGCGCGAGGATCTCGCAGTCGAGGAGCGCCCGCAGGTCACGGAGGGCTCCGAGGAGGAATGGGTGGCGCGCTTCATGCGGGAGTTCGACGCGGAGGAGCTCCCCGACGAGCAGGCCGTGACGAGCAACGAGAAAGGCGCGTGATGCCCAAGCAACCCAGGCAGCAGCGGATGCCGAACATGCAGCAGATGATGGCCCAGGTTCAGCAGATGCAGAAGGACATGGAGCTCGCCCAGGAGGAGCTCAAGGGCGAGCAGGTGGAGGCGTCCGCGGGCGGGGGCATGGTGGTGGTGAAGGTGAGCGGCGACCTGCAGGTGAGGGAGGTGAGGATCGACCCGGGAGCGGTTGACCCCGAGGATGTGGAGATCCTGCAGGACATGGTGCTGGCGGCGGTGAACGAGGCGCTGCGGATGGCTCAGGAGCTGGCTGAGCGCAAGCTCGGCGGCGCGACCGCCGGGCTGGACCTGGGCGGCCTCGGCGGGCTGGGCCTACCGGGCCTGTGAGCAGTTCCTACGCGCCTCCGGTCCAGCGCCTGGTGACCGAGCTGTCGAAGCTGCCGGGCATCGGCAGCCGCACGGCACAGCGCCTGGCGTTCCACATCCTGCGCTCCTCGGGAGAGGACGCGAGCGCGCTGGCGGCGGCGATCGTGGAGGTGAAGGAGAAGATCGGGCTGTGCGAGCTGTGCTTCAACCTCACAGACGAGGCGCGCTGTCGCATCTGCGAGGACCCGCGGCGGGATCACGGGCTGATCTGCGTGGTGGAGGAGCCGAGCGACGTGATCCCGATGGAGCGCACGCACGAGTACCACGGCGTCTACCACGTGCTCGGCGGGGCGCTCTCGCCGATCGACGGTGTGGATCCGGAGGATCTGAAGATGGCGGAGCTGTTCGCGCGGGTGGACTCGCCGCAGGCTGAGATCAGGGAGATCGTGCTGGCCACCAACCCCACCACCACGGGGGAGGCCACGGCGCTGTACGTGGCCGAGGAGCTGCGCGGACGCGCTCCGGAGATCAAGGTGACGCGGCTGGCGAGCGGGCTGCCGGTGGGCTCGGACCTCGAGTACGCGGACGAGGTCACGCTGGGCAAGGCCTTCGCCGGCCGCCGCGCGTTGTAGGGGCGCCGCGGACGCGTGTTGAGGGCTGTTCGGTAGTACAGTCCCCGAGGTGCTTGTTGCAGGAAGGCGCTTGGCGCTGGGCGTGCTCGCCGCGGTACTGCTGGTACTGGCGGTGGCGCCGGCGGCGGGGGCGGTTTCACCGACGCCCGTGAAATGCGACGAACTGGCCACGCTGCTCGGGAGCGGAGCGGGAAAGGCAACCCCTGGCGAGGTGCTGCAGCTCGCACGCGAAACGTGCGCGATCAGCCTGGAAGTGACGAACACGGCGGCCTTCACGCTGGAGGGCGCAAGCGGCGGTGGCACGGTCCTGGAACCGCTGACGCCCACCGAACCGATCCTCCAGAGCAAGCACAACGTGACGTTCACGCTGTCCGGCCTCACGTTCACCGGAACCAAAGGAGCCGAAGCGGCGGTCCTGCTGGAAGGCGAAGAAGCGGCGGTGACGTTGACGGGCAACACCTTCATCGACAACCGGGAAAACGACCGCGCCGGAGCCGTGTACATCTCCCATTCCAAGGAAACGAGCGCGTTGACGACGATCGCCGGCAACGTGTTCACCGACGACAGCACCACCAATGACGGTGGCGGCCTGGTCCTGGAGAACGACGGACGGGCGGTGATCGACGCCAACACCTTCTCGGGCGACAGCGCCAGCGAATGGGGCGGAGGGATGTACGTGGTGCAGGGCGAACCCACGTCGGATCCCGTTCAGATCAGCGGCAACACCTTCGGCGGGCCGACCGTCGCGGCGGGCAACACGACACACCAGGACGGGGCTGGAGCGGCGGTGGCGCTTGGTCCGGGACAGCCGGTCAGCCTCACTCAGAACACGTTCGAGAACAACCGGATCGCGGGCAAGGAAGCATTCACATACGAAGAAGACGGCCGCGAAGGGGGAGGGCTGTTCATGGACGGGTACTCCACCAGCTCCTCCGTCCCCGCCCCCGTCACGCAGGAACACAACCTGTTCAGCGACAACGTGATCGAAGCGACCCCGAAATCGGGCTCCACAAACCTTCTCGCCGGGGGCGCCGGAGAGTGGATCAACGGGTTGACGGTCCACAGCACCGGCGACACGTTCACCGGCAATCGCATCGCGGTCGACAGCGGCGAGCCGCCGGAGGGCGGAGCGCTCGGCGCGATCGCCTCGGCAGCGGTCGGCCCCACGCCGGCGAAGCCCGCCACGTTCATCGGCGCCGACGATCTGTTCCTCGGCAACTCGACGGTGGCGGGCGGGTGGGGCGGCGCGATCTACGTCGGCAACCCGCCCCCTGCCTGCACCATGAGCTGCCCGGGCAGCAGCGTCACGCTGGAGGACTCGACCGTCGTCTCGAACACCGTCGAAGCGGGTGCCGGCAGCGAAGGCGGCGCGATCTGGGGCTCGCCCCAGGACACGCTCACGATCGACAATTCGATCCTCTTCGGCAACTCGCCCCAGCCGGAAGTGTTCGGCTTCGGCTCGACCACTCCCACGTTCGCGTACTCCGACGTGTGCGCCGAGGCGGGCGGGCCTGCCGTGCCCTCGGGCGCCGGCGACATCTGCTCGAATCCGCAGCTGGAAGCCGGCGGGCAGGAGACATCGGCGAGCCCGACGATCGACAAGGGCTCGAATGCCCTGGTCCCCGCCGGCCTGAGCGTCAACCTCGCCGGCGCCCCGCGGATCGTGGCAACGCTCCTGACGTGCAGCGGTCTGGGGCCGGCGACGGTCGACAGGGCGCGTTCGAGTACCAGCGCGTGGGCCCGGCTCCGTCGTGTCCGGCCCCCGTCAAACCCCTGACCAGCGAGCCGCCGGTGCTGGAGAGCGCCTCGCAGTCTCACGGCCGCTGGCGGGAGGGCACGCGGCTGGCGCGCATCTCGCGCGCCAGGCACAAGCCGCCCCCGCTCGGCACGACGTTCTCGTTCACGCTGAGCGAGCAGGCCAGCGTCAGCTTCGCCTTCACGCAGCGGGTGGGCGGGCGCAGGGTGGACGGCAGGTGCGTGGCGCAGCGCAAGCGCAACCGCCACAAACGCGCGTGCACGCGTACGGTGACCGTGGGCGTGCTCTCGTTCGCGGCCCACAGCGCCAGGAACAGCGTCTCCTTCCAGGGGCGCCTCTCGGGCTCGAAGAAGCTCCGGCCGGGCACCTACACGGTGGTGATCACGGCGAGGAACGCCGTCGGCCAGCGCTCGGCCTCCAGGCGGCTCACCTTCACGATCGTCAAGTAGCGGCCGGCCGAGCGCCCCCCGGCGGGGGCAGGGGAGCGCAACGGGCATCCCGGCGGGGACTATCCTGCGGTCCATGGGCGATGTGACGGTGATGAAGTTCGGCGGCACCTCGGTGGCGGACGCCGAGCGCGTGAAGCGGGCGGCGCGGCGGATCGTGGACAAGCGCGAAGAAGGCCACGGTGTGGTTGCTGTGCTGTCGGCGCGGGGCAAGACGACCGACGAACTGATCGCGATGGCCGAGGAGGTCTCGCCGGCCCCCGACCCGCGGGAGATGGACATGCTGCTGTCCTCGGGTGAGCGGATCTCGTGCGCGCTGTGCGCGATGGTGATCAACGACCTGGGCCACCGGGCGATCTCGCTGACGGGCTCGCAGGCGGGCATCGTGACGGACGAGTCGCACACCAAGGCGCTGATCCTGGACGTGCGCGCGGATCGTATCCGGGCGGCGCTCGACGAGGATCACATCGTCCTGGTGGCGGGCTTCCAGGGCGTGTCTTTGAACGCGAAGAACGTGACGACCCTCGGCCGCGGCGGCTCGGACACGAGCGCGGTGGCGCTGGCGGCGGCGCTGGGCGCCGACGTGTGCGAAATCTACACGGACGTCTCGGGCGTGTACTCGGCCGACCCGCGGATGGTGCCGGACGCGCGCAAGCTCGCGATGGTGTCCTTCGAGGAGATGCTGGAGATGGCGGCGTCGGGCGCGGGCGTGCTGCAGCTGCGCTCGATGGAGTACGCGCGCAACCACGGCGTGCGGATCCATTGCCGTTCGTCCTTCGACGAGGAGCCCGGTACCGTGGTTGTGCCGGAAGGAGAGATGATGGAGCAGCCCCTGATCACAGCAGTCACGCATTCGACCTCGGAGGCGATGATCACGCTGATGGGCGTGAGCCACACGCCCGGGGTGGCGGCCAGCCTGTTCGAGGCGCTGGCCGAGGCGAACGTGAACGTGGACATGATCGACCAGAACCTCCCCGCCTCAGCCGGAGGGCTGGCGGAGATCTCCTTCACGGTCCCACGCGAAGACCTGCGTGTGGCGCGCGCGGCACTCGCACCCCTGGCGGGCGAGGCGTTCTCGGAGTTGATCGCAAGGGAGGAGATCGGCAAGGTCTCGATCGTGGGCGCCGGCATGCGCTCGCACCCGGGGGTGGCGGCGAGGGTGTTCAGGGTGCTCGCGGACGAGGATCTGAACATCGAGATGATCTCCACCTCGCCGATCAAGATCTCCTGCGTGATCCCGCGCGATCGAGTCGAATCGGTGGTCCGCGCGCTGCACTCGGCGTTCGCGCTCTCGGGGGAGGGCACGATCGCCGAGGAGGAGCCGTTCAAGGCCAGCCCGGCGTCCTGACATGCGCAGCGCGAGGAGACCCAGAAGGTACGTGGCCCGCCACTGGCTGGCGCTGATGCGCCCGTTCCTCCGCTACAGTGGGTCGCGTGACGCATACGTGCTGCGGGGCGTGGGGCGCCAGTTCGGGCCGGTGCTGCGGCAGGAGCGTCGTGTGATGCACCGGGCGGGCCCGTTCGAGGGAGCGGAGCGCCGCAGCCCGCGTGTCGCCTAGCGCCGTCGGCTGTCCAAACGGGTTTTGACATCTGCAGCATTGACGTGTGGCGGCCGGTGCGCTGGTATAGGGACGAGACAAGCTGGACACAAGGAGGCCACACAGAGTGCCGAGGATCAGATGCGCGTTCAGCTTCGCGCCCGGTCTTCGTCCCGACGGAACACTCGAACTGAGAGGAAGTCGTATGGCTCGCGGTTAGGAGCCGACGCGACACTGGGCAACGAGCTATGGATAGCAAGGTCGCGGAGCCGCAACTGGGCACACCCCGACGTCGTGGATCACCGGCTCCAAGTCGTCTTGGACGACTCGGTCCGCTAGGGCTGGGGCTGCAGATAGGCGAGGCCCGCGGTCCCGCGGCGGGCATGGTGCGCGACGCGATCTTTCGCAGGATGCTGCTGTTCGCGGACGGGCTCGCGGTCCTGTGTGCGTTCGCGCTGACGATGACGCTGTCATCGCGCTCGCTGCAACTGACGTGGGTGAGCATCCTCGCACTGGTGATGTACCTGACGGGCGCGAAGCTGCTCGGGTTGTACGACCGGGACGACACGCTGCTGCGCAAGACGACCCTCGACGAGGCTCCGAAGCTGTTCCAGCTGGCAACCATGTGCGTGTTCGTGGCGTGGCTCACGGGTGCCCTGATCGTCACCGGGCCGATCGATCGGCCCGAGGCGCTGTTCCTGTGGCTCGTGCTCGTGTCGCTGCTGGTGTGTATGCGCACGTGCGCGCGGGCGATCGCGCTGCGCGTCGCGCCGGCCGAGCGCTGCCTGTTGATCGGAGACGACGCCGCCGCCCGCACGATCCGCTCGAGGCTCGGCGAACACGGGGGCATCAGGGCACAATTGGTCGCCCATCTGGATCTCGACAAGATCGCCCCGTGGTCAACCGACGCCCGCTCGGCGTCCAAGCTGCTCGAGGTCCGAGATCTGGCCCGCACGCTCGACGTGCACCGTGCGATCGTGGCGCCCCGCACCGCGGACGCGGGCGAGGTGCTCGACCTCGTGCGCACGCTCAAGGCGGCCGGCGTGAGGGTGAGCGTGCTGCCGCGCCTGCTGGAGGTGATCGGATCGTCGGTCGAGTTCGACGACCTGCACGGCGTGACGGTGATGGGCGTCAGGCGCTTCGAGCTGACGCGCTCGTCGGCGGCGGTCAAGCGCACGTTCGACGTGGTGTGCGCGTCGATCGGGCTGCTGGCGGTGGCCCCGCTGATGCTCGTGGCTGCCGCGGCGATCAAGCTCGACAGCCGCGGCCCGGTGTTCTTCCGCCAGCTCCGCGTCGGGCGCCACGGCGAGCGCTTTCACATCCTCAAGTTCCGCACCATGGTGGCCAACGCGGAGGAGCTCAAGGACTCGCTGCGCCCGCGCAACGAAGCACAGGGGGGGCTGTTCAAGATCGCCGATGACCCGCGGGTCACGCGGGTGGGGAGCTTCCTGCGGAAAACGGCGATGGACGAGATGCCACAGCTCCTGAACATCATCAAGGGCCAGATGAGCCTGGTGGGGCCACGCCCGCTGATAGTCGAGGAGGACGTGCGTGTCCAGGGCTGGCATCGCCGCCGCCTCGAGCTGACACCGGGGATGACCGGGCCCTGGCAGATCCTCGGTCCGGCGCGCGTGCCGTTGACGGAGATGGTCGCCATCGACTACCTGTACGTGGCCAATTGGTCGCTCTGGACGGACTTGAAGATCCTGCTGCGGACCGTCCCCTACGTGATGGGACGTCACGGCCTGTGAGCGGCCCGACGCGATCCTCACTCGCGGAGGACCGGCTCGAGCGACTGCTGCAGACGCTCCAGCACCCGCACCACCCGTAGCCCGCTGTGGCCGTCCGAGCGCGGCGTGGCGCCGTGGCGGATGCAGTCGATGAAGTGCTCGCACTCGATCCGCAGCGGCTCGACGTTGGGGATGCGTGGGGAGAACGTATCGCCGGAGCGGGCGATGTACTCGCCCCAGGAGCGGGTGTCCTCGTCGAAGCCCTTGTCGTAGATGGTGAGCTTGCCCTCGATGAGCATGTCGTCGAATGTGGCCATCCTGCGCGCGCCGACGACGGTCATGCGTCGCTCCTTGTGCGGGTCGAGCCACGAGAGGTGCAGGTGGGCGACGATCCCGGAGGGGAAGCGCAGATAGCAGAACACCACGTCCTGCACGCCCGGGCGCACGTAGCTCGCGCCATGGGCGAAGCACTCGTCGGGCTCCTCGTCGATCAGGTGCAGGACGACGGACACGTCGTGGGCGCCGAGGCTCCACAGCGCGTTCTCGTCAGCGCGCAGCTTGCCGAGGTTCAGGCGGTTGCCGTAGATGTAGAAGAGCTCGCCCAGCTCCTCGGAGACGATCAGCTCCTTCAGCCGGGCGACCGCCGGGTGGTACTCGAGCAGATGGCCGACCATCAGGATGCGTCCGGCTCGCTCCGCCGCTTGGACTGCTCGCTCGGCGCCGGCGGTGGTGGTGGCGAGCGGCTTCTCCACGAAGCAGTGCTTGCCGGCCTCGGCGACCGCGATCGCCAGCTCGGCATGGGTGGGCACCGGTGTGGCGAGCACGATTGCATCGAGCTGGTCGTCTGCGAGCAGCTCGTCGAGCTCGCCGGTGAGTCGGGCGGCGGGGAACGAGGGCGCGAGCCTCGTGCGCGCGTGCTCGTCGGCGTCGCACAGCCAGGCGAGCTGGCAGCCGGGAATGGCGGCGAGGTTGCGTGCCAGGTTCGGCCCCCAGTAGCCGAGCCCGGCGACGCCCACGCGCACTGACACGGACGGCTCGCTCACGCGGGGGATGCGGTTTGAAGGCTCATCAGCCCACAGTTTCGCGTCTGAGCCGGCCGGACCACCGCGAGACCTGGGCGGCTGACCTCGCGGTCTGCTGGCCAGGAGTAGCCTCACGTCGTGAGACCCGATCGCAACCCGATGTGCACAGCGGCCGTCCTTGGGCTGCTCTCGGTGGCGCTCTCGGGGTGTGGCGCGTCAGCCCCGCACCGTGCATCGGCCGCCGTGAGACGGCCGCATCCAGCTAACAGCGCTCCCAGCTGTGCCGTGAGGAATCTGCGTCTGTCGCTGACCGATCCGATCTCGCCGGCCACCGACGAACGCGGCCGCGAGTTCGCGCTGATGAACACATCGGACCGCCCCTGCATTCTGAGCGCGTCTGCGGCTCGGATCGTTCTCTACGACAGCGGACGTCCGATGCCGTTCAGCTACGCATACAAGATGCGGCGCGGCGGCGAACTGGAAGTCCCGGCGCGACGGCTACGCCCCGCGTTGCTCCTCCCCTTCACCGCCGGCTACTTCTCCGCCACCAAAGCGGGGTGCGTCAGCAAAGGCAGCGGCGCCGCCACCGAAATGCGAGTATTCCTGCGCGGACGCTCGGCACCACTCACGATCACGCTCCCCGCGAACGGCGGCGGACATGGAGTGAGTACGATCGGCTACTGCGTGGCGGAAACCGGAGGCCAACGCCCCGCGCCAGGCGATCTCGTCTCCGTATCGCCGATCGAGCGCAGGCCACCTGCGTGCATTCGCGAACCGGAAGACCCGAACGAAACCGAACACGAAAGCGAAAGGCGCAACGGCGAGTGCGAAGCACAGCAAGACGCCACCCTGGAGAGCTACCGGACGACGGGCGCAGGCAAGCGGCCGGCGTGGGAAGAAGAATGACGGGAGGCTGTGTGGCCGTTGGCGGCGTACTACATCAGTGCGGCCTGGGATGCGGCGGCGCTGATGGGTGGTCACCGCGCGGCAGGCGAATGGTGGCGGTAGCGATCAGCAGTTCACCCGGCGTCCTTCCATAGGAGCGTTTGGCGTTCGGACCGGAGGAGTCGTAGACGACTTCGATCGACACCGGGTGTGCAGCACAGCTAGCCGAGAACGGGTCGGGCAGCGTCAGGTGGACGATCGCGTCCTGCGCCACATTGTGATCGAGAACACCCACGCCGCCTCCTTCGTGACCGCCCGGGCAGGGCCTGGCATCCAGTGAGTAGCCCTCCGCTGCGCTCGTCACCGGAAAGGGCGCCGAGAAGGAGACTTCGGCTGCGGTGACCGCGCCGTGGCGGACTCTGAGCGCGACGCTCGGGTGGCGGACGAAGCTGCCCGGCGGGGTGACCCGCAGCGACTTCGGGTAGGGGTTCGGGGCCGGGCACGGGTGCTGAATCTTCACCTTGCCGCCCGTCGCCGCGTTGTAGCCGTTTTCGCAGATCTTGCCGTCGTGCTCGTAGCTGATGACGGTGAGCACGCCCGAGGTGCCCGGGCCTTCACCGGGCGTGTCCGTTCCTGGCGCCTCCCCCTGACCCTGTCGTGTCGAGCTGGCCGCCGCCCGTTGCACGATCAGATAGGCGCCGACTCCGGGGCTGACGCGCTCCGTGCGGATCGCGTCGCCTTCGCGGTAGCTGACGCTCACGGCGTGCGGACCGAGGATGCCGTAGGCGACGTCGCGCAGGCTCTGCGGCGGTTGGGCCGAGCCCGCCGGGTGGTTGAGCGCGAATGCCGCGTTTTCGCTGACGCCGGTGAATTCGGCCGCGACCGCGCTGCCCCATGCTTCGCCGTTGCCGGTGACGTCGCCGTCAGCCAGCACGCAGCTGCCTCGTTCGCTCGTCACGCCACCCTCCGTTGCTCCGCCGGCGTACGCGGGAAGCACTCCAGGGCCGACGGCATGGAACCTGCCGTCATCGTGATAGGCCCCATCGATGCCGAGCTCGCCGAGCATGCCGTTCTGGACGCGGCCGATCTGCACGCACACGAGCCCGCGCGTCGTGTGGACGACGCGCATCCCCCATGGCAGGCCCCCATCAGGGTCGGGTATCTGCATGGGGAGGAGCTTCGACTGGCCGGGCAACGGCAGTCCCGCGCCCGCGTATGGGCTCAGCGCAGGGGTCGGCGGCACGGATGAGCCGGTGAGGATCACGCCTGTGGCCGCCAACGCGATCGTGCTCGTGACGATCAGCAGAGCAAGCCCGGAGAGGGCCGCCGCGAGTCGGCCCGTGGGTCCAGCAGCGGCGAAGCGTCGTTCGAGACGGGGCCGCCCCCCTTCAGCCTGCTCCTCAGCGGTGACGCGGACGAGCTCCGCCTCGAGCTCTTCAAGCGCGCGGAAACGGTGACTCACAGGACACCTCCGTCGACGACGGTCTCCGCGGCCAGTGCGCGCTGCAGCGTACGAAGCCCCCGTGAGACACGGGCTCGGGCGGCCTGCTCGGAGACGCCGAGGCGCCGCGCGACCTCCTCGTAGGGCGTCTCTTCAACGACCCGAAGCTGCAGTGCCTCGCGCTGCTCGTCGCTCAGGCGACCCAGCTCCAGCTTCAATCGACGGCGAACCTCGCCAAGGCCCGCGGCCCGCTCAATTGCGGCCAGATCATCTTCATGCGCGCCCGGGGTGCGAATCCCGAGGCGACGCACCGCCGTGCGCTGTGCTTGGCCGCGCCGCAGATAGTGACCGAGCTGGCGACGTGCGATCGTGAACAGCCACGCGCGCATCTCCTCACGACTGTCCTCGCGCACCCGAGGCCAACCGCGCCACGCCTGCGCGAACGTCTCCGCCGTCAGATCGAGAGCCACCTCGCCATCAAGGGTGCGCCGCGTCAAGAACAAAAGCACCGCCTCGGCCTCCTGTCGATAGAAAGGCACAAAGCCCTCGGGATCAGCCATCACCACTAGATTGGCGAGCACGCCAATTCCGTGACGCAAGGCCGCCCACGAGACGCCGCTTCACGCGGGAGCTTCCAGGTCGCCGGTCTGTCGGCGCCTGCACGAGCGCAACCGGAGCCCTCCCGCGACACGGCACGCTCGCCCGAGCCACTCCCCGAGGCGGCAGGCCGACGGACCCCGAACTCCGGCGCCGTGACGCTCGATGGACGCCGATCGTGGCTGCTGCTAACGTTGATGGATCAGGTCGGGCGCTCAGCCCGACATCGCAGTGCCAGCGCTCGTAGCCTTTGCTCAGCAATCTCCGCGTTCGCAGCACTATCAACGCAGGAGGAAAACAGAATGGCTACTGGAACCGTCAAGTGGTTCAGCGACGACAAGGGATTCGGCTTCATCACGCCCGATGACCAGTCCAAGGACCTGTTCGTCCATCACAGCGCGATCGTCGGTGAGGGCTATCGCTCGCTCGCTGAGGGCGC
The DNA here is from genome assembly GCA_963701145.1 of uncultured Solirubrobacteraceae bacterium. GTDB lineage: Bacteria > Actinomycetota > Thermoleophilia > Solirubrobacterales > Solirubrobacteraceae > Palsa-744. The sequence continues at coordinate 2,959,257 of OY969572.1, forward strand.
AAAGGTCTCTTATGACGCCGAGGCCGGCGACAAGGGACCCAAGGCCGGGAACGTTCAGCTGGCGTAGCGCCTTTCGGGCCTGCCGACCGTGACTGGTTCGCGGGTCGCGGGAAACGTCGGACTTCGGGTTTCGTCAAACCGGATAACTCCGACGTGGATGCGCTCAGAACTCCATGAGAAGGGACTGACACATGGCCTCAGGCGGCAAGAAGAGGACCACGATGGCGAAGCTCACCCGTGAAAGCCGGCTACGCGAGCGTCGGCTGGACAAGCAGGCCAAGAAGGACGCGCGGAAGCGCTCGCCGGCGCATGATCCGGACCCGCCGGGCGACATTCTGAACGCAACGACGAGTGAGTCAGCCCTGACAGGATCGGGGCAGGAGGCTCTCGAAACCGTCACTCAGACGCTCCTGGACGCCTGATCCCACGTCCCTGACCGGGCCGGAGCGTCGCGGTGCGCCCGCCGTGCTCACCTGAACCGCCCCAATGAGCCCTCGAGGGCAGGCAGTCGCTGCGATAATCCGCCGGTGCCCTTCGATCCGTCGCGCGCCGATCCTGTCTATGTTCCCGACGGCTCACGCTACGAGCGGATGCGGTACCGGCGTGTCGGCGCCAGCGGCATACAGCTCCCGGCGATCTCGCTGGGCCTGTGGCAGAACTTCGGCGATGACCGAGCGCTCGCGGGACACCGGTCGATCTTGCGCCGCGCGTTCGAGATGGGGATCACGCACTTCGATCTGGCGAACAACTACGGTCCGCCCTACGGCGCGGCCGAGAGCAACTTCGGCCGCATCTTCGATGAGGACCTTCGTGCCTACCGCGACGAGTTGATCATCTCGACGAAGGCCGGATATGACCAGTGGCCCGGGCCCTACGGCGAGTTTGGCTCGCGCAAGTACCTGCTCGCGAGCCTCGATCAGAGCCTCGCACGGATGAGGCTCGATTACGTCAACATCTTCTACTCGCACCGCTTCGACCCGAACACGCCGCTAGAGGAGACGATGGGGGCACTCGACAGCGCCGTGCGCCAGGGCAAGGCGCTGTACGTGGGGATCAGCTCCTACTCGGCACGGCGCACCGAGGAGGCGATCGAGATCCTGGCAGCGCTGGGCACGCCGCTGCTGATCCACCAGCCCTCCTACTCGCTGCTGAACCGCTGGATCGAGGACGGACTGCTAGAGGTCCTCGAGCGCAATGGCGTCGGTGCGATCGTTTTCTCACCGCTGGGCCAGGGACTGCTCACCGACCGCTACCTGCAAGGCGTTCCCGAGGACTCACGCGTGCGCCGCGGCGAGGCCTTCGATGAGCGACTGCTCAGCGAGGAGAACCTCGCGCGGGTCCGGGCGCTGAACGAGATAGCTGGGCGGCGCGGGCAGTCGCTGGCGCAGATGGCGATCGCCTGGGTGCTTCGCGACCCGCGTGTGAGCTCCGCACTCGTCGGGGCCAGCAGCGTCGATCAACTCGAACAGAACCTCCGAGCGCTGAGCAACCTGGACTTCACGGCGGAGGAGTTGGTCGAGATCGACAGCTATGCCGTTGACAGCGCAATCAACATCTGGGCGCCCTCGAGCAACGCCTGACCGGGCCGCATCGACGTCGAGCACGGCAGCGCAAAGGAGCGTGTTCGCACGCCGGAGGCTCAGCGCTGCGACACGAAGGTTCCCTGCTGCGTACCGTCCGGCGAGGCTGCGGCGGGGGCGAGCAGAACGATCCGCTGGCCGGGGCGCAGCTTGATGTCTGTGCGGGGTGCGATGAGCTTGTGTCCTTCGCCGACGGCGACCACATTGCAGCCCGCCGGCCAGCGCATCTCGCCGAGGCGGCGTCCGCAGCCGGTCGCCTGCGGGCTGATCGTGATCTCCAGGATCGCGTAGCCGTCCAGCGGCGTGGTGGGGACGTGGACTTGCTGGTGTGGTTCCTTGACGGCGAACTCGGTGGCTTCGGCGCCTCGCTCGATATCGCGTGCCGATGCGTGAACGCGTCCTATGAGCGTGCGCATGACATCCTCGCGTGTGATCCACCCCCGTAGGGTGTGCAGGTCGTGGGAGAGGACGGGCAGCCCGTCGTGGCCGTAGAGCACGAGCTGGCGCAGCGCGTGCTCGAGGTCCTCGTCGCCGAAGAGCACCTGCGGGTCGTGTATGTCGTTCACGGGACCGACGAGCTTGGCCCACAGCTCGCGTGAGACAGCAGCCGGCTCCGCCTCGGGGTCCGCCGGCGCGAGCGAGCGGGTCCGCCGATCGCCGTCTGCGACGGGCTGCATGACCTCAGCGATGGTGAGTGTCGCCAGTGCGCTCGTGGCCTTCGGCTGCTCGATGTCGATGCCGCGGCGTAGCAGCTTGGTGGTGTAGATGGAGCCGTAGGTGAGCTGCTTGCTGGTAGCCGACGCGATCCCGCAGGCGAGCATCACGGGAAGCGTCAGAGTGAAGTTGCCGGTCATCTCGAGCACGCTCGCGATCGCCGTCAGCGGCGCCTGGGTTGCGCCTGCGAACACGCCCCCCATCGCGATCACGGCGTACATCGCCGCCGGGCCGATGTCGGTTCCGAAGATGTGGCGGGCGATGAGGCCGAAGGCCATGCCGCCGGCCGCCCCGGTGAACAGTGACGGTGCGAACACGCCGCCGGAGCCGCCGATCGAGAGGGTGAGGCTCGAGGCGGCGACCTTGCCGACCATCAGGATCACGATCAGCCAGAGCGCTTCGTGACCGGCGACGATGTTGTCCATCACTGGGTAGCCGACGCCGTACATTTGCGGCAGAGCGAGCAGCAGCACGCCGAGCGCGATCCCGCCGACGGCGGGGCGCGCCCACTCCGGGCGTCCCTTCCACACGCGATCGAGATAGTCCTCCAGCCAGTACAGGAAGCTCTTGAAGCCCACGCCGAGCAGGCCGGCGGCGAGCCCGAGAACGGCGATCAGCAGGTAGGTGGCGTCTGGCGGTGCGACCAGGTTGTGGGGGAAAGTGGAGAAGAACGGCGCGGAGCCGAAGAACGCGCGGCTGATCAGATCGGCGCTGACGGCCGAGAGGGCGGTGGCGCACAGCGCGTCCAGTGAGAATTCCCGCAGCACGATCTCAAACCCGAAGAACAGGCCCGTGAGCGGCGCGTTGAACGTGGCCGCGATCCCGCCGGCGGCGCCGCACGCGACGATGATGCGCAGGCTGCGCTCGGACATGCGCACCCGCTGGCCGACCGTCGAGGCGAAGGCCGAGCCGATCTGGACGATCGGTCCCTCGCGGCCGACCGACCCGCCGGTGCCGATGCAGACCGCCGAGGCGAGCGCCTTGACGAGCGTCACCTGCGGGCGAATCCGCCCGCCGTTCTCGGCCACCGCGAGCATCACCTCCGGAACCCCATGGCCACGGGCCTCGCGGGCGAAGCGCTGGATCAGCGGCCCGTAGAGCAGACCGCCGAGCACCGGGATCACCAGGAAGAAGCCGATGCCCAGCCACGCCAGGTGCGCACTCGCCACGCGGCCCTGCTGCCCGAACTGCTCGTGCCCGGTCGCGATCCAAGTGGCCGCATACACCAGCTCTCGGAAGACGACCGCGCCCAAGCCCGCGACGGCACCGACCAGCAGCGCCATCACCACCAACCCCAGCCGTGAGCCGCCGAGCCACGTCGATACCGCGCGCCCTCGCGTCACTGGCCCCAGCCCAGCGACCAGTCCTGCTCGGGCACCTCGCCGGCCGCATCGGCGAAGATCCGCAACGCCCTCAGCGCCGAGGTCCGGTCCGCGCGCGGCATGCGCCGCAGGACCTGCGCGATCTCAATGCGGCGGCGACGGGTCACCTCCTCGACCAGGGCACGCCCGGCAGGGGTCAGCGAGATGCGCACGCCGCGGCGATCCGCGCTGATCCTCCTGCGCTGCACGAGCTGCTTGCGCACGAGGCGGTCGCACATCCGTGTGGCCGTCGAACGGTCCACCCCCAGGGCGCTCGCCAGATCGGCCGGGCGCTGCGGGCCGCGGGCCGCCAGTTCCACCAGCGCGCGGTACTGGGCCAGGGTCACATCCTCCGCCAGATCCGCCAGCGAACGCGCGGCCACCGCTACCAGCGCACGACTGGCGCCCAGCACCGCGTCGACGAGATCGTCGCGATCCGCGGGCCGCTCGCGGGCTTTCCCGGTAGCAGGCATTCCATGCACAATACCATTATTGCACTATGCACCTATTCTCCCTCGTGGGTTCCCCCAGTGTCATCCAAGGCGCAGATCCCGGACGCCTCTACTTTCCGTGGTTTGCGGACTGCCTGTTTCCGCTGCTGCTTTCGCCCTGAAGGAGGCGCGTCGGCGCCGTGCCCGAGCTGTCCCGCTCGTGGCGATAAGGAGCAGCACTCTGCCGATCGCCGAGTCTACCCGCCTTCGCGTGGCTCGAGGAGCGCACGGCTGTTTGGTCCGCCCCGCTGGTTCTGGCGTAATCGGTCTACGCTACGGGTGTGCGCTACAGTCCCACGCGCCGAGTTGGCTTGGAGCGACCGGGAACCGGCTTGGGTGCGCCGAGGCCGGTTACCACCGAGGAGGCATGATGGGCACTGTTTCTTGTTGTCTACGGGCCAGTAGCCGGCGGGTGTCGCTGCTGGCGGGCGGCGCGCTAGTGCTGGTGTCGTTGGGTCTGCTCGTGCAAGCGTCGGTTGCCGCAGCCCTCTCGGCGCCGCAGATCTACTGGGCCAACGAGGGATCGGGCACGATCGGCAGGGCGAACCTCGATGGCACTGGGGTTAACCAGAGCTTCATCGCGGGCGGCAGCGGCATCACCGGGGTCGTGGTTGATGGCCAGCACATCTACTGGACCAACCAAGGCTCGGGCACGATTGGAAGGGCAAACCTCAACGGCACCGGGGTCAACCAGAGCTTCATTACGGGGGGCAACGAACCGTTCGGGGTGGCGGTCGATGGCGAGCACATCTACTGGGGCAACTACGGCAACGGGACGATCGGTGAGGCAAACCTCGACGGCACCGGGGTCAACCAGAGCTTTATCAGCGGCGCCAGCAACCCGCTCGGTCTGGCGATCGACGGGCAGCACCTCTACTGGGCCAACGGGTCCGACGGGACGATCGGCAGGGCGAACCTCGACGGCACCGGGGTCAACCAGAGCTTCATTAGCGGTGCCGGCGAAGTGACGGGGGTTGGGGTCGACGGGCAGCACATCTACTGGGCCAACTTCAACTCGGGCACGATCGGGGAGGCGAACCTCGACGGCACCGGGGTCAACCAGAGCTTTATCAGTGGCGCCAGTGAGCCGTACGGTGTGGCGGTCGAAAGCGAACACCTCTACTGGACCAACCGCGACAAGGGCACGATCGGGGAGGCGAACCTCGACGGCACTGGGGTCAACGAGAGCTTCGTCAGCGGCGCCAGCGAACCAGAGAGGGTAGCGGTATCCGTGCCGGTCGCACAGGTGACGCCGGCCTCGCCGGTCACGTTCGGGACGACGCCGCAGGGAACGCTCAGCGCGCCGCAGACGCTGAAGGTCGAAAACCTCGGTCAGCAGAACCTGTTGCTCAGCGGCCTGTCGCTCACCGGTGCGGATCCGGGCGATTTCGTCATGACCGCGAGCTCATGCGTTGGCTCGATCGCGCCGGAAGGCACGTGCCAGCTCGAGGTCAGCTTCGCCCCCCAGGCGCAGGGAGCTCTTGCCGCGACGCTTCTAATCACCTCAAACGACTACGCCAACAGCCCACAGCAGGTTCTGCTCTCGGGGAGCGGCATCGCCGCCCTGACGCCGACCCCGACCACCTTTCCGAGTGTCACCTTTCCGAGTGTCACGTCTCCGATTATCACCGGCGTAGGCCAGTCGGCCTCTACTTGGCGGGAGGGCAGCAAGCTCGCCGATATCAGTAGAAAGCGAAAGAAGAAGCCTCCGGTGGGCACCACCTTCTCCTTCTCACTGAACGAACAGGCCGCGATCAGCTTCAGTTTCACCCAGCGCCTCGCTGGCCACAAGGTCAGAGGCAAGTGCGTCGCGCAGACGAAGAGGAACCGCCATAAACCGGACTGCAAGCGCAGCGTGACACAGGCTACGGTCTCCTTCACCGGCCACAGTGGCACGAACAAGGTCGTCTTCCAGGGGCGCGTCTCGCGCTCGAAGAAGCTGAAGCCGGGGCGCTACACGCTCGTCATCAGCGCAACCAACTCCGCTGGAGCGCGCTCTGCGCCGAAGTCGCTGAGCTTCACGATCGTGAAGTAGCACGCCCCGCGCTTCTCCTCCGCGGGAATCCAGCACAGTCCGGCGCACTGCCCGATTTGAGGAGCAAGAGCACTCGGATCGTCGATGCTCGACACTCCTGCATTGACGGCTGCGCGGGCATCTCCACGTGGGCGACGCGTCCCCTCGTTTGCGCGGCAAGCAGGTGCCCCCGCGTAGCCAACGAGACGCCCGAGTGGGACGGTGGGTGTCGCGCAAAGATTCGCGGCCACGGTGACGGCGAGGTGGTGGCGTCGGGCCCAGTGGTGGTCTGGGCTCCTCGGGCGGTATGGCTGCCGGCGACACTGTGGTCGCCAGGGCGGCCTTTTCAGGCCGCTGCAACGGCCATCTGGTGCCTGTGGAGCTTCAGTAGGTTGTGGGTGGCGGTAATCAGGCGCCATTCTGAGAGTGCGGCGGATCGGCCTCGTCGCTGGAACTGATTGATGCGCCGGTTGTGCTTGGTCTGTGCAAACACGGGCTCGACCATCGCCTTTCGACGTCGGTATAGCCCGCCGCCGTAGTCGCTCGCAAGTGCTCGGCGCATAGACGTGTAGCGCCCACCATCCCATCCCGGGCGTGGAGTGCTGCGCTTGCCCGCGTCGGGTGGGATCAGCACCTGGACATGCTCGTTGGCGACGACGTTGTCGATCTGCTCCTCGTTCCAGTAGCCCGAGTCGGCAAGCGCGACCTCTGGAGTATCTGTGACACCGATCGCCTCAAGTTCTCTCTTTGTCGCCTTGACCATCGGCTCGAGGTGCCCGAAGTCCGGAGAGCTCGCGCTCACCTCGGCGGCGAGCACGATCTGATCCTCGTTGACGACGGCCTGGGTGTTGTAGCCCTGCGTGTAGCTGCGCGGGGTCTTCACGTTGCGCGAGTCCAGATCGCTCGTGTTGATCTTTCCCGCGGGTATCTCCGGCGGGTCGTATGGGCTCGGCGGGCGACTGAGCCGCCGACCCTGGGTGTCCCGTCCGTGGGCGCGATAGTGCTCATATGCCTCGTTGGCGTGGCGCTCGACCTCGAGGTCTTGCGCCATCCGCCGCTCTGCCTCCAAGAGGCGCTCGGCACGCGAGCGGGGGATCGGCTTGGCCTCGCGACGGCGATGCTCATCGAGTTGGCGGCGCGCCTCGCGTAGCCAGCCGTCACGGCCCTGGATCCGCGGGACGATGACCTTGGCGTCAAGCTCGATCTTCACCTCGGGATCCTCGGCCTCGCCGGCCGCCTCGGTCTTCGCGCTCCCGTTTTTCTCATGCTCGTGTTCGAGCTTTCGCTTGGCCTCGGCCAGGGCGGCGCGCCGTCCCTCACGGGTCCGCAGGTGCTCGGGAAGCTCATCGCCACGAGCATCCCCGTAGAGCTCGTCCTCGGCCGCGTCGATCTCGCCGGCCTCTTTGATGATTTCCCGCGCGAGCTGCTCGTAGTCGAGGTTTGAGTGATGCGAGGCGTTGGCGTGAAGCTTCGTCCCGTCTATCGCGATCACCCCGACCGTGACCAGGCCCGCCTGCTTGCACAACAACAGCACGTCGCTAAACAAAGCAGCCAACGCCTCCTCGTGGCGCGCACGGAAGCGAGCGATGGTCGAATGATCAGGCATCTGCTGCGCCGCGATCACCCGGTAAGCCACGTCCTCGACGCACTTACGCTCGATCGCCCGCGAAGAGCGCTCCCCCCGCGCATAGGCGTAGAGAAGAAGGGCGACCATCATCTCCGGCTCAAACGCGGCCCGACCCCAGCCATCCACGCGATAGGACGCGTAGAACTCGCATAGATCGATCTGCTCGACCGCCCCCAACACAAACCACGCCAGATGCCCCTCCGGCAGCCACTCCCGAGGGTCCGGCGGCATCAAAAACGACTGCTCACGATCACACGCCAAGAAGTTGTAAGCCATACCCCGAATCATCCGAACCACCCCGGACAGACCCGAGGGTTTGCGCGACACCCACCGTCCGATCCGAGCGTGAGCGTAGGCATTGCTCGGACGCTCGCCCGCAACCTGGGGCTCTGCCCCCAGATTCGCGCCCCGCTCGCACTCGAGTCTACGCGCGACCACCGAGTGCCAAGGAGGATCGGCCCGGCCCGGGCCGGTCGCCGGGTTCGCGCGCTGACACCCGCTGAGAGGATGGATGTATGATCGCGAGGACTAGCGGGGGCTAGGGACGGCCAGTCTGGAGGGACGGGACTCTCTGCCCACGACATCTGACCGAGGAGGGGTTTGTCGTGCGCCATATGTTTAGGAATCTGATGCTCTTCGCCGCCGTGGCGGCGTTGCTGAGCATGTTCGCCGTTGCGAGTTCCGCTGCGGCCGCCGTAACCGTCACAAAGATCTCGCCCGCAACGGGCCCTGAGATCTCTGAAATCGCCGTCAAGATCAGGGGAACGGGCTTCAGCACGACGCCCGGGGCGACCACAATCGACTTCGGCGCCGACCCGGCCAGCAAAGTCGTCTGCACCACGACGAAGTCCTGCACCGCGGTGACCCCGGCCTACTTCGGTGCTGAAGCGGTCAACGTGACCGCGACCGTTGCATCGTCAACATCGACCAACACGGTCCCCTTCACATTCACGACCTACTCGCCGCCGGTCGTGAAAATCGTGGCCGCGAAGAAGGGGCCGCAGTTCTCGAAGAAAAAGCTCAAGGACCGCTACCCCGGCATCTTCGCGTTCGGAAACGTCTACTTGAACATCGAAAACTCGACGACCGAAAACCAGACGTTCACGGGACCGACCGGCTCGGTGACGCTCGAACCAGGCTTGGATCAGGGCTACAACTTTCCCGCCAACGAAAGCACGCCCTACATCTTCGAACTGACGACCACGAGCCCGAAGAAGACGCTCACGGTGGCGACGAAGACTCCGAAGTGAGCCGGCCGCCGCTGCGCCTGGCGGATCGCGCGTGAGCTGCGGTCCGTCAGGCGCCTCGGCGTGCCTTGGGCTCTACCCGACAGCGAGGACCTATTTGTCAGTTTCCTTGGCGCTGCGCATTCCGCGTTCGTAGGCGAGCGCGCGCAACGAGATCGGTGGCGCTGCTGGTTGTTGTCGATTGCGCAACCAGCGCGTAGTGAGCGCGCCCGCGAGGGTGGGTCCGCTAGCTCTGGACGCGGTGCCGCAGGCTGCGGTAGGCGACGTAGAAATGCAACGCCGCTACCGGGACCAGGAGCCATCCCCACACGCCGCCGAGGCCGTAGCCGTAGAGGATGGCCGTAAGGGCCAGTAGCCAGACCCCGATGAGAACGCGCACGGGGACCATGACACGCCGGTGCCTGTACTCCCATGCCCACGACGTTCGCAGCCTGGTTCGCAGCCGCATGGAAGTGGCGCTTCTCAGCAGATCTGCGACCTCCCCGACTCGCGGCCACCGCTGGCCGTGCTCGGCGCCGGCCATCAACACCGAGAGCATCTCGTGCTCGTGCTCGCGGCGGAACGCGGCGGGATAGCACGCCAGCAGACGCCGGTAGCGACGCTCGAGGTCAGAGTCGTCGTTCATCGCAGCGCTCCCACCGGTTCGAGCCGCGACATCGCGACAAGGGCATTCGCTTGCAGGCGAGATGCCTCAGCGGCGAGGTGCTCCTTGCCCGTGCCCGTAAGACGGTAGTAGCGGCGCAACCGGCTATCCACGATCTCCTCACGGTCCACCTCGATCAGGCTGTCCGCGCGAAGACGCTCCAGGGCCGTATACAAGGTCCCGGCGCGGAGTCGGACGCGTCCGTCCGAGATCTGCTCGACGTCAGTGATGATCCCGTAACCGTGCTGGCTGCTTCCAGCCAAGGCGGTCAGGATCAGGAACGTCGCCTCCTGCATCGCGCGTTTTCTCATAGCGACAGTATATATCGGTCAACTATCGATAGTCAAGGTGGGTTACGCCAGCAGAAGCAACAGTGCGGGCCACCTCACCCCACGCCACTGCTCTCGCAAAGGAGCAAGCGCCTCGGTGGTCACGAGTCAGGCGGCGTGCCTTCTAGCAGGACCTTCGGGGAATCGCCGCCGAAGACCTGCAACCAGCCGCCGCGCGTGTCCATGTACTCGCGAATCGCCGTAACCCGGCCGTGGGCGACCTCGTAGGCGAAGCAGTAGTCGTTGACGTAAGGGCGACCGTTGGGAAGCGTCGCCGACATTCTGTGCTCGGACAGCACCACGTCCCCCTCGCCAACCATCGACCGGGACTCGAACGCCACGTTTGCGAAGAACCGCGGGTAGTCATAGGCCATGAATGTCACGATCGCATCACGGTCGAGGTCGTTGAGGCCCCGCGGCGGCCCTGCGTCATCGGGACTTCCCAGCCCGAGCGCGATCTGCGTTGCATTGCCTGCAGGAGCCACCCAGATGACATCGGGATGCAGCAACGCTGCGATGCGATCCGGGTCCCCCGTGGCGTAGGCCGCGTAGAGCGCTTGCACTGTCTCCTTCGCGGTCATCGCCTCAGCCTACCCCAACGAGACGCAAGAGACTCGCTGAATTCGGACAAGCACGTGCACTGGTCGGATACCCCGAGCGCTACGCAGCACACGTCGGCGTCGAGCAACGCGCATAGGCCGTAGAGTGACCTCAACCACAAGGTGGGGCCGCGACGAGCTCGACCTCTGAGCCTCCTACAACTACTACTACTTAGGAGGAACGATGGCTGAGACTGACCTGACCGAACCCACGGTGATCGACCGCGACACGATGCTCGTCGGACTGACTGCGATCGGGATCCGCTTGTACGCGGACTCCAGCGAGGCGCTGCCGGACTCGATCCTCGCGGCAGAGCGGGTCGTGTTCGCGCGTCAGTTCGACCCGATCTGGTGCGAGTTGACCAACGACGACCATAGGTGGCTGCGCGAGAAGCTGGACGAGGACGCCGACGGGGACGGCGCGTTCGGTCGCATGGTCGCCGACTACGATTCGCGCAGCAGGGGGAACGTGTCGGGCGAGCCGGTGACGAACCCGGAAAGGGGATAGCATCGGTAGTTGAGCTGACCCTGCGGGCAGGACTTCAGCCTCAAAAGCCCGAAAGTCACCGAAGCGCGACCGCGCCGAGGCGCGGGGCTCGAGGCCATGATCGAGACCCTCGGGGCCTAGCTCATTGATCCACGCGTCGGGTCTCGAACCCTCTTCCTCTCGCGCGGCACCTCCATGAGGGTCAGGAGGTTCTCAGCAATGCAGACTCCATCGACCGGGGACGTAGCACCCCCGGACTCAGCGCTCGTTGCGCCGCCAGTGGTGCCGCAGCGCTCGACGCGTCGCGCAACCGCCCGTCGCGCGAGCGACCGTCGCGCCACAGCACGCCAGCACAAGGACGACATCGACGGGCGCATCATTGGATACGTCAAGGAGCACCCGCAGAGCACTACCGGCGATATGGCCAAGGGACTGAACACCGACCGCGGCACGATCGCCGCAGAGGTCTCGAACATGGTGCGAGCCGGCGAGCTCACCAAGGGACCAGAGCCGCACACACTCTCAGCGAGCGAGTGACATCTGCGACGCACCCGTCGAGGTGGCCGTAGATCTCGGGCGTGGCGCAGTGCCCGCGGATCAGGGTCACGCGTGAGCGATCGGAGGTTGCACGGATGTCGGCATAGGACGGAACGATTTAGGTGCCTCTTGGGTCGATCGCCCGTATAGGCAGGCGGCGCCTACCAACGACGGTCGGGCAAACACACACGGGAATCGGACCGGTGGATCAGGCGTGGGTCGATCCCCTGCAGCCTCCCATCCGGAAAATCTGACCCACGGCGACGTCGGCGTAGCTATGAGCATCATCAGGCCTGAGACGCTGCCAGACGCTGGTGGTGTCTGACGTATTGCTGGTGATCGGTGAGGTATAGGTCATGAATCCAACTGTCACGCACGTGGTGCATTGCGCCCACCGAGCCGCCGCGGCCCATGGTGAGTGGGGCAGCGCTGGCTTTGGCCGCGTCATCTGCGGTGATCGTCGTCTCGGCGTTGTTATGGGCTGCCGTTCCAGGCGTGCGGGTAGCGGTGCGGATGGGCGACGCTCCGCCGCTGCTTGCCTGCAGTGTGGCCATAGTCGAGGATGAGCCGCTGCCGTCGGTAGCGGCTCCAGCGCTGGCCGAGCTGCCGAGGGCGAGCGCGGCTAGGACCGCGCCACCGATTACGAGCTGTTTGAGTTGCTTCTGCGTCATCGTTGTTCCTTGCCGTGGTCCGGGACGTCCCCGGGTATGCGTACCACGATGGCCCGGGTCCCTTTGGGCGGCGTGAAAGGGACCTAAGGATCTCCACAGAGCGCTGGCGCCGAGCCCACTCGCCGTCCAAAACTCATACGAAGCCCTCTCGGATATCAACGCGGGGCTCGGGTCTGGGACCGGCGCCGACGCTGTAGAGTTTCGGTTGGGATGAGCGGCACCACGACAGAGGAGCTTCGCGCGATCCAGGAGCCGTTGAAGCAGCGCTATCGCGATGAGCCTGCAGTCTGCCCTCGTTACGCTCAAGGCCGACGGATCGTTGGATGACGGGGTGGCGTGCACGGTGAACACGGGACGAGCACTGGTGCAGGCCGGTCTCCATCCGGCGACCGGGGGCAACGGGTTGTTGGCCTGCTCGGGGGACATGCTGCTACAGGCGTTGGTCGCCTGTGCCGGGGTCACGATGCGCGCGGTCGCAACGTCTCTTGGTCTGGTCATCAGCGGCTCCGTCCACGCCGAGGGGGACCTCGACTTTCGCGGAACCCTGTCGGTTGATAAAGAGGCTCCGGTCGGCTTCACGGCGATCAGGATGGACTTCGCACTGGAGACCGAGGCGGACGAGGACCAGCTGGCCACCCTGCTGCGTTTGACCGAGCGCTACTGTGTCGTCTTCCAGACGCTCGCAGGTTCGCCCGCGCTGTCGGTGACGCGCTCGCCGGCTGGTTGAGAGCAGCATGGGATGTCCGCGGCACTTGGCTCGCGTTCCGGACCGAGCGAGCGTCCCAGCAAGGGCCGGGCCCACACTCGGATTGGACGACGAGCAGTACTGGCCTCGATCGCGCGCGCATTGCTCAACTGCGGTCGATCGCGGCGACGATGCTTTCTGCGAACTCGTCGGGACGCGAAAGAAACGGGTGATGTCCTGCGCCGAACTCGACGAGTCGCGTATCCGCTTTGACGCGTTGGCGCTGCGCCGCGGGCGGGGTGGCGAGATCCTCGGTGCAGACGAAGTACGTGGCGGGCTTCTGCCGCCAGGCGATCTGGCGGGGCGCCTGAGTGAACGGCGTGAGGGATTGACGCGTGAGACGGCTGACCGCTTGCTCGGTCGTGCTCTCGTCGCAGTCCTGGAGGAAGAACTCCCGGATCATGTCGGGATCCACGCCGACGGTGCCGTCCTCGCCCGGCTGCAGCCACGGCGCTGGCTCTGAGCCGATGAGATCGGCCTGGGACTGTCCAGCGTCGGGCATCACCGAGGTCACGTACAGCAGTTGGGTGACGCGGTCATCAGCACCGGCCTCCGTGATGATCATCCCGCCGTAGGAGTGGCCACAGAGGACGACGGGGCCGTCGACCTCAGCGATCGCCTCGTGGCACGCCTGGACGTCGTCGTAGAGGTGTCCGAGCGTGTCGCCGGTCTCGCCGCAGCTCGGCAGCGCCACCGCGACGGTTGCGACGCCGAGTTTGGCGAGCGGCTGCGTCATCCGGCTCCACCACCAATCGGCGTCGCGGACGCATGCGCCATGAACGAACATCAGAGTCGTCATCGCGGGGACGGGACCGTCCGCGGACTCTGGGGGAGACCGCCGCTCGTTGGGTGAGCGTGCAAGACGTCAGGAGACACAGCCGTCTCGCCGGCGGGGGCGCTGCGCGATAGATCCTGTCGCAAGGGACATCGCTTGCAGTCTTCTGCCACGGTGTGCATCGTGAACTCCTGGGGTCAGCCGCTACTCGACCGCCACTGAGGGGGGGTCCAGTCCCCCTCAGGGTCCGTGGTTTGCCCCACCTCGATCAGATGACCGTCGGGATCGCGGATGTAGCAACGGATCTCGTACTGGTGCTGCTTCGGCGGCGTCAGGAATTGAGCACCACGAGCGCTCCATTCGGCGTACACGGCCTCGATGTCCTTGACCCGGATGTTGAGGAAGCTGCTGACCCGGTTGAGGTCGCGCGGCGTCTCCAGGGTGACCGCGGGCTTGTCGTCGGTCGGGCCTCCGCCCCGATTGATGACGATCCAGCTGTTGGCGAGCGCGACGTTGGTCGGTTCTCCCGAGCGGGCCACCGTGCCGCCGAGCACGTCGGTGTAAAAGCGCCGAGAACGCTCGACGTCGTCCGAGACGATGAAGTGGGTCAGCACAATTCCCTCTGCCGGCGGTCTGAGTTCGGCCATCTCCACCTCCACTGGTTGGGACTCATACCCCGCTTACGGACGGGATCACCGCCGATACCGCGATGATCGGGAATTCTATCTCGTTCCACGACACAGCTATAGGCCACCAGTAGTGGCCCGATCGCGCGCGCATTGCTGCCCCAAAGCGCGAGAAGCGAGAGGCGACCGAGCACGTCGCCCGCAGATACTGGCTGCAATATCCCCGTCGGACGGAACGATTTAGCTGCGTCCTGGGCGACCGTTCGCCCTGGCGGCCGCGTCTGCAAACGGCGGTCGGGCAACAGACGCGCCGAGCGATCTTGTCCGGGCGAAGCGACGCCGGCGGGGAGGACCACGGTCTGCACGTCGTCCGCGACGCTTTCACTAGGTCCCCGATCGCTTCGCCGGAGCTGAGACGGCGGCGCGCGCCTGCTTGGCGAGCAGCTCCTGCAGGCGGCGCACGCCGTCGAGGTGGTCGCCTGTCCAAATCACGCGCACGCCGGTCGCCGTGGCGCGACCGTCAGAGCCGCTGAGGTCGCGCTCGACGGCCTCGATCAGGCGCCCGTCGGCGACCTCGTCGCGCGCCAGCGGATCGGGCACCTGCTCGGCGCCGGTGAGACTGGCGGCGAAGTGCTCGTACCACCTCGCGACATGCTCGGCGGCGAGGATCAGCTCGCGGCGGGCGGCGGAGCGCTCCCCCCCGTCGGCTTGGCCCTCGTGCCAGAGGTCGAGCACGGCGTCGCCCGCCAGGCGCACGCCGGTCACGCCCGTGACGAGCCCTGCCACGTCGGCGAGCGGCGCGCGCTTTGACCCACGCTCGATCAGGTAGCCGCGGAAGGTCTCATCCAGCCGGTGCGAGGCGGCGGCTGCGTCGAGTGCCTTGCGCTGCGACGGCGGGAACTGCGGGCCCGAGGGATCGCAGCAGCCGACACCGTAGGCGACCGCGTCGGCGAGATAGCTCACGCTGTCGCGGTATGCGCGTGCGAGCGCGCTGCCCAGAGCAGCGCCGGCGCCGCGCGGCCAGAACAGCAAGCCGACGAGCAGGCTGACCGCGCTGCCGAGCGCGACGTCCTCGATGCGCACGAGCCCGATTTTCCAGCCGGCCGGTGCGATTAGGTTGAAGAGGATCAACAGCGTCAGCGTGAACGCCGCCTGACCCGCTGCGAAGGAGATTGCGGCGGGCGCGAGGCCGGCGAATAGGATCACGATCGGCAGCAGCGCCCACAGCAACGTGGTGTCCGTCCCAATCAGGTACACGAGCGCGCCCCCGACGGCGAACCCGACCGTCGTCCCAGCCAGCGCGCGCAGGATGTTCTGCCCGGTGCTGAGCGCATTCGAGCGCAGCACCGCGAGCGTCCCGAACACGACCCAGAAGCCGTGCTGCACCGTGGTGAGGTCGGCGACCAGCACGGCGAAGGCGAGCGCGACGGCGCCGCGCACGCTGTTCTGCAACGTCAGCGAGTGTCGCTCGATGTAGGCGCCGGCCTGCTCGTGCACCTCGGCCAGCAGCCCCTGTACGCCCTCGGGCTGGCGGCCCAGCAGCCGGTCCGTCCACGAGCGCCGTGCGGCGGCGGCCGCGAGCTCGGCGCTGCTCGCGATCTGGCCGACGATGAAGCTCAGCTGCTGCGCGCGGAAGCTCGGGTGGAGCGAGGAGACGACCCTCTCGGCGAGCGCACCGTCGTGATCGCCGCCGGGTGGCTCGCCCGGCAGCAGCGCGGTGGTTGCCTGTTCGAGCTCGGCAAGCGCGGCGCGCATGCGCTCGACCGACCAGCGCAGCGCCATGCGCGTGCGCCGCGGGTCCTCCAGCAGGTCGGCCGCGTCGGCCAGCACTGCGGCGGCAGCGGTCTTGACGGCACCGGCGCGGCGACTCGCGCGTGGCGCGTGCCGCTTCGGCGCGGAGCGCAGCACGATCGTGTTCAGCCAGCGCAGCTCGTCGATCACCTGCACGACCGCGCGCGCGTCGGCGGACAGCGCGGTCGGCCGGTATGGGGTGGCGAAGAACAGGTGTTGCATCCTCTGGACGGCCTGCTGCGCGGCGACGATCGCAGCGTGATGCGTCCCCTCCCGCTCGTTGTCTGCGGGATCGGCCATCATGTAGGCGACGTCGCTGCGCAGCCGCGCCGCCAGGGCACGCGCGGTCTCGATTGCCGCCACGCGCACCGCGTTGCGTGTCGGCGCGGGCCACAGCAGCGAGATCGCCAGCAGGGACACACCGGCGGCGAGGCCCCAGCCCGCGACCCGTTCGGGGATCGACGATGGGGGACCCTGCAGGGAGACGGGCAGGATGAAGGCGAGCAGCAGAGTGGTGGAGGCGCCAGCGAGGACCGAGCTCAGCACGCCGGCGAACAACACGCCGAAGGCGATGACGGCCATGCTGACGGTCGCCAGCCAAGTCGTGCGCGAGACGAGCGTGGCGATGCAGATCAGCGCCGCGCAGGCGAGCCCGAGCGCGGTCTGGTCGAGCAGGCGGTCTTTGATCGAGCCCGAGAAGTCGACTAGCAGCAACATCGCGAACGAACCGAAGGCGGCGAACGTGGCGAGCAGCGGCTCCCCGATCACCTTGTCGCCGAGCGCGAACACCGCGGGCATTAGCAGCGCGGCGCGAGCAGCGCGGCGCAGCGCAGCGTAGCCGGGGTCGTGGACGCCCAGCCAGCCGACCAGCCCCGCCAGCGGCCGCGCCGCGCTTGTGAGCCGCTGGGTCAAAGCATCGCTCCCATCGCTGCGTCTGATTATCCGTCTCCCGGCTCGCGAACTCGCCGCGGCGCGGTTGCGGGCAGGGTTCGCAGGGCTGTGCTGTGGCTACCTTTTCTTGTGCTTCAACGTGATGGTGAGCGTCTGGGTGTGCGAGGTGGGGAGCCCACCGAGCGAGGATTGGAAGGTGAGGGTCGCGGTGACGGGCAGCCCCCGCTTGTGCTCAAGCGCGTGGTGGAGCGCCTTGAGCGCGGAAGCGCTCGGTTTGACCGTGAAGCTGAAGCTCCCCGCGGCCACCGTGCGGCTGCCCTTGGCGTAGATGACCAGTGCCGGGCGGCAGCGGCCGGTGAGCTTGATCTGGCTCTTCTTGCATTTCCTGGCGCTCGCCGAGAACACCCCGAACTTGCCGTTGCGGAAGGTCAAAAGCCAGTCTGAAGGTCCCCGCCTGGCTGACCGTCCCCTTGAACGTGACGGTGCCGGTGTGGTGGTTGACACTCGCAGCGAGAGTGCTGAAGCGGCTGTTGGGAGCGGTGACGATCTGCTGCGGCGCAAGGACGGTGTAGGTGATCCTCGCCGTCGCGCTCTTGCCGTCCTTACTCTTCGCGGTCACGAGATATTCGTGTTCGCCGGGGGTCAACGTCACCAGTTCCCCTTCGCCGGGAGCGGAGACGCCGGCCTGGTCCTCGCACGATTCAAGACCCGGGCCGCCTTCGCCTTCGCTACACGAGAAGTTCGTCTTTACGAGCGCGCCCTGCGGGTATCTCCCGCCGCTTGCGGGTGCGGTGATCGACGCTTGCGGCGCCGCGGCCGGGGTGACCGCGGCCCCGTACGGGTCGCTGCCGACTTTGATTTCGCTGCCGGGTTTGTTTGCCGCGACTTCGATCGGCGTCACGGAGTCGCTGCCGCGGTTGGTGACGTAGGCGGTCTTGCCGTCGGGTGTGACCGCCACCCCGATCGGTTCGCTGCCGACTTTGATTTCGCTGCCGGGTTTGCCCGTCGCGACTTCGATCGGCGTCACCGAGTCGCTGCTGAAATTGGCGACGTATGCGGTCTTGCCGTCGGGGGTTACCGCGACCCCATACGGGAAGCGGCCGACTTTGATTTCGCTGCCGGGTTTGTTGGTCGCGACTTCGATCGGCGTCACCGAGTCGCT
This sequence comes from uncultured Solirubrobacteraceae bacterium, assembly GCA_963701145.1. Taxonomy (GTDB): domain Bacteria; phylum Actinomycetota; class Thermoleophilia; order Solirubrobacterales; family Solirubrobacteraceae; genus Palsa-744. Next base: position 2,977,547 of record OY969572.1, read on the forward strand.
GCCGGAGTTGGTGACGTAGGCGGTCTTGCCGTCGGGTGTGACCGCCACCCCGGACGGTTCGCTGCCGACTTTGATTTCGCTGCCGGGTTTGTTGGTCGCGACTTCGATCGGCGTCACCGTGCCACTGCCGGAGTTGGTGACGTAGACGGTCTTGCCGTCTGGGGTGACCGTGACCCCGACCGGGTGGATGCCCACTTTGATTTCGCTGCCGGGTTTGCCCGTCGCGACTTCGATCGGCGTCACGGAGTCGCTGTCTTCGTTGGCGACGTAGGCGGTCTTGCCGTCGGGGGTGAGCGCGAGCGCTTTCGGGAAGCTGCCCACTTTGATTTCGCTGCCGGGTTTGCCCGTCGCGACTTCGATCGGTGTCACCGATTCACTGCCGTAGTTGGCGACGTAGGCGGTCTCGCCGTCGGGGGTGACGGCCACCCAGACCGGTTCGCTGCCCACTTTGATTTCGCTGCCGGGTTTGCCCGTCGCGACTTCGATCGGCGTCACGGTGCCGCTGCCGGCGTTGGCGATGTATACGGTCATGGGCGACGCGCCCGCCGCCGCGAAGCCGCCCGCCAGCAGCAGTAAGCCAGCCGCCAGCAGCACCACACGGCCAGCCCAACCAAACAAACCTCTCGCCAGCCACATACTACTCCGGCCCAGTAAACGTCCGACGGGGCTGGTAGGTTTTGGTGTGTGAGGACTCGGGATGCGAGGCGGTTGGGGCAGGCGGCTCAGGAGGAGCTTCGCCGGCGCGCCGTTGCGCTTGTCGGGGAGGGTCGTTCTCAGACTGAGGTCGCGGCGCTGCTCGACGTTTCGCGCCAGTCGGTGAGCGAGTGGGTACGCGCTCAGCGCCTTGGCGGGGACAGCGCGCTCGCGGCGGGCAAGCGCGGCCGTCGGCCGGGAGAGAAGACGGCGCTCACGGCCTCTCAGCAGGCGCGGATCGCGAGGGCGATCCGGGAGAAGAACCCCGACCAGCTCAAGCTGCCCGGGTTTCTGTGGACGCGGGCGTTGGTGTGCGAGCTGATCGACCGGCGGTTCGGGATCAGGGTCGCGGAGAAGACCGCGGGCCGGTATCTGCGCTCGTGGGGGTTTAGTCCGCAGAAGCCCGCCAGACGGGCGTTTGAGCAGAACCCAGAGGTCGTTACCCGGTGGCTGGAGGAGCGCTACCCGGCGATCAAAGAGCGCGCCCACCGGGAGAAATCCCTGATCTTGTGGGCCGATGAGATGGGTCTGCGCTCCGATCACACCGCCGGGAGATCGTGGAGCCCGGTCGGGCAGACACCCGTGGTCGAGGGCACCGGACAGCGCTTTGGCGCGAACGTGATCTCCGCGATCTCCAACAAGGGACACCTGTCGTTCCGGGTGTTCAAGGAGAAATTCATCGCCGCCGTGTTCATCGACTTCCTAAACCGTCTGATCCGGCAAAGCAAAGGGCAGAAGATCATCCTGATCCTCGACGGGCATCCCGTACACCGCGCCAAGAAGGTGAAACAGTGGGTCGAAGCACACGCGGAGGAGATCGAGCTGCAGTTCCTGCCCGGCTACGCGCCAGAGCTGAACCCGACCGAGCTGCTCAACCAGGACGTCAAGACAAACACCCTCGGCCGCCGCAGGCCCCACACCCAGGACGAGCTGATCGGCGACACCCGCAGCTACCTACGCTCCCGACAGCGAACACCGCGCATCGTCGCCAACTACTTCGAGGAGAAACAAGTCAGCTACGCCAAAGCCGCCTGACGGCTATTTACTAGGCCGAAGTAGTAAGAGCTCCTCCTACCGACCCGCACGATCAGCTCCGCCCCAAGCAGTCAGCGGCCCCGACCAGCGCACCCGCAACGTATCAGAAGCCACGACTAGCACGAGTGCCCTCGTAAGCACTCACAGCACGTCACCGTCGCTCGGCCAGGACGCCTCGCCGATCTCGAAGGCGGCACGCCGGTCGGGCGGCACGAGCTCGTCGTAGGTGAGATGCCGTGCCAGGAAGGACCGCACAAATGGGCGGAAGGGCAGGATCGTCTGTCCCTTCACACGGATGTCGTCGAGCGCCTGCTCGAGCAGCAGGGCGCCGAGACCCTGGCCGGCGAACTGGCCCTCGATCTGGGTGTGCATGAGCGCCACGTGGGCGCCTTGGATCTCGTAGGAGAGGTAGCCTGCGACCTCGCCGTCCACGCGTAGCTGGTAACGCCCGAGCTCTGGTCTGTCCTCGACGGTGGTCACATCCGGTATGCCGCTGCCGAAGGGGTTGACCGCCGCGCGGCCCCTACAACGCTACGCCAGCGCCGCCCTGTTCGCGGACCTCGAAGGCGTGCTCGGCACTCGCCAGGTGGCTGTCGACCACCAGCTACTTCTGGCGCGGGGGAGATGCCCACCACCCGCGAAGACCTTTCCGAGCGACGTCGTCGTTGGCTGCGCTCATCGGGGCCGTCCCGCTCATGCTCGCTTCAGGAACCTCAAATAGAACGCCACGAACACGAGGACAATCCCGACGTTTACCATCAGGCGCTCCCAGAACCGATGCCTGAAGAACAAGATGTCCACGCCGACCACGACGGCCACCAGCGCGAGCACGTAAAGCACGACGCCTGCCTTAGTTCCCATCGTTCCACCCTACTGCTCGAGGATCGCGTCGCGGCCACGGATCACGCCGCCGTCGCTGCATTGCGCACTTAGCGAGCGTCCGAGCGACAGCCGGGCAGACGAGCGCAAAAGCCGTGATTGCGCGCGACCGCTTTCGTGTGATGACGGTCGTAGGATGACCGGAGCCTGCATCGGGTGGGGGGGCTATATCACTCCGTCCGAGGAGGACATTGCAGCCAGTTGTCTGCGGGCGCTGTGCTTCGTCGCCCCGGCCCTTGCCCACCTCGGTCACCTCTTCGTCGAGCCACGATATTGGGGGTCAGGCGTCGCGACGCAGTTGTTGGCCCACGCTACGACCGCCGCCTCCGCGCGGGTTTGCGGCCATACGTCTGTTCGTCCCATGCTCCCCCGGGCCCTACACGACGCCCCGTGCTGCCCAAGCCTGGGCACGGAGCACAAACGGGGCCGCTGGCAGCGCGTCGCGGCAGCGTTCGCGCAGCTGCGCCTGTCGCCTCGCGTCGAGGGCAGCCGTGTAGCTGCCGGCCGGCCCCACGCCAAGGGTGAACGGCTCCCACCAATCGTCAAAGCTCGGATGCTCGACGCTGACTATCAGGGCTGACTCCTCGATCTCGCGCAGCCCGGCAGCGTGCAACAGCCGCGGAAGCTCGCCCTCGCGGGCGCCGGCAAGCTGCGACTCATCCTCGACCTCGGGGTCGAGTTCGCGCGCCGCATCCCAGAACAGGCTGAGCGGGCCCTGACCGCCAGCGTGATCCCACACGCATGCCGCCACGACACCGCGTGGGCGCGTGACGCGGACCATTTCACTGAGCCCCTCTGTGGGATCTTTCATGAAGTGAACGACGAGTTGCGCGAGAACTCCGTCGAATGCCTGGTCCGCAAAAGGCAACTGCTCCGCCGAGCCAAGTCGCACATCGACGCCGGGGTGACGGTCTCGGGCCGCCGAGACGAAGGTCTCGGAAGGATCAACAGCCGAAACGAACTCCGCTCGCAACCGCCTTACCAGCTCGGTAGTGAGAGCGCCTGGGCCGCAGCCGACGTCGAGCGCTCGCTGACCAGCCGCGATCGTCGCGAAATCGGCAAGCTGTGGGGCCAGCAGCACCGAGTAGCGGCCCATGAAGCGGTCGTACGCATCAGCCGCAGCGAGGAAGCTCATTGAGCGAATCTAGCGCGTGCCGTCGAGGCAGTGACGCGACTGTCGTGCCGCTCGTGAGTTTGCCGGCTTGGGTCGCGGCCTCCCCTCCGCCGACAAAGCGAGCACGGGGATCACGCTCGCGCCCGCGCCCGCCTTGGACGGTCAGCAACAGCGCGAAAGCCGTCACGTGCTACTGCTTTCGCGGGAGGGCGGTCGTAAGATGACCGAGCGCCGCATCGGGGTCGAGGCGAATGTCACTCCGCCCGGACAAGATGGCTCGGCGCCCGTGTTGTCCGACCGTCGCGTGTAGTCGCCGCCTGCCTGACGGACGATCGACCAAGAGGCAGCTGAATCGTTCCGTCCGACGCCGACATTGCCGCTTGTTGTCTGCGGCACACGTTGGCTGCCGTCTCGGCGTTTCGGCTGGCCGAAGCGCTCACGAGGGTCGGCAACTTCAAGGACTGCTGCTCCTCGTCGTGGGTGTCGCGCAAAGATGCGCGGCCACGGTGACGGCGAGGTGGTGGCGTCGGGCCCAGTGGTGGTCTGGGCTCCTCGGGCGGTATGGCTGCCGGCGACACTGTGGTCGCCAGGGCGGCCTTTTCAGGCCGCTGCAACGGCCATCTGGTGCCTGTGGAGCTTCAGTAGGTTGTGGGTGGCGGTAATCAGGCGCCATTCTGAGAGTGCGGCGGATCGGCCTCGTCGCTGGAACTGATTGATGCGCCGGTTGTGCTTGGTCTGTGCAAACACGGGCTCGACCATCGCCTTTCGACGTCGGTATAGCCCGCCGCCGTAGTCGCTCGCAAGTGCTCGGCGCATAGACGTGTAGCGCCCACCATCCCATCCCGGGCGTGGAGTGCTGCGCTTGCCCGCGTCGGGTGGGATCAGCACCTGGACATGCTCGTTGGCGACGACGTTGTCGATCTGCTCCTCGTTCCAGTAGCCCGAGTCGGCAAGCGCGACCTCTGGAGTATCTGTGACACCGATCGCCTCAAGTTCTCTCTTTGTCGCCTTGACCATCGGCTCGAGGTGCCCGAAGTCCGGAGAGCTCGCGCTCACCTCGGCGGCGAGCACGATCTGATCCTCGTTGACGACGGCCTGGGTGTTGTAGCCCTGCGTGTAGCTGCGCGGGGTCTTCACGTTGCGCGAGTCCAGATCGCTCGTGTTGATCTTTCCCGCGGGTATCTCCGGCGGGTCGTATGGGCTCGGCGGGCGACTGAGCCGCCGACCCTGGGTGTCCCGTCCGTGGGCGCGATAGTGCTCATATGCCTCGTTGGCGTGGCGCTCGACCTCGAGGTCTTGCGCCATCCGCCGCTCTGCCTCCAAGAGGCGCTCGGCACGCGAGCGGGGGATCGGCTTGGCCTCGCGACGGCGATGCTCATCGAGTTGGCGGCGCGCCTCGCGTAGCCAGCCGTCACGGCCCTGGATCCGCGGGACGATGACCTTGGCGTCAAGCTCGATCTTCACCTCGGGATCCTCGGCCTCGCCGGCCGCCTCGGTCTTCGCGCTCCCGTTTTTCTCATGCTCGTGTTCGAGCTTTCGCTTGGCCTCGGCCAGGGCGGCGCGCCGTCCCTCACGGGTCCGCAGGTGCTCGGGAAGCTCATCGCCACGAGCATCCCCGTAGAGCTCGTCCTCGGCCGCGTCGATCTCGCCGGCCTCTTTGATGATTTCCCGCGCGAGCTGCTCGTAGTCGAGGTTTGAGTGATGCGAGGCGTTGGCGTGAAGCTTCGTCCCGTCTATCGCGATCACCCCGACCGTGACCAGGCCCGCCTGCTTGCACAACAACAGCACGTCGCTAAACAAAGCAGCCAACGCCTCCTCGTGGCGCGCACGGAAGCGAGCGATGGTCGAATGATCAGGCATCTGCTGCGCCGCGATCACCCGGTAAGCCACGTCCTCGACGCACTTACGCTCGATCGCCCGCGAAGAGCGCTCCCCCCGCGCATAGGCGTAGAGAAGAAGGGCGACCATCATCTCCGGCTCAAACGCGGCCCGACCCCAGCCATCCACGCGATAGGACGCGTAGAACTCGCATAGATCGATCTGCTCGACCGCCCCCAACACAAACCACGCCAGATGCCCCTCCGGCAGCCACTCCCGAGGGTCCGGCGGCATCAAAAACGACTGCTCACGATCACACGCCAAGAAGTTGTAAGCCATACCCCGAATCATCCGAACCACCCCGGACAGACCCGAGGGTTTGCGCGACACCCACCGTCCCACTCGGGCGTCTCGTTGGCTACGCGGGGGCACCTGCTTGCCGCGCAAGGGAGGGGCCTGGCTGGCGCGCCCGGCGTACCCGTGGCAATCGCAGAGCAGGTCTCGGTGGCGGCCGACGGCGTGCCGGTTCACGCCTGGAGGGGCAGTGTGGCGGCGGCGCGCGAGACGACTGCTCCCTCGACGATGGAGCAGTCCGTCGAGCGAGCGAGCGAGCGTTGTTGCGCCCGCTTCGGCGCCAGTCCAAGAGTCAGCGATCGTGACGAGAGGCTGTCAACGGCTGCACTGCGTGAGTGCGGCTCAGCTATCGGGGGGGCGTGCCTGCTGAGGTCCGGGTTCGGCCGTCGAATCCAGCGGCGCGATTCTCAGCGCGAGCCGCAGCGTGCCTCGGTCAAGCTCCTGCGAGCTGGGCGATGGCGACTGCGGTCGCCTACCGGGCGACGCTACTGGGCGTCGCGCTCTCCCGGCCCATCGCTCGCGGCATCTCGGCCGTTGCCGAGGTCTCCCGCGGCACCAACTGGGCGTGCAGCGCGTGCAGCACGCGCGGGGAGTACCAGGCCACGCGTCCCAGCAGTCCCATCAGCGCCGGCACCAGCAGCGTGCGCACGACGAAGGCGTCGAGCAGCACCGCCGCCACCGCCCCCACGCCGATCTCCTTCAGGAACACCACGTTGGAGGTCGCGAACGCGCCGATTGCCACCGCCAGCAGCACCGCCGCGGCCGTGACGATGCGGCCCGTGCGCTGCACGCCGAGCGCGATCGACTCGCGCTCGCTCTTGCCCTGGTCGTGCGCCTCCTTGATGCGCGTCAGCAGGAACACGCCGTAGTCGGTCGAGAGTGCGAATGCGATCGCTGCCAGAACCAGGTAGTTGCTCTGTTCGATGCCGCGCTGGGTGCTGTAGTTGAGCAGGCCCTGCAGGCGACCGTCTTGGAAGATCAGCACGAGCAGCCCCGTCGCTGCGCCCACCGTCAGCGCGTTCATCGCGAGCGCCATCGGCGGCAGCACGACCGAGCCTGTCATCAGCCACAGCACGAGCAGCGTGCCCGCCGCGAGGATCGCCACCGCATACGGCAGCGACTGCGCGATCGTCGAGCGCTGGTCCGAGAATTCCGCGCCCGCTCCGCCCACCTCGGGCGCGCCGCAACCGGCGCATGCCGGCAGCGCGCGCATGCGCGCGATCGCTGCCTGCGCCGTCGGCGCGATCGCCTCGCCCGCGGGCGTCGCTTCGATCTGCCAGGTGCCCCGCCCGAGGTAGCGTGGCGGCACTACCTGCGCGAGGCCCGGGATACGCGTGAGCTCGTCCGCGTACGCGCGCACCGCCGCGCCGTATGCCGCGCCCGCCCTGATCGCCACGAACTCAGGCGTCGAGCGCACCCGCGGGAATTCGCTTTCGATCGCGTCTTCGACCTGGTGCGCGCTCGCCGACGCCGGCAGCACGTGCGCGTCGACGCCGCTCCAGTGGGTGTGCAGGGCCGGCAGCGCGATCGCCACCATCGCCGCCGCCGTCACCAGCGCCACCGCCGCCGGGCGCCGCAGCACCCAGCGCGCCAGCGCGTACCAGCGGCCCTCGCGCGGCGGGTCCGGCCGCACGCGCCCGAGGCGGCCACCGAGCAGCACGAACAGCGCTGGCAGCAGCGTCAGCGCCACCGCCGCCGCGATCAGCGCGGTGAACGCGCCGCCGATGCCCATCGACTGCAGGAAGCGCAGCGGGAACACAACCAGCGAGCTCATTGCGAGCGCCACAGTCACCGCGGAGTAGGCGACCGTCCTTCCCGCCGTCGTCATCGTCGTGCGCACCGCCGCGGCCGTGTCCGCGCCCGCGCCGAGCTCCTCGCGGAAACGCGAGACGAGGAACAGGCTGTAATCGATCGCCAGCCCCAACCCGAGGCCGATCACCAGGTTCAGCGCGAACACCGACAGCGGCAGAGCCACGTTGAAGGCGCGTAGCGCCGCGAACGCCACAAACACGCTCGTGCCGCCCACCGCCAGCGGCAGCAGCGCCGCCACGCCGCGGAAGATCAGCAGCGCCAGGATCGCGATCAGTGGGAAGGCCAGCGCCTCGGCCAGCCCCAGATCCTTCGCAGCCTGCGCACCCACCTCGCGGCCCGCGATCGTGCCGCCGCCCAGCTTCACCGCGCCGTCGCTCGCGAACAGCGCTTTCACGTGTTCCGCCGCCGTGTGTTCATCAACGCCCGCGCGCAGCGTCGCCGCCAGCAGCGCGCTCGCACCGTCGCTGGAGGGAATCGGGCTGCTCACCCGCGCCACCACGCGATCGCCGCGCAGCAACGCCACCGCATGCGCCGTCTGCACACTGTCGGCGGGCGCCGCAACCAGCACCAGCACGCCCGCCGAGGGGTCAGCGCCGGTCGCAGCTTCGATCGCCTCGCGCGCGTGCGTGGACTGCGACGCGGGGTTTGAAAAGTCGTTGTGCGCGCTCAGCGTGTTGCTCGCGCTTGCGCCGAACACGAGCCCCAGCACCAGCACAATCACGAGCGCCGCCGCCAGTCGGCGAGGGTGAGAGCTCGCGATGTCCGCGATCCGACCCAGCACTACAACCTCCCGGTCACGATTGCGGGCTGATTGGGGTGATTTGGAGTGTGGCGAGCCGGTACATGTCGGGGATCGTGTTGGCCTTGGGGACACCGAGCCGGCGCGCGGCCTGTGTGGTCAACTCGTCACTCTGCAAGGTGAGTTCGCGCGCAGCGAAGAATGCCTGTGCGTGGATGGGATCAATGCCGGTCTGAAAGGGCTCGCCGGCGTCGTTGACCGCTGTGACCCAGGCCTGCGGGTGGGGGCTTGACGTATCGAGGAATCGCTGGTCTACGTAGGTGAGCAGGATTTGGCTGCCAGGTGCGCATATCCCGACGAGCGAGGCGAGGGTCACGTCGATCGCCTCTGGAGTGAGGTAGCTGAACACGCCCTCCCAGAGAACGCAGGTTCGCTGGCTCTGGTCTAGCCCCGCATCGATCAGCGCAGGCTGCAGGGCGTCGGCCTCAAAGTCGAGCGGGACGTAACGTATGCGCTCAGGCACGTGGCCCAGGGCAGCACGCTTGCGGGCCTGTGTGACGGGATGGTCGACCTCGAAGACGGTGCTCGACGCGAGCGCTGGCAGCCTGATCGCACGTGTGTCATAGCCGGCGCCCAGCAACACGAGCTGGGTACAGTCGGCCTGCATGGCGCCGGTCACGAAGTCGTCGATCACGCGTGTTCTCACCACACCCGACAGGCGCGGACCGGGCCAGCGATGGTCGATGAACGCGACGATCACCGCGTGCGCCGGCGGGAACCTCGCGGCGAGCGCGACAACGTGCAGGGTCGGGCGCAGGAAGGATGCGGCGGCCCGGTCCTCAAACAGTCGCTCGCCGTCGGACCGTGCAGACTCGAGTGCTCGGAAAAGGGCCATGTATTCCGCCGTGCGTGAAGCTGCACCGGACTTCATCGCGAGACCACCAGACGGGCCAGCAGCTCCAGTGCTGCGTCGAACTCTTCATCCACGTCGATGCCGTCGAAGCGCCCGGTGGCCTCGGAGAAGGCAAAGCCCATCACCACCGTGCTCAACAGCCGCTCGAGCCGCTCCGCCTCCTTGCGGTCAAAGCCCGCATCGCCTAGGGCGCGAAGCTCCGCCTCCCGTGCACGAGTCGCCCCGGCGCCCACAGCGCGCCGTTGCAACAGCAGGCCGAACAGCTCGGGATGCCGCTTGGCGAGCGCGCGAAGCTCGCTCGCCAACATTCGCAGACGCGCATCCCAAGGGAGTGAGTCATCCGGAAGCTGGAGCTTCTCCGAGCAGTCTCTCCACGAGCCCATCGAGCAGATCGTCCTTATTCGCCACGTGACGGTAGAGACCCATCGTGGAGACGTTCAGCTCACGGGCCACCAGCCGCATCGACAGCCGCTCAAGACCCTCTCGCTCCGCCACGACGAGCGCCGCATCAAGCACCCGCTCCCGTCGCAGCGGCACGGCTGTGTACGGTGTACGCATGCAGGGACCATACCAGAGAAAGCTTCGCGTGCGTACGATGTACGCACCCATGGTAGCGCGACGGGCGACACGAGTCAGAGGCTCCTTCTCGTTCCTATACGCTGGGCCCGAAATGGCGCCCAGCCGGCCGTTGACCGTCGCGACGCACGCCGTGCACGCAGAGACGATGACGCTGCTGCGCGGGAGTTGTGAGGTGTTCGTCTGCGAGCGCTCGCCGTCGCCCCAAGTGCTGGCGGTGCAGGCGGCCGGAGCCAGCGCCCTGCTTGCGTTCATGCCCGACCGCATCGACAGCGCGCTACTCGATGCCTGCCCGCAGCTGCGGATCATCGCGGGGGCGTTCAGGGGCGCCGACAATGTCGACGTCGACGCCTGCACCACGCACGGCGTGTGGGTCACCGTCGCGCCGGATCTCCTCTCTGCATCCACCGCAGAGCTCGCGGTTGGCCTGCTCATCGCTGTGGCTCGCCGCGTCCGTGAGGGTGACGCCGCGGTTCGTTGCGGGCAGTTCGTAGGCTGGCGCCCCGGCTTGCACGGTATCGGTCTAGAGGGAACTGCGGTCGGGATCGTGGGCATGGGCTCACTCGGACGCGCGATCGCACGGCGCCTGATCGGCTTCGGCTGCCGGCTTTCCTACGCAGATCCAGAGGTGCCCGAGATGGACGGGCTCCTCTCGGCCCCGCTAGAGAAACTGCTGCGCGAGAGCAGTCTGGTGGTGCTGGCCGCCCCGCTTACCCAAACAACGCACCATCTCATCAGCGCTCACCGGTTGACCCTGATGCCTCCCGGCGCAGTGCTCGTCAACGTGGGACGCGGCTCGACCGTGGACGAGGAGGCGGTCGCCGCAGCGCTCGGCAGTGGACGGCTCGCGGGCTACGCGGCCGACGTCTTCGCCTTGGAGGACCAGTCGCTGGCGCACGCTCCCCCTGCGACGCCAACGGCCCTTCTCGAACACCCCCGCAGCATCTTCACGCCTCACCTCGGGTCCGCCGTAGCGGATGTCCGGCGGGCGATCGAGCATCACGCCGCCGAGAGCATCCTCCAAGCGCTCGATGGCGACCGTCCGCAGGGGGCGATCAACACACCCGAGAACCCGGCACGACCGTAAGGGACAAGGTATGCGCGTTGCGATCGTCTCTGATATCCACGGCAACCTGACCGCGTTCGACGCCGTCCTCGCCGACATTCAAAGCAAGGCGCCCGATCTAGTGCTGCACGGTGGCGACCTTGCCCTCATGGGGGCACAACCCGCAGAGGTCATCGACCAGGTACGTGAACTAGGCTGGCCAGGCGTCGTGGGCAACACCGATGAGGCCCTGTGGCGCCCCGAGGAGCAGCAACGCCAAGAAGAACTCGCCCCCAAGCTGCGGCCGCTGCTGAGCTTGATCTTCCAGCGATACACACCCGCGACACTGGCGATGCTCGGCAATGAGCGAGTCGCCTGGCTGCGCGAACTCCCCATGGAGTATCGCCTCGAAGACCTGGTCTTGGTGCACGCGTCCCCGGGCAACTTGTGGCGAGCCCCGACGCCCAACGCCCACGACGACGAGCTGTCCGCAACCTACGGGCCACTCGACGCCGCCACGACCGTGTACGGCCACATCCATCGTCCATACACCCGGACCGTGAACCAACTCACGGTGGCAAACAGCGGCAGCGTGGGAATGCCCTGGGATGACGACCCGCGCGCCTCCTACCTGCTCCTAGACAACGGCCACACCCACGTCGTCCGGGTCGAGTACGACATCGAACGAGAGACCGCCCTGCTGCTGAACAGCGGCTACCCAGACGCGCCACGACTGGCCGAAATGCGCCGCCGCGGCGTGTTCCTCAAACCCGATGCGACTCGGCCCTAGGAAGAGCTCGCGTTCGCAGTCTGCGGTCAGGACCGACTAGCGCGCAAGTCGATGAGCGCATGTTGAGCTGACGCCCGAACGCGAGCACCGGGCGCTCGGGGCACTGGGCCCCGCTGCTCGCCGGACTGCTGCTTCGCAGCGCGGCGGAAGTACCGCTCGACCAGCAGCGCAGGTCTTCGGCCGGAGTTGATCGCGCTCTCGGTATTCGCCAGCCGAGGGTGTGTTTATGCTGCTTGGAGGTAGCGACGGAGGGCTTCGCGGATCAGCTCGGAGGTGGTGGTTCCCTCGGCCTCGGCCCGCTCGAGTAGCTGGCGGCGGAGTTCAGGGTCGAGCCGGACTGACTCGACGCTGGCTGGTGCGTTGCCGATCGCGGGCCGTCCGCGCTTGTTGCGCCTGGCGACCAGCGCCTCTGGGTCGTAGCCGGCCTGGGCTTCCACGGCGAACTCTTCGATGTCCCGATCTGTGATCGGACGGCCGGACTTCGTGTGACCGTGGACGGGTCGTTCAGTCATGGTTCGAGCAGCCTCGCGTACTTGTCGCGCATCGGCATAGCGTGGATCACGATCTGTGTGCCCTCGGCTGTGATCAAGACCACCATCTCAGGGAGGTTGCCGGCGCTGTCCGGGGCGATAAGCAACCACCGGTCGGGGTCCTCTCCAGCGTCTTCGATGGCGAGTGCATGGTCAAGTGCGTGGAGGATGTCCTTGTCAGCGACGCCGTGCTTGCGCGCCGAACCGTGAATCTCCACGCGCTTATTGTAATACGAAAAGACGTCGCTGGGTTCCTGCTGCAGCCGTGGACGCCAATGGCGCAACGATCGGCAGCTCCGATCACAACAACCACGGAGGAGACGACATGGAATCTGTGTTGCTGGACGCTGCTGGTCATCGCCGCTCGCCGGCCACGATGCCCGGCTACCACCAAGGGCGAACTCCGAGGAACAAGGGACTTCGCTACCCGGCAGATCCGCCAACGATCGAGGAGATCGTCGCCGTTATGCGCGCGGCGGGCGAGCGTCCTGACGGTGCTCGCCTACGCGCGCTTATCGTGCTCCTGTGGCGCGCCGGGCTCCGGATCAGCGAGGCGCTCAACCTCGCCGAGACCGACCTCGACCGGCCCCGAGGCGCTGTCCTCGTCCGCCGCGGCAAGGGCGGCAGACGCCGCGAAGTCGGAATGGATCACTGGGCTTGGGACCAACTACAGCCGTGGCTGGAGATCCGCGCGAGGCTTCCTGTCGGAGCTCTGCTGTGCGTCATCCACGGGGCAACAGCCGGACGGCACTGGGAGCCCTCGGCCGCTCGGAAGCAACTCGGGCGAACCGCAACGCGCGCAGGTGTCCGTCGGCGGTTCGCCCCACACCAACTTCGACACGCACACGCGATCGAGATGGCCCACGAGGGCGTTCCGCTGCCGATCATCCAACGCCAGCTCGGCCATGCCAACCTCGGGATCACCTCGATCTACCTGCAAGGTATCGACAGCTCAGAGATCATCGACACCGTCCACTCCCGGCCAGCCCCCGTGATCTCAGCCTCGGCTGGTCTCATCTGCAGATAGACACATCGAGCAGCAGCGGGTCGCTCTCACCAAGCGGCCCGCTGCCTCCTGTCCGCGCGGAGCGGGGCCCGCAACCAGTGGTCCGCGAGGCGCGTCGCGGTACGGAAGCAGGTCCGTTCTGCGGGCGATCGCGTGCCTGGCTGAGCGCTCGTCGGGCGCCGGCGGTGGTGCGATCGAGGCGTCGCCAAAGGAATCGCATGCGCTCAAAGGCGGCCTTTCGCCACGCCCGCTGGATACCCCGATGAGCGCTGCCCCTTCGCGGAGGCCCGCTTGTCGGCCCACAGCGAGAGTGGCAAGCCCTGCTCTGCGCGACGTTTGCTTGTTGCGTTCCTGGGGGCCAAGATGGGTGTCGTGAACGAGAACGGTGCGGGCCCGGCACTTCTGGACGGGGTTGACGAAGGCGCTCGTGTCGCGGCCATTTCGCGGCTCCATGACCTGATCACCGGCGGAGGACTGTCTCTCGAGCGCTTCTCGGCAATCTTGGAGCAGGTCTTCGCCGCTGCCAGCCACGCGGAGCTAGAGGCCGCTATGTTGGCGCTGCCCTCGCTGGTTCGGCTCACGCCCGCCTCGCAGCGGCTGGCCCGGCCCCTCGTGCTTCACGTGCCAGACAGTGCTTTGCAGCTAGGCTCTGGCTGGCAGTTGGCGGCCGACACGGCGATCTGCACCGGTTTCGGGGTTGCCTTGCTCGATCTCACCGCTGCCATCTGGGACCTCGATCAGATCAATCTCCGCTTGCAGACCTGGGGTTCGATCGAGGTTCTCGTCCCCAAGGGAGTGGCCGTGCAGGTGCTCGGCGGATCAGGAAGCGTCGAGCTTGAGTCGCTGTCTCCGCGCGTCCCCGGCGGTCCGGTGTTGCGGATTTCCACGTCCGGACCAACCGGAGTGATCCGGATACGCCACCCCGAGAAGCACAACGGCCGGCCGTTTACGCGGTTGAGGCGCTGGTACCGCAGGTATACGCGGTCACTCGCGGAACGCAGCCGCTAGAGTTCGCAGCACCAACGCAATGGCTGTACTTATCGTCGTCATCGTCATCGTCGTGCTCCTCGCCCTCGGCTTGTGGGCCGGGTACAACAATCTCGTCAAAAGGCGCAACCGGACCCAGGAGGCGTGGTCGGAGATCGACGTCGAGCTGAAGCGCCGCCACGACCTGATCCCCAACCTCGTGTCGACTGTGCAGGGCTACGCTGCGCACGAGAAAGGGACCTTCGAAGCGGTCACCCACGCCCGCGCCAACGCGGTCACCGCCGGCGCGACGGGCGATCCTGGTCAAATTGCCCCTGCTGAGAACGCTCTGTCCGGGGCGCTGCGTTCTTTGTTCGCCGTGGCGGAGAATTACCCCCAGCTGCGGGCAGTCGAGAGTTTCAAACAGCTGCAAGAGACGCTGACTGCCACCGAGGACAAGATTGAGTACGCGCGTCGCTACTACAACACGAGCGCCCGCGACTACAACATCGCGCTTCAGTCATTTCCGCGCAATGTGATCGCCGGCCCGTTCGGCTTCAAGGCGGTGGCGTTTTTCGCCACCGACGACGAAGACCGGGCCGTCCCCCAGGTGAGCTTCTCCGGTTCTGGGCCAGGCGCGGCTGACTCGGCAGCATTGCCGGTCGCTGGCCCCGAGGCGCTTCCGCCTGCCGCGGGCGCCCAGGGGCCCCCGCCCGCCGGCTGAGACCCGACCGGGTGGGCCGACTGGGCCCGTCAGACCGACTGGCCTGAGGCGATCTTTTCGAGGGCTGCGATCCGCTCCTCGATGGGAGGGTGGGTGTCGTAGAGGTGGTGGTACCAGGCATCGTGGTGCTGCAGCGGGTCGTCGATGCACATTGCCGCGGTGGCGTGGTTCATGCCCTTGAACGGCTTGTCGTTCTGCTGGAGCTTCTTGAGTGCGCCCAGCAGACCTGCCGGGTTGCGGGTCAGCTCCACGCCACTCACATCGGCCAGCGACTCGCGGCGGCGCGAGAGTGCAAGGCGAGTGAGCGGACCGAAGATGAAGCCAACAACTGCGAGCAGCGCGCCCGCAGCGAAGATTACGAGCACGAGCTGGTTCCCCCTGCCGCCGCCTCGCCCGAGTGAGGCATAGAACGCGCTCCGCCATAGGATGCTGGCCAACAGGGCAGCGATGCCGATCATGGTGCCCACCACGAGCAGGAGGCGGATGTCGTGGTTCTTGATGTGGCTCATCTCGTGGCTCACAACGCCTTCAAGCTCCTCGCGGTTCATGATGGCTAGCAGTCCCGTCGTGAAGGTGATGGCCGCCCTATCCGGGCTGAGCCCGGTCGCAAAAGCGTTGGGCGAGGGATCGTCGATCACGCAGACCGTAGGCTTGGGGATCCCCTCGCCGATGGCCAGTGCCTCCACGAGGTCGTTCAACTGCTGGAACTGGGCTGAGTCGGCGGGCACGGCCCCCGAGACCCGGAGCACCAGTCCGGCTCCCGCGTTCAGGGAGTACACGATCCCGGCGAAGGCCAGGACAGCACCGATCGCAACGCCGACAATGACTGGGCCCCAGCCGTAGCTTGTCTGGTGAGCATTTTCGACTGCGGGGTTGACCGCCGGATGGGCAACGGCCTTGAACAGGAAGCCCACGGCGGCTCCGATGGCAAGCCAGATCACGAAGAACAGGACGACGACGATGACACTGCGTCGCCTGTTGGCGGCGATCTGGCTGTACATGCGCCGGATCCTACGCCACCGCGGTCTTCCGACTCCGGCGCCCACTTGCTGGCAGGTGCGCTGACTCTCCCTCAGTCTGGACACCCGCCCGAATTGGACCCCGACCTGCTCTTGGCAGGTCGAATTGGGGGCTGCTCAGACGGCGGTGTCAGGATCGCGGAGCTGCCTCCGAACAGGAGTGTCGCGCTCTTGTGCTGAATGCCAGCGCGTCGGGGCCCGCCGATCACTCCGTCGCTGCGATTGCGAGCCCGTGCTGGTTGCCGCGGGCGCCGCCGCCAGCACCTCGGCTGGCGACGCACGATTCGCCGGCGTCGTGAGCACCGCGGACAGCTCGAAAGCAGGTCCGCACGGCGGCCCGCCGCGAGTCGCGCAAATCGCCAAAAGCAGGCGCGTCGTCGGCCGGAGACGAGACGCGTGCTATGGACGACGAGCAGTCGTCCGTGCTTTGAAGAGCCAGACGCTCGCTCGTCGTCCCATAGCGGGAGCCACGCCGGTCCGAGGAAGAACGCTGCGGCATACTCCCGCTGAGATGACCGACGATGCTATGGACGTCACGCGCAGTTGGTTCGACACCTGGAATCGCGGCGACCTCGACGCCTTCATCGAGCTGTATTCCCCAGACGCCGAGATGACGCCCCCTGTGTCGTGGGTAGAGACGGGAACCGTCGATGGTCGGCCCGCGATCCGCCGCTTCTTCGAAGGCCTCAAGGAGTCCTGGGAGGGGCAAGACGAAGCGCTCCTCCGAGAACTCTTCCGGGCGGGAGACAAGGTTGTGTCCCGCATGGACTGGCGGGTCCGTGGCAGGGTAAGCGGCATCGAGACCGAGATTGGCGTGACGAACGTCAACACGATCGAGGGTGGACAGATCGTCCGACAGCGGCACTATCTCGACCACGATGAGGCACTCAAAGCCCTTGAGCTCGCCGAGTAGGGCTTGCACTTTCTCTACGCCGAGATGACCGTGAACTTCTTGAAAGGCTCGGTGAAGGTCCATACGGATCGTGTCCCCCCGTCGAAGGAGGCGACGTCGCCGGCCCTCAGTAGGATGCGCTCGCCGGTGTCCGTGAGCTCTATGCTCACGGACCCCTCAAGCACATGGAATGACTCATCGCCCGTGAACAAATACTCGTAGCTCGCCGGTGCGTCCGTACGCCACAGGCAAGCCTCATGGGCATTCCCGTGTGAGCCCTCGGCCCTGAGCCAGCGGGCTTCTCCGACCTGAACGCCGTCTATGAGCATCGGCTCGTACTCGGTGCTATCAGCCCTATCGGTGACGTAGGGGTGCTCGCCAGCGTTCATAGCTCGCTCCTTCTTCTCTAGGCATGGGCAGGTAGCCAGTGCGCCGGCAGCGGGGCAGGCACCTCGGGATAGTCGGGCACTACCCTGTGTGCGAAAGACTCGGCCGGACGTCCTGTCACGAGGCGGCATACGTCTTGCATCGCGATCAGCACTCGTACTGAGGAACCGATCTGGAAGTCAGCAGCCCCGAGCTCCTCGCCGCCGATCACGCCGCTCTCGAGCAGGCCGTCAACCTTGTTGAGCAGTCCGGGGAGCTCGGCGACATCACGTTGCACCCGCTCGTCGCTTGCCCCTGCCTGCCGCACGAACACTCCTACCACCGGCGTGAGCGGGATGCCCATGAGCGCCGGTGCAGGGAGAGGGCTAGCGACATCGGCGAACCAGCGGCGCTGCTCCAAGTGGTGTCGAAGGCCCCAGCGGAGCAGGCGGCGGGGAACCGGTTGCAGGACTGCCTCGCCCCAGCGCTCGGCCTCCTGCGCAGCAGCACGCGCCGCACGCTCGCTTGGGTAGAGCGATGGCGTCGGGACCAGCCGCTCAAGCGCTTTGGCGATCGCGAGCGAGCCCTGCACACGGCGGCCGTCCGGGAGCTTCACCGCCGGCACCGTCGCCTGAGTGAAACCCAGCGCAAAAAGGCTCAACGGATGGGCGCCACCGAGCAGCTCGACGTAGCGGTACGTGAGCCCCTTGCGCGTGAGCATTCCATGCACGCCGAGCACGGGGTGCGATAGCGCGATCCCATATAGGCGAATGGGGCTGGCGGCCATGACGTGCAACTTACTCAGATCTCGGCAGCATCCCCGTCGCAGGCCCTGACCCAGGGCTCGGTGGTGGCCGCCGCCGACGAACTCGAGCTTGCGCAAAGGACGACTTGCAGTACTGGCCCGATCGCGCGTGCATTGCTTGCCCGGCGAAAACAGCGGTCCGCGATACTCAACTGATGCCTCAGGAGTCCACGACCGCCGGCCTGGTCGAGCTTGCACGCAGGAGCGTCGAGGCCGAGGACCTCGAGGCAGCCCTGAGCTTCTACGCTGCCCACGCTGTCTGGGACGCATCGCCGTGGGAAATGGGCGTCTTCGAGGGCGGGACAGCCGTGCGAGGCTTCTTTGAGGACTGGCGCAGCTCCGACTACCGCATCGAGAGGACGGCCGAGGAGATTCGTGATCTGGGCAACGAAAGCACGTTCGCTGTGATCGTGGAGAGGGCGCATGTCGTGGGGAGCAGCGGTTCCGTTCAGCTTCGCTACGCAGTCTGTCGCTCAATGGACGGACGGTTTGATCGTGCGCAACACGACCTACACCGACATCACCCAGGCCCGCGCTGCGGACGAGCGCCTCGTCGAGGAACGGGGGTAGGCGATGTCGCAGGAGAACGTGGAGACCGTCAAGCGGTTGGTCAACGCCTTCAACAAGCGCGAGGTCGAGGCCTTCGCCGAGATCACGACGCCGGACTTCGAATGGATCACGTCGATGGCGGCGGTCGAGGGGGAGATCTTCTGGGGACGGGAGGGTATAGAAACCTACTTCGGACGCATGAAAGAGTCGTGGGACGAGTTCCTCGCACTTGCAGACGAGTACCGCGATCTCGGCGACCGTGTGCTGTGGCTCGGGCGGCTTGAGGGACGAGGACGGAGCAGCGGCGTGCCTGTCAGCGCCCCGCTCGACATCCTCTATGACCTTCGCGACGGGAAGATCTCGCGGATGCACTCCTATCTCGATCACGGCGAGGCGCTGCAAGCGGCGGGACTCTCGGAGTAGGAGGTCACATGCCGGTGTCCGGTGACAAGCGCCTGGATGGCAAAGCAGTCGTCCCAACCGACACCCTCGGCGCTGTCGCGCAGGACGAGTTGGGAGCGCGTCGCCGGACGGTCGGCTGACGCCTGCTTTCGCGGACGAGCGGTAGCGATGGCCCTGGCGCGGCGGCTCTCGTCAGGAATCGCGATTGAGCGGGTAGCGGCCCGGCCCGACGCGCTGGAAGTTGGGCCGCGCTCCACGGACGCCGGTCGAAAGGCAGCTGTTGACGCGCGAAGGTTATGACGGCTCACAGCTTGCGACGCGGAACGCGATCTCTGGTGGCACCAAGCATTTCTCTGGCATCACCGAATATTATTCTGTTGGCGTGGTGCGTGATCGAATCGTCCTCGCAGCGACCCAGAGCTTCGCTCGTGAAGGCGCACTCGGGGCACGCCTGGAGGACATTCGTCGCGATGCAGGTGTCAGCGTGGGAGCGATCTACCACCATTTCGCCGATAAGGAGGCACTGCACGCCGAGGCCTGGATGCAGGCTCTGGGCTGGTTCCAAGCCGGCCTTCTGGATGGACTCCGCGATAGCCCAGATGCCGAGCAGGGCGTCAGAGCGGCCGTCGTGCACCAGCTCAGCTGGGTGGTTG
The DNA here is from genome assembly GCA_963701145.1 of uncultured Solirubrobacteraceae bacterium. Taxonomy (GTDB): domain Bacteria; phylum Actinomycetota; class Thermoleophilia; order Solirubrobacterales; family Solirubrobacteraceae; genus Palsa-744. Next base: position 2,997,227 of record OY969572.1, read on the forward strand.
AGCACCGTGCGGCGGCGATCCTGCTCTACAGCGGCCGTCCGGGCGGCGAGGCCTCCGAAGGGCGCCTAGCCGAACAGAACCGAGCCTTCTTCACCGAGGTGCTGCGATGGTGGCGCCTGCACGTCGGATACGGCTCGCTGCGCGATCTGGAGCCCGATCTCCTACATGCGCTGTGGCTCGGCCCCGCCGATGCCTACTGCCGGCACTGGGTTGTCAGCGACCAAAACGAGGTGCCGCCGGAGCGCGTGGGCGCACTGGCGGACGCCGCCTGGAGCATCGTGAAAGGGGACCGGTCAAAATGAGCACGTACCCGGAGCTACTCGAAGATGGAGCGGCGCAGGAGCGCTCGCTCGTCACGGTCGAGCGCACGGCAGGAAGAGCTGTGATCACGTTGTCAGACCCGCAGCGATTGAACTCGCTGACAACTGGTTTGGTATTGCAGCTGCGATCGCGGTTGGCCGAGGTGGCGGAGGACCCGAGCGTCCGTGCGATCGTGATCACGGGCGAGGATCCGGCGTTCTCGGGGGGCGGTGATCTGGCGATGATCGAGACGGGCTCGACGCGAATCCGCACGCTCGATGAGCCCGCCGACACGACCGACGCCTGGCGCTGGATCAGGCGCCAGTTCGGAGGCGTCGTCAGGACCATCGCTTCAACGGACAAGGCGTTTGTGGCAGCGATCAACGGCGCCGCAGCAGGCGTCGGCCTCGCGTTCGCGCTCTCCTGCGACATCCTCGTCGCCTCCGAGCAGGCCGTCCTCGTCCCGGCCTTCGGGCGGCTCGGACTCGTGCCCGAGGTGGGAACGAGCTGGCTGATGACCCGGCGCCTCGGCTACCAAGGGGCACTCGCGTTGTATTTGAGCGGCCGTCCCGTCCAGGCCGACGAGGCGCTGCGCCTCGGCATCGTCCAGGAGGTCTGTCCACACGACGAGCTGCTCGCGACCGCCGTCGCGTGGTGCGAGCGAGTCGAACGCCTACCGCCTCACGCGTTCGAGATGACCAAGCCGCTGCTGCGATCTGCGGTCAACGCGCCGTGGGAGCAGTCGCTCACCCTCGAGGAGTATGCCGAGGCAAACTGCTTCTCGACCGCGACGCTGGCATCCGCAGCCGCCGCCATCAAGCGAGGCACCAAGTGAACTGCGCAAGGGCTCTTCACCCGCCGGACCAGAACCACGCGCAGCCGACCCGAATCAAACCGAGGGGCGCTCGAGCGTCGAGGACTCCTCATCGGACATCGCGGTGAAGTATCCCGGCCCGCTGTCTTCAAGCCTGAAGCGAGCGTCCGAGCGACACCGAGCGAGCAGGCGGAACGGACGATAGGCAGGCGTATGCGCCGGTGCTGGGGTCGCTATCGCATGCGCTATAGGGAGCTGGTCTGTCAGCATCCGTGGGTGTTTCGAGCTGTATGGGTTTCCATGGTGGTTGGAGCGGCTCTGCTGAGCAGTGCCGCAGCTGGATTTGGCGGCGAGCCCAGCCGTCCGGGGCTGGCGGCGTCAGCGATAGACCTCCACAAGGTTGGCTGGGGCAGCGTCACGCTGCCCGGCTCGGTGTGTGGCGCCTCAGAGCCGATTCGCCTTCACCATGGCAGCGCTTTCATCACCCCGATCCCGGCCCGGTTCTCGGGGGATTACTTCCCTGGCAGGCGAGGCGTGACGGTAGACAGCTTCCCGGATGAAGTCCTCTTTGGGGATCTCGAAGGTGGCGGGCGCGATGACGCGGGCCTGGCCGTCAACTGCAACAACGGCGGCGGCACAGCCGACGGCGTGCTCCTCTACGCATGGGTCATCTTCAGCGGGCGTGGAGGAAGGCTGTCCGTGGTCGGCACCGTGACGCCCCAGGTGCAGCCTTCAGGAGAGCTGCCGACGGAGATCGAGATAGCGATCAAGCCCGGAAAGATCACAGCCAGCGAATTCTTCTACGGCCCAGCCGACGAGACCTGCTGCTCGTCCGGTCGCGCAACCACGATCTGGACCTATGCACACCGGACCTTGCTGCCTGGCATGCCCACGATCACAAGACGTCCCAATTCCTAGCCGGCGTAGGCATCGCCGCGACTAACGCCGAGCGACGCTTTCGACATGCTCGCTCATCGTCCCTTGCGCTAGTGAGCGTGGCCGATGCTCAGACGCTCGCTCAGCCGGGAAAGCACAAGCGCCGATGGTGTGCCGCGCCCGTAGGCAGGGCACGATTCCGGCTCTTAGATCTTCTCGACCGCGTCAGCGCGCATCAGACGCACGGGTCTCCTCGCCCGGGCGCACCGAGACGGCTAGCACGGTTCCTTGACGTGGGTAGCCCGTGCTATCCGGGGTTCGTGGCCGCGACGATCCAGACGGCTCCGCGGCTGACTATGGAGCCGTCGGGCTTCTGCCAGGCGGCGTAGTGGTCCCTCAGGGCCTCGGTGATCTCGCCTCGACGGCTCTCCCCGTACTCGCCGTTCAGGCGGATCAGCTCGGCGCCGGGTCCGATCGCGAGCAGGGAGTCGATCGCCTCGTCCATGCCCGCGCCCATGAAGTAGTCGAAGTCGCGCTGATGGAGCTCGATCTGGTCGAACCCGGCCGCCTGGAGAATGCCGCGAGTGGTCTCTGGGTTACCGAGCGAGAATGGCCCGGGCCCGCAGGTGTCGGCCTCGAACACGTCAGGGCGCGAGAGAAACCGTTCAACGACCTGCTCGGTCTGCGCCCACATCGGGCTTTCGGCCTTGCGGCGCCAGCAGACCTTGGCGAGCCTACCGCCGGGCTTGAGCGCGCCGCGGATCGCGCGCATAGCCGGAACCGGTGCGGCGAAGAACTGCGTCCCCATGCGCGAGAAGGCGTAGTCGTAAGTGGGATCCCACTCAGCCGTCTGCGCATCCGCGGTCTCGAACGCAACGTTCTCGACCCCCGCCTCGACGGCCTCGCGACGGGCGTCCTCGATGAACCGCGGCGAGGAATCGGTGCCGAGCGCGAAGCCTCCCGGTCCGACGAGCTCAGCCAGCTGCTGGGTCGTCTCGCCGAAGCCGCACCCGATGTCGATACAGCACCCACGCTCGGGCGGCGGGAAGAGCTCGAACACGTCCTCGGTCACCTCTGCCAGCGCGCCCACGAACACCTTGCGGTTCGACTTCCACCGCTCATACAGGACGGTGTTCCATGCACGCACCGCTTCCTCGTTGGCGACCGCCACCGCACCCGCGCCCTGCTGTTGCATCATCGGCTGATACTACACTTCAACGCTGCTCCGATCGGCCTGTATGCCCAACGTCACACGACCCGGGACGTATGGCTTCTTACACCGGTCGAGCAGTCGTTGGCGGTCGTTGGCGCAGCGCCGAAACGCGCGTCCGACCTGCCTCAGCGACGTCGGAGGTGCGACGCCACCGCCCCGGCCACCAGTTCGAGCTGCCGCGCCTCATCGCCCAGCGGCCACAGGTAGACGCGCTCGCAGCCGGCCTCGGCATAACGCGAGAGGAGCTCGGCGCAGTGCCCCGCAGGACCGACGCAGACCTGCGGGCGAAGCTCGTCGGGATCTCGTCTCAGAATTGGAGCCAGGACGTCGGCGAGCACGCGATCACCCTCCGCCCGATCCTTCGATACCCAGGTCCACATCGTCGCGAGCGCGTTGGGAAAGCCGTGGGATTCCCGCCCGTGGTCCGCGAGCGCACGCTCCAAGGCACTGCGGGCGTCGGAGAACCGCTCCGGCGTCGTGTTGTACGCGGACGCAAGCCAGCCGTCACCCGCCCGCGCGACGCGGGCGAGCCCTGCGCTTGAGCCCCAGCTTCCGACCCAGAGGGGGATGCCATCCTGCTGGCTTGGACTGGGCGCGAGCTCGAGATCGCCCGGAACGGGGTAGAAGCGTGGCTGCTCGGGCATCCGTTGCCCCCTGAGCAGCGCTCGCAGCACGGTGAGCGCCTCATCGAATCGCTTCCAACGCTCCTCGAACGGGATGCCGAGAACCCGGTAGTCACGTTCGGAGGATCCCGGGCCCAACGCGGCGATCAGTCGCCCCTCGGAGAGAACGTCGATCGCGGCCAGCGCCTTGGCCAACGGAACCGGGCCCCGAAGGGTGGGAAGCGAGACCGTTGTTGCCAGCGCCATCTCCCCCGAGCGTTCGATCATGCTCGCGAGCGCCGTCGGCCCGTCGAGCCAGGGTGTCTGGAAGACGAGATGGTCGTTCGACGAAACAGCTGAGAATCCGCAGTCTCTCGCGGCGTCGACGGTCGCCGTCAGCCGCTGGAGAGAGAGCACCTCATCACCGAACTGCATCAACGGCAAATGGACCCCGAGCTCCACCCGCCAATGCTCTCAGTTTCCTGGGCGCCGGGCCACGGTGCCACCGGGACGCTACGGACGAACTGCGCAAGCCTCTATCCGATGCTCGACTCGCTACCACTTTCGCGCTACCACTTTTGCGTGACAGCGGGCGTCCGAGCAAGGGCCGCTCTCGCTCTCGCTCTCGCGTTGGACGACAAGCAGCACCCATCGAAGCTCGCCGACACGCTAGACCCTATGGAGGGTGGCGTTAGGCGCGGTTGTTAGGCATGGTCGGTCCCCCGACGTGATCGGGGACGTTTTTGCCGCGCGGCTGATCACGGCTTTGGCGCTGTTGCTGATCGCCCAACTCAGCAGTCTGCTCCGATGTCATCCGGACGCTCGCGATCGCAGGGGAAGCGGGAGTGTCGCAGCGACACATCCTGCTGCGGGGGGACAACGCGACGCGCTCCGAGCACCGGGGTGAGCGACATCAGGACAAGCCTGCGGCCAAGCGTACGCGGTCGCCACCCACTGCAGATTGGTCTGGGTGAAATGCAGATCATGGCCGATCGTCGGCAGCGACACGTTGACGATCGTCAGGTCGATGATCGTCATGAAGTACGCGACGGCCAGCAGCGAGAATGCGCGCCAGCGGTTGATGGGTGGTGTTGTGCGAGTCACTTGCGACCTCCTTGGGGTTGGTTGCCGGTACTTCCTCGTTGTCTATGGAGATACGAGGAGGAGCCGAAATCCATCGCTCGCGCGCGTATCGCTGCCGCGCAGTGCTTGGAGGCGAACCCGTCCGCGCGCTACGCCCGCGCGGGAAGCCCGAACCGCTCGCGCATTGCCGCCCTGCCCGTGAGCGGCGCCGGCTTCAACGGCCCGAGCACGCTCCGATGTTGGTTATTGGCCCGGTGGCTCGGACTCAAGGGTGCGTTTGATGACGCCCAACGCGTGCTCCATCAGAGGTGCGGCGCGACCGACGAGCTCGTTCGGGAGAAAATCGGCGATCCACACGAACACGCTGCGGTCCGCTCCGTCAGCGACCACCTGAGCCGACGCGTTGTGATGGGTGTATGGCGGGTCAACGATCGACCACACGAGGCGGCGCGACTCATCGTCGAGGTCAACCAATCGCTCGCGCAGCACGGCGCCGTTGAAGAACGTGACGATCCGGTCCTCACCGTCCAGTCGGGCATTGGTCGCGAAACCGGGCACGAGCCGCACATGCAGCCCTCCCCAATCACGCAGCGCGTCCCAGACGCGCTCCGCACTCGCGTCGATCACGATTTCCTTGCGAATCGAAGCCATCGCTGCCCTCGGGATCTGGATTTGGACCAGCCAGCACCTTGCCAGCCTGATCGGGCTGGTGACGGAGACCTTATAGGGCTCGAGTAAGCGGACCCGGCACCTACCGCGAGTCATTCAGCCGGGAGGTCATGCCTGGGGAGGCAGCCCGAACGACTCGACCATCGACGGCGTGCGGAAGTGGATGATCTCGTCGATTCGCTCAGCCTCGAGGGTTAGGACCGTCACGCCATGCGGGGCGTAGACCCCCGAGCTGTCGAGCTCGTAGGCGCCGACCGCCAGCTGCCCATTGGCGGCGGTAGGCAACATCCGCCAACTCCGCGCGCCGTCGAACACCGCGCTGCGCAGCACCCTCTCGATAGCTTCGCGCCCGTGATACCAACTCGGGATCGGCGGCATCGCGAGCGCCGCGGTGTCGGTAAGCATCCCCACGATCGTGTCCACGTCGTTGCGCGCCCAGGCTTCGACATAGCGTGCGACGATCTCTTTCAGCTGCTCATCGCCGAGCGAGCCGAGCGTCGCCTGCTGGCTGCGCTCCGGCCGTCGCTCCTCCAGCGTCGCGTGCGCGCGCTGCAGGGCGCTGTAGACCGAGGCCGGCGTCGTATCGAGCGCCTCGGCGACCTCCGCGCCAGAGAAGCCGAGAACCTCGCGAAGGATGAGCACCGCCCGCTGCCGGGGTGGCAGAAGCTGGAGCGCGGCGACAAACGCGAGCTCGATGCTCTCTCGCTGCTCGTAGCGGGCCTCAGGTCCGGCGAGGCCGTCGTCGAGGCCAAGCTGCGAGTCGGGATAAGGGTCCACCCATACTGACTCGAGCAGCGGCGCTTGGATCGGCTCGTGAGGATCCGCGGGTGGGCCATAGTCGATAGGCAGCACACGCGAAGGTCTGCGCTCGATCGCGCGAAGGCAAACGTTCGTGGCGATCGAATACAGCCAGCTTCGCAGCGAGCTTCGCTCCTCGAACGACGACAGGCTCCGCCACGCACGCAGGAGCGTCTCCTGCACTGCATCCTCGGCATCCTGCAGGGAGCCGAGCATCCGATAGCAGTGCGCGTGAAGCGGCCGCCGGTGCGCTTGCACCAGCTCGGCGAACGCTGCCTGATCCCCGCCGATAGCTGCCTCGAGTAGCTGAGAGTCGGTCATCTGGTCCCTCACGCGAGCGTACCCTTCGGCTGCCAGAGCGCGATCTCGCCCCCATCGCTGCTTGCCAGCACGCTGCGCCATCCCGCCGGCCCCTCGCGTGGCTCGAGCAACACCGCCGCTCCCAGCGCCCGCCCGCGCTCGGTCATCGCCTCGATCTCCTGCACCTCCACATACGGAAGCCAGATCGGCCGCCGTACACCGCATTCGACGATCCCGCCATCGAGCGCGCCGCCAAGGGCCAGCCCGTGGTAGGTGCCCGACCGACAATGCAGGCGCTCTGCACGCCAACCGAGCAGCTCGCGATAGAACGTGCCCGCGCTTGACAGGTCGTGTGTGTGCAGCTCGAGATGCACGAGCCTGCCTGGCTGATGAGCTCTGTCTCTCATGCGCGTTCTAATCAGTACAGATACACGGGGGCGCTGGAATCCATCGGTCAACCGACCCGTACTAGGCCCTGCCGGACCACCTCGTAGGTGAGGAAGGCGAGGCCCTCGCCAAGGGTCTTGGTATCGACGAGGCGCATGGGCTTCTTGTCGCTGGTCTCGCCGAACAGGCGCTCGCCAGCCCCGAGCACGACCGGGAAGACGACCAGCCGCAGCTCGTCAACGAGGTCGCGCTCTATCAGCGTTGACACGAGCTGACGGCTGGCGTAGACGACGATTTCCCCGTCCAGCTCCTGCTTGAGCTTCGAGACGTCCTCCACAACGTCGCCCTTCAGTACCGTCGCGTTGTTCCATTTGGGGTCTTGGAGGCTGGAGGACACGACGTACTTGGGCATGCCGTTCAACCTGTCCGCCCACTCGCCACTCCGCGATGGCCACCGCGCTGCGAAGTATTCATAGCTGCTCCGACCCAACAGCAGGGCCTCCGCGCCCAGCGCCTCGTCGAACAAGGCCTTGGCCCACCCTTCGCGGTCCTCGTCCCCAAGCTGGTTGAACCAGCCGCCGTGCCTGAAGCCCTGCTCACCAGTCGGGTCCTGGACGACACCGTCGAGCGAGACGTTCTCGCTGATCACAATCTTTCCCATCTTGGTTTTCCTCTCCGCGTCCGCTTGGACTGTTTTCAACTGAGATACGAGTCGGCGGCGAAATCCAACGCGCGCTCGCAGACGCCAAGTTTTCGCGAGGAGCGATGGATTTGCGTGTCCGCTCGTATCTCTGTTCTCAAAAGGGCGATCCAGATCGTCGAGGACACGAGATCCAAGGAGCAGAACATGACAATCACCGACAGGACAATTCTGGTGACCGGGGCCAACCGCGGCATCGGTGAGGCGCTCGTCGAGGAGGCGTTGAAGCGGGGCGCAAGCCGGGTGTATGTCGGGACGCGCCAGCCGATCGTGCACCCCGACCGGCGCGTTACGCCCGTGACGCTGGACGTGACCGATCCGGCCCAGATTCGGGCGGCAGTCGAGCAGGTCGAGTCGCTGGACATCCTCATCAACAACGCCGGCATCTCGCTGCCCGATGACCTCAGCGACCGTGACGCGTTCGAAGCGCATTTCGCCGTCAACCTGTACGGCACCTACGGTGTCACCCAGGCGTTCCTACCGCTGCTGAGCGAGTCTCGCGGTGCGATCGTCAACGTCGTGTCGCTGGCGGCGTTCGCCGCAGTGCCCGTCCTTCCGGCGTACTCGGCCTCGAAGGCGGCCGAGTTCTCCCTGACGCAGTCGCTGCGCGCTCTCCTGGCGGGACGGGGCGTGACCGTGCACGCGGTCTTGCCCGGCCCTGTGGACACCGACATGGTGCGCTTCCTCGACATCCCGAAGAGCTCTCCCGAGTCCGTCGCTTCCGCCGTCCTCGACGGGGTGGAGCGCGGAGAGGAGGAGATCTTCCCCGACCCCATGTCGCTGCCGATGGCCGACGCTTGGCGCAGCGGCTTCGCCAAGGCGTTCGAGCGCCAGAACGCAGCGCTCGTGGCGGAAGAGCCCGTCGCGGCATGAGCGAATCGAGGGCTCACGCCACCGGTGTGTCGCATGAGATCGGTGGCGTGAGCCACGCCTGCTTGTTGGTAAACGACGAGATAGGAGAGAAGCAATGACCGCACATAAGACGGGAACGCGTCAGGACTGGCTTGCCGCGCGTGCCGAGCTGCTGAAGCACGAGAAGGAGCACACCCGGCTGGGCGATGAGCTCGCGCGACGGCGCCGCGAGCTGCCGTGGGTTCGGGTCGAGAAGGAGTACCGGCTTGACGCCGACGAGGGCAAGCGCACGCTGGCGGAGCTGTTCGATGGGCGCAGCCAGCTGCTCGTTTACCACTTCATGTTCGGCCCGAGCTACGAGAATGGCTGCCCGACGAACTCGTCGATCGCGGACGCGGTCAACGGCACCCTCGCGCACCTGAACGCGCGCGACGTGACGATGCTGTTCGTGTCCCAGGCACCGCTCGAGAAACTGCAGACCTACAAGCGGCGCATGGGCTGGAGTCTCCCCTGGGCCTCGTCGGCCAACAGCGACTTCAACCTCGACTTCGGGTTCTCAAGCAGCGCAGAGCAGGCGCGCGAGGCGATCGCGCCGATACTCGAGTCCCTGCCGCCGATCGTCGAGCACAACGCGAGCGAAACCGGCACCGACGTATTCGGCTATCTGACTGAGAGCCCAGGCTTCAGCGCGTTCGTCCTGGATGGCGGGGTCGTCTACCACACCTACCAGACCGGGGCTCGCGGGGTCGAGTTTCTTATGAGCTACTACCCGATCCTCGACCGGGCGCCGAAGGGCCGCGACGAGGGCGACGCGTTCCAGGTATGGCTGCGCCGGCGTGACGAGTACAACAGCCAGTGACGGCCCACGAAAGGGCGACCCAGATCGCCGAGGACATGAGATCAAAGGAGCAACCATGACAATCGCAGACAAGACAGAAGGAGGGTCGAAATGAAGGCGAAGAACGCCGAGCGGCCGGCCACCGACGCCCCCGACACACCGGTAACGCCCGTGGTGGTCAACCGCGCCACGTTTCAGACCGAGCTGGATGCCCTGCGGGTCCGGGAGAAGGCGCACTCCCGCGATGGCGACGCGATCGGCGCGTCGCGTCGCCGACTGCCGATGGTCGAGATGGACCCAACGCTCACGCTGATCGGTCCGCGAGGCCCGGTGACGCTGCTGGACGCGTTCGAGGGGCGCCGCCAGCTGATCGCCTACTACTTCATGTGGCAGGCTGGCCGACCCGCAGCCGAGCAGTGCGAGGGCTGCACTCTCTACACCGGGCAGGTCCGCGAGCTGTCTCTCCTGCATTCACGCGACGTCACCTATGCCACGTTCTGCCAGGGGCCGTACGAGGAGAGCGTGCGCTACCGCGAGTTCATGGGCTGGGACATGCCGTGGTACTCAGCCCAGAACTCCCTCGATGCGCTGCTCATCGGGCGCCAGATCGGCAAATTCCACCTCGTGTGCTACCTGCGCAACGGCGACCGGGTGTTCGAGACCTACTGGACCAACGGGCGCGGCGCTGAGACGATGGACAACAGCTACGCGCTGCTCGACCTGACCGTGTACGGTCGGCAGGAGCCGTGGGAGGACTCGCCCGCCGGCTGGCCACACGGATGGGGAAAGGGCGGCGAGCATCCGTACCGCACCAACGGACGTCCCATCGTGCAGTGGTCCCGTCTACAAGCCGGACGCTCCGACGATCTTGGCACCACCGGCCTCTGACCCGGATCCGCCGAGGCGAATGAGTACGACAGTTTTCGACCGGCTGACAGTCAGGTCAGTGCAGCTCACGTTGCTTGCCGCCCTTGCCACGTAGGACGAGAATTGCGCCTCGGGTTGGGTCGAGGTCGCTCTCCTGCAGAGCGAGCGCCTCGCTGACGCGGAGCCCGGCCCGCCAGAGCAAGACGATCAGCACGCGGAGCCGCTGCCCGTCGGCGCGATCTCCGACGGCGCGCATCGCCGCGACGATCTCCTCGACCGTTGGCGGGTCGGCCGGGTAGCGCTCGCCCTTGTTGTGCGGTGGGCGACCGCGGTGGTAGCCCGGCAGTGTCGCTGGCGAGCGCCGGTGCCCGGCGGCATCGAGCAGAGCGGATTCCATGAGTCCTCCGTTGGTTAGATGCTTGACAAACACCTGCTGTACTGCCATCGTGAGTACATCTCAATGACCAAAGAAGAACGTCTGCAGATCCGCGTCGGCCCGGCCGAGAAGGCCCTCCTCGAGCGAGCCGCTGCCGCATCACATCTGAACATGTCGGCGTTCGTGGTCCAGGCCGCGGCATCCAAGGCCGAGGAGGTCCTCGCTGAGCGCTCGAGCATTCGGCTCTCAGCTCAGGCCTCGGCCGCGTTCACCGAGGCACTCGAACGGCCCGCACAGGTCAACGACCGCCTCGCCAAGGCGCTGCGCCGCAAGCGCAAGTTCAGCTGGCTTGACTGCAGCTCCGTCGTCCGGCGCCGCTCGACGTTCGCCGACACGACCGCGAGCAATTCGACAGCGGCGAGCCCGTGCTCGACGACTGGCTGCGCCGCTACGCCGGCCAGAACCGCCGCCGCGACACCGCCGCGACCTGGGTTATCGCCGACGCCAACGACGTCGTGGTGGCATACGCGAGCGTCGCGATGACCGGCATTGATCGCCCAGCGGCCCCAGAGGTGCTCGCCAAAGGCTCTCCTGACCCTGTCCCGGCGCTGCTGCTCGCTCGGCTCGCGGTCAACCACCGACACTCGCGCCTGGGGATCGGGACGGCGCTGGTCGCCCACGTGCTCGCCACCGCCGTAGAGCTCAACGAGAGGGCAGCATGCCGAGCCGTCGTCGTGACCGCGCTCACCGACAAAGCTCGCACGTGGTGGGAACGACCGGGCTTTCATCCGTTCGATCCAAACGAGCCCGACCAGCTCGACCTCTACCTTCTCACGGCCGAGATAGACGCGACACTCCGGCGCCTGCAATAGAAGCCGGGCACCTGGTGTCCGCGCAAAGCGCATCCCTCGGTCAGCCGGGACGAAGTTGCGCCGCGAAACGAAGGCAGGTCTCACTGGTTGCCAATCGGAACGCTTGACCGGAAGCTCGGCGTGCCCGGCGGATCGGGACGCATCCCGATCTTGGACATGGTGATGCATCCCGCGGAGGTGTTGGTCAGGTCGCTCGTTGATCGGGAGGCGATGACGTTGGAGCGCCGGTCAACTCGGCTGAGCATCAGTTCGGCGCATCCGCGCGGCGATCATGTCGTCGTCGAACGTGAAGACGCCGGTACCCGAGCGCTGCCATCGTCGTCCGACGAGCGTGCAACGAGCTGCGGTTGAGCTGCGACTTGTATCCCTTTAGGCTTACTCGAATGCCTAGCTCGAGCCTGCGGCAGTGGCGCCCGACCGAACCTCGCGCTGAAGGCGATTTGCGGGCGCGTTGGGCCTGGCTGTCTTTGATTCCATTGGGTCTGGGCGCTTGGGCTCCGCTCTATGCGGGCGTCCGTGCGAGAAACCGACGCTGGTGCGCGCTCGGGGCGGTGTGGTCGGCGATCACGCTTGCGGGCTGGATCGTTGCGGTTGCGAGCCCCGGGAGCGACCTCGGAGGGCTCTTGATCATTTTGGGCTGGGCCGGAGCGATCGCCTCGTCGTTTGCCCTCCGTGCCTCCTACAAGCAGCCCGTCGTTGGCTCACCTTTCGATGCCACGGTGATAGGTGGGGAGGGGCGCTTGAGACAGCGCGAGCGAGCGAGGCGGCTCGCCCGCGACCGGCCGGCACTCGCACAGGAGATCGGGATCGGGCGCCCCGATTTACCAAATGCCCAGGACGCCGGTCTGATTGACATCAACAACGCGCCGGCGGCAGCTCTGGCAAGACTTCCGGGAGTCGACGACGTGTTGGCAAGCAAGATCGCGGAAGCACGCGATGGTAGTCATGGGTTCTTATCGATTGAGGATCTCGGCCTGGTCCTCGATCTGGATGGCAATCTCGTGGAGGGGATGCGCGACCGCGTCGTGTTTCTGCCCCGATAGCACGATTCACCCGTCTCGATAGTTAGCTGGACCGCCCCGGGGTAGATCAGGGCCTCCAACATTCCCGGGGCGGTTCACGGGCGAGAGCTGTGATCGCTAGCAGCGGATCGCCGCTGCAAGTGTGGCTGGCGCGCATCTGGTGTCTGTCAGAGCCTCGGAATGCGGCTCCTCAGAGCTTGGCTGCCATTACCTCGCAGTGTGACCGGTCTGATGACGCCGGTTTCGGATACGAGCACGACAGCGTGCACGCGGTCGCGCGCCCCGAGCTCCATCAGGATGCGTGTGACGTGTGCCTTGATAGTCGTTGCCCCGACGATCAGTTGGGTGGCGACCTCACCGTTGGTCTGTCGAGCGAGGCGGCTCGCGCGCGACGGCCCGGCAATTGCACAGGAGAGCGGATTGGGGGCCCCGATTTACCAAATGCCCAGGACACCGGTCTGATTGACATCAACAACGCGCCCGACGCAGTCCTCGGTCGGCTCCCGGACGTCAACGACGTGTTGGCAAGCGAAGATCGCGGGAGCACGCGAGGGTAGTCATGGGTTCTCATCGATCGACGACCTCGGCCTCGGCCTCGATTGCGATGGCAATCTCGGGGAGCGGCTTCCTCACCACGTCGTGTTTCTTCCTTAATGGCTGGGCTCGCATTTCGCTGTCATCTACTGGCGCGTCGGGTCCTCGTGCATGGGGGACGCTTGTATGCGCGACTGCTTCTCCACAAGCTCGCGCATCTCGGTAGCTTGGCGGTCATCACGGGTGGCCTTTACCGCCTCTGCAGCATCATTGAATTTCTTCATGTGTGTGTCCTGCACCGCTTTGGGAGCATCCTTGTACCTGTCGCTGAGCCGCTCTCTCAACGTTGCTATCTCCTTATCCTGCTTGGCTGCCTGCTCCGCGTGATCTACAATCAGGTTCGCCTGCTCCTCTCCGTCTCGGGCGAGCTTGTCCTGAGCGTCCCGACTCAAGTCGGTGGAAAGGCCGGAAAGTGCGCGTGACGCTGCCTCGACGAACGGCGCCTCTTCCTGCCGCTGTTCTTCCTCGCCCTTCTCCTGCAACCCTTTGCCGACTTCGTCGGCCAACGAGCCAGCGTTCTCGCCAAGGTCCTTACGCGCCTCGAGCGACTCAATCACCTCTGCGACAGATACCTTGTCACGTGAGGCTGTCTCAACGCTGGTCTCACGCCCCCCTTTAACCACTGCCTGCGTCAAGGCGCTGCGGATATGAGTCTCGATCGGGCTCTTGGTCATCAGATCTTGCGGCGATAGCTCCGACGTCACGACTCTGCCACTCTCAAGCCCAATCAACTCTATCTCCGCTGTGAGGCCACTGTGCTCTTGCGCCTGCCCAACGAGTATGAGGGCGCTGAGGAAGAGACCTTTGACATAGCTGATGCGTTGTGTCATGAGCGACGTGCCGCATCCACTTGGACTACCCCACTGCGCACCAGCATTGGCAGGCCGTCGCGCAGCGCGTCGAGGCCCGGACGGTAGCCGAGCTCGGGTCGCGCTTCGTCCAAGGCGCCACAGAGAATCGATATCTGGCTAACGCCGTCCGTCCGGAACAGGAGCTCGAAGAAATACGCATCGACGCCGAGCCGAGCGCCGTTCTGCCCAATCACGGTGAACTTCAACGCGCGATCACCGCCGTTGCCGAGGCATTCCCCCGTCAGGCGAATCGCCAGACGCCCAATTCGCGCAGCGACATCCGGGCGCTCGGCGACGACGAGGTCGGCGCCTTCCAGATCCCGGATCAAGCTCTCGGCCTCCCCGATGCCTTGCGTAGTCGCCCAGTCAATCAGTTCCTCGATCTGAGGCGCCGCCGCGGCCGCTCGCCAGACTCGATACATGGCGAGATCCAGGTACATCGTTTGCTCGCCAAGGCGAACGATTCCCGAGCCGTCAGGGATCTCGTCGAGGCCTGAGCAAATTCCTCCAGGCGTACCTACTGGTAGGAGCCAGGCCATAGCATTCCAGTTGCTCTCATGTCGCTTGTTCCAGGGTCATTCGCCGTTTGAGCTCAGCGTTGGCGTAGGCGAACTCCTTCCGCAGGACGGCCGGCTTGGTCCCCATGGCCACGACGATCTGCCGGTCCTTATACGACGGGCCGGCGAGATCGGCCGCCTCAACCATACGTCTGCGTGAATTGTCGTTGATGGAATCAACGTACCCCAATTCCTCCGAGAGCCGCTCAGCGAGTCCGTCCGCCCCGCTTGGGTTCATGAAGATCCGGACGGCGCAGGAACCGAGCATTCCGTCTGCGTTCGGATAGGCCGTCTGAAATTGACCGACGCTCTGCGCGAACATCCAGAGCCGCAGGCCGTACTTGCGACCGATGTTGAGCGCCTCGTCAACGGGTGCCATGTAGTGAAGCCGAGGCAACTCGTCGAGCATAATCAGGATCGGAGGCGCGTCTCGGGGCGGTACAGGGCCACCGGTGAGCACCCTGATGTGCTGGCCGACGAATACGCGCAGCAGCGACAGGTAGGCTTCGACCTCATTGGGCCGGACTGAGATGTAAATGGTCGGGTTAACACCACTGCGAAGATCTAGCGGATTCCAGTCCGAGCGCGCCGTCACCCGGGCGACCCGCTCTCCGGTCCACGACCCCAGACTTGACCTTGCCGTTTGCAGGACACTGCTCAGCGTCTTCTCATTCATGCCGGCCAGGGAGGTCGCATGCTGGGGCATGACGCGCACGTCAATTGCCATCGTCAGGCCCAGGATCATGTCGTCCCACGGCTTACCGCCGAAGAGCACGTCGAGAACTGCGTGCATCGGCCGTTCAGCAGGCGGATTGGAATAGCACACGTATGCGATCGCTGCAGTGAGGACGGTTCTGGCCTCATTTTCCCAGAACGGATCCGCGGCCCCTGACGGCACGATCATCAGCTCGGCGAGGAGGCGCGAGTCCTCCCAGATGTAGTCTGGTTGCTCGCGCACGAACGTGAGAGGGTTGTACTTGTGGCTGTCCTCCGGATCCAGCGGATTGAACTTGTAGACCGGTCCCACATTGGCGGCTCGCCAAGCGGCGGTGTGCTCGTATATATCACCCGAAACATCTAGGACGACGGCGGGACCGCCCCACTCCAGCAAATTTGGGAAGACATTGCATTGGGTCTTACCCGAACCTGGCGGCGCGATCGTGACCATCGACCCGTCACCCGAATACGAGAGGAACGAACCATCCTCAAACGAACCGATGTAGAGCTTGTACTCGCCGGTCGCGGCAAACAGGGTCCGCTCGACTTCGGCAGGCTTCAGCCAGCCTCCCCCGGCCGAGGGGTTGATGCGATTCTTAGCTTCATCGACAATGGCCCGGTAGTCGGGCGGCAGGCTAGGCTGTCCATCAAGGTCGGCAATATGCTGCTGTATCGAGTTGACGGCGATATCGACAGTTCCGAAAACATTGGATACAGTTTGTTCGAAATCGCCTTCGGACCCAAACTTGCCCATATACCTCGTTGAACCCGCCGCTTGCCAGTTACTGCGAATTCCCTTGCCGTCGCCCAGCAGCAGAGATATCCGCATCTGCTGGTACCAGCTTTCGGTGCCGTTAGCCGCACTGTTCAGCAGCTCTATGATTCGACAATACTCGCGCTCGCGGTTATCCAGTCCGGCTAGGTTCCTGGTGACCACGAAACTAATGTGCGCTTGCCCCAGCATAGAGGTGCTGCTCATGACGACCCGGCCCTTCATGTCAACCGAAAAAAACGCCATGCCGGTGAGGGTGGCCCGTCGCTCTTCGTACATGGTATTGATCGAAGCTACCCGCTGAGCGTGGTCGCGTCCAAGACTCGCGAGCCACGCCGCGTCCATCTGACTCTGTTCTCTGGCGAGTCGCTTCAAGTTCATCACAACGATTAACGCTCCTTGTCGCGTGCGACTAAATGCGCGGCGGGTCGTCGCCGCCCAAGGCAACTACCGGCCCGCAACGCTGCCATACGCCACATTTGTTTACACTCGGAAGAATCGGCCAATGACAGTAGGACGCGCTCCAAAATTGTCCCCCCGGCAGCGAGCCCGTTTGGACTCGCCTATATCGCTTGAGTTACACGTCGAACGGCGGTCCACCTGAGGGCGCAGCACTCGCGGGAGTGTCGGCTGAGCCTGGGCCGGGTGCGGGTGCTTCGGTCGCGGGGGCGTCGGTGAAGCTCGGACCGCCCGCAAAGCTCGGACCGGCCGCGGGTGCTTGAGTCGCGGGGGCGTCGGTGAAGCTCGGACCGCCCGCAAAGCTCGGACCGGCCGCGGGTGCTTGAGTCGCGGGGGCGTCGGTGAAGCTCGGACCGCCCGCAAAGCTCGGACCGGCCGCGGGTGCTTGAGTCGCGGGGGCGTCGGTGAAGCTCGGACCGCCCGCAAAGCTCGGACCGGCCGCGGGTGCTTGAGTCGCGGGGGCGTCGGTGAAGCTCGGACCGCCCGCAAAGCTCGGACCGGCCGCGGGCGCATGAGTCGCGGGGGCGTCGGTGAAGCTCGGACCGCCCGCAAAGCTCGGCCCGGCCGCGGGCGCATGAGTCGCGGGGGCGTCGGCGACGCCTGCCGACGGCGCCGTCTCGGCGTCGACGGCGGCGGTCCGGTCCGCGCCCGCTTCACCGCTGAGCTTCTCCACGGCGTCGCTTGCCTTTTGGCCGACCTTCGCGATCTGCGCTTCGTACCTGCCGTGCGTCTTCTCGTTTGCGGCGATGCTCACCCCGTCAACGGCACCGTGGATCTTGTCCTTGTGCTCGGCAACGGCTTTTTGCGCTTGCTCGGTGAGATTCTTGCCCCTCTCGGTTATGGCTCGGGACTTGAGCCACTTGTAAGCCACGATCTGCCCCTCTCTGCTGCTTTATCCCGGTCGCGATGGCAAACCGACTGTCGGCGCGTCGCCAAGCGTCACGCCATCGTATACGCTCCGTCAAGAGTGGATCGTGCGCACGTATCCACCCGAGCGCGAATCAGGCTGAGGCCGTTCTGCGCGCCGGGTCGGATGACCGAGAGATGCGAGCCCAGCCACACGACCCAGTTGCGCATCCTCTCCGCGCGGTTACCGTTCAAATCGAGGGCCAGACCGAGGTCGTCGATCGATGAGAACGCATGACTATCCTCGCGTGCTTCCACGATCTTGCTTGCCAGGACACGTCAACTCCCGGGAGCCGAGCCAGAACTGCCGTCGGCGCGTTGTTGATGTCCGTCAGACCGGCGTCCTGAGCGTTTGGTGAATCGGGGCGCCCGATTCCGATCTTCCGTGCGAGTGCCGGCCGGTCGCGGGCGAGCCGCCTCGCTCGCTCGCGCTGTCTCAAGCGCCCCTCCCCACCTATCACCGGTGGCATCGAAAGGTGAGCCAACGACGGGCTGCTTGTAGGAGGCACGGAGGGCAAACGACGAGGCGATCGCTCCGGCCCAGCCCAAAATGATCAAGAGCCCTCCGAGGTCGCTCCCGGGGCTCGCAACCGCAACGATCCAGCCCGCAAGCGTGATCGCCGACCACACCGCCCCGAGCGCGCACCAGCGTCGGTTTCTCGCACGGACGCCCGCAAAGAGCGGAGCCCAGGCGTTGGCCGGAGACGAGACGCGTGCTACGGACGACACGCAGCAGTCACCGACTCGCCGACCCGCTAGCGCTTTCTCTCGGTAGCCACGTTGCTACGGCGCCCGAAAAGGAGGCGCCGCAGACAACAAGCGACAATGTCCGCCTCGGACGGAGTGTATAGCCGCCTCCACCCGATGCGGGCTCCGATCATCCTAGTAAGACTGCTATCGCACGAAGGCGGTCGCGCGAGATCAGAGCTCTCGCGCTCTTGCTGATCGTCCGATGCAGCCATGCCGGGCCCGACCACCGAGACGCCCGCTGTCGGTCAAGAAGAGGGCTGTGCTCAAAGGTGCGGGCCGGACCGCAGCCGCCCTGAGCGTTCCTCCGCCCGCCGCGTCTGCGAGCCGCCCCAGCCGCTGAACTCCGGTGACATCTACGATGCACCCGTCGGGCCGGCGCACCGCGACGTGCAGGGCATCCACGCGTGGCGCGATCATCTTAAGGTTCATGACCGCCGACGAGCACCTTCCGCATGGCCGCTAGCCGCTCCGACGGCGGCGCGCTGCTGCAGCGCGCCTACGATGACCTCGACCTGCGAGGCGAGGACCTCCAGGCCGCCGCGTCCTCCCCCGCCGGCGCCTCGGAACCCGCCGTGTGGGCGGAGCTGGGTGACTGGCTGCTGCTCGGCGAGCGCGTCGGCGTACAGCAGATGTTCTTCCTGGGCGGCAACCCGGTGCTCGTGTTCTCCACTCTGGACGCGGCTGCGGATGAGCGGGAGATCATGGCGCTCTACCGCCGCGCCTGGTGCATGGCCCGCCCGCGCTGTCTCTTCGTCGCGCTCCATGACGAGCTACGCGTGTACGCCCTTGACGAGCCGCCTGTCGCGCCGGCTGAGCTCGGACGCCGCATTGAGCCGCTTGAGGTCATCAGAAGTGCTCGGGAGGTGGGCAGGATGCTCGCCCGCTTTCACCGCGACCGGCTGCAGTCAGGCGTCGCGTTCGAGGATGCCGAGCTCTCAAGGATGGGCGGTCGCGCGGAGGAGCGACTGCTGCGCGACGTGCGTGCGGCGATCGCCGCGCTGATCAACGGTGGTCTTGCGCCACGCCACGCTCACGCCCTGATCGAGCGCGCGATCCTCATCCGATACCTCGAGGATCGCCGCGTCCTCACCGAGGACTACTTCCAGCTGGTCGCCGCAGGGAGCTCGAGCTGGCGCCGTGCGCTCTCGGAGCCCCGCAACACCCCAGACCTGGGGAGGCCGAGCAGCTTCATTCGCTGCCTAGCTGACCATGGGCTGACCTACGCACTGTTCGCGCGGCTCGCCGAACATTTCAACGGCGACTTGTTCGTGCCGGATCCCGACGAGCACGACGCGGTCGCGCCGGAGCATCTCCTGCTGCTGCAGGACCTGCTTCAGGGCGTTGCGGACTCATCGCAGGAGCCGCTGTTCCTGTGGGCATATGACTTCGCGGTCATCCCGACGAGCCTCGTCTCGAGCATGTATGAGCTCTTCTACAACAAGCAGGACGCGGCGAATTCGGAGGCGAACACGCACTACACACCACCCGAGCTGGTCGAGTTTATGCTCGCGGACGCGCTGACCCCCGACGTGCTGGATCGGGAGCCGAGGGTATGCGATCCGGCCTGCGGTTCGGGGATCTTTTTGGTCGAGGCGTTCAGGCGGATTGTTCGCCACGAGGCTGCGAAGACGGGGAGGCCGCCCTCGACGGCCCGCCTTCGCACGTTGCTGCTTGAGCGGATCGCCTCGGACGACATCCGCGCGTCCTCCCTCACCCGTCGCCATTCGGCAGCTCACAGCCTCCCGATCGCCTGCACGCAGCGCTCGGCGGCGTGCCCGTCGCCGTACAGCGGCGGGCGCTCGGAGGGCGGCATACGAGCGAGGGCGGCGAGCGCGGCGTCGGCGTCGAGGTCGACGAGCGTGTTCCAGCCGGCGTACACCGTCTCCACCCACTCGGTGTTCGCGCGCAGCGTGATGCAGGGCACGCCCGCGAGGTAGGCCTCCTTCTGGACGCCGCCCGAGTCGGTGAGCACCGCGCGCGCCTGGCAGAGCAGCGCGCTGAACTCGGCGTAGCCGAGCGGCTCGGTCAGCCGTACCCTCCCGCCGGCGGCCAACGATTCGAGCAGGCCAGCGTCGCGCAGCCGCGCGCGTGTGCGCGGATGCAGCGGGAACAGCACCGGCTGCGGCAGCGCGCGCACCAGCTCGACGAGCGCGCGCAGCCGCCGCGGCTCGTCGACGTTGCCCGCGCGGTGGGCGGTCAGCAGCAGATACCCGCCCGGCACCAGTCCGTGGGCGGCGGGGACGGTGGCGTTGGCGCGGGCCGCCGGCTGCCAGCGCAGCGCGACGTCGACCATCACGTCGCCGACGACCTCGACGTGCCCCGCCACCGACTCGGCCGCGAGGTTCGCGGCGGCGGTCTCCGACGAGCACAGCAGGAGCTCGCTGGCGTGATCGCAGAGCACCCGGTTGAGCTCCTCGGGCATCGCGCGGTCGAACGAGCGCATCCCCGCCTCCACGTGGACCAGCGGCACGCGGGCCTGCGCCGCCGCGAGCGCGCCGGCGAGCGTGGAGTTGGTGTCGCCGTACACGATCGCGGCGTCCGGCGTGAGCTCGCTCAGCAGCGGCTCCAGCGCGGCGAGCATGCGGGCGGTCTGCGAGGTGTTCGAGCCGCCGGCGACGTTCAGCTCGCGCTCGGGGCGCGCGAGGCCGAGCTCGGCGAAGAACACGCGCGAGAGCGAGTCGTCGTGGTGCTGGCCGGTGTGCACGAGGATCTCCTCGTGGCGCTCGCGCAAGGGACCGGACACGGCGGCCGCCTTGATGAACTGCGGCCGGTTGCCGACGACGGTGAGGATCCGCACGGGCACAGCCTATGGACGTTCGCGCGGCGGCGGGCTCGCACTGCGCGTCCGGCGCGGCCCTATGCGAGCGGCGAGCCGAGCCGGCGCCGCGGTCCGCGGTCTGATCGCCCTCTGCAGGCCCGTCCACGACTCAGAGTCCGCGACGCCCGCCACCAACCGGGAGAGATCGCGACGGAGGTCTTTCTCAGCGTGGATGCCGTGAAGGCGCACCTCAGAGTGCTGTCCGAGCGCTTCGGTCAGTGGCTCAAACTGACCCACTATCGGGAATTCTGAGCGGCCGCGGGGTTTGGCGACAGCTGTCCAAATGCATCTTTACATATGCACTCTTGCGCTTTTCGTCCAGATGGTGTGCAATGCGGTCGGCAACGCTCTGCCCATCCCAGACTCCTGACCGCGCACTGGCGCCAAGATCGCGGCGCCGTTGGCTGCGTAGCCCTCTCGCCCAACACATATTCGATCCCTCGTCGCCTGCGGCACTGTCTCCTGCGTGAGTCCGCTGGTCCTCGGGAAGGAGCTATGGATAGCAAGATCGCGGACCCGGCAGTGATCCCTGTGGACGGCGACGGCTCGCGCGCGACTCGACCCGTGGGGGCAATGGGCGTGGTCCGTTGGCCTTGTCCCCCACGGGTCACCGAGAGCCAGGGCCCAGCGGCAGGAAGCTTCGCGACTCGACATTTCGCAGGATGCTGCTATTGGCGGACGCGCTTGCGATCGTCGGTGCATTCTTCTCGACGATCTCGCCGTCCTCTGACCAACCATGGCGGCATCAGGGCGAGCATGGTCGCGCATGTGGACCTTGAGAACATCGCGCGGTGGTCGACCGACGCCCGCTCGGCGCGGAGGGTCGCTGAGGTTCGCGAGCCGGCCGTATCGCTCGGCGTTCCCCGCCCGCTGGTGGTGGACGAGGATGCGCGTGTCCAGGGATGGCATCGACGGCGCCTGGAGCTGGCCCCGGGCATGACCGGTCCCTGGCAGATCCTGGCCCGGCGCGTGTGCCGCTACGCGAAATGGTCGCGATGGACTACCTGTACGTGGCCAACTGGTCGCTATGGACGGACATCAAGATCCTGTTGCGGACCGCTTCGTGCGGACCGCTGTCGGGGGCTGTAACGTTGCATGATCCCGACTGTTCGACGGATTTTGCTGCCCGTACTGGCATTCAGCACATGAACCTCGTATTTGGACACCGGTCTAGCGTTGCGCAACAGATTTGTAACAACCCGTCATGTGCGATGGCCAGCAAAGACAGTAGGTTCTCCCGATAGGGCAGGCACACGCAGCACAACATTGCACTAAACGGGCAGGCATAAAGCACTAAAGGGGCAAGCACACGGCACTAAGCGGGCACACTTTCGAGAGAAGGGTTGCGGCTTTCAAACCACCGGTATAAGATAGGAGCCGACGAATGACTGTCGACAATTCGACCGGCAGTATCCAAGGGACAACGTGCGGACTGCCGCTGGTAACGGATCTGACTGATGCTTGAGCCGGCACTTGCAGAGCAGCTCGCCGACGTACGGACGGCCGGTCCTTGTGACCACTGTGCGGCCAGCAGGAGCCTTGTGACCGTCAACACGGTCCCCTTCGATGTCCTCACCGAAGACGCCTTCTCGGCGGCGATCACGCAGTTCAAGGATTGCGGCAGCTCACACGTCGTGCACTTCCTCGCGGCTCATCCCACCGTGGTCGCGCGCCAGGTGCCCGCCTATCGGGATCTCCTCCGCAGCGGCGACCTAGTCGTTTCAGACGGAACGCCAATTGCCCTGACAATGCGCGCCAAGGGCAGTCACGCCCGTCGCGTCACCTCGACCGACGGGTTCCTGCGCGTCTGCTCGGATGGCCTCTCCTGCAGGCTGCGCCACTACTTCGTCGGAGGCGCCAACGACGCGGTAGCGGACGCGATCCGTGAAAACCTACGCATGTCCTTCCCCGGCATCGAGATCGCCGGTTTCAAGGTCCCCCCGTTCCGCCCGTACGAGGACGATGAGTTCGGCGAGCTCGTCTCCTCCATCAAGGCTAGCGACGCGGACGTGGTCTGGGTCGGTCTCGGCGCTCCCAAGCAGGAGGTGCTCTCACACCGCCTCCGCGTCGCGGACGCGGCGCCGGCGATCGTCACGATAGGCGCGACATTCGACTTCGTCGCGGGGACAAAGCGTCGAGCGCCAAGACTGTTCCGTGCATTGGGCCTCGAGTGGCTCTTCCGTGTTATGCTCGAGCCGCGCCGGCTCTGGCGACGTTACCTGCTCGGAAATTTTCAGTTCGTCGCGGGCGTGCTCACGGACGGTATTCTGCGCCAGTGAGGACGACCTGCTCGGCATCTCAAACTCACTCACATTTCCAGTCAGGAGGAGCGACTGCATGAGCGCGACGGATCGCATTGAAGAGTGCTACCGGGACCGGACGGTGCTCGTGACGGGAGGCGCGAGCTTCATCGGCTCGCATCTCGTCGATCGCCTTCTCGAAGCAGGCGCGGAGGTCCAAATCATCGACGACTTCAGCAGCGGGCGGCGCGAGAACGTACCTTCGCTTCCCGAGGCGAGGATCGTAGAGATCGACCTCGCCAATCGCGAGCTGACGCTCGAGCGCTTTCCTCGGTGCGAGTACGTCTTTCATCTCGCGGCAGTGCATGGCGGACGTGGATTCATCGACACTTTCCCGGATCAGGTCCTCGTCAACCTGGCGATCGACAACAACGTCTACACAGCAGCCGCGCATGCTGGCAGCCGTCACGTGATCCACGCGAGTTCCGCGTGCGTGTACCCGACGACGCTCCAGGCAGACGCTTCGAGCCGCCGCCTGCTGGCCGAGTCGGAAGCCGGGTTCCTGGTCCCCGGCCAAGCGTTCGCCGACGGCGCATACGGCTGGACGAAGCTGATGGGCGAGTACCAGGCGTGGCAGTTCGCGCAGCTGTCCCGCTTCCGTGCGAGCTCGGCGCGCATCTTCACGGCCTACGGTGAGCGCGAGAACGAGAGTCACGCGGCGATCGCGCTCATCGCGAAGGCCCTCCTGCGGGTGGATCCCTACCCGATCTGGGGCGACGGCACGCAGACGCGCAACTTCACCTACGTGGCAGACACCGTCAGGGGTCTGCTGCTGCTGGGAACGCGCGACGACGAGGAGCCGTTCCGCGCCGTGAACGTCGGCTCGAGCCGACACCACACCGTGAAGGAATTCGTCGAGACCATCTTCGGCCAACTCGACTGGACCCCGAACGAGCTCGAGCTACAAACATGGCGCCCTGTGGGGGTCGCCAGCCGAGCCAGCGACAATACGCTCATCCGCACGCTTTTCGACTGGGAGCCCGAGACGCCGCTAGCCGAGGGTATCGAGCGTGCGCTGGCCTGGTATGCCGAGCGAACGGACCGGCCGGCTACGGTCGAGGATCTCGAGGAGCTGCTTCTTGCACGCTGAGTCGTGAGACGCGGCTTGGGCAGGTGGGAGTCAAGTCGTATGAAGTGGTGTAACGACACCACTTCTACCGACATGACCCAGGTGGGATAGACTGTATGCAATGCTCATAACCACCCAAGTCCTTCGCCTTCCAGAACGCACCACGTGTAGGGAAGCCCTGACTGAGCCGAAGGGTCTCGGTCCGGGCGCTGTCTGATCAGATTCACCGCTCATCCCGCCGCTGGATGCTGTAGGCGGCAGAGTAGTCGTTGACGCCGAGGTTTTCCGCGGCAAGTAGTTAGCACTTCGAAGTAGGGCTGGCGCAGCGAAGGATCTGCCAGATGGCCATTCGACCGATCTTCGTCTTCTCCATCTCGCGCAGCGGATCTACGCTTGTGCAGCGCGTGATTGGCGTTCACGACGGGGTCTCGACGGTGTCGGAGCCGTGGCTTTTGCTGCCCCAGCTCTTCGCGTTCAGGCCACAGGGAATCCAGGCCGAGTACGTCCATCCGCTGCTGGTCTCGGCGCTCGAGGAATTCTGCCAGCACCTGCCCAACGGACGCGACGACTACAATCAAGAGCTCCATGACTTCGTTCTGCGTCTGTACGGCAAGGCCGCAGATCCAACCGCGACCCACTTCCTGGACAAGACCCCTCCTTACTGCCTGATCGCCGAGGAGATCATGCAGTTGTTTCCCGAGGGGCGCTTCGTCTTTCTGTGGCGAAATCCCCTGAGCGTGATCGCCTCCATGATCCAGACGTTCGAACCGTGGCACCCGACGATGTCGCGCAGCGACCTGTTCATCGGGCTGCCGCGGTTGGTGGACGCCTACCGAGCCAATCGCGACCGTGCCCATTCCGCGTCCTTCGAGCAGCTCACAAGCAATGACGCCGAGCCTTGGCGCGAGATGATCACACATCTCGGCCTGGAGTTCCAGCCCGATGCGCTCGAGCGCTTCTCCAAGGTCAGCCTCGGCGGACGCATGGGCGACCCGACCGGCGTCGAGCGCTACGCGGCGCTCAGCTCCGAGCCCAACGAGAAGTGGAAGAGCGTGCTGGCAAACCCGCTGCGCGTGGCATGGTGTCGAAGGTATCTGCGCTTCCTGGGCGATGATCGTCTGGCCGTTATGGGCTATGACGGGGATCGGCTCCGCGCTGATCTCGATGCGCTTCCCGTCGGTACCGAGGCACTCCTCGGTGATGTGAGACGGATGATTCGAGACGTCGCACTCGAGCCGGTGCGGGTGCGGATGCGTCGCCACGGCATTGCTGGGCCGAACGTCATCAGAGAGCTTCTGACGCCGCGACCATGATCCTAGGCTCTGCAGAAACGTGCCGAGTGGCACGGATGGATGCCAGGATCGTAGTGATGGTGGCGATCACGTCGTGCCTGGCTGGATGTGGCGGGAGCACTCACCCGAGTCCCTCCCACAATCATCCCGCGGCTCGAATCTCCAGCCATAGGATGGCCTTGTTTGCGTCTTCCAGCGTTTGGAATGCTGCGTTGGGTTCTGGTGCGCCGCTGGACGCTTCTTCGCCTGCGCGTATGTCTGCGTTTGACCAGCTCATCGCGGCCGAGGAGAAGGCGGGTACGGGCCCCTGGATCGCGGAGACCGAATACAGCACCCCGCTGTATGTCGTCGGCGCGGAACAAGCCAAGGTGGGCGTGCACCTCAACCAGGGGCCGTGGGCCGCCGACCTTCAGAACGCGCTCGACGAAGGCGTGCCGATACCCGCCGACGCCAAACCGGCCGCCGGCACCGATGGACAGATGACGATCTATCAGCCCTCCAGTGACACGCTGTGGGAGTTCTGGCGCGCGGCGAAGACCGAATCGGGGTGGCAGGCCAGCTGGGGGGGTGCCATGCAGCACGTCTCAGAAAGCCCCGGCTACTACAGCGACACCTCCTGGCCGGGCCTGACCGCCTCCCAAGGCTGGAACTGGGGCGCCACGGCGACGAGCCTGCCGGTGATCGCCGGCACGATCCGGATCGCCGAACTGCGCGCCGGGCACATCGAACACGCGCTGGCGCTCGACATCCCCAACGCCTGCGCAGGCGAGTTCTCCTTCCCGGCGCAGCGCTCCGACGGAACCGAAGAAAGCGCCGCGTGCATTCCCGAGGGCGCACACATGAGGCTCAACCCCTCGCTCGATCTCGCGTCGCTATCGCTCTCGCCAATCACGCGCATGCTCGCCGAAGCCGCACAGCGATACGGGATCATCGTACGCGACACCACCCACAGCGCTGTCAGCTTCTACGCCGAAGACCCAACGCCAACCGGCACAAACCCCTACACCGGCCCCAACGGCCTATTCGACGGGCTCAAGCCATGGGAATTCCTGCGCGAATTCCCATGGAACCAGCTACAGCTACTGCAAATGCACCTCTGCACAACATCACCATGCCTAGAATAACCACGGCTCATCCCGCTGACGCTTGGATGAACTCGATGAAGAGATCGCGCAGCTTCTCGGCGCCGCGATGGACATCGAACCGCTCGGCGACTGCCCGGCGTCCCTGGCTTCCCAGCCTAGCGGACAGCTCGGGATCAGCGGCAAGACGCTTCACGCAGTCGGCGATCTGATCGGGACGCGCGGGCCTGGTGAGCAGACCGCTGACTTCGTGCTCGATCAGCTCTGGAATGCCCATGATCGCCGGTGCAACCACGGGGATCTCCTTCGCCATCGCCTCCATCAACACGACTGGTATGCCCTCTGCAAAGCTCGCCAGCGCAAACACGTCGGCCCTCTCATAGAGATCTTGGATGTCATCCTGGCCGATCGCCCCCGTCATCTCGACGCGAGACTCGATCCCCAGCCGGCGCGCGACGCCCTCGATTTCCTCGCGCGCGGCGCCTTCGCCGACGATCGTCAACCTGGCCGGCACGGAGCTCTTGAGGATGAGCTCTAGCGCTTCAATCAGACAAGCCTGTCCCTTGACGGAGGTCAAGCGTCCGACCGTGAGGATCTCGGTCGTCCCGTCGCCGTCCGGCAGGCTGTGGCGCTTCGGTGAAAATGCCGCGAGATCCACCCCGCAATGAACGACGCGCAGCTTGGGCCAGTGTCGCGCCTCGACCATGCCCATCAGCTGGCTGCGGGCGAAGTCGCTGATGCAGACGACGAACGTCGTCGCGCGCACCTTGTCGGCAAGGTGGTCTTCGGGAACTTCGTAGAACTCCGTCGGTCCATGCACGGTCATGCTCCACGTCCAGCGGGTCCCCCCGGCGTCCGTGGCGTCACCCAGCTGGCTGACAAGCAGCGCGATGGCCGGAGCGCTACCGTTCAGATGGACGTGAACGTGCGTGATGTGCCGGGCGCGGCAGATGTCCCACAGCAAGATCGCCTGCAACAGCCAGGTCATCGATAGCCCCCATCCGCGAAGGCCTCGGCGCCGCAAGCGGATGGCTTGGGCTGCGATGGTCGCGAGCCGACGCGGCCGCGTAAGCAGCGCCCTCGCGCCGGCGGTCAGGATCCGCGACGGCCCGCACGAGATCAGCGCGGTGGTCGTCTCGAAGTCCTCGTGGTCGTCGTCTGAGAGCAGCAGGTGGCTGTCGGTGGGCCACATGCTGAACGTGTTGACGAGCACGCCAAGGGATCGCAGCGCCCGTACCTCACGCGAGATGAAGGTGTGGGAGATGCTCGGGTAGCGGCCGGTGAGGTAGGCAATGCGCATGATCAATCAGGGCGGTGAATTGGTCCCGTGTGCTAGTAGTGGGCCGCAGGCATGGTTGCGCGATCGGCGGCAGTCGCGCTCGAACCAGAACGGGCCGTGTTCGTGGCCGAATGCCTTACCCTACAGCCTTGTCTGAGATGCGGCCGGCCGTGGAGATGACCCCAAGCGAGCAGCTACAACCGACGGGACCATTTGGTCGGTTCGGTTCAGCGAGCGATCTACGCGTCGTATTCCTCACGGACATCATCACGCCTTACACCAGCGCGGTTTTCGAGGAGCTGGCACTCAGGTGTCGGCTCACGGTCCTGTACTCGGCTGAGACCGGGACTCGCGCGATGCAGTGGTCACCCGAAAGTCATCGCTTCCGCTATCAGGTGATCGGGGGGTGGTCGCAGGCGAGAGCGGACGGCACCGACACCTATCCCAGCCCGGCGGTGATAGCGCGACTGGCAAAGGCCCGCCCCGACGTCATCATCAGTGATGGCTTCGCGTTTCCCTCGCTCTATGCCGCGTTGTACCGCCGGACGTTCGGTGGACGCTTGCTTATTTACAGCGACGGCACGCGTCGCTCCGAGGCGTCCTACAACGCCGCGCAACGCTTTGCACGTGCGTTGTTTGTCCGCCTGGCCGACGGGGCCATTGGGAACTCCAAGCAAGCGGTCGAGCGATTTGACGAACTCGGCTTTGCACCAGTGTTCGAGGCGCCACACAGCTCCAACCTGGAGTCCTTCCTGCAGGTAGCCCGGCGACGTGTGCCGGTCGACTCCCGGACGCTGCGGGTGATCGTCGCCGGCCGTCTGGTCCCACGCAAGGGCGTCGATCGCCTACTGCACGCCGTGGCGCTCGCTCGCCTGAATGGCGCGGTGATCGCCTTGACGGTCGTCGGCTCCGGCGAGCAAGAGGCCTCGCTGCGCGAACTGGCCGACGAGCTTGGCCTGGACGATGTGCGCTGGCGCGGCTTCGTCCAGCAGGCGGAGCTCGCTGGTGAGTTCGCCGAGGCCGATGTCTTCGCCTTCCCCTCCCTCATGGACCAATTCGGGATCGTGCTGCTGGAGGCAGCAGCTTCGGGGTTGGCGCTGATTGCCTCGCCTCACGCTGGAGCGACGGGCGACCTTCTGATCGAGGGTCAGACCGGGTTTCTGGTCGAGCCCGACGATGTCGATGGATTTGCAGCCGCGCTGGCCAGGCTCGCGGTTGACCCAGCGCTGCGTATCAGACTTGGCCGGGCTGCTAGCGCGCTTGCAGCGAAACGAACACCCGCGACCACCGCGCAGGCATACCTGCAGGCGGCCAGCGCGATCCAAGGGTGGAAAGCACCGTGAGGTCGTGCTCACTCGAGTCAGCGCGTGTCCCCCGCAGGGAAGCGTCTTGACGACGACCTGCCGGAGGACGTTCGCGCGTCCACTGCCGTCTGCGTACATCCTGCAGACCAAGGCCGTCCAAGCACCAGCGCGTCCTCGTCGTGAGATAGTATGCCTGGCCCGTGAAGCCTCGGATGTGAGGATGTTCTTGTGATGTCGATATTCAGCCCGCCAATGACTCCCAAGGATCGAGCTCAGTCGGGAGTCAACACCCGCGTCACGACGGGTGAAGCCATACGTCGTCGCCCGATGCTCTTCCTCGCCCCGGCTGTGGTTCTTGGAGCTTCTCGGCGCGATCGCAGGGCTGTCCGTGAGTCCTACATACACCGCGACTGCCCAACTGGTTGTGCGACCGCTCGCACCGACAGTCACCCAGCTCTCGAGCGCGGTCCAGGCCGCAGAGGACCAGGCGACCAACGAGAGTCGCCTGGTCACATCATCCGCTGTCACCATCCCGCTGGCGCACAAGTTCCATACGACTTCAACGAGCATCGCGGCCCACATCTCCGCGACGCCGATTCCCTCAAGCACGGTGATCCGACTCGACGCCGAAGCGAGCAGCGCTCACAAGGCTGTCGCCTTGGCAAATGCCGCCGCGAAGGCGTTCGCACACTATGCCAATGCCGAACTTCGGAGCTCAGCTGAATCCGAAGCGCTGCTCGGGCGTTATGAAGCGGCGGAGATACTGGTCAGCCGAGCCTACATTGCGAAGGCTGTGTTGGAAGCCCACCACCTGAGTCCGGGTGCGCCTGCGCGCCTCGCGGCCGCGGCCGCGCTCGCGGCCGCGGAAGTGCAGGCGAAGGCGTTGGTTGCGCAGTACGAGGGTGGGATCCAGGCACTTGCCACGGTACCTGAGGTCAAGTCTTTCTCCTCGGCCGTCAATGCCTCCAGCAACCGCTCGTCACTGCTCGAGATCTATGTCCTGGCTGGCATCGTCATCGGGCTGCTACTGGGCGCCGCGGCGGCGACGATGCTGGCCAATCGGCCGGTCGCGAGTGTGGCGTCGGCGGATTAGAGCTCAGGCACTTATACCGCTTTCTGGTCCTTCCATTCTCCGAGGCTCCGCGAACACAGATGAGGCCATGGATGTGTCGTTGACGCCCCGCAGATTTCTTCCGATTGGCTTGATGGGTGCGCTGGTCGTGGCCTTCGCCTCGGCGCTCGTGGTCCGTCACGGCCTCACCGTTGCGGGAGGTCTGCTGGCTGTGGTCGCCGTCGTGGCCGTGGGATATATCGTCTGGTGCGCAGAGCCGCGCTATACGTTCACGCTGGCCCTGATGGTTACCCCCTTCGCCAGCAACTGGCAGCAGCTTGGCATTCCCGGGCCGCTCGCGCCCGAGCGACTGCTGTTGATCGCCGGAGTCATCGTCGTCTTGCTGCGCGGGCCGGGGATCCGCGATCGTCCGTCCCTACGGCTGGAGTGGGTGCATTGGGTCATGATCGCATTGATAGTCTACGTGGGCGCTTCGGCCCTGATCTCGCACACGCTGTTCACCAAAGCGCCCGGCATCGAGCTGCTCGAGACGTTCGGCATCCTGCCGTTTTTTGCCTTTACGCTCGCCCCAGTTGTGTTCCCGACTTCGCGCGAGCGGGCGACCTTGCTGACGGGCCTGGTTGTGCTGGGCACATATCTCTCCTTGACAACGCTTTTTGAAATTCTCGGACCGAAGGCGCTGGTATTTCCCAGGTACATCCTCGATCCCAATTACGGAATCCACTTCGGGCGCGGGCGCGGGCCCTTCGTCGAACCAGTCAGCAACGGCTTCGGACTCTACGTCTGCGCGATAGCCTGCCTGATCGCGATCCGGACCTGGCAGAGCCGCGCGTGGAGAGTCTTCGCTGGCGCCGTAGCCGCGCTCTCCGTCGCGGCCATGCTGCTGACTTTGGAGCGTTCTGTGTGGATCGGGGCTGTAGCGGGGACTCTGGTGGCGATGCTGGCGATACGCTCACTGCGCGGGCGCCTGACTCCCGTGCTCATCGTTGGGGGCATGTGCCTGTGGGCCACGTTTACGCTCGTTCCCGGGTTGTCCGGCCAAGTCAGCGAACGCGCTGGCGACAAGGAAACCGTGTGGGATCGCAAGAACATGTATGCGACGGCCGAGCGCATGATCGAGGCGAGGCCTCTCTTTGGATTCGGCTGGAACCGATACCTCGAAGACAACACGCCATATTTTCGCCAGAGCGCAAACTACCCGTTGACGGCGACCACAGTGTTCATCCACAACGCGGTGCTGACGTACGGAGTTGAACTCGGTCTGGTAGGTGTAGCATTGTGGCTGCTCGCCCTCTTCATGGGGGTTGGGGGAGCTCTGCTGACACGCGGTCCTCCGGCGCTCGAGCCCTGGCGCGCAGGCCTGCTGGCATTGGTCGTCTTCTTTGTAGTCGTCCAGAACGCCGTCCCGCCGACCCAGGCTATTGACACGCTCGCGCTCTGGATGTGGGCCGGAGTCGTCTGGCGTGCACGCTACCCAGACCCTGAGATCACGATTGGCAGTCGCGCGTCCCCAGCGCTCGGCTGAGCCGGGTGCTAGCATCGTTCGACGATGATCGACCGTCCACGCGAAGGTGCCGGTGCCAGCTAGCGATCGTCTGTCGGGTGTCGCCGCCGTTTCTGAGAGCGTGCAGTGGCCACTGCACCCCGTGCCCGTCGAGAAGCGTTCCAAGAGAAGGGAGTGGCTTGCGCGTCTGCGTGGTGAACAGACGCTCGAGCGCATGCGCAGGGCGGGCCTGTGCGCTCCGGACCCAGTGTATGTCGGGTCTCGTGTCTACCTCGACGAGGTGTTCGCGTGGGCGGTCACGATTGGGGCTCACACGCGGATCGCCCACGATGTGCTGATCGTCGCACACGACGCCGCAATCAAGCACCTGACCGGCTATACCGAGGTCAGGCCGGTTGTCATTGGTGCGGGTTGCTACATCGGAGCTGGTTCGATTGTGTTGCCGGACGCGAGAATCGGCGACGGAGCGGTGATCGGCGCGGGATCGATCGTGCGCGGGGAGATACCCGCGGGCGCGATCGCCGTCGGCAACCCCGCGAAGGTCATCGGACAGGCCAGCGAGTTGCGCGAGCGCCATGCTGAGCTGCAGGCCATACGGAGGCCGCTGGACAGACGCCCGATAGATGGTCTTAGTGCCAGCGAGAACGCTCAAATGCGCGCCACCCTGGCCGAGCACGGGTGTGTCTACGTGCGCTGAGCAGGGTCCTGCACGAAGTCGGATCTTGCAGGAAGTCGTGTGCCCGTCGGACGCAGGCTCGATCGCGGTCGCCACAACCAAGCGCTGATCTCGAATCCCCGGGATATCAGTGCGAAGGCTGTCTGGCCGCTCCAGTGCGTCGGGTGCGAGCAGTCGCTATGCTCTGCAGGCTAGATGAGGCGAACACTCTATCGCGCCAATCGAGTCCGCCTGCGTGTCCTGATGATCCGCTGGCGAGTGCGCGGCCTGCGTGCGGCACCGAGTGCCGTGATCGACAGCCGAGTGAGGCTCGTGAATCCACGGGGAATGCATCTGGACCGGCATGCGGAGATCGGCTACGCAAGCTGCGTGAAGTGCGTCCCCGGTTCGTTCCACATGGGCGAGTTCTCCGCGATAGGGGAGAACTGCTGGGTCAGCAGCACACAGTCCGTACGGATCGAACGCGATGTGATGATCGGGCCAGGGTGTCACATCACCGATGCCAACCACGGCCTAGACGGGGATGAGCTGATCCGCAATCAGCCAAGAGCCGCGTCTCCCGTTACGATCGGCGAAGGCGCCTGGCTCGGAGCGGGAGCGAAGGTGCTTGCTGGGGTGCGTGTCGGGAAGGGCTCTGTCGTTGGCGCTGGGGCGGTCGTCACCAAGGACGTACCGGATTATATGATCGTAGGCGGTGTGCCGGCACGGATCATCGGCAGTCGCGACGAAGCAACCCGCCCGCAGGAAGAGGCGCTTGCAGGTTAGCTTGACATCGCCAACAGGCCCGGGCGCGCGACCCGGCCCCCGTGCCGGCCTTGCCGGCTGGCTCAGGCAGCGGCTAGGAGAGCCTTGAGAATGTCATTCGCAGCGACGAGAGACTCTGCCAAGCTTCTATTGACACGATATCCGAGAGCGTACGATGCGTTGCGCCTGCCGTACGCAGTCGCCAGGTTTTGGCTCCGCCGCCCCCACGATTCTGATTATCAGGTATTTGCTCTGTTCCCGAACCGCCGGGGCGAGTTCTTGGATGTCGGTGCCAACGCCGGGATGTCCGCTCTATCGTTTAGGATTTACAACAAGACGTGCCCGATTGTCTCGGTTGAGCCCAATCCGTTTCACGAGCGAGATCTACGGTTTGTTACCCGCTTCGCCAGGCCCATGGAGTGCCACATCTGGGCCGCTGGCGCCGAGTCGGGCACGATGCGGTTGAACATACCGGTGTACCGTGGTGTGCCGCTGACGCCGGAGGCATCGCTGCGATGGGACGACGTCTCGAGGAGCAGTAGTCTCGAAGCGCAGTTGGGTGGGCGGATGGACACTCGCCACTTCGAGTTCGTCCG
Organism: uncultured Solirubrobacteraceae bacterium; assembly: GCA_963701145.1. Taxonomy (GTDB): domain Bacteria; phylum Actinomycetota; class Thermoleophilia; order Solirubrobacterales; family Solirubrobacteraceae; genus Palsa-744. The sequence goes on from OY969572.1 coordinate 3,031,138, forward strand.
GGTCGAGGTGGAGGTCCGTGCGCTGGATTCGCTCAACCTCAACCCTGCGTTCGTCAAGCTCGACGTCCAGGGATTCGAGGGGGAGGCGCTCGCGGGTCTCGTGACGACGCTGAGGAGGTCTCAGCCGGTTCTGCTCGTGGAGGCGCCTGACCAAGCGGCGCGCAGCCTTCTCTCCGACCTTGGGTACGAGGCGTTCTCATATCTTGCGGAGAAGAACCGCCTCGTTCCAGAGATCAGCGGTCGCGCTAACACCGTCTTTGTGCCCGAGGCCGTCGATCGAGGCGGTACGGAGGCCAGCGGGCCAGCGGGAATCGATTAGAGCTCTTGCAATGATCCCCTTCCGCTGTCCCGCATGCCGACGGCCCTTGGCGCTGGCTGTCGATGACCGGGATGCGCCTAGGTGCGTAGGATGTGACTGCGTGGTAGGAACCGCCGACGGCATTCTCAACTTCGTCACGGATCCCGCCCTACGCTTGGAGTCCGCGCACTTCGACAGCGAGTACCGAAACCAGACGATAGGTGAGCCTAGGAACCTTGAGGCGCTCGGACAGCTTTGGACAGACTACCCAAATGCCGAGATAAATCGGTTGATGCTCGAACGGGTTGGTTCAGTGGAAGGTTGCACTATTTTGCTCTTGGGCAACGGTGTTCTAGTCAAGGAGCTCTATCTGTTGACCCGCAACCCAGCCGCCCTGGTGTTCTCCGATCTATCCGTCGAAGCGGTGCGCGTCGTCCGCGATTATTTTGGAGTCACCGGCCACGACGATGTCTTGTTCTTTGCGGCGATCGATGCACAACTGTTGCCGTTCGCCGATGCGTCAGTAGATGTGGTCTACGGGTACGCTTTTGTCCATCATCTGCCGGATCTGGATCGCTTCCTGGCTGAGGCGGCGCGCGTGCTGCGTCCAGGTGGCCGGGCCGTGTTCATGGACAACGGGATGTCGCCTCTATGGCAAAAGGCGAAGCTCGGCGTGCTGCGGCCCTTGATGAATCTCGCTCATTGGCGCAACCCGATCTCGGACGAGGATCTGCGCGTTACGCTAACCGGTGGCTTTGACATTCAAGATTGTGAAAGACGGATCCGCGATGTGGGTGGCGAACCGTTCTTTCAGCGTAGTGGCCTTGTTCACTATCTCGCCACCCGCGCGAGCGATATCTTCCTCGGGTCGGGATCGCGTTTCCACCTCGGACGGCGGGAGTGGGAGCTCGATGCCGATGGCACGTGGCGGCTTGTTGTGCCATATCGTCACCTGTTGCGAGCTTTGCTTCGACTCGACGATTGGCTCGCACATGTGCGAGTAGTCCGCGAAAATCAGATACGCCTGGTGTGGGGCTTCACCAAGCCGTTGGCTTCAGAGCGTCCGGCGGAGAGCGCATGAGGGGGCTGGGGCCCTGTCGGCTGCTGCCGAGAAGCTGCGCGATATCTTCATCGAGTTCATCCAAGCGTCAGCGGGATGAGCCGTGGTTATTCTAGGCATGGTGATGTTGTGCAGAGGTGCATTTGCAGTAGCTGTAGCTGGTTCCATGGGAATTCGCGCAGGAATTCCCATGGCTTGAGCCCGTCGAATAGGCCGTTGGGGCCGGTGTAGGGGTTTGTGCCGGTTGGCGTTGGGTCTTCGGCGTAGAAGCTGACAGCGCTGTGGGTGGTGTCGCGTACGATGATCCCGTATCGCTGTGCGGCTTCGGCGAGCATGCGCGTGATTGGCGAGAGCGATAGCGACGCGAGATCGAGCGAGGGGTTGAGCCTCATGTGTGCGCCCTCGGGAATGCACGCGGCGCTTTCTTCGGTTCCGTCGGAGCGCTGCGCCGGGAAGGAGAACTCGCCTGCGCAGGCGTTGGGGATGTCGAGCGCCAGCGCGTGTTCGATGTGCCCGGCGCGCAGTTCGGCGATCCGGATCGTGCCGGCGATCACCGGCAGGCTCGTCGCCGTGGCGCCCCAGTTCCAGCCTTGGGAGGCGGTCAGGCCCGGCCAGGAGGTGTCGCTGTAGTAGCCGGGGCTTTCTGAGACGTGCTGCATGGCACCCCCCCAGCTGGCCTGCCACCCCGATTCGGTCTTCGCCGCGCGCCAGAACTCCCACAGCGTGTCACTGGAGGGCTGATAGATCGTCATCTGTCCATCGGTGCCGGCGGCCGGTTTGGCGTCGGCGGGTATCGGCACGCCTTCGTCGAGCGCGTTCTGAAGGTCGGCGGCCCACGGCCCCTGGTTGAGGTGCACGCCCACCTTGGCTTGTTCCGCGCCGACGACATACAGCGGGGTGCTGTATTCGGTCTCCGCGATCCAGGGGCCCGTACCCGCCTTCTCCTCGGCCGCGATGAGCTGGTCAAACGCAGACATACGCGCAGGCGAAGAAGCGTCCAGCGGCGCACCAGAACCCAACGCAGCATTCCAAACACTGGAAGACGCAAAGAGGCGGAACGAAGTGGATTCTCCGCCGCTCTTCGCACCGGGGGCCGTGCTCGTGGCGCCACCTGGAGCCGCTGCCGGTGGAGACACGGTTGAGGCACCGACAGGCGTCGGCTCTGTTTCTTTCCTCTGCACGCTCACGCGCTTCCTGCTGCTGTGGCTGGATGGCTTGCGCTCTCGACCGCGGCGTTTCGGACAGCCGCCGCCGCGTGTCCCGTGACCGCTGCTACGAGCCCTCTTCCGGGAGTCTCTCGCATTCGCGCACGCCTGCGCCGCGTGGCGTCTGACGGTGGCACGCGAGTGGAGCGACGCGGTGCTTGGGTGCATCTCGGTTGGGCCGGCAGGGCCTACGTCTCCGGCGGCATGCGTGGCAAGCAGCAGGATTGCGGCCGCGACTATCAGTGATGCTCGTAGCGTTCCGTGCCGTAGGCAGGTCATCAAATGTCCGTGTTCGGAGCGAACTGCTGGACCACACCCAGCGCTCACTGAGCTATCGGACGGTGGCGACGACAGCCGTAGCCGACGTCAGCGAACTAGACACGCATTCGAGGCTCGTGTTCGGCGCCGGAGCCCCCGACGTGATCGCCCCGCGACCATCGCCTGAGGTCCGGAAGGAGAGCGTCCTTTGATCTATTGTCCTTAGCGCGGTGCACAGCGACGACAGCAGCTCCCCTTCCGCTGCTCGGCATGGAAGCTATCGCTCGGGCTTCGCCTTCGGGATCCTCAGCTTCCTGGCGATGGCGGTGCTCGGAGCGGTATCCACGATCGTGACCGCCCGGATCTACGGCGTGCAGATCATCGGGCAGTTCGCGCTCGTCCTGGCGCCGGTCGCGGCGCTGTGGGTGCTCTCCACCGCTAAAGAGCAGGCTGCGCTGATCAAGGAGATCACCGCTCTCCCCCCGCGCCATCCCCGCGTCACACAGCTGTTCGCCGCGGTCTTCACCTTCTCCTCGGGATTGACCGTGGTGATGTCGGCGCTTGCAGCACTCGTTGTTTGGCTGGTCTTCCGTGGGCCACTGCATGTGCCTGAACTGGTGACGCCCGCGTTCGTCAGCCTGGCCGGCTATGCGATCGTGACCAACACCGCTTGGAACTTCGATGCGATCTTCTCGGCCTTCGTCGCCGGACGCCAGCTGTTCTGGGTGCGCCTGCACGAAGCGCTCAGCTTTCTGGTGATCGCGATCGCGATCGGGCTGGCCTGGCACTCGGTCTGGGGCCTCGTGCTGGGAACGATCGGCGGATCCCTCACCTCGCTGGTCCATCGACTGGTGGTGGTGCGTCCGTTCGTGCGCGCGCGTATTGCGTTCCACGAATACCGCGTGGGGCTACAGGCTCTGCCCGGGCTGCTGAGCTTTGGCCTGAAGATAACCCCCGGCTCGATCGCTCAGGGCGTGACTGGGCAGGCAGGGATCTGGGTCATCCGCGCGGTCGGTGGTTCGGTGGCGCTCGTCGGCGCCTACAGCCGTGCGCAGGGCATCCCCGAACGCCTCCAGCAGGTGAATATACGCATAGTGGAGGTGCTCTATCCGACGCTGGTCGGACGGCACGCCAGAGAGGACCATGAGGGCTTCGACCGCGCGCTGACGGACACCGTCCGCTACGCGCTGATCGGCATGCTGCTGATCGCCGCAGTCTTCGGTGGCGCGGCACGCGCGATTCTCGAGCTCTTTGGCCCCGGCTTCAGCAGCGCGACGGTCGTCCTCATGCTGCTGATCGTCTATCCCGCGCTGAACTCGATCGCGATCGCCCAGAACCAGGCTCTGTTCGCGGTCAACCGCCCAGGTCTGACGAGCGTAGTGTCGCTCGCGCGCATGGCGCTGACGTTGACCGCGACCGTGCTGCTCACCCCCGCAATTGGCATCACCGGTCCGGCGCTCGCTCTGCTCGGCGGACTCGTCTTGGAAATCGTCTGGAAGAGCTTTGTATTGCATCCCTATCTGTCGAGACCGCTCCAGGAGATCTGGTCACGCAGGCAGCGTTTCGCGCTCCTGGTCGGCTATGTGGGCGGCTTCGCGGTTGCGTATGCCGTGACGGAAGCGATTGCCTCCGTGGGCGGGCTGCTGGTGGGCCTGGTCGCAGCCACGCTGACCTACCTGGTCCTGCTGATCGTTTGTGGCGCGGTCAACCACCGCGACCGCGCCAGGCTCACAGAGCTCACGGCGACGATCCGCGCAAGGCGACGGGGAGGGGGCGCTTCGCCGGAGCCCGTCGGGTGACCCCCGAGCCCCTGGCTCTTTCACCCGGCGATTCCACCGCGAGAGAGATGTCCAACCGCTCTCGCATCAGGCCGGTGGGATCTCCCGGCGCCTCAGGCTGCGGTCGCAGCCGCCGCGCCCACCACCGACGCCGACCAGTCGATCACCGACGTCGGGCGCACCACGTGGCGCCCGAGGCCGAGCTCCTTGTGGTCGAGGCCGAGCGCCAGGCCGACGAGCTGGGGCAGGTGCAGCACGGGCATCTTCAGCTCGCGCCCGACCACCCCTTCGGCGAGGGGCTGCTGCAGGTCCAGGTTCAGGTGGCACAGCGGGCAGGGCGTCACCAGGCAGTCAGCCTCGGCGTCCACCGCGTCGCCGAGGTGGCGCCCGGCCTGCTTGAGCGACGCCTCCTTGTTCATGGTGATGATCGGAAAGCCGCAGCACTTGCGCATGCCCGCGTACTCGATCACCGTTCCGCCGAGCGCGCCGATCACCTGGTCGAGGTAGTGGTCGCGCGGGTGCTCGGAGTCGATGCCGAGTCGCTCGCGCGGGCGCACGATGTAGCAGCCGTAGAAGGGGCCCACCTTGAGGTTGGTCAGCGGTCGCTTCACCAGCGAGCTCAGGCGCTCGAGGCCGATCTCCTCCACCAGCAGCCACAGGAAGTTCTTGTTCGTAAGGCCCTTCTCATAGGACAGGCCCTCGCCGGCGAGCGTCGAGTTCACGTGCTCGCGGTACTCGGAGTTGGCGTCCAGGCGCTCCTGGCACTCGCTCTGGGCGCCCTGGCAGGTCGAGCAGATGTTCATCATCAGCTCCGCCCCCTGGACCTGCTGGGCGAGCGCGAACGTACGCGCGTTCAGCGTGTCGGCCAGCTCCTGGTTGTGCTCGGCGATCACCCCCGCCCCCGTGCAGCACGCGCGGTCGAGCTCCACCAGCTCGATGTCCAGCAGCGGTGCCACCTTCGCCATCGAGCCGTGCAGCTCCGGGGTAAAACCGCGGCTGACGCAGCCGGGCCAGTAGGCCACCTTCATTGCTCGCTCCCTTCCGCCGCGCTCTCGGGCTCCGTGCCGGCGCTCTCCTGGGCCACGCCCGCGGCCACCGGCTCGGCGGGCTGGGAGTCCTCCGGCTGCTCGTCCTCGCCGGCGATGTACAGGTTCAGCTCGTAGCGCTCGGGGCGGCTCTCGACCTTGTCGTAGATCGACTGCACCGCCTTCAGGTCCGCGCTGGGGAGCTTGTGCGGTTTGAGTATGCCCGTCAACGTCATCTTGCCGCGCAGCAGGCCTTTGATCGCCGTCGGCACAGAGTTCAGGAGCTCTTTGCCCGCGGCCGGATGGAATTTGCCGAACCACGAGTTGCCGCCGTAGGAGCGCGGTATCAACTCCGCCTCCCACAGGATGCCGTTGTCCTTGATCAGCCCCGTGAACGCCGCCTCGTGGCGCTCGCCGTTGTTCTGGTCAACGATGTGGTGGTCGTCGATGGCCATCCGCCGCAGGCGCATGATCTGGCCCATCGGGTTGACGTCCTTGGGGCACGCCTGGACGCACTTGAAGCAGTGCGTGCAGTCGAAGATGCCCTGCGGATCCTGCGCCAGGTCGTTGAGGCGCTCGAACTGCTCGTCGTCGCGGGGATCGCCCACGAAGCGGTAGGCCTTGGCCAGCGCCGCCGGGCCGATGAAGCCGGGGTCCACCTCCATCGCCAGGCAGTCCGACACGCACGCCCCGCACTGGATGCACGCCATCGTCTGGGTGACGTCCACCATCGCTTCTTTGGAGACGATGTACTCGCGCTCGGGCACCGGCTGCTTGGCCAGCAGCCACGGCGTCACCCGCTGGATCTTCTTCCAGTGGACCGCGTCCATGTCCACGATCAGGTCCTTGATCACCGGCATGTTGCCCATCGGCTCGATCTCGATCACGCCCCCGCGCGCGGTCTCGCGGGCGGCGTCCAGGTGCGTGTGGCAGGCGAGCGCGGGTTCGCCGTTCACGCGCACCCCGCACGAGCCGCAGATCGCCTGCCGGCAGGAGCAGCGGATGCCGATCGAGCCATCGAAGCGGTCTTTCGCCTGCAGCACCGCCTCCAGCACCGAGCGGTGCGGCTCGAGCTCCACGGTGTGCTCGTCCCAGTAGGGCGCCCCCCCGGACTCGGGGTCGTAGCGGCGCATGCGCAACGTGAACTTCTCGGGCGGGCGGTCGTGGGCTTCGGCCATCAGCAGCGCTCCTGCGGTCGCGGGTCGAGGTGGGCACTAGCGTCGCACTGGACCATCAGTATTTCCTCTCCTCCGGCTGCCACTGCGTGATCGTCACCGGCGAGTAGGAGACTTGAGGCCCGCCCGCCCGTCCGTTCCCGTTCAGCGAGATGTCGATGTGCTTGAGCCACTCCGCGTCCTCGCGCTCCGGGTAGTCGGTGCGGAACTGCGCGCCGCGGCTCTCCTTGCGCTCGATCGCCGCCACCACCGTCGCCTCGGCGCAGTCGATCATGAAGCCGAGCTCGATCGCTCCGAGCACGTCCTGGTTGAAGACCGTGCCGCGGTCGTCGATCCACGCGCGCTCCGCCTCCTCTTTCAGGCGTCCGATCGTCTCCAGTGCGCTCTGCAACCCCTGTTCGTCCCGGAACACGGCCACCTGACGGTTCATCGTCTCGCCGAGCTCGCTCTTGATCTCCGACACCCGCCGGCCTTCGCGGTCGCGCGCGACGATCGCGTCGATCATCGCCCCGTCCGCGCGCAGGGCGGCGTTGACGTCAACGCTCGGCATGCCCATGCCGGCCGCCCGCGCCGCCGCGTGTTCGCCCGCCCGGCGTCCGAAGATGAGCGTGTCGAGCAGCGAGTTCGCGCCCAGGCGGTTGCCGCCGTGCACCGACACGCACGCCACCTCCCCCGCCGCGTACAGTCCTTCGATCGGCGTGCGCCCGTCCACGTCCGTCTTCACCCCGCCCATGATGTAGTGCTGGCCGGGGCGGATCATGATCGGTTCGCGGGTGATGTCCACCCCGGCGAAGTCCCGCCCGAGGTTGACGATCTCGCGCAACGCCTCCAGCGTACGCCTGCGGGGGACCACCGTCACGTCCAGGAAGATCCCAGCGCCGTTGGGTCCCACGCCGCGACCCTCATCTATCTCTATCTGCTCTGCCCTGGAGACCACGTCGCGCGAGGCCAGCTCCATCTTGTTGGGTGCGGATTTCTCCATGAAGCGTTCGCCGTTCGCGTTCAGCAGGTGTGCCCCCTCGCCGCGGGCGCCCTCGGTGATGAGGATGCCCGTCTCCACCAGGCACGTCGGGTGGTACTGGACCATCTCCATGTCCATCAGCGGCGCCCCCACGCGGTAGGCCATGGCGATGCCGTCGCCGGTCACGATCAGGCCATTGGTCGTCGGCTTGTAAGCCTGTCCGGCCCCGCCGCAAGCGAGGATCACGTTCTTGGCGGTGAACGCCTCCATGCGCCCGCTGCGCACCTCCCGCGCGATCGCCCCGCAGCACACCCCGTCCGCGCCCATCAGCAGCGAGGTCGTGAACCACTCCTCGTAGCGGGCAACCGTCTCGTGGTGCTTCATCAACTGCTCGTACAGCACGTGCAGGAGCGCCTGGCCGGTGATGTCCGCGACGTACGCCGTGCGCTTCATCGAGGCCCCGCCGAACGCCCGCAGGTCCATCTCGCCCTTCTCGTTGCGGTGGAAGGTCACCCCCATGTGCTCCAGGTGCATGACCTCGTGGGGCGCCTCCGAGCACATCACTTCGATCGCGTCCTGGTCGCCCAGGAAGTCCGAGCCCTTGACCGTGTCATACGCGTGCGAGCGCCAGTCGTCGTCCACGCTGATCGCCGCGTTGATGCCCCCGGCCGCCGCCACCGAGTGCGAGCGGACCGGGTGGACCTTGCTCATGATCCCCACGCTCGCCCCCTTCTCCGCCGCCGCCAGCGCCGCGCGCTGGCCCGCGAGACCGGCTCCGATGATCAAGACGTCGTGTGCTGGCATGGCTCGGGATGCTCGCTTTGGAGGAAGAGGAAGAGGAACTCGGGGACTGAGAGGGGGTACCGGGGGTCTGCGACCGGGACTCTATAGCCAGGCGCCGGACGCGTGGCTGGTGAGGCTCACGTCGCCGGCCGCAGCGCGTTGCGCACCTGCGCGAGCGTGACCACGCCGCGGAGCACGCCCTCGCTGTCCACCGCCACCATCGCCCCCAGCCGGCCGAGCCCCTCGGAGCTGAGCAGCGATTCCAGGGGCGCCTCTTCGCCGATGCGCACCGGCATGTCCTCCTCGAGCACGTCCGCCACCGGCAGGGCGGGCCTCCCGGCGGCGATCTCGCTCTCGACGCGCTGCTGGCGCACGACGCCGAGGAAGTGGCGTGCGGGATCGACCACTGCGAACCACGGCCAGCGGTAGCGCAGGAAGAACTCCTCCTGGGCGTCCAGCAGCGTGACCTCGGCGGCGATGGTCACGGGCTCGCGGTCCATGATGTCGGCGACGGTGATGTGCTTGATGCGACGCCCGAGCGTTCCCTGCACCACGGCCGCGCCGGCCGCCTGGTAGAGGAAGAACGCGAGCAGCATCGTCACCAGCCCGACGAAGCCCCCGCCGGTGACGAGCACCCACAGACCGAACAGCCCGAGCAGCAGCGCGAACCCCTGGCCCGAGCGTCCCGTGGCCTGCGTCGCGCGGTTGCGGTCGCCGGTCAGCTTCCAGATGACCGCGCGCGCGATGCGACCGCCGTCGAGCGGGAACGCGGGCACGACGTTGAACACCAGCAGCGCAGCATTCACGAAGCCGAACCAGCCGAGCAGTGCGAGCACGGGCGTGGCCTTGTCGCCTTCGCGGGCGAGCGCCACCTCAGAGACGGTGCCGGTGCTCGCCAGCGCCGCCACGGCGCCCAGGGACAGCGCGAGCAGCGTCAGCGTCACGAGCGGCCCCGCGGCGGAGATCTTGAACTCCTCGCCGGCGCTCTGCGGCTCGCGGCCGAGCTGCGAGAGCCCGCCGAAGAACCACAGGTCGATGCCCACCACCGAGATCCCCTGCCGGCGCGCGGCCAGCGCGTGCCCGAGCTCGTGCAGCACGAGCGAGGCGAAGTAGCCGAGTGCGCCGGCCACCGCCACCACGTACGCGGTCGTCTGCGAGCCGCGCATCACGTGGGGGAAGTATTCCTGGGAGAGCCAGAAGATGAGCACGAACAGCACCACGAACCAGCTCGGGCTCACGCCGATGCGGATCCCGAAGATGCGTGCCAGCTCCATGTTCCTGCGCGTGGGCATCTCTCAATGGTAGGTCCGCAGGGCGCTCGGCCGGGGCGCCGCCGCACCGTGCCCCGATCGACCGCGCGCGGCCCTTACCCCTGTGGCCGCGAACGAGTGATGATGCCCTCGAAGTCGAGGCCCGCGGGCAGCGTGCCGTACTCGAAGCCGCCCTCGCCCGCGAGGCGCGAGGCGCAGAAGGCGTCCGCGACGGACGCCGGCGCGCTGCGCACGAGCAGCGAGCCCTGCAGGCACAGCGCCATGCTTTCCACCACCCGCCGCGCGCGCTGCTCGAGTGTGGACGGATCGCCGAACTGCTGCTTCAGGCGGGCCACGCTCGCATCCAGCCGCGCGTCCGCGCCCTGGGCCTGCTCGACCTCGTCGAGGAACACCTCGAGCGAGCGGGGCGAGCGGGTCAGCGCGCGCAGCACGTCGAGGCTCATGACGTTGCCCGAGCCCTCCCAGATCGACGCCAGCGGCGCCTCCCGGTACAGGCGCGGCATGCCCGACTCCTCCACGTAGCCGGCGCCGCCGAGGCACTCGAGCGACTCGAACGCGTGGTTGGGCGCGCGCTTGCACGTCCAGAACTTCCCCACCGCGGTCGCCAGTCGCTTGAACAGCTGCGCGTCGCTCTGGTCTTCGCTGGCGTCGGCGTCGGCCCGCGCCTCGTCGTACGCGCGCGCCAGGCGCATCGCCAGCGCCGTCGTCGCCTCGGACTCCACGCACAGGTCGGCGAGCACGTTGCGCATCAGCGGCTGGTCGGCGAGCAGCTTGCCGAACGCGCTGCGGTGGTCGGTGTGGTGGATCGCGTTCACCACACCCGTGCGCATCCCCGCCGCCGAGCCGATCACGCAGTCCAGGCGCGTGTGGCCGACCATCTCGATGATCGTCGGCACGCCACGGCCGGGCTCGCCGAGCATGCGCGCCCACGCCCCGTGGAACTCGACCTCCGAGGAGGCGTTGGAGTGGTTGCCGAGCTTGTCCTTCAGGCGCTGGATGTGGAACTGGTTGCGCGTGCCGTCGGGCAGGATGCGCGGCATCAGAAAGCACGAGAGGCCGTCGTCGGTCTGGGCGAGCACGAGGAAGAAGTCGGACATCGGCGCCGAGCAGAACCACTTGTGCCCGACGATCTCGTACTCGCCGCCCGCCCCCCCGCCGTTCAGCGGGTGCGCGACCGTGGTGTTGGCGCGCACGTCCGAGCCGCCCTGCTTCTCGGTCATGGCCATGCCGGAGATCGCGCAGCCCTTCTCGCTCGCCGGGATCATGCGCGGGTCGTAGCTCGTGGCCGTCACCAGCGGCTCCCACTCGGCCGCCAGCTCGGGCGTCGCGCGCAGCGCCGGCACGACCGCGAAGGTCATCGTGATCGGGCAGCAGAAGCCCGCCTCCGCCTGCATCGCGGTCATGTACAGGGCCGCCCGCGCCGTGTGCGGCGAGGGCTGATCGCTCGTCCACGGCAGCGAGTGCAGCTCGTTCTCCACGCCCATCTTCATCAGCTGGTGCCAGGCGGGGTGGAACTCGACCTCGTCGATGCGGTGCCCGTAGCGGTCGAACGTACGCAGCACGGGCTTGTTCTCGTTGGCCAGCCGGCCCCATTCTTGAGGCCCACCCACCCCGCCGCCGACGAACCGTCCCAGCGCCGACGCGCGCTCGCGCACCCAGCCGGCGCCCTCGCGCTGCACCCCCTCGACCAGCGGAAGGTTGCTCGAGAACACGTCCAGGCCCTCCAGCGGCGGCACCTGGTTGAAGACCGTATGGGTCTGCCACGGCGCGTCCCCAAGCGCATGTCCCGACATCGTGCTGGCCATCACATGACAGTCAAGCAGAGAGTAGGGTGCGGCGCGGTGCTCAGGCCGGAGATCATCACGCGCGCGGCCCCCACGGGACTGCTCGCGACTATCGCTGTGCTCGTGTCGCTGATGGCGCTGTCCGCGCCCGATGCCGGCGCGCAGGCGCCGGGCTCCTCCTCCCCTGAAGCGACCGTGCCGCGGCTCGCGTATGTGACAGAGACGGCGACGTCAACATCTGAGGTGTGGCTGGCATCGGCCTCCGGAAGCGAACCGAAACTGCTCGGGCCGGGCACTCAGCCGCTGCTGGCGCCGGACGGTCAGTCGGTGGCGGTGTCGCTGTTCGGCGCCACGCCCGGGCCGGAGGAACACGGTCCGGCGATCGGCGTTTACTCCGCCTCGGGCGCCCCGGTCGCCGACTCCTTCGACCTCGAAACCGCCACCTCCACGCCGCTGGCGTGGTCGCCGGACTCGCGCTACCTGGCGGTGTACAGGCAGTCCAACGAGCCGGTCCTGATCGCGCAGGGCTCGGGTCTGGACGTGCTCGACGTGCAGACCGGAGCGATCGCGTCGATCGCCGAAGGCGTGATCTACGGCGTGAGCTTCGCGCGCGACGGAAGCGACAGGCTGGTGTTCGCGCTGGCGCACTCGCTGTCGCCGTCGGCCCAGGTGAACCTGTACGAGAGCGAAGTCGATGGCGCGGGCCTGCATCGCATCACGAGCAACGGGCGCAGCCTGGACCCGGTGTGGGGGCCCAGTCAGATCGCGTATGACCGCGAGCGCATGCGCAAGTTGTCCCCTGAATACCAGATCTGGCTGGAGTCGCCGGGCGGTCGCGTCGTCGTGCGCCAGCTCACCCACATCCCCGTGAACGCGCTGTCGCAGGGCCTCGTCCCGCTCGCGTTCTCGGCCAACGGCAACAGGCTGCTCGCGGAGTTCGAGGGCGAGGACAACAGCGACGCGTACGCGGTGAACGTCCTCTCCGGCCACGCGCGTGCGGTGACCGTCCACGGCCGGGCCGTCGAGGGCGCGGGCATCTCCGCCAGCGGGAGCACGCTGCTGGTCGACGAAAACGCTCTGTTCGGGCCGCCCTCCGACGGGCGTGTGGCGAGCGTCCCGTTCGCCGGCGGCAGCGCGCACGTGCTCGTCCCGCACGGCTCACAGGCCAGCTGGAACGACTGACGGGCGCGCCCGGTGCGCCTCGACGCCCGCCCGCCCGCGATAGCATCCGGCCGCTGATGGCCAAGATCAAAGTGAAGAACCCGATCGTCGAGCTCGACGGCGACGAGATGACGCGCATCATCTGGTCGTTCATCAAGGAGCAGCTCATCCTCCCCTACCTGGACGTGGAGCTCGACTACTACGACCTCGGCATCGAGCATCGCGACGCCACCGACGACCGCGTCACGGTGGAGGCCGCCGAGGCGATCAAGCGCCACGGCGTGGGCGTCAAGTGCGCGACCATCACCCCCGACGAGGCGCGCGTGAAGGAGTTCTCCCTGAGGGACATGTACCGCTCGCCCAACGGCACCATCCGCAACATCCTCGGCGGGGTGATCTTCCGCGAGCCGATCGTCATCGCCAACATCCCCCGCCTGGTGCCCGGGTGGACCAAGCCGATCGTGATCGGCCGCCACGCCTTCGGCGACCAGTACCGCGCCACCGACATGGTGGTCCCCGGCGAGGGCAAGCTGACGCTCGCCTTCACCCCCGCCGACGGCTCGGAGCCGATCGAGCTCGACGTCTATGACTTTCCCGGCGGCGGCATCGCGATGGCCATGTACAACCTGGACGATTCGATCCGCGACTTCGCGCGGGCGAGCATGCGCTACGGCCTGGACCGCGGCTACCCGGTGTACCTGTCGACCAAGAACACCATCCTCAAACGCTACGACGGTCGCTTCAAAGACATCTTCGAAGAGGTCTACGTGGCCGAGTTCAAGCAGGAGTTCGAGGCCGCGGGCATCACCTACGAACACCGTCTGATCGACGACATGGTGGCCGCCTGCCTGAAGTGGGAAGGGGGCTATGTGTGGGCGTGCAAGAACTACGACGGCGACGTGCAGTCGGACACCGTCGCCCAGGGCTTCGGCTCGCTCGGCCTGATGTCCAGCGTGCTGATGAGCGCCGACGGCAAGACCGTCGAGGCCGAGGCCGCCCACGGCACCGTCACCCGTCACTATCGCCTGCATCAGCAGGGCAAGCCCACGTCCACCAACCCGATCGCCTCGATCTTTGCCTGGACCCGCGGCCTGTCCGCGCGCGGGCGTCTCGACGGCACCCCCGAGGTGAGCGCCTTCGCCGACACGCTCGAGCGCGTGTGCGTGCAGACGGTGGAAAGCGGCAAGATGACCAAGGATCTCGCATTGCTCATCGGCCCGGACGAGCCATGGCAGACCACGCAGGAGTTCCTTGCATCGATCGACGAGAACCTGAAACAGGAGATGAACACTTGAGCAATCCAGTACGAGTCACGGTCACCGGCGCCGCCGGACAGATCGGCTACAGCATCGTGTTTCGCATCGCCAGCGGGCAGCTGCTCGGCCCCGAGCAGCCGGTCGATCTGCGCCTGCTCGAGATCCCGCAGGCGATGGGCGCGCTGGAGGGTGTGGCGATGGAGCTCGTCGACTGCGCCTTTCCGCTGCTCGCCGGGCTCGATCTCCACGACCGTCCCGCGGACGCGTTCGACGCCACCAACGTCGCGCTGCTGGTCGGCTCGCGGCCGCGCACAAAGGGCATGGAGCGCGCCGAGCTGCTCAGCGCCAACGGCGAGATCTTCACCGTCCAGGGCAAGGCGCTGGGCGCCGTCGCCGCGCCGGACATCAAGGTGCTGGTGGTGGGCAATCCGGCCAACACCAACTGCCTGATCGCCATGAACAACGCGCCTGACATCCCCAGCGAGCGCTTCACTTCGATGATGCGACTCGACCACAATCGCGCCATCGCACAGCTTGCCGCCAAGCTGGAGGTGCCGGTCACCGACGTCACCAACATGGGTGTGTGGGGCAACCACTCACCCACCATGTATCCCGACCTGTTCCACGCCCATGTCAACGGCCGCCTGGCGGCCGGGGTGGTGGACGACCAGGCGTGGATCGAAAACGAGTTCCTGCCCAACGTGGGCAAACGCGGCGCCGCCATCATCGAGGCGCGCGGCGCCTCTTCGGCCGCGTCGGCCGCCAGCGCGGCGGTCGACCACGTCCACGATTGGGTGGCGGGCACCGGCGGGGGGTGGGTCTCGATGGGCGTCCCCTCCGACGGCTCCTACGGGGTCCCCGAGGGCCTCATCAGCGGCTTCCCGTGCACGTGTGAGGACGGCCTGTACACGATCGTCCAGGGACTCGACATCGACGCGTTCTCCCGAGAGAAGATAGATGCCTCGGTCGCCGAGCTCGTCAGCGAGCGCGACACCGTCTCCGGCCAGGGCCTGATCTAGACCCCAAAAACGGCAGGGCCCGATCCAGACCCCGAAAAGGGGCGTAGTCATTGCGACTACGCCCCTTATGTCAACTATTTGGGATCACCGGAGACGAGAAGGAGTCCGGTCTGGCTGGCTGGCTCCTAACGAAACATGCAACAGATCCTGCGTGATCGTGCTTTGCAACAGGTCTTGCGCGGGTTATGCCTTGAAACGGGTCATGCGGGGTCCAGCGGTAAGGGCGACGGATCTGAGTTCCTGGCAAGGACGCAGCGAGCGTGGCGTGCTTTGCACGCGAGCGAGCGAGGACGCCGCCAGGGGCTCAGAGACTAGCCCTTGGGGTACCAGCCGCGGCCTTTCTTCTCTACCTTGTTTTCCTGCTCGAGTCCGGGCAGCACGCGGTAGAGGTAGTTCTGCTTGATCCCCATCTTGGCGGCCAGCTCGGGAATGGTGATGCCCGGCTGTCCCTGCACGAAGGAGCGGGCCTCGGCAGCGCGGGTACCGCTGCCTTTGCGCCTGCCGGCGCGTCGTTTGGTGGCAGCTTTCGGTGCTTTCGGTGCAGCCACCGTGGCGGTCGCTTTGCGTTTGCCCGAGCCACGCGGGCGGCCCGGTCCGCGACGGCGGGGAGCTGCTGCCACGGGGGTGGGGCTGGAGGAGCGCGTTGCCCCTCCGCCGACCGCGGCCAGGGCCGACGCCGCAGCCTCGAGGCGAGTGTACTCGTCCACGAGGGGCTTGAGCTCCTTCAGTCGATTTGTGATCTCTTGGCGCTTCTCGTCAAGGAAGTCGGGCACGATTTGCATCCTCTTCGGTAGGGCGATGCCTTCTATTCACACCGCTGAGTGGCCTTCACCTTACACTAATCCTGTTCGGTGAACCGCTCCACGTATGCGCGCAATCGCTCCAGTGTGCGTCGGGCCTCCCGCTCCGGGATGCCGCCGACGAGCGCGCGGCTCACCAGCGCCCCCACGGGTCCGAGGGGAGGACGGAACTCGTTCCGATAGTCAAAGCGAGTTCCCCCGTTCTCGGCGCTCAGCAGGTACTCGCTGCGGGCGCGCGAACGCGCTGGCCCACGGCCCTCCCACACCGCGCGCTCCCGGGCTCGGCACTCAATGAGTGTCCAGTGAACCTCCAGGCTCACACCGCGCAGGTGGATCTGCTGATCCATCACGTATCCGACGCGGGGGGGACCGTCGTCGGCGTGCACCAGCTTGCGGTGAATGGTGACCCACTCGCGCAGGCAGGACGGGTCCATGACCGTCTTCCACACGTCCTCCGGGGGCGCCGCGATTTGGATGGACGCGTTCACGAGGCTCATCGGGCAGCCAGCGGCTCGTGCCGCTCCCACTCCGCCAGCGCGTGTTCGACGGCGCTCTCGAACGAATGCAGCCGCACCCCCAGCAGCTCGGCCGCGTGATGATCTGCCGGCAGCAGGTCACACCGCAGCCCCTCCATCAATGCCATCACGAGCTCGGGATCCTCGCTTGTCATGGCGGCCGCCACGCGTGCCGTGATCCCCGTCAGGTTCACAGCCAGCGTGAGGGTCGGACGGTTGATGAGCATCAGCTCGGCGATCGTCTGCAACATCTCGCCGTAGCTCAGCGGGGCGGGTCCGCCGATGTCGAGCGAGCGCCGAGGCGAGCGTACGGTGGCGCAGGCCGCGAGCATCTCGATCACGTCCCGCTCGTCGATCGGCTGGGTGCGCAGCGCGTGCCACGCGGGCAGTGTGAGCACGGGCATCCGCTCGAGCAGGTGAACGAGCAGGCGGAAGGAGCGCGAGCGCGCCCCGATGACGATCGAGGCCCGCAGGGCGAGCGAATCCGGGACCGCCGCGAGCAGCGCCCGCTCGACCTGCTCGCGGCTGGCCAGATGACGGGAGATCGCGACCGCCCCGTGCCCGTTCGATCCACGCTCCTCCGTGCCGTTGCGCGGCACGAGCCCGCCCAGGTAGACGATCCGCCGGACGCCCGCCCGGGCCGCGGCGGACGCGAAGTTCTCGGCGGCCAGGCGATCGCGCTCGGGGAAGGGAGCGCCGCCGGTGGGTGCGCGCGCGATCGAGTGGATCAGGTAATACGCGACCTCCACGTCCTCGAGGGCGCTCGTCAGCCCCTCGCTCGTGAGCGCATCGCCGCGCACGATCTCGAGCTCCTCGAGCGCCGCCCGGTCCTGCTCGCGCTCGAGCGCCGCGTGCACCCGCTGCGGGTCGCGGGCGAGCGCGCGCACCCCGTGTCCGTCCGCGTACAGCCTCCGGACGAGCAGCGAGCCCACGAACCCACTTGCTCCGGTGACGAGGATGCGCATCTGTGCAGATGATGACGCGGACACGCCGCCGACGCCCGCAATCGCCCGGAAAATGCGCCCTCGGGGACCCGATTGTCACGTGATAGTGACTGGTTGGAGGCTATTTCCGGGTAGACCGATTTTCTTCTGCGATTTGCGGAGTGGGCCCCCCGGCGGCCCGTCCGATGGTGCTTTGATGCCCGTCTCGTCCAAGCCGACGCAGCGGGGAGCAAGTGGTGGCACAGGGTATGCAGGGCAAGCGCGCACCAGCGCGCGCGGTGCGCAAGGTGAGCTGTGAGGAGTGCTACTTTCGGGTCAACCTGCTGTGCGCGCTCGAGCTGTCTGAGCCGTGCTCGACGTTCCGTCCCAACGACGCCCAGCTCAAACCGCCGCAGCAACTGCGCTTCGTGTTCCGCCAGGAGCGGCGCACGCGCGCCGCGTGGGCCTTCCCCTCGGCCCAGGAGCAGGCTGCACTGCACGCCTAGCGGGGGTATATTGGGTCCTAAGACCTGCAAGCTCTCGGCAGAGGCGGTGGCCACAATGGCAGCGAAGGACAGATTCGGTAGGGCCGGTGAGGCGGCGCGCGCGGCTCAGCACAATCGGTATCTCCAGCGTCTGATCGAAGACGAGGCGTTGCGCTCCAACCTGCTCGCGGCCTATGTCGCCGCGCGCAGCGCGGCCGGGCGCATGAGCAACGGCAAGCCCGCCACCCAGGCGCTGTTCGAGGATCGCAAGCTCCAGCGCGAGCTGAGCGACATGGTTGGCGCGCTGCGCGAGGCATCGAGCTCGCTGCGTGAGCAGCCCAAGCCGAAGCGCCGTCGCCGCGGGGCCGGGCGTTCGCTGTTGCTCATCGCGGTCGGCTCCATGCTCGCACTGGCTCTCAGCGAGAGCCTGCGCACGAAGGTGCTCGACCTCCTGTTC
This sequence comes from uncultured Solirubrobacteraceae bacterium, assembly GCA_963701145.1. Classification (GTDB taxonomy): domain Bacteria; phylum Actinomycetota; class Thermoleophilia; order Solirubrobacterales; family Solirubrobacteraceae; genus Palsa-744. The sequence goes on from OY969572.1 coordinate 3,049,352, forward strand.
GGCGCGGAGGAGGAGTTCGACTACAGCTCGACCACCACCCCTGAGGCGCCGGCCCCCGCGAGCGTCGCAAGCAACTGAGCTGGGCCCTTCGTGACACCATGAGCGCCATGGATGCGGCAATCGCGGTAGAGGACACGCTCGAGGAGGAGCTGGGATCGCCGGCGCGCCCGAACGACGGGCGCGCCCGGTCGCTCTCCGGCGAGAAGGCCCGGCGGATCATCGACGCCATGCGGCGCAGCGTCGCCCAGCGCGGGACCGCCGCCTCCACCTTCGACCACGTCTCGCGCGAGGCGGGCGTGTCGAGGGGGCTGCTGCACTACTACTTCGGCACCAAGGAGCAGTTGCTGGCGGAGGCCGTCAGACGCGACTGCGAGCTGCGCCTGGAACTGCTCGAGCGCCAGCTCGCGACCGCCAAGACCGCCCGTGACTTCATCTCCGTGCTCGCGCAGAACCTGCAGGAGACCGTGCGCGAGGACCCCGACTTCGTGACGCTGGTGTTCGAGCTGTTCACCCTGTCGCGGCGCAACGCCGACATCGCCGTCGAGTACGCGGGACTGATGCGCAACTCGCGCGAACACGTGGCCGGCATGCTCGCCGCCGGCCAGCGCGAGGGAGTGCTGAAGCTGCACGCCCAGCCCGAGTCCGTGGCCGAGGTCCTGTTCTCGCTGGGAGACGGGATGGTGCTGCGCATGCTGACCGAGCCCGAGCGGGACTTCACCGACACGATCCGCGCCGCGCGCGCCTGTGCACAGTCCCTGCTGACCGATTGACGCTCCTATAATCGGCAACCCCATGCCGATCTACGAGTACAGGCGCCCCGACGGCACCACCTTCGAGATGCAGCAGCCCTTCAGCGACGAGCCGTTGAGCGTCGATCCGGACACGGGCGTCCCGGTCGAGCGCGTGCTGCATGCACCGGCCGTTCACTTCAAGGGCAAAGGCTTCTACAACACCGATTACGGCACGCGCAACCGCCAGCGCGAGACGGCGGCCGCCGCCGCCGAGAAGTCCTCCGCTGAGAAGTCCTCCTCGGAGAAGTCGGCCGATGGCAAGTCCACCGCCTCGGACGGCTCTTCTTCTTCTTCTTCCTCCTCCTCCTCATCCTCCGGCGGCAAGAGCGAGAACGGCGCCGCCAAGAAGTCGGGCGACTCCAAGCCGGTTGCCGCCAAGAAGTGACGCGCACGCGTCGCCGTACGCGCGGGATGTGAATGGCGCAGCGGAGTCTGTATAGCGATCGTTATACAGACTGTGCGGCGCCAGACAAACTCGGCACGCCAGCAGTGGACAGCCCGCGCGCGTGCCTCAGCCGCTCATGAACCGCGCGACGTCCGCGCGGCGCGCTTCTTCTGAGATCGTCAAGCCTTCTTCGCCGTCGGGCAGCGTGGTCTGCCCCGTTGGCAGCAGCACGCGCGTGGGTGGCGTGCCACCGGCGGCCAGGGCGGCGAACATGCCGAGCAGTTCGGTGCCGCTCATGTCGGAGATGATCGCCGGTGGGGCGTGCCATGCGATCCACGGCAGCCGCAGGAAGCTGGACGGCGAGAGCAGCTGGTTCTTCATGGCCGTGAACAACGCCTGCTGGTGTTCCTCCCGTTGTATGTCGGTCTCCTCAGGTGCGCACAGGTTCTCGCGCGTGCGCGCCAGCGCGAGCGCCTGCTCGCCGTCGAGGTGATGGGTGCCGGCGCTCAGGCGCAGTGTGAAGCCGCCGTCGGCGAAGCCGCCGTCGAGGTTGGAGATGATGCAGCCGCCCGTGTAGGTCACCCCACCCATCGCGTCGATCAGCTGGGGGAAGTTTTCGAAGTTGACTTCGACCACGTGATTGATGGGAATGCCGAGCCAGTGCTTGATCACCGACACCGACTCGGCGGGCCCGCCGAACTCGTGCGCGGCGTTGACCTTCTGCAGCCCGTGTCCGGGGATTTCGATGACGGTGTCGCGCGGGATGGACAGGCGCGCCGCGTGCCCGCCTCCGGTGCGGATCAGCATGATCGTGTCCGAGCGTCCGAAGCCGGTGGTTTCGGCCCCGGGTTCCCTGCTGTCCTTCTGGCGGCGGTCGGATCCGAGCACGAGGATGTTGTTGGCGGACGTCAGCGGATAGCCGGCGGGGTCGAGCACGCCGGCCACGTCCTGCGGCAGGGGCGTGCGCTCGAAGTGGGAGCTGACGAGGAACAGGACGAGCGACAGCAGGACCCAGAACACGATCAGGCCGAGCAGCGAGAGCACGATCCGCTTGGGCGTCGCCCAGCGGCGCCAGCCTGCGCGTGCGCCCTCGGGCGCCCGAGCCCGGCCGGGACCCCCGCGGGCGGGGGCGGGCGGCAGATGCCCCGGCCCATGCTGGCCGTCGGCGTCGCGGCCCGGCAGGCGCGGGCGCGCGCGATAGCGCGTGTACTGAGGACGCTCCTCGGGGCTGCCGGTCACGGGCATGACCCTATAGTTGCCCGATGACCCCCACGGCGGCGTCCCCATGCGGGGACGATGCGGTCGGCCGGCTCGTCGTTTGCCCCACGCCGATCGGCAACCTCGAGGACGTCACGTTGCGCGTGCTCGACACGCTCAGGCGGGCTGACGTGGTGGCGTGCGAGGACACCCGCCACACGCGGCTGCTGCTCGACCGCCACGGCATCTCCGCCCCGTTGGTGAGCTTCCACGAGCACAACGAACGGGCGCGCGCGGACGAGCTGCTCGCGCGCATCCGCGACGGCGCGCTCGTCGCGCTGGTGTCCGACGCGGGCACGCCCCTGGTGTCCGACCCGGGCTTCGGGCTCGTGCGCGAGTGCATCGCCGCCGGGCTGGCACTGGAGGTGCTGCCCGGTCCGAGCGCGGCGCTCACCGCGCTCGTCGCCTCGGGCCTGCCGAGCGAGCGCTGGCGCTTCGTCGGCTTCCTGCCGCGCGCCCGCGCCAAGCTGCTGGAGATCGTGCTCGCCGCGGACGAGACGCTGGTGGCGTTCGAGTCGCCGCGGCGGTTGGCCGGCACGCTTGAGCTCCTCGCCGAGCGGGAGCCCGCGCGGGCGCTGGCGGTGTGCCGGGAGCTGACCAAGCTCCACGAGGAAGTTCGCCGCGGTCCAGCCGCCGAGCTGGCCGCCCACTACCGCGAGCGCCAGGCGCGCGGGGAGGTGGTGCTGGTCATCGGACCGGTCGCGACGCGAGGGGCCGACGGCGAGCGCATGCGGGACGCGCTGGCGTCGCTGCGCGCGCTCGTGGCCGCGGGCGCGAGGCCGCGGGCGGCGGCTACGGAGGTGGGCCGGTTGACCGATGTGAGCGCAAACGCGCTGTACGCCGAGTTGTTGCGCCAGCGGAGCACGCCTACACAGTAAGTGCTGAATCGTGTACCATGGGGTCGTGGATCAGTCGACCACGCGCTTGAACGTGACCCTGGACTCCGAGCATGCGGCCAAGCTGTCGCTGCTGGCGGAGCGCATACACGTGCAGGAGGGGACGCTGGCCCGCTCGCTGCTGTCGAGCGCGCTCGACGAAGCCGACCCCGACCCCCGTACGGTTACTGCGCTACTAGATGGGATCCCGGGCGCTTTCGAGGAGGCGCAGCTGGGCCTGCAGCAGGTCAGGGAAGGCAAGACCGTCCCGCTCGACGCGCTCTAGTCGGAAAGCAGCAACGTGGCGCGCGTCGAGCTGAGCCTCGCGGCGACGGAACGACTCGATCGCATGATCGTGACGCACAGCCTGCCCGCGGACACGCTCGAGCGCGTCCAGCGCTCGTTGCGCACGCTGGAGCGATTTCCGTCGATCGGACGCCAGCTCGATGAGCGGTGGGGAGATCTCCGCTTCATCGTGGGGCCATGGCGATGGCTGCTGATCGTCTACACCTACGACGAGCGCGATGATGCTTCCTACGTGCTCACCATCCAGGATGCGCGCACGTCCACCGCGGTGACCAACCTTGCCACTCACCGATAGCTTGCACGCACGCCATGTCCTTCTACGTGACCACCCCCATCTACTACGTCAACGCGGCTCCACATCTGGGGCACGCGTACACGACGATCGCGGCGGACGTGATGGCCCGCCACCATCGCCAGCGCGGCGAGGAGGTGTTCTTCCTGACGGGCACCGACGAGCACGGCGAGCCGGTGGCGGATGCGGCGCACGCGCTGGGGATCGAGCCGCAGGAGCTGGCCGACCGCAACGCCGAGCGCTTCAGGGCGCTCGCCCCGCAACTGCACGCGAGCAACGACTTCTTCATCCGCACCACCGACCCCCAGCACGAAGCGGTCGTCCAGCAGGTGCTCTCCCGCGTGCGGGACAACGGGTACGTGTACGAGGGCACGTACGAGGGCTGGTACTGCCCGCGGTGCGCGGACTTCAAGGCGGAGACCGAGATCGACGCGGGCAACCGCTGCCCGATCCACCACATCGAGCTGACCCGCGAGCGGGAGGACAACTACTTCTTCCGGCTGTCCGCCTTCCAGGAGCGCCTGGAGGAGCTGTACGCCGAGCGGGAGGACTTCGTGGCGCCGCGCACGCGCTACAACGAGGCGCTGTCGTTCATCCGCTCGGGCCTGCGCGACGTTCCCCTCACCCGTCACAAGCTCACGTGGGGAGTGAAGGTGCCGTGGGACGAGCAGCACGTCTTCTACGTGTGGTTCGACGCGCTGCTCAACTACTACAGCGCACTGTCCTACGCGCCCCCGCCGGCGGGCGTGGGGGGCTCGCCCGCGGCGGAGGCGGACGCCGGCAGCCTCACCGAGCGCATGTGGCCGGCGAGCTATCACCTGATCGGCAAGGACATCCTGCGCTTCCACGCGGTGTACTGGCCGGCGCTGTTGATGGCGGCCGACCTGGAGCTGCCCGAGCACGTGTTCGTCCACGGCTTCCTGTTGATGGACGGCGAGAAGATGAGCAAGTCGCTGGGCAACGTGCTCGATCCGTTCGCGGTGATCGAGCGCTACGGGGCGGACGCGCTGCGCTTCTACCTGCTGCGGGACGTCCCCTTCGGCCAGGACGGCTCGGTGTCCACGGCGGCGTTCGAGCTGCGCTACGAGAGCGAGCTGGCCAACGAGCTGGGCAACCTCGCGAGCCGCACGATCGCGATGGTCCACCGCTACCGCGACGGCGTGCCGGCGGTGGTGGCACTGGACGGCGAGCTGGACGTGGACTTCGGGGGACTGGCGCAGGAGGTGGGGTGGCTGATCGACCGCGCCGAGCTGACGGGGGCGTTGGAGGTGATCTGGCAGCGGGTGCGCCGGCTGAACCGCTACGTGGAGGAGCGCGCCCCGTGGCAGCTCGCCAAGGAGGACGCCCGCGCCGGGGAGCTCGACCGTGTGCTCTCCACGCTGGTGGCCGGCGTGCGCGTGCTGGCGGTGCTGCTCCACCCCTACCTGCCGGAGAGCACCGACAAGCTGCTGGCAGCCCTGGGCGTCGAGGATCGCTCGCTGGCGTGCGCGCGCTGGGACTCGACCGCGGCGCTGGGCGGGCGCCTGGGCGAGCTGGGGCCGCTGTTCCCGAAGTCCTGATGAGGGGCGCGGCGGTGGACGCGACGGGGGGCAACTCGCGGTGATCGACTCCCACACCCATCTGCACCTGTGCGAGCGTCCCGACGCGGAGCTGGTGGCGGAGGCCGATGCGGCGGGGGTGACGCGCATGCTCACCGTGGGGATCGACGGCGCCTCCTGTCGCGCGGCGCTGGCGGCGGCGGAGGACTTCCCGCAGGTGTACGCGGCGATCGGCCGCCACCCGCAGGCGGCCAAGGGCTTCGACGACGCCGACCTCGCGGAGCTGCGCGCGCTGGCCGCCCACGAGCGGTGCGCGGCGATCGGCGAGACGGGCCTGGACTTCTACCGCGAGACCAACCCGCCGCGGGCCGACCAGCAGCGAGCGTTCGCCGCGCAGATCGCGCTCGCGCGGGAGACGGGCAAGCCGCTGGTGATCCACACGCGGGCCGCCGCGCAGGACACGCTCGCACAGCTCGACGCCGAAGCCGAGGGCGTGAGCGTGCTCATGCACTGCTTCTCCATGCCCGAGCGGGTGCAGGAGTGCTCGCGTCGCGGCTACGCGATGTCGTTCGCGGGCAACGTCACGTACAGGAGCGCCGCCGAGCTGGCCGAGGCGGCCCGGCTCGTGCCCGAGGAGCTCCTGCTGGTCGAGACGGACGCCCCCTACCTGTCCCCCCAGCCCGTCCGCAAGGAGCGAAACCGGCCGGCGCTGGTGGTGCACACGGCGGCCTTCCTGGCCGAGGTACGCGGCGTGAGCGTGCAGGAGCTCGGCGCGACCGTGACCCGCAACGCGGCCCGCGTGTTCGGCTGGGCGTGAGCGCAGTGGCCGACGGCCCAACCCAGCCGAGCCTGCGGCGCATGCGCCAGTTCGACGTCCGCCCCGACCGCGAGCTCGGCCAGAACTTCCTGATCGACTCGAACATCCTCGACGTGATCGCCCGCGCGGCCGAGCTGTCGGCGGGGGATGTGGTGTTGGAGGTGGGCGGCGGCCTGGGCGTGCTCACCGAGCACCTCGCGGAACGGGCGGCGCACGTGCACGTGGTGGAGCTCGACGTGCGCCTGCGCGCCGCGCTCCAGGATGCGACGGACCCCTTCCAGAACGTGAGCGTGCACTGGGCGGACGCCATGGACATCGACCTCGCCGGCCTGCTGCCGGCTCCGGAGAAGGTGATCGCCAACCTGCCCTACGGGGTGGCTGCGAGCGTCCTCTTGCGCACGATCGAGGAGCTGGCGAGCGTGCGGGTGTGGGTGGCGATGGTGCAGCGGGAGGTCGGCGAGCGCCTGGCCGCGGCGCCGGGGAGCGGCGCCTACGGGGTGCCCTCGGTGCTCGCCCAGCTCGCCTGCCGGGTGGAGGTCGTGCGGGCGATCCCCCGCACGGTGTTCCATCCGCAGCCCAGCGTCAACTCGGTGCTCGTGCGCATGCGCAGGCGCCCGGACGGCGGGAGCGTGTCGCCCGCGCTGCGCGCGCTCGTGCGGGGCGCATTCGCCCACCGGCGCAAGACGCTCGCCGGCTCGCTCGTCCTCGCCGGCGGCTCGAGCTCCCCGTACCCTCCTCGCGCGAGCAGGTGCGGGGTGCGCTCACCCGGCTCGGACATCCGGCGGACGCGCGCGCGGAGCGCCTCTCCCCCGAGGACTTCCGGGCGCTGGCCCGCGAGCTCGAGCTGTGAATCCTTTTGATGAATGGGGGGTCGCGCGGTGAGTGCCCGCGCGTTCCTGCCGGGCGTCCACCGCGCGCTGGCACCCGCGAAGATCAACCTCGGGCTGTTCGTCGGCCCGGTGCGCACCGTGGAGGGATCGGCCGGCTCCCCGTCCGGGGACGCCCCGGTGGGAGCGCCCGGGGCGGGCGACGGCCGGGCGCCGGGCGCGGGCGACGGCCGGCACGAGCTGGTGACGGTCATGCAGTCGATCTCCCTGGCGGACGAGCTCACCCTGCGGGTGGCGCCGGCGGGCGCCGATGGCGACGAGGTGGCGTGCCCGGGCGTCCCGGGCGACCCGCGGGAGAACCTGGCGGCGGGCGCCCTGCGCCTGTTCCGCGAGCACACCGCCTGGGAGGCGCCGCCGCTGCAGTTGGACATCGTCAAGCGCATCCCCGTGGCGGCCGGCCTCGGTGGGGGCTCGGCGGACGCCGCCGCCGCGCTGCGCCTCGCCGCCCACGCCTCCGGGCTCGGGGACGGGCAGCTCCTGCTCGAGCTCGCTGCGCAGGCTGGGAGCGGACGTGCCCGCGCAGGTCTCACCGGGGCGCTGGCTGGCCACGGGCGCGGGCGAGCGCCTGCAGGCGCTCCCGGCTCCGCTTTCGAGCTTCGGCGTGCTGGTGCTCGCGCTGGACGTCCCGCTGTCAACTGCGGCGGTGTACGCCGAGGGGGACAGCCTCCAGACGGGGCGCTCAATGGACGAGCTGGGCGAGCGCCGCCGGGCGCTCCACGCCGCGCTCGAGCACGGCGAGGCGCTCCCCGGGGCGGTGGAGCTGCTGCACAACGACCTCCAGCGGGCGGCCGTGTCGCTGTGCCCGCAGATCGAGGACGCGCTCGCGGCGGCGCTCGCGGCGGGCGCCCTGCACGCCGTGCTCAGCGGCTCCGGGCCGACCGTGCTCGGCCTCTTCTCCACCCCGCAGGGCGCCCGCGAGGGCGGGGCGCGCCTGCCCGGGCGAACCCCGCCGCCGATCTGCGCCACGCCCGTGGACGGAGCGTTCGCGCGAGCGGTGACGCTCGGCCCGGGCGAGGCACCCCCTGGCACGTAGCCGTGCGCATGGGGTTGCCCGGCGCGCGCGCGGCGCCCCGCATGGGCGAACGACTCCCGCGTACGTCACAATCCCGGCAGGCCCGATGAGCAGAACGGCGATCAACGAGCTGGTGGCGGCGTGCGCGGGGGTGTTCTCCCTGGCGCTGTTCGCCGGCTTGATCCTGGTCCCGGCGTGGACGTCCTACTCGCGCCTGTGGGAACGGATGGCCGCGACCGTGCTGTCTCTGTACGTGCTGGCGGTGCTGGTGGGCGTGGGAGTGGTCGGCGCGCTCGCTGCCGTCTACTTCTGGGGCTAGCCGCGTGTCAGATCTCGCGGCGCTCGACGCGATCACCGAGGCGGTCGAGTCCGGGGCGGGGCTGCCCGAGGTGGTGCGCGCGGCGGCCCGGGCGCTCGAGGCCAGCCTGGCGGTCACCGACGCGTGGGGCGCCACGCTGGCGGTGGCCGCCCGCTCGCCCGCCGAGGAGCGCGCGCTGCTGTCGGGTGGCGAGGGCGTGAGCAGCGCCCCCCTGCGCGTGGCGGACACGGTGGTGGGCACGCTCCACATGCGCGCCAAGACCGAGCCCAGCACCTCCATGCGCCGCCTGCTGCTGACGATCATCGCCTCCGAGGTCGAGCGCGTGCGCGCACCCGAGCGCGCCTCGGAAACGGCCTCCGGCGACTTCCTGCGCGCGATCCTGCACCGCGAGCTCACCGACGGCGAGGAGCTGCTCGAGCGCGCCAAGCAGCTCTCGCTGGCGCTCGAGGACGGCGCCACCATGCTGGTCGCCCGCGCCCATCCCCAGGCCCCCACCGACGAGGGCTGGCGCGGGCGCGTGCGCGCGGTGGCCGAGCGCGGCGCGCGGGCGGTGGTCAGCCGTTCGATCGCGGCGCTGTCCGAGGCCGAGGGCAAGGCCCACGGCTCCGGTGGGCGTGCGGGCAACCCCGAGAGCTGGGTCGAGTCGGCCGTCCGCGGCGTGGGCGCCGAGGTGCTCGTGCTGGTGCCCGGCGGCGACGAGGCGACGGCCGCCCGTGCGGCGGACGCGGTCCTGCACGAGATGCAGGCGAGCCTGGCCGGGTACACGTTCGCGCTGGGGCGCAGCCGCGTGGCCGCCGATCCGGCGGAGCTGCCGCGCGCCGCCAGCGAGGCGCTGCTCGCGGCCAACGTCGCCGAGGGCTCGGATATCAATCCCGCCCACCCCGCGCTCGCCTTCGAGCAGACCGGCGCCTACCGGCTGCTGCTGTCCGCCATGAGCGAGAACCCGAGCGAGCTGCAGCGCTTCTACGCCGAGACGGTCGAACCGCTGGTGTCCTACGACGAGCAGTACGAGACCGACCTGGTGCGCACGCTCGAGACGTTCCTCGAGGCCGACGGCAACGTCGCCGGCACCGCCCAGCGGCTGTTCACCCACCGCCACACCATCTACTACCGCCTGGAGCGCGTCCGCGAGCTATCCGGGCTCGACGTCAGCTCCAGCGACGGCCGCGAGAAGCTCAGCCTGGGCCTGAAGTCGATGCGCGTGCTCGGCATCGCCTCCGCCGGGGGCCCCGCCTCGGAGGCGGGCGCCGAAGGCGGACGCGTGCCCCGCCGGCCGGGGGGCAGGCGCACGTAGGAGCTCCACCGCGGGCTATCCTCCCTGACTCACACCCAGCTCCGTTGGGGGGTCGTCCAACGGCAGGACATCAGGTTTTGGTCCTGAGAATCGGGGTTCGAGTCCCTGCCCCCCAGTAGCCCCGCGGGACCACCGGCGCGGTCGGGCCCACGGCGCGGCGTGCGGGCCACGGCGCCAACTGCCCCTCCCCTTAACATCCAAGTGGTGAGAGCCCCCACCGTCGTGATCCTCGCCGCCGGCCAGGGGACGCGCATGCGCTCCGCGCAGCCGAAGGTCCTGCACGAGCTGTGCGGCCGTCCGCTGGCCCTGTGGCCGGTGTGCGCCGCGCTCGAGGCGGGGGCGGGCAGGGTCGTGGTCGTGGACTCTCCCGAGCGCGTGCTCGAGCCGCTGCTGCCCGAGGGCGTCGAGCTGGCCGTGCAGGAGCGCCCCGACGGCACCGGGGGCGCGGCGGCGGCCGCCCTCGCGAAGCTGGGTGCAGGTGCTGAGGGCGACCCGCCCGTGGTGGTGATCGCCGGCGACGTGCCGCTGCTGCGCGCCGAGACCATCAGGGAGCTCGTGGACGTGCACACTCACAGCGGCGCCGCCGCCACCATGGCCACCGCCGTGCTCGACGATCCCAGCGGCTACGGGCGCGTCGTGCGCGACCCCGGCGGCGCTGTGGAGCGGGTGGTGGAGACCAAGGCCGACGGCGACTCCACCCCGGCCGAGCGGGAGATCCGCGAGGTGAACACCGGCATCTTCGTGTTCGCCGCACGCCCCCTGTCGGACGCGTTGCCCCGCCTGGGCGTCGAGAACGCCCAGGGCGAGCGCTACCTGCCGCAGGTCCTGGACCTGCTGATCGCCGGCGGCGCCAGCGTCGCGGCCCACGTCCTCGAGGACCCCGACGAGGTGCTCGGCGTCAACGACCGCGCCGGGCTCGCCCGCGTGCGCGCACTCGCCCAGGCCGCCATCCACGAGCGTCACATGCTCGCGGGGGTGGGCATCGTCAACCCGCGGGCCACCGTCATCGACGTGGACGTGCGCATCGGCCAGGACACCCTCATCGAGCCCTTCACCACCATCCGCGGCGCCACCGTCATCGGGCGCGATTGCACCGTTCGCTGCTCCTACCTCCTCGACTGCACGCTCGAGGACGGCGTCACCGTGGGGCCGTTCGGCTACCTGCGCCCCGGCGCCGTCCTGCGCCGGGGCTCCAAGGTGGGGACGTTCGTCGAGGTCAAGAACTCCGACATCGGCGCCGGCACCAAGGTTCCCCACCTCTCCTACATCGGCGACGCGGACGTCGGCGCCGGCGCGAACCTCGGCGCGGCCACCATCACCGCCAACTACGACGGGCGCGCCAAGCACCGCACCCGCGTGGGCGACCGCGTGCACACCGGGGTGGACACCACGCTGGTGGCCCCCGTGAGCGTCGGCGAGGGCGCATACACGGGCGCGGGGTCGGTGATCGTCGAGGACGTCCCGCCCGGCGCCCTCGGCATCGCCCGCCAGCGCCAGAGCAACATCGAGGGCTACGCCAAGCGGGCCGCGTCGTCCCCGGCGGGGAAGGGGGAGCGGGCCGCATCGTCCCCGGCGGGGAATGACTCATCCCCCCCGGCGAAATGACTGATCTCCCCCAGCGTTTACACTGGGTGGCGCGATGAGCGTGATCGACACGCGCACCCAGGCTTCGCGGGCGAGCCTGCCATTTGACTACAACAAGCGGCTGATGCTGTTCAGCGGGCGCGCCAACCCGCAGCTGGCGGTGTCCATCGCCGACAAGCTCGAGGTCAACCTCGGCCCGGTGGAGCTGAAGAAGTTCTCCAACGGCGAGGTGTACTGCCGCTACGAAGAGTCCATCCGCGGCGCCGACGTGTTCATCGTGCAGTCGGTGTGCGGCAACCCGCAGACGGGGATCACCGCCAACGACTCGCTGATGGAGCTGCTGCTCATGATCGACGCGGCCGTCGGCGCCTCCGCCCACCGCGTGATCGCCGTCATGCCCTGGTTCGGCTACTCCCGCCAGGACAAGAAGTCCGCGCCCCGGGAGCCCATCTCCGCGCGCCTGGTCGCCCGCATGCTCGAGGCGGCCGGCGCCGACCGGGTGCTCACCATGGACCTCCACGCCGGCCAGATCCAGGGGTTCTTCCAGAAGCCCGTCGACCACATGACCGCGCTGTTCATGCTCACCCAGTACTTCGCCGACCTGGGCCTTCCCGACCTGGTGGTGGTGGCCCCCGACGCCGGCAGGGTCAAGCTGAACAAGAAGTTCGCCTCCAAGGTGGGCGCCGAGCTCGCCATCCTCGACAAGGAGCGCCCCGCCCAGCAGGTGGCCGAGATCGGCTACGTGATCGGCGACGTGAAGGGCAAGACCGCGGTCATCGTGGATGACATGATCGACACCGCCGGCACGCTCACCGCGGCCGCCAAAACGGTCAAGGAAGAGGGCGCCGCCCGCGTGTTCGCGGCGGCCACCCACGCGGTGTTCTCGGGCGATGCCTTCGAGAACCTGCGCGCCTCCCCGCTCGAGCAGATCGTCGTCACCGACACCATCCCCGTCGGCCCCGGCGTTCCCGACAACGTCCGCGTGCTGCCCTGCGCCGAGCTGCTCACCGACTCCATCCGTCGCATCTTCGTCGACGACTCCGTCAGCGAGGTGTTCGGCGGCGAGAATCAGCTCTTCTAGGGCACGACGCCTCGTCCGAACAGACACCACACGAGCTGGAACGGGGCCCGCGGGTGTGGTGGCGGGGTCTACCGCCCCGCCACCGCAGGATCCTGCGGACGGTGTTCGCCCTCGCCGTCGTCATCGTGCTCGCCGTCGGCGCTCTGCTCGCGCGCTTCCTCAGCGTCGAGAACGCCGAACGCGACGCCGCGCTGGCGCTCGTGCAGGCCGAGGCGAGGGGCGACGTGGCGGGCATGCTCGCCCAGCTCAGCGGCTGCCGCGCCAGTCCCTCGTGCGTGGCGAGCGTCAAGGCCGACGCCGCCGACCCGCGGGTGCACAGGACGGGCGCGGTCAAGATCCTGCAGCTCGAATCTCCGACCGCCTACTCCCTGTCCGCGGCCACCGGCTCCACGCGCCTGGCGTGGACGGTGATCGGCACCCTGCCCGTGGTGCAGTGCGTGGAGGTCCGCCGGACCGGCAGCTTCCTGGCCGGCATCCACGTGCACCTGGTCGGGTTGAGCGCGCCGATCTCCGGCGAAGGCAGATGCACGAAGGAGTCCACCATCGAAGCCGAAGAAGAAGAAGCGACCCAGGTGGAAGAGGGGCACTGAGCGCGCAGGACGAGTGACGGCGATTGCTAGAGTCTTGACTCGCTCATGGCTTCCACGACCACCAGGCTGAACGTCTCCAGCCGCGCGTCCGCCGGCTCGCGCGCGGCCCGCCGTCTGCGCCGCGGCGGACGCGTGCCCGGGGTGCTCTACGGCGGCGGCGCCGAGCCGGTCGGCTTCGACGCCGACGCCCGCGAGCTGCGCCTCGCGCTCGCCAGCTCGGGCGCGGTGCTCGATCTGAGCGTGGACGGCGAGAAACCCACGCCGGTGGTGCTCAAGGAGGCCCAGCGCCACCCGGTGCGGGGCGAGACCGTCCACGTGGATCTGCTGCGCGTGAGGCTGGATCAGGCCATCAGCGCCGTCGTCCCGCTCGAACTCACCGGCGTGGAAGACTCGCCGGGCGTCAAGCAGGGCGGCGTGCTCGAGCAGATCACGCGCGAGCTCAACGTGGAAGCCCTGCCCACCGCGATCCCCGAGTCGATCGTCCACGACGTCAGCGAGATGGAGATCGGCGACACCATCGTGCTCAGCGCGCTGGGCGTTCCCGAGGGCGTGACGCTGCTCGACGACCTCGAGGAGACCGTCCTCGCCACGCTCTCCCCGCCCCGCCTGCAGAGCGAGGTCAGCGAGGAGATCGAAGCCGAGACGGAGGTCGTCGGCGAGGAGGGCGCCCAGGCGCAGGGCGCCGAGGACGCCTCCGAGGGCTCTGGCGAGGAGTAACGCTGCGACGCCCGTTCCCCCTGCGGGGACGATCCCGCGGTGGCGGCGGCGGTGGCGGCGGCGCGGCTGTCGATTGGCTGATAGTCGGGCTCGGCAACCCCGGCCGTGAGTACGAAGGGACGCGGCACAACGTCGGCTTTCGCGTGGCCGATGCGCTGGTCGAGCGCTGGGGGCTGGGACGCGCGAAGGATCGCTTCCGCGGGCGCCTGGCCGAAGGCCGCGTGCCCGTCTCGCCGGTTTCGCCGGTTTCGCCGGTTTCGCCGGGCGGGCAGAGCGAGCCGAGCGAGCCGAGCGGGCCGGGCGCCGGGTCGAGCGCGCCGCGGGTGGCGGTGCTGTGCCCCGAGACCTACATGAACGACGCCGGGCGCTCCGTGGGGCCGGCGCGCGGTGCGCTGAAGCTGGCGCTCGACAGGGTTGTTGTAGTACACGACGACATCGACGTCCCCTTCGGTGACGTGCGCACGCGCCTCGGCGGCGGGCTCGCCGGGCACAACGGCCTGAAGTCGCTCAAGCGGGAAGCTCGGGGGGGCGGACTTCGTGCGCGTGCGCGTCGGGGTGGGGCGCCCCGACAGCACCGATCCGGAGATCGTCTCCGCGTACGTCCTGGGGCGCTTCCGCGAGGATCAGGCGCAGGTGAGCGCGCTGATCGACAGCGCGTGCGAGCAGGTCGAGCGCGTGGTGCTCGCCGGCGAGGAGCCCGGGTGAGCGCGAGCGGGCTGCGCACCCTCCTGGGGCTCGCCCAGGACGATCAGGCGGCGCTCCGCCTCGCGCGCGACGGCGGCCACGCGTTCGTGTCCGCGTCCCTGCGCCCGTACGTCGTGGCTGCGCTCGCCGACATGCACGCGGACACGACGCGGGCGCGGGCCACGCTGGTGGTGGTGGGCGACGATCGCGCCGCCCGCGACCTGGCGGGGGACCTCGGCGCGTGGCTGGCGCCCCGGCGCGTTCGCTACTACCCGTCCCGGGGCGTCGCCTACGAGTCCCATCTGGCGCCCCCGGCCCATCTGGTGGGGCTGCGGGTGGCCGCGCTGGACGCGCTCCTCGGCACCCCCGGCGCCGGCCGGGGCGCCGGCGCCGGCGGGGACACTGCCGCCGCCGGGGACACCGCCACCGCCGAGCAGCCGGTGGTGGTGGTGAGCGCGGTGGCCCTGTCCGAGAAGGTGCCGGACCCGGAACTGCGTCCGCGCTCGTTCACGCTGCGGGTGGGGGAGCTGCTGGACCTCGACGAGTGCGCCGCCGAGCTCGTGAGCGCGGGCTACGAGCGCGTCGAGCAGGTCGAGGAGCGCGGTCAGTTCGCGCTCCGCGGGGGCCTGCTGGACGTGTTCCCCGCGACCGAGGATCGGGCGGTGCGGGTGGACATGTTCGACGTGGAGATCGAGTCGCTGCGCTGGTTCTCCACGTTCACGCAACGCTCCCTCGAGGACGCCCAGGAGGTCGAGATCGCGCCCGCGGCCGAGCTCGCGCTCGAGCACCGCGAGCTCGCCGAGATGGCCGTCGAGGAGCTGCCCGGCGGGGCCTTCGCCGCGGGTGCCGACGCCGGGGCCGAGGCCGAGCGCCCCGACATCGCCGAGCTCCTGCCGCTCGAGCGCTTCGGCGCGCTGCTCGATCTGGTGGGCCCGGAGACCGAGCTGATGGTGGCGGCGGAGGAGGATCTCGAGCCGGTGCTGGGCGACCTGTGGAGCGACGTGTCGGCGGCGTTCGGGGAGCGCGACGCGCAGCACCTGTACGTCAGTCCCGAGCAGATCCGGGCGACGCTCGCCGAGCGCGCCCGGATCTGGCTGTCGACGCTGTCCAGCGGCCAGGACATCGAGCTGCGCGCCCAGTCCGCCGACACGGCCGCCCGCTCGCTCGCCGAAGCCGAGCCCGAGCTCGAGAAGCTCGTGCGCTCGGGTTACCGCACGGTGGTGGCCTTTCCCCGGCGCGGCGAGGGCGAGCGCGCCGCCTACAACCTGGGCCGGTTGAAGGCCACGTGGCTGGGCGAGGGCGAGGGCGTGGACGTCGGCCACCAGGCGCTCGAGCCGTCCCTGCGCTTCGCCGCGGCGTCGCTGCGCGAGGGCTTCATCGCCCCGCAGCTCAAGCTGGCGGTGTATCCCGAGCACCGGCTGCTGCGCCGGCGCAGGGCCGAGCGGGCTGGTGGGGGCTACTACGGCGCGGGCCGCCACGGCGGCCCCGGCGGGTCTCGCCGGGGCGCGCTGCGCTCGTTCACCGAACTGCGCACCGGCGACATCGTCGTCCACGAGGACCACGGCGTGGCCCGCTTCGCGGGCTTCGAGACGCGCACCGTGGCTGACGTCACCCGCGACTACCTGTACCTGGAATACCAGGGCGACGACCGCGTGTTCGTGCCGGTCGACCAGCTCGCCAAGATCTCCCGGTACGTTGGCGCGGGCGCCGGATCGAGTCCCCCATTGTCCAAGCTGGGGGGCACGCGCTGGGAGACGATGAAGGCGCGGGCGCGCCGCGCCGCCCAGGAGCTCGCCGGCGAGCTCCTGAACCTGTACGCCGAGCGCCGGCGGCGCAGCGGCTACGCGTTCGGGCCGGACTCCGACTGGCAGCGCGAGTTCGAGGAGCGCTTCCCGTTCACCGAGACGCCCGACCAGCGCGAGGCGATCGAGCTGGTGAAGGCCGACATGGAAGCGCCGCGGCCGATGGACAGGCTGATCTGCGGGGACGTCGGCTACGGCAAGACCGAGGTGGCCCTGCGGGCGGCCTTCAAGTGCGCGGGCGAAGGCAAGCAGGTGCTGATGCTCGTGCCCACCACGATCCTCGCCCAGCAGCACTACGGGACGTTCGCCGAGCGCCTGGCCGACTACCCGTTCACGCTCGAGCACGCCTCGCGCTTTCGCAGCCCGGCCGAGCAGAAAGCCGCGATCAAGGGCTTCGCCGACGGGCGCACGGACATCCTGATCGGCACCCACCGGGTGCTCTCGCGCGACGTCCGCGCCAAGGACCTCGGCCTTTTGATCGTCGACGAGGAGCAGCGCTTCGGGGTCAAGCAGAAGGAGCTGCTGCGCCAGCTCAAGCTCAAGGTGGACGTCATCTCGATGTCCGCCACGCCCATCCCCCGCACGCTGCAGATGTCGCTGGCGGGGCTGCGGGACATCTCCGTGATCGAGACCCCGCCCGAGGGCCGGCGGCCGGTGCGGACCTACGTGGGCGAGTACGAGGAGGACCTGGTCAAGCAGGCGATCGTGCGCGAGCACGCCCGCGGCGGGCAGGCCTTCTTCCTGCACAACCGCGTGGAGTCCATCGACGAGACGGCCGAGCGCCTGCGGGCGCTGTGCCCGGGCGTGCGCTTCGCGGTGGCCCACGGGCAGATGGGGGAGGGGGAGCTCGAGAGCGTGATGATGGACTACCTGCGGGGCGGCGCGGACGTGCTCGTGTGCACCTCGATCATCGAGTCCGGCATCGACATCCCGCAGGCGAACACGCTGATCATCGAGCACGCGGACGCGTTCGGCCTGGCCCAGCTCTACCAGATCCGCGGGCGCGTCGGTCGCAGCCGCGAGCGCGCGTACGCGTACCTGCTGTATGACGCCGCCGCCGCGCTCACGCCCGAGGCGGCCCAGCGCCTGTCGGCGCTGTCCGACTACACCGAGCTGGGCGCCGGCTTCAAGATCGCCATGCGGGATCTGGAGATCCGCGGCGCCGGCAACCTCCTCGGCGACGAGCAGTCCGGGCATGTGGCCGCGCTCGGCTTCGAGCTGTACATGCAGATGCTCGACGAGGCCGTCGCCCAAGCCACCCCGGAGGAGGATGGCGCGGAGGGCGAGGCGCTGCCCGAGCCGGTGCGCCTGGACGTGAACGTCAACGCCTACGTGCCCGCCGACTACGTCCCCTACGAGCAGGCCAAGATCGAGATCCACCGGCGCGTCGCCGGTGCGCTGGAGGTGGCCGAGGTGGAACGCCTGCGCGAGGAGCTCGTCGATCGCTTCGGGCCCGTGCCCGAGCCGGTCGAGAACCTGCTCTCGCTGCAGCGCGCGCGGATCAAGTTCGGCCAGGCGGGCGCCCGCTCGGTGAGCTTCCGCGGCGATCGCCTGGCGGTGGTGCCGATCGAGCTCGACTCGGTGCGGGCCAGACGGCTGCGCCAGGAGCTGCCGGAGGCGCTGTACGAATCGGGTCGCTCGCAGGTGTCCGTGCGCGTTCCCAGCGACGGCAGCGAGCGCTTCCCGAGCGTCGTGCGCGCGGCGGACACGCTGCTTGCGATCGTGCGCGAGGCCGCTTAGCTACTCGTTAAGCTTTCGTGAGGCGCGCGTGAGACCTTTCCGCTAGAGTGCCCGCGTCGTGTCCAAATCCGTTCGCTCACTCTCGGCGCTAGGCGCCGTTTTGTTTGCCCTGCTGGGGCTGTCCGCGTGCGGCGGCGTGCCAGGGGATGCGGTCGTCCAGGTGGGCGGGAACCCGATCACCAAGACGGCGTTCGAACACTGGATGACGGTGGCTGCCGCGTCGAGCGCGTTGACCGCCGGCGAAAAACCGGTGATCCCCGTACCGCCGAAGTACACCGCGTGCATCGCCCACCTCGCGGCCACCGCGCCGAAGCCCGCCAAGGGGCAGAGCGCCCCGACCACCGCGCAACTGAAAACCGAGTGCGAACAGCAGTACAAATCGCTGCAGAGCGAGGTGCTGAGCTTCCTCATCTCCTCGCAGTGGGTACTCAACGAAGCCAAATCGCTGGGCGTCAAGCTCACCGACGCGGAAGTCCACAAGGAATTCGAAAAAATCAAGAACGCGCAGTTCCCGAAAGCGGCCGAATTCGAAAAATTCCTACAGACCTCCGGGCAGTCCGTCTCGGATCTGCTGCTGCGCGTGAAGCTGAACATGCTGTCCAGCAAAATCCAGAAACAGGTGGTCAAGAACAAGGCCACGGCCACGGAAGCCCAGATCACCAAGTACTACAACGAAAACAAGTCCCGCTTCGGCACGCCCGAAAAGCGCACCGTGCGAATCATCCTGACGAAGACAGAAGCCCAGGCGATCGCCGCCAAGAAGGAAATCGAATCGGGTAAGAGCTTCGCGTCGGTCGCCGAGAAGGACTCGATCGATCCCACCAGCAAGGCCGATGGCGGCCTGCTCAAGGAAGTGGTCAAAGGCGAGGAGGAGAAGGCGCTCGACGAAGCCATCTTCACGGCCAAGGTGAGCAAGCTCGGCGGCCCGGTGAAGACGCCGTTCGGCTACTACATCTACGAAGTGGTGAGCACCATCGCCGGCAGCCAGCAGTCGCTGGCGCAGGCGAAGTCCACGATCAAACAGCAGCTGATCGCCACCAACCAGCAGAAAGCTCTCAGCACGTTCGTCAAGAACTTCAAAAAGAAGTGGCAGGAACAGACCGAATGCCGCTCCGGCTACGAGGTAGCCGACTGCAAGGGCTACAAAGCCCCGAAGACGACGTCGAAAACCGGCGTCTCCACCACCGAATAGGCGATTCGGCAGATGCGTGCGCAGGCAGTGGCGCCCACGCGTAGGACACCTCGCATGACCGGCGTCGAGCGCCCCGCATGAGCGAGATCGAGCGCGTCCACGCGCGCCAGATCCTCGACAGCAGGGGCAACCCCACGGTGGAGGTGGAGGTGGGACTGCGCTCCGGGGCGAGCGGCCGTGCGGCGGTGCCCTCGGGGGCCTCCACGGGAGAGTTCGAGGCGACCGAGCTGCGGGACGGCGGCCGGGCGTGGGCCGGCAAGGGCGTGTCGCGGGCGGTGGCCAACGTGGAGAGCGAGATAGCGACCGCCGTGGCGGGTATGGACGCGGCCGACCAGCAGGCGCTCGATCGCGCCCTGATCGAGCTCGACGGCACGCCCAACAAGTCGCGCCTGGGCGCCAACGCGATCCTGGGCGTGTCGCTGGCGGCTGCTCACGCCCAGGCGGCCGCGGAGGGACTGCCGCTGTGGCGCTACCTCGGCGGGCCGGACGCATGTGTACTGCCGGTGCCGATGATGAACGTCCTCAACGGTGGCGCCCACGCCGACAACGCCGTCGACTTCCAGGAGTTCATGGTGGTCCCGTGCGGCGCGCCCACGTTCTCCGAGTGCCTGCGCATGGGCGCCGAAGTGTTCCACGCCCTGAAACGCACCCTGCACGAGCGCGGGCTGTCCACGGCCATGGGGGACGAGGGCGGATTCGCGCCCGACCTGGGCTCCAACGAGGAGGCGCTGAAGGTGCTGGTGGCGGGCATCGAGGCCGCCGGCTACCGGCCGGGCGAAGATGTGGCGATTGCGCTCGACCCGGCCACCAGCGAGCTGTACCACGACGGCGCGTACGTGCTCGAGCACGAGGGCCGCACGCTGAGCGCGGCCGAGCTGAGCGACTACTGGGCCGAGCTCGCCGGGCGCTACCCGATCGTGTCCCTGGAGGACGGCATGGGCGAGGAGGACTGGGACGGCTGGCGCACGCTCACCGAGCGCTTGGGCGCGGGCCTGCAACTGGTCGGCGACGACCTGTTCGTGACCAACACCGAGCGGCTCCGTCGCGGCATCGACACGCACGTGGCCAACTCCATCCTCATCAAGGTCAACCAGATCGGCACGCTCACGGAGACGCTCGAGGCGATCGCCATGGCGCGCGACGCGGGGTACACGGCGGTCATGAGCCACCGCTCGGGCGAGACCGAGGACGTGACCATCGCCGACCTGGCGGTGGCCACCGGCTGCGGCCAGATCAAGACGGGCGCCCCCTCGCGCTCGGATCGCGTGGCCAAGTACAACCAGCTCCTGCGCATCGAGGAGCAGCTCGGTCCCGACGCGCGGTTCCCCGGGCGCAGCGTGTTCCGCGGCGCCTAGCTCGTCGAGTCCACGCCATCGAGCTTGCAGGAGCTCCGGCGCCGGGCGCGAATGCGCAGAGCATGTCCTTCGGGCGCGTGCGGTGGGATCGGTTGGGGCGCATGGCGATGCTGTGCGTGCTGGTGGCCCTCGTGTACCTGTACGCGAGCGCGGGCGTGCACATGCTCTCCACCTGGCGCCAGTCCCGCAGCGACAGCGCGGCGGTGGCCGGGTTGGAACGCGAACACCGGGCGCTGGTGCGCCAGCGCCAGGAGCTGACGGCGCCGGGCACGCTCGAAACGGAGGCTCGCCGAGCTGGGCATGATGAAGAGCGGCGAGCAGCCCTACGTGATCACCGGGCTGCCCGACAACTGAGCTGCACCGCGCGCTGCTAGCCTCGCTCGTCAGTGTCGTTCGAGACGGCGATCTACCAGTGGCAGCAGGGTGAGCGCCGGCTGCAGACGGCGCCGGCCGAGCGTCGCGCGCTGCTCGAGCGCGTGAGCGACGCGATCGTGGCGGAGCTGCGCCGGCGGCTCGGCGGACGCTTCACGGCCGAGGAACTGGTGGCGCTGTACGAGGGGGGAGCGTCCTGGTGCCTGCAGGTGGCGATGCGCCTCGCACCCGAGGACCCGTGGGCGTGGGAGGCCGGCACCGTCACCGACGCGGCCTTCGCCCGCTACCTCCGCGAGGCCGCCGACTACGCCGGCGGCCGCCGCACGCTGTCGGAGGCGTAAAGACCGACGGGGCCGCCGGGAGCGAGCGGCTATCTGTGCTCTGCGCCAGTAGGGCCCCGCAGGGCAAGCGATACAAGGACGCAAGGAGCGTGGCGTGCTCTGCACGCGAGCGACTGAGGACGCCGTAGCGCGCAGCTCTGCGGGGCCCTACTCGTCGTCGCCGGCGCGGCGGATGATTATGCGGTCCTCCTCGACCTCGACCTCCACCGGTCGGTGTCCGGCCCAGTGCTCGGCGTAGATCGGGTTCTCCTGGATGGCGGGGTCGAGCCACAGGCCGTAGCCCTCCTCGCCGTGGTCGAAGGTGCCCTCGAGGGGGCCGGTGTTGCGTGAGCCGGCGCGCCGGCCGCGTCCGCCGCGGCGGCTGCGACGGCGGGTGCGGGTGGCGCCGGAGTCATCGGCCTCCTCATCGCCCTCCTCGGCGTCCGCGCGCGCGCGCTCGGCCTCGGCGGCCTCGACCTCGGCAGCCTCGGCCTCGGCGGCCTCGACCTCGGCAGCCTCGGCCTCGGCGGCCTCGACCTCGGCAGCCTCGGCCTCGGCGGCCTCGAGCTCGGCGGCGATGAGCGCGTCGTCCTCGGCGCGCAGGTCGATCTCCTCGGGGTAGTCGCCGGCGGCCCCCTCGGGCGCCTCGTCGTCGCTGACGAGCTCGTTCTGGCGCTTGAACTGCTCGATGTCGCGGACGGTGACCTCGAGCTGGTGAGCGACCCACGCGTCGGTGCGTCCCTGGCGCACCCAGGCGCGAATCTGGTTGAGGTGCGGGCGCAAAGATTTCCGGGGCATGGACGGTCCGGGAGACTAGCGCAAGCGCCCTCGCGGCGCGAGCGGCTGCCCGCGCGCGTGCATCGGAGTGCTCGGCAACCGGCAGATTTCGACGAATTGGCATCGCGTTCCCCCGGTCCTGTGACTATGCTTGCCTCTCCGGCGGTTTGGGTTGCGCCGGGTCGCCAGTCGGCAAAGAGGAAGGTGCACCCAGAATGCTGGTTCTGACGCGCAAGTCCAACCAGAGCATCATGATCGGGGACGAGATCGAGGTCTCGGTGCTGTCGGTCATGGGCGAGAAGGTGCGCATCGGTATTCAGGCGCCGCAACGGGTGCCGGTGTTCCGCAAGGAGATCTACCTCGAGATCCACCGGGAAGCCGGCGGGGCGCCCCAGTCCAAGGATGACGCCGCGCCCGCGCATGGCGCGGAGGTGGAGGAGTCTCTGCGCGAACTTGGCGACGGCCCCCAGTAGCGGGCCGCGCCACGGCGCTCGAAGCCGCGAGGATGTGCTCAGCCGAGCAGCAGGTAGAGCGTGCGGAACATGACGACGATGACGACGGCGGCGGTGAGCATGAGGGTGAGCACGAGGAGCACGAAGCGCATGGAGCCGCGCTTGTGCCGGCGTGCGAGATCGCGCTTGAAGGCGCGCTTCTCGGCGGTGCGGCGGAGCGAGGCGCGCCTGCTCCGGTCGAGCGAGGCCTCCTCGACGAACGCCTCCTCCAGCTCGGCGAGGCTCTGACGCATTTTCATGTCGACGGCGCCTCGCTGTGCGCTCACGCGGAGGCGGACGCCTTGCGCTCGGCGCGCTCGTAGACGGCGACGAAGCGAAGGTAGTTCTCGGCGATCTTGCGTGCCCCGGCGGAGCGCTCGATCTTGCCGTCGACGTAGGCCTTGAGGGGGTCCCACCAGATGGAGCGCCCGATGGCGAAGCCGATGAAGCCGTTGACGGGCGCGGCCTCGGTGAGCCAGTGATCGACCTTGGCGTCGTCGGCGCCACGCCCGAGCACGACGCAGTGGACGTGCTCGCGGCCACCTGTGCGGGCCTGGGCGACGAGCATCTCGCAGTCCGAGCGCTGGTCGACGCCCTCGATCTTCCAGATGTCCACCTCGATGCCGGCATCCTGGACGTCGGCGATGGCGCGGCGCATGAGCTCGGGACGCAGCTCGGCGTCATAGCGATCGCTGTCGCCGCCGACGGACTGCAGCTGGGCGTCCTCGGCGGGGACGAGCAGCTCGAACAGGAACTTGGGGTCGTGCTGGGCGAGCCAGTCGCTCAGCCGGCGTAGCTTCGCGAGCTGCTCGTCGTTCTGGGAGCGGTCGCCGTCGGGGTTGTAGCGAACGAGCACCTTGGTGTAGTCGGGGTCGAAGTGTTCGATGTGGGCCCCGAAGTCGTCCCCGTACTGGAAGTCGAACATGGGCTGACCCGAGCGCTCGGCGGGCATGGCCAGTTTGAGGCCCTTCTCGCGCGCCTCGGCGGGCACGGTGGAGCCGAACTGCTCGTCGACGAGCACCCCGGTGACGGATGGCTCGGCGCCTGCGCCGATGGCCTGGAGCATGCCCTCGAAGATGAGGTGCTTGGCGTCGGCGATGATGGCCGTCTGCTCCGCGTCGGGCTCGCCGTCGATGCCGAAGAACTTCTTCTGGAAGGAGCCGCGGTGGTCGAACGCGAGGATGTAAAGCTTGCTGTCGGGTCCGGTGGTCATGGCCTGAGTATTCCAGAGGCGCGCGGGGCGCGCTCGGGAGGTCCATAGAATGGGTCCACGGTGAACCTGTTTCAAGAAGACCGGCACGCCCGGATGCGCCCCTGGACACGGCGCTGGATCGCCACGTGCCGGCTCGCCCGTGCCACCAGCACGGCCTTCACCGTCCCGCGTCGCCCAGCTTGGTCCATGAACGCCCCGACCGCACCGCCTATCTTGAAACAGGTTCTATGACCTCGAGCGCGGATCTGTTCGTGGTGTGCAAGCAGTGTGGCTCGGAGGTGAGCCCGTACATCACCGAGTGTCCCTACTGTGGCAACCGCCTGCGCAGGCGGGCACCCAAGCTGCCGCCGGCGAACGCGTCCAAGCGGACGCTCCGGGCTCGGGCGCGCGCGCTGCTGGGCCCCCGCTCGGGATCCGCGCCGAGCGGCGGGGTGATGACGCGGGCCCGCACCCGCCATCGGCCGAGCAGGTGGGCGGCCGACCGTCCGTACGCGACGGTCGCGCTGGTGGCGGTGAGCTGCGTGGCGTGGATCGTGGTCCATGCGGAACCGCTGCTGTATACGCACGCGGCGATCGTGGGCCCCCTGGATGGCGACTGGTGGAAGCTGTTCACGAACGAGTTCGTGTACATCGACGGCGTGTACGCGTTCGTGGCGATCTTCACGGTGGCGATCTTCGGCTGGCTGCTGGAGAGCCGCCACGGACCGGCGGTGGTGCTCGGACTGTTCTTCGGGGCGGGTGCGACGGGGGCGCTGGTGGCGGACGCGGTTTACCAGTTCCCGCTGGTGAGCGGCGCCAACGGCGCGGGGCTGGCGCTGCTGGCGGCGTGGGCGGCGCCGGATCTGGAGGCGGCGCGCACCGGCTCCTACCGGGACGGCGATCTGCTGGGCGCGGGCGTGCTGGGGGCGCTGTTGCTGGTGATGCCGTTCGCGCGTCCCGAGGCGAGCTGGCTGGCGGGGGTGGTGGGTTGCCTGGTGGGACTGGCGGTCGGGCTGGGCCTGCACCGGATGAGCGAGCTGGAGACCTAGCGCAGGTGGGGCGGGGCGAGGGGCGCCTAGAATGATCGCCCGATGACGATGACCAACGCGGTGGTGCTGATCGAGGCGGAGCGCGATGCGCTTTCCAGCTTGGGTGGCGCGCTGGCGGACATCGAGGGGGTAGCCGAGGCGTACTCGGTGACCGGCGAGTGGGACTTCGTGGCGATCGTTCGGGTGTCCGACCACGAGCAGCTCGCGGACGTGGTGACGGGGCAGATCGGCGGCCTGTCGGGCGTGTCGCGGACCCAGACGATGGTGGCGTTCGCGGCGTACTCCCGCCACGATCTGGAAGCGCTGTTCTCGCTCGGGGAATGATCGCCTGAAGACGATGGCGGTGGCGCCGATGAAGCCGGAGTACGGCCCGAGCGTGGCACGGCTGCTGGCGCCTCGCTGGCGTGCGGCCTCGAAACCGGCGCGGGTGGCGGCGGTGGTTGCGTGTGTGGCCGTGCTGGCGGCCCTGGTGGCGGCGGGGCTGACGCTGGAGAACGCGATGTTCTGGCACGGCGGGAGCGTCCCGTTCAGCTTCGAGTACCGCGGCCTGTACCGCGTGACCCCGGATCCTGGCGGGTACGTGAAGGTGGAGAGCCGCTGGCCGGACGGTTCGCTGAAGTACTCCTACGCGGTTGCTCCGCTGACGCTGCCCCCCTACCACGGCGAACTGACCGCCGAGATGCCCCTGTATGCCACCGGCTTCATCCGCGGGCTGAGCCGCCGCTACCCCGGCTTTGCGCTGCGGGCGGAGGGCAAGACGAAAGTGAACAACACGCTCACCGGCTACGAGGTGGCGTTCTTCGCGCGGGTGGAAGGGCGGGAGATGTACGTCCGGGACGTGCTCCTGACGCCTGAGGAGGCCCACCCGCGGGCGGGCGTGGTGGTGACCATGATGACCTCGCCGACG
Organism: uncultured Solirubrobacteraceae bacterium; assembly: GCA_963701145.1. Lineage (GTDB taxonomy): Bacteria > Actinomycetota > Thermoleophilia > Solirubrobacterales > Solirubrobacteraceae > Palsa-744. Next base: position 3,074,978 of record OY969572.1, read on the forward strand.
GCCAGCTCACAGGTGGACTCGCCGCTGGAAGTGGGCGAGACCGGCGTGCTGCTGCGTCCGCTGAAGTCGTTCGCGTTCGGCTAACGGGGCCGCGCGTGGGGCGGGCGCGGCGTGTCAGCGCCAGCCGGCGTCGCGGCGGGTGTACCCGCTGAACACGACGTCCCGGCGGCTGAACCGCGCGGGGGAGCTGTCCGTGCTGTCCGCGCTGGCGACGGTGGCCGCGTTGGCCGCGTTGGCGGACGCTTCGGTGCCGCCGGTGTCGGGCTCGGCGTCGCTGTCGGACTCGCCGCCGGTGGCGGGCGTGGTTTCGCCGGACGGCGCGGCCGGGACTTCGGGTTGGACGACGGGGGGAGCTTCGGGGGCGCTCGCCGGGGGGGCTGAAGGAGAGGTGGGCGTGGTGGGCGTGCCGGTGCCCGTGGGGGGCGTGGTCGGGGTGGTGCTCGTGGTGGGGATGGGCGTGACGGGTGGCACGGTTGTAGCGGACGCGGGGAGTTCGGTGGTTTGGGTGGTCACCTGGGTGGTGGGCTCGGGGGGCGTCGGCTTGACCGGTGGTTCGGGTGGGCTGACGACGGTGGTGACGGACGACACGGACGGAGCGGTGGTGATGGCGACGGTGGCGGGCGCGGCGGGCTTGACGATCTTCGCGATGGTGGCGTGGTGGCGGCGGCGGTGGGCGGCGGCGGCGGTGGCGCCGGCGGAGGTCTCACGGACGCCGGCGCTGACCGGCTGGAGCGCCTGGCGGACGACCACCGGTGCGCTCGTGTATGGGCTGGCGGCGGCGGTGATGGCGGCGGGCGGGTGGTGGGGATGGGTGACGACGGCGTGTCCGGCGGCGACCGCGCCGGCGGTGACGATGGCTGCGGCGGCGGTGACGATGGCGGCCTTGGTGGCGAGTGCGCCGGCGCCGGCGGTCATGATGCCGCCGGCGACGCTCCCTCCCGCTCCTGCTGCTCCGGCGGTGGCCCCGGCCCCGGCCCCGGCGGTTGCCCCGGCGCCGACGCTGGCGCCGCCGGCCACGTGTGCGCCGCCGGCGGAGGCGGTGGTGCCGAGCTTGGCGAGGAACAGCTTCTTGAGCAGCAGCAGCGGACCGACGGGCAGGATGAGGGCGAGCGCGTGGTTGTTGTCCTTGAGCTGCTTGCGGAAGGAGGAGCAGCGCTCGCAGCCGCGCACGTGGCGGCGTGCCGGGGTGCTGAGCTTGGTGAGCCCCTCGGCGACTTCGCCGAGCTCGAGGCGCACCTCGTCACAGCTCAGCTTGCGCGCCTCGGCGGCCTCGGCGAGCGAGATGCGGGCGCGTACGAGCAGCGACTTGACGGACGGGACGGTGGTCTCCATGGCGTGTGCGATCTGCTCGTAGGAGAGGGCGTCGATCTCGCGCAGGAGCAGCGCTGTGCGCTGGGTCTCGGGAAGCTCGTGCACGTCGGCGATGAGCTCCCGGAAGTTCTCCCGGCGCATGACCTTGTCGCCGGTGGACAACCCCTGCTCGGCGTAGTGGACGTCCATGGAGTCGACGCCGATGGCGGACGCGCGGCGCAGGTGGTTGAGGGAGCGGTTGCGGGCGATCCGGTAGAGCCAGGGCCGGACGTTGATGTCGCGGTCGTCGGCGAGCACGGCGTTGAAGGCGGCGGCGAACACCTCCTGGAGGACGTCCTCGGCGTCCTCGCGGGAGCCGAGCATGTGCCGGCAGAAGGACAGCAGGCGGGTCTGGTAGCGCGCGCACAGGACCTCGAAGGCGGCGTGCTGTCCCCGGCGGGTGAGTGCGATCAGGCGCTCGTCCGGCTGCAGGCGCAGGAGGGCACTCGGACCACGTAGGCCCGGGATGGTGCGGGGGGGTGTGAGTGTGGAGACCTCCATGACAGTGTGGTAGCTGCTGTCGCCAATAAAGACACCGTAGCAGTGGCGAAGTTGCGCCTATTTCAGCGGTTTTATGGGCCCTTTACGCGATTGCCCCGGTACTTGGCTTCCCGCCCCCACGGGCGGGCAAACGCGGGCGTTTTCGCCAGGGCGGCATCTCATAGACTGCGCCGGCCCGGGTGGCGAAATAGGTACACGCAATCGACTTAAAATCGGTGGCCCCCGTAGGGGGCGTGTGGGTTCGAATCCCACCCCGGGCACGTGGCGGCGGGGCGGACTCTCGGCGGGCGGGTAACGCCTGCGGCGGGCCGCGAAGGGGTAGAGTCGCGTGTCGATGTCCACGCAGAGCGCCCAGGAGACGAGCACCTTCCACGGCGGCCGGCTGGTGGCCAGACGCCTGAAGGCCCACGGCGTGAGCAAGCTGTTCACGCTGTCGGGCGGGCATCTGTTCTCGATTTACGACGGCTGCCGGGAGGAGGGGATCGACATCGTGGACGTGCGCCACGAGTCCACGGCGGCGTTCGCGGCGGAGGGATGGGCGAAGGTGACGCGAGAGGTGGGGGTGTGCGCGCTGACGGCGGGGCCGGGGGTGACGAACGGGATGAGCGCGATGGCGTCGGCCCAGGCGAACCACTCGCCGATGGTGGTGCTGGGTGGCCGTGCGCCGGCGATGCGCTGGGGGCAGGGCTCGCTGCAGGAGATCGACCACGTGCCGTTCGTGCGGCCGCTGACGAAGCTGGCGGCGACGCCGGAGAGCACGGCGGAGATCCCGGCGCTCGTGGACGACGCGTTCGCGGCGGCGAAGGCGCCGCACGGGGGCCCGGCGTTCGTGGACTTCCCGATGGACTACGTGTTCATGGAGGCGGCGGAGCCGGACGTGGAGAACGTGTTGACGGTTAATGGGGGCCCGCCCACCCCGCCCACCCCGCGAGGGGCGCCGGCGGAGGCGGTTGACCTGGCGGCGGGACTCCTGCGAGGGGCTGAGCGCCCGGTGATCATGGCGGGCACAGATCTGTACTGGGGTCGTGGGGAGGAGGCGCTGATGGAGCTGGCGCAGACGCTGCGGATCCCGGTGTTCTTGAACGGGCTGGCGCGGGGGTGCGTGCCAGCGGATGACGAGCTGTTCTTCTCGCGGGCGCGGTCGCAGGCGCTGAAGGGAGCGGACGTGGCGTTGGTGGTGGGCGTGCCGATGGACTTCCGCCTGGGCTTCGGGGGGGCATTTGGGGAGGACACGGAGATCGTGGTGGTGGACGCGGTGGAACCGCCCCGGGAGCTCCCGCGGGCGGTGGCTGTGGAGTGCTACGGGGCGATCGGCGAGACGCTGGCGGATGTGCGGGCGGCGGCGGGGGCGCAGGCGCTGGCGAGCGAGGGCTGGATCACGGAGCTGCGGGCGAGCGAGAGCGAGCGCCGCGAGGGGGAGCGGGTGGAGCGAGAGGATGGAAGAGCGCCGCTTCATCCGATGAGGCTGTACGCGGAGCTTGGGACGGTTCTCGATCGTGACGCGATCGTGATCGGGGACGGCGGGGACTTCGTGTCGTATGCGGGCCGGGTGATCGACAGCTACGAGCCGGGCTGCTGGCTGGACCCGGGGCCGTTCGGATGTCTGGGGACGGGCCCGGGGTATGCGCTGGCGGCGAAGCTGGCGCACCCGGAGCGCCAGGTGGTGCTGCTGCTGGGTGACGGGGCGTTCGGGTTCTCGGGGATGGAGTACGACACGCTTGCGCGCCACGGGGTGAACGTGGTGGGGGTGATGGGGAACAACGGCATCTGGGCGCTGGAGAAGCACCCGATGGAGTTCCTGTACGGGTACTCGGTGGCGGCGGACCTGCGCCCGGGGACAAGGTACGACGAGGTGGTGGGGGCGCTGGGTTGCCATGGCGAGCTGGTGGAGCGCCCGGAGGAGCTGCGCCCGGCGCTCGAACGGGCGCTGGCGGCGAACCAGCCGGCGCTGGTGAACGTGCTGACGGATCCGACGGTGGTGTACCCGCGCAAGTCGAACCTGGCGTGAAAGACGTTTGAGAGGGCACGCCTGCCGGCGTGCGGGGTGGTGTTCGCAGTGGGCTGACGGGGGGTGCTAGCGGACGCCGGCGAGGCGGAGGGCGCCGCCGCGGAGGATGTCGTGCTCGGAGACCTCGACCTGTTCGAGCTCGAAGGCGCGCATGGCCTCGGCGAGGAGGATCATGCCGGCGACGATGGTGGGGGCGCGATCGGGGTGCAGGCCGACGACCTGGCGGCGGTGCTGTTCGGTCATGTCGGCGAGGCGGGCGAGGAGCAGTTCGACGGTGCTCAGATCGAGCTTGTAGCCGTGGACGCGGGAGGAGTCGTAGGGATCGAGCTCCTGGGCGATGGCGGCGGCGGAGGTGGCGGTGCCGGCGATGGCGATGGCGACGGACGCGCGCTGGTCAGCGGGAAGGCCGTATTGGAGGACCGTGTGGACGTCGCTGGCGAGCGCCTGGAGCTCGTGGGGGGACGGCGGGTCGGAGTGGATGTGGCGCTCGCTCATGCGCACGACGCCGGCGGGGAGGGACACGTGAAAGCGGGGAGTATGCCCGACGCCGACGACGAACTCGGTGGAGCCGCCGCCGATGTCGATGAGGACGGTGGGCTCGGTGGCGGGCGGTCGCCCGGTCATGGCACCGAGGAACGTGAGCTGGGCCTCTTCCTCGCCCCTGAGCACGCGGGCGTCGAGCTGGTAGTCCTCGCGTACGCGCTGGGCGAACTCGGGGCCGTTGGCAGCGTCCCGGACGGCGGAGGTGAGGACGGCGAGGTTGGCGGACACTCCATAGGAGTCGATCTCGTGGCGGTACTGGTCGAGCGTGTGGAACACGCGCTGGCTGGCCTCTTCGGAGAGGGAGCCGCTCGCGTCGACCCCGTGGCCGAGGCGGGTGACGTTCGAGCGTCGGACCAGTTCCCGCATGGATCCGTCGCCGGGGTGGACGTCGGCGATGAGCAGGCGGGTGGAGTTGGTCCCGATGTCGACGACGGCTACGCGCACGGGCGTGATCCTAGAGGTCGGGCCGGTGCGGGAGGTAGAGGCCGGGCCGGTGCGCGAGGGACTCGTGGCCGTGCAGGGCCGGGCCTCGTTCCAGGCGCGGTTCTTTGCTAGAACATAGGGAGCGACGCGGGGTGGAGCAGTCTGGTAGCTCGTCGGGCTCATAACCCGAAGGTCGCGGGTTCGAATCCCGCCCCCGCTATGAAGCGAAAGCCCTGGATTTCCAGGGCTTTCGTGCTTCTAGGGCTCGGGCGCTGGCGGAGCTTCCTCCCGAGATTTCCTCCCGAGATCGGGTTGGGGGCCCTTCGCGTCTGCGAGCAGCGACGCCGCCCAGCCAGTAGCCCTCTCGGCCGCTGCGAGCGCGGCGGGGCGATCGAGTGCGATCGGCTCGTCGTAGCGGAGTTCGGCTGCCCAGGGCGTGAGCCACGCGGTGTCCGAGATGTCCTGTGGGGGCTCTGTGCCCGTCGCGCGTACCTGGCGCACGAGGAATCTGAGATCGTGGGTGAGCGGGAGATCGGCGTCGGCGAGCACGAGCGCGACCTTCATGGCCTTCTCGACTGCCTGCTGTGCGTGAAACCCGACGATGTTGTCGTCGATGTCTGCGTCGTCGGCGAGCACGCGGCAGGCTTGGAGGTCGCCGTGGGCCCGGCGCATCAGCAGCTCGGCGTACTCGATCTGCTCAGGACTCGGCGAGAACACGACCCTCGCGCAGGGCTCGGTGCACCATCGTGCCCCGCACCTTCGCCCGCCGTCCGGCGAGCGCGGCGTCCATGACGATCACGTTGACGGGCGCGTTGAAGTCCCCGAGAGCGTCTCGGAGCCTGACGGCCTCGGCCAGGCGATCCGGAACCGTCTCCTCGATGACCAGGAAGTCGAAGTCGCTGCCGTCGTCGGCGTCGCCGCGGGCGTGCGAGCCGAACAGGATCACCTTGGCCGGCGCCGGCGCAGCGTCGATCAAAGCGCGACCCGCGTGCTCGATCATCGCCGCCGACGTGGCCGCGTTCATGCTCGCCGCTCCTTGGCTGCGGCTCCATCCAGCGCGACGGGTGGCGATGTACGCATAGCGCGCTCGATTGTAGCCCCGCCCACGACGGCCCAATCGGTCTGAGGTCGCGCCAACGAGACTGCCCTCCACATGCCGGGGTGCGCTGTGACAAGGAGGGCGCAGCCCGACGCCTCCGGTGCAGGTAGCGGCGGCCACCGCGCCGCAATCCGTAGCGTTGTGTGAGGGTCGCGGCTACAGCTCGGGCTGCCACAACGGCCGAGCGTGTCGCTTGGCGATCCATCGCCCCTCGATGCCCATCGTTGACGGCGTTGGTGGTTCGGGTGCGTGCGCGGCTTTGCTGCCCACGCAAGTTCTTGGCCGGTTTGGCGTGCTCGCGCACATATACGGGTGTGGGGCCGTGCTGCCGGCGGCTGGTGTGGGTGCGGCATTGGGCTTGCCGTGGATGCGCGCCGGCTGCTTGCTGTTGGCGCTGGCCGTGAATTGCGTGGCCGTTTCAGCGGAGTTGGGGTCATTAACACGAGAGAGGGCCAGATGCGCGCGATTTGGGCAGGGGCATCGCACCTCGGCTCTCGACATATAGGTGTCGGGGCTTTGTTGAGCAAGAGGAGCGTGAGTTATGGCTGGTAGAGCGAATGTGAGGCCGGCGCAGTCTGATCCCCGCATCGGGGGTCGGGTTTCGCGGACGCGAGGAAAGGAGTCCGGAATGCCGGGCGATGGCGAGATGGTGTCGTTGTCGGAGCCGCTGCTCGATTGCGTGGCTGCGGCGGCGTTGTTGAACGTGCGGGTGTCGTGGGTACGGGACGCGGCACGGCTTGGGCATTTGCCGTGCCTGCGAGTCGGCCGGCATCTGCGCTTCACCCGGGTGATGCTCGAAGACTGGCTGGTCGTGCAGCTGGCGAGCCCGCCGGCGGCTGGGCGCGCGTACGCGGCAGGGGCCGCCCCGCCCCGTGCGAACGCGAGTCAGTTCAGGCGCAGCACCCAGGCGGCGCTGTTGGCGAGCTTGGCGGAGAGGCCGAAGGGCACTGCGGTTGAGCGCGAGGGGTAGCGATTTATGCGGGGGAGTGGGATACACCTCGATGGGCCTGGTGGATCCTCAGCGGCCGCGGCTGATGCTGCGCTCTGGGGTGTCGCGGCGGAGCGCTCGCGTGAGCCAGCGGGTCGGCGAGAGGATGCGGTGAATTCGTAGCGGGTCGCGGCTGGGACTCCAGTCAGGCTCAGGGCGCACTTGGTGCGCGAGCGACGGGATCTGTGAGCGGCTGTGGCGGATGTGTTCGGCGAGGCGCCGGACGCGGTCTGGGTCTTGTCCTTCGAGGCCGAGCTGGTCACGGGCGAGGAACCAGTCGGTGCCGTGGCGTGCGCGTGTGGCCTGCACGTAGGCGCTCTCCTTGCTGGCCTGCCAACCGCCGGTGAGCACGACCGAGCGCTGCACGGTCGCGCCCTGCTGGCGATAGACGTGTTGGGCATAGCCGAGCCGGATCGAGCCGAGATCCTCTGCCGGGAGGTCGACTCGGCGGTCCGAGCCGTCGAGGGCGATCCGGATGCCGCGGGGATGGATGGCGGTGATCTCGCCGCGGGTGCCGTTCTCGACCCGTGGCTGGCCCGGTAGCCGGTGTTGGCTTGTGAACGCGATCAGGTCGCCTTCGCGGATCGGGTAGTGACGGTCGGGGTGTTGGATCTGCTGGTGTCCGAGTTCGCCGTGTTGGGCGCGGAGGTGTTGCGCGCGGGCGTTGAGCCGGTCGATCTCCTGGTTTGAGGCATCCGCGATCAACGCGACCTCGCGGACGCCGTGCTGCTGGGTGAGAGTGTGCCAGCGTTGCACGGCGGCCTCGCCGGCCTCGTCGCGGGTGTCCTGGAAGTGCAGCTGGTTGCGAAGGACATAGTGCGCCATCGCCCGCTCGGGTTCGCCGGCGCGCAGCGCTTGCCAGGCGCGCTGCTCCGCTGGGTCCCGAGTCCTGTAGACGTCTTGGAGCTCGGCGGTGGGGGCATGTCCGCTGAGCCGGTCGAACATTCCGCCGGGGCCGATCGAGGGGAGCTGCTTGCCGTCGCCGATGGCGATGAGCTTCGCCCCGGAGTGCTCCACCAGCTCGGTGAGCGCGTCGAGGCGGTGGTGGTCGGTCATTCCCGCCTCGTCGAGGAAGATAGTCGTGGCGCGGTCGACGTGGATGCTCCCGGTGCGAGAGCGCGCCACGAGCGAGTCGAGGGTGAGCGTTCGCCCGGCGAGCGCCGGGCTGTCGGCACCGAGACGCTCCGCGGTGCTGCCGGATACCGCGACCCCGAGGACCGTCCTGCCGGCATGTTGCTCAGCCCGGGCGGCAGCGTCGATCACGACTCCCTTCCCGGTGCCGGCGGGGCCGATGAGCACGGCGAGCCGCTCGGGGCCGGTGACCGCCTCCAGGGCATGGTGCTGCTCGGGGCTGAGGGGTGCGGCGATCCGCTCCGCGACCTCCCGCACCGCGCCCTGGCGCGCGCGCTCGCCGATATCCCTGCCTGCGGGCTGGGCGAGCTCGGCTACGCGCCGCTCGATCGCCTGCTCTTGGGCGCGAATAGCGAGCGTCGTCATCCGTCCGCCCTCGAGGGTGAGGATGCGCCGGTCGCGGACCATCTCCCGGGCGATCCCGAGCGCCACGTCCGGCGGCATCTCCCCGGCGCTCTGCTCAAGCGCGACCGCTCGCAGCTCACGCGCGTCGAAGATCGCGTGATGCTCGGTCAGGTGCGCCTCGATGCGGTTCTCCACCGACCCGCCGCGACCGGCGCGCTCGGATCCCTCCAGCAGCCGCAGCGTCTCGTCGGGACCGAACCCGTGACGGCGCCCGGCCTCGGCCCATGTCTGCTGGAGGTCTGCCCGGGTTGCGGGCTGCTTGGCGCGTCGGTTCTCGAGCGCCAGGCCGCGCAGCTCCCCACGCTCCGGCGCCCGGCCGTAGCGCGCACGGAAACGCTCGGCGGCCCTGGCAACCTCGCGGCTGCGCCCGGAGAACTCCTCCAGCAGCGTCTGCGGTACCCCGGCCAGCTCGAAGTAGCGGCCATCCTTCCCCGTCCCATAGCTGATCTGGTAGCCGTCGCTTGTCAGCTCGTGCGCGAGCTGGGAGCGGTAGAACGCACCCAGCTCCCGTGCGCAACGAAAGATCGGCCGGGAAGCGACAGCGACGATGCGCTCGTCCTCACGGACAGCGCCGGTGATGACGACGTGGCTGTGTAGCTGCGGGTCCGGTGCCTGCGCGCCGGCGACGCCTCGGGCGGTGGTGTGCCGGTACTCCGCGGCGATCAGGTCCCTGGCGTGCTCCTCGACCACCTGTCCGCCGTAGCGCCGCCGCACGACGGGGACCTGCTCACGTAGGTAGAGGATCGTCTGCTCGACCGCGCGAGCGTGCGCGGCCTCGATCTGCTCACGCTGCCACGGGTCCCCCAGCGCCCAGACCGCCGAGACGGACTTCGGAGCGCTCAACGTCACGTCGATCCCGCCGCCCCTACCGCCGCCTGCACCCTCGGGTCGTAGCCAGCGCCCGGTGCCCGGGTGCCGGCCGTCCATCAGCGCGATGAAGTCCGCGCCATGGACCGGCTCGCCCGCCTGCACCCCCAGGGCCGCCAGCGTCTCCTCCTCCGCGAGCCAGCGGCCGGGAGCTTGCGCCATCTCGCCATCTGGGCTCAGGTAGTAATCCCCGCGCTCGGGCGTGACGGTCTTGCTCTCCAGGTAGCGGGCGTACCCGGCGCCTGCGGACGCAGGGATGCTCGATGCGGTCATCACATGTGTGATGACCCTGAGCGGCCCGAAACGGCCAACGAATTGCACAGCGCTCACACAGCGATCGCACCCCCGTGCGTACGGATGAAAAGTCAAGGGCTTGCGCGAGTTTTTCTTCGAGGTTGCTGAAGCGCTGATCCACGCTCGAGGGTGCGCTCGGACGGCACAGCGATTGCACAGCGCCTGGAGGGCCGTGCATATGGTCTGTACTGGCTTTTTGTGGTGCCGGCGGGCGCGTCCGGGCGCGGGGGCAAGCCTCGGCGGCGGGGTCGCGCTGGGTGCTTCGGAGTGGAATGATCTGCGGTGGTGCGGGTGACTGACGTAGCGAAGCGCAGGCGTCAGGGGCTTGTGGCCTGCCGCGCGGCTTTGCCCTTCGAGGGCCTTTGAGATGCGCGCCCCGGTGTCGCACCCGCACCACCCTTCGGGGCCGTTGTGCGCCAGTCATCTACGAGGCGCCGGTAGGCGAGCTCGGCCTGGGCTTGCAGCTCGCGCTCGGCTGCGCGCTGGCTGCTGGTCGGGCTGACGGGCGGCCCGCCGTGACGACGCGCCAACGGGGGAGCGCCCGCCAAGAGTTCCAGCCGCCGTGTCTTCTGCCGCGTCAGCGACGGGCGCGCGAACGCGTAGTCCTGATCCTTCGTGAGTAGATGCCAGCAGAGCACGACGAGCTTGCGCGCGACAGCGACCGCCGCGATCTGCGCGCCGCGACGCGCGCGGACGCGCTCCCCGAATGCCTTCAGCGGGCCAGGGCTTCGGATCGAGATCCACGCGGCCTCGACCAGCATCGAGCGGGCCTGCGGATCACCGCGCTTTGAAATGTGCCCATAGCGCGCCGGCTCTGACCCGGACTGACGAACCTTCGGGTCCAGGCCGAGATAGGCAACCAGCTGGCCGGCGGTGGGGAAGCGCGTGATGTCCCCGACCGCCGCGATCACCGCTGCGGCGGTGCCGACGTCAACACCGGGGATCGTCAAAAGCCGCGCGAACCCGGGGAACGCCAGGGCCTGGCGGGCGATCCCCCGGTCCAGGGCGGTGATCTCGCCGCCGAGGAAGTCGATGTGGCGCAGACAGCTTGCGACGGTCTCTGCCTCCTCCTCGGGTAGCTGCTGCTCTGTGAGCCACACCCGGCCCTGCCTGCCGAAAAGGTCGCTCACGGGCGGGCGGCCGAGCAGGCACCGGGCGAGCACCGCGTGCACCTCGTTCTTCACGCGTGTGCGGGCCCTCACCAGTCCCGCCCGCCGAGCGACCCGCCGGCGCAACGAGCTCGTTGCCTCATCGGGCACCCACACCGCTTTGAGCATCCCCGCCGACAGCAGCTTGGCGAGCATCGCTGCGTCGAAGCGGTCGGACTTCACGCGGGCGTGAGAGATCGCGCGCGTCTCGGCCGCATTGCACACCACGACCTGCCCGACGTCGCTCTCTTCGAGGAGCCGGGCGATCATCATCGCGCCGCAGCTGGCCTCCAACACCACCTGGTCACTGCCATTCAGGCCGGCCGCGAACTCCCGGATCGCCGCCGGCGTGCTCGCGATCCGACCGACCCGCGAGACCCGTCCGCCCTCGGCGACCGCGACCTCGCAGAAATCGAGATGAACATCCAAACCAAAGAACCGCACGAGAAACCGCCTCCCTTCACGAACTCGACATATGAAATGGAAGGCACCGCGGGCAGCGACAACTACGGATACGGGCTCTCAGCCCACCCGGGTGAGTCGCAGGGGCGGCCATCTAGTCATTGACGGGCTCACAGCCCAAATGCACGGCGGCCTGCCCACAAGCGTCCTTCCCACGAGCCCCTGTCCCGGTCAAACGACCCTACGATCGCCACCGGACAGCAAGCCCACCCGATATTTCATACCCGTAGTCTGTTCGGGCTGTTCGCGTTGCTGGACGTCTCGCCGGGCGTCGCCATGCCAACGGCAAGGCTCGCGGCTCGTGGGGCTGAAGGCTATAGGCGATGAGTGATGAAGACGACCACTCAGGCCGCGCTGCCCAGGACGATCACGAAGAGGTCGCTCGGACCACGTCGGCCAGGGCGATCGTCAAGCCCAAGCCCAAGGCCGAGACTCCCGTTTCGAGCGAACCGGGGGAAACGAAGGCTTTGCAGACCCTCCACGGGGACGTACGGGAACTCTTCCGCGAATGGAAAGAAGGCAAGATCACGGAAGCCGTGATGGTGGCAGAGCAGCAGCAGCTAGAAGCGGCGAACAGGGAAGGCGGCGAAGAAGCGCTATGTCGGACCGCAGCGAAAACCATTCCGGCAGAGTGCAACCCCGACGGGACGGTGAAGCGATGACCCTCGCCCGCCGCCACGCCCTGCTGATCGCGATGGTGGCGACAGCCATCCTGATGGCGCCAAGCGGGGCCAGTGCTGCGACGACGAGATGCCGGATCGAGAGGCCGGCGCGTGTCACGGTCGGGTCGCTGGCGAGCACGGTGGAAATCAGCGACCTGACCGCCACGAACCTGCCGAAGTATCGCACCTTGGGCGGCTCGCGATGCGCGACCGCGAACTGACTCGCGTACGATTTTGAGCACTACATGGCTCACGAAGACGAAGCGCCCAGCGTTCTGGAGACCGACCCGGACGAACCGCTCAGGGTTCCGCCGCTCGGTCCGCCCGCTATACGGAGCTGGGCGAAGTTGGGCATCTTGCAGAGATCGAAGGTGTCCCGATCACCGCGGAAGAGGAAGAAGATGGATTGGAGGGACCGCCAATCGAAGCACTGATCGCCACGTTTCAGCATGGCCGGCAGCGCGTGCTACTGCGGGCTGAATACGTCCACCAGGATGGCATGCCGATCATTCGGGACAGGGAGCTGACATGGAGAACGCACCTGGATACTGCGAACGCTGCGATCAGCGAGTGCTCGCAGTGAAGAACACGCACCGCATCCGCAACATGATCACGGGGGCGGTCGCGCTCGTAGGTGGCTCGGTCCTCGCGGGCTGCGGCGGGGGAACGGCGAGCACAAGCTCGCCTGCTCGTAGCGTCACGGTCACGCGCACGCAGGCTGCGGACACCGCTACGCCGATGACCAGGGCGGAGTTCATCGCCGCTGGCGACGCGATCTGCCGATCCTCGGACACGGCGCTAGAGGGCTTCAAGAGGCGGATCAAAGCCGTCGAAGGAGAATCGTCCGCGACAGGCGCCGAACGTGTCGCGCTGATCCTGCGTCAGGCGGTCGCGTCAGAGCGCGCATCGCTTGCGAAGCTCCAGGTGTTGCCCGCGCCGCCGCGCGACGCTGCGACGATCACGAAATGGCTGACCGCGGAGAGCGAATCCGTCACCGATCAGAGCAACCTGGCGAACGCAGTCGCCAACCAGGAAACCGCCGCTCGGGAAGCCGCAGAACAAGCCGTGCGCCGCGCAAAGGCGCTCGCGCACGGGATCGCACAGGGCTACGGATTCAAGGTCTGCGGCGCCGAAGAATGAATCGATGGGCGCCCAATCACAACGAAAGGGACGCACGATGGCATCAGCAACATGGAGGAAGGGTGCATCAGCCGGCCTGGTTCTAGTGGTTTGTCTGTGAAGTTTGTTGGTGGTTGGAGGGGTGTCGTAGTGTTTGCCGAACTGGTCGCTGGTTGGGTCCAGCGATGATGGAGGTTCGGTATGCCTGCGTTGGCGAAGAGCGTTGAGATCGCAGCGGACGATCAAGCGGAGCTTGAACGGATTGTGCGCTCGAGCACTGCTGAGGTGCGGATGGTCGAGCGCGCCCAGATCGTGCTTTGTGCCGCGGAAGGTCGTTCTGCTGCGGAGGTCGGCCGGCTGGTGGGGTGTTCGACGAACACGGCGCAGAAGTGGCGGGCGCGCTATGAGCAGGATGGGATCGCCGGGCTCCGCGACTTGCCGCGCTCGGGTAAACCTCTGATCTATTCGCAGGCGGACAGGGCGAGGCTGATCGCCAAGGCGTGCACGCGTCCACCGGAGACACCGGAGGGGGCTCAGCAGGAACGCTGGACCTATGAGCAGCTCGGGCAGGCGGTGGGGATGTCGCGCGCCCAGGCACACACGATTCTCGCGCGCGCCGACATCAAGCCGCACCTGAGCGACTACTGGGTGATGAGCGACTTCTCCGACCCCGAGTTCGAGGAGCGCCTGAAAGGCGTCTGCGGCCTGTACGTGAATCCGCCAGAGAACGTGCTGGTCGTCTCGATCGACGAAAAGACCGGGATCCAGGCCAAGGCACCGACCAAGCCAGACATGCTTCCTGCTCCTGGGCGACCGACACGCCGCGAGCACGAATACATCCGCAACGGCACGCAGTGCCTGTTCGCGTGTCTGAAGGTCCACGAGGGTGACGTGCTCGCGATGACCTCGAAGACCCGCAACCGCTTCGATCTGATCCGCTTCCTCGACCAGCTCGACAGCGAGATCCCCGTCATCGAGGGCCAGCAGATCATCGCGGTCAGCGACAACCTCTCCACCCGCGGCACCGAAGAGGTACAGCAATGGCTCGCCGCTCACCCCCGCTGGAGCTTCCAATTCACCCCCACCCACGCCTCGTGGCTGAATCAGGTCGAGATCTTCTTCTCGATCCTCTACCGCCGACTGCTCAAGCACGGCATCTTCTTCAGCGAGGAAGACCTCGCCGAGCAGATGCTCGCGTTTATCGAGACCTACAACCAGACCGCCAAACCATTCAAGTGGACATACACCGGCAAGGTCCTCGAGGCATAACCCACGAACTTCACAGACGAACCACTAGTTGGCTCACTGGCTCTCGCATCAAGCGCCTCTGGCGCTTCTTGCCGGAACATCAACGACCCGGACGACCAGGTGTTTGTGGAAGGCATCACGACGACATACATGCCAGCGAAGGTGCCGGTGAAGTCCTTGGCACCGTTCAGGGGTGGTAAAGCGACCCGCTGTGAAGTCGCCACATTCCTTGCCCGCATCGACTACTCGGACTGGAACGAATACAACAGGTTCGATCGCAGAATCGACGTTATCTGGCGTGCGGCCAACGCGGGCGGGTGGAAGGTGGAGTATGAAGCGCTCGGCCTCGAAGAGACTTCTCCCGCGCGGTGGGAATATGTGCCAGTCGCAGATCCGGGTGTGATTGCCCTACCGACCCGCGAGTACGTCATCGCAACACACGGCCGCTACATCGTGACGTTCCACTTCGAATGTGGGTACTCGGAAGCGGGGTGTGTGTCATGAGCGAGCCCCTCGAAACGCCGCAGCACGAGGGACACTGGATGCGTGAGCGACACCCCCGCAGCTAACCAGGCGATGAACCAGATGTTTCTCGCGGCAGCTCGACGTGGCCAGCGGTTCACTGGCGCGGTCGCCAGGCTCGCTGATAATCCAACGGTAGACACATCGCCGCGCCAGGAGCGTCTGAGCGCGTTGGAGGCAGCGCGCGAGGAAGCAAAACGCTCGGGCGACGACACGATGCTCGCGATCGCTGAGGATCAGATCGACCGGCTGCTCGACGAGTCGCGCGCAGCGCGGACGCGAGGACGGCGCTCCTTGCCAAGCGAAGGGTCATGAGCGCCGAGAAGCCGATCGCAAAGTTGCGGACTACGCCGACGGCCTTCCAGCTTGCCGATCGTCTGTTGAGAGCTCGCGGCGAGCGTGAAAATACGGCAAGATGAGCTGCGAGCGGACGCGATCCCAGTCCCCGACTAGCGTTTGGCACGGGACGGCTGGCCAGGAGGGCGCATCGACCTTCACGTCAGTGACCTCACGGAGGCGCTGCAGGAGTCCATCGGCGACCTCGTTCGCCCCAAGTTCCCTGAAGACCGAGAGGTTGAACTCCGCGCCACGCCCGCTGGCGTAGACCCCTATACCACTTGTGTATTTCACGCCCGACTCCAATATTTGCGGCTGGTAGTTGCGTCCCGTGCGTGCAGACCTGACCGTGAGGCCGAGTTCGCCGGCTAGAGCGTCCATCTTTTCGATCAACTCGCGGACATCAGCCGGTGCGCTCGTCAGATCGAACGCGGGGCCGCTGGCTCGCAAGCGCGTGCCCTTTTTCGCGCGCGCTGCCTCGGTTTGGCCCACCAGACGGGGCACGATCGTCTGGCGCTCTCCCTCGGTGTCTACGTACTGCTTAACCTCGATCGCGAGGACCTCGGTCTCGCTCATCTGCCGGTTGAGGAACTCCACGATGCTGCGAAGCTCGGGGGCGATCTCATCGGCGACGAACACGAGTCGTATCCGGTCCGCAGCAAGATTTGTTTGCACCCTCTCCCAATAGCTGCGTGGGTCGGTGATGCCAAAAGCTGTCTCGAGCGCGACGGCGCTGTCGGTCCCATGACGTTCGCACTCAGCCTCAAACCAAGCCTGCAGCGAATCGACCCTCCAGAAAGCGGTTGCGTTCGCCGCGTAGTCGAGCATCTGCGCGACCACCTCGCGCCTGGCGCGAGTGTCGGAGCTGCGCTTGACCTCCACCAGCGTCGGCACGCCCGCTGCATCTAGGAACAGATGATCCAGCGCCCACCGGTCGGCTGAACCCTCAGCGTCCGCCACCCCTGCCTCACGCTTGACCAGCACCCAGCCGGGGCCCCCCTCATGTCCCGGTTCGCCACCGGCAAGAATCTCCGGGTGATCAGCCAACAGCACCTGTAGCAGGGCCTCAGCCTCATAGGGCCGCTCGTGCATCGAGACGAACTCGTTGCCGTGCCGGAGATAGATTGCGTCCACCGCCAAACCTTACGGGAAGGCCAAACCGTCACGTAGGCGGTAACTCGAAGGTCAGTCCGATGCAGGTCTGCTCAGTCACGCCGCTGCGCGCACGCGAGGACCGCGCTTCTTGGCGGCTGTCGAGCGCCTGGCGGCGGGCTTGCGCTTCTTGGGGCGGAAGGCTGTAGAGAGCAGCTTGGCGTCGTCGGCGCGGCTCTTGTGGTGCAAGTAGCGCATCGTGGTCTGGATGTCGGCGTGACCCATCCATGCCTGGACCTGGATGATGCTGGCGACGTTGATCGCCAGTGAGCCGAAGGTGTGGCGCAGGTCGTGGAAGCGCAGTCGTCGCAGGCCGGCGGCGTCAAGAGTGGAAAGGTAGCGTCGGCGCAGCGCGGAGCCGTCGAGGAGGGTGCCCTCGCGACTTACGAAGACGTGGTCGCCTCTGGCGGTGTGGTGTCCGCGCTTCTTCAGCTCCTTCAGCGCATGAGCGACCTTGTCGACCATCGGCACGGTGCGCGACTTGCGGGACTTCGGCTTGCCTGTCTGTTTGGCGCTGTAGCCTTCGTAGACGCGGATCGAGGACTGCTCGAAGTCGATGTCCTCCCAAAGCAGCGCCAACAGTTCGCTGCGGCGTAGTCCCTCTAGCGCTGCCGTCAGGTAGATCGCGGCGTCCTGTTGGTCCTCTTCGGCGCGCAGGGCGCGCTCGGTCTCGCTTACGGCTGGGCGGCTGGGGTCGCGATGGGAGCTCTTGACCGCGGTGGCTACGAGCAGGTCGATCTCCTCGGGCGAGTAGAAGTCGAAGCGTGCCACGTCGTTGGTCTCGCGCAGTCGCTTGATCTTCGTAACGACGTTGAGAACCAAGCCGAAGTGCTCGACGGCGTGCTGGAAGATGGCGTGCGCCTGTGCGACGATCTTGTTGACCGTCTTTCGCTTGCGCGTGCCGTCCTCGGCGAGTCGGTTGCGCCATTGTTCGATCTGCTTGGCGGTGATCGTCTCTATGCGCTTGGGGCCGAACTCGGGGAGCAGGTGCGCGACGAGGACCGATCGGTAGTCAACCTGCGTGCTGGCCGACCAGTCACGCTCGAACGGTCCCCGGTCGAACCAGTCCCAAGCGATGTCCGCGAACGTATAGCCGGTGCGCTCCTGCCGCAGCTGCCCGCGTCGAGCGTCGACGAGGATTTCGTCGAGGTGTGCTTCAGCCTCTCGTTCGCGAAGGAAGCCCTGCGGGGGCGAGCCCTTGCCCGTCCAGTCGGGACCGAGACGCTTCTCGTGCTGGCCCTGCTGGTCGCGCCACTTGGCGCACCAGGTGTTGCCGCGCTTGCCTTCGTACAGCCAGACGTGGCCGCTGATCGAGGCGTGTGGATCGAGTGTTCGGGTTGCCATGACGGGTCCTTCCGTGGGTCTGCAGGGACTGTCCGAGAAGGGGACGGACCTAAGAACCGTAGCGCGCCCGGCGGACAGAATTTCCTCCCGAAGTTCCTCCCCAAACAGCCTTGCGTAACCAGAGCTACTCGGTGAAAATGCCTTGAATACAGGGTATTCGCGGCCTATGCGCACTGGCTCTAGCTAACTCATAACCCGAAGGTCGCGGGTTCGAATCCCGCCCCCGCTATGAGGAAAAGCCCCGCAAATGCGGGGCTTTTCCGTGGAAGCGCGGGGTGGAGTGGTTGCGCCAAGGTTCCAATAGGGTTCCGTTGGCGTGACGCTTGCTCTGAGCGTAAGCCATCGCGTGCGCGCAGATGCGGGAGGGCACACGCTAGGCGTCCGCCACCACCTGCTCACGCTCCCGCGCCGCCGAGGAGGGTCACGAACACGCCAACCGTGTCGGGAACGCCGAGCCCGGACGTCGCGGCCAGCATATGTACTTCGCCCGCGATCCGCGGCGCCTCGTCCGCCGAGAGGCGCGCGAGACGAAGCAGCGCCTCGAACTCGCCCGCCAGGGGGACGATGTCGGTCGCGTGCAGCGTTGCCAGCTTGCCGAGCTCCGGCACGATCAGCTCGATCTCGGGCATCGACCGCCCGCGCTCTCCGAGCACCCGCACGACCTGCGCCTGCTCGACGCGGCCGATCGCCCTGACGCCGTCGAGGTGGCCCAGCAGCTCGGTCACTTCCTCCGGGCTCGCGCCCACGCTCGCCGCGGCGGCCGCCACGGCATCGGTGACCTGGTCGGCCAGGGTCACGGAGTGCGAGAGGAAGCCGCCGCCCCCGGCGGACGGGAGCAGCTCGCGCACTCGCACGTGCGTGATCGCGTGGATCGACTCTCTGAAGCTGCGTCGTGGCCGCTCGGCGAAAGCCAGCTCGAAGGCGCGGATCGCTCGGTCGAGGTCCTCCTCCGAGGTGGCCGTCGAGAGCATCCAGCGAAACCGCGGCTCGAACATTTTGATCCGAGTCAGGCTCAGGCGACAGGAGCGAACCATCGCGCGCCGCGCCGCTTTCAGCAGCTCGGGACGGTCTGTCATCTCGCTCCCCAGCATCGCCAGTGCCGTCTGCCAGGCGACTGTCATGCGCACGATGTACAGGTACGGCGCGAGCGCGACCGTGAGGATCAGCGGAAGCAGGAATTCGCGGGCGCGCTCGGCGCTCGCGAGCTCGCCGAGGTGATGGGCGACATAGACGACCGTCGGCGTGATCGTCCCGACCAGCAGCGCTACGCACAGCACATTGAACGGCCTGCGGAGGATCGCGAACTCGGGCCGCAGTTCGCTGAAGCTCGCGAGCGTCACGACGGCGATCACAAACGCAACGACGAACAGTTCCACCAGCAGCGGAAAGGTGTACGCGTTTGCGACGAACTCGATCAGCGCTGTCGCCGCGACCGCTCTGAGGATCAGCTCCCGCAGCTCCCCGACCCCTCCCATGCTGAACGTCCCGACGATCGCGGTCCCGAGGAACCACGCCACGGTGGTCGCGAGCATCGACGCCTGCCAGTACCCAACCAGGGCAAGCAGGCCCGTTGCGCCTACGGCGATGACCGTCGTGCAGGTGAGCAGTACGCGGACGAGGGGCTGGCGTGCGATCCGCACACCCTCTGCGAGGATCGTTCGCAGGCTCGGCACGGCCAGAGCGACCACCAGGGTCGCCGCGGTCCAGAGGGCGATGGCCGTCTCGCGCGTGTTCAGATCGGGGATCGTCAAAGTCGGGGGGATCGCTCTCCTGGCGTGCGGAGCCGTTGACGGATCCGTACTAGCACGCGGCGATCAGCATAGGATATTATGCGGGCATGCCCAGAGTTCATCGCTACTCGACCTCCGATCTCGACCCCGCCGAGCTCCGCCCTACCTGGACTACGCGCAGCCACGACCACGGCCGGCAGGTCGAGGCGATGCGCGAGATCCGCGAGCTGTCCAACAACATCGCGACGGCTCACCGTGAGCGCGACCAGCTACTTGCGGCGCTTGCGCTCAGCCAGAGCCTCAGTCGCGCCGACATGGCCCGAGCTGCCGGGCTCAGTAAGCCCCGGATCGACCAGATCCTCTACGAGGTCGCAACCGAGAACGCGCGTCGAACAGCAAGCGGAAGGCGAAGCGCGGGTGCGCCGGCATATGGCGTGAGCGCCGGCGCCCTGTAGGGCGTCTCACCCATACCAGCGTTATCGTCGATGGGCATGGGGCGCATAATCGAGGGTCAAGTCGTCGCGTCAACTGCGGTCGACCGGAATGGCGACCAGCTCACCAGGGCCGAGTTGCGAGAACTGTTCGCTCAGATCCCCGGCGAGCGGCCGTTGAACCTCAATCACGATGTCCGTGTCCCGCCAGTCGGTCGTGCGTTCAACACTCGCCTGGATGAGCTCCAAGACGGAACGTTGGCCGTCGTGAGTGACATAGAGGTTTTCGACGAGGAGCAGTTCGCTCGGGTCGAAGGGATGAGCATTTCCTTCCACCGCTACACCGAGCCCGCCGACCGAGACTCCGCGGTGGCGCCGCAGATCGTGGTGTCCTACAACCCGAACACCGTCGATAGCGACCGGCTCGCGGCGGTCCTCGCGGCGGCCGGGCTGCCTGCCGGCTATGCCGCTCTCAGGCCACGAACTGAAAAGTCGCTGCTCGCGCTAGGCGTCATCCTTGCCATCGTCTCCCACGGGTTTTTTGAGGAGGCGGGCGCAGACGCTTGGAGGCTTTTCAAGCGCCTTGTAACGGAAGCGGTCGCTGGCGAGGCCGAGGCCGAGCTAGCCGCGATCGTTGAGCCGACCGAGAGCCGGCCACAACTCGTCATCCGTGTGCCGGTCGGGTTCGACCCGGACGCGATTGGCGCGATCGATGAAGACCTCCTGATTGGAGAAGCGCAAGCGCTCGCGCCTGGCAAAAAGCTCTCCAAGGTGGTCGTTGCGATCGACGGAGCGGGCGTGGGGCAGATTATCTTCGCCGTGGACCAGGCTGGCGTCACAGTGGCGCCAGCTCAATGATGCGGCCTCGCACTAGCTACTTGCCCCGGATAAAGGGTTGAACCAAAACGGCCGCGCTCGTTGTCGGGCGCGGCCGTTCCGGGCAAATGGTTTCTGCTCTGATCGAGCGGTGTGGATGCTCTCAGCTCGCTCGGATGGCGAGCGTGTCAAGGTTGTAGGCAAGGATCGCCCAGGCGCTCCAGGCTCTCATCCCGTCCTGTGCCTTCAGGCGGGATCTGCGTAGTCCGTAGCCACGCTTGAGGTGGCTGATGCGACCCTCCACACCGGTGCGGTAGCGCGCCATTCGACGCTGAGTGCGGCGCGAGCCGGATGGCTCCTGGCCAGCGATGAACGTCCGGTTCACGCCGAGAGGATCGAGCGTTTCGCTGGTGGGACGGGGTTGGAAGCCGCCATCGAGGGCGACCTCGGCTGGCCGCAGGCCGAGGCCTTGTAGCTCCTCGACGGTCTGCTCCAGCAGCGGGTTCTCCTGCGGGTTGCCGAGCTTCGTGGACGCCGGAAGGATGAACCCACGCGCACCGCGTTTCGTGTTCTCGGTCACCTCGCAGAGCTGCGCGACGTAGCCAAACTCGTTCGGCTTGCCGAGCTTGCCCTTGCGGATCGGCCTTGCATCCGGGTCGAAGATCGATACCAGCCGGTCGCCTATGCGCTCGCCACGCATCCGCTGCTCGATCTGTCCGACAACGCGCTCGGCGCGCTCGATGAACCGCTCCAAGCGCTGGATCTGGCGCAGCTTCGCTCGTGCGCCGCGCCCGCGAGAGCGACGACGCGCAAGCACCGCCAGGCGCCTTGCCTCGCTGATCGAGCGCGTGACGAGCTTGCCCGCCTGCGCGGTCAAGTCCAGCACCACTCGCTTGCGCTCGCCGGTGCGACGCGAAAGCGTCCTGCTCATCAACCGCACACGCCGGCCGATCGCACGCGAGCGGTCCTGCACCCAGCCAGCGTCGCGCCCGACCCTCGCGCACACCTTGCGCGCCTCGCGCGCAAGCACCCTCGCGCTGTCGAGCGCCAGCCCCGAGTCCGTCGGATAGCGCACGTCGGCCTCTACCACAGTCGAGTCGATCCTCACCGCCCGCGCGCGAAAACGAGTCTCCCGCTGCGCCTTGCCAATCACCACCCGCGTGATCTCCTCGACCGCCTCGCCGCCGAGCCGGCGCGTGAGCTTGCGCACCGTCAACTCGTGCGGCACCCGCTCGCCAAGCGCGATCAAACAGAAGCGACGCAGATGCAGCGAGTCCGAGACCTCGCGCACGAGCGTCTCGTACCCCCAACCGGTGCGCTGCTTGACCACCATCAACCGCACATACGTCCCCATCGAGATCGTCGGACGACCGTGAGAGACCGCCCGCACGCACCAGCCCACCGCGATCGGCGCAAGCAGCCGAGTGTCGCGCAACAACAAATCCAGCGCCGCCAGATCCTCCGGCAGCTCCCGCACCTCGCCCGGCAACACCTCGTCCCACAACGACTCGACCTGCCCACCCGACAGACGTAGCATCAGCAGCCTCCTCGATCAGAAACCAGCCCATTTGCAGGGCCAATTCTCTAAAGCGCGGCGGACAGAACCAGCTGAAAGAAATACACCAGCGCCCATTTCGCGCGGGAAATAGGACCTACCTTTGCTGGGAAGACCACATGAGCCCCGGCAACCGAAGACAACCCAACAACCACCTCCCACCTTCACCGAAGCGCACCAGGCAAGCCGGCCACAAGCGCCTTGCGCTTCTCGGAGTATCCATCGCCGTGGTGCTGATACTCGTATTCCTCGGTGTGCCCGGACTCGTGGTCGTTAGCGCGCTTCTCACCGGCTGGGCGAGGCTCATCGAGCTAGGCATCCTGCCCGACACCCACGCCCGTTCAGAATCTAACCCCGACCGTTTATCCGGGGCAAGTAGCTAGAGCCTGATCGGCGGTTCGCCTGCCTCGGGCGGCGCCTCCTCGGGATGCAGCAGACGTGCCGTACCGGCTCCCTTCTCACCGTTCGGGGCGATCGCCAGGCTCTCGCCGTCCCTGACTAGTTTCCCTTCCGGGAAATGCAAGAGCTCAATTCCTAGGTAGACCTCCTCGTCGAAGATTCGCGCGAACAAAGGTCGTGTGAGAGCGAACTGGAAAGGGCCGTCCTCCGTCGGCTCCACCGCGCCGGGATCGAGCTTGAGCTTCTCCCACGTCATCGGAGCCTCTGGCTCACGAATCCGCGCGATCAGCTCACCAAGCAGACGAAGCGCGTCCTCCGACGGCGACGCCGGCGGGCTGAGCGTGTGCCCCGTCCACGCTTCCAGCTCGGCTACGTACCCGAGGAATATCTCCAAACTCGCCAGCTCCTCCTGCCGCTCCGCCGAATCCCCAGAGGGCGGCATCACGGCGTTCACTGCAATGCCGCCCTCCGGATACCGCAGCTCCACTTTCCCGTCGCGAACGGCCGCGAGCATCACCTGGCAGGCGACGAGTTGCTCAAGCGCGCTTCCGACACCGCGCGTATACCGCCAGTCGAGCTGCATCTGGCCTGCTCCGTCAACCTTCCGTACCGACTGGAAGATCTCAAGTCCCCCGGCACCCCCGCCCAGTGTCGCGTCCCAGCCCTCGAGAGTGTCAACCAGCGCAAGCGTCAGACCCATCTCCGCGTCGCCCGCGGCAACCAACACCGGCGGCATCGTGCGCGGCCCGCGAGCTGGAACGTCCTCCGCTCGGACCTCCACAGACCCCCAGAGGCCCTCCTCCGGCATCAAGCCTTGGAGGCCGACAGGTATCTCCGGCATGACTGCGCCGATGCCCGAGTCCAGTTTCTCCGTTCCTCCGTGTGTCAGCAGGCGCTCGACGGCCTCGCGCGCGAGGCGACCAGCCTCATCGTCAGAAAATGCCAGCTGTGGTCCGCCACCCAGATCGCCGATTGCGCCTGGGTAGCGCTCCGAACCGTCGATACGGATCTCGTGACCGCCCGAGATCAACGTCACCGAGATCGCTGTTTGAGGTGCTGGTGGCGTCTCTGGCGTCTCGGGGCTGCGAGACACCATCGTGTACCGCATGTGTGGGTCACGGTCCATGAACTGTTGGATCACGGCTTGGCGCTCCGCGGCCTGCGTCGTCGTTGCGCTCTCCGCCGACGGCCAGAGCGCGCAACATGACCTCCGTCGTAGCCTCTCGGTTCGCGAACAGCCAGGCGGCGGCTCGGCGTCCCCCCTCCGTGTCGCGGATCAGCCGCTGAAGCTCTGCAGCCGGCCAAAAGTCGAGTCTGACGTGGCGGAATTGCTCGATCAGCTCTTCGCGAAAACTGTCTTGCTCCCCGGCCGACAGATCGTGCGCAAAGCAGAAGGTGATGTGCGAAGGCCGCCAGAAAGCCACGGCGCGCTTGACCGATTCGCGGCACTGCCCCCAGTGGATATCCGTCGTGAAGCGCTTGGCTTGCCAGCCACGCAGAGTTCGCCCTTGCGGGTCGGGCAGACGCGCGTCGAGTCCGTGGTCCTTCGCACGGACCGGCACAACGCCCTCATCGGTCGTCCGTGCCAGCAGAAACACGAGGGCCTCGAACTGATCGGCGCTTAGATCTTGGAGCGGGTAGTCAACTGGGCCTCGGGCGCTCATCTCCATCGGCGTAACGCTACATCTCCATCCTCCAGGCTCAACCGACCTGTGAACGCCGACCCGCCATGGGATGGTGAGCCTCGCTCGCGCAGGGGCTTCGCGTAATGCGCGAAGCGTGGCCCCCGACCACCCGGGCGCTCGCATGATCGCCGGCAGGAGATCGCGGTAAGCCAGGATCGTCTGCAACCATCGGGCTCTCCAATGGCGAACCCGCCGACGCCCTCCGAGATCCTGTTCGACGCGTACCTCCATGCCCACGGCTACATCGTCGAGCTCCGGGTCAACTGGCGGTCGCGGTTCGCAGTCAACTCCGACAAAGACCCGGACCGGCTCGTCAGTCGCGCCCTGGAGGAACTCGCGATCTGCGAGGTCAAGGAACGCACCTCCACATCTGTTGATCGCCGCTTGGCAGAGCATGGCTCCGGATCGTTTTCCAGCGAGACGGTGCTCGCGCCCGCGTCGCGGAAGGTCGAGGACGCAGCCGAGCAACTGGCGCCGTTTTCGAGCACGGGCCTTCCGCTGGTCGCTGTGCTCGCAAACCCCCGCCACCTGTTCGTACCGCTCGGCGTAGACGACATGACGAGGACCCTGTTCGGGACCAGCGACGCAATCCAAATCGCTGCTAGGGGCCCAGCGATTCCACGACGAGTGTCGAGCGGCACCGGTGCCCTCGCACGCAGGGACCCGGGTGGAGAGCTCTACAACCCACACCCACATCTCTCGGCCGTCGTCGTCGTCCACGCCCGCACCAACGAGCAGGACTTCGTCGAGCAGGAGCTCGCCGCTGCGAGATCTCCTGAGGAGGCGCTCACCGAGGCCGCGAGGAGGGCAAAGGCGACATCGATGCTGCAGGCCCTGAACGCGGCCAACCGGGACGGCCGTGTCCCCGCGGGCGGGTATGAGTGGGTCGAGGTCTTCGACCTCTCCGGGCTCGGGGACGCCTTCAGCGGCGTAGCACTCCCCGACAACATCTTCGACGGCGCGCGTGATCGGCGGTACGTGATCGATCAGCAACGTGGCTTCGTCGAGCGGAGCTGACCACCAGCACGCCGCTCCCGTCCTGCGCAGCGACGAACCAGCCACCTGCGCAGAGGCGCGCTCTCGGGTGATCGCAGCGGGTTGGCGACCTGCCTACATCCCACTGCCGGCGAGCGACGACGGCCGACGCTCGCCTCCGCACGCTGTCATAGCACCGACGCTGGCTTCGCCAGACTGTGAGCGAGCCCTCCGACGTCGAGCTCGGCCATCGCCCCCCGGCTCCGTCACGCCGACGCGGCAGCCCTGCGGGCTGCCCGCTCACAGACTCACTGACGCTCACCTGCTCCCGCGGCCGGCGCCCTGCAGCTTCGCGCTCAGACAGACTACGGGTATGAAATATCGGGTGGGCTTGCTGTCCGGTGGCGATCGTAGGGTCGTTTGACCGGGACAGGGGCTCGTGGGAAGGACGCTTGTGGGCAGGCCGCCGTGCATTTGGGCTGTGAGCCCGTCAATGACTAGATGGCCGCCCCTGCGACTCACCCGGGTGGGCTGAGAGCCCGTATCCGTAGTTGTCGCTGCCCGCGGTGCCTTCCATTTCATATGTCGAGTTCGTGAAGGGAGGCGGTTTCTCGTGCGGTTCTTTGGTTTGGATGTTCATCTCGATTTCTGCGAGGTCGCGGTCGCCGAGGGCGGACGGGTCTCGCGGGTCGGTCGGATCGCGAGCACGCCGGCGGCGATCCGGGAGTTCGCGGCCGGCCTGAATGGCAGTGACCAGGTGGTGTTGGAGGCCAGCTGCGGCGCGATGATGATCGCCCGGCTCCTCGAAGAGAGCGACGTCGGGCAGGTCGTGGTGTGCAATGCGGCCGAGACGCGCGCGATCTCTCACGCGCGCGTGAAGTCCGACCGCTTCGACGCAGCGATGCTCGCCAAGCTGCTGTCGGCGGGGATGCTCAAAGCGGTGTGGGTGCCCGATGAGGCAACGAGCTCGTTGCGCCGGCGGGTCGCTCGGCGGGCGGGACTGGTGAGGGCCCGCACACGCGTGAAGAACGAGGTGCACGCGGTGCTCGCCCGGTGCCTGCTCGGCCGCCCGCCCGTGAGCGACCTTTTCGGCAGGCAGGGCCGGGTGTGGCTCACAGAGCAGCAGCTACCCGAGGAGGAGGCAGAGACCGTCGCAAGCTGTCTGCGCCACATCGACTTCCTCGGCGGCGAGATCACCGCCCTGGACCGGGGGATCGCACGGCAGGCCCTGGCGTTCCCCGGGTTCGCGCGGCTTTTGACGATCCCCGGTGTCAACGTCGGCACCGCCGCAGCGGTGATCGCGGCGGTCGGGGACATCACGCGCTTCCCCACCGCCGGCCAGCTGGTTGCCTATCTCGGCCTGGACCCGAAGGTTCGTCAGTCCGGGTCAGAGCCGGCGCGCTATGGGCACATTTCAAAGCGCGGGGATCCGCAGGCCCGCTCGATGCTGGTCGAGGCCGCGTGGATCTCGATCCGAAGCCCTGGCCCGCTGAAGGCATTCGGTGAGCGCGTCCGCACGCGTCGCGGCGCGCAGATCGCGGCGGTCGCTGTCGCGCGCAAGCTCGTCGTGCTCTGCTGGCATCTACTCACGAAGGATCAGGACTACGCGTTCGCGCGCCCGTCGCTGACGCGGCAGAAGACACGGCGGCTGGAACTCTTGGCGGGCGCTCCCCCGTTGGCGCGTCGTCACGGCGGGCCGCCCGTCAGCCCGACCAGCAGCCAGCGCGCAGCCGAGCGCGAGCTGCAAGCCCAGGCCGAGCTCGCCTACCGGCGCCTCGTAGATGACTGGCGCACAACGGCCCCGAAGGGTGGTGCGGGTGCGACACCGGGGCGCGCATCTCAAAGGCCCTCGAAGGGCAAAGCCGCGCGGCAGGCCACAAGCCCCTGACGCCTGCGCTTCGCTACGTCAGTCACCCGCACCACCGCAGATCATTCCACTCCGAAGCACCCAGCGCGACCCCGCCGCCGAGGCTTGCCCCCGCGCCCGGACGCGCCCGCCGGCACCACAAAAAGCCAGTACAGACCATATGCACGGCCCTCCAGGCGCTGTGCAATCGCTGTGCCGTCCGAGCGCACCCTCGAGCGTGGATCAGCGCTTCAGCAACCTCGAAGAAAAACTCGCGCAAGCCCTTGACTTTTCATCCGCAGATGCACGGGTGTGCGTTCGCTGTGTGAGCGCTGTGCGATTCGTTGGCCGGTTTGGGGCGCTGAGGGTCATCACCTATGTGATGACGGCAGCAAGCATTCCTGCGTCCGGAGGCGGCGGCTACGCGCGCTACCTGGAGAGCAAGACGGTCGCGCCCGAGCGCGGCGACTACTACCTGACCCCGGACGGCGAGATGACGCAGGCGCCGGGTCGCTGGCTCTCCGATGAGGAGACGCTGACCAGGCTCGGGGTGCAGGCGGGCGGGCCGGTCGATGGCGCGGACTTCATTGCGTTGATGCATGGTCGCCACCCGAGCACCGGCAGGTGGCTGCGACCCGAGGGCGCCGGTGGCGGCAGGGGTGGCGGGATCGACGTGACGTTCAGCGCCCCGAAGTCCGTCTCGACGGTCTGGGCACTCGGCGACCCGTGGCAGCGCGCACAGATCGAGGCCGCGCATGCGAGGGCCGTGGAGAGCACGGTCAGGTATCTGCGCGAGCAGGTTCCGGTGGTGCGCCGCCGCTACGGCGGCCACGTGGTGGAGGAGCACGCCAAGGATGTGATCGCCGCGGACTACCGGCACACAACCGCGAGGGGAGTCAGCGGGGCGCAGGCCCCCGATCCGCAGCTGCACAGCCATGTCGTGATCAGCGGCGCGATCCGGGAGGACGGGAGGATCGTCGCGCTCGCTTCGCGGCCGATCTTCCGCTCGGCCCGCGAGCTGGGGGCGTTCTACCGCTCATCGCTCGCCGAGGAGCTGGTCGAGGAGGGCTATGAGATCGAGCGTGGGACCGGTAAGGACGGCCGGTACTTTGAGATCGCGGGGGTGCCGCGTGGCCTGATCGAGGAGTTCTCAGGACGCAGTCGAGAGGTCGCCAGAGCTGCGGAGCGTTTCCGTGCTCGCCACGGCCGGGCCCCGGAGCGCGGGGAGCTGCGCAACCTGGCGCTCGAGAACCGCCGCGCTAAGGAGCTACTACTTCGGCCTAGTAAATAGCCGTCAGGCGGCTTTGGCGTAGCTGACTTGTTTCTCCTCGAAGTAGTTGGCGACGATGCGCGGTGTTCGCTGTCGGGAGCGTAGGTAGCTGCGGGTGTCGCCGATCAGCTCGTCCTGGGTGTGGGGCCTGCGGCGGCCGAGGGTGTTTGTCTTGACGTCCTGGTTGAGCAGCTCGGTCGGGTTCAGCTCTGGCGCGTAGCCGGGCAGGAACTGCAGCTCGATCTCCTCCGCGTGTGCTTCGACCCACTGTTTCACCTTCTTGGCGCGGTGTACGGGATGCCCGTCGAGGATCAGGATGATCTTCTGCCCTTTGCTTTGCCGGATCAGACGGTTTAGGAAGTCGATGAACACGGCGGCGATGAATTTCTCCTTGAACACCCGGAACGACAGGTGTCCCTTGTTGGAGATCGCGGAGATCACGTTCGCGCCAAAGCGCTGTCCGGTGCCCTCGACCACGGGTGTCTGCCCGACCGGGCTCCACGATCTCCCGGCGGTGTGATCGGAGCGCAGACCCATCTCATCGGCCCACAAGATCAGGGATTTCTCCCGGTGGGCGCGCTCTTTGATCGCCGGGTAGCGCTCCTCCAGCCACCGGGTAACGACCTCTGGGTTCTGCTCAAACGCCCGTCTGGCGGGCTTCTGCGGACTAAACCCCCACGAGCGCAGATACCGGCCCGCGGTCTTCTCCGCGACCCTGATCCCGAACCGCCGGTCGATCAGCTCGCACACCAACGCCCGCGTCCACAGAAACCCGGGCAGCTTGAGCTGGTCGGGGTTCTTCTCCCGGATCGCCCTCGCGATCCGCGCCTGCTGAGAGGCCGTGAGCGCCGTCTTCTCTCCCGGCCGACGGCCGCGCTTGCCCGCCGCGAGCGCGCTGTCCCCGCCAAGGCGCTGAGCGCGTACCCACTCGCTCACCGACTGGCGCGAAACGTCGAGCAGCGCCGCGACCTCAGTCTGAGAACGACCCTCCCCGACAAGCGCAACGGCGCGCCGGCGAAGCTCCTCCTGAGCCGCCTGCCCCAACCGCCTCGCATCCCGAGTCCTCACACACCAAAACCTACCAGCCCCGTCGGACGTTTACTGGGCCGGAGTAGTAACGACGCGCGGGGACCTGCAGCGGGTGTGGAGCGAGACGGGGCGTCGCCACGGGTTCGGGCCCGACGAGGCCGTGCGCCTGATCGGAGCGTCCGAACGGACAAGGGTCGAGCGCCCCGTCGAGGATCGCATCGAGGCGAGGTTGACCGAGCAGCACGCCGTGTTCCAGGCGCGTGATCTGCACGCCGTCGCGTTGGAGCAAACGGTCGGGGAGATGGCACCGGAGCAGGCGCTTGCGGTAGCTCGCGAGATGGTCCGTGACCGGCGGGTGCTAACCCTGGAGGGCGGGCGGATGACCACCCTCGCCGTGCGCGCTCAGGAGCAGGCCATCGAGCGCCGTGCTGAGCTGCTAGCCGAGCCGGCGGGCCGGGATGTCGGCGAACACGCTCGCGCAAACGCTGTGCGTGTGGTCTCCGAGCACATCGGGGGACCACTGAGTACGGAGCAGAATCACGCGCTACGCGTCCTCACGGGCCCCGAGCGTGCCGCCGTGCTCGTCGGCCCGGCGGGGACCGGGAAGGGTGTGGTGATCGACGCCGCCGCCTGCGCCGAGCAGCACGCTGGACGCCAGACGATTGGAGTCGCCGTGTCCGGGTCCACCGCTGAGCGGCTCGGAGCCGACAGTCCAGCACTAACCGACCGGACGCTGACACTCGACTCGCTGGTCGCTCGTGCGAACACGGGGACCGTCGAGATCGACCGGGCCACGACGGTCTTCCTCGACGAGGCCGGGATGGTCAACCACAAGCGCATGGATGCCCTCACCGAGCTGGTCGAGCGCTCCGGAGCAAAGCTGATCGCCGTCGGTGACGGCAAGCAGCTCCCCTCGATCGGGCCCGGCGGGATGTTCGACCGGCTCGCCACCCATACCCCAACCGCAGAGCTCACCGACATCCGCCGCACCCAGGACCCCGACGAGCGCAGGGCATGGGCCGCCCTTCGGGCCGGCGAACCGGAGCGCGCGATGGCGCACTACTTCAAACGCGCACAGCTTCACTTCTCGAACACCCGCGACGAGGCCGGCGAGGCGGCCATCCAGCGCTGGATGACACTCGCCGAGAAGCACGGCATACGCCAGGTCACGTTGATCGCCGACGCCTCCAACAAGGAGATCGACCGACTCAACGCCCGCGCCCAGCACCTCCGGGCTGGGCGCGGCGAACTCGGCCATCGAGAGATCCCGCTCGGAGACACCCACTACGGGCTGCGTGAAGGCGACATCGTCG
Organism: uncultured Solirubrobacteraceae bacterium; assembly: GCA_963701145.1. Taxonomy (GTDB): domain Bacteria; phylum Actinomycetota; class Thermoleophilia; order Solirubrobacterales; family Solirubrobacteraceae; genus Palsa-744. The sequence continues at coordinate 3,105,629 of OY969572.1, forward strand.
CCTTCACATCCCAACACTGCCCAGCAGGAGAGCCACGGGTGGAGAACGGAACCCGCGGCCAGATCACACGCGTAGGCGAGCACGGCAGCCTGACGGTGGAGCTGGACGGCTCGGGCCGGTCGGTGCGCCTCGCCGGCGAAGGCGTCAACTCGCTGCGGCTCGGCTATGCCCAGCACGTCTACCGCCAGCAGGGCGCAACGGTCGAGCGGACAGTCGTGGTGACAGGCGGCTGGCAGACCAGCAAGGAGAGCGCCTACGTCGAGGCGACCCGCGCCCGCCAGGGCACCGACTGGTTCCTCGCGCGCGAGGAGCTCGGCAGCCAAGGGCAAGACGCCGACCGCGTCATGCAGTTCGCGCGCAGGATGGGCACCAGCCGAGCGCAGAAGCCCTCGCTCGCCTATGAGCCCTACGACCTCGCGCTCGGCCCTGGCTACGACCTCGGGCCGCTACGAATCCTCCGCGTCCCGGCCATCCTGCTGCGCTCCAGCCGCAATCACGACCGCTCGATCGCCAACCGCAACGTCGATCGCGGACGCTGACCGGGCCGCCCCAGACGGCGTCAACGCTATTTGACGCCGGCGAACAGATCCGAGGGCGGGATATCGAGCGCCGCAGCCAGGCGCATGATCAGACCAAAGGAAGGAGTGGCCTTGCCGGTCTCGAGTCGAGAGATGTACGTGTACAACACGTCGACCTTGCGCGCGAGGTCGGATTGGCTGAGGCCGCCTCTCTCCCGGGCACGAGCGAGATTGGCGCCGAACTGCTGCTCGGGGCTCATGGGCGGGAGCCTATCCACAGGGCTATAGCACTCTACGTGCTACATTTTACCGTGCGATAGCGGTCGCGCGCTCGGTTCGGCTCAGACCACCGCGACAGACACCACAAAACTAAGTGGCCCCGGCGCAGTTGAAGCTGCCCGGGGCCCGGCAGTGCGCTCAGCATGATCAGCAGCTCGGGGGTGCGAGTCCCCTGTGGGGGTTGATGGCACCAACTACAAGTCGAAGGCAACTGCGTCGCTGTGAGGCGGGGTGGGAAGGAAGCCGGAGGACGAATCTGCGACCCGAGGTACACGAATCGCATTTGAGGCGGCGCGGTCCGGGCGAGCCAGCTGTAGATGGCGAAGCCCTATGCCATCAAGGGGCCGAGACGTATATGCGGCGGGTGCGTGGTGAAGGTTGCTGGTCTTACCTGGGGAGATCTCCATGGGTGTGCCTGGATGCCCGGTCGCGCTTGGCGTGTTCGCCGGGTGGCATGGGACAGCGGTGATCGAGAGGTCACTGTGCGCTGTGGAGAAGTCAGCAGAGGCCATAGTACCGGCGGGATCGTTTCATCGCCGGGAAGGGCTGAACGCGAAGCGAGGCGCAGGACGTGCGTGCTCGAGGGATGGACGTTGAAGGCAGCCAACCCCGCGAGGGGCCTGGTCGGGAAGGCTTGAGGGTGAAGCCCGAGAGCGCTCGGCCAGAGCACAGCCCATCCCCGGCGCCACACGACACCGCTCCTCACCCCGCCGAGGCTGGCTTGTGGGAGCTGTTCATGGCCCGCGAGAATCTCGCCTCGGCGCTCAGACGGGTCGAGCGTAACGCCGGTGCCGCTGGCATCGACGGGATGAGCAGCAAGGAGCTGCGGCCGTGGTTGAAAGACCATTGGCCGCGGGTCCGCTCGATGCTTGATGCGGGCACTTACCGTCCGTCGCCGGTCAGGAGGGTGATGATCCCCAAGCCCTCGGGCGGGACGCGGATGTTGGGGGTGCCGACGGTGGTGGATCGATTGATCTGCCAGGCCCTATCGCAGGTGCTCACGGCTGTCTTCGATCCGTATTTCCATCCCCATAGCTTCGGTTTCGGCCGGGGCGCTCGGCTCATCAAGCGGTCGAGCGGGCACGCCAGTTCATCGCAGAAGGTGACGCGGGGTGGTGCGTCGAGGTTGATCTCGACTCGTTCTTTGATCGGGTCAACCATGACGTTTTGATGGCGCGGGTCGCAAGGCGAGTGAAGGACAAGCAGGTGCTGCGGCTGATCCGGGCTTACCTGGACGCGGGCGTCATGGATGGCGGGGTGGTGCACGCGGCGGGAGAGGGGACCCCACAGGGTTCTCCGCTCTCGCCGTTGCTCTCGAACGTCATGCTCGACGACCTCGACTGGGAGCTGGGGCGGCGCGGACACCGGTTCGTGCGCTACGCCGACGACATACGTATCTATGTCGGGAGCGAGCGTGCGGCATACCGTGTCCTTCAGAGCATCAGCGGTTACGTAGAGAATCGCCTCAAGTTGAAGGTCAACCAAGGGAAGTCCACGGTTGACTGGTCGGTTAGGCAGCCCCTGTTGGGGTTCTGCTTTTACCGCCGTCGCGGCGAAGTCAAGGTGCGTTTGGACCCGAAGGCCCGCAAGCGGGTCAAGGATCAGATACGCCGTTTGACCTCCCGCACTTGGGGTGTCTCGATGAGGCGGAGGATCATCGAGATCAACCGCTTCACGGTGGGGTGGACGGCTTACTTCGCGTTTGCCGACACACCTACACCGTTTATCGAGCTCGACGGTTGGCTCAGAGGGCGGATGCGACAGGCGCGCTGGAAGGAATGGCAGCGCATCAGAACACGATGGAGCCGCCTGCAAGCGCTCGGAATGCCCGACAGGGAGGCCCGGGAGTGGGCCATGACCAACAAGGGCTCCTGGCGCGCAGCACGCACCTTCCTCAGACGCGCCCTACCAGACACCTACTGGGCCGAGCAAGGCCTGGCCGGATTCGCCGAGCCATACCACCGTTTCCGGGAGGGCTAGCGAACCGCCGGATGCGGACCCGCATGTCCGGTGGTGTGGGAGGGGCCGGGGCGAGCCCGGCCCCGACCCGATAAGAAGGAGTGACCCTTCCATGCAAGATCAACCTAGCCAAGTTCTGGGCGAGTGCGACCCGCGGATCGAACGGGCGATCATCCTGCAGTTCCTTCGCGATGATCACGGAAATCGCTGGTCGCGCGCAGAGCTGGAGGTCGAGATCTCCAACGTAGAGCCGCTCGACATCAGCGACGCACTCGCGAGGCTCGATCAGGACGGCATCGCGCAGATCTCCGGCGAGTCTGTCTCGGCGTCTCGCGCGGTCAGGCGGCTGGATGAGCTCGGCCTGGTCGCGATATAGGCGCTTCAGGATGCCCCGGCAGGCACCCAGCAGCAGGGTCAGTGGCGCCGACTGCGACGAGTCTCCCGCGACGCGCCAATGCCGTCCCCATCTCCTCCTCGCCCAACTCGTTCGCCGTTTCCGGCCACTTGGGGTCATTAACGGGGATGAACGGGACAGAACCCACAAGCGCCGCCGTAGTCGAGTCGATACTCGCGGACGGGCCGCTGCTGTGTCCGCACGAGGCGGCCGCGTTGCTGTCCGTGAAGCCGAGCTGGGTCTACGAATCCGTGCGCGCCCACCGGATACCGTGCCTGCGCGTCGGCCGGCACATCCGCTTCACCCGTGCGATGCTCGAACAGTGGCTCGCCGAGCAAGTCGACGGCTGATGCCTCGCACGGCACCGGACACCGACACATGGGTCGCCGGCGATGAGTAGGCGCTCCTACGGCAGCGGTCGTCTCTTCGAGCGAGCCGACGCGGCTGGGCAGGTGAGCTGGTACGGCTCGTGGTGGTCCGGCGCCACGCGCGTCAAGCGCAAGATCGCCGCCAAGCGCACCCCGGGCACCGCGGACGGACTCACGCGCGCCCAAGCCGAGAAGGAGCTGCGCAAGCGCATCGAGCGCGACGTCATCGTGTCCACAGCCGCCCGGCGCACATTGGAGGAGGCCGGCGGCGCCTACGTCGACCGTCTGGAGCACGTGATGGAGCGCAAGCGCTCCACGATCCAGGACTACCGCGGACACCTGCGCCGTCATCTCGTGCCGTTCTTCGGCGAGCGCCCGATCGACAAGATCGAGCCAGCCCAGGTCGCTCAATACCTCAAGCGCAAGCGCAGCGACGGCCTGTCCTCAAAGACCGTCCAGAACCATCTGAACTTCCTGCACGGCGTGTTCGCCTTCGCGATAAAGCGCGGCTGGACGCAGAGCAACCCGGTCGCCTACGTCGACCGCCCGAAGAAGAACCGCTCCCCGCACCAACGCGTCCGATTCCTACAGCCACCCGAACTCGACAAGCTGATCGACGCGGTGCCGGAGGACACTCTCGGCGGCGTCGAGCAGGCGCTGTATCTGGCCGCCGCGCTCACCGGCCTGCGCCAGGGCGAGCTGCTCGCGCTGAAGTGGCTCGACATCGACTGGCAGGTCGGGCGCGTGCGCGTGGCGGACAACTTTACGCGCGGGCAGATGGACACTCCCAAGTCCCACGAAGGCCGCTCGGTCCCGATGGCCGCACGGCTCGCCCGCGAGCTCGAAGATTTGCGCCGACGCTCTCGCTTCCCCGCAGACAGGGATCTCGTCTTCTGCCACCCCGACACCGGGCATGTCCTCGACCCCTCCAAGATGCGCAAGCGCTTCAAGGACTCTCTCGCCGAGGCAGGCGTGCACGAGATCACCTTCCACGAGCTCCGTCACACCTTCGGCACGCAGATGGCCGCCGCCGGCGCGCCGCTGCGCGCGATCCAGGAGTGGATGGGCCACGCCGACGCGAAGACCACCGAGATCTACCGCCACTACGCGCCCGATCCGTCCAATGGAGCGGCGTTCGTCGAACGGGCATTTGGCAGCGGAGGTCACGCTTCGTCCGACACGGCCTGACCCCCTCTAGATGATTGATTCCACGGTTCTAGGCGCAGTAGTTGACGAGTGCGCGGCTTGGCCGTCCGAGTTGGTGGTTGAGGGTGATGGCGGCGGCGAGGGTCAGGAGGCGTTGCAGGATGCGCTCTCTGAGGCCGGCGAGGGTTCTGGCGCCGTGGCGCTCGAGGGTGAGGATGTCCTTGCAGGTCCAGAAGATGCTCTCGATCCTTTGGCGGATGGGTGCGAGGTGCGGGCCGTGTCCGGGCTCGTCTTTGCGGCGGGGACGCAGGATCGTGGCGTGCAGGTCGCTGGCTGCTTTCGCGAACTCTTTGCCGGCGTAGCCCTTATCGGCGATCACGGTCTCGCCGCCACCTCGCTTCGCGCGGGCGAGCAGTTTCAGCGCGACATCGCGCTCGTCGAGCTTGGGGGAGGTCAACGCGATCGCTCTCGGGGTGCCGTCCGGGGAGCACAGGGCGTGCAGCCGGAAACCCCAGAAGAACCGGCTGTGGCTGGCGCAGTACCCATAGTCGGCGGCGTCGGCCAGCTGCGATCGCTTGACCGTCTCGCGGCTTCGGGCGCACTCCACCGGCGTGGAGTCGATCAGCAGCAGGTCGTCTTCGATGCCGGGGCTCTGGCTGGCGAACACGCCCATCAGCCACTCCAGCGTGTCCGTCAGGCGCCGGCGGCGCTTGTAGTAGCCCGCCTGCCCCGGGATGGTCGGGAACAAGTGGCGCAGCCGCTTCTCCGCGACCGCCAAAAACCGTCGGTCAGACGGGATGCCCATGATCGCCTGCGCGACGCAGAGCGTGACGACCTCCGCGTCTGTGACGCTTCGCTTGGCGTTCCCCGGCTTCTGCGGCAGGAGATCGTCAGCCGTGACATAAACGGCAGTGAGCAGCAGGTCGAGGTCGGCGTCCATCGAGGCCCCCTTGGTCAACGGTGTGTTCAGAGCACCGCCGACTTCGACCCTGCTGCTCAGAAACCCCCAACAACCACGGCCTCAACCGTGGAATCAATCATCTAGAAGGGCATTGTTCCAGGTGCTCCGACGACCTTGGGGACAAACCGGCTACGTTTCGAGCGTGGCGAAACGGGACGACAACGGGCAACCCAACGGCCACGCGCTATTTGAGGCGGCGAACAAGCTCCGCGGCTCGGTCGATTCGGCCGAGTACAAGCACCTCGTCCTCGGCCTGATCTTCCTCAAGTACATCTCCGACGCATTCGAACAGCGCCGCGGAGCGCTTGAGGCCGCACTCTCCGACGCGACGAGCAAGGAGTACGTCGCAGACCCGCTTGCGCGGGCAGAAGAACTTGACGATCGCGACGCATACGCCGAAAAGCAGGTGTTCTGGGTGCCCGAGCAGGCCCGCTGGCCGGCGATCCTCGCGTCGGCCTCCAGCCCTGACATCGCCAAGCGCATCGACGACGCGCTCAGCGCGATCGAAGGGGAGAACCGCGAGCTGCGCCGGATGCTTCCGCGCGTCTACTCGCGAGCACCGCTGTCAGCAGAGCTGCTCGGCTCGCTCGTGGAGACGATCGCAAAGATCGGCTTCGGCCAGGACCCGAGCGAAGCACGCGACATCCTCGGGCGCACCTACGAGTACTTCATCAAGGAGTTCGCACGCGCCGAGGGGCACCGAGGCGGCGAGTACTTCACGCCCGCGCCGGTCGCCCGGCTGCTCGTCGAGATGCTCGAGCCGTATGAGGGCCGGATCTTTGATCCCGCGTGCGGGTCGTGCGGACTCTTCGTGCAGTCGGCAAACTTTGTCGAGGCACACGGAGGGCGTCCCGAGAAGATCTCGGTGTACGGCCAGGAGCGAAATCAGGCGACGTGGCGGATCGGCCGCATGAACCTCGCGATCCACGGCCTCTCAGGCGACGTGCAGTACACGGAGAGCGGCTCGCTGCTGGACGACGCCTTTCCACGCCTGAAGGCTGACTTCGTGATGGCCAATCCGCCCTTCAACCAGAAGGAGTGGTCGACCCCCGCAGTTCTCGACGACGTCCGGTGGGCGCACGGCGTGCCGCCCACCGGTAACGCCAACTACGCCTGGATACAGCACTTCCTGCACCACCTCGCGCCCAGAGGCCGTGCCGGTTTCGTGATGGCCAACGGCTCGCTCACGACGATGAGCAGCGGCGAGGGCAAGATTCGAGAGAACCTGATCAGAGCCGACGTGGTCGATTGCATCGTGGCGCTGCCCGCGCAGCTCTTCTACACGACCGGCATTCCTGTGTGTCTGTGGTTCTTCGACCGCGACAAGTCGTCCTCCAGCGCGCGCGACCGCCGCGAAGAGACCCTGCTTATCGATGCCCGCCAGATGGGCACGAAGATCAGCCGCACGCAGATAGAGCTGACCGCTGAGGAGATCGAGCAGGTCGCATCGACCTACCACGCGTGGCGCGGCTCGACTGGCGACGACTACGCCGACGAGCCGGGCTTTTGCAGGGGAGCCGATACGAGCGAGATCGAGGCGGCCGGCTTTACGCTCTCACCCGGGCGCTACGTCGGGGCGCCCGAGTCCGAGGAGGACGAGGTTGCCTTCGATGAAAGCATGGCCGCACTGCTCGATCAGCTCTCGGCAGAGTTGGCAGAGAACGAGCGGCTGGCGGAAAATGTCAGACGGGCGCTCTCGCAAGTGGGCTATGACCTCTGAGGACGTTGCGCCGATATGCCCAGAGGGGTTTAGCGTCGCTCCGCTCGCTGACCTGTGCGATGACACTCGCGGCATTACATACGGGATCGTAAAGGTGGGCGAGTTTGTCTCGGACGGCGTGCCCGTCGTGCGCGGTGGCGACGTTCGTAACGGCCAAATCGCGACCGATGACGATAAGCGGGTCACCTCGCAGGTAAGCGAGCGTTTCCGGCGGACGATCCTGCAAGGCGGTGAGATCGTCCTAAACCTCATCGGTGAGCCCGGCCATAGCGCCATAGTCCCGGACCGCCTCGCCGGAGCCAACGTGACGCGGGACGTGGCGGTCATACCAGTCACAAGGGCCGACGCACGCTTTGTCAACTACTTTCTTCAGTCCCCTCGATGTATCGCCTGGCTTCGTGCTCACCTTCAGGGGAGTGTGACACTCAAGATCAACCTCGGGACGCTCGCGTCCCTGCCGGTGCCGAATCCTCCCATCGACGAGCAATGGCGAATCGCGACAATATTGCAGGCCTTTGACGACAAGATTGACAGTAACCGCCGGCTGACGTCGCTACTCGAGGGAATTGCTGCTGCGCTCTTCCGAGCGCGGTTGGTCGACTTCGTAGGGGTCGAAGACTTCGAGGCGAGCGAGATCGGCCCCATTCCGCGCGGGTGGACAACGGGCTCTCTCACGAGTCTCGCACGCTTCATCAATGGCAAGGCGTTCACGAAGGAGGCAAACGCTGAGGGCCGTCCGATCCTTCGCATCAAAGAGCTCAATGCGGGTATCCGGGACGACACGCTGCGCACTGACGTGACAGCAGCGGAGGAGTATCTTGCTCGACATCACGACATTCTGTTTGCATGGTCCGGTTCACTCGCAGTCTACAGGTGGTCCGGGCCCGAGTCGCTGATCAACCAGCACATTTTCAAGGTAATCCCGGAGGGCTACCCACCGTGGTTTGTCTACCAGTGGGTACGTCGGCACATGCCCGAGTTCCAAGCGATCGCTCGCGACAAGGCGACAACGATGGGACACATCCAGCGTCGGCACCTCTCCGAGGCGCGTGTCACCCTGCCGGACCCCGACACGCTGGCGCGTATGAGCGATCTTCTCGAACCGCTTGACCGATGGCAAGGAATCCTGGCCTCTGAGATCGCGTCGCTGGCGGCAACCCGTGACGCTCTCCTGCCCAAGCTCATCTCGGGCGAGACCCGCGTGCCGGACACAACGGACTCCGAGGAGGTGATCGGCCCAGCGGCCGGGCAGCTCGCAGGAGCGAAGACGTGACCTCCTCGGCCGGCGAGGACGCCCTCGTCGAGCAGCCGGCGATCGACTGGCTGTGTGACGCGGGCTGGACCCACATCCACGGCCGCGACCTCGCGCCGGAGGTACCTCATGCCGAGCGCAAGCTCTGGTCAGATGTCGTGTTGATTGAGCGGCTGCGGCAGGCAGTCGCGAGGATCAACTCTGATCTCCCGACCGACGCCGTCCAACGAGCGTGTGAGCTCGCGATGACGGGGACCTCCCCTTCTCTCATCGAGGACCACCGCGGCTTTCACGAGCTGCTCACCGCGGGCGTACCAATCCCGTACATCGATGACGACGGAGTCGAGCAGGCCGAGCGCGCAAAACTCATCGACTTCGACAACCCCGAGCGAAACGAACTGCTCGCGGTCAACCAGTTCACGATCGTCGAGGGCGGGCATAACCGCAGGCCGGACATCCTGCTGTTCGTCAACGGCTTCCCGCTCGGCCAGCTCGAGTTGAAGGCGCCCGGGCTCGCGGAGTCTGCGCAGGGTGCGATCAATCAGATCCACCACTACACCGACACGATCCCCAGCCTCTACCGTTATCTGGGGATCGTCGGCGTGTCGGACCTGATGTCGGCACGGGTCGGGACATGGAGTACGGCTGCAGAGCAGTTCGCGGAATGGAAGGAGATGGGCGGGGCCGACCGGCAACCCCATGGTCGCTCGCCGCTGCAGACGATGATCGAGGGTGTCTTCTCCCCCGCACGCCTTCTGGAGCTGATCCGTGACTTCGTCCTGTTCGAGAGCGACGGCGCCAGGACGTGGGAGGTGATGGCCAAGTACCACCAGGTCGACGCGGTTCACGCCGCTGTGGAGTCTGTTGCGGTGGCGATGGGTGGCGACCGCCGCGGCGGGATCGTGTGGCACACACAGGGGGCCGGCAAGAGCTACACGATGGTGTTCTTCGCCAACAAGTTGCGGCACGACGCACGCTTCGCGAATCCCACGATCGTCGCGGTGACCGATCGCACCGACCTCGACGACCAACTCCAGAAAACCTTCAGCGCCACCCACCTGGAGCCCTTCTGCCACCAGGCGCAAGAGATCTCTGGTGGCAAGGAAAGCCTGCACGAACTGCTGAGGGTCCCCGCCGGGGGCATCGTGTTCACGACAATCCAGAAGTTCGCACCGGCCAACCGCGAGGCCATGCCGGTGCTCTCAGAGCGGCAGAACGTGGTCGTGATGGCAGACGAGGCCCACCGTTCGCAGTACGCGGCCTACGCGCAGAACATCACGCGCGCGCTTCCCAACGCGACCAGGATCGGCTTCACCGGCACCCCGGTGGAAGGCGCCGACCGCTCGACGCGCCTGGTGTTCGGCGACTACGTGTCGGTCTACCGAATGCGCCAGGCCCAGGAAGACCAGGCAACCGTCCCGATCTACTACGAGTCGCGCCAGATACCGCTGTCCGTCGAGGACCAGGAGCAGCTCGCGCAGGTCGGGGAAATCCTCGAAGCTGAGGAGCAGGAGGCCGCGGGCAAGCTCATCACCAGCTGGGCAAAGCTCGAGAAGGTCGTCGGATCGCCAGAGCGGATCGAGACGTTGGCCAACGACATCCACCTCCATTTCACGACACGCTGCGAGGCGCTACCGGGCAAGGCACTCGTCGTCGCGTACTCGAGGCGAATTGCGGCCGAGCTCGCTGGGAGTCTGCGCGAGCGCTTCGGCGAGGAGACGGTCGACTGCGTGATCTCCGCCAGCGCGACCGACGAGAAGCCGATCTCGCTGTTCCGCCGCTCTAAGCCGCAGCTCCTTCAGCTCGCGAAGGACTTCCGCGACCCCGACCACCCGCTCCGGATCGTCGTCGTCAAGGACATGTGGCTGACGGGCTTCGACGCCCCGGTGTTGCACACGCTCTACATCGACAAGCCGATGCGCGACCACGGCCTACTGCAGGCGATAGCGCGCGTAAATCGGGTCTTCCGCGAAAAGAGCGGCGGCCTCGTGGTCGACTACATCGGTATCGGTGAGGATCTGCGAGCCTCGCTGCGCGCCTACGACGAAACCGAGCTGGAAGATCCCGCCATCCCGATCGCACAGGCGATCGCCGGGCTGTGGGAGAAGTACGAGGTGCTCTGCGCGATGCTCTACCCCGCCGGGTATCGCAAGGGCGAGCTCAATGTCGCGGCGGACCCTTCCCGTCTGATCCTGGACTGCTGGGACTATGTGCTGGCCGACGAGCAGCGCATCCGTGAGTTCCTCGACGAGCAGGCAGCACTCGCGAAGTGGTACACGCTGATCGGCACCCAACAGGCCGTGATTGACCTGCGCGAGGAGATCTCCTTCTTCAAGAAGCTAGCGGGCGAGGTGCGCAAGATCGCCACGCCGGTTCTCCAGGCAAGCGCCGAGGCCGAGCAGGCCGTGCGACAGTTCATGTCCGAGGGGCTCGCCGCGGGCGAGGTCATCGAGACGCTCGCGCTCGCCGATCAAGACCGTCCTGACATCTCTGTCCTCTCCGAGGAGTTCCTCGACTCGATCGCGGCCAAGACCGAGCATCCAAACATTCAGATACGGCTGCTCGAGAAGCTGCTGAAGAACGAAGTCAAAAGCCGAAGCCGCACCAACCAAGCTCAGGCCAAGCTCTTTGCAGAGCAACTGGACGCCGTCCTGCACCGCTATGAGCTGCGCCAGATCTCAAGCGCCGAAGTTGTTCAGCGCCTCGTTGAGATCGCCAGGAGCCTGCGCGAAGCTGGCCACCGTCACGAGCAGCTCGGCCTCACGGCGGAGGAGGCCGCCTTCTACGACGCGCTCGCCGGTGGTGCCGACGCGCCCAACGTCGATCCGCAGCTCGCAAAGATCGCGCGAGACCTCGTCAAGAGCATCAGGGAAGACCTCACCGTCGACTGGGCTGACCGGGCATCGACCGAGGCTGCCATTCGCCGCAAGATCAGGCGCCTCCTCCGCGAGCACGAGTACAAGCCGCCAGTTGCGCCGCCCGGGGGCGGGAGTGTCCAGGACATCAACCACTTTGCCCAGCTCGTGCTCGACCAGGCCAAGACTCTCTACAGATACTGGCCAGACGTCGAGGGCAGGCTGTTCGAATAGGTCGCGCCCTCACCATCGCGTCCATGTGGGCGAGCCGGAAGGGACCTATTTAGAGAGACGATAAGACGCGCACGGACATTCCGCCGGCAGACGGGCGGGGCTATGCCTCAACGATCTGCAACCGGCGACGCAGGCGATTGCCCTTGCGCCAATCCCAGTGCCCGTCGTTGTGGAGACGTCCGACCACGACACCGGCGCTAACTCCGACGCGAGCGGCGAATTCGCTGACATCAGCTTCGGTTCTGAGCGTCGCCAGCTCACGCGCGCGTGCCGGTGGGATGAGCGTATTTGCCGCGAAGCGGTTTGCTTCCGTCTCTATCTCGCTGTCGTCGGGACCGTCATCGATATAGGTCTCCTTCTTCGAGTGAAGGAGAATATGAGCTGCCTCGTGGAAGAACGCGAACCAAAAGTTGTCCTCGTGCTTGTAGCGGTCGCTTAGCTGGATGACGGCCCTGCTTGGTGTTGCCCACCAAGCCGCGCCGCTAACGCGCGATTTGCCAATCTCCGGTACGTAGACGACCGCCACGCCAGCACCGGCGCAGAGCTCCTTGAGAGCGTCAGAGAAGTCGTCGGCGCTCGTCAACCGCCGCGCGTCGGTGAGCACCTCTCGAAACAAAGAAGCCTCATAAGAGGCTGTCTTCACGCCCCGCACCTCAACCTGACCTAGACGCAGCCACGTTGCGACGGCACCAGGATCGCTGCGAAAGGCTTTGGAGCGCTTAAATGACGCGACGGGACGCAACCAGACGCGTTCCCAAGCCTCGCGATCGGCGACGCCGAAAAACGCGAGCAAGGCTTCGTAGAGCCGCGAACTGTCTCTGGTCGCGGGAATGCGACCCCGTTGCCGCAACTCCTTGACGGGCAGGGTCTCGAGCCATGCTTCGTCTTCGGCCGAAAGCTCTTGCTGCCTCTTTCGCAACAGAGTCTCGCGGTAGTCGGCCTCGAGCCGATTCCAGAGGCGAGCCGGTAGGCCCGTCACGCGCTCGAGCACAAGCGCGGTCTCGTGAGTGATCGGGGCGATGCCCTGCATGATCTGATTGACGTGCTTGGCAGAGAGCCCGCTCCGTGAGGCCAGCTCGGCCTGGGAAAGATTGATCGCGTCGAGTTGTTCGCGAAGCGTCTCCCCTGGGGCGACCGCATAGTCTGGTTCGTATTGGTGCGCGGGGGGCGAACTCATCGCGCCACCGTAGCGTCGCGTCTGTCGATCTCGGAGATTTGTAGCCGCGCGTGCTCACCTCGTGCTGCGGGGCGACCATCGAGCGCGCCACGAATGACGAGGTCGCCCCCGCCGAAGCTGATCGTCACCTTCGACCCCCCTCGGTGCTCGAGCTCGCAGTCCGGGAGCATCTCGACCTCGGAGGCGTCGGCGGCGGCAGCGAGCTGCTTGAGTCGGACTGCGACGCTCGGGAAGCCGTCATCCCCCCAGCGCCCCAGCATGAGCTCCCTGCAGCTGCAGGTTTCGGCGAGGTCTGCGTCGTCGAAGCTCAGCTCCATGGTCCCTAGAAGTCTTTACCTGACAGGTATATCTGTTATCGTGCACCTTGCAAGTAAAGACTAACAGGCTGCCAGGCGGGAATCGTCGGTGGCTGGGAAGGAGGCACCCTGATGGAGATCTACCTGCATACCCCAGGCCGTGAGGACCCCGAGATCGTCGAGGTCGACGCTACAGCCACGTTCGGCGACCTTGCCGTTGCCGCTGAGGATGAGGAGTCGGAACTCGTCTGGCTCGACGATCAGGACGAGCCGCTCGCGAGCGAGCAGTCGCTCGAGGCCGCTGGCGTCGCCGAGAACACCCACCTTCACCGCAATCACTGTCACCGCATCGACGTCCGCGTTCGCTACGGAGGCAGGGACTACAGCGAGTCGTTCTCGCCTGCGGCGAGGATCAAGCGCGTCTTCGACTGGGCCACCGGCCCCGCGGCGTTCAAACTGACGCCCGAGGAAAAGATCAAGCACGTCCTTGCGCTGCCGAACGCCGATCACTTCCTCGCACCCACGGTGCACATCGGCTCGGTCGCCGAACCCGGTACCTGCAACGCCGTTCTCGAACTCGCGCCTCGCGAACGCTTCGAGGGATGACCGAGGCGGTCGCGGTCGAGCCGGACGAGCGCGCAATGGACGCGCATCTCCGGCATGCTCGCTTTCGCGCTGGCATCGACGCTGGGTGCTGGCGGGTCATCAGCTACGACTGGCCGCGAAGCATGATCGCCATATCAGCCGCGCCCCGTGAGGACGCGCCGGAGGAGTTCGTGTTCTCCTTCGAGTTGAGTGGCTATCCGCAGGCCGGCCCAACAGCCTGCATGTGGGATCTTGAGGCCGACAACGTCCTCGCGGCCGCGAAGCGCCCGAAGGGGTTTCGCGCGGAGCGGGTCTTCCGGGCCGATTGGGAAGACGGAAAGGCTCTCTACGCGCCCTGGGATCGCGTGGCTCTCGCCGGTCATCCCGACTGGCCCGCTCGCTACCCGCGCGAGGCCTGGAACTCGAAACGCGACCTCGCCTTCTATCTCGAAGAAGTACACGACATCCTGAACGCCGAGGACTATGAGGGAATCTAGAGACGAGGACGTGCTTCTCTGCCTCGGCCGTCGCCAATGGCGCGACCTCGTCGCCGAGCTCGGCCGCCGAGGCGGCGGCAAGAGCGAGGCTGGTGCCTTCCTGCTCGCCGAGCGCGACGGCGATGAACGCGTGGTTACACGCATCGTCTACTTCGACGATCTCGACCCCGACTGCTTGCAGGGCGCGATCCACTTCAACGGGCTTGCCTATAGCCCCCTCTCCGACATCTGCGATGCCGAGCGCCGCGTCGTCGTCGCCGACGTCCACAGCCACCCCGATGCAAGCGTCCGTCAAAGCTCCTACGACGAAGAAAGCCCGATGATCGCGCGGGAGGGGCACGTCGCTCTCATCGTCCCCAGGCTCGCGCTCAAACCGGTCAAACCCGTCGAGGTGGGCGTACATCGGTACGGTGGCGCTGCTGGGTGGCGAAGCTGGACAGGCCCCGAGGCCGCCCGGCGACTGAAGCTGCGGTGGCTGCGATGACGCGTGCGGAGAACCTGCACCGCACTGCCAAGCAGCTCTTCGAGTCCGGCCAGGCCAGCTCGTTCGCTGAGGCCGAAGAGCTGCTCCGTCGTCTCGTCCTGCAGGTGGATGTCGGCCCCGACCTTCACGTTCGTCCGGCCGAGCAGGCCGCCCTGATGACGTCGATCAACGCCGGCGCGCGCGCCTTCCTCGGCGGCGTCCGCGTGCGTCTCGTCGACGATCGTCCGCTTGGTGTGGGTTGGGCGGCCGGCGCCTCGACCAGCGTCGTCTCAGCGCGGTTCGGCGGCGAGCTCGTGTCCGAGCTCGACCCTTCCTTACCGACGATCGCAATCAACTCGCCTCAGGCCGTGGGCTCGGTGATCATGCACACGAGATGCGTGGGTTGGAGCGGCGGCGTCGTCCAAGACGCGCGCGAGCGCGGGGAGGGGCACGGGATGCCGCTCGCGGGCGTCGTCGCCGGCGGCCTCGCCGTGAGCGAGGCCTTCCAGCACGCCTGCCGAGCTCCTGAAGCGGCGCGTCGCGACGTTGGGGTCTCGCTCTGGGAACCGGGCACCGACTGGCGCTCGTGCTCGGTGGGTCCTGCCCTCGCGTTCCTGCCGCTCTCTCTTTGGCTGCTCGGGCTCGGGCATCTCGGCCAGGCCTACGCCTGGTCGCTAGGGATGCTGCCGTACCAACAACGCGGTGATCTGACCGCGTACCTCGTCGATACCGACTTCCTCATCCCCGGCAATCTCGCGACAGGCCTCCTCTCAACCGAGAGCGATGTCCGTTCCCGCAAGACCCGCGTCGTCGCTGCCGCGCTCGAGTCGCGGGGCTTCAAGACGGCAATCGTCGAGCGGCTCTTCGACGAGCACGCCTGGCCGAGCGCAGACGAGCCGACGCTCGCCCTTGCGGGCTTCGACTCGCCGGTCCCGCGCGCCGTCCTCGGCGACGAGCGGTTCGCGCGCGTCGTCGACGCGGGCCTCGGCCGCGGTGCCGTCGAGTACCTGGACATGGTCCTGCACACGTTTCCCTCACAGCTGTCTCCCGCGACGGAGTTCGCGGCGCGCCAGCCATCGCAGGGAGAACTGCCTGGGCTCTACAGCAGCGAGATCGACGACCTCGTCGCTGCCGGCGCGAGCCGCGCCGAGGCCGAATGTGGGATGGCGGAAATCGCCGGAATCTCCGTCGCGGCCTCCTTCGTGGGCGGGGTGGCTGGCGCACTCGTCGTCGCCGATGTGCTGCGCAGTCTCCACGGCGGCCGCGAGATCGCGATCCTGCAGCTCGACCTGCGCACCCCGAACGAGCTCGCCGTCGTCGACAACCGCGCCGCCGACGGAGCCAACCCTGGCTTCGTGCGCCTGTGCCGCTAACGCGGTGGCTCAGCGCGCCCCCGTTTCAGCTCGGCTCGCGAGCGGCGTCCGGCAGTCGGTCCGCCTCGATCACTAACTGACCGGGCTCGACGCGGAGTGCGGCCGCGACGCGGAGGAGAGTCGCATGGCTGGGGTTGCGGACGCCGCGCTCGAGGCCACCGATGTGGGTGACGTGGACCTCAGCGGCGTCAACGAGGGCTTCTTGCGAGAGACCGCAGAGCTTGCCAACATCGCGAGAGACCTCGTAAAGAGCGTCAGAAAAGACCTCGCGGTCGACTGGGCCGACCGCGCATCGACTGAGGCTGCGATTCGCCGCACGATCAGGCGCCTGCTGCGCGAGCACGAGTACAAGTGACCGGCTGCGGCGGCTGGAGGCGGATGCGGCCAGGACATCAACCACTTCGCCCAGCTCGTGCTCGACCAAGCCAAGACCCTCTACAGGTACTGGCCCGACGTTGAGGGCCGACGGTTCGAATAGGCGGCGACCATCGCGCGGATGCTCGGTGGGCCCCGAATTGCGGCTTGAGAGCAGACAAAGTTTCCTGGATCTGAATATTTGCGCGTCCGGCAAAGTATAGTGTCTGGGCAATCTTTTCTGCTAATCTCGTTTCGTTATGACCGCAAACGAGACCATCGAGGCAACAGATCTCACGGACGCGGCAGTTGCACGACTACGGGAGATGCTCCCGAACACCTGGACCGTGGAGCGGTCGACACGGTCGGAGGTGGCTGTCAACTCGGGACAGGCCCGCACGCCGACGGACGGCGCGATAGACCTCCGTGACCCGAGGGGGACCTATGTAACGCTTGCGGTTGAGGCGAAGCGATCGTTCGATCCTCGCGCTGTCGGACAGCTATCGGGCGGGCTGTCGAGTGTGATCCGCTCGATTGCCGGCCACATCCCCCTTCTCGTGGTCGCTCCATGGATCAGCTCGCGAACTCAGGAGCTGCTCACCAGGGACGGCATCAACTTCATCGACCTCACCGGTAACGCGCGAATCAAGCTGGAGAACCCCGCGCTCTACATAAGTGCCATCGGAGCCGCCAGGAACCCCCAGCCCATGCCTCGCGGCCAGGCGAGGGTCCGCGGGCCCAAGGCCGCACGGCTCATCCGCCTGCTCATCGACGTCAGTCCGCCCTACGGAGTAACCGAAGTCGCAGCCGCGACGGGCCTGACGCAGGGCTACGTCTCGCGGCTGCTCGACGCGCTGGACCAAGACGCGCTTGTCGAGCGCACCCGTCGAGGACGGGTGCACGACGTCGATATGTCCGGGCTGCTGCGGCGGTGGGCGGAGTCATACGACGTGCTCAAGAGCAACGATGCGTCCACCTTCCTCGCGCCGCGCGGGGCAAGCGATGCGCTCTCGCAGCTCGCCGAGCTGTCCGGGCCGCCGTTGCTGGCGGTCACAGGATCGTTCGCCGCCGTGCGGCTCGCACCCGTCGCCGCGCCGGCGCTGCTCATCGCGTACTGCAACGAGATCGAGGCACCGGCCAAGACGCTCGGGTTGCTTCCGGCCGACGAGGGAGCCAACGTTGTCCTGCTCCGAGCGTTCGATCCGGTCGTGTGGGAGCGGGGGACAGAAGACGCGGGCCTTCGCTACGTCGCGCCCTCCCAGGCCGCCGTCGATTGCCTGACGGGTACAGGCAGGATGCCGGCCGAGGGCGAAGCGCTCATCGCGTGGATGTCGGAGAACGAGCCGCGCTGGCGGCTGCCCTCGATCGCCGATCTGCACTTCTCTCAGGCGGACGCGTGACCGGCAGAAGCGATGTCTGGCGACATCAGGACCTCGACCCGCGATACGTAGCTGCGCGGCGGGTCCTACTTGACGCGCTGACCGTGCTCGCACCCCACGGCGACGCCATCATCCTGGCCGGTGCTCAGGCCGTCTACCTCCACACTGGCGCCGCCGACCTGGCCATCGCCCCGTACACCACCGACGGTGATCTCGTACTGGACCCGCTTCTCCTCGGAGAGGCCCCGGAGCTCGAAGCCGGGATGTCTGCCGCAGGGTTCCATCTTCAGTTGCAGCCCGGCGGTCACGTCGAGCCGGGCATCTGGCTGGCAAGCGCGTCCGCTGCCGGCGAGGAGTTCCTGGTTCCGGTCGATCTCATCGTCCCCGAGGGGGCCGCGTCTGGCACTGGCAAACGCGCCGCACGCCTCGGCGGCCACGGCGCTCGCGCTGCTCGGCGCGCGGTCGGACTTGAGGCAGCACTGGTCAACAACAGCACGATGACCATCGCGGCGCTGGAACCAACAGACGAGCGCTCGCTACAAGCGAGGGTCGCCGGCCCGGCCGCGCTGCTCGTTGCAAAGGCTCACAAGCTCCACGATCGCATCGCAAGCGGTCGCGCCGCCCGACTCGAGGACAAGGACGCCTCCGATGTCGTCCGACTCATGCAGACGACGAGGCCGGACGAGATCGCGGTCACGCTCAACGCCCTCACCCAGGATGCGATCGCCGGGCCTCCAACGACCGCGGCGCTCACCTACATCGAGGAGCTGTTCGGCAGACGCGGACGCCCCGGCATCGAGATGGCGTCAAAAGCATTGCGAACTGCGATCCCCGAGGACCGGGTACAGGCGATCTGCGTCGCGTACGTCACTGCGCTCCTGCCTTAGCCGCACCATGCGCCAGGGACCTGCATCGGTCTCGATGCCTAGCTCGGACCTGGCTAAGCGGAACTCCCGTCGGTGGGAGTCGCGAAGACTTCGGCAAG
Organism: uncultured Solirubrobacteraceae bacterium; assembly: GCA_963701145.1. Taxonomy (GTDB): domain Bacteria; phylum Actinomycetota; class Thermoleophilia; order Solirubrobacterales; family Solirubrobacteraceae; genus Palsa-744. The sequence goes on from OY969572.1 coordinate 3,124,424, forward strand.
CCGCTGCAGCGTAAACGGCTGTCGCAGCTTGGCGACGACGTTCTGGTTGGCGAACATGCCCTTCTCCCAAACCGCCTGCTCGCGCGGCCGGACGTCGATCCAGCGCACCCGCGCCAAATACTCGCTCTGCTCTGGATCGTCCGCGTCCTCGCCCATGTTGGACGCCTCGAGCGGCGCTTGTAGGATCGGCACGGTCACGCCATCGACCTCGACGTCGAAGTCGCTGATCGCGACTGCCGGAGCGATCACCTCACCCATCCCTACATAGCCGGTCCCGGGGATCGCGGCCCAAACACGGGCTCCCTCGAAGAGGTTGCTCATCGCCTTGCGGTACTTCTCGCCATGGCCTGCGGAAACGAACCCGTAGCGGCGCATGTCATCCCAGTTGCGATGCTGGTTCTCCCCGACGGCGACAAAGAAGTCGAGTCCGCTCCAGGGAGCCTGCTTCTTGCCGCTGGCGCCGCTGGAAGCCTCGATCTCGGGATCGCTCAGCCAGGATCGCGCCAGATACTCCCGGTCGCCGTCTTGTAGGTACTCAAAGAACAGAACGTTGATCGGCACCCGATAACCCCGCAGATACTCCACGATCTGCTCGCTGCTGGTGTCGATACCACCGGCGACCACAACGAGGTGATGATCGGTATTGATGGACTCCGGCAGGTCGCCCTCGAAGTGACTGGTGAACGCCGAGTCGAAGTCCTCGCCCTGGTGGTGCTTTGCGTATAGCTCTCTGACCGCCTCGAGCGAGAGACCCTGTGCCCAGAACCCATACTCCAGTGCCTGGGCGACGACCTCACGCGGGGTTCGATCCCGCTTGAGCTCGATGACGTACAGATCTCCTCCCCCGTCGATGGCCAGCAGATCGATGCGCTTGCCGAAGTCGGTGATGACCTGCCGCCCGATCTGGAAGAGATCGTCCAGGCCAAGGATGTCGAGTCGCGCCTGGATGATCTTCTCCAGGCGCTCCTCGGATGCGATCACGTTCGAACGCACCTGCTGCGCCGACTCCCCGTCCAGCCTCCAGAGCCCGAACTTGACCGGCATCGGCAGTGCGTCTACTTCGCGGGGTCTGAGCGGTCGCGGTAGCCATCGTGGTCGGCTGCCACCTGCTGCTCGTGCCAACGGCGGTCGCTGCGAGCGCGGCCACGATGGCGCTCGGCCTGGTGCTTGTGCGGCTTGCACAGCAGACATCCGGCGCGCGTACTCTTAGGACCCCTGCGCCGGTGATGTGCCATCCGAGGATGGTTGCATGACTCGCCACGAACCGGCGTGCCGCGCTTTTCCAGGGTTCCATTCAAGGTTCCGTTTTGAGCAAATCTAGCCCCACCGAACCCGAGCGAACCCCAGCAAACACGGGCCATCTGGCCTCACCTGACCCCCCTTCGGCGACCTCATAACCCGAAGGTCGCGGGTTCGAATCCCGCCCCCGCTATCAAGCGAAAGCCCTGGAAATCCAGGGCTTTCGTGGTTTTAGGACTCGGGCGCTGGTGGAGCTTCCTCCCGAGATTTCCTCCCAGGATCGATCGAGCGTATCGGGGTATCGGGGTCTGCTGGCATCATGCGGCGATGTCCGCACGATGGCGAACGAGGCTGACTCCGAGATGGCTGTGTCGGTGAGCGCCAGGTCCTCATGAGCGGCGCGGCGTGGACGCTTGAGTTCTACGAGGAGGGCGGCCGGGAGCCGGTGCTTGACTTCCTGCGCGGCCTGGATGAGCTGAAGGAGCAGGCGTTGGCGGCTGCGCTGCGCAACGTTCTCGCCTATGAGGGCATTGGGGTCTGCGGCTCCTCGTGGGGCAAGTGGGTGCCCGGTGCTCCTGGCATCTTCGAGTTTCGGGTGCGCCATGACGCGGCGACGATCCTGCGCGAGCGCGGCTTGCCGGTCCCCGAGCATCTGAAGGAGACCAGTGCTGACGTCCTGCTGCGCGTGTTCTGCCATGCCCACGGCAAGAAGGTGGTCCTGTTGCTGGCTGGCTACGACAAGGGCAAGGAACCGAGCGCCAAGCGCCAGAACGCGGAGATCAAGCGGGCCAAGCAGCGCCTGACGCGCTGGAAGGCTCAGCGGAAGGTCAGCGCCAAGCAGGCGGGCGGCCGGGGCCAGTCTCGCGGCGAGCGGAGGTCTTGACAAAATATGCGGTATGCTGCATAAATACTGTTGGACGCCCCGACTACCGGAGTTCTGTGATGGCCACTAAGTTCGACGACTACATCAGCGAGGTTGAGGAGAGGGCGAAGGCTGGCGGCCCGGAGGCCATCGCCCGCTGGGATGCCTTCAACGCTCACTACGCGATGGCTCGTGAGGTGCGCGAGCTGCGCAAGGAGCGCAATCTCACGCAGAAGCAACTCGCCGCCGCGTCCGGCATCAACCAGGCCGAGATTTCGCGGATCGAGCGCGGCCAGACGAACCCGACCGCCAGTACGCTTGCGGCACTACTGGCGCCGCTGGGTGCCCGCGTCGGGGTAGTCCCGCGCGAGAAGCGCGACCTCGCGCACGCGTAGGAGGAGTCTCAGCGGGCCGCAGCGTTCGGCCTCGTGCTCGCACGCCTGCTGGTAGCCGTAACAAGGAGGGCGCAGCCCGACGCCTCCGGAGCAGGTAGCGGCGGCCACCGCGCCGCAATCCGTAGCGTTGTGTGAGGGTTGCGGTTGCAGCTCGGGCTGCCATGAGTGCCGAGCTTGCCGGTTGGCGATCCGTCGCCCCTCGGTGCAGCCGTTGACGGCGTTGGTGGTTCGGGTGCGTGCGTGGCGTTGCCGCCCCGGCATGGGAAGGTCACCGGCGACTGGTGCCGGTGCGGCGTTGGGCTCGTCGCACACACGGCCGGCGTGCCTCTGTTGGCGCTGGCCGCAAATTGCATGGCCGTTTCCGGCCACTTGGGGTCATTAACGGGGATGAACGGGACAGAACCCACAAGCGCCGCCGTAGTCGAGTCGATACTCGCGGACGGGCCGCTGCTGTGTCCCCACGAGGCGGCCGCGTTGCTGTCCGTGAAGCCGAGCTGGGTCTACGAATCCGTGCGCGCCCACCGGATACCGTGCCTGCGCGTCGGCCGGCACATCCGCTTCACCCGCGCGATGCTCGAACAGTGGCTCGCCGAGCAAGTCGACGGCTGATGCCCCGCAAGGCACCGGACACCGACACATGGGTCGCCGGCGATGAGTAGGCGCTCCTACGGCAGCGGTCGTCTCTTCGAGCGAGCCGACGCGGCTGGGCAGGTGAGCTGGTACGGCTCGTGGTGGTCCGGCGCCACGCGCGTCAAGCGCAAGATCGCCGCCAAGCGCACCCCGGGCACCGCGGACGGACTCACGCGCGCCCAAGCCGAGAAGGAGCTGCGCAAGCGCATCGAGCGCGACGTCATCGTGTCCACAGCCGCCCGGCGCACATTGGAGGAGGCCGGCGGCGCCTACGTCGACCGTCTGGAGCACGTGATGGAGCGCAAGCGCTCCACGATCCAGGACTACCGCGGACACCTGCGCCGTCATCTCGTGCCGTTCTTCGGCGAGCGCCCGATCGACAAGATCGAGCCAGCCCAGGTCGCTCAATACCTCAAGCGCAAGCGCAGCGACGGCCTGTCCTCAAAGACCGTCCAGAACCATCTGAACTTCCTCCACGGCGTGTTCGCCTTCGCGATAAAGCGCGGCTGGACGCAGAGCAACCCGGTCGCCTACGTCGACCGCCCGAAGAAGAACCGCTCCCCGCACCAACGCGTCCGATTCCTACAGCCACCCGAACTCGACAAGCTGATCGACGCCGTGCCCGAGGACGCCATCGGCGGGATCGAGCGGGCACTGTATCTGGCCGCCGCGCTCACCGGCCTGCGCCAGGGCGAGCTGCTCGCGCTCAAGTGGCTGGACATCGACTGGCACGTCGGGCGCGTCCGCGTCGCCGACAACTTCACGCGCGGGCAGATGGACACCCCCAAGTCCCACGAAGGCCGCTCGGTCCCGATGGCCGCACGGCTCGCCCGCGAGCTCGAACACCTACGGCGGCGCTCCCGCTTTCCCGCAGACAGGGATCTCGTCTTCTGCCACCCCGACACCGGGCATGTCCTCGACCCCTCCAAGATGCGCAAGCGCTTCAAGGACGCCCTCGCCCAGGCGGGCGTGCACGAGATCACCTTCCACGAGCTCCGCCACACCTTCGGCACGCAGATGGCCGCCGCCGGCGCGCCGCTGCGCGCGATCCAGGAGTGGATGGGCCACGCCGACGCCAAGACCAACGAGATCTACCGCCACTACGCGCCCGACCCCTCCAACGGGGCCGCGTTCGTCGAACGGGCGTTTGGGGACGGCCGACCCCGGAGAATCGACGCAGGCGATCGGTACGCTCCGGAGCCAGATGCCTGATCCGCCTGCTCATCGGTCGGCCGAGACTCCCGAGTCGCCGCGCAGCTACGAAGAGTTCCTCGAGGACATCAAGGCGCGCATCCGCAGCGCTCAGGCGCGTGCGGCCCGCGCGATCAACGCGGAGCTCATCGACGTGTACTGGCAGATCGGCCAAGAGATTCTGCGACGCCAAGGTGAGGAGGGGAATCGCCGCGGACGTGGCGGGCCCAAGATCATCGAGCGGCTGTCTGTGGACCTGCGGGCGGCTTTTCCCGGTGCGCGCGGGTTTTCTGTGAGCAGCCTCCGCTACATGCGTGCCTTCGCTGCAGCATGGCCCGAGCGGGAAATGCTCCAGTCCGGTACTGGAGCATTGCCTTGGGCTCACATCATGCTGCTGCTGGACAAGCTCTCCGACCGCCCGACACGCGACTGGTACGCAGCTCGCGCGTCGAGCTGGTCCAAGGCGGAACTCGCGCACCATATCGCCAGCCGCCTGCATGAGCGGCAAGCGGCGGCGATCACCAACTTCGATCGCACGCTACAGGCCGGTGACGCTGAGGTTGTGCAGCGGATCACCCGTGATCCCGTGGTCTTGGACTTCGTGCAGCTCGCCGAAGGCGCCAAGGAGCGCGACCTGGAAGCGGCCTTGCTGGGCGACATCGAGCGCTTCATGCTCGCGCTGGGCGAGGGCTTCTACTTTGCTGGGCGCCAGAAGTCGCTGGAGATAGGCGGCGAGGAGTTCATTCTCGACCTCCTCTTCTACCACCACCCGACTCGCCGCTTTGTGGTCATCGACCTCAAGATCGGCCCCTTCCAGGCTGAGTTCGCGGGCAAGATGAACCTCTACGTCAACGCCGTCAATGAGCTCGTTGCGCACGACGAGGATCGCGCCACCGTTGGCTTCATCCTCTGCGCCGACCGCAACGCGGCGGTCGCCCACCTGACCCTGCAGGGGATCGCCACCCCGATCGCCGTGACTCGCTACACCGTCGGCGAGCGCGGTGTCCTGATGGCCGGTGAGGATGTCCAGATCACCGAAGGCCTCGCAGGGGAGATGGAGGGCCTGCGGCGGGTGGAGCAGCAGGTCGCCGAGTTTGCCGCCCGCCGGGCACGCGAGTTGGCGGAGGGCTCCGAGGACACCGAGCCGTAGATCCGCTGCGTCTGCTGCATGGGCCTGGCTACTCGGGATTCCTGTCAGTGGGAACACGGAAGACTTCGGCAAGCCGCTGCAGCGTAAACGGCTGTCGCAGCTTGGCGACGACGTTCTGGTTGGCGAACATGCCCTTCTCCCAAACCGCCTGCTCGCGCGGCCGGACGTCGATCCAGCGCACCCGCGCCAAATACTCGCTCTGCTCTGGATCGTCCGCGTCCTCGCCCATGTTGGACGCCTCGAGCGGCGCTTGTAGGATCGGCACGGTCACGCCATCGACCTCGACGTCGAAGTCGCTGATCGCGACTGCCGGAGCGATCACCTCACCCATCCCTACATAGCCGGTCCCGGGGATCGCGGCCCAAACACGGGCTCCCTCGAAGAGGTTGCTCATCGCCTTGCGGTACTTCTCGCCATGGCCTGCGGAAACGAACCCGTAGCGGCGCATGTCATCCCAGTTGCGATGCTGGTTCTCCCCGACGGCGACAAAGAAGTCGAGTCCGCTCCAGGGAGCCTGCTTCTTGCCGCTGGCGCCGCTGGAAGCCTCGATCTCGGGATCGCTCAGCCAGGATCGCGCCAGATACTCCCGGTCGCCGTCTTGTAGGTACTCAAAGAACAGAACGTTGATCGGCACCCGATAACCCCGCAGATACTCCACGATCTGCTCGCTGCTGGTGTCGATACCACCGGCGACCACAACGAGGTGATGATCGGTATTGATGGACTCCGGCAGGTCGCCCTCGAAGTGACTGGTGAACGCCGAGTCGAAGTCCTCGCCCTGGTGGTGCTTTGCGTATAGCTCTCTGACCGCCTCGAGCGAGAGACCCTGTGCCCAGAACCCATACTCCAGTGCCTGGGCGACGACCTCACGCGGGGTTCGATCCCGCTTGAGCTCGATGACGTACAGATCTCCTCCCCCGTCGATGGCCAGCAGATCGATGCGCTTGCCGAAGTCGGTGATGACCTGCCGCCCGATCTGGAAGAGATCGTCCAGGCCAAGGATGTCGAGTCGCGCCTGGATGATCTTCTCCAGGCGCTCCTCGGATGCGATCACGTTCGAACGCACCTGCTGCGCCGACTCCCCGTCCAGCCTCCAGAGCCCGAACTTGACTGGCATCGGAAGTGCGTCTACTTCGCGGGGTCTGACCTCGGCGAGCAGGGCATGGACGCGGGCGCGATCGAACGCCTCGGCGAGGCGATGGCCGAGAGCCACGCACAGCAGGCATCGATCACGACGCCTGCCATCGACAGCGAAGCGGTGTCGCCGCCCAGCATTGGCCAGGAGCGCGAGAGTGGCGAGGATCGGGAGAGCGAAGCGGCGCAGATCATGCGCGAGCAGCAAGAGCGCGAGCGCGATGTCGGCTGGGAGATCGAATAGCCCTTCAAGCTTCGCTTCTGTCCGGCCGATCATGCTAATGTAAGCTTGTAAGCAAGTAAGCTGACTGGCTGGAGGCACCATGAGCGAGCGCACCACCAAGAGCATCCGCATAACCGAGGAGGCCCAGCGCCTGCTCCGTCTCGTCTCCGCCTTCGAGGATCGCACCGAAGGCGCCATCGTCGAGGACGCGCTCGCCGCCTACCTCCAGATGCGCTCTCTCGGCTACAGCGGCGTGCTCCCCGAGGCGCGCGAGCTCGCTCACACGACCCCCGAGTCTGTCGGCGAGACGGTGCAGCGGCTCACCGACGCGATCGAACGGGCTCTCGGTGAAGGGCAGCACGCACCGCAGCCCGGGGCCGCCAAGGAGCGCCTGCGCGAGCGCCAGCGCGCGATCGCCGGCGGCTAGCCTCGCTCTGGTCGCGGATGCATCTCGTATCCTGCCCGCGTGCTTGCGCGCTGGCTGACGAGCCGCTGCTGGACTGAAGACGTCCCGAGCCTCACGACCGCGGCCGAGGCCGTCCACAAGCACCTGCGCGAGCAGCATCAGCAGTCCTCGAGCACCGAGCCCTTCACCGCCGCCGACCGCGCTGACGTCTTCACTTACCACTACGGCAAAGGACGCGGGGTGCGCTGGCACGAGCGACCGCGCGGGCTGCTCTGGCTCTGTGGCTTCGATGACGCGCACGACCTCGGCTACGAGCATTGTGAACGCCTGCAGACGGAGGGCTCGCTCTACCCGGATCTAGACCCAGATTGGAAGCCCGGTGAGAACACCCTGCTGCCATGGAAAGCCCACGACGATGAGGACGCGTACGAGTGGGCGCGCATCATCTATGGCGCCCTCGAGACATGGGAGATCAACCGCGCAAGTTGGTTGCAGGCGAAGCCGTCGCTTACGAATCATCTGTTTATCTGGAGCTCTCCAGCGACGACGACATCTGGACATTGGTGATCGGAAAGCGACTCGCCTATCTGCCCAACGAGGCGCGTCAGCGCGAGCGCTCATTGAGCAACGCTGAGATCGAGGCGTTGTTCTTGCACATCGCCGGCCATCCGTCCGAAGGGGACTACGGCTGGGAACAGTCGTCGCGCCCCAAGGAGTACTTGTTCGCTCAGGTCGTCCACTGACGTGCGGCTTCTCGGTTCTTCTCAGCCTCTTTACGATCGTCGCCGGTGAGCCCATCCTCATCGTCGACTTGGCGCTTCTCGCGATAGCAGTGGTGGGCCTCATCATTGATTACCATGATGCCCTTGAGGCCCATTAGCGCAGGCATGACGCGCTGGAGCATCTGGCCTTCCGTCTCGAGTGTGTTCAGCTCCGGGCCACGACCCCGCAATAGGGCACGGCCGCCTTTGGAAAGCTCCAGGGTCTCGCGCAATTTGAAAGCGTGGTAGTTCCCGATCACGATCGTGGCCCGGCCGAGGTCTGGCAGCATGTCGTGCGGGACCAGTTCGCGGCTCTGGTAATAGGCGTCGGGATCGTTGGACTGAAGTACTCGAAGCCGGTCACGAATCGTGATGCCGGGTGTTACGACGAGGAATCCTCGTGTGAAGCGGCTGCTGCTCGGCCTCCGCACCGCATTGATTGTCTGCCAAGCGATGACCATCGCCATGACCGTCGTCTTGCCAGCTCCTGTTGCTAGCTTCAAGGCGAGCCGAGGAAGCCCAGCACTAGCGTCCGAGTTGACCTCATCAAGGTGGTCGAGGAAGACCTTTCCCTCGTTGCCGAGCTGCGGTGCGACCTCTGTCAGCCAAATAATGGTCTCGACCGCCTCAACTTGGCAGAAGAATGGGCGGATTCCAGTGAACTCATGGTGACGCCAGTGTTGGAGTAGGCGAGCGGTCTCGGAGGTCACCCTCCACTGGGTTGGATCAGGTATGTTCCGCCAACGGTCAACGTGGCGGCGCAACTCATTGATAAGCTCCGTGGGGATCGTACTGCTGCGCCTCGCTTGAGATGCCCTTGCCCTCGTCGAGAATAAGTGATACCTGAGCGTTCTTCTTGACCCGCCTCGGCTTCGGTATCGGCGTTATGAATGACACGGGGCGGCGGGACTCCGAGATCTGCTGCGTGGGCTGGCCCACGTCATCGAGCTCCCAGTGGCGCGCCGGGTGCTTAGGGCCTATCCCGGTTGGGTGGCGGCGCGGTGGGCCTTCTTGAATGCGATGAGGCCGGCGGAGAGTTGTAGGAGGGCGAGGTGGTTCTCGTCCTTCTTGGACCAGCGGATGAGGATGCTGCGGTTGCGGTTCAGCCAGGAGTGGCAGGCCTCGACGACCCAGCGGCGTGCTTTCCACTCGGGGTTGTGGGCCTTGAGGTCGATCTCCTCGCCGCGCGCGCGGATGTGCGGCGTGAGCTCGTAATCACCGATCAGCTCACGGACCTCAGTGTTGTCATATGCCTTGTCCAGGCAGATGCCTTGCGGCTGCTCCGCCATCGGCTGCGGGCGCTCGATCGGGATCGAGTCGAGCGTGCCCTTCAGCAGCTTGTGGTCGTTGCGGTTCGCGCCGTCGTGGTCGAGCCCGACCGGGACGCCCGCGCCCTCCGTGAGGACCGAACGCTTCGCCCCCCCTTGGCCCTATCAGTAGGGTTCGGGCCGGTCTTGGGGCCTCCCAGCGGGGCTTTGCTCATCGCCCCGTCGCCTGAGAGGAACGACCAGTCGATGCCCACCACCTCGTCGTACTCCAACAGCCCTTGGCGCCAGATCTCGTGGAACACACCGGCCTGCTCCCACTCCTGAAAACGCCGGTGCGCCGAGGATGAGGAACACACCCCGGTCGCGTTCAGCGCGTTCCACTGCATCCCAGTCCGCAACACCAGCATGATCGCGTCCATCGCGTCACGGTCGGGCACCCGCGGCGCGTGACAGCCCAACGGGTGAAACGGCGGGTCCGGCAGCAACGGCGCCACCCGCTCCCACAACCAATCCGGCATCCGCCAACCATCATCCCTGCTGACCATGTAGCCCATCACAGACCCCCTGATCGAATGGCATGACGCTCCGATCAAAAGTTCAACGCAGCTCTACATAACCCTCCCGGGATAGGCCCTTATAGGGCGAGTTAAGGATCGGATGTTGAAAGAAGTCTGTGCTCATGGCTTGTGCCCCGACTCCGGCCATAGGGAAAGCCTTGGGAGGCCTTCGAGCAAATGACAAGATTTCAGATCTAGCGGCGTCGATATGGGCATCAGCGCGAGCATATCCCCTGGCTCGGCCCAGGAGCAGTCGTAGTCGGGTCGGGAGGGCATCGAGCTCAGGTGTTGCGGCGCGGGAGACGCCGATGCGTTGCTTCGCCGTCTGCTCGGACTCCAAGGTTGGCAAGTGCTCTGCTTCGGTGGACATAACGCCCGCACGATCTTGCGCTGAGCGCGATGCGTGGCTGCCACGTGCGGTGATCAGTGCAGCGTGCTTCGAGGACAGATGCGGATGGTGCCAATGCAGCGAAAATAATGCTAACCGAGCCGGCTCTTAGCATTATTCTGCGATCATTAGCACTATGCGGAGCTTCATCGACCTAGAGGACACCTTCGGCGGCCAGCCACGAGAGCTGGGCGCAGAGCTGTCGCGCATCGACACTGGCAAGGGCCAAGAACGCCTCTTTGCGGATCAGCTCCCGGAGCTCCTGCGGACGCTCTCGGAGAACGCCCGCGTCGCCTCGATCACAGCCTCAAACGCGATCGAGAACGTGACAGTGGCGAAGGACCGCGCGCTACGGATAGCCGAGGGCAGCCCGCGTTTTCGCAACCGCAACGAGAAGGAGTTCGCCGGTTACCGCGACGCGATCGACTACGTCATGCGCCTGGAGCATTACGAGCCTCTGGCCGTTCCGTTCGTGCTGCACCTGCATCGTCTGTTGTTCCAATATGTCGATGGGCGGGGCGGGCATCTCAAGAGCGACCAAAATCTGATCGTCTCCTACGAGAGGGGCCGGCGCGAGGTCGTGTTCACCCCGCCGGACGAGCACGAGACGCCAACGCTGCTAACCGAGCTTCTGGACCGCTACGGAGCGGCGAAGCGAGAGGCGCGCACCCATCCTCTGGTCTTGATAGGTGCCCTGATCGTCAACCTGCTTGCGATCCACCCGGTTGCCGACGGGAATGGGCGATTGGCACGGCTCGTCACGACCTATGAGCTACTTGCGGCCGGCTATGGCGTCGCTCGCTATGTCAGCGTCGAGCAGCGCATCTTCGAAGCCAAGAACGCCTACTACCAGAGCCTGTACGAATCGCAACGCGGCTGGCATGAGGGGCAACACACGATCTGGCCGTGGACGACCTTCCTAGTGCGTATCCTCGAAGGTGCGTACGATGACTTCGAGCAACGCGTCGTGGCAGGTGCGACCGGCACGGGCTCCAAGCAAGACCGCGTTCGTGAGCGCATCTTGCATCATGCGCCTGCGGAATTCCGCACCCGCGACATCCATCGTGCGCTGCCAGGAATAAGCTCGGCCACGGTGCGGCTGGTGCTCAACGAGCTACGCGACGCCGGGCGTATCAGCTCCCACGGCACCGGTGCGGGTGCGCGCTGGCATCTGATCGATCGGAACGCGCTCGAGGATGCGGTAAGCGACCCCGGTCGCTGATCGGTGTTCAGTCCCCGCCCCCGCTATGCGAGAACTCCCTGGAAATCGGGGGGTTTTCGTAAGCGTTCAGTCTCTGCGCTTTAGGCGAGGGATGGGAGCGGTTCGCCGCGGGCGTGGGTGGCGAGCAGTTCGGTGAGATAGGCGAACAGGGAGTGGTGTTGTAGGCGGCAGGTGATTGAGGCTGAGAGCAGCCGCTCGATGCGTCGTTCGCCTTGCTCGGATTGGCTGCCGAGGGAGAGCTTGCGGTAGATGACGGCGCCGCGGAGGGAGCGCTCGGCGTGGTTGTTGGTCGGCTGCACGCCGTCGTGAGCAGCGAAGGTCCATAGCGCGGGCCAGGCCTTCGGGAGGTTGCGTACGATGCCGCGGCAGTGCCGGTTGCACGCCCGTTTTGTCGCGTACCCGCGAATGATCGGCTCATATTGGCGTTGCAACTGGCGGATCGTGCGCTTCAGCTCCGAGCGGTCATCGGTGTGCTGGAAGATCTCCCACGCCCAGAACACGCGCTCGCACAGCTCAAGGCCGTGCTCACCGAACTGCTTCTCGGTGGCGAGCCCTTCGGCGTGCGCTGTGAAATCGCGCCGCAGGTGCGACCAGCAGAGCTGGCGGCGCGCCAGGGGCAGGTGCGCGTAGGCCCACCAGCGGTCGGAGATCACGATCCCCGCGTGGCCCGCGAGCAGCCGCTTGGCGTGATCCTCGTGTCGGTCTGGGGCGAGCGCAAAGAAGGCGTGGCGATCGGTGAACATGCCCCACAGCGCGCGGCGCTGCCCGGCGGTGCGCCAGCCGGTCTCCTCCATGTTCAGGCTCTCGCTGGCGCGCACGCGCTCTCCAAGCTCCAGGTAGGGGTCCGCCAGCGCCTGGCCGGCGCGCTGGAGGATCGCCTCGACCGTGCCGGCGCAAAGGCGCACACCAAACAGCTCTTCGCCGAGCTCCACGACATCACGGCGGCTGACGCGGTTGCGTAGCGAGAGCACCGCCACGGCCGCCTGCAAGCGCGGGCCGAACGCGCTGCCGGCGATATCGGCGGGCAGCCGTGCCCGTGTCCGCTCACCACAGCCGGGGCAGCGCACGCGTGGGCAGCGATGCTCGATCACCCGAGCTGAGATGACCGGTAGCTCTTCGATCTGATGGCGCACCGGCTCACCCACACCGAGCAGATCCACCGCTGCGAAGACGTGGCCGCACTCACAGCGCTCAGGCCAGTGCTCGACGACCTCATCTACCGCCGATACCGGCAACAGCTCACGGCCGTGGCCCTCATGCCCCGGCTGGGCGCCCCGTGCTCGCCCCGAGCGATCCTTTCCTCGTTGTGGCCGTGACGCGCCCGGCGGATCCGAGCTCGGCGGCAGCGAAGAGTTACGGGAACTCCTGGCAAGCTCGCGCTCCAGCTTCTCTACCCGCGCTTCGAGCTGCTGAATCCGGCGGTCCATCGCCAGCAACACCTCAACTACAGCCTCACGCCCCGCGTCATAGATCGCCTCAGCCTCCGCGCGCTCCACACCCCAGGATTCGACGAAGCAGAGTTATGTCCCCCTACCACTGACCGCGTACGGGTTTTCGGGTTTTCCTGTTTGTGGGGACGGCTGCGGAGCCGGGCGCGGGGTCTAAGTGGGGTCTAATGTGAGTAGAAACGGGGCATCCAGGAACGCGAGGAACGGCTCTAGGAGGCGATGGCGCACCCGGATGAATCCCCCTCGTCGTGGCCATAACCCGAAGGTTTGCCGGCCGATGGTGAACGTCGTGTCAGCCCCCTCAGTCACCACGGCCTTCCGTGCGCCCCGTGTTGCGACGCGCGTGCCACCATGCACTTCCGCGCGCGTGTATGAGAAACCCCTCGAGGCGGTTCTGTCTGGCCCACAGCTTTGCTTCGGTGCTATCCAGGTGTCTACGCTGCTCGCTTGTGAGCTGCAGTCTGGCGTTCGACGTGGATGAGCGCCTCGGCTGCGAGCTCTGCCTGTAGCTCCGGATCCTCGGTCTGCTCGAAGCGCCGGCGGACGAGCCGGAGTGCTTCCTCGGCCTCGAGCATGGCCCGGGCGGTCTGCTCTGCCGGGTCGAGTATCTCTCTCAGCCGCGGGACCGTCTCTCCGAGGAGCGCTCCAGCTGCGCCCTCGTCCACAGCAGCCGACGGGGGACTTTGAGGCTCTGCATCACGCCCCGGCATGTACAGGCCTCCGATCCGTTGCCGCTCGATCGCGCGAGACACAGGTGGAGGATTCGAGCACTCGCTCTCGCTCGGCGTGCACGATCAGAACGGGGACGGCGCTGTGGTTCAACACGTAGTGGCTCACGCTGCCGAGCAGCACTGAGCGCACCGCACCGCGTCCACGGGAGCCCATCACGACGAGGTCGTGGTGTCCGGTGGCGATCTGGTGGATCAGCGCGAGCCTCACCGGCTCGCCGCTCAGCACCGTGCTGACCGATACCCGGTCGGGGACCCGCTCAACGGCTGCTCGCAGCACCTTCTCGGTCTCGGTCTCCGCGTCACGGGCGAACGCCGCCGCCACAGTACCGCCGCCGCCGATGTATGCGGCGGTGGGAGGCGTCACGACGGCGCTGAAGATCGTCAAACGGGCGCGCTCTGACTCGGCCAGGTCGATTGCCTGTGTGAGCGCCTGATCGGCGTCCGGTGAGCCGTCGATGGCGACCAGGATGTTCTGGAACATGGTCCGCTCCTTTCCTGAGGGGGAGCTGTAGTCCTGCCTTGACATATATAGCAGATAACTATATAGTGTACAATATGCCTACTACGAGTATCGCCAGAGAGACCGAGCGCGAAGAGCAGCTCGATTACGTTGCTGAGCACCTGGCACCGCGCGCCGCTGTCCTTGTGCGGCTGCTCGTCAGGCAGGTGCGCAGCAGTGAGATCTCCCGCACCGAAATGGAGGTCCTGAGCATCCTCACCGACGGGCCGCGCAGGATCACAGAACTCACCGAGCTCGAGGGAATCGCCCAGCCCACGATGACGCTGCTCGTCAAGCGCCTGCAGGAGAAGGGCTGGGTCAAACGCGAAGGACTGCCGGACGACGGACGCGTGGTGCTCGTCAGCCTCACCGAGGCGGGAGGCGCGGCGCAACAGAGGTTCCGTGCGCAGTTCCTTCAGGCAATGCGAACCGACTTGCAGGAGCTCTCAGATCAAGAGCTGCAAGCACTATCAGCCGCGACAGAGACGCTCAGCTCGTTCGTGGACGACCTTCAGCAGCGAACTGGAAGATGACAAAACTCGATCGACGGAGGTGAGGACGATGGCACGCCGCATCGCACATGCCGAGTGGACCGGCGAGCTGGCCAACGGACGGGGCGAGGTGAGCATCGGAGGGGAGCACCTGGGGCTTGCATACGCGCCGGCCTGGTTGCAGGAAGGCGCGGGCACGAACGCGGAGGAGCTCCTCGCCGCCGCACACGCGGCCTCCTTCGCGATGGCGCTCCAGGCTGCGTTCTCCCGTGCGGACCGTCGCGCACACGTCATCCGCGCACGCGCCGAGCTGCACCTCGATCACCGAGGCGGCGGATGGACGATCACACGCAGCGACCTCGAGGGCCAAGTGACCCTGCAGGACAAGCCATCAATGCGTGACATGTTCCAGTCCGACTTCGAGCGCATCGTCGAGGACGCCGCCGCGAACTGCACCGTCTCGCGTGCGCTCGCGGGCATCGAGATCACCGTCAACGTGGAACCGGTCAGCGCCGACGCCGGAGCGGATTCCTCGCGAGCAGAGCTCCAACCGGCCCCACCGCGCGCGGAGAGCTGGGGCTCAGGTCGCGAGCGGCGCGCGCTCGAAGGCCGGGTGATGAGCGGCATCCGCGCGCAATCACGCCGCCGTCATTCGACCACCGCGGGAAGGTCACCCGCGCTTGCCGACCCGCGGCCGAGCGGGAGTGCCGATCACTGATCGCTCGGTGCTTCTCTTCATAAAGACGATCCGCAGTCAACTCGGCGTGCGCTCGGCGGACTTTCGCTTACTCCGAGCTTGTGCCTATTGGTCGTACCCAGCAGCACGAAGTGTCCCGAGCGGCGTCATCAGTGTGTGTGGAGCCAGTCCGAGCGCCCGGAAGCCGAAGCGTTCGTAGAACCTTGCTGCCCTCTCATCGACGGCATGAACGACCACGGCGCGAACAGCGACCTGCTCAGATGCGCGAACCACGCGCACGAGCGCGTCGTTGAGAAGGGCCGCGCCGATCCTTTGGCCCTGCTGGTCGACATCGACGGCTAGACGGGCGAGGATCGCGACCGGAATCGGAAAGTGCTGCGAGAGTCCTTTGCTGGTCTCGGGTGTCGCTTCGTGATGGTCGAGCTCCCCGGCGAGGAGCGTGTAATAGCCGTACACGCGCTGGTCCTTGGTGGCAACGAACGTGCGCGCCGCGTCTCGACGCTGGTTCTGCCCTGCGTGTCGCACGAGCCACCGGTCGAGTGGCTCGTTGCCGCAGCTAAAGCCCGTGACGTCGTGGCGGGTGGCGTCGTAGCGTTCGGTGCCGCCGAAGCCGGGTGTCACGCGCGCTCGCGCAGTTCGCGCAGGCGCGCGACAGTGTCCTGATCAACGGCGTCCAGCGCGTCCAGGAAGCGCGCGGCCTCTTCCTCGTTGAGCGCGATCCGCTGTTGATCGGCGAGGACCTCATGGGCGCGTGCGCTTGCCGCCCGGCGAAAGAAGTCGCTCAGCGTCTCGCCCACGGCTGTTGCCGCGACACTGTCGAGTTGCCGCTCGTCATCGGTCAAACGAAGCTCCAGTCGCTTGGTACGCATGGGGGGTTATTGTACGGACATCGTACGTCCCAGTCAAGAACCGGCGATCAGAGAGGCGATAGGCTGGTGAGGCTCGTACGCGCTTTACGGGTGGCCCTCATGACGGTCAGATGACGCGACTGGGCCGCAGGGACGGCGGCGTGCTAGCAGCTGGTCTTCTGAGCCGGCGCTGCGATACTCGCACGCGGATGACCGCTCGGCGCGGCAGCTATGACGCCGTCATCGTCGGCGGCGGGCACAATGGCCTGGTGGCCGCGGCCTACCTGGCCCGTGCCGGCCGCTCCTGCCTGCTACTCGAGCGCCGCTCCTCGCTCGGCGGGGCTGCGATCTCGGAGGAGATCTTTCCCGGTGTGCCCGCGAGGCTGTCGCGCTACTCCTATCTCGTCAGCCTCCTGCCGGAGCTGATCGTGCGTGAGCTTGGGCTGCCTGTGCGGCTCCGCCCCCGGACGGTCTCCTCCTACACGCCCGACCCGCGGGTCGAGGGCAAGCGCGGGCTGCTCGTGGACGATGGCGATCCGCGCGGGGCGCGGCGATCCTTCTGTGAGATAACCGGCGGCGAACGCGATCACGCGGGCTGGGAGCGCTTTCGGGCGATGACGCGCCGCATCGCCCAGGCCGTCTTCCCGACGCTCACTGAGCCGTTGCGCTCACGGGCGCAGCTGCGCGCGCTGGTCGGTGATGATCGCGCCTGGGAGGCCATCTTCGAGCGGCCGCTAGGCGAGGCGCTTGCTGAGGCGTTCGACGACGACCTCGTGGCGGGGGTGGCGCTCACCGATGCCCTCATCGGCACGTTCGCCCGTGCCGAGGGGGAGGATCTGCGACAGAACCGATGCTTTCTCTACCACGTGATCGGGCGTGGCAGTGGCGACTGGGAGGTGCCGGTCGGGGGCATGGGCACGATCGTCGCGGAGCTCGCGCGCGCCGCCTCCGCGGCCGGCGCCGAGCTGCTGACCGATAGCGAGGTGCTCGCGATCGAGCCTGCCGGCGATGGGGCGGGGGTGCGCTACCGCTTCGGTGAAAGTGAGCACGTCGTGGCTGCGCGCCGCGTGCTCGTCAATGCCGCTCCACGGGAGCTGGAGCGTCTGCTCGGCCAGAGCCCGGCGGGGGAGGAGCCACCCGAGGGCGCCCAGGTCAAGCTCAACATGCTGCTCCGCCGCCTGCCGCGGCTGAAGGATCCCCACATGGAGCCCGAGCGGGCATTCGCCGGCACCTTCCACGTCAACGAGCTCGCCTCCCAGCTGGGTCTCGCGCATCGGCAGGCCGCCACTGGCGTGGTTCCCAACCAGGTTCCCTGCGAGGCCTACTGCCATTCGCTCACCGATTCGAGCATCCTCGGTCCGGAGCTGCGCGCCGCAGGCGTGCACACGCTCACCGTGTTCGCCCTGCACACGCCCGCGCGGATCTTCGCCGCAGACCCGGAGGGCGCGCGGGAGACGGCGTTTCAGGGAATCCTGCGTTCGCTGCACAGCGTCCTCGCCGAGCCGATCGAGGACTGCCTGCTGGCGCAGCCCGAGGGAGGACCGTGCCTGGAGATCCGCACCCCGCTGGATCTGCAGGAGGAGCTGCGGATGCCGGGAGGCCACATCTTTCATCGGGACCTCTCGTGGCCGTTCGCCTGCTCGGAGGAGGAGGTCGGCAGTTGGGGAGTGGCGACCGCGGAGCCCGCCGTGCTGCTCTGTGGCGCCGGCGCCCGGCGGGGCGGAGGGATCAGCGGGATCCCGGGGCGCAACGCGGCGATGGCCGCGATCGCGGGGGGATGAGTCCACCCTCCGTACTCGTTGTTACGGCGCCCGGCTTATCGGTGGTCGCTCGAGATGCTCTCCTTGCCGGTGGTGAGCGCATCGGCCAGTGGCCAGAGGGTCAGCTCCCGAGCAGCTCCTCCAAAAAGAACCGCGTCTTCGCCGGCGGCTCCTTCGCCGGATACAGCTGTTTGAGCACATCCAGCGCCTCCTCGGCGCTGTGGATGTCGCACTCGCGCAAGAGGATCTCGATGTCCTCGTCGTCCTCTCCGAAACGCATCGCCATCAGCTTCATCGCGAGCAGGTACCGGGGCGACGCCGTGGTCACCTCGATGCCCTCGATCGCGGGGACGGGGCGAGGCGCATCGTCCGGGCCCGGCATGAAGCCCTTCACCGCGTCATTCAGCCAGTCCTCGGGCAGCCCAAGTTCCTCGGCCACTTTGGCGGCGGCCGCGTAGACGGTCTGCTTCGGCTCGAAGACCGCGTCAATATCCTTCGTGACGCGCCTGGTCGAGTACGCGAGCGCCATCGCCGCTCCGCCGACGATGAACATCTGCGCTCGCACCCCCTCGCGGGTCAACTCCTCGCCGAGGGCCTGGAGCGCGTGCAGAATCCGTGCCTTTGTGAATTCACGCTCAGGCACGGTCGAACACCTCCCGCGCCATAAACACGCCATGGCGGGCGAACAGTGCCGGGGTGTTGGCGAGGGTGTACGCATCGAACGCCGGCCTGCTCGCGACGAACCACCAAGGCTCCACGAAGCGCCCGGGGCCGTTAACCCATACCGGCGCAGCGATTCCGGCCTCGGCGGCGAAGAACTCGGCGCTCCCGGCGAGGGCAGCATCGAATCGCGCGTCGCCAGTCGGCGGCGGCTCCTCGGCGATCAGCGCAATTCGTCCGGGCCGCGAGGAGCCGCGGAAGTCGTCGGCGAACCCGAACAGCAGCCGTACCGCGTCGCTCTCCCGGCCGCCGAACACGTCTTCCGAGATCGTGGGGGAGAGTTCAGCGAGCGATGCGGCACCCCGCCGCACGCGTGGGCGCGCGAGCACCTCCACGTCGTGCTCGCAGCCGTCGAGCAGCCGCGAGAGCGTCCCGAGATTCGGTCTCCTGGCGCCCGACTCATACGCGGCCACGGCAGGCTGCGTCGTGCCAGCTCGCGCGGCGAGCTCGACCTGCGTGATGCCTGCGGCGTCTCGCGCGGTCCGGATCAGGGTCATGGGGTCCACGCACACAATATACACGTTTAGATATACCGGGTTGCTGAACGGGCTCCGATGGCCCCACGCGGCGCATCTCGGGCTGGGCGGACGGCGAGCGTCGCGCGACGGTCGCAGAGCGGGGTGCAAATCTTGGAGATTGTCGCCTTTGAGCGTGCTCGAGTTGAGCGCGCTCATCCAGAGCGGGGCCCCGGTCGTCGTTCTCGTTTGACCGCCCGTTGCTGGATGTCGGACCGGCCCCTCCTGAACACAGTCCCCTTACCCACCCTCGCCGGTAAGTCAGCGCCTGGTTGTGCTCGATGCCCGTTGCCAGGTGCGCGGTGCGCGATGCTGGGCTGACGGTGCTTGGGATTCACCCGTTGCGCCTGCCCGAGCGCTCCTTGCCAGGGATTTCGGTATCTGCGGCTTTTGGCCGGCCGCTGGCCTTGGCGCTCGCCCTTATCCGGCTACCGACTGCTTGCTCTCAGCCTCCTCGCCTGCTCTCGACTCACGTCCTCACTCCGCCAGTGCGGTCTGCCAGTTGTGCTCCTGCACGCGGTTGTCCAGCTCGCGGCGCTTCTTGGCCAGCGCGTCGAGCTGGTCCTGCAGCTCGCTCACGCGCACATGGCGCACCGTGCGGATCTCCGAGCGGCTGTACCGCGAGAACCCTCCGCCCAGCGCTTGGCCTGCGCCGGTGGCCGCCTTGATCGCGATACGCAGGGCGCCTTGGCGCAGCGCGATCACGTCGCGGCGCGCGAGAGCGTCGGTCACGGTTCCTCCGTCAGCAAGCTTCGCCGAGGCGTTCGCGTGGTTGATCTTCGCAATCAGCCCCTCCAGCTCCGTACACAGCTGATCGATCTCCCCCATCAGCGTGCCCGGATCCTCAGGCGGCTCCTCGCCCTCCTGAGCCACGACGCAGGTGCGCAGGCGGTCTTGCAGCTGGGCGATCCGCTTCTGCAGGTCGGCCCGGCGGTTGAGCGCTTCTCCTACGAGCATCGTCATGGCGACACCGTAGCACACTATAAGTATCATTTCAGGCTCTCCGGCGTAGGGTTGCTCATCCATCGATTATCGCATGAAATCTGGGATAACTGGACCCGCCGGCGTGCTGGAACAACGCTCATGCTACCCATTGTCTGTAGACTCATCGGCGGCGGCATGACAGTGTCGGTGCGCGGTGGAAGAGAGATCTCCAGACCACGTTGCGCTCGGCCAGGCGATAAGGGAGCTGCGTCTCACCGCCGGCTTCTCCCAGGAGGCGTTCGCCGATCGCTGCGGCATGCACCGCACCTACGTCGGTGGCATCGAGCGCGGCGAGCGCAACCTCAGCTTCGCCAACCTGCTGCGGGTCGCGGGTGCCCTCGGCGTGCGTCCTTCAGAGCTGCTGGTGCGCTACGAACGCCGTGCACGGGATGTATGACGGGCGCCGGCACGCACGACCCGCTGTGGCGGAGGAATCAGTTTCTGTCGCTTTGGATCCTCGAAGTAGTGCTCTGGTCGATCGAGCCTGGCTCGAGCGGCGGGGTTCGTCGCAGCCGGCAGCCTTGGGGCGATGGCTACGACCACGGTCGAGATCGACAGCGATCTGTTGGTGCGGCTGCGCGAGCGCTCGCCGGGCAAGAGCGACCGCGAGTTGCTCGAGGATCTCGCGGCGGTGACGCTCGGGTTGGAGACCATTACGTCGTGCCGGCGGGCCCATCGCTTTTGCGTCCGAGCCCACGGCTACCTTCGATCCCATGAGCGTCTCGAGAAACTCCGCCTGCCCGTGCGGGAGCGGACTCAAGTACAAGCGCTGTTGCCTTGCCGCCGCCAAGCTCGCCAAGCGAGCGTCACAGCTCGACGACGAAGTGGGGCGGCGGATTCAGGACTGGGCCTCCCGGGAGCTGAAGGACGAGATCGGCGCCGCGCTCGAGCAGTTCGCGGGACGCGAGCGCGTCATGGACGACGCCGACGTGCAGATATTCGCCACCTGGTTCCACAACGATCGCGAGCTTCGCGGTGGGGGAACGCCAGCCGAACGGTACGCGGCGCGCTCGGAGCTTCCCGCCGACGAGCGCGCTGTAGCCTCGCGAATCGCCGCGGCCCGCCTGCGCATCCACCGCGTGCTCGCCGTCGAGCCGAGGGTCTCGCTGCTGCTGGAGGACGTCGTCAGCGGCGAGCGCGTCGAGGTGCGCAGCGAGAACGTGTCCCGCGACGCGGTTCGTTGGGACACGCTCATCGGTCGGGTCATGGATGGCGATCCGCCGACCCTGTGGGGGCCGGCTCGCGTGCTCGAACCCGCGGATGAGCCGGGCCTGATTGCCGAGCTCGAACGTCTCGCCGGCGACAGCGTCTCGAGCATGCGCGATCGCGCGGCCGAGGTCTTTCGTGCCCATGCGCTCGAGCTGATGCGGTACTGGCCGCCGCGTTGGGATGTCGAGCCGAGCTTCTTCACCGTCGAGGGCGACCCCATCGTCCAGGGTTCTGCGACCTGGAGCGTGCGAGACATTCGCAGGGCGCGCGAGCGTTTTCGGCTCCTCGGGAGGCTCGCGCCACATGACCCGCTCGAGATGGACATCACGGCCCCGCGTGACCGACTCGTAGCGGAGCGCCCGCCGCTGCCTGAAGGCGCGATCGTGGTCGAGGCTTCGGCGGGCGACCTCGACACGATTTCGGTGGCCACCCTCAGACTCGAGGGAGAACATCTGTCGGTCGAGGCGATGTCCGAAGAGCGGCTCGACCACGCGATCGACATCGTCGCCTCGGACTTCGATCAGCTCGTCGAGCTCTCCCGCCGCGAGGTCGCTTCGATCGAGCCGCTGCTCGCCGAGCAATATCGAGAGGCGCCGTCCCGCGCCAGCAGGCGCTCGTCCTCTGGCCTGCCGCCGGCCGAAGAGCGTCGCATTGTGGCGCGATTCATGACCGAGCACATGCGCAGATGGCTGGACGAGCCGCATCCTCAGCTCGGTGGCCGCACGCCGCGGCACGCCGCCGCCGGCGAGCACCGAGCCGACCTCGTCAGCCTCGTCCGCGGTCTTGAGAACAGATCGGAGCGCGCTCGCCGCGGCGGCGAGCCCTTCGCGGATGTTGCATGGATCCGCGAAGAGCTCGGGCTCGAGGAGCTCGCCGCATGACGCGGGCGAGGAGGCTCAGTCTGCGAGCAGCGTCTGCTGGGCGGCCCGGGGAGGGCTCTCGGCTTCGACGCGCACGCGGCCGTCGTAGACGGCGTCATCGAGGAACGCACGCATGAGCTTGTCGTGCGCGCGGTATCGCAGCGCCTGCGCCTCGCGGCGAACCGCGGCCGCGTAGTCCCCGGGGTCCGCGGGCCGCTCTTCGGCGAGGCGGCGCGCGAGGATCTCCTCGGCGGCCCACATGTAGAGAGTGTTCGCTGCCACCTCGACCTCGAGCATTCGGTACGGGAGGTATTCGCGCACCCGCGCCGCCGGCAGCCCTGAACGACGCGCGGCTTTCTCCAGGGCCTTGAACTCTCGTCGCCCCTCGTACACGGTGACGACGCCCGTTTCGGGGTCGAAGTGCGCCTCGATCTCGGCGTCCTCGTCCTTGCGGGCGATCTCGCGAACCCAGCCCGTCGCGCGATGGTGTACCACCAGCGCGACCAGCTCGGCGGTGTGGCCGCCGGCCTCGGCGAGCACGCTGAGGCGAGCGCCCGGCTCGGCCGAGATGCGGCATCGCAGGTTCGCGTCGATGCGCGACCAGCCGCTGCGGTTAGGCTCGGGGACGGCGTCGGACCACAGATTAACCCCCAGGCCCTGGTCAACCGCCACGTGCACGACCGTGCCTGGGGCGATCCGGTCCGGGTCGGCGAGGAGCGAGACGCCGCGTCGCTCGCCCGGGTGCAGCCGTACGAGCGCCTGCTTGAAGCGCAGCGGCGCCTTCTCGGCTGCCGGCGCGTCGCCGCCGGGGCCGGCTGGCAGACCGGCGCGCGTCTCGGCGGTCTCGCCGTCGTCCACCGCCGGCGCCGTGTCCGAGGGCTGCTCGCCGGCCTCGAACCCCGCCTTGCCGGGAGTGTCGAACGCATTCTTGAGCGCGTCGTTGAGGGCGCGCAGGCCAACCTGGTCGCGCGCGCGAAGCGCCCCTCCGGCGCGCACGAGATGAGCGCCCGCGCGGCGCTCCTCCTCGGCGACGATCGGTCGCAGCACGCGATCGATCGCGCCATACAACGCCTTGACGACCGGATGGTTCTCGTTGAGCCCACTGCGATCGACCTTCACGACGACCTGCGGTCTGGGGCGGTCGAGCGCGGCGCGCTGGAGCTCCTCGAGCGCATCGCACCTGACATCGCCGTACAGGTGTCTGGTGCCGGGCAGGCCCTCGAGTCCCGCGTACGTGGACTCGTGCGCGGCGCGGCCGGAGCGTACGACCAGGCCGCCGAGGCGGGTTGCACGCGAGGTGCCTGGCGGGAGCGGCCTCGCGCTGCGGCGCACGGTCACGTGCGCGCTGACGCCGCGGCTCACCTCGACCTCGCCATCGAACAGCACCGCGCGCTCGTGGTCTGGCTCTGCGACCGGGAGACGCACGATCTCGACGGTGCCCGAGGGAAGCTCGAGCCACAGCTCGCGCTCGGGATCTTCCAGAACCGGCCTGATCTGTACGAGCTGCGATACGAGCGTCCGCAGGCGGCCGTCTGCAGGCAGTCGCTCCAGCGCGAGCGGCACCGTCACGCGCGTGCGCGAGCGCTCGCCCGACACCGGGTGGTCTCGGACATGGAGATACGCGTATGGATCGTCGCCCGCCGCGGGGAAGAACCACGACTCCACCGTCCGTCCGTCTCGCACGCCTTCGATGCGGCCTGCTCCCTGAGCGAGCCACACGTCGCGAAGGCCACGACCGAACAGGCCGCGCTGGCCGCCCTGCTCGGGCAGCTCGCCGAGCGCGCCGAGCCGTCGGTCAACCGCCGCGGCGTTCACGCCGACGCCGTCGTCTGCGCAGCTCACCTCGAAGCGCCAGGAGCGCAGCGCCGGGACCCGCAGTGCGCGCATCTGTGCACGCCAGGCCGCGAGGAACGCCGAGTCCGGCGCGCCGAATCGCACCTCGATCCGCCCGCATGAGCGACCGCCGGCGGCGATCGCGGCATCCGCGTTGGTCACGAGCTCGGGAACGATCTGCACCAGGTCGATGCCGCCCTGGGCGAAGTTCTCGCGGAAGTAACGTCCACGCACAGCGCCAACCCGCACCGCCTCCGCCGACAGCAGCTCAGCCATAACCTGCGGGGCAGCTTATCCCCGTCTGACGACGGCGAGGCGGGGCCAGCATCGCCACGGGGGTGCTCATGCTCCCTCGCGCAGGCTTCGCCGAGCTATCGAGTCGCCGCTCTTCGGCGGTCAAGGCGAAGCTCTAGTAGTAGTCGGTTGGGTTTCGCATATGACTGTCAGGCCGTGCTGCCGCTTTTCGGTGTCATTTCGGCGAACGCTTCAAGTTGCTCGACATGGCCGGTGTTCCGTATGGCCCCAGTGCTGCACAGGATCCTGCACCGCTCGGCGTCGGTACGGCATTCGCCGAAGGAAACGGTGAGCTGATCCCGAATCGGACAGCGAGGCGCCTACGGTCAGGCCTGACGTGGAGGGCGCCTATTTCTTTGCACTCACCACCATCGCCTCGACAGCCGCTCGGCTGAAACCAAGAAAAGCTGACATCTCCGCCATGTCGCGCTCGATCTCCCGTCGCCTACTCACGATCACGATGGTGGTGGTCCTCGCCGTCGGAGGCGCTGGAGCGCTGCTCGCCGGTCGTGATTTGTTTGCTCCCGACACTGCCGGCGCCGACGCGCTTCTGCTCACGAGCAGCAACCACCGCGTCCCCGCCGTCCGAACGCGACGGGCCGGCGCGGCGAGCAGCAAGGCGGCGAAGAAAAAAGGTGCTCTGAGAGGACCACGCGGGGCCACAGGACCCAGCGGTCCGCCCGGCAAGGAAGGTTCACAGGGACCTGCAGGCGCGACCGGCGCGCAGGGACCGCAGGGCGAAAAGGGCGCCAACGGCGCGGCCGGCGTTGAAGGCAAAGCGGGCGCCACCGGCGTGGCCGGTACGCCTGGCAAAGAAGGCCTGCAGGGCGTCAAAGGCGAAACGGGCGCTGCCGGCCCGCAAGGCAAAGAAGGCGCCGTGGGTGCGCAGGGTGTCGAAGGCAAACAGGGTGCTCAGGGCGTAGAAGGCAAACAGGGCGCGACCGGTGCGCAGGGTGTCGAAGGCAAAGTGGGTGCCGCCGGCGCTGAAGGCAAAGAAGGACCGCAGGGTCCGGCCGGTCCCCAGGGACTGGAAGGCAAAGTGGGTGCCGCCGGCGCCGAAGGCAAAGAAGGACCGCAGGGCCCGGCCGGTCCCCAGGGACTGGAAGGCAAAGAAGGCGCCAAAGGGGCTCAGGGCGTCGAAGGCAAAACCGGCCCCGAAGGCAAAGAAGGCGCCAAAGGCGCGCAGGGCGTGGAAGGCAAAGAAGGCGCCAAAGGGGCTCAGGGCGTGGAAGGCAAAGAAGGCGCCAAAGGGGCTCAGGGCGTGGAAGGCAAAGAAGGCGCCAAAGGGGCTCAGGGCGTGGAAGGCAAAGAAGGCGCCAAAGGGGCTCAGGGCGTGGAAGGCAAAGAAGGCGCCAAATTCGCCCACCCCAACGCGCAGTTCGCGACCAACGAAGCGCTTGCGAAAAACATCTACAACAACGCCGCGGGCACGCTCACCAGCGAAGCCCAGGTAGTGCTGTCGGTCAACGGCGCGTCGCCCAAAGTCGGCGAAAGGATCTTGGTCAAGAACGAGGCCGCCGCATCCCACAACGGCGTCTACTCGGTCACGAAAGAAGGCAAAGCAGGTACGGAAGCCTGGGTGCTGACTCGCGTGAGCGACCTGAACTCGCCCGAACAGTTCCCCGGCTCCGTCGTGTTCGTCGAAAAAGGCACCGTCAACGAACAGTCGGTCTGGTATGTGTCTGACGCTGGACCGTTCACGCTGGGCACGACGGCCATCGAATGGTCCAAGGAGCAGGTCTCCGAAGGGCAGATCCGCTCCGAAGCCATCTCGGAAGCAAAGCTGAAGAGCGAAGCGGTCTCCGCGTCGAAGATCGCGAAAGAAACGATCACCGCGACGCAGCTCGCTGCGGGCGCCGTCACGGCGGCCAAGCTCGGCTCCGAAGCTGTCACCGAAGGCAAGCTGGGCTCCGAAGCGGTCACGACGGCCAAGCTCAAGAACGAAGCGGTGACCGAAGGCAAGCTGGGCGCCGAAGCGGTCTCGACGACCAAGCTCAAGAACGAATCGGTGACCGCCGCCAAGCTGAGCTCCGAAGCGCTCTCGACGGCGAAGCTCAAAAACGAAGCGGTGACCGAAGCCAAGCTGGGCTTCGAAGCGGTGAACACTGCTCAGCTGAAGAGCGAAGCGGTGACCGAAGGCAAGCTCGCCCCCGAAGCCGTCGCGGAAGCCAAGCTGAAGAACGAAGCTGTCTCGGCGTCGAAGATCGCGAAAGAAACGATCACCGCGTTTCAGCTCGCCGGCGGCGCGGTCACGGCGGCCAAGCTCGCGACTGAAGCCGTCACCGAAGCCAAGCTGGGCGCCGAAGCGGTCTCCGCGGCCAAGCTCGGCTCTGAAGCGGTGACCGAAGGCAAGCTGGGGGTCGAAGCGGTGGCGTCCGCCAAGCTCAAGAGCGAAGCGGTGACCGAAGGCAAGCTCGGCCTCGAAGCCGTCTCGTCGGCGAAGCTCAAAAACGAAGCGGTGACCGAAGCCAAGCTCGCCCCCGAAGCCGTCTCGGAAGCCAAGCTGAAGAGCGAAGCGGTGACCGCAGGCAAGCTCGCCGCCGAAGCGGTCACGGAAGCCAAGCTGAAGAACGAAGCGGTCTCCGCCTCGAAGATTGCGAAAGAAACGATCACCGCGACGCAGCTCGCCGCGGGCGCCGTCACGGCGGCCAAGCTCGGCTCTGAAGCTGTCACCGAAGGCAAGCTGGGCGCCGAAGCGGTCACGACGGCCAAGCTCGCCTCCGAAGCCGTCAGCGAAGCCAAGTTGGGCGCCGAAGCGGTCTCGGCGGCCAAGCTCAAGAACGAAGCGGTGACCGCTGCCAGGCTGGGCTCCGAAGCGGTCCTGACGGCGAAGCTCAAAAACGAAGCGGTGACGGAAGCCAAGCTGGCCCCCGAAGCGGTGAACACCGCTCAGCCGAAGAGCCTCGGGGTGAGTGCAATCAAGCTCGCCGCCGAAGCCGTCACCGAAGCCAAGCTGAAGAACGAAGCGGTCTCCGCTACGAAGATCGTCAAAGAAACGATCACCGCGACGCAGCTCGCCGCGGGCGCGGTCACGGCGGCCAAGCTCGGCTCTGAAGCCATCACCGAAGGCAAGCTGGCCGCCGAAGCGGTCACGACGGCCAAGCTCGGCTCCGAAGCCGTCACCGAAGGCAAGCTGGCCTCTGAAGCGGTGACGGCAGGCAAGCTCGGCGCAGAAGCGGTCTCGACGGCGAAGCTCAAAAACGAAGCGGTGACCGAAGCCAAGCTGGGCGCCGAAGCGGTGAACACCGCTCAGCTGAAGAACCTCGGGGTGACCGAAGCCAAGCTGGGCGCCGAAGCGGTCAACACCGCCGAGCTGAAGGCCCTCGGGGTGACCGAAGGCAAGCTCTCCTCCGAAGCCGTCACCGAAGCCAAGCTGAAAAACGAAGCCGTCACGACCGGCAAGATCAAACTGCTCTCGATCACAGCCGGAACGCTTGCCTCCGAAGCCATCGAAACGGCCAAGATCAAGCTCCTTGCTGTGACAGCGGGAGCGCTCGCGGCCGAATCGGTGGAAACGGCCAAGATCAAGCTGCTTGCGGTGACGGCGGCAACGCTGGCCGCGGAAGCCGTGGAAACCGGGAAGATCAAGAACGAAGCCGTCACCGAAGCCAAGCTGGGCAATGAAGCGGTGAGCGAAGCCAAGCTGAAAAAAGAAGCGGTCGCCGAAGCGAAGATCAAGAACGAAGCGGTCACCACCGCCAAGATCAAACTGCTGGCGATCACGGCGGCGACGCTGGCCGCGGAAGCCGTGGAAGCCGGGAAGATCAAGGCCGAAGCCGTCACCGAAGCCAAGCTGGGCGCTGAAGCCGTGAGCGAAGCCAAGCTGAAAAAAGAAGCGGTCACCGCGAGCCGGCTCGCGAAAGCCGTGAGCAAGCAGATCCCGGCCGAACACGGCGTCAGCGCGGCGATGGTCGCAGGGGAAATCACGATCGCGGCTCCGGCGACCACCGCCACCGGGGCGATCATCGTGACCTCCGAAGGGGCGACCCCGATAGGCGTGTCGGTGGTCTCGCGCACGGCGGGGACGGGCTTCAAGGTCCAGGCCACGGCCGCCAGCACCGACAAGGTCGATTGGGAGGTCTGGACCGAATGAGCGGCGACATGCAGGGAACGGGCGCCGGTTGGCGAAACGAACGGTCATGACCGCCGCGCCTCCGCTTCCTCCCCCCGCCGCGGTGGGCGCGGCGCCGGGCCCCGCGAGCTATGCGGCTGCCCAGGGCGCGCAGGGAGCGGGAACAGCGGCGCCTTGGCTCGCTCCGCGGGCCACCAAGCGTCGCTTGCGGGGGCTGGTGGTGGCGCTGGCGGTCGCGGCGGTCGTGGTGATCGCGCTGCTGCTCGCGGGGGTCTTCAAGTCGGGGCCGAACGTCACCACGATCCAGGCGCCGGAGTCGGCCGCGGCCGCCGCTCAGGCGCAGGCTGGGCTGAAGCAGCCGGGTACGCTTTCGATGTCCGGGCAGGCGCCGTTCGTGCTGCACTACCCAACGGGGTGGACGCGGCTGACCGCGCCGCAGCTCGCGAAGATCGCCAACGTGCCCGCGGCTGGCCTGATCGCCGAAGGCGGCAGGGCGCTGTTGCTCGTGCGGCCAAAGAAGCCGTTGACCCAGTCGCTTTCGACGCTCTCCAGCCAGCTCACCAGATCCCTGAGCGCCAGCTTCACGGACTTCAAGCTCCTGAGCACCGGGACGATCAGAACGCTGGCGGGCCCGGCATGGGTGTACACGTTCGAGCGCACCAAGCACGGGCTCGTCCAGAGCGAGGTGGTGATCTCCACCAGCAAGGTCGCGTATGAGATCGACATCGCCCTGCGCGGCGGGGCCGACCGCGCGGCGGCGGAGATCGGCGAGATCGTGCGCTCGTTCCAGACCTGAGGGGCAAAGAGCCGATGGGCGCCAGACCGCCGCGGCACCCGAACACGCTCATGGGCCTCGCCGTGGCGATGCTCGCAGTCGTCTGCGTATCCGCGTGCGGGTCGAGCACTCGAACCCTGGACAGCGCGAAGGTCGAGCGTGCGATTGCGAACTCGATCCTCGACGAGCGCGGTCTGTACACGACCGTCGCGTGCCCGTCGAAGGTCGTGCAGCAGGCGGGCCACGTGTTCACGTGCACTGCGCGCCTGGATGTGGGCAGCTACCCGGTCACGGCCACCGAGACCGGCGGCAGCGGACAGGTGCGTTTCCAAGACAAGGCGCCGCTGGTCGGGTTGGACGTCGCCAAGGTCCGGCGGGCGATACAGGCGTCGGTCTTCAGCCAGAGGCGCAAGCACGCAACGGTGTCCTGTCCAGCCGAGGTGCTGCAGCGAGCCGGACTGGTATTCACGTGCACGGCCGTCGTCGAGGGGGCGCCGCGCCGCTACCCGTTCATCGTGAGCGAGGTCGACGACGCGGGCCACGTCCGATACCTCGGCTCTTGACGCCATCGATGCCAAGCGCTAGGAGCCGACTTCCTTCGTGTACCAGGTCTCGGCCTGCTCGACGCAGTCGATTCTGCCCGGCTGGGTGCTTTCGTTGAGGTCGATCAAGCCGCCATAACCGCCGCTTGCAGTCCTGCCGCCAGCGAGCGCGCACAGCGGGTCGTTGTTGGCGCTGAAGACGAACGTTTCCCCGCTGTATGTGCCGTACGACCCACTCCAACCCGGCATGCCTTCGAGTTCCCACGTGTCGGTGGCGCCGAATACGAGGAGCCGCGCGTGGCAGCCGGTGCGGACGTTCGCCGGTTGTCCCTTGTAGCGCAGCTTCTTGGGCATGCGCTTGACGCAGAACTCGTATTCAGTCGCCCCCGGCTTGGAGGCGAGGGCCGTCTCGGCCTGCGTGGCGCCGATGGCCATCAGTACGAGCAAGGCCAAAGCGATGATCCTCGTGCGCCGCATGTCTCCGCCTCTCGGTCGTGGACTCTTGCTGCCACGCTAAGCGAGGACGCCGGACGAGTCAGTGAGCTTGCTCACACCCGCCGCGCCCGACCGGGCGGCGGTCCCTACAGGTTCACTGTCTCTGGCCCGCGGAGGGCCGCGCGAGCCGTTCGGCGAAGTCCACCAGCGGGGCCGAGGCGTTCTCGAAGCTGCGGCCCTTCATGCCTCTCCGTGTCTGGCTGAGGATCACGTGGTCGACGAACCGGCGGGGGGCGAAACGCGACAGGGCGACGGTGAGCTTGCCCGTGCGCGTGGTCACGATGTCGCGCGCCGGTGGATCGTCGAGCGCCGCCCGCACGAGCGCGTCCACGGCGTCCTCGAGGCTCTCCTCCGGCGAGCTGCCTTCCAGGGTGAGGCCGAACTCGATCGAGTCCTTGTGGATCGGGGTGCGGATGTAGCCCGGGTAGACCGTGGTGACCGAGATCGCGTCCCCGTGCTCGAGGCGCAATGCCTGGGAGTAGGCGACCACCCCATGCTTGCTCATGGCGTAGGCGGGCGCGAACGGCAACGCCACGAACGCCATCCCGGAGGCGACGTTCACGACCCGTCCGCGCGCGCGGCGCAAGGTGGGCAGCGCGGCGCTGGTCACGCGCCAGGGGCCGAGCATGTTCACGTCGATCACCGCCAGCGCCTTCTCGTCGGGCGCCTCGCCGGCGCTCTGGGGTGTCGCCAGCCCGGCGCAGTTGATCAACACGTCGAGCCCGCCGCCGAGCCGCTCCACCGCCGCGGCCACGGCGCCATCGACGGACCCCTGGTCGCGGACGTCACAGGCGATCAGCTGCGGCTGATCGGCCATCAGGTCGAGGCCCGCCACCTTCGCGCCTCGCCGCTCGAGCTTGGCCATGGTGGCCGCCCCGATGCCGCTCGCGGCGCCCGTGATGATGACCCGGGCGTCGTTCATGCCGCGACCGGCGCGCGCCTGGGGGCGCTCAGAGCGTAGGCGTGGTCGTCGAAGCTGGTGGCGAGCCGGCGAAAGCGCCACGTCCAGTCGGGCCACAGCACGCCGTTGCGCCCGGTCGCGTCGAGATAGAAGCTTGCGCATCCGCTCTCCCACACGGTGCCCTTCATGCGGGCGTCCACCTGTCGGTTGAACTGGTCGTACACACCGGGGCGGACCTCGATCGTGCCCGCGCGCCGACGCTCCATCGCGTCGATCGCCTGCAGCGCGTGCTCGATCTGGGTCTCGATCATGTACACCATCGAGCTGTGCCCGAGGCCGGTGTTGGGCCCCAGCAGCAGAAACAGATTGGGGAAGCCCGGAACGGAGGTTCCCAGGTAGGCGCGCGGCGTTCCCTGCCAAACCTCGCTCATCAGCCTGCCGTCGCGGCCGCGGAGCTGGTGCGCGATGGGCGGGTCGCTGACCTGAAAGCCGGTCCCGAAGATGAGCGCGTCGACCTCGCGCTCGCTCCCGTCAGCGTTGACCACCGAGCCCGCACGGATCTCCTGCAGGCCGCCCGTCAAGAGCTCGACGTTGGCCTGTTGCAGAGCCGGATACCAGTGGTTGGAGGGAAGGATGCGCTTGCAGCCCAGCGAGTAGTCGGGCGTGAGCTTTGCGATCAGCGCGTGGTCGGACACCTGCCGCTTCATGTGCGAGCGCGAGAGGTGTTCGAGCGCGCCCATCAGGCGCGGGTGCTTGACGAACCCCAGCACCAGGGCCTCCTTGCCGAGGTACACGCCCGCGCGCACGAGCCGCTGCAGGGCGGGGACGCGCCTGTAGAGGGCGCGCTCGCGGTCGCTGATGGGCCGCCCGCCGTGAGGCATGATCCACGGCGCCGTACGTTGAAACACGTACAGCTGCTCGACCTGCCGCTGGATCGCTGGCACGTACTGGATCGCCGACGCCCCGGTGCCGATCGACGCCACCCGCTTGCCCGCCAGCTCGTAGCCGTGATCCCAGCGAGCCGAGTGCATGATCTTGCCTTCGAAGCTCTCGAGGCCCGGGACGTCGGGGAGTCTCGGCTCGGTCAGCGGGCCCGTGCCGCTGATGAGCACGTCGGCCGTCAGCCTGCCCGCCGAGGTCTCGAGCAGCCAGCGCTGCTGATCCTCGTCCCACGAGGCCGCTTCCATCTCCACGTTGTTCCAGATGTGGGGCCGCAGGCCGTGCTCGTCGGCGCAATGGCGCAGATAGTCGCGAATCTCGGGCTGCGGCGAATACGTGCGCGACCAGTTGGGGTTGGGCGCGAACGAGAACGAGTACAGGTGCGAGGGCACGTCGCACATACAGCCCGGATAGGTGTTGAAGTGCCAGCAGCCTCCCACGTCTGGGCCGCGCTCGAGCAGGACGAACTCGTGCATTCGGCGCTGCTTGAGGCGGATGGCCATACCGAGGCCGGAGAAGCCGGCGCCGACGATGATGATCTTGTGGTGCTCCTGCTCGTGTTCCACCGGACTCCTTCCGGTCGCGGGGTGCTTACCGACCAGGAAGTTACAGTAGCGTAAGTAGACGTCCGGTCAAACAGCTGCGATCGCCGCTGCGATGACGTGCGACTGCGAGCTATGCGGCGGCTGCGAGCTATGCGGCGGCCGCGAGCCTCGGCTCGCCGGCGCGTTCGTGCTTGGATTCGTACATCGCGCTATCGGCCTGGGCGACGAGCAGGTCGGCTCCCAGGCCGTCGCCTTCGGACAGCGCCACGCCGATGCTCGCCCGCAACTGGTGGGGCTTGCTCACGCCCGCCAGGCGGATGTCTGTGCGGAGCGCCTCGGAGATGCGCTCCGCGAGTCTCATCGCCTGGTCGTGACCGCCGATCTCGGGGCACACGACGAGGAACTCGTCGCCACCGATGCGCCCCACGAGGTCGTCCCCGCGCACCACGCGTCGCAGCCGCTCGGCGACGACCTTCAGCAGTTCGTCACCCGCGGCGTGACCCTCCCGGTCGTTGACCTCCTTGAAGCGGTCGAGGTCGATGAACATGACCGCGCATTCGCTCTGCGCCCTGCCGCTTCTCACGCTCGCCTCCAGCGCGGCCATGATCGAGGGGCGGTTGTAGCAGCCGGTGAGTTCGTCGAACGTCGCCCGCCGCTTGAGCTCCTCGCGCATGCGGGTGCTGTCGGTGACGTCCGCGACGCAGGCGATGGCGCCGCTGATCTTGCCGTCGTCGTGGTTGAGGGCCCGCATGTTGACCGTGCAGAACCTCATGCCGCCGCCGGCCGGCAGCTGCAGAGCCACTTCCGCTTCGGCGTCCTCGCCTCGCCCGAGCACGGCGTCCAGCGCGCTCCAAAGCGCTGGGCGGTCGCTCTCGACGACCGTCTCCAGCTGGGCGGCCACGTCGTCCGCGCGCTCGACCCCGAGGATCTTGTGCAGCTGGCCGTTGGTGTAGACGATCTGACGGTCGGTGTCGACCTGGAAGAGGCCCACCGGGACCGTCGCCGCCAGGCGCTCCAGCAGCTGCTCGCGAGCCATCTCCTCGGAGAGGTCCACCATCTCGCACACCACGCAGCGGAAGTTGGGGTCGCTCAGCAGGTTGTTGTTGGTGACCTCGAACCACACGTAGGAGTCGTCGCGGCGGCGGTGGCGGAGTCGCAGCCTGCGCCCGATGCCCGGCGAGGCGAGCATCTCCAGCCAGTTGTCGATCGCGAGCGCCTGATCGTCGGGGTGGATGAACGCGACCGAGCGATGCCCCTCCATCTCCTCGGGGGTCCAGCCGAGGATCTGGGTCACCGCCTCGTCGACCTTCACGATGAAGCCCGCGTCGTTCTTGTTGATCCTGGCGAAGCGCGGCGTGGCCGGCTCCTGGTGGCGCTCGACCGGGCGCTCGGAGGGATCGACGGGGACGACCACGGCGAGGATCACGCCGTGGGTCTCGCGCACGTCGAAGCCGCAGTACATCAGCGGAGTCTCGGGATCGCTCACCATGTGCAGGAGGCTGCGGGCGCTCCCCGTCGAGAGCACCTGGTCCCAGGCTGCGAGCAATCGCGCGCGGTCGCTGGCGACGACCAGGTCCATGCCCGTCTGCGGGCGCAGCACGGGGTTGCGCTGGAGCGGAACCGAGTCGGGCACCTCCACCACGGTGCCGTCCGCGGCGGAGGCGATCACCGGCGCCTCGGGGTAGCGCGCGAGCAGCGCGGCCACCGTCGTGGCCGCCGTCTTCGCGCTCAGCGAATCGTCGTCCGTCTGCGGGGCAGGAGCGTCTGCGGGTTCCTGGAGAATGCTTCGCGAAGGTGTCTGGGCTGAGGATTGCAGCATGGTCGAAGTGCTCGCCCTGAGGGCGAGAGAGCTGAGTATCTGGAGCAGGGATGTAATCGGCTCGATCGCTTCGTCGCTAAATGCCCCGGCGGGGCCGTGGACACTTGGCGCCAGCGCTCGTGCGCCCTCGGCCATCGCACCCGGAGCCCATGTGGCCGGGCATTTCGGCCACTTCGAGAGCCTCGGGGCCGGTCTTTAAGCTACACCAACGTAACCAACGGTGACCTAACATGCGCCAACCATGGCGCTCTCGACACAGCGAAGGACGCGGATGACCGCGCCGGCCCGCCGCGAGCAGCTGCTCGACGTCACCATGGAGCTCGTGGTCGAGCAGGGCTTTCACAGCGCGTCGGTCCAGGCGGTGGCCAGGCGCGCGGGGGTCTCGCGTCCGATCGTCTACGAGCACTTCGGCGATCTGAACGGCCTGCTCGAGGCGCTGGTGGCTCGCGAGACGGCAAGCGCGCTCGCCGAGATCTCCGAATCCACCCTCGGTGACCTGAGCAAGGGCGATCCCTCGGAGCTGATGCTGGAGAGCCTGCGCGCGTACCTGGCGGCGGTCGCCCGCCATCCCATGACCTGGCGGCTCGTGTTGATGGCGCCCGAGGGGGCGCCCGAGCTCCTGCGCCGGAGCATCGCGCGGGGCCGTGCCGACGTGCTGGCGAGCCTCACCGACGCAGTTCGCCCGGGCTCGATGCCGGGCCACGAATCACCTGATCCCGAAATGACGGCGCGGATCCTCTCCGCCATCGCCGACGAGTACGCCCGCCTCGTGCTCGTCGATCCGAACCGCTTCCCGCCCGAGCGCCTGCTCGATCACGCACGCTGGCTGCTGCGCAACCTGTCGCCCAGGTAGCCACCGCCGAGGAGGTCGGCGGCGCGTCAACGGAGAGGGCGGCTGCGGCGACGTCTCGCTGGCAAGAAGAACTATCGAGGGCCAGCAGGACGGCCGCCGCAGGCGAGCAGCGCACGAACGACCTCAACTGCCCCCTCGACCTGGGGATCGTCTCCGACCGCGATTGCCGCCCACTGCAGCCCGGTACCGACCTGGATCATGAGGTCGACCTGGCCCTCGAGCGCCAGTGCCTCCTCCGCTGGGCGCGTTTCGCCAATCACGGCGCGAAGCGCGCGGGTGAGGCTGCGGTGGACAGCCCCGGCTTCAGCGAGCACCAGTCGCAACGCGAGCTGTGGCTCGCGTTCGATGAAGCTCAGGGCCGGCGCAAAAGCGGCGGTGGCGGTCATGAGCTGCCGGACGAAGTCAAGGACGCGCTCGTCGCCGTCGCCCTCGGCCTCGGCGATCGCGACGGCGACGAATTCGTCAGTCACCCGCTCGAACACCCTGTCCAGCAGCTGTTCTCGCGTGCCGAACCAGCGATAGAGCGTCGGCTGAGAGATCCCGAGCTGTGCGGCGATTGTCCCCATCTCGACCCGCACTCCGCTGAGGAACGTCGCCTGGGCCAGATCGAGCGCGTCCTGCGGCTCGGGTCGCCGAATGATCGGGGTGCGCTCTCCCTCGTTCACGTGCATCGCCGCTATCGGTACCTGCACGGCTCGAGCTCTCGCCATCGCTGTCTCCGCGTTCGCGCTCATCGGGTCCGGCTCCTGAACGATAGCTCATCGACCATGCGCTTGATTGATCCACGGGAAGTCTTGCGTAGCTAAGATATTATAAAATCAATATAAGTAATAGAAAATTGACAAAGCTTGCATGGCCTGTTACGGTGCCCCCCCGAGCTCGGGCCGCAATGTTGCGGTCCGCGCCAACGACTTGGCAATGGGCCCGTACGAGGGCGCGAAACCTGCCGGCATGTCAGCACGAAGGGAGCCATCGTGAGCACCGACACCGCAGCCAGTCCCGTCAGCGTCACCCGCATCCCCAACCCGCAAGAGCCGGTACCGCGCTTGTCGATGCCCGCCTTCGCGTTGTTCGCCGCGGCCCTGGCGCTGTGGGCGGGATCGACCGCGCTCGCGCTCGGCCACTTGTGGCCCTTGCTCGTGTCCGTCCCATTCAACGCGCTCGCGACCTACCTGCTGTTCACCGTCATGCACGACGCGAGCCACAACTCGCTCTCCTCGACACCGGCGGTCAACCTCTGGATCGGGCGGATCGCAGCGATGTTCTTCTCCTCGCTCGCGAGCTTCCGCACCTTTCGCTTCATCCACATGCAGCACCACCGTTTCACGAACGACGAGCAGCTAGACCCCGACGACTACGCCAGTCGCGGACCCCGCTGGCAAAGGCTGCCGCGGTGGATGACCGTCGATCTCTACTACATGGTCTTCTACGTCCCCAAGATCTCGACCCGCCCGCGCGGCGAGCGGGTCGAACTCGCCGTTGTCTGGCTCATCGTGATCGCGCTCGTCACGGCCGCCGCCCTGACCGGCCACCTACTGCTGCTGCTCGTGCTGCTCTTCCTGCCTGCTCGCCTGGCGACCCTGTGGCTGGGATTCGCGTTTGACTACCTGCCACACAACGGCCTGGAGCTCAAGGCGAGCGAGGATCGCTTCAAGGCGACCCGCAACCGCGTCGGGCTCGAGCGCCTGCTCTCACCATTGCTGCTCTACCAGAACTACCATCTCGTGCACCACCTGCACCCGGTGGTGCCGTTCCACAAGTACATAGCGGTATGGCTGCGCAACGAGGAGGACTACCTCGCGCACGACCCGGCGCTCAGCACCATCCGCGGCCGCCCCATCACGACTGACGAATACAGGCGCTTGCGCGAGCTCGCCCACCACCATCACTAGCGCGCCGCGGTTGCCCTGTCCGGCGGCGCCCTCCCAGCTCCGCGGGTGAGCCGAAGCGGATCAGGCGGGCACCGCTGTGACCGGGACCGGCGAGCGCGCGAGCAGCTCGCCGGTGACCGTTCCGATCGCCCTGTGCAGCCGCGAGTGCTGCTCGACACCGACGACGATCCCGTTTGCCCTGTGCCGGCTGGCCGCCTCGATCAAGGCGCTTACAGGGTCCTCATCCGAGACTTCTGCGCACGCCACCGTGTCCAGCAAGGCGCCCTCGCCGTCGAGCGCCAGCTCGTCGAGAAACGCCTGGCCGAGGTTGTGGCGCTCGTCTGCCGAGGACAGCGGCGAGGGCGGAGCGTGGAGCGGGCGAGAGGCATACACAAGCACGAGCCGGCCATGCGCAGGGAGCTGCGCGGCGGCCCAGCTTGCGGCGGCGCGGGCGCTCTCGCTGCCGTCGTAGCCCACCACGAGGCAGGGCCCGTCAGGCGCCGTACCGGCTTCATCGGTAGCTGCTGATCCAGCGGGGCGGGAGGCGGCGCTCATGCTGGAATCTTCCCGCGGTCGAGCGCGTCGAGATATGGAGCGAGGTACTTCGCGGCTATCTTGCTCGGCGGAGACCAGGTGGGCGCGTCGGTGATCTCCGAGCTGAAGCCGTGGCCGCCGGTGAGCCTCGCCGTCAGGTAGAGCGGCTCCCCGTCCGTGAGCAGCATCCCGTGGATCACGGGATTGAACGCTTCGGGTGTGACCGAGGCGCCGGCGCGCGCGGCGATCGACTGCGCCGCGACGTCGGCCTGCTGTGAGCCGATCCCGCCGTGCTTGATCGGGAAGTCGATCGCGTCGCCTGCCGCGTATACGTCCTGCACCTCCCGCACCCGGCCGTGGGGGTCGACCCGGATGAAGCCGTGCTCGCCAACGGGTATGCCGCGAATCGCGGGACCGTAGAGCTCGGGTAGCGCAATCACGCGCTTGACGTGCAGGTGGCGGTCGCCGGGGTTGACCACCACCTCGCCCGTGGCGGGCACCTCGACGTAGGCGGAGTTGATGGTGTCGATGTGTGCCCGCTCGAGCCGCTCGGAAACGGCGCGGCTTGCAGCGGGGCCGAAGATCGCCAGGGGGCTCTCCTCGGGCGTGATGATCGTCGTGGCGAGATTGATGTTCATGTCGTAGGCACGTCCGGCGGTCATCAGCGCGAGCTCGTACAGCGGCAGTTGCCATGCCATGCGCCCCGGGGAGACGAACGCGAGGCTGTCCACGTAGCCGTCCTCGATGTCCTGAATCAGCCCGTGCAGCGTGTCGTCCATGTGCCGGTCGTCGATCGTGATCGCGTGCTGGTAGCGCGGGACCGCACGGGCCCCCAGCGCCAACACCAGCGCGTCGTACTCGATTGTGTTTCCGGCCTTCGTGTGGAGGGTGCGGCTGTCGGGCTCCACCCAGTCCAGCTCGTCGGCCAGCAGCTCGGCGCCCGCGTCGCCGACGATCCGCGCGAGTGGGTAGCGCTGCGCGGCGGTGTAGGCGAACGGCTCGCGCACGGTCATCGGGCGGTACACGAACTCGGCGTTGGGCGCGATCACCGTGGTGGTGGTCTGCTCGGGGGCAAGCTGGCGCAGCGCCAGTGCTGTCTCCAGGGCAGCCACTCCGCCGCCCACGATCACAACGCGAAGCTTGGGGTGAGAGCCATGTGTTGTCATGGCCTAAAGATAACCCCGAACATCAGGCCTGGCAGCCGCAGAAATCCGCCGTCGGCCACGGAAAACTACGGAATCGGCCTTCGACCCGCTTGCGCTCCCGCACCAGCTCGCCCAGCTGCTCGAGGGGGTCTCCTGGTAGCTGACTGCCGGCCCTTCGGTAAAGAGCGCGCACCGCGGTGGTAGGCTGCAATTGTGGAAACGGTCCGGGATGCGGAACTCCGGCCTTAGACGGTACGGTCGGAGGGAGCAACGGTCTGCAGGGCTGGCGTTCGCGCCAGTCACAGGAGGGCTCGCGGCGCAAACGGCGCTGCTCGACCTCGCCCCCGACGCGATCTTCGCGCGAGACGCCGAGCGGCGGATCACCTTCTGGAACCGCGGAGCGCAGAGCACCTACGGCTTCTCGCCCGCGGAAGCGCTGGGCGTCGCGGCAGGTGAGTTGCTGAAGACGGAGTACCCGATAGCGCTGGAGGAGATCGAGCGGCTCGTCAGCGAGACCGGAGACT
The DNA here is from genome assembly GCA_963701145.1 of uncultured Solirubrobacteraceae bacterium. GTDB lineage: Bacteria > Actinomycetota > Thermoleophilia > Solirubrobacterales > Solirubrobacteraceae > Palsa-744. The sequence goes on from OY969572.1 coordinate 3,163,754, forward strand.
GGGAGGGCGATCTGGTCCAGCACACCAAGGACGGCCGGCGCCTGGTCGTGGAGAGCCGCTGGGCCGCGCAGCGCGATCAGGCCGGGCGCCTGGTGGGGCTGTTGGAGGTCAACCGGGACATCACGGCGCGCCTGCGCTCTCAGATGGCACTGCTGGAGCTCGCCCCGGACGCGATCGTGGGGATCGGCCGCGACGGCCTGATCCTGCTGGTCAACGCGCAGGTGGAGATGCTGTTCGGGTACCCGCGCAAAGAGCTGCTGGGAGAGCCGGTGGAGATGCTCGTGCCCGAGCGCTTCCGCACACCACATGGCTCCCACCGGGCGGGGTATTTCGCCGACCCACGCACACGGCCGATGGGCGCCGGTCTGGAGGTGCTGGGTCGGCGTCGCGATGGCGCTGAGTTCCCAGCCGAGATCAGCCTGTCGAGCATCGAGACCGACAGCGGCACCGTCGCGATCGCCGCCATCCGCAACGTCGGCGATCGCGTCATGACAGCCCGCGAGCGCGAGCGGCTCGAGGCCGAGGCCGAGCGCGAGCGGCTGCAGAACCAGCTGCATCAGGCTCAGCGCCTGGAGAGCCTCGGGCAGCTCGCGGGAGGCATCGCCCACGACTTCAACAATCTGCTGGCCGTGATCATCAACTACGCCGCGTTCGTCGCCGAGGACCTCGCCGCGGCGACCGCGGAGGGCAGCGAGGATCGCTGGGCCAGCACGCGCGAGGACGTCGAGCAGATCCGCCTCGCAGGGGAGCGGGCCTCGCATCTCACCCGCCAGCTGCTGGCGTTCGCGCGACGCGAGGTCGTCCAGCCAGAGGTCGTCAACGTCAACGACGTCGTCCGCGAGACCGAGCAGCTGCTGCTCCGCACACTCGGCGAGCACGTGGAGCTGCACAGCTCACTCGCAGCCGCGCTGGATCCTGTGTTGATCGATCCGGGGCATGTGGAGCAGATCCTGGTCAACCTCGCCGTCAACGCCCGCGATGCGATGCCGGACGGCGGCACGCTGCGGATCGACACCGCCAACATCGACGTGGATGCCGCATACGCTGCCTCGCGGCCCGAGCTCTCGCCCGGCCCCCACGTGCGCCTACGGGTCAGCGACACGGGTGTCGGCATGGCTCGCGAGATCTCGCGGCGAGCCTTCGACCCGTTCTTCACGACCAAGCCAGCCGGCCAGGGAACCGGCCTGGGGCTCGCCACCGTGTACGGCATCATCCAACAGGCCGGCGGGCACTCACAGATCTACTCCGAGCCCGGCGTCGGCACGACCATCACCGTGCTCCTGCCCGCGACCGAGCACGCCAGCAAGCACGCCGAGCCACCAGACGACGCGCCCGCTCGGCGCTGTGAGGAGACGATTCTGCTCGTGGAGGACGAGGATGCCCTGCGCGAGGTCACCCGGCGCATCCTGCTCGCGGCCGGATACAAGGTGATCGTCGCCGTCAACGGCCTCGAGGCGTTGCGGGTGGCCGAGGCGCACGATGGCGGCATAGACATGCTGCTCAGCGACGTGGTCATGCCGCAGATGAACGGGCCGCTCCTGGCCGAGCGGCTGCTTGCGAAGCGACCGTCGAGCCGGGTGCTGCTGATGTCCGGCTTCGCCCAGCCGATCCTCGACTCGGGAGGCCAGCTCGGCACCGGTATCGCGCTGATCGAGAAGCCGTTCTCCGGTCCCGCGCTGCTCGCGAAGATCGCCCAGATCCTCGAGCGCGCCGAGGCTCGCTAGTGCCACAGCTGCTGATCGTCGATGACGAGGAGCCGCTGCGGCGCTGGGAGGAACGGGTCGTGCGCGAGAACGGTTACACCTGCGAAGGCGCCGGTGACGCGAACGTCGCGCGAGAACGCCTGCGCAACGACTCCTACAGGCTGGCCCTGCTCGACGTGAACATGCCCGGCGATTCGGGGATCGAGCTGCTCTCGGAGATACGCCGCGAGCACCCGGACGTAGCCGTCCTGATGGTCACGGGGGAGGACAGCAACGAGCTTGCGATGTCGGCGATCGAGCTCGGCGCCTACGGCTATCTGGTCAAGCCAATCGGCTCGGGTGAGCTGATCATCAACGTCGCCAACGCCCTGCACCGTCGCAGACTGCGAAGCGCACAACCAGCACGTGTTACAGCGCCTGCAGAGCGCCGTGCGGCAGCGTAGCGAGGAGCTGGCGCAGGCGCTTCAGAGTCTCGAGCTTTCCGAGAGCAAGGTGTGGGCATCCCAGGCCGAGACGATCTTCCGCCTGGCTCGCATGGTCGAGTTCCGCGACGAGGAGACCGGGCGTCACGTGCACCGCATGAGCTCCTACTGCGAGATCCTCGCCCGACAGATCGGCTACTCGGCGCAGGACGCCGAGCGCCTGCGCCTGGCGAGCCAGCTGCACGATGTGGGAAAGGTCGCCGTCCCCGACGGTGTGCTGCTGAAGCCCGGCAAGCTCACGCCGGAGGAGTTCGAGATCGTCAAGCGCCATACGGACGCGGGCTACAAGATGCTCCTTGGCTCATCCTCGGACATCGTGCAGCTCGGCGGCCTGATCGCCTACACACACCACGAGCGCTGGGACGGGACCGGCTACCCCCGGCGGCTTGCCGGCGAGACGATCCCGCAGGAGGGTCGCATCGCGGCGCTCGCCGACGTGTTCGACGCTCTCACCAGCGACCGCGTCTACCGCGCCGCGTTGCCGATCAAGTCGGCCACCAAGATGATGCAAGACGAGCGCGGGCAGCACTTCGACCCGGAGCTGCTGGACGCGTTCTTCCTCGCTCAGCCAGACATCGAAGCGGTCCGCGAGCACTATGCCGACTGACCGCCGCGAGCATGCCTCGCCGATCGGTTGGCCTGCCAGCTAGGCCGCGTGATCGGCACCCGCAGCTACGCCAATCGAGACCGTGCGCGGGTCGGTTACCGATACAGGCGGTCGTCTGAGTCGAAGGCAGGCGCCTCGGGGCCGGTGATCAGGCAGCGGCGCGGCGGTTAACTACGGTCTCCCAGGCCGCCGGGCGACGCGATGGAGTGATCATGTCCCGCGAGCCCGAGTTGACGCCCAACGTCGCTGATCGCACAGAGCCGTCCACTCGAATCAAGACCACCCGTGGCCGCTGGATGCTGGCGGCCTGCGCGATTCTGGTGGTGGGGATGACCGTCTCGCTCGCCGGTGGGCTGCTGTGGAGATCCAGCGTGAGCGCCCACGACAGACAGAGCTTCCAGGTGGCCTCCACCGACGTGAACGAGACGCTCGAGACGCAGCTGGACCGCGATGCCGACTTCGTGACCAGCCTGCGCGCCGTGCTGACGATGCGCCCGCAGCTCGGCGCCAGCGCCTTCAATGAATGGTTCTCACAGCTCCAGGGGCGACGGCGCCAGGTGGGCGGCCTGGGAACAACGGTCGTGGAAGCCGTGCCGGGCGCCAGGCTGGCGGCGTTCCAGGCCAGACGCGACGCTGATCCGGCCTTCCGCGCGCTGGTCGCGGGCGTGATCGATCCTGTCGCGCGTAGCGGGAGGTCCCGCTACTGCCTGCTCTCGGCCGGCGGGACAGTCACACCGTACGGTCGGGCCGTCGGGCAGCTGTTGCAAGGCGATTGGTGTGATCCCTCCTCGCCGATCGGCTCATATCCGGTAGGCGATGGGACCTCGGAGGCACTGCTCCTGCAGTCGATGACCGATAGCGGGCAGTTCCTGGTCTATCCCGTCACGGCACAGGGCGTCAGGACGCTGTTCATCGAAGCCGCGTTCTACAGACGCGGCACAGCGCTCACGAACGTGGCGCAGCGTCGTGCGGCGGTCGCCGGCTGGGTTGGGAGCTCCTTCCAGATCAGCGTCCTCATCCGCGACGCCATCGGCCAGCACCACGGCCTCAGCGTGGCGCTGTACCACAGCAACCCGGGACAGGGTGAGCAGCTCGTCGGCCGGGCTGGCGCCACCAGCTCGCATGGCGAGCTCAGTCACGACACGACGATGCAGATCGACGGCACCTGGCGAGCGATCGTGCGTGGATCGGCGAGCGCCAGCGGGCTCTCACCCACCGCACAGGGTCTCGGGCTGTTCCTCGCGGGAGCGATCGTCAGCCTGCTGCTGTTCGCGCTGATCATGGTGCTCGCGCGCTCACGCGAGCACGCCCTGGGGCTGGTGCATGAGAAGACCGGCGAGCTTCGCCACCAGGCACTGCACGACGGCCTGACGGGACTGCCCAACCGCGTCCTCGCGTTGGACCGCGCCGAACAGATGCTCGCCCGTGCGCGCCGCCAGCACCTTCCCGTCGCGGCGCTCTACCTCGACATCGACGGCTTCAAGCAGGTCAACGACACCTTCGGGCACGCGATCGGAGACGCGCTTCTGCGCACCGTCGCCGCCAGGCTGAAGAGCGTGATCCGCGACGAGGACACCGCCGCCCGCCTCGGCGGCGATGAGTTCGTGATCCTGCTCGACGGCTCCACGGTGGACGTCGATCCCAAGATGGTCGCCGAGCGCCTGCGCGAAGTGCTGCGCCAGCCGTACGACCTGAACGATGAGATCGGACGGGAGCTGACGGTGACGGCGAGCATCGGCATCGCGGTCGGCGAGCGCACGAGCGCCGACGATCTGCTGCGTGACGCCGATCTCGCGCTCTACGAAGCCAAGGCAGCCGGCAAGGACAGCTACGTGCTGTTCGAGTCGTCCATGCAGACCGCGGCACGGGAGCGGGTCGCGCTCGAGCTGGATCTGGCCATGGCACTGGAGCGCGAGGAGCTGTATCTCCTCTATCAGCCCACCTTTGACCTGGGCTCTGAGCGGATCGTCGGCGTGGAGGCCCTGATTCGCTGGCGCCATCCCACCCGCGGCGTCGTCACGCCCATGGAGTTCATCCCGATCGCCGAGGAAAGCGGGCTCGTCGTCCCGATCGGCCGCTGGGTGCTGGGCGAGGCCTGCCGGCAAGCCTCGATCTGGCACCGGCGCGGCCACGCGATCGGAGTCGCCGTGAACGTCTCCGCGCGTCAGCTCGACGATGACAGCCTGATCGAGGACGTGCGCAGGACGCTCGACGACAGCGGGCTCGACCCGGGTGCGCTCACGTTGGAGGTCACGGAGACAGCGCTGATGCGCGACACCGAGGCAACGGCCAGGCGGCTCGTCCAGCTCAAGCAACTGGGGGTCCTGATTGCAATCGATGACTTCGGCACCGGCTACAGCTCGCTCGCCTACCTGCGCCAGTTCCCCGCCGACGTCCTCAAGATCGACCGCTCGTTCGTAAGCGCGATCGCCACCAGCAACGAGTCCGCTGCGCTGATCCATACGCTCGTGCAGCTCGGCAAGGCACTCCACATCGAGATACTCGCCGAGGGCATCGAGGATCGCGCTCAGCTCGAGACGCTGCAGCGCGAACACTGCGATCACGGTCAGGGATTTCTGTTCTCGCGGCCCCTGGAGATCGATGCCCTCGAGCGGTTCCTCGATGCCACGGCCACCGAGCCCGGGGCGTCAGAGGCGCTGCACACCGCATCCTTGATGGCCCCGTTCGACCGCGTCGCGTGAGTCAGCAAAACCGGCTAGTTCAATGATTCGGGATTTCCTTGGCCCAGATAACGGTCACTGGCCTCGCTCGAGGGATACCCTCTGCAGTGATGGACTCGTCATCCGAAGGGGCTTGGATTCGTCGTCTGCTCGATGTTGGGCGCGCGTTGATGACCGAACTCGACCTGGAGGCGGTCCTCGAGCGGGTGCTGCTGACTGCGCGCGAGCTCACCGGCGCACGCTATGCGGCGCTCGGCATCCTGGGCGACCAGCGCTCCGAGCTCGAGCGGTTCTTGACGTCGGGTATCGATAAGGAGGAGGCGCGCCGCACGATCGGCGATCTGCCACGCGGCAGAGGGGTCCTCGGAGCGCTGATCAAGCAGCCGCACCCGCTTCGACTCACCGACGTCGGGCAGCATCCGAGCAGCTACGGCTTCCCGGCGGGACACCCGGTGATGCGCAGCTTCCTCGGCGTGCCGATCGTGATCCGCGGACAGGCGTGGGGCAACCTGTACCTGACGGAGAAGGAGGGAGGCGAGTTCTCAGAGCGGGATGAGGAGGCCGCGACGATCCTCGCCGATTGGGCAGCGATCGCGATCGACAACGCGAAGACCTATGAGACCAGCGAGCGCCGTCGCGAGGAGCTCGAGAAGGCGTTCCGCGGCCTCGACGCCACTCGAGATGTCGCGGTCGCGATCGGCGGGGAGATCGCGCTCGGGCACGTCCTCGAGCTGATCGTAAAGCGCGGACGTGCGCTCGTCGGCGCCAGGAGCGTCGTGATCATGCTGCGCGACGGCGAGCAACTCGTCGTGCAGGCGAGCGCCGGTCATGTCAAGGACATGCGAGGCGTGCGCCTGCCGATCGCAGGCTCGACTTCCGGGCAGGTGCTCGAGCGTCGGCGCGCGGAGCGGATCACGGACGTGGCCGCTAGGCTGCGGATCGCCCCCAGCGAGTTCGGGGTGAGCGACGCCCAGACCGCCCTGCTCGTGCCCATGATCTACCGTGGCGAGGCGCTCGGCGTGCTGGCGGCGTTCGATCGCGGCGAGGACGGCAGCGCGTTCGCCGAGGACGACGAGCAGCTGATGCGCACGTTCGCCGCGAGCGCCGCCACCGCCGTCGCACTCGCGCAGAGCGTGCAGTCCGATCGGCTGCGCACCTCGCTGGCAGCCGCCGACGCCGAGCGACGACATTGGGCGCGCGAGCTGCACGACGAGACACTGCAGAGCCTGGGCGGACTGCGGGTGCTGCTCTCAGCGGCACTGCGTGGCGAGGATCTCCAGCGCGCGCAAACCGCGATGCGCCAGGCCGTCGAGCAGATCGAGCACGAGATCGCCAACCTGCGGGCGATCATCACCGAGCTTCGCCCGGCGGCACTTGACGAGCTGGGGCTGCGAACCGCGATCGAGGCGCTGCTCGACAGCCACCGCGAGCAGAGCGGCTTCCAGATCGAGGCCGAGCTGACACTGCCGGGGCCCTCCGCGGGCGCGGAGCGTCTCGACCACGACCTGGAGACGGCCGTTTACCGCATGGTTCAGGAGGCGCTTACGAATGTCGCCAAGCACGCGCGCGCGGGGCACGTGCGCGTCGTGGTCGGCGTGTCCGAGGGCGAGCTGCTGCTCGAGATAGGCGACGATGGCGTCGGCTTCGACGCTCAGGGCAGCAGCGAGGGCTTCGGGGTGGTGGGGATGAAGGAGCGAGCCGCTCTGGCCGGCGGCACGCTTAGCGTTCAACTCGGGCGAGCGGGGAACGCTCGTGAGGGCCCGCCTGCCTGTGCACCGCGATGGAGGCCGCGCGGCCCTCTCAGATTCGCAGCAGGCCGTGTCCTAGCGCGTAGCGAACCAGCTCGGCTCGCGTGGTGAGCTCCAGCTTGCGGTGAATCCGGGCTCGATGGGTCTCGACCGTGCGCGGAGAGAGGTCCAGTTGGTGGGCGATCTCGATATTCGTGTGCCCGAGCGCGATCAGCCGCAGCACTTCAACCTCACGCGCTGACAGCTTGTCCTCTACAAGCGCACGATCCAGGGCCCCAAGCCGCGACGCAACCCTCGGGCTGACCCACTGCTTGCCTTGCGCCCCCTCGCGTATCGCTCCTGCCAGCTCCACGTCGGCGAGATCCTTCACGACGAACCCGAGTGCACCCGCGGCGAGCGCGCGCTGCGCCAGCCCGGGATCCTCATCCATCGTCACCACCACGATCTGGGTCTCGGGAGCAACTGTGCGCAACTGCCCGATCGTCTCACCCACAGATCTGTCAGGCATGCCAAGGCCGAGCACGACCACAGACGACCGCTGCCATTGCAGGTGGCGTACGACCGAGGTCAGGTCGTCAACTTCGGCGAGCACTTCGAGATCCTCCTCGACATCGAGCAACGTGCGCAGGCTGTGACGCATCTGCTCGTGGTCGTCGGCGAGGATCACGCCGATCGGTCCTTCCGGCGACGGGCGACGAGCACTGGGACTCGCAGGAGCCGGAGCCAAGCGCAGGTGGGGCGCATTCATGCTCCCAAGCTAGAGCGCGCGTCGCACCTGGGCGTCCGGGAGAACACGCCGATCCGCTGCGGCAAAGCACGCGCCGGTGCCGCAGGTCGCCGTCCGAGCGTGCGAACCGCTGTGAAACACGACGGAAAACTACGGACTCGCCCGATGCCGCAGGCGTCGTTGATGAACCAGACGCCGCCAATACGGGCTACTCACGGAGAAGGGACTCACAAACCAATGCTGGCAACCGCTGCGCCAACCGAGCTGAACGATCAGAGCACGCGCCCTCGAGCCAGGAGGCTCGGAAGCGTTGGAGCATCTCGAACGGTCGTGGGGAAGCGCCACGTCAGCAAAGGTCCGGGCACGCGGGTCAGCATGGCGTTCAATGCGGTGGACGCGTTTCCTGCGTTGGCCGAATCACGCAGCCGACTCCTGTCAGCGACCGCGGATGGCAACGGCTTCATCGCCGATGTCGTCTCTGCCATCGAGTCCGACATCGCGCTCTGCATCGCGGCGTTGCGCATCGCCAACAGGCGCGAGCACGGCAACGGTCATGTCGAGAGCGCCCTCGGTGCCGCCCGACTGCTGTGCCCTCGGACCATACAGGCACTTGCGAGCCGGGCTCACACCTTCGACTTCTTCCAGCGCGTCGGCGTGTGGAAAACCGCTCCGGAACACTTCCGCCTGCATGCCCTGGCAACCCAGCGTGCCGCCGACAGGATCGCATCCGAGGTCAACTACGAGCACCGCGACCGCCTGGCCATCACAAGCCTGCTGCACGACGTCGGCAAGCTGGTGCTGATCCACGCCTACCCCGGCTACCCCTCTAACGTTCCCGACGACTCGCTCACACCGTCCGAGGGCGCCCGTCGGGAGCGCGCCGAGCTCGGTGTCAACCATGCCACGATCGGCGGCGTGCTGCTCCGGCGCTGGGGGCTGCCCGTCTCGCTCGCCGTCACGATCGAAGAGCACCACAACCCCGAGGCGGACAGCGAGGCCGCGCTCGTCCGGCTTGCCGACATGCTCGCCCACCACGAACAGGGCGCGCGCATCTCTCCCCGTGAGCTGCTGCACAGCGCTCGCGCCGTCGAGCTCGGGCCGCAGACGCTGCGGCGGCTGATGTACGAGCTGCCTGGTGCCTCGAGCCAGCGCCAGGTTCCGACCGACCCATGCCCGCTCAGCGGCCAGGAGCTCCGCGTGCTGCAGCAGCTCAGCAAGGGCCGCGTCTACAAGGAGATCGCATTCGATCTCGGGCTGTCCCCGAGCACCATTCGCACGCACCTGCACAACGTCTACGGCAAACTCGGTGTGGTCAACCGCGCACAGGCCGTGCTGTTCGCCACCGGACGCGGCTGGCTGTAGCGCCGGTCCAGACACAACCTGCCCGTGACTCCGCGGCTTTCCCCCCATGGCAGACAGGGGCGAGCGCCGATGCTCGCGTGATCAGCCCGCAATAGCCTGCACCTACGATGCTCAGCACAGGCGAGGAGCCACTGTGACGGTGGTGATCCATACGGAGGGGCTGATCAAGCGCTACGGCGGGACCGTGGCGCTCGACGGGTTGAACCTCGCGGTCAACGAGGGCGAGGTCTACGGCTACCTGGGGCCCAACGGGTCCGGCAAGACCACGACGATCCGACTGCTCCTCGGACTGCACCGGCCGAGCGCCGGGCATGCCGAGCTGTTCGGCCTCGACGCTTGGAGCGACCCGGTGTCCGCCCACCGGCGCGTCGCCTACGTCGCCGGCGAGCCGTTCCTGTGGCCGTCGATGACCGGCGCGGAGACGTTGGAGTTCCTCGCGCGGCTCCACGGCGGCACCGACCTCGCCTATCGAGACGCCCTTGTGGAGCGCTTCCAGCTCGACCCGAACAAGAAGATCCGCGCGCTCTCAAAGGGCAACCGCCAGAAGGTGCAGCTGATCGCGGCGCTCGCCACCCGCGCCGAGCTGCTGCTGCTCGACGAGCCGACGAGCGGCCTCGACCCGCTGATGGAGGTCACCTTCCGCGAGTGTGTCGAGGAAGCAAAGGAGCGCGGCCAGACGGTCTTTCTCTCCTCACACATCCTCAGCGAGGTCGAGGCGCTGTGCGATCGCGTCGGGATACTCAGAGAAGGCAAGCTCGTCAACGAGGGCACGCTTGCGGACCTGCGCCATCTCGGCGCACAGACCGTCGAGGTCACGTTCGAAGGCCAGGCGCCGGAGCTCGCGCCGCTGCCGGGAACGCAGGCCCAGAGAGTGGGGCCGAACGCGATGCGCTTCGAGGTCTCGGGGAGCGTCGGTCCTTTGATCGCGGCGCTCGCCCCGCATTCCGTCGCGACGCTCACGAGCCGCGAGCCCTCGCTCGAGGAGATCTTCCTGCACCACTACGACGGCTCCAGGGACCGTGCTCGCGACTAGCGCGGCGGCCGCGGCGCAGCGCGCGTCCAAGGCCAGGCGCAGCTCCGGTGTCGGTCCTCGCGGTGCGACGCGCGCTCTGGCGGGGCGGGCCCTGCGGGACGCGCGGGTCCGCACGATCGCCTTCGGCTGCCTGTTCGGGCTCTACGCGTACGTGCAGCCGGTCGCCTACCGCGATGGCTATGAGACGCTCGCGAGCCGGATCGCGTTCGCCCGCGCCTTCGCGGACAACAAGGCGGTTCGACTGTTCTACGGCGAGCCGCACGACCTGCTGACGGTCAGCGGCTACGCCGCCTGGCGCGTCGGCGGGACGCTCGCGATCTTCGCTGCGATCTTCGGCCTGCTCGCGGCCGTGAGAGCGATGAGAACCGAGGAGGATGCGGGCCGGGCAGAGCTCATCCTCGCCGGACCCGTCGGGCGGCGCACCGCGTATCTCGCGTCCCTGGCAGCGGTGGCGGTGGGTGTTCTGATCCTGTGGGGGGCGGAGACAGTCGGCTTCGTCGCGGGCGGGCTACCGCTGGGCGGGTCGGCGTACCTCGCGCTGGCGACCACCTCGATCGTGCCGGTCTGCGTGGGTATCGGCGCGGTCGCGAGTCAGCTCGCCCCGAGCCGCCGGACGGCGCTCGAGCTGGGGAGCATGGTCCTCGGCGTGATCCTTGCGCTGCGGGTGATCGCGGATACCGCGACCGGCGTCGGCTGGCTGCGCTGGGCGACGCCGCTCGGGTGGGCCGAGGAGCTGCGTCCGTTCGCCGGTGCCCGCCCACTCGTGCTGCTCCTGCCAGTCGCAACGAGCGCTGTGCTGCTGGTGATCTCCGCGCGGATCGCCGCTCGCCGCGACATCGGCACCGGGCTGCTGCGGGTCTCCGACAGCGCCCCGCCACGGCTCGCGCTGCTCTCCTCCCCGAGTGCCCACGCGCTGCGCTCCGAGCGCGCCAGCCTGGCCGTGTGGTTCGGCGGCGTCGGCGTGTTCGCGCTCGTCCTCGGCGTGGTCGCCAAGAGCAGCTCGTCGGCGGGCATCTCGAAGAGCGTGAGTCGAGAGCTCGGCAGGCTCGGCAGTGGCTCGATTGCCACGCCCAGCGGCTATCTCGGCTTCACGTTCATCTTCTTCATCCTGGTCGTCAGCCTGTTCGCGTGCGCGCAGGTCGGCGCCGCCAGGCGCGAGGAAGCCGGCCAGCAACTCGAGACGCTGCTGGCGCTGCCCGTCGGGCGCGGCGCCTGGCTCGCCGGCCGACTGCTGCTGGCGTCGGTGGGAGCCGCGGCGCTCTCGCTCGCGGCGGGCCTGCTCGCGTGGGTCGGCGCGGCGTCGGGCGGCGTCAACATCTCGCTCGCAAGGCTGCTCGAGGCGGGCGCCAACTGCCTGCCTGCCGCGCTCCTGTTCCTCGGGGTCGCGGCACTCGCCTACGCGATCGTGCCCCGCGCGAGCGCCGCGATCGCCTACGGACTCGTCACGGTAGCGTTCCTGTGGGACCTCGTCGGCTCGCTGCTGGGCGCGCCGAGATGGCTCGTCCACCTGACGCCATTCGCGCACGTTGGCCTCGTTCCAGCCCAGCCGTTCCAGGCCGGCGGAGCCGCTGTGATGGTCGCGATCGCGCTGGCAGCAGGGCTCACTGCGATCTGGGCGTTCACTCGACGCGACCTCACCGGCGAGTGAGCGGCGTGCTCTTCGATGGTTCCGAGGTGTACGCGGCCGTCCAGATCAGCGTGCCTACGGTTCGGAGAACGCCGCACCCTCACCCGAGCCTGCCGACGGGTCACGGCGAACGACGAACCAGGCGATCGCGCTCGACGCGGCCACGATCGCAAGGGCGAGGTATGGGAACACGCTGTAGGGCGACGGCTGCCCCGGCTTGAACAGCTCGACGAACGGGACGACGAGCGTGAGTGCCCCGAGCAGCGGGATCGCGACGTGCCGCGCCACCGAGAACGATGGTCGGTGGCGGCGCCACATGAAGAGCGGAAGCGCGAGCGTCGTCAGCAGGTAGACGAACAGGATCACGATCGTGCCCATCGTCGAGCACTCCGCGTACAGGCCCACCGGGTTGGTGGACCCGCTGGCAACGCCGGTGAGGTGGAGGACCCACCACACCGCGATGATCCCGAGTCCGCCGCCGGCGAGGAGGAGCAGGGCGTTCACCGGGGTATCGTGCCCGGCGCGCAGGTGAGCGAGCCGTGCCGGCAGGAGACCGGACCGGCCGCCGTCGAAGAGCATCCGCGCCTGGGAGTTCGCGGCTGAGACGAGGGTGGCGAGTACGGAGACGATCCCCGCGAGCCACGCCAACACGGCCACGTCGCCGAGATAGTGGTCGGCCACTGACAGGAACGGAACCGACGAGCGCCCGATCGAGGAGACGTCGTACCCGAAGCCCGTGACCGTGGCATACGCGAAGAACACGAACAGGGCGGCACCGATCGCGATCGATATGAACAGGGCTCTCGGGATGGTGCGCCGCGGGTCGCGGGACTCCTCGGCGAGCGCCGGGCCGTTTTCCCATCCGATGAACATGTACAGGGCGAGCGGAAACCCAGCCGACAGGCCGGCGAGCCCACCGCTGAGATGCGACCAGGCGAACGGCGCACTCGAGAGGTGGGAGCGCTCGTCAACCAGCACAACGACGCATACCGACAGCATGATCGCCACCTGCACGAGCACCGCCAAGCCGATCGCCGTCGTCGAGAGCCTGACGCCGCTTGCCGTCAGCCAGATCGCCCCGACGGTCAGCACGAGACTCAGCGGCTCCCACGCGAGCTGCCACGACGTGTAGTGCGCGAGGGTCAGCGTCACCATGCCTCCCGCCATCGTGAACACTCCTGCGATCGCCACCGTGAACCCCACCGCCACGAGCACCGCGGTGGCGACGCCGGCCCTCGCGCCCAGCGACGTCTCGATGTAGGTGATGAAGCTGCCCGCCGAAGGCTCCGCCTTGGTGAACTCCGCCAGGGTGAAGCCGAGGAGGACGACGGCTACCCCCGCGGCGAGGATCGTCAACGGGGCTGCGACACCGGCAGTGACCGCGATCACCCCGAAGGCGAAGTAGAAGTCGATCCCCGGCCCAATGTTGGCGACGGTCGAGGCTGTCACGTCCGCCGTCCCGAGCTGGCCCGCCTTGAGGTGCTCTGGGCTCTGGCTCGCCGTGCTCATCCCACGCGAGCATATGGGGCGGCTTGCGCCACGCGCTCACGTGCGCGAAGTCCGCACGACGCTGAGCAACCGCGCCGTGCGGACCGGCGACCCGATCTTTTCCCTACGCCGCGGCCGGCGGCGCCTGGGGGACCCGGTAGGAGGCAGACTCCTTGGGCTCGCGCCTGAGGTTCAGCCTCCAGTTCAGCACCGGGAGCACGAACAGGATGGAGCCGAACAAGATCAGCAGGATGCCGGCGAGGATCGCGATGCTGCCGATCTGTCCCCAGCCCCACGCTTGCAGCAGCAGACCCCTGAGTGTCTCGCCCGTGAACAACTCGGTGCGCTCTCCGGCGAGCTTTTCGCTCTTCATGCCGCCGGCGATCCATTCGTCCGAGACCTGTGAGTAGGTCTTGCCGCCCGCGATCTTGTTCATATCAGGGGCGATCTGGTCTTCGGCGTACGCCTTGGCCTCGGTGCCGGTGAGCACCTGCTGGCCTTCGTACTTCTTCAGGTCCGCGTACTCGGCCGGCTTGGGGAACGTGATCTTCTGCGGCCCCAGCTGGTCGTGAACCACCTGGTGGTCGTAGCTGCCGCCGACGATCGACACGACTCCGAGCACGATCATCCCTGCCGCCGCCCCGGCGGCAATCGGGGTGAGGCTCGTGATCCTGTTCAGAAATGCTCGCATGATGCCTCCTGTTTGAAAGATGTTTTCCTTCCCTCACAGCTTCCGCGGTGGCGCTCCGTGCGCCATCCGCGCCAGGCCGCCGGGCCGACCGGGGTAGTCCCCGGCGAAGGTGCGGGTTTCTACTCAGTCCCGGCGAGCGCGGCTCGTACCTGGCGCGCGATCTCCAGGTCCTCGCGAGCCTCGATCACGATCGTGTGCACCCGCGAGTCCGCGCCCGAGAGCTCGCGGTCCGGCTCGCCGGCGTGGTTGCGCGTGGCGTCCAGCTCGACGCCGAGGAAACCGAGCCCCGCGACCGTCATCGCGCGCAGCGGCGCCGAGTGCTCACCGACGCCGCCGGTGAACGCGAGCGCGTCGAGGCCACCGAGGGAGGCGGTCATCGCCGCGATCTCCCCGCGCAGCCTGTGGACGTACACCGCGAGCGCCAGCTCTGCCGCCGGCTCACCCGCGGCATCCCGGGCGATGATCTCGCGCATGTCGGCGCTGCCCGCGAGGCCCAGCAGCCCTGAACGGTGCTCGAGCGCATCGGCGAGCTCCGCCACCGACGAGCTGCTCGTGCTCCGCCAGCCACAGCAGCATCCCGGGATCGACGCTGCCCGAGCGTGTCGCCATCACGAGGCCCTCGAGTGGCGTGAACCCCATCGTCGTATCGAGCGAGCGCCCGTCGTGGATCGCGCACAGCGACGCGCCCGCGCCGAGGTGGCAGCTCACGATCCTGCAGCTCCGTCGGGTCGCGGCGCAGCAGCTCGGGGGTGCGCCGCGCCACCCACGCATGGGAGAGGCCGTGAAAGCCGTACCGGCGCAGCCCCCAGCGCTCGCGCCACTGCGCCGGCAGGGCATATGTGGACGCGGCCGCCGGCAGCGTCGCGTGGAAGGCGGTGTCGAAGCACGCGACGGCGGGAACGTCGGGCAGCAGCTCGCTCACGGCGTCGAGCGCCGCGAGCGACTTGGGCTGGTGAAGCGGCGCGAGATCCACGAGTTCGCGCAGGTTCGCCTCGACCGCCGCGTCGATCCTCACGGCCTCGTGGTAGCGCTCGCCTCCGTGCACGATGCGATGGCCGATCGCATCCGCCTCGCCCAGCGGCGAGTCGAGCGCCGCGCGCAGCTCCTGGCCGTCCACCTGCGCCCGCGGGGCGTCGAGCGTCCTTGACGCGATCGTGGTCTCATCATCGTCACCCTCGCGGGCGCAGGCGAGCAGCGTCAGCTTGAGGCTGCTCGAGCCGGCGTTGACGGTCAGGACCCGCAAGCTCGCGTCATCCCGGCGTGCCCGGCGTCTGGCTCGTACCGCTCGCGCCGGGCCAGCACCAGTCGCTCACGTCGGGCGGGTCCTCGCCGTGCTCGCGGGTGTAGGCGCGGTGGCGCAGCCGCTCGTCGGCCATCTCCTGGCGCACGTGCGCGGCGCGCTCGGCCAGGCCGGGAACGCGGTCGATGACGTCCATCACGAGATGGAAGCGGTCGAGGTCATTGAGCATCACCATGTCAAACGGGGTCGTGGTGGTGCCCTCCTCCTTGTAGCCCCGAACGTGGATGTTGGCGTGGTTGGTGCGGCTGTAGGTGAGTCGGTGGATCAGCCAGGGATAGCCGTGGTAGGCGAAGATCACCGGACGGTCGCTCGTGAACAACGCGTCGAACTCCGGCTCTGACAGACCGTGCGGATGCTCGGTATCGGGCTCCAGACGCATCAGGTCGACGACGTTCACCAGTCGCACCCGCAGCTCGGGTAGGCGCTCGCGCAGGATCGCCGCCGCCGCCACGCTCTCCAGGGTGGGCACGTCCCCTGCGCAGCCGAGCACCACGTCTGGCTCCTCATCGCCGGCGTTCGAGAAGCTCTCCCAGATCCCGATGCCGCGCGCGCAGTGCGCGAGCGCTTCCTCCATCGACAGGTAGTTCAGCGACGGCTGCTTGCCCGCGACGATCACGTTCACGTAGTTGCGGCTACGCAGGCAGTGGTCGGCGACCGACAGCAGGCAGTTGGCGTCGGGCGGCAGGTACACGCGGACGATCTCGGCCTTCTTGTTGATCACGTGGTCGATGAAGCCGGGGTCCTGGTGGGAGAAGCCGTTGTTGTCCTGGCGCCAGACGTGGGAGGAGAGCAGGTAGTTCAGCGAGGCGATCGGCCGACGCCAGGGGATGTGGCGTGTCACCTTCAGCCACTTCGCGTGCTGGTTGAACATCGAGTCGACGATGTGGATGAAGGCCTCGTAGCTGTTGAACAGCCCGTGGCGGCCCGTCAGCAGATAGCCCTCCAGCCATCCCTCGCACAGATGCTCCGACAGCACCTCCATCACACGTCCATCGGGCGCCAGATGATCGTCGCTCGAGAGTGTCTCTGCGTCCCACGCGCGGTTTGTCGCCTCGAACACCGCGCCGAGGCGGTTGGAAGCAGTCTCGTCCGGCCCCACGATCCGGAAGCTGTCGGGGTTCAGTCTGATTACGTCGCGCAGGAACTCGCCAAGCACCCGAGTCGGCTCGCTCACGGTCGCGGTGGGGGAGGGCACCTCGACGGCGTATGCGCGGAAGTCCGGCAGCTCGAGGTCGTGCAGCAGCACGCCGCCGTTGGCGTGCGGGTTGGCGCCCATTCGCCGCTCACCCGTGGGTGCCAGCGCCGACAGCTCGGCGTGTAGCGCGCCGTGCTCGTCGAACAGCTCCTCGGGGCGGTAGGAGCGCATCCATTCCTCCAACTGCGTCAGGTGCTCGGGGTTGCCCGCGAGGTCCGCCAGTGGGACCTGATGGGAGCGAAACGACCCCTCCGCGGGCAGCCCGTCCACGGTCTTGGGGCCGGTCCAGCCCTTCGGCGTGCGCAGCACGATCATCGGCCACCGCGGGCGCTCGGTTGCGCCGTCCTCACGGGCTCGGCGCTGGATCTCCGCCATCTCCGTGGTGATCTCGTCGAGCGTGGCCGCCATCAGCTGGTGCATGGCCGCCGGCTCATCTCCCTCGACGAACCGAGGTGCATACCCGTAGCCCTCCAGCAGCGCGCGCAGCTCGGCCTGGGGGATGCGCGCGAGCACCGTCGGGTTGGCGATCTTGTAGCCGTTGAGGTGGAGCACCGGGAGGACCGCGCCGTCGCGCGCGGGGTTCAGGAACTTGTTGGAGTGCCAGCTCGTCGCCAGCGCGCCCGTCTCCGCCTCGCCGTCGCCGACCACGCAGCACACGAGCAGCTCGGGGTTGTCGAACGCGGCGCCGTAGGCGTGCGCGAGGGAGTAGCCGAGCTCGCCGCCCTCGTGGATCGAGCCGGGGGTCTCCGGCGCGACGTGGCTGGGGATGCCGCCGGGGAACGAGAACTGGGCGAACAGCCTGCGGATGCCCTCCTCGTCATGGCCGATGTGCGTGTACACCTCGCTGTAGGTGCCCTCGAGGTACACGTTGGCGAGCACGCCCGGCCCGCCGTGGCCGGGACCTGCGACGTAGATCGCGTTCAGGTCGTGGGCACGGATCACCCGGTTCATGTGCGCGTAGATGAAGTTCAGGCCCGGCGTGGTTCCCCAATGGCCGAGCAGCCGCGACTTGGTGTGCTCGAGCCTCAACGGCACCCGCAAGAGCGCGTTGTCCCGCAGGTAGATCTGGCCCACCGACAGGTAGTTCGCCGCGCGCCAGTACGCGTCGAGGGCTCGAAGCTCCACGGCGGATAGGGGGCCGGGTGGGACCGGGACGGCGCTGTCAGGCATGGGCACTCCAAGGGAGGGAAGAACAGGCTCTACGGTAGGCACGGTCTACACCTTGCCCTGGCGCTGCGCGCCAAACACCTCGGAGGAACCGACAGGCGTATCCGTAGTTCTCCGCAGGCAATCCGGATCGACACCCGATACCGTCTGAGCATGTCCGACGACGCCACCGGCGGCGCTGAGGCGCAGGCGAGCGGCGAATCGCCCTCCGAGGAGACCATACGCATCGTGCTCGCGGATGACCACGCCGTTGTCCGCAGCGGGCTGCGGATGCTGCTCGACAGCGAGAGCGGCTTCGAGGTCGTCGCCGAGGCCAGCGACGTGGATGGAGCCAGGCGCTACGTGCGCGGGCACCACCCCAAGGTGCTCGTCCTCGATCTGAACATGCCCGGTGGATCGAGCCTGCAGGCGATCCCGGCGATTCGCGAGGAATCGCCCGGAACGGAGATCGTCGTGCTCACGATGCAGCAGGAGCCGGCCTTTGCCCGCGAGGCCCTCGGCGCCGGCGCCCTCGGCTACGTCCTCAAGGAGGCCGCGGACGACGAGCTCGTCGAGGCCGTCAGGCGGGCCGCCGTCGGCGAGAGCTACCTCAACCCCAAACTGGGCGCCCGCATGGCCTCGGAGCCACCGTCCGGGGCGCCCGACGATCTCTCGCCGCGCGAGGTCGACGTGCTGCGCCTGATCGCCCTCGGGCACACCAACGCGGAGATCGGCGAGCAGCTCTACCTGTCGGTGCGAACGGTGGAGACCCATCGCTCGCACATCCAGCAGAAGCTCCGGCTCTCGAGCCGTGCGGAGCTCGTGGGCTATGCCCTCGATCGCGGGCTGATCAGCGCCGAGGGCAAGCGCACCGCGTGACCTAGGCGCTCTGCTGCGCGTCGTAGTGCTCTTTCCAGATCAGCCGGTAGATGGGGATGCGGCGCGGCAGGCTGCGGATGCCCGGGAGGAAGGGGATGCAGATGAACGCGAGGCTCAGCAGGCCCATGATGAGCATCACCTGTATGTCTCCGTTGGGTGAGGACTTGATCGGTTCCACCTGGTACCACAGCGCGTACAGCCACAGCCATGCCTGGCCGGGGTAGCTGCCGGTCTCGTTCATCATGCCCCATTGCTCGCCGAGCAGGTGCTGGGCTTCCGCGCGTTCGGTGAGCAGGCCGCCGTCTGCCATGAACAGCAGCGGCTTGGTGTAGTCGGTCTGGAAGAACTGGTTGCTCGTCAGGAGGCTCCCGTCGAGGCCGCCGCTCTTGGCCAGGCCGAGCAGCCCGGCCATCATGCTCGGCACGGGACCCGTACCGCTCGCCTGCACCGTGACCGCGCCGGTGCTCGGGTCGAGCGCCACCGTCTTGGGCGGTGCCTTCTTTTCTTCGATGGCCGTTTCATATTCTTCCAATGGCTTCGCGTACGCTTCACCCCATTGCGCTTTCGTGTTCGCGGGCGCGGCCTGGTATTCCGAGACGGCGCGCGCCAGGGCCGGGTCGCCGGGGATCGTCCTCAGCGGATCTATCACGTAATCCTCGGCGGTGTTGATCGGGTGACTGACGCCGAGCCAGCGTTGCGGGTGCAGGAACAGGAAGTGCTGCACGCTCCCGCTGTCGTGGTTGTACGGAGGGCCGTATTCAGCCGTGTCGCTCGTGCCGTCGAGCTCCTTCGCCGCCGTGGCGATGAAGTTCACGGGCTGTTCGCGCGACCACTGGGCGATCGTGCTCGGCTTGTCATCCGGTGAGGAGAACAGCACGGTGAGCGCCACCGCCAGCAGCGCGATCACGCCGACCGCGATGCACAGCTCCTTGATCAGGTCATACGGCGCGTAGCCGCCCGTCCACGGCCGGGTGTCATCCTTGGCACGCAGGAAGCTCACGATCGCGCCCCGGTCGAAGGCTCGCGGGAGCCCTCGGTGTCACGGTCGGCGCTCGCGGCGAGCGCGACCCGCCGCCTGTCCAGCTCGAACGGTGGCACGACGCCGTGACGGCGCACGAGCAGCACGTGCGCGCTGACGAGCGCGACCACCGCCACGGGCAGCAATAGCACGTGGTAGCTGTACATCTGCCCGAAGTTGGTGACGTTGAAGAACGCGCCCACGCCTGCCGCGTTCAGCCCGTCCTTCGCCTGCGTGGCGATCCACTGCGCGTCGAAGTTCTGCTGGGAGACGTAGCCGGTGAGCGCGCACGGCACCGCCACCAGGAACGTGATCGCACCGCTCATCCACACACGGGCGCGCCCGCCGCGCCACGCGGCCATCCAGAACTTGCCCCACAGATGGACGACCATCACGAAGAAGAACAGCTCGACGCTCCACATGTGGATGCTGTTGAAGAAGTGCCCGACGCCGGTGTAGTGCCACCACGCGGGACCCTTCAGCGCGAGGATCGAGCCGGAGGCGATGATCACGATCAGCGAGGCGATGCTCGCCACCCCGAACACGTAGATCCAGGAGGCGACATACGTGGGCTGGGCGTCAGGGAGCAGTTTCTCGGGAGGTAGCGCCTCGACGGCCGCTTCTCTGACGCGCACCGTCCAGGTATCGGGGTGCGCCGGCGCACCCTCACCGGAGGGAGGGGGCGCGACGCTCACGACGCCCCGCCCCGCCTGCGCGCCGCGCCAGGGAAGGGAAGCACGATCGCCAGGACGAACACGATCAACATCAGCACGATCACAACGACATTCGCCACCGACAGGTGGATGAAGGTCCAGTCCACCGTATGGGCGGGGTGATTCAGGTTGACGATCGCGCCCAGGACGCCTGCGGGACTCACGAGGAGTCGCCTCGAATCACCCTCCACACCATCTGATCGAGCAGCCTAACGGCGAGACCGATGTCTACGCATCCGTAGTTTCCCCCAGCGATGGCAGGAATCGAGATCATACGACTATTTGGTCCAAGCCGTTCGCCGCCAGTCGCCAGCCCGCGTGAGGAACTCGACCCGCTCCTCGGGTCCCTCGCGGCGCACCACGCGTCCGTCGAAGCCCTCTCGAAACACGTCCAGCATCGCCCGGTTTTCACACAGTACCTCAGCCACGAAATACGTGATCCCACGCCGCTCGGCGACAGCCGCCAGACGCTCGATGAGCACCGTCCCGAGGCCACGGCCGTGCAGGTGATCGGCGACCTCGACCGCGACTTCGGCGTGCGCCTCATCGAGCTGGACGAAGGTGGCGTGACCGACGAGCACGCCCAGCTCGATCATGGGCGAGGAGCCCGTAGTGGCGCTCGTCGGTGACGGCCGCGCTGTGCGCGGCCCACGCCAGGTCGGCAGCCCCGGTGAAGAACCGCAGGCGACGGGCTTCCAGGCACAGTCCCTCCAGGAACGATCGCAGCGCCGGCTCGTCCGCGGCGCTCGCCGCCCGGATCGCCACCAAAGAGCCGTCTCGCAACAGGACGAGCCCTGACTCGGGCTCGCCGTCAGCGGACCTCGTGGAAGTTGGAGCGGGGCGCGCGGGAGATGGACAGCTCACGATGCTCATCGTGCTGCACGCGACAGGGGCGGGCATCGGAGATTGGCCGTCAGCTCGACGCGGAGAACTACGCAGGATCATGCGCCTGGCCAGGTTTGGTGAGGCAACGGCGATTACATCGCCGTGAGGGCGGCTTTGCCCTCCGGCGCCGGCGCTCAGGCGTCGGCGAACGACTGAACGGCAGCCTCCGGGCCAGCCTGACCGCCGTCCTGCTCGGCTGACTCGGCGCTCGCCTCGCCAGGCGGGCCCTCGGGCGGGTCGGGGTTGAGCGCCTGTGCCTTGCGCGCTTCCTTCCTCGCCTGTTTGTCCAGCCGGCGCTCACGCAGCCGGCTTTCCCTCGTGAGCTTCGCCATCGTGGTCTTTCGCTTGCCGCTTGAGGCCATGCCTGTCCGTCCCTCGTTGTGGAGTTCCGTGCGCATCGACCGTGCGCACGTCAGTTGGGTGAAGCCCCGGCAGCTCGCGCCCGCCGGGCTCGGCGGACCCGCGGATCGAAGTGGGCGCGCTCAGACTGGCCGGACGTTCGCGGCGACCGAGCTCCACCGCTGGGGTCGAGGTGTGCTCGACCGGTCGAACCACTCTAGCGTTTCGCCGGCGTGCGCTCAGCATCTTGCCTCAATGAATCGTCCGGCGATTGCCGGCCCGAGCGGCGCGCCGGCGCTCCCGAACTTGGACCGGGCTAGCATCCGCGCCACCGGCATGTCGAGCACCTCGGACCACCGTTCCAGCCGCAAGCCATCCTTCCTGCTGACGTACCCCCTGCCGGCACCGGGCCCGGAGCTGCTCGCGGCAGCCGGCAGCGTGGAGGTCCTCGAGCGCTCGCCGACCGTGGATGAGCTGGTCGCCGCCTCCCGCTCCGGCAGCTACGACGTACTCGTGGCGCAACTGCGCGACAAGCTCACCGAGACGGTTCTGAAGAACAGCCGCTTGCGAGGTGTGTCGGTGTACTCGGCGGGGGTGGACAACGTCGACATCGCCGCCGCCACCCGCAACAGGGTGATGGTGGCGAACACGCCCGACGTGCTCACCGACGCCACCGCCGATGTGGCCATCCTGCTGATGCTGGCGAGCGCGCGGCGGGCCGTGGAGGCGGATCGGTGCGTGCGGGCCGGGCAGTTCGCCGGCTGGAGCTCGGAGTTCATGCTCGGCCTCGACGTGAGCGGCCGGACGCTCGGGCTCGCGGGGTTCGGACGTATCGCTCGGGCCACCGCGCGGCGTGCGTTGGGCTTCGACATGCGCGTCCTCTACTGCCCGCGACCCCCGGGCGACGCTCCTTCCTCGAACCCCGATCTCGGGACGCTCGCCGGGAGGGTGGAGCGCAGGAGCTGGCCCGAGCTGATCGCCGAGAGCGATTTCCTGTCCCTGCATGTGCCGCTGGCGGATGACACCCATCACCTGGTGGACGGCGACACGCTCGAGGCGATGAAGTCCAGCGCGGTGCTCGTGAACACCGCGCGCGGCCCCATCGTCGACGAGGGCGCGCTCGTGCAGGCCCTGAGGAGCGGAGAGATCGCGGCTGCGGGCCTGGATGTGTACGAGCACGAGCCCGCCGTGGCCGACGGCCTCCTCGCACTGGCGAACACGGTGCTGCTCCCTCACATCGGCAGCGCCACCGTGAGCGTCCGTGCCGAGATGGCGCGGCTGTGCGCCCAGAACGCCGTCGAGCTGGCCGCTGGCCGCCAGCCCCTCGCGGCGGTCAATCCCGAGGCGTGGAGGGCTTAAGCCTTCGATGGGCTCGCGACTGATCGCTGCTCTACGTTGAACCCGTGAAGGCGCACGGCCCCCGGACACGGAGACGGAGCTGGCGGTCCATCGCGCGGCGGCAGCGACTGCAGCAGCCCGGGGGACTGCGGGAGGATTGGATCGATATAGAAGGGACGCGGCGAACGTACTGGTTGGCGCGGTCCCCGCCACGGGCCGCTCCGCTGCTGGTGGTCCTGCACGGGCTGGGCATGGATGGGCGGGACATGGCGGCGTTCACCGGGCTGGCGGAGCGCGGTCCGGGGGCCGGCTTCGCCACGGTGTTCCCCGATGGCTGGGAGCAGCGGTGGAACGACGGTGTGCTCATGCGGCGGAGTGGAGGCACCGATGACGTGAGGTTCATCGCCGCGCTCGTCGAGCGGCTGGTGGATGCGGGCGTGGCCCGCTCGGGCTCCGTGTTCCTCGTGGGGATCTCCAACGGGGCGTCCTTCGCCGAGCACCTCGCCCGCCACGCGCTCGTCCCCGCGTGCGGCGTGGTGCTCGTCGCGGGCACCGCCACGGAGCCGAGCCGCGAGCTCGCGCCCGCACCCATGACCCCGGCGGCCGTGCTGTGCTTCGCGGGCACGGCCGATCCGCTGGTGCCCTACGCGGGCGGGTCGATTGGGGCGTCCGGTCTGATCGGGCGCCTGGCCGACCGGCGCCGGGGCGAGCCGCGCCGGCTGGGCGTGGCGATCGAGACGGTCGCCCGTGACTGGGCGGCGGTGAACGGCGCCGCGCGCGAACCGACCGTCGAGCGCCTGGCGGGCGCGCCCGGAGAGCTGCCGGTGACGCGCTTGAGCTGGCGGGCGCCTGGAGGCCCGCCGGTGGAGGTCTGCCGCATCGAAGGCGGGGGCCACGGTTGGCCCGGCGGCAGCCAGTATCTACCCAGTCGCCTCATCGGCCCCATCGCCGGCGGCCCGGACGCGACCGCCATCCTGCTCGCCGCCGCGCGGCGCCAGAGCGAGTCTGGCTAGCCGATGCGATCGGGGGGCCAGTAGGTGAAGAACACCTCGCCCACCATCCAGCTCTCGGGGATCGGCCCCCAGAAGCGGCTGTCGTCCGAGTTGCCGCGGTTGTCGCCCATCATGAAGTAGTGCCCGGGCGGGATGGTGATGGCGACGGGCATGTTGCACTCGGCGGCCTTGCCGCACGGCGTGATGTAGGGCTCGTCGGTGAGCTCGTGGCCGTCGATCACCGGGTGGCCTTCGCGGATCGATATGCGATCTCCGGGCATGCCGATGAGGCGCTTGACGAAGTACGTGCTGGACGGGTGCCCGCTGCCCCGGGGGCATGGCGCGCCCGGCCCCACGGACACGGCGCACGTGAGGCTCGTGGGCGGGTGGAAGACCACCACCTCGCCGCGATGGGGCGTGTCGAAGTCGAAGGCGAGACGGTTGACGAGCACGCGTTGGCCGATCTCGAGCGTTGGTTCCATCGAGCCGGACGGGATCTTGAAGGGCTTGACGACCGCCGCCTGCACGCCCTCGGCGATCCCCAGCGCCAGCACCACGATCAACGCCAGCTCGACCACGCCGGCGACGCGCGGAGGCAGCCGGCCGCGTGCGTGGTTTCCGCGAGCGCGAACGCCGGCGATGGCCGCCCGCACCCGTCCACGGTGCGAGAAGCTGGGGGCGTCCTCGGGCGGTGTGTCCATGACGGACAGACTACGGACACACGGCCGCGGGACAAGCCACAAACCGTGAACCGGCGGCGTGTCAGTGCATCGCGAGCATCACGCCCGCGGCGATCGCGACGGCCAGGGCCAGCGCGATGGCGCTCGCCAGCACGACTGCGCGCCGGCTGCGCTGCGCGCGGTACACGGTGGGCGCCGCCCGGGCGGGCTCGCCGGTGCCTGCGGGGACGCCCTCGGAGGCTTGGGGCACCGCTGCGGCGTGGGGCGCGGGCTCCGCGTAGGGAATGCCGGCGGCGGCGAGCAGCGGGCGCTGGCGCGTCTCGAGCGCGAGCGCGTAGGCGACCGCGTCGCGCAGGCGACCCACCTCGCGCTGGCGGACGAGCACCAGGGGGGCGAGCAGGGCGACGACGGCGAGCCCCACGAAGCCGAGCAGCGCCTCGAGCTTGGCCGTGGAGGTCGCGGAGGCGGCCGCGCGTGGCGTCAGCTCGACGTTCGTGGCGGTGGTGGCGGCGGCGACGCGGGGGGTGGAGCGGGTACGGATCACGGGCACGGTCTGGGTGGCCATGGCGAGCATCACCCGCGGCGAGACGCTGTTGGTGAGCGTGTTCTCGATCCAGTACACGGCGCCGGCTTCACGCCAGGCGATCGCCCGGACCTGTTCTCCGGTGTAGAACAGTTCGTACGTGCGTGAGCCCACGTGCACCGTCTGGCCGGGGTTCTCGAGCATCGGGGGGTCGGTCCAGTTGGTCCCCTGGACGTCGTAGTACTGCCCCAGTTCGCCGCGGGAGATGACGATGTCGTAGATGGGGTGGAGGTGGCCGTGCAGGTCGTGGATGCGGTACACGCGCAGTTCGTCCGGTTCGGCGCCGGCGAAGCTGTCCCGGACCTTCGGGTACTCGAGCGGGAACGGCAGGTTCGGCGCCTGCGAGCGCGCTTCTTCGAGCTCTGAGGAGGTCGTGGGCGTGAGCGCGAAGCCGAGGCCGCCGGAGCCGCCCGAGCCATGGCTGTGCGCTCGATGTGCCGCGGGATGGGCTGGCAGGTTGGGCGCTGCGTGGTGGATCGCCACCGGGCCGTTGAGGAAGGAGGCGACCGCTTCGTGGACCTGTTCTGGCGTGGCCGTGTCGAACGTCGGTTCCAGGTTGACGTGGAAGTCGACCTGGCGCACCGGCTTGCCGGCGGATTCGCCCAGCAGGTAGAGCAGCTGCAGGATTTCTTCTTCGCCGGCGAGCGTGCTTTCGACGTACTTGCCGAAGATGCGCTCGTACTTTTCGCGGTTTTCGAAGACGGAGGGGCCATACTCCGCCTTGGCTTCCAGCAGGAAGCGCTGGTCGCGCGCATCGCGGATCAGCGAGGTGCTTTCGTGGCGGTTGGCGACGAATTCGAGCGCTTCCAGACCGCACAGCTTCTGATAGCCGGGGTGGAGGTTGATTTCGAAGTACTGTTCGGCGCCGGGTTCGCTGTTGCTGTGGTAGTAGCGCTTGTCGACCGTCATGTACACGCAGCCGATGTCGTTCACCGCCTCCGCGAACTTCTTGAAGTTGGTGACGAACACATGGTTGACGCTGATGCCGAGCACCTGCTTGATCGTTTCCAGCATCAGCTTCACCCCGCCCGCGGTGCCGCCGCCGTTCTCCCAGCCGTAGGTGTAGGCGGAGTTGATGCGGTTTTCTTCCACTTCCCCGTCCGGCTTGTGGATCGGGACCTTCAGCTCGCGGGGGATGGACAGGATCGAGATCGTGGGCTTGCTCGGGTCAACCCGCACGAGCAGCATCTCGTTGGAGTGGGGCAGCACGGGCGCGGTGGTCGTGTGACGGCGTTCGTCGTTGCCGACCAGCAGCAGCGTCTCGGGCGCACCGCTACGGGTGGGAGCGAGCACGTTGGGCGCGACCCTGACCGGCCTGTTCTGCTCGAGCGCTTCGGTCAGCCTGGAGACCTCGTTGAGCGCGATCGCCGCCGTCGCTCCGCCCGAGAGAGCCACCACGCCCACCGCCGCCACGGCAACGCGCCACGCCAGCCACCAGCGCCGGCGTGGCGGCTCGGGGGTGGCCCCCGGAGCAGGCGCTCCGGCAGGTGCCGCGGTGGGCGGCGCGGGCGGCGGGGCAGGGGGAATGGGGGGGCTGCTCAACGCTCGTAATGCAAGTCGGTCGGGCGGACGCACGTGCGCGCCCCGACTGTGGGCGGGACGTGGGTGGCTGACGAGAGGCTAGAACCGCCGCCCGCTGGCATAGTTGCTCGATCGGCCTCAGCGCCCCGTTCGCAGGTGCGCCTGGCCTACGCCGTGAGCGGCCGGCCGAGCACGCAATTGAGCCCGCAGGCCCCAGAAAACCCGCAACTTGCGGATAAGCTGCAAGTAGCGCCCCTCGGCGAATACAGCGCCCGACCGTATAGTCGAAGGAGATTCTGGACGTTTGTTCGATCTTCGCCCCACTTGATCATTACCGTGCGTGCGGCCGCCGACGGGTTGATGAGCTGCCCGGACGCGGGCACCTCGCCCGACACCCGAGCCGCGCATGCGTGCGCGGAAGAAGGAGGGAGAATGAGCAGTAGAGACAACAGCGACGCCTCGAAGTCGGCCTCACCGCCGTTCGCCATCGACCGGCGGGAGCTCGGCGGTCGCACGAGCGTGATCTCAGTCGCAGGCGAGCTCGACCTGTCAACCGCCCCGCAGCTCAAGTGGCTGCTGATGGACGCGCTCGAAGAGGGCCGCAACGTGCTGTTCGTCGATCTGTCGCAGACGACGTTCATGGACTCGACGGCTCTGGGCGTGCTCGTCGGCGTCAATCGCAGCCTCGGTGTCGGCGGCAAGCTGACACTCGTCTGCGACGAGACGAGCCTGCTGAGGGTGTTCGAGCTGTCGGGCATGGATGGCGTGTTCACGATCTGCGCCACGCTCGACGAGGCGCTCGCGGACGCTTCACGGCAGGCGGCCGAAGCGGGCTGAGCGATGCTCTCCCCGAAAGCCCTCACGCTCCGTCGGCGCATGAGCGGCGCCCGGTGGGGCAGGCGCCTGCTTGCCGCGACCCTGAGCTGCAGCGCACTCGGCCTGGCATTCATCCCCGCGGCCACCGCCAAGCGCGATCACGAAAGCTCTTCGTCGGCCAGCACGGGCCAGACGAGCACCACGGCCGCCCCTGCCGACTCCAGCGCGTCCTCCGGCTCGACCACCTCCACGGAAGCGACTCCAGCGCCCCAGGCCAAGCGCCACAGCAGCGCCGACCACTCCCACCAGGCGCCGGCTTCATCGGGGTCCTCGAGCACGACCACGAGTCAGGATGCGACCGGTACCGCCCCGCAGTCCGGGCAGGGCAGCGCGCACCGCGACAGCGGCTCGCGAGCCACGCACGCCGCGCAGCGGCAGAAGCGTGCCCGCTCCGGCCGGGCGGCGGGCGAAGTGGCGCCCGCCACGGCACAGGGCGAAGCGGAAGGCGAACAGCAGGAAGAACAGCCCCAGGCCCAGATCCAGGCGACGAGCAGCGCGGCCGCAAAGCGCAAATCGGGGAAAGGCCACCACAAAGGCAAAGAAGGCAAAGGCAAAGAAGGCAAGGGCGAAGGCGAAGGCAAGGGCGAAGGGAAAGGCGCCGGCAAGCACAAATCCAAAAAGGAAACCGAACCGCCCACGGAAGAAAAGAAGAGCTCTCCCGCGCCCACGCCCGTGCTCACGGCTACGCCGCCCGCCAGCGCGCTGACGCCGACCGCGGCGCCCGTCGCAGTGGCCGCCGCAGCGGCTCCCGTGCTGACCGCGCCGGTGGCGAACTCCGGCGTGTCGACCCCCGTGCGGGTGGTTCACCACGGTCGCGTCGCACCCCGCGGCGCACGCACCGGGCGTTCCGGGACGAGCACGACGCCCATCTCGGCCGTGGCCACGGGCGCGGGCGTCCTCGGGGGGCTCGGCGCCGCCTCGCACGCGACGGCCACTCACGGGGGCAGGCACAAGCCCGGGGGCTCCCCCGGCGGCAGCTCTGGCCCGGTGGCTCCGCTCGTGACAACCATCACCAAGATCGTCAACGTCGTGCCAACGACCGTGCGAGCGCTGATCGCCGCCCTGCTCGCCCTGGCGTTGGCGCTGGCCGTGCGCTCGCGCGTGGCCGCCGCTCGCGCCCGTCGCCTCGAGCGCCAGCGCCTCGAGCTGGTCGACGACGTCGGCCTGCTGCAGGCCGCGCTGCTTCCCATCACGCCCGCGCGCCTCGGCCCCGTGGGCACCTCCACGGCCTACCAGCCGGCGGAGGGGCCCGGAGCGGGGGGCGACTTCTACGACGTGTTCGCGCTCGCGGACGGGCAGTTGGCGGTGATCGTCGGCGACATCTCCGGTCACGGACGTCAGGCGCTCCCCCACACGGCGCTCGTGCGCTTCACGCTGCGCGCCTATCTGGAGGCCGGGCTCTCGCCCCGCGATGCCCTGCAGACCGCCGGCGCGGTCCTCGAGCGGCAGCTCGGGGGCGTGTTCGCGACGGTCGTCGTGGCCACCTACCAGCCGCGCGATCGGGTGCTCGTGTACTCGTGCGCCGGCCATCCGCCGCCGCTCATGCTCGGCTCGGAGCCGGGCGCAGGCTCGCTGGCATCGGTCACGATCTGCACCTCGCCGCCGATAGGTGTGGGTATGCGCACAGGCACACGCCAGACCACGGTCTCGCTTCCCGGTCGCGCGCATGTCTGCTTCTACACCGACGGGGTGACCGAGGCGCGAATCGGATCGGAGCTGTTCGGCCCCGAGCGGCTCACCTCGGCGCTCGAAGAGCTGGGGCCCGACGCGACGGCCTCGGCGCTGCTCGCGCGCGTGGCCGAGCAGGCGGACGCGCGCCCCGACGACATGGCCGCGTGCGTGCTGTCGGTGGCGGGCGGGGACGAGGCGCCGGAGGTGCTCGCCGAGGAGCTCGAGGTCGACCGCGAGGAGGCGAGCAGCACCCGCACGGCGAGCTTCCTGCGCGCCTGCGGCGTCGCCGCCGGTGAGCTCGGTGAGGTGATCCGCTCGGCGTGTGCGGCCACGGGGCGCGCCGGCGCAGTCGTGCTCGAGGTGCGCGGCGGCGTGGGCTCCGCGGAAGTCACGCTGCGACGCGACCAGCTTGCATATCTGCACGCACGCCGGGCCCAGCCCGCGCAGAGCGGCGAGGAGGAGGTGGCGCGATGAGCGCCGGGCCCGCCCTCGCGCCGGACGCGGCCATGGCCCTCGGGATCGCCTCCACGGCGATGCCGTTTGCCCGTACTCCCGAGGCAGAGGTCGAGCGCTGGCTGCGAGTCCTGCGCCTGCACGGCCAGGTGGGCATCGCGTTGCAGGCCCTGGGCGTGAGCGAGGTGCCGCTGCCGGGAGGCGAGCAGGCCGCGAGCAGCCGGCCGGGCAAGCTCCCCGTGGGCGAACGCGACGCGGTCGCGCTCGTCACCGAGAACGCCGTCCGGATCGCCGGTGAACGGCAGTCCTCCGCGCTCGCCACCACCGATGTGCTGATGGCCGTGATGCACGTGTACGGCGAGGACTTCGACCGGGTCCTGCAGGTTCACGGCACCGACCGCGAAGAGCTCCTGCAGAAGCTGGAGCTGGACGCGTCGGCACCCGAGCGGGGCTGACGGCGCGCCACGCGCCATCGCTGCCCCGGCGATCGGCGCCCCACCGCCAGATCGCCGGAGCAGGCTCGGATCCGCTCGATCAGCCGGTGAACGAGTGGAATTCGCCGAGCGGGCTCGGCAGCTTGGGGGTGAACGGGGTGAACTCGTACGGCTTGGTGGCGTCGAAGCCGGCCTTTTCGGCGGCCGCCTTTTCGGCGAACGGCAGCAGCGCTTCGACCGCCTGGCCGATGTTCTTCAGCGACAGCGTCCGCTCGTAGCCGTTGTTGTTCGGCGGTTCGACCGACTCCGCCACTTTCTGGATCCCGGTGATGGCCGTGATCGGACCGCCGTTGGCGCTCGCCACGTCCCCTCCGATCACGCGCGCGAGCGTGCGGTGGTCTGACTCGATGCCCATGATCCGCGCCGCCGTGACCCGCAGGTCGGCCGTGCTGAAGTGGCGCACGCCGACGAGGTAGGCGGCGATGAAGGCGTCCTCGAGGGTGACGAGCGTGTTCAGCGTGGTCTGTGTGTCGCTGAACATGTTCGGCGGGTAGTAGAACGCGGTGAACGGCGTGGGCTTCTTGGTGACGCTTTCCTCGAGCAGGTAGTGGGACATCTCCTCCTGCAGGGCGGCTTGCAGGTAGCCCTGGTCGTCGCCGGGGATGTTCTTGAAGAACGGCGAGGTGTTGATGATGTTGGTGTACGTGGTGACCGCCAGGGCCTCGGCGATCTGTGCCGCTTTCAGGATTTCCAGGTCACCGTGCGTGACGCCGCCCTTTTTCTTCGTGGTCGCGAACGCCGCGGCGGGCCCGAAGGCGCCCATGCCCGCTGCGCCGACGCCGGCAGCTGCGGCTCCCTTGAGGAAGCCCTTGCGTGTCGCGGGCGCCGTCCACTGGGCGGTTGACGTGTGCGTCGTAGCCTGAGCCGGCTCGCTCTGGTCGTGCTTGTTGTCCATTGCTCTCTCCTGGTCGTCATGGATGAGTTGTTTGACCGGCTATGCGTGTAAGGCCCGCGAATGGATCACCGCAAAGTTGCTAGACCATTTGGTCGAGCAATGTGTATGATGGCCCGGTCGCCCCTACGGGCGACGTTGGAGGAGTCGTTCAAGAGGGATTGCCGGGGCTTTCGCTGGCACACAGCCGGTGGCTCTCGCGTGCGCGCGGGGCCCCGGTCGTGCGCGTGCGGGCGGCTCGGCAACAACGCATGTTGTGTGAATAGATCGGAGTGGATATGTCTCGCAGGAGATCACCTGCAGCCGCTCGCGCGGGCCGCGCTTTGGCCTGCTCGCTGGCTGCAAGCATTGTCGTGGGCGTTGGAGGGGCCGCGCTGGAGGCTGCTCCCGCGCTGGCGGTGGCCTCATCCAACTCGCCGTGCGCGACCGTCAACCTGATCGTGGCTCGCGCCTCGACCGAGGCTCCAGGCGACGGCGCGATCGGCGCCCTCGCTGAAGAAATCCAGAAGGGCGTCAAAGCGACCGTCAGCCAGCAGGCCGTGGTGTACCCGGCGGCGCTCACCCCGTACGAACCGAGCGTCACCGCGGGTGACGCGGCGATCAAGAAACAGCTCGAAGAAGAGGTCACGAGCTGCCCGGGCCAGAAGATCGTGCTGCTCGGCTACTCGCAGGGCGCGCAGATCGTCGGAGACGCGCTCGGGGGTGGTGGCGGCAACGCCAAGGACCTCGGTGAAGGCGATGGGCCGGCGACGCCGCCGGCAGCGGCGTTCGCCACCGAAAAAGTGGTCGGGGTGATCCAGTACGGCGACCCGCGTCGCATCCCGGGTCAGTCCTTCGACGTCGGCACCGACAAAAACGCCGAAGGCATATTCCCGCGCCTGAAAACGCAGCTCCTGACGGCGTTCGCACCGGACATCCAGTCCTACTGCGACACCGGCGACCCGTTCTGCGCCAAAGGCTTCGACCTCGAGGCGCACCTCGACTACGTCGAAAAGTACGACAAGACGGCCGACAAGTTCATCATCGGCCGCCTCAAGGCAGTCGGCATCGAATAACCCGATTCGACTGAAGTGATGCTCGACGGTTCGGGGGCTCTCCCACGAGGAGGGCCCCCGGCCGTGCGTCTGTCTCAGACGGCGAGTCGATCCTCGCTGCGCGCAGGCGCCTCGGCCTGCAGGTCCCATTGCTCTGCGCGACGCACGACGCTGTCCAGGTAGCTCTCGAACGCGCCGTCGACCCGCTCCCGCTCGCCCGTTGCGAGCAGGTCGACGCACAGGCCGCGCAGGGTCGCCAGCGCGAGCGTGGCGAACGTGCGGGCTTCGTCCTCGGGGCAGCCGAGGGCGACGCTGTTGGCGGCTATCTGGTCGAGGCGATGGTCGATCGAGCGGGTGACCGCCGCCGCGTATCCTGCTCCCTCGAACTGGCTCTGTCCGAGCACCTCGACGAACAGGCGGATGTCGCGCTGACCGTGCGCCGAGGTCAGCTCCGCCCACACCGCGCGCCAGCGGGTGGCGAGGTCCCGATCGGGATCGGGGAGCCCGTTCGGGTATACGCTCGGGGGGATGAGGGTCCGCTCGAGCAGGTGCTCGACGATCTCGCCCACGAGCTCGTCCTTGGTGCCGAAATGGTGCTGGAGCGTCACGTGGCTCACCCCCACGGCCTCCGCCACGCGTCGCAGCGACAGGCTGGCGAGCCCGTTGTCGAGCACGTACTCGCCGACGGCCTCGAGCAGCTCGCCGCGACGGTGCTGGTAGCGCAGGCTGCGCCCGTCGATGTTGTCCCCCATGCGCCCAGGATAGAGCGCTGCACGGTTTTGGCGCTGCACGGTTTTGCCGCGCGGGGGTCAGCCGCCGTGCTTCTCGGCGCGTTCCACCAGCAGTGAGAACAGCTGTTCCTCCTCCCTCGCGGGAAACGGCACGGGGGTGCCGATGCTGCGCAGCGAGACGGCGGCCGAGTCGTGGACGAAGCCGAGGTAGTCGAGGTAGAACGGGATCTGCACGGAGTGGAAGTCGAGCTTGGCCGTGACCCGCAATCCGAAGCTCCCGCTCGTGCCCGGGGCGGGTGGCGAGCCGTATCTGGTCGATACCCCGCTCACGCGGGTGCCGTGGATCGTGAGCCCGGTGAGCAGCTCGGCGAAGTAGCGCGACAGGCACGAGCGCAGCCTGGGGCTGGCGAACCTCGCCAGTTCCGCCTTCGCCAGCGCGGCCGATTGGTCGACCGTCACCTGGGAGCTGACGCTCTGGCTGAGCAGCCCGCCTTTGCGTTCGAATTCCCCGGAGCTCGCTTCCACCAGTGCCGTGGCTTCGCCCGGCGACCCCACGCACTTGCGCAGTTCTCGGCTGAGGCGCTTTTCCGCAGAGCTTTCGCGGTGATGTGCTGGCTGGTGGGAGCTGGCGAAGCCCGGAACGTCCGCGGCCCGGAGGTTGACCGCGTGGGCGAATGCCAGCGCCTGCGCCTTCGTGCGCGAGGTGCCCGAACCGGCATGCTTGGGGTGGGCGTCCGGGGCCTGGGTGCCGGTGCTGCTCGTGGAACCCGTTGTGCCCGTGGGCGTGGACCCGTGGCCGCCGCAGCCGCCGAGGATGGCGCCGGTGGCGAGGAGCACGGGAATTGCGGCCAGCCGGCGCAGCACCGTGGCCATTGTCGCAGAGCCTCTCAGCCGGCAAGCCGGCGCCGCTGCGGATGGATGGTCTCGCCACGGGCGAGCATGGCGACGTACTCCTCGATGCGCCGTGCGCGGGTGTCCGCGCGCTTGACGTCCTGGATCCGGTAGAGCACCGCGTAGCGATTCTGGCTGGTGAGCTGCGCGAAGGCCGCCTGCGCGCGGGGCTCGGCGGCGAGTGCGCGCGCGAGGTCCTCCGGCACCTCGATCGTGGCCGGGCCGGCGTATGCGGCCTGCCAACGACCGTTGGCCTTCGCCTGCTCGACGGCGGCGATGCCCGCGGGGTGCATGCGCCCCTCCCCGAGCAGTCGCTCGATGTGTCCCACGTTGCGCCTGGACCACGCGCTGCGCTCACGGCGGGGGGTGAAGCGCTGGCGGAAGGTGCGCTCGTCGCGGCGGCGGATCTGGCCGTCGATCCAGCCGTGGCAGAGAGCCTCGTCGAGCGCCTGCTCGTAGGTGAGGCTGGTGGGCTCGCTGGTGCCCTTCTTGGCGAGCACCAGCCACACGCCGGCGGCCTCGTGGTGGTGCTCGGCGAGCCATGCCCGCCAGGCGCCGGCGTCGCCCACCATCAGCTCCGCGAGCTCCTCGGCCATCGCCTCGGCGCTTGGCTAGTCGAGCACGATCGAGCGCATGGTGTGCTCGTCGGGGAGCTTCTCGAGGATGCCCCGCAGGATCGCTCGCTCCGCCTCCTGCTCGCGCTGCAGGTCGTTGAGCAGCAGCCGCAGGGCGCTGTGGGTGATCTTCATCTGCTCCGGCGCGAGGGTGACGGTCAGCATGCCCTCTGCGTCGGCGGGCTCGTCGAGGCCGGCGATCACCTCGCGGGCGAGGCGGCGGATGTCGGGCTCGTGTGCCTCGTCTGAGATCAGCAGCCGCAGCGCATGGGCCGCCATCGGCACCTCGGTCGCGTCGAGGAACAGGTGGTACGGGGGTGCGGGCTCCGGGACGGCGTCGCTCATCGACCCGTCAGACTACCGGCGGGCAGGCCGTGGACGCGCCCACGGCCCGGACGGGGCGAGCGGACGGGCAGGCCGACGGCGCGCCCACGGCCCCGACGGGGCGAGCGGCGAGCTACTCGGCGGCGATCGTCGAGCGCGCCTGCGCGCGTTCGCGCTGCGCCCGGGCGAGGCGTCCGCCGAGGGCGCTGAGCAGCATGCCGATGATCGCGGTGACGACAGCCAGAAACGGCGGGAAGCTGCCGAGCGAGACCGTCGCGTGGGTGCCGGCGATGGCGTGGGTGACGAGCAGGGCGACTCCGTAGATGGCCCCGGCGACGAGTCCGCGGTCGGCTCCGCCCCACCCGTCGAGGTGCTCGAAGCCGGCGATCACGCTGCCGATCACGATCACCCCCGCGTAGCCCCAGTAGGCGGCGGGGGAGACGCCGACGAGCACGCCGGCGATCGCGCCGAAGATGGCTGGGACGACTCCCGCCACGACGATCTGCTCAGAGCGCGAACGGTCGCGCAACAGCTTCGGTTGATACATCGCTCTCCTCCTGAAAAGTACAGCCAAACCCTAGCGCGTCCGGGGTCCCCGGGCCGCGCTTTGGACGGCGGCGTCATAACCTTGAGTGGCCCGTGGCAAGCACCTCACCCTTGCGCCTGTCGGTCCTCGACCAGTCCCCGGTCTCCCAGGGATCCACGCCCGCGCGGGCGCTCGCGAACACCGTCGATCTCGCCCGCCTGACCGATCGGCTGGGCTATCACCGCTACTGGGTGGCCGAGCACCACGGCGGCCCGATGCTCGCCGGTCCGAGTCCCGAGGCGCTGATCGGCCCGATCGCCTCCGTCACCACGCGCATCCGCGTGGGCAGTGGCGGTGTGATGCTGCCCCACTACAGCCCGCTGAAGGTGGCCGAGACGTTCAGCGTGCTGGCGGGCCTGTTCCCGGGACGGATCGACCTGGGTCTGGGGCGGGCGGCGGGCACCGACCCGCTGACCACCTTCGCGCTGCAACGGGATCGCCGCCAGGCGGCCCCCGACGACTTCCCCCAGCAGCTCGCCGAGCTGCTCGGCTATCTCGACGACACGCTGCCACACGACCATCCCTTCGCGCGCCTGGCCGAGACGCTTCCCGGGCGTCCGGAGCGGCCCGTGCCGTGGCTGCTGGGCTCCTCGCCCCAGAGCGCGCTATGGGCGGCCGAGCTCGGCCTGCCGTACGCGTTCGCCGACTTCATCAACCCCAACGGGGCCGAGATCGCCGCGCTGTATCGCGAGCGCTTCGCCGAGCACGAACACCCGGGGGCTCCGCAGACGGCTGTGGGGGTGTGGGTGATATGCGCGGACAGCGATGAGGAGGCACAGCGGCTGGCGGCCAGTGGGCGCATGACCTTCACGCTCCTGCGCCGCGGCCAGTTGATCGCCGTCCCGCCCCCCGAGGAGGCGCTCCGCTTCCTGCAGGCGGACGACCGCGCCGACGGCCAGCCGCGCTCGCGACGGCGAGCGATCATGGGCGCCCCCGAGACCGTCCGCCCGCAGCTCGAGGAGGTGGTGGCCAGCTACGGGGCCCAGGAGGCGATCGTCGTGTGCATCACCTACGAGCACGAGGCCCGCCGCCGCAGCTATGAGCTACTGGCGGGCGCCTTCGGGCTGGGCGATCGGCGCTCGAGCGAAGAGCGGGCGATCGGTGCGGCTGTGGACGATGCGAGCGATGCGGCGGCCGCCGCCAACGAGGCAGTCGGGCCCGCATGAGCCCCGCCTCGCCGACGGTTCGCAGGGCCGGTGCGCAGGACATCGCGCCGCTGGCGGCGATGCTCGCCCGCGCGTTCCTCGACGATCCCGTGGCGAGCTGGGCGTGGCGGGCTGACGGCCTGCGCCTGAGTGCCCTCGAGCGCTTCCAGGCGACCCGCATGCGCCAGCTGATGAGCGGTCAGGAGATCTGGACGACCGACGAGCTGACCAGCGCCGCGCTGTGGGCGCCGCCCGGCAGCTGGCACATGTCGTTGCGCGAAACGGCCATGCTCGTGCCGTCCTTCCTGCGTCCCTCGCTGTTCGTGCGGATGCCCCTGGTGGGGCTCGGTTGGGAAAAACTCGAGCGCGCCCATCCCCGCAGTCCGCCCCACTTCTACCTCGCGGTGCTCGGCACCGAGCCCGACGCCCAGGGGCGGGGGCTCGGCTCGGCGGTGCTGCGCCCGGTGCTGGAGCAGTGCGACAACGATCAGGTGGGCGCCTACCTGGAGTCCTCCAAGGAACGCAACGTCAACTTCTACGCTCGCCACGGATTCCGTGTGCTCGGTGAGATCAGGCTGCTGCGCGGCCCGAAGATGTGGAAGATGTGGCGCGATCCGCGCTCCTGACGGCGTGATCCGCGCCCCGCGCTGAGCGCCGCGAGCCGGCCTCAGCTCGGTGTCGCGCATGCTCGTCGTCCCCTGCACCCGGCGCCGGGCGTTCACACCGGCGCTGATCCGCACCGCTCCGGCGCCGGGCGTTTTGCACCCGCGCTGATCCGCGGCGCTCCGGCGCGCGTATACCAGGCAAAACAACGCCGAAGCGGAGGTTCACGAGATGTCAGGTCCACCCAACGAGGAGTCCGCGCTGCTGCGTGGTGAGGAGCGAGTGCCGCAGCCGGCGGGGATCGTCGAGCGCCTGGTGCGCGACGACGTCGATCGCAAGCGGTTCCTGAAGATGGCGGGGGGCGCGGGAGCGGCGAGCTTCAGCGCGTTCGTCCTGGCCGCTTGCGGCAGCTCCACGAAAACGACGTCCACGGCGGCCACGTCCGCGAGCGCAGCCACCACCGCCGCCGCGAACACCGGTGACCTGGCAATTCTGAACTACGCGCTCACGCTCGAGTACCTCGAGACGGGCTTTTACGAAAAGGTGATCGCCTCGGGTCTGTTCAGCGGCAGCGCCGGCGCTCTCATCAAGAGCTTCGGCGCCCAGGAGAAGACCCACGTGGAAGCGCTGAAAGGCGCCGTGGAAAAGATGGGGGGGACGCCGGCGGCCAACCCCAACGGCAAGTTCCCGGTCACCAGCGCGAGCCAGGTCGCACAGCTGGCGTACACGGTGGAGAACCTGGGCGCGGCCGCGTACCTGGGCCAGGCGGGCAACATCCAGAGCCCGGAGGTCCTGGCCACGGCGCTCGCCATCCACTCGGTCGAGGCGCGCCACGCGGCGAGCCTGGGAACGCTGGTCAAGAAGCCGATCACCCCGGATGGCGCTTTCGCCAAGCCGGCTGACATGTCAACCGTGCTGGCGGCCGTGAAGCCGTTCCTGGCGTGAGCGCGACTCGAGAAAGGAGCGTAAGGCAAATGTCCAACAACGCACATCAAGAAGGCCAGCGGCTCGGCCCCGCCAGCCCCGAGCTGGCGGGCGTGGAGGTGCACGGGATGACTCGTTCGAGCTTCATCCTGCGTGGCGCGCTGGTGGCCGGCGTGGCCTACGGAGCGTCGGCGGTCACGCCGTTCGTCTCGCAGGCACTCGCGGCGAGCGGTGGCGGCGACGCTGAAATCCTCAACTTCGCCCTCACCCTGGAGTACCTGGAGTCCGACTTCTACAACGTCAAGGGCAAGCGGGTCGGCCTCAGCGGCCAGGCCCGCAGCTACGCGGCCCTGTTCGGCGAAGAGGAGCAGGACCACGTGACGGCGCTCACCGGCTTCGTCAAGCAGCTGGGAGGCACGCCCGTGGCGAAACCCACGTTCGTGTTCCCCGTCACCAACCAGAGCTCGTTCCTGGCGCTCGCCTCGGTGCTCGAGAACACCGGCGTGGGCGCCTACAACGGCGCCGCCCCGTCGGTCAAGAGCAAGACGGTGCTGGCCGGTGCGGGCAGCATCGTGCAGGTGGAGGCGCGCCACGCGGCCGCCATCGACCTGCTGATCGGCAAGAGCCCCACCCCCTCGGGCGGCTTCGACGTGCCGCTCACCAAGGCGGAAGTGCTCGCCAAGGCAGGTCCGCTGATCAAGTCCTAGCCGTCTCTGGGCACAGTCGGGGCCGTCCGCCCGCCGCGAGGTGATCCGCGGGCGGCCCCGGTGCGTAGAGGAGGTAACAGGCACAACCCTCGCCACCGGCGAACACACCCCACCATCTCAGGAGGAGCTCAAACACATGGGACTCGACAATCCAATCCACATCGCATTTCTGCTGATCCTGCTGCTGCTCGTGTTCGGCGCCAAGCGCCTGCCCGAGATGGGCCGCTCGCTCGGCGACGGCATGCGCGGCTTCAAGGACGCGCTCGGCGGCCAGGGCACCGCACCGGTTGCCACCGACACGACCCCCGCGGCGAGCGCGCAGCCCGCGCTCGTGGCACAGGCGCCGGTGGCGCCCATCGCCGCAGTCCAGACCGCTCCCCAGTCGCTCGGCGAGAAGCTCCCCGCCGCCTGAGCGAGCGGTGACGGCGAGCAACCAGGCAAACACGAACCCGGGCTAGAGGAGCAGAGGACAAATCATGGCCGTGGCCGTAGGTCGCATCGGACACGAGGATCGACTCACCATGGTCAACCATCTCGAGGAGCTGCGCACACGACTGATCGTCTCGCTGGCGGTGGTGGCGGTGGCGTTCGGCGTGTGCGCGTGGCAGAACCACACGCTGCTGAACATCATCAACGCGCCGCTCGCACACCAGACCCAGAAACAGGTGAAGGCGGGCAACGGCCCGCTCGGCTCGACCTACACCGTGCAGCAGAGCGCCCGCACGGTGGCCACCCAGCTCCAGGTGGTGGTGAGCGCGCTCGAGCGTCCCGGCAGCGGCGCCACGCCCGCCACGCGGGCATCGCTGGTGCCGGTGACGCCGCAGTTGCGCACGGCCATCCACCACCTGTCCGCCGCGCCGCAGGGCAACAAGCCGGTCACGCTCGGGATCGGCGAGCCGTTCACCACCACGCTGGGGATCGCCTTGATCTTCGCGTTGATCCTGTCGCTGCCGGTGCTGCTGTACGAGGTGTACGGGTTCGTGCTGCCGGCCTTCAGCCCCGAGCAGCAGCGGGTGGCCACGCCGCTGATGCTGGCCATCCCCTTCCTGTTCGTCGCGGGCGTCATGTTCGGGTACTTCGTGGTGCTCCCCGCGGCCGTCCGCTTCTTCCAGAACTTCAACAGCGAACAGTTCAACGTGCTCGTCCAGGCCAGCCAGTACTACCACTTCGCGGCGGTCGTCCTGCTGGCCATGGGGCTCGTCTTCCAGGTGCCGGTGGGCGTGCTGGCGGCCACCCGCGCGGGGATCGTCACCACCGAGCAGCTCCGCCACAACCGCCGCTACGCGATCCTCGCGTGCGGCGCCGTCGCGGCCCTGCTCCCGGGCGACGCGGTGACGCTGCTGCTCGAGACGGTGCCCCTGTACCTGCTGTTCGAGTTGAGCGTGCTGCTTGCGCGTATCATCGACCGGCGCGAGCGGCGCAGGGCGGCAAGGGCGGCACAGTGACCGGAGGGCGTGGACGATGAGGCGCATGTTCGGACCCTCCCGCGCCGGCGGTGGGCGGTCCTCGATCGGTGCTTCGGCGGCCGGCCTGAGCGCGCTCGCGGACGAGGAGCTGATGCATCTCGTGTACAGGGGCCAGGCGGCCGCCTTCGAGGTGATCTACGACCGTCACGCCGACGCCGCGTTCTCGCTGGCCTACCGCATGTGCGGGCAGCGGGCGCTGGCCGAGGACGTGGTCCAGGAGGGCTTCCTGTCGCTGTGGCGCAGCGGCGCCCGCTATGACCGCGCCCGCGGGAGCGTGCGCACGTGGGTGCTGGGCATCGTCCACAACCGCGCGATCGACGCGCTGCGCCGTCGCACCGCTCACGACCGCGGACGTGTGAGCGACGAGGGCATCGAGGACCGCCTGCCGGCGCGGGAGCGAACGGACGTGGAGTTCGCGCGGCGTGACGAGGCCCGGGAAGTGCGCGACGCGCTCGAGCAGCTTCCCAAGGACCAGAGCCGGGTGATCGAGCTCGCGTACTTCGGTGGGTTGACCCACGTGCAGATAGCCTCGATGCTGGATGCGCCGGTGGGCACCATCAAGGGGCGCATGCGCCTCGGCCTTGCCAAGATGCGGATGACGCTGGGAGACCCTTCGGAGGTTCTGCAATGAGCGTTGATGGCCCTCACATCGATCCCGAGGAGTGCGGCGGGAACGCCGCCCCGTACGTGCTCGGAGCGTTGACGCCCGAGGAGCACGAGGTCTTCCGCCGGCACATCGAGTCCTGCGCGGTGTGCCGCGAGGAGGTGGCCGCGCTACAGGTCGTCGCCTCGGCGCTGCCCGCCGCCGCTCCCCAGGTGAGCGCGCCGCCGGAGCTCAGGCGCCGGATCATGTCCACCGTGAACGAGGACGCCCGCCGGCGCGAGGCGCAGGACGCGGCCGCCCAGCGGCCCGCCCGCGAGGCGCGTGTCACACGGCGCCCGGTCCGCGACGGCCGGGTCGCGAGCGACGGCTGGCTGCGCTGGCGGCCGGGTGTGGCGATCGCCGGACTGGCGGCCGCGGTGATCGCCCTCGCCGTAGTCGCGCTCGTGCCGGGCGGGGGCGGGGGCGGGGGAACGCGGGTGATTCGCGCCCAGGTGCTCGTCCCGCGCGCGAGCGCGTCCCTGAGCGTGCAGGACGGGCACGCGCAGTTGAGCATCGCGGACATGCCCCAGGCAGGGCCCGGCCGCGTGTACGAGGTGTGGAGGCGGGGAGCGGGAACCCCCCAGCCGACGGACGCGCTGTTCACGGTGTCATCCGGCGGCAGCGCCACGGTGGGGGTGCCGGGGGGCGTGGCGGGCGTGAGAGAAGTGCTCGTCACCTCCGAGCCGCTGGGCGGGAGCCGCGTGCCCACCCGCTCGCCCGTGATCGTCGCGCGCGTGAGCTGAGCGGCGCTGCGCTGCCGGCGGCCCCACGGCCGCGCCCGCGCCCAGGACGGGCGGTCGGCGCTTGCCATGGGGCTCGCGCGCGCAAGTCTGTATAACGATCGCTATACAGACTCTCCAAGAGGACATACGGCAGCCGCCGTCTTTATCCAGGGTCGGGTGGTGCGCCCGCGCCCGTGCCCGCGCGCACGTGCAGCTCCTGCTCCCTTCCCACCCGCACGATGTCCCCGCCATGCAGTTGGCGACCCCGGCGGGTCTCCCGCTCGCCGTTGACGAGCACGGGCTCGCCGGCGAGCAGCGCCTTGACCTCGCTGCCGCTGTCCACCACACCGGCGAGCTTCAACAGCTGTCCGAGCCTGATCGTGTCCCCCTCGATGGGGATCTCAGTGATCACAGGGCGAGAGTACGGTACGCTCGGCGGCGCGATGGGCGAGCGCACTGAGTATGCACCGGGAACATTCTGCTGGAGCGAACTGACGAGCACCGACCAGGACGCGGCGAAGGCGTTCTACGGTGAGCTGCTCGGCTGGCAGGCGGACGACCGCCCGGTGGGGGAGGGCTCGTACTACTCGATGCAGCTCGTGGACGGCAAGCCCGTGGCGGCGATCGCCGGGCAGCCCCAGCAGCAGCGGGATGCGGGCGTGCCGTCGCTGTGGAACTCCTACGTGTCGGTCGAGGACGCGGACGCGGTGGCCGCGCGGGCGAAGGAGCTCGGGGCGAACGTGCACGCGCCCCCGTTCGACGTGATGACGGTCGGGCGGATGGCCGTCATCCAGGACCCCCAGGGCGCGTTCTTCATGCTGTGGCAGCCGCGGGATCACATCGGCGCGAGCCTGGTGAACGCCCCGGGGACGCTCGTGTGGAACGAGCTCCAATCCCCCGACCTGGATGCGTCGGCGTCGTTCTACGGCGAGCTGTTCGGGTGGAAGGTGAAGGACTTCCCGAACATGGAGGACCGCTATCTGGAGATCGTGAACGGCGAGGCCAGCAACGGTGGCATGCGCGGGCTCACGCCACCCTCGCCCCCGAGCTGGCTGACGTACTTCGGCGTCGAGGACATCGAGCAGGGGCTCGCCAAGGTGGAGGAGCTGGGCGGCACCAAGCTGGCCGGCCCGATCGACATCCAGATGGCGAAGATCGCCGTGGTGATGGACCCGCAGGGCGCGGTGTTCGCGCTGTACGCGGGCGTGTACCAGCCGTAGGCGCGGGCCGCGGGCCGCGGGCCGCGGGGCGCGAGGCGCGGGGCGCGGGGCGCGAGGCGGGGGGAGGCCTGAGGCGGGGTCCTGCGGCTAGGAGCCGTGGGGGGCGCTGCCGGTCTCTGACTCGGCGGCGGCGGGTCCGCTGCCGTTGCGCCGCTCGGCGAGGTCGGCGCCGGTGGTGGTGGTCATCACCGAGGCGGCGCTGCCGCCGAGCGCGCGACGGACGAGCGCGGGGGCGAGCACGCGGAGCGCGGCGGCCAGGGCGTAGGGTCTGGGCACGTAGCGCTCGGGGCGGCGGCCGACGCCGGCCTCGTAGATGGCCTCGGCGGCGCGCTCGGGCGTGGAGACGACCCATCGCGTCCACGGGCGGTCGGTGAGCTCGGCCTGGGGGAAGCCCTCGGTGGAGATGAACCCGGGGAGCACCAGGCCGACGTGGACGCCGTGGGGGCGCTCCTCCGCCCACAGCGAGTCCGACCAGCCGGCCAGCGCGAACTTGGAGGCGCTGTACGCGCCGGTGCCCGCGCGGGCGACCCGGGCGGCGGTGGAGGCTACGTTGACGATGGCGCTGGGGGCGCAGGCGCGGAGCAGCGGCAGCAGCGCCTCGGTGAGGCGCACCTGGGCGTCGAAGTTGATGGCCATGGTGCGGCGCACGTTCTCGTAGCCGCCGCTTGCGAAGCGCGCCCGCCAGGAGGCGCCGGCGTTGTTGACGAGCAGGTTCAAGCGCCCGTGGCGCTCGAGCAGGTGCTCGCGGATGCGCTCGGGGGCGTCCTCGTCGAGGAGGTCCACGGCCACGTAGCTCGCGGGCCGGCCGGGCAGGCGGTCGAGCTCGGCGGCGAGCGAGCGCAGGCGGTCCTCGCGGCGGGCGACCAGCACGAGCGAGGCGCCGGGCACGCGGGCGAGGCGCCGGGCGGTGGCCTCGCCGATCCCGGAGGAGGCGCCGGTGACGAGCATCACGGGCTGGCCGGCGTGGGAGTGGAGCGGCTGTGCCATGGTGGTTAGCCTGTCAGATCGGCAACCGAGATGAGCTCGCCCGCACCCAGCGGCGTCCACGGCGCCGCTTCCTCCGACGGACCGTCCGCGCGCAAGCGCGAGGCGCTCGAGCTGTTCCGCGGCCTGCCGCGCCACTACGACGGGCTGTCGGCGGCGCTCAGCTTCTGGCAGGACCCGCGCTGGCGCCGAGCGCTGGTGAGTGCGGTGGCGCCGGGGACGGGCGAGCGGGTGCTCGACGTGGCCACCGGCACGGGCATGGTTGCGGCGGAGCTGCTCGCGCGGGCGGACTGCTCGGTGGTGGGGATCGACCAGAGCCCGGAGATGCTCGGGGCGGCCCGCGAGCGGTTCGCGGGCATGCCCAGCTCGCGGGTGGAGCTGGTCGAGGGGCAGGCGGAGGGGCTGCCGTTCGCCGATGAGAGCTTCGACGCGCTCACCTTCACGTACCTGCTGCGGTACGTGGAGGATCCCGCCGCCACCGTGGCCGAGCTCGCCCGGGTGGTGGCGCCCGGCGGGCGGGTGGCCTCGCTGGAGTTCGGCGTGCCGCCGTGGGCGCCCGCGCGGGCGGCGTGGCGGCTGTACACGGCGGTGGGGCTGCCCACGCTCGGGCGGCTCGCCTCGCGCGAGTGGGAGCAGGTGGGGCGGTTCCTCGGTCCGAGCATCCGCGGCTTCTACGCCCGCCATCCGCTGGAGCGGATCGTCGGCTACTGGCAGGCGGCGGGGCTCGAGGACGTGCGCGTGCGGCGCATGAGCCTCGGCGGGGGCGTGGTCATGTGGGCGAACAAGCGCGTAGGAGACGGCAGGGATGCGCACGCGGGCTGAGCCGGCGGCGGGGGTCACCCGCGAGCGCCCGGCGGCGGGCGGCGAGGGAGCGCGGACGGCGCTCCCGGTCACCCGCGAGCGCCAGGTGCCCGCGTCGGAGGCCCCGCGGCAGGCGCACAGCCGGCCGGCGTTCTACGCGTTGGGGGGCGGCCGGGCGGGCGATCTGCTCACCCTCCTTCACCCCCCTTACACGGCGTGGCACCTGAGCTACTTCGCGCTCGGGGCGGCGGTGGCGCCGACGCTCCACGTGGACCGCCTGGTGTGGGGGCTGGCGGCGTTCGGGCTGGCGGTGGGGCTGGCGGCGCACGCGCTGGACGAGCTCCACGAC
The DNA here is from genome assembly GCA_963701145.1 of uncultured Solirubrobacteraceae bacterium. Taxonomy (GTDB): domain Bacteria; phylum Actinomycetota; class Thermoleophilia; order Solirubrobacterales; family Solirubrobacteraceae; genus Palsa-744. The sequence continues at coordinate 3,208,622 of OY969572.1, forward strand.
CGGCCGCTGGGGACGGGCCTCAGCGACGGTGTGCTGGTGGGGTGCGCCGCGATCGGCCTGCTCGGGGCGGTGGCCATCGGGGTGGCGGGAGCGCTGACGGTGACCCTGTGGCTGATCCCGTTCGTGCTCGCGGGTGCGGCGTTCGTGGCGGCGTACAACCTCGAGCTGTTCGGCGGGCGCTTCCACAGCGACCTGTGGTTCGCGATCGGCTGGGGGGCGTTCCCGGCGTTCACGGGGTACTTCGTGAACGCCGAGAGGGTGGCCCTGCCGGGGGTGCTGATGGCGGCGGGCTGCCTGGCGATGAGCGTGGCCCAGCGACGGCTGAGCTCGCGGGCGCGGGAGCTGCGCAGGCGCACAGTGGCGGTGAGCGGCACGGTGACGCTGCGGGACGGCACCACCGAGGAGCTCTCCATCGCAGGCCTGCTGAGCCCGTTCGACGGGGCCCTCGCGGCGATGTCGCTGGCGATGGTCCTCACGGCGTGCGCGCTCGTCGCGTTCCGTCTGTGAGGGTCGCTCGCACAGCGCGCGCGTGCACCACAACGTACTCCTATTAATATTAATTATTAGATGGAGTGCGCGGTGGCGATGAGTTGCTCGACGTAGGGCCCGAGCAGCGTTGCCACGGACGCTGCGCTCATGCTGGCGGGGCCTTTGGGCAGCGCCGCGTAGCTGATTGCCAACCGCACGATGCACTCGCTGAGCAGCTCGGCGTCCGCCCGGGCGATCACCGGCCAGCCGTCGAGGATGACGAGGGTGAGGCGCTCGGCGGCCCGCTCGACGACGGGCTTGCCGTGGGTGGTGAACAGCGCGAGCAGCTCCTCGGCGCCGTCGCCGTGGACGACCGTGCGCACGAGCGGGTTCTCGGCGGCGGCCCGCAGGAACACGTCGAAGGCGGCCGCCAGCGCCTCCGCGGGGTCATCCAGATGGGCGCTCACGGCGCCTTCCACGGCCACCATGAAGCGGTCGGCTTCGCGCAGGACGAGCACCTGGGCGAACTCGTCACGCGAGCCGAACTCCTTGTACAGGGTCTGGCGGCTGACGCCGGCGGCCCGGGCGATGTGGGCCATGGTCACCTCCGCCCAGGGGCGGGTGGCGAGCTCCGCGCAGGCGGCGTCCAGCAGCGTGTTGCGGAGCAGCTCGCGTGCGGCCACCGGATAGGGGACGCGCGGCTGGGGGTTGGAGGCGGTGGTGGTGGGCATGAGGCGGGCGGGCCTGCTCAGGCGGCTGTGTCCGGTGGCGGGTGGGGCTCGAAATCGACCTTATCGCGCACGCCGCAGTCGGGACACGCCCACTCGTCGGGCACCTCCCGCCACGGCGTGCCCGGGGGGAAGCCCTCGCGCGGGTGCCCGGCCCCCTCGTCATACACGTAGCCGCACGCCGGGCAGCGGTAGCGGCTCATGGGGCGATCCGGCTCATGCGGCCATCCGGCTCATGCGGCCATCCCGTAGCGGGCGAGCGCGCCCCTCCCAAGGCCCGGCTTGACGTTCGCGCGGGTGGCCTCGCCGTGGTAGTGGGCGAGCACCCGGTGGTCCATCACCCGCCGCCACAGCGGCGGTATGACCGCGAGCACGATCATGCCCGCATACCCGGTGGGCAGCTGGGGGGCCTCGTCCACGTGGCGCAGCGCCTGGTAGCGGCGGATGGGGTTGGCGTGGTGGTCGGAGTGGCGCTGGAGGTGGTAGAGCAGCACGTTGGAGGCGGAGCTGTTGCTGTTCCAGCTGTGCTCCGGACGGGTGCGCTCGTACCGCCCGTCCTCGCGCCTCTGGCGCAGGAGGCCGTAGTGCTCGAGGTAGTTCACCACCTCCAGCAGCGAGAACCCGACCACCGCCTGGATGAGCAGGTATGGCAGCACCACCACGCCGAAGCCCGCCACCAGCGCGGCGAACAGCACCACCGTCATCGCCCACGCACCCAGGATGTCGTTGCGGACGGTCCACGGCGAGCGGCCCATGCGGCCCAGGCGCACCCGCTCGAGCTCCCACGCCGAGCGCACGCTGCCGATGACCGTGCGGGGCAGGAACGCGTAGAAGCCCTCGCCCAGGCGCGCGCTGGCGGGGTCCTCGGGGGTGGCCACCCGCACGTGATGGCCGCGGTTGTGCTCGATGAAGAAGTGCCCGTAGCCGCTCTGGGCGAGCGCCACCCGGCTCAGCCACCGCTCGAGGGAAGCCCGCTTGTGGCCGAGCTCGTGGGCGGTGTTGATGGCGATGCCGCTCACCATCGCCACGGTCAGAGCCAGGCCCACGCTGTCCACCACGGAGAGGTGTCCGTGCGACCACAGCCAGCACGCGAACACCAGGCCGGCGTACTGGATGGGCAGGTACAGGTAGGTGCACCAGCGGTAGTACCGATCCTGTTCCAGCCACTTGATGACGCCGTCCGGCGGGTTGGTGGAGTCCATCCCCAACGCCACATCCAGGGGCGGGAACACGGCGAACACGAGCACCGGTCCGTAGAACCAGAACACGCCGAGGCCGGTGGCCTGGACGAGGCCCCACGCGAGGAACGGGAGCGTGGGGACGAACAGGCCGAGCAGCCACGCGTACCGCTTGGGGTCGCGCCAGGCTTGCGCGGTGGATTCCATCGGTGCGGCTGACACTGGCGCCACCCTCCTGGTTGTCGTTGGGCTGATCTCTGCCCGCGCACTTTACACGATGAGCGCTTCGTGTCAACAACAGGGACAGTATGCGCGCACTGTGTCCAACGTCGATCGAGCGCGGGCCATCGAGCGGGCGCGGGCCATCGAGCGGGCGCGGACCCGGTTCTGGCCTCCGGGTGGCCGCCACGCCGCGCCAAGTCGTGCCGCCCGCGCCGCCGTGCCAAGCCATGCCGGTGGCGGCTGCCGTTGGATCGAGGCGAGGGTGAGGCGGGGGAGCTGCTGGGCTCAGGTGCCGGGCGGCCGGCGGGACTCGAGGTATTCCTGGTTCTGGCGGCGCTCGCCGCGGATCTGCACGGCGATGTACACCAGGATGACGTTCACGATCACGCCGATGCCCCCGAAGGTGACGATCAGGCCGAGCGTCTTGACGAACGCTTCGCTGGCGGCGAGCACCATGGGGGCAGCCTAGCAACGGACGGGGCGCAGGTGTCGTAGCCTTCCACGTGCCGCCGCCGGCGCCAGTTCCGGCGAACAAGCACCGGAGAGGTGCCGGAGCGGTTGAACGGGCGCGACTGGAAATCGCGTAACGGGGGAAACCTCGTTCGAGGGTTCGAATCCCTCCCTCTCCGCCATTTGCATTGGTTTCAAACCGTGGCCCCGAAAATCGGGGCTACGGTCGTTTTTGGCCCGGTTTCCGGCGGTTTGGGCGGCGTCGCGGGCTAGTTTGCGGGCCAGGGGCACAAGCTCGGCGTAGAGCGGGGTGGCTTGGATCTCGATGGGCGTCGCCGCCATCGCAGCTCTGGCTTGAGTTCGCCCCCCGCCTTGCGAGAGCCTGCACCTGGCTCGGATCAGCGACCTACTGCCTGCGCGAGTGGCCCGAGCCCGACGACAACGAGGCCGACCTGGAGACAGCACCCGACGCAAACCGAGGAATGGGCCAAACACCGAACCGCCCCCGGAGTAGCAACCTTCGCCGGGCGCATCAACGCCTGACTCCCACAAGGCACATGCCCGACCCGATCCGCGGCAAGGGGAGCGTTGAGTGGCTGACCCTCGACCTCCTGCTCGAGCACAGCCACCGGAGCTGGGGAGTCGGAGAGCTGGTCGTCGAGATCGGCAGCCCCATCGCCGTCGCCGAGGCTCTAGAAGCGCTCCAAGTCGCCGGGCTCATCGAGCGGACCGACGCCTTCGTGCGGATTACGCGGGTGTGACCCAGACCGACGCCGCTCAACGGCACTTGTGCGATCTGAGGAGCTAAAACAAACGATACATAGTCAGCTCCCCGGAACGCTTCCGACTGAAAAGCCTCCTTCAAGATGAAGGAGGCTGGGTATTCGTCGGCCTGTCACGGATGTGCCATCGGAAAGTCGGCTTACGCCAACCGTGGTCCGACGGGGGCAGTGTTGCCGCAGTCGGCGACGAGTAGTAGCGCGCTCGGCTCCGTTCTAAGCCGCTCGCGCGATGTAGGTTGTCACACGTAGAGCAAACTTCTTCCGGGCATGTAGCTCTACTTTAGCCAACCCCGAAACGGAACTCCGACTAGGTCGCACTTTACAGACTCAGACACCGCGAGTCATCGAGCGATTGGAGATCATACTGTAAGAGAGAGTGCGAGAGGATGACCCTGCCCGTTTGAACCGCTTGGAGACTTGTCACAGCGCCCCATCGCGGCGGGACCATGTCGTGCCATCCTCTCGCACATAGTAATATATACTGCCACAACCCTAAGAATCAAGCCAATACTAGCTTACTCTCAAGATACTTTGGTAGGCGGCTCCCGAGAACCGCTACTACCCCGCCATCCGCCGCAGCAAGAGCGAAACGCTCACCAAGCGCAATAGCGACGTCCTCTAGTGCGGTTGGCGAGCCTGTCTTGCGCATACCGCCACGCAGTGCGTCAGCGATCAAACGATATGCGGCTAGATTGTCGGGTGCTTCCCCAAAGTGCCGACCGCTGATAACCACTAGGCGCGGATTGACAAGAGTCGCAAATGATCCAAGCGCTTCGCCAATGTGCTCCGCAGCACGCTTGAGTTCTGCTCGCTCCACCCCATTTGTGGCAACGGCACGACGTATCACGTCACCGAAGTCGATCTTATCATCGTCACTCTGGCGTAGCCTGTGTGTAAGCGCTTCGCCGCCTGCAAATCTCTCCAAGCAGACGTGTCCGCACCGGTAGCATTGTGTGGCCTCGATGCCAGTTGGTGGAAATGGGATATAGGTATGGCCGAACTCAAGAGCGACGCCACGATGGCCGACGACAAGGTCGCCGTCCACAAGCAACGCCGCCCCAACACCGTCGCTCCACTTAAGAACAATTACAGTGTCTTGGAGGCCCGAGGTAGCTGACTTCGCCGCCCCGAAGTTTAGCTCCCCTAGGGCAATGAGGTTGGCATCGTTCTCCATGATGAATGGAACGTCTCCCCAGTCCGGCCCGAGTCGATAGCGCAGCTCATCCGCTGGGCGCAAGCCAGTCCATGACGTCATACCGCGCGTCGTTGCAATCTGCCCTCGAAGCTGATCGATCGGCGCGGGCAGGCCAACACAGACACCCACGAGATCACTTGGGCTAAGACCCTTCATGATCTTTCCCACGAGCTCGACAGCTTCCTCGAGCGCAAGGGGAGCATTGTGCGCAACATCGATGTCATGGTCAGCTTCAAGGTGGCAGGTCACCCCCGACAAGCTGCCTCGCGCTACGTAGACATGTTTGAGCCCAAAGTCGATACTCAATGCAATGGCGGCGTCCTCACGGAACTTAATCGAGTGTGCGGGTCGTCCTCCCGAAGAGCGACCATGTCCGTTGCCTGAAGGTACGGCCTCGACGAGATCCCCGTCACGAAGCTGGGCAACGATGCTTTCGACGGTCCCACGCGACAGCCGCGTGTCCTGGACGAGCTCGCCCTGAGTAGCAGATGTCTTGCGGTGCAGAACATCCAAGACGCGCCGAGTGTTCTGCGCGCGAGGAGTCCGAGATGGCGCTTTATCGTCAGACATGGCAACTCCCTCTCGCGTAGAGCGGCCAGACTCCCAGCCTATTGAGGATCCTCCCGTCCTTGTAGCGGCGACGGGGGACCTAAAGATTCCAGTTGGTTTGATGCTTGGCAAGCGGAGCCTAGCAGACTTTCCCGCATTTTGCGCAAACTTTTGCTCGATTGTTCCTAGCTAACAGGCAATAGCGCGCCCCAGCAAGATAGCTGATGCTCGCAGCGGATGTCCAGAGGCCTTGGACTAGCGCTCATCTAGGGTTGGACAATCCAGCGCAACTGGCTGCAAAACAGATGAAAACCCTGTATTGTGACCAATGTCACAGCGCCGTTATCAACGTCCAAGAGGCCAAGACCATGAAGACGCTCAGCCCAGTGGGGGCCGTCATCTCCTTCTCCGCGGTTGTTCTCGGAGGCGGGGCCGCCCTCCTCAGGACCCTCCCGCAGGTCGATCCGATCAGCAAGCACCAAGCGACCAAGTCCACGGCGCAGTCAACCATGGAAGTGTTTGTGGCTCAACACACACCACCGTTGTGCCAGAGCGACTATCCATGGCCGAAAGAGGTCAGCGCCCCGACTCGAGTCGTCCCCCCCGGCATTTGCCCCCATGACGAGTATGCATGGGGGCTCTGCCAGCGTTGTCTGCGCGAATTCGAGGAAGGAGTGCGCCACTAGTGTCTTGAGTCGTTAGTTCTGTGGTGGTTTGTGGTATGCTTTGTGGGTGCCACGGGGTCCTGCTGCGGTGTCGATCGAGTTGACGGATTCCGAGCGTGAGACGCTTGTGCGTTGGACCCGCCGGAGGCGTAGCGCGGCTGGATTGGCGCAGCGCTCACGGATCGTGCTGGCGTGTGCGCAGGGCCAGACGAACGTGGCTGTCGCGCAGCAGGTCGGGGTTTCGCTGCCGACGGTTCGTCGCTGGCGCGGACGGTTCGCCGAGCAGCGTTTGGACGGGCTGTTGGATGAGCCGCGGCCGGGGCAGCCCAGGAAGATCAGCGATGAGCAGGTCGAGGATGTGATCGTCAAGACGCTCGAGACCGCGCCGCCGGACGGCGGGACTCACTGGTCCACACGCCAGATGGCGGCCACGACGGGGCTCAATCAAACTGCGGTCTCGCGGATCTGGCGAGCGTTCGGGCTCCAGCCCCACCGCGTGGAGCACTGGAAGCTCTCCAAGGACCCACTGTTCGTGGAGAAGGTCAGGGACATCGTTGGTCTGTATCTGGACCCGCCCGAGCGCGCGATCGTGCTGTGCGTGGATGAGAAGGCACAGATCCAAGCGCTTGATCGTTCAGCACCAACATTGCCGATGCTGCCCGGCACACCGGCTCGCGCCACCCACGATTATGAGCGCAACGGCACGAGCAGCCTGTTCGCCGCGTTGAACACCGCCAGCGGCGAGGTCATCCGCTCGCTACACGCTCGCCACCGCGCGATCGAGTTCAAGAAGTTCCTGGTCAAGATCGACAAAGAAGTCCCCGCCGACCTGGACATCCACATGATCCTCGATAACTACTCGACCCACAAGACACCCGCCATCAAGCGGTGGCTGGCTGCCCATCCACGTTTCCACCTGCACTTCACCCCGACCGGCTCCTCATGGATCAACCTCGTCGAGCGCTGGTTCGCAGAGCTGACCGCCCGCAAGCTACGCCGCGGAGTGCACCGCTCCGTCCCCGAGCTCAACGCCGACATAGACGACTGGGTCGAGCACTGGAACGAAAACCCCAACCCCTACGTCTGGACCAAGACCGCCGACGAAATCCTCGACAACCTAGCCGGATACTGCAACACAATTAACGCATCAAGACACTAGCCCGGATTTTGCAGTAGTGGGTTAACGGTCCGCGCCCCGGGGGTGCCGGGGCGCGGGGATGTCCGGCTGGGCTTGGAGAATCGGGGTTGTCGAAGTCCTTGTTCCCGAGCCCAGGAGGTCACCTTGCGGGTGCAGCACGATGGCCGCGATTTCAAGGTAGTTGCCAGGCCGGACGGAGACGGGCTGGTGTCGCATTCCGGTAGCGCGATGCTGGTCGGGGTGGCCGAGAAGACCGGGTTGACGAGGGCGCTCTCGCGAGAGCTGGCGGGCCTGAAGGCCCGGCGTTCTGGGCATGATCTGGGGCGGGTCGTTCGTGACCTGGCGGTGATGCTCGCTGACGGCGGGGACTGCCTGTCGGATCTCGGGGTGCTCGGTGACCAGGCCGCGTTGTTCGGGGCGGTCTGCTCAGACGCGACGGCGTTCCGGGTGATCGACCGGCTCGCTGGAGACCCCGATGGGCTCGACCGTTTGCGGGCCGCTCACGCGAGTGCACGGGCGCGGGTGTGGGAGCTCACCGGAGCCCCGGAGCTCGTGGACATCGACCTGGACGCCACTTTGATCGGATCGCATTCTGAGAAGGAGGGCGCTGCCGGGAACTTCAAGGGCGGCTACGGCTTTCACCCGATGCTCGCCTACGCCGACGGGACCGGGGAAGCGCTCGCGGGGGAGCTGCGTCCCGGGAACGCCGCCGCGAACACCGCGGCCGACCAGATCACTGTCGCTGAACACGCGATCAACCAGATCCCCGAGGAGCACATTCGGAGCATCGAGATCCTGCTGCGGGCAGACAGCGCCGGCGCGTGCCACGACCTGCTCGATTGGTGCCGTGAGGCCCAGATCCATTTCTCGGTTGGCTACGAACTGAGTGAGGCGGTCCGCACCCAGATCCTCCAGATCCCCGATCAGGACTGGGTTTCTGCGGTCGAGCAGGACGGCACCCCGCGCACCAACGGACAGGTCGCCGAGATCACCACGGCACTGGACCTTGAGGGCTGGCCTGAGGGCTCAAGGGTGATCGTGCGCCGCGAGCGAGCGCACCCCGGCGCGCAGCTCACCTTCACTGACCATGACGGCCACCGCTTCCAGGCGATCCTCACCGACCAGCCCGGCGAGCCAGCCGAGCTCGAGCGACGTCACCGCGCCCGCGCGCACGTCGAGGATCACATCCGAAACGATAAGGACACCGGCATGCGCAACCTGCCGTTCAAAGACTTCGAGCACAACCGCATCTGGCTCGCAATTGTCCAGATCGCCCACGACCTCCTCGCCTGGATGAAGCGGCTGCTGCTCACCGGCAAGCTCGCACGCTGCGAGCCCAAGCGGCTGCGCTACAGGATCCTTCACGTCGCCGGGCGCCTCGCCTTCCACGCCCGCACCGCGACACTCCGCCTCCAAGCCGGCTGGCCCTGGGCCAACGAGCTCACTGCCGCATTCGAGCACCTCGCCGCGCTCCCAGCGCCACCCGGCTGACCGCGCCCGCGTCTCCCCTCAACCCAGATCACCCCGACGCGAGATCATCAGCGAAGCGTGCCCGCCAACGAGCGCGCGCCGGCCCCCGAAAAGGCAGCCGGCGGAATCGCGCCCGCACCGCGTGCCGATCACGAAACGAATCGAAGGCCCAGTCCCCAGCAAGCCACAAAATACTCACAACAAACCCGCTACTGCAAGATCCGGGCTAGCGTCCTGAGTCGTTAGTTCATCGGCGGTTGTTGGTAGTGTTTGGGGATGAATTCATCTCGTGTTGGGCGGCGTGGGCCTCGGGCGGTGGCGGTGGTGCTCTCTGATGATGAGCGCCGAGTTTTGGAGGGGTGGTCGCGTCGGCGCTCCTCGGCGCAGGGCTTGGCGGTTCGCGCACGGATAGTGCTTGGCGCTGCTGATGGTGAAAGCAACACCAGACTCGCGCAGCGTCTCGGGTTGACGAGGATGACGATCGCGAAGTGGCGCGGGCGGTTCGTTGTTGATCGGGTGGACGGTTTGCTTGACGAGCCCCGGCCGGGCAAACCGCGCACGATTTCTGATGAGAAGGTCGCGGAGGTGATCGCAGCAACGCTCGAGAGCGCCCCGAAGGACGCGACACACTGGTCAACCCGCTCGATGGCGGCGCATCTCGGGCTCTCCCAGAGCGCGGTGTCACGTATCTGGCGGGCGTTTGGGTTGCAGCCTCACCGTGTCGAGTCCTTCAAGCTCTCAACCGACCCGCTGTTCGTGGACAAGGTTCGTGACGTCGTCGGCCTATATCTGGACCCGCCAGAGCGAGCGCTGGTGCTGTGTGTGGACGAGAAGTCCCAGATCCAGGCACTCGATCGCTCCCAGCCGATCCTGCCGATGCTGCCCGGGGTCCCAGAGCGCGCGACCCACGACTACAAGCGCTCCGGAACGAGCAGCCTCTTCGCGGCGCTGGACATCGCCTCGGGCAAAGTCATCGGCTCGCTGCATGCCCGCCACCGCACTGTCGAGTTCAAGAAATTCCTGGCGCAGATCGACGCTGCCGTCCCGCCCGAGCTCGACGTGCACCTGATTCTCGATAACTACACCACGCACAAGACCAAGGAGGTGCAGCGCTGGCTACTGGCGCACCCCCGGTTCCATCTTCACTTCACGCCGACCGGCTCATCATGGCTGAACCTCGTCGAGCGTTGGTTTGCGCAGCTCACCAACAAGAAGCTCAAGCGCTCGGCCCACAAGTCAGTGCGCGAGCTCAACGCCGACATCCGCGGCTGGATCGAGCACTGGAACGAGAACCCACGACCCTACGTCTGGACAAAGACCGCCGACCAGATTTTCGACAGCCTCACACGCTACTGCCAACGAATCACCGACTCAGGACACTAGCCTCGGCTCTGCATTAGCCTCGGCTCTGCATTAACGGCCGCGCCCCGGTCGGGCCGGGGCGCGGTATGTCCGACTGGGCTTGAAGAATTGGGTTGTCGAAGCCTGATTCCCGAGCCGCAGGAGGATCACCTTGAAGGTGCAGCGCGATGGCCGCAACGTGAAGGTAGAGGTCACGACGGACGGCACTGGTTTGGTCTCGCACGCAGGCGCCTTGCTGCTCGCTGAGGTGGCTGACAAGCTCGGGCTCACGCGGGCGTTGTCGCTGCGACTCGGCGTGCTCAAGCAGCGCCGCCGTGGCCATGACCCGGGCCGGGTGATCCGGGACCTGGCAGTAATGGCGGCCGACGGCGGGGAGTGCATCTCAGACCTCTCGGGGCTGCGCGACCAGGTGGACCTGTTCGGGCTGGTGGCCTCGGATTCCACGGCGTTCCGGGTGATCGAGAAGATCGCCTCTGAGCCTGAGCTGCTCGAAGGGCTGCGGGAGGCGCACGCCAGGGCGCGGGAGCGCTTCTGGGAGCGCCACGGCGCGCCGCAGTCCTTGACGATCGACGTGGACGCGACGCTCGTCACCGCGCATTCGGAGAAGGAGGGAGCTGCCGGCACCTGGAAGGGCGGCTTCGGCTTTCATCCCTTGCAGGCATACGCCGATGAGACGCGCGAGGCGCTCGCCGGTAAGCTCAGGCCCGGCAACGCCGGCTCGAACACCACCGCCGATCACAAGGCGGTGCTCGATTTGGCGATCGCGCAGGTACCGGTGCAGCACATCGAGGGGCTTGAGATCCTCGTGCGCTCCGACTCTGCGGGCGCCACGCACGGCCTGGCCGAGCACTGCCGCGAACACGCCATGCGCTTCTCCGTCGGCTACGAGTTGAGCGAGCCGGTCCGCGCCGCGATCCTCCGAATTCCCGAGGACGCGTGGGTTCCGGCGCACCAGAAGGACGGAACGGAGCGCACCAACGGCGAAGTCGCCGAGATCACCGAGAAGATCGACCTCTCTTCCTGGCCAGACGCGCCCCGGCTGATCGTGCGTCGCGAGCGACCGCACCCCGGCGCGCAGCTGTCCTTCACAGACCATGACGGCTACCGCTTCCAGGCGATCCTCACCGACCAAGACGGCCAGAACATCGCCGAGATCGAGTGCCGCCACCGACAGCACGCCCACGTCGAGGACCGCATCCGCGACGACAAGGACACCGGGCTCTCAAAGTTCCCCTTCAAAGAGTTCGCACTCAACGAAGTGTGGATCGAGATCGTGATGCTCGCGCACGACCTGATCGTCTGGACGCAGGCGCTGCTGTTGGAAGGCGAGCTCGCCAAAGCGCAGCCCAAGCGGCTGCGCTACCGCCTGCTGCACCTCGCCGGACGGCTCGCCTTCCACGGTCGCAAGGCAAAGCTTCACCTGCAGAGCACCTGGCCCTGGGCGCAGGAGCTGCTAGCCGCGTTTCAGAAGCTCAGGGCGCTGCCAGCGCCCAGCGGCTGACGGCCAGCGCCCGCGCAACCACAACGAAGGACCGCGACGCCACCGCCGCGACCACAGCCGCCCACACAAGGCACGAAAACACCGCGTCCGCCTCTGCCTAACCCTTCAAGACACCATCTCCCCGCCAGCGCCCCTCACGACCCCCGCGCACACGCCCCTACACGAGACAACCCTCGACTTCACACTCTTACTGCACGCGTTGGGCTAGCAGGCGACCATTGAGGGCGGTGCGGCTCCTAGAAGGTTGGAAGGTTGTCCAGGTTATCTGCCTTAGTTCCGTCAGCTTTGGTGCAGATGAACTTCTGGTTGTCGATCTCCACGATTTTGACGGCCGCGCCTTTGTTCCACTTGCCGTTGGCCCCCATGGTTGCAGTACAGAACGTGTAGCCTGCTTCAAGCAGGCGTACCACCTCGCTGCGGCTTGTTGTCGTGGCCGCGCCTATGGTCTCTCCGTCGTCTTGACGGACCTGGACGCTTTCGATGTGGGTGCCGGTGGTGTTGAAGCGTACTGCGGTGATGACGTAATCGGCCCATTTGTTGGCCATGGTTGTTCCCCTTGTGGTTGTCGGTGGTCTGGTTACACGCTGAACGTGCGCCACGGCAGTTGAGTGACGTGGATGTTCTGGAGCCACCGCACGATGTCGTTCGGACCCCAGGTCCTGCCGTCCTCGGCGAGTAGCGCGGTTCGCACGCCGAACCATCCGTTGGCCGCCGCGATTAGCGCCTCTCGCTCGGGCGGGTTCTGAACGACCTGTGGCTTCACAGCGAGTACCGCGAAGGTCTGGCCTTGCTCTCGAATCAATGCGACCTCTCCAGTCATTGGTGTTTGCTCCTAGCTTCCGTAGTCGATGGCGGCGGCGAGAACGCCGACGGCGATGTGGGGTAGCCCCAACTTGGCGGCCTGGTTCGTGGCGACCTGATGGAGCACTGCTGCTCCGGCGGTTGCTCCGCCGAATACGAGAAGGGCGCGTAGCTTCGGGTCCATGGGTCCTTCCTTTCGCTGGTAGTTCGAGGCTGGTCTTGCGCTGGTGGAATAAGCTAGACGAGCGTTCGGATGGACTTCACGCAACTTCAGTTGACTGCCGGACAGTGCGATCCGGCGGGCGTAGCTTTTCCCGCAAGATCCGCGTTCTTCGCTGCTTTTGCACGAGGTGGCCGCGGGGTTGTCCGCTCAGCCCGGTACGCTTGCAGCCGTTCAAGGTCAACAATCACGGCGGGAGGTATCGAGATGACGTCGCCAAGGTTGCTGACGTTGCCGCAGGTCGCTCAGATGATTGGCGTCGAGTACCGGACGCTGCATAGCTGGCTCGGACGGGGGCTCCTGCGCCCAAGCGTCCAGGCGTCGAGCGGGATCGGCGTCCCTAATCTCTTTAGCATCGAGGATGCCGTGCGAGCCAAGGTCATCGCTGACCTACGTTCGTCGGGGCTGTCTTTCGACCGTCTCGGAGAGGCCGCGACCGAGCTCGACGCTCATCCAGACGCCCTGACGGTCGGCGCGATGGTTCTCGTCAACGGCTCAGTCTCGGTCGTTGACGCGCAGGGGGCGGCAAACGCGATCAAGAAGGAGTCGCTGACGCTCGTCTACAACACGGCGCACGCAGTCCGCGACATCCAGTCGGCCGTACCCTCGCTGTAGGCGGGCGACCTAGCCGGTCCTGGTGCCAAACCGCTCCTCATGTAGCCTCTGAATCAGGGGCCACGGAGATTTCGAGGACTTTCCCGCCATACCCGTTTTTGCCGGGTGTATGGGCGTTGTTCGAAAAACCTGTGCCCACCGCATTGGCGGCATATGCTTTGTTTGTGGCGAGCGGTGCGGAACTTCGTCGGTCTGCTCTAGAGAGCGAGCAGCGGCTCGCTGCTGCGACACCCGAGATCAGTCGTGGTGCTGCGGCCCTGCTTCGAGAAGTGATGCCGCGGTTGTCGGGCGAGCGTCAACGCCAGCTCGCCGAGGAGATGGCGCTTCGCTTCGAGTTGCGGGCCGATGCGCATTCACGGCCCCCGTCAGTCTGATCGTCCCTGGTGTCTCTCCCGGCGTGCTCGGTCTCTCAGCGCTGCGAGCTGGGACAGGGTCTCAGCGAGCGCTGCACCGGCGTGTTGGTCGCCACTTGCGGTCAGCACCCCGAGTGCCTCCGCCTCGCTGAGTATCTCGATTGCGGCGATCGTGTAGACGGTCTGTACGTACGCGAGGTCAGCGCCTGCCTGCAACAATTCCCTCGCCAGCCTCACGACCTCTTCGGCGAGGTCACGCGCGAGCCTCATGGTCTCATCTGGATAGCTCATCGATCAAGCATCCTCAGAGCTGCGGTTGTTTTCGAGAGCCGACCGATGGATTTGGCGGACCGAGCTCGGCGCCGATCGGATGAGCTAGCTGGCGCCCCTTCCTGGTTTAGTCCCAATACCGTTGACTTAGTGTCCGGTGGGCCGGTTATGGTTGGGTTGTGCCTCGGTCTGGTTGGGTCAAGCCGGTTAGCGATCAGCGTCTCTCGGATCACATCTCGATCGGTGTTTTGACGCGTGTGTTCCCGCCGGATCTGGTGGATGCTGTGGTGGCGGAGGTGGAGCGTGGTGAGCGGCGTGTGCGGTTGTTGCCGGCGCGGGTCGTCGTCTATTACGTGTTGGCGATGGCGTTGTTCAGTGACGCTTCCTATGAGGAGGTGATGCGTCAGTTGGTGGAGGGGCTCTCGTGGGCCTCGGGTTGGGAGCGCGCGTGGGAGGTGCCGAGCAAGGCGGCGATCTTTAGGGCACGCCAGCGGCTGGGGTCCGAGCCGCTAGGGCTGCTCTTCGACGCGGTCGCCAAGCCATTGGGCAGTGTTTGCACACGGGGAGCGTTCTGGCGTGATCTGCGGCTGATGAGCTTGGACGGGACGACTCTTGACGTGGCCGACACGCAGGCGAACGCTGAGGCATTCGGCAGGCCTGGCTCCTCGCGCCGTGAGGGGGGTGGAGCGTTCCCGCAATTGCGTCTGGTCGGGCTGGCGGAGTGCGGGACGCACGCGATCACAAGCGCGGCGCTCGGCCCGTATGAGACCTCCGAGAATGAGTTGGCAGATGAGCTGTTGGGGGCGCTTGCCCCGGGGATGCTGTGCCTGGCCGACCGCGGCGTCTACAGCTTCGAGCGCTTCAAAACAGCCCGTGAGACCGGCGCGCAGCTGCTCTGGCGAGTCAAGTCGAACATGCGCCTGCCGCGCGAGCAAACGCTCCCGGACGGCTCCTACCTCTCCTCGGTATACGCGCATGCTGACCGTCATGCTCACAGTGATCCAGCCAGGGTGCGCGTGATCGACTATCAGCTCGACGATCCCGGGCTCTCCCAGGCAGAGCAGCGCTACCGGCTGCTCTGCACAATCCAGGACAGCGAGCAGGCTCCCGCCGCGGAGCTGGCCGAGCTCTACTCAGAACGCTGGGAGCTTGAGGGCACCATCGATGAGCTGAAGACCCATCAACGTGGCCCGCGCGTGGTACTGCGCTCCAAGAGCCCCGACGGCGTCTACCAGGAGGCCTACGGCTTCCTGTGCACCCACTACGCGATCCATCGCCTGATGCACGACGCCGCGCTGAAGGCCGACATCGACCCCGACCGATTGTCGTTCACCAGAAGCCTCCGGGCCGCACGACGCAGCACCCGCTCCCACCCGGGATTTTCCCCCCCTGTGCCTCGCCACCGCCCACGAGCAAGCGGTCGCGGAGATCCTCGCTGAACCCCTCGAAAAACGACGGCTACGCACCAACCCCCGCGTCATCAAGCGCAAGATGAGCAACTGGGCCGTCAAGCGCCCACAACACCGCGACTGGCCACAACCCACCAAGCCCCCCAACGACGCCATCACCATCCTGGCAGCCTAAGTCAACGGTATTGGGTTTAGTCCACGTCGGCGGGGAGGATCGTGAAGGCCCCGCCTTGAAGCGGTGTGACGGCGCGGAAGTGTCGTTCGTCGAAGCTGACGATGCGTGTGGTGTCGTATCGGCGAGCGAGAATCACGACTGCGCAGTCAGCCAGCCCTAGCTCGAGGTCGGCGTGGCGCGAGTCCAGGTCTTGAATGGCGGTGTAGTCCTCGCGCTCCAGGCAGGCGACCATGAAGCGCCCTGCAGCGAGGTCGGCGATGAAGTTGCGCTGTGGTCCGCGCCCCAACCTCCGTCCGAGCAGGTAATCGACCTCCGCCGTAACTGGCGCGGGGATCACCAGTGGGCCGTCGATGGCCTTCAGCAGTTGCTCGACTCGGGGGTGGTAGCTGTCGTTGGCGTCACCGAGCGCCACGAGCGGTGCGGCGTCGATGATGGCGGTCACTCGCCGAAGCCCTCGAGCAACTCCTCGTCGGGCACGTCGGCAATCGACGAGCCATCGCCGTGCCCAGATCCGGCAAGCACGAAGTTCCGGTCCTGCGGAGTCCTCGGCTCATAGCTGGCCACGGCCTCGCGCAGGATCTCCGCCTGAGGGCGGCCCTCCTCGCGGGCCAGTCGCGCCAAGCGCTCAGCCTGCTCCTCGTCTAGATAGACGCTCGTCTTACGCACGCCTCCCAATATAGGGCATCACGTAGGGCAATCACTATCTCGGTGCCGGCGCGGTTCGCCATCACTCGATAGCGCCCCGATGCCGGTAACTTATTATTGTTCAGTCGATGGGTCGAGAATGGCTCCGGCGGCCCGCTAAACGAAAGGAACTCGATGGCGCGAATCCTGTTCGATCAGGTCGAAATCGACGTGTTGGAGGATGTCGATGAGGTCCTGAACCGGGTCGTCAACTCCAGAGACGGGCTCCGTCGTCCCAACGGCTCGATCATCGCTCCCACTGGGTGGGTGGTGTTGACGGAGACGGATACGGACAAGCCGATCTACGTTCAGGTTGGACGTGTGGGCTACGTCTGCGACACCTAGTCATGGTGCCCGCTTTGACGGGCGCATACTGGTTGCATGAGCAGGATCGTGGCGATCGAGCACGTCACGCTCGACGGCGTGATGCAGAGCCGGCGCGGCCCGATGAGGACACCCGTGACGGCTTCGGCTTCGGCGGGTGGGCCGTGGCTGGCAACAGCGGGGTGCTGGTCCAATCGCTCATGCTGCGCGATCTGATCGACGAGTACGTCCTGCAGATCCATCCGCTCGTGCTCGGTACGGGACGGCGCCTGTTTCCCGAGGACGGGCCGCGTGCGAATCTCAGCCTCCTCGACTCCGTGACGACCGCTACCGGCGTCGTCATCGCGACATACGAGCCCATGGCGCGCCGGTCGCGAAACCGGGCGCCGTCGTCGAGCGATCGTCCAGCCCCGTCGCTGGGTGCCTACTGGCTATGGTTGCCGCTTGACCGTCGAGGGTTTTGTGGTGCGCGCGTGCCGACAGCAGGACGTGTCGGCCGTCCTCGAGCTATGGCAGCGGGCCCGGAGCGAGCATGCGAGCACCACCGACAGGCTCGACGATGTGCAACGGCTGCTCGCGCATACGACGGCGAGCCTGCTCGTCGCGGATGCCGATGGTGCGATCTGCGGCGCGTTGATCGCAGGGTGGGATGGCTGGCGGGGGAACATGTATCGGCTGGCGGTCCGCTTCGAGGACCGGCGCCGGGGCATCGGCTTGGCGCTCGTGCGGGCAGGCGAGGAGCACCTACGCCGGCAAGGTGCTTCTCGGGTGACCGCCCTGGTTGCGTATCAGGACGAGGTGGCGGTGGCGTTCTGGGAGTCCGCCGGCTACCCGCAGGACCACGCGATCGCTCGCCGCGTGCGCAACCTGTAGCCGCCGCTCAGCCTGCTGGGAACGCAGCGAGCAGATCAACGTGGGCGGTATATGTCGGCGCGGTGGGCGACCGCGAGAACCGAGACCGAACGAGCCGTGTCGTCAATGCTGTAGACGATTCGGTAGGGGCCGCGTCGCGCTGACCAGCAGCCATCAAGCTCGAACCGCAGTGGCTTGCCCAAGCGCCTCGGGTTTGATGCGATCGCGTCAAGGGTCTCGATAACAGCCGCGGCGACCGAGACGGGCAGACGGTCGATCTGGCGACGCGCCGGTGCCATCACCAGCACGTCCCATCGCGGTTCGTTCACGCTGCGGCGTCGCGGCGGCTCTTCAGCCCAGTCCGTAGCTCGGCGATCGTGGCGGTGGGCTCCGTGCCCGCGAGCGCTTGGCTCTCGCGAATCTGAGCCATGAGCGTCGGGTCGGACATGATCGAGAGGGTCTCTTCGAGACTTTCGAGGTCGTCTTGGCTGATCAGCACGGCCGCTGGCTTGCCGTTGCGGGTTACCACCACGCGATCTTGCTGCTCCTCCACACGATCGACCAGCTCTGAGAGGTGGGCCTTGACCGACGACAGGGGCAAGGTCTCGGACATGACCATGATTCTAGTCATCCTTGCCTGGCTCGTCAAGCTCCGGCTCGGGCTCCGAAAGCGTTTCGGGCAGTGACGTTGCGGGCAAAGACAACGCGAAGAGAAATGCCATCCGTCAACCCGGCAAAGCGGTTGCGCCTCGGCGTCTGCATCTTGGCGGCTCTGCTGCTCGCCGTGTGGGCGGCGCTGATGGCGCCCGGAGCCCGGGCGGCCGTCTCCCCCGAACAGGATCCGTTCTACAGGTACCAGGGCGCCACGCCGCTGTTCGCCATTCCCCCCGGCACGGTCCTGAAGACGCGGAGCCTGCCCTACCACGTCCTCGGCATCCCGCTGCCGATCACCGCCGTACAGCTCTTGTACCGATCGACCGGGGAGCTGGGCCAGCCGACGGTCAACGTGACCTCGGTGCTCCTGCCGCCACGGCGCTCCGGGCCGCCGAGCGTGATCTCCTACCAGTCCTTCTATGACTCGCTGAACCCCGAAGACGAGCCGTCGTACGCGATCTCCGGTGGCGTGACGCTGGGAGGCCTGATACCGAACGTCGAGTCGCTGCTGATCGTGCCGGCGCTCCTCGCCGGGGAGACCGTGGTGGTGGCGGACACCGAGGGCGAGAACGCGGACTTCGCGGCCGGTCCCGAGTACGGGCTGAACACGCTCGACTCGCTGCGCGCGGCCCTCAGCTCGCCCGCCACCGGTCTGGCGGGTGCCCGCAAGATCGGGCTGATCGGCTACTCCGGCGGCGCCATCGCCACCGAGTGGGCTGCCGAACTGGCACCGTGGTACGCCCCGGAAGTCAACTCGCGCATCGTCGGCGCGGCCTTCGGCGGCACCCTCGTGGACCCCGCCCACAACCTGCGCTACGTCGAAGGCAGCACCACCTGGGCGGGCGTGATCCCGATGGCGCTGATCGGCATCGCCCGCGCGTTCCATTCCGAAATCACGCCATATCTGAGCGAATACGGGTTGCAGCTCTACAACAAGCTCCAGCGCGCCTCGATCATCGGCGTGCTCGGCGCCTACCCCGGCCTCACCTGGTCCGAGCTGGCCAAGCCGCAGTACCCGACGCCCGAAAGCATCCCGGTGTACGTACAGGAGTCGAACCAGCTCATCATGGGCAGCCATGGGACTCCGACCGTGCCGCTCTTCATCGGGCAGGGCGCCGGCGGTGAACTCGAAGGGACACCCGGCGACAAGCCCGGCATCGGCAGGGGCGACGGCGTGATGATCGCCGGTGACGTTCGCACCCTCGCCCGCGAGTACTGCGGGCGGGGCGTGCCGGTGCAGTACGTCGAATACGAACACCTCAGCCATGTCCTCAGCGCGCTGCGGTGGCTGCCGGAAGCGGTGTCCTGGCTCGCCGCCCGCTTCGCCGGCCAGTCGCCGCCGCAGGACTGCGGACAGATCGCGCCGGGCAACTCGCTGGCGCCGATCGGCTGAGGATCTCAGGGGATCAGCACGGTGCGCTCTCCGGGCGCGTCCTTTAGATGCCACGTCGCCTCGACCTCGGCGAGGGAGCAGGCCGCCCCGGTGCGCACCCGCGGGTGCAGGCCCACCGCCAGGACGTCGGCCGGTGCCTCGTGCTCGCCATCTGCCTGAGGCACCTCGAAGCGCTCGTACCGTGGCGGATGGTCGAACGACCGCACCACCGCTGCGTTCATCTCCATCGCCGTCCTCCTCTCATCAGTTGGTCCTGGTTGATGATGCCGTCCAGCGGGGTGTCGAGCTGTTCCCCATATGATCGACGGATGGCCGCCGCACAGAAATCGCAGGCGGGCGCCTCGGGGGCTCCCGATCCAGACCGCATGGGCGGCCTGCGGTGGACACGTCGCACCAACGGGAAGCTGACCGCCGGCGAGCGGCGGCGGCTGCTCGCGGCGATCGCGGTCGGCCAATGGGAGAACGCGCTGGGGCGGGTGAAGCTCGCGCTGGGGCGGCTGCCAGCCGGTGCAGCGGATGTCAACGTGAAGACGTTCGCGCCGCCGGATTCACTGCTGGCGCGCGAGGCCGAGCAGGCGTGCGCCGAGCAGCCGGCGGCGATCATCGGGCACTCGTACCGGACGTGGCTGTTCGGTCGTGCGCTCGCCGCGGTGGACGGGACCGACCTCGACCTCGAGTTGTTCTACTGCGGCTCGCTCGTCCACGACCACGGCATCGCCCAACCGACGCCAGGGCGCGACTTCACGCTCGCCAGCGCCGAGCGCACGCTCGCCTGCGCGGCCGCGGCCGGCGTGGCGGACGAGCGTGCGGAGCTGCTCGCGGACGCCATCTGCGTGCACACCACACCCGGGGTGTCGCTCGACGCGGACGGGCCGCTCGGCTGCTACCTGCAGTGGGGCGCGATGGTGGACGGCGCCGGGCTGCGCATGTGGGACGTGGCGCCCGCGAACGTCAGCGAGGTGTTGCGCCGCCATCCACGGGGCGACTTCAAGCGTGAGCTGGTCGAGCTGATGCGAGCCGAGGCGGCGGCCGTGCCGGCGGGGCGCTTCGGTCTGCTGGTCCGCTGTGGTGTTCCGCTCGCCGTGCGCATGGCGCCGTTTGACGCTTGAGCCGCGAGCGTGAGCGCGCCCGTCCGGGTACGGTGCATGCTCGTCCAAGCCCAACCGCGGAGGTGTCCATGAGTACGACCAACACGCAGGTGCGACTGGCCGCCCGCCCGAGCGGGCTCCCCAAGGCTGCGGACTGGGACATCGTCGAGGAGCCCCTGCCCGAGCCCGGCGACGGCGAGTTCGCGGTCGAGATCTCGCACCTGTCGCTCGACCCTGCCATGCGCGGCTGGATGAACGCCGGAGCCTCCTACATCGAGCCGGTGGACGTGGGTGCGGTCATGCGCGCCGGCGCCGTGGGCGCGGTCACCGCGTCGCGGCATCCCGGCTTCGCGGTGGGAGATCACGTGGTGGGGGCCTTCGGCGTGCAGGAGCACGCTCTCTCCGACGGTGCGGGTGTGAGCAAGGTCAACCCGTCGCTGGCGCCGCTGCCCACCTATCTGGGAACGCTCGGCATGAGCGGCATGACCGCGTACTTCGCGTTGCTCGACGTGGGCAAGCCCGAGGCGGGTGACACCGTCGTGGTGTCCGGTGCTGCGGGCGCCGTGGGGAACGTCGCCGGGCAGATCGCGAGGATCAAGGGCTGTCGCGTGATCGGCATCGCCGGAGGAGACGAGAAGTGTCGCTGGCTCACCGACGAGCTCGGTTTCGACGCGGCCATCAACTACAAGCACCAGGACGTCACCCGCACGCTGCGCGAGCTGGCGCCCGAGGGGATAGACGTGTACTTCGACAACGTCGGCGGCGACATCCTGGACGCTGCCCTCACCCGCCTCGCACGGGGCGCCCGCATCATCATCTGCGGCGCCGTCTCCCAGTACAACGCCACCGAAGCGTTCAAAGGCCCGGCCAACTACATGGCGTTGCTCGTCGCGCGAGCGTCCATGACCGGGATGGTCGTCTTCGACTACGCGCCCCGTTTCCCCGAGGCCGCCCGCGAGCTGGCCGGCTGGATGGTCAACGGCTCGCTGATCTCGCGCGAGCACATCGTCGAGGGTGGCGTGAGGGTCTTCCCGGACGCTCTGCTGAAGCTGTTCGCGGGGGAGAACACCGGCAAGCTCGTGCTGCGCGTGGGCGCCGGCTGAAAGCCGCGCCCCGCCAGCCGGCAGGGCGCCAGGTCTTGCCGGTGGCTCCTCGCTCAGCTCCTCGGGCAGGGCGCTTTGTATGTCTTGGTCACCGTCACGGGTTTGGATTCTTCGCCGTTTTCGGCGAAGATCACTTCTGTCTTGAGGTTGAAGCCGCCTTTCGGACACTGCCCCTTCTTGGGGACGCGGCCGTAGTACACGGGCTTGCCGTGCACCTTGATCGCCGAGCCCGCCTCGACGGTGATCGTCTTGATCGAAGCGAACGGGGCTCCCGGCACGCTCGGTACGAGCGGCACCTTGGTTTCGAGCTCGGGGCCGTAGCCCCCCGCGCCGGCCAGATGCAGGTAGCGGCCGTTGGAGTAGATTTCCAGCGACGTGGGGGAGTGGCCGTCGTCGAAGAACGTGAGACCGCCGCCGGGTTTGTAGAACGAGAAGAGTTCGGTGGGCTCTTCCACGCGTTCGCCCCCGAAGGTCACGAAGCCGAGAACGGAGCCGATCGGCCCGGCCTGTGCCTTCTTGTTGCACCCGATCGGCCCGGCCTGGCGCAGCACCGCTTCATTGCAGGTGGGAAACCCGCTCGTGTGCAGCACCGTGCCCTTGGGCAGGTAGAAGTTGACGCCGATGACCGGCGGCGGCGAGCCGAAGTATTCGGTGCTGGTGATCGCGTATTCGGCCTTGACCGCCGCGCCCGCACCGTAGATGTTGCCCGTCCCCCGGAAGCCCTTGATCGGGACTGCCTGTGCTTTGAAGGTGACCACCGGCGCGCCCGCGGCGACGCTCGGCGTCGCCAGTACGGCGAAGCCGAGAAGGACCAGAAAGGTTGCTCTGCGCATCGACTTGCTCCTCTTTTGATCGACGGCTACGCGGATACCCGTATAGCCCGAGCACATGCACGACGGGCAGGCTCTCGCATGAGTAAACCCTCTGAGCGCACTCGAGTTGCGTAGCTTGTGGTCATGTGGCTGCAGCGCGAGCTCGCACTCGACCCCCGCCCCCGCGGCTTTCACCTCGTCACACGCGAGGTGCTCGGCGCCCTGCCCGAGCTGCGCGACGTGCAGGTCGGGCTGCTGCATCTGCTGATCCTCCACACCTCCGCCTCGCTCACGCTCAACGAGAACGCCAGCCCGGACGTGCGCCACGACTTCGAGGCTTGGTTCGACGAGGCCGTGCCCGAGCGCAGCACCGCCTGGACGCACACCTTGGAGGGAAGCGACGACATGCCCGCGCACATCAAGTCCTCCCTGCTGGGCGCCACGCTCACGCTGCCGATCAGCGGCGGAGGGCTGTCGCTGGGGACCTGGCAGGGCATCTACCTGTGCGAGCACCGCAACCGCGGCGGCGCCCGCTCGCTGATCGCCACCGTCTGGGGCGAGCCGGCGGACCGACGGTAGACTAGGACGCCCCCGCGCCCTTAGCTCAGCTGGATAGAGCGTCGGTCTACGGAACCGAAGGTCGGGAGTTCGAATCTCTCAGGGCGCGTTCAGAAAACCGCATGCTGGCGTCGCTGGGCGCCCGCGTCGGGGTAGTTCCGCGCTGAGACGCGACTTGGCGCACGGTTAGAGAGGAGTCTCAGCGGACGCGGGTGGTGTCTCAGTTTCAGATGTAGGTCGCTGAGGGTAGTGGGTCCCTTGCTGGCGGCGCAGGTCGATCCGGTACGCTGGTGGGGATGAACTTCGAGAGGATCACGGCAAGGTCTGATCAAATGGGTGGCGTTCCCTGCATCCGTGGTTTGCGCATACCCGTTGCGACGGTGGTTGGGATGGTGGCCGACCGCATGAGCGAGCAGGAGATCCTCGCGGCCTATCCTGATCTGGAAGCCGAGGATGTCCGCGAGGCATTGCGCTACGCCGCGGAGGCGGTTCGTGAGCGCGAGCTGCCGCTTGTAGCGTCTGGGTGAGATTTCTCATCGATAACGCACTCTCGCCGCAGCTGGCTCGGCAGCTCAGCGAGGCCGGTCACGACGCCGTCCATGTCCGCGACCTTGGCATCCAGCATGTCAGCGACGAGGAGATCTTCGAGCGGGCCGAGCGCGACGGCCGCGTCGTCGTCTCGGCGGACACCGACTTCGGAACCTTGCTCGCGTCACGCCGGCAGCGGTCGCCGTCCGTCGTGCTGTTTCGCCGGGGCACTCAGCGACGCCCAGGCGAGCAGGTCGATCTGCTGCTGGCGAATCTGGCGGCGATCGAAGTGAGCCTTGTCGCAGGGTGCATCGCCGTCTTCGAGCCTGAGCGCATCAGGATTCGCGCGCTCCCGTTGATCCCGTAGCACGTCCGCCTTGTGCTCGGGCGAGCGCGCTGCGGTCACGAGTTCTCGCTGCGTTCGCTCCGGGCCAGAAACGGTCCCGAACTGCGCAAATCTGAGGAGCTGAGCCGCACTCAGAACCCTGAGAATGGCTCTACAAAGCCAAAAGCAACGCCTCCTGAGCCACTACGGAACCGAAGGTCGGGAGTTCGAATCTCTCAGGGCGCGTAGATTCCGCTGCCGGTCGCCGCTCGACCCGCTCGCCGCCTGGAGAGGGGCGAGCGCGTCGACGCGGCACAGCTCACGCGCTGCCCTCCACGATCAGGGACCTGTTCCCGTCCTGGTCGCGGAAGAAGAACATCGGTGGCACCGGGCCTCCCATGCGCATCACCTCATCGTCCACGTCCACGCCCTGGGCGCGCAGGCTCGCGTGGTCGGCGTCCGCGTCATCGGTGTTGAAGGCCACGCGGGTTTCCACCCCCACAGGGTCCCCCTCGCGCGGGGGCATCAGGGCGATCGTGGTGGTCGCGCCGGCGGGCGCCACTTCGACCCAGCGGTTGCCGCCGCCGAACGGCGTATCCGCGCGCTTCTCGAATCCGAGCTTCTCGGTGTAGAACTCGATCGCCCGGTCCTGGTCGCTCACGGGGACGATCACCGTTGCCAGGTGGCTGATGTGAGTGCTGGTTCCCGTACTGGTCACTGTGGTCCTCCTGCTTTCGGTTGTGGGGATGCACGGTTGTGGGAATGCAACTGCAGACGCTTCGTGTGCGCGAAACTCATCGGTCCTGTCACCGGGCGGTCTCGGCGTGCCCCTCGAGCGCGCGAGCCCGGTGCGGCGCTCAGCGCTTGGGCTGCCAGAACGCTATCTCCCCGCCAGCCGGCGTGCTCACCACGCTGCGCCAGCCCGCCGGTCCCTCCCGCGGTCCCAGCAGCACCTTCGCGCCCAGGCTTCGCGCGTGGTCGGTCGCAAGCACGATCTCCACCACCTCCACATACGGCAGCCACAGCGGGCGTTCGGTGGCGCACTCGACGATCCCGCCGCTGAGCTCGTCGGCCAGTTCCAGCGCCTGATAGGACCCATGGAGGTCCTCGATCCGCGGCGCCGTCCACCCGCACAGCTCCGCGTACAGGGCGCACGCGCGCGGGAGATTGCCGGTGTGGAGCTCCAGGTGCACCACACGGTTGAAAGGGGCGGGGGGCATCTGTCGAGGTAGTGACCCCCGTGGGCCTCCGAACTCATCGCCCCGATGAGTTTCGCCGCCATCGTCGGTCTAAGGTGATCGACGTATGTCCGGAGCCTCCACACGCCCGAGCACCGAGGACCCGAGCCCGCTGCAGCGGGCTCGGGGCGGCGAGCAGGACGCGTTCGCCCAGCTCATCGCGCCCTACCGCTCGGAGCTGCACGCCCACTGCTATCGGATGCTCGCCTCCGTCCACGACGCGGAGGACGCGCTCCAGGACACCCTGCTTCGAGCGTGGCGGGCACTCGCCGGATTCGAGGGGCGCAGCTCGCTGCGCTCGTGGCTCTACACGATCGCCACCAACGTGTGTCTCGATCACATCGCCCGCCGGCCCAAACGGGTGCTGCCCATCGACTACGGTCCCGCCACCGATCCCCACGTCGCGCCCGGTGAGCCGCTCGTCGAGTCGGTGTGGATCGAGCCCTACCCAGACGAGATCCTCGGCGTCCAGGACGGCTACGCCGCCCCCGAGGCGCGCTACGAACGCCGCGAGGGCGTCGAGCTGGCGTTCGTCGCCGCGCTCCAGCACCTGCCCGCCACGCAGCGCGCCGTCCTCGTGCTGCGTGAGGTGCTCGGCTTCTCGGCCAAGGAGGTCGCCGCTTCCCTCGACACCACGGTCGCGTCCGTCAACAGCGCGTTGCAGCGGGCGCGGGTCGCCGTCGAGGAGCGCGTTCCCGAGCAGAGCCAGCAGGCGACCCTGCGCGCCCTCGGCGATCGCTCCCTACGTGTGCTCGTCGAGCGCTACGTGGACGCGTGGGAACGCAACGACATCGACGCGTTCACCGCGATGCTCGCCGAGGACGCCACCTTCGCGATGCCGCCGCTCGCCACCTGGTACATGGGCAGACCGGCCATCGCCGGCTGGGCGTCCGCCTGGCCGCTGTCGGGCGAGTGGCGCTGGCGGGCCGCCCAAACCACCGCCAACGGCCAGCCGGCGCTGGGCTTCTACGCATGGAACGCCGAGGACGACGGCTACCGCCCGTTCGCGCTCAACGTCCTGGGACTGCGCGGCCGCGAGATCAGCGAGGTGACCGCCTTCATCGCCCGCTCAGCCGAGCCCCGCGATCGCCGAGTGTTCGAGCGCTATCCCGACGAGCCCGTCCACGCCGGCAAGCTCGGCGACGTGTTCGAGCGTTTCGGCCTGCCCGCCCTGCTCGGCTCGTAGCCGAGCGCCCCGAGCTCGAGTTCGTCGGCGTACACCTCCTCTGCCAGCTCGTCCCTCGGCACGTCGGCGTAGTCCGGGCTCGTGAGGATGTCGTAGGGAGTGGCGGTGTAGGCCTCGTCGGCCAGGCGCTCGCCCGGCACCCCGCCGTACATCGCGCCGGGCTGACGTTCGCCCAGCGCCCCGAACTCTGTCGTGACCGGGTCCGCGGTGGGCGTGGCCGGGTATGCTTCTTGGGCGGGGGCGGCGTTCGGCGCCTGGGCGTAGGCGGCGGCGGACACGGCCGGGTATGCCTCGGCGGCTTGGTCGGCGCTGGGCGCCTCGGCGGACACGGCGTCCGTCGGGCGCTCGCCCAGCGCACTGAATTCGCTCGTGGCCGGCTCCGCGGCAGGACCGACGGCCGGACCGGCGGCAGGACGCCGCTCGGGAGCCGACGCGACGGCATGCTCGGCGGTGGCCAGCCCGTCCTCGACGGCGCGGGACCCCAGCGCGAAGCGAAACTGCCCGCTCTCGTCGGTGACCCAGAATGCGTCGCCCGTCTCGCGCGACTCCTGCAGGATCGAGCGGTCGTAATGCTCGGCGATCCGCACCAGGGACTCCATGTCCGCGACGTCGATCACCGACACCCCCGGGAGCTGCGACACGCGCGCGACGGGGACGATCAGCCGACCGTAGCGAGAGCGGATGCTCGCGGCCTCGTCGCGTGCCGGCGGTCGCGGGTAGGCCAGCACGGCCAGCAGCGCGAGGATCACCAGGCCAATACCCACGAGCGCGAGCACTCGCGCCGTGGCCACCGTCATGTGCGCCACGCCGAAGTTCAGGACGAGCGGGTCCGAGCGCTCGCCGGTGACCGAGCCGGTGCTCGACGGGGCGAACTGGCTGGCGGGCGAGGGGGCGGCGGAGGATGCAGTTGCGGCGGTGGAGGCCGCGGTCGCGGGAACGGTTGGCTGGAGCTCGAGCGGGGTGAGCAGGAATTTGATCGGCGGCGAGAACGTCGCGTGGAACGGCAGCGCGCTGACACTCCCGCCGACGCTCACGCGCGGGAGGATCGTCACCGTGTAGGAGCCGCCGACCCCGGTCGCGTCCTGCACGCGGGCCACCAACGCCTGCAGCGAGGTCAGGTCGAGCGGAGCGGTGATCACCGCGCTGTCGCCGTGGAAGTAGATCGCGTGCCCGAGCTCGAGCGTCGTCCGCCAGCCGCTGGTGGATGCGACTTCCGCGTACAGCGATGCCTTGCCCCCGAGCGCGTGTGTCCCGAGTGCGTGGAGTTCATAGGCGAAGCGCATTTCAGCGGTGCTGAGAACACGGGTGAACAGCGGGTCGCCGGTCACCGCGAGGTCATTCGCGTAGGTGGGTCCGGGACGCGAGTGGGCGACGTAGGAGAGCCTGCCGCTCTGTTCGTAGCGCACTGCCACGGGCACCCGCCTGCTCGACGGACGCGTGAACGAGAGCAGCCCCAGTGCCGCGAACGGGACCAGCGCGAGCATCAGCATCGCGAGGGCGCCGGCGACCGGCTCCAGGGAGCGCTGCGGACGAGCTGCAGCCGCCAGCGACGGACCGGGACCGGGGCGCGCCTGTCAACGACGGCGTCGGCGGCGTGTGAACACCCCGCCGGCGAACAGCAGCGTGCCCAGGGCCACCAGGCCCCCGATCAGGGCCGGTGAGCGGAAAGACTCGAGCGTCGCGCCGGCGCCCGGGATGTGCAGCCACAGCGCGCCGATCAACTGGCTGGCGGCGGGGTGTTCGAAGTCCACGAAGTTGTTGTTGTCGCCCTTGAACACGTAGCGGGAGCCAGCACGGCCGATGATCCGGTGCAGCACCACCGTGTGAAAGGCTTTGCTGTGGTAGGCGACGATTTCGCCTACGTGGTAGCTGCTCTGGGTTCGTACAAGCGCCAGATCGCCGGTGTGAAAACGGGGCTCCATGCTGATCCCTTCGGTGACCACGTAGGTCGTGGAGCCGCCGAGGGCAACCGGAGCGAAGTAGGACCACAGACAAACGAGGATGCCCAGCCCGAGCGCGAGAGAGAGGAGTTTCCTGGGGCGGGGAGGTTGCATGAGAGGTACGTCGGTCGCACGAGATGATGTGGGCGCGGAGCGGCCCGTGCGTCGGCCGCTCCGCGTTGCCCACTTCGATGTTGCCCTGCCTTATTCGATGACCACTTTGCCTTCACTGACGGCCGCCACGGAGAGCAGGTCGCCTTCTCCGTTGGGAACCCCTTCGGGGAACAGGCCGGCTTTCGTGAAATCACACGCGACTTCGTTTTCGCCGCCCGTGCTTGCTCCACAGTCGGTCCAGTCTTCGTCCGAGGTCGGTGCGGCCGGCGTCAACGCCACCTGGACGTCTGACGCGGCTGCGTTGATCTTGAAGTGAGCCGCGGTTACCTTTTCTCCCGCAGCACTCCACGTGTAGCTGACGTGGGACGTGACTGTGTACCCCGTCACTGCCCCGGCGCCGGCACCCGCTTTGTGGGCGGGAACCGTGTTGCTCGCGGTGAACGCGTACACGCCCACCCCGAGGATCGCGGCCAGCGCAAACACCGTAAGCGCGGCCACCCGTTGCTTTCGAGAAGCTAGTTTTCGTCTACCAAAAAACGTGAGCACGATTGGCCCCCTTTTGATGTCGTGGACACCAGTCGTGTCCTTGTCGGGGGAATCGACCTCCATTTTCGCGCGCTTTACATCTGCACCGGGGGTTGCGCGCATATTCGAACTGCGCGCGCCCCCTAGGGGTTGGGCCTGTGCTGCACTTCGCTGGTGACGCGTTGGCGCAGGTTCGATAGCAGCGCATCGGCCGTGGTCTGGCTGATCCTGCCCGACGCGAGGGCCTGCTTGATGGTGGCTTCCCTCGCGTTCACGCGCGCCTCGATCAGCCCGCTCGCGGACTTGCCCGGCGTGGCGTCTGCGATCTGCGCGAGGCTGCGTCCCGACTGCAGCTCGGCGCGAAGCCTGGTGGCGCTCACTCCCAGGTAGCGGGCGGCGGCGGGGAGACCGACGTAGCCCGGCGTCCTGTGGGCCTCGCGCTCGATCCGTCTGCGCAGTCTCGCCAGGCGCGTCCTGCGGGCGCTCGGGCTCAGCTGCTTGCCGTCCGGCGCGCGCTGCGCCTGCGCCGACGTCTGCGCCACCACCGCCGCGACGAGCCCTGCCGCCGACTTGCCGTGTGTGGCGTCGGCGATCTGCGCCAGCGACAGTCCCGAGCGCGTTCTGGCGCGCAACTCGGCCAGCGGCACTCCGAGGTAGCGCGCCGCGATCGCGAGCTGGCCGACGGTGCGTGCGTGCGCCGAGTGGCTGGCGGCGCTCGAGCCGGTGGGGCTCGAATGGTGGCCGGCACCCGCGGTGGCGATGGCCACGATCGCAGCCGCCGCCACGACCGCCCCGCTGATGGCCAGCAGCACGTTGCGTCTGCGCTTGGGGCTCACGCGCTCGACCCACTGCACGTAGCGCCCGAGTGCCCCGGATGGCGGATGGTGATCATCGTCCTGCTCCCTCGATGATCAGCTTTCCAGTCGCCGCTAAGACCTACATAAGTCGCGCATCTCGCGGTGGACGCTCGCCGTCCGGGCCCGTTGTCCGGTCTCCCGTGCCGCGACCGCACCGTGGGCAGGCGCCGGCCGGCGCGGAGCAAACGGAAACGCTTGTGCGCTACACTCTCAACTCGCGCCGAGTCCGTGGCAGCGGATTTTGAGTCGGCCAGCCAGCCAGCGCCGACGGCGGGTGCCTGCAAGAGTGCTCGACAGGCCTGATCTCGTATGCGCTCCGCCGCTGTCAGCGGCTCCAGTCCATGATATGCTCCACCCTCTCTATCTCGGGGGAACGCGGAGGAGGGGGCCCCTGAAGCAGCTTCGGGGTAGCTAACAAGTCGTTCACAAAGTGGCCAGATCTGCGAACAGCCTGAAGCTTGGGCGAAAGCGAGGACCTAGGAGAATGAGAAGCGTCAGGACGATAGTACTAGGGACTGCCGTGGCGGCGTGTGCGCTCGGCGTCCTCTCGGCACCGGCATTCGGCAAACCACCCACCATCGTCTTCGGCAAATTCGTGGCGAGCGCCGCGGGTGGGACGAAGGGCCATGGAGAAGTCAGCGAACTGCGGCTTGGGCCGTACGTGTTCACCGGCAAAAACGAGGGCAACGGCAGTGGCTTCGGGCCTGTGTGTGAAAACGAACTGAAGTCCAAGGGAAACATCGCGGCGGCAGGTGAATCGGAAACCTTCTTCCAGAACGTCAAGTTCAGCAAGTGCTATGCGACCCGCAAGTCCGGCACGAGTGAAGAAGCGGTCGCGTTCCACTTCGAACTCGGCATGGAATTCCACTCCAACCACTCGGCCGAACTCGGTGAAGGCGATGAAGCCGAAGTGAAAATCACGCGACCGAGCACGGTCAAAGTCAAGGGCAGCAAAAGCAGCTGCGAAATCCTGATCCCGGCGCAGACGATTCCGATCGCGGCTGAAAAAAACCCGAACAAAGAATTCGAAGCGGCGAGCTACGAAACCGAAGAAGAAGCGGTTGAAGGCAAAGGCAAGGAAATGAAATTCGGTCCGGTGCGCAAGCGCCTGGACATCGAAATGGAATTCAAAAAAATCGTGACCATCGAGCAGCTCGACCCAGCCAAGGGTTGCACCAACGAAAAGCTCGAAGAAGGCGCAACCTTCAACCCGGAAAACGACACCGTTGAATACCGCAACGGCGTGCTTGAAGCTGAACTGGAAGAAATCACCCTGAAGACAGGCAACATCTCGTTTGTACCAGCAATCTAGTTAGTCCCTCGTTGGACCTGTAGGACCCACGGAGCGTGGGGAGCCCGGCCGCTCGGCGGCCGGTGTTCCCTGCGCTCCGTTGCTTTCACCGCTTCGTGCGGCGCGGGGAGTGCTGGCTGAAGCTTGCGCGAGTGAGGCCCGCGCGAGCCTGCCGCGGGTGGCGGGCGCTCAGTCGGCGAGGACGGGCTCGCGGCACCCGTCCTGCTTGGACTTGTACATCGCGCCGTCGGCGCGCTTGACGAGGTCCTCCGAGGTGATCGTCCCGGCATCCGCGCACGCGACGCCCACGCTGGCACTCAGCTCTGCGAGGCCGCACGACAGCTCGAATGTGCCACACAGCGCCTCGCAGATGCGCTCGGCGGCGCGCATCGCCATGTCTGCTCCGGGGATCTCACGCAGGACCACCAGGAACTCGTCGCCACCCAGGCGGCCGACGACGTCGCTGTCGCGGCTTGCGAGTTTCAGGCGCCCGGCAACCAGTACCAGCAGCTCGTCGCCGGCGGCGTGGCCGAGCTTGTCGTTGACCGGCTTGAACTTGTCGAGATCCACGTACACCACGCCCGTGCACGCCGAGTCCTCGCGCGCGAGCTCGACCTCGAGCGTGCTGAGCACCGACGAGCGGTTGTGGCAGTGGGTGAGCGGGTCGAAGGTGGCGCGCCGCTCGAGCTCCTGGCGTGCGCGGGCGCTGTCGGTGATGTCGAGTACGCACGTGATCGCGCCCATCACCTCGCCGCTCGGACGCAGCAGCGCCCGCAGGCTCATGAGCGCGCGCCGCCAGGTGCCCGTGGGCAGGGTGATGTCGACCTCGACGTCGCGGTCAACGCCCGCTCCGAAGACCTCCTCGAGCGCTGCGTCGAGCTCGCTCGTGCTCTCATCGGTGAGCGTTCTGAGCAGCGTCGCGGTCGTGCCCAGGTGCGTCTCCTCGGACACGCCCTCAGCGTCGCGCCCGTGCTGCGCCACCAGGATCTCATCGCCCTCGGTGCTGGACTCCGCCTGTGCGTCCGAGCCATACAGGATCTCCAGCAGGCGAGCGTTGTTGTAGACGACGTTCCGCTCTGTGTCCAGTTGCAGCAAGCCGACGGGCATCGCGGCGGTCAGCCTGCGCAGCAGCTCCTCGCGTTCCTGCAGGGCTTCCTGGGCCTGCATCTCGGCGGAGATGTCGATGATCTCCACGAGCACGTGGTTGTGGTCGGGGTGGTTGAGCAGGTTGCGCAGGGTGGTGTCCACCCACATCCACGTGCCGTCCTTGCGGCGGCGACGCAGGCGCGTCTGCTGGTCGAGCCCGGTCGACAGAACGGCCAGCCAGCCCTCGACCGCGCGCCCCTGGTCGTCGGGGTGGATCTGGTCGAGCACGGAGTTGCCGACCAGCTCCTCTTCGGTGTAGCCGAACATCTCCGTGAAGGACCTGTCGCACGCGAGCACCTTTGCGCCCTCGTCCTCCATCAGCGAGCAGAAGCGCGGCGCCGCGGGCGCCAGCTCCTCCGCCTCGGTGTCGTCGTCAGCCTCCTCCTCGCTGGGAATGATCACGCCCAGCAGCACCCCGTGCAGCTCGCGCAGGTCGAGGAAGTGCAGGGTGGTCCAGGTGGAGGGTCTGCGCAGCAGGCGCACCTTGTCGGCCGCCGCACCCTCGTCCCGGGCGCGGGTCCACAGCCTCACCACCTTCGAGCGGTCGGCCGCCACCACGCCGTCGATCAGCGCGCGACCCTCGATCAGTCCCTGGCCCCACAGGCCGATCGACTGGGGGACCGGCACGATCAGGCCATTGCTCGCCAATCCGCACACGAGCGCGTCCGGGTGCTCGCGCAGCAGCGCTTCGGCTCCCAGGGCCACCGTCTTGGGGTCATGGACCGGCGGGCTCAGCTCGTGTGTTGCGGAAGCGTCCATCTCGCTCCAGAAATCGGCGCCAACCCATGACCACATGAGCCCCGCGGAGGCCGTTGGACACTCCGACGAGTGTGCCGCATACTGCTCTCAAGCGCCCGTATCGAGCTTGGTCGGGGGATTCGGGTCAGGGGAGCGGCGCCCAGGCCACCAGAGCGAGCGCCCCCGAGCCACGCCCACGCCGCCAGAACAAGGCCTCGGAACGACGCCCAGGCCGCTAAAACCAGGCCTCGGAACGACGCCCAGGCCGCTAAAACCAGGCCTCGGAACGACGCCCAGGCCGCTAAAAACCAGGCCCCTTGACATTCTCAATAATCTCGATAAGATTCATGAACATTGTTCGTGAGCACCGCCGACGGATGCAAGTGGGCGTAGCGCGCGGGCGATGTGACCCACCTGACGTTTCTCTCTCCTGAGAGGCGGGCCCCGCTGCCGCTCCTCAGACCCTCCATATGGCTGGGCCGGCACCCCCTCGCCGGCCCAGCCATAGTTTTTGGACGTTGGCGCCTGTCGCCTCGGGCCCGTCCGTGATAGCGATGGCATTACAGACTTCGTCGTGGCGGCGCATGCCGGGCGCCCGCGCTCGCGCCCTTCAGCCGTCCGGGAAGGGCGCGATCGGCACGCCGTGGTCGCGCTCGCGCACACCCAGCTCGTAGGCGCCGCCGTGGGGGCTGCGCATGTGCACGGCCGGCGCGCGGCGGTGCGGCGTGACGGTCAACTCGAGGGCTGCGATGGAGCAGTTGATGACGTCGTGGCTGGCGCCGTCCGGATCGGCGTAGCGCCAGCCGGCGGCTGTCTGCGGCGGAACGAGCACGTCAGCCCGCACCTTCAGGCCGCCCGCGCCCGCGAGCTCCACCGAGCACCCGTGCTGGTTGGCGTCGTGCACGCGCGTGCCGCGGGCGGCCACGCCACCGAGGCGGTGGCGCCGGCCGTTGAAGAAGATGGCGCCGCTGGCCCGCCACGGCGTGGTGCGCCCGGCGAGCTTCACCCGCCCGACGGCCACGTCCAGCCACGCCCGCGGGTCCTCGCCGAAGGCCACGCCGTGCAGCCAGATCCAGCGCTCGGCGTGCTGGGATCCCCAGTTGTGGCCGACCATCCCCGGCCAGCCGTGCAGCTCGATGGGCTCGCGCCCGGCGAGCTCGAGGACGCCGTCGAAGCTGGCGTGGGGGGCCGGGCTGGTGAGCTTGGTGCGGGGCACGGGCGTGCGATACAGCCACGCGGGGTGCAGGTGGCGCAGTTCGGGATGATCGGAGGCGAAGCTCAGCGACCAGCGCGCCTCGCCGCACTCGCCCTGGGCGCGCCCGTGCTCGATCAGGCTGTCGCCCACCGCGAGCCAGCCGCCCTCCGGTGCGCGGAGCTCCCCGCCGCTGCACTTGTGCATGTACGGGCTGCCCAGGCGCCCGTCGAACACGGTGCACCACACCGACCCGCGGGCCTGCTCTCCGGGGGGCTTGTGCACGGTGTGGCGGATCCACACGCCGACCGGCTCCTGCGGGGAGACGGCGCGCAGGAAGAACGACTCGTACATGCCCGCCCCCATCGGTGCTGCGGGAAACATCGCCTGCGTGGCCATCGGTTGCGATCCTATCCCGCGCCATCGCCCCCCCGCCGATCCTGAGAGGATGCGCCCCCATGCAGAGAACCTCCCTGGTGGCGCTCCCGGCCTTCCTCAGCTCTCCCCAGCCGCGCTCGCAAGCCCGCTACGTGATGGGGGTGGACGGCGGCGCCACGAAGACGCTGGCAGCGGTGCTGGACCTGCAGGAGCGGGCGCTTCACGTGGGGCACGGCGGCCCGAGCAACGAGGACTCGGTCGGCCCGGAGGCCGCCGTGCAGGCCCTCCTGGGGGCGGCCGACGAGGCCATCCAGCGGGCGGGCATCGAGGCCGGTGAGCTCGGCGCGGCGGTGCTGGCGATCGCGGGCACGAACACCGCGGCCATCGCCCACCACGTACGCGAGGCGCGCACGGACGCGTGGATCGTGATCAACGACGTGGTCGCCGCGTGGGCCACCGCCACCGGGGGCGGGCCGGGGGTGGCGGCGATTGCGGGCACCGGCTCGAACGTGTTCGGCGTGGGCGAGGCCGGTGGCGAGGTGCGCGCGTGGCGCGTGGGGGGCTGGGGACACGTGCTCGGGGACGAGGGATCGGGCTACTGGCTCGGCGTCCAGTCGATCAAGGCGGCGCTCCGCGACCGCGAGGCCTCGGGCCCGCCGACCGCGCTGGGTGAGGCGGCCATGGCCTTCTTCGGCTTGCCCACCGTGGAGGCGGTGGCCCAGAGCGTGTACAGCAAGCCGCTCACCAAGGGCGAGATAGCGGCGTTCGCGATCGAGACGGCCAAGCTGGCCGAGCAGGGCGACGGGGTGGCCTGCGAGCTGTACGAGGCGGGGGCGCGCGAGCTGGGCGAGCAGATCGCGGCGGTCATCCGCCAGACGGGGCTCGCCGACGGGGACGGCGCCGCGAACGGGTTCCCGGTGGGCCTGATCGGCAGCGCCTACAAGGCGGGTCCCGTGTTCGTGGCACCGCTCACACGCGTGATCCACGAATGCGCGCCCGGCGCGAGCGTGGGCAGGGTGGAGATGGAGCCGGTGGGCGGCAGCCTGCTGCTGGCCGGCCGCGCGTGCGGTCTCGATGAGGCGATCGCGGACGCCGAGCTGGTGGCCCTCATCGACGGGGCGCAACAAGCCTGAGCCGCGCCTCGATCTCGGCGCGGGCCCCGATCGCGCCCGCGCCGGCGCCCTGCAAGCGCACGGCCGCCGCGGCCGTGGCGAAGGCGGTGGCCTGCACCGCGGGCCGGCCCTCGTGGAGGGCGACGAACCAGGCCGCCGCGAACACGTCCCCGGCACCGATGTCGTCCACCGCATCCTCCAGGGCGGGCACGTCGAGCTCGAGCTCGCGGCCGCCGGGCTCGAGCACGACCGTCGGGCGGGCGCCGGCGGTGACGGCCACGAGCGCGCCCCCCTCGCCGGCGGCGGCGATCAGCCCCGCGCAACTCGCGCGCTCGGACTCGTTGAGGACGACCGCCCGGCAGCGCCGCGCCAGCTCCTCGGCGGCGCGGGCGGGAGCCACCTGCACGATCTCGGCGCCCTCCCCGCTCCAGTCGCGCGCCAGTCCCTGCGGGGTCAGCCCCAGGAACGCGGGCGATCCACGCCACCGCTCAGGGGTCTCGCGGGCGACCGGCGCGAGGTGCAGGATGGCGGTGTCGAGCGCCGGCTCCGCGACGATCGCGCCCGCCCACGCGAGCATCCGCTGGGTGCGCTCGGCGCCGTGGCCGGCGGTGAGCAGCGTGGTGGTGTGGGGCGCGTCGTGCACCTGCACGTCGAGCTCGTGGCGGTAGGGCGCGAGCAGCTCGTCGAGCTCCCGGGCGGCCCCGCGCGTGATCAGCAGCGTGCGCAGGCCGAGCCTGGCTGCCTGCAGGGCGCTGTACAGGGCGCCCCCGCCGGGGCGGCGGGAGCCGTCGGCGAGCACATCGATGGTCACGTGGCCGATGGCGGTGTAGTGGTGGTGCAAGTGACGGTTCACCCTTGGGGTGGGGCGAGGCCTGTGGGACAATGGCGCGCGACGTGACCGGCTGCGGGGTGTGATGACCCGCCCGGCTCCCCGGCACGGCGCGGTGCGAACACCAAATCGAACGCGCCGGTCGGTTGTTGTGCTTGCTCAGAGGCGATGATCCCGTACTTTGTCCACGCTCGCTCGCTCACAGTCGCGCTTGCGCTGCTGTGGGTGTCGCTGTTCGCGTCCCCCGCCGGCGCGAGCGCGGCCCGCGGCGCGGCGGGGGCAGGGGCGAGCCGGTCCCCATACCCCGCCGCCGCCACCCGCCCCGCGTTTCGCCCGCACCCGTGGGAATACGCTCGCGCGGGCGCCGCGCACGCGAGCGCGCACGCGCGGGCGGCCGGCACGAGCGGCGGCGCGAGCGCGCCGACCGGCACGCCCGCCCCGGGCTCCACCCCCGCCCCGGACTCCACGCCCACCCAGCCGTCCAGGCCGAGCAAGCCCCAGAAGCCCGCCCTGCACGGCAACCCCGCCCGCGCGCTGGTGGCGTTCGAAGCGATGCAGAAGTACTTCTACGTGAAGGCCTCCCGCCTGTACGCGGGCGAACCGTTCTCCTACCTGTGGGCGTTCTCCCAGGCGATGGCCGCGACGGTGAGCGTGGCGAACATCCCCCACCTGGGCGCCTCGCTCGGGCGCGAGCTGAGCAGCGAACTGGACGCGCGCCTGACGGGGCTCGACTCCTACCTGGACACGGACAACTCGGGCGCTCCCGAAGGCACGTACACGAGCACGCTGGCCGCATTCGACGGCACGGTGGTCCCGCCCACCGGTCCGGGCGGGACCAAGTACTACGACGACAACGACTGGGTGGGGATCGAGATGGTGCGGCTGTACCAGCTCACCCACCAGCAGGCGCTGCTGGGCAGCGCGGAGGGGATCATGGCGTTCGAGATGGCCGGCTGGCAGTCGAATCCGGCGTTCGGCTGCCCGGGCGGGCTGCCGTTCTCGAACTCCGCGGAAAACGGCGAACGCAACACCACCACCACGGCGCCCGCCGCCGAGCTGGCAACGGAGCTGTACCGGCTGACGGGCAACGTGCAGGACCTGCAGTTCGCGCAGATGGCCTACGAATGGGTGCGCCGCTGCCTGGTCGAGTCCAACGGCATGTACGCGGACCACATCGGCCGCAGAGGCGTGGTCGAACCGGCTCTGTGGAGCTACAACCAGGGCTCGATGATCGGCGCGGGCACGCTGCTCTACCAGGCCACCGGCAACGCGGAATACCTGTGGGAGGCGCGCCAGACGGCGAAGGCGGCGCTGGCGTACTTCACGATGGAAAAGCTCGAGTCCGAAATCCCGTTCTTCGCGTCGGTGTACTTCCGCAACCTGATGTACCTGGACTCGGTCACCCACGACCCGC
Organism: uncultured Solirubrobacteraceae bacterium; assembly: GCA_963701145.1. GTDB lineage: Bacteria > Actinomycetota > Thermoleophilia > Solirubrobacterales > Solirubrobacteraceae > Palsa-744. The sequence continues at coordinate 3,246,454 of OY969572.1, forward strand.
CCGGGTCCTCGCTCGCACAGGCATATGTCAACTACGCCTGGGAGAACCTGCGCTTGAGCAACGACGTGTTCGTGGCCGGTTCGCCGCCGTCGGCCCAACTGCTCGTGCAGGCGGCCATCGTGCAGATCTACGCGCTGCTGTCGACGCCGGCGAGCACTTATTTCTAGAGCAGGGGTCGCGGGCCGGGATCGGTAGGCTCTGGGGGATGACCGAGGCGACCAACATGACCACGGCCGAGGGTCTGGCGACGATGGAAGCGGAGCTGGCGACGCTCGAGGGGGAGGGCCGCCGGGAGATCGCCGGGCGCATCAAGACGGCGCGCGAATGGGGCGATCTGAAGGAGAACAGCGAGTATCACGACGCCAAGAACGAGCAGGCGCACCTGGAGACGAAGATCGCTCGCCTGCGCGAGAAGATCTCCGGCGCGGTGATCGTCTCGGAGACGCCCGCCGGCGCGGGCGGCGTGGTGGGCTTCGGCTCGACGGTGGTCGTCCGCGACCAGGACGGTGTGGAGCAGACGTGGCGGATCGTCAGCTCCCACGACGCAGCCCCGCGCGATGGCCGTCTGTCGGCGGAATCCCCCGTGGCGGTCGCCCTGCTGGGCCGCGCACCGGGCGAGCAGGCGGCGGTGACGCTGCCCAAGGGCAAGCGTACGCTGACCGTGCTCAGCGTCAGCTGACTCCTAGCTGGACGAACCGCGATACGCGCGCCGCACGCCGCGCATGAACCGCTTGGGCCTCTGGCCGTAGAGCCGCTCGCCCTTGCGCAGCGCCCGGCGACGCAGTTTGCGCCGGCGCTTGGCGATCAGCTTCAGCAGCGCCTTGCGGGTGCCCGGCCCGGTGTGCCACAGCGCGTCGGTGCCGTCGCCCGCCCTGCCGTCCCGGCGGCCGGATCCCCGCGCCCCGGCCCGCAGGTGCTGCGCGAGCACGGCCAGGTCGTGCTCCTCGCCGAGCAGTTCCCCGAGGTCGTCCGCGCGCGTCGCGAGCTCACGCAGGGACCGGTCCTGGCGGCTGGCCCCGCCTGCGCGGCGGGCCTTGCGCGAGCGCCCGGACCTACCCACGCCGCGGTCGCCGCGGCGCTCGAGCATTTCGGCGGCGTAGCGCAGGTCCTTCACGCGTTTGCGCCATCTGTGCATGGCCAGCGTGCGCTCGCCCTTCCCGCGGAGGACCCGCCGGCGGCGCGCCCGGCCCTGGCGGTAGAGCCGTTCGAGGTCGGCGTCGACGAGCCGCATGCCCGGGCTGGCCGGTAGCGACCAGGCGGCGATGCGCCAGCGCAGGGCGTGCAGCTCGCCGAGCACCTCCGCGCGGGCGGTCGGGTCGGCGAGCGTGAGGCGCCGCATGCGGGCGCTCTCGTCGGCCAACCGCCGGCGCAGGGCGAGTACCCCATGGCGGCGTCCGAGCCGGCGCTCCTCGCGCGCGAGGAGCGCGTCGAGCGTGGCCAGCATGACGGCGGCATCGCGCGCGCCGGCGAGCTGGTCGGCCAGCTCGCGCAGGGTGGCGTTCTCGCGCTGGAAGCTGCGCTCCCCGAGCTCCTGCCGGAGCATCCGCAGCAGCGCCCGCAGGCGCTTGATCGCCTTGCGGGTCTCGTGTACCGCACGCTCGTCGGGCGCGCCGCCGGCGCCGTTGCCGTCGCCGAGCATCGCGAGCGCGAGATCCACCTGGCCGAGGGCCATGCGGCGCAGCCCGTACGCGAGCGGCTCGTCCGGCCACAGGCCGAGCTTCTGCTCGCGTTCTCGCAGCTTCGCGCGCCGGCGCTCGCGCTCGGAGCGGGCGATCACCAGGCCGACGCTCACCGCCACGCTCGCCGCCAGGGTGGCGGCCAGAGGCGCGACAATGGAGCCATGCCCAGCCTTCCGCGCGCCCCATGGTGGACGTGGCGCCGAGCCTCGTCTCTCAAGCCGGCGACGTATCGATGTCCTTTTTGTGGTCGTCATCTGGCCGCTCTGAGCGAGCATATGCTGATCGCCCCCGAAGGCGACACCCGCCGCCGCCGCCACGCCCACAGCGAGTGCGTGATGGCCGCCCGGGGGCGAGGGCAGCTGCCCTCCCGGGAGGAGTGGCGGCGCACCCAGCCGCGGCGCCCGTCGCTGTGGTCCAGGCTGCTCGGCCGGGCGTAGGTCAGCGCGCTGCCGCGGCCGCCCTGCCGCGGCGCCTGCGGGGCTTGCCCAGCGCGGATGCCCGCCTGCTGCGGGCCTTGTCCTGGTACATGGCGGCGTCGGCGTGCCTGACCAGCTCGGTGGCCGTGTGGCCGTCGTCGGGCCACACGCCGCCGCCGACGCTCGCGCCGACGGAGATGGTGAGGCTGGCGGCGATCGTGAACGGCTCCGCGAACGCGTCGCGGACGCGGGCTTCGGCGGCCCGCACCTGCTCGTCGTGATGGACGTCCGCCAGCACGATGGCGAACTCGTCGCCCCCCAGCCGGGCGACCTCGTCCTCGCCCCGGCAGGTCTCGCTGAGACGCTCCGCGGCCTGGCGGATCAGCTCGTCGCCGGCCTCGTGCCCGTGGACGTCGTTGACCTGCTTGAACTCGTTGAGGTCCACGAACAGCAGGCCTACGCGCGCCTCCCCGCCCACCCGCGCCTCCCCGTCCACGCTGCCGAGCGCCTTGTCGATGCAGTGGCGGAAGCCGACGCGGTTGAGCAGGCCGGTGAGCCCGTCGTGGGTGGCCTTGTAGCCGAGCTGGTCAACGAGCTGGCCGCTCTGGATGGCGGGCGCCGCGAGGGCGGCCACCCCGGTGAGCCGCTCCAGCAGGTCCTCGTCGCGCCGCAGGCGCTCGGGGCGCTCGGTGACGCCCGCGGTGAGGATCCCGAGGAACACGTCGCGGGCGACGATCGGCACCACGGTGAGCGCGACCAGGTCCAGCGAGCTCATGAGCCTGCGGACGTACTCGTCGTCGGTGTCCGCGTCGAAGAAGCGAGGCTGCGGTTCGGTGAGCTGGAGCTCGAGGCTGGGCGTGTCCTCGGGCGCGATCGTGCGGCCGGTCAGGTCGGGGACGTCGGCGCCGTCGTCGCGGGCCCACAGGGCGGTGAAGCGCAGGCAGCGCTCGTAGGGGTCCCACAGGTAGATGGCCATGCGGTCGCAGTCCACCACGTCCGGCGCGGCCGCGGCCAGGCGCTCGGCGACTTCGAGCGTGGTGCCGGCCTTGGCGAGGGCGTGGGCGAGCGCGAGCAGCGAGCTGACCTGTTCGTGGCGCTTGGCCGACTCCTGGAGCGCGAGCGCCATGTCGAGCACGGCGGCGGCGTGCTTGGCGTACAGGCTGAGCATCTCCTCTTCCTGGGGGAAGAACTCGATCGCGGCGGAGTAGCGCGCGATCAGCTGGCCGTAGCTGCGGCGGCTGGAGTGGACGTCCACGACGAGCATCGAGCCGCCGGGCGGCTGCTCGCCGGCGAGCGTGGCGGAGGCGAGCTCCTCAGCCTCCTGCTCGCCGATGCCGCGGCTGTACACCTGCAGCTCGGCGTCCTCGTGGGGGCGGACGGCGAGGATGTGGCTGGGGGCGCGGACGGCGTCGGCGGCGCGTTCGACGATGCGATGGAGGACCGTGTCGAGGTCCTCGGTGGAGACGAGGTCGCTGGCGATCGCGTACACGCTGTGCAGCCGTTCGGAGGTCGCCAGGAGCTGGGCCTCGAGGGCGGTCACCCGCTGCTGTGGGTCGGCGGCCGCGGCCGCCCGGTCGGCGTCCCAGGTGATCGTGTACAGGCACTGCTGGTCGCCGTCGGCCGCGCATTCGCTCTGCTCGACGTGGGCGGGCGGAAGGCCGAACAGGCTCGGCGTGTTGGTCAGCAGCCCGGTGGTCAGTTCGCAGTTCTGGCTGGTGCGCCTGAAGCCCTCACGGGCCACCGCGGAGATCACGGCGCGCCCCGGACCGACCTCCACGGCCTGCATTTCCGAGGTGGTGGTGAGCTTGCCGGCGGTCTGGGCGACGGCCTGCATGACGGCCTCCACCGAGCCCAGCGAGCGCAACAGCGTGGCCACCTGTTTGCCCGCGTGCTGGTTGACCGTCTCTTCGCCCACCCGGCGCGGGAACACGGGGTCGCCGGTGATCTGCGCTCCGGCGGCCAGCAGCGTGTACACCTCTTCCTGGGAGACCCAGTTGTCGGTGTCTTCCAGGTAGGCCGCCTCGCGCGTGACGCCGGCCAGCCCCAAGAGCTCGGCGACCGCCTGCTCGCCGCCGTGGCGGCGCACCAGGCGCACGAGCACGTTGGTCATCGAGCAGCACACCTCGCGCCCCTCGCCGTCCGTCCGGCGCTCGGCGTCGTGGTGCGCGTCTGCGGGCACTGCCTGGGACTCCATGCAGAGGCGATCGGCGAGCGGCGCCCCGCCCTTGAGTGTTCTAGTACGCGCTCAGCCCGGTGGACTAGTGGCCGCCGGCTGCGGGTTGCTAATAGCGGCTCAGCCCGGAGGGCGAATTGGCCGGGGGAATTCGCCCCAGAGCGGCGAGTTTGCCGTCGTTCAAGGCGAAACGCACCGTCGCCTGCCCGCCGCTGGGGGTGGACAGCGGGTCACCGGGGCGGTACAGCGGGTATCCGAGCGTCACTTCCGTGTCGCTTTGCGACAGGACTCTAATAGTCGCGCTTGGTTCCTTGGTGTCAGTCCCTATGTAGCGGCCGTCCACGAAGAAGAACGCCTGCTGGCCGTAGCCGTCGCCGGAGCCCGTCCTCGTGCCCACCAGCACTCGCAGCGTTTGGCTCGGGTGATATTGAGATGTTTCGTTCGCCGTGTAGCCCCGCGCCTGGAGCGCGTCCTCCGCTTCCTTCAGTCCCCCCGCGTGGCTTTCCGGTTCGGTGAACGCCGGCTCGGGGGCCGTGTGGGTGGAGGGCGGCGCGGCCGTCCCGCCGGCGGTGCTCGCCGGGGGCGGCGCTTCGGTTGTGCTCGTGTTCGTGGCGGTGGTGGTTTGCGTCGAGGCGGTGGTGGTGCTCGCGGGCGTGCTCTGGGCGCCTTCCGGGGCGCTCGCCACGGACACCGTCTTCGTCTGCGAGCCCCCGCAGCCGCCCACGGCCACGGCCGTGGACGCGCACACCGTCAGCGCAGCGAGCCCTCCGATCATCTCGCGCTTCATCGCAGCCATGGTATTTCGCCGCCCGCCGGCCCTCCGGTCGTGCCGTTGCATCGCCCCGCGTGCGCGCGGCATCGTCCCGGAGGGGGAGCTCGGCTACGATCATGATGCGCGCGATGTCCGCACCCTCGGAACAGACGCCGGGCCACAGCCGCAAGCCGGCCAAGGCTAAGGGTCGTGACCGCCGCGAGCTCGCGCGCGGCGGCGCGATGGTGGCGCTGGCGGGCATCTTCATCGCGTTCGCGCTGCTGAACCTCGATCAGGTGAAGGTCGACTGGATCGTCGGCTCCGGCCATGCGCCGCTGATCATCGTGATCGTCATCTCGCTGCTGATCGGGATCGTCCTCACGTACTTCGCCGAACGCCTGTCCCGCAGGCGCCGCGGCTGACCGGCCAAGGCCAGCCGGCGCGGCACGCGCTCGCATGCGCGCGCCGCGGGCTGGCTTCAGCCGGCGGAGGCCGTCTCGCGGACGCCCCAGCCGGCCGGCTCGGGCTCCTCGGTGAGCAGCTCGGCGGCGGCGTTCGCGCCGATGTAGGGGGTGAGGACGACGTAGGCCAGATGCTCGGGCAGGGCGGCCAGCAACTGGGTGCGCCCGGCGGCCACCTGGCAGCGGATCGTGTGCCAGATCGCGCCCGCGATCGCCTCGGTGGTGAACTGGCCCCGGGCCTCGGTGGGGGCGCCCTCGGTGAGGAGCGTGGCGACGCTGTGCGACAGGTAGCGCACGCGATCGAGCGCCTCCGCGCCCGCGAAGAACGCCTCCTGGGCGAGCGTGCGCGCCTGCAGCGGATGGTCGGCCAGGTAGCACATGAGCTCGGCCAGCACCCGCCGCACGGCACGGGGCCAGTCGTCGGAGACGAGCTCGGGGTCCGCGGCGATCGCCAGCAGCTCGTCGCCGATCGCGTCGAGCGCCGCCAGGAAGCACTCGTCCCGGTCGGCGAACAGCTCCCAGAAGTCGTCGATCGGCACGTTCGCCTCGTCGGCGATCTGCGGCGCGCTGAGCGCGTGGTAGTCCTCGCGGGTGGCCAGTCGCAGCACGCCCTGGAGCAGGCGGGCGCGCTCGTCGCGGCCGCGTGCTTCGACGCCGCCGTGCCCGTTCCCGTACGTGGAGGCGATTTCGCGCAGGCGCATGCTCAGCGCCGCCGCCATGCGCTCGCCCATGCGCTCCGCCGCCGGACTCTGGAACTGCAGCGTCCAGCCGAGCAGCTCATCGGCGATCTCCGCCGGAGGGGCGCTCGGTCGCTCGCGCAGGAACGCTTCGGCCGCTCCGTGCAGGCCGCCGGCCATGGCCCGCACGATCGGCGTCGGCAGCGACACGGCCTCGGGCGCCTGGGCGAAGCTCTGCGCGAGCATGTGCTCGCAGGCGCCGGTCGCCTTCAGCAGGCGCTCGATGCCCGGGACGCCTGCGGTCTGCGCCTCGAGCACCACCAGCACGCTCACCTTGCGCTCCTCGCTCATCGTCCTGGCGAACCGTTCGAAGCTCGCCCGGGCGCGCTGCTCGAGCGCGCCGTCGCACTTCAGGTAGGTCCTGCGGATCTGCTGCAGCTCGCGCCTGGCGATCAGGTTGACCGTCGCCAGGAAGCAGCCCTCCTTGTTGGCGAACTGCTCGTAGAAGGAGCGGCGCGAGACGCCCGCCAGCGCGATCACCTCCTTGACGCTCGTCTCCTCGTAGCCGTTGCGCGCTACAGCCTCGATCATCGCCCCGTGGATGCGCGTGCGCTGGTTGGCGATCACCTCGTCACGGTCCAGGCGGTGCGGGCCGTGGGGCAGGCGCTTGTACAGCGGGGCCACATGCCCGCCGCCGCCCCGCCCCGGTCTCTTCGGCCTCTCCCGCGCCGAACCCGCGGACCTGTTCACGCGCGCGTCGCGCGCCGAAAACGACGTCCTTCGTCCCGATGTCATTCGACCTCCCTCGACCTCTCCTGAAAAGCGGACTTTCGAACCAGCCAACTACTGTCATGTGTCTGGCCTACCAGATCATTCCATGTCAGTAATTTTTTGTCTACACAGGCTAATACAACCGCCTATTGATCCGGTCCGGTTGCAGGGACGATCAGCGAAGAACGATTTTCAGGGCGAGGATGGCGATGCCCATGGCCGCGCCCACGCCGGCGTTCAGGGCCAGCTCGCGGCCGCTGGAGTGCGCCCGCAGGCCTGCGATCAGCTCGAATGCGACGAGCGTTGCGATCGCGCTCCACATCGCGGCAGTCGCGCCCGTCTGCTGGCTCGCGCCCGCCGCCCAGGAGATCGCGAGCACCGCCAGCGGCACCGCGGCGCCGCGCACGATCGTCCAGTCGTGCACGAGCGCCCGGCCGAGCCCGGCCGCCGTCAGGCGCTCGCCCGCGGTCACCCGCTCGCCCAGCAGTTCGGCGTACGCGTGCGCCACCCAGTACAGGGCGGCGGCGATCACGGCCGAGATGAACATGTCGAGGAAGCTGTCGTGCTCGCCACTCTCGGCCGCCAGCAGCGCTCCGATGAGGATGATCCCGTAGACCACCCCCGCGGGGTTCACGTCCGGCACCACCCAGCGGGCGAGCCGCTCGGGCAACCCCTCCGCCGCGGGAGCCGGCATCGGAGCGCCCCGCTCGGCGCCGTGCTGGGCGGCGTGCTGTTGGGGCGAACGGTCGGGGGCGGCGGGCGGGTCGATCGGGCGATTATCGAGGACCGCACGGCGCCGGTACGCTGACGGGGTGCCCCGGCGAAAGCGCAGCGACGCCGACGCCCGCGCCCGAGGGCTGGCGGAGCTGATCGATCCACTGCGCGTGGCGCCGGGCACGAGGGTGACGCTCGCCGAGGACTACGACCCCGGCTTCAGGGCGGGATGGCTGAAGAAGGACGAAGGCGAGGAGCAGCTGCGCTTGGGCGTGGAGCTGCTGGCCGAGTACCAGGAGCGCCTGGCCGCCCAGGACGCCCACGGGGTGCTGCTGGTGCTGCAGGCCCTGGACGCGGCGGGCAAGGACGGGACCATCCGGCACGTGATGAGCGGGGTCAACCCCCAGGGCGTGGTGGTCCACAGCTTCAAGGTCCCCTCGGCGGAGGAGCTCGACCACGACTTCCTGTGGCGCTACGCGCAGCGCCTGCCCGCGCGCGGCCAGATCGGGATCTTCAACCGCTCCCACTACGAGGAGGTGCTGGTGGTGCGGGTGCACCCGGAGCTGCTCGAGCGCCAGCGGCTGCCGCCGGCGGCCATCGGCGGGGACGTGTGGAAGCGTCGCTACCGGGAGATCAACGACTGGGAGCGATATCTGGTTGACAACGGCTTTCGCCTCGTCAAGGTGTTCCTCAACATCTCCCGCGAGGAGCAGCGCACGCGCTTTCTCAAGCGCATCGAGGTGCCCGAGAAGAACTGGAAGTTCTCCGCGGCGGACGTCCGCGAGCGCGAGCACTGGGACGAGTACCAGCTGGCGTTCTCGGAGATGCTCACCCACACGAGCACCGAGTGGGCCCCCTGGTACGTGATCCCCGCCGACCACAAGTGGTTCGCCCGGATCGCCGTGGGCGCCGTGCTGGCGCGCACGTTGATGGACATCGACCCGCAGTACCCCACGGTGGACGCGGGCGAGCGCCGCGCGCTGGCGCGGGCGGGGGCGAAGCTCGAGGCGGAGGCGCCCGCGGGAGGGGCGGCTGGCCGGTCCGGCAAGGAGGGGCGCCGAGCGGACTGACGCCCGCGTCGGCGCGGGCGCGCCGGCCGCGGATCGCGCTCTGCAGCCGCGGCGCGCCGGTACGGGGTCGGATCTGCGCTTCAGAAGTCCGCGCCGGGTGGCTGCGTTGGTGGCGTATGTTCAGGCCGGGCACAGAGGCGCTGCGCGGCGAGGAGACGGATGCGCAGGCAGAGCGGGTTGGCCTGGACGCGGGGGAGTGCCCCCGGGAGGTGCTCGCCGCGATGCGCGCGATCCTCGAGCGCGAGGGTTTCATCCCGACGGTGCTCGACCGCGAGGGCGGTGGCGCTCGCCTGGACGGTGAGGGCGAGCCGGCGGCCATCGTCCTGTGGCTGGCGGACTCCGCCGCCAACTCCGCGAGCGCGGTCGAGCGTCAGATCGAGCGCTTCGGCCGGACGCCCGTGGTGGTGGCGTGCGCGAGCATCGAGCGCCGGGAACTGCGTGCGGCGCTCGCCGCGGGGGCCGCCGGCGTGGTGGTCCAGGACGAGCTCGAGCGCGGCCTGGCCACGTGCGTGCGGGCGGCGCGCGCCGGCCAGGTGTGCGTGCCGCGCTCCCACTGGCGCGAGGTCGAGCCCTCCGTGCTGTCGGTGCGCGAGCGCCAGGTCCTGGGCCTGGTGGCGATGGGCTACATGAACCGCCAGATAGCGGACCGGCTGTTCCTGGCGGAGAGCACCGTCAAGAGCCATCTGTCCTCGGCGTTCGGCAAGCTGGGCGTGCGCTCCCGCAGCGAGGCCGCCGAGCTGATGCTCGGCCGCGAGCGCGCGGCCTGCATCGGCATCCCCGAGACCGGTGAGGAGGCGGGGGAGATACCCCTACAGACATCGTGGGACGGTTCCGTCAACTGAATTAGCGCGTTGCGCTCATCCTCCGCGGAAGTCCGTGCCGGGTCGGGCGTTGATGGGCATGGGGACCGCGGGGACACGAGCGCGAAGCGCGGACACGATCCCGTCCACCTCGAGCCTGCTTCGCAAACGCAGGCGCCGCAGCGCGCGTGTGCAGAGCGGAACTCTCGTCTCCCACACCTACGGGCACCGTGACTGGCTCCTGCGCCGTGTGCTGGCGCTGGTTGACGTGGTGTGCGTGGCCGGCGCGCTGGCGATCGCCCTGGCGCTCGTGGGCGGCGCACGCGGGCACTCGTGGCAGCAGTACATGCTCTACGGCGCCGTCACCTTGCCGGCATGGGTGGTGGTGTTCAAGCTGTACGGGCTGTACGAGCGGGACGCCAGGCGCCTGAGCCACTCGACGCTCGACGATCTGCCCTCGCTGTTCCACGGTGTGCTCGTCGGCTGCCTGTTGCTGTGGTGCTGGTTCGCCCTGGCCGCACCCGCGAAGCTCACATTCGCGGCGATCCTGGCGTTCGCTGCGCTGGCGATCGTGCTGGTGCTCACCGGCCGCGTGCTCGCACGCGGCGCGTTCGTGCGCGTCGCCTCGCCCGAGCGGGTGCTCCTGATCGGCACCGGCCGCACGAGCGGCGCGCTGATCGCGAAGATGCGGGCGAGCGCGAGCCTGCGCCTGGCCCCGATCGGGATGGTGAGCTGCGGGCTGGACGTGGCGGGAGTGCTCGACCTGCCGCGCCTCGGTCGCCTCGGCGAGGTGGACCTGCCGCGGCTGATGCTCGAGCAGCGCGTCGCACGCGTGGTGGTGGCGGACGCGGAGGTGAACGGCGCGCGGCTGCTCCACGTCCTGCGCGACTGCAAGACGGCCGCCGTGAAGGTGAGCCTGCTGCCGGCCACGTGCAGCGCCCTGGGGCCGGCGGTGGAGGTCGACGACGTGCAGGGAGTGACCGTGCTGGGCATCAACCCCTCGGTGCTCTCGCGCTCCGCGCGGATGGCCAAGCGCGCACTCGATCTGCTCGGCGCGGGCCTGCTCGGCGTGCTCGCCCTCCCGCTCGTGGCGGTGCTCGCAGTGGTGATCAAGCTCGACTCTCCCGGTCCGGCCCTGTTCCGCCAGGAGCGCATCGGACGGGGCGGCCGGCGCTTCGAGCTGGTGAAGCTCCGCACGATGGTCGCCGACGCGGAGGCCAAACGCGAGGAGCTGCTCGGGCAGAGCATCGACAGGGGCTGGCTGCACCTGGAGCGCGACCCGCGCGTGACCCGGATCGGGCGCCTGCTGCGCCTCACCAGCCTCGATGAGCTACCCCAGGCTGTGGAACGTGCTCAAGGGCGACATGAGCCTCGTCGGTCCCCGGCCGCTGGTGGCCGAGGAGGACCGCATGGTTGACGAGTGGGCGCGCGGGCGCCTGGACCTCACCCCCGGGATCACGGGCCTGTGGCAGGTGCTCGGGCGCACCAGCATCCCCTTCGAGGAGATGGTGAAGCTCGACTACCTGTATGTCACCAACTGGTCGCTGTGGGGGGATGTGCGGCTGATCTTGCGGACGCTGCCGGTGGTGCTGGGGCGGCGCGGGGCGAATTGACGATGCCGTGCGCCGTCGTGATCGCGTGAAAGTCGAGGCGTTGTGACCACGCTGCTCGTCACCAGCGTCGGCGGCCACCTCACCGAGCTTCAGCACCTCGTTCCCCGCCTCGAGGGAATCGACGAAGATCGGCTGTGGATAACGTTCGACACGCCACAGAGCCGCTCGATGCTCGTCGGCGAAAGCGTCATATATCTCGACTACGCAGGCCCGCGGGCCGCGAAGACCCTGCTGCGCCACACGTGCGTCGCGCAACGTCTGTTCCGCGGACGTCATCCGTTCTCCACGGTCGTGAGCACCGGCTCGGGAATAGCGCTCTCGTTCCTGCCGCTCGGCCGTGTGCGCGGCGCGTGGTGTCGCTACATCGAGTCTGCCACGCGCAGCGTGGGTCCATCGCTGACCGGGCGGCTGCTCGCGCGCATGCCCGGCATCGACCTCTATGCTCAATATCGAGGCTGGGCGCGGCCGCCGTGGCGCTATCTCGGCTCGGTGTTCGACACGTTCGTCGCCGGCCCCCGCACCGAGCACGACGGAACCATCAGACGCGCGGTGGTCACGCTGGGCACCATGGAGGACTACTCGTTCCCGCGGTTGATCGACCGCGTGCATCGAGTGCTGCCGGCCGACGTCGAGATCCTCTGGCAGGTGGGGTGCACCGATGTCACCCGCCTCCCCATCGCCGCGCACTGCCAGTTGCCCGCGCGCGAGCTCCAACAAGCTATCGAAGAGGCGGATGTCGTCATTGCACACGCGGGCTGCGGCTCGTCGATGACCGCACTCGAGGCGGGCAAATTGCCCGTGTTGGTGCCCCGTCGTCAGTGCTACGGGGAGAACGTGGACGACCACCAGGTGCTCGTTGCCGAGGAGTTGGGCCGGCGCGGGCTGGCCATCGTACGCGCGGTTGAGGATCTCGACATTGATGACATGCGCCTCGCGGCGCGGTTGACGGTGAGCATTGCGGCCGCCGAACCTTTGAGCGTATGAGTCACCAGGAGGGAGCGGCGAACACAGCTGTGCAAGGGATCTCGCCGGGATTGATCGCGTGGACGCGGAATCCGGGGCGGCTCATGGATCTCGGTCGAGTCCTGGGCGTCGAACCGAAGATCGTGAGCCTTTCGCGGCTCAAGTCACCATTGCTCACGCCCCTCCGGTACGCGCTGTCTACGGCAATCACGATCATTTGGCTCCTCCGTTCACGGCCTCCGGTGGTTCTGGTCAGCCTGCCCACCACCGTTCGCATCGGTCCTGGTCGCGCTTTACGCCCGCGTGTGTGGCACTTCCTTCATCGTTGACGCGCACCCGGGCATCTTTGGTCATCGCGGACGACTGTGGAAGTGGTTCCTGCCAATGCAGAAGTTCGTCATAAGGCGGGCAGGCGCGACGATGGTGACGGAACCATCTCTGGGAGCCGTCGTGGATGGATGGGGCGGTCGGTCGATGGTGTTTCATGAGGCGCCGCCCCCAGTTCAAGCGAAACCTATACGCAGGAGGGCCGTGGCTCGGCCGAAAGTCATCTTTACGACGATCTTCGATCCTGACGAGCCTCTCGACGCGATCACCGGCGCGGTTGAGGAGCTCGACGACTTCGACGTGGCGATCACCGGCGATCATTCGCGCCTGGAGCGCACCGCCAGGCAGAAATTGCTCAGTGCGCCCCACGTCGAGCTCACGGGCTGGCTCGATCAGTCGCGGTACTTGGCGTTGATGAATTGCGCGGAAATCGTGGTGTCGCTCACCAGCGATCCATACTCCGTCATGCGGACCGCGTTCGAGGCGAGCTGGCTCGAACGCGTGACCGTGCTATCGGATACCGCAACGCTGCGCGCGTACTTCTCGCCAAGCATCTTTGTCGAGAACTCGCCGGCGGGGATCGCGGCCGGCGTGCGGAGGGCTGCCGCTCAGTACGAGTTGTGGAGTGCGCAGGTCGGGGCTCGCCATGATGTGCTCGTGCGACGCTGGGAAGCGCAGCGGGGGGCGCTCGAGTCGGCGATGCTGGGCGGAAAGCAGACCACTGGACGCTAGACACGCCACGTGGAGAAGGTCTTCCCCGTCATCTCACGAAGACGCATTGCGTCCTGCGCGTAAAGGTCGTGGAGCCGGCTACGCAGATCGTCGCTCAGTGTCTGAGTCATCAGCGGCCTCGACACGACACGTTCGACGCCGCGGCGCAATCGGACGCGCAGACCGCGCGGCAGTCGCTGCAGTGGAGACGTGCGGGCGCTTTGGAGCAGCACCACGAACTCGGAGTAGCTGCGCAGTTCCTTGCCGGTGTTCATCTCCTCGTCGAATTGTGGAGAGCTGAAGGAATCGTTGACCTCGAGAAACGCGAAGATCTCACGGAGCGTCCCCTGTCTGTGGGCGAACAGGTCAGCGTGATCCACGACGAGAATGCTCTCCAGTGGGAAATGGGGTAGATACCGAGTGAGTTGCGAAGCGTAGAAGCTCGGGCAGATATAAGGTGAGTAGGGGTCCGCCAGATCGTGAAGCGCCTCGCTGATCGACCGACGCTCGTTTTCGACCGCGACACGATGCTTGTAATGGGATACGATGCGCGCGATGGGGTCGCGCACGAGGTAGATCAGCTTTGCATCGGGCACCGCGTGCTTTATGCGCTCCGGTACGTGCTTGCGGCGCGGGTACTCTGTGTAGCTGGGGGATGCCTCGCCTCGCGCCGCGAACGCGGCGTTGAACAGCCGTTCGTAGCGGTCAAGGGTGGGGATCAGCTTCGTGCCACGGTAGTAGGGAACGTCTTCCGGCGGAGCGAAGAAGTTGGTCTCCTTCATCGCTGGCATATGGATGCTTGGGTGTTGGCGCAAGTAGTAGTGCAGGCTTGTGGTGCCCGACTTCATGGCGCCGATTATCAGGAAGGTTGGGAGAGCCTTTGCTGACACTATGAGTGAGACCGTCGAGCTGTTTGCAGCGATAGAGCACCAAAGGCGGTCACGTTGACGCCGAGGAGGCGACGAGCTATTGCGACGAGAGCCGTGTTCCAAAGCACGAGCGTTGCCGCGAAGGCGATGGCGCCACCGGTGACGCCGAGGCGTGGAACCAGTATCACGGCGAACACCACGTTGGCGACGAGACCGGCGGCTACGGCGCGTACGGCTATGCGCTCTTGACCGGTCATTACCAGCACGTTGCCCGACGGCCCAGCCGCGGCATTGACGAGCTGCCCGAGTGCCAGGATGACGAGCGCGGTTGCACCCGTTTGGAATTCGGCGCCAAACAGGTCGAGATACACGCCGGGAAACGCGATGAACGCCAGTGCCACCGGCGTCGAGACCAGGAGCGTGGCTCGCGCCATGCGTTCGGTGGTGTGCTCGAGCGCCTGCAAGTCCCCGCGTGCGTGCAGGCGCGCGATCACGGGGGCCAGCGACATGTTGGTTGCCGCGAGTACCACGACGATCACTTCGGCGCCCTTCTGGACCACGCTGTACACGCCGGCCGCGCGGGACCCATCGAGTGCGCCCACCAACAGAGTGGTCACGTACGTGCTCGCCATCCAGACGCCGCTGATTAGCATCATCGGGAGCGATGCGCGCAACCACTCGTTCGTGACGAACGCCGGTCGCACCGAGCGCAGCACGGGCGGAAGCGCGCGTTTGAGCAACACAGCTCCTATCACGAAGGCAACTGCCACCCCAGCCACGTTCGCTCCCATCGCTGTAGTGGGGGTGAGTGCGCGGGACCCCGCGAGCTCCAACGCCAGCACGCCAGCGATGATGAGCAGCGGGCGGACGAGGTACTCGGGTATCTGCCCGCTGACCACTCGGCCAAGCGCTTGCATGGCGCCCTGGCGTAGCAGCGTGAGCGTGGTTATGGGGACGAGTAGCATGGCTACGCAGAACGGCCCACGATCCATCGAGGGGAGCATCGTGACGGCGACGATCGTGCCGGCCAGGGCGACGGTGGTCGAGGCGAGAAGGACGAGCTGGTTGGCGCGCAACAGCAACCCCTTCATCAGCGGCCATTGTCCGCGTACCTCGTAGACCGCGATACCGCGCACCAAGAAGGTGTTGAGACCAAGAATCGCCGGCGTCATGAGCAAACTGGCCCAGGCGAACGCGAGCGCGTAGTGCCCATAGCCGGCGCCACCTAGAAACCGCGCCAGCAGGACAGCGAGAACGAAGGTCATCACGCCCGAGCCTCCCTGCAGGACGGCAGTCGCCGAGGAGCTCACGAGCATCCGTCTGATCACCGGTCGCGGTGTGCTCGCTGCCGTGCCAGCGTCGCTCGTCATACGTGCGCTGACTCCTGACCATCTGGGTGGCTGCTCGACTCGATCGCCGCTGTCGAGTTGTGCGAGCAGCGCTGTGGATGGCGTGTCGAGCGGCTGCTCGACATCCTGCATGGCGCTCGAGACATCCGGACGATCAGCCTCAGGCAGCGGTGCGTTGTGCTTCATCACACTACCCGACAGCGAGGCTCGGCGAAGGGGGTTCCATCGCACCGGCGAACCCATGCGCCAATGGCAAGCTCGTTGAGGTCAGGGGTTGTGTTGGTCATCGGTCTGTGGTCAGCTCGCTCAGGCGGTGCACACGTGGTGCCCGTCAGCCAACAACGCATGGAATGTCGCCAGCCTTGCGAGGCTTTCGAGGGCCGCCCGCTGACAGGACGCGAGAGTCGTGCGCGGATGCGTGTACGCTCTCGCCCGGTATTGAAGATCGAGCGAAGCGAACGAGCTGAGCGAAGCACGGTTCCTGGATCGAGATGGGGCAGGCTCTTTGCAGGTTTGCGGTGCTCATCTTTGTGTTGACGGTTGGCTGCTCATGGGCTTGGGATCGTTCGGCGACCGCGAGGGGATCGGCACCGGT
This sequence comes from uncultured Solirubrobacteraceae bacterium, assembly GCA_963701145.1. GTDB lineage: Bacteria > Actinomycetota > Thermoleophilia > Solirubrobacterales > Solirubrobacteraceae > Palsa-744. The sequence continues at coordinate 3,262,393 of OY969572.1, forward strand.
CGTTGTTCTGCGCCTTGACACCAGTCAGCCAGGGCCGGAGTTCGCACCCGGCGCGATTGGGCTGTCAACGGAGGCGCAAGAACTGGGTACCGACCATCTCAATGCTGCGCGCTACCGGCTCGTGCGCCTGATGCGGCTGCTGGGGCCATCCGTGCTGCGCGTCGGCGGAGCCAGTGTAGATCTCTCGTGGTGGACCAGCGACGGCGAATCTTCCCCTCCATGGGCGACCAACACAGTCACGCCAGCCGACCTCTACGCGCTTCGTGGACTGTTGGACGCGACCGGCTGGCGAGTGCTGCTTGGCGTCGATCTCGGTCATTTCGAACCGGCACGCGCAGCGGACGAGGCTCGACATGCCCGAAGGATTCTCGGCAAGAAGCTACTTGGCGTCGAGATCGGCAACGAGCCAGACGAATTCGCCAGGAAAGCAGGTTTGCGTTCGTCAACCTACGGCGTCGGCGAATACGTAGGTGAAGTCGAAACCTACGTACGGGCGGTGAGCATGACCGCGCCGGGTGTCGCCGTGTATGGCCCCGCACTCGCGCAGACTCCTTGGTTGACGCAGCTGGGTCGGACGGCGCGCGTGTTCTCCGGGTTGACCCAACACTACTACCCAACTGGCACGTGCTCCGGCGCGGTGCCGTCGCCTCAATCGATCACATCCGAGCTCCTGTCAACCGTCGTTCGCGGGCGCGAGGACGAAACCCTCGCCGCGCTTGCTCGGGCGGGTGCCATCACCGGTCGTTCGACACGGATCGGCGAGACGAACAGCGTCGCGTGCAGTGCCAACGGCGACGCCAGTCCTGGATTCGCCAACGCCCTCTGGTCCCTGGACTGGGCGCTGCGTGCCGCGAGCAGCGGCGTGGCCGGGCTGAACTTCCACAGCGGGCTCGGTCTCTGCGCCATCTCCACGGACAGTCCGATCTGCGCGTGGGGCGAGGAGGCGGCACGCGCGGGAGACGTCACCGCGCAGCCCGAGTACTACGGGCTGTTGGCGGCACGTCAGCTCGAGGGCGGCCGTTTCGTGCCTGTCCACGTGACGAGTCATGAGCCGCTTCCCAACCTGACAGCGTGGGCAACCCTGGCGCCCGGCGGTGCGGTCAGGGTCGCGGTTGACAATCTCGCCACCTCGGGGTCGGCGGAGGACATGTCCATCGTGATACGCGGCCCTGGTGCTAGGGGCGTAGAGACCCTGATGCTGATGGGTCCCTCCATCAGTGCAACGAGCGGGATCACTCTCGGTGAAGGAGCGGTGAGTGACGCCGGTGGCTGGCAACCCAGGCTCACGCGGATAACCGACGTGCATTCCTCGGTGCGCGTCGTTGTTCCGCCTGCGTCCGCGGTCATCTTGATGCTGCGTCCGGCGCGCCAGCACGGCTGAGGATTTCACCAGCGGCACGCTGCAACGCGTGGGCGTGATCGCGGGCGGGCTCAGACGGTTCTCCGATCCAAGCCGGCAGATCGCTCCCACCCATGTCGATGGCGCGCAGGGGAGGCACGCGGTCGGCTGCTGGCCATGCCAAATACGAGTAGGAATGCAACGGCGATGGGCGCAGCCGAGAGGGTGTTTTCGGTGACCGAATATATCCCGAAAGCCACTGCGGCTGCGGCAAGATCCGCACGCATCGGCGGCGGAGCGCGCCGTATCGACGAAACCAGAGTCGTCACGATGGTCACAAGCAAGATCAGGGCACCAACGATCCCCCCCTCGAGCAACATGCGGACATACTCGTTGTGTTGCGCGGTAAAGCCAGCGGGGCTGCCCGGGCTCGTGCCGACAAGCGGTCCTGCGCCGATGCCACGCCCAAACGCAATGTTCACCTTCGCCTGTTCGTATGCGAAGGACCACGCACGTAGGCGCCCAGACGCAATTTCGTGTCCGCCTCCGTGTCCCGCCACGAGGTCAGTGGCGTTTTCGTTGCGTTCGACCAAGCGCGGTATCAGGATCGCGGCACCGGCGGCCGCGACGACGACGGCCATCGCCAGCTTGACGGTCCTAGCCATGCTCCGCGTCGACAGCTGGCGGCGAGCGAACCTGACTAGCGAAGGCGTGCCCACAATGCATAGCGCCAGTATGGCGCCGCGGGTGAGGGTGCCGCCGAGGATGAGGACGTTCATGAACCCCAGCCATCGTCCGTAACGCCATTGCTCTCGGCGGTACAACGTGAGGCACGCGAGGACGGCGCACAGGCTGAACGTGCCCAGCCATGCCGCGATCGTCGCGCCTTGCAGACGCGGCGGCGACGTGCCCAGGAAGAGCGAGTGAATCCCAGCGACCTGAAGGCCAACACCGAGAATCACACTCGCAACTGGCAGCCATGCCACCACCTTGAGAAGCAGGTGATCTCGGCACCAGTCCCAGTTGATGGCGAAGATGAGCCATCCGAGACACAGCGTGGCGAGGCTGGCCAGTGTTTGTGCGATGCTCAAGCCAAGCAGGGGGGTTCCGAACGACTTCGCGAGTGCCGCAACGACTAGATAGGCCACCAATGGCGCCGCCTTGCGGCTGTCGATGCCGCGACTGAAGAGCAGAGGCAGCACGCACGCGTACAGAAGCAGCTTGTAAGTTTCAGAGCGTCCCACTAGGGAGCCCGCCCCAAAGACCTTTGCGGGTTCGATGGCCAGCACGAGCAGCGCGGCAGCGAAGAGCAGGGTGGGTCTCGTCGGTGCGATCACGATTGCCGCCCCAGCAAGTAACAGCGAGATTGCGGCGATGGGCGAGATCGCAGCGGTTGCGCCGAGGGCGACCGAGGCCACGACTGCGAGGACGAAGACCAGAGCGTAGACGATTGACGGCTGTGCGGCACGATTCGGATCAAGCAAACTGCTGCCGTGGGTGGCTGGATACGTCACGGCGTACCAACGCTCGATGAAGTCCGTGGCTTGCGCGTCGGAATGCCTACGGCCGGTTCTCGGCCACGCGCGAAAGTTGGGACGGCGTGGTGCGTTGTCTCGATGATGCAACGAATCGGGCATCTCGATGGATACTGAGCAGGCGGAGGTGAGCATCCAGCAGGCGCTGGGCGTCCTTGGTCGGCGCCTGCCCTGGATCGTGCTGTGCGTCGCCGTGGTCGCAGCCGTTGCTTACGGTTTCTCTGAGCACCAGCCCAAGAAGTACACCGCAACAGCCTCGCTGGTCTTCAACAACGACCAGGAGGCGCAGCAGGTTGCCGGGCTGCCAGTCGCTAGCACCAACAGCCAGCAGGCTCAGCAGACGACGAATCTCAAGCTCGTTCAGCTCGGCAACATGGCCGAACACACCGCCCAGGCGCTCGGCCATGGCCTCACGAAGGATACGGTCAGTGCCGAGCTGAGCGTCAGTGCCCAAGGCGAATCGAACATCGTCGACGTGGCCGCCACCGCTGCATCGCCAACGCTTGCCGCAGACATAGCGAACACCTATACCGAACAGTTCGTCAGCGAGCAGCAGAACAGCAACCACGCCTACTACGCATCCGCGTTGATGCTCGTGAACAAGGAGCTCGCCGCGCTGTCGCCACGGGAACGGGCCAGCACCGCGGGCCTTGCGCTGCAGGACCGCGCTCAGTCGCTCGGCGTGCTCGCCGAACTGCGCAACGGCAACGTCCAGATTGCGCAGGCCGCCTCCGTGCCGACTTCGGCGTCGTCGCCGAAGGTTGCACGGAACACGGCTCTGGGCGCAATCCTGGGACTGCTTCTGGGTCTCGGGATCGCCTTTCTGCTGGAGCGTTTGGACCGCCGCATCAGGGAGCCGCAGGACCTCGAGCGGATCTACCATCTGCCGCTGCTGGGTGTCGTGCCGGAGAGCGCGGCGCTCGCACGCTCTCCACGGCGCGGCAAGGTCACCCGAGGGCCGCTGCCATCGGGCGAGGCAGAGTCCTTCCAGCTGATTCGCGCCCACCTCCGCTACTTCAACGTCGACCGCCAGCTCCACACGCTGCTGGTCGCCTCCGCCGCGCCCGGCGACGGCAAGACGACCGTCGCGCGGCATCTCGCCGGGGCGGCCGCCGCAATGGGCTCGCGTGTGCTGCTGCTGGAGGCCGATCTGCGACGCCCGACGCTGGCCCAGCAGTTCGACGTTACCGCCGGCCGTGGCCTCTCCGACGTGCTCATCGGCGCCGTCAGGCTGGACGAGGCCGTCCAGTCGATCGAGCTGGGCGATCCATCCGCCGCCCGGCCCACCGCTCGTACGCTGGACGTGCTCGTCGCCGGCGCCGCCCTGCCGCCCAACCCGGGCGAGCTGATCGAGAGCCACGCGATGGCGTCGCTGCTCGAGCGGGCCAGGTCCACGTATGACCTCGTCGTCATCGACACGCCGCCGCTGACCGCCGTCTCCGACGCCTTCCCGCTCCTGCGCAAGGTCGACGGGGTGATCATCGTCGGGCGTGTCGGGCGCAACCGCCGCGACATCGCCGAACGGCTGCACGACACGCTCAAGGGCGCGGGCGCACCGCTGCTCGGGGTCATCGCCAACGGACTGAAGGCCGGCCGCCTCGGCGGCTCCTACGGCTACACCTACGACTACGCGGCCGCCGGGTCGGCTCCGCGCGTGTCCGCCGTCCTGCCAGCGTCGAACGGCGCCGTGCCGGCCGAGGAGTCCGTGGCCGGCGCGAAGGGGTGAGCCGCCAGCGGCCGCCACGGATGTTGAAGCCGTAGCGTCGGGGCTGGACTGAACTGCCGCTACTTCGCCGCGGTTCAGGGTATATGCGTGTTATGAGCCAAATTTCCCTCACCCGCCCCGCACGCACCCTGGCCTCGCGCCTGCCCGTCCTGCTCGCGCTGGCGGTATGCGCCCTCGCGTCGTCCACGGCGCCCGCACTTGCCGTGTCCTCCAAGCCAGGCGCCATCACGGGAGGCACGTCGAACGTCACGTTCTCCTCGGCGATCCTCTACGGGTACGTCAACGCGAGCGGCCTGCCGACGACCTACGTCTTCCAGTACGGCACCACCAGCGCCTTCGGCTCGCAGACGCCGCTCGCTCCCGCGGGGAATGGGACGATGACGCTCAAGTTCAGCGCCAGCGTCACCGGCCTGCAGCCCGGCACGACCTACCACTACCGCATCGTCGCCACCAACTCGGCGGGCACCAAGGACGGCGCCGACCGCACCTTCACGACCGCCAGCGTACCCCTGTCCCTGCAGATCGCCGGCGTGCCCAATCCGGTCGTGTTCGGCAGTCCCTTCGTGGTCGAGGGAAACCTTTCCGGCACCGGCGCCGCCGGCCACGAGGTCACGCTGCAGGTCGACCCGTTCCCATATCTGACCGGCTTCAAAGACGTCGGCAATCCCGAGCTCACGACCGCGACCGGGGGCTTCACGTTCCCATTTCTCGGCCTGCTCGAAAACACGCAGGTGCGCGTGGTGACGGTAGGCAAGCCCGAAGTCGCGAGCCCGCCCATCGTGGAGAGCGTCGCCGTCCGCGTCAGCCTCCACGCTCGCCGCACGCGTAGGCGCGGCTACGTCTACCTGTACGGCGAAGTGGCGCCCGCCGAGGTCGGTGCGCTCGTCGGCTTCCAGCTCATGCGGCCGGGCCGCTCGATCAACGAGGGCGGCACCGTGGTCAAAGCTGCCGGCGCCGGCGGTTCACGCTTTGCGCGCGTCGTGCACATCCGCCACGGCGGCGTCTACCGCGCGCTCGTGAAGGTGTCCGACGGGGCGCACGTCTCCAGCTACAGCCCGCCGATACTCATTCGCTGAGCGCGGCGGCTCGCTCCGGGTCGTCCGCTCGCAGGCCTTGGCGCAGGCGCGCGTCGGCGCTCTGGTGGCGTCGCTCGAGTTCCCGCAGGCGGGCGTCGCTCGTCGGGCGCGGGCCATAGGTCTTGGCCTTGTAGAGGTCGTAGCGCTCGCGGTGGTATCGAGCTTCGGCCTGGAGCTCCTCGATTCGCCGTAGGTGGGTCATGGCTCGAGGACCATCGTCACTCGGCGAACACGCGCGCCGGGAGCACGAAGCGGCGCGCCGGGGAGTCCTGCCGGGCGGCGAGCCCGCCGGAGCCGCGCGAACCGTGCAGTCCGCCGCTGCGCGCGCTCGCCAAGGTTGAGTCGGCGACGCCGTCGTGATCGCGTATCCAGGCGAGGATCGCCGCCGATCCGCTGCCCTCGGCGAGGATCACGGAGCGCTCGATCACCATCCCGCCGGAGGGATGCGGACGGGCCAGGCGCCTGACGATCTCCCCTGTGTCATCCAAGCCCATGCCTCCACACTATCCCTTTGCCGGCGTGGGACCAGGAGTCGCGGCCGGCAGGGCGATGATCGCCCTCGTGTCCAGAGCGCCGTCCATCTAGTTTTATCCATGTTTATAGATAAATGGACAAGCGCCTGAACCCGTACACGCCCGGATCGGGCGTCAAACCGCTCAAGCTCGCGGGTCGCGATCGTGAGCTCGAGTCCTTCGGCGTGCTGCTCGAGCGGTTGACCGACGGGCAGGCCGAGCGAAGCCTCATCTACTCTGGGCTTCGCGGCGTGGGCAAGACCGTCCTGCTGCTGGAGTTCGAGACGCTCGCGCGCGAGGCCGGCTGGGTGTGCAACGACGTCGAGGAGGTCGGCTCCGGGGACTTCCGACGGCCGTTCGCCGAGCTCGCCTACCAGATGCTCCTGTCAATGAGCCGCCGCCAGCGCATGCGCGCCCGTGCCAAGACCGCACTCGGGGTGCTCAAGGCGTTCTCCGTAGGAGTGCCCGGCGGCTTCAGCACCAAGCTCGATGTCGAGATCGCCAGCGGCACCGCCGATAGCGGCGATCCCGAGCGCGACCTCGCCGCGCTGCTCGTCGAGATCGGCCAGGTCGCCCGCAGCGGGGGCATCGGCGCGGTGTTCTTCCTCGACGAGATGCAGGGGTTGGATCCCGTCGCGCTAGCCGCTGTGTGCATGTCCATGAACCGCGTCGGCCAGCGCGGCTTGCCCGTGGCCCTCGTCGGCGCCGGCCTGCCGCCGCTCCCGCGGCTGCTGCGCGCCGCCAAGCCCTACGCCGAGCGCATGTTCTCCTACCACGAGCTCGACCGTCTATCCGACGCCGAGGCGCGCACCGCGCTGATCGTGCCCGCCGCCCAGTTGCAGGTGGAGTACGAGGCGCCCGCAGTCAAGCTCATCGTCGACGCCTCCGCCGGCTATCCCCACTTCATCCAGGAGTATGGGCGCGTGCTGTGGAACGAGGTCGAGGGCTCGCCCATCGCCGCCCGCGACCTCAAGAGCGCCCAAGCGCTCGTCACCGAGGCGCTCAGTCGCCGCTTCTTCAAGGATCGTTTCGAGATGGCCTCAGATGCCGAGCAGCGCTACCTGGCGGCCATGGCCGAGCTCGGCGATGGCGACGTCCGCTCCGCCGATGTGGCCCTGCGCGCCGGCTACAAGGACCGCAGCAGCACCTCCGTGCTGCGCGACAGCCTGCTGCGCAAGGACCTCGTGTACAGCCCGCGGCGCGGGCTGATCGCCTTCACCGTGCCCTTGCTCGCAGCCTACTTGCGTGAGCAGCACCCGCTCTCCAGCTTCGCCGAGGAATGAGCCCGTCACCGCGCTCTGTCCGGCTTTGTCTACGAAGGCAGACAAAGGGGATGTGAACTCCTGATCGATCTCTGCAAACGCCCGCGGCATGGGGCGCTCCTGTCGGAAACATCCACCGTCGTTCGTAGAAGAGGTATGCGCAACGAACAGCGCCCGCGCCGGTACATCGCCAGCTCCTGGCTCGTCCTGCTGACCCCGCTGCTGCGCTACAGCGTCACCCGCGACGCGTTCGTGCTGCGCGGCGTCGGCGCCTACTACGGTCCGGTGCTGCGCCCCGAGCGCCGCCGCCGGCGGCGGCGCCGCCAGGAGGCCTTCAACGGGGTCAACCGCCGCGCCCAGACCGCATAGCTCCCCGCGCCTAAGGTTAGGTCGGTGATCGACCTGCACTGCCACGTGCTGCCGGGGATCGACGACGGGCCGGACTCGATCGACGGCTCGCTCGCGCTCGCTCGCGTGGCCGCCGATGCCGGCACGCGCACGATCGTGGCCACACCGCACGTCAGCGCCCGCTACCCCAACGACCCCGCCACGATCGCGGGCCTGGTCGCCGAGCTCAACCAGCGGCTGGTCGCCGAGGAGATCCCCGTGCAGGTTCGTCCGGGCGCCGAGATCGCGCTGGCGAGCGCGCTCGAGCTCGACGACGAGCTGCTCGCGCAGCTCGGGCTCGGCGGCAGCTCCTGGCTGCTCGTCGAGCCGCCGTTCACGCCCGGCGCGGGCGGCATCGACGCGCTGCTGATGGACATCCTCGGCCGCGGTCACCGCGTGATCATCGCCCATCCCGAGCGCTGCCCCGCCTTTCACCGCGACCGCTCGGCGCTCGAGGCGATCGTGCGCGCGGGCATACCCACGTCCATCACCGCGGGCTCGCTCGTCGGGCGCTTCGGCGCCCACGTGCGCCGTTTCGCGCGCGCGCTCGTGCGCGACGGGCTCGTGCACAACGTCGCCTCCGACGCCCACGACCACCTCCACCGCCCCCCCGGCATCGCCGCCGAGCTGCGCAGCGCCCGCCTGCAGCCGCTCGCCGCCTGGCTCACCGACGACGTGCCCGCGGCGATCCTCGCCGGCGATGAGATCCCGCCCGCGCCCGCGCGACCCGGCGCGGAGCCGCGCATGCGGCGCTGGCGCCGGCGCTCGGCGTAAGAACAGCCCACGTCAGGCGTTTACGTGTATGGGAGCCATCCCACGCACTCCTCCGGCGGGAGGGCCCGACGGTGTCCGTTGAAGCGGTCACGGTCGGCTCGCGCTCCCAGGCAGAAGCCGAACGCGAACGCAGCCAGCCGCTGGAGCTGCTCGGCTGGGTGGCGCTGGTGGGGCTCGCGCCGGTCACCCTCGTGTACCTGTCGTTCAACGCCGGCGGCTACTTCCCCAGCGCGAACGGCCTGGCTGCGCTCGTGCTCGCGCAGGCGCTCGTGCTGCGCACCGTGCTGGCCAAGCGGCCGTTCGAGGGCTTCAGCCGCGCGCTGTGCGTGCCGCTGCTCGCGCTCGCGCTGTACGGCGCCTGGCAGCTCGCGTCGGTGCTGTGGTCGCACGCGAGCGCCCGCGACCTGGACGCGTATGACCGCACGCTGCTGTACGTGCTCGCGCTCGCGCTGTTCGGGTCCGTGCGCTGCACCCCCGCGCGCCTGCGCTGGCTCGCGCGAGCGGTGTTCGCGGGACTCCTCGCGGTGTGCCTGGCGGGGCTGGTCTCGCGCCTGCTCCCGCACCTGTGGCCCACCGCCGCGAGCTTCTACGACAGCCGCCTGAGCTACCCGCTGACCTACTGGAACGCCGAGGGCATGCTCGCGGCGATCGCGCTCATCCTCGGCGTGCACCTGAGCAGCGATCCCGTCGAGCACTCGAGCGTGCGCGTGCTCGCCGCCGCCGTCCTGCCCGCGCTCGCCGCCACGCTGCTCTTGACCTTCTCCCGCGGTGCCCTCGGCGTCAGCGTCATCGGCCTGCTCGTCTACTGCCTGCTCACACGGCCACGCACGCTGCCCACCACGCTGCTCGCCGCCGGGGCGCCGTGCGCGCTCGCCGTGCGCTCGGCCTGGGATGCCACGCTGCTGGCCACCAACCACCCCACCACCGCGCCGGCCGTCGCACAGGGCCGCCACACGGCGCTCGTGGTGGGCGCGTGCGTGCTCGCCGCCGGGGCGCTGCGGTTCGCGCTGCTGGGCGTCGACCGCCGCCTGTCGGTGGCGATGCCCGTGCGCAGGGCGCCCCGTCGTGCCATCGGCCTCGCCGCGGGCACGGCCGCCGCGGCGCTCCTCATCGCGCTCGCGCTGGCGCTCGGCGGGCTCGGCTTCGCCCACCGCCAGTACGACAGCTTCATCCACAGCAACGGCAGCGGCACCGGCCACGGCGCGCAGATCCGCGACCGCCTCTCCGAGGTCACCAACAACGGGCGGCTGTCCCTGTGGAACGCCGCGCTGCGCATCTACCGCACGCAACCGCTGCACGGCACCGGCGCCGGTACCTACCAGCTCTACTACACGCGCTACCGCAGCGAAGGGCTGTACGTCGCCGACGCCCACTCGCTCTACCTGCAGAGCCTCGCCGAGCTCGGCGTGGTCGGCTTCGCGCTGATCGTCGTGGTCGTGCTCGGGCTCCTCGTCGGCCTCGCCGCACGCGTGCGGGGGCCCGATCGCGGGCTCTACGCGGCGGTGTTCGCGCTCACGCTCGCCTGGGCCATCCACCAGGCCTTCGACTGGGACTGGCAGATGCCGGCGGTCACGCTCGGCGTGTTCATGCTCGCCGCGCTCGCCCTGGCCCGCCCGCGCGATCGCCGCGCCGGCCTCAGCGGGCTGCCCGCCGGGCGCACCTTCGTGGCGCTCGGGTGGCTGTTGCTGGCCGTGGCGCCGCTGCTCGCGAGCACCTCCTACGCGCGCCTGCACCGCAGCGCCCAGGAGCTGACCCACGGCGACTGCGCAGCCGCCAAGCGCGACGCGCTCTCATCGCTGTCGCTGTCCGCCCGGCGACCCCAGGCGTACGTGATCGTCGGCGTGTGCGACCTCGAGCAGGGCTTCGCCCAGCAGGCCGTCCCGGCGATGGTCCAGGCGGCCGCGCTCGAGCCGCAGAGCTGGGAAGACCAGTTCTGGCTGGCCGTCGCGCGCGCCGGGGCCGGCGTGGACCCGCACCAGGCGATCGCCCGGGCGATCGCGCTCGACCCGCTCGAGGGCGGCCTGCGCGACGCCGCCCGGCGGCTGGACTCGCAGAACCCCCGCCGGTGGGAACGCGCCGCCCCGCGCCTGCGGGCCGAAGCGCTCGAGTCGGGCAAGTTCCAGGTGACGAGCCTGTGAGCGCTCTGGATGCATCGCCTCTGGCCGCTGTCGGAAAACCGGTCGCCCGTTCGTATCGATGGTCAAAGGCTTTCCGCCACCTACACCGAGGACGCTAAGGAGATGCAGATGCGGCGCAAGCACAACGCACGCCAGGATGAAGTGGAGGGCATCGCTCAGCGCCTGCGCGGCGAGCGCCCCGAGGCCAGCCCGCTGGAGCTCGACCGGATCAAGACCACCGCCCTCTCGCGCGCCAGGAGCGCCGCGGGCGGTGGGCGCGCGGGCGCCCGGCGCCTGGCCGTGGCCGGTCTGACCGTCGGCCTGCTGCTCGCCACGACCGGCGGCGTGCTCGCCGGCCAGGGCGGCGAGCAATCCTCGGGCAACGCCGCCGTCGCCCAGTACGGCAACGACTGCGACGTGAACAACGGCAACGGCAACGGCAACGGCGCTGGCGGCAACTCCAACAACATCGGCAACGACAACAACGGCAACTGCAACGAAAACAGCTTCAACAGCACGACCGTGAACAACACCACCAACAACTTCGGGGGCGCCAACACGGTCAACAACTACACGACCATCGCCGCCACGCCGAGCGCCGGCGTGCTGGGTGCCAGCACCAAGAAGGTGACCACCAGCCTGCGTCACATCAAGATCCACGTCGCCGTCCCGCGGGGCGCGAAGGTGAGCAGGGTGATGGTCAAGGTGAACGGCAGGCGCCTGAAGGTCATCAAGGGCAGGAAGGCATCTGCGAACGTCGTGCTGGAGAACCTGCCGTGCGGCAAAGGCGCGACGACGATCGAAGTGACGGTCACCCTCGCCGACGGCAAGACCGTCACCGCCCGCCACAGCTACCACCTGTGCGCGTGAGTTGCGGGCGAACCCGATGAAAGCGAGACGAATGGCCTAGCACGGCCAGATAACGACACTCCGGGGCCCTCCCCCTCAGGCCCCGGAGTGTCACCCCCGTGTTCCGCTCGCCGGGCGCTCGCGCCGGCGCGGGGCGCCACTGACACGTCACCCCAACCAGACGCCCACCTCGACACGAGCACCGACTGAAACCACCGCACCCTTCCGCCGATGGCCCACGAACTGACATCTTCGCCCGCTCCCGCCACCCGCCTGGCCTCGCCCCAGCAGGCGCGCCGGCGCATCGCCGCGCCGTCACTCACGGTCCCGCGGCGCGTTCGCGGTGACGCGTTCGAGCGGCTGTTCGAGGAGCACGCCGAGCGGCTGTTCTCGTTCCTGGCCTACCGCACGGGCAACAGGGCGCTCGCCGAGGACCTCCTGTCGGAGACCTTCGAGCGCGTGCTCCGCTCGCGCGTGCGCTTCGACCCGCGGCGTGGCAGCGAGCGCCGCTGGCTGTACACGATCGCGCTGAACCTGCTGCGCGACCAGGCTCGCCGCCACACGCACGAGGAGCGCCTGCTGCGGACGGTGTGCGTCGGCGCCGCCGACCAGCAGCCCGATCCCGCCCTCGAGGCCGTGGAGCACCGCGACGAGCTGCAGCGCGCGCTGGCGAAGCTGTCCGAGGGCGAGCGCGAGGCGCTGGCGCTGCGCTTCGGCGCCGACCTGAAGCTGCGCGAGGTCGCCCGCATCCTCGGTGAGGGCGAGAGCGCGGTCGAGGGACGGATCTACCGCGCGCTGCGCAAGCTGCGCGACGAGCTCGACTGACACGCCTCGCCCGCGCGGTACGTGGCGTTGGCTCCTACGGCGTCTGCACGCAGCACCCGGATACCGTCACCGGTTCTCTCCCGGGCGCGCCTTCGCCGCGCCCGGAGCCCTCGATCGAGCGATCGGCGTTGACGATCACGCGGAAGCGAATGCGCGGCGGCTGCGGATAGCGCACCACGCACGTCCACGGGTTGCCCAGCGCGCCGGCGCCGCCGGCGGTGCAGCGCGCATCATGCGCGCGCCCGCCGTGTCCGGGGCGCGGGTCATCGGTGGTCAGCAGCAGTCGCTGCACGCCGCTCGCGCTCACGGGGAGCACGGCCTGCTGCTGGGCGATGAACTGGGGGTTGCCTTCGCGGCTGCGCAGGGCGAGTATCGCTCCCGCCACCCCCACCACCAGAATCACTGCGACGAGCGCACTCGGACGTCTCATATTCTCAGATTTTATTTCACTCGGCCCTGGAAGCCGTATAGTACGGCAAGAGAAACGTTTGTGTAATTGTGGTTTTAATACTTTTGCCAAGAAGTATTAAGGTCGTTTATCTTTGACACTTTGCCACCGATCGACCTGATCGTGTGGAGTCGGGGCAGTGTAAGAGGGATTTCATGGGGACAGCAGCGGGGGCTCGGCCTCAACTGATCGACGGCATGCTGGTGCCGGGCGGCGCATCGACGCAGCGCGAGGCGTTCGAGCGCTTTCCGTATGGCCTGCTGGTGCTCGATCGCGGAGGACGGGTCGTCTGCTGCAACCGGCAGGCCACGCGCATGCTCGACGCCCTCTGCCTGCCCGAGACGGGGCTCACGTGCTGTGCGCTGTTGGGCTGCCGCCAGCCGGACTCGCTGCTCGAGGGCGAGTGCCTGACCGAGCTCGCGCTCACACGCGAGCAGGTGCTGCCGGAGATCCGCGTGGACGTTCGCTCGGCGAAGGGGTCCAGCGCCGTGTGGGTGACGGCCGCGGCGATCGACGGTGGCGACCGGCGCGTCGTGCTGCAACTGCGCCCGGGCAGCGCCGGCGACAGGCGCCGGCGCGCCAGCTCGCACTGGATTGCCGACCCGCGCCTGCGCATCCGCACGCTGGGTGCGACCGACGTGGAGTCCGCAGCGGGCTCGATCGGTGGGGCGTGGCTCGATCAGCGCACCGGACAGCTCCTGAAGTACCTGATCGCCGAACGCCGGCGGGCGGTCACGGTGGATGAGATCGGCGAGTCGATCTGGCCGGAGGCTGACTACGCGGTGGGTGCCAGCGTGCGCTACTACGTGCACGCGCTGCGGCGCAAGCTCGAGCCGTCGCGAGGTCCCCGTCAGCCCTCGGCGTTCATCGCCTCCAACTGCGGCACCTACCGGCTGGCGCTCGAGCACGTGGCGCTGGACATCGAGGAGTTCGAGGGGCGCCTGAGCGCCGCCATGGCGGGCGCCGAGCTCGACCCGCAGGGCGCTGCGAGCGAGATGGAGCAGAGCCTCGCGCTGTACCGCGGCGACTTCCTCGCCGACCTGCCCTACGCCGAGTGGGCGATGGCCGAGCGCCATCGCCTGCACGAGCTCGCGTGCGTCGGCCTGCGCCGCCTGGCCGACATCCGCCTCGAACGTCGCGCCCTGGAGGGCGCCGTGCCCGCGCTGGAGCGCCTGGCGACGCTGCTGCCGTTCGACGAGGACGTCCACCGGCGGCTGATGGAACTGGACATCCTGCGTGGCCGGCGCTCGGACGCCGTACGCCGCTACGCCACGCTTCGCTGCCGGCTGCGGCGCACGTTCGGCCACGACCCCGACTTCACGCCCGCGGACCTCGCGCGGCCGCGGCTGTAGGAGCGGCCAGCAGAGGGGGAGGGTCGTGTGCGCCGCGTGCGGCGCGCCCCCGGGTGTGCGGGCCGACGCCGACCGGCGCCCGGGTGCTCGCACACGGTGAAGACTTGACATCATGTGGTGGCCACGTCTGTGCGGTCTGACAACCAGCCTTTTTTGGTCCCCCGCGACGGGTGCGACAGCGTGAGCGCTCGCGCTCGTGCGACGTTGAATGGAAGTGTGCCGTCATCAGATCCAGGCCGGGGGTGAGCGGCGTGCCGGCGGGCGAGGAGCGTGCAGTCCAGGGCGAGGAGCGTGCAGTGCAGGGCGAGGAGCGTGCCGTGCAGGGCGAGCGCGCGCTGAACGTGCGCGTGGAGGGCTTCGCCTGCGAGGCCCTCGAGCAGGAGAGCGCACGCCTGGGCGTGCCGGTGGAGGACCTGGCAGGGTTCGCGATCCTGTACTACCTGGCGGACGTCAACAGCGGGCGCGTGGCCCGGCGCATCTCGAGCAGCCCCTACCCGTCCGCCCCGCCGTGAGGGCGACGCGCGCGGGTCGTGGACGGCGAGGCTCCGCGGCTCGCCAGCTCAGCCCGCAGGGCCCGGCGCCCGCGGTGGTGCAGGCCGTGCACGGAGCCCTCCGTGCGGCCGGTGCGCTCGGCGATCTCGGCCGGCGAGAGGCCCGCGAAGTGGCGCAGGACGAGCACTTCGCGCTGGTCGGGTGGAAGCATGGCGAGCGCCTCGCGCAGGTCGTTGGTGCGCTCGCTGCTCGGGCTCCCGCCCGTCCCGCCCTGCCAGCTCCAACCCTGCTCGACGGCCCTCACCTCTGCGACGGGGATCGAGCGCTGGCGGCGCAGGTGATCGACGGCGACGTTGCGCGCGACGCGCAGGATCCAGGCGAAGAACGGCACGTCGCGCTCCTCGTACTTGCCGATCACGCCGATCAGCTTGGTGAACACGTGCTGGGTGATGTCTTCGGCGGCGTGCTCGTCGTGGACGATGCTGCGCACGTAGCCGTACACGTTGTCGGCATAGCGCACGTACAGGAAGCCGAGCGCCTGACGGTCGCCCTGCTGGGCGCGCCTGACGGCCTGCGAGACCAGCTCGGGTGTGTCGAGGCTCTCCCTGGCACCGCGCCCGTGCGCCGCGGGCGGGCGTCCTGCGGACGGTGGCGCCCCAGGCGCGGCCGTCGTGGAATCGGCCGCGGCCGACATCATCGAAGCACCCCGCGGTGGTGCGCTTGCTCTCCCCCTCGGTGACTCCCCATGTCCCCTCCCTGGTCCGTGGACAACTGCTTGTGAAGGGGAAGCTAAGCGGACGCCTGTTGCACCGGTGTTTGCGGGTGAGTTAGACGCGGGTTAGAAGTGCGCAAACACCGCGCTTGCCGGCGACTCCAGGGCAATCGTCCGAACTTACGGAATGAGGTCGTGCTGAATATGGTAAATGGTAAAAGTTTTCCATCTGCGAACATGTCGTAAAATCGGATTGACACAGGCCGGCAGTACCTCGCCCACGTGCAGCCCTAAAGACCGGGGGTGTGGCGGACGAGACAGGCCGAGAGATGTCGGGAACTTGGCTGTGTCCTACCGATCGGGATCGCGCGAGGGTGCTCGACGCGAACGCGCGGGTGCGCATGATCCGCACCGTCGGCTCCGGGGCGGTGGGGCTGACGCTGGTGATATCCACGCCGTGGCTCGGGTGGTGGACGTTGATCCTGTTCGCGCTCTCGGCGATGAACCTGCTGAGCGTCGATCGCAGGATCGCCCGCAGCTCCCGTCCGGAGTGGGTGAGCGTGAACGCCATCCTGATCACGCTGGTGCTGCTCGCCACGGGCGTGGTGCTCAGCGGCGGCCCCCGCAGTCCGGCGCTCGCCTGGCTGGTGCTGCCCGGGGGGATGGTGGCCGCGCGCTTCCGCCCGCAGGTGGTGACCGTGGGGGTGGCGGTGACGGTGGCGACGATCCTGGCGGTGACGCTCGGGTTCGACCCGCGCTCGACGCTGCACGACCCCGTGCCGGTGTTCGCCACGCTCGCGTTGCTGGTGGCGGTGGTGTCGATCGTGTGGGCGCTGCAGTCGGCGGAGATGGAGCAGCGCGGTGAGGCGACGCTCGATCCGCTCACCGGCCTGGCCAATCGCCGCCAGCTCACCGAGGACCTGAACGGGGTGTGGGCGAATGCGAGCGGCGAGCGACCGGTGCGCCTGGCGCTGTTCGACCTCGACGGCTTCAAGGCCTACAACGACACCTTCGGGCACCTCGGGGGGGACATGCTGCTGGGCAGGCTGGCGCGGGCGTTCAAGCGGGCGGTCGGTGAGGGCGGCCGCGCGTATCGCCTGGGCGGCGACGAGTTCTGCGCGCTGCTGTGGGCCGACAGCGGCGAGGCGATGATCGGCGACTGCCTGCAGGCGCTCAGCGCGGAGGGGGACGGGTTCACGATCACGAGCTCCTACGGCTGCGTGACGCTGCCCGACGAGGCCGCGGAAACGTCGCTGGCGCTGCAGCTCGCGGACGAAAGGATGTACGCGTACAAGGAATCCGGACGCACGAGCGCGGGCCGGCAGACGCGCGATCTGGCGCTGCAGATCCTGGCGGCCCACGAGCCCGAGCTGCACAGCCACTCCTCGCACGTGGCGGAGCTCGTCGACGGCGTCGCTCGTCGCCTGGGGCTCGCCGGCACCGAGCTCGCCGATGCGGTGCGGGCGGGCGAGCTGCACGACATCGGCAAGGTGGCGATGCCCTACTCGCTGCTGCACAAAGCGGGTCCGCTCGACCACCACGAGTGGGAGCTGATGCGCCACCACCCGATCGTCGGGGCGAGCATCCTCGGCGCGGCGCCCGCGCTGGCTCGGGTGGCGGAGATCGTGGGGGCCACGCACGAGCGCTACGACGGCAGCGGCTATCCGCGCGGGCTCGCCGGCGCGGAGATCCCGCTGGCCAGCCGCATCGTGTTCGCGTGCGACTCCTTCGACGCGATGATCTGCGAGCGCCCGTTCGGCGAAGCGCGCACCGAGATCGATGCGCTGCGCGAGCTGCGCAAATGCGCCGGCAGCCAGTTCGACCCGCAGGTCGTGGACGCCTTCGTGGCCGAGTACGCCGCGCGCAGGGCCGCACGGCTGCATCCGCAGGACGCGCCAGGTGCGGGCGCCGGGGTGGGGACGGTTGCCCGAGCGCGGCGGGACGGCGATAGTCTCAACGCGTGAACGGTGAGCGGCGAGCGGGGGTGAGGCTGCGCCAGGCGGTGCTGGTGGCGGGCGAGCTCGAGCCGGTGGCCACGGTGCTGCGTTCGGCGCTCGGCCTGGGCGAGCCGTTCCGCGACCCTGGAGTGGAGGAGTTCGGGCTGGTGAACACGGTGTTCGCCCTGGGCGACTGCTTCCTGGAGGTGGTGTGCCCGACGCGCGAGGGCACGGCCGCCGGCCGCTACCTCGCGCGTCATGGCGGGGACGGCGGCTACATGGTGATCTTCGACTTGGAGGATCTAGAGGGAGCGCGCTCGCGCGCGCTCGGGGCGGGCGTGCGCGTGGTCTGGCAGCTCGATCTCCCGGACATCTCCGGTACCCACCTGCACCCGGCGGACATGCGCGGGGCGATCGTGTCGCTCGACCGCTCGAACCCCTACGGCTCGTGGCGGTGGGGCGGTCCGCAGTGGACCGGGCGCCCCGGCGCCGGGGCGCCGGGGCGGCTGGCGGGCGTGACGATCGCGGTCGCCGAGCCCGCGGCGGTGGCGGCGCGGTGGGGCGAGGTGCTGGGCGTCGAGGTGACCGGCGGGGACGGGCCCGGGCCGGACGGGGACGCGCGGGAGCCCGGGACGAGTGGGCCGCTGTTGCGTCTCGACGGCGGCGAGGTCCGCTTCGAGACGGCGACGGGCGAGCAGGCTGAAGGGCTGGTGGAGATCGCCGTGGAGCTCCCGCACGATCTCCCGGACGGAGCGGACGCGATCGAGCTGGGCGGCGTGCGGCTGCGGCGGGTCACAACGGCGCGCGGCGCGCTCGCCGACGCTCAGTAGCTGGCGAGCTGCCCGTGCTGCCAGGGCCCGTCGTCGTGGGCGACGGCCAGCCAGCGTTCGGCGTCGCGACGGCCGAGCTCGATCAGCTCGTCGATGAACTCGTGGGCGAAGAACAGGTAGCTGAGCAGCTCGCCGTGAATGGGGTTGCGCGAGCCTTCGATGACGCGGCCGAAGAGCGCCACGTCGGGGCTGCGGAGCAGGGCGCGCTTCCCGGCGTAGCTGCGCTCGTACACGCTCGTCGCCAGTCGCCCGATCGCAAAGCGGTCCTCGGGGGCGATCAGCACGTAGGGGATCTGGCGATGCGGGCGGCGACTCGAGCGGCGCTGTGAGCGGGCGCGGTTGGTGGCGGCGGTGGCGGTCCGCGCGCCTGCCCGCGAGCTGGCGCGGGCGCGGGCGGCCAGCGCGTCGTTGATCTCGGCGAGCGTGGCGACGTCGTCGGCGAGCTGGTCGGCGAGCACGGTCTGCAGGAGCTGGGCGACGCCGTCGATGACGTCCGGTCGGCCGGTGATCACGCCGGCGGGAGTGCGGGAGGAGTTGAGCGCGATCACCACCACGCGGTCGGCCCCGAGCGCGAGCGCTGGCTTCAGGGGTGCGTTCAGGCGGATGCCCCCGTCGCAGTACCAGCCGGCGGCGGCCGGCGGCTCGGTGATCTCGATGGCGCCGAACAGCGCGGGGATGGCGGCGGAAGCGCGCACGTGCACGGGCCCCAGCGGCGTGGCCGCGTAGTCGATCGCGCGCGCGGCGTCCGCCGGCGGGTTGCGTCCGCCGTCGTGAAAGACGACGCTGCGAGTGCTCGCGTAGGAGGTGGCCACCACCGCCGCGCTGCTCACCACGCCCGCCGTGACGTTGCGCTCGAGCTGCTCGAAGGAGATCAGCCGCTCGAGCGTGGCGGCCAGCGGCGCGGTGTCGAGCACCGAGGGCACGTCCGGCGCGGGCAGCCCGACGACGTCGGCCAGGTAGCGCAGGAGGCGTCCGAGCTCGCGGACGGACAGCACCGGCCTGAGCACGTCGCCGTAGTCCATCGTCCGCCACACCTCCACAGCCCCCGCCACGGCCTCGCCGAGCGGGCGCTGGGCGTTGGCGGCGAGGTACGCGCCGTTGAGCGCGCCCACGCTCGTGCCGACGATCACCCGCGGCTGCTCCCCGCGCGCTTCGAGCACCGGCGCGAGCGCCGACAGCGCCCCCACCTCGTAGGCGCCGCGAACTCCGCCGCCGGCGAGCACCAGGCCGATCTGCGTCTGCGCAGCCATCGCGCCCGGGACTCTAGACGGGAGCCGGCCGCCGCGGTCCGACCTCGCGCGGGCGGTTGTGCGACCGTTGCGCCCATGGCGCAGGAGCTGCCCCTCGGCGAGCCGCTCGACTGGATCGCCGCCGCGCGCCCGGAGCGCGCGCCGCTGGCCGGCGAGCGGGTGCTGTTGCGCCCGGTGGACGCGGCGAGGGACGCGGAGCCGCTGTACGCGCTCTCACATCCGCCCGCGGGCGACCCATCGATCTGGACCTACCTGCCGGACGGCCCGTACGAGAGCGCAGCGCACCTGGGCGAGGCGCTCGCCTGGGCCCAGGACGCGGGCGACGCGGTGTACTTCACGCTCGTGCGCCTGCCCGAGGAGCGTCCGCTGGGCATGGCCGCGTACCTGCGCATCACCCCGGAGCTCGGCGTGATCGAGATCGGGCACATCTGGTTCGGCGGGCCGTTGCGGCGCACCACAGCCGCCACCGAGGCGATCTACCTGCTGGCCGCCCACGCGTTCGACGAGCTCGGCTACCGCCGCCTCGAGTGGAAGTGCAACGCGCTGAACGCTGCCTCCAGGCGGGCGGCGCTGCGCTTCGGCTTCAGCTTCGAGGGGATCTTCCGCCAGCACATGGTGGTCAAGGGCCGCAACCGCGACACCGCCTGGTACGCGATCACCGACACCGACTGGCCCGCGATCCGCGCGGGCTTTCGGTCGTGGCTGGCCGGTGAGAACTTCGACGCCGAGGGGCGCCAGCGCCGCTCCCTGAAAGGGCTGATCGCACGCGAGCGCGCGCGGGATTGAGCGGCGTTTCGGCGCGCATGGCGCCCTGCGCACCGCTGCGGACCCGGCTCACGGAGGGCTCGGCTCGGCCCCCCAGCGCTCGCCCTGCTGGAGTCGCTCGAGGCCGATCCACAGCGCGTTCATGGCTGTGGCGAGGATCTGGGCGCGGGGCACGTGCTGGTGCTCGTACCACCACAGCGCGAGGCCCTGGAGCACCGCGCGGGTCACCTCCCACGCCATGTCCAGGGCGTCGCCGTCGGCGCCGGCCAGCTCGCTGACTCCCGGCTGCGCGAGGAACAGCGGCGTGATCGCGGCGCGGCTTTCGGCGATCACCTCGGCGTGGACCGCCTGGATCTCGGGCTCGCCGGTGGTGTCGCGGAAGAGCATTCTCCAGGCGTACGGGTGGGCTTCGACGTAGGCGAACCAGGCGTCGATCGCGCGGGGGATGCGCAGCTCGACGGGGTCCTCGCCCGCGAGCTGCCCGCGCCAGAGCTCGCGCAGCTCGGCGTAGTGGCGCTCGAGCAGTCGCCGGTGGAGCTCGAGCTTGGATGGGAAGTGGTCGTAGACGACCGGCGCCGTCACGCCCGAGCGCCTGGCGATCTCGTCGATCGAGGTCGCGCTGTAGCCGCGCTGGGCGAACAGCTCGCCGGCGGCCTCTTCGATCAGCTCGCGGCGGGCCTGTGCGCTCAGCCGTCTGCGCGGTGGGGGTCCTGGAGTGCTTGGCGTGCTTGACAACCTAACGAATGCTAGGTAGCTTCTCCGCGATCGTACCTAACGACCATTAGGTACGCGCGACGGACAAGGATGGAGCGATGCCAGAGCATGCCGACGTGATCGTCGTGGGCGCGCGGTGCGCGGGCTCGCCGCTGGCCGCGCTGCTCGCGCGCGCGGGCGTCCGCGTGGTCGTGCTCGAGCGCGCCGAATTTCCCAGCGACACCCTCTCCAGTCACCTGTTCGAGGCCGACGCGATCAGCTTCCTGAACCGCCTCGGGGTGCTCGAGCGGCTGCGCGCGACCGGCGCGCCGCTGGTCGCGCGCACGGACACGCGGGTCGAGGACCTCCACCTGGCGATGGAGCTGCCGCAGCAGCCCGACGACGTCGGCGCGATCGTGTCGGTGCGTCGCACGCTGCTCGACCCGATCCTGGCCGAGGCGGCGGCGCAGGCGGGCGCGGACGTGCGCACCGGCGCGCGCGTGACCGGGCTCCTGGAGGAGGACGGTCGCATCGCGGGCGTGCGCTTCGAGCAGGCCGGCGCCGAGTCGGAGCTGCGGGCGCGGCTGGTGGTCGGCGCCGACGGCCGCCACTCGACCCTCGCGCGGCTGGTGGGCGCGCGCAGGTACAACCTCACGCCCAGCCAGCGTCTGCTCTTCTGGGCGTACTTCGAGGGCGCCGATCCCGGCGCCGAGCCGACGTTCCTGTCGCACCGCTGGGGCGAGCGGTTCATCCTGGCGATCCCCTCCGACAGCGGGCTCTACCAGGTCCTGCTGTGGCCCGAACAATCCGAGCGCGAGCGCTTCCAGAGCGACCGCGACGGCGCGTTCCTGGATCACGCCCGCGCATGCGAGCCGGTCGCCGACGCGCTGGTGGGCGCGAGGCGGGTGGGCAAGACGATGGGCGCCTTCCGCTGGGAGGGCTTCTTCCGCCAGGCAGCCGGCGCCGGCTGGGTGCTGTGCGGCGACGCCGGCCACTTCAAGAGCCCGGCCCCCGGCCGCGGCATCGGCGACGCCTTCCTGCAGGCCGAGCGCCTCGCGACGACGATCACGGCGGCGCTCGAGGGCTCAGACGAAGCACTCGATCTCGCGATGCGCGCGTGGGGGCGCTGGCGTGATCGCGAGTTCGCCGAGCAGTACTGGCTGGCGTACGACCTCGAAGAGGCCGGCGCGGTGCCGAGCGTGCTCGTGGAGATCCTGCGCGGCCTGCAACGGACTGGCAACGCCGGTCTGTTCTTCGAGCTGCTCAACCATCGCGCTCGTCCCTCCCAGGTCCTCACCCCCGCGCGCGCGCTCGGCGCCGGCGCACGCCTGCTCGCTAAGCGGGGCAGTCATCGCCGTGCCCTCCTGGCCGAGTTGGGCACGCTCGGCGCGCGGGACATGCGCCGCCGTCGGCTGAACGCGCGTCCGGTCTACGCCCCTGGGCCGCAACCGGGATGACAGGCCGTCACGGGGGCCAGGGCCCAGCCGACGGTGCTCCCGGAGCCCTGCGCCCGCCGCCCCCCCGAATGGCGGCTCACGCGACGGGCACGCCGAGCGCCGCGAAACGCGGGTCGCGCCGCTCGAGGAAGCTGGCGACGCCCTCCACGAAGTCCGGCCCGGTGAACGACGCGAGCATCAGCCGGTCGGCCTCGGCGAGCGCGTCGGGGAGCGTGCGCTCGAGGTCCGCGTAGACCTGGTGCTTCATCGTGGCCATGCTCGCGGGCGAGCAGTTGACGACCAGCTCGCGGGCGTAGTCGAGGGTGGCCTCGAGCAGCCTGTCGGGCGCGAGCACGCGGTTGACCAGACCGAGATCGGCCGCCTCCTCGGCGAACAGGACGCGGCCGGACATCAGCAGGTCGAGCGCCCGCGCCGGTCCCACCAGACGGGGGAGCATCCACGAGATGCCGTGCTCGGCGATCAGCCCGCGGCGGGCGAAGGCGGTCGTCAGCTTGGCGCCCTCGGCGGCGAAGCGCAGATCGCACATCAACGCCTGCACCAGGCCGATGCCCGCGCACGCGCCGTTGACGGCGGCGATGATCGGCTTGGGGATCGACAGCGGGAAGCTCTGCGGGAGGCGCTCGCGGGGCTCGGCCGCCGCAGCGCTTGAGCCGTTGCCGAGCGCCTGCAGCTCCTGCATGTCGGCGCCCGCGCAGAAGCCCCGGCCCGCGCCCGTCACCACGATCGCGCGCACCTGGTCGTCCTCTGCGCACTGCTCGAGCAGCGCGAAGTACGCGTGCTCCATCTCCGCCGTCCACGCGTTCAGGCGCTCGGGTCGGTTGAGCGTCAACAGCGCCACGCCGTCCTCGATCTCGATCTGCACCACTTCGCTCATGCTGGCTCCCTCCACTCGTTCGCTCGGCCTTGTGCGAGCCTACCCGCGATGCGATCGCAACGCGCCCACCGCTATGTGGTGCTCGACGTCTTCACCGACACGCCCCTCGAGGGCAACGCGCTGGCGGTGTTCACCGACGGCGCGGCGGTCCCCGAGCATGACATGCAGCGCCTGGCGCGCGAGCTCAACCTGTCAGAGACGGTGTTCGTGCTCGCCGCCGAGCGCGGGGGCGACGCGCGCGTGCGCATCTTCACGCCCAGCGTGGAGCTGCCGTTCGCGGGACACCCGGTGCTCGGCACGGCGATCGTGGTCGGGCGGGCGCGTGGACTGGAGACGGTGACGCTGGAGACGCCCGCGGCGCTCGTGCCGGTGCGGCTCGCGCGCGGGGGAGAGGGGGCGCACCAGCGGGGGGTGGCCCGCGGCACGATGGAGCAGCCGATCCCGTCGTGGCAGCCCTACGGGGATGACGCGCGGGTGCTCTCGGCGCTCGGCGTCGAGCGCTCCGGCCTGCCGGTCGAGGTCTACGACAACGGGCCCATGTACGTGTACGTGGAGCTCGCCGACGAGGCCGCGGTGGCGGGGCTGGCGCCCGACATGCGGGCCCTCGGCGATCTCGGGCCCGTGGGGGTGGTGTGCTTCGCCGGCGCTGGCAGCCGCTGGAAGATGCGGATGTTCGCCCCCGCCGAGGGCGTGCCCGAGGATCCGGCGACCGGCTCGGCCGCCGGCCCGCTGGCGGTGCACCTCGCGCGGCACGGGAGGATCGCCTTCGGCGAGGAGATCGAGATCAGCCAGGGCGCCGAGCTGCGGCGCCCGTCGCTGCTGCGCGCGCGGGCGCTCGGCACGGCCGCTGCGATCGCGCGGGTGGAGGTGGGCGGCGCGGCGGTGCTCGTCGCCGAGGGCGAGTTCCGCCTCGGGTGAGCGGCCCGGGCGCTCAGGCGAGCGCCGCGTGGGCCGCCGCCTGCGCTCGCGCTAAGCCGGCTTCGTGGCGGCGCCCGCGAGCCCCGCCGGCCGCCTGGCCGCCCAGTCGGTGAGCAGCTTGACGGCGAACAGCATGGCCAGCGCGAGCACGGCCGTCGAGGCGACGTACCAGGGCCACGGGCCGAGCAGGCTGAGCAGCGAGTCGTGCTGCGGCTTTTCGCTCAGGTACATGTAGTTGCCGCCCGTGACGAGGTCGGCGAGCGCCGCGATCGCGGTCCACGCGAGCGTGACCGCGTACACGCGCCAGACGGCGCCCGTCCGGGGGTAAAGGCGGCACCCGAGCACCAGGAAGCAGCCGGCGATGATCGCGCCGACGTGGTAGGTGAAGTACGTGAAGTAGTAGACGCTGGGAAAGCTCCTCGACAGGTCCGGCGTGAGCGTGGCCTGCAGCGACGCGGTCAGCGACCAGAACCAGCAGAGCTCGACGAACGCCATCCGCCGTGTCCACAGCGCGAGGATCGAGACGACCGACACCGCGTCGGTGAGCTGCAGCGGCAGGTCGTACTGGATCGTCCACGTGCCGAGCAGGACGTCCGCCAGGTACTCCCCGGCCCAGCCGGCGAACAGCAGCAGCGCAAGCGCCCGTGCGGCGGGAACCATCCAGCGGCCGGGGTGATGGCGCGGCGCCCACACGGCCAGAGGGGCGCCCGCCGCGAGTACGGCCAGGGCCGCCAGGTGTGGGTCTGAGAACTGGCGCAATGGCTCAGCAGGGGCCTCGGGCAGCTCCTGGCGCTCGCCGGCGCCTGCCACACGGGGCTGTTGTAGCCTAGCCGTGTGCAGTTCAGGATCACGCCTCACTCTGGCTTCACCGCGCCGGCCGACGCGCTCGAGACGCTCTGGCAGCGCCTGGGCACGCGGCGTGACGAGGTGTCGTTCGCCAAAATCGGCCCGGAGATCACCGCCCGCACCGGCGACGAAGCGCCCGTGTCGATGACGCGCGACGAACGCGTGGAGATCGGTCGCCGGGCGGTGCTGGACGCGGTGCGGGACGTGTGCGAAGGGGCTGCGGATCTCAAGTCGGATTGGTTCGCGGTGAGCTCCGCCTCTAGGCGCCTGCAAGGACCCCCCGCCGTCGCCCGCCGAGGGGCGCGGTGGCTGGCGGTGCCATGCGCGGCGCTGGTCCTGCTGCTCGTCTGCCTCGGAGTCGCCCGTGCCGCCCAGCCCGGCGGGACCTCGGCCGGGCCGGCGCCCGCCTCCAAAGCCAGCCCGAGACCCCCGCCGAAGCCGAAGCCGGGGCCGCGCTCGAAGCGGGCGCGGCCGAACACCATCCCGCTGTCGGTGTCGGTGGAAACGGGCGAAGCGGGGGCGCCCGTTCCGCAGAACTTCCTGGGTCTCTCGTTCGAGGTGGCGGCGCTGCCACAGCTCGCCGGCTTCTCGGGCGGCGGCGATCTGGTCACGCTGCTGCGCTCGCTCGGCAAGGGGGTGTTGCGCTTCGGTGGCGTGACGGCCGACGAAGACGTCGCATGGGGCGAACCCTCGAGCCCGCGCCCGCCGTGGGCGTCGAGCGTGATCGAAGCGGGGAACCTGCGCCAGCTCGCCAGCCTGGCGGGGGAGAGCGGATGGCGGGTGCTGCTGACACTCGGATTTGGGCACTTCGAACCCCAGGCGGCGGCGCGGGAGGCGGCCGCCGCCAGGGCCGCGCTGGGGGAATCGCTGGAAGCGATCGAGGTGGGCAACGAGCCCAACTCGTATGCGACGCACGGGCTGCGCTCGCGACCGTGGACGTTCGTGCAGTACGACGAACAGGTGGCCGTGTATCGCGGGGCGATCGAAGCCCTCGCGCCCGGCATCCCCCTCGCCGGCCCCGATACGTCGGGGTCGAGTGCGTATGAAAGCTGGGGGCTGGGCGAGGCGATCTACCAGCGGCCCGTGCTGCTCACCGGACACCACTATCCGCTCGGCTGCAACGAACGGCCCCCGCCGAGCATTCCCCGGCTGCTGAGCCCGCAGATCCGCGAACTCGAGGAAGCATCGCTCCGTCGCTACATGTTCATCGCCAACGAGAGCGAAGTGTCGTTCCGCATGGATGAGACGAACACCGTCTCCTGCGGCGGCGTGCCCGGCGTCAGCAATACGTTCGCCTCCGCCCTGTGGGCGTTGAGCTTCATGACCAAGGCCATGACCCTGGGGGTCGCCGGGATCAACTTCGAGGGCAACCCCGTCAACTGCCTCGGCTACACGCCACTGTGCGCCCCCAGCGCCCAAGCGGCCGCGGCGGGGGCGCTGCAGGCCCAGCCCGAGTGGTACGCGCTGCTGATGGCGCGGGCGCTGATCGGTGAGCGTCCGGTCCAGGAGGCGGTGAGCTCGCCCGAGCACACGAACGTGGTCGTCAGCTCCTTCCAGGCGCCGGACGGGGCGCTGAGCTTCGTGATCGTCAACGACGACCCGCCCGGAGACCGCGACGCGGCGGTCGCGCTGCACGTGGGCGGCGGCTTTCACGGCGCGAGCGTCCTGTCGCTGACGGCGCCCTCCCCGGAAGCGCTCTCCGGGGTGCGCCTGGGAGGCGCGGCGGTGGCGGCGAACGGCATCTGGACCCAGCCGGCGACCCTGCCGCGGGTGCCCAACGAGCACGGGGTGATCACGGTGGAAGTGCCGCCGAGCAGCGCCGCCCTGGTGACCGTCTCGCCGAGCGCGCCGGCCGGGGGCAGCTAGCGCGGGCTTCGGCCGTGGGCCGGAGCGCGCGGGGTCACACGCCGAACTTGGCTGGGACCTCGCCCGCGGCCACCGCTTCGGCCAGGCGCTGGTGATCGTGCTCGTTCTGATCGGCGTAGGCCGCGGAGAAGCGCGCGATCGCCTGGTCGAACTTCCCGCCCGCGCCCAGGTACCCGGCGATCGCCAGCCGGTCTCCGGAGCGGGCGTGCGCGCGGGCCAGCGACCAGCCGCAGGCGCGCGCGTAGGCGTGCAGCCCCGACTCGCTGAGGGTCGACAGGTCGGCCGACGCCTTCCAGTCCCAGAGCTGGCGGACGTAGAAGTCGTGCTTGTCGCCGTCGAGGCCTTCGCCGCGCTGCCAGCCGAGGAAGATGTCGCTGGCGGCCTGCGAGATCTGCTGGCCACGGACCACCCGCTCGCCGTGGTTGGCGAACTCGCTGGCGCCGAGGTAGGGCTCGAGCACCGAGGGCCGGGCCTCCTTGGCCTGCAGCACGAGCGGGTCCCTGCCCTCGCGCCCGACCAGCAGGAACACCCACGCGCGCGTGCCCACGCTGCCGACGCCGACGACCTTGCGCGCCATGTCGACGAAGCGGTGGGTCTCGAACAGGTACCGGTGGTCGGCCGGGAGGTTGGCGGCGTACTCGTCCAGCAGCTCGCCGACCCATGTGCGCTGGTCGCGGGCGTCCGACGGATCGAGCAGCTCGCGCAGGGGGACGAGCAGCGGCGGCACGCTGCGGAAGCGAAGCTGGCCGTCGGCGCGCTCGGTGAGCTTCTTGACGGCCCGCAGGCTCGTCTTGCGCCGCGCCGTGGCGAACGGCTTGGCGAACACGATCCGGCCCGTGCGCCCCAGCCTGCCGCCGAAGCGCTCGACCAGTTCGCTGGCGTTGAGGCGCTCGTACCACACGTCCAGGTGGCTCATCTGGGCGAACGCGCGCATCCCCTCGCGGTACTCGCGTACGCACGAGCTGACGATCCAGCGCCGCCGGTCGGCGGGCAGCCCGACGTCACGTCCGGCTATCTCCACGCTGGCCGCCATCCGCTTGACGTCCCACTCCCACGGGCCGGGGAGCGTCTCGTCGAAATCGTTCGGGCCGAAGATCAGCCTGCGGTCCGGTGCGGCAAAGCCGCCGAAGTTGGAGATGTGCGCGTCGCCGCAGGCCTGCACCACGATGCCCGAGTGGGGCGTCGCGGCGAGGTCCGCGGCCATCACGGCGGCGGCGCCGCGGTAGAAGGTGAAGGGCGAGCCGAGCATGCGCCCGTAGCGGATCGGGATCAGCTCCTGCACCCGGGTGGCCGCCTGGGCGGTGAGCACGGCGACCGGATCGGGACGATCCGGCGCCGGCGACCAGTCGCCGTGGGCCGAGCGCGGTGCGCCGCGGCGGGCCTCCCGGCCCCGCTCCTCGCGCTCCCCGGACTCCAGCGTGGCGTACGCGGACGCGGTCACGACGAGGCGGCGACGGCCACGTCAGGTGCGGCTATCCGGCCGAGTCGTACGAGCGACACGCCACACACTCTAAAGACCGTCGTTGAGTTCCTGGGCGACCTTCACCACCGAAGTGCGCTGGTAGAAGTTGACGGCCACGATCGCGCCCTTGACGTCCCGCGCCTTCAGGCAGCGCTCGATGCCCTTCCTGAGGAACGCCGCCCGCCCGATTCTCGCGTTCAGCGTGAGGCTCGGCGGGAACGGGGGGATCCAGTGGTTGATCAGCAGGAGCGGGCTGTCCGGCTTGCCCCGGTAGCGCTTGCAGCTCAACTGGCTGGGGCGTGTGGCTCCCAGCGGGGTGTCCTGGATGAACGAGAACGCGGGCATGTACCACGAGGGCGATCCGCCCTTCTCCTCGGCGAACACGACGAGACGGTGCCCTTGCGCGATCAAGGTCCCCAGGGTCGGAGGCGGGTGATCGCGCGCGAGCGTGGCGAGGTAGCGCCCGAGCCCCGCGCCCGCGAACGCCTGCTCGATGGCCGCGGGCGGGACGTAGTCCTCGACGATCACGATCAGGACCTGGTCGGGATGTCCTTCCAGGAACCGCCTGATCACCCCCAGTTCCTGCTCGAGCGGCTCGGCCCCCAGCTCGCACAGGGTGTGGCACAGGTACAGCTTCGGCGTGCCCGTCAACGTGCCCACGCCGACGCGCCCGGCGATCCGATCGGCGAGCCGCAGCGCGCTCGGGGGGACCTGCTGGGCGACCTTGTTGCGATCTGAGCCCTCGGCGCTCAGATCGGTCCGCACGCGACCGCTCGCCGAGTCATACACGCCGTAGTGCACGTCGAGCAGCAGGGCGCGGATCCCGTCGTCGAGCTGGCGGGTGATCCCGTAGGTCTGGTTGGCAAAGTGCCAGCCCGGCTCAGTGGAGGCCGCGAAGGAGTTGTGGGTCCCCGGGAACACCACTTCGCCGAGGCGCCGCCCACACAGCGCCGCCGCGCCGTTGCAACTCGAGGCGCTCGCCTGACTGTGCCCTTTGGGTCCCGACCGGCTCGCGAGTACGGCAACCGGCAGCCCGACGACGATCACGGCCAGCAGGGCGAGGGCCAGCCATCGTCCGCGGATTAGGGGCCTTTTCGCGCGAATCCGCACGAGGGTAGCCGTATCCACGCTCGGTTTGCGGCCGTCGGCGGCGTGGAAGCTCGATCTGCCGGACCGTCACGACATGCCACGCGCTGCGAGCCTCCTACTCCCACAGGCCGCTGACTGGCACCGCCCACATCCTGTCGCCGAGCGGGACGGTCTGTTGGCCGGCGTACACCACGATCCCGGCCTTGAAGTGGGTGCCGCGCGCATCGCGTAGCTTGGCGATCGCGGCGTAGTCTCGGGGTCGCAGGGTCGCGGTGGCCTTGACCTCGATCGCGGCGATGTCGCCTGCTCGGCTCTCGAGGATCAGGTCGATCTCTTCCCGGCCCTGCCGGTAGTGGTACAGGCGCGTGTCGGTGTCCGCCCAGTCAGCGAGGCGCAGCAGCTCCATCGCTACGAAGTTCTCCAGCACCTTGCCCGTGATCTGGTCGTCCTCGCCGATGCGTCGCTCGTCGGCGCCGAGCAGGTGCGCCAGCAAGCCCGAGTCGACTATGTAGCCCTTCGGGGCTCGAACCTCGCGTGTCCCGATCCCCGGCCTCCAGGCGGGGAGCCTCCTGGCGAGGAACACGATCTCCAGGAGCTCCACATAGCTCTTGACCGTCTCGTGGGTCAGGTCAAGCTTCCTGGCGAGGTTCCTGTAGACAAGCTCGTTCGCCGCCTGCGCTGCGATCAGCCGCAGCAGCCGCGGCAGCTCCACCAGCTTCAGGGCGTCGCTGATGTCCCGCAGGTCCGTGTCCAGCGTGTCCTGGATGTAGTTGGCAAACCAGCGATCGCGGCGCCTGCCGCCGGGCCGCCGCAGGGCCTCCGGGTAGCCACCTGCCGCGATGATCGATGCGAACGCCGCACGCCCGACCGGCGCGCCCTCCACGTCGGGAGCGAGACCTGCGAACAGCAGATCGACGATGTTCGTATCAGAGCCCCTCGTCTCGGCCTGCGCGAGCGGCCACAACACGATCGTCTCCATACGGCCGGTGAGCGCCTCGTGCACACGCCGAGATGCGAACACATTGGCCGAGCCAGTGAGCAGGAACCGACCCGGCCGGGTGTCCCGGTCCACGCGATCCTTGATCGCCAGCAGCAACCCGGGAACCCGCTGCACCTCGTCGATCACAACCGGGCCGGGAAACCCCTCCAGGAACCCCGCCGGGTCCAGCCGAGCGGCCTCACGGGGCCCGTCGTCATCGAAGCTCACCACCCGCGCGGGCTGCTCGCCTGCGACGATCTCCCGGACCAACGTGCTCTTGCCGACCTGCCGAGCGCCCGTCACGAACACAACCCGCGTGTCGGCGAGCGCTTCCACCACGAGTCTTCTTGTCTGGCGGGGCACCAGCTCGGTCACAACAGGCCTCCAGTTCTGCGCATATGGTCAAAGCTTTTTGCGCATATGGCGAAACCTCGCTGCGCATATGGCGAAAGCTCGCCGCACGGATGGTAGCTGCACACCAGGCGTACGCACCGGCCGACTTCGCGATCACGCTAGGATTCGGGCTCCGCGCCGACGTAGCTCAGCTGGTAGAGCACCTCCATGGTAAGGAGGGGGTCCGGGGTTCGAGTCCCCGCGTCGGCTTGCCCAAAAACCGCATAACCAAGCTGTTTTTCGAGGGCCTAAAGATTGGGGCAATTTTTTCTGGCCTTCTGGGGCAAGTCAGAAACAATGCAGCAAGAGGTCGGCGAATGAGATCCGGCCCGGGTGGCGACGCCCGCATGCCGCGCTCTATGAGCGCGGCGCCGCGGCACGTCGGCTGGTGGCTGGCGGTAGCGGCTGCGCCCCTGGGCTGCGCCACTGGGGCACGCCCAGCGTGATCATTCGCAGCTGGCGTACAGCGGTCGTGATGATCTCGGCCTCCGCGGTGGGGTCCTTCGGCGGCGCGTCCAGGATCGCCTCTGCGGTGGAGACCATCGCGTTGACCATCAGTCCGGCCAGTAGCTGGAGATCCTCGGTGCTCCAGCGCTCGAGGTAGGGCAGGCGCGCGAGGTCGGTCGCGAGGTCGCTCGCGAAGAGGCGGATCTCGACGTGGATCGCCTGTCGCAACGCGGCGACGCCGCCGAAGCGCTCGCGCGCGATGAAGCGGAAGTGGGTGTCGTGCTCGTGCACGTAGCCGACCAGGAGCTCGACCGAGTTGCGGATCATGTGCTCGTTGGTCCGCGGGTCCGCGCGCGCCGCGCGGATCATCGCCCGTAGCGTCCGGAAGGACTCGTCGATCAGGACGAGACCGAGCTCCTCCATGTCGTCGAAGTGGCGGTAGAAGGCCGTCGGGACGATGCCCGCGGCGCGCGTCACCTGACGCAGGCTGAGGCTGGAGAAGCTCTGCTCCTCCAGCAGCTCGAGCGCTGCGTCGAGGAGCGCCTGGCGCGTAAGCAGCTTGCGTTCTTGACGCGCGGCGCCCCCAGGTGTACGAGTGTTCACGTTCACGAACTAATTAGGCCAAAATGTGTATCGATCCCTGCTCCGTGGGTAAGTGTACTATGTGAACATGTGTGCACCCACTGAGGCTGGTCGATAGCTTGCCTTCCGTGGCCTCGCCCCGTCGCGTTGGCCGCCTTGTGCTCCGCTCGAGCCTGCTCGACGCGCTCGCGTATCCGCATGGCGTTGACCGCTACCTCGAGCTCGTCCGGCCGCTGCT
This sequence comes from uncultured Solirubrobacteraceae bacterium, assembly GCA_963701145.1. Lineage (GTDB taxonomy): Bacteria > Actinomycetota > Thermoleophilia > Solirubrobacterales > Solirubrobacteraceae > Palsa-744. The sequence continues at coordinate 3,294,425 of OY969572.1, forward strand.
CGTGAAGCACCAGGTGCGCGCCGAGGTGACGGCCGTCCGCCGTCAGACGCCCAAGAGCGTCACGCTCCGGCTCCGCCCAAACGAGACCTGGCGCGGCCTGCGCGCCGGCCAGTTCGTCGGTCTCAGCGTGGAGATCGACGGAGTCCGCGAGACCAGGCCGTACTCTCCCGCCGGCTCCCAGCACGCTGCCGGTGGCGTCCTCGAGCTGACCGTCTCGACCCACCCCGAGGGCAAGGTCTCGCGCTACCTGCGTGACCACGCGCGGCCGGGGATGATCGTTGGCCTGACCCAGGCGGAGGGCGACTTCGTGCTGCCAGACCCGCGGCCCGAGCGCGTGCTGCTGATCAGCGGCGGCAGCGGCATCACGCCGGTGATGGCCATGCTGCGCACCCTCTGCGACGAGGGCTTCGCGGGCGAGATCGGGTTCCTCAACTACGCGCGCTCGTCCGCGCTCGCGCTCTACGGCGCCGAGCTCGATCGGCTCGTCGACCGCCATGATGGAGTCCGTGTCGCCCGCGGGTTCACGCGTGGGCGACGCCTGCCGCTCGGCGGTCGCTTCCGCCGTGAGCACCTGGGGGCTGTCATCTCCGAGCACGCGGACGCCGCGACCTTCGTTTGCGGCCCGCCGACGCTGATCGACGCGGTCCGTGCCGTCTGGACGCAGGACGGTCTCTCGGAGCCGGCGGTGGAGACGTTCACGCAGCCGCCGCTGAGCTTCGACACCGACGGCGCAGAAGGCTTGGTCAGCTTCGCCGCCAGCGGACGCGAGGCAGCCAACAGCGGCCTGCCGCTGCTCGAGCAGGCGGAGGACGCCGGGCTCACCCCCGACCACGGATGCCGCATGGGCATCTGCAACACGTGTAGCTGCCACAAGACCGCCGGCACCGTGCGAAACATCATCACGGGCGAGATCTCGACCGCCAGAGACGAGCAGATCCGGATCTGCGTGTCCGTGCCGGTCGGCGACGTCGCGCTCGACCTATGAACCCCATCATCGAGAAGGAGCCAGTCATGTCCACCCCAGCACCCAGTCTCACGCCCGAGCAGCTCGAGGCGTTCGGACAGGAGCTCGACGCCATCCGCGCGCGCGTCGTCGCGGATCTCGGCGAGCGCGACGCGGACTACATCAACAAGGTCATCCGCACCCAGCGTGGACTGGAGGTCGCCGGCCGCGCGCTGCTGCTGCTCGGATTCCTGCCGCCGGCCTGGATCGGCGGCACCGCCGCCCTGTCGCTGTCGAAGATCCTCGACAACATGGAGATCGGGCACAACGTGATGCACGGGCAATACGACTGGATGAAGGATCCGCGCCTGAACGGCAAGACCTTCGAGTGGGACACCGCCTGCCCGGGCGACCAGTGGCGCCACTCCCACAACTACATGCACCACACCCACACGAACATCGTCGGCAAGGACCGCGACATCGGCTACGGGATCCTGCGCATGTCCGAGGAGGAGCGGTGGCATCCGTACTACCTCGGCAACCCGCTCTACGCGGCGCTGCTGGCGATCTTCTTCCAGTACGGCGTCGCGCTGCACGACCTCGAAGCCGAGCGGCTCGCCGCCGGCGAGACGACCTTGGCCGAGAAGCGGGGAATGCTGGGAGACATCTGGCGCAAGGTGCGTGGCCAGACGCTCAAGGACTACCTGCTGTTCCCGCTGCTGTCCGGACCATCGCTGCCATTCGTGCTCGCCGGAGACGCGAGCGCGAACCTCGCCCGCAACCTGTGGTCGTTCACGATCATCTTCTGCGGCCACTTCCCCGATGGGACCCAGCAGTTCACCGAGGAGCAGGCCGAGAACGAGACCCGCGGAGAGTGGTACTACCGTCAGCCTGCTCGGCTCGGCCAACCTGACTGGCGGCAAGCTGTTCCACATCCTCGCGGGCAACCTCAGCTTCCAGATCGAGCACCACCTGTTTCCGGATCTTCCCGCTCACCGCTACGCCGAGATATCGACCGAGGTCAGCGAGATCACGGAGCGTTACCGCATCCCCTACAACACCGGCCCGCTGCACAGGCAGTTCGGCAGCGTCGTGCGAAAGATCGGCAAGCTCGCGCTGCCACCGCTCCCAGGCCGCGGCAGCTCCGAGCCCAACCACGAGGAGGCCGCCAAGGCGCAGGGACAGGAGCTAACCGCAGCGGCGTGACTTCGTGCTGCTCAGGTGATGCCCTCGAGCAGGTCGCTCGGCGAGGTCAGCTCGAGGCCGCGGGAGAGGATCACGATCGTCTCCAGCCGGGGCGAGCGCTTGCAGCGCTCGAGCAGGCTGATCTCCGTGCGGTGCAGGTCGCAGAGGTCGGCCAACGCCTCTTGGGAGAGGCCCGCCCGATCGCGGTACTGTCGGAGGTTGGCGGCAAATTGCCTACGGACAGTTTCCATCGTTCCAACTCTCGCGCTGCGCAGACGAAAGTTCCACAGACAACTGTCTTTGATAGCTCGCTATCAGTCAGCCCCCGCTTCCCCCAGATAGCTACCTGCCAGTCAGGGTTCTGCAGACGGCTGCGCCGAGAATAGAAACAATCAGAGTAGCTAATGACAACTCTGAGCACGTGGCCGTGCGAGCGGCGGCGGCCGGACGGCGGTTGATCGCGGCGTGCAGGCAGGGGAGCTTCGCTGGGGCTACTACTCGTCGTCGGCCGGCGTGATCGTGGTCACGGGCAGGCCCATGCCGGAGACCTTGCTCGGGAGGTCGAGCCGCAGCCACCGCGATACGTGCGTGGGCAGCGTCGAGATGATGATCTCGTCGAATCCGCGCAGGTTGATCGCGTCGTGCACCGCCGCCACCGGGTCCGGATCGCCGACGATTCCCTCCACCGCGCCGCCGGCGGCCTCGCTCAGCTTCGGCAGCGCCACATCCAGCACACCCTGCGTTTCGCCCGCGCCCTGGTCCTCCGCGTTGACCACCCTGTGCAGGCCGTGGGCGGCGTTCGGGACGAGCAGCGTGAACGTGCATGGTCCGCGCGCCGAGCGCGCTCTGACCGCGTCGAGCAGGGGTTGGGTCGCGGCCGTCTTGTGGGCAACGACGAGGACTCTGGTTGGGACCGCGGAGGACTCCATGATCGGTACTCCCTTCTGGCTGCTCGGTTGTCGTCGAGCCCGCTCGAGCGCCGGCCATCCCGCGCCGCGTCCATATGCGCGCTCCTGTCAGTTCTACCCGAACGGTCGCTCGCCGTGTGCGTTTCTTCGCGGTTACCCTGTCGCCTGTGCGCGTGGTCCTCACCGAGGAGTGGGTCGAAGTGCGGCTCGCGCCGTGGCAGAAGGCGCTCGGGCTTCTGCGCGACGTGCGCGTGGCGCGCGCCGACGTCAGCGACGTGCGCGTGGTCGCGGAACCCGTCCGCGAGGCCATGAGGGCGGGCGTCAAAGTGGGCCTGCGCGTGCCGTGGCTGTACTTCGTCGCCCGCACCATACGTCTGGACGAAGTGTTCGTCGTGCGCCGCGGCGTGCCCGCCCTGTCGTTCGCGGTGGGTGGCGGCGGCAAGCTGCGCCGGGTGCTCCTCAGCACCCCCGACGCCGCCGAGCTCGCCGGGCGCCTGCAGAGCGCCTGAAGCGCTCGTGCGGGCCCGCTGGCGCGGCGCTCGAGGGCACAGCTCGGCCTAGCGGGCAGGGGTGGGCGTGGCGGCGGCCATCACGATCCCTCCAGATCGGTCGCCATGCGCGGCAGGGGCGAGGGCTGCACGCGCAGCAGCCGCGCGGGCATCCGCGGCAGCCACCAGTTCCAGCGCCCGAACAGCGACACCACCGCCGGCACCAGCAGCGCCCGGATGATCGTCGCGTCCAGCAGGATGCCCGCCGCGAGACCCGTGGCCAGCACTTTGATTTCCGTCTCCGGCCCAGACGCCAGCGACACGAACGCCAGGAACAGGATCAGCGCCGCGCTCGTCACCAGCCGTCCCGTGCGCGCGATGCCGCGTATGACGGCCGTGTCGGTCGCCCCGGTGGCGTCGTATTCCTCGCGCATGCGGGCGAGGATGAACACCTCGTAGTCCATCGACAGCCCGAACAGGAAGGCGAACACCATCAGCGGGATCCACGCGGTGATCGACCCCGTCGCCGAGATCCCCCAGATCAGGCTCGAGCCGTGGCCCGCCTGCCACACGAGCTCCAGCACCCCCCACGCGGCGGCCACGCTGATGACGTTCAGGATCACCGCCTTCAGCGGCAGCACCAGCGAGCGGAACGCCCGTGCGAGCAGCACGAACGTGATCGCCGCGATCAGCGCGATCATCAGCGGGAAGTTCCCGTACACGGCTTCGATGAAGTCCTTGTTCTGGGCGCCGATCCCGCCCACGCTCACATCAGGCCCGAGCGCGCGCGAGGTCGACTGCACGAGCGTGAGCGTCGCCCGTCCGGCGGCCGTGGAGGCGTCAGGGGTCGGGAACTCGTCCACCACCGCCAATCCCGCGTGCCGCCACTGCACCAGCCGCGGAGCGACCGCGCCGTGCACGCCCGGGAGCGCCGCCAGCGCCTGCGCCACGTGTGCGGGGAAGCTGGGCGGAGTCGCCCACGAGCACCTCGGCCGGCACCAGCACGCCGGAGCCGATGCCCGCGCGCTCGAGCTGCACCAGGCCCTGCTTGGCGTCGCCTTCCTTGGCGATCGTGTTCACGTTGGAGGTGCCCAACTGGAGGTTGGTGGCCGCGAGCACCAGCGCCGCCAGCACCAGGGCCGCGCCCACCGCCGCCACCCAGCGCCTGCGCACCACCAGGTTCGCCCACCCGGTCCACGCGCGGCTGGCTTTGGCGTCGTCGCGGATGTGCGGCCAGTCCAGGCGCGGGCCGAGCTTGCTCAGCACCACCGGCAGCAAGGTGAGCGCCACGATCACGCTGATCAGCGGGATGAGCATGCCGCCGTAGCCGACCGAGCGCAGGAACGGGACGGGTAGGGCGATCAGCGCGAACAGGCCGATGGCGACCGTCGTGCCGCTGAACACCACGGCGCGCCCGGCGGTCTGCATGGCGCGTTCGATCGCCTGCTCGTCGGTGAGTCCGCGCGAGCGCTCCTCGCGCCAGCGCACCACCACCAGCAGCGAGTAGTCGATCGACACGCCGAGACCGATGAGCGCGATCAGGAACTGGACGATCGGCGACACTTCCGTGAAGGTGGTCAGGCCCCACACCACCAGGAACGTGGTGAGAATCGCCGCCACGGCCATCATCAGCGGCACGACCGCCAGGAACGAGCCGAAAACGAACGCCAGCACCAGCAGTGCCCCGACGCCCCCGAGCATCGCCTCGAGCAGCACGCCAGGGCCCTTGCCGCCGCCGCTCTGGACCGACAGCGCGTCATACCCGGTGAGGTGCACCGGTGCGCCCGCCACGGTCGTCCCCGCGAGCGCCGCACTCGCGTGTTTGGCTGCTTCGGGATTGGCTTCGAAGGCATTGGCCGCTTCCGGTGGCGGGTAGGCGATCACGAACGTCGTGTGGCGGTCACGCGACAGGAAGGCGGCGCTGCCCGTGCTCGCGTAGCCCGCCAGGCGGGTCCCCGGCAGCGTGCGCTCGAGCCGCGATTCCACGCTCCGCAGCTGCGCGAGCACCGTCGGCGAGTCCACCGAGGTGCCCGCCGGCAGCCTCACCACCGCGAGCAGGGGCGCGCCGTTGCCGCCGGTGCCGTGGAAGTTGCTGCGGATCTCCTGGTTGGTCTGGAAGCCTTCCTTGCCCGGAACCGAGAACTTCTGCTTGAGCGCTTTGGTGGCCGAGCCGGCGGACGCCGCGCCCACCAGGGTGAGCACCACCCAGACTGCCACGATGATGCGCTTGTGGGCCAGGACCCAGCGGGTGAGCGATGTCATTTGAGAAGTCTCCTTTCCGCGCCGCTGGACGGCGCCGAACCAGATCCGACACGAACGACAACTGGACCGGCCCCGCGCTTGAAACTCATCGCTGCGGCCTGCCCGGCAGCCATACGCCGCCATTCATTCGGCTAGGAATTATTCCGTGCAGAACGATCTATACCATAAATCCTTCCGCAGGGATATGATCTATTCGTGAACAGCGAGAGGACAGCGACGAAACCCGTGGAGGGGGATGCGGGGGGCGCGAACCTCGACACTAGCGGCGATGGCCACCCGACCCCGGGCCCCGAACGCCTCTCCCCGTGCGCCGACGCGGATGCCTCGCCCTCGATCCTCGCCAGCACGCCCTTCCAGGCGGTCGGCTTCACCGTCTCCTCGATCGGCTACGCCGTCGGCCGGCGCTTTCACCAGATCCTCGCCCCGCTGGAGCTCGAACCGCGGGAGTTCGCCCTGCTGCGGGCCGTGGGGGCCGCCGAGGGACAGTCCCAGCAGGCGATCGGCGGGCGCCTGCAGATCCCGCCCAGCCGCATGGTCGCGTTCGTGGACGCGCTCGAGGCGCGGGGGCTGCTCGAACGCCGGCTCAACCCGCTCGACCGGCGTACGCGGGCTCTCCACCTGACCGACGCCGGGCGTGAGCTGCTCGGCCGTGCCGTCGTGCTGGCTGCCGGGCTCGAGCGCGACCTGTGCGCCACGCTCAGCGCGGCCGAGGTCGAGCAGTTGCTCGAGCTGTTGCGTCGCGTCGGCATGCAGCTCGGCGTGCCCGCCCACGCCGCACACGCGGCGCTCGTCGAGCGCCAGCCACCCCGCCAGGCGCTCGCGGGCGCACCCGACGAGTAGCGAGAAAGCGCCTCCAGCCTTCAAGCAGCCCTGCGCCCAGGCCGAAGCAGGACGCGATGAGCCTGTTCGAGAGGATCCCGATCGAGCGGGATGACGAGGCCCTGCGCGCTCGTCGCACTCCCGCGTGGACGCGGGTGGCCATGGGCGTCATTGGCGTGGCGCTGCTCCTCTTCCAGCCCCACCTGCTGATGCACCCGGCGTTCGGCATGGCGGGCTTCGCGCTGATCGCGCTGACCTCGCTCGTCCAGCTGAGGGCGCCCCGCTCGCGCTGGCTGGTGGTCGAGGAGTCGATCTCAGCCACGGCCGGGATGTTGATCGTGGGCCTCGCCAGCCAGCGTGTGAACACGCCCGACCTGCTGTGGCTGGTGGCGGTCGCCTGCGGCGTGCTCGCGCGCGGTGGGCGCGCCCACTGGTTCGGGCGCGCCATCATCCTCGCCTCGCTGGCGCTGCCGATCGTGCGCTACGGCTCGCTGAGCGCCGAGTACGCCGCGCTGTGCGTCGCCACCATCGGGCTCCTGCTGACGATCGGCAGGCTCACCCGCGAGCTCAACGAACTGCTCAAGCAGGCGCGCCTGCAGGCTGACAGCGCGGAGACGCTGCTGCTCGCCGGGGACATCGCCGCGCGCATGTCCGACCGCGGCGAGTCACCCGCGGGCGATGCGGCGGCGAGCGCCGGCGGCGAGCTTCCCCGGGCTCAGCGTCGAGGAGGCCGCCCGTACCCGCGACGCGTTCGCCCGCCTGATCGCCGGCGAGGGGCTGTCGATGGTCGTCCAGCCGATCGTGGACGTGCGCAGCGGCTCGGTGCACGCCTATGAGGCGCTCGCGCGCTTCGCCCAGCCGGGCATGGAGGGCAGCCCGCTGCACTGGTTCTCGGTCGCCCAGGAGCTCGGCCAGCGCTCCGAGCTGGAGCGGGCCTGCCTGCGGGCCGGGCTCGAGCTGCTCGCCGAGCGCCCGGCCGCCACGAGCGTGTCGATCAACCTATCGGCGCCCGTGCTGCTGGAGGAGGCGACGATGGCGATGCTCGAGCAGGCCGGCGCCCGCCTGCCCGACGATCTGTCCGGGCTGATCATCGAGATCACCGAGGAGACGCTCGTGCACGGCGACATGGAGCTGGCCAATGCGATCGAGCCGCTGCGCGCACGGGGCGCGCGCCTGGCCGTCGACGACATGGGCGCCGGCTACTCGGGCCTGCGCCAGATCACCACCGTGCACCCCAGCTACCTGAAGCTCGACCGCTCGCTGGTGAGCGGCATCGACGCCGACGGCGACGGCGAGCGCGCCGCGCTGGTGGCGGCGCTGGCCGGCTACTCCGAGCAGGTCGGCGGGCTGCTGATCGCGGAGGGCATCGAGACCAGGGAGGAGCTGCTCGTGCTACGCCGCCTGGGGGTGCCCCTGATACAGGGCTACTACCTGAGCCGCCCCGGTGTGCCCTGGCCGCAGGTGAGCGACGCCCTGCTGGCCTCCAGCGCCGAGCTCGCGCCGGCGGGTGCCGCTGAGATGGCGCCGCTGGCGGTCCTGCGACCGGCGGCGTGACGCCGCGGCTGGCTGCGATCGCGGCGTTCGACCGTCTGTTCGGGCTCGGGCCTCGATGCTACGTTTAGGGCATGACGCGAGCCGAGCTGCATCGCCTTGTGGATGAGCTTCCGGAGGAGAGCGTGGACGCCGCTGGGGTCCTGCTGACCCGCGCCAAGGACCCAATGGTCGCGGCCCTGGAGGCAGCACCCGTTGACGATGAGCCCTACACCGGGGAGGACCGAGAGGCGTCCGATGAGGGCTGGGCGGCCTATCGGCGGGGCGAGGCGATCAACGTAGCCGAGTTGCGCGCGGAGTCCGAACCTGGCGCCTGAACTGCCGTCGTGGGATGCGGTTATTGCGCCCGCGGCGGCGAAGGCCCTGCGCAAGCTCCCTCGCAACGAACGAGAGCGCATCCTCACCGCGATCGAGCGCCTACCCGTCGGAGACGTGCGGAGTCTCAAGGGCAGGCGAGGCGAGTGGCGTCTGCGCATCGGTGACTGGCGAGCCATCATCCGCCTGGACCAAGAGGCCAGCGTGATCGTGGTGACGGCCGTCAAGCCGCGTGGTGGCGCATACGACCGCTGAGCGGCGAGATCAGCACCGGCACGGACGTCATGGCGGGGGAAGGATTCGAACCTTCGAAGGCAGAGCCAACGCGTTTACAGCGCGTCCCCTTTGACCGCTCGGGAACCCCGCCGGGGGGTGGGAGAGTTTAGAACGTGGAGGGCGAGCCGGGCCGCTCGCCGCGGGTGCTCAGCGGCGCTGGTCTAGGACGCCTCGCGCAGATGCTGGGCTTCGGGCATCGTCTGCAGCTTTTTCAATGTCCGGTTCTCGATCTGGCGGACGCGCTCGCGGGTGATGTTGAACGCGCGGCCGACCTCCTCGAGCGTGCGCGAGCGCCCGCCGACGATGCCGTAGCGCATCTCGATCACCTCGCGCTCGCGGCGCGGCAACGAGGCGAGCACACGGGAGACGTTCTCGCGGCGCAGGGCCTCGGAGGCGATCTCGAAGGGCGACGCCGCGGACACGTCCTCGACGAAGTCCGCCAGCGCCGAGTCATCCTCCTCGCCCACCGGTTTCTCCAGCGAGATCGGCTGCTGGGCGATGCGAATGATGTCGCGCACCTCGCGCACGGAGCATTCGAGCTCGCTCGCCAGCTCTCCCGGCAAGGGGTCGCGCCCTAGCTGCTGGATCAAACGCCGTTCGGCGTACGCGAGCTTGTTCAGCCGCTCCACCATGTGCACCGGTATGCGGATCGTGCGGCCCTTGTCGGCCAGCGAGCGGGTGACCGCCTGGCGGATCCACCACGTGGCGTACGTCGAGAACTTGTAGCCGCGGCGGTAGTCGAACTTCTCGACCGCCCGGATCAGCCCCAGCGAGCCCTCCTGGATCAGGTCGAGCAGCGTGAGGCCGCGGCCCACGTAGCCCTTGGCGATGGACACCACGAGGCGCAGGTTGGCCTCCACCATGTGCTGCTTGGCGGCGATGTCGCCGCGCTCGATGCGCTTCGCCAGCGCCACCTCCTCTTCGGCGCTCAGCAGCGGCACGCGCCCGATCGAGCGCAGGTACAGGCGCAGCGAGTCGAGGCTCGGCTCGACCGCCAGCTCGGGCTCCGGGCGGCTGGCAGTGCCCTTCAGGGTGAGCTCCTCCAGACGGGTGCCGGCGTCGCGCACGCGTTCCTCGCCATCGTCGCGCACGCCCGCGCCCACGCCCACCAGCGCGTGCTCGCGCAGGCGCTCGTCCTGGACCGCCCCCGGGGGCTGGCTGGCCGCGCCCGTGCCTGCGTGCAGCTCGCCCGCCACCTCGCCGGCGGCCAGCAACTCGATCCCGTGCTCCTCCAGATAGGAGAGCACGTCCTGGGCCTGCTGGCTGGAGAGCTCCGCCTCCTCCACCGCGGCCGCCAATGTGTCCGCCGCCAAGAACCCACGCTCGTGGGACTCGGCGATGATGCCCTGCAGCTCGTCCAGCTCGGCCACCGCTGTGTCCGTGGCTGTGAACAGACCCTCAACCCTCTCGCTCAACTCGCCTCCAAACGTCCCCATACGACCCTCATCGGCGCGGTGTCCCGCTCCGACCTCCCCAGACCTCCGGCTACGCCCTCCCATAGCTCGATGAGTTGAGCCCGGAGTGATACCAGAATCGGCGGGCCGGGGGATCCGGCTGTCGGTCGCCATCGGGTATCCGGTGGCGCCGGGGGTGAGTGGGGCCGCGCTAGGCTTGGCCGTGGTGCAGGCGACACGGCCGACCTCAACGCTGTCTCCGACCACGGGCGCCGGCGACGACGTCCAGGCACGCGAGCCGGGAATCCCGGTGGGGCTCTCGCGCGTGGGGGTGAGCGGCGTGGAGAAGGTCGTGCGCATCCACGACGAGCTGTTCCTCGCCAGGCTCGACTGCTTCGTGGACCTCGGCCACGACCAGAAGGGCGCCCACATGTCCCGCTTCGACGAGGTGGTCAACGAGGCGATCGGCGAGGTGGTGCTCAGCGAGTCGCCGTTTCGTGCGGAGACGCTCGCCCGGCACATCGCCGAGCTGGTGCGCGCACGCCAGCGGGCGGAGCGCGCGGAGGTGACGATCGCGGCGCGCTATCCCGAGCACAAGCGGGCCCCCGTGTCGGGCGTGCAGACGCAGGAGATCTACACCCTGCACGGGCGGGCGGTGGCCTTCGAGCACGGCACCCGCGGCACGGTCGGGGTGTCCGCCACCGGCATCACCGCGTGTCCCTGCGCGCAGGAGCTGGTGGCGGCGCGGGCGCGCGGGCGCCTCACCGAGCAGGAGTTCTCACCGGCGCAGATCGAGCGGATCATGGAGAGCGTTCCGGTGGCGACCCACAACCAGCGCGGGCTGGCCACCCTGCACATCGGCTGCGTGGAGGGCTGTGAGGTGGAGATCGAGGCCGCCACCCTGCTGGAGATCGCCGAGGCGAGCATGTCCTCGGAGATCTACGAGCTGATGAAGCGCTCCGACGAGGTGGAGGTGGTGGAGAAGGCCCACCGGCGGCCGCGGTTCGTCGAGGACTGCGTGCGCGAGATGCTCGCCGGCGTCGCCCGGAGGTTCACCGAGCTCGACGGCGCGAGCTTCGTGTGGGCGCGCCAGGAGAACCTCGAGACGATCCACCAGCACAACGTTGTGGCCGAACGCCACGGCCTGCTCTCGGAGCTGCGGGCGGAGCTGGCATCGGGTGCCCCCGTCGCCCACCACACGACGCTCGAGGAGTGGCTGAACGTCGGCGTTGGCAATTAGGTCCTGGGCCTGTTGGCGTCGGCAGCTAGGCCTGGGCCTGCTGCATGCGGCGGCGCACGCCGAAGAAGTAGTCCAGGCCGGAGAGCACCGTGACGGCCACCGCCACGTACAGCAGCGCGGACACCCACGCGGGCTGGCCGGGCACGGCGATGATCGCGAGGATGGCGGCGATCTGCAGACACGTCTTGACCTTGCCGAACATGCTGGCCGACATCACCACGCCCGCCTGGGTGGCGCCGAGGCGCAGCACCGTGACGGCGAGCTCGCGCGTGATGATCACCATCGCCACCCACGCCGGCAGGCGGTGCAGGGAGACGAGCGAGATGAGCGCGGCGACGATCAGCAGCTTGTCGGCGAGCGGGTCCATGAGCTTGCCGAAGGTGGTGATCTCCTCGCGCGCCCGGGCCAGGTAGCCGTCGACGAAGTCGGTGAGCGAGGCCAGCGCGAACACGATCGCCGCGAGCACGTCGCCGCCGGGCGTGTTGCCCAGCAGCGCCACCACCAGCGCGGGCACGAGCATGATGCGCAGCACGGTCAGGAGGTTGGGAAGGTTCAGCGGGAACACTGCGGTTGCCATTATGTCTGGATCCACCTATGAGAACCCACCGACCATCGCCCGACTGGAGGGACACATGAACAAGCGCACGCTCGGACCCCACGGTCCCGAGGTCTCGGCGATCGGCCTCGGCTGCATGGGCATGTCGGCGTTCTACGGCGCAGCCGACGAACAGGAGGCCCAGCGGACGATCCACCGCGCGCTGGAGCTCGGGTGCAACTTCCTTGACACCTCCGACATGTACGGGCCCCACACCAACGAGCGGCTGGTGGGCCGCGCCATCAAAGACCGCCGCGAGCAGGCGTTCCTGGCGACCAAGTTCGGCATCAAGATCGAGGCGGGGGGTCCCGGCGAGCCGTTCCGGCGCTCGGTCAACGGCAGCCCCGACTACGTGGCCTCGGCGTGCGACGCGTCGCTGCAGCGCCTGGGTGTGGAGCACATCGACCTGTACTACCAGCACCGCGTGGACCCCAGGACGCCGATCGAGGACACGGTGGGGGCGATGGCCGAGCTGGTGGCCGCCGGCAAGGTTCGCCACATAGGGCTGTCGGAGGCGAGCGCCGAGACCATCCGCCGCGCCCACGCCGTGCATCCGGTCACGGCCGTCCAGACGGAGTACTCGCTGTGGACCCGCGACGTGGAGGCGGAGATCCTCCCCACCCTCGAGGAGCTGGGCATCGCCCTGGTGGCCTACTCGCCGCTCGGGCGGGGCTTCCTGTCCGGGCGCTTCAGCTCCCCGGAGGAGCTCGAGGAGGGGGACTTCCGTCGCTACGGGCCGCGCTTCACCGGCCAGAACCTGAGCGAGAACCAGAAGCTCGTCGGTCGCGTGCGCGAGCTGGCCGCCGAGAGGCAGGTGACGCCCGGGCAGCTCGCGCTCGCGTGGGTGCTGCACCGCGGCGAGCACATCGTCCCCATCCCCGGCACCAAGCGCGTGTCATACCTGGAGGAGAACCTGGCCGCAGCGGAGATCCACCTGAGCGACGAGGAGGTCATGCACATCGCCGACACGGTCCCGGTGGCCAGCGGCGAGCGCTACGACCCGCAGGGGATGCAGTCGATCAACCTGTGAGCGGGCGCGGGGGGCTGGCGTGAGGGCCGCGAGGGGGCGGCGCTCCCGCGGGTCCTAGGTGCCGCTGACGCTCGCGCCCGCGCGGCTCGTATGCGCATGCGTGTGGTGCACACGCGTGACCTGGGCGCTGACGCGGCGGGCGAGCCTGCCGGCGATGGCGTTCGCCTGGGCCTGGGTGATGGCGCCGGCGGTGACCTCGGCCGCGAGGGCCGTCTTGCGGGCGGCCACGAGCGCTTCCACCAGCCCCGCCTGCGACCTGCCGGGGCTCGCCGCGGCGAGCTGGGCGAGCGTGTGACCGGAGCGCAGCTCGGAGCGCACCTGGGCGGCGCCGATACCCAGATAGCCGGCGGCGGCCAGGCGGCGGTTGCGATGGCGCGGCGCGTTCACCTCCGCGGTCACCCGCGCGGGCACGCTGGCGGCGAGGGCCGCGAGCTTGGCGTGCTGGGCGGCCTCCACGGCCGCGATCAGGCCCGCGGCGGACTTGCCGGTGGTGGCGTTGGCGATCTCCGCGAGGGACCTGCCGGAGCGCAACTCGCTGCGAAGCTGCGCGGGGGTCACGCCCAGGTAGCCGGCGGCACTCGCCAGCAGGCCACCACCCCGGTGGGCGTGGGCGGCCGCCGATCTGGCGCGGGAAGCTCGGCTGTGCGGCCATCACCACGGCGGTGGTCGCTCCGGCGAGCACCGCGCACGCGGCCAGGGCGAGCAGGAGCTTGCGCTTGAACGGTCGCGGGGTGTGGATGATGCGCATGATGTCGTGGGGCGAAGGTCCGCCGCCGCGGCTCCTACGGAGACCGCGGCGGCGACGATTCGAGAGAGGAAGTGTGCCCGGGCCCTCTAAACGCCATGCACACGGAGCGTAAATCTCAGTGAAGTATGGCGCCGTGAGATGGCGCCGTGAGGGCGGCGCGCGCCGCACTGTCCGGCCGCGACATTCTGTACAACTATAGTCATACAGAATGTCGAAGACGACATACACACCGGCCGGAGCCCGCGCGCCGATCGCTAGGGTGGGCCCATGCCGCTGATCCCGATGGTCATCGAGCGCACCGCCCGTGGCGAACGCGAGTTCGACATCTACTCGCGGCTGCTCAACGAGCGGATCATCTTCCTGGGCACGCCCATCGACGACCAGATCGCCAACCTGGTGGTGGCGCAGCTGCTGCACCTGGAGAGCGAGGACCCGGAGAAGGACATCTCGCTGTACATCAACTCGCCCGGCGGGAGCATCTACTCGGGCCTGGCGATCTACGACACGATGAACTTCATCAAGCCGGACGTGGCCACCATGTGCGTGGGCGTGGCCATGTCCATGGGCTCGCTGCTGCTGGCGGGGGGCACCAAGGGCAAGCGGGCGTCGCTGCCCAACTCGCGGATCCTCATCCACCAGCCCTCGGCGGGCTTCGAAGGGCAGTCCACGGACATCGAGATCCACGCGCGGGAGATCCTGAAAGTGCGCGAGCGGATCGACGAGATCTACGCCGAGCACACCGGCAGGCCGAAGGAGGAGGTGCGCAGGGACATGGAGCGCGACCGCTTCTTCAACGCCCAGCAGGCGCTCGAGTACGGCCTCGTGGACCGGGTGCTCGAGAGTCACTGAGCGCCTCGCGGACCTCTGCCTGGAGGACTGCTTTTTGAGAGGGCCGGCAATGCCGGCCGGGGGCGGGATCGCGGGACGCACGCGCCGCGGGCGCGTCAGGCGACCATGTGCTCGATCGCGCCGAGGCGCTCGATCTCGATGCGCACCACGTCGTCCGGGGCGAGGAACGCCGGCGGCTTGCGGCCCATGCCCACCCCCGCGGGGGTGCCCGTGAGGATCACGTCGCCCGCTTGGAGTGTGCACGTCTCGGAGATGAACTCGATCAGCTCGGGCACCGAGAAGATCAGGTTGGAGGTGTTGGAGTCCTGGCGGAGCTCCCCGTTGACCCACGTGCGGAGCGCCAGCGCGTGGGGATCGGGGACCTCCTCGGCGGTGGTGATCCACGGCCCGTACGGGCAGAAGCCGTCGGCGCCCTTCGCCCGCGTCCACTGCGGCTCGCGGCCCTGCAGGTCGCGGGCGGTGAGGTCGTTGGCCACCGCGTACCCCGCCACCGCGCGGCCCGGCCCCATGACCACCGCCAGCTCGCCCTCGTAGTCCAGCCGGGTGATCACCGCCGGACAGTGCACGGGCCCGCCCGGGGGCGCGGCCGAGGAGGGCAGCTTCATGAACACCAGGGGCCGATCGGGCGCCTGGCCGCCGGTCTCGTGGACGTGGTCGGCGTAGTTCAGCCCGATCCCGAAGATCGCCCTCGGCTCCGGCACCGGCGCCAGCAGCGTCACCTCCTCGAGGGCCCACGAGGCGCTCTCCACGGGCGCCCCCTCGTCGAGGTCGGCCAGGCGCTCGCGCACCGTGAGCTCCTCCAGGGCGTACCCGTACACGCGCAGCTCGCCCCCGTCCTCGCGCACCTCGCCCGCACGGGGCGTCTCAGAGTCGGGAGGGAGGAAGGTGGCGAGGCGCATCCCGATCGAGGTTAGCTCCCGTGGGGAGGCGTCGCAGGGGGAGGCTATTGTCGCGGTCGCGCGATGGCCGGCCTGACTGCACTCGAGCGCCTGTTCCTGCTGCTGGTCGCGGTGCTCACGGCCCTCGCCGGGGTCGCCAACTACGGCCACTGGGCGCCCGTGCCCCGCTTCGCCCTCGCGACCTTCGCGCTGGCGGGACTGGCGTGGATCGTGTCGTTCGCCACCGAGCAGCTCGGCGAGCGCTTCGGCCCGGGTGTGACCGGCATGCTCCAGTCCACGCTCGGCAACCTGCCCGAGCTGTTCGTGGTCATCTTCGCGCTCAAAAAGGCCGAGCTGGTGGTCGCGCAGACGGCCATCATCGGCTCGGTGTTCGCCAACGCCCTGCTCGTGCTCGGGCTCGTGATCGTGGTGGGCGCCCGCCGCGCCCCGGACGGGCTGATGCGCTTCTCCAAGCGCCTGCCCATGGACACGGCCACGCTGCTCCAGGTCACCACCTTCATCATCGTGCTGCTCGGCCTGTCGCTCGCCGCCCACGACCCCGCCAGCCACCACGTGAAGACGATCTCCGCGATCGGAGCGGTATGCCTGCTGATCGTGTACCTGGCTTGGGTCGTGCCGTACCTGCGCTCGGACACCGTGCCCGGCATGGACACCCTGCCCGGCACGGACGGCGAGCGTGGCACGGACGGTGAGCCCGGTGGACCGGCGGACGCCACGGGCGCCGGCGGCACAGCAGACATCGCGGGGATCGCCGAGGTCGCGCCGACAGCGAGCCCTGGGAAGTCCTCGACCCCGGCGGCGAACGGCCCCTCGCCCGGGCCGCGACTGGCGCTGGGGTTGACCCTCACGCTGCTGATCGTCGCCGGCGGGGCGTCGGCGTTCGTGTCCGAATGGTTCGTCAGCGCCCTGGAGCCGGCGATCGGCATCCTGCACATCTCCCAGGCGTTCGCGGGGCTGGTGATCGTGGCCATCGCCGGCAACGCCGTGGAGAACGTCGCCGGGTTGAACCTGGCCTACAAACGCCGCTCGGACCTGGCCATCTCCGTGGTCAAAAACTCGGTCGCCCAGATCGCCGCGTTCCTGTTCCCGCTGCTCGTGCTCGTGTCCTTCGCGCTGCCCACCACGCTCACGTTCGCCCTCGCCCCCGTGTACATCGGCGCGTTCGTGCTCACCGCCCTCGCCCTCTGGCAGGTCGCCGGCGACGGCGAGGCAGCGGAATTCGAGGGCTGGGCGCTCGTGGCCCTGTACGTGATCCTGGCGGCGCTCACGCTGTACGAGTAGCCCACGCCACCCGCGACCCGCTCCAGGCCGGCGGAGCCGGCCCTCATAAAAATCAAAGACAGGCGGTCAGCCGCGCGTGAGGCCGCCGATCAACGCGCCCGCGAGACCGCCCGCGGTGGCCGCCTGGGCGTTGCCGCTGTTCGCTTCCTCGCTCTCCGCCGGCGAGATGAACATCGTCTGGATGGCCAGGCGCCCGGGGCCCGTGAAGCGGTTCCACGTGAGCTTGCCCCCGCCGCCCATCAACCCCGTCTTCAGCCCCATGGTCACCGCCTCCATCTTCACCGTCGGGTCCTTGTACAGCCACGCCGCCGCCTCCACGTCCAGCTGCTCGCCCTCGTCCAGGCTCACCAGGAACACGTTCCCGTGGCCGTGCAGCCACACCAGCGCGTCGCCGCCGGTGGCCCGGAACTTGTCCATGAAGAAGCCCGACCCGCCCAGCACCATGTTGCGCACCCCCTGGATCCGCTCGAAGCTGTAGTCCAGGTTGTCCGTGGCCGCCACGAACTGGTGCTCGCGCACGTCCAGGCCTTCGCCCTGGCTGAGGTGCATAGGCACGCACTGGCCGGGCGAGTCCCGCGAGAACGCGATCCGTCCCGCGCCCGACGTGCGCGTCACGAAGAACTCCATGCCCGCGATCTTCCGCTTGATCCCCCCGGGCAGCTTCTTCAGCTCGATGTTCAGCTGGGTCTCCTTCCACAGCAGCACGTGGTGCTCGAACATCACCGCCTGGCCCCCTATCTCGATCTGCAGCTCGGGCACCAGCTCTCCGCGGATGTGGTACGTGACGCCCGCAAACGACTCGTCGTGTGCGCTCGCCGGGATCGGCTCAGGCAGATGCATCGCGGTGTCTCCTTCTGTGGGTGGGGGCCGGTGGCCCGAGCTTCGCGGGGCACGCCCGCGACGTCAAGGTGTTCGAGCTGTGCGTTCATGTCCCTGCCGCCGCTGGTGGGCGGGCGGGTTCATCAGACCAAAAGCGCGCTAGACTGCTTGCACCTCGCGCCTGGGCGGGGTTTTTCTTCGCCCGGATTCGCTAGCTGTCAACCACCACGCAGGGATTTACGCCATGGCCCGCGGAGATGTCCGAATCGCTGTCACCCTCGCCTGCGAGGAGTGCAAGCGTCGCAACTACCAGACCAACAAGAGCAAGCGCAACAACCCCGACCGCATCACCCTGCGCAAGTACTGCCGCTGGTGTCGCTCGCACACCAGCCACAAGGAGACCCGCTAGCTCGGGAGTGCTCGCGTGGCCCGTGACCGCAAACGTGCAAAGCAACGCCGCGATCGCAGTGCCGCCGTCGCCCGGCGCACCGCCCGGGCCAGCGCCGACGGCGCCGCTCCCGGCGCCCAGGCGACCGCACCCGAGGAGCCCGACCACGTCAACGGGCGCGCCCACGCGCCCGGCACCATCGAGCGGGCCGACCTGCCCGGCGCCCTCGAGCACGTCGGCAGCGAGGACGAGTTCGACGCCGCCATCGTGCGGGGCGCCGGCGGCGTCGTCGCGCCAGACCCCGTCACCGACGCGCCAGACCCCATCGCAGACGCCCCCGACCACCTCTCCGAGGAAGAAATCGAGGCCGAGGACGAGGCCGAGGACGCGCTCCAGGAGCCATCCGGACCCGGTGGCGGCGGCGCTGGGGGCACCGGGGGTGGCGGCGGCCGCGGCGGTGGCGGCGGAGATGGTGGGCACGAGGCCAGACGCCCGTCCGGCGCGCCTCTGCGCGGCGGCAACCGCGCCATCGGCTTCCTCGGTGCAAGCTGGGCTGAGCTCCAGCGCGTACAGTGGCCCGACCGTCGTCAGGTCACCCAGGCCACGGCCGTCGTGCTCGGGTTCGTCACCATCGCCGGCGTATACCTGGGCGTGGCCGACACCGTGGCCAAAGAAATCGTCGAATTCATCCTCTGACGCCCGATGGCTTGATCCTCGAGCGTCAGATCTCTCTTCCGCACCACCCTTCAGGAGCCTTTGAATGTTTCGCTGGTACGTCGTCAACACCTACTCGGGTCACGAGAACAAGGTCAAGCACAACCTCGAGCACCGCGTCGTGTCGCTCGGACAGGAGCGGGCGGTGCGCTCCGTGGTCGTCCCCACCGAGTCGGTAACCGAGATGGAGAACAACCAGAAGGTGCTCAAGGAGAAGCGCACCATGCCCGGGTACGTACTCGTGAACATGGAGCTCAACGAGGACTCCTGGGGCGTCGTCAAGGGCACCCCCGGCGTCACCGGCTTCGTCGGCGCCTCGCAGGAGCCCGTGCCGCTGACCCAGGTCGAGGTCGATCGCCTGCTCCACAAGGAGGTGGCCACCGCCACCCGCGCCCGCGCCCAGTTCGCCATCGGCGAGTCCGTCAAGGTCGTCTCCGGGCCGCTGTCAGACTTCTCCGGGGAGATCTCCGAGATCAACGAGGACGCCGCGAGGCTCAAGGTGCTGGTATCAATCTTCGGGCGGGAGACTCCCGTGGAAGTGCAATTCGACCAAGTAAAGAAGCTCTGAGCGGCCCGATGACCGGCGCGAGACGGCGTCCTCGATCGCTCGTGTGCGGAGCACACTTCGCTCACTGCGTCCTTGTCTCGCTTGGTCCTCGAACCGCTCAGCCGCGTAGTTCCCAATAAGCTCAACCCCCCACCAGAGACAGAAGACGAGACATGGCCAAGAAGGTCCTCACGACGATCAAGCTGCAGGCGAATGCCGGGCAGGCGAGTCCCGCGCCGCCGGTTGGTCCCGCGCTGGGGCAGCACGGCATCAACATCATGGAGTTCTGCAAGGCGTTCAACGCGCAGACCCAGAGCGAAACAGGGACGGTCATCCCGGTGGTCATCACCGTGTACGAGGACCGCTCGTTCACGTTCGTCACCAAGACCCCGCCCGCCGCCGTGCTCATCCGCCAGGCCATCAAAATCTCCAAGGGCTCGGGCGAGCCCAACCGCGTGAAGGTCGGCACCATCACCCAGGAGCAGCTGCGGGCGATCGCCGAGCGCAAGCTCGACGACCTCAACGCCCACGACGTCAACCAGGCCGCCAAGATCATCGCCGGGACAGCCCGCTCGATGGGCGTGGACGTGACGTCATGAGCGGGCACGGGAAAGGCTTCGCCGAGCGCCTCGCCAAGGTCGACCGCGACCACGAATACCAGCCCGCCGAGGCCGTCGCCCTGGTGCGCAGCCTCGGCAGCGCCAAGTTCGACGAGACGGTCGAGGTGCACATCCGCACCGGGCTCAACGTCCGTCACGCCGACGAGCAGCTGCGCGGCACCATCGCCCTGCCCAACGGGCTCGGCAAGGACGTCAAGATCGCCGTGTTCGCCCAGGGCGACAAGGCCAAGGAGGCCGAGGAGGCCGGCGCCGACTTCGTCGGCGGTCAGGACCTCGCCAAGCAGATCCAGGAGGGCTTCGACGACTTCGACGTGGCCATCGCCACGCCCGACATGATGTCCGTCGTGGGCCAGCTCGGGCGCATCCTCGGCCCCTCCGGCAAGATGCCCAACCCGAAAGTGGGCACCGTCACCATGGACGTGCGCAAGGCCGTCGAGGAGTCCAAGGCCGGCAAGATCGAGTACCGCACCGACCGCACCGCCATCGTCCACCTCGCCATCGGCAAGCTCTCCTTCGACGAGCGCAAGCTGCTCGAGAACTACGCCGCCGTCATCGAAGAGATGGTCCGCGCGAAACCGTCCGCCGCCAAAGGCCGCTACCTGCGCTCGATCACCCTCTCCTCCACCATGGGGCCGGGCGTGAAGGTGGACTCGTCCAAGACACGTGAAATCCTCGAGGAGGCGCCCGCGGCTACCATCGCCGCCTAGCGTTCTTCACCGACAGGCCACCAAAGACCCCCGGCGGCGCCACCGATCGAGCATCGGCGCGCGGCGCGCAAGTCCGGGACAGGAGCCCCATGAACCGAGACCAGAAGGCCGTGGCGATCGCCGAGATCGCCACCCAGATAGACGAGTCCGAGGCGATCTTCGCCGTCGACTACCGCGGCATCACCGTCGCCCAGGTGGCCGAGCTGCGCGCCAAGCTGCGCGAATCCGACGCCACCTTCAAGGTGGTCAAGAACTCGCTCACCGAACGCGCCGCCGACCAGGTCGGCGCCGACACCCTCAAGGAGTTCCTCTCCGGGCCCACCGCCCTCACGTTCGTTCGCGGCGACGTCGCCACCGCCGCCAAGGCCGTCGCCGACTACGGGCGGGCAACACAGCTGCTCCCCTTCAAGGGCGGGCTCATGGAAGGCTCCACGCTCGACGTCGAGCAGATCCGCTCGCTCTCCCGCCTGCCCTCCCGCGAAGTGCTCTACGGCCAGCTCGTCGGGGTGGTCGCCTCGCCCGTCTCCGGGCTCGTGCGCACCCTGAACGCGCTCCTCAGCGGGGTCGCCGTCGCCCTCGGGCAGGTGCACGCCAAGAAGGAGTCCGGGGAGATCCCCGCCGGTGAGGCCCCCGCATCCGGTGACTCCTCCGCGGCTCTCGCCGCGAATGAGTCACCTCCTGCGGGAGCTGCCACGGCGGACGATGCTCCGGAGGCAGCGGCAGAGGCAGCGGTGGGCACCACGGCCGAGGCGCCCGTCGCCGAGGACGCTCCCGCGGGAGAGGCCGAGGCGGAGCCCGCGGCCGAGGAGCTTCCGGACGAGGTGGCGCTCGCCGAGGATACGGCCGCCGGGCCGCCATCGCAGCACGAGACTGAGCCGGTGCAGGACGAGCCGGCGCAAGCAGACGACAACCACGCGGACGTCTCGGCTGAGGGTCAGCCCGAGGACGCCGAGACGAATCCCACCAAGGAGGACTGACGCATCATGGCCACAAGCACACAGGATTGGATCGAGGAGCTCAAGGGCATTTCCGTGCTCGAGCTCGCCGAGCGCATCAAGGCGCTCGAGGAGGAGTTCGGGGTGTCCGCTGCCGCGGTCGCCGCACCCGTGGCCGCTCCCGCGGGCGGTGGCGGTGGGGACGCCGGCGGCGAGGAAGAAGTGAGCAGCACCGTCAACGTCATCCTCGCCTCCGCAGGCGACAAGAAGATCCAGGTCATCAAGGTCGTTCGCGCGGCCACCGGCCTCGGGCTCAAAGAGGCCAAGGCCCTCGTCGACGAGGCCCCCAAGCCGGTCAAGGAGGGCATCGAGCGCGAGGAGGCCGACAAGCTCAAGCAGGAATTGGAGGAGGCCGGGGCGGGGGTGGAGCTCAAGTAGCGCTACGCCTGGCTGGGTGCGGTGATCCGCTGGAGCGCGGGACGTGCAGGCGTTCGCCCGGATCGACACCGGATTCCCTCTGCTGCCGAGATACACTACGAATATGGATCCGGTTCCTGGCACTTGATGTAAAGCGCGCCGCGCAGCCCTGACTCGCTAGGGCCGCTGGCTTCCTTGCGGGGCCTGCGGCGGTGCCTGCGCCGTAGGCCGGCCGCGCGCCGGCGCAGGCGGCGGTGCTGGCGACTGCTTGCGCGATTACAGCTCTTTGAGCATCTTCTTGAGTTCGCTGAAGCTCTTGGGGTCTTCCGCCGTGAGCTGTTCGATCCACCAGTGTCCGCGCTCCGTGAACGAACTGGCTGGGCTCTTTACGTGCGTCCTTACGATGCCGCTGTTCAGCAGTCGTTTGTTGTACATCCCCGCGAGCGCCTCGAGCATGTTCGGGTAGGCGACAATCTGAAGGACCGTCTTGCGATCCTCAGGCTTCGACGACGCGCTCAGGTGGTCCCACGTCGCCTGGCGCATAGGTATGTCCGCCTGCTGGTGCATGGCAACCCAGTCCGCGTCTGACACACCGGGCGGCTGCATTCCACCGCGCAGGAAAGACGACATCACGGCCTGATGCTCGATGAGGCCGAGGTCGCCGATGCGCTCGACCCAGTCATAGGTGAGGCGCTGGCGTGCCCTGCGGCGGTTCTCGAGGATTCCTAGCAGCGCACCAAGCAGCGCCGCGCCCGCGACAATGGCCGCGACTTTTGTCCAATCGGCCGTGTCCCGTTCCGCGCTTGTCGGCAGGCGGGCGCATTCAGCATTGGCGGGTTGCGGCTGTCCCGGTCGGCTCGCCGCGGCCTTGCATCGCGGCACTTCGTGCCCCGGCGGTCCTGTCGCGCCTCGCGCTCCCGCCGGTCCCGGCTGCCCCTGCGCGCCAGCCGCGCCTTCCGGACCCGCCGGTCCTGTCGCGCCGTGTGCTCCCGCCGGTCCAGTTGCTCCCGTCGCCCCGGTCGCCCCGGTCGCCCCGGTCGCCCCGGTCGCCCCGGTCGCCCCGGTCGCCCCGGTCGCCCCGGCACGCCCACGCGGCCCCGTGGCGCCGGTCGGTCCTCGCGGTCCCTGAGGTCCTTCCGGGCCCCGCGGGCCTGGGATTCTCAGCTCGGCCAGCACCGCGGGCTGGATTTGGCTCATGCTCGTGATCGTGTATTTGCTCGCTGCCGTTGCGCCACTGGCAAGCAGGAACGGGAAGGCGCTCGCCACGACGCAGTACCGCAAGATTCGGGGCAGGACCCTGAGCATTCGAACTGTTGGGCACGATAGGCGCCGGGTCGGTCGCCTTTAAGTTTTGCTCACAATCGCCCATTTTCCGGTAGACTGCCCGGCTGCTAGTCGATAGTCGCAGCCGTCCGAAGCAGCACGTGACGCCGCGCCACATACGCGGATGTCGAGGGCGGGGTCCGTGAGCACTGGCAGCCCTTCAGGGCGTCGATAGTCTGTGCTATCTTTGCTGGTCGCGCCTCGGCGCACCTCCTCTGCCCGCGTATCGCCCTCCGAAGGAGTCATTTCTTGGCTGCTGCAGATGCTCTCCGGACGCGTCGGACCTTCGCGCGTCTCCAGAAGACCGTTGACGTACCGAACCTGATCGACATCCAGCGCCGCTCGTTTGCGTGGCTGACAGATCCCAAGCACGGCGGTCTGCGCGAGACGATCGACGACATCTCGCCCATCGAGGACTACACCGGCAACCTGGCCGTGCAGTTCGGCGAGTTCTCATTCGACGAGCCCGTCGCCTCGCTCGCCCAGTGCCGCGAGAAGGATTTGACATACGCCCGGCCGCTGACCGTCACGGTCGCGTTCATCAACCGCGAGACGGGCGAGATCCGCGAGCAGTCGGTGTTCATGGGCGACTTCCCGTGGATGACCGAGCGGGGCACGTTCGTCATCAACGGCACCGAGCGCGTGGTCGTCACCCAGTTGGTGCGCTCGCCGGGGGCCTACCTGATGGAACCGAAGGACCGCGAGAAGCAGGTGTTCATCGCCAACCTGATGCCCGCCCGCGGCTCGTGGCTGGAGCTGGAGATCGACAAGAAGGGCAAGGTGTACGTCC
Organism: uncultured Solirubrobacteraceae bacterium; assembly: GCA_963701145.1. Classification (GTDB taxonomy): domain Bacteria; phylum Actinomycetota; class Thermoleophilia; order Solirubrobacterales; family Solirubrobacteraceae; genus Palsa-744. The sequence continues at coordinate 3,318,468 of OY969572.1, forward strand.
GCATTGATCGCAAGCGCAAGCTTCCGGTGACGGTGCTGCTGCGCGCCATGGGCTACGCCTCCGACGAGGAGATCCTGCGCCTGTTCGACGACTCGCTGTACATCCGCAACACGATCGAGTCCGACACCGAGGCCACGCGCACCGAAGAGGGCGCCCTGATCGAGCTGTTCAAGAAGCAGCGCCCGGGGGAGCCGCCGAGCGTGGACAACGCCAAGGCGCTGCTCAACCAGCTGTTCTTCGACGCCAAGCGCTACGACCTCACGCGCGTCGGGCGCTACAAGCTCAACTCACGTCTCGGTCTGGACGTGGACATCGACACGCGCACGCTCACCCACGACGACATCCTCGCGCTCGTCCGCGAGCTGGTCTCGCTGCCCAAGCGCCTCGGCCTGCCCGAGGACCCGGAGACAGAGATCAAGGACTACGCCGCGGAGGCGACCAGCATGCCGCGCGAGCCCGTCGCCGAGCACCTCGACGAGTACGAGCACTTCGGCAACCGCCGTCTGCGTACCGTCGGCGAGCTCATCCAGGAGGCCTTCCGCATCGGCCTCTACCGCATGGAGCGGGTCGTGCGCGAGCGCCTCACCACCGAGGACGCCGACACCATCACCCCGCAGACGATCATCAACATCCGTCCCGTCGTGGCAGCGCTCAAGGAGTTCTTCGGCTCCTCCCAGCTCTCGCAGTTCATGGACCAGACCAACTCCCTCGCCGGGCTCACCCACCGGCGCCGCCTGTCCGCGCTGGGCGCCGGCGGGCTCACGCGCGAGCGCGCCCCGATCGAGGTCCGCGACGTGCACCCCACCCACTACGGGCGCATGTGCCCGATCGAGACCCCTGAGGGTCCCAACATCGGCCTGATCGGCTCGCTGTCCTCGTTCGCGGAGGTCTCCGAGTACGGCTTCGTGACCACGCCCTACCGGGTGGTCAAGGAGGGCGTGGTGACCGACAAAGTCGAGCACCTCGACGCCACCCAGGAAGAGGAGCTGCTGATCGCCCAGGCGAACACGCCGGTGGACGCCAAGACCGGCAAGCTCAAGGGCTCGGAGATCCTCTGCCGCACCCAGGCCGGCCAGTACGTGACGGTGGGTCCCAAAGACGTCGATCTGATCGACGTCTCGCCCGAGCAGATCTGGTCGGTGGCCACGGCCATGATCCCGTTCCTCGAGCACGACGACGCCAACCGCGCGCTGATGGGCTCGAACATGCAGCGCCAGGCGGTGCCGCTGCTGAAGGCCGACGCCCCTCTCGTTGGCACCGGCATGGAGCGCCGCGCGGCGCTCGACACCGGTGATGTGCTGCTCGCCAGGAGCGCCGGCACCGTCGACTACGTCGACGCCGACCAGATCGTCGTCGCCGGCAACGACGGCAGCAAGGACGAGTACGAGCTGCAGAAGTTCATGCGCTCCAACCAGGGCACGCTGATCCACCACAAGCCGCTCGTCGGCACCGGCCAGAAGGTCAAGGCCGGCGACGTGCTCGCCGACGGCTCCTCCACCGACAAGGGGGAGATGGCCCTCGGCAAGAACCTGATGGTCGCGTTCATGTCCTGGGAGGGCTACAACTTCGAGGACGCCATCATCCTCTCCAAGCGTCTCGTCCAGGACGACGAGCTCACCTCGATCCACATCGAGGAGTACGAGATCGACGCCCGCACCACCAAGCTCGGCGAGGAGGAGATCACCCGCGACATCCCCAACCGCTCGGAGGAGTCGCTGCGCAACCTCGACGACCGCGGCATCGTGCGTGTGGGCGCCGAGGTCATCTCCGGCGACCTGCTCGTCGGCAAGGTCACCCCCAAGGGCGAGACCGAGCTGACCGCCGAGGAGAAGCTGATCCGGGCGATCTTCAAGGAGAAGGCCCGCGAGGTGCGCGACACCTCGTTGAAGGTGCCCCACGGCGAGGGCGGCGTGGTGATCGACGTGAAGACGTTCAGCCGCGACGCGGGCGATGACCTGCCGCCGGGGGTCAACGACCTGGTGCGCGTGTTCGTGGCCAAGAAGCGCAAGATCTCCGAGGGCGACAAGCTCGCCGGCCGTCACGGCAACAAGGGTGTGATCTCGAAGATCGTCAACCAGCAGGACATGCCGTTCCTCGAGGACGGCACGCCCGTGGACGTGATCCTCAACCCGCTCGGCGTGCCCTCGCGCATGAACGTCGGGCAGATCCTCGAGACGCACCTCGGCTGGGCAGCCGCCCAGGGCTGGTACGACGACGGCACCGACGCCTACAAGGAGGCCGACGCGGCCGACGGCAAGCGCCGGGTGTACGTGTCCACGCCCGTGTTCGACGGCGCGACCGTCCAAGACGTGGACAACGCCCTCGTCAAGTGGCAGGACGCCCACGAGGGTCGCATCCGCATGGACATCGACAAGTCCCGACGGGTGGGCGAGCAGGCCTCCGGCAAGATGACCCTGTTCAACGGGCGCACCGGGGAGCCGTTCGAGGAACAGGTGACCGTGGGCTACATGTACATCCTCAAGCTCCTGCACCTCGTCAACGACAAGATCCACGCTCGCTCCACCGGCCCCTACTCGCTCGTCACCCAGCAGCCGCTGGGCGGCAAGGCGCAGTTCGGCGGCCAGCGCTTCGGCGAGATGGAGGTGTGGGCGCTGGAGGCGTTCGGCGCCGCCTACACCCTGCAGGAGATGCTCACCATCAAGTCCGACGACACCGTCGGGCGCGTCAAGGCCTACGAGGCGATCGTCAAGGGCGAGAACATCGCCGAGCCGTCCATCCCCGAGTCCTTCAAGGTGCTCCTCAAGGAGATGCAGTCGCTGGCGCTCGACGTCAACGTCGTCTCCGAGGAGGGCCAGCGCACGGAGATGCGCGACGAGGACGACGACCTGCTGCGTGCGGCCGAGGAGCTCGGCATCGACCTCTCAGGCGTCCGCGCCCTCGCCGCCGACGGCGCCGCGGAGGCGCCTGCGGCGGAGGGCGAGGCGAGCACCGAGGCCGCCGGCGAGGCGGACGGCGCAGAGGACGAGGACGACGACGACCCGCTCGCCGTGGAGGAGCTGATCGACGTCGACACACCGGAGGAGATCGACCTGGAGAGCCTAGCCAGCGAGGAACCCGTCGAGTAGTGATCCCAGCCACCCACACAGCCGCGATCCACCAGCCCGAAGAACCCGTTCACACACCAGCCAGAAGGACCCACACGTGATCGACATAAATAATTTTGATGCGATAGAGATCAGCCTTGCCTCGTCAAAGCAGATCCGTAGTTGGAGTTCCGGTGAGGTCACCAAGCCGGAGACCATCAACTACCGCACCCTCAAGCCCGAGAAGGACGGCCTCTTCTGCGAGCGCATCTTCGGCCCCACCAAGGACTGGGAGTGCTACTGCGGCAAGTACAAGCGCGTGCGCTACAAGGGCATCGTGTGCGAGCGCTGCGGCGTGGAGGTCACGCGCTCGAAGGTCCGCCGCGAGCGCATGGGCCACGTCGACCTGGCCGCCCCCGTCAGCCACATCTGGTTCTTCAAGGGCGTGCCCAGCCGCATCGGCTACCTGCTGGACATGGCGCCCAAGGAACTCGAGAAGGTCTTGTACTTCGCCGCCTCGATCGTCACGTGGGTGGACGACGAGGCGCGCGCCAAGGACGTTGACTCCCTGGAGAAGGAGGTCAACAAGGTCCTCGACGCCTACGCCGCCGAGCGCGAGGAGCGCGTGCTCGAACTGCGCGAGTCGCTGGCCCGCCGGGAGAAGTACCTGCAGAACGGCAAACAGACCAACTTCAACGACGAAGACCACCTGTGGGCGGACTCGCTCGACATCAACCTCGCCAAACTGTCAGACGAGGATCGCGACAAACACCTCAAGGAACTGACCAAGACCTTCGAGGCCGACATCGCCGACACCGAGGCCTACATCGAGGACGCCGCCGAGCGGATGCGCACGGTGTGGGAGCTGTTCAAGACGATGGAGCCCAAGCAGATCGAGCACGACGAGACCACCTTCCGTGAGCTCAAGGAGCGTTTCGGCTCGCCCTACGGCTTCGGCGAGTACTTCCGCGGCGGCATGGGCGCCGAGGCCATCCGGGACCTGCTCCAGCAGGTCGACCTGGAGGCCGAACGGCTCGAGCTCGAGGACCAGGTGAAGACCGGCAAAGGCCAGAAGCAGGCGCGCGCGGTCAAGCGCCTGAAGGTCGTCTCCGCGTTCATCCAGTCGGGCAACAAGCCCGAGATGATGGTGCTCGACGCCGTGCCCGTGATCCCGCCCGAGCTGCGCCCGATGGTGCAGCTGGACGGTGGGCGCTTCGCCACCTCCGACCTCAACGACCTCTACCGCCGCGTCATCAACCGCAACAACCGCCTCAAGCGGCTGCTCGACCTCGGCGCGCCGGAGATCATCGTCAACAACGAGAAGCGCATGCTCCAGGAGGCCGTGGACGCGCTGTTCGACAACGGCCGTCGCGGGCGTCCCGTCACCGGGCCCGGCAACCGTCCGCTGAAGAGCCTGTCGGACATGCTCAAGGGCAAGCAGGGGCGCTTCCGCCAGAACCTGCTGGGCAAGCGCGTGGACTACTCCGGGCGCTCGGTGATCGTCGCCGGGCCCTACCTGAAGCTGCACCAGTGCGGGCTGCCGAAGATCATGGCCCTCGAGCTGTTCAAGCCGTTCATCATGGCCCGCCTCGTCGAGCGCAAGTCCGCGCAGAACATCAAGGCCGCCAAGAAGATGGTCGACTCGATGATCGCCGAGGTGTGGGACGTGCTCGAGGAGGTCATCCACGAGCACCCCGTGCTGCTGAACCGCGCGCCCACGCTCCACCGTCTCGGCATCCAGGCGTTCGAGCCGCTGCTCGTCGAGGGCAAGGCCATCCAGGTCCACCCGCTCGTCTGCCACGCCTTCAACGCCGACTTCGACGGCGACCAGATGGCCGTGCACCTGCCGCTCTCAGCCGAGGCCCAGGCGGAGGCCCGCATCCTCATGCTCTCCTCCAACAACATCCTGTCCCCCGCCCACGGCGCGCCCCTGGCGACGCCCACGCAGGACATGATCCTGGGCGCCTACTACCTCACCTACGGGCCCGAGGCGGAGGAGCTCGCGAAGATCGACCGGGCCACCTACGAGCCGCGCCCGCACGTGTTCCGCACCGCGCAGGAGGCCGAACTGTCCTACGAGGCGGGCGTGGTCAAGCTCCACGACATCGCCGAGTTCCGCGCGTACGGCCGCGAGGGCGGCCACGTGCTCACGACGATCGGGCGGATCATCTACAACGACCGCATCGAGCGCGCCCTCGCGGAGGCGCTGGGAGACGAGTTCGACCCGTCCAAGTACGTGTTCGTCAACCAGTCGATGAAGAAGCGCGACACCACGCGTCTGATCGACCTGCTCGTGCAGTCCTACGGCGCGACCACCATCTCGCTCGTGCTCGACGCGTTCAAGGACCTCGGCTTCAAGTACGCCACCCAGGCCGGCATAACCATCTCCAAGAACGACGTCGTGGTGCCGCCCTCCAAGCAGTCGATCCTCGACCGCTTCGACAAGATCGTGGGCGACATCACCAGCCAGTACGACGACGGGCTGATCACCCAGGAGGAGCGCCACGAGGCGGTCGTCGAGCAGTGGAACGCGGCCACCGACGAGGTGGCCGAGGCGATGATCGAGAACCTCGACGTGCTCAACCCCATCTTCATGATGGCCAACTCGGGTGCCCGTGGCTCGTTCAAGCAGATCCGCCAGCTCGCCGGCATGCGCGGCCTGATGGCCAACCCGAAGGGTGAAATCATCGAGCGCCCGATCAAGGCCAACTTCATGGAGGGCCTGTCGGTGCTCGAGTACTTCATCTCCACCCACGGCGCCCGCAAGGGGCTCGCCGACACCGCCCTGCGGACCGCCGACTCGGGCTACCTCACCCGCCGTCTCGTGGACGTCGCCCAGGACGTGATCATCCGCGAGGCCGACTGCGGCACCGAGGAGTACATCGAGATGGCCGCGTTCAAGCCCGGCGGTGACCCCAACGACGGGCTCGTCGGGCGCATCGCCGCGCTCGACGTCACCACCAAGCGCGGGCGCATGCTCGCCGAGCAGGGCACCGAAATCGGCCGGGCCGAGCTCGAGGACATCGTCCAGGCGTTCGCCGACGACCACGAGAAGGGCGTCGAGGTGACCGTCCCCGTGCGCTCCGTGCTCAAGTGCGAGGCGCCCAGCGGCGTGTGCCAGGCGTGCTACGGGCGCGCGATGGCCACCGGGGCGCTCGCCCAGATCGGGGACGCCGTCGGCATCGTCGCCGCCCAGTCCATCGGCGAGCCCGGCACGCAGTTGACCATGCGCACGTTCCACACCGGCGGCGTGGCCGGCGCGGACATCACGCACGGCCTGCCGCGCGTGGTCGAGCTGTTCGAGGCGCGCCGTCCCAAGGGCCTGGCGAAAATCGCCGAGCAGGACGGCACGGTGTCGATCGAGGAGACCGACAAAGCGCTCACCGTGGTCATCACCGACGACGCCGGCGACGAGCACCGCCACGCCTTCCCCAGGCGCACGCGGCTGTTCGTGTCCGACGCGGAGAAGATCAAAGCCGGCAAGCAGCTCAACGAGGGCTCGGTGTACCCGCACGAGCTGCTGGCCATCCGTGGGCGCACCGAGACCGAGGTGTACCTCGTCAAGGAGGTCCAGGAGGTCTACAAGTCCCAGGGCGTGGACATCAACGACAAGCACATCGAGCTGATCGTCCGCCAGATGCTCAAAAAGGTGCGGGTCGACCAGAAGGGCGACACCGACTACCTGCCCGGGCAGTTCGTCAACCGCTTCGAGTTCGCCAAGGCCAACGAGGCGGTCGCCCAGGACGGCGGCGAGTCGGCCCAGTTCGAGGACATCATCCTCGGCATCACCAAGGCGTCGCTCAACACCGACTCGTTCCTGTCGGCGGCCTCCTTCCAGGAGACCACCAAGGTGCTCACGGACGCCGCCCTGGAAGGCAAGATCGATCGCCTCAACGGCCTCAAGGAGAACGTCATCATCGGCAAGCTCATCCCCGCCGCCACGGGCCTGAAGCGCTACCGGCGGATCGAGATCGAGCCCTCCGAACCGCTGCCGCGTGCGATCGACGACGTCGGCCTGCTCGACCAGGACGAGATCGCCGCCGAGCTGGGGCTCGCCGGCGACGGCCTGGGCGGCGGCTACGGTCAGGAGTTCGACGCCGACCTCGCCTCGCTGGAGAAGATCGGCGCGGGCGGCACCGACCCCGGCTTCGCCGAGGAGCTCGCCGAACTCGAGCTCCCCGACGCGGACCTCGCCGAGGACTAGGACAGACCTTCGAGCCCAGCTCGCCAGGAGCGCGGCCTCCCGCCCTGTGAGGCGGTTTGTCGGATGCGTTGAAGCCGTCGTCCGTCGTGCGTACGCTTGAGCTAATGGCCGGTCTAATCGACGTCGCGACCAAGGCGGTCTCCTCTGCACGAGCTGTGCCCGAGGCTCGTGCAGGATGCGTCCTGGGGAGCCTCGCGCGGCGTGAGCACGATTCAGCCAGCGATATAGACGTGTTGATCGTCGTGTCCGTCGGCCACGCCGATGTGGCGCGATCGGTTCGTCGCCGCATGCCCCGTCTGATCGGGGGCCTGACCGAACGCTCGTTGTGTCGTCCGCCACCACCCGGGACCTTTGGCGTGACCTAATAGGAGCGTGGCAACCGCCCCCAGGAAGGCCTGTCCGCCAGAGGTCCACTTCACCGAACCCATCGATCGAAGGGACGTGCTGGATGATTGTGATCGGAGCGGATGTCCACAAGAGCACCCACGCCCTCGCGGCCGTCAACGCGAACACCGGGCAGCTCCTCGGCGAGAAGGCAATCCCTGCGAAGGAGCAGGGTCATCTCGACGCGCTGCGATGGGCACACGAGCTCGACACCGAGATCGTGTGGGCGATCGAGGACTGCCGCGACCTCTCCCACCACCTCGAGAACGCGCTCATCAGCGCCGGCGAGCGCGTGATCCGCGTCGCGCCGAAGCTGATGGGCGCCTCACGTCGCGGCGAACGCGAGCCAGGGAAGTCCGACCAGATCGACGCCAGGGCGATCGCCCGAGCCGTTCTGCGTGAGGGCATCGGGCGTTTCCCGGTGGCGTTTCTCGACGAGGACGCCGTGGAGATCCGGCTGCTGTGCGATCACCGCGAAGTGCTCGTAAACGAGCGCACGCGTCTGATCAACCGGCTGCGGATCAATCTCGTGATCCTCGACCCCGAGCTGGAGGCTACGATCCCGGCCCGCAAGCTCGACTACCCAGGCCAGCTACAGCGCGTGACCCGTTGCCTGAGAGCAATGCCGCAGACCGCGAGGGTCCGCATCGCCCGTGAACAAGTCAAGCGGATCGGTGCGCTCACCCGCGAAGCGGAGCAGCTCAAGCGCGATCTGCGCGACCTCGTCCGTGTGCACCGCCCTGAGATGCTCGCCGAGACCGGTTGCGGGCCGCTCACCGCTGCGATCCTGATCGGACAAACCGCTGGAGCGCAGCGATTCAAGAGCGACGCTCATTTCGCGCGACTCGCCGGCGTCGCGCCGATCCCCGTCTCATCTGGCCGGACCGATCGCCACCGCCTGGATCGTGGTGGCAATCGCCAGCTCAACCGTGCGCTGCACGTCATCGCTATCACCCGCGGGCGCCTGGACCCTGGGACGCGCGCCTATTTGCAGCGCAAGGAAGCCGAGGGCAAGACCCGCATCGAGGCGATGCGCTGTCTTAAGCGCCACCTCGCGCGCCACTACTACCGACTACTCAGCCTGCCCGTCACCTCCGCACATAGCCGGGCCCGCGATCACGATCAACGCCGCCATATCGGTGCCCTACTTGACGTAGCCGAGGCCGCCGCTGCGCAACTCACAATTGGTCTGTGGCAAGCGCGCGGCGCAACATCGAGCTGAAGGCCAGAGACCCCACCCCGACCCAGTCAATTGAGACGTGTCGAGCGCTCGGTGCCGAGACCGGAGGCACGATCTGGCAACGCGATAGCTACTTCGATGTTCCATACGGCGGCCTCAAGTTCCGTGAGGAGAACCCCGGGCGACCGCACCTCATCCAGTTCGAGCGCGCCGACGAAGCACAGCAACGCGAGAGCCGATACCGGATCATTGAGGTGGAGGACCCGCAAACGCTGCTCGCGGCGCTCACAGCAGCCCTCGGCCTGACCGTCGCGGTCACCAAGCGCCGACAGCTCTTCCTCTGGAAAGACGTGCGAATCCACCTCGATAGTGTCGAGCAGCTCGGAACGTTCATCGAGCTCGAGGCAGTCGCACCACCGGACTCCGACCTAGCCCAAGAGCACGAACTCATCAGCCACCTACGCACAGCGTTTGCCATCACCGACGAGCGGCTCGTCGCCGTCGGCTACGCCAAGCAACTGAAAGCCGCAATTTCCGAACCTCGCTTGACATAGGAGCAACGAGCAAACAAGATCGAACGTCTATTTCAACGTCGTCTCCAATCTCTCGACCGTCCGTACGACAAGTACCCGGCGGATCGCCTGAGCAGCGAGTTGGAGAGCTATGAGTTCGGGGTACTCAGCAGCATCGACCGCTTCAGCCTGGCCCGCGTGAAAGAGGCCCTGACCGTCTTCGGCATGTCGATGTATCTCGTCCCCATCGTCGTGGGATTCGTTGCTGCGGTGCTCGTCTAGCGGCCAGCGGTACGACCCGGGGAGACCCTCGGCAGCGAGTGCGCCCAGTGAGCGAGTCGCTCCGCCTCCCGTTCGGTGAGGCCGCGCTCAGGCACGGTCTCGACCAGCAACGTGGGCGCCCTCTGCGAGCGTGCCCGGGCCCACTCGTGGCAGGCGTCGTTGAGCGCATCGTCCACCCACGCGAGCGGCCGCTCGCCGGCGTACGCGTCGATCGCGTCCAGCTTCCAGTGGGCGTTCGAGCGGGTGGGTGGGTTTCCCATCCTTCGCTCGAAGCGCAGGAACGGCAGCCCCGCGGGTAGCCCCAGCAGACGGGGCAGATGCTCGTTGGCCCGCTCCTCCCAGCCGCTCGCCCACACCAGCTCGAACAGGGCGGCCAGGTCGAGCAGGTGTGCGGCGGCGGTGGCCGAAAGGAAGTGGGGTGTGCCGTCGATCGAGTGCAGCGAGCCGTCCACCGGCCGGCCGCCGCCAGGCCCGCCCGCGCGATTCCAGGCCGGCGCCTGCCAGCCGCCGAACAGCGAGATGACGCCATCGATGTCCACCATCAGAAACGGTCGCTCGCGCTGCGGGCCCGCGTCCAGCGCGCCGCGGGCCGCCGTGCCGAGCGGCTCCTCGCTCGCCCCGAGGGGCTCTTTAGCTTCCATACAGGTCGGCCGGGGTACGCTGCCAGGGACGGGAGATACGCTGAGTTCGTCCGGGGGCAGTAAAGCACCTGGGGCCAGCGGTCGATTGACCATACCGTCGAGCCACTTTCAATGACCATGGACCTAGGCATACTCCTCGCGCTCGTCTGCGCCTTCGTGGCCAATCTCGGCTTCTTCTACAAGTACAGGGGCGCCAACTCGGTGCCCAAGGTGCAGGTCATGCACCCGCTGCGCTCGGTCAGGGCGCTGTACTCCTCCAAGTGGTTCACGCTCGGCATGATCACCGCCACGGCATCCTGGGGACTGCACGTGGCGGCGCTGGCGATGGCGCCGATGTCCGTCATCCAGGTCTCCCTGGCGGCGGGCGTGGTGTTCATCGCGGTCATGGCGGACAGGCTGTTCGGCTTCAAGGTCGGCCGCCGCCAGTGGGTGGGCCTGCTGCTGACGGCCGCCGGGCTGGTGTTGCTGGGCGTGACGCTGCCCGCCATGCACGGGGCGCACTCGCACTTCTCCGAGGCGCCCATGATCTCCTTTGAGGCCGGCCTGTTCGGTCTCGGCGGCCTGCTCATCATGGGGCCGCGCATGGGCGGACGGGCCGAGCACCACGGTGTGATGCTCGGCGCCGCCGCAGGCATCCTGTTCGGCGTCTCCGACACGGCCATCAAGGCGCTCACCGGCATCCTCGGCGCACAGGGCGCGCTCGGCGTGCTCCTGAGCCCCTGGCTGGCGGTCGCGGTGCTCGCCTCCATCGTCGCCTTCTTCGCCTCCGCCCGCGGGCTCCAGGACGGCGAGGCCGTCCCGGTGATCGCGGTCACGGGCACCGCAGCCAACATCGCGGGCATCGCCGGCGGGATCGTCGTGTTCGGCGACCCGGTGGCCGCCGGCCCGGAGGGCGTGATCCTGCAGGCGCTCGCCTTCGTGCTCGTGATCATCGCCGCAGCGCTCATGCCCGCGCCCGTCCGCGCCGCCACCGCCGCGGCTCAGCCCGCCTGAGCGCCGCGCACTGCTAGCATCTCGCGGGATGCCAACGACCTCCCAGCTCGTGCGCAAGGGGCGCGTGACGCCCAAGAAGAAGCTCGCCACCCCCGGCCTGAAGTCGGGCAAGGGTCGCAAGAAGAAGGTTGCCGCGCCGCAGCGCCGTGGCGTGTGCACGCGCGTGTACACCACCACCCCGAAGAAGCCGAACTCCGCGCTGCGGAAGGTCGCCCGCGTGCGCATCTCCGGGTCGATCGAGGTCACCGCGTACATTCCCGGAGAGGGACACAACCTGCAGGAGCACTCGGTGGTGCTCGTCCGCGGCGGCCGCGTCAAGGATCTGCCGGGCGTGCGCTACAAGGTGGTGCGGGGAACGCTCGACGCCGCCGGCGTCAGCGACCGCAAAAAGGCCCGCTCGCAGTACGGCGTGAAGAAAAAGTAGAGGGCGGGCGGGCTTCCAGACAATGCCGCGTCGCGCAGCCGCCCAGATTCGCCCCGTCGAGGCGGACCCCATCCACCGCTCCAAGCTGGTCCAGCAGGTCATCAACAAGGTGATGCTCGACGGCAAGAAGTCCACCGCCGAGCGGATCGTCTACGACGCCCTGGCCGTGCTGGGCGAGCGCAGCGAGAAAGACCCCGTGGAGATGCTCGACGCCGCCATCAAGGCGCTCACCCCCACCCTCGAGGTGCGCTCGCGGCGCGTCGGCGGCGCCACCTACCAGGTACCCGTGGAGGTGCCCGCCAGGCGCGCCCGCACGCTCGCCGTCCGCTGGCTCGTCGAGTTCGCCCGCCAGCGCCGCGAGAAGACCATGGCCCAGCGGCTCGCCAACGAGCTGATGGACGCCCAGTCCCAGCAGGGCGGCGCGTACAAGCGCAAGGACGACATTTACCGCATGGCCCAGGCCAACAAGGCCTTCGCCCACTACCGCTGGTGAGCGGGCCGAGGACGCGGCGCGAGGCTGCGTCCTCGATCGCTCGTGTGCGAAGCACACTTCGCTCACTGCGTCCTTGCCTCGCTTGGTCCTCGGCCCGCTCAAGGGCCGCGTCTTAGGGGCGACCATTTTTTGATGACGGCCCCTTCGGGGCCGGGAGGGGTCGCGTTGTTGGCTTGCAGGTGGGAGCCGGTCGCACTGGTAGGTTCGGTGTCGTGCGCGGGCGCTCCTGAGATCCTTCTTGCTGGCGCTGGCGCTCGGCGCGATAGCCGGGGTGGCGGCCGGGCCGGCTGCGGCCAGGCCCAAACCGCTGCTGCCGCCGAAGACGAAACAGAAACTGGTCCCGCCGCCGAGCTGCGCGGTGTTCGCCGCCCGGATCACGAGCCTGAGCCTCGGTCCGCTGACTGGGCCCAGCGTGACCACCCTGCCCGACCACCACACCATCTGCTCGTGGTCGGGTCAGGCGCCCGGCCACTACGCGGTGGTTGCCACGGTCCAGATCACGGCGGCTCCGGCCGAGCTCGGCAAGGCGCTGCTCGCCGCCGCCAGGTCGGGGGGCTTCGGCAGCTACCTCACGAGGAATCCCCGGCGGGGACTGTACTTCGAAGGCATGGCGCTGTGGAACGAAACGGTGAAGAACAAGGAAACGGGCAAGTGTCCCCCGATCTTCAACGAAGAAGGCGTCGAAATCGGCGAAAAAAAGGCGATCGAAAAAGAACGGAGCGGGCCGCAGTGCGCCGGCCAGCCGGGCACGGAAGGCGACTTCGCGACGGCGTACGGCTCGCCGCGGGGGAACGTCGAACCGACGCTGCTGCAGATGCAGGTAGCCGCCCAGGAAGACACCACCAGCGAGTTCGACCTCGGCCGTCTCGAGCGCGGCTTCTTCGCCACCGGGCACTGAGGGCCCGTCGCGGCCCGTGGGTCCTTAAAGATCCTTGCAGGGGGTTGAAGAATAAGATTCGGTACCTAAACTTTCGGTACCGAATGTCTTCCGCCTCCGCACCTGAGCCCGCCGCCAGCCCCGCTGCGTCCGACCGCATCGAGCCCTACGTCTGGAAGATCGCCGGCGTGGTGATCCTCGGGATGATCATGTCGATCCTCGACACCACGATCGTGAACGTCGCGCTGCACACGCTCGGGCACGACCTGCACAGCTCGCTCGCGCAGATCCAGTGGGTGATCACCGGCTACCTGCTGTCGCTGGCCGCCGTGATCCCGATCACCGGCTGGGCGGCCCGGCGCTACGGGGCCAAGAGCGTGTACATGACCTCGCTGGTGCTGTTCACGATCGGCTCGGCCCTGTGCGCGATCGCCACCTCGACCACCGAGCTGGTGCTGTTCCGCGTCCTGCAGGGAGCCGGTGGCGGCATGATCATGCCCGTCGCCCAGCTGATCATGGCGCAGGTCGCCGGCCCCAAGCGCATGGGCCGGGTGATGGGCATCGTGGCGATGCCGGCGATGCTCGGGCCGATCCTCGGCCCGGTGGTGGGCGGCACGATCCTCGAGAGCCTGCACTGGTCGTGGATATTCCTGGTCAACGTCCCGATCGGGGTGGTCGCGTTCATCCTCGGCTGGCGCACGATCCCGCACACCGAATCGGGGGAGGCCGGGCGCCTGGACGTGGTCGGGCTGGCGCTGCTGTTGACCGCGTCCACCGCGGTCGTGTATGGCCTCGCCCAGCTCGGCACACCCCACACCAGCCTCACCGCGCCGATCGTCGTGTGGCCGACGCTCGCGGGATTCGTGCTGACGGGCGTCTTCTGCTGGCACGCGCTGCACACCGAGCGCCCGCTGCTCGACATCAGGCTGTACGCCAATCGGATCTTCGCAGCCGCATCGTTCACGACCTTCGGACTGGGAGCCGCGCTGTTCGGCGCGATGATCCTGGTGCCGCTCTACTACCAGGAAGTTCGCCACGAGAGCCTGATCGCCACCGGGCTGCTGGTCGGCCCGCAGGGCCTGGGAATGCTGGTGGCGATGCCGATCGCCGGTCGCCTGACCGACCGCTTCGGCGGCGGGCGCGTGGCGCTCGTGGGCGTGTCGATCCTGTGCATCGGCACGATTCCGCTCGCGTTCGTCGGCACCGGCACCTCGATCCTCGGCATCTCCGGCGTGCTGCTGTTCCGCGGCATCGGCATCGGCTTCTCGTTCATGCCCGCGATGACCGCCGCGTTCGCCTCGCTGCGGCCCGACCAGCTCTCCGACGCCACGCCCCAGATGAACGTGCTGCAGCGGGTGGGCGGGGCGATGGGGACGGCCGTGCTCGCGGTGGTGCTCCAGCGCGCCACTGGCAGCGCGCCCTCGCCCGCCCACCTGGCGGGCGCCTTCGACACGGCCTACTGGTGGTCGCTGGGAATCGCCGTGTGGGCGCTCATCCCCTGTGTGGTGCTGCTGCGCGCGGAGAACCCGCGGGTGCGCCTGAATCGCGGCGCGGCCAACGCGGAGGCGGCCGTCGAGCCGCTAGGGGTGTAGGAGCGCGCGATGGCTGCCCCCACCCGCCAGCGAGCCCGGCCAGTCGAGCCGGCGGCGGTCGAGCCGGCGGCGCCTGAGCCGACGGCGCCTGACGACGCGGCCGAGATCGAGCTGCGCGAGGCACAGATGCTCGAGCTCGGCGCATCCTTCCGGCGGGTGTTCCGCGGACTCAGCCGCCTGCGCGGGCGCGACACCCACCTGGGCGGCGGTGAGCTCTCGCACGCGCAGTTCGAACTGCTGATCGAGCTCTCCGAGCACGGCGAGCTGCCCGCCGGGGAAGCTCGCCGCGGCCGCTCGGCTGACCCCCGCGACGGTCACCCAGATGCTCGACCACCTGGCCGACTGCGGCCACGTCGAACGCGTACGCTCCAAGACCGACCGGCGGGTGGTCGTCTCGAGGCTCACCCGCAAGGGCGCTCGCCAGATCGAGGCCAAGCGCGCCGCCTGGAAGAGCCGCTGGGAAGAGGCCCTGGGCGGCGTCGAGGAGCACGAGCTGCGGGCCGCCACGCGGGTGCTCGCGCGCCTGGCCGAGATGGTCGAGGATGAGCCCGCCGGCGAGGGCTGTCCGGGGCGCTCGCCCCAGGGTTGAGCGGTTCGTTCACAGGGGCGCCCAGGGCGCCCGGAAATAGCGCCCGCGGCAAGCAGGATGCCTGTCTAGAACGCCGAATTCCTCTGCTATAGTCGAGGCCGCGTCGCGGGTGACGCGCGGTATGCGTGAACCCGCGAGTTCTATGACCACGATGGAAACCTCGAGCGGATAGCGACGCAGACCGGTCCACATAAGACCAGTTGCGCGCGTGGGCCCGAGAGGCCCAATTTTTTTGCCCGCACGGCCTGTCCCCAAGTGACGCCAAGAAACCGACCCACTCGCAATCGATGACACGCAAGTTCTCACTCCAAGACACCCGCAACATCGGGATCATGGCGCACATCGACGCCGGTAAGACGACGACCACCGAGCGCATCCTCTACTACACCGGGCGCACGTACAAGATCGGCGAGGTGCACGAGGGCGCGGCGGTGATGGACTGGATGGAGCAGGAGCAGGAGCGCGGCATCACGATCACCTCCGCCGCCACCACCGCGCAGTGGAAGGGCCACCGGATCAACATCATCGACACCCCCGGGCACGTCGACTTCACGGTCGAGGTCGAGCGCTCGCTGCGGGTGCTCGACGGGGCGATCGCGCTGTTCGACTCGGTCGCCGGGGTCGAGCCGCAGTCCGAGACGGTGTGGCGCCAGGCGGACAAGTACCACGTGCCGCGGATCGCCTACATCAACAAGATGGACCGCACCGGCGCCGACTTCGACATGGGCGTGCGGACGATGATCGATCGGCTGGGCGCGCACCCGGTCCCGATCCAGCTCCCGATCGGCGCCGAGGGCGACTTCCTCGGGGTCGTCGACCTGGTGGCCATGAAAGCCATCGTCTACAAGGACGAGATGGGCAAGGAAGTCGACGAGATCGAGATTCCCGAGCACCTCGCCGAAGCGGCGAGCGCCGCGCGCGAACACCTCCTGGAGGAGGTCTCCCACTACGACGACACGCTGCTCGAGCTGCTGCTCGAGGAGGCCGAGGTCCCGCAGGAGACGCTCAAGGAGGCGATTCGCAAGGCGACCCTGTTGACCAAGCTGACGCCCGTGCTGTGCGGCTCGTCGTTCAAGAACAAGGGCGTGCAGCCGCTCCTGGACGCGGTCATCGACTACCTGCCCTCGCCGCTGGACGTCCCGCCGGTGGTGGGCACGGAACTGATCAAGGGCGAGGAGCAGGAGCGGGAGGTCGTGCGCAAGGCCGATGACTCCGAGCCGTTCTCCGCACTGGCCTTCAAGATCGCCGCCGATCCCTACGTCGGCAAGCTGACGTACTTCCGCGTGTACTCCGGGCACCTCGGCGCCGGCTCGCGCGTGCTGAACGTGAGCACCGGGCGCACCGAGCGCATCGGGCGCATCCTGATGATGCACGCCAACGACCGCGAGGAGGTCGAGGAGGTCTACGCCGGCGACATCGCGGCGGCGGTGGGCATCAAGCAGGTGATGACCGGCGACACGCTCGCTGCTCCCGACGCGCCCATCCACCTGGAGAACATCATCTTCCCCGAGCCCGTCATCAAGGTGGCGGTGGAGCCCAAGACGAAGGCCGACCAGGAGAAGATGTCCACGGCCCTCGGGCGCCTGGCCGAGGAGGACCCGACGTTCCAGGTGCGCAGCAACGAGGAGACCGGCCAGACGGAGATCTCGGGCATGGGCGAGCTGCACCTGGAGGTGCTGGTCGACCGCATGAAGAGGGAGTTCGGGGTCGAAGCGAACGTCGGTCGCCCGCAGGTGTCATACCGCGAGACCGTGCGCGGCACCGTGGAGAAGATCGAGGGCAAGTTCGTCCGCCAGACCGGCGGCTCGGGCCAGTTCGGCGTCGTGTACATAAACCTCGAGCCGGCTCCCGGCGAGGGCTTCGAGTTCGTCAACAAGATCAAGGGCGGAGCCGTGCCCTCGGAATACATCCCGGCCGTCAAGAAGGGCATCGAAGAGGCGCTCGAGAACGGCGTGCGGGCCGGCTACCCGATGGTGGACGTGCGGGTGACGCTCGTCGACGGCAAGTACCACGACGTCAACTCCTCGGAAATCGCCTTCAAAGTGGCTGGTTCCTACGCGATCAAAGAGGCGGCCAAACGCGCCAAGCCGGTGCTGTTGGAGCCGATCTTCGCGGTCGAGGTGGTGACCCCGGAGGAGTTCCTCGGCACGGTGATCGGGGATCTCAGCTCTCGCCGTGGCCGCGTCGAAGCCCAGGAGCCCCGCGGCAACGCGCTGGCCGTCACCGCCAAGGTGCCGCTGAGCGAGATGTTCGGATACGCCACCGACCTGCGCTCGAACACGCAAGGACGCGCCACGTACACGATGCAGTTCGAGGCCTACGAGGAGGTGCCCCCGAGCATCGCCGAGAAGATCGTCGAACAGCGCATGGGGGAGCCGGTCCCAGCCTGAGGTGGCCGTGAGCGCTTCGCGACACTGGGTTCTCGGTCGCTCGCGTACTACCGTACGCCACGCGGGCGGGAGGGATTCCGTCCTTGTCTCGCTCGACTCACGATCACCTCATTACAACCAGCAGTCAACGAAAGCCGCATTCAGATAGATTTCTCAGGTTCGCCCTCCCAGAGGCGGACATTCAAGTCGATTACAGGAGCGAACGAAAAGTGGCGAAGGAGAAGTTCGAGCGCGACAAGCCGCACGTCAACGTCGGGACCATCGGTCACATCGACCATGGCAAGACGACGCTGACCGCTGCCATAACAACTGTGTTGGCCGAGCACGGAGGCGCGGAAGCACGCACTTTCGCGGAGATCGACAACGCGCCCGAGGAGAAGGAACGCGGGATCACGATCGCCACCTCCCACGTCGAGTACCAGACCGAGAACCGGCACTACGCGCACGTGGACTGCCCGGGTCACGCCGACTACGTCAAGAACATGATCACCGGAGCCGCCCAGATGGACGGCGCGATCCTAGTGGTCTCAGCCGCTGATGGCCCGATGCCCCAGACGCGCGAGCACATCCTGCTCGCCCGCCAGGTGGGCGTCCCCTACATCGTCGTGTTCCTCAACAAGGCGGACATGGTGGACGACGAGGAGCTGCTCGAGCTGGTGGAGGTCGAGGTCCGCGAGCTGCTCTCCGAGTACGACTTCCCGGGTGATGACATCCCCTTCATCACGGGCTCGGCGCTGAAGGCGCTGGAAGGCGACGAGGCCTACAAGGAGAAGATCCTCGAGCTGGCGGCCGCGCTGGACTCCTACATCCCGGAGCCGGTGCGCGAGCTCGACAAGCCGTTCTTGATGCCGATCGAGGACGTGTTCTCGATCACCGGGCGTGGCACGGTGGCCACCGGGCGGGTCGAGCAGGGCATCGTCAAAACCGGCGAGACCGTGGAAATCGTCGGCGTCCACGACTCCACCTCGACGGTGGTCACGGGCGTTGAGATGTTCCGCAAGATCCTCGACGAGGGTCGCGCGGGCGACAACGTGGGTTGCCTGCTGCGTGGCACCAAGCGCGAGGAGATCGAGCGCGGTCAGGTGCTGTGCAAGCCGGGCTCGATCACCCCACACACGAAGTACAAGGCGGAGGTCTATGTGCTCAAGAAGGAGGAGGGGGGGCGTCACACGCCGTTCTTCACGGGCTACAGGCCTCAGTTCTACTTCCGCACGACGGACGTCACAGGTGTGGCCAAGCTCCCCGACGGGGTGGAGATGGTGATGCCGGGCGACAACGTGCAGATGGAGATCGAACTGATCCAGCCGATCGCCATGGACCAGGGCCTGCGTTTCGCCATCCGCGAGGGTGGCCGCACGGTTGGCTCGGGCGTGGTCAGCGAGATCATCGAGTAGTTTCAGCGCCGGCGACGCCGGCGTGTTGCAGCCAGATACGACGAACGAACACCCGCCTGGTGCGGGCCGGGGGCGGACTCTGCTCACGTGGATCCGCCCTCTCGCACGCTTCACATCACCACACGAAACGCACACACCACTCACATGGCAGCAGCCAACCAGAACAAGATCCGCATCCGCCTGAAGGCGTATGACACCTCCGCGATCGAGTCCGCCGCGCGGGAGATCGTGGAGACGGCCACGCGCACCGGCGCGAACGTGTCCGGTCCCGTGCCGCTGCCGACCGAGAAGAACGTGTACTGCGTGATCCGCTCGCCGTTCAAGGACAAGGACTCGCGTGAGCACTTCGAGATCCGCACCCACAAGCGCCTGATCGACATCCATCAGCCGACGCCCAAGACGGTCAACTCCCTGCAGCGCCTGGACCACCTGCCGGCGGGCGTGGACATCGAGATCCGCCTGGCGACCTGAGCCCTTCCCACGCCTCCAGCTCCACCTTCCCGACCGCCTTCATTCGCTCGCCAAATGCCCGCCATCCTCGCCAAGAAGCTCGGCATGACCCAGATCTTCCAGGAGGACGGGAGCGTCGCCCGGGTGACCGTGCTGGAGGCCGGTCCCTGCCCGGTGACCGCCATCCGCACGCACGAGCGCGACGGCTATGACGCCGTCCAGCTCGCGTTCGGGCAGACCAAGGAGAAGCACGTCAACAAGCCCGAGCTCGGCCACCTGAAGAAGGCCGACGCGGGCCCCATGCGCCACGTGGTCGAGTTCCGCGACGAGGCCGGGGAGCTCCAGCTCGGCGGCACCGTGACGGTGGACGCCTTCGAGGCGGGCACCCGGGTGAAGATCTCGGGGACCTCCAAGGGCAAGGGCTTCCAGGGGACGATCAAGCGCCACAACTTCGCCAGCGGCCCCAAGTCCCACGGCTCCCACAACGTCCGGGCGCCCGGATCGATCGGCGCCTCCGCGTGGCCGGCCCGCGTGATGAAGGGCATCCGCGGTCCCGGGCAGATGGGCAGCAAGCGCGTCACCCAGAAGGGCCTCGAGGTCATCCGCGTGGACGCCAAGGAGCATCTGCTGATGGTGAGGGGCTCCGTGCCCGGTCCGCGGGGCGCTGTGGTGGAGGTGCGAACCGATGCTTGATGCGCCAATACTGGGGGCGTCCGCCACGAAGAACGTGAAGCTGGATGAGTCCGCATTCAGTGCGGGCTTCGCGGGATCGCTCGTGCACCAGAGCGTGCGCGCAGAGCAGGCGGCCCGTCGGCGTGGGACGGCTGCCACGAAAACGCGTGGCCTGGTGTCCGGCGGCGGCGCCAAGCCGTGGCGGCAGAAGGGCACCGGTCGCGCGCGCGCCGGATCGAGCCGCTCTCCCGTGTGGACCGGCGGCGGCACCGTGTTCGGGCCCGAACCGCGCTCCTACACGTTCAAGGTCAACCGCAAGGAGCAGCGGGCGGCGCTGCGCAGCGCGCTGTCGCTGCACGCCGGGCGCAGCTCCCTGGCGATCCTCGACGCGAGCGCGTTCACCGAGCCCAAGACCCGTCAGGCCGCCGAGCTGCTCGACGACTGGCGTCCGCCCAAGGAGCTGCTCCCCGCGCTCGTGGTGCTCGCCGCCGAGGAGTCCTCCGCCGCCCTGTCCTTCCGCAACCTCCACCGCGTGGCGGTGCTCACGCCCGAGAGCGTTGGCGTGGCCGACCTCCTGGGCGCCGCCTCGCTGATCGTCTCCGAGCCGGCGCTCGCGGTCCTCACCGCGCGCACCGCCAAGCCCACGAGGGGCGAGTCCTGATGGAGCACACGCAGGTGCTCATCCGCCCGGTTGTGTCCGAGAAGAGCTACGTGCTCTCGGCCGCCGACCGCTACACCTTCCGCGTTCACGCCGACGCCCACAAGACCCACATCCGCCAGGCGGTGGAGGCGCTGTTCGGCGTGCACGTGGTGGACGTGCGGACGATGAGCGTCAAGCCCAAGCCCAAGCGCCGGGGCAGCACCGCGCGCGGGCGCACACGCCAATGGAAGAAGGCGATCGTGCAGGTGCGCGCCGGCGAGAGCATCCCGATATTCCAGGGCCTGGCCGCCCTCGAGGAGTGAGATGGCCGGGAGCGCTTCGCCATACTGCGTCCTCGCTCGCTGCGGCGCCGGCCCGGTCGCGCGTGCCAAGCACGCCACGCTCGCTGCGTCCTTGTCTGACTCGACTCACGACCATCTCAGGAACTAGCTATGCCAATCCGCAAACCACGTCCGACGAGCCCCGGGATGCGCTTCGTGTCCTACCCGGACTTCGCGGAGATCACCAAGTCCAAGCCGGAGAAGACGCTCGTGGAGGGGCTGAAGAAGAGCGGCGGGCGCAACATGTTCGGGCGCAAGACCTCGCGTCACCGCGGCGGGGGCGCCAAGCGGGCGTACCGCCGGGTCAACTTCAAGCGCCGCAAGGACGGCGTCGAGGCGCGGGTGGCGGCGATCGAGTACGACCCCAACCGCTCGGCGTACATCGCCCTGCTCCACTACGTGGACGGCGAGAAGCGCTACATCCTGGCTCCCCAGCGACTGACCGTGGGCATGATGGTGTCCTCGGGCGAGAACGCGGACATCGCCGTGGGCAACTGCATGGAGCTCGCGCGGATGCCCGTCGGCACGGTCGTCCACAACGTCGAGCTGCAGCCCGGTCGCGGCGGGCAGATGGCGCGCTCGGCCGGAGCATCGGCGCAACTGATGGCGAAGGACGGTGACATGGCCACGCTGCGCCTGCCCTCCGGCGAGATGCGCATGGTGCGCGCCGAATGTCGCGCGACGGTGGGCACGATCGGCAACGCAGAGCACCAGAACGTCAAGGTCGGCAAGGCGGGGCGCAAGCGCCACATGGGCGTGCGCCCGCAGACGCGGGGCACGGCCATGAACCCGGTCAACCATCCGCACGGCGGCGGCGAGGGCTCCACCACGCCCGGGCGCCATCCGGTCACACCGTGGGGGGTGCCCACGCTCGGCTACCGCACGCGCAAGCACAACAAGGGCTCGAACCGCTACATCGTGCGCGGCCGCCGCCGCGGGAAGGGCAGAAGCCGATGAGCGGTACGCATGCCGGCGCCTCGCGGCGTCCTCACTCGCTCGCGTGCCGAGCACGCTTCGCTCGCTGCGTCCTTGCGACGCTTGGCCTGCGCACCGCTCATGGCGCAGTGGAAAGGAACGGCCGATGAGCAGATCGAGCAAGAAGGGCCCCTGGGTGGAAGAGCGCCTGATGGCGCGGATCGAAGCGCTGAACGCGGCCAACAACAAGAAAATGCTGAGGACGTGGTCGCGCGCGTCAACGATCTTCCCGGAGATGGTGGGC
This sequence comes from uncultured Solirubrobacteraceae bacterium, assembly GCA_963701145.1. Taxonomy (GTDB): domain Bacteria; phylum Actinomycetota; class Thermoleophilia; order Solirubrobacterales; family Solirubrobacteraceae; genus Palsa-744. Next base: position 3,340,789 of record OY969572.1, read on the forward strand.
CACACGATCGCCGTCCACGACGGCAAGAAACACGTGCCCGTGTACATCAGCGAGTCGATGGTCGGCCACAAGCTCGGAGAGTTCGCTCCCACGCGCATGTTCCGCGGACACGCCGGGTCGGGCAAGGTCAGGTAGGGCGATGAGCGCCGACAAACCGACAGACCCGCCCGAGGAGCCAGTGGCCGCCAAAAAAGCCGCCGGGGAGAAACCGGCCGCCAGGAAAGCCGCTGCTGAGAAAAAGCCGGCCGCCGCGAAAAAGGCCGGCGCGAAGGAAGCTGACGAGCAGGACGACGCGCCGTCGGCGCCCAGCGGGCCGCCGCCCGCCGGCAGGTCCGCGACCAGAAAACGCTCCGCCAAGAAAGCCGCGAGCAGGGAGGCCGCCGCCCCCGGGGACGCCGCGGAGGCGCAGGAGCTCGCAAAGGCCCGGGTCGAGCAGAAACCCGCCAGGAAACTGGTCCGCCGCGCCGCGGCCGCGAAAGCGACGCCGCGACGCCGGGCCGTCCGTGCGCACGCCCGCTACGTCCGCACCTCCGCCCGCAAGGCCCGCATGGTGTGCGGGCACCTGCGCGGCAAGTCCGTGCAGGAGGCACGCGCTATCCTCGCTTTCACCCCCCGTGAGGTGGCTCGCGACTGGAGCAAGCTCCTAGAGTCGGCCGTGGCCAACGCCGAGGCCAACCACGAACTGCTCGAGGACGACCTGATCGTCCGCGAGGCGTACGCCGACGAAGGGCCGACGATCAAGCGCTTCAGGCCGCGTGCGATGGGGCGCGCGACGCCGATACGCAAGCGCACGAGCCACCTGACGATCACCCTGATCCCGCGCCCATAGAGCGCGACCATCAACCGATACCGACCACACAGAGACTGCTGAGAGACTGAGAACATGGGACAGAAGGTCCATCCAGAGGCCATGCGCGTGGGTTACATCCACGACTGGAAGTCAAACTGGTTCAACGAGCGCAGCTTCGCCGAGTACCTCGCGGAGGACGTGCGCGTGCGCGAGCACATCATCAGCAAGCTCGCTCACGCGGGGCTGTCGGACATCACCATCCGCAAGGACGCCAACGAGCTCGAGGTCAACATCCACACCGCCCGCCCGGGCATCGTGATCGGCAAGTCGGGCACCGAAGTGGACGCATTGCGCCGCGACCTGCACCGCATGACCAAAAAGCAGATCAAGGTCAACATCCTCGAGATCAAGCGCCCCGAGCTGGACGCCAAGCTGGTGGCCCAGTCGATCGCCGAGCAGCTCCAGAATCGTGTTGCCTTCCGCCGCGCCATGAAGCGCGCCCTCACCAGCGCGATGCGCTCGGGCGCCAAGGGCGTGAAGGTCCAGGTGGCGGGACGCCTGGGCGGCGCGGAGATGGCGCGCACGGAAAGCTACTCGGACGGTCGCGTGCCCCTGCACACGATGCGGGCGGACATCGACTACGGCTTCTACGAGGCGCGGACGACCTTCGGGCGCATCGGCGTGAAGTGCTGGGTCAACAAGGGTGAGATCATGCCCGAGGGCTACACCGGCGCAGACTTGACAGACATGACCGCACCGGCGCCCCCGAGCAACGACCGCGACGGTCGTGGCGGCCGCGAGGGCCGCGAGGGTCGCGGCGGCGGGCGCAACCGGCCAGGCGGTGGCGGTGGCGGTGGCGGACGCGGTCCTGGTGGTCCCGGTGGCGGTGGACGCGGCGGAGGCGGACGTGGACCAGGTGGTCCCGGTGGCGGCGGACGTGGTGGCGGTGGACGTGGTCCGGGTGGTCCCGGTGGCGGCGGAGGACGCGGACCGCGTCCTGGCGGCGGTGGCCCCTCCGGGGGAGGCGGGCGCTGATGCTCTCCCCCAAGCGGGTCAAGCACCGCAAGCAGCACCGTGGGCGCCGTCGCGGCAACTCGCGCGGACAGCTGCACGTGCAGTTCGGCGACTACGGACTGAAGTCGCTCGAGTGCGGCTGGTTGACGAACCGCCAGATCGAGGCCGCCCGTGTCGCCATGACCCGCAAGATCAAGCGTGGCGGCAAGGTGTGGATCAACGTGTTCCCGGACAAGCCGATCACCAAGAAGCCCGCCGAGACGCGCATGGGCTCCGGCAAGGGCTCCCCCGAAGGATGGGTCGCCGTGGTGAAGCCCGGCCGTGTGATGTTCGAGCTGGCGGGCGTGTCCGAGCCGCTGGCCCGCGAAGCCATCCGCCTGGCCGCCCACAAGCTGCCGGTCAAGTCCAAGTTCGTGGCGCGCGAGGACTGAGCGATGAAAGCAAACGAGATACGAGACTTCGACGAGAAAGAACTGAGCAAACGCCTGGTCGAGCTGCGCAAAGAGGTGTTCGGGCTGCGCTTCTCCAACGCAACCGGAGAACTCGACGACACCGCCGCCCTGGGGCGCGCCAGGCGCGACCTTGCGCGGGCGCTCACCGTGGCGCGCGAGCGGGAGTTGGCGGCCGGGCACACCCAGGGCAGCTAGGACCGGATACAACGCGAGCGGAATACGAGATGGCAGACCAAGCAGACGACAACACAACAGAGGAGACCCCCGAGGGCCAGGCGCCCGCGGCCGAGGCCGGCGGAGCCGAGCCGGAGGCCGGAGCTGCGCCCGAGATCGGAGCTGCGCCCGAGGCCGGCAGCGAACCCGAGGCTGCGGGAGAGCCCGATGCAGCGGCCGACGCCGGCGAGGCCGTCGCGCCGGCCCAGCCCGCGGCGCCCGCAGAGCAACTGTCTCCCAAGGAGCGCCGACGCAGGACGCGCTCCAAGCACGCCGGCGAGGCCCGTCCGAGCCGCTCCCCCGAGGAGCGTCATGCCGAGCGCGTCGCCGAGCGCCGCGCCAAGGCCCTCCGCCGGCGCGCCCGGCGCCTGCAGGAACGCGCCAAAGCCTCAGCCCGTCGCGCCGCCGCTCCCGCGCAGGAGGCGCTCGCTCCCGTACACCCCGTGGTGGAGGGCAAGCGCAAGGTGCGCCAGGGCGTGGTCGTCTCGAACAAGGCCGAGAAGACCATCACCGTGCGCATCGACGTGTCCCACCGTCATCGACGTTACGAGAAGGTGGTGCGCAGCTCGAGCACCGTGCATGCCCACGACGAGAACAACGACGCCCACGAGGGCGACGTCGTCCGTGTGATCGAGAGCCGGCCGCTGTCGCGGACCAAGCGGTGGGCGCTCGTGGACGTGGTGGAGCGGGCGAGATGATCCAGAACGAGACCAGGCTGCGGGTGGCCGACAACTCTGGCGCCCGCGAAATCCTGTGCATTCGCGTCAAGGGCGGCTCCCAGCGTCGCTACGCGTTCGTGGGCGACGTGATCACCGCCACCGTCAAGCAGGCCAACCCGCAGGGGGCCGTCAAGAAGGGTGAGGTGGTGACCGCGGTGATCGTCCGCACCAAGAAGCCGATCGGCCGCGACGACGGCACCTACATCGCCTTTGACGAGAACGCCGCGGTGATCATCGACGACCAGAACAACCCGCGCGGCACGCGCGTGTTCGGACCGGTGGCCCGCGAACTGCGCGAGCGCAACTTCATGAAGATCGTGTCGCTGGCCCCGGAGGTGCTGTGATGGCCCGTGCGCTGTCCCGCCCGCGACGCCGTTCCATGAAGATCCGTTCCGGCGATCGCGTGGTGGTGATCTCCGGCAAGGATCGCGGCAAGACCGGCCGGGTGCTGCGCGTGGAGCGGGCTAAGGACCGTGTGTACGTCGAGGGTCTGAACATGACCAAGCGTCACGTCCGTCCGAAGGAAACCCGCAGCAACGCCAGCGGTCAGGACGTCGGCGCCCAGCTCGGCGGCGTGATCGAGATCGAGGGTCCCATCCACGTCTCCAACGTGATGGTCGTGGACGCCAAGGGCGCCCCCACCCGCGTGGGCATAGAGCGCCAGGGCAACGAGCGTGTGCGTATCGCCAAGAAGACCGGCGCGAGGCTGGAGTAGAGCGGGATGGCAACCATGACCGACACGGCCCCACCGGCGCGACTGAAGGTCCGCTATCTGGAGGAGATCCGCCCGGCGCTGATCGAGCGCTTCGGCTACTCCTCGGTCATGCAGGCGCCCCGGGTCGAGAAGATCACCGTGAACATGGGCGTGGGCATGGCCAAGCAGGACTCCAAAATGCTCCGCGCCGCCACCGAGCAGTTGGCCACCATCGCCGGCCAGCAGCCGAGTGTGCGCCGCGCGCGCAAGTCCATCGCAGCCTTCAAACTGCGCGAGGGGATGCCCGTGGGCCTGGCCGTCACCCTGCGCGGTGAGCGCGGCTACGAGTTCCTCGACCGACTCATCTCGATCGCCATCCCCCGCATCAGGGACTTCCGCGGCCTGAGCCCGCGCTCGTTCGACGGTCGCGGGAACTACTCGCTCGGCATCAAAGAGCAGATCATCTTCCCCGAGATCGACTACGACGCCATCGACCAGGTGCGCGGCCTGGACGTCACCATCACCACGTCCGCTCCCACCGACATGGAGGCGTACGCGCTGCTCGCCGCGCTCGGCCTGCCGTTCTCCGCACAGGGTCGGCCCAAGGGCTACGACCCCGAGGCCGACGAGGCCGCCGCCCGCGCCCACGAGGAGGCCGAGGCTGCCAAGGCAACCGCCTCCGCAGCCGCCGAGGCGCAGGCCGCCGCCAAGGCCGAGGCGGCAACCCAGGAGGTCGTCGAGGAGCTCGTGGCCGAGGCTGTGGTGGAGGAGGTGGCTGAGGAGCTGGTGGAGGAGGTCGTGGCGGAGGCCGTGGTGGAGGAGCTGGTGGAGGAGGCCGTGGCTGAGGAGCTGGTGGAGGAGGTCGTGGCGGAGGCCGTGGCTGAGGAGCTGGTGGAGGAGGTCGTGGCGGAGGCCGTGGCTGAGGAGCTGGCGGAGGAGGTCGTGGCTGAGGCTGTGGCAGAGGAGCTGGCGGAGGAGATCGTGGCCGAGGCCGTGGCCGAGGAGGTCGCAGCCGAGGAGTCCGAGGGGGCGCCGGCCGCGAGTGAGCAGAGCGACGCCAACGGCGACGCCGACGAGCAGAACACAGAGAAGGAGAGCGCAGACTGATGGCCAAGACCTCGCAGCGCGTCAAGCAGGCGCGGACCCCGAAGTTCAAGACGCGTGCATATACTCGCTGCGCCCGCTGTGGCCGGCCGCGTGCGGTGTACCGCAAGTTCGGGGTATGCCGCATCTGTCTTCGTGAGCTCGCCCACAACGGCCAGATACCCGGCATGACGAAGGCGTCGTGGTAGGAGCCCGAGTGGGTATGTGCGTCGAGGGACCCTGTCCCACGATGGCTATACAGACTTTTCGAAAGCGATAACGAACCAAGAGCCGCCATGTCCATGACCGATCCCATAGCCGACTTCCTCACCCGCGTGCGCAACGCGATCCACGCGGCGCACGAGACGGTCAACGTCCCCGCCTCCAAGCTCAAGGGGGAGATCGCGAGGATCCTGGACGAGCAGGGCTACATAGACTCGTGGTCGGTGATCCCCGCGCCCGACGGCGCGGCGGGAGAGCTGATCCAGATACGGCTCAAGTACACGGAGGATCGCCGCTCGGCGATCTCGGGACTGCGGCGCATCTCGCGCCCCGGCCGGCGCACGTACGTCGATGCCAAGCACATACCCAAGGTCCTGGGGGGCATGGGCACGGCGATCGTGTCCACCTCCCACGGGGTCATGACCGGCCACGACGCCCGTGCAGCGGGCGTCGGCGGCGAGGTCCTGGCCCAGGTCTGGTGATCGAGCATGTCGAGAATTGGCAGACAGCCCATCACCGTGCCCGCCGGCGTGACCGTGTCGATCGAGCCCGAGTCGGTCCACGTGAAGGGGCCCAAAGGGGAGCTCAGCGAGCGCATCCACCGGGACATCCAGGTGACCCAGGAAGGCGAGCGCCTGCTGGTCACGCGACCGACCGATCGCGGTGAGCATCGTGCGCTGCACGGACTCACGCGCACGCTGGTGGCCAACATGGTCGAGGGCGTGACCAACGGCTACGAGAAGCGGCTCGAGATCCAGGGGGTCGGGTACCGCGCGCAACTGAAGGGCAAGAACCTCGAGCTGGCGGTCGGCTACTCACACCCGGTGCCCATTCCGGCTCCCAGCGGCATCGAGTTCGAGGTGCCCCAGCCGACGCGCGTGGTCGTCAAGGGCATCTCCAAGCAGCTCGTCGGCGAGACCGCCGCGGTCATCCGCAAGCAGCGCCCCCCCGAGCCATACAAGGGCAAGGGCATCCGCTACGAGGGCGAGTACGTCCCGAGGAAGGTCGGCAAGCGGGCATGACCGTCCTCACCAAAGAGACCCGCCGGCTCAAACGCCGTCGCCGGGTGCGGGCGAAGATCTCGGGCACGGCCACCAGGCCGCGCATCTCCGTGTTCCGCTCCAACCGCGGCCTGTCCGCCCAGATGGTGGACGACGTCGCGGCGCGCACGCTGGCGGCAGTCAACTGGTACGAGCCCGAGCTGCGCTCGCTGGGCAAATCCGAGCGCACCACCCGCGCCGCGCAGTTGCTCGCCGAGCGCGCCAAGGCGGCGGGCATCGCCGACGCCGTGTTCGACCGCGGCGGCTACCAGTACCACGGCCACGTCCGTACCTTCGCCGAAGCTCTCCGCGAGGCCGGGATCACCGTCTAGGCGCCCCAGCCCGCTACCCTCTTCCTCCTTCATGTCCATCTCAATCGATCGCTCAGTCAACGCCGCCGGCCTGGATCTCCAGGAGCGCGTCGTGGAGATCAACCGTGTGGCCAAGGTGGTCAAGGGCGGGCGCCGCTTCTCGTTCACCGCGCTGGTGGTCGTGGGCGACGAACGCGAAGTGGTGGGCGTGGGCTATGGCAAGGCCAACGAGGTGCCCCTGGCGATCCAGAAGGGCGTGGAGCGCGCCAAGAAGGACCTCTTCCGCGTGCCCAGGCACGGCAGCACCATCACCCACCAGACCACCGGCGTGTTCGGCTCCGGTCGCGTGCTCCTCAAGCCCGCCTCCCCAGGTACCGGTGTGATCGCCGGCGGTGGCGTGCGCGCCGTGCTCGAGCTGGCGGGCATCCACGACATCCTCTCCAAGAGTCTCGGTACGCAGAACCCGATCAATTTGGTGAAGGCCACCGTGGCGGGGCTCCGCGGCCTGCGCACCCCCGAGGAGGTCGGCAAGCTGCGCGGGCTTACCATCAACCAGGTACTCGGTCTCGGCGGAGCGCCCGCCAACGGCGCCCCGGTGGCAGCCGACGGCGAGACGGAGACAGCGCCGGGCGTCCCAGACGCGCAGGGCACCGACGCCGACGCCGCCGTGACCGGCGCCGGGGAGGCGTCCGCGTGATGGCTGCCCTGACCGTCACCCAGCGTCGCTCGAGCAACGGCTCGAACAGCAAACAGATAGACACGCTGCGCTCGCTCGGTCTGCGTCGCATCGGCCACACGGTCGAGGTCAACGACACCGAGCAGGCGCGCGGCATGCTGCACGCGGTCCGCCACCTGGTCGAGGTCAGGGAGGACAAGTGAGCCCCGCCACCCCCGCACGGAGCACCGCCAAGGAGGACGTCGTCCCAGAGCGGGTCGGGCTGCACAACCTCGCGCCCGCCCCCGGCAGCCGCCGCCCGCGCAAGCGCGTGGGGCGCGGCGAAGGCTCGGGTACCGGCAAGACCTCCGGCCGCGGACAGAAGGGCGCGGGCTCGCGCTCGGGCTCCAAGCGTCGCGCCAACTTCGAGGGCGGGCAGATGCCCATCCACATGCGCATGCGAAAGCTGCGCGGGCCGCACATGAAGAAGTCCATGCCCTTCGAGCCCTTCCGCACCCACACCCAGCCCGTCAACCTGGACGCCCTGGAGGCTCGCTACGACGCCGGCACCGAGGTGACCATCGAGCTGATGCAGGCGCGCGGTCTGGCCACCCGCAAAGGTGTGCCCGTGAAGGTGCTGGGCGGGGGCGAGCTGACCAAGGCCCTGACCGTGCACGCGCACGCGTTCAGCGCGAGTGCGCGGGAGCGCATCGAGGCGGCCGGCGGCACCTGCACGACCGTCGAGCCCTAGCCGCCAACCGGCGGCACGGGCCCACGCATCGACTAGAATCCGGCACTCCAACGGCGTTGTAGGCGACGAAGCCCGCATGCCACGGAGCTGACGCCATGCTCGCGACGATCCTAAACGCCTTCCAGGTTGCGGACATCCGCAAGAAGATCGGCTTCACGGCCCTGATGCTGCTGATCTACCGCCTGGGTTCGCACGTGCCCGTGCCCGGCGTGAACCTGACGGCGGTGAACAACATCCAGAAAGAGTTCGGCGGCGGAGGCATCCTCAGCTACCTGAACCTGTTCTCCGGGGGCGGGCTCTCGCGGATCGCCATCTTCGCGCTCGGCATCATGCCCTACATCACCGCCTCGATCATCCTGCAGCTGCTGCAGGTGGCCGTGCCCTCGCTGGAGAAGCTCTCCAAGGAAGGCGAGGTGGGACAGGCCCGCATCACCCAGTACACCCGCTATCTGACCGTCGGGCTGGCCTTCGCCCAGTCCGTCGGCTACGTGTTCCTGTTCCACAGCCTCCAGGCGAAAGCCGGCGAAAACGTGATCACCCACTTCGACGTGGCCCACGTGTTCCTGATCGTCGTGTGCCTCACCGCCGGCTGCGTGCTGCTCATGTGGGTGGGCGAGCTGATCACCCAGCGCGGCATCGGCAACGGCATCTCCCTGCTCATCTTCGCGTCCATCGTCTCGCGTCTGCCGTCCGCCATCCAGCAGTGGTGGGACACGCAGGACCAGGTCTTCAAGGTGCTCGCCCCGTTCCTCGTGCTCGCCGTGGTCGCCGGCATCGTCTTCGTCCAGGAAGGCCAGCGGCGGATCCCCGTGCAGTACGCCAAGCGCGTGATCGGGCGACGCATGACCGAAGGCGGCCAGACCTACCTGCCGCTGCGCGTGAACATGGCGGGCGTCATCCCCGTGATCTTCGCCGCCAGCCTGATGGCCTTCCCGCCCACCGTCGGACAGCTCGTGAAAACCCATTGGGGCCAGTCGCTCTCGGACTTCTTCACCCCCAACGGCTGGCACTACATCCTCGGCCAATCGCTGCTCATCCTCGTCTTCACCTACTTCTACACGGCCGTCACGTTCAACCCGGTCGACCAGGCCGACAACCTCAAGAAGTACGGCGGCTTCATCCCCGGCGTGCGCCCGGGGCGCCCCACCGCCGAATTCCTCGATCGCATCCTCGCCCGCCTGACGTTCCCCGGCGCGCTGTTCTTGGCCGCCGTGGCTGCGCTCCCCGCGATCGTGTTCTCCCAGACCCACCAGCAGTTCCAGTTCGGGGGAACCTCCATCCTGATCGTCATTGGCGTCGCCCTCGAAACCATGAAGCAGCTCGAGGCGCAGCTCATGATGCGAAGTTACGAGGGGTTCCTCAAGTAGGCGCTCCGCCCGTCCGTCTGGCGGCCGCGACTTCGTGACGGCCGCCAGACGGACGGGCTTCGCTTGGCGGGGGCCGGGGCACACCGTGCGTTGGGAGGTCCCACGCGGGGTGGCATTTGCGCTGGCAGTCGCACCCCTATAGCGGATAGGCTGCTCGGGTTGTGCCCGAACTGAACCTGATCCTGCTCGGCCCTCCGGGCGCCGGCAAGGGCACCCAGGCCGATCGCCTGCACGAAGACTTCGGGTTGCCGCACATCTCCACCGGCGACATGCTGCGTGCACAGGTGGCCGAGGGCACCGAGCTCGGCCGCGAGGCCAAGCGCTACATGGACGCCGGCGAGCTCGTCCCCGACGAGGTGATCGTGGGGATGATCACCGAGCGCGTCGCCGCCGGCGACGCCCGCGACGGCTTCCTGCTCGACGGCTTCCCACGCAACGAGCATCAGGCGGATGCCCTCGGTGAGGCGCTCACCAGCCTCGAGCGGCGGCTCACCGCGGCGCTGCTCATCGAGGTGCCGGACGACGATCTCGTGCGCCGCCTCGCCGGGCGGCGGGTGTGCGTGAAGAACCCCAGCCACATCTACCACGTGGACTTCGACCCGCCCAAGCACGAGGGCGTGTGCGATCAGGACGGCGCCCGGCTGATCCAGCGCGACGACGACAAGGAGGACACCATCCGCCGGCGCCTGGAGGTCTACCACTCCCAGACCGAGCCGCTGATCGCCTACTACGATCGCCTGCAACTCCTGCGCCGCTTCGACGGCCGGCGCAGCGCCGACGAGGTCCACGCCCACGTGCGGGCCACCGTGGCCACGTTGCGCCTGGAGGAGAACATGTAGGGCTAAACTCCGTGGGTGATCATCAAGAAGTCCCCCGAGGAGATCGACAAGATGGCCCAGGCGGGGGCCATCCTGGCGCAGACCATGGACGCGATCGAGAGCAGCGTGCGTCCGGGCGTGAGCACCGCCGAGCTTGACAAGCTCGCCGAGCGTTTCATCCGCGCCAGCGGCGCCAGCCCCACCTTCAAGGGCTACCGCGGCTTTCCCGGCTCGATCTGCGCCTCCCCGAACGCCATGATCGTCCACGGGATCCCCGGTCCCTACCGGCTCAAGCGCGGCGACAGCATCTCCATCGACATCGGCGTCACCCTCGACGGTTGGGTGGCGGACGCCGCCCGCACGTTTCCGGTGGGCGAGGTCGACAGCGAGGTACGCAACCTGCTCGCCACCACCAAGGAGTCGCTCCACGCCGGCGTGGCCCAGTGCCGGGAGGGCAACCGCATGGGTGACGTCTCGAGCGCCATCCAGTTCGTGGTGGAGGGCGCGGGCTTCTCCGTGGTGCGCTCGCTCGTCGGCCACGGCGTGGGACGCAGCATGCACGAGGACCCCCAGGTGCCCAACTACGGCAAGCCCGGCAAGGGACCGCTGCTTCAGGAGGGCATGGTCCTGGCGATCGAGCCGATGACCACCGCCGGCCGGCCGGGCGTGCGAGTCGGCGGCGACGGGTGGGCGATCTTCTCGCAGGACGGCTCGCCGGCCGCCCACTTCGAGTTCACCGTCGCCATCACTGCCGCCGGACCGCAGATCCTCACCCCCTGGCATCTCCCGCCGGACGCGCGGGTCCTCGACGGCCCCCAGCCCCCCGCCGCCGACGCGGCCGTCGAGCGGATCGCCGGCGCGCGCTGAGCTGTACGTCGGGGCGGCGAGACGGCCGTCGCCCTGCGCGCTTTGCTACCATCTGGAGTCCTGCCCTGGTGCGCGCCGTTTCTGCGCTCCAAGGCATATCCTCGACCGGTAGCGGCGGCCTGGGCGGCAGCCAGAGCCGGGTCGCCGGAACCCCAGCCGTTGAAAGGGATCATGAAGGTCAGACCGTCGGTCAAGCCGATGTGCGAGAAATGCAAGATCATCCGCCGCCACGGGGTGGTGCTGGTGATATGCCAGAACAAGCGCCACAAGCAAAGGCAGGGTTGAGTGGCACGCATCGCCGGGGTCAACCTACCCCTGAACAAGCGCTCCGAGATCGGGCTGACGTACATCTACGGGATCGGCCGCTCGACGTCCAACAAGGTCCTCCAGCAGGTGGGCGTGCACCCCGACACCTACATCCGCGACCTCACAGAGGATGAGGTCGCAAAGCTGCGCGACGCGATCGACGACGGCCTCACCGTCGAGGGCGATCTGCGCCGCGAGCGGCTCAACGACATCAAGCGCCTGCAGGAGATCGGCTCCTACCGCGGCCTGCGCCACCGGCGCGGCCTGCCCGTGCGCGGCCAGAAGACCAAGACCAACGCCCGCACCCGCAAGGGGCCCAAGCGCATGCAGGTCGCGGGCAAGAAGAAAGCGGGCAAGAAGTAGATGCCGCCCGCTCCCAAACGCGCCCGTGGCCGGCGCAAGCCGAAAAAGAACATCCCCATCGGGCAGGCGCACATCAAGACCTCGTTCAACAACACCATCGTCTCCCTGACCGACACCGCCGGCAACGTGATCGCGTGGGAGTCCGCCGGCGGCGCCGGCTTCAAGGGCTCGCGCAAGTCCACCCCGTTCGCCGCCCAGGTGACCGCCGACGCGGCCGCCCGCAAGGGCCTCGAGCAGGGGCTCCAGAAGGTGGAGGTCTACGTCAAGGGGCCCGGCTCGGGCCGCGAGACCGCCATCCGCTCGCTCCAGGCGGCCGGGCTCGAGGTGACGGGTGTCAAGGACGTGACCCCCCAGGCCCACAACGGGTGCCGCCCGCGCAAGCGGCGGAGGGTCTAGCCATGGCCAGGGACACCAGCCCACAGTGCAAGCAGTGCCGCCGCGAGGGGCAGAAGCTGTTCCTCAAGGGCGAGCGCTGCCTGACTGACAAGTGCGGCGTCGAGCGCCGCTCCTACCCGCCGGGGGAGCACGGACGGGGACGCCTGAAACAGAGCGAGTACCGGGTCCAGTTGCGCGAGAAGCAGAAGGCCAAGCGCTACTACGGAGTGCTCGAGAAACAGTTCGCGGGCTACTACGAGAAGGCCTCCCGCCAGTCCGGGATCACCGGCGAGAACCTGCTCGCCCTGCTGGAGTGCCGGCTCGACAACGTGCTCGTGCGCCTCGGCTTCGGCGCCTCCCGCCGGCAGGCCCGCCAGCTCGTCCGCCACGGCCACTGGACGGTCAACGGCCGGCGTGTGGACATCCCCAGCTACCAGGTACGTCCGGGCGACGTGATCGCCATCAAGGCGGGCACGCCGGCGACCCAGGTGGTCAGAGACGCCACCGAGCTGACCGGCCAGATACCCGCGTGGCTCCAGGCCGACCATGAGTCGCTCACGGCCAAGGTGCTGCGCAAGCCGGAGCGGCGCGAGGTGGCCGCCCCGGTGCAGGAGCAGCTCATCGTCGAGCTGTACTCGAAGTAGAAGAGCTTTTGCCCGCGTCGCGGCCCCTCCGGGCGGCGACGCTCACAGTCGGCGCCCTCACCGAGGGCGGTGCGAGACCAAATCGACGTTAGGACCCCCATGCTCGACTTCCAAATCCCCCGGATCACAAGCGAGTCCGTGGAGCAGAATCGCGGAACGTTCACGATCGAGCCGCTCGACCGCGGCTTCGGCTACACGTTCGGCAACTCCCTGCGACGCGTACTCCTCTCCTCCCTCGCCGGTGCGGCCGTCACGAGCGTGCGCATCGAGGGAGTCGCGCACGAGTTCTCGACCATTCAGGGCGTCAAGGAGGACGTCACCGACATCGTCCTCAACCTCAAGGGCGTCGTCTGCCGCATGCACTCGGACGCCAGCGAGGTGGAGGCGCCGCTGGTGGTCACCGGCCCCGGCGAGATCACCGCCAAGGACATCGACCTGCCGGCCGGCGTGGAGATCCTCAATCCCGACCTCCACATAGCCACGCTCGAGAAGAAAACCAAGCTCGAGCTGTACATGACCATCGGTCGCGGACGCGGCTACCGCCCGGCCGAGGAAAACAAGTCGGCCGACCAGCCCATCGGCGTGATCCCCATCGACTCCATCTTCTCCCCCGTGCGGCGTGTGGCCTATGCGGTGGAGCAGGCGCGGGTGGGGCAGAAGACGGACTTCGACAAGCTCACCCTGGACATCGAGACAGACGGCTCGATCGACCCGCAGGCGGCGCTCCGCGAGGCCGCCGAGCTGTTGATCAGCCAGCTCGCCATCTTCACCGACGCCGATCGCATCCAGGAGCTGCGGGCCACCCCCGGCGGGCAGCTCGACGGCCACGGCCTGGCCGTCGGCGGCGGCTCCCAGGCGGCCCTCCAGGGCGAGGAGTGGGGCATCCTCATCGAGGAGCTCGAGCTGGGCGTGCGCTCCTACAACTGCCTCAAGCGCGCCGGCATCCAGACGGTCGGGGATCTCATCTCCAAGTCCGAGGCCGAGCTCAACGCCATCCCCAACTTCGGCAAAAAGTCGATCGACGAGGTCATCGAAACGCTGCACGCGCGGGGGCTCAATCTGCGCCAGGACTGAAACCCGCCCGCCAGGGCGCGCGCCGGAGGCGGGCCCGGAGGCAGGCCCGGGGGAGGGTGTTGCCGAAAGAAAGTCTGTGTAACCATGGTCGTACAGACTTTTGAGCGCGCTACCAACACCCCGGCTCCTTACCTAAACTGAGCCGCCCGTCTCCCACCACGAACTCCTCCATCAAAAACAAGAACCATGCGCCACCAGAAGACACGCAACAAGCTCAGCCGCGACTCCGCGCACCGCAAGGCGCTGCTCATGAACCTGAGCAAGGAGATCATCGAGCACGAGCGCATCGAAACCACCCAGGCCAAGGCCAAGGCCGTCAAGCCGGAGATCGAGAAGCTGATCACGCTCGCCAAGCGCGGCGACCTGCACGCGCGCCGGCAGGCGCTCTCCACGCTCTCCCAGGACAAGTTCGCGGTGCACAAGCTGTTCGCCGAGGTCGCCCCCCGCTACAAGGAGCGCCCCGGCGGCTACACCCGCATCCTCAAGCTCGGGCCGCGGCGCAGCGACGCCACGGAGATGGTGTTCATCGAGCTCGTCTCAGCTCGCCCGCTCACCTCGCGCGGGACGCGCGGTGGTCACCAAGCTCACGATCGAGTACGACGGCAGCGGCTTCGCCGGCTGGGCACGCCAGCCGGACAAGCGATCCGTGCAGGAGGAGCTCGAGCGCGCGCTGCGCACGGTGCTCGGCGAGACCGGCCACGACGGTCGGCCGCTGACGTTGACTGTGGCCGGCCGCACCGACGCGGGCGTCCACGCGTGGGGTCAGGTCGCCAGCTACGCCCACGAGGCCGTCGATCCGCTCCGTCTGAACGGGCTGCTCGGCGAGGACCTCGCGGTGCTCGCCGCCGAGCCCGCCCCCGAGGGCTTCAACGCCCGCCGCGACGCCATCAGTCGCACCTACTGCTACCGCGTGCTGGCACGACGCTCGCGCTCGGTGTTCGAGCGGGGGCGTGCCTATTGGTGGACCGGCCCCATCGACAGCGAGGCGCTCCACGCCTGTGCCCGCGCGCTGCTCGGCAAGCACGACTTCACCGCCTTCACCCCCCGCGAAACCGAGCACTCCTACTTCGACTGCCGGGTGTCCCGCGCGCAGTGGCTGGCCGGGGGCGAGCACGGCGAGCTGCTCGAGTTCTGGATCGAGGCGGACATGTTCCTGCGACACATGAACCGGGTGCTCCTGGGCACCATGCTCGACGTCGCCCGCGGCGCCCGCACGTTCGCGGAATTCGAGGAGCTGCTGGAGGGGCGGCCGCGGGCGGAGGCGGGGAGGACCGCGCCTGCCCATGGGCTGGCCTTGGCCTCGGTCGCCTACGCGGATGGCGCCAGCAGTTGACGTCACCGCCTCGTCACCGTCGGACCCGAACCTCCCCCTATGCTGGATGGCGGCGCCATGCTCAACGTGCTGCTCACCAACGACGACGGGATCGAGGCGGACGGCCTGCAGGCCATGCGCCGCGCACTCCGCGGGCTCGAGGGCGTGCGCCTGGCGGTGATTGCCCCCGACGGCAACCGCTCGGCGATGGCCCGCTCGATCACCACGCGCAGGCCGTTGTGGGTGGAGGAGATCCCCTTCTCGGACGGGACCCTCGGCTACGCCACCGACGGCACCCCCGTCGACTGCGTGCGACTGGCGAGCCTCGGCCTCGTCGAGGATTTCGCCGCCGATTTGGTCGTGGCGGGCATCAACCACGGCGCCAACCTCGGCGATGACATCACCTACTCGGGCACGGTGGCCGCGGCGCTCGAGGGCGTCGTGCT
This sequence comes from uncultured Solirubrobacteraceae bacterium, assembly GCA_963701145.1. Lineage (GTDB taxonomy): Bacteria > Actinomycetota > Thermoleophilia > Solirubrobacterales > Solirubrobacteraceae > Palsa-744. Next base: position 3,356,305 of record OY969572.1, read on the forward strand.
GGGGCTGCCGGCGATCGCCGTCTCCCAGCAGTCGCGCGCGGGCGCGCTCGACTACCGCTTCGACGGCGGCTTCGGCTTCGACACGGCCGCCGGGTTCGTGGCGCGGCTGATCGAGCGCATCGAGGACGTGCCGCTGCCGGCGAGGACGCTGCTCAACATCAACGTGCCCGCCGGCGAGCCAGGCGGGGTGGAGGTGACCAGCCTCGGCAAGCGCATCTACCGCGACGAGCTGAAACTCGAGCGCGAGGAGGAGCACCGCCGCCGCTACTGGATCTACGGCTCGGACCCCGGCTTTCACGACGAGCCCGGCACCGACCTGGCGGCCATCGCCGCAGGCCGCGTCGCGGTCACTCCGATCCACTTCGACCTGACCGACCGTCCGAGCCTCGAGGCGCTGCGGCGCTTCGATCTGGAGGAGCTGCTGGTCCCCGTCGCACACGACCCCCAGCCGTGAGCGCCCCGCGACAGGTGCTCGCGCGCGCCAAGGAGCTGCGCGAGCAGCTCGAGCACCACGCCTACCGCTACTACGTGCTCGACGACCCGGAGATCGGCGACGACTCCTACGACCGGCTGCTGGACGAGCTGCGGGCGATCGAGCGCGAGCACCCCGAGCTCGTCACGCCCGACTCGCCCACACAGCGGGTGGGCGGGACGCCGGTGGGGCGCCTCGAGAAGGTGGCCCACCTGGAGCCGATGCTCTCACTCGGCAACGTGCGCTCGCAGGAGGAGCTGCGGGCGTGGGTGGAGCGGATGCGCAACCACCTCGCCCGCGAGGGCATCGAGGACCCAAGCTTCACGTTCGTGGTCGAGCCCAAGATCGACGGCCTGGCCATCAGCCTGATCTATCGCCACGGCGTGCTCGAGCGCGGCGCTACGCGCGGGGACGGCGAGATCGGCGAGGACGTCACCCACAACCTGCGCACCATCGGCGCCATCCCCCTGCGCATCGAGGACGCGCCTGCGCTGGTGGAGGTCCGCGGCGAGGTGTACATGTCGCTGAAGGACTTCACCGCGCTCAACGAGCGCAGGGCCGAAGCGGGGGAATCGACGTTCATGAACCCCCGCAACTCCGCCGCGGGCACCATCCGCCAGCTCGACCCCGCGGACGCGGCCAAGCGTCCGCTGTCCATCTGGTGCTACCAGGTGGGGGTCGCCGAGGGGCTGTCGTTCGAGCGCCACTCCGACGCGCTCCAGTGGCTGCGCGAGCACGGCTTTCGCGTGAATGCCGACATCGCGTTGCTCGACGGCGAGGAGCAGGTGATCGAGCAGTGCCTCACGTGGGAGCGGCGCAGGGGCGAGCTGGACTTCGAGATCGACGGGGCGGTGGTCAAGGTGGACGATCTCGAGCTCCATCGCCGGCTGGGGTCCGTGGGCCGCGATCCGCGCTGGGCGGTCGCCTGGAAGTTCCCGCCCACGACCGCGCTCACGACCCTCGAGAAGGTGATGTGGAACGTGGGCAAGTTCGGCGACCTGCGCCCCTATGCGGTGCTCACGCCGGTGGCCGTGGGGGGCGTGACGGTCAAGCTCGCCACGCTCCACAACGAGGAGGACATCGTGCGCAAGGACATCCGCGAGGGCGAGGAGGTGATCGTCGTGCGCGCCGGCGACGTCATCCCGCAGGTGATCTCGCCGGCCCCACACGTGGCCGAGCGCAAGGACAGGCCTCCGACGCCAAGGCCGCCCGAGCACTGTCCCTACTGCAACACCAGGACGTTCAAGCCACCGGACAGCGTGTTCACGAAGTGCCCCAACCCGCTGTGCCCGGGGCGCGCCTGGCAGCTTCTCAAGCACTTCGTCTCGCGCGGCGCGATGGACATCGACGGCCTCGGCGAGAAGCAGGTGGCGCTGCTGCAGGAGCGCGGCCTGGTGAGCACCGCCGCCGACTTCTATCGCCTGCGCGAGGAGCAGCTGCTCGAGCTGGAGGGCTTCGGCGAGCTGTCCGTCAAGAACCTGCTCGCCGCGATCGACGCCTCCAAGGAGCGCCCGTTCGCGAGCGTGCTGTTCGCGCTGGGGATCGAGGAGGTGGGGGAGGTCACCGGTCGCAACCTCGCCCAGCGCTTCCGCCACATCGACGCCCTCCTGGCCGACTCGCCCGAGGAGATCGCCGAGACCCCCGGCGTGGGCGAGAAGATGGCCCAGTCGATCAGCGCACAGCTTCACGACGCGCGCATGCGCAAGCTGATCGAGGAGCTGCGCGAGATCGGGCTGTGCTTCCACGAAGAGGGACCGCCCCCGGCCGAAGGGCCGCTGGCGGGCAAGACGCTCGTACTCACCGGCAGCCTGCCGGAGCTCTCACGCGAGGCCGCCACCGAGCGCATCCTCGCGGCCGGCGGGCGGGTGACGAGCTCGGTGTCCAAGAAGACCGACTATCTCGTCGCCGGCGAGAGCCCCGGCTCCAAGCTCGAGAAGGCCGAGCGCGTGGGCGTGGCCGTGCTCGACGAAGCAGGGCTGCTCGCGCTGATCGAGCGCTAGCCGGTCGCCGGGCGCCCGATCGCTGCCGCGCCGCGAGCCGGCCGCGGGCCGGGTGCCGGATCGCCGCCGCGGGCATTGGCCCTCAAGCGTCGGGGCACATGCGCCGAAGCCATTCCCATGCTCGAAGGTCGCAGAAGCCTGTGCGCGCTCGTGGTAACGGCCCCCCTCGTGGCGCTCGCGCTGTCGGGGTGCGCCGGCGGTGAAGGCGGCCAGCCGGCCGCACAGGCGGGTGGCGCGGCCACGGAAGAACTGGCTGGGCAGCTCGGCGGCGGTGGCGGGGAGTCTGAATTGAAGGAAATCTTCGACCGCGAAACCACGAGCGAAGAACGACAGGAACTGCGAGAAGGCCTGGAAGAAGGGGAACTCACAGAAGGCGAGCACGAACGGATCGAAGGTGCGCGGGAACGGGCCGAACAGTCGCCCGCGCAGGAAGGCGAAGCCGGGCAGCAGGCGGAAGGCGAAGCGGAAGGGGAACCCGCAGCCGAAGGGGAACCTCAGTAGTCGGCCACGGTGATCGCCATGTTGTCCTGGAAGGTGTGGGCGGTTTCGATGGGGATGCCGTCGGTGAAGATGGCGAACGCGAGCGTGTGGCCGTCGGCGGCCTGGCAGTAGCCGACGAGGTTCGACACGCCGGTGAGCGTTCCCGTCTTGCCCTGGCAGTTGCCTTCCGCTCTGGTGTGGCCCATACGCAGTTCCAGCGTGCCCGTGCGCCCAGCCACCGCCATGCTGTTGCGCAGCACCGTGCCGATCGGCGTCGAAGCGAGCTCCGTCAGCAGGTCGGTCACCTGGTAGGGGGAGGTCCTGTCTTCTTCCGAGAGCCCCGAGCCGTCCACGACGTGTGGGTGTATGCCGAGCAGCTGGGCGATCGTCTTCGTCACGACCGCCGCCCCCGCCGCTGTCGTGCCAGCCCCTCCGTAGCGGGCGCCGAGGTCCTTGACGAGGGTCTCCGCGAAGAAGTTGTCAGACGGCGGCAGCATCAGGCCGAGGAGCTGCTGGATCGTGGGCGACGGCGCCTGGGCCAGCTGGACGGCGCCCGCCGGGGTGTCGGCGGCGCCGCTGCCGCCGTCGATGGTGACGCCGTCGGCCTTCAGCGCGCCCCACAACGCGCGCGCAGCGTACGCCGCCGGCGCGTGGGGACTGCGTTCGTTGCCGGTTTCGCCGCGGTTGAAGGCGAGCGCGCTGAGCGTGCCTTCCAGGAACGGGTCCTCGGCGTAGTCGCTGGAGGGCTCCCCGCGGAGCGAGTCGAAGTAGGACTCGTCGCCCTCGATGGAGCCGGTGATGTGATGGATGTGGTTGGTGCGCACCAGGCCCGACACGAGCGCTGACACGCTCGCGCCGATGCCCCCGTAGTGGCTGTGGATGAACGACGTCGAGCCGAACGTCGGGTCGCCGCCCCCCTTGAGATAGAGGCTCCCTTCCCACACCCCGCCCGGCGCCATGTGCCCCACGCCGTACACGGTGGTGTCCAGGCGCGCGGTGGGGCCCATCAGCGCGAGCGCGGTGGTGGCCGTGTACAGCTTCTCCACGGACGCCGGCGGGCGCATGGCGGTGGCGTTCTGGGAGAACAGCGCCTGCTTGGCCGTCACGTCGTACACGTAGGCCCCGTCGGCCGGGCCGGCGAGGGCCAACTCGTGGCTGAAGTCGGCCTGCAGGGCGCCCAGGCCCTGCTGGGCGCCGGCCACCGGGGCTGCAACTATGGTCGGCAGTAGAAGTCCGAACAGCAGAATGAGGACTCTTACGGCAGGAGAATGGCCCACGTACCCATAAAATGTTCCTTGCATGGGCAAGGTTGTCAAGTTGGAGGCCGCCGGGAAGGCCACGGCACGGACGCGAGCAATGGCGGCCCGCGGTGTCGGACGCCCCGCCGCGACGGAGCGCAGGCGCCGGCCCAGGCGCGACAAGACCGCGCTGGTGCTGGGCGGAGGGGGCTTCACGGGGGGCGTGTACGAGATCGGTGCCCTGCGCGCGCTGGACCTGCTGGCGGTCAACAGCAACGTCAACGACTTCGACGTGTACGTGGGCACCTCCGCCGGCTCGTTCATCGCGGCGCTGTGCGCCAACGGGGTGACCCCCGAGGAGATGATGCGGGTGGTCACCCGCCAGGGCAAGGCGCCGTTCAAGGACGTGGACATCGGTGACCTGCTCCATCTGAACGTGGGGGAGTTCGCCCGCAAGGGCGCGCTGATGCCGCTGCGCGCCGCCTCGCTCGCCCGCGAAGTGATCTCCCAGCCGGGCGGCGTGTCGCTAATGGACGTGATCGTCGGTCTGGCCGGCGGCCTGCCCTCGGGCCTGTACACGGGCGCCGGGATCGAGGACTACCTGCGTGAGGTCCTCAGCGAGCCCGGGCGCACGGACGACTTCCGCGAGCTCGCGTGCGAGCTGTACCTGACGGCCACCGACCTGGACAACTGCGAGCGGGTCGTATTCGGCGTGGACGGGGCCCGCGATGTGCCCATCTCCACCGCCGTACGCGCCTCGGGGGCCCTGCCCATGGTGTACGCGCCCGTCCGCGTGCAAGACCGCGAGCTGATCGACGGGGGCATCGTGTCCACCACCAACCTCGACCTGGCGGTCGAGGCGGGGGCCAAGCTGATCGTGGTGATCAACCCGATCGTGCCTTTCGTCAACGACTTCTCACACACCGTGAGCACGCTGCGCGGCCGGCGCCCCCGCCGTATCTCCGACATGGGCTTCACGCAGATCGGCTACCAGGTGTTCAAGCTCGTGGCCCACCAGCGCCTGCACGAACTGGCCAAGGGCTGGGAGCAGCGCTACCCGGGCGTTGACATCGTGCTGATCGAGCCCGAGCCCAACGACGAGCTGATGTTCGAGACCTCCATGATGAGCTTCACCTCGCGCGTGGAGATCGCCCGCCACGGGTTCGAGTCGGTGACCAAGCAGTTGGTGGACGACTACGAGCGCTACGCGGCCGTGGCCGAACGCCACGGCCTCGAGATCTCCGCCAAGCGGGTGCGCAAGGTGGTCAAGCACTTCGACGAGAAGCACGAGCACATCAGCGCGTGGCGCAAGATCCTCGAGGGCACCACCGGGGCACTGCTGCGCCAGGCCGGCTCCGCCGGTTAGGGCAGTTTCTCGACGGCGTTGATCAGGCGGTCGGTGGCGGCGGGTGAGCGCACGCCGATGCGGACGTGCTGGGGCTCGCCGAGGGCGTCGCCGGCGGCCACGAGGATGCCAGCGCGCGCGAGGCGGGCGGCGAGCTCAGCGCCCGCCAGGGAGGAGTGGGCGGCCCACACGAAGTTGGCCTGGCTGTCGGCGACCTCGAAGCCGCGGTCGCGCAGGGCGGCGGTCAGGCGCGGGCGCTCGGCGCCGATCTCGCGGGTGCGCGCTTCGATCAGCTCAGAGCAGCTGTGCAGGGCCTCGAAGGCACCCGCCTGCGAGATGTCGGATACGCCCAGATCGGGTGCCAGCTCGGCGAGCAGCTCCCCGGAGCCGGGACCGCCGATGGCGTACCCGATGCGCAGGCCGGCCAGGCCCCAGGCCTTGGAGAAGCTGCGAAACACCAGCAGGCTCGGATGGTGCGCGAGCAGCTCGAGCGAGGAGCTGATCGGCTGGGCGTCGGCGAAGTCGACGAGCGCCTCGTCCAGCAGCACGGCCACGCCACTGGGTAGCTGCTCGAGCAGCCGCTGCAGCTCGGCGGTGGCCAGCAGCTCGCCGGTGGGGTCGTCGGGGCTCGCGAGCGCGATCGCGCGGACATCCGGCTCGCGGGCGGCGGCCTCCAGCAGGGCGTCCACGCCGCCGTTCACGCGGACCGCGCGCCCGTGGGCGCGACGGGCCATCAACGGGTAGAGCGGGTAGGAGGGCCAGCGGGTGAGCAACTGCTGGCCGGGTTCGAGCAGGGCGCGGGTGGCGGAGCTGAGCAGCTCGGCGGCGCCGTTGCCGAGGATCAGGCGCTCGGGGTCGACACCATGGCGCTCGGCCAGGCGCCCGCGCAGGTCCGAGCCCGAGAGGTGCGGATAGCGGTGCATGCCGCGGCGGGCGACGAACGTGATGGCGCTCACGATCCGCGGGTGGGGAAGTCGGGCCAGGTGGTGAGGGAGAGGTCGAGCGTCTCCACGCGGGTGAGCGCCTTGCGGCGGCGCTCGGCCGCCTCTTCGCGCAGGCCCTGGTTGACCTCCTCCTCGGACATGCCCTCGAATTGGCGGTAGTAGTCGAGCAGGCCCATGGTCTGGCCTCGTTCTAGCAGCGGTCGTCTAGTCCGGCCCCACGGGTGGCACCTGCGGGCCGGTCGTGGGGCCTCACGCGCCCCCGCCGCGTTCGATGAGGTTGCCGGGCCCGTGGATGACCAGGAACCACACGGCGAAGCCGAGCGCGAAGACGATGGCGGTGGCGGCGAAGATGCGACCCAGGGCGCCCGTGCGCTGATCGTGCCCGGCGGCGCGGCGCACGAGGATCCAGGCGCCGTCCACGCGTTTCATCAGCGCCAGCGCACCGAACAGCAGCGCGAACAGGGCGGCGAACGACACGAGCAGGCCGAGGCTGACGCTGCCCGTCAGGTAGTTGGCCTGGGAGCCGAGCCACAGGCAGGCGAGCGGGATGGGGCCCCAGCAGAGGATGCACAGCAGCGTGATGGCGGCGAGCATGATGCTCGCGAGCGAGCCGTCCACGCGCTGGCGCAGGTCACCGCCACGCTCGGGGGTCGAGCGGAAGTGCACCGGCGCGGTGCCCGGGCGGCGCCCGACGAACAGGCCGCCGTTATCGGATGGATCGGTGCGCATGCAACGTCATCTTCGCAGGTATGGCGCCCGCCACACGTGGTTGGCCACGCCCCGCCCGATGCCCGCGCCGCTCAACCGGCGTACAGCGAGTCGAACAGCTTCGCGTAGCGCTCGTTGACCACGTTGCGCTTGACCTTCAGCGTGGGCGTGAGCTCGCCCGTGGCCTGGGAGAGATCGTGATCGAGGATCACGAACTTCTTGACCTGCTCGACCTGCGCGTATTTGGCGTTGGAGCGGTCGAGTTCGTGCTGGATGAGCTCGTGCACGGCGGGCTCCTTGGCCAGCGAGGGGATGTCCTCCGGAAGGCGGTGCTCGCGGGCGAACACGGGCATCTCTTCCTCGTCGAGGGTGATCAGCGCGACCGGATAGGGCCGCTGGTCGCCATGCATGACCGCCTGGGAGATCCAGCGGCTCTGCTTGAGGTCGTTCTCGATGTTGGCGGGCGTGAGGTTCTTGCCGCCGGCGGTGATGATGATGTCCTTCTTGCGCCCGGTGATCGACAGGTAGCCGTCCTCGTCGAGCGAGCCGAGGTCGCCGGTGTGCAGCCAGCCATCCACCACCGCACCGAAGTTGGTGTCCGCCTGGTTGTGGTAGCCGGCGAAGATGTTGGGGCCCTTGATGAGGATCTCGCCGTCGTCGGCGATCTTGAGCTCCACGCCGGGGAGGGCGCGTCCGACGGTGCCGAAGCGGTGGTTCTCGACCGTGGAGACGGTCGCCGCGGTGGAGGTCTCGGTCATGCCGTAGCCCTCGAGCACCGGCACGCCGCAGGCCCAGAAGAACTCGAGGATCTCCCTGGCGATCGGCGCGGCCCCGCTGGTCGCGTGGCGCACGCGCCCACCGAAGATGGCCCGCACGTTCTTGAAGAGCTGCTCGTCGGCCTCCTCGAAGCGCCCTTTGAGCTCCTCGGGCACCTGTTCGCCGCGGTTGATCATGTCCCGCACCTTCACGCCCAACTCGATGGCCTCCTGCGCGCGCTCGCGCTCCTCGGGCGGCTGTTCGTCGATGGCGGTGCGGGCGAGCGTGTAGATCTTCTCGAACACGCGCGGCACCGAGGGCAGGTAGGTGGGCTCGACCTCGAGCAGCTCGGACACCACCTGCTTGGTGTCGCCGCCGAAGTAGGCGAGCGTGCCGCCCAGGTTGAACACCGCGAGCTGGATGAGCAGGGCGTAGGAGTGGGCGAGCGGCAGGTAGAGGTAGATGACCTCGTCGCCCTGGATCTCGCCGGCTTCGCTGATCATGCCGATGATCGAGCGGTAGTTGCCGTGCGTGAGCACGCAGCCCTTGGGCGGCCCGGTGGTGCCGGACGTGTAGATGAACGTGAACGGGTCCTCCGGGCGCACCGCCGCGCGCCGCGCCTCCAGTTCCTCGGGCGAGCGGCCGCGGCCGCGCTCGCGCACCTGCTCGAGCGTGATCGGGGACTGCGCGTGGCCGTTGGCGGAGCCGTTCGCGGAGACCGCGCCCGAAGCGTCGTGCGGGTTCTCGCCGGCGGGCGGGTCGATGACGATGACGGTGCGGAGGCTCGGTACGCGATCGCGGATGGCGGCGATCTTGGCGAGCTGCTCGTCGTTCTCGCACACGACCGCACAGGCGTCCGAGTCGGAGATCACCCACAGGCACTCCTCAGGGGAGTTGGTCTGGTAGATGGGGACCACGACGGCGCCGACGGAGGTGGCGGCCATGTCCACGTAGGACCACTCGGGGCGCGTGTTGGCCAGGATGCACAACCGGTCGCCCGGTTCGATGCCCAGCTCGATCAGCCCGAGCGCGATCTCCTCGACGATGTCCGCCAACTGCGCGTAGGAGACGTCATGCCAGGTCCCGTCGCGCTTGTAGCGCACGGCGACGTTCTCGGCGTACTGGTCGGCCGAGCGCGCAACAAGATCGGCAAGCGTCTGCGACCCAACGGTTGACGGCGCCGCGGCCTCCATCAGGGTCTCCCTCCTTGGGATTCACGCGGGTGTACCCCTGATGTTAGACGCTGGCGCGCCGTTTGGCCATGCGCTCGCAAGCCAAACGGATGGCGCCACGCCGCGCGCGGGGAGCGCGAGGGGTGGCGCGGTGGCGAGCAGTGCAGAGCCCCCGGCGACGCCACTTCTCCAGGCCCGCGGGCGGGCCGCGGCGAGCCTCTCACACGGGGTTGGGCACGTCCAGGAAGATGTGATTGAGGCCGAAGCGTTCGCGCAGATACTCGCCCAGGCGCTTCACGCCGAAGGTCTCCGTCGCGTAGTGGCCGGCGGCGATCATGTGCACGCCTGACTCCCGCGCCTGCGCCATGGAGCGCTCGGCCGGCTCTCCGGTGAGCAGCGCATCCGCGCCGGCGGCGGCCGCCTCGGGGGTGTAGTCGGCACCGCCCCCGGACACGATCGCGAGCGTGCGCACGCGCGCGGGTCCCGCGTCGAACACGAGCGGCTCGCGCGCGGTGATCGCGTGCACGCGCGCGAACAGCTCCTCCGCGGCCAGGCCGTCGTCGGGGAAGCTCGCCAGGCAGCCGATCGGCTCGCCGTGGTGCAGGCCGAACGGCGTGAGCTCATCCGCCTGCAGCGCCCGTGCCAGCAGCGCGTTGTTGCCCAACCGCGGATGCGCGTCCAGCGGAAGGTGGTATGCCGCCAGCGCGATGTCTGCTTCGAACAGGATCTGCAGGCGCCGCTTGAGCACCGCGTCGATCGTCCGCACCCCCGGGTCCCAGAACAGGCCATGGTGGACCAGCAGCAGCTCGACGCCTTCGCGCTCCGCGCGCTCGAACAGCTCCGCGTGCGCCGACACCCCTGTTGCGATCGTCTGCACCCGCGCGGGTCCGGGTACCTGCAGGCCGTTCACGCAGTAGTCCTCGAACCGCGCCGGCTCGAGCACGCGATCGATCTCAGCCACGATCTCCCAGGTAGCCGCGGAGGACACAGCGCGACCTTAGCGGGCGCCCACGATGGCACCGCAGGTGGGCGGGGAGGCGCGTGTGTGGGATACTGGCGCTGCGTCGGGGCGTGGCGCAGCCTGGTAGCGCGCACCGTTCGGGTCGGTGAGGTCCCGAGTTCGAATCTCGGCGCCCCGATATAGCGAGTTGTCTGCGAAACGAGGCGAAGTCCCGCGAAGGCAGGCGAAAAGTCCCGAAGACGTTGAGGATCGGCGTGGACCCTTTCGCTCGTGTTTGCGGACTTTCGCTGGTTGCGACCCCCGCAAATCCCCCGCAACGGGGCTTCGATCCCCCGCAAATCCCCCGCATCCTGCGGTGGGCGAGCGCCGCGAGTAGGCGATTGACCGCCGAGTTCGCTACTCAGCCCGGCACGAGATTGCCTCTCGTGTGGCCCAGAGCAGGAGCAACCTGAGGTCAGGGGGCCGTCGGGCTTGCTCGGCTCGGGCTCGGGGCGATGCGGCGGTGCTGGTCCTACTTGCACCGGCGTGACGGAAGGACCGCTTGCATACGGGCAGGTCCTCAACCGCATCCCGGTGCATTGGCCTTTGGCGGAATATTGGTGCGAGCGTACGATCGTGGGGTGGCAGTGCGCCGGGGGCGCAAACCGGTGAGACCGGCAGGTCGCGACTGAGGCGTGTGCCCCCAGCACTCAGGCGTCGAGCAGAGCCCTGGCCCAGCTACATGCGCTCTCGGCCAACGCGAGTGCTGCTGCGCGGTCGAGCGTAGTTGGCTCGTCGTAGCGGAGGGCGACCGCCCACGGCGTTAGCCAATCCACGCCCGCAAGTTCAGAGGGGAGTTGTGCTCCCGTAGTTTCGACTTGCTCTCTGAGCTGTTCGAGGTCGTGGGTGCGAGGCAGCTCGACTTCGGCGAGGACGATAGCCGTCTTGAGGGCCTTCTCGACTGCCTGCTGCGCATGAAATCCAACGGCGCCGTCCGCTAGATCGTCAGCATCGGCGAGCACTCGGCAGGCGTAGAGGTCGGCGTCCGCGAGGCGGAGCAGCGTTTCGGCGTACTCGACGTGCTCAGGACTCGGCGACAAGGCGCCCCTCGCGCAGCGCGCGCTCGACCATTGTGCCCCGAACCTTGGCGCGCCGTTGCGCAAGCGCCTCGTCCATCACGATCACGTCCACCGGGGCGCCGAAGCCGCGCAGTGCGCCCCGCAGCCGGACGGCCTCGGCGAGACGGTCCTCGACCTGGCGCTCGATCACGAGGAAGTCAAGATCGCTGCCCGCGTCAGCGTCGCCGCGAGCGTGCGAGCCGAATAGGATCACCTTGGCCGGCACGGGCGCCGCGTCGATCAGTGCGCGGCCGGCACGCTCGATCAGTTCCTCAGTGGCAACGCTGCTCATGGCCTTGAGCGTATCGGGGTCGCGGGACGTTCGGAGGGGCATCGGCTGGTCGCATTGCGGTTGTCAGCTGCTCCTATCCAGGGGTAGAGGATCGCCCGCGTGCAGGATACGTCAGTTCACGATGGCATACGCTGGGTCTGAGCAGCTACCGAGCCGGGCATGGCTTGGCCTGGAGCCCCGCAATGCCCCCGCAGATGGCCCGAAAGCCGCATCCCAGAGCCAACTCTAACCGTTCGCCCCGATGTAGCGAGTTGTCTGCGAAGGTGGGCGAACAAGAGCGAAACGTGTCGAAGGTTTGCCGGGCCGGCAGCGGTAGTTTCGCTCGGTTTCGCGGGGTTTCGGCGGTCGGATGTTTGCGGGACGTTTGCGGCGGTTACCCCAACTCGTTTGCAGGACGTTTGCAAGCGTGGTGCTCGACCTACCGGACGCTCGCTAGACCACTTCTACCGACGTGACTGGCAGCGGAGGTAGGGCATCCGAGTTCCGCCTTTTCCGAGTCTCCGGGCGGCGCGAGTACTCTCGCGGGAGCGAAAGCAGGAGTTCGCCTTGCCTCCAGCTTCCAGCATCCTATGAGATGTCGCCGGCGCGATCGCAATCAGGACGAAGCAGTAGCCCAGCGAAGTGCCGTCGGGCGCTGCTGCTGTTCGTCGTGGGTGTCGCGCAAAGATGCGCGGCCACGGTGACGGCGAGGTGGTGGCGTCGGGCCCAGTGGTGGTCTGGGCTCCTCGGGCGGTATGGCTGCCGGCGACACTGTGGTCGCCAGGGCGGCCTTTTCAGGCCGCTGCAACGGCCATCTGGTGCCTGTGGAGCTTCAGTAGGTTGTGGGTGGCGGTAATCAGGCGCCATTCTGAGAGTGCGGCGGATCGGCCTCGTCGCTGGAACTGATTGATGCGCCGGTTGTGCTTGGTCTGTGCAAACACGGGCTCGACCATCGCCTTTCGACGTCGGTATAGCCCGCCGCCGTAGTCGCTCGCAAGTGCTCGGCGCATAGACGTGTAGCGCCCACCATCCCATCCCGGGCGTGGAGTGCTGCGCTTGCCCGCGTCGGGTGGGATCAGCACCTGGACATGCTCGTTGGCGACGACGTTGTCGATCTGCTCCTCGTTCCAGGAGCCCGAGTCGGCGAGCGCGACCTCTGGAGTATCTGTGACACCGATCGCCTCAAGTTCTCTCTTTGTCGCCTTGACCATCGGCTCGAGGTGCCCGAAGTCCGGAGAGCTCGCGCTCACCTCGGCGGCGAGCACGATCTGATCCTCGTTGACGACGGCCTGGGTGTTGTAGCCCTGCGTGTAGCTGCGCGGGGTCTTCACGTTGCGCGAGTCCAGATCGCTCGTGTTGATCTTTCCCGCGGGTATCTCCGGCGGGTCGTATGGGCTCGGCGGGCGACTGAGCCGCCGACCCTGGGTGTCCCGTCCGTGGGCGCGATAGTGCTCATATGCCTCGTTGGCGTGGCGCTCGACCTCGAGGTCTTGCGCCATCCGCCGCTCTGCCTCCAAGAGGCGCTCGGCACGCGAGCGGGGGATCGGCTTGGCCTCGCGACGGCGATGCTCATCGAGTTGGCGGCGCGCCTCGCGTAGCCAGCCGTCACGGCCCTGGATCCGCGGGACGATGACCTTGGCGTCAAGCTCGATCTTCACCTCGGGATCCTCGGCCTCGCCGGCCGCCTCGGTCTTCGCGCTCCCGTTTTTCTCATGCTCGTGTTCGAGCTTTCGCTTGGCCTCGGCCAGGGCGGCGCGCCGTCCCTCACGGGTCCGCAGGTGCTCGGGAAGCTCATCGCCACGAGCATCCCCGTAGAGCTCGTCCTCGGCCGCGTCGATCTCGCCGGCCTCTTTGATGATTTCCCGCGCGAGCTGCTCGTAGTCGAGGTTTGAGTGATGCGAGGCGTTGGCGTGAAGCTTCGTCCCGTCTATCGCGATCACCCCGACCGTGACCAGGCCCGCCTGCTTGCACAACAACAGCACGTCGCTAAACAAAGCAGCCAACGCCTCCTCGTGGCGCGCACGGAAGCGAGCGATGGTCGAATGATCAGGCATCTGCTGCGCCGCGATCACCCGGTAAGCCACGTCCTCGACGCACTTACGCTCGATCGCCCGCGAAGAGCGCTCCCCCCGCGCATAGGCGTAGAGAAGAAGGGCGACCATCATCTCCGGCTCAAACGCGGCCCGACCCCAGCCATCCACGCGATAGGACGCGTAGAACTCGCATAGATCGATCTGCTCGACCGCCCCCAACACAAACCACGCCAGATGCCCCTCCGGCAGCCACTCCCGAGGGTCCGGCGGCATCAAAAACGACTGCTCACGATCACACGCCAAGAAGTTGTAAGCCATACCCCGAATCATCCGAACCACCCCGGACAGACCCGAGGGTTTGCGCGACACCCACCGTCCAACGCGGACGTGGGCGTGTGCGATGCCGCATGCCTGCTCTGGCGGGAAGCACAAGCATGGCACCGATGGGAATCGACCGGCCCACCACCTACTCCACGGACCCGGTTCGGGCGGCGTGGCTGGCCTGGCGGAGGGGTGTCCTGTGGTCAGCCGAGGGCGGGAGCGGCCTGTGTCTTGTCCTGTAGCGCGAGGCGTATGAGGGATTCGATCGCGACGTGGCCGGCGACGGGCGCGCTGCGTACTGTGCCGTCTGATGCGACGAGGATGGCGGAGGGAGTTCCCCATACTCCGTATGCGTGCATGACGGTTGCTTGCTCGTCGATGAGCACGTCGGCCAGGAGGTGCTCGCGCGCGAGCGCCTCGGCTTGAATGGCCTCCCCGGGGGCGACCAAGGTGAGGGCTAGGCGCTCGGTTATTGTGTCGTGCCAGCGTGCGAGTTCGGGCAGAAGCGCAGCGCAGGGTCCGCACCCGGAGCTTACGAACGTAAGTACGCGGGCTCGGTCATCGGCCAAGAGATCCTGCAGACTCACGACCCGCCCCGCTGCGGAGGGCAAGGAGAACTGCGGTGCCAGTGCTCCGATCTGCCGGGGCGCAGCGGGTGCTCGGCCGTTGGTCGAGCGTAGCCGGCGATTTTCGCGCCAAAGAAACATGGATGCCGTTGTCGTGAGTACTGCCAATGCGCCGACCGCGATCAGCCAGAGGCCAGTCGTGCTGGTGCTGGCCACCCATGAGGTAAGCGAGGGGCCGGGGCCCGCGAGCGTCACGTATGCGGCCGGTATTGCGAGCACGAGGTTGCGGGCTACCGTCGTCCAGCTCGCGGGTTTGGAGTGCAGCTGGCCGAAGCAGTGGCAGTCTGGGGCCTCCCCACGTCGCAGGGCTCGCGTGAGCCCCACGACGAACAACCCGAGGAGCACCAGGCTGCCAGCAGCTCCCCAGCGTGCCGTAATCGGAAACACCAGAGCAATCGCGGTCGCGAGCTCGGCAAGGGGCAGGAGCAGCACGAACGGATCGATCAAGCGGGCCGGCACATCGAAATCGGCCAGTGCTTGCCGTGTGCCTGGCCGGTCGACGAGCTTCGCGACCCCCGCGATGATGAACACAGCGGCGAGACCGAGCCGAGCGATTACCAGTACGTCGTTCATCCTCCCAATGTACACCCGCTACGGTCCCATGTGTGATGGATGGAAGGGCGGAGTCGGTGGCAGTCGAGGCGTTCGGCGTGACCGTGGAGGTCACCGCCGATCCCGAGCACTTCGCGGCCGTTTCCGACTTTTTGCCTCCGCGCGGTCGTCCGGTGAGCCAGCCGCCCGAGCGAGGCCGCTTCGCGCTCGTCAAGGACGCAGATGGCGGGCTTCTGAGCGTCGTGTGCGACGAGAAGCAGATCGCGGGCCCATTTGACCTACGGCTCGCGCTCGGTATCCTCGACGCCGAGCTACGCATGTACATCGCACTGCATGCGCCTGAGTTCGTTTTCGTGCACGCCGGGGTTGTTGGCGTGGGGGAACGCGCGATCATCCTTCCTGGGAGGAGCTTCGCTGGGAAGACCACGCTCGTGGCCGCACTCGTGCAAGCGGGCGCGGAATACTGGTCTGACGAGTACGCCGTGCTCGACGCCGACGGGCTCGTGCACCCCTACCCCAAGCCATTGTCGGTGCGCATCAACGACACCCGCGAGACCGACGAGCAGCCTGTCGAGAGCCTCGGCGGACGAGCCGGCGAGGGGCCTGTACCCGTCGCTGTGATCGCGTTCACGAGCTACCGCCCCGGCGCCTCCTGGGCACTGCGGCCTTGCACCGCCGGGGAGGGCGCCGTCAAACTGCTCGAGCACTCCATCGCCGCACGCTCACGCCCAGAGCAAGTACTCGCAGCCGTCCGGCGCGCCGCGACCAACGCCCTGGTACTCGAGGGAGACCGCGGAGACGCCGACCAAGCCGCCAGCACGCTTCTTTCACAGCAAACAGCAAGCTGACGAAGCGCGTCAGCTCGGGCAGCCGGCGCTTGCGCGCCGCGATGTCGCACACACGACTGACTGGGCCCACCTCGCACGGGATTGTCTCCGACTCGGCCTCTTGTCGGCGTCGCGGCACCCCCCGAACACGGCCGTAGTTCTATTGCCGGCCATTCGCTCGCTGGATGCGCCACAGTGTGTGGAGCGCCGCCGGAGCCTGGCCGACAATCCAGATGGCGCGCCATAGGTAGGCGCCGACTAGCCCGAGCTTGCCGCGCCGTGCCAGCGGTGACCACCACCGCATGTAGTCAGGCCGCGGAAAGACATCGCTTGCAGCGATTATCAGCTTTCGCCTGATCCCGACATCGGCGGAGAGCAGTGTGTAAAGCTCCTCGGCGATCACATTGTCCTCGCGCCGGATCTCGTACTGTAGCGGCCGCACCTCTCCGAGACCGAGTCTGCGGGCCAGATCCTCGCCCTCGGGGAGGAGCCGCAGGCCGGCTGCGAACGCCGCGACGCCCTCATACGCGCGCGCGAGCTCCAGAGCGCTTAACCACCCTGCCTCCTCAACAACGGCGAATGCTCGCCGCAGATCCTCCAGTGGATTGCCGCCCACCATATTCGCGTGATGCGCAGCATGCAGCACCACGTGCAACAGCACCGTGTCTCGATCGGGCACCCGCAACTCGACCCCAGCGATCACCTGCCGCTCGGCGCTCGCAGCGACGTGCCCCCAGATCGCGTCAGGGTCGCCGTCAAGCCCCGGCAGGCTGACAGTGAAGGTCCACCATGCCGCCGCCAGGGCGGTTGAACGCGGTTCCCCCTGGATCTAGGGATAGCGGCGTTGGCATCCACGCACACTGCTCCGCGAAGCCCAGCCGCTCAAGCACACCGACCGCGCGTGCCCGGTCATCGGGCGCCACCAGCAGATCAGAGTCAACATATGTGCGCACCTCGTCGGGATACAGCCACCTGGCGAGCACCGGACCCTTCAGCACGACCGTGCCAATACCCTCACCGGCGAACGCGCTCGCGACCTCCGCGGTAAGCGCGTTAACGGCGAAATTACGCGCCCGCTGCTCGTAACCCTCGTCACGTTGTGTGCTCATCGGAAAGCCGGCACAATCATATGGTGCCGTGCGCGGCCCGACGACACTGTTCACCGTCGAGGCTGCGATGGCTTTGGTCGGCGCTGTCGCAATGCGATGGTCCTGCTCGATGTGCCAGCATTTGACCGCCTGCTATGGCATTTCTTTGCAAACATTCCCGGCTCCGCAGTAATATCCTGTCACCGCACCACTCGCACTTGTCCCGCACGGGGGTAGCGTCCGGCAGTATGTCGTACAAGTAGTATTGTTCTGGTAACTGCTATCAACACGACACGCACAGATTACGTCGTTTACCGTGCGACACTGGCAACACAGGAGCGTTCCTTCTCCTTCTAGTTCTTCTGATGAGGCCATTGCCGGTGTCGCTGCGGTCGCGGAGACGATCAACGACCCAGCCGCAGCGGCGGCACCGTAACGCGCGGCCCGGCTGATCGCTTCCCGGCGAGAGACACCGGGGATGGTGCTCTGCATGAGTTCGGGCTCGGCGTCGAGCAGATGCTTTTCGCGCAGCTCGTGCAGCGCATCGGCGACAATGCTCTCGCTGGCCCCGGCGAGCTCGGCAAGCTCAGTCGCGTTGTGCTCGCCGTCGCAATACCGCCAGACGCAGGCAGCAATCGGGCTCAAACAATGAGCGGTATGGCTGTCTCGATCGTAGAGGAGGAGCTCCTCGCCAACCGTCTCTTCAAGGAGACCATCCCGACGTGCTCGTGGTAACGACTCGTGTTCGTACATCCGTCCCATCTCCTTGCATCCGCATGTCTACAAATAGGTCCTTCGCACATCTAGTCTTCAACGATCGGCGCTATGCGTCTAGTCGTCCACCACAGTTTCCTTGACACGGACGAAAAATGGCCCATTCAAGCGAGATTGCTATCTCGTGGAGGTACTGAGATGATGCCTTTGTCTCCGACTGCGGCCCAGCCGCACTGACGTGCCCGCACCTGAGTCAAGGTCCGCGTCGCCATCTCGTCTGTGCGAGGACCATCCTAGGTGCGGCTCGCGCTGCCGCTTCCGCCCGCATACAAGCGCCCACGTCCAGGCTCGGCGCGTGCCCGCTCCGGACGACCAGCGGCAGCGCAAGGTCGTCGCCGCTTGACCACTGCTTTCCTAAGATTGCGAGCACGCGGCCCGCCACCCCGCGAACGAGCAGACCCGGCTACCGGACTATCGCACACACGCGTTCGTTATGGCATACGTCGGGTCGGAAGTGGGGCGGCGGGGTGGTCTGATGGCGGTACGACGTTTGCAAGACGTTTGCAGGATGCCCGAAAGCCGCATCCCAGAGCCAACTCTAACCGTTCGCCCCGATGTAGCGAGTTGTCTGCGAAGGTGGGCGAACAAGAGCGAAACGTGTCGAAGGTTTGCCGGGCCGGCAGCGGTAGTTTCGCTCGGTTTCGCGGGGTTTCGGCGGTCGGATGTTTGCGGGACGTTTGCGGCGGTTACCCCAACTCGTTTGCAGGACGTTTGCAAGCGTGGTGCTCGACCTACCGGACGCTCGCTAGACCACTTCTACCGACGTGACTGGCAGCGGAGGTAGGGCATCCGAGTTCCGCCTTTTCCGAGTCTCCGGGCGGCGCGAGTACTCTCGCGGGAGCGAAAGCAGGAGTTCGCCTTGCCTCCAGCTTCCAGCATCCTATGAGATGTCGCCGGCGCGATCGCAATCAGGACGAAGCAGTAGCCCAGCGAAGTGCCGTCGGGCGCTGCTGCTGTTCGTCGTGGGTGTCGCGCAAACCCTCGGGTCTGTCCGGGGTGGTTCGGATGATTCGGGGTATGGCTTACAACTTCTTGGCGTGTGATCGTGAGCAGTCGTTTTTGATGCCGCCGGACCCTCGGGAGTGGCTGCCGGAGGGGCATCTGGCGTGGTTTGTGTTGGGGGCGGTCGAGCAGATCGATCTATGCGAGTTCTACGCGTCCTATCGCGTGGATGGCTGGGGTCGGGCCGCGTTTGAGCCGGAGATGATGGTCGCCCTTCTTCTCTACGCCTATGCGCGGGGGGAGCGCTCTTCGCGGGCGATCGAGCGTAAGTGCGTCGAGGACGTGGCTTACCGGGTGATCGCGGCGCAGCAGATGCCTGATCATTCGACCATCGCTCGCTTCCGTGCGCGCCACGAGGAGGCGTTGGCTGCTTTGTTTAGCGACGTGCTGTTGTTGTGCAAGCAGGCGGGCCTGGTCACGGTCGGGGTGATCGCGATAGACGGGACGAAGCTTCACGCCAACGCCTCGCATCACTCAAACCTCGACTACGAGCAGCTCGCGCGGGAAATCATCAAAGAGGCCGGCGAGATCGACGCGGCCGAGGACGAGCTCTACGGGGATGCTCGTGGCGATGAGCTTCCCGAGCACCTGCGGACCCGTGAGGGACGGCGCGCCGCCCTGGCCGAGGCCAAGCGAAAGCTCGAACACGAGCATGAGAAAAACGGGAGCGCGAAGACCGAGGCGGCCGGCGAGGCCGAGGATCCCGAGGTGAAGATCGAGCTTGACGCCAAGGTCATCGTCCCGCGGATCCAGGGCCGTGACGGCTGGCTACGCGAGGCGCGCCGCCAACTCGATGAGCATCGCCGTCGCGAGGCCAAGCCGATCCCCCGCTCGCGTGCCGAGCGCCTCTTGGAGGCAGAGCGGCGGATGGCGCAAGACCTCGAGGTCGAGCGCCACGCCAACGAGGCATATGAGCACTATCGCGCCCACGGACGGGACACCCAGGGTCGGCGGCTCAGTCGCCCGCCGAGCCCATACGACCCGCCGGAGATACCCGCGGGAAAGATCAACACGAGCGATCTGGACTCGCGCAACGTGAAGACCCCGCGCAGCTACACGCAGGGCTACAACACCCAGGCCGTCGTCAACGAGGATCAGATCGTGCTCGCCGCCGAGGTGAGCGCGAGCTCTCCGGACTTCGGGCACCTCGAGCCGATGGTCAAGGCGACAAAGAGAGAACTTGAGGCGATCGGTGTCACAGATACTCCAGAGGTCGCGCTTGCCGACTCGGGCTACTGGAACGAGGAGCAGATCGACAACGTCGTCGCCAACGAGCATGTCCAGGTGCTGATCCCACCCGACGCGGGCAAGCGCAGCACTCCACGCCCGGGATGGGATGGTGGGCGCTACACGTCTATGCACCGAGCACTTGCGAGCGACTACGGCGGCGGGCTATACCGACGTCGAAAGGCGATGGTCGAGCCCGTGTTTGCACAGACCAAGCACAACCGGCGCATCAATCAGTTCCAGCGACGAGGCCGATCCGCCGCACTCTCAGAATGGCGCCTGATTACCGCCACCCACAACCTACTGAAGCTCCACAGGCACCAGATGGCCGTTGCAGCGGCCTGAAAAGGCCGCCCTGGCGACCACAGTGTCGCCGGCAGCCATACCGCCCGAGGAGCCCAGACCACCACTGGGCCCGACGCCACCACCTCGCCGTCACCGTGGCCGCGCATCTTTGCGCGACACCCACAGCGGAACCAAGAAGCCCCGGTCTGGGAAAGAAGTTGCGCGAGCTCCTTCCAGACATTTGGTCGGGCGATCTCAAAAACGTGTGGGATGACGACGATGTCCATGCGTGGCTCATCGCAACGAGGACGCCCGAGGTCGCCAACTGCCTTCACCCATACAAGCGCCCCCTCATCGCCAGAGTGATTTGGCCCGGGCCGAGTGAGCCCAGGCGGGTACAAACAACAGGTTGGACAGCGAACCTTGCGCCGCCACGACCTGGCAACACCTCGATTAGCGCACTGACGGATGGCCGTCGGGGGTTCATCGATCCGTACGGCGTCATGTCGTTTCCTGATCCCCCGCCTACCTTCAATGTCTATGCGATGTGGCACCTCGGAGATGTTGCGCAACTCGGCGACCTCCCTGGTCCGCCGGAGAGAGACAGCCGCTACGCGGACTGGCGTTTGTGGGGGAAATAGCGGCGAACTCTGACACGACCGCTACGGATCGTCTATTCGCAGATCGTTGTCGCGTCGTGGGCCGCGGAACCTCGTCGGAGTTCGTTGACAGCGAGTTGTGGGTAGATCCCGCCTGGGCCGTGCTCGCGCTGTGTTGGGGCCGCGCGGCCCCGGCACCTTCCTCTGAGGAGCGACGACGGGTGGGCATCGCGCGGGGAGACTGACCGCCTCTGTCCGACCGACACCGCGATCACGAGGGCCCGCGCGGTTTGGGTCCTGGCGCGTCCTTTAGAGAGGGCCATTGACGGCACATCAACACATCAGCTGCCAGGTCATCTGTGGTAGCGTCTGTGCATGGCACCCGAGCACCGAGTACTCGCCGAGTTGGTCGGGATGGAACCGGCCGATATAGAAGCTGAGCTCGAGCAGGTTCGCGCTGAGAGGGCTAGGCTCGAGATGCAGGAGCAGCTCCTAGCGCAGGCGCTACGGATGCTGCAGTTTGCACAGGTGGGTCCTCCTGGCGCCCGGGAAAGCGTCAACCAGCTCGCCGCGGCCGCGCCAGAGGCACGTCAGCAAAACATTTCGGCCAACATCCTCACGATCGTCAGGCAGGCCGAAGGCACCGAGCTATCCCCGGGCGAGATCCAAGAGATACTCGCGGACTACAACATCCACGCCGACCTAAGCGCTATCCGTCAAGCCTTGCGGCGATGGGCTGAGCGCCACATGATCATCAAGAACGGGCATCGCTACCACGCGCTCGCCCGCGACCAAGTAAGCCGGCCATCATGAGAGCCAAAGAATGAGCGCGGACTCGCTGCGGCCATGACCCGGAAGCGCGACATCAAGCAGTTCCGGCAGGCCTGCAAGGAGGCTGGGTTGACCGTCCGTGAGCGCTATGAGGCGAGCCAGGCATTGCATGCCGAGAAGGAAACTGGCGGCGGGCAGGAGGACATGAGCTATGGAGAACTTCTGGCCTGGCTGCGACAATGGAAAGACACGTGGCGACCGTCGTAGCCCTAGATGCCTCACCGACAACTGTCCTGCGCTCGATGCGGGGACCGATCGTCGATGCGCGCATCGCCTATCCGGATGTCCTGCACATCGAAGTTCGCGACTCGAGCGGCGGCATCTGGCGTCTTGCGACCCAAGACGCGGAGTGGTCGCCATCTGACCCCGCTCAGCTAGTCGAGCGCTCGATCGAAGACGCTGACATCGACGAGGAGTCTGGCGAGCTGCGTTGCAAGCTTTCCGACGGCTCAGTGCTCGATATCAAGCCCGCCGCAGCCGAGGCAAACGATGACCCTCCCTACTGGGAGCTGATCAGTCCCGTCGGGGTTGTCCTTGAGTTCGGCCCGGGAGTTCGCTGGCAGATAAGCGGCGCTGACGCGCTGGCCTCGCGTCGCTGAGCGGCGAGCCGGCTGAGGGGTGTCGGCCCGTGAGTACGCCTGTACCGTGGGCTGGTGGTCTGGGCGTTTAGGCGATCGAGGGCCCCCTCACATCATCGTCAGCATACGTGCGTATTGGATGGCATACACCGGGTCTCGGCGGGCGCAAAGCCTGGCATGTATGGGGTATCGGGACCGCAGATGGGACCGCAGATGCCCCGAAAACCGCTTAGGAAAGCCAACTCTAACCGATCGCCCCGATATTTTTTCGATGGGTCGCCCGACATAGAAAGGTCGTCTCGGGGGCCGTTACGGGACAAATGCCTTCGGTCGAGCCGGCTTGAGGCGAACGGAAGCGAATCGGCGCGAAGCCGGCAACGGTCGCGAATCCCTCGGTCAGCGACTGCTTCGCTGAGGTGCCTCTGAGGGCGAGCCGTAGCGCTCGCGCAGCCAAGCCCCGACCTCTGAGATGCGATAGCGGTTCATGCCGCCAGTGGACAGATGTGGAAGGCCGAGCGGCTGCTGGAGCTCGATCCAGCGTGGCGTCACGCTCAGGTGGTCGGCGAGCTGGCGCTTGGTCACCCAGGGCTCGGGCGGCCGGTGCTCGTGCTCGGGATCAAGGTTCATGGGCTGCGCGATGAGATCAGATCGCCGCTGGGGTCTCAAGCCCTGTCTGCCAGAAGGCACAGATGAGGGCCGGGGTTCAGGCTCAGCGCCTTGGTGGTTGTCCGTGGAGGCGCTGATGGGCCAGTTGGTAGACGGCTTCGCGTGGCTTGGTGTTGGAATCGGCGTCGGTGGCGGCGCTACCGCTGCCTCGACCTCGCTGGGCCGGCCGTCGCGTTTCCCTACCACGGCAGCCGAGTCGCCTCGCCCAAGCGCTGTGCCCACGCCTCCGCAGCGTGAGGCGGCAGCCCGATCCTGGCCGCCCGGAATACGAGTGCGAGCGACGATCGCCTCGGCGCCAGCGGCGATGGCGCTGGCCGCGTGCACGGCGTCGTAGGAAGCGATGCCGAAGTCGGTCATCAAGGCCCTGGCGTCGGCGGTCACGCGACGGACGGGGATCGGCAGGTGATTGACGGGCGAGAGCCAGCGCCTCATAACTCATGACGGTGTGATTCAGCCGCCGTGAGGCGGGACGGCGGGAGCGTCCATCTGTGCGATGTCCACGCCAGCGCCCGCCCCAGCGTTCCTTCAGGGTGATGGCGAAGGCACTCTCGGCGAGCTCGACCGCGAGCAGGTCGCTGGTGACAACCGCGACGCCGCTATCGAAGATGCGTTTGAGGAAGGCGCTGCATGCAGGGTGCAGCGGCTGGGTCGTGAGCAGGGCCTCCACGACGAAGCTGGTGTCCAGCGCGATCGGGTCGGGAAGCAGGAGCTGCTGGTCCTCGATCGCGAAGACGCCGCGGGGGACGGGCTGGCGCCCACCTGTGGGACTCATCGGGGCCTACCGCGGGCGGTACATGTCGCGCGTGACGCGGACCTTGGCGCGGAGTCCCGTGGTGGCGCGCTTCAGCGCAGCCTCCTTTTCCTCGGGGTCTTCGCAGTAGCGGGAACCATCAGCTCAGCTAGCTCCTCGGCGCTGAGCCGTTTGATCTTCCCATTGGTCTGCTGCTTCGCCACGAGTCCCATGATATTCACCGACATGCTGCCAGCCCACCCGGACATTTCGGCCCGGTCCTCTCACTGGCATCGTGCTTGGGGTCGCCAGGCTCGTTTAGCAAGCCATACACGTGTTGGTCATGGCATACACGCGGCTTGGGCCGGCGCAAAGCCCGGCATGGAGCCGGTTTGGCCGTTGCAAGTCCGTAGACCGCAGCCCGAAAACCGCATCAGCAAGCCAACTCTAACCGTTCGCCCCGATCGTCTTAGAGAACCGCGAAGGCCGGCGAACACGGGCGAAAACCCCCGAAAACGCTGGGCCTCGCGGGGCTGTATTGGCTCGTGTTCGCGGCTGTTCGTGGGATTCGGGACCGCATACGGACCGCAGAGAGAGCGAGAGCGGACCGCAAACGGACCGCAGCCTCCCGCGAGTGGATGCGCGACAATCAGGGCTATGGGCGAGAGTCCCGAGATCGAGCTGGTGCGCCGAGCGTGGGATGCCTTGGTCGCGGGTGGCCCGGAGGTCTTGGGCGAAGTGCTGGCGCCCGATGCACAGTGGTTCGGCGTGGAGGAAGGGCAGCTCTGCGACGGCCGCGAGGCGATAATCGAGGTGATGGGCCGCAACCTCGCTGGCCGCTTGCGAGGCGCGGTTGAGGAGACTATCCAAGACGGGCCGCGCGTGATCGTGGCGTTCCGTCCTGAGCGGCCGCCGCGGCTTGACCGTCCTGTGGACGAGGGGATCGCTTACATGGTCGTGACGATCCGCGACGGGAGCGTCGTTGAGTTGAAGGGGTGCGCTGATAGGTCCGCCGCCGTGAGCTACGCGCAGAGCGGCGGGTAGGCAGGGGCGCGCGGCATCGCGCGCTACGAGACGACGTGCAGGTGGGGCGCCCGAGCATAGAGCGTGTCTCGTCCGCACGAAAGCGGCGGTCAGCGTCGTGGTGGTTGGCCGTGTATTCGTTGATGAGCTATCTGATAGGCGCTGAGCGCCCCGGGGCCGGTGGGGTGACGCGTGCCGAAGGCTAGGCAGGCAAGGAAGGGTCGCCCGTCGCTGCCGATGCGCAGTTGGAAGACCATTCCCCACGTCCCGTCTGGCTCGGGTATATAGATCTTGACGCAGCCGGGCAGGCTGGTGCCGTCTCGGGCCTCGGTGTCGCAGCGCTTGAGCTGGTCGGGCGGCAGCCCCTCGGCCGTGAGCTTGTCGCATTCTCTCTGGGCGAGCGACCGTCCGGTGTCCGACGAGGTGTGCTCGAGATCCTCGGCGAACGTGGCGTCGTCGAACTCGACGCGGAAGTGCGCGCCGGACCGGGATGCGCTGGGCGTCTACCCCTCGCCGTCAGCCGGCAGGAACGGGCCGTACTCGGCCTCGAAGGCGGCAAACTCCTCTGCCGTCGCGGGACGTCCGTCGTACTCGGGCATGATCGCCGGATAGGTGTCGGGCACTAGGGTCAGCTCGCCATTCGGCCGCCTGTCCTTGACGATGTACTCGCCGACGATGTCCCCTGACAGAGTCACATGGGGTTCAGATGCCATGTCGCCATGATCGCACGTGATCAGGCCCATCCGCAAGGCTACGAGCCCTTGGCGCGCAGCGGCTTGCGCGTACTTCATGCGATCTCCAGGATGGTCGCTGAAGTCCTTTGGGTATCCGTAGCGGGGGGTGACGCAGCTTGCCATCCGCGTCTTGCGGCCATTGCCGGGCTCAGGCGGCGGCGAGGGCGGCTGCGAGATCGTCGGGGTTCGTCTCGATCAAGTTGGGCGCCGTGATCGTGATCTTGCCGTTGTGTTCGACGAGCCATTTCGCGTTGACGATCGTGATGCCGATGATGTTGCCGTCGTCGTCCAGCCTCACGGCGTGACCCTCCGGGCTGCCGAAGGTGTCGGCTGCGGCCTGTTGCTCGCCTCGGCGTAGGTAGAGGACATCGCCGTCGCTGTCGTAGGAGACGTGATCGAACTCGTATGGACCGACGTGGACCGTCATCGTCGCCAGTCTCCCGTTCGTGGATCATTGGACTGCGGGAACGCTGTCACGACGCGATCGAAGTCGCCGCTGAACTCCGCGACCACCCGGATCCAACGCAGCGGGTCTCCTTCGCGGGAGTGGGAGTAGCGTTCCCGTCCGGCTTGGAGGTCGGGTTCGCGGTGATCGGGCATCTCGATCGCGGTCATCGTCTCTTCAAGGTACTCGCTCATCTCGACATGCTGCTCGAGGACATGACCGCGCTGGCCTGAGCCGCGCCGGGCTCGTCGCCACGGCCCGGGCGGTGTCGGCGCGAGCGCGTTCTCGGAGCTGGAGACACCGCCTGCGATCTGCCGGCGGCGCCGACGGGGGAACAGCCTGCACACGCGCGGGAGCGTGGCAACTTCACCTCCTCATAACAACATCGATCCGCCAAGTGAAATTCTAATGGGAGTGTTCGTCCCAGCCCGGGGGCGATGTGACAAAGGGGCTGACAGCAATGACCACTCTCGAGGAGCGCCTGCGCGCGCTCCAGCGCCCCGCCGGACCGCTCGAGCCGATCCGAAAGGGCGCGGGCCCGATATCGCAGGCGCTCGTGCTGGGCCCGCTGGCGGCGTTGCCCGGCTCCTGGACCGGCGTCGGCTTCAACGCGATCTGGCGGCCGTTTCATCCGATCCCGCCGGAAAACAACCACCACTTCCTGATGCTCAACGCCACCAAGGAGACGCTCACCTTCGAAGTGATCCCCGGCGCGGTGCCCAACCGCGGGGTGCTGCAGCCCGACATCAACCTCTACGGGCTGCACTACCTGCAGCAGATCAGCGAACGCGGGAGCGACGGGCAGGCGCTGCACATCGAGCCGGGGCTGTGGATGAACATCCCGCCGACGGAAGACCCCGCGGATCAGGACTCGACGCTCGCCCGCCTGGCGAGCATCCCTCACGGAAACGGTAAGCGTTCAGTGGGGTAGGGGGACATAGCTCTGCTTCGTCGAATCTCGTGGTGTGGAGCGCGTGGAGGCGGAGGCGATCTATGACGCGGGGCGCGAGGCTGTAGTCGAGGTGCTGCTGGCGATGGATCGCCGCATCCAGCAGCTCGAAGTGCGGGTGGAGAAGCTGGAGCGCGAGCTGAATCGCAGCTCGCGCAACTCCTCGGCACCCCCGAGCTCTGATCCGCCGAGCAAGCGCCGGCAGCCGCGCAGCAAGGACGCTTCGGGTCGCAAGCAGGGCGCCCAGGATGGCCATGAGGGTCACGGCCGTGAGCTGCTGCCGGCGAGCGCGGTCGACGAGGTTATCGAGCATTGGCCTGAGCGCTGTGACTGTGGACATGAGTTCGCGCCAGAGGAGCGCGTGTCGGCGGGCGAGCCGCAGCGCCACCAGGTCGAAGAGCTGCCGGTCATATCGACCGTCGTGGTGGAGCATCGCGCTCAGCGTGTGCGCTGCCCTGGCTGCGGGAAGTGTGCGCGGGCGCAGCTGCCCGGAGAGGTTGCAGGCAGCGCGTTCGGGCCGCGCTTTGAAGCGGCTGTCGCGGTGCTCTCGGCACGCAACCGTGTCAGCCGCCGCGACGGGGTGGAGCTGGTCGAAGAGTTGTTTGGTGCGCGTATCAGCGCCGGCGCGGTCAACGCGATCCTGACGCGCACAGCTGCCGCGCTGGAGGGTCCATACGAGCAGCCTGCTGGAGTCTGTGCGCTCGAGCGAGAGCCTGAACATGGACGAGACGGGCTGGCGGCTGAAAGGCACCCAGCGCGCGCTGTGGGGAATGTTCACCAGCCGCCACGCACTCTTTCATGTCGCGGCTGACCGCAGCGAGGATCACGCCAAAGAGCTGCTCGCCGGTCATGCGGGGATCGTCACCTCGGATCGCTGGTGGGGCTATGACCACCTGCCGCTCGCCCGCCGGCAAATCTGCTGGTCACACCTGCGGCGAGACTTCAAGGCGCACGCCGAAGGGCTCGCCGCGGACAAGGAGTTCGGCGAGCACGGACTGGCCTTGTGCGAGCGCGTCTTCTGGGCCTGGGAGGTCTTCCAGAACACACACGACCGCACGCAGCTCGAAGCGCACAATCGAGGGGCTCGCCAGCGAGTATCAGCCGATCATCGCCGACTACGCCAGCAAACGCGCGCGCAACAAATACTGCCGCGGCATGGCGCGCAACCTGATCAAGGCCTGGGACGCGCTATGGACGTTCGCCACGCACGACGGAGTCGAGCCGACCAACAACCACGCTGAGCGCAGCCTGCGAGGAGCGGTCATCTACCGCAAGCTCTCCCTCGGCAGCCAGTCCCAAGACGGCGAGAAACGCACCCAGAGGCTGCTCTCCGCCTCGATCACCTGCCGCCTACAACACCGCTCAATGTTCGCCTACCTCACCGAACTACTCAACGCCCACGCCCGCGGCGACCCGCTCCCATCCCTCGCCTAAAAGCCAGGGACTGAACGCTTACCGGAAACGCGCTGCTTCTGCAGACCGAGGGTGAACCCTACGAAGTCATCGGCGGGGCGCCCGACATCCCCCCGCTCAACCCGATGGCGCCGCTGTTCCCGGCGAGCCCCAACAAGCCGTACAGCGAAGTCACGGGCATCACGCCCTTCAAAACGCCCGAAATGTCAGCCACAGGCTCGCTGGTGCCGGAACCGAAGGAAGAGCAGGACCTCGCCAAGGACCTGGGGGTTGCAGGGGGCACGACCAACAGCAACGGCCCCTACTCGGCCCCGATCACGCAGAAGCTGGTCGAAGACCCGAACCGGATGCTGCGCGAGCACCTCAAACACCAGCATGACGTAAGGCACGAGCAAGTGCTGAGCACGACCACCTTCACGGTGTCGAGCACCACCCCGGGCAGCGGCATCGAGAACATCTCGTTCCTCGGTACGGCGAACACCGAAGAACCACCGCACCCGGACAAGCCGACCGCTAACAACGCCTTCACGCAGACGTCGGTCGCCACCTTCTGGATCGAGACGGTGCTCGCGCCGAGCACGCGCCACGACGGGCCGCTCGCCGCGGCAAAGCCCGAGCTCCGGGAGCTCGCCGCCGACGACCCCGCGAGGCTCGAGCCGTTCTGGGAGTTCGACACCTTCCTGCAGGCTGCAGTACTCGCAGGTGGTGCTGCTGAACTTCCGGGAAATCCTGTGGCCGCATGTGACCGTGGCGACGCTCACGCTCAGCAACGGATAGAGGCGGGCTGGGCGGGGGCACAGGGGCTTTCGAGCAGGTAGCGCTCCAGCTACGAATACCCGCCCGGCCGGTGGATACTGAAGAAACCGCGTCCGGCGCCACGGGATGAAACCGTAGCTGGCGGAAGCCAGCAGACATGGGCAAAAACCGCCGAATGCTCCCTGGCGAGGCGAAACCCTGACCTGGGTGTGAACTACAACCGCGAGACGAGTTCGGCCACGATTTCCGCAGCGGGCTGTGGCTGTTTGGCGAGCGCAACGCTCTGTCCCGCCCACAGCGATAGCGCCTCGATCTCGCCGGTTGTTCCAACCATCGGGGGCGCAGGGGAATATCGAACGATGGATTCGCCGGAAGCGAAGCGCGCTATCACCCCTTCTCCTGGTCGACTACCCAGTGGCGGCCGGCCCGCGGCCTCCCACCCCTCGGCGGTTGAGTTGTGGATGGCGCGGTGGGGAGAGTCCGGCCATCCCACGTCATAAAGGTCCGGGTACCATTCTGCATCGGTCTCGGTCGCGGCTATCAGGCGGCGCCGATACTCCTCGTGGATCGGCATCTCGTCGGCCAGGAGAAACCGGGTGCCCAGCAAGGCGGCCTGCGCGCCGAGGGCGAGCACGGCCGCGACTCCTCGAGCGTCGCCAATCCCACCGGCCGCGATGACCGGCACCGGTGCCACCGCGTCAACCACCGCTGGCACCAATGGGAGCGTTGCCACGCCACCCCATACGTGCCCGCCAGCCTCCCAGCCCTGCGCAACGATGATGTCCACTCCACATCCGGCTGCGCGCCGCGCTTCCTCGGCACTCCCCACTGTGTGCATAACAAGCCCTCCGGCGTCATGCACCGAGTCGACATAGCCTTCGGGATCGCCTGCGAAGAGCAGCACGATCCCCAGACCAGCGGAAAGTGCCTGATCGAGTCGGTGCTGCTGATCTGAGCGGCTAAGCACGAAATTGCCGGCAAAGGGCCGGTCGGTGAGCGCTGCCGTTTCACGAACCAGGTCTCCGGCGTCATCGGCCCATGCCAGCGCCACGCTGCCGAGAGCGCCGGCATTGGAGACCGCGGCGGGCAGGCGTGGATCCGCAGATATCGGCGCCTGGACGATCGGGTGCTCAATCCCCAGCAACTCACACGCCGGCGTGTGGGAACTCATTGGGATAGCCCCCTTTCTGGCGCCCGCGGCGCCGGTTGACTAGGCTCAATGTAGACCCGAAAGGCTCCGATGGCGCCCGGGTCCCACCGGTCCACGCCCGTGCCGCGGACCGGTGGTCCGGACCTGCGGCCCACCGGGCGCTAATGGACGGGACGGCGGCCATCGTTCTCGTCACTCCTCAACCATGGACAGGAGCACATCATGCGCAGCGACATCGCCCCCGGCGGCACCTTCCCCGACTACGAGTTGCCCGACCACGAGAACCTTCCTCGGAAGCTCAGCGAGATCCAAGGCGACGACCCCCTGATCATCACGCTCGCGCGCGGGAACTACTGCCCCAAGGAGCACCAGCAGCACCTCGAGCTCGCCGCCAACTACCCCAAGGTCGCAGTGGCCTACACGAAGATTGCCACCATCTCGACCGACACCCATCACGCGAGCCAGGAGTTCCGCGCGTCAACCGGCGCCCAGTGGCCCTTCCTCTCAGACCCGGAGCGGACCGTCCAGAAGGACCTCGAAATCCAAGAGTACACCGACCCCGAGCACGACCCGATGATCCCCCACACCCTCGTGCTCAAGCCCGGGCTGGTCGTCCACAGCATCTACAACGGCTACTGGTTCTGGGGACGTCCCTCCTTCGTGGATCTCTCGCAAGACCTACGGACCGTAACCCGCGAGATCCGCCCCGACTGGGATCTAAGCAAGCCCGGGCTGCGTGAAGCCTGGGATGCGAGCGACTACTCGTCATTTCACGGATGGGACCGGCGCTCCCCCGGTTCGACTCCGACTTCTTACAATTCTTAGCACCGCGGTTGCCGCTATCGCCGGGCGCGGGTGGTGCCCCTGGAGCGGCTCGACGCCGAGGGCGCCGCCGCGCTCGACCTCGACCCAACGGGAGCGAGCTGATCAAGACGGTGGACGCCAACCTCTGGCCAGGGTCGTTTGGCCCACCTCGATGATGTAGCCGTCGGGATCGCGGATGTAGCAGCGGATCTCGGTCTCGTGCTGCTTCGGCGGCGTCAGGAACTGGGCGCCCCGCGCACTCCACTCGCCGTACACAGCCTGGATGTCCGCAACCCGGATGTTGAGGAAGCTGCTCACCCGATCCGGATCGGGCGGCGTCTCGAGCCTGACGGTCGGCTTGTCGTCCGTCGGACCGCCACCGACGTTGATGATGATCCAGCTGTTGGCGAGCGCGACGTACGTCACCTCGTCATCCGCCTCGCCGGAGATGACCGTCTGGCCGCCAAGTACGTCGGTGTAGAAGCGGCGGGAACGCTCGACATCATCTGAAACGATGAAATGGGCCAAGACCATCTCCTGGTCGGTGGTGCTCATGCTGACCTCCGTTGTTGGGATTGATTCCATAGTCTCGCCTTACACCCCACGTCGCGCCCGTGTATGTCCCTGATCCGCTGCCCGGGCGCCGTCGCGCGTGGCGGACGACACGGCGATGCTGAAGGAACGTGGGTTCGCCCGGATGCGCCCTGGCACGCCGTGCCGTAGAGCTTTCGGTCGGCGCGGGGGCCTCATGCGGTCGGCCGTTCAGCGGACGCCAGGTGGCGCGTAAAGTGCTCGGCGAAGCCCGGTGCGCTCTGTACGAAGTGGCCTGCTCCTGCCAGGACGACACGCTCGGCGCGGAGTTCGTGTGCGAGCGCGTCGCAGATTCGCTCGATTGCGTCAGAGTGTCCGCCGGACGCCACAAGGGAGGAAACCCCGGCGTCGCGCAATGTGTGTAGCGGCGGTCGTGCGCCTCCTGGAAGTGCTCCGTTGTGAGCGCGCTGGATGGTGTGGGCGAGCTTGGCAGGCAATGGGCCGTCAGGCACGTCGGGCGCTCCGGCGAGAGCCAGGAACTCGCGGAGCACCTGGGGCTCGGCCTGTAGGCCGTGGGTCAGGACTGCGTTTGACATGCGCTCGAGGTTTTCGACTGCGGGATCGTTGGGCGCCAGATAAAAGAGTGGCGGCTCGATCAGGGTCAGCGACCGGATGCTGTGAGGGTGCGCGGTTGCTGCTATCAGCGCGCCGAGCACTCCGTAGGAGTGGGCCAGCACGTGCGGGTGAGACTGGAGCAGGGGAGCGAGGTCGAGGGCGTCCTGCTCGAAGTCGTGAGGTCCCGGTGGGCTCGGCGGATACCCCCGCCTGTGAGCCAGTACGAGCCTGTATTGCGCGGCCAGGGGCCTCAGGGCCTTCCAGGTGGTGCGGGGGCTGGCGCCGCCGTGGACAAGCAGCAACTCCGGGCCATGACCCTCGTGAGTCACGACAATCCCGCTCATCGACCTGGCCCGAGGACGCGATCCATTGACGGCGGGCTATCCTCGCAGAGACGCTCGTCATCCGTTCTATGCGCACGGTTATGGGGTGGCGTGGTGGCCTCGACGCGTTACGTCCACATGCCGCGCATTCCGGTGGAACCCCAGGGTATGCTGGCTGTCCTGATTGGGAGTGCGTCTGTCGGAGCGGCTGCTCGCGCGACCAGAGAAAGGGGAGCGATGATCCCCACCGAGACACCCCCTGACGTTGCCGGCGCCGGGGTTCACGCGTCAGCGCGGCTCGATGCCACCGGTCGCGAGATCGCGTCCCGCGCCCCCGAGGCGTCCTGGAAAGTGACGCTCGCCCCCTATGCCCAGCCGCGCACGGGACGCGCGCTCGTCGACCTCGCGACGTCGGCGGTTCCCTATCTGCTGCTGTCCGTCGCGATGTACCTGGCGCTGAGCGTGTCGGTGGCGCTCGTGATCGCGCTCGCCATTCCCACGGCGGTGCTCCTCGTGCGCACGTTCATCGTCTTCCACGACTGCTCGCACGGGTCCTTCCTTCACTCCAGACGCGCCAACAGGTGGCTCGGGACGGCGCTGGGACTGCTGCTGTACTCACCGTTCCTGCGCTGGCGACACGACCACGCGGTCCACCACGCCACCGCCGGGGACCTGGAGCGGCGCGGGGTGGGGGATGTGCGCACGCTGACGGTCGCCGAATACCATGCCCTGGACCGGCGAGGGCGGCTCGGGTACAGGCTGCTGCGCAACCCGATCCTGATGTTCGGACTCGGACCGATTATCGCCATGATCATCGGTCCGCGGATCGTCGCCAAGGGAGCCCGCCCGCGGATGCGACGCAACGTGATCGCCACCAACGTCGCCCTCGCGTTCCTGGTGGGAGGCCTCTGCTGGCTGATCGGCTGGCGTGACTACCTGCTCGTGGCGGGCCTTCCGGCGCTGCTTGCGGGATCGACGGGCATCTGGCTGTTCTACGTCCAGCATCAGTTCGAGGACGTGTACTGGGAGAGCGGCAAGGAGTGGACCTACGCCGACGCGGCGCTGCAGGGCAGCTCGTATCTGAAGCTCCCCAAGGTGCTCCAGTTCTGCAGCGGCAACATCGGCTTTCACCACGTGCACCACCTGAACGCGCGCATCCCCAACTACAACCTGCAGCGGGCGCACGAGGAGAACGCGATCTTCCACGACGTGCCGACGCTTTCGCTGTGGGACGGCCTGCATGCGGTGACGCTCAAGCTCTGGGACGAGGATCGCAAGCGCCTGGTCACCTTCGCCCAGGCACGCAGCTCGAACGCTCATCCCTGCTAGGTCCCTCCGATAGCGGCTGATCAGTCAAATGTGCCGCCCTGCAGGCCGCCGATCGCCCCGACCGGCTTTCGGTCAACGGTCGTCTAGACCGGAAGCGCGGAAGCAGCTCGCTCGAGTTCACCGCGATCGATGACACGCTCGATGAGGAAGCCTGCCGGCTCCGACGCACCCAGCATGTGCAACTCGCCGTCCGCCAGTGGCCGGTACAGGACGCGGTACTCACCGCGACGTAGCCGCAGCCAGGGCGCTCGTCCTGTGAGTGCCTTGATGTCGAGGTTCGCCGGCTGGGGCTCGGCGGCGAGATCGTTCTCGAGTAGGTCAAGCAGTCGGCGTCGGCTCTTGTGGTCGATGCGCCGCAAGTCGCGCAGCGCGCGCTTGGAAAGCTCGACGCGATACATCCAGATCGCGGACGACCGGCTCTATCGATCGCTTATGAGCTCGTCTGCTTCAAGCTCGGCACGTGCGTCGGCGAGCGAGACCGTTTCCCCGGCCGCAAGCTCAGCGTCGGCGGTCGTCATGCCATCGACGAACTCGGGCGCGTGCGAAAGCACGAAGTCCTCGAACTCCTCGGAGTCAACGGGAAGCATGTAGACGACCGGGCGTCCGCGGCGGGTGATCAACGCCGGCTCCTTCTTCTGCTCGATGTCGTTGATGATCGAGCTTGCGTGCCTGGCAAGCTCACGAACGCCGATCGTGCTCATCGTCGCGTTCCTCCTAGCATGTACATATCAGTGTACGTACAACGATAGCAGGTCCCGTGTCCGGGAGCCGTCGCCGTCGAGCAGCGTCAACGCGCAGAGGGGTAGGCGGAGCTGTCGAGCTTGCCTCCGCGGGGCTGGTCAGCGCAGCCACGCGGACAGCTCCTCGAGCGCGTCGGGGATCACGTAGTAGTAGGCCCACAGCCCCTGTCGCTCGGAGTCCACGATCCCGGCGTCGCGGAGCTTCTTCAGGTGGTGGGAGAGCGTGGGCTGTGAGATGTCGAACAGCGGCACGAGCTCGCACACGCAGACCTTGCCGGCGTGCTGTCGCAGCACGTCCACGAGCTGCAACCGAATCGGGTCGCCGAGCGCCTTGGCCACCTCCGCCATCCGCACCGCCTCCTCGCGCTGGACTTCAGGGTAGACAACCGGCTCACAACAGCGCTCACCGGCCGCTCGCTTCTGCTTGGGGGACAGCTCCAAATCGACGGACATCAATCTACTTATATCAATAACACTCATATATGTCGATGTAATACGATTGGCCGATCGTGGGCACCGAGCCAAACGCCGTTGCGGTCATAACCGACATCCACGGCAACCTTCCGGCGCTGCGGGCGGCGCTCGCACGGATCGCGGAGCTCGGCATCGAGCACGTGTTCTGCGGCGGCGACCTCGTTGGCTACGGTCCGCACCCCAACGAGGTGTGCGCCCTGATCGCCGCGCGCGCCATTCCGACGATCTACGGCAACTACGACTACGCCATCGCCCGTGACGAACCGGACTGCGGCTGCGCCTACATCACCGCCCACGACCGCGAGCTTGGGCAGCTGTCGGTGGACTGGACGCTCGCGCACACGAACCGAGACTCGAAGGATCTCATGCGCGGCCTGCCGTTCGACCTGCACTTCCCGGTGGGCGACGTCGATGTTCACCTCGTCCACGGCTCCCCACGAAAAGTCAACGAGTACCTCTTCGAGGACAAGCCCGCGCGCCTCTACGAACGCCTCGCGGCGGCCGAGAGTGACCAGGTGCTGGTGTTCGGCCACACACACAAACCGTGGGTGCATGAGTACGGCCGGGTGCTGTTCGTCAACTGCGGGTCGGTCGGCAAGCCCAAGGACGGCGACCCGCGTGGCGCCTTCGCCGTTCTCGCGCCGAGCGCCGGCACCGTTGCGGTGAGTATCGAGCGCGTCGAATACGACGCCGATGCGGTCGCCGCCGAAGTCCGCGAGGCCGGCCTGCCCGGCGAGTTCGCCGACAAGCTCCTCGCGGCGGCATGACGAACATGCCGCCGCTCGCCCGCCGCCTGCTCGCCGAGCTGTTGGGCTCGGCGTTCCTCGCCGCGCTCGTGATCGGCTCGGGCGTCGCAGCGCAGACGCTCTCTCCGAACGACGTCGGTCTCGAGCTGTTCGAGAACGCCGCCGCCACAGCCGCGGGGCTCTACACGATCATCCTCATGTTCGGCCCGGTGTCCGGCGGGCACTTCAACCCGGTCGTCTCGCTCGCCGATGCGAGTTTCGGTGGCATCCGCTGGCGCGACGCGCTCACCTATGTACCCGTGCAAGTTCTCGGCTGCATACTCGGTGCCGTCGTGGCGAATGGCATGTTCTCGCTGGCCGCTGTCAGCATCTCCACTCAGCATCGCGCCTCCCCCGCACACCTGTTCTCGGAGGTGATCGCGACCGCCGGCCTTCTGCTCGTGATCTTCTCCCTGGCTCGCAGCAAACGCGCGAACGTCACCCCGGGCGCCGTCGGCGCGTACATCGGCGCCGCGTACTTCTTCACCAGCTCCGCAAGCTTCGCCAACCCCGCCATCAGTGTCGGACGCATGCTCTCGGACACCTTCGCCGGCATCGCGCCCGCGTCCGTGCCCGGCTTCGTTGTGGCGCAACTCGTCGGGTGCGCCTGCGCGATCATCGCCGTGAGAGTGCTCTACCCGGATCTGACGCCGGACGAGGCAGCCGAGGCCGTCGTGCCGCACTCTCAGGAGTCGCCCACAACCTCGCGCTCGACCCCCGGCCGAACGGCTCCCGTATGAGAGAACGCTTACCTTTAGAGGTCGCTTAACGAGTTGTCCATACTCTCCGGCACATGAACAGCGAGACCGTCGCAGCGCCGCAGCGGGCTGGAGTCGACTGGCGGCGCGCCGAGTTCGTCCTCACGCTCCTCGCCTGCATCGGCTTCATCACGCTGCCCATCCGCATCACCACGATCTACGACGGTCTGCCCGCGCATCCGCTGTTCGTGCACGTGCCGGTGGTTCTGATCCCGACGACAGTTGTCGTGGCGGTCGTTTTCATGTTCAAGCGGGAGTGGTTCTCGCGCTACGGGATCGCGCTGGCTGTCGTGTCGATCGTCGCCATGAGCTCGATCTTCCTGACCATGCAGGCGGGCGCCGCGCTGCGCGCCGCCCTCCATTTGCAGGGTCAGGCGGCGAAACTGATCTCCGAACACTCGCAGGCCGCGCATATCCTCGCCATCGTCTACGTGGTGTTCACCGCGACGCTGATCGTCACCTTCGCGGCGCAGAGGATCTCCGGCGGAATGCCGACCGGCCTGGGCATCGTGGACGACCTCCTGTCTCCCGGATGGGTCGTCGCAGGGCTGCGCGTCGTGCTGGTGCTGCTGTCGATCGTTGCCGGCTACATGTGCTTCAGGACCGGCGATCTCGGCGCCAAAGCGGTGTGGGAGGGACGCATCCAGGCTGCCCAAGCCGGTGGTCCTGGCGGCCCTGGCGAATTCGGGCTGCCGCCGCCGGGTAACGCCGCGCCTTAGCCGCGACCCGCGCCTCGACCACCACGCGGCGGGGATGGCGTGCCCTCGCGCGCGACCAGCAGCGCAAAGGTGGGGCACGCGCGGGCCGCGCGGATCGCGTGCTCGACCTGCCGGTCCTGCAGCGGGGTCCCGTCGACTATCGGGTAGCCCCACTTGTCGAGCGTGATCCGCTCGGGCAGCAGCTCCGCGCACATGCCGTGCGCCTCGCAGGCGATCGGGTTCACTCGTGCTCGATGGCTCATCGACGCGCCGCCATCCCGCGTGCGTTGTCTTGGCTGACCGGACGATCGGGCAGCGGCAGCTCCGGGGGGCGCGCGCAGCCGTCGCATGGCCCGTGCCGGGCGTGCTCGGCGAACTCGGCCGCGAAGGTTTCCAGCGCGCTGAGGATCAGGTTGACGGCGCCGTCCGGGTGCCCGCAGGCGCCGCGCTGCGCCGTGAGCGACGCAAGGCGCTCGATTCGCTGCCCCGCCTTCGCTGGGGCCATGCCGCCGGCGAGCTCCTCGACCGTCGTGGCGAGGGCGTCGAGGCCGTGTACGCATGGCCCGCACTGGCGGGTGCTCTGCCCGGCGAGCCAGCGGGCGACACGGGCGGTTTCCGCGACGGGGCAGGCGTGCTCGGAGAGCAGCAGCACGACGCCCGCGCCGAGGGACGCGCCGTGAGCAGCCAGGTGTTCATTCGACAGGGCGACGCCGTTCAACGCCTCGCCGGCGACCCACGAGCCGGCGTAGCCACCGACGAGTGCGCCGTGCACGCGCGCGGTGCTCCCGCCGGCCGCTTGCACCAGTGAGGAGAGCGAGGCACCGTGCTCGATCTCATACACCCCCGGGCGGGCAACCGGGCCCGACAGTGTCACCAGGGCCGACCCTGGCTGGCTGGGGGTTCCGAGCTGGCGAAACCACGAGGCCCCGTGCCGAGCGATCAGCGCCACGTGGGCGAGCGTCTCCGCGTTGTTGACGAGCGTCGGGCGGCGCCTGACGCCCTGCTCGAAGGGCATCGGCGGGGTGAACGTCGGCTTGGCCGGTCCACCGTTCAGGTAGTTCACCAGAGCCGACTCCTGGCCCGCGACGTAGTGCCCCGGCACCGTCGCCAGCTGCAGGCTCGGCGAGCGCTCGCAGGCCGCGGCGCGTTCTTCGATCGCTCGCGCCATGCTCTCGGTCCCCTCCTCGGCTGACTCGCAAGCGCATACGATCACCTCGTCCGCGCCCACGGCTTCGGCGGCGAGGATGGCGCCGTCGAGCACCAGCTGGGGGAGCGTGTGCACCAGCGTGCGGTCCTTGCGGCTCGCCGGCTCGCCCTCGGCGGCGTTGACCACGACGATCGCGCGTCTGCGCGCGCCGGCCACCGCCCGCATCTTGGATGCCGTCGGGAACGCCGCGCCGCCACGGCCGAGCATCCCGGAGCGCTCGATCTCATCGACCAGCATCGCGGCCCGCTCCCGAGCGCGCCGCCGGCCGCGCCCGCCGGTGGCTGGTAGGGGGCCGTGGATCGCCGTGTGCTCCTCGAGCGACAGTGCGCCACGCGTCGGGACGCCGGCGAGCAGCCGGGGCAGGGCCGCCGGCGCTCGCTCACCGGCAGCGGGGAGCGGCTCGGTGAGCGTCGAGTTCAGGCTCATTTCCTGCTCCGGCTGGATTTCGCGCTCGCGCGAGAGTGCGCCAGCAGGGCGGCGGGCGTGCCCGAGCGGCGCGCCCATTCCGAGCCCAGCGGGCCGCTCGGCAGCCATAGCGCGATGAACAGCGAGAACGCGCCGGCGCCCCCGAGCGCGGCACCGCGGATTGCGAGGTTCTCGCGCCGGCCGGCGAGCACCCGCGTGAGTACCGCGGCGAGCACCGCCACCATGCAGAGGATGCTCAGCGCCAGCAGCCAGTTGCTGCTGGCGTCGCTGCCGGTGCCGAGTCCGTGCAGCAGCGCGATCGGCCAGCTCGCGTAGGTGAGCCAGTGCACCGCTCGCCAGCTCGCAAACCCCACCCGCGCTCGCAGCAAGCTCGTGACGATCACCGCGATCACCAGGTCGAACGCCACCGCTCCAAGCCCCAGCCAGAACGGCCGGTAGGAGCCGACGAACGGCACGAACGCGTCGACGATCGAGATCGACGCGAAGCTGTCCAGCACCGACGTGAGGATGTGCAGCACGAGGAACACCAGTGCCAGCAACGCCGCGTTGCGGTGCAGCGAGTCGATCACGAACCGCGGCCAGCGAGCGGTGCTCCAGCGCTCCACGTCGATCACGCCGAGCACGATCGTGAGTGTCAGCAGCAGCAGCGCGACCGCCCCCGTCGAGCGGGTCAGATACCAATACGCGCTCGCCCCGGCCGTGGCGAGTTGCGTGCTCATACCGCGAGCGCCGCCGATCCGCTCAGCGGCTCCCGGGCCGCGCGCGTGTCGACGGCGGCTTCGGCAGGCCAGTCCCCGACCGCCGTGACGTTGCCCTCCCGGTCCACGAGCCGAGCTGGCAGGCCCTGTCTTGCCAGCCACACGGCGCCCGCCTGTGCTCTGACGATCGCGGCCGTCGCGGCGATGTTGGCATCGGTGCAGTTGGCGGCCGCCACGCTCACGGTGCGCCAGGTATCCCGAACGGGCGCCCCGGTGCGCGGGTCGATGATGTGGTGCATGGTGCGCCCGGCATGACTCCAACGCCTGACCTTCGTGCTCGACGTGGCGAGGCCGCCGGCGCCGATCGAGATCGTCTGCCCGGGCGCCGAGCAGTCGCTGCGGTGATCGTCGGTCACCCTCACACGCCAGCCGCCATCGGGAGCCTGCCCCGAGGTTGCGATGTCACCCCCAAGGCTCACGAGCGCGCCACAGCCACCGGTCCGGCGTGCAGCCGCGCCAGCACGATCGGCGGCCCACGCCTTGGCGCTCGCGCCAAGGTCGAGCCTCACACCCGCGGGCATCCGCAGCGAGCAGCGCGCCCGGTCGAGCACCACCGTCTGCCAGCCGCGGCGTGCCCGCAATGTGATCGCGGGCGCTGCTTCGGGCTGGCCGCAAGGAGGATCGAGGAGACGCCAGTCACGGTCATAGCCCGCGAGCTCGAGCGCCCGGCCGACGGTCGGATCGACGTCGCCGTCAGTCAGCTCGGCGGCGCGTACGGCGACCTCCAGCGCCTCGAGCAGCAACGGGCTGACCTGAGTCCATCGCCCTGCCCGGGCGTTGACCCACGACAGCTCGGAGTCCGCTCGGAAGCGGCTGCAAGCATGGTCGATCGCGGCAAGCTCCCGTTCGACCGCTGCGCGCGCAACAGCAACCGCGGCTGGGTCGACCGTGCGCAGCACCACGCTCGTGCCGAGCGCCTCCCACCAGCAGGAGCCCAGGGCGGCGGGTGTGGTGGTCGCGGGCATCTCAGGAGCCGCCGGAGATGACAGGAGCCGATTCTTCGGCAGGTGGGGGTTCGCGGGTTGGCGCCGGTTCCGTGGCGGTGCTCGATTCCTGCGCCGGCGCCGATTCCTGTGCCGGCGGCGATTCGCGTGCCGGCGCGGGTTCCCGCGCCGGCTCCGGTTCAGGAGCCGTGGTCGCTTCCTGCGCAGGTGCCTGGGACTCCGGGGAGGAGGTGGGTTCGCTGGTCGCCTGCGGGGCGTGTGCGGGCGGCTGCAGCGGGCTGGTGGTGGACGTGCTCGAGGCGCCACCGGGCTGTACACCTGAACGCTTCGCGTGGCTTCCTGAGGCGGCCTTGGCGGTCCTGCCGGGGAACGCGTGTGTGGCTGCCTCGGCGAACACCCCCGTCAGGACGACGCTGCCGGCAACGAGCCAGCGATTGATTCGGTGAAGCTCGCGTAGCGCGGCGTCACGGGTATGACTGGTGTGCATCGGCATCACGATCTAACGGTGGTGGTGAAACAGGCCCGTGTCGTTCAGCCAGGGACCGAACTCCGGGATCACGAGAATCGCCAGCACCACCCCGGCCACCAGGGCGTGCTGAGCGCGAGCACACGACCCGCGCGGCCGGTGACGTCGTCGCCCGCCTCGTCGTAGTAGTCGGGGTGGCGGCTGTAGTCCGCGCGTAGCACCGCCGGCATCGACGGTAGATGGCCCAGCACATGGACCGCGGTAAACGCGCCCCACACGAAGAAGCTGTCCTTGTGGATCGGGAGCCACGTTGCGCGCGCCGAGGCCCCCGCGAACAGGAGCACGACGCCGCTGACGAACACGACCAGCGTTGAGAGCACCACCATCGGCGCGAGCACGCGCAACGCCAACTCGGGCGGCCCCTTTTGCACGTATCGAGGGTTCCGCGTGTAGTAGCGAGCGAACCTGTAGCCGGTGCTCGACAGCTTCAACAGCACCGGCCCGATGAGCAGCATCCCCACGAACATGTGCACCGAAAAGGAGCTGGCCGATGCGCACGATCGTCAGGCCGATCACCGCCAGCAGGACGATCAGCGTGGCACCGACGAGGGTGGTGAGGTGTTCGTTGCCGGTCGTCTCGCCGCCGGTCAGGTGTTCGACGCGCGCGCGTTTCGCGTATCCCCGTGCATCGGCAACAGGTGTCCGCTCGCGGCTGGCTGCCATGCCATGAGTGTCTGGATGGTGGCTAAGGAGCGGATAACCAGCTAATGAGAAAGCTCATGGAATACACCCAGCAGGGAAATCCCACTGGGCGGCGACGCCTATCCTTGAGCGATGGACACGGCCGAGGATGCCGCGCGAACCCGCGGTGCCACGGTAGAGGCGCTTGGCACGGCCCGCGTGCTCGTGGTCGAGGACGAGCTCGGCATCGTGGATTTCGTGCGCCGTGGCTTGCAGGCCTCGGGCTTCACGGTGGCGGTCGCCTTCGACGGGATCGAGGGCGAGCGGCTGGCGTTGAGCGAGAGCTTCGACCTGATCGTGCTTGACCTGATGCTCCCCGGCCGCAGCGGGCTGGACATCCTCGCCTCGCTACGTGCCGCGAAATCGAACGTGCCCGTGATCGTGTTGAGCGCGCGGGGCGAGATCGAGGATCGCGTCGTGGGACTCGACGCCGGCGCCGTCGACTACCTGATCAAGCCCTTCTCGATGGCGGAGCTGGTGGCGCGCGTGCGCGCGCAACTGCGTGCCTACGCGGATACCTCCACCACGACGTTGAGCGGGGAGGGGATCGACGCGGACCTGCTCACCCGCAGGGTTCACCGAGACGGCAGACCGGTAACCCTGTCGAGCACCGAGTTCGAGCTGCTGGCCCTGCTGCTTCGACATCGCGGACGGGTGCTCTCGCGCGAGCAGATCCTCAGCTCGGTGTGGGGATACCAACACGACCCTCAGACCAACGTCGTGGACGTCTACATCGGCTACCTGCGCCGCAAGCTCGGGCGACCCGATGATCCCGCGCCGATCTTCACGGTGCGCAGAGTCGGCTATCGCCTGGGCAGCACGAGCTGAACGTGCGCTCGCCACGCGATCGGCTCGCCGATGTCGGCTTGCGCTGGCGCCTCGCGGGCTGGGTCGCAGTCGTGGTCCTCGCCTGCATCGGGATCGCTTTCCTCGCCGTCTACCGCGGCACCGGGACACAAGTCCGCCACGAGATCGACACAGAGATCGCGAGCGACGCGAGCGCGTTCGCGCGCAGCCTCTCGCTCGCGAACCCGCGCTCGGCAAGACAGGCCGAACAAGACGCCACGCGCTACGCCCGCGGCCAGCCGTTCAGCTCGAGCTCCACCTTGTTCTTCGCGCTCATCCCAGGCGCGCCGACGAGCACCAATGTCCCGGAGCTGTTTGCAGGCGGGCCCGCCGACGAGGGCGAGACGGTCGCCGAACAGGACCAGGAGAACCGCCTCGCGGCACGCCTGCTCACCGTACCCGACGGCTACTCCACGTTGCCCCTACCTGACGTGGGCAGCCTGCGCCTGCTCAAGCGCACCGTGCGCCTCACCGGAGTTCCGCCACCCTCTCGCCGCGTCGTCATCGGAGTTGGCGAGCCCCTCGCCCCGGTCGCCCACGCTCAGAAAGGCGTCGCCCGTGCGTTCATCCTCGCAGGCATCCTCGCGCTCGTCGGAGCGCTGCTGGGCGCGTATCTGATCGGCACCCGGATGTCGCGTCCGCTGCGCCGGATCGCAGCCGTCGCCGCTCGCGTCGATGCCGGGGACCTGCATCCGCGCATTCACCGCTCAGACGCACGAGGCAGCGAGATACGTGTGTTGGCAGACGCCTTCAATCACATGCTCGACCGGCTGACCGAGGCGTTCGCGGGCCAGCGCGCGTTCGTCGCCGACGCCTCGCACGAGCTGCGCACGCCGCTGACCGTCATCCGCGGGCAGTTCGAAGTGCTCACAGCCCAACACAACCCCCCGCCCGAGGAGCTGCGCCGAGTCGAGTGGCTCGTGCAAGGTGAGATCGCGCGCATCAGCCGGCTGGTCGACGACCTGCTGCTGCTCGCGAAGACCGGGCAGGCGGA
Organism: uncultured Solirubrobacteraceae bacterium; assembly: GCA_963701145.1. Taxonomy (GTDB): domain Bacteria; phylum Actinomycetota; class Thermoleophilia; order Solirubrobacterales; family Solirubrobacteraceae; genus Palsa-744. The sequence continues at coordinate 3,399,797 of OY969572.1, forward strand.
GTTCCTGCGCCCCGAGCCGATCGACCTGCCGGCATTCGTGGACGAGCTCTGGCACGCGAGCACCCTGCTCGCCGAACGTCGCTTCCAGCTCGACCCTGTTCCGCCCGGAACGTTGCTCGCCGATCCAGACAGGCTCGCCCAAGCCCTCCGTAACCTGCTCGTCAACGCGATCGAGCACACGCCCCCCGAGCGCGGACTTGTGCTCATGCGCGTCCAGCACGCCGGAGACGATCGCATCCGCTTCGTCGTGGAAGACGACGGGCCGGGCATCCCCGCCGGCGAGCGCGAGCGCGTGTTCGATCGTTTCCACCGCACCGACGAAGCGCGCGACCGGGCCTCCGGGGGCACGGGCCTCGGCCTGGCGATCGTGGACGCGATCGCCAAAGCCCACGGCGGCACTGTACGGGCGAGCGCGTCACCTGCTGGTGGCGCCCGGATGGAGCTCGAGCTGCCCCGCTTCACGGCCGCCACCTCCGACATGATCGTTGCGCTTGCGGCGAGAGCGCGGACGGAAGCCTGAAGGCGGGGAACACATCCGGGTTCAGGAACGCCGTGATCTCCTCGATCCGATCGATGGGCCTCTTTGCCGGGTGCGCTACGCGGCCTGAGCGGCGGGCCGGGTGGGTTGGTCGGGAGGGTTGGCCGCTTCGAGGGCCGGCGGTTGTGCGGGCAGCAGCAGGGCTGCCGCCGCGGCGCCGACGGCAGCCACCGCTGCGGCGACGAGGCATCCGGCGCTGAGGCCGTGCACCAGCGCCTCGGCTGCCGCATCGTGCACGCGCCCGGCGAGCATCGCGTGCCCGTCCGCCGCGAGGCGGCCCGACACCACGAACGCGGCGCTGGCCGAGGAGCGGGCGACGGACGCGAGACCGTGCGGGAGTGCTGCGGGGAGCGTGGATGTGAGCCGGCTCGCGTACACGGAGGCGTACACGCTGCCGATGACCGCGACGCCGAGTGTCCCTCCCAGCAGTCGCGTGGCGTCGTTCACGGCCGAGCCCACGCCCGCCTTCTCGACCCGCACGACTCCCATGATCGCCTCGGTGGCGGGCGCGCTCGTGAGCCCCATGCCGATGCCGTAGAGCACCATCTGGGCCGCGATCGTCGCGTATCCGGTGCTCGTCGATACCGTCGCCACCCACAAGTAGAACGCGGTCACCATCACCAGGCCGGCGGTGACCACCAGCTTGGTGCCGATGCGGACCGCGAGCTTCGTGCCGAGGACCGATGCGACGCCGACCGAGACGGCCACGGGCAGGAGATGAACGCCGGTCGACAGCGGGTCGTAGCGCTTGATCAGCTGGAAGTACTGGGTGATCACGAAGATGAAGCCGAGCAGCGTGAAGAACGAAACCGTCACCGCTCCGCACGCCGCGCTGAAGCGCGGATTGCGAAACAGGGAGACGTCGAGCATCGGCGCGCGCGAACGGCGCTCCCAGGCCACGAACCCGAGCAGGAGGGCCGCCGCCACCAGGAACCCGGCGATGCTCCGGATGCTCCCCCACCCATTGTCGGGCGCCTCGATGATCGTGAACACGAGCAGCGAGATGCCGGCCGTGGAGAGGCCGAGGCCGCCCCGGTCGAGCGTCTTCGCATCGGCGTCGCGCGAGGTCGGCACGTAGCGGGCCACGAGCCACGCGGCCAGCGCGGCAACCGGTGCCATGGCGAAGAAGATGCTCGCCCAGGTGAAGCGCCCGAGCAGCCACCCGCCGACGATCGGCCCGAGCGCGATCGCCATTCCGGCGGTCGCACCCCAGAGGCCGATCGCCCGTGCCCGTTCGATCCGCCCGGTGAAGATGTTCGAGATCAGCGACAGCGTCGAGGGGAACACCATGGCGGCGCCGAGGCCCATGAGGCAGCGCGCCACGATCAGCTCAGTCGTGTCGCCCGCAAGCCCTCCTGCCGCACTCGAGGCGCCGAACAGCGCGAGCCCTGCGAGCAGCATGCCCTTGCGCCCGAGGCGGTCTGACAGGCTCCCCGCCGCGAGCAGGAAGGCGGCGAACACGAGGTTGTAGGCGTCGACGATCCACTGCAACTGGCTGTTGGACGCGTGCAGTTCGCGTGCCAGCGTCGGCAGCGCGACGTTCACGATGGTCGTGTCGAGGTTGATCGCGAAGGCGGCGATCAACAGTGCTGGCAGGGCGAGAGACGAGCGACGGCTCATCACTGTGCTCCATGCAGGCGGGTGCCGGCGCGGCCCTGTGTGCCGCGTCGGGGATCTGCGTGCGATTCGTGCGCGGGGCTCGGCATTGCTCTGCTCCTCTCGACGGACATTAGTCTTGTAGCTGCAAGTTAGCACGCTGAGGAGTAAACTTGTAGGTACAATCTGTGTGTGACCGAGACTGCTCGTAAGCCGGTGGGCCCGAGGGGCACGGAGATGGCGGAGGACTGCCTCGCGGTTCGCGTGCGGCTGCTGAGCCGGCGTCTGAGCCGGATCTACGACGGGGCCCTGCGTCCACTCGGGCTCACCGTGGCCCAGCTGAACGTGCTGTCCGTCATCGAGGTCGTCGGCTCTGCGCCGGCGGGGCGCGTCGCCGATCTGCTGGCGATGGAGATCTCGACGCTGAGCCGCAATGCCCGCATCATGGAGAGTGAGGGCTGGATCACGATCGAGCGAGCAGAGCGCGGGAACGGACGAATCCTGCGCCTTACATCCGCCGGCCGGAAGAAGCTCCGCAGCGCGAGGCCGGCATGGAATAGAGCTCAGGGGCAGGCGCGCGAGCTACTCGGTGACGAGGGCGCCCGAGAGCTCAAGCGACTCGGAGACGGCGTGTGGGACGGCCAGCTCGGGCGTGTGTAACGCGCAGAAAGGAGGCCCCAGTGGATGCAGAGTGACGCCTGCGCCGCCGTCGCGCGAACACCGCCCCGTGGGCCACTGCGAACGAGGCTTAAAGCAAGTTCCTCACGCGATCGCTCCCCTACGCCACCAGGTCCGGCGAGCGCTCCACCAGGGTGGCCAGCTGCGATCGAGAGGAGATCTCCAGTCGGCGAAAGATGCTCGTCAGGTGGTTCTCGACGGTCTTCACGCTGATCGCCAGCTCCTCCGCGATCTGACGGTTCGGGTGGCCCTCGTGCACGAGCCTGGCCACCGCCAGCTCGCGCCTGCTGAGCACCGTCACGCTCGCCCCCTCGCGTGACGGCCGGCGCCCGGCGGACGCGTGGATGCCCAGCCGCCGCAGCTCCCGCGCCGCCCGGTCGCGGTAGCGCGTGGCTCCGTGGGCGTCGAACGTCCCGTCCGCGCGGCGCAGCTCGGCGATCGCGCCCTCCGGGTCCTCCGCCCTGCTGAGGGCCACCCCCGCGAGCAGGCGCGAGCGTGCGGCCTGGAGCGGCTGGCGGGCACCTTCGGCCTGCCCGGCTGACGCCTGCGCCGCTTTCGCCGCCGCCGCGAACGAGCCCCTGCCCATCAGCACCATCGCCTCGGCCCGCCGCGCTTCGGCGCTGGGCCCGGGCAGGCCGAGCTGGCCCGCGAGCTCGCTCGCCTGGCTCGCCCACCGCTCGGCCGCGTCCGGCAGCCCGAGCTCCACCTCGGCCCGCGTGAGCAGCTCATAGGCGTGGACCGCGTAGAACAGGAACGGCGGCAGTCGCGGCGTGCTCTGTCCCGCGAACAGCTCCCTGCGGCACTCCTCCGGTTCGCCCGCCTCGAGTCGGGCTTCGGCCAGATACAGGCTCGCCACGCTCGACCACGGGCTGCGGCTGCTGATCCCCGCCTCCAGCGCCTTGCGTCCGAAGCGCACCGCCGACGCCGGCGTTCCGCTCTCGATCTCCACCATGCACCTGACGGTCAGCGCCCAGGTCAGGAACAGGTGATTGGCCGACAGGACGGAGGTGTCGATCGCGGTCTCCGCCTCCTCGACGGCCAGCTCGAGCCGGCCGAGCGCGAGGTTGCTCATCGCCTGTACCACCAGCATCGCCGCCGACAGGTGCTGCTGGCCGGTGGCGGCCGCCACATCGAGTGCCCGCCGCATGTGCTGCTCGGCGTCCTCCAGGCGGCCCACGCAGTACTCGGCCCAGCCGAGGAAGCAGATCGACTGCAGCTCGGGTGCCCAGTCGGAGTCCGGGAGCCCGTCGGCGATCGCGGCCGACTTCGATGCCTGGGCGCCCGCCGCCTCGATTTCGCCGAGGCCGTAGTGCGCCAGCGCGAGCGCCGCCGCCACCTCGGCGTGGGGCGCCCGCGACTGCTCCTCGATGCTCAGCGCCTTGCGCGCCCAGTAGCGCATCCCGCTCCAGTCGGCGCTGAAGAAGCAGCCGTCGGCGATCAGGAGCTTCAGCGTGGAGGCCTCCGCGGAGTGATCGTTCAGACCGGAGAGGGCCGCCAGCAGCAGACCCTGCGCTTCGTCGTGTTTGCCCAGCAGGTGCTCGACGATCGCTGCCCCCACCACCGCGCTGCTCCTGAGCGGATCATCCGGCGGGAGCAGCGACAGCACCTCCTGGAAGGCGTCACGGCTCTCCTCCAGGTTGCCCGCCGATCCGAGCGACACGGCCAGCGCGAGCAGCAGCTCGCGCCGCTGCGTGGAGGGCTCGTGGTCGGCGAGCAGGCGCAGCGCGCCGCGAAACCAGCTTGCGGCGGCGCCGGGCGCGCGGGCGGTGGAGGCGTAGCCCGCCTGCGCGAGCACCGCCACCGCCTCGGCGTCCCCCACTCGCGCCGAGCGCTCGACGTGGCGAGCGCGCGCGGTGGCCGATGCGCCGCGCGCCGCCAGCACCCCGGCGGCCCGTGCGTGGACGCTGCGCCGCCAGCCGCCCTTGGCCGACTCGTACACGGCGCTCCGTACGATCGGGTGGCGAAAGCTGAAGCGCCCGGCCGAGGCCGCTCGCACGAGGTCGCGGTCGAGGAGCTCGTCCACCGCCGTGAGGGTGTCCGCTTCGTCCATCCTGATGATCTCGCCCGCGAGCTCCGGTTCGAATGGGTCGCCCATCACCGCCGCGGCCCGGATCAGCTCGCGCGCTCCCGGCGAGAGGTGCTCGAGCTCGCTGGCGATCACCGCGGTCACGGTCGCGGGCACGCGTCCGGCTTCGTTGTCGATGGCCGCCGCGCTCGACTCGTGCTCGACACCCGCAGCGCGCACCAGCTCCTCCAGGTAGAACGGGTTCCCGCCGCTCTCCCTGTAGATCCGCTCGGCCACCGCCCGCGGGAGGTCAGCCGGGAGGAACGCCCGCGCCTCCTCGGCGCTGAGCGGCATCAGCTCGACGAGCTCTCCCTGGGAGTCGCGCTGGAGCTGCTGGATCGCGGCCGCGGTCCTGGGCTCCAACTGCCCGGGCCGGAAGGTCACGGCGACGAACAGCCGCGACTGCGGCGGGCGCCGCAGCAGGTACAGCAGCAGCTCGATCGACGCGGGATCAGCCCAGTGCAGATCGTCGAGCGCCAGCACGATTCCTCGCCCCGAGGCGAGCGCGTCCAGCAATGCCGAGATCGCGCGATGCAGGCGATAGCGGTCCATGCCCACACCGCTGGGTGCGGTCGCCGGCTCCTCCTCACGCGTGCCCATCCTGGTGGCAAGAGTCGGAAACACTCCCACCAGCTCTCGCCACTCCTCGGCGCCCAGGCCGCGGAGCGCCTTTCTGGGCAACTCCGCGAAGGTCTGATCGAGCGCGCCGAGAAACGCTCCAAAGGGCTCGTCGGCCTCGAACTCCGCGGCCCTGCCGGTGATCGCCAGGTAGCCGTGCCTGCTCGCCCGGTCGATCACGTGGGACAGGAGCTTCGTCTTGCCGATCCCGCTCTCGCCCGCGATCTGCAGGATCGTCGCGTTAGGAGGCTGGGCGCCGTCCAGCAGGCGATCTATCTGTGCCAGCTCGCGGCGGCGGCCAACCAGTCGAGGACGCGCTCGCGCGCGCCTGTCACGCTCGGGCACCGGTCACCACCCGCCCGCCCGCCCGGCGCGCCATCGAGCCGGCGATGCGCGCGAGACGCGTTCCAGGTCTCAACATCTGGGATTTCCGAACACAACTCACGAGTAGCCGTAGGATAGGCCCATGGCTGCGGCCGGTGAGATCGGAGCGGGGTAGCGGAGGCCCGTGTGATGTGAGGCGGGCGATCTCGGCACTGACGAGCCGGAGCATGCGCGCGCCGGGCAGGACGCTCACGCTCGCCGCCCTCATGCTGATCGTGGCCGCGATCGTCGCGGCGCCGGTCGAGAGCTCCCTGCAGCCGTTCAGCAGCGACGACCCCGGCTCCCAGAGCGTCGCCGCGCGGCGGGTGCTCGAGCAGGCCACCGGCACCGATCCATACTTCAACCTGACCGCGCTCGTGCCCACGCCGGCCGGGCTCGCCACGCCCTCCACCCGAGCCGAGGTCGCGAAGGTGGAACGCGCGATCCGCGCAGATCCGGTGGTGTCCTCCGTGCACAGCTACTACTCGAGCAGGAGCCCGGGGCTGGTCGCGCTCGACGGGCGCTCGACGCTCGTCGTCGGCGTCCTGCGCGCCGTTCCCACCGACTCCGAGCTCGCCGCCGTCCGCCGGGTCCAGGCGCGGCTGTCGGGGCTGCGCGGCGTCGAGCTGGGCGGGCTGGCCGCGTTCTACGCGCAGGGCAACGAAATCGCCCGCGAAGACCTGATCCGGGCCGAGCTGTTCGCGTTCCCGCTGCTGCTGCTCGTCGCCCTGTGGGTGTTTCGAGGTCTCGTCGCCGCCCTGCTCCCCCTGCTCGTCGGGGCGGTCACCATCGTGGGGACGCTCGCGGCACTGAGGGTGGTCAGCGAGCTCACCAGCGTGTCCATCTACGCGCTCAACATCGCCACGGCGCTCGGGCTGGGTCTCGCCGTCGATTACGGCCTGTTGATCGTCTCGCGCTACCGCGAGGAGATCGCCCGCTCCGGGCCCGGTCCGGCGGCGCTCGAGCGGACCCTGGCGAGCGCCGGGCGCACCGTCGCGATCAGCTCGCTCACGGTCGCCGCGGTGATGAGCTGTCTGTTGGTGTTCCCGCAGGCGTTCCTGCGCTCGGTCGCCCTGGGGGGGATCTTCGTGGCGCTGATCGCGGGCGCGAGTGCGCTGATCCTGCTCCCGGCCATCTTGACGCTGCTTCGCTGGCGGGTGAACGCGGCCACGCTCCCGCGCTGGCGCAGCGCCGCCTACGCCGGTGCGCAGCCGTCCACCCACAGCGCGTGGTATCGCCTCTCACGGCTGGTGATGCGCCGTCCGGTGTGGGTCGCACTGATCACCGCCGCCATCCTCCTCGGGCTCGCCCGCCCGGCCCTGGACCTGCGCATCACGCAGGTCGACGCACGCGTGCTCCCGCGCAGCTCGAGCGCTCGCGTCGTGGCCGAAGCCATCGAAGCCGACTATCCGAGGGCCGACGCCTCACCCGTTCTGCTCGCCGTGCGCGCCGGCGCCACTCCGGGCGACCGGGCCAGCCTGCGCGCCTACGCCGGGAGGCTGCGCGCATTGCCCGGAGTGGCGGCCGTGCAGGGACCCACCCGCGTCGGAGCGGCCGTGTGGCAGCTCGACGTGGTGCCGGCCGGCGCTCCACTGTCGGCGGCCAGCCAGCGCCTCGTCGAGCGCATACGCGCCCTGCGCACGCCGTTCGCGGTGCTGGCCGGAGGAGAAAGCGCGTCCGTCGTCGATCTCAAGGGCAGCCTCGCCGCTCGCGTGCCGCTCGCCCTGATCCTGCTGATCCTCGTCACCGCCACCGCCGTGTTCCTGATGACCGGCTCGGTCGTGCTGCCCGTCAAGGCGCTGCTGATGAACGCGCTGACGATCGCGGCGGTGCTCGGCACGATGGTGCTCGTCTTTCAGAACGGGGCGCTGGAAGGCCTCTTCGGCTACACGAGCTCGCACGCGCTCGAGCCCTCCACGCTGGTGCTCATCTTCGCGGTGTCGTTCGGCCTGGGCACCGACTACGGCATCTTCCTGCTGTCGCGCATCAAGGAGGAGCGCGACCGCGGCGCATCGGAAGTCGACGCGATCGCGGCCGGGCTGGAGCGCACCGGGCGGATCGTCACCGCGGCGGCGCTGCTGCTGTGCATCGCGCTGGCCTCCCTGATGACGGCGAGACACGCGCTCGTGAAAGAGGTCGGTTTCGGGGCGGGGCTCGCCGTCATCATCGACGCCACGCTTGTGCGGGCGCTGCTGCTGCCCGCGTTGATGCGTCTGCTCGGCCCGCTCAACTGGTACTCGCCGCGAGCGCTCACGCGGCTCGCCGGCGCCCGCGCTGCCCCGGGCGACGGCTGCGGCGCGCACGTCTCCTGGCCGCCGGCGCCGCCCTCGCGGGGCGTCAGCACGAGTCCCGGTCGGGCGCTGCCCGCCGAGCCGCGGGATGCCCTCGCCGTGAGCGCCTACTGCGATCACGATCACGGGGCCATTCGCGCGCGCGTCGCCGAGCTGGTCCGGCACGTCGAAGGCGCGGGGGACGTCGGCCTCGCGGTCGGCGCGTTCGAGTTCGTGCGCGATGGCGTGCTCTACGCCTTCGGCCCCTGGGGGGTGCGTGCGTCGAGGACCCTCGAAAGCAGGCAGGGAACGTGCACCAACAAGGCCAACCTCCTGATCGCGTTGCTGCGCGCGGCCGGGATCCCGGCCGCCTACGGCGTCATGCGTGTCAACGCCCGCGAGTACTTCGGCAGCCTCGGCCCGAGCTTCCTCACGCGCTACGCCTCGCGCGAGTCGGTGCACGTGTATGCCGCGGCCTTCCTGGACGGGCGCTGGGTCAAGTGCGACCCCTCCACCGACCACCAGCTCGCGAGCCGCACCGCCCAGTTCTGCCCCCAGACCCGCCTCGTCGAATGGGACGGGGTGCACGACTCGATGGATTTCCTGGACCCGCGTCACGTGTACGCCGACCTCGGCCTGTACACCGACCTCGACGAGTTGCTCGCGAGGCCAGCGCGCTCCGCCACCACGCGGCACCTGGCGCTCGCCAACGACTACCTCGCGTTCGTGCGCAGTCAGCCGGCGTACGCGTCCGATGACGCGCTGGTGGACGCCTATCTGTCGGCCAAGCGCGACGCCGGGTCGCTGACCGGGGTGCGGGGGTGGCTGCGGGTCCCGAGCTAGCAGCCCGGAGCGCGCGCCAGTGGGGGTTGACTAGGGGTTTACCCACATATAATCTCCTACCCATGGGAGGTGGGATCTCAGGGCACGGAAGAGCGCGACGGGGTCCGGAGCTGGACGGAGGTTGCACCGCTCGTCCCGAGCGTGCGGGCCGGGCGATGGCGGAATGCGCGCTCGGCTACACCGTCGGCCCGCAACGCCTGCGCCGCTGCGCTCGACGCGCCGGATGCACGCTGCGCATGGCCTGTCAGTACGGCAGGGGATCGCCATGCGCGGGTCGGCGCTGGCACTGCTGGACCGCCTCGAGCGAGCCAGGAGTGCAGTGAAGGCCACAGAGACTCTCCAACGCTGGCGAGCGGCCCCAGGCTGCGAGCTCCCGCACGTCGTGTGCACCGACGGGTCACACGCGGCGTCGCCGGGAACGCGGCGGACGCTGTCCACGGACGAGATCGAGGACCGGGCGGCCGCCGCGCAATCTGGGAACGTGCGGCTGGCGGTGAGCGAGAGCCGGGGAAGGGGATCGACGGCAGGCGTCGCACGCGCCACCGTGCGCAGGCGGCGATGTCCGTCGGGCTGCACGGGTACGAGCGCGTCACGCGTTACGCCGCCGATCCCCTCCTCGTGGTCGGGCCGCGCGACGAGCTCCTCCGGCGCTCGCTGAGGAGGAGCTCCCCGACGCCAGCCGTCGAGCTGCGTCAGGGGCAGGGCGAAGTCATGCCGCGGCGCTCACGCTGTCGAGCGCGCGGCCGCCAGCGCCCGTGCGCGTGCGGGCGAGGAGGCTGAGCGTGCGGGTGACGGTCATGGCGAGGGCCATCAGCACGAGCGCGTCGGTGAGGGCGTCCGCGGTGATGTGGTGAGCGACCATCCAGCCGTCGAGGCTTGTGGAGAACCAGTGGGCCGAGCCGTAGATGAACGCCAGCCGTGCGGCGATCGTGACGATCCAGACGAGCGCATAGCCGATGCCTGCGTGCGTGAACGCCGTGCCGCTGTGCGGGTCGTGCTCGACACGCATCAGGCCGGCGGCGAGCAGGCCGAGGAGGGCGCCCGCACCGGCGCACACGAGCTCGATCGCGAGGCCGGCGCCGCTGGTGGCGAGCGCGGTCAGGTAGAAGGTGCCGGCGCCGCCGGCGATCATCAGCGGCCGCAGCAGCCGATGGGTGGTGATGGCGCGGTGGCCGAGATCTGAGAGGAACACCCCGACGAGGATCGCTGCACTGAGGATGATGGCGCTGCTGGGCATCTGTGGCTCCCTGTTTTCGTGGTTTGGCTTGTGCGACACACGCTCGCAGCGCGGCCTTGCCGAGTCCTCGGCGCGTGGGAGGATCTGCGGGTGGATCCTCGCTCGCGTCTGCACCCGGCTCTCCACCCGAGCACCCGCCTGTGGGCCGGTGGGGGGCTCGTGCTCGCGCGGCTCGTCGCGCTCGTCCTCGTGGACGTCGAGGTGGCCCTCAACGCCCCCAACACCGGTCCTCGCGCGCTGCTGATCGCCCTCGCGGTGCTCGCCAACGCCGCGGCGCTCGTGTGGCTGTTCGCCCGGCCGCCGCGCGGCTTGCTCCAACCGGCGGCGCTTGCGGTCATGGCCTTCGCCGGCGGCCTGCTCGCGGCGCTTCAGCACGGCAGCGCCGCGCTCGCGCTCCCTGCGGTCGCCGTCGTCCAGGCCGTCGCCGACGGCTCGGTGCTCGAGGCGGCCGCGATCTCAGCGCTTGCGCTCGTCGCACTCGAGGCAGGCGTCCTGTGGGCGGGCCTCGGCGCGAGCGCGGCGCTCGGCTATCCGGCGATCCTCCTCGGAGCCGCGCTCATCGGGCTCACGCGTCGCCAGTACGTCGCCCAGGCGCGTACCGCCCACGCGCTCAGCGCCCAAACCCGGGAGGCCGAGGTGGCGAGCCGACGGGCCGCGGCGCTCGACGAGCGCGCGCGCATCGCGCGCGAGATCCACGACGTGCTCGCCCACGCGCTCGGCGGCCTCACCGTCCAACTCGAGGCGGCCGAGCTGCTGCTCGCCGAGCGCGGCGACCTCGACGGTGCGCTCGAGCGGATCCGCGCCTGCCGGCGGACGGCGGGAGAGGGGCTCGAGGAGGCGCGCCGTGCGGTCGCGGCGCTGCGCACCGACGCGCCGCCGCTGGACGAGAGCCTGACCGGACTGCTCGAGTCCCACCGCGAACAGGGCGATCGCGGCGAGCTGATCGTCGAGGGCGCCCCGCGAGCGCTCTCCCCGGAGGCGGCGCTCGCGTTGATGCGGACCGTCCAGGAGGCGCTCACCAACGCCCGCCGCCACGCACCCGGGTCGGCCGTGCGCGTGCGCCTGATCTACCAGGCGGCGAGCACGAGCGTGATCGTCACCAACGACGCGGCCACGCGGGCCGCCGCGGCGGTGGGCTCGGGCTCTCCCGGGGGCTATGGCCTGGCGGGCATGCGCGAGCGCCTGGAGCTGGCCGGCGGTCGTCTCGTCGCCGGACCGGACTCGCACGGCTGGACGGTCAGCGCGGAGGTTCCCGCATGAGCCCCGGATTGCGGGTGCTCGTGGTCGACGATCAGCAGATCGTGCGCGAGGGCCTCGTGACGATCCTCGACCTCCTCCCGGACGTGAGCGTCGTCGGCAGCGCCGGCGATGGGGCCGAGGCGCTCGAGCTCGTCGCCCGCCGCCGGCCGGACGTCGTGCTCATGGATCTGCACATGCCGGTGCTCGACGGCGTCGGTGCGACGCGGCGGATCGCCGCCGAGCATCCGTCGATCGCGGTCCTGATCCTCACCACCTTCGGCGAGGACGACGACGCGCTCGCGGCGCTCCACGCCGGGGCCCGGGGGGGTGCTCACGAAGGACGCCGGGCACGAGGAGATCTCCCGCGCGCTCCACCAGGCCGCCGCGGGTCACATGACGCTCGCCGCCCCCCTGCAGGCCCGCCTGCTCGCCGCCACGGCCGCGCCTGACGTGCCCGTCCGCGTCGAGCTGCCCGACGGCCTGACCGCGCGCGAGGCGGAGGTGCTGTCGCTGATCGCCGCCGGGTTCACCAACCGCGAGATCGCGGAGAGACTGGTCGTCTCCGAGGCGACCGTCAAGACGCACGTCAACCACGTGTTCGCGAAGATCGGCGCCCGCGATCGTCCGGCGGCGATCAACTACGCGGCGCGACACGGGCTGGGCCCGTCCTGAGCGCGCGCCCGTGCCCGGAGCCGGCGGCGACGGCCAGCGGGCGTTGGCCGGCCTCGAGCTCGAGCAACAGGCGCTTGCGCTCGATGCCGCCCCCGTAGCCCGTGAGCGTCCCGTTGGCGCCGATCACGCGATGGCAGGGGACGATCACCGAGATCGGGTTGCACCCGTTCGCCAGGCCCACCGCCCGCGCCGCCGAGGGCGAGCCGACCCGCCGCGCGAGCTCGCCGTAGCTGACCGTCTCGCCGTAGCCGATGTCCCGCAGGGCGCGCCACACGCGACGCTGGAAGGGAGTGCCGTCCATCGCCACCGCCACATCGAAGCTCGTCCGTTCTCCTGCGAAGTACTCGGCGAGCTGGCCGCTCACGTCCGCGAACGCCTCAGCGGCGGGTTCCCAGCCGTTGGCGAGCGCCATCGGCCTGCGCCCCTCCTGCATGTACAGGCCGCGCAGCGAGCTGCCGTCGCCGAGCAGCAGCAGCTCGCCGATCGGGCTCGCGAACGTCGTGTACAGCAACCCCGCCGGGTCCGTGCGCGTGGCGGCGAGCGGGCTCACGCGGCCAACCGCTCCCGCTCGCGCGCGCTCGTGCTCGTGCTCGGCGCCGCCAGCGTCGCCCACAGGTGCTGCACGGCATAGGCGCGGTAGGGCCGCCACGCATCGGCCACACGCTCGGCTGAGGCGGCGCCGCCATCGCGACCGAGGCGCTCGAGCGCGTGACGGACGCCCAGATCGGCGACGGGGAACGCGTCGGGGTCGCGCAGCGCGCGCATGGCCACGTACTCGGTCGTCCAGGGGCCGATCCCCGGTATCGCCATCAGCCGCTCCCGCGCCCGCTCACGATCGGCGCCCTGATCGAGCACGAGCTCCCCGTCCGCCAGGGCCGCGGCCAGGGCGTGCAGGGCGCGCACGCGCGTCCTGGGCATGGCGATCCGCGCCGGGTCGCCGCTCGCGAGCGCCCCGGGCGAGGGGAACGTGTGGGTGAGCGCGCCAACCGGGTTCGCGAGCGGTCGTCCGTAGGCGCGCACGAGGCGCCCGGCGAGCGTCGCGGCGCCGGCGAGCGACACCTGCTGACCGAGCACCGCCCTGACCGCCAGCTCGTCGCTGTCCACGTGACCGACGACGCGACGGCCGGGACACGCTCGCACGAGCCGACCGAGCACGGCGTCGCCGCCGAGCGCATCGTCCACGGCGGCGGGATCGGAGTCCAGATCCAAAAGCGCCCGGCAACGCTGCATCGCGGCCGCCAGGTCGCGCGGGCTCTCCAGCCAGAAGCGGGCGCGCACATGCCCCTCCGCAGGACGCAGCTCGAGGACACCGTCGCCGTGGGGCAGGCGCACGGTGCGCCGGTAGGCGCCGTCGCGGACCTCCTCCACGCCGGGCACGCCCCGCAGCGCGAGGAACTCGATCACGCCCTCGGCGTCGAACGGGGCGCGGTAGGGGAGCCGCAGCGTGATCGCCCCCGAGTCCTCCGGGCGACCGTGCTCGCGGGCGTGCGCGCGCAGGCCCCGGGGCGTCATCGCGAACACCTCTCGCACGGTCGCGTTGAACTGGCGCACGCTCTGAAAGCCCGCGGCGAACGCGACGCCGGTGATCTGCATGGGCGTCGTCTCGAGCAGGATCCGGGCCGTCTGCGCGCGCTGGGCGCGCGTCAGCGCGAGCGGCCCCACACCCACGCAGGCGACGAGCTCGCGGTGCACGTGGCGCTCGGTGTAGCCCAGCCGGCGGGCCAGCCCGCCCACGCCGTCGCGATCGACCACGCCGTCGGCGATCAGGCGCATCGCGCGACCCACGAGGTCGCCCCGCCGGTCCCACTCGGGCGATCCGGGGGACGCGTCCGGACGGCAGCGCTTGCAAGCTCTGAACCCGGCGCCCTGGGCGGCCGCCGCGGTCGCGTAGAAGCGCACGTTCTCACGCTTCGGCGTGCGCGCCGGGCAGCTCGGGCGGCAGTAGATGCCGGTCGAGGTGACGCCGCAGAAGACCCACCCGTCGAAGCGCGGGTCACCGGCCTCGATCGCCTGCCAGCAGCGGTCGGAATCGAGCAGCATGGACCCCAGCGTTGCACATGCGCCCGCGCCGATCTCGCGGAAATCGGACGTGGCCATTCTTGCGCCGCTCACGACCCGCTCGCCACGGGCGACGTCGAGCGCTGCCCCACCCGATTCGGGTGATGCACATGCACCGCTGCGAAATAACGTCATCGGCGACGCTCGACAGCCCTCCGACAACCAGAGGTGAATGCCATGCCCGATGCGGCTCAGCCGAACATTCTTGTCATCTGGGGAGACGACATCGGGATCACCAATCTGAGTTGCTACAGCGACGGGCTGATGGGGTATCGCACCCCCAACATCGACCGGATCGCCGACGAAGGCATGCGCTTCACCGACTCCTACGGCGAGCAGAGCTGCACTGCCGGACGCTCGTCGTTCATCACCGGCCAGAGCGTCTTCCGCACCGGCCTGAGCAAGGTCGGCATCCCCGCCGGGGCAACCTCTACCACCTCAACGCCGAGGAGGATCCCGAGTCGCCGGACTACCCGCCGGCCGACGAGTTTCCCCACTTCCGCGAGCGCTTCGCCCCTCGCGGCGTCCTTCACTGCCGGGCCACCGAGCACGACGATCCCACCGAGCAGCCCCGGTGGGGACGCGTCGGCAAGCAGCGGATCGAGGACACCGGCCCGCTGACCAAGAGGCGCATGGAGACGATCGACGACGAGATCCTCGACCACGCCACCGGCTGGATCGAGCGCCAGCACGCGGAGGGGACGCCGTTCTTCATGTGGTTCAACACCACCCACATGCACCTGCGAACGCACCCCAAGCCGGAGAGCGTCGGCCAGGCCGGTCGCTGGCAGTCGCCGTATCACGACACGATGGTCGATCACGACAAGGTGGTCGGGGCGATGCTGGACAAGCTCGACGAGCTCGGCATCGCCGAGAACACGATCGTCGTCTACAGCACCGACAACGGCCCCCACATGAATACCTGGCCGGACGGCGGCATGACGCCGTTTCGCAGTGAGAAGGACACCAATTGGGAGGGCGCCTTCCGCGTTCCGGAGCTGATCCGCTGGCCGGGCCACATCCCTACCGGCGTGGTCTCCAACGAGATCATCCAGCATCACGACTGGCTGCCCACCTTCCTCGCCGCCGCCGGCGAGCCGGACATCGTCGAGAAGTGCAAGGCCGGGCACACCGCCGGCGAGAAGACCTTCAAGGTGCACATCGACGGCTACAACCTGCTGCCCTATCTGACCGGCGAGATCGACGAGAGCCCCCGCAAGGGGATGGTGTACTTCTCCGACGACGGCGACGTGCTCGCCATTCGCTTCGACAACTGGAAGATGGTGTTTATGGAGCAGCGGGCCGCCGGCACGCTGCAGATCTGGGCCGAGCCGTTCACGGTGCTGCGCGTTCCGAAGCTCTTCAACCTGCGCACCGATCCCTTCGAGCGCGCCGATGTCACCTCGAACACCTACTGGGATTGGTACATGACTAACGCCTTCATGGTCATGGCTGCGCAGTCACTCATGGTCGAGTTCCTGGCCACGTTCGAAGAGTTCCCGCCCCGGCAGAAGGCGGCGAGCTTCACCATCGACCAGGCAGTGGCCAGGCTCGAAGCCGTCCTTACCGAGCACCACTAACCAGGGAGGAGCCACCATGCCCGAGCCCCTGCCATCGTGGCGCGACGGCCCGACCAGGACGGCGATTTTGGACTTCGTGCACCGAGTGGCTGACGACGGCGGCCCCGACTACGTGCCGCCCGAGGACCGCATCGCCGTGTTCGACAACGACGGCACGCTGTGGTCTGAGAAGCCGATGCCGATCGAGCTGGGGTTCGTCCTCCTGCGACTGGCCGAGATGGCAGAGGCGGACGAGTCCCTGCGCGAGCGCCAGCCCTGGAAGGCGGCACACGAGCGCGACTTCGAGTGGCTCGGCGAGGCGATGGTCAAGCACTACGGAGGCGACGACGGCGATATGAAGCTGCTCATGGCCGGGGTGCTGCACGCCTATGCCGGCAAGACCGTCGATGACTACGCGGCGGCGGCGCACGCGTTCCTCACTGAGCACGAACACCCGAGCCTTGGCCGGGCCTACCGAGATCTCGGATACGCGCCGATGGTCGAGCTGTTGCATCACCTAGAGGCCAACGGCTTCACCAATTTCATCGTCTCCGGCGGTGACCGCGACTTCATGCGCCCGGTGACCCACGACATCTACGGCATACCGTCCGAGCGTATCGTCGGCAGCTCCGCCGCGCTGCGCTTCGAGGACGACGAGCAGGGCGGCAACCTCGTCTACATGGCGGAGATGGACCTGTTCGACGACGGCCCGATCAAGCCGGTGCGCATCTGGACGCGCATCGGCCGACGGCCGATCCTGGCGGCGGGGAACTCCAACGGCGACGTGGCGATGTTGCGCTACGCCGGCGGGGCCGACCGGCCGGGCCTGCGCCTGCTGCTCAACCACGACGACGCCGAGCGCGAGTTCCTCTACACGGCCGGCGCCGAGGAATCGCTCAAGCACGCAGCAGACCATGGCTGGACGGTGATCAGCATGAAGAACGACTGGGCCAGGGTCTTCGCCGACGCCCCGTAGCCATGAACGAGCACTCAACCGTCCGGCCGGACTCAGGCACATCGGCCAGCAAGGATATGACCTGGATCCCGCCGGCCACCTTCGCGATGGGATCCGACGCGCACTACCCCGAGGAGGCGCCCGTGCATCGCGTCACGGTCGACGGATTGTGGATCGACACATTCGCAGTCACCAACGCCGAGTTCGCGCGCTTCGTGGACGCGACCGCGTATCTCACCGTGGCAGAGCGACCGCTCGATCCGGCGAACTTCCCGTGCGCGCCGGCGGAGAACCTCATGCCCGGATCGCTCGTGTTCACACCGACGCCCGGACCAGTGGACCTGCGTCACCTCAACCAGTGGTGGACCTGGACGCCGGGAGCGAGCTGGCGCCACCCCGACGGCCCGGCCTCGTCAGTGGCCGGACGCGAGGCGCATCCGGCCGTCCATGTCGCCCACGAGGACGCCGCCGCGTACGCCGGCTGGATCGGCAAGGCGCTGCCGACAGAGGCCGAGTGGGAGCTGGCCGCGCGCGGAGGGCTCGAGCGGGCGAGCTACGTCTGGGGCGATGAGCCCGAGCGGCCCGGCGAGAGGCTCGCCAACTACTGGCACGGGGAGTTCCCATGGCGCCGCGATCCCGGCTACGGCGCGACCACGCCGGTCGGCAGCTATCCGGCGAACGGCTACGGCCTGCACGACATGGCGGGCAACGTGTGGGAGTGGACCTGCGACTGGTACGGCGAGCAACACCCCCACGACGCGAGCCACGCCTGCTGCGTGCCGAGCAACCCGCTCGGCGCGGGGCGGGAGCAGAGCTTCGATCCCGCTCAGCCCCAGTTCCGGATCCCGCGCCGGGTGATCAAGGGTGGCTCCTACCTGTGCGCCGACAGCTACTGCATGCGCTACCGGCCGGCGGCTCGACGCCCGCAGATGATCGACACGGGCATGAGCCACATCGGCTTTCGCTGCGTCCTCAGAGCCAGCAACCCGTAGGCTCAGCGGCGCGGGCATGGACGAGGCCGAACACGCGGTTGATCCTCACGGCTGGGCCACCCCAGGGCCCGCCGGTCTGCGCCGCCTGTTGCCGATCCTCGTCTGGCTGCCGCGCTATGACCGCCGCTTTCTGCGCTACGACGTTGTCGCCGGTGCGACCATCTGGGGGCTGCTCGTCCCCGAGTCGATCGCCTATGCGGGACTCGCGGGCCTCGCGCCGCAGGCCGGTCTGTACACGCTGCTCGCGACGCTCGCCGCCTATGCGGTCTTCGGGACGAGCCGCCACCTGGTGGCGAGTGCGACCTCCGCCGCGGCGGTCCTGCTGGCATCGTCGGTGGCCGGCCTCGGTCCCCCCGACGCGGCCCACTACGCCGCCGACGGGGCGGCGCTTGTCCTCTTCTGCGGTGGCCTGTTCCTGTTGGCCGGCTTCCTTCGTCTCGGGTTCGTCGCCCAGTTCCTATCGCGTCCGGTGATGGAGGGCTTCGTCTTCGGATTGGCCATCTTCGTCACGGTCAGCCAGCTCCCGAAGCTCTTCGGCATCAAGAAGGGCAGCGGCGACACGATCGCCCAGTTCTTCCACCTGCTCACCCACCTCGGCGACACCAACGCGGCCACCCTTGCCGTGGGGGCGGGCGCGCTGATCCTGCTGTTCGCGGTCGAGCGTTTCGTGCCGCGCCTGCCGGGCGGGTTGATCGCGTTGCTCGCCGGGATTCTCATCAGCGGCGCCCTGCAGCTGTCCCAGCACGGCGTGGAGATCGTCGGCCACGTGCCCAGCGGGCTGCCCTCGCCCAGCGTCCCCAGCGTGAACCCGAGCGACGTCGCGGCGCTGGTGGCCGCGGCCGCCGGGATGCTGCTGGTGATCTTCAGCGAGTCGCTGGGCGCCGCTGAAAACTTCGCCACCAAGCACGGCTACGAGATAGACCCGAACCAGGAGCTGATCGCTCTCGGCGTCGCCAACCTGGGCTCCGGCCTGCTCGGCGGGCTGGCGGGCGGCGGCAGCCTCTCCCAATCGGCCGTGAACGAGGGCGCGGGCGCGCGCTCGGAGGTCTCGCCGCTCCTCGCCGCGGTGCTGATCCTGGTCACCGTGCTGGTGCTCACCCCGCTGTTCAAGAACCTGCCTGAGGCGGTGCTCGCGGCGCTGATCATCCACGCCGTCTCGCACCTGTGGAAGGTGGCGTCGTTTCCGCGCTACTACGGCGAGCGTCACGTCGAGTTCTGGCTGGGTGTGGCGACGCTCGTCGGCGTGATCACGCTGGATGTGCTGCCCGGGCTGGTGATGGGCGTCACCTCGATGCTGCTGCTGGTCGTCTATCGCGCCAGCAGGCCGCACGTGGTCGTGCTCGGCCGGGTCCCCGGCGTCGCGGGCGCCTACGGCGACGTCGAGCGCCACCCGGACTACGAACACGTTCCCGACGTCCTCGTGCTGCGGCTCGAAGCGCCTCTGTTCTACGCGAACTCGACGCCCGTGCGCGACCGGGTCAAGCAGCTCGTCGGCGCGTGCACCCCGCCGCCCAAGGCGGTGGTCCTCGAAGGCGGGGCCACCAGCGAGCTTGACATCACCAGTGCGGAGATGCTCGCGCAGCTGACCGCCGCGCTGCGCTCGGCCGGGATCGACTTCGCGCTCGCGGACGTCCGCCACGGCGTCGTCGATATGGCCCGCCGCTCCGGGCTGCTCGCGGAGATCGGTCCGCAGCGGATCTTCCACACGATCGACGAAGCGGTCCAAGCGCTCGGCGTCGTCCCGACCGTGGGCGCTACCGGTCCGTTGCCTCGCGGGCCCGTCCCCGGGCGCGGCTGAGGAGGAGAGCCGCCGTGAGCACCAGCAGCGCGCCCGCCAACGCGCCGCCCACCCGACGATGCTCCGCCTGACCGAGGATCGCCCCGTCAGCGGCGGCGGACAGCACCGACGCTCTCGAGGCCGCCGACAGCACCGATCCCAGCGAGCCCGCCGAGCCGATCGAGAGAGCCGAGCCGAAGGAGCCGATCGACCCGATCGACAGAGCGGAGCCCACCGACCCGATCGACATGAACGAGCCGCACGAGCCGAGCGAGAGAAACGAGTCTTCGGACCACAGCGACAGGCTCCCCATTGCGACATCGTACGTGCACGCGCGCCCACGCCGCCCGGCCGTTTGTGCGGGGCCGCTTCACTCAGACAGGGTGATGCGCAGGGCATCGGCCCGCGCCAGAGTTGCGCTGGACCTGCAAGCGACGACGCGAGGCGCGAATGAACCCGACAGGTACGAAGCCCAACAAGGCGCACGACGGTGCGCCCGCAAAGAAGGCCGCATCGGCACCCCAGAGCGCGGCGGCGCCCTCGCCCTTCCCGCCGATCGCCGACTACGCGTTCCTCTCCAACTGCCACACCGGCGCACTGGTCGCGCCGGACGGATCGATCGACTGGCTGTGCGTCCCGCGCTTCGACGCGGGCAGCGTGTTCGGCTCCCTGCTCGACCGCCAGGCCGGCATGTTCAGGCTCGGGCCGTTCGGCATCAACGTCCCCGCGGCCCGCTTCTACGAGCCGGGCACGAACGTCGTGGCGACCACGTGGAAGACGCCTTCGGGCTGGATCCTCGTCCGCGACGCGCTGACGATGGGTCCGGCGGGCGCCGACACGGTCACGCCGCACACGCGGCCACCGGCAGACGACGACGCGACGCACGTGCTCGTCCGCACCGTCCTCTGCCTCGAGGGCAAGGTCGAGCTCGAGCTCGTGTGCGAACCGGCGTTCGACTACGGACGCGCCCCCTCCGACTGGTCGCTCGTCGATGAGTCGCGGCACGTCGCCGACGCGACCGCCGCCGGCCAGACGATCAGGTTGACGACCAGCATGGCGCTGGGCCTCGAGG
The DNA here is from genome assembly GCA_963701145.1 of uncultured Solirubrobacteraceae bacterium. GTDB lineage: Bacteria > Actinomycetota > Thermoleophilia > Solirubrobacterales > Solirubrobacteraceae > Palsa-744. The sequence continues at coordinate 3,420,329 of OY969572.1, forward strand.
GTGATCGGGTGCACGCGCGCCACACGCTCGAGGAGGGCGAGCAGGCCTACTGCTCGCTCTCCTGGGCGGATGAGCTGGCCTCCCCGCAGAGCCTCGACGAGGCCAACGGGCAGATGGCCGCGACCGTCCGCTACTGGCGCGGCTGGCTCGCGGGGGCGCGCCTGCCCGACCATCGCTGGCGCGAGGCGATCCAGCGATCGGCGCTGGCGATCAAGGGGCTCACGTACATGCCCACGGGCGCAGCCATTGCGGCGCTCACGACGTCTCTGCCCGAGACGCCGGGTGGAGAACGCAACTGGGACTACCGCTTCACCTGGATGCGCGATGCCACCTTCACCCTGCAGGCGCTGCACTGGCTCAACCTCGATTGGGAGGCGGACGAGTTCATGCAGTTCATCGCCGACCTCGAGCCCAACGAGGACGGGTCGCTGCAGATCATGTACGGGATCGACGGCCGGCGCGACCTCACCGAGGCCGTCCGCGAGGAGCTGTCGGGCTATGCGGGAGCCCGTCCGGTGCACACCGGCAACGGCGCCTTCGACCAGCGCCAGAACGACGTCTACGGCGCGGTGCTCGATTCGGTGCTGCTCCACTCCGCGCGCAGCAAACGCCTGCCGCGGCGGCTGTGGCCGATCGTCGAGGCTCAGGCCGAATGCGCCACGCGCGTGTGGCGCGAACCCGATCAGGGGATCTGGGAGGCGCGAGGCGAGCCACACCACTACGTGTCCTCCAAGCTCATGTGCTGGGTCGCCATGGATCGCGCGGCCAAGCTGGCGGAGATTCGCGGCGACGGCGAGCGCGAGGCGACGTGGCGGGAGACCGCCGATGAGATCCGGGCCGACATCCTCGAGCACGGGGTCAAGGACGGGGTTCTGCGCCAGCACTACGAGACCGAGGCGCTCGACGCGTCCACCCTGCTGGCGGCGATGTTCGGCTTCCTGCCCGCCGGCGAGGAGACGCTGCGCAAGTCGGTCAACGCGATCGCCGACGAGCTGCACGGAGGACGGCTTCGTGCTTCGCTACCGCACCGACGAGACCGACGACGGCATGTCGGGCAAGGAGGGGAGTTTCCTGATCTGCTCGTTCTGGCTGGTCTCCGCGCTGGCGGTCGTCGGCGAGGAGCAGCGCGCCCGCGACCTCATGGAACGCCTGCTGCGGGTCGCCTCGCCCCTCGGCCTGTACGCCGAGGAGTTCGACACGAGCACCGGCCGCCATCTCGGCAACTTCCCCCAGGCCTTCTCGCACCTGGCGCTGATCGAGGCCGCGGGGCGGATCATCCTGGCCGAGCGGGTCGAGGAGATCACATGAGCTCTCCCGAGCCCCCCTACGGCGGCGGCGGTGGACCCGCCGAGGACCCCACCCAGGCCTACCCCCCGCCGCCTGGCGGGCCGCCCGCGGGCGAGTACGCGCAGCAGCCCCCGCCGCAGAGCGGAAAACAAGCGAGGTGGCTGTGGCCGGTCGTCGTGCTGCTCGCCATCCTCGGCATCGTCGCGGGCGTCATCGCCTCCGAAAACAAATCCGCGTCCACATCCACCGTGATCAACCAGCAGACGACCTCTTCGCTGGGGATCAACGTGCAGGCACCGACGCACACCGCGACGACGACCACCACCAACACCGTCACGGCACCGCCCAAGACGGTCACGACACCAGCACCCGCTGCCACCACGTCGACGCCGACCGTCACAACTCCCGCGGCGCCCGCGGGCACCTCGACGACGGAAAAGACGACCCCAACGACCGCCACGCCGTAGGGCGCCCGGCGCTTATCACCCACTCCGGGGGATGACCGCGCGCCACGGCTGAGATGCAGTGTGCCGGGAGATGGGCCAAAGGGCATGTGACCCGAGACTCCTGGGACATGCCCCCGCGACGCGGTCGTTCATCGCCTCCGCGGTGGTCATCGGCACCGCCAGCGCCCTGCTGGTCATCGCCCAGGCGTGGTTGCTCGCCGAGGTCATCACCGCCGCGTTCGCCGCGGGCAGGGGAGTTGCGCACGTGCGGAGTGCCCTGGAGGCGCTGGTGTGCGTCGTCGTGGCCCGTTCGCTGCTCGCCTGGGCGACCCAGGTGGCGGCCAGCCGTTCGGCGGCACAGGCGAAGTCGCAGCTCAGGCGCTCGCTCCTGAGGCGGGCCGCGACGATCGGGCGCGACGGCCTTGCCAGCGATCGCACGGGCGAGCTGGCGACGCTCGCGAGCAGGGGGATCGACGCGCTCGACGCCTACTTCTCGCTGTATCTGCCGCAGCTCTGCCTCGCCGTGATCGTGCCGTGCGCCGTGCTCGCGGTGATGGCCTACGAGGACTGGATCTCGGCGGCGATCATCGCGGTGACGCTGCCGTTGATCCCGCTGTTCATGGCCCTGGTGGGGGCCACCACGAGCGAGCGCATGGATCAGCAGTTCCGCCTGCTCCAGCGCTTGGGCGGCCACTTCCTCGACGTCGTGGCCGGCCTGCCGACGCTGAAGGTGTTCGGGCGGGCGAAGGCCCAGATCGGCGAGGTGGGAGCGATCACCGAGCGCTACCGGCGCGCCACCATGGCGACGCTGCGGGTCTCCTTCCTGTCGTCCTTGATCCTCGAGCTGGTGGCGACGATCTCGGTCGCCCTGGTCGCGGTCGAGGTCGGGCTGCGCCTGATGGGCGGCGCGCTGGAGCTGCGCACCGCCCTGTTCGTCCTCGTGCTGGCGCCCGAGGCCTACCTGCCATTGCGGCTGCTCGGCGCCAACTATCACGCGAGCGCCGAGGGCGTGTCCGCGGCGGAGCGGGTGTTCGAGGTGCTCGAGCGCCCGGAGCCGCCGCGGGGCATGCGCACGGACGTACCCGACCCGGCTGCGAGCGGCCTGTCGGTCCAGGGGCTCACGGTCGCCCGCCCCGGGCGCGCGGAGCCGGTGCTCGATGGCCTGTCGCTGAGCGTCGCCCCGGGAGAGGTTCTCGCCGTCACCGGTCCCAGCGGCTGCGGGAAGTCGACGCTGCTCGGCGTCCTGCTCGGGCTCGTGGCGCCGGACGGGGGATCGGTGAGCGTCGGGGGGGTCGAGCTGGGTCAGCTCGACCTCGGCGCCTGGCGCGCGCGCCTGGCGTGGGTGCCCCAGCGCCCGCGGCTGTTCTCGGCATCGATCGCCGAGAACGTCCGCCTCGGCCGGCCCGACGCCTCGCCCGAGGAGCTGTTGCAGGCGGTTGCCGACGCGGGACTGCTGGATGTGATCGCGCGTCTGCCGCACGGGTTGGACACCGCGCTGGGCGAGCGCGGCGCCGGGCTGTCCGCCGGGGAGCGCCAGCGGATCGCGCTCGCGCGGGCGTTCCTGCGCGACGCCTCCCTGCTGCTGCTCGACGAGCCGACCGCCAACCTCGACGGCGCGACCGAGGAGCAGGTGCTCGATGCCGTCGCCAGGCTCGTGCGGGGTCGCACCACGGTGATCGCCGCCCACCGCCCAGCGCTCGTCGCCCTGGCCGACCGCGTGCTCCCGCTCGGGCTCACCGCGGCGGTGGCGTGATGGCGCTGGCGGTGCCGAACGTCAACGCGGGCGCGGCGAGTGAGCAGGTCGTCGGACCCAGGGCGCCGCTCGCGCGTACGCTCGCGCTCGCGGGCCCCGCCGCCGGACGCCTCGCCCTCGCCACGCTGCTCGGCGCTGGCGCGCTCGCCGCAGGGATCGGCCTGATCGCCACCTCCGCTTGGCTCATCTCCCGCGCATCCCAGCATCCGCAGGAGTCCGCCCTCGCGCTCGCGATCGTCGCCGTCCAGTTCTTCGGGCTCTCACGCGGCCTGTGTCGCTACTGCGAGCGGCTCGTCGGCCACGACGCCGCGTTCCGCCTGCTCGCCGCCCTGCGCGTGAGCGTGTACCGCCGGCTCGAGTCGCTCGCGCCCGCCGGCCTGCCCGCGTTTCGCGGCGGCGATCTGCTCGCGCGCCTGGTAGACGACGTGGACGCGCTCCAGGACCTGCTGCTGCGTGTCGTTCCGCCGTTCGCCATCGCCGCGCTCGTCGGCGGCGCGACGGTGACGCTGGTGTGGCTGATGCTCCCCACCGCCGGCCTGATCCTGCTCGCGGCGCTGATGCTCGCCGCCACGCTCGTGCCGTGGCTGACGGGGGGACTGGCTCGGCGGCGGGAGTCCCGCCAGGCCGCTGCCCGCGGGGCGTTGACGGCCTGCGTGGTCGATCTCCTCGAGGGCGCTCCCGAGCTGGCGGTCAACGGCGCCCTCGACGCCCAGCTCGAGCGCGCCCTGCTCGCCGACGAACAGCTCACGCGCGTCGCCCTCGCGAGCGCGCGCACGGCCGGCACCGGCCAGGGGCTGACGACGCTGCTCTGCGGTCTGGCGATGTGGGGCTCGCTGCTCGTGGGCGTCTCCGCGGTGCGCTCCGGCGCGCTCGCGGGCGTCCTGCTCGCCGTGATCGCGCTGGTCCCGCTCGCTGCCTTCGAGCTGGTCACCGGCCTACCGGTGGCGACCCAGACGCTCGAGCGCGTGCGCGCCTCCGCGGCGCGCGTGTTCGAGGTCTGCGACGCCCCCGCGCCGGTGCTCGAGCCGCCTCACCCGGCGCCGGTGCCACCGCCGCCGTACAGCCTGCAGGTGCGCGGGCTGCGCGCCGGGTACTCGCCCGACGGGCCGCGGGCGCTCGACGGAGTCGACCTCGAGCTCGCGCCCGGACGACTCGTCGCGGTGGTCGGACCGAGCGGCGCGGGCAAGTCGACGCTCGCGGAGGTGCTGCTGAGGTTCCTCCCCTACCAGGCCGGCTCGGTGACGCTGGGCGGCGTGGAGATCGCAGAGCTCGACGGCGATCACTACCGGCGCGTCGTGGGCACCGTCGCCCAGGATGCCCACATCTTCGACACGACGCTCCGGGAGAACCTGCTGCTCGCCCGCCGCGCTGCCAGCGCCGGGGAGCTGGACGCCGCACTCGAACACGTGCGGCTGCTCGACTGGGCGCAGGCGCTGCCGCACGGCCTGCAGACAGAGGTCGGAGAGTACGGCGCGCGCATCTCGGGCGGACAGCGCCAGCGGCTGGCGATCGCCCGCGCGCTGCTGGCCGACTTTCCCATCCTCATCCTCGACGAGCCGGCCGAGCACCTGGACACGGCGACGGCGGACGCGATCGTCGCCGACCTGATCGACGCCGGCGGGGGTGCGGCCACGCTGATGATCACCCACCGTCTGCGAGGCCTCGAGGTCGCTGACGAAGTGCTCGTGCTCGATCGCGGCCAGGTGCTCGAGCGCGGAGGGCACGCCGAGCTGCTCGCCGCCGGCGGCCGCTATGCCGAGATGTGGCGGCGCGAGGCCGCCGCGGATGGCTGGCTCGGCACAGACGACGCGTCCGCCTACGCCTAGGCCTGCGGGGCCGAGGGTCCGACTTCACGGCCCGGCGGGCTCTGGGCCTTGGGGACACCAGACAGCTCAGGAGCCCGTTCCGCCCCGCCTGGAGCGCCCTCGCTGTCCTCGGCCTGGTACTGCGCAAGCAGCCGTTTCTCGTCCTGCCCCTTCGGGAACTTGAAGAAGACGAGCACCGCCCCGAGCAGGACCGCGATAATGCCGGCCGCGTAGGCCCATTCGTCGCCTTTCAAGAACGAGGCCTTGGCCGCTTCGACGAGCGTGTGCTGAATCGATTCCGGGTATCGCTTCGCCGCGTCGGCTGCGCTTGCGAACGACTTTGTCAGTTCACTTTCGACGCCGCTCGTGACCGACTTGTTGCCTGAGGCCGCGATCGCCGCCCCCGCCGCGGTCGCGTAGCCGGCGGTCAGCAGCGCGCCGAATATCGACTGCATGATCGCCCCGCCGAGGTCGCGCTGCAGGTCGGCCGTACCGGAGGCCATCCCGACGCGCTTGACCGGCACCGAGGCGGTGAGGGAGTGGGAGGCCGGGGTGCCGGCAAGGCCGACGCCGATGCCGACGAAGGCGTATCCGAGGCCGACCTTCCAGTAGGAGATGTGCTCCTTCCACAGCAGGAGCATGGTCAGGAAGCCGAGCAGTACGAAGGCGTAGCCGAGCAGCAGCGTGAAGCGGGCTCCGCGTGCCTCGACCAGCTTGGCCGAGCGCGGCGCCGCGAGCACCATGCAGAAGGCCGCCGGCAGGATCGCCAGGCCCGAGTCGACGGTCGAGTATTCGAGCACGTTCTGCAGGAACTGCTGGCCGATGTACATCGCACCCATCAGCGAGCCGAACACGACGATTCCGGCGATCGCCGCCACCCAGAAGGTCGGACGGGCCGCCGCGTGCAGGTCATAGAGCGGGCTCTGCGCCCGGCGCTGCCTGATGTAGAAGGCGATCAGCGCCGCGGCCGCCACCAACAGCAGCCCGAGCACAAGCGTCCCCTTGCTGGGCACGGGCGCGAAGTTGATGCCCAGGATCAGCGCACCGACCATCACGATCGAGAGGACGCCACCCTGATGATCAACCGGCGCGGTCGTCTCGTTGACGTGGGCGGGCACCAGCTTGATCGCCATCACGAGCCCGACGAAGGCGAGCGGCAGCGTGAGCAGGAACACAGATCCCCACCAGAAGTGCTCGAGCAGGATGCCCGAGCACAGCGGGCCGAGTGCGGCGATCGCACCGCCCGTCGCCGCCCACAGCGCGATCGACTTCGTGCGAGCCGGCCCCGACCACAGCGCGGTGATCAGCGCGAGGGTGGTCGGGTAGGCCATCCCGGCCGCGAGCCCGCCGATGACGCGCGCGCCGAACAGGACGCCGATCGACGGCGCCCACGCGGCCAGGCAATCGGCCGGCACGGTCAGACACATGCCGATCGTGAGCAGCAGCTTGCGCCCGTAGCGGTCACCGAGTGCACCGAAGTAGAGCACCGAAGCGGCCAGGCCGAGTGAATAGCCGACCGCGACCAGGTTGAGCGATACCTGAGAGGCATCGAAATGCTTGCCGATCGAGGGCAGCGCGACGTTGGCGACGGCTAGGCCTAGATTCGCCACCGCTGCGACCACGATCAGGGCGCCGAGCACCCAGCCGGCCCTGGCGGGAGTGCTGCTCGGCTCTGAGCTCGCGGCTTCGGCCGCGCCCGTTGACGTGGTCATCTCCGCTTTCTACTCCGAGAGCCCGGCCGGCGCCGATGGTCCGACGGTGGGTGGCGCCGGCGCGAGCGTCGCCGGAGCGTCCCCCGGTGCCGGCGGCGCCTTGACGCGTGCGCGGAAGACGTGGAACGACCAGCCCTGGTAGATCGCCACGAGGGGGAAGAAGATGACGGCGACGATGGTCATGACGGTGAGGGCGTAGTGGCCGGAGGCGGAGTTGCTCACGCTCAGGTCGTAGGCGGTGTTGGTGGTGGAGATCATCAGGTGGGGGTAGAGGTCGATGAAGATCGAGCCGATGGTCGCGGCGATCGCGACCGCGGACGCGGTGAAGGCCCAGCCGTCGTGGTCGGTGCTCGCCAGGCGCGCGGCGAACACGACGGCGATCACCGCGAGCGCTTCCACGGGTCCGGGGACATCGGCGCCGCCGGCGACTTTGCGTGTCCAGATGACGAAGCCGATGATCAGCGCGATCGCGGCCCAGCCGAGTGGCCGGGCCAGGGCGCGGGCCCGCTCGCGCACCTGGTCGGTGGTTCTGAGCTTCAGGAACGTCGCGCCGTGTAGGAGGCAGAGGGCGACGAGCGTGACGCCGGTCCACAGTCCGTAGCCGGTCAGCAGGTTGAAGAAGTTGCCGGTGAACTCGTGGCTTGAGTCGATCGGCAGGCCGCCGAGGAGGTCGCCGAGCCCGATGCCGAGCAGCAGGGGGATGAGCAGACTGGCGAGTGTTGTGCACCAGGTCCATGTGGTGCGCCAGCGCGCGCTGTCGCGTTTGCCTTTGAACTCGAACGCGACGCCGCGTGCCATCAGCGCGAGGAGCACGAGCACGAGCGCGAGATAGAGGGCTGAGAACATCGTGGCGTACCAGCCCGGGAAGGCGGCGAACATGCTCGCGCCGGCGATCACCAGCCATACCTCGTTGCCGTCCCACCAGGGGCCGATCGTGTTCAGCGCAACCCTGCGCTCGGTGTCGGTCTTGGCGACGATCGTGTGCAGCATCCCGACGCCGAAGTCAAAGCCCTCGAGCACGAGGAACACGACCCAGAAGATCGCGATCAGCACGAACCAGATGGTGTGAAGCTCCACGGGGCTCCTCAGTAGGTCAGCGCCGGGATCGTGGTCGCGCCCGAGCCCGCGGCGCCCGACTCGCTGTCATCGCCGTCTCCTTCGAGCTCTTTGCGCCCGTAGCGCAGCATCAGCGCGAGGTCGGCGGCGCCGAGCGCGATGTAGATCGCCACGAACGCGACCAGGCTGATCCAGATGTCGGTGGAGGTGACCGAGGGCGAGTTGGCGTTGATCGTCTTCATCAGGCCCTGCACGATCCACGGCTGACGCCCGTTCTCGGTCAACAGCCAGCCCGCGGTGTTCATCACGAACGGCGTCACGACCGCCCACAGCGAGAGGCGCAGGAACCACTTCGAGCGGTCGAGCGTGCCCTTGTGTATCAGCCAGCCTCCGAACAGCGCGAACAGCGCGATCAGCGACCCCAGGTAGGCCATCACGCGCATCGACCAGTACTGGATGAAGACGTTCGGGATGTAGTTCCCCGGGCCGTATTTCCGTTCGTCTTCCTTCTGCAGCTGGTTCAGGCCCTCGACCGGCCCGTTGAACGTTCCGGTCGCGAGCACCGACAAAAGGTGCGGGATCGCGATCAGCTGCGTGGGGGTTTGATCGTTCTTGCCGCCGCCGACCTGGAACGCCGAGAACGAGCAGGGCTGGCAGTTTTCCCACTGCGCCTCGGCCGCAGCGATCTTCACCGGCTGGTAGGTGGCCTCGATCTCGCCGAGCTTGTTGCCGACGAACATCTGCACCAGGATCGCCGGCAGCAGCACCAGCAACGCAAGCTGCGCGGTGTGGTGGAAGGCCTGAACCTCGCGCCCCTTGCGCAGATGCCACGCCGAGACCGCGAGCATCACCAGCGAGCCCGTCACCAGCGAGGCCAGGAGCACATGCACATAGCCCCACAGAAACGTCGGGTTCGTGAACAGCGCCCACACGTTGTTCAGTTCCGGCTGCCCATGGCTGTTCAGGACGTAGCCGACCGGGTGCTGCATCCACGAGTTCGCCGCCAGGATGAACAGCGCCGAGAGCATCGAGCCGAACGCGACCAGCCAGATGCAGGCGAGGTGCACGCGCTTGGGAAGCCGACCCCAGCCAAAGATCCACAGCCCCAGGAACGTCGACTCGAGCGCGAACGCCGCGAGGCTCTCCATCGCCAGCGGACCGCCGAACACGTCGCCCACGAAGCGTGCGTAGGCAGACCAGTTCATCCCGAACTCGAACTCCTGCACGAGGCCCGTGACCACGCCGACAGCCACGTTGATCAGCAGCAGCGTGCCGAAGAATTTCGTCAGGCGCTTGTACTCGGGCTCCCCGTTGCGATGCCAGGCCGTCTGCAGGAGCGCGACGAGGAACGCCAGCCCGATCGTGACGGGCACGAACAGGAAGTGGTAGATGCTCGTGGTGGCGAACTGCCAGCGTGCTAGGTCATTGGTCACGGCGCTCCGAGGTCGCTCGAGGCTGCGGCCCGCCGGGGATGCAACCCCAGCACGCGCCGGGGTTCATCGTCCGGATGGGGTGACGGGCGGGCGCCAGCCGGCGAACTTCATCCGCTCCGGGCGATGCACGTCGCCGGCACGTGGGGTGTAGTCGAGGCATGAAGAGCGCCAAGCAGCCGACCACGCGCGTCGTGGTCGTGGGTGGCGGCTTCGCCGGCGTCGGGTGCGCACGCGAGCTGGCGGGCAACGACGCCGTGCACGTCACGCTGATCGATCGACACAACTACCACCAGTTCCAGCCGCTGCTCTACCAGGTGGCCACCTCCCAACTCTCGCCGAGCGACATCGCCTTCTCGCTGCGTGCGGAATTTCACAAGGCCGGCAACGTCAACATCAAGATGGGCGAAGTCACGGCCGTCAACCTCTCGGCTCACTCGGTCACCACGGCCGACGGCAAGGTCTATGAGGGCGACGTCCTCGTCCTGGCCGGCGGGGCCCAGGCCAACTTCTTCGACACCCCGGGCGCGGCCGAGCATTCCTTCCCGCTGTACTCGCTGAGCGACGCCGAGCGCCTGCGCTCGCGCGTCATTGCCGTCTTCGAGGAGGCCGACACCGATCCGAGCCTGCTGGAGCAGGGTGCCCTGAACTTCGTCGTGGTCGGCGCCGGGGCGACCGGCACCGAGCTTTCCGGCGCGCTGGGGGACATGATCGCTGAGACGATGACCGTCGAGTACGAAGACCTCGCGGTCAACCAGGCGCGCGTGTACGTGGTCGACCTCGGACACGTCGTCCTCAACGGCTTCTCCGAGAAGGCGCACGAGTACGCGAGCAAGGCGCTCGCCAAGCGTGGCGTGGAAGTACGGCTCGGGACGGGGGTGAAGGAGGTGGCCAGCGATCACGTGCTGCTCTCCGACGGGACCTCCATCCCCACCCGCTGCGTCGTGTGGGCCGGCGGGCTGATGGCGGCGTCACTCGCGGGCGCGAGCGGTCTCGGCGTGGGGCGGGGCGGGCGCATCGACGTGCGCGAGGACCTCACCGTCGAGGGGGTGCCGGGGGTGTACGTCGCCGGCGACATCGCCAACATCCCGCGCGCCGACGGCCAGCCCTATCCCCAGCTCGGCTCCGTGGCGCTACAGGGGGGGCGTTGCGTGGGCAAGAACATCCTCGCCGAGATCGACGGCAAGCCGCGCACGGCCTTTCACTACCACGACAAGGGGATCATGGCGATGATCGGACGTGGAGCGGCGGTCGCCGAGGTGGGCGAGCACCGTCACGAGCTGCACGGCTCGATCGCCTTCGCGGCCTGGCTCGGCGTGCACGCCGCGCTGCTCAGCGGCGCGCGCAATCGCATCGAGGCGTTCATCGACTGGGGTTGGGACTACTTCAGCAAGGGTCGCGGCGAACAGGTGCTCGACCGCTCGAGCGCCGCGCGGATCGACTGGGGCGGGGCCGTCAACAGCGACGAGGTCGAAGCGCTTCCTCCGACTCGCGCGACCGAGTCGTCAACCACATAGCCCCCACCGACAAGGAGACCAGATGCCCAGCGCCAGCTACGACGTGATCATCATCGGCACCGGTGCCGGAGGCGGCACGCTGGCTCGCCGCCTGGCGCCGTCGGGCAAGAGCATCCTGCTGATCGAGCGCGGCGACTGGCTCCCGCGCGAGCCGCAGAACTGGCAGGCGGACCCGGTGTTCGTCGAGAACCGCTACATCTCGCCGGATACGTGGTACGACGGCGCCGGCAAGGCCTTCCAGCCCCAGGTGCACTACTTCGTCGGCGGCGCCACCAAGCTCTACGGCGCGGCGCTCTACCGCCTGCGCCCGCAGGACTTCGGCGAGCTGCGCCACCACGACGGCATCTCACCCGCCTGGCCCATCTCCTATGAGGAGCTGGAGCCCTACTACGGCGAGGCCGAGCACATCTACGAAGTGCACGGCGCTCACGGCGTGGACCCCACGGAGGGTCCCTCGAGCAGCGAATATCCGCATCCGCCGGTGTCCCACGAGCCGCGCATCCAGCAGCTCGCCGACGACCTGGCCGCGGCCGGCTACCATCCCTTCCACGCCCCCTGCGGGATCATGCTCGACGAGGCCAACAGGCCCTACAGCAGGTGCATACGGTGCGCCACCTGCGACGGCTTCCCGTGCCTGGTGGGCGCGAAGTCCGACGCCGAGGTGCTGGGCGTGCGTCCCGCGCTCGAGCATCCGAACGTCACCCTGCTCACGAACGCCACAGCCCTGCGCCTGGCGACCGATGCGGCCGGCACGACCGTGACGGAGGTGCTCGTCGAGCACGACGGGCAGACGGAGACGCTGGCCGCAGAGATCGTCGTCGTGAGCGCCGGCGCGGCCAACAGCGCCAAGCTGCTGCTCGCCTCGGCGAGCGACCGCCACCCGGCGGGCCTGGCCAACGGCTCCGACCAGGTGGGGCGGAACTACATGTTCCACGAGAGCATCGCCGTGCTCGCGCTCTCACTCGAGGAGAACCCGACGGTCTACCAGAAGACCCTCGGCCTGAACGACTTCTACTTCGCCTCCGAGGAGTTCGACTACCCGCTCGGGAACATCCAGATGGTCGGCAAGTCATCCGCCGAGATGTATCGGGGGGAGAAGCCCATCCAGACCAAACTCGCGCCCCAGTTCTCGCTCGACGACGTCGCCAAGCACGCGATCGACTTCTGGCTCTCCACCGAGGACCTGCCCGTGCCCGAGAACCGGGTGACGCTCGCCGCGGATGGCTCGGTGACGCTCGCCTACAGGCCGACCAACGACGTCCCGAAGAACGAGCTCTACAAGAAGCTCAGATCGATGCTCGGCCATCTGGGCATGCGCCACGAGCACCTGTTGCATCGCAACGCCTATCTGAAGAACGACATCCCGGTTGCCGGCTGCGCCCACCAGGCCGGCACGTGCCGCTTCGGCAGCGACCCGGGCTCGTCGGTGCTCGACCGCGACTGCAAGGCCCACGAGCTCGACAACCTGTATGTCGTGGACACGAGCTGCTTCCCCAGCATCGGCGCGGTGAACCCGGCGCTCACCGCCATGGCCAACGCCATCCGCGTGGGCGATCACCTGCTGGCGCGACTCGGTTGAGTGGCCGTTCGCCCAGAGAGTGAGAGGCTCGCTATGCACGGCCGAGGGGTCAGCCGGAGAAGATGACGATTGCGGTCAGCGCCACCCCGAGGATGATGGCGCTGACGGCGAGCACGAGCACGATCCGCTCGTCCGAGGGCGCGAACTCGCCGCGCGAGATCGCCGCGTTAACCGTCCGCTGGCGCATCAACCCGTAGCCGACGAGCAACACTCCCAGGAGCCCGAAGCCTACGCCGATGAGCGTGTACGGCCAGCGCGTTTCTTTGGTGAGCGCCGGCACCACCTTGCCCGCGCCCAGGCTGACGGCGAACGCGCTCAGGCCGGTGCGCCACCACGCCAGATAGGTGCGCTCGTTGGCCAGCCGCGTTCGCCGTGTCGCGTTGACCGCATCTTCGGCTGGGGAGCGCTCCGGAGCAATGCGCGAAGCATAATCCTCCCCCAAGCGGGACCGTCCGCCACGCGCGAGCGCATTTCATCCACTCGGGATGACGTGGAGCCGGCGCTGGTAGAACAAGATCACAGCCGTGGACCGGGCCTAGCCGATCATGCCTAGCGCGACCAAGAAGCGGACGAGGAAGGACCCGCGGCACCTGACGGTCGCCGAGCGGGTCGCCCGCGGCAAGGCGGCGCGGGAAGGCGTGCCGCGCTCCAGCCACGCCGCCTTCGAGCCCTCGCCAAGCCGCCCCGACCCGATCGAGCTGCTCGAGCGCCAGGCGGCCACGCGCGTGCCCGAGCTGGTGCCGATTCGCTACGGGCGCATGCTGGTCTCGCCCTTCACGTTCTACCGGGGTGCGGCGATGATCATGGCGAGCGACCTGGCGAGCACGCCGAACTCGGGCCTGACTGTGCAGTGCTGCGGCGATGCGCACCTGTCGAACTTCGGCGTGTTCGCGTCCCCCGAGCGGCGGCTGATGTTCGACATCAACGACTTCGACGAGACGCTCCCGGGACCGTGGGAGTGGGACGTCAAGCGCCTGGCGGCGAGCATGATGATCGCGGCGCAGTACAACGGCTTCGCGGTCGCCGACCAGGAGCGGGTTGTGCTCGACACGGTGGCCGAGTACCGCACGTCGATGGCACGGTTCGCCGCCATGGACAACCTCGACGTGTGGTACGCGCATCTCGACATCGACGCCACGCTCGCGCAGTTCGGCTCGCAGCTCAAGACCAGACAGGTCAGGCGGACCGAGAAGACGCTCGCGAAGGCGCGAACGCGCGACAGCATGTCGGCCTTCTCCAAACTGTGCGAGGTGGTCGATGGGCAGGCGCGCATCGTGGCCGATCCGCCCCTGATCGTCCCGCTCGACCAGCTCGCGCAGGGCAGCGAGCGTCAGGAGGCCTTCGACTGGCTGCACGAGCTGCTGAACGCCTATCGCGCGACCCTCCAGCAGGACCGTCGCGTTCTGCTCGAGCAGTTCCAGCTCGCCGATTTCGCGCGTAAAGTGGTCGGTGTGGGCAGCGTCGGCACGCGCGCGTGGATCGCGCTGCTGCTCGGGCGCGACGGCCAGGACCCGCTGTTCCTGCAGGTGAAGGAGGCGGAGGCCTCGGTGCTCGAGGAGTTCCTCGCACCGAGCGAGTTCGAGAACCACGGCGAGCGGGTTGTCACCGGACAGCATCTGATGCAGGCCAGCAGCGACATCTTCCTCGGCTGGGTGCACGTGCCGTCGGGCCTCGACGAACAGCCGCGTGACTTCTACGGGCGCCAGCTCAAGGACTGGAAGGGCTCGGCGGAAGTCGAGCAGATGGTTCCGAAGGGCCTGGCCGCCTACGGCCGCCTGTGTGGCTGGACGCTCGCCCGGGCGCACGCCCGCAGCGGCGACCGCATTGCGATCGCGGCCTACCTCGGCAAGGGCCCCAGCTTCGATCGCGCGATCGTGCAGTTCTCGCAGGCCTATGCCGAGCAGAACGAGCGTGATTACAAGGCCCTGGCGGCGGCGGCTGAGTCCGGTCGCATCACCGCCGAGACGGGCCTCTGAGTCCGAGCCGGGCTCCCGGGGCTCGGTGAGCGCGCAGGTGCCGGGCGAAGCCATCTCGCTGGCGCTCGCGGCGTCGATCTACCCGCCGGCCCTCGCCGCCGTGATCGCCCTCGGGCGGGGCGTCAACGTGCGCCTGCGGGTGCTGCTGTTCGTGGGCGTCGCGCTGCTGACGGTGTTCCTCACGGGGGCGCTGATGCTGCTGGCGTTCGAGGATCTGGGCGCCACCAGCCAGCAGCAGCGCACGGGCAGCGCGGCGCTCTACATCGTGATCGGCACGGCCCTGCTGTTGCTCGCCCTGAGGCTGTGGCGCCCGCGCGAGAAAGCGCCAAAGCAGCAGAGCGGCCCCTCGAAGATCGACCGCTATCTGCAGAGCCGGGGGCTGGTGGCGCTGCTCGGGATCGTCCTGTACGTGGTGCCCTCGCCGATCTACGTCGGGGCCGTGAAGGTGATCGCCAACACCAACAGCTCGACCCCCCAGGAGCTCGCCTATCTCGCGGTGACGGTCGTGGTCATGCTGTGGCTGGTCGAGGTACCGATGCTGATGATGCTCCTCGTGCCCGAGCGCACCACCGCTGCGCTCGAGCGCATCAACGCCTGGTTCGCCCGCCACGGGCGGCTGGTGGCGGTGATCGCGGCGGCGGGCGCCGGCGCCTACCTGCTGGGCGTGGGCCTCATCGAAGCGCTCGGCTGACCGCCACCGCTCTCGCGGGACCAGCGGTCAGGCGCCGTCGTAGCGCCGTCCGCCGTAGGCGACGAGCCCGTAGATGACGAGAATGTCAAGCGCGAAGATCGACAGCGACAGGAGCGGGTATGCGGGCAGGAAGACCAGTTGGATGATCGCGTTGATCCCGGCCATCAGCACGCCTGCCCAGCGCGCCCAGCCCGCCGTCGCCCAGATCCCGAGCGCGACACAGAACTGGAAGATCCCGAGCACCAGCACGACCCAGCCCCAGGTGTTGAGATCGCTGATGATGAAGTGTGTGTTCGCGACGTAGAAATGCGAGTTCGAGACCGCGGCCAGCCCGTAGATGAAGTTCAGCGTGCCCGCGATCATGATCAGGATGCCCGCGAACAGCACCCACCCGTAACCGCGTTCGTACTCATAATCCGGCAATTGGCTCGTTTGGCCGCTGCTCATCAGAGCGCCTCCTTGAAGCTGGTCGATGGATTCCCTCGTTCGGCGGCGTCCCTCGACGCGCCTGTGACACCGACACTAGGAGCAGAGCTGTGACGCCGCATCCCTCGAATGGGGTGATACGCGGGGCGCGCGGAGCCCCTGCCCCGAGCACGCCCATCCTGGGCGGCGGCGAGGCAGCAGGCAACCGCAACGGCCGGGGTCTCCCGGCGACCTACGTGCTCCTCAACTCGCCAGCGCCTTCTGCTTGATCTGGTTGAACTCCGTCTCACTGATCGTCCCCTGGTCGAGCAGCGACTTGGCTTTCGCGATCTGTTCGGCGGGATCAGCCTGTGGCGCTACGGACTTCACATATTCGGCGACCTGGGCTTCCGCGTCCTGCTGCTGCGCGATCGTGCGTTCTGTCATTCCCTTGTGCTCAGCGATCAAATACACGAACACGCCGAAGTAAGGAATGATGATGATGAACGCGATCCACAGCACCTTCACCCATCCCGACGTGTCATGCCGCCGAAAGATATCCGCGATCACGGTGAACAGAATCCAGATCCAGATGACGAACCCAAAGAAGATGAGCATCGTCCAGAACACTTCGAGAAACGGATAACTGGTTGCAATGAGCATGTGGCTCCTTGTTTGGGTGGCGCGTCGCCACGCTGGGACTCACGCCGATCGGGTCGGGGAGCTCTCGTCCTTCGAGATACTACCCGGCGATCATTGAGCGCCGCGGAGAAGCCGGCATCATCCCAACCGGGTGACGCTCAAACGGCCATCACCGTCTTCGCCTCGTGCTCTGCCTGCTCGTAGTCGCCCGCCACGCGCTTGATGGTGAATCGCCTGACTTTGCTCGCGGCTCTCTGAACGCGATCGGCGTCCCTGTCGATTCCCACGACGATGAGTACCGCGGTGCCGTCCTCGAGCGTCTCGCCGAGCTCGCGCAGGTCGGCTTGGCTGATACCTCGCGTGATATGCGCGGCCCACGCGCCAAGGCCGGCGCCCCCGGCCGCGAGGAGTGCGGGCATGGCCACCGGGGCCGCCACCGCGACGGCCCCGCCGGCGGCGAGCCCGAGCCAGCCGCCGGGCTGGGTGGGCTTCTCGGCCTTGGTGACCTTGATCCGCCCGTCCATGTCCTCGTGGACGATGACCGAGTCATAGGAGCCGATGATGCTCGCCGAGTGCAGCGCCTTCACAGCCACGTAGTCGTACTCGGCGTCCGCGGCGTCGTCGTACACGCCGGCAAAGAAGAACATCGGTTCGTCGCTCATGACGCACCTTTCCTAGCGATTGCTCCCGTGCGAGAGCACGGTTGCGCTTCCCCTCGGGTTGACGCTAGGAGCCCGCAAGCTGGCCTGCATCACCCACTTGGGGCGATCATCTCGAGCCGGAGGGGCGATCATCTCGAGCCGGAACACGTCATTCTGTTCGGATGATGTGGGTGCCCTCGGGCCTGCCTAAGTTCGACCAACCCGCAACCCAAACCACGAAACGGGAGGACAGCGATGGCGATCATCGCGCAGGACACCCACGAAAAGCTCGCCGGGATCTCAGTCGGCGACATGGAGTTCATCGAGGCCGCTGTGGGCCTGCGAGAGGCACAGCTCGAGGCCACAGGGCTCGACCCCGCGACGTTCGCGCTGGTCAAGATCGCGGCGCTGATCGCCCTGGATGCGCCGCCCGCGTCCTACGCCTGGCAGATCGGCAACGCGCTCGAGGACGGCGTCAGCCCGGAGCAGATCCTCGGCGTCCTGCGTGCGGTGGCCCCACAGGTGGGCGGTCCGCGCGTGATCGCCGCCGCTCCCGAGCTGATGCTCGCGCTCGGCCTGGAGCTGCCGGCCGGTGTTGACGGGGAGGTGGATGAAGATGCCGCTGGTTAGACGCCGACCGCTGCTCAGAGCGGCAGTGGTGGGAGGGGCGATTGGCACGGCCCATCACGCAGGCAAGTTGAGCGCGGAAAACTCGGCGCTGCGCGAACAGCAGGCGCCACCCGACTATCCGCCGCAACCGCAGCCGACTTATGCTGCCCCGCCTCAGGCGCCGCCGGCCCCGAGCGGCGGCATCTCGCCAGCGATCCTCGAACAGCTCAAGGAGCTCGGCCAGCTGCACGAGCAGAAGGTCCTCACCGACGAGGAGTTCGAACAGCAGAAGCGCAAACTGCTCGACTCCGTCGGCTGATGGTGCTCGCGATCTCCACGCCCTTCGTCGGGGGCTTGGGGATCCTGTACGTGGTGCTGCTGGTGGTGCTCGGCATCACGTCCCTCAGGAAGGGACACTGGATCATGTTCATCCTGGGGATCTTCGTGCCGATCTTCTGGCTGATCGGGGCCGTGATTCCGCCGACGCGGTCCTAGCGCCCTGGTCGGCCTCCGGCCCGAGAGCGCGCGTGCAGACAGTGGATCACTCCACTCGTGCCTCGCCGTGACCTGGGTGGGCCACGCGAGCGTGTTGATCGAGCTCGACGGCACGAGGCTTCTCACCGATCCCGTTCTCGGCGAGCGCGCCGGGCCGCTGGTTCGCATCGCCGGGGGCGTGACGGGCGGGCTATGCGATGATCTCGACGCGGTCTTGATCTCCCACCTTCACGCCGACCACGCGGACGTACCGTCGCTGCGCCGTCTGGGCGGCGCGACGCGCATCCTCGCGCCGCCCGGCGCGGCGCGCTGGCTTGCGCGCAGGGGTCTGGGTAGAGCCGAAGAGCTGCTCCCGGGCGAGCGGGCGTCGGTGGGCGCGGTGCAGGTGACCGCCACGCCCGCGGCCCACGACGGCCGCCGCTGGCCGCTCGGCGCTGCCGCCGCCGCGATCGGGTTCGTCGTCGGCGGCTCGCAGCGCTGCTACTTCGCCGGCGACACCGACCTGTATCCCGAGATGTCCGAGCTCGCGGGACAGATCGACCTCGCCCTGCTACCGGTGTGGGGATGGGGCCCGCACGTGGGCGCCGGGCACCTCGATCCCGCGCGGGCGAGCGCCGCCGCACGGATGATCAAGCCGCGCGTGGTCGTGCCGATCCACTGGGGGACGCTGGCACGGGGATGGCCGTTTCGACGCCCCGCTGATCCCGCCGAGCCCGCTCGGCGGTTCAGTCGGCTGATGGCCGTTGAAGCTCCGTCGGTGGAGGTGCGCGTGCTCGCGCCCGGCGAGCGCACCGAACTGCAGAGCGCCGGCCCGACGGTAGGGCGCCCGGCACGCGGCACATGAGCGAGGACGCAGGCAAGAGCCACCTTGCGCGCCCGCATGTCGGGCGCGTGCTGGCGCGCGTCCTCGTCGTGTGGCTCCTGTCGGCCGGGACGCTGCTGCTGTTGAGCGAGTTGCTCAGCAGCGTTCACGTGCAGAGCTTCGGCGCCGCGCTCGCTGCAGCGGCGGCCATCGGCCTGCTCAACGCGCTCGTGTGGCCGCTGATCCTCGTGTTCGCGTTGCCGCTCACGGTGATGACGCTCGGCCTCGGTGTGCTGATCGTCAACGGCGCGATTGTGCTGCTCGTCGCAGAACTGGCGCCCGGGCTGACGATCTCCTCGCTCTCGGCCGCGATCATTGTCACGATCGCGATCACCGTGGTCAACACGGTCGCCACGAGCCTGCTCGCGATCGACGATGACGGCTTCTGGTATCGCCACGTGGTCGCCCGCTACAGCCGGCGTGTGGCGCCGGCGACGGATCTCGACACCCCGGGGCTGCTGTTCCTCGAGATCGACGGGCTCGCCCACGACGTGCTCGTTCGCGCGATCCGCGACGGAAACGCCCCCACGATGGCCCGCTGGCTGCGCGGCGGATCCCATCGGCTGGCGCGCTGGCAGACCGACTGGTCCTCCCAGACCGGGGCCTGCCAGGCGGGGCTGCTGCACGGCAACAACCACGACATGCCGGCATTCCGCTGGTGGGAGAAGGACCGCGGCGCGGCGATCGTCACCAATCACCCGCGCGACGCGGCCGAGCTCGAGCGCCGGCACTCCGATGGGCGTGGGCTGCTCTTCTGCGACGGCGCGAGCCGCGCGAACATCGTCTCGGGCGACGCACCCCACAGCCTGCTGACGATGAGCACGGTGCTCTCGCAGGAGCGCCACGGCCGCATCGGCCAAGACTACTTCGCATACTTCGCCAACCCCTACAACGTCACGCGCACTTTCGTGCTCGTCCTACGTGAGATCCTCAGCGAGCTGTGGAGTGCCTCCCGACAGCGCCGGCTGGACGTGCAGCCGCGCATCCACCGCAGCCTCGGCTATGCCGTCGTCCGGGCATGGGCGACGATCGTGCAGCGCGACCTGCAGGTCTACTCGATCATCGCCGACATGTACGCGGGGCGGCCGGTCATGTACACGACGTTCCTCGCCTACGACGAGGTCGCCCACCACTCGGGCATCGAGCGCACCGAGACGCTCGCGACGCTGCGGCAGGTTGACCGCCAGATCGGGCGCATCGCGGCCGCGGCGCAGGCAGCGCCCAGGCCCTACCGCTTGGTCGTCCTCTCCGATCACGGCCAGTCCCAGGGCGCGACCTTCCTCGAGCGCTACGGCGTGACGCTCGAAGCACTCGTCGACGAGGCCGTCCAGGCGAGCGCCGTCGCCATCGACGGCTCCTCGAGCGAGGCGCTCGGCTTCCTCGGGGCGTCGATCACGGAGGTCTCGGGGGGTAGCTCGCTGCCGGCGCGCGCTGTGCGGCGCATGTCCAGAAGTCACGCCGAGGATGGACAGGTGCTCCTCGGCGAGTCCGATGACCAGCCGGCCTCCGGCGAGCTTCCGCCAGAGGCCGTGGTGATGGCTTCGGGTTGTCTCGGCCTGCTCTCCTTCCCGCGGGAGCCCGGCCGCGTGACGCTCGAGCAGATCGAGCGACGCTATCCGCTGCTCATCCCGGCCCTGCGCGATCATCCCGGCATCGGTTTTCTGCTCGTTCGCTCAGAGGAGCGCGGCGCGATGGTCATCGGCGACGTCGGCACCCACTTCCTCGAGGAGAATCGCGTCGAGGGCGAGGATCCGCTGGCGCCGTTCGGGGTGCTCGCGGCACGCCACGTGCTGCGCACCGACGGCTTCCCCCATTGCCCGGACATCGTCGTCAACAGCCGCTACTGGCCCCACTCCGACGAGGTCGCCGCGTTCGAGGAGCTGGTCGGCTCGCACGGCGGTCTCGGGGGAACACAGTCGTTCCCGTTCCTGCTCCATCCCGTCGAGCTCGAGCTGCCGGCGGAGGAACTCGTGGGCGCCGAGTCCGTCCACAGGCACCTGCGCGGCTGGCTCGCGCAGCTCGGCCACCACGAGTACGCCAAGTTCATACCAACGGTGGGATGACGGCGCGCGCGAGGGTGCTTGCATTGCGTGTGTGCCAGGAGCTCCTGACACCCCTGGTCGGCTGCATGCGCTCGTTCTCCACGATCGACTGACCGGCGGAGACTTGGCGGTGCGCACTTGGCTTGCCGCCGAGGCCCACCGCAGGTCGGTCGAGCTCGTCGAGCTCGGCTCGTGCGAGCACTTCGCCGAGGCGGACCGCGCGACGCGCGAGTGCGGAGCCGATGCGCTCGCGCTCTCCGGTGGCGACGAGGCCCAGTCGAGCACCGCCGTCGTTGCCGCGGGACGAGAGCTGCCCTACGCATGCATACCCACCGGGCGCCACAATCTCTTCGCGCGCGATCTCGGTGTGGACGTGCAGGACGCGATCAGGGCCATGGACGTGTTCGTGGACTTCTGCGAATGCGACGTCGATCTCGCCGAGGTGAACGGTCTCGCGTTCGTCAACTACGTGAGCGTGGGCCTCCACTGCGAGCCGACTTCCGAACGCGCGCAGCATCTCCCCGACCCGCGCGGCCCGGCGAGCCCCGTGTCCTACGTGGTCGCCCGCCGGGCCTGCTCCCCGCGGCTTCACTGGTTCGGAGCCGGCCGTCATGAAACCGGCAGGGCCGTGTTCGTCTCGAACAACCGCTACCGCTTCCAGGCGATGCAGATCGGCGGACGCGCCCGGCTCGACGCGGGAGTGCTCGGGATCGGCATGCTCGACAGCAACCAGGCGGACGGTTCGAACGGGGGCTGCGAGGGCCGCTGGAACGAGCTGTGCGCGCCGAGCTTCGAGCTCGATTGCGACGTTCCGGTCCTCGCCGAGATCGACGGCCGCGTGATCTCGGTGGATCCGCCAGTGCGCTTCCGCAGCCTGCCTCGCGCCCTGCGGGTGCGTATTCCCCTTCCGGGATAGGCGCTCGCCAGCGGCTGCGCGGCGCTGGGGCGAGGCCCATCGGCCCTCGCGCGAGGCTCCCGCGACGGCCCGTGCGGAGAGATCTCTTCCGCACGACGGTGGTGCAGGCACGCGAGCAAATCAGTAGTGCACTACATTGTCCGCCTCTGGAGCCGGCGCGATGCTCTGTCTCCCTGTCCCTGCGTAGCCCGGAACGGATGAGAGGCGAGCCATGATGCAAGCGCTCGATGTCGCATCGGATCCAATCGGCAGACGCCCTGATCCCATCCGCAAGGGGTCTCGAGGAGCGCGTGCCCTGTCCCTGGACGGCTCTGGCGAGCACTTGCGCTCGGTCCGTGGGAGCGACCTCGCCGGGCTCGTGCGCGCGACCGTCCATCCACCCCCATTCCGCGCCGGCTTCGTCGTGCGGCCGAGGCTCGTGCGGCGCATGCTGCTGGCGCGCGAGGCGACGACCGTTCTGATCACCGCGCCGCCGGGCTACGGCAAGACGAGCCTGCTCTCCGAGTGGGCCGGGCGCGACGAGCGTCCGTTCGTCTGGATCGGGCTTTGCCAGCAGGACAACGATGCTGCACACCTGCTTGGCGCGCTGGCTTTCGCGCTCGACCGAATCGAGCCGTTGGACGGGGGCGTGCTCGACGCGCTCGGCTGTCTCGGGGACGCGCCAACCGCCCAGGGGCTGTCCGCCGCCGTCGATCACATCGCCACGGTGGTCAGCTCGATGGGGAGGACACGCGAGCCGGCGGTCTTGGTGCTCGACGACCTGCATTTGCTGCGCTCGGAGGAGGCGCTGGGCGTGGTTGCGACGGTCGTCGCTGCCATGCCGGCGTGCTCCAAAGTGGCGCTCGCCTCGCGGACCGAGCCGCCGCTGGCGCTCGGACGCCTGCGCGCGGCGCACGCGCTGATGGAGCTCGGCGTCCGCGACCTCGCGATGACGGCGTACGAGGCGCATCAGTTGATAGCCGCCTCCGGCGCGAGCCTCGAGCGGGCGGCGCTCGAGCAACTCGTGGGGCGCACCGAGGGGTGGCCGGCCGGCATCTACCTCGCCTCGCGGTCACACGACGCCGAGGAGGATCTCGCCGCGAGCGCCGGCGAGCTCGCCGGCGATGACCACGCGATCGCCGCATATCTGACGGAGGAGATCCTCGCCCCGCTCGGTTCCGAGCTGCGCGTGTTCCTGTGGCGCACCTCGATCCTCGATCAGCTCTCGCCGGACCTCTGTGACGCCGTCCTCGGGCGCTCGGACTCCGGTCGCCTGCTGAATGCGCTCGCGGCCGGCAACCTGATGGTCCTGCCGCTCGATCCGGCTCGCCGGTGGTTCCGCTGCCATGCGCTTCTGCGGGACGCGCTGCGCGCCGAACTGCGCCTGCACGATCCGGGCGCGATCGTCGAGCTGAACCGGCGTGCCAGTCAGTGGTTCGCCGACTGCAACGACGTCGACCGCGCGGCGCAGCACGCGGTCGCCGCCGGCGACGCCCACCGGGTGGGTGAGCTGCTGTGGACACACGCGGCGGAGTATCTGATGCCCGGGGTGGAGCCGCGCGTGCACCGCTTCCTGGGCGGCTTCTCCGAGGAGCGGATCGCGTCGTGTCCCTATCTCGCCCTCGCGGCCGCACACGGCCACCTGAGCGCCGGCGACCTGGTCGCCGCCGAGCGTTGGGCGCGGGCGGCCTCCGAGGCGTTGACGCGCGATCCACGACACGAGCGTCCCGCCTCGCTCGAGGCGGGCATAGCGCTGATCGACGCGGCGCTCGCCCGCGGCGGGATCCCGCAGATGGGCCAGGATGCCGAACGCGCCTACGCGCTCGTCGGCGAAGCCAGCCCGTGGCGCGCGCTGTGCTGCCTGCTCAGCGGCGTGGCCCATCACCTCGCCGGCGAGCCTTCCCGAGCCCGTGAGCAGCTCGACGAGGGCGTGCACTCGAGCGCCGGCACGCTCCCGCTGGTCGCGGCGCTGTGCCTGGCGCAGCTCGCCTTGATCGATGCCGAGGACGGGGACTGGGAGCACGCGCTCGGTCAGGCCAAGCTCGCGGCCGGTCGGCTCGCCGCGGATGGGCTCGGCCAGCACCCGCTGGCGACGCTCGTGTTCGGCGTGTGCGCGTGGATCGCCGCGCAGCAACGACACGCCGACGAGGCCAAGCACGATCTGTCCGCGGCCAATCAGCTTCTCGACATGCTCGGCGGATACATGCCGTGGTACGACGTCGAGGCGCGAGCGGTGATGGCGCGGGCGTCGATCCAACTCGCGGAGGTGCCCGCCGCCCGGGCGCTGCTCTCGCAGGCCTCGCGCGCCGCTCGGCGCCTGCCGGAGACGCCCGTGTTTCGCGCGTGGCTGGACGACGCGTGGGCAGCCATCGACGAGCGCAGCGCCGCCGCCCTCGGCGGTCCCGGCGCGCTGACGATCGCGGAGCTGCGCATTCTCCGCTTCCTGCCCACGCATCTCTCCTTCCGCGAGATCGGAGAGCGCCTGCACGTCTCCACCAACACGGTGAAGAGCCAGGCACATGCCGTGTACGGCAAGCTGGGAGCGACCTCGCGGTCACAGGCCGTGGCGCGGGCGTCCGCCCTGGGCCTGATAGAAGTGACCGTCGTGTAGCGGGCGCTGGCAGTCCTCCCTGCGCCGTCCTCGAGAACGTCGGGGCGATGTCGTGAGTGTGCGTCAGCCAAAGTGGATAAAGCCGGATCCCGCTTGCGCGAGGTGGTGTACGCTCTCTGTTGCGCTGGTACGTACACGAAGACCGGGACCGGCATCCCGGGTGCGTTCCGCCCAGGAAGGGTTTTGCGTCACGGGTTGACCAGCTAACCGCCCTGGGGGCAGCGATGAGATGGGTACCGGCGTCACTAGCGAGGTCCGAGCTGGCACATGGAGGGTTCGCGTCCGCGACCAGCAGGTTCGGGGGCGCCCCGAGCGCGCGTCACGGCGATCACGCCAGGAGCCCGTCGACCACGTTGCCGCCGGCGAGCCTCGCGGGGATCGCACTGCTGGCGGGCTCCGCGGCGGCGTGGATCGGATATCAGACCTCCAAGAACCCCGCGGCTGAGCCCGCGCACCTCGCGGTCACCATCAGGGTGGCCATCATCCTGGCGCTGACGCTCGCCGGTCTGTACTCGCAGATACATGACATCCAGCGGCGGATGGGTGTCCTGCTGATCCTCGCTGGGCTGTATTCCTGCCTGTGGCTGTTCAACGGCTCGAGCGATTCCCTCGAGTTCGCCGTGGGCGTGCTCTGCTCCGGTGGTGCACCCGCCCTGTTCTGTTATCTGATGCTCGCCTATCCGACCGGGCGTCTCAGCGTGCGCCGGCAGTACTTCGTCGCGGTGAGCGCCGGGGCGATGGTGTTCTGCTGGCTGGTCGTCGTCCTGACGAGCACCCGGCTGCCGGTCACGACGCCGCTGTTGCACTGCGCTCCCCGTTGTCCGAGAAACGCCTTGTTCGTGGGGGTCACTGCGAATGCGGCCCCGCTGCTCGCGCCGGTCATTCGCGTGAGCTGGCTCGTGCTCACCTGGGGCACGGCGGCGCTCCTGTTCCGACGCTTCGCGTATGCGAGCAGCTCCGTCCGCCGCGTGCTGGGTCCGATGGTGGGGCTGGCGGTGGCCTACGCGCTGCTGCTCAGCGGCTTCGTGATCGGCACGGAAGTTGGTGCGGACGCCGCCGCCGCGTTCGGCGTCGGCTACGTGGCGATCATCTTCATCCTGCCGGTGACGATTCTCGCCGGTCTGTACGTCGAGCGGCTGTTCATGGGCCAGGCCCTTGCCCGTTTCGTGATGCTGCTCGCACGCACGCCCGGCGCCGACATGGAGGCTGTGATGGGCGACGCGCTGCGCGACCCCACACTGAAGATCGACTATCTCACGCCGGGCCTCGGGGCTCGCGGAGACGCTCCCGAGACGCCTGCGAACGCGCCGGCGCAGACCGCCGGGCGAACGTCGACGGTGATCGAGCACGAAGGCCATGCGGTCGCGTTGGTGAGCTTCGACACCGATCTCGCCGATGGCGAGCGCTTCGTGCGGGCGGCCGGCGAGGCGGCGGTGCTGTGGCGTGAGAACGAGCGGCTGGCGAGTGACCTCACGGTCTCGATGGGCGAGCTGACGGCCTCGCGCCGGCGGTTGGCCCAGGCGGGCGACACCGCACGTCGGCGGATCCAGCGCGACCTCCACGACGGAGCTCAGCAGCATCTCGTCAGCGTGCGCGTGAAGCTCGACCTGGCGCTCGAGCTGATGACGGTGGACCGGGCTCGCGGCGAAAGGCTGCTGGTGGAGATCGGTGACGAGCTCGACGAGACGGTCGACGAGTTGCGCTCACTCGCTTCCGGGGTGTACCCGCCGGTGCTCTCCCACTACGGGCTGCTCGAGGCGCTTCGCTCGGCCTCCCGGCGGATGTCCACGCCCGCCCTGGTGCAGGCGCGGGGAATCGGCCGATACCCGCCCGAGGTCGAGGCGGCCGTCTACTTCTCCTGCATGGAGGCGCTGCAGAACATCACCAAGCACGCCGGCCCGCGCGCGAACGCGTCGGTCAAGCTCTCACAGGACGAGCTCGCGCTGCGCTTCGAGGTTCGTGACGCGGGGGTGGGTTTCGACGTGCACGGAGTCGATCCCGGGAGCGGCATCCAGAACATGCGCGACCGGGTCGAAGCCGTCGGCGGTCATCTGACGATGACCTCGGGTCCGGAGGAGGGCACGGTGGTCGCCGGCGAGGTTCCGGTCGGGGCCTGTCCGAGCCACAGCTGAGTGCACCGGGTCGTGCGAGCCGCGGGATCGCCAGAGGACGAGCACGGTGCCTGAGGGGCCCCGTCGAGCAGAGTGGGAGGGGCTCTTCTCGGCTGCGTTCGTGCAGTCGCGCAATCCCATGACGCTGCTGGACAGCCGTCGCTGCCATGTCGAGGTCAACGGCGCGTACCTCGCGCTGCTCGGATACCGGCGGGACGACCTGATCGGACGCCCGATCTATCGGCTCGTGGACGGCGGTCCGCTGGCCAGTGACGCCGAATGGGAGCGCGCCATCAGAGGCTCGAGCTTCAGCGGCGCCGTCGAGCTCGTGACCGCCGCGGGCGGCCACGTCGCGGTGCAATGGGCGGCCACGACCGAGGTCGTCACGGGTCGACGCCTCGTGCTGTTCGTGGCGATGCACGTCTCGCGCTCGGCCCGAGCCCTTTCCCGCCCCGTCTCCCCTGGCCGGGGCGAGAGTCCCCTGAGCGCGCGGGAGCTGGAGGTGGTGAGGCTCATCGCGCTGGGGGCCACCGGACCGGAGATCGCCGAGGAGCTGCGGATCGCCCACGACACCGTGCGTACGCATGCGCGCAACGCGATGGCGAAGGCGGGCGCGCGCTCGCGGGCCCACCTCGTCGCCAAGGCGCTCGGCGACGGTCTCGTCTGCGAGTGACGGGACCGCTCGATGCTCGGACGTGGGCTTGCGGGCCAGCGGTGCGGGTGTCGGTCATCCGCGTCGAGATGCTCGATCCATTTCGAGTAGGCTGGATGGGAAGCGTGGCCCGAAAGCGGGGTTGGGGCGCTGATCTGGCATGACTCACGCCGACGAAACCATCCGCGTCGTAGTTGCCGATGACTCCTACGTCATCCGCCAAGGGCTCGCGGCCACGCTCGCCGCCGAGCAGGGCATCGAGCTCGTCGGCGTGTGCTCGGACGGCAACGAGCTGGTCGCCACGATCGCCGCGGAGCGACCGTCGGTGGCGGTCGCGGACATCCGCATGCCGCCGTCCGGAGACGGCGAGGGCATACGCGTCGCCATGCGCCTGCGGGAAACGCACCCGGAGATGGGGGTGGTGGTCCTCAGCCAGTATGTGGAGCCGGCCTACGCCATCTCGCTGATGGGCTCCGGCACGAGCCGCCGCGCGTATCTGCTCAAGGATCGCCTTCGCAACAAGGCTGAGCTGCTGCGAGCGATCCGCTCGGTCGCCGAGGGCGGATCGGTGATCGACCCGGCC
The DNA here is from genome assembly GCA_963701145.1 of uncultured Solirubrobacteraceae bacterium. Taxonomy (GTDB): domain Bacteria; phylum Actinomycetota; class Thermoleophilia; order Solirubrobacterales; family Solirubrobacteraceae; genus Palsa-744. The sequence goes on from OY969572.1 coordinate 3,448,129, forward strand.
GTCGTCGACGTCCTCATCCAGGCCCGCACCCGGGCGGAGCGATCGCCGCTCGCCCAGCTCACGGCGCGTGAGCGGGAAATCCTGGCCGCGATCGCGGAGGGCAAGAGCAACGCCGCGATCGCCGATTCGCTCGTGCTCACCAAGCGAGCCGTCGAGAAGCACGTCAACTCGATCTTCGCCAAGCTGGACCTACCCGCCCCGCAGGACGTCAGCCGGCGCGTGACCGCGGCCCTGCTGTTCCTCGCCGAGGACGAACGCGTCGGCGAGATGGAGCCTCTGGTGTAGCCGCGGGGCGCCGCCGCCCGCTACGGGTCGGTGGTCGCGCTCGCGGCTGGTGGGGCGGGAACGGAGCCTGTGCCATGGGGCGCCTCGCCGTCAACCGGTACATCGCCTTGGCGATCCGTGTGCGGATGCGCTCCGCGATCCGTGTGCGGACTCCCGAACGGGAGTCGCTCGCGCAGCACCGCGAGCGCCTCACCGGGTCGGGCGTCGGGGAACTCCTGCGCGGTCTGGCGACGCAGTGACCACACGGCGAGCGCCACCAGCGCGGCGAACCCGAGCACGGGGAGGAGCTCCCGGGTCGCCGCGGTGGGTCCCCAGATGACCACCAGCAGCAGCACGGTCAAGCCGGTCACATACGCGGCGACGGGGTGCTCGCGCAGCGAGGGCGCCAGCGCGTGGCGCAGGAACACGGCCGGACGCGTCTCGCCGGCGACCCATGCGGCGGCGACGATCACGAGGCCGTAGGCGAGCACCGCGATGGCCGTGTTCTCGAGCAGCGACGTGGCGATCGACCACGCCGCATGGGCCGCGGGGCGGTTGGCGGGCACGACCACGAGGCTGTCGACGATGCGATTGCCCGCGACGGTGCGCGCGAGCAGCAGCACGACGCCGATGACGAAGAGGCACCACCCCACCCTGCGCAGCGCGACGCGGCGCCAACCCTCGGCAAGCCACACGGCGAGCGCGAACAGCGCAAGGCTCAGGAGCGGCAGCACGATGGCCAGGCCGCGTATCCCCTTGGCGATGTTCTGGGCGGTGCGCAGTTGGGTGGCTCGCATGATCACGATCCGCCCGGTGCTCGCCGGCAGCGTGATACCGAGCTTCTGCTTGACCGCCCCGCGAGCCACCGCGCCGCCGGCGCCCTGGGCTTCCGCCTGCAGGGAGGCGACCTGGCTCGACAGTCCGAGCTGGGCGCCGAGCGCGGTGACCAGTTGATGGAGATCGAGCGTGACCGTGCCCTGCTTGGTCGAGACGACCTTGCCGCCCCCGTTGAGGATCTGCAGCAGCGTCGCGTGCGCCGTTCGGTTGGCCGTGCGCCACGCTTCCTGCACCTGCGGGGTCGCGAGCAGCAGCGGCACGGCGTGGTTGGCGAGTTGCTCGAGGCCCGCCGACAGGGGTCCGGCGAGGCCGTTCAGTTCGCTCGGCAGCGCGGATTCCAGTCTGGCGGGCACGTTCTCCGAGCGAAACAGCTGGTTGACGAGATACGTGCCGAGCGCTTCGTCGATCTGCCGGTTGGCGAGCAGCTGGCTGCTCGTGTTCGTCCAGTTGTCCGTGTTCAGCACCTGACGGTGGACCCACACGGCGAAGCACGCAAAGAACCCGATGACGCTGGCGAGCGCCAGCAGCGCCGACACACGGGCCCTGTGTCGAGGCGCAGGGACTGAAAGATCGTGCGCGGACACGGCCGCCGGAGCATGGCATTGGCGCGCCGCGATCTCATCACCCCTTCTGAGTGATGCTCGCTCGCTCCCTCCGCCTCGGTCAGGGCTGTGCCTGGCGGCGTCGGCCCAGGTTCGCGACGATCAGCGACACGACCGTCACGAGGTAGACCTGTCCGATCAGCGCCTCGGACACCGACAGGGTGTGCCCGAGGTTGGAGCGAGCGGTCAGATCGCCATATCCGACCGTGCACAGAGTGGTGAAGCTGAAGTAGATGAAGGTCGCGGTGGTCGCGTGGCCCTGCACGAAGAACGGGTTGCCGCTCACCTGGTTGATCGATCCGTACACGGACGCGAAGAACATGCCGAGCAGGATGTAGACGCTCAACACGCCGAGGACCGCCTCGACGGTGACGGCCTGCATGACGCGCAGCGTCCGGACCACGCCCACGATGATCGCGGGCGGCGCGAGTGCGACCAGCAGGCCGTTGGCGATCCGCGTCGAGCTGTCGTCAACGTGGCCGCCCACGGCCTCGACCAGACTCAGGACGACCACCGCGGACACGACCACCAGCACCGGTCGGACCACGAGCGGCTTGGCTTCCGCGACCGCGAGCGCGAGCAGCAGCGTGACGCTGAGCAGCAGCGTGACGATGAACTGCTCCCATCGGCCGGGATTCGCGATCCCCTGGATCGCGAATGCGAAGACGATGGCGACGAGCAGCAGCCCGTAGACTCGCAGCCGACGCTCGCCTTCGAAGAACAGCGAGCGCCTGGCCTCCGTCTCACCTGCACCGCGCGGCTCCTGAGTATGGCGTTCGTCACCCATTGCGTAGACGGGGCCGCGAGCTTGCCTGTGGGGTTGGTGCCCACGCCAACCTCGCGTCTGGCTCAGTACGAGCTGGCAGGCCGCCCGAGTCGGCGTCGGCAGTGAATAAAGCAGCCTGCCGGGCGGGAGCATCACCCGTTGTGGATGAAGCCCGCCCGGACGGTTCAGCCCTTGGCCTGCGCGAAGAAGCGAGCGAGGTCGGTGCGTGCGAGCTCGGCCTTCGAGACCATGCCCCGCGCGCCGCAGGCCTGCACGCCCTCGACGCCCTCCTCATAGTCATCTGAGGAGACGAGCAATACCGCAAGCGCCGGGTCTCGCTCCACCAGCTTCGTGCACAGTCGCGGCCCGAAGCCATCGCCCAGGTGGATGTCGAGCAGCACCGCGTCCGGCGCCAGCCGCTCCACGCGCTCCAGTGCTCCGGCTTCGCAGTCGGCCTCGCCAACGACCTCGTAGCCACGGCTCTCGAGCAGTTCGGCGGCGGCCGTGCGGAAGTATGGATGGTCGTCAACGATGAGCACTCGTAGCGGATGCCCGCCCGCTCGCCCGCCCTCGATGTCACGCCCAGCGTCGCTCACGGTCTGGTGGCACGGCGATTGAATGCGTGTGCGCCCAGGCACTCGTCCAGTGTGCCCAACGTGGAACACCGGGGATGCTGCATACTCACCGACTCCGCCTTAGTGCTGCTCAGATTGCCGGTCGAGAGTGCTGCCGGTGCGCAGACGATAGCCCATGCTATGGGTGTTTACAAGTGTGTGATCGGGGCCCAGCCGTGGCCGACGGGTGCCGAGCGTTTCATCCGATGAGGGTGATGCCCCGCTGTGCCGATCTGGCACGCTGCATGGCGAGGTCCGGGCCGGGCTTTCTTCACCATGTACAGACGCCTTCTCGCGCTTGCAGCGCTCAGCCTGATCGCAGCCGCCGTGTTCGCCGGCTGCGGCAGCTCCAGCAAGCCCGCGTACTGCAAGCAGGTGAGCGAATTCCACAGCTCCGTGAGCGCGCTCGAAAAAGAGGAAATCAGCATCACCAACGCGGGCTCCGTGGTCAGCGCCGTTGAAAAGGTCGGGACCAGCGCGAAAGCGCTTGGCACGGCGGTCAAAGGTGAATTCGCCCCGCAGATAAGCGCGATCGACAGCTCGCTCAGCGCGGTCGCCAAGTCGGTCGGCGAAGCGACCGGCGGCTCGCTCTCGGCGATCAAGCAGATCCCGACCGAGATCGACAAGCTGAAACAGGCGGCAGCCGAAGTTCAGCAGGTGACCAAGACCAAGTGCGAATGACCCCTTAGGCTGTCGCTAGGTGGAGTCGCGGGCGGCTGCGCGTTCGGTCATTCGCCGCAGGAGCTTGTCGAGCACGGTGTAGTAGTGGGTGGGGGTGATGCGCACGAGCGCATCGAACAGGTATGCGTCGGGTCCCACGAGGATCCGTGCCTTGCCCGCGTCCACGCCGCGGTGGATGATCTCCGCGGCGCGCTCGGGGGTGGTGGGCGAGAGCGCCTCGAAGTCCGCCGCGAGCTCGTCCTCGGAGCGCCCAAGGCCCTGCGGGTCCGAGTTGATGCGGCCATTGCGGACGATGTTCGTTTTCACACCGCCGGGGTGGATGGTGATGGCGCGGACGCCCGTGCCGACGAGCTCGTGGCGCAGCGACTCGGTGAAGCCGCGCACGGCGAACTTCGACGCGCAGTAGGCGCTCTGGTGGGGGATGCCCGCCAGGCCGAACACGCTCGAGGTGTTCACGATCGCGCCCGAGTCCTGCTCGAGCAGCAGTGGCAGGAACGCGCGTACGCCGTGGACGACCCCGTCGAGGTTGATCGACAGCAGCCACTCGTCGTCCTCCGGCGAGGCGTCCGCGACCGACGAGGAGAGCGCCACGCCGGCGTTGTTGAACACCGCGCCGATGGGGGCGGGCGCCCACGCGGCCACGTCCGCCGCCAGCACCAGGTTTCCCTGGCGGTCGCGCACGTCGAGCTGGCGCACGAGCGCCGGCCCCGCCAGCATCGCCGCCGTCTCCTCGAGCGCGTTCTCGTTGGCGTCCACGATCGCCACCGGGCAGCCATGGGCCGACAGCCGCACCGCCAGCGCACGGCCGATGCCCGAGCCCGCACCCGTGATCACCGCCGTGCGGCCGGCCAGGGGCGGCGGCGTGCGGGTGGTACGGAACGGGAGCCTCGGAGCCATGTGGGTGCTATCCCGACCCTACTCCAGAAGCTGCTTGCGCACCTTGCCCAGCTCGTTGCGGGGAAGCGAGGCGACGCGGCGGATCTCGCGGGGTCGCTTGTGCGGAGTCAACTGCTGCGCCACGTGCTCGATGAGCTGACGGTCGGTGACCGGCGGTCGGTCGGCGAGCACGGTCCATGCGACCACCCGCTCGCCGAGCTCGACGTCCGGCAGGCCGCGCACCGCCGCCTCGCTCACGGCCGGGTGCCTCAGCAGCGCCGACTCGATCTCGCCCGCGGCCATGCGGTACCCGCCGCTCTTGATCAGGTCGGTCGAGGAGCGGCCGACGAGCCGCAGCGCGCCGTCGGCCGCCAGCACCGCGAGATCGCCGGTGTCGAACCACTCCCCCTCGAACGAGCCGGCGGGGCTCTGCCCGCGATTGGCGTATCGGGCGAACACGCTCGGTCCGCGCACCCACACGCCGCCCATCGTCTGCCCGTCGCGCGGGACGTCCGCGCCGCGCTCGTCTCTCACGCGCACGCTCACGCCGGGGAGCGGCGTCCCCACCCACCCCGGCCGGCCGGGCTCGCCCGGGCGCGTGGAGCTGATGATCAACGTCTCGGTCATGCCGTAGCGCTCGACCACAGTGCGACCGGTGAGCCGCTCGATGCTGCGATGGACCTCGACACCCAGCGCCGCGGACCCGGAGGCGAGCAGCCGCGGACGGCGCAGCGCCTCGGCGATGCGCGGCTCGTGCTCCGCGGCGGCAGCCAGGCGGTGGTACATGGTGGGGACCCCGAACAGCACGCTCGCACCGTCCGCCATGGCGCGGGCGGTGGACTCGACCTCGAAGCGGCCCAGGTGCCGCACGCATCCGCCCAGTCGCAGTGGCCCGATCGTGCCCAGCACCAGGCCGTGGACGTGGAACAGGGGCAGCGAGTGCACGACCACGTCCGCGCGCGTGAGCCCCCAGATCTCGGTGAGCGCGTCGAGGTTGGCGATCAGCGAGCGCCGGCTCTGCACGACCCCCTTGGGGCTGCCCGTGGTCCCCGACGTGTACATGATCAGGGCGGGCAGCTCCTCGGCGGGCTCATCGCCCGCAGGTGTGAGGGCGGGCAGCTCCTCGGCGGACCCATCCCGCGCGTGCCCGCTCGCCCTCGGCTCGGGAGCGACGTCGATCCGCGTCAGCCCCGCCAGCGCTCCCGGCAGCTCCACTGCGGGTCCGCTGAGCACCGCGCGGGGAGCGGCGTCGGCGAGGACATGGGCGAGTTCCAGCTCGCCCGCCTTCGGGCTGATCGGGATCAGCGGGACGCCCGCGCGCAACGCGGCCACGAGCCCCACGATCGTGGCGAGGCTCGGCGTCGCCCACAGTGCGAGCGGGCCCGCCGGCAGCGACGCCGCCAGGTGAGCGCTCTGAGCATCGAGCTCGCCGTAGCTGAGCTGCCCGTCGGGCATGTCCGCGGCCAGCTTGGCGGGCTCGTCGCGCAGGCGTGGCAGCATTGCGGTGGCTGCGCTGGCCATCCGCGCAGTATCGGCGATCGTGCATGTATGCGTCCGCGCGCGCCGGGCGCCGTGGTGGCTCGCCGAAAGCTTCACCTGGGCGCGGCGCGTGCTGTAGACGCCCGCCCCGCCGCCGCGACCTCCTCGTCCAAAAGCCAGCTCGATCCTCCAGTTGCGCCCGGCGCCGATCGATCATTGGCTCGATTAGAAACACGCCGTTCTGTCCGTGGCAAGTAGCCACGAGAGCGCACCCGAACGATGTCGGAGCCCGAAACCCAAGCCCGTCCAGCGCAGGCGCAAGTCGAGATCGAAGAGCTCGAGCGCCGGTACTTCGATCGCAGCCTGTCCGAGCACCTCGACGGACACGAGCTCGAGGCGGCGCTCACCTCGTTGGTCGCCCTGTACCCCGACGCACCGGCTTCGGCGCTGACGCCCGACGGGATCATGATCGCGATGCCCGAGTCGGTGCCCCTGCAGCGCAATCCGGTGCTGGAGGCGCGTGCCGGCACCGACCTGCTCGTCTTCGACCACCTGGTGATCTCGGCCTGGGAGCGGGTGCTGGCGGAGGGGGCCGCCCGGTGCGAGTTCCATCCCGTGGGCCGGCCCGACGTCACGGGCATGCTGTACATGCTCGACCTGTGGGCGACGCACGGCGCCGTGGTCTCCATCGCCGTGTATGACGAGTCCGACTTCGAGGCGCACGACGAGGCGCTCCAGGAGGCGCTCGAGGTGAAGCCGCGCTTCACCACGGTGGTGAAGGACTCCCGCGCGATCATCATGAAGATCGACGAGGCGGCCACCAAGATCCTGGGCTGGAGCGCCGAGGAGATGGAGGGACAACGCTCCACGGAGTTCATCCACTCCGACGATCATCCGCTCGCGGTGGACAACTGGATGCAGATGCTCGCCGTGCCGGGCCCGGCGCGCCGGGTGCGCCTGCGCCATCGCCGCAATGACGAGACGTGGGTGTGGTTCGAGGTCACCAACCACAACCTGCTCGGCGACCCCGATGACCCGCGGGTGGTCAGCGAGATGGTGGACATCACCGAGGAGATGGCCGCCCACGAGGAGCTCAGGGCGCGCGAGCAGTTGCTCGACCAGCTCGCCGAGGCGGCTCCGGTGGGGCTCCTGCAGTTCGACGCCGCGCGCAACGTCGTCTACACCAACGACCGCCTGCACGAGATCCTCGGGACGCAGCGGGTGGACACGGTGGAGAGCCAGTTGAGCAATGTCGCCCCGGGGCACCGGAGCGTGCTCGCCGGCGCCCTCGACGATGTGCTGGGCAGCGGCCTGCAGGCCGACATCGAGGTCGAGCTGCGCGTGCCCGACAGCGACGAGCGGCGCTTCTGCACGATGGGACTGCGCCCGCTCAGCGACGATGCCGGGATCACCAGCGGGGCGATCGCCTGCGTGACCGACGTGACGGACAGCTCGCGCCTGCGCGAGGAGCTCGAGCGGCGGGCGACCTTCGACGCGCTCACCGGCTGCCACAACCGCGCCTCCGTGATGCATGCGCTGGCTGCGAACATCGCCAGCGGCAAGCGCCGGGCCGATCGGGCCGTCGTGTTCGTGGACCTGGACGGCTTCAAGCAGGTCAACGACCGCTACAGCCATGCGGTCGGCGACGAGGTGCTGAGCGTCGTCGCCCGGCGGCTGCAGGGGATGGTGCGCGAGGGGGACGTTGTCGGGCGTATCGGGGGCGACGAGTTCCTGGTGGTGTGTCCGAGCATCGGCGGTCCCGAGCAGGCGATGACGCTCGCGGCGCGCATGGCCGACGCCCAGCGCGAGGAGGTGCGCCTGGCGGGCGGGAGGCTGACGCTGCAGGTGAGCATCGGCGTGGCCTGGTCGGGCGACGCATCGGTCGATGCCGAGTCGCTCGTGGCGCTGGCCGACCACGCGATGTACGAGTCCAAGCGCGAGCGTCTGGGGCGGCCGAAGCTCGCGCGCGCGGACGCGGGGTCGCGCACGGCGCCGCGGGCTGAGGACGTGCGCGCGAACGGCGCGCTCGCCGGCGCCGCGCGCGAGCACCGCGGCACGGTTGCGCTCGAGGGCGAGGCCGATGCACACGGGCTGGCGCTGAAAGCCTCGAACGTCGGCGCGCTGCTGTCGGCGTTGCACGCCCGCGACGGCTACACCGAGGACCACTCCCAGGCGGTCGTGTCGCTGGCGCTCGCCGTCGGTCGTGAGCTGGGGCTGGACGAGCGGGGGCTGCGTGATCTCGAGAGCGTCGCCCTCCTGCACGACATCGGCAAGATCGGCATCTGCGACGCCGTCCTGCACAAGCCGGGGTCGCTGAGCGAGGAGGAGTGGGCGGAAATGTACCGTCACCCCGACATCGGGGCCGAGATCGTCGCCGCCGTGCCCAGCCTCTCCTACCTCGCGCCGGTGATCCGCGCCGAGCACGAGCGCTGGGACGGGCGGGGCTACCCCAACGGCCTGGAGGGGGAGCAGATCCCGCTGCTCTCCAGGATCGTGTTCGCGTGCGACGCCTACCATGCGATGACCTCCGACCGGCCCTACCGCCGCGCGCTGACGCACACGGTTGCGCTCGGGGAGATCACGAGCAACGCCGGCTCGCAGTTCTGCCCCCACTCCGCCGCCGCCCTCGAGCGCATGCTGAAGCAGATGCGCGCGCGGCCCCGTGCGGGTAAGAGTCGCCGGGCGACCAAGGTCCGCTCGCGCCCCAGGGCATCCTCGGCGGCGAAGCGCTGAGAGCACGCGCCGCGGAGGCCCGGCCGCGGAGGCTCCTACTGTAGGAGCGTGCACTCGGCGCAGGACTCATATTCGACGGTGGCTCAGGCGGCCTCGCCGGGGGCCGGCGAGGCCGCCATCACGGTCGAGGGCGTGTACAAGTCCTATGGCACCGTGCAGGCGCTCGCGGGCGTCGATCTGGAGGTCGTGCGCGGGACGGTCCTCGGGCTGCTCGGCCCGAACGGCGCGGGCAAGACCACGCTGGTGCGCGTGCTCACCACGCTGCTCACGCCGGACGCCGGCACGGCGCGGGTGCTCGGCTGCGACGTCGTCCGCGACGCCGCCACGCTGCGCGAGCGGATCGGGCTCGCGGGCCAGTATGCGGCGATCGACGAGAACCTCACGGGGCTCGAGAACCTGACGATGGTCGGCCGCCTGTACGGGCAGGCACGGGCCGTGGCCAAGGCCCGTGGCAGGGAGCTGCTCGAGCGCTTCGACCTCGTGGAGGCGGCCGGACGTCCCGCCAAGACCTACTCCGGTGGCATGCGCCGACGTCTCGACCTCGCCGCCGCGCTGGTGGCCAAGCCGCCCGTGCTGTTCCTCGACGAGCCGAGGATGCGCTTGGGAGGCACCTAGTGGTTCGTCTGTGAAGTTCGTGGGTTATGCCTCGAGGACCTTGCCGGTGTAGGTCCACTTGAATGGTTTGGCGGTCTGGTTGTAGGTCTCGATAAACGCGAGCATCTGCTCGGCGAGGTCTTCCTCGCTGAAGAAGATGCCGTGCTTGAGCAGTCGGCGGTAGAGGATCGAGAAGAAGATCTCGACCTGATTCAGCCACGAGGCGTGGGTGGGGGTGAATTGGAAGCTCCAGCGGGGGTGAGCGGCGAGCCATTGCTGTACCTCTTCGGTGCCGCGGGTGGAGAGGTTGTCGCTGACCGCGATGATCTGCTGGCCCTTGATGACGGGGATCTCGCTGTCGAGCTGGTCGAGGAAGCGGATCAGATCGAAGCGGTTGCGGGTCTTCGAGGTCATCGCGAGCACGTCACCCTCGTGGACCTTCAGACACGCGAACAGGCACTGCGTGCCGTTGCGGATGTATTCGTGCTCGCGGCGTGTCGGTCGCCCAGGAGCAGGAAGCATGTCTGGCTTGGTCGGTGCCTTGGCCTGGATCCCGGTCTTTTCGTCGATCGAGACGACCAGCACGTTCTCTGGCGGATTCACGTACAGGCCGCAGACGCCTTTCAGGCGCTCCTCGAACTCGGGGTCGGAGAAGTCGCTCATCACCCAGTAGTCGGTCAGGTGCGGCTTGATGTCGGCGCGCGCGAGAATCGTGTGTGCCTGGGCGCGCGACATCCCCACCGCCTGCCCGAGCTGCTCATAGGTCCAGCGTTCCTGCTGAGCCCCCTCCGGTGTCTCCGGTGGACGCGTGCACGCCTTGGCGATCAGCCTCGCCCTGTCCGCCTGCGAATAGATCAGAGGTTTACCCGAGCGCGGCAAGTCACGGAGCCCGGCGATCCCATCCTGCTCATAGCGCGCCCGCCACTTCTGCGCCGTGTTCGTCGAACACCCCACCAGCCGGCCGATCTCCGCGGCAGAACGACCTTCCGCGGCACAAAGCACGATCTGGGCGCGCTCGACCATCCGCACCTCAGCAGTGCTCGAGCGCACAATCCGTTCAAGCTCCGCTTGATCGTCCGCTGCGATCTCAACGCTCTTCGCCAACGCAGGCATACCGAACCTCCATCATCGCTGGACCCAACCACCGACGAGTTCGGCAAAGACTACGACACCCCTTCAACCACCAACAAACTTCACAGACGAACCACTAGCTGACCTGCCTATTTTACCGCGCCGACCGGCGTACCCGTGCGTTCGTGGATCGTGCCGGCCGGCGTCGGACCGGCTGTGGTGGTGCGCTGCCGGTCGCGCTGTAGGACCCTTTCCTGGTGGCGGACACGAACTAGCCGGATGAGCGAGACCGGGATCAGGCAGGTGAACTTGACCGTGTTCCAGAACGCGAGCAGCACGATCAGATCGACCCAGCCCGGCCCGCCTTTGCGGACGACTGTGGCCGTGACCAGCATCAGCAGGCCGTAGAGGACGGCGGCGGCCAGGGCGACAAGCGGTCCCCACTTGATGGCGGTGCGGGTATGCACGCGCCGGATGAGGATGTTGCTGGGCGCGAAGCGCCAGCACAGGTTGTGGAGGCGGGTGCTGATTGCCCAACTGGCTGCGAAGATCACGATGGTTTCCCTCTGTCTGCTCAGACGCCGAAGCGTCGATTACCGGACGGCAGTCCGGAGAGAGATGGCGACCCTGACGCTCTGCCAGGGTGCGGCGTCCACGGGACGCGAGATGTTCACTGCCGCTACTCAGGATAGCGCCGTTGGCGGGCCAGTGGCAGCGCCGCTGCTACCCGACGGCCACCGGCGCTGCTGGTCGGTCACACCGTCACGGGCGCGCATGCGATCTGCATGGCGTGCCCGGCGCCGAGGAACGGTGTGAGCACGGCACATCCGCTTCACGCACCACATGCTCGACGACTGGCTCGCCGAGCAGGCCACGCTCTGAGGCGACTAGCTCCGTTGGCTGCTCCGCCCCTGCTGAGGGCGCACGCGGTCCAGTGGTCGGTTGGTCGGGCGGCGGTCGCTCGTCTCAAGCTCGGCGGCGCGTTGGGCGAGTTCGTGCAGCGCGAGTCCAAGGGCTCGGGCGATCCGGTCAGCCACGTCCCACGTCGGGTTGGCGATGCCACGCTCGATGCCCCGGATCGACGTGGCGTCCAGCTCGGCGGCGTCGGCTAGCGCCTCCTGGGTCAGCCCTATCTCCTCTCGGCGTAGGCGGACGGCTCGTCCGAGCGCGACCTGGGGGTTCTGGCTGATCCGCACACCCTGAACCCTCCGTGCCGGACGCCCTCGTGACGAGGGAACAAGTTCCCGCTAGAGTCTCTGCCATGCGGTCACCCAAGACAGCCGCACACAGGCCAAAAGTCCGCAGGGGAGGCCGGTTCCGATATCCAGTAGCCTATCCCGCTGCTCATGCCCCGCCGACAACGAGCTGCATCGTCTTTGGCGCCGCGGCCGTCACGCGACCCCCCCCCCCCCCCCCCCCCCCCCCCCCAATTTTGGGGTGCCCGACTCGCCCGCAAACACAACGGAGCCGGTAGCGGGTGCGCTCGATGAAGATGGAAAATGGACAGGCGACGGCGCTTGAGAGCGTCCGCGCCGTGGTCGATTGCCTGCGTGCGCGCCAGAATGAGATCGTACGGGCGATCTATGACCGTATCCGCGAGGTGGTGCCAGATGCGGAGGGTAGCCGCGACCCCGCGTATCAGGCAGGCGTGTTAGCGGCCGTCAACGCGGTTCTCAGCTACAGCCTCGACGCGCTCGAGCACGGACCAGGCCGGTCGGCGCGGATCCCGCCGGAGGCAGCCGCCCAAGCACGCCGCGCGGCTCGCGCGGGCGTAAGCGCAGCCGCCGTCCTGCGCCGCTACGTCGCCGGTCACGGCTGCCTCGGGGAGTTCATCGCCGAGGAGACCGCGCCCTTCCGATTCGCCAGCGACGCAACAGCCGTGCTGCTTCTAAGCGGAACGCACGACGCGCTGCTCGGCCAGTTCACCGCCGCAATCGAAGCAGAGTATGAGCAAGAGCAGCAGCGGATCGCGCGCTCCCCAGAGCAGCATCGAGTCGAGCTCGTCCGCAGCCTGCTCGACGGAGAGACCCTCGCGACCGCCGAGCTCGCCGATCTCAGCTACAGGTTCGACGCCTGGCACATCGGCGTGATCACCATCGGCGCAAGCGCACGAGCCGCCCTCGAGGACCTGAAGGCAGACCACCAACTCCTGCCGGTATTCCACGGCGAGGAAACGGCGTGGGCCTGGCTGGGCTGGCAGCGACCGCCCGTGAACACGGACATGGACCGCATACGCCTCGACCGCGAGCCCGACGTCTTGCTCGCGGTCGGAGAGCCCGCAAGGGGGATCGAGGGATGGCGACAGACCCACCAGCAAGCCCAGGAGGCCCTGCATGTCGCGCTACTCGCCTCCCAACCACGCACCCGCTACGCCGACATAGCGCTGCTCACCCCCTGGCTGCGCGACCCCGCGCAGGGCCGCGCCCTCGTCGACCTATACCTCTCGCCGCTCAACAGCCAGAAAGACGGGGGTGTCCTCCTGCGGCAGACGCTCCAGGTGTACCTCCGAGGCGACCGCAACGCTTCCTCGGCCGCCCGCCAGCTCGGCATAGACCGCCGCACCCTCACGCACCGCCTGCACACGATCGAGGCGTGCCTGGGTTACAAGCTCGACGGCCGCAACGCAGAGCTAGAGGTCGCCCTGCGGCTCCACGACCTGCTCAACCAGGCCGAAATGCACAGACCTGTACCAAATCCGTCGCTCGGATTTCCCACATTGGTGTAGCGCGCACGCCCCCCGACGTGTTACAGATACCCAACACACGGTACTGAGCTATCGCCACCAGCCGCACCAGTGACCCGCGTCGTGGGTCGCGGTGAGGACTTTTAGACGAGGGGAGAAATCATGGCTCGCGCGACTCGCCTGCCGGCATTGGCTTGCGCTTTTGCGCTGTGCGCGCTGGTGTCTCTGGCTGTGGCACCCATAGCATCGGCGAACCCTCCCACGACCGTGATCGTCAACGGGGAAACATACAACTGTGCCGATCGAACAGCCGCGCAATCGGCTCCTGTACCGTTGCCTCCCGGCAGTTTTGAAGATCAGGATGGCATGACGTCCCAGCAAACCATCTGTCCAACCGGACAGGTGCCCGCCCCGCGATCGATCGTTGCCCCTCCGCCTGCGCCGCCTCCAACCCACGGCGCAGTCAGGATTGCCGGCCAAGCTCCCGGGCGCAAGACTGCCGGCGGCCCACTTCTCCCGCCGGAAGGTCCGATCGAACAGGACGGTGCCGACTACTTCTACGGTGTACAGGGTAGAAGGGTGTCCGAATCTGAAAACGTGACCGCGCTTGAAGGGTACATGACTAACCAAAGTGATTACGTCGCCCCAAACGAAGACGGCTATCACAGTCTCGCGGAGATATGGGCCCTCGACTACTTCGCGAGCGGGCTCTACAGCGACGTCGAGTTCGGATGGATCAACACACCAGAAAAAACCGAACCGTGGCTATTTGTATACCACTTCGAAAATAGCAAGGCAACGTGCTACGACGCATGTGGTTTCGTCCAGACATCCAATACCGTTGGCCATGTAGTCGGCTATCCAATCAGCAGCCCAGCACCCCTGTTCAACCTTGGCCCTACTCACCACTACCAAGTCTATGAGGAAGGCAATACCGGGAATTGGTATGTAGCAATTGACGGAGAAGTCGTAGGATATTACCCTGCCTCAGCCTGGAAAGAAGCTGTGCCAACGGTCCTCACAATAGAGGAGACCGGTGGCGAGGTGGCCGCCAAAACGACCAACCCAAAACCCCAAACAACGATGGGCAATGGCTATGCCGGCAACTCCGAACAGTCCGCCGATTGGGCCAGCATACAGGATCGAGCAGCCGGCACGACGCGCTATGTCAACTTCGAAACAGTGGCAGAAAATGCACCTGCCGCCTATAATGTCGGCACCAGCGGCAGCTTCACTGATGAGGGACCAGCCGGCAGCAACTTCCGGTACGGAGGCCCCGGATGGTGTGGCGGCAGCCCCGGCTATTGCACACTGGGAGTCGTCACTGGCGAAACGACAAGTGTGACGACGCAGGCAGCGACACTACACGGGAAAATTAAACCAGACGGTAAAACCCACTATTACTTCGAATACAGCACCTCGAAGAGCTTTCTCGAAGAGGGCGACGGCGCTAAGTCCCCGGTTGAGGAATTCGGATCGGAAAACACGGAAGGTGAAGTTACCGCATCGCTCACCGCCCTAGGCCCCGGATACATCTACTACTACAGGCTGGTCGCGTCAACTGAATCTTCGAAAGCATACGGAGAAGTACATACCTTTGACACCGGGCCCCGAGCATCCGCCGAACTCGCGCGGGAAGTGACGTACAATGACGCCACGCTCGCCGGCTGGGTGGATCCGAATGGTGTGGAAACGCACTTCTACTATGAATACGGGGAATCCACCGCATTCGGGAAATACGCGCCCGCCCCGCCAGGTACAGATGTCAGCTCAGGAGAAGCGGAAATCCACGAGCTGATCCCAGTCACCGGCTTGAAACCGTTGACCACCTATTACTACCGGATGGTCGCGACCAATAGCGCCGGCTTGATGAACTACAGCCCGAGGACAGAAAAATTCACGACCCTGGCGGCACCGCCTGTTGTGACAGCCAGCCCGGCGGTCGGACTAACCGAAGCTGGCGCTACTTTGGCCGCTGGCGTCAATCCCGAAGGCGCGGAAACGAAGTACCACTTCGAATACGGCCCGACGACCGCGTATGGGCAAACGACTGAAGAAGCGAGCGCGGGCTTGGGCACGAGTAACGTGGAAGTGGCCGAAGCCGTCGGTGGATTGGCTCCGGAAGCCACCTACCATTTCCGACTGGTTGCGACGAATAGCAGCGGCACCACCGACGGCAAAGATGCCACTTTTACTACGCATGGGGTAGTCCCTGCTTATGAACGGTCGTTTGGCTCTGTGGGTAATGGTAATGGTGAACTTTCCCATCCGCAGGATGGTGCGGTTGCGCCGAGTGGTGATGTGTATGTGTCTGACACGAGTAATGATCGTGTGGAGGAGTTCTCGCCGACGGGAGAATTCATCAGGGTCTGGGGTTCGGCGGGTACGGGCAACGGCCAGTTCGAGTCGCCGCGTGGGGTCGCGGTCGTCGCGAGTGGCGAAGAAAAAGGGGACGTATACGTCGTGGACGCCGAGAACGAGCGGGTGCAGGAGTTTTCCTCGGAAGGTAAATACATGAGGCAGTTTGGTTCTGAAGGTGGTGGGAACGGGCAGTTCGGGCATAAATCTGTTTGGGGTTGGGAAGGACCGGATGGTGTGGCTGTCGCCCCGAACGGGGAAGTGTATGTGGCCGACGAAGCGAACCATGACGTGCAGGTGTTCGCTCCGAAGGGTGCGACGGAAATGGAATTCAAGAGGAAGTGGGGTTCTGAAGGTAGAGGAAACGGTGAATTTGCCGCATTGCATGGTATCGCCGTCGCCCCGGATGGCAATGTGTATGTCGCCGAAGAAGGCAACCCGCGAGTGCAGGAGTTTTCCCCGGAAGGCAAATTCATCACGACGTGGGGGTCTGAAGGCACCGGGAATGGCCAGTTCAGATCCCCGCACGGTGTCTCGGCCGCGTCGAACGGGGACATCTATGTCGCCGATGAAGGCAACAACCGCGTCGAGGAGTTCTCGCCGACGGGTGGGTTCGTCACGACATGGGGGTCTGGAGGCACAGAGCCCGGTGAGTTCAGCGGCCCGTCCGATGTAGCGGTCGCCTCGAGCGGAATCGTATACGTGGTTGACAGGGACAGCAACCGAATCGAGGCCTTCGCCCAGCCGTCGCCTGCTTATGAACGGTCGTTTGGCTCTGTGGGTAATGGTAATGGTGAACTTTCCCATCCGCAGGATGGTGCGGTTGCGCCGAGTGGTGATGTGTATGTGTCTGACACGAGTAATGATCGTGTGGAGGAGTTCTCGCCGACGGGAGAATTCATCAGGGTCTGGGGTTCGGCGGGTACGGGCAACGGCCAGTTCGAGTCGCCGCGTGGGGTCGCGGTCGTCGCGAGTGGCGAAGAAAAAGGGGACGTATACGTCGTGGACGCCGAGAACGAGCGGGTGCAGGAGTTTTCCTCGGAAGGTAAATACATGAGGCAGTTTGGTTCTGAAGGTGGTGGGAACGGGCAGTTCGGGCATAAATCTGTTTGGGGTTGGGAAGGACCGGATGGTGTGGCTGTCGCCCCGAACGGGGAAGTGTATGTGGCCGACGAAGCGAACCATGACGTGCAGGTGTTCGCTCCGAAGGGTGCGACGGAAATGGAATTCAAGAGGAAGTGGGGTTCTGAAGGTAGAGGAAACGGTGAATTTGCTGCATTGCATGGTATCGCCGTCGCCCCGGATGGCAATGTGTATGTCGCCGAAGAAGGCAACCCGCGAGTGCAGGAGTTTTCCCCGGAAGGCAAATTCATCACGACGTGGGGGTCTGAAGGCACCGGGAATGGCCAGTTCAGATCCCCGCACGGTGTCTCGGCCGCGTCGAACGGGGACATCTATGTCGCCGATGAAGGCAACAACCGCGTCGAGGAGTTCTCGCCGACGGGTGGGTTCGTCACGACATGGGGGTCTGGAGGCACAGAACCCGGTGAGTTCAGCGGCCCGTCCGATGTAGCGGTCGCCTCGAGCGGAATCGTATACGTGGTCGACAGGGACAACAACCGAATCGAGGCCTTCGCCCAGCCGTCCGGATCGCTGACCTATGATCTGAGCTTCGGTTCTGCGGGTACCGAAAACGGGCAGTTCGGTTTCCGTACTAGCCCGTGGGGTTCTGAAGGTGGCCCGTGGGGTGTCGCCGTCGGTCCGAACGGTGATGTGTATGTCACCGATGAAGGAAATCATCGCGTGCAGGAGTTCTCCACGACCGGTGAATACCTGGCTCAGTGGGGCTCTGAAGGCAGAGGAGACGGGCAGTTCGCAGCGCTGCACGGCATCGCCGTAGCCCCGAACGGAGTGGTGTACGTCGCGGAAGAAGGCGACCCGCGCGTACAGGAGTTCTCTGCAAGAGGTCAATTCATCACGACGTGGGGGTCTGAAGGTACGGGGGATGGCCAGTTCAGATCCCCGCACGGTGTCTCGGCCGCGTCGAACGGGGACATCTATGTCGCCGATGAAGGAAATCATCGGATCCAGGAGCTCTCTGCTTTTGGGGTTTTTGTTGAGGCTATAGGCTGGGGTGTGACCAACGGCAAAGACGAATTCGAGATTTGCACGAGCAACTGTCAGGCGGGCATCTGGGGTAGCGGCAATGGGCAGTTCAGCAGCCCATCGGGTGTGGCTGTCGCCCCGAATGGGAATGTGTACGTCGCGGACAAAGACAACGACCGTGTGCAAGAGTTCAGCGAAAAGGGAGAATACATCACGCAGTGGGGCTCAGAAGGCAATGGCAACGGACAGTTCTCCCGCCCGACCAACGTGACCGTTGACCCGTGGGGCGACGTGTACGTCACCGACACGGACAACGATCGTGTGCAGGAGTTCTCCTCGGAAGGGAAATACATCACGCGGTGGGGTTCCGCGGGCAGCAAAGGCGGCGAGTTCGCGAGCCCTCGCGGCATCGCCGTGGCCGCGGATGGAGACATGTACGTCGCCGACAGCGAAAACAGCCGCGTGCAGGTGTGGCGACGCTGACCCCACACCCACACGGTGAGCGCCACGATCACGATACGATTCTTACGGATGGAATACGCTGGCTGAGCCTGCTACCGTATACACAAGAAACTCGCGTTGGAGGGCCGATGAGCTTATGCGGCGATGCCGGGCAGCTGTGATCATGGCGGCGCTCGCCGCGCCCATGCTGGCAACATCGGCGTCGGCGGCGTCGCGTGTCTCGGCGGGGACGGCTAGCAAGAAGGAGACGTCTACCCGGCTGCCGGAGCGCACGATCGCTGTCGCGGGCGCCCAGGTGGGCAACGAACGCCTGCTCCTGCCCCCAGCCGCAGTAGGTGGAGTGCCCGTTGGTCACGCGGGAGCGCAAGCTCTCCCGGCGGACGGTGTCCAGACGGCCTCGAAGACAGAACCCCATTGGGCGTGTCCGGAAGGGCCATGCGAAGCGATCATCGACCCGCCCGCGATCAGGAGGTCGGGTCACTACGCGCTGCCGGCGGGCGGGCCGCTGCTAGAAGGCAGCGGCGAAGACGGAGGGTTGGACCCACAGGACTTGGAGTCGGCGTATGACATCCCGGTCTCGGGTGGGTCCTCGCAGACGATCGCGTTGATTGACGCCTATGGCTATGAAGCGGCCGAAGCGAACCTCGCGAAGTACCGCGAACGCTACGGGCTGCCCGCGTGCACGAAAGCGGACGGCTGCTTCAGGAAGGTCAACGCGCACGGCGAAGAAGGCAACTATCCCCTACCCAGGTGGCGGGAAGGATGGATCACCGAGACGGCGCTCGATCTCGACATGGCCTCGGCGGCGTGCCCGGGATGCCACATCATGCTGGTCGAGGCCTCCGGCGAAACGCTCGCGGACCTGGGCGAAGCCGTGAACACGGCCGCGAGGCTCGGCGCGACCGAGATATCCAACAGCTACGGGGGGCCTGAACAGGACTGCGCCCAGGTTGACTGCCAGGCCGTTGCCGGCGACTATGACCATCCAGGAGTCGTGATTACCGTGGCGTCGGGCGATACCGGTTATGACGATCACAACGAGCTGCTCACCAACAAGAACGGTGGTCTGGAAGAAGGCGACTCGCCGAATTTCCCGGCGACGCTGCCGTACGTGATCGCTGCCGGTGGCACCAGCCTGAGGAGGGCGTCGGGGGGGCGCGGCTGGTCTGAGGAAGTATGGCCGGAAACGGGCAGCGGCTGCAGCGTGGCTCAGATCAAGCCGACATGGCAGACCGACGCGGGCTGCGCGCACCGCACGGACAACGACACGGCGGCTGTCGCGTCCTGCGAAACGCCCGTTTCCGTCTACAGCGTCTATGGCGACTTCGAAGAACCGTACCCCGAAGAAGACGGCGAAGGGTGGCTGAACGTCTGCGGTACGAGCGTGAGTTCGCCGCTGGTGGCTGGCATCGAGGCGCACGCCAGCGAAGCCGCCGGTCTCGCGCCGACCGCGGACGCCTTCTACCAACACGCGGGCTCACTGTTTGACGTAACCGCCGGCGCCAACGGCGAATGCACGCCGCCCACCGAAGACGAATATCTCTGCCACGCGCAGGCCGGCTATGACGGGCCGACGGGCAACGGCACCCCCGACGGCCCGGTCGCATCCGCTGGGCAGGCGCCCTCCGCCCGCGGCGAAACGGCAAGCGACGTGACGGAAACCACCGGTACGCTGAACGGGGTGCTCGATCCCAACGGCCTGGAAACGAGCTACCGCTTCGAATACGGCACCACCACGTCCTACGGGACCGACATCCCGGTGCCGGATGCGCCGGCGGGATCGGGCACCGCGATCAAGACGGTCAGCGAGGCGATCGGAGGTCTATCGCCCGCCACCGTCTACCACTACCGGCTGCTCGCCACGAACAGCGCGGGAACGGTCGCCTCCGAGGACAGGACGTTCACGACAGCCAGCCCGACGGTCACGGGCGTAGCGCCCGCCACCGGCCCGTCGTTCGGGGGCGTGCCCGTGACGATCACCGGCACCAACTTCGACGCGGTCACCGCGGTGAAGTTCGGCTCGACCAACGCCGCCAGCTACGAAGTGCAGTCGGAAAGCACGCTCCTGGTGGTCGCTCCCCCAGGGGGCGGCACGGTCGATGTGACGGTCACCACCCCAGCCGGCACGAGCGCGACCAGCGCCGCCGATCAGTTCGTCTACTACCCCTCACAATCACCGCTGATCCAGCCCGGGACCGAGTTCGGCGAAGGCTTCCAAACAGAAGAAAACAGCAGCATCGGCGGTAGCCTCGCGCTATCCGGCGAAGGCAACACCGCGCTGATCGGCCAGCACAGCGGGCCGACGATCCTCACCCGCACGGGCAGCACCTGGACCGTGCAGGCAAAGCTCGCCGCCGACACGCTCCCCGACGGAAGCACAATCCCAATCTACGGCAACAGCTCAACGCTGTCCGAGGACGGCAACACCGTCCTGATCGGTGTCGGCGAAGGCGACGAACCCGGCATGCCCGCGGCGCTCGTCTACACACGCTCGGGGTCCACCTGGAGCGAGCAGGCCGCGCTCTACACAAAAAACAGCGAACAGTGCGACGGCGGCAGGGTGGCGCTCTCCGCCGACGGCAACACCGCCCTGATCGGCTGCAACAAACCCGTAGCAAGCGGTGGTAGAACCCTCGTCTTCACCCGCTCAGGGGCCAACTGGAGCGAGGACACAGAACTCGACGCCGGCGGGGACGGGAGCCTTGCGCTCTCCGCCGACGGCGAGACCGCGCTGATCGGCCGCTCGGGCTGGGTGTGGGCCTACAGTCGCTCGGGCTCGACGTGGACCCAGGACGGGCCGCCGCTCACCGGCCGAGGCAGCAATGGCGAATTCGGCTGGAGCATGGCGCTCTCCGCCACGGGGGAAACCGCGCTGATCGGGGGCAAGGGTGAAGAAGGCAGTGTGGCCTGGGTGTTCACGCGTTCGGGGTCCACCTGGACCCAGCAGGGCGAAGCACTCACCGAGCTCGGCGAATTCTCCGGAGGCGGCGGGAGCGTCGCGCTCTCCGCCGACGGAAACCTCGCGCTGATCGGCGCTGGCAACGGCGAAGGGGGCGGAGACGCATGGATGTTCGCGCGCTCCGGCTCGACCTGGACCCAACAGGGTCCAGAGATCATCGGCCCCTACGAGGGCGAGTTCGACCCGAGCTTCGGCGCAGCCGCCGCGCTGTCCGCCGCCGGCAACGCCGCCCTGATCGGCGGCCCCACCTGGCACGTCGGGACGGGGCGGGCATGGGTGTACCCCACCAACCAGTACAGCGCGCCACCGATCGTCACTGGACTCACACCCGACAATGGCCCGGTCGCGGGCGGAGCGTCGGTCACGATCTCAGGCCTCTTCCTCAGCGGTGCCAGTGCTGTCCACTTCGGCGCTGCCGAAGCCCGCAGCGTCCATGTCGACTCGCCAACTGAACTGACAGCGACTGCCCCGGCCGGTACGGGCGCCACGGCCGTGACAGTCACGACCCTCGAAGGCACGAGTACGCCGACTCCAGCCGCTCAGTTCACCTTCACCGCCGAACCGACGGTCACAAAGATCGAACCCGCGGAAGGTCCCCCAAGAGGAGGGACCTCGGTGACGATCACCGGTGAAC
Organism: uncultured Solirubrobacteraceae bacterium; assembly: GCA_963701145.1. Taxonomy (GTDB): domain Bacteria; phylum Actinomycetota; class Thermoleophilia; order Solirubrobacterales; family Solirubrobacteraceae; genus Palsa-744. The sequence continues at coordinate 3,469,848 of OY969572.1, forward strand.
ACCTCGAAGGCACGAACGAAGTCAAGTTTGGAGTTGCTCCGGCAACCCACGTCGAAGTGGTGTCCCCGACAGAAGTTAGAGCCGTGAGCCCTGTGGGCACCGGCACACTTGACGTCACCGTGACTACGGGGGCAGGCACGAGCGCAACCACTCCGGCCGATCGATTCACCTACTACGACCATGCGCCCACAGTCACAAAGGTCGAACCCGCCGAAGGCTTCATGAGCGGCGCGACCGCAGTCAAAATCAAGGGTGCCTACCTGGAAGACGTGGGAGAAGTCAAGTTCGGAGAACAGTCCGCTCGCTTCGAAACCGTCTCATCGACCGAAATCGCGGCCTATAGCCCCGGGGGCGAGGGTACGGTCGATATCACGGTCAGCACCCCAGAAGGGACGAGCGCCACCGGCGCGTCGGATCGCTTCACTTACGTTCCCGAACCGAGGCTTACGAGCATCACGCCGAACGAAGGGCCAGTCGCGGCGGGGACCAACGTCACGATCAGGGGCGAACGGCTGTCCAACATAGAGGAAGTCCGGTTCGGGGAAACGCCGGCAATCAGCTTTGAAGTCAGGTCAGCGACAGAAATCGAGGCCGTGGCCCCGGGCGGCAGCGGCACTGTGCCCATCACCGTCAGAACGCCGCTCGGCGTCAGCCAAGAATCGATCTTCGCTCACTTCACATACGTCCTGCCGCCCGTCATCTCAAAGATCGAACCCACGGAAGGCCCACCCGGCGGCGGGACGACGGTGACGATTACCGGGGAATATCTGCTGACGCACGAAAGCGGAGGCTTGGGGACGCCACCTGCCCCGGGCTGCGGCACGAGCAATGTCACGTTCGGGGGCGCCGCCGCGACCGACGTCAAATGCGAACAGTTCTCGTCCCGGGTCGAGGTCGTCAGTCCCGCTGGCTCTGGAACGGTCGAAGTGACCGTGACCAACGCTGCCGGCACGAGCGCCATTGGACCCGCGGATCGCTTCACCTACGTGACGCCCAAGCCCGGCTCTGGCCCCGAATCAAAAGGTGGTGCGAACACCCTGCCGAGCAGCGAATTCACGCTCAAGGGCCGGCCACGGGTGAACCCGCACACGGGAGCCGTCACGTTCACCGTATCCGTCACAGATCCTGGGTTGCTCAGCTGGTCTTCGAGCCTGCGTAATGGCGCACTCGCGGTTGCAGCGAAGACGGCGAGGCGAGCACGCCGCAAGATGGGGCAGATCATCCTGCGGGGCCGCTGCCGACCGGCGAGCATAGTCTTCGGCAAGGGGAGCAAGGCGATAGCCACTGCCGGTAGCGCGACCTTCGCCATCACTCCCAGCAAGGCCGCGCGAACGGCGCTCGAGAACGCGCTCAAGCGAGGCCTAGGACTGCCGCTTACCGCGCTGCTCAGCTTCCGTGCTACGGGTGGCTCAAGGCCGGTTTCGCACTCCTACTCGGTCGCGGTGCAGCTCCGGAAGCCTGTTCGCAAGCGGGGCCGGCTTCGCGAGGCCCTCACATCCGACGAGCTCGGTCTTTTGGACCGGGGAGGACTGAGCACACTGCAGTCGTTCCTCGCTCGCCTCGCATCGATGGTAGCGGCAGGGTAACTGTGCCGCAGCCCCGCTGGTCGATGCGGCAGCCAGGCGCTCCGCGAGTCCCCTCGCCCCGACCTGCGGGGCGAGGGGACTCGCCAGGCCGCTGCCTCTCTTTTGTCGAGGTCAGGCCGCGAGCTTGTCGTAGCGAAGGGGCTTGTCGCTGACCTGCTGCGCCTGGTTGGAGGCGGCGAGCCGCTTGAGGCAGTTCGCGACCGCGCCCGATGAGCGGTTGATCGCCTTCGCGACCGCCGCCGGACCGTGCGGGCCGCTGTCCGCGTTCTGCGCGAGGTAGTCGAGCACGATCGGCTCGAGTCCGCCCGCTTTCAGCCGATCGGCCTTCGCTGCCGGAGTCGGCTCGACCTTTGGCCTGCTTGGCGGCTTGGCGTCACCTGCCTTGGCGGACCGACGGCCTCGATTGCTGGCGGTGCCGTCGCGCTTGGCGGGCTTGCCGCGGCCGTGCGGCTCGCGCTCAGGCGTCCCGGCCGACGCACCGCCGACCACTTGTCCGGCGAACGCTGGTGGCATCTCTACACCGGCCAGCGTCCAACGGTCGGGGGAAGTGAAAATGCTGGGGTCACGGCTAGGGATAACCCCAGTCGATCGGCCCGGTTGTTTGGGTAACCGGGGAGAGGATGGACCATCTGCGAGCACACGGCGGGGCAGTGCTGATGCCGGCGAGCATGGCGGCGCATGGTGTCATCAGGGGCCATGTTGTCGTTGCGGTTGGCGTGCTGCGACAGTGCCTGGGTGAGCCGTGGACACTCAGCTTGCTCGCGCAGGAGGTTCACCTCTCGCGCTCCCAGCTTGTGAGAGCGTTTGACGCTACGGTCGGTGTCAGCCCGATGGCCTGCCTGCGGCAGATGCGCGCCGAGCAGATGGCTCGGCTGTTGTGCTGCACGGACCTGTCGATCGCCGCGGTGGCGCGGTCGGTCGGCTGGACGGATGCCAACTACGCCAGCCGTTGCTTCCACGCCTGCTACGGCGTCTCACCGACCGAGTTCCACCGCAAGCAGTCCACGGCCGTCACGCGCGGCGTGAAGGCCGGAGTGACCGTGGAGGGATGCTGGGCTTGAGGGCTATCGGCCGAGGTCGCGGCCGGTGTCGATTTGCTGCTCTCGCGTGCGCTGGCGCGCGACGCTCTGGGTAGCCGCGGCTTGGGCTCGGCGGGCGGCGAGCGCGGCGTGCTGGTGGTCGACGCGCTGGCCCTGGCTGCTCGGCGCTTGGCCGAGCGGGTCGGTTCCGCTGAGGCGGTAGCGGTCCCGATATGCGCCGATGGTCCGGATCTGCTGTTGCCAGGCGGCACGTCGCGCCGGGTCGCTCGGCGTCGGGCCGAGACTCGCTACCCACGGCTGGTTCTGTTGGACTGCGTGTTCGGTGAGCGTGTCGGCGCGTTGTTCGATCAGGTGGCCGAGTTCGCTCAGCGTCTGGCGCATTTCGGCGGGCATCGGTCCGGTGGCTTGGGGGATGAGCCCGGCGAGGTAGCGGGCGCGGCGGCGTGGTCGGGCGCCGCCGGCGTGTGCAGCGGTGAGCTTTGTGAGGCGGGCTTGAAGGACGGCGGTGGGGTCTTCGGCCCCGTCGAGCGCGCCGGCCTGCAGCACCCGAGCAAGGCTCCAGTCCGGCTCGTGTCCGTCGGCCTCCATACGACGGAGTTGCGCCACGAGCGAGCCGAATGATTCCCCGCTGGTGATCGCCTGAACCTGCTCAGCGTCAGGGCCGCTGCTGTAGACGGTGGCGGCGAATCGGTCGTGTTGGGCGGCTTGGGCGATCGTCTCGTATTCGGCGGCGAGCTGGCCGATACTCGTCCAGGCGTCTTGCTCGGCGGCGATCGTCTCGTGCGCGGAGCGTTCGGCGCCCTCGTGTTGCAGGACGCCGTAGAGGATGCTGCGTGCCGTGAGGTGCCCGGCGTGGAAGCCGGGGGTGTGCTGGTGGGCCTCCAGGTGCGCCTCGTCGGTTGCGACATACGCTGTGTTGGTCTGCCTGCCGCGGGTCATGGCGACGTAGAACGCCTCTCTGGTCATCGAGGAGGAGTGGACGAGCAGGTGCGCGCTGTCGACGGTCGCGCCCTGGGCTCGGTGGGCGGTGATCGCGTAGCCGAGCTCGACGTGCTCGGCGACGTAGCGGGCGGGGAGTGTGACCCTTCCCCGCCGCCCGCGGGCGCCGGGCCGGCGGACGGTCAGGCTGCCATCGGCGTGGGCGTGAAGGACGGTCCATTGGTCGCCGTTCTTTACCCAGCCCTTGCCGGTGCTGAGCCGCCGGTCGTTCTGACGAGTGACGATGCTGTCGTCTTGGCCGGCGACGGTGCCGTCGTGGAGGCCCACGCCGCCTGGGCTGACCTGCCCGGCGAGCACTCGGTCGGCTCGTGCGCGGTTGTTCAGGGCGGTCACGGTCTCGCTGGTCTCGGCGATCAGGATGCTGGCGAGTCCTGCGGTGGTGTCGGCTTGCCAGGCGTGGTAGGCGGCGTCGAGGATCTCCTCGTGCTCGCCGTCGAGGATGCGGCCGTGCTGGTCGTAGAGGTCGATCACGTCGGTGTCGCCTTGGCGCAGGCGCAGCGAGGCGGCCTTCTCCCACTCGCTTTGGAAGCGGCGGACGTCGGTGAGCTCCGGCGCCGGGTCACTGTCGGGCTGGTTGTTGCGGTGGCGGACGAGCATCCCGAACGCGCCGCCCGCGTCGATCGCCGCGAGCTGTGCCCAGTCGCCGGCCAGCAGGACCTTCGCGCCGGCTTGGGCGGCGTGGGTGGCGAGCAGCTCAAGCGTTGCGGTGCCCGCCAAGGACGCCTCATCGACGATCACCAACTGCCCTGGAGCGAGGTTCCAGCGATCGTGGGTGTGCTCGTGAACCCACTTGGCGCCGGCGGCGAGATCGACGAGGACTGTGGGGTCGAGCGCCGGGCCGGTCGGTGTGCGGGCGAGGTCGAGCAGTCGGTCCTCGGCGGCCAGCAGCGCCGCGGCGGTGTGGAGGGTCGCGTGGCGGGGACGAAACACGCCGGAGCCGTCCGCGCGGGTGAACGCGGCCGGCGCAACGGTCAGCTCGGGCGGGGTGAGTCGCAGCGACGCGGCCTCGGCGGCGTCGGCGATCAGTCCGACGAGCGTGTGGCGGTCGGTGGTGGTGGCGAATCGTAGGCCCATCGTCTGCCGCGCTGCCTGCGCGTAGAGGTTCCATCTCCCCCACGTCGAGCGCTTGGCCTGCACCTGCTCGACGACGACCTGGGCGACCTCGTCGAGCGTCACGCCCTTCGCGCGGATGAGCGGCGAGGGCTCGCCGGCGGCGAGCAGGTGCTCTGCCCAGGTGGGGTGTCCTGCCGGGCACGTCGGCGATCTCCCATGCGGGGTTGCGATCGGCTCCGCGGTTGCGTTGCTCGAACGCAACGCCGAGACTGCGAGTGAGCTGGTCGGCGAGCAGAGCGTTGTAATGCTCGGATAGCGCAACCACGGCGGCGTGCATCGGCCGGCCGTCCCAGCGCGCGCCACTTGCCGTCCTGCCCTTGCACCTTGTTCGCGATCACGACGTGGGTGTGCAGTTGCGGGTCGCTGGCGCGCGAGTCGTGGTGGTCGTAGCAGGTTGCGAATAGCCCGCGGGTGGCGACTTGCGCAACGCCGTTGTGCCCGACCCTGGTGGCTGCAACCTCGCGCTCCATCAGCGCAAGCACCTCGTCGATTGCCGTGTGGTGCGCTTGCACGATCCGCGCCTGGGTGCCCGCGTCGGCTACGGCCCAGAGCGCGGAGACGCTCTTGTGCTCGCCCGGCGGCTATAGGGGATGGTGCGCGAGGGGGACGTTGTCGGGCGTATCGGGGGCGACGAGTTCCTGGTGGTGTGTCCGAGCATCGGCGGTCCCGAGCAGGCGATGACGCTCGCGGTGCGCATGGGGACGCCCAGCGCGAGGCGGTGCGCCTGGCGGGCGGGAGGCTGGCGCTGCGGGTGAGCGCGAGCGGCTGGGGCGGCCGAAGCTCGCGAGCGCGGACCGCGGCACGGTTGCGCTCGAGGGCGAGGCCGAGGCGCATGGGCTGGCGCTGAAAGCCTCGAACGTCGGCGCGCTGCTGTCGGCGTTGCACGCCCGCGACGGCTACACCGAGGACCACTCCCAGGCGGTTGTGTCGTTGGCGCTCTCCCCGAGGTGACGGTACATTTCCGCCCACTCCTCCTCGCTCAGCGATCCCGGCTTTGCCGTCGGCCCGTGGGCTGGGGCTGGACGAGCGGGCGCTGCGTGATCTCGAGAGCGTCGCCCTCCTGCACGACATCGGCAAGATCGGCATCTGCGACGCCGTCCTGCACAAGATCACGAGCAACGCCGGCTCGCAGTTCTGCCCCCACTCCGCGGAGGCCCGGCCGCGGAGGCTCCTACTGTAGGAGCGTGCACTCGGCGCAGGACGCATATTCGACGGTGGCTCAGGCGGCCTCCCCGGGGGCCGGCGAGCCCGCCATCACGGTCGAGGGCGTGTACAAGTCCTACGGCACCGTGGAGGCGCTCGCGGGCGTCGATCTGGAGGTCGTGCGCGGGACGGTCCTCGGGCTGCTCGGCCCGAACGGCGCGGGCAAGACCACGCTGGTGCGCGTGCTCACCACGCTGCTCACGCCCGACGCCGGCACGGCGCGGGTGCTCGGCTGCGACGTCGTCCGCGACGCCGCCACGCTGCGCGAGCGGATCGGGCTCGCGGGCCAGTATGCGGCGATCGACGAGAACCTCACGGGGCTCGAGAACCTGACGATGGTCGGCCGCCTGTACGGGCAGCCACGGGCCGTGGCCAAGGCCCGCGGCAGGGAGCTGCTCGAGCGCTTCGACCTGGTGGAGGCGGCCGGACGTCCCGCCAAGACCTACTCCGGTGGCATGCGCCGACGTCTCGACCTCGCCGCCGCGCTCGTGGCCAAGCCGCCCGTGCTGTTCCTCGACGAGCCGACCACGGGCCTGGACCCGCGCAGCCGGCTGAGCCTGTGGCAGGTGATCGAGGAGCTCGTGGCCGAAGGCACCACCGTGCTGCTGACGACCCAGTATCTCGACGAGGCCGACCGGCTGGCCAACACGATCGCCGTCATCGACCACGGCCGGCTGATCGCCGAGGGCACCTCCGATCAGCTCAAGGACCGCGTGGGCGGCGAGCGCCTCGAGGTGAGCCTCGACGACGGGGCCGAGTCCGCGGCGGCCGTGAGGGCGCTGGCGCCGATGTCAGACGACACGCCGGACGCCGACGGCAACGTGGTCAAACTGAGCGTCCGCGAGCGCAGCGGCAGCATCGTGGAGGCGGTGCACCGCCTGAGCGAGGCGGGGGTGGGGGTGGACGACCTGGCGCTGCGCCGACCGACGCTCGACGACGTGTTCCTGGCGCTCACCGGCCACGCCGCTGAGGATGGCTCCGACGAGCGCGAGCAGGGCGCATGAGACGCCTGGTGACCGACACCATGATCGTCGCCGAGCGGAACCTCATCCGCCTGCCGCGCGCACCCGAGCTGCTGCTGGCGTTCACGGTGCAGCCGATCATGTTCCTGCTGCTGTTCCGCTACGTGTTCGGCGGTGCGATCAGCACGCCCGGCTACTCGTACGTCGACTTCCTGGTCCCGGGGATCATCGTGCAGAACATCGCGTTCGGCGGCTTCGTCACCGCCATCGGCCTCAACGAGGACGTCCACAAGGGCCTGATCGACCGCTTCCGCTCGCTTCCCATGGCGCGTGCGGCCGTGCTCGCCGGTCGTACGCTGTCGGACGTCGTGACCAACGCGCTGTCGATCACGATCCTGCTCGTCACCGGCTTGATCATCGGCTTCGCCTTCCACACGAGCGCCTTGGACGCCATCGCCGGCCTCGCGCTGCTGCTGCTGTTCGGCTACGCCTTCTCGTGGTTCTTCGCGTTCGTCGGCCTGCTCGTGTCCTCGCCCGAGTCGGCCAACTCGGTCGGCTTCATCGCGGTCTTCCCGCTGACGTTCATCTCCTCGGCGTTCGTGCCCGTCCAGTCCATGCCCGCGGTGCTGAAGGCGTTCGCCGAAGTCAACCCGTTCACGATCGTGGTCAACGCGATGCGCTACCTGTGGCTGGGCGCCCCCGACTCGAGCAGCGTGTGGGAGGCGTTCGTGTGGGTGTTCGTGATCATGGCCGTGTTCGCTCCGCTGGCGGTCGCGCGCTACCGGCGCGCCGCCGGGCGGTAGGCCGGCCCGGACCCGCCCGGCCGCGCCCGGCCCGGACCCGCGCCCGCGGACCCGGCGAGCAGCAGGGCAGTACCGGCGATAGCAGCGCGCGCTCGGCTCAGGCGGCTCTGCGGCCGGCCGCCACCGCGGGTGCGTGCGGCTGCCATTGCTCGTCCGCCCGCTCGCGCTGCGCGAGCGGGTCGCCCTGGCGGGTGTGCTCGAGCACGTATGAGTCCTCGACCGGCGCGGGCATGCGGTCGCCGGCGCGGGCAGCCAGGCACAGGCCGCCTACCACCCACAGCGCAACGAGCCATACGGGAGCGATGAGCAGCAGGAGGATCACCCTCTGTCCGCGCGACTGGCCCTGGCCCGTTGCCCCTGCATAGTGCAGAAAGCCTATCAGATCACTGAGCAATGTCAAGCCTTAGTTCGGGATGCGTAGATATCAAGCCTTCGCCTGCTCGGCGTGGGAGGGCTGGTCAACCCGGCTGCAACTGCAGACCGTGCCCGGCGAGTGCGGGAACGCCGCCGTCGACCACGTGCATGACGTCCCGGGCGCCGTGATGCTTGAGCAGGCTCGCGGCGGTGGCCGCCCTCGCGCCGGCGGCGCAGATGACGGCTATGGGACGGGTGGGATCGAGCCCATCGGGTATCCGGCGGATGTCGTGCCAGGGGGTGAACAGCGAGCCGGGAACGTGCCCGGCGTCCCACTCGTGCTGCTCGCGCACGTCGAGCAGCTGCAGGCCGGGCTCCTGTGCGAGCCAGCCGACGAGGTCCTGGGCGGCCACGCGCTCGGTGTGCTCGGCGGGGTGGCGTTCCTGGCGCCAGTTGGTCATGCCGCCGGCGAGCAGGCCGGCGATGTTTCGCACTCCGACGGCGAGCGCGAGCTTGGCGGCGCGGCGCCCGTCGGCGTCGTCGCGGCCGATGAACACGACCTCCTGCTCGTGGTCGGCGATCCACGCGAGCTTCGATCCGAAGCCCGCGCTGAAGGACGGTATGCAGATGGAGCCGTGGATGTGGACGTCGTCGAACTGCAGGTCCGTCCTGACGTCCACCAGCAGCGCTCCCTCGTCGCGCTTGAGCTCGATCTGGTGGGGGTAGAGCGCGGGCACCTCCACGCCGGTGGTCACGAGCGGTCCGCGGTTGAGGGCCACGATGCGCTCGAAGTTCGGGGGCTGGGGGCCGAGCCTGGCGATCGCCTGGGCCACGAACTCGGCCTCGTCGGCGATCGCGAGCGTGGGGTTGTGCTGCCGCTCGAAGCCGATGGTCGAGCAGATCTTGGCGTTCATGCCCGGCCCGCCGCACATCGATCCCCCGAGGTGGGCGGGCCACAGCTCGCAGGCGTCGGGGAGCGTCAGCAGCTTGTCGTGCACGGAGGAGAAGATCTGGGAGGCGCCGGCCGAGGTCTCGACGGCCAGGTCGGTGCGTGCGACGTCGCCGACGAACAGGCTGTCGCCGCTGAGCACCGCCCACGGCTCGGGGCCGCGGCTGGTGTCGATCAGCAGGAACGCCGTGTGCTCGGGGCGGTGTCCGGGGGTGTGGAGCGCGCGAACGGTGAGCGAGCCGAGCTCCAGCTCCCAGCCGTCGTCGAAGGGCTCGTGGGCGTAGGCGGGGGCGGCCGCGCGGTGGACGTGGATGCGCGCGCCGGTGGCCGCGAACAGGCGACCGTGTCCGGAGACGTGGTCGGCGTGGTTGTGGGTCTCGAGCACGTGGGCGATGTTCACACCGCGGTAGCGGGCGAGCTCGAGGTACTCGTCGATCTCGAAGCGCGGGTCCACGACGGCGGCCACACCGGCGTGCTCGTCGCCGATCAGATAGGAGGCGCAGCCGAGGTCGTCGTGGGTGATCTGCTTGAACAGCATCGGGCGTGCGCTCGCTCGCGGGCCCTCGCTCAGGCCCTGTCGGGCGCTTCGAGGGCGATGTTCGCACACCGCCCGCACACCTCAGCCGGTATCAGCCCGACCCGCATCAGCAGAGCGAACGCCCTGCAGCCGAGGCACAGGCCGAACGCGGACTCGAGCGTGGCGGCGGCGATCAGGAGGCCGAGGAGGATGTACGCGGCTGTGGTCAGGCCGGCGCCGAGGGCGAGCGCGGCGGCGGCGAGCGACAGCGTTGCGCCGATGCCCTGGGCGAAGCGCTTGGGCGGGCCGGGCACCGGTCGTGGCGCCACGGGCAGCCGCGGTGTGATCACGCGTGTGACGAGCTGCCCGAGGGGGCTGAGCGTGGGCCCGGTGAGGACGCGGGCGAGGAACCCGTACGCGATCACGGCGGTCAGCCACGGCTGCTCGAGCACGATCGCGAGCGCGCTCATCAACACCACGCCGGCGGCCACCAGGCGCGCGGACACCTCGTTGACCGGGTCGGGGAAAGTGAAGAGCGACGTAAGTCTCATAAAGTCAATCGATTTAGTATAGATTGGGAGGCGGACGAACGTCCATCCTGCGCCAGCGCGCAGGCCGCGTCACGGCCAAGGGAGCACACGATGAGGGGGTCGCAACGCTATCCGGGGCTCTCGACCATGAAGCGCCCCAGCCCCGCGCGAATCCACTCGGGCAGCTCGGTCTTCTGCCAGCTCTCGGTGGATACGCACACGTGGCGCAGCCGGCCGGCCACCAGCAGCTGCTCCTCGCGCAGGACGTCGATCTCCGTCGTGATCGACGTCTCTCCCAGGCGCGCGATGTGCGCTCGCAGGTGCAGGATGTCGTCGTAGCGGGCGGGGGCGTGGAAGCGCACGTTGGCCTCGGCCACCACCGCGTCGAAGCCGCGCTCGACCATCTCCTGCCACGGTCCCACGCCGGCGCGCCAGAGCTCGGTGAAGACCACGTCGAAGTACAGCAGGTAGTTGGCGTTGAACACGATCCCCTGCGGGTCGCACTCGCCGTAGCGGACGCGCAGCTCGTGGACGAAGGGGGCCGGCAGGTCTGGAGCGCCCATCACACGCGCTCCACCGGGATCGGTGTGGGAAGCCGATCGGAGAGGCGTCGCAGATCACGGGGATCCGAGGTCAGCACCGTTGCGGCTCGTGCGGCGGCGGTGATGACCACATGCGCGTCCACCACGTCGGCTGCGCTCGTCTTGCCGAGAAGCGCGCCCACCGCGTGGGCTTCGCTCGGGTCGAAGGCCGCCACGTGGCAACTGCGTAGGAAGCGCCGCAGGCGTGCCTGTTCGGGCGAGCGGCTGACCTGTGCTACGACGGGCGCGGTCGTCCAGGGTACGAAGCCGCGCCTCATCAGCGCCTCGTGGTCGGCCCAGATCTGCCGCTCGCCGCGGTCGGCAGCAATGAGCGCGCCCGCGTCGTAGACGACGCTCACTCGGACGCCGGCGTGGGTGAGCGGGTCAGCATGGCGTCCACTCGCCGGCGGGCGGCCTCGCGCTCTGCATCGGTGAAGGCGCCGCTTTCCTCCTCGAATTCGGCGACCGCGCGCAGTCCATCTTCGATCAGCAATGCCTCTCTGGCGGCGGCGGTCATCCAGGCCGATACGCTCAAGCCAGCATCCTCGGCGGCCGCCAGGACACCCTCGTACACGTCCGGATCGACGGTGATCGCGACCTTGGGCGACGGGCGTCCGCGTGGCATGACGCCAAAGTCTACTACCTCGGTAGGAGGATAGATGGGGGACGAGTCCATCTCCCTGCTTGCTCCGACGGCCGTCCCGAGTCAGGACACGGCTCGCTCACGGACCGCATCCGCGGGCGTGCCACCGCGCCACCCCTCCATCTATATATGACATCCTCGGCTACCCAACCGGCAAGGAGAGAGGACAGCAATGGCGAGCAGCACGGCGGCGCCCCCGAGGATCAGCCCCAGGGACTTCCTCGACATCGATCATCTGCTCTCGGACGAGGAGCGCGACATCCGGGACACGGTGCGGGCGTTCGTCCGCGACCAGGTGCTCCCGTATGTCGGCGACTGGTTCGAGGAGGCGCGCTTTCCGACGAGCGAGCTGGCCCCCGCGCTCGGCAAGCTCGGCGTGCTCGGCATGCACCTGCAGGGCTACGGCTGCGCCGGCGCCTCCGCCACCGCCTACGGGCTCACGTGCCTGGAGCTCGAGGCCGGCGACAGCGGGCTGCGCTCGCTCGTGTCCGTGCAGGGCTCGCTCGCCATGTACGCCATCTGGCGGTGGGGCTCGGAGGAGCAGAAGGAGCAGTGGTTGCCGCGGATGGCCGCCGGCGAGGCCATCGGCTGCTTCGGCTTGACAGAGCCGGACGCCGGCTCGGACCCCGGCGCGATGCGCACCCGCGCCCGGCGCGACGGCGATGACTGGGTTCTCCACGGCCAGAAGATGTGGATCACCAACGGCTCCATCGCCGACGTGGCCGTCGTGTGGGCCACCACCGACGACGGCGTGCGCGGCTTCCTCGTGCCCGCCGGCACCAAGGGCTTCACCACCCAGGACATCCACCGCAAGCTCTCCCTGCGGGCGTCCGTCACCTCCGAGCTGCTGCTCGACGACGTGCGCCTGCCCGGCGATGCCGTGCTGCCGGAGGTCTCCTCGCTGCGCGGCCCTTTGTCGTGCCTGAACGAGGCCCGCTACGGCATCGTGTGGGGGGCCGCCGGCGCCGCCCGCGCGTGCTTCGAGGCGGCACTCGACTACTCCAAGGAGCGCATAGCCTTCGGCCGGCCGATCGCCGCCACCCAGATCCAGCAGTACAAGCTCGCCCACATGGCGCTCGAGGTCAACCGGGCGACGCTGCTCGCGCTCCACCTCGGCCGCCTCAAGGACGAGCACAGGCTCGCGCCCGAGCACGTGTCGATGGGCAAGCTCGGCAACTGCAACGCCGCCCTGGAGGTCGCCCGCAACGCGCGCCAGGTGCTCGGCGCCAACGGCATCACGCTCGAGTACCCCGTCATCCGCCACATGAACAACCTCGAGTCGATCGTCACCTACGAGGGCACCGCCGACGTGCACACGCTCGTCATCGGCGGCGCGCTCACCGGCATCCAGGCGTTTCGCTGAGCGGCGGCGGTCCGCCCAGGGCGCCGGAATGCGACGTTCGGCCCGCGGGACTCGCCCTCGGGCGTAGAGCTAGCCTCCGAGTCGAGCCGCGGGGGATTCGCAGCTCAGCGCGAACGGGCTTCCCTCGGAGTCCTTGCAGATCGCCCAGCGCTCCCCCGGGTGGACAACGCTCCCACCGAGCGCCTCGACTCGCTCGAGCGCCTCGACGATGTCTCTGACGGCGAAGTAGGGCAACGACAGGGAATCGCCCGGGCCACGCCCGCGAGCGTGGACACCCACCGCCGGGGCTCCCGAGTGTGTCTGCCAGCCCTCCCCCTCGGAACTCGTGCGTGCCTCCAGCTCGACGTCCAGAAGCTCGGCCCAGAAGCGTCGGGCGCGCTCGGGATCATCGGCGGGGAACTCGATCAAGGACAGCGACGAGGGTGGCACCTGCAGCACATTAGCGGCGGGGCGCCGCCGACGTGCACACGCTCGTGGTCGGCGGCGCCCTCACCGGCATCAACGCGTTTCGTTGAGCCGACCCTCTATTCGTAGTGGAACGCGGCCGCGGGGTTCTTCTTGCTGTGCTCCACTTTGTTGCCGTGCACCAGCACTTTCACGAAGGCCGTTCCTGCCGTCCCCGGCGGGGTCACGGCCGTGCACGACGTGATCGAGCTGCACACGACCGATGTGGCCACGCCCTTGTTGAACGTGAATTCGGTCTCGTTTTCACCGAGGCCGAACCCGGTGCCGGTGATCGTCACGCTGGTGCCACCTGCGGTCGGGCCGCTGCTCGGGCTCAGGCTTTCCACGGTCGGTTCCTTGTACTCGTAGAGGTCGCGCACGACGCATTTCTTCCTGGTGCCCTTGTTTTTGCGGCAGAAGTTCCCGAGGCTGGGGCCGAACGTCGTTTCCACCGTGATTTCCACCCTTTCGGCGCTCTGCGGCGGAGATTCGGCGGTGATCGAAGTTGGCGAGTTCACGGTGAAGCCGAGCGCGCTCGCCGAACCGAAGTACACGCCTGTGACCCCGTAGAACTCTTCTCCGCCGATGTGCACGGTGGTGTGTCCCGTGGCGGGGCCGTCGGCCGGAAGGACTTCCGATATTTCCGGCGGTTGACTGGTGTAGTGGTAGTGGTCCGCCGGGGTGATCGGGCTGATGCCTTCCGCCGTCGTCACGCGGACGTCCACTGTGGGGGCGTCACCCGGGGGAGCCACCGTGTCGATCCCTTCCGGCGTGATCACTTCGAAGGGTGCGCTCTCCCCGCCGAAGCTGACTTCCGTCACGTCTTCGAAATGGGCGCCGAGGATTTTCACCGGCTTGCCGCCCACCTCACCGCTTTCGTCCGGCCGGAGTTCCACGATGTAGGGGCCGGGGGGCACGTAGGAGAAGTGGTCCGACGGGGATGTCGCGCTGGTGCCTTCCGGCGTGGTCACCGTCACATCCACCGTGCCTTGGCTTCCCGGCGGAGCCGTCGCCTCGATCCTGCCCGCCGTTATCGAGCGGATGGTGGCCGGAGTGCCGCCGAAGTCGACCGCGGTCGCCCCGGTGAAGTTGTCTCCCCCGATGGCCACTTCTGTGCCACCGGACACCGGACCGGTTGCCGGCGCCACGTTCGTGACTTCCGGCGGGTGCGATCCCAGCGGCGACACCAGAGGTCCGGCGGACAGGCCCGACGGCGCGGCCGACGCGGATGGGGCGAGCGCCATGCCCGCAAGGACAGCCAGGACGACGATCGCTCGAGCCGACCAGCGGCGCTCCGGGCTCGATCGAAGCGCTGTTCGATTCTGCATAGGATCCCCTCCTCAGTTGGCGGGCCTTTACAGACCGGCCCGCGCTTGCCCCCCACCGGCACCGCCCTCGCCAGTCCGGCCGAGGGAGAAAGCAAACTGGCATTCCGCTTGCGCAAACAAGCGATGCTCGTTGGAATCCTACACTCCGCTCCCCCAGCTGGTCGCTGGGTCCGCGTCTGGCTCGTCGGCTGCTCCTCGCTCTCCTCGCGCGTGGATCGCCTCGTGGCGCTCCCGCAGCGTCTGGCGGAACGCCTCGTAGGCCGCCCGCTGGGCGAGCTCCTTGGCGGTTCGCTTGAGCTCCGCGGCTTCACGCCGTGCCTCTGCCCGCACACCTCGTGCGCCCGGGCGTGCGCGCCTGGCATCGCTGCGCCCATCCTGTCTCATCTCGCCGCGCCCTCGTCTCGACTCTGCCCGCTCGCGCTTGGTGAGCTCGTGCCAGGCGGCGCGGGCCTGCTTGAGCGCTTCGGACACCTGCTGGCGCGCGTCCTCGGCCGCGGCGGCCGCCTCGCGCAACTGCTGGCGTGTGCGCGCCTTCTGCGTGAGCAGGTTGAACGACCACAGCCCCGCGTCCAGCAGCCTGGCCGCGCGCTCGAGGTCGTCCACGACGGCATCGCGCAGCTCGCGCCCGCGCAGGCCGCGCTCGAGGTGACGCATGCGCGATGAGAACGACAGGTCCATGAGGGCGACGATCGCCCTCGCGGCCACCATCGGCTCGGGGTCGCGCGGGTTGACGTCCGCGAGCGCCGCCAGCTCCTCGGTGGCCACCTCGACCAGCTTGCCCTGGAGGTCGAGCCAGGCCGCGCGGAGCGCGGGCGTGGCGGCGATCATCTCGTTGAACAGCGGCAGGAACGCGTTGATCTCCTCGGGCAGGTCTTCGAGGTCGTCCATGTCCTCGCCCAGCGCCCGCAGCACGGCCCTCGTCGGCGACTCGCCGGGCGGGCGCTCGCGCAGCGCCGCGACCAGCCGATCGATGGTCGCGTCGGTGCGGTCGAATACGAGCGACTCCTTGGTGGGGAAGTAGTTGTAGACGGTCTTCTCCGACACCCCCACGATCTCGGCGATCTCCGAGACCTTGACGTGATCGAAGCCGCGCACCACGAACAGGGTCGTCGCGACATCCGAGATCTGCTGGCGGGTGCGGCGCTTCTTGCGCTCCCGGAGGCCGTCATGGGGGTAACGCTGGCGCGCCCAGCGCTCCTGTGTCTCGCGGGCGACGAAGAAGGCGTCGGCGAGCTCCTCGCCGAGCTCGCGCACCAGCAGCCGCCTGATCCGACCCTCGTCGGAGAGCCCGTCGGAGGGGTCCTCGCCCACCGGCGAGCCCGAGCCGTCCGTGCCGGTGGACCCCTCATCCGCCATGACCACAGCCTAGCAAAAACTTCAGTTGCATTATTTTTTCAGTTACTGTAGGATGGCTCGCCATGACCGACCTGATGATCGAAGCCCAAGGACTCGAGAAGCGATTTGGAGCGACCGTGGCGCTGGACGGGATCGACCTGGAGGTGCCGGCGGGTTCGATCCTGGGCGTGCTCGGGCCGAACGGCGCCGGCAAGACGACGGCGGTGCGCATCCTCACCACGCTGTCGCTCCCCGACGCCGGCAGTGCCCGCGTGGCCGGGCACGACGTGGTGGGCGAAGCGGTGGAGGTGCAGCGCAAGATCGGCGTGACGGCGCAGGACGCGACCCTCGACGAACTCATGAGCGGCCGCGAAAACCTGGTGATGATCGGACGCCTGAGCGGGCTGCGGCGCACGCCGGCGGCCGCTCGGGCGCGGGAGCTGCTGGCCCAGTTCGGCCTCACGGACGCGGCCGACAGGCTGCTGAAGACCTACTCCGGCGGGATGCGCCGGCGCCTCGACCTCGCCGCGGGGCTCGTGACGCGCCCGCCGGTGCTGTTTCTCGACGAGCCCACCACGGGCCTAGACCCCACCAGCAGGGCGCGCATGTGGGAGGTGATTCGCGGGCTTGTGGCCGACGGCGTGACGCTCCTGCTGACCACCCAGTATCTCGACGAGGCCGACGAGCTCGCCGATCGGATCGTGGTGATCGACCACGGCCGGGTGATCGCCGGCGGCACCGCCGCCGAGCTGAAGGCGCAGATCGGAGGCGCGCGCCTGGAGGTCACGCTCAGCGAGCCGCGCCCCGACGCTGCCGCCGCGCTCGAGGAGTTCGTCGCAGGTCCGGTGCACGTCAGCCACGACGGGCGGCGCCTGCGCGCTCCCGTGCGCAGCGTGGCCGGCCTGGCGACGACGGTGGTCCGCGCGCTCGACGGAGCGGCGATCACGGTCGACGACGTCGAGGTCCACCAGCCGTCGCTCGACGACGTGTTCTTTGCACTCACCGGCCATCCCACCGCACCGTCCCCGGACGGGGAGGAGGCCGCACAAGCGAAGGAGGTGGTCGCATGAAGGAGTCTCCGCGACCTCGTGGTGCTGACCAGGCGCAACCTCGTGCACATCAAGCGCGAGCCGCTGCAGCTGTCGGACGTGACCGTCCAGCCCGTGCTGTTCACGCTGCTGTTCGTGTACGTGTTCGGGTCCGGGGTCGTGCTTCCGGGCGGCGGCAGCTACAAGGATTTCGCGATCGCCGGCCTGCTGGCGATGAACCTCACGACCTCCGCGATGGGTACCGCGGTCGGTCTCAGCAGCGACCTGGGCAGCGGCGTTATCGACCGCTTCAGGACGCTCGCCGTGTGGCGCCCGGCGGTGCTCGTCGGGCGCAGCTTCGCTGACGTGCTCACTGCCGCCATCTGCTCGGCCTTCGTGGCCGTGACCGGCTTGCTCATCGGCTGGCGTCCGGAGGGCACCCTGCTCGCCACGCTCGGGGGCTTCGGGATCTTCCTGCTGTTCGGCTACGCGCTTTCCTGGGGCTGCGCGTGCCTGGGCATGATCAGCAAGAGCGCCGAGTCGGCACAGAGCGTGGGGCTGGTGATCCTGTTCCCGCTGGCGATCGTGTCCAACGCCCTGGTTCCCACCGAGCACATGCCCGCGGCGCTGAGGACGATCGCGGACTGGAACCCGGTCAGCGCGGTCACCTCCGCGGCGCGCGAACTGTTCTCCAACCCGAACCCCTCGGCGAGCATCCACGCCTGGCCGATGCAGCACCCGCTGCTCGCCGCGGTGCTGTGGTCGGTGGGGATGATCGCGGTGTTCGCGCCGCTCGCCAGTCACCTGTACAGGCGGCGGACGACCGACTGAGCAGGGTCCCGCTCGCCGGTCGCGCATGGCGGCGGCGGTTTGACCGCCGGCCCGGCGCGGTGGTATAAGCGGCGGGTGCCGTCACGGATGATCGCCGCCCTGCTCGCCACCGCGCTGGCGGCGGTCGTGACCGGGCTGGCGATCGTGCTGCCGACATCCGCGGGCGCGGTTTCGCCCGCGAGCGTGCGCGTGGGAGCCACGCCGCGTGTGCCCCGGGGCGCCCAGGCCGTGGGACCGGTGTCGGCGTCGAGCGCGATCAGCGGCGCGGTCGTGCTGAAGCCGCGCGATGACGCCGCGCTCACGCAGTTCATCGGCGAAGTCACCGACAAGGGCTCGCCGACGTTCGGGCGCTACCTCGCGCCCGGGGCGTTCGCCAGTCGCTTCGGCCCGACCCAGACGACGGTCGATGCCGTCGAGTCGAGCTTGCGCGCCGCCGGCCTGCACGTGGGCTCGGTCTCGAGCGGGCGCCTGCTGGTGAGCTTCACGGGCTCGGCCGCCCAGGTCGAGAGCGCCTTTCACACGGGCCTCGAGAGCTATCGCCTGACGGATGGACGGGTGACCCGCGAGGCGAGCTCCGCCGCCGCCGTACCCTCGGCGATCGCGGGGTCGGTCGTGGGGGTGCTCGGCCTCAGCGATCTCGTGCGCGAGCACCCAGCGGGCCTGGCGCGGGCGCCGGCGAGCGCGCGGGGCAGGACCAGGAAGGCGAAGACCGGGGCGTTCACACATCCTGCAGGCTCGCCCACGCCCTGCAGGGACGCGACCGAAGACGCCGCCGGCTTCGGTGGGCTGACCGACGACCAGATCGCGAACGCATACGGCGCCTTCGGCCTGTACTCGGACGACGATCTCGGCGCTGGGCAAAGCGTGGGCATCTACGAGCTCGAACAGTTCGCGCCGTCCGACATCGAGCACTTCGACAAGTGCTACTTCGGCGGCGCCCAGGCCGCGAGCATGGCGGCGCGTCTGAGCGTGATACCGGTGGACGGCGGCCAGCCGACGGGGCCCGGCGAAGTCGAGGCGGACCTCGACATCGAGGACGTCTCCGCGATGGCGCCGGGTGCGAGCATCGACGTGTACGAGGCGCCCAACAACGCGCTCGGCGCCATCGACGAGTGGGCGGCGATCGTGGGGGCTGACCGCGAGCGGGTGATCACGAGCAGTTGGGGGGACTGCGAGCAGGAGCTGCAACTCGGCGAACCCGGCATCCAGCAGGCCGAGAGCTTCCTGTTCGAGCAGGCCGCCGCGCAGGGTCAGACCGTGTTCGCCTCGGCCGGGGACGAGGGATCGGACGACTGCAACGCGTTCGAGCTCCCCGAAAATGTGCCCGGTCAGAACCCGCTTTCGGTTGACGACCCCCAGAGTCAGCCCTACGTGGTGTCCGCCGGCGGCACCACCATCACCGACGCGGCCACCCAGCCCGCCCAGGAGCAGGTGTGGAACGACGGCCCGGAGGGCGGCGCCGGCGGGGGCGGCCTCTCGATGTCGTGGGCGATGCCGAGCTGGCAGCTCGACGCGAGGGTGCCCGGGATCCCCCTGCCGGGGAGCGCCGACTACACCAACGCCGATGGCATCGAGCAGAGCTTCGGCTACCCGCAGAACTTCTGCCAGTCGTTCCTCCCCGGCGCGAGCGCCACGACCCCCTGCCGTGCGACCCCCGACGTGGCCGCCCAGGCGGACGAGTTCACGGGGGCCGTCACCATCTACAGCAAGGCGTTCGAGGAAGAAGAACCCGACGGCTGGATCACGATCGGCGGGACCTCCTCGGCGGCGCCGATCTGGGCGGCGATGCTCACCGAGGTCAACGCCTCGCCCACGTGCGCCGGAGCGCCGGCGACCGAACACGGCGTCGGCTTCGCCGCCCCGCTGCTGTATGGGGTGGCGTCCAATCCCGCCCAGTACGCAGCCTCCTTCAACGACATCACCGAGGGGGACAACGACATCTACAACCTCGACGGCGGGCTCCTGTTTCCGGCCACCGCCGGCTACGACCTGGCCACCGGGCTCGGCTCGCCGCGGCTGACCGACGCGGGCGGCACGGCGGGGCTCGCGTTCTACCTGTGCAGCCTCGCCGCAGGCGCCCAGCGCCCCGCGGTGTCGTCGCTCAGCCCGAGCTCCGGGAGCACCGCCGGCGGCGAGGGCGTGACGATCAGCGGCAGCGGCTTCGCCGGCGGCGGCGGAGTCGCGGGCGTCCAGGTCGGCGCGGCCCATCTCGGTGAGAGCGAGTTCCATCTCAAGAGCCCCAGCTCGATCGCCATCACCATGCCACCGGCGCGGGAAACGCTGCCGCCGACCCAGCCCTGCGGGCTGTGTGCCCCGCCGGCTCCGCTCGACGGCGCCGGGCCGGCGAACGTGATCGTGACGTTGAAGAACGGCGAATCGAGCGCACCGGGCGTGGGCTCGGTGTTCCAGTACGTGGACACGAGCGAAGCAAAGACCGTCCCCGCCGTCACGGGCATCGAGCCGAGCGGCGCACTGCAAAGCGCGCCGCAGGAAGTGACGATTCTCGGCTCGGGCTTCACGGGCGCGCGCAAGGTCACCTTCGGCGGGGTGGCAGCGCCGGCCTTCAAGGTGATCAGCCCGTTCGAGATCACGCTCACCCCGCCCGTGTTCTCCTCGCACACCGCCTGCGCGCCGCTGCCGAGCACGGGCGTGTATGCAGGCGAGAACGTGAGCAACGACATCTGCCAGGCGCAGGTGCGGGTGGTGAACGCGAGCGGCGCCAGCGCCGCGGGGACGATCCTGCCGCCGCTGGAGGGCTCGATCGCGTTCGACGCGGAGGGAGCGTTCGTGACGCCCCTCGGCTGCGGCTGCGAGGTGCGACCCGCTCCGAGCGAGTTCGACTACGTCCCGGCGCCGAGCATCACGTCGGTCTCGACCTCCTCCGGTGCGGCCGATCTCGCCGACGAGTCGGGCGGCACGCTCATCACGATCCACGGCACGGGCCTGAACTTCCTGACGATGGATTGGGCCAACTTCGGCAACCCCGCGCAGGAGGCCTCGCAAGTGGCCCCCGAAACGGGCGCGTTCAAGTTCCTCACCGGCACGGAGCTGCAGATCGAAGCGCCGGCGGTGATCGGGGAAGGCGAAACGCCCACCGTGGACCCGGTCGGCCTGCCGGTGAGCGTCCGCACCCAGGGCGGCCAGGCTCCGCGCGCCACCGTCACCTACGCGGGCGTACCCACGGTGAGCGCCGTCACCAACACGAGCAACCCCAAGACGTTGAAGGGCGTCGGCGGCGCGGCCGACACGGGCGGCACGCCGATCGAGCTGAGCGGCGAAGGCTTCGCCGCTCAGGTTCTGCGCGTGCAGTTCATCGACGCCGTGGGCGTCTTCTCCGAAGGCACGCAGTTCACCTTCGCCAACAGCGGCGACACGGCCCTCAGCACCCAGACCGTCGAGCAGAACCCGGGCTTGGTTGACGTCCAGGCGTGCACGGCCTCGGGCTGCAGCGCCACCTCCCACGCCGACGAGCTGTGGCTGTACCCGCCCGGAGACCCGCAGGTGGAATCTGTATCACCTGCCTCGGGCAGCGCCGCCGGTGGCGCCAAAGTGGTGATCCACGGGCAGAACCTCGGCTGCGCACAGGGCGTGTTCTTCGGCGAAGCCGAAGCGGCGTTCACGCCGGTGGAAACCCTCCTGGACTGCGGCTCGAGCACCGTCCTCGACGCGATCTCACCGGCGGGCAAGGCGGGGAGCAGGGTGCCGGTCACGGTCAGCACCATCGAGAGCTTCTTCACCGGCTCCGGGCGCAGCCCCACGACCGCTGAATTCACGTACAAGAAGGGCTAGCCTCGGGGCGCGCCTGAGCCCTCGCGCCCGGCGGCCAGCAGGTAGGGTGGGCCGATCGTGGCCCCCGAGCTCGTCCTCCATGTGCTGCCGCCCTCGCATCCGTGCAT
This sequence comes from uncultured Solirubrobacteraceae bacterium, assembly GCA_963701145.1. Taxonomy (GTDB): domain Bacteria; phylum Actinomycetota; class Thermoleophilia; order Solirubrobacterales; family Solirubrobacteraceae; genus Palsa-744. The sequence continues at coordinate 3,491,353 of OY969572.1, forward strand.
GACGGTCGCCGAGGCGCTGCGCCTGAAGGGTCTCGCGTACGAGCGCGTGGAGCTCAAGCCGGGGGCGCATGTCGAGCAGATGCAGGAGATCTACGGCGAGGGCCACGGCACGGTGCCCGGTCTGCTCATCGACGGGGAACCCGTGCACGGGTCGCGGGCGATCCTCGCGCGCCTCGAGCAGCTCGTGCCCGAGCCGGTGCTCTATCCCTCCGAGGAGGTCCGCGAGGCCGAGCGCTGGGGCGATGGGGAGCTGCAGGATCTCGGTCGGCGTCTGCCCTGGGGCGCCATGCACTTCCGGCCGGAGGCGATGGGCACGTTTGGGGGTGGCGGGCCACTCGACGGCCCCGGCACGGACTTTGCGATCGGTTACGTGCGCGCGTCGTGGAAGTACCACAAGGTGAGCGCCGCGCGTCTGTACGAGGACCTCGCCGGGCTGCCCGCGCTGCTGGCCCACGTCGAGCGCTTGGCCGCCAACGGCGTGATCGGGGGCGAGCAGCCGAACGCCGCCGATCTGCAGATCGGGGCCACGCTCAGAGTGCTGCTCACGATCGCCGATCTGCTGCCGTTGATGCGCGGCGGCGCGGGGGAGCGCATCGCGCGCAGCCTGTTTCCCGAGTATCCCGGCGAAGTGCCGGCGGGTGCCTTCCCCGCAGGCTGGGTGCCGACGACGGTGCCTTCAGCGTGAGCGCGCCCGGCTCGGCTGCAGCTCCCTCATAGCCGCGTTCGTCAGCCGCACACTCGCGCGTCACACACGCCAGGACGGCACCTCAAACGCCGTCGGGCAGCGGAAAGTCCGAGGGTGGTCCCGGTGGCGGCTGCGGGAGCACGTATGCGCGCATCGCCGCGTCGCACACCGCATAGCCCCAGTTGACGAGTCGATTTCTGCGTTCGGGCGGGAGCCTGGCCAGGCGCGTGGGGGTGACGGCGAGCTCGTGCGTGCGCTCGGGAGGCGCCGGCAGCGTCTCAACTCCATAGCCCGCGATGTCCGTGCGGATGCCCCAGTACGCTCCGCGCGCGGGATCGCTCGCATCCTTGTAGCTTTCGATCAGCTCCTGCGTGCGCAGGGCCAGCACCTGGTTGTCGATGACTTTCAGCACGCGCAGGAACTGCAGCGGCCACAGGCCGGAGGGACGTTCCTCGTCGGCGGTCTTGGCGCCGCCGTCGGACACGAGCTTCTCGGGGAAGCCCTTGGCCTGCTGCAGGCCGAGGTTGTCGTACACGCCACCGTCGCTCAGCACCACTCTGGTCGTGTACGGGGGGCGGTACAGGGGCGGCGGCGTCGGTTCGTCGGCGAACGGCTTGACCACCCCGGGCGCGAGCTTCAGGCGCAGCGGCGAGAGGAACGGCGGGAAGGCCGAGGACGCGGCCACGGCGACGGCGAGCTCCACCTCCGGCGCGGGCACTTCCCCCACGCGGTAGTCGGCCATGCGCTCCTTCGAGAAGCGCCACAGCTCGCCCGACTGCAGGCTCGTGGAGTTGAACACGAACTCGGGACGGGGCGGTAGCTGCTGGAGCGTCCGTCCGCCGAACAACTGACGCCGGTAGGCGCCGGCGACGCGGTTGGCGATCGGCGTGAACGACAGCAGGCCGCGCAGCACGGCCCAGATGTCGATCGTCCTGTTCGCCAGTGCGAGCAGATCTTCGGCGACGGTTTCCCTGAAGTTGCCCGCCACGCCTTGATCGAAGTCCAGCTCGCCCCAGCGCTTGGCCAGCACCCCCGCCGTGATCGACCCGCCGGACACGCTCGACACGCGGTCGACGTTGGGCAGGTAGGCGAGCTCGTTCAGGCGCCACAGCGTGCCGAGGTGGAAGAGCATCGCGCGGTAGCCACCGCCCGACAGGCACAGCACGGTCTCACGCTGCGTGTTAGCGGGCTGCCCGGGAGGAAGAGGAGCAGGTGCGCTCGCCGTGCGCTCCTGGCGGGGCGCTCCCTGACCGGCAGATTCCGATGCTCCCCCTGAGTCCAATGAGCGGTGAATGCTAGGCGATCGTTTCAGCCACCGCTTCAGCCACCGTCTCCTGGTGGTATTTTGCTGGGGCGGCGTGGGGCCGGCTTGCCGCTAGGACTGCGCCTGCCCCTCGTAGCGGCGCTCCGCGTCTCCGGGTGCGGCGCGCTCCAGGAAGTCGCTGAGCAGCGCCCTGCCACCGCCGAGCACCGGCTGCGCATGGGCGAACAGGAGCGCGTCGAAGTCCTCTTCGAACATCCGCTGCAGACTCTTGGAGAGTCCCGCGCGCACGCGGGCGGGATCGTCCCCGAGCAGCCGGTCCGGCATGTACGCGAGGCCGCCGTCGGGGGCGCGGGTGAGCCCGTCGCCGAAGCACAGCACGCCGTCGGCGGCGTCCAGCAGCAGGGTCGTCTCCTCCGCACAGATCGCACCAAGCTCCAGGGCCCGCAGGCCGTCCGTCAGTTGCTCGTCGAAGGAGAAACCCTGAACCTCGGGGCCGTCGGCGAAGTGCGCCAGCCCCGCTTCGTGGCAGTGCACGGGGCATCCGAACGCCGCGGCGAAACGGTCGCTGTGGCGGTAGTGATGGCGGTTGGTGAGCACGATCCGGCAGGGAGTGGTGAGGGCTGCCAGCGCCTCGACGCCGTCGGCCGGCTCCATCGGATCGATCAGCGTGCCCGAGCGCAGCGCGAACGCGCTGTGGACCGGCTGGCCGATGCCCTCGTGGAAGGTGCTCCACTGGACGAGCCCAGGCAGGATCTCCTCGATCATGGCTCCATGTTGCCCTCCTCGCCAGCGGGCTAATCAGAGGGGCAGCGAGACTGCTGAGCGCCGAGACCGGTGAGCGTGTGGCGGCCCGGATAGGGCCGGCCGCCGGTTTGGCCACGTGGCCAGCTTTCGCTCGTGCGGCCGGTAGTGTGTAGCGGAGATGGGGGACGAGCAGATACGGTCCGAGCGCCCAGACGCGGGTTGCGAGCATGTGGATGTCCTGATCGTGGGCGCCGGGATCTCCGGCATCGGCGCCGCCTGCCATCTGCGCCGGCGCTTTCCGCGCAAGACGTTCGCGATCCTCGAGTCGCGCGACACGCTCGGCGGCACGTGGGACCTCTTCCGCTACCCCGGCATTCGCTCGGACTCGGACATGTTCACGCTCGGATACTCGTTCCGGCCGTGGACCGAGGACACGGCGCTCGCCGGCGGGGCGGCGATCCTGGACTACGTGCGCGACACGGCGCGCGAGCACGACATCGAGCGGACCATTCGCTTCGGCCATCGCGCCGTGCGTGCCAGCTGGTCGAGCGCTGAGGAGCGCTGGACCGTGGAAGCGGCGCGCAGCGACAGCGGCGAGCGCACCCATTTGACCTGCGGCTTCCTGTACTGCTGCACCGGCTACTACCGCTACGACGAAGGCTACAGCCCCCGGTTCGCCGGCAGCGAGCGCTTCCGCGGCGAGCTCGTCCACCCGCAACACTGGCCAGAAGACCTCGACTGCTCGGGCAAGCGGGTCGTCGTGGTCGGCAGCGGCGCCACGGCCGTCACGCTCGTCCCGGCGCTCGCCGCGAGCGCCGAGCACGTGACGATGCTGCAGCGCTCGCCAACGTACATCGTGTCGGTGCCGGCGCGCGACCCGCTCGCCGAGCGCCTGCGCCCGAGGCTGTCGCCAGCGCGCGCAGCGGCGATCGTCAGGTGGAAGAACGTGCTGCTGATGATGCTCACCTTCCAGCTCAGCCGCCGCGCGCCGGGGCTCATGCGCAGGCTGTTCATGCGCCTCGCGCGGGCAGAACTGCCCGTCGGCTACGACCTCGAGCGACACCTCAATCCGAGGTATGACCCGTGGGACCAGCGCGTGTGTGCCATCCCCGACGGAGACCTGTTCAAGGCGATCAGCGACGGCAGCGCGTCGATCGAGACCGGCGAGGTCAACACGTTCACCGAGACCGGGATCAGGTTGCGCTCGGGCGAGGAGCTGCCCGCGGAGGTGATCGTCACGGCGACCGGCCTGAACCTGCTGGTGCTGGGCGGGCTCGAGCTCTCCGTGGATGGCTCCACGGTGGACCTGGGCGGCACGGTCGCCTACAAGGGGATGATGCTCTGCGGCGTGCCGAACCTCGCGCTCACGCTCGGCTACACCAACGCCTCGTGGACGCTGAGGGCAGATCTCGTCGCCGAGTACGTGTGCCGCTTGCTCGGCCACATGGACGAGCGCCACTTCGCGGTGTGCGTACCCCGGGCTCCCGACCCGTCCTCGCCGACCGAGCCGATCATGGGCCTGAAGGCCGGGTACGTGCTGCGAGCGCTCGACCGGCTCCCCAAGCAGGTCGCGCAAACGCCCTGGCGGATGCACCAGAACTACCTGAGAGACATGCGGTTGCTCAGACGCGGGCCTGTCGATGACGCGATGGAGTTCCGGGTTGGTGAGCGATCCACCGCCTCCCCGGGGCCGGTCGCTTCCCTCGCCGCCGCCTAGTTCGGGGGCGACCGTCCCGCCCCCTCGTTTAGGGTGGGCGCGGCCGGGGGTAGCACAAGAGCACATCGAATCGACTTCAAGGAGGCTTGCCGATGGTTGCTCTTGTGGTACTGCTGCTGCTCGTGGCCCTGCTGGGTGGTTTTGGATTCGCGGCGCACGTCCTGTGGCTGATCTTGCTCGTCGCCGTCGCCCTCTGGGTGCTTGGCTTCTTCATCGGTGGTGTCGATGCGGGCGTGGGTCGCCGACGCTGGTACGGGCGGTGGTAGGAACTGGCTGCGGACATTACGGAGGTGTGAGATGTCACCGAGGGGCGTAGCGAAAGACGGCAAGCGTGCCCGCCAGTACGAGCACATCAAGGACAGCGTGCGGTAGACGGCAAGAAGCGCTGAGCGCGAGGGCGAGCGGCCGGCGTGTGAGCCATCCCTCCAGCCCCGACCCCGATGCGCCGGCACGTCGCGCACTGGCGTTCGCGTTGGACAACGTGGATAATCGGGCGATGGCGTCAGCCGAGATTAGGCAGCAGGCCCAGAGGGAATGTATATGGGGCTGGATCAAGGGTGAACGATCGCAGCGCGATCCCGGTGCTCAAGCAATCCATCTACGCTCACACTGGCGGCAATCATCAAGCGACCGTGGCCGTGACCCGGGGGCTGCGCACGGGCGGCGCCGGCGGGGCGCGGCTGTTCGCGCAGGGGGCACGCCTGTGAGCTGGCTGTCGGATGGACCGTCACGCGGACATGCCGGCGCGCTGTACGCCGAGCGCGCCAGCGCGCAGCCCTCGCGCACGGGTGCGGCGCTGCGGCTGCGCCTCGAGCGAGATGCGCGGGCGCCGTCGTTGGCGCGCGCCGCCGTGCGTGCGTTCAGCGGCGAGTCCGACATCGCCGCACCTGATGTGGACACGCTGGCGCTGCTCGTCTCCGAGCTCGTCTCCAATGCGGTGCTCCACTCGGACGCGCCGCCGGCGAGCACCATCCTGGTGCGGGCGCGCATGCTTGAGCACGGAACGGTACGAGTCGAGGTCATCGACGCTGGCAGCGGCTTTGACGCCGTCCGCCGCGACGCCGTCAGGTCCACCGGGGGCTATGGCCTCTTCCTCGTGGATGAGCAGGCCAGTCGTTGGGGCCTGGACCGCGAGGGCGGTACGCGCGCCTGGTTCGAGCTCGAGACCTCGTTCACCGGTTCCGCATAGCGATGGCTCTGCAGACATCCTCGCTCGCGGGTGGGCTGGGCGAACCGTCACCGAAGCACCGTCCGGTGGGCAGGCAGGAGCTGTCGGCCCATGACACCGCGGTCGAGCTGCTGGTGGAGGCGGGCGCCGTGGTGGCGTCCTCGCTCGATCTGACCACGACCATGCGACAGGTGGCAAGGCTGACCGTCCCCCGCCTGGCGGACCTGTGCGTGATCGACCTGCTCGGCGAGGACGGCTCGATCACGGAGGTGGCGGTCGCCTCAGCGGACCCCGAGCTCGCGCCTGCGCTGGAGGAGATGCGCATACGCCACCCGCTGAACCCCGAGGGCGAGCACCCGGTCGCGCGCGTGATCCGTAGCGGCCGGCCGGAGTTGCTGGCGGAGATGAGAGAGGGGCTGCTTCGCTCCTTCGCGCAGGGCTCCGAGCACGCGCGCTTCATGGTCGAGCATCGTTACCGCTCGGCGGCGGTGGCGCCCCTGCTCGCCCGCGGGCGCACGCTGGGCGCCCTGTCGGTGCTGCGCCTGGCCGAGTCCGCGCCCTACCGCCGCGAGGATCTGGAGCTCGCGGGGAGCTCGCCCGGCGCGCTGCGATGGCGATCGACAACGCGCGGCTGTTCGCGCAGGTGCGGGGCGTCGAGCGGCGTCTGGAGGCTGTCCTCGCGAACATCGCCGAGGCGATCACGTTGATGGACCGCGACGGCCGGACGGTGTTCGCCAACCAGGCGGCCGCCGATCTGCTCGGTGCCGCGAACCCGCGCGAGCTGACGAGCGCGAACCCGGGGGCGATCATGTCGCGCTTCGTGGTCACCGACGAGCAGGGGCGCGAGCTCGGTCGCGATCAGATGCCGAGCAGGCGCCTGTTCGCCGGTGAACGGCCCGAGCCACTGCTGGTGAGGAACGTCGTGCGCGCCACCGGTGAGGAGCGCTGGCTGATCGTGCGCTGCTCGCCGGTGCTCGATCCGGATACCGAAGAGGTGGCATACGCGATCAACGTGTACGAGAACATCACGGAGGTCAAGCGGGTGCAGCTGGCGGAGAGCTTCATGGCGGAGGCCACCCGCGTGCTCGCCTCGTCCATGGACTACACCGAGACGCTGCAGCAGATCGCGCGGCTGGCCGTCCCGCGGCTGGCCGACTGGTGCGCGGTGGATGTGCTGGGCGAGACCGGCGAGATCGAGCGGGTGGCCGTGCACCACAGCGACCCGAGCAGGATTGCGCTGGCGGAAGCGCTCGACCGGGGCTACCGTCCGGCCCTGGACGACCCCGCGGGCGTCGCCGAGGTGATCCGCTCCGGGAAGGCACGAATCTTCACGGATATCGACCCGGACGCGCTCGCCGCCTACGCCCGCGACGACACGCACCTGGCGCTGTTGCGCGACATTCGCGCCACGGCCGTGATCATCGTGCCGCTGGCCGCGCCCACGCGCACGCTGGGAGCGATCACGCTCGTCTCCTCGGATTCGAGCCGGCGGCTCACGCACGCCGACCTGGGAGTTGCCGTGCGTCTCGGCCGCCGGGCGGGCACCGCGGTGGAAAGCGCGCGGCTGTACACGGAGCGCACACGGATCGCGCGGGCCCTGGAGGCGGCGCTGCTCCCCGAGTCGCTGCCGCAGATCCCGGGGATGGAGATCGCCTCGCTGTACCGTGCCGCCGGCGAGCTCAACGATGTGGGTGGAGACTTCTACGACGTCATGGCCTACGGTCCCGAGCGCTGGCTGCTGGTGATCGGTGACGTCTGCGGGAAGGGGCCGCGGGCGGCGGGTGTCACCGCGCTCGCGCGGCATACGCTGCGCGCCGCGGCGATCCTCGGTCAGACGCCCGCGGGGATGCTCGGCACGCTGCACGAGGCGCTGCGACGCCAACCCCCGGGTGCCGACCTGTGCACGGTGTGTCTGGTGACGATCGAGCCTCAGCCGGCGCGCGTGCGCCTGACGGTGGCGCTCGCCGGGCATCCACCGCCGATGCTGATCGACCCGAACGGCCGCTGTCGGCAGGTCGGCTCGCCCGGCACGGTGCTGGGCGTGTTCGATCCGATCGTCATCAAAGAGGTGGATCTGGAGCTGGGGGCCGGCCAGACGCTGCTGCTGTACACGGACGGGCTCCCGGAGGCCGGCAGAGCCGGGCTGCATCTCGACGAGGACAGCCTGTCCGAGCTGTGCGCGGAGGTCTCGCACCCTACCCTCGCGGGGATGCTCAGCCGCCTCGAGCAGGGGGCGCTGCGACGTGCCGGCGGGCGCCTGCGGGATGACATCGCGATGCTCGCGCTTCGCCTCGCCGAGCACGTTGACCTCGGCACTCGCGGCAGCGAGGTCCGGCGGCCGAAGGCCGCGCCCGCGCCGGCTACCCCGGGCGCTGGCTCACGTAACGCCGCGGCGACCGCGGTTCGCCGGTAAAATCCTCGTATGGGGGTGCCTGACCAGCTCCGCATCGAGGTGCGACACGACCCCGGCAGGGTGATCCTCTCGCTCGCCGGCGAACTGGACATGGCCAGCGCCGAGACGCTGCAGCGCGCGCTGGCGACCGAGGAGCTGCAGCGTGAGCCGATGATCGTGCTCGACCTCCAGCAGCTCGAGTTCATGGATTCCACAGGACTGCGCAGCGTGCTCGGCGCGCTCGAGCACTGCCGCGAGCGTCGGCAGGAGTTCGCGATCACGCCTGGTTCGCCGCAGGTTCAACGCCTGCTGCGGGTGACCGGGGTGGCCGAGCACCTGCCCACGATCGCCACGGCCGACGGCGCCCTGGCGTAGCTCGCCAGCACCACGGCGGCGGCGTGGCCAGCTCCGGCGCGATCCCCAGGCGCCGGTGGGCATCCGCCACCGGGGCTTACGTCAGGCGCTTGTGTACGCGCACCACGCTGCCTGTGGGGTTCGAGCGAATCTGGACCAGATCGCAGAGCTGGTTGACGAGCCACACGCCGCGACCGCTGCACGCTTCCGGCTGTGGGCGGCGGCGCCCGATCAGCGGCGCCTGGATGTGCCCGGAGTCCTTCACCTCGCACACGAGGCTCTCGCCATCCCGCCAGCACCGCAGCGTGCCGGAGCCGCCGCCGTGACGTACGCTGTTGGAGGCCAGCTCGTCGACCGCGAGTACGAGTTCCTCGGTGCCGTCGTCGCCCAGTCCCCGTGCGCGGGCCCAATCGGCCAGTGCGTGGCGCAGCTGCGCCAGGGTGGCGCCGGCGAACGCCAGCTCATGGACCCGTGTCCGCGGCTCGGGGAGCGAGCCGGCGAACGGTTGCGGGGCATCGTGGTCACATGCGTAGGTCTCGTTCGCGTGAGCGCTGCCATCCCTTGCGAGCAGCGGATGCGCGCGCTTGGCGTCCTCGATCACCTGGTCGTCCAAGCCGTCGAGGTCGTAGGTGCACAGCAGCTGCCATGCTCGCGCATCGTCGAACGCGAGGTTGAGCAGCGCCTCCTGGCGCTCGCACTCGGTGAGCTCGGCAGGGCTGCGCCCAGGCCACACCGTTTCGCTGATCCCGAGAGCGCTCGCCTGCCCGTTCACGGCGTGTTCGGCGGCGAAGTCCTGCCACAGGGGAAAGCTGCGCGCCGGGTTCGTCCCCAGTTCGCGGATGTCCGCAAAGCGCACGCGGGCGCCCACGTCCCCGAGCGCCTCGCGCAGTGCGCTCGCGCGCGCGCCGGTGACCACCACGAGCACGCCGGCATCCCGCGCGAGCGCCTGCCTGACGGGCTCGAGCGTCCCCTCGAGGAAGCCGTCGTCGCCGCTGGCGTACGTCAGCATCTCGTGGCTGAAGGCCGTCTCGCGCGCTGGCGCGCCGGAGCCTGAGCGAGATCGTGTGGCTGCTGAGTTTGCCGGCATGCTGCCGCCTCGATCCGTCGGGGGCCGGTTCTGCCCAGGGAGGGATCCCGAAAAGGGCTGCACCGCGTGGCAATGCTACAGGCCGCATGCCCGGATTCCCTGGATACCAAACGTTCATCCGCGCTTCGCCCCGAGCGCCCCGCCAAGCAGGTCCGCCGCGACCGCGACCCCTATGACCACTCCTTCGACCACTCCTTCGATCGTCTGACCGATCTGTTCCCGTTTCTCGTGGGCCCAAAACAGCACAGCCGCCGGTGCGCACGGTCGGTCGAGAAATATTTTGGCATCGAGGTTTAGAGCGCCCGCTGAACGGGCACTTTGGTCATTGCAGTGTCGTCTCGACGAGCGGGGTCGCTATCCCCCTGCGGCCCCGCCGGCAACCGGGACGGCACGGCGGCATGCCGGCATGGTTTTGCCTCCCGACGGTTGCCTGTCGGCATGCCGCCCCCTCAGGGGGCCCGTGGCGGGCGGGTCGGTCCTCGCGCCTGAGGCGATTTGGCGCTTGGCCGTGGGCTCCTCACACCTCGCTCTCGAGCGGCGAACCCTCGGTGGGCTGACCCGCTGCAAGAGGCGGAGCCGACCTGCGCCCTCGATGCGGGTGTGGGCTCCGGGACGTGCGAGCGAGTGCGTAGGGACCGGGCGGGGCGGGTAACAGTCCAGTCATGAGACAAGTTCAAGGAGAAAACCAAGAAGCCGGGTCCGTGGCGCTCGCGCGCCTGGTAATGCTCGCCGCGTCGTTCATCGCGCTGCTGATCGCGCTTGCGATCGTGCTCTACGACGTGAACGCCAACGGCGGGAACGCGATCGCCAAGGGCATCCACGAAGGCGCCAACTTCTTCGCCGGCGCCTTCACGGGGCTGATCCGCTTCAACGGCCATCCCAAGCGAGCCATCACCGTCGACTGGGGCATCGCCCTGGTCGCTTACATGGTGCTCGCCGAGATCGTCTCGCGCATGATCTTCGACGTCGGTCGAGGTGCGGCGGCGCTCGGGCGTCGTCACCGCACCGCCGCGACCGACCACTGAGCAGCGCGCAGCGGCCGGACGGGCGAGGAGCGAGTGATGCAGGCTGAACACGAGGCTGGGCGGGCGGTGCATGGCCCGGCGGCAGGCGCGAGCACGCGAGCGTTCTCGATGGCGGTGCTGGCAGCGGCGGTCATCGCCGCGTGGCTGCCGGGTGGCGCGCACGCGTTCGCCATCGAAAAGTGGGAAGCGGGCACGTGCACGAACTCCGAATGCAACGACGGCACGCCCAGCGAGTTCTACACCCAGGCCGCCGGGCACCCCGACTTCGGCATCACCGACTTCCGCTTCAAGGCCAGAAAAGCCGGATCCGTCCTGCACGAATGGCAAGAACCCGAAGGTCACGTCAAGGACGTGCGCGTCGATCTTCCCGCCGGCCTGGCCGTCAACCCTGAAGCGACCAAGGCGCTGTGCACGCCGGAAGAGCTCGAATCGGACAAGAAAGAGTGTCCCGCCTCCAGCCAGATCGGCGTGGACGAGGCCACGGGGACGGCGGAAGTCGCCCTCGGCGTCAAGCAGACGGTGGAAGAAGAATTTCCCGTCTACAACATGGTTCGCAACCCGGGTGAGCCGTCGCGTTTCGGGGTCGAAGTCAACAGCCCCAAACTGGAACTCCTCGCCCTGCTCGGCATCAGGCTGCAGGGTCACATCTATCTGGAAGGCGGCATCGAGCTGGGAGCCGGAACCAGAAGCGAGCGAAGCGAGCGGGGCCGAATACGGCGGCGTCACGAGCGGCGACTACCACGAGTACTTCAGGATTCGGGACATCGCCACGCAGCCGGAAGTGATCGAGTCGCGGCTGGTCTTCTGGGGCATCCCGCAGGAGCACCAGAAGGCACCCACGGAACCGCCCACGGCGTTCATCACGCTGCCCAGCACATGCGCCGGCGTGCAGGAAACACGACTGCACGTCAACTCGTGGGAAGAACCGGGCCACTACCTCGCCAAAGAGAACTCCACGCCGGTCACGGAAACCGGCTGCAGCGAGCTTGCCTTCAGCCCCGCGGTGGCGCTCACGGCGGAAACCGGCCAGTCCGATCAGCCGGACGGGCTCACGGCCGCCCTGCACGTGCCCCAGCTCACCTCCGAACCATCCAAGCCCAACTCGCCCGACGTGCAGAGCGCACAGGTGACGCTGCCGGAAGGCCTCACGCTCAACCCTTCGGCCGCCAACGGCCTGCAGGCGTGCAGCGACGCGCAGTACGCCCAGGGAAGCTGCCCGAGCGCTTCACGGGTCGGCAGCGCCAGTGTCAATGCGCCGGGTGTGCCCGACGGCTCGTTGACGGGAGGCGTGTACGTGGGTGCGCCCGAAGCGGGACAGGACCCGGGATCGGGCGGCATGTACCGGCTGTTCGTGCTCGTCGAAAGCGCGAAGGCCCCTGGCGCCGAAGGGCCGGGAGGGGAGTACGGCATCGGTGTGCGCGTGGAAGGGAGGGTCGCCGCCAATCCGCTGAGCGGCCGGCTCACAGCTTCCTTCTCGGGCCTGCCCGAGGTGCCCTTCGAAGACTTCGTCCTGCACTTCAACGGCGGTCCGCGTGCGCCGCTGGCGAATCCGCTGGGCTGCGGGCCCGCGGCTCCCACGGGATCGATCCAGCCGTATGGCGGAGCAGCCACGGCTCCCTCCGCGCAGGGCTTCACCGTGAGTGGGTGCGCCTCGCCGCTGCCGTTCTCGCTTGCGCAGAGCATCACGGCGCAGAGCACTCAGGCCGGCGCGTTCAGCCCGTTCACGTTCGCGCTGTCCCGCGGCGACGGGCAGCAGTACCCCTCGCGGATCACCACCACGCTCCCACCAGGCCTGGTGGGAGCGATCCCCTCGGTGCCGCTGTGCGACGAAGCGCAGGCCAACGCGGGGACGTGCGGGGTCGCCAGTCAGGTAGGCACGGTCACCGTGGCGGCGGGCGCCGGCAGCGAACCGTACACCTTCACCGGCCAGGCCTATCTGAGCGGCCCCTACGAAGGCGCGCCCTACGGCCTGTCGGTGGTGGTTCCGGCCCTCGCCGGGCCATACGACCTGGGCGAGGTCGTCGTACGCGCAGGCATCGCCATCGGCCTGTACAGCGGCAGGGTGATCGTGGCGAGCTCGTTGCCGACGGTCGTGGGCGGGGTGCCCCTGCGCCTGAAGAGCCTGGGCGTGGACGTCGACCGCGCGCACTTCGCCTCCAACCCCACCAACTGCGCTCCGCTCAGCTTCGAAACGCTGCTGGGCTCGACGATGGGCGCGAGCGACACGCTCTCCAGCCCGTTTCAGGCGACCGGCTGCGGCGCGCTTGCCTTCAAGCCCAAGCTCACGGTGAGCACCGGTGCCAAGACCTCCAAACCCAACGGCGCCAGCCTCGAGGTGGAGCTCACGGAGCCGGCGCACGAGGCGAACATCCGCGAGCTGCAGATGCAGCTGCCCGAGCAGCTCGTGGCGCGCTTCTCGACGATCCAGAAAGCCTGCACCGCCGCCGCCTTCGAAGCCGGCCCGCCTCCCGGCGCCTGTGAATCGACCGCGCGGGTGGGCACCGCGACGGTCACCACGCCGGTCCTGCCCGGGTCCCTGACGGGCACCGCCTGGCTGGTATCGCACGGCAGCGAGGCCTTCCCCGACCTCGATCTCGTGCTCAAGGGCGAGGACGTCGAGGTGGTGCTCGTCGGCCACACCCACATCGCGCACTCGAGCATCACCACCTCCACGTTTGAAGAACTTCCCGACGTCCCCATCTCGAAGGTCACCCTGAGCCTGCCCGAGGGGCCCAACTCGGCACTCGCCGCGGGCACCGGACGCGTGTGCGCGACGAACCCGGTTGCGCCCACCACGATCATCGCCCAGAACGGCGCGAAGATCGTGCAGGACACGAAGGTGGCGGTCAGCGGCTGCTCGGTGGTGCTGCTCTCGCACAGACTCCGCGGACACCTCCTAATCCTCAGGATGTGGGTGCCCGAAGCGGGGCGGGTCAGCGTCAGCGCTCACGGCGCCCGCGCCGTGAGGTTCCGAGCACGCAAGGCCGGTGTCTTCAAGATCAGCGTCCCGATTGCCTCCACGGCGATGGCGGCGCTCCGCGCAGGACACGGCAGGCTGATGCTGCGCATCGCGTTCACACCGCGCTCGGGGAGCAACCGCTCGGCGCTCAAGCTCAGCCTTCGCTGAGCGCTCAGGCCCCGCGCTGGTCGACCAGGCGCAGCTCGAGCGTCTCGCCGGAGCCCGTGGGCGCGACCCGCTTGGCGTCGGCCAGGCGGTCGATCACCGGCGCCAGTCCGTCGGCCGCGGCGACCATCAGGCTTTCTCCCCGGCCGGCCTGCAGCGGCCCGATACGCAGCTCGAGGTTGCGCGGCGCGATCGTCACGCCGACCGCCAGATGGCTGCCGTCGAACGACTGATCGGCGTTGGCCGCGAGCACGTCTGCAACAAGCTGGACATCGGAGATGCGGTCCATCGAGAAGTGGGCGCGGGCGGCCAGCGCGCTGAGCACCCGCGGCAGTATCGCTCGCGCCAGCGGGCTTGGCGCGAGCCGCACTTCGACGGTGCTCGAGAGCTCTGTGGTGACCGGCCCGCCGGGTCCTCCACACTCACCGTCCTCGCCGACCGGCTCGAGCGTCACGCCGCGCGGCAGCGCGAACTCCATGCGCACCTCGGTCCCGCCGTCTGCCGGCCGTGCGAACTCGACGCGTCCGGCGAGCGCGCCAATGACCGCGAGGCCCATGCCGGCGCCGGCGATCTCGCTGGCGCCGGCGGGCACACGCAGGCCCACGCCGTGGTCGCGCACGACGACTGCGATCGCGCTCGCCAGGACGTACACGTCAACCTCGAGGGGCCCCTCCTCGCCCCCATAGGCGTGCATCACAACGTTGTTGCATGCCTCGGTGACGGCCGTGTTGAGATCGTTGGTGTCGATCGCGTCGAGTTTCAGGACGCCCGCCAAGCCGGTCAGCGCCTGCCGTACGACAAGGACGTTCTCTGGCCTGTTCGGGAGATTCAGGCGGACATTCGGACTCTCGGGCATCGAGCGGCGATCGTCCCGGTCCCCCTCAGGACGATCTCGCTCGCCTGAGCTCGCGGGAAGCTCAGGGCGGATTCACCCGTGCTGCTCTCAGCTTGCATGCGCCAGGGTCCGCAATTGCTCGAGCGTACCGCGCAGCAGGCGCGAAACCTGCATCTGGGAGATGCCCACGCGCTCGGCGATCTCCGTCTGAGTGAGATCCTCGACGAAGCGCATGCGCAAGATCTCGCGCTCGCGCGGCTGGATGTGCCCGAGCACGGCCGTGACGGTGGCGTCGAGCTCGACCAGTTCGTAGCGCTCGTCGTCATGTCCGACGGTGTCGCCGTAGGCGACGAGCTCGCCGTCCGCGCGTGGCCGCGGCGCGTCCAGCGACAGCGTGTCGTATGCCTGAATCGCCTGCAGCGCGTCGACCACCTCCTCGATGTCGAACTCGAGATACTCGGCCAACTGGTTGACGGTGGGCGCGCGGCCTCGTTCGTTGGACAGGCGCTCCTGCGCGTCACGGACCTTCAGGGCGCGCTCCTGGGCTCCGCGGGGAACGTGCACCGCCCAGCCGGAGTCGCGGAAGTAGCGGCGCATCTCGCCGAGGATGGTGGGCACGGCAAACGACGCAAAGGGGTGGCCCCGATCGACGTCGTAGCGGTCGAGTGCCTTCAGCAGGCCAAGCGAGGCGACCTGCACGAGATCCTCGAACGGCTCAGAGGAGCGACCGTAGCGGCGCGCCAGGCCGCGTGCCAGCGGCGCGTACTGCCGTACGAGCGCCTCCCGCGCGCCCGCGTCGCGGTCGCGCTGCCAGCGCCGGAACAGCGTCCTCGAGTCATCCGCCTTGGCAGGGGTCGTGCCTCGTGTCGACGGTGGGTTGGCAGCCACTGTAGGCATCTTCGGCTCCTTCCTGTTGTGCGCTCGTTGCAGCCCGTCGGGCGAGCTCCATTGGACACCGATGATACCCCGATCTCGGAGCGGGCAAACAGCGCTGGCCGTGTAGGCAGGCCCGGCCCAGTGATCGTGGTGCGAGGTAGTGGGTCAGTTTGAGAATCGGCCCCACGGGGGGCGTTGCAGAGTCTAGGGTCGCTGGCAATCAACCAGCGGCTCCGATGTCTGTATAACTATGGTAAGACAAAGCGCGAACGGACGATGGCGAACCGCCCGACCGCAGGCCGCGAGCTACGCTCAGCCCATGCCGGGCGAGCCTCTTCCCAGCGTGGAGCAGCTCCTCGCCGCCCGCGCGGGCGAGGAGCTGGCCCTCAACGACCGCTACCTGAACCCGCAGATGGGCAGGATCCTGCGCACGCTCGGGTTCGACAAGGTGTGGAGCGGCGGTGAGGGCGCCCATCTGATCGACTCCGACGGCGAGCGCTATCTCGATCTGTTCGGCGGCTACGGGGTGTTCGCCATCGGGCGCAATCACCCGGAGGCGATCGCCGCGGTCGAGCAGGTGATGGCGGCGCGCACCGGCAACCTGCCGCAACTGGGCGTCACGCTGCTGAGCGGCCTGCTCGCCGAGCAGCTCCTGGCGCGCGCGCCGGACAGCGTCGGGGCGATGGTGCCCGCGAACACGGGCACCGAGGCGGTGGAGGCGGCGATCAAGATCGCCCGCGCCGCCACCGGCCGCCCGCGCGTGCTGTATGCCGAGCACGCCTTCCACGGGCTGACGCTCGGCTCCCTGTCGCTCAATGGCGGGGCGGAGTTCCGCGACGGGTTCGGGCCGCTGCTGCCCGGCTGCGACCCCGTGGGCTTCGGCGACCTCGACGCGCTGGAGCGCGAGCTGGCCCGCGGGGACGTGGCGGCGTTCGTGGTCGAGCCGGTCCAGGGCAAGGGCGTGAATCTTCCGCCGGCGGAGTATCTGCAGGGCGCCCAGAAGCTGTGCCGCGAAGCGGGCGCAATGTTCGTGTGCGACGAGGTGCAGACGGGCATCGCCCGTACGGGCCGCTTCCTGGCGCTCGAGCACTGGAGCCTTCAGCCGGACATGGTGTGCATCGCCAAGGCCCTGTCCGGAGGGCTCGTGCCCATCGGCGCGGTGCTCGTCTCGCGGGCGGCGTTCGACAGCGTGTTCGACGGCATGGAGCGCGCCGTCCGCCACGGCTCGACCTTCGGCGGCAACGACCTCGCGGCGGCCGCCGCGCTGGCGACGCTGCGGGTGCTCGACCAGGAGGGGCTGGTGGCACGCGCCGAGCGCACCGGCGCCCTGCTGCTGGAGCTGACCCGGCCGCTGGTTGAGCGCTTCGAGGTCGTCCGCGACGTGCGCGGGCTCGGGCTGATGTGGGCGATCGAATTCGGGCCTCCCGCCGGCGCCGGCGCTCGCCGGCTGTGGGAGCGGGTGGAGCGCCGCCAGCCCGGTCTCTTCTCCCAGCTCGTCACCGTGCCCCTGTTCCACGAGCACCGCATCTTCTGTCAGGTCGCAGGCCACCACATGAACGTCATCAAGGCGCTGCCCGCGCTGGTGATCGAAGAAGACGAGATCAGGCGCTTCGCGGCAGCGCTCGAGGAAACCATCGCCACCGCCGAGCGCTATCCCGCGGCGCTCGCCCGCTTCGGCCTGCGCACGGGGCTGCGAGCGGTCGGGGTGGGGCGGTAGGGGGCGTGTCCCGAGCCGCCGAGCCACCGCTCGCAAGTTCAAACTCTTGGAAGAGCCTCCGCTATGGTTCGCGGCGATATGGCTCGTTGCAGCAGAGGACGTGTCGACTGCCTCGCGCGAATGGCTCTGGCGTCCGCTCTCGGGGCGCTCGCGGCATGTGCGCTGCCGGCGGTGGCGCTCGCCGGAGCCCCGCGGGCGACCAGCGTGAGCGTTGAAGTCATCGGCTCAGCCGTCGTCGTCACCGGCTACGCAAACGATGAAGGTTCCGAGACCACGGTGCACGTCAACTATGGACCGATCGGCGGGCTGTGGTGTACGAGCGGCGCGCGCGAAGGCACGGCGCTGGAAACGCGGCCTCAGGCGCTCGGCGAAGCCGAAGCGGCGGGCGCTCAGGTGCGTGTGGACGTCAACGGGCTCCAGGGCGAAACCTGGTACTGCGCCGAGCTCGTCGCGCACAACGAAGATGGCACGGCGTATGGCGGGCAGATCGACTTCAAGTCACCCCCGCCCGGGTCGCTCAAAACCGAATCGGAAGAACTGCCGCTGCCCGTACAGCACATCAACCCGTACGAAAGAGAAAACGCCGGCGGTGCGGAATACGGCGCGGTCATGGGTCACCTAATGGTCGAAGAACACGAACGCGAACAGAGTCGCATTGCGAGCGAACGCAAAGCCGTCGAAGCGCGGGAACGGGAAGCGCGCGAAGCGAGCGAACGCGCCCTCGCTGCAGCTCGGTGCCTCGTGCCGCATCTGAAGGGCAGGTCCCTGGCTGGCGCGCGCGAGGCGCTCGCCAGATCACATTGCAAGCTAGGGAAGGTTCGGCGCGCTTCGCATCACGGGAGGCTCCGCGTCGTCGGGCAGACCATTCCCGCCGGGCGGGAGCTGAGTGCGGGAACAGCCGTTGGCGTGAGACTCGGGGCGCGCGCGCAGTAGACGCCGTACGGTCAAGGCGCGCCGGGGACCATCAATGCACGTAGGGGTCTCGCACGCGCGACCCCTACTCGTAATAAATCTGGTGATCAAACTCCCGGCGCCGCTAGCCTGTGCGACCGTGCTCGCAACCAGGGACGACATCCGCAACGTGGCGATCGTGGCCCACGTGGACCACGGCAAGACGACGCTGGTGGACGCCATGCTGTGGCAGTCCGGCGCCTTCCGCGTCGGCCAGGACGTGGCCACCCGCGTGCTCGATTCGATGGACCTCGAGCGCGAGAAGGGCATCACGATCCTCGCCAAGAACACCTCGCTGCGCTACCGCGACGTCAAGCTGAACATCATCGACACGCCTGGGCACGCCGACTTCGGCGGGGAGGTCGAGCGCGGGCTGACGATGGTCAACGGCGTGCTGCTGCTCGTCGATGCCTCCGAGGGGCCACTTCCGCAGACGCGGTTCGTGCTGCGCAAGGCGCTCGAGGCGAGACTGCCGGTGATCCTGGTCGTCAACAAGGTCGATCGCCCCGACGCGCGGGTGGCGGAGGTGGTGGATGAGGTGTACGAGCTGTTCCTCGACCTCGACGCCGACGAGCACCAGATCGAGTTCCCGATCGTCTACTGCAACGCCAAGGCGGGTGTCGCCTCGCTGCATTACGAGCCCGGCAAGCCGATCGAAGAGGAGAACCTGGCGCCGCTGCTGGACCTCCTGCTCGAACGCATCCCCGCCCCCACCTACGACTCCGAACACCCGCTGCAGGCGCTCGTCACCAACCTCGACGCCTCTCCCTACGTCGGGCGCCTGGCGATCTGCCGCGTGTGGAACGGCACCATCCGCAAGGGCCAGCAGATCGCGTGGTGCCGCGCCGACGGCTCGATCCAGCGCGCCACGGTCGCCGAGCTGTACGTCACCGACGCGCTCGACCGCGTCGACGCGCCCGAGGCGGGGCCGGGGGAGATCATCGCCGTGGCGGGCATCGCCGAGGTGACCATCGGCGAGACGCTCGCCGACCTCGGCGATCCGCGGGCGCTGCCGGTGATCACGGTGGACGAGCCGGCCATGTCGATCACGCTCGGCGTCAACACCTCGCCGCTGGCGGGTAAAGACGGCGACAAGATCACCGCCAGGCAGATCAAGGCCCGTCTGGACCAGGAGCTCGTCGGCAATGTGTCGCTGCGCGTCAAGGAGACAGAGCGTCCGGACACCTACGAGGTGCAGGGCCGCGGCGAGCTGCAGTTGGCGGTGCTCGTGGAGATGATGCGCCGGGAGGGCTTCGAGCTGACCGTAGGACAGCCTCACGTGGTCGAGCGGGAGATCGACGGCAAGCGCCACGAGCCGGTCGAGCGGCTGTCCGTGGACGTGCCCGAGGAGCACGTCGGCACGGTCACCCAGCTGCTGGCCGCGCGCAAAGGCCGCATGGAGCACATGACCAACCACGGCACCGGCTGGGTGCGCATGGAGTACCTCGTCCCCGCCCGCGGGCTGATCGGGTTCCGCACCGAGTTCCTCACCGAAACGCGGGGCACGGGGATCATGCATCACGTGTTCGACCGCTGGGAGCCGTGGGCGGGCGAGCTGCTCACGCGCACGAGCGGCGCGCTCGTCGCCGACCGCCGCGGCGAGACGGTCACCTTCTCCCTGTTCACGCTCCAGGAGCGCGGCTCGCTGTTCGTCGGCCCCGGCGAGGAAGTCTACGAAGGGATGATCATCGGCGAGAACGCCCGCGCGGACGACCTCGACGTCAACCCCGTCAAGGAGAAGCACTTGACCAACATGCGCTCCTCGACCTCCGATGTGCTCGTGCGCCTGGACGCCCACCGCAAGCTCACGCTCGACGAGGCGCTCGAGTTCGTGCGCGAGGACGAGGCGGTGGAGGTGACGCCCGTGTCGGTGCGCATGCGCAAGGTGGTCCTCTCCAAGCTGGAAAGGCAGAAGGCGATCAAAATGGCGCGCAAGTGACGAGCCCGACGGGCAGCCGGTGACCGAGGCGCTGGCCGAGGCCACGCCTGGCGCCGCGCGCGCCGAGATCGAGCTGCGCGGGCTGGTCAAGTCCTTCCGCGGACCCGCGGGGCCGATCCGCGCCGTGCGGGGCGTGGACGTGCGCATCGCGGCGGGTGAGACCGTCGCCCTGCTCGGTCCCAACGGCGCCGGCAAGTCGACCACGATCGACATGCTCCTCGGCCTGCTCGAGCCCGACGAGGGCACGGTGTCGGTGTTCGGTGCTCGGCCCAGCGAGGCCATCGCTCGGGGGGCGATCGGCGCGATGCTGCAGACGGGCGCGTTGATCCGCGACCTGTCGGTGCGCGAGCTGGTCGAGATGATGGCCTCGCTGTACCCAGAGCCGCTGGCGGTGGACGAGGTGCTGGAGCTCACCGGCCTGAGCGAGATCGCCCGCCAGCGCACGCAGAAGCTCTCCGGTGGGCAGACCCAGCGCGTGCGCTTCGCCGTGGCGATCATCAGCAACCCGGCCCTGCTGGTGCTCGACGAGCCGACTGTGGCAATGGACGTCGAGGGCCGCCACGGCTTCTGGAGGACCATGCGCGAGTTCGCCGCCGGCGGCAAGACCATCCTGTTCGCCACCCACTACCTGGAGGAGGCCGACGCGTACGCCGACCGCGCCGTGCTGATGGCCCACGGCACGATCGTCGCCGACGGCCCCACCAACGAGATCAAGGCGATGGTCGGCTCGCGCACGATCCGCGCGACCCTCCCGGACGCGGACGCCGACGCGCTCGCCCGGCTGCCGGGCGTGAGCGCCGTGGAACGCCGCGGCGAGGCGGTGTCGCTGAGCTGCGCCGACTCGGACGCCGCCATCAGGGCGCTGCTGGGCGCCTACCCCGGGGCGCGGGACATCGAGATCGTGGCCGCCGGTCTGGAGCAGGCGTTCCTCGAGCTGACCGCCGCATCGTCCCCGGAGGGGGATGAGCCCGAGCGCGAGCTGCCGGCGCGGGCGGCGGCGGGCGGCGCATGAGCGCCGCCGCCGACGGGAGCGCGCGCCGATGACCCCGCTCGTGTACACCCGCTACGAGCTGTTGCGCACGCTGCGCAACCGGCGCTTCTTCATCCTCTCCTTCGCCTTCCCGCTGATCATCTACCTGCTGGTCGCCGGGCCCAACCGCCACGTGAGCGACATCGACGGCACCGGCATCTCGGCCCCGCTGTACTTCATGGTCGGGTATGCGTCCTTCGGAGCGATGAGCGCGATGCTCTCCTGCGGGGCCCGCATCGCGGCCGAGCGCTCGGCCGGCTGGACCAGGCAGCTGCGCATCAGCCCGCTCTCGCCGCGAGCGTACTTCCGCGCGAAGGTGCTCACCGCCTACATGATGGCGCTGATCACGCTCGTGGTGCTGTACGCGGCGGGGATCTCCATGGGGGTCAGCCTGAGCGCGAGCCGATGGCTGGAGATGACCGGGCTGATGCTCGTCGGCCTGATCCCCTTCGCCGCGCTGGGGATCCTGCTCGGGCACGTCTTCACCCCGGATTCGATCGGCCCGGCGATGGGCGGCGGCGTCGCCCTGCTGTCGCTGCTCGGGGGCGCCTTCTTCCCGCTCGGTAACCACGGCTTCCTGCCCGAACTGGCGCAGTACCTGCCATCCTACTGGCTGGTGCGGGCGAGCCACGTGGCGACCGGCGGGCATGCGTGGTCGGCCAAGGGCTGGATCGTGATGGCCGCCTGGACGCTTGCCCTGAGCCTCCTGGCGGTGCGCGCGTACCGGCGCGACACCGGGCGGGTGTAGCCACGATCTGGCAGCACATGCCAGCGTGCGACGCTAGGGTACTGACGATGATCGCAAAGACAAGACCCCCCCTCACCGCCAAGCTGGTCGCGCTCCTGGCCTTCCTGGTGTGTGCGTCGCTCACGCCTGCCGCGCTCGCCGCGAAGGCCGCGCCCACGACGACACAGATCGCCTACCAGCCCGAGAGCTACGCGGAATTCGAAAAGCAGCTCGCCGCAGGGCAGGTCCAGTCGGTCACGATCAACAAGCGGCTGCGCTCGCTGCGCATCACGCTGAAGGACGGGCGCTACGTGCTCGCCAAGTACAAGCCCAAAGAAGAGACCAAGGTCGCGGCCGTGCTGACAGGCGATCACGTGCCCGTGGTGGTGCTGAGCTCCACCGCCGCCCTCGCCGAAGTCACCGCCAAACCGGCCCACCACAAAATCCGCTACATCGCCGGCGGGGTCCTGATCGTGGTGATCGTGATCGTCGTCGTGGTGCTGTTCCTGCGCCGGCGGCGGGCGGCGATGGCGGACTACTGAGCCGCTCCGAACCAGACTGAGAACAAGACTCAGTCTTATGATAGGCTCGCGGGCGTGCTCACGCTCAGCCCGCCGCGCATCGGCGCAGCCGCGCTCCTGCTCGCTCTGGGTGGGCTGACGGGAGGCTGCGGCACGAGCACCTCGGGTGTGACGGCCGCAGGCGCGATCGTGGCGGTCGGCGCGGAGAACCAGTACGCGAACGTGATCGCCCAGGTGGGCGGGCGCTACGTGAAGGTGACCGCGGTCGAGAGCAATCCGAACACGGATCCCCACACCTTCGAGGCGAGCCCGAGCGTCGCGCAGGCGGTCAGCGCGGCGGGGCTCGTGGTGCAGAACGGGGTTGGGTACGACACCTACATGGAACGTATCGAGTCGGCCTCCGGGGGGGTGGGATCCAATTCTTCGCGCAAGGTCATCGACGTGCAGAAGCTGCTCGGCCTGCCGGACTCCACGCCCAACCCGCACCTCTGGTACAAGCCGCAGACGATGCCGGCGGTGGCGAAGGCGATCACCGCCGATCTCAGTGCCCTGCAGCCCGCCCACGCCGCCTACTTCCAGGCCAACGCGGCGCGCTTCGAGCAGTCCTTGACGCCCTGGTATCAGGCTCTCAAGCAGTTCGCGGCCGCATACCCAGGCACGCCCGTGGCCACCACCGAGCCGGTCGGCAACTACATGCTGGAAGCGGCCGGCACCCGCAACCTGACGCCGTTCGGGCTGCAGGCGGACATCATGAACGGCGTCGATCCCGCGCCCCAGGACGTGACGCTCCAGAACAGCCTCTTCAGCGCTCACAAGGTGAAGGTGTTCGTGTACAACCAGCAGGTCACCGATTCGCTCACGGAGTCCTTCCTGGAAGCCGCCAAACGCGCCGGCGTGCCGGTTGTGGGGGTGTACGAGACGATGCCCGCGCCCGGGTATGACTACCAGTCGTGGATGCTCGCCGAGGTGCGGGCGCTGCGCCGGGCGGTCGCCGAAAACGTATCCACGCAGGAGCTGTGATGGTGGACGCGCCGATCCTGTCGGTCCAGGGGGTGGGGGTGCGCCTATCCGGGCGGGAGGTGCTGCGCGAGGTGCAGTTCGAGATCGCGCCGGGCGAGCTCACCGGCCTGATCGGCTCGAACGGCGCGGGCAAGACGACGCTCTTCCGGGTGATCCTCGGGCTGCAGGCGGCGAGCGCAGGTCGCGTGCAGATGGATGGTCGGCCGCGCTCGCGCCGCAACCCGCTGATCGGCTACGTCCCCCAGAAGTTCCTGCTCGATCCCGACATGCCGCTGCGCGCACGCGACCTCGTGAGCCTGGGCGTCGACGGGCAGCGGCTCGGGGTCCCGTGGCCGTCGCGGGCCCGCAGGGCGCTGGTGGCGGAGATGCTCGAGGCGGTCGGCGCCGGCGATTTCGCCGGCCAGCGCGTGGGCCTCTTGTCCGGAGGAGAGCAGCAGCGCGTGCTGATCGCCCACGCGCTCGTCGGTCGCCCGAAGCTGCTACTCCTGGATGAGCCGCTGGCGAACCTGGACCTGCGCGCCGGCCAGGAGGTCGTGACGCTGCTCGCGCGGATTGCCCATGAGCGCGAGGTCGCGGTGCTGATCAGCGCGCACGAGATCAACCCGCTGCTGCCGGTTATGGACCGCATCGTCTACCTCGCCGGCGGGCGCGCCGTCAGCGGCACGGTCGAGCAGGTCGTGCGCGCGGACGTGCTCAGCGAGCTGTACGGCAGCCACGTCGATGTCCTCAACGTGCATGGACGGGTGCTGGTCGTGGCGGGCGCCGGCGACGACACGGACATGCGCGGTCACGAGGCGGCGCTGCCGGGAGCGCTGGCCCGGTCCGACGGGGTCGCATCGTGAGCCCCCCGTCGGCGTCGCTGATCGCCTCGGGGTTCTTCGCGAGCGAAGCGGTCCACACGGCCGTCGTCGTTGGCGCGGTGGCGGCGGTCGTGTCCGGGACGGTGGGTGTGTTCATGGTCATGCGCGCGCAGTCCTTCGCAGGCGAGGCGCTGGGCGACATCAGCACCACCGGAGGATCGGCCGCGCTGCTCGCCGGCGTGGGGCCGCTGACGGGCATCGTTGTGATCGACGTCGCGGCGGTAGCGGCGATGGAGCTGGTCGGCATCCAGCGCCCGCGCGGGCGCGACCTGGCGACCGGCATCGTGCTCGGCGCGGCGCTCGGCCTGTCGGCGCTGCTGCTGTACCTCGACACGATCTACCACAACACCACGGGGGCGGTGGTCACCATCCTTTTCGGCTCGGTCTTCACCATCGACCCCAGCACGATCCCGCTGGTCGGGGTGCTGAGCGCGCTCGCACTGACGCTCGTGGCGCTGCTGTACCGGCCGCTGCTGCTCAGCTCCGTCAGCGCGGAGATGGCCGCCGCGCGCGGTGTCCGTGTGCGCCTGATCGGAGCCTGCTACCTGCTGGCGCTGGCCGTGGCGGCCGCACTGGCGGCGATGACAATCGGCACCATCCTCTCCACCGCGCTGCTGGTCGGGCCGGCGGCGACGGCGCTGCGCCTCACCAGGCAACCGGCCAGCGCGATCGCGCTCGCGGTCACCGTCGGCGTGGCGGCCATGTGGGTGGGCGTGCTGCTGGCCTACGACAGCTTCTACTGGCCTCCGCACGGGACCGGTTGGCCGGTGAGCTTCTTCGTCGTGGCGCTGATCTTCGTGGCGTACCTGCTCGCCGGGCTGCCGGCGCTGCTGCGCAGGCGGGCACGGGCCTGAGGCTTCGCGTGTTCTCGGGTTTCATGGTCAACGCCTGGACGGTCGCGAGCATCGTGGCGGTGGTGGCCGGACTGGTGGGCTTCTTCACCGTGCTGCGCGGCTCGGCCTTCGCCGCGCACGCGGTGCCCAACGGCTCGTTCGCGGGCGCCGCAGGGGCGAGCCTGCTGGGAATCAGCACGCTGATCGGCCTCGGCGTGTTCTCGCTGCTCGGCGCGCTCGGCATCGGCCTGCTCGGCCGGCGCGGCCGTCTCGATGCGGTCACGGCGCTCGCACTGGTGATGATGCTGGCCCTCGGCTCGCTGTTCTTGAGCTTCAGCACCGAGTACGCCCAGGAGACCTACTCGCTGCTGTTCGGCGAGGTACTGGGCATCTCGAGCAACGAGGTCGCGCCCACCGCTGCGCTTGCGCTCCTGTGCGTGGCGGCGATCGCGCTGGTCTACCGACCGCTGCTGCTGTCGTCGGTCCTCGCCGAGGTCGGGGAGGCGCGTGGCGTGAGCGCCTTTCGCATGGAGCTGTGCTTCCTGCTGGTGCTGGCCCTGGCCAGCACCATGACCGTGCCGGTCGTCGGGACACTGCTGATCTTCAGCCTGATGATCGGCCCCCCCGCCGCCGCGCGCTCGTTCACCGACAGGCCGCTCGTGGCCATGGGCCTGTCGGTGGCGATCGCGCTCGCCACCGTGTGGAGCGCCATCGCCGCCTCCTATCAGACGAACTACCCCGTGGGCTTCTTCGTCGGCACGATCAGCGCCGGCGCATACGCGCTCGGGCGCGCCTGGGCGGCGTGGCGCGGGCGCCGGCCGTCCTCGCGCGTGCACACGCTGCTGGACGCCGACACCGGCGCCGTCCCTACCATCATCACATGAGCTCGCACGCCCCCCACCGCGCCCACGACGGCTGGGCCGAGCGCGCCGAGCTGGCGCTGGCGGCCGCGGGGCGCAAGCGCGGCGGCGCCCGGCGCGCGCTGCTCGAGCTGCTCGCCGAGGAGCGGTGCGCGCTCACGGCGGTGGAGATCGAGGACGCGCTGCGGGCACGCTCGGCGCGGGCGGTGAGCCGCGCGAGCGTGTACCGCATCCTCGACGAGCTGGAGGGGCTCGGGCTCGTGCAGCGCGTGGACACGGGCCAGGCGATGGTCCGCTACGAGCGCGTGGCAGAGCACGAGGAGCACCACCACCATCTCGTGTGCGACGAGTGCGGCATCGTGATGCCGTTCTCCGACGCGGCGCTCGAGCGCGCCATCGACAGCCTCAGCGAGCGCGTTCCGCTGGCCGTGTCAGAGCACGAGATCGTGCTGCACGGGTCTTGCCGGGACTGCGCTGCCTAGCTGTCGAGCTGCTCCTCGCAGGACGCCCCCACAGGTAGCTCGCCACGCACCCCAGCGCGAACACGGCCACCACCAGCAGCTCGGGTCCGGAGTCCTCGACGAGCGATCCCACGACACCGGCGGCAAGACCGCCGGCGAGGGCGGCGAGCCATCCCGGGTCGCCCCCGACGGGTGCGAGCAGGCGATCGCGCCAGCGCACGCCCGCCGCCGCGAAGGCCAGCGCGAAGGCGGTGGCCACGGGCATCACGTGGTTGTGCAGCTCATCCCACGCGGCGCCGTAGCGGCGGACGATGATGTCGCGCACATCGCCCGCCGAGCGGGCGTGCAGGACGCTGCCGGTGAAGTGCCCGGTCCCGTGGGCGCTCGCCAGGTCGAGCGCGGCGAGCGCCACCAGTCCCACCACGGGACTGATCAGCACGATCAGCCCGCGCCTGCGCGTGAGCGCCCCCGGCAGGAGCATGACCGTGGCGAGCGCGAAGCCGAAGCTCACGAGGATCACGCCGCCCACGCCCGCGCCGATCCTGGCCGAGCCCTCCACGACCGCGAGGATCACACCCGCTGCGGCCATCGTCAACGCCGCGCGCCGGCCGCGCACCGCGGGGTACAGGGCGGCGGCGACGCCCGCGAGCACGAGCACCGCCAGCCCCGACTTGAGTTCGTTGCCGATGCCGTAGAAGCGAGCGCCGAGGATCGGGTCGGGGCCGAGCAGCGAGCGCAGCAGCAGTTGCGTGCCCGCGAGCGCGTCGACGGTGAGCGCCACGACCGTCACGAGCGCCGCCACCAGCGGTGCCCGCGGCCATGGCACGAATGCGTCGGTGAGCGCACCGAGACCGAGGCACAGCAGCACGATGACGGCGTACTCGACCGGGGCGCTGGGCTCGAGCGCTGCCGGCACCAGCGTGGCGAGGGGCGCCCACAGCACCCCCAGCCCGCCGGCCCGCATCGCCCACGCCCGCGCGCTCTCCCGCGCCCGCCCGCGCGGCCGGCAGGCTGCTGCGCCCAGCAGCAGCACCCACGCCACCAGCAGGCACCCCAACGCCTTCAGCCGCCGCCCGCCGATCACCTGCAGGCGCTCCATCAGCGCGCGCAGGCTGGCCGAGTCCAGCCGACCGTCCGTGACGATCGGCTTGCCGCGCACGTCCGCGGGGATCGGCGCGCCCAGGTGGGTGAGGATCGTGGGTGCCACATCGACAGCCACGATCAATCCCCGCTCGTTGGTGCTCTGCGAGCTGAGCGCTCGCCCGCCGCCGCCCGCGAGTCCCGCCACACCGCTCCACAGCAGCTCGTGCCCCTGCGGGCCGGGGGCGCGCTGGAGCACGATCAGGAGCTTCTCCCGGCGACCGCGCGGCGCTGAGCGCGCGCACGTCGGCGAGGCCTGCGGCGCCCCCCGGCAGGTCGGCGACGACCAGGCGCCTGCTGCGGCGCAGCGCCGCCACGCGGCTCAGCAGCGTGGCGGGCGCCCCTACCGATGCGGCGGCGATGCGTCCCTGGCGATCGGCGGCGAGGATCCCATCGACGTGCGCGCCGGCCGGGCTCGTGGCTGCTGTGCCGCCCGCACCGCCCGCCGTGGCGGGCGCGCGTTCGATCACGCCGGCGTAGCCCGCGCCGCCCGGGATCCGCGCGGCGAGCAGCCCCGGCTGCAGCAGTTGGGGCGCGTCTTCCGCGCGGCGGCGGGCGGCCGCCCAGCCGTCGATCGCGGCTCCGGTGCCCGACAGCGACAGCGCCGGCGGCGTCGGCGTGGGATAGGAGGAGCTGGCCACGCGCGCGCCCTGACTCATGTCCAGCAGGAACTGCGCCTGCGAGTACTGGCCCTGAGCGGCGGACGTGATGCCCACGGACATGCCTGGCAGGTCCGCTAGCTGCGTCTCCCCGGCGGTCAGGAACACGACCAGCACGGAGGGTCGCGGGGGCACGCCGGGGGCGGGGAGGGCGAGCGAGACGCCCCCCGCCGCCTGGTGCGCGGGGAACACCACGCCGCCCGCCGCGGCTGGCGCGGGCCAGGCCCCCAGCGCCGCCGCGCACAGGAGGGCCGGCGCCGCCCTCCGCGCGAGTGCGCTCAGGCCTCCGCTCCCTCAGCCGCCACGCCCGGACGCGGGCGCGCGTGTCCGCCCGGCGTCGCCTCGCCAGCCTGCTCCTCCCCGTCCACGGGGTCCGCCGGCAGCGGCGCGCCCTCGATGTTCACGTGGGGCAGCAGCCTGTCGAGCCAGCCCGGTAGCCACCACGTGCGCTCGCCGACGAGGTGCAGCACGGCGGGCAGCAGCAGGCAGCGCACGACGAGCGCGTCGAGGAACACGGCGCTCGAGAGGCTGAGGCCGAACTCCTTGATCACGCGTCCTTCGAGCAGCGTGAACGACAGGAACACGCACACCATGATCGCCGCCGCGGCCGTCACCACGCGCCCCGTCAGCGCGAGGCCGTCAGCGACCGCGCGCGAGTGATCGTGGGTCTGCGTCCAGCGCTCGTGCATGCGCGAGATCAGGAACACCTCGTAGTCCATCGACAGGCCGAACACGATCGCGAACAGCAACACCGGGATGAAGGAGTCGACGGGACCCGGCTGGACCCCAACGACCCCGCCCAGCCAGCCCCACTGGAAGATCGCCACGATCACGCCGAGCGCGGCGCTGATGCTGAGCAGGTTCATGGCCGCCGCCTGCAGCGGGATCACCAGCGAGCGGAACACGACCATCAGCAAGAGCGCGCTCAACAGCACGACGACGCCGATGAACAACGGCAGCTTGCGGGTGAGCAGCGCGGCGAAGTCCACGGCCCCGGCGGTCACGCCGCCGACGTACACGGTCATGCCGGTGCGCGCGGCCACCGGCGGGATCACGTGATTGCGCAGCTGGGCGACGAGCTGGGTGGTCGCGTACGCCTCGGGCGAGGAGTCCGGATAGGCGCTCAGCGTGGCCACTTCCCCGCTCGGGTTGAGCCTCGGGGGCGTCACCGAGACCACGCCCGGCGTGGCGGCGATCGCCGCGCGCAGCTCCTGGACGGGGGTCTTGCCGGCGTGTTCGACGCTCGTCAGCAGCACGCCGTTCTCGGCCGCTTCGTGCTTGGCGTTGGGGACCTTGGCCACGATCAACAGCGGCCCGTTGAAGCCCTGCCCGAAGCCCTGGGCGAGCAGCTCGTAGGCCCTGTGAGTGGTCTGTCCCGCGGGGTCGTTGGACGCGTCGCTGGAGTCCAGGCGCAGCGCGATCGCGGGTGCGGCGATCGCCAGCATGACGAGCGTCGCGAGGGTCGCGATCATCCACGGACGCCTCTGTACGAACGCGCTCCAGCGCAGCCACACGCCGCCGGCGCCTGCCGGTGCGGGCTCGCCGCCGGCGCGCGCGGCGCGCCTGCGCGCCCGCCGCGACGGCCGCGTGACGCGAGCCCCGGCGAACGTGAGCAGCGCCGGCAGCAGCGTGAGCGAGGCGAGCATCATCAGCAGCACGCCGATCGAAGCCGAGATCGCCACTCCGTAGAGGAATTCGACGCCCAGCAGCATCATCCCCAGCAGCGCGATCACCACGGTCGTGCCGGCGAACAGGACCGCCCGCCCGGCCGTGTCCATCGCCTGCACGATCGACGCGCGCGTGTCCTCGAAGGTGGGCCCCGGCGTGCGGTAGGCCTCGCGGAAGCGCGTGAGGATGAACAGCGCGTAGTCGATCCCCACGCCCAGGCCGATCATGGCCGCGAGCTCCGAGGAGAAGTTGGGCGTATCGACCACGTGGGTGAACAGGGCGATCGCCGCAAGGCCCGTGCCCAGACCGAACAGCGCCGTGACGATCGGCAGTCCCATGGCGGCCAGCGAGCCGAACGTGAGCAGCAGCACGACGATCGCGGCGAGCAGCCCGACGGCGGTGGACAGCCCGAAGCCTTCCTGCTCGGTCTGCTCGATCGCCTGGCCGCCGAGCTCGACCTCCAGGTCAGGCTGGGCGGCCGCGCGTGCCGTCTGCACGACCCGTTCGGTCGCGCTCTTGGGCAGCAGGTTGGCTTTCTCGTCGAACACCACCGTCGCGAACGCGATCCGGCCGTCGGCAGAGATCGCCTTGCCGGCGGACGCGCCCGCGTACGGGCTGATCACGCTCACGACGTGCGGCAGCTTTTCCACCTCGGCGAACATCGCCTCCATGTGCGCCCGTACCGCCGGGTCCTGGACGCTGCCGGAGCCGACCTTGAAGACGATCGTGTCGCGGTCGCCCGCCTGGGTGGGGAAGCTGCGCTGGAGCAGGTCGGCCGCGCGCTGGGCGTCCGAGCCGGGCAGCGTGAAGTTGTTCGAGTAGGTGGTGCCGGCCGAGTGGGCCAGTGCGTTGACGGCGACCAGCAGCACCACCCACCCGAGCGCCACGTACTTGCGGTGGGAGGTCGACCAGCGCGCGAGCTTCAGCACTGAACAAGAGTAGCGAGCCCCCGCAGGGCCCCGAAGACCCTGATCAGGCGCGCGCCCGCCGGCCGCGGGCTCGTGGATGACGCTTCAGTTGACGCTCGGATCCGCCGGCATGCGTGCGATCAGGGCGTAGCTGCCGCCCTTGCGCTTGAGCACCCCGCTCCACAGCTCCTCGGGAACGTCGGTGAAGATGTCGCGCGGCTCCGCCGGGTGGGTGATCCAGTCGCCGCTGTCGAGCTCGGAGTCGAGCTGTCCCTTACCCCAGCCGGCGTGCCCCGCGAACAGCCGCCGCCGCGCGGTGGCCTCGCCGAGCTGCTCGATGTCGGTGTCGGGCGCGGGAAAGCCGATGCGGCCGAGCACCAGCACCCCCGCCAGCGAGGGCTCGAGGAACTCGGCCAGGAACACCACGGAGTCGGGCTGCACGGGGCCGCCGACGTAAATCGGATCGTGGGCGCCGAGCACGTCGCACAGCTGCGGCACGGCCTCGCCCACGGTGACCGTCGAGGGGCGGTTGAGGACCACGCCCATGGCTCCGTCCTCGCTGTGCATGCCGATCAGCACCACCGTACGGGCGAAGTTGGGGTCCAGCAGCGACGGGGCGGCGAGCAGGAGTTGCCCGGCGAGCGATTCCGACATCGTGTGACCGAGGCTAGCGGCAGCTCGACGGTGCTAGGGCGCGGAGAAGATCTCCAGATTGCCGGAGAGCAGGTGTTCGTTGGCGTCCCCCTCGGGCTCCACCACGTGCCCGTCGACGACGATCGGGCTGTTCCAGTGACCCGCTTCGCCCGGCAGCCTGGCGATCGCCCGCGGCGAGCCGGGGCGGTAGACGTAGATGCCACCTGACTGGTAGTCGTACACGTAGAGCAGCCCGCCCGCCATCACCGGGCTGGTCCCCGGCGTCGAGTTCTGCCACGCCCGGTAGAGCCGCCCGCCGCGCATCACATAGGCGGCGGTGGCGTGTTCGTCGGCCACGAACATCGTCGTGTGCCCGCCGCGGCGCCAGACCGCCGGGGCGCTGAACAGCTCGCCGCCGTCCGGGATCGACAGGCGCTGCACTTCGCCGCCGAGCGGGTGTACGCGCGCCCGCGCGCCGGATGGCGGATGGCCGTCCAGGCGCGAGAGGGCGAGCACCCGGAAGATGCCGTCCTTGCCGGCCAGCACCACGCGGTTTTCGCCGAGCAGCACCGGGGCGCTCGAACCGAGATCGACGTCGTTGGTGTTCAGTTCTTCCTGGTTGGCGGGAGTGAAGGACTGGCGCAGGCTGAGGCTGGGGAAGTTCAGCTCGAGCACGCTGTCGCCGAAGTCGGTGGTGCCGTTCCAGGGGCCGTTGCCGGTGTCGATCAGGATGCGCCCGTCCGGCTCGACCACCGGCCCGCCGCGGGAGAGGATCGCCGAGTCGCTCGCCGGGCAGGTGCTCGGCACCTGCAGTTCGCGGCGGTTGGCGCACAGCGTGTTGAACACGCCGATCACGCGCCCGCTCGCCCGTTCGATCGCGATCACGTGGCCCTGATAGGGGGGGATGTCACCGAGGTAGCCGCTGGTGGCCACGACGATGTCGGGGCCGTCGAGGTTGAGCGCCGCGCCGAGCTTCTCGTGCACGGGTTCGCGTGTGACGCTCACCGGCCAGGCGCCGCTCGTGTCCTCGCTGCCGTCGGCGAGCGAGAGCTTGTGGATGAGCCCGTTGGGCGAGGCCGCGTACACCCATTGGCCTTCCGGGTCGGCCACGGGGCTGGCCACGGTGATCTGCGGGCTGCCCGCCCAATGGCTGTACCCCGGCGGCGTGAACGTCCACAGGAGCTTGCCGCTGGAGGCGTCGATCGCCAGCGTCTTGCCGTACGTGGTGGTGGCCACGATCACGTCGCGTGTGGCCCCCTCGACCGACACTTCGTGCAGGTAGATCGGCGAGGAGTTGACGGTCCCCGGGAGCGCCACCGTGACGTGGCGCAGGTGGGCGAGCTGCGCGGGAGCGATGCCGCTCGCCAGTTCGCTCACATCACTGCGCTGCGGGTTCAGGCCGAACTCCGGCCAGTCGAGCAGCTCGGCCGCGGAGGAGCGCGTCGCGTGTGGGATGGCCGCGAGGCTGATGGTCGGTGTCGAGGACACCGCCTCGGGCATCGTGCTCCCACACGCGCCGAGCACCACGCACAGCAGGGCACCCAGCAGGCAGCCCGCCGCGGCAGCGGGTCGCGGGCGGGTGGGGCGGGTCGCGTGGCTCGGGCGGCCGGCTCGCAAGGACGTGGCGCGCGCGCGAGATGCGGCGATGCGCACCGCTCGCTCTTGAAGTGAAGCCCGGGCCACCGCGATGGGCGTAGGATACTCGCCACATGGCCAAGACTCCGCAGGTCGGCGAGCAGGCGCCGGACTTCGAGCTCGAGGGCACGGACGGCACCTTCAGGCTGTCCGATCACCGTGGCGAGCGCGTGGTGTTGCTGTTCTATCCGGGCGACAACACGATGGTCTGCACCAAGCAGTTCTGTTCCTACCGCGACCGCGCCGATGACTTCGCGGCGCTGGACGCCACCGTCGTGGGCATCTCCGCACAGGATCTGGAGTCGCACGAGGGCTTCATCGCCAAGAACAACCTCACCGTCCCGCTGCTCGCCGACGTGGACAAGTCGGTGGCCAAGCAATACAGCGCGTTCTCCCCGGTCGCGGGCGTCAAGCGGGCTGTGATCGTGATCGACGAGCGGGGAATTGTGCGCCACCGCCACGATCACCTGCTCGGGCTCGACTACCAATCGGTGGACGAGTTGAAGGCGGCGCTGGATGCGCTGCCAGCTCCTGCCGTTGGGTGAACAGCTCGCCTTCGGCGAACGCTCCGCGGGCTGGGCTTGTTCGCTGATGTCCTGGTCGTAAGCGAGCGTGAAGCCGAGGACCGGCGTGACGTGCGTGGGCGCCTTATCCATGCGGCCCTCCTCGAGGGCCGTCTCCTCGCGGCCTGATGACGAATGACCTCTGGGCTCGCCGGGCGACGAACACGCCTGCCTATGCACCGGGGCGGCCGTGTGGCGGTCGTGGGCCTTGGACGAGCCGTGCCGATGGAGGATGGTGCTCTGTGTCCCTGTGGACGCGCGGCCGCGGTGCGGTCGCCTCGGGCGCTCCAGGCCCGCAGTAGAGGCACAGGCGGTGCGAGAGGTAGCGCAGCTCGAGGCGTACCTCGCGACCCTGCTGTTGCGCGGATCGGCACATCGCCACGGCGGCGAGGGCGATGGCCGCGCGTAGCAGCGCGGCACCCCCGATCGTGACCGCTATGACCGTGCTCATGCCTGGCGACCCGCGGTGCCTTGGGCCGGGGTGATGTCGAGCGTGCTCGCCGATCTGCTCCAACGGATCGTCTGTGGCGATGTGCCTCGGCACACCCGCGGGAGCATACACGGTCAAAACTCCTAGTACTTAAGTCCTGAATGGTCTAAGCTCCTAGTACTTAAGTCCCTGGACTTTGACCCTATGGCATCGACATGTTTCCTTGATGCGCGACCAGCCCGATCCCGTCTTCGCGGCACTCCTGAAACGAACCCGCGAGGAGCGAGGAATCACCCAGGAAGACCTGGCCTACCACTCCGGCATCACCGTCTCTGCGCTGTCCAGGATCGAACGCGGGCTCAACAACCCACGCCTGTCAACCGTCATCCGCATCGCCCAGGCCCTCGAAATCTCACTCGTCGAGCTCGTAACACGGCTGGATGCAGCAGCACGAGACGCCCGGTAGGGCAGCGTCCATGCCACCCGTAGCCTCTCAGCCACAGCGGGTCGGGCACCGTGGCCCGAACCGCTGTGGCTGCGGCCGTCTCGATGTGTCGGCCGGCGATCGACCTACTTGCGCAGTTCCTTGATCTCGCCAGCCAGCTGGTTGATCTCCTGCTGCTGTCGGGCTACCTGCGCTTGCAGCGTCGAGACCTCCGTGTCGTCGATGCTGGCAGCTTTTTCTTTTTTGGTCTTTTCAACTTTGCAGCCGAGCTGGCCCTCTTCGTTGATCGAGACCTTGCAGGGTTTGGCGCCTTTGATGGTGGTGTTGTAGATCCCCGCGATGAACGCTCGCGTCTGCTCGCCTTCGGTGCCGATGCGGGTGGTGTTGTCTTCGTTGAAGACGCTTTCACCCGCGTTCGCGATGTCGATGTCCTCGCCACCGTTTTCGAACTTGGTCCCGGCCTTGTACCCGATCGCCACGTCACCCCCGCCGCTTGTCGGGCCATCGAGTGCGCCGTCGCCGATCGCCACGTTTTCGCTGCCGCCGCCGACCTCGCCCTCCATCGCGCCGACGCCGAGCCCAACGTCGAGACTGCCGGCGCCGTGAGCGATCGCTCCATCGCCGATCCCGATGTCTTCGGTGCCGCCGGCTTCGTTGAGCGCGAGCGCGCCGAGCGCGATGCTGGCGGTGGGGCCGCCGCCGGTCAACTGCGAGATCGCGGCCCTGCCGATCGCGATGTCGTTTGTGCCGCTGCTGTTGCGCATCATCGCTTCCGGGCCGAGCGCGACGTTGTCGGAGCCCTTGGTGTTGAGGACGAGTGCACCCTGACCGGCCGCGAGGTTGCCAGTTCCTTCGGTGTCTTCCTTCAGGGCCTGAACACCGATCGCGATGTTGCTGGCGGCAGTGGTGGTGTGTTCGAGCGCGCCGGCACCCACCGCGACGTTGTCGCTGCCGCTCGTGAGCTTGGGCATCATGTTCGCGCCGATCGCTGTGTTTTCAATGCCGGTGGTGAGGTGTCGCGCCCATTCGCACCAGTGTTCTTCCGTTTTGGGGATGAGGAGATTTCCCTCACACACGTTGCCCTTCGCTTCCTGGAAGTCGGCCGCGGAGGCGATACCCGCAGCCACCGACATCAACAGCGCCGCCGCGAGCACGGCGCTCACAGCGGCCGCGCGCACACCGGCAGGCATACGTCCATTCCACATCTCGCCAAACATGGCAGCAGTCTCCTTGATCGTTGGTCGTTCGATGACGACGCCACCCTGTCCCCCAGGAGAACTGCGCCCGAGCGCAGAATCCGCGCCGCTGAACGCACAGGCTACGCTCGTGGTATCCGCGGGTGTGTGACACTTATCCACTACGAGGCGGATGAGTGTGAACGCGATGTCGGGCGCCCCCGCCGGCGAACGCGCAATCGTCGTTACGCGCGCCTCACCCGAGGCGGTCATACCCCCACAGGCTGACCAGGTCCCGGTCGAGGTACTCGCTCAGCGCCACCACCTCCGGCTCGAAGCGCCGGCGCAGCTCGAGCATGAGGCTCTCGTCGGGTGCGCGGGGCTTGTCCATGAGCAGGCGGTTGCGGATGGCGACGAGCGACTGGCGGTTGACGGCCCGCGGTGCGAGCGCCCTGGCGGCGGAGCGCACCGTGCGCGACACGCGGCCCTGGCCGGTGGCCGCCGAGTACGCCAGCGCGTGCAACCTCCGGGAGCGCACCCGCACCGTGGGGTTGGCCTCTTTCTGGAGGACGGGCTGGGTGTCGTCGACGTCCAGGAAGCGCCACACGGTGCGCACGGCGGCCTCGTTGTCGCGGCGGAAGTCGTCATACACGAGCACCAGCACCTGCCCCGGGGGAAACAGCGCGTGGTAGCGGCGCAACTGCTCGACGTAGCGGACGTGCTCCGCATACTGGAGCATCGGCGGGCGGCGGCACAGGCGCGGGATGTGCCTGCCCTCGCGCCTGGCGGCTTCCAGGGACATGGCCTTGCGCAGGTCGGGCTCGGTCTCGGTGTACACCTGCATGAACTGCAGGTGCAGCGACTGCAGGAAGCTCGCGGGCTCGCGCAGGACGGCGATGCACCGCGCGGCGGGCTGCACCTCGGCGATGGCGCCGGCGGCGGTGTGGGAGAGCAGGTAGGAGGGCGAGCCCTCGCCGACCCGCTGCTCGGGGCTGGCCTCGGCGAACAGCGCGAGGTACTCCTCGAGGGTCTGGGGAAGCGCGACCGTGCCGGCCTGGCGCTCGCGCAGGTCGGTGGCGAAGAACCACGGCTCCTTGAGGCCGGGGACGTAGATCTGGGGGTGCCGTTTGAGCATCCGGTAGAGGGCGGTGGTGCCGCTCTTGGGATGGCCGATGATGAAGAAGTCAGGGAAGCGCGTCGTGCTCGACATGTCGCTCGCTGCCGGCGCGCGCCGTGTAGAGCTCGGCGAGCTCGAGCTGGAGGTTGCGCGGCTCTTCGTCCGGCCCCGCCGAGCGCCGCTGCCAGGCGCCGTCGCTGTTCAGGTCCCACGAGCTTCTGGTTGTCGGCGAACGCCCGGGCGAGCGTGTCGAGCAGCTCGGCCCTCAGCTCCGGGGTCTCGATCGGCACGGCGAGCTCCACGCGATGGTCGAGGTTGCGGGGCATGAGGTCGGCGGAGGCGATGTACACGGTGTGCTGTCCTTCGCGCTCGAAGGCGTAGATGCGCGAGTGCTCGAGCAGGCGCCCGACGATCGACACGACCCTGATGTTCTCGGAGATGCCGGGCAGGCCGGGGCGCAGGCAGCAGATGCCCCGCACGTTGAGCTCCACCTGGACGCCCGCCTGCGAGGCGGCGTACAGCGCGCGGATGCAGCGCCCGTCGACGAGCGCGTTCATCTTCATGGCGATCCGCGCGGGATGCTCGGGCGTGTGCGCGGCGATCGTGCGCTCGATCTGCTCGAGCAGCCCCTCGCGCAGGTGCTCGGGGGCCATCAGCACCTTGCGGTAGTGCAGCGGGCGCCCGTAGCCGGTGAGGTAGTTGAACATGTCGGCCACGTCCGCGCCGATCTGCTCGTCGGTGGTGAACAGCCCGAAGTCGGTGTACAGGCGGGCGGTGGCCGAGTGGTAGTTGCCGGTGCCGATGTGCACGTAGTGGCGCACCCCCTCGCCCTCGCGGCGGACGACCAGCACGCACTTGGCGTGGGTCTTCAGCGCGGGCTGGCCGTGGACGACGTGGACGCCCGCCTCCTCAAGGGTTTTCGCCCAGTGGATGTTCTGGCGCTCGTCGAAGCGCGCCTGCAGCTCGACCAGCGCCACCGCCTGCTTGCCCCGCTCGGTGGCGTCGATCAGCGCGGGCACCAGCGGCGAGTCGTCGCTCGTGCGGTACACGGTCTGCTTGATGGCGAGCACGTTGGGGTCGGCGACCGCCTGCTGCACGAAGCGCTCGACCGACGTGGCGAAGGACTCGTAGGGGTGGTGCACGAGCAGGTCGCCTTCGCGCATCGCGCCGAGCACGTCGGGGCGCTCGCCCTCGCGGCGCAGCAGGCGCGGGTGGGTGACGCCGCCGATCGGCTCCTCGCGGAGCTCTGAATGGCCGGGGAGTTTGACGATCTGCCACAGCGCGCCCATGTCGAGCAGCCCGTCCACGGGGTAGACCTCGTCGTCCTGCACGCCCAACAGGCCGGTGAGGGCGTCGCCGAGCTGGCGCGAGCGCCCGGCGCCCACCTCCACCCGCACGACCTCGCCGAAGCGCCTGCGGCGCAGCTCGTCCTCGACCGCCTGGAGCAGGTCGGCGGCGTCGTCGGAGACCTCGAGGTCGGCGTCGCGGGTGACGCGGAAGACGTCGTAGTCGGCGATCTCCATGCCCGGGAAGAGGGCATCCAGGTGGTTGGCGATGACGTCCTCGAGCGGCACCAGCAGCGGCGGCTGGCCCGAGCCCTGGCGTAGCGTGACGAAGCGGGGCAGGATCTCGGTGGGGACCTTCACGCGGGCGAACACCGTCTGCCCGCTGAGCGGGTCGCGCACGAGCACGGCGAGGCTGAGAGACAGGTTGGAGATGTAGGGGAACGGACGGCCGGGGGCGACCGCCAGCGGGGTGAGCGCGGGGAAGATCGCGCGCTGGAAGTGGCGGGCCAGCTCCGCGCGGCGCTCCTCGTCGAGCTCGCCCACGCCCACCACGCGGATGTCGTGGGCGGCGAGGGCCGGGCGGAGCGTGCGTT
This sequence comes from uncultured Solirubrobacteraceae bacterium, assembly GCA_963701145.1. Taxonomy (GTDB): domain Bacteria; phylum Actinomycetota; class Thermoleophilia; order Solirubrobacterales; family Solirubrobacteraceae; genus Palsa-744. Next base: position 3,529,795 of record OY969572.1, read on the forward strand.
CGAAGCAGTCGGTCAGCCGCCGGCCCTGTTCGAGTATCCGCTCGCGGATCAGGGCGATGGTCTCGGAGGGGATGAGCCCGTCCTGGGTGGGGTTCTCCACGCCCGCATCGATCTGGTCGCGCAGGCCGGCCACCCGCACCATGTAGTACTCGTCGAGGTTGGTGGTGTAGATGGCGCAGAACTTCACGCGCTCGAGCAGCGGCACGCGCTCGTCCTCGGCGAGCTGGAGCACGCGGTCGTTGAAGTCCAGCCAGGAGAAGCTCGCGGTTGAAGTACAGCGAGGGATCGTCCTGCGCCGCCCCCGCCCACGCGGTCCCGCCCGCCCCGACGCTCCTCGCCTGCCCCGCGGCGGCGTTCACGCCTGCATCGGGCGTGAGGCGCTCTCCTGTGCGCTGGGGATCGCTGCTCACGGCGTTCATCGACCCTTCAAGCTACACGACACGGTAGGGTGGGGCACAGAGGAATGGCTCGTCAGCTCTGGCTACTTCGTCACGCTGAGGCCGAGCCGCACGGCACCCGCACGGACGCCGAGCGCCGCTTGACCAAGCACGGGCGCCAGCAGGCGCGTTTCGCTGGCGTTGCCCTGACGCGCATGCGCGCCACCTTCGACGTCGTGCTGTTCAGCCCGCGGGTGCGCGCCAGCCAGACGGCGGAGCTGGCGGCGGAGGGCTGGAGCAAGGCCCAGCGCGGGCGGCTCGCACTGCATCCGCCGCTGGCCGGGGGCTTCGACGCGGCGCGGGCCCTGGATGCGCTCAGCGGCACCGCGGCGGACGCGCGCGTGCTCGCCGTGGGGCACGAGCCGGACCTCTCGACGGTGGTCGCCCAGCTCACCGGCGGGCGGATCGACCTGAAGAAGGGGGGTCTGGCGGTGGTGCGCCTAGAGGGCGGGGGTGGCGAGCTCGTCGTCGTCATGCGACCGCGCGAACTCGCCCTGATCGCCGGCGCGAGCGCGCCCGGGACGGGCGGGGGGGTCGGCCGCAAGCGCGTCCCAGTCGGCCGGGAGTGACGCGGGCACGTCGATCGGCCCCTTGGCCTCCACCGATTCGGCGGCGAAGCGGTAGCCGATGCCGAAGTGGGTGTGGATGTAGCGCCATCTGGGCGAGGCCTTCTCGAGCTTCTGGCGCAGCTTGCGCACGAACACGTCCACCGAGCGGTCGCCGCGGACCATCGTGTAGCCCCACAGGCGCGAGTAGATCTCCTCGCGCTCGAGCACCCGCCCCTCGGCGGCGGCGAGCAGCTCGATCAGCTCGAACTCGCGCCTCGTCAGGTCCATGCTGTGCTCGCCCACGAACGCCTGGAAGCGGTCGGAGCGGATCTCCACCTCGCCGGCGAGGATCGGCCGCGTCTCGGTGCGATTGGCGGTGCGCCGGCGGCGGCGCACGACGCTCTGCACGCGCGCGATCACTTCCTCGGGGTGGCACGGCTTGGTGATCCAGTCGTCGGCCCCCAGTCGCAGCCCGCGCACGCGCTGGGCGACGGTGGAGGGGCCGGTGCAGACGACGATCCCGAGCTCGGGGAGCGCCTCGCACAGGCGCTCGAGCCAGCCCCACGCCTGCGGTCCGAGCACGGCGAGGTCGACCACCAGCGCGCTGAGGCGCATCGACACCACTGCTTCCGCCGGCACCGGGCTGGCGAGCACCCTGTGCTCCCAGGCGAGACGGTCGAGGCGCTTGCTGAGCACCTGGATGAAGCCGCTGTCGCGGTCGAGCACGGCGATCCGAAGCGATGTGGCTGGGCTGCCGGTGGCGTCGGGTGTCGCTGGCGCGTCCCCCGGACCTTCGACGCTCTCGCTCGAGCTCATCGCGGCGAGTGTAGGCCATCGCCGCGAAGTCCGCACGGTTCACCGTGCAAGGGTCACAGGATGTTCACAGCTCCGGGTCGCAAGTTGCGGGTGTACCGCTCGCACCTGGCCATACTTCCAACCCGAACGCTGTATATCTATAGTTATACGGATGGCGTGATGGGAGCTACTGCTCGCGTGGCGGCGCGTAACGATGGTTCGACGCTCCGAAGAGAGCGGGCAACACCTCAGCCAAGTCCCGGATCGAGCCGCGGCAGCCCGGGCTCAGGCGGCGCCGAGCGGGCGCGAGGAGTCCGAGAACTCGCGGAACAGGCCGGTGACCACGAACGCCACCTGCTCGCCGATGTCCACGGCGTTGTCGCCGATCCGCTCGAGCGCGCGGGCCACGAGCGTCATGTGCATCGCCCACTCGCGCCGGTCGGGGTCGTCGCCGATCTCGATCGCCATGTTGAAGATGGCGCGGTTGAGGCGGTTGATCTCGCGGTCCTGGCGCACGAGGTCTTCGGCCAGTTCGATGTCGCGTGCGGCGAACGCGGCCTTCGACTGGACGACCTCCGAGCGGGCGAACGCGCCCATCTTGGCGAGCGCGTCGAGCATCTCTTGGTGCACGGGCGGCTCGTAGCCGGAGAGGGGGATCAGCTTGGCGATGTTCACGCACTGATCGCCCATGCGCTCGATGTGCTTGATCATGTGCAGCAGCGCGGCCACCAGGCGCAGATCTCCGGCCACGGGCGCCTGCAGCGCGAGCAGCGAGAGGATGCCCTGGTGCACCTCCAGGTAGCGCCCGTCAACGCGGTCGTCGTCGGCGATCACCATCTGCGCGAGCTCGACGTCCTGGTGGTGGAGCGCCTCGAGCACGCGGTCGAGCTGCTCGACGATCAGGTCGAGGCCGCCGAGGGCGTTGGCCTCGAGCTCCTTGAGCTGGGCCTGGAAGTGGGCGCGCCCCTGGGCGTGCGTGTCCATGATCGTCCCAGCCGCCGGCGAGCGTTGCCCGCCCGCGTTCGGCCAGCCGCTCGCGGGCTCCCGATCGTCGCTATCCGAACTTGCCGGTGACATATTCCTCGGTACGGGGGTCGCCCGGTTTGGTGAAGATCTCCTTGGTGGGACCCACCTCGACGAGCAGCCCGTCGAGCATGAACGCCGTGCGGTCGGCCACACGCGCGGCCTGCTGCATGTTGTGGGTGACGATCACGATCGTCACCCGCTGCTTGAGCTCCTCGATCAGCTCCTCGATCTTCAGCGTGGCCACCGGGTCGAGCGCCGAGCACGGCTCGTCCATGAGGATCACCTCGGGGTTCACGGCCAGCGAGCGGGCGATGCACAGGCGCTGCTGCTGACCGCCCGAGAGCCCCGCGCCGGGCTCGTCGAGGCGCTCTGCGACCTCCCCCCACAGACCGGCCCCGCGCAGCGCCGCCTCGACCTTCGCCCGCAGGTCGCCGCGCCGGCGCGAGGTCAGGCGCAGCCCGGCGGCGACGTTGTCGAACACGGACATGGTGGGGAACGGGTTGGGTTTCTGGAAGACCATGCCCACCGCCCGGCGCACCGCCACGACATCCACGGAGGGGTCGTACACGTCGAGGTCCTCGAGCAGCACCCTGCCCTGCGCGTGGGCTCCGGGGATCTCCTCGTGCATGCGGTTGATGCAGCGGATCATCGTCGACTTGCCACAGCCCGACGGCCCGATGATCGCGGTCACCTCGTTGGCGCGGAACTCGAGGTCGATGCCCTTGACCTGTTCGGCCGCTCCGTAGAAGGCGCGCAGCCCCTCGAGCTTGACGCTCAGGCCCCGCTTGGCCTGCACGCCGGTGTCGCCGTTCGCGCTGGGCTCCGCGCGCTGGCCCGAGATCCGCGCTCTCGCGGCGGGCACCGCGCCAGGCTGCGCCGAGCCCTGCGCCTCGCCCTCCTGCTCGGTGCGGCTCTCGGGGTCCACGTCAGTCACCTCGGGGATCGGTCGCTCGGGGGTCATGCAAGGCGGCTCCTTCGCGCTATCACGCGGGCGATCACGTTCAGTATCAGGATCATCACGACCAGCGTCAGCGCAGCTCCCCACGCCCGGTTGACGACAGCCGTCGTGGGCGAGGTGACGTCCTTGTAGATTTGCACAGGCAGCGAGTTCATGAAGCCGCCCAGGTTGAAGCTCGTGCCGAGGGTGGCGGCAGCCGTGAACAGCAGTGGCGCGGTCTCGCCGGCGGCGCGCGCGATCGCGAGCAGCACGCCGGTCACCATCCCGGGCAGCGCCGCGGGCAGCACCACGCTCCAGATCACGCGCCAGCGCGGCGCTCCGAGCGCGAGGGCGGACTCGCGCAGGGCATTGGGGACGAGCAGCAGGACCACCTCGGCCGAGCGGATGACGATCGGCAGCATCAGCAGCGACAGCGCCACCGAGCCCTTCCAGCCCGCGTAGGTGGTGCCGGTGCCGACGATCAGCACGATGTACACGAACAGGCCGAACAGGATCGATGGGACGCCCGTGAGCACGTCCACGAAGAAGCGCACCGCCTTCGCGAAGGCGCTGGCGCGGCCGTACTCCACCAGCCACACCGCCACGCCCACGCCGATGGGGATCGAGATCACCGAGGCGAGCGCCACGATCTCGACCGTGCCGAGGATCGCGCTCTTGATCCCGCCGATGCTCGAGCCGCCGAAGAACGTGTTGCCGGTGGGGTCGGTGGTGAAGAAGCTCACGCTCCACGTCCCCAGGCCCTTGAGCAGCAGGTAGTAGACGATCAGCAGCAGCGGGATCACCGCGAGCACGGTGCCGGTGAGGATGGCGCCGCGCGCGAGCGCGTCCTTGCGCCGGCGTGCCGGAGTGACCGCGAAGCGCGCGAGCCGCTCGGCGCCGTGTGCTGGCGCGCTCATGCGCCGGCCGCCGCTCCGCCGAGCACCTGTCCGCCGCCGGCTGCGTTCTCGACGCCTCCGCGCCCGCCGCCGACGCGGGCGGCTCTGGCGACGAACACACGCGCTATGGCGTTGACGATCAGGGTCAACACGAACAGCACGAGCCCGGCGGCGAACAGGGCCGAGCGGTGCACGCCCTGGGCTTCGCCGAACTCGTTGACGATCGCCGCGGCGAGGGTGTACCCCTGGGCGAACATGTGGGCTCCGAGCTTGGGGGCGTCCCCGATCAGCAGCGCCACGGCGATCGCCTCGCCGATCGCACGCCCGAGCCCGAGCATGGCGCCGCCGACGATGCCCGAGCGGCAGTAGGGCAGCACCGCCATGCGGATCATCTCCCAGCGGGTGGCTCCCAGGGCGAGCGCCGCCTCCTTGTGGTCGGCGGGCACCGTGGCCATCACCTCGCGGCTGATCGCGCTCACGATCGGCAGGATCATGATCGCGAGGACCAGCCCGGTGACGAAGTAGTTGGGGATCGTCACGAGGCCGCCGCCGATGAAGGGGATGAACGAGAGCCGATCGGCCACCCACTGCTCCGCGGGCTGCAGCTTGGGCGCCAGGAAGAAGATGCCCCACAGGCCGTAGACAACGGAGGGGACGGCGGCCAGCAGCTCGACGAGCATCGCCAGCGACGGGCGCAGCCGCCGCGGGCACAGCTCCGTCACGTACACAGCGGAGGCGACCGCCACGGGCACGCCGATCGCGAGGGCCAGCGCCGAGGTGATCAGCGTCCCCACGAGCAGCGGCAGCGCGCCGAACAGTTCGGCGCTGACGTTCCAGTCGTTGGTGAAGATGAAGCCGAGGACGCCTTCCTTGGCGAACGCCGGACGCGCCTGTCCGATGAGCCGGATGAAGAAGTAGACGATCAGCGCGAGCAACAGCGCTGACAGCGCGGTCAGGCCGTACTTCAGCGCACGGTCGGGCAGGCGCGCGATCGGCGAGCGCTCGAGTAGTGAGCGCTCGCCGATCGGGGTCGAGGCTGCCGCCACCGCCGCCGGCCTATGCGCGGCGCGTCCGCGGGGGCATTGCTATGCGCCCAGCGAGGCGCCGTTGCACTGCAGCGACGCGGCCGCTTCCTTGGATTTGGACAGGATCGAGGACGGCAGCGCGGCGTAGTCGGCCTTTGACAGGATCGCCTGGCCTTCGCCCAGGCCGTAGTCGAGGAACTTGGCCACTCCCTTGGCGGCGCTTTCGCCACCGGGGATGCCCGCCTTGCAGAGGTCCTTGTTGACGACGATGAACGTCTGCGAGGTGATCGGGTAGGCGCCCGCGGCCGACGGGTTCGAGATTTTGAAGCCGAGGTTCGCGGGGACCGTCACGCCTTCGGCGGCGACGCTGGTCGATTCGAGCGTGGGTTCGACGAACTTGCCTGACTTGTTCTTGACGGCTGCGTAGGTGAAGTTGTGCTCGAGCGCGTACGCCTGCTCGACGTAGCCGATCGCGCCGGTGGTCTGCTGGACGCCGCCGGCGACGCCGGCGTTGCCTTTCTCACCGGTCCCGATCGGCCACAGCACGGTCTTGCCTTCGCCGACCTTGCTCTTCCATTCTGGGTTGACCGCGGAGAGGAAGCCGGTGAAGCCGGCGGTGGTGCCCGAGGAGTCCGAGCGGTGGATCACGGTGATGGGTGTGCTCGGCAGGCTGACGCCGGGGTTCAGGGCCTTGATCTCGGGGTCGTTCCAGGTCTTGACCTTGCCGAGGTAGATGTCGGCGATGGTCTTGCCTTCGAGCTTCAGGCCGGCCTTGACGCCGGGCAGGTTGTAGGAGACCGTGATCGCCCCGAGGAACATCGGTATCTGCACCGCGGGGCTGCCGTTCTTGGCGATCGCTTCTTCGTCGGCTGGCTTCAGCGGCGGGTCGCTGGCGCCGAAGTCCACGGTCTTGCTCTCCAGGGAGGTGATTCCCGCGCCGGAGCCCACGGGCTGGTAGTTGAGCGTGAGCCCGGAGCCCTTGAGCTCGGAGCCCCACTGTTCGTAGACGGGTGCGGCGAACGTCGAGCCGGCCCCGGAGATCGTCGCGGAGACCGAGCTGGATGTGCTGGAGGTGCTCGAGGAATTGGAGCTGCCGCACGCGGCGAGCCCCAATGCGAGCGCTGCGCAACCGGCAAGCGCGGCCGTCTTGTTCTTGATCACAACTTCTCCTCTGGCTGGCTGGATTGTCGGATGGGGCGTCGTGCCCACGGGGCCTCGTGCCCCTGCGCCCGTCCGCGGTCGATCCCGCGGGGCAAGCGCCCAAACCGCGAGTTCGCCCCGCTCGGGCGCCCGCGGTGAAGTCTCTTCAACCGCCTGTGGACTCCATGTGAACATTTCGTGAAGGCTGCGGCTGAAATCTGTAGCCGAAGCCCGGATGCGTGTGGATGAAGCGCCGGTCGGGCAGCGCCTGCTCGAGCTTGTTGCGCAGCTTGCTCACGTACACGTCCACCGAGCGGTCACCCGCGCGCAGGGGGCCGCCCCACACGCTGCTGTAGAGCTCCTCGCGGGTGATGATCGCGCCGAGGCGGCGGGCCATGGCGACGAGCAACTCGAACTCGCGCACGGACAGCGTGAGCGCCCGTCCGGTGGCGAGCACGAGGCCTTCCTCGAGTCTGATCTCGAGCTCGCCCGCGTATAGGATCTCGGAGATCTCGGGCACCTCCCCGGCCTCGGGCGCGAGGCTCGGCGACGCCGACAGCTCCGCCGTCTGGACGTCCGCGCTCTCCGGGTAGGCCGCCACGACGCGAAGCGTCCCAGGCGAGGTGATCAAAGGCGTTGCAAAGTCGTGATCTAGTCGTGAAAAATCTGTGAAAGATCCTCGCTTGCCGATCCCGCGAAATAATCTCGCCGGATGAGCTTTCTGCGCCCCGGCATCGACGCTGCCCTGATGGCCCTCGTCGAGGAGGCGGGGCGCAACGTCCAGCGCTGCGGCCTGCTGCTCAACGAACTGCTGAAGGAGTACCCCGAGCGCGCGCCGCTCGCCCAGGACCTGAAGGTGTGCGAGCAGGAAGGCGATCGCATCACCCACGACATCATCCACAGGCTCGCCGGGCGCGGGCGCGTGCGAGCGCCGTTCGACGCCGGCGACGGCTACGCCCTGGCCACCGCCCTGGACGACATCGTCGACCACTCCGAGCAGGCCGCCGCCCAGCTCGGGCTGTACGGCGTGGAGGCGCCGATGGAGCAGGCGGTCGAGTTCACCGAGGTGCTCGTGGGCGCCGGCGAGCAGATCGCGCAGGCGCTGCGGTGCCTGCGCACGGGTACAGAGCTGGGTCCCCATCTGGTGGAGATCCACCGCCTGGAGAACGAGGGCGACCGCCTGCAGCGCGACGGCGTGGCCTCGCTGTTCGCGGGCGGCATCGACCCGATGGTGGTGATCCGCTGGAAGGACATCTTCGAGTCACTCGAGGCGGCGGTGGACGCGTGCGAGACGGTCGCCCACGTGCTCGAGGGCATCACGCTCAAGCAGCGCCGGCGACGCTGACTTCGACCCGGGCGCCGCGCGGGTCGCCGATCAACGCGGCCTGGAAGTGCGCGCTGGCCCCGGCTTCGGCCTGCGTCACGATCGCGCTGCCGACCGCCACGATCGCTCCCCCGCGACGGGCGATGGCGTCGAGTGTGACTTCGCGCGCGCCCGTGTGCGAGTGGTTGACGAGGCTGCCTTCGGCCTCGCCTTCGTTCAGCCGTACGCCCGTGACCTCCAGGTGGGGGATCGCTTCGTTCACCGGTTCGCCTTCGCCGACCTTGGCGGTGACGCTCGCGGGGACGGGGGAGGCCGGCAGCTGCGCCTCGACCCACGTGGTGGTCGCGTGCGCCCCCACCAGTGGGACCGACGTGAGTTGGGCGGAGAGCCCGGGCGTGGCGTTCGTGTAGATCGTCGCGCCGGCGGCATCCCTGACGGTGATCTCGATCGGCACGCGGCCCAGCGTGGTGGACGCGCCGTTGTGCAGCGTGATGACCGCAGCGGCCCCTTCTGCGCTGTGCACCACGTCCGTGGCTGTGACCGTCACCAGCCTGCTCGGATGGGTGATGCTCAGCGCGCGCCGGGCAAGCACCCTGCGCTGCGCCGACTGCGCCCGCTCGCGCTTGGCGACCCGTTCGAGCTGGGCGCTCTTTTCCTGCGAGCTCTCACACGCGGTGAGGCACCCGCCGAGCGCCAGCGCGGCGAGCGCCAGCACCACTGCCTTCACCCGAACGCCCCGCTGATGTAGTCGCGCGTGCGTTGCACCGTCGGGCGATCGAAGACCTGTTCTGCGGTCCCGTACTCGACCAGCTCACCGAGGTGCATGAAGGCCACGTGATCGGCCACCCGGAAGGCCTGCTGCAGGTTGTGGGTGACGATCACCACCGCCACGCTCTCGCGCAGGCCGATCACCAGGTCCTCGATCACGGCCGTCGAGATCGGGTCGAGCGCCGAGCACGGCTCGTCGAGCAACAGCACCTCCGGTTCGGCCGCGAGCGCGCGGGCGATACACAGGCGCTGCTGCTGACCGCCGGACAGCGCCAGGGCCGAGCGGTCGAGGTCCTCGCCGACCTCGTCATGCAGGCCGGCACGACGCAACGCGTCGCGCACCCTCGGCTCGAGCTCCGCGCGCCTGCCGCGGCGGCGTCCACCGGGGGCCTCGCGCAACGCGTAGGCGACGTTCTCGAAGATGCTCATGGGGAACGGGTTGGGCTGCTGGAAGACCATCGTCACCCGCCGGCGCAGGTCGTTGACCTCGAGCTGGTGGATGTCCTGGCCATCGAGCGTGATCAGGCCGGCGCGGCCGGCGCCGGGGGTGATCTCGGTGAGACGGTTGAGCGAGCGCAGGAGCGTCGTCTTGCCCGACCCCGAGGCGCCGATCATCGCCAGCACCTCGCCTTGGCGCACCGGCAGGTTCACATCGCGCACGACCCAGTTCTCGCCATATGCGAGCCACACGGACTCGATCGCCATGCGCTCGCGAACGTGCGCGGCGGGCGAGCGGTCGGGGTGTGAGCGGACGGATACGGCCGGGGCCCCGGCGCCGTTGGGCGTCGAGCGTGGGGGGGCCACGTAGGGGTCGCGGTCGACGACGATGCGCCGCACGGGCGGCGGCATCCCCGGATCCACGCTCTCCTCGACCCGGCTCATCCCTCGGCTCCCGCCACGCGTGCTCGCCGATGGGAGCGTCTCCGTCGCTGCCGTGGCGCGGCTGGATCGCGGCCCCGCGTCAGTCGTGTGACGAGCGCGTTCAGGGCGAGCACGATCATCAGCAGCACGAACGCCGCTGCATAGGCCTTCTGCGGCGAGTTGCCTTCGCCCGCGGGCGAGTTTTTGTAGACATAGCTCGTGAGCGTGGAGCCGATGCCGCGCAGCGTGCTGTACACGGGCACGCCGCCCACGCGTTCGTTGCGGAAGGTGGTCCCGAGCAGAATCGTGATGATCGCGGTGTCGCCGATGATGCGCCCCATGCCGAGCACGGTGCCGCTCGCCATCCCGGGCCGGATCGAGGGCAGCAGCACGCGCCTGATGGTGGTGGCGCGCGTCTTGCCGAGCGCGTAGGAGGCTTCGCGCAGGCGTGGCGGCAGTTGCATGAGCGACTCGCGTGTCGCGCCGAACACGAGCGGCAGCGCGAGCAGCGAGAGGATCACGCCGGCGATGATGAAGGACTGCCCGGTGGCAACGCCGTTGGCGGGCTGGGAGAGGAACTCGAGGAACGGGCGGGAGAAGATCAGCAGGCCGAAGATCGCGAGCACGATGCTCGGCACGCCGGCGATCGTTTCGATCGCCGACTCGAGCGCGCGCGCCAGCCAGGACGGGCGTCCGTACTCGGTCAGCCAGGTGGCGAGCGCGATGCCGAGCGGGGCGGCGATGCCGATGCCGATCGCGGTCACGATCAGCGTGCCGATGATCGGATCGAGAAAGCCGCCCGACTGGCTCTGGTTGATGGACGGTGCGGGGTGTTCGACGAACAGGCGCGGTCGCAGGTAGGCGATGCCCTTGACCAGCATGAACAGCACGATCGCGGTGGCGATCAGGCACAGCCCGATCCCGACGGCCCAGCACAGCAGGTAGAAGAGGCGGTCGATCACCGGCCAGGAGGCGGTGCTTTCGCGCTGCGGGCGGACCATCTCCGGGGCGTCCTGCCGTTGCCCGCCCAGCGCCACGCTCGCCATCAGGCGCCGATCCCGTAGCGCTTGAGCGGCTGCTTGGCCGCCCATGCGATCAACGACAGCAGCGCGGCCGAGAACAACAGCACGGCGGCGATCGCGTAGATCGTGCTGGCCACCGGACCGCCCGACTGCCCGCCGAATTCCTGGACTATGGTGGCGGCCATCGGCTGCACGGGCTCGAACAGGAACGTGATCCCGTCGAGCGGGTTGGCCGCGAACGGGCGTCCGCCGGCGACCATCGCGAGCATGATCGCCTCGCCGAGCGCGCGGGCCGTGGCGAGCACAGCCGCCGCGGTGATCGCGGGACGTGCGGTGCGCACCGACACGCGCCAGATCGTGCGCCAGCGGTTCACGCCCAGCGCGGCCGAGCCCTCCCGCCAGGAGACCGGCACGGACGCCAGCGCGCCAGCGCTGATGGCGACCATGATCGGCAGGATCATGATCGTGAGGATCAGCGTGGCGGTCATCAGATCGGCGCCGTTGAGCTGCACCACGTAGGCGACCGACTGCTTGCGCGCGTCGCTGATCAGGTGCTCGTTGATCCACGGCGCGATCGCGAGGATCCCGATCAGCCCATAGACCACCGACGGTACCCCCGCGAGCAGCCGTACGACCGGCTCCAGCACGCGGCGCACGGGCAGAGGAGCGAACTCGGTCAGGAAGATCGCGGCCAGCGTCGAGACCACGAGCGCGATCACCACCGAGCAGACCGTCGTGATCAGCGTCCCCCAGATCAGCGGCCAGGCGCGGAAGTACAGCAGCGAATGGCCGGGCAGCGGGACGCCCGCCTGCATCGCCCGGAACTGCGTGACCACGTCGCCTCCAGGGCCGAACCAGCTGAGGCCGTTGGCGGAGAACGAAGGCCAGGCGTTGATCAATACCGTCACCAGCATCAGGCCGATCAGCGCGAGCACGCCGACGGCGAGCGCGCCGAGCGTACGCTCGGCGCGCCTGTCGGTCCTGACGGCCCTCTGGTTGTCTGCTCCGCCGGCCCCGCGGGGGCCTGATCGCTGGGGAACGCCGACGGCCATCGTCTAGTGGATCGCGATCCAGTCGGAGCTGATGATCTGTTTGGTGATCTTGTTGCCGCTGATCACCCATTCGATGAACTTGAGCGCCGCGCCTTTGGGCGGCCCTTTGGTGACCATCCAGAAGTTGCGCACGCCCCCGTAGGTGCCGGACTTGGCGTTGGCTAGATTGCACGCGATACCCCCGTACTCGACCGCGTGCACGCCGCCGGTGAAGGCGAAGGACACGAACCCGATCGCATTCTTGTCAGCGCCGACCTGGCTCTGCTCGAGACCGTTGGAGGCCTCGGCCGTCGCACTCGGGGAGATCTTTTTTTCTTCGCCGAGGAAGATGTGCTGGAAGGCGTCCTGGGTACCCGAGGCGCCGTCGCGGTCGAACAGGTCGATCGGGCCCGAGACCTTGGAGCCTTCGATTTCGCTCCAGTCGCGGATGTCGCCCGTGAAGATCCCCTGAACCTCTTCTTCGGAGAGGCTCGGCACCGGGTTTGCGTTGTTGGTGATGATGCAGACGCCGTCCTCGGCGATCTTCGTCCAGGTCAGTTTGGGGGCACCCGGTTCCTCTTCGGACTTTTCAGGGTTGCGGGAGGAGTCGCCGATGTCGAAGCGGCCGGAGATGACACCCTCGATGCCGATGTCGGACTGCCCGCCCTGGACCTCGGGCGCCGGGAGCTTCGTGGACTTGTGGTAGGCGGCGGCGAGTTTCTGCATGAGCGGCAGCACGGACGTCGAGCCGCCGATGATCAGCCGCCTGGCCAGCGCGCCCGCGGGCAGCGCCAGCGCAAGCGTCAGGACCAGGGAGAGGATGAGGGTACGGTGCGCGCGCAAGTTGGTGCTCCTTTGCAGTCGGGAGTTGTCTCGGGCACGAGCGCCGGGGCGCTCGGTTTGCGGGGAACGGGCAGAGGTGGTGAACGATGCGGTAGCGCGATGTACGTCACCCCGCGGCGAAGACTGTCGTGCGCGCGTGGGACGGGTGTTTCGTTTTTGTGAACGCGTTGGGCTCGGCACATGTGTGAACTCGCTGTGAACATGATGTGTGTTGCCCTTGTAAAGGTGGCTGTGCAGGGCTTCGTGCGGGCCCCCGGCTTTGATGTGAAGTTTTTGTAAAGGAGTTGATGTGTTTGTTCTGTGAACGGCCCTTGTATTTCCAGGCGTCTGATGTGACGCTGGCGAACGTCCGCTCGGCGCCGCTTCGAGCGCTGCCTCGGCCCCCTCGCAACGAGGCCTCGGACACGGACCGGGCCTGCCCAGAGATGACCGACGACCCGACCCCACCCGCATCCCCCTCCAGCAACGGCAACCCCGACACGGCCGCTGGCAAAGCCGCCGTGCGCTCAGGGCTGGCGCACCGACGCAACCCCGTGCTGGCGAAGCTCGGCGAGATCGCCGCGGGCGCGCGCCGCATCGCCCTGCGCGACCCGCTATCGCTGTTCCTGCTGATCGCCTCGATCTGCCTGGCGGTGGCGTTCGCAACGCTGCTGGGGGCGATCAAGCCCGCGAGCTCGGGACTGGGCGTGCCGCTGAGCACCGTGCAGACGCTGGCCAAGCAGCACGACATCTCGACGGCGGTGCTGCTCGACCACGACGCTCGCGTCGAGCTGACGAGCACCGCGAACGCCCCCACGGTGTCGCCTGACGGCAACATCGCCGTCCAGACGATCGAAGAAGAAGCCAGGCAGGCGGCCAAAGAAGGGGCCAAGCCAGGCCACCACGGCTCCGGTTCCACGATCACGAGCACGCCGCCCACCGGGTCCACGGCCGCGCCCACGGGCAGCGCGGGCCCCGGCAAGGCGAGCACGAGCCCCTCCGAACTCCTCGCCGCCGGCTCGGGCGGCGCGGCGACGGGCAACCAGCGTCTGTGGGCCGCCTACCCGGCGTCCGGCGCGATCACCCAGGAGCTGCTCAAAGAACTCTCCTCGAGTGGCGCGGTCGTTTCGGTGGACCAGCAGTCCGGCAAGGGCACCGCGGCGATCGTGGTGCAGTTCCTGATTCCGATCCTCCTGCTCGTGTGCCTGTTCTCGCTGTTCACACGTCTGGGCGCGGACGGCGCCGCCGGCGGGATCGCCGGCTTCTCGCAGTTCACCGGCAAGGGCCGCAAGAAGGGCAAGGGCATGAGCGACAAGATCACGTTCGCGGACGTCGCCGGCGCCGGCGAATCGGTTGCCGAGCTGCGCGAGATCCGCGACTACCTCAACGACCCCGGCAAGTACCTGGCCGTGGGTGCGGCGGCGCCGAAGGGCGTGCTGCTCGTCGGTCCGCCCGGCACCGGCAAGACGCTGCTCGCGAAGGCCGTCGCGGGCGAAGCCGACGCCGCCTTCTTCTCGTTGTCGGGCTCGGACTTCGTCGAGTCGCTGGTGGGCGTTGGCGCGGCGCGCGTGCGCGACCTGTTTCGCAAGGCCAGGAAAATGTCGCCGGCGATCATCTTCATCGACGAGCTCGACGCCGCCGGGCGCAAGCGCGGCGCCGGCATCGGTCAGGGCAACGACGAGCGCGAGCAGACGCTCAACCAGATCCTCGTCGAGATGGACGGCTTCGCGGGCGACGGTGGCCTGGTGGTGATGGGCGCGACCAACCGGCCCGACATCCTCGACCCGGCGCTGCTGCGCCCCGGGCGCTTCGACCGCCAGGTCGTGATCGATGTGCCCGACGTGCACGGGCGCCTGGAGATCCTGCGGCTGCACGGGGGCAAGCGCCCGCTCGCACCGGATGCCTCGCTCGAGGAGGTCGCGCGCCAGACCCCGGGCTTCAGCGGGGCGGAGCTCGCGAACGTGATCAACGAGGCCGCCCTGCTGAGCGTGCGCGACGGGCGCGCGCAGATCGACGCCGCGACGCTGGACGAGGCGATCGACCGCGTCGTGGCCGGCCCCGCCAAGCACCACATTCTGTCCGAGCAGGAGCGCTGGCTGATCGCGATCCACGAGGCCTCCCACGCGGTCGTGACGGAGTCGCTCGGTCACACGACGTCCACGCGCAAGCTCTCGATCGTCGCACGGGGGCGCCAGCTCGGCACCGCTGCGCACATGCTCTCCGACCGTGACCAGACGGTCATGAGCAAGCCCGACCTCGAGAGCCAGCTGATCGTGATCACGGCGGGACTCGCGGGCGAGCGCATCGCGTTCGGATACACCTCGACCACCGTCAACGATGACCTGCACGCGGCGACCGCGCTCGCGCGCAGCATGGTCACCTCGTTCGGCATGTCCGAGGCGCTGGGGCTGGTGACGATCGGCGAGAAGAGCGGGGAGGTCTTCCTCGGCGCCTCGCTCCAGGACCTCGGCTCGGTGGGTCCGGAGACGCTCAACCTGATCGACAACGAGGTCGAGCGCCTGGTCGGCGACGCCGAGGCGCGCTCGGCGGTGGTGCTCGATCGCAACTGGAGCGCGGTCGAGGAGACGGCCACAGCGCTGCTCGAGCACGAGACACTGTCCGGCCTCGCCCTCGACGCCCTGCTCTCCACGGTCCAGGAGGTGTCCATGGACGAGCTCAACCAGGTGCGCCGCGCCGGGCCGCCACGCTTCACCACGCGCGACCCCAAGCAAGCCCCATGAACGGGGGCCTGCGGCGGCACCTGCCCTCGCCGGCGATGATCGTGGCAATGCTCGCCCTGGTGCTGTCGAGCACCGGCGCCGCGGACGCTGCCCGCCGCGCGGTGATCGCAGCGATCGACGGCCACGTGCTCAGCACGAAGCCACACGCCGGCGGCGTGCTCCTCCTCGGCAAGAACCGCAAATTCCCGGCTTCCGCGATCCCCACAGTCAGTAACGCGAGCCGGATCGACGGCAAGACGGCCGAAGAACTCGCGGGCGAGTGCCCTCCGGACACGGTCAACATCGGCACCTGGTGCCTGGACTCCGCTCCATACCCGCTGACCAAGGCCGACGCCGGCAAGAACGACTACATCTGGGCGAGCAAAGCGTGCGAGGCCGAAGGCGGCTGGCTGCCCTCCGCCTCGGAGCTCCTGGGGGCGGCCGAACGGGTGAAGCTCGAGTCGGTGATCACCGACTCGCAGCTCACCGCGACCATCGACTTGGACCCCACGCGCGGCCTCAAAGACGAACGCGAGATGAGCTCCACGCTCGTGACGACCGAAGCGGGCTCTGCCGCCGCCGGCTTCGAGGGGGTATCCGAGGGCGCGACCGGAGACCCCCGCCAGGGCCAGGCCGACCCGCTGCCACTGCCCGCCAACCCGTTGCCCGAATCGCTGCAGTATGTGACGGTTTACGACAACAAAAACCAGGGTGGCTTTGCGGGCTCACAGCCAGTGGACGAAGCGCAGAACTTCCGCTGCGCATTCGCCAGGACTCCGGGGGCGGACGTTGAACCCGAAACATGAGCGCTCCAACGGCCGCGAACACGTCTCTGTCATTCCGCCGGCGGGCAGTGCCGGCGCGCTCGCTCGCTCTCCTGCTCGGGCTGTTCCTGTTCGGGCTGAGCGCCCGAGCTGAGCAGGCGCGCGGGGTCATCCTTCCGGCCGTGACGCTCGACGGCCCCAACCAGAACATCGCGGGCTTCGGCGGCGTGGCGATGGCCGAAGACGGTACCGGCGGGCTGGTCTATCTCAAGCGCGTTGATGGCGTGGCGCACGTGTTCGTCTCGCGCTACCTCGGCGGCCACTGGCTTGCCCCCATCAGGGTTGACACCGAGCAGCCGTACGCCGCCAGCTGGCCGAGGATCGGTGCGGCAGATGGTGGCGAGCTGGTGGTGGTGTGGGTGACGCCCTTCGCGACCAACGCAAAGGGACGCACGGTTGACGAGCTGATTGGCGCGACGCTCGGACCGGGCGCGTCGGGGTTCGGCCCCGGGATCATCGTCGACTCGGACATCGGCGAAGGCGTCGGCGCCAGCCCCGATCTGGCGATGAGCAGCACCGGCCAGGCCGACGTCGTCTACAGGGCCATCGAAGAAAACCCGAGCGTTCCGCTGCTGCGCCCGGGCGATGTCGTGGAGCAGGTACGCGTGGCGCACTACGACGGGCAGCGCTGGACCGATCTCGGCGCCGTCAACCGCGACCGCGGCCTCTCGATGCGGGCGCCGACGGCCGCCAACGCGCCGCAGATCGCGATCGGCCCGACCGGTAACGGAGTCGTCGTCTGGCAGGAGCCCGACATCGAAGGGGTCGCCAGGATCTGGGCCAGGCGGATCTTCGGCGAGAACCTCGACTACGTGCTGCCGGTGACGGCGATGAGCTTCGCCGGCTCTCCGATCGGTGAAGACGCCGAAGCCCCCAGCGTGGCGCTCTCACTGCTGGGTCAGGCGGAGGTCGCCTACCGTCAGCCGGCCGGCCCCGGATCGCCGCTCCCGGGAGCACGCATATTCCTGAACACGCTCCCCGATGGAGAATCGATGAGCGGCGCGGAGTTCCTGGGCGCGAGCGTCGTCGACAACCAGGTTCCCGGCGGCAAGACGGCGAGCGTCGGGCGACCGAGCATCGACATCGACGAACGCCTGGACATGCGCCTAGTGTACGACGACGACGGAACGCCACGCGTGATCGAGGGCAACGATCGCGGGCTCTCGGGCGCGCTGACGCTCGGGCCGGGGGTCGTCGGCTCGGAACTCGCAGCCGCGGACGAATCGCCGGTCGCGAGCGTCATGAACCCCGAAGGCGGCGGGGTTTCCGCGTGGCCGAGCGCAAACCCGCAGGGAAGCCCGGAGGTGGCGATCCGCGAGGACTTCCCCGACGGCGCGGTGCAGACGGCCCTCGTCGATGGCGGCGCCGGCGGCCCGATCTCCGAACTCGGCGTCGGCCGGTCGGGTCTCGGCGACGGGCTGGTCGCGTTTCAGCAGGGGCCGATCGGCGACGCCGCGATCGTGGCGACGCAGGTCACGGCCCCGCCGGCTCAATTCGTGCTCACGGTACCCAACGGGTGGGTCAAGCCGGCCGCGGCGCTCGTGTCGTGGGAACCGGCGCGCAGCGCGAACGGGCCCCTCACCTACACGGTCGTGCTCGACGGCCACCGGGAGCCCACGCCGGCGGGCGTCCACGAACTGCATCTCGACCCCCGCGGTCTCGCCAGCGGCAGCAACGAGGTACAGGTGCTCGCGACCGACATCTACGGGCAGTCCCTGCTCGAGCTCCCCATCGACCATCCACGTAGATGGCGTCGCGCCGAGCGTCCAGGTCACGCGTACCGAAGCAGGGCACGCGGTCAGGGTGCGCGTAACCGACCGTTACTCGGGCGTCGACGCGTCGGCGATCACCGTCAGCTTCGGCGACGGTCAGAGCGCTCGCGGTCGCGCGCGGTTCATCCACCGCTACGCCCGCGCGGGCATCTACACGGTGACGGTCCACGTGCGTGACAAGCTCGGCAACCAGGCTGTGGTGCGCCGGGTGGTGAGCGTGTCATGAGACGTCTGCTCACGCTGGTCGCGTGCACCCTGCTCGCGGGGGCGCTGACGATCACCTCCGCGCCCGCGCACGCCGACGTGTTCGCTCCGATCGAACTCGTCTCGCAGGGCTTCCTGCCGGCAGGCGGCGTCGGAGTGATCTCCCAGGCCGACTACGCTCACGACCCGGCGCTCTCACTCGGCGGCGTCTACGTCGCCTTCGACGGCTCGTTCGCCGGGCTCACCGGCGTCTGGCGGCGCGACCTGCAGACCGGCGAAATTCGCCCGGTCGCCGTCGGTCGCTCGCTGCTGCCGGGAGACCCCTCGGCGTGTGAAACGACGGCCGCGGGGATGAGCCCGTGTGACGCCGAGCTTCCTTCGATCAGCGAAGACGGGCAGTACGTGAGCTTCACGACCGCCGCCCCGCTCGCCCGCCACGATGACACCAACCGGCAGCCCGACGTGTACGTGCGCAACATGGGCGTCGAAGCATCCGAAGCTGGCTCGGAATCCTGCGGCGCGGCCGAAGCAGAAGGCGGTGCCGACGTCCTGCAACGCTGCCCCTTCACGATCGTCTCGGCTTCCGATGGCAGCGACGAAGGCCTCGCCTACCCTCCCGAAGCGTCGGGATACGGCTCGGTCGCGGCGGGACGCTCGGCGATCAGCGCCAGCGGCGAAGAGGTCGCGTTCGTGACGACCGCGGTCTCCAACCTCGCGGGCCCGGGGACGCCGGCGATGCAGGTCGCGGTCCGCAACCTCTGGACCAGGGAAACCCAGCTCGTGAGCACCCGCTTCGAACCCGCGAGCGGCGAAGACGTCCCGGACGAACCCGTCTCGGCCGATGAAGGCAGCTACGGGGCGGCTTACGCCGGGGGCGCCCCGCCCACCTTTCCGTTTGCGACCGGCGGGTACTCGCTGACGGATGCGGTCGGCGCCTCGATCAGCGCAGACGGCTCGACGGTCGCCTGGCTGGGCGTGGACCTCGCCCAGCAGGCACGCTTCCTGTCCGGTGAACATCCCCTACCGCTTTACGCGGAGCCGCTGTGGCGACGCATCGCGGACGGGTCGCGAGCTCCGACGCGTCGAATCACCGGTGGCTCGGATCCCGAAAATCCGGCGTGCCCCGCGAGCGGCGAGACACAGCTCTCCGGGACACCGTCGCTCACCGACCCGTGCCAGGGTCCGTTCGCGACGCAGCCTGGCAACGCCAGCGGGGTCGGTGTGTGGAGAGAACCTCTCAGCGCCGGGAACTCCGTGCCGCAGCTGAGCGCCGACGGCTACGAGGTCGCGTTCCTCTCAAATGCCCCGCTCGTGGCGCTCGGCGGCGACTTCCGCGAGGGCGAAGAAGCCGCGAGGCCCGCCGACGTGTACCTCGCAGACATGCAGCCCGGGCTCTCGCGCGTGCAGGCCCTGCGTCCACTCACCGAGCTCGCCGGCGGCGAAAACGGCAACCGCGCGACCAATGCGCCGGTCGTCGATCTGTCCATCTCCGCCGAAGGCACTCAGGTCGCCTTCACGACCCAGCGCACGGAGTTTCCGCTCGGGATCCCGGCGTTCGTGAGCGCACCGGCGGCCGTTCCGGGCCTGTCCGAGCTGTTCGACGCGGATCTCGCCGACGAAACGCTCACGCGGGTCACGCACGGCTACGAAGGTGGCGCGAGCGCTCACCCCCACCGCGAAACCCAGTCGAATGAAGATCCCTATCCGATCGAACAGGACGGGGCGCTGTCCCCCTCGTTCAGCGCGAATGGCGACACGCTGGCCTTCTCCTCGACGGCATCCAATCTCGTCTACGGCGACGGCAACACACCGGCGAGTACCGGCGAAGGCGCGTTCGACGGCGCGGACGTGTTCGTCGTGCACAGGGACGTATTCGCCTCGACCCCTGCTCCGCCGCAATACCTATCACCTGAACCACCGGCTCCGCTCGTGGCGCCGCTGTGGAAGCTGGACGCGACCGCGCTGTCCCTGCGCAACGGCACGGTGCGCCTGTACGTCGAGGTGCCGGGCGCCGGAACGCTGCACGTCAGCGCGCAGGGAGCGGTGGTGGTGCGAGCCAGCAGCACACGGGGCGAGCGCAGCCGCAGGACGGGCCACGCAGCGCGCGTGCGCCGTGGGCGTTCCAGGGTGGTTACGCGGACGCTCGCCAGCGCGAGCAGAGCCGCGAGGGAAGCCCAGGGGGAGCTGATCGCGCTCACGCTCACGCTCGCGCCGGGCTACCGCGCCCTGACGTTCGCCCATGGGGGGCTCTCGGCCGACGCCGTGCTCACCTTCTCGGCCGCCGGGCACCCCCAACTGCATCACTCGCTGCCGATCGTGTTCGTCGGCGTCGCCGCTCACGCCAAGCGCGCCAGTCGAGGCCGTCGATGACGGGCGGCTGCAGGGCGCGCACCCGCGCACCCGTGGTGGTGGCGCTTGCCGTGTTCCTCGGCGTGCTCGCCATGTGTATGCCGAGCGCCGCGGCAGCGGAAGAAGGGGGCGCGAGCTGGCGCTCCGAACAGCCCCCGCCGCCGCCGCCGGAAACCGGCGTGCAGGGCTCTTCGACGCCGATTCCGCTCGGCCACGTGGGCGACATCGAGTTCGTCGCTCCGAACCGTGGCCTGCTGATCACGGCCGGCAACGGGAGCACCATCCTGCCGGGCATCTGGGCCTACGATGGCGCCGACTGGAAGGAGCTCGCGATCGTATGCGGCGCGACCGACGGACGCATCGCCTGGGCGGGTGAAGACGAATTCTGGACCGTCTCCGACGGCCGTCCCGGGCAGGCCGCGAACTCCGGGACCGGCCAGCTCCCGCCGTTGCAGGACGACACGCTGTGCCACTTCGCTCCCAACGCCCAGGACGGCGCGCTCGAAGTCGTGCGCTCGTACGCGTCGCTGGCCTTCCAGGCGGACTCCTATCAGGCGATGCACGCGGCGGGCTGTCTCGGGGCGAGCGACTGCTGGTTCGCCGGCGAACCGCTGCCCGGCGAACTGCCCATCAAGGGCTCGTTCCACCTGCACTGGAATGGCAGCTCGCTGACCGAGGAACCCTACGAAGGGGAAGCTCAGTCAGTGCAGGGCATGAGCGCCTTCGGCGGGCGGCTGTACGAGAGCGTCCGCATCGAACCGCCCCCGGCAAGGACGCTCGTCGAACCGCCCGTCCTGCACGTGCTCAACCCGGCGGGGGTCACGCCGCTGTTCGAAGAAATACCGGGCGAGGGGAGCACCGAATCCGAACCCAGTGAAACCGGGGCGCCCCGTATTCCACTCTATGGACACCAGGTGCACGTCGAAGCGATGCGCGCGCTGAGCCTGTCGGCTGGCGAAGACGCGTTGTGGGCGGCGACGAGCGCCGTGGCGAAAGAGGACCTCCCCGAAGGCTCGCTGCCCGGCCAGGTGACGGTCGACCGCTACGACCCTGAAGAAGGGGGCGGATGGCGCCAGCTGCTCGGCTCGGCGACCTCGCCCTCGGGGCAGGAACGCTTCCCGGGCGAGGTGGTCGAGTCGATCGCGGCCGAACCGGCAGCGAACAGCGCGTGGGTGGCACTCGACAGCGAAGCCGACGACTCGCACCCGAGCCCGGGCGCAACCGCCAAGATCGCGCGCATCTCGGCTGACGGCAGCGTCTCCGAAGAACTGACATTGCCCTCACAGGCCGAACAGGAACGGGGGATCGGCCCCAAGGGAGCGGCGGCCCGCATCACGTGCCCGGCGGCGCACGACTGCTGGCTTGCGACGACGCAGGGCTGGCTGTTCCACCTGACGACCGGAACGGAAGGGCTTTCCGTCGATGAAAAGGGCTTCTCCGGCCTGATCACCAACCGGCCGCGCGACGAAGGGCTACCGCAAGCCCAGATCGACGCCCCGCCCCAGGAAGAATTCGGGCTGCCCGGCGAACTGACCGGCTCGTTCACGATCACGAAGTCCCCGCCGCTGAACGAAACGAGGGTGACCGTCGCCCTCGTCTCGGGCATGCACAGCCGGCTCCTGCACGGCAGCACGCTCGAATTGCGCTTCCATCTGGCGGCCAAGGCGCGCCTGCGACTGATCGCCAAGCGCCACAGCAAAGTCGTCGCGAGCACGCCGACGCGGACGTTCGCGGCCGGCGAGCGAAAGCTCTTGCTGAAGCTGAACCCGCACAAATGGCCGACCGGACTCGCGCTGCAGACCCACGCGCTCGCGCCGCTGCCCACCGTCTCGTCTCGCAGCGCCAGCGTCGAAACGATCACCACGGGACTCGAGTTTCCCAACCGGCTGAACCGCCCCCAACCGGGATCGCTGTTTTGATCCGCCGCGCGCAGGTCCTCGGCCGGCTGCGCGGGCGTTCGCTGGCTGGCGCCACGCTGGCGGCGATCGCGACTGCGGCGCTCGTCCTCTCGATCTCGAGCGGCGCGGCCTCCTCGGCGCAGGTCTCAGCCCAGCAGGCACAATCGATCCCGCAGACCGACGACGCGCTCCCGCTCGGCAGCGTGACGATGATCGGCTCCTCGCCCCAGGAGGCCCCGGATGAGACGTGGGGGATCGGCAAGGGCGAAAGCGGAGCCTACGGGCTCGTTCGGTACACGCCCGAAAGCGGGTGGACGCTCGGTCCGCCGCTGCTCGACTCGGCAGGCCAGCCGCTGCAGGGGTTCAGCCCCGACGCGTCGGGGCTCGGCGCGCCGAGCCCGCTGGCTGGCCAGATCACCGCGGGCGGAGCCGGCGCCCTGGTCGGGACCGTCGAAAAAGGCGCAAAGCAGGTGCTGCTGACGCGCAACCCGGGCGGCGCCTTCCAGCAGACGGCGCCCGTCGAAGAAACGCTGCTCACTCCCGAAGAACACCTGTTCAGCGGCAAACGTGCGCCGGTCGTCGCACCGCTCGAGGAAGCGAACGGCCAGGCGGGGGCGCTGATCGTGCCAGAAGGCGCCGGCAGCGACGAAGACGTGCTCCACTGGGACGGACAGAAGTGGACGCGTGAAGCGATCGAAGTGCCGGCGGGCAGCACCAGCTTCGACGTGCTCGGGATCGGAGCCAGCTCGCCGCAGAACGCGTGGCTGATCGCCCAGCCGTCCTCGGAATCGGAAACGCTCACGCTCTATCGCCGCATCGGTGACGCCTGGCAGCCGGTCGCACCGGCCGCAGGGGAAGCGCCAGGCGCGCCACTGACCGTGAAAGGCGATCCGCTTCGCGTCGCCGGTGGCCGCGAGAAGCTGCAGACGCAGCTGATCACCGTGACCGCCGAAGGCGTGTGGATCGACGGGCAGCTCAGCGAAAGCCGCGAACTCGCGACCGCCTACTTCAAGCCCGAAGGCCCCGAAGGCCTCGAAGGCAAGCTGACGGGCAGCTGGTGCGCCGCGGGGTGCGAACACGCTCTCCCCGAAGACCTGCCCGAAGATCTGCCCAACGGCGCGTCGCGCAGCATCGCCTGGGCGAACCCCTCCACCCCGTACGGCGAACGCGTGATAACGGGCCTGGGCGAAGGCGTCAGCCTGCGTCTGGAAGGCAGCGAATTCAGGCGCGTGCTGGCATTGGGCGGATCGCTCGACCCGGGCGGCGCGTTCGGCGCCGCCTTCGCGAATCCAGCGGAGGGCTGGCTGGGAGCGGCGGAGCTCCCGGTCCACCTCACGCCGCACCCCGAACAGAGCAACGTGAAGCCCTGGCCGGTGCCGTTCCGCCACGCCCTGTTCGCGATCGCGCCGGCGCCGGGCGTGCCCGCGGGGGCGCTCTCCAGCGAAGCGCTGGCCGTTGGTGATCTGGGCGAGGTCGCCCGCTACGTGCCCGGCGAGGGCTGGATACCCGAAAGCCTGCTCGGCCCGGGCGGTCGCGTGGAGACGCCCCGGTTGCGGGCGGTCGCCTGGCCCACCCCGACCCGCGCCTACGCCGTCGGAGACTGGAGCCCGACGACGCCCAGCCCCCAGATGTGGCTGTGGCGGGCCGAAACGAAACTATGGGAACCCGACCCGGCGATACCGCTCGACTTCCGCGGCAGCCTGCTCGGGATCGCGTTCGACCCCGGTGAACCGGCTGTCGGCTACGCGGTCGGCACGCACGGCGTGTTCCTGCGCTACGGCAAGACGTGGACCCAGGAAGCGCTGCCGGCCGCTGCCGCGGGCGCCAACTTCACGTCGATCGCGTTCGCCGGCTCGGAGGCGATCGTCGCCTTCAACCGCAATCCCGAAAGAGGGGCGCGCACCGGCGGCCTGCTCGTCAACAACGGATCGGGCTGGCAGATCGACGAAGGCGCCGCCCAGGCGATGGGCTCGAGCGTTCCGGTCGCCGTCGCGGGTCTGCCCGACGGCGGCGCAGCGGTCGCGGTGGCCTCGGAAGGAGGAGGCGCCAAGGTGTTCGAGCGCAATGCGCAGGGTGAAGCGTGGCAGGCCACCCCCGTGCCGTTTCCGCCGGGGTCGGCGCCCGGGTCGCTGGCGCTGTTCCGCGAAGGCGAAGCCCTGCGCGTGATCGCCTCCGGCGTCGCCGCCATCGGAGAAGGCGTCGTCACCGAGCCACCGCCCGGGTTTCCCCCGCCGCTCGAAGAACCGACGCCGGTGCCCACCGGCCTGCAGCAGCAGCGGGGCGTCGTGCGCCAGACCGCCGACGGCTGGAGCGATCAGGAGCACGAACTCGACCCCGCGTCAGAACCGGTGGGTGCGTATACGAGCTACGACGTCGGCTATGAACCCGATCCCGTCGATGCGATGCTGGTCACGCCCAGCGGCAGCGAAGGCTGGGCCGTGGGGGGCATCGCCGAGGAACACGAGGCGCTGGATACGGCCGACGCGGAGCGATACGAGGCGAACCCCGCCGAACAGCCGGTGCCGCCGGGGATCACCGAAGACGAACACATCGCGCCGAGGAGCTCGACCGACGCGATCTTCGCCGTCGGCGGCGGCGGCCAGTGCGCGGCCCCGTGTGCGGACCGGGCCGAGGCGAAGATCGGCCCCGACGTGTGGCTGTCGGCGGCGTTCCAGCGGGCGAGCAGGATCGAAGACGTGCGCGACTTTCTGTACACGGGCCCGCGTGTGAGCAAGGGTCAGACCGAAGGCGGCGAACCGCCGTTCCCGTTCGGCTACGAGTTCGCCCGCTACGCGGAAATTCTCGCCGGCAGCCCCCTGCACGTATACGCCGCCGCGACGCCCACCGACCTGAACTCGCGCCCGGCGGGCGGCACCGAGGCCACGTTCCTGGCGAGCCTCGGTAGCGCCCAGCTCCCGCAGTCGGCGCTCGCGGCGAGCGACGAACTCTCCGAAGCCCAGCAGCACGAACAGGAAAACACCCAGGGCGGAGCCGCGGCGTACTACTCGTTCGTGTCCGGAGAAGGAGCGCAGGGCCGGGTGCGGGTGATCGTCCTCGACGACACGGCAGACGTGCAGCCGGCCCAGCTGCAATGGCTCGAACGTCGGCTCCAGGAAGCCCAGAACGACCAGCAACCGGCGATCGTCATCGGCAACGCCGATCTCAACACGCAGATCGAAGCACACGATGTCGCCGCCGAACACGTGGCCGAAGCCCTCGTCAAGGGCTACGCCTCCGCCTACTTCTATGACTCGCCCGAAGAAAACGTGGAAGAACCGCTGCGCCTCGCAGGGCAGTCGACGAACGTGAAGACGTTCGGTTCGGGAACTCTCGGCTATGTCAACTTCGGGCACGAAACCAGCCTCGAATTTCACGGGGCGAGCGGCTTCCTGCTCGCCGAAGTCGGACCGTACGGCACGAACGCCTCGAAGAAAGGCGGCGAAGTCACGGTCCAGCTGATCCCCAACATCGAAGACCTGGCGCTCGAAGCCGAGAACGGGGCCCTGCTCAGACGCGGGCAGTCAGCCCCGTTTCGGGGGCTCGCGCGCCGACCGCGGGCCGGCAACGAGTCGCAGCGCGGCGCGCTCTCGCCAACCACCGATCCGTACATCCCGATCCCGTCGAACTGCGTCGGCGCAGGCTGCGAACACCGCGACATCCTGCCCGAATACACATTCAGCTCCTCGGTTCCCAGGGTCGGCGAATTCGTGACGCCGAACCTGGCGACCTCAGAACCGGGCGCGGTGCTGCTGGCAGCTGACGGGCAGACGATCCCGGACGCCAAATCCGGGTTGTTCTGCGCCTACAACCCCGGAGAGACGACCGTCACGATAAGCGCGGGGGGACTCTCGGCATCGCTGCTGGTCACCGTCCAGGCCGGCAGCCCGAGGCGACCGTGCGCACCGCCGCCGGGCAGCGAACTCCCGCCCGCGTCGGTAGTGCTGCCCGTCCCGCCTCCCGCTCCCGCTCCGACACCGGTGGGAGCCTCGCCCGCCGCCGCGAGCTCACCGCCGGTGGCGCTCCCGCCGCCGCCGGCGCCCGCGGTCCCGCCGGTGATCCCGCACGCTGTGCGGCCGGCTGCGGCGCTCCCGCCGTTCTTCGTGCCCGGGGTGGCGGTCTCGCCGGTGCTCGGGTTCGTGCCGCCGCCCGTTCCGACGCCCGCCCGCCCGACGCCGCCGACGGGCACGTCGGCTGTCACCTCGCCGGTCGAGGTCGCCGAACGCGAAGAGGAGCACGAGGAGGCGCCGGAGTCGGTGAGCAACCAGGCGGTCGCCTACCGCGCGCCCGAACAGGGCCCCCCTGCCGCATACATCCTCGGCATCGTGGTGCTCGCGGCCTTCGCCGGAGCCGCGGTGCGCGGTCGGCCCCGCCGGGGACGCCGCGAGCTCCCCGTGGCGCTCGCGACGATCGACACGCGGCGCGCCGAGCGCACGAACCGGCGGGGCCGTCCATGAATGGCGTTTACGAGTGGTTCACCGCTTCGCAACAAGATGCCACGTCGCGCTGTTCAGTCTTCATCACGTCCATGGGAACGGAGTTGACAGTGATAGCTCGATCTGCCCGCGGCCGCTCCTCTGCGGTGGTCCTAGCCTCACTCGCCAGCGTGCTGCTCACCTGCTTGATGGCGCTCCCGTCCAGCGCGGCTGCGCAAGAGCCCTATGGCGAACTCGCTCGCTTCGGCGGCGCGGGCGTGGGCAACGGGCGCTTCGAGCTCCGCGAAGCCACCGAGGCGTTCGGGGTGGACCCCGAAGACGGCGGGGTCTACGTCGGCGACGAACCGGCCGAAGAAGGCAAGAGCGTCAAGTACCCGGTCGGCGACTATCGCATCCAGAAGCTCGGCAGCAAAGGCGAATTTCTCGGCGCGGCGGCGTTCAAGGCAAAATGCGCAGGAGGGGAAGGCAAAACGTGCATCGGCGAAGAAGCCGAAGTGGGCATCGAGGGGATCGTGTTCGACACGGTGAAAAACGAAAAAGGCGAATCGGAACGGCGCCTGTACGTGCTCAGCACGCTGGAACGCCGAGCCGACCAGAAGTTCGATTCTGAAACGATTGCGGCCGGCGCCCTGTACGCCTTCTCGACCAAGCCCAAGGAAGAAGGCGGCGAAAAGAAGCTCGTTCCGGCCGCCGGCACCGGGCCCGAAGGCGTGCTGGTCGGCCTCGAAGCGATGAAGGGCGACTCCAAGGAACAGGCCGGAGCGCTGCTCGAACCGAAGGGGATAACGGTCAACCCGACGACCCATGAAATCATCGTCGCGGGCGAGGTCGACGAGGGCGGGGAAGGGATCAACCAGGACGAAGGCCTGCACCTCGCGCTGCAGCGGATCAACGCCAAAGGCGAACTCGGTGCCCGCTATGTCAGCCCGGTGCGCGAGTACGGCTTCATCGAAGCCAACTCGCCGGTCGTCACCCAGAACGGGCAGGTCCTGATGCAGGTGGAAAGCGGGATCCTGCAGATACCGTCGAACTTCGCATCCAAAACCGCCCCCAAGGTCGTCTACGAACTCGACGAAAACGAGCAGATCATCGAATTCGGCGAACAGGCGGGGTTCGCCGCGGGCGGCGCCCTCGCGATAGCCCCCGGGGCGGGACGCACCGGCACGCTGTGGTCGAACGCCTCGGTGGACCCGTTCCTGGGACCCTCCGCCAACCAGGGCGTGGTGGGCCTGCACTACGAAAGCAAAGAAGGCGAAGAAGAAGTGCACGTGCACGAGTTCGGGTGGTTGGCCGGCAAGAGCGAGGCGAGCCAGCCGGTGAAGTGCGTGCTCGGCTTCGAAGGGGTGCTCGAAGAACCGATCGTCGCCGCGGCCGGACAGGACACGTTCGTGCTCGAACCCGGCCTCGGGGGGGCCGACCCCGAACCGCGCATCGTCGAGTTCGGGCCCACCGAAGACCCGGAAGGCTGTCCGGTCGCCAAGGCCAGTGAACCGGTGGCGACCATCGAAGGCGCCAAGGTCACGAAAGTGAAAGAGGGCAAGGAAGTCGTCCTGTCCTCGACGATCGAAGGCGCGAACGCCCTCAGCGTGAACTGGAAATTCGGTGGCAGCGAAGCGGAACAAACCGTCAGCACCGACGAGAACCAGGAAGCCAAGGTGGAACACGCCTTCAAGGAACCGGGTGTCCACAAGATAACCGAGACGATCGAAAGCGACGATCTGTCCACCCCGACCCTGACGGAGACCACCCAGATCGAAGTCACGGGCACGGGGCAGCAGGAAGCCCCGGTCGTCACGAAGAACCCGGAAAGCAAGGCCGTCACGGAAGGCGAAGCCGTGAAATTCGAAGCGGCGGCGAGCGGAATGCCCACACCGACGGTGAAGTGGCTCGTGTCGACGAACGGCGGCACGTCGTTCACCGAAGTCTCCGGCGCTACCTCGGACATGTTGACGATCGCGTCAACGAAGGCTTCCGAAAGTGGCGACGAGTACAAGGCCGAATTCAGCAACGGCGTCGGCTCGCCCGCGACGACAAGCGCCGCCACCCTCACCGTCAACAAAGGTGTAGCTCCGGTCGTCACGAAGAACCCGGCGAACCAGACGGTCACCGAAGGCGAAGCCGCAAAATTCGAAGCGGCGGCGAGCGGGGTGCCGACACCGACGGTGAAGTGGCTCGTGTCGACGAACGGTGGCTCGTCGTTCAGCGAAGTCTCCGGCGCTACCTCGGATACCCTGACGATCGCCTCCACGAAGATGTCCGAAAGCGGCGACGAGTACAAGGCGGAATTCAGCAACGGCTTCGGCTCGCCGGCGACGACGAGCGCCGCCACCCTCACGGTCAAAGAACCGCCGCCCGTAGCTCCAGTCGTCACGAAGAACCCGGCGAGCCAGACGGTCACCGAAGGCGAACCGGCGAAATTCGAAGCGGCCGCGAGCGGCGTGCCGGCGCCGACGGTGCAGTGGCTGGAGTCGACGAACGGCGGCGCCTCCTTCAGCCCGGTCTCAGGTGCTACCTCGGACACGCTGACGATCGGGTCTACGAAAACCAGTGAAAGCGGCCACGAGTACGAGGCTGAATTCACCAACAAGGTCAACTCGGTCAAGACGAGCCCCGCGACGCTGACGGTGAACGCCAAACCCGTCACGAAACCGGAAGAAAAAACGGAAGAAAAAAAGCCCGTCGAAGAACAGAAAAAACCCGGCGAAGGCGAAGTCAAAGGCTTCGTGGTGAACGACGACCCTGAAGCGAAGATCGCCACCACCTCGATCACGGTCGCCGCCTCCGGCACCCTGACACTGAAGCTCGAGCTGCCCGACCGGCGAGGAAAGCTGCACGGGGACCGTCGTGCTCAAGGGCATCCTCGCCAGCGTGGCCGCGAAGAAGCACAAGCCGACGCCCGTAACGATCGCCACGGGCTCGTTCACCGTCGCCGGCGGCCAGGTGAAGGCGGTCACGCTGCGTCTATCCGCGCAGGCGCGACGGCTGCTCGCCCGTGAGCACATCCTGCGGGCAACGGCCACGGTCAGCGCCCATGATCCGGCGGGTGTGAAACGCACGACGACCGCGGCGCTGACGCTGCGCTTGGCCAAGCCCAAGCACAAGCACTGAGGAGGCGCGAGGGGGCGGCTACAGGCCCGCTCGCGCTACTCGCGCCGGCCAGCCGGCTTTTTACCGCTGGGATGCTTCATGCCGAGCGCTGCTGTGAAACGCATGTCAAGCAGTTGTACCGACTTGTGAAAATTCGGTAACCGGGCGACGGCACAGAATCGTAACGTCGATCAGCTCGCCGCATGACAGGCTAACACTCGGTGAGGCCGACGGAGGGTGCTCGCCACATCTGAGTAATCTACAGGAGGTAGCTACCTAATGAAAGGAATTTCGTCGCGCCGCATTTTCACGGCGTGTGCGTTTTTGGCGGCTCTGGTCGCCTTCGCGATGCCTGGCATCGCAAGCGCAAAGGGAAAAGTGGGCAAAGTTGGAGAAAAATGCTCGTCTGAAAAGGCAATCGTGGGCGAAGGCTCCTCCGCCCAGAAGGTCGCCCAGCAGAACGTGTGGATCCCGGGCTTCGAAAAAAGCAAAAACCCGGACGCGTGCTCCGGCACGCAGGGCGGCGGCAAGAAGCCGACGCTGAAATACGAACCTAACGGCAGCGGTTCCGGCCTCAAAGCATTCGGTGCCGAAGGTGAAACGAAATTCCACGGCAAAACGGTGCAGTACGCGGGCACCGACGAACCGCCGAACAAAGCGCAGAAAGAAGAAATCGAATCTCACGAGGAAAAAGCGGGAGAGGAACCGGAAGCCCTCTACACGCTGCCCGTCCTTCAGTTCTCGGTGACGGTGATCGTGCACCTGCCTGAAGGCTGCACCGCCAGCAGCCTGGTGACCGGAGCAACCGGACGCCTGGCCCTCGGCAACGAAACGCTGTACAAGATCTGGAACGGCGAACTGACGACCTGGGGCGCCGTGATCGCCGAAGAAACCAAAGAAAACCCCGGAGCCGGCGACAAAATCACCGGCAGCGGCTCGAAAACCACTGCGGAGTGTGAAGCGGCCACGATCACGCTCGTGGTCCGTTTCGACCAGTCCGGTACTTCTCACGTGTTCAAGAAGTACCTGGCGCTGATCGAACCGACCCCGTCTCCGCAGACGTTCGAACGGCCCAGCCCCGAACCGCCGGACGCCGAAACGCTGACGTGGAAGACGGCAGCGGAAGGCACGGGTAACCAGAAATGGCCGGCATCGACCCACGCTCGCACGATCATGCCGACCGCCAAAGGCGGTGGCGAAGAGGCGAAACTGGTCGCCGAAACGCCGAGCAGCATCGGCTACGTGAACCTGCCGGAAGCGCGTGCGTCGAAATTCGTCGCAGGTCGCGAAGGCGGCGAAGGCACGTCGCGCTTCTGGGTTGCGCTCCAGAACAGCGGGACGGCCAGCCAAACGAAGTCAGGCAAGAAGCAGAAGTACGCCGAGCCGTCCACCAACGCTCCCATCACGACGGAAGCCAACGCCAACTGCGTCAAGGAGAAGTACACCAACGGCGAAGGCGCGAAGTTCCCGCCGAAGAGCACCAAAGACACATGGAACAACGTGACGACGGGTACGAAGCAGAAGGAGTACCCGCTGTGCGGTCTGACGTACGACCTCGCGGTCACGCCGTTCAAAATCTTCGTTGAACCTCCGGAACCGGGCCAGGCGACGACGGTTGTCGACTACCTGAGCTACGTCCTCAACGAAGAACCCGAAGGCGGTCAGGTCAACATCGTGGGTCACGACTACGAACGTATCCCCGCGAAGATCGACAAGGAGGCCAGAGAGGGCCTGGCAGAAGTATCCGAATAGCAGAGCAAGAGCAGCACGGCCTGACGGTGCGGTAGCCGCGGCCGAGTAGCACCCGCAAGGAAGCACACGCAGAGGACCGGGCCGCTCCAGGGATGGGGCGGCCCGGTCTGCTTTTGTGCCCGAGACCGGTCGGGCGCCAGTGAGATCACTAAATCTCGACATCTGTCATCGTCATGAGACGCAAGATGTGGACCGATGGCAGCGAGCAAGGAGGCCGTGGAGGCGATGAGCACCGAAGCTGGGCGTGAGCTGCGAGCGCAGGCACCGTGGATCGCTTCGTCGCGGCCGTTGGCGGGGGGGCGTGGGGGTGTGGCGTCTTCGCGTGGTGTGCGTGGTTGGGGGGGTTTGCGTTGGTTTGGTGGGTTTGTGGGGGTTCGGGGGCCGGCGGCGTGTTTGCGGCGGGATGCGTTGTTTCGGCGGTGTTTGTTGGTGGCTGATGTGGTGGCGATCGTGGGTGCGTTTTTGTTGACGGTGGGGGTGTCGCGGGGGTCGGTGCAGTTGACGTGGGCTGGGGTGGCTGCTGTGCCGATTTTGGTGGTGGGGGCGAAGTTGACGGGGTTGTATGACCGGGATGAGACGTTGTTGCGTAAGACGACGTTGGATGAGGCGCCGCGGTTGTTTCAGTTGGCGACGTTGTGTGCGCTGGTGGCGTGGTTGACGGGGGGTTTGTTGGTGCGTGGCGCGTTGGATCGGCGTGAGGCGTTGTTCTTGTGGTTGGCGTTGTCGGTGGGGTTGGTGTTGGCGCGGGCGGCTTCGCGGGTGTTGGCGTTGCGGTTGGCGCCGGCGGAGCGGTGCTTGTTCATCGGGGATGAGGTTTCGGCGGAGACGATTCGCTCGAAGTTGACGGGGCATGGGGGGGTCAAGGCGGAGGTTGTGGCGCATCTGGATCTGGACAAGGTGGCGTCGTGGTCGACTGACAGCTTCTCGGAGGTGCGTTTGGCGGAGATCAGGGATCTGGCGCAGACGCTTGATGTGCACAGGGCGATCATCGCGCCGCGTAGTGTTGATGGGGGGGAGATGTTGAATCTCGTGCGCACTTTGAAGGCGGTGGGGGTGCGGGTGAGCGTGTTGCCGCGGTTGTTGGAGGTCGTGGGCTCGTCGGTGGAGTTCGATGATCTGCATGGGGTGACGGTGATGGGCGTGAGACGCTTCGAGCTGACGCGGTCCTCGGCGGCGTTCAAGCGTGGTTTTGATTTGTTGGGGGCGTCTGTGGGGTTGTTGGCGGTCTCGCCGTTGTTGTTGGTGTTCGCGCTGCTGGTGAAGCTCGAGGATGGGGGGCCGGTGTTCTTTCGCCAGCAGCGTGTGGGGCGTTATGGGCAGCGTTTTCCGATGTTGAAGTTCCGCACGATGATCCCTGACGCTGACGAGTTGAAGGACTCGCTGCGGGATCGCAACGAGGCGCAGGAGGGGTTGTTCAAGATCGCTGAGGATCCGCGGATCACGAGGGTGGGCCGGTGGCTGCGTTGCAGCGCGCTGGACGAGTTGCCGCAGCTGTGGAACATCGTCAGGGGCGAGATGAGCCTCGTCGGGCCGCGGCCGCTGGTGGTCGACGAGGATCAGCGCATCGAGGGCTGGCACCGCCGCCGGCTGGAGCTCACGCCGGGGATGACCGGCCCGTGGCAGATCCTCGGCCCCGCGCGCGTGCCCCTCAGGGAGATGGTCGCGATCGACTACCTCTACATCGCCAACTGGTCGCTATGGACCGACATCAAGATCCTGCTGCGCACCATCCCCCACGTCCTCGGACGCAAAGGACTCTGAACACCCAGGACTGACAGCGGGGCCGGTCGTCTCATGGCGTCTGGAGGGCTCCCCCTCTGCCATCGGCGCCCGGTTGCTCTTGGTAGTGGGCCACGACCACCTCGGCTGCCTCGGCGGGGGTCACGTCGGGGTAGAGCACTCTGACCACGAGGACCGCGCACGCACCGCCGAGGAGCTGCGCGAGGACGAAGCCGGGCACGGACGCGGGCGCGATGCCGGCGAATGTGTTGGAGAACATGCGCCCGACGCTGATCGCCGGGTTGGCGAAGCTGGCCGAGCTCGTGAAGAAGTAGGCGGCGCCGATGTACGCCCCAACGGCGGCCGGCGCGGCGTTCGCGCGTTTGCTGCGTGCGAGCGAGAAGATCACGAGCAGCAGGCCGGCGGTGGCGATCGCCTCGGAGAACAGGTGCGCGGGGGACGCGCGGTGATGGGCGGAGATGCTGATGGCAGCCAGCGAGAACATGCCGTTGGCCACCACGGCGCCGAGGATGCAGCCGGCCACCTGCGCGGGGATGTAGGCGAGCGCGTGGCGCCAGCGCATGCCGCCGAAGCTCGCGTCGGCGAGCGAGACGACCGGGTTGAAGTGCCCGCCCGACACCGGCCCGAACATGAGGATGATGGTGAACAGCCCCGCCGCCGTGGCGGCGGCGTTCTCGAACAGCTGGAGGCCGACGTCGTTCGGCGAGAGCGTCTGCGCCGCGATGCCCGAGCCGATCACCAGGGCGGCAAGGAAGGCCGAGCCCAACAGCTCGGCGAGCAGACGGCGGGCGAGCGACGGCGCGTTCGTCATGCGGCGATCAGGAGCTTGTCGGCGAACTCGCCAGGCAGCCCGACCTCGTTGACCTCGGCGGCGACCGCATCGGCGTCGTAGGCGACGCGCTCGATGCTCACGGCCACGCTTCCCGCTCTCGCGGTCAGGACCGCGAAGGCGCCGCGCGGGTCGCCGTCCTTGGGCTTGCCCACCGAGCCGCAGTTGACGAACAGCACCCCGCCGTACTCGCGCACCCACGGTTTGTGCGTGTGGCCGAACACGAGCACGGGGTCGCTCTCGGCCGCCGCCAGGCGTTCGTAGAGGCTGGCCGGCTTGTCCTCGAACAGGTACTCGTTGACCTTCCGCGGCGAGCCGTGGACCAGGTGGACATCGACGTCGCCCACCGGGAAGCGCAGATCGAACGGCAGGCCGCGCATGAAGTCCTTGGAGTCCCGGCTGGTGTGTGCGAGCGTCCAGTCGACCGAGCGCTGACCGAGCTCCCGGTCATGCGCGGTCACATACGCACAGCCGCAGTCCTCGAGGTCGCGGGCGATCGCGTAGTCGTAGTTGCCGTAGATCGTCGGTAGCTGGCGCTCGGCGATCAGCGCGCAGACCTCGTTGGGGCGCGGGCCGTAGCCGACGAGATCGCCGCCGCAGAACACGCTCTGGATGTCGAGCTGCGCGATACGTGCGAGTGTCGCCTGCAGTGCGAGGAGGTTGCCGTGGATGTCGGTGATCACCGCCGCGGTGTCTCGCTCGCCGCTCATGGCCCGATCGTATTACATTGACAATCTCCACTTCAATAGCTATATGTAGATCGATGAGCGTCGATCTGGAGCTGACCCCCAAGACCAAGCGCCCCGCCGGGGAGCGCTGCTGCGAGCCGGTCGTCTACCCCGACGTGCGGCGCGAGCAGGCGCTCCGCATGGCCGAGGTGGCCAAGGCGCTCGGCGACCCGATCCGCCTGCAGCTCGTGGACGTGCTGCGCAAGCACGCCGGGAAGGTCTGCGTGTGCGAGCTCGTGCCGCTGTTCGAGATCGCCCAGCCGACGCTGTCCCACCACCTCAAGAAGCTCCGCGACGCGGGGATCGTGGACTCCGAGCGCCAGGGACTGTGGGCCTACTACTACGTGATCCCCGACGCGCTGAAGGAGCTGTCCGCGTGGCTGAGCTGACCACCGCCGAGAAGCCCACCCACCCCTGCTGTGGGCCGGAAGCGCAGGCGACGTGCTGTGAGCCGAGCGCCAAGGCAGCGTGCTGTGGCCACGAGCAGGGCTGCGGCTGCGCCGCTGGCGCCACGGGGGACGCCGGCGCCGCGATCATCCGCGCGAGCAAGCCGGGCGCGACATGACGGAGTCCCGCGAGGTCCATCTTCACGATCCCCAGACGCTCTACCGCCATTGGGAGGAGGGCCAATGGAATCCGTGGGACATCGACCTGTCCGCCGATCGCCAGCAATGGGCGGCCATGACGGACGACTCGCTGGTGTCCTACGTCCTGGGCTCGCTGATGGTGGCCGAGGAGCGAATCACAACGCAGTTCTCGGGGCTGGTCGGCGCGCAGGGCAGTGAGGAGGAGGCGACCTTCCTGGCCACCCAGCAGGTTGATGAGGCCAGGCACATGCAGTTCTACGCGCGCTTCCAGGACGAGGTCGTCTCACAGCCGGCATCGATCGCCGCGCATGTCGAGCGTGCCCGTGAGCAGGTCTCGCCCGCGTTCCAGACAATCTTCGACGAGATGCTCGTCGCGGCGCACGAGCGGCTCCTCGCCCGCCCTGAGACATCGGCGCAAAGGTCGCGTTCGTGACTATCTACCACCAGGTGCTCGAGGGCACGCTCGGGCTGACGACGTTCGAGTTCGCAACGCGCTACCTGCAGTCCGAGGGTCAGCTCCCCGGGTTCGTCGCCGGCTACAGCAAGATTCATCACGACGAGCGCCGTCACATCGCCTACGGCACCTGGTTCCTGCGCGAAGCCGTCGCCGAGCATCCAGCCATGAGCGACATCGTCCGCCAGACCCTGGTGGAGCTGCTTCCCGCTGTGGCGGAGTCGCTCACGCCACCGTCGGGCGCTGACGCATCGGTCCTGGGCGCATCGGCGGAGGACCTGCGCTCCTTCGCCTTGGGCGGACTCACCCGCAGGCTGAAGCTCATCGGCGTGCCACTGGAGGCTCCGTAGGCCCGAACGCCGCGACAGGCTGCTTCGGTCCTGTGTCGCCCTGGCGTCTACTCGATCTCGACGAGCTGGCGCTGCGGTACGGCGGGCGCGGGTACGCCGTCCTCATCGAGCGCCAGCGGACGCTGCCACGGGCGGCTGACGGACAGCCACGCGAGGGCGGCGACCAGCAGGACCGCGCACAGGGTCCAGCCGAGGGCGGTCGTTCCGAGGCCCACGTACTTCAGGCCGGAGGCGAAGATCACGAACGTGATCGCCGGGCGGATGTAGCGGTCGGGCGCACTCGAGGACAGCACCGAGCCGACGAGCACCGCGGGCACGCTGCCGATGATCAGCGAGGCGGTCACGCCGAACTCGACGTGCCCGAACGCCAGCGCGCCGAGCGCCGCGGCGAGCGTCAGCGGCACCGCCTGCGTGAGGTCGGTGCCCACGAGCTGGTTGGCGCCGAGCATCGGGTACAGGAACAGCAGCATGACGATCATCAGCGAGCCCGAGCCCACCGACGTCATGCCCACGATCAGGCCGCCGATCATCCCGATCGCGATCGTGCGCAGCGGCTTGACGTCCACGTCGTGGACCACGCCGGCGCGCGTTGCGCCGCTGCGGCGGTCCATGTAGTACCGCAGCACCATCGCCGCGGCCCCCACCAGCAGCGCGGCGCCGAGCAGCTTCTCGATGTTCGTCTGGGCGGTCTTGGCGTGCGTCATCACGTGCAGCAGATAGGCGCCGAGGAACGCCATCGGCACCGAGCCGAGCACCATCCAACCGACCAGATGCCGGTTCACGGTCCCCTTGCGCAGGTGCACCGCCGCTCCGAACGGGCGCATCACCACCGCGGCGACCAGGTCGCTGGAGATCGCCGCCGACGGTGTCACGCCGAACAGCAGGATCAGCATCGGGGTCATCAGAGCGCCTCCACCGGCGCCGGTCAGGCCCACCAGCAGCCCCACCACCGCGCTTCCAAGGACTATGTACGGGTCGATGTGCATGGTCTCCCTCCCGTGCGCCTGCTGGTCCACAAACGGCTCGGCTCGGTCGGCAGTCGCGCTCGGCTCCTCGCCGCGCTGGGCGAGTCGTCCATCGTAGCGAGTTTCTCACGTTGTGGGTGCACATGACAGACATCCGCTCACACGATTTCAACATGGAACTTTCTAAAGAGGGCTTGCTTTAGGGCTCGTCAATGTTTATGATGCCGCCCTGAGTAGAGACCGGGCTATCTCGACGACTGTTCGAGTAGACGAGTTGGGGCCGCACGGGGACCGTCGTGGCGAGCAAGGAGGCGGCAGCGCTATGAGTGTGGAGACGGGGAGCGGAGCCGAAGCGGGCATAGTCTGGGGCCCCTCGACGCTTGCCGACTCCGGCGCGCCGCTGGCTTCGTCGCGGCCGTTGGCGGGGGGGCGTGGGGGTGTGGCGTCTTCGCGTGGTGTGCGTGGTTGGGGGGGTTTGCGTTGGTTTGGTGGGGTTGTGGAGGTGCGGGGGCCGGCTGCGTGTTTGCGGCGGGATGCGTTGTTTCGGCGGTGTTTGTTGGTGGCTGATGTGGTGGCGATCGTGGGTGCGTTTTTGTTGACGGTGGGGGTGTCGCGGGGGTCGGTGCAGTTGACGTGGGCTGGGGTGGCTGCTGTGCCGATTTTGGTGGTGGGGGCGAAGTTGACGGGGTTGTATGACCGGGATGAGACGTTGTTGCGTAAGACGACGTTGGATGAGGCGCCGCGGTTGTTTCAGTTGGCGACGTTGTGTGCGCTGGTGGCGTGGTTGACGGGGGGTTTGTTGGTGCGTGGCGCGTTGGATCGGCGTGAGGCGTTGTTCTTGTGGTTGGCGTTGTCGGTGGGGTTGGTGTTGGCGCGGGCGGCTTCGCGGGTGTTGGCGTTGCGGTTGGCGCCGGCGGAGCGGTGCTTGTTCATCGGGGATGAGGTTTCGGCGGAGACGATTCGCTCGAAGTTGACGGGGCATGGGGGGGTCAAGGCGGAGGTTGTGGCGCATCTGGATCTGGACAAGGTGGCGTCGTGGTTGACCGACAGCTTCTCGGAGGTGCGTTTGGCGGAGATCAGGGATCTGGCGCAGACGCTTGATGTGCACAGGGCGATCATCGCGCCGCGTAGTGTTGATGGGGGGGAGATGTTGAATCTCGTGCGCACTTTGAAGGCGGTGGGGGTGCGGGTGAGCGTGTTGCCGCGGTTGTTGGAGGTCGTGGGCTCGTCGGTGGAGTTCGATGATCTGCATGGGGTGACGGTGATGGGCGTGAGACGCTTCGAGCTGACGCGGTCCTCGGCGGCGTTCAAGCGTGGTTTTGATTTGTTGGGGGCGTCTGTGGGGTTGTTGGCGGTCTCGCCGTTGTTGTTGGTGTTCGCGCTGCTGGTGAAGCTCGAGGATGGGGGGCCGGTGTTCTTTCGCCAGCAGCGTGTGGGGCGTTATGGGCAGCGTTTTCCGATGTTGAAGTTCCGCACGATGATCCCTGACGCTGACGAGTTGAAGGACTCGCTGCGGGATCGCAACGAGGCGCAGGAGGGGTTGTTCAAGATCGCTGAGGATCCGCGGATCACGAGGGTGGGCCGGTGGCTGCGTTGCAGCGCGCTGGACGAGTTGCCGCAGCTGTGGAACATCGTCAGGGGCGAGATGAGCCTCGTCGGGCCGCGGCCGCTGGTGGTCGACGAGGATCAGCGCATCGAGGGCTGGCACCGCCGCCGGCTGGAGCTCACGCCGGGGATGACCGGCCCGTGGCAGATCCTCGGCCCCGCGCGCGTGCCCCTCAGGGAGATGGTCGCGATCGACTACCTCTACATCGCCAACTGGTCGCTATGGACCGACATCAAGATCCTGCTGCGCACCATCCCCCACGTCCTCGGACGCAAAGGACTCTGAACACCCAGGACTGACAGCGGGCGCCGCGCCCAGCGGACGCCGAGAGCCGGGGGAACGCCGATGACGGGGGCGGGGCCGCGATTGGAGGGCGGGGCCGCGATCGGCGGACGCCGCAAGGGCCTGGCGCCGCGACTAGCGGACGCCGTGGACCAGTCGCCGGTTACGAACCCGACGGCCGTCAGCGAGCGGTGGCCGCTGCCGCGCGTGATGGGCGGCCGGCGGCGTGGACGCACGCTCCCACACGAGCACCCTGGCGGGAAGCGAGCGATCGGCGCCCTCCACGATCTGAGCCGGCGCAGCGTCGCCGCGTGCCGCCGCCTGGCACACGATCAGCACCAGCGCGATGATGGTGATCCAGGCCAGGGGTATGAGGATGAAGAGCACGTGATTCTCGCCACTGAATGACTACCCCATATTTCGGCTGGAACTCGGCGAACCTTGATGGTTTGCACGCAGATCGTCTTAACGTCCACCCGGCCGCATTACGCGTCGGCCCCGACGCGGGTCAGACCGGCGATGCGGGCTACTCGCCGGCGCGACCGCGGACGAGCCGTTCGAGCGCGACCGAGATCTGCTCGCACACCACATCCCTGGCGAAGCGACGCTCGGCCTCCGCCCGCGCCAGCGAGCGAGTCTGCTCGGGGTTCGTCCGCAGGCGCTCGAGCATCTCCGCGATCGCGCTCGCCATGCCCGCGATGTCGCCGAGCTGAACCTCGGCGGCCACGGACCGGTCGACGTCCTCGATCGAGCCCACCTCCGTGGTCCCCACCACCGGAACCCCCGAGGCGAGCGCCTCGAGCACCGACATGGGGCAGGGGTCGTACCTGCTGCACAGCAGCACGACGTCGCTGTGCTCGAGCTCCGCCGGCATCGCCTTGTAGTGGACCGGCCCGCCATATTCGGCGTTCTCCGGTGGCAGGTCCTCGAGCAGCTTGGTGTAGTCCGACCAGATGCTCGGCCCACCCACGACCCGCAGTCGTGCCGCGACGCCGCGCTCGCGCAGCGTCCGCGCAAGCGGCGCCAGGTCCTCGATGCCCTTGCGCATGGAGATCCTCGATGGCACCAGCACGATCGGCGGATCGGCCAGCGGCTTGTTCGAGTTGGCGAACCGATCGAGGTTGACGGGGTTTGTGACGACGACGGTCTTCTCCCGGGGAAACCCGTAGTCGCTCACCATGTGGTCGCGGAACACGCTGCTGATGCAGATCAGCAGACTGGCCTGTCGAATCGCCAGACGCTGGACGAGCGCGCGGAAGCAGGTGATGGCGAGCACGATGAAGAAGATGTAAGGGGGCTGGCAACGGAACGCCAGCCGGCGCTCGGAGATCAGCCACCTGAGCTCACCGGCCTGATGGCTGTCGGGGCGGATCACCAGCGGCACCGATTTCGTGAGACTCGCCGGGACGCCGAGTGACTCGATCGTCTGGTTCTGGTAGATCAGGTCATACGGCTCCTGCCTGTGCCTGCGCACGATCTCCTGGCGAAGCCGCACGGATGCGACGGCGCGTGCCAGCAGGCCGGATGCGAACGCCGCGATCTTGGTACGGCTGTACCACCGGTTCCAATGCCATTCACTTGTACCCCATATGAATGTGAGATTCTCGTGGTCGGTCAGTCGCTCCGGTAGCTCGAGCCCGGAGGCGGGGAAGAAGCAGTCGATTCGGTGACCGCGCCGGGCAAGACCATCGAGGAGCTCGGTCGCCACGCCGGGGGCGCCGCCGGTCTCGGACGGCGCGCCGCCGAGCCATGCAATTCGGAGCGGCTTTGGGGTTGACACGGGCGAGACCCTAGCAGCCGGGTTGCAGTGAGATCCCTTCACCTCGATGCGCGAGCACGCGTGCAACGTGCTCTGACAGCCTGCCCTGGAACGCGGCCACCGAAAAGCCAGCGGCGTGCTCGACGGCGCGAGCGGGCTCGAAATCGAGCGCGTCGATGGCCCTGATCGCAGTCACGAATGAGTCGACGTCGTCGGGCGTGACGAGCCATCCCGTCTGGCCTTCCACCACGGTCTCGAGCGCTCCTCCTCTCGCGGCCGCGATCACCGGGCGACCGGCCGCCTGGGCCTCGACGGCGGTGATCCCGAACTCCTCGACGCTCGCCACCACCACCGCCCGGGCGCTCGCGTACAGCTCGACCAGCTCCTCGTCGCTCGCCCGCCCGAGGAACTCGGCCTCCGGGTAGGCCGCGTGCAGGGCGGCGTGGTCGGGACCTGAGCCGACGATGCGGATCGGCACTCCCGCTCGCCGTGCCGCCTCGAGCGCGATGTGCACGCGCTTGTGTGCGACGAGCTCTGTGACCACCAACAGCGAGTCGCCGGGTTTACCGGGAGCGAAGCGATGGGTCTCCACCGGCGGGTGGATGATGGGAGCATCGCGCCCGTAGAAGCGCTTGATGCGCTCACGGGTGAGCTGCGAGTTGGCTATGTAGGAATCGACTCGGCGGCTGGCCGCGAGATCCCACCTGCGCATGCCACGCAGCCACACGTGCAGCAGCGAGCGCAACGGTGCGGGAACCTCGGCGAGCGCTCGAGCCTGCTCATACCACGCATAGCGAAACGGGGCGTGGCAGTAACACACGTGTAGTGCCCCCGGGGGAACGTGCACGCCGTGAGCGAACGCGCTGCTGCTGCTGAGGATCACATCGCTCGGTGGCAACCTGAGTCGCCCGATGGCCACGGGGTAGAGCGGCAGCAGGCGCCTGAAGTTGCTCTGACCGAGGCCCAGACGCTGAAGCGGGGAGGTGGTTAGCGTGTGCCCGGCGAAACGCTGACCGGTTCCCTCGGCGTCGTAGAGCAGGGTGAAGATCGGGGCCTGGGTATAGAGGTCCCCCATGGCCGCGAACGTGCGCTCGGCCCCGCGCATGATCAGCAGGTAGTCGTGGACCAGCGTGACGCCCTCGCG
Source organism: uncultured Solirubrobacteraceae bacterium (assembly GCA_963701145.1). GTDB lineage: Bacteria > Actinomycetota > Thermoleophilia > Solirubrobacterales > Solirubrobacteraceae > Palsa-744. Next base: position 3,571,910 of record OY969572.1, read on the forward strand.
TCCCGCCGAAGGCTGGGATGCAGACCCTCTCATCGCAGGCAAGCCTAACCGCATCGAATATCGTGGGTATCGATGCGAATCCTCATAACGGTGCCCTGGGGACGCCGCCTGGGCGGCGCTGAGGAGATGCTTCAGATGGCACTGGAGGGAGCTTCCGCCGCTGGCCACGAGCTCGACTTCGTGTTCTTCGAGCCGGGGCCATGGCCCGATGAGCTGCGGCGCGCGGGCTTTCACGTGGACGTGATCGCAGCCGGGCGCATGCGCCAGGTGCACCGCCTGCTCGCCACCATCGTGCGCCTCGCACGCGTCCTCCGCGCCCGCCGGCCCGAGCTGATCCTCAACTGGATGACCAAGACGCAGGTGTATGGAGCGCCCGCAGCCGTGCTGGCGGGCATGGGCGACCGCGTGGTCTGGTGGCAGCACGGGATGCCGGGGGACTGGCTGGGTCGCTGCGCGACGTGGCTGCCCGCGATCGCCATCGGCTGCACCTCGAGCACGGTCGCCCGCGCCCAGGCGCACCAGTTCCCGGCGCGAGCCACGTTCGTGGTCGCCGCCGGCGCGCGCGTTCCGCCCGACGGCGCTCAGCGCAAGCCCGTGGATCTTCCTCCCGGCGTGCCTGTGGTCGGCATCGTCGGGCGTCTGCAGCCGTGGAAGGGCCAGGATCGGCTGCTCCGCGCGCACGCGCTGCTGCGCGAACGAGGACACGCTTTGCACATGCTCGTCGTCGGCGGCGACGCCTACGGCCTGTCCTCCGAGTACGCGACCTCGTTGCCGGCGCTCGTCGCGCAACTCGGCCTCACCGATGCCGTCACGCTGACCGGTCAGGTGCCGGACGCCGGGCCCTACGTCGAGCAGATGGACATCCTCGTCAACGCCTCCGATCCGGAGCCCTTCGGGCTCGTGCTGCTCGAGGGGATGGCCAGGGGCGTGGCGGTCGTGGCGGTGAACTCGGGCGGTCCGACGGAGATCATCGAGGACCGCCACACCGGTGTGCTGGCGCGCTCGGGCGAGCCGAGCGCCCTGGCGGACGCCCTACAGGAGCTCCTCGCCTCACCACCACGGCGCCTGGCGATCGCTCAGGCGGGCAAGGAGCGATTCATGCGCGACTTCACCGACCTCGCCATGCGCCGGAGGTTCTTCGACCAGCTCGAGCGCCTCGTCACAGGCTGATCGGGCGGTGCAGAGCGAACCGATGAGCACGCTGCGATCGCAACCGGGCAGCCTCGCCTCCGAGACGATCGCCGCGGCGGATGTCTCACCAGCGCCCTGCGATGTGACAATCGTCGCTCACCACGTCGGCTCGGTGGGTGGCATGGAGCTGCAGCTGGCGGAGCTCGCGATCGGTCTGCGCGAGCTCGGGCACGCCGTCACGGTGATCGCTCACGCGTGCGAGCTGCCGGCGGGCGCGGGCGTCGTCTTTCACAGGGTGCGAGGGCCGAGCCGTCCCTTCCTCCTGGGATACCCGTGGTTCATGGTGATGGGTTCGCTCGCGGTGCGCAGATGGCGGCGCGGAGTGGTGCACGCGACCGGAGCGATCGTGCTCAACAAGGTTAACGTGATCGCTGTCCACTACTGCCATCAGGTGGGAGTGATCACGCCCAGTCGCAACAACCTGCTGTTTCGCGCCCATGTCAGGGCGATGGGGATGATGAGCCGCGTGGCCGAGCGCGTGTGCTTCCGCGCGAACTCCTCCGCGGCGTTCGTGTGCGTCTCCGATGGAGTGGCAGCGGAGATACGCGAGCACTACCCGGAGCTCTCCGAGCGCGTGCTCACCATCTACAACGGGGTGGACACCGATCTGTTCGCTCCCGGAGCGCACCGCGAGGAGGCTCGCGCGCTACGCGAGAAGCTGGGTATCGACGGGAAGCGGCTGGTGGCCGCGTTCGTCGGCAGCGAGTGGGAGCGCAAGGGGCTGCGAGTGGTGATCGAGGCGCTGGCGTCAAGCCCGGAGTGGGACCTCGTGGTCGCCGGCGGCGGCGACCGGGCGCATTACCAGGAATTGGCGGATGCGCTCGGTGTCGGTGAGCGCGTGCACTGGCTGGGTGTGGTGCGTGACGTGCACGTCGTGTATGCACTCGCCGACGCCTTCGTCCTGCCGTCCAGCTACGAGACCTTCTCGCTCGTGACATTCGAGGCCGCCGCGAGTGGCCTGGCCGTTCTGGCCACGCCCGTGAGCGGCGTACGTGAGCTGATCGTGGATGGACAGAACGGCTTCTCGATCGCTCAGGAGCCGGGCGTGGTCGCCGAGCGCCTCGGAATGCTGTCCGCCGACGCGGACCTGCGCGAGCGCCTCGGTCGGGCGGCCCGCCAGTCCGCCGCCGAGTTCGGCTGGCAGCAGATGGTGAGAAGGCACCACGAGCTCTACACGCGACTCGCGGGCGAGTCGCGGAAGTGAGCCGGCGCTTCCCCGGTTACTCGCCCGAGCGCCGTTGCAGGATGTCCTCTATGAACTCCTGCATCCGGCGCTGCTGAGCGAGCCTGTCAAACGGTTCGGCTTGCCGTGCGCGAATCGCCTCGCGGCGCTGCCCCACATCTGAGGTGCTGAGCGTCTCGAGGAGCTCGGCGAGCGCGGCGACATAGGTGGCGCTCCACGGCGCCGACCCGGGCAGCCGCCACATGTAGCCCTCATCCAGATCGTATGCCGCGGGCACCTCGCCGGTGATTATCGGCAACTCGCTCGCGAGGTACTCGCTCAGTTTCGTCGTGTAACGGAACGAGCCTACCGCGTTGACGCTCTGGGAAAGGCTGCCGACGTCGAAGGCCGCGAGGTAGTCGGGGACCTCCTCGGCGGGCACGCGGCCGGGGAGCAGAACACGGACGCCGAGGTCCTCGCCGGCGAGCTGCTCGAGTTGGTGAAGTCCGGACCCGTCGCCAACCACACACACGACGATGTCGCGGCGCTGTACGCGACGAACTGCGCGCACGAGCTCCGCGCCGTACACATAGCCGACGGTGTCATTCCAGTGAAGCGAGCCGACGAGGCCGATCACGAGGGAATCCTCGTCGATGCCCAGGCGCGCGCGTGTCCTCGTGCGCGCGCCCTCGGAGGCGTGCCCGCGCGTCCACCCGGGCGCCGTCATGCCGCGCGGCGCCCCGAACGTGAGCGCGCGACCCACCAGATAGGGGGTCCAGCCGACGAAGCCGGCGCAGCGCCGGCAGAGCAGGCGCTCGTAGAGGCCCCCCACACGTCCCAGCAGGCGTGAGTGCAGGCCCAGGTAGGGGCCGACGGCGTCCCCGCTGGAGACCACGAACGGGATCCCCAGCAACGCGTCCAGGGCGATCAGCGTCAGCCCTCCGGCCGTGCCGGTTCCCTCCATGACTATCAGCGCCGGCGGTCGCGCGCGCACCGCTTTCACCAGTCCCAGCGCCGAGCGCAGCTTGCGGGCGCGCTCGAAGGGGTACTCCTCGGGCCCGAGCGGCTCGAGCATGACGCGGATGCGCTCACCCTCGATGTGCCCGTGGCCCTGTGTGGCAAAGCACAGGATGCGTTGGTTGTTCATGCGCTTCACAGCTTCCTCCCCCGGGGGCTCCGGCCTGGTCTGCCCAGTCGCTCGCGTCGGCATCGGGTGACCAGCAGATCCAGTGGAGATCGCTGCGCCCGCCCTCGATCGCAGCCAGGCATGTTAGGCGATCGCTGCGGGCCGTCCGGGCGCCGAGGCCAGCGCCGACGGACCGCCCCGCAGGTGTCTGTACGTCGCCTTGCAGAGCTTGCGCGGCGGGGCTTCCGGACAGTAGAATCGGCGCGGCACGGATGCTTGCGGACGATGGCCGTCGGGGCCCTGACGCCCGCTACTCTTTAGGGACAAATTACGCCAGTCCGTATGATGGCTGGTCCCACGGCCGGGACGGATCCTGCAGTCATGAACGAGACCACCAACGCTCCCTCCATCTTTGCTCCGCTGTGGAGGCGCAAGTGGCTGATCCTCGCCGTCGGAGTGATCGTGGCGGCCGCGAGCTACCTCTACTACAAGCATCAGAAGTCGGTCTATCAGACCTCTACGCAGATATTCCTCGGCGCGAGCAGCGAAGAAGCCACGCCGGGCGAAAAGGCGAGCTCGGGCAAGTCACAGGGGAACAGCTCGATCGACCAGGCGGCGGTCATCAACTCGATCGTGGTCGAAGGCGTTCGCAAACAGTTGCGCCGCGAACACAAAGGGGCGCTGGCTCACGGCACGACCGTGAAGGCCAAGTCCCCCGAAAAGAGCCAGTTCATCACGATCACCGCGGAAGGTCACACCGCGAGGGGGGTCGCGCTCGTGGCCAATCGAACCGCGCAGGCCTTCATCAAGCGTGAGCGCGACAACCACGAACGCGCGGTGAACAAGGCGATCTCGATCACCCGTCGCCAGTTGCGCAGGGTGGAAGCCGCGAGCGTGCCCAAGGTGTCCTCCGGGGCGAAGGGCAAAGGCTCGAGCGGCCCGAGCACGAGCACCATCCTCCAGACCGCCACCCTGAACACCAAGATCAACCAGCTCGAAGGCCAGCTCGCGGTCGCCGGCGACCAGCAGGTCAAACGGGCCAACGCCGCCACCGCGCAGTTGCTCGAGCCCAAGCCGCGAAAGGACGCCGAGTTCGGGTTCGTGCTCGGGATCGTGCTGACGGCGATCGCCGTCTACATCCTCAGTCGCCTCGACCGCCGCCTGCGTACGCTGGCCGGCATCGAGCACGTCTTCCAGTCGCAGATCCTGGCCGCTTTGCCGAAGGTCGGACATCCGATCGTCCGCCGGGACGGCGATCCGACGCCGTCGAAGGTGCTGCTGGAGCCGCTGCGGCGATTGCAGGTCGGCCTTCAGCTCGCGGAGATGCCCCGGCGGGAAGGCGAGGCGCCGAGCCGCATGATCCTCGTGATCAGCGCGGACGCCGCCGACGGCAAGTCCACGCTGGTGGCAGATCTCGCCCTGGTCCAGCGCGACGCCGGTCAGCGTGTGGCGATCGTGGAGGCCAACTTCCGCCGGCCCGTGCAGGCGAGGATGCTGGGCCTAGAGGACGCCCAGGGGCTCGCCGCCGTGCTCGCCGGGACGCTCCCCGCCGAGGAGGCGATGCTGCGTGTCACGCCCACGCAGGCGCCGGCAGCCGACTTCGACGGGGCCGAGCCCGCCCCCGGCGGCGCCAGCACGGCCGTCGAGGAGCGCTCTGGCTCGCTGTTCCTGCTGGCGGCGGGCGGGCCGGTCCCCAATCCGCCCGCGGTGCTCGCGAGCGAACCGATGAAGCAGTTGCTGCGCTCACTCGCGGGGGACTTCGACTACGTGCTGATCGACGCGCCCTCGCCGCTCGAAGTCAGCGACGCCATGCCACTGCTCAACCTCGTGGACGGCATCGTGATCGTCGCTCGGGCCGGGCACACGCGCGAAGTGTCGGCCCAGCGGCTCGTGCAGTTGCTCGGCCGCGCCTCCACGGCGCCGGTGCTCGGTGTGGTGGCCAACTGCGTCGGACGCTCTGACAGCGAGCGCTACGGCTTCTCGGCACCCAGCGGGCGGGGATGGCGGGGCAAGCTGAACGGCCGATGAGCGCCTCGCAGATGCGCCCTTCCGGCGCCCTCGGGGCGAACCATCCAGCCGTCTCCGACCGGCGGCGCCGTGATCTCGGGCTGACGGTGCTCACCGCCGTCATCCCAGCGCTGATAGCGCTCGGCGTGACGGTGGCGCTGCCGCACACGAGCCTGGTGGTGGTGCTCGCCGCCATCGGGGCCGTGCTGGGCATCGTCGTGCTCATGATCAACAGCCGCCTGGAGGTCACGATCGCCCTACTGGCGTTCTACCTGCTGATGCTCGACGGCCCGGTCAAGCTGCTGTTCCCGGCGCACGAAGAGACCGCGGCCCTCCCCAACATCCTGATCGTCGCGATCAGCGCCGGCGCGTTGATGCGGATCGTGGTGCGCAAGGAGCGCGTGCCGATGCCGCCGCTGTCTGCCTGGGTGCTGGGATTCGTCGGCGTCGTCGCGCTCGAGGCTTTCAACCCGCACACCCAGGGGATCCTGAAAATCCTCGCCGGCTTCAGGGAGGAGCTTGAGTGGGTCCCGTTCTTCTTCTTCGGGTACGTGCTGATGCGCTCGAAGCGGCGCCTGCGCCAGCTTTTTCTGATCGTGGGCGTCGCCGCCTTGGCCAACGGCCTCGTCTCCGCTTATCAGACAAAACTCTCACCCGCCGGGCTGGCGGCCTGGGGGCCTGGGTATCACCAGCTCATCTACCCCAGTCACGGCAGTGCGCGCATCTACACGACCAGCGAAGGAGAATCGAGGGTGCGTCCTCCGGGTCTCGGCTCGGACGAGGGGTTCAGCGGCGGCGTCGGCCAGATCGCGCTGCCGTTCGCACTCGCTCTGCTCGCGACGGCGAGGAGCCCGCGCCGGCGGTGGACCGCCATGCTGCTGTGTATCGGCGCCCTGATCGCCATCATCACCGGCCTCGGGCGCGGGCAACTGCTCGGCGGGACGATCGGCGTCCTCAGCTTCGGGGGGCTGGCCGTGATCGCCGGGCGCCAGGTGAGCCAGCGGGCCCTCGGGGCGATGCTGGCGGTCGTGCTGGTGGCGATACCGAGCATCGTGCTGCTGACGGTCGTCCTGCGCCACGAAACCTTCAGTCGCTACGAAAGCCTCGCCGGTGCGAGCAAGCTCTCGGAAGCTGGCGGTTACAAGAACGGCGCCCGTGCGCTGATCGTCAAGGAGCTCAAGGCGAACCCCTTCGGCGTCGGACTCGGTACCTCGGGGCCGACGGCGGGCCTCGGCGGCAAGAGCAGCTACGTGCAGCAGCAATACCGTGCGATCAGCGACGAGACGCAGTACAACATCCTGGCCAATGAAGTGGGCGCGCCGGGCGTGCTCATGTGGCTGGCGCTTTCGCTTTACATGATCTCGCTGTTCGTGCGCGGGATGCGAAGTACGCGCGACACGGACCTCGCGCTCTACCTTGCGGGTGTGTTCGCGCCCTTCATAGGCCTGTTCGCGGGCGGGTTCTCCGGCGCGCTGAACTCGAGCGCCGCGGCAGGACCGTACTTCTGGTTCGCGATCGGGGTGGCCGCGTACTGGGTCGTGGGGCCGGGACGCAGCGTCAGGTCCAAGACGGGTGCTGCCGGCGCGAGCACACTCGGCGTCGGCTCGCCAATCGCAGCCCCGGTGTGATGCAGCGCCCGACCTCACGCAACGGCGCCGACCGACCGCCGCCTGTCGAGAACGGGGCGCCTCCCGAGCCGCTCGCCGACGGGACGGCAGGCGTCGCAACGGCACGTGCGGCGACCCAGGCCGGCAGCTCGGAGCAGCTGAACCAGGCGCAGCAACCTTCGCGGCTCGCGCGACTGGACGTGCTGATCGGCGATCGCCGCTCGACCATAGCGGCGCTCGCGGTGTGCGCGATCTTCGCCGGCGTGGCCGAAGCGACGATCCTCGTGTTGATCGCGCAGATAGCCGCCTCGCTCGTCAACCGAAGCAAGCAGGCTCATGAACACATCTCCCTGTTTCACATTCACGCTGGGGTCGGAACTCTCATCCAGCTGGCGTTCGTCTTGACGATCGTGCGCATCTCGCTGCAGGTTCCACTGGCGAAACTCCCCGCCCGGATCGCCGTCGAGGTACAGGCGAGGCTGCGCCGCGAACTCTTCGACGCCTACTCGCGGGCGTCCTGGGCGGTGCAGTCCCGCGACCGCGAGGGCCAGCTCCAGGAAACCATCACCGGCCAGGTGAACACGGCGACCGGCGGCGCGCTGCAGGCGACGACGCTGATCACCTCGAGCTTCACCTTCCTGGTCCTGATGATCACCGCGCTGAGGCTCAGCCTCGTGGCGGCCGTGGTCGTCGGCTTCGCAACCGTGCTGCTGTTCGGTGGTCTGCGGCCGCTGCGTAATCGCGTCGTGCGCAGCGCGCGCGAACTCTCTCGCTCGCAGGTGGCCTTCGCCGGCAGCATCGCCGAGTCGGTCCGGGTGGTGGAAGAGATGCACGTGCTCGGTGTCGCGGGTGCCCAGCGCGATCGCATCGAAGGCTTCTCGCGCGGCGTCCAGCGACACTTCTTTCGCACTCAGTTGCTCGGCAAACTCATCGGTGGCATCTACCAGAGTGTCATCTACCTGCTGTTGGTCGGAGGTGTCGCCGGCTTCTACTACTTTGCGAAAGGCGACCACGCGGCCGCGCTCGGTGGTGTCGTGCTGCTGCTGATCCGCGCGGGCTCCACCGGCCAGAACGTCCAGTCTGCGTATCAGGGAATCGCCCAGTCGATGCCGTTCATCGAACGCACGCAGGAGGCGATCGCCCACTACAAGCAAGCCGAAACACACGACGCCGGAGCGCCGCTTGCAGGCGTCGAGACGATGGGTTTCGAGAACGTCGCGTATGCCTACCGAGAGGGTACGCCCGTCCTGTCGGACATCAGCTTCGAGGTGTCCCGTGGCGAGGTGGTGGGGATCATCGGCCCATCCGGCGCGGGCAAGTCGACGCTCGTGCAGCTGCTGCTGCGCCTGCGCCTGCCGAAGGAGGGGCGCTACCTCGTCAACGGGGTCTCCGCGAACGAGTTCGCCGAAGACGATTGGCACCGGCTGGTCTCCTACGTGCCGCAGGAACCGCGCCTGCTGCACGCATCCGTGGCCGACAACATCCGCTTCTTCCGCGACATCGACGACGAGGCCGTGGAACGCGCCGCGCGCCACGCACGCATACACGACGACATCGTGGGCTGGGCAAAGGGCTACGAGACGCTCGTGGGGCCGCGCGCGGACGCTGTCTCGGGCGGCCAGCAGCAGCGCATCTGTCTCGCCCGCGCGCTGGCAGCGCGACCGGAGATCCTGGTGCTCGACGAGCCGACAAGCGCGCTCGACCCCCACTCGGAGGCGCTGATCGGAGAGTCCCTCACCGCGCTGAAAAGCGAACTGACACTGTTCATCATCGCCCACCGCATGTCCACGCTCGACATGTGCGACAGGGTGATGGTGATCGTCGACGGCCGCCTGGTCGCCTTCGACACGAAAGCTCGCCTGCAGAGTGACAACAGCTACTATCGCCACGCGTCGGCGATCGCCACGGGGACCGCCGAGCGCTGAGCGGTGAATCGGTGCGCGAGGCGCTTGCCGGACATGACTGCAGCGGGAGACGACATGGATAGCGCTCTCGCAGGGCCGCTCGCGCAGGGTCGTGTCCCCGATTTCTTCATCGTCGGGCACGCCAAGAGCGGCACCACGGCCCTGTATGAGATGTTGCGGGGACATCCCGAGATCTACATGCCCGCGGGCAAGGAGCCCTGGTTCTTCGCCGATGAGCTGCACGTTCGCACCCCACCGCGACCGGAAGGGACGCCGCAGACCCTCGAGGAGTACGTGGCGCTGTTCACGGCGGCAGGGCCCGAGCAGCGCGTCGGCGAGGCGACCGCCCTGTACCTGTGGTCGCATACCGCCGCCGAGCGCATCGCGCAGGTGTGCCCGGACGCCCGCATCATCGCCATCCTGCGCGAGCCGGCGAGCTTCCTGCACTCGCTGCATCTCCAGTTCGTGCAGACCTACATCGAGGTCGAGAGCGACCTGGGCAAGGCCCTGTCGCTCGAGCAGGACAGGCGCGAAGGCCGGCACGTGCCCCGCTACAGCTACTGGCCCGAGGCGCTGCTGTACTCGGAGCACGTGCGCTACGTGGAGCAGTTGCGCCGCTATGAGGCCGTGTTCGCAGCCGAGCAGATGCTGGTGCTGATCTATGACGACTTCAGGCGCGACAACGAGGCGATCGCCCGCCAGGTGCTGCGATTCCTGGGGGTGGACGACACCCAGCCCGTGCGCGCGGTCAACGCGAACCCGACGGTGCGCCCGCGATCGCAGCGCGTCAACGAGCTCGTACACGCCGTGTCCGTCGGCCGCGGTCCGGTGTCGCTGGCCGTCAAGGCGTCGCTGAAGGCGCTCACGCCCAGTGGGTTGCGCAGCAAGGCGCTCCTCGCCACCCAGCGCCGAGTGGTCTTCACCGAGCCCGAGCCCCCGGACGAGCGCCTGATGATGGAGTTGCGGCGGCGCTTCAAGCCGGAGGTCGTGGCCCTGAGCGAGCATCTGAACCGTGATCTGGTGGCACTTTGGGGCTATGACCAGCTTGACTGACGCGTCGAGCGCGTCAGTCGATCCGGCTGAGAGGCCCCCCAGCAGCCGCCCCGTTCGCATGGCCGTGGTCGGCATGTCCACCAGCGCCACATGCGGTGTGCGCGACTACGCGATCGGACTCGCCGACGCGCTCGGTGGCGAGAACGTGTCGTGCTCCATGCACTGGCTCGATCGCAGTGAGCAGGCGCTCGCCGCGACGCGCGCCGAGGTCAACTCGTGGGCGGGAGGGCTCGCCGCCGAGCTCGAGCGACTCCAGCCCGACGCGGTGCTGCTTCACTACTCGGTCTTCTCGCTCGCGTACCGGGGACTGCCCCTGTTCGTCTCACCGACGCTCGCCGCCCTCCGCCGGCGGGCTCCGTTGCTCACGGTCATGCACGAGTTCGCCTACCCGTGGGGCCGGGCGGGCCTGCGGGGCACCGCCTGGGCGGTGAGCCAACGGGGGGTGTTGATCGAGGTGATGCGCGCCTCCGCGGCGGCGCTCGTGACGATCGACGCCCGCGCGGACTGGCTCGGCTCGCGCGTGTGGCTGCCCCGACGCCCGGTGGCGTTCGCTCCCGTCTTCTCCAACCTGCCGCCCCCGTCCGCCGGCGCGCCGGCGGACCCCTCGCCTGCCCGCCTCGGACTGTTCGGCTACTCCCACGAGGGATCTGCCGTGGCGCTCGTGCTCGACGCCCTGAGCCTCCTGCGCGATCGCGGTCGCACCGTCGAGCTGACGCTGCTCGGTGCGCCCGGTCGTGACTCGCCGGTCGGCCAGGCCTGGCTCGAGGGCGCGCGCACGCGCGCCCTCGGACCCGTGCTGTCCTTCTCCGGCCACCTCGGCGCGCAGCAGCTCTCGAACGCCCTCGCCGCGTGCGAGCTGCTGCTGTTCGCCGACTCCGCCGGCCCCTCCTCGCGCAAGACGACCCTGGCCGCCTCGCTCGCGTCGGGTAGAGCGGTGGTCGCGATCGACGGCCCCCTGCGCTGGTCGGAGTTGACCGACGCGCAGGCGGTCCAGATGGTGGCGCCGAGCGCCCATGCGCTGGCCGACGGCCTGGGCGCGCTCCTGGGCGACGAGCGCCGCCGCGACGCGCTGGCAGAGCGCGGACGCGCCTTCGCCGAGCGCCAGATGAGCGTCGCGCGCAGCGCACGAGCCGTCGCCGCTCTGCTCCAGCGGACGCTCACTGGGTGAGGAGCGTCACGCGCGCGACGGCGCGCCAGCGCTCTGTGCCGTGCGCGCGTGCAGCGGTTGCTCGTCGTGGTCCGCGTGCCACGTCGCGCGAGCGGCTCCATAGGCCTCGAGCAGCGCGGCGACATGGCGCTCGGGCGAGAAGCGCTCGGCCACCATGCTCCTGCCGGCCTCTCCCATCGTCTGCTGCCTGGCCGGATCGTCGAGCAGCTCGTCGAGCGCTCGCACGAGCGCTCGCACGTCCCCGGGCATCACGTACAGCCCGCTGACGCCATCCTTCAGCCAGTCGCCGACTCCGCCCGTGGCGCTGGCGATGACCGGGCGCCCGGCGGCGAGGGCCTCGATCCCGACGAGGCCGAACGGCTCGGGCCACAGCGCGGGCATCGCCACCAGGGATGCTTCGGCGAGCTCGTGCGCGAGCTCCTCGGCGCTGAGCCAGCCCTTGAAGAGGACCCGCTCGGCCACGCCGAGTCGCCGCGCGAGCTTGCGCATCGCCTCCAAGCCCAGGCCGTCGCCACAGATGACGAACTCCGCATCGACCTCCCGCGCGGCACGGATCAGGACCTGGATGCCCTTGGGAGCGACGATCCTGCCGGCGAACACCACGCGCCGTCGCGTGGCATGGCCGGACCCGGTCTGCGGTGTCATCGTCGTGAAGAGCGGGATCACCTCGCGGGGATTCACCTCGTTGGCGGCAAGGTGGCGATCGACGGCGCTGGAATACGAGATCGCCAGATCGGCACGACGCAGCGCCTCGAGCCCGCGGGTGGCCCGCCGGTAGGCCGAGGGCAATCCACGCGGCAGTCGCGCATGGGCGCAGCCGCGCACCAGCAGATTGGGCACGCAGCCCGGCCCGTGCGCGCGAGTGCATTCCTCGCCCGGGCGAAAGTAGTACACGCCGGACGTGCACGCCGTGTATCCGTGAACACTGATCAGCACAGGTGCGCTGGCCTGCATGAAGGCGAGCACATCAGGGTCTTCAAACTGGTGAAAGTGAATCACGTCGGGAGCTGACGCCATGGCATCGCCCACCCGCACCTCGGGTGAAGCGTGAATGTTGAACAGCTCAGAACAGTGATGCACGGTGACGCCCACAGGCGCTTCACCGGACTCCACTCGAGCGGCCAGCACGTGCACATCCAGGCCGTGGCGCGCCAGCGCCTCGGCGCTGGCAATCGCGTGGGTTGCGACCCCGCCGTCCCTCGTCCACCGTGGCGTCACGAGCAGCACCGAGTTGAGCGCTACTGCCATTTGCTCACATCAGCGCAGCGCTCGCAGTGAAAGGTTGAACGACGCCTTGAGTCCCCTGTCATCAGGCCATTGAGGATAGCCAACGCCGGATGGCGCTGGCAGGTTCTCTCGAGCGTGCCCGTGAACATCGTGCTCGGACGTCCGGGCACGGGATGTGGAAGACTGCCCGCGTGCCAGAGCCAGCGGACTCCGATGAGGCGCCGTTGCCGACAGGCGCCGGGCGACCGACGGTTATCTACGTGATGGGCGCCGGGCGCAGCGGAAGCACGATTCTCGGCGTCGCGCTGGGAAACTGCGAGAACGTGTTCTTTGCGGGCGAGCTCGACCGCTGGCTGCCGAAGTGTGGAATCCCGCGCGGCGATCCCAGTCCCGAGCGCGCGCGCTTCTGGAGCGACGTGCGCGAGGAAATCGACGACGCGGCCGAGTTGTTCGGCGGCAAGACCACCTACCTGGAGCGCTCCTCCGCCCTCTTCGACCCGCGCAAGTGGCCTGCCCGGCGCCGTTTGCGGGGGCGCTACCGTCGTGTGTCAGAGGAGCTCTATCAAGCCATCCAGCGTGTCACGGGAGTCCCCAACATCGTCAACACATCCCACTATCCGTTGCGCGCCCGGGAAGCTCCGTGCGCTCGGCGGTGTCGAGTTGCATCTGCTCTTCCTGGTGCGCGATCCGGAGCGCGTGGTCGCGTCGCTGGGGCGTGAAGACGTGCCCGAGCGGACGTTCGGCGTGCTCACCGCAAATGCGTACCTGTGGTTGACCTATCTGCTGTCAGTGCTCGTATTCCTGCGCCACCCGCGCGATCGGCGCCTGTTCGTCCGCTACGAGCAGTTCGTCGCCGATCCTGAGGGTGTCATGGCTCAGATCCTGGAGGGGAGATGCAGTGACGTCAGATTGCCGCCCGACCTCGAGTCACTGCGCACGGGTGTCCCCTTCCACGGCAACCGCCTCGTCAAATCCGAGGTGGTTGCCATGGAGTCGCCGTCCGACAGCTCACCGCGCTCCCGGGGTCTCACCACCTTCTTGCAGCTCCCGTGGACGGCCGTCTTCGCCCTGCTGCGCCCGGCTGTGCGCGCTTCCACTGCGGCTGGGCGCTCCCGCTCCTCGCGCTAGGCGTGGGCTTCGGGTGAGCTCGGCGGGCCCGAGCCTTCCGGATCGGGCGCCACGGGGTCCGTGGTGAGGATGGTGAACGGTTCGCTGACGCTACCCTCGGCTTCAGAGTTGCCGGGCACCCTGATACGCACGATGCACGTGCCGAGGTGTGAGAACGTGTAGCTGATCGAATACGAGGAGTCGCTGCCCACCGTGCCGAGCGCGATCACGGTGAAGCCGACGCCCGAGAGCTGCTCGCGTTCGAGGTAGACCACCTGCCCCGGGTGAGCCGGGGCGAGCGTGCCGGAGAAGCTCACCTGCTCGCCTGACAGCGCGAGCAGCTTGCCGGCCTGCTCGGTGCTCGGCGAGAGGGCCGCGGTGAGGACGGGCTGGAAGCCCTCGAACAGTTCGGTCGAGGCCGCGCTCGCATCGATCACGCGATAGAAGGTGGTCTGCTGCGGCGACTCGGTGAACGTGTACGCGCCTTCCTCGTCCGTCGTGTCTTTGGCGAGCACGGTGAACGCGTGCCCGCGCGTGCGCGCGAGCAGGGTGATCGGCGCGTCGGCCGCGTCGGCGGCGACTCCGGTGATCGTCAGCGACTGTCCCGCGGAGACCTCCTCGCTGGAGCTTCTGGATCGTCAGTCGCGGGTTCTGCGCCTGCGGGAGGTCGTACACGAGCGGTTCGGATGCCGCCTCCACGTCGGTGCGCCGGGAGTGCACGACGGCGCGAACGCTCATCTCGCCGGTCGCCCTGAAGCTGTGGGTGAACGAGTATTCACCGTCGGGTCCGACGATCGCGAGCGCGATCGTGCGCCACCTTTCCCCGAGAGCGGTGTACTCGCGCTGCAGCGCCACGTGCGCGCCCGCCACGTCCGGGCTGACGGTGCCGCTGAACGTCAACCACGTCCGCCGGCCCGGGTGGCCGCCGACGGTCGAGGACTGCGCGTCGGCGGGCGCGGCCGTCAGGGTGACCTTGGGTGCGACCCTGACGAGCGTATGGGCGCTGAACGAGCCCTGTGCCCGCACGTAGAAGACGCTGTTGGTCTCCAGGGCGGCGCTGGTGAACTGGTAGGAGCCGTCGGCTTCAGTCGTCGCCGTGCCGACTTCCTGCAGGCCCGCAGCGGTCCCGCGTTCGCGCACGTAGATGGTGAGCGCTTCGCCGCCCGCGCCGCGGCTGCTCGGGCAGAGCAGCTCGCCGGAGAGGGTCACGGTTTCACCGGCGGCGAGCAGGGAGGAGCTCGCCTCGATGCTGAGATGGCATTTGCCGCCACGACCCGCGCGACGGCCCGCGGGCTGCGGGTCCGATTCGCCGGGCGGGGGGGTGCCGTTCGTTTCGCCGGGCGGGGGGGTGCCGTTCGTTTCGCCCGGTGCGCCCGCGGGCGCTTCCACCGACGTGGAGCTCGATTCGTGGCGATCCCTCCTACCCGATTCGCCGTGTCGGGCCGATGCGGCGACGGGTGCGAGCAGGCCGACTGCGATGATCGCGGTGGCGATCACCGAGGTACGGGCAAGGGACCGGCGAACGCGCGTGGACAAGCTGGCTCTCCTCGAGGGAGGGACGGGACGATGCTCCTCGCCGGATCTATCGACGTGATCAGCGGATCACTTGAATGCGAGCCGGACGGCTCCGGGACGGCGTGCGGACGGTCGTGCGAGGGCGCCGCGGACCCCCGGCATGCGGGCGGCGAAGGCGGCACGCGATCACTATGTTTGCCCCTCATGTGCGGGATCGCTGGGAGCACGGAGGACCCCGAGGGACGCAAGGTGCGGGGGATGTGCGCGACCATGCACCACCGTGGGCCCGACGACGAGGGGATCTACAGCGATGCCGCGAGCGGCGTGAGCATCGGCATGCGGCGCCTGTCGATCATGGACGTCGCGGGGGGGCACCAGCCGCTTTACAACGAGGACGGCTCGCTGGCGGTGGTCTGCAACGGCGAGATCTACAACCATCCCCAGTTGCGCGAGGACCTGCTCGCGCGCGGGCACCGCTTCGCCACGAGCTCGGACACGGAGGTGCTCGTTCACCTCTACGAGGAGTACGGCGAGGAGCTCGTGCACGCGCTCGACGGGATGTTCGCGTTCGCCCTGTGGGACGAGCCGCGGGGGCGCCTGCTGCTCGCCCGCGACCGCTTTGGCGAGAAGCCCATGTTCCTGCACGAGCGCGGCGGCGAGCTCGCCTTCGCGTCCGAGCTGACCGCGCTCGTGGCGGTGACGCCGGGGCTGCGGGAGCTCGATCCGGTCGCCATCGACGCGTTCTTCGTGTTCGCCTACGTGCCCGGTCCGGGCACGATCGTGCCCGGCGTGCGCCAGCTCGCACCCGGGCACCTGCTCAGCTGGGAGCGGGCCGACCCGCGCTCGCGGGAGCGCCCGTGGTGGACCGCGGGCGCCGATGGCCTCGTGCCCCAGGAGCGCTTCGAGTCGGTGCTCGCCGAGGCCCGGCGCCTGTTCGATGAGTCGGTCCGCAGGCGCATGATCTCGGACGTGCCACTGGGCGTGTTCCTGAGCGGCGGGGTGGACTCGACGCTCGTGTCCATCGCGGCTGCGAAGCAGTCCTCCAAGCGCCTGCAGACGTTCACCGTCGGTTATGACGTTGGGTCTGTCAGCGAGACGGCCCAGGCGCGTCGCACCGCCTCCTACCTCGACAGCGAACACCACGAGGTGACACTCACGCAGCAGACGGTCGCCGAGCGGGCGCCGGCGCTGCTGGCGGGGCTCGATCAACCGCTCGCCGACCGAGCGCTGCTGCCGCTGAACGTGCTCTCGGAGTTCGCCCGTCCACGCGTGACGGTTGCGCTCGGCGGAGAGGGAGCCGACGAGCTGTTCGGGGGCTATCCCCGCTACCGCTGGCTCGCGCGCTCCCGGCGGGCCGAGTCCGCGCTGCCCGCCGGTGCCGCCAGGCCGCTCGGAGCGCTGCTGCGCGGAGGCGCCGCCCGGGTCGGACGCGGCGAGCGCGCCGCCCGGCGGCTGGCGCCCGCGCCGCTGCTCGAGCGCAATCTCGACTGGGTCACCAGCGAGCGCCGCGGCGCCCGCGCGGCGCTGTACGGGCCGCGCATGGCGGGCGTCGGGGAGGGCCGGGTGGTGGCCGATCTCGCCGCCCGGGCGGGTGGGCATCGAGGTGAGCCGACGGTGCGCTGGCTGATGCACCTCGACCAGATCGACTACCTGCCCGACGACGTGCTCTTCAAGACCGATCGGGCCGGCATGCTCGCCTCGCTGGAGATCAGGACCGTCTTCCTCAACCGGGAGCTGGCCGACTTCGCGGCCTCGCTGGACACCTCCGTCCACCTCGCCGGCGGGGGCAAGGCGATCGTCCGCGCGATGCTCCCCGACGGCGTCATCAACACCTCGGCGCTGGGGCGCTATCGCAAGACGGCCTTCAGGGTGCCCGCGGCGGAATGGCTGCGAGGCCCGCTGGCGGGCGCCCTCGATCGCCAGCTCGAGCGTGGCGTCATCTACGGCGAGGGCTACTTCGACCGCGAGGCCGCGCGTGCGCTCGTCCGAGAGCATCGCTCTGGTGAGCGCGATCACAGCGAGCTGCTGTGGCCGATGCTCGCGCTGGGGCTGTGGGCCGACCGCTTCCACGGGCTCGATGACGGCTAGACCGCGGCTGCTGATCCTCACGCCGGACTATCCGCCGGCGCCGGGTGGCATCCAGCTCGTCAGCGAGCGACTGGCTGCCGGGATCGAACGCCTGCAGACGCGCGTGCTCACGCTCGCGACCCCCGGCGCGGCCGAGTTCGACGGCGCGCACGCCGCCGCCGTGCACCGGGTCGACCTCGCCAGGCTGCCACACGCGGGCAGGCTGGCGCTGCTGAATGCGTCCGCCGTGCGCGAGGCGCTGCGCTTTCGCCCGCATTTGACGCTCAGCATGCACATCGTGGCGAGCCCGGCCGCCGCGGCGATCAGCAGGTCGCTGGGCGTGCCCTTCGTGCAGTACTTCCACGCGGAAGAGATCGGAGCCCGCCCGCGGCTGGCGGCCTTCGCGGCGCTGCACGCGCGCGAGGCGATCGCGGTCAGCGGCTACACCGCCGGCCTCGTACGGGCGGCGGGCGCCGCAGGGGCGCGCATCACGGTTATCCCCAACGGCGTGGACGTCCCGGTCGACGCCACCCCCGAGCCGGTCGATCGACCCACCTTCCTAACCGTCGCGCGCATCCAGGAGCGCTACAAGGGCCACGACGTGCTCGTGCGGGCACTCGCGCTCGTGCGCGCGCAGGTCCCGCAGGTGCAGTGGGTGGTCCTCGGCGATGGCTCGCTGCGCCCGGGGCTCGAAGCGCTGGCTCGCTCCTACGGGGTCGACGGCTCGATCCGCTTCCTCGGATCGGTGTCCGACGAGCAGCGCAACTCGTGGCTGCGTCGCACCCACCTACTGGCGATGCCCAGTCGCCTGCCCGCCGGCGGGTTCGCGGGCGAGGGCTTCGGCATCGCCTATCTGGAGGCGGGTGCGTACGGCAAGCCGGTGGTCGCCGGCAACGTGGGCGGGCTCTCGACGCGGTCATCGACGGCGTCACCGGGATGCTCGTCGATCCGCTCGACGAGCTGGCCGTCGCCGAGGCGATCACCACGCTGCTGCTCGATCCGGAGCTCGCGGGCCGGCTCGGCGCGGCGGGTCGAGTGCGGGCCCGGGAGCACGCCTGGCCGGTGATCGTCGAGCGGGTCCAGAGCGTGCTGCTCGAGCTGCTCGCTCCGTCAGCGCCTGCGAGCACGGGCGGACGCCCGCACCGGGGCCCTGCGCGGGACGCCGCATGAGAGTCCTGTACGTCAACCACACGGCCGATGTGAGCGGCGGCGAGCACTCGCTGCTCGGCCTGCTCGGCGCGCTGCCCGCGGCGGTGGCGCCGCTGGTGGCCACGCCGCCCGGCCGGCTGGCCAGCGCCGTCGCGGAGCTCGGCATCCCCACCACCACCATCGCCGCGACGGCGGGCAGCCTCAGGCTCCATCCGCTGCACACGCCGCGCACCGTTGCGGAGCTGAGCGTCGCCGCCGTGCAGGTGCGCCGGGCCGCGCGCCGGCACCACGCCGAGCTCGTGCACGCGAACTCGATCCGCGCGGGAATCGCGCTCGCGCTCGGGCGCCCGCCGGGCGCCAGGATCGTCCACGTCCGCGACTGCCTGCCCGCCGGGGCGCTGACGACGGCGACCATGCGCCTGATCGCGGCCACCGCGACCACGGTCGTGGCCAACTCGCACTACACGGCGCGCTCGGTGCGGGCGGCGGCGCCGCGGGCGCGTGTGGAGGTCGTGCACAACGCCGTCGACCTCGAGCGCTGGGATCCGGCCAGCATCGATCGCGCGCGCGCGCGCGCCAACCTCGGGCGGGCGGGGGGAGGCGAGCTGCTGCTGGGGGTGCTCGCCCAGTTGACGCCGTGGAAGGGGCAGGCCACCGCGATCGAGGCCCTGCGGCTGCTGCGCGAGGATGGCCTGGACGCGCATCTGCTGCTGATCGGCTCGGCCAAGTTCGTGGCGAGCGCCACGCGCTTCGACAACAACGCCTACGTGGCGGGCCTGCACGCACAGGTGGCCGATGCGGGCCTGCAGGAGCGCGTGTCCTTCCTGGGGGAGCGCGAGGACGTGCCCGAGCTGATGCGCGCGCTGGACATCCTGCTGCTTCCCTCCGAGGAGGAGCCCTTCGGACGGGCGCTCCTGGAGGCGATGGCGCTGGGCGTTCCGGTGCTCGCCACCAACGTCGGCGGTCCCGTGGAGATCGTCGAGGACGGGCGCGAGGGCTATCTGCTGCCCCCGCACGAGCCCCGAGCCTGGGCGCAGGCGATCGGGCGTCTCGCCGCGAGCCCGGAGCAGGCCGCGCAGATGGGTCGCGCGGGTCGCCGGCGCGTTGAGGGCGAGTTCACGATCGATCGGCATGTGGCGAGCATGCTCGCCGTGTACGAGCGCGCGCTCGCCCGCGCCGGCGCGCGGGAGCGGGCCGAGGTGCTCGATGGCGGGTGATCCCGGCGCACAGAAAAGACGCCCGGCGCTGCTGTGCCTGTCGCAGTCGTTCTCGCCGGACACCACGCCCACGGCGATCCGGGCGAGCAAGCTGCTCGGCGAGCTGAGCGCGCGCTGGGAGGTGGCGGTGGTGACCGAGGCCGAGGGCCCGGAGCGCAGCGGCGGGGTGCGCGTCGAGGTCGTGCGCAGCAGGCGACCGAGGAGGCTGCTGGCGGCCATGCGGCGCCTGCGCCTGGACAAGCTCCTGGAGCTGGTCGTGTGGCCCGACGACTCCATCTTCTGGGTGGTGCCCGCGATCCTCGCCGGCCGGCGCCTGATCCGCGAGCTCGCCCCCCGCGCGATCGTGGTGTTCATGATGCCCTACTCCGCAGGGCTCGCCGGGATCGTCCTCAGCCGGCTCACGGGACTGCCACTCGTGCTCAACCTCGACGACTCGCTCACCTGCACCGACATGCACCCCGAGTTCCCGACCCGCGTCCACTACCTCCTGGCGAGAGCCCTCGAGGACCTCTACGCCAGACGCGCGGACGCGGTGGTGTACGTGTCCGCGACGAACCTCGAGGAGGTCTCCTCCCGCCAGAGCGATGACGTGCGTCAGAAGTTTCACCTCGTGCGCTACGGCGCCGATCGCGCCGAAGCGCATCCGCAGCCGACGCCGGGCGAGGGCTTCGAGATCGCCTACGTGGGTGCGATGTCCGGATGGTGGAGCGTGATCGGGCAGGGTGCGCCGAGCGGCGGGCTGAGGGGTCTGTACGCGGCGTGGAACGCTCTCGGGCGCTACCGGCGAACCACCTTGGATCACGGCACCTCCTCTCCGGCGATCGTCGGCCGCGCGATCCTCGAGGCAATCGCCGAGCACCCCGAGTGGGAGGGACGCGTGGGACTCGCGCTGTACGGCAACCCATATCCGGACGCGGTGGTCGCGCGGGCGCTCGCGAGCGCCGGGGTGCAGAGCGTGGTGAGCGTCGCGGGTCCCGTTCCCCACGACCAGGTGGCGGACATCCTCGCGCGGGCGGACCTGCTGTTCATCACGCTTCCCGCCCGCGCGGACGGATCGCGGGGCGGGCGCATCTCGGCGAAGACCTACGAGTACCTGACGACGGACAGGCCGATCCTCGCGGCGGTTCCCCAGGGCGAGAACTGGGATTACCTGGCGGGCAAGCCGGGTGTGTGGCTCGTCGACCCGGCTGACGGGCCGGGCATGCGGAAGGTGATCGCGGAGCTCGCCGAGGCCAAGTTCGCCGGACGCGCGCGCTCGTTCGATCGCGAGCAGCTGCGCGGGGAGCTCTCATACGAGACGCGGGCGCGCGAGTTCGAGCTCGTCATCGACGCGGCGATCGCGCGAAGGCCTCACCCCGATAGGCGGCCTCGAGCGCTTCCGTGAGCACGTCCAACTCGCCGGTGGGCACGACCAGGCCATCGCTGGGGCCGTCGATCAGCTCCTTCATCCCGGTGTCCTCGCTGACGATCACCGGGACACCGCGGGCGAGCGCCTCCGCGGGGGCATAGGCGAACCCGTCCTCGTATGCCGGGTGCACGCACACGCTCGCGCTGTTCAGGTGCGCCAGCGGATCGCCCGGGCGGACGCTGATGCGCGGGTCGGCGGCACACGCGGCCTGGACGAAGCGGCGCATGCCGCGCGTACCCCAGCCGCCGACGAGCACGAGCGAGACGTCCGCATGGGGGAGGCGGCGAACCGCGTCGATCAGCAGCGGCACCCCCTTGTGCACGGCGAGGCTTCCGACGTAGACGATCTCGAAGCGCTCGGAGGGCGCTCGCGCTCCCGCGCGCTCGAAGCGCGGATCGGGCGTCAACGGGAAGTACGACAGGAGCTCCTCGGGAAACCCCTCTTCCAGGAACGAATCGCGGATGTAGCTGGAGGCCACGTAGATGCGGTCCGCGCTCGCGTACTCGGCCAGGCAACGCCGCAGCAGGTGCGCTGCCCACGATCCTTCCAACGGGTAGCTGCGGCGGGCGAGCGCGTGCTGGGCGGCGAGACGCCGCAGATGCGAGTTGGCCGAGACGAGCCCCACCGACGCGTAACCCGCCGGCCGCGCCGCGCGAACCTGCGTGAGGGCCTGGCAGTTGAACGCGATCAGGTGCTCGGCGGGGGGCAGGCGCTCGGCGGCATATGCATCGAACTCGCTCATGAAGGCGCGCGTGCGCACCCCGGGAGTCACCCCCACCGGCAGCAACGCGAGCGCACGCTCGAGGTAGGGGATCCCGAGCCGGTGGCGCGGCGCCCCGCGGGTGGCGTCGGCGTCCTCCGCCCGGGTCGAGCCGCAGATGCACACGCTCGCGTTGCCCCGGCGCTCGAGCGCGCCGACTATCTCCCCGAGGTGACGTCCGAGGCCGCCGGTGCCGAGCGGGGCCGTACAAGAGACCACCGTCTCGCCTGCGGGCAGCGCCGCGGCCTGCCGGCGCTCGACGGCCTCGCGCCAGGCGGCGGTGAACGGTCGATCGCTGTCGGGCAGATGCGCCTCAGTCGAGGCTGTCATAGCCCCACAGCGACACGAGGTCTCGATCGAGATACTCGCTGGCCGACTCGACCTCGCCCTTGAAGCGCCGGCGCAGCTCGTGCATGACCTGCTCGTCGGGGGCCGACGGCTTGCCGTAGATGAAGTTCCTATGGGTGGCGCGCAGCGCGCGGCTGCGCAGTCGCTCGTTCGGTACGAGCGTCTTGACCGCGGCCTTCGCGAGCCGTCCGGCCGGGCCGCGTCCGACGGAAACCACGTTCACCAGTTCATCGAGCTGCTGAGAGCGCATTCGTTTGACGGTGGGGTTCGCCTTTTTGACCTCCACCGGCAGCTCCTCCTCGACCCCGAGGAATCGTCTCACCGTGCGCACCGTCGCCTCGTTGTCCTTCAGGAAGTCCTCGTATACGAGCACCAGGACCTGCTCTCTGGGGAAGACCGCGTGAAAGCGCCGCAGGTTCTCCACGTAGCGCACGTGCTCCGAGTAGAGCAGCAGGCGTGGCCGATGCGAGCGGCGGGGTATCTTGTTCCCTTCCCGTCTGGCGGCCTCCAGCGAGATCGCCTCGCCCAGGTCCTTCACCGTCTCCACGTGGGTGCGCAGCAACTGCAGGTGCAGCGAACGCAGGAAGTTCGCCGGCTCGCGCAGGATGGCGATGATGCGAGCGTCCGGTTGCAGCTCGGCGATCTGCCCGGCGGCGTCATGCGAGAGCAGATACGCCGAAGAGGCCTCTCCCGCGCGCTGATCCGCGCGGGCATCCTCGAACAGTGACAGATACTCCTCGAGACTCTGAGGCGGCGAGGCGGATCTGGGCGGCTGGAAGCGAGGGCGCATGTCAGCGGCCAGGAACCAGGGCTCCTTGAGCTCGGGCATGTAGATCTGCGGGTGCGTCTTGAGCATCTCGTACAGCGCTGTGGTGCCACACTTGGGATTGCCGACTATGAAGAAGTCCGGAACCCGCCCGCGTGCGGAACACGGCTCGTGCGGGACGGGGGCGCCGGTCTTCTCAGTCGATGCGGTCATAGCCCCACAGGGTCACGAGGTCCCTGTCCAGGTACTCACTCAGCGCGAATACCTCCGGCTTGGAGCGCCGGCGCAGCTCGAGCATGACCTGCTCATCGACCGGCAGTGGCTTGCCGTAGAGCACCTTCCTCCGGAACGCGCCAAGCCCCTCGCGGCGCAGTCGCTGCGGCGTGAGTGTCTTGATCGTGCCCTTCGCCGCTCTGGCCGCCGGCCCGTGTCCCATGTACACCGAGCGCACGAGCTCGTTCATCCGCGCCGAGCGCACGCCGACGGTCGGGTTCGCGTCCTTCACCTCGAGCGGCACGGTGTGATCCACGCCCAGCGTGCGCAGCACGCTACGGAGCGTGGCCTCGTTGTCGGAGCGAAAGTCGTCATATATCAGCACCAGCACCTGCTCACGCGGGAACACCGCGTGAAAGCGTCGGAGCTGCTCGACGTAGCCAACGCGCTCGGGTGAATACATGAGGCCTTTCTCGACACGCGTGTCGGGAGTCACCTGCGCACGGCGCTTGGCTTCTTCACGCTCGATCGCCTTGCCGAAATCCCTCTCGGTCTCGACGTGATCCTGCAGCAGCTCCATGTGCAACGAACGCAGGAAGCTCGCGGGCTCTCGCAGCACGACGATTATCTGCGCTCCGGGGGCCAGCTCGGCGATCGCGGCCGCCGCGGTGCGCGATCTGAAGTACCCGCGCGAGATCTCACCCGCCCGCTGCTCGGGCAGCGCCGGCTCGAACAACGCCAGGTACTCCTCGAGCGTTCCCGGGTTTTTCTTCTGCTCGACGGCGAAGAACTGGCTGCCCAGTGGCGGCATGTATATCTGCGGGTGACGATCGAGCATCTCATACAGGGCTGTCGTGCCGCTCTTGGGGTTTCCGACAATGAAGAAGTCGGGCACCCTGCGCCGCGAGCCATTCGACGCCGTCCCCTCAGACGATGCTGTCATAGCCCCAGAGTGTAACGAGGTCCCGGTTCAGGTACTCGCTGAGCGCGACGACCTCGCCCTTGAAGCGTGCGCGCAGCTCGTGCATGAGCTGGGCGTCGGGCGCCGCGGGCCTGGCCCACTGCATCCGCACCTGGGCGGCCAGCGCGCGGTGGCGCAGGCGTCGCGGCGTGAGCGTCTTGATACCTGCCTTCACCACTCGCCCGGAGCGGCCGCGTCCCATGTACACCGAGCGCACCAGCTCGTACATGCGCGGCGAGCGCACGGAGACGGTCGGGTTGGCTTCTTTCACCTCGATCGGGTCGCTGTCATCGACCTCCAGGAATCGCAACACGCGCCTCACCGTGCCCTCGTTGTCCGCGCGGAAGTCGTCGTAGATCAGCACGAGCACCTGCTCGGGGGGAAATACCTCGTGGTAGCGGCGGAGCTGCTCGGTGTAGTGAACGTGCTCTGCGTACATGAGGCCCTGTGGCACCGGCAGGTGCTCGACCTCGCGCGCGTGACGGCGCTCCGGTTCGCGGGCCAGCGCCCTGCCCAGGTCCTTCTCCGTCTCGATGTAAGCCTGCAGCATCTGCAGGTGCATCGAGCGCAGGAAGCTCGCCGGCTCCCGCAGGACGGCGATGATCCGCGCGGCCGGTTGAA
Source organism: uncultured Solirubrobacteraceae bacterium (assembly GCA_963701145.1). GTDB lineage: Bacteria > Actinomycetota > Thermoleophilia > Solirubrobacterales > Solirubrobacteraceae > Palsa-744. The sequence continues at coordinate 3,596,487 of OY969572.1, forward strand.
TGTCCGCTATCAGCCGGGCGGCCTCGCGCGAGCGGATGTACTGCGGAGAAGCCTCGCCGACGCGCTGGCCTGACGCCGCGTTTGTGAAAAGCGCGAGGTAGTCCTCGAGGGTGAGCGGCGCCTTGCCACCGTCCAGGCGCGCAGACCCGGTGCGCAGATCGGGCGCGAAGAAGCGAGGCTCCTTGACGTCGGACATGAATATCTGCGGATGGCGCCTGAGCATTTCATACAGCGCCGTGGTGCCGCTCTTGGCGTGGCCGATGATGAAGAAGTCGGGCACTCTGCTGCCGGATGCGCGGGCCTCACCCGAAAGCTCAGCCGATGCGCTCATGATCGCCGAGTGTAACGAGTCCGGGCTATGATGCCTGCTGACGGTGGCGGTGCGGGTCTCCCGGCAGCTTCCGATTCCGACCCTGAGAAATACCCGCCGATGCTCTACATCGCCTCCGTGCACTACATGTCTCCGCGGTGGATCGAGATTCAGAGCAGGTATCTGCGCGAGCACATCTCGGTCGAGTACCGGACGTGGAGCTCGCTGGAGGGGATCGATCCCTCCTACGGCAGCCACTTCGACCGCGTCCTGGAGCAGCGCGGCCTGCACGCCGCCAAGCTCAACCACCTCGCGCTGGAGATCTCGCGCGAGGCCTCCGCGGAAGACCTGCTGATGTTCCTCGACGGCGATGCGTTCCCGATCGCCGACCCGATGCCGCTGATCGCCTCCGGCCTGTCGCAGGCGCCACTGGTGGCGGTGCGCAGGGCCGAGAACTTCGATCAGCCGCAGCCGCATCCATGCTTCTGTGTGACCACCGTGGGCACGTGGCACGCGATCCACGGGGACTGGTGCGCCGGCTATCCATGGCCTGCCCGCCAGGGCCGCTTGACGAGCGACGTGGGTGGCAACCTGCTGCGCAGCCTCGAGCTGTCCGAGACGCCGTGGGTGCAGGTGCTGCGGTCCAATCACCACGAGCTGGATCCGTTGTACTACGGGATCTATGGTGAAACCATCTACCACCACGGCGCCGGTTTTCGCAGCGGTGGGCTGAGCCCGGCGCATCGCACCGGGCCGCCCCCCCTGCCCCTGTCACAACTCCCCGGGATCGGTGCGGTGGAGCGCGTTCTCAAGGGGATGCGCTGGCGGCGTTGGGAACGGGGCGTGCAAGCCCGGCACCTGCGCCAGTCAGAGGAGATCTACGAGCGCATCAAGGCCGGCGGCTCGGACTGGCTGGCCGGGCTCACCTAGCCGGCGCCTGCCTGGCGTCGTGTAGACTTCTTGCACCATGGCAGGAGAGCAACAGGTGTCTCCAGCGAACATGGGTTTGCGGGCTACGGCCTTTGCGAAGCGGGCGGTCGGGGCGGCGTCGCGAAGGCTCGACCGACCGGAGCTGCTGGCGGCGGTGGACGCCGGGGTGCGACAGGCCGAACGCGAGGCGATCGGCATCGGCGCGGTGCTCGCGAGCACGCTGCACGCCGATTCGACCTACGTCAACGTCGGCGCCAATCGGGGGCAGATCCTGCGTGACGCCGTACGGGTCGCGCCGAGCGGCCGTCACGTCGCCTTCGAGCCGATTCCGGCACTCGCGGAGGAGTTGGCGAGCGCGTTTCCCGACGTGGACTGCAGACAGATGGCCGTGGGCGCCAACCCGGGCGTCGCGGAGTTCTGTCACTTCACACAGATGGACGGCTGGAGCGGGCTGCGCCGCAGCCCAGAGGTGAGTGACGAGCGCGGCCAGCCGCAGTACATCAGCGTGACGGTCTCCACCCTCGACGTGGAGCTTGCGGGGGAGCGCCCGACCGTGATCAAGGTCGACGTCGAGGGCGCCGAGCTCGAGGTGCTGGAAGGCGGACGCGCGCTGCTCACCGACGTGCGGCCGGTGATCGTGTTCGAGCACGTCGGCGAGGCGGCGTCCCTGTATGGGGCGGCGCCGGAGGGCGTGTGGGATCTGCTCAGCGACCTGGGCTACAGGATCTTCTCGGTGACGGGCGATGGACCGTTCACCCGTTCGGCCTTCGCCGGGAGCTCCACCGTGGTGAACTGGTTGGCGACACCCGAGCCACCGTCGCGCTGAACGCCACCATCCTCACTCGACGCCGCCATAGCCCCACAGCCCGACCAGGTCACGGTCGAGGTACTCGCTGAGCGCCACCACCTCACCCTTGAAGCGGCGTCGCAGCTCGAGCATCAGCTGCTCGTCGGCGGGGCGCGGCCGGCCATAGAGCACCCTGCGCCGCAATGCGCCCAGCCCTTCGCGGCGAAGCTGCTGGGTCGTGAACGTCTTGACCACCGCCTTCATCGCCCGTGCCAGCGGCCCGCGCCCGAGATAGAGCGAGCGGACGAGCTCATACATGCGAGGAGAGCGCACGCGGACGCTGGCGTTCGCGTCGGTCACCTCCAGCGGCAGGGTGTCATCGACTTCCAGGAAGCGCAGCACCCGGCGCACCGTGCCCTCGTTGTCGGCGCGGAAGTCGTCGTAGATCAGAACCAGCACCTGCTCTGGTGGGAAGACCGCGTGATAGCGGCGCAACTGCTCGACGTAGTGGACGCGCTCGTCCGCGTAGCCGAAGCGCCGGCGCCCGGCATGCGCGCCGAGCTCATCTCCCTCGCGCCCGGCGTCTTCGAGGGCGATCGCCGTGGCCAGGTCCTTCTCCGTCTCGACGTGATCGCGCAGCAGCTCCATGTGCAGCGAGCGCACGAAGCTCGCGGGCTCGCGCAGGATGGCGATGATGCGCGCGGCGGGTTGCAGCTCGCCGATCCGCGCTGCGGCCGCGTGGGAGCGCAGGTAGGACGGTGAAGCCTCGCCGGTGCGTTGCTCCGGCCGGGCGCCCGCGAACAGTGACAGGTACTCGTCCAGTGAATGTGGGTGTTCGCTCGATTCATCGAGGTTGGGATGCAGCTCGCGGGCAAAGAAGCGCGTCTCCTTGAGCTCGGGCATGTAGATCTGCGGGTGACGCCTCAGCATTTCGTAGAGCGCCGTGGTGCCGCTCTTGGGATTGCCGACAACGAAGAAGTCCGGCATCCTGCGCTCGGCCCCCCGCGCGGCAGCGGATGCTTGCGAGGCGGCCGTCATCATCGGCGAGTGTAACGAGGCGAACGTGGGCCACTCGGGCGGGCGCCGGAGCTCCTGGTGCCGGCGATCGCGGCACCGGGGCCGGACTCCGGGTGCGGGTCACTCGGCCCGGCGCCGGCCCGCTGGCCACGGCTGAGAGCGTCCTGCGGGCGTGCGCCAGGGCTCGCTCCCGCGTGAGCGGTGGCGGGCGCGCGTCGCCCAGTCTTGACAATGCTCCGGGCTGCGCCCTAACCTGAAGTTCACAATCGTCCAGCCAGCCCCGGGCCAGGCTCGGTCGGCTGGTCGCAAGCGACTAGCACGGATGCCAGCCACCTACCACCTTACCCACCTGCGCACACTCGAGGCGGAGGCCGTCCACGTGATGCGTGAGGCCGCCGCCGAATTCGAGCGTCCGGTGCTGCTGTTCAGCGGCGGCAAGGACTCGATCGTGCTCCTGCGCCTGGCCGAGAAGGCCTTCCGGCCGGCCCCGTTCCCGTTCCCGTTGATGCACGTCGACACCGGCCACAACTTCCCGGAGGCGATCGAGTACCGCGACCGGCGCGTCGAGGAGCTCGGCGAGCGGCTGATCGTGGCCTCGGTCGAGGACTCGATCCGCGCCGGTCGCGTCGTCGAGGAGCGCGGTCCTCGCGCTTCGCGCAACGGGCTGCAGACGGTCACGCTGCTGGACGCGATCGCCGAGCACGGCTTCGATGCGGCGTTCGGCGGCGCCCGCCGCGACGAGGAGCGTGCGCGCGCGAAGGAGCGGATCCTCTCATTCCGCGACGAGTTCGGCCAGTGGGAGCCCCAGAAACAGCGGCCGGAGGTGTGGAGCTTGTACAATGGGCGCATCCGCCAGGGCGAGCATGTGCGCGTGTTTCCACTCTCCAACTGGACCGAGCTCGACGTGTGGCAGTACATAGCTGAGGAGGAGTTGGAGGTGCCCGCCATCTACTTCGCACACGAGCGGGAGGTCTTCCGGCGCGACGGCATGCTCTACGCGATCAGCCCGTTCGTGGAGCTGATGGACGACGAGCAGCCCTTCACGGCGCACGTGCGCTACCGCACCGTCGGCGACATGAGCTGTACGGGGGCCGTCGAGTCGCGGGCGAGCACGCTCGCGCAGGTCGTCGCGGAGATCGCCGCCACGGAGATGACCGAGCGCGGACAGACTCGCGCGGATGACCGTGTCACGGAGGCGGCGATGGAGGATCGCAAGCGGCAGGGGTACTTCTGATGGACGACCCGTCGGGCTCGGTGCGCGCGGGCGCGGTCAACGGCAACGGGGGGGCTCGTGCCAACGGCGCCGGCGTAGCCGCGGCGCCCGCCACCCGGGTGGCGGGCTCGGGCGAGAGCGCGGCGGAGGTCTTCCGTCGTCTCAGCGATCGGCCGACCGATCTGCTGCGCTTCGCCACCGCGGGCTCCGTGGATGACGGCAAGAGCACGCTGATCGGCAGGCTGCTGTACGACTCCAAGCAGGTGCTCGCCGACCAGCTCGCGCACGTCGAGCAGACGAGCGAGCGCATGGGTCACGAGTTCGTCGATCTGTCCCTGCTCACCGACGGCCTGCGGGCAGAGCGCGAGCAGGGCATCACGATCGATGTCGCCTACCGCTACTTCGCCACGGCGCAGCGGCGCTTCATCATCGCCGACACCCCCGGGCACGAGCAGTACACGCGCAACATGGTCACCGGCGCGTCAACCGCCGACCTGGCGATCGTGCTCGTGGACGCGCGCAAGGGCGTCATCGCGCAATCCAAGCGCCATGCGTTCATCAGCTCGCTGCTGGGCATCCCGCACGTGGTCGTGTGCGTCAACAAGATGGACCTGGTCAACTTCGACGAGGCGGTGTTCGACGCGATCGTCGAGGAGTTCGACGCGTTCGCGGCGCGCCTGGAGCTGCCCGACGTGACCTTCATCCCGATCTCGGCGCTGCTCGGCGACAACGTCGTCGATCGCTCGGAGGCGATGCCCTGGTATCAGGGGCCGCCGCTGCTGTATCACCTCGAGCACGTCCACATCGCCTCCGATCGCAACCTCATCGACGTCCGCTTTCCCGTGCAGTGGGTGATTCGTCCGCCCGCCTCGCAGCGTCCCGGGACGGGGACCGTCAACGACTACCGCGCGTACGCCGGACAGCTCGCAGGCGGCATCATTCGGCCGGGCGACGAGGTGGTCGTGCTGCCGGGCGGGCAGCGCACCACGGTCGCCGGCATCGACACCTACGAGGGACCGGTCGCCGAGGCCTTCCCGCCGATGTCGGTGGCGCTGCGCCTGAGCGACGACATCGACGTCTCCCGGGGCAGCACGATCGTGCGCACCCAGAACCAGCCGTCGGTCTCCAACCGCTTCGAGTGCCTGCTGTGCTGGATGTCCGAGCAGCCGCTCAGCCCGCAGCGGCGCTACCTGGTCAAGCACACGACGCGCACGGCGACCGTCGGCAAGGTCAACGTTCGCTATCGCATCGACGTCGAGACCCTGCGCCGCGACGCGAGCGCGAGCACGCTCGAGCTCAACGACCTCGCGCGCGTGCACCTGGAGCTGAGCTCGCCGCTCGTGTTCGACTCCTACAGGCGCAACCGTGTCACCGGCAGCCTGATCATCATCGATGCCGCTAGCAACGACACGGTCGGCGCCGCGGTGATCCTCGACACCGAGGTCGAGGGCTCATCGATCGACGAGACCGGTGAGGAGGCCAAAACCGAGCGCAGCCCGAACGTCCGCTGGCAGGGGACGCGGATGACGCGCGAGCGGCGCTGGAGCACGCTCGGGCATACCGGCGCGACCCTGTGGTTCACGGGTCTGCCGGGCGCCGGCAAGTCGACGGTCGCCGCCGCCGTCGAGGAGCGTCTGCTCGAGCTGGGCCAGCCGGCGTTCCTGCTCGACGGCGACAACCTGCGCCATGGCCTCAACGGCGATCTCGGCTTCGACGAGCACGCGCGCACCGAGAACGTGCGCCGCACCGCGCACGTCGCGCGGCTGCTCGCGGAGTCGGGGACGATCGCGCTGGTCAGCCTCGTCAGCCCGTACGCGGCCGATCGTCAGGCGGCGGCGGCGCTGCACGCGACCGATGACCTCGGCTTCCTGGAGATCTTCGTCAACGCCCCGCTCGAGCTGTGCGAGCAGCGCGACCCCAAGGGCCTGTACGCGCGCGCGCGCTCGGGCGAGCTCTCGGGCATGACGGGCGTGGGGGCCCCCTACGAGGCGCCCGCACAGCCGGATCTGGTGCTCGGCAGCTTCGAGGAAACGGTCGAACAGGAGGTCGAGCGCGTGCTCGAGCTGCTCGCGGCCAGAGGCCTGATCTCGCTGGACCGCTGAGCTGCGCCTGATCTCGCTGGGCCGCTGAGCCGCGCCCTACTTGCGCCCTACTTCTTCTTGCGCTTGCTCTTCTTCACAGGGCCGGCGTGCAGCGTGACGACCTCGCTGGACCCGGACGCAAGCGGCCCCGCCGGGAGCGCGACGAAGGCGCGGTAGTGGCCGGCCTCCTGGATGCTGACCACGAGGCTGAAGCGCGAGATGCTCCTGGTGGCGTGCTTGACGACTTCGCTGAACTTGTTCGCGAACGTGGGAGGCCGTTCTTCGGCCTTTTCGGTGGCCTTCTCCGACTTCGACAGCTTTTCGGGCTTGTCGGCCTTCGGGACCTTCACCTTGGGCGCCTTTTCGAGCTGGAAGAAGACGCGCGCCCCCACCTCTGCCGGGGTCACCGTCCCATACAGCCGCACCAGCCCCTTCCTGTGGCTCGTGATCTGCACTTTCAAGACCACGCGCACCTCCGCCTGCTCGGGGATCACGTCGCTGTAAAGGGGCGCCGGGCCGACCGTGGCGATGCGGAAGTGCGTGCTGATCGACAGGTCCCTCACGCTGAAGGAGAAGGCGCCCGTGGGGCCGGTGAGGATCGGCACCCCAACGTCGGCGAAGGGCGTGCGGTAGGGGTACGGACTGGCCTGGAGCACGATCTGGCGGCCGCCGTTGCCCGCTCCCGTGAGCGTGCCGCTGATCACGAACGTACCGCCCACGACCGTCGCCGCGAACGTCTTGGGCAGGTCGAAGCCGCTCTTCTTGACGGTCACCTCCTGGGGCTTGCCTTCCTTGGTTCCGTCGGCATTCTTTCCAACGAGCGCGTAAAAGTAGCCCTCGGGCAGCCCGGCCACCGTCTGGCTGACCTTGACGTTCGTCGTCGCGGTGGAGCCGCCCGCGAGCGTTGCTTCCGTCGTCTGCGAGCCGTAGGCCCTCGTGGGTCCGTACTTGAAGTAGTAGGTGGTGGTCAGGGTGCGCGGGTTGACCGTCCCCTCGAGCACGGTCGAGGAGCCGGCCGCGCGGAAGCCGCCGGTGCTCACCTTGGGGGGTCCGGCCGTGACCGTCTTGGTCGTGCCCGCGGCCTGCGAGGGGAGCGGCGATGCCGCAAGCGTGATGCCGGCCGCAGCCAGCGCCAGCAGCGCCAACGTCCGTTTGATCGTCAAGCTCGCCATGTCCGTGACTCCCTGTGCTCGCTGTTTGCTCGTGGGCTGCCTGCGGCCACGCGCTCGTGCCACGCCGCTCGTGGTCATGAGCCTACAAACCCGGCGGGCGGCCAATCGTTGCGGTGCGCCCCGCGAAGGCGCTCGTTTTCCTGGGCTTGACTCCAGGCGCACCTGCCGGTACCCTGCGCCCGTGTTTCGCGGCCGCGCGCAAGCGTGGCTGGGGGTCGTAGGGCCGCCAAAGAAGTGGGGACGCGAGACTGAATGCTGTACCGGGCGTGTGGCGGAGGGCCACTCAGCCGCAGCGAAGCTACCAATTCGCGATTTCGACTACGGAGGGTGGACAATTGTTCCGGCTGACCAGTTCCCTGCACGCGTCGGGCCGTACCCGCACGATCATCGCCGCCGGCCTCACGCTGGCGGCGTTCCTGGCGCTCGCCGCATGGACGTCATCGGCGCGGGCGAGCGGATGCACCAACACGTTCAAGAACGCCGCGGGCGGTAGCTGGTTCACCGCCAGCAACTGGAGCAAGGAAAAAGTCCCCGCCGCGGGCGAAGAAGTGTGCATCACCGAACCCGGGACCTACACGGTCGAAATGGCGCAGGGCCCGGCGGTCACGCTCAAGACGCTGACCGTCGGCGGGACATCCGGCACGCAGACGCTTGCGGTCGAGAGCACGAGCGGTGCGAACGCCTCCCTCACGACCAGCGAAGGGCTCGCGATCGGCGCGCACGGCGCGGTCACGATGACCAACAACGCAGCCGACAAAGACGAAAACAGCGTCACGCTCGTCGGGCCGATCACCAACGCCGGGATGCTCTCCTCGGAAAAAGGCAACAACGGCGGCGGTAACCGGACGATCGAGGGCAACCTCACCAACACGGGCACGCTCCAGATCAACCACAACACCGAATACAGCGGCGAATCGACCACGCTCGCGAACGAAGGGACGCTCGGCCTGGCTGAAGGCACGACGCTGCACGTGAGCGACAAAAGCGGTGTGGTCAACGGTACCGGCGGCAAAATCACGGCGACGGGCTCTGGCGATGTCCTGGTTCTGGGCTCTGGCACGTCGTTCAAGGAGGGTGCGGGTACGACCAGCGGCACGCTGCCGGTGATCGTGGATGACAGTGCGCTCGACTACTCGGGCGCGGGTGCGAGCGTGATCGCGATCAGGGGCACGAGCACGCTGGCGGGCAGCCTGTCTGCGGGTCAGTCGCTTCAGATCCAGAGCACCTCTGGCGAGAACGCCAGCGTGACGGCGACGGAAAGCCTCTCGAGCGGGGGCACGATCGCGCTGACGAACGCCAGCGACGGTGATGAAAACAGCGAGACGCTGGTCATCGCCAAAGGCGACACGCTGAGCAACAGTGGCACGCTGGCGAGCGAAGCGGGCAAAGGCGGCGGCCGCTCGATCCAGGGCAACGTCACCAACACGGGCACGTTCGCGGTCAACAGGAGCACCGAATACAACGGCGAAGCCGCGACGCTGACCAATGACGGGACGCTCGCCCTGGCTGAAGGCACGACGCTGCACGTGAGCGACAAAAGCGGTGTGGTCAACGGTACCGGCGGCAAAATCACGGCGACGGGCTCTGGCGATGTCCTGGTTCTGGGCTCTGGCACGTCGTTCAAGGAGGGTGCGGGTACGACCAGCGGCACGCTGCCGGTGATCGTGGATGACAGTGCGCTCGACTACTCGGGCGCGGGTGCGAGCGTGATCGCGATCAGGGGCACGAGCACGCTGGCGGGCAGCCTGTCTGCGGGTCAGTCGCTTCAGATCCAGAGCACCTCTGGCGAGAACGCCAGCGTGACGGCGACGGAAAGCCTCTCGAGCGGGGGCACGATCGCGCTGACGAACGCCAGCGACGGTGATGAAAACAGCGAGACGCTGGTCATCGCCAAAGGCGACACGCTGAGCAACAGTGGCACGCTGGCGAGCGAAGCGGGCAAAGGCGGCGGCCGCTCGATCCAGGGCAACGTCACCAACACGGGCACGTTCGCGGTCAACAGGAGCACCGAATACAACGGCGAAGCCGCGACGCTGACCAATGACGGGACGCTCGAAGTGGCCAATGAAAAGACGCTGCACGTGAGCGACAAAGGCGGCGTGGTCAACGGCTCCGGCGGCAAGATCGTGGGCGCCGGCTCTGGCGACGTGCTCGCCACGTCAAGCACGTCGTTCAAGGAGGGTGCGGGTACGACGAGCGGCACGCTGCCGGTGATCGTGGACGACGCGGCGCTCGAATACTCGGGCGCGGGTGCGAGCGTGATCGCGATCAGGGGCACGAGCACGCTGGCGGGCAGCCTGTCTGCGGGCCAGTCGCTTCAGATCCAGAGCACCTCTGGCGAGAACGCGTCGGTGACTGCTGGCGCCAGCTTCACGAACGCCGGCACGATCGCGTTGACCAACGCCAACGACGGTGATGAAAACAGCGAGACGCTGATCATCGCCACAGGCGAAACGCTCACCAACAGCGGCACGCTGGCGAGCGAAGCCGGCAAAGGCGGCGGCCGTTCAATCCAGGGCAACGTCACCAACACGGGCACGTTCGCCGTCAACAGGACCAGCGAATACAACGGCAGCGCGGCAAAGCTGCTGAACGAGGGCAAGGTCGTCGTCAACACAGGAGACTCGCTGAACGTCGGCGGTGGGAGCACGGTGATCAACGGGACCGGCGGCAACATCGAAGGCACCGGCACCGGCGATCTGTTTGAGCGGGGCGGCACCTTCGAAGAGGCCGCGGGCACCACGACCGGCACCCTGCCGGTCGTGCTCGACGACCTCGCGCTCAAGTACACGGGCGACGGCGCGAGCACGATCGCGCTGCGCGGCACGAGCACGCTGAGCGGGCCGATCAGCCTCGGTCAGACGCTGTTGCTGCAGAGCACCAGCAGCGAGAACACAAACATCACAGCCGCCAGCTTCACCAACAGCGGCAAGCTGGTGCTCACCAACGCCGCCGACGGCGACGCCAACAGCGTGACCCTGAACCTGGCGGGCGGCACGCTCACGAACGGCAGCAAGAAGGGCGTGATCGAAGCCGAACGCGCGAACGGGGGCAGCCGCACGATCGAAGGCAGCATCGTCAACGAAGGCACCGTCGGCGCCTCCGCGACGCTGAGGGTGACCGGGAGCTTCACCGACAGTGGCAAGAAACCGGTAATCAAAATCACGATCGCGGGCGCGTCGGACTTCGGCTCTCTGTCGATCGTGGGCCCCGCGACGATCCTCAACGAGCTGGAGCTCACGCAGGTCAAGCCGTTCGCGCCGACGGTGGGCGAGAAGTTCGGGATCCTCTCGAGCTCGGCGCTGACCGGCACCTTCACGAAGGTCAAGAAGAACAAGATCAAAAAGTCCGAAGCGAAGGTGTACACGCCGATCTACTCCGGCACGGGGGTCCCGCTGGAAGCCCAGACGTGATCCGCGGGGTCGCCTGGCTTCACAAGATCGTTACGTCAACAGCGGCGCGCGGGTCAACCATACGAAGGCGGCCCGCGCGCACGGTTGCCCGTGCATGCGATCAAGCCGTTGGTCGGCTGCGACGCATATACGAAGGTAGTCACTCTGTCCACCGAATCGATCGCAAGCACATCACCCGGCAGCGCCGGCGCGCCGGCGCCGTGCCCGAGCTGCGGCGCCCCGCTGGCCGGCGACCAGCGCTACTGCCTGGAGTGCGGCGAGCGGCGCGTGCCCATGAGCAGCCTGCTGTTCGGCGGCGCGCCCTCCACCGAGGCCTCCCGCGTCGCTTCGCAGGGGGGCGGGCCCACCGTGCCCCCGTCGCCCCCGAGCGCAGCTCCGGCGCCCGGCGCCCAGCCGCGTAACCAGGCGCTGACCGTCATCGCCGGCGTGGGCGTGCTGCTGCTGGCGGTGGGCGTGGGCGTCCTGATCGGGCGGGCCGGCGCCCCCAAGCAGACGACCGCGCCTGCCCAGGTGATCACGGTCGCCGGCGCCGGCTCCGCGGGCACGGCGACGACCGGCCCCAGCGAAGCGTCTTTCACCGGCGACTGGCCGGCGGGTACGAGCGGCTACACGGTGCAGCTGCAGACGCTGCCCCAGGCGGGCACGACCGTGAGCGCGGTCGAAGCCGCCAAGACCGCGGCGAGCGGCAAGGGCGCGAAGGCGGTGGGTGCCCTGAAGTCTGAAGAATTCAGCTCGCTGACGGCCGGCAGCTACGTGATCTACTCGGGCGTGTACCACAAGCGCGGCGAAGCCGAAAAGGCGCTGAACGGGCTGCGCAAGAGCTTCCCCGGCGCGAAGGTGATCAAGGTCTCCAACGGCGCCGGCGGCGCCTCCGGGGCGGGCTCCGCTGGGTCGTCCTCGAGCTCGGGCGCAGCTGGCAGCAGCGAGAGCCACCCGGCGCCGCCCTCCGTCCTCAACCAGCTCAAGGGGGCCAAAGGCAAAAGCTACGAGGAAAAGTCCAAGAACCTTCCCGACGTGGTCGAAACCGGCTAGCGGCATGGGCATCCTGCGCAACACGGGCGACGGCAACGGGCTACCCGGCGGAGCCGCTGGGAGCGAGCCGCCCCTGCCCGTTACAGCGGCGCCGATGGGCGCCGCCCCGCACGCCGCGCTCGTCGGCGGGGTCTCGGTGGCGGCTCCCGACGCGATCGCGGTACCCGCGCCCGAGGGGCCCGGACGCTCCGAGCTCGCACACCGGCGCGACCTCCTGGCCCAGCAGGTGACCGAACTGCACTGGGACCTCGGAGGGCTGGCGTATGAGATGGCGATCCGCGATCACTTCCGGCTCGACGTGCTCGTGCGCCGCGCCGCCATCCTGCAGGAGCGCGACGCGGAGCTCGCCGAGGTGGAGCGCATGCTGCGCATGCACGAAGACAGCGTCGCGGGCGTCTGCCCGGCATGCTCCGCGCCCCACAGCCGGGGCGCAGTGTTCTGCTGGCAATGCGGTGCGACGCTGATGGAGCGCGCGCCGAGCAGCGCTGCTCCCCTGGACGAGTAGGAGGGCTCGACATCGACGCCGAGCGTTCCCAGCGATGCGAGGAGTGCGGCTCGCCGCTGGCCGGCGACCAGCGCTACTGCCTTGCGTGTGGCGCGCGCGTGGGTGCGCACAGCCCGCAGCTCGAGCAGCTCTTGCGTGGCGTCCCGGCGCGCGCGTACGGAGTTGATGCGACGCGGGATGCCGGCGCATCGGCGGCCAGCGCCCCGGACCTCCAAGCCGCCGCCCGGCCGCAGGACGGCGGCCTGAGGCTGCCGCCGCCGCGAGTGTGGGCTCTGCTCGTGCTCCTGTGCCTGGGCTTCGGGGTGCTCCTCGGACACGTCGCGCGCTCGCCAGCACCCGACGCGCTCGCCTCCGCCCGCGGGCCCGTCAAGCTCGTGCTTGGGCCCTCGGCTTCCGCGTCCGCTCAGGCCTCCTCGCCGTCGTCCGCCTCGCAGTCGCCGGCGTCGTCCACCGTCGAAGAAGCGCCCTCCACGGCTGGCGAAGCGGAAGCGACGCCCACGCCCACGCCGGCGCCCGCCGCCGCGGGCGGCGGCGCGGCGAAGACGCCCGCGAAGTCGAAAGGCGGCGGTGGCTCGCAGGGCGGCGCAGGAGCGCAGGGCGGCGCCTCGGAAGCGGCGGGCCCGGCGAAGAAGCTGCCGGCGCTGAAGCACGTGTTCGTGATCATGCTCTCCGACGAGCCCTACGCGTCCGTGTTCGGACCGTCCTCCACGGCCCCCTACCTGACCGGCACGCTCGAGCACCGGGGCGAGCTGCTGACCCACTTCGACGCGGTGGCGCACGAGGAGCTCGCCGATGACGCGGCGCTGATCAGCGGTCAGGGGGCCACCATGGAAACGGTGGCGAACTGCCCCACGTACAGCGAAATCGTCAGCACCGGCACGGGCCCGGACGAACAGGTGCTGGGGAGCGGCTGCGTGTACCCGCGCGCGACCCAGACGCTCGGCGGCCAGTTGGTCGCCAAGCACCTCACCTGGCGGGCCTACATCCAGGGCATGGATGAAGCTCCGGGCGCCATCCCGTGCCAGCACCCGACCATCGGCGCGTCCGATCCCACGGCGGACCAGACCTCGAGCACCGGCGCGTACGCCACCTTCGACAACCCGTTCGTGTACTTCGACTCGGTGCTCGAAACGCCCCAGTGCGCTGCCGATGACGTCGGTCTGGGCCAACTGAAGCGCGACCTGGCAAAGGCGGGCGGCACGCCGAGCTTCTCCTACATCGCCCCCGATCGCTGCCACGACGGCAACCCGACGCCCTGCACCCCCGGCGCCCCGGCCGGACTGGCACAGGCCAACGCGTTCCTCCAGCAGGTCGTTCCCGAGATCACCGGGTCAAAGGCATACAAGGAAAGCGGCCTGCTGGTGATCACGGTCAACGAGGCGCCATCCACCGGCGTGTTCGCCGACTCGAGCGCCTGCTGCGGGCAGCCGCTGTTCCCCAACGCGCCCTCCAAGTCGGACCTCGGTACGCCCCGCGGCGGGGGAGGCGTGGGGGCGCTGTTGCTCTCGCCGTTCGTCGCGCCCGGCACCACCACCGAGGAACCGTTCAACGACTTCTCGCTGCTGCGCACGATCGAGGACCTGTTCGGCCTCGAACACCTCGGCTACGCCGGTCTGCCGGCGGTCAAGTCATTCGAACCTGCGATGTTCACCGCCGGCAAGCAGTGACGCCGCTCGGGAACCGGCCGCTGGTTCGTGTCTGCTCGCGGCGGGCGAGACTGCTCTATGCGCAAACCAGGCGCTGATGGCGGCGCCCGCCGTTGTCCTGGCTTGATTGCGCCGCTTGAGTCGCGCTCACCGGGAGTCGGTCCGGAACGCTCGATACCGTTGCGCGGTGTCTCGGTCCTTGCTCACGCTTGGCTACGGCAACCGCCAGTTGGGCGATGTGCTGACGTTGCTCCGCGTGCACGAGGTGCGATACCTGATCGACGTCCGCTCCGTGCCGTACTCGCGTTTCAATCCGGTCTTCTCCAAGGACAACCTGGCGACCGCGGTCGAGAAGGCCGGTATTCGCTATGTCTTCATGGGTGACTCTTTGGGCGGTAGGCCCAATAACCGATCCTGCTACGACGAGGCGGGGCACGTTGACTACCTCGCCTGCCGGGAGAGTCTCGACTTCAAGGACGGGTTTGGGCGGCTGCGAAGCGCATTCGAGCAGGACGCGGGTGCGGCTATCTTCTGCAGCGAGTTGCGTCCAGAGCATTGCCATCGCACGAAGTTGATCGGCGAGGTCATGGCAGAGATGGGCGTGCCGGTGGAGCACATCGACGCGGACGGATCGCTGACGAGCCATGGCGCCGTCATGGAGCGCCTGCATGATGCACAGATGAGCCTGCTTGGCGGAGCGAATCAGGCCACGCGCTCACGGCGCGCCATCGCTGCCGCCTCCTGAGAGCAATGGTGGGCCGGCTGGTGACCGTCGGCGTGTACGGGTTCACGGCCGAACGATTCCTGGCGGCGCTCAAACGCGCCGACGTGGGAGTGCTGTTCGACGTGCGCCAGCGCCGGGGCGTACGGGGCTCCGAGTATGCCTGGGCGAACTCTCAGCGCCTCCAGCAGGCGCTAGCCGACTGCGGCATCGGCTATCTACACCTCAAGGAGCTGGCGCCCACATCCGAGATTCGTGCGGCGCAATACGCCGCTGATGAAGCTCTCGGGGAGCGGAAACGCACGCGAACGGAACTCAGCGACGGCTTCCGGTGCGCCTACGTCGAACAGATTCTCGAACCCGTCGACCTGGACAAGCTGCTGACAGGCTTCGACGCCTCTACCACCGCTGCTTTGCTGTGCGTCGAGCGTGACCCGCGCGCATGTCACCGTAGCCTCATCGCCGATAGGCTTGCCGCCGACTACGGCGTGCCGGTGGAGCACTTGATGCCGTGAGCCGGGTCCTCATCGTGTCGAAGACCAGGATGCGCGGCGATCATGTCTGTGTCGGTGGCCATGACCTCGATGAGAGCATGTGCAGCATCCGTCTGCTGCAGCCTGACGGCACCAACATGCCGGCTGGCACGAGATTCGAGATCGGGCAGGTTTGGGATCTTGACTACGAGCCAGCTACGAGCATTCGACCGCCGCACGTCGAGGACGTTTTCGTCAGTTCTCGCGGAGCGCCGCACGTCGACACGATCCAGTTCCTCGGAGCATTTCTGCGAACGCGGGTCACCGCATGGACCGGGACTTTGTTCGAGGGAACGCTGCTACGAACCAACAGTGGGACCGGTTACGTGCCTATCGACGGTCCTCTCCCATCGCGCAGCACCGGCTACTGGCTTCCGGAACAGCCCTTGGACTTCGACGGCGACAATCGTTACGTGTTCCGTGCCGACGGCGGGCGACGCCGCATTCGCTACGTCGGGGTGGCCGAGGCCGCCGCTCGGATCGAGCCCGGCACGCTCGTGAGAGTGTCCCTGGCGCGAGCGTGGGCACCTTCCAATGCCCCCGCTGGCCTGTATCTGCAGATATCGGGCTGGTACGTGGAGTGATCCCGCTACGAGCGGTCGCCACACCCACGGTTTGCGCACAGAACAGTTCAGTGGCCCGTGCGCTCGGCGTCTCACACGCCGGCCAGCTCACGGTAGGTGATCGCGGTGCGGCGCGAGGCCGTCCGCGCGAGCACCCACTCCAGGGCCAGCATGTGGCGGGTGTGGCGCAGGTCCGCCGGGTGCAGGTCCAGGCGCAGCGTGCTCGTGGGCAGCAGCGCACCGGCGCGCACCAGCGACGGCGAGCAGACGCGGCTGATGGGCCCGCTCGCGGCGAGGCTCCAGGCGGGGGCGAGCTGGCCGGCGTCCGATTGCTCGCGCGCGCGTGGATCGAGCCCTGGGAGCGTGCGGTGAACGCGCAGCAATCCCGCCCACCAGCGGAAGCGGAGGGTTAGCTCCTGGCGTAGCGCGGACGTGTAGGCGTAGGCGGGGGCCACGAAGCCGTCCGGCTCGACGCCCGCCAGCTTGAGCACGCGCCAGCCGGCGTGAACCGCGCGGCGGGTCTCCTCCCCGTCGAGTCCCACGAACTCTCCGCCGCGCTGGCCGTGCGCGCAGGCGAGCAGCCGGCGCGCCGAACCGTGCGTGCGCGGGCGCACGTGCTGAAAGCCGTGCTGGGCGATCGAGTCGCCGGCGCTGCGGCGCTCGCACAGCCACTCGATCATCTCCGGGCTGCGCTCGCCGACTGGGTGCAGATCGCGCGCCGGGATCACCAGCAGCGTGACCCGGTCGACGCCGTGATCGTCGAGCCAGTCGCGGATCACCGCACAGCGCTCGAACGTCGCCGGCTCGATCCCGTGCAGGGCGACGGCGAGCGTCCTGTCCTGTGGCGAAGACGAGCGCTCGGCGAGCGTCGCCGGCGGGCGGGTGAGGGCCGTGTTCGACATCGATCTCGCCCGTTTCCTCAGGCCGCGCGGTTGCCCGCCCCGTAGCCGAGACCGCGCGGGTCGTGGCCGGTGGGTCGTGAGCGCGTTCCGCGAGTCGTGAGGGCCGGGTCGGTGAGCGCCCGCCGGTAGCCGTCGGCGAGGCGCTCCAGGGCGCGCTCCCAGGTGCGCCCCCGCACGACGCGGAGGGCTGCGCTGGCGAGGCGCTCGCGCAGCAGCGGCGCGGCCGCGAGCTCGAGCACGGCGTCCGCCAGGCGCCGGGTGTCGGTCTCGCACAGCAGTCCGCTGACGCCGTGCTCGATCAGGGAGACGGGCCCGCCATGTGCCAGTGCGATCACCGGCAGGCCGCTTGCCTGTGCCTCGAGGATCACCTGCCCGAAGGTGTCGGTGGCGCTGGGGAACAGGAACATGTCCGCGCTCGCGTACACCCGCGCCAGCTCCTCGCCCTCGAGCCAGCCGAGGAAGCTCGCGCGCTCGCCCAGACGCTCGCGCAGGAGCTCCTGCTCGGGGCCGCCGCCGGCCAGCACCAGGTGCAGGCGGGGATCGCGCGCGTGCGCCGCCAGGAAGGCGTCGGCGAGCAGCTCCACCCCCTTCTCGCGCGTGATGCGCCCCGAGTACAGGACGTTGATCGCATCGGGAAGCGGGTACTCGCCGCGCAGCTCGGGGCGAAAGCGCGAGGTGTCCACGCCGCGGTCCCAGCGCAGCACCCGCTCCGTGCCCATGCCGATCGCCGCCAGCGCGTCGTCGGATGCCGGGCTGGGCGAGAGCACGATGTCGCAGGCGCCGTAGAAGGCGCTGACGGCCATCGCCACCGCCTCGCTCACTCCCCGTTCGCCCGAGCGCAGATCCGCGTAGGCGGTGAGCTCGGTGTGGTAGCTGCCGACGAGGGGCACGTTCATCGCGCGCGCGATGAGCGCGCCTGCGATGCCGGTGGGCCCCGGCGAGCACACGTGGATGGCGTCATAGCGGGCGCCGCCGGCGCCCGCGATCGCATCCACCACGGCGGGCAGGCTGGGGACGCCGACGCGCAGGCCCGGGTAGAACGGCACATCGATCTCGCTGACCGCCGCCAGGCGGCGGTCCACCTCGGGGTCGGTGCCGACCACCTCGACCTCGAAGCCCGGCACTCCGCGCTGGCGAATCTCCTCGATCGTACGCGTCACGCCATGCATGGAGCCGATGCCGTCCGCGAGGATCGCGGCGCGCGGGCGCTCGCCGTCCTCGCGGGCGCGAGCGGCCGTGCGCTCGCCGTCGCCGTCGCCGTGCGCGTGTGTCACCGAGTCCGGAATGGCCGCCAGCTTCGCCTGCTCGCTGGCGAGGAACGCGCTCGCGGGCGCATACGGGATGGCGGCGATGCAGGCCTCGAACAGGCCCTCGGCGGCCCCCAGCACGTCCGCCTCGCCGCCCGCGGCGGCGAGGGCCGCGCCGACCGCCTGGCGGAGCTTGCGCTCGTGCAGGCGACAGGCGCGGCGGTAGAGGTCCTCGTGGCTGAAGTCCTCGCTCTGCATGTACGCGATCAGCTCGCGCTCGTTCAGATGGTCGAGCTCGACCGCGAACAGCCACGCGTGGAGCAGGCAGCGTGCGTCCTCGGGCGTGAGCTCGCCGGCGACGGCGCCGTGGCGGGCATCGGCCTCGCGCAGCAGCCGGCCCACCATTGTCATCACGCGCGCCGGGTCCGCGTGGCTGACTCGGGCTGGGTGGGTTTCCGTGCTCCCGCTTCCGAGCGAGCGCGCGGCCAGCGCGATCGCGGCGTGAGCCCACTTGGCGGCGCTGCCCTGGGCGCCGCGCGCGAGCGCATCTCCGGCGCGGACGTGCGCAAGGAACTCCCCGGGGGTGTCCGCATGTGGCGTCTCGGTGTAGGTGCGACCGATGTCCACGCCCGCGTGGTCGTCCGAGCCGCCGATGCCGATGCCCTCGCGCGTGGCCACATAGGTGGCCGCCGGGCGGTTCAGCTCCCTGGCGCGCGCTCCGTTGCGGATCTCCCAGATGCCGAACAGCTCGGCCAGGCGGCGGCGATGGCGAGCGCTGAGCCGCGCCGCGACCGTGTAGTAGGGGTGGGCGAGCGCGCACGCGATCTCGCGCTCTGACATGTACGCGGCGCACAGCTCGACGTCGCCGGCGTGGGCCTGGAGCCAGTCGTGGTCCCCGGGCGTGATGCCGTAGCAGAGCACGTGCACCGCCTGTGGCTCGCCGCGGAAGCGCGCGGTGAGCTCCTCGGAGACGAACACGTCCGGGCGGTCGGCGATCTCGAGCACGCCCGCGATCGTGTCGTGGTCGGTGATGGTCACGAAGTCCATGCCGCGGCGCTTGGCCAGCTCGTATACCTCCTGCGGGGGCGTGGCGCACTCGGGCAGCCCGACGGCGCGTTGCACGCCCAGTCGGGACTCGTGCGAGGCGCTCGAGTGACAGTGCATGTCCACCCGGGTTGCCGACGCTCGCGGGTCCGCTCCTGCCACAGCCTGTGATGTCGTTCCCTGACCGTTCACAGCTAACAGATTTCCCTGCAAAGTGCGACTTCCTGTGACCAAGCGGCAACGATCGTGTGAAGTGCCTGTGAAGATCGCGCGCCGTGTTTCCGGCCAGTGCCGCGGCTGCTCGGCTGCCCGCGCCGTCTCAGGAGATGATCGGCGCGCCGAGCAGGGCCGCGAGGATGCCCGCGCAGCCGGCGAGCAGCAGCGTCGCCACGATGCTCCGGCCGAGCGCCAGCAGGGCGACGGCCGCGCAGCCCAGCACCGCGTACTGCCAGGTCTCGCTGAGCGCGCCCGTGAGCGGCACGGCCGCGCCGATGATCGCCCCCGCGGCGGCCGGCGCGGCGCCGGCGAGGAACGCGCGTACGCGCGCGTCCACCAGCAGCCGCTCGAAACGAGCGGCGCCGATGAGGATGAACGAGAAGGACGGAGCGAAGGCCACGACCGCGGCGAGCAGCGCGCCCGGCAGCCCGCCGGCGGCGTAGCCGACGACGGCCACCGTCTGCGTGAGGGGGCCGGGCGTGAGCTGGCCCAGCGCCACCGCGTCGAGGAACTGGGCGTGGGACATCCAGTGATAGGTGTTGACCGCGTCCGCCTGCATCAGGGGAACGATCACGAAGCCTCCGCCGAACGCCAGCGCACCCACCTTCAGGGCGGTCCACGCGAGCGCGAGCGTGCCGCCGGTCTGGGCCGCGGCCGCGAGCAGGAACCCCGGCGACGTGCCACGCCCCAGCGGGCGCCCGCCCACACGCAGAACGGCCGGCGCGAGCCAGGTGTGGGCGTTCGCGCCCGCCCGGTCGAGCCGGCGGTCGGCCAGCTCGACCAGGCCGCAGGTGAACAGCACGAGCACCAGCCACGGGCCGCTCAGCGCCGCGGCGACGCCGCCGAGGAGGCCGTAGGCGAGGACGCGCCCGCGCCGGGCGCGCCCACGGGCGCTCGTCCAGATCGGACCGGCGACGGCCAGCCCGGCGCGCACGGCGACCGCCGCCACGGCCGCGCCCGCGCCCATGCCCGCCCCGCGCAGCCAGGTCGGCGGCGCGTGCGACAGGAACAGGGCTCCCAGCGCGATGATCGCGGCCAGTCCCGGAACGATGAAGCACAGGCCGCCGACGAGCGCACCGCGCAGGCCGCGCAGGCGCCACGCGCAGTAGATGGCGAGCTGCGTGGACGCGGGTCCCGGCAGCAGGTTGGTGGCGGCGATCGCGTGCTCGAACTGCGTGCTGGTCAGCCAGCGGCGACGATCGACGCACAGCTCGCGGAGCAGCGCTATGTGAGCGGGCGGTCCGCCGAAGCCCACGCAGCCGATGCGGCCCCACGCCCGCGCGAGCTCCCCCAGCGAGGGCTCGCCTCGAGGCTCGCTGGGCGGATCCTCCGGGGGCACCGGCGGGAGCGTACGGGAGACGCCCGCGCTCGACGCGCGCTGGACGCATGCGCAGGGCTCACACCGTGCCGCTCGCCGTGCCACGCACTAAGCTCTCGCGCTCGTGGCCGTCCTCATCGCGACCCCCCTCGCCGCGGCGCTGAGCTACTTCCAGGCGATCGTGCTGGGTGCGCTCCAGGGCGTCACCGAGCTCTTCCCGATCTCCAGCCTCGGGCACACGGTGCTGTTCCCCACGCTGTTCGGGTGGAACAAGCTCGTCAACGCGCAGTCCGAAAGCGAATCCTTCTGGCTGGCGCTCGTGGTCCTGCTGCACGTCGGCAGTGCGCTCGGCCTGCTCGCCTACTTCTGGAGCGACTGGGTGCAGATCGTGCGCGCCTTCTTCCGCACGCTGGGCACGCGCCGCATCGAGACCCCGACCGAGCGCCTGGCATGGCTGATCATCGTGGCGAGCGTCCCCGCCGGCATCATCGGCCTGGCGCTCGAGCACGAGCTGCGCACGATCACCGCCAAGCCCGAGCTGGCGGCGATCTTCCTGATGGTCAACGGTTGCCTGCTGATCGCCGCGGAGCGCTTTCGCCGCCGCGCCGCCGTGCGCGAACTGGCCATCCGCGAGGGTGCCAAGGCGGATGGCGGGCGTGAACTGCGGACGCTCGAGTACCGCGAGGCGCTCGTCATCGGCACCGCCCAGACGACCGCGCTGGTCGCCGGCATCAGCCGCGATGGCGTGACCATGGGGGCGGGGCTCGCGCGCGGCATGGACCACAGCGACTCGGCCCGCTTCGCCTTCCTCCTGGCCACGCCCATCATCCTCGCCGCGGGCATCTTCAAGCTGCCGGACCTGCTCGGCCACAACGGCGACGGCATTCGCGGCCAGGCGGCGGTGGCGTGCGTCACCGCCGCAGTGGTGGCGTACTTCACGGTGGCGTTCCTGGTGCGCTGGTTCAAGACCAAAACGCTGATCCCCTTCGCCGTGTACTGCCTGGTGTTCGGGTTCGCGATGGTGATCTACACGCAGACGTAGGGACGGGCCGCCGCTGGGCGCCCGATCCCGGCCTACGGGCGTCGATGCACCATCATTGACAGCCATGCCCGTCCCCCGTACTCCGCAGCGGATGTTCGAGACCCGCAGCCAGGCCTGGCAGGAGGTCGGGCTGCTGCGCCAGATCTCTCCGCGCGTGGTCAAGCGCGCCCGCCTGGAGGCGCTGGTGCTGGTGCCGCTGTTCGTGGGCATGGTGCTGCTGTACGACAACCGCCTCAGCCTGCTGGGCACCCCCGGTCCCCACGGCGAGGCCGCGAGATCGCTCGAAGAACCGCTCGAAGCGCTCGTGCGCGTGATCGCGGTGCTCGTGCTGGTGATCCTCGGGTGGGCGATCGCACGGGACATCGGGCGCGGCCTCGGGCCGCCGCTGTTCAGGCGCCTGGACCCGGCGACCGCGGGCACGGTGGGGTTCGTGATTCGTCTGACCACGGTGGTGGTGGCCCTGTTCGTGGCGCTGCGGGTGGCCGGGATCGAAGCCAAAACGCTGGCCCTCGGCACGGCGTTCACCGCGGTGATCTTCGGCCTGGCGGCGCAGCAGACGCTGGGGAACCTGATCGCGGGCACCGTGCTGCTCAGCGCGAGGCCGTTCAGGGTGGGCGAGCGGGTGCGCCTGCAGGGCGGCCCGCTGGCGGGTCAGATCGAGGGCACGGTCAGCTCGCTGGGGCTCCTGTACACGACGTTCGCCACCGGCGAGGACTCGATCATGGTGCCCAACAGCGTGGTGCTCAACGTGGCGGTGCTGCCGTTGCGCGAGCCCGAGGCGGTCAACCTGCGGGCGCGCCTGCGGGCGGGGATGACGCCCGGCGACCTGCAGGAGATCCTGGAGAAGGCGCTGCAGACACCGCTGCGCGACGCGCCCCGTATCACGCTGGAAGAGCTCGACGGGGAGGAGGTGGTGGTGCTGATCGCGGCCACGCCGCGGGTCGCCTCGCAGGGTCGTCTGCTGGCCAGCGAACTGCTCTCCGTGGTCTCCCGCGAGACGCGCTCTCAGACGCCCGGTGTCCCGGCGGGAGGGGGCATGCCGTAGCGCAGGAACAGACTGCGAGCCGTAGCGCAGCGTGCCGAGCAGCTCGAGCTCGACCGCCGGCTCGAGCTCGCCTCCCGCGAGGATCCGCAGCGCCTCGCCGCCGGCGGGCTCGCCCCCCGCGAGCTTCGGTGAGAGCGTTAGGAACAGCTCGTCCAGCAGGCCGTCGGCAAGGAGCTGGCACGCCAGGTGCGGCCCGCCCTCGCACAGCAGCAGGCGCACCGCAAAGCGCTCGCTGAGGGCCGCCACGCACGCCTGCAGGTCCAGCAGTCCGTCGTGTCGCTCGCGCACGTACTCGACGTCCGCGGCGGCCGCCGGCAGGCTCGCCGGCGATGCGGTGAGCACCGCCACCCGCGCGGCCGGCTCGGCCAGCAGGGGGATGTCCGCGTCCAGCGCCAGGCGCCCGGAGACGATGCATGCGAGCGGCTCCTCGCTCAGCCCGCGCCGCCGGCGCAGCTCGCGGGTCGCGGGGTCCGGGATGATGCGGCCGTAGCGCTCCGTACGGACCGTGCCCGCGCCCACGAGCACACCGTCCACGGCCGCCCGCAGCCCGTGGAAGAGCGCCCTGTCGGCGGGGCCGCTGAGCGCGCGCGAGCGTCCGCCGAGCGTCGCACGCCCGTCAACCGTGCTGACCATGTTGAGCAGCACGCGCGGGCGCGCGGGCGGACCTTGGGGACGCTCCCACAGGCCCAGTCCGTCGACGATCTGCTCGACGCTCACAGCGTCCCCCGCTGCGCCGAGCGGTTCCAGTCGAAGCGCCGGCGAGCCGCCCCCGGCGACGCGGTGATGGTCGGGCTGCGGGTCCATCGGCTCCACCCTAGCCACGCCTGGGCCGGCGCGTGGCTCGCGCCCCGGCGCTGGGCGGGCAACAACTCGACAACACATGATCATTGCGACGTGCTACGGTCGCGGAGTATGGCCGGCGGAGAAAAGACCGGCGAAGTAGTGCACGCGCTCGCAGGTCGAAGCTTTCAGAAGCGTCCTCCGCGTAGGGCACGCACATACCGTGGAGGAAATTCACACCATGCCAACTGGCACAGTAAAGTGGTTCAGCGACGACAAGGGATTCGGTTTCATCACCCCTGATGACGGTGACAAGGACCTGTTCGTCCATCACACCGGCATCAACGGCGAGGGGTATCGCTCGCTGCAGGAGGGGGCGAAGGTCTCCTACGACCCGGAGCAGGGCGAGAAGGGTCCCAAGGCCGTAAACGTCACGACCATCTAAGTCCAGCGCGCACCGCTGTAAATTG
This sequence comes from uncultured Solirubrobacteraceae bacterium, assembly GCA_963701145.1. Classification (GTDB taxonomy): domain Bacteria; phylum Actinomycetota; class Thermoleophilia; order Solirubrobacterales; family Solirubrobacteraceae; genus Palsa-744. The sequence continues at coordinate 3,620,474 of OY969572.1, forward strand.
GAGGCCCGCTTCGGCGGGCCTCCGGCGTCTGTGCAGCGGATATCGTTGCGACGCTGAACATGGCCGGCGACGCGAGCACCCTCCCTCTTCACGGCGCCGCCGCCAAGCGGAGGTTCCCAGCCGGCTGGCGTGCCCGCGGCCGCGCGGCGGAGTTGGCGGACGCCGACAGCGGCGTGCGGGTGGGAGCGCTGGCGCTGGCCACGATCGTGGCGCTCAGCCTGTTCGTGGTGCTGATCGCGGCCAACCGCCCGAGCATCCTCACGCCGACCACCCACAGCGGCTACTTCCCACGCTGGATGGCCGGTCCGCTGGGCGGCGCGCTGCAGGGCTTCACGAACAACGGCGAGACGCTCAAGTGGCTGTTCACGGGCTCGATCCTGATCATGTACGGCGCGTACGTGCTGGTGTTCAAGCACGCGCGGCGGCTGCCCAGGCGTTGGGTGATCGCCACGATCGTGGCCGTCCACGCGATCTTCCTGCTGTCCCCGCCGCTGGCGTTGACGGACCTGTTCAACTACGTCAACTATGGGCGCATGGAGGTGGTGCACGGCCTGAACCCGTACACCACGATCCCCGTGCTCGAGCCCCACAGCGACCCGAGCTACCTGCTCAGCAACTGGCACCAGTTGCTGAGCCCGTACGGGCCGCTGTTCACGCTCATCACCTTCGCCGTCGTGCCGCTGGGCGTGGGCGGCTCGTTCTGGGCACTCAAGGGGCTGCTGATGCTCGCCAGCCTGGGGACGCTCGTGCTCGTGTGGAAGTGCGCGCGGCTGCTCGGCCGCGACCCGCTGCCCGCGGTGGTGTTCGCGGGCCTGAACCCGATCGTGCTCGTGTGGGGCCTGGGCGGTGATCACAACGACTTCCTGATGCTCTTCTTCATCGTGCTCGGCTTCTACCTGCTGCTGCTGGCGCAGGCGCGAGCCGCGGCCGAGCGCGCAGGTACGCCGGCGGCGAGCGCGCCGGCGGCCAGCCCGTGGGAGCGGGTGCGCGGCTGGCTGGTGCCGCTGTCGGCGCTGGACGTGTGCACCGGGGCGGCGTTCGTGACGGCGACCGCGATCAAGGCCTCGGCCGCGGTGCTGATCCCGGTGGTGCTGGCGAGCCTGCTGCGCGCTCCGCGCAGGCTCGTGCAGGTGGTGCTGGGGATCGTGCTCGCCGGTGCGGTGGCCGCGGCGGCGAGCCTGTTGGCCTTCGGCCTGCACATTCCCGATCTCAGCACGCAGGGGACCCTGGTGACGGGCGAGAGCGTCCCCAACCTGATCGGGCTGGCGCTGGGTCTGGGCGGTGAGAGCGAAGGCCTGCGCGTGGTCATGGAGCTCGTCCTGCTGGCGCTGCTGCTCGGTTGTTGCTGGCTGGCCTGGAAGACGGATCCCGCCGGCCCGGCGCTCGCCGGCTCGTTCGCGCCGGAGACGCCCGGGGAGCGCGCCGGCGGGGGAGAGGGCATGCATGCGGGCGAGTGCAATCAGGCCGAGCGCGCGATCACGGCGTCCGCGTGGGCGAGCGTGGCGCTGCTCGTGACGCTGAGCTGGGTGCTGCCCTGGTACGTGGTGTGGGTGCTGCCGCTGGCGGCGCTGTCGCACTCGCGCAGGCTGCGCACGGTGACGCTGGTGTTCGGCGTGTACCTGATCATCGTGTGGGCGCCCGTCTCGGGCCTGCTGTGGAACGCCCTGCACTTCTACCCGGCCAGGACTCCGCTCGGGCGTCTGCACCAGCGCTATGTCAAGGAGCTGTTGAACTAGTCGCCGTCGCCCGCCCGCTCGCCCGCCCGCTTGCCCGGCGGGGCGGGCGCCGACGCCTACTCGGCGTCCGCGGGCGGCGGCCTGCGCTCGAGCTTGCGCTGCGCCGCACGGCGCTTGTCGTCCAGCCGGCGGGCGCGGGCGGCGGCGCTCGGACGGGTGGCCCGCCGGCTGCGGGGGACGGCGAGCGCCTGCTCGAGGCGCGCCGCCAGGCGCTCGAGCGCGAGCTCGCGGTTGCGCGCCTGCGAGCGCTCGTCCTGGGCGACGGCGACCAGCCGCGGCCCGGCGCGCGCGAGCACGCGCTCGCGTTGGGCCTCGTCGAGCGAGGGCGAGGCGAGCACGTCGAAGATCGCTTCCACGCGGGAGGCCGTGACGTTGGCGTGCTGGCCGCCGGGACCGGAGGAGCGGCTCGTGCGCAGCGTGATCTCGGCCAGCGGGATCGACAGCTCGCGCCCGACGCGCAGCCGCCGGCGTGGGTCCTCGGCGTCGCTCAAGTCACTGCGAAGGCTTTGATCGAGAGCTCGTGGATCACCCTCACGCGTTGCTCCTCGCCCTCGGGCACCCGGCCGTCGCGCCCGATGTAGCCGTCCTTGCCGCCCGTGCACAGGTACACCGCGTCAACGTCCCCCACGTTGCGGATCTTGCGCACGGTGGCGGCGTCCACGCGCGCCATCGCGCCCTCGCCGAGTCGCTGCACGGAGCCGTCGCCGAACTCCATCTCGATCGCGCCGCGATGGACGAAGTAGAGCTCCTCCTGCACGTCGTGGTAGTGAAAGCCGGTCTCCACGCCGGCGGGCAGCACGATCGCGTTCACGCCGAACGCCGTCACGCCCAGGCCCTTGCGGACCTTGCGAAAGCCGGGCCCGTCGCCGAGGTCGTCGAGATGGGCGACCGCGTAGCCCTCGCCGACGGTCACGCCGGGGTAGTCCGTGGATGCCTCCATTTGGACCTTCTCCTTTTTCGGATGCTGTTGAACTATGGCTATACCGACTCTTGAAGATGATTGAGGAGAGGGGCGGGCGGAGCGGCTGGCTAGTGCTCGGTCACGTGGCCGCCCTCCGGCACCAGCGTCCGCCCCTCGCCCGCCCAGCGCACCAGCCCGCCCGTCATCGAGTAGGCCTCGTAGCCGGACGCGCGGAACGCCTGCGCGGCCATGGTCGAGCGCGCGCCCACGCGGCAGTAGAAGACCACCGGGCGGTCGCGCTCGACGGTGTCGGCCTGGGCCGTCAGCTCGGCCAGCGGGACGTGGCGCGTGCCCGCGATGTGCCCGGCGTCGCGCTCGTGGGGCTCGCGCACGTCGATCACCTGGGGCGGCGCCTGAGCGGCCATCCACTCGGACACGCGCGCCGGCTCGACGTCGATCTCCGGACGCTCGTCGGGGGAGCTCATTCACGTGAGCGTAGCTATTTGCCCCGGAAATAGTCGGGGTTTCCGTCCGGTCTGAAGGCCAGAATTGTGTGTGCGAGTTGGTCGATTCTGGAGGTGTTGCGGTGCTGCGTCTTGCTGGTGAGCAGGTCGAGTCGTTGTTTGATGAGGCGTTGCCGATCGAGGTTCGCGAGCTGCCTGGGGATCTCGCCCGGCTGGACGTGCTCCTGAGTGATGTGGAGTTGTTGGCGCCGATCGCTGAGCGGTGGGAGGACTCGGCCCGGGGGCACGGGCGCCCGACGATCGCGATGTCGTTGTTCGTGCGCTTGATGGTCGTCAAGCAGCGCTCTGGGTGGGGTTATGAGACGCTCGTCAGGGAGGTCTCGGACTCGCTGCATTTGCGGCGGTTCTGCGGGCTGTCGCTGACGGCGTCGGTTCCGCATGAGTCGACGGTCAGAAAGCTCGCTCGGCGTCTGGGGGCTGATGTCATCGATGAGATGACGCGCGCCTTGATCGAGAAGGCGATCCGCGAGAAGCGCTTCACGGCACGCGCGATGCGCGTGGACTCAACCGTCGTGGAGTCCGATGTGCGCTGGCCCTCGGATGCTGCGCTGGCGCTGGACGCCACTCGTCGCCTGGCGCGCGAGGGCGCCCGTCTGGCGGCGCTGGTCGGCGAGGGCGCGCAGCATGTTCAGGATCGCTCGCGTGCCGCGGGGCGCCGGCTGCGGCTGATCGGGCGCACCGTGGGACGACGACTGGGGCGAGCCGGCAGTGCGCGCGAGCAGGTGCTCGAGCTGACCGGGCAGGCCGGTGAGCTGGTTGCGCGCTCGATCGGTGAGGCGCGTAAGCTGACCGCTCAGGCCCGTGCGTCCGCGCGAGGCCGTGGCGCGCAGCGCAAGCTCGCCGCGGCAGAGCAGCTCGAGCAGAGCGCCGAGCTGGCCGCGACCGTCGCTCGCCAGATCGACAAGCGTCTGGCCGGCGAGAAGATCACAGATCGCGTCGTCTCGCTCGCTGACCCGGAGGCTCGTCCGATCGGCAAGGGCAAGCTCGGCAAGCGCTACGAGTTCGGCTATGTCTTCCAGCTGGCCGAGATCACCCCGAACACGCGGCGCGGCGCGCGCGGTCTGCTGCTGCCGGCCCCGAGCAGCATCGGCTCACCGAACGAGAGCGAGCTGCTGCCCACAACCGCCAGCGAGCTGGCACGTCTCGGGCTCAAACCCCGCGAAGTAGCGCTGGACGGCGGCTTCCCGCCCGAGGCGAGCAATCACGCGCTGCCCGACAGCAAAGTGTTCATCGCCGGGCGACAACAACCAGCGGCACGCCGATCGCGCAAGCGACTGGCGAGCTACCGCGTCGGCTGCGAGGGACGCATCAGCCATCTCAAGCGCAGCTACGGCCTGCGCCGATCACGACTACGAAGACACCAGGGCGCACGAACCTGGGTCGGCTGGGCGATCCTGGCCTACAACCTCGACACCCTCGCCGTCCAGGCCACCTGACAGACTCCCCGATCGACCGCTCACACAGAGCGCCAACTCGCAGAAACGGCCGCGCCCCAAAGCGCGGCCGTTTCACTCCACAGAGCCCCGGCATATTTCCGGGGCAAATAGCTAGGATCACATGGATGCAGGCGGTGGGCGACCTCTACACGATCCCGCAGGAGCATCTCGATCTGTGTGAGACGATCGGTCAGATCGCGCGCGAGAAGATCGCGCCGCGCTCGGCCGAGATCGACGAGCGCGCGGAGTACCCGTGGGACGTGCGCAAGCTGCTCGCCGAGCAGGACATCCTCGGGCTCCCGTTCCCGATCGAGTACGGCGGCACGGGCACGGGCACGCTGATGTTGAACATGGCCGTCGAGGAGATCGCCAAGGTGGACGCCTCCTGCGCGCTGATCCTGATGGTGCAGGAGCTCGGCACGCTGCCCATCCAGTTGTTCGGCTCGGACGAGCTCAAGGAGCGCTTCCTGCCGCGCTGCGCCACCGGGGAGTGGTCTCCCGCGTTCGCCCTGTCCGAGCCGGAAGCCGGATCGGACCCGGCGGGGATGAAGACCACGGCCGTGGCCGACGGCGAGGAGTGGGTGATCAACGGCACCAAGAACTGGATCACCAACCTCGGGGTCGCGGACTTCTACGTCGTGTTCGCCGTCTCAGACCGCGAGAACCGGCGGATGACAGCGTTCGTCGTCGAGGCCGACCGGCCGGGATTCAGCGTGGGCAAGCTCGAGCACAAGCTGGGCATCCGCGCCTCGCCCACCGGGCAGCCGATCTTCGAGGACGTCCGCGTACCGCGGGAGAACGTCATCGGCGAGGTCGGCAGGGGGCTGGCGGTGGCGCTCGGCACGCTCGAGAAAACGCGCCTGGGGGCGGCCGCGCAGGCCGTGGGGATCGCGCAGGGGGCCACCGACTACGCGGTCGCCTACGCGCGCGAGCGCCGCCAGTTCGGCAAGGCCATCAACGAGTTCCAGGGGATCGGCTTCAAGCTCGCGGACATGGAAACACGCACCGCCGCGGCGCGCGAGCTGCTGTACAAGGCGTGCGCCATGGCCGACCAGCACCATCCCCAGCGCGCCAAGTACTCCTCGATGGCCAAGGTCTTCTGCTCGGACACGGCGATGGCGGTCACCGTCGACGCCGTGCAGGTCCTCGGGGGGTACGGTTATGTCAAGGAGTACCCCGTGGAGCGCATGATGCGAGACGCCAAGATCACACAGATCTACGAGGGCACCAACGAGATCCAGCGTCTCGTGATCGCCCGCACGCTCAAATAGAGGTCGATGGTGGGATTCTCGTGAGCATCGGTCCCGGAGAGCCCAGATCCCTGCGCCGAGCGGGGGTGGCCACGCTGGTGGCCATGTCGATCGGCCTGGTGGTGCTGGTCGTGGGCCAGGGCTTCAGCTCGATCGGCGCCATCAGGGCGCTCGAGGACATCGCGCTGGGGGTGATCGTCGCCGCCGTGCTCATGGGCAGCGTGGCGTTCGTCGCCGTGCGCATGGCCGGCTGGCGCAACCCCGAGTCCGAGAGCGAGTTCGAAGAGATCGTCCGCTACTCCGAGCACCTCGCGCGCGAAGGCCTGGCCGTGCCGCCCGGCGAAGACGAGTTCATGGAGCTCGACCCGCTCAACGACAACGACTTCGAGGAGCTCGTCCGTGACGCGCTCGACGACCTCCCCGACCTGCTGCGCAACGCGCTCGCCCACGTCGCCGTGGTGATCTCCGACGGCGGGCGTCGCCGGGGCGCCTATGGCCTCTACCAGGGCGACGGCGCCGTCCGCGACAACTACCACGACCGCATCGTCATCTTCCGCGACACGCTGCGCCGCGACTTCGGCCACGACCCCGACATGCTGCGCGACCAGGTCACCCGCACCGTACGCCACGAGCTCGCCCACCACGTGGGCTTCGACGAGCTCGGCGTCAGTCGCCTGGACCTGTGAGTGAAGGGATGGGCGGGCGCGGGGGCCTCGCGAGCGAGCGAACCGTGCCCGATTTCTTCATCGTCGGGCATCAGAAGTGCGGCACGACCGCCCTTTACAAAATGCTGAAGGGGCATCCGCAGATCTTCCTGCCCGATGTCAAGGAGCCCCGCTACTTCCTCTCCGATGCTCCCACTCCCGCTCGCAGCGCGCCGGCGGCGACCCGTGCCCGCAAGCAGACGCTCGATGAATACCTGTCGCTGTTCACCGCCGCCGGCCCCGGGCAGCTCGCCGGCGAGGCCTCGCCCCAGTACCTCAGGTCCACGACCGCTGCGAGCGCCATCGCCGAGCTCCAGCCCGACGCGCGCATCGTCGCCATCCTGCGCGAGCCGGTCGCCTTCCTGCGCTCGTTTCACCTGCAGATGCTCTCCAACAACGCCGAGGACCAACGGAACTTCGGCAGGGCGATCGCGCTCGAGGACCAGCGCCGCCAGGGCACGCGCATCCCACGTCACTGCGAGCACCCGGCCGTGCTCATGTACTCCCAGCACGTCCGCTACGTCGAGCAGTTGCGCCGCTTCGAGACGCAGTTCTCACGGGAGAACATGCTGGTGCTGATCTACGACGACTACCGGCGCGACAACGAGCAGGCCGTTCGCACGGTGCAGCGCTTTCTCGGTGTCGAGGAGAGAGCCCCGGAGCACCCGATCGAGACCCATCCAAACCGGGGCGTCCGCTTCCCGGCGCTGCACCGGCTGGCTTGGGGGGCACGGCGCGCGCGGCGCAACCCTCGCAACGCCGACCCGCTGGCGCGAGTGGTCAGCACCCTCACCCCCGACTTCGCTCGCAGCGAGGCGTTTCGCGCGCAGTGGCGACGGGTCGTCTACCAGGAGCAGCGTCCGCCCGACGCGCGGCTGGTGGCCGAGCTTCGCCATCGCTTCGAGCCGGAGGTCCACGCCATCAGCGAGTACCTCGGTCGGGACCTGGTGAGCCTGTGGGGCTATGACGCCATAGACTGACGGGCAGAGCCGCGCCCGCCGGCACCCGATTGGCGGGCCATACGACAAGGAGAGACGCACGCATGCCTGAAGCTGTGATCGTTGACGCCATCCGCACGCCCATCGGCCGGGCGGCCAAGGGGTCGTTGAAGACCGTTCGCGGCGACGAGTTGGCGGCGATCCCGCTGAGGGCGCTGATCGAGCGCAACCCGCAGCTCGACGACAGCTCGATCGTGGACGTGATGATGGGCTGCGGCTACGGCGAGCGCGAGACCGGCTACAACATCGGGCGCATCGCCACGCTGCTCGCGGGCATCGACCACCACGTGCCCGGCTGCACGGTCAACCGCTTCTGCGCGTCCTCGCTGCAGACCACCCGCATGGCCTTCCACGCGATCAAGGCGGGCGAGGGCGACACCTACATAGCCGCCGGCGTGGAGGCCGTGTCGCGCACCGCGCCGGGCGCGCCGTTCGAGTTCCACCCCAAGCTCGACGGCTCGCCGAACTCGCTGTACAACGCCTACATCACGATGGGCATGACGGCCGAGAACGTCGCCGAGGAGAAGAAGGTGAGCCGCCAGGAGCAGGACGAATGGGCGGTCATCTCCCAGGAACGGGCGGTCGGGTCGGTCGAGTCAGGGCACTTCGACAGGGAGATCGTGCCCGTGACCGTGCCCGCCCACAAGGACGTGGACAAGGAGGGCAACGAGATCGACGTGCCCGAGACGGTCGTCAGCAGGGACGACGGGCCCCGGGCGGGCACGACCCTGGAGGTGCTCGCCAAGCTCAAGCCCGTGTTCAAAGAGGACGGCTCCGTCACCGCCGGCAATGCCTGCCCGCTCAACGACGGCGCCGCCGCGCTGCTGATCATGAGCGATGAGAAGGCCAGCGCCGGTGGCTTCAAACCGCGTGCGCGGATCGTCGCCTCGACCGTCGCCGCCATCCGCCCCGAGGTCATGGGCCTCGGTCCGATCCCCGCGATCCAGGCGCTCTTGAAGAACACGAAGATGACGATCGACGAGATCGACGTGGTGGAGATCAACGAGGCGTTCGCCGCGCAGATCGTGCCGTGCAAGGAGGAGCTCGGCATCCCCGACGAGAAGCTCAACCCGTTCGGCGGGGCCATCGCCCTCGGTCACCCGTTCGGCATGACCGGCGCGCGGATCATGACCACGCTGCTCAACGACCTCGAGACGCTGGAGGGGACGTACGGCATCGAGTCGATGTGCGTCGCCGGTGGCATGGGCATGGCGATGCTCGTCGAACGTCTCTGAGCAGCTCGCCGCCCCGTCTATAGTTTTCAACCTATGAGCGCGCCAGCAGTGCCTCCCGCGCCCGAGAGGCGCTTTGCGAGCGCGGCCGTCGCGGATCACGCGGGCACGCTCGACGCGACGCCGGGGCCGATGCCCGACTTCTTCATCATCGGGCACGAAAAGTGCGGCACCACGGCGCTGTACAAGATGCTTCGCCAGCATCCGCAGATCTTCATGCCCGACTACAAGGAGCCGCGCTTCTTCTCGAGCGACCTGCGGACCGTCGAGCCCAAGCGCCCGGGCAACCGCCCGCGTACGCTCGAGCAGTACCTCGCCCTGTTCGCGCCCGCAGCTCCGGGGCAGCTCGTGGGCGAGGCCTCCCCGCAGTACATACGCTCTCCCGGGGCGGCCAAGCGGATCGCCGAGTTGCAGCCGCAGGCGCGCATCATCGCCATCCTGCGCGAGCCCGCCAGCTTCCTGAACACGTTTCACAGCCAGGCGGTGCACAGCGGGCTGGAGACCGAGCGCGACCTCGGCAGGGCGATCGCGCTCGAGCCCGAGCGGCGCGCGGGCAGAAGCATGCCGGAGAACGTCTCGCCATCGTGGCTGATGTACTCCGAGCACGTGCGCTACGTGGAGCAGATTCGCCGTTTTCACGCCCAGTTCCCCATGGAGCAGGTGCTGGTGCTGATCTACGACGACTACCGGCGCGAGAACGAACGGACGGCGCGCACCGTGATGCGCTTCCTGGAGGTCGACGCCGACGCCCCGCTCGAGCCGATCGTGACCAAGGGCGGAGAGCAGAAAGCGGTCCGCTTCATGCCCCTGCACAAGCTCTCGCGCACGGTCAAACTCGCCCGCGAGAAACCTCAGAACGCAAAGCCCGTCGTGCGCGCCGTCGCCACGCTCGCCCCCCGCCGCGCGCAGGTGCTGTGGAAGCACCTCGTGTACACCCAGCCATCGGCGCCCGACGAGCGGCTGATGCTCGAGCTGCGTCGGCGCTTCAAGCCCGAGGTCGAGGCTCTGAGCGACTACCTCGGCCGCGATCTCGTGAGCCTGTGGGGGTATGACGGCGTCTGAGGTTGGCCCTGCGAGCACGATGCAAGCAGACAAGGACATACTGGACTTCATCGTCATCGGCGCGCCCAAGGCCGGCACGACCTCGCTGTTCGAGTACCTCAGACACCACCCGGAGGTGTCTCTGCCGAGCGGCAAGGAGGAGCAGTTCTTCAGCCACGACGCCGTGTACGCGCGCGGCTGGACGGCCTACCTTGACGATCTCACGCGTCACCGCTTCGAGGGTCCCGCCGCCGACCCCGCCCGCAAGTGGGGCACGGTCACCCCGCAGTACATGGTTGGAGGCGTCTTCAAGTCCACCGCCGGGGACGCCGTCAGGAACGGCTATGACGAGCGCACCGTGCCGCTGCGGATGCGCGAGCGTCTACCGGACGTGCGGCTGATCGCCTGCCTGCGCGACCCGGTCGAGCGCGCGCTCTCCCATCACCGCATGGCGGTCATGCTCGGCCGCGAGCGCCAGTCCTTCGACGCAGCCATCGATGAGCTGTTGCGGTCCGATGTGCTCGAACGCGCGCGCCGCGACCCGGAAGAGCGCAAGGACAATCGGGGCTATGTCGCCTGGAGCGAGTACGGCCGCATCCTCGGTGGTTACTTCGACGTGTTTCCCGCCGAGCAGGTGCTCGTCGTCTTCACCAGCGAGCTCGCCAGCGCTCCCGTAGCGCTCCTCGCTCGCGTCGAGGAGTTCATCGGCGTGCGCGCCGACTTCGCGCCCGAGAACCTCGACAAGCGCTTTCGCACGGGCAAGATCCTGCGCGGGTTCTCCTGGAGGAGCCCCTCGTCGTGGCTGAGCCCGTCCTCTCCCGTGAGCCCGCAGGGGGTCCGCCGCGCGCTCGCGGGCAACTCCTCCGCGCGAGCGCTCTGGCACGCCGTACCGCCGGCGCCACGGCGGCGCATCGCCCGCCCGTACGAGCGCCTGACCGTCCGCGCCGCGCGCTGGAACCGGCGGCATCCACCGAACGAGATCAAGGCCAACGCCAAGCCGAGCCCCGAGACGCTCGCGCGCCTGCGCGAGCACTTCCGCGAGGACACCGAGCGGCTCGTCGCGCTCATCGGTGAGGCGCCGCCATGGCAGGCGCCGGGCGGGGCGGAGTGAGCGGACGGCGCGATGACTGAGCTCGACAGCCCGTCTGTCTCGGTCGTCATCCCCACGTTCAACGACCTCGCTCGCATCGGCGACGCGCTCACCTCGATCGTCGGCCAGACGCTGCCGCCCGCCGAGGTGGTGGTGTGCGACGACGGCTCCGACGACGGCACCGAGCGGTTCGTGGGCGAGTTCATCGAGCGCCACGCCCGCGGCGTGAGCGTTCGCTACCTGCGCCTCCCGGGCCGCTCGGGCGCCGCGGCGGCGCGCAACCACGGCGTGGCGGCTGCCCAGGGCGAGTGGATCGCGGTGTGCGACTCCGACGACGTGTGGGCGCCGGGGAAGCTCGAGCGCCAGCTGGGCTTCCTGCGCGAATGGAAGGGGCGCCAGCCGATCGCGGTGCTGGGCGCCCACGGCTACAACATGAACGACGCCAAGCGCGTCATCTCCCCGGCGCCGATCGGCCCGACGACCGAGGAGCAGTACGACGCGGCGATGGCGAAGGGCAGCAAGCTGGTGGTCCTGCATTCGTCGATCCTGTATCCCCGCGCGCAGTTCACGGCGATCGGCGGCTACTCCACCGAGTACGGCTCGCTGGACGACGTCAACTTCGTGTGCCGCATGGCCTACCGCGGCGTGGTCGTGTGCATCCCCGAGCCGCTCGTCTACTACCGCAAGCGCGCCGGGTCGGTCCAGCTCGCGCACTTCTGGGACCAGCGCCAGAACGCCCTGCGCCTGACCGAGAACCAGAAGCGCCGCGCCCGGGGTCAGGATCCGGTGAGCAGCGAGGAGTTCGCCGCGCAGCTCGCCTCCGCCCCGGCGTTGACGCGCTTTCGGCGTCGCAAGCGGCTGTGGGGCCTGTACTACTACCGCGTGGGAGCAACCAACATGGTCAACGGCCACAGGCTGCGCGGCAGCGCCGAACTGGCGCTCGCCTCGATCCTCGATGGCACACGCCTGCGCGCCGGCATGCGCAACGCCGTGCGCTCGCGCTGCTCGCGGGGATCGCGCGCAGTGCCGGCAGTCCAGGAGGAGTGAGCGCGCCCTCGCGGCGCCTAGCGGGGCGTGCGCTCGAAGAGGGCTAGCGGGGCGCCATCCGCAGCCCGCCGTCGAGACGGATGGTCTCGCCGTTGAGCATGCGGTTCTCGAGGATGTGGCAGGCGAGCTGGGCGTACTCGGCGGGCTGCCCGAGGCGCTGCGGATAGGGGACGCCGGCGCCCAGTTTCTGTCGCGCCTCCTCCGGGAGCGCGGCCAGCAGCGGCGTGTCGAACAGGCCAGGCGCGATCGTGTTCACGCGAATCCCGTACTGGGACAGGTCGCGTGCGGCGGGCAGGGTCATGCCGACCACGCCGCCCTTGGAAGCCGAGTAGGCGATCTGGCCGACCTGGCCGTCGAAGGCGGCGATCGACGCTGTCTGCACGCACGCGCCGCGTTCGCCGTCCTCGCCCGGCTCGTTGGCGATCATCGCGTTCGCGGCCAGGCGCAGCGCGTTGAACGTGCCGATCAGGTTGATCGAGACGATCGTCTCGAAGGGCATCAGCGGGTGCGGCCCCTTCGAGCTCGCCACCTTCTGAGCCCAGCCGGTGCCGGCGCAGAAGACGGCGATGCGCAGCCCGCCCTCCGCGGCCGCCGCGCGCTCGACCGCCGCCTGCACCTGGGCCTCCTCGCGGACGTCGCATGCGACGAACTCCAAACCCAGCTCCGCTGCCAGCGCCTGGCCATTCTCGGCGTTGACGTCCGCGATCGTCACCAGCGCTCCGCGCGCGTGCAGCTCGCGCACGGTCGCCTCGCCCAATCCGGACGCGCCGCCCGTGACGATCGCCGCCGATCCCTCGATGTTCACGCCGCGCAGCCTACCTGGACAGGCGCGAGAGCGACAACGCGAACAGCCCGTCTGGATCGGTCAGCCAGCGGGCGAGCTCCAGGCCGGAGGCGTGGAGGTCGCCCTCGAGCCGTTCACGCGTGAACTTGGCGCTGATCTCCGTGCGCAGCTCCTCCCCCGCGTCGAAGTGCACCGGAAGGTCGAGGTCGCGCACCAGCGTGGTGTGCTCGCGGCGCGCCCGCAGTCGCATCTCGATCCACTCGTTCTGCTCGTCGAACAGGGCCACGTGCTCGAAGTCCTCCGGATCGAAGTCCGCCTGCAGCTCGCGGTTGAGCACGCACAGCACGTTGCGGTTGAACTCGGCGGTGACGCCCTGCGAGTCGTCGTATGCGGCCTCCAGCACGCTCGGGTCCTTGACCAGGTCGGTGCCCATCAGCAGGTGGTCGGATGGACCGAGCAGGCGCGCGATCTGGCGCAGCACGCGCCGCCGGCTGCCGGGCGGGAAGTTGCCGATGGTGCCGCCGAGGAACGCCACGATGCGTGTCCCCCCGGCGGGCGGAACGCAGTCGAGGTGGCGCTCGAAGTCGCCGATCACGCCGTGCACGCGCAGCCCCGGGTACTCATTGGTGAGCGCCTCGGCGCAGTCGCGCACCATGCTCTCGGTGACGTCCACGGGGATGTAGCGCTCGAGCGTGCCCGCCGCCTGCAGCGCGTCGAGCAGGACCCGCGTCTTCGCGGCCGTGCCCGAGCCCAGCTCCACCAGCTCGACCGCGCCGGTGAGCTCCGCCAGCACGTCGGCCTGCTGCTCCAGGATCGCGCGCTCGGCACGCGTGGGGTAGTACTCCGGCAGCTCGCAGATCCGGTCGAACAGCTCGGCGCCGCGCGCGTCGTAGAAGTGCTTGGGGGGCAGCTCCTTGAAGGGACGCGTGAGGCCGTCCAGGACGTCGTCGGCCAGCGAGCGCTCGCTCGTGCCGTCGAGGTGGGAGTCGATGCGGATGCTCGCATGCGCGAGCGGCTGCCGCGAGCCGGTGGGGGTCATCGCACGTCCCTCGTAAGGCGCACGCCCGCGAAGATCTGACGCCGCTGCGGCAGATCCCAGTTGCGGAACGTGAGCGTCGCCACGCGCGGATGCGTCGCCCACGAGCCGCCTCGCAGCACGCGGTAGTCCTCGCCGAAGAACACCTGCGAGTACTCGCGGTAGGGGTATGGGGCGAAACCCGGGTAGCCGTGGAAGTGCGTGCGGGTCCACTCCCATACACGGCCCACGCCCGCGAGTCCGTCCACCGTCTGACCGCCCGCCGTACGGTGAGCGCCGGCGCTCGTCCGCTGGGTCCAGGTCATCGCCCTCTCCCACTCCGCCTCGTCGGGTAGGCGCGCATCGTGCGCGCGTGCGAAGGCGTCGGCCTCGAACCAGGAGACATGGCACGCAGGCGCCTGCGGGTGGCCTGCGGCGATGCTCGCATGATGGGTGATGTCGTGCTCCTCCTTCCACGCCCAGCCCTCCCGCGACCACCACTCGCGCCGCTCATAGCCACCGCCCTCGCTGAAGCGCATCCAGCTGCCGTTGCTCACGGGGCGACGCGCGAGCGCGAACGTCCCCAACTCGACGGTGTGGCGCGGGCGCTCGTTGTCATAGGCGAAGCCCTCGGCGGGCGCGCCCATGGCGAACTCCCCGGCGGGAACCTCGAGCCAGCCCTCCGTGTCCTCGGACGGCCCCAGCGGCGCGTCGCGGCGCCCCTGCTCGGCGCTGGACAGCAGGCCGGCGATGGCCATCGTCTGGCGCATCGTCTCGGCGTGCTGGAGCTCGTGGCGAAGCACCATCTCGCACAGCACGCCGTCGCCCACGCCGCGCTCGCACAGGACCCGCTCGGTGCGCGCGCTGACCGTCGCCATGTACTCCTTGGCATCCGCCGGGCCCAGCGCCTCGATCTCGCCGCGCACCGCGCGCGGCGTCTCGAAGGCGTCGTACAGGTGGGCGAGCTCCGGGCGCAGCAGCGCCAGCCCGCCGTAGCGGTGGGCCAGCCACAGATCCTCATACGCGGCTATGTGGCCGAGGTCCCACACGAGCGGGCTCATGATCGGCGAGTGAACGCGCTCGAGCTGCGCGTCGTCGAGGTCGGCCACCAGCGCCAGCGTGCCCGCGCGGGCGGCGTCCATCGCGGCGAGCGCCTGCGCGGCGTCCGGGGTGGGAGAGGAGATCTTTTCCGCGCGGGCTGCCATGACCGGCTGTGCTGCGTCACTCTAGAACTATTGGTCGCGGATGCGCGCCGTCCGTTACACCGTCTCAACAGGACGGCGTCCGCGGAGCGCCTACGGGACACATGCCCGCGGGCAGCGGGTGCTAAGCGCCGGTGTCGTTCCAGCGCGCGATGACCTGCGTCTCGCGCTCGAAGCCGAGCACCGAGATGGCCGCCGTGGAGAGCCCCAGGCGCCCCCCGTTCTCCGGGCCGAGGGCGATCCAGCGGGCGCCGAGCACGCGCAGCATGTGCCCGTGCGAGAACACCGCCGCGTTCCCCTCGCCGGCGGCGAGCTCGCCGAGCACGCGGTCGGCCCGCGCTCCCACCTGCGCGGGGCTCTCGCCGCCGGGGCAGCCGTCGCGCCACAGCAGCCAGTCGGGCCTGGCGGCGCGGATCTGCGCGGTCGTCAGTCCCTCGTACTCGCCGTAGTCCCACTCGAGCAGGTCCGGGCGCACCTGCGCCTCGCCGGCCAGTCCGCACAGCTCGCAGGTTTCGCGCGCGCGGGTGGAAGGGCTCACGAGCACCACCTGAAAGCGCCACGCGCGCAGGCGCTCGGCGAGCGCGCGCGCGACGTCGCGCCCGGCGGGTGTGAGCGGCAGATCGGTGCGCCCGGTGTGGCGCCCGTCGCGGCTCCACTCGGTCTCGGCGTGGCGCACGAGCATGAGCTCGCGACCGTCGCTCACGGCCGGACCCCGGCCGTTGCCGCGCCTCTCGTGGCGGCTTCGCGCGGGTGCGCGCCGGGGCCGCTCACGCGCGCGGCGCCCCCGGTGCGGCGGCGTCGTCGGCGAACACCGTCAGACGCTCTCGCCTGAGCAGGCTCGCCGGCACATGGCGGCTGGGCTCGCCGAGCATCGCTGCCAGCGCGTCCGCCTTGCCCGCGCCGGTCACCAGCAGCACGCACTCGCGCGCGGCGCGGAGCACCGCGAGGCTCAGCGTGATCCGCTCCGGCGGAGGCTTGGGCGAGTCGCTCACACCGAGGCACAGAGCGTGTTCGTCAGCGTCCAGCGTGGCGGCCCCCGGGAACAGCGACGCGACGTGGCCGTCCGGGCCGATGCCGAGCACGATCACGTCGAGCAGCGGCAGCCCGGAGGGGTCGGTGTGATCCCCGTCGGCATCCACCAGCGCTTGCGAGAGCTCGCTCGCGTAGCGGCGCGCGCCCTCGTCGGGGCCCGCCTCGCCCTGCATGCGGTGCACGCGCCCGGGCGGGATCGCGGCGGAGGCGAGCAGCGTGTCGGCGACGAGCAGGTAGTTGCTCTCCGGATCGTCGGGTGCGACGCAGCGCTCATCCGCGAACCACAGCTCGACCTCGGCCAGCGCCTGGGGGGCTGCGCCCAGCAGCTCGTAGGCGCTCAGCGGCGTGTTCCCGCCGCTGAGCGCCAGGTGGGCGACGCCTCGCTGCTCGCGGGCCAGCGCGAGCTGGCGCGCGATGTGGGTGGCGGCCCGCCGAGCGACCGTCTCGGCGTCCTTGCAGCCGGTCAGGCGGGTCATCGCAGCATCGCCCGCACGAGCGATGGCGCGCCGGCGAGGACGATGGTCCGCACCCGCCTCATGGCAGCATCGCCCGCGCCGACTCCAGCGCGGGCACGTATGTCGGGTCGCGGAGCAGCGCCTGGCGGATGCCCTCGCCGAGCACTCCCGTCTCCCCGCGTGAGGCGCCGGGTATCGTCCATTCGCGCTCCTCGCCGCCGCTGCCGTCGCGCAGGCGTGCGCGCAGACCGCCGGTCCCGCGGCTGAGGTTCACGCGCAGGCCCGATGCGGTCTCGAGCTCCACGCTCTGCAGGCCGGGGACCTGCAGCTCGGGAGCGACCTCCAGGTGGACGGCCACGTCGTGCTCGCCGGCGCGGGCGTGTCCGTCGAGGGCGTCCTGGTGGGCTGCCAGCGGCCCCGCCTGCCAGCCCAGGCGCGAGGCCAGCCAGCCGACCATCAAGGTCGCGGCCACGGTCGAGGCGGGGTGGTGGCGCACGTTCACGCCGGTCATCTGGGTCAGCTCGGCGCGCAGCGGCGCGGGGTCGAAGGTCGCCGCCACGCGCTCGCGCCAGGGGGTCGATCGCAGCCACGCGAGATCGACGACGTAGGCCTCGCTCGACAGCGCCCAGGCGCGATTGAGCGCCTCGCGCGCGAGGGGCTCCTCGACCGAGTCCAGCAGGACGGCCTGGCTCATCTTCAGCAGCTCCTCCACGATCTCCTCGTGGCCGTGGGGGGACCACAGCAGCGTGGGCAGGTCGGTCACCACCAGCGGATCGGCGATCGTCAGCAGGTCGTCGAGGTGGCGGTCGCCGATCTCCACCACGACCGTCTCGCGCAGCAGCGCCAACTCGCCCGGGGCGGGCTCGCCTTCGGAGGCGATCATCACGCGTGCGTCCAGGCGCTCGCGGCTCGGCTCGTAGGAGAGCACCAGCAGGCGCGAGGCGTGGTAGCGCCCGACGCCACGCAGGCGGTTGGCGATCTCCCCGCTCCACTCGCGGTCCACGAACGCGATCATGTTGAGCACCCGCGCGGGGACGAAGTTGCCGTTTTCGGCGTGGCGTTGGGCGAGCAGGTCGCGCAGGGCAGCTTCGATCGCGTCCGGCGTGGTGCCCTGGGCGCTCCACACGGCGTCGCTGGTGGCGCTCATCGCGCCCAGCCGCCGGCGTGCAGGGCGGTCGCGGTCTCGGGGCGGGCGCCGTGCGCGGCGAGGCGGAGCGCGCTCATCAGATGGCGCGCCAGCGATCGCCCTCGCGCAGCAGGGCGTCCGCCTCCTCCGGTCCCTGCGAGCCCGCTTCATAGGACGGCACCGGCCGGGGTGTGTCCGGGTTCGCGGGATTCCAGTATTTGACGATCGGGTCGCAGATGCGCCACTGCGCCTCGACCTCGTCGTTGCGCGTGAACAGCGTGGCGTCGCCGCGCATGGCGTCGGTGATCAGGCGCTCGTAGGCCTCCGGCGACTGCGACAGGAAGGCCGTGCCGTACAGGAACTCCATGTTGACCGGGCGGATGATCATGCGCGTGCCCGGGATCTTGGCGCCCAGGCGCAGGGACACGCCCTCGTTGGGCTGCAGCGTGAGCACGAGCTGGTTGGGCTGCACGCCCAGCGAGCCGTCCTGGCTGAAGGCCAGGTGTGGAACGGGCTTGAGCGTGACGGCGATCTCTGTGATCTTGCGCGCCAGGCGCTTGCCGGTGCGCAGGTAGAAGGGCACGCCCGCCCAGCGCCAGTTGTTGACTTCCAGGCGCAGCGCCGCGTAGGTCTCGGTGATGGAGCCCTTGGGCACGCCCTCCTCTTCCAGGTATCCGGGCACGTCCTCGCCGCCGGCGTGGCCGGGACCGTACTGTGCGCGCACCGCCATGTGCGGGATGTCCTGTGCGCTCAGCTGCGGGATCGCGTGCAGCACCTTGACCTTCTCGTTGCGGACATCTTCGGCGGTGAAGCTCACGGGTGGCTCCATCGCCACGTGGCACAGCAGCTGCAGCATGTGGTTCTGGATCAGGTCGCGCAGCGCGCCGGAGGAGTCGTAGTAGTCGGCGCGGGTGCCGATGCCGAGATCCTCGGCGGCGGTGATCTGGACGCTGTCGATGTAGTTGCGGTTCCACAGCGGCTCGAACATGCCGTTGGCGAAGCGGAACGCCATCATGTTCTGCACCGTCTCCTTGCCCAGGTAGTGGTCGATGCGGAACACCTGGGCCTCGTCGAAGATCGCCAGCACCCGGCGGTTGAGCTCGCGCGCCTCCTGCAGTGTGGTCCCGAACGGCTTCTCGATGATCACCCGCACCTCGGCGCCGTCGTGGTGGTCGAGTTCGCTGCTGCCGAGCTCCTCGACGATCACCGGGAAGAAGCTGGGCGCGGTGGACAGGTAGAACGCGCGGTTGAGCGGTTCGCCGGCCCGCGTCTCGAAGTCGTCCAGCTCCTTGCCCAGCGTGGCGTACACGGCGTCGTCGTCGAACGTCCCCGGCACGTACCTGACGTTCTCCAGCAGGCCCGCGAGCACGTTCTCATCGGGCGTGCGCCGGGAGAACCGGCGGATGGCCTCCTCGCACTCCCTCCGGTAGTCCTCGTGCGCTTTCTCCTTGCGCGCCACCCCCACCAGGTGAAAGCGCTCCGGCAGCGCCCCGTCGTGCGCGAGGTTGTACAGCGCCGGCAGCAGTTTGCGCCGGGCGAGATCTCCCGTGGCGCCGAAGATGACAAGCGTGGTGGGCGCGACGGGCAGGCGCTCGAGCCCGGCCGTCAGTGGGTTCTCGGACTCGGTGCTCGCCGCGGTCGCCATCACTTCTTGGGGGCGGCCTTGACGGCGTGGCCCCCGAACTGGTTGCGCAGGGCAGCGAGCACGCGGTCGGCGAAGTCGCCGTTGCCGCGCGAGCGCATGCGCGCGTACAGCGAGGCGGTGATCACCGGCGTGGGCACGTCGTGGGCGGTGGCGTCGGCGATCGTCCAGCGCCCCTCGCCCGAGTCCTCGGTGTAGCCCTCGATCGCTTCGAGCTCGTTGCCGTCGAGCTCGAACGCGCGCGCTGCCAGTTCGCACAGCCACGAGCGCACCACCGAGCCCTGCCCCCACAGGTGCGCGATCTTGGCGTTGTCGAGCTCGTACTCGCACTTGTCGAACACGTCAAAGCCCTCTGCGTAGGCCTGCATCAGGCCGTACTCGACGCCGTTGTGGACCATCTTCACGTAGTGGCCCGCGCCCGACGGGCCGAAGCGCAGCCATCCTCGCGGGCCGATCGCCTGGCGGCTCTGCTCGTTGGTCGCCGGCGCCAGCACGTCAAGGATCGGGGCCAGTCGCTTGACCGCTTTGGGCGGGCCGCCGACCATCATGCAATAGCCCACCTCCAGCCCCCACACGCCGCCGGAGGTGCCCACGTCGACGTATTCGATGCCCGCGCGTCTCAGTTCCGCCGCGCGGCGCTTGTCGTCCGTCCACTGCGAGTTGCCGCCGTCGATGATCATGTCGCCGCGATCGAGCAGCTTGGCGAGCCTGTCCACCGTCTCCTGGGTCGGGCCGCCCGCCGGCACCATGAGCCAGATCATGCGCGGTGCGTCCAGTTGCCTGACCAGGCTCTTGAGCGAGTCGGCGCCGGCCGCGCCGTTGCGGACCGCCTGTTTGACCGCCTTGGCGTCGAAGTCGAACGCGACCACCTCGTGGTCGGAGTCGCGTCGGATGCGGTGAACCATGTTGCCGCCCATCTTGCCCAGCCCGACGAAACCTATCTGAGACACCTCGGCTCCTTGATCGTCGCGGTGTGAGCGCGGATCGCGCCCACGGGGTCTTCGCTCACGGCAGGATCGTAGTGGCAGCGGCGCTGTCGTAGGCTCTCCGCCTCATGACCCACGCACGGCTCCAGGTGTTCAAGCGCTGGCTGAGCAGGTTCTGGGTGTTCAGCCCCGAACGGTTGTGGCTGACCTCGATCGCCCTGCGCAAGCGCGGCCACTGGATGCTCGCGTTCTCGCTCAAGCAGGTGAACACGCTCCTGTACCACAACTCGCTCGCGCCGGTGGCAACCGTGAGCCCGGACATCCACCTCGGTCACAACAGCATCGGGATCGTGGTCACGGGGAGCTGCGAGATCGGCGAGCGGGTCAAAATCTGGCACAACGTGACCCTGTCCGCCGGGCGCAGGATCCGGGCCGCCCCTTCGTCCACGGCGTCCGGCGAGGAGGGCTCGGCGGACGGGCGAGCGTTTTCCGGGCCCCCGTCTAGGATCATCATCGAGGACGATGTCAAAATCGGCGCCAACGCTGTCGTCATCGCGCCTCGCGGGCGCACCCTGCGCATCGGGCGGGGCGCCCGCATCGGCGCGGGAACGGTGGTGACCAAGGACGTGCCGGCGGGGGGGACGATGGTGGGTCCGCCCGCACGGCTGATGGAGCACGAGGACACATGAGCTCAGATCGCCAACAGGCGCTGCCCGACCGAAACCTCGCCCTGGAGCTCGTGCGCGTCACCGAGGCCGCCGCCCTGGCGGCGGCGCCCCTGGTCGGCATGGGCGACAAGGAGGCCGCCGACCAGGCTGCGGTCGACGGCATGCGCTACATGCTGCAGTCGGTGCAGATGGATGGCGTGGTGGTGATCGGGGAGGGCGAGAAGGACGAGGCGCCGATGCTCTACAACGGCGAGCGCATCGGCGACGGGTCCCCGCCGCACGTCAACATCGCGGTGGACCCGCTCGAGGGCACCACGCTGGCCGCGCAGGGGATGCCCAGCGCGCTCGCCGTGATCGCGCTGTCCGCGCGCGGGACGATGTTCGACCCGGGGCCATGCGTGTACATGGAGAAGATGGCCGGCGCCCCCGAGATCGCCGACCTGCTCGACCTCGACCGCCCGCTGGGCGAGACGGTGCAGCTCGTGGCCGAGCGCAGGGGCTGTCCCGTCGGCGACGTGGCGGTGGTGGTGCTCGACCGTCCCCGTCACGAGGAGGGCATCGCCGCGATTCGCGCCGCCGGTGCCAGCGTGCGGCTGATCCTGCACGGGGACGTCTCCGCCGCTCTGCTGGCCGTCACCGAGCGCTCGCGGGTCGACCTGCTGTGGGGGATCGGCGGCACGCCCGAGGGGGTCATCTCGGCGGCGGCCGTCAAGTGCGTGGGCGGGCAGCTCCTGGGGCGGCTGTGGCCCCGCGACGAGGCCGAGCGCGCCGCCGCGCTCGAGGCGGGCTACGACCTCGAGCGGGTGCTCGATCGTGACGACCTGGTGGCGGGCGAGGACGTGTTCTTCTCGGCGACGGGAATCACCGACGGCGATGTGCTGCAGGGCGTGCGCTACCCGAGCGCCGGCGGCGCCAGCACCGAATCGCTGGTGACGCGTGCTCGCACCGGCACCATCAGGCGCATCAGGGCCACCCACGACCGCGCCAAGCTGCGCGCGGTCGGCGGTGAGCGCTTCTAGACAGCTCGCGGGCTCATCAGCTCGTGCGGCGCGACGTCGTGTGCATCCACCTGCACCGCTTGAGCGGGCCCTTAACGGCTGCTAGCTTGCGTATGTGATCCGGTGAAAGGTCGTAGAGTTCTTCGTACAGCGCTGCCCTGCCTCATCACCGTGGCTTGTGGGTGCGCCATCACCGGCTGTGGAACCGGCTCGGGCGGTGGCTCCAAAGCGGAAAAGCGCACCGCGGCGGAGGTTGAACAGAGCGAAGAAGCGGCCCAGAAGAAACAGGAAGCCGTGGAAGTCGCCGAAGACCGTGAACTGCTGTCGAAGATAGAAGCCAAAAAACGAGAAGAAGCCGCGGAAGCAAACGCCAAGCGGACCGAAGCGCTCGCGGCGGCCAGGGCGAAGAAGAAGGAAGAACGCGCGACCAAAGAAGCCAAGCAGAAGGAACTGCTCGCGGAAGCGAACGCCAAGAAACGAACGGCACAGCTCGAAGCGGAAGCCAAGAAGGAGCGCCAGGCGCTCGCTGAAGCGGAAGCGAAGAAGAAGCGAGCGGCGTCCACGCAGAGCCAGGCGCAGGCGAACAGTCAGCGCGCCGGACCGCAGACCGAAGCGCCTCCACAGACGCACACCAGCGAATGAATCAGCACAAGCCCGCACCTCCCGCGAAGGACCGCGGCGCCGTCTTGCGGACGCTGCTCCTATGCCTGCTCGTGGCGGCGCTCGCGGCCGTGCTCGCCGGCTGCGGCGGCAGCTCCTCCGGCGAATCCGGGAAGGGAGAACAGAGCGCTGAAGCCTCCACCGGCGCTGAATCGTCGACCAGCGGAGAAGAAGGCGGGGAAGCGGAAGCGAAAAAGCGCGAAGCTGCTGCCGAAGCGGCGTCCGAGGCGGAAGCGAAGAAGACCGAGGAAGCCGCCAGGAGGAACGCACAGGCCGCGGCGGCGGCTGCCGCTGCAGCCAAGGCGAAAAGAGCTCGGGGAAGGGCAAGAAGGGCTCCGGGCATGCCGGCAAGACCTCGGGGAAGGGCAAGAAGGGCTCTGCAGGCGGCACGACATCGGGAGCGAAGAAGTCCAAGCCGCAGGGCAAGGGCTCCACGCCCAAGCACGGTGACGCCGCCGAAGAAGCGGCCCGGAAGAAGTTCGCCCAGGAAGAAGCCGCGGAAGCGAAGGCGTTCAAAAAACTTGAACAGAAGGAATCGAAGTGACGCCTTCAGCGCTCAGCCGCTGAGACGGCCGACACGCGACTCCGCGAGGTCCAGTCGTGCGAGCGAGCGCAGGAACCCGTAGGTGACGATCACGTGGATGCGCGACTGGGTCGCGGTGTACAGCCGGCGGCCGAGTTTCGAGGCGATCGAGGGGTAGAAGTTCGCGACGGCGACCTCGACCTGCAGACACGCATGCTCGGCGTCCGGGCCGGGGCTCCTGCGGACTTCGATCTGCAGGTAGCCGCCGCCGTCGTGTCCACGCCTGGACACCAGCAGGCCGCGCGCGATGCGCCAGCGCACCAGCCCGCGGGTGGCGTCGATCTCGTATTCGGGAGCCTGGAAGGTGAGCAGCTTCAACGGCCTTGCCAGCAACACCACCGAGCGTTCCTGCTCGCTGTAGATGACGCGAATCATCCCCAGCGTGACGCGCGTGAGGAACCGCCAGTAGGTTCGCGCCAGTCGCTCCAGATGGGCCGGCGTCCAGATCTCCGCGAGCGCGGCCGCCTCGATCACCAGGTCCGCTCGCTGCACCGAGCGCACCTTGCCGGTGTCCGGGTCGAGCGAGGTCGAGTCCCTGAGGTCGGCGATCACCGCGCGCGCGCGACGGCCCCGGGTTGGCTTCAGGCTGCGCACCGCCAGGCAGGCTATCCCGGGCCGCCGGCCGTGGGGATGACGTCCCCGCGTGCTGCTATCCAACAGATGTGGCCGAGCGTCCGCATCCACACCTGACTCCGCGCGCCAGGCCCATCGCCGAGCTCTCCGTGGATGGGCTGCTGGCACGGGGCGAGGAGCTCGCCCGCGGCTGGGCGCTGGCGCTGATCGTCTCGCGACCGGCGGCGGCGATCGGCGAGGTCCCCGTCGAGGAGCTGGCGCGCGAGGCCCCCGCCCTGTGCGCTCAGGTGCTGCGGGCGGTGCGGTCCGACGCCGAGCTCGAGCGCCTGGTGGGACGCGGAACGCCGAGCGCTCGTGAGGGCGCCCCCGTCGCGCGTCTGCTCTGGGAGATCTGCGGCGCCCGCGACGCGGTTGAGCTCGTCGATGGGGTGGAGGCGCTGCGCGGCGTGCTGTGGGAGGCGCTGCTCGACGACCTGCGGCGGCCGCTGTTCGATCGCTCGGTCCCACGGTTGCTTGGGGAGCTCGGCGATCGCCTCGCCCACGTGTGCTCGGCCATGCTGGCCGCCGCCATCGACGCAGCACCCGCGCATGCGGGCGCGCGAGCGGGCGTGGGTCGCGAGGAGCCGATGGCGCAGGGGCGGGTCGTGGGTGGGCACCGCGACGGGGTCGCCGCCGCAGCCGGCGGGCCGGTGATCGTGGACGAGGAGCGCGCGCGTGTGCCCGCTCCCGCGCGCGCGAGCGTGCCCTCGCCCGGGTCGAGCGAGCGAGCGCCCGGATGGGAGGCGCCGGCGCACACGCGCGAGCGGCCCGTCGCAGAGGCGATCCGCGCGGCGGGTGCGGAGATCGAGATCCACGATCGGCGGGAGGAGCCCCACGGCCCTCGCCGCGATGAAGGGCCGGCCGCGTGGACCCGGTCGATCAGCGCACAGCTCGCGCGCTTCGAGCGGGATGGCCTGCCGTTCGCAGTGCTTCTGGTCGAGCTGCTCGAGCTCGAGCGCCTGCGCCGCGAGGAGCCCCCCGAGGAGCTCTCGAGCCTCGCGGCTCGCATGGAGGACGTGCTCGGCGACGCGCTCGAGGCGACCGGCTCGCTGACGCGCGAGCGGCCCGGGAGATGCTGGCTGGTGGCGCCGAGGCTGGACAGGGCCCGCGCCGAGCGGTTGGCGCAGCGGCTGGCGGACGCGGCCTCCTACAGCGCGGGCCGGTCCCGGTCCGCGCTGTACGTGGCCATCGGCACGGCCGTGTGCCCCGAGAACGGGCGTCAGGCGGCAGCGCTGGCTGCGCACGCCGACCTCGGGCTGTACGCGGCCCGAGCGGCGGCCCGAGCGGGATTCTCAGCCCGCTAGCGCGCCGCCCGAGGAGGCGGTGCTCGATGCGCTCGGCGGGAGGCCGAGCGTGGGGGTGTTGGCTACCTTGCCCACGATGTGGGTGACCACGCGGACGGTTTCGGTGACGCCGAGCGCTTCCGCCGCGCCGGCCGTCAGATCCCAGCTCGCGCCATGTCCGTACGGA
This sequence comes from uncultured Solirubrobacteraceae bacterium, assembly GCA_963701145.1. Taxonomy (GTDB): domain Bacteria; phylum Actinomycetota; class Thermoleophilia; order Solirubrobacterales; family Solirubrobacteraceae; genus Palsa-744. The sequence continues at coordinate 3,645,606 of OY969572.1, forward strand.
CCGCGGTCGAGCACCGGCACCGTCACGCTGCGGCCGGCGTAGGTCACATCCACGAGCGTGCCACACGGGAGCGTGCGATTGGCGACGCCCACCACCGCCTTCGTGAGGGTCTGGCCGCAGGCGGTCTGTTTGCCATACAGGCCCGGGCCGAACCACGTGGCGATGGCGCTCCCCGTCGCGGGCGTGCCAGGCGTGCTCGAAGCCGCTGCGGCCGAGCCGCCCGAGGTGCCACCGGTGGCACCGAAAGCCGCCGTCGCCGGGCCGCCCGCCACCGCGAGCAGGACGAGCACGACCGTGTATGTCCTCAGTGCCATTCGCATTGTCTCTAGCGCCTACGGGGTGAGCTGACGGGCTCGCGCGGCACTGATGTGCGGCGCTACGGTCCTGCCGGACCGATTCGCCCCAGCGGATCCACTCGATCCGCATTGGGTCCCCCGCCCGCCCCGGCCTGAGCCGCGGCGGTTCGGCGTTGCGCGGCAGTATACAAACCCCGCCCCCGGACGGCCGCGGGCGGCGCTCAGGAGAGCGGCAGACGGGAGAGCGCATCCTTCAGCAGCCGCTCACCCGTCGACAGGCCCGTCTTGGCGAGCTCGCCCACGATCTCCACGACCGAGGTGACGAGCTCGGCGCCACCCGGCGGATGGACGGTCCTGCTCGCGCGTTCGCCCTCGCAGTCGAAGCCCTGCCTGGGCGCCGGCTCGGCCGGTGCGCTCGCCGCGCGCGGGCGGGAGGTGCGAGCGCGTGAGGGCTCGGGCGCGGTGCGCGCCTTGGCTGGCCGTTTGGCCGTGCCCGTGCGGCCGCGCGCCCGGCCGGCACCCTTGGCGCCTGTTCCCGCGCGACCGTTCGCGTGGCCGTTCGTGGCGGCGGGCGCCGGCGCGGGGGCAGCGGCGGTATCGGTCGCGCTCGCCGCCGCGCGGGCAGCCGCTCGCCGCGGGCTCGATCGCTGCGGGCGAGTGCGAGGGAGGTTGGCGAGCACGCTGGCCTCAGCCGGCGCGTCGTGCTCACCCTGGCTGCCGTTCGGGGCGCTCATCGGCACATGATTGCTTAATGGCGCGCTGCAGGCACATCAGCAAAAAGCGGCCCAACATCACTGCGACGCGTTAGCATGAGCGTCTGGAGAACCGACTGGGTCTGTAACGTCGGCGCGGCCTCGCCGTATGTCCGACCACATAGCCTTTCTCAGCCATAATCTTGCCCGAGTCCCCGTCGTCTTCGGACGTTGATCGCTGAAAAGAAATGGAAACACGAATGTCAGTAGTCGAGCTGCAGGAGCTGGATGAGGTCAAGGGCCTGCTGGCCAAGGGACAGCAGGTGGGCGTGCTCTCCTACGCGGAGATAACCAGGGCGATGTCCGAGCTCGACCTCGACGAGGCCGACGTCGAAGAGCTGCACGGCTTCCTCGAGCGCGCCGAGATCGAGCTCGTCGAGGACATCGACCCGGCGATCGCCGCCTCCGCACAGCTCGAGCGGGCGCCCGACAAGCGCGGTCGGCGCAAAGCGAAAACCGCGCTCGACCTGAAGCCGGACATGACCACCGACTCGCTGCAGCTGTTCCTCAAGGACATCGGGAAGGTGCGGCTGCTGACCGCCCAGGAGGAGGTCAACCTGGCCAAGCGGATCGAGCGCGGCGACCTCGACGCCAAGCAGAAGATGGTCGAGTCCAACCTGCGGCTGGTCGTGTCGATCGCCAAGAATTACCGCAACCAGGGTCTCCCGTTCCTCGACCTGATCCAGGAGGGAACGCTCGGACTGGTGCGTGCGGCCGAGAAGTTCGACTACCGCAAGGGCTTCAAGTTCTCCACGTACGCCACCTGGTGGATCCGCCAGGCGATCGCGCGGGCGCTCGCGGACAAGGCACGCACGATCCGCATCCCCGTGCACGTGGTCGAGAAGCTCAACAAGATCGGGCGCGCCGAGCGCAAGCTCGTGACCGAGCTCGGGCGCGAGCCCACCGCGCAGGAGATCGCCGACGTCACCGGGATCGACCCCGAGGAGGTCGACTCGATCAAGCGCTCTGCCCAGGCGCCCGTCTCGCTGGAGAAGCCGGTCGGCGACGAGGAGGAGTCGGAGTTCGGGCAGTTCATCGCCGACGAGCGCGCCGAGTCGCCCTACGAGCGCGCCGCCGAGATCCTCACCAAGGAGGCGCTGCGCGAGGCGCTCGAGAATTTGTCCTACCGCGAACGGCGCGTGCTCGAGCTTCGCTACGGGCTCGGCGGCGAGCACCCCCGCACGCTGGACGAGGTCGGGCGCACCTTCAACGTCACCCGCGAGCGCATCCGCCAGATCGAGAACCAGTCGCTGAAGAAGCTGCAGTCGCTGGCTGAGGCGCAGAAGCTCCGCGACGTGGCGTAGGCCGTCCACGGCCCACGCTCGCGCTCAAGCCCCGGGACGGGGCTGCCGATCAGTGAGGCATGTTCGACGTGATGCCGGCGCTGCGCGAGCTCGTCGAGAAAGAGGGCTCGGATCTGCACCTGAAGGTCGGCTCCTCGCCCCTGTACCGCGTGCACGGCGAGCTGACGAAGGACGAGAGCGTGCCGGCGCTGAGCGACGAGGACACCGAGACGGCGCTGCGCGCGCTGCTCAACGACGAGACCAAGCTCGGCGAGTTCGCCCACGAGCACGAGGTCGACTTCTCCTTCGAAATCAAAGACGTGGCGCGCTTCCGGATCAACGCCTTCCGCCAGCGCGGCCTGATCTCCATGGCCTGCCGGGCGATCCCCCACCGCATCAGCACGATCGACGAGCTCTCCCTGCCGCCGGTCGTACGTGAGCTGGCCGAGGAGGAGCGCGGGATCGTGCTGCTCACCGGGACCACCGGCTCGGGCAAGTCAACGACGCTGGCGGCGATGATCGACCACATGAACCACACGATGAGCAAGCACATCGTCACGATCGAGGACCCGATCGAGTTCGTGCACTCAGACCTGCGCTGTGTGATCAACCAGCGCGAGGTCGGCATGGACACGGCTTCGTTCAAGCGTGCGCTCAGAAGGGTGCTGCGCCAGGACCCCGACGTGATCCTGGTGGGGGAGATGCGCGACGAGGAGACCGTCCAGACTGCTCTGTCGGCGGCTGAGACCGGTCACCTCGTGCTCTCCACGATCCACACCGTGGACGCCACCGAGTCGATCAACCGCATGCTGGACTTCTTCCCTCCGCACCAGCACGGCCAGGCGCGCAGCATGATCGCGGGCACGGTCAAGGGTGTGATCTCCCAGCGACTCGTCCCGGGCGCCGACGGTGGGCGGGTGGCCGTGTGCGAGATCCTGCGGATGACCGGTCGGGTGCGCGACATGATCACCGACCCCGCTCAGACCGGAAAGCTCGTCGAGGTCATCACCTCCGGCGGCTACTACGGGATGCAGACCTTCGACCAGGCTCTGTTCGGCCACGTGAAGGCCGGACGGGTGACCTTCGACGACGCCATGCTCGTCGCGTCCAGCCCGCACGACTTCAAGTTGCTGATGCAGGCCGACGGTCGCCGGGGGACCACGATGGAGGACGTCGCCTCGGCAGAGTCCCAGCGCGACGCGGGCTCCAAGCCGTCGTTGACCAGCGTCTGAGCGTCGCGCCCAACACCGCGTCGTAACACTTCAGTTGGTAAAGTAAAGGCAGGAATGGCTGTTGACGAGACCTGCCCAGTGTGCATGACCGCGGAAATCGTGTGCGGCAAGTGGACGCTGCTGCTCGTGCGTGACCTGGCCGCAGGGTGCTCTCGCTTCTGCGAGCTGGAACGTTCGCTCGCCGGGATCAGCCCGCGGACGCTGTCGCTGCGCCTGCGCGCGCTGGAGGACGCCGGCATCGTCGAACGCCACACCTTCGCCGAGGTGCCTCCGCGCGTCGAGTATGCGCTGACGGACAAGGGACGCGCGCTGCTGCCGATCATCGACGACATGCGTGCTTACGGCGAACACTGGCTGGGTGCCGAGTGCGCCGAACGCGCCGCGCCTGACGTCCTCGCAGTGGCTTAGAAGCAGGTTCTTAGCTCGCCGGCCGGGCCGCCGGCGCAGGGCGTGCTTGCAGGCGCTCACCCGTGGACGACCGATGCAACGGGCGCTGCGCGGGGCAGGAGGGCGCGCGAGGAACGCGAAGTGAGCGGACCATGCACTCACGGCAGCTCCACGAGGCGCTCACGCAGTTCGTCGAGGACGCAGCCGGCCTGCTCGCGGCGGCCCTGGCCTCCGGCGCCGAGGTCCGCTTCGAGCTCGAGCCGCAGAGGACCCGCAGGTGGGCGGGCACCGGGATGGGCGCGCCGGTGCTCTACGCCTACAGGGCGCTGACCGCCGAGTTCATCGACGAACGCCAGTCGCACCTGCAGCGCCTGCCCAGCTACGGCCCCGCGGCCGCCACGCTGGAGGATTTCGACGGGCTCGACCGATACCTGGCGAGTGTGGGCGATGACCGTGGACGCGGCGCCAGCGGCACTCGCGGGCACGCCGCCCTGGTGGCGCTGCTCCAGGAGGTGTTCGAGGAGCAGAGCGACTTCGAGCTGCGCCCCGAGCGGCTGCGTGGCGCCCTTGCCCGTCTCGAGCGTGCAGGTCTTGCTCAGGCCGGCGAGGCCACCATCGTCGCGACCCTGCACGGCGTCACGATCAGCTCGCCCGAGCTCGCGCTCACGCGGGGCCTGACGATCGCCCAGCCGCACGTGCTCGAGGGGCTGCCCGATGCCGCGCGGGCAACCGGCGGAGTTCGCGAGCAGGAGCACCTGGTGGTGGTGCTCAGCGCCGGCGAAGGCGAGCCGCGGGAGGCGATCGCCCGCGGCCGTGCGGTGCTCAAGGACCTGCTCCGCGCGCTGCGCCTGTTCGGCGACGGCCGGGTGACGCTTGGCGCGCTCGCGTGGGCTCGCGTCGCCGACGGCAGATGGGGCGCACTGGCACTCGGCACAGGTGGTCGCCCGCACGGGATGCTGGTGGTGACCGGCGAGCAGGAGGATGAGCTGCGCGCCTTCTGCAATCTCGTCTCCCGTCGCGCGCCGCACAGCAACGAGCTCGCCTGGGCACTCAAGCGCTTCGAGCTCGGCTGCGAGCGTGCGAGCGCGTTCGAAGCGCTCACCGACCACCTGCTGGCGCTGCGCGTGCTGCTCGAGCCCGAGGGGCCGGCCAGCGGCCTGCTGCCGGGGCGTCTCGCGGCGCTGTGCGCCACCCCCGAGCAGCGCCAGGCGCTGACCGAGCGGACGGTGGCGGCGCTGGCGCTGGAGCGCGAAGTGGTGGCGGGCACCGCGGCCGAGCACGCGGACCGGTCACAGATCGGCCGGCGTGAGCTGGCACGCGACATGGCCGATCATCTGCGTGCGCTGCTCAGGGACGTCATCTGCGGGCACCTCGACACCGACCTCGTCGGCCTGGCCGATCATCTGCTGCTGGCCGCGCCGCCTGCGCTCGCGCCCGCCTCCGCGCCCGCACCCTCCTCGCCGCCTGCGCCCGCGTCCACCTCCGCGCCCGCGCCCGACAGCGCGGCGGCGGCGCCCCACGAACCCGCGCCGGCGGCTGAGTCAGTCGAGCAGATGCTGGGCGACGCGGCCCAGTCCCAGGAGATCCTGGACATCTTCATCTAGGTACGGGACGAGCACCGGCGGGGGGAGGGGTGCGTCAGCGCTCCCCCCACGCGACAGGCGCTCGATCGTCTCGCGGTCGCGCTGCACGAGCACGTCGAAGTCGGCGAGGTTCGCCGCCACACGTGCTGCCAGGCGCTGGCCGAGCTCGCCGGCCAGCAGCTCGGTCACCTCGGGCGCAGAGAAGCCGTGCAGGCCGTGGACGTGCACGCGGTTGACGATCAGGGCGCCGACCGCCATGCCGGAGGCGGCGAGCCGCGCGGCGAGGAAGCGCGCCTCGCGGGCAGGCTCGGGCTCGGGTGAGGTGACGATCAGGAAGCTCGTCCGTTCGTCGCGCAGGAGGCTCGCGACCGCGCGGGTGCGCTCGCCGAAGCCCTCGGTCACCCCCGAGAGCGCCCGAAAGAAGCGGGACAGCTCGCTGAGCATGTCCACGCCGGTGACACGCGCGAAGATCGCGAACACGAGTGCGGTGCCGCGCCCGAACACGCGGGCGGTCAGACCGCCGGGCTTGAGGAACACCTGCAGGGCCCTGCCGTCGAGGAAGCCCAGCAGCCGGTTGGGCGCATCCAGGAAGTCGAGCGCGTTGCGCGAGGGGGGCGTGTCGAGCACGATCACGTCGAAGTCGTGCTCCTCGTGCAGCTCGTACAGCTTGGCGATGGCGCTCAGGTCGTGTGAGCCGGCAACCGCCGTCGAGAGCTCGCGGTACACCGGATTGGCGAGGATCTCCTCGCGCGCCTGCTCGTCGGGTGCCAGGCGCGTGATCAGCTCGTCGAACGTCCGCTTGGCGTCGAGCATCATCGCCCACAGCTCGCCCCCCGCGGGCACCCCCTGCTCGGCCAGCAACGCCGGATCGATGCGGCGCGGCTCGGATGGCAGCTCCGCCAAGCCGAGTGCCGAAGCCAGGCGCCGGGCGGGGTCGATGGTGACCACCGCGACGCGCTGCCCCTGCTGTGCCAGGCCCAGCGCCAGCGCAGCCGAGGTCGTCGTCTTGCCCACCCCGCCCGCCCCCACGCACACCAGGACGCTCTTCTCGCGCAGACGCTCGCCCAGGCCGCGAGAGTCCTTGGTCGTGCTCGCCAGCATCTCGGGATCGTAGTTCCCATGCAGGAATCCCCCGTTTGCATGCGAATACCCCACGGGAACGGCTTTCCAGCAACCGAGCATCGGAGCCACCGTGGACGGCAAGGCCAAGGTCATCGCGTTCGCCAACCAGAAGGGCGGCGTGGCCAAGACGACGACGACGCTGAACCTCGCCGCGGCCTTTGCCGAGGAGGGTCACCGCGTGCTGTGCGTGGACATGGACCCGCAGGGCAACCTGACCATGTCCCAGGGGATCGACCCGGACACGCTCGAGCTGTCGATGTACGACGTGCTCGTCCACAAGGTGTCCATCCGCGAGGTCATCCGCAAGCGCGAGATCGACGTGGCGTGCGCCTCCATCGACCTCGCCGGCGCGGAGATCGCGATGTCGACGATGATCGGCCGCGAGCGTTCGCTGCAGAAGGCGTTCGAGCCGATCCTCGAGGACTACGACTTCATCTGCATCGACACGCCGCCGAGCCTCGGGCTGCTGACGATCAACGCGCTGACCGCCTCCGACAAGGTGATCGTCCCCGTCCAGTGCGAGTATCTGTCCATGCGCGGACTCATCCAGCTCCAGAACACGCTCGCGATGATCCGCGAGAACCTCAATCCGGGCGTTGACATCGAGGGTATCCTGCCCACATTGGTGGATTCGCGCACGATCCACGCGAAGGAGGCGATCGAGATCCTCGAGGAAAACTTCGGCGACCGCGTGTTCGCGTCGCGCATCCGCAAGACCGTCCGCTTCGCCGAGGCTCCCGTCAAGGGGATGTCGGTCCTCAAGTACGAGCCCGACGGCGTCGCTGCCCAGTCCTACCGTCAGCTCGCGCAAGAGGTGCTGACCAAGCAGGAGGTGCTCGCCAATGCCGGCGCCTAGACGCGCGAGCATGCGCGAAGGCCCGCTCGCGGATCTGTTCCGCAGGGCGGAGGATCTCGACGGGCCGCGCGAGGACGTCCGCGCGCAGACCGGTGGTGCCTCCGCGCCGGGCGAACCTCGACACGAAGCCGCCGCGGGCGCGCCCGAGCGGCCTGACGGCGGGCTGCCCCACCCGGCCTTGCGGGCCTCGTCGGCGCTCGTCGAGCAGCACGAGCAGCGCATCCCCTCCCCGCAGGAGCGCCTGCGCCACGCGTTCTCCTCAGAGATACCCGAGAACATCATGGACGAGCCGCCGGCTGTGCGCCGCAATCTGATCGACGACTACGCCCGCGAGGACGTGCGCGCGTCTGCCCATCCCAGGGGCGTCGGTCAGCCGGTCATCCGTGTCGTCGGCGTGGGCGGTGCGGGCGTCAACGCGGTCAACCGCATGGTCGAGACGGAGGTCGAGGGGATCGAGTTCGTGGCCGTCAACACGGATGTCCAGTCGCTGCACCAGTCGACCGCAGACATCACCCTGCACATCGGCGCCGAGCTCACTCGCGGGCTCGGCTCGGGCTCGGATGCGAACGTCGGGCGCCAGGCGGCGATGGAGGACTACGACCGCCTGAAGGCCCTCCTGAAGGGCTCGGACATGATCTTCATCACCGCCGGGGCCGGCGGTGGCACGGGCACGGGAGCCGCCCCGATCGTCGCTCGCATCTCGCGCGAGATAGGCGCGCTGACGGTCGCGATCGTGACCAAGCCGTTCGGCTTCGAGGGCACGCGCCGTAGCGAGCAGGCCGAGCGCGGTGTGGCTGCGCTGGCCGAAGAGGTGGACACGCTCATCGTCGTGCCCAACAATCGCCTGCTGTCAGTCCTGGACAAGCAGACGGCCATGGTCGAGGCGTTCCGCGTGGCCGACGACGTCCTGCGCCAGGGAGTCCAGGGCATCTCCGACCTCGTCACCCTGCCGGGCCTCATCAACCTCGATTTCGCGGACGTGCGCACGATCATGAGCGAGGCCGGCAGCGCGCTGCTCGGAATCGGCATGGGCGTCGGCGAGAACCGGGCGACCGAGGCGGCCATGCAGGCCGTGTCCTCGCCGCTTCTGGAAACCTCGATGGACGGTGCGCGCTCGATCCTGCTGTCGATCACCGGCGGGATCAACCTCTCGCTGTGGGAGGTCAACGAGGCCGCCAAGTCGGTCTCCGAGGCCGCACACCCGGACGCGAACATCATCTTCGGCGCCATGGTCGACGAGAAGCTCGACGACGAGGTTTGGGTGACCGTGGTCGCCACCGGCTACGGCGACGAGGGCAGGCGCAAGAGCGTCAGCCGCTTCAAAGAGCCGGCAGTCGGCGAGGTCAGGGCGCAGCGCGCCTCGGCTGGGCGTCCCAACGACGAGCGCTCGCCGGCGCCTGGCAGCGCCGCCACAGGCGGCTCTCGCCGTCGCGGCCTGTCCGTCGAGGAGTTGGACGTACCCGAGTTCCTCCCCAACTTCTGACGCTTCTGACGCGCGTCAGCGCTTCGCCAGGCTGCGTCCTCGCTCGCTCGTGTGCTGGCCGCACACTTCGCTCACTGCGTCCTTGCCTGGCTCGGCTGACGCACGTCAGAAGGGGCGCCTTGTACCCCCCAATCCGCTCGGCATCATCAGGGGCGGCGGCGCCTTGTACCCCCCAATCCGCTCGGCATCATCAGGGGCGGCGGCGCCTTGTACCCCCCAATCCGCTCGGCATCATCAGGGGCGGCGGCGCCTTGTACCCCCCAATCCGCTCGGCATCATCAGGGGCGGCGGCGCCTTGTACCCCCCAATCCGCTCGGCATCATCAGGGGCGGCGGCGCCTTGTACCCCCCAATCCGCTCGGCATCATCAGGGGCGGCGGCGCCTTGTACCCCCCAATCCGCTCAGCATCATCAGGGGCGGCGGCGCCTTGTACCCCCCAATCCGCTCGGCATCATCAGGGGCGGCGGCGCCTTGTACCCCCCAATCCGCTCAGCATCATGAGGGCGGCTGTGGTATCGCTCAGCGATGAGCGAATCTGAGCGGGGAGTGGTCGCGGCGGGGCATCCGCTGACGGCGCAGGCGGGTGCGCGGGTGCTGAGGGCGGGGGGCAACGCGGTGGATGCGGCGATCGCGGCGATGCTCACGTCATTCGTGACCGAGGCGCTGCTCACGGGACTGGGCGCGGGCGGGTACATGCTCGTGGCGGGTGGCGGCGTGGAGGCGACCCTGCTCGACTTCTTCGTGGAGGCGCCCACGCGCGCGGGGGACGGCTCGGAGGTGGAGCTGCGGGGGATCGACGTGTCCTTCGGCGACGCCGAGCAGGTCTTCTACATCGGCCCCGCATCCTGTGGCGTGTACGGCGTGCCGGCCGGTGTCTGCGAGGCGCTGCGCCGCTGGGGGACGGTGCCGCTGGAGGATCTCGCGCTGCCGGCGGCGGAGCTCGCCCGCGAGGGTGTCGTGCTGAACGCCGGCCAGGCCTACGTGGCGGAGATCCTCGTCAACCTGCTCACCTCGACACCCGAGTGTGCCGCCCTGTGGGCGCCCGGCGGGCATCTCCTGCGCGAGGGCGGGGTGCTGCGCAACCCCGAGCTCTCGGACGCCCTCCTGCGCCTCTCGCGCGATGGCGCCGAGCCTTTCTACCGCGGAGACATCGCGGCCGCGGTGTGCGAGTGGCTGGGCGCTCGCGGCGGCTCGGTGCGCCCGGCCGACCTCGCCGGCTACGAAGCGGTCGAGCGCCCGCCCGTGGAGGTCGCCTACCGCGACCGCCGGATCCTGACCAATCCGCCACCGTCGGCCGGTGGGACGCTGCTGGCGTATGCGCTGGCGCTGCTCGATCGCGCGCCGGCGCCGCCCACGCTGCGCGCGGTGGTCAACGCGATGGCGGCCGCGCAGTCCGAGCGCACGCCCGAGTTCGTGGAGGGCCTGGTTCACGAGGGCTTCCTCGAGCGCTTCCTGTCCTCCCGCCTGGGGTCGACGACCCACGTGTCGGTGATCGACGCCCAGGGATGCGCGTGCAGCGTCACCTGCACCAATGGCGAGGGCTCGGGTGTGGTCGTGCCGGGCACCGGCATGCACATCAACAACGTCATGGGCGAGCAGGACCTCAATCCCCTCGGCTTTCACCTGCATCCCGCCGGACGCCGCATGCCGAGCATGATGGCCCCGTCCGTGGTAATGCGCGACGGCGAGGTCGAGTTGGTGCTCGGCAGCGCCGGCTCCAACCGGATCCGCTCCGCGCTGCTGCAGACGATCGTCGGCGTCGTCGACCACGACATGCCCGTGCGCGAGGCCGTGGCGGCACCGCGTGTGCACTTCGAGGACGGCGTCGTGTTCGCCGAGCCGGGGATCGACCTGGACGAGCTCGGCGGTGATGCTCGGGTCGTTCGCTTCGGCGCGCTGAACCTGTTCTTCGGCGGCGTCCAGGCGACCCTGCGACGGGGCTCGCACATCACCGGGGCGGGCGATCCCCGGCGTGGCGGTGTGGCGGTGAGCGCGTGAGGGCGGTGCTCGCGTTGCCGGTGCTCGCCGTGGGCGCGCTCGCCGCCGGATGCGGGGGCGTGACCGCGGCGGACCTGTTCATCGTCAACCGCAGCGGCTCGGGCCCGCAGGCGCGTCTGACGCTGCTGGTCAACGAAGAAGGGGGTGTGAGCTGCAACGGCCGCACCGCCGTGCAGAAGCTGTCCGACCCGCAGATCCTCAAGGCCCGGGAAATCCAGGAAGAACTGGAAAAGCCCTCATCCGCCCACCTCTCGCTGCCGGCCCGGACCGGGTCTGTCCTGAGCTACTACGTGCGCGACGAAAAGGGGACCGTCCGCTTCAGCGACAACTCCGCCCACCAGCCTGCCGTGCTGCACAAGCTGCAGCTGTTCGTGCTGCAGAGCTCCCAGGAAGTGTGCCACCTGGCGGAGTAGCGTCACGCTACTCGAACCTCACCTTGCCGTTGGACAGGGCGCGAAGCTGGGCGCGCTCGACCAGGTCCAAGCGCTCGATGGCCGCGCGGATGAGCAGCGCGAGCAGGCGCAGCCTGGCGTTCTCCGAGCGCAGCTCGAGCAGCTCCTGCTTGGCGTCCACGGCGAACTCCACGGTCGCAGCCATGCGGTAGGCGTCCATCGCGTGCAGCTCGCTTGCCTCGAGCTCGTGGTCGGTGGCCTGCATGACGAGCTCCCGGTAGAGATCGCGGGCGGCGTCGGCCGCGTCCGCGTCGAGCTCCTCGTCATGCTCGCCCAGGAACTCCACCACGCCCGCGGGGTAGGGGAGATCGTCCTGGCGCTCGAGCAGCCGGAACGGGCGGGTCCCGCGGGCGAGGATGTTCAGGCGACCGTCGTCCAAGCGCTCGAGCACCTCGACGACCTCGCACGCGCAGCCGACCAGCTTGAGCTCCTCGTCGGACAGCCACACGATCCCGAACTCGCGCTCGCGCGAACCGGGCTCGGCGGTCAGGCAGCGCTCGATCATCGTGCGGTAGCGATCCTCGAAGATGTGCAGCGGCACGCTCTCGGTGGGCAGCGCGACGATGCCCAACGGGAACAGCGGAAAGCCGCGGCAAGCTGACTCGGGCATGGTGCTTCGAGTGTAGGTCTACCGGCACCAACCCGCCCCCGCGGCGCGGCCCGCGCGCTGGGGATGCCGATATGGTGCCGACCGGTGCTTCACATTGCAACAGTGCACTTCGGCTCGCCGCGGTGGATCGAGATTCAGACGCGCTATCTGCGTGAGCACATCTCCGTGCCATATCAAACGTGGTCCTCGCTCAATCGGATAGACCCGTCCTACTCTGTTCACTTCGACCGGATCATCGATCAGACGGGCCGGCATTCGGACAAGTTGAATCACCTGGCGATCGAGATCGCGCACGAGGCCGACGACGGCGATCTGCTGATGTTCCTCGACGCCGACGCCTTCCCGATCGCCGACCCCATGCCGCTGATCACCGACAGTCTTTCCAAGGCGCCGCTGCTGGCGGTTCGACGGGCGGAGAACAACAACGACCGCCAGCCACACCCCTGCTTCTGCGTTACCACGGTGGGAGCGTGGCGCCAGCTGCCCGGCGATTGGTCGCCGGGGTACAAGTGGACCAGTGAAGGCAGGCGTGTGAGTGACGTCGGGGGAAATCTCCTTCGCCAGCTCGAGCTCACGGAAACTCCGTGGGTCGAGGTGCTTCGCTCCAACCGCAAGAGCCCGGACCCCATCTTCTTCAGTGTGTACGGTGACGTCGTGTATCACCACGGCGCAGGTTCGCGTGCGCGAGCATTCACCAGAGGTCACAATCAGCACGCGCCCAAGCGGCTGCCCGTGCCCGATGTGCCGGTTGCACGCGAGCTCGTGGGATGGGTGAACCAGGGCAGGCGGCGTTCGTGGAAATACAAAAGCGAAAGAGCGCAGATGCACGAGTCAAACCGTGTGTATGAAAGGATTCAGCGCGGTGACCCGGACTGGTTGAGCGACTTCATGTGAGGACGGTCCGGCGGGCGGGCAGGATGCGCGACGGGGCGGCGGCCGCTAGCCGGCGGGCGGCTTGCGCGCGGCGAGCATCAGGTTGTAGAAGATCGCCGCCGGCAGCCGCGACTCGAGCAGCCGCCGGTCGAGCTCCTGCAGGAGCAGGTAGCCACGGTAGGCGTACAGCCGCCACGACCAGGGCACGTCCTCGGGGTGAGCGCTCGCCTCGAGTGTGCGGTTGGCCCACCCGAACCAGTTGGCGAGCAGCTCCTCGCCGCTGACCCGCACATCCCGCAGGCCGGCCGCGCGGGCGATCCGCGCCAGCTCGGTGGGGGCGAAGGCGTGGATGTCGACGACGCTCTCGAGCGCCGCGTCCGGCTCGTCGGCGGCGGTGAGCCGTGCGGGGCCGGCGCCGATCGCGCGCCGCCACACGGGCGCAATGGCGCCGGCGAAGCGCTTGGGCACGCGCGCCAGGCGGTCGCCGTAGAGGGAGGGCTCGCCCGCGAACAGCACGGTGCCGCCGGGCGCGAGCACGCGGGCGAACTCGGCGAACGCGCGCGGCAGGTCCGGAATGTGGTGGAGCACGGCGTGTCCGATCACCAGCTCGAAGCTCTCGTCGGCGAAGGGCAGGTGCTCGGCGTCGGCCGGCCGCGTGTCGACCTCGAGACCCAGGCGCGCGGCGTTCGCCTCGAGCGTCTCGAGCATGCCGGGCGAGATGTCGCTGCAGGTGGCCTCGCTGATCAGCCCCGCGCGCAGCAGGTTGAGGGTGAAGTAGCCCGTTCCCGAGCCGATCTCCAGCGAGCGGCGGTAGTGGCCGGGCTCGTGGCCGAGAGCCTTGCGCACCTTGGCGGTCACCTGGCCGGCGCCCAGCTCCCCGAAGTCGATGCCCCACTTGGAGTCGTAGTGCTCGGCCGCGACGTCGTGGTAGCGGGTGTTGGCGGCGCGGATCTCCTCGGCGCTGAGGACGGAGGCCATGGGCGGGACCATATACTCGCCCGCCGTGCTCGCGCCTCCCAGCGCGGGCTGAGAACATCACCCGAAACCGTCTACTGATGTCTATTCCCGAGCTTCCCGATGTGGAGTCGCCCGACGCCGCCTACCTGCAGCGCGACCAGCCTCAGGGCGTGCCGCCGCTGGCGCTCACGGGGGAGCGGACGCTCCCGGACGTGCCCGCCGAGAACTACTGGTTTCGCCGCCATCTGGTGGTGTACGAGTGGATCGCCGCACGCGTGAGCGGCCTGCATGTGATCGATATGGCGTGTGGCGAGGGCTACGGCTCGGACGTGCTCGCCCGCACCGCGGCGCACGTGGTGGGCGTGGACGCCAACCCGGAGGCACACGAGCACGCGCACCTGCGCTACGGGCGCGCCAACCTGCGCTTCGCGCGCGAGCTGGTGAGCACCTTCAGCGAGCAGGCGGACGCGGTGGTGTTCCTGCAGACGATCGAGCATCTCGAGCAGCCGGGCGCCGCGCTCGAGCACTTCCGCTCGCTGCTGCGCCCCGGCGGCGTGGTGTTCGTGTCGACTCCCAACGTGCTCACGCTCGCACCCAAGGGGGCGCCCCGCTCGGACAACCCGTGGCACGTGCACGAGTACCGCTACGAGGAGTTCGAGGGGCTGTGCGCGGCGCACTTCCCGAACGCTGAGGTGTACGGGCTGTTCCACGCCCGCAAGCTGCGCGCGCACGAGCTGGCGCTGCGGCTCGGCTGGGATCGCGTGCACGGCAGCGTCGGCCTCACCAGGCGCTTCTACGACCGCTTCACGCCGGCCATCCGCGCCTCTGACTTCGCGCTCCGTGCGGCCGGCGAGGCCGACCTCGAGCGGGCGCTGGACTTCCTGGCGGTATGCCGGCCGTGAGCCACGGGCGCGAGCGCGGCGCGCTGGCGCTGGTCCTGCACACGCACATGCCCTACGTCGAGGGCTTCGGCACGTGGCCCTCGGGGGAGGAGTGGCTGTGGGAGGCGATGGCGAGCTGCTACCTGCCGCTGGCGGACCTGCTGGACGAGGGGGCGCCGTTGACGCTGTCGTTGACGCCGGTCCTGTGCGATCAGCTCGAAGCGCCCGGGGTGTTCGAGCGCTTCGGGGCGTTCGTGGAGGACGTGCGGGCCCAAACTCACGCGGAGGACGCGGCGGGCCTGCGGGCTGGCGGCTACGAGACGCTCGCCGCCGAGCTCGAGCGCTCCCTCGGCGATTACATGGGCGCGCTCGAGCGCCTGCGCTCCCGGGGCGGTGACCTGCTGGGGGCGCTGGGCCGCCACGTCCAATGGACCTCGGCGGCCACCCATGCGGTGCTGCCGCTGCTCGCCACCGACGCGTGCCTGCGGCTGCAGGTCGCGGGCGGCATCGCCGCCCACCGCCGCCGCTTCGGCGGATCGTCCCCGCAGGGCGAGGGCTGGCGCGGTGGGTTCTGGCTGCCCGAGTGCGGGTACGCGCCGTGGCTCGACCGCGCCCTGGAGGACGCGGGCGTGTCGGCGGTGTGCGTGGAGCTGACCAGCCGCTTCGGTCTCGGCGACGCCCGGCACCTGCGGCCGCTGGCCACCGCCGCGGGCGTGAAGCTCGTCCCGGTCGACCGCTCCACGATGTCGCTGATCTGGAGCGAGCGCGGCTACCCGGCCAGCGGCGCCTACCGCGACTACCACCACCACACCGTCCACCATCACAACCCGTGGAGCAACGACGGCGGCGCCTACGATCACGCCAGAGCGCTGGCGCTCGCGCGCGAGCACGCGGCCGATTTCGTGGCGCGCACGCGCGAGCGCCTGCGCGCGGCGGGTGAGTCGGCCGCGGTCGCCGGGGTCGGGTCCGACGGGGGGCTGCCGGGGGGTGGGCTGGTGGTGTGCGCGCTGGACACCGAGCTGCTCGGCCACTGGTGGTACGAGGGCCTGTCGTGGCTGCGGGCGGTGGTGGACGAGTGCGCTCGCCAGGATCTGGAGCTGGTGCGCCTGGACGATGCGCTCGAACACGTCGAGCCGGTGCAGGTGGACCCCGAGGAGCTTCTCCGGGGGGCGTGCACCTGGGGCACCGGCGGCGACCTGTCCACCTGGTCGGGCCCGGCGGTTGCCGACATGGCGTTCGCCGCGCGGGCGGCGGAGCTGCGGGTGGTGGCCGCCGGCGAGCGGGCGGACGGCGTGGCCGTGCGCGAGCTGCTGGCGCTGCAGGCCAGCGACTGGCCGTTTATGGTCTCTCGGGAGCTCGCCGGCCCGTATCCGCGCGAGCGCTTCGAGGCTCACCGCCAGGCGCTCGCACGCGCGCTCGAGCGGGGCCCCGGGGACGAGCTCGCGCGACTGCGCAACCTCGCCGTGAACGCGGACCGTCGCCTGCTGCTCACACCCTGAGCGCCGTGTCCCGTCCTGGGGCTCGGAGATGATTCGCTGACCCCCAGCGATCAGGAGAGGAGCCCGATGGCAGCGACACAGGCGCAGGCGCCGCAGCAGAGCCCGGCCGCGCTCGACCCGATGCGCCACCACCAGCACTACAGCGAAGCCGCGGCCGGGAGATCTCCGTACGCCGGGGGCAGCAGCTTCATGGAGCGGGTGTCCGAGGCGGTGGCCAGCGGCATGGGCACGGTCGGCTTCCTGCTGGTCAGCTCGGGCGTGATCATCGCGTGGGTCCTCGCCAACCACGTCGTCCACTTCCTCAGCGACTCGTGGACAGGGCTGCTCAACGGCAGGGGCTTCGACCCGGCCCCGTTCATCCTGCTCAACCTCGTGTTCTCGGCCGTGGCCTTCTACACGGGCGCGCTGGTGATCATCGCCCAGAAGGCACAGACGCGAACCGACAAGGCCAACGAGGAAGCCGCCGCCAGGCACCGGGACGAGCTCGCCGAATACCAGGAAGCGGCGGCCAAGCGCAGGGACGAGCTGGCGGAGCTCCAGACGAACCTGCTCAAGCGCAACACCGACCTGACCGAGCAGATCCACACGCTGAGCGAAAGGCTCAGCACGCTCACCCAGGAGGTGCACGAGGCAACGTGTCGGAAGGGCGCCTCCTCGCCCTGAAGCCGGCGGTCGGCGCTCGAGCCGCGGGCCCTCACTCCCAGCGCATCGAGCGTGGCGTCTCGCGCACGCGCAGGACGCGCGCGGGCGCGCCGGCGACGACGGCGTTCTCGGGCACGTCCCGGGTGACCACGGAGCTCGTGCCGATCACGCTGTTCTCGCCCACGGACACCCCGCGAAGGACGCATGCGCCGTAGCCGATCCACACGTTGTGCCCGACGCGCACGTCGCGCTTGTAGATGCCCTGTGCGCGGATCGGGCGCTCGACCTCGGTGACCCCGTGGTCGAAGTCGATCAGCATTACCCGGTCGGCGATGATGCACTCGCGCCCGATGGACACGTGCTGGTAGGCGGAGATCGTGCACTCCTGGCCGATCACCGTCTTGGCGCCGATGCTCACCTCGCCCTCGTGCACGCGGATCTTGCAGCCGTGCCCGAGCCACGCCCAGCGCCCGATCCGCAGCGTGGCGCGCGGGCCGATCTCGAGCTTGACGCCCGGGCAGATGAAGCAGATGCCGTCCGTCTGCAGGCGCCTGCCGTGGCGGAGCTTGAGCAGCGCCAGGCGGAGAAGCAGCCATGCGTAGTGCCGGCTGAGCATGTGATTGGCGCGCATGAAGCGGGCCAGCGCGAGCGGCCCGCCGTGCAGCGGTGCGGGCGCGCGGCGCAGCGCGTCGGGTGCCCGTGCGGCCTGTGCGTCGGCAGTGGTGTCGGCGACGGGCGCCATCGCGGGCGAATCGTAAGCCCTGCGATGATTGCCCGCTCGATGGCCACGCCAACGCTCGCACAGCGTCTGCTCGAAGGCGATCGCCGCGCGCTGGCGCGGGCGATCACGCTCGTGGAGGACAACAGCCCCGAGGGTTGGGAGCTTGTGCGGGAGGTCTACCCGCACACCGGCAAGGCCGAGGTGGTGGGCTTCACGGGCCCGCCGGGCGTGGGCAAGTCTACGCTCATCGGAGCGCTCACGCGGGCGCGACGCGAGGCGGGTCGCACGGTGGGGGTGCTCTCGGTGGACCCCTCCTCGCCGTTCACCCACGGAGCGCTGCTGGGCGATCGCATCCGCCTGACCGAGCACTTCCTGGACCAGGGGGTGTTCATCCGCTCGATGGCCAATCGTGGCGCGCTCGGCGGGCTCTCGGAGGCGGCGCTGCAGGCCGCGCTGCTGCTCGACGCGGCCGGCCGCGAGGATGTGTTCGTCGAGACGGTCGGCGTGGGCCAGGCGGAGATCGACATCATCGACCACGCGGACACGATCGTGCTGGTGCTGATGCCCGGCTCGGGCGACTCGATCCAGGCGTTGAAGGCCGGCGTGATGGAGATCCCGGACGTGATCGTCATCAACAAGGCGGACCATCCGTTGACGGACACGATGATCCGGGAGATCCGCGGCGTGCTGTCGCTGGCCAACCTCGACAGCACCCCCGAGGAGCAGCGCCAGCGCTGGCGGGTGCCGATCGTGAAGACCGAGGCGAGTCTCGGCAAGGGCGTGGATGAGCTGGTGGAGCGCTTGGGCGAGCACCGTGCGCACATACTCGCGGCGGGCCAGCTCCAGGAGCGGCGGGCGCGCAACCTGCGGGGCGAGGTGCTGGCGATCGCCACCGCCCGCCTGCGCCGGCGCCTGGAGGAGGATGTGCGCGCCGACCCCGAGTTCCAGCGACTGCTCGACGAGGTCGTGCAGCGGCGGCTGGACCCGGCGAGCGCGGCGAGCACGCTGCTCGAGCGCGAGTCACTCGGGTAGGCTCGGGCATCGATGGACTACATGCAGGCGACCGATCGCATCTGGCCGGTGCTCACGCGCGTGATCGGTGGCCACGTGAGGATCTATCGCGCGACCAACGGTCTCATCGGACACCGCTTCCCGGGCTCGCCGCCGACGCTGCTGCTGGACCACACGGGCGCCAAGAGCGGCAGGCGGCGGACCTCGCCGCTCGTGTACGCCCGCGATGGCGAGAACGTGATCCTGGTGGCCTCCAAGGGCGGCTATCCGAAGAACCCGGCCTGGTTTCACAACCTCCAGGCGCACCCGGACACGACCATCCAGATCGGCTCGCAGCGCCTGTCGGTGCACGCACGCGTGGCCGACGCGGCCGAGCGCAAGCGCCTGTGGCCGGTGGTGGTGGGGGTGTACAAGGGCTACGACGGTTACCAGGCGCGCACCGAGCGGGAGATCCCGCTCGTGATCCTCGAACCGCGGAGCTAGCCGACGATCGCGTAGACCCTGTGCGCGGCTTCCCGGCCTTCCTCGGTGTTGGCTTCCTGAAACGGCAACGTCAGCTCGCCGCTGGTTGGGCAGCCGGTCGCGCTGCTGGCGCTCTTCTCCAGCTTGAGCTTGCCGGCGAACTGAATTTCGAGCGATCTGGCGAACACGCCGTCGAGCTTCTTGCGCTCGTAATCGCAGTGCATCGCCTCCGCGTTATAGATTTCGAACACGACCTCCGGATCGCCCTGCAGCGCTGCCTTGCCATTCGCCTTGAGCTCGAGCGCCCACGGCAGCGCCTCGGAATCGAGGTTCACAGGGCCCGGGAAAGACGCGATCGAGCTCGTGCAGTTGACTTTCGTGGCGAGCCTCCCGAGCGCGGCATAGACCGTCGCTTCGTCGGTGCCCGCACCGTCGCTCACATCTGTCGCCCGCAGAATGCCGGAGGTGGTGTCGGCGTTATAGGGGCATTCGATCATGCCCTCGCTCGTCTGCAGTGTGATCGGCGCGAAGCTGTAGAGGCTGAAGCCGTCGCCCGGTTCCAGCACCCGCATTGCGGTGCCTTCCTCCAGCGTCAACGTTTTGCCGCTCGCCGACGCTGTTGCGACCGGCAGTGCGCTCGCAAGCGCAAATGACACAACAGCCAGACCGATGATCATCTTCGCGCGCATGCCGCTCTCCCGTTGTGGTTGTCCCGTGCCCACCCGTCACCCCGCTCAAGCCCCGAGCGCCCGGGCGATCACCATCTGCTGGATCTCGTCCGTGCCCTCGCCGATGGTGAGGATCTTCGCGTCGCGGTAGAAGCGGCAGACGGGGTACTCCTCGATATAGCCGTAGCCGCCGTGTATCTGCACGGCCTCCTCGGCGCAGCGCACGGCCAGCCGCCCGGTCTTGAGCTTGGCCTGGGCGGCGGTGAGCGTGAAGTTGCGCCCGGCGTCCTTCTCCAGGGCGGCCTTGTGGACGAGCAGGCGCGCGGCGGCGATCTCGGTGGACATGTCCGCGAGCTTGCCCTGGATGGCCTGGAACTTGGAGATCGCCTTGCCGAATGCCCTGCGCTCCTTGGCGTAGGCGAGCGCCTGGTCGAGCGCGCCCTGCGCGAGCCCGACGCCCATGGCGGCCACGCCGATGCGCCCGATGTCGAGGATGTGCAGGAACTGCTTGAAGCCGGCGCCGGGCGGCCCGAGCAGGTTCGCCTCCGGCACGCGGCAGTCCGCGAACGTCAGCGGGCGCGTGTCCGAGGCGTTCCAGCCCATCTTGCGGTAGGGCTCGCCCTGGATGTAGCCGGGAGTGCCGTTGGGGACGATTATGTTCGAGATATGAGGGGTGGCGTCGTTGTGTCCGTCGGCGTCGTTGGTGGGTGTGACGGCCGTGATGCACACGAGCCCCGAGATGTCGGTGCCGGCGTTGGTGATGAACTGCTTGGCCCCGTCGATCACCCACTCGCCGTCCTGGAGGCGGGCGCGGGTGCGTGTATTGCCGGCGTCGGACCCCGCTTCCGGCTCGGTCAGGCCGAACGCTCCCAAGCGTTCTCCGGAGCACAGCCGCGGCAGCCACTCGCGCTTCTGCTCCTCGGTGCCGAACAGGTAGATCGGCTGGGTCCCCAGCGAGGTGTGGGCGCACAGCGTGATCGCCACCGATGAGTCCACGCGGGTGAGCTCCTCCACGGCGAGCGCGTATGCGAGCGTGTCGCCGCCGCCGCCGCCGTACTGGAGCGGGAAGGGGATGCCCATCAGGTTCAACTGCCCGAGCTTGGCGACGATCTCGTAGGGGAAGGACTTCGTGCGGTCGAGCTCCTCCGCCACCGGCGCCACCTCGCCCTGGGCGAAGTCCCTGACCGTGCTCCTGATCAGCTCGTGCTCGGAGGACAGCTCGAAGTCCACGGCCGGCATTCTCCCAGACTGCACCCATGTCCCTCCTGGAGTGGCCGGCCAGTTGCGGCGTATAGTGCCGTCGGTGGTGGGAGGGCCCCCCGAGCTGCAGGGCGTTCGACACGAGTACGTGGACATCGGCGCGCTGCGCATGCACGTCGCGCTCGCCGGCGGCGACGACGCCCCACCGCTGCTGCTCGTCCACGGCTGGCCGCAGCACTGGTGGGAGTGGCGCCACGTCATTCCCACGCTCGCCGAGCGCTTTCGCGTAATCGCGCCCGACCTGCGCGGCTTCGGCTGGAGCGAGGCGCCCGCCGGCGGCTACGACAAGGAACAGCTCGCCACCGACCTGCTCGCGCTGCTCGACACGCTCGACATCGAGCGCGTCACCTGGATCGGCCACGACTGGGGCGGGTGGACCGGCTTTCTCGCCGCGCTCCGCGCGCCCGAGCGCTTCGAGCGCATGCTCGCGCTGTGCATCCCCCACCCGTGGGTCGACGCGAGCCTCAGCCGGCTCGCCGTGCTGCTCAGCTACCAGGGACCCATCAGCCTGCCGTTCGTCGGCGAGCGCGTGGCGACGCCGATGCTGCGCAGGATCCTGCAGGTCGGACGCTTCGGCGATCGCCTCGACGCAGCCGACGTCAACCTGTTCGCCGAGCACATCCCACCCGCCGTCACCGTCGCCATGTACAGGACGTTCCTCACGCGCGAGCTGCTGCCGATCGTCAAAGGCCGCTACGCCGGCGCCAAGCTGCAGGTCCCCACCACGCTGATCCTCGGTCGCGCCGACGCGGTCACGCGCGGGGCGTCAGCCGGGCCGGTCGCCGGCCAGCCGCAGTTGCAGGTCGAGCTGCTCGACCGCGTTGCCCACTGGGTGCCCGAGCAGCGTCCGCAGGCGATCGTCGAGTGGGCGCAGACGATCCCCGTCCCGGGACGTGGCGACTCGGGCGTGCAGTGGCCCGCGCAGGCCTGATCGTCGACTTCCTGCGCGAGCGCGGGCGCACGTACAGCTACGGCCCCGACCGCTCGCAACGCGCCGAGCTGCACCTCCCGCGGAGGGACGGCCCGTATCCGGTGATGGTGCTCATCCACGGTGGCTCCTGGCAGGCGCGCTTCAGCAAGCTCGTCATGCGCGGGCTCGCCCGCGATCTACGTGGGCGGGGCTGGGCGGTGTGGAACATCGAGTACCGGCGCGTCGGAAACGGCGGCGGCTGGCCGGCCACGTTCGCAGACGTGGCCGCGGCGATCGATCTGCTCCCCGAGCTGGACGCGCCGCTGGACCTGGAGCGGGTCAGCCTGCTCGGCCACTCGGCCGGCGGCCACCTGGCGCTGTGGGCGGCCTCCCGCGAGCGGCTGCCCGCGGGCGCATCGGGGGCGCTGGCGGAGGGCGCGGGCGTGCGCATACGTCAGACGATCGTCCAGGCCGGCGTGGCCGACCTCGCCGGCTCATATCGGCTGTGGCACGGGGGAGCGGCGAGCCAGCTGATGGGCGGCGGCCCCGACGAGCGCCCCGAGCGCTACGACGTCGGCGATCCCATCCGCCTGGTCCCCGCGAGCAGCCCCGTGCTGCTCGTCCACGGCGTGGATGACGAGACCGTGTCCGTGGAGCTCAGCCGCCACTACGCGGACGCGGCGCGGGCGGCCGGGGGGGAGGTGGAGCTGGTGGAGATCGAGGGTCGCGCCGGTCGCCACCGCGCGCACATCGACCCGCTCGAGGCCGCCTGGGCGGCCGTCGCCGAGCGCCTGGCGCATACGCCCTCGTCGAGCCCCGCGCGCTGAGTCGGCGGATTTCGCTCGCTGGACTCTCAAGGGTTGGGTGCGGCGGGCCGATGCCCCCGCATGGGGCTCGTTCGCATCCACTGCTACGGCTGTGCCCGCACGATTCGGGTGGCCGACGGCGAGATGTCGCGCGGCTTGCACATGGCCGGCTGGGCGCTGTCCGCGGGCGAGACCTACTGCCCGAGCTGCGCAGCCACACGCGGATTGGCGCCCGCGCCCAATCAGCCCCTCGCGGCCGACCAGGGCCAGGCGGACACACCTCAGCCAGCCGTCCCGCCGGTGGGCACGGGCGGCATGCCCGCCGGCGCGGGCGGCACGCCGATGGCGAGTGGCGCCCCTGCCGGCGCGGGCGGCACGCCCGTGGCGAGCGGCGCCCCCGCCGGCGTGCTCGAAGCGTTCCCGTCGAGCACGGTGATCGGCGAAGGCCGCGGCAGGCGAGCGTGGAGGCTGCTGCGGGCCAGCGTCGGCGTGCTGCGCGAAGATCCGCAGTTGCTGGTGTTCCCGGCGGTGGCCATGACGGCGAGCCTCGCCGTCGGCGCCATCTGCTTCGCGCTGTCGGTGTCCAGTTTCGGCACGCCCCGGGAAGTGCGCGGCCTGATCTTCATCGCCAGCCTGATCGCCGCCTATCCCGTGAACTTCGTCTCGCTGTACTGCGGCGTGGCCCTCGCCACGGTCCTCGCCGGCCGCCTGGAAGGCGAGGCTGTGACCCCTGGCGACGGCTGGAAGGCGGCCAGCGAACGCACCGGGATCATCGCCGGCTGGACGTTGCTCGTGTGCACCGTCGGGGCGCTGCTGCGCACGGTCGAGCAGTACGTTCCGCTGGGCGGGAAGCTGGCGGCGGCGGTGCTCGACCTCTCGTGGTCGCTGGCCACGATGTTCGCCGTGCCGGTGCTCGCCTACGAGAACATCGGGCCGCTCGACACCCTCCGCCGCTCCTCGCAGATCTTCAAGCAGCGATGGGGCACGCAGCTTCGCGGCGTGGTGGGAATCGGCATCGGCGGTGCACTGCTGACGCTGCCGCCGTTGATCGTGCTGATCGTCGGCGCACTGACTCCCGGGGGCGAGGGGATCCTCCTGGTGGTGCTCGGCGGGGCCGGCCTGTTCGGGGCGCTCGCCGTGCAGGTCGCCCTCGATCAGATCTTCCGCGTGTTCGTCTACCGGAGCGCCGTCGGCCTCGACACCCAGGGTGCGCCGTTCACCCAGGCGGACCTGCAGGCGCCGTTCGCGGCCCGCCGGCGCCGCTCCTGAGGCGCCGATCCGAGGCACGCCCGTCACAGCCGACCCGCGACCCCGCTCGAGACCGCGGAGCGGTCTCCCCTAAACGGCTCAGATGCAGTGGGACTTCGCCAGCTCGACGAGCAGGCGCACCCCGTAGCCGGAGGCGCCCTTGCCGACGTACTCGCGGTCGAGCTCCCACGCCGACCCGGCGATGTCCAGGTGCGCCCAAGGCGTCTCGCCGACGAAGTTCGACAGGAACGTACCGCCCACGATCGTGCCCGCCTTGCGCCCTTCCGGCGCGTTGTCCAGATCGCCGTACTTGCCCTTGATCAGCGCCTCGTACTCCTCGTGCAGCGGCAGCCGCCACACGATCTCGCCGCTGCGCTCCCCTGCCGCCTCGATCTCCGCGGCCAGCCCATCGTCGTTGCTCATCAGCCCCGCGTACGTGGAGCCGAGCGCGATGATCACCGCGCCGGTGAGCGTCGCCAGGTCGACGACGCGCTCCGCGCCCTCGTTGACCGCGTGCCACAGGCAGTCCGCGAGCACCAGCCGGCCCTCGGCGTCGGTGTTGTTGATCTCGATCGTCTTGCCGTTGGCGGCGGTCACGATGTCCCCGGGCTTGATCGCGCGCCCGCTCGGCAGGTTCTCGGTGGCGCCCACCACCGCCACCAGCCTCAGCGGCAGTCGCAGGCGCGCGATCGCGGCGGCCGCCTCGATCACCGCGGCGCCGCCGGACATGTCGAACTTCATCTCCGCCATTTTCGCCCCCGGCTTCAGCGAGATGCCGCCGCTGTCGAAGGTCACGGCCTTGCCCACCAGGCCGAGGATCGGAGTCAACGCGGTCTCGCCCGCCCGGGTGGGCGGGTCCTGGTCCTCGTGGGGCGGGTCGTATTTGATGGTGATCAGCGCCGGCTCCTGCTCGGAGCCCTGGGCGACGGCGGCGAACGCGCCCATGCCGCGCCCCACGATGTCCGCGCGTCCGCTCACCTGGACCCACAGTCCCGGCACCTCCTCCGCGAGCGCCCGCGCGTACTCGCCGAGCGCCGTCGGCGTGAGGTCGTTGCCGGGCCGGTTCTGCAGGTCACGGGCGCGGTTGACCGCGTCCGCCACGATCGTCGCCTGCGCCACCGCGTCCTCGAGTCCGTCCGCGCCGGCGATGATCAGGCCGTCGAGCGGGCGCGGCCCGGCGTCGGCCTGCCCGCCGTTCCCCCCGGCGCTCGACTTGTGGCGCTCGAAGCGGTAGTCGGCGAGGATCGTGCCCTCGACCACCGCGGCCGCGAGCGCCTGGCGCTCCTTCGCGTCGGCCCCTGGGTCGCCGGGCAGCGCCCAGCACAGCGTGCGCGCGGATGTCTCCTTCGCGCGCGCACACGCGACCGCTGCGGCCGCCCGGGCGCGCTCGGCCGTCAGCTCGTCCTGCGGCCCCAGGCCCACCACCAGCCAGCGCTTGCCGTCAGCATGGGTCAGCGCGAGCGCCTTGAACGACGTCCGCGCCTCGCCCGAATCCAGCAGCTCTGCGACCTGCGCGGGAGCGTCCGCCGGCGCGCCCTGCCCGGCGAGCACGCCGACCACGATCGTGTCGGCGTCGGTCGTGCGGGCGGCGTTGGCGGTCGTGGATGTGTGCATTCCGCGCGCACCTTATCGGGAATCACAGTCGCTTCCATTACCATTCTCGCTCTCATCGAACGTTCAACTATCTCTAGGAGCTGACCCACTTCCATGTCCCGGACCGTCATCCTCGCCAGCGCGCGCACCCCCGTCGGCAAGATGGGCGGCGGCCTGTCAACCCTCGACGCCACACAGCTCGGCGGCGTGGCCATCGGCGCGGCCCTCGAGCGCGCCGGCGTCGAGCCCGAGCAGGTCGAGCACGTGGTCATGGGTCAGGTGCTCCAGGCGGGCCAGGGCCAGATCCCCTCGCGTCAGGCCCAGATCAAGGCCGGCATCCCCAAGGAGGTCTCCTCGGAGACGATCAACAAGGTCTGCGCGTCCGGCCTGCGAGCGTCGGTGCTCCTCGACCAGGCGATCCGCGCGGGCGACATGCAGGTGGGCGTGGGGGGCGGCATGGAGTCGATGTCCAAGGCTCCCTACCTGCTGCCGCAGGCGCGCTTCGGCTATCGCATGGGCGACGCCCAGATGCTCGACGCGATGGTCCACGACGGCCTCACCAACCCGTTCTCCGGCAAGCAGATGTTCGTCGAGGCGACAGAGGTGGGGGACGAGCTCGAGATGACCCGCGCGGACATGGATCGCTGGGCGCTGCGCTCGCACGAGCGCGCGCTCGCCGCGATCGACGAGGGGCGCATGTCCGAGGAGATCGTGCCCGTGACCGTCAACGGCCGCAGAGAGCCCACCGTCGTGGAGATCGACGAGGGCCCGCGCCGGGACACCTCGCTCGAGAAGCTCGCCGCCCTACCGGGCCTCGTCGGCAAGGACGGCTCGCACACCGCCGGCAACTCCCCCGGCGTCAACGACGGCGCCGGAGCGCTGGTGCTCGCATCCGAGGAGTGGGCTGCCGCCAACGGCAAGGAGGCGCTCGCGGAGATCGTCGCCCACGCCCAGAGCGCCAACGACTTCGCCTACCTCGCCACCACGCCGGCCAGCGCCGCCAAGAAGGCGCTCGAGAAGGCGGGGTTGCAGCCCGGCGACATCGACCTGTGGGAGATCAACGAGGCGTTCGCGTCGGTCACCCTCAACTCGATCCGCATGCTCGGCATCGACGAGGACCGCGTGAACGTGAACGGCGGGGCGGTCGCGCTCGGCCATCCCATCGGCGCCTCGGGCGCGCGCATCCTCGGCAGCCTCGTGCACGAGCTGCGCCGGCGCGGAGGCGGGCTCGGGTGCGCGGCCATCTGCTCGGGCGGGGGCCAGGGCGACGCCCTCATCCTGAAGGTCTGAGATGGCCGTGAGCGCTTCGCTGGCCGAAACGGGGATGCGCGCCGAAGGCGCGTGTCTACCGGCTTCGGTCGGCGTCCTCGCTCGCTCGCGTGCTGGCCGATCGGCGATCCCGTCGATCGACGATCGGTACGCCACGCTCGCTGCGTCCTTGTCTGGCTCGACTCACGGCCATCTTCGCCAGCGGTGAGCGAAAGCGCATTCGGCGCCGACGGATCGTCGAACGGCCAGCCGCGGGGGGCCGCGTTCTTCGACCTCGACAAGACGCTCATGGCGGGCTCCTCGGGCATCCACTTCGCCCGTGCGGCCTACGAGAGCGGGATGATCTCCCGCCGGCGCCTCGCGCGCGACGTGTACGAGAACCTGCGCTTTCGCCTGCGCGGGTCGACCGACGAACGCGCCGACGACGTCCGCGAACGCGTCGGCAGGATGATCGCCGGGGTGCGCGTGCGCGACCTCGAGCGCCTCTCCCCGCGCGTGCTCGCGGGGGTCCTGCCGCGGCTGTATCCGCAGATGCTCCAGCGTGCCTATGCCCACCAGGATGCGGGCGTTCCCGTCTACATCCTCACCGCGGCCTCCCAGGAGATGGCCGACCTGCTGTCACTGGTGCTCGCCTTCGACGGCGGTCTGGGCTCGCGTTCGGAGATCGTCAACGGGCGCTACACGGGACGCCCGGCCGGTCCCTTCAACTACCGCGACGGCAAGGTGCTGACGATGCGCTCCCTCGCCCAGGAGGAGGGCTTCGACCTGGAGGCCTCCTATGCGTACTCCGACTCGGAGTCCGACCTGCCGATGTTGCGGGCCGTGCGCCACGCGATCGTCGTCAACCCCGATCGCGCGCTGCGGCGGATCGCGTGCGAGGAAGGCTGGGAGGTGGTCGAGCTCGATCGTCTCGGCCACCACCTGAAGCTGGCGGGGGCGCTGAGCGCCGCCGCCGTCGCCGGCGCGCTCGGTACGGCCGTGAGGCAGTACGTAGGAGCGCGCGCGGGCGCCCGGGACTAATCTGGGCAGCGCATGGCCTCCCCTCAGACCCACACCAAGATCCGCGTGGTCGTCGCCAAGCCCGGGCTCGACGGCCACGATCGCGGCGCCAAGATCATCGCGCGGGCGCTCCGGGACGCCGGCATGGAGGTCATCTACACGGGGCTCCACCAGACGCCCGAGCAGATCGTGGAGACGGTCATCCAGGAGGACGCCGACGCCGTGGGTCTGTCGATCCTCTCGGGTGCGCACATGACGCTCGTGCCCCGCGTCGTGGAGCTGCTCCGCGAGCAGGGCGTCGAGGACGTCCTGATCACCGTGGGCGGCACCATCCCCGCCGAGGACATCCCCGAGCTCAAGCGCCTCGGCGTGTCCGAGGTGTTCACCCCGGGAGCACCCACGCGGGCGATCGTCGACTACATCCGGGGCGCGGTGGTGAGTCGCTAGGCAGAAAACCGATTGACTCGTCAGTCAACCGCGCGACCGGGTAGGATTCACTTACTTAGACCCAAGGAGAAGCCCACTCAATGAAGATATGCGTCCTCGTGAAGGAGGTCCCGGACGCCGCCGTCGAGAAGAGGATCAACCCCTCGACGGGGCGCATGGACCGAAGCGGCGAGAAGAACCTCAATCCGTACGACACGCACGCCATCGAGGCGGCCATGCAGATCAAGGAGGGCGGCGCGGTCCCCGTCGAGGAGATCGTGGCCGTGACCATGGGCCCGGACAGCGCCGTGCGCGCCCTGCACAAGGCCGTATCGCTCGGCGCCGACCGCTCGGTCCACCTCTCGGACCCCGTGGTCGCCGGCTCCGACGTGGCGGCCACCGGCTACGCGCTCGCCAAGACGCTGCAGCGCGAGAGCCCCGACCTGGTGCTGCTGGGCCAGCAGTCGGACGACGGCGAGTGCTACACGATCGGCGCGGTGGTGGCCGAGCACCTGGGCATGCCCTCGCTGACGCAGGTCATCAAGATGGACATCGAGTCGGAAGCGCTGCGCTGCGAGCGCCAGGCCGAGTACGGATACGACACCGTCCAGGTGAGGCTGCCGGCGGTGATCTCCGTGGGCGATGCCATCAACGAGCCTCGCTACCCGTCGCTGAAGGCGATCATGGGCGCCAAGAAGAAGCCGCTGGACACCGTCACCGCCGGTGACGTGGAGATCGACGCCGGCAAAGTGGGCGGCGAGAACTCCGCCGCGCAGTGGGTCGCCGCCAAGGCGCCCCCCGCGAAGGCCGCGGGCGAGATCATCGAAGACGAGGACACCGGCGAGACCGTCGAAAAAATCGTCGCCTGGCTCGACGAGAGGAAGCTGCTGTGAGGGTGGCGAAGACGGCCGCAGGCCGGCTGGCCGAAACGGGGATGCGAGCCGAAGGCGAGTGTCTCCCGGCTTCGGTCGGGCCCCTCATCCTTAATCTGTCGAAGGGAACCTGAGACGACATGTCCAACATCCTGGTATACGCGCTGCACTACGACGGCGCGATCAACAAGAACTCCCTCGGTGCCGTCTCCGAGGGCGCCGCGCTCGCCGCTGAGCTCGGCGGCGAGGCGCACGCGATCCTGCTCGGCGAGAACGTCCCCCAGGATCTCGCCGCCTCGCTCGGCAAATACGGCGCCAAGAAGGTGCTCGTGGCGGAGGGCCCCGAGGGCCTCGCGCAGCCGCTCGTCGACGCGATGGCGGCGGCCATCTCCGGCGGCGACTACAAGTACGCGCTGTTCGGAGGCGGGCTGCTCGGCTTCGAGATCGGCGCCGGTCTCGCGGCGCGCCTGGGCGCCGGCGTGGTCATGGAGGTCACCAGCGTGCGCGCCGAGAACGGCGAGCTGATCGCGGAGCGCCCGATCCTCGGCGACTCCTCCATCTCCGAAGTCAAATACCGCTCCCCGGTGGGCATCGTCATCGGCCGCCTGAACGCCTTCGAGATCAGGGACGTCGGCGGCGCGGATGCGCCCGTGGAGACGCTCAGCTTCGAGCTGTCGGCGCAGGCGCAGCAGGCGACGATGCTCACGCGCGGCGAACAGCGGGGCGCGGACGTCAACATCGAGGGCGCCGACATCCTCGTCGCGGGCGGACGCGGTCTCGGCAAGCCCGAGGGTTTCCAGCTCGCCGAGGACCTCGCCAAGGCGTTCGGCGGCAACAGCGCCGTCGCCGCCACCCGCGCGGTCGTAGACGCCGGCTGGTACCCCTACGCCGCACAGATCGGCCAGACGGGCAAGACGGTGGCGCCGAAGCTGTATCTCGCCGCGGGCATCTCCGGCGCGATCCAGCACAAGGTCGGCATGCAGGGCTCGGAGAACATCGTGGCCATCAACAAGGACGCCAACGCGCCGATCTTCGAATTCTCCGATCTCGGCATCGTGGGCGACCTCAACAAGATCCTGCCCAAGCTGACGGAAGCTGTGAAGGCGAAGAAGGGTTCCTGAGAAGTGAGCGGCCACAACGGCTCCAGCAACGGGAAGGTCGCGCCCGCGGCCTTCCCCCCGGCGGTGGACTCGCGCAAGGAGTTCATCAAGCGCGGCCTCGACGACGAGGACGAGCTGATCGAGGTCGGCGTGGCGATCGTCGGCGGTGGCACCGCCGGCCTGGCGTGCGCCAATCGCCTGCTGCAACTGCTGGCCGACGACCCGGAGACGATGGAGCGCCTCGGCGAAGTGCCGGTGGCGGTGGTCGAGAAGGCCAAGACGTGCGGCGGGCACAACCTGTCCGGCGCGGTCATGCGACCGGGCCCGCTGCAGGAGCTGTTCCCGGAGATGACGCGCGAGGACTGGCGCAAGGAGGGCTTCGCATTCGGCGAAGTCACCAAGGAGGCCGTCTACATGATGCCCTCCAGCAGAACCAAGATCCGCATCCCCACGCCGCCCAACTTCAAGAACCACGGCAACGAGGTGATCTCGGTGTCGGCCATGGCGCGCTTCCAGCAGCGCCAGGCGGAGGAGGCCGGCGCCTATGTCCTCACCGAGACGGCGGCCACCCAGCTGATCGTCGACGACGGCCGCGTCGTGGGCGTGCGCTCCGGCGACAAGGGCCGCGGCAAGGACGGCGAGCCGCTCGGCAACTTCGAGCCGGGGACCGACATCAAGGCTCAGGCCACCGTGCTCGCCGAGGGTTGCTGGGGCCATTTGACCGGCCCTGCCATCAAGGAGTTCGACCTCTCGCACGGCCGCGAACCGCAGGTGTGGGAGCTGGGCGTCAAGGAGGTGTGGAAGGTCCCCAAGCCGCTCGATCGCGTGATCCACACGATCGGGCCCTGGCCGCTGAAGCTGTCGGCCAAGTACGGTCAGATCGGCGGTACGTGGCTGTATCCGATGAAGGACGAGAAGACCGGCGATGACCTCGTGAGCATCGGCTTCGTCATCGACCTCGAGTACGCCGACGCGACCACCTCCGCGCACGACCTGCTCCAGCAGTGGAAGCTGCACCCGCTCGTCAAGGGCATCCTCGAGGGCGGCGAGCGCGTTGCCTGGGGAGCCAAGGCGCTTCCCGGCGGCGGCTTCTGGTCGATGCCGAAGCTCACCATGCCCGGTGCCCTGATAGTGGGCGACGCGGGCGGGATGGTGGACACGGTGGCCCTCAAGGGCGTGCACCACTGCCTGATGTCGGGCAAGCTCGCGGCCGAGTCGATCTACGCCGCGCTCGTGCGCGGCGAGAGCTCCTTCGGCTCCTACGAACAGGCGATCGAAGACTCGTGCGTCGGCAAGGAGCTCTACCAGGAGCGCAACAGCCGCCAGCCGTTCCAGAAAGGCTTCGTGCTGGGCGCGCCGCTGGTGAACCTCGCGATCGCCACCAAGGGCAAGCTGCCGCCGGGGCGCCTGTCCTGGCACCGCAACGACCAGCAGCCGATGTTCATCGGCAAGACCAAGGACAGCTACCCCAAGCCTGACGGCAAGTACACCTTCGACAAGCTCTCCTCGGTGTTCATCACCGGCAACGCCACCCGCGACGATGCCCCCAACCACATTCGCGTACGCAAGCACGTTCCACGCGAGCTCGCCGAAACCTGGCGGTGGATGTGTCCGGCCGGGGTGTACGAGATCCCCGAGGACGCGCCCGAGCATGGCGATGTGGACGTGATCGTCAACTACACCAACTGCGTGCAGTGCGGGGCGATCACCGCCAAGGGCGGTCGTCTGACCACTCCCGAGGGCGGCGACGGGCCCCTCTACCAGCTCACCTGAGCGCCGCCCGGGCGGGAATCTGACTCGTTGCGCGCTCGCGCGTGCGAAACCCCCGCCCTTCCGCAGTGTTCATTGGCTGTGATCACGGTCAAGTTCCCCCGCGGGCCAGTCGCGCGGGCCGGCTCGTCGCTTGCGCTCGCCGGCCTCGCCTGCGCGGCGCTCGCCTCGGCGTTGACCGCCGCAACGGCCGCCGTCGGAGACACGGCGACGTCGCTCGCCGGCGCCACGCTGCTCCCCGGCGGCACGCTCGCCGACGGTTCGGTGGGCCAGCAGACCGCATCCCAGGCGGGCAGGGCGCTCGCCTCGGCCACGCTCGAGCAGTGCGCCACCGCCACCGCACCCCAGACCGAACGCTCGGCCACCTTCACCGGCGAAATGACCGCGACCACGGACACGGCGCACATGGAGCTGCGCATCGCCGTCGAGGAGCTGGTGCCCGGCGAAACCCGCTACCGCACGGTCAGCGCACCGGGCCTGGGTGTGTGGCAGCGCTCCAATCCGGGCGTGAAGAGCTTCACCCACATCCAGCAGGTGACCAACCTGTCAGCGCCGGCGCTCTACCGGGGCGCCATCCGCTTCCGCTGGCTGAACGCGGCCGGCCGGGTGATCAAGAGCCAGGAACTGCTCACCGCGAGCTGCGAACAGCCGCCGGCCGAATCACCCGCCACCGGCGCCGGTCAGAGCACGACCAGCTCCCCGACGGGCACCTGAGCGCCGATGGACGATCGCCGACCGGCTAGAATCGAGCGACCATGAAGGCCAAGATCCACCCCGACTACGCGGCCGCGCACGTGCGCTGCACCTGCGGCAACGAGTTCATCACCCGTGCCACCCGGGAGGAGCTGCACGTCGAGGTGTGCTCCAACTGCCATCCGTTCTACACCGGCCGCCAGAAGCTGGTGGACACCGGTGGACGCGTCGAGCGCTTCCAGCGCCGGGTCGCCAAGGGCCGTCTGCACTCGGCTCAAGCTCGGTCCGCACAGTAGCCCGATGTCCGCCGCCGCGTCGCTGGATGCGCCCGCGGCACCAGCCGTTGTGCGCGAGAGCGATGGCGAGCTGAGCGCGCAGCGCGACGCTCCCCTCGGCGGGCAGGCGGTGATCGAGGGCGTGATGATGCGCGGCGTGAGCAACTGGGCTGTGGCCGTGCGCAAGCCCGCTCCAGAGCGGCCGTCCCCGGCGCCGAGCACGCACAACGGCGCGAGCGAGCCCGGGCCGCAAGCGCTCGGGGAGATCGAGGTCACCACCATGCCGCTCGACTCGGCGATGAGACGCCACCGCGTGCTGCGCCTGCCGATCATCCGCGGAGTGGTCGCGCTCGGCGGCTCGATGGCCATCGGCTTTCGTGCGCTCGAGCTGGCGGCCAACGCTCAACTCCCCGCCGAGGAGGGCACGGGGAGCGAGGTGAGCGAGCAGCCCGAGCCCGAGCAGCAGGAGATCCCGCGCGCGGTGTGGGCGGGCACGATCGTGCTCGCGGTGGCGCTGTCGATCGTGCTGTTCTTCGTGATCCCCGTCGGGCTCACCAGCCTGATCAAGAACCAGCTCGGATCCCCCGTGCTGTTCTGGCTCGTCGAGGGGGTCATCCGCACGACGCTGTTCCTCGCCTACATGCTGGCGCTCTCGCGCGTGCGCGACCTGCGGCGCGTGTTCGAGTATCACGGCGCCGAGCACAAGACCATCTCCTGCTTCGAGGCGGGACTCGAGCTCACGCCGCACAACGCGCAGCGCTTCTCGCGGCTGCACCCGCGCTGCGGAACGAGCTTCCTGCTGATCGTGATGATCGTCGCCATCTTCGTGTTCGCGCCCATCGGCCTGCCCGCGTGGTACTGGCTGGTGCTCACGCGCATACTCGGCGTGCCCGTGATCGCCGGCATCTCCTTCGAGATCATCAAGTTCGCCGGGCGCAACCGCACCAGAGGCTGGGTGCGCGCGCTGATGTGGCCGGGGCTGAAGCTCCAGCTGCTGACCACGCGCGAGCCCGCGCTGGACCAGCTCGAGGTGGCGATCGCCGCGCTGCAGGCGGTGCTCGACCGCGAGCGGCCCGGCGAGCTCTCCGCCGCCGACCTGGTGGGCGTGGAGGTCGTCGCCTAGAAGACCGTGCGGCCGAGCCTTCGGGCGGACCATTGTAGGCTCGGGTTCAGTGATCGAAGATCTCGTCAAGCAGATCGAGTCGCGGTTTGCGGAGCTGGGCAGGCAGATGACCGACCCCGAGGTGATCTCCGACAGGGAGCGCTACGCGGAGGTCGGCCGCGCATACAGCCAGCTCGAGCCGGCGGCGAAGCTCGCGGCCCAATGGCGCCTTGCGCAGAACGACGCGGGGGGCGCGGAGGAGCTGCTGTCGGAGATGGGCGAGGACGCCGAGCTGCGCGAGGAGCTGGCCGGCTCGCGCGCGCGGATCGAGCAGCTCGAGGAGGAGATCCGCCTGGCGATGGTCGAGCGCGACCCCAACGACGAGAAGAGCGTGATCGTCGAAATCCAGGGCGGTGCCGGCGGCGAGGAGGCGGGCCTGTGGGCCGGGGACCTGTACAGGATGCTCACGCGCTACGCTGAGCGCCGCGGCTGGGAGGTCGAGCCGCTGGACGTGGGCGAGGGCAAGTACACGCTCGCGATCAAAGGCGACGGCGCGTACTCGGTGTTCAAGTACGAGGGCGGCACCCACCGCGTCCAGCGCGTGCCCCAGACCGAGTCCCAGGGCAGGATCCACACCTCGACCGCGACCGTAGCCGTGCTGCCGGAGGCCGAAGACGTCGACGTGGAGATCGACCCCAACGATCTGCAGATCGACGTGTACCGCTCCTCCGGGCCCGGCGGGCAGTCGGTCAACACCACCGACTCGGCCGTGCGGGTCACGCACAGGCCATCCGGGATCGTCGTCTCGATGCAGGACGAGAAGTCCCAGCTTCAGAACCGCGAGAAGGCGCTGCGGGTGT
This sequence comes from uncultured Solirubrobacteraceae bacterium, assembly GCA_963701145.1. Taxonomy (GTDB): domain Bacteria; phylum Actinomycetota; class Thermoleophilia; order Solirubrobacterales; family Solirubrobacteraceae; genus Palsa-744. Next base: position 3,680,557 of record OY969572.1, read on the forward strand.
TGCGCGCGCGCCTGTACGAGCGGGCGCTGGCCGAGCAGCAGGCCGAGCTCGCAGCCGACCGTCGCTCTCAGGTCGGCACCGGCGACCGCGCGGAGAAGATCCGCACCTACAACTACGGCGAGCGGCGTGTGACCGACCACCGCATCAAGCTCACCGTCCACAACCTCGACCAGATCCTCGAAGGCCAGCTCGACGAGCTGACCGCGGCGCTCCAGTCCGACGAGAAGCGCAGGCGCCTGGAGACGCAGGCGCTGGCCTGAGCGGCTGGCAGGGCTCGGCTTTGGCGCTCGATCCAGACACCTCCGGAGGCTCGCCCGCGCCCGGCACCAGCGTGCGCGACGCGCTCGACGGAGCCGCCACCGCAATCGCCGCCGCGGGCTGCCAGACGCCGCGCCTGGACGCCGAAGTGCTGCTCGCGAACGTGCTCGGCGTAGGGCGCGAGCGGCTCCTGGTCGATGACACGCTGACGGTCGCCGGACCGGCGGTGCGGGCCTTCCAGGATGCCGTCCGCCGCCGTGCGGTCGAGCGCGAGCCGGTCGCCTACATCGTCGGCAGCCGTGGCTTTCGCCGCCTCGAGCTCGCCGTCGATCGCCGCGCGCTGATACCGCGGCCGGAGACCGAGCTGCTGGTCGAGGTCGGCCTCGGTCTGGCTCCAGGCGCGCGCGTGCTCGATCTCGGCACCGGCAGCGGTGCCGTGGCGCTGGCGCTCAAGGACGAGCGCCCCGACCTGCACGTCAGCGGCAGCGACATCAGCGAGGCCGCCCTGGAGCTGGCCGCGCTCAACGCCGAGCTGCTGCGCCTCGAGGTGCACTGGCTGCACGCCGACCTGCTGATCGGGCTGGGCGAGTTCGACGCGATCCTCGCCAACCTCCCCTACGTCGCCGACTCCGAGCGCGCCACCCTCGCGCCGGAGATCACGCGACACGAGCCACCTGGGGCCCTGTTCGCGGGCCCCGACGGCCTGTCTGTGATCCGGGTGCTGCTCGCCGAGCTCACCCAGCATCCCCACGTCCGCCTGCTGGCCCTCGAGGTCGGTGCCGGACAGGCGCCGAAGGTTGCCGAGCTGCTCCGCATGGCCGGCTTTGACGCGGTACGGTTCGAACGTGACCTCGCACGCATCCAACGGGTCGTGATCGCGGAGCGGCACGGCTGATGAGCGCAGAGATCGACGAGCAGGAGCAGCTCAGCGGCGACGCCGCCGACGAGGACGCGCCCCGCAGGGGCACGTTCCCCGGAGGGGTGCGCCCCGGCCGCGTGGGCGTCGGGCAGCTCGAGCACTGCCTGGCCGGTGGCGGGGTGGCCGTGCTGCCCACGGACACCGTGTACGGGATCTGCTGCGACCCCGACAGCGAGCCGGCCGCCAGGCGTCTGTACGCGCTCAAGGGCCGTCCCGCGGCACGTCCCGCGGCGGTCATGTTCTTCGCGCTCGAGCCCGCGCTCGAGATGCTGGGCGAGCTGCACCACGACGAGCGCGCGGCGCTGCAGGCGCTGCTGCCCGGTCCGGTCACGCTGCTGCTGGCCAACCCCGCCATGCGCTTCGCCCCCGCCTGCCGGACAGATCCCGGCACGCTCGGGCTGCGGGTCCCGAGCCTGCCCGAGCACCTCGCGGCGCTCGGCTCGCTGACCAGGCCGATCATGCAGACGAGCGCGAACATGTCCGGGGGCGCCGACGCCCGCACGCTCGCCGAGGTGCCCGAGAGCATGCGCGAGGGCGCCGACCTCGTGCTCGACGGCGGTGAGCTCCCCGGGCGTCCCTCGACGGTGATCGACCTGCGCGACTACGCCGAGCACCGCCGCTGGCACGTCCTGCGCGAAGGCGCGCTCCCGCGCGCCACCGTGCGCGAGCTGCTCACCTCGCTCGACTGAGCTCGGGCGAGCTCGCGGGCGCTCACGCTACGTGGCGCTGGAGAGCGTCTTCCCGCTACGCCTCCCGCGGCCGCTTCGCCGCGTGAAGGGCCCGGAGAAGAACGTGGCGAGCGCCGCGTGGGTCTCCTTCGGCAGCTCGACCTGGGGAACGTGCCCGCAGTCGAGCTCGAGGTGGCGGGCCTGGGGGAGCGTGTCGGCGACGTGTCGCGCGAAGGCGAGGGGCACGAGCCGGTCGTGGCGTCCCCATACGAACAGCGCGGCGGGCTCGAGTGTCGCAAGGCGCGTCCAGAAGCCGTCCTGCCCGTGCGGCTCCTCGAGGTAGATGTGGCGAGCGGCCGCGTAGAAGGCCGCCCTCCCGGCTGGAGTGAGGTACGCGCGCAGGAACTCGTCCACGCCGGCGCCCGTCCAGCCCTCCTGGGCGTCCGGGACCAGGCGGTGCACGATCGTCTCGACGAGCGGCCGCGGAGCGGGCTGGACGAGCCCCAGCTCGGGTCTCGTGAGCCGCAGCAGCGGCAGCCACGGGCGCCCGCGCCGCCACGCCAACGACGGCGCGAGCAGGCCCAGACGACGGACGCGCTCGGGGTGGCGCAGGGCGATCTCCAGCGCGACGCGTCCGCCGAGGCTGTTGCCGATCAGGTGGACGCGCTCGAGCTCGAGCGCGTCGAGCAGGTTGATCGCCGAGCTGGCGAAGTAGCGGGCGTCATAGGCGGCGCCGATCGGCTTGTCCGAGTCGCCGAAGCCGGGCTGGTCCACGGCGATCACGCGAAAGCCCTCCGCCAGCGCCGTGACGGTCGGCATGAACGAGGCCTTGGTGGCTCCCAGGCCGTGCAGCGCGAGGACCGCCGGTCCCGTGCCGGCTTCGAGGATCGACAGGCGCCCGCTGCGGGTGGAGACGCTGCGGAAGCGCAGGCGTCCCGGCTCGGCGCTGCCGCTGGTCGCCGCCAGGAAGCCCACGCCGGCGTGCATGTTCCGGCGTATGGACAGTCGCCCGGAGCGGTAGGCGTCCATGCCCTCGCGCACGTCCGTCGCCACCTCACGCCACGTTCGCGCGTCCGCCGTGAGCACGGCGTCCGGGCGCGAGCCGGGACGCTCGATGCGGGCCGACCCATCTGCGAGCACCGCATCCCACGACTGCTCCTCCCCCGTCGGGGACGATGCGCCGATCGCCAGGCGGATCCGGGTGACCGGCCGGCGGGCGTCGAACAGATCAGGATCGAATCGCTCGACGAGCGTTCTCAGGGGCTTGGGCGGGATGGCACGGCGGATCCGCATGCCGGCTGGTGCCTGCGCCGCGGAGCTCATCGTCTGGCGCTCGCCGTGGGATGGGCCGTGGGCGGGGATGCGAAGCATGACGCTGCCACTTGCATCGGTGAGATGTATCACCTCCCCCAGCCGGAAAGGCGCTCGCCCGTCCCATGGTGCGGCATCCCGGCGCCCCTGATAGCCTCGTAATGCTGCCGCGACTGGCGCCTGAGGTGGAAGCGACCACCGGGGAGCGGCCAGCGAATCCGCCGCGCGCCTGGGCACCACAGTCCTCACCAAGGAGAGCGCCGTGTCCGAGCTGAGTCCCGACTACTTCAACCGTCCCCTCGTGGAGGTGGATCCCGAGATCGCCGACGCCCTGCGCGGCGAGCTCGAGCGCGAGCAGGGCACGCTCGAGCTGATCGCCTCCGAGAACTTCGTGCCCCGAGCAGTGCTCGAGTGCCAGGGCTCGGTCCTCACCAACAAGTACGCCGAGGGGTACCCCGGGCGACGCTACTACGGCGGCTGCGAGTGGGTGGACGTCTCGGAGCAGCTCGCCATCGACCGCGCCAAGGCGCTGTTCGGAGCCGAGCACGCGAACGTCCAGCCCCACTCTGGCTCCCAGGCCAACGCCGCCGTCTACCACGCGCTGCTCAAACCGGGGGACAAGATCATGGGTCTCTCGCTCGCCCACGGCGGCCATCTCAGTCACGGCATGAAAGCCAACGTGTCCGGGCGGCTGTACGAGATCGTCGCCTACGAGGTCGATCGCGAGACCAGCCTGATCGACATGGACGAGGTCGCGCGCGTCGCGCGCGAGCACCGCCCGAAGCTGCTGCTCGCCGGCTGGTCGGCCTACCCTCGCGAGCTCGACTTCGCGCGCTTCAGGGAGATCGCCGACGAGGTGGGGGCGCTGCTGATGGTCGACATGGCGCACTTCGCCGGGCTCGTCGCCGCCGGCATCCATCCCAACCCGATCGACTACGGCGCCGACGTCGTCACCACCACCACCCACAAGACGCTCGGCGGCCCTCGCGCCGGGGTCATCCTCAGCAAGGAGCAGTACGCCAAGAAGATCGACTCGGCTGTCTTCCCGGGCCAGCAGGGCGGCCCGCTCGAGCACGTCATCGCCGCCAAGGCCGTCACCTTCAAGATCGCCGCCAGCGAGTTGTTCGCCGAGCGCCAGCGCCGCACCGTCGAGGGTGCGCGCACGCTCGCGCGGGCGCTGTTGAAAGCCGGACACGGCGTCAACGTGCTCACCGGCGGCACCGACGTCCACCTGATCCTCGTCGACCTCCGCGACGCGCAGCCCGAGCTCACCGGCAAGCAGGCCGAGGATCGCCTGCACGACATCCAGATCACGGTCAACCGCAACGCCGTCCCGTTCGACCCGCGCCCGCCGATCGAGGCCTCCGGCCTGCGCATCGGCACGCCCGCGCTCGCCACCCGGGGGTTGCAACACGAGGATTTCGAGGAGGTCGGGCGCATCCTGGCGGTCGCGCTCACCCCCGAATACGAGTCACGGGCCGGCGAGCTGGCCGATCGCGTCGGCGCGATCGTCGAGCGCTACCCGCTTTACGAGGACCTGCCGGCGGCCGCGGCGGTGTAGGTCAGGGTGGCGCACAAGCGGTTGCGCCACTCTCGACCTCCCGGCCTGCGATGCTGTGCGTGAGCCGATGGTGCATCCAACGGAGCTCGACGCGCTTTACGCATTCCTCGCTGCCGCGGTGGTCACCGCGCTGGTGACCCCCTTCACGATGCGCTTTGCGAGGGCCATCGGCGTGATCGACGAGCCGCGCGAGCGGGGCCTGTCCGAGCGCCCCACGCCGCTGCTCGGCGGGCTGGCGATCTTCGCGGGCGCGCTCGTCGCCGGCCTGATCTGGCTGCCGGCCGGCTACGGCGAAGAATCAGAGCTGTGGCACGGAGTGCTGCTGGCCGCGGCGCTGATCACGCTGGTGGGAGCGCTCGACGACCGCTTCGACCTGCACCCGGCGCTCAAGTTGCTCGGCCAGGTGCTCGCGGCGATGATCGTGGTGCACTTCGGAGTGGCCGTGAAGGCGATCACGCTGCCGTTCATCGGTCAGCTCGCCTTCCCCAACACCGGCCCCGCGGATGCCGGGCCGATCCTCACGGTGATCGGCCTGGTGGCGATGATGAACGTCCTCAACTTCTCCGACGGCGTCGACGGCCTGGCGGCGGGGGTGTGCGTGATCATCGCGGCCACGATGGCGGTCATCGCCTTCGACCTGGGCCGCCAGCAGCCGGCGGTCCTGGCTGCGCTGACCGCGGGAGCGGCACTGGGCTTCCTGTTCTACAACTTCCCGCCCGCATCCAGCTTCATGGGCGACTGCGGAGCGAACCTGCTCGGCCTGCTGATGGGCGTGATCGCTGTTGAGGCCGCGGTGAAGACAGCGGCGGTGGTGTCGTTCGTACTGCCGTTGATCCTGCTGGCGGTGCCCTTCCTGGACACCACCTTCGTGGTGCTCAAGCGCCTGAAGTACCGGCAGCCGATCTACCGCTCGGACAGCGAGCACTTCCATCACCGCATGGCCCGCATCGGCTTCTCCAGCAGGCGCACGATCGCCTATCTGTACGCCTGGACGCTGATGCTCGCCGGCCTGGCGCTGGCGTTGCGCTTCATCCCCTACAGCGACCACAAAGGCCACCTGTACACCGGTTGGACGCTCGTGGTGGTCGCCCTCGGCCTGATCGTCCTGGCCGCCAGCGTGTACCTCGTGTACGTGCTCGAGATCCTCAAGTTCAGGCGGCTGGACGCGATTCGCCTGCGACGCCTGCGCCCGGAGATCTCACCAGCGGAGATCGAGCTGGACGTCGTGCAGCACCTTGAAACTGGTGAGTTCGAGGCGGTGTCGCAGGCCGGGGACGGTGATGTGCAGATCGGGGGCGAGATAGCGCGTGGGGGGACTGAGCAGCGGATTGGCAAGCGGCAGGTGGATCAGAACGGCGTAGGCGCACAGCACGAGCGCGGCGGCGCGCAGGCGTCGGTCGCCGCTGACCGCCGCTAGCGGCAGCACCCAGATCACATACCACGGCAGCAGCCAGGCGGTGGCCAGCAGCAGCGCGATCGTGGCCCAGCCGGCCGCCACGCGCCAGTCGGCCCCGCGTGCCGTGCGCCACAACGCGAACACGAGCACCACCACGAAGGCCGCCAGGTAGAGGTGCCGCCACCAGCTCGGGGTGCCGCTCAAGCCGAGCAGGCGGGCGGTCTCGGCGGGCACGCTGTGGGTGGCCACGAGCTGCTGCTGCTCGCCCACGGCGCCCAGAAAGCCGAGCGCGTGCACGCCGAAGCCGAGGACGCCCACGAGCGCCACCGCGATGAGCGCGAGCCCCGCGCTCACGGCCACCTGCACGCGCTCGCGCGTGCGCGGCGAAGACAGCACGAGGAAGGGCAGCACCAGACCGGAGCTCACCTTGATGCCCACGCCGGCCGCCAGCGCCGCGGCCGCCGCTCGCGGATGGCTGCCCGCAGGCCGCGCGCCCGCGCGCCCGCGCGTCCCCACCGCCGGTGCCGGTACGGCGCCGGCGGTCAATGCCAGAGCCGCCGCCATCGTCAGCAGCAGCAGCGTGTCGTTGTGCGCGCCGCCCACCGCCAGCGCGAGCGTCACCGGGTTCAGCCCGACGAATGCCGCCGCCCAGCCCGGGGAGTGCCCGAGCCGCCCGGCCGCCCTCGCGATCAGCGCGACCGCCGCGAGCGTGGCGATCACCGCGATCGCCTTGTATGCCCACAGCCCGCCCGCCAGCCCCAGCGGTACGAGCGCGTAGCTCAGCAGCGTGAACAGCGGGCCGTAAGGGGAGTGCTGAAACGGCCAGCCGATGAACCCGAACACGGGGTCGGTGGGGGCTTCGGCCGCCACGTGGGTGTACGGATCGAGCCCGTGCAGGACACCCAGCCGCCCGAAGGCCAGGTAGCCGAACACGTCCTGGGAGATCAGCGGCGGCCCGAGCAGCAGGATCACGTTGGCGAGCACGATCGCGCCCCCCACCGCAGCCAGCGGCAGGCGCCGCGCGGCAGCCAGCACCAGCAGGTAGCTCGCGCACATGATCAGCAGCAGCGCCTGGAAGCCCCCGCTCGACAGGCCCACCCCGAGCCCGCTCAGCGGGCCGGCCAGCCAGGCGGGCCAGCCGCCGCTGCGCGCCGGCACGAACTGGGACGGCGCGGACGCGGCGCCGGCGCTCAGCAGCAGCACGGACGTCACCACCCCGACCAGGCCCAGTGCGCCGAGCGCCTGGGCGACGCCCGCGGGGACGCGGGCGCTCGCGCCTCCGCCGGCGCGGGCGCCCGCCGGGCGGGCGAGGCGAGCTGAGGAGATCGGAGTAGCGGCCTGGATGAAGGACATTCTTGCGTCTGTCCGGGCAGGAGGACCCTGCTCGCCCGCGTCTGCCGGCTCCGCCACTGTGTGAGCGCGTGAGAGCGCCCGCACCCGCCGGCGTCCGGTCGGCCTCAGGCGGGCGTCCCCTGGGGGCGGTAACCTGTCACCAGGATCGCGTCCCGCGGGGGTTCCCGGTGGGCGCGTCCAGGCCCGAGGCGCCCGCGAGCACACGGCGCGGGGTTGGTGGGCCCACTATCTATGCGACGTCGCAACAGCACACGCAGCTCGCGCCGAGTTCTCGATCACACGCGTCCATGCCGCGTGCTGATCCTGTCCGCCGACGTCGGCGAGGGGCACGCGGCGGCGGCGCGCGCGCTGGCGGAGCAGCTCGAGGCATCGGAGCAGCCCACCGAGGTGACGGTGATCGACGGGCTCGCGGCCATGGGCCCACTCGTGCGTCCGGTGGTGGAGGACGGCTATCGCGTGCAGCTTCGCTTCTTCCCGTGGACCTACACGCTGGTGTACTGGCTGCTCGAGAAGGTGATGCCCATACGCGTGCTCGCGCGGCGCCTGCTGTGCCTTGCCGGCTCGCGCCCGCTCGCGCGGTCGATCGCCGCACACGACCCCGACGTGGTCGTCTCGACATACCCGGCCGTGACCGTCGTGCTGGCGCGACTGCGGCGCACGGGCGAGGTGCGCTGCTCGACGGTCGCGACCATCACCGACCTCACCGGGCTGTTCTTCTGGGCCCAGCCCGGGATCGACGTGCACCTGGTGATGTACGGCGAGTCGATGCCGTCGGTGGAGCGCATCGCCGGGCGCGGCAGCGTGCAGCTCGTGCGCCCCCTCATCTCCGCCGAGTTCCTCGAGCCCCGCTGCCCGGTGGAGGCCCGCAGCGCGCTCGGGCTGCCCGCGGAGGGGCGTACGGTGGTGGTGTCGGGTGGTGGCTGGGGGGTCGGCGACATCGCGGGCGCGGTCGGCGAGTTCGTCAAGGCGCCGGAGGTGAGCAGCATCGTGTGCCTGGCCGGCCGCAACGAGCAGCTCGCGGAGAAGCTCCGCCGCACGTTCGCGGACGAACCGCGCGTGCGTGTGTACGGCTTCACCGACAAGATGCCCGAGATCCTGGCCGCCGCCGATGTGCTCGTGCACTCGACCGGCGGGGTCACCTGCCTGGAGGCGCGCGCGGCCGGCACGCCCGTCGTCTCCTACGGCCTGCCCGTCGGACACGCCCGGCTGAACACGCGCGCGATGGCGGCGCTCGACCTGCTGCGCCTGGCCAACGACACGGACGAGCTGCGCACACATGTGCAGGCGAGCTTCGCCGACGAGCGCCCCGCGTCTCCGCGACCAGGTCCCCAGGCACCGCCACCGGCGGCCAGCGAGCCGGCGGCCGGTGAGATCGTGCTGCAGGCCCCGAGGCGGGTGCATCCGATTCCGCGCTGGCGCCTGCGCCTGGTGGCGTTCGCCACGCAGTTGACGCTGTTGCTGCTGGTGGGCATGTGGACGATGTCGACCGACGAGGTGACCGCGGTCGCGGACAAGCTGCTCCACGTCCATGAACTCGTGCGTGTGAGGACCTCGCAGCCGGAGGTGGGGGTGATCGTGCACGCGCCCGACCAGGACATCGTGCGCGTGGCATCGGCGCTCGCGGCCAAGGGGATCCACGTGTCCTTCACCGACGACTCGGGCGTGCCCACGCGCCTGCAGATCGGGCAGCTTCGGGCAATGGGCGACGAGCTGCTGCCGGAAGTGCCCAGCCCGAGGCTGTTCCACTGGCTTCGGACCCGCTCGGTCCTGCGCTCGCAGGCGCGTGCTCTCGGCCTGCGCCACAACTTCTACTTCCTGAGGCCCGGCGGTGGCCTGTCCGTCGGCCAGATGGTGCTGGCGCGCACCACCGGCGCGATCCCCATCAAGGGCGCGTTGCGCCTGAGCGCGACCGCGCCGCTGCCTCAACGGCGGATGCTCGCGGGCGACGTGCTCGTGGTCGCGCTCGACGGATCGTCCTCCTCCGTCGCCGGCGTCACGCGCATCGTCGCGTGGCTGGGGTCCTCCGGATTGGGGGCCGAGCCGCTCGCCTGGCTGACCGGCGCGGGGTCCATCAGCGCCAGCAGCAGCGGTGAGCGCGCCAGCGCGGCCGCCCCGGCGAGCACGATCATCAGCGAGATCGCCAGCGGGACGCCGCCCAGCGGGGTGGCGGTGAAGCGCTCGCCGAACAGGATCGGCGCGAGCGCCACCGGCACGATCGTCTGAGTGACGAACACGACGGGTGCAACCTGGATCGCCGGGCGGGCCTGCAGCGAGCTCGTCTCGCTGAGCACACCCACCGCGGATGCCGCCGCGGTGGACAGGCCCCACAGCGCAGCCATGGCGAGGTGATGGGCTTCCAGGTCGTCGGCTGCGAGCTTCGTGGCCACGCCGCTCCAGGCGAACGCGAGGCCCGCGCAGATCATCGTCAGCTCCGCGAAGGAGCGCCCGATCATGCGCAGCAGGTAGGGCAGCACGCTCGCCAGCGCCAGGCCCACGAGCACGAGCGTGATCGTGAGCTGCTCCCCGGTCTGGCTCGTGCTGCGCGCGGGGGCGAACACGGCCGCGCCGGCGACGCCGATGACGATCGCGAGCGTCGCCAGATGCTCGTAGCGCCCCGCCCGCTCGCCGAGCATCCGCTCGCTCAGCGCCAGCAGCACGAGCAGGCCGGCGGCGAGTGCGGGCTGCACAACCACCAGCGGTGCGAGCAGCAGCGCCACGACCTGCAGGGGCCAGCCGAGGATCGAGATCCCGGTGCCCAGCAGCCAGCGGGCGCGTCGCAGCAGGCCGCTGAGGAGGGCCAGCCGCAGGTGCTCCTCGCGGGGCGCCGCCTTGGCCTCCATCGCCTGCAGCGCGATCCCTACGCTGTAGAGGCTGGATGCCCCGAACGCCGCCCCTATGCCCAGCACGAGTTCCACCATGTCCGCCGACGATCATCGCACTAGCGTCAGGCCGATCGCGGGCGCGCTCGGGGTGGCCGCGACCGTGGTCTACGCGCTGCCGGCGCTGGCCAGCTCCCGGCCGATCTACTGGCCGAGCTCGCCCGCTCCCATCTGGCCCGGTCTGCGCGGGCTGCTGGGCGTCGAGGATCGCACCGCCAGCGGTCGCGGCTACGCGCTGACCTTCGACGACGGGCCTCACCCGCAGGGCACGCCGGCGGTGCTGGAGATCCTCGCGCGCGAGCGCGTGCACGCCACGTTCTTCCTAGTCGGTGAGCAGATCCTGCGAGACCCTGGGCTGGCCCGCGAGATCATCCAGGCGGGGCACGGCGTGGGCCTGCACTGCCATCGTCATCGCAACCTGCTGCGTCTGACACCCCGGCAGGTGCGCGAAGACATCGCCAGAGCCCACCACAGCATCGTCACGCACACCGGCCGCTCGCCGCGGCTGTATCGCCCGCCCTACGGCGTGCTCAACGCCTCCGCGCTGCGTCTCGCTCGTGCGCGCGGCTGGCGCACGCTGCTGTGGAGTCACTGGGGTCGAGATTGGCAGGAGCGCGCCACCCCCGTCTCGATTGCCGCGCGGGTCACCGACGGCGCCGGCGAGGGCGCCGTGCTGCTGCTGCACGACGCCGACGACTACTCCGCGCCGGGGTCCTGGAGGCGCACCGCGCAGGCGCTGCCGCGCGTGCTGGCGACGCTCGCCGAGCGCGGGCTGCAGGCGGTCGCCCCGTGAAGCGCGCGGCCCACGGGGGCGGCTGGCCCGGCGGATAACATCGGGAGCTTGTCAACGGTCGCACCAATCGACGCCGGCCGCGCGATCGCCGTGGCCGGCACCGAGGCTCCGCTGCCACAGTCGCGTGCCCGCCCGCGCTGGTGGCTGGAGGCGCTGACGATCGCGTGGCTGTGCTGGATCTACGACGCGATCACCAACCTCGCTCCGCTGCGGATGCACGCCGCGCTCGGCGACGCCCACAAAGTGCTGAGCCTCGAGCAGTCTCTGCACATCGATCCCGAGCACGCGCTCGACCGCTGGCTGGCGGCCCACCAGACGCTCGCGCTGGCGGTCTCCGACTACTACGACAACGCCCACTTCATCGTCACGCTCGGCCTGCTCGGCTGGCTGTGGTGGCGACGCCCGGACATCTACCGTCCGCTGCGCAACGTGCTCGTGCTCGTCAACGTGCTCGCGTTCGCCGTCTTCTGGCTGTTCCCCGTGGCGCCGCCGCGCCTGCTCCCGGGGTTCGTGGACGTGGTCGCCTCCACCCACGCGATCGGCTCCTGGCACACGGGGGCGCTCGCGTCGGCCGCCAACCAGTACGCGGCGATGCCCTCACTGCACATCGCCTGGGCGGTGTGGTGCACGCTGGTGGTGTGGCAGGTATGGAAGCAGTGGTGGGTGCGGGCGCTCGCCGTCGCCTACCCGTTCCTGACCGGCTTCGCGGTGCTGGCCACCGGCAATCACTACGTGCTCGACCTGTTCGGCGGCCTGCTCACGCTCGCCGCGTCGTGCGCGATCGTGCAGGTGTTCGAGAGACGGCGCGGACGGCCGGGGATCGGGCGCATCGGCCGCGCAGGCGCTGTCGAGCAATCCGCGCCGCGCGCGTACCGACTGTCACAAAGTTGTTACGAAGTCCAAGACCAGGTAGACTAACGCCGCCGCCGCAGAGCGTTGAGGGACGCTGAGACTGCTCCGGCGCTGCAAAGCGCGGAGAGCCGTTCTCGTCTGTAGGGTGGCCCTGAAAAAATGCCAGACTTCGATGCCAACAACGGCTTCGCGCGCCTGCCCGGCGTCGCCCCGGGGGAGCCGCTCCAACCCACGTTCAGCCTGGTGGCGCTCGTGCGCTGTTTGGATGTCGTGCTCGTCGTGCTCGCGACCCCGATCGCGCTCGCGCTCGGCGCCCCCGCGCTCGGCGTGCTGATCGGAGCCGGGGCCTGGCTGCTCCAGCGGGTCCTCGCGCAGCTCGACCGGCGCTGGATCCGCAACGCCACCGAGCCGCGCACGCAGCTGGGTCTCAACCTGTTCGAGGCGTTCGGTCGCATCTGGCTGCTGGCGGCGGCGATCATCATCGCGGGCGTGGTGGGTGGCCGTGCCGATGGGCTGGCGTGCGCGCTGTTGATCTTCGGCGCCTACTCGGTGGCGTTCGCGGTCAGGGTGATCGCGGGGCGGTCGCAGGCGCCGCACAAGGCTTCGCAATGAACCCGCGCACGATGAGCAGGGGCAGGAGGATCGGCTGGAGCATCGCGCTCGTGTACCTGGTCGGCCTGATCGGCTTCGCCGTCGCGTTCGGGATCAAGGGCCACAAAAACGAAACCTTCAAAGTGATCGACTCGTTTCACCTCGAAAGCTGGTTTCACATCGCCGGTCCGCTCGATTTCAACAAGGGCGTCCTGTATCTGCTGATCGCCACCGTGATCACGCTCGGAGTCATGCTGTTCGTGGCCGGGCACATGCGCATGCGCCCCGGCCGGCTGCAGGTCGCGGTCGAGATGGGCTACAACCTGATGTCCCAGGTGACGCGCGAGAACATGGACGAGGGTAGGACGAAGAAATGGTTCCCGTTCGTCTTCACGCTGTTCGTGTTCATCCTGGTCTCCAACCTGATCGGCTATATCCCGCTGCCGGTGGACTCGCAGAACACGTTCAGGCTGTTCGGCACGAACATCCCGTCGTTCCAGATCTACGCAGCCGTGACCAACGTCGCGGTGCCGCTCGTGCTGGCTCTGGGGGTGTTCGTCGCATACAACGTCGAAGGGGTTCGTGCCCACGGGCTCTTCGGGTACCTGAAAAGCCTGATCCCGGCGGGCGTGGGCGGACCGATGCTGATTCTGATCGTGCCGCTGGAGATGCTCTCGAACTTCATCCTGCGGCCGCTCTCGCTGACCATTCGTCTCTGGGCCAACCTGCTCGCCGGGCACCTGCTGATCGACTTCATGGCCGGCAACCTGGCGGTGCTCCTCGGTCTGCAGCTCCTCGGCTGGCTGACGCTTCCGATCGGAGTCGTCATCTTTCTGTTCGAGGCGGTTCTGATCGCCGGGCTGCAGGCCTTCATCTTCGCCATTCTGACTGCCATCTATCTCGGTGGCGCGACCTCCGCAAGCCACTAAGCACCCGACAAGGAGAACGATGCTGACTCACCTCTTGCCTTTCATGTCAATTCATATAGGCGTCCCGCTGGGGGCGGCCGTGGAAGCATCCAAGGAAGTCGGGGTGAACGCGGGCCGGGCGATCGCGCTCGGCGTGGGCGCCGGAGGCGGCGCCGCGGGCGCCGGCGCGGGCATCGGCATGCTGTTCGGCAAGGTGATCGAGTCCGTCACCCGCCAGCCGGAGATGCGCGACGAGATCACCTCGATCCAGTGGCTCGGCTTCGCGCTCACCGAGGCGACGTTCTTCTACGGCCTGGTGGGCGGCTTCATCGCCTTCTTCCTATAGATCGATGCAAGCTCCCGCCATCATCCTGAGCACGCCCGCCACGAGCTCGTCGTCGTGGTTGATCACACCCAACGTGGGCCTGATGATCTGGACGTTCGCCGTCTTTGCGATCTCGCTGTACATCCTCATCAAGGCGGTCTTCCCCCGCATCCGCGACGCGCTCGACGAGCGCGCCAAGGGCATCTCCGACTCGATCGACGTCGCCGAGCAGACGCGCAAGGACGCCGACAGGCTGCTCGAGGAATACCGCGAGCGCCTCAAGGAGGCGCGCGCACAGGCCGACGAGATCGTCCAGCACGCCCGCCAGACGGCCGAGTCCCACGAGCGCGAGTCTCGCGACCACGGCCAGGAGATCCTCGCCGAAGCCGCCAAGCGGGCCGAGCGCGACATCGAGGCCGCCACCAAGCGCGCGCTCGATGACATCCGCCGCGAGGTTGCCGACCTGACGATCATGGCCACCGAGAAGGTGACGCGCAAGACGCTCAACGACGCTGACCAGCGGCGCCTCGTGGAGGAGGCCCTGAGCGAACTGGACTTCTCGAGCCTGTCCTCGGGAGCTGTCTCGTGAGGCTGGACGTCGAACACAGGCTCGACTCGCAGGACCGGATGTCCTGCGGAGGTAATCGTTAGATGGAGGAGCTCGCCCAGGTATACGGCCGCTCGCTGTTCGCCGTCGCGCTCGAGCACGGGCGTCTGGACGAGCTGCGCGAGCAGCTCGGCCAGTTCGCGGACGCGCTCGACCAGAACCACGAGCTCGCCGTGTTCTTCTTCTCGCCGTACTTCTCCACGCAGGAGAAGCAGGGATCGCTGGGCGGGCTGCTCGAGGGGGCGGACGAGATCTTCGTGAACTTCCTCGACCTGCTCATCGAAAATCACCGCATGCCGGTCATCTTCCGCATCCGCCAGGAGTACGAGCGGCTGTGGGAGGAGGAGAACCGGATGCTGCCGGTGGAGATCACCAGCGCGATCGCGCTCGACCACGACACCACCGAGAGCCTTGGACGGACGATCGGCGAGCGCGCCGGGCGCAAGGTCACGCTCGCCGCGCGCGTGGATCCGGACATCCTCGGCGGCATCATCATCAGGGTCGGCAACTCGATCCTCGACGCCTCTATCCGCAACCGACTGGAGCAACTGCGCAGGCACGTTGCCCAAGGAGCTTCCTAGAGGGTGGCGAAGTCGGCCGCAGGCCGACAAGCCGGGCCCCTCTTCTTCAATTAGGAGACGACATGCAGATCAACCCAGATGAGATCACGAGCATTCTCAAGAGTCGCATCGAGGGACTCGACAGCGGCACCGCGGAGCTGACGGAGATCGGGACCGTGCTGTCGGTCGCCGACGGCATCGCCCGCCTGCACGGCCTCGAGAACTGCATGTCCTTCGAGATGCTCGAGCTTCCCCACGGCGTCACCGGCCTGGCGCTGAACCTCGAGTCCGACAACGTGGGCGCGGTGCTGTTCGGCGAGTGGGAGCGCATCTCCGAGGGCGACACCGTCAAGCGCACCGACTCGCTCCTGGAGATCCCGGTCGGCGAGCAGATGCTGGGACGCATCGTCAACCCGCTCGGACGCCCGCTCGACGGCAAGGGCGCGATCACGGTCGAGCAGACGCGCCCCGCCGAGTTCAAGGCACCGGGCGTGGTCCAGCGCCAGCCGGTCACCGAACCGATGCAAACCGGTCTGAAGGCGATCGACGCGATGATCCCGATCGGCCGCGGCCAGCGGGAGCTGATCATCGGCGACCGCCAGACCGGCAAGACGGCGATCGCCATCGACACGATCATCAACAACAAGGACACTGGCGTGGTGTCGGTATACGTGGCCATCGGTCAGCGCATGTCCACGGTCGTGGCCCTCGCGCAGACGCTCGAGGAATACGGTGCCCTGGAGAACACGATCATCGTGGCCGCGCCCGCCGACGAGGCGGCGCCGATCAAGTTCATGGCGCCCTACGCGGGTTGCGCCATGGGCGAGCACTTCCTGTACAACGGCAAGCACGCGCTGTGCGTGTACGACGACCTGACCAAGCACGCGTACGCCTACCGCCAGATGTCGCTGCTGCTGCGCCGCCCGCCCGGCCGTGAGGCCTACCCGGGCGACGTCTTCTACCTGCACTCGCGCCTGCTCGAGCGCGCCGTCAAGCTGAACGACGAGCTCGGCGGCGGCTCGCTCACCGCTCTGCCGGTGATCGAGACGCAGGCGGGGGACGTGTCCGCGTACATACCCACGAACGTCATCTCCATCACCGACGGGCAGATCTTCCTCGAGTCCAAGCTGTTCAACTCGGGCGTGCGCCCGGCGATCAACGTCGGCATCTCCGTCTCGCGCGTCGGCGGCAACGCGCAGATCGGCCCGATGAAGAAAGTCGCCGGGAGGATCAAGCTCGAGCTCTCGCAGTACCGCGACCTGGAGGCCTTCGCGCAGTTCGGCTCCGACCTCGACGCGGACACGCAGCGCACGTTGGCCCGTGGCGAGCGACTGGTGTCGACGCTCAACCAGCACGAGCGCGCGCCGCTCGCGGTGGAGGACCAGACCGCCCAGATCTTCGCCGCCACCAATGGCTACCTGGACAGGCTGAACGTGGATCGCGTCCCGGAGTTCCTGATCGGGCTCACCGAACGCCTGCACTCCCAGCACCCCGAGCTGCGTGAGAAGATCAACGGCGGCGACTGGTCGGATGAGGTCCAGCAGCAGGTGCGCGAGGTGCTCGACGCGTACGGCCAGGACTTCGGCTACGACCTCGACGAGGAGGGCCAGCCGTTGGACGACGACGCGCCTGTCCGCCCGAGCGCGCAGAGCGCGGCCGCGCAGTCACAGGAGGCCGTAGCGGCGGCCTAGAGCCGTCCTCGGAGCACGCTGATGGCATCCCAACGCGACGTCAAGAACAAGATCGCCTCGGTCAAGAACATCCAGAAGATCACACGTGCCATGGAGATGGTGGCCGCGGCGCGTCTGCGACGGGCCGAGCAGCGGATCGCGGCGCTGAGACCGTACGCGGACGCGATCGGGCGCATGACCCGCCAGGCTGCGGCGGCGGCCGGCGCCGAGGCGCTGCGCCTGCCGCTCCTGCGCGAGCACGAGTCCCAGAGCACCGCCGCCCTGCTGCTGATCACCGGCGACCGCGGCTTGGCGGGCGGCTTCAACTCGCAGATCATCCGCGCCGGGGTGCGGCTGTCCGCGAACTTGGCCGAGGACGGCATGCAGAGCAGGTGGTATGGGGCCGGTCGTCGCGGCGTCTCATCGCTCGCCTTCCGCGGGCACGAGCTCGATGGCAGCTACACGGGCTTCACCGACAAACCCGCCTACGCCGACGCGCGGTCGATCGCCGACGACGTGATGCAGGCGTACGTTAACGGCCACATCGACCGCGTGGTGATGGTCTACAACTCCTACGTTTCGCCGCTCACCCAGCACGTGACCGAACAGACGCTGCTGCCGTTGACCGGCGAGGCCCTGGTCGGGCAGGACGGCGAGACCGGGCAGGAGCCGCGATCGAGGGCGACCGTCGAGTACGAGCCCGACCCGGAGAAGATCCTCAGGCGCCTCGTGCCGGACTACGTGGAGATCTCGATCTACCGCGCGCTGGTCGAGTCCGCGGCGGGCTTCTTCGGCGCGCAGATGACGGCCATGCGCAGCGCCTCGGAGAACGCCGGCGAAATCATCACCGAGTACACCCTGCAGATGAACCGCGCCCGCCAGGCGGAGATCACCCAGGAGATCATGGAGGTTGTCGCCGGGGCCGAGGGACTCACTTAGCCGGGGCCGGCGTCGCGCGCTGCCATCATCAATTACGAACTTGAACGGATAGACAGGAGAGTCAGAGAAAATGGAGGCCAGCATCGCCACCGAGCAGACACCCACCGCGGAGGGCACCAACGGCAAGACGGGTGCGCGCAACGTGGGTCGCATCGAGGAGATCCAGGGCGTCGTGATCGAGGCTGTGTTCCCAGATCGCCTGCCCGAAATCAACCACGCGATCACGATCGCCAAGCCTGCGGCCGCTGCGCAGGAGGAGGCGCCGGGGATCAGCTCCGGTGCCGAGGAGACCGTGCTCGTGTGCGAGGTCCAGCAGCACCTCGGCGATGATCGCGTGCGCGCGGTGGCGATGGACACCACCGACGGGCTCGCGCGCGGTCTGGAGGTGATCGACACCGGTGGGCCGATCACGGTCCCGGTCGGGGAGGTCACGCTCGGGCGCATCTTCAACCTGCTCGGCGAGCCGATCGACCTCGGCGAGGAGCTGCCCAAGGACGTCGAGCGCCGCGGCATCCACCAGCAGGCTCCGCGCGCCGAGGACCTCACGCCCACGACCGAGATGTTCGAGACGGGCATCAAGGTCATCGACCTGCTCGCCCCCTACGCCAAGGGCGGCAAGACCGGGCTGTTCGGGGGCGCGGGCGTGGGCAAGACGGTGCTCATCCAGGAGCTCATCCACAACCTCGCCAAGGAACACGGCGGGCTGTCGGCGTTCTGCGGCGTGGGCGAGCGCTCGCGCGAGGGCAACGACCTGTGGCGGGAGATGAAGGAGTCGGGCGTGCTCGACAAGACGATGCTCGTGTTCGGCCAGATGAACGAGCCGCCCGGTGCCCGCATGAGGGTCGCGCTGTCCGGTCTGACGATGGCCGAATACTTCCGCGACCAGGGCCAGGACGTGCTGCTGTTCATCGACAACATCTTCCGTTTCGTCCAGGCCGGGTCCGAGGTCTCGGCGCTGCTCGGGCGCATGCCCTCGCAGGTCGGCTACCAGCCGACGCTGGAGACGGAGATGGGCCAGTTGCAGGAGCGCATCACCTCCACGCGCGAGGGCTCGGTCACGTCCGTGCAGGCGATCTACGTGCCGGCGGACGATCTCACCGACCCCGCCCCGGCGTCGGTGTTCGCCCACCTGAACGCGACCACCGTGCTGTCGCGCTCGATCTCCGAAAAAGGCATCTACCCGGCGGTCGACCCGCTGGAATCGACCTCCACGATCCTCAAGGCGGACGTGCTCGGTGACGACCACTTCCGCGTGGCCAACCGCGTCAAGGAGATCCTCCAGCGCTACAAGGAGCTCCAGGACATCATCGCGATCCTCGGCATCGACGAGCTCTCCGACGAGGACAAGCTGACCGTCCAGCGCGCGCGCAGGATCGAGCGCTTCCTCTCGCAGCCGTTCTTCGTGGCCGAGCAGTTCACCGGCACCCCCGGCGCGTACGTGCCGATCGCCGAGACGATCAGGGGCTTCGAGGAGATCATCGAGGGCAAGCACGACGAGGTGCCCGAGAGCGCGTTCTTCCTAAAGGGCACCATCGAGGAAGTCGTCTCTGCCGCCCGATGACCGGCGCATCTCTACGTCCTCGGTCGCTCGTGTGCGAAGCACACTTCGCTCCCTGCGTCCTTGATCTGCTTGGTCCTCGAACGGCAGAGAGCAATCGAACGAATGAGGGAAGATAGATGGCCCACAGCAAGTTCCCGGTCGACGTGCTCACCCCCGAGGGCGAGGTGTTCTCCGCGGAGGTCGAGATGCTCTCGACGGTCACCACCGTCGGCTCGATCGGCATCCTCGCCAACCACGAGCCGGTGCTGGCGAGGCTCGAGCCGACCGAGCTTCGCCTGTATCGCTCCGAGGGCGACATCGTGCGCTTCGCCCAGGCCGAGGGCTACCTGCAGTTCGCGGAGAACCACGCGCTGGTGCTCGTCGAGGAGGCGCTTGCTCCCGAGCAGATCGATCGACCGACGATCGAGACCAAGCTCTCCGAAGCACGCGCCAGCGCCGAGCGTGCCGGGGAGGAGAGCGAGGAGCGCGCCCGGGCGCTCCGCGACGCCAAGCGCTATGAAGCGTTTCTAGCGGTCAGCCCGTAGTCACTCGCCACTCCGGCGAACGAATCCGCCCGTGCAGATAGCCTTCCCCGCCTCATGAGCGCCCCGCGCGAGCCAATCGGAGTGATCGGCACCGGCTACGTCGGCCTGGTCACCGCTGCGGGCTTCGCGGAGCTGGGCAACGACGTCTGGTGCGTGGACATCGACGCCGCCAAGGTCGAGCGCCTGCGCGCGGGCGAGGTGCCGATCTACGAGCCAGGGCTCGAGGAGCTGCTGGCGCGCAACTCCGCCCGCCTGAACTTCTCGACGGACATCGCCGACGCGCTGGCGCACGCGCGTCTGCTGTTCGTCGCCGTGGGTACGCCACCGACCCACTCGGGCGACGCCGACCTGTCGGCCGTGCACGCCGTGGCGGACGCGATTCCCGCTTCCGGGTCGGCGGGCGGCGACGGGCACGCGCTGGTCATGAAGTCGACCGTCCCCTGCGGCACGGGGGCCGCGCTGCGGCGCGTATTCGGCGAACAGGGCAAGGCCACGCTTGCGTACGTTTCGTGCCCCGAGTTCCTCAAGGAGGGCTCGGCCGTCGAGGACTTCCTGCACCCCGATCGCGTGGTCGTCGGCGACGACGGCGACTGGGCCGGGGATGCGGTGGTCGAGCTGTACGCGCCGCTGGGAGCTCCGCTCGTGCGTACGGACGTCGCCAGCGCGGAGATGGTCAAGCTCGCCTCCAACGCGTTCCTGGCGACGAAGATCTCGTTCATCAACGAGATCGCCAACGTGTGCGAGGAGACCGGCTCGGATGTCGTCGAGGTGGCGCGGGGCATGGGCCTGGACGATCGCATCGGGCCGAAGTTCCTGCAGGCGGGGATCGGCTACGGGGGTTCGTGCTTCCCGAAGGACGTCGATGCCTTGAAGCAGCTCGCCGGCAACTCGGGCTATCACTTCCAGCTGCTGACGGCCGTGATCGAGGTCAACGAACTGCAGAAGCGGCGCGTGATCGGCAAGCTGAACAAACACCTAGGTGGCCTCGCGGGCAAGCGCGTGGCGTTGCTCGGGCTGGCGTTCAAGCCCAACACGGACGACATGCGCGAGGCCTCATCGCTCGTGCTCTCGGCGCGGTTGCGGGCCGACGGGGCGCACGTCACCGCCTACGACCCGATCGCCGAGGGGCAGGCGCGCAAGCTGGTGACGGGGATCGCCTTCGCGGAGTCCCCCATGGACGCCATCGCCGGCGCCGATGCCGTGGTGCTCGTGACCGAGTGGGGCGAGCTGTTGACGCTCGACTGGAAGAAGGTGGCGGACGCGATGGCCGGCGATCTCGTGATCGACGGGCGCAACGCCCTCGATCCACAGGCGGTTCGCGGCGCCGGGCTGGTGTACGAGGGCATCGGCAGACGATGAGCTCGGCGATGCGCTCGTCGGGGACGCTCGCGCGCTGCCCAGCTCGAGCCGGCCGGCGTTCATGCAGGCGGTGATCCTCGTCGGCGGCCAGGGCACGCGCCTGCGCCCGCTGACCTCGACGATTCCCAAGCCGGTTGTGCAGCTCGTGGACCGGCCGTTCATCGCCTACATGCTCGAGTGGCTGCGCGGGCACGGCGTGGAGGACGTGATCATGTCCTGCGGGTTCCTCGCGGACGGCGTCCGCAGCGTGCTCGGCGACGGCTCGCAGATGGGCATTCGCCTGCGCTTCGTCGAGGAGCCCGACCCGCGCGGCACGGCCGGCGCGCTGAAGCTGGCCGAGCCGATGCTCGACGAGCGCTTCCTGATGCTCAACGGGGACGTGCTCACCGACATCGACCTCACCGCCCAGATCGCACAGCACGAGGCCAGCGGCGCGCGGGCCACACTCGCGCTCGTCCCGGTCGCGGACCCCAGTGCCTACGGCGTGGTGATCCTGCGCGAGGACCACTCGGTGAGCGATTTCGTGGAGAAGCCCAGCACGGACAGCATCGACAGCAACCTGATCAGCGCCGGCGCATACGTGCTCGAGCGCGAGATCCTCGATCTGGTTCCGCCCGCCCGCAACGTGTCGATCGAGCGCGAGGTGTGGCCGTTGCTGGTCGATCACGGCCTGTACGGGTTCCCGTCGGAGCGCTACTGGCTGGACATCGGCACGCCCGCCCGCTACCTGCAGGCGACCTTCGACATCCTCTCGGGGAACGTGGCGAGCGGAGTGGTCGAGCGGCTGGGGGACGACTGGCTGGTGATCGACGAGGGTGCCCAGGCGTACGGCAGGGTGATCCCGCCGGCTGTGCTCGAGCGCGGCGTACGCGTGGCCGAGGGGGCTCACGTGGGCAGTCTCGTGGTGCTCGCCCAGGACGTATCGGTCGGCCCCGGCTCGACCGTCGAGCGCGCGGTGGTGCTCGCCGGGACCCAGATCGGCGCCGGCTGCGAGCTGCGCGACTGCATTCTCGCGGGCGGTTGCAGCGTGGGGGACGGCACGTCGATCACCGGCGGAGCGGTGCTCGGGGACGGGGTCAGTGTGGGGGCGCGCAACGTGATCACGCGCGGGGCGCGTATCTTCCCGGGTGTGAAATTGCCCGATGGCGCGATCGAGTTCTAGGCCGACGTGCTTCGCGGGCTCCCCACAAAGCTCACACATCCCACGTCCACGGCCATGATCCCCCCAGCACGACACGAGGAGAGCACCACATGAGCGACGGCGGCGCGACCGCGACACCCATCACAGAGGAGCTCTCGCGCGCGAGCATCGCCCGGGTTGACCCGTCCGACCAGCTCGGCGACGTGCTGGCGCTGCCCGAGCACCTGCGCGACGCCCTGTGGCGCGTCGAGTCGGCGATCATGGAGGACTTCGACACGTCGGCCGGGCTGGTGGTCGCGGGCATGGGCGGCTCGGCGATCGGCGGAGCGCTCGCTCGCGCGGCCCTCGGCGACCACGCCTCGCGGCCGATCTTCGTCACCCGGGCGTACGGGCTGCCTTCGTGGACGACGCCCGACACGATGGTGCTGTGCGCGTCCTACTCGGGCGAGACCGAGGAGACGCTCGCCTGCTACGAGTCGGCGGGCGCGCTCGGCGCCAAGCGCACGGTCGTGAGCACCGGCGGGCGCCTCGCGGAGATGGCTCGCGCGGACGGCGTACCCGTGATCCCGCTGCCCGGTGGCCTGCAGCCGCGGGCGGCGGTCGCGTACATGATCGTCGCGGCGCTCGAGGTGGCCGCGCTGTGCGGCGCCGGCCAGCGGCTGACCTCGGAGATCGACGTGGCCGCCTCCCACATCGAGCAGCTCGTCACCGAGTGGGGTCCCGACGCACCCGAGGACTCGCGGGCGAAGGAGCTCGCGCGCGGATTGCACGGGACGATCCCCGTCGTGGCGGGCGCCGGTCTGACTGCGCCGATCGCCTACCGCTGGAAGACGCAGATCAACGAGAACGCCAAGCAGCCGTGCTTCTGGGCCGAACTGCCGGAGCTCGACCACAACGAGATCGCCGGCTGGGAGGGTGCGCGTCAATTGGACCCACCCGCCCACTTCTCGGCGGTGTTCCTCGACGACTCCGACGCCCATCCGCGCGTGAAGGAGCGGATGGACCTGACCGAGCGCCTGATCGCCGACAACGCCGTGGCCAGCTACCGGCTGGAGACGCGCGGGGAGACGGCCATCGAGCGCGTGATCTCGCTCGTGCTGCTCGGGGATCTCGTGTCGATCTACCTCGCCGCCCTGCGCGGCGTCGACCCCGGCCCGGTGAAGCTGATCGACGAGCTGAAGTCCGCGCTCGCAAAGCGCTAGCCCGTTCCGGCTCTGTGATACCGTCGGGGCCGGCCGAGGAGCGCTGCGACGGGCTCCGATCCGCCACGCTCGGCCCCCATGCAGCAAGGGCGCTCACTTGACCGGACAGGAGGATTCGTCATGTCCGCAATGACACCCACCGCAGTAGCCAACGACTTCAAGGTCGCCGACCTCTCGCTGGCGGAGTTCGGCCGCAAGGAGATCACGCTCGCCGAGCACGAGATGCCCGGCCTGATGGCGATCAGGGCCGAGTACGCCGATACGCAGCCGCTGCGCGGCGCGCGCATCACCGGCTCGCTGCACATGACCATCCAGACCGCCGTGCTGATCGAGACGCTGACCGCGCTCGGCGCCGAGGTCCGCTGGTGCAGCTGCAACATCTTCTCCACGCAGGATCACGCCGCGGCCGCGGTCGCCGTCGGGCCCGAGGGCACGGTCGATGATCCCCGCGGCGTGCCGGTGTACGCCTGGAAGGGCGAGACGCTCGAGGAGTACTGGTGGTGCACCGAGCAGGTGCTGCGTTGGCCTGAGGGCGAAGACGGCTCGACGGGCCCCAACATGATCCTCGACGATGGCGGCGACGCGACGCTGCTCGTGCACAAGGGCACCGAGTACGAGAAGGCTGGCGCTGTACCCGCGCCGATGGAGGCCGACTCCGAGGAGTACCAGGTGATTCTGTCGGTGCTCACACGCTCGCTGGGCGAGGATCCGCGGCGCTGGACGCGCATCGGCGAGGGCATCAAAGGTGTCACGGAGGAGACCACCACGGGTGTGCACCGCCTCTACCAGATGGTCGAGGCGGGCGAACTGCTGTTCCCCGCGATCAACGTCAACGACTCCGTCACCAAGTCCAAGTTCGACAACCTGTACGGCTGCCGCCATTCGCTCATCGACGGCCTCAACCGCGCCACCGACGTGATGATCGGCGGCAAGGTCGCGGTCGTATGCGGCTTCGGCGACGTGGGCAAGGGCTGCGCGGAATCGCTGCGCGGCCAGGGCGCGCGCGTCGTGATCACCGAGATCGACCCGATCTGCGCGCTGCAGGCGGCGATGCAGGGATACGAGGTCAAGACCCTCGAGGACGTCGTCGAGACCGCTGACATCTTCGTGACGACCACTGGCAACAGGGACATCATCACGGCCCGGGACATGGGGCGCATGAAGCACCAGGCGATCGTCGGCAACATCGGCCACTTCGACAACGAGATCGACATCGCGGGCCTCACCAGGGTCCCGGGGATCGAGCGCGTGAACATCAAGCCCCAGGTCGACAAGTGGGTGTTCGGAGACGGCCACGCCATCCTGCTGCTCAGCGAGGGGCGTCTGCTCAACCTCGGCAACGCCACCGGCCACCCGAGCTTCGTGATGAGCAACTCGTTCTCCAACCAGACGATCGCCCAGATCGAGCTGTTCACGAAGAACGACGAGTACGAGAAGCGGGTCTACGTGCTGCCCAAGCACCTCGACGAGAAGGTCGCGCGCCTGCACCTAGACGCGCTCGGCGTGAGGCTCACCAGGCTCACCGACGAGCAGGCCGCCTACATCGGCGTGCCCGTGGACGGCCCGTACAAGCCGGATCACTACAGGTACTAGCCGCCGTATGAGAGCGATGGTCCTGGCGGCGGGTCTCGGCACGCGCCTGCGCCCGCTGACCTACGAGATCACCAAGCCGATGGTGCCCGTGCTCGACCGGCCGGTGATGGCGCACATCGTGGACCTGCTCGACGAGCACGGCTTCGAGCAGGTGATCGCCAACCTGCACTACTTCCCCGACACGATCCGCGAGTACTTCGGCGAGCGGCTGTCCTACCGCTTCGAGGAGGAGCTGCTGGGAACGGCGGGGGGTGTGCGTGGGTGCGCGGACTTCTTCGGCGAGGAGCCGTTCCTGGTGATCTCCGGCGATGCGCTCACCGACATCGACCTGCGGGCGTTCGCCGCCCGCCATCGCGAGACGGGCGGCGTGGCGACGCTGGCGGTCAAGCAGGTGGCGGACACGCGCGAGTACGGCGTCGTGCTGCACGACCGCGACGGGCGCATCACGGGCTTTCAGGAGAAGCCCGCTCCCGAGGAGGCGCTGTCGGACCTCGGCAACTGCGGCATCTACATGTTCGACCCGAGGATCTTCGACTACTTCCCCTCGCGCCCGTTCGTCGACTGGGCCCAGGACGTGTTCCCGGTGCTGCTCGAGAACGACGTTCCCTTCCACATCCACGAGGTCGAGGAGTACTGGAACGACGTGGGCTCGCTGGGCGAGCTGAGGCAGGGCACCTTCGATGCGCTGCGGGGCGAGCTGCACCTGCGGCTCGAGGGCGAGGAGGTGTCCCCCGGAGTGGTGGTCGCGAGCGGGGGCCTGCCCGCCGACGCCGACATCGAAGGACCCGCGTGGATCGGGCGCGACGTGCAGATCGGCGCGGGCGTGCGCCTGATGGGCCCAGTGGTGCTCGGCGACGGCGCGCGCGTGGGCGAGCGCGCGCAGCTGCGCGAAAGCATCGTGTTCCCGGGGACCCAGGTCGCGGCCGAGTCGATCCTGATCGGCGCGATCGCCGGCCACGGCGGCATCCTGCAGAGCCTGCGCTCGCGCGACTGAGCGCTCAACGCGACGCGACACGGCGCTTAACGCGAAGAGGCCCGCCGAAACGAGCCCCTTCACGGAAAGTGAGACTATGACAACAGTCATCATAGCACGCCAGACGGCAGACTGCATTCGACAGATGGCCAATCATCGCATTTTGCGAGCGCAACATTTTGTCCAAGCGTCGTTTACATCCGCCGCCCGCAGGCGTAGCATCGATGACATCATCACACAGGCCGACCGAAGGAGCCTACGATGCAGATCGACATCAAGGGTCGCAATGTCCCGGTCACCGACGAGTTGCGCATGCAAGCGCAGCGCCGTCTACGCAAGGTCGAGCGTCAGGTTTCCGACCTGGCCCGCCTGGAGATAGAGATCTTCAGGGAGTGCAACCCGCGGGTTGCAGACAGCCAGGTGGCGGAGTGCACGCTGTATCTGAAGGGTGTGACGTTGCGCGCCCGCGACGCCTCCCCGGAGATGCGCCACTCGCTGAACCTGGTGGTCGACGAGCTGGCCCGCCAGGTCAAGCGCCACCGCGACAAGCTCCGCCGCCGGCGCGAGGCCCACGCGGCGGCCGCCCGCGTCGCCCGGGCCGCGATCTGAGGACGGCCCGCCGGTCGGCGAGCGCGCGGGTGTCGAGCGCCGGTGTGTGCGCCGGCGCCGGCGCGCCCGGCGCCGTGTCCGGGCCGTCCGTCTGAGCTGGCGTTTAGCGCCGCGGGCTATCCTTGGCCCATGCCCTCCCTGCTCGATCGCGCGCTGAACGTCGGCGAGGCGAAGAAGTTCAAGGAATACCAGAAGCGCGTCGCCCTGATCGGCGCGTTCGAGGCCGAGCTGGAACACGACACCGACGCCGAGCTGCGGGAGCGGATGGACGAGCTGCGCCGGCGGGGGGCTGACGGGGAGTCGCTCGATGCGCTGCTGCCGGAGTGCTTCGCGGTCGTGCGGGAGACCGGCAAGCGGACCATGGGCATGCGTCACTTCGACGTGCAGCTGATCGGTGCGATGGCGCTGCACGAGGGCCAGATCGCCGAGATGAAGACCGGCGAGGGCAAGACGCTGACGGCGACGCTCGCCGTCGTGCTCAACTCGCTGGCCGTGCGCGAGCGCAGCGGCGATGCGGACGCGGACGGCGGGTCCGAGGGCCAGGCGGGCCCGGCGCTGGAACGCAAGGGCGTGCACGTGGTGACCGTCAACGACTACCTGGCCAGGCGTGACGCCGAATGGATGAGCCCGATCTACGACGCCCTCGGGGTGACCGTGGGGGTGCTCCAGAACCTGCAGGCCTACGACGACAAGCAGGCCGCGTACGCGTGCGACGTGGTGTATGGCACCAACTCCGAGTTCGGCTTCGACTACCTGCGCGACAACATGGCCAAGGACCTCGCCGAAAAGGTCCAGCGCGGCCATCCGTTCGCGATCGTGGACGAGGTCGACAACATCCTGATCGACGAGGCTCGCACGCCGCTGATCATCTCCGGCGCCCCCGAACAGGCGGCCGACCTGTACGTCAAGTTCGCCCGCCTGGCGCCCCAGCTTCAGGCCGGCAAGACCCCCGAAGGCATGGACCCGCGGATGAAGAAGCAGTTCATGGCGGACTTCGACTTCGAGATCGACGAGAAGCAGAAAACGGTGGCGATAAGCGAGCAGGGGGTGGCCAAGGCGGAGCGCTTCCTGGGCATCGACCACCTGTATCGGGCCGAGAACGGCCACCTGGTCAACCATCTGATCCAGTCGCTGCGAGCGCAGGCGCTGTACAAGCGAGACGTCGACTACGCGGTGATCGACGGCGAGGTCAAGATCATCGACGAGTTCACCGGGCGCATCCTCGATGGCAGGCGCTGGTCGGAGGGTCTGCACCAGGCGGTGGAGGCCAAGGAGCGGGTGCCGATCCAGGAGGAGAACCAGACGCTCGCGACGATCACCTACCAGAACTACTTCCGCCTGTACGACAAGCTCTCGGGGATGACCGGCACGGCGCTCACGGAGGCGACCGAGTTCATGAAGATCTACCACCTGCCGGTGGTGCAGATCCCCACGAACATGGAGATGGTCCGCGCGGACCGCAACGATCAGGTGTACAAGACCAAGGAGGGCAAGTGGAACGCGGTGGTCAGAGAGATCGCCGCGCGCCACGAGAACGGCCAGCCGGTGCTCGTGGGCACGATCTCGGTGGAGGTCTCCGAGCTCCTGGGCGAGCGATTGGCCAAGCGCGGGATCAAGCACACGGTGCTGAACGCCAAGCCCGAGCACGCGGCGCTCGAGGCCGAGACGGTCGCCGAGGCCGGGCAGCCGGGCGCGGTGACGATCGCCACGAACATGGCCGGCCGCGGCGTGGACATCAAGCTCGGCGGCAACCCCGAGCACCTCGCCCGCCAGCAGCTCGCCCGCGAGGGCGTGAACGCGGACGACGCCAAGGCCTACGAGCGGCGCATGGCGGAGATCCTGCCGACGCTCGAGCGCGAGGTGCAGGGGAACCGCGAGCGGGTGATGGCGGCGGGAGGGCTGTTCATCTGCGGCACCGAGCGCCACGAGTCCCGGCGCATCGACAACCAGTTGCGCGGGCGCTCAGGACGCCAGGGCGATCCCGGCGAGTCGCGCTTCTTCCTGTCCGCCGAGGACGACCTCGTGCGCCTGTTCGCCGGCGACCGCATCTATCGCATCCTCGACAAACTCGGCGGCGTCGACGAGGAGGGCAACGAGGAACCGATCGAGGCGGGGATGCTCTCCAAACAGATCGAGAAAGCCCAGAAGAAGGTCGAGGAACAGAACTTCCTGATCCGCAAACGCGTGCTCGAGTACGACGACGTGATGAACGAGCAGCGCCGGGTGATCTACAAATACCGCGACGAGGTGCTCGAAGGCAAGAGCATCGGCGAGGAGGCTCGCGAAGAAGTGGCCAAGGTGATCGAGCGCACGATCGACCAGTACACCCCCGGCGACTTCGTCGAGGACTGGGATCTGGACGGGCTGTTCACGGCCCTCGGCCAGCTCTTCCCGCTCGACCTCACGAGCGAGGAGCTGGGTCGCGGAGCAGCCGACCGGATGACGCTCACGGACCGCATCTGCGATGAAGCGATGGAGCGCTACAACGCGCGCGAGGAGGCGCTGGGCGAGGAGCTGATGGGTGCCCTGGAGCGCTTCCTGCTGCTGCAGACGATCGACGAACGCTGGCGCGAGCACCTGTTCGACATGGACTACCTGCGCGAGGGCATCCACCTCCGCGGCTTCGCCCAGATCGACCCGCTGGTGGCGTACAAGAACGAGGCGTTCACGCTGTTCGGGGACCTGATGAACACCGTGTGGTCGGACTACGCGCGCATGATCTTCAACGTCCAGGTGAACATCGACGGCCCGCCCGTCCCCAACGGGGCGGGGGCCGGCGCGGCGCCGTTCCCGGCCGCGGGCAACTCGACCCGCGCAGGCCGCGTGTCCTACTCAGGCGGCCACAGCGCCGCGGGCGCGGGCGCCCTCGCCGCGGCCGCCGCGAACGCCGGGCTCGCCATGGGCTCCGCGCAGGCGGCCTTCGGCGAAGAGGGCCAGGAGATGGAAGCGCTGCCGGTGGTCGAGCAGCGGGTGCTCGACGACGAGCACCAGGTCGGGCGCAACGACCCGTGCTGGTGCGGGTCGGGCAAGAAGTTCAAGAAGTGCCACGGGGCCTGACGAGGCTCAGCCGGGGCTGTCAGCCGGCATCTGGCGCTTGCGGCCCTTCTGATCGGTGCGTCCCGTGCCGATGCACGCGCGGCAGACGATCCACTTGCCCGTCTCGGGCGGAGTGACGCCCTCCGTCCACCACGTCCAGCCCGCCCCGCCGCACGTCGAGCACCGATCCTTCTCGTCGATCCGGCGGTCGCTCTGGGCCATCCGCTGAGGCTACTGCACCGCGCGCTGATAGCGTGGGGCCATGGCCACAGCCGCGCCCAGCGAGTCCATCCCCCAGCGCCTGGCTGCCATCCGTGAGCAGATGAAGCTGCTCTCGGACTATCTTTGACCCGGCTGGGCTGGGAGAGCGGGTGGCGGCGCTCGAGGGCGAGATGGGCGCGGAGGGATTCTGGGATGACGCCGAGCGGGCGGCTGAGGTGTCGGCCGAGCACTCGCGCGCGTCCCGGCGCCTGGAGACCTTCGCCGCGCTCCAGGCGGATGTGGAGGACCTCGACGGGCTGGCGGAGATGGCCGCCGAGGACGAGTCGTTGCAGGCGGAGGTGGACGAGCAGATAGCGTCGGTTGAGGAGCGCCTGGCGGAGCTCGAGCTGCAGCGTCTGTTCTCGGGGAGGTATGACTCGGGTGACGCGCTGGTGACGGTGAACGCGGGGGCGGGGGGGACGGATGCCCAGGACTGGGCGGAGATGGTGCTGCGGATGCTGATGCGGTGGGCGGAGTCGCGGGGCTTTCGGATCGAGCTGCTGGAGGCGAGCGCGGGGGAGGAAGCGGGGATCAAGTCGGCCACCTTCCGCGTGTCCGGGGAGAACGCCTACGGCCTGTTCGGCGCCGAGCGGGGCGTGCACCGGCTCGTGCGCCTGTCGCCGTTCGACTCTGCACACCGCCGCCACACGAGCTTCGCGGGGGTGGAGGTGGCGCCGGTGGTGAAGGACACGGGTGAGATCGAGATCAACGACGACGACCTGCAGGTGGACACGTACAGGGCCTCCGGGGCGGGCGGCCAGCACGTGAACAAGACGGACTCGGCGGTCCGCATCACCCACCGTCCCACGGGTGTCGTGGTGCAATGCCAGAACGAGCGCTCGCAGTCCTCCAACCGGGCGACTGCGATGGCGATGCTGCGGGCGAAGCTGCTCGAGCGGGTGGAGCGCGAACGCCAGGAGGAGATCGCCCGCGAGAAGGGCGAGGCCCAGGACGTGAACTTCGGCTCGCAGATCCGCTCGTACGTGATGCACCCGTACACGCTCGTCAAGGACACCCGCACGGGCCACGAGATGGGCGACGTGCAGCGCGTGCTGGATGGTGATCTTGATGGATTCGTGCGTGCGTATCTGCTCTCCCACGCGGCCTCCGAGAGCTAGGCGGGCGGCACTGGCGGCGCGCTCCACCCGGCCAGCGCCCCGACGGCGCGCCGGGCCGCGCTAAGGCGCGGCCGCGGCATGACAACGACCGGCGAAGTAGCCCGACCGGCGCACGCGCCGGCGGTTGGGCGCCCTACGCGCTTGCGTTGACCCGCGCACGCGCTTGCGAGTCAGCGACCCGCCTGGATCTGCTCGCGCTCGGCCAGCCGGTTGCGGCGGCGCAGCTGGGCCTCTGACTCGCGGCGAAGCTCCTCCTCGGTGGAGACCTCCAGCGGCGGCACGGACACGGGGTTGCCCTCGTCGTCGACCGCCACCATCGTCAGGTAGGCGCTGTTGGAGTGCCGGCGCTCGCCCGTCCGCGGGTCCTCGGTATCGACCCGCACCCCCACCTCCATGGAGGTGTGCCAGACGGCGTTGACGGAGGCCTGGAAGGTGACGAGCTCGGCGACGTGGAGGGGGATCATGAAGGTCATGCGGTCCATGCTGGCCGTGACCACCCGGCGGCGGCAGTGTTTGACGGCGGCCAGGCCGGCGGCCTCGTCGCACAGCTTCATGACCGTGCCGCCGTGCACGAAGCCGGCGCCGTTGGCATCCAGCGGCCCCATCCAATGGGCGAGCGTGGCGTGGGAGTCGGTGGCGGACCGGGCATCCATCCGCGTGGATCCTATGCTGAAGCGCAGTGAGCTCCACTCTGGACGCGGACACGGCCGAGCTCGTGCGGGCGGCGCTCGCGGAGGACATCGGCAGCGGCGATGTGACGACGACGGCAACGGTGTCCGAGCAGGCGAGCGCCCGCGCGCTGATCACGCAGAAGGCGCCGGGGGTGATCTACGGCCTGCGGGCCGCGGAGCTGGCGTTCGCGGCGCTCGATCCGGACGCGCGCTTCGAGCGGCTGGTGCAGGAGGGCGAGTGGCGCGAGGAGGGCGGGCCGGTGCTGTCGGTGCAGGCTCGCGCGCGCGCGCTGCTGAGCGCCGAGCGCACCGCGCTGAACTTCCTCGCGCACCTGTCGGGCGTGGCCACCCTGGCGGCGCGCGCGGCGCGCGAGGTGCAGGGCACGCGCGCGCGCGTGCTCGACACGCGCAAGACCACGCCCGGCCTGCGCAGGCTGGAGAAGGCCGCGGTGGCGGCGGGCGGCGCGAGCAATCACCGTGCGGGTCTGTTCGACGCGATCCTGATCAAGGAGAACCACATAGCGGCGGCCGGCGGCATCGCCCGGGCGGTGGAGCTCGCGCGCGAGCACGCGCCGGAGCTGGCGGACACGCTCGAGGTGGAGGTGCGCAACGGCGACGAGATCGAGCAGGCGCTCGCGGCGGGAGCGCCGCGCCTGCTGCTGGACAACATGGACGAGGCCCAGCTGCGTGCGGCGGTCGACCAGGTGGCCGGCCGCGCAGAGCTCGAGGCCAGCGGCGGCGTCAGCCTGCGCACGCTCCGGGCGCTGGCGAGCACGGGGGTAGAATGGATCTCGATGGGTGCGCTGACGCACTCCGCGCCCGCCCTGGATCTCTCGCTACTGATGGAGGCACGCTCATGAACCTCCCGATGGCCCCTACCCTGCCCCGCGCCGCGAGCCCGTCGAGCCGGTCGAGCGTGTCGACGGACACGACGGATGGCGCCTCAGCAGCAGCGCCGACGCTGCCGATGGTGCCCTCACAGGCGCCCGCGGCGGCGCTCTCGCCGCGGGAGATCGCCGAGCTGAAGGACGAGGTGCGGGCGCTGGCGGCCGAGCGCCACGCGGTGATCCTGGCCCACAACTACCAGGTGCCGGAGGTGCAGGACGTGGCCGACTACGTCGGCGACTCGCTGGGCCTCTCCCGCAGGGCGGCCGCCACGGACGCGGAGGTGATCGCGTTCTGCGGCGTGCACTTCATGGCCGAGACGGCCTCCATCCTGTGCCCTGAGAAGACCGTGCTGATCCCCGACCTCGACGCGGGCTGCTCGCTGGCCGCGTCGATCGACGCCGAGCAGCTCGCAGACTGGCGCGCCACGTACCCGCAGGGCGTGGTGGTGATGTACGTGAACACCACCGCCGAGGTGAAGGCGCTGACCGACTACTGCTGCACGTCGGCGAACGCCGTGGACGTGGTGCGCCACATCTACGACACCCACGGCCCGGACACGGAGATCCTGTTCGGCCCGGACATGTGGCTGGGGGCGTACGTGGAGAAGGAGCTCGGCAGACGGATGCACGTGTGGGACGGCGAGTGCCACGTGCACGCGGGCATCCGCCCGGCGGACATCGCGGCCACCCGCGCGGCGCACCCGGGCGCGGACTTCCTGATCCACCCCGAGTGCGGCTGCACCACCAGCATCATGGAGTACGTGGCCGCCGGCGACGTGCCGGCGGAGGGCGTGCACATGCTCTCCACCGGCGGGATGCTGAGGTACGCCGAGCGGGCTGAGCACGAAGCCCTCGCGCCGGCCCCGGCCGGCGTCGAGGACGCCGACGGCTCTCACGCCCCAGTGGACCTCGGCGTGAGCAGTCCCGGGGCGCGAGCGCGCCGCGAGGTGGTGGTGGCGACCGAGACGGGCATGCTCTACCCCTTGCAGATGGCCGCCCCGGACGTCGAGTTCATCCCGGCCAACGCGGAGGCGTCGTGCGTGTACATGAAGATGATCACGCTGCCCAAGCTGCGCGACGCGCTACGGGACATGCAGTTCGAGGTGCGCGTCCCTGAGGACATAGCCGAGCGCGCGCGGGTGCCGATCGACAGGATGGTCGCGCTCGGCTGAGGACCCGCCCCTTCCGCTCGCGCCGCAGCGGATCGGTGTCATGGCAGCTCCAGATCCTGTGGTTCGTCGTCCAAGCCGATCCCGGCCGGCCACACGCCGAGCTCGGGAAGCGTCACCAGCGCGTCCCCCGGGGTCTGCCGGTGTCCCTGCCGGGCCGCCTCGCCGGCGAGCTCGCGTATCTCCGCAATGCGCTCGGCTGGGACGACGGCGTTGCGCCGGTCGTCTCGTGAGCCGGTGCGCGCGGGCGCCGGCAGTTGGACCCCGGCCGCGGCGAGCCCGTCGGCCCAGGCCGGCGGGTGGGTGTAGCCGGGCTCCCGGGTCCGGCGGGCGGCGGGTCCACCGAGCAGCGCGCGCACGCGCGGCGCCCATTCCCGGGTGAGGAAAGCGGATGTGGCATGCAGCTCCAGGAGCACGCTCTCGCTGTCGGCGAGCGTCACGAGATCGGCCGCGGCCGCGGACAGCAGCAGCCAGATCGAGTGCTCCGCCAGCGGCTCGCCGGCCGGCCGCATACGGGCGACGGCGCGGGCCAGGCGCAGGAGCACGCGCCGAAAGACCTCGTTCATCGGCGTGGTCTCATCCGGGCGGCCGCCGGCGCCCAGGCGCCTGCCGCCGGGCATCCTGGCCGCGCGCACATATGCGGTTCTCGCCCAGTCCCACTCTCCCCGCTCCTCGTGCAGGCCGGCGAGCAGCAGTTGGACATCCGCGTCGGTGCCGGCCACGTCGCTGAGCCCGCGCAGGGCGTTCCCGCTCACGCTCAACCCGGCCGCGCGACGATCATCGCTCTCCCGAGCATCGGCGCGCGAGCGCAGTTCGCGGGCCCAGCCGGCGATGCGGGCGGGATCGACCATCGCGCAGACCGCCGCTCGCGTCGGTTCGGCGGCCGGTCGGCCCTCGGGGAGCGCGAACCACAGTCGCTGCATTTCATCCCGGCGCAGGACCGGCGGGGCACTGGGGTTGGCGGACCGAGGCGAACGCAGGGATTCGGCGGCGGTGGGCGGCGCCGGCTGTTGCACCAGCTCGGAATGGGGACAGGAGCCGGCGCGGGCGAGCAAGTCGATGCTCACCCACGTGGCGCTGCGCCGCGAGAGGACGTCGCTCCCGGTGCCCAGCCCGAGCTGTTCCAGCTCCCGCTTCGTCGCCGCCAGCAGTTGCAGCAGGCTCTCCGCCTCGGGGGTCGGTTGCGCGGCGACATCGTGCAGCGGCCCCACCGGCTCGCGCCAGCCGCGCAGGCGCCCAAGCTGGGCGACCACGAGACCTCGCTGCATGCGATCGACGGCCGAGTCGGTCCACATCGGGCGTCGCAGGCCGTCGAGCAGACCCACGAGAAGGCCCCGTCCCAATGGGTCGGGCGGATTCGCCGGTTCGCAGGCTTGGAGCAGGCCTCGCGATGTCATCCGCGCTTCGGCGAGCGGCTGCACGGTGATCGAGCCAACTCCCACGCGCCAGATGACGCTCCCGCGAAGCTGGCCCGCGGCCGAAGGCGGGACCTTCTTCCGCTTGAACCTCACCATCGGCCGCGGGCCCCAACGGAGGTGCGAGACCAGGACGCGGTTGAGCAGGAAGCTCACCCCGCTCAGTGGGCGCTCCGCGTGGATGACCACCGAGCGCGGGTACGGCGCGGTGGCCGTCAGGTACGCGAATATCCGTGTCAACTCGCGCGAACGGGCGTGCACCCGGCTCGGGTTCGCCTCCGCGCGCGGGTTGCCCTGCGCCTTCAGGTCCGCCGCGTGTAGCTCTTCGAGGTGGGCGGGCGGGAGAAGCTCGCACAGTCGTTCCACGGCGGCGTGCCCGAAGCGGTGGATCAGCAGCATGAGCACCTCGGTGAGCGCTCCGTCGCCGTCACCCACCACGTGCACCTCGCCCCGCAGGTCGTCGAGGCCGTCCACCCCGTGCCAGTAGGTGCCGCCGAGCGTGTTCGGCACCCGCCGCTCGATCGGGAAGCCGCAGGCCAGGAGCACCACGTCGAAGCGCTCTTGTCTTTTCTGTTCGTCGTGCAGCCTGCTGAAGCACACGCGGGCCTCGGTGGGCGCGCGTTCGGGGCCGCGCGGCCGCACATCGCGGACCTCGGTGCAGAACTCGATCGGCATGTCCACGCAGCGCTCGAGGATCTGCTCGCGCACCCACGCGGCGTACGCGGCCTGCCATCCGCCCACAGGGAGATCCGCCGTGCCGTTGCGCCAGCCCGCCTCCGGCCAGTGGAACAGCCGCGGGTGCAGAAAGCGGGAGTACGACCAGCGCTGCGTATACAGCGGGCTGGCTGCGCGCTCGTAGATGGTCAGTCTGTCCTCGGGGAGGCCGAGCGCCAGCAGGGCGCTTGCGGCGGTCATGCCGGCGGCGCCCGCTCCCACCACCGCGATGCGCCTCTCCGTCAGCTCGGGGTCGCGTGCGAGCAGGGCGCACACGAGGTTGATGGCGCGGCACTGCTGTGCGTAGATAGTCACCCGCGCCTCTTGCGGGCCGCCGATCACGTGGATCGGTCCGCCGCGCTTGGACCGCGTGACCTCGGCAACGATCCGCGCCTCGCTGATCCACGAAAGTTCGCCGGATGTCATCGCCGAGGAGGCTAACCGTCCGAGCCGTCAGAACAGTTCGGCGTGTCGAGCGCGGCTGGCGTACAGCGTGCGGACGGTTCGTCAGAACTCGTCGGCGGTGTGCGGCCCCACACATGCCACCGCGAGGTTCTCGGCCACGCCGGCCGCCACCTCGCGGACCTGCCCGGGCGTGACCGCGTCCAGCGCGGCCACGGCCGCGTCCGGGTCGATCTCCTGGCCGAACACGATCTTCTGGTTGGCCGCGTAGCGGGCGACCGCGTTCGTGTTCTCGAACGCCAGCACCAGGCGGCCGGCCGCGTACGCCCGCGCCCGCTCGACCTCCTCCTGGGTGGGCCCGTCGGTGCGCAGCTCGTCGACGATCTCGCGCATCCGCGTGTACGCCTCGACGCACTTCGCCGACTCAAGGCCGGAGCCGAGCTGCAGGATGGGCACGTCCGCGAACGCGTGGTCGATCGCGTACACCGAGTAGCACAGGCCACGCTTCTCGCGGATCTCCTCGAACAGGCGGGAGCCCATCGAGCCGCCCAGCAGCGTGGAGTAGATCGACAGCGCCGCCCGCTGGCGCACGTCGGCGACGTTCACCCCGGGGCGGTAGATCATGCGCAGGTGCGACTGGTTGGTGTCGCGCTCCTCCACGAGCGTCTGCGGTGCGAACTGCGGCGCGGGCAGGAACGGTTGCGGCTCGGGCAGCGAGGGGAAGCGCGCGAAGCGCTCCTGCAGCTCCTCCTCGCCGGGCAGGTGCTCGAGGTTGCCCACCAGGAACGCCCCGCCCCGCGCTCCCGCCCAGCGGCGCTCGCGGAAGGCCACGATCCCCTCGCGGGTGAAGCTCCGGAGGTTCTCCTCCGGGCCCAGCACCGTACGCCCCAGCGGGTGCTCGCCGAAGGCCGCCCGGTCGATCAGGTACTCGGCCACCGTCAACGGCTGGTCATACGCGCGGTTGATCTCCTGGATCACCACGCCCCGCTCGCGGTCGAGCTCCTCCCCGTCCAGGCGCGGGCGCCCCGCGAAGTCGCTCAGCAGGTCGATCGCCTGCGGGGCGCTGCCGGCGCGCACGGTGATGTGGAAGGCCACGAGGTCGTGGCTGGTGTACGCGTTGAGCACCCCGCCCAGGCGCTCGGCCGTCTCGTTCACGTGCTTGTACGTCGGGTAGCTCTCGCCGCCCTTGAACACCAGGTGCTCGAGGAAGTGCGCCATGCCGTTCTCCTCGGGGCGCTCGCTGCGCGCGCCCGCGTCGAACGCCACGAGCGCGGTCAGCGCGCGCGTGCCAGCCAGCTCCATGCGGTGGATCGGCAGCCCGTTGGCGGGCACCGTGCTCGTGCTCACGTTCGCCATCTGGCGCCACCCTAGCGGCCTGGGAGGCCGTGCGGCTGCACTACCCTTGCCCCGAGCCATGTCCCGCGCCCGCCAGCAGTCGCTCACAGCCGTCCTTCTCGCACTGGTGCTGCTCATCCTCGGCCTGTGGCTCGGCGGGCATCCCGAAGACCTGCCCACGTTCGCCCGCGAAGCGTTCGTCGCCAACCGTCAGACAGCCGTCGTCGACGAAGCCATCCAGCGGATCGCCTCCGAGTACTACCGCCCGATCTCCACGAGCAAGCTGTCCAGCGCGTCCATCGCCGGCGTCGTCGCCAGCCTCGACGACCGCTTCTCGCACTACCTCACCCCGAGCGAATACCACGAATTCATCTCCCCGCCGCACTTCACCGGCATCGGCGTCAACGTGGACCCCCAGCTCGACGTCAACCACGGGCTGCTGATCGAGCGCGTGTTCAACTCCTCGCCCGCCGCCCACGCGGGGCTGAAGGCGGGCGAACTGATCGTCGCCGTCAACGGGCGCAGGCTGGAACGCCTGTCCGCCGAAACCGCCACCTCGCTGATCAGGGGGCAGCCCGGCACGAACGTCACGCTCGCGGTCCACGGTCCGACCGCCGTGCACACCCACTTCAACGGCACCCGCAACGTGGACGTGATGCGGGCGGTCGTCTCCGAGCCCGTCGTCGAATCCGCCACCAGGACGGTCCACGGCATCAAGCTCGGCGTGGTCGCCCTCGCCACCTTCAGCCCCGGCGCCCACGCGGAAGTGCGCGAAGCGGTCGAACACGAGCTGCACGCGGGCGCCCGCGGGCTCGTGTTCGACTTGCGCGGCAACGGCGGCGGCCTGGTCGAGGAGGCCCAGTTGATCGCCTCCATATTCATCCCCAAGGGCGTCATCGTCACCACCCGCGGACGCACCCAACCCACCCAGGTGCTGGTCGCAACCGGCGGCGCCATCCCCACCTCCATCCCCATGGTCGTGCTCGTCAACCGCAACACCGCCTCCTCCGCCGAGATCGTCACCGCCGCCCTCCAGGACCACCACCGGGCGACCGTCGTCGGCACCCACACGTTCGGCAAGGGCGTCTACCAGGAGGAGCAGCCGCTGTCCAACGGCGGCGCCCTCGACATCACCGTCGGCGAGTTCTTCACGCCCAACGGGCGCAACCTCGGCGGCGGCGGCGTCAGGCAGGGCGCCGGGGTGATCCCCGAAGTGCTCGTCCCCATCGGCGTGGACACCGAACACGGCCTCGACGTAGCGCTCGACACGCTCGCCGCCAAAGTCAAGTGAGCGCCCGCGGCCCGCGCGCCCCGCGCGCACGCTGGCAGGGGACTGGCTGGTGAGCGCGCGCGGTCGGCGGGCGCAGTCCGCCAAGCGGCCAGGCGGTGAGGCCCGCAACGGGCACGCGGCCAGCGGCCACGCGCCGAGCGGCCCCGCGCCCGTGGACGCGTTCGTGGCTGTGCTCGAGCGCCGCGGGCGCTTCCTCACCGCCGAGCCGCTGTTCCCGCAGTCTCATCGGGATGCCGAGCAGGGGACGCTCCCGCGCCGGCGGGGCGGCGTGCGCGTCACGCTCGGACCTTCCCGCTCGAGCAGCGGTGGAGCGGTGCGCGCCGACGCCGGCGAGCTGGTGCTCGTGGAGCCCGCACGTCGCGGGGGCGGCGCGCGTGTGGCCCGCGTGATCGGACGCCCGGACATCGCCCGGGACGTGATCGAGGCGCTGCTGCTCGACCGCGGCCTCAGCCGCGGCTTCCACGCCGAGCTCGAGCGCGAGGCCGCCGGCGCGGGCGAGCGCGTCAGGCGTGACCCCGGTGCCCGGCGCGACCTGCGCCACCTGCCCACCTTCACCATCGATCCGGCCTCCGCCCGCGACTTCGACGACGCCATCTCCGCCGAAGTCATCCATGCCGAGCACGCCGATGGCGCCGGCGCGGCGGTTGGGACGCGGGGCGCGGGCGACGGCCCTGCGCCAGGCGACGGCGGGGCGGGCGGGATCCGCGTGTGGGTCCACATCGCCGACGTCGCCGCCCACGTGCCCGAGGGCTCGCTGGTGGACCGTGAGGCGCGCACGCGCGCCACCAGCGTGTATGCCCCGGGGGCGGTCGAGCCGATGCTCCCGCACGCCCTCTCAAGCGACGCCTGCTCGCTGATGCCCGGAGTCGACCGCGCGGCCGTCACCGTCGAGCTCGAGCTGCACGGCGCCCGCGTCGCCCGCGCCGCCTTCCACCGCTCGCTCATCCGCTCGGACGTTCGTCTCGACTACGAGCAGGTTGACCGCATCTTCGCCCGCGCCGAGTCCGCCGCCGAGCCGTGGGGGACGGCGCTGGCCTGCGCGCGGCAGGCGGCCGCCTCGCTCGAGCGAGAGCGCCAGCGGGGCGGTGCGCTCGTGATCGAATCCGCGGAGCCCGAGTTCGCGTTCGACGAGCACGGCAACGTCACCGCCGTCGCCCCCCGCGCCCAGACCGAGTCCCATCGCCTGATCGAGCACCTCATGATCGCCGCCAACGAGGCCGTCGCCGAGCTCCTGGTGCGGCGGGGCGTGCCCTGCCTGTATCGCGTGCACGAGCGCCCCGAGCCCGAGCGCATCCGCCGCCTCGCCGACCAGCTCGCCTCGCTGGAGGTTCCCACGCCGCCGCTGCCCGAGCGCATGTCCTCCACCCAGGCGGCGGAGCTCGTGGGGGAGATCTCGCGCATGGTCAACCGGCACGTGCGCCGCACCGGGCGGGGGCGCCAGGCGCTCGGCTCGCTGGTGCTGCGCTCGCTCATGCAGGCCTACTACTCGCCCAAGAACCTCGGCCACGCGGGCCTGGGCTCGGCCTGCTACTGCCACTTCACCTCGCCCATCCGCCGCTATCCCGACCTCGTGTGCCATCGCGCGCTGCTGTCCGCCATCGGCGCCGGCGAGCGCGCCCCCCGCGCGGGCGAGCTCGTCGAGCTCGGCGTGTGGACCTCCGAACGCGAGCGCCACGCCATGCTCATCGAGCGCGACGCAGACGACGTGGCCCGCTGCTTCGCGCTCGAGGGCCTCCTGGGGGCGGGCGAGCACGATCGCGTGTTCGACGGGGAGCTCGTCGGGCTGATCGCGGCCGGCGCGTTCGTCGCCTTCGGCGCCGGTGGGGAGGATGGGGAGGACGGGGAGGAGCAGGCCGGACCGTCGTTCGAGGGCATGCTCCCCGTCAGGCTGCTCCGCGCGCCCAACACCGTGGGCCCGGGCGCCGCCGGGGCGGCCGCTGCCGCGGGCGGGCGCCGAGCACAGGGCGGACGCCGCCACGGCCGCCCGGCCGGGGGCGGCGGCCAGGAGGATAGCCCGCGCGAGTGGTGGGAGCTGAACGAGTACGGCACCATCCTCCACGGCGAGCGAACCGGCGCCACGCTGCGCCTCGGCGACCCCACACGCGTGCGCGTCCAGCGGGTCGACCCGATCCGCGGCCGCGTCGATCTCGCACCCGCCTCGTGACGGCACCGCGAACGCCGCGGCGGAGCCCGTCAGGGCGGAGCCTCCTGATCTTCATCGCCGTTCCCGCGCACGTGCGCGTGACCTTCTAGGCTCGCCGTGATGGCAAAGGGCAAGGGTAAGCGCAAGGTCGGCGCCGGCGACGTCGCCTCGAACCGGTACGCCTCGTACCGCTACAACCTGATCGAGCGGCTCGAGTGCGGGATCGTGCTCGAGGGCACCGAGGTCAAGGCGCTGCGCACCTCCGGAGCCCAGCTCAAGGACGGCTACGCCGCGCTGCGCGACGGCGAGCTGTGGCTGCACTCCGTGCACATCCCGCCATACGGCCCCGCCTCCCGGGAAAACCACGAGCCCGAGCGCCCGCGCAAGCTGCTCCTGCATCGCCGCGAGCTCGACCGCCTGAACGGCCGCGTGCAGGAGCGCGGGCTCACGCTCGTGCCCACCCGCATGTACTTCTCGGGCTCCCACGCCAAGGTCGAGATCGCGCTCGCCCGCGGCAAGGACCTCTACGACAAACGCCAGTCGCTGCGCGAGAAGGACACCAGGCGGGACATCGAACGGGGCCTGCGCGAAGCGCAGCGGTGAGCCGGGTGGCTCTCCGGCAGGCCGCGGTCGGCCGCAGGCAAGGCGCGGTCGGGCGCAGTCGGGCCGCGCCGTCAGGCCACGTGGAAGGTGTGGCTCCCGTAGTGCAGGACCTCGCTGCCGATCATGCCGAGCACGAGCACCACCATCAGGCCGATGTACACGGCCCCCACCATCATCCGGTGGCGTGGAGACACGCGGTAGTAGGCCGCCTGCTCGAGCGAGCGGGTGCCCCGCAGCTTCCACCGCCGGTAGGTCTCCATGCCGCCCAGCAGCACGAAGATCAAGAGGAACGGGTTCCTCGTCACCAGCAGCAGCACCACCATCACCCCCAGCCCCACGAACCACAGCCCCGGCGCCATCGCCGCCATCGCCCGGCCGCCGTCGAACGGCACCAGCGGCACCAGGTTGATGAGGTTCAGGAAGAAGCCTACGTACGCCAGCGCCCGCAGCAGCGGGCTGTTGGTCAGCTGCGCGATCAGCAGGCACACCGCCGCCCCGGCCGTCCCCAGGATCGGGCCCGCGAGCCCCACCCGGGCCTCCGCCAGCGCGTCCTTGGGCATCTGCTTCATCCCCACCACCGCCCCCAGGAACGGCACGAACACCGGGGCGGTCGCCCTGATCCCCTCGCGGCGCAGTTGGATCACGTGTCCCATCTCGTGGACGAACAGCAGCACCACGAACCCGACCGCGAACCACCAGCCGAACACCAGCGAGTACAGCACCACCGACACCAGCGCCGTACCCGCCGTCGTCAGCAGCTTCACTTTCGGGAGCAGCAGCAGCACGCCTTTGATCGCCGCGAAGAACTTCGCGATCAGCGCCCCCACCGCCGCCAGCGCGCTGCCGATCCGTTTGCGCAGGCTGCTGGCCGTTCCTCGAACGGTCGGATGCGGACGCTCGGACTCCTGCCCGAACGGGCTTCCACTCGGGTGCGCCCCCGGCACTAGCGGCACGCCCGGCGTGCTCGATGCCGCGGGCACCAGTGGCCCGGGCGTCGCCGTCGGCAGGGAAAGCTCGCCATTGTCCATGTCCTCATTCTCGCAGCACTCCTAACGCTTTCCTAACCCTTGTCCACCGCACCCCTCCCGGCACGTTTTTTTTCGGAACATGCGCGATCAACGTCCACTCGGGGTTGCAACCCGGGGCGAGCCCAGCTACGTTGAATCCAGACGCGGAACCGAGCCGCAAAGAGCGAGGCCAACGAGGTGTGAGGCCGCGCCACCCGCCAGCAAAGGCCCTCGGGCCGGAGCCGGCAGGGTTCCTCAAACGGCTTGGGACCGCGTCTCTTTTCGTCTGTGGCCACGCCGGGCGCTTCCCGCTGGAGGGCGGTACCGGCGCCGCTCGGTAGCGGCGCCGCCCCGTAGCGGCGCCTCCCCCATCCCGTGCACCCGGGCGCGCCAGCCTGACCCCAGCTACACTGGAGGGGCATAAGCATTCCCGGGGACGACAGGCTTCGACGTGGTCGGCTCGTGGGGATGGTTGCGAGTCGAGGTGCCCGGGCGGCCTCGTAAAACACCCGGGAAAACCATAAGTGCGGACACTCACGAGTTCGCCCTCGCCGCTTAGTCAATAGCTAAGCCGTGAGGTCTCGGGCCCTGCTCGCCTGCGGCGGGGATCTCCGGGATCAGAAGCAGGCTCACCCGGCGCGGATCGCCTCTGACAAGCCGGGAACATCTAAGGAGGCTGGTCCCCCGCAACCCGGCCGGCGTGGCTAGCGGGGGATGAGATCAGAGCGT
This sequence comes from uncultured Solirubrobacteraceae bacterium, assembly GCA_963701145.1. Taxonomy (GTDB): domain Bacteria; phylum Actinomycetota; class Thermoleophilia; order Solirubrobacterales; family Solirubrobacteraceae; genus Palsa-744. The sequence continues at coordinate 3,723,890 of OY969572.1, forward strand.
CGGCTACGCTCGTAGAAGCCATTCACACGCGATTGCGGACGTGGGTTCGATTCCCACCGTCTCCACTGATTCCTCATTCCCGCTGCAAATCGGCAGTTTTTGGTAAGCGTTCAGTCCCTGGCTTTTAGGCGAGGGATGGGAGCGGGTCGCCGCGGGCGTGGGCGTTGAGTAGTTCGGTGAGGTAGGCGAACATTGAGCGGTGTTGTAGGCGGCAGGTGATCGAGGCGGAGAGCAGCCTCTGGGTGCGTTTCTCGCCGTCTTGGGACTGGCTGCCGAGGGAGAGCTTGCGGTAGATGACCGCTCCTCGCAGGCTGCGCTCAGCGTGGTTGTTGGTCGGCTCGACTCCGTCGTGCGTGGCGAACGTCCATAGCGCGTCCCAGGCCTTGATCAGGTTGCGCGCCATGCCGCGGCAGTATTTGTTGCGCGCGCGTTTGCTGGCGTAGTCGGCGATGATCGGCTGATACTCGCTGGCGAGCCCCTCGATTGTGCGCTTCAGCTGCGTGCGGTCGTGTGTGTTCTGGAAGACCTCCCAGGCCCAGAAGACGCGCTCGCACAAGGCCAGTCCGTGCTCGCCGAACTCCTTGTCCGCGGCGAGCCCTTCGGCGTGCGCCTTGAAGTCTCGCCGCAGGTGTGACCAGCAGATTTGCCGGCGGGCGAGCGGCAGGTGGTCATAGCCCCACCAGCGATCCGAGGTGACGATCCCCGCATGACCGGCGAGCAGCTCTTTGGCGTGATCCTCGCTGCGGTCAGCCGCGACATGAAAGAGTGCGTGGCGGCTGGTGAACATTCCCCACAGCGCGCGCTGGGTGCCTTTCAGCCGCCAGCCCGTCTCGTCCATGTTCAGGCTCTCGCTCGAGCGCACAGACTCCAGCAGGCTGCTCGTATGGACCCTCCAGCGCGGCAGCTGTGCGCGTCAGGATCGCGTCGACCGCGCCGGCGCTGATACGCGCACCAAACAACTCTTCGACCAGCTCCACCCCGTCGCGGCGGCTGACACGGTTGCGTGCCGAGAGCACCGCGACAGCCGCTTCAAAGCGCGGCCCGAACGCGCTGCCTGCAACCTCTCCGGGCAGCTGCGCCCGCGCACACTTCCCGCAGCCAGGGCAGCGCACACGCTGAGCGCGATGCTCCACCACGACGGTCGATATGACCGGCAGCTCTTCGACCTGGTGGCGCTGCGGCTCGCCCGCCGACACGCGCTCCTCTGGCGCGAACTCATGTCCACAGTCACAGCGCTCAGGCCAATGCTCGATAACCTCGTCAACCGCGCTCGCCGGCAGCAGCTCACGGCCGTGACCCTCATGGCCATCCTGGGCGCCCTGCTTGCGACCCGAAGCGTCCTTGCTGCGCGGCTGCCGGCGCTTGCTCGGCGGATCAGAGCTCGGGGGTGCCGAGGAGTTGCGCGAGCTGCGATTCAGCTCGCGCTCCAGCTTCTCCACCCGCACTTCGAGCTGCTGGATGCGGCGATCCATCGCCAGCAGCACCTCGACTACAGCCTCGCGCCCCGCGTCATAGATCGCCTCCGCCTCCACGCGCTCCACACCACGAGATTCGACGAAGCAGAGCTATGTCCCCCTACCCCACTGAACGCTTACAGTTTTTGCGGCCGGGACGGGGGGAACGATTGCGGATCGGGCGATTTGGGCGCGTTCTCATCCTCGTCGTCGGCGGCGAGCACGTCGGCCATCGTCGCGGCCAGTTGGTCGATGTCCCAGTCGGCGTAGATGTCGCCGGTCGTCTGGATGGAGGCGTGGCCGAGCAGCTTCTGCACGGCCTTGAGGTTGCCGGTGGCGTCGAGCACGCGCTGGCCTGCGGTGTGGCGGCTCTTGTGCATCTTCTCGCCGCTGGTCGTTCCCGGCGCGACGATGCCGGCAGTGGCGAGGCAGCGATACCACCAGTCGTGCGCAGCGTGGCCGCTCATCGGCTTCTCCGGGTAGCGTCGCACGCCAACGCGGGGGATCGTGCGCTGCGTGCACAGCAGGTAGTGCGAGGGCTGCGCGCCGATGTCGAGGATGTGGTGTTCGAGGTCGTGCCAGAACGCGCGGTGGGGGAGGGGCAGCTCGCGCACCTTCTGGCCCTTCGTGAAGATCGTCAGGCGCTTGCGCTGGTGGTCGAAGTGCTTGAACTGGACGGCTTGCAGCGCGCCCTTGCGCAGGCCGTAGTCGAGCAGCAGGCGCAGGCATAGCCGGTCGCGCAGGTCGGGCTGCTCGGAGATGATTGCGCGCCGCTGGTCGGTCGAGAAGGTCGTGCGGTAGACCTGTCGGCTGCGGGCGCGCTCGATCAGCAGCGTGGGGTCGCCGTGCAGGCGGCCGCGCATGATCTGGAAGCGGAAGAAGTCTTTGATGATCGAGAGGTTCTTGTTGTACGTGCGTGGCGCTCCCGAGCCCCAGAGCGCGTCGAGGAACTCTTCGATGCGCTCGGTGCCGAACAGATGGCCGGATCGCTCGTGCGGAGTTCAAAGCGGGAACTTGGACGTGCTGGCCGAATTGTTGCCGACGGCCTGTGCGCACCGAGGGTGATCCGAGCCATCAGCGGCGGGAACGTTGCGTGGGTTAGCTTCCGGCCGTCTCGCCGGGCCGGTCGTCGCTTCGACGGGCTGGCTCGGCAGTGGAGAGAGAAGGGCGGGCTAATCACTATTCGCTGAGAAGATCTGCGAGATGTCGCGGCGTCCACACCGATACGTCGGTGAGTTCGGCGTCGTGCAGATCTCCGTCGCCACTGACGATTGCATCGGCTTTGGCTGCGCGGGCAAGCGCTATGAGATAGTCGTCCTTCGGGTCGCGGGTTGCGCCCTTGATCGGCGGTGGGTCATCGTGCATCGTCGCATGACGTTCAAGTCGGACGACGAGCTGCTGTGCGCTCGTCTCGTCGAACCAGCGGCGAAACCGGGGTCGCAACAGCACTCGGCGCAGCTCGGCGATCAAATGCGGGCTCGCGACAACCTCGAGCCGGTCATCGATCCAAGCGCTGAAGATCCGATCGGGCGGAGATCCGCGAGAGCCAATCAGAACGGAGACGAAGACCCCGGGATCGACAACGACCCGGATCACGCGCTGCCGCGTCGCTCCTGGCGGGCCGCTGACAGCTCATCGTAAGCCACGCGCTCGGCCTCCTTCTCGCTGAGGCCAGCGGCGAGCTGTGTCGTGTCGACCATACGCCGCAACAGGTAGGCGTTGATCGCCCGCTCGATCACTGCACCATCCCCAAGGCCAGCCACGGGCTCGCCGAGCTGCTCGCGGGCCTGCGCCACGATGGAGGCGTCGAGAGAGACCGTGATCTTGTCCGTGGCAGACATGCCCAAACGGTACCGCGTGGGCCGCGTCGTCGCCGCATGATCGACACTTTCGACCTCCGCAGTCGTTGGGTCGAGCACTTTGGCGAGCCGCCTGAAGTCCTGGGCCGCCTGTTGGATCTCGCTGTCGGTGTGTCGGCGCACTGCTTGGCTGTAGCTGTTGGCCGGGCGCTACTCGCAGCGCGCCGCGTGTAGCACGGTCTTCATTCGATCGCTCACCCTTCATCCTCCGGCCATGGAGCTGGAACCCATCCTATTGCGCCCAGGGCATCTCGAATGCGTGCGGAAACCACGCCCTCGTTGCCGGAGCAGTAGTAGTCGAGGTAGCAGCCTCCCTTGCAGGCGAGGTGCGAGACGACGCCGCCCGCGTGCCGCCAGCTCATCGAGACAGGATCTCTGCCGGAGTCTCGACGGCGCCAGCGCATGTTGCAAAGCGCGCCGTAGAGATCGTGTGCGAAGGCATCATCCGTCCGCACGCGCTCGGACAGCGTGCGCAGCGCTATTTCAAATGCCTCGAACTCATCCCTGGGCGCCGTGTCTGTACTCGGTTCGCCGTTGCTTTGATAGGTCCGCATCGAAACGCAATGTAGCGTGTTGTCTACAATGCCTCGGATGCGAACAGGTGGCTTGCTCGAATGGCTGCGATCGTGCCAGGAGCATGACTGGTTCGTGGAGATCGACTCGGGATCGACCGTGGGGCTCGACGCCGCCTGGCAGGAGACGGCCTATCTGTTCCGCTCTCCAGCGAACGCGCGCCGGCTGCTCGATGCCGCCGAGGCGGCGAAGCGCCGCGAGACGGCTGCGCGTCAGCTCGACCGGGAGTGAGGGTCGTCTTTACTCCGCAGGGCTGGGAGGGCTATACCTGCTGGTCAGCGGCCCCGATCGCACATGCGGCTCTGCACGCCGGGAACCTTGCGTGGGTTCGATTCCCACCGTCTCCACTTATTGCTCTAGGCCAAATACTACTCGTAACACGCGCTACATAGCGGCGGCAATCGGACCAGGGTCGCCTGGCGGACGAAGCCGAGGTAGCAAGGCCTGCTCACCGATACTCATCTAGGAGCTTCGCGGGGAGCAGCTCCGACGCATCGAGAACTCGAAGCCCACGACGTGCCCTTCGCCGTCGAGGTCGATGACGATGGGCTTCCAGAGGTCGTCGTCATCCAACGACGACTTGTTTGGCGGAGCGGACTCCCTCGATGAGTCGGACGTACGCGGCGTCCGCCTCGGCGTCATAGCTGAACCTCATGTCGCCGCAAGATACTCCGCGCGGCCACGATGCGTCCAACGCGAGCCCGGAGGAGCAAGCGCAACGGAAACGGGAGCGGGCTGCGCGGCCCGGAAAGCGGAGTTTGCCGCGATGACGACTAAACCTCAATCCACCGATGGGGTAGGTCGGGGTGCGTGATTGTGGGCGGCGGTGCGGTGATGGCGTTGTTCGGGGTCGGGAGCGTTGTGGGTTGGCGCTGCGCCCCGGTTTCGGTGGTTCTGCGGGGGCTGCTTTGGATGGTTGGCGGGTAGCGGTGATCGCGCCCGGTGGGCGAGCAGTTCGCTGGTCCTCGGTGAGGTTGTGGCCGTGGCGGTTAGCCGGCGGGGAGCGCTCGGATCCGGGCGAGCGCTGTGATGTAGTCGCCTTGCCAGGGCCAGCGGGCTGGTAGGTGAAGCGTCCAGGCTCGGCCGTGGCGGGTCAGGCGGCCGGCGATCGTGATCAGCCGGCGGCGCAGGGTGCGAGCGGCGCGGACGGTGCTGTCGGGCAGGCCGATCAGTTGTGTCCATCTGAGTAGGTTGTGCGCGAGCGCGCCGAGCACGGTCCAGGCGCCGTTGGCGTTGAAATCGCCGGAGGGGAAGTGCACAAGCGCCTGGTCTTTGAGCTCGGCGATGACCTGCTCGACGACGGCGTGATCGCGATGCTCGGACTCGACGATCACGATGTCCTCAGTGCGGTTGGTGATGAAGCAGAAGTGACGCCAGTCAGGCCACAACTGCGCTTGGGGGCCGAGGAGCCGGGTGCGTCGGACGATCAGCCTGCGCTCGCCGTAGGTGGTCTCGGCGATCTGCGCTTCGCCCTGCGTGGGGTAGTCGGCGATCGTTTGCCAGGCGTCCTCATCGATCGCGTCGACCGCCTCGCGAATCCCTTTCTGCATGCGCACCCCGATCGAGTACTGCCATCCGGCGTTCTCCAGGCGCTTGAACACTTTGGTGTTCCAGAACCCCGAGTCGGCCCTGAGCAGCTTCACGCCGGTAGCGCCAGCACGCTGCACGCGGGCGATCAGCTCGTCTGTGAAGCGCAGCATCCCCTTCTGCGTGTTCGCCGACCCCTTGCGCAGACGGATGTGCAACACCTCGCGAGTGTCCGCCCGGGTGGCGAGGATCGGGTGATACCCCAACAGCTTGGTGTACCCGTAGGCGGCGCCCTGCTTCAAACGACCGCAGACCTCGCCGACGAAACTGTCCACATCGATCACCAGCCGCCCCTCGCCGGGACCGGCGCCCGCCCGCCACGCGCGCACAAGCGTCTCGCCGAGCAGCGCATCGAGCTGGCGCACATGCCCGAACGTGAACGCGCGCAGGAACGTACCCAGCGTCGAAGGCGCCGGCAACCAGCCACCCAAAAGTCGGCGCGTGCGCCCGGCCCGCAACACCTCGCAATCGTCGATGCTGTCCGCGCCGAGCACCATCGCGAACAGCAGCGCCATCACCTTGCGCCCAGCGTTCGCGGCGCCCGGCCGATCACGACGCAACCGCACCAGCCGACCCGCCAACGCCTCAACCCCCAGCCCCTTGGCGAGCGTCGCGACGAGCATCACCCCAGCACCCGAGACAGCACGCTCGTCGTCGAAGACGACCCGCAAACCATCCAGTCCGACCGGCTCGTCATCCTGCACCATGAAGGTGACCTCCTGACCGCAGGCCCCGGCTGCTGCAATCAGCCGCTAAAGCCCTGCACAGGAGGTCATTCTTCTTTCCGGCCCAGACAGAACCAACCCACCCCATCGGCGGATCCAGGCTAAAGAGCGGTCCTGTTTTACGCCTACTACGGCTTCTCGATTCCGGCGATGCCCGTGGGTCTCCTGCTCACCATATACGGGCACGGCACCACCCGGACTGTCGGCCTCGTGTTGCTCGTCGTGACGGTCCTGCTGATGGCCGGTTCCCGTCGGGCCAATCATTGGCGGGCGGGTCAGGCGGCGCAAACGGACAGACTCGACCCAAGTAGAAGGGTCGAGCTTGCAGGAGCCGTAGGCTTCGCTGGTGCCCGAAACCAACCAGCAGAGGCAGTGGCGCCAGGACTCGATGGTCCTCGGCGAGCTTGGGGCGGTGCTCGCTTCCGCTGAGCTGCCTCGCGTGGAGGTGCGGCTTCCGAAGTCGCTCGGTGAGCGGGCGGTCGCGGCCTGGGAGAGGGACGACGGCGAGGGCCCGTTGGACCCCGAGAGCTACGAGCAGCGGGTGCAGCGCCACCGCGCCGCCACCCTCGCTCTCATCGGTCTGTCCATTACCGAGCTGGGCCGCTGGGAGGGCGACGAGGTGGTCGTCCAGTTGAGCCCGGCCTTCCTCGGCGTCGCCATTGACGCCGCTGACGACCTCTGATTCGGGGCGCTCACCGTGGTCTCGAACCCGTGACGGAAAACAGCGAAACGGTCGCCTGGTGCCTTAGTGCTGCCCGCCGCAATTGCGGTCGTTGTTAGGCGGCGAGCGCGAGTGGCGGGTCGCGGCAGGGTTGTTGGTCGAGGCGGTCGAGGAGCTCGGCGAGGTTTCGGCGGGTGAAGTTCCACTGGAATGGCTGGGCTGCTTGGTTGTAGTGGCGCTCGAAGTCGTTGAGCGCGTGGGCGAGTTCAGCGGTGCTCTGGAAGTCGTTGGGTTCGAGCAGCTTGCGCTGGATGATCGAGTGATAGATCTCGACTTGGTTGAGCCAGCTGGCGTGGACGGGCAGGTGCACCAGGGTCAGCGTCGGCCAGCGGCCCTGCAGGCGTTTGATTGACGCTTTGCCGCGGTGGTCAGAGCCGTTATCGACGATCCAGAACACCCGGGGTGCGGAGGCGTAGGGCTCTTTGGTCATGACTTGGCGCACGAGCCGGTCAAATGGCACGATGCCGCCCTTGCGCTCGCTGCGTCCGATCACGCCGCCGCGGCGCACGTCCCAGGCGTCCAGATACGTGAGCGCACCCATCCGCTCGTACTCGTGCTCGATGAGCTGCCCACGACCCGCAGCTGGCGGGGCGCTCCCATGGATGCGCTTGCGTGCTTGGATCGAGGGCTTCGCGTCGGCGCTGATCACCATGTCGCCGGGCTCGAGCAGTTTGCCTTCCCAGCGGCCCTCGTAGAGGTCGAGTACCCGTCCGGCCTTCTCCTGGAAGTCGGGGTCGCGTGGGAAGATCCACGAACGGTGCTGCCAGGGTTTGATCGCGTCCTCGGCCAGCCACCGTCCGATCGTCGACGCGGACGCGTCGCTGAGGGCACGCTCAACGACGAAGCGGTGGATCTCCGATCTACTGAAGCGCGAGAGTGGAACGCCGAGCTGGCGCGGCAGCTCGCACGCGATCGCCTTGACCTGCGCGACCTCTTCCGGGGGGAAAACGACGCGGGCGCCCCGCGCGTGGCCTGTCCTTCAAACCGTCCAGACGCTGCTCAGCGAAGCGTTTTCGCCAGCGACCGACGACATCAGGATTCATATCCAGCCGCCTACCGATCTCGACATTCGGCTCGCCATCAGCAGCGTAGAGCACAAGCTTGGCGCGCTGGACCTCCTGATGCGGGCGCGTGTAGCACGCAGCGACATGCAGGCGAGCCCAGGCAATCGCTTCGGCACGCGGTTTTCCTGGAATACGACGAGCCTGACGCCCCTGTTGGGAACGTCGAGGTGAGCGAGATTTGCCTGGCGCTCGACAAGCTCCACGCTCTTTGCGCCGAGCTGACGAACTGGCTTGCGCTGCCGCTTGCGCAGCTCGGGCAACATCCCTTCACGTTCGACACGGACCTCAGCGACGAGCATGGTGCCTCGTTGAAGCTCGACTTCGGCCTGCGTGACGACCTGGTCATCGGTGCCGGCCACGCCCTCGGCCAGGGCGACCCTGCGCATGATCCTGGGTCACTTGCCAGCCAGTACGGACTCCCGCCGCGCTCGACAGGCCGCTTCCTCCCAGCACCGCATATACACCAGGCGACGCCTGCAATGATGTTGCCAGCGCGGCGCGGGGATCCACACCAGCAGTAGGAGTCGATACGGCTGGCGTGCATCTGTCCCCATCGGCCATCGGCGAACCACCTCCCTCAGCGGTGCGACTGCTGTTTCACGCCATGCGCCAGGGGCAAGATGCGCCTGCGGTCGAGGTTCTGTGAGAGATGGCGCATCATTTGCTCGATGACCGGTGTGATCCGCGCTTGCTCCTCATGGATTGCCGTGCGGAGGATCGCTGCGCGAGCACCTGGGACGAGGAGCATGACTGCGGCAACGGCACCGGCCACGAGTCTCTTGACAGCCCGGACCCTTTGCCGACCAAGCGCGGCGTCAAGAACCAGTTTCAACATGTTCTCAGCGTAGGGAGCGATGCGGATAGGTTGCGACAGTCGGAACTACGCCAGATAAACCAGCCCATGCACGGCGCAGCGAGCTTGCGATGCTCTAATGCGGGTGAGCTGGATGCTCGGCAGACTCGTTGCGGTACGCTGACACCCGTGGCTACATCGCTTGACAAGGACAAGCTGCACGACGCGCTCGATGAAGCTGTGATCGTGATCGATGAGGACGAGCTGGAGGCCTCGCGCCGCGATCCGCGCGTGCACGCCCTATTCGAGTAGGGACGAGCGCTCGTGGCCGAGCTAGAGGCCGAAGGCGCGAATCTCTAGCCTTCACGCGGGATCGCACCGTAGAGTCTCCGCAACTGGCGGTTCGAGGTTGTCCCGTTCGCCGTAGAAGTCTGTGGCGGCGGTCGGGTGTGATGGTTACACGGTGACGACGGTCGGTGTGTCCTCCTTGATCGTGTTGTGGGTGGGTGTGCGCTGGGCGAGGAGGTCACGCTCGACGGCGATGGCGAGTTTGGCGAGATCGCTATAGCCGACGACCCTGCGGAACTGGGTCTCGGCCTCGAGCATCCCGGCGGCTGTCCAACGCAGGCACATATCCCCGGATTGCCAGTGCTTGACGTTGCGCGAGGTGCGTCGGATGATCTCGATCATCGACTCGATCGGGTTTGTCGAGGCCAGCGTCTTCTTCAGCTGCCCACGTTTCCACCTTGCAGGCAAGGTGGGCGACGACGTCGCCTGCATAGCGCCAGCTGATCGAAACGGGCTCTGTGTCGGCGTCTCGCCGGCGCCAGCGCATGTTGCAAAGCGCGCCGTACAGATCATGTGCAAAGGCATCGTCGCTCCGCACGCGCTCGGACAGTGTTCGAAGCGCTACTTCGAACATTTCGAACTCATTCGTTGGCGCCGTATCTGTGCTCGATTCGTCGTTGCTCTGGTGGTCCTGCATCGAAAACGCAGTGTAGCGTTTTGTCTGCAAATCGATTCCCACCGTCTCCACTTTTTCGGACGTTGCGCGAGCTGCCCGGCTGGGAGTCGCCATCTGTCATACACGCTATCCTAAATGGTATGACGATGCTCAGCTTTCGCGTGTCGGATGACGAGGCGGCGGAGGTTCAGCGCTGGGCGGAGGCGCTTGGGATGGACCGTTCGGAGATTCTCCGCGACGCTCTTCATCGGCATCTAGTCGGCTTGAGCAGCGAGCACGATGGCGAGGCGTGGGCACAAGCGCCCTTGACGGATTCCGAGCGATCGCTTGAGAGCATTGCGGATTGGGGGCCAGCCGAGGATTGGACGGACTGGGACGATGCAGCGGGGTGAGATCTGGTTCGCCGCGACGCCCGGCGGGGACCGGCCGGTGCTGGTGTTGACTCGTGATCCGGTGGCCGATCGCATCGGATCGGTTGTGGTGGCTGCGCTGACGAGGACGCGTCGGGGTTTGGTATCGGAGCTCGAACTGACGCCGAGCGATGACGGTGTTCCAACGCCATGCGTTGTCAACTTCGACAACCTCCACACCGTGCCCCGTGCTTCGTTCCGGCGCCGTGTCACCTTGCTCTCGAGTCCCCGCATGGCGCAGGTCTGCCGGACGCTAAGAGACGCCGTCGGCTGCTGACCGGACGAACGAGCGATCGCAGATCGTGTGCATGCGTTGAGGGCGCTGGTCTGGTCTCTCCCTATTCCCTCCGCCACTGGGGATGGGAAGCGGATCCAAGGTCGCCGACTGGCGCGCGTGGCTGTCCAGTCCGGACAGCAAACAGCTCCATGATGTGGTGCCTGATGGCTACTACGACAACCTGGTGGTCAACGGCGAGCACGCCGGACTCCGACGCTGAGCGAGCGCTGGCAGGTTACGGGCACTCGCGGAGATCAGTAAGATGCTATCTTACTGATATGCGTACCACCATCTCCACGAAGGGCCAGATCGTTCTCCCCGCGGAGCTTCGTGCTGCCGATGGCATCGAGGCGGGGGAGGAGTTCGAGGTCGATCGTGTTGGCCCTGATGAGTACCGGCTGACACGGCTGACGCCGCCGCCGAACCGTGGTTTGGTCGAATGGCTGCGGTCGTGTCCGGAGGACGGTTGGTTCGTAGAGATTGAGTCGGAGTCAACCGACTCGCTCTAGCTGATCGTATGGCGCGCTTTCTGGTTGACGCGAACGTCCTCTCGGAGGCGACCAAGCCAGCCCCGGACGAGCGTGTTGTCGAATGGCTTGGGCACAACGAGCCCGAGGTCGCTGTCGATCCGATCATCCTGGGTGAGATCCGTTTCGGCATCCTGCTGCTCCCGCGCGGTCGTCGTCGCAGCCGGCTGGAGCGTTGGTTTGAGGACGGAGTTCAGAGGTTGCAGTGCATCTCGTGGGAGGCCTCGACAGGTCTGCGTTGGGCCGAGCTGCTTGCGACGCTCCGCGCGGAAGGGCGCGCGATGCCGATCAAGGACAGCCTCATCGCTGGAACCGCACTGGCGCACGATCTGGCGGTTGTGACCCTCAACCGACGCGACTTCGATGCCGCAGGTGTGGTTATCGTCGATCCGGCGGCAGAGTCTGCCCGCTGACACTTGCTCTACGCACGGCGTTGCTCCCGAGACATCAGTCCACTATGAGTTGCAACCACACACCCACCGTCTTGACGGAACGTTGCGCAGGCTCGATCCCCGCCGTCTCCATCATCATCTAAACATATCTGCTGACATGCGCCACTTTCGTGCCACACCAGAGGGCTGGCTGCGAGGTACTCCGTCGAAGGAGACGCTGGAGTGGGCTCGGCGCGTTGAGGCCGAGGGCGACAAGCGGAAGCCCAACGACATGCCCAACTTCTCTGAGCGTAGATACTACTTCGGCCTAGTAAATAGCCGTCAGGCGGCTTTGGCGTAGCTGACTTGTTTCTCCTCGAAGTAGTTGGCGACGATGCGCGGTGTTCGCTGTCGGGAGCGTAGGTAGCTGCGGGTGTCGCCGATCAGCTCGTCCTGGGTGTGGGGCCTGCGGCGGCCGAGGGTGTTTGTCTTGACGTCCTGGTTGAGCAGCTCGGTCGGGTTCAGCTCTGGCGCGTAGCCGGGCAGGAACTGCAGCTCGATCTCCTCCGCGTGTGCTTCGACCCACTGTTTCACCTTCTTGGCGCGGTGTACGGGATGCCCGTCGAGGATCAGGATGATCTTCTGCCCTTTGCTTTGCCGGATCAGACGGTTTAGGAAGTCGATGAACACGGCGGCGATGAATTTCTCCTTGAACACCCGGAACGACAGGTGTCCCTTGTTGGAGATCGCGGAGATCACGTTCGCGCCAAAGCGCTGTCCGGTGCCCTCGACCACGGGTGTCTGCCCGACCGGGCTCCACGATCTCCCGGCGGTGTGATCGGAGCGCAGACCCATCTCATCGGCCCACAAGATCAGGGATTTCTCCCGGTGGGCGCGCTCTTTGATCGCCGGGTAGCGCTCCTCCAGCCACCGGGTAACGACCTCTGGGTTCTGCTCAAACGCCCGTCTGGCGGGCTTCTGCGGACTAAACCCCCACGAGCGCAGATACCGGCCCGCGGTCTTCTCCGCGACCCTGATCCCGAACCGCCGGTCGATCAGCTCGCACACCAACGCCCGCGTCCACAGAAACCCGGGCAGCTTGAGCTGGTCGGGGTTCTTCTCCCGGATCGCCCTCGCGATCCGCGCCTGCTGAGAGGCCGTGAGCGCCGTCTTCTCTCCCGGCCGACGGCCGCGCTTGCCCGCCGCGAGCGCGCTGTCCCCGCCAAGGCGCTGAGCGCGTACCCACTCGCTCACCGACTGGCGCGAAACGTCGAGCAGCGCCGCGACCTCAGTCTGAGAACGACCCTCCCCGACAAGCGCAACGGCGCGCCGGCGAAGCTCCTCCTGAGCCGCCTGCCCCAACCGCCTCGCATCCCGAGTCCTCACACACCAAAACCTACCAGCCCCGTCGGACGTTTACTGGGCCGGAGTAGTATCAGGGCTTCGTGGCTGAGCGCGCCTTTGATCTCTGGCTGGAGCAGGAGCGGATGGAGTATCGGTGGAATGGCAATACCGACCCACGGCCCGACTTCGAAATGGGTCCCGTGGGAGTGGGCGTCAAGTGCTGTGGCTCCATGCGGGCGTGGCGGCCGGAGCTTGTCGTGAACGTGTACGAGCGCCATCGCGAGCATGCCCTACACGAGTTGTTCTTCGTCGGCTTCGAGCATCCCGGCGCGGTGAAGCGAGAGCATCCCACCGTCGTGCTACTCGGTGGACTTCCAAAGGAGGAGTATTTCGAACGCGCCATGTGCGTACCCGCCGGTGGAAAACTCAATCCGAAGGTGACTGCCAAGAACGAGGTGTGGAACCTCCCGACCGCCGCGCTGCACCCGCCCGCCGATTGGCTTGGCCGGGTTCGACGCCGGTCGCTGCAGGCGTGATTGTCGTCGATCCGGCGTTGAGCTGGCCACTGATGTTCGCTTGGTCCCTTGATGGGTAGGCTTGCGGCGCGGAGGCCGGGCATCGGGTCGGGGCCACGCTCTACCAAGGGGGCACGGATATGAGCGAGCGCATTGTCGTGCTCGGCGCAGGCTTCGGCGGCCTGGAGCTGCAGTACGACGCTGTCGGAGACGCTCGGCGAGGGGGCGCAGGTCACGCTGATTGACAGGTCCGACGCCTTCGTATTCGGGTTTTCCAAGCTCGACGTCATGTTCCGCGGCGCCGCGCCGGATTCGGTGCGTATGTACTACCGCGATATCGCCCAGCCCTGGGTGCGGGTGTTGCGCGAGACGATCACCGCAATCGACCCCGAGGCGCGAACGGTGGTCACCAACGCGGGGACGCACGAGGCGGACGTACTCGTGATCGCGCTTGGCGCCGACTATGACATGGACTCGACTCCCGGCCTCGCGGAGGCCGGCAACGAGTTCTACTCGGTGGCCGGTGCCGAACGGCTCGCTGGGATCATCCCGTCGTTCTCGCGCGGTCATGCCGTGATCGGGATATGCGGCGCTCCTTTCAAGTGCCCGCCGGCTCCCAGCGAGTGTGCGCTCATGCTCGACGACGAGCTGAGGGCGCGCGGGGTGCGGGACGCCTGCGAGATCTCGATCGTGATGCCGCTGGGCACGCCTGTGCCGCCGTCACCGGAGACGTCCGCGGCGCTGGAACGAGAGTTCGCCGGTCGCGATATCAAACTGCTCAGCGGGCGGCGGGTGGCCGCGCTCGACAGCACGCGCACCCTGGCCGTGCTCGACGACGACAGTGAGCTGCCCTTCGACCTGTTCCTCGGCGTTCCAAGGCATCGCGCGCCGGACGTGGTGATCGCGAGCGGGATGACCGAAGATGGCTACATACCCGTCGACTCCGCCACCCTGGCGACGCGGTATCCGGGCGTTTACGCTATCGGGGACGTAGCGACTGCAGGAGTCCCGAAGGCCGGTGTCTTCGCGGAGGGCGCGGCTCGGGTCGTGGCGCAGACGATCGCTTCCCAGCTGAGAGGCGGCGAGCCGCCCGGTCGTCATCTCGGGCAGGGCACCTGCTACATCGAGTTCGGCCAAGGACGTATCGGCAGCGTCAACATCGACTTCCTGTCCGGTCCAACCAAAACGGGCACGTTCAACCCGCCTTCTGCGGAGCAGATGGCAGCGAAGGAGCGGTTTGGCTCGAGCCGCCGCGCTCGCTGGTTCGGTGCGTGAACGCGCTTGCCATGTAGGAGAAACGCCAGCCCACCGAACATCGCCCTCTCGCTCTCGCGTCACGCCGTCGATCATGCGGATGGGTCGTGGAAGTAGTGGCCCTCGTCGAGATCCGCGATCAGCCCGGGATACGTCGGCTCCCATCCCAAGAGCTCGCGGGTCAGCTCGCTCGAGGCCGGGCTGTCGGCCCCGAGGAAGCCGCCCAGGAAGCCGAAGTGCTCGGCTGCGTCCTCGGGAGCAATGGAGGCCACCGGGAGCTCGAGATGCCGTCCGATCACCTCGGCCACCTCGCGGATCGGCACGCCCTCCTCCGCCACCGCATGCAGCACCGATCCTGCCGGGGCGGTCTCCAGTCCCAGGCGGAACACCCGCGCGGCGTCGAGCCGGTGCACCGCCGGCCAGCGGTTGGACCCGTCGCCGACGTAGCCGGACACGCCCTTCTCGCGTGCGATACCGACCACAAATGCCATGAAGCCGTTATCGCCATCCCCGTGGCAGGTCGGGGGCAGCCGGACCACGGACGAGCGCACGCCACGGGAGGCGAGGGAGAGCGTCAGGTGGGCGTTGGTCAAGCGGTTGTGCGCACCGCCAGCGCCGATCAGAGGCGGCGGCGTGTCCTGGTCGGGCCCTCCGTCCCGCTCACTCGCCACGCGCCCTGGTGCGAGCCCGAGCGTCCCGGAGGCGATGAGGAACGGACGATCGGAGTCCGCGAGCGCCTCGCCGAAGGCTTCGATCGCCTGGCGATCGGCCGCGATGGCCCCCTCGAAGTCCCCGGTGAACGCCAGGTCGTGCTTGAACGCGAGGTGGATCACGCCGTCCGACGCATCGGCCGCCGCGCGCAGGGTGTCGAGATCGTCGAGCGTGCCGCTACACACCTCCGCCCCGGCGGCGGCGAGCGCGGTGGCCGAGTCATCAGAGCGGGCGAGCCCGACCACCTGATGCCCCGCGCCGATCAGTTCGGGAACGACCGCGGAGCCGATCCAGCCGGATGCGCCGGTGACGAGAATACGCATGAGAACCTCCAGGTCGGGGCCGCCCTCGACACAGGATCTGTGCGAGAGCGAACGATGTCAGTTACTGCCATCACCATAGCAAAGGATGTCAGTCACTGTCATCAGCTACGATGGGGTGGATGACGCGCTGGGAGCCAAACGCGCGTGGACGGCTCGAGCAGGCGGCCCTCGAGCTCTATGGCGAGCGAGGGTTCGAGCAGACCACGGTGGCGGAGATCGCCAAGCGGGCGGGGCTCACCGAGCGCACGTTCTTCCGGTACTTCGCCGACAAGCGCGAGGTTCTGTTCGCGGGGGCGGGCGCACTCGAGGAGGTCCTCGTGAGCGCCGTCGCCGGCGCCGCTGATTCGGCGCCGCCGATCGAGGTGGTCGCCGTGGCCGTCGAGTCCGTCGGCGCCCTGCTCCAGGAGCGTCGCGAGTACGCCCAGCGGCGCCAGACCGTGATCGCCGCGAACGCAGAGCTGCGGGAGCGCGAGCTGATCAAGCTCGCATCACTCGCCGTGGTCATCGCCGACGCCCTGCGCCGGCGAGGCGTCCCAGACCCGGCCGCGAGTCTGAGCGCGGAGGCGGGGATCGCCGTGTTCAGGGTCGCCTTCGAACGCTGGGTCGAGGGGACCGAGCGGCGAGACCTCCCGCAGCTCATCCGCGAGTCGCTCGCGGAGCTGCGAGCCGTCACCGCCGGCGCGTGATCGCCGGTCGCTCGGCGTCAGCCAGGCGCTGAAAGCGCGGCGCGCCGGCCCTCGTCCAGGGGCTCCTCGGTGCTCGATGCGGGCTGGCGGGCCGGGAGCCGGCGGCTGAAGAGCAGGCCGATCAACGCGATGATCGCGAGCACCGAGAGGGCGGCGCGCAGCCCGTCCAGCCGCGCCGATTCGTTCTCTTCGACGATCGCGTCGGTCGCGTCCGCGGGCACGTGCGCCTCCTGAAGCGCGGTTTCGAGTTCCGCGTCGGAGATGAACGGGGCGCCACCGGACAGGCTCGTGGTGGCCTTGGATTTGACCGTCGCGGACACGTCGGTGTTGTGCTGGACGCCGGTCAGCAGCGAGGTGCTGAGAACGGCGATCACGATCGCCCCCGTCAGCGCCGTGCCGAGCGAGATCCCGAGGTTGGTGACCGTGTTCTGCAGCCCACCCACCTCGCCGCTCTGCTCATCCGCCACGGATGACACGGCGATGCTCCCGAGCTGCGAGGCCAGCGCCCCGATCCCGAGCCCGGCGAGCAGCATCGGCCAGGTCACGATCTCCGGCCCGGCGCCCGCGTCGAGTGCGCCCACCATCACCACGAGGGCGGCGAACAGCGCGAGAAAACCGAGCTGTGCGACCCGGCGGGGCGAGGCGTCGGGGAAGAACCTGGGGATGCCCGCGGCCGCCAGGATCAGGGTGATCGACAGCGGCAGGAGCCGGACTCCGGTTTCGATCGCGGAGAGCCCGAGCGCCACCGACAGGAACAGGGGCACCGCGAAGAACAGACCACCCTGCACGAAGAACTGGAAGAAGAACGAGCCAAGGCCCGCCCGCAGCACGCTGTTGCGGAGGATCGCGGGATCGACGAGCGGCTCGCCCCCCCGTGCCACCAGCCGGTTCTCCCATTCGATGAACAGCCACACCACGAGACCGCCGCCGAGCACCAGCCAGATCGTCGGCGACAGGGCGAGCCATTCGGGGGCGCCCGGCTTGGGCTTCACGAACCCCCACACTCCCGAGCGCAGGATGCCGAACACGATCAGCCCGAGGCCGAGTGCCGACAGCGAGGTCCCCACGAGGTCGAGATGTCCCTGCGCCTGGCGCGGCTCATCGGCCATCCGCCGGGCGAGGGCGAGGACCGCCAACACGATCAGGACCTCGCCCGCGAACACCCAGCGCCAGGAGAGGTAGGTCGTGAACAGGCCGCCGACGATCGGGCCGACGGCCACCGCGATGGCGGCGGCCGCCGCCACCAGCCCGTAGGCGCGCGGCCGTTCGTCGCGTGCGAAGTTCGACGCGACGAGCGCCACGATCGCCGGCATGATCAGCGCGGCCCCGATGCCCTCCAGGCACGACCATCCCAGCAGCAGCACCCCGAGGCTCGGAGCGATCGCCGTCGTGAACGACCCGCAGCCGTAGATCACGCAGCCGATCGAGAACGCACGCTTGCGGCCGATGAGCTGCCCGATCTTGCCGCCGGTGATCATCAACGACGCCATCACCAGCGTGTACAGGGTGATCGCCGTCTGGATCCCCACGATCGTCGTGCCCACGTCCCTGGCGACCGTCGCGATCGACACGTTCATCACCGAGCTGTCGAGCATCATCAGGAACTGGCCCGCGCACAGCGTCAGGAGCACGACCCCGGCCGCGCGTGCAGCGCCTGCCTCGCGGCTCACCGGGCTGGCCACCCGTCCCCGATCACACGCCGAACGCGCCCGGCGGCGGGCCGACCCGCGCCATCGAGTCCGCTACGCTTCGCCTGCCTGCCCAGCCACCGACGTGATCGTTTGGGAGCAGCATGACCGAGTACATGATGGGGGTCGAGGTTACCTGTACCGACGGAGCCTGCGGAGAGCTGCGCCGTGTGGTCATCGATCCGGTTGCGCGCTCGGTGACGCACCTGGTGGTCGAGCCCGAGCACGGGCCGGGGCGAGCGAGGTTGGTGCCCATCGAGCTGGTCGACGAGACTGCCGAGGGCGTGACTCTGCGCTGCAGCGGGGTGGACTTCGACGCGCTCGAAGAGGCCGAGGAGACGCACTTCCTGCCCGAAATGGGCGAACAGCTCGGTTACGAGAACGGGCAGGTGCTCGCTTTGCCCTACTACGGGCTGGGCGGCGGTTTGGGTGGCGCCGGCATGGGTGGCGCCGGCATGGCGGCCTATCCCCAGGCGATCATCGAGGACCGCGTCCCCGTGGGCGAGGTCGAGGTGCGCCGCAGCGAACGCGTGCATGCCACCGATGGCGACATCGGGCGGGTGCAGGGGCTCGTGATCGACCCCAAGGACCACCACGTGACCCACGTGCTCCTGCAGGAGGGGCATCTGTGGGGCAAGAAGGAGGTGGCGATTCCCATCAGCGCCGTCAAGGAGGTGGCCGCCGACGGCGTCCAGCTCGAGCTGCACGAAGGACCAGGTGCGAGACCTGCCGCCGGTCGAGCTGGCAGGCCCCGGCTGAGGCGGCGAAGCGCCGCCGCCGGACGCCCTATCGCTGCCGTTTGAAGCCGCGCGCAGCGGCCTCGCGGGGCGGGAACCGCTTGCGCTCGGACGCGGTCATCTTCCTGATCACGAGCTTGCCCTCGGCGACCTGCTCCTGGATGTCCTTGAGCTTCTGCTCGTGCCGTTCCTGCTGGCGAAGCTGCTGGGGGCCTGGCAAGTACTCGCTCCTAAGATGGCGCTGCCTGTGCTGAGGACGCACACGGACCGCCGGACGCGGCCCCTGGGCAGCCAGAACTCTCACCTAAGCATACCGTGTATGCGCTCGTCCCCGAGGAGCTGATGGCGCGTTTCTGGCGGCTGGTGCTCGGACTTCGACCGTTGTGCCTGCTAGGTTGCTTGCAGCGGTCGACGTTCTCGGCCGCGGGGCAGCTCGCTTGAGTACCGCTTTCTGCGGTTCGGGTCAGCATCAGCCTCCCGAACCGACGCGGCCCTGAGAGCCGCTCAAAGGAGCAAATTTTCATGCAGTCATTCGCCGATCTTGGCGTGCCGTCAAACGTCGTGCAGGCCCTCGCCCGTCGCGGCATCACTGAGCCGTTCCCCGTTCAGCGTCTCGTCCTCGGTGACGTGATGGCCGGCAGGGACGTGCTCGTCAAGTCACCCACCGGATCGGGCAAGACGCTCGCCTTCGGGATCCCCATGGTTCAGAGCCGGGCAGCCAATGGAGCTTCGCCCAGGGCGCTGGTGCTGGCGCCCACACGCGAGCTCGCGAGTCAGATCGTGGAGGAGCTGCGTGACATCGCGCGCGCTCAATCGCTGCGCATCTGCGCCGTGTACGGAGGCGTGGGCATCACCGCCCAGGCGAGGGAGGCGGGGCGGTCGCACATCCTCGTGGCCACGCCGGGACGTCTCGAGGACCTGCTCGACCGCCGAGCGTTCACACTCGACGCCGTTCGCCTGCTGGTGCTCGACGAGGCCGACCGCATGCTCGACATGGGCTTCCGCCCGGCCGTCGACAGGATCGTCAAAGCTTGTCCCGCCGAGCGTCAGACGCTGTTCTTCTCGGCCACGCTCGACGGTCTCGCCGGCGATCTCGCCGCGCGTTACACCACGCGGGCGGTCGTCCACGAGCACGCGCCGTCGGGCGGCAGCGGGCTGGACAGCGTCGAGCACCGCTTCGTCCCCGTGGCCGCCGAGGACAGGGTGCAGGCCCTGCTCGCCGAGCTGGGTCGCGAGCGCGATCTGGCGCTCGTGTTCGTGCGCACCAAGCGGGGCGCCGACCGCCTCGTCAAGCGCCTCCAGAAAGCGGGCGTCACGGCGCTCGCGATCCACGGCGACAAGTCCCAACGCCAGCGCGAGCTCGCCCTCGCCCGCTTTCAATCCGGGCGTGTGGACACGCTCGTGGCGACCGACGTGGCGGCGCGTGGGATCGACGTCGATCGAATCTCCCACGTGATCAACTACGACCCGCCCGCCGAGCATGACACCTACGTCCACCGGATCGGTCGCACCGGACGTGCCGGACGCCGGGGCATTGGCATCACGCTCGTCTCGCAGGCGGACAAGCACGAGATGCGCCAGCTCGCCCACCGGCTGGGGATCAGCCACGGCCTTGGTGCACCCGACCCGCGCCACGACGAGCGTCCCGCGACCCGGGTGGCGCGCAGGCGCCGCTCGCCGGGGCGCCCCGCTGCCGCGGCAGGGCGTCACGGAGCGTCCACCCGCAAGGGCGCGCCCGCACGCGCGGGCCAGCGATAGGTCCGCGGCTCGCCTGGGGTTGCCACTCGCCGGACGCCGCTCGGGCCCGGCGTTCCTAGCGCCCGGTGTACGTGAACCGCGCGCTCGAGGGGGCGTCGCCGCCGCCGGTGAAGTAGCTCTCCGCGGTGGTGAGCGTCACCGGCACCGTGCTGCCCGCCTGCCCCGGCGGCGAGACCGCCTGCACCGCGGTGCTCGAGCCGCACGCGAGCAGGGCTTCGATCGGGCTGAAGGACTCGGCTTGGCTGGACCCGAACGCCACGCCGAGCGGGCAGCCGAGGTTCTGTCCATGGATGAGCACCTTCGTGCCGCCGGCCGCGCTGCCCGAGTGGGGCGTCAGCGATTCGACGTCCGGCTGGCCCGGCGGGTACAGGAACAGGAGGTCTGACGCCGATGTGGCGCTGCAGCCGGTCACGGTGCACACCTGCACGTCCGCGAGCGCCGGGTTCTGCGAGACCGTCTGCGTGCTCAGCCGCGTGTTGCCGGTCGCGCTGAACGTGAAGTTGGTGCCTTCCGAGGGCGGGCTCTGGCTGTCGGTGAAGCGCACGAGGGTGACCTGTCCAGCCATGCCCTTGCCGGTGACCGCGATCGGGGTGCCGCCCGTGTCGGGTGCTCCGCTGAGACCTTCGAGCCTGATGTCGCTGGCCGTGTTCTCCACGCCCGACACGCGTGGGATGCCCGCGTATCGCACGGGCAGCGGTGTGGATTCGCCGGCGAGCGTGCGCACGAGCAGCGGGACGCTCTTGCCGCCCACGGTGGCTTCTTCGGCGGTTTCGACCAGCGCCGGTGCTTCGATCTGCAGCTCGGTGCCACTGGCGAAGGCCATGGTTTCGTCGAGCGTCCCCAGTTCGAGCACTTCTTCGGCGCCGGTCCCCTCGAGCTGGGCATAGTCGAGCGTGAAGCGGTTCAGGCCGCCCCCATGGAGCGTGATCAGGGTTCCGCCCGTCTCGCTGGCGAGGCTGCCCGGTCCGGCCGAGGTCGAGATCGAGCTGATCGTGGGCGCGGGTGCGTAGTCGAACTCCGTGGGAGCGGGGTAGACCTCGCAGTTGCATCCCGCGGGCGCCTCGAGCGCCCCGTCCTGTTCGAAGGTGGGCGCGCCCTCCGACGGCGGCAGGATCCGCCCCGTCGTGCTCGCGCCGGCGGCATCGTGCACAACCACCTGGACCTGGCAGATGTCGTTGCCCGGGCCCTCGCCGGCGTACACGCCGGTGGCGGGGAGCGGCGTGCAGGCGGTGCGGGCGGAGTAGGGGGGTGGCGTGACGAGCATCCGGGAGTCGCTCAGCACCTTGAAGCTCGCGGCGTTCACGCCGCCGAAAGCCACGCTCCTCGCGCCCGTGAAGCCCGAGCCGAGGATCGTCACCGGCGCGGGTGCCGTCTCGCTGCCGCCGTACGGTGTGAGGGCCGTGACGGCGGGCAGCGACCCGCTCGCGTTGGCGTCGAGGTACTCGAACGTCGAGGCCGGCCCTGACGCGCTCGACTGCCCGTCGGTGAGCGTCACGATCACCGACGCGGGCCCAGCGCCGTCCTGGGGCGCGGGCGAGCCCGCCGGCAGCGTGTCCCGCGCGGGCGGCAGGGTGATGCTCAGCGAGGACCCGCTGAGCACGTGGACGGCGTCCGAGGGGACCTGCCAGATGCCCACCTGCACGCCCGCCACGTCGCTGACCCCGGCGCTCTCGAAGCCCGTACCCGAGACCCGGACGCTCTCCCCGCCGGCGGTCGTCCCCGAGCTCGGGGACAGCCCGGTGACGGCCGATCGGCTCGCCCCGGCCGCGTAGCTGCACAGGTAGTACGCGAGCCCCGCCGAGCCGTCCGGGCCGGTCATCCGCGGCGAGCCGAGGCCGGAGGCGAGGTCGTATCCGGGGCGGGCGGGGAACACCTTGCCGTCGTCGAGCCCGTACTGGTCGATGTTGCCTTCGGTGATGTCGTTGAAGGAGGCCGCGTAGGCGCTCGGGTCAGAGGCGATCGCGTAGAGCAGCGGGGTGACGAACCCGAGCCCGGACGCGGTGGTGGGGTTCGCTCGGCACGTCGGCGAGGCGTCGGCGAGGGCGAGCATCCCGGCCCAGATCGGAGTCGACGACGAGGTGCCCCCGGTGGTGATCCAGCCGTCCGGGGCCAGTTCTTCCCCTTCGCCCCGGAAACTCTCGCTGTAAATGGTCACCGCGCCGGTGAACTCGTCCGCCTGCGCCGAGACGTCCGGCACCAGCCGGCACGGGGTCGTGGTTTCAGCTCCCGGGAGCGTCGCGTCGCAGAACCCGCTCGGGTAGCCGAAGCGCTGCTCGACGCTCGCGCCGTTGACGTAGTCGGCGCTGCCGGGCATGTCGATCCCGGGGAGCCTCGCCTCGCGCTGCCAGCTCGGCATGGCGAAGGCCTGGGAGATGCCGCCGCCCCCCGCTCCGCCTTCGGGGCCGTCGTTCCAGACGTGCTCCTGGGCGGGCTGGGTGGCGGCGTCGGTGATGGTCGTCCCGCCCACGCCCAGCACGTACGGCTGGCTCGAGATTTCACCCGTCGAGATCGGGTTCTGACCCGGCTGGGGCGAGGTTTCGCGGTGGACTTCTTCGCAGCTGTCGCTGCCGTTGTCGCCCGCCGCGCCGAGGAACGTCTGACCTTGGGCGGCGGCCTGCTGGAAGAGGAAGTCCAGCGCCTGCTGGGTGCCCGCCTGGCCATCCTGCTCCTCCTGCTCGCAGGGCTGTCCGTAGCTCGAGGTGATGATCTGGTCGCGGTCTTCGTCCACCATCGCCGCGATCTCCGCCACTTCCCCCTCGGGCGTTTCCGGGTTCTCGTACACGTCGATGTCGGCGCCGGGCGCCATCGCGGAGACGTCCTCGATGTCGAGCACCGCCTCGCCGTCGGGGCCCGGGCCTGCCGGGATTCCGCCTTCCAGCGGGATCACGTCGAGACGGGAGAGCATGCCGGCGGCGGCGGCCGCGCCGAAGTAGCAGGTGTCGAAGTGGCGGATGTCGGAGGTCAGGAACGGTTCCTCCTCGAACACGCCGATGTGCACCCCCGCGCCGCTGTCGCCCACCCCGTACAGGCCGAACGCCCCGTACGCATACGCGATCTGATCGTCGGTGAGGCCCCCGGCCGCGCTCGCGGCGGCGCTCGCCGCGCGGCACGCCGTGGGCGATCCCGAGGGGTGTGCGAACGTCGCGGTCTTGGCGGCCGGGAAGCGCCCCTGCAGCGAAGCCGGCCGGCGCACCCTGAGCGGACGGGCGCGCTCGAGGCCATCGAGCCCCACCACAGCTGCCACCGAACCGCCGATCGCGCTCGGCAGCGCGGGCGCCGAGGTGCTCGCGCGCACGATGCTGCCGTCGGTCAGCCGGTAGCTGTGGAGGCTGGTGGCGAACGCGTCGGCCACGCGCGAGGCCGGCCCGGAGAAGCGTACGAGCAGCCCGCCGCCGCCGCCGCCGCCGCCGCCGGCGCCGTCCACGCGCAGGCCGTCCGCCCGCAACCGTGCGCTGACGCCCGCGATCGTGCTCGGGGCGGGGCCGAAGCGCGCGGCGAACCGGCCCGCCGGCAGATACCGGCCGAACAGCGGCGAGCCCTTGCTGGCGACCCGGGCGATGAACGCTTCGAGCGCCCGCTCATCGCGCGGGCGCAGCACCAGGGCGCCAGAGACGGCCGCGGTGGCGGGGGCGGGGCCGAGGTCGTACGCTCCGCGAGGCAGCCGTGGCGCCGCGCCGATCCGCACCAGAGCGCTCTGGCCGGCAGCCGTCGAGGCGGCGATCACCACCGGTGCGGCGAGCCCGAGCGCGATCAGCAGCGCGAGTGTCAGGTGCAGGATGCCTTGTTTGCTGTTCTCCATTCGCGCACCGCCAGTGTCGCAGTTCAGGATTCGCGCCGAAATGCCGACGTTCTTGGTTGAACTCACGTGGAAGGAGCCGAGCGCAGATGGCAGCAACGACGATGGAGAAGTGTCGCCTCGTGACCCGCAGCGACTTCGACGGGCTGGTGTGCGCCGCCCTGTTGAAAGAGCTGGGGATCCTCGACGAGATCAAGTTCGTCCACCCCAAGGACATGCAGGACGGCCTCGTCGAGCTGAGCGATCGCGACATCACCACCAACCTTCCCTACGTGCCGGGCGTGCGCCTGGCCTTCGACCACCACGAGAGCGAGACCCTGCGTCTCGGTGAGGGCGCCGAGAACCACGTGATCGTGCCGGGCGCCCTGTCGGCCGCCCGCGTCGTGTACGACTACTTCGGCGGCGCGGAGCGGTTCACGCTCGTCACCGAGTCGCTGATGGAGGCCGTGGACAAGGCGGACAGCGCGCTGTTCTCGCTCGATGAGATCAAGACGCCGACCGGCTGGATTCTGCTCAGCTTCCTGATGGACCCGCGCACCGGGCTCGGTCGCTTCCGCGACTTCCGCATCTCCAACTACGAGCTGATGATGGAGTTGATCGACGCCTGTCTGGAGCGGAGCGTCGAGGAGGTGCTGGAGATGCCCGACGTGGCCGAGCGCGTGACGCTCTATCGCGAGCACGCCGCCGCGGCCGAGGCCCAGCTGCTGGCGCGGTCGACCGTCCACGGCAAGCTCGTGGTGCTCGACCTGCGCGAGGACGAGGTGATCCACCCGACCAACCGCTTCATGATCTACGCGCTGCACCCGCAGTGCAACATCTCCATCCACGTCATCTGGGGGCTCAAGCAGCAGAACACCGTGTTCGCGATGGGCAAGTCGATCGTCGATCGCTCGAGCAACACCGACGTAGGCGCGCTGATGCTCTCCCACGGCGGCGGCGGGCACGTGGCCGCCGGCACCTGTCAGGTCGCCAACGCGGATGCCGAGTCGGTGCTGGCCGAGCTGATCGAGCGCCTCAAACCCGACGGCTGAGCGCCAGCCGGCGACCGGCGACCGGCAACCGGCGGGCTAGCGAGTCAGCGCTGTCACGCCGTCGTCGAAGGGGGAGGCCACGTACACGCTCTGCCCGCCCGGGGAGAGCGCGAGCGCGATCGGTCCGCTCAGCGTCGGCACCGTGGTGGGGGTGGCGTCCGCGAGCGCGAGCTCTCCGTCGATGGGATCGCGCAGGAGTTCGACCAGGCTGTTGGCCCCCTCGCCGATCACGTACAGGACCGTGCCGTCCGGTGCGAGCGCAAGCGCGGCCGCGCCGCGCAGGGACGGAAGCCCCGTCGGGCAAGCGGCGTCGGGCTGCGCCTGCAGGCAGCTCGGAGGCGCCACCCCCAGGCGCCCGGTGGACGGATCGCGCGTGAGCGTGACCACGGCGCCCGGGTCGAAGGCCGCCACGTACAGCTCGCGGCCGTCGGGGCTGAGGGCGATGGACCGGGCCCCGGCGAGCTGGGGCACGTCGGTCGCGCAGGGCACGTCGCCGAATGCGTGCTCGCCCGAGGCGACGCACCCGCCGCGGCCGTACAGCGGCGTGAGCGCGCCGGTGGCGCGGTCGCGCAGGAACCCCCGGACGGCGCCGCTCACCTGCGAGGCGACGTACACGAAGCGCCCGTTCGCGGAGATCGTGATCGCGCTCGCCCCCTCCAGCCCCGCCAGCGCCCGGCAGCCGTCCCCGGGCAGGCTCTGCAGGCAGCCGCGCGTCCCCGCGAGCGGCCGCAGCCCGCCGTTGCTCGGGTCGCGCCGGAGCGTCACGATCGAGTCCTCTCCGGGGGCGAGCCCGTAGGAGACGGCGTACAGGTAGCGCCCGTCCGGACTGATGGCGAGCGCTGCGACCCCGGCGAGCGGGCTCGCCCGCCCGCCGCACCGGGCGGGCCGGGCGCCGGCGAGCGGCTTTCCCGACACGCAGCCGAAGTAGCCGCCCAGGTCCTCTGGCAGGGGCACGAGCTCGCCGTGGCGCGCGCGCGCGAAGCCGCTGACGCTCGCGGTGTTGGCTGCGCCCACGTACACGAAGCGGCCGTCGCCGCTGGCGGCGAGCGCGTCGGCGCCGTTCACGGCCGCGTCCGTGATGGCGCATGGAGCGGCGCCGTCGGTCACGCAGGCGCGGCTCGACGGCGTGAGCGCTGGCCGCAGGGCACCGCTCGCGGGGTCGCGCGCGAGCGCCACCACCGCGCCTTCCCCGGCCACGTACACGTTGGCGCTGTCGCCGCTGACGGCCACGGCCTGGGCGCCGGCGAGTCCCTGTGCGGCTCCCGGGCAGGCCGTCCCGGTGCCCGGCTGCTGACGCGCGTCGCGCAGGCAGCCCCCGGCGCCCGGCACTCCGCGAGCCGAGCCGTAGACGTCGAGCGCGGCCGCGCCGCGGACGCCGAGGAGGCTCGCGCCGCCCGCCACCAGCGCGAGCAGGAGCATCCGCGGGCGGCGGGATCGACCGACGATGATCGGGGGGGTGTCCGTCGAGGCCGCCACGAGGTCCGTGGCACCGTGTATATCGTCTGCGCGTGGGTGGCGCCCGCATCTGCCTCGCTGTGCTGCTGACGGTCCTGCTCACGTCCGTCGGGCAACTGCTCCGCGCGTCACCCGTCGCCGCCCAGGGCACCGCCGAACCGTGCCTGCAGGCGCCCACCCCGGGGGACAGCGAGATCACGCTCACGAGCGGCGGCGTCGAGCGCACGGCCCTGGTGCACGTCCCGCCCGCCGCCGCGGGCGAGCGCCTGCCCCTGCTCGTGGCCCTCCACGGCGCGGGGGGCAGGTTCTTCGAGCCCTACTCCGGCTTCTCCGTGCTCGCGGACGCCGAAGGCTTCATCGCGCTGTACCCGGACCCGCTGGAGGAAGCGGACGGCCACACGTTCTGGAACATCGATCAGGCGCCCTACGGCCCCGACGACGTGCAGTTCATCTCCGAACTGCTCGACTACGTCGAGAGCGATCTGTGCGTGGACCCCACGCGCGTGTACGCGGCGGGCGTGTCCAATGGAGGAGGCATGGCGGCGCTCCTGGCCTGCCAGCTCAGCTCACGGTTCGCGGCCTTCGCCTCGATCGCCGGCGGCTACTCCACGCTGCCGCCGTGCCAGGCGACGAACCCCGTGTCGGTCGTGGAGGTGCACGGCACCGCCGATGGCGTCGTCCCCTATGACGGCTCGCCCCCCGATCGGGCGGGGGCGGTGCGCCCTTGGCTGGCGGCCTGGAGGGAGCGCGACGGCTGCCACGGCGCGCCCGCGGTCAGCCGCATCGCGCCGCGGGTCGAGCGCTACGAATGGACTCACTGCGCGGAGGGCGCCGCCGTCGAGCACATCGAGATCTTCGGCGGCGCCCACCAGCTTCCAGGGGCGCTGCCGCCCGACCCGGGACAGGCGAGCACCGTGTCGGCGCCATGGCTGGTGTGGAGCTTCCTCCGCCGCCACCGGCAGGCCGCGCCATAGCCCACCGCGCGGCTCGGTGCGGGATCGGGCCAGGGCCAGGGCCGCGATCGCGGGGCGGGAATCGGCCAACTGGACGGGCGGACCGACCGTATGCGAACATGTGTTCGTATGGAGTTGCGCCAGTGTACACGCTCTGCGGACAGACGTCTGCCAGTTGGCAGGCCGGCGGATGACACGCTGGCGGATGGCCGTCGGCCGCTCGCCCAAGTGGCACTCGTCCATCCTCCACTCGCGCAAGTGCCAGTTGGACGTCAGTCGCATTCCGCTCTGGCGGCAGGAAGAGTGGAGCGATGAGCACAATGGAGGCTTACAAGGAGGAGCTCGCCAAGTTCCTGGCGGGCTTTGGCGCGAACGTTCGCAGCGTGCGGATGGCGAAGAGCCCGCCCTGCTCCCAGGAACGGCTATCCCACCTCACCCGGCTGCATCGCACCGAGATCGGCAAAATCGAGCAGGGCGAGGTGGAGCCGCGGCTGACGACGGTGTTCATCCTCGCCCAGAGTCTCGGCGTGCCCATCGACGAGCTGCTCGCGGGCCTGGAGGTGCCGGTGGAGCGCAGGCCCTCGCCCCACAGCGGTCCCTGGTCGTGAGTTGCCCGCCGGTCGCGGGCCGCCAGGCCGGTCAGCCGGCGGGCGGACGGTAGACGGTCACCACGGCGGCTCCGCCGAGGCCGATGTTGTGCTGCAGGGCGGCGCTCGCGCCATCCACCTGGCGCGCGTCGGCCTCGCCGCGAAGCTGCCAGCACAGCTCGCTGCACTGGGCGAGCCCCGTGGCGCCGAGCGGGTGGCCCTTGGAGATCAGCCCGCCCGAGGGGTTGACCACCCAGCGCCCGCCGTAGGTCGTGTCGTGGGCGTCCACGAGCTCGTGACCGTGGCCCTCCTCGGCCAGGCCGAGCGCCTCGTAGGTGATCAGCTCGTTCGCGCTGAAGCAGTCGTGGAGCTCGATCACCTGGATGTCCTCGGGGGCGATCTGGGCCTCCTCGTAGGCCTGGCGGGCGGCCTCCGCGCTCATGTCGTAGCCGACGATCTTGATGCAGTCGGCTCCCTCGTCGAACGTCGAGGACAGGTCGGTGACCATCGCCTGGCCGGCGATCTCGATCGCCTGCTCCCACAGGTCGTGCTCGTCCACGAAGCGCTCGCTCGCGACGATCGCAGCGGCTGCGCCGTCGGAGGTGGGCGAGCACTGCAGCTTGGTGAGCGGCTCGTGGATCATCTTCGCCGCCTTGATGTCCTCGAGCGAGTACTCGTCCTGGAACTGGGCGTAGGGGTTGTTGACGGAGTGCTTGTGGTTCTTCCACCCGATCCACGCGAAGTGGTCGGGGGTGGAGCCGTATTTGTCCATGTGGTCGCGTCCGGCGTTCCCGAACATCTGCGGGGCGAACGGCGACTGCTCGGGCGGGCGCAGCTCGAACATGCGCGTCATGTGCTTGTCCATCGCCGGCGTGCGGTCGGTGTACTTCATCCCCAGCGAGCCGCGCTCCATCTTCTCGAAGCCGACGGCAAGCGCGCAGTCCACGAGCCCGCCCTTGACTGCCTGGCGGGCGAGGAACAGCGCGCTCGACCCGGTCGAGCAGTTGTTGTTGACGTTCACCACCGGGATGCCCGTCAGGCCGAGGCCGTAGATCGCCCGCTGCCCGTACGTGGAGTCGCCGTAGCAGTAGCCGGCGTACGCCTGCTCCACACGCTCGTAGGGGATGCCCGCGTCGGCGAGCGCTCTCGAGCCCGCCTCCAGCACCCACTCGGGATAGTCGCCGTCCTTGGTGCCGGGCTTGTCGAACTTCGACATCCCCACCCCGATCACGAACGTGCGATTGCTCATCTGCGCCCCTTCCGCTCGACATGCCGGCTGGCCGGCCAGCCAGGCCAAGGGGAGAGCGTAGCCGACGCTCGCCGCCCGCTCACCGCCGACGGCGGCACGGCATACTCCAGCGGCGATGGCAAACCCCACAAGAGTCACCCGCTACGGCGTGGTCAACTGCTACCTCGTGCAGGACGAGGACGGCCTGACGCTGATCGACACGATGATCCCGCGCAGCTCCAAGGCGATCCTCGCGGCCGCCGAGCGGCTGGGCGCGCCGATCGTGCGGATCGTCCTCACCCACGCCCACGGCGATCACATCGGCTCACTCGACGCGCTAGCGGCGGCGCTGCCCGACGCCGAGGTGCTGATCTCCGCGCGTGACGAGCGGTTGCTGCGGAAGGACACCTCGCTCGACCCCGACGAGCCGCAGACGAAGATCAAGGGCAGCCTGCCCGGCGCAAGGACCACGCCGACGCGGACGATCGCCCCGGGCGAGCGTGTGGGCGCGCTCGAGGTCCTCGACGCGAAGGGTCACACGCCGGGGCAGCTCGCTCTGCTCGACACCCGCGAGGGCACCCTGTTCTGTGGCGACGCGTACTCCACCCTCGGCGGCGTCGCGACCGCGGCGCGCGCCAACCCGCGCTTTCCCGTGATGGCGATCGCCACCTGGCACCGACCGACGGCGCTGGCGAGCGCCAAGGCGCTGCGGGCGCTCAGCCCCGAACGCCTGGCGCCCGGACACGGGAAGATCGTCCAGGCGCCGGGCGCCGCGATGGACGCGGCGATCGCGCGGGTCAAGCTGTAGCTCTGGCGGCCCCGGGGCGCTCAGCCGGGCGCGACCTCTCCGGCCAGCAGCCCGGCGAGGCGATCGTGCGATTCCGTCAGCCCGCCCTCCATGCCCGAGGCGAGCATCCCGTCGCGCTCCTCGGTGGTGTGGAACAGCGATGTGGTGGTCACCTTCGTACGTCCCTCGAGCGCCTCGAAGCTGACCGTCTCCACGATCACGTGGCCGGGGAGACCCTCCCATTCGAAGGTCTGCACGAGCCGCTCGGGTGGCGCGACCTCGCGGTAGACGCCGCGGAAGCACTGCTCGGTGCCGTCCGGCTCGCGATGCACGAAGCGCCATTTTCCGCCCACGCGTACGTCCATCTCATCGACCGTCGTGGTCATGCGCCGCGGACCCCACCAGCGCGGGATCAGCTGCGGGTCGGTGTACACCGCGAACACCCGCTCGCGGGGCGCGTCGAACACGCGCTCGCTAACGATCTCGCGTGCGGCGGGGGTGGTGATTGTCGTCTTGGGTGCCATCGTCGTCTCCCGGTCGTCGGTGAGGGTGGTCATTGCGGCTCTCCTTTGTCGTGTTGTCGTTGATCGCCGGCGCTCGCCGGCCGTCCACTGTGGTCTTCCCCCTGCGGGGACGATGCGAGCAGCTCCCCGAGGCGCTCGAGACGACCGTCCAGCATGTGCCTGTAGGTCTCGATCCACTGCTGGACGTCGTCCAGGCGCCGCGGCCCGAGCCGGCAGAGGCGCGCGCGCCCGCGCTTCTCGGTGCTCACGAGCTCGGCCTGCTCGAGGATGCGCACGTGCTTCTTCATGCCCGTCAGCGACATCCCGAACGGTTGTGAGAGCTCGGTGATCGTCGCCTCGCTGGCTCCCAGGCGCTCGAGGATGCGCCGGCGGGTCGGGTCGGCGAGCGCCGCGAGCGTGTCATCGAGCCGAGCCTCATAGTGAACCATTTGGTTCAGTATAGCAGGAGTTCGCAGTGCGGCGCCGTCGCGGGTGGGGTCGTCGTCGCGGTGCGCATGACGGAGCGGACGGGCGATGACAAACGGGGTCGGCCGGCGTCCAAGAACCTGTTTCAGGGAAGGTGTTGACCGGCGGGCAATCGAAACGGAGGAGCGGATGAGGAAAGTGGTGGTCAGCGAGTTCGTGTCGCTGGACGGCGTGATGGAGGATCCGGGTGGGGCGGAGGGCTCTGCCCACGGTGGCTGGACGTTCAAGTTCCAGGACCCCGAGGGGATGCGCTTCAAGCTCGAAGAGACGCTCGCGCACGATGCGCTGCTGCTCGGGCGGGTGACCTACGACGGCTTCGCCGCGGCCTGGCCGTCGATGTCCGACGAGGTCGGGTTCGCGGCGAAGATGAACAGCATGCCCAAGTTCGTGGTCTCGAGGACCGCGAGCGAGCTCTCGTGGAACAACTCCAGGCTGATCGGCGCGAACGTCTCGGAGGAGGTCGGGGCGCTCAAGGACACGCCCGGAGGTGACATCCTGGTGGCCGGCAGCGCCACGCTCGTGCAGACGCTGATGAGCGAGGGGCTCGTGGACGAGCTGCGGCTGATGGTCTTCCCGATCGTGCTGGGCAGTGGCAAGCGGCTGTTCGCCGACAGCAGGGATGCGTCCGTCCTGGAGCTGCTCGGTGCACGTACGCTCGACTCCGGAACGATGATCCTCACCTACCGGCCCGCCGGCGCCGGCACGGGTGGGCACGGTCGCGCGTGAGGCGGGTGCTCACAGTGGGGCTACAGCCGCTCACAGCAGGTGCGAGAGCCGCCAGCCGAATGAGGGACCGGCGAGCGGGTGCAGGGTCACCGCGGCGGTGGCGGCCGGCATGGAGCCGCCGACGCTCACGGTGGCCACTCGCTGGCCCGCCCGCAGGGTGCTCGGGGTGGGGCTGGCGGTCACCCTCACCGGCAGCGTCAGCCCACTCCAGGTGAGCGTGCGCAGCGGGCCGGCGGTCACGGCGACGGTCCGCCGCCCGTCGGGGGCGCTGACGCCGACCACGCGCGCGCCCGCGGGCAGCACGCTCTCCACGCGCAGGGCCGCGGCGGCCGAGTCGCCGAGTCGCTGTGCGCTCGCCAGCGCGGCTTCCACCAGCGGGCCGCCACGCTGGCCGAGCACCACCCCGAGAATGCTCACCGCTCGCCCGGCGACGGTGGTGCGCTTGGCGAACACCAGACATCCGCCGGCCGCTGCGTCTGAGCCGGTCTTCACGCCGACGTAGCCGTCCTGTCCCACCAGCGCGTTGTAGTTGGCCACGTGGCCCGCCACCGGGAGCGCGACCGAGCGCTCGTCGACGATCGTCGCGAACGCCGGCAGCGCCATTGCGGCGCGCGCGAGCCGCAGCTGGTCGAGGGCCGTTGACACGGTGCTCGGTTCGAAGCCGCTCGGGTCGGTGTAGGTGCTCGCCCGCATGCCGAGTCGCCGGGCGGTCGCGTTCATGCCGGCCACGAACGCCGTCACGCCGCCCTCGTGCGCGGCGAGCAGCGCGGCGACGTTGTTGGCCGACGGCAGCAGCAGCGCCTGCAGCGCCTCGCGCTCGCTGATCCGCTCGCCGGCACGGACCGGCAGGATCGACTCGTCGAGCGCCGATCGGCGCTGCTCTTCTGCGACGTCCGCCGGTGTGACCGTCAACACGAAGCCCTGCTGGCCGGCGCCGAGGGGATGCGCGAGCAGGGTCAGATAGGCGGTCATCACCTTGGCCACGCTCGCGATCGCGATCGGCCTGCGCCCGCCGGAGCTCGCGATCGCGCCCGCGACGCCCTGCGCCTGCACGGCAGACTCGCCTTCTCGTGGCCAGGCGAAGGCGGGTGGGCCGCCGGGCAGGCGCACGGACAGGGTGAGCGTACGGGCGATGCGTACCGGCGGGGCCGCCTCGGTGGCGGCGCGCCACGTGACGGCCACGGCGAGCAGCGCGAGCGCGAGCGCGAGCGCGAGCACGCCCACGTGGCGCCACCGCGGGCGCGGGCGGTGTCGCTGCAGGAGCGCTGGCCGGTCACTGCTCGCCACGGGTTCCGGACGCTAGCGCGTCCACCCCCTCCCGCGCGACGGTGCGCGCGCGTGCGATGATGCCGGCCGCATGGCGCGCATTCTGCCGCTCGATCCCGCCGACGCCGAGCCGCAGGTGCGCTCGGCGCTCGAGCGCCTGCCGCCGCTGGCGGTGTTCGCCACCGTGGCCAACGCCCAGGGCACGTTCGTGAACTGGCTGCGCTTCGGGGGCGACTGCCTGGATGGGCGCTGGTTCGATCCGGTGCTGCGCGAGCTCGCCATCCTGCGGGTCGCACGGTTGACCCCGGGCGCTGAGTACGAGTGGGCCCAGCACGTGCCGATCCTGCTGGCGGTGGGCGGCACGCGCGAGCAGGCGGCGGCGCTCGAGGCCGACGATGCGGAGGCCGAGGTCCTCGGCGAGGACGGCCGCCTGGTGGTGCGGTTCACCACCCAGGTCGTCCGTGACGCGACCCCCGACGAGACGACGTTCGCGGCCATGAGCGCACGCTTCACGCGCGCGCAGATCACGCAGTTGCTGCTCGTGATCGGCCAGTACATGATGGTCGCCCGCGTGATGGCGACCGCCCAGCTCGAGGTCGACGCGGTGCTCGGCGCGGAGGTGCTGGCGGGCATCGAGCGCGCGGAGCGCGCCCGGCGCTCGGGCGCCTAGCCGGCGCGCGCGTCCACGGCCGTCGCCCTGCGGGCGACGGCGCGGATCACCTCGACGACCGCGGCGGGGTCGTCGAAGAACGGCACGTGCCCGGCGCCGAGGGTCACGTGCGTGGCCCATGGCAGCAGCGCGCGGGCGCGCGGCGCCTGGCGCCGGTAGCTCAGCAGGCGGTCGCGGTTGCCCCACGCGATCGTCACCGGCACGCTGCGCAGCTGGGCGGGGGCGCCGAAGCGGTAGTGGCGGAAGGCCTTCAGCGCGCCCTCGAACGCGGGCGAGGCCCACGCGTCCCTGAGCGTGGCGATCGCCTCCTCGACCGGCAGTGACGCCGGGTGCCCGAACGTCTGCCAGAACAGCGCGGTGCGCCCCGCGTCCGTTCGCGCCAGGGCCTCGAGTGCCGGGCGCAGCGCGACGGGGACGCCGGCCAGCGATCCGAGCGAGAGCTGCACGAGGCGCACTTCCCAGGCTGTCCAGAAGCCCGCCGGGGAGAACGCGCTCACCGAGCTGACCGCGCGGCCGCGGCCGAGCTCGAGCGCAATCGCCCCGCCCATGGAGTTGCCGGCCACGTGCGGACGCTCGAGGCCGAGCTCGGCGAAGAACCACTCGAAGGCGTCGGCGTACGCGGGGATGGACGGCTCGATGCCCGCTGACAGCGCCGCCGAGCGCCCGAAGCCGGGCGAGTCGCAGGCGATCACGTCGAACTCGCCGGCCAGGCGGGCGATCACGGGCTCCCACGCCTGCCAGTGGTGCCCCACCCCGTGGAGCAGCACGAGCGGCGGCCCTTCGCCCTCGCGGTGGTAGTTGATCGAGAGGCTCATCTAAGGCTCAGGTCGAGGTTGAGGCTCACCGTGTTACGCCTCCCGAGACGGGTAGCCCAGGGTGGGGCTTCTGCGGAGATCGAGGCTCTACGAGGCCCCTGACGCGAGTCGGGCCACTGCCGAAATCAAGGCTCACGCGAGGCCCCTGACGAGGTCGGCGCCGCGCTCGGCGATCATGATCGTGGGGGCGTTGGTGTTGCCGCCGGTGATGGTCGGCATGATCGAGGCGTCGATCACCCGCAGGCCGCTCAGGCCGTGGACGCGCAGCTTGGAGTCGACCACCGCCTGTGGATGGGTGTCGCTCATGCGGCTGGTGCCCACGGGGTGGTAGATCAGCATCAGGCGCTGGCGCAGGTCGGCTTCGAGCTCGGCCCGCTCGACGCTGTGGGCGCCGGGCTTGAGCTCGGTGACGATCAGGTCCTTCACGGGTGCCTGTGCGGCGATCTCCCGCGCGAGCTGGGTGCCGGCGATCAGCGACTCGACGTCGTCGGGCTCGGACAGCGTGTTGGTGATGATCCGCGGCTTGTCCATGGGGTCAGCCGAGCGCAGCCACACCTGCCCGCGCGCCTGCGGCGAGACGAGCACCGGCGCGATCACCATGCAGTGCCCGTCGTAGGTGTCGGCGCCGTGGTCTTCGTAGTAGGCAGCGCCCATATGGAACTGGATGTCGGCTGCCGGCAGGCCGCCGCGGGTGCGGGTGAACGCGACCACCTCGGCCACCGTCGAGCTGAGCTTCCCGGAGCGGCGCAGCAGCCACTCCGCGAGCGGCCCGAGCTGTTTGTCCGCCCCGTACAGCGTGGTGGGGTCCGACACCTCCCAGATGGCCGTCACGAAGGGGTGGTCCTGGAGGTTGCGCCCCACCCCCGGGAGCTCGTGGCGGACGGGCACGCCGGCCGCGGCCAGCTCGGCGGGCTCGCCGATCCCCGACAGGAGCAAGAGCTGGGGCGAGCCGATCGCCCCTGCCGACAGCAGCACCTCGCGCTCGGCGCGGACGAGCTCGGCGCCGCCGCGACCCTTGCCCACGCGCACGCCGACGGCGCGGTCGCCCTCGAGCTCGATCCCCAGGACCGTGACCCTCGTGCGGACCTCGAGGTTCGGCCGGTTGAGCGCCGGGCGCAGGTACGCATCGGCGGCGCTGAAGCGGGCGCCGTTGCGCTGGGTGACCTGGAACATCGAGGCACCGTCCTGCTCCGGGCCGTTGTAGTCGGCGATGCGGGGGATCCCCGCCGCCTCGCTGGCCGCCAGCAGGCGCTTGCTCAGCGGCCGCGGCGAGCGCTGCTCGGCGACGTGCAGGGGCCCGCCCACACCGTGGTACTCGGATGGGCCGCGGACGTTGTCCTCGGCCTTGATGAAGTAGGGGAGCACATCCGCGTAGCCCCAGCCGGGCGCGCCCTGGGCCTCCCAGCCGTCGTAGTCCAGCGGTCGCCCGCGCACGTACAGCATCGCGTTCATCGAGCTCGACCCGCCGAGCGACTTGCCCCGCGGGATGTACAGCGAGCGCCCGTCGACGTGGGGCTCGGGCTCGGTCGCGTAGTCCCAGTCGAGCTTGGTGTGGAACTGCTGGGCGAACGCCGCCGGGATCTTGATCTTCGGCGAGCGGTCGGAGCCGCCCGCCTCGAGCAGCAGCACGCGCGCCGACGGGTCCTCCGAGAGGCGGTTGGCGAGCACGCAGCCGGCGGAGCCGGCGCCCACGATCACGTAGTCGTAGGAGGCCACGCCCGCTCGCCCTCTAGGCCCCCGCCGCGGGGACGCGGTCCGGCAGGGGCGCGAAGCTGTACTCGGCCGCCGCCAGATGCTCGGTGCGCTGGAGGTACTCGCGCATGTACCCCGGCCAGTTGGCGACGATCCGCCCGCTGTCGGTGCGATACCAGGAGTCGCATTGCGTCCACGCCGTGCCGGCGAAGCGCGCCTGCAGTTCGCGGTCGCTCGCCGCCTCCACCTCGGGTCGCACCTCCATCGCCCCGGCGCCACGTTGGCCGAGCTCCTGCAGCGCCTGGCGCAGGTAGGCGGCCTGCGCCTCCAGGTAGACGATGATCGAGCCGCCGGAGGTGTTGGTGTTGGGCCCGTACATCACGAACATGTTGGGGAACCCGGGCACGCACATGCCGAGATGCGCGTGCGCCCCGGCCGACCAGGACTCGCGCAGCTCGAGGCCGTCGACGCCGGCGATGCGCATCGGGAACATGAAGTCGGTGGTCCTGAAGCCCGTCGCCCAGATGATGCAATCGAGCTCGTGGGCGCGCCCGCCGGCGGTGACGACGCCCGTGGGCGTGATGCGTGCGATCGCCTCCGTGACGAGCTCGACGTTGTCGCGCTGGAGCGCCGGCAGGTAGTGGGAGCTGAAGAGGATGCGCTTGCAGCCGAACGTGTAGTCGGGCCAGAGCTTGGCACGGAGCTCCGGGTCCTTCACCTGCGAGCGCATGAACGCGGCCGAGCGCGCGCCGGCCAGGCGCCCGATCGTCCGCGGGTGGCGGATCGCCAGCGTGAGCGACTCCGTGTACTGGAACACGAACCCGCGACGCAGCGCCTGCAGCCCCGGGACGCGTTCGATGGCGGTCCTGACGGTGGCGTTGTAGCGGCGGTTGAGTCGCGGCATGAACCAGTTGCCGGTGCGCTGGAAGACTCTCAGCGACTTGACCGTCGGGGCGATCTCGGGCACGAACTGGACGGCGCTCGCGCCCGTGCCGATGACGGCCACGCGCTTGCCCGCGAGCACGTAGTCGTGATCCCATTCGGCCGAGTGGAAGCTGTGGCCGGCGAAGCTCTCGGCGCCCTCGATCGACGGCCGGGCCGGCTGGTCGAGCTGCCCCGTGGCGACGATCAGCGCGTCGGCCTCGTAGGTGTGCCCCTGCGCTGTCTCCACGCTCCAGCGTGCGCGTGCGGCGTCCCACACGCACGCGGTCACCTCGGTGTCGGTGCGCACCAGGCGCTCCACGTCGTAGGTGCGCGCCACCTCGTGCAGGTAGGCGTGGATCTCGGCCTGCGGCGAGCACAGCCGCGACCAGTCGCGGCGCTGGGCGTAGGAGAAGGAGTACAGGTGGCTGGGCACGTCGCACGCCGCGCCCGGGTAGCTGTTGTAGAACCACGTCCCGCCCAGGTCGGGCGCCTTCTCGAGGATCTTGATGCCCTCGATCCCGTGCCTGCGCAGCTCGATCGCCGCGGCGATCCCGCCGAAGCCCGCGCCCACGATCAGCACCTCGATCGCGCGGCCCCTGCTCTGCGCTGGACGCACCGCTGTGGCGGACATGGAACCCCTCCTACACGTTGTGGCCTGCCGGTGCCAACCTTATGCCGTTCCGCCGGGCGCTGCCGCCGCGGGTGTGGGTCGCCGCCGCCAACGTCATGCCGTTCCGCCTGGCGTTGCCGCCGCGGGTGTGGGGCGGGGCCACCAACGTCATGTCCTTCGGCCGGACGCTGCCGCCGGGTTCTTGGCCACACCCGGCGCCAGCGTGTCCGTCGTCCACGCCCCGGCCGCCGGGATCTGACGGGGGTCGATGTGGTGCGCCGCCTCGGACTCGTGGTAGTCGACCGGCAGGCCCGCGTCCCGCAGCCGCTGCGCGGCGGCCCGCGCGAAGCCGATGTCGATCATCTGGTCACGTGTCCCGTGAGCGATGAACACGCGCACCGCCCGCCTGGCCTCGAGATCTGGCTGCCAACCCGCGACCGAGGGGATGAAGCCGGAGAACGCGAGGATCCCGGCGGGCGCTGGGCGCTCGGCGCCGAGCCCGAGGGCGTAACTCATCGCCGTGCCCATCGAGAAGCCGCCGAGGACGGTTCGCCCGGGCGAGATCCCGGTCCGCTGCCACAGCTCGTCGTGGAGCTCGCCGAGTTGCCTGTAGGCAGCGCCGAAGGTCTCAGGGTCGGGATAGCCGACCCGCGAGACCAGGTACCAGTGGCGCCCGGGGAAGCCATCGATGGACAGCGGTCCCCCCGGCGTGACGACGTGCAGGCGCCGGCGCGGATCGAGTGCTTCCCCGAGCGCGAGCAGGTCGTGCTCGTCGGCGCCCCGCCCGTGGTGCAGCACCAGCATCCCGGCGGGCTCGCCGTCGGCGGGCCGCTCACGGAAGGCGAGCGCGCTCAACCCACCGGCGCCGGCTGCTCGCGCGGTATGTAGGGCGCGAGCTCGCGCCGGGCGATCGACAGCTTGTGCACCTCGTCGGGGCCGTCGGCCAGGCGCAGCGTGCGCAGGTGCGCGTAGGCGCGCGCCAGGCCGAAGTCCTCGGTCACGCCGCCGCCCCCGTGCACCTGGATCGCGCGGTCGAGCACCTTCAACGCCATGTTCGGCGCCGCCACCTTGATCGCCGCGATCTCCGTCCGCGCATGACGGTTGCCGACCGTGTCCATCATCCACGCCGCCTTCAACGTCAACAGCCGCGTCATCTCGATCTCGATCCGCGACTCGGCGATCCAGTCGAGGATGTTGCCCCGTGTCGCCAGCGGCTTGCCGAACGTCACGCGGGAGACCGCCCGCTTGCACAGCGCGTCCAGCGCCCGCTCAGCCGCGCCGATCGCCCGCATGCAGTGGTGGATGCGCCCCGGGCCGAGCCGCGCCTGGGCGATCATGAAGCCGTCGCCCTCCTTGGAGATCACGTTCGTGACCGGCACGCGCACGTCCTCGAACAGGATTTCCCCGTGGCCGTCCTGGTCGACGTACCCGAACACCGGCAGGTTGCGCACCACCGTCACCCCCGGCGTGTCGAGCGGCACCAGGATCTGGCTCTGCTGGGTGTACGTCGGCGCCTCCGGCTGCGTCTTGCCCATCACGATCATGATCCGGCAGTGCGGATGGAACACGTTGGTGATCCACCACTTGCGGCCGTTGAGGACGTATTGCTCGCCATCGCGCTCGATGCTCAGCGCGACGTTGGTCGCGTCTGAGCTCGCTACGTCGGGCTCAGTCATCGCGAACGCAGAGCGGATCTCTCCTTCCAGAAGCGGCGTCAGCCAGCGGTCCTTCTGCTCGTCGGAGCCGAACTGGTGCAGCACCTCCATGTTGCCCGTGTCGGGGGCCGAGCAGTTGCATGCCTCGGAGGCGATGGGCGAGTGGCCGAGGATCTCCGCCAGCGGCGCGTAGTCGCTGTTGGAGAGTCCCGCGCCGTGCTCCTCGTCCGGCAGGAACATGTTCCACAGCCCCGCGTCCCGTGCCCGCACCTTCAGCTCCTCCATGATCTGGGGCTGGTGGTGGGGGTCGCCCGACGCGCGCAACTGGCGCTCGTAGAGCTCCTCGGCGGGGTAGATGTGCTCGTCCATGAACGCCTCCAGGCGCTCCTTGAACTCGGAACAGCGCTGGCTCGGCTCGAAGTCCATTCGGTCTCTTCCTCTCCCTCCGGGGACGATGCGATGACGGCGGTCATCTGCAATCATCGCCGATGCGCCGAGTGGACGCCCACCGCCACGGCGAGCGCCCGGTGCCCGGCCCGCTCCGGACCGGGCACAAGCCTCGAGTTCCAGCTCAGTGTTGGCCCGCCTGGCAGATCAAACGATCGGTCGCAGCGGAGGCCGTCCCGCTCCAACTTGAACGCGTCGAGCGTGACGGATAATGTTTCCGGGTAGAAACTCGCCACGTTCCCCGGCCAAGTCGGGGATCTCGATGTCGCCGGACCGGCATGGCTCCGGAGCTACCCGGATCGAGGCGGACCTGTCCATCAATAGAGGAGAGAGAGATCTGATGCGCAGAGCATCCACCTGTCTTGCCGTTCTCGGCCTGGCTCTGCTGGCCCTGCCGGGCGTTGCCTCGGCGACGCCAACGGTCAAATTCAAAGCCGAAGCCGTCCCCATCCCCGGATACAAGGGCACGGGCAACATCCTCGGCGCCGGAGCGGCGCTGCAGGCCGAATACCAGATCGAAGGCACCGAATACTTCGGTTCGCCGCCACCGATCATCGGCGTCAACTTCTACCTGCCGACCGGCGTCAAGCTGCACCCGAGCGGCTTTCCGACGTGCAACGAAGAAGTGCTGCGCCAGTCCGGCCCGATCGCCTGTCCGAAAGGCTCGCAGGCCGGCCCGATCGGCAGCGTGCTCGGCTTCGTGACCTTCGGCGGGGAACGTGTAGAAGAGGATTCGGAACTGTTCTCCTTCTACAAACCGGGCGGTGGCTTCATCTTCTTCACCGACGGCCACACGCCGACCTCGCTGGAAATCTACTCCAGCGGCCACTACCTCAACTACACCGGCGGCGGCGGCTACGGCCCGGATCTCGAAACGATCGTGCCGCTCGTCCCGAGCGTCCCGGGCGCGCCGTTCGCGTCGGTCAAGTCGATCCACATCAAGGCCGGCTCGGCGATCGGACCGAAGAACAACCCGAAGAAGGACACCTACTATGGCCGCGAGCCCACGACTTGCCACGGCGGGCTGAAGCTGAAGACAGAAGTCATCTTCGCCGAAAACGGCGAAGAATCGAAGCGTGTGCCCGTGACCGCCACGTACACGGCGCCGTGCCCCCGCAAGTAGCGACAGGGAGGGGTTGCGCCGGTGAGGGCGTAACCTCGTAGGAGCACGTTCGATGGGCGGCCTCATCGCCGATGGTGGGGCCGCCCGCTCGCTGTAAACGCCAGGAAGGATCGGGTTGAGAAGGGACATGGTCGGGTGGAGGAGACTGGCGGGGGGAATCGCCGGCGGTGCCTGCGTGGTCGCGCTGGTCCTCGTGGCAGTGCTCGCGACCGCGGCGGGCGGCTCCTCGGGCGGCTACAGCGTGCGCGCGATCTTCGACGACGCCGGCAACCTCATCAGCGGCGAGAACGTGAAGATCGACGGCGTCAAGGTCGGCACCGTCAGCTCGGTCACGCCGACGCCGCAGGCCAAGGCGGCGGTCGTCATGAGCATCGAAAACCCCGGCTTCCAGGACTTCCGCTCGGACGCCAGCTGCCAGATCCGCCCCCAGGCACTGATCGGCGAGAAGTACGTTGACTGCCTGCCCACCCAGGCGCGCGTCGAAGGCACGCCGCTGCCGCCCCCGCTGCACAAGATCCCCAGCGGACACGAAGGCGCGGGCGAGTACCTGCTGCCCGTGCAGAACACCTCGAGCCCGGTCGACCCCGACCTGCTCAACGACATCAGTCGCCTGCCCGAACGCGAGCGCCTCACAATCATCCTCAACGAATTCGGCGCCGGCCTGGCCGGGCGCGGCAGCGATCTCAATGAAGTGATCAAGCGCGCCAACCCGACGCTCCAGGAACTCGTCAAAGTCTTCCAGATCCTCGCCAACGAGAACCACGTGCTGGCGAAACTGGCGGTGGACTCCGACGAGGCCCTCAAACCGCTCGCCCGCGTGCGCGAACACGTCGCTCACTTCATCGTGGCGAGCAACCAGGTCGCCCAGGCGACCGCCGCCACGCGCGGGTCGCTCGCGCGCAACCTGGCGCTGTTCCCGCCGTTCCTCGAACAGCTCGGGCCGGCGCTGGAACGCGTCCAGCACTTCGCCGAACAGACCACGCCGACGTTCACCGACCTGCTGAAGGCCGCGCCGGGCCTGGACAAGGCGTTCACGAGCCTGCCGGCGTTCTCCGAGGGCACCGAAAAGTTCTTCGAGACGGCGGGCAAGACCGCCAAGGTGGAAGGCCCCGCGCTGAAGAACACCACGCCGCTGCTCAAACAGCTCCAGAAGCTCGGCAACTCCGCCCTGCCGTTCACCGAAAACTTCTCCAGCCTGTTCGAGAGCCTGCGCGAAACGGGCGGGCTCGAGCGGATCATGGACTTCATCTTCCTGGGGACGGGCGCGGCCAACGGCTATGACGCGCTCGGTCACTTCCTGCGCGCCGAGGGCGTCGCCAACGTGTGCCTCGAGTACGCCGTCGCCCCGTCCTCCAACGGCGGCTGCAGGCGGAAACTGTTCAACACCGTCAAAGGCGCCACCGCGAGCTCGTCGACGGCGGCCGCGGCATCCACGAGCCTGACCTCCGCGAACGCCGCCAAGGCGCTCGACTCGAGCTCGACGAGCGTGTTGATGGCCCGGACGCTCGCCGTGATGACCGGCTCCACCCCGGCGCAGGCGCTCGCGAAATACCCGGGCGCCACCACGGGTGCCGGGGAAGCGCCGGCTCCCGGCGTCACCGGTGCGGGCGCGGGGGCGAGCGCCGCGCCGGTCGGCGGCTCCACGGCGGGCACCACCTACTACACGCCGGCCAACGAAGTCGCGGGCGCCGGCGGACTGCTCCTCAACTACCTGCTCGGGAGCGAATGACGCGATGATCCGACGCCCACTCCGCCTATTTGCGCCGCTGCTGGTGCTCGCCTGTGGCGCGCTCGCGCTGAGCCTGCCCGCGGCGAGTCTCGCCGGCGAACCCGGCACGAGCTCCACGAGCGCCTCCGCCCCGGCCGGGGAATCCGGGTCGACGGGCACGACCACGACCGCGCCGAGCTCCGGCCCGCCCGCGGCATCGTCCCCGGAAGGAGAATCGGCGCCGGGCACTCCGAGCACATCCTTCCCGGCAGGGGAAACGACCTCGACGACCGAACCGGCGCCGCCACAGGTGCAGGCCCAGCGCACCCAGAGCGCGAGCCCCAGCGGCGCGGGCGCCGTGAGGCCACAGAAGAAGTCGAAGAAGCTCCCCGCGCCCGGCGGCGCAGGGACGGGCGCAGGCTCCACCGGCGGCGTGCGCGCCAAGCACAAGGCGCCCGCCCCGTCCACGCTCACGCCGGGACTGCCGTTCTCCCTGCGCTCCCAGTTCGGCGGCCTGCCCTCGTTCTTCATCGAAAGCTTCCAGATCCCGCCGTTCCTGCTGCCGATCTTCCAGGCGGCGGGCAC
The DNA here is from genome assembly GCA_963701145.1 of uncultured Solirubrobacteraceae bacterium. Classification (GTDB taxonomy): domain Bacteria; phylum Actinomycetota; class Thermoleophilia; order Solirubrobacterales; family Solirubrobacteraceae; genus Palsa-744. The sequence goes on from OY969572.1 coordinate 3,767,278, forward strand.
CGCCTATGGGATCCCCTGGCAGGTGCTCGCGGCGATCAACGAGGTCGAGACCGACTACGGGCGCGACCTCAGCCTTTCCAGCGCGGGGGCCGAGGGCTGGATGCAGTTCCTCCCGTCGGTGTGGGACGAGTACGGCGTGGACGCCAACGGCGACGGCTGGGAGGATCCGTACAACCCCGCCGACGCCATCTTCGCGGCCGCCAGGTACCTGCACGCGGCCGGCGGGGACACCAACATCAAGGCGGCGGTGTTCGCGTACAACCACTCGCAGGCGTACGTCGAATCGGTGATGCTGCGCGCCCAGCTGCTGGGCGGCACGCCTCCCGAACTGCTCGGCGCGATCACGGGGCTGACCGAGGCGCGGTTCCCGGTGTACGCGCCGGCGCACTTCAGCGACGGCTTCGCCACCACGACCACCGGCAGGACGCTCGCCGGCACGACCATCTACTCGCAGGTTGGCGCCCCGGTGATCGCCGTCCAGGACGGCGAAGTGGTGGAAGTCGGCCAGTCGTCCTCGCTCGGGCACTTCGTGGCGCTGCGCGACGCTTACGGGAACACGTACGTGTACGCGGACCTCGGCGAAGTCGCGTCCGTGTACCCGGTGCTCGAGCCCCACGTCCACAGCGCCGTCAGCACCCGTATCGACGGGGCGGGTGCGACCAAGCAGGAACCGGCGCCGAGCGGACCCGCGAGCGCGGGCGCCCAACCGCGCTCGCCGCTGTCCGAGGGAGCTGCCATCTCGGGGCTCGCGCTGGGCGCGGCCGCCGGCCTGGAAGGTCCGCCGGCGCCGGCGCCGGCGCCGGCGCCGGCACCGGTACGCGCGGCCACGACGCCGACGCCGCCGGCGCATGTGCACTCCTTCACCGAAGGGCCCGACCAGGTCTATCTGCATCCGCTCGTCCCCGGCGTGCAGGTGATCGCGGGAACGGTCCTCGGCCACGTCGGCGCGGCATCCTCATCGGATGGGGAAGCGGGCGCCGGCACGGTCGCGGACGCCGGGCCGCACATCTTCTTCCAGATCCGGCCCGCCGGTGCGGGTACGCCGCTGATCGATCCCAAGCCGATCCTCGACGGCTGGGTGGCCCTGGAAGAGACCTCGATCTTCCGCGCCAAGGGCGAGAACCCGTTCCTGGCGACCTCGCCGACGGTCGGCCAGGTGCTGCTCGAGTCACAGCAGCAGCTCGAGCCGCAGGTGCTCCATGCATCGTCCCCGGAGGGGAACGGCGGCATCCACCTCGGCACGTGCGCCCGCCAGGACGTGCAGGAGGGGCGAGTCGACAAGCGCGTGCTGGCGATGCTCGAGTACCTGTCCGTGTCGGGGTTGCGCCCGTCGATCTCCGGGCTGCCCTGCGCTCCGGCCACGCCCGCCGCCGCCGCGGCCAACGTGTCCGCCGGGGACACGGCAAAGGCTGTGGAGATCACCGCCATCAACGGCATCCCGATCGCCGGCCACCAGGGACCGGGCTCGCTCGCCGACGAGACCGTGCGCAAGCTGCTGATGCTCCAGGGCATCTCCCGGCCGCTGCGGATCGTGACCACCATGAGCTACCCGGGCGCCGCCGCGGCGATCACCAGCCCGAGCGCGAGCGCCGCCATCCACGTCGCCTTCGGCGCGCTCGGCGTCGGCGGTGGGCATGCGGCCTCGTTGGCGGCATCGGGGCTGGCGCCCAACGAGTGGATCGAGTTGATCGACCGGCTCGGTGAGATCCCCGATCCGACCGTCGCCGGCGGGCACTCGAGCGCCGCGATCCCAGATTCAACGACGACAGCGAGCCCGACAGGAGAAGCCGGTGGCAACGACTAGCCCTCCGAGCCCGCCCGCGGCCCCGCCGCCACCGCCGTCCTCGGGTGCCCCCGACCCGCAGGGGCAGGCGAAAGGCGCGCGCACCAGTCCGCTGCGCGTCGTCGCGGTGGGCGCGCTGGGGCTGGTCATCCTGATCGTCGCATACCTCGTGTTCGCCCCGGCGGGCGGCTCCAACTACAAGCTCGAATTCCACGAAGCCGACCAGCTCGTCAGGGGCGATCAGGTGCAGGTGGGCGGCGTGCCGGTGGGGAGCGTCACCAACATCGAACTCACGCCCGACTTCAAAGCCCTGGTGACGATCCACGTGGACTCCTCGCTCGTGCCCCTGCACCACGGCACGACCGCCCAGGTGCGCGTGCCGTCACTGACGAGCGTCGCCAACCGCTACATCGCGCTGAGCCTCGGTCCCAACAACAACCCGATCTACCCGGCCGGCGCGAAGCTGCCGGCGAGCGTGACCGGCGAAGTCACCGACCTCGACCAGCTCTTCAACACGCTCAACCCGAAGACCCGCAAGGGTCTGCAGGGATTCATCCAGGGCACCGCCGAACAGTACGTGGGCCAGGGCAAGAACCTCGGCACCTCGATCGAATACTTCCCACCGGCGCTGTCGGCGGCGACGCACTTCTTCACCGAGCTATCCCGCGACCAGCCGGTGTTCACGAGCTTCCTCGTGGAAACCGCCAAGGCCGTCACGACGATCGGCGCCCACCAGGAATCGCTCGCGGACCTGATCGAAAACCAGAACAAGACCTTCCAGGCGATCGGCTCGGAGCAGGCCAACCTCGCGAAGGGCCTGAAACAGCTCCCGGCGACGCTCGACCAGGGGAACAAGACCTTCTCCGAACTGCCGGCCACGTTCGCGGCGCTCGGCCTGCTCGTCAAGGAATCCCGGCCGGTCACGAAAGCGCAGACAGAACTGATCGAACACCTGCGCCCGCTGCTCGTCACGGCGACGCCCACCGTGCACAACTTCAGCGAAGTGTTCAGCAAGCCGGGGCCGAACAACGACCTCACCGACCTCGTGCGCGCGCTGCCCGCGCTCGCCCAGCGGCTGACCACGGCCTCGCCGGTGAGCGTCACCGCGCTCCAGGAATCGGTTCCGATCACCGCCGTGTTCGGCCCCTACGCCCCCGATCTGGCCGGCACGCTGCGGACCTTCGGCGCGGGCGCCGGCTACTACGACGCGGATGGCCACTACGTCCACCTCAACCCCGTGCTGCCCGACTTCACGCTCGGCGAAAACAACACGCTGCACCCGGCCAGCAGCCCCGAAGCGGCGCTTGCGGGCCTGAAGACCGGGCAACTGCGCCGCTGTCCCGGCGCCGCCACCCAGCCCGCCGGCGACGGCTCCTCGCCGTTCACCGACGGCGAACTGCTCGACTGCGACCCCACGGAGACGCCATGAACAGCCTGAGAACGCATGGCTGCGCTGGATCTGCGTCCTCGGTCGCTCGCGTGCGAAGCACGCCACGCGGGGCGGGTGGGCCTTTGGTCACCTTGCCCAGCTTGCCCTGCGTCCTCAGGTACGTGCCATGAACAGGCGTAGAAACTCCCTCGCCGCGAGCCCGCTCCTGATCGGCGCGATCACGACCCTGATCGTGGTGGTCGCCGTGTTCCTGTCCTACAACGCGAACAACGGGCTGCCGTTCGTGCCCACCTACAACATCAAGGTGGAACTGCCCGAGGCCTCGGGGCTGCAGGAATCCAACCAGGTGCGCATCGCGGGCACGCGCGTGGGCATCGTCAACGCGCTCACGCCCCACGAGAATCCGCGTACGGGTCGCATCACGGCGATCGCCACGCTGCATCTGGAAAAGAAGGTCGAACCGCTGCCCGCCGACACCAAGGCGATCGTACAGTCGGTTTCGGCCGTCGGCCTGAAGTACCTCGAACTGGAAAAGGGCACGTCGAAGACGACGCTTAAGGCGGGGCAGACGATCCCGGTCACCCAGACGCGCGAACCGGTGGACATCGAGGAACTCTTCGACATGTTCAACAAGCCGACGCGGACGGCGATCAAGATCAACACCAACAACTTCGGTGACGGCCTCGCGGGGCGGGGGCTCGGCCTGAACAACACGATCGCCGAACTGCGCCCGCTCGTCACGAACGCGTTCCCGGTCCTGCGCAACCTCGCCCTGCCCCAGACCGGCCTGCACGAGCTGTTCGTCGCGCTCGACCGCGTAGCCTCGCAGACGGCCCCGGTGGCCAATACCAACGCCGCGCTGTTCGAAGAGCTCGATCGCTTCTTCACCGCCTGGGGCGGGGTCGCCCCGTCGATCGAAGCCGCCAACAGGGGCGGGCCGCCGTCGCTCGAACAGGGGATCTACTCGCTCCCCCACGAGAAGCCGTTCTACGAAAACGCCGCCGAGTTCATGCACCTCCTGCGCCCCAGCGCCGCCGATCTGGTGACGGTCGCGCCCGAACTCGGCCACGCCTTCAGCGTCGGCGCCGTCAACCTCACCGCCGCCACCGCCCTGAGCACGAACCTCGCTGAATCGGCGCAGGCGCTCGAGGAATTCGGCCACGACCCGGTGGTCTCGCTGGCGCTCGAAAACTTCACCGAAACGCTCGAAATCGGCAACCCGCTGCTCGCCGGGATCACCCCCGAGCAGGTCAACTGCAACTACTGGACGCTGGCGTTCCGCAACCTCGCGAGCCTCGAGGCGGAGAACATCGGCGTGGGGACCCTCGTGCGCGCGAGCACGCTGCTGTCCCCGACGGGCGTCAACAACGAGGGCTTCCCGGCCTCCACCTACGCCAATGGCCCGGACATCGAAAAAGCAGCCAAGGGCAGCTCGGTGATCGTCCCCAACAACCACCTGCACTACGACCCCTACCCGAACACCACCGGGCCCGGCCAGGCGAACCTGTGCGAAGCCGGCAACGAAAAGTACGTGGCCGGCAAGGCCGTGTTCGGCCACGCGGCGGAAAGCGAAAACAACCGCGAACTCACGAGCCGCGAACAGAACCTGCTCGGCGAAAAGTACCCGACGGCGACGCTCGAAGCACTTGGGCTGGCCAAGGCGCCCAAGCCCAAGCCGAAGCCGAAGTCCAAGTCGACCGGGAAGGGCAAGTGAGCCGTATGCGCGTGTGGCGTCGCCAGGACCGCGTACCCGTGATGGAGCTGCAGCGCTCGAACCCGCTGCGCGCCGGGATCGTGCTGATCGTGATCATCGTGATCGGGGTGTACTTCGGCTTCAGCAAGCACGTCCCGTTCAAACACGGCTTCCGCCTGAACGCCCAGTTCGCGACCGCCGTCAACATCCAGCCCAAATCGCCCGTGCGCATCGCCGGCGTGAACGTCGGTGACGTGACGACGATCAAGCGCCAGGGCAACACCGGCCTGGTGAGCATGGAAATCGAATCGCGCGGCCTGCCGATCCACAGCGACGCGACCGTGAAGGTCCGCCCGCGCCTGTTCCTCGAAGGCAACTGGTTCGTCGAACTGCAGCCCGGCAGCCCCTCGGCGAGCACCGTCTCCTCGGGCTACACGATCCCGATCGCGCAGACGGCCGACCCGGTGCAGCTCGATCAGGTGCTGGACGCGCTCAACACCGACACCCGCGCCAACCTGCAGACGTTCCTGATCGAATACGGCGCAGCGCTCACGCGTCACCCGGACGCCGCGGAAGACGCCGAACAGGAACCCGAAGTTCGCGGTGTGAACGCCGCGCAGGCGCTCAACAAAACCTACGAACGCTCTCCGAAGTCGCTGCGCGGCGGCGCGGTCAACGCGCAGGCGATCACGGGCACCCACCCCGAAGACCTGTCAAAGCTGGTGGCCTCCATCAACAAAGTCGCCTCCGCGCTGAACGTGCACGAGCAGGATCTCGGCGAACTGTTCCCCAACTTCAACTCGTTCTTCGCCTCGCTCTCCTCGCAGTCCACCAGCCTCACGCGGTTGGTGGCGGAGCTGCCGAGCACGCTGCTGAGCGTCCAGCAGGGACTTGCCGGTCTCGACGAGTCGTTCCCGCCGACGCGGGAATTCGCCCACGACATCCTGCCCGGTGTGAGGAACACCAACCAGACGGTGGCGGCGGCGCTGCCGTGGATCGAACAGGTGAAGGCGTCGCTCTCGCCCACGGAACTCGGCGGCGTCGCCCAGGGCCTGGCCGAAGCGCTCCCCACGCTCGCGCAGCTCACGGCCGAACAGACGACGCTCTACACGCAAACCGAACTGTTCAACAAGTGCATGACCAACGTCATCTACCCGGCCGGCAACGCCAAGCTCCAGGACGGGGCGAGCACGACCGGCGTGGAAGACTACCGCGAGTTCTGGTACAGCCTGGTCGGCCTCGACAGCATCGGCCAGAACTTCACGGGCAACGGTCCCGCAGTCAGCGCGCTGGTGGGCAACAGCGGGCAGGTACTCAAGGCGCCGTCCACCGGGTTGCAGGGCACGAGCCTGAAAGGCGAACCGCTGCTCGGCCGCACGCCGCTCGCGCCGCTCGGCACGCGCCCCGCATTCCCGTCCGAAGAGCCGCCGTATGAGCCAAAAGTCCCCTGCTACAAGCAGACGGTGCCCAACTTCAACGGGCCCCTCGCGCAGGGGCCGGCCGACGGGAGCGGGGCGGGATGAGCACGGCCGGCGCCAGTCACGAAGGCGGGCTCAGCGTCCGCGACCAGATCGAGCGCTACCGCTCAGCGTTCATCGCCGTGCTTGGTTTGGTGGCGATCGCGGCCGTCGTCGGCGGCTACATCCTCGCGCACGAGAACCTCAAACTGCCCGGCTGGGTGCCGGTGCTCGGCCACGAATACTTCAAACTCGAGGGCGAGTTCCAGACGGCGCAGGCGGTCACGCCGGGACAGGGCCAGGCGGTGACGATCGCGGGCGCGAAGATCGGCGAAATCGCGACCGTGGATCTCAACCACGGCGTGGCGCTGGTGACGATGAACGTCAACCCGAAGTACGCCAAGTACATCTACCGCGACGCCACCATGCTGCTGCGCCCGAAGACGGGGCTGCAGGACATCACCGTCGAGGTCAGCCCGGGCGATCCCTCGACCGGCAAACTGCACAGCGGCGAAGTGCTGCCGGTGTCGCAGACCGCGGCGAACATCGACTTCGACGAATTCCTGGCGGGGCTGGACGCCGAAACGCGCTCCTACCTGCAGGAGCTGCTGGCCGGCCTGGGGATCGGGCTGAAGGGCAACAGCAGGTTGCTGGCGGCCGACCTCAAGCGCTTCGATCCGCTCGCCAAGTACACCGAAGAGATCGCCCAGCAGGTGGAAATCCGCCACGCGAACGTCGCCCGCTCGATCCACAACTTCCGCCTGCTGCTCGAAGCGCTCGGCAACAAGGACCAGTCGCTCTCCCAGCTCGTCAACGCCTCCAACGCGGTGTTCGCCACGTTCAAAGCGGAGGAAGCGGCCTTCCGCAAGACGCTCGAGCTGCTGCCCGGGGCGCTGCACAAGACGGGTGTCGGCCTGGCCCATCTGGCGGTCGCCACGCACGTGCTGACCCCCGCGCTGCACGAGCTCCTGCCGTTCGCGCGCGCGCTCGGTCCCGCCAACGAAGCCACGCGCAAGGTCGCGCTGAAGACGACCCCGATCATCAAGAACGACATCCGCCCGTTCGCGCGCGAAGTCCTGCCGGTGGTCAACGAACTGGAGCCGACGACCAAGAAGTTCAGCGAAGCGCTGCCGAAGCTCGCGGCGAGCTTCGGGGTGCTCGACGAATTCTTCAACGAGATCGCCTACAACCCCGGACCCAGCAAGGGCGGCTTCCTGTTCTTCCTGGACTGGGGCAACCACGATCTCAACAGCGTGCTCAGCACCGCCGACGCCCACGGCGCCCTCGGTCGCACAGTCGTGTACTTCAACTGCGAAATCCTCAAATTCTTCAAGTCGGTCCAGGAAGTCAACCCCAACGTCAACCTGCTGCTGAGCCTGCTCAAGCCGCCCACCAAGGAAGAATGCATCCGGCTGGGCGTGATCAAATCGGGCGCGGCCACGACCGCGAGCGAGCACGCTGCCACGAAGGCGCCCGCCGGCGGAGTGTTCTCGAACCTCGATCAGCGCCCGTTCGGGGGCAAGGGCTGACATGCAGAAGCGCGCGCCCACACTCGGCAACCTGCTCGTGATCGTCCTGTTCGTGCTGAGCTGCTTCGGGCTGCTGATGTTCCTGTGGGAGTCCTTCGGCGGTCCCCTGCCGCTGAAACCGAAGGGCTACCGCGTGAGCATCGCCTTCCCCCGGTCGTTCGCGCTCGCCGAAGAGTCCGACGTGCGCATCAGCGGCGTGGAAGTCGGGCACGTCGTCTCGCTCGGCCCGGACAGCGAAGGCAAGACCCGCGCGACGATCGAAATCGCCGGCCGCTATGCGCCGATACGGTCCAACATGCACGCGATCCTGCGCCAGAAGACGCTGCTGGGCGAGACCTACGTGCAGCTCATCCCCGAGGATCAGCACGCGCCGTACCTGCGCGACGGCGGACAGCTCCCCGAGAGCCAGGTGGAACCGTCGGTGACGCTCGACGACATCCTGTCCGCCTTCAACCCCAAGACCAGGCGCGACTTCCAGATCTGGCAGGAATCGGTCGCGGAAGGGATCAACGGGCGCGGCGAAGGCATCAACGCATCCTTCGCCCAGCTCGAACCCTTCGTGGCAAGCGCCAACAAACTGGTGACCCTGCTCGACGAGCAGGAAGGGGCGGTGCGTGCGCTCGTGCACAACACGGGCGTGGTGTTCAACGCGCTGGCCAGCCGCGATCACCAGCTCGAAGGCTCGATCGTCAACGGCGAGCGCACCTTCCATGCCGCCGCCGAAGCCAGCCAGGCGTGGGCCGCGGCCTTCCGCGTGCTGCCCAGCTTCGAGCACAACTCGACGGTGGCGCTCAAGGAAACGGACAAGTTCGCGGCCATCGCCAACCCGTACTTCGAAGAATTCCAGGTCACCGAGCGCCAGCTTGCGGCGCTGCTGAGCGCTGCCAAGCCGTTCACGCCCGAATTCAACGCCTTCCTCACGAAGCTCGGCCCGCTGACCGCCTCGGCCAAGATCGGTCTGCCGGACATGACGAAGGCGCTCAAACTCACCGTCCCGATCCTCGAAAACTTCAGGCCGGTGCTCCACAACCTCGATCCGTTCCTGCAGTACCTCGGCGAATACGTGCCCGAGCTGCAGTCCTTCTTCGCCAACATCACCGCCGCCACGCAGGCGAGCGAACCGAGCGCCGACCTCGGCAAGACGGCGCCGAAGGCGCACCTGCTCACCGGCATGCAGGTGCTCACCCCGGAAAGCCTCGCCGTCTATCCCAACCGCGTCGGCACCAACCGCGCCGACGCCTACCCCCACTCCGGCGCGTACAACTCGCTCGCCAGCGGATTGCCCGTGTTCACCTCGGACGCATGCGCGAACACCGCCCCCGCGGTGAGCGGCCCAGCCAACGAAACGGTCTCCGAAGAAATCCTCAACCTGCTCCAGCACCCGCCCAACGCCGGCGAATCGCCGATCGCCAACGAACCCAAGACCGCCAACAAAGTCGCCGCGCCCGTGTGCCTGCCACAGGGCCCGTTCTCCTTCAACGGCGAAAGCAGCCAGTTCCCGCACCCGGTATACAAGGAAAAGTGATGGCCGACGAGGACCAGACGCGCGAGCACGAGCCGACCCCCCAGGGTGGCGGCATGGCGCCCGGGCCCGGCGCGGCGGGCACGCGCGAGGAACAGGGTGGCGCCGATCGTCACCTCTACCATGCCACCGACCTCGATCTGCTCGGCGACGAGGACGACGCGAACTGGTCGATCCGCTGCCTGGACGTGCACAAGCGCCTCGGCGGGGTGGCCGTCCTGGACGGCCTGAACGTGGCCTTTCCGGAGGACACGATCACCGTCGTGCTCGGCCCGTCGGGGACCGGCAAGAGCGTGCTGATCAAGCACATCATCGGGCTGATGTTCCCCGAGTCGGGCGATGTGATCGTCAAAGGGCAGACGGTGAAAGACCTGACGATGCCCGAGCTGCTCGCGCTGCGGCGCAAGATCGGCGTGCTCTTCCAGGACGGCGCGCTGTTCGGCTCGATGAACGTGTTCGACAACGTCGCCTTCCCGCTGCGCCAGCACACCGACTACTCCGAGGCGGAGATCTCCAAACGCGTGCGCGAGCGGCTCACCGACGTGGGCCTGGCGGACGCGATGGATGACCTGCCCTCACAGCTCTCCGGCGGCATGCGCAAGCGCGCGGGCTTCGCGCGCGCGCTCGTGATGGAACCCGACATCGTGATCTTCGACGAGCCCGACTCGGGCCTGGACCCGGTGCGCACGGCCCTGCTGTGCGACCTGATCCAGGAGATGCACGCCATCCATCGGGGCACCTACCTGGTGGTTACCCACAACATCGCCTCCGCGCGCCAGATCGGCGAGTACATCGCGCTGCTGTGGCGCGGGCGCATCGTCGAGGCGGGCGACGCCGCCAGGATGTTCTCCTCGGAGAACCCGTTCGTGCGCCAGTTCCTCAGCGGCTCCGCCGAGGGGCCGCTGACGATGGACTGATCGACGCCCAGGCCCGCGTGCCGATCCGCGCGCCGGTCCGGGTCTGTGTTGCTTCGCCAGCAGCGGTCTGTATAGCGATGGTAGGACAGCTTCTGCTGCAGCGTCATCAGCCCGCGCTCGCGGTCACGGTGCAGACACCCAACTGTTGCGATCCGGGCACAGTCAATGCGAACATATGTTCGTATGATCGTCTGCGTGTACCTGCCCCGCTTCGAGCTGGCCGTGGCCGCCGGCGAGCACTCGCAGGTCGGTCGCCAGACGCTGGCAGGCCGCCCGCTGGCGGTGGCGCCGCTCCCCGGCGCAGAGCAGCGTGTGGGGGAGGTCTCGGGGGCCGCGGAGGCTCGCGGCGTGGCCAGGGGCATGGTCCTCGGCGAGGCGCTCGCCCGCTGTCCCGATCTGATGCTCGTGCCGGGCGATCCCGTGCGCGTGGTGGAGGCATGGGAGGCGGCGATGCGCGCGCTGGAAGCGATCGGCGCGGCGCTCGAGCCGGCTCGTCCCGGGCTCGCGTACTTCGAGGCCGACGGCCTGCACGCAATCCACGGCGCGCTGAAGGGGACCATCGCCGCCGCCCGGCGGGCGCTCGATCGCCCTGTGCGCATCGGCGCTGCCCCCACGCGCTTCTGCGCGCTGGCCGGCGCCCTGGCGGCGCGCTCGTCCCGCCCACTGGTGCTGGAGGGCGAGGAGGCTCAGCGCTGGCTGGTGGGGCGCTCGGTGGAACTGCTCGGCTACCGGCGGGACACCGCGACGCTGATCGAGCCGCTCACCCGCCTGGGCGTACGCACGCTCGGTGAGCTGCAGAGGCTCGGGCGCGCGGCGCTCACAGACCGCTTCGGGGCGCCCGGCGCGCTCGCCCACGCCCTGGCCTGCGGCGAGGACAGCCCGCTGCGCCCGCGCCGGATGGAGGAGTGCTTGGAGGAGTCGATGGCAGTCGGCGACGCGAGCTCTGGCGAGGCGCTGAGGCGCGTGCTGGGCGTGCTCGTGAGCCGGCTGCTGGCCAGAGCCGAGCGCCGCGGGCGCACGCTGCGGGCCGCCACGCTGTCCGCGCGCCTGCTCGCGGGCGGCGGCTGGCGCGAGCGCGTGGTATTCCGCCAGGCGCTCGCGGATCCCGAGCGCATCTGGCTGGCGCTGTCCGTGCGCCTGCTGGCGCTTCCCGCCCCGGCCGCCGAGCTGGCGTTGGCGGTCGAGCGCTTCGGGCCGCCCGCCAGCGATCAGGGTGTGCTGTTCGAGCAGGCCGGCGCCGAGTCTGTCCGCTCCCCGCGCTTCGGGGCTGGGCCGGCGCGGACGGAAGCCCGCCCGCGCCGTCTCAGGCCTGCTCCGTCCGCGCATGCCGCGCGCCTGAGCGAGGCGATCGCCCAGGTCCGCGCCGTGGCGGGACAGGACGCGGCGTTGCGCGCCGTGTGCGTGGACCCCGACTCGCGCGTGCCCGAGCGGCGCGTGGTGCTGGCGCCCATTCCCGAGTGATGAGCGAGCGGGGCTGTCTTGGCGCGAGCTCTGAATCATCCCCGGCCCGCGCACGTGCGCTGGCGCGATGGCATGCCAGCGCAGGTGAACGGCGAAGGGATCGAGTCGCTGCGCGAGTCCTGGCTGGTGGAGGACCGCTGGTGGACCGCCCAGCCGTTGCGTCGCCGCTACTGGGAGCTCGTGGGCGTGCGCGGACGTAACGTGATCGTCTTCCACGACCTGTGCTCTGGGCACTGGTTCCTGCAGAGATGAGTCGTTCGAATCATCCGGGTACCCCTCCGTACGTCGAGCTGCACTGCCATTCGGCGTACTCCTTCCTGGACGGCGCCTCGCTGCCCGAGGAGCTGGCTGAGCGGGCTGGCGAGCTGGGACATGTGGCGCTGGCGCTGACCGACCACAACTCCGTCTCCGGCTCCATGGAGCTGGCCCAGACGGCGACCGGCTGCGGGATCCGGGCGATCCACGGCGCTGAGATCGACGTGGAGGGCGGGCGTCACCTCACGCTGCTCGTGCGCGACGAGCGCGGCTGGAGCAACCTCTGCCGGATCATCACGCGTGCCCACGCCCACACCCGCGAGGGCTCTGCTCGCCGCGAGCGGGGCGAGCCGTGGACCGACTTGCAGGGCGTGCTCGACCATGCTGAGGGCCTCGTGTGCCTGACCGGCTGCGCCGGGCGTTCCGTGCTCGGTGGCCCGGCGCCTCCGAACGCGGCTCACATCGGTGGGGAGGGGCAGCGGACGGCCCTGCGGCTACTGGAGGCGTTCGGGGCGGAGGACCTGTACGTGGAGCTGCAGCGCCCGTATGCCCGGCACGATCGCGCCCGCAACCGCGCCTTCGCCCAGGTTGCCAGACGGCTGGGTGTGAAGTGCGTGGCCACCGGCGACGTCCACGCTCACGCCCTCGCCAGGGCCGAGCTGCAGGATGCGTTCGCGGCGCTGCGCCATCACGCGATGCTCGATGCCTCCGAGCCCCTGCGCCGCGGCAACCACAGCCACGTGCTGAGCACGCCACAGGCGATGGCCCGCCGCTTCGCCGACCATCCCGACGCGGTCCGCGAGACGCTGGCGCTGGCCGAGCGGCTGACGTTCGACCTGAGCAAGGACCTCGGCTACCGCTACCCGGGCTCCGAGGAGCGCGACGCCAACAGGCGCCTGGCCGAGCTATGCCGCGTGCGCATGGATGAGCGCTACGGATCCAACCGCGCCCACTCGCCGGCTGGGCGTCACGCGGCCCGCGCGGAGGCGCAGGACAGGCTCGAGCAGGAGCTGCGGGTGATCGAGCACCTGGATCTGGCGGGCTTCTTCCTGCTGCACCACGACATGCTCGAGCTCGCCCGCGAGGTCGCTCGGGAGGTGCGCGGTCCGGACTCCGTGCGCGCGTTGCTGGCACCCGGACGCGGCCGCGGATCCTCGGTTTCCTCGCTGGTGTGCTACCTGACCGGTCTCTCCCACATCGACCCGATCGCCAACAAGCTGGCGCTGGGGCGCTTCCTGCACGAGGACCTGCATGGGCTGCCCGACATCGACCTGGACTTTCCCCGCGACATCCGCGAGCGGCTGATCCCGCGCGTGCACGAGCGCTACGGCAAAGATCGCGCGGCGCTGGTGGCCGCCTTCCCCACCTTTCGCGTGCGCGGCGCCGTGCGCGAGCTCGGCAAGGTCCTCGGCCTGCCGCCCGGCGAGATCGAGCGCGTGGCGCGCGGCGCCGATCTGCTTGGAAGCCCGCCCTCCCCCGCACAGCACGACCTCGCCACGGCATCCGATCGCTGGCGCTGGCTGGCCCATCTGGTCGAGCAGGCCCACGGACTGCCGCGGCATCTCTCCCAGCATCCCGGTGGGATGGTCATCGCCACCAGGCCGCTGATCGACTGCTGCCCGGTCGTGCCCGCCGCGATGGAGGGCAGGCAGATGGTCCAGTGGGACAAGGACTCCTGCGCGGACGCGGGCTTCCTGAAGATCGACCTGCTGGGTTTGGGGATGCTCTCGGCGGTGGAGCGCTGCGTGGATGAGATCGCGCGCGTGCGCAAGGAGCGCATCGACCTCTCGCGCATCCCCTTCGACGATCAGGAGACCTTCCGGGCGATCCGCGCGGCGGACACGGTGGGCGTCTTTCAGATCGAGAGTCGCGCGCAGATGCAGTCGCTGCTGCGCACCCGTCCGCGCAACCTCCAGGACCTGACCATCCAGGTCGCGATCGTGCGACCCGGCCCGATCCAGGGCGGTGCGATCAACCCGTACATAGAACGCCGCCAGCGTCTGCGCGAAGACCCCACGTATGAGGTTCCCTACGAGCATCCGGCGCTCGAGCCGGTGCTCAGCGAGACCCTGGGCACGGTCATCTTCCAGGACCAGGTGATGGAAGTGGCCGAAGCGTTCGCCGGCTTCGGCCCGGGCGAAGCCGCGGCCCTGCGCCGGGCGATGAGCCGCAAGCGCTCTCACGAGAGCGTCCGGTCCCACCGCGAGCGCTTCATCGAAGGGGCCGTCCGCCACGTGCGCGCCGATCGCCAGACGGCCGAGCGCGTGTGGGCGATGGTCGAGGGCTTCGCCGGCTTCGGCTTCCCCAAGGCCCACGGAGCCGCCTTCGGCCTGCTCGCCTACCAGTCCACCTGGCTGCGTGTGCACTACGCAGCGGAGTTCCTGTGCGCGCTCTTGAACGAGCAGCCGATGGGCTTCTATGCCCCTGACAGCCTCGTGCACGAGGCCGAAAATCGGGGGATAGCGGTACTCGGCGTGGACGTCAACGCCTCCCACGTGCAGTGCACGGTCCAGGACGGGGCCGTGCGCATGGGTCTCGACTACATCAAGGGTGCGGCCAAGGCAGAGATGCGTGCGCTGGTGGCCGAGCGCGAGCGTGGGGGACCGTTTGCCGGCCTCGGTGAGCTCGCCGGACGCGTTGCCTGCACGCGTGGGACGCTCGAACAGCTCGCCTGGTCGGGCGCCTGCGACTCCCTGATCGACCCGTCGGCCGCGGCCGGCACAGCCCTCGGAGCTGGCGCGTCCCTGCGCCCGGTCACCGGGCACGACGCCCAGATGGGCGCAGCCAGGCGTGTGGCCCTGTGGCAGTTGGGAATGGCCGCGCCTGCCGGGATCGTCGGCGGTGAGGACGGCGGGCAGGCCACCCAGCTCGCGCTGCCGCTGGAGCTGGCGGCGGCGCCACGTCTGCGCAGGCTGGGGCGCTGGCAGCGGCTGATCGCCGACTACTCCACCAGCGGCGTGACCATCGGCGAGCACGCCATGGCGATCCTGCGCGAGCGCCTGACCGTCCCGAAGCTCGCCACCAGCGCGCAGCTTCCCCGCCTGCCCAGCGGTTGCCAGGTGGCGGTGGCCGGGCTGGTGATCGCCAGGCAGCGACCGGGGACGGCCAAGGGGACGATGTTCCTGCTGTTCGAGGACGAGTTCGGGACGATCAACCTGATCGTCCCCAAGGCCGTCTACGAACGTCACCGGCCGCTGGCGCGAGCGGAGCCACTGCTGCTCGCCAGGGGTCGCCTGGAGCGCTCGCAGGGGGTCGTCAACGTGATCGTGCGCGAGCTCGAGCCCCTCGAACGCCATCTCCCCGACGGCCTCGAGGACGAGGGGGCGGCGCAGGCGAGCGCACGGGTGCATCGCCTGCCCGTGAGCGGGCCCGTCGAGCGGGGCGGCCAGGGCGAGCGTGCGGGGGCCAGCGAGGAGGAGGAGGCGCCGGGCGCCGAGGTCGGTTCGAGCATGCGTGCCGTGGCGCCGCCCATCCAGAGCTTCGCCACGGGCAGGAGGCGGTAGGCGCCAGCGTGATCCCGCCAGCGAGTAGCCTTCCTCGAATCGCGCGTCTGGGCAGCACCGAGCTCGAGGTCTTCCCCCTGTGTCTGGGCGGGAACGTGTTCGGCTGGAGCATCGACGAGGAGCGCTCGTTCGCGGTGCTCGACGCGTACTTCCAGGCGGGGGGCAACTTCATCGACACCTCCGACAGCTACGGCCGGCGAGGGCCGGGTGGGGCGGGCGAGTCCGAGCGGATCATCGGGCGCTGGATGACCTCGCGCGGGAACCGCGAGGAGCTGGTGATCGCCACCAAGGTCGGCATGTCCGCGGAGCTCACGGGGCTCGCGCCGGCGACCATCAGGCGCGGCATCGAGGGCTCGCTCGAGCGGCTCGGCACGGGCCGCGTGGACCTCTACTACGCGCACAGGGACGACCCAGACACGCCGCTCCAGGACACGCTCGGCGTCTTCGGCGAGCTGATCGGCGAGGGCAAGGTGCTCCATGTGGCCGCCTCCAACTACAGCGCGACGCGCCTGGAGGAGGCCCTGCGCCTGGGCGAGCGCGACGACATGGCCTCCTACGTGGCGCTGCAGCCCCAGTACAACCTGATGGAGCGCAGCGGCTACGAGGACGAGCTGGCGGGCGTGTGCGCAGCGCACGGGCTCGCGTGCATCCCCTACTTCGGGCTGGCCAGGGGCTTTCTCACGGGCAAGTACCGTACGGATGGCCCGGAGGTCGACAGCCCGCGCGCGGCCGGCGTGCGCGAGGCCTACTTCAACGCACGCGGCTTCGCCGTGCTCGACGCCCTCGACGAGGTCGCAGCGGCCCACGCTTCCTCGCCCGCGGCGGTCGCGCTCGCGTGGCTGCTCGCCCAGCCGACCGTGCTGGCGCCGATCGCCAGCGCCACCTCTCCGGAGCAGCTCTCCGAGCTGGTGGCGTCAACACAGCTCGAGCTCTCCGCCCAGGAGCTCGAGCGTCTGGGCTCGGCCAGCGGCTGACGGAGGCGACTGCGCGCGTCGCTCAGCGCCGGTGCGCGAACGTGAGCAGCTCTCCGTCGGGGTCGCGCACGGACAGCTCGCCGTCCGCGCCACGCTCGAGCGTCTCCACGTGCGCGGAGTCGGCGAGGCCGCGCTCGAGTGTGGCCAGCGCGTCGGCGTCGCTCAGCTCGAGCTCGACCCGCCGCAGGCCCGGCGCGGTGTCCGGGGCGGGCGCCGCACCGGCGCTCTGCCAGGAGTTCAGCCCCACGTGGTGGTGATAGTCGCCGGCCGACAGGAACGCCGCCGAAGGGAGCCGTGCCTGCTCGGCGAGACCGAGCGCGTCGCGGTAGAAGGCGGCCGTGGCGGGAACGTCGGCGACCTTCAGGTGCACGTGCCCGACGTTCGTGCCCGCCGCCACGGCCGGCGAGGGCTCCCCGGAGAACTGCCCGAGCAGGTCGTCGAGATCGAGGGGCAGCGTGAGCATGCTCACGCCGCGGCCGTCCGCGGGTCGCTGCCAGAGCTCGCGCGGGCGGTCGGCGTAGATCTCTATGCCCAGGCCGTCGGGATCGCTGAGGTACAGGGCCTCGGACACGCCGTGGTCGGAGGCGCCCTCGAACATCCACCGCGCCGCCACGATCCGTCGCACGCTCTCCGCGAGCGCCGCCCGCGAGGGGTGCAGCCAGGCGACGTGGTAGAGGCCCGTGGCGCCTGGCGGCAGCGGCGTGGAGGCGGCGATGTCGCTGAGCACCAGCGCCGCTCGCTCGGGATCCGGGCCGAGTCGCGCGGAGTGCTGCTCGCGCTCGATCAACGGCAGGCCGAGCACGCGCTCGTAGAAATCAGCGCTGCGCGGCAGATCGCTGACGGCCAGCTCGACCGTGCCGATGCGCATGCTGGGATCGATCGCGATCACCCTTCACCAGAGGTTAGTGAGCGACCGCGCGGGCCACGGGGTAGTGTGGGCGCATGCATCTGCGCAAGCTCGGCAGCAGCGACATCCACGTCTCGGAGATCAGCCTGGGCTCGTGGCTTACCTACTCCGGCGGGGTCGAGCGCGAGCAGGCCAAGGCGTGTGTGAACGCGGCCTTCGACGCGGGCATCAACTTCATCGACACCGCCAACGTGTACGGGCGGGGCGCCGCCGAGACGCTGCTCGGGGACGTCCTCGCCGGGCGCGAGCGCTCCTCCTACGTGCTGGCCACGAAGGTGTACTTCCCGATGTCCGACAGCGACCGCGGCCTGTCGGCGGCCCAGATCCACAAGCAGATCGACGCCTCGCTGGCGCGGCTGCGGACCGACTACGTCGACCTCTACCAGTGCCACCGCTACGACCGGCACACGCCGATCGAGGAGACGATGGCCGCGCTCAGCGAGGTCGTGCGTGCGGGCAAGGCGCGCCACATCGGCTTCAGCGAGTTCTCGGCCGGGCAGATCGCCGAGTCGCTCGCGCTGCCCGGCGTCGAGCGCTGGGTATCCAGCCAGCCGCAGTACTCGATGCTGTGGCGCGTGCCCGAGGCGGAGGTGATGCCGCTGTGCGAGCGCGAGGGCATCTCCCAAATCGTGTGGTCGCCGCTCGCGCAGGGGGTGCTGACGGGAAAGTATCGCCCCGGCGAGCCGCCGCCGGCGGACTCCCGCGCGGCGAGCGAGAGCATGGGGGGCTTCATCGACAGCCTCGTCCAGCGGCCCGTGCTCGAGGCGGTTCAGCGGCTTGAGCCGATCGCGCGCGAGGCCGGCCTGACGATGCCCCAGATGGCGCTCGCGTGGGTCCTGCGCGAGGCGAACGTGGCCTCGGCGATCGTCGGCGCGAGCCGCCCCGAGCAGGTGCACGCCAACGCCGGCGCGTCCGGGATCGTACTCAGCGCGGACACGCTCGAAGCGATCGACGGGGCGCTCGGCACCGTCATCCAGCGCTGACCGGCGCCGGCGCCGCACGTGGCCCGTGCGGGCCTGATCCGCGCGCAGTGAGCCCGGTGTGGCGCGTGAGGATCGGAGGCTGTGAGAAGCTGCCGGTGTGACGCGAGCCGCCGGGGGCCACGGAGCGGGCTGGACGAGGACACCACTGGCTGCGGTTGTGGTGGCCCTGTGCGCGCTCGCGCTGGCCGCGCCTGCGCGAGCGGCGCCACTGGAAGGGATCCACAAGATCCAGCATGTCGTGATGATCATGCAGGAGAACCACTCCTTCGACAACTACTTCGGCACCTACCCGGGAGCGAACGGCATCCCGGCCGGGACGTGTGTGCCGGACCCCGTGCACGGTGGCTGCGTGGCGCCGTTCTACGATCCCGAAGAGGACACCGAAGGTGGCCCTCATGGGACTGGATCGGCGATCGCCGACATCGACGGGGGCAAGATGGATGGCTTCGTCGCGCAGGCCGAGGAAGAGGACGAATGCGAACTCACCGGCGGGTGCGGCAAGTGCGCGAAGGAGGCCGAATGCGCAACCGGCGTGATGGGCTACCACGACGCGCGGGAGCTGTCGAACTACTGGACCTACGCGCGGAATTTCGTGTTGCAGGACGACATGTTCGAGTCACAGGCATCGTGGAGCCTGCCCGAGCATCTCGCGCTCGTGTCCGGCTGGTCTGCCCGCTGTCCCAAGAAGGAACAGAAGAATCCGTTCGCGTGCGTGGGCAGCCTCGATCCGCGCAACCCGTCGAAATTCTGGGCCAAACCGATCGAACCCGGGCGCACTTCCTACCCCTGGACGGACATCACCTATCTGATGCACAAGCACGACGTGAGCTGGCGCTATTACGTCCACGAAGGAGACGAGCCGGATTGCGAGGACGACGAAGCCGTCTCCTGCGCGAAGGTCCTCCAGAACGCCAAGACGCCCGGCATCTGGAATCCCCTGCCGGATTTCGTCAACGTCACCGAAGACGAGCAGCTCGGCAACGTCCAGCCGCTTCCGAGCTTCTACGAAGCGGCCGATGACGAGTCTTCGTGCGGTCTCCCGGACGTCTCGTGGATCGTGCCCAGCCTCGCGGTGTCCGAACATCCGCCCGAGCCGATCAACACCGGCCAGGCATACGTGACCACGCTGATCAACACGATCATGCGATCGCCCTGCTGGGGCTCGACGGCGATCTTCCTCTCGTGGGATGACTGGGGCGGCTACTACGACAGCGTCGCGCCCCCCGACGTGGACGAGAACGGCTATGGCCTGCGCGTGCCCGGCCTCGTGATCTCGCCGTTTGCCAGAGCCGGCTACATCGACCACCAGCAGCTCAGCCACGACGTGTACCTGAAGTTCATCGAGGACGACTTCCTCGGCGGAGAACGGCTGAACCCTCAGACCGATGGGCGTCCGGACCTTCGTCCGGACGTGCGCGAAGAAGCCCCGGGGCTCGGGAGCCTGGCGTCTGACTTCGACTTCAGCCAGTCGCCGCGCGCACCCGTCCTGCTCTCCCCGGAACCTGGACCGGGCCCGGCGTCGGTGCCACCCGGCAGCCAGCAGCCACCGGCGGAGGAAACCGGCCTTCCATCCTCGCCCGGGGCCAGCTCGGTGACGCTCGATGCAACCGTCAACCCCGATGGCGGGACGGTGAGCGACTGTCACTTCGCGAATACGGCACGTCGATCCCATACGAAGCGAGCGCGCCATGCGCGTCCCTGCCGGGATCCGGTTCGAGCCCGGTGGAAGTCTCGGCGACGGTCACCGGCTTGGATCCGAGCACGGCCTACCACTTCAGGATCCTCGCCACCAACTCCGGCGGCACGAGCGCGGGTCCCGACATGGAGTTCACGACCGCCTCCTTCCCGCCGACCGTCTCGACGGGCGCCGCGTCGTCGGTGTCGCAGAGCACGGCCACGTTGAACGCGACGGTTGACCCGAACGCGTCGCTGGTTACGGAATGCCGCTTCGAATACGGCACCTCGAGCTCCTATGAAGCGAGCGTGCCGTGCGCGTCCCTGCCGGGATCTGGCTCCAAGCCGGTGGCGGTCTCGGCCGCGCTCACTGGTCTGAGCGTGACCACGAGCTACCACTACCGCGTGGTGGCCACCAACGAAGTCGGTACGAGCTACGGCGCCGACCGGGAATTCACGACCACGCCCGATGCTCCGACCGTGACCGCGGTGGAACCCGATGCGGGCCTCCAGCAGGGCGGAACCGCCGTCGTGATCGGCGGTTCGAGCTTCACCGAGGGTGTGGCTGTGAAGTTCGGCTCGAGCGAAGCCACCGTGGTGGAAGTCAGATCCCCAAGCTCGCTGAGCGCGATCTCGCCGCCGGGCACGGGCACCGTCAACGTCACGGTGATCAACCCCGGCGGCACCAGCCCCGTGGGCGCGGGTGACCGGTTCACCTACGTCGCGCCCGGCCAGGCGCCGATCGTCAAGAAGGTGGAACCGGATACAGGCTCATCCAGTGGTGGCACGAGCGTCACCGTGACAGGTAGTGGCTTCACGGGAGCTACCGAGGTGATGTTCGGGTCGATCCCTGCCAGCAGCTTCACGGTGAGCTCGAAGACGGGGCTCCTCGCCGTCTCCCCGGCCGCGCCCGTCGGGACCGTGCAGCTCACCGTCACCACCCCGAACGGCATCAGCGCGACGTCCAAGAAGGACGACTTCACGTTCGCGCAAGCGCTCTCTGAATTCAGCGGGTTCGCCTCCCCGCCGCCCGCCGGCGGCGCGTAGCGCCAGCTCATCTGCTCGCGCGGCGTTCGCTCTCACGGATTGGTGGACGTTCGCCTTCCGGCGAGCCTCGCCGCGCGCTTTCCCGCGTCTTTCGTTCGGCTTCCTCGATCTTGCGCATGACGGACGGCCCGGCGATCCGTTCCGCTTCGCGGAGGTGCTCGGTTTCGAGCCGGCTCCTGGAGGCGGCGTTCGGGCCGCCGGTCGGCGAGCCCGTGCTCGCGTCGGCGCAGGTGGGAGTCCGGGCACAGCGCGGGGGTGCGGCGATGATGTCGAAGCAGCCGTAGATCGTGAACAGGGGATTCACGACGTCGTGCCCGTGCGCGTCGTACATCAGCTGCTGGCCCACGAACGTCGTCGGCGCGTCCGCCTTGTAGCAGCCGTCGGATTCGACGCTCACGTCGTAGCCGACCGTTTCGAGTTCGCCCGGTCGCGGCGTGGCGATCGTGACCGCACAGTTCCAGTCGTCGCCGGGACCGCGGCTGGCGCCCGCGCGCCTGACGCAGATCGTGCGGTCATTGAGTTCGCCCGCTTTCGACGCGGATCGTCCCAGCTCGTTCTGCTGCAGGCGCGTGAGACGGTTGAACGCGACGGTGATCGACGCCTCGAGCCGAGCCTGCGTGATGGCGACCGGGCCGAGGTTGCTGGCAGCCGCAAGCACCAAGACCAACGTCGCCGAGCCGAGCGCGGCGCGCACCGGCAGCACCCAGCCGGGGCGACGGGCGACAGGGGTGCCGGCGAAGTCGCGCGCGCGAAGGATCAGCCACGAGGCGCTCAGGCAGGCGAGCGTCCAGACGACGGCCACGCAGCTACCGATGACCAGCGGACCGAAGAACTGGCGCGCGGCGAGCAGCCCGTGCCAGTCGTCGAACGCCGAGCCAACCAGCAGCAGGTGCAGCCATGTGCCGGTCCCGATCAGCGCGAGCAGTTGCATGACGAGGGCCGCGATCACCGGCCCGAGCACGCCCATGATCCCGTTGCGGGTGGCCACCGAGAACAGCACCGCCAAGCTCGTGAACGCGAGCACCGGCAGCACGGCGAGCGCCCAGCTTGCGAACACCAGCAGCAGACACTCGCCGGCGGGGATGACCGTCCCGCTGAAGCCGACGAGCGGCTGATCGCCTGTCAGCAACAGGCCGGCGGCGAGGCTTGCGAGCGCCGTCAGTCCCACCAGCGCCGCGGCCAGCGTCCCGACGGCGAGGACCTTGCCGGCGAACACGTCTCTGCGGCTGGCCGACCTGCTGAGCAGCGTCTTCCGGGTTCCGTACCGATCCTCGGAGGCGAACAGGTCGCCGGCCAGCACGCCGGCGAGCACCGGGAACCCCAGGAAGCCCCCGAAGCCGAGCACGACGAACGCGAGGGCGTAGCCCGAGGTGTGGACCCACACGCCCAGCAGCGTGTCCGCTGGGACTCCGCTCTGCAGGCGCAGGATCACAGCGAACGCGATCGGGCCCAAGGCGCAGACGAGCGCCAGCGCGCGCGTGGAGATCTGGGCGAGGAGCTTGCGCCGCTCGACGCGATAGACGCCGAGCACGCCACCGGCGCGCGCCGGCGCGCGGGCGCCGCGATGAGCGTGTCGGGCCATGACGGCCGCCCACTCGCGCTGCTCCGTCACGAGCGCGGACGCGCCCCGTGGTCGGCCGCCACCTCGGCGCCGACCGGGTCTGCTCGTGAGCTGTCGGTGAGCGCGAAGAACATCGACTCCAGCGAGCTCACCTCCAGCTCCAGACTGCGGACCGCCACCCCAGCTCGTCCGAGTGCGAGCACGTATGGATCGAGCGTTCGATCATCCGCCTCCACCGTCAGACCGCCGCTCGCCGGCTGCGCGCGCACGCCGCGCTGATCGCGTGCGATCGCAAGCGCGCGGTGGTCGTCGCTGGTATGGATCCGATACGCCGACGGCGGGGCCTGCGCCTGCATCTGCTCAGCGCTGCCCTCCCACACGACACGTCCCCGGTTGAGCACGCTGAAGCTGTCGCACACCGCTGCGATCTCGCCGATGTGGTGGCTGCTCAGCAGGATGGTCACGCCACGTGCCGACAGCTCCCCCAGCAGTTCGCCGAGGAAGCGCACACCCGCTGGATCCATCCCCGAGGTCGGCTCGTCGAGCAGCAGCAGTCGCGGCGATCGCAACAATGCCGCCGCGATGCCAAGTCGCTGGCGCATGCCCGTCGAATAGGCGCTCACCCGCTCCTCGGCGCGCCCGGCCAGGTCCACCTGCGCGAGCGCTTCGTCGATATGAGTCCGCGAGCGGCTCCCATCGAGCTCGGCGAGCAGCTCGAGGTTCGCGCGCCCGGAGAGGTATGGATAGAAGGTCGGGTCCTCCACAAACCCCGCGACGCCCTCCGGGAGCGGCGCGACCGCGTCGAGCTCGTGGCCAAGCAGCTCGATCGTGCCTTCGTCGGGACGCACCAGCCCGAGCAGCATCCGCAGGAGCGTCGTCTTACCGGCGCCGTTCGGGCCCAGCAGGCCCATCACCTCACCGTCGGCCATGCTCAGATCCACCCCGTCGACCGCGCCGGCGCCGTCGAAGGACTTGGTCAGGCCGCGGGCCGTTACCGTAGCCATGCGGGGCGTCACTATACGCCGGACCCAGATGCCCCCGCGCAGGTGCCGGGCGACGGTGGCCCTCGCGCGGCCGCGGGCTGCGCCGTCGCGCGGAGGGCCCGTGCGAGGCTGCTCAGCCGGCCTTGACCGCCGATACCTCGAGCAGGATCTTGACCTTGTCGCCCACCACCACGTTGCCCGAGCCGAGAGCCATGTTGAACTTCATGTCGTAGTCCGAGCGGTTGATCTGGGCGCTCGCCGACAGGCCCACGCGGGGGTTGCCCTGGGGATCGGTCTCGCTGCCCTCGAGCGTGGCCTCGAGGGTGAGCTTGCGGGTTACCCCGTGAATGGTGAAGTCGCCCTCGATCTCGAAGGTGTCCTCGTCGAGCTGGCGGAT
Organism: uncultured Solirubrobacteraceae bacterium; assembly: GCA_963701145.1. Classification (GTDB taxonomy): domain Bacteria; phylum Actinomycetota; class Thermoleophilia; order Solirubrobacterales; family Solirubrobacteraceae; genus Palsa-744. Next base: position 3,791,314 of record OY969572.1, read on the forward strand.
CGCGGTGGACTCGAACGTGATCTCCGGGTGCTCCTCGGCGTTGAAGAAGTCGGCTGAGCGCAGGTGCGCGTCGCGCTGCGGCTCGCGCGTGTCGACGCTCGCCACGATCGCCTTGCCGTGCGCGCGGGCGCCCGCGTCATCGACCTCGAGCGTGCCCTCGAAGTCGGTGAACTGTCCCTTGACGGTCGCGATGCCCAGGTGTTTGACCTGGAACTCGACGCTCGAGTGGACGGGATCGACCTTCCAGGTGCCGGTGGGGAGCGCGGTGCGGGCGGTGGTGGAATCGGCGGTGGACATTGGAATCTCCTTTGCGCGGTCGGCTGCCAGAGGTGGGTGCTGCCTTTGACAGTAGCAAGTGCTTGCACAAGCAACTACTGGGGCCTCAGCGCGGCTCGACGACGAGCGTCTGAAAGGCGCGGCCGACCGGCCCATCGACATCGTGGATGACGCTCTCGGCGAGACCGGTGCCGCCCGTGTGCAGGAGCGTGCGGGCGTCCAGGCCGATCCACTCGCCGCGCGGTGGGCGGTGGAGGTGGATCGTGAGGTCGGCGTTGATGAACAGGAAGCGCTCGAACGGGAGCACCGCGCTGATGCCGTTGCCGAAGTCGGCGGTCGCGGCCAGGCGCGCGAGCGGCGTGGGCTCCTCGCCGGCGAGGAGCGGCAGGCGCAGGCGCATCCACACGCGACCCGGTCCCGGCGTGCGAGGGTCACCCGGCGCGCGCATCTCCATCGCGCTGAGCGCGAAGCTCGGCTCGTCCGAGTCGTCGAGCGCGAAGTGCAGGGGCGGGCATGTCTCGGGGGTGCCCATGGTCTCGCGGGCGTCCGCGCCGCCGATCGACCGGGCGGGCTCGGTGGTGGGAACGCCCTCCGGGATCGCGCGGACGCGCAACGCGCTGGCGCGGCAGATCACCAGCTCGCCCGCGTCCTCGTCCCGGCCGGCGGCGCCTGCGGCGGCGGGCTTGGCAGCGGGCGCCTCGACGCTCAGCTCGCCCGCCAGCTCCTGCACGCGCCGTCCGGGGCGCACGATCCGCATCGACAGCTTCAGGGGCGCGAGCGGGACCGGGCGCAGGAACTCGAAGCCCAGGCGCGCGATGCGCAGATCCGAGCCCGGCTCGAGGCGCTCGAAGGCGGCGGCCATCAACGCGGCCGGGGCGCCGCCGTGGAGCGCGCCCGGGTCCCACGGACCGCGGGCGTGCTCGGTCGGGGCGAAGTGCGTGCCGTCCCCCTGCGGGGACGATGCGGTGAGGAAGACGCTGTCGCTCATCGCGCCTGGTCCCCCGCCGCAGTGGTTGGTGGCGGCGCCAGCCCCGCGACGAAGTTGACGATCATGCCGGGATCGCGCAGCGGCGGGCCGTGGCCGAAGCACGCCAGCCGCGGCCTCAGGGCGGCCAGCCGGCGGGCGCTGGCGCGGTTGCGCTCGGGGTCCGGGGTGAAAGCGGCGGGCGGCTCGTGCAGGCCCGGCCTGCCGGTCATGAGGTTCATGTTGTTGAGCACGTCGCCGAGGATCAGCACGCGGTCGGATTCGCGCCAGTAGGCGACGTGTCCGCGCGAGTGTCCCGGCGTCTCGAGCACGGTGAAGCCGGCCACCTCGTCGCCCTCGACGAGCGCGCGGGCGACCGGGTGCGCGGGTCCCGTCCAGAAGCGCCGCTGCACCCACGTGAGCGCGCTCGGCGGCTGCGAGCCGGCTACCGCGCCGGGCGTCTCCATCGCCGGCACGTCCCCCTGCCCGCACCACAGCGGGATCTGCAGCCGTTCGCAGATCGCGTGGCTCGAGCCCTGGTGGTCGGGATGGGCGTGGGTGAGCGCGTGGGCGCTGAGCGTGCGCCCGGCGAGCTCGCGCATGATCCGCCGCTCGCCCCGGCGCGTGGCGGCGTCGATCAGCACGTTGCCCGCGAGGTACACGTTGATCGCGTTCGGCGGCCATCCGCGCAGCATGTGCACGCCGTCGGCTAGCTCGCGCACGCCACCGCTCCGTCGCGGCCGGTGATCGCCGCCGCTCCGCTCACGCGCGCGAGCCCTCCCACGAGAAGCCGCGAATGGCGAAATACAGGCCGAACGCGCCCCACAGCGCGATCACGGCGAGCGCGTCGAGCTGGCTGCTCAGGCCGACGCCGGTGACCATCGCCCCGGACAGCCCGTCGATCAGCGGCTTCAGCGGCAGCGCTTCGGCGATCGTGCGCACGAACCCCGGGGCGCTGCTGGAGTCGAACGCGTAGAAGGAGATGGCCACCACGGGCAGGAACACCGCGTTGACGTATGCGGCGGTCGACTCGAAGTTGGGGATCACGTGGGCGAACGCGACGCCGAGCGCGGCGAGGCAGACGACGCCCGCGAGCACGAACACGATCAGCTCTTCCCAGTGGGCCGGCCAGCCGATCCCGAAGAACGCCTTCCCGGCGAGCACGATGATGGCGATCTGCAGCGCCGTGTTGGTGACCGCGTTGGCGGCCACCCCGCCGAAGTAGGAGACGGTCGGCAACGGCGTGCCGCGGATGCGCTTCAGCACGCCGCGCTCACGCAGGAACACGATGTTGTAGGCGAGCGCGGTGAAGGTGGTGGACATGACGCTCATGCCGGCGATCATCGGCACCAGCCGGTTGAGCTGATGCTGGTTGCCGCTGAGCGCCGCGCCCGCCCCCGCCAGGATCACCAGCGGAAGCACGAAGTTGAAGAATGCCGCGCTCGGATTGCGCCAGAACATCCTGCGCTCGAGCCGGTACTGGCGCCAGGTGAGGGCGAGCCCGTCAGGCATCCTCGTCCCGGGACGATGCGGCGGTGAGCTCGAGGTAGACGTCCTCGAGCGTCGGGCGGCCCACCGACAGCTCCTCCAGTCGCTCCCCACGCGCGAGCGCCGCGGCGGTGAGCTCGGCCAGCAGCGCCGTGGGGTCGTCCGTCTCGCGCTCGATCAGCTCGCCGGCGGAGTCGCGGTAGGCGACGCGATAGCGACTCCCGCCCGCCCCATCCACGACGAGCTCGCGCGGCGGTCCGATCGCCAGCACGCGCCCGTCCTTGACGATCGCCACGCGGTCCGCGAGCTCCTGCGCCTCCTCGAGGTAGTGGGTGGTGAGCAGGATCGTCTTGCCGAGCTCGCGCAGCGAGCGCACCGTCTGCCACGCCGCCCGCCGCGCCTCGGGGTCGAACCCGGTGGTGGGCTCGTCGAGGAAGATCAGCTCGGGGTCGCCGACGAGCGCGAGCGCGAAGTCCAGGCGCCGGAGCTGTCCGCCCGAGAGCCTGCGGCTGCGGACGTCGGCCCTGTCCTGGAGCCCCACGAGGCTCAGCACCTCCTCGACCCCGCGCGGGTGGGGATAGAAGCTGGCCCAGTGGCGCAGCGCCTCCCGCGGGGTGACGTGGCTGTAGATGCCGCCGGCCTGCAGCACGATGCCGATCCGCCGGCGCAGGCCGATGGAGCGACGCGAGGGATCCTCGCCGAGCACGGACACCTCGCCGCTGGTGCGCGTGCGGTAGCCCTCGAGGATCTCCACGGTGGTGGTCTTGCCGGCGCCGTTGGGACCGAGCAGCCCGAACACCTCGCCGCGGGCCACCGTGATGTCGATGCCGCGCACCGCCTCGTACTCGCCGTAGCGCTTGTGCAGCGCGACGACCTCGATTGCCGGCTCTACCAGTGAACGCCCCTGGTGAGCGTGGCCATGGCGATCTGCTCGAAGGAGACGTGCTCCTCGAGATCCGTGTGGCCCTTGGAGGCGGCCGAGTCGGGGAACACGCGGTAGGCGAGGTGCAGCAGGCGGTCGACGGCGCTGGGGGAGAGCGTGTAGGCGACCTCGCCGAACTTGCCCATCCAGGTGCCCATCTCCTTGGGGCGCGCACGCAGCGCCTCGCAGATCATGTCCGCGGCCTCCTCCGGGGAGAGCGTGGGGAAGGCGTCGTACATCTTCGTCGGCGCGATCATGGGGGTGCGCACGAGCGGCATGTGGATGGTGGTGAAGGTGACGCCGTCGCCGATCACCTCGGACGCCACCACGCGCGAGAAGGCGTCCAGCGCGGCCTTCGAGGCGACGTACGCGGAGAAGCGCGGCGGGTTGGCCTGGACGCCGATCGAGGAGACGTTGACGATGTGCCCGGAGCCGCGCTCGCGCATGTGCGGCAACAGGCCGATGATCAGCTTGATCGCGCCGAAGTAGTTGAGCTGCATGGTGCGTTCGAAGTCGTGGAAGCGGTCGTAGCTGAGCGCGATCGAGCGGCGGATGGAGCGCCCGGCGTTGTTGACGAGCATGTCCACGTTGCGGTGGTCGGCGAGCACGCGTTCGAGCAGCCGCTCGATCGAGTCCATATCGGCGATGTCCGCCGCGTACACGTACGCGGTGCCGCCGCCGGCGACGATCTCCGCGCGCACCTCCTCGAGGTTCTCCACGTTGCGCGCCACCAGCAGCGGCACGCCACCGGCTGCCGCGATCTTCACCGCAGCGGAGCGGCCGATGCCCGAGGATGCGCCCGTGATCAGCACGTGCTTGCCCTCGAGCGCCTGCTTGAGCGAGACGCCGCGCCGCTGCTCGGTGTCCATCTCGCGCTCCCAGTAATCCCACAGGCGGGGCACGTACTCCTCCGGCCGCGGTGGCTGCTCCAGCGGCGTGCCGGCCAGGGCGCGCGCGGCCTCGTGGGTGTCGAAGCGCGGCACCAGCTCCATGTGCGCGAGCACCTCCTCGGGGATCCCCAGCTCGCGCAGCGCGAGTTTGCGTGCCTGGCGCAGCGGCGGCAGCGCCAGGCCGAGCCGCAGCGGCCACTTGGGCAGCGGGTCGATCAGGCGTTTGTCGATGCTCACGGCGAAGCGCGGCGCGTGCGCAGTGGTCGCGAGTTCGTTGATCAGCGCGTCCACCCGCTGCGGGTGCGGGTCGGTGAGGTGGAAGGTCCTGCGGTCGAGGTCGGGCTCGTGTGCGATGTGCTCGAGGGCACCTGCCACCCAGTCGACGGGCACGATGTTGGTGTAGCCGAGGTCGAGCCCCACCAGCGGCGCCCACTCGGGCAGCAGCTGGCGCATCCGCTGGATCGCCTTGAAGAAGTAGTACGGCCCATCGATCTTGTCCATCTCGCCGGTGTGCGAGTCGCCCACCACCACGCCCGGCCGGTACACCCGCCACGGGACGTATGGCTGCTCGCGCACGATGCGCTCGGACTCGTACTTGGTGCGGTGATACGGCGAGGGCAGCTTCTGGCCCTCGTCGAACATCTCCTCGCTGAACACCCCGCGGTAGGTGCCGGCGACGGCGATCGATGACACGTGGTGAAGCCGCTTGGCTCCGATCGCGCGGGCGAGCTCCACGGCGTGGGTGGTGCCGCCGACGTTGACCGCCGTGTTGCGCTCGGCCGGGGCGGTCATGTCGTAGACGGCGGCGAGGTGGAAGAAGTGCTCGATCTCGCCCCGCAGCTCCGCCACCTGTTCCTTCTCCACGCCCAGCAGCGGCCGGCGCAGGTCGCCGATCACAGGCTGGACACGCTCGCTCGCGGAGGTGCCGGTGACCATGCTCCAGCGCTCGATCAGATCATCCAGGCGCCCGGTCGATTTGTCGCGTACGAGCACGTACACCGTGCCCTGGCGCTGTTCCAGCAGGCGCTCCACCAAGCGCCTTCCGATGAAGCCGGTGGCTCCCGTGACGAAGTAGGCCATTGCTCAAGCGAGCATACCGGGAGGCGAGAGCTCTTGACCGGGTGTCGTGGATGCGGCGCGCATGTGTGGCCCGGCCGATCCGTACCTCGCACGCAAGTGTGCCCAAAGTGTGACAGCTTCGTGCACATACTGCTACAATTTCAGTATGGCTATTGGTCTACAAGCAGATGCATGCGAGGATACGCGATGGTGAGACGAACGACGATCAACCTGGACTCGGAGCTGGTCGCTGAGGCACGCGAGGTGCTCAAGACCAAGAACACGACCGACACGGTGCACGGCGCGTTGCGCGACATCGTCCGCCGCGAGCGCCTGCAGCGGTTGGCGGAATGGGACCTCGGCGGTATGACCCTGGAGGACCTCAAGGAGATGCGCCGTTCACGCACCGAAACGAAGCCATGGGGCAGGTTCGCCGAGCAGTGATGCATCTGGCCGACACCAGCGCATGGCGCCTTTCGCGTCGCCGGCCGGATCTGCAGGCTTCCTTCAACGAGAGGATGCTCACGGGAAGCATCGGCACGTGCGCGATGGTTTCCCTGGAGCTGTTGCAGGGCGCTCGCAACGGACGCGAGTTCGACGAGCGCAGAGTGGAGATAGAAGAGCTGCCTCACTATCCGATCGCTGACCAGGAGTGGAGGCGCGCGATCCACGTCTACCGCGAGCTCGCCCACCAGGGCGGCGCCCACCAGCGCAGCGTCGGGCACGCCGACCTGCTGATCGCCGCCGCCGCGGAGTCCGCCGGGGTGGAGCTGCTCCACTACGACGAGGACTTCGAGCGCATAGCTGCGATCACGGGCCAGCCCACGCGCTGGATCGTGCCGCGCGGCAGCGTGTGAGCACCGCGCGGCCCTCTAGGCCGACGCCCGCTCAGACCCCCGCGCCCGCTCCCCCGCGGCCCTCGCCGGCGGCGAAGCGGGCGGCTCCGCGGGCGCCGTCCTCGAACACCCCCGGCCCGGCCTGCGCCTCCAGCGCCAGTGCATCGGCCAGCGGCATCCCCAGGCCCTCGATCGCGGCGCGGCGGTCGGCGAGCATGGTGCGCTGGGGAAAGCGCGCGAGCCCCTCGGCGAGCGCGAGCGCCCGGTCGAGGTGGGCGCCGGGCGCGACGACCTCGGTGACGAGGCCCATCGCCAGCGCCTCCTGGGCGTCGATCATGCGCCCGGTGAGGATCAGGTCGAGGGCGCGGCCGAGGCCGACGATACGCGGCAGGCGCTGGGTGCCACCGTCGATCAGCGGCACGCCCCAGCGACGCTCGGGGTAGCCGAGCGTGGAGCCCTCGGTGGCGATCCGCAGGTCGCACCACAGCGCGATCTCGAGGCCGCCGGCGAGGCAGAAGCCGGAGATCGCGGCGATTGTGGGCTTGGACGGCGTCAGGCGGGTGAAGCCCATGGGCCCCTCGGCGCTCATCAGCCGCGGGGCCATCGTGTCGGTGGCCTTCAGGTCGGCGCCGGCGCAGAAGGACACCCCGCCGGCGCCGGTCAGCACCAGCACGCGCGCGTCGTCCTCGTCCTCGAAGCGCAGGTAGGCGTCGTGCAGGGCGGCGGCGGTGGGCCCGTCGACGGCGTTGCGCCGGTGCTGGCGGTCGATGGTGATGACGGCGGCTGCCCCCTGACGCTCGTAGCGGACAGGCGGAGAGGCGGCGGCCGGCGCCGCCGGGGCATGGGAGCCCGCGGCGGTGTGTGCAACCGCCGAGGAGTCGGGCTCGCTCATGCGCGGGCGGCTGCTACCAGCCGCCGCGCCACTGGCCGTTGGCCAGGTAGGCCTTCTGTGCGGCTTTGCGCGCTTCCTTGCGCTTGTCGAGATGGCGCTGGATCATGCTCATGGCGAACACGAACGTGGGGAAGAAGATGATCAGGATGAAGCCCGCGTTGGTGATCACCACGTCCTTGGTGGCACCGTAGAGGCCACGCCCGTCGTTGGCGGCGCTCGCCACGGGGGCGAGCACGAGCAGCGCCAGCAGCGCGAGCGGGACGAGCGTTGCGAGCAGCCGTTTGCGGACCATCTGCGTGCAATCCTACCTGAGGGCGCGGAGAGCCCGCTCCTCCCCCCGGCGCGCCCGCAGGCTGCCCGGGGCGTACCGTCGAAGTGGATTCCGGGGCGTGTGTTCGGGATGGCTCCGGACGTGCACCCTCCGCCTTTATCTGTATAACCATCGCTATACAGAACTCGTGAGTGCACACCCAGTCCCCCGCGGTCACGCGGGGGACACAAACTCACCCCCTACCATCAGCAGCCGATGGCCGTTCTGATCGCATCGGACCTGCACAAGGACATCGCCGGGCAGCCGCTGCTGGCGGGCGTTTCGTTCAAGCTCGAGCGGCGCGAACGCCTGACGCTGGCCGGGCGCAACGGCGCGGGCAAGACCACGTTGCTGCGGATGCTGGCGGGCGAGACCTCGATCGACGGGGGCGAGCTGAGCGTGGCCAGGGGGGTGCGGATCGCGCTGCACGACCAGCGCCCGCCGCGGGAGCGCGACATGGCGCTGCGCGAGTACCTGCTGTCGGGATGCGCGGACGAGCTCGAGATCGAGGCGCAGCTCGCGGAGCTGGAGACGAAGATGGCGGCTGGGGCCAGCGACGAGCAGACGCTGTCCCGCTACTCCTCCGCGCAGGCGCGCCTGGAGGCGCGGGGCGGCTATCTGTGGCGCAACCGCGCGAGCGCCATGGCGCACGGCCTGGGCTTCCGCGACGCCGACCTCGACCGCACGCTGGACACGTTCTCCGGCGGCCAGTTGACGCGCGCGTCCCTCGCGCGGGCGCTGGCGACGGGAGCGGACGTGCTGCTGCTGGACGAGCCCACCAACCATCTGGACATCGAGTCGCTCGAGTGGCTGGAGCAGACGCTTGTCAACCTCGACGCGGCGGTGGTGCTGGTGGCGCACGACCGCTGGTTCCTGGAGGCGGTGGGTACGGCGGTGCTGGAGCTGTATGGCAGCTCACCCACCCGCTCGCGCTTCTTCGCTGGCACGTGGCACCAGTGGCGGCGCGAGCAGGCCGCGCGCGAGATGGCGCTGGGCAAGGCGATCGACAAGCAGCAGGCGGAGATCGCCCGCATGGAGCGCTTCATCGAGCGCTTTCGCTACAAGGCGACGAAGGCCCGCCAGGCGCAGTCGCGCGTGAAGAAGCTCTCGAAGATGGAGCGCATCGAGCGCGATCCCGCGGATGCCAAGGGCCTCGAGTTCGCGTTCGCCAAGCCCGAGCGCACGGGGCGGGTGATCTTCGAGCTGCTCGACGGGCGCATCGAGGTGGGTGAGGGCACGGATGGGGGTCCGCTCGTGCTGCTCGAGGAGGTGGAGCTGTGGTTGGAGCGCGGCGAGCACGTGTCGCTGGTGGGGCCCAACGGGACGGGCAAGACGACCTTGATCGAGACCCTCGCCGCTCGCCGCCCGCTGGCCGCCGGCAAGCTGAGCACCGGCCACAACGTGAAGGTGGGCTACCTCTCCCAGCACGCCGAGGAGCTCGGCGCCGGCGGCCCCCCCGGTCAGAGCGCGCTGGAGGCGGCCCAGCGCGCCACCAAGCTCACGCCCGGCAAGGCGCGCAGCCTGCTGGGACGCTTCCTGTTCTCGGGTGAGGACGCCGAAAAACCGCTGAGCGGCCTCTCCGGCGGCGAGCGCCGGCGGCTGTCGCTGGCGGTGCTGGTGCAGCTCCGGCGCGAACGTGCTGATCCTGGACGAGCCGACCAACCATCTGGACATCGAGAGCCGCGAGGCGCTCGAGGACGCGCTGCGCGGGTTCCCCGGCGCGATCCTGCTCGTGTCCCACGACCGTGCGCTGCTGGACGCGGTGGGCACGCGCACGATCGCAGTTGAGGAGCGCTCGCTGCGCAGCTACGTGGGCGGCTGGCCGGAGTACGTGCGCGTACGCGACGAGCGCCGCGCGGGCACCCCCGCGTCCAACGGGTCGCTGGCGCCGGCGCCCGGAGCCAACGGCGCCAACGGCTCCGGCGGGCTCGGCGCTGCCGAGGCGCCCCGGGCGCAGGGCGCCTCCGGGTCGTCGGACGCTGCGGACGCTTTGCCGGAGATCAGGAAGGCCAAGCCCAGACAGAAGCCGAAGGGGCCGTCGAAGAACCGCCTGAGCGAGCAGCAGAAGGCCGAGCGGGCGATCGAAGCGGCGGAGGCGGCGCTGCACGCGCTCGAAGGCGAGCTGGCGGATCCGGCGGCGTGGGCGACGCGCTACGAGGCGGCGAAGTCCGAAGCGCGCCACACGGCCGCAACGCGCGCGGTGGACACGGCTTACGCGCGCCTGGAGGCGCTCGTCAACTAGAGCGAGCCGCCGCCAACCCGGAGCCCGCCCATCCGGAGCAGGCGCAGCTACCCTTTGCCCATGTCCGAGAGCATGAAGAACACCCGCAACGTGGTCATCATCCTGGCGATCGCCGCCGGCGTGTTCTTCATCCCGGGCGGGGGGCGCGCGGCGAGCACGTTCGAAGCGGCGCTGCTCACCGCGTTCGCGCTCGCCATCGGCTTCCTCGCCCTGCGCCAGTACCGCGAACACCGCGTGGCGCTGTTCAGCCTCGGCGATCGCTACCGCGGGCTGCTGTATGGCGCGGTCGGAGTGGCGGTATTCCTATGGGCGGTGCGCCCGCGCATGTGGTACGCGCTCGAGGTGCGCGGTGCCGAACTCGTGCAGGTGCACCGGTGGGACGGACTGGGCGAGACCCTGTGGTTCGTGCTGGCGGGTCTGGTGGTGTACTCGCTGTTCGCCGTATACCGCCACGCCCGCCGCTACTGACCCGCCACCCGTGCCGCCGGCGCCCGCCGGGCGCGTGGGGGCCGGTGGGCGGGGCGGGTGGGCCTCCATCCGGCCTATCCTCGATGCGATGGCCGCCACCGAGGAGCTGAGCGAGACCGCATCGTCCCCGGCGGGGGTGCAGGACGGCGCGAGCCTGGCCGACCGAAGCAGGGCGACGCTCGCTTGAGCGAGCATCCCCTTTTCGGCCAGCGCCGCGCGCTGCCCGACCAGCCGGGCGTGTACCTCTTCCGGGACGGGCGCGGGCGTGTGATCTACGTGGGCAAGGCCAAGTCGGTGCGCAAGCGGGTGGCCTCGCACTTCGCCAAGGCGCAGGGGGGCGGGCGGGGAACCTCATCATCGGGGCACGCAGAGATGGTGGCGGCGGTGGAGCACATCGAGTGCGTGATCGTGGCCACCGAGGCGGACGCGCTGCTGGCGGAGCAGAGCTTCATCAAGCAGTACCGCCCGCGGTTCAACATCCGCCTGCGCGACGACAAGTCCTACCCGTTCATCGCCATCTCCCTCGAGGAGGACTTCCCGCGCGTGTACTTCACGCGCGAGCGCCACCGCTCGGGTCGTGCGTACTTCGGCCCCTACTCGAACGCCAAGCGCGTGCGCTCCACGCTGGAGGTGCTGGCGAAGGTGTTCATGTTCCGTTCGTGCACCGGCGTGGAGCCCGGCCGGCGCAGCGGCAGCCCGTGCCTGGACTACTACATCAAGCGCTGCGGTGCGCCGTGCGTGGGGTACGTGTCCAAGCAGGAGTACCGCGCGAGCATCGACGGCGTGATCGACTTCCTCTCCGGGCGCTTCTCTGCGATCGAGCGCGACCTGGAGGCGCGCATGCTGGCGGCGGCGGCGGAGGAGGAGTTCGAGCAGGCGACGCTCGAGCGCAACCGGCTGCAGGCGGTGCGCTCGCTGCTCGAGCGCAGGCGGGTGACGGCCGAGGCGGTGGGCACGTTCGATGCGGTCGCAGTGGCGGTCGACGGGCGCGAGGCCAACGCGCAGGTCTTCCAGGTGCGCGATGGCGTCCTGTCCGACCGCCAGTCCTTCTACCTGGCCAACGAGACCGAGCGTGAGCTGGCGGAGGTGGGGGAGGAGTTCATGCTCCAGTACTACGGCGGCTACACGTCGATCCCGGCGCTGCTCGTCGTCCAGCGCGAGCTCGGCCAGCGCCCCGCGCTGGCGGATGCGCTGGCCAGCCGCCGCGGCGGTCCGGTGGAGCTGCGGGCGGCCGAGCGCGGCGAGAAGCGGCGGATCCTCGAACTGGCACAGCGCAACGCGCTGCTCGCGCTCGACCAGGAGCGTCTGCGCTCCGAGCGTCGCCGTCAGAGCCGCGTGGAGGCGCTCGAGGGGCTGCAGCAGGCGCTCGGGCTGGACGCGCCGCCGATCCGCATCGAGTGCTTCGACATCTCCAACCTCGGCGGCACCCACACGGTGGCTTCGATGGTGGTGTTCGAGGGAGGGGCGCCGAAGAAGTCCGACTACCGCCGCTTCACCATCCGCTCGACCGAGGGCGCTCCCGACGACTTCGCGTCGATGGCCGAGGTGCTCGGTCGGCGCTTCGCCCAGTGGGAGCGTCAGGCGGACATCTCACCCCACGACAGCGCCTACGACCAGAGCTTCGCGTCCCTGCCCAACCTCGTGGTGATCGACGGCGGCAAGGGACAGCTCGCGGCGGGCCTCGAGCCGCTGCGGGGCTTTCGCGAGCGCGGCGTGGCGGTCGTGTCGCTGGCCAAGCGCATCGAGGAGGTGTTCCTGCCGGGACGGCGGGCGCCGCTGGTGCTCGACCACTCGACCCCCGAGCTGCAACTGCTGCAGCGCGTGCGCGACGAGGCCCACCGCTTCGCCATCACCCACCACCGCAGCCGCCGCGACAGGGCGATGAAGAGCTCGCTGCTGGACGAGCTGCCCGGCGTGGGCCCCGCGCGCAAGCGCGCGCTGCTCACCCACTTCGGCTCGCCCGAGGCGGTCGTGGCGGCCACGAGCGAGGAACTGCAGACGGTGCCCGGATTGCCGGCGAAGATCGGGCGCGATCTTCATGCGTATCTGCACCGAGCCGGCTGAGCCGGCCGATGGCCGGCGTCAGGCGGCGTCCTCGATCGCTCGTGTGCGAAGCACACTTCGCTCACTGCGTCCTTGCCTGACTTGGCCCTCGGCCGGCTCAGGGGCGTCTGGGCAACTACCGCGCCGACGCGATACGTCTGAAAGCTTCAGTGCAGATTGTCGCGGGCGCGGGCTTTTGGCGACACAATAGGTGTGATGGCAGTGATCAGGACCCTGCGCCCGCTGCGGGTGGCCGGCGAGAAGGCTGACCAGCCGGCGAGCGAGTCGCGCCTGGAGGACTTCGTGGTGATCACCGGGTTCTCGGGGGCGGGCAAGTCGACGGCGATGAACGTGTTCGAAGACGCGGGCTACTTCTGCGTGGACAACCTGCCGCCCGAGATGATCCGCTCGCTGGTGGAGCTGTTCGTGCACAAGGGCTCCAAGGTCGAGCGTGCGGCCGTGGTCTCCGATGTGCGCGGGGGCGTGTACTTCGAGGCGTTGCGCGCGGTGGTGGACGATTTGGACGCGCTCGGTCTCAACCACCACCTGCTGTTCCTCGATGCGTCGGAGCAGACGCTCGTGACGCGCTACAAGGAGACGCGCCGGCGCCATCCGCTGGCGCCGGAGGGCAGCGTGGCGGCGGGGGTCGCGCGGGAGCGCGCCCTGCTCGAGCCGCTGCGCGGCCGCGCGGATCTGGTGATCGACACGACGGGCATGTCCGCGGCGATGCTCCGGGCGAAGATCGCCGAGGAGTTCCTGCCCCGCCAGACCGCCGGGCGACTGGCGGTGACGTTCATGAGCTTCGGCTTCAAGCACGGTCCGCCGCGCGAGGAGGACCTGGCCTTCGACGTGCGCTTCCTGGCCAATCCGCACTACGAGCCCGAGCTGCGCGAGCTGACCGGACTGGATGGGCCGGTGGTCGAGTACATCGCCCGCGACGGTCGTCTGCAGGAGCTGTATGTGAGGCTGCACGCGCTGCTCGACTTCCTGCTCCCGGAGTACGTGGCGGAGGGCAAGGCCCACATGGTGATCGCCATCGGCTGCACCGGCGGGCGCCACCGTTCGGTGGCGATCGCCGAGCACCTGGCGGCGCGCTACCGCGACCACGACGACCTCGACGTGGCGGTCGCCCACAGGGACATCGACAGGCCCCCCGAAAGCGTCTGAGCTCACGTGCCGGCGCACGTCCCGCGCGTGCAATTCGTATAGCGATGGTTTGACAGCAGGGGCGGGCGAGATGGGCGCTCGAGACCGCCGCGAGCCGGTGCGCTGATAGCCTCCAGCGGGCACGCCGGGCGATGGAGTGGCGCTAGTGGCGCCCTCTGCGGCCCGGCATCGTTCATTTTTGCTTGTAGGAGGCAAACGAATTGCCGGTACGCGTTGGGATCAACGGATTCGGGCGGATCGGGCGAAACGTGTTTCGCGCTGCCAAGGCCCGGGGTGGGGATCTGGGGGATGACATCGAGTGGGTGGCGGTGAATGACCTGACGGACGCCCGCACACTCGCCCACCTGCTCCAGTACGACTCCATCCTCGGCCCGTATCCGGGCACGGTGAGGGTGCGGGGCGAGACGGCGATCGACGTGGACGGCGCCGAGCTGAAGGTGCTGGCCGAGCGCGACCCCGGGGCGCTCCCCTGGGGGGAGCTGGGCGTGGACGTGGTGATCGAGTCGACGGGGCTGTTCACCGACCGCGAACACGCCGCCAAGCACCTGGCCCAGGGGGCGAAGAAGGTGGTGATCTCGACGGCTGCCAGTGACGCGGATGTGACCGTCGTCCTCGGCGTGAACTTCGACGAGGCATATGACCGTGAGCGTCATGACGTGATCTCCAACGCGTCGTGCACGACCAACTGCCTGGCGCCGGTGGCGAAGGTGGTACTGGACACGGTGGGCATCAAGCATGGCCTGATGACGACGATCCACGCGTACACCGCCGACCAGCGCCTCCAGGACCTCCCGCACAAGGACCTGCGCCGGGCGCGCGCGGCGGCGATCAACCTGATCCCCGCATCGACAGGAGCGGCGAAGGCGATCGGGCTGGTGATACCCGAGCTCCAGGGCAAGCTCCACGGCTTTGCGATCCGCGCCCCGGTGCCCACCGGCTCGGTGGTGGACCTGACCGTGGAGTGCCTGCGGGAGACGAGCGTCGAGGAGGTCAACGCGGCGCTGCGGGCGGCCGCCGGGAGCGGCCCGCTGGAGGGCATCATGAGCTACACCGAGGATCCGATCGTCTCCACCGACATCGTCGGCTCGCCGTTCTCCTCGATCGTTGACTCGCTGCTCACGTCGGTGATCGACGGGACGATGCTGAAGGTGGTCGCCTGGTATGACAACGAGTGGGGCTACTCCAACCGTCTGGTGGATCTCGTGCAGAGGGTGCTGTGAGGCGGGTGGACCACTCGCCGGGCGCGCTCGGCCGCCGATCGCGCGAGGCGGGAAGGCCGGCCAGGAGGGCGTACGGGGCGGATATCGTGACGGAGCACGAAAGGTGGGAGGACGCTCGATGAGGAGCATTGACGAGCTGGACGTACACGGCCGCAGGGTGCTGGTGCGGGTTGACTTCAACGTGCCGATGGAACAGGACACGGGCGGTGGCATGCGGGTGAGCGACGACACGCGGATCGTGGCGGCGCTGAAGACGATCGAAGAGCTGCGTGGGCGGGGGGCGAGGCTGATCCTGGTCTCGCACCTGGGCAGGCCCGACGGGCACATCGAGGAGGCGCTGTCGATGGCGCCGGTGGGACAGCGGCTGGGCGAGCTGACGCGAGCGGATGTGGCGCTGGCGCCGGCGGTGGTGGGGGACGAGGTGAGGGCGCTGACCGAAGGACTGGGCGACGGCGAGATGCTGCTGCTCGAGAACGTGCGCTTCGAGGAGGGCGAGACGAGCAACGATCCGGCGTTCGCGCATGCGCTGGCGGAGCTGGCGGACGTGTACGTCAACGATGCGTTCGGGGCGGCCCATCGCGCGCACGCGAGCACCGAGGGCGTCGCCCACCTGCTGCCGAGCGCCGCGGGCCGCCTCCTGGAAAGCGAGGTGAGGACGCTCACACGCATCCTCGACGAACCCACTCGGCCGCTGGTGGCGATCATCGGCGGCTCGAAGGTGGCGGACAAGATCGGCGTGATCGACCGCTTCCTGCAGAGCGCCGACGTGGTGATGATCGGCGGCGCCATGTGCTTCCCGTTCCTGTGCGCACAGGGACACAAAGTGGGGGAGTCGCTGTGCGAAGACGACGACACCCAGCACGCGCGCAAGCTGCTCGCGCGGGCCAGCGACACCCATTCGCCGCAACCGGGGAGGGCGCGGCTGCTGGTGCCCAGCGACCTGGTGATAGGCGACCGCCTCGCCGACGACGCGGAGCACCGGGTGCTGCACGGCGTGGAGGTGCCCGCCGGCTGCATGGGCCTGGACATCGGACCGGAGACGGCGGAGCGCTACGACCACGAGATACAGCGCGCCGGGACTGTCTTCTGGAACGGCCCGATGGGGGCGTTCGAGTACGAGCCGTTCGCCGCGGGCACACGCGCGGTGGCCGAAGCGGTGGCCAGGGCGCCCGGTCTGACGGTGGTCGGCGGCGGGGACTCGGCGGCCGCGCTCGCCCACTTCGGGCTCGAGCACGAGGTCGATCACCTCTCGACCGGCGGCGGCGCCACGCTCGAGCTCGTGGAGGGGGCGATCCTGCCGGGCGTGGCGGCGCTCGAAGGCGCGGGAGTGGCAGGGGGGGTGGGACCCTGAGCGCCACGCGCACGCGTCGCCGACCGCTGATCGCGGGCAACTGGAAGATGCACAAGACGCAAGAGCAGGCCGAGGAGCACATCCAGGCGCTGCTGCCGCGGGTGTCGGCGGTGGACGGCGTGGACGTGGCGATCTGCGTGCCGTTCACAGACCTGCAGGCGATGGTGGACAGCGCGCGGGGCTCGCCCGTGGAGGTGTACGCGCAGAACATGCACCAGGAGGCCGAGGGCGCATACACCGGCGAGGTGTCCGCGCCGATGCTCCGCGAGCTGGACGTGCGCGGCGTCGTGCTCGGGCACTCCGAGCGCCGGGGGTTGTTCGGGGAGACCGACAGGGCGCTCGCGCTGAAGGTGCCGGCGGCGCTCGAGGCGGGCCTCGTGCCGATCCTGTGCGTGGGGGAGACGGAGGAAGAGCGCGACAACCACGACACCGACCGCAAGCTGCGCCAGCAGATCAGGGACGATCTCGCGGGGGTGGCCAGCGAGCGCCTGGGGGAGGTGGTGATCGCGTACGAGCCGATCTGGGCGATCGGCACCGGTCGGGTGGCCACGCCCGAGCAGGCCCAGGAGGCGATCGCGTTCATCCGCGCGCTCGTGGGCGACCGCGACGAGCGGGCGGCGGAGCATCTGCGGGTGCTGTATGGCGGCTCGGTCAAGCCGGAGAACGCCGCAGAGCTGCTGGCGCTGGGGGACGTGGACGGCGCGCTCGTGGGGGGAGCGTCGCTGGAGGCCGAGTCGTTCGCGCAGATCGTCCTCGCGGCCCGACGAGCGCCCGCCCGCCCGGGGCCGCCGGCGCGATGAGCGCGCTCCCGTCCGGTCCGGCGGCGCTGCCGGCTGCGCGCGCGTGTCTGATCGTGCTCGACGGCTGGGGCCTGGCGGACCCGGGTCCGGGCAACGCGGTCTCGCTGGCGCGCACGCCGGTGTTCGACGAGCTGTGGGACTCCTACCCGCACACCACCCTGCAGGCGAGCGGCCGCGCGGTGGGCCTGCCGGACGGGCAGATGGGCAACAGCGAGGTGGGCCACATGAACCTCGGCGCGGGGGCGGTCGTGCGCCAGGATCTGGTGCGCATCGACGACGCCATCGGCGATGGACAGCCGGGCGGCGGCGAGCTCGCCCAGAACGAGACGTTGCGGGCGGCGTTCGCGGAGGCCGAGCGGGTGCACCTGCTGGGGCTGACCTCGGATGGCGGCGTGCACTCCTCGCTGCGCCATCTGCTGGCGCTGATCGAGCTGGGGCGGGCGCTGGCAGTGAAGGACCTGGTGGTGCACGCGTTCACCGACGGGCGGGACACGCTCCCGCATGCCGGCGTGAGCTACCTGCGTGAGCTCGACCAGGCGCCGGGCGCGCGGGTGGGCTCGGTGGTGGGGCGCTACTGGGCGATGGACCGCGATCGCCGCTGGGAGCGCACGCAGCGGGCCTACGACATGCTCGTCCACGGCCGCGCGCCGCACCACGCCAGAAGCGGCGAGCAGGCGGTCGAGGACGCGTACCGCCGGGGCGAGACGGACGAGTTCATCGAGCCCACGCTGGTGGGCGCCGAGGCGGGGATCCGTCCGGGCGACAGCGTGATCGCGTTCAACTTCCGCCCCGATCGCATGCGCCAGATCACCCGCGCCCTGGCCGAGCCCGGCTCCCCCTCCGGGAACGATGTCGCGGAGATCGACCGCGGCGGCGCTCAGCCGGTCTCGCGCTACACCACGCTCACCCGCTACGAGGAGGACTGGCCCTACCCCGTGGTGTTCTCGCCCGAGCATCCGCAGAGCACGCTCCCCGAGGCGCTCGAGCGGGCGGGCGCGACCCAGTTGCACGTGGCGGAGACGGAGAAGTACGCGCACGTGACGTACTTCTTCAACGGCGGCGACGAGACGCCCATGGATGGCGAGCGCCGCGAGCTGGTGGCGTCGGTTCGAGACGTGCCCACCTACGACCACGCGCCGCAGATGAGCGCGCGTGCGGCCGCCGACGCGTTCGTGCGCGCGTGGCGTGAGGACGGGCCGAGCTTCGGGATCATCAACTTCGCCAACGCCGACATGGTCGGACACACGGGCGTGATCGCCGCGGCGGTGACGGCGGTGGAGACGGTGGACGCGTGCCTGGGCGAGGTGGTGGGCGCGGTGCACGAGAAGGGCGGCGTGTGCCTGGTGACGGCCGACCACGGCAACGCCGACCACATGCTCGAGCCGGACGGCAGCCCCAACACCCAGCACTCGCTGAACCCCGTGCCGCTGATCCTCACCAGCACGGGTGTCAGCGTGCGCTCCGAGGGCGGCATCCTCGCGGACGTGGCGCCGACGGTGCTGGACGTGCTGGGGATCGAGCAGCCGGCGCAGATGACCGGGCGCTCGCTGATCGAGGCCCGCTAGATTTTCCTTCAGATATAGGAGGGTGGCGCGATGGGAGAACGAGCAGCGATGGTGGAGGATGAGGGCCGGCGTGGGAGCCGCGGCGTGTCGTGGCGTCTGCTGGCGAACTTCTTCATCGGCGCGGGTGTGAACCACTTCGTGATGGGGCGCGCCTACGAGGCGATCGTGCCGCCGCCGCTGCGGGGCCACGCCAGGCGGGTGGTGCAGGTGAGCGGCGTGGCCGAGATCGCGGGCGGCGTGGGCGTGCTGTTGCCGTGGACGCGCCGCGCGTCCGGGCTCGGTCTGATCGCGCTGCTGGTGGCCGTGTTCCCCGCGAACGTGTACATGGTGCGCGAGCCGGAGCGCTTCAGCCGCTTCCCCCGCTGGGCGCTGTATGGGCGCCTGCCGCTGCAGCCGCTGATGATGGTGTGGGCGTGGCGGGCCACGAGGCGATGACCGCGCCAGCCCGCGCGCACGCATCGCCACGGGACGGATCACCCGAGCTGGGTGCGCCGACGCTGCTATGTTCGCTTGAGCAGGGTTTTTAGTCAGACAAGACCGTTTTAGTCAGACAAGACCGCCATGTCTACCGCCACAGCCGTCAAGAGCCTTCCCTCCGAGCAGGATGCCCTGGAGCTCGGGGAGTGCGGGGCGGCGTCCACCGAGCAGTCGCTTATGGGGCAGCGCGCCTGGCGGGCGTTCCTGCGGGCGCACGCGTGCCTGGCCAAGCGCCTGGACGCGGAGCTCGAGCGCGAGCACGGGCTGCCGATGAGCTCCTACGAGGTCCTCGGCCACCTGGAGGAGGCGAGCGGCGGGCGCATGCGCATGTGCGAACTGGCTGAACAGGCGCAGCTCTCGCGCAGCGGGCTCACACGGCTGGTGGACCGCCTCGAGCGTGACGGCCTGCTCGAGCGCTGCTCGTGCGAACACGACGCCCGCGGCGCGTACGCGTGTCTCACCCAGGCCGGGCGC
Organism: uncultured Solirubrobacteraceae bacterium; assembly: GCA_963701145.1. Taxonomy (GTDB): domain Bacteria; phylum Actinomycetota; class Thermoleophilia; order Solirubrobacterales; family Solirubrobacteraceae; genus Palsa-744. Next base: position 3,810,758 of record OY969572.1, read on the forward strand.
GAGCGGCTGCAGGCCGCCCGCGGCACCCACCTGGCGGTCATCCGCGAGCAGTTCCTGTCGCACTTCTCCGAGACCGAGCTGGGCAGCCTGGCGGACATGTGGGAGCGGATCGCTCCCTGCAGCGCCTGCTGAGCCGCGCGTCAACGGCGCCGGCCGCGGGTGGGACGATCCCGGCGATGGACTCCGAGCAGCTGGTGCGCGCCGCCTGGCCAGGACTACCGGGTTAGCCCCGCGGCTGCGAAGGCTTCGGAGCGGGCAGGGTAGAAGCAGACGCGAGCGATCTTCGCGTCGCTGACCGTCCAGACAGCAGAACCGTCGATCCTGACCTCCTGCGCGACCCCCTCACGGCGTCCGTAGTCGTGGGTGAGCAGCAGGACCCGATCGCTGGCGTCGATGGCCTGCTTGATTTCCGTTCGATACGTCAGCCACGGCTCCATCCACTCCAGCCATGCTGCCCTCAGCCCGTCAAGACCGACATGCACCTTCTCGGTGCCGGGCACGCCGGGAGCGACGCACTCGAAATCCGGGTGGAAAAAGGGTGCGACGGTGTCGGCCAGCACCGACCACATATCGTTGTTGCGGAAGAGCTCGGCGATATCCACGTCCGGAGCTGGCTGCAGATTCCTGACGAGTTCTACGTTCTCCGGTGACATCGCCGCAAGTATCCCGCAGGCGGTACTACCGCGTGGAGCGCGTCGCCGCCGCGCTCCCGAGCGACACCGGCCAGCCCGCCCAGGGCGAGGCCGACGCGCAGCAGGCAGGCGCCGCCACCAGGCAGGGCGCCGAGCCCGCGGGCGCGAGCGCCTAGTCCTCGCGTCCCTGCTCCCGCGCCCCCTCGAGGGGCGCGTGGTCGGGGCCTGGGAGCGCGGGGTCGTCACCTGACGGCGCGGCGTTCTGGGCTTGGCGAACGTGGGCCGCGTGGCGCCGATGCAGGATGAACGTGCTGAGGATCGCCACCGCAACCGCCACCAGCCCGTACACGCCGAACGCTTCGATTGCGCCGCCGGCGGAGTGGCCGAGGAAGTACGCGATCAGGCCCACGCCGGTCGCCCAGCAGATCCCCCCGAGGGCGTTCCACATCGCGAACGAGCGCCAGTGCATGCGCGTGGCGCCCGCCAGCCACGACGCCCACACGCGCAGACCGAGCACGAAGCGCCCGAAGAACACCGCCTTCGGGCCGTGCTTCTCGAAGAACGGCTCGCCCACGATCAGCACCTCGTGGCGCTGGCGTTCGAAGGCGCCCGGACGCTCGAGCAGCCAGCGGCCCCCCTTGCGTCCGATCACATAGCCGATGTTGTCGCCCACGATCGCCGCCAACGCCGCCACCGCGATCACCACGCCGATCTCCAGTTTGCCGGAGCTGGCGAGCACGGCCGCGGCGATCAGTGCGGTCTCGCCGGGGATGGGCACGCCTGCGGACTCGCTCATCACCAGCACGAACAGCAGCGGGTAGCCGAACGTCTCGACCAGGTGGTCGACGTTGACGATGGCTGCCAGCATCAGCCGGGTCGGGTGGCGCGGGCGGGGTGGCGGCTCGGATGGGGGACCGCGGACCCCCTACTGGGTGTTTTCGGAGACGAGCTGCTTGAGCGCCGTGGAGGCCTTCTGGACATCGGAGTACACGACGTTGCGCAGCACCACCTTGGCGGGCGAGGGGGCGGTGAGGACCACCAAGGCGATGACCGCGGCGGCGAGCGCCAGCAACCCGAGCAAAGCCAGCGCCAGCCGACCCGAGCGCCGCCGCCGGGCGGCCGGCGGGCGCACGGCCGACTGGGGCCCCGCGCTCCTCGCACGGGGCGGTCCAGGTCGCGGGTTGCGGACCGGCACCGTGCTGGGCGCGGGGCTCGTGCGCCGCGAGCGGGTGAGCACGCTGGTGGCGGCAGTCGCCGGGGGGACGCGCCCGGCGCGCGTGGGCCGGCGCGGCTCGCCCGGCGCGATGCCGCGGGCCCCATCGTTGAGCCCGTGGCGCATCTCCAGGGCGGTCTTGTAGCGGTCGCGGGGGTCGAGGGCGAGCGCGATCGCCACCGCCTCGGCCAGCCCGGGGTTGACGGCGGCGACGAGCGAGTCGAGCCTGGTGGGCTCCTCCTGCTGCTGCTTGAGGGCCAGCTCGGTGAGCGAGGTGGCCTCGTAGGGCAGGCGCCCGGAGATGAGCTGGTAGGTGACGACGCCCAGCCCGTAGAGGTCGGCGCTGGGACCGGCCTCCTCGCCGCGGGCCTGCTCGGGCGCGAGGTACGCGGCCGTGCCCAGGACCGAGCCCACCTGGGTGATGCTCGACTGCTCGGTGGCCTTTGCGATGCCGAAGTCCGCGAGCTTGACCTCGCCTTCGCGCGCCCGCAGCAGGTTGCCGGGCTTGACGTCGCGGTGCACGACGCCGTGGCGGTGCGCGTAGTGCAGGCCCTCGCACGCCTGTTCGATGATCGCCAGGGCCTCCGGCACGTCCACCCAGCCCTGGTCGCGCAGGATCTCCGCGCACGAGGAGCCCTCGATGTACTCCATCACGATGAAGTACTGCCCGGTGCGCTCGTCGCGCCCGGAGTCGAACACCTGCACGATGTTCGGGTGCACCAGGCGCGCCGCCGCCTGCGCCTCGCGCTGGAAGCGCGACACGAACGCCGGTTCGTCGGCGAGATGCTCGGCCAGCAGCTTGACCGCCACCTGGCGCTCCAGGCGCACGTCCAGCGCGAGATGCACCGTGGACATCCCCCCGTAGCCCAGGCGGCTCTCCAGCCGGTAGCGCCCGCCGATCTCCACCGGGGTCATTTGACGCCTTCTCCCGCGCCGGGCGTTCCCGCGCCGTTGCCTTCGGGTTCGCCCACGCCCGTGCCCCCGCCCTGCCCGCCCGCGCCCTGCCCCTGGGGGCTCTGCGTGCCGGGGCTCTGTTCCCCGGCTCCCGGCTGCCCGGAGCCGGCGGCGCCTTCTTCGGGGGCCTGCGTGCCGCCGCCGGGGCTGGTGCTGGTGGGGGTGCTGCTCGTGGTGGTCGTCTGGGTGTTCGTGGACTGTGTTTCGGTGCTCGTGCTCGTCGTCTGGGTCTTCGTGGGCGTGGACTTGGTGGGGGCCTTGGACGTGGAAGTCGTGCCGCTCGTGGTGAGCGGCTTGGCGCACCGCGCGAGCGCGTCTTCGCGCAGCTTGGCGATGCCTTCCTGCAGACGGGCATGCAGTCCGCTGTCGACCGTCGCGGGCAGCCCGTTGAAGTCCTGTTCGGTCTTCAGCAGCGCCGCTTCCGTGGTGGAGCAGTCGCCGCCGCCGCTTTCCGCCGCCTGGACCACCGATTCGAAGTCGTTCTGCAGCGGGCCGGCGGCGGCCACCGGGATCAGCTTGTCGCTGGAGCCGCACGCGGACACCAGCAGTGCTGCCCCCGCGCCGAGGGCGGCGGTCACGAGCACGCGTAGGATGGCGCCCCGGCGCACGCGGCTCATTGACCGTACTCCAGGCGCTCGGCCAGCGAGTCGGGCAGGCGCGCGGCGCGGATGGCGGCAGCCGCGCCGGCGATGTCGTAGTCGGCGCGGTGGAACGACGCGGCCATGCCGTCGAGGTCGAGCAGCAGCCACGAGGCCCGCGGGTCGCCGTCGCGCGGCTGCCCGACGCTGCCGGGGTTCAGCAGCCACTCGCCCTCGCCCACGTCCAGGCGCACGTCCGCGCGGCGGGGCTCGCCGGTGGCGAGCTCGCCCTCGTGGCGGGCGAACGACAGCGCCACGTGGGAGTGGCCGATCAGACAGATGCGCTGGGTCTGGGCGTCCATGCACAGCTCGGCCAGGAGCGCCGAGAGCACGTACTCCCACACCGGGTCGCGCGGACTGGCGTGATACAGCCCCACCGACTCCTCCTGGCCCTGGGGAACGAGGCCCTTCAGGAACTTCAGGTTCTCCGGTGCGATCACCTCGCGGGTCCACTGCGCGGCGAGGCTGGCGCCGCGCGAGAACTCGTCCAGCGGGATCTCGCCGGTGACGGCCATGTCGTGGTTGCCCGCCAGGCACACCGCGGCGTGTTCGCGGGCCAGTTCCACGCACGCGTCCGGCTCGGCCCCATAGCCCACGAGGTCGCCCAGGCACCACAGCTCGGCCGCGTCGCTGGCCGCGACCGCCTCGAGGGTGGCCTCGAACGCGTGCCTGTTGGCGTGGATGTCAGAGATGACCGCGACCTTCATCCTTGCAGGGTAGGAACACCATCGGCGCACGCGCGTTCCACGCGCAGCCCTCGTGCAGGTGTCCGCCCGCGGTCAGGCCTGGTCGGCGTCCGAGCCGGCCTCGGCCCCGCCGTACTCGGGCAGGTTCTTGATCCCCTCGCGGGTGCGCCACTTCGAGTAGTTGTCCTCCATCGCGTCGATCAGCTCGCGCATGAAGCGCGGAGAGAGGTTCACGCGCGAGACGACCACGCCCGGGACCTCCTCGGCCTCCACCTCGTGGTCGACGCGCGCGAAGGTGACGGTGAACTCATAGTCGGAGTGGCTGACGTTGGCGAAGTTGGCGTACACCCCCCCCATGATCTCGGGGGAGAGATGGATGTTGATGTGGCGCTCGGCGCCTGAGTCTTGGTCGGTCACGCAGCTAGTATCGCAACCCTGACCACGGACCCATGACCGAGCCTTCACTCCACACCGCAGCAGGGACGCGCGGCACACCGCTGGAGCGTCTGCGCGCGGAGGTGACGCGCTCCGCGGAGGAGCTCGCCGGCGAGCCGGCAGGAGAGGGCGGCTGGGCGATCACGCTGGAGCGCCCGCGGCGAGCCCAGTTCGGCGACTACTCCACCAACGCCGCGCTGCTGCTGGCGCCCGCGCTGGGGACCGCCCCGCGGGAGCTGGCCGAGCGCCTGGGCGGCGCCCTGCAGGCGAAGCTGGGGGCGAGCCTCGAGCGCTTCGAGGTGGCCGGCCCGGGGTTCGTCAACCTGTTCATGGCCGACGCCTGGCTCACCTGCGCGCTCGTCCGGGCGCTGGCCGCCGGCGAGTCCTACGGCGCGGACGCCGCCGAGCACCCCGAGCGCATCCTCGTGGAATTCGTGTCCGCCAACCCCACCGGGCCGATGCACGTGGGCCACGCGCGCAACGCCGCCTACGGTGACTCCCTGGGGCGCATGCTCGCGCTGTACGGGCACAGCGTCGAGCGCGAGTACTACGTCAACGACGCCGGGTCCCAGGTGCGCAAGCTGGGCGAGTCGATCGGCGCGCTCGCGCGGGGCGAGCCGGTACCCGAGGACGGCTACAAGGGCGACTACGTGGCGGAGCTCGCCGCCCGTCTCACGGACGCAGCCAGCACCGCATCCTCCCCGGAGGGGTCGGCGGCGCTGGGACGTGCGGCGGTGGCGCTGATGATCGAGGGCATCGAAGCCTCGCTCACGGCGTTCGGCGTGCAGCCGTTCGACCGCTGGTTCTACGAGAGCTCGCTCCACGGAGGCGACCCCAGCCCCGTGGAGCGCACGCTGGCGCTGCTCGAGCGCCAGGGCCGCACCTACTCGCAGGACGGGGCGTTGTGGCTGCGCACCACCGAGTTCGGCGACGACAAGGATCGCGTGCTCGTGCGCACGGGCGGCGAGCACACGTACTTCCTGTCCGACATCGCCTACCACGAGGACCGGCACGAGCGCGGCTTCCAGCGCCAGATCAACGTGCTGGGCGCCGATCACCACGGCTACGTGGCGCGCATGCACGCCGCCTACCAGGCGCTCGGCGGCGACCCCGACGAGCTGGAGATGCTGATCATGCAGTTCGTGCACCTCGTCAGCTCGGGCGCCCGCGCGCAGATGTCAAAGCGCTCCGGGGAGTTCGTGACGCTGGACGAGCTGATGGCTGAGATCGGGGTGGACGCCGCACGCTGGTACCTGCTCGCCCGCTCGCACGACACCACCGTGGAGCTCGACCTGAACCTCGCCCGCCAGCAGTCCAGCGAGAACGACGTGTACTACGTGCAGTACGCGCACGCCCGCATCGCCTCGGTGCTCGACCGGGCGGGGGGCGAGCGCGTGGCGAGCGCCCTCGCCCAGCTGTCGGAGGCGTCCGCTGGCGGCGGGGGGGTGTCTCTGCACCCGAGCGAGCGCGCTCTCATCCAGCAGCTGCTCGCGTTCCCCGCGGAGCTCGCCGAGGCGGCCGAGCGCCGCGCCCCCCACCGCATCGCCGCCTACGCGCTCGCGCTCGCCCAGACGTTCACCGCCTTCTACCGCGATTGCCAGGTTGTGGGGCTGGCGGCGGAGGAGACGCCTGAGGCGGACGGCGCCGGGGATATGCAGGCGGTCGAATCGCTGCGCATCGTCCTGAGCGTGGCCAGCGCCCGGGTGATCGCCCGCTGCCTGGGATTGCTGGGCGTGAGCGCGCCCGAGCGCATGTAGCGAGTCCGAGCGCGCCGGCTCGCTAGTCGAAGCGCGCGAGGTCCGACTCGAGCCGGGCGGCGTCGGCGGGGCTGAGCGTGGCGGTGCCGGCGGGTGCGGCCGCCCGCGCGCGGCGGGCGCGCCGGCGCCATCTGGGGAGCGCCACGAGCACGGTGGCGAGCAGCGCGAGCACGACCGCCGCGGGCACCAGGTACACGGCCAGATCGAAGCCGTGGGTGCTCGGCAGGCCGAGCACGGTGGGCCCGAACTGGGCGACCAGCGCGCGCTTGATTTCGCCTTCGTCCTCGTCCTTGTCGATCAGTTCCTTGATGTATTCGCGCTCGAGGTCCGCCTGCGGGGACTGGGACTCGTTGAGCGCCACTTTGCACGTCACGCACATGGCCTGGCGTTCGATCAGCGCCAGCGACACGCGCGGCCTCGTGCTCGCGGCCGAGCCGGCAGTTGGCATGAGCATCAGCGCCGCCGCGCTCACCGCCAGGGCCGCGAGCAGCGCGCGCGTCACCGGCGAGCGCGTCATCCGGGAGCGCGTCACGAGCTTTCCGCGAGCGCCAGCGCGCGCTTGACGAAGCCCTGTTCGATCTCGCCCCGTTCGATCTCCACGATCCGTCCCTGGCGGTTGATGAGGAAGCTCTCGGGGACCTGGCGCGTGCCGAACGAGTGGGCGAATTCCCCGGTGGCGTCGCGCAGGATGGGGTAGGTGAGGTGGTACTGGCGCACGAAGCTCTCCGACGCGGGCGAGTCGTCCTGGTAGGTCACGCCCAGCACGGTAGCGTCGTGGCGTTCGAGATCGCTCTGCGCATGCTCGAGCATCGGCGCCTCCGCCTGGCAGGGGGTGCACCACGAGGCCCAGAAGTTCAGCACCACCACCTTGCCCCTGAGCGACGCCAGCGAGCGCTCGCCGGCGGCCCCCAGCACCGGCAGGCGGTGGGCGGCGTCCGGCGCCACCGGGTAGTGCCCGCGGGCGAGGAGTTCGTCGAGCGTGCGGTTGGGCGCCTGCGTGGACACGCCGTACAGCAGCAGCGCCACCACCGCTGCGCCGGCAAGGGTGGCGAGGATCGGCAGCGGTCGCAGTCTCACGGCTCCCCAAGAGTAGAGGCGCGGCGACGCATCTGAGGCGATTGGAGCGCCGGCTCGGGGGGCATGGTGGCTGCGGGTATGTGTGAGGACGCCGGCAGGGGGTAGTACCGGGGCGTCCCCCCACCGCCCGGTCCGCGGGCGGTGCCATCCCCAAGGAGGAGAGGAGGCACGCGCGATGCCTCGTGCTTCACGCCGGCCAGAACCGCATGCTTCGCGACGGATCCGTCGGCTCGCAACCGGACTGGCTGTGGTGGCGGCGCTCGTGGGGGTCGCGGCGATCCCCTCGCACGCTTCCCGCACGGTCAAGTGCAAGGTCGTCTCCAGCCCGTACGTGTCCGGCACGGTGCATGTGGGGCAGAAGCTGCGCGCGCACCACGGCGAATGGAGCTGCCCGTGATGTGAGGGGGCGGTGGGTGGGCATCGACCGCCATGGGCCGGGAACGTTGCGCCTGCGCCGAGCGCTGATCTCGCTCGGTCTCGACGCCCTAGAATCGGGGCAGCGCGGCGGTAGCTCAGTTGGTAGAGCGCAAGCTTCCCAAGGGCGTGGCCCTTTTGGCGTTGGAGCCCGTGGAATGGGGCTCTACGGGCTGAGGGGTGCATGTGGTGCCGCACTGGTGCCGCAGATCTGCACGTTTGCCTCCCGCGCCCACAGCGAACGTGCGGCACGGCGCTCGGGCCCTCAGAGGACGGCCACGTCGTCGCAGAGGCCGGCGCGCACGGCGCAGGCCACGTCGATGAAGGCGTCCTTGGCCTCCTCGATGGCGGGCCACCACTCGGAGTAGGCCTCGGTGAGCCGACGCTCGCCCACAGCCTTGCGCTCGGCGAGCGCCCGCGCACGCAGCGCCTGGGCATCCACCCACGAGTCGTACACGCCATCGACGAACGGGCCTCCCGAGGTGGCGGTCACCTCCGGGACAGCGACCTCATCGACCGCGCTGATGGTCGCGCCCGCGAGCACCGCCTGGGCCTCCTTCACCCTGCCGAGGAAGGCACGGAAGCCGGCAGCCACCTCGGCGAGCGCCGGGTGCCCGTCCAGCTCGTCCGCTGCGTCGGCGCTCTTGCGCTCCCAGGCAGTCCACAGCCTCTCGACGCTCATCGTCACGGGGTCAGCCTCGACGCCGGTGCGGGAGTGGAAGGACGTGGTGCCGAGGAGCAGGCCCTCGTAGCGGACGAAGTGGCGCAGGGCAGTCGGAGCCGACACCGCCAGTTCCATGGCCCGCACGCACAGGACGCGCACAGCGGCGCTCGCGCGCTCGTCTGCCGCGTCCGTGGTGGGGATGGAGGTGTCCTCGGGCATCTGAGGCCAGAGGCTGCCTTGTGGCATGCGCTCGTGCCGGACTCTCCACGTTGTCAAAGAGTCCTCGGCGCTGAACATAGGAGCGCGCTCGACGAACATAGACAGGCTGCTATAGGCCGGAATCCCGCTCCCAGCCTCTTCTTTTGCCATCTACTCGCGCAGATCTACTCGCGCATAGCAGCTTCGGCCACCGCCTCGGTGGGACTGCTAAGACCGCGGCGCCTCCCTGATCATGGCCCATACTTGCGTGGGATCTCGCTGAGACAGCCTCGATGACGCCACGCTGCCTTCCCTCGCCATCCTCGAAAGCCACCTCCTTGCTGTCGCTGTGTCGATACGCAGAGCTGCGGCAATGACGCTCGTTCGAGCCGCCCCGTGCTCTTCGAGGAAGGCGAGGATTTCTGGCCTGCGGTCATCCTTGCGCTCCACGAGCCATCCCCAGCTCATGCCGGCGCTGGGAACTCGTGGAGCTCCTTCGCCGCCGTCACGAAGCTGGCCATGCCCTGGGCAGCCGTGGTGTCGCTCACGGCCGCCTCCATGACGGCCACGAACGAGTCTGCGAGCTTCGGGAGCCATGCGAGGCGCGCTTGGTGCAGCAGATGCTGCGCCATCACCAGACGCTGCTCCAGCGCCTGCTCGCGCGCCTCCTGGGCGCTCGCCCACGAGCCAAGCCCGCCAGCGTCGCCGAAGGGGACGGGGAGCGTGGGCGCCGGCGGCACGTCGATGGACTCAACGGCCCCGACGATCGCCTGCTCGAAGCCATGCTCGGCGCCCGCCATCGCCTCGATGAGCCTCCATATGACCTCGGGCACGGGGCGCTCCTCTGCCTCCGCGCGCTCGGCCAAGGCCCAGCCCAGCCGCTCCAGGACTTCCATGCGCCGGCCGTCCGTGGCAAGGGGGCCTTCGCCGACCAGCGCCTCGTCGTCGAGGTGGTCGAGGCTCAGCTCCCACAGCCAGGCGCGCAGATCGTCGAGCAGGCCGAGGCTGAATGCGCGTGCCTCAGAGGACGGCTCGACTGCCGGCACTGGGGAGGCCTGGCGCGTCACAGCGCCGGGGTAGCTGCAGATGCGGGGCACGAGACGAGCCTGTCCAGAGTGGCACGTTCCTGCCGGGCCTTCCACTCCCCGGCGCCCTGAGGTGGCTTGGCTCAGAGGCCCTTGATCCGGTACCATCGCTGCCGGCCCTGGCGTCGTCAGGACGACGGCGACGAGGGCCACCAAGCGCCGGTAGCTCAGTTGATAGAGCGCAACCCTCCCAAGGTTGAGGTTCGCGGGTTTGAGTCCCGTCCGGCGCTCTCCACGCCCCATTCGAGCATGGCCCCTAAGCCAGAGTCGAGCGACGACGCCGTGCTGCTGTGCAGAGGCGTCCTCTCCCTCACACGGGAGCTGGAGGGCTCACGGGCAGCAACAGGCCACCGTGGCCAGGGCCGTCGTCGGCGAGGCTGGTGCCTCCTGGATGCCAGAACCAGGTGCTCTGCTCCCTCTCGCAGTAGATGAGGGAGCAAGGCGGCACCTCGTCGATGGCGCCCTCGCGGCGCATCTCGCGCTCATCCTCGAACACCACACCCGAGACGTCGAGGTCGATGTGGTCGTCCGCCGCCGGCGAGTAGAAGGCCACATTGAAGCCGTCCTTCGTCTGGTACATGGCGGCGACTGTGCGACGGGCGCCGCATCCCGCATGGCATACCTCCACTCGACACCACGCCGGAGCCTCCAGCAGCGCCCTTGCCGCCCTTGGCCTCAGCTACCTTCTTCCAGCGTCGTTGATGACGCCGGCGGCCCCGACGAGCGAGGCCAGAGCACAGAAAGGAGCCAGCGATGCCCGACGTGACCCCGCCGCTCGATCCCGAGGAGCTGGACGAGCGCTTGCAGTGGAATTTGGAGGCCGCGCTAGAGGCCCTGGGCTACGACGAAGGGCGCGGCGACTGGTGGCGCGTGACTGCCGACTGCGGCGACGAGGGCTGGGGCCTCAAGGGCGTCATCGCCGACCGCGACGTGGCCTTCGACGTGACCGCAGACGGCTATCAGCTCGACACGGACTCTGAGACGCCGCAGCCTGCCGTCAAGGTCGAGCCGCAGGCTCCCGCCGAGGCCGCGTCGTGACAAGCCCCGTCGCGGTCCATGTCGAGCCGGCACTGCCCGATGAGGTGGAGGCCGCTGAGTGGGCCGTGGAGGCGATGTCCGAGCGCACCGAACAGGGCTACGGCCCGAGGCGCCACGAGGTCGAGCCGGAGGAGGCCGATCGGCGTGACGAGGCCCTGCGCGCGGCCTACGACAGGCACCACATCCCCACCGAGCAGCGCAAGCTCGGCCACTGACAAGGAGGCACGCCCGATGAGCCAGCCAGACCCCGACCCACCCGCCCAGGTGGGCCCCGCCGGCGAAGCGGCGACGTTCGAGAAGGAGCTGTACCGCGACCCGGCTGACGGCCACGAGAAGTGGCGCATCAAGGAGATCGATGGCGGCAAGGTCGTGCACGAGGGCGTCGAGTCAGACCGTGACGCCCAGTGGGTTCTCGACACCATGAATTTCGGCGAGGACTACGCCGACGAGCAGCAGGCCACACGCGAGCGGTAGCAGGGCTCAGGGCTCGCCAGTCGGGCGAGGGCGACTCTCGACCACGGGTGGTGGAGGGCAGGCCCCACCGCCCTCCACGCCGCCGCTGCGGACGCCCGCTAAGCCTTCGGGCCCAGGCTGTACGTCGTCTTGTCCCGCTCGCCTGCCTTGGTGAGCAGTCCCGCTTCGACCATCTTCTTGAGCTTTTTGCCGACGACCTTCCCGTCCCTCTGCTGGAGGCCCGCCCGTTTGCGGATCTCGATGGAGCCGATGGGCCCTTTCGCGGCCCGCACCGCCTTGATGATGGGAGCCTCCTCTATCGGAGCCTGTCGCGGGCGCCGTCCTGCGCCACGACCACCCGCTTTGCTGGCCCCACGGCCCCTGGCCTTGCTGGTGGCTCCCGAGGCTCCCGAGGCGCTGCCGTTCGCTGCGCTGGCCGGACTGGCCGCAGACGCCCGAGCGCGGGCAGGCCGAGGCGCCCTGCCGGTGCCGGGGTACTTGGCCATCTCCTCTTCGAGCCGTTTGCGGACACGGGCTTCCGCTCGGGCCAGCTTGCCTGTCTCCTTCTCGACGACCCCGCGCTGGCGATCTGCGTCCCTCTGGAGATCGGCGAGGGTCGGCGCTGCTTTGGGCATGGCCCACTCCTTTGGTGGTGTGGCGCCCCCGCCTGCGAGTCCTCCGTCTCGTGAGCGCCACGGTGGCACGCCCACAGACGCACCGTTGACAATTGGAGGCGCGAGGACCTTAGTGGAAACGGGCCTCGTATACCAGGGGGCGAGCTGCGCGTTCACTTGACCCTCGACAACTGAGCGTGCGGGCCGCGTGGCCTCGGCACGGCAAGGCCTTCACCTGTCTCTCCTGTCTGGCCCCTGTGTCCCTGGGCGCGAGGCGGCCTGGACGAGTAGACGAGTTGATCTTTCCCGCCAGTCGATCCATAGTGACGCTGCAAGCAACGGACAGCAGAGGGCCAGGTGGTCGGACACAGGGCCCTCTCCAAGCAAGACCGAACCAGGAGGTCTCAAGATGCCCAGCACCGCCACAGCGCCTGTGCCTGCCAAGGCCAGCGCCACCAACGCCAAGCCCTCGAAGACCAAGGGCTCGGGCAAGCGCCCGGCTCGTCACCTCAGCCTCGTCCCGAGCACGGGTGAGACGGGTGCGGCTCAGGCGCCGGCCAGCGTCGGGCCCAGGACGAGCCGCAAGATCCGTCACCGCCGGGCGCCGGGCGAGGAGAGGCGCAAGGCGCTCTCGCCCGACGCCATCAACCGCGAGGCGTGGTGCGCCTGGGTGGACACGCACATGCGCGTCAACGCTGACGACGCCGGCGCCTACCTGTTCAACGGGCACGCGCTCGGCGAATCGGATGGGCGCTCGCTCTATCGCTGGCGCAACGAGGACACCTGCCCGTCCTTCTGGACGGTGGATGCCTGGTGCGTGCGCTACGGCCTGCACGTCAACCACTTCGTCGAGTGGTGCGCCGAGATCGTCGGCACTGACGCGCAGGGCAAGGGCATCGAGCGCTTCTGCCCCTGGGCGCTCGGCCAGGCCCCGTGGTGGCAGACCGACGAGCTGACGGACGAGCAGTGGGCCGAGGTCGAAGCCGCCTGGCCTGAGGAGGACGAGTCGGGCCGCCGTGCGGAGCCGCTGGCCCTCGCCGCCTGACCAGCGCTGCATCGAGGCAAGGATGGGGCGCCCACAGTGGCGCCCCGCCTGCGTTGCGGCCAGTCGGGCTGAGGCGCCCCTCTATGACCCACCTCCGCGCTGGCTCGCCACCGTGTCACGATGCCCGTGTCACGGTCACGAACCCCGTCATTAGATCTGTTAGATGTTGCCTCCGCCCGTCTTGAGGCAGGCGATGGCGCTGGACGACGGGCCGTTCGTGCCGGCGGCGCCGATGACGAGATCGAGGACGATGAACTTGAGGAACAGGCCCGCTGCCAGGAGCACGAGCCCCTTGGCGGCGTTCTTGATCCAGTCCATGCCCTGAGAGGCCCGCTTGGGCGTGTGCCCGAAGATGATGAGGACGGAGCCCAGGGCGACCATGAGCAGCGCGCCTCCCCCGCCGATGCCGATGGCGAAGAGGCTCAGGTCGGAGAAGAAGGCCTCGATGGACGTGGCCGCCGAGGACGTGCAGCCGCTGGCAGCGGCCTGAGCGCTCGCGGGCACCAGGGAGAGGGCCGCGAAGGGCGCGAGAACGAGGGCCAGAGCGCGACGAGCGCGGGCCGAGGAGGCCGTGGCGACGCTCTCGCCCAGGAGGAGCTGGGCGCGGATGCCGAGGCGCAGGGGGATGGAGCCGTCCATGGCCCGAGGATGCGCCCGGATGAGGCCCCTGCTGCGACTTCGCTTGCGCGCCTGGGCCTCGCCTCGGGGCCTTCGTCCTCTCGTCGCCGACGAGCCGTGGGGCTCGCCGTGGGCTGGCCCAGCGCCCCGCGCCATATGCGAGAAGCCGGGAGGAAGGCGGTGCTCGGCAGATCCTTGGCTTGACCTCGAAGGGGGATGGAGAGATGCCCATGCAGCCACGCCGACACGCCCGCAACACGACCCCGCTGTGGGTCCATGCCTGGTACGCAGCCACGCTGATCGGCGGCGTCCTGGCGCTCGTGACCGGCAACCAGGGCGTGCTCATCCTGGAGTCCGGCTTCGGCGCCATCTCCCTGTGGTGGGCCTTCCGCTGCTCGCAGCGCGCCCATGACTGGTCGGCCCTCACGGACGCCCACCGCACGTGCTCCGAGTGCGGTCACGTCAAGAGCGGGCGCATGACGCGCAGCGACCGCCTGGCAAGGGGCATGTACCGCTGCGACAACTGCCTCACCGAACTCGACGCCAGGGCCAACTACGTCGCCAACCTGGAGGCTGTGGCCGGCAGCGTCGCCCGCAGCCTCCTGGGCGCCAACGGAGCTCAGGCCGTCCCGTCAGCGGCAAGTGGCATCGTCGGGGGATGGTCCGCTTGACCCTCATCAGCAACGAGCCCGGCGAGCCCGAGGTGCGCCCGAGCGAGGCGGGCCTGGCCTGCCACGACTGCCGCATCCTGTTCCCGCTGGGCCTCGGCCTGCGCTCCTGCCCTGACTGCGGCGGCGAGCTGTCCTTCGTGCGCGAGACGCCGGGCACAGGCGAGCCCGAGCCTCCCGCCGCCGCCTGACTGAGCGCTGCGCGCCCTGCCTGACAGGCAGTGACTGACCTCCTGACGAGGGGCGGCCCTGGCACGCCCTCGATCACGGGCCCACGTCGCCTCGACGGCGCCTCGTCACCGAGCAGGCCATGCGAGATCGCGGCGGGTGTGGACGACCGGACGCACCCTCGGGACGCGATGATGGGAAAGACACACGCGGTCGGAGGGGCGCTGGCGGTGGCCGCAGTGGCACCCGTGGCCTCGCACTTCCTGGGCCTCGGCATCACGCCGGCTGAGCTTGCCCCCGGAGTCGTCATCGGCTCCATCGCCGGCGTGCTGCCGGACATCGACCACCCCGCCAGCCTCATCAGCAACGGCTACCTCGTGGGCCAGGACTTCCTCGGACGCCACAGCATGCTCGGGCACGTGATGAGGCTGCTCGGCTGGTACCTCTCCGTCCCGCCCCGCATCGTGGGCCACTTCGCGCGCTCGGTCCTCAACCACCGAGGGGGGACGCACTCGGCCCTGTTCATGGTCGGCTGGACGCTTCTGTGCGTGCCCATCTACGCCGTGTTCACCCTCGTCCTGGCCTTCATCGCCGCGCAGGTGCTCGTGCCCGTCCACGCCCTCGTCTCCTTCGTGCCGACCTTCGACATCTCGACCTTCGCCCACTGGCTCTGGGGAGCCATCCCCTCGATCCTGCCCCTGGTGATGTGCTCGGTCGCGCTCGGTTACACGGCGCACCTCATCCAGGACTCCTGCACCAAGGTCCCGGTCCCGTGGCCCTGGCCCTTCATCAAAGACGGCCAGGGCAAGCGCGAGGACGGGCAGAGGAAGCGCATCGGAGCGCGCTGGTTCCTCCTGCCCAAGGGCCTGCGCATGACCACCGACTCTCCCTTCGAGAACCACGTCGTGCGCCCGCTGCTGTTCCTGGCCCTGATCTTCTTCTGCGTCATCAACATCGCCCTGCCGCTCGCCTCGCCGGCGGAGTCGCGCGCACAGACTGCCCTCGGGCTCGCCCCGCCGGTGGCCCACGCCGTCGCCCACGTGCGCCCGGCAGAGTCGCACCGAGCGAAGCCAGCATCTCGCCACCGCACCTGCGGCCTGCGTGGCCGGGCCTGGTGCCGCGAGCTGGAGGTGGCGGCCCACTTCAAGGGCAAGCCCCTTCGCCCAGCGCGGGCGTAGCGGCGCCCTCCCCGGCGAGCACATCCGCAGGCGCCGATATGGATCGGGGTGTGACCGAGCCCGCTGAGAGTGCCGCCTCGCCGGCGACCGACGCCGTCCTCTACCACGCGACTTAACGACGGAGCGGCCCCGGTCTCTGTGTTGAGGAAACTTCGGGGGCCGCTCGCCAATGGGACTGCTTAGGGTGGACAGCCTGTGATGAGGGGCTGTCCTATGTGGCTTGAGAGTACGGCGAGTCTCACGCCCTGCGCACTTCTCGCTTCGGCCTCCGCTGCGGCGCCAGTCGTCAGGGCCGTCCACATGCGAAAACCTCACAGGCAGCGCAGCCGGGCGTAAGTTCGGCGTGTCGGGCGAGCGTGCCCGACGCTCGGGACTACGACCATGGCCTCTCCGCACCCACAGCCCCCCGCACACGGCAAGCCCTCCGGCACGCCAGGCGGCCAGATCCCGGCCTCGATGCGCCTCGGCCTCCAGCCCAACCCGGGCTATCTGGCCCCCTATCGCGGCCCCTACGGCAAGCGGGTCGAACGCCCGCTTGACGCGCGGCGCCAGGGGCTCTCCCCACAGGCGTTCTGCCTCATCGCGCGCACGAGCGTCGAAGGCCTCGACGTGCCCTCGGCGCCGTTCGACGGCCACGACGTCTATCCCTTCGCCTCTGACGCCGCTCACTTCCACCTCGACCTGCACCGCTGGCGCCGCCTCGTCGGCGAAGGCGAGGCCAAGACGGCCAGCGCCCTGGAGGCCGAGGTGGACGAGGACGCCTGGCGCCTGGCCGGGGGCAAGGGCGAGCACAAGCCCCGGGCCCACCGCGAGTCGTCAGACCGCGACGCCCTCCAGGACTTCGCCCACCGCCTGATGATCCCGCTCATCTCCTACGGCGACAACAGTGGCTACCGCCTCGGCACGCTGGAGGAGGCCCGCGACAACCAGGCCCGTCTCCGGGCCCGGGCCCAGACCGAGCGCGACAGTGCCGAGACCATCGACGAGGAGGCCGTGGAGCGCTTCCTGGCCGCCTCCCTCGACGAGCGCCGCGCCCTGCTCCCGCGCCCCGACTGGGCACCAGCGGGCCTCGACGCCCTCTACGAGCACTGGCTGCGCGGAGAGATCCTGCACAACGCCCTGCCCTCGCTGGAGTCCGACATCGAGCCTGAGCACAGCGTCCTGCGCATCTTGGCCCTCGCCGAGGAGGAAGCCGTCGCCTCAGGCACACAGACGAAGGCGCTGCGCTGGGGCGGGCAGGCCTTCCGCAAGCTCATCAAGGAGCTGCGGCGCGCCGACCCTGAGCGCCCTCTGCCCTTGGGGACCGAGGGCCACGGCTCGCGGGCCAAGGGCTACCGCCTGTTCACGAGCACGCAGGACGCGCACGCCTGGCAGCGCGGCGAGCTGGCCCGTGCCCAGGGGATGGAGGAGCGCGCTGGCCACATGGACAAGCGCATCGCCCTGTGGTGGCCACAGACCGAGCAGGCCTGGGCCATCGTGGCCGGCATCGTCGCCACGGCCAAGGCCCAGGGCCCCATCCTCTACGGCGTGCCGTCACCCCAGGCCAAGAGGCTCGCGGCCTCGCGCGAGGCGGACAAGGTGTCGCGCGCACGGCGCAAGGAGGAGCTGTGGGACCAGGACAAGCCCTACCGCGAGGCCTGCCGGGCGCTGCTCACGCGCACCCAGGACGTGGTGTCAGGCCCGCGCGATGACGGCGAGATCTCGATGCCGGGCGGCGCGGTCTGGGCCCGGCGCATGGCGGGGCAGATGACGCGAGCGGATCGCCTGCTCGTCCACCAGCGCGACTCGGCCCGTGAATTCCTCGCCTACGAGGACAAGGTGGGGCGCGGCAGCACGACCGCGAAGTTCTCCCTGCGCCTGGAGCCCGGCGAGCGGCGCGAGTCGTTCGAGCACATCCCGCCGCGCTTCGCCAAACGGCGCGCCAAGAAGGACGGGAAGTAGGGCTCAGCAACGGGCGTAGGGGCCACGCCCTGTACCCCGGCGCCAAGAGCGCCATCCCAGCCCAGGCCCTGCCTACGCTCAGCCCATGAGCGCAGTCGATCCCAAGGAGCACGATGAGGCACAGGCCGCGAGGCACCACGAGCTCGCCAAGCTCCAGCAGAAGGCGGGCTGGAAGGAGGACTCGATCATGCGCCTCGCGGGCTTCCGGCGGGGCTACGCCAGCCGCAGCCAGTGGTTCGCCCGTGACCTCTCGGGCCCGCCTCGGACGTTCGAGGACGCGCTCGGCGTGCTGGAGGCGATGGACCAGGACAAGCGCGATCTGACCGCCGGCACCACCCCCGGCCAGGCCCTGCGCGAGCACGGCGAGATCCAGGAGGCCATCGCCGCCGCCCTGTCCGACATCGCCGAGGCCGAACAGCTCTACACCGGCTGGAGCCGCTACTTCCTCGTCACCTCGTCGAGCGGGCACATCCACTCGTCGCTCCACTGCTCGACCTGTCGCCCGACGACCACCTTCGGCTGGCTGCCCGAGCTGTCGGGCAGGGACGAAGCCCAGGCTGTCGATGCCTGTGGCCCCACGCTGTGCTCCGTGTGCTTCCCCGAGGCGCCTCTGGACTGGCGAGCGGGCAAGAAGCTCTCGAAGGCCCAGGCATCGAAGCTCGTCGCCTGAGTGGCGCCTGACGGCCTGACAGGGCCGGTAGCGGGTCGCTGCTGGGAGATATCGGTGTGCCCGCTCGGTGGGCCCGCAACCTTGAGCCATCGTGCTCAAGGTGGATCACATGGGGCGGCGCCTGGCCGCTGCGCTCGCGGTCGGAGCGGCTGCCTCCCTCTGCCTGGCAGGCCCGTCCTTCGCCACCTCGCCTCAGGCGCTGACCGAGCAGGCGCTGACCGGCCTGCCCAGCGTGTCTGGCGTCTCCAGCCGGGACGTCTGCGGTCCAGCAGGGCCGAGGATGGCCACCTGTGCGGCCCAGGTGCTCACCAGCAAGGCCACCGGCCAGCCGCTGAGAGGCAGGCCCCCGGCTGCTCGCTCGCTGTCGAGACAGGGCACGGCCTTCGGAGCCCTGACGGGCCTGGGGGCGTCCCCGTTGAGCGAACCCTCCAGCACCGAGGCGCCCGCAGTCGGCACCCCTGGCTACCTCCAGCAGGCGTATGACCTGACCGCCCTGTCGGCGTCGGCAGGGAGCGGGGAGACCATCGGCATCGTCGATGCCTACGGCTACCCACAGGCCGCGAGCGACCTGGCCCACTACCGCTCCTACTTCGGCCTGCCCGCCTGCACCATCGCCTCAGGCTGCCTGGAGATCGTCAACCAGGCTGGTGGCAGCAGTGAGGCATCCTCCAACACCGACTGGGATCTGGAGCAGGCCCTGGACCTCGACGCCGTGTCAGCCACCTGTCCCCACTGCCGGATAGTCCTTGTCCAGGCCCACGAAGCCAGCCTCGCCGACCTGGAAGTCGCCGAGGCGGAGGCTGCCTCCCTCGGCGCGACCGACATCTCGAACTCCTGGACCGCCTCGGGGCCAGCGTCCGAAGCCCCTCCAGCGAGCTCCTTCACCTTCCCCGGAGTGGGCGTCGTGGCCTCGACAGGGGACCAGGGCTACGACGGAGGCGCTGACGACACCTCCTGGCCGGCAGCTCTCCCGACGGTCACCGCCGTCGGCGGCACGAGCCTGGCGCAGAGCCCAGCTCCCGGCGGGCGCGGGGTCTCAGAGGTCGCCTGGGACGGCGCGGGCTCGGGCTGCGCGGACGAGGAGAAGCCCGCCTGGCAGCACGACGCCGGGTGCTCGGGCCGGGCCTACGCCGACGTGGCGGCTGACGCTGCGCCTGGGACGGGGCTGGACACCTACGACAGTCAGGAGGGAGGCTTCGTCCTCGTCGGGGGCACGAGCCTGTCCGATCAGGTGGTGGCGGGGTACTACGCGCTCCTGGCCGACGGGGCTGGAGCCGGCGACGCGTCCTGGGACTACGCCAACGCCTCCTCCCTCAATGACATCACCAGTGGCTCCAACGGGGGCTGCAGCGCCTACCCCGGCGCGAGCTACCTCTGCGACGCCGGCACGGGCTACGACGGGCCGACGGGCAACGGCTCCATCAGCGGGGGCGCCATCGAGGGCGTGCCTGGCGTGGCTGGGCCCGGCTCCTCGTCCCTGGGGTACGTGACCTCCTCGACGAGCACCACGGCCACCCTCGCGGCCGGCATCTACCCCAACCAGGAAGAGACCACCTACTGGATCGAATACGGGCCCACCACCTCCTACGGCTCCAGCACGACCCCGGTGGAGGCCGGCTCGGGCTCGTCCGTCGTCGGCGTCACCCAGACGCTGCCTGGGCTGTCCTCGTCGAGCCTCTACCACTACCGCCTCGCGGCTCAGGACGCCTCAGGGACCGCCTACGGCTACGACTACGTGCTGACCACCTCGACGACCCCGCTCGACGCCACCCTGCCCACCATCTCAGGGACGACGACCGATGGAGACACGCTGAGCGCGACAACGGGGACCTGGGCCTCGGCGGGCCCCATCTCCTACTCGTACCAGTGGCAGCTCTGCGGGGCGGAAGGCGAGGCCTGCTCGGACATCGCCGGCGCGACGGGCAGCTCCTACGTCGTCAGCGGCGCCGATGTCGGCCTGACCCTCGATGTGATCGTCGCGGCCCGGTCGTCGGGAGTGGGGACGGCCACGTCGGCAGTCACGGCACAGATAGCTGGCAACGCACCCACCATCACCACCTCCTGGACACCGACCAGCGTCCCCACTGAGGCACCCTTCAGCACGGGCAACGGGCTCTACGCCCTCTCCTGCCCGTCGAGCAGCCTCTGCGTCACGGGGGACGACCAAGGGAACATCCTCCACTCGACCGCTCCCTCGGAGCCCTCTGAGAGCGCCTGGGCATCGGTCTCCGTGACCACTCGGGGTGGCATCACGGCGGTCTCCTGTCCCACGACGAGCCTGTGCCTCGCCGGCGGGCCGGGCATCTCGGGCATCGTCGTCTCCACCGACCCGACGGGCTCGGCGTCGGACTGGGTCACGACGCCGGTCGATGGGGGTGCCCACATCGAAGCCGGGGACATCTCCTGCACCACTGACCCCACCCTGCTCTGCGTGGCCCAGGACCAGAGCGGCAGCATCCTCTCCTCGACGGACCCCGCGAGTGGCGCCTGGGAGGTGGTGGGGTACCCGGCCATCTTCTACGCCGACACCCTGAGCTGTCCGACGACGACATTGTGCGTGGCTGTCTCCACCAGAGGGGCCGTGATGACCTCGACGGAACCCACTGGCCCGACCAGCGCCTGGCACGTCACCTCGGGCTTCCCCGAAGGGCTCGCGGGAGTGTCCTGCACAGTCAGCCCCACCCTCCTGTGCATTGCCACGGGGGAAAGGGACATCCTCACCTCGACGGACCCCACTGGTGGGGCCTCCTCCTGGAGCAGCGAGGCCACCGACTCAGGCGGCGGCGAGATCTACTCCGCCTACTGCCTCTCGACCTCGCTGTGCCTGGCCGGGGACAGCGACGGAGGCATCATCTCCAGCTCTGATCCGGCGAGCGCCACACCGACTTGGGAAGTGGAGCGCGTCGATGGAGCCAACGTCATCGGGGGCATCTCCTGCCTCAGCGCCACCTCCTGCCTCGCCGTTGACAACGACGCCGGCGGCAACGTCCTCACGAGCACGGAGCCGACGAGTGGTGCTTGGACAGTGATCCCCGTCGATGGGCAGGATCCGTACTACTCCGTCTCCTGCCCGACCACCAGCTTCTGTGCCTCTGTCGATGAGGCGGGCAACATCATCACGACATCTGACCCGAGTGGCACGTGGGCGAGCGCCCCCACATCGACGTCCACGCACCTGGAAGTCCTGTCCTGTCCCTCCGCGTCCTTCTGCGCCGCTGGTGGCTACGGCGGGGTGGTGGCCGTCTCGACGGACCCCACGGCGAACAGCATCTCGGCCTGGAGAGTGAGCCAGCCTGACAGCTCCACGATCACAGCCATCACCTGTGTCGGGGCCTCGCTCTGCCTCGCCGGGGACGACACAGGCCACATCCTCTACTCCACGTCCCCGGCCAGCGGCACGTGGCACATCGTCGCCGTCGATGAAGGCCACCAGATCACCGCCATCTCCTGCCCGACGAGCACCTTCTGCGTCGCCACCGACAGCGCTGGCAACGTCCTCACGAGCGCGCAGCCGACGAGCACCTGGTCAGCGCCGACCAGCGTCGATGCCCAGCCCCTCACGGCGCTCTCCTGCCCGACGAGCACCCTCTGCGTCGCCACCGACAGCCAGGGCGCCGTCGTCACCTCGTCCGACCCCGCGAGCAGTGCCTGGGCGCTCGCCCCGATCGACAGCGGGCTCGCCATCTACGCCATCTCCTGTCCGACGGCGACATCCTGCAGCGCCGTCGATAGAGGCGGCAACGTCCTCTCGACCGAAGACCCCTCCGGCGGGGCGCCGAGCTGGGCGAAGACCAACCTCTACGGCGGCTCCAGCCCTGACAACGGCCTGTACTCCATCTCGTGCCCGACGACCTCCTTCTGCGTGGCCTCAGGTGCGACGCCACAGGTGATCGTCGGCGCGGCCTTGCTCCCGACTGTGACGGGGACGGATGTCGATGGCCAGGCCCTGGCCGTCACCACCGGCACCTGGGAAGGCTCTACGCCGATCTCCCACTCCTACCAATGGCAGCGCTGCGACGGCGCTGGGGAGGCATGCTCGGACATCCCCGGCGCCACGAGCGCCACCTACCACCTGACAGGCGGCGACGTGGGCTCCACTGTGGGGGCCATCGTGACCGCCACCAACGCCGCTGGCGCCACGAGCGCGGACTCGGAGCTGACCGGGCCCGTCGCCGACGAGGTGCCTGCCAGCACTGGAGCCCCAGCCATCTCAGGCGAGCCCACCGATGGCCAGCCCCTCACGGCCACGACAGGCACGTGGAGCGGCGACGACCTGGCCTACGCCTACCAGTGGGAGCGCTGTAGCACCTCGGGAGTCGAATGCTCCAGCCTGGGGACGGCGGACGGCGCGCAGACGAGCGCCTACACGCCCCAGAACGAAGACGTCGGCTCGACCTTGGAGATCGTCGTGACCGCGACCAACAGCGCCGGCTCGGCCACTGGGACGAGCGCCACGACAGCACAGGTGGCCAACGTCGCCCCCAGCAACACGGCGGTCCCAGTCATCTCGGGCACGCCTGACACCACGAGCGCGCTGACAGGCGGAGGGGACACATGGCTGGGAGCGCAGACGGAAGATCACTACCACTGGCAGCGCTGCGCCTCGCCCACAGACCCGACGACCTGCTCGGACATCGCAGGCGCCAGTGGCACGACGACCTCGGGCTCCTACTCCTACTCGCCAGGCGGGGCCGACGTGGGCGCCTACCTCCGCGTGGCCGTCTGGGCCTCCGACTCGGCCGGGGGCAACGGGTTCGAGGTCGTCCACTCCGCCGAGACCGCCGCCGTGGCGGGGGTCGCCCCCGGAGCGCCCTCGACGATCACCCTCAGCACCACGGCCCCAGCCTACGGAGCACCCCTGGGCATCTCCGAAGGGGCCATCTCCAGCGCCGGCT
The DNA here is from genome assembly GCA_963701145.1 of uncultured Solirubrobacteraceae bacterium. Taxonomy (GTDB): domain Bacteria; phylum Actinomycetota; class Thermoleophilia; order Solirubrobacterales; family Solirubrobacteraceae; genus Palsa-744. Next base: position 3,833,799 of record OY969572.1, read on the forward strand.
CCCCGGCAGCCACCTACCACTACCAGTGGTACGACTGCGCCACCTCCAGCGCCGGCGAGTGCACGACCCCAGCCACGGGTGTCGGCGCCTCGGGCACGAGTCCCACGCCACCAGTCAGCCTCGACTACACGCCTGACGCCGCCGACATCGGCACGACTCTCCAGGTGGCAGCCTGGGCGTCGAACGAACAGGGCACCTGGAGCGGGGCAGAGGCCACCTCATCCACCTCGCGCTCCCCGCAGACCGCCGCCGTGTCCGGCGTGGCCCCCTCGGCACCTCCTGCCCCGGCTCTCTCCGGGGGAAGCGAAGCCCCGGCCTACGGCGTGACTGAGACCGCCAGCGGAGCCACGACCTCCACGGGCACCCCGGCGGCCTCCTCCTATGCCTTCACCTGGCAGCGTTGCACGGCCTCCGACTGCGACACCTCGGACGGCAACACCGTCACGACGATCGCTGGAGCAGCAGGCTCGTCGTACACGCCGACGAGCGCTGACGTCGGCTACCACCTGCGCGCACAGGACACAGCCACGAGCTCCCAGGGCACCTGGAGCGGCACCTCAGCACCGAGCCCCTACTCGGCCCCGACCACGAGCCATGTCAGCGGCGTGGCTCCCGCCGCGCCCTCAGCCCCGGTGCTCTCCGACACGAGCCCCGCCTATGGCTCGGGACCCATCTCGATCGCCTCCGGCGGCGTGAGCAGTGCTGGGGTGCCCGCCGCGACCTCATACGCCTACGACTGGCTGCGCTGCACGGACGCGGCCTGCGACACCTCGGACGGCAACACCGCCACGACGATCGCTGGCGCCACGGGCACCGCCTACACGCCCACGGAAGCCGACATCGGCTACCACCTGGAGGTGCAGGTCACCGCCTCGAACGCCCAAGATGCCTGGACCGGCATCTCGGCCACCACCAGCTCGGCCACCACGGCCTACGTCACCGGCGCGGCCCCTACGACTCCTTCGATGCCAGCCATCCCCACTGACCCCGCCTACGGCGTCCCTCAGCCCAGCTCCGCTGCGGCGGGCTCGACCGGGACGCCTGCCCCGGCCTACTCCTACCAGTGGCAGGACTGCACCTCGGGATCCACGAGCACCTGCACGGACATCGCCGGCGCCACCTCGCAGTCCTACACGCCGGGAGAAGGCGACGTCGGCGACTGGCTGCGCGTGGGCGTGACGGCGACCAGCTCGACCGGGGCCTGGTCCGTGAGCTCGGCCACGGCCTACTCCCCCGAGTCAGCCGGCTACGTCACGGGCACCGCGCCCGCCACTCCCTCAGTCCCGGTCCTCTCGGACGCGAGCCCCGCCAGCAGCTCGGGGCCCATCTCGATCGCCTCCGGTGGCACGTCCGCGCCCGGCACTCCGGCCACGACCACCTACTCCTACGCCTGGCTGAGCTGCACCGCCCCGGACTGCGACACGGGCTCCGGCAACACGGCTGTCGTCGTGAGCACCGACTCGACACACGCGCCGGCGAGCACTGACGTGGGCCACTACCTGGAGGTGCAGGTCACCGCCTCGAACGCCCAAGGGGCCTGGACGGGCACCTCCGCCACCAGCACCTCAGCGGTGACGGCCTACGTCACGGGAGTCGCCCCCGGCCAGCCCGCCACGCCGACCCTGAGCACGGGCAGCCCCGTCGAGGGCACCACCATCTCCAGCTCAGAAGCAGAGGGCTCGGCCCCAGGCGTCCCCGCAGCGACCTCCTACTCCTACCAATGGCAGCGCTGCCCCTCGGGCTCCACGAGCACCTGCGCGGACATCGCCGGCGCGACCTCGCAGAGCTACACGCCGACTGAAGGAGACCTCGGCGACCTCCTGCGCGTGGGAGTCACGGCGGAGGACAGCCAGGCGGCCTATGGCGCGGAGTCCCCCGTGGCCTACTCGACGCAGACGTTGGCGCCAGTGGTGCCGGTGGCACACCCACAGGAACCCTCTGTGCAGGCCCCGGCCAGCACCTCCGCGCCCGTGATCTCCGGGACTGTGCAGGCTGGAGACGTGCTCTCGACGAGCAACGGCTCCTTCACGGGCTCAGACCTGGCCTACGCCTACACGTGGCAGCGCAGCACAGATGGAGGCGCCACATGGCAGCCCATCCCTGGGCCCACGGGGCCCACCTACTCCCTCCAGGCCGCCGATGTCGGCGCCATCGTCCGCTCCACCGTCACGGCCACCGACAGCGCTGGCAGTGCCACCGGGCTCTCCTCCCCGACGAGCCCGGTCGCCGGCTCGACCCCTCCTCCCGCGCGGCTCCACCTGGTGCTCAAGGTGAGCCCGACGACTCTCACGGCCAAGTCCTACAAGAGGGCTCGGTTGGCCTACTCCCTCAACGCCGTGGCCACGATCCATCTGTCCCTGAGGAGGGAGGGGAGGGGCCACCGAGCAGGCGGGAAGTGCCTGAGCGGCGCTCCCAGCCGTCGTGGGGAGAAGCGCTGCCTCTGGCTGGGCAAGGCGCAGGAGTCCAGGATCGCCGGCGCCCTCGGAGCACAGAGCGAGCCGCTGGCGAGGGTCATCAAGCAGTCGCACTTCGGCTCCAAGGCCACGTACCTGCTCACGGCCACCGCAGTCGCCACGGGGTACGCGAGCGCGAAGGCCCGAGTCACTGTGTCCGTCCACTGAGCCGCCTGGGCGTCACCGACGACGAGGCCCCACGGCGAGCGGCCCGTGCCCGAGAGATGGGCCTCTCATGGGCAGGAGTGCCCCTGGCCCCTCTGCCCAGTAGGGCTCTCCTGGAGAGGGCTCCCTGGGCTCACCTGTACGCATTCGATCGCTTTGTGCTCTGAGGTGCCGAGAGCTGTGAGCAATCGATCGCTTTCCTGCGCCTTTCGAGCGCGCCGCCGCGCAGCCACTGCGCCGACGATCGGGCGGGAGGGCAACCCAGCCTCAAGCGGGGACGCCCTCGCAGCAGCAACACGAAAACGCCCATGCCAGAGCCTCTTGGCCTGACTCTGGCCGCATGCCCAAACTGATGAAGTCCCTCCTCAGCGCGCCCCTGGCCGTGCTCATCCTCGCCGCATTCGCCTCACCTGCCCTCGCCGCCGGCCCCGAAAGCCGCATCCCGCCCAGCATCTCGGGCTCGCCCGTCGTGGGGAGCACCCTGACCACGACAGATGGCTCCTGGGCGAGCGACAACGAACCGCTCACCTACGCCTACCAGTGGGAGGAATGCTACAGCGACTCCATCGGCGACTGCTTCCCGATCTTCGGCGGGGACTCCACGAGCGCGTCCTACCAGGTGACGGACGAAGTCCAGGGCCAGTGGCTCGCGGTCGTCGTCACCGCCACGGACACGGCGTCCCAATCGTCCTCGGAGTCCTCAGAGCTGGTCGGCCCAGCGGTGCAGAGCTCGGACACAGCGATCCGCTCAGCGGGCAGCTACGGCGCCGAGTACGTGAGCGCCATCAAAAATGGCGAAGGCAACGAAATCACCCTCACGAGCGCAGCCGGCACCGACAGCAACTCCGTGACGGGCCTCGAACGGGCCCTTGAGTCCACGGACGGCTCCACCCAGACCTACCGAGTGTGGAACGGCTCGACCCCGGTGACGGGGGACATCACCACGGGCGACTCCCTGCATGTCACGGCGGCCACCGGCTCGAACCAGGGCTTCTACGCCATCACGGTCGATCCCTACCAGGAGTGCTCGGAAGAAGGGACCTGCACGCTTGACTACGAGGAGACGGGCTCCCCCCAGACCTTCATCGTGCCCCACGGCGTCTCGCAGGTGACCTGGATGGTCACCGCCGGAGGCGGAGGCACCGGCGGAGGCGGCTCCAACACAGGCGGAGGCACCGGCGGCTCGGTCCAGGCCACGACCTCCGTGTTCCCCGGCGAGGAATTCAAACTGGCTGTAGGTGGAGGAGGCTTCGACACGGGCACCTCAGCAGGCGCGGCGGGAGGCTACGGCGGCGGGGGCTCCACGGGCTCGGCTCCCTGGAACTCCAGCTCTGGAGGCGGCGGTGGCTCCTACGTGTTCGCGCCCGATGATGCCAACACCACAGCCATCGTGGCCGGCGGAGGCGGAGGCGGAGGCCCCTATGCGGCCGGTGGCAACGGTGGCCTGACTGGGACTGAAGGGGTCTGCAACGGCGGCGGCTGCGGGGGACGAGGCGCCACGTCGAGCTCCCCAGGAGCCGGCGGCAGCGACCAGCAGACTGGAGGCTCGGGCACAGGCCCGGCCACGAGCCTGGCCTTCGGCAAAGGCGGCAGCTCGACCAACAGCCCCTACTCGCGCTCGGGTGGCGGTGGCGGTGGCGGCTACTACGGCGGAGGAGCCGGTGGCGACGACGAAAGCGATGGCGACGGGGGTGGCGGAGGCGGCAGCGACTACCTCGACCCAGCCCTGGACGCCTCCAACGTGGCCTACGACACGATCCCCGCAGCCGGCGGCAACGGCTACATCACCGAGAACGGTGACAACGGGCGCATCCTCGTGCAGTGGGCCCAGATCGCCACGACGACATCCGTGACCCCCTCTGACTACCACCCGGTGCACGGCGGAGCTGTGACCTATGAAGCGGTGGTCTCCCCTGTCCCGAGCTCAGGGACAGTCTCCTTCACCGAAGAAGGGACAGGGACCATCAGCGGGTGCGAAGCCGTCGCTGTCAACACCTCGACTGGCCAGGCCCAGTGCCACACCAACGCCGTATCCACGCAACACGGAGATATCCAGATCGCTGCCATCTTCACCGGCTCGACAGACGAGGGCTACGCGGGCTCGTCCGGCGTCGTGGGGATAGAAGACCTCACCCCACCGGCCTCCAGTAGCTGGTCGTCGGGCTACGGGCTTGAAGAAAGCGGTGAAGAAGTGGACTGGAACGCGCACGGGGTGTCCTGTGCATCCTCGTCCTTCTGCGTCGCGGTCGGGGGCAACGCGGCCCGGACCTACAACGGGTCCACCTGGGCCCCCTCTGTCAGTCTCATCCCCTACAGAAACGGCTTCGAAGTGATGGCTGTGTCCTGCCCGTCGTCCTCCTTCTGCGTGGCAGTGGACAGCGAAGCCAACGCCCTGACCTACAACGGATCCACCTGGTCTGTGCCAGAGCACATCGCCCCAGTCCAGCTCCGCTCCGTCTCCTGCCCGTCGTCGTCCTTCTGCGCAGCGGTGGGAAGCGAAGGAGTCGCGCTGACCTTCAACGGCTCCGCCTGGACGTCGGCGGAGCACATAGACGCCAACGAACTCAACTACGTCTCTTGCACCTCATCCACCTTCTGCGTGGCGGTGGGAGGCGAAGGAGAAGCCCTGACATTCAACGGCTCAGCCTGGTCCGCACCGGAACCCATTGCGCCCAAAGCGGCCCTCTTGTCCGTCTCCTGCACCTCGACCACCTTCTGCGTGGCAGTGGGCAGTGGTGCCACCTCCATGACCTACAATGGGTCCTCCTGGTCAGAACACACCGTCGTAGGCATAGAAGGGCCTCTCAGCGGCGTCTCCTGCACCTCATCCACCTTCTGCGTGGCGGTGGGAGGCGAAGGAGAAGCCGTGACCTACGATGACTCCACCTGGTCTGACCCTGAATCGTTCGGTGGAGGAGAGACGTTCGTCTCCTGCTCATCTCCCTCGTTCTGCGTCGCCGCGAACGAAGCCGCCCGCACCTACACAGCGGACACCCCGACCCCAGTCGTGACGGACACCACCTCGTCCGGGCGCTTCGCTGAAGGGGACACCCTCTCGGCCACGAATGGCACTTTCACCGGAGGCTCAGTGGCGAGCCACTCCTACCAGTGGCTCCGGGGCACGTCTTCCGCATGCACCTCCACCAGCACGGCCATCTCCGGCGCCACGTCGTCCACCTATGCCCTGCAGGCCGCTGACGCTGGGGACAAGGTCTGCGCCACTGTGACCGCCACCAACCTCGCCGGCTCGGCATCGGAGACTTCGGCAGGGACGCCCATCGTCGCCACGAGCGAAGAAGCCCCAGCCCTCGTGACTTCCCCTGTCGTCACGGGGACGACCCGTGTCGGCCAGGTGCTGAGCACCTCCACGGGCACCTGGACAGGGGCACCGACGCCGACCTACACCTACGCTTGGGAGCGCTGCGCTGCCAGCACGTGCTCCTACGTCTCCGGGGCCACCTCCTCGACCTACACCCTCACCGACGCCGACTACGGCGACACCCTGCGCTCCGTCGTCACGGCGCAGAACTCCAAGGGCACCTCGTCCGGGGACTCGCTCGAATCAGGGACCATCGCTGGCCTCGGGCCAAGCGACACTGGAGCCCCCACGATCTCGGGCACGGCGGTGGTCGGCTCGACCCTCGCGGCCACGACCGGCACCTGGGGAGGCTACCCGACGCCCACCTACGCCTACCAGTGGGAGAGCTGCGTGGCCTTCACTTGCTCCACGATCTCCGGTGCCACGTCGAGCACCTACGTCCTCGGTGGCTCCGACTACGGCAAGGAGGTGATCGTCGCCGTGACGGCCACGAACTCCGTGGGCCAGTCCACCGCGACCTCGGGCGAAGCCGGCCCCATCGCAGGCGCTGCCCCGGCGGTGACGGTCGCCCCAGCCATCACCGGCACGGCCAAGATCGGCCAGACGCTGACGGCCTCCACAGGCACCTGGACGGGCACCCCGGCTCCGAGCTACGCCTATGAATGGCAGCTCTGCTCGGGAGGCACCTGCACGGCCATCTCCGGCGCCACGAGCAGCACCTACGTGCTGCCGGACGCGGACTACAGCGAGGCCGTCGAGGTGGTCGTGACCGCGACCAACAGCGTCGGGCACTCCAGCTCGACCTCAGCCCCCACGGGGGACATCCTGGGCGAATCCCCAGAGCTGACGCTGGGCCCGGCCATCACCGGCACGGCCACCGTCGGCCAGGTGCTGACGACCTCGACAGGCACGTGGACCGGCTACCCGGTGCCCACCCTCGCCTACCAGTGGCAGGACTGCCTCACGGCCACTCAGCCCTCTGACGTGACGCCCGATGGGGCGCCGGGCTGCACGGACATCGCCGGGGCCACGGGCACGACGTACACCCTGGCGAGCACCGACTACGGCTACTACGTGCGCGTGCTGGTGACGGCCACGAACGCAGAAGGCGCCCTCCCCAGCTCCTCCCGCAGGACGAGCGCGGTGGCGGGCATCGCCCCCTCGGGCACGGAAGGGCCAGAAGGCCCAGCGGTCTCGGGGCCGACACAGGAAGGCTCGACGCTCACAGCCTCGACAGGCACCTTCGGCGGCTTCCCCGCTCCGGCCTACACCTACCAGTGGCAGGTCTGCTCGCCCTCGGGGACGGAATGCACGGACATCGAAGGTGCCACCGCCTCCACCTACACGGTGACGAGCGCTGACGCCGGCAAGGACCTGCGCGTGGTCGTCACGGCCACGAACGCCGCCGGCTCGTCCGTCGAGGACAGCCCCGTGACGGTCATCCCGGCCCCGCAGGCGAGCGAAGGCACCACGGGCCGAGGCACGACCACGACTGTGGTCGCCGGCCCCGTCCCGGTCATCTCAGGCCTCGCCATCGACCACCGCTGCGTGGCGCCCTCGACCCTCGACCTCGGGGGCAGCGGCAGCAAGGGCCTCACGGTCACCTTCGACCTCAGCGCCGCCTCGACAGTGAAGTACGCGGTCCTGCGCGAGAAGGGCTCGCGCTCCTGGACCTCGTGCCCGCTGCGCCGTGGCGACAAGTCCGTGTCCTACCTGCCGGTCTGGACCGGGAGCGGCCAGGGCGCTGCGGGGGGCAACACGGCCACCATCTCGTCCAAGCGTGGTGCCTCCTCGAAGCCGAGGGGCGTCAAGAGCGCCGGGAAGCAGGTGCTGACGCTGGCGAGCGTGGTGGCACAGGCCACGAGCGGCAAGGCCCTCAAGCCCGGCACCTACATCCTGGAGATCACCGCCACGGACGCCAACGGCACCTCCAAGACGGAGACGGTCAAGTTCTGGATCGTGGGCAAGCCCAGCAAGCCGGCGAAGCGCAAGAAGTAGGCATCAACCGTCCGGCGTCGGTGCTCGTGGCTACGATCGCCACATGGGCAGCGTCGCCGGACGAGGAGGGCCCCGCAAGCGCTATCCAGCGTGGAAGGTCCGAGGCAACCTCTCACGCCTGCGCACGCTCCAGGATCGCGAGGGCGAGCTGAGGCCCGGTGAGGAGCGGGAGCTGGCCTCCCTGCGCGCCTGGGCCGCCGAGCATGAGGCTGCTCGCGCGGCGAGCGACGCCTGACTCTCAGCCTCAGGTGTCGTGAGCGCCGGGGGCAACGGGAGCGCGCCCACGGGCGCGAGGAGAGCCCGCCTTCTTGAGAGGCGGGAGCTGCGGCGTCGGCTCCCCGTTGGCCAGACGCCGTTTCTCGATCGCGGCGGGCCAGCCGAAGGCGCGTGCGGAGCGCCCTCTCGTCCAGCGGCGCGGCAGGTGAGGCGCCCCGAGACGCACGGAGAGAGCGGTGGCCTGGAACAGGGCCTCGTGCCAGCGGCTCCAGGACATCTCGAACTCCGCGCGCTCACTCGGGCACAGCGACCCGACGAGGACGAGGTTGTGGACGTGCCGGATGGTCAGCTCGGCAGGGCGGCCCATGGGTATCTCCAGGGCGATCGAGCGCCCGAAGCTGCGGGCCTCGTCGGTGAGATGGAGCATGGGGCTTGCTAAGTCCGCCTCGAAGCGCTCGCGGTAGCCGGCATGGCTCTCGGGCAGCGCCCACTCGGGCGCGCCGTACATGAGCCCCAGGCGCCGGAAGCCGTCACACCACAACTCCTCCTGCTCGTCGTCCGAGAGCGGTCCCACGAGGAGGAGGTGGAGTGCTTCCACGGAGTCAGCGAAGCAGGCAATCGTCCACCACATGAGGTCCGGCATGTCGGCGGCCCAGGGCGTGCCGGCGGGATAGGGGCCGACGTCCTCGCCGAGCACGCCGTGGGCCTGGCGGTGCATGGCCTTCACGCGCCTGAGCATCGCCTCCACGACGGCGAGAGGTTCGTAGAAGGCCACTTCCCAGGCGACGCCTGTGTGCCACAGGCGGGTGAAGGGCTCTCGGCGGGCAGCCTCGTTGCGGGTCGAGCCAATGAAGTTGAGGGGGTTGAGCGCCCCGATCACGAGGGCACGCTGGCCGGCGAGCAGCGCCACACGCCGCTCCAGCATCACGCGTGGCAGCATCGAGCCCGGAGCAAAGCAGCCGTCGTGCACGTCGTGTGCTGCCATCACCTCTCCTCTCGCCCCGGCGGGCCAAGGTAGCAGGGAGCTGGCCTCGGGCATTTGGCAGGACAGAGACGGATGCGGCCCTCTTGCCTGGCTGCCCTTGTGCGAGGTCAGGCCTACTGTCGAGCTGTGGGCCGCCTCTGAGGCCTCACCCCGGACGACGGACGGCCACCCGGAGGAGATCAACCACGAAATCACCGGGTGGCCGCAGCCGTCTCGCTATGCACACGCTGAACTCCCTGATGATGCCTCACTCATCAGGGGGCGCCGATTTCTCCACTGCGAGCGAGCCCAGCACCACCGCTCGTTCGGCTTTGCGGGCGGCGGAGTGGCGCTGGCGATTGCGCTCCTTAGCGGCCACCGGCACTCCGAAGAGGCCCCATGCCTCATGCAGGCGCTGCTCCACGCGCCGAGGAGAGACTTCACAGATGCGCGCGATCTCCGCCAGGGTGCGGCCCTCGACGACGCGGTAGTAGAGCATGTCCTTGTCGCGCCTGTCCGGTGGCCGGCCCATGGCCCGCAAGGGAAAGTGATGGTGCGACGAAGCGCAACTGATGTCTCAGTGGCGGATCGGCAAGTGCCACTTGGCCAAGTGGCAGACTGCCATCTGAGGCCCGCGCGAGCAGTCCAGCGAGCGGGGTGGGTCAGCGCCCGATGCGGGCGCAGTAGGCGATGGCGTCGTGGGCGACGTGTTCGAGCCCGCGACCTCTGGCGGTCCCCAGGGCGGTGGCGAGGCGGTTGAGGTGACGTGCCTGGCGCAGGGTCAAGGGGCCATCCACAGCCGCCGCGAGCCGCTGGCGCGCCAGCTCGGCGAAGGTCAGGGGGCGATGCGGGATGGGCGCTGTGGATGCCTCTGCTGTCGGTGCCATGCTCATGTCTCGTCTCGGTCGGGGGCGGTGCTCAGCTCACCTGCAGTCAACATCGGTATCACACTCCCCGGAGGTGAGGGAAGCGAGCGAACTCGGGACCCTTGACGAGGTCGGGCCGCCGCGAGCCCAGAGTGTCCCCTGTCAGGCGGCCTCAGCCAGGAGCATGCCCTCACGACGCGGAGGGCGGGGCATCGCGGCGGAGTGCGCTCGGGCGTGCGCCAGGGCCGCCCGCTGGTGGTCGTTGGTGATCATCTCGTCGCCGGGGAGCAGGACCACGCGCTTGGTGCCGCGTGGGCGGGCCTTGAGGCGGGCCAGGTCCCCCTTGGCCTGGCGCATGACGACGTTGGCGGCCTGGTAGGCCAGGCGCCCGTTGACGACGTTGGCGCCACGGCGGTCCAGCTCGGCGACGAGCAGCCCCATGAGGAAGGGCGCCTGCCAGCGGTTGCGGATGTTGCGCCCGGCGTGCTGGGCCTGGTCGACGAACGACTCCATCGCCCACGCTTCGATGGGCCCGTGCCGGCGCTCGATGGGGTCGAGGGCGATGCGGAAGCGGTGCAGCCAGTCGTGGGCCCGGATGTCGGCGGCCAGGAAGTCCTCATCGACGCGCCCCTTGCGCGAGCGGGCGATGGCGCCGGCCGCTGCGAGCGCCGCCTTGCGCTCCGAGGCCTTCTCGACCAGGGAGACAGCGGCGAGCACGCAGTCCCGCCCGCGCTCCTCGCGCCCGAGGACGACGAAGGCGCCCGAGGCCAGGCCAGGGTCGATGCCCGCGAGCAGGAAGGGTCTGAGAGGAGCGTCGCCCACGCCTCGAAGGTGCCAGCAACACGGCCTTCCTGAGCGCCTTTGGCACCTTGGACGGGGGAGCATGCGCCCCGCGTGCGCGTCCTAAGCTCGGTCTTGAACATTGACGTGACTCCTGGCGGGCCCCTCGTGAAAGGGGCCCGCTCTGGTGAGAGGCCCGGATCGCCCAAGGTGCCTGGGGAATCCGCCGTTTCGGAGATCCGCTCGGGCCCCGATCGCCGGGCCACACTCGGCCCATGGGGAGAGGGCAGGGCACAGACTTCGGGGCTACTGGGATGGCCGTGCGCTCGCGCGCGAGCGTGGCGTCCGCGACAGGCCTGGTCGGCACCGCGTACTCGGCCTTCCCAACTGCCGACGTCGAGGCTCTGGAGGTGCCGGCTCGCCCGCTCGGCGACGGGGAGACGGACGGGCTCCCCGTGGGAGGCGCTGCCGACGTGGCGCCCGGCACCGCGCCTGAGGGCGAGTCTCCTCGCTCGGGCTCGCGCAAGCGCCCCAGGCTCACCGACGAGGAGCGCGCCCAGAAGCGGGCCAAGGAGCGCGAGCTCGTGCGGCAGTCCGTCGATGCCTTGCTCTCGTCCGAGGGCTGGATGGCGTGGCTCGCCACCCGCACGCGCTTCCACCGCTACTCCTTCCACAACCAGCTCCTCATCGCCTCGCAGGATCCCAACGCTTCGCGCGTGGCGAGCCTCAGGAAGTGGCGTGACGAGCTGGGCTACGCCGTGCGCAAGGGCGAGACCTCCATCCGCATCTGGGCCCCGCGCGACCCGAGCAAGACGGCGATGGACAAGTGGAAGGAGGAAGGCGAGGACCCGGCCACCAAGCCTCATCGCTACTTCGTGCTCGCCCCGGTGTTCTCCGACAACCAGGTCGATCCGCTCCCGGAGCCTGCGCAGCCCGTGCCCCTCGCCCCGCCTGTCGTCGAGGTCGAGGGCGACGAGCTACAGGAGCACGAGGATGCCCTCATGGCCCTCTCCACGGAGCTGGGCTACACGGTCGAGGTGACGGATGACCTCCCGCGCGGGGCCAAGGGCTCTCATCGGCGCGACACCCGCCAGCTCAAGCTCTCAGCCGCCTCCAAGCCCAACGGGCGCGTGAAGACGTGGGTCCACGAGCTGGGCCACGCCCTCGTCGCCGAGGAGCGCGAGACCGGGGACGCCGAAGCCTCGCTAAGCCGCGCCGAGGAGGAGCTGGTCGTCGAGTCGATCGCCATGTCCACCTGCGGCGCCCTGGGCCTCGACACCTCGGGCTATTCGATCCCGTACCTGGCCTCGTGGTCGCGCGATGGCGACCTGGAGGTGCTGGAGCGTGTGGCTGCGCTCACCAACCGCCTGGCCGTCCGCATCGAGTCCTCCCTCGGGCTCTGAGTCGGCTGTCATCTGGCCAGCAACGCGCAGAGGCTTCACTGCTGTTGGTGGGTGATCACCCACCGATCTGACCTGCTCTTTGGTTCACCGGACAACCGACGATTCATGCCCCTGGAGGCCCCCGGTGGCCACGAGCGCCCTATGTACGGGGCGTTCTCCAGGCGCGAATGGGTGATCACCCATTGAACAGGCTCGAATTCCCCTTCAGCGGGCAACCTTAGTTTCGCTTGGCGAGAGCGCTGAGTAGGAGACAGCGGTGGACCGGGGAAGGGCATAGATCTACCGTGCTCGTGTCGCTGGGAAGCGTTGCGCGCCCTGGTGACAGTCATGTGTCTCACCTCGACCGTCTGGCACGGGTGTGCCCCTGGCAAGGGCCTCTCGTGCCAGCGGCGGTTGGCGAAGGGCGTGGCTCGAAGGAGGTGCGAGGCGGGCGCTCAGGCCTCGTCGTCCACGCCGGCATCCAGCGCGCGAGCCTGAGTCCAGGCTTGGACGGTGGTGAGGCACCCGTCCAGCCACAGGGCGGCCACGAGGTCGTCCTCGGTGTGCCGGCGAAGGCTGGCGATGAGCCGTGGTGCCGGCGTGGCGCCGACCTCGGCGGAGACCTCCTGGGCGGCGACGTGGATGGGGGCGGCATTCAGGCTCTCCCGCAGGCACACCGCCTTCTGCTCGCCGGGCGCGAGCATGACCGTGTCCCAGAGCCCGTCCATGGAGAGAGCTGGCGGAGTGGAGCCAGGACGGGCCCGGCACACGAGGTCCTGGACGGTGAGCAGCCCGTGGAGCCACAGGCGCTCCAGGGCCTCCCGCTCGGTGAGCGTCGCCGAGTGGATGCCGAGGGCCTGACGCCGGAAGCCGATGTCGATGATGTCGCCGACGCGGCCATACGAGAACATCTCGGCCTCGCGTGGCTCGCAGCGCCAGCGGGCGAAAGCCACTCCGTCCCCGTCCTCGATGGCGCGGGTGGCGCGGGCGCGGGAGGCATCCAAGAGCACGAGCGCCCGTGGCCGTCGCGGGACCACCGGCGGGGCGTCCTGTGGCGCGATGGCGCGCCGTGTCCGCAGGGCCGTGCTCCCGGTCCCCTCCTTCGTCCTCGTCTCCATGAGTCAGGGAGCATCCTGCATGCCGGGACGGTGCGCAAGGGGATGACGCGGGGATGACGGCACACCGCACGTGATGGCTACCCCTCAACGACCGCAGCGTCGGCGAGCCGGTGCCGCCACGGGCGCCCTCCACCTCGGGCCCAGCCGAGCGAGATTCCCAGCGACGCGGCGAGCGCACGACGCACCCTCGGCCCATGAGGCGCACCGCAGGCCACCTCCCTCTCCTGCTCGCGCTCGCGGCGTCAGTGGCCCTCGTCATCCCCAGCACGAGCCTCGCAGGGCACCCATCAAGAGCGTCGGGGCATGGGTACGCAAAGCCCTCCTGCTCTCATGCCGACAAGGGGAAGGCTCGCGCCAAGGGCCACGCCGGCGGTCGAGGCCACAAGGCCCACGCGCGCGCCGCTCGGGGCTCTCACACAGCGTCCAAGTGCCCGAGCGCACGGCATCCGAGCAAGAGGGCGAGCAAGCCTGCTGCCAGCGCGCCGTCCCGCACGACGACCGCCGCTCCCGCGTTCTCCGGTTCCATCCCCATGCCTGGGGCACCGGGCCTCCTGCCCGTCCTCGACAAGGCTCCGCAGCCACAGGACGGCCAGTGGGAACAGAGCTGTCACCCCTTCAGCTCCTCGGTCACCAAGTGCAGCTCATGGGCCGGGTATGAGGTCACGCAGTCGTGCTCCACGTCGAGCTGCCTTCAGGCGCGCACCTCCTACACGGGCGCATCCGGTGCCTTCACGCAGCCGACGCTCGTCGATGCGGGCGGCCTCGTGCCGCCGGCGACTGACGGGGTGCCGGGCTACGACGTCAAGGACTGGGTAGGGGTCGGGGGCTCCGGCGACGGAGAAGGCCTGGAGCAGGTGGGCACCGAGGCCGCCTATGGCGATGACGGCCAGGCCTACTACGAAGCCTGGTACGAGTTCTTCCCCGCCCCGCTCGTCAAGATCCCCATCGACATCGCGCCTGGTGACGCCATCGAGGCGAGCGTCATCTACGAAGGGCAGCAGGGGCCCGAAGCGACCTCCTTCCGCATCTCCATCGAGGACATGACCCGAGGGGAGGCCTGGAGCCGCGTGCTCACCGACACGCAGCCCGCCGGGCTCGACGAGGCTGAGTGGATCGCCGAGCCGCAGTCCCTCTCCGCCGACTCCGCAGCGCCCGAGGACATCCCGGAGACCACGCCTCTCTCGTGGTCGAGCCTCGGCCTCACGGCCAGCGACGAGAACCCCGCACACAGCCTCCTCATCGCGTGGTCGCTCTACGACTCAGGCTCCCAGCAGCTCGTCGCCCCAGAAGCCACCTCGTCGAGCAGTGACGGCTTCACGGAGCCCTTCTGGGTTGGGGCCAGTGATCCCGGAGAAAGCCTCGAACAGGAGGACGAAGGCCTCCCTGGTGCCTGATCAGGCGCGCCCGGCTCCTGAGCGCACACCAAGAGGCGGGGCGGGTCTCGCCCAAGAAGGGTAGGCCCGCCCCGCGCGGCGCTGACCATACCACTGCGGCAGCGCCGCTCGTAGGGCATCTGGCACCGGCCCGTGGCCGCTATGCGAAATGCGCACCCGATCGCCAGACCGGGCACATCCTGGGCTCATCTGTATGGGAGTCCCATACAGCACACGAGGAGGCGATGACCATGACGACCTTGCTGCCACAGAACCCCACCTATGACGCCGAAGTCGCGGCGTCCCTCGGCTGCCCCATCTGGGGGACCGAGCAGGAGGTGACGCCCGCCGGCGCCCTCGTGCGCAAGAGCTTCTACCGTGCCCCGCAGCCACGGGTGGCGCGCACGTCGCCGGCGCCCGCTCCGGGCAAGGGCCGTCTCGCGCGCTCCCTGACCATCTCTGCCACCGCCCTCACAGACCAGTGGCTCGACGAGGGCGGTGAGCCCCATCGGCTCGACGGCCCAGCCCAGACGCACCTCTGCGTGCTCCCGGGCACAGGCGAGGTGTCGGACATCTCCCTGTACCACTTCCACGGCCAGCCGCTGACCCGCCTGCGCCACGCGGCCCGCTCGGGCGTGCCTGTCTCGAAGCTCGCCGGCGCCGAGCGCGAGCTCGCGGCGGCCTTCGCCGAGCAGCGCTCACGCGTCGTCCGCGCTCACCGCGTCTCCGTGCGCGAGGCCACGAGCCTCGCCCTCGACCCCGAGATGGGCCCCTCGATCGCCTCCCCGGGCCCCTTGGCCCCGGCAGGAGGCTGGTGCGCGCTCCCAGGCAGCGGGGCCGACGAGGCCACGTGCTCACCGTTCGAGCCCGCCGGGCTGCGCGGCGTCGAAGCCCACGCCCGGCGCACAAGGCGCCGCAGGCCCCTCCTGCCAGCCGGCTCGCTGGTGCGACTGGCCCGGCCCCAGAGGATGGCGGTGGCGTCGTGAGCACGATCGATGGCACCCGCTTCCACCCCTGGAGGTTCCTGGGAGGCCGGCTCCTGAGCCTGGCCTGGTGGGCCTCGCGCAAGGGCTTCCTCGTCCTCGCCAGGACCGTGGGGACGCTCGTCGCCGGCATCCTGACCGTGGGGCTGTGGCTCCTCGGCGCACTCCTGCGGGAGGCGGTGCGACATGGCTGAGCGGACTGCGGCGGCGCAGGGCCCGGACGCGCAGGGCACCTCTGCCCAGGGAGACGGAGGCGGTGGGCAGCGCCTCCCTCTGCTCCTCTCCGACGTGCGGCGCCTGGAAGCTCGCCTTCGAGGCCGAGCACGTGGCCCTTGACATCGTGCGCCTGGAGCGCGCCCAGGCAGTCGTCCGCGCCCTCGATGGCGGCGCCTCCTACGGCCAGGTGGCCAACGTCCTGCGCCGCAGCCGCAGCACGGTCCAGGACATCGTGCGCTGGCTGGCGGCCCGAGCACCCGAGCAGGGCACGACGAGCGAGGCGGAGGCCCAGCGATGAGCGACGAGAGCCCCAAGCGCTCCATCTGGGAGCTCACCATCCTCGACGCCCTGGGGCTGTTCGCTCCCGAGGCCCAGGCGGAGGGCACGGACGCAGACCGCTTCCTCGGGCTCCTGTACGCCCACTGCCTGCTGTGCACCGAGATCGAGCTGCTGGCCGAGCAGGCCCAGGGCGCCCACGTCCCCCTTGCCATGCTCACGCCGCCACGGCTGCGCAGCGACGCTGAGCTGCTGGCCGAGCGGGCCTCCGAGTACGCCCTGCTCGCCGATCTCATGCTCAGCGCCGAGCAGCGAGCGGAGATGGCCTCTCTGCTGGGAGAGCAGCCACCGGAGCTATGGGGCGGGCAGCTCGTCGCCCACCCTGTCGCCCTGAGCGCCTACCGCATCAGCGCCTCGGCCCGCAGCCTCGCCCTCTGCTGCTCGCAGCCCGAGCACCAGCGCGTGCTCGTCCCCTTCGGCGGGCCGGAGCTGGCGCGCCTGCTCGGAGACGTCGCCGTCCACGACTTCCTGGCCGAGCACGGGCTCTCCGAAAGGGGCTTGGCGATGCTGGGGCTGTTCCTGCGGACGGTCGTGGCCGAGACGGGCGCCGTGCCCGCCGCCTACGAGGACGATCAGCCTTGATCCAGCCGGGCATGGTGGACTCGTCCTTGAGTCCATTCTGGACTCCTTTCTGAGTCCACCCCCTCCCAGGGGCCACCCCACGCTCAGATGGCACACACTTCGCCTGTGAGAACGCCGGCCGCGAGGCAGGCGTGAGGCGCATGCTCGGCGCATGGCAGCCCTGCCCTTCCTGGAGCCACGCGCGACCGAGCCCCCCGAGGACGTGGAGGCGGCGCACGTGCGCGTCCCCGGCCACTATCGAGGGGCACGTGACCCGCATCGCGGCGAGAGCACGCCCTGGGCCAAGCTCGTGACCTCGGCGACGTGGCACCCGCGCAGCACGGCGGACGATCTCAACGGCGAGTACCTGACACGCGGGCTCGTCACCAGGCGCCCGATCCCGTTCGGCGGAGTGGTCGTCGTGTTCGACCGGCTCCACCAGGCGAGCGGGCAGCCCTCGGGCACGCTGACGGAGATCCACCTGGTGCGCGGCGCGGAGGGAGTGGAGGGTGACGAGGGCGCGGAGTTCGAGGCCGAGGGAGCAGGCGTCGAGGCGGGCTCGCCGGGGGCGCTGGGCTCGCTGGAGCTCGTCGAGGCCGTCCGCACCCGCGATCTGCGCTGGGCCGACGCCGTGGTGCCTGTGGTCCGCGCGCTGACGATCGAGCGCCCCGAGCTGGATGCCCTGCGCCTTGTCCGCGCCTACGGGGAGGGCGGCGAGGGAGTCGGCGAGCTGATTGAGTCCTGCAAGGCCCTCGACGCCTCGGGCTGGCGCTGCCTGGCGCGCGCTCGGCGAGCAGGGCATCAGGCACGCGAGCAGGCGCAGGCCGTCGTCTGGGAGCAGGCCCAGGAGCTGGGGCGCGAGGCGCACTGGCTGACTGCCTCGGGCCGAGGACGGGGCAAGGGCGTCTGGGACAGGGCCCGTCCTTACGCCGAGGACTGCATCCTCACGAGCCGCCTCGATGTCGTCGCCCAGGAGGTCGAGGACATGGCCGTCGCCACGGCGTTCGCCTCGGTCGTCGGCGAGGAGGCATGGGAGGCGCTGGCCCGCCCCTTCCTGCAGCTCGACGCCCATCTGGAGCACGTCGGGTTCCGCTACCGGGCGCCCGTCTGAGCCCTCCGGGCCGAGCCGGGGCGCGTGTCGCTCGACGGGTCCGCGAGGCTTGTCACCCTGTGGTGAGGGCAGCGACGATCGTCAGCAAATAGGTCTTCGTATGCTCCGATCGAGATATTCAGGCAGGCCACCGAAGGGAGCCGTCATGCAGGAGCACGTCGGGAACGTCTATGAGGTCAAGGGCCTGCCGGTCACCACCCTGCGTGGGACCGACCTGGAGATCGATGGCCGCTGGGAGGTCGTCGAGTTCGAGACCCCCGACCGGGGGGCGGGGCTGACCTCCGAATGTTTCACGCTCGTCCCCGAGGGCGCTGGCGAGGGCTGGGAAGAGAGGACCGTCACGTGCGTCCCCGATGACCTGCTGGCGCAGATCGACCCGGAGCGCCTGGCACGGGAGCGCGCTGACGAAGCAGCCCTGGAGCGCGCCGAGGCCGGCGAAGGAGCTTGAGCGCGCCAGCGCTCTCAAGAGGCATGTGATGGCCACGCAGCCGAGAGGAGCTGCGACGCCGGCGCCCGAGGGCGACCACGTCGCCGTCCCACAGCGCCAAGGGCGCACGCACCGCATCGTCTCCACCGACCGTGAGGCCGGGACGGTCGTCACCCTCTGTGGGCGGACGCTGCACGTGCGGGCCAGCGCCTGGAGCGGCGAAGCGCCCTACCGCGAGGGGTGGGACTACGCCATCGACTGCTCCGGCTGCCGGCGTGCCCCCGGCGACGACGCCTGAGCACGCCTCGGGCTGCGCCGTCTCGTGGCCGAGCTTCGCCCAACACCGCAGGCCGAGCGGTCCTCAAGGCGAACTTCGCTCCCAAGCCCACGACCGGGCATACGATCAGCACATGAGCGTTGAGGCCTCATTGGAGCCCTGCACCGTCGTCCTCGACGACGAGTGCCAGGCCCCTCCCGCCGTCGTCGGCATCACCGGGACGCGGGGTCGCTGCTTCACCTGCGGCGGGGCCGTCTGCCCCTCCTGCTCGGTGAGCGTGCGCTGCGACGACGCCAAGCGGCACCGCGTCTGCGCCAACTGCCTCGAACAGTCCTCTCCTGAGGGCGCCGCCCGCGTGCTGCTGCTGCGCTACCACCACGCCGGCTACGGCCATGTCACCCTCGCCTCCTGCGTCGAACAGCTTGAGGCCGTGCCGTGCGGCACGCCGGCGACCGAGGAGGACTTGCCGCCTGGGGCGCACCTCTTCACCAACGACGCCTTCACTGACGCCTCCACGGCGTCCATCCGCCTGCGCGGCGCCGAAGACGCCTGAGACACGGCGCCGGGCTCGCACAAGGCCCTCACAAGCTGACCTGTTGGCCGCTCACATGAGCGGTTGGGCGCTCAGCTCGTGGCCTCACGCACAAGCGCCCGAGGCTCAGGCACCGGGCCTGGTGGCCTCGCCAGCGCGGTCCAGCTGCCCTCGCGCCACCGGCAGCTCGTCCCTCGCTTCCGACAGCGTCGTGAAGTCCTGGGAGGGGTCGAGGGCGGCCCACTCATCCTCGGGCGTCTCGCCGGCATAGGAGGCGCCTCGGATGAAGATCTGCCACAGGCCGGCGTGGGCGGTGCCGGAGTTCACGGGCGTCTGGATGACACGCAGGAGGCCGTCCTCTGTCTCGTACTCTCCGGGCTTGAGGCGCCGCAGCTTCTCGGGCACGGGGAAGGATGCGTCCATCGGCGCATCGTAGGCGTCGAGGCGGACCAGGCGCTACGCTCGCGCGCCTCAGGCCTGCCCGGCGAAGTGGCGCTGCATGGCGGCCAGGGAGATGGCCCTGGGAGGCTCCTGGGCGCGGGCGTCCTGCCAGGGAGTCGTGCTGCGGGCACGGTGGGCGAGGTCACGGGCCGAAGCCCCAGCGCAGTCGTCGAAGGCGTGGTCGATGAAGGCCCTGTCCTCGTCGCGGATGATGCGCCCGCTGACACCTGAGCCCCAGCCGGCGATGGAGAGATCGTGGGCGGTGAGGCGCCCGGTCACCGTGCGGACCTCCTGGACGACGGGCCCGAGGCGCCAGGCAAGGATGGGCTCGGGGAACAGCGGCTCGCCGTGGACGGCCAGGTGCCAGCCCTGCGCGAAGTAGAGGAGGGCCTGGAGCTTGAGCGGGCTCATGCGGGCGTGCTCACAGCCGCGCTGGGTGGCCTTGCTTGAGGCGACGAGGGACAGGGCGACGGCGAGGGCCGTGGGCCTCTCCTGGAGCGCCTGTGGGGCCTCCAGGCCGTGCCTCAGCCGCAGGAGCCGATGTCCTGACGCGACCTGCAGCTGCTCCCTCAGGTGGCCGCTCCAAGGGAGGCTAGGCCGACGAGCACCAAGGCCACGAAGGCCAGGCGACAGACCACCTGGACGCGACTGGCGAAGCGCGAGCTGCCCCAGAGGTAGAGGGCGCCCATGAGGATGACTGCCTCGGCGCTCCAGGTCTGAAGGCCAGAGAGGCGCAGGGGAGCGACGGCGAGCCCGAAGCCGTGCATGAACAGGGCCAGGGTGGCGACGAAGATCGCGGCTGCGATGACGCCAGCGACGGTGACTTCGGCGAGGGCCCAGTTGCCGACGGGCGAGCCCTCCTGCCCTTTGCGCGGCGCAACAGGCATCCCGATCGCGCGCAGGGCCGTCTCCCTGGTCACCTCCATGCCGAGAGGATGCCGGGGCGCACGCAGACTGGCTCGAACTGGGCAATCGCCGCTGTCAGCCAGCGAGGCGCTTCACTGCTTGGTCTGTGTCCGTGAGCGCGAGCCGCGAGCAAGCGAAGATCTCGCTCGCCCTCCGTGCCGGAGCCATGCTCACCCCAGTCCCGTCACCGATTCGGGACAGACAACCAAATAACGACAAGGCGGCGCGGATCGCACTTGTTGGAAGGGCGTCGTGGATGCCTCTCAGCTCTCTAGCCCGAGCCCGAGGTCGAAGCGGCGCCCTTCGCATGTGTGGGCTCATGGCCTCCTGTCCCGTCCACGAGGGAACTGAGGATGCCCCGCATGGGACAGCGCGCTCAAGGGCGACTCCTCGGCCCCAGGGCCAAGGGAGCGCTCACTGGAGGGAGGCATCGCCGCGAGCGCCGCCCGCCTCGGGCTCGCCGCCAGGAGAAGGGCGGCGCCGAGCCTCGCCTCCTGTTCCGCAACGCCGTCCTCCTGCAGCACGCGGGCGACCGCGCGCTGCGCCCCTGCTACCGCGTGATGATCGACTTCGACTCGACCGTGTTCCCCATCCTCGACGCCATCGGGCGTCGTCCCGGCGGCGAGCGAGTCTCCTACGAGGCCATGCGCGACTACGCCGAACTGCCGGCGCTCATCGAGGGCGGCGCTGAGCGCATGGGCGCGATGTTCGCCGAGATCATGCCCTTCGCGGCCATGCGCGAGCACGAGCCCATAGCTGGTGTGGGGCCAGCCTTGCGCACGCTCGTCGCCCTCGGCTGCGAGCTGCACGTGAAGACCGACCGCCCGGCGGAGGTCTCCCGCGACGTGGCTCGCTACCTGCGCCTCCATCGCCTGCCCTTCGCCTCGCTCGACTGCGAGGGCGGGCTGGACAAGCTCGCCCTCTGCCAGAGCGAGGGCATCGGCATCGTCGTCGATGACCACCCCGGCTTCCTCCTGCGTGCCAGGGAGGCCGGGTTGGACGCCCTCTCGCTCCGCTACCGCTACCACGACGGCATCGCGCACGAGCGCGGCATCGACCTGGCTCCCTCCTGGCCCGCGCTCGCGCGACGGGTGGCAGCGGCGGTCGAGCGTCGCGTGCTGGCCCGATGCAGGGCCTCGATCTGACCCGCTAAACGAGCGATAGCGTGGCTGCAGCGCGCTGGCCACGTTAGACCTCTTTCGTCGCTCATTCCACTGCTCATTCCCCGGCAGAGAGCGAGTGGCAGGCCCTGTCTGAGCGCTTCGAGGGCATGCCTCTGCGGCTGATGCGAAGGCGCTGTGGGAAGGGGGTGCCCGAGACAACGTCGGCGGGTGGAGCACGAGACGAGGATGGGCGCGAAAGCGCCTCACGCAGAGAGGGGGCTGGAGCGCGCCTGGAGGGCCGTCTCCTGGCTCGTCGGCCTCGCCATCCTGGCCGCCGTGGCCCTCGCTGCTGTGGAGGCGCTGCCTGGGACGGCCCAGGCCCAGGGGCTCTCTGACGGGGCGCCTGTCATCGCTGCCTCCGGCGCCACCTCCGGCGCGCAGGGAGCGTCCGTGGTCGTCGATGGGCAGAGCTACCTATGCCGCCCTGTGCCTCAGGCAGGGCGCGTCGTGCTGCCACCCGGCGACAGAGGCGCAGCGCTCACGCCGGCCCTCGATCGTCCCATCTGCCCCAGCGGGGAGGCGCCTCAGGCCGGCTCTCTCGCCTCGGGCACGCCAGCGCCGACTCCCCTCCTGTCACTCCTGCCCAGGCGAGCACGCGTCCTGCCAAGGAAGCCCCGCGTCCTGCCAACGAGAGCACACGCCGCTGCCCCAGTCGTCCCGCCGAGCGGCGACGAACCCTACGACCACGAAGGCAGCGAGTACTTCTACGCCCAGGAGGCGACGTGGCCGCAGGCGCCAGGGGCAACGGCCTTCGGGGGCGACCTCCCCGTCCAGTCCGAGGAACTGGACCCGGCGCACCTCTACGCCGGCCACAGCCTCGACGAGCTGTGGGCCATCGAGACCATGCCGGGAGGCGAAGCCTACTCGGACGTGGAGGCGGGCTTCATCACCACCTACGGGCTCGACGCCGAGCCGGGCGAGAGCCTGAGCGCGGAGCCCATCCTGTTCGTGTTCCACTTCGACGCCGGCGAGCCCTTCTGCTACGACGCCTGCGGCTTCGTGCAAGTCGCCAACGAGCAGGGGTACATCGCCGGCTATCCGGTGCCTGCGGCCTCGCTGCTCGCGCCGGGGGAGCCCCAGCGCATCGAGATCTACGAGGATCCGGCCGTCGCCGGGGAGTGGTGGGTCGCGCTCGACGGCGTGCCTGTGGGCTACTACCCACCCTCGGCGTGGGCAGTGTTCGACCCCACAGCGCTCAACGACCTCCAGGCCGGCGGCGAGGTGGCCTCGCCCGACCTGACGCCGGACGTGAGCATGGGCGACGGCTACCTCGGCACCGACGCCCGGGAAGGGCCCTATGCGCCGGCGACGATCACCTCCCTCACCTATGAGGACGGCGGCGAACAGACGCCCGAGAGCGTGGGCCTCGACGCGACGGCCCCAGCGGCCTACGACGCCTCCCAGGTGCCCGCGCAGGACATCAGCTCCTACCCGACCGTCCTCTCGCTCCCGGCGGGCACGCCCTGGTCATTCTCTTTCGGAGGCCCCGGCTTCTGCGCCGTCCCGAGCCTCGCCTGCTCGGCGCAGACGGGCGTGCCAGCGGCGCTGAGCGCCCCCTACACCTATGAGCCTCCCCAGGCAGTGGTCAGTCCCGCTGCCTGGCTCGTGCGCGAGCACGGGCACCTGGTGTTGACGAGTGCCCCTGGGACGTGGGAGGGGGCCTCAGGTGCCTTGGCCTTCCAGTGGCAGGAGAGGACGGGTGGGAGCTGGGTGGATCTCGCCCGCGAGACGGGGCCTGTGCTCTACCTGCACCGTGCCTGGCTGGGCTCACGCCTGCGCATGGCTGTCACGGCCCGCGACGTCGGCGGGGAGGCGGTCTCTGCCTCTCGTGGGGTCCTGGTGCCGGCCCCGCGCAGGCCGAGCTCGCACCGGCGCTGAAGGCCCCTTGAAGGGGGCCTCATCTCGGACTCGGCGCCCGGCACGCCCCTTGGCCCCCGCCAAAGGGGAACTACCGGCGGAACGGCCGGCGCGCGGGCACGATCGCCGGAATGAGACGGACGGGACGACTGGCCCTTGGCACCCTCGCAGCCCTGGCCACCTGCGCAGCCTCGGCGTCGCTCTCGGGGACGGCCCAGGGAGCCGCCCAGTCCCAGCCGCCAGCAGGCCTCAGCCCGGCCTCGGCGGCGATCCTCTCCTCCGAACCCGAGCTCGCAGAAGGCTTCTGGCCACGGGATGCGCTTGAGGCGTATGGCGAATGGTCCGCCTGGGACGGCTACATCGTCACGGGGCGCGAAGGGGTCTCTCCAGCGCCCCGCTACACAGCCGTGTCGGGGACCTACGTCCAGCCCGCCCCTGACCCAGGGACCGAGCGCCTGGCGGCCCTGAGCCCCGAGCAGGAACGGGAGGTGGCCACCTGGATCGGCCTCGACGGGGCTGAAGACAGCACGGTCGAGCAGATGGGCACCGTCATCACGTACTCGGCGGTGCCCCCGCTCTCGATGCGCTGCTCGCCGGCGTGCCCGCACCATGACTCGCACTCGACCAAGGCTGCCCCAGTGGGCATGGCCTGGATCTCCGTCTGGTACGAGGCCTACCCGGAAGGCCCCGTGACCATCTCCCTGGTGGTGCGCCCTGGCGACGTGCTGCACCTCTCCGTGACGCACACGCGCGGTGATCGCTTCTCCCTCTCCTTCGCCGACGAGACGCGCGGCGAGCACTGGCACAAGGTGATCGCGGTCCCCGGGAGCTCGGCTCGGCTCGGCGGAGTGGGTGTCCGCTGAGGTCAAAGCCGGCACCTACCGGCCCGTGGCCTTCCCCGCGACGGGGCCTGTGGCCTGGTCACAGCTCTCGCTGACGAGCAGCGACCCCGATCCTGCCGACAGTGCCCTCATCGACGAATCGCTCTCGTGGCACACCCTCACAGGGCAGTCGGGGGTGGTGAGCAACAGCCCCATCTCCAGCAGCCCCATCCCCTCGGCAGGTGAGGCCTTCACGACCACCTGGGCGGCAAAGGGGACGCCCCCGGCCCCAGTGTCCGGCGAGATCCCCGCTCCCAGGCTCACCCGGGGGCGCAGAGGGGCAGCGCTCGTCTATGAGCCGCCCGAATTCGCGTGGGAAGGGGCCTGGGCCGGATGGGACTCGGAGCTCCAGTGGCAGCGCCTCGTGCACGGGGCCTGGACGGCCATCCGAGGGCAGGAGGGCAAGGCGCTGCACGTGCGCCGCGCCTGGCTGGGCTCGACGTTCCGGGTGCAGGTGACGGCTCAAGGCGAAGGCGGCACGACGTCCCTCTGCTCACCTGCGATCACTGTGCCAGCAGTAGGCCGCAAGGCCCTGCACGGGCGCTGAGAGCCGCCTCCGAGCCCCGTAGGCAGGTTGTGGGCCCGCTGGTGCCTGGGAGCTGCCCTATGACCCGCTGGAGAGCGCCTTGCGCCACTTGACGCGCACGAGCTCCATCGCCCTCTCCAACGGGTAGTCGGCGAACTCGCGCCTCAGGCATGCGTTGTCCTGGTAGGCGACTCCGGGCTGGCGGAATTTCGCGTTGGTGCCCACCTCGTCCGCTGAGAGGAAGCCCACGTGCGGGCCATCGAGTGCCACGCAGGCATGGATGTCGATGTCCTTCGGGTCGTAGCCTGAGGTGGTCCGCTGCCCTGGGGTCAGGTTGAAGTCGTAGCTGGAGGTGCGCGAGCCTCGCTTGGCGCTCGTGTGGGCCGACTCCGGCCCACTCACGGCCTTCACCTGCACTCGGAAGGGGGGCTCGCCGGTGTGGGTGTCGATCACCAGGTCGTAGGCGCTGTGGCCGGCCGCGAACTCGGCCTGGATGCCACGCGCGAGGAGGTAGGCGCGCATCAAGGTCTCTCCAAGCGCCCCCGTGGTGTGCGTGTCAAGGGGCACAGGGGGCGTCAGGAAGTGGCCCGAAGCCCTCCTCTCGCGCTCCCAGGCATCCTGGAGCGCCAGGAGGCGAGCCTTGAGCTCGGCGGCCTGGGCTGGCTCTCCGATCACCCCATCCACGGCCTGGATGAGCTGGAGCTGGGCCTCGCTGGCGATGGGCCTCCCGAGCAGGGCCTGGGGCCCGCCTGCTCGATAGGTCGCAAGCCACGTGCTGGCGCTCTTGTGCGAACAGCCAGGGCGCCCCGTCACCTCGCCGTGGCGCTTGCCAGCGACGATCACGTCATGCACGGCCTGCAGGCGCGTGCGCTCGACGATGGTCAGGTGGCTCGTGGCGAGCGCCTGGATGAGCTCCTGGCGCCAGAGGGCCTGCTCGGGGGAGGGCAGGGTGTGCTTCCCGAGGAGGGCGGGGATGCCGCCCTCCTCGTAGCGCTTGGCCCAGGCCCCTCCCACGTTATGGCCCAGGCCCCTCTCCATCCCGGCCTTGTAGCCCGTCTGGCCTTCCTGGACCGCGAGGGCGACCTCCAGGCGCACCCTCGCCTCGTCAGAGAGATCGGGCAGCGCCAAGGCCTGCGTCAGCTCCGCGCGCCGCTTCTCGCGTGCCTTCGGGGGCTTGGCTGCCTGCGCCGCTGTCGCTCGGGCTCCCATCCCGCCCACCATCCACCCAGTCGAGAGGGCGCGCTGAGTGTTCGCTTCGAGCTGGGCCTCGGTGGCGAGAGTCAGTGGACCGAGCGCACAGGCGTGTAGAGCAGGCACGGCTCGCCACCGTCGCCCACACAGACCTCGATGACGCTCGACACGGCCCCTGTGTCGTCGAGGAGCCGCACGACCATCCCGGGCCCGAGCACGTGCGCGAGATGGGCCTCTCCAGCGAGCGTGGGGCCCGCGATCTCGTGGTCCCGCACGTGAGCCACGTAGGCGCCATCCTCCTGGCGCACGTAGGGCGGGCGCAGGACTGCCAGCGGTGGGGCTCCCGGGCCCGAGAGGGGCGCTCCTGGGGCTGTGAGAGCCTGCTGGGGCATGGGCCGACCATGCCCTGCGCACGCCTGCTGCGCGCTTCTCTCTCGTGGCCCTATCCCGTCGCCGAGACACCCCTCTGGAGCACCTGTGACTTATCGATCGCCTTTGGCGGGGGACAGGAGGGACAGGAGGGCACCTGCCCCAATTAGGTCGCTTTGCGAAAGCTCGGCACGCCACCGATCCAGGCGCACCCTGAGCTCACCAACCACGGAACAGCAGGCCTGGCGACAGGCCGGCAAGGAGGGCGGAGAGATGGCTCAGAGGACAGTCACCTACCAGTGCGGACACACGGCGGTCGAGCAGCTTTACGGGCCGGAGAAGGGGCGGGACGCGCAGATCGAGCGCGCCAAGACACGGCTCTGCCGAGACTGCTACCTGGCGAACGCCGCCGAGGGGCACGTGGAACTCGTCGGGTCCGAGAAGCAGGTCGCGTGGGCCGCCTCCATCCGCGAGGGCCGCCTGCGGGAGATCGCCGAGATGGAGGCCCAGGTGCAGCGCGTGGCTGAGACCGACACTGAGGGGGCTGCCACAGCCCTGGCTCTCCTGGAGGAGCACCGCCAGGAGGCCAAGGCGCAGGCGAGCGCGAGCTGGTGGATCGACCACCGTGACCGTGATCTGCGCCGTGAATGCGCGGCCACGCTGCGCGAGCGAGGAGCCCTGCCCCAGGCTTGCGGGGGACCGAGCGTCTTGGGCGTCGTGGGCGAGGAGACACCTGTACCGAATCAGTCGCCTTCTCTCTGCGTCTGAGGCACCTGTCCCAATTAGATCATTCTGCGACCAAAGGCCCGAGCCCGCCTCCAGGCCCCGAAGGGAAGGGACTCCCCATGAGCGCCACGACTCCCCAGGCCAAGCGCCGTCCCAGCCACTTCGTCCGCCGGCGCCGTCCAGGTGCCCTGCGAGACAGCTTCACCGGCCCCATCCGCTCGCAGGCCCAGGCCGAGCGCGAGGAGGCGGCGTGGATCTCCATCGGCTGGGCCGCCGAGCGCGTCGAGGCGACGCCCGAGGTCTGGCGCGAGGTCCGTGCCTGGCAGCGCGCGAGGCGCCGGGAGCGCCGGGAGCGCCAGGGACAGCCCTCGTGACCATGACGCACGCGGCCTACTTGGCCGCGACCCACGGAGACCCGATCCTCATGCACGGCGCACGCGTGTTCGTGCGCTCCCACGACCGACACGGGCTCATGCACGTGGCGAGCGTCGCGCCACTCGACCCGAGGCGCAAGCGCCCGCTCGGCATGTGGCTCCACTTCACGACGACGGGGGTGCGGACTGGCATCGTCGAATCGCGCCTTGGGCACGTCCTGGGCCTCTTGGACGTGAGCCTGGAGGACGTGGTGCTCGCCACCATCGCCGCGACCGACTAGGCCTCTCGGAGAGCCACCAGGCACCTGCGAGAGTGCTCCTCGCGCGCCGGCCTGCGCCCTCGCGTGCGACGGATGGGAGAACCCAGCCAGGAAGGGGTGCCCACACGACGATCAGGGCATGACGCTGGTGGTCACCACCCACACCACAGAGGCCGAGGCCAAGCTCTCCGAGCACTTCGAGGCGCGGGCGTGCATCGAGGACGCCATCAGCGCCGGGCACGGGACGACGGCCATCGAGGCCTGGCATCTCTCTGACGCGCTCATCCTGCCTCTCAACGCGAGCGTCGGCATCCTGCGGCTCATCTCCGCCTCCAAGCCCCGCCACCAGGTCGAGGGCCTGCGCGACCTGCTCGCCTGCGAGGAGCCCTACGCCTACGCCGTGGGGCGCTGGGACAGCGAGCTGGTGGGCGAGGTCTCAGACATGCTGCGGCTGCGCCCACCGACGACGCTGGCCCTCCTGGAGCGCTTCGGCGGCGACTGCCCACGGGCACGCGTCCACGGATGGCAGATCATCCGCGAGAACGACACAGACTCCTTCCTGGACCTCATCCGCACGAGCAAGGCCTGCCACGAGGCGGCGCTGCAGAAGCGGCTCGTGGCGCACCTGTTCGAGGATCTGGCTGGCGTCAACCCCGAGGCCGTGGCCAAGGAGCCGGTGGGGTCCGCTGAGGTCGCTTGGACGCTGCACCTCTCCCTGGAGCACGCCTCGGCGCTCACCAAACGCCACGGGAGGCGCGTCACCTGGGGCCAGGTGCGCGACTGGGGCCAGGTGCAGCGCTGCGAACCGCAGGGCTTCTGGGCCGACGTGCTGGAGCCGGCCCTGCGCGGGCGCCGAGGGCTCGCGGGCGTGGGGATGGAGCCCAGTGGGCGAGTGGTGGTGCCGGTCCAGGGAGCCCAGTCGTGAGGAGACGCGCCAAACACTTCGATCCGACCCTCACAGGCGCCCACGCAGGCGCTTATCTGGAGACGCAAGACCGACTGCTCCAGGAGCTACATGAGTGGGAGGAGAAGCGCGCTGGGCGCGAGCCTCAATGCCTCACGCGGCGGCGAGCAGGCCGGAGTCCTCGACCTGTTCAGCCTCGTCCTCGCGGTCCTCACGCTCGACGGCGCTGACCACGCGCCCACGGAGCGGCAGGTCCTCGGGCAGGGAGGAGGGGTCCACGCCGTGAGCCCGCGCGACCTCGGCGAGCTCCGGCGAGGCGAGGGCGGAGTCAACGTAGGCCTGGAACTCGGCGGCGTTGAAGCGGGCGGCGTCGCGCTCCTCAAGCTGTGGGCGCTCATCGCCACGGGCGGAGCCGGTGACGCGCACGTAGGGCGGGTCGCCGGGGGACTGCGAGAGGCCGTACTTGGTCATCTCGTCCTGCGACATCTCCTTGACGTCCAGGAACACTCCCTTGTAGGCGTCACCATGGGTGTAGAGGAAGTGCAGGCGCTTGCCGGAGCGCAGGCCGTCGGCACCGGGCTCGGGGTCCATCAAGGTCACGGTCACGGACTCGCCCTTGGGGCTCTGCGCCACCGTGTGCTCGGTGTCGAGCAGTGGGCGCGATGCCCGGGGCGTGGCGGGCTTCGACGCCGGAGGCGGGGACGCCTGGGAGGCGGGGGCAGGAGGGTCGGGGTCGGGGTCGGGGTCGCTCTCGTCAACCGGGCCGTCGTCCTCACCCTCTCCAGCAGGGTCGTCCTCGGGCTCGCGCGTGTACAGCTCGTCCAGGCCCGCTTGCTCGGCAGCCAGCTCCAGCACCGTCTCCTGCTCGCGTGCGAAGGCCGTGCTCTCGGCGGCGCTCTCCTCCGCGAAGCGATCGACATCGGCGAAGTGCTGTGAGGTCTGCTCTCCCAGGCTGGTGATGAGGACATCAGAGGACTGGTCGCCGACGTACCTGTCGCCGAGGGGCGTGTTGATGATGAAGGAGTCAGAGCCCTCACGAGCTTCGCCGGCGAGGGCCAGGAGCTCGGAGCGCGTGATGCGGCGGGCTTCTGCGCCCTCCTCCTCGCGCTGGGCCATCAGTGCCTCGATGCGCTTCGCCTCGTCGCTGCCGGCGCGGGCGGCGAAGAGGATGACCTCAGCGCTCGGGTCGGAGGTGTTGATGCCCGTTGAGCTGATCATGTAGAACTGCGGCCTGGTGGTCGCCTCGCCTGCTGTGGTGCCGGCTGGCGCCCCTGACGCTCCTGTGCTCTGGCCCTTGCCTCTGCCCATGGGACGACGGTAGGACCGCCCGAGCACGCCGGCCGACTTCTCGCATCCGGCTCCTGGACGGGCCTCAGGCGGCGCCGGCGGGCTGCGGCTGCTCGACGCCGAGCGAGGCGAGGACATGGGGCACGTCCTGTATCTCGTAGCCGTCAGGCCCTGGGGTCAGATCGGAGAGGACGCGCACTGAGCCTGGCTCCAGGCAGGGCTCTCCGTCGCTGCCGCGCCCGTTGGGAGTCCCCGTGACGAGGAGCACCCTCTGGCCAGTGATCAGGGCGGCGAGCAGCGAGTCCGGGAGGGTGCCCTCGTCCTCGAAGCCCATGCGCTCGCTCACGGGGTCATAGCGCGCCGTGTAGCACGACAGGCCGGACTCCATCTCGCCGTTGGCGTGGTTGCGCGAGCGCCCGCTCGCCGGCGGCTCCCCGAAGCGTATGTAGAGAGGCGACTCCACGAGCACGCGGAGCTGGGGCCGACGGTCACGCCAGCGCTCCACCAGACTGTCGATCTGAGCCTGCCACTCCTGCAGCTCCTCGTCAGTGGGCGTGGTCGAGAAGTCCGCCCCCTTGTCGATGAGCACGCCCTCCTCGTCATACGAGGCGAAGTGTATGGAAGGAGCCCTGCCCGGCAGAGAGCCTGGGCCCACACGCCAGTCGCCCCCTATGAACTGGCCGACGTTGCGCCGGATGCGAGGCGGGAGCACCAGCGCGTCCAGCCTTTCCTCTCGGGCTCGGATCTCCGCCTGCTGCTGCTTCCACCAGTCCGGGGTGAAGACCTCGACCGCTGGGCGCTCGCTGTCGGGAGGCGCCGCCGCGTCGGGGACAGGATGGCGCCTCGCCAGCCCTGTGGCTCCGAACTCGGTGCCCTGTCCTCTGCCCATGCCTCGATGGTTGATGACCACACGCCAGCAGTGACGGATTCTCGCATCTGCGAAGGCTGCCCGAGAGGAGCAGGCCCTCGGTGGCCTACAGGCGACGACCTTGCACAGGCACAAGGACGCTCTCCACGGAGCCCATCACCTGAGTGGTCCCTCAGATGCGGGGATCAAGGAGGTCGAGGAAGCGACCACCACCGGGGGCATCAGGGTCGAGGACCATCTCCAGGCGCTCCTCGACGGTGCCATCCTCGCCGACGACATCGATCAGGGTGCCCGGCTTGAACACCTCCCAGATGCGCTCCGCGAAGTCCTCGCTGTCGTCCCACTCGCATCTCCAATCAGCGGAGCTGACGTCGTACCCTCCATCCCCGTCAGGCACGAACTCGACCCCGCCGAGGGTGACTATCACCGAAGCGTCCGGCTCCGGGCCGCCGAAGATCTCTCCGGCTCCGGTGGCCCTGTTGGCTGAGCTGTCCTCCGTTAGCGGCCTGACACGACTGGCGCCGCTGCCGAAGGGCTCCTGGGGGTCGAGGGGGTCGAAGGCCACCGCTGCCGAGCTGCCACCCGGTCGCCGGCTGATGCCAGTGGCGCCGAAGTCCTGTCCTTGTCCTCTGCCCATGCCCCAATGGTTGGGAATGCGCAGAGAGAGAGCCCTTTTCGCCCCTGTCGCTTAGAACCCGTGTTTGCCTTGCGCAGCCTTGACCACCTCTGAGCAGGTCGTGGTCGCGGCTCGCCTCACGCGGCCCCACGGAGACAGGCCTGGCATTGCCTCTCGTCTCCCAAGCCCTCTCCACGCGAGACACCCTCGACGACGACGGGAGAGGCCAGGCGAGAGGCCAGGGGAGACAGGGAGAGAGGACAGGCCCACCGCCCCACCGAGAGACTGACCTGTCCTGACCTCTGGTATCCTCGCCGCGCCCGAGAGGCGGGCGCGAGAGACATGGACGCCCAGCGCACAGAGGCCGAGAGCCAAGAGGGAAGCCCGCAGGCGACAGGCCACGACGAGGCCCTGTCCCGTGAGGCCGTCGCCGGCCTGGGGCGCATAGTAGATGAGCACGGCCAGGCCTCGACGACGGTGAGGCAGCTCCTCTCCCAGTTCGGCCACGACGCCCTGACCGAGGACGCGATGGATGACGTCTTCGAGGCCCTGCGCGCCGCCGGCCTGCGCGAAGACCCCATGCTCAGCAAGGAGGGCCTGACGCTCGACAGCCCCATCAAGGTCCGTCGCGTCGAGAAGCACAAGGAGAAGGAGGAGCGCTCCTTCATCACCTGGGGCTTCGTGGGTGCCGTCCTCTTCGCCCCGGTCGGCATCTTCTTCGGCATCCGGCTCCTGGTCCGCGAACGCCTCGGGCCAGGCCTCGCCGTCATCCTCGTGGCCGTGGCCGTGTGGGGCGCTGGCATCGTCATCGTCCTCGGGCAGGCTGGCGCCGGGCCGGCGGCGGAACGCTTCAACGCCCACGACACGACCTTGCAGAAGGAAGTCGAGACGGCCATCGAAGCCAAAGGGGCCAACGGCGGCGTGACCGTCAGCGGCGTGAGCTGCGTGGCGCAGTCGGCCTCGGGGCTCACCTGCCTGGGCAGCGTCACCTCGGGCTACGGCTCAGGCCAGGCCACCTATGCCGTGACCATCGACACCAACACCGGCCACTACATCATCGCCGCGCCGCAGGTCTCTCTCAACGGCGGATGACGGAGATCCGGCTGTCGAGCGACGAGGCGAGGCTGCACGACGCCTACGGCGCGGCGCTCTCCGAGTTCGAGGCGATGGCGGCCTCCGGCCATCCCACGGCCTCTGTGCCGACGGCCCTCGACGCTGTGAGAGGAGAGGGCACTGGGGAGCTGTTCGTGCTCTGCGACCTGGCAGCCATCAAGTTCGCCCACGTCACGGTGCCCGACCTCCTCATCGCGGCCAAGCCGAGCGCCCTGCCCTGGCGCCGGTCAGCCCAGGCCGCCAGGCTCGCCCAGCAGGCGCGAGAGGCACAGTCCCTCATCGACCGGCTCCTCGCTGCCGGCTTCGTCGCCGGCGCTGCGATGGCCGCGCTGCGAGGCGAGGGGCTGGACGTGGATGCCAGCACGCCCATCTACCCCTGGGCTGCCATCGAGTGGCGCTGGGAGAGGGCCAGCGAGTCCATCGGGGAGGGCTTGGACGCAGACCCCGTGGCCTCAGACCTGCTCCACGCGCTGAGCGCTGGCGACGTGGCGCTCGTCTCACGGCTCGCCGACGACGCTCAGCGCGAGCGCGGCCAGGAACCAGACCCCATCCTCTCGGCTGCCTACGGCGAGCACGTCGCGCGGCGCGGCTACGCGCTCTACTGGGCGCACACCAAGGCGGTCGCCGAGCGCTTCAAGGACGAGCACATGGCCTGGGCAGCGCGGACGATGGGCGCCCTGCCGCCGACGAGACGAGCGCCGTAGCCCCCTTGCCAAGACGGTGCCTGTCGTGCAGGCGACACCGAGGGGCATCCGTCCGAACGACCCGCTCTTGGAGACCATGCCCGAGAGTCAGGCCCATGTGCGCACGGGTGTTCCTGCGCCCCAATCGACAGACGCTGCCCAATCTGCGGGCCGGCAGATCGTGGGCGAAACCCTAAGCGAAAACCATCACCCCGTTGAAGTCCATGCTATAGGTAGATGGCGGCAGCGACGATCGGTAGCAGAAAGCGACCCGCGAAAGCTCATTTTTTCCTTGGCCCTCCTTCGGGACTGGTCAAGCGTTCGACAGGGGCCTCGAAAGGGGCCCTTGTTGTTTGAGGGGCCAAAAGCCGGCGCCTGATCAGCGCCCTCCCCAACAGTCGGTCCATGGCCGACCCTCCTCGTGTTGCGGTCTTCATCGATCGGGCCAACATGTACTATCGCGCCAGGGCGGCGTTCGGGCTGGAGGGTGACGATCTCAGGGCAGGCAACTGCTGCCCTGTCAAGCTGGCCCGCGAGGTGGCCCGGGGAAACGGGCGGGCACCTGATGGGGTCGATCTTGCGTTCATCGAAGTGCATACAGGCTTGCACTCTGAGCGCATGAACCCTGATAGCAGAACGGTTGCCCTGAGCCTCTTCTCTAGGTGGGAAGAGAGGGCCGAGGCCGAGCGAGAGTGCCTGAGGGTGGTCGCGCGCCCGCTGGATTACAAAAAGGTGCGGCGCGGAGCGGAGAAGGGCGTCGACGTCGCGTTGGCTGTCAGCGCCTTCAAGTGCGTGGCCCTCAAAGAATGCGATGTGGCAATAATCGCATCCCACGACACAGACATGCAGCCGGCTGTCGATGCGATAGCCGAGACCTTTGGGGAGGGGGCAGTGGAGACCGCCTCTTGGCGCACGCAGCGCTTCACCCAGAAGATAAGGGCGAGGGCCGATGTGGTGAACCATGCCCTGTGGGTTGATGCGTTTGAGAGAGTGAGGGATGATGGGCACACTTGATCTCCGAGCCCAGGGCGCAGCGGAATGGCTCGACAGGCAACCTCACGGCCTCAACGACGGCGCTCCGCGCACGTCCGTCACGACCCGCCGCCCGCCGCGTGGGCGCCCCTCGCCGGCGAGCAGCCAGGCGCGGATGCTCTCGGCGTAGGCGCGCTCGTCGGAGAGCCCGTTGCGGTGCAGCATCATCAACAGGAGGGCACGGTCCAGGCGCGCCTTGTTGGTGAGCCTCCCGGCGCGGTGGCTGACCCTCCTGCGCAGCCACTCCAGGTGCGCCTCCAGGGCGCCGGTGGCGTAGGGATGCTCGCGGCTCGGCCAGGAGGAGCGGCTTCCTAGCTGCGGGGAGACGACGCGCTCCAGGCCGCGCAGGTAGCTCCCCAGCCTCTTGCGCAGCGTGGGGTTGGGCACGGCCAGCCATGCGTCATTCATCTCTTCGAAGCGCGCCACGGAGTTGAACGCGCGCTCCACGGCGTCATACGGCGGCGTCCCCGGCACGTCGAGCCCGTAGTCGCGGAGCTTGGAGTGGCAGCGCTCCTTGAGGTGGTGCTCGCAGTAGTGGACCTCGCTGTGGGGCCACACCTCGCCGATGGCCCGCACCATCGCCCGGCCCCGGTCGCAGACGACGCGCTCGGGGCGCCCTTCCAGCGAGCGCAGGAAGGCGCGCCAGGCCCGCGCCATGTCGCGCCTCTCGGGCACGGCCTCCAGGCGCCACAGGCGCATCGCCTCGGCCTCGGCGTCCCAGCCCATCGCGGCGAGGATGGAGAACGCCCGCGCGCCGCCCTGGACTCCGCT
The DNA here is from genome assembly GCA_963701145.1 of uncultured Solirubrobacteraceae bacterium. Classification (GTDB taxonomy): domain Bacteria; phylum Actinomycetota; class Thermoleophilia; order Solirubrobacterales; family Solirubrobacteraceae; genus Palsa-744. Next base: position 3,868,844 of record OY969572.1, read on the forward strand.
GTTGGTGTGGAAGGGCACCTCGTCGAGGACGACCGAGCCGGCGACGGGCCAGGCGAGGTCACGGTGGGGCTCATGGACGACGGGGGCGAAGACCTCTATCCAGTCCGAGACGAGCTGCGCGTGCTCGGAGTAGCGCACCTGCCTGGAGCCAGCAGAGCGCCCGCGCTCGGCGTGCCGGCGGGCGGCGTAGGCGGCCTCGCGGTAGGAGGCGCCCTCGCCCACGCGCACCAGGGCGCGGGCGACGTCGCGGATGGGGTAGAGATAGTCGCGCGCTCCCTGCGGCCCCTCGCTCGGGGCGTAGGCGCGCTCGCATTCGCCGCAGAAGCCGTCGTGCGTCGTCTGCCGGGGCAGGCTCTCGGAGAACTCGTGGGGCTTGTCGCCGTTTGAGGGCACGCAGCGCCAGCGCGGGCGCTCGTGGCCCTTCGGCCCGCGCGTGCCGTAGAGCCAGACGCTGCTCGTGGCGTGGCCTGGGCGCGGGCACCTGGGGCGCAGGATGTCCTTCTTGACGCGAGCCATGTGGCCTCCTTGCCTGCTTGTCCTCGGCCTCTCTCCCTTGCCTTCATCCTCTCGGCGGGGAGTGGCCTTGCCTTGAGCCTAGACCGAGGCTACGGACGAGCATGGATGGCAAACACGGGTTCTAAGCGACAGGGGCCTTTTCGCATAGGCATGGGGCTTGTCCTCGCATCCAGTGCTCGCCTCGATCTCTGGCCGGCGTAGAGTGTCCTACTCGTCCCGGCCCTTGGAGAGCGCAAGGAACTCCTGCAACGCCTGCTTGGCCTCTGCCTCTCGCTCAGCCACTTTGCTCCGCGCCTCCGCGACAGCATCAAGGGCCTCCTGTTCGCTCTGGCGGTACTGCCCGGCGGACGCTTCTAGTCCGAGCACTTTCTCCGCCAGCATCCTCTTCTGTGCGGTGAGCAGGGCCTCCTCGTTCTGGGCCGCCCAACCAGAGACGACGGGGGCCAGCAGCTTGGCAGCCTTGGCACTCGCCCTCTTGGTGGGCTTGCCCCAGTAGGGGCCCTTGTAGCCACGCGGGGACGCGCCTCCGTCCTTGCTTTCTGGGGTGAAGTCCCAGCTCCCATCAGCGAGCCTCTGCGCGTGCATCCGCAGGGCGTGATCCTTGCCGTAGATCGACACCGCCAGGGGAGTGTTCGCCCCTGGCGGGGACGAGCTGACGGACACACGGTCCCGGTCCTGCGGAGTGAGCCAGACATCGCCCAGCTCTGTGTCTATCCGCGTGCCATCGAGCCTCAGCCCATTGACCGTCCTTATGAACTCAAGGCGGTCCAGGCCCGCCTCGTCAGTGGCCCCACGATCGCTTGGGCGGCTGCCGCCTCCAGGCCTCCTTGCCAGCCCCGTTGCCCCGAAGTCACCACCTTGTCCTCTGCCCATGACCCAAGGTTTGGGAATGCGCAGAGAGAGAGTCCTTTTCGCATAGGAGGCCGAGCGCCCTGTGCCGGTCGCTCGCGGACGAGGGCTACCTCTTGACGAGCACCTTGGGCCCGGCAGCGATGCCGCTGGTGCGCTTGCCCTTGGGCAGGATGCCCCTGATGGCGCCGTCAGAGCCGATGATGAGGCGCGCTCCCTCGAAGGTGCGCCAGCCTTCGTGGAGGGTGGCCACCGACGCGAAGCGCTCGCTCTTGCGGTCGTGCTGGCCGTCGATGGGCTCGGCATAGCCAGCTCGCTCGACGCGCTCGTAGCCCTCGGCGAGGAGGGCCTGCTCACGAGCCTCCTTCTGGCGCTCACGATGCAAGCCCTGGAGGAGATAGATGGCCGTCGTCTCGTCGGGCGAGCCGGCGACGCCCTCGATGCGGCCCTCGAAGTCGGCGTCGTAGGCGAAGTCGCTGCCCCGTCCTGCCACCAGCTCGTCGCGGACAGCCAAGTAGGCGTCGTAGTGCGGCTCGACCTGGGCCAGGTCCTTGTACTGGTCGTTCCAGGTGAAGAGCCCCTGCTCGCGGGCGGCTGCCCTCGCCGCCGCCTTGGCCTCCCTCTTTGCGGCTTCCTCGGCACGGTGGGCAGCGCGCCGCTGCTCGGCCTCGGCCTGGCGCCTCGTCTCATCCTCGCGCTGGATGCGCTCGCGCTCGTCGCTCAGGCGCTGGGCCTCAGCCCTCGCGCGCACGACTTCCCGAGCCCGGCGGGCCACGTAGTCCTCGTCCTGCTCGGAGCCGTCAAGCTCGATGCGGTAGCTGAGCCACGGCTGGCCGTCCTCTCCGAGGATGGTGAACTCGTCGGGCCCGTCGATGCGCAGCTCGGACGCCTTGGGCAGGTCGAGGTAGGAGCGTCCGTCCCTGGCTGCGGGCTCGGCGAGGATGACGTCCTTCGAGCGCAGGGCCAGCACCTCACGCGTGACGCCGATGCGATCGACCACCGGCGCGAGCATGGTCGTGACCCGCACTCCCGGCGCCAGGCGGCGCCTCAGGCTGGCGGCAGAGATGATCGGGGCGGGCTTGGAGGGCGCGGATGCCGAGGCAGTCGCGGTCGCGGTGGCCGCAGGGCTCGCCACCGACGCTGCGGGCGATGCCCCGCGACGAGCCAGACCCGTGGCTCCGAAGTCCTGCCCTTGTCCTCTCCCCATGTCCTGATGGTCGGCGCAGTAGGCTCGCCCGCCGGCTTTTCGCATCAGCGGGCTCGCCGTGCGTCCGTGCCGACATTCGTGCCGACGGTGTTGCGACGAATCGCCTGCGCTGGATGGCTGCCTCGGAGTCGGGGCTGGCTGCCTCAGGAGGCAGAGCCGTCGTCAGCGTCAGAGCGCCCCTTCGACCCGTCGAGCCCGTGGCCCTGGCGGTGGAGGGCCAGGGCCTCGGTGAGCGTCGGCCAATGGTCGGGGCGAGCCGGGGCCTGTTTCGTCGCCAGGGCCGTCCCGGTGCGCAGGGCCTCGGTGCTGTCGATGACGCGCTGGAGCCGGGCCGCGTGGATCTCCTTGAGGGCCGTCCCTTCCTGGGCATGGACGAAGCGGTTGCGGCTCAGGCAGACGGCGAAGTTGCCAGCAGGGAAGATGCGCCGCAATTCCTGCACCTGCCAGCCGGAGGTGAGCCCGCCGATGAGCCAGCGGATGTGGCGCTGCGGGGCCACGTAGCGCTCCAGGGCCATGATCCAGCGCCAGGCCCAGGTGGCCTTGTGCAGGCGCGGCCCGTAGGCATCGACGTAGATGGTGTTGATGCGCGGGTTGAGGGCCCAGGAGAGCACCTGGCGGCGCAGCATGGCCTCGTTGCCCCAGGCGAGCGCGGGGATGACATGCGCCCCCTCGCGGGCGCCCTCGGCGCAGAGCATCTGATGCCAGCGCTCGGCGATGAGCTGCTGGGCATAGGGGCTGTTGGCGAAGGGGTCCGGCTGGTCGATGACGATGCCGTCGAACTGGTAGAGCCAGGACTGCTCCCAGAAGAAGGGCTCGGTCTGCCTCATCGCGGCGTTGAGGTAGTCGTAGTTGCCGTGGAGGGTGAGGATGAGGGACGAGCCCTCAGGCAGCGACTCGCGCAGCCGCTTCGGGGAGTCGATGTCCTTGCAAGTCCCTCCTGGATGGGGCACGAAGGCGTCGTAGGCGACGAGGTAGGTGAGAGGCGGGCACGGGAAGGGCGCACGACGGCCGGCGCCGGGCACGATCATCGGCACGACGCCTGTGATGGGCCAGTCCTCGACGGGCGGCTGGCTCATCTCCCAGCGCGGGTCGAGGCCCGCGACGTCCGCCAGGGACTCAGCCAGCCGGGGGTGGAAGCACGAGAGCTTGCTGCCGGCCTGCGCGAGGGTGCCCTCGGCGCGGACGTAGGAGCTGCGGGCCTCGGGGTTCGCGCGGGGTCCGGTGACGACGCGCAGCGGCGAGGTGGCGTAGGGCCCCGGCCCGCCGTAGAGGGGGTCGGAGAGGGCCGGCAGCTCCGCGCTGTCGCCGGAGAAGGGCGGGAGGAGTGAGGCCGGCATCAGGCTCAGGCCTCCTGCGCGGCGCGTGGCTTGACGGGGCGCCGGGCGGGGCGTGGGCGAGCGGCCAGCGCGGCGGCCACGGCCTGGTCGGCCTCCGTGGGGCCGGCCTCGGCGACGGGGACTGCCAGAGGATCGATGTCGCGGGGCGAGGGCTCGTCGGCGAGCACCAGGTCTCCATCCCCGCCCTCGAAGGCGATGAGCCCGTCCTCCTCGCCATCCTCTGCGTCGTGGTCATCCTCGATCTCGTCCGCAGGCGCCGTGTCGTCGGTGACGGACTGGACGGCCTCGTCGGCATCACCGCCGTTGGAGCTACCGGCAGCGGGCGAGGGTGGCCCGACTGCGACCATGACCGGCAGCGAGCCGGGGATCGCGTAGAACTCGCGGAGGGCCTGGCTGAGCAAGGGGAAGCGCGCAGCCGACGAGTACCAGCGGCGGGTGACCGCTTTGAGCAGGGCCTCCACCTCGTCGTCGCTGAGGCGGGCAACGTACCCGTCCCACAGGCCCTCGTAGGGGATGCGGTAGGCCTCCTCGATGTAGAGGGTCAGGTCGGCGTCCATGCCGCCGCAGAGCAGTGCGTAGAGGCAGGCCCGCCTCTCCTCGGCAGGTGACAGGTCATCGCGCATGTGCAGGCGGGGCGCGTCCGAGATGGGGAGCGTCACCACGAGCCCGACTGAGTGGTCCGTGCCATCCCCGTCGTCGCCACCGTCGCCAGCCCCGGTGATGCCTTCCTCAGCGGCCTTGACACGATCGGAGAGGACGCGATCGACGTACTGGTGCGCCTTGTGGACGCTCCACTGTTGCTTGATCGCGTTGCGGACGAACTTCTCCTGCTCGTCGTCCGGCAGGCGGACGCCCTCCTCGGCGACAGAGATGCCGATCCTCTTGCTCTCAAGCGCCTCCTGGCCGGCGGGGCAGAGCTTCGTGAGGAGCTTGAGAAGGCTCGATATCTGCCCCTTGCCGATGCCGAGGCGCTTGCCGATGCGCTCGTAGGTCAGCGGCGGGTCGGTGCTGCGGCGCAGGGCGTCGATCTCGCGGGCGAGGTCCAGGGGCTCCAGCGCCTCGCGCGCGGTGTTCTCGGTGAGCTGCTGGCCCCGGTAGGGATGGAGCAGCGCGTCCGAAGGAGGCCCCTCGATGACCTCGCAGCGGACAGTCTCCCAGCCGACCGACTGCGCGGCCACGTAGCGGCGCGAGCCGAAGATCAGCTCGTAGCGGGCGGCGTCGGAGTCTGAGCCTGATGTGCCTGATCCTGATGCGCCTGAGCCTGATGTGCCTGAGCCCTCCTGGCCACCCTTCTGCCCCGCGTCTCCCATCTCGGCGTCGGTGAGGCGGCGGACGCGGCAGGGCTGGAGCTGGCCCTCGATGCGCAGGGTCTCGGCCAGCTCCTCGATGCTCGCCGGCGTGGGCCGCACGTTCTCGCCGAGGCGGATCTCCCCGAGAGGGATGTCGATGGTCTCGATGACCTCGGCAGGAGGCGGCGCCTCGTCACCGGAGCCCTCGGGGAAGCCCTCGTCGCCGATGGGCTCGACAGCGCTGACGTCGCCGAGGTCGGCGTCCTGGGGGGTCGGGTCGGCGCGGTCCTCGTCGTCAGAGCCGGACGCGACTGATGTCTCCTGTGCAGCCATGGCACGCCGACGGTAGATGGGGCGCTAGGTGCGCATCCGTCTTTTCGCACGTGAGTACCTGGGCCGCTCTCACGCCGAAGTGGGCGCCACGAGGCCGCCGAGGCAGGGCGCTCATCCCGCTCGACGTGCTCGGCTCTCTCCTCGCGGCGGCTCAGGCGTGCCGGCGGCCCACGATGGGCCCTGCGCGGGCACTGCCTCAGAACAGGCGCAGCAGGTCTTCGACAGGCACCCAGGGCCTGGCGGTGCGCACGTGGCGGTCGAGGCCGCTCTCGATCGTGGCGATCCTGTCGCGGACAGCCCAGTCGTACTCGTCGAGGCTGCTGTCTGTGGCCCCGACTGGCGCACCCAGCCCCTCGCTGTCACTGGCCGCCTTCAGCACCACCTCCAAGATGAGGCCCTTCACGGCGTCCGTCGAGAGGCCGAGTGGGTGTGGTGGGCCGCCTGCTTCGGGCTCTTCTCCCTCAAGCCACTCGCAAAGCCCGTCGTAGATGTACTCGACCTCGCGGGTGAGCCTTTTGTCCAGGTGGTCGGCTGCCCACTGCTCGACGCCCGGCCTTGTTGTGTCCTCCTGGAACAGCCTCTTGTCGGCCTCTATCTCGCCTTCGAGCTTCTCAGCGATGTCCCCGAACATCGTCGCCGGCTGCTCCCCTTCGGGCAGATCCCAGGTCGAGCCATCCAAGACCTGGAGCCTGAGCTCAACACGCTCCGCCCGGCGAGCAGCGGCGAGCGTAGCCTCGGCCTCCTTGATGCGAGCCTCGGCGTCGCCGGCGTCGCCATCGCCATCTGCTGCCCTGGCAGCATCGACGGCGGCGCTTGCGGCGGCGCTTGCGGCTTCAAGCTCGACAAGTCGCGGGTTCGGGTTGTGGAACTGCCTCACAGCAAGGCGGAAGGGGTCGGAGATGTCCTCGTCCCAGCTCGGGAAGGAGTCTGGCCTCAGGGGGACGATGCGGCCCGCCGTCGAGCCGGAGGCCGGCCTGGTTGCCAGGCCCGTCGCCCCGAACTCGCTGCCCTGTCCTCTGCCCATGGACTGATGGTTGGGGATGGCGCTTCGCGGGGCGCAGGCTTCTCGCAAAGCGGGTGGTCCGCTCCCTGTCAGTCAGGTGACACCACGTCCACGAGGCGGTGTGCCGACGCTCGTCCTCTGGGGCGAAGCTCAGGCCGACGCGGCCGAGAGAGCGTCTTCGTGCTCGCGCAGGAGGTTCCCGGCGTCCCAACCACCACCCTCTTCAGCGGCTTCACTCTTCATCGAGCGCCACGCGTCCTTGAGGGTGTAAGGCGGGGTCACGCGATAGCTGAGCGCGGCACGTCGTAGGCTCAGCGCCTGTTTGATGGTCGTGCGGCGCAGCGTCACAGTCATCCCCTCCCAGTCACCTGGGCCTGTTGCCAAGCCACTGGCCACGAGGCGATCGAGCCTAGCCTCTTCCTCTGAGCCCTTCCTGACCATGAAGCCGGTGCTGTCGTCGGCACGGCGTTTCTCCGACTGCGCCGGCCCGTGGGAGTAGTAGGCGTAGCTCTCGATCTCGGCGACGGTGAGTTTCAGATGCGAGTCCCGTGTGTCCTCCAACGTGACAGAGGGCAGCGGCTGCCCGTCCTCATCGAACTCCGGGAAGTCGAGGGTGCTCGCGGCGACCGCTACTCCCCCGGCACCTCCGCCGGAGGCCGGCCTCTTGGCGAGCCCAGTGGCCCCGAACTCGCTGCCTTGTCCTCTGCCCATGACCCGATGGTTGGGGAATGCGCAGAGAGAGAGAGAGAGAGAGAGAGAGTCCTTTTCGCATAGCGGGCAGTCCGCGCTCCGTGAGCGAGGTGCCACCACGTCCACGAGGCGGTCTAGCCTTCCGACTCCATCGAGAGTCCTGACTTCCTGAGCCACGAAGGATCGAGCGCAGGCGAGACGAAGGAGAGGCACCATGGACGGCGAGCAGGCAAGCAGCGACACGGAGGCAGCGGAGGCGACAGAGCCCGATGAGCCCTCTGATGAGGACTTGGCTGACCGCGCCGTCGTGCTCCAGCTCCTGCGCGACGACCACGGCGAGCAGTGGACGCGCGACGAGCTACAGGATGCTCTCCCTCACCTGCACCCGGCGTCCATCGTGCGCGCCCTCGGGCGCCTGGAGGAGGCCGAAGTCACGCATCGCTCCGGGCCCTTCCACTGGCTGCGCTTCGGCCCGCGCCATCTCGCGCGCGTGGGCCTGATCTCGCTGACGGGCTGAGTCATCGAGGCCACCGAGGCCACGCCGCCGACGAGTCCATCGTGACGGCGAGCGCAGTGTGGGTGGTGCGAGAGGCCACCCCTTAAAGGCCGGAGGCCCCTCCGCCCGAAGGAGCCTCGCTCAACAGAAGGCGCACCCCCCATGAGTCACGGCCACTCAGTAGAAGGCGCACCCCCTACGAGATCTGCTCGACGGTAGTCAGGTGCACGGCGTCCTGGGCAGCCTTCCACAGACGCCGGTGCTCGATCTTCTCCAGGTCCAGGTACTGGAAGCCCTGCGGCGGCTTGGCCGCATGCCCGTCCTCTCGTGGCCCCAGGGGGATGGGCGTCTCGAACAGCACCGGCTCACGGATCTCGAAGGCGTGGCCAACGGGCAGGCCCTTGTGGATGCGCCCCAGCCACTCGTCCAGCGTCTCCACCCACTCTGCCGGCGGCTCCTGCGGCGCGTACCGCTCCCGCTCGGCGGCCCACACGCCCGCGCGTAGGCTCTCCAGCGAGTCGTAGGCGAAGGCGGCGCCGCAGGTGTAGGCACCCGTGAAGGCGCGCACTGGAGCCGAGGAGTACATGAGGACGCGAGTGCCCCGCTCGTGCCCGGACGGGCGCCGGCGGAACTCCCAGGGGACGCCCTCAGTCGCCACCGCCTCGGCTACCTGGGGATGGAAGCTCAGCAGCACGGGGCGAGTCATGGGGGCCTCGGTCGCCACCGCCTCCTCGTCGCCGCACGGGGCGAAGGCCAAGGCTCCGTCGCCGGCTCTCACGCCACCACCTGGGCCTTGGCGCCTCGGCGCTGGTGGGGCAGAACGGTCGCGCCGCCCGCCTTGTGCCTGGCCCCCCGTTCCTCCAGGATGGCGCGCAGGGTCAGGTAGGAGAGGCCAAGCTCGGAGGCCAGGCGCACCTTGCCGACGCCGGCGTCGACCGCGCGCTGGCAGGCGCGCTGCACGAGCAGGCGCGAGGCCTCGGCGCGCTCGTCAGCCCGGCGGTGGGCCGCTCGTGCGGCGCTCACGGCGGATCTCTGCTCGGGCGTGGGCACGCGCTTGTGGTGCGGGTCACGGGTCAGGCGGGGCAGCGAGCGCTCCGTCTCAGGGTCGAGATGGCGGTGGATGAAGGTGTGCAGCGACGCCGCGTGCTCCCCAAGCTCGCGGGCCAGGGGACGGATGCCGACGCCGCCTTCGGGCGCGTAGGCTGCCTCGCAGCAGGCGCGTGCCAGGTCGCGGGCGGCTGATGTCCGCTGCCGCTCGGCCTTGGCACGGGCGGCCCGGGCACGGGCCACCACGCGCCTCTGCGCTGGGGTCAAGGGCTCAGGTGCCCGTGGTGCGTTTGGTGTGCGGTCGCTCATGGTCAAGTCCTCCCTGCCTGGTGGGCTGGCGCTCGGCGCCGCCCCGTGGCAAGTGTTCGTGCTCGCATCATGTGCCCGGCCTCCGTGCTCGGGGCGGTTCTCGCTTACGAGCGCCAGCCCGCGAGCGCCGTCTCCTGGCGCAGGCGCATCACGCAGTGCCGGTTGTAGAGCATGGCTCCGACGATCAGGACGGAGGCCACGTCAGCCAGGCGGCCCAGGGAGGGCATCGTGGCTGCGAGCAGCACAGGCAGCGCGAGCAGCGCCACCAACGGTGCCTGGTAGGAGCGCGGTCCTTGGAATGGGCGCGAGAGGGCGCTCAGGACGCGGGCCGGGAATGAGGTGTGGGGGTGCAAAGGCATGGTGGATCTCCTTCTCTCAGTGGTCGTGGGTGTGTGGTGCTCGGTCTCCTGATGGTCTCTTGGTCTCTCCACGTGATTGCCTCGTTGGCTGTCTCTCTGCTGTCTCGTTCCGGGGCTACGGGCCGACCTGGCGCCGTGGGCTCCCTGGGACGACTCTAAGGCGAGATCCCGGCTCGGTGCGGCTTTCGCATCGGGGCCCGCACGTGGCTCATGGGGCGACGGCGCGCGGGGATGGGAGGAGGGCACCGGCGCGGCTGAGTGGCGCTTGGCGATCGAGGGCAGATCCTCCTCTCGCAAGAGGGGCCACGGGCTCTCTTCGCCGGACGCTCGCGCGGGAGCGAGGCCGGGCTGCGAGCACGTGGCCGGGCGGGCTCGGCGAGGAGGCCGATCAGGCAGGCCCATCGCCGCAAGCCCTCGCTTGGAGAGGGGCTGGCGAGCTCCACGAACTCGCTAAGCGAAAAGTGCTCTGGCCGCATTTCCTGGGGCACTCTCTACATAGAAGCACAGAGACACTGAATACACGAGAAACCCACTAGACAACCACGAAACCAAAAAGGAAACCACGATAAAAATGAGCATTCTCACTGACACACTTGGAACCGTCGCAAGCATCACGAGCACCGCCCTCAACGCCTTCTATGGCGTCCTGCAGCACCTCATCAACGGCCTCATCGCGTTCACCTTCGAGAGCGCGATCCCCTGGGCCGTGCAGTTCGGAGGGGAAGTGGCCGCACAGCCGCTCTCAAGCCTCCACATCACTGTCCTGGCCCTGGCGTTCGGATTGGCCCTGCTGGCCTCCGACCGCCTGATGGAGGGCGTCTGGATGGCGATCTACCGCACCGGCGTCTATGCCTCCTTCGCGGCCTTCGGAGGCGTCGTCCTGTTCCTCGGCATGTACCTCGTCACGGCAGCGGGCGCGTGACGGGGAGGGATGAGCGGAGACGACATCATGCACACACGACACGACATAGACGGAGAGGGCGGGAGCGCCACGCTGGCAGCGGGCAGCGGGCGCGCCTCGGCCCCGACGACAGACCTCTTCCGCGCCTGCCTCGGCAGGGGGAGGGGATTGGGCAGGGCGCACAAGCGCCAGATCCTGGAGGGCCGGTTCTGCCTCCTGCCCATCGACATCGACGCCCTGGGCGCCGCTGGGGTGGGAGAGGACGAGCTGCTGGCCTGGGAGGAGGGCGTGGGCGAGCCCCACGAGGTGCCCGACCTCCTCCACTGGGTGGGAGAGGGGCGCTCCCTGGAGGAGGCTACGGCCTGGCTGCGCGCCGACCTGCACGAGCGCCCGGCGCTCCTGCGCGACGCGCTGGCCTGGCTGGCGGCCACGGACCATGAGGACTCCCTGACGAGGGCAGAGGAATGGTCCCCGCACCTCACCGGCGACGAGGCCCTGGAGCTCCGCTGGCGCTACGAGGCCCTGGAGGGAGTGGGCGCCTACTGCATTGGCTTCCACGAAGCCCTGGGGCTGGCGGGCCAGTGGCGCGACGACGAGCGCGGAGCGAGCAACATGCCCACGGAGGACGATCGGCTCACCGATCTGGAGGCCGTCCTGGCCTGGATGCGCTTGGACGTGCTCACCTATGCCGACTCGTGCGCCTGGCTGGAGCTGGTGGACGGCCTGGACGAGGCGAGGCCCTGGCTCCTGCGTGGCCACACTCCCGAGACCGCCGCGCCCTGGGTCCGCGAGGGGCTGGGAGTCGAGGACATCGACCGCCTGGCCGCTGGCGAGACAGTCGTCATCGAGGACGACGGCAAGGATCCAGGTGGCCGGCATCGCACGCTCACGTTCCGCTGCGACGCCGACTGTGGCGCCGGGCGGGAGGGCATGCGTGGCCTGGAGGGCACGGGGCCGCATCGCACGGATGGCCCCATGGCCGTGATCGAGTACGGCGACGGGGCACGGGTCGAGCGCCACGTCGAGCACGGCAGCGTGCGCCTGGTGGTCATCGACGAGTTCGACGAGGACGGCCACCCGGTCCACGTCGAGAAGCACTACGACGCGGACGGGCGCCTGCACCGCGACGGCCTGGAGCCGGCGTGCGTGATGGAGCACCGCTGGGGCCGCGAGGAGCGCCACTACCGCCACGGCCAGGAGGCCTGGCTTGACGACTCTGGCGCGGGCCTGCACGCGTGGCGGGGCAGCGAGAGGATCGCGCTCGGCGACGAGGGCGCTCCGGTCACCAACGAGGATGAGGAGGTGGGCGGCCATGAGCGTGCTTGAGAGAAGGCTGGCGTTCCCCGGCGGCTACGCGCTGGAGGTCCGCTTCGACGAGGACGGGCTGGCGGTCCTGCGCGACGACGACGCGCACATCGCAAGCCTCCTGATGGAGAAGGGCCGCGTGTTCACCATGCCCGGCGACGTGGAGATCAGCAGCAGCGAGGATCTGGCCAAGGCCGAGATCCCGTGCCCGACCTGCCACATGCTGCGCTTCGCGCACGGCATCCTCCCCGAGTGGGGGGCCGGGGCCGCGCGCGTCGACCAGTGGGGCATCGCCCGCGACGAGGAGTGCCCCTTCTGCCAGTGCGGGTTGCTGGAAGTGGGCCGCGAGGTGGAGATACGCCGCGAGCACGGTGCTCGCGTGGTCATCGACGCGAGCAAGTGGGTCTGGGGCACAGACCACTTCCAGGCCTACGCCTTCGACACGCCCGAGGCCTTGGGCCGCACTGGCCAACAGTGGACGGACGCTGAGATCGAGGAGGCCCTGCGGGCTGAGGTGGCCGACCTCCACGCCGTCCTGGAGGGCGAGTCCTACTTCTATCGCCTGCTCGGCCCAGACGGCGAGGAGCTGGAGGGATGCGGTGGCTACGCCGGCGTGGATGCCCTGCGCCACTGCGCCGAGGAGGGCCGCTCCGCCCTCTCATCCTGGGTGCCCATGGGCGTCGAGGGGCAGGAGGTGGGCGAGCACGAGTGGCCGTCCATATGGGGAGAGGAGGCGATCGAGTAGCAGCTCCACCCCCAAACGAAAGACGCTCGCGGCGCGATCCTGGGGGCACTCTCTGATTACAGACGCACAAACACTAGAGCGTCAGCAGAGACCAGGACCGAGCCCCACATGAGCCTCCCAACCTCCACTACCTCCACCACGACCGAGACCGCCACTCGCACAAGCGGCACCGCCCGTGCCGACGAGAGCACCGGCTCCCTGTTCACCTCGGTCTTCGGCCCGAGGCGTGGCCCTTCGACCACCGACCGCCGCGCCGAGGAGCAGGCCCTCATCGCCCAGGCTCTCGCCTGGCTGCACCAGGAGACCGAGGATCTGGCGCGGGACGGGCAGGGGACGGCCCTCAACCAGCACATGACCCTCGACCACCTCTCCAAGACGGAGCGCTCGCTGGAGACCGACGCCGCCCACACGCTGCTCGACTCCCCGCACGGCAAGGAGGCTCGCCGCCAGCTCGCCGACCTGGGCCGCTGGGCTGAGCAGGGCGTGGGGTGCATGAGCCCCAGGACGTGGAGCCCGCAGCACTACGCCTGCGCCTCGCTCATGGAGCCGAGGGCAACGGTCAACGGGGCGCGGCGCTGCGAGCGCGTCACGAGCTGCCTGGAGGGCGAGGTGCACTCTGGCGTCCTCTCCGAGGCCGAGAGCATGGCTGCCACCAACCGCCTGCTCAAGGCGCTGAGCTGAGCCGCGAGGTCAAGCGGTGAGCGCTGCAGGCTCGGAGACGGGCTGTGAGAATGAGCTGGCCCGCTGTGCCGCGAGGGCTCCCCACGCCTCGGCCACAACGCCATCCCAGTCGGCCTGTTCCCGACGAACCTTCTCTTGCCAGGACGTCATCCTCTCAAGCCTGGCAGAGACGTTGATGGCGAGCTGTCGTTCCGCCGCTGCGCCAATTGCCTCGGGGTGGGCTCTTGTCCACTCCCGCAGCGGCCCGACGACGATCGCCTCTACTTGCTCTTGGACCTTGATGCGAGCGCCTTGACTGACGCTCCCCGCTGTAAAGGGCTCCCTGTCAGCTCGCTCAACGAACAGGCGCTCGATCTTCCAGCCCTCGTCGTCCTCCTGCAAGTGAGCACCCACTCTCAAGGGGACGCGGTTGACGACGAACGGCTCGTCCGTTGAGCCGAGCCTGACCACGCCGCGCGGCGTTAGGCCGATGACCAGAGGCCCATAAGGCGTCTCCAGTCTCATCTCGTCCAGGCTTGGCCCAGGCTGGGCGATTATCGCCTCTACGAGAGCTGTGTCCAACGTGGGCACCCCAGCAGCGCCACCAGCGACGGGTGCCACGTCCGTCGTGTCGAAGGAGGTCTCCACGCCACGCCTGGCGAGCCCTGTCGCCCCGAACTCAGTGCCCTGTCCTCTGCCCATGACCCAAGGTTTGAGAATGCGCAGAGAGAGAGTCCTTTTGGCTTAGCTCACTTGGAGCGCTACGAACGCCCGCGCCGGCACACGGTCCCGGAGCCCTCAGGAGACCCGCGTGATCTCACCGAACGCGCGGTACTCGTCGGCGGTGACACTCTCGCTCGTGCGCGAGACCGCATCGTAGGTCGCGTTGCTCATGGCCCACACCTCCCCGGAGCCGTCCTGGCCCCGGAAGGTCACGTGCACGACGCCGTCGCCCTGGCTGGAGGCCGAGGCCAGCAGCCTCTCGCCGGCGGCGAGCTTGGCCGCGCGACGCTCGTAGCGCCGGATCTGCCCGTCCTCCTGGGGGACGTAGCCTGGCTCCAGCGCAGCCAGGTAGCGCTCGTTGTTGCGCTGCACGAGGTCGCGCAGCTCCTCGGGCGTGGGAGCGTCGGAGGACCAGTTCGCCGCGACCGCCTGATCCGAGAGCGCCGGGCTGGCCAGGAACAGCGTCGCCCAGTCACAGTCCTCCTCGCCGACCCACGCCTCGAAGAAGGTGGCTCGGTCGCCTTCCTCCTCGGCGAGCCCAACCAGCCGCTCGCGCGGGTAGCCCTCGGCAGTCGAGAGCACGCGGGCCCTGGTGCCGGGCGCGGTGCCTCGGCCACGGAGGACGCAGATGCCCTCCACGAGCCCCACCTCACGCGCGGCGGCGACGTGCTCCTCGGGCAGGTCCGCCTCGCCGACGATGGCGATGACCCCACCATGCCCGGCGGAGCTGAAGCCGAAGACGCCAGGGGCGATCTTGCGCTGCCACTGCACGTCAGGCCAGAGGCGAGAGGCGATGTGACGGGCCAGGCGGCTCGGAGTGGCGCCTGGGGTGCTCACCGGCGCCCGGCCTGAGACGGCCACCCCTTCGCTGCCGGCGGCGCCGGATTCGAGCGCGGAGTCCAGGGCGATGTCAGAGCTGGGCCTGTCGTCCGGCTCAGCGTCGGGCTCGGCCTGTGGCTCGGGCTCGGGCTCGGGAGCATGCACGCCTTCGCAGTCCCTCAGCTTCCTGGGCTCGAAGGAGCAGTCCCGCTCGATCGCGGGGACGCGGATGGCGCCGCCGAACGGGGAGATCATCGTCTCCGCCATCTCCCGGTAGCTCGCGTACCCCAGCTCGTCGCAGTCCGCGCCCAGCGGCGAGAGGCAGTAGCCGAAGAACTCGTCCTCGCCGTCGAACTCAGTGATGTACCACGTGCCCCGCCCGTAGGGGCAGAAGAGCTTGGCGATGACCGTCGCGTCCCAGGCGCCGCCTGCCTCCTGGCTGCCCGTGCGCTCGAAGGCCGCGCGGAGCTCCTGGGTGATGAGCTTGTGGCGGCGCAGTCCTTCGTTGGGCTCGCGCTCGCGGCCGGCAGAGGCGGGAGGCGCGGCCGAGGCGCCGTTGGAGCCTCCGCCACCGGCGCCGTCAGGCGCGCTCACGATGCTCGGCGAGCTGCCTCGCCGTGAGAGCCCCGTCGCTCCGAAGTCCTGCCCTTGCCCTCTCCCCATGAGGCGAGCTTGGCCCTGGATCTCGGGCGCGAGCGGATCTCGCTAAGCGGGCTCGCCACGCCGGCCAAGCCCGTCATGCCCCCTGATCCCTCGCCCCCGATCCCTCGGCGTGCTGCCGCTTCTCGCTTAGCCCTCGGGTGTCGGCGCGAGGCTTGCGAAGTGGCCGTCCTCGGGGTCGCCGAAGATCGCCGAGGCGCCATCAGCGGCCTTGGCCTCGTGTTCGTCGTGCAGCCAGTCCCAGCCCGCTTCGCTCTCGGCGCCGTCCTGCGCCCCTCGGGCCGAGAAGGTCTCCACGTCCCAGCCGGCCACGCTCTCCCGGGCCCAGCCGCCAGTGGAGGAGTCGGCGAGCCGCAGGAGCATGTCGTCGACGAGCGCCAGGGCCTCGGGTGGTGGCACCTCACTCTGAGCGAGGCCGGCCTTGCCGGAGGGGAGGCGCAGGTCGTCGGGACCGTCCGAGCTCTCGGCTGCGGGCGGGGCGCTGGGAGGGCCGCCTGGAGGGCCGCCGGGCGGGGTGCCACCGGCCACGCCAGCCCCGTCGACCGCCGTGCTGGGCGTCGCGCTGGGCTCCGAGGCGGACTCTGGGGCGAGGCCGCCCGTGAGAGCGCTCGGCGCTCCCTCCGCGACCTGCCAGCCGGCCTTGAGGGTGCCATGGCCGCGCCAGTCCCACTCGACGCCGGCGGCCAGCGCCTCCGAGATGTCGAAGGAGACCTCGTGGGCCTCTCCCATCCGTCGCTCCCCGTGCTGATCGGTGAAGGCCTGGCGCCTGGAGCCCTGCGCGACGAAGGGCCGGAAGGCCAGGTGCTCGTCGGCGACGCCGCGCTCGGCGAGCCAGGAGAAGGCGGCCTGGCGGCAGACAGGCATGACGCCGGGCAGGTCAGGCGCCTTGCACGTGACAGTCATCTGGAGGCGAGGGAGGCTGGCGAACCCGACGCGCCTCAGGCTGATGGGCCCGACGTGGTGGGAGGCGCCCGTCCCGAACGTCACGGCGGGGCTGCGATGCAGGGCGCGTGCCACAGGCTCCTCAGGGAAGGACTGCGGGTGCGGCCTGCCGCACGCCTCCACGCCGACGCCACGCCGGGCGAGCCCGGTGGCGCCGAAGTCACTGCCTTGCCCTCTCCCCATGAGGCGAGCCTGCACCTGGGACCGGCGCGCGAGCAGATCTCGCAAGGCCGTGCCGGGAGAGGAGGGACAGGGGCTCGGCGCCGAGCTGCTTGTACGAGGCATACCCCAGGAAATGGGATAAGCCGGGTGGCAGATGGGATAAGCCGAGCGTCGCGTCGGCGTCGGAGGCTCGGCTGGCTCAGGCCGTCGTCGGGGACGCCGTGGGAGAGGCAGGGGCCCCGGTCACGTCGCCGAGGCCGACCAGGAGCCAGCCCTCCTTGCGGGGGCGGTCAGGGCGGTAGATGCGCACAGAGACCTGCGTGGCGCCCGAGAGCCCACGCGCGCCCGAGGGCGACCACAGCATCGCCTCGACCGGCGCGACCTCCACCTCCGTCACCTCGCGGTAGCCACGCTTCGCCAGCGTGCCCTCGCGCTTGGGGGCGCAGGGCAGCCACTCGTCCGTCTCGTCCCGGCGCCAGCGCTGCCCGTAGCGGGTGTTGACCATGCGACCGTCCGTCACCTCGCCGTCGAGCGTGAGGAGGCCGAGGCGCTTGAAGGTGGCCCGTCCGCCGTGCTCGGCGATGTCGGCCTTCACGCGCGCCAGCTCGCCGCTCAGGCCACTGGCCCACTGCGAGACGAAGCCATCGGTGTCAGAGTCACGGACGGACCTGGCCCTCTCCCTCTCGTGGGCTGCCGCCTCGTCCCTCCACTCCTCGGCCGTCCTGCTCATCGCGCCTGGCGCGACCTGGGCGGTGGGCCTGCTGCCGGCCTGTCCTGCGTGCTCGGTGCTTCCCTGCCTTGGGTGTGGTGCTCCTGTGTCGTCCATGGGGCGAGTGTGGATCTCGCCTCCGACGTCCAAGGCTCTCCCATTCCCCTCGCCCTGTCATCCCGCCCGAGGTGGCCTGGACCATGACCCCCACAGGGAGAGGCGCGAGACGACGCCCACAGACCACGAGACGAGCAAGGAGGCAGGCCATGGTCGAGGACACGCAAGGAGAGCCCCAGGACGCGCCCGAGGCGCCTGGGAGTGCCACAGAGGCCCAGGGAGAGGCTGGGGAGCCCGAGGAGACGAGTGAGGCCGGCCCGGTCGTGTACCACGGCCCTGAGGGCCAGAGGCGACGCCTGGAGATCCCCGCCGCCAAGATCCGCGTGGGCGACATCTACTGCCATCGGCCCGCCTGGTCGAGCGAGCGCCGGCGCGAGGTCTATGACCTGCAGCTCGTGCCCTCGGTGGGAGACCTCGGCTACGCCGTGGTGCTGCTCGGCCCCGACGACGTGGCGCCCGGAGGCTCCGAGGCGTCCATCCCCTTCATCCGCCTCATCACGGTCGAGAGGTGGGATCACCCTCGGCCTGTGCGGGAGGCGCGGCCTGGCGCCGAGAGCGACTGCCTGGTCGGAGGCTCGCTCGCGGCACGCCCCCTGCTCGGCCTCACACGGGCGTTCGCGCGCCTGGAGGCCATCGACGAGCCTGTCGAGCCCGGAGACGGCGGGGCCGGGGCCGGGGCCACCGAGGGCAGCACCGGCGGGCCACAGGCCCAGGCCAAGATCCTGGCCGTTGCCGAGCGCCGCGTGAAGCTCCACCTGCGCGAGTGGCTGGAGCCCTACGCCAAGTCACCGGCGAGCGGTGCCCGGAGCGCCACGCGCAAGACCCGCGCGCAGCTCAAGCGGGAACGCGCCGCCATCGACGGCATGTGCGAGATCCTGCACCTGTTCGCCCCCGACGACCTGACGCCGACCGCCACCTTCCTGCGCCTGCACGAGCAGATCGGGATGGAGGAAGCCGCCGAGGCCGAGGCGTGGAGGGAGAGCGAGCGCCAGCGCTTCCGAGCGCGCCGGCGCGGGGCGGCGTCGCAGGCCGAGGCGCCCGAGCCGGCCCAGGGTGAGGGAGACTGAGGGCATGGGAGACGACAGCGCAGCCCCAGGCACGAGGCGCCGGCGGCTCAACGTCCGCGCCGAGGCCATCCACGTGGGCGACGTGTACGTCACCCACCCCACCTTCGCCAGCCTGCGCCGGCGAGAGGTGCTTGCCAGGCGCGCCGTGCTCAATCTGAGAGGGCGTGGCCACGTGGACGTGACGCTCGCTCCCGACGCGGCCTCGCCAGGCGGCTCCACGGCGTCCATCCGCCTGAGGCGCACGATCGCCGTCGAAAGGCTCATCGCCGAGGGAGTGGACGAGTAGACGGGTTGACCTCGGCGCCGAGCCGATCCATGATGGCGCCGTCACCTCATCACAGACAACCTCGTGGGTCGGAACGCGGGGCCGCCGCCCACCACACAGACCGAGCCAGGAGGCCATCAGCCATGCAAGCCAACGAGGCACGCGACACGAGCAGTGCAGGGAGTACAGGGAGCGCCACGGGTAACGCCAGCGTCGTCGAGGGAGTCACCATCGAGCAGGTGCAGGCGGCAGTCCTCGCCTCGCCCTGGGAGGTGGACTCGTCCTTCGCCATGCGCACGAGGCGCATCAGCCCGCGCGAGGTGGTCGTCCTCTGGAGCCGCCGTCACGAGCACGAACCGTTCGTGGTGCATCGCGCCTACCCTGGCGAAGGCCCCGAGCGGGCCCTGCTCCAGGGCGGCGGCTACCACGCGACGCTGGAGGCCGCTCAGAGGGACTACACGGGCCGGTAGAGGCTCACCAGCGCCTCTCTCAGCGCTGCCACTCTGCTATCCGCCTCAGTCGCTGGCCTCAGTCGCCCACTGACCACTCTGGCGGGCGCCAAGGCTCCGTGGGCCAGCGCGGCATCCGCACGAACGAGCCGCCTGCGAAGGGCAGGCACCACAGCAGCAGGCCTCCGAGCAGGAGCAGGCTCCGGCCCGCGTGCGAGCCCAGAGAGGGAGAGAGGCACAGGAGCGTGATCGCCGCCGCGAGGCAGGACACGGCCCACCCCGTCACGATGCTCCCGAACCGGATGCGCTTGGCGTGCATGGGGTAGGCGCGCAGGGGCGGCGAGCAGCGCAGCCAGAACCACACCGCGCGCCAGAGGTAGGCGCCGTTGAACAGGACGCCGAAGATGGAGAGGCCGACCGAGGCCCACAGGACGCCGGTGATGGTGGAGGCGCTGAGCGTGTGCATGGAGGGCAGCGTAGCTGACGGCCAGGCGCGCGATCAAGGCCACCTCCGTGCTCGCCGTCGAGGACAGAGACAGTGCTTGCAACCGCGATCGGCGTGGGCTACGTTCCCGTCGTGCCTGGTGCGAGGCCCACGGCGGCGATCACGGCGGCGACTGCGACGAAGGCCTCATCGAAGGCTGCGGCGGCGCGGGGGACGAGAGGGAGCCTGAGGCGCCCGAACAAGGAGCCTGCGCCTCCCATCACGTCGGGCCGGGAGATCACGGAGGCGATGCTTGAGCGCGCCGAGCTGACCTGGGACAGGCACTTCCAGGAGCAGTCATCCTTCCCCTGGCGGGAGTTTCAGGAGCCTGGCCCTCCAGGAAGGAGATGCCCACGGGGCGCCAAGCGTCGCGTTGGAGGCCCACTCGCTCAGCTCTTCGGAGAGGGAGAGGACGGACGACGTGCCATCGCCCGTCGGCTCGAAGCCCAGCCGTGCGCAAGCCTCACGCGCGGGAGCATCCAGCTCGGCGTAAGTGTTGTGCTCCCTTGATGCCTCATAGACGGTGTCCACGTCGTCGAACCAGCTCGTCCATTCGGCGATGGTGTCCCGTGGGGAGACGGCCCCACCCCTTTCCCTGTTGGAGAAGTCCGTCTGCTCCTGGCGCCTGGCCAGCCCCGTCGCTCCGAAGTCAGTGCCCTGTCCTCTGCCCATGAGACGAGGTTTGCACTTGTAGCTCTCTCTCTGAGATCTCCATTCGCGCGCTCGTGGCGTCTCCTGCCTTGGCGCAAGGCTGGCAGGAACCTCCCTCTCGGGGCAGCCTTGAGACGTCGTGAGCGCATCGAAGGGACAGATCGGACAGGCCCCAGTCAGCACCGGCATCGGCGCCGAGGGCACACAGGTGCTCTCTCCCCGCGAGCGCCTGCCCGCCATCCCCAAGCCCTACCTGCCCCCGCCCCCGCCAAGCACAGGGCGAGGTGGGTGGTACGTGCCCGAGAGGGACGGCACGTGCTCGGTCACGGGCAAGGATCTCGCGCTCGCCGGCCTGCCCACGAGCACGATCAGCTACGTCCTGGCGCGTCTGGGCGAGGCGGCTCGCCGCGATCCTGAGCTCGACTGCCCGGAGAGGCTGCTGCCTCTCGCCGCCCTCCTCGCCGAGGCCAAGCCCGAGTCGCCGACCGCGCGCTTCCGCATCCAGCACCACGCCGTCTTGCGCTACGTCGAACGAGTGGCCCCAGGGCAGCGCGAGCGCGAGGCCCGCTGCGACATGATCGAGCTGGCCAACGTGGCCACGTTCACGCGCGAGCCCCCGGAGTGGATGCGGCTGGATGGCGAGCGCCAGAAGGTGAGAGGCGGCTACCTGGAGGTCGCCGAGGGCATCTGCTTCCCGGTGCACGAAGGCGCCGTCAAGACGGTCATCACGCGCGAGCTGGTCGAGACAGTCCCACTCCGGCCCGATCCCTTCCCGACCATCCGCCCCGAGCGGCCGGATCCCTGCTGGCCTGAGCGCCGCTACGTCGTCGAGGACGAGGGCGGCCTCATCCAGTGCCGGGCGATCGTCGATGGCGAGCTGGTGGTGACGACGGGGCGCAACAGTCACCTGGCCTGGAAGGCCCTGGGAGAGTGGTTCTCGGCGCGCGGGCAGCGCGAGCGCTTCGAGGCCGGGCAGGAGGACTACAACGCACGGCCAGCTCGGCGGGAGGCGCAGGAGAGGCGCGAGGCCGAGCGAGTCGAGCGGGAGCGGGCCGCGTCAGCTCGCCAATGACGGAGCTGGCATCCGCGCCAGCCCAGGAGGGCCGTCCCCCAAGCCTCAGCCCGCCAGGGGAGGCAGCCGCCCCAAGACCTCCCAGCCACAGGCGAGGGCGGGCCCTCCACCATCGCTCGCGTCGCGCACGAGGCCGAAGGCGCGCAGCTCGTCGCGGATTGGCGCCGGGGCGCTCTCGATGACGGTCTGGCGGCGGTCCTCAGGGAGGTCGCGCAGGAAGCGCAGCATCAAGAGCCCTTCCGCGCTGAGGGGCTGGTAGGCGTGGGCAGGCCAGGCGAAGCGCGTGCCGCCCCCGTCGTCGTGCTCGGCCAGGCCGTCCTCTCCCACCTCCACGACGAAGGGGCGGCCACGGAAGCTGTCGTAGGCCAGGGAGCGCGAGGTGACGAGGATGACGGTGGTCATCGCCCTGGCAGGGTAGGAGACCGCTGCGACGGCGTCCATGGGCCACGCGTCCGTGGCCGTGGGAGTGTGCTGGCCGGGCAGGAAGGGGTGGGGGCGCAGCGAGGGGCGCAGTCGGCGGCGGGGCGCTCAGCGAGCGCAAGCCCGAGCGGGAGCGAGAGGCGCACGGGCACGGTGGCGGCGTCGATGAAGCCGGGAGAGCGCTGGGCGCGGTGAAGGAGGAGGCGGTGGGCCTCAGGGGCCCCTTCCTCGCCCGCGACGCACTCGAAGCGCCCCAGGACGCGAGCACTCGCAGCAGAGGCGTTCCCCCGGACGAGACAGGGCCCGATGGCGTCGATGCGCCAGTCCTCCACCTCCCACGCCTCCCCGAGCGCGTCGGCGAGGAGCGGCGCTGCCCTCTCGGCGTCGTCAGCACCCTCGTAGAGCGCCAGGAAGGCGTAGGCACTGCTCATCGGGCGGCATCATCCCACGCGCGGGCGGAGGCCCACTTGACAGGAACGTCCTGATCCTCGGCACGAGGCGTCGAGACGAGCGCCGGAGGCAGCTCTTCGCAACAGTGCTGCGAAGAGCCTCGCCGGGGGGTTCAGAGAGGGAAGTCGATGGCGTCGGGCAGGGCCGAGGGATCGATGCCCTCGGCCAAGAGGCTGTCATCCAGCCCCTCAAGCTCAACGCAGTCGAGGCGCAGGAACTCGACGCTCTCATCCAGTCCCTCGGCGCGTGGTCGCCCGTTCGAGCCCTTGCCGGCCACGTCCTTGCCGTCGCGACGTTTGCCGGTGAGCACGGCCTCGATGCGCGGCCTGGTGACGGCCTCGAAGACGCCGCAGCGCTCGTACTCCTCATCGCCGAGGAAATGGCCTTCCCGATGGAGCTGGGCCACGCGGGACTTTGGGTGGACCTCGTTGTTGGTCACGAGGATGCAGCGCCTCGCGCCTCCGTCCTCGGCGTTGAGTTCCATGGTGGCCTGTGCTGTCGTGCCCGAGCCCGCGAAGAAGTCGAGGATGAGGGCGTCCGGGCCAAAGATGCTCAGGATGCGCCTGACGAATGAGAGCCGCTTGGGGTTGTCGAAGGTGACGTCAATGGCCTTCAAGAGGTTGTAGTCCGGGCGCTGATCGTCGGACATGATGCCCTTGGGGCGCTGCCTTGTGTTCTCGTCCAGGTACCGCTTGAAGTAAGGCAGGCTGCCGTCAATGCGGAAGTGGATGCGATCATCAGCAACGAGCCCGGCGAGCTTGTTCGAGTCGTATCGGTAGCCACCCGGCGGCACGGGGTCATCTCGCTCAGTGAGCGGATTGAAGAGAGGCGTGGCATTGCCATCCGTGACCCCGCCCAGGTTGTCATCACGGTAGACCCCTCGATCGTCAACGTGCCAATAGTTCACGAAGTTGACGAAACGTGGGTACTTCGTCAGCTCCCTCAGCTCTGCCGTGATCTCCTCGCCGGATAGCCCTCGCTTGCGCAGCTCGACGATCCGTCTCTTGTACTCGCCCACGTTGTTCTTCAACACCTCCCACTTCTCGCCGTGCTCCTTTGCGCGTAGTTCCAGCCTCGCCTTGTCCCTGGCATAGAAGAGCGTGTAGTCGAAGTTGATGGAGAGGAAGTTGCTTGAACTCTTGGTCGAGTTGGTCGCGCGCACCACATTTCCGATGAAGTTGTGCTCGTAGAAGATCTGGTCCATCAGGAGGCGAAGGTGCGCCATCTCGTTGTCGTCAATGCTCACGATGATCACGCCGGTCGGAGAGAGGAGCTCCCATGCCAGCCGAAGCCTCTTGTCCATGGACTGCAGCCACTTCGAGTGACGCCACTTGTCGTCCTCGTTCACGTAGTGGTCGTTGTAGATGAAGTCCTTGTTGCCTGTGTTGTAGGGCGGGTCGATGTAGATGACGTCCACGGCGCCAGCGTGTGTGCGGGCGAGCATCTGGAGCGCGTGGTGGTTCTCGCCGGCGATGACCAAGTGAGGGGCCTTCTCGCCGCCACGGTGGATGCCGCCGAGCGAGGTGAGAGTCAGGGGACAGGGAGCGTCAAGCGGCGCGACGACGCACAGATCTCCTCGGCGGAGCAGAGAGGTCTCTCTGCGTGTGCCTGCCATGCAGACCACGACATCATCGCCCTCCACCGACTGCACCACGAGATCCTGGTTGGCGCCGAGGTCTCTACGGTCGCGCACGATGGCCCCGGCCCGGACCAGGCACCCTGGCGGCAGGAGGGTGTGCTCTGGCTCCTGGGGCTCCCAGACCAGGCCGAACCTGGGCCTCCCTTGCAGCTCCACCTCCAGCTCGGCCACGCGCTGGAGCAGCGCGGCCTCTCCCTGCTCAAGGGTGGTGGGTGGGCTCACGTCTGCAGGCGGGGCGGATGCCATCTCCTGACCCTTGCGGCTCGCACGCCCGCGCTGGGGAGAGCTCGCTGTGAGAGGAGGCCCAGCGAGGCTTGATGTGGGGCCCATAACCGTCAGCTCCAGTTCCGCTGCGCCCAGGTGCTCGGAGTGCCGATGGGGCTCGTGTTCGGCCCGCCGCCGAGGCGGTCGACCTCCTCAATGGCCATGTCGAAGGCGTAGGCGAGGAACGGGTGGAGGCCTTCATCGTAGGCCTTGCGGAACGCCGCCTCCCCGCCCCTGGGGCGCAGTGGCCGCCATGACCCTTGTGGGGCCTGCGAGCCTGAGCCATCCGCTCCAGCAGGGCGCAGCACAGCGCAGGCCAGGTCGGCGTCGTCATCCACCCACGCCTCGCTCGTGCTCATCTCGCGCTCCTCATCCCTGGGCTCCGTCGCCATGAGCCGATGCTGCGCGCGAGGACGTGATCCCGCTCGGGTTGTGCGAAGCCCAGCGGGCGCCGGTGCCCTTCGCTGCGCCGCGACTCAGTCCTCCTCGGGCCAGTTGAACCGGGGCTCGGCTCGCGGTATCCGGTTGGCGACGATGAAGTCATGGAAGGGGCTGTAGTGCCACTGCCCACCCTCCAGCACCATCGCTCCCCGGACGCAAGGGCGGCACTGGTGGGGCTCGGTGCCCAGGCGGCAGGAGCGCTTGCCCTGGCCGCGCCTGGGGCCCAGGAGGGGAGCGAAGGGATCTCGCGCACGGGTGGGCGCTGGCGCGCTCATGCCGCCGCGCTCCGTTGAGCCCCGACGCGAGCGGGGAGTGCCCCGGCGCACCGTCCGCCCAGGCGCCTCAGGGACCAGCGTCGCCGGCGAGGCCGAGGCTCCGGGCGCCACTCGTCAGGCACGCAGCTTCGGATGCCGAGCCTGGCGGAGCGGGCGTCGATGAACCAGATGAGCTCCCGCAGCGACTCCTCCCGCTCCGCCTCCGTCAGCTCCGGGCGCTCCAGGGCACGGATGGCGGGGTGGGCGAGCAGATCCTCGATGGGCACGTCCCAGGTGGCCACCAGGGCGTCCATGAAGGGCCTCGTGCGCGGGTCGCGCTCGAAGGCGGCGAAGTCGGCGCAGTAGCCCGCGCGGTCGTCCTGCTGGAGGCCGATCCAGGGCCTGGTCCTCACCCAGCACCCGCGCCCCTCGTCCCAGCGCTCCGCTGGGCCCCAGCCCTGGAGCCTCATCCAGGCCCCGAGCCGCCCCAGTCGCCCCAGCCCGTCGAGGAAGTCGCGGTCGTGGCCGCAGATGGATGCCTGCCAGTTGTCGCCGAAGCGCTCCCTGGCCTTGCGGGCTCCCTCGCGTGCCCGCTCCCGTGCGAGGTGGTCGCCCAGGGCCATGACGAGGAAGGAGGAGAGGAAGGCCGCCGCCAGGCCCACCACGAAGGAGAGCTTGAGGGTGGCTTCTGTGGCCCCATCCGCTCCGAGACGAGCCACATAGCCGAAGAGGCTGAGCCAGATCGCCACGGCGATGAGCATGTGGCCCTCGGCGACGAAGATCCTCGCCGTCCGTGCCGTGCTCGCCAGTGCCCTCCTGGGGCTCGTCCACATGAGCCTTGCCCACATGAGACGACTCTGCGCGTGGGGACGACATCCCGCTCGCGTTGTGAGAGCCGAGAGGGCCGAGGAGGTCGAGGTGATGCAGGCTCCCAGGCATCGCGACGCGGAGAGCCCTCGGAGAGGCGAAGGCTGGGCGCACGGAGTGGCAGCTATCCGCAGTGCAGCGGGCGGCCTGGCGCGCTTGCCCGACCTGTCGGCCTGCGACCTGGAGCGATCCCGTGCGCCCGTCGAGGACTCTACAGCCGGCCCCCGGACGGGATGCCCACCTCTCGGCCCGCGCGAGCCTCAGGCCAATGTGCCTCGGCACCCCACCCGCAGGCTCCTCAGGCTGCCGAGCCGAAGAAGCCACGCATGGCCTCCTGCGGGATGACCCGATGGAACGGGCTGCCCCAGGCGTCCAGCCACGGGTCGGTGCTGCGTGCTCGCCCCACCAGGGCCTGGGCATCCTCATCGGCGTGCTCGTCGAAGATGCGGTCCAGGAAGGCCCGGTCAGCGTCCGGGACGAGGTGCCCGGCCTCACAGCGCCAGCCCGTCCGGGCGATGTCCCGATCGCGGATGTCCCAGAGGGCTTGCAGCACCTCCGAGACGACAGGCCCTTCCCTCCAGGCGAGAACAGGATCGTCGAACAGCGGCGTGCCGTGGAGCCCCAGGTGCCACCCCTGCGCGAAGTAGAGGAGCTTCCCCAGCTTGAGCAGGCTCATCCGCGAGCACTCAGCGCCGGGCTCGGCAGTCCTGGCCCTGGCGACGAGGTGCGCGGCAGCGTCACATGCGCTGAGACGCTGAGGACGCTGAGGGCGACGGGGCCCGAGCGAGCGCCTGGCCGGTCCCGCAGGCAGCCTCGCCGCCGTGAGCCGTGCCTTGAGCCTGGCCCACTGGGATGGCCGAGCGGACGCGCGAGCGCTCATGCCCTCTCCCGGTCGAGCACGTCCCCTTCGCACGTCCCATGTCGTGACAGGACGGCTTGCATCCCCTGGCGCATGAGGCCCATCGCTTCGAGCTGGTGGTCGAGGGCGATCTCGTGAGCGGGCCTGCGCGCCCAGGAGGACCGTCTCACCCGCACAGGCCCTTGGGGCACGTGGCGAGGCGCCATGCGCCCCGACAGGCCCAGCACGCTCGCCGTGCCCATGAGGAAGGCCCGTCCCTGAGACAGGGGCCTGGGCGCGGTCTTGCCCTCCACCACCATCTCCATAGCCAGCGACGCCATGGGCCGAGTCTGAGCGTGGGCAGGGAGTTCCGCTGGCGTTGTGCAGGGGCAGGGGGCTGGGCGCGAGGCGCGAGCGGCGCAGGAGGACAAGCGACTCGGCCCCTCGGCCCTTTTGCGCCGCGCAAAGGGGGCGGGGCTCCCAGCACGAGAGGCGGCGCCCCGGAGGGGAGTGTGCTCCCGTCTCGCCGGCGAGGCAGGAGGGCACCGTGGCCACTGAGCCCCGTGAGGCGAGGTGCCCGCCGTCTCGCCAACGAGGGACGACAGGCGAGGCGCCTGGTGCCCCACGAGCAGAGGCCCACGAGCAGAGTCCAGGCCGCCCCTCTTGCCTGTGATGAGGGACGGCCTGGCTTCCTGCGTCCTGCCCGGCGAGCACCCGGCCCGCCGACTGGGCCTCAGCGGCCCACGATGCTGTTGAACGACGCGCTCTGTGGGAGAGCCTGCGGCGCCGGGGCTTCGACCTGCGTCGGGGCTCCACCGAAGACCGTCCTGTCGATCAGGTGCGTCAGCGGCCCTTCCGGCGACAGGTGGATGGTGCCCGTGGCCAGGGCCAGGAACATGAGCCCGACAGCGGCCATGATGAGCAGGGAGCCACCGAAGCCCCTGTCCATCGACCTCGACAGCTTCTGGTCGTGGGTCATGCCCATCGCCGGCTTGGCCGGGAACACAGGAGCGTTGAGCGCCAGCGTCAGGAGCACGACGCCACCGACCCCGAGCCCGACGAGCCCGACGTGCGCTGAGACGAGCGACACGAGGTCGCTGGCAGCGGGCGCGCCGAACAGGGTGGCGAGCGAGTGCCAGGCCCAGATGACCACGGCGCCTGCGGCAGCGAAGCCGAAGTAGCCGAGGGCGACGTTGATGCAGGACTTGCCCAGCGACGTGCTGGCCTTCCTGCTCCTGGTGCCCGTGGCGCTCCTGCCCCTGGTGCTCGTGGCCCTTGGGACCTTGGACACCGACCTGGTGCCGGCGGCGGGGTACAGGGGGACTGCGTTGGTGTATGAGTTCGCATCTGAGAACATTGGACTACCTCCTTGACCACAGGATGTGCCCGGTCAAGGGGGTCGGTGCGGAGTTCGCTTAGGAGAGGGATCCGGCCGCTGTCTCGGACACGGGGTGGAGGCTGTTGGGCTGTCTTGCGAGCGGGCGATGTCGGGGGCGAGCTTCGGGGCTGAGGGAGGGATGGCATCCATGGCCAGGTGTCCCCTTCGGGCCTCTGGGGCCTGGTGGCCAGTCGGCCTGTGTGCCTGGTCTGGGATCAGAGGGCTGGGCTGACGGTCAGGGTCAGAGAGTGGGGAGTGCCTGGCCTGGAGGCAGAGGGCTGGACTGGGCGGCCTGGAGTCAGAGGACGAGGTGGCTGGGATGACTGGTGGACGGCTTCGGTGTCCAGGGCCTAAGGGTCCAGGGTCTAGGGCCTAAGGGGCAAGCATGGCGACCGGGGCAGTCCAGCCTCTCTTGCCCTGGATGCCTGGATGTGCCCAGCACCTCATTCCCCAGGCCGTTAGCCCAGCCTCTCATTCCCTAGATGGCTGGAGGGCGGTGTGGGCAGCCCTGCACTCTCTGCCTAGAGGGGTTCCTGTCTCGTGCCCGAGGCCTCACGGGCATCCCTGGCTCTCTGCCTCTAGGGGCCTCTCCGCTCTCGTCGCCGAGACAGCCCTCTAGGTGACCTTGGAGCTCTCCCTGCCCATGCCCGCCTCCTAGCCTCTCTCGTTCTCGTCCCCGAGCATCTAGGGGGCCTGGCTCTCCTCTCGCAGCCAGTCCCTGCCGCCTTGCACTCTCCCTTGCCCTCTAGGTGCTCTAGATGCCTGGCTCCCTCTCAGCCCCGCTCTCACTCCCGCTCTCAGCCCCTGTAGGCCCCTGTAGGCCCCTGTGCGCCTCGTGCCTCTCTCCCTGCCCTCTGCATGGCTCTCATGCTCCCTGGCCCTCCTGGGGCTCTGTGGTCCTCTCTCAGCCGCCTATGGCGCCTCCAGTGCTCTCCTTCCCCCAGAGCAAGCCCTGTCTTCTCGATCTGCTGGTGCTTCTCTACGCGCGAAGCGCGCTGGAGGGGGTGGCAGATCTCGCTTGAGTCCGATTCCTCTTGGGGAGCTGCCCCAATTACGTCAGGTTTCAGGTGTCGAGCACCTGCCCAAATTAGTTCGCTTTAGGGCAACAATCCGCGCGTGCGCTAGGGAGTCGCCCGCATCCTCTCCCAGACAGGCCACGCCGGGCCTCCGTGGCCCCTCAGGCCAAGCCCAGGCCAGGCCCTCGGGACTGGCTGCCTGGGATGCCTGGGATGGGGCGGGAGCCGGGGCGGGCCACTCCAAGCGCATGAGCACGAACCTCGACAACCCAGACGACCACGCTGCCAGCCCCTCTCCCAGGGCCCCCTCGGCGCTGCTCGGCTCCCGTGCCCTGCCTCTGCCACCGGCCTCCTCAGGCTCCTCAGCCTCATCGGCCTCCTCAGCCTCCTCTCCGTCGTCGCCGGCCTCGGCCTCGGTGGCGCCAGGGGGACCACCGGCAGGGGCGCCGCGCGATGTCGTCTCGGCCTCTCGCACGGTGGGCGCTCGTGGTGGCGGCGCGCGCTCGTCGGCGAGGTCGTCGGGCAAGGGTGGCAGGAAGGCCAAGGGGCGCTCGCAGCTCGCGCCCGTGGCGGAGGTGATGACGACGCCCACCGCGCTCGGTGCGCCTCTCGGTGCCGAGGCTGCTTCGGACGGGGCAGCCTCTGCGGTGCGGGGAGCGGCCGTTGACAACCCCTCGGTTGGCGAGCAGCCGTCCATGACGGCTCAGCCTGGCGCTCTCGGCGACGCCCGGGAGGACGGTGCCGACCGGGCTGGGCATGAGGGCGGGCTCGGCGACGAGCGGGCCCCCTCCACCCGGTCCAAGGACGACAAGCGCATCTTCGGGATCTCTGGTCAGCCGCTGCGGGCTCGTGGCGGGGTGCTCCAGAGCTCGGGGCCGTACTTCACCGGCAACCCGCTCGACATCGCCCGGCGGGAGGACATCGAGCCTTCGGTGCGCTCCCTGGGGGACGCCCTGTTCTCGGGGCGGAGGTTCCGGGAGATTTTCGAGCCGGCGGCGATGTGCCTGGCCGAGGCCAACCTGCGCATCGACGAGCGCGCCGCCCGGCTCGGGCTGCTGGACCTCGCGCGCTTCCTGCGCGACAAGCCCTGGCGCGACGAGCTGGTGGACGCCTCGCGCCTGCCGGGGGTGCGGGCCCAGTTCGCGCCGGCGTCGGGGAGGTGGAGCCTGCGCTCTCCCAACTCGCGCTCGAAGGTGTCGCGCTCGATCTGCGCCTCGTGCGGCCTGACGGGGGAGGAGGCCGTCAAGCCCCGCTGCTGCCTGCTCGCCGGGCACCGCATCTGGACGGACGTGAAGGAGGTGCGGGCCCGCCACCGCAAGGGGACGATCGCCTACGCCGCTGCCCTGGAGCGCGTCGTCGCCCGGCACCCCGACACGCACCTGCGCGTGGCCGACGTGGAGGAGCACCTGATGCGCCACTTCGCCCAGCAGCCCGACACCCGCAAGCCCCGGCGCGACTCCCCCGGGCGCATCGAGGAGGCCCTGCGCGACCTGGCCCGCCGCCCCCGCGAGCGCGAGCTGCTGCTCTACCTGGCGGCGTCGCAGATGTGCGGGGTGAGGCAGTGGTGCGACATCTGGGGGACCGAGAGCCCGTCCGCCTCCAAATCGGCGGCCCGCCGGCTGTTCGGCCACCTCGCCGACATCGACGTCCTGTTCCAGGTGCGCCGCCCGCGCATGGCCCTCACGGACGCGGTGGCGAGCACGGTCTACTTCCTCTCGCCCCTGGGCGCGGAGTGCGTGGCTCGCCTCCAGGAGTCCTTGCGCGACGAGCGCGACGAGGAGCTGGCCTCCAGGGCGGCTCGGGGGGCACGGGGCAGCGGAGAGGGAGAGAGCGGCGGTGCCGGAGGGCGCGGTGCTGGGCAGCGGTCTCTCCCGGCGGGGAAGGCAGTGCTGGAGCTGCCGGCGGCGGGCGGGGATGGAGGCTCGGGGCCGGGGGCTGGGACGAAGGACGGCCAGGTGGCCTCTCACGCATCTGTCGAGGTATCCGAGGGATCGAAGGCGTCGAAGGCTTCACGGGCCACTCGGCCACGGGCGGCGCTCGCGGGGTGGCGCGGTGACGAGCCCTCGCTCGTCGTCAACGAGCCGCGCGTCGATGCCATCGCCCGCTTCAAGGACGTGGACCTCATCCACCTGGCGCACAACATCTCTATGCTGGAGGCGGTCTCGCACCTGCACCGGGACGCCTGCTCGCGCACGGGGCCCTGGAGGGCCAAGGTGGGCGGCGAGCAGGTGCTCGTGTGGCCCTCCTCTCGCTACGAGAACCTGCTGGGCACCTCGCAGCTCCGCATCGGCTACGAGCACCCGATCTACTACGTCGGCAACACGCGCTACCCCAACCGCGACGCCGAGGAGGGCGAGGCCAAGGACCGCGAGGCGACCGTCGAGGTCGACGGGGCCCTGGCCCTCTCGGTCTGCATCACGCGGGCGCCTGTGGACGGCGCTGGCGATGCTGACAGCGGGGCCGATGGAGGCGCGGCCAAGGTCGTCGCACCAGTGGTGCGACAAACCGCCCCTGGCGCTGTTGCGAGTGGTGACGACCAGGTTTCCGCAACAGTGTTGCGAAAAGTCGCTCCGGGCGTCGATGGCGTCGATGGTGCCGATGACCCCGGTGAGGCCGAGGTGGTCGGGGGGCTCACGCTGCCGCTGCTCGTGGAGTTCGACTCCGGGGAGAAATCGACGCGCGAGGTGGCGGCGCAGATGTTCCCCTACGTGGGGCTGGGGCACTCGGGGGCGCCGCGTAAGCGCTTCCCGGACTTCCGCGCGATCGAGGGGTACGCCCTGCCGGTCCTGTTCCTGACGCAGCCGGGCGAGGTGCGCAACCAGCGCGCCGGCCGCGAGGTCTCACTCGTGCCGCGCATGACCTCCAGGGGCGGCGAGGAGGGCGAGCGCAAGGACCACCGGCGCATCGAGAACGTCATGGGCAAGCTCCTCGACCACCTCGGGCGGGTTCGGTGGAAGGCGGAGGCCCCGATGCCGCCGATCCTGATGGGGGCCCACGCCGACCTCTATGACAAGGGCTGGGAGATGGAGGTGTGGTGCGCGCACCTGCTCGACGACGACGGGCGCCCGCGCCGCGTGCCCCTGTGGCGAGCCATGATGGCCGCCGCCCGACCCCTGCTCGCGGCCCAGGCCGCTGAGGCGGGCTCGGTGCCCGAGGCCGGCGCGGTGCTGCGCCTCGATCTGAAGGGGGCGCCCCCGAAGGCGCGCCAACGCCGCATGGGCCAGGAAGGCCGGGCCAAGATGCTTGCCCATAAAGAGGCGCGCCAGCGCGAGCAGGCCGGCATCAAGCGCTCGATCGCTCTCACGCGCGAACGCGAGAAGGACAGGGCGAATGCCGTGTCGGAGGCACGATCAGGCACATGAGGATGCACGTCCCAGACGAGGCCCTGGAGGGCACCGCCACAGAGGCCCGCGCTTTCGTCGAGAAGCCCCTGGGCGACGCTGGCGGACGCCGGCGCAGACGGGTGCCCCAAGTGGACCCGACCGACCCGCCTGGCCTCCAGGAGCGGGCGGCGCGGCTCGCCGCAGCGGAGAAGCCGAGCAGCCTTGCCGCCGACTTCGGCATCGAGGACCAGCACGCGCCCGAGGACGCCGAATTCAGCGTCGTCGTCCCGGATGACCGGGCCCTGCCGCCGGCCTCGCCCGACGAGGGCGAGCTGGAGGAGGGTGCCGACTCAGCGACCCTCGCCGATGCGCTGGCCTCGACGCGCCTGGACGCCGGGCCGGGGCCTGGCCCGGAGCTGCCTGACCTGTTCGACGGCGACGATGGTTCTGACGTCGCGGAGGGAAGCGAGGCTGACCTGTTCCCCCCGGAGGCGGACGAGGGGCCCGAGGACGACGATAGGGACGACGATGAGGACGGCGGCGGCGGCGATGGCCTGCTCCCCCGAGAGGGGGACGACGCGCCCGAGGACTACGACTACGACGACGGGGACGACGGCCAGGTCTGGCCCGTCGAGGAGACGCTGCTGGAGGAGCTGCCCGACGACGAGGCCGGGCCAGACGAGCACGTGGCGGTCCTGCGACTGTTCATGCGCGACACGCTCACGTCCCCGGTCATAGACGTGGATCGCGCGGTGGCCGACTTCCGCGCCAAGTTTGCCTCCTACGGCGCCGACCTCGGCGACGGCGAGGATCTGGACTGGGTGGTGAAGTACAGGCCCCGGAAGGCGCTCACGGACGACGAGCGCGCCGCTCACTCGAACACCCTGGGGGAGGCCCCACCAACGCCGGGGATTGGCGACCGCGCCCAGCATGCCGTGCACTGGGGCAAATACCTCCACGGGCTCGGACGCTGGATCGTCAAGGACGCTCATCGCAAACCAGTGCGGCCCGTCAAGCCAGAATCCGTCGTGGAGAAGCGGAGTGACAACGCACCAGCACAGAAGCTCATCAAGGCCGCCCGCACCGTCGTCGAGGATCGAGTGGGCTCGACGCTCGCCGACGCGGGGGTGTTCATGCGGGTGAGCGGCCCGGCTGGGAGAGCGGCTGATCTGGACGCCTTGCTCACGAAGGCCAAGGACTCCTTCCCTCTCCACCCCGAGGCCCAGGACCACGGCGCCGAGTGGCGCGCTGTCGAGCCCCGCGAGTGGGACGATCGATGGCTGCTCCCAGCGTCCGATCCCGCTGAGGACATGGTGCTCACCGAGGAGGAGCTGGACGCCATCACCCTCCACCCGGACGGGACGGCCAACGCGCCTGGAGCCACCGTCA
This sequence comes from uncultured Solirubrobacteraceae bacterium, assembly GCA_963701145.1. Classification (GTDB taxonomy): domain Bacteria; phylum Actinomycetota; class Thermoleophilia; order Solirubrobacterales; family Solirubrobacteraceae; genus Palsa-744. The sequence continues at coordinate 3,902,289 of OY969572.1, forward strand.
AGCACGCCCATGTGCGCATGGTGGAATCGAGCCTGCGAGAGGTGTCCGATCCACAGCACCCCGAGATCGATGGCGCCGACCTGCTGCCCTTCGGCATCGTCTCGCCAGGCTCGCACGACGAGCACGTGGTCGCCCTGCAGATGGAGGTCCTGGACAGGGGCTTCTATCTGGGCGGCATGCCGGGGTCTGGCAAGTCCCAGCTCGCCCTCAATCTCATGGTGGGCCTCTCTCGCATCTTCCGCGTCCCTGGCAAGAGGAACCCCCTGATCTTCTTCGACCCGCAGGGGGAGACCTCTGAAAAGCTGCTCCAGGGCCTCGCGGCGAACAACCCGGACGCACTGAAGGACTTCGTGTACCTGCCTTTCAACGCTGCCGACACGAAGGACATCGACGACCCGAAGGCCAAATGGACGCTGGCCTGCAACCCCCTCGACGTGCGGACAGATGACCTCGATGTCGCGCTCGCGCGTGCGGCGTCGGTCTACTCGCTCTGCGAAACGCATCTGGACATCGACAAGAAGTCCATGCCCCGTGCCTACCGCCTGATGCGCGAGCTGCTGAAGGCGTTCGTCAACGCCAACATCTACATCCAGGAGGACGAGGCCAAGCTGACGCTCATGCACGCCACGGCCTTCCTCACTGACGCTGAGTTCCGGGAGGCAGTGATGGACCTCTGCGACCTCCAGGAGACGCAGATGGTCTTTGGGCGGTTCGGGAGCTGGGCCAAGCTGGCCGAGCCGGCCCAGGAAGACATGGCAAGGCCCCTCATCGGCAGGCTCACCGACCTCAACCAAGGCATGTTCAAGCACGTCTTCTCGTCGCCGACCAACTCCTTCGACATCGTGGGCCTCGTCAAGGAAGGCAAGAGCGTCATCGTCAACCTGGGCAAACAAAAGCACAACGATGAGTCGTCGGCGAGCGATGGGATGTTCTCCACCTTCGCCGCCGCCTACTTCCTCGAACAGCTCATCTCACGTGTCGGCGAGTACGGGAGGGATGCCATCCATGGGAAGGGCACCGGCGCCACCATCATCGTCGAGGAGGCGGGGCTCCTCGTTCACGACGACCCGAAAATACCGAACATCTGGGCCGAGCTTCCGCAAGCTCTGGATACAGCTCGGCATCATCGTCCAGAACTCGAAGCGCATGGGCTCCACGCGAGACGAGATGTTCGACAGCCCGGCGACGGTCATAACCTTCCAGCAGGGCGACCCGGCTGAGGCGAACAAGATGGCCGGGGTCATCGACGGCACGGGCAAGGCCCGCATCACGGGCGCCGATATCAAGGCCCTGCCCTCCTACTATGCCTACGGCAAGACCCAGGTCAAGGACGATGAGGGGAGCGTGACGACACAGCTATTCTCGTTCCTGGGCCTGGCCCCGATCGAGTACCCGCCAGGCTCATTCGAGGACATCACCGACAAGGTGAAAGAGGACTCGAAGCGGATCACTTGCAACAACAGCCGCGAGATGGCAGCGCGCCTCAAGACCATTCCCGGTGAAGACTGCGGCGACGGTCGCATCAAGCCCGCCCGCTACCGCATGACGGAGATCTCGCTGGAGGCGATGGACAGAGCTCTCGCGCGCAAGGAGCAGGCTGAGGAGCAAGAGAGTGAGCTGGCCGAGCGCGAGGCGGCGGAGGCCGAGGAGCGCGAGCACAGGGCCGGCTTCGCCAAATCCTCCCAGGCACGCCTCGACTCGCTTCGCGGGTACTCGACCGGCCGCGCCTCGGGCACCGCCTCAAGTGCCGGCACGGCGCCGGTTGCTCCCTCTCCATCACCCGCTGCCGACGACGACTTCCTGGATCTCGACGAGGGGGAGGCGGCCTGATGGCCGGGTTCATCCTCATCGTCCTGGCGCTCATCGCCGCGTACCTCATCATCCCCTGGTGGTGGCGCCACGAGCTGCGCAAGCGGCGCCTGAGGCGGATCCTCGGCGCGAGCCCTGGGTTCACCATCGTCCCGGTCATGCTCTACAAGGGGGCCGAGACCAAGGGCGCCGAGAGGAAGGTCATCGCCGAGGCGCTGTCCATGCCTGTGCCCACGGACGCGGCCCCCTTCGCCTTCAAGGTCTCTGAGAAAGGGCGGCCTGGCAGGAAGCCCACAGTCATCGAGGTCTCCTATGTGCAGCCTCACGGGGAGGGGACCATGGACTGCACCGGGCGCATCGTCACCGCCATCCGCACCTCTCTCGGCGACCAGGCCGTCGTGCGGCCCATCGTCAGCAGCGACGAACTCGACCTCAAGACGCCGGAGGACTATGAGCGCCTGTCGGTGGCCACGGCGCGCCACCGCGAGGAATACCAAAGCGCGGCCCGGCGAGAGCGCACTTCGTAAGCTCGGCCCATGGCAAGGGACAGGACACAGGTCGTCAGGGGCCACGACAGGAGCACCGCCAAGCGTGGCGTGACGGAGTACCGCCGCGCCAGGCCGTCCACTGGCATCGCTCCACCCAAGCCCCGTGGCAGCGACCGCCCCGAGCCCGTCCCCGTGCGCGGCCTGGGCGCCGTGCCCGAGCAGCACTCTGGGCTGAGCGAGTACGGCCTCGGCGTGCGCGCCCGCAGGCCAGCGACGGCCCAGAAGGCCTCCCGCCCCGGAGAGCGCACCTACCACTACGACGGCCAGGTGCTCGTGGACGGCGGGACGCTGCGCCGGCGCGTGACCGAGACCGGGCGCGAGCTGCGCGAGGCGCCGTCCGTGGTCGTGCAGCGAGGCACGCGGCCCGGCTCCCCGATCACCCTCATCTCCCTCTCCTGGCGCGACAGGGCCACAGGGCGCTGCGTGCACCTGGCTATGGAGGACGACGGACGCGGCTGCCTGAGCCCGCAGGTGACGGTCCACACCGGCGACGAGCAGGTGATCTTCGTCGAGACGCCACCCGAGCTGATGCCGAGGCGGGCTCCCTGGTCGCTGCGCAAGCGGGGCTTCCTCCCGCAGGCCCTCGGCGTGGTCGAGTGCCTTCGTGACGCACCTGGTGCCTTGGGCGGCCTCGGCGTCGATGCGAGCGCCCTGGACTTCACTGCCCTCGTGGACGCGGACAGCCCCGAGGCGCTGATGCGCCAGGCTGACCTCGTGATCTGAGCGCGCGTCCCTGCGCTCTCCCGCCGCCATCGTCCACCCGCACGGCCACGTGCGCTGAGAGGCGTTCGTGGAGGCCGCCTGGGCCTGTGGAAGTCGTGGCGTCGCGCAGGCGCGCCCGGCTAGTTTCGAGGCATGGCGAAGGACACCACCAAGGTCAAGGGCTTCACCTACAAGAGCAGGCGCACGAAGGACGGCCGCCCGGTCACCCAGCGCGCCCACACGAGGCGCGTCACGCGCTCCGGCAAGGCCTCCGGCGTCCCGGTCCCCAAGAGGCGCAAGGGCGAGTCCGACCGACCGCAGCCGGTCCCCGTCCGGGGGATGGAGGGCGTCCCTGACTGGGCCCCTGGGCTGAGCGACTACGGCTGTGGGGTGCGACGTCGCACTGCGCCGGCGACGGGAGTCATCCCTCAGGAGACGGCCTCGGCGAGTCCCCCTCGCCCTCGCCGAGCGCCCGAGCCCCAGGTGCCCGAGGACGCTGACAACGACCGCCCTGGCCTCGTCACGCACGAGCAGGCAGTGGCCATGAGGGACGCAGGCCGGACATCTGACCACGTGCCCGAGTCGGCGCGCATCGACCCCGACGCGCCCTACAGCTATCCCCGCGAGACAGGCCAGGGAGCCAGCCGCGATGAGGTGCTGGCGATGATGCGCGGCCACAAGGCCCCACGCCACGAGTACACGCCTGCGGAGCTGCGCGAGCAGTTCGTCGCCTCCGACCTAGACGTGCCCTCCGACCGCGAGCTGAAGGTGCTGGCGCGCAAGAGCGGCGCGGCCCTCGACGCCCTGCTGCTGCGCATGCGCAAGGAGAAGTGGGACGCCGAGATGGCCGCTGCGGTCGCCGAGCTCGTCGGCCCCGAGAAGCCCTCCAAGGACGGGGACGCGCCCGGCCCGGCCACGAGGCCGCGCGCTCGCGCCGGCGCCGCGCGCAGCGGCTTCGCTGTCGGTCGCGTCGCCCTGGCCTTCGGCATGATCTCCCACTCCTACCGCTGGCTGACCGACCCCGGCTACGCACGGGCACACGCCTCCCGGAAGGCCAAGAAGCGGGCCAAGCGCCGCTACCAGTCCTACCAGCGCGCCACCACAGGCCGCGCGAAGCTCTGGCACCTGGCCGTGCTCTCCGCCGCCTGCGGCTACGACCCCGATGGGCACTACAAGCGCCGCTTTGGCCAAGTCCGCTCCGAGGCTCGCGCCGAGCGTCGCGCGGCCCGCAACGGCGGCAGCGCACAGGCCGAGCAGGACTAACGCCGGCCTCGGCGTGGGTGGCGCCCACGCCCCGGCCTAAGCTCTCATGCTCATGGCCGAGGACGAGGACACAGACGGCGTCGTCGAGGCGGCGCAGGCGTTGGAGCGCGCCGAGGCTGAGGCGCAGACGGCGGTCGAGCTGGCTGCCGCTCAGGCGGGCGGCACGGACATCGTTGCCCGCGAGGGCGCCTCTCCCGAGATCGTCCGTGCGCGCATGACCGAGCTGCGCAACGACGCCATGCGCAAGCAGCACGCCGTCGAGGTGGCGCGCCAGCGCCTCCGGGACGAGATGGAGGCGCGCATGCACGGGGCGCGCGAGGTGATGCGGCCCCTGGAGGAGATGATCAAGGCGCTCAACGAGGGCCTGGAGACGGTGAGCCTGTACCTGGGGCGGGGCGAGGAGATCTCCCTCCTGCGCGACGGCGAGTCGGCCCCCGCCCAGGAGCCCATCACCCTGCGCCAGATGCTGTTGTTCATGGACGAGGAGTGCGCTGTCGGCGCCGAGGAAGGCGGCATCAAGCCCACCGACGCCGATGCTTTCGACCAGTGGCTCCTCTCTGATCCCGCCCACCTCGACCAGGTGCTCCCGGAGCGCAAGGGCATCGTGGCCCTGCGCCCTCGCCGACGCCTGCCGCAGTACCACAGCGGGGCTGAGGCTGAGGCCATGCGCGAGGCCAACCGCCGCACCTACTGGCTCATCCGCAACGGCGACCGGCTCTACCGCACCCTGACCGACCTCTATGTCGAGGAGCGCATCCTGCCCTACTCGGACGAGTTCGAGCGGCTGTTCTCGCGGCGCTCGAAGGGCAGGATCGTCCCGCTCAGGCCGGGCTCCCACGAGTGGGAGCGCGCGCAGGAGGCTGCTGAGGACACCGAGCGCCAGTACATGCGCGTCGGGCTCATCCTGGAGGGCCTGCTGCACCGCACCCCCATCTTCCACCCCTTGCCCTCGCAGGGCGTCTCCTTCCTCGACCCCGCCAGCGTGCGCGACGGGCGCGTGCGCTACATCACCGACGCCGAGGCCCTGCTGACCACCGGCAAGGAGTCCTTCGAGCAGTGGCGTCGGCGCCTGGCCGGGGAGCTGCGCGTGGGCATGCGCGTCATCCTCGGGCCGGGGCTGGCGCAGGAGGCCTTCGAGAACCGGCGCGGCAACAAGCGCCTGTGGCCCCCGACCGCCGGCCTGCCCGAGGTGGAGGGCATCTACCCGATCGAGGAGCGCAACAAGGGCGGGGAGCTGGTCTTCCGCTACCGGGAGAACGAGCCGCGCTGGATGAACGACGGCTCCTGGGGCGGCGGCGAGTACCGCGTGCCCAAGAACCGCGTCACCTGTCGGGTGCGGGAGAGGGACGAGTTCGTCCTGCCCTTCGACCTGGCCACCGTCGAGGAGATGGAGGGCTTCCTGCGCTCACGCGAGAGCCGCCACTCCTACGTGGAGATGTGGCCCATCCTCAAGGCCGCCATCGCCGCCAAGCGCCGCGAGGCGCAGGTGGAGGCCCCGTTCCGAACGATGCTGGTGGGCGTCATCGCGCGTGAGGCCCAGGTGGAGGTCGTCGAGGCGGAGGAGGCAGTCGATGACCTCATCACCTGGTGGAAGACCAAGAACAAGCACCACCGCCCGCTCCTGCTGGCGGCGGCGCGGCCCGAGGCCCCGGACCCTCCCGAGGCGGCGACGTCGCCCGGCGGGCGCCCGCTGCGCTCCGAGAGCGCTCGCCTGGAGGAGCAGGAGCGAGTCCTGGCGCAGGAGCGCGCCGAGCGCGAGGCGGCAGCGGAGGTCGAGCGTGGCGCCCTCGCCGTGCGCATGATCGTCGCCGAGTTCGGGCGCCGCCGCGCAGCCGCCCGGCGCGCCGCCGATCCCGAGGTCGTGGCCGCGCTCAAGCGCGAGCACCCGTCGTACCTGCTCATCGCCCGCCTGCGCAACAGCGGCTACCTCGTCCTGGAGGCCGCCGAGCCCACCAAGGACGTGTACGCGCACGAGATCGAATACACAGCGCGCGGCAGGCTGCGCGAGAGGCGCGAGTGGATGCTGCCAGGCCCCGTGCGCCCGAAGGCCTGGATCATCCTCGCCGCGCACGAGCGCTGGGAGGGCTGGGAACTGCACGCCGACGAGCGCGAGCACCTGCGCGGCCCCGAGGCCGAGGCCTTCCTGGAGGGCATGATCGCCGCTGCCAAGGCGGACAAGGCGGCCCTGGCCCTCGCCTGGGACGGTGAGCGCTTCACCCTGTGGAGCCAGGGGAGCCCGGCCTCCTTCGACGAGGCGCACCTGCTCACCTCCGACGTGGATGCTCCCCAGGTGGTCGAGCGCTCGCGCGGGTGGAGGCGGAGTGCCCGGCGCACGCCCGCCGAGCTGCGCCGCTGGGGCCACGCGCACGACCAGGCGCTGCACCGGGGCCTGCCCTGGGAGGAGCGCCAGCACCGCTCGCCGTTCGACGACGGGGACGACGCCGGGGAGCAGCCCCTGCGCCACACGGTCGTCTGGAAGGACGAGGGCCGCATCGCCGCGCTGCGAGCTGACCACGACGCCTACCGGGCCGCGAGCCGGCGCCAGGCGAGGATGCACACGCTCGTCCGCTCCCTGCTCGGCGCCGTCCGGGAGGAGTGGCTGCGGCGGGCCTGGGCGCAGGAGCGGGCGCGCTTCGACGAGGAGTTCGGCGACCCCGAGCTTTGGGAGGCCCACCGCCAGAGCAAGGAGCGCCACGTCACCTTCCCGTTGAGCAAGGAGATCGAAGGCTCGCGGTGGGGACGACCCGACCGTCTGGAGGACGCCCTCGACTGGCTGGTGGAGTCCGGCACCGACCCCAACGGCTGGACCGTGGAGCAGATCCTGACGACGGCCACCGAGCGCTTCGGCGAGCAGGCCGGCGAGGCGGCCAAGGAGGGTGATGGAGACGACGAGGACGAAGCAGGCGCGTTCGCCTTCCAGGCCCCGGAGGAGATCCTGGGCTATGCGCTCGTCGTCGAGGATGAGGAGGACGATGACGAGGAGGATTGGGACGAGAGTTGAGCCTCGGCGCCGCGCGGTGGCGCCGAGCCCCCGCCTGTCGCCCCACCGCGCTCGCCGCCACCTCTGCCGGGAAACTTGAGGACACATTCTGTGATCTCAAGATCCAGGCCCCGCCCGCCAGGCACAAAGCGCCATGCGGGCCACCGCGCGCACGTACCGTCGGGCCATGACTACTCCCCTGGCTCGCCTCCCACGCCTCATCGCCGCGCCCTTCCTGCTCTGCGGCGCCCTGCTCCTCCCACTCGCCGCGTCCCCCGGCCCCGCGCTGGCGGCGGAAGGCTGCGAATCCCCCTCCATCACGGTCTCGGCGACGCCGACCATCTCGACCCTGCCGACCACCATCGACTACACGTATGGGTTCTGCTACGACTCGGACGGCAATCACTACACGGTCCAGATCGTCGATCAGACCACCGGCCAGGCTGCCACGCCACTCCAGATCGAGGAACTGGACGGCAAACCGGGCTCCATCTACAGCGGGGGCGTCTTCACGCCGACGACTGCGGGCCGCTACCGCGTCATCGTGGAGTACTTCCAGGACGGCCAGAGCGCCTTCGAGGACGAAGGCGAGTCCTCGTTCATCGTCAGCCCCGAAGTGACCGGCTCCGGGGGCTCCAACCACAGCACAGGCCCCGGCTCCTCGCCGGGCACGGGCAGCACCTCAGGTGGCTCAGGCAGCTCCTCCCCCGGTGGCTCCACGCCGGGCACGACGGGCTCGGGCAGCAAGGGCTCCTCCACAGGCAAGCCCTCGGCCTCCTCGGGCACGAGCGCCACGGGCACCAAGCTCTGCATCACCAAGACGGCCAAGAGGCGCGTCATCCCCCAGGGTGGCGTGGAGGCATGGACCGTCCGCGTGCGCGACTGTGGGACGGTCACGGCCACTCAGGTCGTCGTCACCGATCCTCTCGAAGCCGGCGTGAGCATCGCCCGCCTGGGCGGCGGCAAGCCTGCCGACGACGCCGTGTCCTGGGACGTGGGCACGCTGGCGCCTGGGCAGTCACACACCTTCCACCTCTCCACCCGCTTCGCCATCAACTCCCCCACGGGGGAGAGGGGCACCACGGCCACGGCTGTCGCCTCCAACGCGGCCTTGGTCAGCGCCCGCGCGAAGGTGCGCCTCGTGGCGAGGCCCCAGCCCCCGCACCGTGCGGCGGTCACAGGCTGAGCGCGTCCTGTCGCTCCATGAGCGCTGCGACCTGGGCGATGCCCTCGGCGACGCCGGGGGTGGTGAAGACGTGACGCTCGTAGGCGGGGCTGGCGTAGTCGCTCTCCTCGAACGACTCCAGGGCTGCCCACACCTCCTCCTCGGTCCATCCCTCGCTGGGCTGCGCGCCTGCTGAGCTGGCCGTGCCGTCACGGGCCTGGACGAAGAACCTCTTGCTCTCCCGGTCACTGGGGGCTTCCCACACGACGACCCCGATGCGTATGCAGGCGAGGACGATGAGCGGGCTTGCGGCCAGGAGCAGGAAGACCCCCCTGTCGCTTAGGACCCGTATTTGGCGTCCATGCCCGTCCGTAGCCTCGGTCTAGGCTCAAGGCGAGGCCCGTCTCCGCCGAGAGGTCGAGAGAGGCCAAGGACAAGTAGGCAAGGAGGCCACATGGCTCGCGTCAAGAAGGACACGCTGCGCCCCAAGTGCCCACGCCCAGGGCACGCCACGAGCAGCGTCTGGCTCTACGGCACGCGCGGCCCCAAGGGCCACGAGCGCCCGCGCTGGCGCTGCGTGCCCTCAAACGGCGACAAGCCGCACGAGTTCTCGGAGACGCTGCCTCGCCAGACGACCCACGACGGCTTCTGCGGCGAATGCGAGCGCGCCTACGCCCCGAGCGAGGGGCCGCAGGGAGCGCGCGACTACCTCTACCCCATCCGCGACATAGCCCGCGCCCTCGTGCGCGTGGGCGAGGGCGCCTCCTACCGCGAAGCCGCCTATGGCGCCCGCCGGCACGCCGAGCGCGGGCGCTCCGCTGGCTCCAGGCAGGTGCGCTACTCCGAGCACGCGCAGCTCGTCTGCGACTGGATAGAGGTCTTCGCCCCCGTCGTCCATGAGCCCCACTGTGACCTCGCCTGGCCCGCCACCGGCTCGGTCGTGCTCGACGATGTGCCCTTCCACACCAACAGCGGAGTCCAGGGCGGCGCGCGGGCGTTCTCCATCCTGGCCGCGATGGGCTGGGACGCCGAGGCCGAGGTGATGCGCCTGTGGCGCCTGGAGGCCGTGCCCGAGAGGCGTGACATGGCGCGGGCCTGGCGCGCCTTCCTGCGCTCGCTGGAGGGTCGCCCCGAGCGCGTCGTCTGCGACCGGGGCCGGGCGATGGTGCGGGCCGTGGGCGAGGTGTGGCCCCAAAGCGAGGTCCACTACTGCGAGCACCATCTCAAGGAGCGCTGCCACTCCAAGCTCCGCGACCTCGGCCTGGACGTGGCGGGGACGCCTCCCCACGAAACGATCGATCGGGCGTTCAACTCCGTGGCGCGCTTCGACGAGATGAGGGCGGCGTGGCTGGCCGTCGGGAACCCGACGCTGCGCAAGAGGCTCGGGAGCTACCTGCGCGGGCTGGAGCGCGTCGTGATGCCGCAGCTCCGTCGCCGCTCCTCGTGGCCGAGCCGCGAGCACCCCTACGCCACCGGCGCTCTGGAGGCGCACCTGGAGTGGCTGCGCAGGAAGGTCAGCCACCGGGCCGGGAGGCTCACCAACAAGGCGCGCCTGGATCGCGCCCTGCTCCTGATGATGCTGCACCGCAACGGGCACTCCGACGAGCGCGCCTACGCCGAGAGCATCCGCGCCTGGCTGCTCGCCGGCGACGGGCGCCCGCGCGGAGGGCGGCGGGTCGTGACGGACGTGCGCGGGGAGCCGTCGCTGAGGCCGTAGGCGGTAGGCCACTCTGTGAGCGCGAGGGGCGGGGCTAGACGGGTGCCATTGCTCCAAGCTCCGCCTCCATTGGGAAAAGAGCGCCCCGCTCCCAGCGCACGGCAACAGTCATCGCATGGAAGGGGTTTTGTCCGCTCTAGATCCCCTGAGCAGCGCCATGTTCCCGAGTCGGGTGCGTCCGACCATCCGCTATGTGCGCGAGGACTGCCGCGAGGATCTACCCCACTACGACGTCAACCTGTGCGCGTATGAGACGGGGGCTCTGATTCGCGTAAGAGAGATATGCGCGCACCTGAGCGAGGTCGGAGAGCGCCTGAGGTTGGTCAAGGAGAGGCTGGTGTATCGCGTGGTCGTGGGCGACAGGATGCGGGTTGTGGCCTGGCAGGAGCCCCAGAGTTCGACGTGTGCCGCATTCTGTGAGCCCTTCTTGACGTGGGTCTGCGCCGAGGGCTGGCGCAGTGATGGCTCCAGGTCGGATTGCTACCGATACTTCGAGGCACTACACAAGCGCCAGACGCTTTTGCCGACCTCGGAAGATGCCAAGCGCCATAGCCTTGAGCTTGCTGCGCGCGTGATCAATCAGGCGACGCATGACGCGCCTCGGGGCATCGAGCTCGCTCTCTCGAATGCGGGTCGAGAGGTGTCGTTCTTGTGCGCAGGGATCTCCACGAGGCTGTTCTTGCGCCCAGACCGCGAAGGGGCCAATGAGCTGTACGTCGCGGTGGATAGGTCTCTACTCCGCAACATCGGGGCCGCTGTGGTCCAGGGGAGGGTGTTGAGCTGCCTGCTCTCGGCGTTCGAAGATCACTGCGAGGTCTGCGAAGAGGTCTCGCCCACGGACTATCCCGGAGCAGCGCTCAGTGTTTGGGAGTACAGCGTCAGGTACGGGCTCTTGCGCTGAAGAGGAGAAATCTCGGAAGGACCGTGCGCGAGGGCTATCGTGATCGTATGGGTCGTGGACTGGCTATGGTGGGGGCCACCCCCGTGCTCGGCTGCGAGCCTGCGCTCGCGCCTCAGATGGGCATTGCTCCTTCGTGCCTTGATGAGATGCCGCAAGCTCGTGCAGCCATGCGCGAGGGCGTCAACCCGTGCCTGGCCTTCATCTTCGACATGCCTCTAGAGGAGGTCGACCGTCTCGGTGGCGGCCCCGATACGAGGCCGTTCGGCAGCTTCTGAAGTCTTCGTTGCGGCCTGGGACATTCGGCTTCATCAGGGGCAGTCGCAGGGGCAACTAGACCTCCTCGCCCCAACTGCCATCAGACGTCAGCCCCCGTTGAGCGAGACCTGCGGCGCGGCGATGATGTAGTGGCCAGTGTTGGTGTCGATGGTCACGGCATAGGTGGCCTGGCCTGAGCCGTAGCCCGAGGTAATGCTGCCCAGGCAGGTGAGCGACGATGCCGACTGCGCCACGCAGCTCACGCCGCTGACGCTCACTCCGCCGTTGGCCCCTTTGGCTTCGATGGCCGTCTCGACTTCCCTCTGCAAGGTGGTGTCATGGGCGTTGAAGTGTTCTGCGGCTGGCCCTGAACCTCCTTTGCCGAGCACGATGACGATGCCCGCGCCCCACACGGCCACAGCGACGAGGATGACGGCGAGGCCTGGCCCAAGGCGTTCGCGCACGAGGAGCCGGATGCCGAAGAAGATGCCGACAGGGGCGAAGAGGACGGCACCCACGAAGCCCCAGGTAATGAAGGAGCGCTCCTCCTTCTCCTTGCGCCTCTCGACGCGGCGGACCTTGATGGGGCTGTCGAGGGTCAGGCCCTCCTTGCTCAGCAGGGGCTCCTCGCGCAGCCCCGCCGCGCTCAGGGCCTCGAAGACGTCGTCCATCGCGTCCTCGGTCAGGGCGTTGTGGCCGAACTGGGAGAGGAGTGCGCGGACGGTCATGGAGGCTTGGCCGTACTCATCGACGAGGCGAGAGAGGCCAGCGACGGCCTCGCGTGCCAGGGCCTCGTCTGGGTCTGTCGCCTGCGGGCTTGCCTCTTGGCTCTCGGCCTCTGTGCGCTGGGCGTCCATGTCTCTCGCGCCCGCCTCTCCGGGCGCGGCGAGGATACCAGAGGTCAGGACAGGTCAGCCTCTCGGTGGAGAGACGGGCCTGTCCTCTCGCCCGTCGCCTCCCCTGTCCCTCCTGGCCTCTCGCCTGTCCTCTCTCGTCGTCGGCGAGGGCGTCCCGCGTGGACAGGGCTTGGGAGAGGGAGAGGGCGTGCCAAGCCTGTCTCCGTGGGGCCACGCGAGACAAGCCGAGGCCACGACCTGCTCAGAGGTGGTCAAGGCTGCGCAAGGCAAACACGGGTCCTAAGCGACAGGGGGGAAGACCAGCAGGTCCATGCCGCGACAGTAGCCCCGCCCATCTCGGGCACGAGAGGAATCCTGCACACAAGTAGTTGACTCATAAACCTTTTGCGCCCCTATATCTCTTCACAGGACGGGCCCTGGCCGATGGGAGAACCTGGGCGGGGAACGCGGGCGGGCCATAGGCTCGTGAGAGAGCAGCAATGAGCGCCACGACCGCCCCCAACTCGACCCTGATGACCACCACCTGCCAAGGGTCGGTGCTGGCCGTCTCAGGCGAGGTGGACATGAGCAACAGCCACGAGCTGCGCGCGGCCCTGGAGCAGTGCTTCGGCACCTTCGAGGAGAAGACCCTGGTCCTGGACCTGCGGGGCCTCGACTTCATCGACATGGACGGGGCGGGCACGATCCTCGCCTTCCGCGCGATATGCCGGGAGCACGGGTGCGAGCTGCGCGTCCTCGTCAAACGCGGGGCCATCGTCCAGAGGGCCCTCGGCCTCAGCGGGCTCCTGCACGTGCTCCACGTCGAGCCCGTCGAGTAAGGCCCTCAGGCCCTCACGATCCTGTCCGCCTCTTCTGCCCGCCTGATGTCGGCCACAGTGACGCCGGGCACGAGAGAGGCCACCATCCCTGCGTCTCCGCTGTGGATGGTGGCCTCTCTGCGATCTGCTTGCGGAGGGCTACTCGCCCTCCGTCAGTCGCGCCTTGTCGCTGGCGCTCATTTCCCTTTCGTGCCGCGCAGTTTTGGTCCCGCGCCCGTCGAGGATCCGTCTGAGATTCCTGACCCACCCATGGTGGTGCCCTCCTTTGGAGGCTAGTGGTTTGAGGCGAGCGTAGGTGCTCGCCTCGGGCGCATCCCATTCCTCGCCAGGACCAGCGCCGAGGCGCCGATGATGAAAACGCGCGTGCGCGCCCAAGTGTGCCCCAGAGTGAACACATGAGCGGCTTGGCGACATCCGAGGTCACTGCTTACGAGGCCCTTCTCCCCTTGGGCCTGATGAGGGCGCCTCAGGATGTCCCCGAGCCCAACGAGGCCCTGCGCTCTCTCTACGACGCCATCGCCGCTGTCAACTGGCGCATCCGGGCTGAGCGCCTGCGCATGGAGCAGTCGGAGCCTGGCACGCCCTACCACAACGCGGCCGGCGCACGCCTCCAGGAGCTTGAGGACGAGCGCTTCCGTCTGTGGCAGAGGGGGAAGGCCACCATCGGCGAGGAGTGCACGAGGCTGCTGGCAGCCCGTGAGCGCCAGGTCGGCGCCCACCTTGCGCTCGCCGAGGCGAGGTAGGGCTCATGCCCGGCGCCGTCGCCACGCCCCACTCGCACGCGCGGGGCCAGGACGTGGAGGTGGTGGCCCGCCACTTCGCCTCCGAGCTGGGCATCCTCGGAGCGGTGAGGGGCGAGATCCGCGACGCCTGCGGGCGCCATCCCGAGCTTGAGGCGCGTCGGCGGGGCCTGACCCACGACGCGCAGCTCCTGGCCACGGAGCTCCTGGAGAACGCGATCGAGCATGGGGCACCAGCGAGGGGCGTGGACTTCTGCTTCCGCATCACCTCGCGGGAGGTCTACCTGGAGGTCGTCAACGGCGAGGCCGGCTCAGCTCCCGACGACGGAGCGAGCGAGGGCATCATCGACGCGGCGGCACACGAGGGGCGGCCTGAGGCCGACCACCTGGCCGCCGAGGACTACCGCGAGGGAGGCCGGGGCCTGCTCATGGTCCGGTCCTTGAGCGACGCCTGGGGCGCCGAGGAGGTAGGCGACCACGCTGTCGAGGTGTGGTGCCTCATCGGCCTGCCCAAGGGGTGGAGCGCATGAGGGCCCGGCCCATCCAGCGGGGCCCTGAGCACGCCGAGCATGTGCGCGTGGTCAGGAGCCTGTCCCACCTCCTCGACCAGGCGGAGAGGCGTGCCCACGAGCGACGGGAGGCGCGCAACCAGGCCATCCAGGCGGCCCACGAGGCCGGCCTCTCGCTGCGCGATGTGGCCTGGGCGACCAGGACGCCAGAGCGGCCCAAGGGGCTCGTCTTCTCGGCCATCAAGAAGATCTGTGAGCAGGTCGCCGCCGGCGAGGACGCGACCCCCGTCACGGAGGCTGTGCGCGACGCGGTGGTGGGAGACGTGAGCGCATGAGGGGCCTTGCTCTGATGACCGTCGCCTGTGTCGCAGGCGCGCTGATCATCACCGAAGGGCGCCTCACTCTGTGCGGCTGGGCCTACGTCGCCATCTACGTCGCCCTCACTGGGTGGTTCTGTCTCCGGTCCTGGCAGGCTGAACACCTCGGAGACGAGCGATCCGACGACGAGGCATCGTCGCCCGCAGCCAAGTGTGACTGAGTTCCACAGCGCCGAGGCTCGGGCTCGCCTTGTGACGAGGGACCGCCCTCATAGCGTTGCCCCGGGAATAGGTCGAGCCCGAAGGCCCGAGCCGGGAGACCCATTGGAGCGGTGCCGTTCGACTGCGTGCGTCGTCCGTGTGCGGGCGTGCAATGCACGGTGACCGTATTGACGTTGCGGCGAGCCCGAGCCTTGGCGCTGTGGCCCCAGACTGTACCGTCCGGGTGGGCGTGGGAGGATCGCCTCCGATGGCGGCCTGTGACCACGGAGGTGAGCGATGACGACAGCGAGAGGACGGGACACCGAGGCCTGGCTCGCCAAGCGCTCAGTGACGAAGGACATGCTGTGCGCGGGTTTGGTCGTGCGCGTCGACCGAGCCGGCTCGCTGAGCAAAGTGGTGCGGGCGGTCGATGGCGACAGGGTGAGGCTGGCCTCTGTCGAGACCGGACGGGCCTCGACGGTGCGCCTGGACGTGCTGCTGCGGGACTACGAGATCGTCGGCGACTGAGGAGGCTCAGACCGCGCCCGCGCGCACCAGGCTCACGCACTTCTCGCACGTGGGCACGCGGAAGGCGAGCGCTCGGCGAGGGTCGTCGCCGGGACCAAAGGCCACTTCGTCGTCGGGGTTGCAGAGCATGGGCACGACCTTGAGCTTGCGCCCCCCGACCACCTCGTCCCGCACTTCTCCGTCGTGCGGGAGGGCGTGCCAGAGCGACCCCGCCTCCTGGACGCAGGTAACCTCGCGCACCGGCGCCCGCCCGCTGCTGCCAGACAGCTCCACGCCAGCCTGTGGGCGCGACGTGGTGACCAGGGCCGTGCCGCTCCTCCTCTCGTCGGACAGGCCCGTGCTGGCCTCTGCGGCCTCATCAGTCGCCTCACCGCCACCGGAGCGCCGAGGTGAGATGTCCACCTTCTCCACCTCCCACTCGTGGAGGAAGCACACGGAGCCGTCGGCAGCGAGGTCGGCCACCAGGCAGTCTCCCTCGTGGATGTCGTCGTCGAGCTTGGCGCTCGTGAAGGCGTTCTCGACATCCGTGAGAGAGAAGCCTCGGATGCCGCCATTGCTGTCGAGGCCCTGCCCCACCAGGTGTGCCTTGAGGGCCGGGGACAGGCCCAGCTCGACGGACTGGCTCTCACGCACGCGCTCGACGAGCTGGAGGTAGAGGCCGTTGAAGATCTCGTCGATGGCCACGCGATCGACGTAGTGGAGGCAGAGCTTGAGGCGGATGCGCCCCCACACGGCCTCACCGAAGTGCCTCTCGGCGGCGAGTTCCATCCGATCGTTGGCCCCATCTCCCCGCTCGGCCCCGAGGTTCGAGGTCAGCAGCACCACCTTGTCGGAGAAGGAGAGCTTGGTGCCGTCGTTGTCTTCGATGTCTCCCTCGCCGAGGATGGGGAGCAGGATGGACTCGAAGACGTCCGGGTGCGCCTTCTCCGCCTCGTCGAGCAGCACCACTTGGGCCCGCGCCAGGCGCCGGCTGAAGGTGCCCCCCTCTCCGTGGTCGCGGTAGCCGGGAGGGGCGCCGAGGAACTTGGCCAGGGCCAGCTCAGGGTTCTTGAGGGTGCTGCCGTCGATGCGCATGAGGGCGTCGGGGTTGCCGGGGCCCAGGAGGTCGGCCAGGGCGTGGGCCAGCGAGGACTTGCCGACGCCGGAGGGCCCCGCCACATAGATGGAGAGCGGCAGGTCGCTCTTGCTGATGCCCATGCGGTAGGCGCGGATGGCATCGGCGACCCTCTCGATCGCCGCGTCGTGGCCGATGACGCGCTCACGCAGGCCCACGGTCAGATGGCGCAGGCTCTGCAGCTCGTCGCCGAGCGCGACCGTCACGTGCGCCACGTCCTTGATGGCCTCGGCTACCAGCTCCTCGGAGACCGCTCCCTCTCCACGGCGCTGCGCCTTGGATGCAGCAGAGGCCAGGATTGCCACCGCCGAGCCTGGCAGCGCCTGGTCCTTGATGTAGCGCTTGGCGGCATAGGCCGCGTACTCGATGATGTCGCTGCCAACCGAGACCTTGTTGTGCGCTTCGATCTCTTTGGACTGCACGGCCAGCATGGCTTCGGCCTCGGGCACGGTCGGCTCGTCGATGTGAATTTCGGCGAACCGCCGGCGCAGGGCGCCGTTGCGCCTCACGGGCTGCCATTCCTCCTCTGTCGAGAGGGCGAGCATGCTCATCTTCCTGCCCGACAGCCCCGGCTTGAGCGTGTCAGCCGCCATGGTGTCGGCGCCGGCCAGGAGCTGGTGCGCCTCATCGACCGCGAAGATGGTCCCCGGCATTTCGAGCTCCGCCTTGACGGCGACCCAGTGGGCCTCGACGTCGCCGCTGTATCCAGTGCCAGCCTTCAACCGCTCACCGTCGAGCATGAGCACCCGCCTGTGGTCGTCGGGGTCGTGGGCGATGGAGATGGCCAGCCCGTCCACCAGGGCCGTCTTGCCTGTGCCAGGGCGCCCGATGAGCGCTGCGCTCGCTGGCTTCACCTGGCCCACGATCTCCAGGATGCGCTCGATGGTCTTGTCGCGCCCCGCTATGGGGTCGAGCTTGTCCTCGTGGGCCAAGGCCGTGAGGTCGGTCAGAGCGCCGGCGGCGAACGGATCCCACCTGCCGCCTGCCTCGGGGCCGGGCGTGGTAGAGGCTGCTCCCGTGGCCCTGTCCGGCAGCGCAGCTCCTGCCACATCAGCTCCAGCGGTGGTCAGGCCCTCGTCCTTGGTCGGTGCCTGGCCCTGGGCGCGGTCATCGTGGACGGGATGGCGAGTGAGGTGGCAGAGCAGGTAGTAGCCGGCGTAGAGGAACAGGGCCACCCCGGCGGCGGCGAAGGGCAGGCCCACGGCGTCGAGGTGAGAGACCGAGGAGATGCCGGCGAGGATGAGGACCGGGAACTGGAGCCAGTCGAAGAACCAGGGGACGTGACGCCTCCACCCGCGCAGGTAAGCCACCAGGGCGAGGGCAACCAAGGGGCAGGAGACAGCGCCGATGATGAGCGGGTGCAGGGCCCCCGGCGCCACCAGGGCCACGAAGAAGGAGGTGAGGGCTAGGCCACCCAGCTTCAGGCACGCGCGCGGCGGCAGCGTGCCATGGACGACCTGGCCGAGGAAGGAGAAGGGCTGGGTGCGTGGCCAAGGGTCTCTCGCCAGCAGGTGGTGAGCGACCCCCACCAGGCTCGCGGTCGAGGGTCCGGCGGAGCGTGTGGCCTTCGCCGAGAGAGCACTGCTGCGCCCTCGGGAGCGCGAGCGCGCTGTGCCCGTGACGGAGCCCCGCCGGCCGGCCTGGTTGGCCTCAGCGTGCTCAAGGAACCAGCTCTCGATGTGCTGGCCCATGGAGGTGCGCGAGCGCAGAGGCCGCGCGGAGGTGTCAGCGCCTGAGGGCACGTGGACCACGTGGCCTTCCCTTTGGATGCAGGCCGCTCACCATGTGCCTCAGGCAGTAGAGAGCAGCGCCGAGGATGAGGAGGACTCCCATGCCGGACGAGCCGAGGAAGCCCTGCAGGTAGGTGAAGGCGTTGAAGATGTTGGCGTGCGCCCAGAACAGCAGGCCGATGCCGATGGGAATGAGGAGCGAGTTGGACCAGTGCTGGGTGTAGGCCCACAGCCCCGCGCACCCGAGGAAGATGACCCCCAGGGCGCCGAAGGCGAGCTTGGAGGCGGTCCAGCCGGAGAAGACGTCGTTGGTGATCCACCCCGAGAGAGGCAGGCCACTGGAGGGGTCGATGGCGATGACAAGGGCATAGCCGGCCAGGAAGATGACCAGGCGCCAGAAGTAGCGTGAGCGCGGCGCGAGGAGGACGGCGCCCAGGAGGATGATGAGAGGCCAGCTCAGAGGGATGCCCCCCAGGAGGACATAGTGCGCCACGATGCCGAGGATGGCCAGGGTCAGGAGGCCCCTCCAGAGTTTGTCCCTGGAGCGGAGCGAGGAGAACCACCAGAAGCCGGCGAGGAACACGCCCCGAGGGTAGGAAGAGGACGCCTTCCAAGGGCGGTCTGTGCATCACCAGCGGTGCCCAGAAAGAGAGGGACGGCGCCCTGACCAGGAGGCGCCGTCCCGAGGGGTTGCACCCCCTGTGGGTCGGACAGTGCGGCATGCGGGCCAGGGGCGCCCATCCTTGGCTCCACGCGGCTCTGGGATGCCCAAAACAGGGATGCGCTACCTGGGCTCGCCTAACTTCGACAGGTGACCTTCACGCGAGGCCAGATGGGGTCCGGGACGAGGCTTGGCGGAGCCCTCGTCGGTGCCCTGGCCACCCTAACCCTCTCCGCCTCCATCTGCTCCACCTCGGCCCTGGCCACTGTCTCGCCGACGCTGCCACCCTCTCCCTCGACCTCGGGCCTCTCCGCCACCCCGGCCCTCTCGGCGTCGAGCTACACGACCACCGACTCCTGCGGCAAGCCTGCCTCAGGCAAGGTCGGCTGCCTCTCGGTGCGGGCGGTCCCGTCCTCGATCTCGGCCTCGACGCTCCAAGCGAACGCGAGCGGTGCGTCAGCGGCCCTCGCACGTGGCGCGCAGCCGGCGGTCAACGTGACCTCGCCCGTGCCCGGATCCTACTTCCCCGCCGAACTGGACTCGGCCTACGACCTGCCCGCCACGACGGATGCGGCCTCGACCCAGACCATCGCCATCGTCGATGCGTACAACGACCCGGACATCGCCTCTGACCTGGCGACCTACTCGGCGGCGGCGGGCAAGCCCGCCTGCACGGTCGCCAGCGGCTGCCTGACCATCCTCAACGAGCAGGGCAAAGCCTCTCCCCTGCCCACGGGCGAAGGCGGCTGGGCCACGGAGGAGAGCCTGGACGTGGAGATGTCCCATGGCCTCTGCCCCCAGTGCAAGATCGTCCTCGTCGAGGCGTCCTCGGAATCGTTCTCCGACATCACCGCCGCCGTCAACGAGGCGGCCTCGCTGCACCCCACTGAGATCTCGAACTCCTACGGGGGCGAGGAGGACGGCTCGCTGACGAGCATCGCCTCCGCCTATGACCACCCCGGCATCGCCATCACCGCCTCCGCCGGCGACTACGGCTACGAGGACTGGGGGGCCTTCGGCCAGATCGGGGGCGGCGGGGTGCCCAACTTCCCAGCCTCCTCGCCTGACGTGGTGGCCGTCGGTGGCACCACGCTCGCCGACGACTCGGGCACATGGTCCTCGACCGTCTGGTCCAGCGAAGATGAATTCGACGGCACCGGCGGCGGGTGCTCAACGCTGTTCACCGCCCCTCCCTGGCAGCAGGACCAGTCGGACTGGTCCGACACCGGCTGTGGCACCTCGCGCCTGGTCTCCGACGTCTCTGCCGACGCCGACCCCTACACGGGCGTCGCGGTCTATGACTCGTACCCGGACGGGCAGGGCGACCCCACCGGCTGGACGGTCCTGGGAGGCACCTCCGTCGCCTCGCCGATCATCTCCGCCGAGTTCGCGCTCGCCGGCGGCGCTCAGGGCGTCTCGTACCCGGCCCAGACCCTCTACTCCCACGTGGGGGGCTCCAGCCTCTACGACGTGACGGAAGGCAGCAACGATCCCTTCGGCGAGTACTGCTCGGCCCCGGCGCTGGCCTGCACCGCTGGCCCCGGCTACGACGGCCCTTCGGGCGTCGGCTCGCCAGTCGGCCTCGGCGCCTTCACGCCGGGCTCGGGCTCCGGTGGAGGGGGTGGCGGCTCGGGTGAAACCGCGCCGGTCAACACCTCCGTCCCGACCATCTCCGGGCACACAGTCGTCGGCAAAACCCTGACTGCCACTGCTGGCACCTGGACTGGCACGCCGACCCTCACCTACCAGTGGGAGGACTGCGACGCCTCGGGCACCGGCTGCTCCGATGCTGCCTCAGGAGCCACCTCGTCCTCCTACACGCTGACGGAAGCCGACGCCGACTCGACCATCCGCGTGATAGTGAAGGGCACGAACGGCGTGGGCTCCGCCTCGGCGACCTCGGCGCCCACGGAAGTCGTGACCGCGCCCCACAGCGGCGGGGGCTCAGGCTCCGGGCCCACCAACTCGGGCCTGCCCACCATCACGGACATCACCAACCCCTCAGGGCCCCAGGTCGGAGACCTCGTCTTCGGCTCCCTGGGCTCGTGGAGCTCCCCGTCGTCCTTCATCAGCGGCTACGCAGACCAGTGGTATGACTGCACGGCGCAGGGCACAGGCTGCGTGGCCATCAACGGCGCGACGAACCTGCTCTACACGCCCACGGCCTCAGACCGGGGCTACGCCCTGGAGATCGCAGTCACGGCCTCGAACGGCTCGGGCTCGACGACAGCCTTCTCACTGCCCACGAAGATCGTGGGCGGGAGCGCTCCGACGCCAGGCGGGCCGATCAACACGACGGCGCCAACGGTCACGGACCAGTCGTCGGACTCCTACGAAGTAGGCGACTCACTCACGACCACTCCGGGCACCTGGAGCGGCAGTGGTGCCATCACCTACGCCTACCAGTGGCAGGACTGCAACGCCATCGGCGGCGAGTGCTCGGACATCCGCTCGGCGACGGGGGCCACCTACACCCTCACGTCGGGCGACGCCTACAAGACAGTCAGGGCCGTCGTGACGGCCACAGACAGCGGTGGCTCGACGCCGACCGACTCGGCTGTCACGCCGCTCATCGGCCCCGGCTCGGCAGCGGTCGAGGTCTCGCCGCCCACCGTCTCGGACGCCTCGGACCCCGGCGCCTACACGGTCGGCGACATCCTCACGGCCACCACGGGCTCGTGGGAAGACGCCTCGCCGGCGACCATCATCGCCCTCTGGCAGCGCTGCGACGCGAACGGCGAAGGCTGCCAGGCCATCGCCACGGCCCCCTCGTCCTCCTACGTCCTGACGCCTGCTGACGTGGGGTCCACGATCGAGGTGCAGGTGACCGTCGTGACTCTCGCCGGCGCCACGGAGGCATCCTCGGAACCGACAGGCGTGGTCACCGAGCCGGGCTCCTCCGGCGGTGGCGGCTCTGGCCCCGGTGAAGGCTCGGGCGAATCCGGCGAAGGCTCAGGGGAAGAAGGCCTTGAAGTCGAAGAAGAAGTCAAGAGGGCCGGCAAGCACAGCAAGGGCTCCGGCCTGGGCTCCTCAGTCGAGTCCGGCGCGAGCGGTGTCATCAGTGGCCTCGCCGCCCTCATCGGGACCGGGACGACCACCACGGCCCACGCGCAGGTCGGCAGCTCCTCTTGCACGGCAGCCCTTGGCCGCACCCAGTCGGCGCTTGCCAAGGGCCTCGTCTCCTTTGCCTTGCGCTGCTCGGGCATCACGTCCTTCCACGGGCAGGCAGCCATCAAGTCGGGCTCGACCACGCTCCACGAGAACGTCTCCGGGCGCTCGAAGGGCACTGGCTGGAGCTTGTACCTGGTGCGCGTCTCACCGGCCCAGGGCAAGGCCCTGGCCAAGCATGGCGGGTCCGTCTCGCTCAAGCTGACGCTGGCTGGACCTCACCGGCACACCAAGGGCCTGAGCCTGGGCTCTCGCCTGGTGGCATGACGGGGATCGCGGCGCGCCGGCTCGGGGCAGGGCCGCGCGTCGCTTGACCATTCGCTCCTGCACGCGCGGCACGACAGGGGCCGCTCATACCGCCAGTGTTCGATTGACACGTCCGTCCACGAGCGTGTTCACGTCTCTTGTCTCTGACTGGAAACCCTGTCGGGCACTGGCAGTTCGCCATGTCGAGGGGTTGATGACGGCGTTCCGGGAGCCACGGGCCTTTCCAGCCACCAGAAGGGTTGCTACCTTCCTCGGACATGGAGGTGTGCTATCAGGCGGTGATCACGCACGACCCCAGGCGCAGCCACGGTGGGCAGTACATCGCGCACATCGACGAGCTGATGTGCAACGGGGTCGGCGAGTCGCCGGACGAGGCCATCAGGGAGGCCGTGCGCAAGGGGGCGGCGGCCATCGAGGACGTGTTCACCCGCCACAGCACCCCACCGCCTCGGCCCAATAGCAAGATGCTCGTGCCCGTCTCCGTCCCGCGCCCCTGTCACCTCTCGGTCATCGCTGGCGCTGGCGCTGGTGGCTCTCCTGAGGCCGCCCTGCCGGTCGCCGGAGAGGGAGAGGGCGTGGAGCCCCAAGAAGCGTGCCTGGCCCCTGAGAGCGGCCCTGACGGGCACCTGGGGCGCCTGCGACGTGGTGTCGAGGAGGAAGGCGAAGCGCTGGGGCCCGAAGCCCCAGTAGGGCACCCGCGAGGAGGGATCCTCGGGCGCTGGAGGACGAGGCAGCCACATGGATGAGAGAGGGTGGCCCAGAGGCGTCAGGAGGGTCGTCCTGGACCGTCGCTGGGCCCGACGCGGGCTCTGCGTCGGGTACGGGCGCAGAGGCGCCGTGAGGGGCCTCAGCGCGCCGCTGAGCGCCCCACAAGGGCCTACGCGACGACATGCACCGTCTCCTTGGCCTGGGCCTCGGCGGGGGAGAGGTGATCCACGAGCAGGAGGGCGGTCAGCCTGCCGTGGGCCCGGCCCAGGGCACTGAGCGCCACATGGCCGAGGGAGAGGGTCACGGTGCCCTCCTTGCCCTCTCGCACGGCGTAGGAGGCCTGGGCAAGGGTCGTGTCGCTCGCGCCTCGGCGGGATTGGCTCACGAGCACGAGCCGGCCTGAGCACACGGTCGCCGAGCCGTGGGCCTTGAGCGTCACCGCGAGGCGACCGTGGCGCACCACGAGCCTCGTGACTGAGAGCGAGATCGAGCACCTGGTGCCCGCTGTCGTCCCACCTGAGCCACCTGAGCCCTGCCCGCTCCCGGAGCCCCCTGTCCCGCCCCCTTTCGAGCTGCCGCCACCTCCCCCGGATGAGCCGCCACCTGAGCCCGACCCGGAGCCACCGCTGCCTCCCGAGGAGCCTCCACCTGAGCCGCCACCGCTGCCCCCACTCGAACCTGAGCCGGAGGCCCCCGAGCCGCCACTCCCGCTGCCACCACCTCCACCGGACGTGGGCTGGGGCACGGTGAAGGAGTCAGACGCCGCCGGGCTCACGTTGCCGAAGCCGTCGAGCGTCGCCACGTAGAAGGTGTGGGCACCGGGGGCCAGGCCCGAGTAGCCCTTGGGGCTCGTGCACGGCGTGAAGCCAGCGTCATCGACCATGCACTCGTAGCCGCCTGCGCCTGGCGCTGTGAAGGTGAATGCCGGCGCGCTCGTCGGGGCCGAGGGCGCGCTCGTGATGACAGGCGTCGCAGGGCCCGGGACCGTGATCGCGCCCGTCGTGGCCTGGGAGACGAGCGAGGTCGATGCGTCGTAGGCGTACAGCGTGTAGGAGCCTGCCTTGGCCAGAGAGCAGGAGAAGGTCGCCACGCCACCCGTGGGCACCACTGGGTCCTGTGTGCAGGAGGGGGACGCCTGGGGGCCGGACTGCACGGCCAGATCCACCTCGTCGGAGGTGCTGGCAGTGGCGCCTCGGAAGTCCTGGGCCGTCACCGAGACGGAGAACTGCTGGCCTGGGGCCACTTCGCTCGGGAGCTGGCTCGTCACCGCGAGCTGGGAGGGCACGCCCACTGCCTCGGGCACGTGGGAGATCTCGCAGCCGCCCTGCCCGCCCTTGGCGTCGTTGGCCCAGAGGCCCTGCACCGGGAAGGTGCCCGTGGCCAAGGTGATGTCCTGGGCCGCCCCCGCCCCCGAGGTCAGCCAGGCGCACTGGTCGGCCACCTCCTCGCCGTCTTCGGCGTCAAGCCACCCGCCGCCGGGGAACTGGTCGGTGTCCGTCTCCGCGTACTCGTGCCCCGCGACGATGGTCACGCCGTCGTCGGTCCCGGCAGCGCCGGCGTTCACGAAATCGTCGCCACAGTTGCCGCCGGCGTCGGGGATGTACGGGAGGTTGGTGAAGGCGATGGGCACAGACCAGGGCGTGCTCACCGCGCCACCGCCGTCGAGCGAGGCATCCCCTGTGTAGTCGTGCCAGCCGCAGAAGTTGTCCTGCAGCCACTCGTCCGGGTCGTAGCCGTGCGGGGAGACGATCACGTACTGGGCGTCGCGGTTGGAGGCGGCGGTCGTGTTGCCGAAGTGCTCGGCGGCGGAGACGGCCTCCAAGGCGATGGCATGGGCCGTGGCGCCCTGGGGCGGCGCCTCGCTCGTGTCCTCCCAGACCCCGGCCAGGACGCCGCCTGAGGGGTAGGCGACGTGGGCAGCGCTCGTCGGGCACGAGGTGGAGCCTGTGGCCACGCCTTCGCAGTACTGCGTCGCGATCCCGCTCCAGGAGTCGTGGTCGGTCCCGAGCCCGCTGTAGAACGCCTCCAGGTCGGGGGCGATGGAGTCGGGGTCGCCTGAGAACACGTCGTAGCCGGAGCCGTTGACGCTCTCCGTGCCCCAGGGCGAGCCCCAGAGCACGAGATAGACCTTGGGCTGGCCGGTGACCACGCCCACCCCGTCGATGCCACCGCCGAAGGAGACGAGTTCACTGGAGCCGTCGTCTGGCTCCACCGAGCCCGCCGGCGAGAGGCCCTGGACGAGGGCCTGGCCTTCCACGGCAGTCACGGTTGGCATGGCCCCATGTCGGTAGGGATGGCCGGCGGTGATGGCGGCGATCGACGTGCCTGAGGCGGCGATCTCGGGAGCCGGGCTGGCGCTCGCACCAGGCGCCATGGCCAGTGTGGAGAGCAGGGCTGCCGTGGTCGCAACCAGGCGAGCTAGGGGCGCTCGTCTCATCACGGCGAGTATGCGCCTCCCCCTCTGGCGCGCTCCGATTTCCTCTCGCGCCCTGTGCTGCCTCGGCTGGGGCCCGACGTGGGGGATTAGCCCCTGGGGGTCGCTGCGCGGGGCGAGGCGGGCGTCAGGTCGCCGCTGACGGGGAGGTTGTAGGCCAGCGGCAGCGTGTAGGTCCAGCCGCTCGCGTGGCTGCCGGCGTGGGCCGAGACGACAGCCTGGAGGCGATAGACGACGGGGGCCGTGCCCTGCGGGAGGCGCAGGCGCACAGTGAAGGCGCCCCTGCGGCCATAGCGGCTCGTGAGCAGCACCTGCTCCTTGGGCTGGCAGGAGGCCACTTCCTGGCCGGTGAGGATGAGGGTGTGGCGCCCGGAGGGCAGCGGGCCTCGGACCACGCCGCGCAGCGTCAGGACGCGCGTCTTGGAGTCCAGGCTGGCGCCGGTCACGTCGATGCGGCGCAGCTCCAGGCGGCGGGTGAGCTTGAGGGCCGGCGAGGTGGCCACGCCGGGCACGACGGCCTCGTAGCGCGCGTGGCCGGCCCTTATGACAGTGGCCGGCGGAGCCTTGACGAGGACTGCGAAGGTGCCTCCCTCGACGCGGGCGCGGGCGACCACGCGGTGGCTCCAGGCGGCCTTGAGCTCCACCACGTCGCCGTCAAGGGCGCGCGAGGCCACGCCGGCGAGCTGCACGCCGCCGTCTTCGAGGGACACGTCCGTCAGCACGAGCGCGGAGCGCGTGCACAGCGGCGCGGCGCCGAGGCTGATGAGGTAGGAGGCCGTGGCCGTGCCATCGGCGGCCACGACGCGCAGGCAGTCGCCACCCAGCACTTCGCCGGTGACGGGGGTCGCGCAGTCGGGGCCGAGCACTTCGTAGCGCTGCGCCGAGCCGTCCGTCGCGGCCAGCGAGGCGACGAGCTGGGAGGCCGTGGTGCCGGGCGTGATGACGACCGTCAGGGCCTGCGCGTCGATGTCCTGGACGTAGGAGCCCGCGCTCGTGCCCGTGGCCTGGATGGCCGTGTCGGTGCTCAAGGCAGGGCCCGTGCTGTGGCCTTCGCTCGGGGCGGAGATGGCCAGGCCCTCGTTCGAGTAGGAGGTCACCGAGGCGCCACCGGGGTAGGAGGCGTTCGTGGCCGTGGCGCCCAGGCGCAGCGTGTAGCCCACGTCCGCGCTCGTGGCCGTGTAGCTCAGGCTCGTGGCCCCTTCGATGTCCGTGCAGGTGCCGCTCTGGCAGCGCTGCCACTGGTAGGTGGCTTGAGGCCTCGGGGCACCGGAGAAGGAGCCTGTGGTGCCTGTGATGGAGTCGCCGACCGTCCAGGAGGTCGAGGTGGAGTCGGTGATGGCCGGGGCCGTCGTGACTGCTGCGGGCGCTGCCTGCACGGTGACGGTCTGGATGGAGGTCGCCACGACCGAGGCGCCACCCGGCGAGCCGGCGTTCGAGCCTGTGACCACGACGCGCACCGTCAGCCCCAGGTCACCGTCGCTGAGGCCGTAGGTCGAGGCCGTGGCACCCGAGATGGAGACGAAGGAGCCACCGGGGCCGGAGTCCTCCTGCCACTGGTAGCTCAGCGCGGGGGCCGGGGCGCCCGACCACGTGCCGGGGGCCGCAGTCAGCGTCTGGCCGTCCTGGGGCGTGCCCGAGATGGCGGGGACAGCCGAGTTGGCAGCGGGGATGACCTGCACCTCGCCGGTGACGCGGGAGGTGGCCAGCGCCGAGGCGCCGCCCAGGTAGGAGGCGTTCGAGCCCGTGACCTGGACCTCCAGCGTGTGGCCCACGTCGCCGTCGCCGAGGCCGTAGGTGGCGCTCGTGGCACCGGAGATGGGCGAGCAGGACTGGCCCGTGGGGCCGCAGCTCAGCCACTGGTAGCCGTAGGCCGGGGTCGGGGCGCCGGCCCAGGTGCCCGCGCTCGCCGTCAGTGTCGAGCCGTCGAGGGCCTGGCCGGAGATGGCAGGCGCGGAGGAGTTGGCAGCCGGCACCGCGACCACGGCGCTTGACGCGCTTGACGCGCGCTGGGCGGTCGAGCCGCCGGCGTAGGAGGCGTTCGAGGCGACCACCACAGAGCGCACGGTGTAGCCCACGTCGGCGTCCGTCAGGGTGTAGGTGGGGGCCGTGGCGCCGGCGATGACGACGAAGGATCCGCCCGCGCCCGAGCTGCGCTCCCACTCGTAGCTGTAGGAGGGGGTCGGGGCGCCGGAGAAGGAGCCCGTCGTGGTCGTGAGCGCCTGGTCGTCCGTCGTCGTGCCCGAGACGACTGGGGGTGTCGTGCTCGCCGGCGGGACCGCCTGGATGACGCTGGAGGCCGTGCTCTGGGCCTGGGCTTCGCCGCCGCCGGGGTAGGAGGCGTTCGAGGCCGTGACGCGGACGCGCAGGGTGCCGCCCACCTGGGCGACCTGCGTGGGCGTGTAAGTGTCTTCTGTGGCACCCGCGATGGGGGCACAGCTCGCGCCGGTGGCGTCGCAGAGCAGCCACTGGTAGCCCAGGGTCGGTGCCGGGGCGCCGCTCCACGTGCCTGCCGTCGCTGAGAGCTGCGAGCCATCCTGGGCCGTGCCCGAGATCGTCGGGATGGTGCTGTTGGCCGGGGCCACGGCGTCGATGAGGCTGGAGGCCGCACTCGTGGCCTGCGCTTCGCCACCGCCGGGGTAGCTGGAGTTGGAGGCCGTGACCACCACGCGGGCGTGGTGCCCGACATCGGCGTCAGTCAGGGCCAGGGTCGTGCCCGTGGCGCCGGGCACATCGACATAGACGCCGCCCGAGCCCGTGTCCACCTGCCACTGGTACGTGTACGTCGGAGTCGGGGCGCCGCTCCAGGCGCCGTGCGTGGCGGTGAGGTCCGAGCCGTCCTGCGTCGTGCCCGAGATGGTGGGAGCGCCCTGGGAGGCCGGGACCGTGGCCAGGACCGTCGTCGTGGCGCTGGAGGTGCCCTGGGCTTCCCCGCCTCCGGGGTAGGACGAGTTCGAGGCGGTGACGATCGCGCGCACCGTGTAGCCCACGTCAGCGTCCGTCAGGGCGTAGGTCGAGGCTGTGGCGCCGGCGATCGGGACGAAGGAGCCACCCGAGCCCGAGTCGCGCTCCCACTCATAGCTGTAGGTGGGCGCCGGGGCGCCGGTGAAGGTGCCCGTGCTCGTCGTGAGCGTGGAGCCGTCCTTGGCGGAGCCAGAGATGAGCGGGGCCTCGGTGCTCACCGGCGCCACGGCCTGGACGGTGGTGGAGGCCACGGAGTCTGCCGTCGCTTCCCCGCCGCCAGTCACGCCCGCGTTCGAGGCGGTGACGGCCACGCGCACCGTGAAGCCCACGTCGGCGTCCGTCAGGTCGTAGGTGGTCGAGGTGGCGCCGGCGATCGAGACGAACGAGCCACCCGTGCCCGAGTCGCGCTGCCACTGGTAGGCATAGGTGGGGGCCGGGGCGCCGCTCCAGGTGCCGTGGGTGGCGTGCAGCGTGTCGCCGTCCGTGGCCGTGCCTGAGATGGACGGGGCCTGGCTGTTGACCGGGGCCACAGCCTGCACGACGCCGCTCGCGGATGAGGTGGCGGAGGCCTGGCCGGTGGCGTTCGTGGCGGTGACCGTCACCTTGAGGGTCGTGCCCACGTCGCCGTCGCCGAGGGCGTAGGTGGCGCTCGTGGCGCCGAAGATCGTCGAGCAGCCCGTGCCCGCGCTGTCACAGCTCTCCCACTGGTAGGAGTAGGAGATGCTGGCGTCGCCGCCCCAGGTGCCTGGTGAGGCCGTCAGGTCGTCGTCATCGGTGGTCGTGCCCGAGATGGACGGAGCCGCTTCGCTCGCCGGCTTCGTCGTGAAGGTGGCGTCCGAGCCGTGGGTCGTGCCGAGCTCGTTGGAGCCGTTGGCGCGGTAGTGGTAGAGGGTGTTGGGCGTCAGGCCCGTGACGGCAGTGGTCTCGCCGACAGTGCTGGAGCCTTCGCCGGCAGGGCCCAATGTCGTCGTCGAGCCGTAGCCGAGCGTGGTGCCGTAGTCGAAGGAGTAGGTGCTGGCCAGGCCCTGCGGGTCCACTTCCGCGTGCAGGGTGGCGCCCGTGGCGCTCACGCTCGTCGCGGCCTGCGTGGTGACCGCTGGGCCAGCGCCAGTGACGACGGGAGTCGGTGACGAGGAGATGGAGGCTTCACCGCCGCCCACCAGGGAGGCGTTCGAGGCGGTGGCCGTCAGCACGAGCGTCGAGCCCACGTCGGCAGCAGTGAGGGTGTAGGACTGCGACGCGGCGCCGGAGATGGCCACGCAGTCGGTGCCGAGGGAGTCACAGCGCATCCACTGGTAGCTCTCCTCCAGCGGGTCCGTGCCCGAGAAGGATCCGGCCGTGCCTGTGAGGTGGTCGCCGACGAACCAGGCGCTGCCCGTGGTGTCAACTACCTGCGGTGCTTCGGTGCCGACCGGCACGAGGGCTGAGACGGGGACGCTCTGGGCCGAGGTGGCCGAGGCTTCCCCGCCTCCGGGGTAGGAGGCGTTCGAGGCGGTCACCTTGACGCGCACAGTGATGGGCGAGGCCACTGTGCCCACGTCTTCGAGAGTGAGCGTGTAGGTGCTCGCGGTCGCGCCGAGGATGCCCATGCAGCTGCCTTCCTGGCAGAGCTGCCATTGGTACGAGTACGTCGGGGCGGGGGCGCCGGTCCAGGTGCCCGGCGTGGCCGTGAGCACGCCTTCTTCCTGGGCCGTGCCCGAGATGGCAGGCACGCCCGTGTTGGCCGGGGGCACGGCGTCGATGGTCGGGGTGGCAGAGCTGCGGGCTTCCGCTTCGCCGCCGCCGGGGGAGGAGGCGTTCGAGGCCGTCACCACCACGCGCACCGTGCCGCCCACGTCAGCGTCCGTCAGCACGTAGGTCGAGGCTGTGGCGCCCGAGATCGCCGAGCACGAGGTGCCCGAGGCGTTGCAGCGCTCCCACTGGTAGCCCACTGTCGGTGCCGGGGCGCCCGAGAACGTGCCGGGGTCCGCTGTCAGCGTCGAGCCGTCAGCGTCCGTGCCGGAGATGGAAGGAGCCTGCGTGCTGGTCGGCGGGACGGCTTCGACGGTGCCCGAGGGGCCACTCAAGGCCGAGGCCGAGGAGCCGCCATAGTAAGAGGCGTTCGAGGCCGTGACATCGGCGACCAGGTAGTCGCCCACGTCGCTGTCTGTCAGGGAGTAGGTCGAGGCCGTGGCACCGCTGATGGCCACGCAGCTCGCTATCGAGGACGTGCACCTCTTCCACTGGTAGGAGTAGGTGGGAGCCGGGGCGCCGCTCCAGGCGCCGGGGCTGGCTGTGAGCGTCTGGCCGTCCGTGGCCGGGCCCGAGAGGCTGGGCGCGGCCGTGTTGATGGGGGCCACGGCGCTCACGGGGCCCGCTGGGTCCGAGGCAGCCGAGGCCGAGCCGGCTTCGTTGGTGCCGGTGGCTTCGACCTCGATGTCGTGGCCCACGTCGCTGTCTGTCAGCACGTATTCCTGGGCGGTCGCTCCCGAGATGGCGGCGCAGCCCGTGCCGAAGGCGGAGCAGCGCAGCCACTGGAAGGTGGTCGTCGGGGCCGGGGCGCCCGAGAACGAGCCCTTGGTGGCTTCGAGGGTCGAGCCGTCTGTGAGCGTGCCGGAGATCTGCGGCGCTTCCGTGCTCATCGGGAGCGAGGCCGTCACGGGGCCCACGAGGGCGGAGGGAGTCGTGGTGGAGCCGGCCTGGTTGCCTCCGCGCACATCGACCTCGACGTACTTGCCCACGTCAGCGTCCGTGAGCGTGAACGTGGGTCACTGCGCGTCGCTGGCTTCGACTTCCTGGCATTCGGGGCCTTTTTCGCCTACTTCACAGAGCAGCCACTGGTAGGAGAACGTCGGGGTCGGGGCGCCGCTCCAGGTCCCAGGGTCAGCAGTCAGCGTCGAGCCGTCCGTGGGCGTGCCTTCGATCGTCGGGGCGAGCACGTTGATGGGCAGGGCCGCTTCGATGGATTCGGGGCTCGTGTGGAGTTCGGCACTCCCGCCTTCATTGGTGGCCGTGACGACGAAGCGCACGTCGTGGTCCACGTCAGCGTCGGTCGTGGTGTATTCGTCGCTAGTCGCCCCTTCGATGGGCACCCAGGCTCAGCCGCCATTCACGCCTTCTTCGAGGCGTCACCACGAGTACGTGAGCGTCGGTGCCGGCAGTCCCGACCATCAGCCGGGGTGGCCGGTGAGCGTGGAGCCGTCCGTGGGCGTGCCCGAGATGTACGGTCATGCTTCGCCGGAGAGGTACGGGGCCAGGGCCTGGATGGGCCCGCTCGTCGTCACTGACTCGCTCGCTCAGGTGCCGCCCGTGTAGCCAGTGTTCGAGGCCGTGACGACCAGGCGCAGCTCGTGGCCTACGTCCGCGCCGCCCGTCGTGTAGTCGAGGGCCGTGGCGCCGGAGATGGCCGAGCAGGACGTGCCGGTGGCGGAGCAGCGCTGCCACTGGTAGGAGAGGGCTGGGGCCGGGGTGCCGGCCCAGGCACCCACCAGGCCTTCCACTGCTTCTCCAGCGGTGAGGGATGAGGGCACGATCGAGGGAGCTGTCGTGTCCGAGGCCGGGACGGCTTTGACAGCGCTCGTGGGCGACGAGTCGGACGTGGCTTCGCCGCCGCCGTAGAGGCCCGAGTTCGAGGCCGTGACGCGCGCTTCGATAGTGATGGGCGAGCCCACCGTGCCCACGTCGGAGGAGCCGAGGGTGTAGCTGCTCGTCGTGGTGC
The DNA here is from genome assembly GCA_963701145.1 of uncultured Solirubrobacteraceae bacterium. Classification (GTDB taxonomy): domain Bacteria; phylum Actinomycetota; class Thermoleophilia; order Solirubrobacterales; family Solirubrobacteraceae; genus Palsa-744. The sequence goes on from OY969572.1 coordinate 3,934,339, forward strand.
CCGAGATGGCCGTGCACACGGAGGCCTGGCAGCGGTACCAGGCGTAGGAGTAGGAGAGCGAGGTGCCCGTCCAGGTGCCGGTCGAGACAGTGAGAGCCTGGCTGGCCTGGGGCGTGCCCGAGATGGCCGGGGCCACGGTGTTCGTCGGAGAGACGGCTTCCACCTCGCCTGAGGGCTGCGAGTCCGCCAGGGCTTCGCCGCCGCCTGTGTAGGAGGTGTTCGAGGCGATGACGACCACGCGCACCTTGTAGCCCACGTCGGCGGTACCGAGCACGTAGGAGACTGACGTGGCGCCGCTGATGGACACGTAGGAGCTGCCTGAGCCCGAGTCGCGCTGCCACTGGTAGGCATAGGTCGGGGTGGGGGCCCCGGTCCAGGTGCCGTTGGTGGCTGTCAGGGTCGAGCCTGCCTTGGCCGTGCCCGAGATCGTCGGGGCGACGGTGTTGGCGGGCACCACGGCCTGCACGACTCCAGAGCTGGCGTCAGCGTGGGCTTCCCCGCCGCCGTAGTAGGAGACGTTCGTGGCCGTGACCACGACCTCCATGACGTGGCCCACGTCGCTGTCTCCGAGCGCGTAGGTGGCTGACGTGGCCCCGGACACGCTCGCGCAGGCTTCGCCCGAGGAGTCGCAGCGCTCCCACTGGTACGAGAGGGTCGGGGACGGGTCGCCCGACCACGTGCCTCCGGTCGCTGAGAGCGTGGAGCCGTCCTGGGCCGTGCCACTGATAGAGGGAGAGCCCGTGCTCGCCGGGGCGACTGCCGCGACCTCGCTCGTGGCGGGGCTTTCGCCGCTCGCTTCGCCACCGCCGTAGTAGGACGAGTTCGAGCCCGTCTCAGTCAGGCGCAGCTCGTGGCCGACGTCGGCTTCGGCGAGGGCGTAGGTGGAGGCCGTGGCGCCCGAGATGGCCGAGCACGAGGTGCCCGTGGCCGAGCAGCGCTGCCACTGGTAGGAGATGGCTGGCGTCGGGGCGCCCGTCCAGGTGCCGCCCGTGGCCGACAGCACGGAGCCGTCGTGGGCGGTGCCGCTGATGCCAGGGACTGAGGTGTTCGCTGCCGGGATGGCCGCGACCTCGGGGGTGGCAGTCGAGGTCTCAGAGGCCGAGCCCGTCGTGTTCGTGGCCGTGACCACCGCGCACAGTGTGTGCCCGATGTCAGTCGTGGCCAGCGTGTAGGCCGCGCTGGTCGCGCCCGAGATGGCTTCGCTCGCGCCTGAGCAGGACGAGGCGGTGCCCCGGTGCCACTGGTAGGAGTAGCCTCACGCGGCGCCGCCGGTGAAGGTGCCCGTGGAGGCTCAGATCGAATCGGTGCTGTGGAAGGTGCCGGCGCTCGTCTTGTCCGTGACGGAGGGCACGGGGGTCGAGGCAGCCGGGGCCGCCAGGGTTATCGGGCCCAGGGCGTTCGAGGTCTCCGAGGCCGAGCCAGACGTGTCGGTGGCCGTGACCACAGCGCAGACCTCGTGGCCCACGTCAGCGGCGACCGTGGCGTAGGTCGAGCTAGTCGCGCCCGAGATGGCCGTGTTCGCCCCCGAGCAGGCGCTGGCTGTGCCTCGGTACCACTGGTAGGCGTAGGCTCAGACCGCGCCGCCGGTGAAGGTGCCGTGCGTGGTCGAGAGCGTCGCCAGCTCCACGGTAGAGCCCGTGGCTTCCGGGAGGGGCGTTGAGGCGACCGGGCCGGCGGCGAGCGTTTCGAAGGTCTGGATGGAGCCGTAGGACGTGCCGTAGGTGCTGTTCGTGCCCCGGTAGGCGTAGTAGTACTTGGTCAGCCCCGAGAGGCCCTGGACTTCGTGTTCCTCGGCCACAGCGGAGGTGCCCGAGCCCGTCGCCGTCAGGGACACGCAGGTGCCAAGGGCTTCGGTGGTGCCGTAGCAGACTTCCGGCGTCGTGACGGTCCCCTCGGGGTTGACTTCGCCGTGCAGGATGGTCGAGGTGCCCGCCACCCCGGTCAACGTGCCGGTCGTGACGAGTGGGCCCACGGTGTAGTCGTAGAGGAGGCTGGTTCAGCCAGCGCCGACGTTGTCGGAGAAGGGGTAGGTGCCGTCGATGACGCAGGAGCGTCAAGACGGGCAGCCGACGAAGAACACGCCGGCGGAGCCAGGGCCACCCTCGTTGGCGGGCTCAGCGAGGTTGGTGAACGTGCCTCAGACCTCGACGAAGGGGCCGACCGACGAGCCTTCGTGTCCGCCGGTGATGACGCACGAGCCCAGGAGCGGGCAGGCGATGTCTATGCCCTTGGCATTCGACCAGCCCGAGGGGTAGGCATGCTCGGTGGCCGCCGCTGTGCTCATGGCCACGGTGGCCTCCTGGACTTCCGCTCCCGTGGTCGTGTAGTAGATGGTGCCGGTGCAGCCCGTCTGGCAGGCCACGCCCTCAGGCTTGGTGGTCGCGGCGCCGACGACAGGCGAGGTGGCTGCGTTCGCCGGCAGCGTGACCTCGGTGGCCACAGCGGTCGAGGAGTTGATGGAGACGGCCTGGCGGTGGCCGGACGAGTCGGTGTAGAGGCCCAGGCCATAGCACGCGCCGGCGCCGGACTGGGGGCAGGCCAGCCCCGCGCCTTCCGCCACCGGAGAGATGGCCGCGTTCGCCGGCAGCGTGACCTCGGTGGCCGCGAAGCCTTCGGAGGCCGTGCCCGAGATGATGGCGAGCTGCTGGTGGCTGGAGCTGTCTTTGTACTGGACGAGGAAGTAGGACCTGCCTTCGCCTGAGCAGGCGCCCGCCTTGACCGAGGGGTTGGGTCAGGCGTTGGCACCTGAGGGCATGGCCCCCTCGGTCGATTCCGTGCCGTGGATGACGGCCACTTCTTTGTGGCTGGCCGCCGATTCGACGTAGGTGGTGGCGAACACGCCCGAGGTGCCTTCGTCACAGGCCGCGACGAAGGTGGCCGACACGGAGGACTGCGGGACGGTGGCGTTCGAGGGCCAGGTTATCTTCGTGCTCGTCGAGCCTGAGAGCGTCCAGGGGAAGTAGCCTCACGAGCCCTTGTAGAAGGTGCCGGCATAGACGCAGCCTGTGGCCTTGCAGGCAGCGGCCTGGGCCGCCTCTTCGGTGGCGCCCGAGAGCGTCGCGCCGGAGGGCAGCGTCTGTCAGGTGCCTTCCTCTGTGGATGTGGCGACCACGAGAGGGGCTTTCTGGACTGTCCCGGGCGAGCCGGTGGGGTAGTAGGGCTCGGTGCCCACGAAGGAGCAGGAGGTGGCCGTGCAGCCCAGCCCCTTGATGACCGGCTCAGACGCGGATTGGACTCCCGGCACCACGAAGTGCGCGGGCATGAGCACACCACTGACAGGGGCGCCTCAGGCGGCAGCCGTCGTGGTCTCCTGCAGCGTCCCGAGTCACGTCGGCGAGTTGGCATCGTTGTTGGTGGCGGTGCCCTCTTCGTTGTGCGCCGAGAAGCGGAAGTAGATGTTCTCGGCGCTGGCGAGCCCGGAGATGAGGCAGGTCTCGGCCACGGCGGAGGTGCCCGAGCCGGCGGACTGGGCGGACGTTTCCGAGCCCAGGGCCGTGGTCGTGCCGTATTCGCACTTGTAGGTGGTGGCCTTGCCCTCGGGGTTGATGAGGGCCACCGGGGTCAGGGAGGAGCGCGTCTGACCCGTGACGTAGTACGTTCCCACGAAGGGGACGCCCGTCGTGAAGGAGACGATGGTGCCTCAGGTCGTGCCGTTGCTGTTCGTGGCCTGGAGGCGGTAGTAGTACTTCGTATAGGCTGTCAGGGCGGTGATGGTGGCGGGCTCGGTGGCACCCGAGGTGGCGGACCCAGCTCAGGTTCAGGCTGTGCAGGTGCCAAGGGCTTCCGTCGTGCCGTAGCAGAACTTCCATTTGGAGGCTGCCCCGTTGGAGGAGAGAGTGCCGTGGAGCGTGGCTCAGGTCTTCGTGACCCCATACGCCGAGCCTGTGGTCACCGTGGGAGACGAGGAGGCGAGGGCGATGGCCACGAGCGCCAGGGAGGCCACCAGCGCCCCGATCACCGTCAGGAGCCCCCTGAGCCGAACCCCTCGCATTAGGCCCTTTCCGCCCTTTCCAGGCAAGCTCACGCCTGGCACGCCTATGGCGCGCACGATGCGCGAACGGGACCCGGCTCCGGCTCAGCGGGAGGGGGTGCCAGAGGTCACCGTTCGGGGCATCAAGGGGGAATATGAGTGGTCAGTTAGGTCACGCATGGTCTTGATTTCCTTCACGGCGCGTTGGTGCCCGTGTATGTGCATTGAGGGTGTCTAGCGCACGGCGTCCGTGCGCGTTTCGCGCTACCTGGGGACTGGCTGAGCGCGCCCCGGCCCGCTGGGCTTAGAGGCCCTGGTAGAAGGCCTTGACCACCGCGCCGTAGGGGGTCGGGGCGCCCGCGTAGTCGGTGATGAGCGTCGGGCCGATTCACGAGCCCCCACTCTTGCAGCCACCTTCCCAGTCGTCCCACGCCCAGGCGATCATCCCGGAGAGGTGGGCGCGGGCCCAGGACATCCACTGGCGCAGCCAGGCGAGGGCTTCGGGCGTGCCGCACCGCATCTCGCCGAACTCGGTGTCCACGACGGGGACGTGTCAGGCCAGTGGCAGGAGCGTCGCCTGCCAGCAGGCCTCTCAGGAGCAGCCCGAGTGGTCGTAGTACACGTGGAAGCTCGCGGCCTCCTGATGCAGGGGGTCGGAGGGCAGGTAGCGCGCTACGTCCGTGTCGTCCGAGGCCCAGTCGAGGCCGCCCAGGAGGATGACGTTGGAGGCGCCGGCGCGGCGCACGGCGTTGACGAGCTGCTGCATGCCGGCCCACTGTCAGCAGCCTTGGAGCCAGCACTGCCACTGGTCGAGCGACACCCAGTCACCGAAGTCCTCGAAGCCGTCCGTCTCGTTCGAGCACGAGGTCGAGGAGGCGCAGTTGGGCAGGTTCTCCGGCTCGTTGAACAGATCGAACATGACCGCCGGGTCGCCCCGGAAGGCCGAGGCGATCGAGGTCCAGAGCACTGGCCCGTGACTCTCGTCGAGCATGTTGTCCTGGCCGCCGGACTGGCTGGAGCCTGGCGCGCTGTAGTGGATCTCCAGGATGACGTAGAGGCCCGCTGAGTTGAGCCGTCAGACGAAGGCTTTGATGGCCTCTCGGTAGGCGGGGCCTGAGTAGGAGGCCTGGATGCCGTTGATGCCCAGCCAGCAGTCCTCGTTGAGGGGCACGCGCACGACGTTGATGTCCCAGGATCTCATGGCCTCGATGGAGGCGGCGTCGGTCGGGCCGTCGAAGATCCCGCGCCCCTGGACGCAGGAGTACTCGCTGCCCGAGCGGTTGACGCCCACGAGCCGCAGAGGGCAGCCGGAGCCGTCCACTAGCTCGTTGCCACTCACACGCACTGCGAGGCGCCTCTGGCCCGCCCCTGCCGAGCAGGGCTGGGCCTGCGGCTTGGGCTTGGCCCGGTGCTGGCACCGCGCGCTCTTGTGCTTGCCGTGGTGGGCCGAGCACGGAGTCTGGGCGTTGGAGGAGCCGAGCATCGTGACCCCGCAGAGGATGCCCAGGGCTAGGGCCAGCAGTGCCGCCGCCAGCGAGAGCTGCCCGTTGAGGAGCCTCTTGTCGAGCAGCCAGCGCATTATGCTCGCCTCCTCACCGAGAACGAGACTGTGACTGCCGATCCGCTGCCCGAGGTCGAGCGCGGCACCGCGCGCAGGGTGTAGGTGCCCACTGGCAGGGCGCGCCTGCCGGCGACCCCCGTGAGCACGAAGGAGTTGCTGCCAGCCACGTCGGCGTGGGTGAAGGTGGCCAGCACCTTGCTCGTCGTGCACGGCTTGCCCTTGTGGGCGCTCGTGCTGCACGACTTGCCGTGCTCGTGGCCGTGGGCCTGCTCGGTGATCTCGAAGGTCGTGGTGCCCGCCTCGCTGTCGTCGTAGCTCACGACTGTCCCCTGCTTGGGCTCCTTCCTCGATGTCGGGCGCGTGACCGGGCCCGAGGGGAAGGGTGAGAAGGAGTGGTGTGCGAGTGACAGGGCAGTCAGGCGCGGGGCCGGCTGGGCGCAGGCGTCCTGGGCGCAGTCCTGGGCCACGAGGGCCGAGGGAGCCGAGGTCTCAGAGGCGGAGCCAGCGGCGTTCGTCGCAACCACCTGGGAGCGCAGGGTGTGGCCCACGTCAGCGCTAGTCAGCACGACGCTCGCACCTGTGGCGGCGCCCAGCGGCTGGCAGCCTTCGCCGCTCGCCGAGCAGAGCAGCCACTGGTAGGAGTACGACGCCACCGCCCCGCCGGAGAAGGCGCCATTGGTCGTCGTCAGCGTGGAGCCTTCGACGGCGGGGCCGCCCACGGTCGGGCCAGGGCTCGACGCCTGCGGGGCGCTCAGGGCTGGCGGGGGCCCGACGCCTGCGGACACAGTGGCGGTGAGGGCCGATCAGGCCGACGCCGCGCCTCAGCCGTTGGCGCCGGTGACCACCACGCGCAGTGTGTGCCCCACGTCGCCGGAGGTGGCCGTGTAGCTCGCGCCCGTCGCGCCGGGGATGGCCGCGCATCAGGTGCCGCTCGGCGAGCAGCGCTGCCAGGCGTAGGAGTAGGAGATCGTCGGCAGGCCCTGCCAGGAGCCTGCTGTCGCGGACAGAGTGGAGCCTCACTGGGCCGCCCCGCTCACGACGGGGGCGGAGACGACGACCGGGGACGATGCCTGCACGACGGTGCTGACGGCGCTCGGCGCGCTCGCTTCGGTGCCACCGGCATAGGTCGCGTTCGTCGCCGTGACCACGACGCGCACCTCGTGCCCGCGAGCGAAGGCCGGGAGGGCATAGCTCGTGCCCGTGGCGCCGGCGACGTTGGCGCATCAGGTGCCCGTGGTCGAGCAGAGCTGCCACTGGTAGCCGTAGAGAGGCGTCGGGTCGCCAGCCCATGTGCCGGGGGCGGCCTGGATGGTGCGCCCGACATAGGAGCTGCCGGCGATCGAGGGCACCGTCTCGTCGGAGGCCGGGATGGCGACGACGACGCCCGTGGCCGCCGAGGTCGCCTGCGCCGAGCCGCCGCCCGCGTAGGAGGCGTTCGATGCTTCTCCGGCCACGCGGATGACGTGGCCCACGTCGGCGTCGGTCAGGGCATAGCTCGTCGCGGTGGCACCGGCGATGGCAGTGCACGAGGCGCCCTCCTGCGAGCAGCGCTCCCACTGGTAGCCGTAGCTCGGGGCCGGGGCGCCGTTCGAGCCCCCGTCGTTGCTGGCCGTCAGGGTGGCCTCCACGCGCGCCTGGCCGGAGATGGTCGGGGTGGCCGCCACGGTCGTCGGCACCACGGCCGCCGCGACGACGCCTGTGGGCGCGCTCGCCGCCGAGGCCGCCGCGCCGCCGAGGTAGGTGGAGTTCGAGGCTCAGCCGATCACGCGGATGGTCGAGCCCACGTCGCTGCCTGTCGGCGTGTAGGTCGCGGTGGTCGCGCCGGAGATGTCGGTGCAGGACAAGCCCGCTTCGTCGCAGTCCTGCCACTGGTAGGCGTAGCTTGGGGCCGGGGCGCCGTTGGAGCTGCCGTCGTTCGAGGCCGTGAGGGTGAAGCCGACGATCGCCGACCCGCTCACTGCCGGGGCACCCGCGTGGGTGGTGGGCGTGGCCTGGACGGAGGCCGTGGCCTCGCTCTGGGCCTGCTGGGCCCCGCCGCCCAGGTAGGCGGCGTTCGTCGCCGAGATGGAGATCTCCACGGCGTGGCCCACGTCGGCGTCGGTCAGGGCATAGGTGGGGCCTGTGGCGCCGGGGATGGCCGAGCAGCCTTCGCCGCTACCCGAGCAGCGCTCCCACTGGTAGGAGAGGGCCGGTGTGGGGTCGCCGCCCCAGGAGCCGGGCGTGGCCGTCAGGGTCGAGCCGTCAGCGTCGGAGCCCGAGATGGAAGGCAGCGTCAGGATGCTCGGGGCCACGGCGACGACGGATGCGCTCGCGGTCGACGAGGCCCCTGCTTCGCCCCCGCCGGGGTAGGAGGCGTTCGAGGCGACCACGAAGGCGCGGACCTGGTGGCCCACGTCGGCGTCGGTCAACGTGTACGAGGTGCCGGTGGCCCCGGAGATGGCCACGAAGGAGCCTCCCCCGCCGGAGCTGCGCTGCCATTGGTAGGCATATGTCGGGGTCGGGGCACCGCTCCAGGCGCCAGTGGTCGCGGTGAGCACGTCGCCATCCTGGGCGGTGCCCGAGATGGCCGGCGAGGCGGTGTCCTGCGGGGCCACGGCGTCGATGACGCCGGAGGGCAGCGTCGTCGCCGTGGCTTCACCACCGCCGGGATAGGAGGAGTCCGAGGCGGTGACGAGTGCGCGCACGTAGTGGCCCACGTCGGCGTCGGTCAGGCCGTAGATGGAGGAGGTGGCGCCGGCGATGACGGTGCACGAGGTGCCTCCCGAGCCGCAGAGCTGCCACTGGTAGGAGTACGCAGGCGCCGGGTCCGAGCTCCACGAGCCCCTGGTGGAGGCCAGGGTCGAGCCGTCGGTGTCGGTGCCGCTCAGGGTCGGGGCGCTCGTGAGCACGGGCGCCGCCGCGCCCACCTCGGACGTGGGGGACGAGGCCGTGTTCGCTTCGCCTCCTCCGGGGTAGGAGGCGTTCGAGGCCTCGCCCTCCACGCGCAGCTCGTAGCCGATGTCGGCGTCAGTGGGGGCGTAGGTCGTGGCCGTGGCGCCGGGGATGGCGGAGCAGGAGCCGTCCTGGCAGCGCTGCCACTGGTAGGAGTAGCTCGGGGCGGGGGCACCATTCGAGGAGCCGCCCTGGCTCGCGGTCAAGGTGGAGCCATCCTGGGCCGTGCCCGAGATGGTCGGGGTCGCGGCGACCGTCGTCGGCACCGCGTCGGTGACCGCTGTGGCCTGCGAGGTGGACTGCGCCGAGCCGCCGCCGTAGTAGGAGGCATTCGAGGCCGTGCCCAGCACGCGCAGCTCGTGGCCGACGTCGCTGTCGCCGAGGGCGTAGGTGCCGCTCGTGGCACCGGAGATGGCCGTGCAGGAGGCGCCTGTCGCGGAGCAGCGCTCCCACTGGTAGGCGTAGCTCGGGGCCGGGATGCCGTTGGAGCCGCCTCCCTGGCTCGCGGTCAGCGTCGAGCCGTCCTGGTCCGTGCCCGAGATGGCCGGCGTCGTCGCCGAGCTGGTGGGCACGGCGCTCGCCTCCGCCGTGGCACCACTCGTGGCGCTCGCTCAGCCCGCCGCGTTCGTCGCCGTCACCACGACGCGCAGCTCGTGCCCGACGTCGCTGTCGCCGAGGGCGTAGGTGCCGCTCGTGGCACCGGAGATGGCCGTGCAGGAGGCGCCTGTCGCGGAGCAGCGCTCCCACTGGTAGGCGTAGCTCGGGGCCGGGATGCCGTTCCAGGAGCCTGCCTGGGCTGTGAGCGTGGCGCCGTCCTGGGCTGCTCCGCTCGTGCTCGGGGCGCCGGTCTCAGAGGGCACCGAGTAGGTGGTGAAGGACTCGTCGGAGCCATAGACGGTGCCCGAGCCCAGGAAGTCGTGGCCCACGAGGCGGTAGTGGTAGGTGGTGCCCGGCGTCAGGTGCGAGAGGGAGGCGCTGACGGGCAGCGTGCTCGACGCGCTGGAGAAGCCGTAGCCCAGTCAGGAGGTGTAGTCGCCGGAGGAGGGCCCGAGCTGGAAGGAGTATCAGGCTCACACGCCCGCCGGGTCGAGGGAGCCTGTGAGCGTGGCCTGGGTGGTCGTCAGGCCGGTCGCGGCACCGCTCGTAACCGTGCTCGGGGCCATGGGTGGCGTGAGGCTCAGGGTCGAGCCGTAGATGGTGTCGCCGCCCTCCTGGGCCACGATGCGGTAGTAGATGCGCTGGCCGGGGACGAGTCATGTGAGCTGCTGGGAGACCGCTGTCGCGCTCGTCGAGGACAGGGAGGAGAAGGCCCCTCAGCCGCCGAAGGAGGGCGTCGTGCCCCACTGGAACCACCAGTGGGCCTGGGCCCCGCCGGTGTCGAGCGAGGCGTTGATCGTGGCGCTCGTGGGCTGCTCCTCGGTGGCCGCTTCGGTGACGAGGATGCTGATGACGGGCGTTGGGGCTGATGTCTCTCACGTCGGGCCCACCGGGTCTTTGGCCGTCACCGCGACCTCCAGCGAGTGCCCGAGGTCCGCCGAGGCGATCGTGTAGGTCGAGGACGTGGCGCCGGCGATGTCCGCGCACTCCGAGCCTCAGGCCCCGCAGCGCAGCCATTGGTAGGAGTAGGAGATGGGAGAGGTGCCCGTCCACGTGCCCAGGTGGGCCATCAGCGTCTCTTCGTCGAGGTCGATCCCGGTGACGTAGGGGGCTTCGGTGGCGATGGGGGCGCTCGCGGTCGTGAACGAAGCTGCTGGGCTGACTGTGGTGCCCAGCGCCGATCAGGCCTCGAAGCGCACCTCGTAGCCCACGCCCGGAGCCAGTCAGGACAGATCCTGGTTGGAGGGCGTCGGCGTCGTGCCGGCGGCGATGAAGGATCCGGCGAGATCCTGCCACGCTCACGTGCCCGCCACCTCGACTCAGGCGTGGATGGCGATGCGCTCGCCGTTGGGGTCAGCTCACACGGACGCGTTGACCGAGGTCGTGCCCACGTCTGAGATGGAAGGTGTGCCGAGGGTCGGCTTGCCGATGACGGAGGCCGTCACTGCCGAGGTGGCCTGTGCCGAGCCGATGGCGTTCGTCGCCGTCACCTGCACCTCCAGCCGACTGTCGAGGTCCGCTCAGGCGGGGGCGTAGATGGCCGAGATGGCGCCCGAGATGTCCTGGCACGCCCCGCCGGCGCTGTCGCAGCGCTCCCACTGGTAGGAGTAGGTGGGCGTGGGGATGCCAGCCCAGGTGCCTGGCGAGGCCGCCAGTGCCTGGCCCTGCTCCGCCGTGCCCGAGATGGAGGGGGCCGCCCCCTCGGTGGGCGCGCTGTCGGTCGTGAACGTGTGGTCTTCGCCCGTCTCTTCACCGTCGGCGTTGTCGATGACCAGGCGATAGTGGATGGTGGTGCCGGCGGGCAGGCCGCTGACCTGCGCGTCGGCGACGGCGGGGGAGAAGGAGGCAGCGACCTGGCTAGGCGTCGTCTCCTGGCTGTAGGCTCACGTTCAGCCGTACTCGAAGGAGTAGGTGGTGGGCAGACCCTCGGGGTCGAGCGAGGCCGTGAGAGTGGCCTGTGTGGCCAGCACGCCTCAGGAGCCCACAGTCAGGATGGACGGGGGCTCGGAGACCGCTGCCGTGACTACTGAGACGGCCCCGGACGAGCCCACGGGGTTCGTGGCGATGACCTCGACGCGCGCCGTCTCGCCGGCGTCGTCGGCAGAGAGCGCGAAGGAGGCGTTGGTCCCTCAAGGCGCGTTCGTGCAGTCGTGGCCGGCTTCGTCGCAGAGCTGCCACTGGTAGGCGTAGGAGATAGGTCAGGTGCCAGTCCAGGTGCCCACGTGGGCCACGAGGTCGGCTTCCGCTGCGGGCGTGCCGGAGATGGTGGGCGGCGCGGTGCTCACGGGCACGCTCAGGGTCGTCAGCTCTCAGTCGGTGCCGTAGGAGGTGCCGTCGGCGTTCGTGGCGCGCACGCGGTAGTGGATGGTGGTGCCGGGGGCCAGGCCCGAGAGCGACGCCGAGAGGGGCTGGGGGCTGAACGAGGAGCCCAGCGCCTGGCTCGTGGTCACCTGGCCATAGGAGGCGGTCGTCCCCCATCAGATCGACGCCGTGGTCGCCAGGCCCTGGGGCGTCACCGAGGCGTGCAGGGTGGCCGTGGTCGAGGTCACGCCCGTCGCCGTGCTCGTGCTCGCGGCTGGCGGCGCGGTGACGGCTGCCGTGGGCTGCGAGTCCTGCTGCGCTTCGCCGATGGGGTTCGAGGCCGCCACCACGACGCCCAGCTCGTGGCCCACGTCGGCCCTCGCCACGGTGTAGCCGCTGGCCGTGGCCCCCGAGATGGCCGTGCATCAGGTGCCCGTCGCCGAGCAGCGCTGCCAGTGGTAGGCGTAGGAGATCGGGGCCGAGCCGGCCCAGGTGCCGGTCGTGGCGGACAGGGCCTGGCCTTCGACGGGCGTGCCAGAGACGACCGGGGCCCCGGTGCCCGACGGAGCGCTAGGCGTCGTCAGCTCTCAGTCAGCTCCATAGGAGGTGCCATCGGCGTTCGCGGCCACGATGCGGTAGTGGATGGTGGCACCGGGGCTCAGGGCCAGCGTGGCCGAGAAGCCCTCTGGCGAGAAGCCCGTGCCGCAGCTCGTGGCCGTCGTCGTCTGGCCGTAGGACGTGGTGGGCCCCCACTGGAAGTCGCACGTGGTCGCCAGGCCCTCGGGGGTGACGGACCCGTTCACCTGAGCCGAGGTGGTCGTCAGCGCCGAGGCCGTCGCCGTGGTGGCCAACGGCGGCGCCGTGATGGTGGAGGTGGAGGCCGAGTCGTCGGATGAGGCGCCCACGGTGTCGGTGGCCGTCACCTGGATCTCGAGCTCGTGCCCCACATCCGCGCTCGCCAGAGCGTAGGTGGCACTGGCGGCGGACGGGATGGCCGCGCATCAGGTGCCCGCAGCCGAGCAGCGCAGCCACTGGTAGGTGTAGATGATGGGCACGTTGCCGATCCACGTGCCCGTGGAGGCCGTCAGCGCCTGGCCCAGGACTGCCGTGCCAGCGACGGTGGGCGCGCTGGTGGCCTGTGGGGCCTGCGATCAGGTCGTGAGGGATTCCTCTCAGCCATAGGTCGTGCCACCGGCGGGCGAGGTGGCCACGACGCGGTACTCGTAGGCGGTGCCTGGGGTCAGCCCCGAGATGGAGGCGGAGAAGGCGGCTGCCGAGGTCGAGGAGCCGCACGAGGCCGGGCTGGTCTCCTCCCCGAGGGCTTCCGTCGTGCCCCACTGGAAATAGCATCACGTGGCCACGCCGCGAGCGTTCACTCAGGATGAGACATGAGCCGAGGTGGCGGTCAGATCTGAAGGGCCCTGGGTGTCAACGACCGGGTGGACGAGGGTGAGGTTCCCCGTGACGCCATAGACCCACTCGTCGTTGGGAGAGCAGACGACGCCCTCGGCGAAGGTGTAGCCGTTGGTGCCCTCGGTGGAGGCAGGCACTCAGCCCAGCGGGACGAGCAGGCCGTCGCTGGTGCTTCAGAGGGCCTGGATCTCCCCGGCAGAGCCACTGACGACATAGACGAATTTGCTGTTCGGGCAGACGGTGACAGAGCCCGCCTCATACAGGGAGGTCACGTAGTCCGGGTTGGCCAGGGTCCTGATTTCCCCCGTGGTGGGGTTGAGGCCGTACTCATAGGTGCGGTCAGTGCCCGGCGCCCAGGCTGTGACGTAGGCGTAGTCCCCGTTCGGGGTGATGGCCATGTCGCCCGGCTCGACACCATTGAAGCCCACCTTCTGCGTGTAGGGAGGTGCGCCTTCTCCCCTGGTCTGTTCTGATGGGGAGATCTGGGTCAAGGCACAGGTCGAGGGGTTGATCGAGTAGCCAGTGATGGCTGATTCCTCGAAGCTCAGGGCGTAGAGGAAGGCGCCGTTGGGAGTGATGTCAACGGCCTTGGTTCAGTCCCCGACCGTCATGGAGGGTTCTGAGGCCGCCGTGAGCACCCCGTCTCAGGCGCGCGCGTAGATAAAGATCGAGCTATAGGCCAAGGAGTTCGTCACGTTCGGTCAGACGCCCGCATAGACGCACTTGCCGTTGGGGGTGACGGCCAGGTCCGAGACGTCCTCGGCCCCACCAGCGCTGATGGTGCCCAGGGACGCGAGGCTCTCCGATGAGCCCGAGACAGTGCGGGCATACTCCTTGAGCTGCCCTCACTTGGTCCCCACGTACAGGTCGCCGCCGTCTGGGCTTCACACCGACGATCCGACCCCTCAGCCCTCTGGCACCGTATAGACGCTCGACGATCACGGCTGGCCCGTGGTCGCTGAGATGTGGAAGACCCTCAGGGGTTCCCCTTTGGACCCGACCGTGACGAACTGCCCATCGGAGGAGAGTGTGAGGTTTGTGTCCTCGGCGCCGATCCCTGGTGCCCAGTGGTATCAGAAGCCCGAGGGGAAGGAGGGGATCATCGAGGAGGGCTGCCCAGGCAGAGCCGCTCCGGGCAGATCGTCAATCGTCGTGAAGGGTGTGTAGCCGGTGACGTTGGGCCCGCTTCAGCTTCAGGCTCAGAGATCCTCTATGTAGGTGACGTCCGATCAGAGGCCCGTGAGGTGGGCGCTCACTTCCACAGCAGAGCGCCCCGAGCCGGCTTCCTGCCATCAGGTGTGGTTCGTGTAGCCATCGCTGCTCGTGCCCCACCTGAAGCGCCAGCGCGTGGATCACCCGTCTGGGTTCACGAAGCCAGACACTCAGGCGCTGTGCGCGGTGATGCCCGAGGGAGAGTGCAGGCCGACCCCTGGGATGGCCTGGGCCACTGCGGGCAGGATGAGCGCCAGCACGGCTGCCAGTGCGATGGCCAGGCCGGTGATGCCTGCGCCCCGGCCCCGGCGGAGGAGAGAGGTGAGCCTGCGACGGCGAGGCACCCCGAAGCCGAAGGGCACGAGCAGCCCGAGGAGGAGGGCCGGTGCTCCCGGTGTCCCTGCGAGGCCCGTGGCCTCCTTGGCCCCGCGCACGGCCAGGCGGCCTGCCTGCTTGGATGACGAGACAGCCTTGTGCACGAGCCAGAGGAATGCCTTGCCGTGCTTGCGCCCGGAAGCCTTGCGGCGCAGGTGGACGCGCACGCTCTCCTTGTGCCTGGGCGGGATGTGGTAGTGGGCCTGTCCGATCTCCCCACCATGGGCCGAGCGCTGCAGCACGAGGGAGCCGGAGCAGGGTGAGGGACCGGGACAGGAGACTGTCACAGAGGCCTCCACACCGCTCACCGCCACAGAGGCGAGGACCGGGGCCCCCGGGCCTGCTGGGCCTGCGGCACAGGCGTCTCCCGTGCCCCCGCATGGTGCTGGGACGGCCAGGTGGGAGGGGGTCACGGGTCAGGGCTGCGAGACGATGATCGCAGCGCCGCCAGCGTTGGAGGCGCGCACGATCACGCGGATGTCGGAGCCGAGGTCGGACGCCGGGACGGCATAGGAGGCACCTGACGCTCAGGCCACGAGGGAGCATTCGCTGCCTTCCGAGTCGCAGTCCTCCCACTGGTAGGAGAAGGAGATGGGAGCCGTGCCCGTCCACGTGCCGGGCGTCGCCGTGAGCGTGCCGTCCGAGCCCGAGACCTGCGGCAGCGAGGCGTTCACGGGCGGGGCGGCACGGACCACGTTGGTCGCCGGCGAGAGCGAGCCTGAGTCCCCATCCGCGTTGGCCGCTGTGACCTCGACGCGCAGGCGCTGGCCGATGTCCGCTCAGGTGGGCATGTAGCTCGCGCCGGCGGCCCCGACTATCGTCGAGCAGCCTTCGCCGCTCGCCGGGCAGCGCTGCCACTGGTAGGAGTAGGTGATGGGTCAGGCCCCCGTCCAAGCGCCGTCCGTGGCCGTGAGCGTGGCCCCGGCCTGTGGCATGCCGGAGATGGCCGGGGCCGTGACCACGGATGGCCCCCTGCCGCTTGCCACCACGCCGGTCGGAGGCGAGGGCTCCTGGGCCGAGCCATATGGGTTCGTGGCCGTGACGACGACGCGGAGCGTGGAGCCGGCGTCGGCCTCAGTGAGGGAGTAGATGGCCGAGGGAGCCCCCACCGAGGAGCATGATGAGCCTTCCGCGTCGCAGCGCTCCCACTGGTAGGAGTAGGAGATGGGAGCGGAGCCCGTCCAGGTGCCTGGCGAGGCCGCCAGTCATCAGCCGGCGGTCGCCGTGCCGCTGACGGTGGGCGGCGTGGATGAGGCCGGGGGCGCCCCTGTCGCGGGGGCAGTTGTGACCGCCGCTGTGCTGGCCGAGCGCGCTTCCGCCGAGCCTGCCGGGTTCGTGGCCGTGACGACGACGTAGAGGCTGTCGCCCAGGTCGGCTGAGGTCAGGGAGTAGGAGCTGCGGGCGTCGCTGGTCGCCGTGCACGAGCCGTCCTGGCAGCGAAGCCACTGGTAGGAGAGAGCCATGGGGACGGTGCCGGAGAAGGCCGTGCCCTGGGCAGTGAGCGTGGAGCCCACGTAAGGCGAGCCTGCGATGGACGGCGCAGTGGAGGCCACGGGGGCTGCTGCGGCCACGGGGGCCGTGGGTCAGGAGGCCACGGTCAGCGAGCCCGCCGAGTTGGAGGCCGTCACCTCGGCGCGCACCGTCGATCACACGTCGGCACTGGTGAGCGCGTAAGTGCTCGCGCCCGAGCCCACGGCCAGGCAGGATGAGCCTTCCGAGTCGCAGCGCTCCCACTGGTAGGCGTAGGAGAGCGAGCCTGCGCTCGACCACGAGCCTGTCGTGGCCGTGAGCACCTGTCCACCCCGCGCGGTGCCGCTGATGACGGGCAGGGCCGTGCTCTGTGGGGCCGCGACGATGGGGCCAAGGGAGGCCGATTCCTCGGTGGCCGAGCCCGCGACGTTGGAGGCGGTGACGGCTACGTGGACGCTCTGGCCGACGTCGCCGCTCGCGGTCGTGTAGGAGGGCACAGTGGCACCGGCGATGGGGTCCGAGGAGCCCGTGCCGTCATACCACTGGTAGGAGTAGGAGGCCACGGCGCCGCCAGAGAAGGAGCCCGTCGTGGCCGACAGGCGAGAGCCGACCTTCGTCGAGCCGCTGAGCACCGGCGCGGGGCCCGAGGCCGAGGGCAGGGCCACGATGGGCTTGGTCGAGACAGAGTCCTCGATGGCCGAGCCGGCGGCGTCCGTGTCCGTCACGACCACGCGCACCTCATAGCCCACGTCAGTGGCCGTGAGCGTGTGGCTCGCCGAGGTGGCGCCAGTGATGCCCGTGCACGAGGTGCCTTCCGCTGCGCAGTCCTGCCACTGGTAGGTGAGGGCTCCTCAGCCTCCACCGAAGGCCCCTGTTGTGGTCGTGAGCGCGTGCCCCTGGCCAGGGGTGCCACTGACCACGGGGACGAGGACGGTGGGAAGGGGCGGTGCAACGACGATGGAGCTTCATGACGACGGCGCTCAGGCAGAGCCTGCAGCGTTCGTGGCCGTGACCAGCACGCGCACCGTGTAGCCCACGTCCGAGGCCGTGAGCGCGTAGCTCGCCGAGGTGGCGCCTGCGATGCCCGCGCAGGCGTGGTCGAGGGGCACGCAGTCCTGCCACTGGTAGGAGTAGGAGAGCCCGGCCCCAGCAAAAGTGCCTGTCGTGGCGCTCAGCTCCTGGCCTTCCCCGGCCACGCCGCTGATGGAGGGGCCGGGGGAGGCATTCTGTGGAGCGCTCACCACCTGGCCCGTGGGAGCCGAGGTCGCGCTCGCTTCGCCAGCCAGATCCGAGGCCGTGGCCACCACGCGCAGCTCGTAGCTGGCGTCGGCTTCCGTGGCCGTGTAGGAGGACGAGGTGGCACCTTCGATGGGCACGAAGGCACTGCCCGCGCCCGAGTCACGCTGCCACTGGTAGGCGTAGGCCGTAGGGGTGCCACCGGACCAGGCCCCAGTCGAGGAGCTGAGCGTGCGCCCGACTCCAGCGGGCCCGGAGATCACCGGCGCAGAGGCTCCGGCGTGTGGCGGGCCGACGATCTGGGCCGTGAGGGCCGAGGAGCCCTGAGCTTCGCCCGCGAGGTTCGACTCAGTGACCTGCACGGAGAGGTAGTCTCCCACGTCGGCCCCCGTGGGCGTGTAGGAGGCCGAGATGGCCCCGTTGATGGCCGAGCAGGTGGCCTCGCCGGAGGCCGACGTGCAGCGCTGCCACTGGTAGGCTGTGGAGGTCGCTGCGCCTCCCCCGAAGGTGCCCGTGGTAGCCGTCAGGGAGTGGCCTCAGGCTGGTGCGCCCGAGACGGCAGGGAGGGGGGAGGGAGCCTGTGGCGGGGCGACGACGAGGGCGGTCGTGGCCGAGTCCTGGCTCGCTTCGCCAGCGGTGTTCACGGCGCTGACGACCGCGCGCACGGTGTCGCCAGCGGACGGCGACGTCAGGGTGTAGCCAGGCGCGGTGGCGCCTGCGATGTTGGCGCAGCTCGTGCCCGAGGCGTTGCATTCCTGCCACTGGTAGGCGTAGTAGTCGACCGTGCCCGTGAAGGCGCCTGTGGTGGTGGCGAGCGCGTGGCCCACGCCGGGGACGCCACTGACCACCGGCGCCGACGCGCCCACTGCCGGGTGCGAGACTGTGGCCGTCTCCACGTTCCCAGCAGAGTCAGAGGCCAGGCACAGGACCTGTGAGGGGCAGGTGATGCCCGTGAAGCCTGCCTGGGTGTCCTCCTTGGCCACCGCCCAAGTGTTGGCCGTCGAGTTCCAGGTGGACTCGTAGCCCGAGGAGTCGACGGCCACGCACAGAGAGACAGTCGGGCAGGAGATGCCGGTCACCGTCCGCGCGCCGTCTGCATCGGACGGGGACCAGGCCGAGGCCCCACCCAGCGGGTCCGTCGAGGTGAGCACGTTCCCGGCGTTGTCGCCAGTGGCACAGAAGGCCGACGAAGGGCACGAGATCGCCGTGAGAGAGTGGGTGGCATCCACGACGGCCTTCGTCCAGGCCGCAGTGCCCCCCGTGGGGTTGGTGGAGGTGAGCAGATCCCCGGCGCTGTCCGTGACCAGGCAGTAGGACGAGGTCACGCACAGTGCGCTCGTGAGCGCAGTAGTCCCATCGATGTCGGTCTTCGTCCAGGCGGGGCTCCCGCTCGTCGGGCTCGTCGTCGTGAAGGCGTCACCCGAGCCGTCGGTGGCTAGGCAGAAGGACGAGGAGGGACAGGTGAGGGCGTCCAGATCGGCATTGCTATCGATGTACGGGCCACTCGTCCAGATCGCCCTCGTGGTCGAGGTGAGGACGCTGGTGCCGTTGACCCCGATGCAGAGGTGCGCTCAGGGGCACGAGAGCCCGGTGAGGGCATCCGTTGAGGCTCCCAGGTAGGAGCCTGTCCAGGCGCTGCTCGCCGCCGATGGTCAGGTCGAGGTGATGGAGTGGCCCGCCGAGTCGGCGAGCGTGCAGAGGGCAGAGGCTCGTGCAAGTGGTGGCCGAGATGGGGCTCGTGCCCTCCGGGTAGCCCTGTGACTTCCAGGCGTTCGCCACAGTCGGTCAGGTGGTCGTGGCGATGGCGCCATCCTTGCTCGCCCCATAGGTCACCACGCACAGGCCGCTGGTCGGGCAGGAGAGTCCCCCTCCGGTGCCGGGGACGTAGGACGTCTTCCAGGCCGAGGCCCCACCCGTGGGGCTCGTCGAGTAGAGCGCAGAGCCGTTGCCCTCCACGACGCAGAGGGATGTCGTGGGGCAGGAGACTGGGCCGAGGGCGTTCGTGCCGGAGGCGTCGGTGACAGCCCATGAGATGGTGGGCGCCGTCGAGGTCACCACATCACCGACTCCGTCAGAGGCCACGCAGAGGGCTTCCGTCCCGTAGGCGCAGGAGACGGAGCTGAGGGCATGCGTGCCGTCTGCGTCGATCTTGGTCCAGGCTGAGGCTCCGCCGGTCGGGTTGGTGGACGCGAGCACGTTCCCATCATTGTCGGCGGCCACGCACAGGTATGCTCCGGGGCCAGTGGCCACGCAGGACACAGAGGTCAACGGCTTGCCGCTGTCGATGGCCGTCCTGGTCCAGGCCGCGGTGCCCCCCGTGGGGTTGGTGGAGGTGAGCATGTAGCCCGCTTCGTCGATGGCCACGCAGAGCTTGCCTCATGACCCCGAGGCAGTGCAGGAGAGCCCTCGCAGGACGGAGGCCGAGTCGATCGTGGCCTTGGACCACGAGCCCGACGTGGGCGCCGTCGAGGTGAACACAGCGTGCGCATTGACCACCGCGCAGAGGGTGCTCGACACGCAGGAAGGGTTGCTTTCCACGTTTCACAGGCCGCTGGGCAGGGACTCTGGCTTCCAGGAGCCCACGACGCTCGGGGATGTCGAGTAGAGGAGGGCGTCCTCGGTGGCGGCGGTTCAGGAGTCCCTGTCGGCGACCAGGCAGAAGGAGGCCGAGGGGCACGAGATCTCGTCCCAGGCGTACTTCGTGGCCGCGTAGGGCGCTTCGTCGGCGACGAGCGCGGGCTGGGACCAGGCAAGGGCATCGACGGTGGCCGCCGCTATCGTCGCGGTGGGGGCGCTGTCCTCCGTGGTGCCCGTCGCGGCGGCGTTGTGCGCCGTCACCGCTGCGCGCAGCGTGGAGCCGGCGTTGGCGTGGGTGATGGTGTAAGAGGTCGAGGTGGCTGCTGGGATGGCCTGGCATTCCGCACCCGAGGCGTTGCATGCCTGCCACTGGTAGGAGTAGCTCTTCACGGCGCCTCCCGCATAGGAGCCGGTGGTCGTGGTCAGGGTCGAGCCCACCGCCGTGCTGCCCGAGAGCACGGGGAGCGGGGTCGAGGAGGACGGCGGAGCCACGATGACGGGGGTGGCGGCGGAGGCCTGGGCCCACGAGCCGCCGTTGTTCGTGGCGGTGACGATCGCGCGCAGGGTGTGGCCCACGTCGGACGACTGGGCGACGTAGCTCGCGCTCGTGCCTTCCGACTCCACGTCGGAGCAGCCTTCTCCCGAGGAGCTGCAGTCCTGCCACTGGTAGGAGTAGGTCGCCCCAGTGGGCCCAGAGAAGAGGCCGTTGGTCGTGGTGATGGCCTGGCCCTGGCCATAGGAGCCGGAGATCACCGGAGGGGCCGCTGCATAGAGCGATTCCTCCACTATTTCGGTCGGCGCCGTTCACTCATAGGTCCAGCCGATGTTGTTCATGGCGATCACCGCGCCAATCACCCGACCGCCAACTGCCGCCGGGGGCAAGGAGAAGCTGGTGACGCTTCACTGCTCGCTGTAGAGCACGCAGTCTCAGGCTCAGGAGTTGCAGACATACCAGGCGTACAGGTACGCTGGGACGCGGTTCCCGAAGGTGCCCTTGCTCATCGTGAGGGTCCCCTCGCGGACTAGAGGGCCACGGATCACCGGCACCGGCGACGAGATGGTGGGAGCACCTCAGACGGGTCAGGATGTGTAGGAGGACGAGCCGTAGGGGTTGGTGGCCGTGACGTCCACGCGGATCGTGTAGGGGGCCGACACTCAGGTCGGGGACAGGGTGTAGGAGGGTCAGGTGGCTCCGGGGACGTTGGCGCATCAGGCGCCGGTCGGGGAGCATCGCTCCCACTGGTAGGCATACTGGTTGACCACCCCGAAGAACGAGGCCACGTCCCCGAGGGTGGTGATGAGGGTGTTGGTGTGATAGAGGTCATAGGGGACCGGGGGGTCGAGCGGCTGCGGGCGCGGGGCTCCGGCGTATCCCACTGTGACGTCGGGGCCACCGACGGCGAGGCACAAGTCGAGGCTACGGCAGGCCAGCTTCTTGTTGCCTCCCGTCACCGTCGCCCACACTGACGAGGCCCCTCATGCCGGATCTGTGCTGACGAAGATGTAGGCGTTGTTGTCCGAGGCCACGCAGAACGATTCCGTCGAGCAGGACACGGAGATCATCTCATCGTGGTACTCGGGGTCGGTGAAGTCCACGGCCCAGGCTGAGGCGCCGCCAGCCGGGTCCTCTGAGCTGATGAGGTGGCCGTCAGAGTCCCCGGCGACGCAGAAGGACGCGTTGGGGCAGGAGAGGGAGAGCAGTGGGTCGCCGCTGTCGATCACACTCGATGACCAGGACCCCCCGGCATTCGTCGTGACGGCGAGGGCGCCTCATGTCGAGGCGGCGTAGCACGTCGTGGTCGAGGGACAGGCGACGGCGTCGTAGGTGGTGGAGGCCCCGCCCAGGGTGCTCTCCTTCCAGGCCGAGGCGCCTCCTCACGGGTGAGTCGATGTTGCCAGGAGGCCACCTGCGCCCACGGCGGCGCACAGCTCCGTCGTGGAGCAGGAGACGCCCTCTATGCCCGTGCTCGCCAGATGCACCCTGGACCAGTCGCTCGCACCGCCAGACGGGTCGGTCGGCGCCACCAGCACGCCACCTACTGCGTCGCCAGCCACGCAGTAGGTGTCTTCGGGGCACGACACGGAGGTCAGTCACTGTCCCGGATCGATGAGTGATCCGCTCCAGGAGGGGACTCCTCCCAGCGGGTCGGTCGTGGTCTGGACATGCCCGGTGGCGTCGACCGTGGCACAGAGGGTCGTCGCGCAGGCCACTGACGAGAGGCTAGGAGGGTTGGATGAGACGGGAGCCCAGGTCGCGGAGGGGGACGAGGGATCCTTGCTCTCGTAGGGCACCCCAGCGAAGGAGGCGAAGCACAACCCCGTCGTCGGGCATCCAACGGCAGTTATCCCTTCCACCTCACCATTGCCATAGCTCGTCACCTTGTGCAGCGTCCACGACGAGGCCCCGCCGGTGGGGTTGGTCGAGGTCAGGGTGTTCCCGAAGAGATCGACGGCCACGCACAGGGACGCGGTTGGGCACGACACCGAGCTCAGGCCCCCGCCAGAGAAGTGGTCACCGGATCATCAGGCCGCATCGACGGTCACCTCATGCCAAGCCGAGGCCCCTCCTCCAGGATCGGTGGAGGAGACCACGTGCCCGGCCCCATCGACGAGCACGCACGTGCCCTGGGTTGATGTGGTGCCCGGGGAGCAGGAGATGCCCCCCTGGGAGGCCAGCGGCTCAAGGAAGGCTCAGTAGGCAATGCCTGAGTCCACCTGTGTGGTCGTCCAGGTCGGGTTGGGGCTGAAGGGGTCCGTCGAGGTGACGACCTGGCCTTCGCGCGCGTTGAGGAGGACGCAGAACGTGGTCGAGGGGCAGGTGATGGGGAGCGAGATGTCGTTGTCGTGGATGATGGCGGTGCGGTGCCAGGCGAGAGGCCCCCCGGTGGGTCACGTCGAGGTCCAGACCCCTGTGCCTATTCATCATCCGCCTTCGTTGCCGCCGACCATGGCGCAGAGGTGTGCGGAGGGGCAGGAGACGGAGCCGAAGCCCGAGGTGTAAGTGCTCACGTTGTACCACAGGTAGAGGGGCAGGTTGTAGCGGATGTAGTTCCACGAGGCCGGGTCGGTCGGTCAGGTCGAGGAGCCCACGATTCCGTCGGGGTGGACTTCGACGCAGAGATCGCCTTCGTTGGTGGTGCAGGAGACGGCTCCCACTCCCCCTTCCTGCAGGGGAGTCGCCACATACGCCCAGGGGGCACCAGTGGTCGAGGGAGTGGTCGAGATGGACTTCTGCCCTCCCGAGGTGGCTATCGCGCAGAGGGAGATGGAGGGGCAGGAGATGCCATCGACGGGGGCCGAGACCCCGTTGGTCTGTGACCCCACCGCGTACTTCTGCACCCAGGAGGACTTGTCAGCGAGCAGCGTGAGCAGGGCGATGGGGGATGAGGCTGCTCATGTCGAGCCCACGCTGTTCGAGGCCGTCACCACCGCGCGCACGGTCTGCGTCGAAGTGGGGTTGGCCGAGGGCACGGTGTAGGCCGAGCTCGTGCCGCCCGTCAAGACGTCCGCGCAGGCCGTGCCCTGGGCGTCGCAGTCCTGCCACTGGTAGGAGTAGGAGATGGGCTGCGTGCCCACCCACCTGCCCGAGGAGACCGTGATGGCTTGGCCGGGGACGGCCTGGCCTGCGTCGAGGCCGCCGGTGATCGCCGGGGCTTCGATCACCACCGGGGCCTGGACCACCACGATCGCCGATGCCGCCGAGGCGAGGGGCCCCGTGGTGCCGGCCGTGTTCGAGGCCGTCACGCTCACACGCATGGCGTGGCCCACGTCGAGGGGGACGAGCACGTAGGATGAGCCGTGGCCCCCTTCTGCGGCGGGGACGGCCGCGCATTCCGCGCCCGAGGTGCTGCAGCGCTCCCATTGGTAGGAGATGAAGTCCACGCCGCTCCAGGCGCCGGGCCGCGCGCGCACGGTGTCGCCGACGGCGAAGGTGCCTCAGATCGAGGGGGCTCACGTGTTGACGGGGACGGACTGGGCTTCACCGCCGGGGAGGAAGCCCCCGAGCCCCACGGGGCTGCCCACGCCGGTCGGGCCGTCGTAGCCAGGCCCAGCGGTGCACTGCAGGCTGGGAGCGCGGCACTTCCCGCCTTCATCGTTGCCTTCTGTCACGTCTAGGAAGTCACTGGTGTTGCCCAGGTGCGAGTAGAGGGTCTGGGCCGGGTAGGGAGTCCCATGGGAGCCTCCGGCGAGGGCGTAGTCCGCTGCCATGATGGGCGAGGCGACCGAGGTCCCACCGAGGGTGATCCAGCCGGTCGGGACCTCCGGGCTCGGATAAGGCGTGCTGTCGAAGACGGCCACCCCCGTGTAGGGGTCAGCGACTGCCGCGTCATCGTTCTCTGAGCGCTTGGTGCCACAGCCGACCTGCGTCCAGTCGGGCACTTCCTTCTGCCACGGCTGCGCTTCGAACAGCGTCGAGCAGCCGGCGCCTGAGTCGTTCCAGACGGTGCTCTTCCACACTCCCGCCTGCTTGGTGACGTCCGTGCCCCCGACGGACACCACATCGGGCAGGTCGGCGGGGAAGGAGGGGGACGAGCCGCCGACGTAGGCCTTGTCGTCCCCGGCGGCGACGGTGATGACGACGCCGGGGTGGTTGAAGTAGGTGCCGTCTGGCACCAGTCAGGCGGCCTCCCCTCCGGTCCCCCAGGAGTTGGAGATCTCCGTGGCACCCAGGCGCGCCGCCGTGTCCTCGGCGGTGACGAGCGGTTCGAATCAGGACGCATTGGCCTCGACCAGGATCACCTTGCAGTCGGTGCAGACGCCGTGGGCCATCTCTATGTCGAGGGAGATCTCCAGGTCCCAGCCCCCTCATGTGGCTGGGTAGTTCCCTCGTCAGCCGTGCTCGTTGACCTTCTCGAAGCAGCCGTCCGCTCAGGTGCAGGGAGGCAGGCCGTAGTGTTCGTCATAGGCCTGGAGGTCGGCTCACGCGGTGGGATCGTTGTAGGCATCGACGAGGGCGATGGTCTGGGTGTGCGAGACGGTCGTCACCGGGGCCAGGCCGTAGATTTCGTAGAGGCTCTGTGGGCCGTAGGCCCCCGTTTCCGGTCAGGTGGATCACACGCTGGCATGCAGGTGGCGTCAGCGATCGAGCGCGCGCCTCTTGCTGATGGACCGCGCCTGGCCAGGGGTGAGAGGCTGGGTGAGGACTCAGGCCAGGCAGGATGCCCTGTGTCCGGTCAACGCGGCGCAGACGGAGGACGCATTCCAGGCGTAAGGGTCGATGTTCGAGGCCGGCAGGAAGGGCGACCACGGGAAGGATCACGGAGCCGAGGCTCCTATGGCTGCGCCCGCCGGCGAGGACGCCGAAAGGGGCGTGCCTCAGGTGGCGAGGGCGCTGGTGGGGGCCACCGAGACGGCGAGGAGTGCGAGCACGGTCGCGCGCAAGGCGAGGCGAGCGCGCCAGCCACCGGAATCACGGGCAATGGCCCGGTGGCTGGCGCGAGGCTCGCCGACAGGCGCAAGGCGGCCTGCCGTAGCGGTCTCCCGCTCCTGGGCCCAAGGGGCCCGAGGCTTGGTGATGATGTCGAGGAGCGCGCGCATTACTCGGCCCTCCTAGTGGTGCTGGGCTTGCCGTGGTGGGCCTTGTGTGGCGCCGGCGCCGGGGCGCGCCCTATCCCCACGGGGTAGGCGTGGGAGCCGGTGGCAGTCGTCATCACGACCCACGCGTGGGTGGACTGGCCGGGGCGCAGGCGCTGCTCCAGCGCGCGGCCCGCCGACTCCAGGGGCACGCTGACCTTCGCGGACGAGGTGGTGATGGAGAACGAGGCTGTGCCGTAGATGACGTGCGCGGAGGCCTTGCCGTGCTGCGGTCGTCCGTGGCCGCCTCGCTTGGTCGCGGCCTGAGCCTTGGGAGCAGAGGGCTCGAAGGACTGCACCGAGACCTTGCCCCGGCACGAGCGCCCGGAGCAGGAGATGGGGACCACGAGGGCACTGGGGGCGCCGCGAGTGAAGGAGATGGACGTGCCGAGGAGCGCGGCCACGTCGCCTTCCGGCCCTCAGCCCGAGCCGCCCGGCAGGCCACTGCCGGCGCTCCCCGAGCCCGAGCCGGCCAGGCCTCAGCTCCCGATGGTCACTCAGGTGCCACCCGAGCCCTTGCCAGTGCCCTTGCCGCCGCCTGAGCCACCCGACGCGCCACTCGACGCCGGCGGCGTCGTGAAGGAGAGCTCCGGGCCACAGACAAGCTGTCATCAGGAGGGTCAGGCATCGCTCAGGAACATGCAGAGCCTTGCCTTGTAGCCCGTGTCGGGGGTGAGGCCGGTGAAGGTGGTGCTGGCATCGACCGAGGCCGTGCCTCAGGCCGACCCCGGAGAGGTGCCACCGTCGGTGGAGGCGACTCATCAGCCGCTCGCGGTGAGGAGTCAGATGCCGAGGGAGCCCTCATTGCCACCGGGGCTGACGGTCGCTGAGAGCGAAGCGCTCGTCGCGCTGTCCGATGTGAGGACGGGCTCCGAGACGACCGGCGCCGAGAGCGTGGTGAAGTCCACGAACGGGGCGCAGGCTCAGGCCAGTTCGCCCCTCGCGTCACGGGCGCAGACGCGGTACTCGTACTCCGTGCCGGGAGCCAGGCCTTCCACGCCGGCCCACTGGTCCTCTCATCAGCCGGAGGCGGGCACGAGCCCCGATCACGAGGTGATGGTGGCGGAGACGGGCACTCCGGCGAGCGTGTCCACCTCGAAGGAGGCTCACTCTCACTGCCCTGGCCAGGCCGTCGCCGTGCCATACAGCAGCTCGTGCTCGGGAGCGACAGGCACCGCCGGTTCGGTGGAGGCTGAGGGGGAGTGCGCCGGCGTCGTGAAGTCCTTGGGGGCTGAGCAGAGCGTCGATTCGTCGATGGGGCTGTGCGGGTCGGGCCCGGGCACTCAGAAGGACACGCAGGCGACGTACCTGTACTCGGTGGCGGGAGAGAGCGACCCGGTGGAGCCGCTGAAGGACGCCGGCAGGTGGGTGTCCTCAGGGACGCTCTGGCCGGGCACGTAGGCGACGTAGTGGCCGCTCATCGTCTGCACTCAGTAGGAGACGTAGGACCACTCTCACTCCGCCGTCAGCGAGCCTGAGAGGGCCGCGTGCGTTGGAGTGAGCCCTGTGGCGTGCGTGGCTCAGAAGGCCGGGTAGGTGGCCAGGGTGCGGAAGGGCTCCTCGGTCCCGCAGTCTCAGTGCGAGGCCGGCGAGGTCTCCTGGTAGCAGTAGGCGAACTGATAGCCGGTCGCTGCTGTCAGTCCCGGTGCTCAGGCTCAGGCTTGGACGGGCTCGCCAGACGAGACCGCTGGCCCCGTGACGTCCCGGATGAAGGAGCCGCCGGATGTGTAGAGGGCGAAGTGCGACTGTCCCGTGGTGCCTTCGGGCGACACGAAGCCAGTGAGCTCCGCCGAGGTCTTGGCGACGGGTCAGGCCTGGAGGGTCTGCACGACGGGCGCCGAGGCTGCCGCGACTGCCGGTGCCCCGAGCAGGCCACACGTCGCGGCGAGCAGCGGGACCAGGAGGCGAAGGGGCCAGGACGAGCAGGGGCTCACTCGGTGCGGGCGTGCCCGAGGCTGCTCCCAAGGGCTGTGGCAGGAGGCGCGCATTAGCCTCTCCTCCCCTTGGGGTGGCGCGCGGGCTTCCCGCGATGGCCCTCAGGCTTGACGATGCGGGCGGAGAAGGAGCGTGTGTGACCACCGCTCTTAATGACCACTGTGGCCACGAGGGACTGTCCGGGCGCCAGGTGGTCCAGGAGGCTCCTGCCTGTCGAGCGCAGGGGGATGGCGACGCTCGTCGTGTCGCTGAGGCTCACGCTCCGCGAACCGAGCACGAGAGGCTTGCTCAAGCGCCCCTTCCCGTGTAGGGCGCGGAGGCGCACCGTCCCGTGGCACGGCCCCGACGAGCAGGCGATGGGGATGGCCACGGCGAGGCCGGAGGCACTGAGGGAGAGCCCGTCGTTCGCCACCAGTGAGAGGGTGGGGCGACGTTGGCCAGTGCCAGAGGCGCTGGGTCATCACGATTCCGATCACGACGCTTCTCACGAGCCGGTGGAGCTAGAGCCTCAGGTGCCCTGTTCTCATCAGGCTCATCAGGCTCATCATCAAGCGGTCTCGGTGGCGCCCGCTCATCATGCCGCTCAGGCCTGGGAGGACACGAGCGGCGCTGGCGCGGCGGACAGTGCCGTGATCGAGAGTCCCAGCGCCTGGGCGCCGGGGACGAGCGCCAGGGAGGCCACCAGCACCCCGATCACCGTCAGGAGCCCCGTGAGCCGAACCCCTCGCATTCGCGGCGCCAGGCCCTTTCCAGGCAAGCTCACGCCTGGCACGCCTATGGCGCGCACGATGCGCGAACGGGACCCGGCTCCGCCTCAGCGGGAGGGGGTGCCAGAGGTCACCGTTCGGGGCATCAAGGGGGAATATGAGTGGTCAGTTAGGTCACGCATGGTCTTGACTTCCTTCACGGCGCGTAGGTGCCCGTGTATTGAGGCAAACGTATAAGCCCGCACGAGAGTCCGCCTCCTTTGGGCATCGAGGGGCGCCGCGCCGCTCAGGCGACCAAGGCGGCGTGAGGAGGCCGCGCGGCAAGGAGGTTCGGGGGCACAGAGAGGCACGTCATATGGGGGTCGGACGGGAGGGCCAATGCGCCGCGCCTCTTCGCACGGCGAGCCTCCTCGGCCCTCTGGCGCCACGGGACCTCACCAGCCTTGGGCCCGGGACGGCTCTTGCGCAGCGGCATCCCGAAGGAGAGCAGGATGCTGTTGATCTGGGGCCTGCTCACCTCATGCTGGCGCGAGAGCTCGCTGACAGAGAGGCCGCCCAGGAAGTGCTCGGCACGGAGGCTGCGCACCAGCGCCCGGTGGGTGACGGCCTCGGCATCGACCTTCCACAGAGTCACCGCAGCCATGAGGTCGCGCCAGGCCTCGAACAGGCCCGGCTCCAGCGCGCCTCGGTGGCTCAGGCCCAGGTGCCCGACGAAGGGGCCGATGACAGCTTCCTCCTGGGCGCGCTCCAGGTAGCTGGGGTAGGCCTCCACCAGGCCCTGCCAGGCATGGATGCTCTCCAGCACAGCCATCGCCCCGTGCGCGAAGGCTGTGGCCTGGGAGGAGGACTCACGCGCTTGCTTGCTCCTCCACGAGCCTCCTGCGGCGGAGATGTAGGAGCCGAAGGCGCGCGAGGCCTCGGCCCAGGCGCCCTTCGCCGCAGCCTGGGCAACGACGACGCCGGCTCCGTAGTCACGCGGGCCAGACGACTCCAGGTGGTAGCGCTTGGCCGCCTGGATGAGGCGCAGCGCATCCGGGCCTGAGAGGGAGAGCACTCCCGCCTCGCCAGGCCCCTCCTCCGAGGCCAGGGACTCTGCCGTGCTCTCCAGCCAGCGGGCCTCCTCAGCGAGGGCCCCCGCCCGGTCACGGCAGAACTCCTCCTCCGACGTGGCGGCGAAGACCTCGCTCCTGTCCACCTCCATGCCCTCAGCGGGCTCCTCGGTCGGGAGGTCGTCAGACAGCCTCTCGGCCCGGCGCTTCGCCGCCGTGGCCTGCCTGCGGAGGCGTTCGGAGTCGGCCTTGGCGCGTCGAGCTGCAGCGCGGGCCAGCTCGTAGCCGGTCCTGTCGTCATGGGGCTCGAAGGGGTTGGGGAGGAAGCGCTTGGCCGCGCCCAGGAACACATCCACCTCTGTCGGCAGCGCCGCGAGAGAGCTGCCGAGGGCGACGACATCCTCCAGGCGCCCGGCGAGGTTCGAGATCCAGCGGGCACGCTGTCGGGCGACCCGAGCCTGGGCGCGCAGGTCGTTCGTCTCGCGCCAGCCCTCGGTCTCGTAGAGCCGGCAGATGTCCGAGTTGCGCCGGACCTTTTTCTGCCCTTTCTGCTTGTCCTTGCCCTTTGCCTTGGCCTTCGCCTGGGCAGCGATGCCGGCTGTGGCCTGCCGCTTGTCCTTGTGCGACAGCTCGTGGGTGCCTTCGCGCTTCTTGGCCGCCAGGGGCTCGGTGCTCCCGATGAGGAAGTCCTCGCCAAGCTCACGGCGCTCGGTGCCCGTGCGGTTGGGTTTGCTAACCCGATCCATTTGCCCGTGAAGATCGTCCATAGCCTTGCTCTGTCGAGACTTTGCTCGTCCTGCACAACGGACGGTGCCAGGGGCATGCGCAACCCGCCCGGAGTTCCGATGAGGCAGATGGGAGCGTGCTGGGCCACGGAGATCCAGGTGCGAACGGGTGCGCGTCGGCACACTCGGTGCACATCTCCAGGAGGCGAAGCGGTGCCGCAGTGGCCTTCAGCGCCATTTACTCCGGGTTCGACTCCCGGCCTGGGGTCTTGATAGAGGCTCAGGGCATGCGAAGGCCGGGGCAGAGGGAATCCTCGCCCCGGCCTTCTCCTATCTCCCCTCGAAGGAGTGAGAACCAGAAGCACACCCTCGCCGTGCAGAGAGAGCCGTGGTGCCGCCCTCCGGTTCCGACTAGCGCTTGCCTCGCCCTGTCCCCTTCTTGTACCGGGCGCGCTTGCGCTGCCTGTTGGACGTGCCGACACGCGCCTCTGCCTTGGGGTGTGGCAGGCCGGCCCACTCGAACTTCGCGCTCGCCTTGATGGAGAGGGACTGACTGCGGCCGTCGCCCGCCCCCTTCTCCTGACGTGACTTCAGCCAGTCCAGATAAGCGTTGTAGCCGTCGAGGCCCAGGGGGCGAGTGACCTTGGGCATGCCGTCGTGGTACCAGTGGTAGAGGCTGTAGGCCGTCTTCTCGCCAAGGCCCTTGCGATAGCGCAGGTACTCGACGAACGCGATGAAGCGATCCCTCTTGACCGGGAAGGCATCCTTCCACCAGAGGGACGTCTCATGGCGCGAGCGGCGCTGGCGCTGGCGATGGGCACGCCTCACCGCCGGGGATGCCTTCTGCGAGCTGGCGGCGTCTTTCGACGAGCGCCCATGCTTGTTGGTGCTGCCCATCAGAGCCCCCCTTCTAGGATGTCCTCGCAGACGTGCGGGGCGAACGGGGTGAGTAGGGGGAGCAGGCGGCGCAGCGCCTCTCGAAGCCCGCCGGGCAGTGACCCACTGCCCTCAACGGCCCAGGCATCGAAGCGGGGCTGGATCTCGTCGATGAAGAAGTCCATGATCGCCCGCAGCGTCTGACGCAGGTCTGAGGGCAGGCTGTGGCTCGCCACTTTGTCTTCAAGGTGCGTGGCCCCGGCCAGGAGCCCACATTCGTCGCCTTCCCACCCGTCTTCCTTGCGTGGGACGTCGGCGCATGACTTGGCGACTTCCAGCACTGAGCGCAGGAAGGAGCAGGCGGGCTCGACGAGCGCCCGTGGCGAGTCAGCGTCCCAGCGCAGGAACTTGGCCGGGGGGGCGCCGAGCACGATGGAGAGGCGCAGGGCATCAGCTCCGTACTCATCGATCAGGCCGTCGGGCCGGACCCCGTTGGCGAGGCTCTTGCTCATCTTGTCGCCTCCGGCGAGGACCATCTCGTGGAAGGTCACGTGGGCGAACGGCTCCCCTTCGGGCAGGAAGGCCAAGGGGCCGATGTCGCGCAGGGCCTTGGCGATGAGGCGCTGGTTGAGGACGAAGTGGCCGCTGTCAGAGCCCGCGATCAGGTGCGCGGCGGGCAGCCACTCGCGCACCTCGGGGGCCGCCAGCACCTCATCGACCGGGAGCGAGCGCATCTCAGCGGGGACACACGGCAGCAGAGGCAGCCAGAGCGCGTCGAAGCGGGCCGAGAGGACGTGCTCGTCGCGCGTCGCAGCGCCACCACAGGAGGGGCACAGGGCCTCGTGCCAGTGGTCGGCGTCGCTCGTGTCGTGGGGGGCCAGCACCGGCAGGTCGGTCAGAGGCACGAGGACGGGGCCGCAGCCGTCGCAGTGGATGAGCGGGATCGGTGCGCCCCAGGTGGCCCCGTCGCTCCAGACGATCACATCGGCCTTCTCCATGTGCGCGAGCGACTTGTCGGCGCGCAGGGCGAGCTTGCTCCACGAAGATCTCATCCCGTCGAGGTTCGAGCGCGTCTCCTCCAGGTAGGGGGTGAGGTCCAGGCGCTGGGCCCCCGACTCAAGCAGGCCGGCCTCACAGAGGCGCACGTAGAGCCACTGGCTCCACTTGTACGCCTCGGGCTCGCTGCTGGAGAAGGTGCGCTCCACGTCGATTGAGATCCCCAGGCGCTCGACCTGTTCGCGCATGAGGGCCATGCAGTCCTCCACCCACTCTGCCGGCGTCAGATCCTGCTTGGAGGCGGCCTGCGCGGCGGTCTCGCCGAAGGAGTCGAAGGCGAGGGTCAGGAGCACCCGATCGCCGAGGTGTCGGCGCTGGCGCGCGAACACGTCGGCGAGGACGAGGTGGCGCACGTGGCCGAGGTGCAAGGGCCCCGAGGGGAAGATCGCGGAGGCCTTGACGTAGGTCGAGGGAGTCCCGCTGGGCACGTCGGCGAGAGGAGGGACGTCATAAGGACGGCTCTCGCGCCACAGGCGCTGACGATGCTCCTCTATGCGCAGGAGGTCTAGCCCAGCGGGGACGTGTCGCTCGTCCCCCGCCTTGGTGGAGAGGGTGCCCGTGATCGACATCTGCTCAGACGGTGCCATTGGCATTCGATCCCGGCTGGGCTTTCGCCAAGCGGGGCTACGGGGGACTGGGAGTCGGCACTCACCACTTGCCGCGCGCGCAGCCCGACGAGTGGCCGGAGCAGGTGTAGCTCACGGCGCCCGAGTCGGACAGAGTGGCCGTGAAGGAGGCGCCGTGCGAGCCCTGCTGCGCCGTGACCGAGAAGCCCTTGCCACCGGCGTCCGGGGTGACGGCGACCAGGGAGGCGGAGCCGTAGCGCTTGAGGGGTGCGAGGTAGGGCCTGAGCGCCGAGGCCGAGAGGTGGCTGTAGGGGCCGCCCACAGGGGCGCTCGACGCTGGGAACGGGCTCGTGGTGGCCAGGATGTCGCCGGCGTCGTCCGCTGCGACGCACAGATCGGTCGTTGGGCAGGAGAGGGTCGTGATGGTGCCGCTCGCCCCGGTGCTGTCAGGCTGCGACGAGGCCGAGGCGGTGGCCGGGTGCGCGATGCTCACGGCGAGGCCACTGGCGCCACCCGCCAGGCACTGTGTCGTCGAGGGGCAGGAGAGGGTGCCGAGGGTGCCTGAGGCGATGGAAGTGGGCTTGCTCCAGGTGGGGTGCGCGGCGCCTGGATCGGCGCTGGCCACCTCGTCGCCCGAGGAATCGACGGCGACGCAGAGGGAGGCCGAGGGGCAGGAGAGGGCCGTGATCTCGTGGCCCGCATCGACCACCTGCGGCGAGGTGGCGTTGGTCGGGCCGGCAGCAGCCAAGCCGAAGCGCACGACTTCGCCCCCGCGCGTCCCGAGGACGCAGAGGGAGGTGGACGCGCAAGCGACAGCGCTCGGCTCGGTGCCCGAGGCGATGGCGTCGATGCCCGACCAGCTCGGCGTCGGCCCGAGGGCGACCTGGCCCGTGGCCCGATCGACCGCTCCCGCCGGGGTGAAGGAGAAGACAGAGGCGTTGCCCAGCTCATCGACGCCGGCACAGAGCACTTCCCCGCTCGAAGGGGGGCAGGACACGCCCGCGAGGGCGTTGGCGTCGTTGGCCGAGACGGGCTCAGGCGCCAGCCACGTGTTCGAGTTGGAAGGCGTCCAGTTGAAGGAGTAGTCGCCGGCGGTGTCAGACAGCAGGCAGATGAAGGGCTTGCCTGACATCGTCGGGCAGGAGATGGAGGTCACGGTCCCCGACTGGCCGGAGTTCGGCGAGGAATTCACCGACGCTGGCTCCGACCACGCTGGCGTGGAGGATGCGGTCGGGTCCGTCGAGTCGAGGACATCGCCGTTGGCGTCGGCCAGGACGCAGAAGGAGGTGGTGGGGCACGTGCCCGCCGCGAAGGACTCACCTGAGATCTGCACGGACTTCCAGGGGATGGACGACTGGCCCACCCCGCCGCTCTGGCCCACCGACTCGCCTGCCGTTAGGGCGGCGCGGGCCAGCTCCTGGGCCTGGTCGGTCGAGGTGACATGCGGGCCGGACTTCGCCGCCGAGTGGAGCAGGAGCACCGCTCCCACGACGACCAGCACGGCCACGACTCCTACGGTGATGAACAGCCGCTTGATGCCACGCAGGACACGACGGTGCAGGGGCACGCGCTCGCGGCGCTCGCGGGGTCGGCGCCACGGTGGAGGGACGCTGGCGACTGGCTCCGGGACAGGGGCCTCGTCGGGGACGTGGGGCCGCAGCATGTGGCGAGTGTGCGCAGGGAGGGCTCTGGCACGGGCATCCTTCGCGTCGGCGAGGGCGTGCCTACGAGGCCCGTTGGCCACCTCTTAGAGCCGGCGAGCGAGCGCCCGGTGACGCCGGCGGGTGCCCTGGGAGCCCGTCTGCGCGGTGGCGCCCTTGTGGTGGTGTCGTCTCGGACTGGGGCCAGCCGTCGCGCGTGGCAGGCGCGAGACCGCGCCAGGGGCAGCCACGTTGACGGCCAGGGGCAGCGTGTAGGTCGAGCCCGCCACGGCGCCGTGCGCGCGGGCGGCCACGAGGGTCTGGAGGCGATACACGATAGGGGCGTCGTCTGCCGGCAACACCACGTGGGCCGAGAAGCGGCCACGTGGGCCGATGTGCAGTCGGGCCACAACCTTGCTGTGGGCGGAGCAGGACGCGGGATCCTGCGAGGTGAGCAGCAGCGGGTGGCGCTTGGCGGGCAGAGGCCCAATCACGCGCCCGGAGATCGTGAGCCTGCCTCCCTGGCCCACGGAGAAGCTCAGAGAGCGCGATGCGCGTGGCGTGCAGGCGGCGGGTGAGCTTGAGCGCGGGTGAGTAGGCCACACCAGGGATGATGGCCTCGTAGCGGGCCCTGTTCGTGTCGCGCAGACGCCGGCGAGGCAGGCGTGCCGTGGTGGAGAAGGCGCCGCCCTCCACGCGGGCTGTGGCGACGGTGGCGCCGTCCCAGCGGGCGACGATCTTCACCACGTCACCGTCGAGAGCCGGAGCGGCGACGCCGGCGAGCTGCACGCGCGGGCCGTCGATGGCCACGTCCGTCAGGACCAGGGGCGAGCGGGTGCAGGGCGGAACTGGCGTGGGTGCGACCACCGTCCATCAGGCCGAGGCCGAGGCCGAGAGCCCATTGCCGTCGGTGACGGTCACTGTGAAGGAGTGGTGGCCCAGGGCCAGGCCGGAGAGGTCGTCCTGAGTCGCGTCGCAGGGCGTCGCCGCCGGGGAGCCGTCGAGGGCGCAGCTCGTCGTGAGCGTCGGCGAGGAGCCCGCCGTCTCCGCGTACTCGATGAAGGCGCTCGTCGCTTCCGTGGCGCCCGAGGGAGCGCTCGTGATGTGCACCGTGGGCGGCTGCTCGCCGGCGGAGCCCGAGCCGCCTTCACCGGGGCTGCCTCCTTCGCCAGGGCCCCCGCCCGAGCCGTGCTGTCAGGTGGTGGGCGTCGTGAAGGTGCCGTCCGGCGTGGTCGTCGTGCCAGCGGCGTTCGTGGCCACGAGGGCGTAGTGGTAGGTGGTTTCGGGCGCCAGCCCCGCGAGGGTCGTCGAGGCGGGGACAGCCGTCGAGCCCGAGCCGGCGCTGGAGGCAGAGGCTGGTGCCATCGTGCCGTAGGCGCTCGTCGTGCCGTACTCGAACTGGTACGTCGTGGCTGCGTCCTCGGGGGTCACGGTGCCGTTGAGCGTCGTCGAGGTGCTGCCCAGGCCCGTCACCGCCCCGAGGGAGTCGAGGGGAGCGGCGATCTCCGTCCAGGTGGTGCGCGCTCAGGCTGAGTAGCCGTTGCCGTCCGTCACGGTCACGGCGAAGGAGTGGGCGCCCAGCGCCAGCGAGGACAGCACCGCTTCCGTGCCCGAGCAGGCCACCGGCGAGCCGTCCAAGGCGCAGGTTGTCGTCAGGGTAGGAGAGGTGCCGGCCGTCTCGGAGTAGCCAATGCTCGGCGAGGCGTCCGTCGTCTGAGCTCACGGCGCCGAGGTGATGGCGATCGAGGGGCCCTGGGGCGTCTGGAACTGCTGGTCGGAGCCCACGGTCGAGCCGCCGGCGTTGGAGGCCTCGACGCGGTAGTGATAGGTGGTGCCGGGCGCGAGCTCCGAGAAGGAGCAGGTGACGGTCTCCGGGCCGGCGCCGGAGCCGGCGGATGAGGTCGGCGAGGTCGTGCCGTAGGCCGTGCTCGTGCCGAGCTGGCAGTAATAGGAGGTCGAGGCGCCGTTGGGCTGGACGATGCTGCTCACCGTCACCGAGGTCGGCGCGAGCGCCGTCGCGGTCCCTGTGAACGTCGCCGGGGCGTTGGGGAGCGTGGCGAAGGCGGCTGCCTTGGTCGTCGTCGAGCCGCCGACGCTCGTGGCCTTGACCTGCACCGTGTAGCGCGTGTTCGGTTCCAGGCCCGTGAGTGTCGTGCCCACGGCCTGGCTCGTGGTCGAGGCGGCCACGACCACAGGGCCCGCCGTGGCGAAGGCGCTGCGTGGGGCGACGGTGGCGTACTCGACGACGTAGGAGGCCACCGAGCCCTCCGTGTCGATGGAGGCGCCCACGTTCGCGGTGGTCTGGGTGATGCTCGTCACCGATGGTGCTTCCGGGGCCAGCGGCGGCGAGAGCTGCGTGGTCGTGAAGGAGCGGATGGCGCCGTAGGACGTGCCGAGCGCGTTCGTGGCCTCGACGCGGTAGAAGTAGGTCGTCGCCGGTGCCAGCGTCGAGATGTCGTAGGAGACCGCTCAGGCAGCGGTGCCAGAGCCCACGTACAGGGGCGGGGTCTGCGAGCCGAGGCCCGTGGAGGTGCCGTAGTCGAAGCGGTAGGTGGTCGCCTCGCCGTCAGGATCGACGGTCGCCGGGAGGACGGTCTGGGCCGGCGAGGCCGTCGTGACGGCCCCCGTGACGACATCCGGCACCTGTGGTGGGGTGTGGAAGCGCGGTGCCGGGGTGAAGGCGTCGGAGCAATCCGGTCAGCCTCAGGGAGAGCAGGAGAAGCCCAGGTGTCAGCCTCAGGGCTCGATCGTCGCGCCGCCCCCGGAGCCGGGGTTCGACGGCAGGTTGAGCACCAGCTCGTAGTGGTACGTCGTCGAGCGCTGGAGGCCGCTCACCGTCGCCGTCAGAGTCGGGCCGCTCGACACCTGTCCAGGCGTGCTGCCCGAGAGCAGGAATTCGGAGTAGAGGCCCAGAGGGCTCTCCACCCAGTAGGCCCAATGGTAGTGGCTGCCGACCGGCATCGTCGTCGTGGCCGTCAGCGTCGCCGTCGTCTGCGAGGTCGGCGTGGCCTGCTCGGAGATGACTTCGTAGGGAGCCGGGCCCGAGATGGAGGTGCCGCTCGCTCAGCCGCCGGGGGCGGAGACAGCCAGCCCGTAGTCGTAGGAGCTGCCGGGGTCGAGGCCGACGACCTTGACGGCCACTCAGCAGCCTTCGGCCTGGTGCGGGCAGGCGGCTCAGGTCGGGGTGGCGGACTCGGAGCCGGCGTTCGGGCCGACGTCGAAGTGGTAGGTGGAGGCTTCCCCGCCGATGCGGGCGCGGAGGACGAGCGAGCCGGAGTGTGGTCAGAGATCCGTCCATCAGGCGCTCAGGTCGGACACGGACGGGGGCACCGCCGGCGTCTCGAACCTGCCGCTTTCGCTCGCCGTGCCGTCGATGAGCACCTGGTAGGTGCAGCCAGTGCGCGGACGCAGGCCCGAGAGGGGGGCCGAGAGAGGCTGTGTGCCTGGGGTCGCTGAGATGACGACGGCGGTCGTGGTCTGCGTCTGCAAGCCGCACTGGTACTGGAAGGAGGCCAGCGAGTCAGCGCCGTTCGTGGTCACGGTGGCGTTGAGGGTGGCGTCAGTGGCGTCTATGCCCGTGACGGACCCGAGGCTCACGGTCGGCACGCCATAGACGGCTCCGTCAGTGGTGCCCGAGGTCGCCGTGGCCGTGCCGGCGGAGTCCGTGGCCGTCACCGTGACCGCGATCTCGTAGCCGATGTCGGCGCTCGTGAGCGTGTAGGAGCCTCAGGTGGCGCCGGGGATGGCCATGCACTGACCCTCGTCCGGGCCCGTGCCCGAGGCGGGGCAGCGCTCCCACTGGTAGGAGTAGGAGATCGATGCCGTCGCAGGCGCCCAGCGCCCAGCGCGGATGCTCAGGACGTGGGCCCCGGCCCCGTCGACCTGCGCCACCGGAGAGGCAGTGTCAGAGCCTCACGTGCCCACCACTCACGGTGCTCATTCATCGGACGGGGAGGCTCACGCGGGCCAGCCGGTCGAGACGCCTCACGTGGTGAAGGACTCGATCTCGCCGTAGAGCACGCCACCTCCACCGGCTCGTCAGGCGACGAAGCGGTAGAAGTAGGGCGTCCCGGCGGAGAGCCCACGCAGCACCACGCTCACGTCCTCGTCTCCCGTGGCGTTGATGAGGGCCCGTGCCGACGTGCTGCAGCAGATGTCGGACGGAGGCGTTGCCAGTTCGTCGTAGGAGGCCCCGTACTCGACGTAGTAGCTCGCTCAGGGCCCGTTGGGATCGACCTGCCCGAACACCTCAGCGCCCGTGGCCGAGGCCTCGGGACTCGGGTGCGCCTGGGAGCTTGAGGACACCGAAAGCGGGGCTGCTTCGGTGGTCAGCGTCTCGTCCTGCCCACGGAAGGCAGTCGAGCCCACGGTCACGACGACGCGGTAGTGGGTGATCGCGTCGATGGGCAGACCCGTCAGCGGCTCGGCCACCGCGTGGGTGCTCGCGTCGGAGAGTGGGATCTGCTCCGTGATGTGCCCATAGGACGAGCTGGGGCCGGATCAGATGGCGTAGGAGGCGCCTGGCGTGCCGCCGGAGTTGACGAGCGCATGGACCTGTGCGGAGGTGGTCGTCACGCTCGTGGCACTGCCCGTCTGAGCCTCGGGGGTGGTGAGCACACGATCTTCGCCGTCGATGGCCCCACCACCACCGGAGCGTCAGGTGACGACGCGGTAGTGGACAGCCTCGCCCGGTCAGAGCCCGGAGACGACGGCGCTCGTGCTCACCGAGGACGCGACGGACCCGAGGGAGA
The DNA here is from genome assembly GCA_963701145.1 of uncultured Solirubrobacteraceae bacterium. Classification (GTDB taxonomy): domain Bacteria; phylum Actinomycetota; class Thermoleophilia; order Solirubrobacterales; family Solirubrobacteraceae; genus Palsa-744. The sequence goes on from OY969572.1 coordinate 3,972,861, forward strand.
CAGGCGGGGTGGCGCTCGTGTACGAGCCCGCGCTCGTGCCCCACTGGAAGTAGGCGACTGCAGGTGCCCCGCCGGGGTCGGCCTGGCCGCTGAGTCAGGCCGAGGCCGAGGAGAGGGCCTGGGCCGTGCCTGTCGTCGCCCAGGCGGGCGCAGCGCCGGTCGTGAAGGACTCGTCCGCGCCGTAGGAGTCGTCGCATCATGCCTGGCCAAAGCAGTTGGCGCGGAAGAGGACTAGGCGGTAGTGCTCGGTCTGTCCCGGAGCGAGGCCCGTGATGGCAGCACTGACGAAGTTGTCATATTCCGAGCCGGCGAGCAGGCCGGGCGCTGTTTCCGAGGTGTAGTCGCCGGCGGAGGGCCCGTACTGGAAGGCATAGACCAGTCACCCTGAGTTGGGGTCGGCGATGCCCTCCAGGGTCGCGCTCGTGCCGGTCACTTCCGAGGCCGAGCCTGTCTGGATAAGCGCCGGCACGTCCCCGGTGGTCAGCGTCTCATCGGCGCCGTAGATGGCCCCGCCGCCCGAGGCGCGTCAGGCCACGACGCGGTAGTGGTAGGTGCTCAGGATCGAGAGGCCGTTGACGCCCACGGCGACCACCTCAGCACTCCCACTCGATGGAGCAGGCGTCGAGCCCGTGCGCAGGCCATAGGCGGTCGTGGGCCCGTATTCGAAGTGGAAGGTCGTGGGGACTCCATTGGGATCCACCTCGGCGTCAAGGTGGGCGCCCAGGCCCGTCACCTGGGTCGCGGACAGGGTCGTCGCCGAGGAGGGCGCGGGCGCGGTGGTGAAGGTGTTGGTCGAGCCGAACACATCCACATCGCTGGAGCCGCAGGCCTCAGCGCCGTAGGCGTAGGTCGTGCCGGGTCACAGTCAAGCCTCCTGCTCTCACGTGGCCACGAGGCCGACTGAGGACAGTGCCTGCCCGCCGGTCGAGCATGGCGCGGAGCTGCCGCCCGTGCCGGGGTGGTATCAGGAGTCCTTCTCCAGCCAGAAGCCCGCATCGACCGCGCCGCCATTGGCGTTCACTGCCCCGTGCATGGTCGCTGTCGTGGAGGTGACGGCGGTCACGTCGCCCGTCTGCACTCACGTCGGGGAGGCACCCGTGGTCACCGTGTCGTCCTGGCCATAGACCGCGCCGCCGGTCGCGCCGCGCACCACGAAGCGGTAGTGGTAGAGCGTCGTCGGCGACAGCCCGGTCAGCACTGGCGAGGACACGCGCGCAGCCGCTTCGTCCCACGCAGGCAGGCCCAGCGCCGGGCATGGGAGCGTGCTGCCGTAGGCGGTCGTGGTCCCGTACTGCCAATAGCATCAGGTCGGCACGATCCAATGCTGGCCCTGCACGCCGTAGGCCCCGTTGAGCATCGTCGAGGTCGCCGTGGTGTCGGTCGCCGGTCACGTCCTGGCTCAGACACCCGCTCACACGGCGGCCGTCGTGAACGTGCCGTCAGAGCCATGGACGGTGGTCGCCTGGCTCGCGCAGAGGGCCACGCCGTCGATGCTCGTCAGCGGTCAGCCCGACGCGCACTGGCCACCGGCTTCGGCGCCCCAGTAGCGCCCGACCACGAGGCGCCAGTGCTCGGTCGCGCCTGAGGGCAGCCCTGTCAGGGCCGCTCACACGGACGAGGCCGATGAGGGGCTTAGGAAGGAGATCGCGCTCGTGGAGCCGTAGGCCGTGGTCGGCCCATACTGCACCTCGTAGTAGGCCCAGGCACCGTTGGCGTCGAGCAAGGCTCAGAACGCCTCCTCGTTGGCCAGAGGAGTGCGCGTGCCCGAGGGGGATCAGGAGTAGAGCGCGTGGGAGAACTCGGAGCCGATGGAGGGCAAGGGCTCGCTTGGGGCAGTGGCCGGGATGTCAGGCAGGGTCGTGAAGGACCGGCACGTGCCTGTGGTGCTGTTGGTGCCCGAGGGGATGATGTCCGCCGTGAGGGCGTAGTAGAGGGTCGTGCCCACCGGCAGGCCCGTGTCGGTGGCGACGGGGATGAGCGTTCATGTGGCGCCAGGGCCTGCCCGGCCCGGCTCGGCTTCGCTGGACCAGACGCCCAGGCCTGCCGACGCGCAGGAGGCCAGGGTCGAGTAGATGGTGAAGTGGTAGCTCACCCATCAGCGTCAGGTGTCGGAGACCGAGCCGTGGAGGGTGGCCGAGTCGATCGAGACCGAGGCGCCTCACGTCGTCACGGAGAGTGAGCCCTTCCCAGCGACCTGCGCCGGGATGGAGAACTCTGTCCAGGAGCCGTAGCTCTTCCCGGAGGCGTTCGTGGCCACAAGCCGCACTCAGCACGTCGAGGTGCCAAGGGCCTGGAGGCCGCTGAGCAGGTCGAGCTGCACTGAGACGGATTCCTGCCCACCTCAGCCGGCGGCCTGCGGGACGGTCGATCCGCCGGCTACGCACGGGCCTCAGAAGGAGTAGGTGGTGGCCTGTCCCTCACCGTTGACGAGCCCGCTCGCGGTGGCCGAGTCCTCTGTCACGTCGCTCACGGTCCCCGTCGTCACGCGCGGGGGCACGGCAGATGAGATTGTCGAGGTGCACACCGGCGCAGCCTGCGTCGTGGAGGCCGTGCCGGTGATGTTCTCATCGGTGGCGCTGGCCTGGAAGCAGAGGGTGTGCCCGACCAGGCTCCTCGTGACGACGTAGTCGGTCGTCAGGTCGCCGCTGGCCGTGCAGGGTCAGGCCCCGCCTCAGCCGCAGGCGAGCCACTGGCCCGAGTAGGTGATCGGTCAGAGCCCCGACCAGGTGCCGTAGGAGGCCGTCAGCTCTCAGCCGATGACGACGCTGCCCGAGATCTGCGGCGGGTAGGTGTTGACCGGCGCACCGGCGTTCGTCGTGAAGGACTCCACCTGCCCGTAGCTCGTCCCCGTGGCGTTGGATGCCACGGTGCGGAAGTAGTAAGTCGTGTCGGGCTGGAGGCTGTAGAGGTAGGCGAGCTCGCCTCACGGCTGGGGCGAGCCCACGGCGCGGGTGGCGGTGATGGTCTCGGCCAGCGTTCACCTGCCGAGAGCCGGGGTCGAGCCCCACTGGAAGGCGTGCGCCGTCGCCTGGCGCTCGGCATCGACGGTGCCGTTGAGTCACGCCGAGGTCGCTGTGACGGTCGAGACCGAGCCAGTCGTCACTTCCGGGGCCGATGCCGGGACGACTGCGGTGCACGTGCGCGAGCCTGTCGCGCTGCCGCCGCCATTGCCAGCCGACACCTGCACGCACGCGCTGGAGCCGGCGTAGCCGGGTCAGACAGTGAGCGTCGGGGCACCGGCCCCCGTGGCGTAGCACGGTCAGGCGCCGCCTCAGGAGCAGAGGGACCACTGGTAGTGGTAGGTCAGCGGGAGGCTGCCCTGCCACGTGCCCGGCGAGGCCGTGAGCACTTCTCCGATGAGGGGCGCTTCGTTCGAGATGACAGGCGGGGCGCTCTGCGCCGGCGCAACGTAGCTCGTGGTGAATTCCTGCGCTCAGGTGTACGTGGTGCCAGCGGAGCTGGCGGCCACGACGCGGTAGCGGATGCTGGTCCCGGACGGCAGGCCGGTGAGCGCGGCGGTGAGAGCAGTGGCGCTCGTGCCTCAGCCGGCGTCCGCTGAGGCGGTTCACTCGCCGTAGCCGCCCTGCGACGATGTGGACCACTGCACTCGGTAGGTGGTGTCCAGGCCCTCGGGGTCGATGGAGGAGTCGATCGTCGCCGACGATGAGGTGATGCTCGTCGCCGAGACGGCGGTGATGGTCGGCGGTGAGTCCGGGCCGGCAGCCACTCAGGCAGTTGCCGCAGAGGTGGCTCAAGCGGAGTGCAGGACGAAGGTGCTCGCTACGGCTGTGACCTCGACGCGCAGCTCGTGGCCGAAGTCGCCGCCCTGGACGACGTAGGTGCTGGACGTGGCGCCGGAGATGGCCACGAAGGCGCCTCCCGAGCCGCTGCTGCGCTCCCACTGGTAGTGGGCTCAGCGCGGCGTCGTGGTCCAGGTGCCCGTCGAGGCCGTCAGGGCCGTGCCCGTCAGGGCCGTGCCTGAGATGGTGGGAGCGCTGACGTTGGCGAGGGCCAGGACGGAGTACGACGGGACAGCGGAGGAGGTCGAGGCGCTGCCCACCGAGTTCGAGGCCGTGACGACCACGCGCACGTCGTAGCCCACTTCCGCTTCCATGGGGGTGTAGCTCGCGCTCGTGGCGCCACTGATGGAGTAGTAGCCCGAGGGGCAGGCGCCCTGGCTGGAGGCCGCGCGCGAGGTGCACCACTGGTAGGAGTAGGTGATGGGGGCGGTGCCGGACCACGTGCCCGTCGAGGCCGTGAGCGTCACGCCATACGCCACGAGGCCACTCACTGCTGGAGCTGTGGTGTTCGAGGGAGCCGTGACGTGGGTCGTCGTGAAGGCTCAGTTGCTGCCCTGGATGGTCCCGCCACCACCGACGCGCGAGGCCGTGATGCGGAAGTCGTAGGAGGTCGTCGGGCTCAGGCCCGAGATCGCCTCTGAGATGTCCACGACGCTCGTCGAGGACGATCACATGCAGCTCGACGTGGCGCCGTAGGCCGTCGTGGTCCCATATCAGAAGCAGGCCACCGTCGGGACGCCGTTGGGGTCGAAGTAGCCCCGGACGGTGGCGCCGGAGGGGCCTACCGACTCGGCAGCCCATGTCCCTGCCTCCGACGGTGCCTGGAAGGCCAGCGGCGAGGTCGAGGCTCAGGCTCAGCCGGCGGCGTTCGACGCCACCACGAGCACCCGCACCTCGTACCCCGCGTCGCCGCTCCCCAGCGTGTACGTGGAGGAGGTGGCGCCTGAGATGGCCACCCAGGCGTGGCTCGTGCCCGAGTCGCGCTGCCACTGGTAGGAGTAGGAGATCGGGGCGGTGCCGGTCCAGGCGCCGGTGGAGGCGGTGAGGGTGCCCCCGCCGGTGAGCGTGCCGGAGATGGATGGGAGAGTCGCATCGACGGGCGCAGCGGCTTCGACTGCGCTCGTGGGGGCCGTGAGGCCTTCTGCTCAGCCGCCTCCGGGGTAGGACGAGTTCGACGCCGTGACGACTACCTCGATAGCGCCGCCCACATCGGATGCCCCGAGCGCGAGCGAGCTTGATGTGGCCCCGGCGATGGGCGCGCACGAGACGCCGAGGCTGTCGCACAGCTCCCACTGGTAGGAGAGCGCAGGCGCCGGGTCTCCGCTCCAGGTGCCCGTCGAGGCTGTGAGGGTCTGTCCGTCCTTGGGCGTGCCCGAGATGAAGGGGGCCGTCTGGAGCGCCGGTGGGATGGCCGAGACGGTGCTCGTCGGCGACGAGGTCGTGCTCGCCGAGCCGCCACCCGGTCAGGCTTCCGAGTTCGAGGCCGTCACCTGCACGCGGACCTCCTGTCCGAGGTCGCCACCCGCCAGCGTGTACGTGGAGGACGTGGCGCCGGCGATGGCCTGGCACGCTCAGCCTCCCGCTCCGCAGTCCTGCCACTGGTAGGTGTAGCTTGGGGCCGGGATGGCCGTCCAGGAGCCCTTCGCGGCGGTGAGCATGGAGCCGATGACGGCAGAGCCGCTGATGGAAGGGGCGACCACATCGGAGGGCGGGACGGCTTCGATGGCCGAGGACTTCGCCGAGGAGGATGCCGTCGAGCCCGCCGCGTCGGAGGCCGTCACCTGGGCGTAGAGCACATCCCCGAGGTCGGCGTTGGGGACGGCGTAGCTCGCCGAGGTGGCACCGGCGATGGATGCGCACGAGCTGCCCGCGCCGTTGCAGAGATACCATTGGTGGGCGTAGGAGAGCGGGCCTGCTCAGGCCGTGTCCCAGGTGCCGGTTGACGCGCTCAGCATCGAGCCGAGCGTCGTGGCGCCGGTGATGATGGGGACAGCTCAGGCGCGCGGGATCTCGGCCACGGGCGCCGTGAAGGCAGTGACCGCTCAGGTGCTGCCGACTGAGTTCGTCGCCACGACCGCCGCACGCAGCTCGTGGCCGCCCTGGGCGCTAGTCGGCGTGAACGAGGGCACGTTGGCGCCGGCGATGTCGGCGCAGCTCGCCCCTGTGGCGCCGCAGTCCTCCCAGATGATGCCGTAGGAGATGGTCGGGTTGCCAGTCCAGGTGCCGATGGAGAGTGTGAGCGCGTGGCCGACGGCGATCGTGCCCGAGATCGCTGGGGTCGAGCCGGCTTCGAGTGCGGGGGCCTGCGCGGTGCCCACTCAGGCTGTGGGCGCGCTGTCTGCTCACGTCGTCCCGTAGGCGTTCGACGCCACCACGAGCACCCGCACCTCGTACCCCGCGTCGCCGCTCCCCAGCGTGTACGTGGAGGAGGTGGCGCCTGAGATGGCCACCCAGGCGTGGCTCGTGCCCGAGTCGCGCTGCCACTGGTAGGAGTAGGAGATCGGGGCGGTGCCGGTCCAGGCGCCGGTGGAGGCGGTGAGCAGGTAGCCGGAGCGTGCGGTCCCCGACACGGACGCTCAGGAGGCCATCGAGAGTGCTGGCGCTGAGCCCTCCGTGAACGATCAGGTCGCCCCGCAAGAGAGCCCTTCTCCTGTGCCCGCTTCCGATCAGGCGCACAGCCGGAAGTAGTAGAGGGTGCCCGGTGTCAGGCTGTTGGCCGTCGCCTGGACGTGCGCCGTCTCCGAGCCGCCAGCCGTGTACTCGGCCTTCGTGGTCTTGGTGGTGAGGGAGCCCGGTGAGGTGCCGTATCAGAACCAGGTCCACGGCGTGCCTCATTCGCGGTCGAGGGAGCCGGACAGAGACTGGCTGCCGGGCGCGCCGACAGCAGCAGCGCCTTCGGTCGTGACGCTCGTCGGGGCCACCGATACGAGCGCGGTCGTCAGGGCCGAGGTGTCCTCGGTCGAGCCCGCGCTGTTGGTGGCCGTGACCTCGACGGCCAGGTAGCGACCTCTCACAGTCTGCGTGGCCGTGTAGGAGGCCGAGGTCGCGCCCGAGATGTTCGAGCACTGCGTTTTCGAGGTGCAGCTCTCCCACTGGTAGGTGTAGGTGATGGGCGCCGTCCCGGCCCAGGTGCCAGTGGAGGCCGTCTGCGCGTCCCCTACGAGCGGCGTGCCTGAGACGACCGGGGCCGACTGCGCTCAGGGTGCCTGGAGGGTTGTGAATCAGAGGGCCGTCCCGGAGGCTTTGCTGCCGCCGTTCACGGCCTTCGCCGTCACCGTGTAGGTGGCGCCCGGTTTGAGGCCAGTCAGTTTGTCGGAGGCCGCCACCTTTTCCGTGCTGGCCACTTTGGAGCACGTTTCTTTGCTCAGGCCCGGCCCGCTGTAGGCGAAGCAGTCTCAGGCCGCGCCTCACACTTCGCCGTTGAGGGTCGCTCATGTGGTGGTCACGCCCGTCGCCGGCTTGGTGGTCGCCGCCAGCGTGGCCGCTTCTGTTGTGAGGGTGGCGTCGGACCCGTCGCCCGTGGTCGCTTTGGCGACTGTGAACACGAGGCGGAAGTGATAGGTCGAGCCGGCGGAGAGCCCGGCCACGCTCGCCGAGACGTTGGTGGCCGTTTTCGTGCTCGCGGGGCAGTATTCCGCTCACGAGGTCGTCGAGCCGTAGGAGGCTTTGGGGCCATATTCGAACTTGGCCATGCCACAGATGGCCCCCGTTCATTTCTGGAGCAGCAGCGTGCCGTTGAGGGTCGCCCCCGTCTTGGTGACGGAGGTCGCCGTCCCCGTGGTGACGGTGACGCCGAGTCAGGCCGCCGAGGCGACAGAGGGCGTGCTCGCCACGGCCAGCGTGACCAGGAGGCTGAGGAGCAGAGCGAGATGACGACGTGCCGGGAACATGGCTTATCGCCTCGCCTTCGCGGAGTGGCTGATGATCCAGAGCTTGAGCGCCACTGGCTTGGAGGAGCCATCGACGTTCGAGGCCGTGATCGTGAGGACGTAGGTGCCCGCGCGCAGCACGTGGCCCTGCTCGGCGCGGCCTACGAGGGCGCTCACCGCGATCTCCTCGCGCCTGGTCGCGCGTGGGGAGGCCCGGCGCTCAGAGGGACGGGCGATGGTCGGCTGGCCCAGGCGGATGCCGACGGATGTCGAGCTTGCTCAGACGCCGGGAGCTGGGGCCCCACCAGACCAGACGGGCACGTAGCGTCCAGGCTCGTCGCCCTCGGCAGCCGGGCAGCGCGTCCAGGCGGGCGAGCCCACGCGGCGCGAGAGGCTGTAGGAGAGCCGCGCTGAGGTGTTCAGATCGAGTGTCAGCGTGAGGCCGTGGGGATCGGTGAGGGTGGTGCCCGTGAGGGAGAAGGGTGCCTCGCAGCGGTGGCTCAGGTGGGCCTTGGTGATGACGGGCGCCACGAGCGGGGCGCCGAGCGGGGCCGTCTCGATGCTCGTGGCAGTCGCCGAGCCGGCGCCGTTCGAGGCCGTGACCTGGACGAGCAGGCGGGCGCCCTGGTAGCTGGCTGCCGGCACGTAGCCCTGCCCCGTGGCACCAGGGATGTCCGGGCAGGTGGGAGCGCTGGCGGTGCAGGCCCGCCACTGGTAGGAGTAGGCGATGGGAGCAGTGCCCGCCCATGCGCCCGTCCGCGCCGTCAGGGACTCGCCGGGGAGTGCCGTGCCCGCTTCGGCCCCCGCTTCGAGTGCCGAGGGGATGGAGATGCTGGGCTCGGACGTGTTAGAGGGAGCTGCTTCCACGGTCGAGGCAGTCGGGCCCTGCGTGACGGGGGCAGGTGCTGGGATGGGGCCCACGGGCACGCTCGTGGCGGTGGACTGGCCGGAGGCGTTCGTGGCCGTGGCCTGGAGGGCGAGGTAGGAGCCCACGTCCGCGATCGACACCGTGTAGCTCGCGGACGTGGCGCCAGCTATGGGCACGCAGCCCGTGAGGGAGTCCTGGGGGCAGCGCAGCCACTGGAGGCCGGAGGCCGGGGCTGGGTAGCCCGTGAAGGATCCGTCCGTGCCACTGAGCACGTCTCCTACCGCGTAGGCGCTCGTGGTCGTGTCGGCGATGGTGGGGGCGCCCCCGGAGGCTGGCTCAGGTGGGGCCTGGATGGCCGGGGTCGCCGTGCTCGTGGCCGAGGCGGAGCCGGCGCTGTTGGTGGCCGTGACCACGACGCGCAGCGCCTGGCCCTGCTCGCCCCTGTCGGAGGCGACGGACGAGGCGCCTGCGATGTCGGCACAGGAGGAGCCCGCCGCGTCGCAGAGCTCCCACTGGTAGGCGTAGGTGGGTGTGGGGACGCCGTTCCAGGCACCGGCGCTGGCCGTGAGCGCGTCGCCGGCCTCGAAGGAGCCTGGCGTGGTCGCGTCAGTGATCGTCGGCACGGCGCTGCTCGTCGGCACGGCCTCGACCTGTACTCAGGCCTGGAGGCTCTGCGCGGCGGGGTAGATGGTGTCGGGCGAGCCCGAGTACGAGGCCACGATGTCGTGCGTCCCAGTCGAGGGGTAGGACGTGGCGCAGGTCGCCACACCCGTCGTCTCATCGACGGCCTGGGCCGTGCAGCCGGTGACGGGCTGGCCACCGTCGGCGAAGGCGATCGTGCCAGCTTGGGGCACGTGCTGGGGGGCCGGGCTCACCGTGGCCGTGTACGTGACCTGCTCGCCGACGACGGGGGTCGTCGTCGAGGCTCAGAGGGCTGCCTGCATGGTCGGCTGGGAGAAGGAGACGGTGATGCGCCCGTTGTCGCCGTCCTGGGTGCCCTGGCCACCCGAGGAGCGAGCGGTGTCGTAGGCCGTCCCCGTGCCGGTGGGCGCTGCGTAGTCCGAGCCGCCGCCCCCGGCGCCGTCACCCGAGTTTCAGTCCGCGCCGCCCGAGCCCCCGCCGTAGTAGCCGCCTCCGCCGCCCCCGCCCGAGCGCAGATAGGGTGAGGACGAGGATGAGCCGCCGCTGCCCAGCACGGATGGGCCTGTCGTGGGGCCGGCGCCTGTCGCTCCCGCCAGCTCGTCGCTCCCGCCAGCGCCTGGTGCGCCAGAGGATGCGCCCTGGCCGCCACAGCCCGAGCCGTTGCAGCCCCCGGACGCCGCCGGGCTCCCGCCCGAGCCGCCGTCCGTTGCGATGCTCGCGCCGCCCCCACCACCACCGACGACGAGAGGGGTGCCCACAGAGTCGAGGACATAGGAGGCCCCGCCCCCGGAGGCACCGGCCTCGCTGGTCGCGCTGCCCGACCCGCCCCCGCCGTCGTAGCCGCCGGTGACCGCCGAGCTGCTGGAGCCGCCCGGCAGGCCGCCACCCCCGACGAGCAGGGCGAAGGATGCGTCTGGGGAGACCGCGAGCGTGCTCGTCGCCGAGCCCCCCGAGCCCCCGGAGGTCGCTGTGCCCGAGCCTCAGGCGCCGCCGGCACCCGCGCCGATCGCGGTGAAGGTCACGGACGCCACGCCGTCGGGCACAGTGAAGGGCTGGGCCTCTCCCGCCTCCTCGAAGGTCTCAGAGCACTGGCCGGAGGAGCAGATGGGGGGAGCGGAGGTGACGGTGACGGCGTAGGCAGTCGTGTCGGCGCCGCTCGCCGAGGTCACGCGCAGCTCGTCGCCCGTGGCCACCGCGCCTGCGATGGGGTCGTAGCCGCCCTGGCCATCGGGGGCCAGGACTGCGTAGGACTGCGTGGAGCCGTCGGTGGAGGCCAGCCCCTGGGTGATGCCCGTCGCCGAGCGCGTGTCGGAGCCGGCGAGGCTCGTGAGGATGATGGCCTGGTGCGCGTTGTCGATGGACGCGACGAAGGCCGAGCCGTCGGTGCCCGAGGACTCGATGGCCGTCGAGTTCGAGAGCGCTGCCGGGCCGACGAGGGTCGCGGGCGCCGATCAGCCGGACTGCGAGGCCGAGTCCGTGGCCGTGACGATGACCGTCACGTACATGCCCGCGTCGCCTGCGGTCAGCCGATAGGTGGACGAGTCGAGCGTGGTGAGCGAGGGTCAGCACGTCGAGAAGCTGGACGTGTAGCAGTCATACCAGGCGTAGGAGAAGGTGTCCGGGAGGTTCTGAGAGAACCAGGAGCCGTTGGTCGCCGTGAGCGCCGAGCCGACCACGGGCGAGCCCGTGATGACGGGCGCCAGGGAGTTGACGGGGCCGGAGGCGAGCGCGGCGGTCGGGGAGGCGGATGCCACCACCAGCGCCCCCACCACACCCAGCAGCCACCTGAGCCGAACCCCTCGCATTAGGCCCTTTCCGCCCTTTCCGGGCAAGCTCACGCCTGGCACGCCTGTGGCGCGCGCGATGCGCGAACGGGACCCGGCTCCGCCTCAGCGGGAGGGGGTGCCAGAGGTCACCGTTCGGGGCATCAAGGGGGAATATGAGTGGTTAGTTAGATCACGCATCGTCTTGGTGTCCTTCACGGCGCGTTGGTGCCCGTGTATGTCCCTTGAGGCTACGCGCTGGGCCGCTTGGCACGGGGGCTTTTGGCTACCCGGCAGCCCAGGGAGGGCCTTCGGACAGGCCGTCGCGGAGCGCCCTCACGACATCGTTGGGAGAAGCCCCACGAAGCCGTCGTCGCCGAGCAGGACGCCCAGCTCGCCACGGGCCTCGCGCTGGACCGCTGACGCCGAGGCCAGGTGGTGTTGACGGCGGTCCTCGATCGCCCTCTCAGCGAGGGCGCCGGCCCCCACAGTGTGGGCGTGGCGCAGGTGGCGCGCTTCCAGGTGCTCCCGGCCCACGAAGTAACAGTAGGCCCCGCTCAGGCTCCGCAGGCGCTCGCGCTCCTCGCGCGGCAGGGACGCGCAGGCGTCCTCCACCGAGGCCACGCAGGCTCGCGAGGGAGTGGGCGTCGCCGAGGCAGGTGGTGCGCCCGCACGGGCTCGACCTGGGGATGAGGAGCCTGCGCTGCTCATGGCGCGAGGTTACGCCACGGGCACCGGGTCCAGCCCCCGATCTCGCATCGCGCGGTCACAGCGGAGCGAGCAGGGCATCCAGCTCGGCGTCGGGCACGAGTGGAGGAACGTCCGTGCCGGGAGTGCGGGCACACACGCTCGGCCCGAGATGGCCAGGACGCCCGCCACGACATCCAGCCCGCCCGAGGGCCCCGACGAGGGGTCTGCGCTGCGCCGTGCTCCAAGCACGAGCCACCCTGCGCGCTCGAAGGCGGGCACCCAGCCAAGCGTCCGGTCGGCTCCCGAGGGCAGGCAGCCAGCGGCTGGCAGCACGCCGGCCACCGACAAGGTGCCCGAGGCGGACGTGCAGGCCTTCCAGGCCGCGATCCGCGCGCTCAACGGGCGCCTCGGACGGGCGCCCTACGTCAGCGAGTACACAGCCCACCGCAAGCGCGAGGCCCCTGGCCTCATCAGCTTCCAGCAGGCCTTCCGGGCGTTCGGCTCCTGGAAGGGCGTCTTGGGGAGCGTGGGCCTGGCCTCGACCCCACAGAGCATCCCCTGCGAGCCTGACAAGGCGCGGGCCGCGCTGCTGCAGGCAGCGCGCCACTACCGCACGACGCGCCTCTCGGCGCCCATGTATGACAGGTACCGGGCGACCGAGGCACCCACCCTCCCTTCCTCGTCGGTCATCCGCAAGCGCCTGGGCCCGTGGGCGCGGGCCGTCGCCTCAGCCGGCCTCGACGAGACGAAAGGCCACACGGAGCCCGCCGCCGAGAGGAGGGCGCGCATGGCCCGTGCCCTGGAGGCCGCCTGGCGCCGGGGTGGGCGCTGTCCGCTCACCCCGGCCTCCTACCGCGCCCTCCTCAGTGCCGTCGAGCCATCCGAGCGCGGCGACTTCCCCCTGGTCGAGGAGGTCGTCGGCGCCTTCTCCACCTGGGACAAAGCCCTCCTCGCCGCCGGCATCGAGGAGAAGGAGTGGGTGCACCGCGAATCCCTGTGGACGAACCTGGAGGCCAAGCGCATCGACGAGGCTGTGACCAAGGTGCTCGGCACGCCCGACTACACCTCGAATCAGTACGAGGCGCTGCGCGGAGGCTCCCGCAGGCCCCTGCCTCCCTACGGCGTGCTGTGCGAGATGCGCCCGGCCCGGCCTGGGCCATGCCTCACCTCTCTCGGCGACGAGGACGGGGCCGACAGGGCGATGGGCGCAGGCGAGCTGGCTGCCACTGCCTCTTGAGCCGGCGCTGTGCGAGCGGGCCTGTCGTGGGCGCGGTCCGTCAGCAGCCGGAGCTGGTCCCGGTGCAGGTGTACGCCGGCGGCGGGCCATCAGGCGCGTAGGTCACGGTCCCAGTGCCGTCACCGGGCACGGTCGTCGCGGAGAAGTCCGTGCTGGTGGTGCCCTGGAGGCTCACCTGGTTCGTGGCCGGGTAGTCCGGCCCAGCCTGCGTGTCCCCATCGGGAGCTTTGGTGTCAGAGCACGCCGGGATGTAGAGGGTGGTGCCCGAGTCTTCGACAGAGGTGGCAGCGCTGCTGTTGCAGAGGATCGAGGGCCCTCCCTGCGTCGAAGCCCCGAATTGAGGGTCTGCCCTGACGATTTCCTGGTCGAGCACGGTCTCGCTCGGATAGTGGCCATCGTTCGAGCTTTCGGTGGCGGCGGTCTTCGCAGCGATGTAGATCGCATTGAGCTGTTGCTTCGTCGCAGAGATGTTCGCCTTCCCCGTCTGGCTGAAGAGGCCGGGGACCGCCACCGCGAGCAGGATGCCGATGATGAGGATGACGACCAGGAGTTCGATGAGCGTGAAGCCCTCCTGGCCCGACCGCGCCTTCCTCAGACTCGCCTTCATGCGGCGAGCGTAAGCCGGCCCCTCTCCCGCACGCGCTTTCTGCGTTTGGGCCACCGAGCGCTCCTCGCGGGGTCACAGCCAGCCAGCCGGGACTCAGCCGAGGTCGGCACGCGCGTGTGCGTGGCAGCGAGCCGTTCGGAGAGGCGCCCGTGCTCCACAGGGCCGCGACTAGCTTCAGCGCATGGCACCGGGAGAGCGCCACCGATCGCTCCTGAGCAGGCACCTGCCCAACTGGCCGGGCATCGTCCTGTTCCTCCTCTTCGCCGTCGGGCTGTTCGTCGGCACGGCCATCCTGGGCACCGGGCGCGCCCAGCCGGCCACCTGCCCCGCCGGCTACCCGGCGCCCCTGAGCGCGCCTGGAGGCGGGACCGTCTTCTACGTCTCCCCGACCGGCAGCGACCAGGCCCTGGGCACCTCGCCCTGCACCGCCTGGCGCACGCCGGGCCGCGCCGCCGAGGCCCCGCTCGGGCCCGGGGACGAGGTGGGCTTCGAGGGTGGCGCGTCGTTCACAGAACCCTTCTCCCCCTGGGCCGGGGACTCGGGCACGAGCACGGCCCCCATCACCTACACGAGCTACGGCCCTGGGCAGGCATCCCTCGCCAGCGGCATCTACCTCTCATCGGCCTCGTGGCTCGACATCACGGACCTGGACATCTCCTCCTCGGCGTCGCGGGGCATCGGCACCTCGGCGAGTGGGACGGGCGTGGCGCACGTGACGGTCTCCGGCTCGGAGGTGACGAGCAGCTACGAAGCCGCCGAGGGTGGCTACGGCATCGGCCTGATGAACCACGCGGACTCCGACTGGATCATCAGCGGCGACGCCATCGACGACACCGCCGACTCCGGCATCCTCAGCGTCGGCCCCGACATCACCGTCGAAGGCTCCACGCTCTCGGACGACGGCATCGGGCCCCACTGCGGGGACGAACCCTCGACCGGCTGGGCGGGCACCGACCACAACCCCTGCCACGCCATCTACGCCAAGAGCGCGGGCTGGACCATCACGGGCAACGTCATCACCAGCTCGTCTGCGACCACCGCGCCGGCGACGTTCTCGGCCATCTCCTTGCGCGGGGCCGGCAACGTCGTCTCCGCCAACGAGATAGCCGGCTCAGGCGGCAGTGGCTCGGGCATCGACTTCTGGAGCGAGACGACCACGCCGGGGACGACCTACATCAGCGGCAATGACATCAGCGGCGAGCTGGGCACGGGCATCGAGACCGCAGCCGGCACCGAGCCCATCGCCGAGTCCTTCGTCATCTCGGACAACGACGTCTCAGGCGTCGGCGCCTACGACCTGTTCGACTATCCGCCCGGCGACGCGAGCGCGACCCTGGCCTTGAGTGGCAACACGTTCGACGCGGCGTCCTCCGGGGCCTACCTCGACCTCGCCGAGCCGCCGGCCACGCCTCCACCGGGCCTCGCCGACACGGGGACGGTCCCCTACACGGCGCTCACCTACTCCGAGAGCGACGACTCCTTCCTGGGCTCGACGAGCACCACTCCCTTCGTCGCCTGTGGGGGAGCACTCGACTGGAACGGCTACGTCGGGTGCGTCGGTGGCGCCGTGGGCCAAGGTGACACCGTGCAGGAGGGCACGGCGGCGAGCACGGGGCCTGCGAATCACGGGAGCACAGGTCCAGGGAGCGTCGGGACCGGCTCGCACGCGCACGGACAGACGGGCTCGACGGGCTCCAGCAAGGCCCAGCCGGGGATGCGCCTCGTGCCGGAGGCGGGCGGGCACGGACGCTGGCTGCTTGAGGCGGACCTCGGCGAGGGCGGGGCCTGCGCTCGTGGGAAGCGAGCCTCGAAGGGGCACCCAGTCTGTGAGTGGCTGGTCTCAGGCCACGTCGTCGGCTACGGAGCACGCCTGGCGCACCGCCTCAGTGGTGAGGGCAGCCGGCAGGACCAGGCCCACCGGCGGGTGACGGTGGCGCTCGTGGTCCGCGCGAGCGGCGGCCAGGAGCAGCGGGCCTCGCTGTCCCTGGGGCTCGGCGAGCGCAAGGCCCAAGCCGCGCCCCTGCGCGCCTGGCGCTGAGCTGCCGCTGAGCAGCCCCAGGCCGGCCTCACAGCCGGCGCCAAAGATGGGCGAGATCGAGGTGCGGATCGCACGGTCGGCCCATGGCCCGCAGCGCGCTCGCTCGCATCCCTCGCCCCACCTTCGCCGACGAGCGCGCAGGGCAGCTCGACTTCTTCGCGCGCTTCGGGCTCGACGCCACGCTCGCCGACCACACCGACGGCGTGTACCGGGGGACGCTGTTCGAGTTCAAGACCTCGATCGACCGGCCCAGTCGCGTCCTCTCGCAGGCGCTCAAGTACCTGTCCCGCATGCGCAACCGGGGCAAGAGCGTGCCCGCGCACATCCTGCTCATCGACCTCGGCTCCCAGCGCGCCTACCACTACCTGGCCGCCGACTACCTGCCCGAGATCGAGGCCCAGTACCAGGGCGCGGCCAGCCGCGCCAACGACGGGCTCCAGGCCCGCGACCCCTTCGAGGTCATCGACTACGGCGAGTTCGACGGCGTGCAGGCGCTCGCAGCGGTCCTCGCCGACGAGAGCTTCGTCGCCGTCCACATCGACCTCTACGACGTCATCGGCTGGGCCGACCGCTTCTACGCCGAGAGGCCCAAGGCCAGCAAGGTCGCCCTGTTCGAGGAGCTGCGCGCCCCGGCCCACTTCGCCGGCCTCATCCACCCCTGGGAGGGGGTCGAGGACGACTTCCGCTTCATCATGGACTGCCTCAACGACCGGCAGCACCGCAAGGAGCTCGGCGCCTTCTACACGCCACCCGAGTACGCGGAGCTGTCCGCCGGCCTCGTGCGCCAGGCCATCGAGGCCATCCCCGCCACCGAGTGCGCCGACGAGGCCTGCCCTCACCGCTTCGAGGGGGAGGGGGAGCACAAGCACTACGTCATCGTCGATCGCTGCGCGGGGACCGGCAACCTCGACGAGCCGCTGAGCGACGAGGAGCTGAGCCATCTCATCGTGGCCACCTACGAGCTGAAGGAGTGGCTGGTGCTCAACAGCCGCCTCGGCGGCAAGGTCCGGGCCATCATCCCGCCGGCGCCCGACCACGACGGCGGGCTGCTGCACGGGGGCGACGCCCTGGCCCAGGCCGTCTTCCCCGAGGTCGCTCCCTACGTCGAAGATCCTGGCTGCGCCGTCATCCTCCTGGAGAACCCGCCTTACAGCGACGCGAGCGGGGACGCCATGCAGACCGGGGCTGCGCGCGGCAAGGCCAAGGACACGGTGGTCGCTGCCCTCATGCGCGCGGGCTTCCGGCCCCGGATCAAGGGCCTCCAGCCGACGAAGGAGATCGCCAACCTGTTCATCTGGTCAGGGTGGGAGGCCTACCTGCGCGGGCCGCACGACGCCTACGTCCTCTACGCACCGCTCAAGCACTGGAAGACCCACGGCCTCACCGACCGGCGCTTCGTCGCTGGCTACCTGCTCAACCGCAAGCACTTCCACGCCTCGGCCTCGGGCATCTCCTGCATCCTGTGGTCGAGCGAGGAGGACGCGGAGGCCGAGGCCATCACCCTGCCGGCGCTCGACATCGTTGACGGGGAGGTCGTGTCTGACGGGGAGGTCGTCGTGCGCAAGGCGCACACCGGCTTCAACCAGGCCTACTTCGACAAGCTCGTGCGCGCGGGCGACGACACCCACGGCATCCACTGCGGGCTCGACGGGCGCGAGGCGGGGCGCAAAGGCTCGACGACCGAGGTGAGCATCCGTGCCGACGACGTGATGGGCTACCTGTACTCCATCGGCTTCGCCCTCGGCCCGACCAAGCAGGCGCTCACGCGCTGCGCGCTGCCCTACCGGCGCAACGGCTTCCACCTGCGGCGCGAGAGCTTCCACCTCAAGCTCCCCCTGTTCGCGGCCAAGAGCTTCCCGCAGCGCCGCTGGCACGAGAAGGATGTGTATTGCACGACCGCCGATGGCGGCTCCACCTACGAGCGGGACGGGGCCCTCATCCGGGCCTGCCTGGTCTGGGCCGCTCTCAGCCAGGCCAACCACTGCCTCTCCTTCACTGGCTCAGACGGATGCCTGTACCGCAACGAGCTTTGCTTCGACGAGGGCACCGCCGCCTCCGACGTGCTCGCCACGATGACGCTGAACGAGGACGAGGAAGCACTGATGGGCCTCTGGCGTGAGGTCCGCGACGCAGCCACGCAGGCCGGCGGGCTCGATGGGCGCTTCTCCTACGGCCCGTACCAGATCGCCCTCGACATCAACACGAGCCAGGTCGACGAGCGCGGGGCGCGCGTCTATGACCACCCGGTCCTCAACGACCGCCTCGCCCAGCTCAAGGCGGCCCTCTCCTCCTACTACGACCACGCGATCGTGCCTCGGCTGTTCGAGCACGGCCTCCTCAAGTAGCCCGCACGAGGGCGCCGTGCCGAGTGGGGCTGGGACACGGCACGCAGGAGTGGCCCTGCTCCCATCAGGGCACTCCGCGACCTCTCCTGGCCCTCTCCTGGCGCCTCCCCGGCGGCCTGTGCAGGCGCGCGTCCCCGCGCCAAAGCCCTTGTGTCGTCGGCAGTCGGCTACGTGGCGCCCACGATGGCGGCCAGTGAGCCGTACCCGCCGGCTGACCGCATGCGCAGGCGCTTCCACCATGAGCGACGCCAGAGTCGCATCCGGGCCCAACGGGGCGAGATCGCTCTCGCCGACGAGACCGTGGGCCGGAGGGAGCAGGTGGGGATGTCGCCATCGCGCCTCATCGTCCTGGACGGGGCGCCTGGCGCCCGCGAGCGTGGCGCACGATACACAGGGTCCAACTCGTGGGACTTGTCAGAAGCTCGAATCGAGCCCAAGCGCCGGCGTCAAGCCGCAGGTACTGAGGTGTCCGCGCCGAGGACACCCAGGGCTCCCGTGAGCGGGCTGCTCTCGCCGCCGCCGCAGGCGACGACGCGCTCGCGGTCAGACAGGCCAGGCGCGAGCGAACTCCAGTCCGGGGCGGTGGGGCGCCCACCGGCCACTCCAGTCCCTCGGGCTGCCTTGGCCGTCTCCACGACCTCCAGGAGGCGAGCCTTGTCGATGGTCTCCTCGGCCAGCAGCACCTTGGCGATGGCGTCCAGCACGTCGTACTCGTCGGAGATGATCTCCACGGCCCACTCGTGCGCGCTGCGCATGATCTCGGCGCGCTCGGCGTCGCGCTGGGCCAGGAACGCCTCGGAGTACTGGCGGCGCGTGGAGAGGGGCCCTGCGGGGGCCACAGTGGTGTAGTCCGAGCCCATGCCCCACCCGTCGAGCATCCTGTGGGCGATGTCGTTGATGCTCCCGAGGTCGCCCGTCGCACCGTTGCTCATGCTCCCCAGGGCCACCTCCTCGGCGGCGCGCCCGCCGAACAGCGCGGCGAGCTTTTCGCGCAGCTCTCCCTTGTAGGCGAGGTAGCGGTCCTCGACGGGGACGGTCAGGTTGTAGCCCAGGGCGCCTGAGCTGCGCGGGACGATGGTGACCGTGTGCGGCGCGTCGAGGCCGGGCACCACGAGGTGCACGACGGCGTGGCCAGCCTCGTGGTAGGCGATCGTCCGCTTCTCGGCCTCGGTGAGGGCCTTCCCAGTGCGCAGGCCGACGATGACCGTCTCCTGGGCCTCGATGAAGTCGGCCTGGGTGATGTGGTCGCGCTTGGCGCGGAAGGCCAGGATCACTGCCTCGTCGCAGAGGTTGGCCAGGTCGGCGCCGCTGAGGCCGAAGGTCCGGGCGGCGACGGCAGCGAGATCGACCCGCTCGACTGGCTTGCTGCGGGTGTGGACCTTGAGGATCTGCTCCCGACCGCGCACGTCAGGTGCCGTGACGGCAACCTGGCGGTCGAAGCGGCCTGGCCGGAGCAGGGCCGCGTCCAGGTCGTCGGGCCGGTTGGTGGCGGCGATGACGATGATGTTGTCGCGCGAGGTGAAGCCGTCCATCTCGACGAGGAGCTGGTTGAGCGCGTGGTCGCGCTCCCCGCTCATGTCGTTGCCACGCGCGCGGCCCACGGCGTCAACCTCGTCGATGAAGATGATGACCGGCTTGCGGGCGCCGCTGCGGGCGCGGGCGACCCGGAAGCACTCGGCGATCGGATCCTTGACAGCGGAGCGCGCGAACAGGCGCCAGAAGGGGATGTCAGCGTGCTTGCGGGCCGTGCGGAACAGGCCGCGCAGGCGGGCGGCGCCACGGCCCACGTACATCTCCACGAAGGCCGAGCCGGACATGGAGAAGAAGGTCGCGCCGGCCTCGCTGGCACAGGCCTTGGCGAGGAGGGTCTTGCCGCAGCCGGGAGGCCCCGAGAGCAGGACGCCGCGAGGCGCCTTCCCGCCCAGCTTCAGGAGCTCGGCGGGCGAGATCAGGAAGTCCACGACCTCGCGGAGCTGGCCCTTGGCCTCGTCACAGCCGGCCACGTCGTCCCAGGAGACGAGGCCGGGGGCGTTGGGGCCCACCTTGTCGGCCTTGGCCTTGGCGCGCGGGCCGAACTTGAAGAAGTAGATGACGAAGCCGGCGATGAGGAGGATGACGAGCACGGGGTAGAAGAGGTCGAGGCGCCTCCCCCAGGCTTCGAGGGTGGGCCAGGTGCCCGATTCCGAGGGTGGGGAGAGGGCCGCCGCAGCGGCAGCGGAGCCGAGATCCCAGACCTGCGTGGGTGTGAGGGTGCCGTGAGAGAGGGTGCCCGTCACGCGCACCTTGTCTCCCAGGATCTGTGTGAGCTGGCCTGAGGCATCGAGGCGCGAGGGGTTGGAGTTCTCGTCCTCGGGGTGCAGGGTGATGCCCGTGCTGGCGAGGTCGAGCGGGTAGCTCACGCCGCCAGGCTCGTGCAGGGCGTAGCCGGCCTCCTGTCCGCCGTGGCCGTTGGGCACGAGCGAGGACTGGAAGTTGCCCGTCAGCGTGACGGTGCTGGGCTTCGAGGTGGGCGTCCCCGAGGCCAGGGCTGCCGGCGGAGCACAGAGAGAGAGTCCTGTGAGCGCCGCCGTGGCGGCGAGTGACGCGAGCCCGGAGGCGCCTCTAGCCCATCGCATGGCTTGACGATGTGCCCAGTCCGGCGTTCCGGCTCGCATTGTGCAAAGTGCGCTGGACAACCGAGCGCGAGGCCAAGGTCCGGCACGATCGCGTGCGGTCACAGACCCTCGGCTCATGGCCGAGAGAGAGAGAGAGAGAGAGAGAGAGAACAGGTCGGGCCACGCCTCTCTCGCGCCGCCCACCTCGCCGTAGGCTCGTAGCCGGCGACTGCCTCGCCGCCATGCGGCGGATGCGCGTGGCCTCCATAGACTCCATCGTCACCGACCCGCCCTACGAGATCGGCTTCATGGGCAGGACTTGGGACGCGAGCGGCATCGCCTTCCGCCCAGAGACCTGGGAGGAATGTCTCCGCGTCCTCAAGCCAGGTGGCCACATGCTCGTCTGCGGCTTCCCCCGCAACTACCACCGCCTCGCCTGCGCGATCGAGGACGCGGGCTTCGAGGTCCGCGACTGCCTCATGTGGCTCTATGGCAGCGGCTTTCCCAAGAGTCTCGACGTGAGCAAAGCGATCGACAAGGCCGCTGGAGCCGAGCGCGAGGTCATCGGCTCACATCACTCCACTCGCGTGCTCGACGCCGAGGCCATCAAGACACACAACTTCACCGTGGGTGTGACGGCCAGCGCTGGTGAGATCGACATCACCACTCCTGCCACTCCCGAGGCCCAGCAGTGGCAGGGATGGGGCACCGCCCTCAAGCCCGCCTACGAGCCCATCCTGCTCGCGCGCAAGCCCCTCGACGGGACCGTGGCGGCCAACGTGCTCGCGCACGGTGTCGGCAGCGTCAACATCGACGACTGCCGGGTCGGCTGGGAGGACGGGCCACCGAAGATCGGCACGCCAGGCTGGGGTGGCCCGGCCAAGAAGCTCACCGTCGCTCCCGGAACGGACGGGGCGACGGTCGAGAGGATGCCTCCGTCTCCGCTGGGCCGCTGGCCGGCGAATGTCATCCTCGACGAGGAGGCAGGACGAGCCCTCGACGAGCAGAGTGGCATCAGCCGGAGCACCGGAGGGAGCGGGTCGCGCACAGGACTCGTGGCTGGGGATGTCTATGGAAGCTACTCGGGAAAGAATCGTGGCACGAACGTCGGTGGGCTCGGCGACGTGGGCGGGGCCTCCCGTTTCTTCTACTGCCCCAAGGCCGGCAGAGCTGAGAGGGACGCGGGGATGGAGGGCGATGAGAGGGCCTACTCCGCGAGGGCCAACGGCTTCAGCTCGAAGCTCAGCGACACCAAGCGTCAGCGCGCCAACCATCACCCGACTGTCAAGCCCCTCCGACTCATGCAGTACCTCTGTCGGCTCATCACGCCGCCAGACGGGGTGGTGCTCGACCCTTTCATGGGCTCGGGCTCGACAGGGGTGGCCGCCCTCGCCGAGGGCTTCCGCTTCGTCGGCATCGAGCGCGACCCTGAGTACCTGGGGATCGCCCGCCGGCGGACGGCCGGCGCGCGAGCGCGAGCGCGAGCAGGCACGGCGCACGCCAAGCCCGCTCCGTGCCGGCACTGAGGACGGGCATCAGACGGTGTCGGCGAGCCGTTCCCAGACCTTCCGGCGCACGACATCCCCCTCCTGCTCCAAGTGCTCGTCCTCGGTCACGTCATCCTCGGCCTCGTAGCGAGCGAGGGCGGTGTTCACGAGGTCCCACTCGCGCTTCGTCAGCCGCCTCATATGCCACTCCGTTTCGGTTGCCTACTAACTACAGGAGCGAGAACGCCCAGATTTCTCACGAGTGCCCACATTCGGCACTCGCCGCCCCAGAGCGCCTGGAGGCCGGCGAGCGACGATGCCAACCGCTCGGTTGTCAACAAGGCGCCCTCCTGAGAGCACTCGCCGGCCCCACGGTGCCCGCCTCCTCTGCGACGATGCCGGGCAGCCATGTCAGCCCAGCCTCCGCCCATGAGATACCGCCCGGTGCCCTGCGCCGAGTGCCCTTGGCGCCGAGACACGCCGCCAGGTCAGTTCCCACGAGAGCGGTACGAGGAGCTGCGCGAGGCCGTGGGAGCGCCTGGTGCCGAGGTCTGCCTGGGAGGCCCCATGTTCGCCTGCCACAAGAGCGCCGAGGCCCATGAGATCCCATGCGCCGGCTGGCTGGCCGTCGTCGGGTATGAGCACCTGACCGTCCGCCTGTCGATCATCGAGGGCGTGCTGCCGAGTGAGGTGCTACGGCCCGGCGAGGGCTGGCCGGAGCTGTTCTCCTCTTACGACGAGCTGGTCGAGCACCAGGCCGGATAGGGCCGCTGGGGCATGGGCCTGGCCCAGAGGCCCGGCTCGCACATCCGTCCATCGCCCCGAGCAGTCGCCGTCCGCGCCGGGAGCTGACCCCATCCTCCCGCCATGCGGCCACGGCGACCGAGACGACGACGGAGCACGTGGAGCACAGCAGGCACCCCTCGTGCCGCGCTCATCCAAGCCTCTCGAAGGAAGGGCACTCGATGAGCTTCCGTCTGTGCCGTGCCACAGAGGCCGCAGTGCCCGGAGCCCCGGACTGCGTGCTCGCCGACGAGGACATGCTCCTGGCCCTCGCGCTGTGGGAGAGGATGGGGCTGCCCCTCTCCACAGACGGCTCCTGGCCGAGCGCCGCCATGCTCCAGGAGTTCGCCGTCGAGGCGCCACCACCGTTGCCGGACGATGCCCTCGGCGCTCGCCGAGGGCTGCCGCTCCGCGCGAGCAGGCGATTGCGACACCTCGTGAGCACGCGCTGCTCGGAGGACAGGCGCCGCGTGGGGTCGGGCCTGGCGCCCCTCGGCCTTGGTGCCTTCGTCAACCTTCCCTCTGGCTTGCCCCGGTCAACCGCAGCAGGAGCGTCCCTGGCGCTCTCGCGGCTCGACATCCTTGCCCTGGCCGAGGCGTTCGACCTCGATGCCGACATCCTCACCTGTGCGCTCGTGGGCTCGTCACACGAGGTCTTCTGTCACGCGCTGCACGAGCACGCCAGGCACACGACGGATGTCGTCGGGACGACCGATGACGCCAGGGCGCTCGTCGAACGCGCGGAGAAGCTCGAAGGCATCCTGGTCGAGAAGGTGGCTTGAGGAGCTGTGCTGGGCGCTCCTGCACGACATCGCCACCGGGGTCGGCGAGGAGGAGCGAGACCCCTGTTGTCTCATCACCCTGGCCTGCTGCACCGGAGGCCCGTGGTCGAGAGGTGAGACCCCGGACGCAGGGCAGGCGATGTGGTGCCTCTCGCCGCAGGCATGCCGACATGGGAGCACGGCGTTCGCGCTCGTCGAGGGCGAGGACGTGCGGCAACTCGGCGATGCCGGCGAGTCGGGTGTGGCTCCGCTCGGGTGCGAGAGGGTGAGACGGTGGTCGCACACCTGCCAGGAGGCGTCCGAGGTGCTTGGCCTCTACGCTGACGAGGGCGTCGGGGCGGGGCTGGTGTGGTCTCCGTGTTCGGCGCGTTGAGCAGTGATTCTGCCTGACGCGGTCGGGAGCGAGATGAGTCTCGACGAGGCGGGGCGCGCAAGGGCGTCGTGGCCCCTACGAGGTGAGCAGGATCATCCTCTGATGCGATGGCTTGCGAAGCTGGGTATCTGGTGGAAGACCACGTTGGCGGTCTGGTAGGCCCATAGGCACGCATAGACGTGGTGAGTGTCGGGGAGCCCTGCACTTCGGCGCTCGGCAGCGATGGCGTTGTATGCCTCTTGGGTGAGGATCGATGCTTCGGCAGAGTCCTCGGCGTCGGGCCAGATGAGGAAGATGCCCTCTCCCTCCCGGTTCTCGCCGATGAGATAGCCGTCGGTACCCAACCTGTGGGAGGTCCGCTCGCGTTCCATGATCATGTCCACAAGCTCGGCTCGATCCGACTCCAGAATGGCCCTGAGAGCCGCCGTTCTCTTGCGCTCAGCGTCTTCCTCCAAACGCCAGGACTCAGACTGGGCGTCCGCCTGCTCCGTCTCTACCTCAGAGACAGAGAGCGGGACGACCCCCCCCGACACCGTCAGAGGTTGCCCGCCTGGCCACGCCCGTCGCGCCGAAGTCGCTGCCTTGTCCTCTCCCCATGTGACCACTGTTCATGGCTGCTCCGGTGCCCCGCGCGCTTTTCGGTTAGCCGTTGCCTGCCAGGCCTGTGAGTGGCGCGGATCAGGAAGCGATGGAACTCTCGGCGAGGGCTTAGCTTGCCTCGTCACCCCCGAGCGCCACGATGGCGCTGGCGGGTCTCGCCGTGTCGTTAGACGTGCTCGGCAGCGGCGAGCGCCTGGAGGGCGTGCCAGAACTCGTCGGCGCGGGCGAAGACCTGAGCTGGCCCGCCGTTGGCCTCGACCCACTCGCCGACGAGCAGCGACAGCTCGCCACTCAGCTCCCTGACGTCCTGGCGGTGCGCCGCCTCCGACTGCTCCTCCGCATCACCGCGCCAGTACTCCTTGGACGTGAGCCCGCCACCTCCCGTAGGGCCCCAGGCGCCGGTCTCCGGGTCGAGCGCGAGGTGCACCCTCACACCGACAGGCTCGCCGGCGACCACGAGCGCCGCCGGCTCCCCGTCCCCGAAGCCAGCGAGGACTCGGATGCACTGTGTCGGCAGGACGCTGGCCTCGACCAGCACAGGGCCATGCGGCGTCTCGATGATGCCCGCCGGATGGGGGCGCATGAGTGCGTCGGCGAGATGAGGCGCGGCCTCGGGGCCGACGCAGGGCACAGGGCCACTCGACAGCCTGTCCACCTCGAAGCCTGATCCTTGAGCACTGCTCATGCGACGAGAGTGCCCACGGGACGCCAATGTCGCCTGGCTTTCGCGTGGGCCGCAGAAGGCGTGCCACGGCGCGGTCAGGGCCGGTCAGGCGCCGGCGCGCTCCCAACGCTGGCGTGCTTCGTCGAAGGTGGCCCAATCCGAGGGCCTGTCAGCGTCAAGGACGGGCGGGGCGGCATCGAGGGGATGGGACTGGCAGGTGGCAGCCTCCACCGGCTGCCCCGCCTTCCCGCCCGTGGCAGCACGTGCCTGACGCTTGCGCGCCTTCGCCGGCGAGGACGCTCTGTCTGCTGTCGTGGTGATGTGTCCGTGCTTGGCAGCCGGCTTGCTGGCGGCAGCGTCCGCAGGCGCCGCGCGCGGGGCGGTCGATGGGCTCACGCTCGCCGGGCAGATGGGCCAAGAGGCGAGCCACGCAGCCACGATGACGAAGGCAAGTGCCACGGCGACAGCCAGCCCGACGCTCACCGGCAGCAGATGCGAGACGGAGAGGATGCCGGTGGCCGCGAGCACGAGCTGCTGGGCGAAGTCGAGGTGGCGCATTGGGTGCATGAGCCCGACGCGGCGCAGTGCGCCCACGCCGGTCACGGCCAGGAGTGGCATGAGCACGAGGCCGTAGAGCAGGTCGCGCGCCGTGGCGAGGCTCGGTGACGCCTGCGGGAGGACGCTCACGAGGAAGCAGGTGCCCAGGCACAGCAGCACGAGCCGCTTGAGCGGCAGGATGCCGTGGCAGAGGGCACCGAGCCATGTGGTCGGCTCAAGGTGTGGCCAGGGGCCTGGTCTCAGAGGCACGAGGTCATCAGTTGTGTCCGTGGCGTCCATGCGCTGCTCTCCTGTCGTCCGATGCGGGCTGGGTGCCCGCTGGGATCGCCAGGTATAAGGAAGGGGTCTGACGTCAAGCGTGGGCTCGGCGGGGCCAAGCCCTCAGCGCACGGGTCTCGTCAACCGGACACGGGATGGCGTCGGTCACGCGTCGCGCAGGAGGACCGGGCTCTCGTGGGTGGAGAAGTAGCGGCGGCTTTTGCCCTTCCTCATCACGCCCTCGATCTCGCCGTTCTCGCCGATCACGAGGCGGGCGCCTGGGTACTCGCGCCAGACGTCGGTGCCTCCCTCCGTCTTTCGGACGATGACCGACTTGTAAGGGCCCTGTAGGCGCTTGCTGCCGTTCCCGCCCTCGATGGGCTCCATGAGCCGCTTGTCAGCGACGGCGTAGCCCTCCGAGACCAGGGCTTCCAAGCGCTCCTGGCCCTTCCTCTCGCGGCGGAGGCCCTGCAGCGCGCTGATGGCCCGGTCCTCATCCACGACACCGGCAAGGCTCCCCAAGCTGCCACGGAAGTAACGGTCATCGACCTCGGCATCATCGACGTCGAAGCCTTCGTACAGGGCCATGGGGGTGATGGAGTACCGCCCGTGAGCAGCGTCCTGTGCTCGCTTCTCACGAAGGCGGGCCAGCTCCTCCTCGTAGAGAGACAGGTACTCGTCGTAGAAGGGCTCGACCTGTGAGCGGTCCCCCTCATCGTCCCAGGCGAACTTCCCTTGCGCCCTCGCCTCAGACCTCAGCCTCGCAAGCTCAGCAGCTCGCTCTGCCTTCTCCGCCTCACGGGCCGCCTCACGCTCCTGCCTTTCGCGCTCGCGCTCGGGCTCGCCAGCCTGCCACGCGGCGCTCCGCTCCGCATCTCTTGCCTGGTGGGCGGCTTTGCGGGCCTCCTGGTCGGCGCGCCGCACATCCTTGAACGCCTCGATCTCCCGTCGTCTCTCATCCTCGGGGAGGGCCAGGCTCTCGGGCGTCTCGATCCGATATGAGAGCGCCGGGGTGCCGTCTCTGTCGAGCACCGTGAACTCGCTTGGCCCATCCACTCGGAAGGTCGCGGTCTTGGGCAGGTCAAGGCCCAACGTGCCGGACCTGCCCTGTGGATCGTCGAAGTGGATCTGAGCTGACGACACGCGGTTGATGGTGCGCGTGAGGCCAAACTGCTCCTCTCTCACCCCTCGCAGCGTGGTTACCTGCACACCTGGCTCGGAGAGGCGTCGGCGAAGGCTGGCGATGGTCGAAAGGGCCTCTACAGGCTTAGACGCCTGAGGAGTGACAGCGCCGGGCTGGGCTGAGACGCCCCCCCCCGACACCTTCGGAGCTGGGCCGTCTAGCCAGTCCCGTCGCTCCGTAGTCGCTGCCCTTGCCTCTGCCCATGTGATGACTGTTCACGAGTGCGCGGGCGGACGGCGGGCTTTTCCGATCAGTGATGAGGCGGGGTGGATCGCGGCAAGATCGGTGCCTCATGCGCGCCCATGCGCGCTGGTACGCTGGCCCCGCTGGAGCCCCCTGGTTGGGCGAAGGCCACGGCCCCCGGCGCTCCGACGCGCGCGGGGGCCACCTTTCACAGTCTCGTGGGGCTCATGGAGGCGGGCGCTCGGCTCGCCGGCGACTCCGTTTGCGAGATCCGGGCACGGGCGTCAAGCCGAGGCACCTTGGGCTCATGGGGAGAGGATAAGGGAGTGACTTCGGGGCGACCGGGCTCGCCCGGCGCACGGCCCCTGCTGCCAGCGACGGCGGCGCCGCGCCGGCGGGCGCCGCAGGCTCGGGGACGCCCGCTGCCGGCGGCGAGCAGCCAGCCTTCCGCTACCTGCGCAAGCACCAGGGCCAGGGCGTCGTCGGCGACTTCCGCCGACTTCTGGAGACCGGCGACATCAGCAAGCTCTCACCGCGCCTCTATCACTTCCTCCATCAGTCCTGCGGGTACATCGCCCACTACGACCTGGGTGGCTTCCGCTCCACCTACGCGGGCCGCCTCAGCGAGCTTCTGGATGGGGAGCTCTATCCGCTCGCCGGCCGCGACCCGCGCGAGTCGCCGTGGCGCGAGCGCATCGAGGCTGGCCTCGGCCCCGAGCAGTCGCAGCGAGCACCCGGCCCGCTCGCTCTCTGGGAGCACGCGCCCCTGTTCGACATCGGCTACAAGGACGGGCTCTCGGCCTCCGACGTGATGCTGCAGGTGTGCTCGCTCGCCTGCGAGATGCAGGAGGCGGTCAGAGCCCGCGAGGCCGAGGAGCGCCGAGACGCGCGCCTCGACCTGATGCGGACGATCGCCGAGCGCGAGGGCTTCGAGGTCTCTCCCCGCCCATCTGCCTGAGAGAGCCACGGACGAGGACAGAGGGCCAGGCACAGGGGCCAGGCCCAACGTCGTGAGCGAGGCACAGCGCTCCAGGAAGAGCGAGGCAGCAGGTGTCCCAGGGTCGATCTACGATGCCGCCGACACAACGGCCACCCCAGGCCCCACCCGACATCAAGGAGATCGACCATGCCCACGACCCCGACTCCCCCGACGACGCCCACGACGCCTTGGGCTCCCAAGACGTTCGAGTCAGACACCACCGTCGAGGTCAAGGGCTACCACCCGGTCGATGCCCTCTCGGAGGAGACGCTGGCTTTCACCGCCACCATCCACATGGACGGCAAGCGCATCGGCACTGCCTCCAACGAGGGGCGGGGAGGGTGCAACCGTTACTCCTTCGACTCCAGGGAGGCAGAGGCGGCCTTCCAGGCCTACGCGAGGGAATGGGCGCAGGCCACCGGCGCCGCCGAGGAGACCTCCGAGCACGACGACGCACTCATCACCTTCCTCTGCGAGGAGCACGAACTGGCCAAAGGGGCTCGCTCCCTCGTGCTCCAGGGCGCGACCACGGTCATCCTCATCGACAAGGGGCCGCAGTGGTTCCGGCGGCCTGAGGATGGCGAGGGCGACCCCGAGCGCGAGCCCGACCTCTACAAGCAGTCCTTCCTCGTCGGCATCCCTGTCGGGGGCAGCCCTCCCGAGGAGGTGGCGGCTGCGCAGCAGGCGCACCGCTGGCGCGTCGTCGTGGGGCTCGCCGAGCAGGCCTCCTGATGCACGAGCTGAGGGTGGAGTCGCGGGCCCACCTCGTCGCCGTCACGGTGACCGAGGAGGGAGGGCGCCCGTTCGAGATCCAGGTCAAGCGGGCGCCGGTCGAGGTCGTCTGGCCGGGCGGTGGCGCTGAGCCGGAGGGGCTGACGCCGGCCCAGGCCGAGGCCAAGCGCTTCGCCGGCGCGGTCGCCGAGGAACTGCGCGCCTGGGGCGACACCCAGCACGACACCCGCCTCGCGGCAGCGACCCGCAACATCGAGCGGGCGCTCGCCGAGGGCTTCGACTTCCCCGAGGGCGACCCCGAGGACGTGCGCCGCGCCCACGAAGCACAGGCCAGGGAGGGCGCTCAGTCCGACCTCGTGGCGCTCCACTCCATCCACACGCCCACCTCCGAGGTCGAGGCCATCATCGGACAGTGGCTCTGAGGGCCACGCGCCCGTCCGGCGCCCGTCCGCAGCCTGGCAGTGCGCCGTCTAAGACACCTCACGCACTGCACGAGGCCAACGACGATGGCGCCCTCAGGCGGCAGGGTCAGGGGGTGACGCCGAGCTGGCGCACGAGTGCCATGGGGAGGCTTGTCGAGCCCCCGAGAGCCACCGCGTCCCCGGTCAGCCTGTACTCGTCGATGGCGCCCCTCGCGCGCGAGAGCGCAGCATGGAGAGCGACGGAGCACTCGCGCGAGAGGTCGTCCCAGCCGTGGTAGGCGAGCACGGTGGCGAACAGCTCCGTCTCGGGCAAGTCATCGAGGTCGGCGAGCACCTGCCGGAGCGCGAACAGCCTCACGCCGGCGCCTGCCTCGCCGTCGATGGGAGCGTCAGCCCAGATGTCCTCGGCCTGTGCCGCCAGCCCCACGCACACGCTTGACGTGGAGTCCGTGAGCCAGGCCTGCACGTCCCGGTCAGCCTTGGCCTGGTCGAACCCCTCCTCGCCCACGTAGTCGTCCCGGAACAGCATGTCCCAGCCCTCGATCGCCTCACGAAGGCCTTCGGTGAGGCAGTCCCAGAAGCAGGACGAGTTGACGTCGAGGTCGAGAGCGGCAAGGGCCTGGGCGTCCTTCTCGCGGAGGGCATCAGCCGTGGCGGTCGCGGTCATATGCTGAGCGTTCGTCACCCCACGGCAGGCATGTGCGCTTCTCGCCTGCCAGAGGCTCGTTCCCGCTGTGGAGCCGGCGTATGAAGTCGCTCGCGCCGCGCGGCGTATCGCGCTTGGTCGGCCTTGAGATCGGACTGCGTCTTCCTGATGAGCTTGTCAACAAGGCTCCTCTGTCGGCTCGCCACGGGCTCGTCCCAGACGATCCCTCCTGGGACGACACGGCCAGCCATGTCCACAAGGGTCTCGTGCTGCTGGCTCTCGGTGCCGCCGCTGAGGCTGCCGACGATGGTGTCCAGGATGTCCGCGACGTGCGCGGGGTCGGCGTCAATGCCCTCCAGGCGCTCCCACTCGCGAGTGCGCTCCCAGGCGGCGGGCTTCCCTCGCTTCGGCGAGGTGAAGATCCAGGCGATGGCTGGCAGCGGGTCGCCCACCACGGGCCGGTAGTCCACCAATGCCGCGAGCTGCTGCATGGGCCGATCCTGTGGGCCGGCACACATTCCCGCCTGGAGTGTGGTTGGACGGCGGGCCTGCGGTGCCCTGAGGCTGCGCCTCTCGACGCCTACGCGCCCGCGGCCTCGAACGCCAGGGGCTCGGAGTGAGGCCAGGCCCTCCCCGGCAGGAAGTCGCACGGCGCGAAGCGGCTGCCCGGCTCCACGTCACGCACGTCTTTGCTGCCCTGCTTGAAGCACTCGACGAGGCCGGAGCGATTCTCGCATCCGTCAGGCTGCGTCGGGGCCTCAGCTCTCCGACTGCGCCTCGCCGCCCAACAGCTCCAACGCCAGCGGGGCCGCGTGTGGCCAGCGGCTCTCGGGCAGGAAGTCACGGGTCGGGTGAGGATCAGGGGCCACCGTGTGCGGGCTCCAGGTGCCCTGCTTGAAGCACTCGATGAGGATCTGGCGGGTGCGACCCTCGTCGCCTCGGGCGTAGATGGGTGCCAGCACCGGCACGCCGCTGCGCAGGAGCGTGGCCAGGATCGCACGCGCCTCATCGCGCTTGCCCTGGTCATTGAGGCCACGAGCGGAGTGGAGGCGGTCGGTGCACGCGGTGTGGCGCCTCGCATCCAGGCTCTCTGCCTCCTTGGCCTCAGCCGGGCCGCCTGCACTCGCTCCAGCGGTGGCAGTGGGGCGCGGGGATGGCACAGCCTGGGCCCGCTCGCACGGCAGGGTGTCCGCGTGCGGCCACGTGCTGTCTGGCAGGTAGTTGCACACCGCATAGGGCTCTGTGGGATGGGCCTCGCCCCGCTGGATGTCGCTGCTCCCGCGCTTGAAGCACTCGATGAGCTGCGTGCGCGCCTGGCCCACGTCACCACCCGCGATGACCGGGGCGAGAGCACGGAGATCGGGGCCCAGGAGTTCGCCCAGGACATCCAGTGCCTCCTCAGCTCTCCCCGACTTGTTCAAGTCGTAGGCGGCTTTGAGCTTGCCCTTGGCGGCGCCGGCCAGGGCCTGCGGCGAGGTGGCGAAGCGGGCCTCGGCGTTGCTGCCGGGGCGGACGGTCGCGCGATAGCCACCGGCTTTCGAGTTCGCTGCTTTCTCGGCGTACTTGATCCATTTGCTCGGGCGGGGCTGCCCCGTGGCGTCCACGTTGCCCAGGGCGTCGCAGTTCTTCGCGGTGGCCTCCAGCACAGCCTTCATCAGGTAGGGGCTGCTCTTACTCCACCGCTCCTGGAGCCCCAGGGCCGGCTCGAAGAACGCCGTCACGCGCATCCTCGGGGTGATGTGCCTCCCGGCGTCCAGATCCTCCTCAGCGCGCGCGATGAGCGCGTCCACGAGGCCTGGGTAGTACACCTTCGTCCGCAGCTCAGCCTCCAGGGCGGCAGCCTGCTCGTTGGTCAGGGTCTGGCGCTTGGGCCTTGGCGCGGGCGAGGGGGCGGATCCCTCGGAGGGGAGGTCATCCCCGGAGGTGGCCTCGCCGGCGGCCGTGCTAGTGCTCTCTCTCGCCGGCCCCTCCGCCGCTGGAGCCTGGGCGGCCCCATCGGCCACTGCGACGGGCGCAGTTGTCGCAGGCGTCGGGGGGGCGGTGCCGTCGTCGAGCTCCAGTCCGCATGACTCCAGCCAGTCCCCCTCGGACACCTCGTCCTCGACACTGGGATCGGCTGGAGTCGGGGCAGGCTCGGGAGCAGGCTCATCCTCCACGGCGGGTGCCTGGCGGGGGGCGGGGCCAGCGGGAGGGGTGGGCTCAGTCGGCGAGACGTCGGGAGCCGCCTCCGCGCCCCCAACAGCCTCCTGGGTGGGGACAAGGGAGAGAGCCGGAGCAGTCACCGCAACAGGCGCCTGCGCCGAGACGGCAGCCTCCTCAGGCAGCGTCAGCGTCAGGTCGTAGTAGTGGGACTTGCTCCCCTCCAGGGCGTAGCGGTGGTAGGAGAGGACGCCACAGCGCGCCAGGTCGTCGAGGACATCGACGAGCTTGGTGCGGCAGACCGAGAGCAGTTCAGCCAGCGACGCGGTCGGCACCTGGCGCAGGACGCCGGTGCGCTCGCCCGCGCCCACGACCCTCACCGCGAGCTGCGCCGCGTCGTACTTGCGCCGCGCGTTGATGAGGGGCATGCCCACGGCCACGTGCGCCATGTAGGGGAAGGCGCACGCCCAGGAGGGCCGGCGCATCGCAGGCTGCTCCTGGAGGGAGAAGACGAGCGTGGCCGTGCGCCCCCAGGTGATCCGCTGCGGGTTGAGGCACGAGATGTCCACGTAGCCCTTCGCCACCAGCCCGCGCAGCGTCCGTTTGAGCAGGGGCCAGGTCAGCCACTCGATCTCGCGCCCGCCGTGCTCGACGTGGATGGGGCCGATGAGGGTGGAGAGGTCGGTGACGGAGAGAGGGAAGGGGCTCATGGGGTCGCCAGGCGCTCCGAAGGCGAGGGCCAGGAGCACGGACAGGTCGATGGGCTTGAGCCCGTCGTCGGCGATGGCGGCGAGGACGACAGCCTCGCGCGCCGCCTGGGGGCCGGTGGCCTGTGCTGTCGCCGAGGCCGGCGAAGCTGTGGCCGAGGTGGGCGCGGGCACAGGGCCGGCAGAGGGCGCGGTGGCAGTGGTGGTGTCAGGGGACGACGGGGCAGGCTGCGCACGCTCCAGGGCAGCGCTCGTGGCCGGCACGGGCAGCTCGGTCTCCTGGGGGGCCTCAGGGGCCTCGGGTGCCTCGGGACCGTCAGAGGGCTCGGTGGCGGGCGGGGCGGCAAGGTCGGGGGCAAGGGGCAAGGGCATCGGGGAAGTCCTCCTCGGGCCTGCTCGCAGCGCGGCCCGTGTTCGTGGTTTCCTCGAAGCTGCACCCGGTCCCTGGTCCTCGCCGAGTTCTCCACAACGCGGTTGATAGGGGGAAGCTGCCCCAATTCGTACAGATGTGCCCAAGGGACGGCCATCTCTCGTCCCTTGGTGCCCTCGAAGCGATCGAATAGGGGCAGGTGTGTCCTTGGTCAGGGCCTCAGCGGGTGCCCAGGGCCTGGCCTCCCCACGCTCCCCTGGCACCTCGGGGTGGGGTGGACCCTGTCCTCTCGCCCACCTCGCACTGGCGATGGGCAAAGCGTTCGATTAGGGGCAGGTGTGGGCCTGTCCACTCACGTCCACGGGGCCTGGCCTCACAGGTCGATCGAATACTCACAGATGACTCGTCGGCAAGCCACGGGCTCTCTCGGTGGGATAGGCATGGGGTGATGCCCATGCCTCTCACCAACGGGGCCTGGCCAGGGGTGGTGTGTGGCCTGTCGGGGGCAAGGCATGGCTGGCCTGTCTTGGTGATCTCGGCGCCGATGACAACCTCCTGGGTGTCATGCCAACCGATCGGGTGTCAAGCACCGCAGCTCAGGCTTCCGTCTCCCTGCGCGGGCTCACCAGCACCTCGCAGCGGGCCCCACAGCGGGCCCCAGGCGCCCGTCTGGGTCTCTCCCGCCTCACGGGCCTGCCCTCCTGGCCACACGTCCCCTGCGGGCCTCCTGGCGCACGCTCAGGGGCACCAGGGCTCCCTCTCTCGACCACGGGGGCGCAGCAGCACCCACAGCCGCTCTCACGGCAGTCCTGGCAGCAGACCTCGCGGCAGCACGGCCCTGTCCCTGGCCTGGCTGGCAAGCACCTTTGCGCGGCGCAAGTGTGCCTGGCCCGGTGCAGATCGGGCCTGCCAGCGGCCTTGTCCTCGGTGGGCGACGTGCCTCGCCTCCCAGCCCCTGTGGCCCTGCGCCTCCTGCGCGTGTCGCCTTCGCGTCCATGGCCCAGCCAGCGTAGGCGATCAGCTCCGGCTCCGCAAGACGGCCGTTCGTCCAGTCCCTCTCCCGCCTGGCCTCAACGTCTCGCCTGGGCCCACGGGGCCAGGCATTCGGCGCGCCTCGGCGCCGAGATAGGCGAAGTCTCAGCAGGGGCGAAAGTCGGGGGCAGGCTTGCGCCATGCAAACAACCACGAAGCACACCACCACTCAGTACCGCAGCCTCACCTCCAGCCGTCCCTCAGCCTTCCCCATCAACGGCCTCGCCTTCGTCGCCGGGCTGATGCTCGCGGGCCTCATGGCCATGCTCCTCGCCTCGGCGAGCAGCGCCTCTGCCGCCCAGCCTGCCGCACCGGCGACCTCGGGCGCGACCATCGTGACCGGCTACGTCGCACCTGGCCCCTTCATCGTGGCGGCGCAGACGACACCCTCGATCGCCGTCACAGGCACGGGCTCAGCGCCCTCCAGCACCACCTTCACCCAGGACGTGACGGTCGATGACGACCGGGGCACGGGCTCGGGCTGGGGCCTGGCCATCAGCCCCATCGCCTACGTGCCCACCTCGGACCAGGGCAGCGCCCCTGTGGCCTTCTCATCGGTGCTCTCGGGTGCCCAGGCCATCGACTCGCCAGGGAGCACGGACACGGACCCCACAGACGCCCTCTCAGGGCCTGTGCAGCTTGCCTCTGCCTCCGGCACCGAGCAGGGCCAGGCTCAGGGCCAGGGCCAGGAAGGCGACTCTGAGGCGCCCACGGTCGCCTACGTGGCTGAGCCGGGGACCGGGATGGGCAACTTCACCGTCGCCCTCGACATCACGGCCCAGGCCCCCGAAGGCACGCCGACAGGGAGCTACCAGCCTGTGCTAACGGTCTCGACCGTCACAGGGCCTTAGGGCCGGCATCGCCGCCTCGCGGCACCTTCGCTACATGGAGAGGGCGGGCCTTGCTGGGGCCCGTGGGCCGTCTGTCACTTGTGCCGCTTGGTGACGAGCACCGTGGCCTGCGCCCCCACGACCTTCTCGCCTGCGACGGCTGCGCTCAGTTCGAAGGGGAGCCTGCTGCCGGCCACCGGCAGGGAGCACCCGGCCTGCTCAAGCCGCGTGGTGACATGGAACGCCTTGCCCTGGCCCGGCTTGAGCTTGGCGACGAGCCACGAGAGCTCCGAGCCGTTGACGAGCTTCCCCTTCCCGAGGGAGACGGCCTTCATCGCACAGCCGGCCAGTGGCGCGGTGAGATGGATGCCTGCGATCGGCGCCTTGCCACAGTCCTTCACGCTGGCGGTCCAGCGCACAAGGCCACCCACGCGCACCTCTCGCTTGTCGGCGCTCACCTTCACACAGAGGCCATCCTTCCGGCTGGTGCCTGCGGAGGTGCCCGAGGCGCCAGATCTGCCCGCTGAGCGCGAGCCCGACTTGCTGGAGGCCCCTGAGCCCGGCTTGGTGGACGAGTGCGCCGACGAGCCCGAGTGCTCGGACGACTGGGTGGACGCCGTGGGGCAGCTCGGTTCTTCGACTTCGGCTTCTTCCGCTTCCTGGCATTCGGCCTGTTCGGCTTCGAGCGCTTCGGAGGGCGTCACTTCGATCGTCAGCGGGAGGCTGACCTGTTCGTATTCGGACGACGCCCCCAGCGGGGCCGCGCCCGAGATGGTGAGGCCAGTCGGCCAGGAGCCCGTGACTTCTTCGCCGACCTTGAGCGTCGCCTGGCCCACGACCGTCTGCCCAGGGGCGAGGTCGGGGACTTCCCAGGTGGCGGTCCCTTCATGGTCGAAGGCCGCTGCGCCCGAGGGCGCGGTCCCGACGAAGCTGACCGCTTCCAAGGTCTCTCCTTCGCCGATGATGCTCGGCTCCAGGTACCAGTCCAGCTCCGAGACCGCGTGGCTCGTGCAGTTGGCGAAGGTGATGGTGTAGGTGACGGTCGCGCCGGGGTTGACGGCCTGCGCGCTGGAGGTCGCGGTGTAGCCATCAGCCGGGCACGACAGCGATGGGCTCGCCAGGGCGCTCGCAGGCGCGAGGGCGGACCCGAGGAGGCTCAGGGCACTCAGGGCGGAGACGACGAGGGGGAGGGCAAGGGCGGTGAGGCAGCGATGAGGGTTGGAGGCACGGCTCTTGGATGGGCTCATGCCCAGGACCGTGCTTGGAGCACGCCGATCGCGCTGGGCCTTCCGACTTCGAGGCTGGCGCGGCCTCGCAACCGAGGGGCCAACGCTCACGACATGGCGTCGCCTGCCCGATCTAAGCTGCCACCGTGCATTTCGAGGTAGTCATACCACCGGCCCCCAGCGACGAGATCCCCATGGGAGCGGCGGTGCTCCGCACGCGAGGCTCCTATGGCCTCCTCGCCGTGCCGCCCAGGGAGCATGCCGGCTTCGCCGAGGCGTGTGCCCAGGCCGTGCGTGTCAAGAGGCTCGTGCGCCTGCCCGAGGGCTGCACCACGGTCGCGCGCTTCTACGAGCACGACGGCGAACTGCGCGTCCTGCGCGGGCGCCACGACGCCCTGGAGAGCTGGCTGCGCCGGCGCCTCTCGCGCAACGACCTGGAGGCGAGGGACAGCCTCCAGTCCCGCCGTGCCGAGGCGCGCAACCTGGCGCTGAGAGGCCGGCTCACCGAGGCCTGGGCCTTGGACCGCCGCCTCGGCTTCTGAGGGCGGAGCAGGCTGGCAGAGGCTGAGCGGGCCGACGCGGGGCTGGTGCTCGCCGCCGAGGGAGCACCTGGCCCTCGGGGAAGTCGGAAACGCAGCAACACATGCGCCTCGACGCCCGTTAGCTTCGTCGTGCCAAGCGGCGTGGGGCTGGACCTCCCCTCCCGCGCCTGGGCGGGCCCGGCGGTAGCTCATCCCCACAGACGAGGTCGCCGGGCCCCTGATTCGAGCGGCACGGACTGATGTGAAGTCGGGCCTGGCCGAGGCGCGGCACGGCGGCTCCGAGTCGAGGGGTGGACCACGCCAGCCCTCAGAGCAGTTCGCAGGAGTGGGAGACGGAGCCTGCCACGCCGGTGTCCCAGATGTTAGGCTGCGCCCTGCAAGAGCGACTGGCACTCGGGATGGGGATATGACATCCGGCGCCACGCTCCGGGCTCGGCGGCGCTCCCCCGCGTCGTCGGGCCTTCCCTCGAAGGACAAGGGCACGGATGCCCTCCTCCTTCGTCGGGCCCCTCGACGACCGAGGGCACGTGGGGACGGAGGGGAAAGAGGCCCGGCGCCCGGTGTTGAGGCCGGGCGCCGGGCTAGAAAGTGAGGCGACAATGAGGAATCTATCGTCTCGCCGGCCTCTGGCGCTTCCCCTTGCCGAAGCTCCTTACGGGAACAGGGGAGGTCGGTGGTGAGTCACGACATGCGTATGCGATGGCGCTTGCGTCGCGGGTCCAAGGATGTCGGATCGGCCCGACAGATGGCAATGGTCGTTTCTCACTGCAGCCACCTCCGGTGACTGACGGGGAGGTGCCTGTCTGCGAGAGGACCACCCCGCACGCCCTCCCTGCCATCTCGTCGGCGTGCGGGGTGGAGCCCGATCCTACCCGTGCCCAGCAGGGGCAGGCTCTCCGCCGCAGGGCGCCACAGCGGGCACAGGGCACAATCCCAGCTCGCAGAATGAGCCCGATCCGCGAGAGGAGGGCGAACGGTGGCAGGAGCCTGGCCGCCGGCATCGAAGACCTCGGGGACCGAGCGAAGACAGACCCTCCCCGGAACGCCCCGCGCGGCACCTCTCCTCCCTGGGAGCCCGCGCGGGGCGACCGGATCCCATCGGACTCCGCCAGGCCACCGCCGCGCTCCGGCGCCCCGAGCAAGGCCACCTCTCGCTCCTGCTCGCGCCCGCTCTCGCCCGAGCAGGGGGCGCAGGCCAAACCCCTTCGTGCGCGAGGCCCGCCAGGGCAAGCTCGGCCCATGTCCCGCCGTGCCGACATCCTGGAGCAGGGGAAGCCTTTCGATGGCGAGGGCCTTCCCTGGGGAGAGGCCCATGTCCTGGACCTGTTCAACGCGGCGAGCGCCTACTTCGGCGAGAGGCGCAGATACCTGTGCAGCTGCACCGACTTCGCGGTCCACCTCACCGCCAACGCCCACTCGTGCGCGGAGCAGCACATCAGGCGCACCCCCAGACAGGAGATCACCATCGGCCTGCACGCCAGCACTGGAGAGCCCTACCTGCGCGTCAACGGCAAGGACGCGGAGCTCGCTGCCTACGGAGTGCGCCTAGACGAGCGCGTCTCCAGCAGCAACGACCGCCTGGCCTCGATCGCCTTCCTCCAGTTCGTCACCCTCTCCTTCATCAGTGAGACGACCAACTCAAGACTGCGCGACCTGCGCGACTACCACTTCTCGATGACCCTCACCGACGCCGGGAGGCCCATCAGGAGCGTCCAGATCGCGCTCGTGGCCACCGAGGGCGATGCCGGCGAGAGGCCCACGGCGATGGTGCTGGAGAAGCGGTATCGCAAGCCACGTGCACAGGCCGTCTCGCGCTCCGTCTGAGATCGCCCGCTGAGCGTCGGGAGCCTCGCCTGCGAGACACGACCCGGAAAGCGAGAAGCGCCCCACGAGGGGGCGCTCCGAGTCCCTGCGGGGCCGTGGCGCGACGGGGACATTGATGGGCTCATGGTGACGCCCCGCAGCCCGCGCACGAGCTGATCTCGCCATGCACGAAGGAGGGCCGCAGCCACCGGATGGCGACCACGGCCCTCAAGCTCATCTCCCTACGCGCACTGTCTCCAGCGGCTCTCTTGCTGCCTGGGAGGCCCCATGAGCCTGCTCCCTGCCAGGCACAGCACGCTCAGTCCTCGCTTGTCTGGCGAGCGTGCCCTTCGCCCTGTCAACCACAGCCCCGCTCAGCCGGCAGGCGTGGGCGTGGCCTGGAGCGTGTAGTCGCTCAGGAGCCACGACAGGCTCGCGCCGCCGTCCCCTCCTGGCTGGGGGCCGAACTCGCTGCCGAGGTCGATGGTGTGCAGCCAGTAGGAGCCCAGGTCGATGCCCTGCCAGGCGACGGAGCCGCTGGAGGGGATGGCCGCGTCGAGCGCGGAGGCGAACTGCGCCAGGTCGAGCGTGACCGTGCCCGCGCTCACGGGGTCGTCGAGGACGAACCAGGCTGTGGGATGCCCACCCGAGCCAGACGTGGCCATGTAGAGGCTCCAGGCCGCGCACACGGGGGAGCCGTCGATGGTCGCTGGGACATCGACCGTGCCCACGAGGCCAGGAGGGGTGTTGGCGCCCGCGTGGTCGGTCCAGACCATCACCTCCACCGCGCCCGCATACGGCGAGGCCGGCGGCGCGCTCGACGGCTCGAACCACAGGTCGTAGGCCCAGTCGTAGGCCGTGTCCGGGGCGGCGCTGACGCTGTAGGACATCGTGGCGTCCAGGCTGCCCAGCGAGGCGACCTGCAGCGGGAGGGGCAGGGCAGGCGACTCGGGAGCCGAGTTGGCCGCGTCGTACTGGTCCGCGCCGACCTCGACGTCCGGGTAGCCGCGCACGGTCGTGTCCGCGCCGGCGGAGGGGATGGAGGCGAAGCTCGCGCTCGCCTGGAGCTGGTGGCTGGTGGTGAGGCCCATCGTCAGCGAGCCCACGGCGCTCGGAGCGGTGTTCCACAGATCGCCGGCGACCTTGGCGTCCCCGACGATGGTGCTCGCGTGCGAGGTCGGGCTCGTCGGCGAGGCACCATCCCAGGCCCATGAGCCGCTGCCCGTGCCCAGGGCGTCCAGGGACGGCGCAGTCGTCGTGGAGTGAGATGAGGGGCAGGAGCCCGGCCCAGGCGAGCCGCCCGAGCGGCTTGGGCCTCCCGTGCCTCCAGGGCCACCCGCCGCCGCGCCCGAGGACGACGGGGTGGTCGTCGAGGTCGTGGGAGTGCAAGCGCAACTGCGAGCAGGGGCACTCGTGGCGCGCGGGCACTCGACATCGATCGTCGCCTTCCTCCCGTGCCACCGCCCGCTCAGGCGGCACCCGTGGGGAGAGGCCTTGCTGCGCGCCGGGCGCTCCCCGCAGGGCACCGCGATCATCACGACTCGGCCAAGGCGCTGGTGGCGGCCCTGCCCCTCGACGAGCCGGCCTGCCTGATGGCAGGCGTGGCCTCGCGCGGCCTTGGCGCCCCTCGCCGGCGAGGCGTAGGCGCCGGGCGGGATGGACGACGAGGGAGAGAGGGCAGCGAGCAGGCCGACGAGCGCAGCAAGAGCCACTGCTGCGAGTGCCCTGGCCCTCGTGCATCCCCTCATGCGCCAAGGCTAAGGCGCGCCGACGAAGCGGGTGGCCATTTCCACGGTCACGGTGGCTGGCGGCGGGCCGGAGCGACGGGCCTGGGAAGGCAAAGGACGCCCCGTGAGGGGCGCCCTGGGTCTCGGGGGCCGTGGCGAACCGAGACATTGTGGTGAGGCTCCTTGTGGAGGGGAGTCTCGGGTGCCGGGGGCCGTGGCGAACCGGCACATTGGTGCGGCCAGTGTGGACGGCGAGCCCTCGCGCACGCCCGCCCTTGGCCTCGGGCCGGCGGCAAGGGCGGCGTTGCCTACGCCTGCTCGAACAGCTCGGGCTCGTCGAGGGCGAGCCGTGTCAGCCGGGCGCCCAGGCTCGTGAGGGCGTGGTAGTAGCCCGTCGAGAGGTGGTCGCCGTCGTAGTGGTGGCCAAGCTCGTGCAGGGTGAGGTCGAGCACCGGCTCGGAGGTCGGCCCCTGCTCGAACCAGGCGGCTCCCAGGTGGGCGAGGTTCAGCTCGAATTTGGCCTTGGCCTTGCCGTGGAACTCCTGGGGCGTGCGCCCGTAGGTGGCCCGCGCATGCACGTCGGCGTCGTCGATGATGACCACCTTCGGGCGCACGCCCGTCAGGCGCTCGCCCAGGAGGCCGATGAAGGACACGATGCGGCGCATGCCCTCCGTGTGCTCGCTCTCAGGCACCTCCTTGCGGCTCTCAGCCTGCTCGTCGTCGGCGTAGGGCCTCGGCGAGGGCGTCACCTGGCCGGCGGGCAGCAGCACGCCCGTCGCCCGCACCGCCTTCCACTGGCCACGCGAGAAGGCGCCGCCGGGGACGACGGTGTAGCCCTCGGAGGCTGCGATCTTGGTGCCCTCGGGGTCGGAGGGGTCGGCGACGACGGCGAGGTCGCCGAAGCGCCCGCGCACGACGGCTTCCACGGCCTCGGCGGAGACCTCGGAGTCCTCCAGCGCCACTCCCACCCACGAGGCTGCCGGCTCCTCGCCGACGAGAAGGCCGTGGGTGGCGTCCAGCACCGCCGCGCGCAGGCGGCGCAGGTAGGCCGGGGGCACGTTGTCGCGGTCCATGTTGAGCGGCACCTTCTGGCGCACGTCAACGTCGAACCTGTCGCCCGTCTCGACCACGGGGATGCCAAGCTCGTAGAGCCAGCCTTGGCGGGCAGGAGGGGCTGTGGTGCCCTCGCCATCGTCGCCACCCTCGCCGGCGACCTGGCGCTCGGCGCTGGCATCCGCGCCCTCCAGCGCCCTGGCGGCGGCCTGCGCCGCATCAGGCGCGATGGGCTCGTAGATGGCCACGACCGCCTTGCGGTTGGTGCGCCGCAGCGTGCCGGATGAGTCGCCCAGGACGGTCGGGAGCAGCACCTCGACCTCGGCGATGGGCTCACGGGCACGGCGCACGAGCCCGTCGATGGTCGTCGTCACGCCCTCGGGCGGGATGAGGCGGGCCAGGAAGGCGCGCATGGCGTCGGCCTCCGCGCGCGTCATGGGCAGCACGCCCTCGAAGCGCGAGCCGGCCTTGCGCCGGCGCCGAGGGTGCATGTGGCGCCCCGCCTCGTCGAAGGTGACGGTGCCGGTCGTGGTCGAGATCTCCGCCGTCGTGCAGATGGCGAGGACTAGCTTCTCGCCGAGGTTGAACCTGCCCCGCTTCTCCGGGTCGCCCACCTTCTCCGATTCCGCGAACAGGGTGTAGGCGTGGGAGAGG
The DNA here is from genome assembly GCA_963701145.1 of uncultured Solirubrobacteraceae bacterium. Classification (GTDB taxonomy): domain Bacteria; phylum Actinomycetota; class Thermoleophilia; order Solirubrobacterales; family Solirubrobacteraceae; genus Palsa-744. The sequence goes on from OY969572.1 coordinate 4,015,047, forward strand.
TCGGAGAAGCCCTGCGGGTCGTCGTCCTCGACCACCAGGCGCACCGCCGCCTGGCCGGGGACAGGCTCGATGGTGACCGTGACGTTCTCCACGTCCTGATCCCAGGCGTTCTGGATCAGCTCGGCGACGACGAACTCCTTGCCACGCGCTCCGAGGAGCTTGGCGAGGCCTTTGCGGTCAGCCGCGAAGTGCGGCTCGGCTTTGGGTGTGGGGGTCTTGGGCATGGCGGGCATCGTCGCAGGACCCGTGGACTCGCAGGTACTGGAGGCGTCTGCCAGTGGAGTCAGGAGGGAGGGTCGCTGCCACTCGGACGGCGCGTCAGGCGGCGCGAGAAGTGACGAAGTGGACAGCAGAGCCAAGTGAGGCAGCGAGCGCTCAGCCGGCGACCGTCAGGTCCGCAGCATCAGGGTCTCGGCCCGCTCGCGCGTGCGGATGCCCTCCAAGGGCACGCCCAGCTCGGGGTGGAGCGCCACGAGGCCCGTCGTGTCGTCGATGATGCGCCAGAGGGACGTCTCCTCATCCTGCTCGATGCGCAGGTCTCGGGGAGCAGGGAGGAATTCGGGACTGTCAAGCACGGGCGCTCCTCCTTCTCTCTCGTCACCATCGAGCCGGGCCTGGCCGCCAAGGAGGCCAGTAGGCAACGAGGGGCCTCACCCGCCCTGGTCGCACGCATGGCCGAGCCCTGAGGCCCCTCGTGGCGGCAGACGATACGCCCGGACGTCAGGCGTCGGCTTGACAACAACGGAGGTCTCTCGTGCGCGCCTGCACCTCGGGCTAAGCGGCCTGAGCGACGGCAGCTTGGGAGACTCCTGCTTTGAGGCGGGCGAGCAACCCTTTCATGCCATCGATCGCACAGCCGCAGGCCACCACGGGCACCGATCCTGGCGGGCACAGGGCGGAGAGGATGACGGTGATGACACCAATGAGGACGATCGCGGCGAGCAGCAGGAAGAAGACCACTGCTTCCGCCACTGGGTAGACCAGGAGCAGAGTGAAGGGGAGGAGCACCGCGAGGGGGCGCAGTGGGCCGATGACGCCGAGCGCGTCGAGGGACACGAGCACGGCACTGAAGATGCTGGCCCCCAGCGCCAGGCCAAGCATGTGACTGGCCCAGCGGGACGCTTCGACTCGCTCTGTCAACCGGCTCATGTGCTGATTGTCGGTCAGCCCCCCCCCCCGCACGCTCGTTCCTCCGAAGGAGGACGCGACACACACGACGCGAGGAGTGTCGGAGAGCAGCGGCCTACAGGAGGCTCATCGCCATCTGCCCGACGCCGCCCTCCTCGTCGGCGAGGGCGCGCAGCCGGTAGCCGATGAGGGACGAGGCCTCGACGGCTACCCGCTCGCCCATGTCGGTGTCGATGACGAGGAGCTGGCCGCAGACCGCGCGCACGTGCCCGCGCAGGCGCAGCCCGTCGCCGTCCTTGGCCTTGAGCAGGCGCGGGACGCTGGAGAGGACGGCCTCGGGCGCGGCGGGGAGCTCCACGACGTGAGGCTCGCGCAGCCACTGGCCGATGACGCGGATCTTGGTCTGCTCGAAGGCGGTGCGCAGGGCGGCCTCCAGGGCCTGGGGAGTCGCTGGCTGGGCCAGGGCGCGGAGCTTGTCCGTGGGCGCGAGGCGATCGGGGATGGAGGCGAACTTGAATTGGGACTCCAGGCGCCGCGCCTGCTGGCCGTCCTCGCGGGCGATGATGAGGGCCACGCGAGCGCCCTGCTCGGCCAGGCGCTCGAAGCGGCGGTCCCAGCGCGCCACGCCGACCTTGAAGGTGTCGGGGCCGAAGGCGGCCAGATAGACGGCGTGGTTGCGCGGGCGCACGCAGGCGGAGCGCCGGGCCGAGTTCGTGCACCTCTCGCCCGTGCAGCGATGGCAGGGCAGGACGGCCGCCTCGGTGAGGCATGAGGGGCACTGGCTCGCGCTGCCCTGCGCGTCGTGGGGGCAGGGGGTGAGCGTCCCCGAGCCGGGGGCGCGGTAGCCGATGCACGAGCGCTTGCCGACGACCTCCAGGGCCACCTCGTCGCCGGCCGCGACCGCCACGAGAGCCTTGTCACCCTCACCACGCAGCTCGAAGTGCAGGGCGCTCTCGCGCCAGCCCACGCCGGTCAGGTGACCGTCCAGTCCCATTGACGAAGCCTCCATGTCCCGATGCTACGTGTGGATACGCGCCGCGCTGGGCTTTCCACTCAGCTCAGGTCCGGCCCAGTCGGCCTCGGGCTGCCGAGGCCAAGCAGGAACTTCAAGATGTCCCCCAGGATCGAGAGGACGACGCTGGCCAGGACGGCCCAGATGGGGAGTGGCCCCACCACCCACCAAGACCAGCCGACGAGGCCGACGAGCTTGAGGATGATCACGAAAGGATAAGCCAGGCCCACGAGCATCCCCAGGGACTCCAAGGCGCTCTGCCCCGATTCCGAAGCCCATGTCGTCTTGTCTGTCATGTGAGGACGGTGCCCGGTAGCCCCCCGCACGCTTGTTCCTCCATTGCGAGTCAACCCCTCCCCGGAGCCTCAGCGCTACCATCCGGCGCCCCATGGGCATCGCTGCACGGGCACCCAGGCAGCCAGCAGCTCCGGCGACGCAGGCCAAGGCGCAGACGCGCACCTCGATCGGCCCGCGCGCGGCGGCGCTGCTCCTGCGCTGGGGCCTGCGCCACGCCTCACTCTGCTCGCCGGTCGAGCGCCCCGATGACGCCCTGGCCACTGTGGCCCATGTCCTGGCCCCAGCCCTCACGAAGCCGGAGCGGGTGCTCGTCATCGCCGAGGCGGCGAGATGTCTGGAGGCGGCCCAGCGCGCCGCCGACGTGCCCTGCTCGATGGGCCGGCGCGGAGCCCAGGCCCGCGTCGAGGCGTGGCAGGCCCTCATCGACCACCTGGCCGCCGAGAAGGGAGAGGGCTCAGCACGGCCCATCCGGGCCTGGTGGGGCGAGCGAGGCCTCGCCCGCACGTCGCAGGGCGCCATCCGCCTCCTGACGCGGGGCGTGGGGCTCGGCGGCCTCACGCCCGAGGAGATCGAAGCCATCCGTCCGGTCTCCGTCGCCGTGGCGGCCTGTGCCCGCGAGCACTCGCCCAGGGACCGCGTTGCGCTCCTGCGCGAGCTGGAGCGCGGCTCGCGTGGCGCCGAGGCCCTGGACAGGCCCTTCTCGCTGGCGTGGTGCGCCCTCTACGAGCGACTGCGCGGGATGCCGCTCGACGAGGCCGAGGCAGCCGCCTGGTCGCTCCCGGCGCTCATCAAGGCCCGCACCTGAGAACGAGGACGGGGGCCCGAAGGCCCCCGTAGGTTCCCCCGAGTCCCGTTAGGGGTGGGGGCAGCAATGTGGGCTCATGGTGGCAGGGATGAGAGAGGCGCATGGCATTCCCACCATGCGATGCCTCATGCCTGGGCCGCGAGGCGCGCGATGAGCGCCGGGGCGCTGCCGACCGCCTCGCCAACGGCAGCGCCGATGTCGGTGTCGTAGCGGTCCAGGCGCATGGTCAGCTCGCAGCAGCGCGGCCAGCCGTGGCGCAGGCACCACGCGAAGGAGCAGTCCTGCTCATGGCCGCAGACGGTGCAGCGCACGTGGGCGTCGTAGGGGCGATGCGCGCCCTGGGTCGTGTGCGAGCCGGCCATGAGGCGATGCTCGCGCCGGCACGGGCTTCCCGCTCGCCTCTCGCCTGCCCTGCGCCGGCCGTGCTCCTGCCTGGGGGCCAGGGGCGGATGGCAAAGGCCGGCGTGCCGCTCCTGGCCAGGCGCACTCTCCTGAGGCCTCCCAGGAAGCGCACGAGCCAGGACACTGGCGTCGGGAGATGAGCTGCACAGGCCGTGGTTGCCATCCGGTGGCCACGGCCTCTCTATGCCGGGCACTGCCCTCGTTTCCGTGCCCACGGCCCCTGGTACCGTCGCGGGGCCCATGAGCGAGAGCCACCCAAGGAGGCCACGATGACGGACGACGGCGAGATCCAGGTGCACGACACGAGAGACGTGAGCGTGTCGGTCACGACCACCGTCGCCGACGCGGTCATCGAGGCGGCTGGCTTCACGCGCCCCGAGGGCAAGCGGTGGTTCCACCCTGACGGCGAGCAGTCCACGTGGGCGCGCGACGAGGCCCTGATGTGGGCCCTCGTCGTCATCGCCGAGCGCGAGTAGGGCAAGGCACAGGGCCTCCAGTCCTCGTCCGTGTGCCTCCGCAGCAAAGGTGGCGCCCCGGTCGTCGGGGCATCCACGAAGCCGACGACGCGGGGCGCCGTGTGTTGAGGCACACAAGTGGCCTCTATGAGGCGGGGAGCCATGCCGTTCGCTTCCCGCGTTGTGCCCGTCCCGCCTGTGATGACGCTGACGCAGGGCGAGCATCACCAAGACAGGGCCTCCCGCGCGACTGGACGCCGTTCACGTTCTTCACTGGACGGATGGTCGAGTGCCTGGCCTCGCGTGCGATGCCAAGAACGCCGTGCGAAGGACCGCGCCCTGGCACCCTGTCGGTGCGCAAGCGCGGCAGTTCATTTTTCTCGGCCCTCCCTCGCGGGACTGGTTCGAGTGTCCAACCGGGGCCCCGAAAGGGGCCCTTGTTGTTGGAGAGGGCACGCCTCAGCCAAGACGGGCCCGCGCGGGGCAGTGTGAGACGGCTACGTCGCCTTGTGCGTCGGCTCCACCGGAGCGTGGCCATGGCGCTTGCTGGCCTTCGGGCACGAGCGCTCAGGCGCAGCCTTGTGCTTGCTCGTCGTCTCGCTCGCGTGGCCCTTGGGGTGCCCCTTCTTGGCATCCGTGCTCGGGCGGCACTTGGGCGTCGGCTTCGCCTTGGGCTTGTGGCCGGGCAGGAGAGGCCGTGGGCTCGCCGCTTCCTGCTGTTCGACCACGCCAGGAGTGACAGTGAAGGAGAGCGACTGCGTGGCTGCTTCGCCATCGCCGCCCACCCACGCCACGGAGGCGTGGTAGGAGCCAGGAGCGAGCGGGGGCGGGACGATGACGGCGCCGCCAGACAGCTCGTCGCTGTCCTTCGCCGCCTCGACCATCGCTGAATCGACGACGACCACGCCGGGCACGACTGCGCCCGTGGGGCCGACGAGAGAGGCCAAGGCCACCTCTGGCCCGCCACCCGTGCCGTCCGCCAGTCCCTCGGCGTAGAGGAGGAGCTGCGGGCCGGTCATGGCGCCCTGCGGGTGGCCAGCGAGTTCCTGGACCGCGAACGGGCCCTCGTCCTGGCTGCCGCCGTGCTCGGGCACGTGGCCCGGCCCTTGCGTGCTCGTGAAGGCGTAGAACGTCGGCGTGAGAGGTTCTCCCTGGCTGCCGGCGAGGCCGGCGCACTCGGCACCCTCGGGCTCCGAGGGGGCTTCGACAGCGCCACCCCCGAAGATCGACAGGCCGGCTTCCGTGTAGGCGGGGTCGTAGAGGACGAACTGCTCCAGGGCCTCGGCTTCCCAGGGCGAGTAGGTGGCTTCCCACACCCCGCCCGAGCCGAGCACGCGGCCCGCAGCGTCGGGGCCAGGAGCATCGACCTCGGGGCACCAGGAAGTGGCCAGGGACTGGTCGAGCGCCAAGGGTGGGATACCGTTGGCGGAGCGCTGCGCATTGAGGTAGCCGAGCGCCACCTGGCCTTCGTCAGGGACAGGGGTGGCCACGGCGACGTGGGCCACGGCACGGCCCTCCGTGCTCGCCACGACGCGAGGCGCAAGAGGCGCGTAGGCATGTGCCGGCGCAGCAGCACGCAGGCCGATGGCGAAGGCCAGGAGGGCCAGGAAGCCGAGGGCACAGCGCACGCGGACGGAGCGGAGCGTCCGCAGCGAGCGCAGGGCCGGCAGGGTCGAGGTGTGGGCGAGGCCCGAAGGCGCGCCAGGGGCTGAGGTGTGTCTCTTTGGTCTCATAGCAAGGCCACCGTAAGAGGGGGCGTGGACTCCATCTCGGGCTCGGGGAGGGGACGTGGGACGGGGCGCTGGTGGGACGGGGACGACAGGGAAAGGGAGGCAGGGCTCGTGGGCTCGTGCGGCTTGAGCCTGGCCCCTCGGCCATGCCCTCGCTGCTGGGAGTTGACGTCCGGTGAGGTTCGGCCTGCGGAGGCTCGTCCCTGTGACTCGTGGGGGCTGGACAGGGGATGAAGGGACAAGCCCCAGGAGCTCGGCGATCGACGTGTGGACGACGAGTGAGCGGCGCCTTCCTGGCCACCGCCCACCTCGCCTCATGTCTGCGATGCGGTTCCGGTGCCGCAACGACTCATTTGGCCCGTTTGCTGACGAGGCAGGATCCCCGAGCCCCGGCATGACACCGAGGCTGGTCTGAGCATGGGCTCGGTGCTCTCTCGCACGAGTGGCCCTCCGATAGCTCCAACGAGGGCCCGTCTGGTCACGGCACAGGGTCGCCAGCTAATGGACAAACGGGCGGAACAGGATGCTGCCGAGCACAATCGCCGACATGCGGATCTCGGCCATCGTGCTTGCGAGGGCTCTTGCCCTCTGTGCATGCCTTGGCATCGTCGTCGGACTTGCCCACCTGCTCGCCGCCCGTCCTGCCATCGTCTCATGCGCCAAGATCAATGCCATCTACGTCGAAGCGCCAATCAGGAACCAGGCATTGAGGCTGAGGGAAGCGAGGGTGGCCCGTGGTGTCGGAGAGGAGATCCAGAAGGCCCAGACGAGGGCTGCGGTGATCCTCAACAGTGGTGAGTGGCCTTCGTCGGGAGGGACACAATGGGCCCAGTCCTACATCCCCAGCAGCTCCGGCAGCCCCTCTTGTGGCAACGAAGGGCTCCATACCAACTGGGTCGGGCACACCGTCTCCGCAACGAGGCCAGCGCAAGAGCCGGTGTCCTACACGTCCGTCTCGGGCTCCTTCGTCCAGCCGTCTCCTAACAGGGTCGCTGAGCGAGAGGCCACCACAGATCCTCGGGCCTCCTTTAGCGTGTCCACCTGGCTCGGCCTCGACGGGCTCCATTCCCCTTCGTTGGAGCAGGTGGGCACTACGATCGAATACCCATCCTCTGGCGCCCCGGCGACCATCGGTGCCTGGTACGAGATGGTCCCGGGTCCTGTGATCAACATCCCGCTCAAAGTGAGGCCCGGAGACCACATCCACCTGTCCGTCTCCTGCGTCGGCTCCAATCGGTTCGCGCTCTCCCTCGACGACGAGACCACGGGCCAGGCTTGGATGCGGGCCTTGCCAGGTACCGTGACTGCGCGACTGCGCTCGGCAGAGTGGATCACAGAGCCCCAGCAGCAAGGCCCCCGAGAGGCCGACACGCTGCCAGCGAGCAACCTCGTGGAATGGTCAGACCTATCCTTCATAGCGAGCGACATGAGGCCAGGAGCGAGCACCGTCAGAGAATCCGCCTTGATCGATGGACCATCACGCAACCCTGTTGCGCAGGCCTGGAACAGCCAGATCCTCAAGGGGACCGATGGGCCCCACTTCGACACTCTCTTCTCAACTAGAGAGGGCGCCCCGTGAGGCGCCCTCCTTGCTGCTCGTCTCTCCTACGAGACAGTGCGGTGTGGCCCGGTGCCACAGCGACCTAAGACGACCGCGTTTTGGTGGGACGGGATACCCAAGCCTCGGGCCAGCGCCTGGTGGGGTTGAAGCCCTCTCCAGGCCCCGAGGCCACGTCCATCATGGCGCCGACGCAAGCCCGCATGTGCATACCTCCCAAGGTCACCGCCCACTCCCCGAGCACACGTCAGAGACTGCGCCTGTTCCAGGAGGTGGGCCGGTGAAGTCGATGTCGTCGCACGCGGGCGGGAGCAAGGGCGCGCCGAGGATGTGGGAGCCACGGTCGCCCAGCCCGTCTGGTCGCAGGGAGACGGCCAGGCGCACCAGGGCGTGGTGGTCGAGACGAGCCAGGCGTCGGAGCACGCTCATCTGGAGGAAGTGCAGGCTGATGGCCTGGATCTGGCCCGCGCGCACCGAAGCGGTGACGGGTGTCGAGAGCGTCGTCGAGAGCAGGGTGCCCGCGCGATGCGCGCAGCTCGCGTGCGAGGCAGCACAAGTGGCCACAGCGGGCGTCGAGATGCCGGCACGGGCGCTGTAGAGGTCGAGCATCGCCGTCACCGAGACGGCCACCGCCGCGTCGCAGCGGACCTCGATGACAGGGTTCGGCCCGCGCACGAGCGCGAGCACGCCTTGGCTCGTGGACGCTTGGCAGGAGAACGCCTTGACGATGAGAGGCGGGGCGGAGACCAATGGGCTCGCGGGCCTGGGGGTGGCAGTGGCGCTGTGCCCTCGGTGCCCAGCGGCGGCCACCGCCACGGAGCCGGCGCACGCCAGGAGCGAGGCGACGTAGAAGGGCGTGCCTCGGTGCAGGCTCGTCCGGTGGCGGCACGGGGCTCCATGAGAGCCAGGCGAGTGGCCATGAGGCGGTCTTGAGGAGTCCATGAGCGGACGTTAGGGCGTCGCCGGCCGCTGACCGGGCTGCTCGCTCGTCCGAGCGCGGGACTGCCCCTCGCCGAGCTGTGCCAGGTGAGCAGAGTCGCAGCTCGGCGTGGAGCTCCGCCAGGAGGTTGTGGGCGTCGAGGTCGTGCATCTACTCGTGCATCCGGGCTGTCACAGCAGGGCTTGGACGTCCACGGGGGCTCGTAGAAGTCAAGCGCAGGTCAGCTCCTGGCTGCCCCCTACGTTCCCCACCATGGATGCCCTCACGACCCCATCGACCAAGCCGCTCTGCCCCTCTGAGGCGGCGCTGGCCCTGGGCGTCTCGACGCGCACCCTGCGCCGCTACGTGCGGGAGGGCCTGGTGCCGACGTACAGGCTGCCCTCCGGGCACAAGCGCATCCACCCGCGCGTCATCGCTGAGCTGACCGAGCCCGTGGGGCCGCAGAACGGCCACATCCTCGCGCGTCGCTCGCGCCACGAAAGGCCTACGCGCCCTGCGCAGGCCAAGCTCGTCGCGCCTGGAGAGCGCACGAGTGAGCGCACGCGGCGCACACCTCTCGGCACCGAGGCGGAATGCCTCCCCGCGCCTCCGGTCATCGACACCTCGCCCGCTGCCCTCGCAGCCCTGCGCGAGTCGGTCTGCGCCGAGTCCTAACGAGCCTGGGCTACGCGCTGATAGGCGCGATTACCCATCGCCCATCGCGGTAGTGGAGACTCGCCGTGAGTCCCTGGATAGGGACATGCGTGGTCGAGAGAGGCTGTGCGTCGCCAAAGAGGAGCACCATAACTCCGTGGCAGCGGCCCTCGACGCAGGTCGCCTCCACATAGAGTTCGAGAGCACCGAGGGCGAGCACCACCAGGAGCGCGACCACCAGGGCGACGGGGACGAGAAGCGAGCGCGTCACTCCGGTCGAGTCCTTGTCCATAGGCCCAATCTGCACGAGCGCATGAGGTTCCTCCGAGTCCTCTCATCAGCACTGGTGCAGACGGCGCCGACTCGGCGGGTGCAACAGCCTGGATCCCTGACCCGTGGCGACAGGCGCCACGAGGCGGGTCAGGGGCGAGCTTCGGCGCCAAGGGCCCTCAACGGCCCAGCTTCCAGGATGTGCCAGCCTCGCGCCCAGTAATCGAAGACCATCGTGGCCTCGGAGCCACAATGGAAGTCGTCCTGTCCCCACGCGGTCTTGACTGAGTCTGTAATGGAGTGGAGACCGAGTCGTGATGGCGAGAGCTTGGGGACGTGGATGCTGGCAGTCAGGGTGGAGAACGTCGGCAGGTATTCAATGGGGTCGCTGCTCAATCCCGCCTCGATGGCTGTCAGGCATTCAGGGCGCCAGGTGATCGGGGGCAAGGGGAGCCTCGCCTTCGAGTTCTCCGCCTCCCAGATGGCTTCGTCTGCTTCTGCCTTGAATTCGGCCTCTCCCAAGATAAGCCCACCGCCTGTGGCAAATTCGCGCGGGCCCTGGTCCCCACAGGGGCCCTCCAGGAACAACGAGCATGCCTCCCTCTTGTCTCCGTCACGGAGCGCTCGGACGTAGGCACTTGCCACTGAGCGGACCTGCGGGTCGAGTTCGGCGAACTTGTGAGTCTCGCCTGGGAGCAGGGCTTTCAGGCCCACCGAGTTCACAGCTTCGCGGGCGTTCACGGCTTCGCGCAAGTGCACGTCGAGTGCCACGAGTGCCAGCACTGCCACGAGCAGTCCCACGACTGTCAGGCGAAGGAGCCCCCGCTCCGACCTGGTGAAGTCCCTGTTGGGCTCTCCTGCATGTGGCCAACATGCCGGGGGGGGGGCTGCGCGCACGCTCATACCTCCGATTCACCGTCCGGCCTCTCGGGAGCGCATCTCGTGGCGCCGCGAGTCGCCCAGTTGACGACCGCTGGGCCGACTCCGTCAAGCAGGCGCGGATGCCGTCCGAAGCTGTCCACAAGCTGCACCCAGGGCCTCCGCCTCACCCCACTCGATGTGGGCCAAGCGGTGGCCAAGGACAGACGAGAGCAGAGGCCATGTGGTCGGACACAGGGCCTCGGCGCAGACCGAACCAGGAGGTCTCACGATGCACAGCGACTCGACACGCACGCAGCGCCGGTGGCGCCAGGGAGGCGACTGGCGATGATGGGCCGCTCCCACCTCCTGCTAGGCGCTGCCGGCTACCTCGCCGTCGAGGCCTGCGCTCCCGGCCTGGGGCTGCGCGAGGCCACGCCTCCTGAGCTTGCCTCGGGCGCGCTCGTGGCCGCCGGCGCCGCCATGCTCCCCGACCTCGACCACCCCGAGGCCACCGTCGCCCGCACGCTCGGGCCGGTCACGCACACACTCTCGTGCGTCGTCCACACCTTCGCCGGCGGGCATCGCAAGGGCACGCACACGCTGTGGGCCTGGGCGGTGGTGACGGCGCTGACGGATTCGGCGCTGTCGCGCTCAGCAGGCCCGTGGGTCGTGCTCGGCGTCTGCATCCTCGCCGCCGCCCTGTTCCTGCGCGTCCTGCTGGAGGAGCGCGGCGTGGCCTGCCTGCTGCTCGCCGGCGTGCTCGGAGGAGGGATGACGCTCGTCGCCGGGCACGAGCACTCCTGGCTCGTGATGGCCGTGGGAGCCGGCTACGGCCTGCACCTGCTCGGCGACGTGATCACGACCGAAGGCATCCCGCCCCTGTACCCCTTCGGGCCGCAGGTGTCGGTCCCGATCATCGGCACGGTGGGGCACTGGCGCGAGCGGATGGCCGGTGGCCTCTGTGGCCTCGTGGCCTTCTACCTGCTCGTGACGATGGTGTTCATGCCGGGATGGCGAGCGCAGCAGGCGCAAGTGCGAGAGACGGCCAGCAGGGCGCCTGCAGTGGCGCTCGCGGCGCGCTCTCCTGCGCGCCATTGATCACCGCCAAGCGCGGGCGAGGCACCGAGCGCTGCTTGTCGCACAGGCGCGACGGGATGGGACCGACGACCTCGTAGTCGGGGTGGTTGAGCATCTTGCGGATCTCGCCGCCCACTCTCGACTTGAGGGATGTGGTGGCCGGCGTCCACGGGCGGCGAAGGGCTATGTCGAAGCGCCACAGGGCACCGATGACGACCTGTGGCCTGCAGTCGAGGCCTCGCGCCCGACACGCGTCCAGGTAGTCGAAGGGCATCGTGCGCTGGCGATGGGTGTTGCAGCGCTCACAGGCGTTGACTTCGTTCTGCGCCCAGCAGAGGCCGCCAAGGCCCCTCGGGATGACGTGCTCAGCCGAGAGAGGAGAGCGCTCATCGGGGATGCCCCCACACCACACGCACTCAGGCCCATCACGCTCGACGCGGGCCTCACGACGGCGACGGATGCGCTCGGAGCGGTGGCATTGTCCCACGCGCGGCTCCTTGACCGCGAGCAGGGAGGGCACGTCGATGATCACGCGGCCCGTCAAGCCCCCCCCCGACACAGAGGCATTCGACGCGCTCAGCGTGCTCTCAACGCTCATGCGGCGATCGTGCCGCAGGCACGCGCGGCGCGCCACTCCTTGGCATCGACAAGGCCGGCGTCAGCCGCTCAGCGGCTCGGTGCCGGCGCGGAAGGCGGCTGCCGCACTCGGGCTCGCCTTCGGCTGGCCCCTCTCGTCGCAGTCGTCCTCAGCCGACCACACGACCTCGTTGTCCCATTCCTCGGCGCCGGGCAGGTGCTCGTCCATGCGCAGGCACACGTAGTCCTCGTCAGCCTCGGTGATGGTGCCGGTGGCGCCCACCGGGGCCACGAAGTGCGGGAAGCGCTCAACCGCGCGTGTGAGGCGATGGCGCGTCCCGCGCCTGGGAAGCGTGACCTCGCCGGCACCGCCTGTGCCCCGGCCTCCATCGGCGCTCGTCTCGTCGCCTGCTCCCGCGCTCGCGCTCATCGTGCGCTGACGTCTACTCCTGTCGGGCTCGGAGTGCAAGGCGTCCTCCCATCCGTGGTCGTGGTGGCGCCCGCCAGTTCGTCCCACCACTGGTGGGACGAACCTCTCTGCGGTGATGCGCCCTGTCTGCGGCGAGGGTGACGGCCCCCGTGGACGCGCACATGCGCCCTTGATGCGCCAAAGGCCGCCTCATGGAGGCGACCTTGACGGATTTACGAGAGCCCAGATGGGCCGTTCGTGGCTTGCCTACGTTGGAAGCAACTCGACCTTAGCTCCGTCCAGGAAGAGCACGCGCGGCTTTGGCCTGCGCCCTCGCCGACTGCTGCCAGGTGGGCCTCTCGCGTCCGAGACACGAGCGTCCACATCCGTCCAGCCGGGGCTTGCGGCACTGAGGGTCGCGCCCCACCCTGCCGATGAGAGCACATGGGCGCACAGGCGCCATCCCGGCGGGCTTGATCCCGTCGCCGAGGCTCCCTACTGTGCGCTCCGCAAGGGCGCCGCCGAGGCGCCACACACGAGCCACGAGCCAGACGAGCCACAAAGAGCCAAGGAACCCAGAGAGGCAAGCGAGCCCGAGAGCAGCGATGAGACCGTGGAGGAAGAAGCCCTGGCCCTACGTCCGCGCCGACGGATCGAAGTCCTGGCGCCTGGGCTACCGCGACCACGAAGGCGTCACCCGCGCCAAGGCCTTCCCCACGGCAGGCGCGGCCAAGTCGTGGAAGGACCGCTACGTGGAGGCCGAGCGCCTGGGCAACGAGAGCCTGCGGCGCTTCCTGCTCGACCTCGACGCTGCCGAGCGCAGCGGGGTCAAGCCCGGCAAGAGGCTCGGCGAGGTCGTGCAGCTCTACCTCGCCTTCAACGCCCCCGACCAGGAGGGCGGCCTGGCGCCGGCGACGCACAAGGGCTACCTGCTCTCCTCGCGCCGCCACCTGCTCGGGCAGCCGGGGGAGAACCGCCGCCACGAGCCCGTCCCGCCCTGGCCCCACGCCATCCGCGTGGCCCAGGCCCCGGCAGTGGACTTCAACGGCCCTGAGGCCCCGCGCGCCTGGCGCGACGAGATGCTGCGCGCCGGCGCCCCCGATCTGACGGGGTCGTGGAAGGCCCTGTCCTCGTGCCTCTCGTGGTCGGCGTCCTCCGACCTCGTGCCCGAGATCGTCACTAACGGCTGCAAGCTCGCCAACGAGAACCGCACCAACCGCCGCCGCTCCGCCCGCCGAGGCGGCGCTGGCATCGCCTCCTCCGACCGGCGCACCCCGCGCCAGGGGCAGGTGGCCGAGTCCTGGGCGCTGTCGGCCTTCGCGGTCGAGCACATCCGCGCGATGATGCTGCGCCGCGTCACGCAGAGGCGCTTCATCCTGCCCTGGCGCGACGCGACCATCGTCTCCATCCAGTACGGGCTCGGCAACCGCAACCAAGAGGTGTTCGCCCTGCGCTGGCGCTGCCTGGGCCGGGAACTCATGGACATCCTCGAAGCGCTGACGATGGGCTCCAAGCTCGACGAAGGCAAGACCTGGAACTCGACGCCGCGCCAGACGACGGTCCCGTCGCTGCTGTTCGACGACCTGGCCCACTGGCGCCTGATGCTCCAGGAGGCCGGCCACTCGACACGGCCCGAGGACTTCATCATCCCTGGCGACCTGGCCGCTCCCCGGTGGGGCGTGCATGACCCGCGCGACGGCGCCTGCCACTGCTCCTTCAACCAGGCGCAGAAGTGGGGGCCCAAGTACTTCTCGCCGGCGGTGGCCAAGGTGGCCGCCGAGGTCGAGGCCTTGGCCGACATCAAGGGCGCGACCGAGTACGCCCTGCGGCGCGGCAACATCACCGCCCGCACGCGCTCCGAGGATCCGCAGATCGTCGTCGCCGAGGCCGGCACGAGCCTGGCCATGCTCGACGAGCACTACTCCTTCGCGCTGAGGGAATACCGCCGCGCCGCCAAGCAGCCCCTCGACATCGTGTGGCGCGAGGCGCGGGCGGCGGTCTCAGGCGAGCCTCGGCCTCGCCTGCAGCTCGTCGGCTGAGGGCCAGGCCTGGCGTCTGCGCTGCGCCTGCCTCGGGCTTGTCTCGCCACTGTCTCGCGCGTGTCTCGCGTGGACCGAGGGACTTGGCGCGGGCACCACGGCGCACCCACCTCACGTCTGTCCAGCTCGTGTCCACTGCCTGTCCAAGTCGTGTCCAACGGAGGCTTTGACGGGCGCGCAGGCAGACGTCCGCGCCCCGATCAACACTGCCGGGCATGACCACTGACCCCACACGAGAAGTCCTCCAGGAACGCCTCTCCCGCGAGACCGGCACGATGGTCGAAGTCGTCCGTCGCGTCGCTCCCGCCGCTGGCGAGCAGGGCGAGCGCACCATCTACGAGACCGTCTGCCGTGGCACCGACGAGGCGCCCCACAACGGCGTCTGCGAGCACGACACGCGGGCGCTGGCCAAAAGGTTCGCGCCTGTCTCCAACGAGTGGTGTGAAGAGTGCATGGCGGCGCAGAAGGCCCGCGAGGGCCAGGGTGGAGAGGGACAGGCCGGCGCGCAGGTCGGCTCCGCCGCGAGCGACGCAGCGGAGGGCACCGAGCGGGCCGTGCCCAACATCCAGGTCTCGTACAAGTACTTCGGGCGCAACGCGCGCGGCCAGGAGATAGGCAGCGTGTTCGTCCTGGACAACGCCGCCTTCGATGCCGCCCACGAGGGGGAGGGAGAGGTCAGCCCCTCGGGCGCGGTCGTCTATCACGTGCCCGTCGCCGGGCCGGACGAGTCCGAGTCCTCGCCCGGACTGCGCGACCTGGGCTACATGACGCGCCCCCAGGCGGAAGCCGTCGCGCGCGAGCACGGCGTGGAGCTGAGCGAGCACTGAGCCCACGCCGAGGCGAGGGCCAGGCGGCCCCTCGGAATGTCAGGCAGGATCGGGGCGTGCCCGACCTGAGCCCCACGGAGACGAAGGCCCTCGGTGCCCTGGCCCGTGCGCCCCTCGGGCTCGCGTCCGAGCAGGCAGTCGCCTACCAGGCCGGCCTCACGCTCGACGGGGCCACGCGCGCCGTCGCCTCGCTTGAGGACAGGGGCCTCGCGCGCCGAGGCAGCCTCACCGGGCGTCGTTGGGACGAGGGCTTCATCCGTGCTGAGCGCCAGGCGGAGGGCTGGCTGAGCCTCAGCCCGCTCCTGCGCGCCGTCGAGCCACCAGAGCGGGCACCGAGGCCCGGAGAGGTGGTGGCGCGCCGCCTGCTGCACGTCTTCTGGAACACGGCCCCCTCACAGCTCGTCGTCGAGCACGGCGGCTCCTACATCGCCCATCGACTGCTCACGCGCCTGGACACGGAGGCCCTGGCCTGGGGCGCCGAGCACCTGAGCCCCGGTGACTGGCGCCAAGGCTCCCTCGGGCGCGGCTTCCCCGAGCGCGTGCGGGCCCTGGGGCGCAACCTGGCCCTCGACCAGGAGCGCGACCGACAGCGCCCGGCCATGCCCGGCGGCGCACGATGCGACGTGCCTGTGGGCTCACAGAAGGGCCTCGTGGCTGCGGCTCTCAAGGCCATCGGTGCCGGGGGCACGCTGCGCGACTATCACGACCTGTGGCTCATCGACGAGGCGGGCTCTGTCACGACTGAGGACGGGCTCGCCCTCCTGATGGGGAACGGGGCGATCTCGCCGATCGAGGGCACCCTCCTGCCCATCGTCCTGGGGCTCGGGCACCTCGCCGATGTCGAGGACGATGAGGGCCTGCCGGTGGACCGGCAGGAGCTTGCCGATTGGTGGGCCTGGCGCCAAGCGCGCCTGATCCGCCGCCTGGCCACCGACCCCGCTTAGGAGGCGTTGCACGCCAGGAATCCTGGCCGGGAGACGCCAGGAATCCTGGCGCGATCAGGCAATGATCCCCTGCCTGTCCGGCACAGGGACACCCCCTCCAGGGCGTCGAGGCACAGATGCGGCTCCCAGCACGGAGAGAGGCCAGGAAGCCCGCTCAGGAGTCGTCGCTGGCGCCTGAGCCCGAGAAGGTGACGGAGAAGGCGCCACGGGCGCTCAGAGGCGTCGTCACAGTCGCGCTCTGCCCGGTGAAGGGGTCATGCAGCGCCATCGGGTAGAAGTCCTGGGAGAAGGCCCCCTGGGACTCGTAGGCCGTCTGTGACCACACAGTCGGTGTGGCCTCGGGCATGGAGGGGGACGAGCCTTTGACCTCATCGACCCACTCGACCGAGGAGCGCTCAGTCGGCCCCGCCGCACGCTCGGCTCCCGTCCAGGAGGTGGGCGCGCTCACGTGGGCGCTCGCGGCGGCAGTGAGGTCGCGCAGGGAGAGGCGGAACTCGCCGTGGCCGAGGTAGGTCACGGAGGCGGCCATCTCGTCGCCGGGGCTGATGGACATGGCGATGGGGTGCGGGTAGGCGTCAGGTGGCACCACCAGGCGCCCGCCCTCTCGCACTTCGCGGTCCATCTCCCACCAGGCTTCGACGTGGGGCTCAGAGAGGCCCTGGGAGGGCTCGTAGCGCACGGTCGTCCCCACCTGCTCTACAGTCCCGGGCCCGGCGCCGGCGCCGTCCATGCCCACCCACGTCGAGACCGAGCCTTCCCCGGAGCTCGGGACGGCGATCGTCGGCTGGGCCCACGTGCCCGAGACGGAGCGATAGGCGCCCGAGCGAGGATGAGCGGGTTGCACCGCTCGGCCCACCCACTGGCTGTTGTAGGACGGCCAGGTGCCGTCAGGCTGGGCCCGCCAGGAGTAGGTGACCACCGCTGCCTGTCCAGGCTCGTGCGCGAGGCCGCGCGCCACGACGAGGGAGCACACGGCCACTGCCACGAGTAGGAGGCCGACGAGGCCCAGGAGCGGGTCGAGGCCGAGGAGGTGCCGGAGGGGCGTGCTCCACGTGCGCCGCGCCGTGCTTCCAGCCCCCTCGGTGACAGCCCTCTCAGGAGGGAGGGACGGGCTCGCCAACGCCGGCGACGCGCCCAGATCCTGGTCTGTGTGACTGGCCCCGGCCACATGCACGCGCCTCATGCCCCAAGGCTGCGGGAGGCTGCCACCCCAGCATGGCGTTCTTGCCTTCATCGGTGCCTCGGCGGCGCGCCGCCCCAAGCCATGTCTGGGAACAGACCCCAACGCCCCCAAGAACGCCACCCCCTCGGTTCCCTTGGCTCGCCACCTCTACCCCTCTGCCCGGCTGGCCCTCCGGCCCCAAATGCCTCGGCCCAGGCGCACGCAGCCGCCTGGGCCTCTCACCACCAGCAGGGCAGGCCCGCCGCCCCAAGGACGTCTGAGCCTTCGGCCTTTCAGCCCTGATTCCCCTTTGAGGCGGCCTACCCCTGGACTCTCGTCCTTAAGCCTGTCCTCGCCTTGATGCAGGTGATACCTCTCCTGCGTCTCCCCAGCCTCAGTCTACCCATCCCCCCGGCAGCACGTGGGCGCCAGCATAACGGCCTCGGGCACGGCGCACGACGTTTTCACGCTCGCGGACGAGAGAAACCCTCACGGAGGGGAGAGAATGGCTTGTCCATGCGGTGTATGGGCCCTGCTGCTCGTGCCCGAGAGAGCAAGGAGGCGAGGGGAGGGGGTGTGAAGGCCCTGGGCCAACTGCTCTCTGAGTCCCATGTGCTGTGAGTATTAGGTCGGGTTGGGAGGCGCCTGTACCAATTGGGTCGCCTTTGGCATCCACAGCGAGTCACCTGTCACTATTAGGTGCCTTTGACTCCCTGGAGCCGCCGAGTCGATGCCAGCTCGCAGCCCGTGCCCGTGTGGCCTTCCACACGCTGGCCCTCTCCTCGCCCTTCGACGCCGGCTCGGCGAGGTCGCCCACAAGCTCCTTCACAGGCATCTCCAGCCCGCGTGCGATGAGGACCAGGATGTCGAGGGTCGGGTTGGGGCGCCTGCCGCGCTCGATGTGGGAGATGTAGGTCCGATGCACGCCGGCGGCCCGTCCAAGCTCCTCCTGGGACATGCCCCGGCTCTCCCTCAGACGGCGTATGCGCTTGGGCAGGGGCTCCGCCATGCCGACGAGCATCCCAGGGTCGCCAGCCCCTGTCCACGGCTTCTCGTCAGCATCCTGCGCCGCCCACTGGCCCTGAGAGGGGCGGTGGGGTGGGCCGGATGAGCGAGGATGGCTGGCCACCGTCGTTCCTGCACCTGGGACAGGCCTTCGCCGAGGCCCGTGAGCGCAGGGGGCTCACCCGCCGGGAGCTTGGGCAGGAGGTGCGCATGCCCACGGCCCGTGTGCGCGGCATCGAGCAGGGCAAGCCTCGTCCGACCGTCACCGAGGTCGCACGCCTCGGCGAGGCCCTGGGGATGTCGATGACGCAGATCCTGGGCCGGGCCTCCGAACTGGAGCACAGAGAGGCCCGTGCCAAGGGAGAGGGCCAGGCTGCCGGCGAGGCCACTCCCTCGCCTCCGTCTGACGGCCAGTAGACCCAGGCGACCCGATCCCCTACGATCGCGCTCGTGCCCGAGGGCGAGCCTGAGCCGATCACCACCACGAAGTCCTGGCTCATACCGTGTGCCTACGAGTCGGACGAGGGCTGTGCCCGCGCCTTCCGGCACATCACGGCCCACATGGGCGAGCACGCCTCCGTCCTGCGCCTCCAGTCGAGGGCGCTGGGGCACATCCTCGTGGCCCGAGCCGAGGACGAGGCGGCCTCCTGCTACGTGGCGCGCCTGGACTGGGGCGAGGGCCTGCCGGTCCCGCTCCCGGAGAGCGCCTGCCACGCTGTCATCGAGCGCTGCGAGCAGGCACGCCGGCGTCGGGAGAGGGCGAGGGACGGCCACGACCGGGCCGCGCGCGCCCGTGGCGGCAGGGACGGCCTCGTCCGCGAAGAGGTGGCGCTCGTGCGCGGCCTCAACACGGCCACGAGCCCTTGGGAGTCGCCGGGTGGGGTGAGCGGCGCCCTGTGCCAGAGCGTCGAGCAGGCCTTCGCCCTGCGCGAGCTGCTGTGCTCGCAGCACCTGGAGGAGATGGCCGGCTCCATCACGGCCTTCGATCGCATCGGAGACCCGCCGCTCGTGGTCGTCGTCTGCGACGACCCCTCCACCGAGGCCCTGGCGCGCCGGCTGCTGAGGCTCCGCGCTGGCAACCTCGACTATGCGCCGACGCCCGACGAAGCCTGGGGCCTGTGGGCCATGCGGCTCCTGGCCCACGACGTGCCCTTCCCCGTCGAGTTCGCCGGCACGATGAGCGCCCTGCGCGACGCCTTCGTCGGGAGCGCGCCAGTGGCGCCAGGCCTGCGAGCCTTGGCGCCCACTTGGAACGGGCCTTGTCCCTGTGGCTCAGGGCGCAGGCTCAAGGCGTGCTGCGGGCAGTAGAGGGAGGCGTGGGCAGCCACAGGCCCGAGCGGAAGCACTCGGGCGCGACGATGATCTCGCCGCAGACGGAGGGGCGGAGCCACTGGCGCTCGCGCAGGACGCTGCCGCGCTCGCCTGCTCCCACGCTCGTCAGCCACTCGCGCAGCGAGCGTGCGGCGATGGCGTGCGCCTGCGCCGGCCCGACCGGGCCTCCCTGGTGCTCATCGTCCCACCTGTGCTCCATGCCATCGATCAATGCCAGAGCGCACGGGCGGCATCCGAGGGCGAGGCTCGCCCTTACCGAACCTTACGAACCTGATCGAACCTTACGAACCTGATCGAGTCCCGCGAGGATGTCGCCCATGGGCTTCTGTAGCGTGCACGCGATGAGCAGCCACTCCCTCCAGCCCATCCCGCTCGTCGCCGCCTACGCGCGCCGAACGGGAGGCTCCACGGTCACGCCCGTCGTCGCCGAGCACTTCACACCGGCCCAGGGCTGGAGACGCCACCCCTGGCGCAAGCGCGTCAGCGCCTCCTACGTCCGCCGGCTGCGCCGAGGTGGCGTCACCCACGTCGCCTTGGAGGTGGCGCCGGGACGGCGGGCGGACTTCTCCCTCGCCGAGCTGACGAGGGCAGGGAGCGGGCGATGAGCGACCGCCCCAAGACGTGGGATGAGGTCACCGACGACGAGATCGTCGAGGCGGTGCGCGTCTGCGCTGAGCGCGACCGCGAACACGTCGCGCGCGGGTCGAGCCACGTCGGCACGATGCTGAGCGCCCCGACCCCCGAGCAATGGCCCACGCAGCCGTGCCCGGCGAATGCCGCGACCGGCCTGGGCCTCATCCCGCGCTTCGGCGAGGGCAGTGCCCACTCCGCAAGCGTGACCGCGCGCCTCAAGAGGCTCGTCAAGGCGGGTCGCCTGGAGGAGGTGCCGATGCTCAGGCCGCGCGGCAAGCCGACGAGCCCCGGCTACCGCCTGCCGGCTGGAGGGCGGGCGTGAACTTCTCAGAGGCCAAGGCTGGCGACATCGTGGCCTACAGGGGGCCGTCGAACACGACCGCCGTCGCCCGTGTCGAAGTGCTCGACCCCGAGGTGAAGTCAAGCGGGCGCCGTGGCTGGTTCCGCGTCCGGGTGCTCAGCACCCACCTCGGGCACGTGGGCGGCATGCGCCGCACGGATGAGGAGGGCGTGGTCATCGTCCGCGCCCGCGAGTGCTGGCCCTGGACTGAGAACACGAGCGCGATGGTCGCGCGTGGAGAGGCCGACCGGGCCGCTCGTGCGCAGCGGGTGACGGTGCTGACGGGCATCGCGGCCACGCTCGGCCTCGGCACAGTGCACGCCGGCGCCAGCATCACCTTCACCTACGACGAGTCGCTGGACCTCGCGCGGCGCCTCGGCCTTGAGTTCACCACAGGCACGGAGGGCGGGGGAGAGGAGGGCCGGGATGCCGATCCGGTGGCCTGACCCTGGGAGGGACACGAGCACTGCGCCCATCGGGCCTGCCGTCCCCGAGGTGCGCGATGCTGCGGGCATGGAGACAGACGGCACGACCACAGGTGGCAAGACCGGCCCCGGCCTCATCGCCGAGGGCCGCATCCCCGAGGGCTATGTCGCCTTTGGCTGGCATAGGTACAACGGCGCTGGGCTGAGCGCGCTGGCCGTCCTCTCGGGCCTGCACCTGTCCGACGCCTCACAGGGCCCTGCGCCCTGGCAGTCGGTCTGTGGCAGGAAGCGCACAGGCAGAGGCACCAAACAGGACTCCCAGGCCGTGCTCCTCTCCGAGTGGCGGCACGGCGAGCGCAAGCCCTGCCGGCATTGCTTCCGGCTCGTGGCCGAGCACTCGTAGGGCTCTCGCCAACTCTTCGCAGCACTGCTGCGAAGACCTCACTCCCTCAGCGCCGTCGCATCCGCAAGGCCCACGATGCCCTCTGAGTGCTGCCGCCGGGGCCGGTGACGGTCACGACCACGCGCACCTCTCCGTCCGTGCCCGTCAGGCGCAGCGCTGGGCGCGTGGCACGGGCGATCGAGACCCAACGCCCACCCACCTTGCGCTGCCACTGGTAGGCCCACCGCAGCGGGGCCGCGCCGCCCCACCTGCCGGCGTTGACGACCACGACGAGGTGCAGGCGCGCGAGCCCCCGGAGAGTGAGCCTCGTGAGCAGGACGGGGCGCCTCAGCCGTGGGGCGACCGGCGCCGAGCCTGGAGGCGTGCTCGTGGGAGGCGGGGAGCCTCCGCCTGTGGGCGCTGGCGAGGGAGAGGGCGACGGTGAGGCCGGGCTCGGCACGACGCCAGTCGGAGCGCTGCTCGCGCTCGCTTCGCCACCGCCGTTCGTCGCGGTGACCTCGGCGACCAGCTCGTGGCCCACGTCGGCGTCCGTCACGACGTGGCTCGCGCTCATGGCGCCGGCGATGGCCGCGCAGCCGGCGCCTTCCGCTCCACAGTCCTCCCACTGGTAGGAGTAGGAGAGCCCGGTGCCGGAGAAGGAGCCGGTGGTCGTGGAGAGAGACTGGCCCACGGCAGGCGTGCCGGAGACGACGGGGGCGGAGATGGGAGCTGGTGGCACCACGGCGGAGTAGGCGACGGCGTTCCCTTCCGCATCGACGGCCACGCAGGAGTAGTCCGTGGAGCAGGAGACCGCTGTCAGCCTCACGTCGCCGTCGATGTCGGTGGCGGCGCTCCAGGCGCCCGCCGTGCCTGCGGCGGGGTCGGTGCTCAGCAGGGCTTCTCCTTCGTCGCCGACGGCCACGCAGAGCGACGTGCTCGGGCAGGAGATGGCCGTCAGCCGACCCGTGTCAGAGAGGTGGGCATCGGCCCAGTGAGCTGAGGCCCCGGCGGCAGGATCGGTGGTCGTCCACACTTCGCCTCCGTTCCCGACCGCCACGCACAGGCCTTCCGAGGGGCATGAGATGCCCAGGAGGGCTTCGCCGGCGAGCGCGGCGTCCTGCACCCAGGCCGAGGCGGTGCCCGGAGAGGTCGTCGTCCACGCTTCGCCCCCTTCGCTCACCGCCACGCACAGATGGGACGAGGGGCACGAGACGGCGGTGACCCCTCCGTTGGGGTCGGCAAGGCTCAGCGTCCAGGTGGCGGTGGCCCCTGCGGCCGGATCCTCGCTGGCCACGGCCTGGCCTTCCGCTTCGACGGCGACGCACAGGGTCGCCGAGGGGCACGAGACTCCCACCAGGTCTGCTCCCTTGGCGCTGTCGGCTTCGCTGGCTTCCCAGGTCGCCGCAGCTCCGTCCTCGGGGTCTCCCGTCGTGAGGATGGCCCCTTCCTGGGCGCTGGCCACGCACAGGGCGATCGACGGGCAGGAGACACCAGTGAGGTTGCCAGGGGCGCCGGTGGCAGCAGGGGAGCTCCAGGACGAGTCGGCGTCAGTGGAGGCCAGCGCGCGGGTACCCGCCTCGACCGCCAGACAGAGGCTGTCTGTGCAGGAGACGCCGGCCAGGGCGGCACCCACCGGGTCGATGTAGTCGGGAGAGCCCCATATGCCTCCTGAGTCGATGAGCACGTCGCCGGCCCCGTCGCCGAGCACGCACCACGAGGACGAGGGACAGGAGACGGCCTCGCCAGCACCTCGGGCTCCCACGCTCGCGGGGGCCGACCAGGTGCTCCCACCGTCGCCTGTGCTGAGCACAGCGCCGTCGCCATCGACGGCCACGCAGGCGGACGAGACAGGGGCACAGGAGACGGCTGTCAGGGGCGCACTCCCATCGACGAGCGCCGGGCCCGACCAGGTGCCGGCGCTGTAGGCGAGGGCCTGGCCTTGGTCATCGACCGCGACGCAGAGCGCTTCTGAGGCGCAGGAGAGCCCCGTGATGTCGGCCCCAGCGGCTTCTTCGCCATCGACTTCGACTGGAGCGGACCAAGTGGCCCCGCCGTCGGTCGATGTCGAGATGGAGTTGGCGTCGTGCGGTGGGCTCGGGCCGCCGGCGACGGCCAGGCACAGGGACGCGCTCGGGCACGAGATCGCCGCCACCGGGGCGTAGGGGGCGACCACGACGAGCGGGCCCCACGAGCTGCCATCCCACGTGGCCGTCACACCTTCGTTGATGCCCGCGCCAGCGTTGTGGTCGTACCCGCCGGCGACGCAGAGGGCTTCCGAGGCGCAGGAGACGGAGCGCAGGCCCACGGCGCCCGTCTGCGCCTGCTCCCAGGTGGCTGCGGCCCCCGAGGTCGGGTCGGTCGAGGTCCAGGAGCTGCCTTCGGCATCGACGGCGGCGCAGAAGGATGTGGTCGGGCACGAGATGGCCGTGATGCCGGCGGAGGAGACGGCGCTCCGCGCGCTCCAGGTGCTCCCGCCATCGGTCGTGGCCATGATGTCGCCGTGGTCGTCCCCGGCCACGCAGACGGAGGTTGACGGGCAGGAGATGGCAGTGACGGCGTTGCCCTGTGGGGCGTCGTCGATGCGCGCCGGAGAGCCCCACGTGCCGGTCTCCAGGGGGTCGGCCTCAGGCATGAGCGAGAGGCTGGAAGGCTGGAGGCTCGGCTCCCCGACGAGCGTCCCTGGAGAGGCGCTGGCGCTCGTGGCCAGCGCGAGCGTGGCCCCGAGGGCCAGGATGGCAGCGAGGAGGGCCTTGGCGAGCCCTGCCCGCCGCGAGCGGGTGGAGGGCGAGGCAGACATCCACCTTCTAGATCGACAGCGTCAAGGTGGGGCTTGAATCGAGCGTCGCGGCGAGTGCCCTTGGGGTCCACCCGCCGGCACCATGTGCGCTTAACGACCAACGGCCACCCCCAGGAGTTCCAACCACGAAACAGGGGGTGACCGTCAGACCGTCAGAAATAAAAACAACACGCCGAAGGTGCGGCCTCTGGAGCATAGGCCTCGCCGACTCCCGCGCCCGACTTTTCGCCAACCGCATCCACGGCACCTCTGCGTGGGGCCGGCCTGGCTACATCGAGTCCCGGATCTCCTTGGCCTTGGCCAGGAACTCAGCAGCCTCCTCGGGCGTGCGCCCGGTCACCTGTTCGAGGGCTTTGGCGCGACGCTCCTTGGGGAACTTCTTGAGGAGGGAGTCGATCTGCCGGGCCAAGTGCTCAAGCTCCCACACGATGGTGTCCTCATAGGCATCTTTGGCGGCCTGCGAGTACTCCGACCCCTCCTCGAACAGGAGATGGGAGAGACGGCGGACCATGACGTGCGAGGCCGACTTGAGCTGCTGTTCCGTCAGGCGCCATTTCTCGACGGCAGGTTTCGTGGACCAGGAGCCAGCACGGACGTAGCCAACGCCCTTGATGTAAGTCATCTTCGGCATCGCGATAAGTGTGCCAGGCCGGGCGGGCACACTTATCGCGCGCTGGCGCTGCGACCGTGCCGGAGAAGGAGGCTGCTCGCCAGCGCCGGCTCAGGCTGCTCGCCGGGCTGGTGCGGGCCCGTCCATGAGCGCGACGAGTTCCGAGGGCGTCATGCCGAGGCCACGGGAGAGTTCGACGACCTTCTCCAGGCCTGGGTTGCGCCGCACGCCCCGCTCGATGGCCGAGATTTCCGACCAGTAGAGGCCACTCTCACGCGCCAGGTCGGTGAGTGACATGCCACGCTCCTCTCGGGCCTGGCGGAGCGCTTGTCCGAATGACGCCGCCATCCTGGACAACAGCGTCGCAGCAGACTTGATGCGCCGCCACTGACGGTTGTCTTGCCACCTCTTGTCTGATCTCCACGAGCGCTGACAGAGCGGGTCCGGGGCCTGCCCTACGCTCAGCACATGGATGTCCCTCTCAGCGCAGACGGCTCCCAGCCCGTGGTGTTCGTCAACCTGACGGATGACAACGGCGTGCTGCTCGGGCGCTTCTCCCTCACCCTGGACGACCTCTGCTCGCCGGAGTGGATCGGCCAGCAGGTGCTCAGCGAGCTTCCTGCGGCGCTCCGGCCCGCTGGCTCGTAGTGCATCGGCAACAAGGAGCGCCCGCCGATCGGCGAGGCTCGGCGCCGTGAGTCAGTCGCTGGCGGAGCCCGCGCCCTCGCGCGGGTACGCGCCGACCTCGTTCTCGATGGCGACCATGAAGGCCATGACACGGGGGCTCGGCTCGGTCACGCCCAGCACTTCCATCGGACGCAGCCAGAAGTCCAGGTAGCCACCTACCAGGAAGCGGCGCACCCAAACCCGATTCGAGGTGTGGCCGAAGCGGCGCTCCTCGTCGGTGGGAGGCTTGACCGACAGGAGGCGCACCGTCTCGCGCTCGCCTCCGCTCAGACGGGCTTCGACGTAGGAGCCTTGGGGGAGGGCGCGCAGGGCCTCGGAGGTCATCGCTCGCTCCCAGGGCTGCCATCGGGCCTGCGCGACATGCTGGCGCGCCGGCGAGGCCGAGGCGCGGGCTCTCGATGGCGCACCTTCTCACGCACCCGCTCGATGGCCACGACCTCGTTGACGGTGATGGAGCTCTCCTCGGCGAGCGCGCCGAGGCCCAGGAGGACGAGGCTGCGCTCGCGGCGAGTGAGGCCGGTGACGGGCCTGTCGGCCTGGGCCTCCTCGTCAGGCACGACGCGCAGGACAGGCTCGCCGGCGCCGAGTGCGAGGCCGATGGGCTGGCCATCGTCGTCGCGTGCGAACAGGCACTCCGGCTCGCCGCCGGCGAAGATCTCGTGGAAGCGCCCGCGAAGCCACACGCGATCCCCGGCCCTCACGTCCTGGGGAGGCGTCGCCTGGACGTAGCATGCCCTCGGCTCCCTGGCCTCTCCTTGCCCCTGGTCAGCCATCCGTGCTCCCATGGTAATCGGGTGTCCGGTGGCGGACGCGACGGTGATGCCCTGAGCGCGCGAAGCAGTGCCCGCAGTAGCCGGCCTCGACGGCAGCATCGACCTCGGCGCATCGACGCTCGCGTTCGAGGCGCAAGGACTCGTCTGCGAGCGCTCGCCGGGCGGCTCTCTCGGCCCGCTCGCGCTCTCGGTCGGCTGCCTCCTGGCGCAGGTGGCGCACCTCGTCGGCGTCCGCCCACGGGCTGGCCGCACAGCAGGGGTTGGGACAGGGCCGCTCCTGGTCGGAGGGCACGACGGGCGCCCCGCAGAAGGGGCATGCGTAGGAGCCGTCCCCCCACGTCTGGCTCACCTCGCGCACCTCGCCGGTGACATCGGTCACATGGCTCGGCGCCGAGGCGCGCTGCTCGGGCTCAGTGGAGGGTGCGCTCATGGGGAGGCGAGGCTACGTGCGGGCATGGACGCCATCCATCGAGCCAGGCCAAGCGCCCGACAGCTCCAGCCGATGCCCACATAGCAAGATTGGGTTCACCGGCTGAATGCGGACAGCGTTCCGAATATGCTGCGCTGGCCTGGTGGAGACAAATGCTGCTAGGAAGCGACGGCGCCCGAGGTCTTGAGTAGGGGTTGAGCAGTGCCCTCGCGCGTTCGTCAGGTGAGGCGCCAGAGCTTGTCGAGCTGGCGCCTTGCCCATTCTTGGCTCGGGAGCGATCCAGCACCCACGGGCTCAGCCACCTTGGCCGAGCATGAATGCCGGGCCCGCACCTGCCCGTGAGCCCCGCTACGGTCTACCGCCTGCGTGCACGCGAGCGCGCAGCACCACCAAGGACGGGACGAAGGGGGCAGGGGCTCTACGCATGGCGAGACCGTGGCAGATCAAGCCCTGGCCCTACGTGCGCCGGGACGGGGACAAGTCCTGGCGCATCGGCTACCGGGACGACAAGGGCAAGACCCGCGCCAAGGCGTTCACGACCGCGCGAGCGGCGCGCACATGGACGCGCGACTACTCCGCCGCCGAGCGGCGCGGCATCGAGTCCCTGCGCCGATTCCTCGCCGACGAGGCACACGCCGGCACCACAGGCGCGAAGGGCTCCCAGGCGGCCACCGAGCAGGCAGCACCATCACCTGCATCGCCGCCAGGGCGACCGCTCGGCGAGGTGGTGAGCCTCTTCCTGCACCACAACCGCCCCGAGGCACAGGGCGGGCTCGCGGTCACGACCCACCGGACCTTCTCCTGCCTGGCCAACCGCCATCTGCTCGGCGAGCCCGGCCAGGACAGGCGCCATCGCCCGCTGCCCCCGTACCCGCACGCCGAGCGCATCGCCGCCGCGCCGGCGGCGTCCTTCAACGGCCCCGAGGCGCCGCGCGCCTACCGCGAGGAGATGATCCGCGCTGGCATCACGCTCTCGAACCGTCAGCACGTGTGGGTGGTGCTCTCCTCCTGCCTCTCCTGGGCCGCCGTGACCGACCTCGTGCCTGAGATCCGCACCAACGGCTGCAAGCTCGCCAACGAGCAGCAGACGAGCAAACGACGCTCCTCACGGCGCGGAGGGACGGGGGTCGCGGCGCAGCCCCGTCCCGCGAGGCAGGGGCAGGGCGCCGAGTCCTGGGCGCTCTCGGCCCTCGCCGTCGAGCACATCCGCGCCCGCATGCTCCTGCGCACCAAGCAGCGCTCCCCGGTCCTGCCCTGGCGCGACGCCGTGACCGTCTCGCTGCAGTACGGCCTCGGCACGCGCAACGGCGAAACCTTCGCCCTGCGCTGGGCGTCGCTCGGCGAGGAGGCCATGGACATCCTCGAATCGCTCGCCGCCGGGCACCTGGACGAAGGCAAGACCTACTCCTCGACCCCGCGCCAGACGACCATCCCCTCGCTCCTGTTCGAGGACTTGGCCCACTGGCGCCGGCTGCTCGTGCGCCACGGGCACCCGACGCAGCCCCACGACTTCATCCTCCCCGGCGACCTGGCCGGCAAGCGCTACGGCAAGCGCGACGAGCGCCTGGGCGGCGTCCACTACACGAAAGAGCAGCAGTCCAAGTGGGGCCAGAAGTTCCTCCGCCCGGCTGTCGAGTGGGTGGCCGCCAACGTCGAGGGCATGGCCGGCATCGCCGAGGCGACCGAGTACTCCCTGCGGCGCGGCACCATCACCGCCCGCCTGCGCTCCGAGGATCCCGGCATCGTCGTGGCCGAGTGCGGCACCTCCCTGGAGGTCGCCTCGCGCCACTACTCGTTCGCCCTGCGGGGCTACCGCCACGCGCCGGGCTGCTCGCACGACGAGCTGTGGCGCGAAGCTCGCGAGCACGTCTCCTCGCTCGCGCTCGCGGCCTGAGCCGCCGTCCCTCCACTCCTCGTCCCAGGCCTCGTCGCCGAGGCCTCAGTCTGGGAGAGGCGGGCCGGTAGGCTGTCTGGCGCCTCTCTCGCGGCTCTCCGGTGCCCCACATAGGGCACGAGCGCCTGGAGCGCCCCGTAGCCGTGCAGCACCCGTGCAGCAGATGTCGATCACCTATGACCCACTTTGTCCGCATCTGTCCGCTGCCCCTGTCCGCCGAGAACGGCTCTGGAGAGCCAAAGGCGCCCGGATCGCCGCTCAGAGGGCCCAGGTAGGGCACGCCCTTCCCAAGCTTGAGGTCGCGGGTTCGAGACCCGTTCGCCGCTTACGAGGACTTGAGCCAGATTTGGGCTCCAGCAAGCGGGTTTCGGATACCCGCGCCGGAAAGCTAAGGGGCATGGGCGGCCTGGAGGGATGACGCAAATCTATGAGATTCCCTTCACGGCCTTCCGACCCAGTTCGCGAAACGCGCGACACCTGAGTCAAGCTCCGCGGCCACTGGTGGCGATCCTGGGTGCGTTTCACTGATGCGAAACTGTCAGAACACCGAACTCAGCCGCGAGCCAAGTGACCTCAGATGGAATGACTGGCCAGACAGCCAACGACGCTTGCGGGCCCCTTGTCTATACCGCCGCGAGCGGCGCCTCCGTAGGCTTCGGCAACCCAGCCCGGATGCCAGAAGGCAGCCTACCGGGTTCGATCTACGCTGCCTCGGAGCGTGGCGGCTGCTTCAGCGTGGTCAACTGGGCTGAAAGGGTGCACGCAATGGTCTTGAGCAAGAGATCGATGTCGATCGGCTTGGTTAGGTAGTCGGCTGCGCCAGCGGCCTGCAGCCGTTCCACCTGGCCGGAGGTGGCGTCCGCGCTGAGCATCACGACCGGGATCGCCGCGGTGTTGGGGTCGCGCTTGAGTTGCTGAAGGACCTCATGCCCATGTAGATCCGGGAGGTGGAGGTCGAGGAGGATGAGGTCGGGATGGTGCTGGCGGGCGAGGTCGAGCCCCAGTTTTCCATGCATCGCAGGGATCAGGCGGACCTCGGGAAGGTGGTCGATGAGCCGCTCGACCAGCTTCAGGTTCGAGAGGTTGTCCTCGATGTAGATGATCGTGCCTTTCGGCGATTCGTTGACCGCCGCTACGGCTGTTTGAGTGGGTGCCTGATCCTGTGGCGCCTGTGCGCCGTCGAGCTCGATTCGCATCGTGGTGCCCGTTTCCAGCTCCGACTCAGCCGTGATCGTGCCTCCCATCGCCTTCATCAGCTGTAGTGAGAGCGCGAGTCCGAGGCCGGTGCCCTCGATGTCGGTGCGCTCGGCGCCAAGGCGCTCGAAGGGGTCGAATAGTCGCTCGAGCTCGTTCGTCGGAATCCCGCGGCCGGTGTCCGCGATTGCTAGCTGTATGCGGCTGTCGGGTAGCTCGTCGCAGCGCACGCTGATCTCGCCGTCGTGCCGGTTGTACTTGACGGCGTTTGAGAGCAGGTTGATGAGCACCTGCTTCAGTCGCTGGTGATCGGCCAGCACGTGTAGGTCGGCGAGCTCGATGGGGTCGGCGGCCAGGCTCACCTCTGCTTCGTCGGCGAGTGGCCGTATCAGCGATAGCGCTTCGGCGAGCACGCTTCCCAGGTGGACTGGCTCGAGCGACATCGACATCGTCCCCGACTCGATCCGTGAGATATCGAGCACCTCGTTGATCAGCTCGAGCAGATGGCGGCCTGCTTTGAGGATCTGTAGGACGCTTTCTTGTTGGCTGGTATCCAGGTCGTCGAGCTCGAGCAGCTGGCCGAAGCCGATGACCGCGTTTAGAGGTGTGCGCAGCTCGTGGCTCATCCGGGAAAGGAACTCGCTCTTCGCCCGGTTGGCCTGCTCGGCCTCGGCTCGCGCGACCTCGGCAGCCTGCTCGACGAGCTTGCGCTCGCTGACGTCGCGGATTGCGGCCGTTGCCTGGAGTCCTTCGTCGGTGTCGAACGGGCTGAGGCTGATCTCCAACGGGAACTCTCGCCCATCCTTGCGCTGTCCGCAAAGCTCCAGGCCCGCGCCCATCGGCCGCGCTCGCGGCGCTGAGAAGAACCCGTCGCGATTGTCGGGATGGCGGGCCCGATAGCGCTCGGGCATCAGGATCTCTACCGGCTGGCCGATCAGCTCTTCGCGCGTGTAACCGAACAGCGTCTCGGTCTCTGCGTTGACCAGCTGGATCTGACCGTGTCTGTCGACGATCACCATCGCGTCCGGCGCCGACTCCAACAGCTTCCGGAACTTCTTTTCGGCTCGCTTGTGCTCGGTGACGTCCCGCCCGGTCGCGTAGGTCAACTCCTCCTCGGGGATCGACTTGGCGGCCCAGAGCAGGGTCCGGTATGTGCCGTCCTTGCACCGGTAACGGTTCTCGAAGTTGCGCGTCTCGTGGCTGGCGCTCGTGAGCCTCGTCTTCTCGGCCTCGGTCCACTCGCGGTCTTCCGGGTGGATGAACTCGATGAATGGTCGGGAGCGAAGCTCCTGCGCCGTCCAACCGAGCGTCGGCTCCCAGGCAGCATTCAAGCGCTTGAAGTAGCCGTCGAACCCCACGGTACAGAGCAGGTCGCTCGAGAGCTCCCACAGTCGAGCCCTCTCTTCAGATAGGCGTCGTCCATGGTCTGCTAGCGCGCCCACGACTCCGCCGAGCACGAGGAAGACCAAGCCCAGGCCGAGGTAGATGCCGACGCTGCCGACGAACTGCTCGTCGGCGAGGTCCGACAGGGCGAACAGGGCGATTGCCAGCGTCCCTGCCGCGAGTCCGGGCGCCAGTCCCAGCTCGAGCGCGACGAGAACGATCGGCAGCGCGTACAAGAGGCTGAGCAGAACCTCACTGCTACTGGAGGTCACGTCAGCTATTGAGATGCCAAGAAACAGGAGCCCGGTGACGATCAGCAGCGACCGTCGCCCGGGAAGGGCGCCCCTCGGCGCCTTGCACGAGGTGTCCGCCGCGTCAAGCATGGCCCGCGAGCCGGACTTGGGAGCGCGTAAGGGAAGGCTTGGTGGGTGGCTCCCACTCCTTCTCTGCGCTCAAAAGCGTTTCGTGGTCTAGCTTTGAGAACGCGTTGACGACGTCGGGGTCGAACTGCCCGCCGGCATGGCTGAGGATCTCAGCGACCGCCTCGTGCAGTGGCCAGGGTTGCTTGTAGGGGCGCTCGTGAGTGAGAGCATCGAAAACGTCTGCCACGGCGACGATCCGTCCCGGGAGCGGGATCTGCTCGCCGGCAAGGCCACCGGGGTAGCCCCGGCCGTCCCAGTGCTCGTGGTGGGTGAGGGCGATGCGCTCCGCCATGACAAGCAGTGGGCTGGCGCTGCCGGAGAGGATCTCGGCGCCGATAGTCGTGTGGGTCTTGATCCGCTCGAACTCCTCGTCAGTGAGCTTGCCCGGCTTGAGCAGGATCCCGTCCGGTACCCCGATCTTGCCGACGTCGTGGAGCGGGGTGGCGCGCCGGATCAGCTCTACCTCGCGGTCGGGCAGGCCGAGCCCGAGCGCGAGCAGCGCGCTGGTACGCCCGAGCCGTGAGGCGTGCTGCTGGGTAGCGTCGTCGCGGTACTCGGCCGCGATCGCGAGGCGGTCGAGCACCTCGAGCCGCGCCTGCTCGAGATCGCGAGTACGCTCGGCTACCTCCGTCTCGAGGTTCGCGTTCTGCTCGTAGAGCCGATCCTGGAGTTGCTGGACCTGCAGCAGGTTGCGCACCCGAAGGAGCAGCTCGGTTCGATCGAGGGGCTTGGTGAGGAAATCGCGGGCCCCTGCTGAGAGGGCACGCCGCCTGGTCTCCTCCGTCACATCCGCGGTGAGTACCAGGAAGGGGATGCTCCTACGCTCGCCGGCCATCGGCCCAAGACGCTCCATCAATTCGAATCCGTCCATCTGCGGCATGTGGAGATCGAGTAGCACCAAGCTCGGGCGGGTCTCGACGAACAGCTCGGGCACCCGGGACGGGTCCGTCGTCCCGTTGACGTTCGTGTAGCCCGCCCGCTGGAGCAGTAGCCGCAGTAGCAGCAGGTTTGATTCCTCGTCATCGACGGCGAGGATCGGGAGCTCCTTCAACTCCTGCTCGTCTGGCTGCGTGTGAGTTCCTGTATATGCCATGAGAACCCTCCGTTCGGCTCGATATCGACCGCCCTTGCGAGCGCCTTTAGCACCTCGCGCACTCCGTTTAGGCGAGCGGCAGGCTGTGCCGATATTCGGAACAGATGGGAAGGTCGGTCAACACGAGTCACGACGCCGGCCAAGGAGCCCGGAACCGCGAGGGTCTGTACCTGCTGCTGAAGGTTCTCAACGAGCACAGCCCGGGCGTGCTCGAGGACCTCAACAGAGTCGCCCATTTTGCAACGGCGACTGCGGAAAGCCTGGGGCTCTCCGAGTACGAAGTGGAACGCGTCGAGATCGCAGGGCGTCTTCACAACGTCGGCAATCTCGCGATCCCACAAACCGTCCTGAACAAGCCGGGCCCACTCTTCAACGAAGAGTGGGAAATCATGCGCACGCACGCCGAAATCGGGGGACGGATCCTCGCCTCGGCACCGTCACTCGCGGACGTCGCCGAGCTCGTGCGCTCCCACCACGAGCGCTACGACGGTCAAGGCTACCCCGACCGCCTCGCCGGCGAGGCCATACCCCTCGGCGCGAGCATCATCGCCGTGTCCGCCGCGTTCGTCGCGATGATGAGACAACGTCCGTTCAGCGACGCGATCACCGTCGAGGAGGCGCTCGCAGAGGTCTCTAAGTACTCCGGAACACAGTTCGACCCACGCGTCGTGTATGCGTTCTGCGAGCTCCTTCGACTAGCCCGGGCATAGCGCATACTCACCACCACCGGGCGAGGCCCGCACCTTCTCAAGGTCAGCCACGCGCGCCGCCGTTGACGCCGTCGGGAGAAGCGAGCTGGATGATCCTGGCGGCCCCGACCCGGTTCCGGGGACGCGTTCGACGTTCGGCTCGCTGTGACGCGAAGGGGATCAGCCTAGCTCGTCGTTGCGTCTGTAGCCGAGTCGCGCGGAGATACGGTCAGCGGTGGACACGAGATGTGGGCCGAGCGCGTCGACGAGCTCCTCGAGCGAGATCACTGAGCGATGCGCCGCCAGGCCGACCGCCGCGACGACGTCGCGTGCCTCGTTGCGCACGGGCGCAGCGATCGCATAGAGCTCCGGGGCGAACTCCTGGTCATCGACGGCGAAGCCCGCTGCTTGGATCTCGTCGAGCTCCTCGCGCAGCGTCTTCTTGCTGGTGATCGTGTTCGGGCCGCTCTTACCGAGCTTCATCTGTGCGATCAACTCACGCTGCTCGGGCTCTGGGAGGTTCGCCAGCAGCAGCTTGCCCATCGCTGTGCAATATGCCGGCAGGCGCGAGCCCGCGTCGAGGTTGAGGTCGATTTTCCCGCGGCCGCGGCGGAAGCTGCGCAGCCGGTTGACAAACAGCACGTCGGTCGCGTCAAGCGCCCCGAGGCTCGTGGTATATGAGGTCCGCTGGCGCAACTCATCCAGATACGGGCGGGCGTGCTCGCGTAGCCCGGTCGAGTTCAGCGCGGACATCCCCAGGTCGGTCACGCGCAGCCCCAAACGGTACTTGCGCGACGCACCCTGCTCGAGATATCCGAGCGCCACCAGCGTGATCACGTAGCGGTGCGTGGTGGAGCGGCTCATGCCGAGATCATCGGCGATGTCCGCGATCCCGAGCACGGGACGCTTCGGGGTAAAGCAGCCCAGGATCGCCAAGCCACGCTCCAGCGACTGGGAGTAGCGCGGCTCACGCAAACTCGGGATCGACCACGCGGGCTCTTGCCCGTCACTGACAGCTCTGGCACTGGATGAACTCGTTTCGGGCATTGGTATCTGCTTCCTGTCTTGTCCTCGGATGCCTCCCTGGAGGGAAGTTCCATGTCTGGTAAACAGACCATAGTTCGAGATCCAGGAAATCCAGTCAGAAACACTGGAGTTTCCACAGCGGCAGTCCCGCCCGCTGGGACCGCTCTGAGCTGTCCTACATATTCCCGGGGCTCGCAGACTCCTGCTTGCAGCCCAAGACTAAGCACGTCGTCCTCGCCGAGCAGCGTCGCTGGCTGTCGCCCACGGCAGGGGGCTTAGCCGAAAGAAGCAGCCCGTCGTGCGCCTCCCTCTAGCTTTCCGCGCTGCTCGCTTCCTCTCCCGCTTCGGCTCCCGCGCCTGCCGTGTGCCCCTGCCCACGCCGGCGTCCGGGCGCTGCCTCGACCATTGCCTGGAACATCATGTGGATGCCCACCGCGACGAGCGAGCCGATCAGGGCGAGCAGGAAGTCGCGGCGCCAGCTCGAGGCGACAATGGTCGCGGCCGCGTGACAATCGCTCTGGCTGAGGATGCTCGCGCTCGTGCTGCCGCTGCCAGCTTCGGTTCCGCCCACGATTTTCGGTGCCAGAGGGGGAACAGGCGCGCGGCAGCGCCAGCCGGGACTTTCGTCAGCGCTCGGATCGAGTGCTTATCCAAGAGCTTCGATGCCCGCAAGCTTCCCAAGCTTGAGGTCGCGGGTTCGAGACCCGTTCGCCGCTTGGATGGTGCGTCGGGTGTTGGTTTCTGGCGCGTTGGCGTTGGGGTGTGGTGGAGGGTCACGCCACGGCGGGACGGCCACCTCGGAGGGCGGCCGTCCGCGTGGTTCGGACTGCTGTTGAGGCTGCGCGA
The DNA here is from genome assembly GCA_963701145.1 of uncultured Solirubrobacteraceae bacterium. GTDB lineage: Bacteria > Actinomycetota > Thermoleophilia > Solirubrobacterales > Solirubrobacteraceae > Palsa-744. The sequence goes on from OY969572.1 coordinate 4,050,133, forward strand.
CCGCTAGGTGGCGCAGTTCCAGCCGGCTGCGGTTTTGCCGCTGGCAAGGCAGGGCAGGATCGTCGGGGGCGTCCAACTGCCCGGTGCGCCCTCGAAGATCGGGTTGATGTCTTCTTCGTTGACCCCGTATAGGCGCATGATCAGCTGGAACGGCCCAGCGGGGGCGGGCAGCCAGTTGTCCAGGCTCGCTTCGCTCGTCGGCTCTTCGCTCTGGAGGTACATGTCCAGCGAACCGTCTTCATTGAAGTGCAGGTTCGAGCGGTTGCCGAGCGTGAAGCGTTCGAGCGGGTTGGCGACGAAGAACCCGGTCGTCGAGTACATCGTCAGCGACCAGAACGCCTGCACCGGCACCGGGAAGTCGCTCGCCGGGAAGTGCGCCACATACCGCGTCGCGCTGCCGTTGAGCGGGACACCGTGGCGTTCGGTCGTCGCGAACGGATAGATCGAGATGTTCGGCGGCAGACCCGCCAGCCCGTACTGGTCGACGACTGCGCGCAGCGCGTAGTTCGTGCCGTAGACACCGACCGGCGTGACGCCCCAGCCGTTGTGTTTTTCAAAGCCCGCCGCGACGAGTTCTTTGAAGTGCGTCGCGACCGCTCCGGGCCCGGCAGCCACCGCGGCGCGCAGCCCGGCGAGAGTGCCCGCGCTGAGCTTCGCATTGTTGGCAGGGGATTTGCCCGGCCCGATACCGACGCTCTTGAGCTGTTCGAGCTCTGGGCCATCGGCGGCCGGCGGCCTGAATTGCTTCAGCGCCGCTCCGAGGGCGGTCCAGTAGGTGAGCGGTTCTTCGCCCGGCTGCGTGCCGGGAACCTTGGTTTCGATCGGAGTCTTGACTTCCTTTTCGGGTGCCGGTGGCTGGTAGTCGAGGCCTTCCTTCTTCCAGCGGTTGAGCGGCACGAGCTTCTCTTCGGCCTGGATCGAGACCGCGTTGGGCGTGTCTTCCTTGCTGTTGACGACCGTGCGGGCGACGAGCCAGACGCGGTCATACGGTGAGTGAATGATCTTCATGCCCTGCACTTCTTCCTCACCCGAATACCTTCCAGGTCCGGCGATCACGTAGTTGCCCGGGGCTAGCATCCCGGAGGCGTCTTCGCCGATGTTGCCGATGTTTTCCTCATAGGGGGTCATGATCGGGACGACGTTGAAGCGGCCGGCCACCGGCACGTGCACGACGATCGGCTGCGGCTTCAGCGACAGCCACGCGTAGGAGTAGAGAGTGTCGGCGTTGGGCGCGATGATCTCGCCCTCCTTGGTGGTGGCGAGTTCGGTGAAATGCGACCACTGGTTCGCGGGGGCGTCGCCGATCGAATCCGGCACCGTCACACTCGTGTTGCTCTGGTAGAGGCGCTGCATGTTCAGCAGCGGCTCCCCGTAGATGTAGCCCTGAACCCCAACTTCGTAGGCGTGTTCATATTCCTTCGTGTATTCGTCGGCCGACGCGCCGGCGGCTGTCGCGCCCAACATCGCGCATGCCAGCGCGAATACGGCGAGCGCGTGCCAGCGGCCCTTTGATCTGATCACTCTCATCCGAGACTCCCCTTGAGTTGCTTGATGGAGCCTCCTGCGAGCACTCGATGGCCGCACGAGGCTGCCGCTTTTGCGGCGGCGCGAGACGCTACCAGCTCATGCGACAAATGTCAAAACGTTGCGTTCATAGATCTTTCAACTACATTTCAGATGGCTTAGCATGGGAACTGTCCTTTCGTCGCGCCGACGACTATGCTGCGGATGAGAAGTAGTCGGCCTCACAGCTAACGGAGAGGGCATGGCGACGATCAGAGCGACCCCACCACCAGTGGCCGAGAGACTTGTCGGGCCCGGCGACCCGCTCCCGACCCTGCCCCACTTTCATCGCGCCACACCGCGCGATGCGATGGACCTCGCGCGCGCGACATTCCTGAGTGGGGCCCGCGTGGACATGGGCGCGATGGCCAAGCGACTCGCGGTGTCACGGGCGACCCTGTATCGCTGGCTCAGCTCACGCGAGCAGCTCCACGAGCAGATACTCGCGGAGCGAGCCCGCGAATTCCTGACGTGGGCGCGCGGCGAGGCCAACGGGAACGGCCTCGCCCGCGTGCTCGACGTATTCGGTCTTGTGCTGGAAGCGACCGTCAACGCACAGCCGGTTCGCGCGTTCATCGAGCGAGAGCCTCAACTGGCACTACGAATCCTGACACGAGAGCACGGCGCGGTTCACGAGATCATCGCGCAGGAACTTCGTGCTGTGGTCGATGAGACGCACCGGGCGCCAGACGCACGGAGAATCCGGGAGCGCATCGACGTCGCGGTCCATGTAGCCGCCGCGCTTCAGTGGGTAGCGATCGCGACCCGCGAGGAGCCGCAGATCGAGCAAATCGTGTCAATCACAAAAGCCCAACTCACCGCCCGCTGAGCGATCGGGCCCGCTGAGGACGGCTCAGCGCGCAGGCGACGGCGGCTTGGTCGCCCGCCGCGATGCCTTCGCCGTGCGCCCCGAGGTCTTGGTCGTGCGCCTCGTCGGCCTGGCTGGCTTGCCCTCGCCGGCGCGGCCCGCCTTGCCGCGGCCGGCGCCGCCGGGCGTGCCACCCCCGGCCTCCTCTGACCAGCGCTCGAAGAATGCCTCGGTGGCGGCGGCGTCCAACGGCCGCGCGAACAGGAAGCCCTGTCCGCTGTCGCAGTCCTCCGCCCTGAGCAGTGAGAGCTCGTGCTGCACCTCGATGCCCTCGGCGAAGGTCTCGAGCGAGAGCGCCTTGCCGAGCTGCACGAGCGTGTGGATCAGCGTCTCGCCCTCCTTGTTGTTCTGCAGTCCCGTGATGAACGACCGGTCGATCTTCAGCGCGTTGACGGGGAAGCGTTGGAGGTGCGCAAGCGAGGAGTAGCCGGTTCCGAAGTCGTCGATCGCCACGCGGACGCCCAGCTTCTTGATCGCGGCAAGGCGCTCGGCGGTCTCCTGGACGTTGCGCATGAGGGTCGTCTCGGTGATCTCGATCGTGAGCGCCGCCGGATCGAGGCCGCTCTGGGCGAGCGCATCTTCGATGTGGACGATGATCGCGTCGCTTTCGAGCTGGCGTCCGGAGACGTTGACCGCCATCATGATCTTGCGTCCTGCCCGCTGCCAGGCGGCGGCTTGGCGGGAGGCCTCTTCGAGCACCCACTGCCCGACCTCCGTGATCAGTCCGGTCTCCTCGAGCAGCGGGATGAACGCGTCGGGTTGCACGAGGCCTCTCACGGGGTGCTCCCAGCGGATGAGCGCCTCCACGCCCGTGGGCCTCATCTCACCGAGATCGACCGTGGGCTGATAGGCGAGCAGGAACTCCTGTCTCTCGAGCGCGTCGCGCAGGTCCGCCTCGAGTTCGACCCGGGTCTGGACGGTCTCCTGCATCCCGGTCTCGAACACCGCATAGCGATTCCTGCCGTCCCACTTCGCTCGGTACATGGCGATGTCGGCGTCACGCAGGAGGTCCCCCGCGGAGCACCGCTGGCCGGCGGCGATGCCGATGCTCGCGCTCACCGTCAGGCAGATGTCCTTGTTCTCGCCGAGCTTGAAGGGGGGTGTCAGCGCGGCGAGCAGGCGCTCGGCCACCAACTCCACGCCGGCGCCAGGCGAGACTTCCTCGGCGATCACCACGAACTCGTCCCCGCCCAGGCGTCCGAGCGCGTCCGCCTGGCGCACGACGCCCTTCAGCCTCGCCGCCACCGATTCGAGCAGTTCGTCGCCGACGGCGTGGCCGAGCGTGTCGTTGACGCTCTTGAAGTCGTCCAGATCGATGAACAGTGCCGACGTAGGCGTCTGCGTGCGCGCCGAGCGCGCCAGCATCCCCTGGAGGCGCGCCAGGATCAGGGTTCGGTTGGGGAGCTCCGTCAACGGGTCGTGGGTGGCGAGGAACGCGAGCTCCTCCTCCCGCCGGGTGAGCTCTTCATCGGTGCGCCTGCGCTCAGCCTCAAAGGATTCGCACACCCGCAGCAAGCTGAACTCGAGGCTCACCTGGAGCATGTCCAGGGCCGTGTGCAGCGCCTCCTGGCCGACCTCCAGCTCGGTCGCGCACTCGCGCAGCACCTCGGCCATCACCTTGCGCCACCAGATGCTGCGCCTCGTGACCTCGTGCAGCGATGCCGCTCGGTGCGCGGCGAGCTCGCCGAAGATCTTCGAGCTTCTCCTTGCTCGACTCGACCGTGACCTCGAGACCCTCGCCGGCGATCCAACGCGCGACGGCGGGCGTCGTCTGCCTGCAGATCTGCTCGAAGCTCTCCTGGATCAGGGAATCGACAACTTCGCCCGATCGAATCGTACGGTCCACCGTCCGCTGAACCACCTCAGCCGAGCGAGCCCCCAGGGCCTCCCCGAGACGACGCAGCTCATCCGCCGGCGGCGCGATCGAAGCCGGCGCATGGCCGTTGTCCTGCGCAACGCTCGACCCCCGTCTCGCCATGTCAGGTGCACAGATCGGCTGGATGGAGCGATTACTTGAGTTACACAGTCGTCCAGCAGCCACGCTTACCGGTGCGCGGCTGCGTGGCGCTTTACGACATTTGACTACGTCAAATTTGCCGCAGGGAAGGAGATCGACGACGCCCGCGGCGCGGTCGCGCCCGGTGCCTAACGCCCGCGCCGGGGGCTGCCGATGATATGCCAGGCTCCGAGCGAGCTCGCGCCGTCGGCGCGGTGCGAGGCTCGCAGCCCGAGGGAACCTATATGCACGGATCGCTGAAACATGAATGAGCTGTTTGGCGGAGAGCTTGGACGGGTCGGGCTCGATCGCGTGGTCGAGCTCGCGCACCGCCACCTCGGGCTGGACGTCACCTACATCGTCCAGTTGACAAGCGCCGGTGAGGTGTACCGTGCGGCTGCCGGACACGTGGCATCGTTCAACGTGATCCTGGACGGTGAGCCGGTGGCGACCACCACGTACTGCCGGCGCCTCGTCAACGGCGACATCCCAAACGTGATCGTCAACGCGGCGGCAGACGAGCGACTCGCCGATCTCGCCAAGACCCATGGAGCGCAGATCGGTGCCGTCATCGGCGTGCCGCTGCGACTCTCCGATGGCCGGCTGTTCGGGGCGCTGTGCGGCCTCAGCCGCACACCCCGCCCGCAACTCGACCAGCGCGACGTGCAGTTCATGTCGATGCTCAGCGAGTCGAGCATCAACGACCTCGACGAGCTGCACAGCCAGGACGCCCTGCGCTCGGACATCCTGCGCCTGGTCGAGCTGGAGGACCTCAAGGTCGCATACCAGCCGATAGTGGCGCTGAACAACGACGAATGTCTCGGCATCGAGGCGCTGGCGCGCTTCCCCGAGCCGTTCACCCGACCCGATACGACGCTCGCCGACGCTGAGCGGTTCGGCCTCGGGCTCGAACTCGAACGCCTGGTCATCCGTCAGGCATGGAAGATCCTGCCGGTGCTCGGTGCCGGGCAGTTCCTCGCGCTGAATGTGTCCCCCGACGCGTTGGTGGAGCTGGCACGGCGGGCGAACCAGCGCAACAACCTTCCGCTGTCGCAGCTCGTGGTGGAGGTCACCGAGCACTCCGTGGTCAACTGTTACGAAGCGCTGCACCACGAGCTTCGCCCCCTTGCGCGAGCAGGGGCTGCGCATCGCCGTCGACGACGCCGGCGCGGGCTACGCCTCGCTGCGGCACGTCCTCGAGCTGCGACCCGACTTCATCAAGGTGGACAGGTGGCTGATCCACGGGATCGCGCGCGACCACGCTCGGCGCGTGGCGGTCGGCGCATTCCTGTCGCTCGCGCTGGACCTCGGAGCGAACGTCGTGGCCGAGGGCGTCGAACGGCCAGAGGACCTTCAGGTCGCGCATGAGCTGGGGCTCCACGCCGCGCAGGGATATCTGCTCGGCAGGCCGACCACCGATCTGGAGGCCGTCCCGCGATGGCTCAGCTCGCCAGGCCGCGAGCAGGCGCCCCAGCGCCGGCCGCCCAAGCGAAGCGCCCCGAGCTCACTGCGCCGTCAACCGGCGTCGGCCCGTCCCACCTGAGGGCGCGATTGCGCTCGGGGCGACCGGGAGCTCGTGCGTGGGCACCACACCCACGCACGCTCCCGGTCGCCGCTGTGGGGGCCGGCGAGGCTGCTAGCTCACCGTGATCTTCTTGTCGCCCTTCGGCCCTTTCAGGCTGTCGTTCCCTTTGACTGTGACCGTTCCGAATTCGCCGGACAGCGCTTTGCCGCCTTCGAATTCGAGCACGCTACTGCCGACTTTGGGGTCCAGCGATCCCGTGAACACACCGTATGACATGCCCTTCTTGCACTTGAACGCGAGCGCAATGCCTTCGATCACGTCTCTCACCACGGGCGGTTCGCTCACCAGGTGCGAATGCCACGGCAGGCCGAGGGCCGTGACTTCCATCACGGTGGCGCACAGCGGCGCCGGGCCCACTTCCGTGCAATGGGAGAGCTTGAACGCGGTCATTTCGTCGATGCCGGGCCCACCGCTGGGCGGATTGGTGATCGTCTCGGTGTCTTTCACCTTGCACGTGACGGTCACCCCGAATTGCGTCAGATCAAACATGAGAGTGCCGCTGGTCTTCACCGATACCGGCCCGCCGACTATTTCCTTGCCTTCGCTGAGCCAGTGGGGGATGGTTTCCGCCTGGGCGGACAATGCCATCGTCCCAACCATGGCGACGATCAGCAGTGCAACGCGCGTGTGGCGCTTCTTCCTCATCGTGTCCTCCTCGTGCTGTTTGCCGGAGCGCGCACGCATGTGCGGGAGCCTCAGGCTGTGCCTGCACGATGCTCCAACACCGGACCGCTGAGCCACGCCGTCGCGCCCCTCTCTGTTGCCGGACCCTGTGGACCCGGTGTCCGCGAGGGTACTCCTCGGCTGCGCCGGCGGCGAGCGCCCTCGCTACGCGGAGCGCGGGGAAACAGAGAGACACTAGCCCGGATTTTGCAGTAGTGGGTTAACGGTCCGCGCCCCGGGGGTGCCGGGGCGCGGGGATGTCCGGCTGGGCTTGGAGAATCGGGGTTGTCGAAGTCCTTGTTCCCGAGCCCAGGAGGTCACCTTGCGGGTGCAGCACGATGGCCGCGATTTCAAGGTAGTTGCCAGGCCGGACGGAGACGGGCTGGTGTCGCATTCCGGTAGCGCGATGCTGGTCGGGGTGGCCGAGAAGACCGGGTTGACGAGGGCGCTCTCGCGAGAGCTGGCGGGCCTGAAGGCCCGGCGTTCTGGGCATGATCTGGGGCGGGTCGTTCGTGACCTGGCGGTGATGCTCGCTGACGGCGGGGACTGCCTGTCGGATCTCGGGGTGCTCGGTGACCAGGCCGCGTTGTTCGGGGCGGTCTGCTCAGACGCGACGGCGTTCCGGGTGATCGACCGGCTCGCTGGAGACCCCGATGGGCTCGACCGTTTGCGGGCCGCTCACGCGAGTGCACGGGCGCGGGTGTGGGAGCTCACCGGAGCCCCGGAGCTCGTGGACATCGACCTGGACGCCACTTTGATCGGATCGCATTCTGAGAAGGAGGGCGCTGCCGGGAACTTCAAGGGCGGCTACGGCTTTCACCCGATGCTCGCCTACGCCGACGGGACCGGGGAAGCGCTCGCGGGGGAGCTGCGTCCCGGGAACGCCGCCGCGAACACCGCGGCCGACCAGATCACTGTCGCTGAACACGCGATCAACCAGATCCCCGAGGAGCACATTCGGAGCATCGAGATCCTGCTGCGGGCAGACAGCGCCGGCGCGTGCCACGACCTGCTCGATTGGTGCCGTGAGGCCCAGATCCATTTCTCGGTTGGCTACGAACTGAGTGAGGCGGTCCGCACCCAGATCCTCCAGATCCCCGATCAGGACTGGGTTTCTGCGGTCGAGCAGGACGGCACCCCGCGCACCAACGGACAGGTCGCCGAGATCACCACGGCACTGGACCTTGAGGGCTGGCCTGAGGGCTCAAGGGTGATCGTGCGCCGCGAGCGAGCGCACCCCGGCGCGCAGCTCACCTTCACTGACCATGACGGCCACCGCTTCCAGGCGATCCTCACCGACCAGCCCGGCGAGCCAGCCGAGCTCGAGCGACGTCACCGCGCCCGCGCGCACGTCGAGGATCACATCCGAAACGATAAGGACACCGGCATGCGCAACCTGCCGTTCAAAGACTTCGAGCACAACCGCATCTGGCTCGCAATTGTCCAGATCGCCCACGACCTCCTCGCCTGGATGAAGCGGCTGCTGCTCACCGGCAAGCTCGCACGCTGCGAGCCCAAGCGGCTGCGCTACAGGATCCTTCACGTCGCCGGGCGCCTCGCCTTCCACGCCCGCACCGCGACACTCCGCCTCCAAGCCGGCTGGCCCTGGGCCAACGAGCTCACTGCCGCATTCGAGCACCTCGCCGCGCTCCCAGCGCCACCCGGCTGACCGCGCCCGCGTCTCCCCTCAACCCAGATCACCCCGACGCGAGATCATCAGCGAAGCGTGCCCGCCAACGAGCGCGCGCCGGCCCCTGAAAGGCAGCCGGCGGAATCGCGCCCGCACCGCGTGCCGATCACGAAACGAATCGAAGGCCCAGTCCCCAGCAAGCCACAAAATACTCACAACAAACCCGCTACTGCAAGATCCGGGCTAGGGTGGTCGCGTGAACGCGTTCGTAGCAGCCGGGGCGGGGTTCCTGGTGGCAGTGCTGTGGTTCGACCTGATGTTCGACGTGCAGGTGGCCCCTCACCGCGAAGGCGTGTTGCCAGAGGCGGTGCTCGCGTCGATCGCCGCCTACTACGCGCGGGTGACGACGGCCGCCCGGCCCATGAACCGACTGGTGGCGGGCGTGATGTTGGGCACGCTGGCGGCCATCGTCGTCGAGATCGTCAACGGTCGTCCCGCCCGCTGGATCGGTCTCGTCTCGCTCGCGCTGGCCGCCCCCGCGGTGGCGCTGGCCGCCGTGCGCATCGTGCCCGGCGCCGTGGAGCTCGGCACCCGCCGCAAGACAGCCGAGGGCCAGAGCGCGCTCGCGCGCTCGATCTTCCGGGGGCACGTCTTCTGCGTGCTCGCCATGGCCGGGGTGCTGCTCGTGCAGCTCGGCTTCGGCTAGGGAGCCCGCCGTTCGCGCTCAGCGTATGCGAACATATGTTCGCATGGGCAATCCGCCGTTCAGGCCGCTACGCGAGATCGAGCACGAGACCGAGCGCGGCGATCTGCGCATGGCCGTCTCCCTGAGCCGCGACTACACCCGCGAACGCGGCCACCCGATCCCGCTCGGCGTGGCGCTCCGGCTGCTGCCGCTGGTGGCTCGGCAGAGTCCGGTCGAGTACGACACATGGGCGTTGCGATGGCTGGCCCGGTGGATAACGGAGACGCCCGCGGCGACGATCGCGAGGGCGGTCGAGGTCGCGGTGGCGCTCGCGGATCTGCCGGGCGATCCCGACGCCTTCGAGCTCCTGCAGGAGATGTGTCGCTGGAGCCCATGAGCCTGGACGGGCTGCGGTCGCTGGAGCCTGTGAGCCTGGACGGCTGCGTTGAGCGTGGTGGGACCTTGATCTGAGCGCCGCTGCGCCGAGCTCCACATGTGAAGAATCTCCTCCCGGCGGAAGGATCGCCCACCGGCGAGGTCTGTAGCTAGGACCAAGGACCGGGCCGTGGCCCGGGGGCTTCTGTGCGCCCTTGGCGGGGGCCCGTCCAACCTAAAAAAGGAGAGACGTAATGCGGACATCGAAGCGCACCGCCGTCGCGCTGCTCACAGTCGCTGGATTCGCGATCACCGCCATGATGGCAACGAACGCCCTGGCAAGCCCGAGCATGGAACCCATTCTCAAGAGCTCGGTGGACCCGAGCGTGCCCACCGACCCGGCCCTGCACGGCGTGGAAGCCGGATCGGCGCCGTGGGCGCTGGAACGGGGTGTGATCAGGCTCGCCAGCAACGGTCACCTGAAGGTCGACGTCAAAGGCCTGATCATTCCCGGGCTCGGCACGCCGGGTCCGGTCACCTCGATCGACGCGTCGCTCTTCTGTGGCAATGAAACCACGCCCGCAGCGACGACCGGCACCTTTCCTCTGTCAGGAGAGGGTGACGGCCTTATCAAGGCCACGGTGAGCCTGCCCGCGAGCTGTCAGACCCCGGCCGTGCTGATCAACCCTCTGGGCATCAGCTCGATCTACATTGCCAGCAGCGGCTTCCAGCCCGGCTCGGACACCATCGACACACTGTTCAGGAGCCAGGTGGAACCGAGCGTGCCCACCGATCCGATCCTCCACGGCGTGGAAGCCGGGTCGGCTCCCTGGGTGTTGAGGCACGGCTTCATCAGGCTGCGCGGCAACGGGGAAGTCAAGGTCGCGGTTCAGGGGCTGATCATTCCCGGGCTCGGCACGCCGGGACCGGTCACCTCGATCGACGCTTCGCTCTACTGCGCCAACGAAACCACCCCCGCGGCCACCACTGCGACCTCGCCTCTGTCATCCAAGGGCAACGGCACGATTGAAGCGATGGTGAGCCTGCCCGCGAGCTGCCAGACGCCGGCGGTGCTGATCAACCCTCTGGGTCTCGACTCCGTCTACATCTCGACCAGCGGTATCAGCGGCTGACACGCGAGCGCCGTGCGGTGAGGACCCGGCTCGACTAGCTCCGGGTCCTCACCCACGGCACGCGAGGGCGCTGCACCTACTCCTTGTGAATCTCGCGCGCTATCGCCGCCCACGACCCGGCGCACCCCTTCGTCTACCAACGACCACGGCTGCGCAGGCTCGACGCGACTCGGCAAGGCTAGAACGCACGCAGACGAATGTCCGCACGCGTCTATGACCCCGGTGCTGATGAAGTTGATGTCCTGCCGCACGACGCCGCCGAGCCTGTCAACGGGGAACCGCCCTCGCTCGCCGGGTCAATGCGCTGGCGCGCGGGTGCTCAAGCCGCCGGTCTCGCCAGCGCCCGCTGTGCGCTCCAGTTGCGCAGGAACGCCGCCGTGTCGGTCGCCTCGAGCGGGCGGGCGAGCAGGAAGCCCTGGCCGCTGTCGCAGCGCTCGCCTTGCAGCAGGGTGAGCTCGTGCGCCTGCTCGATGCCCTCGGCGAAGGTCTCGATCGACAGCGCCTTGCCGAGGCGCACGAGCGTGCGGATGATCGTCTCGCCCTCCTCGTTGTTGTTCATCTGCGTGATGAACGAGCGGTCGATCTTGAGCGCGTCGACGGACAGCCTCTGCAGATGGGCCATCGAGGAGTAGCCCGTGCCGAAGTCGTCGATTGCGATCCGCACGCCCAACCGCTTGACGCTGGCGAGGCGCACGGCGGCCTGCTCGATGTCGCGCATGACGGCTGTCTCGGTGATCTCGAGCGTGAGCGAGTCCGCGTCGAGCCCGCTGTCGGCGAGCGCCCGCTCGACGTCGGTCACGAACTCGTCGCTGTCGAGCTGGCGCGCGGAGACGTTCACGGCCACGCCGACCGTATGGCCGGCCTCGCGCCAGCGCACGCACTGGTGGCAGGCCTCGGAGAGGACCCAGCTGCCGACGTCGACCACCAGCCCGGTCTCCTCCAGCAGCGGGATGAAGTCGTTCGGCTGGACGATGCCGCGCGTGGGGCTCTTCCAGCGGATCAGCGCCTCCATGCCCGTGGGGCTCATCTCCCGCAGGTTGAACGTCGGCTGGTAGACGAGGAAGAACTCGTCGTGCTCGAGCGCCATGCGCAGGTCCATCTCGAGCTCCATCCGCGTCTGCACCGCCGAGTGCATGCCCGATTCGTAGACCACGTAGCGGTGGCGCCCGTCCCACTTGGCCTGGTACATGGCCACGTCGGCGTCGCGCAGCAGCTCTTCGGCGCATTCGCGCTCGCCGCCGGCGATGCCGATGCTGGCGGTCACCTTCAGCGGTGTCTGCGGGCAGCCGGCGATCACGAAAGGCTGCTCGAGCGCTTCCAGCAGGCGCTCGGCGACGAGCTCCGGACCGGATGCGAACGACAGCTCGCTCGCGATCACCACGAACTCATCGCCGCCGAGCCGCCCGACGGCGTCCGAGTCGCGCACCACGGCGGTCAGCCGTTCGGCCACCGCGCGCAGCAGCTCGTCGCCGACGGCGTGACCGAGCGAGTCGTTGATGCTCTTGAAGTTGTCCAGATCGATGAACAGCGCGGCCAGCGGGGTCTGCTCGCGGCGGGAGCGCAGCATCAGCTGCTCGACGCGATCGAGGATCAGCGTGCGGTTCGGAAGTCCGGTGAGCGCGTCGTGGGTCGCCAGGAACGCGAGCTCGCGCTGGCGGTGGGCCAGCTCCTCGTCCGCGCGCTGGCGCTCTGACTCGAAGGACTCGCACATGCGCACGAGCGTGACGTTGAGGCTGCGCTGCAGCATCGCCAGCGCCTCCTCCACCACGGCCGGGCGGATCTCGAGCTGCTGGGAGCAGTCGTGGACGATCTCACGCGCCGCGTCGCTCCAGCGCAGGCAGCGCTTGGTCACCTCGTTCAGCGGCGCCGCCCGCTGAGAGGCGAGCGCTCCGAAGATCTGCCACGCCTCCTGTCCGACCTCGCGCGCCACTTCCGGGCCCTCGCCCGCCATCCACCGGGCCACCGCGATCGTCGACACGGCGCCGACCCGCGCGAAGCGCTCCTCGACCGTCGCCTCGAGCTTGCAGCCCGACTCGTTGGTGCGTCGCACCATCGCCGCGACCACCTCGTCGGTGCGGGCGTTCACCGCTCGCCCGAGCTGACGCAGCTCGGCGGCCTCGGAGATGGGTCGTGCACGAGACATCGCTCCAGCGGATCGGCACACGGCGAACCGTGCTTGATCACTTGACCGATAGGCCGCTTGCGTTTGCTAACGGCCAACTGCGCCGGGCACGGCGGCGGCGGACGGGTGCAGCGCGCCCTGCGGCACGCTCTCACCGTAAGTGCGCGCGACGAACGCGCACAGCGCCTCCACGACCGCCGGGTCGAACTGCGCCCCGGCGTGCTCGACGAGCTCGGCCAGCGCCAGCTCGCGGGGCATGGCGCTGCGGTAGGAGCGGTCGGTGGTCATCGCGTTGAACGCGTCGCAGCAGGAGATGATCCGGGCCTCCAGGGGGATTGCGCTCCCGCGCAGGCCGTCGGGATACCCGCCTCCGTCCCAGCGCTCGTGGTGGCAGCGAACGATGCGTCCCACGCTGCCCATGAACCCGCCGACGCGGTCGAGCATCCGCTGGCCCTCGACGGTGTGGGTCTTGATGATCTCCCACTCGCTCGGGTTGAGCTTGCCGGGCTTGTTGACGATCTCCTTGGGCACGGCGATCTTGCCGATGTCGTGCAGCAACGCACCGAACTCGACCAGGCGCTGCTGGTCGGCATCCAGTCCCAGCTCGCGCGAGACCTCGAGCGCCAGCAGAACCACGTCCTTGCAGTGCTCGCCGGTGTATGTGTCGTCGGCCTCGACCACGTCTCCCAGCAGCAGCGCCGTACCGCGGTAGGCGTCGTTGAGCTCGATCAGTTGCTCCATGCGCACGCGTCGCTCTTTGGAGAACCACCTGAGCACCCCGAACAGCGGCACGATCAACAGCACCGCCCACGGACGCTGGTCGGCGGCGATCGCCACGGCGAGCCCGAGCGGCGCGAGCGCGAGGTCGATCAGGTACACCTGGCGCATCTCCGTGGCCATCTCTCTGATCGTCAGGCCGTTGCGCAGGTGTTCCCAGGCGGCGTTGGAGCAGAAGTCGCAGGTGAACTGGGCGAGCAGCGCGAGTATCAGCACGCCCCAGCGTCCATCTGGATTGTGATCGTGCGCGAGCGTCAGCACGAGCGAGGGTCCGACCGCGAACCAGCTGTTGCCGGGTGCTGTCAACAGCCGCGTGACGGGGGCCCGCCCGGCGAGGATCGCGGGCAGCATCGCCAGCGCGAAGGCGCTCGCCACGAACAGCGGCACCAGCGAGCTGGGCAGGGCGAAGACCATCGGCACGAACACCACCTGCGTCGGCACGGTGAAGCCGTGGCCGATCTCGACGTGCACCTCGCTGGCGGCCGCCATCCCCAGCAGGTACAGCACCGCCAGAGGCAGCGACCACGTCTCCCGGGGGCCCGACAGCAGCGCCAGCGCAATCGCGGCGAGCAGGAAGCTCGTGCCGATGATCAGCGCCGAGCGCCGCTCGGTGTGCGCCATGCGCTGCTCGCGTCCGGCGAACGACGCGCGCAGACGCTCCGATTGTGTGAAGGCGTGAACGGACATGTGCGTCTTGCGGGCGTATCGTCACGAATGCGCCGCTACCCAATACAGCTCTACGCAGCGGCGCACATTTTCCCAGCGAAAGCGAATTATTGGAACTTGTGGGCCGTCGCGGACCGGTGTCGCTCGAACAAGCGTCCGCTCGGCTTGCCAGCAGGCGGGCGGTGTCGCATGCTGCCCCGGACCGCACAACACGACTGCAAGGGCAAACCCACCGCGAGGTGGGGACGCAAAGCGAGAGGTCTCGGGCACGAGATAGCTCAGCCGCCAGCAAACGCATGGAGGCTTCCCAGTGCTCTCGCTCCCCCCGTACCTCACATCCGTCCGACTCCGGTCCAGGCTGGCCCGTGCCCCGCTCGCCGTCGCGTTCGCCGCGAGCCTGATGGCCGCGCTCAGCGCCGCGCCGGCCCAGGCGGCGCTGATCAGCACCGGCGCGTGCAACGAAGCCGCCCTCTCCCAACCGTTCCTGAGGTGGGGTGACACGAGCTCCTACGAGCTGGTGGCCGGCGGTGACTTCGAGGGCTCGCTCGCCGGGTGGACGCTCAGCGGCGGCGCGCAGCGGGTGACCGGCAGTGAGCCCTATGGGGCCAGCGGCTCGGTTGGCGCCTACTCGCTCGACCTGCCCGCGGGCGCCTCGGCACAGTCCCCCTTCACCTGCGTCGACGCGGCCTACCCGACGTTCCGCTTCTTCGCCCGCAACGAAGGACTGCTTTCCACCGTGGTTGCCCAGGTCGTCTACAAGACGGTTCTCGGCACCGTCACGCTGCCCCTCGGCGCCGTCGCACTCAGCGAGGAGTGGGAGCCGACGCTGCCCATGCTCACCGGTTCGATCGTCACCGGTGTGCTCTCCGGCGGCACCGCCGAGGTGGCGCTGCGCTTCACCGCGCTCACTGGCGCCAGTCGCATCGATGACGTGTTCGTCGATCCGCGCATGCACTGAGCTCGAGGCCCGAGCTCCCTTCAGGCGGTGTAGGAGGCGGGAGCAGGCGGGTCTTCCCGGGTGTCGGTGAGCAGTTGCAGGAGCTGGGCGCCGGTGGTGCCGCCGAGCACCCGCACTCGGTGCAGGCGGTAGGGGTCATCGCTCGGGTGTGCCCACCCGGGCACCACGGTGGTCGAGCCGATGAAGCCGGCCGCCTTGACGGCGGCTTCGACCGTGGCGTCGTACTGGCCGGAGGGGTAGCAGAACCAGTTCACGGGGACGTGGTAGCGCTGGCGCAGCGTTTCCCGTGCCACCGCCACCTGGTAGTGGAGCTGTTCGGCGTCCAGCGTGATCAGGGCCGCGTGGCTGATGCCCTGGGTGTCGAGCTCCCAGCCGGCTGCCAGCAGTCCACGGATCTGTTCCTGCCCGAGCCCACCCTGCGAGGGGGGCAGGCCCGACAGCTGCAGGTTCTCGACGCCCACCCAGCCGAGGCGGCGCAGCACCGGCAGCGCCTGCGTGTACTGCGAGTTGTAGCCGTTGTCAAAGCTGACCACGACCGGTTTGCCCGCGCCGAGCGGCACGCCCCGGCGCCAGTAGGCCTCTACCTCATCCTGCGTCACCGCGTGCCAGCCCGCATCCTTGAGCGCCTGCATCTGTTCGGCGAACTCGGCCGGTTCCACGTACAGGCCCGGAAACGGTGCGCCGCTGGACGGGGCGGCGATCACGTGGTAGATGAGGATCGGGACCGGCTCCTGTCCGGGTGGCCCCGTCGGCTGGCTAGCAACCGTCCTCGTCGGCGCCCCGGCGCCGCGCTCGTGTGCCCTGCCCGTGTGCGCGCCGGCGCTCGCCACGTCATGTGCGTGTGGGCTCGAGCCCGAGCCGCCCGTCGCCAGCACGGTCACCGCCACAGCGGCCACCGCGGCCACCGCGGCCACGATCACCGCGGTGGCCACGCGCCGGCGCCGGCGGATCGCGCGGCGGCGTTGCTCGCGGCGCGCGTGCAGTCCGTCAATGTCCATCGCTCACCTCAGCCACGAAGGTAGCGGCTGCAGCGGCGGGCGGATGCCCCAGTGGCGCTCGCCGCCGGCGGGTTTGCGATGCGCTCATGGGGGTATCGTGGGCTTGACACATGAATGGGGATTCAGGTGCGGAGAGTCAAGCGTGTCCGCGCTCGCGGGAGCGCGAGCGCGGACAGACGTGCTCCGCACGCGCTCTCGCGCCGGGACGGGCTCCTGCCCGTCGGTGGGTCCCGACAAGCTCATCACGACAAGGAGGGGTAGGGGAGCGATGAAACCGAAGTCGGAGGGGCCCGAGGAGCGCACGATCCGTGCCCGCAGGTGCACGGCGGGCGCGCTCGCGATCGCTGCGGCGGTCGCATTGGCGAGCATGGGCGCCGCGCCGTCCGCGCTGGCGTCCTCGGCGGTCAAGGAAGAGTTCGCGCCGTTCGCCGACTGTCCGGTGGAATCAGCTGCCGTGTGCGTCCTCGCCACCACCACGGGGGGTGAATTCGTCCTCGGCCGCAAGGCGGTCACGATCGACAAGACGATCACCCTCCAGGGCGGGCTCGCCTCACACGCCGTCACTGCGCAGCCGCTCATCGGCGCGGCGGACGGCAACACGCTGTCGCACACGCCGCTGACGGTTCCCGGCGGGCTCGTGGGGATCGAAGGGCTCGGCGGAGAAGTCACGGCGACGGCCGAACTGGCGGGCCCTCCGAGCTCGGTGATCATCAGCGAGGCGGGCTTCGTGTTCGGCCAGGAACCAGCAGTGACGCTGCCGCTGAAGGTCAAGTTGAGCAACGAAGTCCTCGGCGAAGACTGCTACATCGGCTCGGACGCCGAACCGATCGTCCTGCACCTCACCACCGGTACCACCAGCCCTCCGTCCCCGACGCAGCCGATCAAGGGGAGCAAGGGGACCTTCGCGGGCGAGGACAAGAACAGGATCGGCACCTTCCAGAACACCTCGCTCGTAGACAACGACTTCGCCGTCCCGGGAGCCAGCGGCTGCGGCGGGGAACTGTCGCCGCTGGTGGACCTGGCGGTCGATGCGGACGTGGGTCTTCCGGCATCCGCGGGGCAGAGCACGGCGATCATGAACGGCACGCTCGCGGAAACCTCGGCGGAACTCGCCAAGAAGTACCTGCCCAAGCAAAAAAAGAAGAAGAAGTAGGCGGCCCCTGAACATCTCGTCGCGGTGGGCGCGCCCACGGCCGCCGCGACGAGATGTCATTCCGTTTCGGGACCGATCTGCTCGATGAACGCCGCCAGCTCGGCGACCTGCGCCGGATGCTCGCCGAGGTGCAGGCGTGCCACCGCACGGAGCATCGGCGCCGGGCCATATCCCCTGATCTCGTTGGCCGTGGGGTGGAGCAGGCCTTCGCGCACGAAGCGTTCGTCCACCAGCACGCTGCGCCCGTCGCTCAGCTTCACACGGTGGCCGGCGAAGCTCAGGAAGTCCGGTGCGATGCCGGGCGCGCTGGAGTCGAGGTGACACGCCGAGCAGCCGTCGCTGACGAGGAGATGCGCGCCCTGCGCGACGAGCTTCTGCTCGTGGGTGAACGGTTCGGTGACGTACGCGGGCACGCTCGTCCGCGTCGAGCTGGCCGTGGCGGGAGCGCCGCCGGCGCCGCAGCCCGAGAGCGCGAGCGCGAGCGCGAGCGCCCCCGCGAGCGGCCCCATCCGCGAGCGAGGCGGCGGGCTCGGGTTCACCACCGTGGGAGCGTATCGTGCGTGCGCCGAAGCGCGCGCGCCTACCGGGGCGGCCGGCTCGCCAGCCCGCGCGAGGGCAGCCGGTCGAAGAAGCGTCCGAGCACGTAGCTCGGAAGCGCGGCGATGGCGATGATCGCGAGCGCGAACGGCGCGGCCTGCCCGTAGGCGAGGTTCTGCTGGTAGGCCCAGAACTGGGTGGCGAGCGTCTGCACCCCGGTGGGGATCAGGATCAGCGTGGCGGTGAGCTCGGTGACCGCCGAGAGGAACACCAGGCAGAAGGCGGCGGCCAGGCCGGGGGCGACCAGCGGAAGCGTTACCCGCCACAGCACGGTCGCTCGCCGCTTACCGAGCGAACGGGCGACCTCATCGAGCCGGACCGGCGCCTGCGCGACCGATGCCTTCACCCCGACGAGCGCGAGCGGGAAGAACAGCACCGCATAGGCGATCACGAGCAGTGGGGCGCTCTGATACAGGAACCCGCCCGCGTAGCGCTCGGTGAAGTACGAGAACGCCAGCGCGATCACCAGGCCGGGCATCGCCAGCACCAGGTAGGTGCTGCGCTCCAGGAGCTCGTAGGCCCGTCCCCGATGGCGGACGGCGAGCAGCGCCACCGGGACCGCCATGGCGGTGGCAAGCAGCGCGGCGAGCCCGCTGTAGAGGGCGGTGTGCCAGGCTGCGTCCAGCAGCGACACGCCGGTGAGAAAGGCGTGGCCGGCCTCGAGCATCCAATAGACGCTGGCGCCCACGGGGACTCCGAGCGCGAGCGCGACGAGCACGACGAAACCGGCGAGCACCGCGGGCGTCGCGCGTCCCAGCCGTCGCGGATGGGCGACTCGCTGCGCGAGCGGGCCCGACCTGCTGACCCGCCCGCGCCCGCGCGCCAGCCTCTCACCGAACAGCACCAGCAGGCTGACGAGCACGAGCACGAGCGCGAGCGCGCAGGCCGTCGGCACGTTGAAGGAGACGTTGAACTCGGTGAAGATCTCGGTGGTGAAGGTCTGATAGCCGAGGATCTCGAACGCGCCGTACTCGGCGAGCAGCACCAGGGTCACGAGCAGGCAGCCGCCGAGGATCGCAACCCGGGCCTGTCCGATCGTGATCCGCCAGAACGTTCGCAGGCGCCCGACGCCGAGGCTGCGCGCCACCTCCTCCTGGCCCGGGTCCGCGCCGCGGAAGCTGGCGGCGACGGGCAGATACACGAGCGGGTAGATCGCCAGCGTCATCACGAGCACCGCGCCCCGAAACCCCTGAACCCACGTGCTGAGCGAGGCCCAGCCAAAGCTCACCACGAAGTCCGGGATGGCGAGCGGGAGGACCACCAGCACCGCCCACACCCGCCGTCCCGGCAGGTCGGTCCGCTCGACGAACCACGCCGTGGCGGTGCCGATGACGGCGCACAGGATCGTCACGACGACGGTCAGGCGAAGCGTGTTCCACAGCAGGGTGGCGGTCAGGGACCTGAAGACGAGGTTGACGATCGTCGAGGTCCCCGCGCCGTGCGCCTCGATGAGCAGGAACACGAGCGGCAACGCCAGCACCACCGTGACCCCCGCGCTGAGCGTGATCAGCCCCCAGGGCCGGCGAGCGCGCCACGTCCGGGTGAGCCTGCCGTGATGGCTCACGGGCGGCGCTCCGGTGGCGAGCGGCGCCGGCCTCGCCATCTACTCGGCGCCCGCGCGCGGCGCGCGCCTCACAGCAGCCCCGCCTTGCGCAGGAGCGCGATCGCTCTCGCGCCGTCGCCGAGCTGCGGGATCGTGATCTGGTTCGGCTGCAACTGGTCGAAGGGGGTCTCGGGCTGGGTGGTCGTGACGCCGGAGGCGATCGGATACTCGAAGCTGATCGAGTGGTTGATGATCTCCTGGCCCTGCTTGCTCACGAGGAAGGCGAGGAACTTCTGCGCCGCCGCCTTGTGATCGGAGGACCTGAGGATCCCGGCGCCGGAGACGTTGATCACGTAGCCCGGGTCGCGCGGCGCGAAATAAGCGATCTGCGAGTGCACGTTCGACGCGCCGAGCTCGGCCCGCAGTCGATACCAGTAGTACTGGTTGACCACGCCAAAGGCGACCGCCCCGCGATTGACCTCGTCCGCGATCGTCTCGTTGTCCGGGTATATGTGGGCGCCCGCGTTCGCGTCGATGCCCTGCAGCCATTTCAGCGCGGTGGCTTCACTGTAGGAGCGCGCGACCGAGGTCACGATCGGCTGGAAGTCGGTCTCGCCCGCGGCAAATGCGAGCTTGCCCTTGAAGCGCGGTTCGGCGAGCGCCAGGACCGTCTTGGGAAGCTCGCTCGCGCTGATCATGCTCGGGTTGTAGATGAGCACGCTGACCCGGGCTGACACCCCCACCCAGTCGCCCTGCGGCGAGTCATAGCGGCTCGGGGTGCGCGCGAGCGTCGACGGATCGACCGGGGCGAGCAGGCCCTTGCCCTGCAGGTACTCGAGCGCGGGCGAGTTCTCCGTGTAGATGACGTCCGCGGGCGAGCTCGAGCCCTCGGTCACGATCTCATCGGCGAGCGTGTCCTCGTCGTCGCTGCGCACGTTCACGGTGATGCCGGTCGCCTTTTCGAAGCCGGCGACGAGCGCGTCCGTCGTCTGCTCGTGCTGGCCGCTGTACAGCGTGATCGACTGGCTGCTCGAGCTTCCCGCAGCCCGCGAGCAGACCCAGCGTGAGCACCAGCGTCGCCGCGCGCAGGCGGACGTTCGGAGCCCGGAGCATGGCGATCACGAGGCGGCTCCCGGGCAGATCGCGTTGACGGCGTCCGCGGCGGCGCTCACAGCGCTGTTGGCTGCGCTCCCGGCCCGGTGCTCGGCAGCGAAGGCGTCGTATGCGGCCGCCAGCCGGGAGATCGCTTCGTGCAGCCGCTCGTCGGAGGTGCGGATCTGGCGCAGGGGGAGAACCTGGGCCTGGGCGTAGCCCACCGGGTCGGCTGCCGGTTCAGGACCGTCGCTGAGCACCGCTTCCACCTGCCTGCACGTCCGCTCGATCTCGGCCTTGCGGGTCTGTGAGGAGGACGACCCGCAGGCTCCGAGCAGCGCCGGTGCGAGAGCCGCGGAGAGGAGGATCGCCACTCTGCGCGATGGCCTCGCGGCCCACGGGCGCTCGTGCCCGGAAGGCGGCTGCGGCTGTTGCGGGCGCTGGTGGACGTGGAGCATTGCGCGGACCGTCGGGCGGGAAATCCGACAAAAGGACTCGGGTATGCGGACCGTATCACAACTTAGGGCACCCTAATACGGCGGCGCAGGCGCTCGCTCGAGCGGCGCTACGGGCCCGTGGGCGGCGACGTTGACGGCCGTGCCGACCGGCAACGCGTGCCCGCCGTGGACGCGCGCGAGCAGCAGCTCCGCGCCGCCGTCCTCGTCCGGGCGGACGTGCAGGAGCGCGTCGTGGCCGTAGTAGCGGCACTGCTCGATCCTCCCGCGCAGGCCCGACGGTGCGCTCGCGCCGCCGCCGTCCCCCTCGCACGGGCGCACATCGAGCTGCTCGGGACGGACCATCACGATCCCCGTCCGCGGCGCGGGTCCCACGGGCGCATCGCCGTTCGCCGGGGCGCGGCCCAGCTCGAGCGTGCCCAGGGGGGTGTGCGCGACACCGTCCTCGAACTGCGCAGCGACCACGTTGACCGCGCCGAGGAAGCGCGCCAGGCGCTCATCGACGGGCCGCTCGTAAAGCTCGGCGGGCGCGGCCTGCTGGACGATCCTCCCGTCTCGCAGGACCGCCACGACATCAGCCAGCGACAGGGCCTCCTCCTGGTCGTGGGTGACGAGCACGGTGGTCACGCCCTGCTCGCGCAGCAGCGCGTGGACCTCCTCGCGCACGTAGCTGCGCAACGACGCGTCCAGCGAGGAGAAAGGCTCATCGAGCAGCAGCGCGTGGGGGCGGCACGCGAGCGCGCGGGCGAGCGCAACCCGCTGCTGCTCGCCGCCGGAGAGCTCGTGCGGGAGGCGCCGTGCCAGCGGCGCGATCCCCACCATCTCCAGCAGCCCGGCCACGGCGTCGCCGTGACGCTCGCGCCGAGAGAGACCGAAGGCGACGTTCTCCTGCACGCTCAGGTGGGGAAACAACGCACCCTCCTGGGGCACGTAGCCGACGCCGCGCCGCTCGGGCTCGAGATACGTGCGCCCGTCGTCGAGCGTCCGGCCGCCGAGCGACACCGAGCCGCGCTCTGCTCGCTCGAAGCCCGCGATCACCCGCAGCAGCGTGGTCTTGCCACAACCGGAGAGGCCCAGGACCGCCGTCAGCGATCCCGCCGGCACGTCGAGCTCGACGCCCTCGAGGACGGGGGTGTCCGCGTAGCCCTTCCACAGCTCGCGCACCGACAGGCTGCTCATCGCGGCGGCCCCCCGCGCGCGAGCGTGCTGAGAGGGGGGAGCTTGCCTTGGTTCATCTAGCAAATCCGATCTACGCGGTCGGGATGACCGCGAAAGCACCGTAGCACAGCGTTAGGGTTGCCTAACCGGCGCATGGTGGTGGGGGGATGGCGCCGGTGCGCCGCCGAATACGGGAGAATCACGTCATGCACGTGACCGCCAAGGCCGACTACGCCGTGCGCGCGGTGATCGAGCTCGCCGGCAGTTCCCAGGACGCGCCGCGCAAGGTCGACGAAGTCGCCCAGGCACAGCACATCCCGGTGTCCTTCCTGGAGAACATCCTCACGCAGCTGCGCTCCTCCGGCCTCGTGCGCAGCCAGCGGGGTCCCGAGGGCGGCTACTGGCTCGCCAAGCCCGCCGACGAGGTCAACCTCGCCCAGATCATCCGCGCGGTGGAGGGCCCGCTCGTTGGGGTTCGCGGGCAGCGTCCCGAGGAGGTCGAGTACGCCGGGTCGGCCGAGAGCCTCAAGCAGGTGTGGATCGCGCTGCGCGCGAACCTGCGCAAAGTGCTCGAGCAGGTGACGGTCGCGGACGTCGCCACGGGGAAGATTCCCAAGGACGTGCTGGCGCTCACGCGCCACGAGGAGGCTTGGCAGACACGCTAGTAGTCGAGCTGTGTGTAGAAGCGCGGGAGTCCGCGCCGAGGCCATGCATGCACGAGCCGCTTGGGCTAGGCTGTCAAGGGTCACGGCGAGACGGTGTCAAGGATTGCTCGGCCCCCGCCAGAGCCGATAATCCATCCTAGCGCAAGCCAGCCGCCACCACCACGCAAAGGAGATCCCCCACCGATGTCCGCTCCGCCTACAACTTCCTCCGACGTGACCCCGACGGCGGCCGACGCCGCCGAAGCGGCAGTTGCGGCGAGTGCCGACGCGGCCGGCCAGGAGGTGACGTTCTCGCTTGCGCTCACACAGGACCAGAAGGACATCCGCGACTGGGTCCACGGTTTCGCCGCCGACGTCGTGCGCCCGGCGGCGCACGAGTGGGACGAGAAGGAGCAGACGCCGTGGCCGATCATCCAGGAGGCCGCCAAGATCGGCCTGTACGGGTTTGAAGGGCTCGCCCAGTTCTTCGCCGATCCCACCGGGCTCACCCTGCCGATCGTCAACGAAGAGCTCTTCTGGGGCGATGCCGGCATCGGCATGTCGATCATGGGCACGGCGCTGGCGGTGGCCGCGATCTTCGGACAGGGCTCCGGCGAGCAGATCGGCGAATGGATCCCGCGCTGCTTTGGCAGCGAGGATGACGTCAAGGTGGCCGCCTTCTGCGCCTCCGAGCCGAACGCCGGCTCGGACGTCTCGGCCGTGCGCACGCGGGCGAAGTTCGACGAGGCGGCCGGCGAGTGGGTCATCAACGGCCAGAAGGCCTGGGCCACGAACGGCGGCATCGCCGACGTGCACGTGGTCATCGCCACGATCGACCCCGAGCTCGGCTCCCGCGGGCACGCGGCGTTCGTGGTGCCGATGAGCGAAGCCAAGGGCATCTCCCAGGGCACGAAGGTCTCCAAGCACGGCCTGCGCGCCTCGCACACCGCGGACGTGTTCCTCGATGACTGCCGCGTGCCCGCCGGCAACGTGCTCGGCGGCAAGGACAAGCTGGACGAGCGCATCGCGCGCGTGCGCGAGGGCAAGAGGGGCAACTCGCAGGCTGCGATGCAGACCTTCGAGTCCTCGCGCCCGACCGTCGGCGCGCAGGCGCTGGGGATCGCCCGCGCCGCCTACGAGTACGCGCTCGAGTACGCCAAGGAGCGCGAGCAGTTCGGCCGCAAGATCGTCGAGAACCAGGCCGTGGCGTTCACGCTCGCACGCATGAAGCTCGAGATCGATGCCGCGCGACTACTCGTGTGGCGAGCGTCCTGGATGGGCAAGAACCAGGTTCGCTTCGAGAACGCCGAGGGCTCGATGAGCAAGCTGAAGGCCGGCGAGGTCGCCGTGTGGGTGACCGAGCGCGCCATCCAGATCCTCGGCGGCAACGGCTACACGCGCGAGTTCCCCGTGGAGCGCTGGCATCGTGACGCGAAGATCTACGACATCTTCGAGGGCACCGCCGAGATCCAGCAACTGGTGATCGCGCGCGCGATCTCCGGGATGCACATTAAGTAGGGCTGTAGAGCCAAATCTGGAGAATCAGAGCCGGCGAGGAGCGCTCTGCTCGGGGCGCTCAGCCAAGCTGCGGCACACGCCTCGCGCCAGTTCTCGCGCCAGTCTCGCGGCCATCTTGTCGTGTCAGGGCGTCGCGTAACCGTCGTGGTGCGCCCGAAACGGGTGCCGTCGGTGCGTTTGCGGCGGTAGTAGTGCGGTCCCTGTGGCGACAGCGCTGTGATTCCCCAAAAGTTCCCGACTCGGAGCCTTGCAACCCGAGCGAACCTCGTGCTTCTGGCGGCAACGCGAGCTAATTGGAGCGAACTCGACGCGTTGTCAGCGACTCATAATCGGTAGGTCGCGGGTTCGAGTCCCGCCGGGCCCACTTCCAAAACACCTGCAAACGCGACAAAAGCAACCCTATCACGAGGTTGCGACGGCAGGACATCGTTCCCTGCATCGTTCCCCAGCGGTCGTCCGGCGGTCGCCGGGGCTTCTTTCGCGGCGTCTCCCTCGGCCCCCCTGGCACGCCACGTCGTGAGGCCGGCCGAGCGGTCGACGGAAGAATTCGTTGGCCGGTTCGGCCACGTTGGGGTCTATATCCGCATGGAAGCAACAACACCAACAACAGAGGCTCCGCTACAGCAGGATCGGCTGCTTCGCCCAGATCAGGCCGCTTGGTATCTCAACGTCAGGACGAGCTGGGTCTACGAGGCCGTGAGGACCGGCCGCTTGCCCTGCCACCGGGTCGGCCGGCACATCCGGTTCACGCGTCCGATGCTCGACGAATGGCTCGCCCAGCAGCCCCGGCGGTAGGCATGGAGATGTCTGCCTTGTCGAGGCCAAACAGGCGACCGGCCGCGGCTGATCACATGTACATGGCGTATTGCGGTGCAGCTGCCACTGAGCTGGGCACGTGCCGCAGGATGTCGCCAACCCTGCGCGCCGTCAAAAGCGTGATCGGCATCCTCGCCTCCATGCGGGCACGATTCCAGTTCAGCTTGGTCAGGCTGAGGATCTCTCGCGCGATCGCCTCGACCGGACGTTCGATGGAGCATGGCCTCAGCCCAACGGGCCGCGGAACGTATAGCCCAGGATAAGTCCGATAGTACGGAACGCTGCCATGGGTGTAGAGCAAGTGCTCATCTTCGCTCAGCCTCACCAGCGTGCCCCGCAACGGTGGGTAGCGCCTGCTTCCGCGAATCGCCATCGCACTGTCGCTGTTCGTCAACCACACGAGCTCGCATTTCAAGGGAACGGTATCCGCCGCAGCGAGGAATCCGTCTCGCTCAGACGAGGTGAAGGAGCTCGTCTTGTGCACCGTCACAGTCGCCGGCAGGTTTCCGTGTACGTCTCGGTAGCGCTCAAGCGCGTCGTTCAGCAGGTTCCGCGCGTCGACGCTCGAGAGGTGTGCTTGTCGGTCGTGCTTGCTGCGTTCGGCCAGCGCACCACGGACGATGACGCCGTCCCCAAGCTCGTTGAACACCTGTGCGACGCTCGCGAATAGCTGTCCGTCCCCTAGCGTGGCGAATGAGATCCCTACGAAGCAGCGGGTCGGCTCGGTGCGCGACGTTTGCAGCCGCCATGGCTTGCCGCCCGCCTTGTAGAAGAGTGCGCTGAACAGGTTCCACGCGGTTGTGGCAGGGTCCTCGGTCCCGACGGAGCCCCTCCACGTCGCGGGCCGGATCAGCTGGATCGGCGTCGGCGCCGGGGTAGAGATCAGCGCCGCCTTCAGCAGATCATGAAAGTTGTCCCCAACGCCGCGCGTATCCGCGGCGCCATCGGGAATGCCTGGTGGTCTCGCGAGCACTACGACGTCGACCGCCGCGCCCTGTGAGAGCTCGCTCACCGCAGCCGCGCATAGGTTGACGGCCGCCTTTATCTTCTCGGCGGGCGTCGCTGCGTCCGATATGCAAGCAAGCTCCTTGCGCCCCATGGCTCTTGTGCTGGCGTCCGAGAAGACGAGAGGGGCGCGAAAGCCAGCCGTGGCCGTGCAGCCGGGGAATTCCGGGAATAGCTGGGTCAGATCCGTTTCCTTGGCCGCGAGTCCTGACGCCGCGCTTTCCAGGTAGCCGCGCAGTTCTCCCAGCGCCCGGCCGTCTCCGACAAGGCCCACCCGGATAGCCTCGCAGCGCCCCTCGATGCCGACGTCTGCTGGCCCGTGCGCGATTATGCCCGCACGCTGCTCTTGGTGAAGGCCGGCGTTGCCGAACTCGAGCATCGGCTCATCGAGGACCTCCACATGGATCGAGTCCGATCCGATCATGCGGCGAGGTTGTCCGGGTCAAACAGGGTCAGCCCGTCGGGGTCCTGGTAGCCAAGCTCGGCGGCTGACACCTGTCGCCAGTCTGCGGTCGATGATGCTTCGTGGTGAGCTCATGCTCACGAGCGGACCGAGCGTTGCCGGCTCGCCCTCAAGCGAATCGAACGTGATCTTCTCCTTGAGCAGGTGCGCCCACATTCGCAGCGCCTGGCTCACCGATGGATGGGTCTCGATTTCCTTGATCTTCTTCAGCGCGCTCGCATGGTGGCGCGAGACTTTGACGCCATCCCAGGTGAAGAGATACGTCGGGTGCACCTGCAGATACCAGCGCCCGGACAGGCGCCGTACCGATATCTCGGCAGCGTCATGGCGGTAGCCCGTGTGGCCGTCCCGTGTCTTTGCCTGCTGCGGTGAGACGACCGCTCGTCCGGCACCCTTGTCCCATCGGTAGCGCACCGTCTGCCACTCCTCGGGCTCCGCCTTGAGCCGGAAGTAGGCCATGCGTTTGCCTCTATGCCACGCGATCCATCGGTGGTGCGCGGAAATCACCGTGCGTCGCAGAAGCTCACGCACCAGGTCCATGTCGCTCGGCTGAGTTGAATCCAGCCACGGGGTGAGTTGTCCGCTCTTGGGCTCCTGTGCGCCGATCGCCTGGAGAAAGCCTTCGCGAAACGGCGCGAGCGACCAGACGTATCCGTCGCGCAAAACTGCGCGGAAGTCGTTGACGTTCTGCTCGTGGGCGGGGGCGAACAGTGTCTTTGCGTTGCTCGTGCCGACCGCGGCGGAGTGCAGCAGCTCCGTCTTCCAGATCACCGGCATGAGGTTGAGCTGTACATCCTCGGGTATCGGCGCCGGTCCGGGTGGCTCGGGCCATCCGCCGTCGGCGCCGCGGAGGGCGAACAGGGTGTCGCGAGACGATGCCTCGAATCTATCCCTCGTCTTGTCGAAGTGCACCTGCCGCCGCGCCCGCTGCGTGGGGTCGCGCGCCCAGTCGTGCAGACTGCACCAGTAGATCTCATTGGTCGCGGGGCGGGAGCACACGAGGATCACGGGCTGGTTTGAGCTGAGCCAATAGTCGAGGTCGGCTTTCGAGGGGGTGTAGTAGAAGCCGCTGCCCGTCTCGCCGGCCCATTTTCTCGTTGTGGCTCGGCTCTGTACACCGATGCGCACATTTCGTACCTCGCCACTGGCCGGGTCGCGAAGTTCGATGTCGCCGTCGATCCCGAAGTCCGTCGGGCCGGGCGCCTCTCGCCAGATGTGGTGCATCGCGGTCACCGCAGAGGCGATCATCGCGATGCCCCGCTCGCCGGTGATTGTCTGCTCGGTAGCCTTCTTTGCCACGCTGATACGTTGGCACGAGTCGATGACGGTGCTCGCGCGGTGCCTGCCCAACTCCCCCGGAGCCACCCGGGTCGTCCTTCGAGCGTGCTAACGAGTCGTCGGCCGTATAGCGGCTACCGCTCGTCGATTCGAGAGTTCCTCCGAGCGTCCGTGGGATGACTGGCAGGTGCCGGGGCGATCCGAGAGACGAGAGTACTGACGAGCTGCTGGGCTTCGGTTGGCGTGCGCCCCCGGAGTGAGAACCGGGCCGCGGTGCAGGTCTTCGCGGATGGCCTTGGCGGTCGTGCGGTCTCCTGACTCTCGTCGGCGTCGCGCAGGAGCTCGATCAGGCGCTCACGCCGGGCGGCGAGCTGATCCGGTGGGGCGTAGGTCTTAGCGCACAGGGAGCGGCGGCCGGTCGCTTCCCCCATGAACTCAAGGTAGTCGCCTGCGAGGTCGCCGGGCGCGATCCACAGCGTCATGAGCGGACCGCTAATCAGCGCCTTACGTTCCCAGTCGGCGACGTCTTCGCGCTCACGCAGCACCTCCCCGAAGTAGGCCCAGTGTTCGAGCGTCGCAGGGTTCCGGCCCCACGAGACCTCGGAGCTAGCCTGGACCGCTTCGATTGCGCGCTGGTGGTCGTCAGCCTCGCAGCCGAGCTGGTTGGCGTAGTGGAGGAGCTCGCAGTCACCGTCTGCGTGTTGGCGGACGATCGCGGCAAACAGGCCGGGTCGCACGCACCGCCACGGCGAGCTGATGGCGCGCATGTCGCGATCATCAATCGCTAGCGCGGTGTACCCGACGGCTAGAAGCACGCCGGTGTCGCCATCGGGCACCGTCTCGCGGAGCTGGCGGGGCGACCACGCTGAGTCGACCTTCACCTCGACCCCGAGACTCGCTGGCCCCTCGCCGATGTCGATGCTGGCCGCGAGGTCGATCGGGCGACGACTTAGAGGGCTGAGTTTGACCTCGGTCCTGACATCGTTGATCGCCCGTATGCGCTGGTCGCCCGTGAGCGCTCGTGCCGAGGCGACGCCTTCCATAGAGCGGAGCAGGTGGCCCAGAGCTCCGGTGTGGACGGCCTCCTTCCGAAAGCCGATGGCTTCGACCCAGTCCATCGCCGCGGAGCGGAGGTTACTGCGGCGCCGGCCTAGAACCCAAATCGGCAGAGACTCTTGGCTTCCGACCACAAGTGCCACGATCCGAACTGCCCTTCTGGCTTCGACGGTCCGCGGATCGCTAGCTGCGTGTAAGCCGGCCGGCTGCCGCAATGCCCCAGCCCCTGCGCGCGTAGCTCCACGATCACCGGGCGGCTGTAGTAGCCACCGCCGGGCTTGAAGATCGAGTTGAGGCCGTACCCGATCGCGGTGCTGCGGCCCCAGCTCGTCCAGTGGATTTCGGTCACGAGCCCGCTGGGGTCGCCGCCGTTGTAGACCCTCGCCGGCTGCGCGCTTCCCCAGCCTTCTCCGTCGGGCTTCGCGAATTCCGCCGAGCCGAGCATGACGCTCCCTGAGCTGCCCGCAGCGCCCGACGCCAACACGCCGCCTGTGGTGGAGATCACCGCCAGCAGGACTCCGATCGTCGCACACCTGATGTTGTGGGTCATTGGGCCTCCTCGGATGTCGGGTGCGGTTCGCGTAGCCTCCCAGAGCCGGTCGGCGGGCGGTAGCCTCCTGCCATGAGCACACGGCCTCAGCCCGAGAGCTTCAAGACCGGCGCTGAATACCGGTGCGCGAGGCGGCTGTGGCGCAAGCGCACCGGCGGCAGCCTCGTCACGACCGCGGCGCTCGCGCTGATCGTCGGCGGTCTGAGTGGCAGCGCTGTGCTCGCGATGCTGACGCTGTTCGGCGCGCTCGGCGTGCACCTGTACCTGCGCAGCACGCGGTGAGACCGCAGGCGCGGGAACCGCGGTTCGTGGTGCTCGTTGCCTTGGCGGTCGTCGTGACGCTCTCCCGAAGGCGTCGAGTCGGGCATAGGGCGTCTCTGTCGAGAGAGCGCCTAGTTATCGCTCTGGGCACGCTATTCGCCGTGGCCTGCGTTGCGGGGGCAGCGCCGGCGAGCGGGAACGCCGCCAGGCCCGGCTGCGGTGCGATTCGCGTCTCGGAATCCCGTCTCGAGAGCGATGCCTTCTTTAGCGTGACGGTCGAAAGCGGCCACGTCAGCTGTGGGACCGCGCGCGGAGTGCTTGGCCGACTGTTGGCGGGCAAGGGCGTCCAGCATGGTGGCCCCTACGCCTATCAGGAGTGGTGGACACTCGATGGGTGGCGTTGTGGCTTCGGGGCGGGGGCAGCTAGTTGCGGGCGGGCGGGCGCCACCATCTCGACCGAATGGGTGGCGGACGAATGTGGACATCGGCCAGCTGGGGCGACAGCACCCTGCATACGTCCTCCCCGGACAGCGGAGCTGTGGGCGACCGTAGACGAGTGCAGCGTGATGAGCCCGCCGAATCTCATCGGGGTGCGTGGTTCGATGCCCGGCGACGCCGATGCCCAGAGCACAATGTTCATGCGCTTTGGCTTGCAGGCGCTCGACACCGCGACAGGGGAATGGGTGGACGTGCCTTACGAAGGCACGCGCTTCATGAAGGTTGGCGCGGCAGGGACGACGCGGCAGACTGGGACCACCTTCGAACTAGAACCCGCCGGTCCCGAAGGCGACAATGACTTGAGGGGGCTCGTCGAATATCAGTGGCGCGACGGCTCGCATCTCCTCTTCTCCGCCAGTCGACTAACGACTGCGGGGCACGACGCGGAAGCCGGCGCCGAACCACCTGAATTCAGCGCGGCCACTTGCTCGATCGGATAGTCCCGTCGGTGGTCCGCATGGCGGGGAACGCGCGACCGAGCGCCGCACGTCCGGCACCGTCCATGATGTTCCGGTGCAGCACACAGACGGGCGCCTCCTTCTCTCCGCATCGGACCTCGTCGCGTTCCTGGAGTGCGAGCACCTATCAGCACTCGACTTCCGGGTGGCTCACGGCACCGCGACGATCGAGCGCACGAGAACCGACTCGACGGACCTGGTGGCCCGCAAGGGCGACGAGCATGAGCAGGCGTTCCTCGACTCACTGATCGGACAGGGGGTGGATGTCGCTGTGATTCCGTCGGTGATAGACGGGCTCGTCAGCGACGCTGAGGCAGTCGAGCAAACGATCTCCGCGATGCGAGCTGGCGTCAACGTGATCTACCAGGCCGCGCTTGCCGACGGCTCCTGGCGTGGCTTCGCGGACTTCCTCGAAAAGGTACCCATGCCCTGTCCGGCATTCGGCGACTACAGCTACGAGGTGCTCGACACCAAGCTCGCCCGGCACGCCAAGCCCGGCTACCTCGTCCAACTATGCCTGTACTCAGACCTGCTCGCGAGCGTTCAGGGCATCTTGCCGGCGCAGATGCACGTCATCCTCGGCTCACGAGAGCGCGCGAGCTTCCGGCTCGATGAGTTCTCAGCCTTCTATCGCCGGCTGCGCCGCCGCTATGAGACCCGGCTGATCGACGGGTTCGCTGGGACCTACCCTGATCCGGTCGAGCACTGCGGCCTGTGTAGGTGGTCCGAGCACTGCTCAGCACGCCGTGAAGCCGACGACCACCTATCGCTCATCGCGGGGCTCGGGCGCGCCCAGGCCATCCGGCTGAGCGATACGGGCATCACGACATCGGTCCAGCTCGCCGCCGCGCAGCCCGCGGATCGGCCCGCGCGCATCGGAAGAGCCACGTTCGAGCGGCTGCGTCATCAGGCTCGGCTGCAGCTGCATGAGCGCTCAACCGGCGAGCAGACCTATGAGCTCCTGCCACCCCAGGAGGGACGAGGCTTCGCGCGGCTGCCCGAGCCGCGGCCGGGCGATCTCTTCTTCGACATGGAGGGCGACCCGTTCTACGAGGGCGATGGGCTCGAATACCTCTTTGGGGTCACCCGTCTCCAGGACGGCGATCCCGTCTTTCGTTCGTTCTGGGCGCACGACCGGCGCGAGGAGAAGGTCGCGTTCGAGACGTTCGTCAACTTCGTCCTCGCGGCGCTCGCGGAAGATCCGGCACTCCACGTCTACCACTACGCACCGTATGAGCCATCGGCACTGAAGCGGCTCATGGGTCGCCACGGCACCCGCGAGGAGGAGATCGACCGCCTGCTACGTGAGAAAGTTCTCGTCAACCTGTACGCGGTCACGGTCCAGGCGATGCGTACCTCAAAGGCGGGTTACTCGATCAAGCAGATCGAGGAGTTCTACATGCCAAGGCGCGACCAGGACGTCACCGACGCCGGTGACTCGATCGTGCGCTTTGAGGAATGGCTCGACACGGGCGAGCCTGGCATCCTGGACGCGATCGAAACCTACAACGAGGTCGACTGCCTCTCGACCGTAGAGCTGCACCGTTGGCTGCTCGACCGGCGCACCGAGGCGCAGGAGCAATTCGCCATCGCGATCCCGTGGCGCCCAGCCTCAGAGCCACACGAGGCCTCGCCGGAGGCCACCGCGGTGCTCGATGAGATCGTCCGGATCGAGGCCGCGCTCGTCCGGAACCTGCCCGAGGATCACTCGGAAGGCAGCGAGGAGCAGCGGGCGCGCTGGCTGATGGCGCACGTCCTGCACTACCACCGCCGCGAGGAGAAGCCGGTCTGGTGGGCGTACTTCAACCGGCTTGAAATGTCGCAGGAGGAACTCGTCGAGGACGGCGAGGCGATCGGCGAGCTAATCGAGGACCCAGCCGAGCCACCGATCATCGACAAGCGCTCGCTCATCCACACGTTGCGGTTCCGCGAGCAGGAGCACAAGCTTGCTCCCGGCGCTGAGATCCGCGACGTCGAGACCCAGCGACAAGTCGATGTCGTCGACGTTGATACACCCAACGG
This sequence comes from uncultured Solirubrobacteraceae bacterium, assembly GCA_963701145.1. Classification (GTDB taxonomy): domain Bacteria; phylum Actinomycetota; class Thermoleophilia; order Solirubrobacterales; family Solirubrobacteraceae; genus Palsa-744. The sequence continues at coordinate 4,082,719 of OY969572.1, forward strand.
TCTGCTGCGCATCCGCCGCGGGCAGAGCCGCGCACATGAGCCTCTCCCGCAGGGCCTCGTGCCTGGCGGCCCGTACCGAAGCGACGAGCAGCGCGCCGCCCTACGTCGCCTCGGCGCCGTGATCGCCGCCTCGGGCGTGGACGGCCCCGGCGAGTTTCGCGCGCTGCGCGACCTCCTCCGCCGCGCCCCGCCGCGCATCTCCGGGCGCATCCACGACGAGCCGCTGCAGGATGGCTCCCCACACATCGACGATCTCAAGCGCCTCGCCGAGGGTTTGGACAGCTCCTACCTGTTCATCCAGGGGCCACCCGGGTCAGGCAAGACGTGGACCGGCGCGCAGCTCATCGTCCACCTCATCGCGCGGGGGGCTCGAGTCGGCGTAGCGGCGACCAGCCACAAGGCGATCCACAACCTGCTGCACGAGGTCGAGGAAGCCGCCGACCAGCAACACGTGCGCTTCCGCGGCTGGAAGAAGTGCTCCAAAGACAACCCCGAGTCGCAGTTCGTCTCGAAACTCGCCGGCTCGTTCATCGAGAACGAGCCGGACGTGCATGCCTTTCCACCGCCTGACGACGTGCGTCTGATCGCCGGCACCGCGTGGCTGCACTCGCCCACGGACATGGACGGCAGCCTGGACCATCTCGTGATCGACGAGGCAGGGCAGGTTTCGCTCGCCGACGCGCTGGCGATGGGCACCTCCGCCCGCAACCTGATCCTCCTCGGAGACCCCCTTCAGCTCGCGCAGGTCTCCCAGGGCGTCCATCCGGACGGAGCGGGCGCCTCGGTGCTCGAGCACCTGCTCGGAGAGCACAGCACGGTCCCTCCAGAGCTTGGAATCTTCCTCGACCGCACCAGACGCATGCACCCCGACGTCTGCCGTTTCGTCTCGGAGGTCATCTACGAGAGCCGCCTAGACACGATCGAGGCATGCGCACGCCAGAACGTCGATGTGCCTGGGACGCTCACCGGCACCGGGGTGCGCTTCATTGAGGCCGAGCACACCGGCAACACCCGCGAATCCATCGAGGAGGCCGAGTTGATCCGCGCCGCAATCGACGATCTTCAGCGCGGAGCCGTCACCGAAGCAGACGGCCGCAGCCGTCCGCTCGGCCCTGAGGACATCATGGTCGTGACCCCCTACAACGCCCAGGTGCGCTGCCTGACCGCCAGCCTGCCCACGGGTGTACGCATCGGCACCGTGGACAAGTTCCAAGGCCAGGAGGCGCACGTCGTCTTCTTCTCGATGGCCACCTCCTCCGGCGCCGAGGTTCCGCGCAACGTCGAGTTCCTCTACAGCCGCAACCGCCTGAACGTCGCCATCTCGCGCGCCCGCTGCCTCGCCGTGCTCGTCTGCAACCCGGAGCTCCTGCACGTCGAGCCACGCTCAGTCGAGCAGATGCGGCTCATCAACGCCCTGTGCCGACTTGTAGAGCTCGCCGAGTTGACAGCCGAAGACGCAGCGTAGAGACCAGCTCACCGAGGACCTGGGCTCTCGTCACGCGCTGGAGGTCGGTGCTAGGACGGGTTTGGGCAGCGGTAGCGCCGCTGTTGTACGGTCTGTTCATGTGCGGCGGCTGGAGTTCATAGCCGACACTTAGGCTCGGTCCCGGTCCCCCGGGTCCGCCGATGTCCCGGGGGCTTGTGTCCCAGAGCTGTCCTCGTCGCCCAGCGCCGCGCCGTAGACTTGTCGCCGCTCGCCATCGGCGTGCGCATGCCCTGGCGGCGACGCGCGCGTTGCGCGGATGCCATAAAGGCTGTCGGAGGACATCGGCGATCTTCACGCCAGCGGGCACGCCGGACGCGAGCAGCACCGCGGGGCGTGCCCTACGCCGCTCTGCTAGGCCTTTCGGTCGTCGCGCTCATTTCCACAGTCTCCGCCAGACGCCGGCACGGCCGAGGGCCCTGCCCACGATGATGTTCTTCGCGCGCCTCGGCGCGTCGCCCTTGCGCACCGCCCGACCAGATGCGCTCAGCCGTGCGGCCCGGTACAGCTCGCTGGTAAGGCTTTTTCGTCGGGCCATCAGCTGTCCCTCCTGGTATCGCGACTTGTAGCCTGATTCGTCTCCGATCGTATCTGCTGGGTCCACTCCAGGACCTCCTTCCGCCGAGGGGGGACCATGAGCGAGCCCAGCCGGCCCGGCGCTTGTCCCGCCGGCCTTGCGAGCACCACGTGGCCCAGGCGCTACCTCATTGTGGCCCGGAGCCGTGGTCTCACCCTGCTGGAGAGTGTGCGTGACCGCGCCGAACTCGCCCTTGGCACTCGAGCAAAACACGCTGAGCGGGATCTTGGCCCGGCAAGCGCATCTCGAATAGGGTCCTGCCGCATGATCGACCTCGACCGACTCCTCAAGCTCCGACTCGTAGTCGCTCGCTACGGCGAGATGGATCGTGCCGCCTGGTGGAATACGCGCGGCATGCTCGGTCGCTACGGGGAGATGGCAGTCGAGCCCGGCCTACCGAGAACCCACCGGTTTGCACGCGCGAGGGTTGTCTTTGCGGTCGCACGCTTGCGGTGCGACGAACTCTTTGATCCGCCCGGCTGCGTGACGCTATGGAAGCTTCCGGCCGAAATCGAGGACCAGTTTGATGAGCGCTGGCACGCCTGGCTCGCGGCGCGCGACCAATGGGATCCGCTGGTTGATGAGCTAGTAGCGTCCGAGGAGACTGGTCTCCTGGCCGAGCTTGTGACGCGGCAGCTGATCTCGGCCGGGGAGGCCGAGACTGTCGAAGCCATGAGACGATCGGCGGAAGGTCGAGCCCTTCAACTGCCCGACGGGGGTCGCTTGGGAGACGGCCTTGTCACGCTTCTGGCCGGGGGGTTCGCCAAGGGCGAGCACGGAGCACCAACTATTCCTTACGCAAGGCTCGCCGAATGACCCATGAGGCCTCCAGATCGCGGGTGGTTTCCTCGTTCACGATCGTCAAGGGGTCGCTGATCGACGAGACCTACACGGCGTTTCAAAACTGGGACTTCTTGAGGTCGAAGCAGGACAACCTGCGTCTCATGCAGGAGGCCAATACGATCGGCTCGCAGAGCCAAAGCTGGCTCCGTGACGTTCGCAAGGTTCTCAACCGCCGCTTCGAGCCGGAGGGACGGGATCGTCCACTCGTCGAGCTCGCCCAAGGCAAGTGCGACTTGCTCGTCTGGAGACCGCTGCTCCTCTGGCACATGACCCGGGACGAGTTCCTCGTACGCGACTTCGTCACTGACTGGCTATACCAGCAGTTCGTCGCCGGCACGTATCGCCTCCGACCAAGCGACGTCGTGACCTATCTACGGTCGCTCGCGAAGAAGAAAGGCATCGTGTGGAGCGGCTCATGGAGCTCAAGCACGACGGAGCGCGTTGCTTCGGGTCTCTTGCGAATAGCCGCCGACTTTGGGCTATTGACCGGCGGCACCGTCAAGGAGTTTGCCTCCTACCACCTACCCGATGAGAGTTTCCTCTACCTGGTCTATGCAGTCGCGCAGTTCGAGCCAAATGCCCGCCGCATCATCGAGTCGCGCGAATGGCGTCTCTTCCTCATGGATGCGAGTGACGTCGAGCGCGAGCTCCTGCGCCTGCACCAGTTCCACCGACTTCAATACGACGCCGCGGGAAGCCTCGCGCGCCTCGATCTGCCGGCAGACTCGCCGGGATCCTACGCACGGGAGCTCGTCGCGTGAGCACTGATTGGGAGCAGCGCCTAATTGGCCAGCTCGAGCCAATCCTGATGCAGCAGGACCCACGGCCGCAGATGAGTGCATATCACGACATGCCCTACGCGATCTTCCGGTATTCACCCGAGGATGAGTTCGCCGTACGAAAGGGAGTCACGCTGCTGCGTACGAGGCTCCAGCAGGCGGCCAAGCGCGTCACCACTATCTCTCTAGCAGAGTGTATGCAGGCAGGCCTGGAAGCTGAGAGCCTAGGCTCGGCGGAGCTCGTCGCCACCGAGAAGGCTATGGGATTGCAGGCGACTATCGACACGGTTCACGAGATCATCAGCACCTACCAGCCGCTCGACGACCTCGTCGCTGCGCGGCTCCCCGAGGTGGCCGAGCCGGAGCGTGACATCGTCTTTATTGTGCGGGCCGGCGCGCTGTTCCCGATGTATCGGACCTCGTCGTTGCTCGAGCAATTGAAGGGTAAGGTCCCCGTGCCGGCGGTCCTGTTCTATCCAGGCGAGCTCGATGGGGCAGCGGGTCTGCGCTTTATGGGTGTGCTTGACGCAGAGCACAACTACCGACCAAAGATCTTCTGAGGGCGAGCCGAAATGACCATGACTACGATCACGGAACTGTTCGCGAGCGACATCTCGCGCAACATCGAGGAGATCATCAAGGTCGATCAGGAGGACGAGCAGATCGTTCGAGACGAGCTCTCGGAGTACGTCGCGACTGATTCGATCACATCACACTTCCACATAATCCTCGATCACTACGCCGAGACGCCCAACAAGCCCCGCGAAGGCATCGGCGTGTGGGTCTCGGGCTTCTTCGGCTCAGGAAAGTCAAGCTTCGCGAAGTATCTCGGCCTTGCGCTTGCAGATCGATCCCTTCTTGGAGACGGAGCCGCCGACCTGCTCGCCGAGCGGATCGGGGACGACAAGGTCTCAGTGTTGCTCAAGAACATCACGGAGCACATCCCGACTCACGCCGTGATCTTTGATGTCTCGACCGACCGTGGCATCCGGAGCGGGAATCAGACGCTCACCGAGATCATGTATCGCCTCTTCCTCCAGAGTCTGCGCTATGCGCACGACCTTGATCTCTCCGAGCTGGAGATCACCCTCGAGGACGAAGGTCGCCTCGGCGACTTCACCGCGAAGTACAACGAGATATTCGCCAAACACTGGGATGCCGAAAAGGGCAAGGTCGCACTCGCCATGCAGCAGGCCAGCCGTGTAATGCATGAGCTCGAGCCTGACACGTTCACGACAGTCGACAGCTGGCGCGAATCGGTTAAGGACAGAGCCGACATCACGCCCAATCTGCTCGCCGAGCGCTGTCTCGAGCTTATGAAGCGCCGCCGCCCGAAGTGTTCTCTGGTCTTCGTGATCGACGAGGTAGGGCAGTTCGTCGCCCGCGATGTCCAGAAGATGCTCGACCTTCAGGCGGTTGTGCAGAGCCTCGGCCGCGTGGGTCGCGGCGAGATGTGGCTGGTTGTCACCTCGCAGGAGAAGCTCAGCGAGTTGGTGGGCGGCCTCGACGATACGCGGGTTGAGTTGGCGCGTCTGATGGACAGGTTTCCGCAGCCCCTGCAGGTCCACCTCGAGCCCTCCGACATCTCCGAGGTCACGAGCAAGCGGGTGCTTTCAAAGAACGCCGAGGCACAGAAGATCCTGCGCGAGCTGTTTGAAGAGCACCGCGGTCGGCTCACAGACAACACGCGCATCACGGCGGCGATCAAGCTGCCGGAGCTGTCAACTGACGCCTTCGTCGATCTCTATCCGCTACTGCCCTATCAGATCGACCTCATCATCAACGTCGTCTCCGGGTTGCGAACCGCCGGTGGCGCAAGCAGACACGTGGGCGGCGCCAACCGCACGATCATCAAGCTTGCGCAGCAGCTGCTCATACATCCGGACGTAAATCTGGCCGGAGCGGCGGTAGGTGAACTCGCCCGGATCGACCAGGTCTACGACCTTGTCTCCAGCAATGTGCCAAGTGAGCTTCGCGGCAAGATCGACGCCATCAAGACGCAAGTCGATCATCCTCTCGCGCAGCCGGTTGCGAAGGCGATCTGTCTCCTGCAGTACGTCCAGAGCATCCATCGCACACCCGAGAACATTGCTGCTGCGCTCCAGGCCAGCGTCATAGGTGACTCCCGCCTACCGGAGGTAAAGGTGGCGCTCGAAGCACTTGAGAAGGCGCTGATGGTGCGACGGGGCGATGATGGGTATCGCATCCCCTCGCCGGCCGAGGATGACTGGGAAAAGCTACGTGCGAGCGCCCGCCCCAAGGCCGGCGATGTGAGCAGGATTCATGCCGATGCAATCCGGAGCCTGTGGCAGCCACAACCGTCTTACAATCTCGACGACGTCAAGGCCTTCAAGGCTGGCCTGTATCTCAACGGGCGGCCGATTGTCCAAGGCGACGTGGATGTGCATCTGAGCCTTGCGGAGCCTGAGGACGCCGAGCAGGGAATCGCCGACGCTCGCGAGCGCAGCCGTGGCGAGACGGCATCGGTCTTCTGGATTGCGGTCTCGGACGACGCCATCGAGCGGGAAACCACGGAAGTGTTCCGCTCCCGCGAGGTTCTGGGCCGGAAGGAGCGAGGTGCCCAGACGAAGGACGAGACCGCTCTTGTCGCCGAGGAGAAACGGAGGCAGAAGCGTCACGAAGACGAGCTGCAGCGGCTGGTCAAGCAAGCGCTGCTCTCTGGTTCGGTGTTCTTCCGTGGGAACGACCGTAGCGCCGATGAGTCCTCAGCCACTGTCGCTCGTGCCACGGAGCAGATACTCTCCGTCGCTCTGCCGGAGGTCTTCAGTCGGTTCGAGGAAGCCGCGGCACGAGTCGCGAAGGGCGATCTCGATGCCCTCATGACCAGCGAGAACCTCCTTGGGCTGACGCCGGTGTTTTCCCAGCTCCAGCTCGTTCGCGACGAATCGGGCATCATCGTCATCAATAGCGACGGCGGTCCACTCGCCGAGATGCTGGCGAAGATTGCCGATCGCACTAGCTATGGCGAGACATCGAGTGGCAGGTACCTAGCCGACGAGTTCGCAAAAGAGCCGTTCGGTTGGGAATTCGACGCCGTCCGCCTCTTTGCCGTAGCCCTATTGCGCGCCGGCAAGGTTCAGGCGACGAGCAAGACTCAGGTGATCGACTCCGCGACATCGCTCGACGCTCGCAATACATTCCCGAACAACAACCTGTTTCGCAGCGCGTCGTTCCAGCCCAAGACGGGGATAAGATTTGAGCACGTCCTAGACGCAGCCAACAACTTCAAGGACGCCTTCGGCAGGGAGATCACCGAGCGCGCTGAAGGAACCGTCGCACGCGAGATACGCGCCGAAGTCGAGCAGCACGAGCAGCGTGTCAGGGAAGTGCACACCTCCCTCGTGCAGAACCGGCTTTCCGGAGTGGATGTCTTGGAAGCCGCCCTCGACCAGATGGCGGTGATCCGGCGCGGCGCAGATGATCAAGTGATCCTGACGTTCAACGCCTCCCACCACGAGCTCAAGGAGGCGGTCAAGCGCGCCAGGGAACTCGACCAAGCTCTCACGTCGACCACCACGCGCGACCTCCAACGTGCCCACGAGGTCCTGACCACCAGCTGGCCATTCCTGAGCGCCGAGTCGGACCTCACAGATACAGAGCGCACTGATGCGGCGGCGCTTGAGGATCTCCTTGCCGGAGAGGGCTTCTTTCGTGCCCTTCCGGAGATCGACCAACGTACAAGGCGGCTTGAGGAGGCCTACGCGGCGCGGCTCTCCGCGGCCGTTCAGGCGCGCACGCACGCGTACGCAGAGGCGTTGGCGACACTGCGCGCCACCTCCGGCTGGGAGCGCCTGAATGAGGATCAACGGGCACTCGTCTCGGAGACGCTCAGCCAGAGGGCAGAGGCCCCGAGCAATGACAGTGTCTCTATTCCCTTGCTTCGCGAGCAGGCCGCTAACTGCGGTCAGGAACTTAGCCGGACGGTCTTGGAGATGCTCAAGATGATCGAAGGAGACCGCATCGAGCGGATCTCCGTCGCGAGCTACTTCGCCGGCGGCATAGAAACGGACGAACAGCTCGAGGCCGCCCTCAAAGGTCTCCGCGAGCAAATCGAGGGGCTCATCGCCGCCGGCAAGAAGGTCATCGTCGACTAAGGCGATGCACTCATGAACAAGGACGTCAGAAACCGGATCCAGCGGAACACGCAGAGCGCCCGTGCGCTCCTAGAGCGAGAGTTCGCCGAGCAGTTGGAGGGCCTATACGACATTCGCACGACGGGTGCGATCGCCGATCAACCGAGTGCTCACCTAGACGAACACGGGCTGCTTGCGCGCGAGAAGCTCCTCGCGGCGATCGACCACCACACACCCAGTGCGTCCAGCAAAGCGGACGCAGTCGCCAGCTACCTTCGAGAAGCTGCATTTACATCGCTCAACCGCTTCGTCGCGCTCAAGATGCTCGAGGCGCGCGGGCTCATCCAGGAATGCATCTCGCGAGGTGACCAATCCTCAGGCTTCAAGGAGTTCGTCGGGCTCGCACCAGGGACCGTGCAGCTCGAGGATCACGGATTCCAACTCTATCTTGAGAGCATCTTCGACGAGATCGGCCAAGATGTCGGAGTCCTTTTCGATCGCCGCGACCCTGCGGGCCTGCTCTGGCCCCGACGGCAGGCTCTAAGAGAACTACTCACCATCCTCAACGACACAGAGTTGCTCGAGGCCTGGGACGAGGATGAGACGATCGGCTGGGTTTACCAGTATTTCAACAGCGGCGAGGAACGCAAGAGGATGCGCGATGAGAGCCCAGCGCCTCGCAACAGCCGCGAGCTGGCAGTGCGCAACCAGTTCTTCACGCCGCGCTACGTCGTTCAGTTCCTCACCGACAACACGCTCGGCCGGTTGTGGCTCGAGATGCGGGGCGAGAAGACAGCGCTCGCCAAGCGGTGCGCATACCTTGCGCTTGCAACGGACGAACCCACTCAGCCACGTCCGAAGAAGGATCCGCGTGACCTACGCATTCTCGATCCAGCGTGCGGCTCAGGCCACTTCCTGCTCTACAGTTTTGATCTTCTCCTCACCATTTACGAAGAGGTCTGGGAAGACGAGAGCTTCGACGTCCAGAGTCAAACGACAGGACAGACCCTGCGCAAGGACTACCCGGACCTCGGAGCCCTGCGCAGAGCAGCCCCCGGCCTGATAGTCGAGCACAACCTCCACGGGGTCGAGATCGATCCACGCTGCGCGCAGATCGCAGCGTTGGCACTATGGCTCAGGGCGCAGCGAGCATGGAATGGAGCCGGCATACCCGCGAGCGAGCGACCGTCCCTCTGGCGCACGCATATAGTGGTAGCCGAGCCGATACCAGGTAACGGGGTACTGACAGAGGAGTTCGCCGCTCGGCTCGACCCGCCGCTGCTGCGCGAGCTGTTCAAGAAGATGGTCGACGAGATGCGCCTGGCCGGCGAGCTGGGGACGCTGCTCCGTGTGGAAAATGGCATTGCCGTCGAGCTGGGCCGCGCACGCGAGCAGTTTGTCAAGCAACAACGGACTACACGCTTCTTGCCGGGCTTGGCGCCCGAGCGCGAGCAAGGCGAGCTTGATCTCTCCGGCATCGACGACGACGGCTTCTTCCACGAGGCTGAGCTGCGCATACTGGAAGCACTTCGTGGCTTCGCTGAGGCGACGACGGGTGGCGCAAGTGTCCGCAGACGCCTGTTCGCCGGCGACGCTGCCGAGGGCGTTGCGCTCATCGACCTGCTGAGGACTCGCTTCGACGTGGTGCTCATGAATCCGCCCTTTGGTGCCTGCAGCGTAAACGCCAAGAAAGACTTCGAGAAGGCTTACCCGCGCACGAAGAACGACCTCTACGCCGCATTCGTTGAGCGTGGGATCGAGCTCCTGCAGTCAAACGGCTTGCTTGGAGCTATTACGTCGCGGACGGGGTTTTTTCTCTCAAGCTTTCAAAAGTGGCGCGAGGAGATCCTGCTGACGGAAGCTCCACCTGTCGTGTTTGCCGACCTCGGTTACGGAGTGCTGGACAGCGCCATGGTTGAGGTCGCGGCGTACTGTCTAGAGAAGAGGCAAACGGTTATCAGATGAAGGCGGTCTTTTCGCAGGTCCTTGATGCTACGTACAGGGGAGCACCCCCCGCTGCGAGGGGACTCCAGAGGAGCGGTTGCTCGAGGTCACCCGCATGAAGACAGTATTTTTGCGTGTTGTTGACAGTGACGACAAGGCGGCGTCGCTCCGCGAGATGATTCAGCGGCCCGAGATGGCCCGTGGCACGTCACGTTATGAAGTCAACACGGCGACCTTCGCCGCGGTGCCGCGCTCACCGTTCGCCTATTGGGCGAGCGAAAGCCTGTGCCGGATGTTTTCGACGCTCCACCCCTTTGAAGCAGACGGTCGCACTGCGAAGGTTGGCCTGGGGTCATCAGATGATTTCCGCTTTATGCGCGCGTGGTGGGGCGTAGCCAGTGTCTTACTGGGGCAGGAGTGGATTCCCCTTGTCAAGGGCGGCGCCTTTTCGCCCTTCTATTCAGATGCAGGGCTCGTCGTGCGATGGCAGCGAGGATCGACAGAGGGGCGGGAGTTGAAGGCGTTCGCCGAGACGACCCCGGGGACTTCTCATTGGTCGCGCCGAATCGCTAGCGCGGAGTTCTACTTCCTCCCCGGTATTACCTGGCCTGTTCGGGCGACCGGATTTTCTCCCAGTCCTGTTCCGAAGGGGTGTATCTTTAGCGTTAGGGGGTACCTCGCCACTTCGCACCGCGAGGATCTCATGTGGTTGCTCGGACTAATGGCGTCGGCCCCATTCGAGGCGCTGTTTCGCCTCGGTCTCAGCGGCGAGCGCCCCGAGTACGTAGTCGGCGTCTTGGCGGCAGTACCGGTCCCGTCGTCGAATGAAGCCCAGAGGGAAACGATCGCAGAGCTAAGCAATCGAGCCTGGTCTTCCAAGCGCGCCCTCGACACCAGCACAGAGACGTCGCATGCCTTCACGATGCCCGCCCTACTCCAGGTCCAGGGCGATAGCGTCGGCCGCCGCGCAAGCATGTGGGCTGAGTATGTTCGCGAGATGCAGGCTGATGTGAGTTTGATAAAGAGCCAACTCGACGAGTGCTGCTTTGAGCTGTACGGCCTTAACGAGTCCGACCGTCAAAGGATTGCTGACGCCTCGGCAGATCGCGCGGACGATCCGGGCGTGCCCAGCGAGGGGAGAGAGCCGGACGATGTTGCTGAGATGAATGATGACGCAAAGGGGCTTGTAGCCGACCTGGTCTCTTGGGCGGCAGGGGTGGCGTTTGGGCGTTTTGATGTCCGTCTCGCCACGGGAGCGCGCGCCTTGCCGGCTGAGCCGGCGCCTTTTGATCCGCTGCCGGCTTGTTCGCCGGCCATGCTCACGGGTGAGGATGGCCTGCCTCTTGAAAGCGCGCCCTTCGGCTATCCGGTCGCCTTTCATGGGGACGGTATCTTGGTAGATGATCCGGGTGATTCGCGCGATCTAACTGCCGCGGTGCGTGCGGTGTTCGACGTTGTGTTTGGCGCTCGCGCCGATGCGATCTGGGAGGAGGTGGCTGCGCTGCTTGCCCCGAAGAACCAGAGCCTGCGCCAATGGCTGGCATCGGGATTCTTTGAGCATCATCTGAAGCGTCATTCCAAGAGCCGTCGCAAGGCGCCGATCGTGTGGCAGCTCGGTGTGCCTTCGGGGCGCTATAGCGTTTGGCTCTACGCCCACCGTCTGACGGGGGATAGGCTCTTCCAGGTCCAGAATGATGTGGTGGCGCCTAAGCTGGTGCACGAGGAGCGGCGGCTCACGAACCTCATCCAGAACTCAGGGGGCAGCTCGTCGGCGAAGGAGCGCAAGGAGATCGCCGCGCAGGAAACGTTCGTAGAGGAGCTACGTGCGTTGCTCGAGGAGATCAAGCGTGTGGCGCCCCTGTGGAGTCCGACGCTCGATGACGGGGTGGTGTTGGCGATGGCGCCGCTCTGGCGACTTGTGGCACAGCACAAGCCCTGGCAGAGGGAGCTCAAGACCAAGTGGGAGGAGCTCATCGCGGGCGAGTACGACTGGGCGCACACCGCCATGTCCCTGTGGCCCGAGCGCGTGGTGCCTAAGTGCGCCACCGATCGGAGTTTTGCGATTGCCCACGGGCTCGAGGACACATTCTGGGTTGAAGGAAGCGACGGCAAGTGGGAGCCCCGCTCCGTTCCGACGCGGCCCGTTGAAGAGCTCATCAACGAACGTAGCTCGCTGGCTATCCAGGCAGCGCTCCAGGCTGGGCTCGACCGACCTGCCGTCCCTGCCGGAGATAGACGCCGCGCGCCGGTGGTATAGAGGCGACCCGTAGATGAATCCTTTCCACGCGTACCTATGCGGACAGCTCGAGCCACTGCTCACCAAGCGGCGCATTGTCGTGTTTTACGATCCGCGATCCGAGTTCGTACCGTTCTTTGATGGCGAGCTCCAAGAGCTAGGTGCGGGGCCCGACGGCCTTGTGAAGGTTGCCATTGGCGAGCGTGAAACTCTGCTCGCTCGCTACACGGGAGCGTTCTTTGGTCTGCGAGCCGCGGTCGAACCGGTCGTTGCCAAGGACGAGCCGGACTTTCTCATCGTCTATCTCCCGGGCGTCGAGCGGGACCGGGACGCGTCGGTGCTAATGGAGATCGAGAAGGGCGGGACATGCTACGAGCCCCAACTCAAGCGGCTGGCACGGACGGTCCTTCGCCAATTCCAAACTGACGGGGCCATCGACGAGATGCTCGCTCCGGCGGGACTGACCTACGACGACATCGTCCACTACCTCGAGGAAAGCGCTGACGGCCAGCAGGGATCGGTCCTAAGGGCGATCTTCGCTGGAGCGGCGAGCGAGGGCCTACTCATGCAGTGGCTTGCCAGCGATGAGCACGACGCCGACATCGGAGGGAAGGGCGCGGCCGACGAGCTCTATCGGCTCCTTGAATCCAGACTCGGCCTATCGCTGCCTTCCGGGACGCCTGTAGGCGACGCTCGGGTGAAGGCAGCTCGCTATGTCCTTGTCAACGAGTTCCGCGGTGACTTGGAGGGTGAGGCGCCAACGTCTCTGAGCATGGTGCCGAGGTGCTCATCGACAGACCACGAGGGTCGCATCCGCGATGTTTGCAGTTCCTTGCGCCGGCAGCATGCCGACCAGTACGCGGCGCTCGCGGACCGCGTCGAACAAGACCTCAACCTCGACGCGTCAGATATCGATCCGAACCGCCTTGGCACGACCGATACCTTTCGGTTTGAGGAGGCGCGTCTACTCGCGAGGGCGATCGAGTTGACAGCGGCTCAGGAGTATGACGCCGCGCTCGAGCTTGCTCTTGAAAGAGCCCACAGCTTCTGGCTTGACCGGGACCTCGCCCGTCAGGCGCAATGGGGGGCGTGCCGACTTGCAGCCGAGCTGGGGCGAGAGACGACACGTGTCAGGCAAGCGGTTCGCGGTCCCACCAGGAGCTCAACGGCGTGGGTAAAGGCCTACAGCACCGAGGGGGGCTGGTTCGAGGCGGACAGGCTCCAGCGTCGGCTTGAGACTTGGATTGCCCAGATGGACGACGACCCCGAGGCTGACCGAGCCGCGGCCGTCGCCCGAAAGGAGCATGACGACACGCTCAAGCACATGGCCGAGGGCTTCTCTTCTGCCTTTGCCGACGCAGGATGGACTGTGCCCGACGTGCTCAGTCAGACCCAGATCTATCCCGACGTCGTCCAGGCGGGAGGTTTGCGCATGGCGTACTTCTTGGTTGACGCGATGCGCTTTGAGATGGGCGTTGAGCTTGGCGATCAGCTGCAGGGTGTCGAGGAGCTCACGGTGCGCCCCGCCCTGGCCGCATTGCCAACGATCACCCCGGTAGGCATGGCCGCGCTGCTGCCAGGGGCGTCCGCCAGCTTCTCGGTCATTGCCGGCAACGGCAAACTTGCCGCCCGCGTCGATGACTCCGTCATGGCCGACCTCGTAGCCCGACTCAAGTTCTTCAAACTGGCGGTGCCCGACCTTGTTGAGCTTACGCTGGACAAGCTGCTCCACACACGTGAGTCGAAGCTTGCGACGATGATCGGCGCCGCGCCGCTCATCTTGATTCGCTCACAGGACATCGACCTCGCAGGGGAGATGGCCGACTCTGTTGCACGCCACGTAATGGACACGACGATCGGGAACATCGCGCGCGCCGTCAGAAAGCTCGCGGCCGCCGGCGTCGAATCATTCGTGATTACCGCTGACCACGGCCATCAGTTCACGTCGCGGAAGGACGAGGACATGCGCACAGACAGCCCGGGTGGAGACACTGTCGAGCTTCATCGTCGGTGCTGGGCAGGGAGGGGTGGCACTACGCCACCCGGCACCGTGCGCGTTAGCGGCGCCGAGCTCGGATACGACACCGACCTCGACTTCATCTTCCCGACCGGCCTCGGAGTCTTCAAGGCAGGCGGCGGTCTGTCCTACCACCACGGCGGCATCAGCCTCCAAGAGATGGTGATCCCAGTCTTGAGCTTCCGGGTGGCAACTCGACGCGAAACGAAGCCCCTTGGGCGCCGGGTCAACCTCACCGACGTGCCGCAACAGCTGACGAACCGCACGTTCGGTGTGCGCCTCTCGGTCGTGGGCGATGTCCTGACGACGGAGCCGATCTCCTTGCGTGTCGTCCTCATTGCTGGCGACCAGCAGGTTGGCCAGGCGGGCATGGCTGTCGGCGCAGACCTCGACAGCTCCTCCGGGGTCCTGACGATAGCCACCGGAGCAGAAGCTAGTCTGGGGATCATGCTCACCGTGGACGACTGCGAGACGGTGCGGCTCGTCGTCCAGGATCCAGCGACCGACGCCGTTCTCGCGCAATCCGATCTAATCCCTGTAAAGCTCGGCATATGAGCACGGTCGACGCCCAAATACCGCAGCGCGACACGCTCGATGACAAGGTCACGCGTGTCTTCGCGGGCAAGGTAGTCCGTAAGGACCTCGTCCGGAAGGTCAAGGTCGGCGCGAACGTTCCCGTGTTTGTACTCGAGTACTTGCTCGGCAAGTACTGCGCCTCCTCGGACGAGCTCGCGATCCGCATGGGGCTCGACGTGGTCAACGGGACTCTCGCCGACAACTACATTCGACCGGACGAGGCGACCAAGGCGCAGAGCTTGGTCAAGGAGCGGGAAAAGTACACTTTTATAGACAAGGTCAAGGTCCGTCTCGTCGACTCCCACTACTGGGCCGACGTTACAAACTTTGGCCACCGCTACGTTCACATACCCGACCACTACGTGCGTGACTATGAGCGCCTGCTGACAGGTGGTATCTGGGCGCAGATCGACATGCGCTTCGGGTATGACGAGGAGGAGCGCGGCAAGAACCCGTTCTGGATCGACACGCTAACTCCGATCCAGCTCGCCACTTTCGATCTCGACGAGTACCGCGCGCTCCGCGCAGAGTTCACTACCGACGAGTGGCTTGACCTCATCGTCCGCAGCATGGGGTACGAGCCATCTCTCATGGACCGACGCCTAAAGCTGCTCTTTCTGGTTAGGCTCATACCGCTGTGTGAGCGCAACTACAACATGATCGAGCTCGGTCCCAGGGGCACGGGCAAGAGCTACGCAGTGCAAGAGCTTTCGCCCTACTCGGCCCTGCTGACGGGGCCAACGACCGTCGCCAACCTCTTTGGCCACATGAACGGGCGTGAGAAGGGCATGGTCATGATCTGGGACGTCGTTGGATTCGACGAGGTCGCCGACCTTCAGAAGATGCCGCGCGAGGTCATCACGACGCTCAAGACCTACTGCGAGTCTGGGCAGTTCCAACGTGGCCGCGAGGCAGCCGCAGGGTACGCGAGCATCGCGATGTTTGGAAACACCAACCAGCCTGTCAACGTCATGCTCCAGACCGGGCACCTGTTCGCTCCCTTGCCTGACGTCATCCGAGATGACATGGCGTTCATCGATCGACTTCACTTCTATCTGCCCGGCTGGGAAGTCCCGAAGATGCGCAACGAGCACTTCACTGACCACTACGGCTTCGTCGTCAACTACCTGGCGGAGGCGCTACGCGAACTCCGCAAGCTCAACTACACAGAGATCATCGATCGCGAGTTTTCACTGGGGACGCAGCTCAACGCACGGGATCGAAAGGCAGTGCGCCGCTCCGTGTCGGGCCTTATGAAGATTCTGCACCCTCATGGTGAGGTCTCGCGAGAAGACCTAGAGGAGATCCTCGCGCTCGCACTCGAGGGGCGACGGCGCGTCAAGGAGCAGCTCAAGAAGATGGGCGCCTTTGAGTACTACCACACGTCTTTCAGCTACCTCGTAAATGAGACCGGCGAGGAGCGCTTTGTCGGCGTCCCAGAGCAGGGCGGCCGCGACCTCATTGCGTCCGACCCGTTGCCACCCGGGACGGTATACGCCGCCTCCGTAAGCGGCGACGGAACGGTCGGCCTCTATCGGATCGAGGTGTCGCTCGCTGGCGGTACCGGCAAGCTCAAGCCGGCGGGCGGAATCTCTGGGGTGATGAAAGAGTCTATCTCCCGCGCATTCAGCCACTTGCTCGCAAACAAGTCTGCGTTTGGCGTTGCCCGTGAGGTCGACACGTCGGACTTTCACGTCGAGGCCATCGATCTCCTTGGCAACCACGTCGAGGCGGAGATTGGCGTCGCCTTCTTCGTGGCTGCGTACTCAATTCTGCGCAGGGCTCAGGCTCAGC
Organism: uncultured Solirubrobacteraceae bacterium; assembly: GCA_963701145.1. Taxonomy (GTDB): domain Bacteria; phylum Actinomycetota; class Thermoleophilia; order Solirubrobacterales; family Solirubrobacteraceae; genus Palsa-744. The sequence goes on from OY969572.1 coordinate 4,099,062, forward strand.
CAGCACTCCTCGTGCTTGGGGACATGAGTATCCAGGGCAACATCAAGCCTGTCCGCTCACTGGTCGAGCCGCTCCAGGTCGCGATGGACAACGGTGCGAAGAGAGCCCTTATTCCCATCGAGAACAAGCGCAACTTCCTCGACGTCTCAGGTGACGTTCTCGAGAACATCGATCCGATCTTCTATGGCGATCTTCAGACGGCGGGTTTCAAGGCATTGGGGTTGAACTGACGAGGAGGGCGTTGTCGCCGTAAGCAAGCGAAGACTCATGCAGCGTCCGAATGATCCGTGGATGGCGGAGGACCAACTGCGGGGATTCGACCCGGACCCGACGCCCGACGCTCCAGTAGGGCCTTCGACCGGCATTCCGGGCTATCTGGTTAACATGGTGCGCCGACGCCCCCCCGAGGGAGCGCCTGTCGTTGACGGCAGCACGCCGGTTGTGGCGTTCGGCGATCCAGGTAGCGCCGAGGTCGCCACGCTCGGAATCAACCCGTCGGCAAGCGAGTTTCTCCAGAGCGGGCAGCTCCTACGTGGCGCCGGCCGTCGTCTGGCTACGCTCGAGTCGCTTGAACAGACTTGCCGACTGTTATGGCCGAGCCTCCGAGGGCATCCCACTGGACCCTTCGGCGGATTTGCGGTGCTCCAGACTGCCCTGTTCGGCCGTCGCGGCAGAGAGGGCACCGAAGCTGCCGATCCGTGCGATGTCTCAGACCAAGCGGTAGCCGACGCCGCGCACGTTGACGATCCAGTGTTCGCCTGCGGTGCTGAGCTTGAGGCGTAGGCGGCTGGCGTGGCTGTCGAGGGTTCGTGTGGTGCTGGGGGAGTGGTATCCCCACACGGCTTCCAGTAGCTCGTGCTTTCGGAAGACTCGTCGCGGGTCGCCGGCTAGGTGCAGCAGTAGCTCGTACTCCTGGCGGGGCAGCTCCAGGCGGTTGCCTGCGAGGCTTGCCGAGTGGGCGGCCGGGTCGATCGTCAACGGGCCAATCTGCAGCGGCGCGATTTGCTGGTTGCCGGCGTCGGTGCGGCGTAGTAGCGCGCGGATGCGGGCTCGCAGCTCCAGATAGCGGGCGGGGCGGGCTATGAAGTCATCTGCGCCTGCCTCGAACGCGCGAAGCATGTCGGGTTCGGTCCTGCGTGAGCTGAGAACGATCACCGGGAGGTTCCGTGGCCACGGGGAGGATGTGTGTCGCCGGGAGGCTTCCGGGTCGTGTCCGCGGATGGTTTCCAGTAGGTCGAGGGTGCCTCGTGGCGAGTCGAGTTCCCCGAGCACGAGTAGCCGCGGCGGGTGGGCGCCTGCTGTCATCGCGGCATGGTCGGCGGTGCGGGAAAGCTCCGCCGGATGGCCGTCGGCGGCGAGCTGCTCGACGAGCGCCCGTCCGAAGTCTGCGTCAGCCTCGACGACGAGAATCGGCTCGCGGCCGGTGCTCGTTCCTCGTGTTGCCTGCTGGCGGCTGATGCCGGTGGCGCTGATGGCCTTTGCTTGTGTGTTCATGCGGCGAGCGCCCCGTGTGTCGCTGTGCGCGTTGCCTGGCGTGAACGGGCGCGATGGTTTGAGGGCGAGAGTCCGTATCGGCGTCTGAACGCGCGGGCGAAGTGGGACGGGTTGGTGTAGCCGACGCGCCGTGCCACGTCGCGGACCGGCAGCGAGGTCGACCGTAGAAGCTCGGCGCCGACTTCCATGCGTGTGCGAGAGAGGTCGTTGCGGAAGGTGTCCTTGCCGAACCGCGCGTAGGCACGCTGCATCTGGCGGGGGGAACTTGCGATTGCCCTGGCGGTCCTCTCCAGTGTCAATGGCTTGTGGTAGTGGCGCTGCACCGCGGCTCGCGCGAGCACGTAGAGGCGGCGGTGTTCGGCGAGGGTGGATGGGCGCGGCTTGGTGGACCTTCGCCTTCTTGCTGCGGGCGGGACTCCATCGAGACCGAAGTGGAGTTGCAGGAGCTGGCGTACCCGCGCGCCGCTGAGGTCGAACCGCGCGCCGATCTGCGCCAGCGTCAGGCCCTCGGCGGCGCGCAGCCGGAACATCTCGCGCTCGCGCTCTGTTTGGACGTGTCCGCCGTGGCGAGAGAACGGTGTCAGGCCGTGGCGGTGAAGCTCGCAGATCAGCGCGTGCAGCGCGACGCCGCTGCTGAGCTCGGGGCGGCGGAGCAGCTCCCCGATGCGGTGTTCGGCGAGCTGCTCGACCTCGTGGATGCCGACCTTGGCCAGGCTGGGGAGGACAGCCCGGCTCAAGGCCAGTTGGTTGACGCGCATGGCTGAGCGGGCGCGTCAGAGCGTCATTAGTTCGTCGAGGCGCCGCGCGACCTCTGAGGCGATCGAGCGCCCGCCGCGGCGTTCGATCAGCCCGGCGCCCTCTAGGCGGTCGAGCGCGTCGTCGATCTGCACGCGCTTCTTCTGCTTTCTCGCGCCGAACGCCTCGTACGTCTGCTGCGCCGTGCGCGGTCCTTCGCCCTCGGCGTTGCGCGCGAGCAAACCTTCAAGGACGGCCTTGTCCCAATGGCGCTCGCTGGCGTCGCCGGGGCTGAGGCCGTCGGCGGGCTGGGTGATCTCGTGAGAGCGCACCGCGGCGTGGGCCGCGATGGCGAGGTCGTTCCAGCGGTGGATGAGCTTGCTGGCGCGCAGACGCCGGAGGCTGTCGCGGACATCGCCGGGGACGCTGAGCGTGCGGGTGATCTCGTCTTCGGCCCACGGCCGCTGCCTGTCGAGATCGAGCATGAGCTCGAGCACGGCCCGGTCGATGCAGGCGTGCTCCGCCAACCCTTCTGGGGTACGGTGTTTGTGCATGGGAGGTGTTCGCTCCTGTGTCACGGCGTCGGGGCAGTTAGAGCTGCCGCCGGCGCCAAAATGTGCAGTTGTCAGCCGACCGTACACACTCCGGTTCGCCTTGTGAGCGTGTGACACGAAGCTGACACAGGACGAGCCAAAGATGTAACGGTTGGCTTGACCGGCGCCTACTTCGCGGCCCACTCTGGCGGGGTCGCGCCGGGCTTCCATGCCTTGGTGACGCCGCCCCCTTTTTGCCGTAGGAGTTGGGAGTAGTCGTTGAGCTGGGTTTGGAACGCGATCTCGTCGCGGGGGTCTTGGCGTGTTTCGTCGAGCTCTGCTCGCCAGACGGCGAGTGCGCCGAGTGTCTCGACTGTTGATTCGTCTGTCCACCATTTTTCTTTGAGCGCTTCGAGCTGTTCGGGGTAGCGGCCGCGCAGGGCGACGATGGCGCCCCACATTTGCTGGCGCCATTCGGCGTCGCCGCCGTAGGGCTCGAGCCAGGGCGGTCGCTCGCCGCTGTTGCCGTCGGCGAGCACGGGGGCTGTGCGCAGCGGACGAACGTGGCCGTTCTTGATGGCGCGCGCGATTTCGTTTCCGACGAACTGTGCGGCGAGCGTCGAGTGCGGTGTGTCGGCGCCCGCGGCCAGCTCGCGGAGCTGGAGGGCTATGGGGTCGGATAGGACGACTTGGACTCGTTGGCTCATCGTGTTCGTTCCTGTGCTGGTGGGTTGACGATCCGGTTGATCGCGCGGACGATCCCCGGTATCCGGCTGGTGCGGCTCGGCGCGAGCTGGCGGTGGAAGTTGGTGCCGTAGTCGCGGTCTGTGAGTTCGGGGTGGGCGAGTGATGGGGTTTGGGCGTGGCTGCGGCGCATGTTCTCGGCGAGCCGCTGGATGCGGTCGGTGTCGTGCCCTTCGACGCCGAGATCCTCGCGCGAGACGAACCAGGCGGTTCCCTGGCGGGCGCGGGATGCCTCGACGTAGGCGGGCTCCTTGCTGGTTTGCCAGCCGCCGGTGACTACCAAGGTGCGGGTGACGGTCGCGCCTTGGGCGCGGTGGATGTGCTGGGCGTAGCCGAGCCTGACGCGGGCGAGGTCATCGCCGGTGATGGTTCGCCGGCGGCCGGTCACGTCGAACTCGATCAGGACCTCGCCGGCTGGGGTGATGTCGAGGACTTCGCCGCGGCTGCCGTTCTCGATGCGCTCGACGCCGGGCTCGCGGTGCTGGTCGATCAGCGCCACACGGTCGCCTTGGCGGATGCCGTAGTGGACGCCGGGTACCGGGACTTCGAGGTCGCCGAGTTCGCCGCGCTCTGCACGGAAGTGCTGGGCGCGGGCGTTGAGCCGGCCGATCTCTTGGTTTGAGGCGTCGGAGATCAGCGCGATCTCGCTCGGGTCGTGGGTCTCGGTGAGTGTCGCCCAGTTCTGTGCGGCGTGCTCGACGGCCTCGTCGCGGGTGTTGGCCATGTGCAGTTGCCCGCGCGAGTGGTAGTGGGCCATCGCGCGGTCTGAGCGTCCGGCGCGGAGGTCCGCCCAGGCGCGTTGTTCGGCCGGGTCGAGGGTGCGGCGGATGTTCGAGAGCTCGGCGCTTGGGGCGATCGTTGAGAGCCGTGCGAACATGCCTCCGGCGCCGATCGAGGGCAGCTGGGCGGCGTCTCCGATCGCCACGAGCTTTGACCTGGTTTGCTCCACGACTTCGGTGAGCCGGCTGAGGCGGTCGGTGTCGGCCATGCCCGCCTCGTCGAAGTAGATCGTGGTGCGCGCGTCGAGGTTGAGCTGGCTGCGCTCGACCCTGGAGACGAGCGCGTCGAGGGTCAGGGTGCGCCGGGCGAGGGCGGGGCTGTCTTGGCCGAGGCGCTGCGCGGTGGACCCGGACACGGCGATCCCTAGCGTCTGGTTGCCGACGTGCTGCTCGGCTCTGGCGGCGGCGTCGATGACGACGCCCTTGCCGGTGCCGGCGGGTCCGACGAGGATCGCGGCCCGCTCGGGGCCGGTGATGACCTCCAGGGCGTGTGCCTGCTCGGAGCTGAGGTGTCCGCTGATCCGCTCGGCGATCTGGTCGCTCGCTTGCGCGCGGGCCTGGACGCCAACGTCGCGGCCGCCGGCAGCGGCGAGTGCGGTGAACCTGCGCTCGATCGCCTGCTCGCGCGCGCGCACGGCGAGTGTCGTCATCAGGCCGCCCTCCAGGGGGAGGACGCGGCGTTCGGCGATCATCGCCCGTGAGAGGTCGAGCGCGTCGGCGGGTGAGAGTTCGCCGACGGACTGCTCCAGCAGGACCGCCCGGAACTCGCCTGGCTCGAAGGTCGCCGCTTGCTCGGTCAGGCGCTGCTCGACACGATCCTCAAGCGGCCCCTCCGGCGGGGGCTCGACGGTGGCGCCGAGCGGCCGGCCGGGCTGCTCGCCGGTGAAGTCAAAGCACGCGGCGGTGTCGTTCCAGGCTTGCTGCAGGTCGGTGCGGGTGATGAGCACCTTGGCTTTGCGGTTTTCCAGCTTGAGCTGGCGCAGCTCGCCGCGTTCGGGTGCGCGGCCCCACTTCGCGCGGAAGCGCTCGGCGGCCTGGGCGACCTCGCGGCTGCGGGAGGAGAAGGCGTCCAGCAGGCCGCGCGGTATGCCGGCTATCTCGAAGTAGCGGCCGTGTTTGCCGGTGCCCCGCTCGACCTTGTACCCCCGCTGCTGGAGTTGGTGCGCGAGCGAGGAGCGGTAGTAGGCGCCAAGCTCGCGGGCGGAGCGGAAGATGGGCCGGGAGGCGACGGCGACGATCTTCCCGTCATCGCGGACGGCGCTGGTGATGACGACGTGGCTGTGGAGTTGCGGGTCGGGCGCGTCTGTCTCGAGGACGCCGCGGGCGGTTGTGTGCCGGTACTCGGCGGCCACGACGTCCCGTGCGGGCTCCTCGAACACGTGCCCGTGGGAGCGCCGGCGGATGGTCGGCACGGTGTCGGTCAGGTGCGCGATCGTCTCGGTGACTGCGGCGGCGTGTGCGGCTTCGATCTTGCGTCGCTGGGACTCGTCGGCGAGCGCCCAAACGGCGGATACCGACTTGGGGGCGCTGAAGGTCAGGTCGATCCCGCCGCCGCGTGCGCCGTTGGAGCCAGCATCGCGGAGCCAGCGTCCTGATCGGGGGTGTTTGCCTTCCATCAGCGAGATGAAGTCGCGGCCTTCGATGGTGGAGCCCTCGATGCCGAGGCGTGCGAGCGTGTCGGGCGAGGCGAGCCATTGGCCTGGTGCTTGGGTGGGCTCGCCGTCGGGGGAGAGGTAGTAGTCGCCGCGCTCTGGCTCGACGGTCTTTGACTCGAGGTAGCGGGCGTAGCCGCGTCCCTTGGCGGCGCCGATGCTGGCTGCGGTCATCACAACGGGTACAGACCCCAACTGCCCCGGACCGGCCAACGAATTTGCACAGCGTGGACACAGCGCTCGCACAGCGGTGCATCTAGTCTGTCCTTCCTGGACGGTGTGTCCTTCCTGGACGGTGTGCGCTGGCCGCGCGAGCTTCGTGAGCGTCAGCGAACGGGCGAGCGAGCAGCCCGAAGGGCAGCAAGGCCGGCAGGCACGACGCCGGGGTCGGTGTAGAGCCGACCGCAGGGAGGCTCGGTTACAGCCGGCGAAGCCGGCGTGCGCTATCTGGTCGTTGTCGGTCGGCCGCGCCGTCGGCGGTCGCCGGCGCGGTGATCTGAGGGGTGATCAGACCGGCTGAGCGAGCTTACGATTCAGGCTGCGGCGAGGATGGGTTCGAGTGCGTCGGCTCCGAGGTGCTCCGGCGGCAGCGTGAGCGTTAGCCGCCCGTCGCGTTCGAGGATGTGACGGACGTTCAGCAGCGTCAACCCGATCACCGCGCCGCTCTCGTCATAGTGGATCGCGTGCCCGTCGGGCGTCTCCAGGCCGCGTGCTGCAGGACGGGGTTCACCGACGTTGAGGTAGAGCACGTCGCCGCGCTCGTCGTAATGGTGATGGTCGAACGGGATGCCGGCGATAGTGATGGTCATGATTTCCAGCCGCGCGGCGGGTTTTCTTGGACCAGTGCGGTTACGACCCACGCGGGCTCGTCATTGAAGTCTACGACCACCCGCAGCCACCTTCGGGGATCGACGTGTCGCCGATAGAAGTGCTCGCGGCCCGGGATAGCATCGTCAACGCGGTAATCGGGATGCGCGACGGTGCCGAGAATCAGTTCGTGCTCGTCTACGAGCTCCGGCCGACCGAGGGACAGGTGCAGACGGGTGCCGGCGTCGAAGACGACAAGGCGTCCGTCGGGATCAGTCGTGCTTGGATCGTTCTCGGCCACCCAGACAAGCTACGAGCAGCGCCAGACACGGTCGTCCCGAAGTCGCGAGCGCTCAGGGGAGCTTCGCCTTGTCGAGCATCTGGATGAGGGCGGGGCGGCGGCGGTGCTGCTCGCGCAGGTCGAGGAGCTGGTCTGAGAACCAGTGGTCCTGTTCAGAGGCGCTCGCGGCTCGGCGTGCGTGCTTCAGCATCGTGATCGCGCGCGCGTATGCGCGGCGGCCTGTCTGGAGCAGCTCTTCCCCGGCGACGAGCATGTACAGGGAGAGCGCCTCCTCTGGGTGTGTGGCCTCGCGTGCTGGGGCGAGGCGGGCGCGGCGATCGCCGCCTGGGTCCCAGGTCGGGTCCTCGGTCGCGATCGCCCAAGCGGTCTCAACGTCGCCCTCCTGAAGGAGCGCGTCGACGTAGCTGCCGCGGTCGCTCTCGCGCAGCGCCCGCCGGGCAGCGTCGCGCTCCAGCCCCCAGGCATCGAGCGTCTCGGCGGCGCGGTGCAGCGTCGAGTAGGTGCTTGCCGACGGTGCGCGCTCGTGCTGCTGGCGACGCAGCGCTAGCGCTGCGATCGGCGCGCCGCCGCGCTCGTGCACGCCGCAAGCGACGTCGTAGAGCTTGTCGACCTGCCAGCCGCTGGTTTCGGCGATGCCGCGCAGCGCAAATGCGAGCACATCGTTCTCGCGCTCAAGCTCGGCCATCGCTTCGCACACGGCGATGAACTGGTGCGGAGCGCTGAGGTCTCCGCCGAGCAGCGCGACGACGGCCTCGGTGTCGCCGTCGAGTACGGCGAGCCGCTCGCGTGCCCTCCGCACCGCGAACAGCTTGCTGCCGTCGGCGTGGCGCTGTTCGATCGCTTGCCTGTAGGCGGCGAGGCCGTTCTCGCCGAGCGCCGCGCGGTAGCGGACGGGATCGATCTCGAAGAAGTCCTGGTCGTCGCAGCTGAAGCGCACCATCCACTCGGCGAGCGTCAGCGGGTCGGCGACCCGCGCGGCGCATACCTGTGCGTGCAGGTCGAGCAGCTCGCGGGCGAGATCGCCGATTGTGCCGTTCGAGTCATCCGCGTGCATGATCACCTTCACGACGTGCCCGACTGACCGCTCTATCAGGGCGAGCAGCTCAGCCGAGGGCGACGTCTGTGCGGCGAGATGCAGCTCCTCGAGGACCGGCTGCGCCGCGCGTGCCCACGCTGAGCTTCTCGTGGTAGTCGAGGAACCGGCGGGTGCGCAGCCCACGGTCGACCTCGCGGCGGAGCTCGCCGAAATCCCCCTCGCTACGGGCTGCCGCGAGCAGGACGTGGCGTTCCACATCCGGATGGCGATCGACGGCGGAGCGCACAATCTCGCGCAGCTCCTCAGCCGATAGATCGCACACGACCTCCTTGACGTTCTTGGGCTCACGGCGAACTCTTGTGGGCACCGCGCAATCGTGCCATCTGGGCCGGCGTGGCGCTGCGTCGTGGTGAAGCTACGATCGCGCGGTGAGCGCGTCGCCAGCGAGGTCCGAGATCGTGGTCGTCTCACCGCTGAAGGAGTGGACATGCTCTGCGTGCGGGAACACCGATGCCGGCTGGCTGACGATGGATGACGGTGGTCCGCTATGCCTTTCCTGCGCGGACCTCGCGCACCTGACGTTCCTTGGCGCCGGGGACGCGGCGTTGACGCGCAGGGCCCGCAGGCACAGCCGGCTCTCCGCCGTCGTCGTGCGTTTCAGCCGTGTGCGCAGGCGCTACGAGCGCCACGGCGTGCTCGTCGAGGAGCCGGCACTCGAACAGGCCGAAGCGGAATGCCTCGCCGACGAGGACGCCCGCTTGCGGCGTCGTCAGCGAGAACGCGAGCGGCGTGCCGTCGAGGACGCGGACTTCGAGCGCGAGCTCGCGAACGAGATCGGCCGGCTGTTCCCGGGCTGCCCCCCTGAGTGCGTGAAGGAGATCGCCTCACACACCGGCAGGCGCGGCAGTGGTCGCGTCGGCCGGACCGCCTCTGCGCGGGCGCTCGACCCAACCGCGATCACGCTCGCAGTGGCCGCCGCCGCGCGTCATCGCGAAAGCGACTATGACGATCTGCTGATGGCCGGCGTCGACCGATCGGAGGCGCGCGAACGTGTGCGCGCAGCGGTGGGCGGCGTGCTCGAAGCATGGCGCACGCCGCCGGGCTGACGCGCTCTGACGACGTATGTTTTGCGCAATTCCGTGGCCGGTTCGAGGAGGTTGGGGTCTATATCCGCGATGGCTCCAATATCGCCACATGCGGCAGCTGCTGCTGCCGCCAAGAAACGGGGCGCGCCGATCCTCGCGCTGAGCGTCGAGCAGGCGTGCGAAGCGCTGGGCGTGTCCTGGGACACCTGGCGCGCGCATATCGAGCCCGACATGCGGCTTGTGCGGCTCGGGCGTCGCAAGCTGATCCCCGTCAGCGAGTTGCAGGCGTGGCTGGACCGGCACGCGGAAGGCGTCGGAGTGGGGAAGTAGGATGCGGACGTCTTACAAGGCGCCCCCGCACCGTTGGCGCGGCCGGGGGCATGGCAGAGGAGGTTGAGCTCCCATGCAATCGGCACCGTACACCGCCGCATCGTCTGGAGGTGATGTCTGATGGCCACCGGAGTGCGTCAACGACATGGCCTCAACTGCAACCGCAAGATGCGCTGTGACTGCCCGTGGGAGGCGTCGGTCTACAGCAAGCGCGATGCGAAGAAGATCCGCAAGACGTTCCCAACGAAAGCGGCAGCGGTCGCGTGGCGTGATGACAGCCGCTCTGCGGTGCGCAAGGGCTCTATGTCTGCACCGACGGCTATCACGATCACCGAGGCGGCCGATGCGTGGCTTGCCAGAGCCCGTGCCGGCACCAGCCTGACGCGCTCAGGGGACCCGTACAAGCCGAGCGCGCTGCGGGCCTACGCGGACGCGCTGCGGCTGCGCGTGAACCCCGCGATCGGCTCGATGCGGCTGTCGGAGGTCCGCGCGATCGACTTGAAGCGGCTGCTCGTCAACCCCCTGATCGCGGAGGGTCGCAGCGCGTCGAACGTGGGCGTCACGCTGTTGCCGCTCAGGGCGATCTACCGGGAGGCGATCGAGGAAGGGGTCGTGGTCGTCAACCCCACGTCCGGCCTCAAGCTGCCGCGGGTGCGCAGCCGTCGTGACCGGATCGCCACGCCGGCCGAGTGCGCCAAGCTGCTCGCGGAGCTGTCGGCGGCTGACCGGCGCGTGTGGGCGACCGCGATGTACGCGGGTTTGCGGCGCGGCGAGTTGATGGCGTTGCACGTCGAGGATGTGGACCTGCCCGGCGGCGTGATCCGGGTGTGTCGTGGGTGGGACGCTGAGGCGGGGGAGATCGCCACGAAGTCGGGGAAGGACCGCAAGGTGCCGATCGCCGGCGCTCTGCGCTCCCACTTGGCCGAACACGTGCTCGCGCTTGGCTGGCGTGAGGGTCTGCTGTTCGGGGCTGCGCCGGCCGTCCCGTTCTGTGACCGGACGCTGACCGAACGCGCAGATCGGGCGTGGGAGGGCGCCGGGCTGAACAGGATCACGTTGCACGAGTGTCGGCACACCTACGCCTCGCTGATGATCGCCGCCGGCGTCAACGCGAAGGCGCTCAGCGAGTACATGGGGCACTCGAAAATCGCGGTCACGATGGATCTGTACGGCCACCTGATGCCCGGCAACGAGAGCGAGGCGGCGGGTCTGCTCGACGCGTACTTGGCGGCGCAGCAGGACCAGGCGGCGATGGGCTGAACGCGCTGCGAAGCGCGCGTCTTTCGCGCTCCTAGGGCCTATAGGACGAGTCTCAGCTCGCGCCAGTTTCGCGCCAGTTCAGCCCTGATTCGACCGGATTCCAGCGGACTCAGCCGGAGCGTGTTTGGCTCAACCATGCGGACAACGGCTCAACCATGCGGGTCGTACGTGATCTACGACATCTTCGAGGGCACCGCCGAGATCCAGCAACTCGTGATCGCGCGGGCGATCTCCGGGATGCACATCCAGTAGCGAGGTGTCCGGCGGCGCGAACTGAGCGCCGGCGTCGCGGGGTCTGGAGCCTGGACGCGAAGCCGCAGCGTGCGGCCGGCGGGGTTGACAGCGGGTAGATGCGTGAACTAGCGTCTGCCAAGAGGGATGCCGGGCGGTGGGGATATGACCGCCACGGCGCACTGCAAGCGCGCGGGCGACCGAGGTCGTCCTGCGCGCGCGCGTGGGACACGGTTTCCCGGGCGCGAGGCTCGCAAGAACCCGGCGCCTGTGGCCTCTGAGGGGAGGCCTGATTGCCAGACAACGAATGGAGACAGCATGAACGGAAGGATTCCAACGCGGCCCGCCACTCTGATCGCCGCGATTCTCGCGGCGACCGGCGTACTGGCGATGACCGCCGGGGCGGCCAGCGCGGAAACGATCTACAACAACACGCCCGCGCACGCCAAGAACCTCGTGTCGGAGAGCTTCGAGGCGACGCAGACCTCTGAGTTCGGTGGCCTGGTCAAGTTTGCTGGCGCCGCTCGCAACAGCCCGCTCGTCACGGTCACGATGAGTAGCTGGGCGTGCGGGAACCTGATGGGTGGAGCCGCCTGCCAGACCTCGCCCGGAGCCAGCTTCACGTGGCCGATCACGCTCAACGTCTATGACCTCGGCGCCGGCGACGAACCGGGCGCGAAGATCGCCAGCAAGACGCTGGCGGTGAGCGTGCCGTATCGACCATCGGCCAACAACAAGCGCTGTCACGTGACCGAAGAAGGCGTGGTGGGCTTCACCAGCGAATGCTTCAACGGCAAGGAGTTCAGGGTCAAGTTCCCGCTGGAAGGCGTCACGTTGCCGTCCGAAGCGATCATCAGCGTGGCCTTCAACACCTCCGACTACGGCGCCGAACCGACGCACGAACCAAGCGTCGGCGAGGATTCGCTGAACGTCGGGCTGACCGAACCGGCCAGCTTCACCGAACCGACGCCGGTGGCTCCCTCGGTCGGTAGCGACCCGCTGCCCGAAGACACATACGTCAACTCGCTGTACAGCCTCTCCTACGGCGGCAAGGGCACCGTCGGCACGTTCAGCATCGCCGGCGAATGGACGGGCTTCCAGCCGGTCTTCCAGGTGAAGGCCAAGTCGCGCTGATCGCACGCGAGGCCGCCATCCAGCGCAGAGGGCTCCGCGTCTGCGGGGCCCTCTGCGGGTGGGACGAAGGACTTGCGCTCTACCAGGCCTGGTCGGCGCCGCAGTGCGGGCAGGTGACGCTGGTCGAGACGGACGCGCGGAAGAGATAGCCGCAGGCGCAGGCGTAGGAGGCGCTGTCGATCGGGCCGCCGGCCTGGCGGACGCGCTCGACCGCCGGATCGCAGGCCCGGGGGGCCGGCTCGATCGCGCCCGGCGCGCGGTGCTGGCGTCGCCGGGGACGCCGTTGGCTGCGGGGGTTCAGGAGGCTCGGTCTCATGTCGGGCTAGCTCTTACAACCTCATCGACAGCCAAAGGTTTCGCCGTGAGCCCATGGTTTCCTCGCCGGGCCTCCTCGAGCGCCCCGAACCAGCGGGTGGCCGCGGGCCGGCGCTGGCGTGGCGGCGGGTTTGCGATACTTGGCGGCGATGAACCCCTCGCGCAAGCGGACTGTGCGCTTGGTCGTGGCGCTCACCACGGCCGTGGTGCTGGCCAGCGCGCTGATCTACACGAGCTTCAGCGCCGCCAGCCCGGCGCTCACACCCACGCAGTTGCTGCGCGAAGCCCAGCCCGGGCGCAGCTACCAGCTCACCGGCACCGTCGCCAAGGGCTCGGTGCACCGCGAAGGCGCGGTGCTCGATTTCAGCGTGGAGGATCGCGCCGGCGGCGCGGCGGTGGCGCTCGCTTACACCGGTATCGTGCCGGACCCGTTCCACGAAGGCCGCGAGGTGATCGTGACCGTGGAGAAGCAGGGCGACCGCTACGTCGGCGAACGCAACTCGCTGATCACCAAGTGTCCGTCGAAGTACAAGACCGCTCCGTCGAGCGAGAACCAGAACGCCTGAGTGCCAAGCTCGATGGCACGCGGCGAGAGGTGGCCTAGACGCTGATGTCCGGCTTCGGCTTCACCTGCCTGCTGCTGGCGCTGGCCGTCTGCGCGTACGGCATCGGCGCCTCGCTGTACGGCGTGCGCAGCGGGCGCATGGAGTACGCGGACTCGGGCAGGCGCTCGGTGTATGCGCTCGCGGGCATCCTCTCGGTGGCGGTGCTCGTGCTGGAGATCGCCTTCCTGCGCAGCGACTTCGCCTTCAACACCGTCGCCGACACCTCCTCTCGCACCACGCCCGGCCTGTACAAGGCGGCGGCGATCTGGTCCTCGCAGGAAGGCTCGCTGCTGGTGTGGGCGTGGCTGATGTCGCTGTGGTCGACCCTCGCGCTGTTCCTCACGCGCAAGCACATCCGTGACGTGGCGGCGTACGCGACGGCCATCATGCTCGGCTTCGGCGCGTTCTTCGTGTTCCTGATGGTCGTCTACGCGAACCCCTTCGCGACCACCAACCCGGCTCCCGCCGAAGGAGTCGGCCTGGATCCGCTGCTGCGCTTCCCGACGATGATGATCCATCCCCCGATGCTGTACTCGGGCTACACGCTGTGCACGATCCCGCTGGCCTTCGGCATGGGTGCGCTGCTGGCGCGCCGGGTGGACGCCGACTGGATCAGGGCGATCCGACGGTTCGCCCTGGCCGCCTGGATGTTCCTCGGCGCGGGCATCCTGCTCGGCGCGCTGTGGTCCTACTCGGAAGCTCGGGTGGGGCGGCTACTGGGGCTGGGACGCGGTCGAGAACGCGGCGCTGCTGCCGTGGCTGACGGGCACCGCGTTCCTGCACTCGCTGATGATCCAGGAGAAGCGGGGGATGCTGAAGGTGTGGAACGTGTCGCTGGCGCTCGCCACCGGCACGCTGGCGATCATGGGCACGTTCCTCGTGCGCAGTGGAGTGCTCAACTCGATCCACGCCTTCGGTGGGCAGACGCTGGGGGTGCCGTTCGTGATCCTGATCGCGGCGCTGATCAGCGGCTCCATCTACCTCGTGGTCTCGCGCCGCGAGATGCTCCGCACCGAGCACCGTCTCGACTCGCTGCTCTCGCGCGAGGCGATGTTCCTGCTCAACAACATCGTGCTGGTGGGGCTCGTGTTCGTGATCCTGTGGGGCACGTACTTCCCGCTGATCTCCGAGGCGATCACCGGACAGGAAGCGTCGGTCGGGCCGCCGTGGTTCGACCGCTACACCGTGCCGCTCGCGCTGGTGCTGGTGCTGCTGAGCGGCATCGGACCGGTCATCACCTGGCGCCGGGCGACGCTCGCCAACGCGCGTCGCAACTTCCTGGTGCCACTCGCATGTGCGCTGTTCGTGCTCGTCGTGCTCGTGCTCGGCGGCGTCAACTCCAAGCCGCTGGCGCTCGCGATGTTCTGCTGCGCGGCCTTCGCGCTCGGCAGCGCCGGCCAGGAGTTCTTCCGGGGTGCGCGCGCGCGGCGGGCGATGGCCGGCGAGGCGCCGCCGCTGGCGTTGGTGGCGCTCGTGCGTCGCAACCGCAGGCGCTATGGCGGCTATATCGTGCACATCGGCATGGCCGTGCTGTTCATCGGCGTGGCCGCGTCCTCGTCCTTCCAGCACGCCAACGAGCTCAGCCTGTCACCGGGCCAGTCCGCCCGGGTCGGTTCCTACGACGTCCACTACGTGCGCCCGACGGCGACGATCACGCCCAAGTACGACCAGGCCCACACGGGCTCGACGTTGAGCCTCGGGGCGGTCCTCAACGTCACCAAGAGCGGGCGCCACGTGGCCACGCTCGAACCCAGCGAGGGCTTCTATTCCTCCGGCGAAGCCAGCCAGGGCACCGTCGGAAACCTGATCGGCGGCCAGCCGGTCAGTCACATCGGCATGGACGTGGGGCTCACCCGCAACGTCTGGACGGCGATCCAGCCCGACATCGAAACGGGGCCCCTGAAGCGGATCGTGACGGTCGGCAACAAGACGCTGCCGCCCGAAGACGGGATCATCGGGATCGCCTACCTGGCGCGCGCATACCTCAAACACCCGCCTCCGGCCCAGTTCAACCTGATCGTCTCGCCGCTGGTGATGTGGATCTGGGTGGGCGGGCTGATCGTGTTCGGTGGGGCTTTGATCGCGATCTGGCCGGCACCGAGCGTCGTGCGCCGGCGCGTGGCCGCGCGTTCGCGCGCGCGGGCGCTGCACGGCCTCGCCCGCGCCTAGCGGGCTCGTCTCTGACACCCTGACGGGCGTGGGCTTGTTGATCGTGCTCCTATCCCTGCTGCTCGTCGGCGTGGTCGTGGTGGTGATCAGCGCCCCGCTGCGCCGCGCGCGCTCGCGCGGGGGCGCGCTCTCGACGGCCAGGGACGCGCTCGCGGATCCGACCGCCGGGGAATCCGCCGCGACGGCCTGGTACAGGCGCGAGGGCCTGGAGGCCGCGCGCGAGGCCAAGTACCGCGAGATCCGCGACGTGGAGCTCGACTACCGCACCGGCAAGCTCTCGGCCGAGGACTACCGAACGATCGATGCGGACCTGCGTGCGGAGGCGATCGAGATCCTCAATCAGCTCGAACGCGCCGGCGGCGCGGTCGCGGGGACGAGCGAGTCGGCTCCGGGACCGGAGGGTGCCGAGGCGTAGATCAGCGCCCTGCGATCAGCGCGGGTCGCTCACGCCCACGGGCGCTTGAGCAGCACGAACGCGTTGAGGAAGAACAGCACGGCGAAGAAGATCGTCCAGCGGTTGAGGTTGCGCTCGACCAGCGAGCCACCGCCCAGCGGCCCGGTGCCGCTGCCCACCCCGAACGCGCCCGACAGGCCGGAGTCCTTGCCCGAGTGCATCAGCACCAGCAGGACCATGATCACGGCGATGGCCACCTGTAGGACGGAGAGGATCGTTTCCACGGTGCAAGGGTATCGCGTCACCGGGCCCTATGGGCAGCTAGCCTCTACGCTGCGCGCGTGCCCGTTGCTGTCAACAAGCCCATCCCTGACTGTCAACCATAGTTGCCGGCAGCGGATCATACGAGCGCCCGCCGGCCGGCCAGGATTTGTCAACGCGATTACGAATCCTTTACGGATTCGTGGTTCGCTGCCGATAAGAATGCCGGTGGGCGTATCCCGCACGTTGTGGGCCTGTTGCGCCAACCACAAACCTGGGACGTCCCCGACATGATCGATTACCGCCGATGCCGACCCTGAACCGCGCCCGCCAGCGGGCCGTGCGCGCGATCATCTCCGCCCTCGCCGGCAGCGGACTGACGGCCGCTGGCCTCGGCGGCCCGCTCGCGGGCTCTGCGCTCGGCGCTACCACGACCACCACGACCGGCACCCCGAGCGCCGAAGCGCCGAGCAGCTCCGTCGAAGGCGAAGCGGGCAAAACGCAGTCCGAAACCACCAGCACGACTCCGCCGCCGTCCACGACGCCCACGGAAACCTCGAGCACGCCAACGCCCGCTCCGCCCACCACCACTGCCCCCAGCGCGAGCCCGCCCACGAGCACCGCGCCGAGCACGCCGGCGACGACCACCACCCCGCCGGCGCCCACCACGACTCCCCGGCCGAGCGCGCCCGCGCCGGCGAGCGTGGAAGCCCCGACGGTGGTGCTCAAGCGCAAGCAGAAGCCCACGCCCAGCGTGCCCTCGACCGCTAGCGGGACGAGCACCACGGCGAAGGGCAGCGGCGGCCAGTCGGGCCCGTCGAGCAAGAAGGCGGCGGGCCCCAACAACGTCGCGGCATCGCCCCAGACCGTCGCCGCCGAGGCCGGGGCGCTGGCGGCGCTGCTGGCCTCCTCGGAAGCCTCCGCGCAGGCGCTCAGCTTCTATCGCATCCCGCTGTTCCTGCTGCCCATCTACAAGGCCGCGGCCGTCCAGTACGGCGTGCCCTGGCAGATCCTGGCCGCCATCAACGAAATCGAGACCGACTACGGCAGCGACCTGTCGGTCTCCACCGCCGGGGCCGTCGGCTGGATGCAGTTCATGCCGAGCACCTGGCTGCAGTACGGCGTGGACGCGCTCAACGCGGGCTACGCCGACCCGTACAACCCGGTGGACGCGATCTTCGCCGCCGCCCGCTACCTGCGCGCGGCGGGCGCCGCCACCAACCTGCGGGCGGCCATCCTCGCGTACAACCACTCCGAAGAATACGTCGAATCGGTGCTGCTGCGGGCCAAGCTGATCTCCAGCTATCCCAAGGACGTGATCGCCACCCTCACCGGCTTGATCGATGGCCGCCTGCCCGTCACCGGCAGGCAGGTCTCATGGCACCCGCTGTCGCCGTCCTCGACGTCGAGCGCCACCGCCGGCGCCTCGGCTGCTCCCGGGAGCGCCCCGAGCCCGGCCGCGGCGGCCTCCGCCGCCACCGACCCAGGGGCGACGAGCCCCGCAGCCGCTCCCGGCTCGACGCCGCCCCTGTCTCCGGCCGCGGCAGCCGCCGCGGCCACGTCCCGTGGTCGCAAGCGGGTCGAGCACCCGCTGCAGCTCGTCGAACTGCTGAGCGCGCCGAACGCCTCGGTGGTGGCCGTGCAGGACGGACGCATCACGCGGATCGGTGACTCGCGCCAGCTCGGCAAGTACCTGGTCCTACGCGACGTGTACGGCGATGTCTTCACCTACGCCGGCCTTGGCAGCATCGCCCCCACCTACGTCCTGCCGAAGGCCTCCGTGGCACACGCCCGCTCCCCCGTCGTCGAAGCCGCCAGCACGCGCGGTCCCGCCCCCTCGCAGCCGGCCAGCGCCGGCACACAGCCGCCCGTCACGCTGCAGGTGAAGACGCCCGCCGCGCCCAAGCCGGGGCTCACCGAACGGGTGTCGATCGAGTCCACTCAGCAGGAAGCCGCTCCCGCCGGCATGGAACGGCCCCGTCTGTATGCCAACCCGGGCAACCCCGACGCGCGTGCGGCGGCCGTCGCCAACGCCGCCAGGAAGGCCAGGATCAACCAGGTGGGCGATGTCCTGCCACTGCGTCCGGGGGCGGTGGTGGCGACCGGCACGGTGCTCGGGCGTGTGAGCGTGCCACCCGGCGCGCGCGACGGCCACATGCGCTTCGCCATCCGCCCCGCTGGGGATACCGAAACGGTCAAGCCCGGGCCGGTGCTCGCCAACTGGGCGCAGTTGCAGAAGGCCCTGCACCCGCAGGGAGCGAAGGCCACCAACGCGCTCCTCGGCGCGACCGCGAGCGACGTGTTCCTGCTCTCCAAGGCGCAGCTCGAGCGCGCCGTGCTGTCGGACCCCGGGATCTCGATGGACGCGTGCTCGCGCCACGAAGTCGCAGCGGGCATGGTCGACAAA
Organism: uncultured Solirubrobacteraceae bacterium; assembly: GCA_963701145.1. GTDB lineage: Bacteria > Actinomycetota > Thermoleophilia > Solirubrobacterales > Solirubrobacteraceae > Palsa-744. Next base: position 4,117,334 of record OY969572.1, read on the forward strand.
CGTGTCCTGGCGGTGCTCGCGTTCCTCTCGCGCAGCGGGCTCGAGCCCACGGTCAGCGCGCTCCGCTGCTCCCAGCGCCAGTATTCGAGCACGATCCCCGACGGCGATCAGGTGAACATCTCGGCGATCAACGGGACGCCGATCGCCGGGCACCAGGGACCGGAAACGATCACCGACCTGACGATCCGCACGCTGTTGACGCTCCCCACGGGATTCGTGCCGCACGAGATCGTCAGCCTGATGCGCTTCCCGGGCTCACCCAGCACGCATGCCAGCCCGGCCGAGTGGAACCGCATACGTCTCGAGTTCCGCCCGCCGCCGCCGACCCCGGCACTCGACGCTGCGGCGACCGCGACCGCTGCTCACTCGGCGGCTTCAGGTCGCACCGCGCCCGCGCCGGTGGTTGCGACGAGTGCTCTCAGCGCCACGCAGTGGAACCAGCTCATGCAGCGCGTCGCGGCGCTCGCGCTGCCGACGATCGCCACCAGGCCGACGTCGGCGGCGATCCCCGACCCGCAGCGGCGTTAGCAGCCACGGCGCCCTCCGAGACCGCGCCAGCGCCGCGCGGTCCGGGAAGCCTGCCGTGGTCTGCTGCCAACCGGGCCTGGTGCTAGCCGGCGCTCGGCGGTGCCCCCGATGGCGGCCCGCCGGGACTCGCGCGGAACTCCCCCTGCAGGTCGACGCTGCACTTGGCCTCGGCGGCGCGGAACGTCGCGCTGCTCGTGTCCAGGCCCTTGGAGTTGAAGATGGGGCCGTTGCCCGAGGTGTTGGGCGCGGGGATCTTGACGCCGTTTTCAGCCATGCACGCCGCGAACTTGGCGAGCGCCTGTTTGGCCGCGGGGCTGTTGAAGCGCCCGCCGCGACCGGCGAAGAACGCGCTGCCGCTGACGCCGCACTTCTTCAGCGCGGCCTGGAACTGCGCTTGGCTCACGCCCTTGGGGAGCGCGGAGCCGCCGGGGAGGAAGCCGTGCGTGCCCGGTGACGGCCGCTGGCCGGGTGTGCGTTTGGGCAGCGTAATGCCGTTCTTCTGCAGGCATTCGCGCAGCGCCGCGAAGTGCCCGGCGCCCGGGCCCCGCCCGGTGGTCGTGGTGGCGCTCGCGCTCGTGCTCGCGGTGGTCGTGGGCGAGCTGCTCGAGGAGCTCCCGCACGCCGCCAGCGCGAGGCTGGCGAGCACGAGAACCACGGCCGCGATCGCGGGTTTGCTGCTGCTGGTGTGGATCTGAGGCATGACTTCCTTTTTTTTGTTTAGCTCGTTGGTGGGGTTTCCCGCCCGCCGTCTGCGTCTCCCGGTCGCTGTGCCGCTGAGCCTAGCCGCCGCTGCCGAACAGCGACGGTTCTTTGCCCCCGGCGGCAGTACCCGCCCCGGCGCCGCCCGCGCCTGTTCCGGCGCCGGCGCCGCCGAACAGCGCGGCCAGGCCACCGCCTGAGCCCACGCTGATCGATTCGGCGCTGACGGCGCCGTTCGAGCCGGTGGTGCCGGTGATGGTGACGGTTTCGCCCGGATGGATGCCCGGGACGCTCGACTTGACGGTCTTGGTGACGCTCGTGGCCGGCGAGGTCGTGACCTTGACGGTGTTGCCTTCCGCGTTGGTCACGTACATCGTGCTACCGGACAGGTAGGCGACGGTTCCGGCGGTCGGGCGCGTGAAGCCGCCGCCGGTGCCGGAGGAGCCGCCCGCCAAGGCGGACGCCGCGCCGGCGCTCCCGCCGGCGCTCCCGCGCAGCGTGCGCAGCCGCGACGCGAGCCCCGCGGCGGCGCCTGCCCCGGTCGAGGAGCTGGAGCTGCTCTGGCCCTTCTCGACGAGCACGCCACCGATGAACCCGCAGGCACACACCAGCACGGCGAGCAGTGCGAGCGCGACCGGGTTGGCGCCGGCGCCGAACAGGCGCCGGCGCGGCCGGCGGGGAAGCTCCTCGCGGTCCTCCGACCAGTCCTCGTCCTCGGCTGCAGGGTCATACACCGCGGTCTCATACGTGGCGGTCGGCGGTGCGTCCACCACCGCCGCGGCGTCCTCGGCGGGGGGCTGGTCGAGCGCGGTTGCCTGGGGGGGATTGACGGGCTCGTGTTGGGGCATCGTGGGCTCCTGGTGGGGGAGGGGTGGCTCACTCAAAGCGCAGCGCCTCGATTGGTCTGAGTCTGGCGGCCCGGGCCGCGGGGTAGGTACCGAAGAACAGGCCCGATGCGAGCGCCGCGCCGAAGGCCAGGAAGATCGAGTACGTGGCGATCTCGGGGTGCACGCCGGCGATCTCGAACTGGCTGCCGATCACGCCCACCGCCACGCCGGTGATGCCGCCGAACAGCGACACGAGCACCGCCTCGGTGAGGAACTGCGTGAGGATGTCGCCGCGGCGGGCGCCGATCGCCTTGCGGATGCCGATCTCGCGGGTGCGCTCGGTGACGCTCACGAGCATGATGTTCATCACGCCGATCCCGCCCACCAGCAGCGAGATGGCTGCCACCTCTCCCAGCAGGGTCGTGAACACGCTGCTCGTGGAGCTCGAGGTTTCCAGCAGCGAGCCCTGGTTGAGCACGCTGAAGCCCGGTTCGGCCGTGTCCTTGATTTTGTGGCGTTCCTCCAGGATCTGCGTGACCTGGGCTTCGGCCGCGTCGAGCGAGGATTCGGACTTCGCCTGGACGGTGATCGAGTCGATCGGCCCGGCGCCCGTGATCGAGTCCTGCACGGTCGTGATCGGGGCCATCACCACGTCGTCCTCGTTGGTGACGCCGTTGGTGCCCTTCTTGGCAAGCACGCCCACCACTTCGTAGTTGCTGCCGTTGACCTTCATGTTCTGGCCGATGGCGCTCTGCCCGGCGAACAGTTCCTGCACGACCGTCTGCCCGATGACCGCCACGCGGCGGTGCTTGCTGACGTCTTCGGAGGTGAACGTGGCGCCTTCGGCGATCTTGTAGGTGTGGGCCGTCAGGTAGGAGGGGGTGGTGCCGACGAACGACGACGGTTCGTAGCTCGTGCCGTCGAACACGAGTTTCGCGTCGGTGGGGTTGACCACGGGCGAGGCGCTCTTGACGTCCGGGGCCAGGCTCGGGTCCTGGAGCGCTTCGGCGTCCTGCTTGGTCAGCGACACGCTCGCCGTGTTGCTCGCCCGCGCGCCGAAGCGAAAGCCCCCGCTGGCCTGGACCACCAGCACGTTGGTGCCGAGGCTCTGGATCGTCGACTGGACGGCCTTGGAGGAGCCATTGCCGACGGCGATCAGGACGATCACCGAGGCGACGCCGATCGTCATGCCGAGGACCGTCAGGCCGGAGCGCAGCTTGTTCGCGGTGATCCCGCCCCACGCGATGCGCAGCATCTCCGCGCCGATCACGGCCGCGCCTCCACGACCGCCACGCCGTCGTCCGCGCGGTGGGCCGACTTCTGGCTTCCGATCACGGGCGGGGCGTCGTGCACGTCGCGCGAGCGGCTGTCCTCGATGACTTCGCCGTCGCTCAGGCGGATCACCCGCTTGCTCTGTTCGGCGACGTCGGGCTCGTGCGTGATCAACACCACGGTCCGTCCTTCTTCGTTCAGGCGGGCGAAGATCCGCAGCACCTCCTCGGTGGAGTGCGAGTCGAGGTTTCCGGTCGGCTCGTCGGCGAGGATCAGCGAGGGGTTGGTGACGATCGCGCGCGCGACCGCCACCCGCTGCTGCTGGCCGCCCGAGAGCTCGGAGGGCTGGTGATCGAGGCGGTGGCCCATCCCCACCGAGCGCAGCGCGCGCTCGGCGCGGCGCCTGCGCTCCGCGCCCCGCAGGCCGGCGTAGGCGAGCGGGAGCTCGACGTTGGCGAGGGCGCTGGTGCGGGCAACGAGGTTGAAGCTCTGGAAGACGAAGCCGATCTTGCGGTTGCGCAGGTCGGCGAGATCGTCCTCGTCCATCTGGCGGACGTTGACGCCGTCGATCAGATAGCGGCCGCTCGTGGGCACGTCCAGGCAGCCGAGGATGTTCATCAGCGTGCTCTTGCCGCTGCCCGAGCTGCCCATGATCGCCACCAGGTCACCGCGCTCGATGCGCAGCGACACCTCGCGCAGGGCGCGCACGCGGATCTGGCCCAGCGCGAAGATCTTCGTGACCTTGCGCACGTCGATCACGGGATGGCGCTCGCCGCGCGTGCCCTCGCCGGGAGCGGGCTCGACGCCCGACGGCGCCCGCCGGACGAGGGGTTGGCTGCGCGGGACCCGCGCGCGCGCCTGCCCGTCCGGGCGTTGGGGAAGGCGCATCAGCCCCCGCCTCTGAAGAACGCGCCGCCACCGCCACCGCCGCCGGCGCCGGCGAGGCCGCCAGCGCCCGCGCCCAGGCCGCCGGCGCCGAGGCCGCCACCGAGGCGGCCCAGCCTGGAGGTGAGGCTGCTCGCGCCCGAGCTGGTGGTGCTCGCCGTCGGCAGCACGACCGTTTCCCCCTGCTTCAGGCCGCTGAGGATGATGGTCGAGGTGTTGCCGGCCAGCCCGGTGGCCACGCGCTGGCGCACCTGCTTGCCGCTGCGCAGCACCGTCACCGTGTCGGCGGTGATCGCGCTCGTGGGCACGTTCAGGCCTTCGGCCTGCTTGACCACGACTTCGCCGGTGGCGCTCATGCCGAGCTTCAGGCCCGGGTCGAGCTGGTCGAGCTGGAAGGTGACGTCGTAGCTGACCGCGCCGCTGCTGCTCGTCGACAGCAGGGCCACTTCGCTGACGTGTGCCGCCAGCTTGCGGCCTTCGAGCGCTTCCACCGTGACGGTGGCGATCTGCCCGTCTTTGACGTTGCCGATTTCCGATTCGCTCAGCGGGACCACGAGCTGCATCGAGCTGAGATCGCTGAGGACCGCGAAGGTCGAGCTGGATGAGCCGGACGACCCGGTGCCGGAGGTGCTCGAGGACGTGGCGCCGGCGCTCGCCGAGCGCCCTGTGGTGGCTGCCGCGCCCGAGCCGCTCGCGCCCGTGGCGGCGCTGCTGGAGGAGCCGGCGGCGCTCGAGGCCCGGGTTGTCCCGCTACCGCTGACGACTTCGCCGACCTGGCCGGTGAGTGACACGATGGTGCCGCTCTCGGGCGCGTACAGCTTGGTGTCCTGCACGGCCTGTTCGTCGCTCTGGACCGTCAGCCTGTCGCTCTTCACGGCGGCTCTGGCGGAGGCGAGATTGGCTTCGCGGGTGGCCGCGCTGACGGTCGCGGTCGGCGTGGAGGAGCTCGACTTCGACGAGCTCGAGCCGGATTCGGTGTCTCCTTCGGCGCGCGGATGCGTGGTGGTGGTGCTCCGCTTGGGCGAGGTGCTCGTCGTGGGCGTCGAGCCGGCGGGTGCGCTGCCGGCGCCCGTGCTCGCCGCCGGGGTGCTGCTGGCGGGAGCCGTCGTGGTCTGGCTCGGCGCGGTGGTGGTCGCCGGGGTGCCGGTGGTGGAGGGGGTGGTGCTCGTGGTGGTTCCGGTGGGCGGCGTACTCGGGCTGGTGCTGGTGGGTGCGCTGGCGACATAGGCGATCTCGGCTGCGTTGACGGCGCTCGCCGAGGCGCTCGCTCCGCTCGAGCCCTGTCCGGTGGACCCTTCGCCGTCGGTTTCTTCCTCCTTGGCGAGGTTGGCTTCGGCGGACTGCAGGTCGGCCTTGGACTGTTCGAGCGTCACTTCGGCGCTCTGCGGGTCGAGCGCGGCGAGCAGCTGACCCTGCGCGACCTGCTCGCCCTGGCTGACGTAGATGTGCGTGACCGTGCCGCTCGTCTTGAAGCCGAGGTTGAGCTGGCTGGCCGCCTGGAGGTTGCCGCTACCGGAGACCGTCGACTGCACCACACCGCTCGCGACGGTGGCGGTGCGCGTGACGGTCGCCTGGCTGCTCGACGCGGGACCGACGACGAGCACGGCGGCTGCGATCGCGCCGATGCACAGAGCACCCAGTGCGTAGATGAGCCAGGATGCTCTCGTGGGTTCGCTCATTTCGGTTCACCTAGATACTGGTAGCGACCTGTAAGACGCGGCGAAGAAAGCCTGCAAGCAAGCCTTAAATTCGCCTAAAGCCCGTGGCGGCCCTGCTTTATCCAGCGACCGGCGGATGCGTGGTCCGAGTGGGGCTGCAGGCGCTTTGCGCAGGGCCCTCGGCGGCGCTCGGCCGGCGGGCGCACGGTGAGCGGCCGATCGACGTGGGCGTGCTCGTCGGCAGCGGCGGCTAACGTTAGGTGGGACGTGCCACAGCCGGTCATGCATCTGTCGTCGGTGCTGCGCAGCCCGCTGCTGGACCGAGCGGGAGAGCGGCTCGGTCGCGTCGAGGACCTGATCGTGCGCCTGGCAGACGGCGGCTATCCGCCCGTGACCGGCCTGAAGGCGAGGATCGGTGGGCGCGAGCTGTTCGTGCCGGTGGATCGCGTTGACTCGCTGGAGCCGGGGGCGGTGCGGCTGTCCGGCGAAAAGCTCAGCCTGCGCAGGTTCGAGCGCCGCGTCGGCGAGGCGCTGCTGGGGGGCGATGTGCTCGGCCGCAAGCTCGTCGACGTGGAGGCCGACCCGCCCCGCCTGATCACCGCCCACGAGATCGAGCTCGCCTGCATCGATGGCTGGTGGCGGGTGGTGGGCGTCGACCACAGCTCGCGCGCGCGGCTGCGCCGCGCCCTGCCGCGCCGCCTGCGGGGGATGGTCGCGGACGGCGCCTACCTCGACTGGTCGGACATGGAGCCGTTCGTCGGCCACGTCCCCAGCTCGCGCCTGCGCTTCTCCCACCGCAAGCTCGCCAACCTCCACCCGGCGGAGATCGCCGACCTGGTGGAGGCCGCCTCGCACGATGAGGGCGAGGAGCTGATCGAGGCGATCGCCCAGGACCGGGAGCTCGAGGCGGATGTGTTCGAGGAGCTCGACGAGCATCACCAACTGGAGTTCCTGCGCGAGCGCCCGGACGCGCAGGCGGCGGCCGTGGTGGCACGCATGGCCGCCGACGACGCGGCCGATCTGATCGAGGAGATCGACCAGGAGCGCAGGGGCCGGATACTGGCACTGCTACCGGCCACCCAGCGCCATCAGATCGAAGCGCTGCTCGGCTACAACCCTTCGACCGCCGGCGGGCTGATGAGCCCGGACTTCATCGCCCTGGCGCCCACCGACGAGGTGTCGCGGGCGCTCGCCAAGGTGCGCGAGAGCGAGCTCGGCGCCGGCACGCTGACGAGCGTCTACCTGCTCGACGGCGACGGGCTCCTGCGCGGCTCGGTGTTCGTGGTGACGCTGCTGCGCTCCGACCCGCACATGCCGCTCGAGCAGGTCGCCGAGCGGGAGCCCGTGTGGGTGTCCACCGACGCGGATCTTCCCGAGGTGGCGCGCATGATGACCGACTACAACCTGGTGATGCTGCCGGTGCTCGACGCCGACGAGCGGATGGTCGGCGTGGTCACCGTGGACGACGTGCTGGAGCTCACGCTGCCGAGCGGTTGGCGGCGGCGCTTTGGCGTCGTGCGGGACTGATTTTCGCGTGCATCGGCGGGACTCCGTTGCTAGGCTGAGCTGTAGACGAGTTCACCTGCGCGGCGCGTAGAAAGGAGGCCGGCATGGATCGAGAACAGCCACGAAGTATGCAGCCGGCCGCACGCCCGTCGGGCCCGTCCCTCCTGGCCTAGCACTCGCACGGGACAACGTCCAGCCGGCGTGCGCCGTGGATGAAGCGCGCGTGCGCGAGCGTGCACGCGCGCGACCGGCAGGCGATTGGCAGTCCCGCGAACAGGAAAGGAGGAGCCGCAGATGAGCGACGAGCAGACCGTGCTGGTGGGAGCCGACAGCCGGCCCGAGGGCGTGCCTCCGGTCCTGGACGACGCGCACATCGGCGATATCCGTGGCGCCCTGGGGACGATTCGCATGCACGACACGGGTGAGCGTCACGGCTGGCGCTCGCGGGCGATGGCGTTGCTGGCGATCATGGGGCCGGGCCTGATCGTGATGGTCGGCGACAACGACGCCGGCGGCGTCTCCACCTATGCCCAGGCAGGTCAGAACTACGGTACGAGCCTGCTGTGGGTGCTGGTGCTGCTGATTCCCGTGTTGATCGTCAACCAGGAGATGGTCATCCGCCTGGGCGCCGTCACCGGCGTCGGCCACGCGCGGCTGATCAACGAGCGCTTCGGACGCTTCTGGGGCTGGTTCTCGGTCGGCGACCTGTTCGTGTTGAACTTCCTGACGATCATCACGGAGTTCATCGGTGTGAGCCTCGCGCTCGGCTACTTCGGCGTCAGCCAGTACGTGGCGGTCCCGCTCGCCGCGGTGGCCCTGGTCGCGATCACCTCGACCGGCAGCTTTCGCAGCTGGGAGCGCTTCATGTACGTGTTCGTGGTCGCCAACTTCCTCGTCATCCCACTGCTCGTGCTCGCCCACCCGCACATCGGTGAGGCCGTGCGCCACACGTTCAGCCCGGGCATCTACGGCGGCGCCAGCTCGACGGCGGTGCTCTTGATCATCGCCATCGTGGGCACGACCGTGGCGCCGTGGCAGCTCTTCTTCCAGCAGTCGAACATCATCGACAAGCGCATCACGCCACGCTGGATCAACTACGAGCGCGCGGATACGGTGATCGGCGCGTTCGTGGTGGTGATCGGCGCGGGCGCGCTCATGGTCGTGACCGCGTTCGCCTTCATGGGCACCTCGGAGTTCGGGCATTTCACCAACGCCGGCGCCGTGGCGGTCGAGCTGGGAGAACACCTTGGCTCAGCCGCCGGGACGTGCTTTGCGATCGTGTTGCTGAACGCCTCGCTGATCGGCGCGGCGGCGGTCACGCTCGCCACCTCCTACGCCTTCGGCGACGTGTTCGGAGCCACGCACTCGCTCAACCGCGGCCCACTCGACGCGAAGCTGTTCTACGCCACGTTCACGCTGATGGTGGCCGCGGCGGCGGGGATCGTGCTGATACCCGGCGCGCCCCTCGGTCTGATCACGACCTCCGTGCAGGCGCTCGCCGGCGTGCTGCTGCCCAGCGCCACCGTCTTCCTGCTGCTGCTGTGCAACGACCGCGAGGTGCTCGGACCGTGGTGCAACGCGCCGTGGCTGAACGCGATCGCCAGCGTGATCATCGGCGTGCTCGTGGAGCTCTCGCTGATCCTGATGGCGAGCACGCTGTTCCCCGACGTGAACGTCACGCATCTGTTCATCTACCTGTCGGCGGTGCTCGCGGCCACGCTCGCGGGGATGGCGCTGTACTCGCTCTACAGCCGTCCGCGGGCGAGTGTGCAGGTGGCGAAGGCCACCGGCGAGCGGCGCGGCACCTGGACGATGCCCCCGCTCGCGCTGCTCGAGCGACCCGCCTGGTCTCCGGGGCGCAAGGCGGGGATGCTCCTGCTGCGCGGCTACCTCGTGGTGGCAGTGGTGCTGTTGGTCGTGAAGACGGTCCAGCTCGGGCACTGACGCGCCAGGCTCCCATCGTACGCTGCAGGTGGTGCTCCCGTTCTGGATATCGATCGCGCTGCTGTCGCTCGCGCAGGGCGCGCTCGTCGCGGTGCCCGGCACGCTCAGGGACGTGCTGCCGGCGCGCCTGCGCAGCCGGCGCTGGGCGGTCATCCCGCCGCTGTCGGTGATCGCCTTCGTGTTCGGCGCCCGTGCGGCCGAACACGCGAGCGCTCAGGGGCTCACATATCTCGCGCTGGTCGCGGTGCCGCTGCTCGCCGCGCTCGCGCTGGGCTGGCTGGTGTGGAACGCGCGCCCGCCACGGCCGCTGCAGGCGCTGCTCGTGCTGCCGCTGTTCGCGCTCGCGTGGGCCGATCGGAGCGGACTGGCGGGGGAGGGGGCGGCGGTGGTGCTCTCGGCGCTGAGCTGCGCCGCGCTCGGCGTGCTGCTGGCGGCTGTCACGCCGCCGCGATGGCTGGCGGCGGGGATCGTCGCGATGGCCCTCGCCGACACCGCCCTGGTCGTATCCGATCTGCTGCAGCAACCCAACAACGCGCTCAACGCCGCCCGCCCCGTGGCCGGCCTGCCCCAGCTCCAGGACGCGACGTTCGGCTCGGCCGTGATGGGCTACGGCGACCTGTTCATCGCCGCCGCCCTCGGCGGCCTGCTCGCCGCAACCCTCGGCCGCTCGCTGCAGTTGCGCGCCGCCGCGCTCACGGCGCTGCTGGCGATGTCCTTCGACCTGCTGTTCTTCTTCGTCGACGAGCTGCCCGCGACGGTGCCCGTGGCGCTGGCGCTGATCGTCACCGTGCTCACGCGCCGCGTGAGATTCTCGTTCTCGCGGGGAACTCGGCGAGCTCGTCCGGGCGGGGTGGCGCCGGGTGCGCGGGACTCTCGCCGGCCCCGGGCTCGCCCCTCGCCGTGAGCGCCCGCGCGGTGATCTCCAGGGCCGGCGGGGCGAGCACGTCGCGCTCGGACGACGCTCCGGCCTGCTCGATGCGTCGCACCTGGGGGATGACCCGGTGCTCGAAGGAGCCGATCGCCTCGTTGTAGGCGCCGACCGCCGAGTCGAGTTGGCGTCCCACCTTGGCGAGCGGAGTCACGAACCGGGCCAGGCGAGCGTGCAGCTCGCGCGCCGACTCTGCGATCTCGCGGGCGGACTGCGCGATCAGCTCCTGACGCCAGCCGTAGTGCACCGCCCACAGCAGGCCGATCAGCGTCGTCGGCGTGGCCATCAGCACCTGCTGGCCGACGCCGTACTCGATCAGCGCCGGGTCCTGCGCGAGGGCCGCCTGGTAGATGCCGTCGGAGGGCACGAACATGACGACGAACTCGGGCGTGGAGTCGAACTGGCGCTGATAGCCCTTGGCGGCGAGCTTGGCGATGTGCTCGCGCGTCTGGCGCGCGTGGCGCGCCGTGTGCAGCTCGCGCTCGCCCTCGTCCGCGGCCTCCAGCGAGGACAGATAGGCGTCCAGCGGCACCTTCGAGTTGACCACCACCAGCTTGCCGCCGGGCAGGCGCACGAGCATGTCCGGTCGCAGCGCCCCCTCGGCGGTCTGGATCGTGCTCTGCTCGAGGAAGTCGCAATGGGAGACCATGCCCGCCATCTCCACCACGTTGCGAAGCTGGATCTCGCCCCAGGAGCCGCGCGTGCTGGGGCGCTTGAGCGCCGAGACGAGGTTGCCGGTCTCCTGGCGCAGCGTGCCCACGCCCTCGCCGAGATGACGGATCATCTGCGCGAGCTCCCCCTGCGCCTGGCGGCGCTCGCGCTCCAGGCGGGAGATCTCGCTCTCCATCCGGCCGAGTTTCTCCTGCACGGGGGCAACGATCCCCTTCATCTCCTCCGCGCGACGGGCCATCTCGCCCGCCGCGCGCTCCTCCTCGGCCCTGCGCGACTCTGCCACCCGCTGCGCCAGCGACTCCCCGGTCTGTGCGAGCACGTCCACGGAGATCGCCTTCAGCTCGTCGCGCATACGCCCGCGCGCCGATCTCGTCAGCAGCGCGGCCATGCCGGCGCCGAGCACGATTCCAACGGCCAGCAGCACGATGTTCATGGTTGTGTATCCCTTCGACGACGACTACCAGGCCAGGGCGAAACCACAAAGATGACCCCCGCCTCGGACGGCACGGCGCCGGGCGCCCGGGCGCCCCGGACGGCCGGCCTCCGTCGCCCGCGCGCCTCCACGCTGTGCGCCGCCACCGGTGGGGCGGCCCTGGCTGCTCGCCACGCCTTCGCGGGTCATCGGGGGGGCTTGACCCTTGCACATCCAGGTTGACACGTCAGATCCGGCTGGCTATTGTTATGGCAACCTCCCTGGGCGACGTAGCCCGGGGAGTCATTGCATTGAGGGATGTGTTCATTGAGGGGCTGTGCCTGCGGGCTTGGCCCGCACTTGTATTGGAGGATCTGAGATGTCAGCCATGAATGGCTCTGCTTTCTCGTTCCATGGGCGCGGGCGTATGCTCGGCCTGTGTATCGGGCTCGCGTTGACGCTCTGCGCGGTTGTGCTCGCGCCGGCGTCGGCAAGCGCGAAAGAATTCAAACCGGTCGCCGAAACGACCACCACGTACCTGGCCCTCGGGGATTCGATCTCCTTCGGCTACACCGAGGAAAAGTTCAAGATTCATGAACCGAACGATTCCCCGTCCTTCTTCGAAGAAGGGTTCACCAACGACTTCGCCAAGGATCTCACGAAAAGCAAAGAGATCGGCAAGAGCGTCAGGCTCGTCAACGACGCCTGCCCGGGTGAGACCTCCAACGGTCTGATCGGCGAAAATGAAGAGCTTGGCGGTCAGAAATCGACCGAACCTGCTGGCCACAACCCGCAGTACCTGGGCGACTGGCACCCGTGCGCGTACAACAACGTCAACGGTCTGCCGCTGCACAACTCGCTCAGCGTCGGCGGGCAGTCGATCTCGCAGTTGGAAGACGCGATCAGCATCCTGACGACCGACAACCCGTTCACGCATGAACCGAACAAAGTCGGCGCCATCACGCTGAACATCGGCTCCAACGACGAGCTCGCGCAGATCACGCAGTGCGAGGACGAAGTCATCGCCGAATTCACGGCAGAAGGCAAAAGCAAATACGGCGGTGCCACACCTGAAGCAGCGATCACGCTGTGCATCGCCAAAACGGCGTCGGAAATCACCGTGCCGCACATCCTGAAAAACATCGGTGACATCCTCGGCGTGCTGGACACGTACTACCACGGGCCGATCATTCTGCTCGGCTTCTACAACCCGGACTCGTTCGTGCTGCCGGGGAGTGACGGGCTGCAGGAGGCGACCAACGAAGCGGTTGAAGCGGACATCCTGCCGAACTTCCCGAACGTGACGTTCGCGAACCCGTACCCGGTGTTCAACGTGAAGAACGCGCACACCACGGCCGCGGAGGAGCAGGAAAACATCTGCAAGTACACGGAAATGTGCAACCCGAACGTGCAGACCGGTCCCGGTCTGGACGAAAGCAGTCCGCTGTTCGGCAAGGATGGCGACATCCACCCGACGATCGTGGGCTACGAAACGATCGCGAAGCTCGTCAACAAGGCCTACCTGGCCAACCCGGCGAGATAGCCGCAGAGCAACGCTGAAGTAAGCACAGGGGGCGCCCGAGCGACTAGGCCGGGCGCCCCTTCTGCTGCTCGTACTCGCGCGCGGCGGCCACGAGGATTCCCAGCATCGCCGGCGCCGCCGGCACCAGCCGCGCCCCCGCGGGCACGGCCGCAATCACCTCGCGCACGGGCGGCGAGGGCGCGAGCGCGCGCACGGCGATCTGCTCGCGCACGACCGACAGCGCGAGCTCGGGGATCAGGGCGACGCCCACGCCCGCCGCCACGAGGCCCTGGACGGTCTGGTAGTCATCGCTCTCGAAGGTCACGTGCGGCTCGAAGCCGGCGGCGTGGCAGATGCGCACCACGTGGCGCGCGCACGGGCTCGAGCGGGCGGTCTGCACCCACGCTTCTCCCGCGAGATCCTCCAGGCGGAGCCTGTCCTTGCCGGCCAGCGGGTGCTCGCGGGGCAGCGCCAGGTACATGGGGTCCTCGAGCAGCTCCGTGCGTATCGTCTCCTCCTGCGCGAGCTCCTCGCCGGGGAACTCGAACAGCAGCGCCAGGTCGAGCTCGCCGGCGCGCAGGCGCGGCACGATCTGCTCCGGCTCGCCCTCGACGAGGGTCAGCTCGACCGACGGGTAGGAGGAGCGGAAGGTCGCGATCGCCAAAGGCATCAAGGTGGCGCCGGCCGTGGGGAAGGAGGCGACGCGCAGCCGGCCGCCCCGCAGCCCGGCGATCGCCGACATCGACGCCTCGGCCGCGTCCAGGCGCGCGAGGATGCCCTCGGTATGCCCGACGAGCGTCTGCCCCGCGGCGGTCAGGCTGACGCCCCGGGGATGGCGCTCCAGCAGCGTCATCCCGGTTTCCGCCTCGAGCGCCGCGATCTGCTGGGAGACGGCCGACTGGGTGTAGGAGAGGGCGGTCGCGGCCGCCGAGAACGAGCCGCGGTAGGCGACCTCCTTGAGGATCTTCAAGCGAACCACGTTTAGCATTAGCTCATCTTATATCATCTATAATCATGATTATCTGGACTGATGGCAGGATAGTGTCAAGATTAGGCAGAACCCAGCCGACAAGCATCCAGGCAAACCCCTTTCATGCCCCCAATCTCCGAAGGAGGAAGTTCAATGTCAGTCAAGGTCATCGTCTCCTATGACGGCACCGCCAACGAGGACGACGCGATCGCTCTCGGTCGCCTGTTCGGCCGTGCCGGCGCAGAGGTGTCGCTCGCGTACGTGCGCCACGCCCCCGAGGCCGACGCCAACCGCGAGCAGGCCGTAGAAGCCCAGGCACACGGCGTGCTCGAGGGCGGCTCGCAGTTGCTCGGCGACTCCGCCGCCAAGCTGCACGTGGTCACCGACCGCTCCACCCCCGAGGGCCTCAGCAGGCTCGCCCAGGCCGAGCACGCGGACGTGATCGTGTTCTGCTCGGACTCGCACACCGCCAAGGGTCACGTCTCGATCGGCAAATCCGCCGAGCGCCTGCTCGAGGGCGGCATAGCGGCCGTCGCGATCGCGCCCGTGGACCTCGCCGAGCGCGTGGACAGCGCGCCCGTGCGGAACATCGTCGCGGTCGGCGACGCCGACGGCGGCGCCCTCGACACCGCCGCGGCGCTCGCCGGAGCGTTCGGGGCGACGGTCGCGCCGGTCGTCGGCGAGGACACCGATCTGCTCGTGATCGACTCGCGCGCCGACGTCGAGGCCGGCCGCGTGTCGGTGAGCTCCTCGGCCTCGCACCTGATCGAGACCGCCACCTGCCCGGTGCTGGTGCTGGCCCGCGGCCAGAAGCTCGCGTTCAGCGGCGTGGGCGCCCCCGCCGCCGCCTAGCAAGCACACGCGCGACGGACCCGGCCACGCGCGCGCGGCCGGGTCCGTCGGCCGTGCGCGCCCGCACGCCCGCACGCCCGCCCGCCCGCAAGCGGGTGCGCCAGTAGCGCGCGAGCGCCGTCCCGAAGTCCAGCGAGCCGCCCACCAGGTGTCCCACCGGGCCGGTCCACAGCCTGGCCTCGGCGCGCCTGCACCATGCGGTGTGTGGCTCCGGGCTCAAGGGGTGGCACGGTATCGTGGCGTGGGTGCCAGCGGCCCTGAAGACCACCGTCACCGAGCTCGGCGACTCGCGCGTGCGCCTGCAGGTGCAGGTGCCCTCCGGCGAGGTGGAGGATCGCCTGGAGCGCAAGGCCCGCCAGCTCGGGCGCGAGCTGAAGCTCCCGGGCTTTCGCCGCGGCAAGGTGCCCGCGCCGCTGGTGATCCAGCGCATCGGACGCGAAGCGCTGCTCGAGGAAGCGGTCCGCGACACGCTCTCGAGCTGGTACTCCGACGCCATCGACAGCGCCGGGATCGTGCCCGTGGGCGACCCCCAGCTCGATCTCGGCGAGCTCCCCCGCACAGGGCCAGGCGCTCGAGTTCTCGATTGAGATCGGGGTGCTGCCGAAGGCCGAGCTCGGCGACTACAAGGGCCTCGAGGTGGGCCGGCGCGAGCCCGAGGTGGCCGACGCCCAGATCGAGCAGGAGATCGACGCCATGCGCGAGCGCCTGGCACGCCTGCAGACCGCCGAGCGCGCCGCCGGCAGCGGCGACTACGTGGTCGTCGACTACGTTGGCGCGCTCGCCGCCGCATCGTCCCCGGAGGGGGAGGACTCCGGCGAGGAGCCCGTGTGGGAGCCCTTCGAGGGCGGCGAGGGACGCGACCAGCTCGTGGAGCTCGGTGGCGGCAACCTGATCCCCGGTTTCGAGGAGGGCCTGCTGGGCGCGAGCGCCGGCGACACGCGTACGATCGCGCTGCGCTTCCCCGAGGAGTACGGCAATGAGGCCCTCGCCGGGCGCGACGCATCGTTCGAGGTGACCGTCAAGGAGGTCAAGCTCAAGGAGCTTCCCCGCGGTCGATGAGGACTTCGCCATCGACGCCGGCTTCGATGACCTGGAGCAGCTGCGCGAGGACATCCGCGGGCGGTTGACCGAGCTCGACGAGGAGCAGATCGCGTCCGAGTTTCGCCAGGCGGCGCTCGACGCCGCCGTCGCCGGCGCGCACGTGGCGGTGACCGATGAGCTGGTGGCGGCGCGGGCGCACGAGATGTGGGAGCGCATGCTCCATTCGCTCGCACACCGGGGGGTCACGCGCGAGACCTACCTGCGCCTGGTCGATCGCCAGGAGCAGGACGTCCTCACGGAGATGCGCCCCGAGGCCGAGCTGGCGCTGCGCCGCGAGGCGGTGATCACGGCGGTGGTGGCAGCCGAGGACATCAGCCCGTCCGACGAGGAGGTGCTCGAGGCGCTCGCGCCGGTGGCCGCGCGCGAACAGGTCGAGCCGGACGAGCTGTTCGCCCGGCTGCGCACCGCCGGGCGCCTGGAGGAGGCGCGCGAGGACCTCGCGGCCCGCCAGGCGGTCGAGGCGATCGCCGCCGCGGCCAAGCCCATCCCGATCGCGCAGGCCGAGGCGCGCGAGCAGCTGTGGACGCCCGCGAAGGCCGCGGAGGGTGCGCCGGCCGGTGCGCCGCAGGCGCAGGAGCCGCCCGCGCGGTTGTGGACACCCGGCACCGATCGGACGTCGGCCAGCTAGCCTTCTAGAGGAATCTGGCTGGCGAGGCGAAACAATGGCGAGGACCATGCCCTGGAAGCGAGGACGATGAGCCCCATGCAACGCCGCGAGGACCCACGATGAGCCCGCTGGTGCCGATGGTCGTCGAGCAGACCTCGCGTGGCGAGCGCGCGTTCGACATCTACAGTCGCCTGCTCAACGAGCGCATCATCTTCCTCGGCACGCCCGTCGACGATCAGATCGCGAACCTGATCGTCGCGCAGCTCCTGCACCTCGAGTCCGAGGATCCCGAGAAGGACGTCTCGCTGTACATCAACTCCCCCGGCGGATCGGTGTACGCGGGCCTGGCGATCTACGACACCATGCAGTTCATCAAGCCCGACGTGCAGACCATCTGCGTGGGCATCGCCATGTCGATGGGTGCGCTGCTGCTGGCAGGGGGCGCGAACGGCAAGCGCATGGCGCTGCCCAACGCCAAGATCCTCATCCACCAGGTCTCATCGAGCTTCCAGGGACAGGCGACCGACATCGAGATACACGCCAGAGAGATCATCGACGTGCGCCGCCGATTGGACGAGATCATCGCCAAGCACACGGGCAAAGACCTCGACCGGGTGCGCACGGACACCGAGCGCGATTACTTCATGAGCTCGGAAGAGGCCAAGGAATATGGAATCATCGATCGTGTGATTTCCGAGCACTGATCCGGGGTACCATGGACGGGGCTGGGCTCAGGGAGGAAACCAAGGGACATGGCAAGACCGACTGACTCCAACGAGCAGCTTCTCTGTAGCTTCTGCGGCAAGTCCCAGCGCCAGGTCAAGAAGCTGATCGCGGGCCCTGGCGTCTACATCTGCGACGAGTGCATCGATCTCTGCAACGAGATCATCGACGAGGAGCTCTCGGCGCCGCCGGCCTTCGACATCGAGAGCCTGCCCAAGCCGCGCGAGATCTACGAGGTGCTGGACGAGTACGTCGTCGGCCAGGACCCCTCCAAGCGCACGCTGTCGGTGGCCGTCTACAACCACTACAAGCGCGTGCAGATGATGACCTCCGGCGACGCGGACATCGAGCTGCAGAAGTCCAACATCCTGCTGCTCGGCCCCACCGGCTGCGGCAAGACGCTGCTCGCCCAGACGCTCGCCCGCATCCTCAACGTGCCGTTCGCGATCGCCGATGCCACCGCGCTGACCGAGGCCGGGTACGTGGGCGAGGACGTGGAGAACATCCTGCTGAAGCTGATCCAGGCCGCCGACTACGACGTCAAGAAGGCGGAAACGGGGATCATCTACATCGACGAGGTCGACAAGATCGCACGCAAGGCCGACAACCCGTCGATCACCCGCGACGTCTCCGGCGAGGGCGTCCAGCAGGCGCTCCTGAAGATCCTCGAGGGCACCCAGGCGTCGGTGCCGCCCCAGGGCGGGCGCAAGCACCCCCACCAGGAGTTCCTCACGATCGACACGACCAACGTGCTGTTCATCTGCGGTGGCGCGTTCGCCAACCTCGACAAGGTGATCGAGCGGCGCATCGGCCACAAAGGCGTCGGCTTCGCGGCCGCGATCGAGGCCAAGGCCGAGCGCGACACCGGCGAAGTCTTCGAGCAGTGCCTGCCGGAGGACCTGATCGAGTACGGGCTGATCCCCGAGTTCATCGGCCGGTTGCCGGTGATGTCCGCCGTGCACCAGCTCACGCGCGAGGACCTCGTGTCGATCCTCGTCGAGCCACGCAACGCACTGGTGAAGCAGTTCCAGCGCTTCTTCGCGTTCGACGGGATCGAGCTGGTCTTCTCGGAGGACTCGCTCGTGGCGGTCGCCGAGAAGGGCCTCGAACGTGAAACCGGTGCCCGGGGGCTGCGCTCGATCATCGAGGAGATCCTGCTCGAGGTCCAGTTCGAGCTGCCCTCCCGCCGCGACGTGAAGAAGTGCGTGGTGACCAAGGAGACCGTCGAGAAGGGCCTGACGCCGACGCTCGTCACCGAAGCCGCGCCCGAGGAGGCCGAGGACGCCGCCCTGCGCGAGGAGTCCGCCTGAGGCCGGCCGACCGGCGCCGCCGGCGCCCGGCGGGCGCGACCGCTACCATCGCGATTGTGTCCAGGCGCACCGCCGCCCGCAAGTCCAAGTCCGAGCGTCTGCGGGCCCTGCCGTGGGGGTTGCTGCTGCAGGTCGTCGTGCTCGTCGGCCGGCGCTGGCGAGCGCTCTCCGGGAAGGACCGGGCCCGCCTCGCTCGTCTCACCCGTGACTCCCGGGGCTGGGTCGGCAACCTCAACAGCTCCGAGCGCGCCGAGCTGCGCAAGCTCGTCGGCAGGCTCGAGCTGCGCGGTCTGGCCGGCGACGTGCTCGCGCTCGTGCGCCGTGGACGCGGCCGGCGCCGTCGTCTTCGCCGCGCCCGCGCGTGAGCGAACGCACCGTCTGGACCGAGGCGCAGGCCGAGCACGAGCTGCGCTCGCTGGAGCTGTTCGGGATGCGCTTCGGCCTGGAGCGGATGCGACGGATGATGACCGCGCTGGGCTCGCCGGAGCGGAGCTTTCACACCATCCACGTGCTCGGCACCAACGGCAAGTCCTCCACCACGCGCATGACCGCCGCGATCCTGGAAGGCCATGGCCTTCGTACGGCGGCATATCTGTCGCCGCATCTGATCTCATACCGCGAGCGCGTGCTCATCGACGGGAGCGAGCTCGCCACCGACGCCTTCGCGGCGGCGATCGACCGCGCC
The DNA here is from genome assembly GCA_963701145.1 of uncultured Solirubrobacteraceae bacterium. GTDB lineage: Bacteria > Actinomycetota > Thermoleophilia > Solirubrobacterales > Solirubrobacteraceae > Palsa-744. Next base: position 4,136,435 of record OY969572.1, read on the forward strand.
GTGTGGGCGGCCAGGCGCGTCAACCGCACGCTCGCCGAAGACGACCACGTCACGCAGTTCGAACTGCTCACCGCGGCAGCGCTGTGGGAGATGGCGCGGGCCCAGGTCGACGTGGCGGTGATCGAGGCGGGGCTCGGCGGACGCTATGACGCCACCAGCGTGATCGAGCCGCGTGTCAGCGTCCTCACCAACGTCGGGCTCGAGCACACGCGCTGGTTGGGGCCGACCGTCAAGGACATCGCCGAGGAGAAGCTCGCAGCGGTGAGGCCGCGCACGACGCTCGTGCTCGGCGAGGCGTTGGACGCCTCGGCGCTGGCGGTGGCCGAGCGCGTGGCGAGTGAGCGCGAGGTGCGGATCGCACGCCCGCGTCTGGCGGCGCCGGCGGAGCTGCTCGCGCGCGGCGCCTTCCAGCGGCGCAACTTCGCGCTCGCGCGCGCGGCCGCCGAAGCGTACCTGGACGACGCTGCCCTCCACGTGAGCGAGCGGGCGATCGCGCGGGCGGCCGCGAGCACCCAGGTCCCCGGGCGCCTTCAGCTCCTGGACGGAGACGCGCCGACCGTTCTCGACGGCGCCCACAACCCCGATGCGGTGCGGGCGCTGGTGGAGTCGCTGCCGGAAATACTGGACGCCCGACCCATCGCGCTCGTGCTGGGCGTGCTCGAGGACAAGGACGCCGCGAGCATGCTCGCGGCGCTGATGCCGGTGGTGGCGTGCGCGTGGTTCACCGCGCCCCCCGGCTCGCGCGCGCTCTCGCCCGCCGCGCTGCAGTCGCTCGCGCGCCAGCTCGGCTTCGAGGCCACCATCTGCGAGCCCAAGCCCTCGCGCGCGCTGGAGCAGGCGCGGGGCTGGGCGCGCGAGCACGGGGGCGCGGTGCTCGTCACGGGGTCGGTGTACCTCGTCGGGGAGCTGCTCGCGTGGCTCCAGCCGAGCGCCGCCGAGCCGGACGTTCAGGCGACTCCGCGGAGCTCCGTCAGGTGAACCCTGATCAGCGCCCGCCCGCCCCCTCGGTGCTCACGATGATCGGCGGCGTGGCGCTGTTCGTCGCGCTCGTCATACTCGTATTTTTCGCTGCTGGCTATGGATTTGGCCGGCTGTTTCTCTAAACTCAGCCGGCCGATGCCACCCTTCGCATATTTCGGAATCGAAAGCAGTGGCCTGAATCTCGCAGTCGATCTGCTGATTCTGTTCGTCGTCGTCCTGTACTTCTCGCTGATCTACTGGACCTACGTGGACGCGCATCGCAGGATCCAGGATCCGATGCTCGTCGGCTGCGCGTGCGTGGCCTCGCTGTTCCCGTTCGTGGGCACCGTCATCTACATGATCGTGCGACCTCCCGAGTACCTCGAGGACGTGCGCGAGCGCGAGCTCGAGACGCAGGCCGCCGAGGCCCGCGTGCGCGAGCAGGAGCAGACGCTCTGCCCCCACTGCAGCTACCGCGTCGAGCGTGACTTCATCCGCTGCCCGAGCTGCCTGCGCAAGCTCAAGGAGCCCTGCGCCAACTGCTCCCGCCCGCTCGACCGGGCCTGGACGATCTGTCCCTACTGCGAGGCCGACGTACCCGGCATCGCGCCCACGCGCTCGCGCCGGCGTCGCGGCGCCGGCGCGCTGGAGGGCGAGCTGGGCGAGCTCGCATTGTCCCCGACGGGCGACGCGGCACCGGGCGCCGCGGGTTTGTCCGGGGAGGGGCAGCTGGACGAGGCCGAGCCGGCGAGCGCCGCGGTGGCCGCGGGATCTCCTCCGGCGGCGGAGGCCGAGCCGACGATGACGCCGGCCGAGCGCCGCTCGGCCGAGCGGCGGGCCGCCGGCAGCGGTCGCGCGAGCCGTCCGGGTGGCCGTACGCGCCCGAGCACCTGAGCAACCCACGCCAAGCACCCTCGACACGAAAGCGAGCGTATGGATCGAACGCTGATACTCGTAAAGCCCGACGCATTCGCCCGCGGACTGAGCGGCGAGATCATCGCCCGCTTCGAGCGCAAGGGCCTGCGCATCGTCGCCCTGCGCCACCTGACGGTCACGCGCGAGCTCGCGGAGCGCCACTACGCCGAGCACGCGGAGCGACCGTTCTTCGGCGAGCTCGTGGACTTCATCACCTCCGGGCCGATCGTGGCGATGGTGCTGGAGGGCACCGACGCCGTGCGGGCCGCGCGCCAGGTGATCGGCGCCACCAACCCGCTGGAGGCCGCACCGGGCTCGATCCGCGGCGACTTCGCGATCGAGATGGGCGCCAACATGGTTCACGGCTCGGACTCCCCCGAGTCCGCTGCCCGTGAGGCCGCGCTGTTCTTCGAGGAGCTCTAGGCAAAGCTGTCCGAGCGTCCGCCGATCGTCCTGGCCTCCGGCTCGCCCCAGCGCAGGGCCCTGCTCGAACGCCTGGGCGTCGCATTCACGGTCAGGGCCACCGACGCCGAGGAGCTCGAGCAGGGCGAGGACCCCGCGCAGGTGGCCGTGGAGAACGCGCTGCGCAAGGCGCGCGCGGCGTCCCTCGCCGGCGGCGGGGCGCCGGAGGTCGTGCTCGGGTGCGACACGATCGTGGTGCTCGACGGCGTGATCTACGGCAAGCCCCCCGATGCCGCCGCCGCCCGGCGGACGCTGAGCGCCCTCGGCGGGCGCACCCACGAAGTGCTCAGCGGCCTGGCCGTGCTGTCCCCGGGGAAGCAATCGCGGATCATCGAGCGCACGGCGGTGGCCCGCACGAGGGTCAGCTTCCGTGCGCTGGACGCCGAGCTGCTCGACTGGTACGTGGGCACCGGGGAGTGGCAGGGGCGCTCGGGCGGCTATGCCATCCAGGGCGCCGGCGCCAAGCTCGCGCTCGCGGTGGAAGGCGAGGAGGAGAACGTCGTCGGCCTACCCGTGGCGGCGCTGCTCGAGCTGTGTCCCCAACTGCTCGCCCCCTGAGCGCGCGAGCGGCATTTTCCCTGCAAAGGCGCTGGCAGGAGTTGCCGGGCGCACACCGACGTCCGCTAGACTGCGCCCCGGGTACGCGCCCGATGAGCGCGGGCCGCCGAGGATGCCGCCGGCCGAGCTCCGCTCGGCTGAGGAGCCGCCTCGGACGCGAGCGTGCCCGCTCTCTCTAAATGGGCATCTTCAGTTATCTGACAGGATTCGGCGGCCGCGACATGGCGGTCGACCTCGGAACGGCAAACACGCTCGTCTACGTCCGTGGACGCGGCATCGTGCTGTCCGAGCCGAGCGTCGTGGCGATCGACTCGCGCAGCGGCGAAGTGCATGCCGTCGGCATCGAGGCCAAGCGCATGCTCGGGCGCACGCCCGGCACGATCCAGGCGATCCGGCCGCTCAAGGACGGCGTGATCGCGGATTTCGACGTCACCGAGCAGATGCTCAGGCACTTCATCCAGAAGGTCCACCAGAACCGCTGGGCGCACCCGCGCGTGGTCGTGTGCGTGCCTTCGGGGGTGACCGGGGTGGAGAAGCGCGCGGTCGAGGAGGCATGCCTGTCGGCGGGGGCGCGCACGGCCTATCTGATCGAGGAGCCGATGGCGGCGGCGATCGGCGCCGGGCTGCCGGTGGGCGAGCCGACCGGCTCGATGGTCGTCGACATCGGCGGCGGCACCTCCGAGGTTGCGGTCATCTCGCTGGGCGGGATCGTCGTCTCGCAGTCCATCCGCGTCGGCGGCGACGAGATGGACGAGGCGATCATCAACTACGCCAAGAAGGAGTACAAGCTGCTGATCGGCCAGCAGACCGCGGAGGAGCTGAAGCTCGAGATCGGCTCGGCGTGCCCGATGGCCGAGGAGCTGCAGGCCGAGATTCGTGGCCGCGACATGGTCGCCGGCCTGCCCAAGACGGTGGTGTTGACGAGCGAGGAGATCCGCCAGGCGCTGGCCGAACCGCTCAACCAGATCATCGATGCGGTCAAGGAGACGCTCGATCGCACGCCCCCCGAGCTCGCCTCGGACATCATGGACCGCGGCATCATGCTCGCGGGCGGCGGCTCGCTGCTGCAGGGCCTCGACGAGCGCCTGCGCGAGGAGACGCAGATGCCTGCGCACCTGGCCGAGTCGCCCCTGACGTGCGTGGCGGTCGGCTCAGGCCGCTCGCTCGAGGAGTTCGAGGCGATCCACCGCTCCAACCGCACTTCCAACAACCGCCGCCGCCGGTGACACACGGGCACGCATGCCGGCGCCGGACCGGCGTCCTCAGTCGCTCGCGTGCTGGCCGGTTCGGGGATGCGAGCGTGCAGCGCGAGTGTCTCCCGGTCCGGCACGCCACGCTCCTTGCGTCCTTGACCGGCTTGGCCTGCGTGCCCGTGTGTGGCGCGCTGGTCTACGTGTGACAGCCCGCCTGCTACGCGGGTACTCTGTCGGACGAACGCTCCGGAAGGTAATCATCGGTGTATGACAAGACGGTACGGCGTCGCCGGGCGGTCCTCGCGCTGCTCGTCGTGCTCTCCCTGCTGCTGCTGACCGCTTACTTCGGTGAGGCGCCCAACGGACGCCTGCATGGAGTCCAGCGCGACTTCCTCACCGTCGTCTCGCCGATCCAGGATGGCGCCAACAAGGCGCTGAAGCCCGTGCGCGACCTGTTCAGCTGGTTCGGCAACACGCTGCACGCCAAAAGCCAGCTGGCCCAGGCGCTCAAGCAGACCGAGAAACTGCGCCGCGAACTGGTCGCCGAGCAGGCCGAAAAACGCTCCTACCGCGAGCTGCTGGCGCTCGACCACCTCGATCAGCTCGGCGTCAGCGACTACCGTCCGGTGACGGCCACGGTGATCTACACCGATCCGAACCTCTGGTACTCGACGGTCGTGATCGACAAGGGCGAATCGGCCGGCGTGCAGCGCAATGACCCGGTGATCAACGAAGAGGGGCTCGTGGGCAAGGTCGTCCAGGCGGCGCCCGACGGCGCCCTCGTGGACCTCATCACCGACAGCTCCATGGGGGTCTCCGCGCGGATCGGCACGAGCCAGGCGACGGGCATCGTGCAGCCCAAGGTGGGCGACCCGAGCGATCTGCTGCTGGGATACCTGCCGAGCAACGCGCAGGCCAACGGGGGGGAATGGGTCGTCACCTCTGGCACCGTCTCGCCCGCCTTCCCCTCGCTGTACCCGCCGGGGCTGCTGATCGGGCAGGTGACCTCGGTCAACGAAGAAAGCGCCTACAAGTCGGTCAACGTGCACCCCGTCGCCAACCTCCACGACCTGGACATCGTGCAGGTTCTGACCGCCGCGGCGGGCACGCGCCCGGCCAACCTCAGCCAGTTGGCGGTGAGCCTGCCGGCGGGTGCAGCCGGCGCTCCGAACGGCGGCGAACAGCTCGCCTCCACGCAGGTGGGCGAATGAGCAGCGCGTCCCGCGGTCCACTCGCGCTGCGCCTGGCCGGGTTCGCCCTGATCGTCGTGTTCTTTCAGATCGGAGTGGTATCCGAGGTCCCCGTGTTCGGGGTCAACGCCGAACTGTGCGCGCTGATGGTCGCCTTCGTGGGCCTGCTGTGCGGCTCCACGGTTGGCGCTGTGTGCGGCTTCGCGGTCGGGCTGGTCATCGACCTCGCCCTGCTGCAGACGCTCGGGCTCACCTCGCTGATCTTCACGCTCATCGGCTACTGGTGCGGGCGGCTGCGCGAGCTGCGCGACCCGCAGGCAGCCCTCACGCCGCTGCTCGTCGGTGTGAGCGCCACGGCGCTCTCGCTCGTGGGCTACTCGCTGATGGAGTTCATGCTCGGCGTCGATGCCCCCGTGAGCTTCGAGTTGCTGCGCGTGATCGTGCTGGGCGTGCTCGTCAACAGCATCGTCGCGCTGCCCATGTGGGCGCTCACGCGCCGCTCCCTGGAGGGGGCGATGCCCGAGGATCCCCGCCGCCGGCGCCGACGGGCATACACCACCGGGGGTCTGAGCCCCCTCTCCAAAGCATGACCTCACAGGCACGCATACCGGCGCTGGATCTGCGTCCTCGCTCGCTCGTGTGCGTAGCACACTTCGCTCGCTGCGTCCTTGACCAGCTTGGCCTGCGTGTCTGTGAGGACGGGCCTGGACGACCGCTGGCATGAGTGCGATCGAGCCAGTCAAGCCGCGTGACCCGCGCGTTCCGGTCTCGCCCCAGCTCGCGCTGCGCGTGGCGATCATCAGCGGCGTGGCGATGGTGATGTTCGGCGTGATCTTCTTCCGGCTGTGGTTCCTGCAGGTGCTCTCGAGCGAACAGTACGTCTCGCAGGCGGACGCCGAGCTCGCCCGCCATCTGCCGATCGCCGCGCCCCGGGGGCAGATCCTCGACCGTGAAGGCCAGCCGATCGTGGGCAGCACCACGACCAACGCTGTGCAGATCGTGCCCGAGGAACTGCCGCCCGGGATCTCATCCCAGGTGGCGGCCTACCAGGCCACACTCGACGAAGCCGAAGAAGCGCGGCACGTGGCGCTCGCCCGCCTGTCGAGCTTCCGGGCGTCGCTGGGCGGCGTGCGGCGCCTGACGCATGCGCAGCACCACGAGCTCGACAGCCTGCGCCGCGCCGCCGCGCCGCCGCGCGTGGCGGTGCCGCCGCTGCCCGCCTCGGACACGGCGCTCGCCGGGCTGTTCGAGCGCCTCGGGCACGTGATCGGGATGCGGGCCCGCACGATCGACGAACGCGTGGTCGAGGGCATGACCGCCACGCCATACGCGCACGTGACCATCAAGACGGCCGCCGGGTCGGGGCCGTTGACCGTGCTCGGCGAGCGCGCCGACGAATTCCCCGGCGTGGTGCAGGAACCGGTGTCGATCCGCGAATACCCGTTCGGCGAAATGGCCGCGCAGATCCTCGGGTATGTGGGGCAGGTGAGCGAACCCGAGCTCAAGCAGCCGGCGTTCCGGGGCGTCAAACAGGGGACGATCGTCGGCCAGGCTGGCCTCGAGTACTACTACGACCACTACCTGCGCGGCAAACCGGGCGTGCAGCGGGTGGCGGTCAACGCCGAAGGCCAACCGGTGCCCAGCAAGCTGCCGCCGACGCCCCCGCAGGCCGGCTACAGCCTGCAGACGACGCTCGACCTGGGTTTGCAGCGCGCCAGCGAAAAGGCCATGCAGGAAGGCATGGAACACGCCCGCGCGGGAGGCAAACCGGCGATCGCCGGGGGCTTCGTGGCGCTCGACCCGCGCAACGGCGAAGTGCTCGCCATGGGCTCCTCGCCGAGCTTCGACCCCGACAAGTTCGCCAAGCCGCTCAGCTACCGCGAATACGCCGAACTGAGCAGCGGCGCGAACGGCATCCCCGGCCGGCTCACCGATCTGGCCGACGAAGGCGAGTACCCGACGGGCTCGACCTTCAAGCCGATCACCGCGATGGCGGCGCTGGAAGCCGGCGTGATCACGCCGAGCGAAGGTCTGGGCTCGGGGCAGTGCATATACGTCTCGACCGAGCCGTTCTGCAACGCCGGGCACGCCGACTACGGGGCGGTCGGGCTGGTGGAAGCGCTGAAGGTCTCCTCGGACACGTACTTCTTCGAAGTCGGCGAGCGCGCCAACGCGTACGGCAACGTGATCCAGAACAAGGCCCACGAGCTGGGCGTGGGCGAGCCCACGGGGATCGACCTGCCGAGCGAGTTCCCGGGCGTGGTGCCGGACCGCAAGTGGCTGGCCGAACAGGACGAACTCGAATCCCAGTGCGAGCGCGCGCACCACGGCAACCGCTGCTACATCGTGGCCGAACCCGGGGCGCCGTGGACGGTCGGCTACAACATGGACCTGGCGGTCGGGCAGGGCGAGCTGCTGACCGACCCGCTGCAGATGGCCGTCGCCTACTCGACGCTCGCCAACGCCTATCGCAACGGCGGCGAAGGCACCGTGGTGACCCCGCATCTGGGCAAACAGATCGACGAACGCAACGGCAGCCTGCTGCAGACGCTGCGCTTCCCCAGCCGTCACGTGCACCTCAACTCCGAAGACCTGGGCCTCGTGATGGAAGGCATTCACGACGCCGCCAGCGAGCCCGGAGGCACCTCGGCGGACGTGTGGAGCGGCTGGAACCAGGAACTGCACCCGGTGTACGGGAAGACGGGCACGGCCGAACGCGCCGGGCACGTGGAACAGTCCTGGTACATGTGCTACATCGCCGACCCCAAGCACCCGATCGTGATCGCGGTGACGGTCGAAGAAGGCGGCTTCGGGGCGGAAACCGCCGCGCCGATCGCGCGGTTGATCGCCTCGCAGTGGTTCGGCGTGCCCAAGCGCTTCGTCGCCGGGAAGCTCGAAGACCTTCTGATGCCGCTCAGTCCGATCAAGCCCACCGAGGAACCGCCGCCGACGCTGCCCCGCGCGTCCAGGCTGCCGCTGGACCCGCTGCTCACGCTGGCGGTCATCGGCCTCGGCGTGTGCTCGGTGATCACGCTCAAAGTGGCCACCCGCGACCTGCCCGTCGATCCGCACTACTACGTCGAGCGCCAGGCGATCTACCTGGGTGTCGGCTTCGCGCTGATGCTCGGCATCTCGCGTCTGGACTACGCCCGCCTGCGCCGTCACTGGCGTGTGATGTACGCGGTGCTGCTGCTCAGCATCCTCGCCGTGCTCGGCCTCGGCCACTCGGCCAACGGCGCCCAACGTGCGATCAACTTCCCGCTGTTCTCCTTCCAGGCCTCCGAGCTCGGCAAGATCCTGCTGATCCTGGCGCTGTCGGCGTTGATCGTCGAGCGCGCACGGCACCTGCGCGAGCGCGACACCACGGTGCGCGTGCTGATCGCCGCGCTCGTGCCCACCATGCTGGTGATCGTCCAGCCCGATCTCGGCTCGGGGCTCGTGTACATGACCATCGCCTGCATGCTGCTGTTCGTCGCGGGCACCTCGTGGCGGCATCTGGCGGCGCTCGCGGCGCTCGTGTGCGTGTCGATCGCGTTCGTGCTCGTGGCCGCCCCCGCGGTCGGCGTGCACGTGCTCAAGCCCTACCAGGTGGAACGACTGACGGCCTTCATCCACCCCAACTCCAACGCCCAGAAGGAAAGCGAATCCAAGGAACGGGAAGCCAAGGACGGCGAACCGGACCCCTCCTATCAGCAGCAGCAGTCGAAGATCGCGATCGGCTCCGGCGGCAAGACCGGCCGCGGGCCCAACGCCAGCCAGGTGCCCTACGGCTTCGTACCCGAGAGCGACACCGATTTCATCTTCGCGGCGCTCGGCGAAAAGTACGGCTTCGTGGGCGCAGGGCTGGTGCTCGCGCTGTACGCGTTGCTGATCTCGCGGACGCTGCGCGTGCTGGTGATGTCGAAGGACCTGTTCGGGTCCCTGATCGCCGCCGGGATAGCGGCTATGCTCATGTTTCAGGTCTTCGTCAACGTAGGGATGACAATTGGAATCATGCCGGTCACGGGAGTCACGCTTCCGCTCATGAGCTACGGTGGCTCGTCTGTGATCGCAACCCTGCTGGGCGTGGGCCTGCTCCAATCGATCTACGTCCAGGCGCGCGCTTCAGCAGCATTGAAGGGCCGCGTACTGCGTTAGTAGACCCTGAATGTCCGCCGAGCGATTCCCACAACATCCTCAGCGCCGCCGGGCTCCCGGCATCAGTGCGCGAGGCGCGTCCCGCCGGGGGTACCCGGGGCGCACAGGCATGCCGACGCGTCGCCAGCCGTGTCCCCGTCCGGGGACCGTGTGGCGTCCGCTCACCCGCTCGGCTCCTTTCCACATCGAAAGACTGGATCAAATTGAAAAAGCAAGTGCTTGTCAGCGTCGATCGCGCCGAGACGCGCGTGGCGCTACTGGAGGCCGGCGGAGCTCCCGCCGCCTCACGTTCCTCGGCCGCCGCGAAGAAATCCGCGGCGGCGAAACGCTCGGGCAAAGGCCCCGAGGCCGGCTATCGCGTCGCTGAGCTCTACATAGAGCGTCGCGGCGGGCGCTCGATCGTCGGCAACATCTACAAGGGCAAGGTCAACAACGTCCTGCCCGGCTTGGAGGCCGCGTTCGTCAACATCGGCCTCGAGAAGAACGGCTTCCTGCACGTCAACGAGATCGTCCTGCCGGGTGTCGAGACCCCGCGGCGCGGGCGCGGCAGCGGCGGCGGGCGCAAGATCTCAGACCTGCTGAAACCAGGGCAGGAGATCGTCGTGCAGGTCGTCAAGGATCCGCTGAAGACCAAGGGCGCGCGCCTGTCGATGGAGCTGACGATCGCCGGGCGCTACATGGTGTACGCGCCCACCGGCGAGGGCGTCGGCGTGTCGCGCCGCCTCGAGGACAAGGAGCGCGAACGCCTGCGCCGCCAGACCTCGGGCCTGGCGCTCGACAGCGGCGGGGTGATCGTGCGCACGGCCGCCCACGGCGCCAAGCGCGCCGACTTCGAGCGCGAGCTCAAGTACCTGCACAAGCTGCACGAGGTGCTCGACAAGCGCGTGCAGGAGACCGTCGCGCCGGACCTCGTCTTCCAGGAGGCCGACCTGTCGGTGCGCGTCGTGCGCGACATCTTCTCCGCGCACTTCGAGCGCGCGATCGTCGACGACGAGCAGCAGTACCACCGGCTGGTGTCGTTCTTCACGCGCACCGCCCCCGAGCTGGTCGAGCGGGTCGAGCTGTGGCAGGAGCGCGAACCGCTGTTCGAGGCATACGCCGTCAACAAGGCGATCGAGGGCGTGCTCTCGCGGCGCGTGGACCTGCCCAGCGGCGGCTATCTGATCATCGACTACGCCGAGGCGCTCACCGTCATCGACGTCAACTCCGGCAGCTTCATCGGGCGCGGCAAGGGCGCGGCGCTCGAGGACACGATCACCAGGACCAACCTGGAGGCCGCCGAGGAGGTCGTCAACCAGCTGCGCCTGCGCGACATCGGCGGGATCATCGTCATCGACTTCATCGACATGGCGCGCGCGCGCAACCGCGACGCGGTGCTCAAGACGCTGCGAAAGACGCTCGACGAGGACCGCACGAAGACGTTCACCGCCGAGATCTCCAAGCTGGGCCTGGTGGAGATGACCCGCCAGAACGTCACCGAGGGCGTCCGCGAGATCATGAGCCGCCCGTGTCCCACGTGCGAGGGCGAGGGCGTGATCCGCTCGGAGGAGACGATCGCCATCGAGTTCGAGCGCAAGCTGCGCGACGTGGCGGTGGAACACCCCGAGGCGGAGGCCTTCCTGGTGCAGGCCAACCCCCGCGTGAGCACGCAGTTCACCGGGCACGGCTCGCGCGTGCTGCACGCGCTCGAGGCCGAAACCGGCAAGTCGTTCCTGTTCGAGGGCTCGGAAGGGCTCACCCTCGATCACTTCGCGATCACGTTCATGGGCACGCGCGCCGAGGTGGAGGAGCGCGCGCTGCCGTTTCGCCAGGGCGACGAGGTGCTCGTGGAGATCGTCGAGCCGCACATGTACGACGTCAACGACGCGGTCGCCAAAATCGACGGCTACATCATCTCCATCGCCGGCGCCGCCCCGTATGTCGGCGAGAAGCGCATGGTGCGCATCGACCAGGTCGGACGCACGGCCGCAAGCGCGCTGCTGCTGGACGAGTCCGGTGAGGTGCTGGCGGCCCCCGTGCGAGTGCTCGACACGCGCGCCAATGGGCGCAGGCGCCGCTCCCCGGCGTCCAGCGCCGATCTGCGGGGCACCGCCGATCAACCCGAGCGGCGTGGTCAACGCCGCCGCGCGCCGGTCGAAGGCGAGGACGCCGAGGCGCGCCGCGAAGCCGGCCTGGGCGAGCCGCCCACCGGGATCGACGCTCAGCCCGAGGAGGAGTCCGCGGTGGGCGCGCTTGCAGCGAACGCCACCGGCACGGACGACGCCGGCGAAGATGACCTACAATCCAAACCTCGGCGTCGTGGCCGCAGGGGCGGACGACGCCGTTCCGCTGCCAAGGCCAAGGCTACCCCCGAGTAGCACGCGCCGGTCCAGGCTGAGCGTCGGGCCGGTGGCGCACCCTCCAAACCCAACGAGATTCAGAGCCCATCCATGTACGCGATCGTGAAGACCGGCGGTAAGCAGTACCGCGTCGAGCGCGGTCAGAAGCTGCTCGTGGAGCGCCTGCCGGCGCCCGAGGGAGCGGACGTGACGCTCGAGCCGATGCTCTACCGCTCCGACGAGGCGGTGTTCGACGCGGCCGGCCTGGCCAACGTGACGGTCACCGCCAAGGTGGTCGCCCACGTCCGCGGCGAGAAGCTCCGCGTGTTCAAGTTCAAGCCCAAGCGCGGCTACAAACGACGTACCGGCCACCGCCAGGAGCTCACCCAGATCGAGGTCACCGAGATCGCCGCCGGCAAGGCCCCCAAGGCGAAAGCCGCCGCCAAGCCCGCGGAGGCGCCGACCGCTGAGGCGAAGCCCGCTGCTGAGGCCAAGCCGGCGGCCAAAGCCCCCAAAGCCAAAGCTGCGCCGAAAGCGAAAGCTGCCCCGAAAGCGAAAGCCGAGCCCAAAGGGAAAGCCGAGGCGAAAGCCAAAGCCAAAGCTGCGAAACCCAAGCAGGAGGACGCCTAGATGGCTCACAAGAAGGGACTCGGGTCGAGCCGCAACGGCCGCGACTCCAACGCCCAACGTCTGGGCGTGAAGACGTTCGCCGGGCAGAGCGTCAGCGGCGGCGAGATCATCGTGCGCCAGCGCGGCACGCGGTTCAAGCCGGGCGAGGGCGTGGGTATCGGCAAGGACGACACGCTGTACGCGCGGGCGCCCGGAACCGTGCAGTTCACGACCGGGCGCCGCGGACGGGTGGTCAGCGTCCTGCCGGATTAGCCCTGCTGCCCGGTGGGGCGGACGAGGATCTCGTTGACGTTCACGTGGGGCGGCTGTTCGAGCGCGTACATGACTGCACGGGCGATGTCATCGTCGAGAAGCGCCTCCGTGGGGCGCTGCTCGAAGAACGGGGTGTCGGTCATCCCGGGCTCGATCGACGTCACCCGGACGCCGGTGCCGTGGAGATCCTGGCGGGCGGCCTCGCCCATGGCGGTGACGGCGTGCTTGGTGCAGGAGTAGAGCGAGCCGGGCAGCACCCGCCGGCCCGCGACGCTGGAGGTCAGGAGCAGGTGACCGCGGGAGTCCTTCAGGGCGGGGATGCACGCGCGGATGGTGAGGGCGGCGCCGTACACGTTGGTGAGCACCATCTCGCGCCAGTGCTCGGTGGTGTCGTTGAGGAAGCCCCGGGGGCCGCCGAAGCCGGCGTTGGCGAACGCCGCGTCCACTCGGCCGAACGCCTCGAGGGCCGCGTCCACCATGTGCTGCTGCTGCTCCCAGTCGGTCACGTCGCAGTCCACGGCCAGCGCATGCTCGGCGCCGCCGAGCTCCGCTGCCAGCTCCCGCAGGCGCTCGAGCGAGCGGGCCGCCAGCACCACGCGCCAGCCGGCCGCGCGTGCGTGACGGGCGCTGGCCGCACCGATGCCGGATGACGCGCCGGTGATCAGCAGGACGCGGTCTGCGGTTGGTGTTTCCGTGCCCATGGCCTGTGTTCTCCCTCGCTCTCGTGTGGATGGCTGCGTGCAGCCTCTACCCATATCCGATTTCGACTCCCCTGCTGTCACGATGGATCGCGATGCTTCACGATCACGCGAGGATCCATGTCCAGGCGGGCGCAGGCGGCGACGGCTCCACGAGCTTTCGCCGCGAAGCGCACGTGCCGCGGGGCGGGCCCGACGGTGGCGACGGCGGGCGCGGGGGAGACGTGGTTGTGGCTTGCGACGACTCGCTGCGCGACCTGCAGAGCTTCAAGCGCAAGGCCCACTACCGCGCGGGTCGCGGCGGACACGGCGAGGGCGCGCTGCGCCACGGCGCCGACGGGCATCCGCTGACGCTCCGGGTGCCGCCGGGCACCGAGGTGAGCGGGCCGGATGGCGAGGGGGGAGACCTGGAAGGACGCCGCTGGGAGCTGCTCGCGGACGGGCAGCGGGCCACCGTCGCCCGGGGCGGGAGCGGCGGCAGGGGCAACAAGCGGTTCGCCACCGCCACGCGCCAGGCGCCCCGCTTCGCCGAGCGGGGCCTGTCCGGCGAGGAGGGATGGCTCGAGCTGAGGCTGAAGCTGCTCGCGGACGTGGGCCTGGTGGGTTTGCCCAACGCCGGCAAGTCCTCGCTGCTCACGCGTCTCACCCGGGCTGCGCCGAAGGTCGCAAGCTACCCGTTCACCACCCTCTCGCCCGTCCTCGGTGTGCTCGAAGGCGATGATCGCCAGCTCGTCATCGCCGACATCCCCGGCCTGATCGAGGGCGCCAGCGAGGGCGCCGGGCTCGGCCACGACTTCCTCGCCCACGTCGAGCGCACCCGCCTGCTCGTGCACGTGCTCGACCTCGCTCCCGAGCTGTCCACGGACGACGACGCCGACGCCGTCGCCAATCACGCCACGATCGAGCGGGAGCTCACCGCGCACGACCCCCGCCTGGCGCGGCTGCCGCGCCTGCTCGCCCTCTCCAAGGCGGACCTCATGGACGCTCGCACCGCGGACGCGAGGGTGGCCGAGTGGCAGGGACGCCTCGGGAGCGAGGTTCCCGTGATCGCCACCTCCAGCGCCACGGGGCAGGGGATCGACCAGGTGAAGAACGAGTTGCTGCGCCATTTCGCCCGGCTGGAAGCTCGAGGAGCTGGGCTTGGAGGGTGACGCCGGGCAGACAGCCGGCGTGGAGGACCCGCCCGCGCCGCCCGCCCACGAGCGGCGGCCGCGCGGCGAGCCGGAGCTGGCCGAGCACATGGTGTTCCGGCCGGCCGCCGGCGCGGGCTTCCATGTCGAGCTGCTCGCGCCTGGCGTGTTCGCGGTGAGGGGCCGTGGCATCGAGCGGCTGCTGGCGCGCTTCGACGTCAACAACGAGGACGCGATGGCCTACTTCGAGGGCAGGCTCAGGCGGATCGGCGTGCTCGCCGCGTTGGAGGCGAAGGGCTTCCAGCCGGGGGACGAGATCGAGATCGCCGGCGTCAGCTTCGAGCTGGACCCGAGCGCGCCCGCGTAGGGCGCGCGAGCGTCTACGCTCCCTCAGCCATGAAGCGCGTGGTCATCAAGCTCGGCTCGAGCGTCGTCGCCGACGATCACGGCGAGCTGCGCCAGCAGGCCCTCGCCCACGTGTGCGACGCGGTGGCCGCCGTGCACGGCGAGGGGGGCGAGGTGATCGTGGTCACCAGCGGTGCGATCGCGCGGGGCATGCGCGTGATGGACCTGCCCCAGCGACCGAGCTCGATCGGCGCGCTGCAGGCCGCCAGCGCGGTCGGTCAGGGCAAGCTTTACAGGGTGTACGACGAGCTGCTGCGCGAGCGCGGGGTGACCAGCGCCCAGGTGCTGCTCACGTTCTTCGACATGAGCGCACGCACCCACTACCTGAACGCGCGTCAGACGCTCAGCACGCTGCTCGAATGGCGGGTGCTGCCGGTGATCAACGAGAACGACACCACCGCCACGGATGAGATCTCCTTCGGCGACAACGACTTCCTGGCGGCCCAGGTGGCGGTGCTCGTGGCCGCCGACGAGCTGATCCTGCTGACGGACATCGACGGCCTGTTCACCGCCGACCCGCGGCTGCACCCCGACGCGCGGGTGGTATCGGAGGTGAGCGATTTCGCCGCGCTCGATGACTTGGAGATCGGCCACACCACCTCTCCGCTCGGCTCCGGGGGGATGCGCTCGAAGGTGGTCGCCGCGGAGATGGCCACGGCCGCAGGGATCGCCACGGTGATCTGCAGCGGCCTGCGCCCAGAGGCCCTGCGAGCGGTGCTCGCCGGCGAATCGGAGGGCACCCGCTTCCCCGCGCGGGAGGCCCGCTACTCGAGCTTCAAGCTGTGGCTGAAGTACGCCAAGCCCGCGCGCGGGAAGCTCGTCATCGACCACGGTGCCGCACGCGCGCTGCGCGAGGGCAGCGCCAGCCTGCTGCCCGTGGGGGTCACCGAGGTCGAAGGCGAGTTCGACGCGGGTGACGCCGTCGAGATCGTCGCACGGAGCCAGCCGGCCGAGGACACGCCCCGCCCGGTGGCCAAGGGCATCTGCAGCTACTCCGCCGCCGAGCTCCGCCAGGTGCTCGGGCTCAAGTCCGAGGCCATACGCGGGATCCTGCCGCGCGCCAGCGACGAGGCCGTGCACCGCGACTATCTCGTGCTCGAATGACGGTCCGGCGTGTGGGGTGCCTTCTCGACAGGAGTCTGTATAACAATGGCTATACAGCATCGGCTGCACGGTATAACCGCTGTGGTGCCCGCGAGCGGCGCGCTCTCGTACGCCGCTGGTTACACGCGTAACCGCCGTCGTGCCCGCCCGAGCGGCGGGCTGTCGTACGCTGTGTGAATGGCAATCACCGTCTCATCCGTCGCGGACACGTGCGCCGAGGCCAAGCGCGCGGCACGCACGCTCGCGCGGACCGACACCGCCATCAAGGACGCCGCCCTGGAGGCCATCGCCGCGGCGCTCAGCGAACGCCTGGACGAGATCCTCGCGGCCAACGAGCGCGACATGCTCGCCGGGCGGGAGGCCGACATCGGCGACGCGCTCCTGGACCGTCTTTTCCTTGATGAGGATCGCGTATCGGCGATTGCGCGCGCGGTGCGTGAGATTCTCGCGCTCGCCGATCCCGTCGGCGAGGTCATCGACGGCCACCGCCTGCCCAACGGCCTGGACGTACGCAAGGTCCGCGTCCCCCTCGGGGTGATCGCGGTGGTGTACGAGGCGCGTCCCAACGTCACCATCGACGCCGCCGCCCTGTGCCTGAAGTCGGGCAACGCGATCGTCCTGCGGGGCTCCTCCTCGGCGGCCCACTCCAACGCGGTGCTCGCCCTCATCGCCTCCGAGGCGGCGGTCGCGGCGGGGCTGCCGGCCGGCTGCGTGTCGCTCGTCGCTGGAGGCGGGCGCGGGGAGCTCGCCGAGCTCGCCACGCAGACGGGCAACGTCGATCTGATCATCCCCCGCGGGGGAGAGGGGTTGAAGGACGCGCTCCAGGCCGTTGCCACGGTGCCCGTCATCTACGCCGCCTCGGGCAACTGTCACGTGTACGTCAACGCCTCCGCCGACCTCCACCAGGCGCTCGCGATCGTCATCAACGCCAAGACCCAGCGCCCTGGCGTGTGCAACGCGGCGGAGACGCTGCTCGTGCACGAGCGCGCCGCCGAGGATTTCTTGCCGCGGGTTGCCCGCGCCCTGGCCGAAGCCGGGGTGGCCATACGTGCCGACGAACGCGCCCACCACGCGATCGGCGAGCACCACGCCATCCCCAATCTGATAATCGAAAGAGCCAGCGACGAGGATTGGGCCACCGAGTACCTCGCGCCCGTCATCGCCGTCGCCGTGGTGGACTCGCTCGAGCACGCCGTCGAGCACATCGCCCGCTACGGCAGCGGGCACTCGGAGGCGATCGTCACCCGCGACACCGCCGCCGCCCGTGCCTTCCAGCTCGGCGTGGACGCCGCCTGCGTGTACGTGAACGCCTCCACGCGCTTCACCGACGGGGGCGAGTTCGGAATGGGCGCCGAGATCGGCAACTCCACCCAGAAGCTCCACGCCCGCGGTCCCATCGGCCTGCGCGAGCTGTGCACGTTCAAGTACCTGATCGAGGGCGACGGGCACGTCCGTCATTGACCGCCCGGCCCCCTCGCCTCCTGGCCCCCCTGCGGGGACGATGCGCCGGCTCGGCATCCTCGGAGGAACCTTCAACCCGCCCCACCGCGGGCATCTCGCGCTCGCCGTCCACGCGCGGCGCCAGCTCGCCCTCGAGCGGGTGCTGCTGGTGCCCGCCCACACCGCTCCCAACAAGCCCGACAGCGACGAGGATCCCGGTCCGGGCCAGCGTCTGGAGATGTGCCGGCTCGCGGTGGCGGAGGTCGCGGGCGTGTCCGTGTGTGCGCTCGAGATCGAGCGCGGCGGGGTGTCCTACACGGTCGATACGCTCAGAGCACTGCATGCCAGCCATCCCGAGGCGGAGCTGACGTTGATCGTGGGGGCCGACGTTGCCAGCACGCTCGGCTCGTGGCGCGAACCCGCCCAGCTCCTGGCGCTCGCTCGCGTGGCCGTTGCCGGGCGCCCAGGGGCGCCACCCCCGCCGATCGCCCACGGCGCGAGGGTGAGCTCGCTGGAGATGCCCGCCCTCGACGTCTCTTCCTCGATGGTGCGCGAACGCGCCGCACGCGGGCAGCCGATCGACGAGCTCGTCGGCGCGGACGTCGCCCGTTACATCGCCGAGCACCGCCTGTACCGCGTGGCGAGCAGGACGGGCGCGTGAGCGGGAGCGGAGCCTCCACCCCCGGGCCGCGGACCGCCCCCGAGCGCTCGTCCCTCCGGGCCGAGGAGCTCGTCGGCGAGATCGCCCGGTACGCGGCCGACAAGAAGGCCATCGACGTGGTCGAGCTCGACCTGCGGGGGGTGCTCGGCTACACCGACTACTTCCTCATCTGCTCGGGCAACACCGGCCGCCAGGCCAAGGCCATCCATGACGGCATCCTCGAGGGACTCAAGCACGAGCACGATACGCTCCCCCGCCGGGTCGAGGGGGCGGCCCACGCCGGTTGGATCCTGATGGACTACCTCGACGTGGTCGTCCACATCTTCACGCCCGAGACACGGCAGTTCTACCGGCTCGAGCAGCTCTGGGGCGAGGCGCCCGCCCGTGCCCCCGCGGAGAGTGCACCCGCGCCCGCCGCGGGGAGTGCCCCCGCGCCGGCCGGGGACGCGCACCGCGCCGGTGAAGGCTCCTAGCCGGGGGAGCGCGCGATGAGCACTGGTGCAGGCCATGCGCCGCGCGTGAGGGCGGTCATGCGGGAGGGGGAGAGGGTGACCCCGCTCGAGCTGTTCTTCGACCTGGTGTTCGTGCTCGCCCTCACGCAGTGCACCACCCTCGTCACCCGTACGCCCACCTGGGAAGGGGTGCTCAAGGCGATGCTCGTGCTCGGCGTGTTGTGGTGGTCGTGGGGCGGGTACGCGTGGCTGACGAGCGTGGTCGACCCGGAGGAGGGGACGGTCCGCCTGGCGATGTTCGCTGCCATGGCCGCCTTCCTCGTCGCCGCCCTGTGCGTGCCCGGAGCCTTCGGCTCGGAGGCCGTGCTGTTCGCCTGTGCCTACGCGGCCGTCCGCGCCGCCCACATCGCCCTGTTCATGATCGCCAGCCGCGATGACCCGGGGCTGCGCCACTCGGTCCTCGGCCTCGCCGTCAGCACCGCCATCGGCGTGGGCCTGCTGCTCGCCGCCGCGTTCGCCGGCGGCACCCTCCAGCTCGCGCTGTGGGGTCTCGCCCTGCTGATCGATCTCGGCGGTCCCTACCTGTTCGGGGTCGAGGGCTGGAAACTCGTCCCGGGACACTTCGCCGAGCGCCACGGCGCAATCGTGATCATCGCCCTCGGCGAGTCCATCGTGGCCATCGGCATCGGGGCCAGGCCCACCATCGGCGCCGGCGTGGTGGCCGCGGCGGTGCTGGGAGTGGTGATCGCCGCCGCCCTGTGGTGGACCTACTTCGACGTCACCGCCATCATCGCCGGGAGGCGCCTCGCGCGGGCGGCCGCGGGACGCGAGCGCAACGAAATCGCCCGCGACTCATACTCCTACCTGCACTTCCCCATGATCGCCGGCATCGCCCTGATCGCCGTCGGCATCAAGCGCACGCTGCTCGGCGTGGACGATCCGCTCAGGCTCGTGCCGGCCGCCGCCCTGCTCGGCGGCGCCGCCATGTACCTGCTCGCGCACGTCGCCTTCCGTCTGCGCAACACCGGCTCGCTCAGCGTCCGACGCCTCTTGTGCGCGATCGTCCTGCTCGCCCTGCTCCCCGCCGGTGCCTCGCTGCCCGCGCTCGTCACGCTCGCCCTGCTCGCCGCGGTGCTCGTCGTGCTGATCCTCTACGAGGCGGTCCGCTACGCCGAGGTGCGCGACCGCGTGCGACACCAGCCGGTGGGCGAGGGACTGTCCACGTAGCCGGTGTCCCCGGCGGGCACTAGCCCTCCTGCACGACCTGCACGGGCGTGGCCGGGGTGGGGTGCTCGTGTACGAGTGCGAGCACCAGCGCCTGTGTGAGCAGCGCGAGCCCCGTTGCCAGCCCGAACGCGGCGGCTGTATCGAGCCGGCGCAGCGCGAGCGCCAGAACGAAGCAGAACAGCGCGAACGCACCGAAGCCGCTGATCAGCCCGCGCAACAGGCGTCGCAGCTCGTCGGTCCCGCGCTGGGCGTGAGTGAAGGTGGCGAGCACAGTGGCGATGATCGGAAACGGCGCCAGCAGCCCGCTGAGCTGCGGGCCGAGCCAGCCGGCGATGGCCGTCAGGACCAGCACGAGCGTGGCCGCGCACGCCGCCCGCAGCGGCAGGTCCCACGCCGGCGGCGCGGTGTGCGCCGGCACCTGGCCGGCCGGTCGCGGGAGCGCCGCCAGGCCCAGCGCGAGCGCCACCCCGGCCAACCCCAGCGCCGCGCCCAACGGCAGGGACACCGCGCTGAACGCCAGCGTCGCCACGGCGAACGCCAGCCAGCCGCCGAGCATGCTCGCGCCCCACGGCAGGCGCCCGGCGAGACGGGCGTACACGACCACGAAGGCGATCAGCGACACCAGCCCGAGGAGCGTGCCCGCCGCCGCGCCCGCGGCGAACGGGCGGCCGTGTGCGAGCGCGTACGCGAGCAGGATCGGGCCGGCCACCACCGGCAGGCCGCCGATCAGCCCGCCGACGCGCGCGCCGAAGCGCCGCGCCACCAGCGACGCGCCCACCACGAAGGCGGGGGCGAGCAGCAGCTTGACCGCGAGCAACAGCATGCCCACATGATCGCTCAAGTGAGGACCGGCGGGAAGCGCTCGCCCATCGCCCGGCCGCCCGCGTGGGGCGCCGGGAGCGCGCTCAGCCGATCTCGCTGAAGAGCTGCAGCTCGCCCGAGAGCTGTTCGTACAGGCGCTTGCGCAGCTTGGTGTGGATCTGGGAGACGCGGCTCTCGGACACGCCGAGGCGCGCCCCGATGTCACGCAGCGTCCAGTTCTCCACGTACAGCAGCACGGCCACTTCCCGCTCCTGCTTGGACAGGCGCGCGAACGCCCGGCGGAAGTGCGCCTTCGCTTCCTGGCGCTCGGCGCTCGCCGCCGGATCGCTCTCCACGTCGTTGCTCTGCAGCGTGTCGATCTGCTCGATCGCGGCGCCCTCCTCGGAGCGCACCGCCTGGTTCAGCGAGGCGATCTCCGCGAGTGCCACCTGGTCGAGCCGGCCGACGAGCTCGCGCGGGGTCATGCCCACAGCCTTCGCCAGCTCCTCTCGGCTGGGCTCGCGTTCGTGGCTGCCCGCGAAGCTCTCCCGGGCGCCGTTGATCGTCCGCTCGTCGCGCCGGAGCGAGCGCGGCGCCCAGTCTTGGCGGCGCAGCTCGTCGAGCACCGCTCCCTGCACGCGGGTCCACGCGTACTGTTCGAGCGTGGCCCCCTTGCCCGGGTCGAAGCGCTCGATGGCAGCGATCAGAGCCTCCAGCCCGCACGACATGAAGTCCTCGACGTCGCAGTGGGTGGGGACGACCCGGATCTTGCGGTGCACGATGTAGCGCACCATCGGCATCAGCATGAAGATCACCCGGTCGCGCACGCGGGGATCGCCGCTGCGCCGGTACTCCTCCCAGCTTGCGAGCACCTCCGGTGCCGACGGTCTGACTGGCTGCTTGATGCCTATTTCCATTAGTGGTGCTCCGGTATCGAGGGAACTCGTCAGGGGACGTGCCCGGCAGCACAGCAGCTCGCTCGCGTCCGAGCGTGGCCTCTAGATTCGGGGCCTAGCGAGGCTGTACGTTGCCGCCATGACCCTCTATCGGCGAGAGCCATATGTCAACTTGAGGGTCGCAACGAGAAAGCCCGACCGCACGGCGCTCCGCGGCCGCGGGTGCGCCGGCGCGAGGTCAGCCCGCGCTCGTGTCCGCCGACGCGCCCGCGCCCGCGGGCGTCAGTCGTTCCACCACGTCTCGCCGTCTTCGGCGGCCGCCTGCTCGATCTGCTCGAGCGCCAGGTCGGTGCGGCGGTCCTGGACCATCAGCTGCAGAGCCTCGGCAATCGTCGGCGCCCACGCCCGCCGCGCCACGGCCACCCGTCCGGACTCCTCCTCGAACTGCTTCCACTCGAGCTCGACCAGCGGCACGCGCGAGCTCGGAGCATCGGGCGGCACCGGCGCGCCCCACCCGTACAGCGTGATCTGAGCCTGCCACCCGTGCGGGCACAGCTCGCCCATCACGGCCATCGCCTGCCACTGGTCGGCCACGGGCTTGGGGCGGCGCTGGCGGCGGCGCAGATACAGGGCGATGAGCACCGCGGCCACCGCCATCACGACGATCAGCGGGACGATCACGAAGGTTTCGTACACGGGCGCGTAGGTGCTGCCGCCGCGGTAGCTGGCGATCACCGATATCGCGCCGGCGACGCTCACGACCCGCGCGCCGGTCCGCCCAAGCGGGTCCGAGAAAGCAGATGCGTCCCGCTCACTCTCATGGCACTCCACAGTAGCGCGCGTCCGCGCGGCGCGCGACACCTCGACGGCGCCCGCGTCTTGGTTTACGGATGCGACAGGTTTACGGGTGCGACACGGCGGGCAGTATGTCGCTGTGAGGGATGAGTGGCTCGGGGATGGAGGAGGGGGGAACCGTTGCAGACAGCGCCGCGACGCCTGAAGCCGCGCGGGTTGCATGCCAACCCGATCGAGCTCGCGTTGGCGGGGGTGACAGTGCTCGTCGCCGTAGCGGCGCTCGCGCCCGCGCACGCGCTGGGGATGAGCGCGGCGCGGCGGAGCGCCGACAGCGTTCCCGGCATACCGGGACTGCCCACCGGCGTGCCGGCCGCCGCCACCGCGGCTGAACCGGCGCTGCCCGAGCCCACCAGCGGGGAATGGCCGTTCCCGAGCGACTTCTCTCACACCTCGGGCACCGGCCTGCTGGCGGGCGGGGCGAGCCTGTGGACGGACTTCCTCTACGACGACCACGGGCCGCTCGGCAGTCCCGTGGGGATCGCGGACAACGCGAAAGTCTCATCCCTGGCCGAGGTGCATGGGGGCTTCGAATACCCCGAAGGCCCCGCCGACAAAGACGGCGCCGACATCTTCCGGGCGGGCGTGGGCTACACGCCCGAAGCGAGCTACTGGCGCGTGGACTGGAACACGCTGGCAAACGCCGACGTGCCGATCGCCGAGTGGACCTTCAGCACCGGCTCGGCCACCCCCGCGAGTGGCGAACAATGGCCGGCCAACGCCAAGGTCCGCTCCGCGGGCATCCAGTACGCGCTGATCGTCTCCGCCCAGCACGCGCAGCTCCTGGAAGTTGCCAGCGGCAAGCCGGTGCCCGGCGCCGAGCTCCACACCGAAGTGAACATGCCCGCCCACTCGTTCATCGTCCGCATTCCCACGAGCGTGCTGCCCGTCAGCGGCAACTGGCAGGTGCGCCTGGCGGCCGGGCTGGCGAACGCCGAAGGCACGGAATTTGCCACGGTGGGACCCGAAGACGGCGGCATCCCCGGCGGGGCGAACGTGTACAACGTGACCTTCCGCACCCCCGCCCAGGAGGCGCCGCTGGTGTGTCCCACCGAGGCCCTGCCGGACTCCTCCGCGCTGACCTCCGCGATCGAAGGCGAACTCGGCGTCGAAGGTGAAAAGGACCACGTCCCGGTGGTCGAGTGCGGCAACTTCTGGATGGAAAACGATCAGGCCAACACGCTCGCCACGGGGAACGTCTCGAACTACGCGCTCACCGTCAACTGGGCGCAGCTCGCCGCCAGGCAGCAGACCCCCGAACCGGAGCCCACGGGCTACTCGAACCGCTGGTATGTCACGCCGCTGGCGCTCGGCGAAGGCGTGACCGACGCCGAAGGCGCCAACACGTACACCGGACCCACCTACCTCGGGCGAGTACAGCCATACGCGGTGTACGTCCCCACCGGCTACCGCTCCTCCAAGCCCAAGCCCACCTCGCTGACGTGGATGCTGCACTCACTCGGCGTCAACCTCAACCAGTACGGCGCGCTCGCGCCCACGCAGATCGAAGAAGAGTGCCAGGACCGGGACAGCATCTGCGCGACCACCGAGGGCTTCAGCGACGGCGGCTGGTACTTCGGTCCCGCGCAGGTCGACTTCTGGGACGTGTGGCACCAGCTCGCCAGCGACTACGACCTGAATCCCGACCAGACGGTCATCTCCGGCTACTCGATGGGCGGCTTCGCCTCCTACAAGCTCGCCTTCGAATACCCCGACCTGTTCGCGCAGGCGATGCCGCTGGAGGGGCCGGTGGTGTGCGGCGAGAAGATCGTCGAAGGGGTGGAAACGGCCGCGGGCAGCGGCGGGCAGTGTGAAGCCGACGGCAACACCACGCCGTTGATCGTCAACGCCAAGTGGATTCCCTACGTGATGACCTACGGTGCGCTGGACGAGCTCGTCCCGTTCACCGGCGGCCTCGCCCAGATCGAAGCGTTCGAGGCGCTCGGCTACCGCTACTACGCGGTCCTGTATCCCGCCGAGGATCACCTCGTGTTCGCCACCCAGAACGACTTCGCGCCCGCCGACTCGCAGCTCGGCCAGCTCGAACGCAAGCAGGACCCCGCCTCCTTCACGTTTCGCTGGTATCCCGACCTGGACTCCAGCGCGCTCGGCATCGGCCCCACGGGCGACTATTGGGTGAGCGGCCTGCAGGCCCGCAACGACGCGCCCGGCGAACTGGCCACCGTGAGCGCCTCCTCGGCGGCGATCCGCGAACCGGAAGAGCTCGTCGAACACCACACCGGCACCGCCGACGGCCCCACACCGGCGATCACCGACTCGCTCACCTGGACGCCGGGAGCCACATCCCGCGCGCGCCACACGCTCCAGCTCGGCCTCACCGACGTGGCGGCGCTGGCCGTGGACACGGCGGCGGCCAAGCTCAAGTGCGCCACCATCACCGCCACCACCGATGGCGCCACGGAACTCACTCTGCTCGGGCTACGCCCCGAAAGCGCCGTCAGCGAGGCGGGCGCCACGCTCGCCACCGCGTCCGCCGCCGGCACCGCGACGGTCGATCTGCCCGCCGGCACGAGCACGCTCCAGGCGTGCTCCGCCGGTGCTCACGGTTAGCCGGGCGCTGGCTTCTCGCCCCGCGGGGCCACCCGTGCGCCGGGAACCGCGCTAGCGTGGTGTGTGAGGTCAGGAGCACTCCATGGAAGACGCCGCTCACGAGCAGCACCCCACGGTCGATCACCTGCTTGCCAAGCGCCTGACCCTCGCCGCCGCCACGGCGTTCGTGACCGTCAACATCTGGACCGGCGCTCCCGTGCTCGCGCTGTGGGTCGGCTCCCAGGCCGTGGAGCAGCGCGCGCTGAGCATGACCGGCATCGTGGTGGTGGTCGTGGTGCTGGCCGTGCTCGTGTTCCTGATGGCGGCCCTGCTCGGATGGCTGAACAACACCTACGACGAGCTCGTCGGGCGGCCGACCATCGAACGGCGCTCGCCGTGGCTGCGCAGCATGCGGGCGGAGGCCGAGGGGCACATCAGCCAGCGGGTGGGGGTGACGCTGCTCGAGCGGATCGTGGTCGCCAACGTCTATGTGGTGGTGATCGGCTTCCTCGTCTGGCTCGTGTTCTTCGCCGGGCCGATCGAATACGGTTGAGCCGCGCCGGCGGCGGCCGTGACAGCTACTGATCGGGACCGAGCCGCAGCTCCTCGCTGCCGAACTCGACATCGAGCGGCTCGATCACCACCCCTCGCCCGCCGGACTCGACCTGGCCGGCGACGATCGCCGCCAGGCCCTTCCCGCGGGCCACCTCGACGAGCTTCTCACCGCTGCCGGCGGCGCAGTAGATCGCGAACCCGTTGCCCATGTTGAACGTCGAGTAGGCCACGCGCGGGGTCATGCCGGCTCGCTCGACGAGGAAGGAGAGCACCTCCGGGACGGGGAGCAGGCGACTGATCCTGTAGGTGAGCGCCCGCGCCGGACGCATCAGCTTCAGGAACCCGTGGCCGGTGATGTGGCTCATGTAGGTGACCGGCAAGCCCGCCTCGAGGACCGCGTTGACGAGCCCGGCGTACATGTGGGACGGGCGCAGCAGCGCCTCCCCGAACAGCTCGCCGCTGGGCAGGGCCGTCTCGTAGCCGTCCGGGAGATCGGATGCGATCATCCGCGCGAGCGAAGAGCCGTTGGCGTGCAGTCCGCTGCTCGCCACGAGGACGATCTCGTCGCCCGCCGCCAGGCGCTCCCCGAGGATCGGCTCGCACCCGGCCGGGATCACGCCCACCGCGCTGCCCGCGAGCTCGATCTCCTCGCCACACACCAGTTCGGGCAGCGACGGCGACTCGCCGCCCCCCCACGTGCAGCCCGCGTCCACGCACGCGTTGAACCAGCCTTCGATCAGACGCTCATACCACTGCTCGTGGTTGAACCAGTCCGGCTTGCCGGTCGAGAAGTACGCGTTCACCACGAGCGGCCGGGCGCCCACGCAGCAGAGGTCGTTGATGATCGCCGCCACCGTGTCGTAGGCCACGGCGTCGAAGTGGTTGCGGCCCTGCTCGGCCACCGCCCGGGCGATGATCGACTTCGTGCCGAGGCCCTCGAGCACCAGCGCCAGCGTCTGCTCACCGGCCTTGAAGACGAACGCGGACTCCCCGCGGGACGCGTCCAGCGCCGTGCCGCCCCGGGCCTGCATGTGCGTCGACGTGGCAAGCGCGGCTTTCACCGCGAGCCGCTTGCCCGCGTCCAGCACGGCGTAGTCGACGCCGGCCGCGCGATAGGCGTCCTCGCCTCGCCGTTGGATGCTGCTCATGGCGCGAGTCTAGCTCTCGCGCCCGTCACCCCTTCGGGCCATCCCCGCGGACCGTCGATTCCGCTCCAGGCCGCCGCCGGCGGAGCCCGGGCGAGCCTCGCGCACGCCGGGAACGGGCCAGGACTGGGAGTAGCCTTTGGCCATGGACGCGAGCGCGAACGGGCGCGGGCCCCGAGCGGCGGTTCGGGCTCCCGCGAGCAGTCCGGCCCTCCGCGCGGCCGTGGGGTGGGGAGGGCAGCGATGAGCGCATGCCGGCAGTGCGCGGCCACGGTGGAGCTCGGACAGGCCTTCTGCGGGCGGTGCGGGGCGCCGCAGGGACAGCCGTGCCCGGCGTGCGGCGCCAGAGCCCGCCAGGGCGATCGCTTCTGTCCGGCCTGCGGCGGCTCCTTGACCGAGGCGACGGCGCCCGGCCCGGCGCGAGAGCCCACGAGCGCGCCAGTGGGCTCGGCCCCGGAACGTCAACTGGTGAGCGTGCTGTTCGCCGACCTCGTCGGCTTCACCACCCTGTCGGAGGGCCGCGACCCCGAGGACGTGAGAGCCCTGCTGTCGCTGTACTTCACGCACTGCCGTGCGATCGTCGATCGCTACGGCGGCTCGCTCGAAAAGTTCATCGGCGACGCGGTCATGGCCGTGTGGGGCGCTCCGGTGGCCAACGAGGACGATCCCGAGCGTGCGGTGCGAGCGGCGCTCGCCCTGACGCAGGCCGTGAGCGCCCTGGGTGAGGAGGTGGCGATGCCGGGGCTGTCCCTGCGCGCGGGCGTGCTCACGGGCACGGCGGCGGTCGACGCACCCGGGATGCAGGAGGGCATGGTCCACGGGGACACCGTCAACACGGCCTCCAGGCTGCAGTCGATCGCGGCGCCGGGGACGGTGCTCGTGGACGACGTCACGAGGCGCACCACCGAGGCGGCGATCGCCTACGAGGACGGCGGCGTCCATCAGGTCAAGGGCCGCACCGAGCCGGTACGCGCGTGGACCGCGTTGCGCGTGGTCGCGGGTGTGGGGGGCGCCCGCAGGGTGGCGGGCCTGGAGGCGCCCCTGGCGGGCCGCGCCCGAGAGCTGCGGGCGATCATCGACGCCGGCGAGCTGCAGCGCGGGCGAGGGCCGGGCCACGCACGTGACGGTCACCGGCGGCGCGGGCTCGGGGAAGTCGCGCCTGGCCTGGGAGTACTTCAAGTACGTCGACGGGATCGGCGCCGAACGCTGGTGGCACCAGGGACGCTGCCCGTCCTACGGCGAGGGCCTCGCCTACTGGCCGCTCGCGGAGATGATCCGCGGGCGGGCGGGCATCAACGAGGACGAGGACCCGATCTCGGCGCGGGCCAAGCTGCGCGTGTGCGTCGAGCGCTTCGTGAGCGACGAGCGCGAGCGCGGACTCGTGCTGCCGCGACTGGCGCACCTGCTCGGCCTGGAGCAGCGGAGCGTGAGCGAGCCCGCGGATCTCTTCAGCGGCTGGCGGCTGTTCCTCGAGCGGATGGCGGCAACCGACCCGGTGGTGCTCGTGTTCGAGGACCTGCAGTGGGCCACGAGCGGCCTGCTGGACTTCATCGACTACCTGCTCGAGTGGTCCAGGCAGCTCCCGATCTTCGTGCTCTGCCTGGGTCGCACCGAGCTCGAGGACGCGCGAGCGGACTGGGGGCAGACGATCCGTCTCGGGGCGCTCGAGCCGCCTGAGATGCACGAGCTGCTGGCCGGTCTCGTGCCGGGGCTGCCGGGCGAGCTCGCGGCCCGCTTCGTCGAGCGCGCCGAGGGGGTGCCCCTGTACGCGGTGGAGACGGTGCGCATGCTGCTCGACCGCGGGCTGCTCGTGCTGGAGGGCTCGCGCTACACGCTCAGCGGCGAGCTCGAGCACCTCGAGGTTCCGGAGACCCTGCAGGCGCTCGCCGCCTCACGGCTGGACAACGTCGGACGGGTGGAGCGCGGGCTGCTCCAGGACGCGGCCGTGATCGGCACCTCCTTCACGCCGGAGGCACTCGCCGCGGTGAGCGGCCGTCCCGTGAGCGAGCTGCGCACGGCGCTCGACACGCTCGTGGCCAAGCAGGTGCTGGGGCGCGATGACGACGAGCGGGTGGCCGAGCGCGGCCAGTATCAGTTCCTGCAGGCGCTGCTGCGGACGGTGGCGCTCAGCACCCTCTCGCGCAGGGAGCGCAAGGCGCGCCACCTCGCCGCCGCCGAGTACATCGGCTCGCTGCCGAGCCAGAGCGGCGAGACGGCCGAGGTGGAGGCCAGCCACCTGCTGGATGCGGTCATGCTGGATCCCGACGCGCCCGACTCCGACGAGATCCGCGCGGCCGCGCGCGAGAAGCTGGCGATCGCCGGTGAGCGCACCGGCTCGCTGGCGCTGCCGGAGGCGGCCCGCAGCCACTTCGAACAGGCGGCCAGCCTGGCTGACGATCCGGTGGAGCGGGCGCGGCTGCTGGCGCAGGCGGGGGTGGCGGCCACTCGCGCCGGCAGCGGCGAGGCCGCCCGCACGCTGCTCGGCGAGGCGATCGAGGCGCTCGAGGCCGGAGGACAGGGCGGCGAGGCCGCCCGCACACGGGCGCTGCTCGCGGACGTGCTGATCGCCGAGCGGCGCCTGGACGACGCGGCCGCGCTGATGGACGGCGCCCGCGAGTCGATCACCGAGGAGACCGTGCTCGCCGAGCTCGCCGCTCGCCGAGCCCACGTCGCGCTGCTCGCCGGCGACTACGAGCGTGCCTACGCGGAGGCCGAGGCGGCACTTGCGATCGCCGACCCGGCGGGGATGTTCGCGGTCGTGGCGAACGCCCAGATGACCAAGGCCCAGACGCTGTTCGACCAGCGCCGGCTGATCGAGGCGGCGGCGCTGTGCTCGCTGGCGCTGGAGATCGGGCTCGAAGCGGATCTCAGCGAACAGGCGCTCCGCGCCTACAACAACCTCGCCCACTACCGCGTCCAGGGCGGTCAGCCGCAGAAGGCGATCGAACTGATCGACGCGGGCCTGGAGCTCGCCCGCGAGCGGGGCGACCGGCCGTGGGAGCGAGATCTCATCTCGCAACGCATCTCCGTACGCGCCTACCGCGGGGAGTGGGACGAGGCGCTCGCGGAAGGCGACGCGCTGCGCGAGCAGCACGAGGACATCGCCGAGCGCGTCGCGTGGCACGCGAGGCCCCTGATCTTCGCCGCCCGAGGAGACCTCGAGGGGCTCACCGAGTGGCTCGGCCGAGAGCTGCCCAGCGCATCGGAGTGGCACGAACAGTCGCTCGACGAGGCGGTGGCGCGGGCGACCGCGCTGCGCGCCGTCGGGCGCACGCACGAGGCCGCCCCGCTGGCCGGCGCCGCCTGGGGAGAGATCCAGGCGACGGGGCGGGCCACCAGCGACCTCGCGATGTACTTCTCGGCGCTCATCGACGGGCTGCTCGAAGACGGCCACGCCGAGACCCTCCGACAGGGCCTCCCGGTGGGCCCGAACTCGCTGCCCGCGATCCGCGGCCAGCTGGCGTGGCTGCGCGGGCTGCTGCACCTGCGCGAGGACGATCCGAGCGCCGCGGCGGGCGAGCTCACCGCCGCCGTCGAGCTCCTGCGCCCGGTGGATCACCCCTTCGCGCTCGCCCGCGCGCTGCTCGACCTCGGCGACTGCAGCGCCCTGACCGGCAGGCGCTTCGGCGCCGAGCAGGCGCTGCGCGAGGCGGGCACGATCTTCGAGCGCCTGGGCGCCACCCCATCGTTGCAGCGCACCGAACGCGCGCTCGCCGCGATCGTTCCCAACGCGAGCTTCACATCGCGTGCCCGTGTACAAGCGCGCTGAGGCCTGCGGTAGCCCACGCGGGTGACCTGCTCGCCCGGGCGGCGGGTGGATCGTCACCCGAACAGTGACGGCGGTGATCATTGGCCGCAATGGAGTATGGTCCGGGACGGCCGGTGCGCCGAGCATGACGGCAGGCGAGCCAGCCGCGGCCGGTGTTACTGAAAATCGAGGCTCTCGGGAGAAGACCATGGACTGCTCGTCGTCATCTCTGCGTCGTGGATTGCTCGCCGCAAGCGCGGTTGCCGCGCTGGCGTTGCCGGTGACAGCCATCCTCTCTCCCGCCGCGAGCGCGTCCGGCGTCGCGCACGTGAGCAGCAACGCGCCCGAGTGCGTGGCGAGCTCGAGCTACTACGCGTCGGTGCAGGGCGCCGCGATCGCGTCGGTGACGTTCACACTCGACGGCCATCGGGTGGCCAGGGTGCACAGGCCCAACGCGCACGGCGCGTTCGCGGCGTGGGTGCCACTCACACTCGGTCGCGCCCACCGCCTGACGATGACCGTCAACTTCACGCTCGCCAGCCACGCGAGCCCGCGCGGCTTCCAGCGCACGCTCGCCCGCTGCAACACGAAAATCCGGACGAAGAAACCGAAGAAAGAAGCAGAAGTTCCGACAACCAGCACTGCTCCGTCTTCCGAAGAAGCGCTTCCCTTCACGGGCTGAGCGGCCGGCGGGCAGGGAGGTTCACCATCGTGGGCGGCCGCGCACCGTACACGGCCTCCCGTCAGGAGGCTGGGAGCGCACGGTGAGCGCGCGTGCGCGCCGGACGTTGCTGGCCGCCGTCACCCTGACGGCCCTCCACGCCCACGCTCCCGTCACCAGCGCCGCCGCGCCGGCGACGAGCGTAGATCAGGGCAACGCGCGACTGTCCAACGAACGGACTACCACCACATGGGCGTACGCGCTGTCGCCCATGTCCATCTACGCCGGACCGAGCACCGGCGCCCGGCGCGTCGGTCGCGTCCGCCTGGAAACCGAGCAGGGGTTCCCGGAAGTCTATGAGCTGCTCGAAAGCCACGTGGACGCCGCGGGCAGGAAGTGGGTCAAGCTGCGCGTGCCCGGCATCCCGAACGGGCGCGAGGGCTGGGTGCTGAGCGCGGCGCTCGGGTCCTTCGAGCAGACCCACTGGCTGATCGTCGTGAACCTCCGCGCGCGCCGTCTGGGCGCCTACTTCAAGGGCCGCCTGCGCTTTCGCGCACCGGTGGGCGTCGGCAAGCCGAGCACACCCACACCGCCCGGCCATTTCTGGATCCGCGAGCGAGTGTCCTTCCCGCGCACCAGCCCCTACTGGCCGTTCGCCCTCGGGACCTCCGATTACTCCTCCACGCTCACCGGCTGGGCCGGCGGCGACGTAGTGGCGATTCACGGTGACTTCGGTGAACCGCGACAGATTCCGGGCGATCCCTCGCATGGCTGCGTGCGCATGCGCGACGGCGACATCGCCTGGCTGGCACGACACGTGACGCTGGGGACGCCCGTGGAGATCGTGCGCGGGTAGCGGCGGGGGCTACTTCTTCGCGCCACCCGGGGCGAGCGGCCCGGGCGACTGGGTCGGCTCGCGGCTGCTCGCCTGAAAAGCGGCGTAGGCTTCGCCGGTCGCGCCCGCCGCGGCGAAGCGTCAGGCAATCGAGGACTGGAGCGAGAGATGATCGTGGTGGTCGGAAGGGTGACGACGGACGCTGAGCGGCGAGACGAGCTCGTTCGCATCGGGGAGGAGGTGGCCAGCGCTTCGCGCGCGGAGGAGGGGTGTCTGAGCTACGCGCTCTACGAGGACACCACGAACGAGCATCGGTTCGTGTTCGTCGAGGAGTGGGAGAGCCAGGAGGCGCTCGAGAGGCACTTCGGCACGCCGCACATCGCGCGGTTCATGAAGGCGATCCTCAGCGTGGTGGCGGCTCCTCCCGACGTCAAGTTCCACACGATCGCGAGCACCGTGGACCTGGCGGAGCTCGGCGCTCGCACCTGATCCGGGGAGGCCGCCGAGGGCCGCCGACATTGTGTCGATCGGCACTTCATGGACGAACGTGACGACGGGGCGCGAGCATCTTGGCCGGCCGACCATATGCCTGCACCATCCCCGCCAGGACGATGGGATACATGGCGCTCATGCCCCTATCGGCCGAGGAGCTCGCCGGCACGCCCACGCTGTTCGCCAGCTTCATGGGCTACACGGGCACCAGCCACAAGACGCTCGGCCAGCTGCGGACGATCTACCGGGCGCGCAGCAGGGCGCTGGACCCGGGCGATGACCGTGCGGACGACCTGCGGGTCGACCGTTTCGTGGATGACATGGCAGGGAACAGGTGGAGGGGCAGCGTGGTCATGCGCATAGGCGTGTTCGACGGCACGCTGCTGATCATCGACGGCATCCACCGCGGCATTGCCTATCTGGCATGCATCGAGGAGGGCATCAGCCCCGCGATGCTGCCGGCCCTGCACGTCAACCGCTGAGGAGGCGCCAGGCGGCGCGCTGCAGCGAAGCAGTCGGTAGTCCACCGCGCGATCGGTGTGAACGGCCTGCCTGCCGGCTTTATCGCCACGAGCCGGTTCGTGCGGGCCTTCTGGTTCCGTCAGTTCGCGAGCACGTTCGACAACCCGGCCGACGGGGTGCAGGTCGCCCGTCACATCCTCAACCAGTTCGACATCCCGCCCGGGACAGTCAATGACCGCCGTCGATGGACAACATCCCCGAGCTGATGCCCGCCTCATAGGCGCTGGAGGCGAGCGCGATGTCCACCCAGGGCAAGCGGGACTCCCACGCCGGCGCTGGTGGGCGCTCAAGGCGCTGTGCCATCGCCACAACCGCCGCGGTGTTGAGTGGTGGGTTTGTGGTCGGGCGAGCGCTTCGCGGTGATCAGCACGCGTGCGCCGCGGGCGGGGATCTGGGTGATGTGGTGAGGGCGCGGTTGCTCGGGACGCTCATCGGGCGCGCTCAACTCAACGTGTCGAAGCACGGTGGCGAGCACCGTCTTCATCTCCATCATCGCAAAAGCCGCGCCGATGCAGCGGCGTATGCCACCGCCGAATGGGATGAAGGTATACGGGGGAGGGGAGCCCTCGAGGAAGCGCTCGGGGCGGAACTCCTCGGGATCGGGAAACGCGTCGTTCGATGTCTGTGCCAGTGAGATCGCGGGGAAGACGAGCGTCCCGGCGGGCAGCCGGTGACCGGCGACGACTGCCGGGGCGGCGAGCTTTCGCCAGACACCGTCGATCACGGGACGGACACGGAGCGTCTCATTCACGACCGCCTCGAGATACTTGTCCTCGTCGGTGTCGAGCTCTTGCCGCAGGCGCCCGAGCACGTCCGGGTTGCGGGTCAGGCGCTCGAAGGCCCATGCCAGCCCGGTCGTTGTGGTCTCGTGGCCGGCGAGCAGCAGCGTGATGATCTGATCGAGCAAGTTCTCGTCCGACAGCGGCTCGCCGTCCTCCTCGCGCGCGCGGAGAAGCAGCGCAAGGATGTCGTCATGACCCTCGGGATTGGCGCGGTGCGCGGCGATCTCCTCGTAGAGCAGGCGGTCGATCTCGGGGCGCATACGCAGGGCGGGGTTGCGCCGCGCGATCGGGCTGTCCAGCAGCTTGGGGAACACCCACACCGCCCACATGTCAAAGACGCTGAAGTCGAGCAGCTTGGGCAACACTTCGCGCAGGCGCTCGAGGCGCCGCGGGTCGCTGACGCCGATGACCGCGCGCAGGATGATCTCGAACGTGATGTCCTGCATGCGCGGGCGGATCGGGAATGGCTCGCCGATCGGCCATCTCGCGATCTCGGCCTTCGTGATCTCTTCGATGCGCTCGCGGTAGCGGCCGATCGCCTCGCCGTGGAAGGGCGGCAGCATCAGCTTGCGCTGGCGCAGGTGACGCTCACCGTCGAGCGTCAGCAGCGAGTGGCTGCCCAGGACAGGGCCCATCGCGGCGTTTGCCTTCCCGGCCGCGAACACGTCGCGGTCGCCGGTGAACACCTCCTTGATGTGCTCCGGGTCGGTGAGGACGACGATGTCTGAAAAGCCGTAGGGACGGATGGTGAAGACATCGCCATGGCGGCGGCGGGCACGCTGCATGAAGGAGAGTGGGCGCGTCGCCCATAGGACCGTCTGCAGCGCGCGTGGGAGACGCGGGCCCTGGGGCACCCCGTCGAGAACCGGCTGCTCGGCAACTGCCTGCTCGACCTGCGTCCTCGCCATCTCGGTCGTCGTCATCTGCCTGCTCCTCGGATCGGCACCATCGGGCTTAGAATCAATCTATACGTATGTACAATACCTACGTTCGTCCGATTGTCAAGTAAGATCTGCCCATGGCCCAAGCCAGCCACCGCGACCAACTCCTAGCGGGCGCAATCGAGTGCCTGCGCACGAAGGGCTACTCCCGCACGACGGCCCGCGACATCGCCCATGCCGCCAACGCCAATCTCGCCTCGATCGGCTACCACTTCGGCTCCAAGGAAGCGCTGCTCAACGCGGCGATCGGCCGCGCCGTCGAAGAATGGACCACCCGCCTGGGCGAGGCCGCGTTCGCCGGCGAGGACCAGTCGCCGCTGGGGCAGATGGCGGCGTCGTGGGTTGCGATGCTGGACTCTTTTGAGGAGTTGCGTCCCGTACTCGTCGGCTTCGTCGAGGCCGTTGGACAGTCGGCGTGGTCTGAGGGCCTGCGCCAAGAACTGGCCGCTCACTACAACACCGTGCGTGAGCAGGTCGCCTCCATGGTGCGGGCGAGCTTGGGCGAGGACGCCAAGCAGGCAGGAATCGACCCAAAGGTGATCGCGTCGTTCCTGATAGCGGTCTGCGACGGGCTGGTCCTTCAGTGGCTCCTCGATCCCGCCGAGACCCCGAACGGCGAGGAACTCATCTCGTCGCTGGGCTCGGCCCTCAGCCAGTCGTTGCAGGTCGCATCGATTGAGCCCTGACGCCGGCTTTGACCGTCAGGCCGTCACCGCATGGGCCCCGCAACTGCGCCAAATGCGCGAGCAAGACCTCGCTGTGGCCCAGGACACCTGGGCCACTTGACAGCGCTGATCGATACAAGCATCCTGATCGAAGGCGTCACGCCCGAGATCAGTGAGTCATGGGTGGTGAGCGCCATCTCGGTCGCAGGCTCGCTTCCGCGGCGGGCGCTCGTGCTGGTCGCAGAGTGGGCGGTCCTGCACGAGGACGAGCTCGCGGCGAACTGGGAGCGTGCGCGACGGGACGAGCCGTTGGAGCCGATCGATGCCCTGGCGTAACATTGATTTCGTGGAGCAACTGCATGACGTCATCCGTGTGGAGGTCAGCGGCGAGTACCGACTGCGCCTGACCTTCGACGACGGCACAGTCGGCGATGTCGACTTCACGGGACGCGAGTGGCGAGGTGTCTTTGAGCCGCTGCGCGATCCGGACTACTTCGCGCGCGTGACCGTGAACGCAGAGGCCGGCACCGTCACTTGGCCGAACGGCGCTGATATGGCTCCTGAGCCGCTCTACGCGGAGGCTCGCCAGAACTTGTCTCGCGCGGCCACAGCCAGACACTAGATTCCGCTCTGGGACCTGCGTCTTCGGCGCATCCCCACGCGAATCAGTGGTTAGTTTGCCGACAAGAAAAATGGGCGAAACTCTCTGTGAGCAAACCATGCGCTGTTGGCGGCGCCAGCGGTCGGATCGGCTGACGAAGGGGCGATATCAACCGTGGCATTCGACTGCCACGTCGAGCGCCGCGCACACCTCTCGCATGCGGTCGTCGCTGAGCCGTCCCACGCGCTCCACCAGGACCGCAACGGACACGCTCTCGACAGAGTCAAGGTTGATCGAGGATCGACGGGGCACTGGATCGTCGTCGGGCTCTAGGACGACCTCGCTGGCCAAGCCGCGGACGGTGGTCGTGCACGGCGCGACAAGTGCGCGGCGCAATCGCGGGATGGCCGCATCACGGGAGAGCACAACGACAGGCCGCCGCCCGATCTCCGGCAACTCACACCACCACACCTCTCCCCTTGCAGGAAGAGGGCCACCGCTCACGATGCCGCGGCCGCCTCTCGGAACGACGCCAGGTCGCCCCATGCATCGGACTCCTCGAGTGGGTGCACATCGTAGACCGCGTATGCAGCGTCGATCTCGGCGGCACGATGGCGGTCCAAAAGCGCCGCGAGCGCTTGGTCGAGGACCGCGGCATCTGTCAACGGCGCGAGTGCCTGACGGGCGCTCTCCAAGAGCTGCTCGTCAACGGTCGTGCTTACCCTCGTCCTAGCCATGCCAATATTATGCCACATCTATGCCATGATGGCTACAAGGATGGGCGAAACTTGTCGGCGCGCAAACCAAGTGTCGTTGGTCGCACCGGTCGTTTACATCGCCTGATCCGTAGCGCTGCGCTCCCGTCGTATACCACGGTATACTGGAGCTATGGCAAAGGTGATGGTGTCGATGCCGGACGATCTCCTGAGCGAGGTCGATGCCGAGGCGACTCGTCTCGGTACGTCCCGCAGCGCAGTGCTGCGAGAGTTCGCCGACTCCGCGCTGCGCAGGCGCCGCACGGATCGTGCGGCGGCCATGGACAGGCTTCTGCGGCAGGCTGCGCGGCATGGCGGGGCAGCTGCCGAGCGGGTGAAAGCCACAAGGCCATAGCGTGAGCGCGCTTCTGTTGGATGCCAGCGTGATCCTCGCGGCGTTCGATTCCGACGACGAGCTACACGGACCATCCCAGGCGCTTCTCGCTGATCCCGATGTGACGCTTACTACCCTCGATCTCGCCCGCTATGAGGTAGCCAACGTGGCAGTTCGAGGTTGGTCCGAGCTTGGGCGTGTCGCGCCATTGCTGGAAGCAATCGATCGGATCTCTGGCGACGGCGGGGTCATATCGTCTACGACAACTTTGCTCAGCCGCGCCGCGAAGCTCGCCGATGAGCAAACGATCTCGGTGTACGACGCGGCCTATGTAGCAGCGGCTGACCAAGGTGGCGGCACGCTGGTCAGCTGCGACGTCCGCGACCTCGTGAGTAAGGGGCTTGCGAGTAGCCCCGCGAGCGTGCATGAGGAGGAGTCACCCCCTCCCAGCGGGAGCAGTACCGAAGCCCAGTGGTAGTCGGCGCGGCAGTCGGTTTGTTTGCCGACAAGAAAAATGGAGCTAGTCGGGCTCGAACCGACGACCTTCGCGCTGCCAGCGCGACGCTCTCCCAGCTGAGCTATAGCCCCGCGATCAACTCCGAGAGTGTAGCCGCCCCGCTCGCCCGATTTCACGCCGCACGGCGCTCCCGGCCGCGCGAGCACGGCCAGGCGATTTCCCGCTCGCCCCCGCGCGAAGGCCCGCTCGCCTACTACCGCCGCGGGATGAACTCGGGCACGTCGAGCTCGTCGTTGGAGTCGTCGGCGCCGCGCCTTCGCGGTGCCCGCGTGGTTTCGTCGTCATAGAGCGGGTCCTCCTCGCGCGCCGCGCCGCGGCTCCCGTTGACGGTGCGTTCTCGATCCTCGCCGCCCGTGGTCACCTGATCGAGGCGGGCGGTCATGGCGCCGTGGGTGAGGCGCACGTCGCGTATCAGGCGTTCGGCGTTGTTGCGCAGCGAGGTGGACAGCTCGCGCAGGTTGCGCGAGATCTCGGTTCCCTCGACGAGGATGTCGCGCGAGGTGAGGTGCGCCTCGCTGGTGATGGCGCGCGCGTCCGCGCGCGCCTTGGCCTTGGTCTCCCTGGCCTCCTTCTCGGCCTCCTCGTGCAGGCTGGCGAGCTCGCTGCGGCGTGCCTCGAGCAGGCTCTCGGTCTGCTCCCGGGTCTCCCGGGCGATGCGCTCGGCGCCGTGGCGCGCGCTGTCAAGGAGCTGCTCGGCCTGCGCTTCGGCTTCGCCACGGACCTGCGCAGCCTGCGCTTCGGCTTCGCCGCGGACCTGGACGGAGTGCGCATCGGCGGCGGCGCGCAACTGCTGGGATTCCTCCCTGGCCGACGCTCGCACGCGCTCGGACTCCTGGTGGGCGGTGGTCCACACCTGTTCGGACTCCCTGCGTGTGTCGCCGAGCACGCGCTCGGCCTGCTCGCGCGCCTGCTCGAGCGTGCGCGTGGCCTCCTCGTGCAGCCGGGTGGTCTCGTCCTTCAGCTGCGTGGCCTCGGCCTCGGCCTCGTTCGTGGTGGTCTCTGCCTGGGCGCGCGCCGTGCTCAGCAGCTCCTCGGCCTCCTCCTCGGCGGCGAGCACGCGGTTGTCGGCCGCGCGATCGGCTTCCTCGATGCGCTCGCGCGCGCGCAGCTCCGTCTGCTCGCGCAGCTCCAGCGCCGCGTGTTCCGCCGCTGCCACGATGCTCGCCACGCGGCCCGGCGCCGCGCTCAGGGCGTCGGGTCCGGCGTCGTCGACGACCTGCAGCGCCCCGACCTCGAGCTCCTCGAAGTCGGGCTGCGGCGTCTGGGGCTGCTCCATGCGGCCATCGTAAACCGCGGCGCCCGTGCGTGCCGTCACCCGCGCCGGATGCCCTCTCCGGGTCGCGCACCCTCCGCAAAACGCGTCACCGATGAGCAGGGATGCGGGTGCCGGCCCACGAGCGGATGCCATCAGCATGGCAGGAAACGTTGGAAATATGTCCTTGCGGACAGATCCGCCATCGGCGATCATCGCTCTCGTGGCCCAAGCCCGCGATCCCCGCCTGATCGTCATCGTCGTGTACCCCGGCGTGCAGAGCCTCGACGTGACCGGCCCGCTCGAGGTGTTCACCGGCGCCCAGCAGCTGCTCGAAGCGGCGGGCGGACCCGAGCGTGGATACGAGGTGCGGGTGCTCAGCGCCGACGGCCGGCCGCTGCGCACCTCCAGCGGCCTCGGCGTGATCCCCGACGGACGGCTGGCGCGGAGCGCCACGACGATCGACACGGTGATCGTCGCGGGCGGCCCCGGCCACGCGCAGGCGGTCCGCGATCGCGCGCTCGTGAGCTGGATCGCGCGATCCTCGACCCGGGCTAGGCGCACGAGCTCCGTGTGCACGGGCGCCTTCCTGCTCGCGGCGGCCGGGCTGCTCGACGGCCGCCGCGCGACCACGCACTGGGCATCCGCGAGGGCGCTCCAGCTCGCCCACCCCGCCGTGCGCGTCGACCCCGAGCCGATCTTCGTCAACGACGGTCCCATCTGGACCTCCGCGGGCGTCACCGCCGGCATGGACCTCGCGCTGGCGCTCGTCGAGGAGGACCTCGGCCGCGACGTCGCGCTGACGATCGCCCGCCACCTCGTGCTGTTCCTGCGCCGCCCCGGCAACCAGTCGCAGTTCAGCGCCACGCTCGCCGCGCAGCAGGCCGGGCGCGAGCCCTTGCGGGAGGTGCAGCGCGCCGTTCTGGAGGACGTCGCCGGAGATCACTCGGTCGAGGCGATGGCCGCCCGCGCCCACATGAGCCCGCGCCATTTCGCCCGTGCGTTTCGCGCCGAGACCGGCGTTACCCCGGCCCGCCACGTCGAGCGCGTGCGCCTGGAGGCGGCGCGTCGCCGTCTCGAGGACACGAGCGAGCCGATCGCGGCGGTGGCCGCCGTCTGCGGCTTCGGGAACGCCGAGACCATGCGCCGCGCGTTTCTGCGCACGCTCCACGTCGGGCCCTCCGAGTACCGGCGCCGCTTCCAAGCCCCCACCACCAAGGAGACAGCCGCATGAGCGACCAGCAGGCACATGACGAGCACGCGGACACCGGCACGAGCATCGCCATCGTCCTCTACGACAGGTTCACCGCGCTCGACGCCATCGGGCCATACGAGGTGCTCAGTCGCCTCCCCGGCGCGAGCGTCGCGTTCGTCGCCGCCGAGCCGGGGCCGGTGAGCACTGACAACGGCATGCTCACGCTGCTCGTCGAGCACTCGCTCGAGCAGGTCCAGCGGCCCGACATCGTGGTCGTCCCGGGCGGGCCCGGCGAGGTGGCCGCGCGCGCGGGCGGCGCCGTGCTCGACTGGCTGCGGGCGGCCGACCGCACGAGCACGTGGACGACGTCCGTTTGCACCGGCTCGCTGATCCTCGCCGCCGCCGGGCTGCTCGACGGCAAGCGCGCGACCAGCCACTGGCTGGCGCTGGACGAGTTGCACCGGCTGGGCGCCGAGCCCGTCGAGGAGCGGGTCGTGTTCGACGGCAAGCTGGTCACCGCCGCGGGCGTGTCCGCGGGCATCGACATGGCGCTCGCGCTCGCCGCGCGCGTCGCCGGCGACACCGTCGCCCAGGCGATCCAGCTCGGCATCGAGTACGACCCCCGGCCGCCGTTCGACGCCGGCTCGCCGCACAAGGCGCCGGCGGAGGTCGTCGAGCTGCTCCGCGGTCGCAGCCGCCATCAGGCGCAGGCGCAGGAGGTGCTCCCCGTGCCCCGGTGATCGCACGCGCGGGCGGCCGCGGCGTTCCGTCCCAGGCCGCCCGCTAACCTGCGACTGCCGATGGCAGAGCACCGCTATGACCCGCACGAGATCGAGCCGCGCTGGCAGGCTCTGTGGGCCAGCGAGCGCACCTGGGAGGTGGCCAACGACGCCGCCGCCGACACGCGTGCGGATGGCTGGGCCGGGTCCTCCCTCAGCGGTGTGCAGGCGGGCGGGCGGGCGGCGAGCTCCTACGTGCTCGAGATGCTCCCCTACCCCAGCGGTGAGCCCCACATCGGACACCTGAAGTGCTACTCGGTCGGTGACGCCATCGCCCACTTCCGCCGCAGGCTGGGCGCGCGCGTGCTGCACCCGATGGGCTATGACGCGTTCGGGCTGCCGGCGGAGAACCACGCGATCAAGACGGGCGTCCACCCGCGCGACTCGACGGCGGAGTCGATCGCGTCCTTCCGCCGCCAGTTCCATTCGTGGGGGATCTCCATCGACTGGTCGCGCGAGCTGGCCACCGACGAACCGTCCTACTACCGCTGGACGCAGTGGATCTTCCTCGAGCTGTTCCGCGCGGGCCTCGCCTACCGCAAGGAGGCGGCGGTCAAGTGGTGCCCCAAAGACCAGACCGTGCTCGCCAACGAGCAGGTGGACGCCGACGGTCACTGCGAGCGCTGCGGAGCGCTCGTCGAAGTGAGGCAGCTCGAGCAGTGGTTCCTGCGCATCACCGACTACGCCGAGCGCCTCCTGAACGACCTCGACGCGATCGAGTGGCCCGAGCACGTCAAGACCATGCAGCGCAACTGGATCGGGCGCAGCGAGGGCGCCGAGGTGACCTTCCGGTGCGCGGAGCTGGATGTCGACTACCCGGTGTTCACCACCCGGCCCGACACGCTGTTCGGCGCGACCTTCTTCGTGATGGCCCCCGAGCACCCCGACATCATGCGCCTGGCCCAGGGCACCGAGTACGAGCAGGCGGTCCACGACTACGTCAACCACGCGCTCAACGAGACCAACGAGGAGCGTGGCAACGTCGACAAGCCCAAGACGGGCGTGCCCCTCGGGCGCACCGTCACCAACCCGGTAAACGGCGAGCAGATACCGATGTACGTGGCCGACTACGTCCTCATGGAGTACGGCACCGGCGCGATCATGGCGGTCCCCGGACACGACGAGCGCGACTACGCCTTCGCGCGCGCGTACGAGCTGCCGATCAGGCGTGTGATCGTGCCGGCCCAGGCGCTGGACACGGTCGAGGCGGCGCCCGGCGAGGACGGCCTGCCGTTCACCGGTGACGGCAGGCTGATCAACTCGCACCCCAACTTCGACGGCATGCCCAACCGCGAGGCGCTGTCCGCGATCGTGGCCTGGCTCGACCGCGAGGGCAAGGGTCACGCCTCCGTCAACTACCGCCTGCGCGACTGGCTGGTCTCGCGCCAGCGCTACTGGGGCGCGCCCATCCCCATCATCCACTGCGAGCGGTGCGGCATGGTGCCCGTCCCCGACGACCAGCTCCCGGTGGAGCTGCCGGACATCGAGGACTACACGCCCAAAGGCCACTCCCCGCTGGCAGGCGCGGAGGAGTGGGTGAACGTCAAGTGTCCCGAGTGCGGCGGCAGGGCCCGCAGGGAGACCGACACGATGGACACGTTCGTCAACTCCTCCTGGTACTTCATGCGCTACTGCGACGCGCGCAACGAACGCGCCGCCTGGGACCCGGCGGCGTTGCGCCAGTGGATGCCCGTGGACCAGTACATAGGCGGGGTCGAGCACGCGATCCTGCACCTGATGTACGCGCGGTTCTTCACCAAGGCGCTGGCCGACCTCGGGCACCTCGACTTCCAGGAGCCCTTCCAGGCGCTGTTCACGCAGGGGATGGTCACCAAGGACGGCGCGAAGATGAGCAAGTCCAGGGGCAACGTGGTCTCGCCGGCGTCGATCGTCGAACGCGTGGGCGCCGACACCGCGCGCTGCTACATCCTGTTCGTCGGTCCTCCCGACCAGGACGCCGACTGGTCGGACGATGGCGTCGAGGGCGTGCACCGCTTCCTCGGCCGGCTGTGGCGACTGGCGGCGGAGACGGCCGAACGCGCCGGGGCGCCGAGCGCGGAGCTGACCACGCCGGCGGACCTCACCGGCGAGGACCTGACGCTCGCGCGCAAGACCCACTGGGCGATCGACAAGGTGGGCGGCGACCTGCGCCGCTTCGCGTTCAACACGGCCATCGCCGCCGTGATGGAGCTGCTCAACGACTGCTCGCGCCTGCGCGACGCGGTTAACGTGCAGACCCTGCGGGTGGCGCTGGCGAACGCCGCCTCGCTGCTGTTCCCGTTCGCCCCGCACGTCAGCGCCGACATATACGAGCGCCTGACCGGTGAGCGCGTGTGGGAGCAGCCGTGGCCGCAGGCCGACGAGGCGCTGCTCGAGCACGAGGTGTACGAGCTCGTCTGCCAGGTCAACGGCAAGGTCCGCGACCGCGTGCAAGCGCGCACGGACGCCGGCGTGCAGGAGCTGAAGGAGCTCTGCCACGCGGCGCCCAACGTGGTTGCGCACGTGGACGGCAAGGAGATCGTCAAGGAGATAGTCGTCCCCGGCAAGCTCGTCAACCTCGTCGTCCGATAGGCGGCGCGAGGCGGCGTCCTCAGTCGCTCGCGTGCAAAGCACGCCACGCTCCCTGCGTCCTTGCCTCGCTTGCCTCTCGGACGACGAGCGCGCGGTTGGGCATACACTCGGGCGCGCATGCCCGAACTCAAGCCTGCCTACCTGATCCACGGCGACGACCACGGCGCGGTGGCCGAGCGGCGCGCGGGGCTGCGGACGCTGGGCGAACGCGGGGAGGGCGGGGGGGCGAGCGTGGAGGTGCTCGAAGGCGAGCTCGCCACGCCCGCCGGCGTGGCCGCGGCGCTCGCGGCGATGACCCTGGCGGTCGGGCGTCGGGTGATCATCGTGGAAGGGGTGGAGCGCTGGCGCGAGGCCGACGTCACACAACATCTCCAGGCAAGCCTCGGCGCGATGCCTCCGGAGACGACGCTCGCGCTGTTCGCGCGCGAGGAAGCTCGGGCGAAGGCTCCCGCGACACTGGCGGGGCTCGTCAAGCGCGCGGGCGGACAGGTGGTGGCGCAGATGACGGTGAAGCCGTGGGAGCTCGCCAAGTGGGCACGCGAGCAGGGCGCCCGCCTCGGATTGTCGCTGGACGCCGCGGCGGCGAAGGCGCTGGTGGCGCAGGTGGGCGAGCGTCAGCAGCGCCTCCTGCGCGAGCTCGAGAAGCTGGCGTTGGAAGGCGCCACGGACGTGGGGGTGGCGGACATCGAAGCGCGCGCGGCGCACTCGAGCGAGTGGCGGGCGTACGCGCTGGCGGACGCCCTGGTGGCACAGGACGGGCGCGAGGCGACTCGTTCCTACCTGCGCCTGCGCGAGCAGGGTGAGCGCCTGTCGGGCCTCACCTACCTGATGGCCTCGCGGCTGCGGGACGCACTCGCGGTGGCGGTGCGCCTGCAGGCCGGCGAGTCGGTGGCCGAGGTCAAGCGCACGCTGCGCATGCCCGCGCGTGCCGCCGAGCGCTTCGTGGCGGACGTCGCGCGCAGCGACCTGGAGCGCCTGCGGGGGGCGCTTGCGACGCTCGCCCAGCTCGAACTGGACACGCGCGGAGG
Organism: uncultured Solirubrobacteraceae bacterium; assembly: GCA_963701145.1. Classification (GTDB taxonomy): domain Bacteria; phylum Actinomycetota; class Thermoleophilia; order Solirubrobacterales; family Solirubrobacteraceae; genus Palsa-744. The sequence continues at coordinate 4,180,644 of OY969572.1, forward strand.
GGCGCCGTTGGCGAGCAGCCGCGGCGCGCTCGCGGGGCTCGACGAGGACACCCTCGCCCTGCGGGCGATCGAGGCTATTACTCGCTAGCGGGCCCGGCGAGGGTGCGGGCGGCGCGGGACTTCTTGCGGGCGCCCGTGTTGCGGTGCATGGCACCGCGCTTGACGGCCTTGTCGATCGTGCTCACCAGCTCGCGGTGCGCGCTGTCGGCGCCGGCGCGCTCGCCTTCGCCCACCAGCGACTCCAGACGGCGGAAGTACGTCTTGATCGTGGACGTGTAGCGGCGGTTCTCCAGACGCTCACGCTCTGAGCGCAGGATGCGCTTCTTCTGGGAGTGGATGTTGGCCATGGTTCCAAGCGCGGGACATCGGTGGGTAGGACCCCCGCAGCGCGCCGTACTATAGCGGCCTTGTCCGCCAGCGCCGAAGCCTTCGCCGAGGAGCCAGTCGTCCCGGCGCCGCCCGGCGGTGGCGGCGTGGCGCGCAACGCAGCGCTGTTCTCGATCTTGACGGCGTTCTCGCGCGTCGTGGGGCTGCTGCGCGAAATCCTGTTCGCGAGCTACTTCGGGACGAAAGGCTATGCGTCCGCGTACACGATCGCCTACCAGATTCCCAACTACGTGGCGCAGCTGTTCGCCCAGTCGGCGCTGTCGGCGGCGTTCGTGCCGGTGTTCACTGATCTGCTCCAGAAGGGCCGGCGCAGAGAGGCGATCGGGCTGGCCTCGACGCTGTTCTGGATCATCCTGATCGGCCTCGGCGCGCTGACCGCGCTCTTCATCCTGGGGGCGGGCGTGATCATGCCGTTGTTCATCGGCCCCACGTTCAGCTCCACGCTCACGGCGCTCACCGTGGGCCTGTCGCGGGTGCTGTTCCCGGTGATCTTCCTGCTCAGCATCAACGGTCTGCTGGTCGGGATCCTGCAGTCCTACGACCACTTCACGATCCCGGCGATCTCGCCAGCCGTGTGGAACATCGTGATCATGGTGCTGCTCGTCGTGCTGGCGCCCCATTTCCACGGCGAAAACCGGATCTACGCGTTCGCGATCGGGATCCTCGTCGCGACGATCGTGCAGATGTTGATGGCGTTCGCTGCGCTGGGGCGGATCGACTTCCGTCTGCGGGTGCACGTCGATTGGCACGACCCACGAATCAGACAGGTGTTCACACTGATGCTCCCGGTGATGTTGGGGCTGGGGATCGTGAACCTCGACCAGCTGATCAACTCGGCGTTCGGCACGCTCGTCTCCGAAGAAGCCCCGCGCGCGATCGACAACGCGTTCCGCGTGTACATGCTGCCCCAGGGCATCTTCAGCGTGGCCATCGCCACAGTCCTGTTTCCGACGCTCAGCCGTATGGCCTCCAACCGCGACGCGGACGCCATGCGCCGCACGGTCGGCAACGGCATGCGCCAGATCAACCTCACGCTGCTGCCAGCTGCGGCGTTCATGATCGCGCTGCCCACGCCGATCGTGCGGCTGCTGTTCCAGCGCGGGGAATTCAACGTGCAGTCCACGCACCTGGTCTCGATCGCGCTGTTCTGGTTCGCCTTCAGCCTCCCCTTCGGGGGTATCAACCTGCTCCTGACCAGGACGTTCTTCTCCGTCCAGCGGCCGTGGATCCCGACGAGCCTGGCCGCGATGAACATCGTCGTGGACATCATCGTCAGCATCGCGCTGTACAAGCCGTTGGGTATCGCGGGGCTGATCATCGGCACGATCACCGCCAACATCGTCATGACCGCCCTTCAGTTCACCCGTCTGCGACGCGGCCTGAACGGCAGGCTCGAAGGCGCCCAAACGCTTATGGTCACTCTGCGCATCCTGGTCGCCTCGGCGCTGCTTGGGGGTGTGTCGTGGCTCGTTTGGTACGTGCTGGACGGCCTGCTCGGAACCTCGCTGCCCGCGCAGATCGTGAGCGTGGGCGGCGCGGGCGTGGTGGGCGTGCTCGTGTACGTGCGCACGGTGCTCGCCATGCACATCCCCGAGGCCCACCAGGTGGGCAACCTGATCCGGGCGCGTCTCGGCCGCGCTTAGGCTGGGCTGTCCCGTAGCTCCCCGCGCGAAGGGCCTGCGGGCATGCCGGGCGAGCAGAGGCTGGGTGAGCCGAAGCCCACCCAGCTTGCACCCGATCAAAGATCGCCGCTTACTTCATACGTCCCAGGACTGCGTGTCTTTGCCTGGGCGGCTTGACACTCCCGACACCTGGACAGGCCGCCGGTCCGAAGGCCGGCGCGTAGCCGCGGTTGGGCCTCGAGGGCCCGTAGTCGAGTTGGCGATCCGCCGGACCCTCAAGGCTAGTGCATCGGCGGGGGGACGGGCTTGGGCCGTGGACGCCCGCCGGGAAACGCGAGCCGCAGGATCGTGCGGTGGACGCTGCCGAGCTGCTTGTGGAACGGCCCGGTGTTGTAGGGCAGGCCGTAGCGCGCGCACACCTCGCGCACGCGGGGCGCCACCTCGGCGTAGCGGCTGGAGGGCATGTCGGGGAACAGGTGGTGCTCGACCTGGAAGGAGAGGTTGCCGGAGAGGAAGTGGAACAGCCAGCGTCCTTCGATGTTGGCGGCGCCGAGCAGTTGGCGGACGTACCAGCCGCCGCGGGTCTCCGCGGCGAGGACGTCCTCGCCGAAAGTGTAGGTCTGGTCGGGGAAGTGCCCGCAGAAGATGATCGAGTGGGCCCATACGTTGCGGACGATGTTGGCGGTGAAGTTGGCCGCGAGCGCGGACTTGAAGGTGCCCTCGCCGGCCCTGCGCCCGGAGAGCGCGCCGGCGAGCAGGGCGGACAGGGCGGGGAAGGCGAGGTAGTCCTTGACGATCTGCCGGCGTGCCTTCACGCCGATCGCCTTCAGCTCCTCGAGTACCTGCTCCTTGCTCTTCTCGCCCGAGCGGAGCGCCTCGAAGTTGAGGTCGTGGAGCGCCACGCCCCACTCGAAGAAGCCCATCAGCAGGAGGTTGTAGAGCGGCTGGAGCAGGTAGATGGGGTGCCAGCGCTGGTGGGGGTCGATGCGCATGATCTCGTAGCCGAGGTCGCGGTCCTTGCCGCGGATGTTGGTGAAGGTGTGGTGCTCGTAGTTGTGGGAGTGGCGCCAGGCGTCGGCGGGGGAGGCGGTGTCCCAGTCCCAGTTGCGGGAGTTGATGTCGGGGTCGTTCATCCAGTCCCACTGGCCGTGCATGACGTTGTGGCCGATCTCCATGTTCTCGAGCACCTTGGCCAGCGACAGGGCGGCCGTGCCCGCCAGCCACAGCGGGCGCCGGCGCGAGCCGAGCAGGGCGATGCGCGCGCCGAGCACGAGCTGGCGGTGCAGCCTGATGGTCCGCCGGATGTAGCGGGCGTCGCGCTCGCCGAGCTCCGCGAACACGTGATCGTGGATGGCGTCGAGCTCGGCTCCCAACCGCTCGAGCTGCTCGGCGGTGAGCCGCTCGAGCGGGCTCTCCCCCTCCCAGGACGATGCGGGCTCCTCGGCGACAGGGCTCGCGGGTGGCTCCCCCTCCGGGGACGATGCGCTCGCGGCCTGCTGGGTGACGGTGGCGGACATTGCTCGTTCCTTTTTGTCTTTAGAGATGGACGGGTTGGCGGGCTGCTCGGTCAGAGGTCGATCTCGATCGCGCCCTCGGGCGCGTTCACACAGGTGCGCAGCATCTCCCCGGGTTGGCCGTGCACGCGACCTGTACGGAGGTCGCGCACCGAGCCGGAGCGCAGGCGCCCGACACAGCTGTGGCAGATGCCCATGCGACAGCCGAACGGCATGTCGGCGCCGGCGGCCTCGCCGGCGAGGAGGATGGGCTGCCGGCCGTCGCTGTGCGCGTCGATGCCGCTGCGACGCAGGCGAATGCTCCCGCCGCAGCCGCGCTCGCCGTCACCGATCGTGTCGTGGATCCCGCCCACCCCGAAGTGCTCCACGTGCAGTCGCTCGGGGTCCCCGTGCTCGCGCCAGCGCTCGGAGAGCGCCTCGATCAGGCCGGCGGGCCCGCACAGGAAGCTCTCGCGCTCGCCCCAGTCGGGGCACAGCTCCTCGAGCGAGCCGGGCGCGATTCGTCCGCGCTCGCCGCTGATGTGCAGATGCAGCCGGTATCCGTTCGCGGCGGCGTCGAGCGCCGCGAGCTCGCGGCCGAAGATGACGTCCTCGCGGGTGCGCGAGCAGTGGACGTGGACCACGTCTCCCAGCTCGCCCGCGGCGGCGAGCGCGCGGAGCATGCCGGCGATGGGCGTGATGCCGCTGCCAGCGCTCACGAACAGCAGCCGCTCGGGCGTGGGCTCGGGCAGGACGAACGTCCCTTCGACGCCGCCCAGGCGCACGATCGTCCCGGGCTGGACGCCGCGGTTCAGAAACGGCGAGACCCGGCCGCCCTCGACGAGCTTGGGTGTGATCGCGATGCAGCCGTCGGCGCGTCGCGGCGGGGAGGTGAGCGAGTAGGCGCGCCAGTGGTGGACGCCATCGACGGCGATGCCCAGCCGCAGGTACTGCCCGGGACGGTGTCCGGGCCACTCCCACCCGGGCTTGATCAGCACGGTGACCGCGTCGGGGGTCTCGCGTTGTACGCGCTGGACGCGCCCGCGCAGCTCGCGGGTGGACCACAGCGGGTTGACCAGCTCGAGGTAGTCGTCGGGGGCCAGCGGCGAGGTGAACGAGCCGACGAGGCGCAGCGCGCGGCGACGCAGGGGGGACACCTGCGGGACGGCGCCGCGTTCAGCCATCGGCGCGGCCGAGCGCTCGGGGTGATGCCGGATCGCTCGGGGACGGCGAGCGTCTCGCGGGAGGGAGCTGGGGAGCGAGCATGATGACCTGATCCGATGTTACCTCGTTTGAGGTGACATCAAACACGGTATCCTGAGATGAAGATGTCTAGTGTGAGCGTGGACACACACCGAGCAGGGGAGGGCGGCGGCCCGCGCCCCGTCCACGACGGCGGCCCGGCGGCGGAGTTGACGATCGAGCAGCTCGCCGGCGAGGTGGGGATGTCGGTGCGCAACATCCGCAACCACCACTCGCGGGGCCTCTTGCCCCCGCCGGAGGTGCGTGCCCGCGTGGGCTACTACGACGCCGAGCACGTGACCCGGCTGCGCCTGATCCTCGACCTGCAGGCGGACGGCTTCAACCTGACGGCCATCGAGCGGCTGCTGAGCGCCTCGGGCGGGTCGGCGGCGCGCCTGCTCAACCTGCGCAACGCCCTGGCCGCGCCGTTCGAGAGCGAGACGCCCGAGGTGGTGACCGCCGAGGAGCTGCGGGAGCGCTTCGGCGCGGTGGACCCGAAGGACGCCGAGCGCATACGCAAGCTGAAGCTGCTTGTGCCGCTGGGCGACGGGCGCTTCGAGGTGCCCAGCCCGGCGCTGATGAAGGCCGCGGAGGAGGTGATGGCGCTGGGCATCTCGCTCCATGCGGCGCTCGGGCTGATCGAGCGGGTGAGCCGCGACTGCGAGTCGATCTCGCGGGCGTTCGTGCGCCTGTACCTGAAGGAGCTGTGGGAGCCGTTCGCCGAGGCCGGGCGCCCGGAGGAGCGCTGGGACGAGGTGATCGACGCGATCGGCGCGTTGCGGCCGATCGCCTCGGAGGCGCTGCTGGCGATGTTCAAGCAGCGCATGAGCACCCAGGTGGAGGCCGAGTCGGACAAGCTCATCGCCCGCCAGGTCAAGCGCTCGCGCTAGCGGCCTCTACGCTGTAGCGGCTGATGGACCAGGCCCATATCCGCAACTTCTGCATCATCGCCCACATCGACCACGGCAAGTTGACGCTGGCCGACCGCATCCTCGAGCTCACGCACACGGTGGAAGCCCGGGAGATGCGGGCCCAGCTCCTGGACTCCATGGACCTCGAGCGCGAGCGGGGCATCACCATCAAGGCGCAGGCCGTGCGCGTGTTCTACACCGCGGGCGACGGCCACACCTACCAGCTGCACCTGATCGACACCCCCGGCCACGTGGACTTCACCTACGAGGTGTCGCGCTCGCTGGCCGCGTGCGAGGGCGCGCTGCTGGTGGTGGACGCGGCCCAGGGAGTGGAGGCCCAGACGGTCGCCAACACGTATCTGGCGATCGACGCGGGCCTCGAGCTGATCCCGTGCCTGAACAAGATCGACCTCCCGGGGGCCGAGCCCGAGCGGGTGGCGGGGGAAGTGAGCGAGCTGATCGGCGAGCCGCCCGAGGCGATCCTGAAGATCAGCGGCAAGACGGGCGAGGGCGTGGGGGAGGTGCTGGAGGAGCTGATCGCGCGCGTGCCCGCGCCGTCCGGCGATCCCGAGGCCCCCGCGCGGGCGCTGATCTTCGACTCGGAGTTCGACCAGTACCGGGGGGTGATCGCCTACATCAGGGTGGTGGACGGCGTGTTCCGCAAGGGCGAGCCGATCCGGGCGATGGCCACCCACACGGAGGCGGACATCGACGACATCGGCTTCTTCAGCCCGCAGATGATGCCCACCGACCAGCTCGCGGCGGGAGAGGTGGGCTACCTGATCACCGGCCTGAAGGACGTCACCCAGCTGCGCGTGGGCGACACCCTCACCACCCGCGCGAAGGCCGGATCGGGTGCCCGGGCCGGGGCGCCCGAAGCCAGCGAGGCGCTCCCGGGCTACCGGGAGGTCAAGCCGATGGTGTTCTGCGGCCTGTTCCCGATCGACTCGGACGACTACCCCGACCTGCGGGACGCGCTCGAGAAGCTCGTCCTCAACGACGCCGCCCTCTCGTGGGAGCCCGAGACCTCCGACGCGCTCGGCTTCGGCTTTCGCTGCGGCTTCCTCGGCCTGCTGCACATGGACATCGTGCGCGAGCGCCTGGAGCGCGAGTACGACCTCGAGCTGCTCGCCACGATGCCCTCGGTGGAGTTCGACGTGACCCTCACCAACGGCCAGGAGCTCGAGGTGCACAACCCCTCGGACATGCCCGACCCGGGCACCATCGAGGAGATCCGCGAGCCGTTCATAACCGCCTCCATCATCGCCCCGAAAGAGTTCGTGGGCGCGGTCATGGAGCTCTGCCAGGAGCGCCGGGGCGTGCACTCGGGCATGCACTACTTGTCTCCCGAGCGCGTGCAGATGAACTACGAGCTGCCGCTCGCGGAAATCGTGCTCGACTTCTTCGACCAGCTCAAGTCGCGCACCAAAGGGTACGCCTCGCTCGACTACGAGCTGAGCGGCATGCGCCCCTCGGACCTGGTCAAGCTCGACGTGCTGCTCGCCGGCGACACCGTGGATGCGCTGTCGATGGTGGTCCACCGCGACAAGGCGTATGAGATGGGACGGACGCTCACCGAGAAGCTCCGCAAACGGATCCCCCGCCAGCAGTACGACGTGCCGATCCAGGCGGCCATCGGCGCCCACGTGATTGCCCGGGAGACCGTCAAAGCGTTTCGCAAGGACGTGATCGCCGGCTGCTACGGCGGTGACATCACGCGCAAGAAAAAGCTCCTGGCCAAACAGAAGGAGGGCAAGAAACGCATGAAGCAGGTGGGCCGCGTGGAGGTCCCCCAGGAGGCGTTCCTGGCGGTGCTGGAGCTGGGGGAGGAGTAGGTGGCGGACGCCCGCCCGCCCCTCGCCGGAGAGGCGCCCGCCGGCGCCTCTCACGAGCCCCCCGCGGGGCTGCCCGTGCCCGTGAGGGTGCTGTTCGTGTGCCTCGGCAACATCTGCCGCTCGCCCACGGCCGAGGGCGTGATGCGGGCGCTCGTGCGGGAACAGGGGCTCGAGCGGAGCGTCGAGCTCGAATCGGCGGGCACCGGCGCGTGGCACGTGGGCAGCCCTCCCGACGCCCGTGCCACCCACGCCGCCCGCGCTCGCGGCGTGGCGCTCGAGGGCGCCGCCCGCCAGGTTCGCGTAGACGATTTTATTAATTTTGATCTTCTGCTGGCCATGGACCGGGAGAACCTGCGCGAGCTGAGGCGCCTGGCGCCGGGCGAGGAGGAGCGGGCGAAGGTGCGGCTGCTGCGTGAGTTCGATCCCGCGAGCGCGGGCGCGGGCGACCTGGACGTGCCCGATCCCTACTACGGCGAGGGCGATGGCTTCGCCGCGGTGTTCGAGCTCGTGCACGCCGCCTGCGAGGGCCTGCTCGAGCAGCTTCGCGACGGTTCGCTCGCCCACCAGGCGCAGTGACGCTTCCCGCGGGCGCGAGCGACGTGCGCCGGGTGGGCGGGGGCGACATCAACGAGGCCTACCGGGTGGTGCTCGCGGACGGGCGTGAGGCGTTCGTGAAGACCCGCGCGGACGCCGCCCCCGGCGAGTACGCCGCCGAGGCCGCCGGCCTGGGCTGGCTGGCTGAGCCGGGCGCGCTGCGCACGCCCCAGGTGCTGGAGGTTGACGAGTGCTATCTCGCGCTCGAGTGGATCCCGTCGGGGGCGGGCGGCGGAGCGAGCGCCGCCGGCGCGCGGGCGCTCGGACGCGGCCTGGCTCTCACCCACCGAGAGGGCGCGCCGTGCTTCGGTGTCGCCGGCGGGCCGGGCGCAACCGCGCGGTTCGGCTCGCTGCGGCTCTCTAACGAGCCCGCCGAGGACTGGCCGGGCTTCTACGCCGAGCGGCGCCTGCTCCCGCTGGCGAGGAGCGCCCACGAGCGGGGCGCGCTGGCGGCCTCGGGCGTGGCGGCCGTCGAGGGGGTGTGCGAGCGCCTGCACGAGCTCGCCGGGCCGAGCGAGCCGCCCGCCCGCCTGCACGGCGACCTGTGGTCGGGCAACGTGATGTCCGACCCCCAGGGCCGCCCCTGGCTGATCGACCCGTCCGCCTACGGCGGGCATCGTGAGATCGATCTGGCCATGCTCGTGCTCTTCGGCTCGCCCCCGCAGGCGCTGTTCGACGCCTACGAGGAGGTGGCGCCGCTGGCCGACGGTTGGCGCGAGCGGGTCGAGCTCTACCAGCTGCTGCCGCTGCTCGTGCACGCCGTGCTGTTCGGCGGCTCCTACGCGGGGGCGGCCGAGCGCGCGGCCCGCCGCTACGCCGGCTGAGCGGGCCGCCCGGCAGGGGCGGACTCTGCGAGGAGCAACGGAGCTGGCTGTCCCCAAAGGGCGTGGCGGTCGGAGTGGGGGATGTGCGCTCCGAGACGATCTCCACGCGGCGGCGGCTGTACCTGCTCGCGCGGGTGGTGGTGTCGCGTCACTATCGCCTCGAGCTGACCCTCCCGATGGTCGCCCGCGCGCTCGCGAGCTCGCCCCGCCAGCTCCAGCGCGCGTATGAGCAGTTCGGGGAGATGTCGTTCCGCGAGGATCTGCTGGCCCGCCGCATGGAGGTGGGGGCGCAGTTGCTGATCGAGCAGCGGTCGATCCCCGTCGAGGACGTGGCGCGCCTCGTCGGCTACAGCCAGGGACCGCACTTCGCACGGGCGTTCCGGCGCCGCTACGGGCTCTCGCCGGGGCGCTTTCGCGAGGCGGCGCTTCAGGCGAGCGAGCGTTCGTAGGCGGGCTTCCCATCGGGGGACGATGGGGGCTCCCCCTCCCGCTCCGGGGACGCGAGCGCCTCGGCGCCCGGCAGGCGCAGGCGCAGGAGCGTGCCGCCGCCGGGGGCCGCCTCGGCGGTGACGGTGCCGCCGTGCTCGGCGGCCACCTGGCGGACGATCGCCAGACCCAGGCCGGAGCCCGGGCGCCCGCGGGCCTCGGCGCCGCGGTAGAAGCGATCGAACACGTGCGGCAGATCCTCTTCGGATATCCCCGGCCCGTGGTCGCGGACGGACAGCTCGCCGCCCAGCAGCTCCACTTCGACCGGCTCGCCCGGCGGGCTGTACTTGACGGCGTTGTCCACCAGGTTGCTGACGGCCCGCTCGAGCCGGGCGGGCACGCCCGCGACGACGGTGGGCTCGAGCGTGAAGTGCAGCGGCGTGGCCGGAGCGTGCCGGGCGGCGCGCTCGATGACCTCGGTGACGAGCACGTCGAGGCCCACGTCCTCGGTGTCCGAGCGCGGTTCCTCGCCGCGGGCGAGATCGATGAGGTCGTTCATCAGCAGCGTCAACTGGCCGATCTGCTCGACCACGTCGTCGAGCAGGCGGTCGTGTTCCTCGGCGTCCATGAACTGACCCTGCTGCTGCAGGATCTCGATGTTGGTGCGCAGGCTGGTGACCGGTGTGCGCAGCTCGTGGGAGGCGTCGGCGACGAGCTGTCGCTGGGCGTGGACGGAGGCGTCGAGCGCGCTCATCGAGTGCTCGAGGGCGCCGAGCATGGCGTTGAAGCTGACCGCCAGGCGTCCCAGCTCGTCCTCCCCCTCGCCCCCGACGGGCTGGATGCGTCCGCTCAGGTCCTGGGTGACGGCGACGTGCTCGGCGGCTCTGGTGAGGCGCTTGAGCGGCAGCACGGCCGCCCCCGCGACGAGACGGCCGAGCAGGGCGGCGAGGGCGATGCCGCCGACGACGACGAGGAACAGGATCAGGCGCAGGCGGGCGAGCAGGCGGTCGACTTCGGTGAGCGGCTGGGCGAACTGCACGGCGTGCCCCTTGCCGAGCGGCTCGGCGAGCACGCGCAGGTGGATGCCGTCGACGTAGGCGTCGCGCAGGAACGGCTCCCCGCCTTTCGCGGCCAGCGCACGCGTGCGGGCGTCGACGGGGAGCGACACGGTGCCTGCGGCCCGGGAGCGTTCCACGATGTCGCCGCTGGCGTTGACCACCTGCTGGTAGCCCAGCACCTGATCCGGCGCGAGCGTGAGTCCGCCGAAGAGGTTGCCGACGGTCGGGCCGGTCGTCCTCGCTTGTCCGACGCGGTGCACCGGTGGTGGCGCTCCCGCCGTGGCCGCGCCGAGCTCGCCTTCGGCGGCGAGCCGCAGCCGTTCTCGACGCCTGTTGGCCTTGCCGCCCTGGCCCTTGGCGTCGAGCCTGCGCAGCAGCAGCGTGCGCTCGAGGCCGCGGTTGCGAAGCTGGGTGTCGATCTGCCCGTGCAACTGGTTGGAGGTGAGCACGTAGATGAGGATCGAGGCGAGCACCACGGCGATGGCCACGGCGGCGGCGGAGGCGATGGCGATGCGTCGCCGGAAGCTCATGAGGGCGCTCGCAGCACGTAGCCCACACCGCGTACTGTGTGCAGCAGGCGCGGCTCGTCGCCCACCTCGGTCTTGCGTCGCAGGTAGCCCATGTACACGCCGAGCGAGTTGGAGCTCGAGCCGAAGTCATAGCCCCACACGCTCTCGAAGATGGTCGACCGGGTGAGCACCTGGCGGGGGTGGCGCAGGAACAGCTCGAGCAGCAGGAACTCGGTGCGCGTGAGCGCCATCAGGCGCTCGCCCCGCCACGCCTCGTGCGCACTCAGGTCCAGGCGCAGGTCGGCGAACGTGAGCAGCTCCTCCTTGCCGCCGTCCTCCCCCGCCCGGCGCAGCAGCGCGCGCACACGGGCGAGCAGCTCGCGCAGGGCGAACGGCTTGACGAGGTAGTCGTCGGCGCCGGCGTCCAGCCCGGCGACTCGGTCGTCGACCTCGTCGCGGGCGGTGAGCATCAGCACGGGCGTGCTGTCGCCTCCTTCGCGCAGGCGCCGGCACACTTCCAGGCCGTCGACACGGGGCATCGCGATGTCCAGGATGATGGCCTCGTACGCGTCCGCCCCCAGACGCTCGAGCGCCTCGTGACCGTCGCTTGCCCTCGCCACGTCGTAGTGTTCGAGCGTCAGCGCCCTGAGCAACGCGTTCTGAACGGCGGGCTCGTCGTCGACCACCAGTATGCGTGCTTGCTCGGACATGTTTTGCAGCGCCCTCGCTGCGTGTTGGCGCTCACGGGCGGCAATCGCAGGGAGATGGCAGTTATCAGGCTAGCGTGATGGATGCCCGTGCCATCCGGTGAGCACAGCGAAGAAATTGCGAAGGATTGGAGGAGGGGAGCCATCGCCGAGGACCAGAGCGCGCCGCAGGATGGGGAGGGCGGCATGCGGGGCGAGCTGGCGGTGCAGTCGCGCAGGCTGCGCAACAGCATCATCAGCCTGGCGGTCTTCTTCGCGCTGGTGATCGGGCTGCTGTTCGCCGTCCCCGGCCTCGACGAAGCGGCCGACCGGATCACCGACGCGAGCATGCCGTGGATCGGCGCGGGGATCGCGTTCGAGCTGCTGTCGTGCCTCGGCTACGTGCTCCTGTTCGAACTCGTGTTCGGGAGGCTCGGTCGCAGCGTCAGCTCGCGGCTGTCGCTGTCGGAGCTGGCGGTCAACTCGGTGGTGTCGGTGAGCGGCCTCGCGGGCATCGCGCTGGGGGCGTGGGTGCTGCGCAGCAAAGGCGTGTCGGTCGAGCGGATCGCCAAGCGCTCGGTGCTGATCTTCGTGCTGACGAGCGCGGTGAACGTGGTGGCGGTGCTGGTGATCGGGCTGTTGATGTGGCGCGGCGTGGTGCCCGGCTCGACCAACCCGCTGCTGACCCTGCTGCCCGCGCTGGCGGCGCTGGGGGCGATCGCGGCGACGCTGTTGGGGGCGGCGTGGGCGCGCAGGGCGGCCGCCGCCCGGCGGCTGCGGGGCGGCCGTGTGGCGGTGGCGCTGACGGCGCTCGGCGGGGGCGTGTACGACGCCCTGGTGCTGATCCGCGCGCACGACTGGAGGCTGTCCGGCGCGGTGGGCTACTGGCTGTTCGACAACCTCGTGCTGTACGCGTGCCTCGCCGCGTTCGGCCACGCGCCCTCGTTCTGGGTGGTGGCGATGGCCTACCTGGTGGGCATGCTCGCCAACTCGCTGCCCGTCCCCGGCGGCTTCGTGGCGGTGGAAGGCGGGCTGGTGGGGATGCTGCTGCTGTTCCACGTGCGCCCCGCGTCGGTGGTGGTGGCCGCGGTGATCGTGTACCGGGTGATCTCGCTGTGGGTCCCGGCGCTGATCGGCTCGGCGGCGTTCTTGAGCCTGCGCCGCGAGATCGGCAAGCCGGTGGCGCCCCCGGTGCCGGGTTGAAGGGTTGATCCCGCGGTCGTGTGCCTTCTCTAGGGCAGACCGGCGGGCAGTTCCCGCGAGGCGGGGGCTTTCGGGCCCTCCACCGAGCGGGTGTAGATTTCCTCGGCGATGGCGCTCTGGCAGACGTGGCGGGGCAGGGCGGCCATGACGTCGACCACGGCGGTGGTCTCCGGCCCGGACAGGCCGGGGCAGTAGACGGGGGCGGGCAGGTTGCCGGACGCGGAGCCGGGGGCGTTCAGGGGGCGCAGCAGGGTGGTGGCGGCGAGCGCGTGCGCGTAGGTGTCGGAGAAGATGTCGATGGCGAGCCTGCCGGTGTAGAGCTCGATCGAGCGACCTTCGTCGTAGACGGCGGCGGGCACGCCCCGCACGAGGATGTTGTGCTGGGCGCCGAGTGCGGCGTTGGGGTGCAGGGCGTAGATGACGGTGGTGACCTGCAGCGGGAGCTGGCAGTTGCCGCCCCCGAAGATCCCCTTGCTCTGCACGCAGTTGCCGTAGTAGACGGAGTCGCCGATCAGCGGGTCGTAGCTCTTGAGGCCGTCGGCGGCCCCCAGCGTATGGCCGAGGAAGCTCGGTCCGACCCAGTAGACCGTGAAGTAGGGGAACGTCTGCGCTTCGGCGAGCGAGGCGCCGGCGAGGGGCTGCGGGCGGCCGGTGCCGCAGCCGGCGGCGGCGAGGGCGGCGCAGACGGCGACCAGCACGAGCGCGCTCCTGAGCGCGCTCCTGGCCGCGCGGGGCAGTGGGGTGGTGCCCGTGGCAGCGGTCATGGTCGTCATTATCTTGGCGTGCCCGCGCGAACCACCACGCCGATCGACGGCGCCACAGCTACTTCGGGGCTCCTGGACTGTTCATACGAGTGCCAGGCCGCCGAGACATCGGCGGATGAACCGGGGTCCGGTGGGGTAGCACACCGGACCCCGGTAAATGCTCGCAGCGGACATGTGGGCGCGTCGCGCATGGCGGGCGTGGCGGGCGTGCCGCTCGGCTTGCTCGCGTGGACGGCGGTGCTGATCGCGGTGTGGCTGGTGGTGGATCCGCGCACCCCCGACCTGGCCGCGCAGGTGTACCGCGTGGGCCTGTACCGCGAGCTCGGCTTCGCGGTGTGGGACGAGCACTGGTACGGCGGTCACAGCCTGCCCGCGTACAGCCTGCTGTTCCCGCCGCTGGCGTCCCTGGTGGGCATGCGCACGCTGGCGGCGGTGTCCGTGCTGGCCTCGAGCGTGCTGTTCGCGCGGCTGGCGGGCTCGGTGTACGGTGCGGGGGCGCGGTGGGGGGCGGCGTGGTTCGCGGTGGCTGCGCTCGGGGACGTGTGGAGCGGCCGGCTGACGTTCGCTTTCGGCGTGTCGCTGGCGCTGGCCGCCGCGCTGGCGTTCGCCCGCGGGCGCTGGCTGGCGGCGGCGGCGCTGGCGGCGGTGTGCGCGGCGGCCAGCCCGGTGGCGGGCGCGCTCCTGGGGCTGGCGGGCCTGTCGCTGGCGCTCGCCCGGCGCTCGCCCCGCGGGCTGCTGGTGCTGGCGGCTCCGGCGGCGCTGGTGGTGGTGGCGCTGGCGGCGCTGTTCCCGGAAGGCGGCTTCGAGCCCTACCCGATCGGCTCGTTCGCGGCGACGGCGGTGGTGGTGGCGGCTTTCCTGTGGGCGCTGCCGCCAGGTGCCCGGCTGCTGCGGGTGGGGGCGTACGTGTACCTGGCGGCGTGCGTGGGGTGCCTGGCGGTGCACTCGCCGGTGGGCAGCAACGTGGAGCGCTACGGGGTGCTGCTGGCGGGGCCGCTGGTGCTGTGCGCACGCTCGGCGGCGGGCGCGCGGATGACGCCGGCGGCGGGTGTGGCGGTGGCGGTGATGGCGCTGTGGGTGGTGTGGGGCCCGGTGCGGGAGACGCTGGCGGTGGCGGGCAGCGAAGCGACGAGCGCCGCGTACTACGCGCCGCTCGAGCGCTTCCTGGCGCGCGTTCAGGCCCCGCCGGCCTCACCGGTGCGGGTGGAGGTGCCGCTGACCCGCTCGCACTGGGAGGCGGCGCTGCTCGCGCCGAGCGTGTCCCTGGCCCGCGGCTGGGAGAAGCAGCTCGAAGAGCGCTACAACGGGGTGCTGCTGGGGCGGGGATTGACGGCGGCGGGGTACGAGCGCTGGCTGCGCGAACAGGCGGTGGCGTACGTGGCGCTCCCGGACGTGCCCCTGGACCCCTCGAGCGCCCGGGAGGGAAGCCTGATCCGCGCCGGCCTGCCGTACCTGGAGGAAGTGTTCAGGAGCAGGCACTGGCGCGTGTTCCGCGTGCTCTCGCCCACCCCTCTGCTCAGCGGCCCGGGCCGGCTGACCGCGCTCGGGCACGACTCGTTCGCGCTGCTCGCGCGGGCGCCGGGGCGGTTCGTGGTGCGGGTGCGGTTCACCCGCTACTGGACGCTCACGCGGGGGGCGGGGTGCGTGACCCGGGCACCGGGTGGGTGGACGCAGGTGAGCGTGAGGGCGCCGGGGGTGGCGGTGGTGGGCGCGCGCTTCTCGCTCGCACGGGCGTTCGCATCGGGCGGGTCGTGCACCGCGTGATCGGGGCGGGCGGGTGCAGGGCGGCCGGACTGCTCGGGGGCCGGACTGCTCGGCGCTATGGACGTCAGCCGGGCGCGAGGGCGAACAGGCTGGTGTAGCCGGTGAGGTAGATGTGGGTGCCGTCGGAGACGACCGGGTCGAAGGAGCCGGTGCCCTTGGTGAACACCACGCGGCCGGTGGAGATGCCGAGGCCGTAGGTGCGGTGCTGGCCGAGGTCGGCGAAGTACACGGTGCGCCCGACGACGGTGGCCGAGCCGGAGACCCGCCCGTGGCCGTTGAAGCGCCAGTCTGACGTGCCCGGAGCGGGCGTTGAGCGCGTAGAAGATGCCGCTGTAGGAGCCTATGTAGATGGTGGGACCGAGCCCGGGGGCGTTGACGACGGCGGGGGAGGCGTACACGTAGCCGCCGGTCTGGACCGCCCAGTCGAGCCTGCCGGTGGCGGCGTCGTAGGCGTACACGCGCCCGTCGGTGTTGCCGAGGAACACCCGCCCGTAGACGACGGCGGCGGTGGAGTAGAAGGTGCCGCTGCCGAGGAGGGCGCCTTCGGAGGTGCTCACCCACAGGCGGTGTCCGTTGCGCTCGGAGATGGCCTGCAGGCGCCCGGAGTAGTCGCCGAAGTAGAGGACGCCGCCGGACAGCGTGGGGCTGGCCTTGACGGCGCCGGCGGCGCGGTAGGTCCAGATGACGGCGCCGGTGCGATCGTTGAGCGCGTACACGAGCCCGCTCTGGGAGCCGAAGAACAGGCGGCCGTGGTCGATCAGGGGCGAGGACTCGCTGGGGGCGGGGAGCGCGCGCCACCAGCGGATGGCGCCGTTGGCGCTGTCGAGGGCGATCACGCGACCGGGGTCGGTGGGGTGGCCGCTGGAGAGGATGGTGACGTACACGGTGTTGAAGGTGACGGCCGGGGAGGAGGCGGAGAGCCGCCCGAGGCGGCGCGACCAGAGCACCCGCCCGGTGCGCTTGTCGAGGGCGGTGAGCACGGCGGTGTCGCCGAGTTGGAAGATGCGTTCGCCGTAGATGACTGGCGGGAACTCGAGCAGCGAGTGGCTGTTGTGGAACCACAGGCCCGTGAAGGGGGCGTGGAGGGTGGGGGCGGCGGGGAAGAACCGGGTGTGCTGCTTGTCGTAGCCGTAGAGCGGCCAGGCGAAGCGGCTGGGTCCGCGGGCGGGCAGTTTGGGCGGGGGCTGCGCCAGGAAGCGGGCGTGCGGGTGGTAGATGTTGCCGGTGCGGTGGTGCTCGTAGAGGTCGCCTCCGATGACCGCGGCGACGAGCACGAGGATGAGGACGGCGAGCGCGACGAGGATGCGTTTGGAGCGTGCGAGCGGACGCCTGCGGTGCTCGCTCACCGGCTGGCCGGCCGCTCAGGCGGCGAGCTTGCTCGAGGACGTGCCCGCGGACGTTGTCGAGGTGGGAGGTTCGCCCGCGGGCATGGCGCGTGAGGGCGCATGGCGTGGGCGTGGGCGTGAGCGTGGGCGTCGGCGGGCTCGACTGGACGAGGCGCGGCGCTCGCGCCCTCGCGCGGTGAGCTCGTGGGCGAGTCGGGTGGAGCTGGCGAGGAGCCGGGCGAGGGTGAGCGTGAGCCGCAGCAGGCAGAAGCCGGCGAGCGGCACGAGCGTGAGTCCGGAGGCGAGCGCGAGCACGAGGTGGTTGCCGGCGACCGACCAGTTCCACAGCAGGTAGTCGCCGACGGTGAGTCCGGACAGGAGGACCAGCGGTCTGTGGGACACGCCCAAACAGTAGTCGGGTTCGCCGACGGACGGCCGAGCGGGTGGTTGGGGCCTATGATCGCTGGCCATGGGCGGCGCGAGCGGGCAGTCGGAGGTGTTCGCCCCAGGCCTGCTGGAGGGGATGGTGGCGCTGGTGACGGGGGGCGGCACGGGCCTGGGCAAGGCGAGCGCGATGGAGCTGGCGCGGTGCGGTGCGCGGGTGACGATCGCGGGCCGCCGGGCGGAGGTGCTGGAGCAGGCGGCGAGGGAGATGGACGCCGACTGGGTGGCGGGGGACGTGCGCGAGCGCGAGGATGGGCGGCGGCTGATCGAGACGGTGCTGGAGCGGAGCGGGCGGGTGGACGTGCTGGTGAACAACGCGGGCGGGCAGTTCTTCAGCCCGGCGGAGCTGATCGCGACGAAGGGCTGGCGGGCGGTGTGGCGGCTGAACGTGGAGGGCATGCTGAACATGGCGGAGGCGGCGTTCGAGCTGGCGCTGGAGCGGGCGGGGGCGGGGACGGTGGTGAACGTGACCCTGTCTCCCCACCACGGCATGCCGGGGATGGCCCACTCGGGGGCGGCCCGGGCGGCGGTGGAGGCGCTCACGCGGGAGCTCGCAGGCCGATGGGGGCCGTCTGGCGTGGCGGTGGCGGCGGTGGCGGCGGGGCACTTCGACACGGAGGTGCTCGCCAAGTACCCGGAGAGCGTGCGGGCGGGCGCGTCGCGCACGGTGCCCCTCCAGCGGCTGGGCACGGTGGCGGAGCACGCGTGGCTGATCGCGCTGCTCGCCTCGCCCCTCGGCCGCGCCTTCAGCGGCTCGACCATCACGCTGGACGGAGCCCGGGACAACTGGTGCGGCCCGTGGCCCCCGCCGGGCCTGGCGGACGAGGCAGGGGAGGTGCCCACGGAGGAGCGGCGGTAGGATGACCGAAAGCACGCGGGCGAAGTGTTCTGGTTGCACAAAAGCCTTCCAAGCTTTTAGAGCGGGTTCGATTCCCGTCGCCCGCTTGCAAGCCACGGGGAGTGGCGCAGTCTGGTAGCGCACCCGGCTGGGGGCCGGGCGGTCGCAGGTTCAAATCCTGTCTCCCCGATCATAGGAAAAGCAAGTGGTAGAGCCAAAATCCGCCGATTGGCTCCACTGAGAAAGAAGCCCACGGGGAACAAACGGGGAACGATTTCTCGGACAACTTGCAAGAGCAGCGGTCGGCGGCGATCCATCGCGCGGCGAATACAGCCCCTGCGCAGTGGTTCGCAGAGCCGCCTTGAGTCGGCTGGAGCTTCGGGCCCCGGTGGCCGCCTGGAGCCCGAACACGGCCGCCGAGTTCCAAGCCTCCTAGCGGGCGCCCCTCACTACCGCGCATCGCGCTAGCGCGCTCGACAACGATGGGCGCCCGTAGCGGGAGCCGGCTTGCCCGGCCATCGTCGCATCCCCTGGCGGGGATGCGGCCGGGGCTGCGACCGGCCCCGCATCGGGCGGGGCCATCCATCCAAAAGGAAGGCGACATGCCCGCAGGACTCACAGACTCAGATTCGATGTTCTCCGTTCGCGTCACACCCTGGCACGGCCTCGGAGCAGTGCTCGATGAGCCGCCCGCGACCGTGGGCGAGGCGATCGAGGCATCCGGCCTCGGCTGGAGCGTGGCGAAGGAGCCGATCGCGATCGACCACGGCGATGCGTCGAGCGTGTGGCCGGCGCCGCGCCACGAGGAGATACCCGGCTACTACGCCACCGTGCGCCAAGACAACCGCGAGGCGCTCGGGATCGTCGGCGAGCGCTACCGGATCGTGCAGAACCACGAGGCGTTCGCGTTCGTCGACCAGCTGCTCGGTAGCTCGATCCACTTCGAGACAGCCGGCAGCCTGCACGGCGGCCGCCGCGTGTGGGTGCTGGCGACGCTGCCCGATCATGTCGAGGTCGGAGGCGACGACGTGCGCCCATACGTCCTGCTGATGAACAGCCACGACGGCTCGACGGCGGTGATCGCCGCCACGACACCAATCCGCGTGGTATGCCAGAACACCCTGAACTGGGGTCTCGCGGACGCCGTGCAGAAGTTCTCGATCCGACACACCGAAGCGGTCACGCAGCGCGTCCACGAGGCTCGCCGCGTCCTCGATCTCTCCATCAACTACTACGAGCAGTTCAAGCGCTTCGGCGACGATCTCGCCTCCCAGCGCTGCACCGAACGCCAGCTCCGCGCCGTGCTCGACAAGCTGTACCCGAACGGCATGAGCGACTCCGTGACCGACCGGACGCGCAAGTCGCGCCAGCAGACGAAGGACCGCATCGCCGAGCTGTTCATGCGTGGCGACACTCAGGGCAACGCGCCCGGCTCGAAGTGGGCAGCCGTCAACGCCATCGTGGAGTACGGCGACTGGCTGCGCCCGCTGCGCTCGAGCGGCCAGCGCTTTGCTCGCGCGCTCGACGACGGACCCGAGAAGACCCGCGCCCTGCAGCTCGTCGTCGCCGCCTGAAAATTGGGGGCTCGGCGTGCGTCCAAGCTCGCCGAGCCCCCAACACCTCGCCGTCGAAGCTCACCCGCATCCTCGCCTACAATCAAGATCAAGGACTCGGCCCACGCGGCCGATCTTTCAAGGAGCGTTTGCAATGGCTACTCGAACCGACAACGAAATCCGCGAGCTGGGCCCCGAGGAATGGGCGCAGCTGGTCGATGAGAAGGCTCGCGCCCTGCTGGGCATGAGCGGCGAGGAGTTCGAGCGGCGTCTGAACTCGGGCGAGATCGACATAGACGACAGCCCCGAGGTCACGCGCGTCGCAATGATGCTCCCGCTCAGTGGCGCCTCCAAGTAACAATCCCGCCGAGGCCGTCGAGTACTATCGCGGCCGAACGGTGCGGCTGCTGTCTTGCTTGACCAGCGCCCACACCACCGTCAGCGGCTACCACGCGGCCGATCACCCGCACCGCCTGCTGCTCGCCCGCGGCGACGCTGCGCGGCTGCACGCCGAGCCACGTCTCACACTCCTCGTCACCGAGCAGTACGAGGTTCGCCAAAGCACCGAAGGCTGGCATGTCGAGATCGTCGGCTACCTCTACGCCATCGGATACGAAGACAGCGAGCTCGTCTCCTATCACTGGCATCCAAGCGGTAAGAGCACGATCACCCAGCCGCACATGCACGTCGGCGCCGCCGTCCAGATCGGAGATCGGTGGCTCGGAAAGGTTCATCTGCCTACCGGCGTGGTCGGCCTCGAGCAAGTGATCGCGCTCGCCATCGTCGAGCTCGGCGTCGAGCCACTCCGGGACGATTGGGAGCGGCTGATCGACGATGCTGTCGCTCGCTGACGTCTCGGCTGGAACGCAGCCCGGTCAATAGCGGCTATCGAGCGGAGCGGTGCTGCCGGTGAAGCGTGCTCGTCACGGCGGCCTCGTGATCGAGCCGCGCGCTGACGCGGATCAGCCCCTGCGCAGCCGTGCGCGGCCCGAGCCTGAACATCAACGTCAGCCGCCCATGCTTGAGCGCTCCGGCCTTCGCGGAGGAGACGACGAGCTTGCCCTTCAGCTTGCCGGTGAAGCCGACGCGGACCCTTCCGCTTGCAGGCCCGCTCACATGCACGATCAGCTCGTGCCCGTGCAGCGTCTCGGTGACGTGGATCTTCGGCGTGCTCGTCGTCGTGGTGTGGCCTGAGCCTGGGCCACCCGAGCTCGGGGCAGGAACCGCGACGCTCGCGCGGGCGGCATTGGCAGGGTTCGCGTTGCCCGCCGCGTTGCTCAGCCACACCGCGATGTTCCAGTCGCCGGGGCCGGGCACGGTCACGGTCGTCGGCCCTGCAGCGGGCGCGGCCGTGGGAGTGCTGCACGCGCCCGATCCGCTTGCCGGGCACACCTGGTAGAGCGCGCCGGTGATCGGGGCTATCTGGCTCTGCGGCTCGCCCCAACTGAGCGTGAACGTGGAACTGCCACTCCGCACGGGCGTCGCCGAGAGCCCGATTGGCGCCGGTGGCGCACTGTTGTCCACCGTGATTTCCTGGGAAGCGATAGTCGACTGATTGCCTGCGGCGTCAGTTGCGACAAGCGTGAGGGCATGTTTGCCGTCGCCGAGCTGGCTCGTCGCGAGGTTCAACGTCTGCGTGCCGGTCGAGGACGGGCAGGGCTGCGAAAAGGTGAAGTTGCACGGCGCGGAGTAAGTCTCTGTCGGATGCCCGTCAACCGACAGAGTGACGCTCGCTACGCCGCCGCCGACATCCTGCGCGGAGACGGCGATGCTTTCGGTGCCTTTGTGAAAACCTCCTTCGCCTGGTCCCCACAGCGCGCCCGAGGGCGCGCTCAGCGTCGGCGGCGTCGGATCGGAGAGAGTCACCGTGGCTCCATACATCGCGGCCCATACTTTGTGTTCAGTCGCACCCGTAACACATTCGTCTCCTGATGGCGCCTGGCAGATGATGCCGAGTGACAGCTCGTGCGCCGAAAGCCCCATGATCCGCGCCGGTTCGCCTCCTGTGCCGGGCGGCCCACCGACGGAACACGTCTCGCCATTTTCGGGCGTATCCAGACAGGTTTCACCAGGCACGATGCTCCCGTCAGCTCTAAGGGCCGGCGACCAATCGTTGAAGCCATCGAACTGATGTCCGATATAGCGTTCGTAGGTAAGCCCCGTGATCGTGGTGCCTGCCGGCGCGGTGAACGTCCAGCCGGCGCTCGTCCCAGGCGTGGCGCCACTCGACAGGCCGAGCGCATCAGTTGTCGATAGCCCGCCTTCCTGGTCGGCCTTGCCGCCTGAGCCTCCCAGCCGGTACGGGCAGTTGACGTGCTCAGCGTAGTGGGAGGGCTGTGCAGGGTCGTTGCTGGCCCACGTCCAAGAGTTGTTGGCAGCTTCCGGGGCGAAGTTGCAGGCACTGACCTGGTAGCTCCCCGCCGCGAGCGCCGGAGCCGGAGACCCCCAGGCCACCACGGCGAGTATGACGGCGATCGTCGCGTTCCATGCTCTCATCGTCCGCGCCGCGCCTTTCTTGCTGTGCTCGGTGAGACGGGGAGGCGGAGTGTTATCCACGGGCTCGACCGTTCGACATCGAAGGGGTCGACGTAGCGCACCGAGACCTCCGAGATGCCGGAGGCGGGGAGGGTCAAGTTCGTGAAGGCGCCGTGGAACGTGCGCAGGACGCGCAGCTGGCGCGAGTGTTGACGGTGGCCGAGGTAGCGTGCCTGTACTTCGGCTTCCTGGGGGCGGCCGACCAACGCGAGAACGAGCCGGTGCTTGACACGTCTCAGTCGTGCTTGGGGCCGGGGGAATGGGCGGGTGAGCGTCATTGCGGTCAATGGTGCCACCGACTGAGGAGACGATCCTGCGGGCGAGCCGGTCTGCGCGCCCGGCTCCGCTGCTTCGCCGGCTGAAACCGCAGCTCCGAGGCCGGCGTTGCGGAACGTCTGCGCGATGTCGAGTACGCCATCATGGGCTTCGGTCAGGTCCTTCTCGCCCGCTTCAGGGGACAAGCTCGGCTGGTAGGAGTAGAGCGCGTCCAGTGCCGAGGCTGCGATCACCGATGCCTCGCTGGTGCCCTGCCAGTAGTTGTAGTTCTGGGCGCCGCTCGTCGGTTCTGCCCCGTCGAGGTCGCAGCCGGGCGCCAACAGCCGCAGCCCTTCCCCGCGGTTGCTGAAGGAGCAGAAGCCGCCGCCCTGCGTGTCGGTCGCGCCGACGGACAGCACGCCGGGATACGCCGCGGGGTACTCGACGGGGCCGCCATCGTCGTTGCCGGCGGCTGCAACGACGGCGATTCCGTAGTCGCTTGCTTCTTGAATCGCGTTGCCCAGCATTTCGTAGTCTCGGCCGGATGGAGTTTCAGATGTGCCGAGTGACAAGTTGATTACCCGAACGTTGAAGTGGGAATGAACACGAAGGCAAGCGTCGATCCCGGTGGCGTAAGCACTAAACGGGAAGGTGGCTTGACCGCTCTCGAGGATGCGCACCGAGACGATCTGTACCGCGTGGGGCGCCGTGCCGACCATGCCCCAACCATTCGCCGGCGCCGCCGCCATCATCGCCATCACAGTGCCATGCAGCGTCGGCGACACATCCCCGCCCGAGCCGCCGTCAAGCGCTGTGCGTTCCACCACGACGCCTTCCGTGTCGGGGTTCAGGTTCACGCCCGTATCAACAAGGCAAAGACCCGCAGGCTGCGCCGGTGCCTGAGTGTAGGGAAGGAAAGCCCCGTCATCGGCGACGGCCTGCGCCGTGATCGCGGTCTCGGCCCTCACCGTCGATGGCCACAGCAGCGCCAGCGGGACGAGCATCGCCAGGATGCACATCCAGCGAGATCCTCGGCGACCGCGCCTAGCCAGTGCTGACATTCACCACCCGACTCTCCCCGCTGCCGAACGGAAAACCCGCCTGACCGCCAGGCACCTCGGCGCGGAACGGGAAGCGCCCGATGCCGCCCTCGAACTGGTAGAGCACGCGAAAGCGCCCACGTCCGTTCGTGCGAGGCGTCCTAAACGGCTCCCAGCGGCCACGGTAATGCACGAGGAGGTCGACGATCGTGCCTTGCTGCGGGATTGGTCCCTCGACCGTCCCTGAGAGCACGATCATCCCTTCCGAGCCGGTGCGCGTCGGGCTGACGCGCAGCCGGACCCCGGCGGCCACTGTCTCCCTGACGCGCCCGAGAGCCGCGTAGCCAGAGTCGCCGGAGAACGCGCGGTAGCCGACGTCGATCAGCCGCGACGGTCCACTGCCTACGCGCACCCTGAACGTGCCATCGACACCCGTTGTGGCGTGGCCGATCACCGCCGGTGCCGGCGCGCCGTCGATCTGTTCCAGCACATTCAGGCTGGCGTGCGCGATCGGCTGGCCCTGCCCGTCGAGCAGTCGACCGGAGAGCACGATCGCGCGGTGCGCGTAGCTGCGCGTGATCGTGGCCGGCAAGCCGAGCCGCAACTCGGCCTTCTCGCTCGCCCTGATCCCGTTCGCGTTGCCGATCCCGAGCGTCTGCAAGCCGCTGCTGCCGGGGCCGGGAAGCGCGCCCAACGATGATGTCGTCGAAGCGTTCTGGACCGTGACCTCGCCGCTGTAGATCACGCTCGTGTTCTGCGCAGCATCCTCGACAACGAGTTCGACTCGATGCTCGCCGTTGGCGACCGTCGCGGTGTTCCAGCTCACGGTGTCCGACACGCTCGGCGGGCACGCTTGAAAGTTCGTGTAGGAGCAGCTCGCCAGGTAGTCCTTGACGGCGGCGGGTTCGCCATCGACGCGCAACTGCACCAGCCGCACACCCGAGCTCGTGTCCGCCGCCTGATAGCTGATCGAGGACGTGCCCGAAACCGTCCCTGAGCTCGTCAGCGCGCCGCCCATCACTGTGCCGCTCGGCAGCGTCGTGTCCTGCAGCGTCAGCCGTGACCCGTACAGCTCGAGGATGTTGTTCTCGCCAGACCCGAAGGTGCAGCCGGCACCGGCGTCGTCGTTGGAGCAGTAGTTCGCTAGCGTGATCTCGGTGGTAGTGGACGGCAGCACGTAGGTGCTGGGTTCACTACCCGTCATCGGTGTCGTACTTTCACCAACCGCGCCGTCGTTGTCGGCGGCGATCGCAAACGTGTCGGCGCCGCCGATCTGATGGGCCACCTGCCACCACACTTTCGCTTCGATGATCGTGATGCCGCTCCCTGCCGGCACCCCAATCTGTACTCCTGCGGTGTTGCCAGGGCTCATGCCGCCGCCCCTGGGTCCGATGTAGTCGCCGGGGCCGCCGCTGCATGTTCCCTTCACATTCTGAGGGCTGCCGAACACAGTCCAGGAGCCAGCATCGGCAGACCCCGCCGACGGGCAGTTGTTGATCACATACGTGCCAGCACTCGCGCCCGAGGCGAGCGTCAGCACCAGCGTGCCAGCGGCGACCGACACGAGGGCGACCCTGCGCAACGATCGGCAGGCGCGGTTGGGCGCGGCGCATGGGGTGATCTCAGCCGGTGCTGACATCTATCACCCTGCTTTCGCCGCTGCTGAATGGGAAGCCCGATTGGCCAGCGAACGCGAGCGCCCTGAACGGGAAGCGCCCGACTCCACCCTCAAACTGATAGAGCACGTGGAAACCCCCGTGACTGTTCGTTCGCGGGGTCCTGAACGGCTCCCAGCGCCCGCGGTAATGCACCAGCAGATCAACGACGATGCCCTGTTGAGGGATAGGCCCCTCGACCTCGCCGCTGAGCGTGATCGTACCTTCCGGCCCTGTCAGATGAGGGTTCACGTCGAGCAGCACGCCCGCGCGGACAGACTCCTGGACCTTGGCCTCGGCGGCATATCCAGCCTCGCCGCTGGACGCGCGGTAAGCAACTTCGATCAGCCGCGAAGGCCCGGCTGGGACGCTCGCCACAAACGAGCCATTTGCGGCGGTGCGCGCACGGGCGACCAGCTCGCCGCGGCCTGCTCCCGTCACCCGCTGGATCACATCAAGCGTCGCGCCGGCGATCGGCTGGCCAGCCTCGTTCACCAGCCGGCCGGGGATTCGCAACGCTCGCCTTGCAAACGGCCGCGAGATCCTGCCCGGAACCCCTAGACGCAGCTCTGCGCTGGCGCTCGCGTTCGATCCATTCGGGGCTCCCGAGAGCAGCACCGACCCAGGGCCGGGCAGCGCGCCAAGCGAGCCGACGCCAGGGTTTTCGATCGCCACCGTGCGGTTGAGGACTTCTGACTGATTCCCCGCCGCGTCTTCGATGATGACCTGTATGTGGTGCTCTCCATTGGAGAGCACCGAGGTGTCCAGCGAGTAGGTGCGCCCGCCAAGCGAGGTCTTACAAGGCACCTGATACGCCCACGTGTAGGCATCGTGGCCTGCAATGGGTACGCAGTGCCCGCCGTTGGTGTCGATGATCTGCGACTGTGCGACGGCTCCGTCCACCAGCACTTTCACATAGGCCAGCCCAGGCCCTTCATCAGTGGCCGAGAACGTGAGCGACGGCGAACCTCGCAGCGGGGTTTCTGTCACCAGCGGGCCTGATATGTCGCCTGCTTGCGGATCGTGCGCCGCGTGCAAGCTGATTTCACCGCCGAAGATGCGGTATTCCCACTGGCCTGCCGTGAGCGTGCAACTGCTGTTGTTGTTCCCGTTGGGGTCACAGGTCGCATTGACATCCCAATGATCGCCTTCCGGGGAAATTGTGAGACTGACGATGTTTTCCGGTGAGAATGGGGCAGCGAACGTGCCTCGCGCAGCGATGTTGCCGACGAACCAATCGCCTTGGTCGCAGCAGTTGCGCGGCAGCGAGTAAAGGACGTTGTATTCGCCGCCCTGCTGGATGATCCCCATGAAGCCGTTGTCTGGTCCTTCGGCCTTCTCCGCCCGATAGATCGTGCCGCCATTGAGGGTCGCACTGGACGGAGCCCGGTAGAGCAGAGCCGACCATGTGCCCTGCGCGTAGGTGTTCGTCTGACCAACCCGCATCGGCACGCCCCGGCTCGATGTCATGGCGCCGGCTCCACAGTTGACTTCCGCGGCAGTTGCTTGCCAGAGGTCGGTGCTCGCGGGGTTGCTGAGTCCTTCCGGCATCCCCGAGAGTCCAAGCCCTTCTCCTGTCGCGGGATTTGCGCAGAGGATCTGCGTGTAGTTACCACCACCATCTGAGGGCAGCGCACCCGCCGTCGTTGGCGCCACGAGGCCGAGCAGCAACAAGCACCGTTCAGGTCAGCGCAAGCGCAGCACCAACCACCGCGAGCCCCGCCACAAGCCACGCGATGTAGTCATTCACGCGCCAGGAGTGCAGGCTGTCACTCGCGGCGGGGGATACAGACTGATCTTTCCATCGTTCTCGAGGATCGCCCATTGGATATCGGCGACTGCAGTGATCTGTGCCTGGCGGGCCTCCTCTTGGATATCGGCGAGCGTGATGCGCTCCCGCCGCATGTTGCGCTCGATCGGCTGGCCATCCTGTACGAGCACGATCGGCTCGCCCTCGGCGATCAGCCGTGCGCGGGGAGAGCGGAAGGAGATCCAGCTCACCGCTACGGAGAGGAGCGCGATCGTAGAGATCACCGTCAGGGTGCCCGTCACCGACTGATCGCTTTGGGTGATGCCCTGCTGGACGAGATCGCCCAAGACCACGAGCAGGATGAAGTCAAATGGCTCGAGGTCTGAGAGCTGGCGACGGCCGACCACGCGAGTCACCAAGAAGATGAAGAAGAAGACGACGGTGGCGCGGATTACGAGGTCCATGAGCCTAGGGGAAGATCGTCAGCGAGCGATGGACGCCCACGAGCGGGGTTTCGCCGTCATCGACCTCGACGTCCTCACGGCGCTTGCCGACGTTCGTCGGGTTGACCTGGAAGTAGATCCAGCTGGTCAACGATTCGCCCGGTTCGAGCTTGCCGTATGACAGGACGACCCGCCCGTTCTTTGAGCTCGATTCTGTCGGTTCGGGCTCGATCGAGTTGACGCTCATCGATTCCCACCATCCTTCGTCAAAGACGATTTCGGGCTTCTTGATCTGACGGTGAGCTATCACCCTGACCTTCACCTGGAAGATCAATCCGCTGCGCAGACGAGTCGGTGCCGTGACGCTCAGGCTCGCGGCCCCCGCGTCAGCAGTGCTCGTGCTCGGCTTCTGGCCGAACACGCCAAGCAGTGCTAGCACCGGCAAGACCGCGATCGCGCACAGCAACAGTCTGCGGTAGTAGGGATGGTGCCTGCGACCCGCCAGGTCACGGCTGCGCTCAAGCACCACGCCTTCGGGAGCGTCGGCCATCAATGTCTATTCGAGGGGCGCCAGGATGGCCCTCCTGGCGCTCCGCTCATCTGTTCCCAGAAACCTGCGTGAAGTCGCAGCGCTCAGAGGCTGTCGGAGCGATTGAGTCGTGCCTCTGTGGGGTAGAAATGCCGCAATGCGACGATCAAGGAGGTCATGAGGTGAGGATTGGCTATTTCTTGTCAAGCGAGGAGTTCGATCCCCGTGAGCTGATCGCGCAGGCGCGCATGGCGGAGGACGCGGGCTTCCAGGGTCTGTGGATCTCAGACCACTACCACCCCTGGAACGACGAGCAGGGGCACAGCGGGTTCGTGTGGGCGACGATCGGCGCGCTCGCTCAGGCCACCGCCACGATGAAGATCACGACCGCCGTGACCTGCCCCATCATGCGCATCCATCCGGCCGTGATCGCGCAGGCTGCCGCCACCTGCGCGGTGCTGCTGGAGGGGCGCTTCGCGCTTGGGCTAGGCAGCGGTGAGGCGCTCAACGAGCATATCCTCGGCGATCACTGGCCACAGGCCGACGAGCGGCTGGAGATGCTCGAGGAGGCCGTGCAGGTCATCCGCACGCTCTGGCAGGGAGGGATGCAAAGTCACCGCGGACGCCACTACCGAGTGGAGAACGCCCGCGTCTATGACCTGCCCGAGCAGACACCATCGATCCTCGTCTCCGGGTTTGGACCCAAGGCCACGAGCCTCGCCGCCCGGATCGGCGACGGCTATTGCACCGTTCAGCCCGACGAGCAGGAAGTCAAGCGGTTCCGCGACGCTGGTGGGACCGGGCTCGTCGCCGGCGGCATGAAGGTCTGCTGGGCGCCCGATGAGGCTCGGGCGCGTGCCACCGCGTATCGGCTGTGGCCCAACGAGCAGCTACCGGGCGAGCTCGCGCAGATCCTTCCGACCCCCGCCCACTTCGACCAGGCATCAGAGCTCATCAGTGAGGACATGGTGGCCGAAGCCGTCCCTTGCGGACCCGACCTCGATCTACATCTACAGGCGATCCGCCGTTACCAGGATGCCGGCTTCGACGAGCTCTATATCCAGCAGATCGGCCCAGACCAAGAGGGCTTCTTCCAGACCTACGCCGAGGAGATCTTGCCCCATTTCAACAGCCAGACCTCGGCCCTCAGCTCCGCCGCGGCATGAGCACCGACGCCACGCACCTCCCAGCGCACGCGAGTCCGGCAAGTGTCCCGCGCCCCCGCGCGACACGGAACGCATCCCGGCTCACCGGCATCACCGAGGCGACCCGACTGCTACTCAGAGACACGCCCAGCGACACACCAATGATCTCCAGAGCCGGCCTGCGCAGCGAGGCGCACCGGGCACGTCTGATCCTGCACGCCGCCATCAAAGACCAGCAGCGCAGCGGGAGGTAATCGAATGCCGCCCCGTGGTGTGAAGAAAGGCAGCAAACGCGCACGCCAGTACGAGCACATCAAGGACGCAGAGCGCGAACAGGGCGCGCCGCTCAAGCGCGCCGAGGAGATCGCCGCGCGCACCGTCAACAAGGAGCGCGCCCGTAACGGCGAATCCAAAACCAGCTCCCGCACATCCACCAGCGATGTCTCCTCCGGCCGCCGCGGTGGCCTTCGCTCCGGCAAATCAGGACCACGCGGACGCACCCGCGAACAGCTCTACCAAGAGGCCCGTGGCCTCGGAATCGAAGGCCGTTCCAGCATGAACAAGGCCCAGCTGCAGCGAGCGGTCGAGGCCAAGAAGCGCTGAGCAGCCGCAGACTGGGTTTCCGACCCCGCTCCTATGGGTAGGCCAGTCACATGAGCATCGGTAGCTCCGTCTTCCTGATCGCCGTCGGGGCGATCCTTCGTTATGCCGTAACCGCGACTGTCTCTGGCATCTCGATCCAGACGATCGGGCTGATCCTGATGCTCGCGGGAGTCCTCGGCCTGATCCTTTCGTTGTTCTACTTGCTCGCATGGCGGCCACGTCGCCCAGTCGCAGAAAGAGTCGTCGAGCGCCCGCCCTACGACCCGCCCGCGGACTACTGATCCGAGCGTCTGCCGCCTCGGGCGGAGACCTCGAAGCCGCCTTGTGCGTTGCGGTCCACCACTTGGCCGCTCCAACCCCGCAACGGATTCGCGCGTTCTCGCGCGAGTTCCAAGCACACCCGTTTCGTGGCGAGATAGGCGATGACCGGCACGATCAGGAAGGCGCCGCGGAAGAACCACACGGCGCCTTCATAGCCAAACCCGAACTGGAAGAACAGACGGTCGGCTGAGCCCGCCAGGAACACCACCGCCACTGCGCTGAGCACTGCTGCGGCCAGTGCGCTGCGCCGTGGGTTATCGCGCGGGCGCTCCAGGAGATCGTGGCGGCGGTAGTCCTTGCTGATGCAACGCCGGTCGAGCCAGGGCAGCGCATACAGCAGGCCGAACACGATGCCGGGAAACAGTACCCCGCCGAAAAACGGGTTTGGGACGAGCGTGTGCCCGAAGGCATGGATCTCGAGGTTCGGCATCAATCGCAGCGCGCCGATCAACCACCCGAGATACCAGTCCGGCTGCGCGCCGTTGGTGCCGATGTAAGGGTGATATGGGCCCCACAGCCATACGGGGTTGATCTGGATCAGGCCGCCCATCAGCACCAGTACCGCGGCGACTGCGGCGAATAGGCCGAGCGCGCGCAGCGCATACCCAGGCCACATGGGGGTGCCGACCACGTTGTCCTCGCGTCGGCCGGGGCCGGGGAACTGGCTGTGGCGCTGGCGCATGATGATCATCAAGTGCGCGGCGATCAGCCCGCCGATGATCGCGGGCAACAGGAACACGTGCGCGATGAACAGCCGCGACTCGAACGCGCTCGACCCAGGGAACCTGCCGCCCCATAGCGCGGTGGCGAACGGGCCGCCGATCAACGGGAGGGACATGGCGACCCCCCACGCGATCGCGAGCCCCATACCCGAGAGCAGATCGTCTGGCAGCGAGTAACCAGCGAAGCCCTCCAAGATCGCCAGCACCAGCAAGGTGACGCCGATGAAGTAGTTGACGTCGCGGGGCTTGCGAAACGCGCCGGTGAACACGATCCGTAGCAGATGAAGCGTGATCGCCGCGACGAACACCAGCGCCGCCCAATGGTGAACCTGCCGGGCGAGCAGCCCACCTGACACGTCGAAGGAGATGTGCAGAGTGGAGGCGTAGGCATCTGAGACGCTCTGGCCCTGCAGCGCCTGGTAGCTGCCGTGGTAGACGGTCTGCGTCGTGTCCGGGTCGAAGAACAGCGCGAGGAAAGTGCCAGTGAGGACCAGTACCACGAACGAGTACAAGGCGATCTCGCCAAGCAGGAAGCTCCAGTGGTCGGGGAACACGTAATCCATCAGCCACCGCATCCCACGCGCGGCGCCCAGCCGCTCATCCACGAACGCCACCGCATCCGCGGGCCGGTCCCTACGGGTGTGGCTCACGAGGGGTCTCCCCACCAGGACGGGCCGACAGGTCCCGACATCGGCCCGGCTGCGCGCAGCACACCCGCGTCATCGACCGTCAAAGGGAGCTGTGGCAGTGGACGGCCGGCTGGCCCGAACTCGACGCTGCCGCCGTCGAGCACGTCGAACGTCGAGTAGTGGCAAGGGCACACCAGCGCCGGCCCCTTGGACTCGGTGGACGGGCTGAGCGGGTCGCGGAACAGCGAGATCGCGCACGCCGCGTGGGTGCAGATCTTCGAGTAGGCAAGGATGCCCTGCGGCGCCCAGCCCGCACGCCCGGCGGGCAGCCGCAGCGTCGCGGGGTCAACACGCACCACCACGACAGGAGAGCCAAGGTTCTCCTGATCGGCGCCCTGCGGGAACGCCGTCTGAAAGCTCCGTTCGATGATGTCGGCCGCAAGCATCGGCTTGCCCTGCTCGTCCACGAGCGCGCGTCCTGCCCGCCACGGTGTGCGTCTCAGCTGCTCCTCCAGGCCCGGCCCGAGCGCCACCACAGGGATCACCACCGCCGCCGTGAGCCCAGCGCCCGCGACCCCAGCAGCCCCGGCGAGCAGCCGTCGGCGCGTGA
The DNA here is from genome assembly GCA_963701145.1 of uncultured Solirubrobacteraceae bacterium. Lineage (GTDB taxonomy): Bacteria > Actinomycetota > Thermoleophilia > Solirubrobacterales > Solirubrobacteraceae > Palsa-744. The sequence goes on from OY969572.1 coordinate 4,212,359, forward strand.
TTCCCTCCACACCCCCGGCGGCCTGCTCGATGACCTCACGAGCAGCCTCCGGGTCGGCGAGCCGAGGGCGCTGCTCGACCTTCGTCTCCTGCGGCACAAGCCAACGCCCGGCGAGGACAAGTGCCGCCGCGAGCAGCGCGAGCGTGACCCCAAGCGTCAGGCCGAGCAGCTGTGTGTTCGGGTGCAGGGTGAACAGAGCGACGAACGCGAGCGCCGCGACCGGGACGAGCAACAACAGCAGCGCCACGACACGTTCAGCCCACGCCGGTGCGCCCGTGTGGCGCTCTGACGGGTCCACATCGGGCTCCTGCTGGCGGTGGGCGCGTAGGCCACCTGTGCGCCACACCCAGAGCATCACGATCATCCTCCAGATGCGGCTCATGCGCCGCCACCCGCATGTCGAGGACTCTCTGGCTCCTCGCTGGTGCGCTCGCCGAGCAGCCTTGCGATCAACAGCAGCGCCACAGCAGCCAAAAGCCAGGCGACCATTCCCTCGGGTATCGGGCCGATCCGCCCGATACCCCAGCCGCCAAGGTTGTCTGGGTGCTGGATGCTGTGGATGTAGCGTGCGAGCGAGTTCACCTCCGCTGTGGAGAGCTCGCCTTCGCTGAAGCGCGGCATCACATACGGGCCGATCCGAATTGCCTCCCCGATCTGTGTCGGCGTCGCCTCGTTCAGCGATGGGACGATCGCGCCGGTCACGATCCCGCCCTGCCCCTGGATCGTGTGGCAGCCCGCGCAGTCAAGCCCGAACAGCCGCTGGCCTTCCGCGAGCGACCCCTGCCGTGGGTGCACAACAGGGATTTCCGGCCCGCCGAACGACGCGACATAGGCAATCAGCGCCTTGATCTTGCTTTGCGGGAATGCCGGCGAGGTTCGCAGCGGCTGTGCCTTCGGGCTCGGGAGCGGCATCCGCCCGGTCTCCAGATAGAAGTCCGCCGCCAGCGCGCCGACACCGTGCAGGCTGGGCGCGCGGCCACGGATGCCCTGCGCGGAGATGCCGTGGCAGGCCGCGCACGAAGACTCGAACAGCGAGTGGCCCTGCACCACCAGCGAGGAAGGCACGCTCACCGGCTTGCCGAGCGGCGTGGCGCTCGCATCCCATCGCGCGGCGAAGTCGACGAGCGCGAGCGCTCCGCACACGACCGCCGCGATGGCCATCAGGCGGCGTCTCATATGCCCGCCATTTCCCTCGCTGGCGCGGGTTGTCCATCCGCGGGGAGGTAGGCGTCGCGGCGCCTCTGGCGTCGCTCCTCGGCGATCATCGCGCCCATTGCGACCACGATCGCCAGGGCGCCCATCGCCACGCCGCCGGCGACGAGCATGAGCATTCCGGCGGCGCGCTGGTCTGAGAGCGCGAAGGTGTGAAGTGCCCGCGCGGGCGCCAGATAGAACGGGTAGCGCACGCGCGTCTCGAACAGGAACACCCCGGCCGGCACGGACATGACGAGCATCGCGGCCATCAGCCACGAGAACCTGGTGATCGCGCCGGGCGGGTGCGGGATCGGGTCGGCGGCCAACAGCGGCAGTAGGAACAGCATCCCCGACCAGAAGTAGGCGGCGTGCTCGAGAGCATGGATCGTCTGGTTGCGCAGGGCCGCTTCATAGACGCCCGTCAGGTGCGTGCCGAGCACGACAAGCGTGAACAGCGCGAACCCGCACGCTGGGCGCGTCAACAGCCGCACCCAGCGTCCGCGCAGCAGAGCACCGATCGCGTGGCGGGCGGCGGGCGGCGACGCGCTCAACGCGAGCCGTACCGGCGCTCCCCATAGGATCAGCGTTGGCGCGAGGAGGATCAGCAGCAGGTGCTCGATGACGTGGATCGAAAGCAGCTCGTCGGCGTACTCGTCGATGCCCGAGGTCAACGCGAGGAGCAGCACGAGCAGCCCGCCGGTGAACGACGCCAGCCTCCACGCCGGCCAGCGTCTGCGAGAACGCACCATGCCCCACACGTACAAGCTCACCGCCAACAAGCAGACGGCGAGCAGCACCGGGTCCACGCTCCAGTTGCCGAGCAGGCGGCCGAGGGTCGGCGGCTGGGTGCTCACCGCGAGCCCTCCCTGCGCAGCGTGCGTGCGCGCTGCTCACGCACAATCCCGCCAAAGCCGAGCGCGGTGATCCCAACGCCGATCAGGATCAGCCACAGCCCGAACCCCGCGCCGAGCAGCGCCACCGCCAACCCAACGATCAGCGTCACCGTCGCCACTGAGCTGTCGGTGATCAGCCGCGGACGCTCCTGCTGCCCTTGGCGCGCTTCCAGCACCCACAGCGCCAAGCCCGCGATCACGCACGCCGCGCTGGCGATGACGGGGATCGAGAACTGGATCAATTTCGGCGCGAACGCCGCCTGCACGGCCGTCAGAACACCCAGCCACAGCCCCCAGCCGATCAGCACGACTGCGGCGCGTCTCATGCCCTTACCTCGGCCCGTTCGCGCTGGTCGAGCAGCGGCGCATACGAGCGGATCGGCGGCAGCGCATCGAAGTTGTGCCGCGGTGGCGGGGAGCTCGTGGCCCACTCGAGCGTGTGCGCCCCCCACGGGTCATCGCCAGCAGGCCGCCGGTGGCGCAGCGAGACGAGCATGTTGAGGACGAACACGAGCACCGAGAGCGCGATCACCACCGATCCCGCCGTCTCCAAGATGTTCAGCCCCTGCCAGCCCGTCGAGGCGGGGTAGCGCGCGATCCGCCTGGTCATACCCTCCGCGCCAAGGATGAACATCGGGAAAAACGTGACGTTCGTCCCGATCACCATCAGCACGAAGTGCAACTTGCCCAGGCGCTCGCGCAACATCACGCCGGTGATCTTGGGAAACCAGTAGTAGATGCCGCCGAACAATCCAAACGCGCTGCCCGCAAAGATCGTGTAGTGAAAATGCGCCACCACGAAATACGACATACTCAGCCCATAGTCCAACGGGGGGGAGGCAAGGATCACCCCCGTCAAGCCACCGACCAGGAACTGCACGAGGAAGCCAAGCGCGAACAGGAACGCGGTGGTGAAGCGCAGGCTGCCGCGCCAGATCGTCGCCAGGAAGTCGAAATACTCCACGCCCGCAGGGACGATCAAAGCGGTCGAGGTCAGCGCGAAATACTTATTCGAGAGCACCCCGAAGGTGAACATATGGTGCGCCCACACCGTCATCGACAGGCCCGCGAACGCGAGCAGCGCCACCACAAAGGCCGAGTAGCCAAAGAACCGTCTCGATGAGAAGGTGGCGAGCACTTCACCCACCATCCCCACGAACGGGAAGAACATCACATACACGACGGGGTGCCCGTAGAACCAGAACAGCGCCTGGTAGTCCACGGCGCCGGCGCCGCCAACCAGCACGCCGCCGAAGTGCCGCTGCGCCCACAGCAACCCCAGCGCGAGCAGCAGCGCGGGGAACCCGAACACGACCATCAAGCACGTCACGACCATCGTCCAGGTGAACACGGGCATCCGCATCAGCGTCATGCCGGGCGCGCGGGCGCGCAGCGCCGTGACCAGGATGCACCCCGCCCAGAGGATTTGGCCGAGAGTCGCCAGCATCACTCCGAAGATCCACAGTTCCATGCCGCTGCCAGGAGAGTGGATGGATTCAGAGAGCGGATCGAAGCCTCCCCACGAGGCGCTCGCGGCACCGCCGCTGGTGAGAAACCCCGACCACATCAGAGCGCCGCCGCACACGTACATCCACAGGCCGGCGAGCGTCACCCGTGGCCCCGCGATCTCCGCTGCCCCGACCTGCAGCGGCACGAAATAGATACCGACGGCGAGCGCCACAGGGACGATCACGAGATAGACCATCGTCGAGCCGTGCATCGTGAACAGTTCGTTGTATGTCTGCTGGGAGACCACACCGCCATCCGCGGCGAGCTGGCTTCGCATCAACAGTGCCAACAGGCCGCCGGCGAGGAAGAACAGGAACGCGACCGCGCACGCCGTGCGAGCGATCCGCTTGTGGTCGGTGGAGGCCAGCGTGCTCGAGGCCACACGGGCTCCTAGTGCCACGGTGCTCACGAGTTCGCGCCCCCGTGTCCGCGTTGTTCGGCAAGCCATGCGCGAAAGCGCTGCGGGCTCACCGCCTGCACGGCGAAGTGCATCTCGCTGTGATCGGCACCGCACAACATCGAGCACTCCCCGCCGTAGTAACCCTGCTTCTGGAAAAGCAGATCGAAGTGCGTCGTGTAGCCCGGCACGAACAGCCGCTGGTAGTGCAGTTCAGGTATCCAGAAGCCGTGGATCACATCCTCAGAGGTGCCGGTGATTTCGACCTCAGTCCCGGTCGGCACATACGCCGCGGCGGGGTGCCAGGTGTCGATGTCGGCGACGCTCACGCCGTCCGGGTATACGAAGCGCCAGCTCCACTGCGCGGCGATCACCTTCAGCCGCAGCCCCGGATCGGCGACCGTGCGGTCGATCGGCGTCTCAGCGGTGAACGTCACCCACACCAGAAACCCGGCGACGCACGCCAACACGCAGGCATAGACGACCTCGACCAGGAGCGCCTGCGAGCCTCCGCCCGGCGTGCTCCGCCGCGCGCCACGCACGAGCAGCACCAGCAGCGTCCCGACGACCAGCACGAACACGCCGACCGCGATCGGGAAATAGATGCCCTGCACATGCTCGTAGGCATGGTGTGTGTTTCCCATCAGCGCTCGTAGCGCTCCGCCTCGTGCTCGCGCAGCGCCAAACCAATCCCCGGCGTGGCGGGATCTGGGCACAGCGCTCCGTCCCGAAGCGGCGGCGTGCCGTCGAACAGCAGCTCCTCGATACGTGCGTGATCGTGGAAATACTCCACGTGCTCCAGCGGCTCAATCGCCGCGCATACATGCGCGTGGATCGTTGGGCTGGTGTGCGCCGACAGGCGCACACCGTGGGCTGCGCACAGCGCACCGACCTGCAGCATCTGTGTGATCCCACCGCAGCGCGTCGCATCCGCCTGCAACACATCGACGGCGCCCCCTTCGAGCATCCGCCGGAAGTAGAAAAGGTCATAGCCATACTCGCCCGCGGCGACGCTCATACCCGCCGGGCCACGATCGCGCAACAGCCGCAACCCCTCCAGGTCATCAGAGGACACCGGCTCCTCAAACCACGACACGCCCGCCTCCCCGGCGAAGGTCTCGGCCAGCTGCAGCGCCTGCTTGCGGCTGTAAGCGCCGTTCGCGTCAACCATCAGCTCTGTGTGCTCGCCGATCACAGCACGGGCATGTCGGACCCGCTCAGGGTCGCGGTCGGGTTCTGAGCCGACCTTCATCTTCACCGCTCCGATGCCCTGCTCGATCCAGCCGGTGAGCTGGCGCTCCATCTGCTCCGGCGAATAACAGGTGAAACCACCGCTGCCATACACCGGCACCCGCTCGCGCACCCGCCCAAGCAACGTGGAGAGCGCGACGCCATGCAGACGTGCCTTCAGATCCCACAGGGCGATGTCAACTGCTGAGATCGCGCTCGAGGCGACCCCTGGATAGCCGATGTTGCGCACCGCCCTGCGCATACGAGCCCATGCCGCCGGAGGCGAAAGTGCATCACGGCCGACGATCGCATCAACGAGCAGCTCGGACACCAGTGCGCCAGCGGCGCCCGCCGCGTAGCTAAAGCCAAGGCCGGTGCGTCCGCCGGCGTGTGCTTGCACGAGCACGACCGTCGTGGCATTCCAGCTCAAGGTGCCGTCCGCCTCGGGCGCGTCGGTGGGGATCGTGAAGGCCCTCGCCGAGAGCTGTTCGACGACAGGCCGCTCCCCGCGCGTTATGGGGAGGGCGGGGGTCTCGGCGTCTGCGCTATCCACCGACCCGCTCCGTGTCGGGGTCGCCTAGTGCGTGCCGACGAAGCGAGCGTTCTGCTCGTTCTCGACCTCGACGTGCTCAGGCCGCGGGCGCTGCTCCTGCTCGCCCTCGATCTGATCGCCCTCGGGCGCCAGCTTCTTGCCGCGCAGCCACATCGTCAAAGCGTAGAAGCCACCGCCAAGGACGGCGAGCACGACCAACAAGATCACGAGGATGAAAAAGGCTCCGACTTCCATGCTCAGTCTCCTACCCAAACACTCGTCGCTCAAACCGTCTCAGTTGCGCCGCGACCGGCTGTCTCTGCCAGCGCGACGGCTGCCGCGACATGCGAAAGGTGTGTGAGCGCCTGCGGGTAGTTGCCGAGCAGCTCCCCGCTGTCGGGGTCGATCTGCTCTGAGAACAAGCCGAGCGGGTTCGCGGCGCCCATCGCCCTGTCAAACACCTCCCGCGCCTGGGCCAGACGGCCTTGGCGGGCATAGCACTCCGCCAGCCAGAAGGAACAGGCAAGGAACGCGCCCTCCTGGCCGGGCAGCTCGTCATCTTCGCGGTAGCGGTAGAGAAAGCCGTTTGCGGCCAGCTCCTCGTGCACGGCGTCGGTTGTGCGCAGCATCCGCTCGTCATCGAAGGCGACGAACCCGACGACCGGCAGCAACAGCAGCGCGCTATCCAGTGCGTGCTCATCGAAGCACTGCACGAACACGCCACGCGCCTGCTCATACCCGTGAGCTTCGATCGCTTCGCGGATCTCCTCACGGACCTTCCTCCAGCGGCGGGTCGGCGCGCGGCGAGCGCACTCCTCGGCGAGACCCAGCCCGCGGTCCAGCGCCGCCCAACAGCACGCCTTGGAGTGAACGAAATGCCGCGGCTTGCCGCGCCACTCCCAGATGCCACGGTCAGGCTCAGACCATCGCTCCGCGGCGGTGCTCACCAGCTCTGAGAAAAACCGCCATTCGTCATCGTCGGGGGAGTGCCCGCGTCGGTGCCAGCGCCAGGCGAGGTTCAGAATCTCCCCGAGCGCGTCCAACTGCAGCTGGCTGGCTGCGCCATTGCCGACTCTTACCGGCCGCGAGCCGCGGTAGCCCTCCAGGTCGAGCTGTTCCTCGCCGATCCGCCGCTCCCCGCCGATCCCGAAAACGATCTGCAGGTCCTCGGCGTGCCCCGCGGAGCTGCGCACGATGAAGTGCCGGAACCTCCTGGCCTCCCGCTCACAACCGAGATCCGCGAGCGCGTGTGCCGCAAGGGTCGAGTCCCTTACCCAGCTGTAGCGGTAGTCCCAGTTGCGCTCCCCGCCGAGCGTCTCCGGCAGCGAGGTCGTGGCCGCGGCGACGATCGCGCCGGTCGGCGCATAGGTGAGCGCCTTCAGCGTCAGGGCCGAGCGCACCATCGCCTCCATGTCAGGACCGTCTTCGTGCAGGCGCTCACGCCAGTCCTGCCACCAGCTAACCGTCTCCTGCAACCTGGCGTCGATGTCCCCGGCCTCCATCGTGCTTGGCTCGTGCTCGAGCAGGTGCGGGCGCACGAAGCGGATCGAAAGCCGCAGACGCTCCCCGGCGTGTATCTCGCGGCGCGCGACCAACCCTTCCTGCTCGACGGCCAGCTCGCCGTCGCTCCACACCAGCAGCCCGTCGTCACCGCCGATCGCTGTGAAGGCGTCTGTACTCGCGCGCCGCAGCCACGGCCGCACAGCCCCGTAGTCAAACCGCGGCACCACCTCGAACTGCACCCCGGCGCTGCCGCGCTCGCACTCCACGATCCTGATCAGCTCGCGGCGCGGCTCACGCGCCCCCTGCTCACGCATCACAAAGAAATCCCTGACCCGCACCATGCCCCGCGCGCCCTCGAGCACGCTCTCCAACACCAGCGTGTCCTTGAGGTAACTGCTGCCTCGCCACTCAGCCTCGCCGTCTGCCAAGGACACCGAGCAGAAGCCACCGCGCTCGCGGTCGAGCAGCCGACCGAAGCAGCTACCGCTGTCGAACCGGGGCAGGCAGCACCAGTCGATCGAACCCTCCGCCGAAACCAAAGCGGCGCTGTGGCAGTCACCAATCAGCCCGTAGGAGCCGATCGCCGGCGCCCGCTCGCTCATCGCCCCCGGCGCATCGCGCCCAACCCAAGCAAGCCAGTCACCACCACCACCGCGCCGCCGCCGGCAAGCAGCCGCCTATGTCTAGTCAGCTCCCACTGCACGCTGCGCGGCTTGGCTTCATCGTCAAAGTCGCCATGTGCCGCCCACTCACCAGGCACAGGCGCAAACAGATTGTCCGGCCGGTCAGGCTGCACGGGCTCATCGGTCTGCTGGGAGCCAAACCCGGTCCTCGCCAGGTAACGGTCTGCGACACCGGGGGCGATCGCGTTGCCGAGCAGCGTGATCGCCGTGGAGGCGCCCACCCACCACTCACGCCGCGCCGGCTCGCGTGAGGCCGCCAAGATCGCCCGTGCCGCGACCTCGGGCTGGTAGATCGGCGGCACAGGCTGCGGGTGGCGCGGTAGCCGGGTGCGCACCGTGTCGAACTGCGGCGTGTTCAGCGCCGGCATCTGCACCATCGTCACCCGCACATTGCTCGCCTCGTGCATCAACTCGCAGCGCAGCGACTCCGTGAACCCCTGGATCGCGTGCTTGCACGCGCAGTAAGGGCTCTGCAAAGGGATGCCACGGTAGGCCAGAGCCGACCCTACCTGCACGATCACGCCCCGATCGCGCGGGCGCATCCGCGCCAGTGCGATCAGCGTCCCGTACACGACCCCCAGGAACGTGACCTCAGTGACCCTGCGGAACTCCTCGGCGGTGATCTCCCACGTCGGGGCGAACACACTCGCCATCGCATTGTTCACCCAAACCTCGATCTCGCCATGCTGCTCAAGCTCGTTGGCCGCAGCCTCGAGCGCCTGCGGATCAGCGACATCGCACTCGAGCCGCACCGCCCGTCCCCCGAGCGACTCGACCTCCCTCGCGGTGGCCGCGAGCGCTTCTCGGCCGCGGGCAATCAGCCCTACCGTCGCGCCCTCACGCGCGAATGCCTGCGCGGTCGCGCGCCCAACCCCTGAGCTCGCGCCGGTGATGGCGACGACAATGGGCTCCATTACGGTCTGCCGGCCTATCCTGCCGGTGAGGGGAGGACCCCGGTCGCTGAATCCTCGACGGTGAGCGGCTTGGCGATGCTCTCAAGACTCTCGCGCTCGGCCTTCACTCCAAACAGGAGCTCAGCAAGCCCACCGAGGATCATCATCACCGCCCCCAAGCTGAGCGCAATGAACACCTGCTCGTAGCTGCCGGTGTTGATTAGACGGCTGAACACCTGCGGGCCGATCACCCCGCCGATCCCCGTGCCGATCGCGTAGAACACCGCGATGCACAGCGCCCTAGTCTCGAGCGGGAAGATCTCGGAGACGGTGAGATAGGCGGCGCTCGCGCCGGCGGAGGCAAAGAAGAACACCACGCAGCAGCACGCCGTGAAGCTGATGTCGGTCAGGTCGTGAGCCTTGAACAGCAGGCCCGTGACGATCAGCAGGGCACCGGAGAGCAGGTAGGTGCCGGCGATCATCGGCTTGCGGCCCACCGTGTCGAACAGGGGGCTGAGGATCAATGCGCCGGCGAAGTTCCCGGCGGCGAACACCGCGAGGTAGTAAGGGACGTTCCCCGACGGGGTGTGGAAGAACAGGCTCAACAGGTTCCCGAACCCGAACAGGATCGAGTTGTACAAAAACGCCTGGCCGATGAACAAGGACAACCCAAGAATCGAGCGCCGTGGATACATGCTCACCACCGAGCGGATGATCAACGGCAGAGGGATCGTCTTGCGCTGGCGCACCGTCAACGGCTCCCCCTCCGGCTCGGGGAGCTCCCCGCCGGTCTCCTCGCTGACCCGTTCCTCGATCTCGCCGACGATCTTCTCGGCCTCCTGCTCGCGGCCGTGGATGAACAGCCAGCGTGGACTCTCGGGCACGTTGCGGCGCACGAGCAGCACCGCCAGGCCGATCACAGCACCGAGGACGAACGACAGACGCCAGCCAACGTTGATTGGAAAGATCGCGGTGTTCAACAGGAACACCGCGAGTAGCGATCCGCCGATCCCGCCGAGCCAGTAGCTGCCGTTGATCGACACATCTACCCGTCCGCGTTGGCGGGCGGGGATCAGCTCGTCGATCGCGGAGTTGATCGCGCTGTACTCACCGCCGATGCCCATTCCCGTCAGAAACCGGCAGGCGAAGAACCAGGCGGGCGAGAAGGTAAGCGCCGTCAGCACTGTCCCCGTCAGGTAGATGGCGAGCGTGACCATGAACAGCCGCTTGCGCCCCAAGCGATCAGTCAGCTGGCCGAAGATGAGCGCGCCGACGCACGCGCCCGCGATGTAGAGCGACGCTGCCCAGCCGGACACGTCGCCTGCGCTCAGGCCCGTCCCGGCTCCGTGTTCTGAGATGCGACTTGAGATCGAGCCGACAACGTTGACCTCCAGCCCGTCGAGAATCCAAGCGGTCCCGAGGCCGACGATCACCATCCAGTGAAACCGCGACCACGGCAAACGGTCAAGACGCGCAGGAATCTTCGTCTTGATCGTGCCGGTCTCAACGCTCTCGCTCATCACCACCGCCTCGCTCTAGGTCAACCTCAGCGTCGGCCGCTAAGCGACCCGACGTTTGCCCTCTACCCACAGTCCCCGTGTAGCAATCGACACGCACGCAAACACAGCAAGGCGACGGCACCATCAGCTCCTGCGGTGAAGCCAGCTTGAAAAGAGGCCGCTCGGGTAGACACACCTCGTGACCGCGTTCGGCTACACGATGATGTGCGAGCAGTCAGCGCCCGACCAGCTCGTCAAAGACTTGGCCAGGGCAGAGGAGGCAGGCTTTGACTTCTCGGTCATCTCTGACCACTACCAGCCGTGGCTGGCCTCCCAAGGGCATTCCCCGTATGCGTGGTCGGTACTGGGCGCCGCGGCGCAGGCGACCGAGCGGATCGGCCTGATGACTTACGTGACCTGTCCCACGCTGCGCTACCACCCGGCAGTCATCGCACAGAAGGCCGCGACGATGCAGATCCTCTCCGGCGGCCGGTTCCGTCTAGGGCTCGGGGCAGGGGAGAACCTCAACGAGCACGTCGTCGGCAAGCGCTGGCCCTCCGTCGGGGTGCGTCACGAGATGCTCAGCGAGGCGATCGACATCATTGCCGCCCTGTTCGACGGGGACGAGCCGGTCAACTATCGCGGCCGCCACTTCGACGTGGAGACCGCAAAGCTGTGGGACCTGCCCGATGAGCGGGTCCCGGTCGGCGTCGCCGTCTCGGGCCAGGACTCCTGTCGGCTCGCCGGAGAGAAGGCCAACGCGATGATCGCCGTCGAACCCGATGAGCAGCTCGGGAAGATGTTCGACCAGGCCGGCGGGCAGGGCAAGCCGCGGGTCGGGCAGATCGCCGTGGCGTATGACCCAGACCGCGACACGGCGGTCAAGCGCGCCCACGAGCAGTTCCGGTGGTTCGGGCTCGGCTGGAAGGTCAACGCCGACCTACCCAATCCCGATGCCTTCGAGGGCGCCACCCAGTTCGTCACCCCTGAGCAGGTCTCAGAGCAGCTCGCGTGCGGGCCAGACGTGCAAGAGCACGTAGAGAAGATCAAGCCGTTCCTCGACGCGGGCTTCGATCAGGTAGCGCTCGTCCAGATCGGCGGCGAGCAGCAACAGCAGTTCATCGAGTGGGCCGAGCGGGAGCTGCTGCCCGCCCTGCGCGCGCTATGAGCACGCACGCAGATAGCCACGCCGCAGCGAGGGGGCCAGGATGGATTGCCTGAAGGAAGGCGCCGAGCGGCCGCGACCGCTTCTTATTGCGCCTGGCGCTCGTCGCCGCCCTCGGTGGGGTTGGTGCCGAGGAGCAACCCACGCCGATGCCGTGCCCGCCCACTAGAGCTATGCGATCCGACGACGCCCGCGTGCTGTCATGACCGCCGTGATCCTCGACGTCGACGGCACCCTCGTGGATACCAACTACCAGCACGCGCTCGCGTGGTATCGCGCGTTCCGCGAGCACGGGATCGTGCTGCCAATCTGGCGTATGCACCGGCATATCGGAATGGGCGGCGACCAGCTCGTCCAAGCGCTCACCGACGAGGACGTCGAGCAACGGCTCGGCGACCAGATCCGAGAGCGGGAGAGTGACTGCTACAGCGAGATGATCGGCGAGGTCGAGACGATGAACGGCGCCACGGAGCTACTGAAAGCCCTACACGACCACGGGCACACGGTCATCCTCGCCAGCTCCGCCCCGCCCGATGACATCGAGCACTACATCGACCTGCTGGACGCACGAGAGCTCGCCGACGCCTGGACGAGCGCCGGCGACGTGGAGGCCACCAAGCCTCAGCCAGACCTCGTAAACGCCGCGCTGGAGCGCGCCGGCGCGGGACCCGAGCAAGCCGTGATGATCGGCGACTCACCCTGGGACGTGCAAGCCGCCGAGCGAGCAGGCGTGCAAACGCTCGCCGTTATGACCGGCGGCTTTTCAAGGGAAGAGCTCTGCCAAGCCGGTGCCGTTGAGGTCTACGAATCGCTCACCGAGCTAAAGGACGCGCTCCAGCAAACGCTCCTCTCAGGCGAGCCCTCCAGATCGTGAACCGCTCACTCGCTCTGCGTGATCCACTCATACAGGTCCAGGCGTTCCAGCTCCTCATAACTGATCATCGGTAGAACGGCGTCGCCTAGCTTCCCGGCGATCGGCGGCGCCAGCGAGACGATCAGCGACCGCACACGCCACCCATCGGGGTCAGCGCTGACGCCGAGCTGCGCCAACGCGCTCTCGATGTTTGCTTCAACGAGCGCTGCCCGTTCGAGTATCACGTCAGCTTCGCTTCCCTTTCCGGCGGCGGTGAAGCGCTCGATCTCTTTGGCGATCTCGCGCGGGGTGCGCGCCGGCACGCTCGCCTTCGCGTCGATGTTCAGCAGCGTCCGCGAACCCGCCTCGGCCGCCAGCACGTCGATGTCACCCAGGTCCTGGCCGTTCGCTCGCTGCAGCCGCTTGCCGTTCAGCTTGTCGATTTTGCGTGCGTGCAGACGCAGGTCGCTTCGCACGACATCCAGCACCCGCGCCTCGAACTGTTCCCCACGCCAGGTCGAGAACTCGTTCATCGCGTAGCCGAGAGGACTGCGAGGCTCAACACCCGGCAAGCTCTGATGGATCAGCAGCCCGACGATCACGTCAATCGCACAGTAGGTGTGAAAGCCGCTCCAGAGGATGTCACGCTCCCCAGGCACCCTCACCAGCGGACGCGCCTGATAGGAGCGCGAGCGTCCGAACACCCACGGCTTGTCCCCATTGTTCGGGTACTCCGCCTTGGGCTCGATGCACAGGAACCGAAGAAGCGTTCTGATCCGCTCGGGCTCCTCACCATGCAGCAACGACATCGCCGAGACCAGATCATCCTCCGCGGCCAAGTTCAGCCCGCCAGGGTTATAGCCGCCCGGATGGTGGGGCGCACGCACGCCCGCGAACCCCGCGAGGCTGCCAACGACCCGTGTGCACGCCGGCAGATCCAGCCCCGCCACCTGCGCCATCGCCGTATTCAGCTGCTCGAGCAGTTCTCGTTCCTTCTCCTGCTCGACTGCGGTCAGCGGCATCGTCTTGCGCCCACGGTGGAAGATCGCCGCGAATGGGTCCGGGGTGCCGTCGGAGCAGCTGCGCCGTGCGTTCCTCGACAGCCTCCTGCGGCGCATCCAGCTCGGGCAACAGCAGCCTGCCGCCGCGCGCTGACAGCTCGCTTGCCACGACCCCGTAGTGAACGAGGTCGCTGATGCTGCCGACGCGAAGCAGCTCATACGCATACGCCCACAGCGCCGTCACGACATCCCCGCTCGCGCGACGGTTCCCGGCCGGAGGTCGAGCGCTGACCAGCTCGATCGCCAGCCGCAGCGAGATCGCAAGCGATGGCATCGCCACCGCCTCGGAGCGAGCCCATGCCACGAGCGAGCTATCTAGCGCCAGCTTGCCCGTGGCACCCCATGAAACCGAACCCAGGTGTATCCGAAAGCTCTCGTAGCCGCCAACCAAACACGTCAACAGCGAAACCGGCTCATATTCGGCGGCCAACGACAGGGCTTCCGCGACAAGTAGCTTGGTGCGCTCGTTCAACGCTGCCGTCAACCGCGCCTTCGGCCACTCGCCGCGCCCCAAGCCACGTTCGCGCAGGTGCTTGCTCGTCAGCCTTTCAAGCTCCGCCGCCAGCTCGAACGGCAGCCCAGGAAGAAAGTCAGCCAGCTCACCCTCATTGGGCTGGCTGAAATCGCCGATGTCATCGAGTGTCCGCATCGCAGAGGCCGCACATGCTATGCAGGCGCGCGGTTCGCAGGCCCTCAGCCACCTCGCCAGCGCAGCCGCTCCAGACGTCGCCGATTCTCCGCGGCGAGACCGGGGTAGCTCCGGTGTATCAGCCACCGCGGGACCAGCGACCGCCAGCGAAGGGAGCCAGCCATGTCAGCAGTTCAGAGCAGTAACGGCATACTCGCCGAGGACGCCCGCGAGGAGCGTGAGCGGATCGTCGAGATGCTCACCAAGGCGTACTGGATGGAGATCGAGACGGTGATGAGCTACATCGCCAACTCGGTGAACCCGGACGGCGTGCGCGCGCAGGAGGTCATCAAGTCGCTGCGCGAGGACATTCAGGAGGAGCTCGGACACGCCACGCAGTTCGCCACCCGCATCAAGGAGCTCTACGGAATCGTGCCCGGCTCGATGGACTTCGGAGCCGAACAGTCCTATCTGCAGCCGCCCGAGCGCCAGACCGACATCGTGCACGTCATCAAGGGCGTGATCCAGGCCGAGACAGGAGCGATCGACTACTACAACGAGATCATCGACGCCACCGAGGAGTCAGACCCGGTGACGAACGACATGGTGATCTCCATCCTCCATGATGAGGAAGGCCACCGGCGCCTGTTCGAGGGCTTCCTGCGCGAGTACCAAGACCAATGAGTGGCATGACCATTGCTGGTTTCCCGCTGAGATCGCTCGGGCATATCAGCAGCGTGCCACGCACTCTGAGCTTCACGTTCGATGACGGCCCCGACCCAACGTGGACGCCACTGGTGCTCGACGAGCTCCAGCGCTGCCGGGTAAAGGCAACATTCTTCATGGTCGGCGAGCGCGCGCTCTCACACCCCGAGATTGCAAGCCAGGTGCTCGCCGGCGGACACGACGTTCAGCTTCACTGTCACCGTCACATCCGTCACACCGAGCTCACCGAGATAGAGCTGGCGCACGACACCGAGAAAGCACTCGATGCCTTGGAGGGTGTCGGGGTGCGGCCGCGGCTGTGGCGGACACCGTGGGGCGTCTGCACCGAGGCTACCCGCCGTGTTGCCAGCCGGCTCGGACTGCAGCTCGTTGGCTGGTCAATCGACACGCACGACTGGCGCGGCGACCCACCGCAAACGATGCTCGACCACGCGCGCCACCAACTCATCGACGGCGGCGCTGTCCTCATGCACGACGCCCTCGGCCCCGGAGCCAAACGAGCGGGCTGCCAGAACACCCTCGCACTACTGAGCGCGCTGACAGCCGTAGCCCGAGCCCACCACCTCGCTCTCTCCCCGCTGGGCTACGAGGCAAGCGGAGTCACAGCATGAACACCCTGGCACCCCCAGCGAATACGCCCATCTCGAACAGCGAGAGCCTGGGGCAAACGCTCGAGCTTATCGCCGGCCGCGCAGGCGAGCTTGACCGTCAGCCGCGTTTCCCGACCGAGAACTTCACCGATCTCGCCTGCGCCGGCGCCCTCACACCACCTCCGGGCGGGCTCGCCGACGAAGCGCAGCTCGTGCGCGCCGTGGCTGGCGCGGATGCGTCGACCGCGCGCATCCTCGACGGGCACCTCAACGGCATCGAGCGTCTCACGCTCGCCTGCCCCGAACCGCTGCGCGCTAGCGAGCTCAGCCAGATCGGCCAAAGTCAGCTGCTGTTCGGCGTGTGGGGCGCCGACCCGGCCACGGGCGAGGGGGCGCCCGCCCGCCTACATGACCTCGACGGCCAGCTCGTGCTGCGCGGCGTCAAGACGTTCTGCTCCGGCGCCGGCGGCGTTCAGCGCGCTCTCGTGATCGCCGCAGACCAAGACGGCTCCCGCCGCCTGGTGTACCTAGACACCACCAGCCGAGTGAGCATCGACCGCGGCTGGTATCGAGCATCTGGGCTGCGCGCCTCGGAGAGCCACCGCGTCGAGTTCGAGGACACCCCGGTGCTCGCGCTGCTCGGCGAGCCAGGCGAGCTCTCCCGCGAGCCCTATTTCTCCCGCGATGCGATCCGCACCTCAGCGACCTGGGCCGGGCTCGCTGACCGCATCCTCACCGAGACCATCGCGGCACTCGACCCCGAGCGGGTCGACCAGGTGCAGGCCCACAGCCTCGGACGGATGCGGATCGCGCAAAGCACGATCGACCGCTGGCTCGAGCACACCACCACGATCCTCGACCAGCCCGAGATGTCCGTCGACCCGGCGGTCCTCGCCGTCGAATGCCGCGCCGCTTTGTACGAGAACGCGCAGCTGATCTCCGCGCACGCGGCACGGGTCTGTGGGTCACGGGCGCTGATCGGGGCGAGCACCCTGGACCGTGCCCGCCGCGACCTCGACCTGTTCCTGCTCCAGCACCGGCTGGACCCCAAGATCACCAAGCTCGGTGCCAGCCTGCTCGACAGGGAGCGCTCGTGAGTACCGCCGCGGCAGTCGAGCGCTTCGAGCGCCTCTACCACGACAGCCCCGACCCGTGGAGCTATCGAACAAGCGACTACGAGCAAGCCAAGTACGCGGCGACCCTGGACGCGCTACCGAAGTCAGCGCACGGGCTGTGCCTCGAGGTCGGCTGCTCGATCGGCGTATTCACCAGGCTGCTCGCGGCCCGCTGCGAGCACGTCGTCGCAATCGACTTCTCCCTCAGCGCGATCGGACTCGCCCACCAAAACCTCGCAGGCATCGGGAACGTGGATCTGCTGCGCGCCAGCTTCCCCGAAGACACACCACCCGGCTCCTGGGAGCTGATCGTCTGCTCGGAGATCCTCTACTACCTACAGCCCCCGCAGTTGCATGAGGCGATCGGCTGGATCAAGGCGCAGCTCGGCTACGGCGCGAGTGTGGTGGTGGTCAGCTGGCGCGGCATTGGGCGCGACGAGCCCTTCACGGGTGATGAGGTTCACGACCGGCTCGCAGGAGAGCTCGCTGTATGGCACGCGCTCGACGCGCGCACCGACGAGTACAGGCTCGACCGCTTCGACGGCCGATGATCCCGAAGCGGATCGTGATCATCGGCGCTGGCGCGGGCGGTCTGGCAACAGCCCGCGCTTACCGCGAGCATGGCGGCAGCGGCGCGGTGACGCTGATCGGCCAGGAGAAGCTCATCCCATATCAGCGCCCGCCGCTAACGAAGGAGTTCCTGCGTGGCGAGCTCGACGCGAGTGAGCTACCGATCGAGTCACCAGACTGGTTTGACGAGCAGGACATCGAGCTGTGCCTCGGCTGTGAAGCCACCGCGATCGATACGAGCACGGGCTCCGTCGCGGTCAACGGCAGCAGTCTGCACGCGGATGCGATCGTGCTCGCCACCGGCGCCGCGCCCACACGCCCCGATCTCCCTGGCCTGGAGGACCCGCGGATACAGACGATGCGCGAGCGCTCCGACAGCGAACGCATCGCCACCCAGGCCCAGCCTGGCATCCGAACAGTGGTGCTCGGCAGTGGGTTCATTGGCTGCGAGCTCGCGGCCTCCCTCGCCATCCGCGGCGTCCACGTAACCCTTCTCAGTCAAGAACCAGCCCCTCAACTGCAGCGCCTTGGAGCCGACGCGGCCGCCCGCATAGATGGCTGGCTCGAAGACCTCGGCGTCACCTTGAAGATGGGGGTCAAGGTCTCGGCTGTGCACAACGGTCGCATTGTCCAGCTCGCCGATGGGCAGCAGATCGAGGCCGAGAACGTCGTGCTCGGCATGGGCGTGCAGCCTCGCACACGGCTCGCCGAGCAAGCCGGGCTGATGATCGTCAAGGAAGCGATCCTCACCGACGCCCAGATGCGCGCCCACGAGCGGGTGCTCGCCGTCGGCGATGTCGCCTACGCCCACAACCGCACCGCCGGCAGGCGGCTGCGCGTCGAGCACTGGGGCGATGCGCTCGGCCAAGGCGAGATCGCCGGCCAGGTCCTTGCAGGCGTTGACGCCCACTGGCAGGACGTCCCCGGCTTCTGGTCAACCATCGGCCAGCACACCATCAAGTACGCCGCCTGGGGCGACGGCCACGACACCTGCAGGTTCGAGGAGCACCCTGACGGCGCGTTCACCGTCTGGTACTCACACCACTACAAGCTTGTCGGCGTGCTCACCCACGACCGCGACGAGGATTACGAGCACGGCCGCGAACTGATCGCCGCGGGGGAAAGCGCGCCATGAGCCAACCAGACCAACTGGTCGCACAGGCGCTCGCCGGCCTCGCCGCGCTCCCGCCACCAGACCCCGCACTGCAGGCGATCGTCGTCGTGCCCGCCCGCGACGAGGCGCCTCGCATCGCCGCCTGCCTGCACGCCCTCGATGAACAGCGCGACATCGCTGCTGGCAGCTTCGAGGTGATCGTGATCCTCGACGGCTGCCGCGACCACACCCTCCAAGTCATCGAAGGAGCCAGCCCGCTCTTGCGTCCGGCGGTGCACACCATCACGCTCCCGCGACCCCAAGGCGTTGGCCGTGCCCGTCGCCTCGGCATGGACATCGCCCACCGTCGCCTTACTCAGATCAGCGCCCTCCACGGACTGATCGCAAGCACCGACGCTGACAGCACCGTCGCGCCCGACTGGCTCTCCTCGCAGCTCGCGCTCTCCCAGCAGGGCGCCGCGGCAATCGGGGGGCTGATCGAACTCGACCCAACAGAGCGCCAAGCACTCGACCCCCAGGCCATCGCCACCCGCGAACTGGGCGCCGCCCAGCGGCTCGCCAGTGCGATCGAGCAGAGCGCAGAAGCCGCGGTTGAACACCCGCACTTCTCCGGCGCGTCGCTCTCGTTGACCGCCGCCGCCTATGAGCGCTGCGGCGGACTGCCGGTACGCGCAGCGCTCGAGGACGAGGCGCTCGCCCAAGCACTCGCCCAGCAAGGGATCACCATCCACCGCAGCCGCCGCGTCAGGGTCCGAACATCGGCCCGCACCGATGGGCGCGCTCCACGCGGCCTCTCCCAAGACCTCACCCGCAACAACTGGCGCGCCCGCCGCACCTACTACGCAAACGAGTTCCCCCTAAAGCAGCTGCTCGCCGTCAAGCAGCACACGGTCGCGCTGCTGCTGCCCGCCCGCGAAGTCGCCGCCACGATCGGGCCGATCGCCCAAACCGCCGCGTACCTCAAGGACGCCGGCCTGCTCGATGAGGTGCTCGTCATCGACGCCGCCTCCCAGGACGACACTGCCATCATCGCCGCCAGCGCCGGGCTCCAGGTAGCGCAAGAGAGCGAGCTGCTCCCCGAGTACGGGCGGGCGCAGGGCAAGGGCGACGCGATGTGGCGAGGGCTGGCCGCCACCAACAGCGAAATCGTCGCCTACGCAGACACCGACACCGAGGACTTCCACCAGGGCTTCCTGCTCGGCCTGATCGGCCCGCTGCTCTGCGACCCCGAGATACAGCTCGTCAAGGGAACATTCCGCCGGCCGTTCCGCAACGGCGCCACCGTGCTCGCCGAAGGCGGCGGCCGCGTCACCGAGCTGATGGCCCGCCCGCTCTTGAACCTGCACGCCCCCGAGCTCGCCGTGTTCGAGCAGCCGCTCGCAGGGGAGACCGCCGCCCGCCGCACGCTCCTCGAACAGATCCCGTTCAGCGCCGGCTACGGCGTCGAGATAGCGATGCTGATCGACAGCTGGCGCGCGTGCAGCCTGGACGCTCTCGCTCAGGTCGACCTCGGCGAACGCCAAAACCGCCACCAGCCGCTGCGCGACCTCTCAGCAATGGCCTACGCCGTCCTCATCGCCGCTCAAACACGGTTCCTCGGCCAGGAGTTCGCCGACATGCACGCCTGCAGCTCGATCATTCTGCCGCCCAGTCCCAGCACTCCCGAACAGATGGAGAACCGCCGCGTCACAGTCGAGGAACGCCCACCGCTCGCCACTCACCGCGCCAGGAAGCACGCTGGTGCTCCCGTCGCCTGAACTACGAAAGCCCGCGGTCGTTTTGGGCTCCGAGGACAAGGGTAGGAGCCAAGACATGCGCACGCGACAGAACAAGACGACTAGGCGCTTCACCCCCGCGGACAGGCTGGCCATCTGCGTCGGGTGCGCGGCGCTGCTAGCAGGTGTCCTGGTAGTGGCGCTGACAAGCGGCGCCGTCGCATCCATCATCGGCGTCTGCCTGCTCGGGCTCAGCGCCGTTGCGTTCGTGTCGCTGGCATTTCTACTGGTCGGTGAGAGCGAAGATCGTCACTACGGAAAGGGAGCGCAATGAGCGAGACCGTCGCCGACCACCTACTCGGGCGACTCGCCGGCGAGTGGGGAGTAAAACGGATCTACGGCTATCCCGGCGACGGGATCAACGGCATCATGGGCGCCTTCGGCCGCGGCGGCGAGGAGGTGCCCCAGTTCATCCAGGTCCGCCACGAGGAGATGGCCGCGTTCATGGCGTGCGCCCACGCCAAGTTCACAGGTGAAGCCGGCGTCTGCCTCGCCACCTCCGGCCCCGGCGCGATCCACCTGCTCAACGGGCTGTATGACGCCAAGCTCGACCACCAGCCCGTCGTGGCGATCGTCGGCCAGCAGGCACGACTCGGGCTCGGCGGCAACTACCAGCAGGAGGTCGACCTCACCACGCTGTTCAAGGACGTCGCGCACGAGTACGTGCAGATGGCCACCGAGCCAGGCCAGATCAGACACCTGATCGACCGCGCGATGCGGATCGCGCTCGCAGAGCGCACCGTGACCTGCGTGATCGTCCCCAACGACCTGCAGATGGAAGAAGCAGTCCCCACGCCGCCGCACGCGCACGGCACCGTTCACTCCGGCCCCGGCTACACCCGCCCGCGCGTGACCCCGGAGGACGAGCAGCTCCAGCGCGCCGCCGACGTGCTCAACGCCGGTGAGCGCGTAGCGATGCTCGTCGGCGCCGGGGCACTGCACGCCACCCAGGAGGTGATCGAGGTCGCCGACACGCTCGGCGCCGGTCTCGCCAAGGCGCTGCTCGGCAAGGCCGCCGTTCCCGACGACCTGCCGTTCGTGACCGGCTCGATCGGGCTCCTGGGCACCCGCCCGAGCTGGGACCTGATGCAGGACTGCGACACGCTGCTGATGGTCGGCTCGAGCTTCCCGTATTCGGAGTTCCTACCCGAGGAGGGGCAGGCCCGCGGCGTGCAGATCGACCTCGACGGGAAGATGCTCGGCATCCGTTACCCGATGGAGGTCAACCTCGTAGGCGACAGCGCGCTCACCCTCAAAGCGCTGCTGCCGCTACTGCAACGCAAGCAGGATCGTGGCTGGCGGGAGAAGATCGAAAAGAACATCGGCGCGTGGTGGCAGGTCATCGAGAAGCGCGCGCACGAGCCCGCTGAGCCCATCAACCCGCAGCTGATCTTTCACGAGCTCTCAAAGCGCCTGCCCGACGGCGCGATCCTCACCTCCGACTCCGGCTCTGCAGCTAACTGGTACGCCCGCGACGTGCGACTGCGTGCTGGGATGATGGCCACCCTCTCAGGAACGTTGGCGACAATGGGGCCAGGCGTGCCGTATGCGATCGCGGCGAAGTTCGCGCACCCCGACCGCCCCGTGATCGCGCTCGTCGGTGACGGCGCGATGCAGATGAACGGCCTCGCCGAGCTGATCACGATCGCCAAGTACCACGAGCGCTGGGCAGACCAGCGGCTGATCGTGCTCGTGCTCAACAACCGCGATCTAAACCAGGTGACGTGGGAGCAGCGCGCGATGTCCGGCGACCCCAAGTTCGTCGAGTCCCAGGAACTACCCGACGTGCCATACGCTCGCTGGGCGGAAATGATCGGCCTGAACGGCATCCGCACCGACGACCCCGAAGCGATCGGCGAGTGCTGGGACCGCGCGCTCGCAAGCGACCGCCCCACGGTGCTCGAGGTGTGCTGTGACCCCGAAGTGCCGCCGCTGCCACCGCACATCACCATCGAGCAGGCCCGCTCATTCGCCTCGGCGATCCTGCACGGCGACCCCGGCAGCCGCCGCATCATCGCCCAATCGCTGCGCCAAAAGCTGCCCGATTTCCTACCCGGCCGATGAGCCGACGGCGGCTGCTTGGGAACCTCCGGCGCGGTCGAGCGCAGCGCACCCTCTGCGCGGCTACCGCCGCCAGCGCGCTGCCGCTGGGCCTGGAGATCTACTTCGAGCACTTCCGCGGCTCCTTCGGCGACAAGTGGATGTGGACCCCAGTCGCGCTCTCTCCGCTACTCACCGCCGCCGGGCTCGCCGGCGTGCGCTCCAAGCGCGCCGCCACGACCGTGCTGCCCGCCATCTCAGCGCTCTACTGTCTCGACGGGCTGATCGGTGTCTACACCCACATCCAGGGTGTCCGCAAGCGTCCCGGTGGGTTCTCAGAGCCGCTGTACAACATCGTGATGGGGCCACCCTTGCTGGCACCCGGCTCGCTCGCCTTGGTTGGCGGGATGGGGCTGGTGGCGGCGCTCGCCGACCGGGAGCGCTGAGACAGCGATGGCCGAGGCTTCCAGCGGTGTAGGGCACCTCCCCAAGCAGGGCGCCGACACTTCGCCAGGCCCGCCCTCAGAGCTGCCGCGCCAGCAGCGCGGTACGACACCGCAGATGCGTGGGCGCTACCCCGACTACGACGTGCTCGCCGACACCAGCCACTGGGACCCCCTCACACGCCGGGTGGTGCTCGACCGTGTGGCAAACGTCCCTGAGATCCGCTTCTTCACCGACCAGGAGGCGCGCACGCTCCAGGCGTTCTGCGATGTCGTGATGGGCCAGGACTCAGAGCCGCGCATTCCCGTGCTTGAGATGGTCGACGCCAAGCTGCACGCCGGACAGCTCGACGGCTACCGCCACCACGACATGCCGCCCGACCCCGAGACCTGGCAGCAGGTCGCCGCGAACCTCGACGACGCCGCCCGCGAGCACGGCTGCGAGGACGGATTCGCCGATGCCAGCTCCGAGCTCCAGCACGAGATCGTGCAGCAGTTCTCCGAAGGCGAGCTCGACTGGGATCTGCCCATCAGTAAGGCGTGGGGCGTTGTCATGCGTGGTGTGCTCGGCGCGTTCTACTCACATCCCTGGGCGTGGAACGAGATCGGCTTCGGTGGCCCCGCATACCCACGCGGGTTTGCGCGCCTTGGCGCCGGACAGCGCGAGCACTGGGAGAAGCCACCCGAGTTCGCCCTCGATCCGGTCAAGGACGTGCGCGAGCGGGGCGTCGAGTGAGAGAGCGGCTGCGTGTCGCGCTGAAGGGCGCCGTTCGTCCACCTGAGAACGACTCGGCGTTCCTGCTCGACCCGCACCGAAGGGGCGTACCAGGGCGCGAGCGTATGCGCAGCTACAGGCCCGACGAGGCGGTCGACATGCTGATCGTCGGTGCGGGCGCTGGCGGCGCGACGCTCGCGCAGCGCCTCGCCCGCAAGGGCTGGCGCGTGCTCGTCCTCGAGGCCGGGCCGTTCTGGGACCCCGACGAGGATTGGGTCTCAGACGAGGCAGGCGCGCACGAGCTGTACTGGACCGAGCCCAGGGTCATCGGTGGGGAGGACCCCGTGGAGCTCGGCAAGAACAACTGCGGCCGCGGCGTCGGCGGCTCGATGATCCACTACGCCGGCTTCACGCCACGCTTTCACCCTTCCGACTTCGAGGTCTACACCCGCGACGGCGTAGCCGCCGACTGGCCGATCAGCTACCAGGACCTCAAGCCGCACTACGAGCGCCTAGAGCGCGAGCTACCCGTCGCCGGCGAGTTCTGGCCGTGGGGCGACCCGCACGACTATCCGCACGGCCCACACCCCGTCGCTGCGGGCGCGCTGAAGGCGTGGGAGGGCGCCCGCAGGCTCGGCATCCAGATGCGCGTCGGCCCGGTCGGGATCGCCAACGGCAGCTTCGGGCACCGGCCGCACTGCATTTATCGCGGCTTCTGCCTGCAGGGCTGCAAGGTGAACGCCAAGGCATCCCCGCTGATCACCCACATACCCGACGCGCTTGAGCACGGCGTCGAGGTGCGCGCCGACTGCATGGTCACGAGGATCGAGACCGACGAGACCGGACGCGCCACCGGCGTCACCTACTACCACGATGGGCAGGAGTGCTTCCAGGCCGCCGAGGCAGTCACAGTCGCCGGCTACTCGATCGAGACGCCACGGCTGTTGCTGCACTCCACCAGCAGCCGCTTCCCGAATGGCCTGGCCAACGAGAACGACCTCGTAGGTCGCGGGATCATGGTGCAGGGGGCACCCCAGGTCGCGGGGCGCTTCCCGCAGGAGATGCGGATGTACAAGGCGCCGCCGCCGGAGATCAACTCCGAGCAGTTCTACGAGACCGACCCCGGACGCGGGTTCGCCCGCGGCTTCTCGATCCAGACCGTCGGACCACTGCCGATCGGCTGGGCCGAGCACGTCCTCGCCGACGGACACTGGGGCCAGGCGCTCAGGGAGTACATGCGCGACTACAACCACTGGTACACGATCGGCTGCCTCTCAGAGCTGCTCCCCAGAGCGGAGAACCGTGTCACGCTCGCCGAGGACACCGACCGCAACGGGATGCCCGTCGCTCGCCTGGACTACACGCAGTGTGAGAACGATCGCGCGAACATCGCCTACGCCAAGAACAAGCTCCACGAAATCCTCCACGCCGCCGAAGCGCAAGACGTCCTCACGATTGACCGCTACGCACATCTCGTCGGCGGCTGCGCCATGTCCGCGACGCCCGAGACCGGCGTGATCGACAAAGACCACCGCGCCTGGAGCGTCCCCAACCTGTTCGTCTGCGACGGCAGCGTGATGCCGACACAGGGCTCAGCGAACCCGGCGCTCACGATCATGGCGCTCGCCTCCCGGCTCGCGCAGCGGCTGGGGGAGAAGCGCATCGATCCCACCGGCGCACGACTAAGAAGCCACGCATGAGCCAGCTTCTGCACACCGACAGGCTCTGGGATCTCAGCCAGCCCATCTGCCACGACGGCCCGGCCTGGGCAGAGTACGACCCGCCCATCATCCAGCACAACTACCGTCGCCAAGCTGAGGGGTTCAATGCCGAGACGCTCACGCTGAACACCCACACCGGCACGCACGTCGATGTGCCCTACCACTTCGACGACGACGGCCCCAGCGTCGAGCAGGTGCCGCTCACCGCGTTCGCGGCCCCCGCTGTGTTCCTCGATCTGCGCGAGCATGTGCGCGCCGGCGAGCCGATCGGACCCGAGCAGCTCGGCGCGAGCGTCGAGAACCTGCAAGCCGGTGACATCGCGGTGCTGATGACCGGCTGGGGCGCCAAACGCGCCGTCAGCGAGGAGTACCTCAAGCGATGGCCCTACCTGGCCGGCGACGGCGCCGAGATGCTCGTCAAGCTCGGCGTCTCAGGTGTCGGGATCGACGCGCTCAGCATCGGCGGCTGGGGCGGCACCGAGAAGGGCGAACCAGCTCACGTCACACTGCTCGGCGCCCGCAAGGTCATCATCGAGGAGCTGAACATCCCTGATGAGCTCGCCGGCCGACGCTTGTTCCTGACCGCGTTCCCTGTGCTGCTTGCCGGCTGCGGCGGCGCATGGACACGCGCCGTCGCCTGGGAGCTCGAGCCGGCAGGCTGATCGCGGCGATGCCGCGGTTGAGACGATCCGACTGCGCCGCGCCCGGCGTCGCCCGCCGGCGGCGCGGCCGTGGCTTTGAGTACCTCGACCCCGACGGGCAGCACATCGACGATCCCGAGGTGCTCGAACGCATCGCCGCCTTGGCGATCCCGCCCGCGTGGCGGGAAGTGTGGATCTGCATGGACCCTCGCGGGCATCTGCAGGCCACCGGCCTCGACGCTGCTGGACGCAAGCAGTACCTCTACCACGAGCGTTGGCGCAGCCATCGCGACCGGCAGAAGTTCGACTCGATGCTCGACTTCGGCCACGCCCTGCCGCGCTTGCGCCGCCGCGTAGTACGCGACCTCAAGCCCACCAGCGGGCGCGGAGCAGCCAGACTCACCGCAGGCGAGCTGACCGCCCCTGTCATGCTCGCCTGCTCAGTGCGGCTGCTCGACCTCGGGTTCTTTCGCATCGGATCAGAGGACTACGCCGAGCGCAACGAGTCCTACGGGCTCACCACGATGCTGTGCAGCCACGTCACGATCACCGAGCAGGAGATCGTGTTCGACTTTCCCGCCAAGTCCGGGCAGCGGCGCATCCAGGCGATCGCCGACCCACAGGCGATGCAGGTTCTCGCCACGCTCAAGCGCAGACGCAGCGGAACCCAGCTACTCGCCTACCACGACAGCCACCAGCGGTGGGTAGAGGTGAACGCCGAGCAGGTCAACGCCTACATCAAGCAGCACACCGGCGGCGAGTTCACAGCCAAGGACTTCCGCACCTGGAACGCCACCGTCCTCGCGGCCGTCGTACTCGCCACCCACCAGCGCCTGGCGAGCCGTTCCCAGCGCGAGCGCAAGGTCCGTAGCGCGATCGAAACCGTCGCTGCCTATCTCGGCAACACCCCAGCTGTGTGCCGCGCCTCCTACGTCAACCCACGGGTCATCGACCGCTACCACGCCGGCGTGACGATCGCCGAGAGGCTCGACAGCCTCCCCGCCGGCGGCCCCGACCTCTCGAAGCCGAGAACCCGCACACAGGTCGAGAGCGCCGTCCTTGACCTCCTCAGCTGACAGCCCTATGGCCTTGGACGGGGCCCCCAGGCGATCTGGTGTTGAAAGCTGCCCTCGCTGGGTAGCTCTTACTCATGGCAGCTCCCGAGCAGCGAAACATCAACTGGGGCAGCGCGGAGATCGAAGACGCCACGCTCACTGTCGAGCTCACCGGCAAAGGGTCAAAGGCATGGAAGCAACGCTTCCAAAGCGTCCACGGGCTGCTCGACACTCCGCACAGCCGCTGGGGAGAGGTTCACCTGGGCAAAGCGGCCATCCAAGTCGCCGACGTACAGCAGGGCGCGGAAGCCGAGCTGCGCCACTTCCTTGAGAGCATCGTGCTGCAGGTCAACTCCGAGCTACCCCAGCCCGAGGCGCCAAAGCAAGACGGCGAGGACCAGACACAGGCCGATGAGACGGCACATGCTGATCGGCAGATGACCACCGCATTCAGGGCGTTCGCGGAGGACTGACGGGCATCGCTTCACGTTCCACGATCACCGGGAGGATCACACGATGGCTAAAGATCACGGGCCGAGCGTCAAGAACGACAAACAGTACGAAGGTCTCCGCGAAAAGGGGATGAGCAAGGAACGCGCAGCAAAGATCGCCAACAGCCCCGGCTCCTCCAAACGCGGCGGCAAGAGCTCCGGCTCCGGCACCAAACGCCATGCGACAAGCCAGGGCGGCACCAAAGCACAGAAGGCAGCCGCCGGGCGCAAGGGCGGCAAAACGAGCAGCTAGCCCAGCCATGCCCGAGAGCGCTACAGATCCCCACACTGCGAACGGCTCCCCGGCCAAGCCCACGTCGCTCGCCTCACACTACGCCCCCGGACAGGAGCGCCCGCTGGGCGCCTACGCGACCCTCACCGGCGTCTACGGCGGCGTGCTGGCGGCCTCGCTCGTGGCGCTGCGCGCACGCGGCCACAGACTGCCCGAGCGCTTCGCCGTCGCTGACGTGCTGCTGGTCGGCATCGCCAGCCACAAGCTCAGCCGCCTGATCGCCAAGGACAAGGTGACGAGCTTCATACGCGCACCGTTCACCAGGTTCCAAGAGGCAAGCGGCCACGGCGAGGTCGAGGAGGAACCGTGTGGTCACGGGCTGCGCCTCGCCACGGGAGAGCTGTTGGTGTGCCCCTACTGTCTCGCGCAGTGGGTCGCCACCGGCCTCACGCTCGGGCTGATCGGCGCCCCTCGCCTCACACGGACGCTGGGCACGATCTTCGTCGCACACACCGTCTCGGACTTCCTGCAGGTCGCCTATCGCGCGGGCGAGGACGAGCTTTGAGCAGGTGCCAGCGCGCCGCAGCGCCGGCCACCTGTGCTAGATCCCCGCCAAGTGCTGGTTGCCGTTCATCGCCTTCGTGTGATCATCCAAAACAGTCTGGCCGCCACCATGAGTGCGATGCCGCCGATGACTGTCACGACATGGCTGACGGTCGTGGCCACCATCTACAGATCAGATACTCGGTGGGTCGGGGTCAGGTGGCACCGGCGATGGCTGCGGAGCGGGTGTCGGCGGCCGCGGGTCCGGCGGTAGCGGTGAAGGCCCAGGGCCGCCCGGCAAGGCCGGGTTGGGTGCCGCGGGCCGCCCGATAGCTACTGACTGCCGCACACACGCTCCCTTCACTTCCGACCGGCTGGACAACGGCACGCTGCACCGCCCTAACAAAGAAACCAGTACCCACAGCTCGCAAGGGCAAACGGCAGGGCGCCAAGACCGGCGCTCGTTTGTCATTCAGAGCGCAGGGGTAGCAATCAGGCAGCGAATCGTCAGGAAAGAGAGGTAGTCGCTAGATGGCGTCAACACACCTAGAGGGAAAGACAATTGCATTTCTCACCGCCCAGGAGGGTGTCGAGGAGGTCGAGCTCACCGAGCCCTGGAAAGCCGTCCAAGAGGCAGGCGCCACCCCGAAGCTGATCGCGCCAGAAAGCGGTGAGGTGCAAGCGTTCAACCACCTCGACAAGAGTTCCACATACCGCGTCGATGAGACGCTCGAGGACGCCGACCCCCAGCGCTACGACGCCCTCGTGCTCCCCGGCGGCGTCGCCAACCCCGACCAGCTGCGCACCGACGAGCGGGCGATCCGGTTCGTGCAGGAGATATTCTCGGCCGGCAAGCCCGTCGGCGTGATCTGCCACGGACCCTGGACACTCGTGGAGGCTGATCTCGTGCGCGACCGCAAGCTCACCTCCTGGCCCTCCCTGCAAACCGACATCCGCAACGCCGGCGGAAAATGGGTAGACGAGGAAGTGGTCGTAGACGAGGGGCTCGTCTCTAGTCGCAAGCCCGATGACCTACCAGCGTTCTGCGCAAAGATCGTCGAGGAGTTCGCGGAGGGACGCCACCAAGTCGCGCACCCCGGCGCGACTGATCACGCTGATTAGCAGCTGTCGTCCTTTCACCGATTCACACCTACACGCGAGGCGATAAGAGTGGCCCCGCCCGACCAAGCTCTTGGGCAAGGCTGCTGGGCTAAACCCATGCGGTTAGCAGCTGCCGCCAACAGGGTAGTTCACCTACCGTCAACTTCTAGGAGGCAAGAGAATGGTCGCAATCGTCGTGCTGATACTGCTGCTCGCGATCCTCGGCGGTTTCGGGTTCGCTGCACACGTCCTCTGGTACGTGCTCGTGATAGCCGTCCTTTTGTGGCTGATCGGCTTCTTCATCGGCGGCGCACCAACCGGCGGTGGACGCAGGCGCTGGTACGGACGGTGGTGAGGACCAATGTCCGCGCCTTCTAGTGAAAACAACGAAGGACGGATCGCGCGCTCCTGGCGCCTGACAAAGGCGTCCTGGCAGGTCGTGCGCGAGGATCGTGTGATCCTCGCGCTCGCGCTGCTCTCCACGCTTCTCGGCGCAATCGGGGTGGCGGTGATCTTCGGGGTCGCGGGCGTCGGCAGCAGCACTGCCCACGGACATCGGCATCTGATCGACGGGCGCGTAGCGATCGTCGCACTGATCCTCGCCTACCCGCTGATGTTCATCAGCACCTTCTTGAACACCGCGATCGCCGCAGCCGCATCCGCGGGCCTCCAGGGCCAGCGTCTGTCGCTCGGCCAAGCACTCGCCGTGCCCGCCAGCCGTGTCGCGCAGCTCGCCGTATGGGCGCTGCTGGCGACGATCTTCGGGGTCGTGCTCGAGCAACTCGCGCGACGTCTACCGCTCGCCGGCGCGATCCTCGCGCGAGTCGTCGGCCTCGCATGGTCGGTAGCCAGCCTGTTCGCGATCCCGATCCTCGCGAGCGAAGGCGGCAGCGCCCCGCACGCCCTGAAACGCTCCACCCACCTGATCAAGCAACGCTGGGGAGAGGGCATCAGCGGCAACGTGATCGTCGCCGCCTGGACAATCCTGCTGTTCATCCCGCTACTCGTCCTGTTCGTCGCGGGGATCGCCGCCACCCGCTATGCGCCAGGAGCACGAATAGCGGTGTTCGCGCTCGGAGCAGCGGTCTTCGTGGCGCTGATAGCGCTGAGCGGTGTGGTCCGCCAGATCTTCGCCGTCGCGCTCTACCGTTACGCAGCCGGAAACGACACCAGCGGCCCCTTCACAGAGCAGGACCTGAGCGCACCGTTCAGACGCCGCCGGCGAGCCTGACCACTCGTTCGACGTAAGCGTCGGATGGAGTTGGAAACCGGCGTTTCCGCTCAGCTGAGCGCGGGTAGCCTACGCACATCTCGCCAAAGCGGCGAGCAGAGCGAACCCAACCATGATCTCGACAATTGCCATCGACCACCAAGCCAGAGGGACGGCAGATAGCCCACACCCACCCCTCGAGCGTCGGAGGTTGCGCTGGCACCCCTCCATGCAGACGCTGTTCGAGCGCTCCCGCGGCGGGGATCGTGTTGCGCGCGAAGCGCTTATCACGCAATACATGCCCCTAGCGCGCAAGGTCGCTCGTCGCTACTGGAACTCATCGCTCCCACACGAGGACCTTGCTCAGGTAGCCAATCTGGCACTCGTCAAGGCGATCGACAGGTTCGACCCTGCCCGCGGGCGGCCATTCGAGGCGTTCGCGATCCCCACCATCCTCGGTGAGCTACGCCGTTACTTCCGCGACAGCTCCTGGGCCGTACACGTCGCCCGCGGCGCCCAAGAGCGCTCCAAGGCTGTCCAAGAGGCCATCGAGCTCCTTTCCCGCGAACACGGTAGGCAGCCGACCGTCCAACAGCTCGCTCTCTACCTCGAGCTTGAAGCAGAGGACGTGCTCGACGCGATGCAGGTAGCCCATGCCTACACTGCCGCATCACTCGATGCGCCTGTGCAGAGTGGGGAGGAGGACGAGACCACGCTCGTCTCGACCCTCGGGGAGCACGACGCCGGCTACGAGCACGTTGAGACCGACATGCTGATCGAGAACGCGCTCGCGTGCCTCACCGATCGCGAGCAGCGGGTGCTACAGACTGCGGTTCGTGGACGAGCTGACCCAGGCAGAGATCGGCAAGCAGCTCGGCGTCTCCCAGATGCAGGTTTCGCGGCTGCTGCGCTCCACACTCGCCAAGCTGCGCGAGCACATCGGCGAGACAGCCACCGCCTAGCGCACGCTGCTCGCATTCGCCTGTCCGGTCTGCGGGCGGGCTCGTGACTTTCGAGAGCCACCTCTGCCTGCACTGCCGCAGCGCCCTCGCCTACGCCCCCAATGTCAAACGGCTTCACGTCGTCGGGGGAGGGCGCGGCACGCTGCGCCAACAGCGAGATCGCGGCCTGCAACTGGCAGGCCGAACACGACGAGCTGTGCGCTAGTTGTGTGCTCACCCGTACCCGCCCTGCCGCCAACGACCCTGAAGGGCTCGCCGCGTTCCCCGCCGCCGAGGCCGCCAAGGGCAGACTGCTGTTCGAGATCATCGACATGCGGCTCCCGATCAGCAGCTGGCAAGAGCGTCCCCGGCGGGCTCGCGTTCGACCTCCTCTCTAGTGCAGCGTTCCCAAAGTGGCTTGTCAATCGACGGCGTTGGTGATGACCGCTCGAACACCTTCTTTCTTTCGTCCGGAGCGGTACTCGGGTTGGTGCTCGCGGACACGCCCGCTTGTCCCGCAGGGGCGCGTTGTTTTCAGAACTCGGTCTGAGCTTGTTGCTGGATCAGGCTCTCTCGTGCGTCCCGCGTGCTCTGTGTCGCCACCGGCGTTCTTCAGGCTTCAGCCGAGTTGCTCGGCGAGTCCGATAATGATGCCCTCGGGACCGCGCACGTAGCAGAGCCGGTAGATGTCCTCATACTGCGCCACCTCGCCGAGGAGTTCGGCGCCGTGAGCGCGCAGGCGGGCGACGGTGTCCTCGATGTCATCGACGGCGAACATGACACGGTGCAGGCCCAGCGTGTTGGGCGGCGGGTCCTCCGGCTCGGCGCTGACAGCCGCGGGGGCATGGTACTTCGCCAGCTCCAGCTTGCCGTGACCATCCGGGGTCCGCATCATCGCGATGTCGCTGCGAACGCCGTCGAGTCCGACAGTGCGGTCCGCCCAGAGTCCCTCGATCTGCGCTTCGCCGTCCAGATCCATACCAAGCTCGGTGAAGAACGCGATAGCGACATCCAGGTCTTCGACGACAATCCCGACGTTGTCCATCCGCTGAATCGTCATGGTCGACCTCCTTCGTTTGGTGCGATGACAATGGCTGCGTCTGCCTCCTGCCCCCGGCGTTTGTCCAGCAGGGCCAAGGGTAAGATCACCATAGCGTTAGCGCGGTTTCGCAGGACGACCAAGGAGGCGCTCATGGCGACATTTGTGACCATCGGCTATGGAGACGAGACGGGCTACAACCGCACCGATCAGTCGGTCCGCGATGCCGCACACGTACACGACGAGCGTCTTCGTGCTGGTGGCGCAGTGATGGGCATTGCTGGTCAGCCGGTGCAAGTACGCAATCACGACGGGACGGGCGTTGAGACGGCTGCGGGACCATACCTGCACTCCAAGCTCCCAATAGCTGGATTCGCGCTTATCGAGGCCCCTTCCCTTGAGGAGGCGATCGCGCTCGCATCTGGGTCTCCGTGCGCAGTTGCTCAAGGCGTTGTCGAGGTATGGCCCCTTGAATCGACGCGGTAGCACCAACCCGTGGGCGCGTAAGCACGTGAAACAGGTGATCGTCGTGCGCGCCCTTCTCGCCCCGTGGATCTTGTTCGTCACCGTCTTCCTCTGTGCGAAGGGCTACTGGTGGGGACTCGTGTTCCTTCCGTTCCTCGCACTCGACCTCTGGCTTCTGCGGAGCCTCGTACGCTACGCACGCACGCAAAGCCGGTGACTTCCGCGAGGCGCCCTTCGGCGTCGTCCTCGGAGATCGTCTGCGCCGACAGACAGCACTGACATGGCAGAGCTTGTCGCGGCCACAACCGCTTCTCCCATGACCTGAATGCGAACGCGCCGGCCAATGCTGGCCGGGCTGCCGCACCGGACGAACAGTAAGCGCGCAAGCAGATCATCACCAACGCCGCCGATTGACAAGCCACTTTGGGAACGCTGCACTAGCGCCCACCAACCCGTCAGCACCGGCCACGCCGAAGGCATCATCACCCTCGACCTCAAAGAAACCGATCCGTCGCACCGCGAGCGGATGCGAATGCGCCTGCACGAGTCCTATCGCACCGTGCTCGGCCACTTCCGCCACGAGATCGGCCACTACTACCAGCCGATCCTGCTCGACCAAAATCCCGCTCTCATCCGGCGTAGCAGGGAACTGTTCGGCGACGAGCGCGAGGACTACCAGGACGCGCTCGACTGCCACTATCGCGACGGTCCACCACAAGACTGGGAGCAACGGAATGTGAGCGCCTACGCGACCATGCACCCCTGGGAGGACTGGGCCGAGACGTTCGCGCACTACCTGCACCTCAGAGACACCGTGCAAACCGCCGCGGCCTACGGCGTGCAGATCAACGGGCCAGCGCTCCCCACCACCGATCAGGCCCCACTCGACTCCCGACCCGACCGCGCTCACGATGACTTTGAGCGAATCCTCGACGCTTGGATACCGCTCACCTACGCGCTGAACGCGATCAGCCGCAGCATGGGGGAGGCAGACCTCTACCCGTTCGTGCTTACAGCCGCCGTCGAGCGAAAGCTCGCATTCATCGACCAGCTCGTGCGTCCTGGTTCCCCCGAGGCGTCAACGGGTAGAACCAACTGAGAGTCAACACTGAGGAGGCACATGATGGGCGATCGAACACAACGCGCAAAGGGCAAGGCCCACGAGCTCAAAGGCCGTGCCAAGCAGGAAGCCGGCATTGCCACCGACAAACCCGCAACGGAGGCCCGCGGCGCCGCCGAGGAGGTCAAGGGCAAAGCACAAAACGCCGCCGGCAAAGCACGCAGCGCCGCCAAGAAGGCAACCCGCTGAGCTTGCGCATCCTATGATCGGACGCGGCGAGAAAACACAACGTGAGGGCGAGACCCAGCTCGCCGATGTCTCGATGCTGCCCGAGCGGCGCGTCCGACCGCCGCTCGAGTCCGCGTTCGTCCGCGTCATAGCGACCAGCGGTGTTGTCGGGATCGGCGTGGCGCTCGGCGCGATCCTCACCTCGCAAAAAGTCGCCGGGTGGACCATCGGCCTCGTGATCGCGCTCGTCGCAGTCATCCTCAGTGCGATCCTGTGGTCCTCACGACGACTATGACCAGCCCCACACGCTATCGGACACCCAAAGCGGCCTGCACGAGCATGACGCCCACTGGGCTGCGGGTATAAATCGGCTGTGGACGCCCAACAGCTACAGACCCCGGACGGGCTAGACACCGAGATCCCGCGAACCCCTGGGCAGTCCATGCACGATGCCTCCGTGTCCGAGAGCCGCCGCAGCCACCTACTCAGCATCACCGACTCCGCACTGGGCTATATGTCGCTGGAGGACATGCTCTCCGAGCTGCTCGAGCGCATCCGCAGCGCCCTCGAAGTCAACACCGCGGCAGTCCTGTTGCTCGACGAGGACCGCGGTGTGCTCGTTGCACGCGCCGCCCGCGGCCTAGAGGAGGAGGTCCGTCAAGGGGTGCAAGTGCCGCTCGCCCGTGGGTTCGCGGGGCGCGTTGCCGCCGAAGCGCGCCCGATCATCATCGAGGATCTGGACCACGCTGACATTGTGAACCCGATCCTCCGGCAGAGGGGCATCCGCTCGATGCTCGGCGTGCCAGTCCAGGTCGAAGGCCGCGTCATCGGCGTGATGCACATCGGCACGCTCGTCCAGCGCCACTTCGACGAGGACGACGTGACGCTGCTGGCGCTCGCTGCCGACCGCGCCGCGCTCGCGATCGACAACGCCCGCATCTCAGAGCAGCGCGCAGTCACCGAGATCATGCAGCGCACCCTGCTCCCCGACGCCCTACCCGAGATACCCGGTCTGCGCTTCAGCGCCAAGTACCTGCCGGCAGGTTCCGGCATCAAGGTCGGCGGGGACTGGTACGACGTCTTTCCGCTCACCAACGGGCGGGTCGCGTTCGTGATCGGCGATGTCGTCGGCCGCGGCGTGCTCGCCGCCTCAGTGATGGCCGAGATCCGCACAGCCCTGCGTGCCTACATGGCGCAAGGCCACAATCTGAGCGAGGTCATCGTGATGCTCAACGAGCTCCTCATCTCGATGGGCCGTAGCCGCGGAGCCACCCTCTCGATCCTCGCACTCGACCCCGAGGCCGAAGAACTCGAGGCAGTCGCAGCCGGACACCTGCCGCCCCTGCTGATCGAACCGAACGGGGCAGCCCGCCTGCTGGAACAGGCACACGGCCTGCCCGTTGGTGTGCGCATCGGTCACGATTACCGAGCCTGTCGCTACCCATTCCCGACCGGCAGCAAGCTCCTGCTCTACACCGACGGGCTCATCGAGCGGCGCCACGAGTCGATCGACGATGGATTCCAGCGGCTCATTGTCGCCGCCGAAGCCGCCGCCAAAGGCACCGATGTCTCCTTCGCCGACCGCGTATATCGAGCACTCATCGACGAGACCCCGCTCGAGGACGACGTAGCGCTCCTGGCCGTTGAGGCCCTGCCGCTCGAAGACACGCTCGAGATGACGCTGCCGGCGCGTCCTCAGATCCTCGGCGCCCTACGCAACACGCTGGGCCGCTGGCTCAAGGTCGCCGGCGCCAGCGAGAACGAGCTGTTCGACGTCACCCTCTCCGTCTCCGAGGCCGCCACTAACGCGATCGAGCACGCCTACGGTGCCCGCGAAGCCACCTTCGCCGTGCGCTGCCAACGCGACGGCCAACAGGTGACGGTCACAGTCCGCGACCTCGGCCGCTGGCGCACCACCCGCCCGCACGGCGGCGGACGAGGGCTTCAGATCATGCGGTCGCTAGTCGACCACGTGAAGATCGACAGCGACGAAGCCGGAACCGTCGTCACGATCACCAAGAACCTCGACCGCCAGCCATGAGCGCCCTGGACATCGAGCGGTTCGACGGCGTGCCCGTCGCACACGTCGTCGAAGACCTCGACGCCGCCAACGCCGCAAGTGCTCAACGGCAACTCGACAGCGCGCTCGACCCCGATGCCTCAAGTCTGATCATCGACCTCAGCGACGCCCGCTATCTCGACAGCGCAGCGATCGACATGCTGCTGCGTCTCGGCGACCGTCTCGACCACCGCCGCGCAAAGCTCATCCTCGTCATCCCCGAGTCCTCGCAACTCATGCGTCTAGCGGCCATCGTCGGTCTCCCCGACGCGATCGACATCCATCCCACGCTTCCCAGCGCTCTGCGCCAGGTAGCGAAGGTGCCTCCAACTCAGACCTCCGCGCCAGAACCCGCAGCCGACGAAACCCCCGCCGGCTGAGCACCCGCCGCATCGTCTGGCCCAAACGCGATGGGGAAGGCTTGCTGGCTCCACAGTCGGCCATTACACTTCCTGGCTTCTGCCTATGGCCCAAGAAGCTCCACAAACCGACACCGAGAACGCAGGTGCCACCCTCGCGGAGATCTCCCGCACGCTCGTCTCGATCCAAAAGCGCAACTATGGCAAGGGACCCGTCCGAGCCCGCTCATTCCTGCACAAGGACGTTCTGACTGTCATCCTCGAAGGGGGCTACACGACGATCGAGAACACGCTCGAGGAGCACGGCCATACCAACGAGGTCATCGTCACGCGGCTCGCCATGCAGAAAGCCGTCGAAGGCGAGATGCGCGCCGCCGTCGAGTCAATCCTGCACCGGACGGTGCGCTCCTTCATGAGCGCCAACGACCCCGGCAACGAACTACAGGCCGAGGTATTCGTGCTCGACCCCCCAACCGAGACCGCAGGAATCGAGCAACTCACCACAGTCGGCACCGACACATAACCCCCATAAAGGCGCCGCGAGGGGCGAACACCGCCAGAGACGGCCGGAACGCCTACCTCGCGGCAGGAGTGCCCAGCTGAGCAAACTTAATACCCGCCGGGTCACTCGAAGTCATCCTGCCCCGTCTCGACGCAATCCAAACGGATATGCCCGAGCCCCACGTCTGCTACGTTAGCCAGCGTCTCGTGCTTGGCCTCGAGCACCAGACCCCTCTGAACCCGGAGGTAGGCCCAGTGACCCAGCGCACCAGGCCACCACCGCGCCGCTACAATCCGCAGGCGACGCGCTCGCCTCCAAGCAGAGGGTGAAAGTGACCAGCGAGCATCCCTACCTCACCATCCAGGTGACGCACAGCCATATGGCCTGCACCATCGCCCTAGCCGGCGAAGCGGACCTCCTCGGCGCCCCGAGGCTCCAAGCGGCCTTCACAGACGCCTGCAGCGGCGAACCGAAGCTCATCGTCCTCGACCTCAAAAACCTCACCTTCATCGACTCAAGCGGCCTGCACGCACTCGTCGCAGGACACCAACTGTGCCGCACGCACGGCCACGATCTCAAGATCATCCCCGGCCCCGCGAACGTACAGCGTCTGTTCGAGCTCACCGGAATGAACGACCTCCTCCCATTCGGCGATCCCCAGACAGTTGCGAACGAGCCGTCGCTGAGCGACGAACCCGCCCCCAGCGCGTAAGCCTGGCCATTAGCGCCATCGCGTGCTGATCATCACCTGGAACATCGCCGGGCGCGTCAAGCGCATCGACGAGCAGATCAGCCAGCTGCTCGCCCTCGACGCCGACGCGCTCTGCCTGCAAGAGCTCACACCCACCACACTGCCCACGTGGCAGGAGTCCCTACAGACCGCCGGCTACCACACGCTGGCCGCACCCAGCCCGCCACCAGGCCGACAACGGCGTCTGTCAGTGCTGAGCGCCGCCCGCGCCCCGCTGGCCGCACTTCCGGTGCCGGAGCTGCCCTGGCCCGAGCGCGCACTCGCTGCTCGCCTGCCCGACGGCGCCGAAGTGGTCAACCTGCACTCCCCGACCAGCCCCAAGCCCGACCTGGCGAAGATCCGCACCCACGAAGCCGTGTTCGCGCATCTCGCCCTCAGAGCACCAGGGCGACTGCGGCTGCTCTGCGGCGATCTGAACACGCCGCGCAAGGAGCACCCCGACGGCACCATCTGGACCTTCGCACGCGACCAGTACGGGCGGCTGCGCCCCGACCGCGGCGAACGCTGGGACCGTGCCGAACTCGCGCTGATCCAACGCCTCGATGCCTACGGTTTCCGCGACGCCTTCCGCGTCCTGCACGGATACGAGCAGCGCGAGCACAGCTGGGAATGGAAGCGCTGGAACGGCGGCTACCGCCTCGACCACCTGCTCGTCTCAGGACCCTGGCGAGTCGAGAGCTGCCAGTACCTACACGCCCTCCGCAAGTCCGGCCTCGCCGACCACTCCCCGTTGATCGCCGAGCTTCAACCCTACCCATCGACTCGGAACCGCGAGCGTTTTCCAGACGCCAGCGACGGGCAAACAAGCCAGTAATCATTAGCGAACGAGGGAAGGAGCAGGCGATGGCTGAGTTGAGCGTGCGAGACGGCAAGCTCGTCCAGTACCTGAACGAGGCATACGGCAAGGAGAAGGAACTGGAAACCGCACTCGCGGCCCACATCGAGATGACCACCCGCGCGCCCTACAAGAAGCGCCTGCGCGAGCATCTCACCCAGACCAAGCACCATGCCCGCCAGCTCGAGAAACGAGTCAAGCAGCTCGGCGGCACCCGCAGACCGTGCCGATCGAGGGCCTCGACTCCGTTGCCAAAGGCGCAGGCGCCGCCGTAGCGCTCGCCGGGCGTGCGGCCGCCGCCGCGCAGGGGCCGCTGCACGCGATCCGCGGCACCGGCGAGCAAGAGAAGATGCTCAAGAACGCCAAGAGCGAGTACGCCGACGAGCACGAGGAGATCGCCACCTACACCGCCATCGAAACACTCGCTGAAGCCCTCGCAGACACCGAGACCGCCAAGCTCGCCCGCGCGATCCGACGCGAGGAGGAAAGCATGGCCAAGTTCCTCGAGCGCCAGATCCCCACGCTCACCAAAGCCGTCGTACAAGCCGAGGTGCCGCCCGCACAGCGCAAGAACGCCCGATCGCCACGCCGCCGCAGCACCAAACCCACCAAGACGAACGCGAAAACCTCCCGCGCCACACGCTGAGCCCTCCATTTGTCGAGCGACATCGCACGCTCCACGCGAGCGCGGCACGCCGCCCACCGGCACAGATCAACGCCGCGCCGGTGGGCAGCAATGCGGCCATCCGCCTATCACTCCCAGCGACTCAGAAAGCATATCGGGGGCCGATATAGTCGCTCGGCGTGAGCAACCACCGCAACGCCCGGTTCCCCGCCGACGCGATCGTCCCACCCGACGACCGCCCCCAAGCCAGCAGCGAGAGGCTGCTCGGCGATTTCACGACCACACGCGGCGTGCTCGCGTTGCTCGCCGCGTGCATCCCACTCGGAGCGCTCGTCGCGCTGCTCGCGCTCGGCCTGCTGGACCTGATCGGGCTGATCACGCACCTCGCGTACACCGGCACCGTCTCCACTAGCCTCGCGCCCCCCGACACCAGCGTGCTGGGGCCGCTCAGCGTGCTCGTGCCCGTAGCGGGTGGCCTGATCGTTGGGCTGATGGCCCGTTACGGCTCCGAGCGCATCCGCGGCCACGGCATCCCCGAGGCGATGGAAACGATCCTCCTGCGCGGCAGCCGTATGGAACCGCGCCTCGCCATTCTGAAGCCGATCTCGAGCGCCGTCAGCATCGGCACCGGCGGCCCGTTCGGCGCAGAGGGACCGATCATCGTCACCGGCGGCGCCGCCGGCAGCATCATCGGGCAGCTATTTCACCTCACCGCCGCAGAGCGACGCTGCCTACTCGTCGCCGGAGCCGCCGCCGGGATGACAGCCGTGTTCGGCACCCCGGTCGCAGCGGTGCTGCTCGCGGTCGAGCTGCTGCTGTTCGAGTGGCGGCCACGCTCGATGATCCCCGTCGCGCTCGCCGCCTGCACGGCCGAGGCAACCAGAGAAGCCCTCGCCAAGGCCGGGCTGTTGCGCGCCGCGCCGCTGTTCGCCACCAGCTCCCACGCCACGCTGCCGGCTTCCGTCACAGCCGGCGCGCTGGTCGTCGGTCTCGTCTGCGGCGGCCTCGCCTGGGTGATGACCCGTTGTGTCTACGGCGCCGAGGACCTGTTCGGACGCCTGCCGCTGCACTGGTCCTGGTGGCCCGCGCTCGGCGGCGTGGTCGTCGGCGTCGGAGGGCTGATCGACCCACGCGCGCTCGGCGTCGGCTACGCCACGATCGGCGCCGAGCTCGCCGGAGGACTGGCGCTCGGCACTCTCGCGGTGCTGCTGATCGTCAAGCTCACGATCTGGTCGACCGCGCTCGGGTCGAACACCAGCGGCGGCATCCTCGCGCCCCTGCTGATGCTCGGCGCGGCCCTCGGCGGGCTGCTCGGGGGCGTACTACCCGGCGCCGGCGACGGCACCTGGGCGCTGCTCGGCATGGCCGCCGCGATGGCCGGCGTCATGCGCTCCCCGTTCACCAGCATCATCTTCGCGCTCGAGCTCACCCACGACGTCGGGGCGCTGCTGGCGCTGCTCGTTGCCTGCACCGTCGCCCACCTCATCAGCGTCCTTACGCTCAAGCGCTCGATCCTCACGGAGAAGGTCGCTCGCCGTGGCTACCACGTCACCCGCGAGTACGAGGTAGACCCGCTACACGCCCTGCTCGTCCGCGACGTCATGCAAACCGATCTGCTCACCGTAAATCCCGAAACGACCCTCGCAGCTCTGTACGAGCAACTACCGGAGGGCGCACCGCTGCGCCGCCAGCGCCTGTACCCGGTGCTCGACGGGGCTGAGCGGCTGCTCGGCGTGCTCGCTCTTTCAGACGTGCGCGCCGGTGCCCAGGCAGACAGCGGCCTCACCGCCGGCGCCGCGCTGCGCAAGCCACTGGTCGCAAGGCCGGAGGAGACGCTGCGCGAAGTAGCCGACCGCATGGTCGCCACAGGCCACACCGTGCTGCCCGTGATCGACGGCGAACAGCCACCACACCTAGTCGGGCTCGTTAGCCAGTTCGACCTGCTCAAGGCACATGAGCGGCTCCTGATCGAGGAGCGCCACCGCGAGCGACCCTTGCGCCCGCTCCAAGCGACTGCGAACCTCGCCAGGCTCCGCACCGTCAGCGAGCCGGCGCGATGACCGCAACAAGGTCAAAGAGCGCGCTCACCGACGCCGACTATCGCCGCCTGCTCGCATTCCGCAGCGAGCTACGCGCCTTCGTGCGCTGGAGCGAAGCCGCCGCCGGCGAGGCCGGGCTGACCCCAGCGCTTCACCAGCTACTGCTCGCCGTTCGCGGCCATGCCGCGGATCACGGGCCAACGATCGGCGAAGTCGCCCAGGAGCTGCACATTCGCCATCACAGCGCCGTCGAGCTCGCCCAGCGCGCCGCGGATGCCGGTCTGCTCGATCGTGCCCGCGACAGCGCCGACCACCGTCAAGTCCACCTCCGAATCACCGACCACGGACGAGCACAGCTCGAGACTCTCACCCGCCAGCACCTGCCGCGCATCGGAGCCCTCGCGGAGGTGCTGGAGGCCCTCACCCATCCAACCAATGACCAACCGTGAGGGCGGTCTTCAACTCGATGGCCGTTTCGAGCGCTTCGGGGTCAAGACTACCGACAGACCATTGACGGACCACATCAATCTTGTTCGCCTCGAAAGGAAGTTCACCATGCTTGCTCCCACAGCCGACCCCGGTGAGGATCTACTCACGGCGGTCGAGGTTGCGGCCATGCTCCGCATGACTTCAGGTTGGGTCTATGCCGAGACCCGCGCGAAGCGCATCCCGCATCTTCGGCTCGGCCGCTACGTCCGCTACCGACGCTCCGCGATCGAACAATGGATGGGGGAGATCGAGACAGGAAGGGCGCTCGCTCCGATGGTGTCTCTCGGAGCTCGAAGGGCCGAATCCGCCAGGCGGCCCGGCACGCGCGTGTAACGACGTACCTGGAGCGTATAAACCTTGTCTATGGGAAAGCGCGACTACGGCACCGGCCACGTCTACATCAAGCACGGCTCCTACTACGGGCGCTGGCGCACGCTTGACGGGCGCCTCGTCAATCGCAAGCTCGGCAAGGTGCGCCCGGTCGGCCAGCGCAGCGGCGGCCTCACTCGCGTCCAAGCCGAGCGCGAGATGGCTCGCAGACGCGAGGAGGAGGACAACTCGCCGCGCCCCGCGCCGGGAACTGAGATCCCAACGGTCAACGCGATCGCCGACTCGCTGCGCCAGCGCCAGACGATCGCGGGCGCTCGACTCTCCTACCGCCAAGGCTGCGAGTCGATGCAGCGCATCCACATCTCCCCGCGGCTCGGCGCCTTGCCCGTCACCGAGATCGAGACAGTCCACATCGACCGGCTGGCGAGCGAAATGCTCAGCGACGGCAGCGCGCCGAAGACCGTGCGCAACGTGCTCACGTTTCTGCACTCGATCTTCGAGCACGCGAAACGCGGGAAGTTCATCAGCGACAACCCGGTGAGCGAGGCGACCCGTCCAGGCCGGAAGCGCACCGGCGATGCCGACCCAGACCTGCAGTTTCTGACCGTCGCAGAGCTAGAGGCCGTGCTGCGAGCAATCCCCGACGAAACCGTCATCCGAAAGCCCAAACCCACTCGCCGCGGGCGACGCGGGCCGGCGCCACCGCCGCCGCCAGATGTCCTCGGGCCGGTCCTGCGAGTCGTGATCCTCGCCGCGGCGATGACCGGCCTGCGCCAATCCGAGCTGCTCGGCCTGCGCTGGCGAGACGTTCAACTGGATCGCCCAGCGCATCCGCGTGCGCAACACCTATGTCCGCGGCGAGCACTCAGGCGATGGCAAGTCCGACCTCTCCACCAAGCGATCCGTGCCGATGGCCGATCGGCTGGCCGGCGAGCTCGATCGCTGGTCAAAGCGCACTGCCTACCGCGCTGAGCGCCATCTCGTGTTCGCCCACCCCCAGACCGGCAACCCAATCGACCGATCGAAGGTCACAAGGCGCTTCCAGTCCGCCTGCGAAGACGCCGGCGTGCAGGTGATCAAGTTCCACGACCTGCGCCACACCTTCGCAACTCGTCTTGCCGCCCGCGGGCAGCCGCTGCGGCTGATCCAAGAGTTCATGGGGCACGCCGACAGCGAGACGACCCAGATCTACTCGCACTACGCCCCCTCAGAGCACGAGGTCCAGGTCGTCAACGACGCCTTCGCCCCCGACCCGGCCGGCGAGGCCGAACGCGATCCACAGGCGTCCGATCCCCGCGGCGAAGCCGATGCCGGAGAAGGCCCCGAGGCGCAGGCTCCAGGCACCACGACGGACGCGACGGGGAACAATTCGGGGAACAAATTGAGCGAAAGCGAGAGCAACTGAGCGACCAGAAACCCAATAAAGACGGGCTCTGATCACTCAGCGATACGGGAGCGCGCGGGCTGGGGGCCGGGCGGTCGCAGGTTCAAATCCTGTCTCCCCGACTCGAAAACGCGTTTGCGACAGCAACCGTCATGGCACGTCTAACAACGCCAAGTCCGTCGTGTATGAGGGATGACCGGGACCCGAGCGCGATTAAGGTCGATGCCCCCCGTGTTGCCGTAGGGAGTTCTTTCGGCACCTGTGCCACGAATCTGTGCCACGGCGACCACGTGGCACAACGTGCGTATCGAAGGGCCTCGGTA
The DNA here is from genome assembly GCA_963701145.1 of uncultured Solirubrobacteraceae bacterium. GTDB lineage: Bacteria > Actinomycetota > Thermoleophilia > Solirubrobacterales > Solirubrobacteraceae > Palsa-744. The sequence continues at coordinate 4,255,910 of OY969572.1, forward strand.
GCTGGCTGGGCATGCCACGATGGGCTCGTGGCATGGTCTACTTGCCGCCATCGCTCCGCGTTGGTCTCGACTCATTCAGCGTGGTTACCCGGCCGGTAAAGGACGGACATGCTTGGCTGCATGGTATCCTGCTTAGGGGAATGGGTACCATGTTGCAGATCAAGGATGTGCCCGAGGACGTTCATCGTGTCCTGAAGGCTCGTGCTGCGCTCGCGGGGATGTCGCTGACCGAGTACGCCCGGAGCACGCTTGAGCAGGCTGCGCGGCGTCCTTCGCGGGAGGAGCTGCTCGCCGAGCTCTCGCAGATCGAGCCGGTCAACGTTGGCGAGTCTGCAGAGCAGGCGCTCGCGCACCTTCGCGACGACCTGGCATGACCGTCATCGACGCGAGTGCGATCGTCAACCTGCTCGCACCGCCCGACGTCAGGCGCCGCGACTTCTTGCTCGCACAGCTCCCCGAGCCGGGGGAACCGTGGCTGGCACCGGACATCCTCCCATTCGAGGTCTTCGCGGTCGTGCGCCGACACGTTCTGCGTGGAATGCTCGCCGGCAACCGCGCGGCCACGGCGCTGCGGCGACTGCGCGCGCTTCCGATCGAGTTTGTGCCCACACCAAGCCTTCTCGATGCGGCCTGGGCTCTGCGCGAGCGCTTCTCTGCGGGCGACTCCCTGTATGCGGCACTCGCGATCCGGGCGGGTGAGCCGCTGCTGACGAGCGACATGCGACTGGCGCGCGCCGCGAGCGACACCGGCATCGAAGTGCACAAGCCCACATAGCGGAGCGTGCCGCCCTCCGTTCACGCCGCCGCCGGTGCGCCCTCGCCGCCGCGAGCTGACTGTGCCACAGACGTGCCACGACCCCCGCATTTGCAGGGAAGATGCACTGTCTCCTCGATCAAAAATCGCAGGTTCAAATCCTGTGCCACAGACGATAAAGGTCCTGCAAAACATAGGTGTGTGGTGTGTGGGCTGTGCCACGGAGGATCTCCGAGGCGCTGGTGCTTACGGAGTCCGACGTCGATCGAATCGGTGCTGGTGCGCCGTGGCAAGGTTGACAGGCGGTGAGAGGCCGGCATGGACGACTGGGGCTTCGCGCGCTCCTGTATCGGTGAGTGCGGGGACAGTTGCTTACCGGATTAGAGCGATTGCCCTGCTCCTCAAGAGCGGGTGTCTCGCGGAGAGCCCTGTTTCGCTCCGAAAGTAGGTGTGGTCAGAGTCCGGCGAGGCGCCTGGGTTTCGTCCGGCGCAGGTGCGCGCCAATGCTGAACGTGGGTGCTCGCATGTGGGCGAAAGCGGCTATGCAGGATCCGTGCAGAAGGTCATCGTCGCGCATCCGAGACGGGAAATGCGACACGGGTAAGAAACAAAGAGGCCCATCTCAGCACCCACCACGAGACGGCGATCTCGTTTGGATGGGCCTTCTTTTCTTCAGTGTCCAGGACGAAGCATGTGGACGACTGGACGCGGAGCGCTGGCCGTTGAAGACTGGATGAGCGAAAGAGCCCATAGATGGGCATGTACATGGAGATTGGACGGAGGGTTGATCGAATGGACGAACACGGATCGCTACCACGAGCACGTCAAGACGGTCTTCTTGAAGAGATGGTCGGCGAGGAGCTTCTCCTCTACGATCGAGACAGCCACACCGCTCATTGCTTGAGCCCGATCGCGGCCTGCGTCTGGCGCCACTGCGACGGCGAGCGCGACGTGACCAAGCTCGCCGAGCTCGTCGGGGCAAGCGAGAGCCTGGTCGCCGACGCGCTGCATGAGCTGCGCGAGAAGGATCTGCTCGCCGCCGAGCCCCAGCTCATGCAGAGCACCGTCCCTGGTGAATCTCGCCGGGAAGCGATCGGCCGGGTCGCGCGCGTCGGTGCTGCCGCCGCCGCTGTGCCGCTGATCGTCTCCGCGACCGCTGCGACGCCTGCGATGGCTAGCTCTGGGGAAGAAGAAAAAGTTGCTGGAAATTATGAATGCGGAGGAGTCTCCACCAAAAATTGCTGCCTCTGCAAAAACATCTGTATCTACGATTCACCAAAAAACGAATCTCAATGCAACACAGAATGTGAAAAAATAGAGTTTGGAGGGTTCGTAAAATGGAAAGAAAACGCCACTTGCGTGAAAGTATAGCAGCAAAATGGCTCAGCAGGGCCTTCGCTGTGTCTATGTACGGTCTGCCCGGTTAATCACAACACGCCCTTTCGGGCTCCGGCGTCCGTGAGTATGTCGGTAGCTCAGTACTCGGACCCCGTTCATCGGTACGGTCTGCCCCGACTGCATCGCTCTCGCAGACGCCCAGGGCCACACTTCTGCTCCATTGCAAGAAAGCGGAAGCCTCGATCAACCCTCCACAGAGTGTCGGCTTGGACGAACACGCAGTCTGGGCTACGGCGGCGCGAGCGCTCCCGCCTGGTGGCAAGCGGGCGTGACCCTGCGCGTCGCTCACGTGCTCGGCGGTCGTCCGAAGCAGTCATCCCAGCTGCGACGGGCATGCACTCGCTCTTTGGGCGAGAGCGGCAATGCAAGCCGCACCTATGGTAACCTCGCGCAGTCTGAGATGGCGACGCAGACCTGACTCAAGGTGCGGCTCGGTCGCGGATAAGAAACAAAGGTGCCATCTCAGCGGCCCGCGACGAGATGGCGACCTCGCTTGAATAGGCCGCTTTCCCTCGATGTCAAGGACGAGGTATGCGGACGCCTTGACGCAGAACGCTGGCAGTTGAGACTAGATGAGCGGAGAACCCATATCTAGCCATGCACCATTTAAGGAGATAGGACGGGTCGATCAATGTACGCACACGGGCCGTTACCACGAGCACGTCAGGACGGTCTTCTAGAAGAGAGGCTCGGTGACGAGCTTCTCCTCTACGATCGAGGCAGCCACACCGCTCATTGCCTGAGCCCGATCGCAGCCTGTGTCTGGCTGCATTGCGACGGCGAGCGCGACATTGCTGAACTTGCCCGGCTCGCCGGGGCAAGCGAGAGTCTGGTCGCCGACGCGCTCCACGAGTTGCGCGACAAGGACCTGCTAGACGCCGAGCCCCAACCGGTGCAAAGCACCATCCCCGGTGAATCTCGCCGGGAAGCGATCGTCCGGGTCGCGCGTTACGGTACTGCCGCTGCCGCTGGGTCAATGATCGTCTCCGCGACCGCCGCCACGCCAGCAATGGCCAGCTCGGGCGAAGAAAGCAACCCGTGCAAGACGCGGGGCGAGAATGAAGTCGGCAATTGCTGCCAGTGTACGAAAGCATGCGTATGCTCACCAGAGAACCAACTTCAATGCGAAAACACATGTCCAAACGGCGGACACGGCGATTTCATCAAATTTGACTCAACCGTAATATGCAAGGTATGTGACTGAGGTAGCCAAGCGCTGAGCTGTGGGGGATCGGTGGGTCAGGTTGTGGTGCCTGATAGCAACGGTGCTGCTGCAGGTAGCCGGTAGTCCCTGCTAGAAGATCAGGGATTCAGGCTCACTGAGCAACCCTGAAATGCAATTCCTCGACTAAGGAAATGTGAATGATGGTCGTTCGCCAGGTTCGACTTGATGTGTTGAACGCCTGGGTCGTGGGATAGAAGCGGGTGGCGTGCGTAAAGAGATGGCGTACCGGCGAGCCACAGATGTGAGACCGAGCCGTTCGGGGTTGACTGTCCTGCGCGGGGACTCTGGGTGCCTCGAGTTCGGCAATCCTGCCACACGCTGGCGGGTCGCGCGAATCACCATCTCAAACGCCAGCCTCCGTCTTCGAGCGCGCGTCGCACCTCGCGCCCGCGTGTCACCGTGTGACGGTGCCGGTGGTCGTTAGGGGCTTTCCGGTGGGCGCGGAACGTTACGACAGCTACCGGCAGCGGGCGCGCAATTTCGCCGTCGATGCGCTTACCGCGGAGGTCGCGAATGCGTTCGCCGATAAGGGTATTGGCATGGTCGTGCTCAAGGGGCCGGTGCTCGCCAGGTGGCTCTATCCAGGGGAGGTGCGTCCCTATGTTGACTGTGATCTGATGGTGGCGCCTGAGAATCGGGCACGCGCTGTGAGCGTGCTCGAGCGGCTGGGCTTCATGGAGCATTTGCCGTGGATGCCAGTCCCGCTATCCCTCGATCCAGGGGGCACAGCGTTCAACCGTCCGGGTGAAGGGATGGTGGATCTTCACTGCCAGCTCCCAGGGCTAGACGGCGACCCGGATGCGATCTGGAGTCGGCTCGCTGCGAACGCTAAGCGGCAGATGATCGCCGGGGTCGAGTTGCTCGTGCCCGATCGCGACATGGTGCTGCTGCACGTGGTGCTACACGCTGCGCATCACGCGAACCAGGTGGACGGCAAGCCGCTTGAGGATCTGCGGCGAGCGCTCGCCCTGGTCGAGGAGGCAGGGTGGTCCAGCGCACTGGAGCTCGCGCGCGCATATCGGGGCGTTCCGGCCTTCGCAGCTGGCCTGCGGCTCCTGCCCGAGGGCGAGGACCTGGCTCGCAGACTCGATCTCGGGGGGATCAGGCGCAAGCTGGCGATTGCGGCCAGCGACATCTTTCCCCGACCCGACTACATGCGGTGGTGGTCATCGCTGGCCCGGCGTGGCAAGCTCGGCCTGGCCGGCGCCTACCTCTGGCGCACAATCTGGATTATCGGCCAGGCCCCAGGGGCGATCCACACGCTGTGGCGCATCCAGCGAACGAAAGCCCGGGCGTGAACCACGGCGGACGGCGCGGTGATGCCGACAACGGCACGAGTCGGAGACATCCCGTGGGCAGATCCCGGTCGGGTGGTGTCTGCGACGTCGCAGCATGCGGGCGGGTGTGAGGAGCTGACGTGTTCTGTCAGACTGGCTGCTTGCTGTGAGAGCAGGGCGCTGGCGGCTAGACCGGCGTCTCCCCGTTCTCCCTCGAGAACCACGGCGTCGGTCGCGGCGCGCCGCACCGCTGCAAGCACCTGCTCTGGGCGTGAGCGTGCGGCAATCGAGTGCTCTAGCAGTTTGACGGCGCCCTCTCCGGCGGTGCGGGCGCGCAACGCCCAGGCAGATCCGGGGCGGTAGCTCGTGAACGCGATCACAGCGACTGGTATCGGCCCCTCGCCGGCTCGCCCGCCGAGGCTCTCGACGGGCTGCTCGTCGGTCTCACGGGTGTCGTTGACGCGCACCGACAAAGGCTTTGGGTAGGGGTGAACGAGACCGTCGGCGTCCAGCACGGCGTACTCATCAGACCAGTATTCCGCGCCCGCTTTCACGAGCGCGGCAACGAGCGTGGTCTTCCCCGCGAAGCTCCTCCCTGGAAGCACAATCGCGCGGCCCTCCACACCAACGACTCCAGCGTGCACGAAAACATGGTCGGGGGCGTGCAGCGCGATGTACATGCGTAGCTCGGCGTCGAGGATGCCTAGCGCCAGCCGCAGCTCAGACGGACTCGTGATCGACTGCTCGTCGCACACGACCCGCAGTAGCCCGTCATCAGTGTCTTTGACGAGCGCGAAACGACCACGCTCGGGTGGGCGCTTTACCGTGCGAGCGTATGGGGGTAGAAAATCGGAAACAGCTGCGAAGTGCTCGGGATCGGCGGTGACCGCAACAGTTACACCGAACGCCTCGACAGCCACCGACTCCACCGCACTTTCGCCCGCCACACACGGGACCGTAGCGGGTGTACATTCAGACGATGAACGATGAGCTGGTGATCGCTCGGCTCGGTCTCGCCGCTGTGTTCGTCATCGCGGGGGTCGCGAAGCTCACCGACCGGCCAGGCACACGGCAAGCACTCGCCAATTTCGACGTGCCGGCCAGCCTGATCGATCCGTTCGTGCTGCTCTTGCCCCTCGCCGAGCTGCACGGCGGCAACCGCGCTGGTGTTTCCGACAACGGCCCGCTGGGGAGCCGCTGGCAGCCTGCTACTGCTCGCGGCCTTCGTCGTGGGCCTGACACGAGTACTGCACCGCGGCGAGGCACCCGACTGCCACTGCTTCGGCCAACTGCACTCCAAACCCGCGAGCTGGGCGACGGTAGCCCGCAACCTCGTGCTGGCCCTACCGGCGGCATACGTCGCGCTGACCGGCCCCGGTCCCCCGCTTAGCGCATGGGTGGCTAGCACCAACGCGACTAATCTATGGCTGATCGCGATCAGCGCACTGGCAGCTCTCGCAGTGACCACGTCCGTGCTTCTATGGCGCGAGAACCGCCGGCTACGCTCGACCGACGGCCGAGCGGCCACTGCGCCCCGTCAGATCGGAGCGCTAGCACCGCAGTTCTCTTTGCCCTCCACAGCAGGACCCGCCGTCAGCCTCCAGGACCTCCTGGCCGACGACCGGGCCTGCATACTTACGTTTGTGAGCCCCGGGTGCGGACCCTGCGCTGCGCTTCTACCCGAACTCGCACGCTGGCACGACACCGTAACTGAACGCCTGGCGCTGACCTTGGTAACTCTGGCGAAGGCCACGGAAGCCGAGGCGCTCGTGCGTGAGCACGCCTTGACCGACGTGCTCATCGACGAGCAAGCAACCGTCATGCACCAATACGGAGTCTGGGGCACTCCCTCCGCCGTCCTCGTCGCATCGGACGGCACGGTTCGGAGTGCGCCCGTCGCCGGCCGCGTCGCGATCGAATCGCTCATACGCCTCGCGCTACAGGACAAGACGCAGCCCGCTCCCGCCCGCGGCTGACCACAACACGCCCGTTCGCCCGGCCAGCGACGCCGCCGCCCGAGCAGTTCGTGGAGTGGGATGGGTGGCTCATCCCTTTGGGCCGCTGCGCATCGGTGCCGTGCTTGTGCTTTCACGACCGAGCAGGCGTGTTGCATCGTACACGTCCGCTGACGCCTTGGACGAGCTGCGGGACCGATGGCCGTAGTTGGGGTGCTTCTGCTTCCGCGTCCGTGCGGCGGCAAGCAGGTCTCACGCTTCCGAACCCCGTGCTTAACACGCCTCCTTCGGACAGGTCAGTCTCGCGGCGGCTTGGATCACGGTCCTGGTCATCCCGCCCCGGCCCTCCAAGTCGAGAGGGCGCGGTGGCTTGGCCGCAAGGGCTTGCGACAGGCGGGGTGTGACCAGGCACTGATGGCGGGCGGAGAGATCTGGTCGCTGGCGTAAGGTCGGGTGGTGACCTCTCGTCTGATCCGTGGGCCTGATGGTCTGAGGCGTGTGTGGGAGATCGAGTTCTTTGAGGCCGATGACGGCCGCAAGCCGGTGCTGGATTGGATCAAGAGTGAGCTCAGTCCGACGAAGCGGCGTGCGCTGGGCTCCGCGATGCGGCGGGTGCTTCAGATGCATGGGCCGGCGGTGGCTCGGTCTGGTTGGGGTCGATCGGTGGAGAAGGGCATCTTCGAGTTTCGGCTGCGGATGAACGGCAAGGAGATCGTCAACCTTGAGGCCGAGATCCACGGGATCAGCGTGGAGGAGGCGCGCGACCGGTTTGGTCTGAATCCTTCAGAGGACGTGCTGCTGCGGGTGTTCTGCACCACCCGCGCTGGCACCGTGGTTCTGCTCCTGCATGCCTACGACAAGGGCGAGGATCCCAGCAAGCGACGCCAGCAAGCCGAGATCGCAGAGGCTCGCCGGCGGCTGAAGATCCTGGAACGTAGAGGTGCGGCAGCGCGTAAGGAGCAGCGCAGAGGTCGCGTACGGCAGCCTTGACTCGATGTGCTAGAACACATATAGTTGGGTTATGTGCTCAAGCACATAGCTTGGGTGTCCGATCAAAGGGAACGCGATGAACGATTTCAACAGGCTCATTGATGAGATAGAGCGGGAGGCGATTGCCGAAGGGCCTGAGGCGGTTGCCGAGCTGCGTGCTCTGGATACCCGTTTTCGGCTCGCCGCCGAGTTGCTCGCTGCGCGCACGAGCGCGCACATGACTCAGAAGGAGTTGGCGATTCGCTCCGGTGTGCAGCAGGCAGAGATCAGCAAGATCGAGCGTGGCGAGGTCGTCCCGAAGGTTTCGACGATGGATCGGTTGCTGATCCCTCTTGGTCGTCGCCTGGGCGTCATTGAAGACCACGAGCCGCTCGTCGCGTAGCTGGCCGGCGCGCCTCGATCCACTGGCCCCAAGGGGGACCAGGTCTCTGGCGCCTGAGCGAACTGGTCTGACGTGAAGTTAACTATCTGTTTATTTTCGTCCAGCTAGCTGGGAAGCTGTCTCTCGCATGCTGGGCGGGGGGCTTCGGCCGAGGCGGGGAGACCGGGAGACCGTTGCGATGAGCGACGAGCGCTACATAGACGCACGGGAGCTGGCAGCGAGGATGGGAGTCAGCGTACGGACGGTCAATCGCTTGACGGCGGCAGGCATGCCGAGCGAGACCTGGGGGATGGCACGCACCCGTCGCTACCTACCCAGCCAGGCGATAGCCTGGGCTCGCAGCCGCGGCGGCTTTCGCTCGACCGACCGAAACAACGATCACGCTCGGCAGATGACGAGCGCCGAGCGGCATCGAGAGGAGTAGCTCACGATGCCCACGCAGCTTCCGTCCGGCAACTGGCGCCCGCGGATCCGCCACCCGCGCACGGGCAAGCAGCTGAACCCTCAGACGGTGATCGGCGGCCCGAGTAGCTATCGCGACGAACGCGCAGCGCGCGCTGCCGAGCGTGAGGCGCTCAAGGTGCTGCGCACCAACGCTCGCGCCGGCATGACCGTCCGCGAATGGTGGGAGGAATGGACCACGGACCCGCTATGGCTACGCCCTGCCGAGTCGACGAACCTCCTCAACCGCGAACGCGCAGCGACCTGCTGTTCACAGATTCGGGACCGCACGTTACGGATTGACTACCGCGCCGCCGGTCTCAGTCGGCCGGATCCGCGATACCGCGGGCAACTTCGGACCGCGGAAGTCCCGAAAACCCACTAGAAACGCGGGGATTGGGGCCGCACACGGACCGCACAGGGACCGCAGTCGGAACCCCGACAGCTCGGACAAGATGGTGCGAGTCAACAGAGCGGCGGACGCTTTTCGAACCGACGAATCGGATCAGGTCACGAGCGCCGTTGGAGGTGGAGGCGGTTCGCGAGCCTTGCGTGGCGGCGGGCTCGGCTTGGCGCCACCCGCGCCGTACTCCTCTCGGAATAGACAGAGGATCTTGCCCGCCAGGCACGCGGCACTCGGAGCGAGAACCCAGACCAGCCCTCCGCCGAGGTCTGCTCGCCGACGATCTGGTAGGGGTGCCACCGTCAGGATAAGTCGGCGCGCCGCCGAACCGCCCCTGCGCGATGCTAGAAGTCCCAGACGGCGCTGTACGCGCGTTTGGCCAGTCGCTTCGAACGCTCCTCGATCTCGGCGCCCTTCCATTTCGTCGCCTTCAAGATCTCTGCTTCGACGCCGGGGATAGCTTGAAGGGCGACCTTCTTGACGTCAAAGCTCTCGTCTTCAAGTTCCTGATTCAAGGTATCGGTGACCAGCAATAGGTTTCCAATGCGAGCGACATCTGCGGGGGTCGGATCGACCGACGCCTTCCCACCTTGAGGCGCCAGATGCTCCACTGTAAGCTGACCCAGGTCCACCGGGGCTGCTTGGGGGTCCTGCGCGAGAGCATGAAGCTTATCGAGCGCATAACGCACAAGCGGGGTCTGCTGCTTGTATCGCGTTGAACTCCGAAGCTCTACGAATGCCGCCTCAAACTCTGCGTAGGTGGGCTTTCGTTCGCGGAGTTTCTCGAGCAGATCATCCACCGCCTTGTCCTTACTCGTCGCGTCCGCCCCCTTCAATACAGCTCGCGCGGCGGCAGAGTACATCCGCGACACGCCACCTGAACTTGGCTGATTGGTGACAGCCGTCGCAACGAAGTGGTAATGCTCAACCCCACGAAGGGCCTTCAGGAGAAGGCGGAGCTTGATCGTGCCAGCGTCGTACTCACGGAGTACAGCCAGCACGAACGGAAGCGGCTGCTGTAGTCGGAACAAGCTCATCGCATCGAGTGATTGCATTACCGGAAGCTGCGGCTTCTTCCACGCCCGGAATGAGGCTTCATGGGATACCCGGTAGCGCTCTGCGTCGGCTTCGAGCTCGTCGAGGTAATCCTGCGCGTTGTTCGCTCGAATCTTCTTCTTGATTCGGGCGAAGAGCTCCTTCTCGGCGACGTAATCCTCACGCGAGAGCCACGCGTGAAGCAAGAACCGATTGACGTTGATCGGCGCAACCGACTCGTCGAAGCTTTGTCGTATGCCATCCCATTGGTCCCGAGCCTGAGTGAGATGAACATTGGGTGTCTTGAGCATCTGAAGCAAATGCGCCTTCACTAGGTCTGCCGTCTCGAGATCCTTGCCCCGGCTATTCAGGGTTTGGAATATCGTCGTTGCGTCGTCCTCATCTCCGACTTCGATGAGCACGACCGTGAGTCCGTAGATCTTGTCGCGCAACGACTCCAAACCCTTGATTGCTTCGCGGCGCTGCTCGCTCTTAGAAAGCGATTCGTTCTCCTCCGCTGTCGCGCGGATTGTGGCGACCTTTGCGGTGAGCAAAGCAAAAGCTTTCTCAAGGCTCCGATCCTCCGCTCTTGTTGCCTTGGGGATCGTGGCGCTCCCGGGCGCGGACTGGATCGCTGCTTGAAGATACGGATAAGCCGATTCGGCCTGGAGAACGAACCGTGTTTTGCCCCGGGAGTCCTGACGCTCGATCAAGGTCTGAACACCTGTTGCAGCCGCAGATGCCTTCAGCGCGGACAACTCGTTGCGAATCGCGGCCAGCATCATTGTGATCGTCGTGAGCCGTTGCTGTCCGTCGACGAGGCCGGCGACGTCTCCATCGTCGAAAATCACCATCGAGCCGATGAAGTAGTCCTTTGTAGCGTCTCGTATGTCGTCCCAAAACTCTTCGATATTCGCGGGATCCCATGAATACGGCCTTTGAAAGTCTGGCACGCGAAAGAAGCCGCTCGTAAGTATCGACTCAAGTGTTCTGTCGTTGGCGTTTACGTCCATCTTGCGCTTACTACTTCGGCCTAGTAAATAGCCGTCAGGCGGCTTTGGCGTAGCTGACTTGTTTCTCCTCGAAGTAGTTGGCGACGATGCGCGGTGTTCGCTGTCGGGAGCGTAGGTAGCTGCGGGTGTCGCCGATCAGCTCGTCCTGGGTGTGGGGCCTGCGGCGGCCGAGGGTGTTTGTCTTGACGTCCTGGTTGAGCAGCTCGGTCGGGTTCAGCTCTGGCGCGTAGCCGGGCAGGAACTGCAGCTCGATCTCCTCCGCGTGTGCTTCGACCCACTGTTTCACCTTCTTGGCGCGGTGTACGGGATGCCCGTCGAGGATCAGGATGATCTTCTGCCCTTTGCTTTGCCGGATCAGACGGTTTAGGAAGTCGATGAACACGGCGGCGATGAATTTCTCCTTGAACACCCGGAACGACAGGTGTCCCTTGTTGGAGATCGCGGAGATCACGTTCGCGCCAAAGCGCTGTCCGGTGCCCTCGACCACGGGTGTCTGCCCGACCGGGCTCCACGATCTCCCGGCGGTGTGATCGGAGCGCAGACCCATCTCATCGGCCCACAAGATCAGGGATTTCTCCCGGTGGGCGCGCTCTTTGATCGCCGGGTAGCGCTCCTCCAGCCACCGGGTAACGACCTCTGGGTTCTGCTCAAACGCCCGTCTGGCGGGCTTCTGCGGACTAAACCCCCACGAGCGCAGATACCGGCCCGCGGTCTTCTCCGCGACCCTGATCCCGAACCGCCGGTCGATCAGCTCGCACACCAACGCCCGCGTCCACAGAAACCCGGGCAGCTTGAGCTGGTCGGGGTTCTTCTCCCGGATCGCCCTCGCGATCCGCGCCTGCTGAGAGGCCGTGAGCGCCGTCTTCTCTCCCGGCCGACGGCCGCGCTTGCCCGCCGCGAGCGCGCTGTCCCCGCCAAGGCGCTGAGCGCGTACCCACTCGCTCACCGACTGGCGCGAAACGTCGAGCAGCGCCGCGACCTCAGTCTGAGAACGACCCTCCCCGACAAGCGCAACGGCGCGCCGGCGAAGCTCCTCCTGAGCCGCCTGCCCCAACCGCCTCGCATCCCGAGTCCTCACACACCAAAACCTACCAGCCCCGTCGGACGTTTACTGGGCCGGAGTAGTATCTCCCAACGTTTAGCCAGCAATGTTGATCGTCTCCCCAAAGGGAGCTAGGTTCGAGCGGGCGGCAGGCGCCGTTGACTGCGGGCGCGAACCGCCGAGTGTGCCTGGGTCGCCCTCTACATTCGTCCCATTTGGAAGTCCTGCAGCAACCCATCGAGATTTCTCGTGGCCCCCCGCAGGACGGTGGCCAAGGGTGTCATCTCGCGTGACCACGAGTAGTGCATGTTGATGGTGCTACCAAAGCTTTGGCCTTGACCACGGAGCATCGGCGCACGCGTCTCGACCTTCTCGAGGAAGAGGTTGACTGCGCGATGCGTGGAGATTAGCCGGAATTCGGAGCCTTCCAACAGAGGCAGCATGGCCATCAGGTGTTTGTCTACGACGGCAGCGACTGCCCGTCTTTGAGGGCGCTTCTTTGACGGAGCCGTGGTCGCGAATAGCAACTCAAGCGCTTCTCGCATGTCGGGTGGGAGGGTGATAAGAGCCCGCATTAGGTCCTGGGCCAGCCTCGGGCGGAACATGAAGGCGTACACATGATGAGCGCCGCCCTTCTGTTGCCGCTCTCGAGCGACGAGCATCTTGTAGATGCCCAGCGGGACACAATCATCGGGTTCGAGGCCGGTGTACTCCGCTGCCTGGCGGAACGGCTCAGAGTGGAGCTTTACATCGACCGTAAAGCCGCCGCTTGCACCCGCGGTTGAGCTGATCTCGAAGTCCCAGCCAGGATCGGGATCCTGTTCTCGGGCGTCGTGAAGCTTTAGCTCGGTCCCGAGGTTGCCGAGAGCTTCCCTTACCCACGCCTCCTCGATGAGCCGACCGCTGAGCATTCCCTCGAGGGTGGCACCGCGGGGGCGTCCTGGGCCCGAGTACAGCGGAAAGAACGCGGCGCGTCCTTCGGCTCGGTACGCGGACGCCCATGCCTCGATCGTGGCAGTCCGATGGTGGGTGTCAACGGCCACGACTCCTGGCTCGTCTCCATCGTCCACGACTCGGAGCGCCGCGTGCAGTCGGTGCAACGGTTGCCAGTCCGTCTGAACATTCAGTGCGTTCAGCGCCGCGAGCAAGCGCTGATCAGCTAGCGACACCTGCGTGTGTTCGACGGGCGCCGGCTCATTCCTGCGCGCAGCTTAGTCTTGACCGATGCGCCGCCTTCCTCCTGTCCCGGTCCCATCGTCGGTCGCGGTCCACAAGGTCATGCAGGGCAACCGCGGGAGCGATACCCGGCCGGAGGTCGCCCTGCGGTCCGCACTACATCGGATGGGACTCAGGTTCCGCAAGAACGCGAGGCCACAGGCAGATCTAAGGTGCCGCGCTGATCTTGTCTTCCGAGCGCAAAGGATCGCCGTATTCGTCAACGGCTGCTACTGGCACCGGTGTCCCACGCACGGCGTCATGCCCTCTCAGAACAGCCACTACTGGAGGGCGAAGCTCGATCGGAATGTCGAACGGGACCGGCGCAATGACGCTGATTTGACCGACGCTGGCTGGACGGTGGTGCGGGTATGGGAGCACGAGCCTGTCGAGGTGGCGGCCACTCGGGTCTCGGCGGTCGTGGCCAGCGCGCGTCCCGAGAAACGCTCAACGCGTAGTTCCTAATTGCCAATCAGGCGGCCGCTGCGAGAGGCACGGCGGAGTCGACCGCCCCAAGCGACTCCAAGGCGTCGCGGATGCGACTCGCGACCTTCGCGCCGAGCAACACTGGAACCGCGTTGCCCAGTTGAAGTTGTCGCTCGCGGCGGTTGCCCAGCACCTCGAACCTATCCGGAAACGTCATCAGCCGCTTGAGCTCTGCAGTGCGGAACCGGCGGTCCTCCCAGTGAAACGGCCCTACCCACGGCCCAGGCTGCCCCTGAATCGTCGGAGATGGCTGGTCCGGTGACGCCTTGAGGAGAAACGACCAATATCGCGAGCGCCACTCCCATCTAGGTTCTGGATGGCCGCGCTTCGCAGTCCAGAACAAGTAATTCTCGCCAGGCGGAATCGCACGGAACTCATCGGCGAACGTACCGCGAACCTCCTCCTCTTGCTCCCACGGGTTCTGCTCGTCGATAAGCCCAACGAGAGCCTCCCCAGCGGTCTTATGTCGCGGTAGATCCTGCCGCCAGAGCTTCCGAGTCTCATGCGGTCCCGCGTGAGACTGCGCGGGCCACTGGAAATCCCATCGGCTGGGGTCCGTCGAGAAGATGTCGCGTCGGACCCCAACGCAGAACAGACGTTGTCGAATCTGCGGTACGCCGTGGTCGGCAGCGAGCATCACCGTGTACCGCATCTCGTACCCGGCCTCGTCCAGCATCGCCAGGAAGCGTTCGAGGTGGTGACGGGATCGCTTGTAGACCAGACCGTAGACGTTCTCCATCAACACCGCCATCGGTTGCGTCTCAGCAACCATCCCGGCGTACCAATCGACAAGAGTGGCCTTCTCGTCGCGATCCTCGAGCTTGTACGGGAGCCAGTAACCGGTCTTGGAGAACGCGACGCAGGGCGGCCCGCCATGCAAGAGCGTTGCCTGGCCCTTCTGGAGGTCGGCGCGCTCGAGTAGTCGCCCCGGCGGGGTCTCTGTGATGTCGCTGAACATCGCCCCATAATCGGACCGAGTATCAAGCTCAGGGAAGAACTTGCTGGCGTTGCGCACAATGGTCTCGCGGGCGCGCTCATCTACCTCGACGATCGCGCGGGTCCGAAAGCCAGCCTCCTCGCAGCCAAGGTCTAGACCCCCGGCCCCGGAAAACAATGAGATGGCAGTGAGTTCGGGCAAGGGGTCGGACCAGAAGGACATCGAAGCGGTCACGCACGGTACTTGCGAGCCCGGTCGGAATCCGCGAGCGCGCCGAGATGGTCAGCCCGGCAGAGGGGCCCCAAAGGCGCCCCAAACCACCTCGAGTGGCACGTCAGCTCGCGCCTGGGTCCTCGAGGCCGGAGATCAGGCGGGCGACTGCTCGGTAGTCGCCCTTGGCGATGCGGTCGATTGGCTTGTCGTCGTCGAGCGCGGGGATGGGCTTGCTGAGCCATACGGGGATGTAGGTGGGGCGGATGACGCGTGCGAGTCGTTCGACCAGCGAGGAGAGCTCGGCGAGGCGCTCGGCGCGGATTCCGCTTGGAGAACTGCGGCGCGCGAGCCATTCCCGCACGGTGCTGGGCGCTGCGCCTGTCGCGCGTGCGATGTCGCGGTCGGAGAGGTGGCCGGTGTCGTGGACGTGGATCGCCTCTTCAGCGTAGGCAAGGCTGCTCATGTGCGGAAGTCTAGCGTCATATCGGCGCGAAATCCACAGGATTCTGGCGTCAGGCAGAACAGACCAATGTATGCAGTGCCCGCCGCGCGTGAATAGGTCGGGCTGACAGATGTTCACGATGGCATACGCTCGACCTCCCTCGCCGACGGCCCGGCACCCGTGACGGTCCGGAGGACCGCAAATGGACCGCAGAAGGCCGGAAATCCGCATTGGAAAGCCAAATCGAACCTTACTCCCCGACTGACAAAAGCCCTGCAAATCGCCTGTTTTTGGAGTTAGCGATATATCGCTAAAAGCAGGACGGGGAACAAACGGGGCACTAAAATCTGGGGAACTTGCGCGTAGGTACACCTCCGGTGGCTGCTGTTGTGACGATTTCGGGCGGATCGAGGATGCTCGTGGCCGGTTTGTGGTCCGGGCGGTCGTGGCTTCGAGCCCCATCGCTTACCCGGCGTCAGCGGGTCAGCCCGAGCGGCAGGGTGGATCGCCTTCGCGGTCGGACGCCTCGAAGGATCGACCGCTAGATACAGCACGTGTTTGATCTCGCATCAATATATCGCTAGACGACATTTCCATGTACTTCTAGACTACAAGGCATGTATGTAACTACATATAGTCATCGAAATATACTATATTGGTGCATATGCAGTACATACAGCATGTTTCGATTCAAGATCTGCCGGACTTGTTGATCTCTCTCGGTCGCTACAGCGCGTCGCTCGATGAAATCCAGGAGCTGACGGGCCGCAGCGATGCCGCCATCGCAAGCGGCTTGCAGCGTCTGCGTAGGCAGCGCCGGGTCTTTTCCCCGACGCGGGGCCTGTACGTCGTGATCCCGCCGGAGTTTCGCTCTTGGGGCGTGGTCCCCGCAGACTGGTTCATCGATGAGCTCATGCGCCATCTCGGGCGCCGCTACTACGTCGCGCTGCTGTCGGCCGCCGTGTATCACGGGGCCGCCCACCAGGCCCCGCAGGTCTTCCAGGTGATGGCCGACGGGCGCGTGCTCGACCGGGCGATCGAGCGGGTGCGTCTGCGCTTCTACGTCAGCGAGCACACGCCGGACACGCCGACCGACATGGTGACCGTTTACACGGGATCGATTCCCGTGTCATCGCGGGAGGCGACCGTCGTTGACCTCGTGCGCGAGCCGCGCGCGAGCGGCGGGGTCAGCAACGTGGCGACGATCCTCACCCAGATCGGAGAGCTCAACGGCTCGGCACTCGCCACCCTTGCGGCGCGCCACGGTCGGGCCACCGCGCGTCGCACGGGATGGATGGTCGAGCGCTTCGGCTCCTGTCAGGATCTCGGGCCGCTGCGTCTCGCCGCGAGGCTGGATCTGGGGGAGCCGGCGCTGCTGAGTCCGTCGGGGCCACGGCGGGGGCGCGCGGACTCGACCTGGGGGATACGCATGAACATCTCGGTGGAACCCGACCTGTGATCGCGCAGGCCTATTTGAACGAGTGGGCATCCCGTGTCCCGTGGACCCAGCAGATCCAGATCGAGCAGGACCTGGTCCTCTCACGGCTGATCGTGGCGATCGCCCAGCACGAGTTGCTCGCCGCGGAGCTCGCCTTCCGCGGTGGAACATGCCTGCACAAGCTGCATCTCCCCAAGCAGCTGCGCTACTCCGAAGACCTCGACTACGTGCGCCGCACGCGCTCCGGCATCAAGCCCTACCTGACCGCCCTGCGGGAGATCGCGCTCGATGCCGGGCTGGTCGAGCACGGCACCAACCAGAGCGGCCAGATGGTTCACATCGTCTTCGACGCCCCGGCCACGGGCGCCGCCGGGCGCATACGGGTGAAGATCGAGACAAACATCGCCGAGACCGACTCCTTTCTCCCGCGCATCATCCGTCCCTATGCCGTCGAGTCGCGCTGGTGGTCCGGCCGAGCCGACGTGAGCACCTTCCAGCTCGAGGAGCTGATGTCCACCAAGCTGCGGCGCCCTCTACCAACGCCGCAGGGGCCGCGACCTGTTCGACCTCTGGCATGTGCTCAACGACCTGTCTCTCGACGAGGAGCTCGTAGTCGATGGCCTTGCGCACTACATGGGCGATCGGATCTTCGGTTTTCCGCGAGTTCTCGGCGAACCTCGCTGCCAAGCTCGCGCACCCGGACTTCGTCGCCGACCTCGAGCAGCTGACGGCCTACTCATCACCGCGCTACGACGCCGCGCTGGCGGCGGACCTAATCATGGAGCGTCTGGGCAGCAGATTCCCGGGCGCTCCTAGCCTCCGACGAGATCGAAGGCGGTCGCTGGCGCTCCACAGGGGCGGACGCGAACTGACGCCATCGCCCCGGACTGCTGAGGCCGGCGCCGCCTGCGAAGCGAGCGTCTCCCAGATCACACTCGTCGAAGAACGTGCCGAAGAAGGCGTTGACCCGTATCCCAACAACTTCATCGAACCCGAACAATCAGGAAACCACTGTTGACGTCGAAAGTGAACCGTTCTACGGAAAAAAGGTATAGATCTACACGAAACGCTCTTCGGCGGCACGCCGCGATACGTCACCACCGTGAACGAAAGAGTCTGCAACCTCCACGGCTTACCGGAAGGCCCGGTCAACGATCCGGTGGTGATCCATGCGACCAACGCCTCAGGCACGAGCTCAAGTGCCGCCGCCCGCGAATTCGTTTTTTGTGGCGCACATTGAGCGGAAAGCACAAGATGCATACATCGACCGTTAGCGGCTCTCCTACAGTCGTCCACGGCACCGCAACTTCGGAGAGCAAGGTAGTCTTAACTTGACATGATAGGAATCGGCATGGCAACGTTCGTAAGCGTGGCGGTCTTGCTGGCCCCAGGCTCGGCATGGGCGGCATCGCGACACACGGCGCGGCCTCGCTGTGCCCCGGGCCGGGCGCGAGTAGTTGCGGCAGACGGGCAGGCGGAGGTGTACTTTCTCCGGGAACCGTATCCTGGAGAACCCCAGGACAAGGCCGAGACCCTGCCCGTCTACCGGGGCTGCGTGTACGGTAGTAGGCGGTCGTTCCGGCTTGGGGTCACCGCTGTCGGGCAAGGCTCGGGAGAAGCGATTGGCACGACTCGAGTAACACTCGCGGGGCTGTTCGTCGCATATGAACAGTATTCTGCGCTCACCGGAAGGGCGGCCGAGTACCACGTCGTGGTGCGTGATTTGCGTACGGGGCGCGTGCTTAGGAAAGTGCCTACGGGCGCGCCCTTGGAAGCGAAGCCGGGTTACTTCGAAGAAGGCGTCGGCCCCGTCGTGGCGATGGTGCTCAAGAACGACGGCGCGGTCGCGTGGATTGCGAGGGATTTCTTGCGTGGACAAAGCCTCGAGCGATCGACGGGACAGGAACTCGTCGAATACTACGACCTGTACGCATTCGACAAAACGGGGGAGTATCTGCTCGGCTCTAGTGTTGGACTAGATCCGTCTTCGCTCGCGTTGCAAGGAAGCACGCTTTCCTGGAGTGAGGGCGGTAAGCCGTTCTCGGCCGTCCTGCATTGACGGGGCTTCGACACCGAGAAAGAACTGGCGCACTTCCTGTCATTCTTGGCCCAACGCTAGAGGACCTGTCAGGTGTCCGCCTGACCCAAAACCAAGCTCGCATCGAGGTCTCGGCGGAGGCCAGCACTGACGTTCGTGACAAACGCTCGTCTCAGAAAGTAACCCGCTTCACGTCCTCAACGCGCAGAGGTATGTAATCGTCCCCTTTTGGCGAGTTTGACGTGGGACCTCGTCCTCCAGGCGTACGACGAATGCGGTCAATCAGTCGCCGTATAAATGCTGTGCCAGGGCGATCCGGCAACAGCCTGGATGAGCTGATAGCCGGTCTGCCGGTGCCGAAAGGAGCGGAAACCCTTCCCACGGGAGCAGCGCTCGCGCTAGGGTAGTTGAAGACTAGGCGAGTTCCGTTCGCTTGCCGTGGCCTGGGAAGGGCATCGCCGGCAGCGCTGCGGCGATTATGAGCCGGGATTCCCAAGCAGAAGCTGTTGCGCCGTTGACGTCGAACCGTTCGCGGTCACCGTCACGTTGGCTGTGCCCTCCATGGCCCCACCCGGAACGTTGAACGCGAGCAAGGTGGCACTCCAGTTCGGACTCTGCAGCGGCACCTGGGTCCCGTCTGGTTCTGTTGCAGTCCCCGCGAGAACCAGATAGTTCGGGCCATTAGCCCGGATCTTGCAGTAGCGGGTTTGTTGTGAGTATTTTGTGGCTTGCTGGGGACTGGGCCTTCGATTCGTTTCGTGATCGGCACGCGGTGCGGGCGCGATTCCGCCGGCTGCCTTTTCGGGGGCCGGCGCGCGCTCGTTGGCGGGCACGCTTCGCTGATGATCTCGCGTCGGGGTGATCTGGGTTGAGGGGAGACGCGGGCGCGGTCAGCCGGGTGGCGCTGGGAGCGCGGCGAGGTGCTCGAATGCGGCAGTGAGCTCGTTGGCCCAGGGCCAGCCGGCTTGGAGGCGGAGTGTCGCGGTGCGGGCGTGGAAGGCGAGGCGCCCGGCGACGTGAAGGATCCTGTAGCGCAGCCGCTTGGGCTCGCAGCGTGCGAGCTTGCCGGTGAGCAGCAGCCGCTTCATCCAGGCGAGGAGGTCGTGGGCGATCTGGACAATTGCGAGCCAGATGCGGTTGTGCTCGAAGTCTTTGAACGGCAGGTTGCGCATGCCGGTGTCCTTATCGTTTCGGATGTGATCCTCGACGTGCGCGCGGGCGCGGTGACGTCGCTCGAGCTCGGCTGGCTCGCCGGGCTGGTCGGTGAGGATCGCCTGGAAGCGGTGGCCGTCATGGTCAGTGAAGGTGAGCTGCGCGCCGGGGTGCGCTCGCTCGCGGCGCACGATCACCCTTGAGCCCTCAGGCCAGCCCTCAAGGTCCAGTGCCGTGGTGATCTCGGCGACCTGTCCGTTGGTGCGCGGGGTGCCGTCCTGCTCGACCGCAGAAACCCAGTCCTGATCGGGGATCTGGAGGATCTGGGTGCGGACCGCCTCACTCAGTTCGTAGCCAACCGAGAAATGGATCTGGGCCTCACGGCACCAATCGAGCAGGTCGTGGCACGCGCCGGCGCTGTCTGCCCGCAGCAGGATCTCGATGCTCCGAATGTGCTCCTCGGGGATCTGGTTGATCGCGTGTTCAGCGACAGTGATCTGGTCGGCCGCGGTGTTCGCGGCGGCGTTCCCGGGACGCAGCTCCCCCGCGAGCGCTTCCCCGGTCCCGTCGGCGTAGGCGAGCATCGGGTGAAAGCCGTAGCCGCCCTTGAAGTTCCCGGCAGCGCCCTCCTTCTCAGAATGCGATCCGATCAAAGTGGCGTCCAGGTCGATGTCCACGAGCTCCGGGGCTCCGGTGAGCTCCCACACCCGCGCCCGTGCACTCGCGTGAGCGGCCCGCAAACGGTCGAGCCCATCGGGGTCTCCAGCGAGCCGGTCGATCACCCGGAACGCCGTCGCGTCTGAGCAGACCGCCCCGAACAACGCGGCCTGGTCACCGAGCACCCCGAGATCCGACAGGCAGTCCCCGCCGTCAGCGAGCATCACCGCCAGGTCACGAACGACCCGCCCCAGATCATGCCCAGAACGCCGGGCCTTCAGGCCCGCCAGCTCTCGCGAGAGCGCCCTCGTCAACCCGGTCTTCTCGGCCACCCCGACCAGCATCGCGCTACCGGAATGCGACACCAGCCCGTCTCCGTCCGGCCTGGCAACTACCTTGAAATCGCGGCCATCGTGCTGCACCCGCAAGGTGACCTCCTGGGCTCGGGAACAAGGACTTCGACAACCCCGATTCTCCAAGCCCAGCCGGACATCCCCGCGCCCCGGCACCCCCGGGGCGCGGACCGTTAACCCACTACTGCAAAATCCGGGTTAGACTCCTCCCCGCTTGCCTGAGGGATCACGCCGCCAAAGACATTCTTCGCACTGTCTTCGAGTGTCACGTAGCCTTGGTTTCCCGGCTGAGTGCCGAAGTTGGCCCCGCCGATGGTCACCACATCCTTCCCAATCCACGCCGCACACTCCGAACCTGTGCCGCTACCACTTGCCGGCTCCCAGGTACCCTCCTGTTTAATACCGGCTGGTTGACCCGGGTTGTAGAGATAGGTAATAGTGGGGTCGGGGCCTGAAACTGGGAAAGGATGCCGAAGACCAGCCAGAAGCTGCTCCAACTTTTCCCAAAGCCAGCGACAAAGTTCCCGGAGATTAACCACGAGGCCTCCTTTTCATACCGCTACGGACCGTAACCCAAGCCATCGCCAATCATACTCCCAACGCTCTATGCTTGAAGTCCAGCGCTCGACCGGCCGCTCCCTTAGGACGGAGGCAGTCGCACAACGGGGTCCAGAACCAAGCGACGAGCCTCGACTTCTCCGCGTTCATCATCGGCCGGCTGCTGCATCGCGCCATCTACGGCGACCGGCACAACCAGTTGACAGACCTGCTCGTCGATGCCTCCTCTCATCTGCGCTTGATTGCCCCGTGGGCCGGACCGGTTTCGACGGAGAGCTTGGTTAGTAGGTTTTCTTGTTCATGTTGGGGTGGTCAGGGCTCTGCTTTTCACAGCGTAGAGTTCTTCGATCTCTCGGGGTGGCCGGTCGTCGAGGTTTTCGTGCAGACGTGTGTTGTTGAGCCAGGCGATGTACTCGACGATCGCGAGCTCCAGTTGGCTGCGGGTGCGCCACACGCGGTCGGCGGTTAGCTCTGTCTTGAAGCTGTCGACGAAGCTTTCAGCCATCGAATTGTCGTAGGCGTCGCCGGTGCTGCCGACCGATGCGAGCACGTCGTGGTCGGCGAGCGTCTGCGTGTAGTCCCCGCTGACGTATTGGCTGCCCCTGTCGCTGTGATGTATGAGGCGGACCTCCTCGACCCGCTCGCGCGTTGAGAGCGCCATCCGTAGCGCGTCGAGCACCAGCGTGGTGCGCATGTGCCCCGCGAACTGCCAGCCGACGACCTTGCGGGTGTAGACGTCGATGACGAAGCTGAAGAACACCACTCCCTCCCAGCAGCGCAGGTAGGAGTAGGGGTCGGGTCGAGGCGCGGTGTCGGGGTTTCGCCCGGTCCGTTTCCTCGGCCCGCCCTCCGAACCGGACTTGCACGTCTCCGCGCATCCGGCTCTCCACAGGTTCATGCCGTTGGTGGGAGTGGTTCTCCCTCCTTGCCCGTCCAGGGGGTGGGGATTCGGGTGCCCCGGTAGCGGTAGCGGCTAACCGCGACCCTTCGTGGCCGGAACATCTCGGTAGCGCCGTCGCGTATCTCCCATCCGGGGAGGTAGCGGCGGCTGAGCGTCCCCCAGTTCAGCCCGTGATGGCGCTTGCGCAGCCAGCCAACGACCCTCCACCACGCAAAGTGGTCGAGGTAGTTGAAGGTGCGCGAGGACACCCCGTGGCTGAAGTAGCTGCACCATCCCCGCAGGATGCGGTTGAGCTGGCGCAGCAGTCCGGCGAGCGTTCGATGACGCTTGCGACGAGTGGCCCTGCGCACCCTGTCCATCACTGAGGCCAAGGCCTTCTTGGATGGGTAGGTGTAGACCGCTCGCTTGCCGGCCCGGCCTCTCCAGGCTCTCCGCTGGATGCGGAACCCGAGGAAGTCGAACCCCTCGTCGATGTGGCAGACCCTCGTCTTCTCTTCCGAAAGGCGCAAACCGATCGGAGCGAGCACCGTGCTCACCTCATCCCATAGCGCTTCGGCGTCCCGGCGGGTGCCACCGACCATGACCACGAAGTCGTCCGCGTAGCGAACGAGACGGTAGGCCGGCACACCAGCACGGCGGCGCTTGGCGCGTGTCCATTCTGGCCCGAGTGCTTCCCACTTGCGCGCGAAGTGCTCGTCCAAGATGGACAGGGCGATGTTGGCAAGGCACGGCGAGAGCAGCCCGCCTTGTGGGGTGCCGGTGATCGTGCCCCGGCTCAGACCGGCCTCCGTGAGGACACCGGCCCGCAGGAACGCCTTCACCAGCCCGAGGATGCGCTTATCCCCGATCCGAGCCCGCACTCGACCCAACAGCGCCGCGTGGGAGATCTCATCGAAGCACGCCGTGATGTCTGCCTCGAACACCCACTCGTAATTCCGGGTAGGCGAGGCGAGGTAGTGAATCTCGGCGATCGCGTCCTTGGCGCGGCGCTTCGGACGGAAACCGTAGCTGCACGGCTTGAAATCCGCCTCGAAGATCGGCTCGATCACCAGCTTGACCACAGATTGCACGACACGATCTGCGGCAGTCGGTATCCCCAACCGACGGACGCTGCCGCCGGCCTTTGGGATCACCTTCTCCCGTACCCGCGTGGGCGCGAACAGCCGGGCCTTCAGTTCTTCTCTGAGCCCGGCCAGGAACTCCCCCTCGGCCGTGATGGACCGCGGAGCGATGCCATCAACACCGGCCGATCGTGCGCCCTTGTTGGTCTTGACCCTGTTCCACGCCACGACCAGGAACGCTGGGTCACAGACGAGGTTGTAAAGGTCATCGAACTGGCGGGCAGGATCACTGACCGCCCATTGGTGCAGCTTGCTCTGCATCGCGTGTACCCGCAGCCCGGCCTCATCGAGGTCAGGCCACGGAGCGCCAGTATTCACCAGCGACCTCCACGGTCCGCGTCGCTTCTGCGAACCTGCTGGACCCCTTCGCCATGTAGCCGGCTTTCCCGGCCTCGGACTACTACGGGTCCTCCGTCCCATCCCGACGGCATCAGCCGACGACAAGCCTTCCCGCCGGCCAGCATCCTGCTGGCCGGTGAGGGCACCACCGGGATGGTTCCCACGTTCACCTTGAACCGTTAGACGGGGTAGGTGCCCAGCTATGCCCCTGCAACATCGCCACGATTACGCCGCAGACCTTCACCGTGGCCTCCCTGCCAGCGACATCGACCAGCCCAGGAGTTCTCCACGCCAAGACGTGGACGCGCGTTGCTACCCAGCCCAAATCTGCCAGATTAGAGCTGGTGGTTTGCTCTTGAGGAGCTTTCAGACGCTGGTTCCTCACGTACACCTTCCCATCACGCTTGCCGAACCCAGGCCGTCTGGCAGTACCGGCCCGTCCCGTCGTTGTCAGGGCTGCTGTCCACCCTCACCCGTGTCCCCGGGATCAGGCTGCCCCCAGCTTCGCGTGGCTCGCCGCGACGAGCCACAGGCGGTGTCCTTTCATCACCGCACGGTCCAAAGCGCCTCGTGGCGCTCGAAATCAGCGACCCACAACTCGTTCGGTGCGGACGCAGTGAAGTCGCGGTTGACCAGGTCAGGCCGCCGGCGGGCATCGGGATCGGGGGTGGTGGTCCGCCACGGCTTGCCGCGGCGCTTAGCGCCCTGGATCCCGTTCGCGCGCATCAACCGCTGCACACGGCAACGCGGCGCCTGCTCACCCGCCCGCTGCAGCGCCTTCCACGTGCGCCGGTAGCCATAGGCGCAGTAGTTCGCCTCGTGCACCTCAAGGATCCGCTCGAGTAGCCGCTCGTCCTCGAGCTGGCGGGCAGAGCGCTGCCCGGTGGCGCGCTGGTAGTAGGCGGACGCCGACACGCCCAGAACCCGGCATATGGGCTCGACCCCGAAGCGGCCACGATGCTCATCGACATAGCGGCTCACCTCGTTCGGTCTGGGTCGAGCTCCTTCGCGAAAAACACGCTCGCGGACTTCAGGATCTCGTTCGCGCGACGCAGCTCGAAGTTCTCCCGTCTGAGCTTGCGGATCTCCTCGCGCTCCTCGTCGCTCAACACGTCCTTGCGCCGGCCCTCGTTCGCTTCGACTCGACGCACGTGCACCCTGAGCGTCTCGGATGGGAGACCCAGATCACGCGCGACGTGCGCAATCGGGCGCCCAGACTCGAACACCAGCCGCGTCGCGCGCTCCAACAACTCCTCGGGATACTTCCTCGCTCTTGGCATACCAGAAGGCTCTCCTCTCCCGCGGACGAAACCACGGAATCAAGCCTCCGCCACAACCGGCCCGGCTCAAGCGGATGTGGACGCACATGTCCCGCTGGTGTGAGAACCATCCCCAGGCACAGCTCGTGGTCGTCGAGAATACCCCGCCAGTATTCGTCGATGACCGGGTCATCGTGCGCTTCAGCCGCGATCCCGCCGTGCCACCGTACGGCCTGATCAGCGACGAAACAGGCAGACCGGCGGCCGAGCCGAAGTGACCATTGAGCTCAGCCGGCGTTTGCGGCTTGCGAACAGGGGCGAAGCGCGGCGAAGGCTCTCCAGGTGGGCGTGGGTCGTTTTGCCCGGTTTCGTGGGGTTGCGGCGGTCGGGCGTTTGCCGGATGTTTGCAGCGGCAGCTGACACGTTTGCTGGACGATTGCGAGTGATCACCCGTCCGTGCTGCGACGTGACGCGGCGGCTACCATTGGTTGGTATATGACCGCAAAGGAACAGCTGTTGCAGCAAGCGGCCGGCTGGAGCGAGCATGATGCCGAGGTGGCGCTGCGTGCGGTACAGCGCGAGCACGCAGGGTCTGCCGTGGATGGGTGGGGCGATCTCGATGAGTTCAGTGCCAGCGCTTCTGCGGCGATGCTGCGTCGCTTGGATGAGGAGGAGGCGAAGGCCGGCTTCTCCTGGGAGCAGCACCGCAGCTCGTGAGGCGCGGTGAGGTCTGGTGGCATGAGCCGCCGGATAGCAAGCGACGGCCGATCCTGATCCTCACCCGCGACGAGGCGGTCGATCGCGTCTTCAACGTGATCGCGGTCCCTGCGACGGGCACGGTCCGCGGCCTTGCAACGGAGGTCGAGATCGGACCCGCCGACGGGATGCCGATCGAGTGCGTGCTTGCGCTCGATAACACCCTCTCCGCCGAAAAGGCGTTTCCTGACCGAGCGCATCACGACGCTTGGCCCAGAAAAGATGGCCGCGGTCTGCTCGGCGCTCGCCACGGCGACGAGCTGCCGCTGACCGAAGCCTCCAGCGTCCCATGCAGCCGCTCGATCGCCGTGACGGCCTCGTGGTTCAAATACCGTCCAGTTAGGGCGATACTTGCGGGGCCACCCCGAGGCTAGCCCCGTGCACCTCGGTCTTGACTAGATTGACCAAATTGTCTAGTATGTGCTCGTGGCCACTGCTGCTTCTCTTCCCACCCGCGGTCTGTCCGAGGCCAAGGCTGCGCTCTCGGACGTCATGTCCGGGGTGGTGCATGACCATCAACCGACAGTCATTGAGCGCCATGGCGGTAAGGAAGCGATGCTGCTGCTCGGGCTCTCCGACATGGAGCCGCTGCTGGGCCACTTCTCCTTCCACACACGCTCAAGCGTGTCCGAGGGGGAGTTCGTGTTGCGCCAGCCCGAGCTGAACCTCGTCGTCGGGGGTGAGACGTTCGAGCAGGCCGCGTCTGAGCTCGAGGAGCTGGCCCTCGCCTACGCCGAGCGGTACTTCGAGCGTCTGGGCTTCTACGCGCAGACTGACCGGGCCGAGCATATGCCGTGGCTGCTGCGGCTGATCCTCACGCCTGCAGCTGATCGTCGCGCGTTGCTCCTCGGCGCGCCCGAGCACCTCTCCGAGGCATGACTCCAGACGCCCCAACCTGGGGCGAGATCGAGAAGTTTCTCAAGATCGACGGCTGGACTCGACTCCCCGCGTCCAGTCGCGGCGGATCGAGCCAGGATCACATCTTCTTCGAGAAGCTCCTCGACAGCGGCGAGCTGCTCCAGACCCACATCTCCCACTCGCGTGGCGGCCGCCCCTCGCCCGGACGTTTCGCCTTGATATTGCGGCACCAGATCAAGGTCTCGCGGACGGAGTTCTGGCAGGCGCTTCGCTCCGGCGAGCCCGTCGCTCGGCCTGTGCCCGTGGAGGCGGAGCAGGTTGAGCACGAGGCGTGGGTGGTCGCGGTGCTCGCGGGAGATCTGCACATGACCGCGCAGGAGATCGCCATGCTGAACGCCGAGCACGCCCGGCAGCTCGTTCTCGACCACTGGTCGCGGCCGACGACGTCTTGACCATCGGTGCGGTGAGCAGGGCTAGGTTCGCCGATCGGTTCGAGCCGGTCGCGGATGTGCTGGTGCTCGAGGCCGGTCGAGCACCCGAGCGAGAACCCAGTGCTCGCCGTCGATCTCGACGGTCGTAGGGGGATCAGGGGCACCGGCGACAAGCGCGATAGGGGGATTCTCGGGGGATCAGTATGTTGGAACAACCCGGAACTCTTGACATGCCCGCCACTTTGAAGCTGTCTCCCCGATATTTCGCATCCCCTCCACAAAGGTCGATTGGAGGTGTCGAGCCTCGATGGCCTCGGCTTTGCCTTACGCCACCGGTGCTTCGTGACTCGCCTCGGTGGGCTCTCTCAACTCGATCGCCTCGAATAGGACTCGATCATCTCGACCACAGTCTCTTCGGCCTCGGGGCGGCTGAGCTGCATGTCGAGTCGCAAGAGCTTCCACACGAGCACGTCCGTGGCGATGACGAGGGCCGTGAGCCGGCGCTCTCTGGATGCGCGCGGCAGGCCGGCAAGCAGCGGCTGGAAGACCCTGCTCGCCCAATCGCGGTGGTAGTCCCTGCCCCTGTCGGTGAGGTGGCGGACCGCGGGGATGCGGTCCTCCTGGGAGAGCATGCGCAGAATCGCCGTTCCGTGCGCCTCGTAGTGGTCGAACACGTTGGCGACGGCCTCGGGGAAGCGGCCCACGGGAGCCGCGTCGCGGCGTGATTTCTCGCTCATCGCCCACCATCTGTACGCCGCTGTGAGCAACTCGTCCTTGGAGTGAAAGCGCGCGAGCAGCGTCTGTTCGGTGACGAGCGCGTCGGCGGCGATCTCGCGCAGGCGAACCTCCTCATACGGCAGAGTGCCGAAGTGCTTCCACGCCGCGGCGAGCAGCCGCTCGCCGGTCGCGGCGGCCGCATCGGCGCGGGCGGTCATCCGATAGGGGCGTTCCTTGCGCGGGGCGCTTGACTTTTTCATCTTGGTCATACTAAGATGAAGTATATGCGGGTCTTCCAGTCGCTCCTCGCGTTCAGCGGCAACGCCCCACCGCAGCTCGCGCTCACACGTGAGCTCGTCAACCGCGGTCACGAGGTGCGGGTCCTCGCCCACCGGGCCGCGCGCGAGCGGATCGAGAGCACTGGGGCGGAGTTCGTCGAGGTCCGGCGGGCGATGCCCGACCTCGACCTCACGCGCCCGGAGACCGACCCCGTACGTGACTGGGAGGCGCGCACGCAGCTTGGCGCCGCGAAGCGACTGCGCGACGGTGTGATCGCGCCGCTGCCCGATGCGACACGCGATGCGATCGAGATGCTCGAGGGCTTTAGCGCCGACGTGGTCGTGTTCGACTGGCTCATACCGGCTCCCGGGATCGCCGCCGAGCTCGCGGGTGTGCCAGCCGCCGCGCTCGTTCACTGCCCCTATCCACTACCGGCTCGCGGCGCGCCCCCGCTGTTCAGCGGCCTGTCGCCGATGGCGGGTCCGTTGGGTGCCGTGCGCGATCGCCTGTTCGATCGCATGACCCGCCGCTTCTGGGCGCCCGGACTGCCCGTCCTGAACGGTGTCCGCGCCGAGTATGGGCTCGCGCCGCTGAAGGACTGGGGCGACCAGGTCCTCGGTGCGCGGGCCGTCTACGTGATGACCGCGCCAGAGCTCGACTTCTCGAGCAAAGCCCAGCTCCCCGCGAACGTCCACTACGTGGGCCCCGCGTTCGAGCCGTTCGAGAAGGACTGGGAGTCGCCGTGGCCCGAGGAGAACACCGATCCGCTCGTGCTGCTCAGCTTCAGCACCAGCTACATGGATCAGGGCGCGCTCGCCCAGCGAGCGCTTGACGCCGTCGCCGGGCTGCCGGTCCGGGCGCTGCTGACAGCGGGCCCCGCGCTCGACGCCAGCCGCCTGCGCATCCCCGCCAACGCACGCACCGTAGCGTTCGTGCCACATCGAACCGTGCTCCCGCACGCGTCGCTGATGGTCACCCATGCGGGATGGCAGACGGTCAACGCGGCGCTCGCCGACGGTGTTCCGCTCGTCTGCATCCCCGATGCGCGCGACCAGCCCGATAACGCCGCCCGCGTTCTGTTCGTGAACGCCGGCGTGAGAGTCAGCAAGAAGAGCTCCCCAGCAAGCTGCGCAGCGTGATCGCCAGCGCCCTCGAAGACCGGTCGATCAAACAGGGTGCTCGCGCGATGGCCGACGCCCTCGCCCGCAGCGACGGCGCCACCGTCATGGCCGACGCGCTGGAGCGCCTCCCTGTACGCAACGTCATGAAGGCAACCACACCCCCCGGCTCACCCGCAGTAGGCTGAGATGAAGGCGGACCGTGATGCGGAAGCTGAGCTACTCGATGACTGTGTCGCTGGACGGCTACATCGCCGGACCCGATGGCGGGATCGATTGGACGGTGCCCGACGAGGAGCTGTTTCTGTTCCACACCCAGCAGATACAGGAGATTGGTGTGCATCTCTGCGGACGGCGGCTCTACGAAACGATGGTCTACTGGGAGACCGCTGAGGAGAGTCCGCTCGTCGCGGAGCACGTCGAGTTCGCCCAGATCTGGAAGGCCCTGCCGAAGGTCGTGTTCTCCACGACGCTGGAGAGCGTGGTGGGCAACACCAGGCTGGCCAGGGAGGGCGTCGGCGAGGAGGTCTCGAGGCTCAAGGAACAGCCCGGAAAGGACATCGCCGTCGGCGGCGCCGGCCTCGCCCGTGCATGTATGAAGCTGGAGCTGATCGACGAGTGGCGGCTGTTCGTCAGCCCGGTCCTACTCGGCGGCGGCACACCCTACTTCCCGACCTTGGACGACAGGATCAACCTGGAGTTGGTCGAGACGAAGACGTTTGGCTCTCGCGTCGTTTACCTTTGCTACAGGCGCGTGCCAGACGTCCTGTAGGTGATCGTCCCGCCCCAACGACCTCCAAGTCCCAACGTCACCGACGAAGAGCAGTGAGCGACCACCAGCATGCAACTAACTTCTAGGCGTGACGCGCGAGAGCGAGCCAGTCGTGCCGCACGCGGTGTCCCACCACACGGTGGGCGCCTTGAGATCTGTTCGTGGCCACCTGCGCAAGTTTGCGCTCAGGCTCCTGGTCTTCGGGGTGCTCGCGTTCCTGCTGTTGCGGCTCGTCCCGAGCCTGGCGCAGGCGCTGGACGATCTCGAACGCGTCAGACTGGCTGTGGCTGGCCGCCGCGCTTGCGCTCGAGACGCTGTCTGAGATCGGATACGTGGTCGCCTGGCGCCAGATCGTTGACCCCGACCGCGTGCTCGAGCAGGAGGGACGGGGCCGGCGGCTTGACACTCGACTCGCTTGGGCCCAGCTCGGCGGTGGCCTGCTCGTTCCCGCAGGGTCGTTTTCAGGGGTCGGCGCCGGTGCGGTACTCCTGCACCGGTGCGGGTTGCCGCTGAAGACAGTCACCGAGCGCGAGTTCAACCTAAGCTTCCTCAACACGGCGATCGACGCGCTCGCGTTGATCGCATTCGGTGTCCTGCTCGGGCTCGGGATCTTCGCCGGCAAAAACGATGTGACGCTTACGATCCTGCCCGCGGCGGTTGCCGCCGTCGCCGTGGGCGCGGCGATCGTGATCGCTCAGCGCGCGGACCATTTCGCCGCGAAGCTTGAACCCCGCCGTCCACGTATCGCCGCGGGGATTGGAACCGTCGCCCGAGCCGTCGAGGACACCAACGCGCTCGTCTTCGGCAGAGGGGACTGGCGCAGTCTCTTCGGCGCCCTCGCCTACCTCCTTTTCGACGTGTTCGTGCTCTGGACGGCGTTCTTCGCGCTGCAGGCCCACAGCGTGCCCGCGTTCGCCCCAGTGCTGATGGCCTACATCATCGGGGCGCTGGGCGGTTCGCTGCCGCTGCCGGCCGGGCTTGGCGCGGTCGGGGGGATAGGTGGCTGCCTGATTCTCTACGGTGCCGGGCGCAACGTGGCGGTTGGCGCGGCCGTCTTCTACGGCGCGATTGGACTCATAGTGCCGTTCGTCGGCGGCCTCGTTGCCTATCTGCTCCTGACACGCCAGGTCCGAAACCTGCGCAGGGACACCGGCCGGCGGGCACGGCAACACCGGAGTCCCGGACTTCGCTGAGAGCGGAGTTGCCGTCCGCTCATGCGAGCGCGAGGCGTGACCGGCGTCTCGCCGGCCCGCCTCGCACGTTTGGCGTCGGGTCTACCCGGATGCGCTAGCTGTTGATTTTGTACACGACCGCATCATTCGTGTGCGTGAGCGCGTAGAAGATCGAGAAGCTGATCGTGGCCTTCTTCGGGCAGCGTGCGCCCGACTCGGCCTTGTCCTCCTTCAGCTTCTGTTTGGTGAATTCAGGCTGGACCTCATTGATAGGCCCATCCCCGAGCAGGGTGCCTTTCAGTTTCGTGTACGTGTACTGGCATTCTTCGTCGTCGCCGGGCCTCAGTGCAACGACATCGGTTGACGGCGCGCTGAGCTCAGCCTTGTGGTTCGCGCCGAGGCTGAGCGTTCCCAGGCTGAAGGGCGAAAAAGGCGCATACCATTCGATGTCCGCGCTTGGGCCGCCGAGCAGGGTGCTGGAGCAGTGAAAGCTCGTGCCCTTGAACAGGGCAGCGCCACCGAGTTTCAGCTCGTCGCTCTTTTCGTCGTTGGTCAGGTCGGTTCCCGGGAGCTCCTCTTCGTTGAGGGTTGGTTCGCTTTCGCAGGTGACGTTCCCGTCGGCCGTTTCCACGGTCACGGTCTTCTGAACGCCGGGACCGGCGTTCCCCTGGCCCAGCACCAACGTCGTTTCATCGCCTGGTTTCACAACCCCGGCCACTGAGTAGAGTTCCAGCGTTGATGCGGCAGACGCCGCGCCGGCAGCGATCGCGCAGACCCCCAAAGCGAGAAGGATCGCGACAACCGTGCCCCCGGCGGACTTGAACGTTCTCATCACCAACACCCCTTGCGCTTGAATGCGGGCGAACCGGCGCGCCTCCCGCGAGTTGCAGGCTACGCTACCTCCGTTCTGGGGGTCGGTGTGTGGCGGTCGTCACACCGCCGCGCCGGGCTCGGTGTCGGCGGCCCAGGCGAGAAGCGCACCGGGGTGAGGTAGCCACCGACGTCCAGGCCCGTGCGCTACGCCGCAGTGGGCGGTCCGAACCAGGCGGTCAGCGCGTCGGCGAGCCCCAGCTGGGCTCGGTCTCCGACCCAGGCAACGTATCCGTCGGGCCGGATCAACACGGCGGTGGGGGAGGTGACCGCGCCGAGTACCGGAAGCTCCCATGGGCCGTCATATTCAGCGTCGATCAGCGGGACCCGGTCAGCCCATCCAGTGATGTCGAAGCCGCCGGGCTCTCCGAGGTTGAGCAGCACCGGCTTGGCGCCGTGCAGCAGCTCGAAGACTCGTAGCGGGCCGTCGGTGCTCACGAGGTCCAGGTCGGGCATGCGGCGTCCGAGCAGCGGATGTCCCTCGCCGCATCGTCCCCGGAGGGGGAGGTCGTAATGGATGTCCAGCCCGGAGACAATTCCGACAAGTCGCTTGCGAGGCTCGTCCATCATCGCCAGCTCCGACACCAGGTCGACCAGGGCCTTCGTGCGCTCATCCTGGCGCTGGAGCGCGGTCTGAGCCATGGTGTGCCGGAGCGCGCGGGCAGCGATCGGGTGGCGCTCGTCGTGGTAGGTGTCCAGGAGGCGCTCCGGGGAGGTCCCGTTGACCACCTGGGCCAGCTTCCACCCCAGGTTCACGGCATCTTGCACACTGAGGCTGAGACCCTGTCCACCGGCCGGGTAGTGCACGTGCGCGGAGTCGCCGGCGAGCAGGACTCGTCCCGCGCGGTAGGCCGCGGCCTGACGTGTCATATCGGTGAACCTTGAGATCCACGTCATATTGTGGATCCCGAAGTCGGTGCCGTACACGGTGATGAGCGCCTCGCTCAGATCGCGCACGGTGGGCTCGCTGCTGGGCCCGAGCTGCCGCTCGGTCACCATCACCCGCACCGGCCCCCCATCCATGTAGACCACCTCGCCGTCGCGGATCTCGTACTCCAACCTGCCGATGGCGTGGACGCCGACGGCATCCTTACGGATGCCCAGGTCCGGCTCCTCGGTCACCTCGGCCTCGGCGATCAGGTTGCTCTTGCTCGGATCCCACCCCGGGAACTCGATGCCGGCTGCTTTACGGATGACGCTGCGTCCCCCATCGCACCCGACGAGGTACTGCGCCCGCAGCGACTGGCCGCCGAACAGCTCGACGTCAACGCCGGTGGCGTCCTGCGCGAAGCCCGTCACCGCACATCCGTAATAGATTCGAACCGGCAGCTCGGTGATCCAGGCGGCCATGATCCGCTCGATCTGGTTCTGCCAGATCCCGAGCGAATAGGGATGACGCGTGGGGAAGTCGCTCATGTCCAACACGGTCGTGCCGATCATCGAAGCTTGAGCGACCTGACCCTCCGCGAGGAACCGATCAGCGACCCCTCGCTGATCGAGCACCTCGATCGTGCGCGAGTGAAAGCCGCCGGCCCGCGAGCCGACGAGCACATGATCGGGACGCCGCTCGACCACCGCGACGTCAACCTTCGCCAGCGCCAACTCCGCCGCCAGCATCATCCCCGCCGGACCGCCTCCGGCGATCACCACCGCATGCTCGCTCATACCCGTACCTCCACACTGAGTGTCCGCAGCTGCGCCACGAGTCCCATCATCGGTTCGACGTCCGCACGCGGCTTATGGATCGGCGACAACACGCGCATTTCATGACTCCCTTTTCCGTGGGTTTCTGGCCTGCGGCGGGCATTATGCGGCACACCCCGGGGCTTGAATCAAGCCCCCCTGTGCGCTATAAAGTAAGAAGTGGAGGAGTCGGTAGCTTCCTTCCCCTCGTCCGCCGCACGCTGCGGACGCTTCTCCGGCGTCAGGCCGCTATGCCCAACTGAGCGGCGTTCCCCGCGGTGGCCGTTGGCGGCCTGTATGGTGCCTTTGAGTGGAGGCCTACGAGGCGACGCGCCTGCGTCACATCGAACATCTGCTGCCGCAGATCGGCGAGCATTTCGAGCGGGTGGCGTGGCCTGCTGAGCGGCTGCACGCGGAGCGAACGGCGCAACTCCGTGAGCTCATTGCGATGGCCGTGCAGCGATCCTCCTGGCACCGCGATCGGCTCGGGGACGTCAACCTGACGACGCTCGACGCGGATGACGTGCGACATCTGCCGGTGATGACGAAGGATGATCTGATGGGCAACTTCGACGCGATCGTGACCGACCCTGAGGTTCGTCTGGCAGACGTGAACGCTCATATCGCCAAGCTGGACGGTGACGCGTATTTCCGTGACGAGCTGCATGCCGTCGCGTCGGGCGGGTCGAGTGGCGTGCGGGGAGTGTTCGTGTGGGGTTGGGAGGCTTGGGCGACGGTGCAGCTGACGGCGATGCGCCGCTCGCTGCTGGATCGCATCGGCGACCCGGCTCTCGCGTCGCGTCCTGCGGTGGTGATGGTCGTCGCGGCGGAAAACGCGACGCATTTCACGAGCGCGGTCTCTGAGACGTTCGCCACGGGAGCCATTGAGACGCACAGGCTCAGGGTCGGCCTGCCAGTGGATGAGGTTGTCGCGGGGCTGAACGCGGTCGGCGGAGACAGCCTCGCCACCTATCCTTCGATGCTCGCTCGTCTGGTGGGCGAGGCGCGCGCGGGCCGGCTTCAGATCCAGCCGCGGCGGATACTGACGATGGCCGAGCCGCTGCTGCCCGAGACGCGTAAGGCCGCAGAAGAGATCTGGCAGGCGCCGGTCGCGAACATGTGGGGGACCTCAGAGGCGGGCGTCACGGCCATCGGCTGCTTCAAGGGCGCCGGGATGCATCTCACCGACGATCTGGTGATCGTCGAGGCCGTCGATGCGGACGGAGACCCCGTCCCGGCGGGAGTGCGTTCGCACAAGGTGTATGTGACGAACCTCTTCAACCCGCTGCTGCCGCTCATCCGTTATGAGATCAGCGATGAGGTGACGCTCCTGGATGAGCCGTGTGCGTGCGGGTCCGTGCACCGGCGCATCGCCGACATCGAGGGGCGCAACGACGACACCTTCGTCTACGGGGACGGGGTGAGCGTGCATCCGCATCTATTCCGCTCGATACTGGGACGCGAGCCGGCGATCTCCGAGTATCAGGTGCAGCAGACCCGTGCCGGAGCGGACATCATCGTGTGCGCAGAGGGACCGTTCGATGTCGAGAGTCTCAATCGCAAGCTCGGAGAGGCACTCACACGCTCGGGATGCCCCGAGCCGGCCGTCACGGTCACCGTGGTTGGGAGCATTCCGCGTCTGGCCACCGGCAAGCTCAAGCGCTTCCTCGTGCTGTAAGCCAGCCGTCCGTCCGCTCAGCGATGGCTGGGCAGGCCGAGCACATGCTGGGCGATGTAGTTGAGCGCGAGCTCCTGGGAGATCGGCGCCGAACGAGCCGCGCGTGCGTCCAGGAAGAGGTCCATCATCCCCTCGCGCTCGTCCCACGCTTGCGCCCCGAGGGTCTGCATGGCATGGTCGGCGGCGTCGAACAGCAGATCGGCGCTCAGCAGCTTGGCCATGGCCGCCTCGCCTGCCACCTCGAGGGTGTCAGCACCGGCGTCGAAGCGCTGGGCTGCCCGATAGACGAGTAGCCGCGTCGCTTCGATCCGCGCGTGCAGGGCCGCGAGGGGGTGCTGGATCGCCTGCTCGGCGCCGATCGGGCTCTTGCCGAAGATCGTGCGCTCGCCGGCGCGGGCGAGCGCGCGCGAGACGCAGTAGCGGGCGTTGCCGACCGCGAGCGCCGCCGACAGCAGCCGCTCGATGTGAGTGAACGGCCACAGGGTGAGTAGGCCCTGGCCCTCGGCTCCCACGAGTTCATCGAGCGGAGTCTCGACGTCGTTGAAGGTGAGCTGGAACTGGCGCGCGCCCTCCCGCCAGCGCATCGGCAGCTCCTCACGCTCGATCCCCGGCGCGTGTGGATCGACGAACACGGTCGTGAACTGCGGGGTTGTGCCCTCTTCGCCGGGCGAGCGCCCGAAGACGAGCACACGCTCGGCGAGATCGGTTCCCGAGGTCACCGCCTTGACGCCGCTGATCACGAAATGCTCGCCGTCTCGGCGCACCGTGGTTCTGCTGCGAAACACGTTGTGGCCACACTGAGGCTCGGTCACGGCAAGCGCGAGGAACGTCTGGCCACCGGCGATTCGCTCGAGCCAGCGCTCACACGCGTGCTCGGGGCCAACCCCGGCGACGGCGTGACCGATGGCCGCGGTGAGGACCGGCATCCACAGGATGAGGTTCGACTCGGCGAGTGCCTCCATCATGACCACATAGGCGAGCAGTCCACCCTCGGCTCCGCCGTGCGCGGAGGGCACGAGCAGACCGGGCCAGCCACGATCGCAGACCTGCTGCCATAGCTCGGGGTGTAGCTCGCCGTGCTCGAAGGGGTATAGGCGCACCTCGCGGTGGCGCTCGGCGAAGCGCGCTGCGAGCTCCTCGGCCTGCGCTCGGACCTCCGCCTGGAGCGGGGGCAGGTCGAACGGCGCTGACTGCGTAGAGAGTGTGCTGGCTTGCATGTTGGCTCCTATTGCGTTGACCGGCATCTGCTGGTGTGGCCCGGACGAGGCGACCGTTCGCACGAGAGTATCACTCCGGAGTGCTACTCTTGTCAAATGAGAGCCAACAACAAGCAGTCCGGCGAGCCAGCATTGGATACGCGCAGTCGCATCCTCGACGCCGCCCTCGCATGTTTCATCGAGTCGGGCTACGAGCAGACCACGATCACACGGGTCTGCGAGCGAAGCGGTACTTCGAATGGAGCGCTGTTCCATCACTTCGCCAGCAAGGAGGCGATCGCGGACGCGCTGTACGTGGATGCGATCATGGCCTTCCAGCAGGGCCTTTGGGACGTGCTGCGACGCAGGCCCCGCTCGCTTCGGGCGGCGGTCAGCGGCTCGATCGCCCACCAGCTCCAGTGGATCGAGGAGAACGAGGATCGCGCCAGGTTTCTCTACATGCGCGGTCACCTCGACTGGGATACCCCGGCTGGAGCGCAACTCGTCGAGCTCAACCGCAACCTCGCCCAGGCCTACCGCGATTGGATGGCCCCGCTTATCGACAGCGGACAGATCCGCCCGATGTCAATGCTCATGCTGAATGCGATCGTGACGGGCCCAGTACACGCCATCGCCCGGCGGTGGCTCGCCGGCCAGCTCGGCTCACCGCTCCATGCGTATCTCGACGAGCTCATAGACGCTGCGTGCGCGGCGCTCAGCCGGACGCCAGCGAGCTCGCGGCGCCGACCGCGCTCGCCCGCACGCCACGGTCGCATCCGGCTCGAGCTCGTAACCGACGATGGCAGCGTGATCGCCGCCGGGGAAGCCACGGCAGAGCTCCTGCCCGCGCACGCGGGGACGCCGGCATGAGCGCCGCGGCCCGCGTAGAGCGTGTGGCTGAGGTCACCATCTTGCATCTCACCGCCGGTGAGAACCGCTTCAACCCGGTCACCCTCGGGGCGATCGCGGCCGCACTCGACGAGCTCCAGGGCAGCGACGCCCCTGGCGCGCTGGTCATCACCGGCGAGGGCAAGTTCTTCTCCAACGGCCTTGACCTCGACTGGATGGGCTCGGCGCCGGCCGGAGGCGCCGAGGAGGTGTTGCAGGGCTTGCACGCGCTGCTCGCCCGCCTGCTCGCCTTTCCGACCGCCACCGTCGCGGCGATCAACGGCCACGCGTTCGCGGCCGGCGCCATGCTTGCGCTCGCGTGCGACGCGCGTGTCATGCGCGAGGATCGCGGTTACTTCTGTCTCCCCGAGGTCAACCTCGGCCTCCCCTT
This sequence comes from uncultured Solirubrobacteraceae bacterium, assembly GCA_963701145.1. GTDB lineage: Bacteria > Actinomycetota > Thermoleophilia > Solirubrobacterales > Solirubrobacteraceae > Palsa-744. Next base: position 4,293,743 of record OY969572.1, read on the forward strand.
CACACCTGGGATGACCGCATTGCTGAAGGCGCGACTCTCGGCCGCCACCGCGCACGAGGCGATGGTCACCGGTCGCCGCTACAGCGCTCCAGAGGCGCTGCCCGCGGGCATCGTCGAGGCGACCGCTCCTTCCGAGCAACTGCTCGAAAGCGCGGTGAACCGTGCGGCTGCGCTTGCGGGGAGGCCGCGCGCGACCGTGGCCGCGATCAAGCGCGGCCTCTACGCCGACGCCGTCGCCGCGCTCGAAGAGCCCGCGCCGGCGCCCCACGAGCTGCCCGGAGCTCGTCAGAGCGCCAAGTAGATGCGCGACTGACGACGCGTGCTCGCGGTGCTGAAATACCTCCAGCACCAGGCCACGCGATGTCAGCCCACCGCACCCTCCGATACGTCGACCCGCTCGCTCCCCGCGGCCCGGTCTACCGGGCACTTGCCCGCCTCGCCGGCTCGCGCTTGGCCACCTGGCTGGCGCGACAGACCGTGTGGAGCGCCGTGGTGTGGAGGATCGACCCCTACCTGTTGCGCCTCAGCCGCGGCCGCCTCGGCACGGGGCTCCTGCTCCCGACCGCCTTGCTGCAGACGCGCGGCGCCCGCACGGGGCTCGTCCGGCGCAATGCCGTCATCTACTTCCACGATGGCGAGCGGGTCACGATCATCGCCTCCCACGCCGGCCGCCCCGGCAACCCGGCGTGGTTCTACAACGCGCGGGCGAACCCCGGCGTCCTGCTCGGCGGCCAGCCCTTCCGGGCCGAGGTCATCGACGAGGAGTCCTCCCGGGTCAGGTTGTGGGAGCTCGCCGACCGTGTGTTCCCGGGGTTCGCCGCCTACAGACACAGCGCGGCCCGCGTGGGCCGCACCATCCCCATCGTGCAACTCGTCCCCACCGAGCTCGGCGCGGACCCCGGCCACGGTCCTCCCGCCGCCGCCCCTGCCTGATCAGCGAGCGCGCGTCCCCGGTTGGTGGTCGCTCACTTCGGTGACCGGCTCTCGGATGCGGCCACCCGCTCGATCAGCGCGGGGCGCAGCTCGTCGAGCGATCCGATGATCGCGTCCGCGAGTCCCACCGCCTCGCCGGTCGGCGGGAAGTCACGGTTGGGCAGCGCGATCACGAGCATGCCCGCGGCCGCCGCGGCGCGCAGGCCGTTCGTCGAGTCCTCCACCGCCGCGCACCGCGGCGGCGCGCTCGCGAGCCGGCGTGCGGCCTCGAGATACACATCCGGCGCCGGCTTGCCGCGTGCCACCTCCTCCGCCGACACCGTCACCGCGAACAGCTCCCGCACGTGCGCCAGCTCGAGCACCAGCTCGATGATCGGGCGGTTGGCGGAGGACGCGAGCCCCAGCCGCCACCGCTCCGCCAGCGCCACCACCGCCTCCCGCGCCCCGGGTATCAGCGGCAGGCGCTCACGGTAGAGCGCCTGCAGTCGCCCCACCACCTCCTGCACGATCTCCTCGGGCGCCATCTGCACACCCAGCCGCTCGTGCATGTACCGCGACCACTCGGGGAGCTCATGCCCATCATCGCCCGTGTCGCGTCCTCGCGCCAGCGCCCTCCGTGCGCGCGCACGAGCTGCTCGCGCGCCGATGACCACACCCGCTCGGAGTCGATCAGCACGCCGTCGAGGTCGAAGATCACCGACTCGAGCACCGCTCCACATCTTCGCGCAAGCTCGCAGCGGGTGGACACGCCGGAGGTCCCTGCGGTGGTTGCTCCCTGGCGTCAACGTGCCCGGTAGCTGCCATGCTTGGCTGGTGAAGATCAGCGAGCAGACCCGCCGACGCTACGCGTCCCAGCTCGACGGGCTGCGGGTGCTCGGTGTGCTCGTGGCGATCATGTGGGCCGTCGAGATCGTCAACCTGCTCGACAGCTACAGGCTGGACAGCAACGGGATCGTGCCGCGCAGCGTCTCCCACCTCGATGGGATCGTGTTCGCCCCGTTCCTCCATGCCAGCGTGTCCCACCTGCTCGGCAACACCATTCCGTTCGTGATCCTCGGGTTCGCCATCGCCCTCGCCGGCGCCCGCAGGCTGCTCGCGGTGAGCGTGATCGTCGCGCTCGTCAGCGGACTCGGGGTCTGGCTGATCGCGCCCTCGGGCAGCGACACCGTGGGCGCCAGTGGAGTGGTCTTCGGCTATGCCACCTACCTGATGGGTCGGGGCCTGTTCAACCGGCATGTCGGTGAGGTCGTGCTCGGCGTCGCCGTCGCCGTGCTGTTCGGCGGCGCGCTCATCTCCGACCTCGTCCCGCACCCTGGCATCTCCTGGCAGGCGCACCTGTTCGGCGCGCTCGGCGGCGTGCTCGCCGCCTTCGCGCTCGCCCGTCCCACCGCGAGCCCGTCCGGCGCCCCCGCCGGCGTGGCGCACACGAACGCCTAGCTCACCTGCTCGTCGGCTGCGGCTGCGGCTGCGCCGGTGCGGAGTTGGCGCTCGCTTCCAGGAACGCCTCGACCGCGTCCACGTCCAGCGGGCGGGAGAGCAGGAAGCCCTGTCCCTGATCGCAATGCTCGCGCTGCAGCGCCTCGAGCTGGACCTGGTCTTCGATCCCCTCGGCGAGCGTCTCGATTTCGAGCGTCTTGCCGAGGTGCACGAACGTCTGCATCAGCGCCGAGGAGCGCTTCGACGCGGCGATGTGGTCGATGAACGAGCGGTCGATCTTGAGCGCGTCGGCCGGGAACTGGCGCAGGGAGGCGAGCGAGCTGTAGCGGGTCCCGAAGTCGTCGATCGCGATGCGCACGCCGAGCTGCTTGAGCTTGCCCAGGCGCGCCGCGGCGGCCTGCGGGTCGCGCATGAGCGCCCGCTCGCTGACCTCCAACGTCAGCATGGCCGGATCGAGCCCGCTGTCGTGCACCGCCGCGCTCACGTCCTCGGCGAGCTCGTCGCTGTCGAGCTGGCGCGCCGAGATGTTCACTGACATGCCCACGTGCAGCCCGCGCGCGTGCCACGTCGCGGCCTGCCGGCAGGCCTCGTCGAGCACCCACCGGCCGATCGGCACAATTAGCCCCGTGGCCTCCGCGATCGGGACGAACTGCCTGGGCTCGAGGATCCCCCGCTTGGGATGGCGCCAGCGGATCAGCGCCTCCACGCCAATCACACGGTCGGACTGCAGGTCGAAGGTCGGCTGGTAGAGCAGGAACAACTGGTCGCGGGCGAGCGCCTCACTCAGGTCGAGCTGCGTGGTCAGGCGATCCTGCACCGCGGCCTGCATCCCCGGGTGGAAGAGCACCTGACGGTTGCGTCCGGCCGCCTTGGCCTCGTACAGAGCGATGTCCGCGTCCCGCAACAGCTCGTCCGCCGTTCCCCGCTGGCCGAATGCCACGCCGATGCTGGCCGTCACCGCCAGCTCGCGGCCGATCTCGCCGTCCATGTCATAGGGCTCGCGCAGCACCTCCAGCAGGCGCTCGGCCACGAGCTCCGGGCCGGCGTCCAGCGTCGAGCCCTCCACCAGCACCACGAACTCGTCGCCGCCGAGGCGCGCCGCCGTGTCGCCCTCGCGCACGACGCTTTCCAGTCTCTCGGCGACGATCCGCAGCAGCTCGTCCCCGGCCGCGTGGCCGAAGCTGTCGTTCACGTCCTTGAAGCCGTCGACGTCCACGTACAGCGCCGCCACCGGCAGCTCCTGCCGTCGCGCCCTGGCCAGCATCTGCTCCGCGCGGTCGAGCGCCAGCACGCGATTGGGCAGGCCCGTGAGCCCGTCGTGGAGGGCCTGGTGGCGAAGCTGGCCGGTCTTCTCCTCGACCATCTCCAGGGCGTGCTCGCGCGAGCGCGCCAGCACCAGCACGAGCGCGGCCAGCAGCAGGCTGGCGAAGATGCCCACGCCGAGCACCACCAGCGCCTGCAGCCCAGCCGAGGGCCCGGCGACGGTCGCGGCACCCGTGACCTTCACGATCCACGTGCCGTCCGCCTGCAGCCGGCTGTCCTCGGTGAACGCGTGGGTCGTCGCCCCCGAAGCCGTGCGCCCGATGAATTCGGGACCCAGCCCGGGGTTCTCGTGGTAGAGCGTGACCGCCATGTGGTGGGCGCCACCGAGAGCCGCGCGCATCAGGGCGGGGATGTCGAAGGAGCCGAGCACCCAGCCGAGCACCGCCGTGCTGCGCTGCGCCGGGGTTGCCAGCGGCACGCCCTGGCGGTACGCGGCCACTTCGATGATCAGGCTGCTCACCCCCGACAGCGAGATCGAGTAGACGCCATACCCGCCGCTTTCGGTGATCGCCTGCGTGAACCGTGCCCGGGTGGTCCCGTTGTGCTGGTAGCCGCCGATCAGCGAGGCGGGATCACACCAGTCGCCCTCCAGCAGTCGGGCGATTTCCGGGTCGTACAGGAGGTCGGCGCTGCCGCCCGAGAGCAGGCAGTAGCGGGCGTGCCCGCTCGGCTGGACCGATTCGAGCTGCCCTCCCACGAGCGCCCGAAACGCCGGGTCCGCGTTGCGCCTGTCCTGGAACGCCGCGAGCTGTGAGGCGGGGACCGCTTTGACGATCAGCGCGCCATAGCCCGCCGGTTCGCCGCGGCCGTTTTCCAGCAGCGACAGCCACCGGTCAAAGCCGCTGGCGCTCAGGTTCGGCTGTACCGACAGGACGGCCCGCACCGACCTGACGAAGTCCGTGTCGCGTCGCAGCAGCGTCTCGAGCGATCCGCTGACGTTCGCGGCGGAGGTCTCGAAGGTCTGTCGTTCGCGCGCGCGCACGCTCGAGTGCCACATCATCGCCGCGACGATCGAGCCGGTAACGCCGAGCGCCAGGATCGTGCACACCGCCAGCCAGCGCCGCCTGCGCACGCTCCGCCACGTCCGCGGGGCGCTTGGGTGTGCATCGGAGTCGCTGGGCCCGGTGCCCTGGTTCTGGTCAGGCAGGAGCATCGCTCTTCTGCGACCCGCAGCGGGCACAAGCGCAGCCATATGCTGCTTTCACGCGCACACCGATGTATCGGGTTCCCCCGGCGGGGGCTTTAGGCGACGGGGCTCGCCTGATCACCTCTCGGGCAGCGCCCATGAGCCTCACACGCCCGCCGCCGCGGTGGATACGTTCCTGCGGTGCAGCCCGCCTTCGACGGCCACAACGACGCGCTCACGCGGGTCGACCACGACGGCCTCGTCACCGGCCGTCTAGGTGGGCACCTCGACCTGCCGCGCATGCGCCGCGGCGGCATGCGCGGAGGGATCTTCGCCGTGTTCACGCCGTCCGGCGGCGCCCGCAGCCGGCCGCTGGCGCGCGCGGACGGAGTGCTCGAGCTCGGGCTCGCGCCCCCGGTGGAGCACGCCGTCGCGGCCGCCCACGCGAGCGCAGTGGCCGGGCGTCTGCTGTCGCTCGAGCGCGACGGGCACGTGCGCGTGGCGCGCGAGATCGCCGACGTCGACGCCGCCCGCGACGGGCAGGGGCCGCCCGTCGCCGTGCTCCACCTCGAGGGCGCCGAGGCGATCGACCCCGGGCTCGAGGCGTTGGCGCTCTGGCACGCCGCCGGCCTGCGCTCGCTGGGCCTCGTGTGGAGCCGCCCGAACGCGTTCGCCTCCGGCGTGCCGTTCGTCTCGCCCTCCTCGCCCGACATCGGCCCCGGCCTGAACGATGCGGGAGCGGCGCTCGTGCGCCGCTGCGCCGAGCTCGGCGTGCTCGTGGATCTCAGCCATCTCAACGCAGCGGGATTCTGGGACGTGGCGCGCCTGGACCTCGGACCGCTCATCGCCAGCCACTCGGCCGCCCACGCGCTGTGTCCCACCTCGCGCAACCTCACGGACGCCCAGCTCGACGCGATCGGCGCCTCGGACGGGCTCGTGGGCATCGTCTTCGCCTGCCCGTTCCTGCGCCCGGACTTCAACAACGATCCCGATACCCCGCTGGAGCTGATCGTCGAGCACGCCCGCTACGTCAGCGACCGCATCGGCGTCGCCCACGTGGCGCTCGGGTCGGACTTCGACGGCGCCACCGTCCCCGCGGCGCTCGGCGACGTCGCCGGCCTGCCGCGACTCCTGGAGGTGTTCGCCGCCGCCGGCTTCAGCGGCGAGGAGATCGACGCCATCGCCTGGCGCAACTGGCGTCGCGTGCTCGACGCCTGGTGGTGAGCGGGCGACGTCCGGTGGTGGGCGGTGGCACCTGCTCGGCCACCGCGGCTCGCCTGTCCCACACCGTCGATGTACCCTGATGCCAATGGTGGGGAGATGAGGAGTCCCGGCGCCGCCGGAGGCGGGCGTGGCGAGCGGCCGCACGCGGGCTCTGCGGAGGTGGCAAGCCGTGGTGCGTCGCTGCTGTGCGCGGCGTGGATCGTCGCCGCCTGCTGGGCGCTCACAGCGCTGTCCCCGGCGCTCGCCCACGCGGCCTCCCAGCCGGTCGAGCTGGCCGCCCCGTACGAGTACCTCGGGTGGGGCGAACCGCAGGACCCGACGAGCGTGATGGCCGCCACCGGCGTCCACGACCTCACGCTCGCGTTCATCCTCGCCCACCACGGCTGCAATCCCCAATGGGACGGCGAACGCCCGCTCCTGGGGGGCTCCGACCAGGCCGCCATCGAAGGCATCCGCGCGGCCGGGGGCGAAGTGGACGTGTCCTTCGGCGGCTGGAGCGGCAAGAAGCTCGGCAGCGCCTGCAAGAGCGCGGCGGCGCTCGCCGGCGCCTACCAGCAGGTGATCGACGACTACTCGCTGAAGGCCATCGACATCGACATCGAGCACAACGAGTTCACGAGCAAGAAGGTCCGCAAACGTGTGATCGAAGCGCTCGCCATCGTCCAGGGCGAGGACCCCGGCCTCGAGATCTCGATCACCTTCGGGACGGCCGAAAGCGGGCCCGAACCCGACGGTCAGAGCCTGATCGAGGACGCGGCCGCCATCGGCTTTCAGCCGAGCTCATGGACGATCATGCCGTTCGACTTCGGCAAGCCGCTCACCGACATGGGCCACGCCTCGATCAAGGCCGTGGAAGGGCTCGACCAGGACCTCGTCTCCGCCTACCGTCTCTCCCCGCAGGCCGCCTACGAACACGCCGGCATCTCCTCGATGGACGGTCAGACCGACGAAGCCAGCGAGACGGTCAGCGTCGAAGACTTCCGCACGATGCTCGCCTTCGCCCAACTGCACCACCTGGCGCGGTTCACCTTCTGGGCGGTCAACCGCGACCGCCAGTGCGCGGGCTCCCAGACGCCCGGCGAAGACTGCAGCGGCATCACCCAGAAGCCCTACGCGTTCACCGACGTGATCGCCGAATACCACGGCTGAGCACTCCCCGCCGCGCCGGCGGGGGACCGCGTGCTCTGGGTCGCCCGCCGGCAAGCCCGCACGTGTGCCGGCCCAGCGCGGGACCTATGGCAAGCCGACGTCTACGCCCGCGCGCTCGTCTGCGGATCGAGCCGCGACATCGTCACCGCCGCGCTCAGCGCCGAGTTGGCGCCGCCCATGTAAAGGCCCTTGACGGGCGGCACGTCCGAGTAGAAGCGTCCGTGGCCGATCTTCACGTGCGTCTCGCCGGTGAGGCGGCGGTTGGTGGGGTCGGCGCTCACCCATGCCGGCTCCCCACGCCCGTCGGTCCCCGGCAGCAGGGCCTCGATCCACGCGTGCGTGTCCACCTCCACCGAGTCGGACCCCTCGTCCTCGGGCGCCGCCCACAGGTAGCCAGAGACGTACCGCGCGGCGATGCCCCGCCGGCGCAGCAGCAGCAGGGACAGGTGGGCGAAGTCCTGGCACACCCCGGCGCTCGCTTCGAGCAGATCCTCCACGCTCGACCCCACATACGTGGCACCCGGACGGTATTCGAAGCGGTTGGGGACCATCTCGCACAGCCGCTCGAGCGTCTCCAGCGGGCTGTCGCAGTCGAGCTCCTCGTGCATGATGTCGAGGCCCCTGATCGGCGGCTGATCCTGCCACGGCAGCGCGAACTCGCCGGCGGCGTCCACGTAGGCGGGACTGTGCAGGTCATCCCACGAGCCATCCGGCGGATCGGAGGGAGCGGAGGTGACCACGCGGGCCCGCACGTCGATCGTGAGGTGCTCGTGGCTGGTGGGGATGCCGAACTCGATCACCTCCGTGCCGAAGTAGTCGAGGTGGCGGCTGACCCGCGCCTCGGGCTCGATGCGGGTGTGAAACTCGTCGCAGCGCTGCGTCGAGGTCGTCGCCGGACGCACTCGCAGCGCGTTCAGGTTGTCGGTCACGGGCGTGTCGTAGCGGTACTCGGTCAGGAAGCGAATGGCGAAGTGCACGGCCCGCTCACCTCCTCAGCCCCGCGGTCGCCGCGCCCGCGAAGTACCGCTCCGCCACGTCCTGATCGATCCGCGCGAGCTCCTGCTGTGTCTGTTCGCATATCCCTGTCAACTCCGCTCCGTCCGGTAGGGCCCTGCGCTGGAAGTCAAGGTCGGCTGCCAGCCTACTCACCCGCAGCACGGGCTTCGAGTTGCGGGGTCCCGCATCCGCGCTCGTGAACACCTCGTGCAGCGAGTCCACACAGGCTGCCACGCTGTCCGGATAGGCCCGCTCGAACAGCAGGAAGCGCGCCACGGGATGGGCGTTGGGGGGGGCGGTGACGGCGCGCAGGTAGGCGTGAAAGCCCCCCACCGCCTGCAGCAGGATCAGCGCGTGGCCGTCCGCGGCCGGCGCCGCATCCCCCTCCCCGGACGATGCCCCGGGCGGCAGCGCCACCCGCAGCATGCGCAGCACCATGTCCGAGACCTCGATCAGCCCGCCCGCGTCCAGGAAGCACTTGGCCTCGTCACGCAGCATCGAGCGGTCGGCCACGCCCCAGATCAGCGCCATGCGCTCCTTCACGTACTGCGATGCGAGCGACGGCCCGGCGGGTGCGCCGGAAGGGAAGCCCGCCCACCCGTAGCCGCCGCCGCGGAGCCCCAGCGCGGTCGTGTTGATCGCCTCCCACATGTCCGCGCTGATCACGTCACGCACCGTCCGTGCTCCCTCGCGGGCGCGCTCGATGCTCGCCAGCATCGAGCCCGGTCGCTCCGGGTCGAGCGTGAGCTGCCCGAGCGCCTGGGCTCCCCGCGGGTGGGTGGGGTTCTCGTTGACGTCCCCGAACATCGCCAGCAGGCCGCCCGATCCGAAGCTCACGCCGGGAGTCGTCTCCGAGGTGCCCTGCAGCTCGGCCTGGAACACCGCCTCCACCGCCCGCGCGGTGAACTCCGCCCGCGCCAGGTTGCGGCCGAGCCAGTACAGCTCGTGCGCGATCCGCGCGAGCATCACTCGCGGCGTTGGCGCTGCTGCTGCTGGGGAGCCTGCTGCTGCTCGGGAGCCTGCTGCTGCTGCTGCTGCTGGCCGGTCCACGCGCCGTAGCGCAGGTCGGGCAGCGCCGGCGGCTGCGTGTCGGCGATCGGCGGCCCCGCCCGGTCGGCGTCGTCGCCGTCCTCGAGCACCCACGTGTCCTTCGAGCCGCCGCCCCGGGAGGAGTTGACGATCAGCGAGCCGTCCTCGAGCGCCACCCGGGTGAGCCCCCCGGGGACGATGTCGATGCGCTCGCCGAACACCGCGAACGGCCGCAGGTCCACGTGCCGGGGCGCCAGCGAGCCGTCGGCGCAGACCGTGGGCACGGTCGACAGGCGCACCACCTCCTGGGCGATCCACCGTTCGGGGTGTTCGCTCACCACCCCGCGCATCCGCTCGAGCTCCTCCTCCCCGGCGTGCGGGCCGATCATCACGCCTTTGCCGCCCGACTCGCCCGTGGGCTTGACCACCAGCTGATCGAGGCGCTCGAGCACGTGCTCGAGCACCTCCGGGTCGGACAGCAGATACGTGCGGACGTTCTCCAGGATCGGCTCCTCGCCGAGGTAGAAGCGGATCATCTCCGGCACGAAGCAGTAGATCGCCTTGTCGTCAGCCACCCCCGTGCCGAACGCGTTGGCGATCGCCACGCTGCCCGCGCGGTAGGCGCGCACCAGCCCCGGCACCCCGAGCAGCGAGTCCGCCCGGAACTCCAGCGGGTCGACGAAGTCGTCGTCGAGGCGGCGGTACACGGCATGGGCGCGCTCGAGCCCGCGGGTGGTGCGCATGTACAGCACGTCGTCGCGCACCACCAGATCGGAGGCCTCCACCAGCTCCACCCCCATCTGGCGGGCCAGGAACGCGTGCTCGAAGTACGCCGGGTTGGCCGGTCCGGGGGTCCACACGACGACCGTCGCCTCGCTCTCCGCCGAGGGCGCCACCGAGCGCAGCGCGCTCAGCAGCAGCTGCGGGTAGTGGTCGACCGGGCGCACGCGGTAGGAGGCGAACAGCTCGGGCACCAGGCGCGCCATCGCCGCGCGGTTCTCCAGCACGTAGGAGATGCCCGAGGGGATGCGCACGTTGTCCTCGATCACCTTCCACGTGCCGTTCGAGTGGCGCACCAGATCGCAGCCGGCCACGTGCGTGTACACGCCCCCCGGGGGGCGGATGCCGTGCACGGCGCGGGCGAAGTGCGGGCACGACACCACCAGCCGCCACGGCACGAGACCCTCGCGCACGATCTCCCGCGCGTGGTAGACGTCGTCGACGAAGTGGTTGAGCGCGCGGATGCGCTGGGCGAGGCCGCGCTTGATGTCGCGCCATTCCTCGCCGCTGAGCACCCGCGGCACGAGGTCCAGCGGGAACGGCCGTTCTTTGATGGTGCCCGCGCCGGCGTCGCCCGCGGCGCTCGTCTCGAAGGTGATCCCCTGCTGCATGAAGATCGCGTCGCGGCGCCTGCCCGCCTCGATCAGCCCGTCGGGGCCGAGGCGTCGCAGCTCCTCCACGAGCGCCCGCGCCGTGGGCCGCGGCGTGCCGTCGAGCTCGAACAGCTCGTCCAGGAACGGCGGCTGCGGGCGATACGAGTCGCTCGCAGCCAGCTCCTCCCCAGGTGTCTGCACCCCCGAGCTCACTGTCGAATTTTCTCGCCGTACGTGCGGCTTCACCTTCGACGGATGGACAAAGCGGGGCTTGTCGTGTTGCCCACCTGTCACAGCTGCTCGCTCCTCACTCCGGCCAGTGGCCGTGACGGTCGAAGTACTCGCGCGCGGCATGCTCGCGCTCGCGCTCCTCATCGCCGGTCACGCCGATGCGAAACAGCCAGTTGACGAAGTAGATCGCGAGGCCCGCGCTGACGATGCTGGCGCCGCCCTCGAGAGCGCTTTCGCTGCCCACCGTCATGATCGCGATGCCCGCCACCGTCACCGCCGCGGGCAGCACGTAGCGGATGCCCAGCAGCAGCCACGGTCTCATGCGGGCAACGGTCGCGGAGCGGCCTCTTCCTCGAGCAGCCGGTTGCAGCGCTCGGCGGTCCGCCGTGCCCATTGGCCGGTGCTGGCCGCGCCCACCACCAGCACCACCGCGCCCCAGCACGCGATCAGCCACCACGCCGGAATGCTCGCGGCGGTCAGATCGCCCGCCACGTGGTTGCCGACAGCCGCGCCCAGGATCGAGCCCGTGATCGCCACCCCCAGCGCCTGCCCGACCTGCCGGCTGGTGGATGCCACGGCGGCGGCCACCCCCGCCTGGTTGTTGGGCATCCCCGACACGGCCGCGAACGTGATCGGCGCGTTCACGCTGCCGAAGCCGATCCCGAACACCGCGTACACGCACAACAGCAGCGTCAGCGAGGTCGATGCGGTGAGCGTTGTCATCACGAGCGCGGCCGCCACCATGCACACCCCCGCCACGAACAGCGGCAGCCGCGGCCCGCGTCCGCCCACCGCCCGCCCGGCCAGCGGGCTGCACGCCAGCGCCGCGAGCGCCATCGGCAGCGTGCACAGCCCCGCGTCCAGCGCCGAGTAGCCCCGCACGTCCTGCAAGTACAGGGTGTTCATGAACAGGAACCCGCTGAACGCCGCGAACGCGCTGACCGCGATGATGGTCGCCCCCGAGAAGGGCGCGCTGCGGAAGAAGCGCAGCTCGATCAGCGGATCGGTCCGTCTCGGCTCGTACACGATCAGCGCCGCCAGGGAGAGCGCCGCGAGCGCGAACGTCCCCACGGTCTGGGCCGAGGACCAGCCGGCCTGCGGACCCTCGATGATCGCGTACGTCAGCGACGCCAGCGTGACGATCACCAGAACCTGGCCGACGGGGTCGATGCGGCGGGCGCGCGGCGCACGCGATTCGGGCACGAACAGGGCCGTGAGGATGACCGCCGCCAGGGCGATCGGCACGTTGATCCAGAAGATCGCGCGCCAGCCCACGGCCTCGGTGAGGGCTCCGCCGACGATCGGGCCGAGGGCGAGGCTGATGCCGACCACCGCCCCCCACGCCCCGATCGCCCGGGCGCGCTCGCGCGGCTCGGTGAAGACGTTGGTGATGATCGACATGGCCACCGGGTTGAGCATCGAGCCGCCCACGCCCTGCAGGGCGCGCGCGGCGATCAGCCAGTCCAGGCTCGGCGCGAGGCTGCACAGCAGCGAGCTGCCGCCGAAGATCAGCAGCCCGAGCTGGAAGATGCGTTTGCGCCCCACGCGGTCGGCGGTCGAGCCGGACAGCAGCAGCAGGCTCGCGAGCACGATCACGTACGCGTCGATCGTCCACTGCAGCCCCGACAGCGGCGCGTCCAGTTCGCGGTGGATGGACGGCAGCGCCACGTTGACGATCGTGTTGTCCATGGCCACGATCAGCAGGCTCATGCAGCAGATCGCCAGGATCGTCAGCCGCCGGCGGTCGCTCAGCCGGGAGCCTTGATCTGTCGCCTCGGGTGTAGCGTTCACGCCTGATCGTTTTAGCGGCCTCGCTGGGTTCTCCCGGGGCCGGAGTGGGCGGTGCGCCCGAAACGCGCCCCCAGAGACGGAGGCCATGCCCGCGCCCAGCATCGATGAGATCGAGCTCGCCGACCAGCCCGCCGGCTGGTTGCAGCTCGGCTTTACGCTCAGGGGGGACACCTGCCAGATCGGCTCGGTGCGGGTGCGCCTCGCGGGCGCTGCGGCCGCGTCGGCCCAGGCCGGGATCGTCGGCTGGTCGCTGCGCCATCTCCTCAGCGCGGAGCTCGACGGCCTGCCCACCACCCGCTCGGAGAGCCCGCCCCGGGCACCCGCGCCGGCCCATCCCAACGGCGTGCTGGCGATCGACCACGTCGTCGCGTTCTCTCCCGACCTGGATCGCACCGTGGCGGCCGTCCAGGCAGCCGGCCTCGACCTGCGTCGGATACGCGAGCAGCCGACCCCCGCGGGCGCCCCCCGCCAGGCGTTCTTCCGGCTCGGGCGCGAGATCCTCGAGGTGGTGCAGGCTCCCGAGGGGGTCGTCGCATCTCCGTCCCGGGACGATGCGTCCCCGGAGGGGGAGCGCGGCGGTGGGCCGGACCGGCCCGCGCGCTTCTGGGGCCTCGCGCTGCTCGTCGAGGACCTCGAGCTCGCGGCCGAGTCGTTCGCGCCCCACCTGGGTGAGATACGTCCGGCGGTCCAACCCGGCAGGCATATCGCCACGGTCCGCCGCTCGGCGGGCCTGGCCGTGCCGCTCGCGCTGATGAGCCCGGACGAGCGCCCCCGCCAACCGGCGGAGGATGCGGGGGCCACCGAGCACGCGGGGGCGCGCCCATGAGCCAGGAGCGCTGGAGCGCCGTCGACCGCTACATCGAGGAGCACCTAATCGGCGAGGACCCCGTGCTCGAGGCGGCGCTCGCCGACAGCGCCCGGGCGGGCCTGCCGTCGATCGCGCTCACGCCCGCACAGGCCAAGCTGCTCCATCTGCTCGCCCGCATCCACGGTGCGCGCACGATCCTCGAGCTGGGGACGCTCGGCGGCTACTCAACGATCTGGCTAGCGCGGGCGCTCCCCGACGACGGCCGTCTGGTGACGCTCGAGCTGAACCCGGACTACGCGCGGGTGGCCGCTGCGAACGTCGACCGGGCCGGCCTCGCCGGCCTCATAGATATAAAAGTCGGACCCGCCCTCGACAGCCTGCGCGCGCTCGTCGCCGAAGGCGCCGGCCCCTTCGACCTGATCTTCATCGACGCCGACAAGGAGGGCACCCCGGAGTACTTCCAGCACGCCCTCGAGCTTCTCCCGGCCGGGAACCGTGATCGTCACCGACAACGTCGTCCGCGACGGGCAGATCGCCGACTCCGACACCGCGGACCCCCGCGCCCAGGGCATGCGCCGCTTCCACGAGCTGCTCGCCGAGGACCGCGCCGGCGCCCGGCGCGTGAGCGCCACCACGATCCAGACGGTCGGCGCCAAGGGCTACGACGGCTTCACGCTCGCGCTCGTCGAGAGGTAGGCGTGTGCAGGTGTTCCTCTTCGTCGGAGTCGGTATAGCGATGGTTGCACAGACCGCGTCGACGGACATAGGGCGGAGGGCGAGCCTTGCCGGTGGCTTTGGCGTCGCGGGAGTCGGTATAGCGATGGTCATACAGACCAGCATCGACGGATATCAACCGGTAGGCTCGCGCTGCCAACAGCGAGAGGGGAGGCGACCGACGTGAGCGGGGATCTGAAGCTCGGGTTGAACACGGGCTACTGGGCGGGCGGCCCGCCGCCGGGTGCGGCCGAGTCGGTGGCGGAGGCCGAGCGGCTTGGGTTCGACTCGATCTGGACGGCCGAGGCGTACGGGTCGGACTGCCTGACGCCGCTGGCGTGGTGGGGGGCGGCGACCGAGCGGATCAAGCTGGGGACGGCGATCGTGCAGATGTCCGCGCGCCAGCCGGCGGCCACGGCGATGGCGGCCATGACCATGGACCACCTGTCGAACGGGAGGTTCATCCTCGGGCTGGGGGTGTCGGGGCCGCAGGTGGTGGAGGGCTGGTACGGGATGCCGTTCGCCAAGCCGCTGGCGCGCACCCGCGAGTACATCTCGATCCTCCGGGACGTATGGGCGCGCAGGGGCCGCCTGGAGGCGCCCGGCCCGCACTACCCGCTGCCGCTGCCCGAGGGCACGGGGTTGGGCAAGCCGCTGAAGTCCTCGATCCATCCGCTGAGGGAGGACATCCCCATCTACCTCGGCGCCGAGGGCCCGAACAACATCGCGCTGTGCGCGGAGCTGTGCGACGGGTGGCTGGCGATGCTGTTCTCGCCGACGGTGTACGACGAGCTGTACCGGCCGTCGCTGGAGGAGGGCTTCGCGCGGGCGGGAGCGCGGCGGGACGCGGACACGTTCGAGGTGTGCGCGACTGTGCCGCTGATCGTGACCGACGACGTCGAGGGGGCGGCCGACGCGCTGCGGCCCTTCTACGCGCTGTACTTCGGCGGTATGGGCGCCAAAGGGGCCAACTTCCACGCGAACGTCCCCATCCGCATGGGCTACGAGCGCGAGGTGGACGAGATCCAGGAGCTGTACCTCGGCGGCAAGAAGGACGAGGCCGGCGCCAGGATCCCCACGGCGCTGATCGAAGCGCTGTCGCTGATCGGCCCGCGGGAGAAGATCCGCGACGACCTGGCCAAGTGGCGCGAGTCGCCGGTGACCACGCTGCTCGTGTCCGGCGACGCCGCCACCCTGCGGGCCGCAGCCGAGCTCGTGCTCGGCTGATCAGGCGACGGTGACGGTGTTCGACTGGCCGAGGGTCCTGCCGCCGGCGTCGAGCGCCCGTACGGCGAAGCACGGACCCGCGGACGGCGCCGGGAGCGCGCTCTCGAAGCCGCTCGCGGGCACGCGCGAGACGGCTTGCAGCGCTCCGCCGCTGGCACCGGCCAACAGCTGCCAGGTGTCCACCTCGGTGGCGCCGTTCCAGCTCGCGTAGGCGGTGCGCGCGCCTTCCCGACCGGTGAGGGCGATCGCCGGGGCTTCCGCGGGACGGCCGCTCCAGGGCATGCGGAAGGCCCTGTAGCACTCGTACTGCTTGCCGAGCACGGCGTCGAACAGCAGTCGCCCCGAGCGGTCGAACTCGGACACCCGCGGGGTTTCCCCCCAGCCGACGAACACGTTGCCGTTGGGCAGGAGCTGCACGCTTCCCTGGCTCCCGGAGAGCACCCCCGGATGCGAGTACTGGCTGACGAGCGAGGCGGTCATCCTGCGCTCGTCGACGTCGAGGATGAGACCGCGTGACAGGCGCTCCACCGCCGGCGTGGCGCCATTGTCGAACAACGTGAGCGTCCCGTCGCGCTGGCGGCGGGCGTCGTGCTGCCAGGCGAACGTGCTCCCCGGGCCCATGGTGAAGTTGCTGCGCTTGCCCCCCAGACGCCAGACGATGGTGCCGTCGCGGGCGAGCTTGTAGACGGTGTGGGTGCTGCGGGCGGACACGAGCAGGTCGCCGTCCTCGTCCAGGTCGACGGAGTTGATGTGGAAGAAGTCCCAGTCGGCTTCCACGGGCGCGTATGACTCTTCCAGCAGGACGTGATCGAGGGAGTGCCACTCGAGCAGCAGCTTCCCGCTGGCGAGGTCGATCTCCTGGAAGATGGCGTCCTGGATCGTGCCGTGGGTCGGCCCGCCGACGCCCGACAGGTCGTACTTGCGGACCACGTAGCTCGTGAGCAGGGCGGTGTTTCGGGGGGTGATCACGAACTCGTGCAGATCGCCGCGCAGCCGCGCCGCCGCCTGCACGCGGCGGATGGTGCGGTAGCCGGCGTCCGCGATCACGTATTCGCCGACCCCGTGCCCGAGTTCGATCACGCCCTCCCACCACGTGAGCACGGGGCTGCCGCGGTAGTGCTGCACGCGGAAGTTGGTGGTCACCTTGCCCGCCAGCGGGTTCTCCCAGATGGGCTGGCCGGCGCCGTCGGCGATCACCGCGCCCGCCTGGCCGGTGGGGCTGTTGTAGGGGGCGATGAAGATCGGGTCGGTGGAGACCCCGGGCTCGCTGTGGGTGACGGTCAGCGCGGGGATGCGCAGATCCGGGCGCGTGTGCCAGCTCGGCTGGGGCGCGGGCGTGGCGCCCCCGGACGCGGCGGATGCGCCGGCGGGTGCGCGGGCGCCGGCACCGGTGAGGAGCTCGCCGAGGACCCCCGTCAGGGCGAGACCGGCCGCGCCGGCTCCCGCCGAGCGGAGAAGGTCTCTACGGGTGATCGTGCGGCCGGTCCGTGCCATCGGTACTCCTAAGGAATGCATACGACTGCAAAGGCACCCTGAGCAGGCTCTCAGGCCCAGGCTAAGCGCGGTGAAGAAATGCGCGAGAACGTGGCAGATCCGTGCGCTCGCCCCTGGAGTCCGATCGAGGCTAGGGTCTAGGTTAGTCAGCCATGGCGGAGACCGAGCCCACCCAGCAAGAGGACGCCTACGCGAACTTCCAGTTCGAGATCTACGCCCTGGGTCTCGGCGGCCAGACGCCGGCGCTGCCGATCACCGCGCGGGAGCTTGAAGAGCGGGCGCGCGAGCGCCTCAGCCCGCAGGCCTTCGGCTACGTGGCGGGCGGCGCGGGCAGCGAGCTGACGATGCGCGCCAACCTGCGCGCGTTCGAGCGCTGGGAGATCGTGCCGCGCATGCTGCGGGACGTCTCCGAGCGGGACCTGAGCACTGCGGTGCTCGGCACGGCCATGCCCGCGCCGGTGCTGCTCGCGCCGGTCGGCGTGCAGTCGATCGTCCATCCCGAGGCCGAGCTGGCGGTCGCCCGCGCGGCCGCCGCACAGGGGCTGGCCGCGATCCTCAGCACCGCCGCCTCGAACACGCTCGAGGACGTGGCCGAGGCGACCGGGCGGGGGAGCCGCTGGTATCAGCTCTACTGGCCGCGGGACCGGGACCTCGCCGAGAGCTTCGTGGGGCGCGCCCAGGACGCCGGCTACGAAGCGCTGGTGGTGACCCTCGACACGTGGCTGCTCGGCTGGCGCCCGCGCGATCTGGGCAACGCGTACCTGCCGTTCCTGAAAGGCGAGGGCGTGGCCAACTACTTCAGCGATCCCGTCTTCCGCGGCGCGCTCGCGCGGGCGCCCGAGGATGACCCGATGCCGGCGATCGGGCACTGGGCCTACCAGTTCGCGAACCCGCGGGTGACGTGGGCCGACGTGGAATGGCTGCGCGGGCAGACGACGCTGCCGATCGTGCTCAAGGGCGTGCTCCACCCCGACGACGCGAGGCGGGCGCTCGAGGTGGGCGTCGAGGGGCTGATCGTGTCCAACCACGGCGGGCGCCAGGTGGACGGCTCGCTCGGCGCGCTCGACGCGCTGCCTACCGTGCGCGAGGCGGTCGGTGGCGAGCTGACGGTGCTGTTCGACAGCGGCATCCGCACGGGGGCGGACGTGTTCAAGGCGCTCGCGCTCGGAGCGGACGCGGTGTGCTTGGGGCGCCCGTACGTGTGGGGTCTGGGCCTGGACGGCCAGGCGGGCGTCGAACACGTGCTTCGCTGCCTGCTCGCCGAGCTCGACCTGACGCTCGCGCTGAGCGGCTACACGGAGCTCTCACAGCTCGACCGCTCGGCGCTGCGGCGAGCGGACTGAGCGGGACCGCCCGCCCATGTCCGTGAACGGCGAGGGCTCGACCGCGCGCCGGGGGACGGGCACCGCCGGAGGGCGTGACGAGCGCTCGGTCAAGCGCCTGACGCTGCTCGCGTGCATCCTTGGCTCGGGCATCGTGATGCTCGACGGCACCGTCGTGAACGTCGCCCTGCCCACCATCCAGCGGGCGCTCGGCGGCGGCCTCGCGGGGCAGCAGTGGGTGATCAACGGCTACCTGCTGACGCTCGGCTCGCTGATCCTCGTGGGGGGATCGCTCGGCGACCTGTATGGCGAGCGGCGGATCTTCGCGATCGGCGTGGCGGGCTTCGGGGTGGCGTCGCTGGCGTGCGCGCTGGCGCCGTCGATCGGCCCGCTGGTGGCCGCGCGGGCCGTCCAGGGGATCGCCGGTGCGCTGCTCGTGCCGAGCTCGCTGGCGGTGATCGTGAACACCTTCTCCGCGTCCGAGCGGGGCGCGGCGATCGGCAGCTGGACGGCGTGGGGCGCGATCTTCGGCGTGCTCGGACCGCTCGCCGGCGGCGAGCTGCTGGTGCTCGCGTCCTGGCGCTGGATCTTCCTCATCAACCTGCCGCTGGTGATCGTGTGCGTGGCGCTGATCCTCACCGTGATCCCCCCGAGCAGGCCCCGTACGGCCGGCTCCAGGCACATCGACGTGTCCGGGGCGGTGCTGTGCGTGGCGGGCCTCGGCGGCCCCGTGTTCGCCCTGATCGAGCAGCCGCGCCTGGGCTGGTCGAGCCCGGCGGTGATCGTGCCGCTGACCGTGGGGATTGCGCTGCTCGCGCTGTTCGTGGCGTTCGAGGCGCGCACCAGCGACCCGATGCTGCCGCTGCGGCTGTTCCGCCGGCGGAACTTCTCGGCGGGCAACGTGGAGACGTTCTCGATGTACGCGGGCCTCGCCATCCTGTTCTTCTTCCTGGTGCTGTTCCTGCAGCAGATCGGCGGCTACACGCCGCTGCAGAGCGGCCTGGCGACGCTCCCGGTGACGGTCGTCATGTTCGTGCTCTCGCGCCGCTTCGGCGCGCTCGCCGACCGCTTCGGGCCGCGCTTCTTCATGGGCGCCGGGCCGCTCGTGGCGGCCTGCGGCCTGCTGCTGTTCCAGCGCGTGGGCGTGAACGTCAACTACGTCTCCGAGGTGCTCCCCGCGCTGCTGGTGTTCGCCCTCGGCCTGTCGATGACCGTGGCTCCCCTGACGGCCGCCGTGCTCGCCGGCGCCGAGCACGACGCGGGGATCGCCTCCGGCGTGAACAACGCGATCGCGCGGGTGGGCGGGCTGCTGGGCACGGCGACGGTCGGCGCGGCCATCTCGGCGTCGTTCGCGTCCTCGATCGAGCGTCGCCTGTCGGGCACACGTCTCGTGCTGGCGGCACGGGCGGCCGTCCACGAAGCCAAGCGCCTGCCGCTCGGGCGACCGGACGTCCACGGCGTGCCCGCCGCCCAGGCCCGCGCCGTGAGCGCCGCCGCGGAAGCCGCCTCCCTGCACAGCTTCCACCTCGGCATGGCGATCGCCGCCGTGCTGGTGGCGGTCGGCGGGCTGGTGGGCGTGGCCGGCATCCGCAACCCGCGGCGCACGGACGTGCACGCGGCCGAATGCGCCGGCGGGCAGCTCGTGGGGGTAAGCAGCCCGGAGGCGGCGTCGGTGTAGGGCGGCTCGGGCAGGCCGTCGAGGGCGCCCCCTGGGCGTCGTCGCCCGGCTCAGGCGCTTGCCGACTGCTGCGCCCCGCTCTGGGTCCACGTGACGGTGTCGCCGTTGACGGCGAGCGACGCGGGCGCGATCGCCCCTGGGGGGCCGGTGGCGAGCTGGCGGTCAAGGTGGTGGAAGCCGAGCAGGTCGAGCGTCTGGACGGCGGGGGTCGTGCTCGTGCTCGTACCGGACTCTCCCGTCGTCCCGGTCGCGGTGGCCGGCGGCCCGTAGAGGCGCACCGTGCGACCGTCGCCGGCGAGCACGAAGCGTTCCAGGCGGGGCGCCCCCGGCGGCGCGGGTTCGTCGATCGGTTCCTGCACCGCCGCGACCGGGTAGTGCGCGCCGCTGCGCAGGTCGAACACTTCGATCGACTGGCTGTATGCGTACTGGTTGCTGGTGGTGGCTTCGGCGGCGAGAAAGCGTCCCGCGACCTGCCTGACCGAGCCGGTGGTCTCGACCACCCCGGGGGCGATTTCGGGCCCGACTTCCCACAGCACCACGGCTCTCGTGCTCCCCTTCACGCAGCCGAACACGAGCGCCCCTTCCGGGCCGACCTGCTTGAACACCCGCACCGCGCCGCGGCGCAGGATCGTGCGGCCGGTCTGGTGCTGACAGAGGATCGCGTGGTGGGCGGCGGACATCGAGTGTGGAGCCCCGGCGGCGGACGCTCCGGGCGCGGACACGCCGAGCGCGGCCAGCACGCTAAGCGTTGTCGCCGCCAGCGAGAACGCCGCGCCCGACACCGACAGCCGCTGTTTCATGCTTGTGTGCTCCCAGCCGCAGGGACCCTGCGGGCGATCATCTCACACGGGCTCGCGGGCGTACGCCCGCATCGCCTCGACGATCGGCGCGAGCCGCCGCCCCTATTGCCCACTACGCTCGGTATGTGGCCAATACGCCTGCACGCCGTAGAGACTCTTTGCCCGCCGACTATGGCGAGTTCCTCGGGGAAATCAAGGCGCGTGTCGCCTCGGCGAGAACCCGGGCGATCCTCGCGGCCAACAGCGCGCTGATCGGGCTCTATTGGGAGATCGGCAGCGACATCCTCGCGCGGGAGCAACGCGAGGGCTGGGGCAGCAGGGTCATCGACCGTCTTGCCGCCGACCTCCGGCGCGAGTTCCCCGACATGACGGGTTTCTCTCGGTCGAACCTCAAGTACATGCGCGCCTTCGCGGAGGCCTGGTCGCCGGAGGAGGGCGGTCAAGCAATTGGCCAACAGCCCGTTGGCCAATTGCCTTGGGGTCAGAACATCGTGCTGTTGACGAAGCTGGGCGAGCGGGATGCCCGACTTTGGTACGCGCAAAGGGCGATCGAGCACGGCTGGTCGCGCAAGGTTCTGGAGGCGCAGATCGCGAGCGATCTGCGAGGTAGGCAGGGCCGCGCACTGACAAGTTTCGAGCGCGCCCTGCCGGCACCAGACTCCGAGCTGGTGCGAGACGCGATCAAGGACCCCTACAACTTCGAGTTCCTCAACCTCTCCGCCGACGCCAAGGAGCGCGACCTGGAGCTAGCGCTGCTCAACGACGTGCAGTCATTTCTCATGGAGATGGGTCGTGGCTTCGCGTTGGTTGGTCGGCAGTTCCCGCTTCGCGTGCCAGACGACGAGGCGGGCGAGGATCAGGAGTTCTTCATCGATCTGCTCTTCTACAACTACTTGCTTCGGCGCTTCGTCGTCATCGACCTGAAGATCGAGGACTTCAAGCCGGAGTTCGCCGGGAAGATGAACTTCTACCTCAACGCGGTGGATGAGATCCAACGCCAGCCCGAGGACGCGCCCTCCATTGGCCTCATCCTGTGTCCTGGCCGCAACAAGACGGTCACGGAGTGGGCGCTTCGTGGCGTTGACACGCCCGTCGCGGTCGCGCGATACCGAACCGGCGAGGCGCCTGCGGTGCCATCAACCGTGGCGTCCCGCGAGGCTGTGAAGCTGACCCAAGACGCCCCCGCGGAGCTCAAGCCCGCACTTCCCGACCTACCGGCGCTGGCGCACGAGCTGACGGGCATCGTCGAGGCGGCGGAGATCGTCTACGACGGCAACCTCGACGAGGCACCCGTCACCCGGGATTGAGCATTCGGCCAACAGGCTGTTGGCCGAATGCGCTTCGTTACAAACTGCTGTCGCGCCTCAGACCGGCTCGCGCGCGTACGTGCGCATCGCCTCGATGATCGGCGCGAGCCTGCGCCCCCGCTGCGTGAGCCGGTACTCGACCGACGGGGGGCTGGTGGGCAGCACGGTCCGCTCGATCAGCCCCGCGCCCTCCAGTTCCCGCAACCGCTCGGAAAGCATCCGCGGGGAGATCCCCGCGACCGCGTCGGCGAACTCGCTGAAGCGCAGCGCGCCCGTCAGCGCGGCGTACAGGATTGAGAGCTGCCAGCGCCGCTCGAGGAGGTCCGCCGTTGCGCGGACCTCCATCGGGACGGGCTCACATCTACGCGTGCGCGACATCGCGTGCGGGCTCCAGGGCGCGGTCGAGGACCTCCTGTACGGTCATCACCGGGTGGAAGGTCATCTGCTCGCGGACCTCCTCGGGGATGTCGTCCAGGTCGCCGCGGTTGCGCTCCGGCAGGATCACGTCGGTCAGGCCCGCGGCGTGCGCCGCCAGGGCCTTCTGCTTGAGCCCGCCGATCGGCAGCACGCGTCCCTGCAGCGTGACCTCGCCGGTCATGCCCACCGTGTGCTTCACGGGGCGCCCCGACAGCAGCGAGGCCAGGGCCGTGACCATCGTCACGCCGGCGCTCGGGCCGTCCTTGGGGATGGCCCCCGCGGGGACGTGCACGTGGAACTCCTTGTTCTCGAACGTTGCCGGCTCGATGCCCAGCTCCTCGGCGTGGCCACGGACGTAGGAGAGGGCGATCTGCGCCGACTCCTTCATCACGTCGCCGAGCTGACCGGTCAGCACCAGGCCGCCGCCGCCCTTGCCGCCGCTCTTGATGCCGGTGGCCTCGACGAACAGCACGTCGCCGCCGGTGCCGGTCACGGCCAGGCCGGTCGCCACACCCGGGGTGGCGGTGCGCGCGGCGGACTCCTGGAAGAACTTCTGGCGTCCGAGCGCGTCGCGCACGGCCTCCAGGTCGATCTTCACGGGCGTCTGCAGCGGCGTGGCGCCGTTGGTCTGGCTCGAGGCGATCTTGGTCGCGATCTTGCGCAGCACCGTGCCGAGGTTGCGCTCGAGGCTACGAACGCCCGCCTCGCGCGTGTACTCGGAGATGATCGTCTTCAGCACCTCGTCGGCGATCTCCACCTCGTCCTCGCGCAGGCCGTTGCGCTCGCGCTGGCGCGGCCACAGGTAGCCCTTGGCGATCGCCAGCTTCTCCTCGGTGGTGTAGCCGTCGAAGCTGATCACCTCCATGCGGTCGAGCAGCGGGCCGGGGATCGTGTCGGCGACGTTGGCCGTGGCCAGGAACATCACCTGGCTCAGGTCCAGTTCCACGTCGAGGTAGTGGTCGCGGAAGGAGTGGTTCTGCGCCGGGTCGAGCACCTCCAGCAAGGCCGCGGAGGGGTCGCCGCGCCAGTCGGCGCCGACCTTGTCCACCTCGTCGAGCAGGATCACCGGGTTCATCGTCCCCGCGTCCCTCAGCGCGCGCACCAACCGCCCCGGCAGCGCGCCGATGTAGGTGCGGCGGTGACCGCGGATCTCGGCCTCGTCACGGACGCCGCCCAGCGACATGCGCACGAACTCGCGTCCGGTGGCACGGGCGATGGACTCGCCGATGGAGGTCTTGCCGGTGCCCGGGGGCCCGATCAGGGTGAGGATGGCCCCCGACTTGGGGTCGGCCTCGATGCCGCGCTCCTGGCGCAGCTTGCGCACCGCCAGGTACTCGGTGACGCGGTCCTTGACATCCTCGAGGCCCTCGTGGTCTGAGTCCAGCACCGCACGCGCCGCCACCGGGTCCAGGCGCTCCTCCGAGCGCTTGCCCCACGGCACCGCGATCAGCCAGTCCAGGTAGGTACGGATCATGCTCGACTCGCCCGTCTGCTCGCCCATCCGCTCCAGGCGCGCGAGCTCCTTGAGCGCCTGCTCCTTCACGGCCTCGGGCATGTCGGCCTCGTCGATCTTCGTGCGGTACTCGTCCGCGACCGACGCGTCGTCCTCGCCCAGCTCCTTGCGGATGGACTCCATCTGCTTGCGCAGGAAGTACTCGCGCTGCTGCTTCTCAGCGCCCTCCTGGACGTCCTCGCGGATGCGCCTGCGCACCTGCAGCTCGGCCAGGCTCTCGCGCTGCAGCTTCACTGCCAGTTCGAGGCGGTCGGCTACGTCGAGCGTGCGCAGCAGCTCGACCTTCTGCTCGTAGGAGAGCGTGGGGGAGTAGCCGGCCGAGTCGGCCAGCGCACCGGGCTCGGCGATCGCCCGCAGGAAAGCGGCGATGCGACCGTCGTCGCCGCGCAGCTCGAGGATCTCCTCGACCGTGGCGCGGTACTCGCGCTCCAGCTCGCGGGTGCGTTTGTCGGTGGGAACGTCGTCGGGACGCTCGTCCACCTCCACGCGCAGCTCGCCCGTGGGGCCGGTCTCGGCCGCGCCGATCAGCGCCCGGTGCTCGCCGGACAGCGACACGGCGCGCCCGCCGCCGGGCAGGCGGATCTTGTCGGAGACCTCGGCGATGGTGCCCACCTCGAGGAACTCGTTCTCGTGGCGCGGCACGAGCACCACGCGCTCGTCATCGCCGACGTCCACGGTCAGCGTGATGCCCATGTTGGGGAACACCACCGTGTCGTCGAGCGGGATCAGGCGCAGGCGCTGTTTGGGCTCCCCCTCAGGAGACGACGGGGAGGGTTGGGCTGGAAGCTTCTCGGGGGGTGATGGGGAAGGTGCCATTTGATATTCGCTCCATATGAGCTTACGAAAGTTTAGTTAGTATAGCGCGAGGTGGTTGCGTGTGCAAGTAGTTTGGTGGGGACGCCGGAAACGGCATCACAGAGCCGAAAATAGGGGATGGCGAGGGCGCCGGACACCCGAGCCACGGTCGGTACAGACCGCCGCCGGGGGTACTGGGGCGGGCCTTCGGCGAGCCCTACGCGGGCTCGTCGAAGCTGACCTCGACGTTCTGCTCGTGAACGCGCTCCTGGGCCTCCGCGGCAGCGCTTAGCGCGCGCTTGTCGGCGTCGATCAGGGGGCTGAACAGGCTGCGCGGCCACAGGCGGCGGTGGCGCACGACGTTGACCTCGGCTGCGAAGATCGTGAGCTGGGCGCCGAGGTACAGCCAGGCGAGCAGGCCGAGCACGAGCGCGAACACGCCATACAGCGGGGTCAGGCGTTTGAGCTCGTGGTCGACGTAGTAGCCGCCGAGGTGCTGCAAGAGCTGCCAGAAGACCGACGCCGTGACCACGCCCGGCAGCAGCTCGCGCCAGGATAGATCCGCGGCTGTCAGCAGTTTGAAGGCGAGCATGAACAGGGCGAGGTTGAACACGAACGCCACCAGCACGCCCCCGACGACCGTGAGCGCCGGGTGGCTCGAGGAGCCGACGAAGCCGCCGACGACCGCCGAGACGATCGAGAGCGTGCCCAGGACCGCGAGCATGCCGAGGCTGCGAAGACGCGAGTGCAGGAAGTCGGGACGGTGCTTGAACGGTACGGCCCAGATGCGATTGAGCGCGTTCTGGGTTGCGTTCGTGATGCCCATGCCGGCGAGCAGCGACAGCACGATGCCGATCACGAGCGCGACGGTGCTGCCGGTGAGCGAGTGCAGTTTGAGCTGGTCGCGGATGATCGGCACCTGCCCGAGCGTGCCGTCGAGGATCTTGTGCTGCTCGCCGGGGTTGCCCTGGAGGACGAAGCCGAGGATCGTCACGAACACGAGCAGCAGCGGGAACAGCGAGACGAAGGCGTAGTAGGAGATCAGCGCCGCCAGCTGGCCGGCCTGGTCGTCGTTGAACTTCTTGGCCACCGCCACCACGAAGCCGAGCCGCGGGCTGCGCTGCTGGCGGCGGTCGAGAGCGTGGAGGCGGTCGGTGAGGCTCATATGGGCGCCTCGGTCGTGCGAGCCGCGGACCGGTGCGCGCCGGCGGTGCCGGCGAATTGGGAGGGGGGCCTGCGGCGGGCTTCGCGCGACATCCCCATGTGTCTACCCGATCGCGCTCCCCGCAGCGAGCCCAGCACGACGTCTGGCGCTCGCCGCTGCGCGCCGCGCGCCGCTTCGACCAGGCGGAGGAGGTGGCGCTCGTCGCTCGCGCCCGCCGTGAGCTTTTGCTGCGCGTCCACCGTCACCGGCTCAGGCACGAGGATCTCGAGGACTGCTACAGCCAGGCGACGCTCGAGCTCGTAGCGCAGGCCCGCAGGGGCGGGCGCTTCGCCAGTGCCGCGCACGTGGCGAACACGCTCGAGCAGCGTTTCCTCTCGCGCGTTCACGATCGTCGTCGGGCGCTCTCCGGGCGCAGCCCGATGCAGACGGCGCTCGAGCAGGCGATGCCGCTCGACGGCGCGCCGCCGGAGCGGATCGACGTCGTGGACGTGCGCGCCGAGCTGGAGAAGCTGGCGCTGCTGCGCCACGACCTGCGGCGGGTGCAGCTGCTCGCGCGCCAGCTCACCCATGACCAGCGCCTGGTGCTCGCCGCGCAGGTCGGGGAGGTGGGCCGCGGCGAGTTCTGCGCCCGGTACGGCTGGTCCGCCGAGAAGTACCGCAAGGTCGCGCAGCGCGCGCGGGCCCGCCTGCGCGAGCTGATGGCGCGCGACGAACTTGGTGTCCCGCCGATCGCCCGCACGTCGGAAGGGGCCACAGGGACCTCCTATGAACACATCTCCCCCCACTCATAGGCGCGTCCCCGGGGACGCCGGCGACCGGTTGAACGGACGGCCGCGCGGCGCCTCCCCTCCGCGCGCAAGCGGCCGGAAACCGGAGAGCTCCCCGCTCCGGCTTCCGGCCGCCCGCGTGGGCTCCGTGGAGGCCGTTCCTTGACGCTGCTGCGACGAGCACCCCGCGAGGTCTATCGCGTGTACGGCGAGGATGAGTTCTGGGCGAGCGCCGCGCTCGAGCCGTTCGATGGTTGGAGCCGAAACGGGCGCGCGAGCGCGATCCGGCCATCGTCGGGGCGGCGGACGCTGCTGCGCACCGCCGCTTCCACGGTGCTGCTGGCGAGCGTCGGCACTGTCGGCGGGCTGATGGCGATGACCGGCGCGGCGCCGTTCCCACACGCAGGGCGCGGCGCCGTCGCGAGTCTGCTCGCGCGCGAACACTCTCCTGCCTCCTCACAGGCAGCCGGCGTGCACATCTGGCGCGAGCGGGTGCGCTCGCCCCGCTCACCCGCGTCCCGCGTGCGCGTGGCACGGTCGCGCCTGCTGGCGCGACGCGTGATCGTTCGCGGGCTCGCTCCCGGGCCCAGCGAGCCCGCGTCCGCGTCTCGGGCGGCGAGCACGATCGAGCCCGACCACGAGGGCGCCGCGGTCGAGGTTGCGGCGGTGAGCCTCCCCTCGCACGCGGCCGCGCCGGCCCCGGTCGAGTCGCCCGCCCGCACGGTTGGCTCGACGCCCGCGGGGCAGTCCCCACCGGGGCCCGCCGAGTTCGGGTTCGAGCGATGACGGGGGGCAGGATGCCGGGCGATCAGGCGCGAGCGACGGTCACGGTCACAACCCGCGCGCTGTGGCGGATTCGCCTGGGGCGCGAGCTCCCCCGCTACCTGGTGTGCGGGCTCTCGCTCGCGGGACTGGCAGCGAGTGCGCGGTTCGCGATCGCGCCGCCGGCGCCCGCGCCACCCGCCGGCGCCGTACGCCAACCCGCGCCACCAGATCGGGCGGCCGAAGCGTACGCGGCACTGTTCGCGCGCCGCTATCTCACCTGGAACGCCGCCGAACCGCAGGCCAGCGCGCGCTCCCTCGAACCGTTCCTCGGGCCGGGCATGGAAGGCGGGGCCGGGCTCGTACTCCCGGCGAGCGGGGAACAGCGTGTCGAATGGGCCGAAGTGGTCCAGGCGCGCGAGCCGGCGCCGGGCGAGCACGTCTACACGGTGGCGGCGCAGACGGACACGGCGGGCGTGGTCTATCTGACTGTCTCGGTCGCTCGCACGGGCGATGGGGGCCTCGCTCTGGCCGGCTACCCGGCGTTCGTGGGTCCCCCGGCCGCCGAACCGGCGCAGCTTCCGGCGCACCTGCGCGAAGTGGCCGAACCGGCGCTCGCGACGGTCGTGCAGCGAGCTCTGCGCAACTACCTCGGCGCGTCCTCGAGTGAGCTGGCCGCGGACCTGTCCAGCGGCGCGCGCGTGTCGCTCCCGAACCAGGCGCTGACGCTCGAGTCGATGCAGCGGCTGGACTGGGCGCAGCAGGGCAGCGCGGTGCTGGCGACGGTGCAGGCGCAGGACGCACGCGGCGCTCGCTACACGCTCGCCTACGAACTCGACGTGCTCCGCGCGCAGGGGCGCTGGGAGGTCTCGGCCGTGCAGGTGGACCCCGATACGTAGACCCCGATCACAGGAGGCCCGTTGAAGAAGTCACATCCACATCCACTGGTCCTCGCGCTGCTCGCGTGCGCGTGCATCGCCGCGTGGCCCGCGGCGGCGTGCGCGGCGGTCACGACGACCAATCCGAGCGTCGCCGGCGCACCGCCGGCGGCGGGCGAAAGCGGTGGCAGCTCGCTGGAAGCGGCTGCGGCCAAGGCGGGGAGCACGGGGCGCGCGGTGGCGATGAGCCTGATCGGGCTCGCGTTCGCGGTGGCGGCCACCGTGCTGGCCTTTCGCCGGGACTTCAAGGAGGCGGCGGGCGTGTTCGCGGTGGGGATCGTCTCGGTGCTGCTGGCGACGCCGGCGGGTGTGAGCCTGCTGCGTGCGACCGTCGCGTCGCTGTTCGGAGCGCAATGATCGAGATCCGCTCCTACCGTCGTGTGTTCGACCTCGAGCGGCGAATCTACAGCGTCGATCAGCTGCGACTGAACCCCGGCGGCGTGCCCGTCAGGTCAGTCGTCTACTTCCTGGCGCTCCTCGGGCTCGATCTGCTGAGCGGGAGCGTGCCGACCGTCCGCTCGCTCACCGCAGAGCTCCCTTGGTATCTGCGCGACATCGCGCTTCCCTGCGTGGGGGCCGCCATCCTCAGCGCGATCCGCCTCGAGGGGCGCACGTTCCATCTGGCCGCGCACGCGCTGCTGCGCTACCGGCTCGGTCCTCGCCGGCTGGCCGGTGGGCGCGGCTGCCAGGCGCCGGGGGCGGTGTGGCGGCCGAACGAGCTCGTGCTGCTCCCCGACGGCTCGGATGGCGGCCTGCGCCGCATGCGGTACACCGGCCCGGGGGCGGTGGTCGTGTGCGTGGAGCACGCGCGGGGCGGCCGCGTGGTCGAGCGCGGGGCAAGCGGCTCGGCCCGCTGGGGAGCACGGCGGGTGCTCACGCTGCGGGAGTCGATCCCGTCGCGCGCGATGGCGAGCGCGCAGGTGATCTCGCTCGGTCCGGGCGCGCGGCTGCTCGTCAGGGCCGGGAAGCGCACGGGGCGCTGAGTGCGATGGCCTCGCCCCTCGCTTTCGTGTACGGCAACTGCGTGTTCGCCCGCGGCCTGGACGACGCGTGGGCGGCGTTCGGCGTGGACGTCTCCTCCTACGCGTGGCTTGGCGAGGAAGCCAAGCGCGCTCGTTTCCTCGCGCTGATCGGCGCGCTCGAGGCGATCGAGGCCGATGTGCAGATCCTGCGGGTGTCGGCACGCTGGCAGCTCGAGCGCTATGCGCGCGCCGTCCGCGAGGAGAGCGGGACGTGGTCGGCGTGCGCGCGGGTGCACACCTCCGCGCGCGAGCGCTACCTCGCCGAGCATGTCAGGCGGCTCGGCGGCATCGGCGGGGCGCAGCCGAGGGTGTTCCTGCTCGTCAGCCTCAGCGAACCCGAGCGCGACGTGGCCTCCTACGTCTCGCGCGCGGCGGGGGAGCATCCACGCGAGTGGTGGCGCGTGCTCAGGCGGGCGCTCGCCTTCCAGGACCGGCGCACGCTGAGGGTCGCGGAGCTCGAGCAGGCCAGGGTGCGCGCCGATCAGGCCCACGCGCGGCTCGCGGACTTCCTGCCCGTGCGCCCGGCGCGCGGCGTCGAGCTGCAGTGGCTCGTGCGCAGGGCGTTCTGCCGCGGTCTCGGCGAACCGACGGTCGACGGGCTGCATGCGCCGCGCGCGCTCGTGTTCGAGCGCAACGGACAGGCCACGCTGGCGCCACTCGAGGGCGACGTGGTGCGCTGGCTGGACGGCTGCGTGGAGAACCGCGGCCGACTCCTGAAGATCGACTCCGAGCTCGGTACGGGATGGCAGGCGCAGCTCGTGCTGGGGGCGCTCCCGGAGAGCGTGCAGTTCCCGGGCGCCCGTGCCGAGCTCATGTTCGCGCCCGCCGAGAGCCTGCCCTTCGGCGTGGACCTCTCGCTGAACGCCAGGTTCCTGCCGAACGAGCTGGCGGTGCGGATCGCCAGGCGTCGCATCCAGGACGCCGACCAGATCGTGCGGGCCGAGTCAGGTGGCGAGCAGGGCGTCTCCGATCTCGGCTACGAGCGAACGCAGGAGGCGAGGGACCTGCTCGCCTACCTGCAGGCCTCCAGCAAGCCGCCGCTGCTGCGGGCGACGCTCGCGATAGCGGTCGCGGGCGCAGGCGAGGAGGAGCTGGAGGAGCGGGTGGAGATGTGCAGGCGCGCGTATGGAGAGGTCCGCCTGCACCGGCCGCTGGGCGATCAGCTGCGGCTGTTCCTGCAGCACATGCCGGGCCAGCGGACGCTCGTATCCGGGTACGACGACACGCTCACCGCAGAGCAGGTGGCTGCGATGATGCCGACCGCCGCGCACGCGGCCGGCTCGCGCAAGGGCTTCTACCTCGGACACACGCTGTCCGGCTCCCGGCAGCCCGTGAGGTTCAACCTGCGGGAGGGCTCGGAAAGCGACGGCAACGCGACGATCCTCAGCGTCGGCGCACTCGGCTCGGGCAAGACCACGCTCGCGCAGAAGCTCGCATACGAGGGCTTTCTGCAGGGCGCGCGCGTGGTCGACTGCGATCCGAAGGGCGACCATCGCTTCCACCTGCTCAGCGATGTCGCCGCCCACGTCGAGCGCGTCACGCTGCGCCCGGACCCGGCGCTGCGCGGCATGCTCGATCCGCTGCGGGTCGCGCCCGTCCACCTGCGCCAGGACGCGGCGGTCTCGTTCCTGCGGGACCTGCTCCCGGCGAGGGCGGACCCCGCGTGGGAGACGGCGGTGGTGGGCGCGGTCGACCGCGTGCTCACGCGCTGCCGCGAGCCCACCTGCCGCGAGGTGGTCAGGGCGCTCGAACAGGGCGGGGAGAGCGACGTCCAGGTTGGCAGGGCGCTCGACGTGTACGCGCGCTCAGGGCTGACCCAGCTCGGCTTTGCCGACCCGGACGTGAAGCTGCCGCCAGTTGGTCACCGCCAGGTCACCTACCTGCCGATCCGCGACCTGCCCGCTCCGCCGCCGGGCATGCCGCGCGCGGACTACTCCCAGGCCGAGCGCGTGGGCGAGCAGGTGGTCCGCCTGATCGCGATGTTCGCAATGCACCTGATGGGCTCCGAGCGTGGGCGCCTGAAGCTGTTCTGCTTCGACGAGGGCTGGCGCCTGCTCGGCGATCCCGTCGGCAGGACGCTGCTGGCATCGCTGCAGCGCATGGGTCGTTCCGAGCTGGCGGTCCCGATCATCTCCACACAGCTCGTGACCGACGCGCTGGTCGGCGAGCGCGAGTCGCTCGAGAACCTGATCGGCGCGACGTTCGTGTTCGGCATCCGCTCGCAGGCCGAGGCGGAGCGAGCGCTCGTGCTGCTCGGGCTCGACCCCGAAGACCGGCGCATGCGCCAGACCCTGCTCGAGCTCGACGCCGGCCGCTGCCTGTTTCGCGACCACGCCGGGCGCGTTGAGGCGATCCAGGTGGAGCTGGTGGTGCCGTCGCTGCTGCGCGCGTTCTCGACCACGCCCACGAGCTGAGTGAGCGCGCGAGCGTCCGCGCCCGCGGCGCTCGTGACGCTCGCCGTCGTCACCGGCGCGATGTGCTGGGCGGCGTCGGCGCGCGCCGACGCGCTCGCGGGCGCCGCCGGGCCGACGCCCGCGGTCGCCGGGCGCTCGGGCTCGGTCGCGGGATCGCAGGCCTCGATCGCGCGAGCACCCGCCAGTCCGCCGCTCACCACCGACGAAGCGAGCACCGGAGCGGCGGGCGGCGGCGAAGCCGCGGGCGGCGCGCCGGAAGCGCAGACGGACCCGCTGGTGAGCAACGGCCTCGGCAGCCCGGCGTGCGAGGGGACGCTCGCCGGCGAGCTCTCGCAGGCCAGCAGACGCAACTGCGAAACGTCGGGCTTCATGGCCGCTCCGGCGCCCACGGGCGACTACGCGTTCGACGTTCACATCGACACGGGCCTGCTGGGCTTCAGCACCGGCGGCGTGGACAGCGCCATCCAGGGCCTGGTGGTGGCGCCGCTGTGGATGGCGC
The DNA here is from genome assembly GCA_963701145.1 of uncultured Solirubrobacteraceae bacterium. GTDB lineage: Bacteria > Actinomycetota > Thermoleophilia > Solirubrobacterales > Solirubrobacteraceae > Palsa-744. Next base: position 4,325,997 of record OY969572.1, read on the forward strand.
TGGTGTGGACCGTGCACGCGCTGCTGGTGATGCTCGAGTGGTGCTTCACGCTCGATCTGCTCGACAGCTCCGCGGCCGCCGGCGTGGGCGGCGGCCTGCGCCAGATGCAGGCGAGCTTCACCGAACCGTGGCTCGTGATCGCGCTCGCCTGCGCGTCGGTGCTAGCGCTCTACCACGGGCTGATTCGCCGCCGCGTCGCCGACACGCTCGGCGAGGCGCTGCTGATGGGCGCGATGATGGTGGCCGGTCTGTGGGTCATCGCCGACCCGACCGGCACGGTCGGGGCGCTCGGCCAGTGGGCCGACCAGGCGAGCTTGGGGACGCTCGCGGTCGCCACCCAGGGCACCCCCAAGACGCCGGGGCGGGCGCTCGGCGACAGTCTCGGAAGCCTCTTCACAGCGGCGATCGAAGCGCCCTGGTGCTACCTGGAGTTCGGCGACGTCGGCTGGTGTCGGGAAGCATCGCGGCTCGATCCGAGCCTGCGCGCGGCCGCCTCGAGGATCGCCGCCGAAGACGACTCGGCGCTCGCATGCCACCCCGTGCCAACCGCGCCGGTGCCGGTGCCCTGCGTGCCCGCCGGCAGCGCCCAGGCGCAGGCGCTCGCGCACACCGCCGAGCTGCTGCGCGACGCCCGCAGCAACGGTGCGATCTTCCTGGCGTTGCCCGCCAACGGCGCGGCGCGCAACTCGATCAACGACCAGGGCTCGCTGCTGCGGGCGATCTGCCAGAGCAGCGAAGCGACCAACTGCAGCGGTCAGGCCGCGCAGCAGGCCGAGTTCCGCACCGGCAGCGGCACGTTCGCGCGCCTCGGGGGGCTGGTGCTGATTGCGGGAGGCCTGCTGGGGATGCTGCTGCTGTTGGGCTTTCTCGCGGTGCGGCTGCTGCTCGCGGCGATCTTCAGCCTGCTCTACCTGCTGCTCGCACCGGCGATCGTGGTGGCGCCGGCATTCGGCGAGAACGGGCGGGCGCTGTTTCGCAAATGGGGCGCCCAACTGCTCGCGGCGGTCGTCTCCAAGCTGGTGTTCTCGTTCCTGCTCGGCGCCGTGCTCGCCGTGCTCGGGATCCTCTCCAGGCTCGGGGCGCTCGGCTGGTGGACGCAGTGGCTGCTGACGTCGGCGTTCTGGTGGGGCGCGTACAAGCGCCGCCACCAGGTGCTCGCCACCCCTGCGACCGTCGCCGCAGGGGAGCGCGCGCGGCGAGGCTCGCTGGTGCAGCGCATGGGCCACGCCCTCGACGGACCTCGCAGGGGGATCGCCGCGGCGCGCTGGGCCAAGGACAGGCTCACCAAGGAGGCTTCGACCGAGCACCAGCGCAAGCGCGCCGGGGCGGCGCGTGAGCTGGCGCGCGCCGGGGCCGGCGAGCAGGTCGAGCGCGCACTCGCGGCCGAGCACCGTGAGGCGCAGGAGCGCGCGGACAGCGCCCCCGAGCTCCAGCGAGCCCTGAGCGCCAAACGCGCGCAGCTCGCGCGTCTCGAGCGCGAGCGCGCGCTCGCGCTGGCCCGCGGCGACGGGCGTCGCGCCGCGCGCCTGGGCAGCCGCGGCGCGCGCGTGCGAGGCGAGATCGATCGCGATCAGGGCGAGCTGAACGCGGCACAGCGGATCGTGGCCGAGGCCGAGCACGCACAGCGCCGCACGGGCCGGCCCTACACGCCCGAGCGCCGCGACGCGCACGATCGCTTTCTGGATGCCCAGGCGACGCTGCCCGCGCGCGGGCGGGCGGGCGGCACGGGCGAGCGACGCGACTACGCGGCGCTTGCCGGCCTCGCCGGGTACGGGCGCGAGGAGTACCGGCGCCTGGACCCGCGCCGCCGGCTGGCCGCCCGGGCGGAGATCGACCGCGAGCTCGCGCTGCGCGACGAGCTCGGCCGCACAGCAAGGCAGTTCGCCGACGGCTCCGACACGCCCGGCCTGGGGCGAGGCGAGCGGCGCAAGGCCGCGCGCGAGTTCGAGGGCGCCGTGCGCCAGCGGATGCGCGCGCAAGGACACGGCATGCCCGCCTCACGCCAGCCGCGCTCGGAAGTGGAGCGCTGGCGCGAGGCCGGGCGCACGGGCCCCGGGGCTGCTCGGACAGCGAGCGCGGATCGCTCGAGCGTGATGGACGACGCGCGGGAGGTGGCCGCGCGGCGCAAACGCCAGCTCGGCACGGGCCGTCCATGAGGTGCACGCAGCCGTTCGGGCGTGCGCTCGAGAGGCTCCCCGGCCAGGTCGTGGTGGAGCTCCCTTGACGGCCGGCTCGACAGCCGCCGCCAGCCGCGATCGAGGCTCGCGCGCCGGACCTATCGCCGTCGCGGCCGCCGCCCTGGCGGCGATCGCGTTCGTGCTCGTCGCGGTGCTCATGGCCCTCGGTGGCGCCTCACCAACGGCAGCCGGCGAGGAACCCGCCGAGGGCGGTCCGGGCGACGGCGTCTCCGCGCTGGCCGAGCGGGAAATCCCGCCCACCTACCTGCGGCTGTACGAGCAGGCGGCCGCGCGCTACGGGCTGGACTGGGCGATCCTCGCCGGGATCGGGAAGGTCGAGTGCGACCACGGACGCGCTCCCGCGCCGTCGTGCACCGAGGAGGGTGCGGTCAATGCCGCCGGGGCCGGTGGGCCGATGCAGTTCATCGCTTCCACGTGGGCGCGGTATGGGGTGGACGCCGAAGGCGGGGGCCCGCCAGATCGCTGGAATCCGGCGGACGCCATCTTCTCCGCCGCCAACTACCTGCGCGCATCCGGGGCTCCGCGCGATTATCGCCAGGCGATCTTCGCGTACAACCACGCCCAGTGGTACGTCGAGGAGGTGGAGGCCTGGGCGGCCAGGTACAGCGACCCGCCCGCGGCGTTCGCCACGTCCGCCGGCGGTGAAGCCGGGGAAGGCGACGCCCAGGGGGACGAACGCGCGGAAGCACCCGAAGGGGCCGATCTGCGCCTGCAGGAAGAGAGTCCCACGCCGGTGCGCTTCATACCCGGCGAACGCGCCGAGCTCGTACCCGGTGACGGCCACCTCGCGCTCGTGCCCGCCGGCGTGCCGGCGACGGTGCAGGCGATGGTCGTTGCCGGCAACGAGCTGCAGGACCTGCCATACGGGCCGGGAGGACACCCCGATCCGTTGGGGGCAAGCGAAGAGGACTGCTCGAGCACCGTCAACTACGTCCTCTACCGCGCGGGCGTGCGGACGCTCGCGGAAATCCTCCACGAGAACCCGCTCGCACAGGACTACGTCAGCCTGGGGCGCCCCCGGGCCGGGACGGTGGGTGACGATCTACGCCGCCGACATCCCCACGCCACACGTCTTCATCGTGATCGCCGGCCTGCGGCTGGACACATCTCACGACGGCACCGACGTGGGGCCCAACCGCGACGAAGACGGCCCGCGCTGGCGGATCCTCGATCACATCCCCACGTGGGCGAGGTGGTCGGTGCGCCACCCGCCGGGGCTGTAAGGTGGCGGGCGATGGCCGCTCGCAAGGTCGACTACCTGCTCGTCGGTGGCGGGCTGGCGAGCGCCAACTGCGCGCGCTGGCTGCGCGAGGAAGGCGCCGAGGGCGAGGTGCTGCTCGTCGGACGCGAGCCCGACCGGCCCTACAACCGTCCCGACTGCTCCAAGGGCTACCTGCGCGGCGAGGAGAGCCGGGCGGAGCCGATGTTCCGCCCCGATGCGTGGTGGTCCGAGCAGGCCATCGAGGTGCTCACCCGCACCAGCGCCACCGGGATCGACCCGCAGGCCCGCACGGCGACGCTCTCGAACAAGGAGGAGGTGGAGTTCGGCAAGGCGCTGATCGCCACCGGCGCGAACGTGCGCCGCCTGAACGTCGGCGGGTGCGAGCTCGAGCAGATCCACTACCTGCGCACGCTCGGCAACGCCGACGCCATCCGCGCGGGCGTGGCCGACGCCGAGCAGGTGGTGCTGATCGGCGGCTCTTTCATCGCCTGCGAGGTCGCCGCGTCGCTGACGCTGATGGGCAAGAGCTGCACGCTCGTCATGCAGGAGCGCACCACGTTCGAACGGGTACTCGGCGCCAAGGTCGCGATCTTCTTTCAGGAGCTGCTCGAATCCCACGGCGTGCGCGTCCACGGCGAGGACGAGCTCGAGCGCTTCGAGGGCGACACCGAGAGGGGCGACGGAGCCAGGGTCGCCAAGGTGATCACCAGGCGCGGCTTGGAGCTCGCGGCCGACGCGGTGGTGGTCGGCGCGGGCGTGACCCCCGACGTGCAGCTCGCCCGCAAGGCCGGCCTGGAGATCGGGCCGCGGGGAGGGGTGCGCTGCTCCTCGCGCCTGGAGAGCTCGGTTCCCGGCGTGTTCGCCGCCGGGGACATCTGCGAGTACGACTCGGTGATCCACGGCATGCCCGTGCGCATCGAGCACTGGGACGTCGCCTTCAACCAGGGCAAGACGGCCGCGCTGAACATGCTCGGCAGGGACATCCCCCACGAGGTCGTCCCCTACTTCTACTCGGTGCTCGCCGACTGGGGCGAACTCGAGTACGTCGGCCCAGCCTACGAGTGGGACGAGGAGATCCTCCGCGGCTCGCTCCAGGACGGATCCTTCACCAACTGGTACCTCGAGAAAGGGGTCGTCAAGGGAGCGCTCACGTGGGGGCGCTCCGATGACCTCGACGCCGCCCGGCGGCTGATCGTCGCCGGGAGCGCCCTGGACGAGCGCCAGCGCGCCCAGCTCGGCGACCTCGGCGCGGACCTCGCGGCGCTCGGTTCCTAGCGCCCCCGGCGCCTGAACGAACGTGGCCAGCGTCCCCGAGTTCACGCGCGAAGCCCAGCACCTGCTGCGCGCGCCCGGCATGTTCGACTGGTCAACCGTCACGCTGCTCGCGCTCGTCGTGTACGTGTACGCGGTCGAGGTGCAGAGCGCCAACTGGAGCGCCGTGCTCGCGGGCCTGGCCTTCTGGCTGATGGACTGGCTCAACGAGATCGTCAACGCGCTCGTCCTGCACTTCAACGGCCACGCCGCGCTGTGGACCGTCACCGGCCACAGCAGCTTCGTGATCCTCATCGGCCTGAACATCGAGATCTCGCTGTTCTTCGCCATCAACGGGGTGATCTTCACGAAGCTGCTGCCCGCCGATCGCTCCGCGCGCATCCTCGGCGTGCCCAACCGCTGGGCCATGTCGATCGCGCTCTCGCTCGTGTCCGTCGGCGTCGAGCTGCTGCTGCACGCCGACGGCGTCTTCCACTGGTACTACTGGTGGTGGAACGTCGCCACCTTCCCGGTGATCGTCATCTTCGGCTACCTCACCTTCTACGTGGTTGCCTTCACCGTGTACGACATGCCGCGACGCGCGCGCCAGATCCAGGTGGTCGGCCTGCTGGCCGGCGTCAACCTGACTGCCGGCCTCGTCTTCGGGCCGCTGCTCGGCTGGATCTGAGGAGCCTCCACGCCCGGGCGCCCCGGCCGCGTCCGAGCAGCGCCAGCCTCGACGACCGCGACCGCGACCGCGCCGGCGGCGGCCTCACCGCTCCACGCGGCCGGCGAAGCCGGTCGGCACGCGGGTCAGCTCGTGCGAGGAGATCACCCGATCGATCAGGCCGTACTCGCGGGCCTGCTCGGCCGTGAAGTAGCGGTCGCGGTCCATGTCATCGTGCACACGCTCCTCCGACTGACCGGTGTGCTGGGCGTAGATCTCGTCAACGTGGCGGCGCAGCGCGAGCGTCTCACGGGCGTGGATCTCGATGTCCGCGGCCTGGCCTTCGAAGCCGCCGGAGGGCTGGTGGATGAGGATGCGGCTGTTGGGCAGCGCCATGCGCTTGCCCGCCGCCCCGCCCGCCAAAAGCAGCGAGCCCATGCTCATGGCCACGCCGAAGCAGATCGTCTGCACGTCTGGCTTGACGAACTGCATGGTGTCGTAGATCGCCAGGCCCGAGTACACGATGCCGCCGGGCGAGTTGATGTACAGCGAGATGTCCTTGTCGGTGTCCTCGCTCGCGAGGTGCAGCAGTTGCGCGACCACCAGGTTGGCCACCTGGTCGTCCACGGGGGTGCCGATGAACACGATCCGCTCGTTCAACAGGCGTGAGTAGATGTCGAACGAGCGCTCGCCGCGGGGGCTCTGCTCGACGACCATCGGGACCAGGGGCATGTCCGCTATCCTTTCGACAACTGGTTGGTTGTCAAAGCACGATAGCAACCATTTGGTTGTCAAGGAGGTCGTGATGGCGCTACGGCGGGAGATCGATGTGCAGGCGAGCCCCGAGGAGGTGTGGGAGGCGCTGGCCACCGAGGAGGGCCGCGAACGCTGGCTGGACGAGCCCGACCGCGAGATCCACGTGGAGCTGCTCGAGGCGCCCCACCGGCTGGCATGGTGGTGGGCGAGCGCCGGGGAGCCGGCCACGCGCGTCGAGTTCCTGGTCGTGGCGGGCACCGGGCCCGACCCGGCCACACGGGTGATCGTGATCGAGAGCACGCCCTCGTTCCCGCTCGCCATGTTCGCCGCGAGCTTCGCGCGAGTGCTCGTTTGAGCGAGGACCGCGTAGGGGAGGTGTTCGCGGCGCTGGCCGACCCCACCAGGCGGCTGATGGTGGCGGCGCTGCTGCGCGAGGAGACCACCAGCGTGCCCGCGCTCAGCGCGGTCCTGCCGATCACGCGCCAGGCGGTGGCCAAGCACCTTCTGGCGCTCGACCACGCGGGGCTCATCGAGCGCGCCCCCGCGCCCGGGCGCGAGGTCCACTACCGGCTGCGCGCCGGTGCGCTGAGGCCCGCCTCGGCATGGCTGCGCGACGCCGAAGCCGCCTGGGACCGACGGCTCGCCCGCCTCAAGGACGCGGTCGAGCGCGGCCAGACGCAGTGAGGTGCCTCGCCGCCCTGGTGCTCGCGCTGGCGCTGGCCGGCTGCGGCCTCGCCGTCGGCTCCGCGCCGAGCGCCGTCGAGCTGCTCGTGACCCGCGAATTCGGCCAGCGGGTGCTCGCGCGCGCGAGCGGTCTGCATGCGGGCCAAGGGGAGACCGTGCTCAGCCTGCTCGCCGGCCACACCGCCGTCCAAGCCGGCTCGAAGGGGGGATCGGTGGCGAGCATCGACGCCCTGCCCGCCGGGACGCAGATTCCCGCGGGCGGGCAGAACACCCGCTGGGTGTACTACGTCAACGGCGTGCAGGCGTCCAAGCGGCCGGGCGCCGCCAGCGTGCACCCGGGCGATCACGTGTGGTGGGACCTGCACGACACGAGCCAGGCACCGGCCATGCCGGCGGCCGTCGTGGGCGCGTTTCCGCAGCCGTTCCTGAACGGCATCGAAGGCAAGCGCCTGCCGGTGCGCGTGGAATGCACGACCGTCTCCGGGTACGCCTGCGCCGCGGTGACCGCCACGCTGCGCCGTTTCAACGTGCCCGCGGCGATCACCGCCGTGGGCAGCGGCGGCGCGCCGGAAACGCTGCGCGTGATGGTCGGGCCGTGGAACCGCATCGGGGGTGACCTCGAGGCGCAGAGCATCGCCCGCGGACCGCGGGCGAGCGGCGTGTACGCGCGCTTCTCCGCCAACGGGCAGCAGCTCACGCTGCTCGACGCGCAGGGAGGCACGGTGCGCACGCTCGCGGGCGGGGCCGGGCTCGTGGCGGCCACGCAGGCCGTCAAGGAAGCGCCCGTGTGGGTCGTCACGGGGACCGACGACGCGGGCGTGGAACTGGCGGCGCGGGCCTTCAACCGCGTGACGCTCGCAGATCGCTTCGCGCTGGCGTTGCAGGGCGCCACCGTCATCCCGCTGCCCGTGCCGGCGGCGAGCGCGCGCTGAGCGACGGCGTCGTCTCCGGCGCGCGCGGGCGAGGCGTTCACGCCCCGTTTATCGAGCGTCCTAACCTTGTTCGGTAGAGATGTCGGAGCACGCCTACAGCGCAACCATGATGCCTGCCCGCCGCCGCGCCGAGCGCCGGCAGCGCCCCGGAGCCGCGGGCGCTCTCGTGGTGGCCGGGTTGTGCGTGCTCGCGCTGGCCGTCGTGTGGGCGATCGCCGAGCTGGTGCCGGCCGCGCAGTGGAAGGATGCGGTGGCGCTGCACGACTTCACGCTGCTCGGTCGCCCGCGTGTGGACACGCTCGCGAACTTCCTGCTGCACCTGCTCGACCCGCTGCAGTTCGCGCTGTGGGGCGTGGCGCTGGTCGCGCTCGCGCTCGCCCGCGAACGCCCGCGCGTGGCGGTGGCGATCGCCCTGCTGATGCCCATCGCGCCGCTCACCTCCGAGTTGCTCAAGCCGCTGCTCGCACACCCGCACGTCCAGATCGGCGCGGTCCACATCGGACCCGCGTCCTGGCCGAGCGGTCACTCGACCGCCGCCATGACGCTCGCGCTGTCGGCCGTGCTGGCGGCGCCGGCGCGCCTGCGGGCGCCGGTCGCCTGGGCGGGCGGCGCGTTCGTGCTCGCCGTCGGCTGCTCGCTGCTGATCCTCGCCTGGCACATGCCCAGCGACGTGCTCGGCGGATACCTCGTGGCGATCTTCTGGGCCTCGCTCGCCGTCGCCGCGCTGCGCGCCAGCGAGCGGCGCTGGCCTAGCCGTCGGCGTGGTGCGCGCCCGGATCCCACAGGGGCTCGGAGCGACCCTGCTCGCCCTGCGCGTTGGCTGCGCGGCTGAGGATGAACAGCAGGTCCGACAGCCGGTTCAGGTAGCGCACGACCTCGGGATTCACCTCGGTCCCGACCGCTATCGCGCGGCGCTCGGCCCGCCGGCAGACCGTCCGGCAGACGTGCAGGTGCGCCGCCGCGGGGCTGCCACCGGGGATCACGAACGAGCGCAGCGGCGCGAGCGTGGCGTTGACCTCGTCGCAGGCGTGCTCGAGCCACTGCGTGTACTGGCCGTCAACGCGCAGGCGCGGACGTGCGGGTACATCGGCGCTCGCGCCCCCTCCCGGGTCCGGCGTGGGGGCGGGGACCGACAGGTCGGCGCCCACGTCGAGCAGGTCGTTCTGGATGCGGTGCAGCCACTCGGCGAACTTGTCGGGCAGCCCGGGTTGCACCAGCGCGACCCCGAGCGTCGCGTTCAGCTCGTCGACCGTGCCGTAGGCCTCCACGCGCGGGTGCAGCTTGGAGACGCGGCTCAGGTCTCCGAGATGCGTCTCGCCGTCGTCGCCCAGCTTCGTGTAGATGCGCGTGAGATTGACGGTCATGGCATGGGATCGCACGCGGTCGCGTGCGGGTCGGGAGACGCCCCTGCGGTGGTCTTCCGGGTCGAGTCTCGCATACCGGGGTGCGCCCCAGGTGCGCGATCGGATACGTTCTCGCCCCTGGTATGAGGATCGGTGTTCCGAAGGAGATCGCCGCGGGCGAGGATCGGGTGGCGCTCGTCCCGGAGGTGATCTCCAAGCTCGTCGCCAAGGGGCTCGAGGTCGTCGTCCAGAGCGGCGCCGGCGCCGGCGCGCTGCTCAGCGACGAGGCGTTCACGCAGGCGGGCGCGAGCGTCACCGGCGACGCGACAGATGTGTGGCGCTGCGAGGTCGTCGTCACGATCTCCCCGCCCGACCCCGAGACGATCCGCGGCCTCGGCTCGGGCTCGATCCTGATCGGCTTCCTCGCTCCGCTCACCAGCCCCAGCACGACGCGCGCGCTGGCCGACGCCAAGGCCACGGCGTTCGCCATGGAGGCGATACCCCGCATCTCGCGCGCCCAGTCGATGGACGCGCTCTCCTCGCAGAGCAACGTCGCCGGCTACCGCGCCGCGCTGCTGGGCGCCGAGGAGATCGGCCGCTTCTACCCGATGCTGATGACCGCCGCCGGCACCATCCCGCCCGCCAAGGTGCTCGTGCTGGGCGTCGGCGTGGCCGGCCTGCAGGCGCTCGCGACGGCCAGGCGCCTGGGGGCGCGGACGACCGGCTACGACGTGCGCCCGGAGGTCGCCGAGCAGGTGCAGTCGCTCGGCGCCCAGTGGCTCGACCTCGGCCTCGAGGCCAGCGGCGAGGGCGGCTACGCACGCGAGCTCACCGACGAGGAGCGCGCCCGCCAGCAGCAGGCGCTGACCGACGCCATCAAGGGCTTCGACGTGGTCATCACCACGGCGCTCGTGCCCGGGCGCCCGGCGCCGCGGCTCGTGACCGCGGAGGCCGTCGAAGGGATGAAGGCGGGCTCGGTGATCGTCAACATGGCGGGCGAGGCGGGCGGCAACTGCGAGCTGACCGTGCCCGGCGAGACGGTCGTGCGCCACGACGTGAAGATCGTCTCGCCGCTGAACCTCCCGAGCACGATGGCCGAGCACTCCTCAGCGCTGTTCGCGCGCAACGTGCAGGCGCTGCTCGAGCTGTTCGTGGGCGAGGACGGCGCCCTGAAGCTCGACTTCGACGACGAGATCGTCAAGGGCGCGTGCATCGTGCGCGACGGCGAGATCGTCAACGCCGGCGCGAAGGCAGCCGTCGAGGGCGCCGGCGGCGCGCCCGTCAGCGCCAGTGCGCCGAGCGCCCCGAGTGCCCCGAGCGCCCCGGGCGGCTCGGGCGGCTCGGGCGACGCCGCATCATCGGCGGGAGCGGACGCGTGATGGTCCTGGCGAGCGTGCTCACGACCAACCTCGCCATCCTCGTGCTGGCGGGCTTCATCGGCTTCGTCGTCATCTCCAAGGTGCCCAACACGCTGCACACGCCGCTGATGTCCGGGACCAACGCGATCCACGGGATCGTGCTGCTCGGGGGTCTGCTGGTCGTCGGCCTGGCGGGCAACGACACCTTCAACAAGGTCATCCTCGTGATCGCCATCGCCTTCGGCACGATCAACATCGTCGGTGGCTTCCTCGTCACCGACCGCATGCTCGAGATGTTCAAGGCCAAGCCGAAAAGGGGCGGCGGGACCGGAGCTGACGGCGCCGGCGCCGACAAGGAGGAGGGCTCGTGAGCACCCTCCCGCTGGCCACCTCCTTCCTCCAGAACGAGAGCTTCCTGGACGTTCTCTACATCGTCGCCTTCGCGCTGTTCATCCAGGGACTGCGCGGGCTGTCCGGCCCGACCACCGCCGTGCGCGGCAACCGCACCGCCGCGGTGGGCATGGCGATCGCGGTGATCGCCACGCTGCTGCAGCCCTCGGAGGGAAACTGGGGCCTGATCGCCCTCGGCGTCGCGCTCGGGACGGCCGTGGGCATACCCGCGGCGCGCCAGGTGAAGATGACGGCCATGCCGCAGATGGTGGCGCTGTTCAACGGCGTCGGCGGTGGCGCCGTGTTCCTGATCTCCTGGGCGGAGTTTCGCCGCTACGGCTCGAGCTACGGATCGCACACGCACAGCCTCGTCATCCGCGAACTGCCCAGCGGCGCGATCCTGCACACCATCACGGTGTCCGCCGGCGGCGTTCCCACCTACGTGGCGATCTTCTCCGTGTTCGCGGCGATCGTCGGCTCGGTGTCCTTCTGGGGGTCCAACATCGCCTTCGGCAAGCTCCAGGAAATCATCCCCGGACGTCCGATCAGCTTGGGTGCCGGCCAGCAGATCGTCAACCTCGTGCTGGCGATCCTGGCGGTGGCCGCCGGCGTGGACCTCGTCGCGGGAGCCCACTCGGAACTGCTGTTCATCGGCATGCTCGTGTGCGCGGCGCTGCTCGGCAACGCCGTCGTGCTGCCGATCGGGGGAGCCGACATGCCGGTGGTGATCTCCATGCTGAACGCCTTCACGGGCCTCTCGGCGGCGGCCACGGGGATCGCGCTCAACAACACGGCGCTGATCGTCGCCGGCATGATCGTCGGCGCCTCCGGGTCGATCCTCACGAACCTGATGGCCACCGCCATGAACCGCTCGATCCCCGCGATCATCGCCGGCGGCTTCGGCGGGGGAGGCGCGGTCGAGGGCGCGAGCGGCGCGGGCGAGCACGCCGGCACTGTGCGCTCGACCAGCGCCGCCGACGCCGCCATCCAGCTCGCGTACGCCAACCGCGTGATGATCGTCCCCGGCTACGGCATGGCGGTCGCCCAGGCCCAGCACGCCGTACGCGAGCTCACCAAGGAGCTCGAAAAGCGCGGCGTGGAGATCGGCTACGCGATCCACCCGGTCGCCGGGCGCATGCCCGGGCACATGAACGTGCTGCTGGCCGAGGCGGACGTGCCCTACGACCAGCTCGAGGAGATGGAGGACGCAAACCAGGAGTTCGGGCGCACGGACGTCTCGCTGGTGATCGGCGCCAACGACGTGACCAATCCCGCCGCCAAGAACACGCCCTCCTCGCCGATCTACGGGATGCCGATCCTCGAAGTCTCCAACAGCCACTCGGTGATCGTCATCAAGCGCTCGATGAACCCGGGCTTCGCGGGCATCGAAAACGAGCTGTACTACGAGCCGGAGACGACCATGCTGTTCGGCGACGCGAAGGCGGCGGTCAGCGAGATCACCGCCGAGCTGGCACACATCTGAGGAGCAGTTCCAGAGGGTGCATGCACCCTCTGGCGGGCCGTGCATGCACGGCCCGGGGGACGGCACATGTGCCGTCCCCACGACCGGCCGCATGCGGCCGGTCGCAGGCAGCCGCATGCGGCTGCCTGAACAGCAGAGGAGGCTTCACGGTCTGCGAGACTGCGCTCGATGATCGAGCGCAGCCAAGCTCTAGCGGCGCTTTCGCAAGATGAGTTCGACGTGGCGGTCGTCGGCGGCGGCATCACCGGCGCGGGCGTGGCCCTGGACGCGGCCGCCCGCGGCTACAGCGTCGCCCTGCTCGAGCGCTCCGACTACGCCTGCGGGACCTCGAGCCGCTCGAGCAAGCTCGTCCACGGGGGCCTTCGCTACCTCCAGCACTTCGACCTGGGGCTCGTGCGCGAGGCGCTGCTCGAGCGCCAGCTCATGGTCGCGCTCGCCCCGCATCTCGTGCGCCCGCTGCCGCTGGTGGTGCCCGCCTTCGAGGGCGCCCGCCCCGACCGCCTGGTGGGGGTGGGGCTGAACCTCTACGACGTGATGTCCGTGGACCGCGACCGGCTGCGCTCGCGCCGTACCCTGAGGGGCACAGGCGGCAGGCGCGCACGGGGGGAGCGCCCGCAGGGCGATGGCTCGCCGTCGCTCGAGGACAGCGCGGGCGAGTCCTGGAGCCCCGAGCGCCACCGCGTGATCTCCGGTGAGGAAGTGCTCGAGCTGCTGCCCGCGCTCGCCGCGCGCGAGCCGACCAGCGGCTACCTGTTCTACGACTGCCAGACCGACGACGCGCGGCTGGTGCTGACGGTGCTGGGCGAGGCCGAGCGCTTCGGCGCCGTCTGTGCCAACCGCCTCGACGTCACCGGGCTGCTCGAGCGCGAAGGTCGCGCCCACGGCGTGCGCGTACTCGACGTGGAGAGCGGCGAGCGCTTCGAGGTGCGCGCCGCCAACGTGGTCAACGCCACCGGCGTGTGGGCGGACGAGCTCAGCCCCGAGGAGCTCCACGACGAGGCCGAGCTGCCGCGCATCCGTCCCAGCCGCGGCACCCACATCACGATCAGGCACGCCGACCTGCCGCTCGTCGGCGGCGCGATCGTGCCGGCCGGCGGGGGGCGCACGATCTTCGCGCTGCCGTGGCTCGGGCACACGCTCGTGGGCACCACCGACAACGACTACGAGGGCCCGCTCGAGCACGTCATGCCCTCGCCCGATGACGTCGACTACCTGCTGGAGGCCGTCAACGGGTTCTTCGGCACGGCGCTCGCGCCGGACTCGCTCACCGGCGCCTTCGCGGGCGTGCGGCCGCTGATCTCCACCGGCGACCCCAAGAAGTCGGTGGACATCTCCCGCAAGGCGGAGCTGTACGAGACCTCCTCGGGGATGCTCACGATCACCGGGGGCAAGCTCACCACCTGGAGGCGCATGGCCAAGATGACCGTCGACCGCCTGGTCGAGCGCGACGCCCGGGACGCCCCCTGCCGCACCCACGAGATACCGCTCGGGCAGGCGGTCGCTCCTGAGGAGCTGCCGCGCGTCGAGGGCCTCGGGCGGGTGGGTCCGGACCCCTACCAGGCGCTCGCCTCGCGCTACGGGCATGCGGCCCGCCAGGTGCTCGCGCTCGCCGCCGAGCGCCCCCAACTGGCCGAGCCGATCGTCGCGGGCCTGCCCGACGTGCTCGCCGAGGTCGCGCTCGCCGCCCGCCACGAGCAGGCGCGCAGCATCGGCGACGTCCTCTTCAGGCGCACGCGCCTGGCCCTGCTCGCGGCCCGGGAGCTCGACGCGCAGACGGTGCGGCGCGTCGGCGAGGTGCTCGCCGGCGAGCTGGGCTGGAGCGAGGAGCGGCTGGTGCTCGAGCTGGCGCGCTTTGGCGAGGAGGCCGCCGCCGAGGGCCCGACAGCGGCGCCGGCGCGCGCCGGCGAGGGCCAGCCGCAGCGCCCGGGGCCGGCGGCCGCGAGGTCGTGAACGCACCGGAGCTGACGCTGCGCGCCCGCGAGCTGACCCTGCGGCTCGGGGGGCGGTCCGGCGGGCCGCTGCTCATGGGCATCGTCAACGCCTCCGCGGACTCCTTCAGCGATGGCGGCCTGTACACGAGCCTCGAGGCGCGCGTGCGGCTGGCGTCCGAGCTGCTCGCCGCGGGCGCCGACATCATCGACGTGGGCGGGGAGTCCGCCTCCACCGAGCGTCCGCCGCTGGCCGTGCCCGAGGAGCTCGCGCTGGTGGTGCCGCTCGTCGAGCGGATCGCCGGCGAGCTGGGCGCGCTGGTATCGGTCGACACCTACAAGCCCGAGGTAGCCCGCGCGGCGATCGCCGCGGGCGCACGCATCGTCAACGACGTCAGCGGACTGCGCGATCCCGAGCTGGCCGAGGTGTGCGCGGGCACCGGCGCTGCGCTCGTGATCATGCACACGCGGGCAGCGCCCCGCCAGCGGCTGCAGGACCCGGAGCTCTACGCGGACGTCACCACCGAGGTGATGGGCTTCCTGGAGGAGCGCGTCGCCGTCGCCATCGCCCGGGGGGTGGCCCACGAGCAGCTCATCCTCGATCCCGGCCCCGACTTCGCCAAGACGCCCGCGCAGACGATCAGGCTGCTCTCGGAAGTGGCGCGCCTGCACGAGCTCGCGCGCCCGCTGCTGATGGCGATCTCGCGCAAGGACTTCATCGGCGCCCTCACCGCGCGCCCGCCGCGCGAGCGCCTGCCGGGCACCCTGGCCGCGCTGGCCCACGGCGTCGAGCAGGGGGCCCACATCTTCCGCATCCACGACGTCGGCGCCGCCGCCGAGTACCTCGCCGTGCGCGCCGCGCTCGCCGCCGAGAGCGAGCCGAGCAGGGATCTGGCCCTCGCCGAGGAAATTCGCTACGACCGCTAGCCGCTAGGCTGATGTCGCCAACGGGTGCCCGCCGCTGTCCAACGCGACGGGACGCCGACCGCCCATCCAATACGAAAGGGGACCCAATCCCATGACAGTGCTCGAGCGCTCCGAGCTGGAAGCCAGTCCGCTGGCCGACCTCCACACGATCGCCAACCAGTTGGGCCTGGAGAGCTTCCGGCGCATGCGCAAGGCCGAGCTGATCACCGCGATCCTCGACGAGACCGGCGACGGGGGCGGCGGCGGTGACGCGGGCGCCGGCGCCGCCGCGGAGGACGACGGACAGGAGGAGCGAGCGCCGATCGTGCCGCGCACGCGACGCCGGCGCACGCCGCGAGCGCGGCGCTCGCGCGAGGAGAACGCCGGCGGCGCCGAGCAGGCGCAGGACGCGCCGCGCGGCGGCGCCCGCGCGCAGGACGTCGAGGAGTCAGAGCAGGAGCCCGCGCGCATCGCGGCCGGCGTGGTCGAGGTGCTGGGCAACGGCTCGGCCTTCCTGCGCGTCGATCCGCCCGAGCCCTCCGACGAGGACGTGTACATCTCGGCTGCCCAGGTGCGCCGCTGCGAGCTCGTCTCCGGCGACCGCGTGACCGGCCCCGTGCGCATGCCCCGGCGCTCCGAGCGCTATCCGTCGCTGGTGCGCATCGACACGATCAACGGCGCCTCCGCGGACAGCGTGTCCGACGGCGGCCGCTATGACGAGCTCCCCGTCAACTGGCCCCGCGAG
This sequence comes from uncultured Solirubrobacteraceae bacterium, assembly GCA_963701145.1. Lineage (GTDB taxonomy): Bacteria > Actinomycetota > Thermoleophilia > Solirubrobacterales > Solirubrobacteraceae > Palsa-744. The sequence continues at coordinate 4,341,860 of OY969572.1, forward strand.
CGCATCGCGCTCGGCTCGCAGGACCCCACGCTCGAGGCGATCGAGTGGCTGACCCCGATCGGGCTGGGCTCGCGCGCGGTGATCGTCGGCGCCCGCCACGCGGGCAAGACCGAGACGCTCCGCCGCCTGCTCGACGCCGTCGCCGGACGCGAGGATCTCACGGTCTCCCTCGTGCTCGCCGGCGCGAGGCCCGAGGAGATCGCCCAGTGGCAGGAGGGCTCGCTCGCGCCCGTCGCCGCGCTCAGCTTCGCCGCCTCCGCCGACCTCCAGGACCAGGCGGTCGAGCGCGCGACCGACGCCGCCAAGCGAGTGGCCGCCCGTGGCGGGAACGCGCTGGTGGCGATCGACGGCCTCGACGGGCTGCATCCCCACGCGGCGCGCAAGGCGCTCGCCGCCGCCCGCAACCTCCGCGACGCGGGCTCTCTGACCGTGATCGCCATCGCCGAGCGCCCGCTCGGGGGAGAGACCACCGTGGTCGCCCTCGACGCCGCCCTCACCTCCACCGGGCGCCAGCCGATCCTCGACCTGGTCAACAGCGGCACGCTCAAGCCCGAGCTGCTCGTCGGCGACGACGGAGCCGAGGCGATCACCAAGGCCCGTCTGACAGCCTGTCGAAGCGGCCACCTGAAACTCGCCTCTACAGGCGATAGCTGGCCAAGCGATCCAAGGACGCAGCGAGCGTGGCGTGCTTTGCACGCGAGCGAGCGAGGACGCAGGAGCGCGCCGCGCCAGCTATCGCCTGTAGGCGACGCGGTTCCAGGAGGGCTCTGGCGCAAGCTCGATCGGCTCGCCGCCGCGGGCTGCGTCGCCGTCGCGTCCGCCTGCCGGCTGCACGTACACGAAGCCGCCCGAGCACTCGTCGAAGCTCACGCCCAGCTCGCCTTCCTTGACCCGCTGGTCGAGCCATGCGCCCCTGAACACCAGCCGGCGCAGCCAGTGCACCAGCGAGCGCTCGGCCGGGCCGACGAGCTCGGGCCAGCAGTCGTTGACGTGCTCGCCCAGGTCTGAAGCGGGGTCGAGGATCTCGCCGTTGACGGCGAGGTTGACGAGGTCTTCGAGCTCCTCGTGGCCGAGGCGACCGCCGACGAAGCCGAGCTTCAGCGCGGCCTGCTCGCAGCGCTCGGAGAAGTCCACCTCGTTGAAGGTGAAGCGCAGCTCGCCGTATTCGAGGACGAAGTCCTCGCCCGAGTCGTAGTTTTCTCGTCGCGCGGTTTCCATGCCAGTCGGGTCCCAGGGCGCCCGATCCCCCGGGCTCGTCGGGATCATACGTCTCGATCCTGCTTTTGCGGCTGCCGTGCACGCGATGTTGCACATCGCGTGCGGCTGGGGCGGTGAGGCATGTGTAGCCTCCCGGACCGATGGCACGCCTGTCAGAGCGAGGACTGCGCAAGTCCGTCGGCGTCTCCGGGATGTTCGCGACGGCCTACGGCAACGTGGGCTCCTCGATCTACTACGCGCTGGGCCTGGTGGCCGCGCACGCGCTCGGTCTCACGCCGCTGGTCTTCCTGTTCGCCGGCGGGCTGTTCGCGCTGACGGCCAAAACCTACGCCGAGGGCGCCTCGATGTTCCCCGAAGCGGGCGGCTCCTCCTCGTTCGCCCGCCACGCCTTCGATGACGTGGTGTCGTTCTTCGCCGGCTGGGCCCTGAGCCTCGACTACATCCTCACGATCGCCATCTCCGCGTTCTTCGTGCCCCACTACCTGAGCGCGTTCCCGGGGCTGGGGGCGCTCAAGCACAACCCCGACGACATCTTCGGCGGCCTGATCGTGGTGGTCGTGCTCGCCGGGCTGAACATCCGCGGGCTGGGGGAGTCGGCGAAGCTCAACTTCGTCCTGGCGATCCTCGACCTGAGCACGCAGATCCTGATCGTCGCGCTCGGCGCGTTCCTCGTGCTGAACCCGTCGCTGCTCGTCAACCAGGTCCACCTGGGGATCGCCCCGACCTGGAAGGAACTCGTGTTCGCGCTGTCGCTGGCGATGCTCGCGTATACCGGCATCGAGACCGTGGCGAACATGGCCGAGGAGTCCAGGGATCCGGGCATACAGGTCCCCAAGGCCGTCAACCTGGTGGTGCTCGCGGTGCTCGGCGTGTACGCCGGCATCTCGCTCATCGCGCTCTCGGCGCTGCCGGTGATCCACCACGGCGTCGGCTACAGCGCCCAGCTCAAACAGAGCTTCGCCGAGCCCGGGTATGCCACCGCGCTCGGGCACTTCTTCGAAAACGACCCGATGCTCGGCGTGATCGAACACCTCGGCCTGCACGGCACGGTGCTGACCGTCGGGCGCTACTACCTGGGCTTCCTCGCCGCCACGATCCTGTTCATCGCCACCAACGCGGGCATGATCGGCATCTCACGCCTGTCGTGGTCGCTGGCCGAGCATCGCCAGTTGCCGAGCATCTTCTCGCAGCTGCATCCGCGCTATCGCACCCCCTGGTTCACGCTGATCTTCTTCTCGATGCTCGCCTCGACGCTGATCCTGTACGGCAACACCGAAGTGCTCGGCAACCTCTACTCGTTCGGCGCGATGCTGTCGTTCACCACCGCCCACGCTGCGATCGTCAGACTGCGCGTCAAGGATCCCGACCGCGAGCGCCCCTACCGCTCGCCCTGGAACATCCGCATCAAAGGCGCTGCGATCCCCATGACCGCCGTGATCGGCGGCTTGGGGACGTTCCTCGCGTGGGTGGCGGTCACGGTGCTGCACACGGAGGCCCGCATCGTCGGCATCCCCTGGATGATCTTCGGCATGTGCGGTTACTTCGTGTACCGCAGACGCCAGGGCCTGGATCCCCGCAAGCACTACAAGATCCAGCGCCCCCAGCGCCCGGCGGACTTCGAGGAGCTCGACTACCGCACCGCGCTCGTGCCGATCTTCGGCGACGACGTGAGCGCCACGGCCCTCAGCAGCGCGGCCAAGCTGATCGGCGAGGAGGGCGTCGTGTACGCGATCTACGTGCTGCCCGTGCCCAGCCAGCTCTCGCTCGAGTCGGGCCTGGAGGAGGAGGAGGCGCGCGGGCGCTCGGTGCTCGAGAGCGCCCGCATCCAGGCGCGGCGCGCGGGCATCAAGATCCACACCGGCCTGATCCGTACGCGCAACCCCGGGGCGGCGCTCGTCGAAGAAGCAGAACGCGTCGGCTCGGACGTGATCTACTGGTCGGCGATCCACGCGCCCGCCGGCGAGCAGCGCCTCGGCCCGACCGCCACCTACCTGCTCACCAAGCGCCCCTGCCGCGTGATCATCGAGACGGAGAACCCGCCGGCCACCCGCAGCGAACGCCTGCCCGCGCCCGCCTGAGCGCTTCTACGCGGCGAGCGCCGCGCGCAACGCCTGCTCCAGGCGCGGGTGGGCGAACTCGTAGCCGAGCACCAGCGCCTTGGCGGGGAGCACGCGCGCGCCCTTGGTCACGACCTCCGACATCTCGCCGTAGAGCGCGCGCAGGGCGAGGCCCGGCACGGGCATCAGCGCCGGCCGTCCGAGCACCCGGCCGAGCTGCCTGGAGAGCTCGCGATTGGTCACGGGGTCGGGTGCGGTGGCGTTGACCGGGCCCTCCCAGCGCTCGTCCTCGAGCGCCGCCAGCAGCATCCCCACGACGTCCCGCAGGTGGATCCACGACACGTACTGGCGCCCGCCGGCGACCGGTCCGCCGAGCCCGAGCCTGAAGGGCGGGAGCATCTTCGCCAGCGCGCCGCCGGCCCGGTCGAGCACCACGCCGGTGCGCACCTGCGCCACGCGCGCGCCCAGGGCGCGTGCGGTCGCCGCCGCGGCCTCCCATTCGAAGCACACCTGCGCCAGGAAGTCGCGGCCGGGCGGCGCCTCCTCGTCGAGCGGCTCTTCCCCGTGCGCTCCGTAGTAGCCGATCGCCGAGGCGCTGATCAGCGCCCGCGGGCGCGGCTGCGCCTGCTCGAAACCGGCGAGCAGGTTGCGGGTGCCGGTCACGCGGCTGTCGCGGATGGCGCGCTTGGCGCTCTTGCTCCAGCGCTGCGCGACCGGCTCGCCCGCCAGATGCACGACCGCGTCACGTCCGGCGAGCGCCTCCGCGGGGGCCGCCTCGTCCATCAGCTCCCACCGCGCCGCCTGGACCTCGCCGAGGCGGGCCTGTGCACGGACGGGATCGCGCGCGAGCACCGTCACCTCCGCGTCGCGCTCGCGCAGCGCGGCGACCAGCGACGCTCCGATCAGGCCGGTCGCTCCGGTGACGGTCACGCGCAGTGCGGCGCACATGCTCCTGGCGCCTCGGCGCTACACCCGCCCGTCGAGGAGCTGCGTGCCCGTGGGGCCCGGAGCCACCGCGTCGCCCTGCGCGAAGCCGACCTCCTGGCCGGCGAGGGCGACGCCGGCCGCACGCGCCTGCTCGGCCACGGCCGCCGCCACCGCGGGGGAGACGTCGCGGTTGAACACCGACGGGATGATGTAGTCGTCGCGCAGCTCCTCGTCGGAGACGATCGCCGCGATCGCGTGCGCCGCGGCCATCTTCATCTCCTCGGTGATCACCGGCGCGCGCACGTCCAGCGCGCCGCGGAAGATGCCCGGGAAGCACAGGACGTTGTTGATCTGGTTGGGGTAGTCCGAGCGGCCGGTCGCCATGATCCGCACGTAGCGCTCGGCCTCCTCGGGCTTGACCTCCGGGTTGGGGTTGGCCATCGCGAACACCATCGCGTCGCGGTTCATGCGCGCGAGCGCCTCCGCCGGCAGCGCGCGGGCGCCCGAGAGCCCGATCATCAGGTCCGTCCCGTCGATCGCGTCCGCGGGGGTGCCTTCGCGGCAATCGGGGTTGCTGACTTCGGCGAACCAGCGCTTGGCCGCGTTCATGGAGCCGTCGAGGTAGTCCTCGCGGCGCGCGTGCAGCACCCCGCGCGAGTCCGCGCCGACGATCTTCCGCACTCCGGCCGCCAGCAGGATCTTGGTCACCGCGATGCCCGCCGCGCCCAGCCCGATGATCAGCACGTGGAGGTCCTCCAGGCGTCGGTCGGTCAGCTTCACCGCGTTCAGCAGCGCCGCCATCACGACCACCGCGGTGCCGTGCTGGTCATCGTGGAAGACGGGGATGTCGAGCTCCTGCTTGAGGCGCTCCTCGATCTCGAAGCAGCGCGGCGCGGAGATGTCCTCGAGGTTGATCCCGCCCAGGCCCGGGGCGATCAGCTTGACCGTCTGGATGATCTCCTCCGGGTCGGTCGTGTCCAGGCAGATCGGGAACGCGTCCACGCCCGCGAACTCCTTGAACAGGCAGCACTTGCCCTCCATCACGGGCATCGCCGCGCGCGGCCCGATGTCGCCGAGGCCCAGCACCGCGGTGCCGTCGGAGACGACCGCGACGGTGTTGCGCTTGATCGTGTACTGGAACGCCCTGTCTTCGTCGTCGGCGATCGCCAGGCATACGCGCGCGACCCCCGGCGTGTAAACCATCGAGAGGTCATCCCGCGTCTTCAGCGGGTGCTTGTTGGCCTGTTCGATCTTGCCCCCGAGATGCAGCAGGAAGGTGCGATCGGTGGTCTCGAGTACGTTCGCGCCGTCGACCTCGGCGATCGCCGCGAGGATGCGGTCCCAGTGCTCGTGGCCGCTCCCGTCGACCACGATGTCACGCACGCTGTGGTTGCCGTCGACCTCCACGAGGTCCACGGACCCCACGATCCCGCCGGCCTCGCCGATGGCGGTGGTGACGTGCCCGAGGATGCCGTGGGCATCGTCGAGCTTGACGCGGATGGTGAGGCGGAACTGGGCGCTTGGTGTGGCGTCCACTGAGGAGGGCTCCTGGGTCGTTTGGCGGGACGGGATGTTAGGAGGTATGCGTCATCGAGCACATGTTCGCGCGGCGTGCCGAGTGCGTGCGACGCCGCGCCGGACGCCGCGCTCGCCCGCGCGCCGGTGGCGGGCGCCTGCCCGTAGAGTGCTCAGACGTGGCCACCGACACGACAGCGCCAGTCAGCGCGAGCGCCCCCGCGCGCTCACGGATCTCGGGCGGCGGCGGCTCGGCCGCGCTCGGCCCCGCGGGGCGCCTGTTCCTGCTCGACGGCCCCAGCCTCGTCTACCGCGCCTTCTTCGCGCTGCCCGAGTCGATCGCCACGTCCACCGGCGTGCCCACCAACGCGATCTTCGGGTTCGCCTCGATGCTCGTCAAGATCGTCACCGACTACGGCGTGTCCCCGACGATCGTCGCCTGGGACGCCGGCAGCTCGGGTCGCACCGAGCTGTTCGCCGAGTACAAGGCCCAGCGCCGCTCGCGCCCGGACCTGCTCAAGCAGCAGTGGCCGGCGATGGAACCGCTGGTGGAGGCGTTCGGCTATCGCAACGTGAAGGTCGAGGGCTACGAGGCCGACGACGTGATCGCCTCCCTTGCCGAGCGCGCCCTGCGCGCCGACCCGCCCGTGCCCGTGGTGATCGTCACCGGCGACCGCGACGTCTTCCAGCTCATCGACCCCGAGGGCCTCGTGCAGGTGATGGCGACGGCGCGCGGCATCACCGAGACCAAGCTGTACGACCGCCAGGCGGTGATCGACCGCTACGGCATCCCGCCCGAGCTGATCCCCGACTTCTACGGGCTGAAGGGGGACACCTCCGACAACATCCCCGGGGTCCCCGGGATCGGCGACAAGACCGCCAGCGAGCTGATCCAGAGCTTCGGCGCGCTCGAGGACGTGCTCGCCCACGTCGAGGACGTCAAAGGCGCCAAGCGCAAACAGAACCTGATCGAGCACGCCGAGGACGCGCGCGTGTCCAAGCGCCTGGCGACGGTGCAGCGCGACGTGGCGGTCGAGTTCGACATCGCCGCCGAGGCCGCCCGCGAGCCCGATCGCTCGCGCCTGCGCGAGGTCTTTCGCGAGTACGAGCTGCGCGATCCCCTGCGACGCCTCGAGGAGGCGCTCGGCGACGCCGAGCTGGCGGCGCCGGCGCCGAGCGCGGAGGTGAGGCTGACGGCGCGCGTGCGCGCGGGCGCCCCACCGGAGATCGCGCGCCTGGGCGCTAAGGACAGCGAGTTGTGCGTCGCGGCCGGCGCCGTGGAGCCGCCCGAGGGCGAGCTGTTCGCGGAGGGCGCACCCTGGCGCTTCGCCGTCGCTGCCGACGGCCAGGCGCTCGCCGGTGAGTGCGCCGGGCCCGAGGAGGTGGTGGTCGCGTGTGGCGCGCGGCCGGTGGTGGCCCACGACGCCAAGGCGCTGGGGCTGGTCCCGGCGAACCTCGTACACGACACGCTGCTCGGCGCCTACCTGCTCGAGCCCGCCAGGCGCGGCTACCCGCTGGGCGAGCTGTGCGAGGAGCGCGGCCTGGCCAGCGACCTCGAGGACCCGCTCGCCGCCGAGGCCGTGCTGCTGGGCGCGCTCGCGGACTGGCAGCGCGAGCAGATCGCCGAGCGCGGTCTCGCGGCGTTGATGCACGACATCGAGCTGCCGCTGGTGGCCGTGCTGCGCGACATGGAGCTGCTCGGGGTGAGGCTCAACTGCAAGCGCCTGGCGAAGATCACCGAGCGCGTGCACAGCGAGCTGGCGACGCTCGAAACGGAGATCTTCGCGCTCGCCGGCGAGGAGTTCCTGATCTCCTCGCCGCAGCAGCTCGGGGAGATCCTGTTCGTGAAGCTCGGGCTCTCCCGCAAGCGCCGCGGCAAGACCGGCTTCTCCACCGACGCGCGCGTGCTGCAGGCGATCCGCGCCGAGCACGAGATCATCCCCAAGATCGAGCGCTGGCGCGAGCTCTCGACGCTGGTCAAGACCTACCTGGACGTGCTCCCGGAGCTCGTCGACGAGCGCTCGCGCATCCACACCACGTTCCTGCAGGCCGTCGCCCAGACGGGGCGCCTGTCGAGCACCAACCCGAACATGCAGAACGTCCCCATCCGCACGCCCCTGGGGCGCGAGATCCGCGGCTGCTTCGAGGCCGAGCCGGGCAGCGTGCTGATCTCCGCCGACTACTCGCAGATCGAGCTGCGGGTGCTCGCCCACGCGGCCGGCGAGCCGGCGCTGATGCAGATCTTCGCGCGCGGCGAGGACGTGCACACGGCGACCGCCTCACGCGTGTTCGGTGTGCAGGCGCAGGACATCGACCCGGGGATGCGCTCGAAGGCGAAGATGATCAACTACGGGATCGTCTACGGCCTCTCCGACTACGGCCTGGCCGACCGCCTGAACATCCCCCGCGCCGAGGCCAAGGAGTTCATCGACGCCTATCTCGAGCGCTTTCCGCGGGTGGCGGACTTCATGGCCGCGACGATCGAGCGCGCCAAGGAGGAGGGCCACGTGACGACCCTGTGGGGGCGCCGGCGGCAGATCCCCGAGCTGCGGGCCCGCAACTACCAGGTGCGCAGCCTCGGCGAGCGCCTCGCCGTGAACACGGTCATCCAGGGAACCGCCGCCGACATCATCAAGCTGGCCATGGTCCGCTGCCATCGTGCGCTCGAGGAATCCGAGCTCGAGACCCGCCTGCTGCTGACGATCCACGACGAGCTGCTGTTCGAAGGACCGCCCGGCGAGGCGGACACGGCGCAGGCGCTGATCGAGCGCGAGATGTGCGGCGTGTGGGAGCGCGAGCCGCCGATGGCCGTGGACATCGGTGCTGGCAAGACGTGGCTGGAGGCCAAGTAGCGCTCCGGGTCGATGTCCGAGGCCGGGCAGGCCGCTTCGCGGCGGGCCCGCCCTCGGACACGCCCTACGCTTGGCGAGACGTGCTTCGTGCTGATTGCGAGGTGACGGTGTGAGTCGTGGGCTTGCAGTAGTCGCCGGTGTTGGGGCCGGGTGCCTGGTGGGGATGCAGGCGCCGATCAACTCGCGGCTGGGGAGGACCGTCGGCAGCCTGCAGGCGGCCACGTTCTCGTTTCTGGTGGGGACGGTGGTGCTGCTGGTGATCGCCGCGTTCGTGCGCGGGGGCCTGGGCAGCCTCGGGCAGGTGCGCACCCTGCCCTGGTGGGCGCTCGTCGGGGGGCTGCTGGGGGCGGTATATGTGACGGTGGCGCTGATCGCCGTGCGGACGCTCGGTGCGAGCGGGCTGACCGCCGTGGTGATCACGGGGCAGCTCGCCATCTCGGTGGCGATCGACCGCTTCGGGCTGTTGGGGATCGCCAAGGAGCACATCGACGCGTCTCGCATCGCGGGGCTCGTGCTGTTGGTCGTGGGGGCGGTGCTGGTCGTGCGCAAGTAGCCCGTGCTACACTGATCCTGTGGGGCACGTATGGCCAATCTGACACTCACGATCGATGCCGAGCTGTTGAAGCGGGCGCGCATGCGGGCGCTGGAGCAGGACACGTCCGTCAACGCCCTCGTCCGTGGGTACCTCGAGGACCTTGCCGGTCAGGGCGAGGCGCCCGATCCCATGAAGGCCTTGCTCGAGCTTGCGCAGCGCAGCGACGCGGGGAGCGGTCCGGCTGGACGCACGTGGACACGCGAAGAGCTGTATGAGCGCTGACAAGGCGTTCCTGGACACCAACGTCCTCGTCTACGCCTTCGACCGTGATGAGCCTGCCAAGTGCGAACGTGCGCAAGCCGTGCTCGCGAGCGCCAAGCCGGGCGCCCTGACGGTAAGCGCACAGGTGTTGGGCGAGTTCTACGTCACGGTCACGCGGAAGCTCGCCCGCCCACTCGAGGAGACCAAGGCTGCTGAGGCTCTCGAGTGGCTCGGCCTGTTGCACGTCGTCGCTCTCGACGCCCCGCTGGTGGGGGCTGCGGTGCGCGTCAGCCGCTCCGCGCAACTCTCCTACTGGGACGCTCTGATCGTCGCCGCCGCGCAGGCGGCGGGGTGCCCACTCCTGCTGAGCGAGGACCTCAACGACGGTCAGACGATCGGGACAGTGCGTGTGGAGAACCCCTTCCGTAAGAGCTCATAGAGCGCCTCGTGATCGCTTGCGCTACCCCAGCCCGCGGCTAAAACCCTCGCGCCAGGAGGGGAAGCCCGGCTGCCATCCGAGCTCGCGCTTGGCCCGTGCGTTCGAGGCGCCCTGCGCCTTGGTCATCGCCGCGATTCCGTACTCCCCGGCCAGCGGGCGGGCCAGCAGCGCGGGGACGCGCCGTGGTGGGGGTGCTCCCAGTGCGGACGCGAGGGCGGGCAGCCACTCGGACACGGGCGCCGGCTCGTCGTCGACGATGTTGTAAGCGCCCGAGCCCTCGCTGGCCAGCGTCGCCACCGTCGCCCGGGCGGCGTCCTCGACGTGGATGAACGACCACACGCCCGTGCCGCCGCCCACGACCGGCAGGCGGCGGCGGGCCACTTCCGCGCCCATCGAGCCGGCCCGCGAGATCGCGCTGCCCGGCCCGTAGAAGTATCCGTAGCGGAGCACCTGGCCGCCGGCGCCCAGCACCTGCCGCTCGAGCTCGGCCGTCGCCGCGGCCGTGCGCCTGAAGCGCTTCGGCGGGTTCGCGTTCAGCGGGTCGGTCTCGGTGTGAAGCGTGCCGGGGGGACCGGGCGCGTAGATGAACGCGACGCTCTGCGCGATCAGGCGCTCGGCGCCGCTCGCGTGAGCGGCCTCGAGCAGGTTGCGGGTGCCCTCGGTGCGGAGACGGTTGGTGAGCGCGAAGTCGCGTTCGATCTTGCGCGGGTCAAGCTGCGCGGGTATGGCCGTGAGCTGGTGGATGACCGCCTCCGGGCGCGCCTGCGAGATGGCTCTGTGCACGGCCGGCCCATCGAGTGCGTCCGCCACCACGGGTTCGGCGCCGGCCGTGCGCAGGGCCTCGGCCTTGGCGGGCGAGCGCGTCATGCCGGTGACCTGGTGCCCTTCGCCGACGAGCATCCGCACGAGCGGACGGCCGATCGCGCCGGTGGCGCCCGCCACGAACACCTTCATGCCGGCGGGACCTTCACGCCGCCGCTGCCGCCGCCGTTGCGGCTTCGCCGGCCTGAGCCCGCTCGGGCACGGCGCACACCATCCCCTCGCTGAAGCCCGCGGGGGTCATGTCGAAGGCGCTGTTGAAGCGCGCGCGCATGTTCTCGAGGGCGATCACGTTCGTGAGCTCCACCATCTGGCGCTCGTCGAAGTGCTCGCGCAGCGCCGCGAACAGCTCGTCGGTGACGGTCGTGGGGGTGCGGCTCATGGCGGTCGCGTAGTCGAGCACGAGCCGCTCGAGCTCGGTGAACTCGTCGCTGTCGCGGTAGTTCGGGAGCGCGAGCAGCTGCCGCTCGGTGAGGCCGGCGTCGCGGGCGATCGAGGAGGCGATGTCGCAGCAGAACTCGCAGTTGACCACCGCCGCCGCCTTCGTCTCGGCGAGCACCTTCAGGCGCTCCTCGACGCGGTGCTGCTTGCCGGTGGACTGCTCGAACATGCCATAGCCCATCAGCAGGCCGGGCGCGTGGGCATACACGGCCACGGGGTCGACGTCGCGCCCGAGGCGTCGCCTCGAAAGCCGGTACACGAGCCGCACGAGCGGCCCCGCCTTGCTGCTGGGAACGCCTTCGATCCTCGTCATCGCTGCACCTCCGCTGGTCGCGTCGCCACGCGTGGGACACCTCGGCCCCGTTCGCGTGGATGGGTTGACATGCGCATTACTCTACCCAAAGGTGGTTCCCAAACTGTGGCCAGTTCAACTATAAAAATGGGTACCAGTCAGGGCCCCGAGCTGTTGATCCAGCTACGCGGCGGGCGCCGTCGCGCCCAGCTGGAGGACCGTCTGCGCGAGCTCGTGCGCGACGGCACGCTGTCCCCCGGCGGGCGCCTGCCGTCCACCCGCTCGCTCGCTGCCGATCTCGAGGTCTCCCGGCGGCTGGTGGTCAACGCCTACGCCCAGCTGCTCGCCGAGGGCTACCTCGTCTCCCGGCAGGGGGGCGGCACCTACGTGGCGGCCAGCGCGGCCACGGTGGACGGCGCTGAGCCGCAGGCGCCTCCGCGCGCGCTGGCGTTCGACTTCTTTCCCGGCGCGCCCGATCTCGCCTCCTTCCCGCGCGCGCTGTGGGCGCGGGCGCTGCGCGATGTGCTGCGGGGGGCGCCCGCGAGCGCCTTCGCCTACCCGGACGGGCGTGGCGCCTCCGAGCTGCGCAGCCAGCTCGCCGCCTACCTGCGACGCGTGCGCGGCGTGGTGGCCGATCCGGACGCGATCGTGGTGTGCGCCGGCGCCACCCAGGGGCTCGCGCTGCTGGGGCGGGCGCTGGCGCGTCGCGGCACGGCGGCCATCGCCGTGGAGGACCCCGGTCTGCCGCCGCATCGCGCGGTGCTCTCCTACGCCGGCATGGAGGTCCGCGGCGTGCCCGTCGACGAGCACGGCCTCGACGTCGATGCGCTCGACGCGCCCGTCGTGCTCACCACCCCCGCCCACCAGTGCCCGACCGGGGTCGTGCTCTCGCCGGAGCGTCGCGGGGCGCTCGTGCAATGGGCCCGAGCCGGGGGACTGGTGATCGAGGACGACTACGACGCCGAGTTCCGCTACGACCGCGCGCCGCTGGGAGCGCTCCAGGGTCTTGCGCCCGAGCACGTCGTGTACCTGGGCACCGTCTCGAAGACACTCGCCCCGGGGCTGCGACTCGGTTGGCTCGTGCTTCCCTCCACGCTGTACGACGCCGTGCTCGAGGCGAAGGTCCTCGACGATCTCGGCTCCTCCACGATCGAGCAGCTCGCGCTCGCGCGGCTGCTCGAGAGCGCCGCCTACGATCGCCACCTGCGCAAGGCCAGACGCCGCAACCGCAGCCGCCGCGACGCGCTGATCACGGCGATCGCCCGCGAGCTCCCGGACGCCCGTGTGAGCGGCATATCGGCGGGGCTGCACGCGCTCGTGCACCTGCCGCGAACGGTTGACGCCGGGCGACTGTGCGCGCTGGCCGCCGAACGCGGGGTGGGCGTGTATCCGCTGTCGGTGCACATGATCGACCCACCCGCCCGCTCGGACTCGCTCGTGCTCGGCTACGCCAACCTCGCGGAGCCCGCGATCGCCGAGGGTGTGCGCCGCCTGGCCGAGGTCCTGGACACCCTCTAGAGAAGGAGACACGGATGGCAGACACGCTCACACCGCACGACGTCCCTACCACGGTCGCACGGCCGGGCGCCCACCCGGTGCCCGGCAGGCGGCTTCCGGCGGCGCTCCCATCCGCCCGCCTGGCGGCACGAACCGCGCCGTCGGGAGCGCGTGAGATCACCTCCGCGCCGCGGACGGGCTCGGTGGCGCAGATCGCGTCCTTCAAGCGCACGCTGGTCGTCACCTACCGCCGCGACGGCACCGCCGTGCCCACCCCCGTGTGGGCCGCCGAGGCGGACGGCACCCTGTACGTGCGCTCCGAGCGCACCGCGGGCAAGGTCAAGCGCCTGCGCAACGACCCGCGCATGCTGATCGCGCCGTGCACCGTCCGCGGCCGTCCGCTGGGCGCGCCGCTCGAGGCACGTGCGCGGGTGCTCGCCGCCGAGGAGGAGCCACACGCCGAGCAGGTGCTGGCCAGTCGCTACGGACTCGGGCGGGCGCTGTTCGAGCGCACCATGGACGTGATGCGCGTGGACATGTGCTACCTGCAGATCACGCCGGGGGCGTGGGGGTGACGAGCTCAGAGCGCGGCGGCCGACGCGGTGCTCGCGGTCGCTCGCCCCACGCTCGAGCGCGTCGGCGCGCCCGCGCCGACGAACGCCGGCGGGGCGATCTCCAGGTAGTGCCCGAACACCCACGAGCACAGCCGCCGGCTCTCGAACGCGCGCACGATCGCGGTGACCGCGCGGCTGGGCGTCATCTGGCCGATGGCGCGCTGCACGTTCAGCAGCCAACGGTATTTGCGCTCGTGAGCGTCGGAGAAGGCGCCATAGCGGGCGAGCGCCTGCTCGCGCGTGAGGCGGCCCTCGATCACCGCGCGCAGCTCACGCCCGCAGGCCAGCCCGAAGTACAGCGCCGTGCGAATGCCCTCCGCGGTGAGCGGCAGGCAGTGTCCGGCCGAGTCGCCCGCGAAGAACACGCCGTCCTCGACCGCATCGCGCAACTGATGAGGGATCCAGTTGCCCTGATAGCCCTCGGGTGGCAGCTCCAGGTCGCCCGCCAGGCGCACGGTGGGCTCCTTGACGTGGTGTGAGGGCCAGAACGAGCCGATGCCCACGCGCAGCTCATCGCTCGCGGGAAAGCTCCAGCCGTAGCCCGCACGGATGTAGCGGTGGTCGATCCACAGCTCCATCTCCTCCCCGGCTCCCGCGGGGTGGACCTCCAGTCCGCGGGAGAGCCGCGCCTCGGGCGGCTGGATCGTGCTCGCGTTGGACAGCACCCGCCGCCAACCGAGCGCGTCGACGATCAACGGCGCGCTCAGCTCGCCGCGGTCGGTGTGGACGGTGTCTCCTTCGCGGCCCGTCACGGTGGCCGTCTCGAGCTCTAGCTCCGGGCAGCTCGCCCGCTCGAACAGCAGCGCGCACAGCTCGCGGTAGTCGAACGTGGAGAACGACCACGGCAGCGACCAGCGCCCGGTGTGATAGGGCGTGTGGACGACCATCTCGTCGAAGCTCTGGCGCCAGGAGTCCATCAGATCGAGCGCCTGCAGCCACACGGTGGGCATCGCACACGCTGAGGTCTGGCGCTCGCCGAGCTCGTAGCGGTCGATCACGAGCACCCGTGCGCCCGCGCCGGCGAGCTCGCGCGCGACCGCCAGCCCGGCGAAGCTGGCGCCGCATACGAGCACGTCGCAGTCGCGCGCCAAGCGGGTGCGCTCGTCTCCGCGCTTGGTCGCTCGCATGGGCATATGGCCCGCAATGATACGGCTGCGCTACGCTTCGCCCGGTGCAAACAGTGGTGGAGAACGCTCAGCCCCACGTCGTCAACGGCTCGAACGGGTTGCTGCTCGAGATCGACGGCCAGATCGTGCCCAATTACGACGCCACCTTCCGTCCCATCGAGGAGGGCGAGGTCGTCACCGGCCACGTGGTGCGGATCGACAAGGACGAGGTGCTCGTCAACATCGGCTACAAGTCCGAGGGCGTCATCCCGGCGAACGAGCTTTCCATCCGCAAGGCCGTCGATCCGAACGAGGAGGTGCACCTCGGGGAGGAGGTCGACGCGATCGTCCTCATCAAGGAGGATCAGGACGGCCGCCTGATCATGTCCAAGAAGCGCGCCCGCTTCGAGAAAGCGTGGCGGCGCATAGAAACGGCGGCCGAGTCCGGCGAGCCGGTCGAGGGCACCGTCATCGAGGTGGTCAAGGGCGGGCTGATCATCGATCTCGGCGTGCGCGGCTTCCTGCCCGCATCGCTCGTGGACATCCGCCGCGTGCCCAACCTCGACGAGTACATGGGCACCAAGATCGAGACCAAGGTGATCGAGCTCAACCGCTCGCGCAACAACGTCGTGCTCTCCCGCCGAGCGGTGCTCGAGGAGGAGCGCAAGGAGGTCCGCCAGCAGATCCTCGATCGCCTGCAGCCGGGCCTGGTCGTGGAAGGGCAGATCTCCAACATCGTGGACTTCGGCGCGTTCGTCGACCTCGACGGCATCGACGGCCTGATTCACATCTCCGAGCTGTCGTGGTCGCACGTCAACCACCCGAGCGAGATCCTCAACATCGGCGACACGGTGAAGGTCAAGGTGCTCGACATCGACCGCGACCGCCAGCGCATCTCGCTCGGTCTCAAGCAGACCCAGGAGGACCCCTGGCAGCGGATCGTGGACACCTACAACGTGGGCGACGAGCTCGCCGGCAAGGTCACCAAGGTCGTCACCTTCGGCGCCTTCGTCGAGATCCTCGATGGGGTGGAGGGCCTGGTGCACATCTCAGAGCTCGCGCCCCACCACGTGGAGAGCCCGCGCGAGATCGTCCACCCGGGCGATGAGATTCGCGTGAAGATCTTGGAGATCGACTCCGAGCGCAGGCGCCTGTCGCTGTCGGCCAAGCGCGTCGAGGATCAGATCCTGCCGGTCTCGCGGCCGGGGCGCGAGGATGAAGCCGACGGGCAGGAGGCTGAGGCATCCGACGAGGGCGAGGGCGCGCCTGTGGCCGAGGTCGCGCAGGACGCCGAGGCTGCGCCCGAGGCGGCCGAGTCCGAGGAGGCTCCTGTGGCCGTCGCCACGGAGGCGGTCGAGGCTCCCGAGGCCGACCAGGGTGAGGCGGCGGAGGGCGAAGACGTGACGGCCGAGGCTCCCGAGGCGCCCGCCGGCGAGGTCCCAGAGGCCCCGGAGGCCGCCGTCGAGGCTCCCGGGGCAGCGGCGAACGGCGAGCTGCCGGCCACGGCGGATGAGCAGCACGACGCGCCGAACGGCGAGGCGGCCGCCGACGGGCACGAGCAGGTCGAGGCTCCCGCCGAGGCCGAGCTCAGCGCAGAGTCCGCCCAGCAGGACTGAACCGGTCGAGCGGCTGCCGGGCGTGAGTGCGTCGGTGCCCTTCGTGGGGCTGACCGGGGGCATGGGGGCGGGCAAGTCGACCGCGCTGCAGGCGCTGGAAGCGCTGGGGGCGGAGGTGCTCTCCAGCGACCAGGTCGTCCACGAGCTCTACGAAGGGGAGACGCTGCGCGCGGCGGTCGTCGCTCGCTTCGGCGCCGAGGTGGCGCCGGACGGCGTGGTGGATCGGGCGGCGGTTGCCCGCAGGGCGTTCGCCACCGATGAGGACCGCATCTGGCTGGAGAGCGTCATTTGGCCGCTGGTGGGTGCACGGGTGGCCGGCTGGCTGGAGCAGGTGCGCGCCCAGGAGCCCGCGCCGCGTGCGGCCGTGGTGGAGGTTCCGCTATTGTTCGAGGCCGGCCTCGAAGGGCTCTACGACGCCACCATCGCGGTGATCGCCGAGGAGCCCGTGCGCCGGCAACGAGCGGCCGAGCGAGGGCACGCGCTGGCAGACGAGCGGGCTGCCCGCCAGCTCTCCCAGCAGGAGAAGGCCGAGCGCGCCTCCTACGTCGTGCGCAACGACGGCAGCGAGCAGGACCTGCGCCGCGCCCTGTCGGCCGTTCTTGACAAGCTAGGAGGATGAGCCGGCGGACCCTCCGGAGGATCGCCACGCTTGTCGTGGCCGTGCTGTTCGCAGTGGTGCTCGCCACGATGTTGCACCAGGCGACACGCAACCTCGCGCTGCCGCTCACCGATGCCAGCATCATTCGCGAACAGGCCGCCGAGAAGCAGCTCGACCCGGCGCTGATCGCGGCGGTGATCTATGCGGAGACGAAGTTCGACCCACGGCCCTCCTCGGCGGGGGCGCAGGGCCTGATGCAGATCCTGCCGTCCACCGCCTACTACCTCGCACACCTGTCAGGCGGCGTGAGCTTCACCGCCAGCGACCTGGCCGACCCGAGCGTGAACGTCGCCTACGGCAGCTACTACCTGCGCTATCTGCTCGACCACTACAACGGCAACGAGATGCTCGCCGTGGCCGCGTACAACGGCGGCCTGGGAAATGTCGACAAATGGCTCGCGCATGCGCAGGAACAGGGCAGGCAGACTGAGCGTCGGAGAAATCCCGTTCGCGCAGACGCGCGAATACGTGCGCCGCGTGCTGGGGGCCGAGCGCGCCTACCGGGCGACCTACCCGCGGGCGCTCGGGATCAGCTGAGCGCCGGGCAGTCCGCCGGCTTCCCGCGCACGACGCGCGACCGTATGATGTTCCACCGACCGTGCCATTGTCCACGTGTTGGGGGTAGATCCCGTGGTGGTCAGGTGTCGTAGGGCGAAGCATCGCGAGCTGCGAGCTGCAGTGCGCCTGATCGGCCTGCCGTCGCGCCGCATGTGGCTGACTGTCGCGGTGTCGTTGGCGCTGTTGTCGGCGTCGGCGGGCATCGGGCCGCAGCTGGCCGCGGCTTCGCTGGGAGAACTGACGTTTCTGGGGTGCACAGGTGTCCTGGCCGGGTGTCCCGGGAGTCCCGCAGGCGTGATCGGGCAACCGCGAGGGATCGTCGTCAGTCCGGACGAAGCCGAGGTGTACACGGCCGCCGAAGGCGCCAACGCGATTGACGTGTTCGATCGAAACGCGGTCACAGGTGTGCTCACGTGGGCGAGTTGCGTCGGCGACAACCCGGGGTGCACCGCCACGGCGCCGGCGACGGCGGTCGATCAGCCGTTCGCGCTCGCGATCAGCCCCGACGGGCATGACGTGTACGCGGTCTCGGTCCAATCGAACACCGTCGATGAGTTCTCGCGGGAACCGGCCTCCGGAGCGCTCACCTACACGGGCTGTGTAGGCCAGCTTGCGGAATGCTCGCCCAACACCAAAGCCATCGCCAGCCCGATCTCGATCGCCGTCAGCCCCGACGGGTCGAGCGTGTACGTCGTCGACAACCCAGGAGCCGTCGTCGACCTCCAGCGCAACACCGCAACTGGGGCGCTGGCGTTCAACACGTGCATCGGCGAAACCGCCGCGTGCACCGGCACGAGCGGCGAAATCCTCTACGCGGCGGATGGTGTGGCGATCAGCCCCGACGGGTCGAGCGTGTACGTCGGCGCCGAGGGCGGCACGCTCGACACCTTCTCGCGGAATACAGCGACGGGCGATCTGAAATACGAGGCGTGCATCGGGAGGAACTTTCACTGCACCGAACCGAAACCCCGCAATCTCGTGAGCGAGCCCCTGTCGCTGGCGATGAGTCCCGACGGACAGAACCTGTACGCGGGGAACTTCAACACCTCGGTGATCGACGTCTTCACACGTGACACGACCACCGGCGCCATCACGCTGACGGGTTGCAACGGCAAGTACTTCGAAGAAGAAAAAGACTGTACCCTCACGCCCGAACCCGATCCGGAAGGGGGCGTGACGCTCGCGATGAGCCCCAACGGCGCGGATCTGTATGCCGCCTCCGACTTCGAGATCAGCGAGTTCGCCCGCACGACGCCGGGCGGAGCGCTCAGCTTCGTAGGGTGCGTTGGCGAACGTGCAGGGCTGTGCACACCGACGAAGCCATCGGAAGCGATCGAGTTCCCGATCTCGCTGGCGATGAGCCCCAACGGCGCGAGCCTCTACAGCGGCGACAAACTCGCGGAAGTGGTCAACGAGTTCGGCCCCGGCTCCGCGCCAGGCTGCTCGGATGTCCATGCGTCAACTGCGTATCAGACGCCGGCGACGTTGACGCTGCCGTGTGGCGACGCGAATGGGGAACCGGTGTCGATCTCGGTCGTATCGGGCCCCACCCACGGGACCCTCGGGCCGGTGAGCGGGGCGGCTCAGGTCACATACACACCCGACCCGGGCTACAGCGGGCCCGACAGCTTCACCTTCGAGGCGACCAACGGCGACGAAACCAGTACGACGGCGACCGCGTCGCTGTCGGTCGAACCAGAACCGAAACCCAAACACGAACCCGAACGCCCATCCTCGACGGGCAACGGCGGCGGCTCCGAACAGCCCGCGAGCAACTCGGGAACGGAGGCGTTCAGTGCCTTCGGTGGGCCTGTGGCCGGCATCGCCAGCACGCCTGCCGCGATCGAAGGCCTGCTGCTGGGCTGTAGCAAGCGCCCGCTGGTTCTCAACGACGTACTGATCCGCGGCAGCCGCGTCGAGCTCGAGGGCAGCGCGGCCAAGAGGCTCGATGGCAAGAACGTGAAGATCGTCTTCGACGGCGCCAAGACGGCCGTGGCCTCGGCGACGGTTGGCGCGAACGGCGAGTTCTCGACGACGGCGCCGCTTCCGCCGGCGAGCCTGCGCGATAGCAACGACGCGCGCTATCGGGCGGAGTCGGGGGCTCAGCGTTCGCTGGATCTGAAGCTCACGCGGCGCCTGAGCCTGGAACCGCTGGCAGTCTCCGGCGACACGGTCACGCTTGTCGGCCAGGTCATGCCGCCGCTCACCAAGCCCGTCGCCAAGATTGCCGTTCAGCAGGAGCTCGAATGCGGCAAGACCACCATCGTCGCGCACGTCACGCCGTCAGCCAGCGGTCGCTTCAGGATCGCCGTGACGGTGCCGGCGGCGGCGAGAGCCGGCGTCTACCGGCTGGCGAGCAGCGTGCGCGAGAACACCCGATCCAGTCACGGCTTCGCCACCTACAGCCTGCCGCTGCCCGCCGCGTTCGGCTGAGCTGACGCCGGGCGCGCGGCGCACTCATCCGACGCGGAGGCTGGCGGCGCTCGGCCCTACGAGGGCGTTGCCCGAGAAGCTCACCCTCAGCACGTGGCCTGCGCTGCCCAGCGGCGGGAGGTCGACCACGGCCGTACCCGTGCGGGCGTCGGTGGGGGTGCTGGCGAGCGTCGTCCCGCCGCTGCTCACGAGGATCGAGCCGACGTAGGCGCCGACCTTGCTGCGCACTCGATGGCGGGCGCGCACGGACACACGGAGCACGCTCGTGCCATCGGCTCCCCGCACCAGCGCCAGGCGCAGGCGGGCAGCGGTGCGCCGCAAGGCGGGGCATCTGAGCGTGAGCACCACGCCCGTCTGCGGCGGCGGCACGGGCTTCACGGCCGAGCGTCCCACCGCGCCGCCGTGCGGGGCGCGGCAGCCCGCTCGTCGCGCGTCGATCTGGTAGAAGCCGGGCGCGACGTCCCACGCGAACGTTCCCAGCAGGCTCGTGCTGAAGGGGTTGCGGCGGTTGCTCGGGGACATCAGCGCGCTGCCGTTCGGGACGCGCAGCTGGCGTCCACCCGCGCTCGTCGCCCGTGTGAGCGTGACGGTGGCGCCGGCGAGCGGAACCCCGCTCGAGCTTCGTACCAGCCCGCTGGGGTCGAGGTAGGCTTCGCCGCCGAACGGTTCGGAGCCGGTTTCGCCGGAGCGGCCGCCTCCGGCCCCGCCTTTGCCGCCTCCACCACCGCCGCCGCCTCCGCCACCGCCACCGCCGTTTTCTTCTTCGCACGGTGGCGCGGGACCAGGGCCGGTGAGGCCGTGTTCGGTGTTGCCCGGGGTCTTGCTTTCCGTCTCCAGGTGGTTGGCGAGGGGCCCGTTGTACGCGTTGCCGAAGTAGTAGGCCGCCCCGTGGTCTTCGACGTTCAGCTGCGAGACGACCGTCTGAATGTACGCGTTGATGACGTTCCCGGCGGTCGGTTTTTCGATCGCGGTGACAACCGAGCTCAGGGTCTGCACGATCGTGTTGTACCCGCCGACGTAGGGGATCGCCGTGGTCAGGCCGTTGACCAGGCTGGTCTGATCCTTGGCGATCGCATCCACCAGCGGATTGCCGCTTGGCGCAGGCGACGCGAGCCCCCACGGGTCGAACACGAACGCGACCGGCGGCTGGAGCGGCACGAGCGAGACTTCGAGCTTGATGCCGTTGTTGTTCGTGGGGGTGAGATAGAAGCCGGGTTCGGTGCCTTCGCGGAAGCCCTGACCGCCGGGGCAGAAGGCGGCATGCGCACGTGGCAGACCACCCTTCAACAACGCTGCCATCGGCCCGGCCCGCGCCGCGGACGCGTGCGCTCCGTCGCCCGCGTTCTCGGCGGCGGTGGCGAACGCGCCGCATGGCGATGGTTGGCCTGACGGGCCGCATTCGAGCTGGCCGAGGACGATCTGCGACATCTTCGCGGGCGCGCCCGTGCCGTCATAGGAGACGCTGAAGAACGCCGCGGCGGCCGTGTTGAAGCCGCCGCCGCCACCTCCGGAGGCGCCCTTGTTGCCGAGCGCCGTGAGCACCATGAAAAGGCGCGTGCCGTTCGGCGTGCCGGGGCCGATGCGCACCGGGACGTTGTACGAGAAGGGGGTCCCGATGTAAACGGTGGGGACGCCGCTGTCGATCGGTCCTTCAGGGCCTTCGAAGCTCACGCCCCCGCTCAGCGGCTGGGGGGCGCGCAGTTCGAGGTTGGCGGTGGCGGCCCCGGTGCTCCCCAGTTCGACGATCGTGGAGCCGTCGGCGAGCGATTCCTGTTCGGGGAAGACTTCGATGTGCCACGTGCCGGCCGCGAGGCCGGCGAACGTATACGAGCCGTCGGCCTTGGTGCGCACGAAGCGACCTTCGGACGGCGGCTGAGGCCCGGGTCCCGGAAACACCTGGTAGGCGCTGACGAACGCCCCGGCGAGCGGTGCGTCGCCGTGCGAGGCGTCGAGCACCCTGCCGGTGATCGTCCCCGAGGTGGAGCCGTTCAGCGCGACCGTCTGCGTCCCGTCGGGTGCGTCGCTGCCGATCAGCAGCGTTGCGAGGTACTGGCCGGGTTCGCTGGCGACGAACTGCACGGTGATCGTGCACGAGCTCGCGTCCTGGGGTTCGAGTGTCTGTCCGCTGCAGCCGTCCGCGGTGACGGCGAACGCCGTCGGCGACGCGCCGCCCAGGCTCACGCTGGTGATGTGCGCTCGCTGGTCGCCCGGATTGGCGACGAACACGCTCTGCACGGCGCTTGGCTTGCCGCCGGCGCCGTAGAACTGCAGGCTGTCCGGGCTCGCGGTCACGTCCGCCGGTGGCGGAGGTGGCGCGGAGGTGCCTTCCAGCGCGACCGACTGCGGGCTGCCTGGGGCGTCGTCCGCGAACGTGAGCGTCGCCGCGTAGCTCGTGCTCGGCTGCCCCGGCGCGAACGCCATCGCCACGGCGCACGAGCCCGATGGCTGCAGCGTCTGTCCCGAGCAGTCGTCTTCGGTGACCTTGAACGCCCCGGGGTCTGAGCCGCCGAGGGTGACGGCGCCGGCGGCCAGGTGCAGCGGCGCCTGCCCGGCGTTGGTCAGTCTGACGGTCTGAGCTGGACTGACACTGCCGCTGGCGAGCTGGCCGAAGCTCAGGTGCGTGCCGCTCAGCTGCGCGGCCGGCTCGGTTCCGCTGCCGCCGAGCGTGACCGACTGGGGGCTCCCGTTGGCGTTGTCGCTCAGTTCGAGCTTCGCGCTTGTCACACCCGCGGCTTTCGGGACGAAGCGCACGTCCACGACGCATGTTTCGCTCGGGGCGAGGCTCGCTTCAGAGCAGCCATCGGAGCTGATTTCGAACGCCTGCGGGTCGGTGCCGGCGAGCTGCGGGTGGCCTTCGATGACGAGTGTCGCCGAGCCGTCGTCTTCGACGATGAGCGGCGTTGCGCCAGACGCCTGCCCGACCTGGACTTCGCCGAAGGCGAGGCTGCTTTCGCTGAGGTGCACTTCGGGCTGCCCGCCGCCGCTGGAGACCACCACCGAGTGTTCGATCGCGGCGCCCGGGCCGCCATCCCGGACCATCATCTGCCCGGTGTATACCTGTTCGGTAGAGGTGCCATCGCTGTCGGTGACGATGAGCTTCGCTTTGTAGGTCTTGGCTTCTTTGTAAACGTGGGTGATTTCGGCTTTGCTCGTCGTCGCCTTGGTGCCATCACCGAATTCCCATTCGTAGGTGGCGATCGAGCCGAAGGCCGTGGTCGAGGCGGACGCGTTGAATTTGGTCGCGCTGCCTGGCGGCGCGGGCGTGTCGCTGAACGCGGCAGCGGGAGCCTGATCGGGCTGGACGGCGACGGCGCTGGTGTAGGGGAACACCTCGTAGCCCGGCGCCACGTCGATCGGCACCCCGGCGGTTTCGTCGGTGAGATCGACCGGCACGAGCGTGCCGGCCAATTCCGTCACGTATACAGTCTGGCCGTCCGGGGTGAGCGCCAGGCCGATCGGGGATTCTTTCTGCCCGTCGAGGATCGGCGTCTGCGGTTCGCCATCGAGGAGGTCGATCGGCTCGATCGCCGCGTCGTTGGAGTGCGCGGAGCTTCTCCTGCACCGCGACATACGCGGTCAGGCCGTTGGGAGCCATCGCGATCGAGCTCGCATACGCGACGTTGGGCAGGGCGATCGCTGTTTCGGCTTTGTCGTCGGCGAGGTCGATCGGCGTCACCGTCTCGGAGCCCTGGTTGAGGACATATGCGGTCAACCCGTCGGGTGTGATCGCGATCGCCACCGGCGCCGTTCCGACGGGGATCGCAGTTTCGGCTTTGTCGTCGGTGAGGTCGATCGGGGTGACCGAGCCTTTCGCCCCCGAGGTGCCGCTGACGACGTACGCGGTCGAGCCGTCGGGCGCGACTGCGACCGCGTCCGCATCGGCGACTGGGACTTCGCTGCCGACGATGTCGCCGGACAGCGTCACCGGGACGAGGCCGCCGTGCGGGGGCTCGTAGTTGACCACGTAGGCCTTCGCGCCGTCGGGCGCGATCGCGATCGCCCACGGGTCTTCGATCGTCGAGATCCTGGCGCCGACTTCTTTTTCCGCCACCTTCGCCTGCATCACGAAGCCGTGTTCAGCGCCGTCGCCCTCCTCGTTGGCGACGTACGCGCTGGTGCCGTCGGGGGTGAACGCAATGGCCCGAGGATTGGGCATCCCGAGGCTGCCCTCGAGGGCGTTGGTGGCGGCGTCGAGCGCCTCCAGACTGCCGAAGCTTTCAGCCCCGCTGGTGTTGGCGACGTAGACGGTGAGATCCGCGGCCCTGGCGCCGGGGGCGCACGCCCAGCTCACCGTCAGCAGCGCGGCCACCAACGCCGAGATGGCGTGAGGCGGGCGCGCGCCCGCGACTCTCCTGCCTTTGCCTGGGATGCTCAAAGTCGCCCCTGTCGGCCGCTCAGCACGCAAGGCTACTCCAAAGGCGAGGTTGTTCGTGTGCCTGGCCTGCCGCTGCCCGCCGCGCTCGGCTGAGCCGCCGTGGCGCTGCCCGGGCGGCTACGGTAGAGGTCGCACGCGCCCATGCCCGACTTCAAGCTCGACTCCGTCTTCACCCCCACCGCCGACCAGCCCAAGGCGATCGCATCCCTTGCCGAGGGCGTGGAGAAGGGCGAGCGCTTCCAGACCTTGCTGGGGGCCACGGGCACGGGCAAGACAATGACGATGGCGGGCGTGATCCAGGAGGTTCAGCGCCCGGCGCTCGTGATCGCCCACAACAAGACGCTGGCGGCCCAGCTGTGCAACGAGTTCCGGACGTTCTTCCCGGAGAACGCGGTCGAGTACTTCGTGTCCTACTACGACTACTACCAGCCCGAGGCGTACGTCCCCAGCCGCGACCTGTACATCGAGAAGGACTCCGCCATCAACCAGGAGGTGGACCGCCTGCGCCACGCGGCCACCGCGGCGGTGTTCGCCCGCAGGGACGTGATCGTGGTGGCCTCGGTGTCGTGTATCTACGGCCTGGGCTCGCCCGAAACGTACGAGATGAACATGCAGATCCTCAAGCGCGGGGAGATGATCGACCGCGACGCCCTGCTGCGCAAACTGGTCTCCATCCAGTACACGCGCAACGACAGCGTGCTCTCGCGCGGCAGCTTCCGGGTGCGCGGCGAGACGCTCGAGGTGTTCCCCGCGTACGCCGAGACGGCCTTCCGCGCGACCATGTTCGGCGACGAGGTGGAACGGCTGCAGCAGTTCGACCCGCTCACCGGCGAGTTGCTCGACGACGATCTCGAGCACGTGGCGGTGTGGCCGGCGACGCACTACAACGTCAGGGAGGGCACGATCGAGGCGGGCGTGGAGGAGATCGGGCGCGAGCTGAACGAGCGCTGCGAGCAGCTCGAGTCCGAAGGCAAGCAGCTCGAGTCACACCGGCTGCGCCAGCGCACCCAGTACGACATGGAGATGCTCAGGGAGGTGGGCTTCTGCTCGGGCATCGAGAACTACTCGCGGATCCTCGACGGGCGTCCGCCCGGCTCGCGGCCATATTGCCTGATCGACTATTTCCCCGACGACTTCGTCTGCCTGATCGACGAGTCCCACCAGACGGTGCCCCAGATCGGCGGCATGTTCGAGGGTGACCGCTCGCGCAAGCAGACGCTCGTCGACTACGGCTTTCGCCTCCCGAGCGCCCTGGACAACCGCCCGCAGACGTTCAACGAGTTCCTGTCGATAACCCCGCAGCTCGTGTTCGTGTCGGCCACCCCCGGCGAGTACGAGCGGACGAAGTCCACGCGCGTGGTCGAGCAGATCGTGCGCCCGACCGGGATCGTCGACCCCGTCGTCCAGGTCCGCGAGACCAAGAACCAGATCGACGACCTCATGAACGAGGTGAGAAAGCGCGTACAGAAGGACGAGCGCGTGCTCGTGACCACGCTCACCAAGAAGATGTCCGAGGACCTCTCGCAATACCTGCTGGAGATGGGCTTCAAGACGCGCTACCTGCACTCGGAGATCGACACGCTCGAACGCATCCAGATCATCCGCGACCTGCGCCTCGGCGAGTACGATGTGCTTGTGGGCGTGAACCTGCTGCGCGAGGGCCTGGATCTGCCGGAGGTCTCGCTGGTGGCGATCCTCGACGCCGACAAGGAGGGCTTCCTGCGCGGCGAGACCTCGCTGATCCAGACGATCGGCCGCGCCGCGCGCAACATCGAGGGCACGGTGCTGATGTACGCGGACAAGGAGACGCGGGCGATGCGCGCGGCGATCTCCGAGACCGATCGCCGCCGCGAGATCCAGCTGGCGTACAACGAGGAGCACGGCATCACGGCGGCCACGATCGTCAAGGGCATCTCCGACATCGCCGAGTTCCTGCAGGCCGAGTCCAAGGTGCCGCGCGGGCGCAGGCGACGCTCGGGCCGGCGGGGCGAGGGCCGGGAGATGCCCGCCAACGAGCTCGAGCGCCTCGCTGTCGAGCTCGAGGAGGAGATGGTCGCCGCCGCCGACGATCTGCGCTTCGAGTACGCCGCCCAGTTGCGCGACGAGCTGCGCGAGCTGCGCCGCGACCTGGCCGAGCTCGACCGACAGGGGGCCCGCCCACCCGCGGCTCCATCCGGCGCGCAGGACGGCCAGGCGGCCACAGCGCACACTTCCGACGGCCACATAGCCTAGGATCCCCGCGTGGAGTTCGATCGGCAGGCAATCGAGCGTCGAGACTTCCCGATCGGCCGGCGTGGCTACGATGCGGCAGCGGTGGACACGCACCTGCGGGCGCTCGCCGACGAGTTCGAGCAGCTCCAGCGCACCGCCATCACCGGCGGCGGCGACGTGTCGGTGGCCTCGACCGCGGGCACCCACGTGCAGAGCATCCTGCAGGCCGCGGAGACCGCGGCCGCGGAAATCGAGCGCCACGCGCTGGAGAACGCGCGGCAGGTGCGCGAGGACGCCGACCGCGACGCGGACCGTACGCGTGAGGAGGCGATCGCACGGGCACGCCAGCACGTCAGCGCGGTCGCCCAGGTGACCGCGAGGCTGGTCGAGCACGTCGGCTCGATGGACGGCGAGGTGGGCGCGCTGGTGGAGAGCCTGCGCGCGGGCGCCGGCCGGCTGGCCGCCGACCTGTCGGCCGTGGAGAGCGGCATGAGCGAGCTGTACGACGCCTCCTCCGGGCGTGTCGGCGGGGCAGCCGAAGCCGAAGCTCCCCGCCCGTATGAGCCACAGGTGGGCGGGTCTCAGCAGTACGAGCCCGAACCGCAACAGGGTGCGTTCGAGACCGAGCTCGACAGCGCGCTGGCAGCGCCCGCCGCCCAGCCCGTCGCCGCGCAGATGGCCCCCCAGGGCGGGGAAGGAGCCGGCGGAGACGTGGACGGCGCGCGGCTGATCGCGCTGAACATGGCGCTCAACGGTGAATCGCGCGCCGACACCGAGCGCTACCTGGCCGAGAACTTCCAGTTGCCCGACCGGCTGAAACTGATCGACGAGGTCTACGCGGCGATCGAGGGGTAGGGCTGGTCGGGCGCGGCCCGTACCTCAGCGCAGATCCGCCGAGGTCTTGCCCAACAGCTGGCGCGCGACGATCAGCAACTGGATCTGCTGGGTGCCCTCGAAGATGTCCAGGATCTTGGCGTCGCGGGCCCACTTCTCGAGCAGTCCGCCCTCGCTGTAGCCGAGGCTGCCGCACAGCTCCACGCACGCGAGCGCCACCTCCACGCACGTGCGTCCGGCCTTGGCCTTGGCCATCGACGCGTGCAGCGAGTTGGGCTTGGCGTTGTCGGCCATCCAGGCGGCCTGGAGCGTGAGCAGGCGGGCGGCCTCGTAGTCGGCCTGCATCGCCTGCAGGCGCGCCGCGGCCGCGTGCTGGGCGTGAGCGGGCGCACCATGGTCGATCACCACCCCCACCCGCTCGAGCTGCGTGGCAGTCTCCTCCAGGCATGCGCGCGTGAGCCCCACGGCCATGGCCGCCACCAGCGGCCGGGTGTTGTCGAAGGTCTGCATCGCGCCGCCGAAGCCCTGCTTGACGTCGATCGTGTCGCTGCCGAGCATGTCCTCCTTCGGCACGCGGCAGTCCTCCAACCGGAAGGCCGCCGTGTCGGAGGCGCGGATGCCGAGCTTGCGCTCGAGGCGCTCGAGCTTCAGGCCGGGGTTCTCCCGCTCGACCACGAACGACTTGATCGCCGCGCGACCCTTGGAGCGATCGAGCGTGGCCCACACCACCACCAGGTCGGCCCGCTCGCCCGCGGTG
This sequence comes from uncultured Solirubrobacteraceae bacterium, assembly GCA_963701145.1. GTDB lineage: Bacteria > Actinomycetota > Thermoleophilia > Solirubrobacterales > Solirubrobacteraceae > Palsa-744. The sequence goes on from OY969572.1 coordinate 4,369,875, forward strand.
ACGTAGATCTTCTCGCCGTTGAGCACGTACTCGTCCCCGTCGAGCACCGCCGTCGTGCGGATCGCCGCCGAGTCCGAGCCGGCCTCCGGCTCGGTGATCGCCATCGCCGCCCAGCGACCGTCGTAGCGGGCGAGTTGCTCCTCGTTGGCGACCGAGGCGATCGCCGCGTTGCCGAGGCCCTGGCGGGGCATGCTCAGCAGCAGGCCCACGTCGCCCCAGCAGAGCTCCATCACGCCGAGCACCGTCGACAGGTTCGAGCCGTTGCGGTTGCCGGCGTCGCCCGCGGGCGCGCGGTCCCGGCGCACGCCCGCCGCGCCCGCCCCGCCCATGTCGCTGCCGGCGTTCATACCGTCGATCAGCGACGCGAGCATGTCGAGCTCCTTGGGATGCTCGTGCTCGGCCAGGTCGTACTTGCGCGAGATCGGGCGGAACACCTCCGTGGCGACCTGGTGGGCCTGGCTGACGAGCGGCCTGAACTTCTTGGGGATCTCGAGGCTGATCATCGCCGTGGGAGCCCTAGACGAGCAGGGCGCCCTCCATCACGCCCAGCGCACGCAGATCGCGATACCAACGCTCCACCGGATGCTCCTTGACGTACCCGTGCCCGCCCAGGAGCTGCACGCCGTCGGAGCCGATGCGCGCGCCCTTGTCCGCGCACAGCCGCCGCGCGAGCCCGCTCTCGCGGTCGAAGCTCGCGCCGATGTCCGCGCGGTTGGCCGCCCGGTAGGTGAGCAGGCGCATGCCCTCCAGCTCGATCGCCACGTCGGCCACCGTGAACGCCACCGCCTGACGGTTGGAGATGGGCTCGCCGAAGGCGACCCGTGCGTTGACGTACGGGATCACGTAGTCCAGCACCGCCTGGGCGGCGCCCACGGCGAGCGCGCACCACGCGATCCGCGCGCGCTGCACGCACTCCAGGTACACCTCGCGGCGCCCTTCGCCGAGCAGGGCGCTCGCCGGCAGGCGGGCGCCCGCGAGCGTCAGCCTCCCGGTCTCCGCCGCCCGCAGCCCCATCCCCGGTTCCGCCTCGCTGGACACGCCGGCGGTCGAGGACTCGACCACGAACAGCGACGGCCCGAGGCCGTCGGCGGCGGCCGCGATCACGAACAGCTCGGCCCGCCCGGCGCACGGGACGAGCGTCTTGGTGCCGGTCAGGACCCACTCGCCTTCCTCCCGGCGGGCGCGGGTGGTGAGCTTCAGCGGGTCGAACAGCGCCTGGGGCTCGAGCAGCGCGAGCGCCGCCGCCGGCGGGCTCTCGCCGGTGAACGCCGGCAGGTAGGTGCTCTGCTGCAGGGCGTCACCCCACAGGCCGAGCGCGGTGGCGACCGCGCCGGGTGCCAGCGCGGCCAGCGCGATGCCCACGTCGCCGTGGGCGAGCGCCTCGGCCACGAGCACGCTCGTGATCGCCGAGCGCTCGGCCATCACGCCGCCGAGCTCCTCGGGCACGCCGAGCGTCGTCATCCCCAGCTCGCTCGCCTGGGCGAGCAGCTCGACGGGGGTCGCGCACGCGTCATCCGCGGCGAGCGCCGCCGGGCGTACCTGCTCGACCGCGAACGCCCCGATCGCCTCCCGCAGCATCTGCTGCTCCTCGTCGAGGCTCAGATCGAACAGCTCCGACGCCCGCGCATGCCCCTGGCGCACGGGACGCGTGAGCCTGGCGGCCGCACTGAAGCGACGGCTGGTCGCCTCCGCCGCGCGAAAGCCGCCGCGGGTTCCCTGGAAGACCCATCGCTCGACGCGCCCCCGCTGGCCGACCCTGTCCAGCAGCTCCGAGCCGGCGAGCCGGTTGAGCGCGCGCAGTCCGAGGCCCATGCCGCGTTCGCTGGCGTTCACTGCAGCTCCTCCCGTGCTCGTGCGATGTCCTCGAGCGGCTCCACGCGCCCGTCGAGGTGCTCGGTGGCGCCGCTCGCGTCCCGCACTCCGAAGCGCACCGTCTCGCCTTCGCCGGCGCTTTCGAAGCCGACGCTCGAGGGCAGCGGGATCGGCCGGCGGAAGCGCACCTCGACGCTGAGGGGCGCGGCCGGCGGCCCGCCGGCGGACGCCTGCAGGGCGGCCAGGCAGCGCGCCTTCGTCCACATGCCGTGGATGATCGCCCGCGGGAAGCCGAGGGCGCGTGCGCCCAGCGCGTGCAGGTGGATGGGGTTGCGATCGCCGGACACGGCCGCGTAGCGGCGTCCGAGGTCGCCCGGCAGGCGCCACTCGGCGCGGGCGGGCGCCGGCGCCGGTCCCGCCGCCGACAGCGGCTCGGGCGTCTGAGAGGGCTCGGGCGCCGGACCACGCGCGGGCCCCTGGGCGGCCTCCCGCTCGGCGGGCGCGCCGGCACGCTCGCTGTCAGCTTTGGCCTCGCCGTCCGCGGGGGCATCCGTGGGCGCCTCGCGGTGGAGCATCGTGCTGAGCTCGCGCCACACGAGCTCATCCGCGACACGCGCCTCGGACACGAGCGAGAACGTCCGTCCGCGTGGGTGGGCCTCGAGCGGGGTGGCCCACACGCGCAGGTCGAAGCGCTCGGCGAGCATGATGGGGCGCTGCTGGGCGATGTGGTTGGCCAGGTGGACGAGGCCGACCGGCGCGAACGGGAAATCACCGTCGGCCATCAGGGCCAGGTGCAGGGGGAAGGCCAGCACGTGCGGGTAGGTGGGGGGCAGCTCGGAGCCGGGTGGGAAGGCGCACACGCGTCGGTAGCTCGCGACGCGGGCGGGGTCGGCCCGGACGTGCGCCAGCGACAGCGCCAGGTCGGGGATCTCCTCCCCGCCTCCGGCCACCCATGGCAGCCGCGATGCGCCGGGCACGAGCGGGGCGAGCGCGCGCGCGTACAGCTCCAAGATGCGGGGCGGGGTATCGAGCTCGCGCGTCGTCATCACGCCCCCAGCAGGTTCTGGCCGCACACGCGGACGACGTTGCCGTTGACCGCGCCCGAGGCGGGATGCGCCAGCCAGGCGATCGTCTCCGCCACGTCGATCGGCAGTCCACCCTGCGAGAGGCTGCTCATGCGCCTGCCGGCTTCCCGGATGGCGATCGGCATGCGGGCGGTCATCTGCGTCTCGATGAACCCCGGTGCGACTGCGTTGATGGTCACGCCGCGCTCGGCCAGCTCGGGGGCGAGCGCCTGGACCCTGCCGATCACGCCCGCCTTGGAGGTCGCGTAGTTGGTCTGGCCGGCATTGCCCGCGATCCCGCTCATCGAGGACACGCACACGATGCGGCCGCGCTCGTTCACGGCGCCCGCCGCCAGCAGCGCGTCGTCGATCCGCTCCTGGCTGGAGAGGTTGATCTCCATCAGCTCGCTCCAGCGCGCGACGGGCATCTTCGCGAGCGTGCGGTCCCGCGTGACGCCCGCGTTGTGCACGACCACGTCCAGCCCACCGGCGAAGCGCTCGGCGAGCACGCCGGGTGTGTCCGGGGCGGTCACGTCCAGCTCCAGCGCCTCGCCCCCCAGGCGGGCGCTCACTCGCTGGAGCTCGGCGGCTGCGCCCGGCACGTCGAGCCCGACGACGTGCGCTCCCTCGCGTGCGAGCGTGGTGGCGATCGCCTCGCCGATGCCGCGCGAGGCGCCCGTGACCAGCGCGGTGCGTCCGTTCAGGGGGCGCTCCCAGTCGAGCTGCTCGGGCTCTGCGGGGGTATGGGCATGACGCAGGTGGACCACCTGTCCCGACACGTAGGCCGAGCGGGGCGAGAGCAGGAAGCGCAGCGTGGAGGCTAGCTGCTCCTCTGCGCCGCCCGCCACGAGCACGAGCTGCACGGTGGCTCCCCGCCCGATCTCCTTGCCCAGCGAGCGCGTGAAGCCCTCGAGCGCGCGCTGGGCGGTGCTCTCCCGCACCGAGCCGCAGTCGGCCGGCTCCGTGCCCAGCACGATCACCCGGCCGCAGGGCTCCACGCGGCGCACCGTCCCGTGGAAGAAGGCATGCAGTGCCACCAGCTCGGTGGAGTCGGCGATGCCGGTGGCATCGAACACGAGCGCCTTGAAGCGCTGCTCGCCGGGAGCGTCGGCGTTGAACACGGTGGCGTCCAGGCCCGCGCCCGCGACGATCGCGCGGAGGCGCTCGTCGAGCATCGTCGCGAGCTCGCAGCCCGCCTGCCCCAGCACGCTGGCGAGCGACCCGAGCAGGCGTCCGCCTGGCGCGCCGCCCAGCAGCACCCGTCCGCGGATCACCCGATCGCCGGGGCGGTGGCGCTCGAGCGCCACCGGGCGCGGCAGGCCCGCACGTCGCGCCAGGAGCCCGCCCGGGCGCGAGTTGACGAGCTGGGTGTAGCGGTCGCTCATGCGCTCACCGGCTCCGGGTGGGCGGGCTCGGGATCTGCCTCGAGCACCGCCACCACGCCCTGGCCGGCGGCCGCGCACACGCTCACCACGCCCCGGGCGGGTGGGGTGGCGGATCCCCGCTCGTGGAGCGCCTTGGCCAGCGCGGCCACGATGCGCCCGCCGGTGGCCGCGAACGGATGCCCGGCCGCCAGCGAGCCACCGTTCACGTTCAGCCGCTCGCGATCGATCGCCCCCAGCGGCTCCTCACGCCCGAGGCGCTCGCGGCAGAACACGGGGTCCTCCCACGCGCGCAGCGTGCACAGCACCTGGGCGGCGAACGCCTCGTGGATCTCGTACAGGTCGAACTCGCCGAGCGCCAGCCCGGCGCGGTCGAGCATCCTCGGCATCGCGTACGCGGGGGCCATCAGCAGACCTTCCCGCCGGCTCGTGCCCGGCACGGTGTGCACGTGGTCAACGGCCGCGGTCTGCGCCTGGGTGAAGTACGCCAGCACCGGCAGCCCGCGCTCGCGGGCCCACTCCTCAGAGGAGAGCAGCACCGTCGAGGCGCCGTCGCTCAAGGGGGTGGAGTTGCCGGCCGTCATCGTCCCCTGCGGCCCGCCGAACACCGGGCGCAGGCCGGCGAGCTTCTCGGGGGTGGAGTCGGGTCGCAGGTTCTGGTCGCGCTCGAGACCCTCGTACGGGGTGATCAGGTCGGAGAAGAAGCCGCGCTCGTAGGCGGCCGCCATGCGCTGGTGGCTGTGCGCGGCGAGCTCGTCCTGCTCCGCCCGCGTCACGCCCCACTCGGCGGCCATGATCGCGCAGTGCTCGCCCATCGACAGGCCCGTGCGCGGCTCGGCGTTGCGGGGGATCTCGGGCACGAGCTGCTGCGGGCGCAGGCGCGAGAGCAGGCGCAGCCGGCCCTTCGCGTCCGGCGTTCGGTTGAGCTCGAGCAGCAGCTTTCGCAGGCTCTCGTTGAGCGCCAGCGGGGCGTCCGAGGTGGTGTCCACGCCGCCGGCGATCCCCGCGTCGATCTGCCCCAGGGCGATCTTGTTGGCCACCAGGATCACCGCCTCCAGGCCCGTGCCGCACGCCTGCTGCACGTCATAGGCGGGGGTCTGGGCGGCCAGGCGGGTGCTGAGCACGGCTTCCCGCGTGAGGTCGCGGTCGCGCGGGTGCTTGAGCACCGCCCCGGCGACCACCTCGCCGAGCTGCTCGTGCTCCAGGCCGAAGCGCGCGATGAGGCCGTCGAGGGCCGCCGTGAGCATGTCGTGGTTGGAAACCTCGGCGTACGCGGAGTTCGACCGCGCGAAGGGGATGCGGTTGCCGCCGAGCACGGCCACGCGACGTACGCTCATGCGCGCCCGCTCTCCCCGCGCCGGGTGCTCGGCCTGGCGGCCGCGGGCCTGCTCGCGGGGCTCCCGCGTTTGGGCGTCAGGCGCGCGCTCAAGCCCGGTTCGACGGTCGCCACGAGCAGCTCGGCGGTGGCGCTCGCGGTGAGCGCTTCGGTACGCAGCCACCAGCGCACCAGCGCCTCGGCCGCGCCCAGCAGCGCGACCGACAGCGCCTCCACCTGCAGCGGCGAGGACACCGACGGCTGCGCCAGCAGCGCCTGCTCCACCAGCTCGAGGATGCGCGTGCGGTATTCGCCCACGCGGCGCGCCACCCCGCCCTCGGCGGGGAGCGTCTCGTCGAACAGCACCCGCCACGAGCTGCGGTCCTGGTCGACGAACGCGAAGAACGCGTGGATGCCCGAGCGCAGCGCGTCGAGCGGCGTGGAGGTCTGCTCGACGGCGCCCACCACCGCCGCCACCAGCGCGTCCCCCGCGGGTTCCATGCACGCGAGGTACAGGCGCTCCTTGTTGCCGAAGTAGTTGTACAGCAGCGGCTTGGTCACGCCCACTGCGCCCGCCACCTCGTCCATCGTCACCGGTCCATAGCCCCGCTCGGCGAACAGGGCGTGTGCGGCTCTGAGCGTCTGCTCCATGCGCAGCTCGCGCGTGAGGCGGGTACGTCGGACGGTCGCGGAGGTCATCTCCACCTAGCTTACCCATATATAAATTTCTATGTCGGTAACCACTCGGGCGAGCCTCCGGGCGGCGGCCGGCGGGCAGGCCGCGACGCATACGATCCTTTGCGCCGGTGCGCCACACGCGCCGTTCGCGCTGGGTTTGGGAGCCCGGCGCGAACGGCCCTCCTGTTCGCATTCCCGTAGTGGTGGGGTGGGGGCCACCGTCGGGGCATATCCCCTCGACCACTTCTGTATAACCAACGCTATACAGCTTGGAGTGGTGGAGTGTAGGTCACAGCGTCGGGGCACATCCTCCTCGACCACTTCTGTATAACCAAAGCTATACAGCTTGTTGTGGTGGAGTGTAGGTCACAGCGTCGGGGCACATCCTCCTCGACCACTTCTGTATAACCAAAGCTATACAGCTTGTTGTGGTGGAGTGTAGGTCACAGCGTCGGGCCCTTGCCCGGCCGGCCGGGGCACGGGACTGAGCACGGGCGCCGTGGCTTGCAAACCGCGCAAATTGGGACCCACGGCGCGAGGCGGGGATACGAACATCTGTTCGCCCGCCTATCATTCCTCTAATGGGTCAGGGCAACCAGATAGTGCTCTCGGGCGCGAGGGAGCACAACCTCAAGGACATCTCGCTTGCGCTGCCGCGTGACGCGCTGGTTGTCATAACCGGCCTGTCGGGCTCGGGCAAGTCGAGCCTCGCGTTCGACACCATCTACGCGGAGGGCCAGCGTCGGTACGTGGAGTCGCTGTCGGCGTACGCCCGCCAGTTCCTGGGCCAGATGGACAAGCCGGACGTGGATTCGATCGAGGGCCTCTCGCCGGCGATCTCGATCGACCAGAAGACCACCTCGCGCAACCCCCGCTCGACGGTGGGGACGGTGACGGAGATCTACGACTACCTGCGCCTCTTGTGGGCGCGGGTGGGCAAGCCCCACTGCCCGATCTGCGGGCGCCCGATCGTGGGCCAGTCGGCGGAGCAGATCATCGATCAGGTGATGGAGCTGGCGGAGGGGACGCGGTTCATGGTGCTCGCGCCGGTGGTGCGCGGGCGCAAGGGCGAGTACGGAAAGCTGCTGGAGGAGCTGCGGGCGGACGGCTTCGCGCGCGTGAAGATCGACGATCGCATCCGCATGCTCGAGGAGTCGATCGTGCTCGACAAGCGCTACAAGCACGACATCTCGGTGGTGATCGACCGCCTGGTGATGCGCCACGACGTGCGCAAGCGCCTGGCGGACTCGATCGAGACGGCGGTGGGGCTGGCGGACGGGCTCATCGAGGTGGAGATAGTGGGGTCAGGAGGGGCGGACCGCGGCCAGCGGACCGATCGAAGATCGGCCAGCGCCGATGCTGGCGCGCGCAACGGTCGCGCGGGGGGCGATGGGGACGGGGAGACCGGCCCGGCACACGCGACGGGCGCGAAGGGCGCTCGGGCGGCTAACGCGCAGATCCTCCCGGGCATGGAGCCGGACGCGGGCACGATCTTCACCTTCTCCGAGCGCTTCGCCTGCCCCGAGCACGGTCCCTCGCTGGTGGAGCTCGAGCCAAGGATCTTCTCGTTCAACTCCCCCCACGGCGCGTGCGAGCGGTGCACGGGCCTGGGCTCGCAGATGGAGATCGACCCCGAGCTGGTGGTGCCCGACCCGTCGCTGTCGATCGCCGAGGGGGCGATCGCCCCGTGGGCGGGCAGCGCGTCCAACTACTACGAGCAGATGACCGAGGCGATCGCCGAGATGTACGACATCGACCTGGACATGCCGTGGGAGGAGCTGGACGACGAGCAGCGGGAGGTGTTCCTGAACGGCACGAACGGCGAGCCCGTGCAGGTCACCTACAAGAACCGCTTCGGCCGGCGGCGCTCGTACGCGGCCCGCTTCGAGGGCATCGTCAGGAGCCTCGAGCGCCGCTACCGGGAGACGGACTCGGAGTGGACGCGGGAGAAGATCGAGGAGTACATGTCGCTGCGCCCGTGCCCGGTGTGCGGGGGGGCGCGTCTGCGGGCGGAGTCGCGGGCGGTGCTGGTGGCGGGGACGCGGATCGAGGACTTCTGCGCGCTGTCGGCGCGCCGGGCCCTGGAGTGGGTGGAGCAGATCGAGCTGTCGGAGACCGATCGCCACGTGGCGCGGCTGATCCTGCGGGAGATCACCGAGCGACTGCGCTTCCTGGAGAACGTGGGCATCGGCTACCTGTCGATGGACCGGGCGGCGGCCACGCTGTCGGGCGGGGAGGCGCAGCGCATCCGCCTGGCCACCCAGATCGGCTCCTCGCTGGTGGGCGTCCTGTACATCCTCGACGAGCCGTCCATCGGGCTGCACCAGCGCGACAACTCGAAGCTGATCGCCACGCTCGAACGCCTGCGGGACCTGGGCAACACGGTGATCGTGGTGGAGCACGACGAGCAGACGATGCGGGCGGCCGACCACCTCGTGGACCTGGGGCCGGGCGCCGGCGAGCACGGCGGGCGGATCGTGGCGCAGGGGACCGCCAAGGAGGTCGAACGCGTGAAGGAGTCGCTGACCGGCCAGTTCCTGGCGGGCACCCGCACGATCGAGGTGCCCAAGCGCCGGCGCACGCCCAGCGGCTACCTGGAGATCGTGGGCGCGAGCGAGCACAACCTGCGGGACATCGACGTGCACGTCCCGCTCGGGGTGCTCACGTGCGTGACGGGCGTCTCGGGCTCGGGCAAGTCGACGCTGGTGAACGACATCCTGTACAAGGCGGTGGCCAACCGCCTGCACCGCGCGCGCCGGCGGCCGGGCGCCCACCGCGCGATCCACGGCATCGACCAGCTCGACAAGATCATCGCGGTGGACCAGTCGCCGATCGGGCGCACGCCGCGGTCGAACCCGGCGACCTACACCGGCCTGTTCGACGTCATCCGCGACCTCTTCTCCAAGACCCAGGAGGCGCGCGCCCGCGGGTACAAGCCGGGTCGCTTCTCCTTCAACGTCAAGGGCGGGCGCTGTGAGGTGTGCCGCGGCGACGGCCAGATCAAGATCGAGATGCACTTCCTGCCGGACGTGTACGTCCCGTGCGAGCAGTGCCACGGCAAGCGCTACAACCGCGAGACGCTGGAGGTGCGCTTCAAGGGCAAGTCGATCGCGGACGTGCTGGACATGCCGGTGGAGGAGGCGTTGCAGTTCTTCGAGCACATCCCCAAGGTCCGCCGGCGCCTGGAGACGCTCCACGCGGTGGGCCTCGGCTACGTGCGGCTGGGTCAGCCGGCGACGACGCTCTCGGGCGGCGAGGCCCAGCGGGTGAAGCTCGCGACGGAGCTCTCGAAGGTGGCCACCGGCAGGACCCTGTACGTCCTCGACGAGCCCACCACGGGCCTGCACTTCGCGGACGTGGAGCGCCTCCTGGACGTGCTCCAGCGCCTCGTGGACGCGGGCAACAGCGTGGTGGTGATCGAGCACAACCTCGACGTGATCAAGAGCGCCGACCGGCTGATCGACATGGGCCCGGAGGGCGGGGAGGAGGGCGGCATGGCGATCGCCGTCGGCACCCCCGAGGAGGTGGCGGCCGAGCCGCAGTCGCACACGGGGCAGTTCCTGGCGGAGCTGCTCACGCCGGCGATCCGACGCCGCACAGCGAACACGGGCAAGGCCAAGCCCCGCAAGAGTCGCGCGAAGCTGGCCGCCTGAGCGTCGTGGGGAGCTCGCCCGCCAGGCGCGGCTGTGGGCACAGAAGTGGCGCTGGTATGAGCGAAACTCGCTGCCGTGGAACCGCGCTCGCATCCACTGGGAGCTGATGCGCCGCGAGGCGTTCGCGCGCTGGCCGGTGCACGGCAACGTGCTCGAGGCGCTGCGCGAGGGGCGCCTCGAGATCGGGGCGGGCACGCTGCTGGAGCCGGGCGTGTGGATCACCGCGCCGGGCGACGCGAGGGTGCGGATCGGGGCGGGGACGTTCCTGAACAAAGGCGTGATGGTGGCAGCCCAGGAGCTGGTGGAGATCGGCGATCACTGCATGCTCGCCAACGGCTGCTTCGTCTCGGACGCGAGCCACCGCTTCGAGGACCATGAGAAGCCGATCACGTGGCAGGGGTTCGAGAGCAGGGGACCCACGCGCATCGGCGATAACTGCTGGCTGGGGGCGAACGTGGTGGTCACCAGCGGGGTGAGCATCGGCGAGCGCTGCGTGATCGGCGCCAACAGCGTGGTGACGGGCGACATCCCAGCCTTCTCGGTCGCGGCGGGGGCGCCGGCGCGGGTGTTGCGGCTGATCGATGGAGCCAGCTGATGCGCCTACCCCAGGGCGAAGGTGCAACTAAAAGTTCTTGGAGTGTCCGAAGCTAGCAGGAGTATCTACCTAAATTCGGCTATACTGGGCTAGGTGACCAGCTCCATCGACGTGGATGAGGACGTGTTCGAGCTGCTCAAGCAACACGCCGAGCCGCTCGTGGACACGCCGAACACGGTCCTGCGTCGTCTGCTCGGCATAGACAAGCGTGAGGGCTTTGACGACGTGCGCGCCGTACCTGGGACGCTTTTGCCCGAGGGCGAGTACGAGCTGCCGATTCTTCGCTACCTCGACCGGCGTGGTGGAAGGGCACCGAGTCGTGAGGTAGTCGAAGCGGTCGGCGAGGAGTTGGCTGACAGGCTCACCGAGCTTGATCGGCGTCCCCTGAAATCCGGAGGAATCCGCTGGGAGAAGCGCGCTGCGTTTGTGCGTCTCCGCCTCATCGAACGAGGTGAGCTCACGAGGCACTCACCACGGGGCACGTGGGAGATCAGTGACAAGGGACGGGAACGGTTGCGGTCGCGATGACGGATCGGCCTGCGGCTCTTACGCTGCTCGACCTCCAAGCCAGAGCCGTCATGCTTGCTCACGCTGCCGCCGCCGACCTTTATCGCGAGCTCGCCAAGGTGGGGGATGACGACGATCGTGGACTGGCACTGCTACACGAGTCGGCTGCGTTGGCGCTCAAACGGATGCCGGCGCTGACGCGTCCGTTGCGTGGTCTCGAGGAAGCATGGGACGAACAAGATGTCCTCGATCCCGCTGCTGCTATGCGCACCCTCCGGCGTTTGGAGGCCGAACTCGGAGAGATTCTGCCCGCAGTTCTGCAACTGCGCCTGCGCCAGGACGAGATCGTCGCCGAGCTGCGTGCCCTCGTCGGTTACGCTCGCTGACGATCAGGTCGACAAGCGCGTCGCGGCGGCCTGCTCGTAACGTTCCGCAAGGGCGAGCGCAGCCTCGCGCATGCCCTTTACTTCGCAGATCTCAGCTTCCGCACGCAGCTCGTGCGCGCGAGCGCGCAACTCCTCCGGAGTCTGCTTGGTTTCCTGGAGGCGACGGTCCATCAGCTCGGCGAGCCACCGATCCTCCTCGAGCAACTCGGGCCAAGGCTGAACGTCCATACAGAGCGAGTGTAGTCGCCCCGTGCGGCGCCAGCTAGGCTGCAGCGGGTGGACGTCGATCAGGCGATGCGGTGTGCGCCTACCACGCGGCGCTTCAAGACCGATCCGGTTCCGACGGACGTGCTCGTGCGGGCGCTCGATAGTGCGCGGTTCGCGCCGAGCGGCGGCAACCGCCAGGGGTGGCGGGTGGTGGTCGTAGCGGACGCCGATCGGCGGGTAGCCCTGCGCGACCTTTATCTGCCCGGTTGGCGGACGTACATGGAGAGCACCGGCGGGGCCGCGGTGCTCGCCGATCCAGAGGCGTTCGACCCGGCGATCGCTCGGCGTGTGCAAGGGGCGAACGAGTACGCCGAGCGTCTCGACGAGGTCCCGGTGCACCTGGTGGTGGGCGTGCGCCTCCCCGACCTGGCGGTCACCGACGCGGAGCTCCCGCGCCAGAGCATCGTCGGCGGCGCGTCGGTGTATCCATTCGTGCAGAACCTGCTGCTGGGCCTGCGCGCGGAAGGTCTCGGCGCCGCGCTGACCACACTGCTGGTGCCGGCCGAGGCGCAGGTCAAGCGCCTGCTGGAGATGCCCGAGGAGCTGGCGCTCGCGGCGCACATCGGCGTCGGCTACCGCGTCGACCCGTGGCCATCGAGGCTCGCGCGCAACCCCGTCGGCGAGTTCGCGTTCGCCGAGCGCTATGGGGAGCCGTTCTCCTAGCGACCGGGTGGTTGCCGCGGGTGCACGCCGGCGGCGCTCGCCTGTCAGCCCGCGAGCAGTCCGTGCAGCTCGGCGAGCTCGGCAGGGTCGATCGAGTATGTGTGCTCGGGCCCGGGGTAGCGCCGCGAGCGCACGTCCTCGGCGTAGGCGGCGACGCCGTCGTTCATCTCCTGCTGGAGGTTGGCGTAGCGCTTGACGAAGCGGGCGCCGAGGCCGTCGCGAATGCCCAGCAGGTCGTGGAACACGAGCACCTGGCCGTCGGTGGCGGGGCCCGCGCCGATGCCGATCACGGGTATCTCCAGCGCCGGCATCAGCTCCGCGGTGACCGCGGCGGGGATGGCCTCGAACACGAGCGCGAAGCAGCCCGCGTCCTGGAGCGCCCGCGCCTCGACGGCGATGCGCGCCGCGGCGGCCGCCGTGCGACCCTGCGCCTTCCAGCCCCCGAGGGCGGTGGCCGTCTGGGGGGTGAGGCCGACGTGGCCCATCACGGGGATGCCCGCGCTCACGATCGCCCGTGCGCGGCGGGCGGAGGTCTCGCCGCCGCCCTCGAGCTTGACGGCATCGCAGCCGGCCTCCTTGACCATGCGCATGGCGGTGGTGATGGCTTGCTCGTCGGAGACCTCGTAGGAGCCGAACGGCAGGTCGCCGATCAGCAGCGGCGTGCGCATGCCGCGGCGGGCGGCGCGGGCGAGCACCAGCATGTCATCGAGCTCGACCGGCGTGGTGGCGGTGAAGCCGAGCACGGTGGTGGCGGCCGAGTCACCCACGAGCACCAGGTCCACGCCCGCCGCCTCGGCGGCCCGGGCGCTGGGGTAGTCGTAGGCGGTGACCATCACGATCGGGTCGCCCAGTCGCTTCTTCTCCATCAGCAGCGGCAGCGTCATGGGCAGGCGATCGGTGGGGGGGACCCGGTCATAGCTCACGGGAGGGACCGTCGAAAGCGATGGGTCTGGGCGGCTGGACATGGTTGCTTCCTCTCTGGCCGGTTGACGGGCGGGCGGGCCTCGCTCTAGGAGAGCAGGGTCGCCACCCGCTCGTCGATTGTGATGATGCGGTTGGTGCTCGCCTCCACGTGCACGACGCGGGGCTCGTAGTGCTCCATGTCGGCGCAGTCGTACTGGCCGTAGGAGATGACGATGATGGTGTCGCCGCGGTGCACGAGGCGGGCGGCCGCCCCGTTCACGCACATCTCGCCCGAGCCGCGCTCGCCCGGGATGGTGTACGTCTCGAAGCGGGCGCCGTTGTCGACGTCCACGACGTGGACCTGCTCGTACTCGAGGATGTCCGCCGCCTCGAGCAGCTCGGGGTCGATCGTGATCGAGCCCACGTAGTGCAGGTCGCAATCGGTGACCGTCGCCCGGTGGATCTTGGACTTGAGCATCACGCGCTGCATGTGGCCATCGCCTCTCCCTGTCGTTGGTTGGAGCTCTGCGCGGCTGAAAGGATGGTGTTGTCGATCAGGTGAACCTGGCCGATCCGTGCGGCCAGCGCCAGCAGCGCATCGCCGGCGAGCGCGTCGAGCGGCTCGAATGTGTCGGGATCGACGAGCGCGAGGTACTCGGGCTCCACGCCGGACGCCCGCATGGCTTCGCGGGCGGCGTCGAGCAGCGCATGTGCCGAGCGCTCACCGGCCTCGGCCAGCGTGGCCGCGGCTGCCAGCGCCGCCGGCAGCGCCAGCGCGCGGGCGCGCTCGTCGGGGCTCAGCAGGGCGTTGCGGCTCGACATGGCCAGGCCGTCGGGCTCGCGCACCGTGGGTAGGCCCTCGACGCGCACGGGCAGGTTCAGGTCGCGCACGACGCGGCGGATGAGGACGAGTTGCTGGGCGTCCTTGCGGCCGAAGTAGGCCACGTCGGGCAGGGCCATGCACAGGAGCTTGGTGACGACCGTGGCCACGCCGCGGAAGTGCTCGGCCCCGCGTACGGCCCCCTCGAGCTGCTCGCCCACGCCACGGACTTCGACGGCGGTTGCGAACCCCGGCGGGTAGACCTCCTCGACGTATGGCGCGAACAGCACATCCGCGCCGGCGAGCTCGGCGAGCTCGGCGTCGCGCCGCTCGTCACGGGGGTAGCGCTCGAGGTCGGCCCGCTCATTGAACTGGGTGGGGTTGACGAACAGCGATACGACCACCACACCGCACTGCTCGCGCGCGCGGCGGATCAGCGACAGGTGACCCTCGTGCAGCGCCCCCATCGTCGGCACGAGCCCAACCGTGAGCTCGTCGCGGCGCGCCCGGGAGAAGCTCCGAGCGCAGCTCTGGGACGGTGCGCACGATCCTCATGCGCAGAGCGAGGTTCGGTGGTGGGGTCTCATCGGCTTCGGTCCAGTTCCCTACGGATACCGGCGCGACTTCAGATGTACGGCGGCTCTGCGTCAGGTCCACCACGGGCGCACCCGTTGACGGCCTGTGAGCAATGATACAGACGCTGGCGGCCTGTCAACAGCGGCTTGGCCGTGTGTGCGCAATGTCACACATGGCGAGTCACCCATTCCGACTCAAACGATCGCCGGAGAGCGTCGAGCTTCGTGCTCGAGGAGTCGATGATCGAGGGAGCTTGGATGGCCGCACGATCGCCTCCCGACGAACGCACCCGGTGCGGGTGCAGTCGTGCCCAGTGGTCGGCCAGCTTGCCGGACGCTGTCAGCGCGCCGCCGCTGGTTTGACCTGCCAGCGGGCCTTGAATGGTCGGGTTCTGATTGGATATGTCGTGGCACCGGCCCACGTGTATCGTTTGAGCCCGCGGGTAGGTGCGCCCCAGACCAAGCCAAGGGGGTCGAGTGTGCCACGGACATCGGGGATGGGGAGCAACGCGACGCAGGGGAGCTCGGCCACGTATGTGCGCAGCGTCCGCTCAGCCATTGCGGTGGCGGTATCGGGCTTGCTGGCAAGCTGCCTGTTCGTGCCGGCCTGCGCTCTTGCAGCAGAACCGGTGATCGGCACGGCGCCCACGCTGCAGCCGTCGTTTTCGTCGAGCGTTCCCGACTATGTGACCCGCTGCGAACCGCTCGGACGCGTGGAAGTCTCTGTCCGCGCCGAAGGCAATCCCGTATCGGTCGACGGCGCTCCCGCTCAGACCGGTAACTTCGTGGCGGACGTAACGCTGGCCTCGGGGCAGGCATTCGCGATTCAGGTGGGTACCGGTGGCAGCGCGAGGACATACACGGTGCGCTGCCTTCCGTCCGCTTTTCCCCAGTACACAGCCCAGATCGATGGAGCCAGGCAGGCGGCGTACTACCTGATGACTCCCTGTGAAGACATTCCCCTAGCTGCCAACCCCGCGCACTGCTACGTCGCGATCTTCGACAGCAACGGCGTTCCGGTGTGGTGGTATCACCCTCCTCAAGGGATAGCAGTTGACGCCGACCTCGATCCAAACGGCGATCTATCCTGGGCGCTCGACACCGGAGGGTACTATGCCTTTGGACTGCCCGGCAGGGTGCGTGTGGAACAGCGCGGTCTGGACGGCAACCTGGCAAACGTCCTCGGCACCTCCGGCACGCCCACGGATTTCCACGAGGCCTGGCCGCTGGCCAACGGTAACTTTCTGATCACCAGCTACGTCTTGCAGACCGAAGCTCCGGTACTGCTATCCGGCAAATATGTGGACACCGTCAACGCCAGCTTTCAGGAAATCGAACCAGATGGCTCGGTTGCCTACTCGTGGAGCTCCGCCGGCCGAATAGGTGAGGCCGCGAGCATCGACTACCCGTATACCCTTTTCTACTATCCCGGTTTGACCGAACATGTCTGGGACTGGCAGCACATCGACGCGGTGATGCCATACAAGAACGGCTATCTCATCTCGTTGCGCCAGAACAATGCGGTCTACTACATCGAAGCTGCCACCGGCGACGTGGTTTGGAAGCTCGGGGGCACTCAAATACCGCAAAGCCTGAAGATCATCGGCGACCCCCATGCCTCGCAGGACCTCGGCTCTCAGCACGACGTGCGTGCCTGGCCGGACGGGACTGTGTCGGTGATGGACGATGGCAGCCGCTTTGTGCGTCCACCGCGCGTGGTGCGCTTTCGCATCAACGAAGGCGAACAAACGGCCACACTGATCGAAACCATCGCCGATCCCAGCATTCGCTCCTCGATCTGCTGCGGCAGCGCGCGACTGCTTCCCGGAGGGGACTGGGTGGTCGCTTGGGGTGAGACCCGCTACGTCGAGGAGCTCACGCCCGCCAGCGAAGTTGTGTTCCGTCTCGCGTTCGCGCCTGGTTACTCCACCTATCGGGCGGTGCCCATCCTCTCGGAACAGCTGAGCCTGTCGTCGCTGATCGATGCCATGAATCAGATGCACCCGCTCGCACCCGCTGACGTTCGCGCGCAAGGCAGACTCGCTTTCTCCCGGAAGTGAAAGCCCGCATCACCGGACGTGATCTCCAGGGGTGATGATCGCAGAGGCCCGATGCAGCTCACCACGCGTCGATCTGGGGACGCTTCTTGCCGTCCCGCTCCCACCAGCGACCGCTGTGCTCGTCGAACAGCGTGGCGATCCAGCGCCGTGAGTCGGCCGGGTCGATGACGTCGTCGATCTCCCCGTAGGCGGCCATGTTCAGGCCGCGGCCGCGCTCGTAGGCGGCTGCGACCAGGTCGTTGAACGCGCGTTCGCGCTCCTGCTCGTCCGCGATCGCGTCCAGCTCGCGGCGCATGCCCAGGCGCACGGCGCCCTCGAGGCCCATGCCGCCGAACTCGGAGGTGGGCCAGGCGACGGTGAACAGCGGCGCCTTGAAGCCGCCTCCGGCCATCGCCTGGGCGCCGAGGCCGTAGCCCTTGCGCAGCACGATCGTGCCCGTGGGGACGCTCAGGTTGGCGCCGCCCAGGAACATGCGCCCGAAGTGGCGCACGGTGGCCGTGCGCTCGGCCTCCGGACCGACCATGAACCCGGGTGTGTCGCACAGGAACAGCACGGGCAGCTCGAACGCGTCGCAGAGCTGGAGGAAGCGCGCGGCCTTGTCGGCTCCGTCGGCGTCGATCGCGCCACCCAGGTGCCGGGGGTCGTTGGCCACCACCCCCAGCGGGCGGCCCTCGACGCGGGCGAGCGCGGTCAGTATTCCCGGCCCGAAGCCGTCGCGCAGCTCGAGCACCGAACCCTGGTCGAACAGCGTCTCGACCACCCGTCGCACCTCGTAGATGCGCTTGCGCTGCTCGGGCACGAGGTCACGCAGCAGTCGCTGGTCGGCGGTCGCCGCGGCCGGGTCGAGCTCCCCCACGGGCACCCCGTCCGCGAAGTACGACAGGTAGCGCCTGGCCAGCGCCACGGCCTGCGCGTCGTCGGCCGCCCGCAGGTCGACCACGCCGTTCGCGTGCTGCACGTCGATCGGTCCCACCTCGTCGGGTCGGTAGACCCCCAGCCCGCCGCCCTCGATCATCGCCGGCCCACCCATGCCGATGCTCGCGTCCTCGGTGGCGATCACCACGTCGCAGCAGCCGAGCAGCGCGGCGTTGCCCGCGAAGCAGTATCCCGAGGCGATGCCCACGAGCGGCACCAGGCCGCTCAGGCGCGCGAACAGCTCGAACGCGCGGCAGTCGAGGCCGGCGACCATCGGCATGTCCACGTCTCCCGGGCGCCCGCCGCCGCCCTCGGCGAACAGCACCACCGGCAGGCGCCGGCGCTCCGCGAGCTCGAACAGTCGGTCCTTCTTGGCGTGGTTGCGCATGCCCTGGGTGCCGGCCAGGACGGTGTAGTCATAGGACATGGCCACGCACAGGCGGCCATTCACCCTGCCCACGCCGCCCACCAGCCCGTCGGCGGGCGTGCGCGCGATCAGCTCCTCGCGCGCGCGCCGGCGCTCCTGGGCGGCGAACAGCAGCGGCCCGTACTCCACGAAGCTGTCCGCGTCGAGCAGGTCGGCGAGGTTCTCGCGCGCCGTGCGACGCCCGCGCTCGCGGCGCTGGGCGACCGCCTCCGGTCGTCCCTCGTCCAGCCCGACGCGGTGGCGCTCACGCACCGCGCGAACATCCGCGCGTTCGCCGGGGGGCTGCTCGTCGTGGTTCGGACGGTTCGCCCGCGGCGCGGCCTGGGCGCCGTCGTCGTGGCCGTCGCGGGCGCCGGGCTCGAGCGTGAGGAGCAGTTGCCCCTCCTCGACCGCGTCCCCGACAGCCACCGCCAGGGCGCCCACCACGCCGTCGATCTCCGCGAGCACGTCGTGCTCCATCTTCATCGCCTCGAGCACCACCACCGCGCTGCCCGCGCCCACCGGCTCCTCGCGCGCGTGCGGGATCGCCACGACGACGCCGGCGAACGGCGCTGTGACCGGGTGCTGAGGGGTCGATGCCATCGCCTGGATCATCGCTCACCCGGCCCGCCGCCGCTGGTGCGGCGCCCAGCGCCGGGTCGCGAGGGGAGCCGTCCCGCGCCCTGTGAGCACGAGCATTACCATCTCCGCGGTGCCCTCCGGCGAGCGTGAGCGATCCCCGTCTGAGCGACGTGAGGCGCTCAAGGAAGTGCTCGCGCAGGCGCGTGGCTGCGTGCGCTGCGACGCGCTCGCCGCCACCCGCCACAGCGTCGTGTTCGGGGCGGGCAACGCCGACGCCGAGCTGATGTTCGTGGGCGAGGCTCCTGGTGCGAGCGAGGACGAGCAGGGCGTGCCGTTCGTGGGGCGGGCGGGCAAGCTCCTGACGACGCTGCTCGAGGAGATCGGCATGGCCCGCGCGGATGTGTTCATCGCCAACACGCTCATGTGCCGGCCGCCGGGCAACCGCGATCCCCAGCCGATCGAGCTCGACAACTGCCAGGAGTACCTGCTGCGCAAGGTGGAGCTGATCCAGCCGACGGTGATCTGCACGCTCGGCAACTTCTCGACCAAGCTCCTGCGCGGGGATCCGACGGGGATCACGCGCCTGCACGGGCAGCCCGAGGTGCTCGTGCTCGGTGCCCGCGCGGTGCGCCTGTATCCGATCTACCATCCCGCGGCCGCGCTGTACACGCCCCGCATGCTCGAGACGCTGCGCGAGGACTTCCAACGCCTGCCGGAGCTGCTCGCGCTGGGCCCGCCCGAGCAGCCCTCGCTCGAGGAGGTGCCCGAGCCCGCGCCGGTGCCCGCGACCGACAGCCAGGCGCAGGCGCCTGCGGAGCACCGCCCGGAGGTCGACCAGCTCGGTCTCTTCTGAGGGCGAGCCGGGGGTGCTCGCGCGTCGCGCAAGCACCCCCGGATGGTCGCCCCCTGGACGCTCAGTGGACGCTCCGCTCTGACGTTTCCCCTGCAAAGGAGGGGTTTATCGAGCGGTGTCGAAAAAAGTCGCTCAGGCCCTAAAGTCACCTGGCAAGGCTGCCGATGAAGGTCCTGTCTCCATCCCTCCAGGAGTAAACGACCGGCCCGCGCACCATTCTCCCGCGGGCCGGTTTTTTTTGGTCCCCGGGCAGGTGGGCGCAGCCAAGCGGGCCACCCCGGACTAGAGTTTCCGGGTGGCCTTGCGAAGCGTCGAAACAACCGGTCCCGCGGAGACCGAATCACTGGGTGCCGAGCTGGCGGGGGCTCTCGGCGACGGGGACGTGGTGCTGGTGCGTGGCGAGCTCGGCTCGGGCAAGACCACGCTCGTCCGGGGTGCCGCCAGGGCGCTCGGCGTGAGCGACCCCGTGACCAGCCCCACGTTCAGCATCGGTCACCGCTACGCGGCTGCCGGGGTGACGGTCTCGCACCTCGATCTCTACCGCCTGGCGGGACTCGAGCGCGAGGACCCGGCGCTGCTCGCCGACTACCTCGGGCCGGGGCGAATCGCATTCGTGGAGTGGCCCGAGGAGGAGCACGCCGCGCTGGCGAGCGCTCGCCTGTGCGTGACGCTCAGCCACGGCGGCGGCGATCGCCGGCGCATCGAGGTCAGCGAAGCGCGCAGCTCGGAGCGCGGCGGCGCCGAGGACGAGCCGGGGCCCGGCGCGGGCGGGCAGCCATGATCGTGTTCGGCCTCGACACCGCGACACCCTCGACGGCGGTCGCGCTGCGCCTCGCCGACGGCTCGACCACCGACGCGCGCGACGATCCGCCCGCCGGCGCGCACCCGGGGCATGCGACCCGGCTGCTGGAGATGGCCGACGAGCTGCTGGCACGCGCGGGCATCGCCTGGAGCGCGGTGGACCGCATCGCGGTGGGGCTCGGTCCCGGGACTTTCACCGGGCTGCGCGTGGGCGTGGCCACCGCGCGCGGGCTGGCGCAGTCCCTGGCGGCCGAGCTGGTCGGCGTCTCGAGCCTGCAGGCGCTCGCGCTCGCAGCGCTCGCGCCGGATCCGGCGGCGCCGAGCGCGGTGCTCGCCGTCCTCGACGCGCGGCGCGGCGAGGCGTTCGCCGCCGCGTACCTCGCCGGCGATCCCGGCCCGCCGCACGAGCTAACCGATCCGGCCGCGCTCGCGCCCGGGGAGCTGCCCGGGGTCATCGCTCGAGCCGAGCGGGCGGCCGGCGGCGCGCCGCGGCGCTGGCTGGCGGTTGGCGACGGCGCGCTGCGCTACCGCGCGGAGCTCGAGGCGGCGGGGATCCCCGCCGCCGCGGAGCGCTCGCCGCTACACCGCGTGAGCGCCGCGAACGTCTGCGAGCTCGGGGCGCACGCCGCGCCCGTGAGCCTCCACGAGCTCCTGCCCGACTACCGGCGTCGCCCGGACGCGGAGCTAGCCTTGATTGCCACGGGGACAGCGACAGGTCCCTCCACATGATCGACCCATCCGCCCGCGAGCACTCAATCGCATCGTCCTCGACATCGTCTTCGAAGGGGGAGGGGGAGCAGTCTCCCGCCGTCGAGATTCGGCGGCTCAGCTACCCGGACCTGCCGCAGGTGATCGCCATCGAGCGGCGGGTGTTCCCCACCCCGTGGTCGCTGGCGATGTTCGTGCTGGAGCTGTCCAAGCAGTCGGGCATCTGCCTGGCGGCGGTATGCGAGGGGCGCCTCGTCGCCTATCTGATCTGCTCGCGCTACGACACCGTGTGGCACGTGATGAACGTGGCCGTGGACAGCGACCACCAGCGCAGGGGCCTGGCCTCGGCGCTGCTCGCGGAGCTGTACGAGCAGGTCGGCGACGAGCGTGCCCGCTTCACGCTCGAGGTGCGGCGCTCCAACGACGTGGCCATCCACCTGTACGAGCGCGAGGGCTTCCGTGCCGCGGGCATGCGGCGGCGCTACTACCAGGACAACGGCGAGGACGCGCTGGTGATGTGGCGCACGCCCGCCACGCTCGAAGGCTCGCTGGGCGATGTGCCCAACCCCGGGAGAGTGGGACCAATATGACGATCCTCGCGCTCGAGACCAGTTGCGACGACACCTGCGCGGCGGTGCTCGACGGCGATGGCTCGCTGCGCTCGAGCGTGATCTCCTCCCAGGAGGCGCACGCCCGCTTTGGCGGGGTGGTCCCCGAGATCGCCTCCCGCCATCATCTCGAGCTGGTCAACCTGATCGTCGAGCAGGCGCTCGAGCGCGCCGAGGTGACGCTCGAGGAGGTCGAGCTGATCGCCGCCACCCAGGGCCCCGGTCTCGTCGGTGCGCTGCTCGTCGGCCTGTCCACTGCCAAGGCGCTCGCCGCCGCCCGGCGGCTGCCCTTCGCGCCGGTCGATCACCTGCAGGGGCACGTGGCGGCGAACTTCCTCGGGCACGCCGGCGCGAGCGCCGAGGGGCACCCCGGGGCGGCGCAGGAGGGCCCGTTCGAGCCGCCGTTCGTGTGCCTGATCGCCAGCGGTGGGCACACGCTGCTCGCGCGGGTGAGCGAGCACGATGGCTATGAGGTCCTCGGCCGCACGCTCGACGACGCCGCCGGCGAGGCCTTCGACAAGGGCGCGAGGATGCTCGGCCTCGGCTATCCGGGCGGCGCGGCGCTCGAGCGGCTCGCCGCGGACGGCGACCCCGAGGCCTTCGCGTTCCCCGGTTCGCCCGGCGAGCGGTCCCGCGCGAAGCATCGCGCCCGCGCACCCCGCGGGCAGCGCTTCGCTGACAGCCTCGACTTCTCCTTCGCGGGCGTCAAGACCGCGCTGCTGTACACGCTGCGCGAGCTGGGTGAGGATGCGGCGCGGGCGCGGGCGCCGGACCTGGCGGCCTCCTATCAGGCGGCGATCGTCGGGCGCCTGGTCGAGCGCGCCCAGCAGGCGCTAGCGCTCACCGGGCTCGGGCGCCTGGCGGTGGGCGGAGGCGTGGCCGCCAACGGCCTGCTGCGGGAGCGTGTGCGCGAGCTCGACGCCTGCGTGCACGTGCCCGTCCGCGCGCTTTGCACCGACAACGCGGCGATGATCGCCAGCGCCGCCCGTTTCCGTGCGCCGCTCGCCTATCCGCACTACCTGGCGCTCGACGCCTACGCCACGGGCGAGGTGCGCGGCTGAACGGCGCGGCATCTGGCGGCGGCGGCGCGACGCCGGACACCGATGAGCCGGCCGGCCGCGCGGCGCGCTTCACGCCGCCTGCGGCCCGGTAGGCTCGGCCGAGCGCGCGATGGCGAGGATCACCGTCTACTCGAAGCCGGACTGCCATCTGTGCGCTCAGGCGATGAGCGTTCTGCGTGAGCTTCAGGGCGAGCTGGGGTTCACGCTCGAGGAGCTCGACATCACGGCCGACGACGAGCTGCACCGCGCGTATTTCGAGCGGATCCCCGTGGTGGTGGTGGACGGCGAGCTGCTGTGCGAATACGATGTCTCGGAGGCGCTCGTACGGGAGCGTCTAGAGTCCCGGCGATGAGCTACGGAGAACGGACTACAGGCGCCTTGGCGCCCGGGCGGGATGCCATAGGCGCCGCGAGCGAGCGCCTCTCGCTCGGCGTGGCGGCGCGTCTGTCGCGCTACCTGCAGGTGCTCACCCAGGCCAAGAAGATGGGCAAGGAGACGATCTCCTCGCAGGAGCTCTCCGATTACACCCACGTCAACTCGACGCAGATCCGCCGCGACCTGTCCGGCTTCGGCAAGTTCGGCAAGCGCGGCGTCGGCTACAACGTCGAGGCGCTCGTCTCCCAGATCCGCAAGATCCTGCGCACCGCGGGGCAGCACAACATCGGCTTGATCGGCGCCGGTCACCTCGGCCAGGCGATCGCCTCCTCGGAAATCTTCGCCGACCACGGCTTTCGCGTGGTGGCGATCTTCGACTCCGACCCGGCCAAGCTCGGCAGCAAGGTCGGCAGCCAGGCGGTGCGCGACATCGCCGAGCTGCGCCAGGTGGTGGAGGACGAGGACATCGTGGTGGGCGTGCTGGCCGTGCCCCAGGAGGCCGCTCAGGGGCTCGCCGACGAGCTCGTGGAGGCGGGCGTGAAGATCATCTTCAACTACTCGGAGTCGCTGCTCGACGTCCCGCCTGAGGTGACCGTCCACACCTCCAGCCCGGCGGTCGATCTGCTCTACGCGCTGTACTTCTACCTGACCTGAGCCATCGCCCGCCCGTGGGCATGGCTCGCCGTACGTCACACTGGACGCTGAGCGCCCCGATCACGACCCGACCGCAGACGTCAAGCGATGAACAGCCTGGATCTAGATCGCGCCGCCGAGACCTTCGCGGCCGCCGCCGACCTCACCGTCGGGGTGGAGGAGGAGTTCTCGCTGCTCGAGCCGCGGACGCTCGAACTCGCCCCCTGCTTCGAGCAGATGCGCGCCGCCGCCGAGAACGATCCGCTCCTGCGCGAGAGCATCGCCGGCGAGCTGATCTCCTCGGAGATCGAGATCATCTCGGGGGTCGGCGCCGATCTGCACGATGCGCTGGCCCGCCAGCGCGAGCGCCGGCGGCGCCTGTTCGCGCTCGCCGACGCGCAGGGCGTTGCGCTGGGCGCCACCGGGACGCATCCGTGGGCCGACTACCGCGAGCAGCCGATCATCGACACCGAGCACTATCGCCGCGTCGAGGAGGGGCTCAAATACGTCGCCTGGCGCAACAACACCTTCAGCCTGCACGTGCACGTGGGTGTCAGAGACATCGACCGCGCCGTGCGGGCGTGCGACCGCCTGCGCCCGGTGCTGCCGCTGCTGCTGGCGATCTCCGCCAACTCCCCGTTCCTCGACGGCCGCGACAGCGGGCTGCACTCGGCGCGAACGCAGAGCTTCACCAAGAGCTTCCCGCGCTGTGGCGTCCCTGATGCCTTCGGCGGCTGGCCCGCCTATCGCGAGTACATCGAGTTCCTGTGCGCGACGAGCTCGATCGTCGAGTTCACCCAGGTGTGGTGGTCGGTCAGGCCCCACTTCGGGTTCGGCACCGTCGAGGTGCGCATCTGCGACGCGCAGGCGAGCGCCCAGGAGTCCGAGGCGCTGGCCGGGCTGATGGTCGCGTGCATCGCCCAGGCGGTGCGCGACGTCGATGAGGGGGTGCCCTTCGCGGACCCGGCGCCGCGGCTGATCGAGGAGAACATGTGGCGCGCGATCCGCTTCGGCCTGGACGGCCGGCTGATCGACCTGGAGCGCGCGCGGGAGTACCCGGCGCGTGAGGCCATCGAGCGGCTGCTCGGCTGGACCGCCCCGGTGCGCGCCGAGCTGGCGATCGACCCTAGCTTTCCCGAGCGCAACGGCGCCCAGCGCCAGCGCCAGCTGATCGCCGCGGGCCTCGCCCGCGAGGAGGTGTTCGCGGCCAGCGTCAACGAGACCAGAGCGAGCTACACGGAGGAGGTGACGGTGTGAGCACAGACGGGACGCAGGGCGGCCCAGGTGGCGCCGATTCAGGGCCGGGGCAGCCCTCCGGCGAGGCTGGCGCCGGAGGGTCCGGCGAGCCCACCGAGGAGCAGCTCCGCGCGGCCTACGAAGAGGAACTGAGCCGCATCACGGCAACCGACGTGATCGCCCAGGCGTCCGTGTCGCTGCTGAACATCGGCGCCCGCCGGCTCGCGCCGCCGGGCGACGCGCCCTCCGACGCGCGCGACCTCGAGCAGGTGCGCGACGCGATCGACGCCGTGCGGGCGCTGCTGGAGATCCTCGAGCGCCGTGTCCCTCAGGAGCTGGGCCCCCTGCGCGACGCGCTGTCACGGCTGCAGATGTCCTACGCCCGCGAGATCGCTCCCGGGGCACCCGCCGCCGCGGACCCGGGCGCGGAGGCCCCCGGCGGGCAGGGCACACCCTCGGGGCCGCCGGCAGGCGAGCAGCCGGCGTCGGGCGAGCGACCGCCCGGCCCCGGGCCGGCGGAGTCCAGCGGCAGGCTCTGGGTGCCCGGGCGCTGACGCCCATTCCGGCGCTCGCGCGCTGTGCCGGCGGGCACCGGTCCGCCCGGCACGATAGACTGCCCGCGCGTTTGCGCCGGTGACGCTCTTCCCTTGAGTGATCCGGCCGTCAGACGTGCGCGCGATACATCCTCGCGCGGCACGCAAATCAGACCGCGGAGGATTTCTGTTGAGCAGCTTTCTGACGAACCATGGGATCGTCGTCGCCCTCGTTTGCGCCGCCTGTGCCGTGGTCTACGGCCTGGTGACGACGCGATCCCTGCTCGCGCTGTCGCCTGGCAACGAGCGGATGCAGAGCATCTCGCTGGCAGTGCAGCAGGGTGCGCGCGCGTACCTGAACCGCCAGTACACGACCATCGCAATAGCCGGCGTCGTGCTGTTCGTCGCGCTGATCTTCATCCAGAACATCGCGGTCGCGTGCGGCTTCGCGATCGGCGGGATCCTGTCCGGCTCGACCGGCTACATCGGCATGAACGTGTCGGTGCGGGCGAACGCGCGCGTCGCCGAGGCGGCCCGCTCGGGCGTCTCGCCGGCGCTCACGGTCGCCTTCCGCGGCGGCGCGATCACCGGGCTGCTCGTCGTCGGGCTCGCCCTGATCGGCGTCGCGGGCTACTACGGAGCGCTCACATCGATCTTCAACGACAGCCCGAAGACGGCCGTCGATGCCCTCATCGGCCTCGGCTTCGGGGGCTCGCTGATCTCCGTGTTCGCCCGACTCGGCGGTGGCATCTTCACGAAGGCGGCCGACGTGGGCGCCGACCTCGTCGGCAAGGTCGAGGCCGGGATCCCGGAGGATGACCCGCGCAACCCGGCGACGATCGCGGACAACGTCGGCGACAACGTGGGCGACTGTGCGGGCATGGCGGCGGACCTGTTCGAGACCTACGCGGTGACCGCGATCGCGGTGATGCTGCTGGGCGTGCTGACCTTCCACGAGTCCACGCGCGTGGTGCTCTACCCGCTCGTGATCGGCGGCGCGGCGATCATCGCTTCGATCATCGGCACGTTCGCGGTACGCACCAAAACCGACAACGTCGAGCGCGCGCTGCTCCAGGGCCTGATCGCCTCCGGCGTGATCGCGGCGGCGGTGTTCGCGCCGATCACCTACTGGCTGATGCGCAACATCACCTTCAGGCTGGTCGGCAGCACCGTCAACACCCCGAGCTGGGGGCGGCTGTACCTGTGCTCGCTGATCGGGATCGCCGTCACTGCCTTGCTATTCGGACTGACGGAATACTACACCTCGACGCGCTTCTCGCCGGTGAAGAAGACGGCGAAAGCGTCGATCACCGGGCACGCGACGAACATCATCCAGGGGTTCGCCTCCGGCCTGCAGGCGACAGCGCTCCCGGCGATCGTGATCGTGCTCGGCATCCTCGGCTCGTGGAAGCTCGCCGGCGGCGGCGTCACCGGCATCTACGGCATCGGCGTGGCAGCAGTGGGCCTGCTGTCGCTGACGGGCCTGATCGTCGCGCTCGACGCGTTCGGCCCGATCACCGACAACGCCGGCGGCATCGCCGAGATGGCCGACCTGCCGGAGGACGTGCGCAAGGTCACCGATCGGCTGGACGCGGTCGGCAACACGACCAAGGCGGTGACCAAGGGCTACGCGATCGGCTCGGCGGTGCTCGCCGCGATCGTGCTGTTCGCCGGGTTCGAGAAAGAACTCGAGCTGAAGGCGGGACACCTGATCTCCTTCGGCATCAACGAACCCCCGGTGCTGATCGGGCTGCTGCTCGGAGGCATGATGGTGTGCCTGTTCGCCTCGCTGTCGATCGAGGCCGTGGGGCGCGCGGGCGGCGCCGTCGTCGAGGAGGTGCGCCGGCAGTTCCGCGAGCACCCCGGGATCATGGACTACACCGAAGAGCCCGACTACGCCACCTGCGTGGACATCGTCACGAAGACCGCCCAGCGCGAGATGATCCTGCCGTCGCTGCTGCCGATCGGGCTGACGCTGATCGTCGGGCTGATCGACGAGCAGGCGCTCGGCGGCCTGTTGATCGGGGTGATCGTCGTCGGCTACTTCTTCGCCGTGCTGATGACCGCCGGGGGCGGCGCCTGGGACAACGCCAAGAAGCTCATCGAGGATGGCTCCTTCGGCGGCAAGGGCTCGGACGCGCACGCCGCCTCGGTCACCGGCGATACGGTGGGCGACCCCTTCAAGGACACCGCCGGACCGGCCATCAACCCGATGATCAAGGTCGCCAACATCGTCGCCATCCTGATCATCCCGCTGATCACCTGATGGGAGGTGTGAGAGGGCAGAGTCGCATGCGACTCTGCCCGGACGGCGCATGCGCCGTCCGTCAGACACGCCGCATGCGGCGTGTCTCGGACCGATCGAAGATCGGCCAGCACATGTGCGGCCCCGCCGGGCCGTGCATGCACGGCCCGGAACAGCTTGACCGCCACCGGAATAACCTCAGATGAGATGAACGGCAGGCAGGTGCATCGCGTGGGCACGTTCGTGCTCTCGCTGGCGATGATCGCGATCGGGCTGGCCCTGATCGTGGAGGCGCTGAGCGTGGGCACGGGCTCGATCTCCGCGCGCCTGCTGCTTGGCGCGCTGTTCATCGCGGCGGGCGCCGGACGGTGGTACGTGGAAGTGCGAAGGAGACGCGGCGCTTGAGCACGAACGGGGGGCAGCAATCGGAGCTGGCGACGCGCTCGCGGCAGGTCGCCCGGCGCAGCATCGGCTCGCCGATCCTGTTCACGATCGTCTACTCCTCGCTGGCGAGCGCGATCTACTTCTCGTTGGGGGTGATCGCCGGGCACGCCCTGGGGCTCACGCCGCTGGTGTTCCTGATCGCCGCCGTGCTCTACATGGTGACGGCCATGACCTACGTGGAGGGGGCCTCGCTGCACCAGGATCGGGGCGGCTCGACGGTGTTCGCGCGCTATGCCTTCAACGAGCTCGTCAGCTTCATCGCGGGCTGGGCGATCCTGCTCGACTACACGATCCTGATCGCCGTCACGG
This sequence comes from uncultured Solirubrobacteraceae bacterium, assembly GCA_963701145.1. Taxonomy (GTDB): domain Bacteria; phylum Actinomycetota; class Thermoleophilia; order Solirubrobacterales; family Solirubrobacteraceae; genus Palsa-744. Next base: position 4,398,264 of record OY969572.1, read on the forward strand.
CCTTCTCCGCGACCCAGTACCTGAAGGTCTTCTGGAGCCCGCTCGGGGACCGCGGCGCCGCGCTGGCGCTGTCGCTGGCGTTCATCTCGCTGATCGTGCTCAGCAACATCCGCGGCTTCGGGGCCCGCCGCATTCGCCGTGTGGGCATCCTGCTCGTGTGCGACCTCGCGCTGCAGGCGTTCATCGTGGTGCTCGGGCTGATCCTGTTCTTCGACCCTCATACGCTGCTGAACCCGATCCATCTGGGCACCGCGCCAACCTGGTCGCGTCTGATCTTCGCGATGACCGTGGTGGTGATCGCCTTCACCAGCCTGGAGTCCGCCTCGGGCCTGGCGGGCGACGTGCGCATCAGCCGCGCGGGGCTCAAGCGCCTGGTGGGGAGCACGACGGCGACGGTCGCGTTCCTGTACGTCGGCATCGCGCTCGTCGCCTTGACGGCACTGCCGGTGCACGACGGGCACACCGAGCTCGCCACCCGCTACCTGAATGACCCGATGATCGGCGTGGTCAGCCGCGTGCACCCGCACTGGCTGGGGCAGGGGCTGATGTATGTGATCGCGGCCACCGCCGCGGTGACGCTGGTGGCAGCCGCCAACTCGGCGATGCTAGGTCTCTCGCGCCTGGCCTACTCGCTGTCAACCAACCGCCAGATCCCCAGCGGTCTCGGGCGCCTGCATCCGGTGCGCTCGACGCCGTACGTGCTGATCATCCTCGCCGGTCTGTTCGCCGCCGCGCTGGCGGCCACCGAGAACCTGGACTTCCTCGTCGGCATCTACGCCGTCGGCGCGACCCTCGCGTTCACGATCGCGCACCTGTCGATCTGCCGTCTGCGCTACACCGAGCCCGATCGCGACCGTCCCTACCGGATCCCCCTGTCGGTGCAGCTGAGGGGCGGCGAGCTGCCCCTGCCGGCGGCATTCGGGGCGCTCGCGTCGGCGGCCGGGCTCGTGGCGGTGCTGGTCCTGCACGAACAGGCCCGCTACGTCGGACTCGGCTGGATGCTGTTCGGCCTCGCCCTGTATGTGATCTACCGGCGCGCCGACGAGACCTCCCTGCTGCGGCGCGTGACCGTCGCACCGCAGGTGCTGCGCGCCGAGCCGACCCAGGAGCGCGACTACGGCTCGGTGCTCGTGCCGCTGTTCGGCACCGACCTCGACGACGACATCGTGCAGACTGCCGCGTTGCTGGTGTCCTCCGAGCAGACCGACGCGGCGGCGATCGATGCGGCCACGATCGAGGCGGTGTGGATGTTCGTGATCCCGATGTCGCTGCCGCTGGACGCGCGGCTGCCCGAGGCGCAGATCAAGCACGCCCGCCAGGTGCTCGCGCGCGCGAAGGCGGTCGGCGAGGAGTACAACGGGGTACAGGTGGCGACCGCGACCGTGCGCACCCGCCGCGCCGGCTACGCGATCGTGGACGAGGCGCGCCGGCGTGGGGTGGAGGCGATCGTGCTCGGTGCCGAGGAACCGTCAACGATCCGCGGCGGCGCGCGCCTGGGGGGCCGGGGCGGGCCACTCGAGGGTTACGTGGGGGACGTCACCAAGTACGTGGTGCGCAAGGCGAGCTGCCGCGTGATCGTCACGGCGCCGGCCGCGCGCGACTCGCGCGTGGAGCTGGCCAGGCGTGCCCACCGGCCCGGCGCTCCGATCGTCTAACCTGCGCTCGTATGCTCGTCTGTGAAGCTGCATGTTCGTCCTGATCGTCGGCGCCGGCCGCGTCGGCGCCGCTGTCGCCAAGTCTGCGCTGGCGGCCGGGCACGAGGTCTCGGTGCTCGATGAGGATCCGCTCTCCCACGAGCGGCTGGACGCCGGCCAGGGCAGGAGCTGGGAGGACTCCGGCGGCCAGTTCACGGTGGGCACCGCGCTCGAGACCGATGCCCTCGTGCAGGCGGGGATCGAGCGGGCCGACGCGTTCATCGCCTCCACCGCCGGCGACAACACGAACCTGGTGATCGCCCAGATCGCCCAGAAGCGCTTCGGCGTCGAGAAGGTGATCGTGCGCGTGATGGACCCGGCGCGCGCCGACTGGTACGGCGAGCAGGGCCTGCAGACGATCTCCCCGACCAAACACGCGATCGACATGTTCGAGCGGGCGCTCGCGGGCCCGCGGGCGATGGAACCCGAGGCGGCCTAGCCCATGTACGCGATCATCGCCGGCGCCGGCAAGGTCGGGCGCAACCTCGCCAGGGAGCTGATCTCCAAGGACCACGAAGTGACGGTGATCGAGTCCTCCCGCACGTGCTACCTGGCCAACGAGGAAGAGTTCGAGCACGCCATCCAGTACGGCGACGCGACCGAGCTGTGGGTGCTCGAGCGCGCCGGCATCCAGCGCGCCGACCTGGTGATCGCGGTGACCGGCGATGACGAGGACAACATCCTCGTATGCCAGGTCGCCAAGGAGAAGTACCTGTGCGAACGGATCATCGCGCGCGTGAACAGCCCGCGCAACCACGACCACTTCCGCCTGCTGGGCATCCAGCCGGCGGTCTCCGCCACCGACCTGATCCTGCGCCTGATCGAGCACGAGGTGCCCCGCTACGGGCTCGTGCACCTGCTGGCGCTCGAAGAGGAGCGCCTCGAGATCATCGAGCTCGAGGTCGCCCCCGACGCCCCCACCGTCGGCGAGAAAGTCAACGACATCAACCTCCCGGAGGGCAGCCTGATCATCTCCGTGCTGCGCGAAGGCTCCGGCTTCGTACCCAAGGCGGACACGGTCATCGAGGCGGGTGACGAGGTGCTGCTGGTGCTCGACCCGGGCCTCGAGGACGCGATCACCGCGTACTTCGCGCCCAACGGGCAGCCGGCGGCCTTCTGAGCCTCGGTCCAGCGGTGCGGTGCGCCCGCCTCTCAGGGCGTCCGCTGTAACGCCTCGGCGGCTATCCTTGAGCGCTCGGTCCGGGATGGTGTAATTGGCAACACGCCTGCCTCTGGAGCAGGAATTTGGGGTTCGAGTCCCTGTCCCGGAGTACGGTTGCGCCCCGTCAACACCGGGCATTTCGAGTTCCTGAGGGCGCTGTGGGCCAGGGTTTGGGCCCGTCGTGATCCCAGCCCGGCGGGTGGTAGGATCTCGCACTCGCCGAAAGACCGATCACGGGGGAACTGATCCGCTCCTTGCACACCAGGCGTGCCGTCTTTGTGACCGTGCTGGCTCTGGCCGGCTCGACGCTCGTCAACCTCGGCCCGATCGGGGCGCCGCCGGCAGCGGCAAAGGCATTGATCGTCGTCTATGACGGCCTGTATGGCAACGAAGGTACCCCCCAGTTCTGGGTGGTGCCGCGGCGCGTGTACTCGCTGAACGTCCGCTTGTACGGCGCTCAGGGCGCTAACGCTGCGGAGCAGGGGGCGGGCGGCCTGGGCGGTGAGGTGAAGGCGAAGCTCGCGGTCAAACCGGGCGAGCTCCTCCAGATCAATCTCGGCGGCATGCCCGAGAACGCCCGTGGCGGCTGGAATGGCGGCGGCGCGGGCGGCGGCGTCGGCGCGCTCGGGACATGGTACGGCGGCGGTGGCGGTGGCGCCTCGGATATCCGCGTGTTCCCCTTTGGGTTGAAGAACAGGGTGCTCGTAGCCGGTGGTGGTGGCGGCGGCGGCGGCGAAGGGAGCAGCGGCAAGTCACCGGGATACAGCGCCGGCGGTGCCGGCGGTGGCGAGGCCGGCGCCAACGGCGGTGGGTCCGCCTGTCTGTACTTCGCGTGGGCGCCGCTGAACCCGTGGGAAATCGACTCGGACCCCGGCGCGCTCGAAACGCCGCAAGGCATCGGGTACGGTGGCACTCAGTCTGCTGGCGGCAACAGTGAGGGCTGCAACAGCTACTACTACGGCACAGCCGGCGTGCTCGGCAGCGGCGGCAGCGGCAGCGGCAGCTGGGTATGGAATTGCTGTGGGGACCCCGGCTCTCCTCCGGGGATCGGCGGCGGCGGCGGCGGAGGAGGAGGCGGCTTCTATGGTGGTGGTGGCGGCGGCGGCGGCGAAGCAGGCCCTGGGTTTAGCTACTCCATAAACCCGTACCAAGGTTTGGGCGGCGGCGGCGGCGGTGGTGGAAGCAGCTACGGCCCGAGCGGCGCGGTCCTGCGGACCGGAGTGCAGCACGGAAATGGCTGGGTGCTCCTGACCTACAGGGCAAACTGTTCAGCTGGGGGCCCATGTGTACAGAACGCGAGCCGGCCGACCAGCGTCAGGGCTGCTGCCGGCGATCATCAGGCGACGGCGAGCTTCGCCGCGCCCCGGCGCGGGTCGCCGATCGAGAGCTACACGGTTACGGCCTTCCCCGGTCGCGAGCACGCCACCGGGAGGGCGTCGCCGATCACGATGAAAGGTCTCAAGAACGGCACATCCTACGTGTTCGATGTGAAGGCCACGAACGAAATCGGCACCGGGGCACCGTCGACCCCGTCGAACAGGGTGACGCCGGCGGCGAGCCCGGATGCGCCCACCGACGCCGTCGCGATCGCGGGTCGTGGCGAGGCGGTGGTTGGCTTCACGCCGCCTCCGTCGCCGCCGTGGTCGCCGATCACCGAGTACACCGTGACGACATCGCCCGGAGGCAGGATCGCGACAGGCGCCGCAAGCCCGATCACAGTTGCCGGCCTGAAACCGGGGACCGCGTATACGTTCAAGGTGACCGCTACCAACGGCATCGGCACGGGGCCAGCGTCCGCACCCTCTGCCGCCGTGACCCCCTACGATGTTCCCAGCGCGCCGACGAGCGTGACCGCACTTGCCGGGGAAGGGAAGGCGACGATCAACTTCGGCGCGGCGCCGGCGAACGGCGGAGTCGTGTTGCTCTACGCCGTGAGCGCGTCGCCGGGAGGCGCGACCGCCTTCGGTGGCAGCGGGCCGATCACGGTCGGGGGCCTGACAAACGGAACGAGCTACACCTTCACGGTGACTGCCACGAGCAACGTGGGCACGGGGCCTGCATCGGCACCCTCGAACGCCGTCACCCCGATCGGCGTCCCCGGCGCGCCTGCTGTGGTGAGCGCCACTGAAGTGGCTTTTGGTGAAGCGAGTGTCAGCTTCACGGCTCCGGCCTCGAACGGATCTCCCATCAAGTCCTATGCGCTCAGCGCATCCTCATCCGACGGCGGGGTATCTGCCGCGGCGACGGGTACCGGCAGCCCGATCACGGTCACCGGGCTTACGCTCGACAAGACCTACACGTTCACCGTCACGGCAACCAACGGCGTCGGCGTCGGGCCGCCCTCCGCGCCATCGCCCACACTCACTATGCATGGCTGTCTTCAGTGCTAGGGGTGCGCGTTTCCTGGGCGGGTGACGCTGGAAGGGCCGGTAGGACCGCTTCCCGATCATAAGGCCGTAGGCCGAGCGGTTCACGCGCCGGACCCTCGCCGCGGCGTCGCTTACGACCCGGCGAGGATCGTGTCCGTAGACGCCGAAACGGCAGAGGCATTCACCCCGGCGCGAGTCCGAGCTTTCCGGCGCGACGGCGCGCAGATCCGATCCGCGCGCCATCGCGCTCGACCCCCGAGCGCTCCGCCCTGACCTCGCCGGCGCCGGCAAGGCACACCGGGCAGATGTGCCGGCGAGGCACGGCATGCGCGTCCACCAGCCAGGCGCTGGCGATGGCGTCCATCTCGCCCTCGGCGGTGGATACGGAGCAGCCGTCACAGCCGACCTCCTGCGTTATGTCGTTCAGCATCTCAGTCCCCTTGCTTTTCCGTTGCAGGCAACTCCCTTTCATCAAACTAGTGGGAGGTCTCCCGCCGGTGTGTGCATTTCGACACACAGCGCACGGACCGCTGGGCGGGTGGGGGACAGGGGCTGCAAGAGCCGGTTGCTACGCCGCAGCCTGCGAGGTCCAGTCGCGGTACAGCTCGTGGTAGCGCCCGTCGGCGGCGATCAGCTCATCGTGGGTGCCCTGCTCGGCGATACGACCGTGCTCGAGCACGACGATCCGCCCGGCCTGGCGGATGGTGGAGAGGCGGTGGGCGATGACGATCGAGGTGCGCCCGGCGAGCAGCCGGCGCATGGCGGCTTCGATGCGGCCCTCGGTGTGCAGGTCAACGTTGGAGGTGGCCTCGTCGAGGATCAGGATGCGGGGGTCGGCGATCAGGGCGCGGGCGAACGCGATCAACTGGCGCTGGCCGGCGGACAGCTGGGCGCCGCGCTCGCCCACCTCGGTGTCGAAGCCGCGGGGCAGCTCGGATATGAACTCCTCGGCGCCCACCGCGGCGGCGGCGGCGCGGACCTGCTCGTCGTCGGCGTCGGGGCGCCCGAAGCCGATGTTCTCGCGCACGGTGCCCGAGAACAGGAAGGCCTCCTGCGGCACGATCCCCATCTGCGAGCGCAGCGAGTGGCTGGAGACCTCGCGCAGGTCGTGGCCGTCAACCAGCACGCGCCCGCGCGTGGGGTCGTAGAAGCGGGCGGCGAGCTTGGCCATCGTCGACTTGCCCGCCCCGGTGGCGCCGACCAGCGCGATCGTCTGGCCGGCGGGCACGTTCAGGTCCACGTGCTCGAGCGCGAGCACCTCCTCCGGCTCGGTCGGCGCGAGCGGCCCCGCGCCGTTGCCATTGCCGTTGCCGCCGGGCGCCGCGTGGGCTGCGCTCTGCCCGCGCCCGCGGGCCCGCGGCCGGTAGGCGAAGGACACGTCCTCGAAGCGAACCTCGCCGCGGATCGGCCCCAGGGCGGGCGCGTTCGGGGCGTCTTGGAGCGTGGGTTGGACGTCGAGGAGCTGGAAGATCTTCTCCAGGGCGGCCATCCCGGACTGGTAGGTGGTGTAGAGCTGGGAGAGCTGCTGGATCGGTTCGAACAGGAACGACAGCGTGGCCACGAACGCGACCACGGTGCCGACCGTGATGTGGCCGTCGATCGCCTGGTAGCCGCCGTAGAGCACGATCAGCGCGAGCGCGACGCCGGAGAGCATTTCCACGCCCGGGAAGTACGTGGCGTTGAGACGCACGGTGACCATGTTCGCCACGCGGTTGTCCTCGTTGAGCTCCGCGAAGCGGGCTTCGTGAGCGGGCTCCTGCCCGAAGCTGCGCACCACGCGGATGCCCGACAGCGTCTCCTGGAGGTAGCCGGTGATCGACCCGATCGTCTCACGCGTGCGCCGGAAGGCGCCGGCGGAGACCAGTCGGAACCAGATGCTGGCCCCGAGCACGAACGGCACCACGCAGAACGTCAGCAGCGCCAGCTTGACGTCGAGGTAGAGCAGCACGCCGACCGCGCCGATCAGCGTGAGACCTGACTGGAACAGCGTCACCACCGAGTCGGTCACGAGGCTTTCCAGGGCCTCCACGTCATTGGTCATCCGCGAGATCAGCACGCCGGCGGGGCGGCTCTCGTAGAAGCCGATCGGCTGGCTCTGCAGGTGCTCGAAGATGCGGATGCGCAGATCCGCAAGCGCTCGCTGTCCCACCCAGCCCACAAGGTATGTCTGGGCGTAGGTGGTGAGCCACACGAGCAGTGCCGAGAGCAGGAAGGCGAGCACCACGAGCTCGAGCGTTTGCAGGTCGTGCTTGTCGATGCCCGAGTCGATCGCGAGCTTGGCCAGCAGCGGCGGCGCCAGCGAGGCCGCGGTGCCGAGCACGAGCGCGAGCAGCGCCGCGGCGGTGCGCGCGCGGTACGGGCGCAGCAGCGCTAGCAGGCCACGCAGGTTGCGCCCGCGGCTCTCGCGGCTCGCGCGCTCGCCGGTCCAGCCCGTTCCGCCGCGACCGAAGCCCGGACCGAGGCCCGCGCGTGCCCCGCCGCCGCGGCCGCCGCCCATGCCCATACCGCCGCGGGCGCTCACGGCCGTGCCTCGCGGGTCGTCTCGGTGCGCGTCCGGCTCACAGCCGGCCCCCGGTGTCCGTCTCGGTGCCCGTGCCGAGCGCCAGCATGCGCTCGCCGAGGATCACGGGTGCGGGGGCGCTCGAGGACGTGCCCGCCACGATCTCGCGGTAGAGCTCGGAGCGCTCCAGCAGCTCGTCGTGGCTGCCCTCGGCGACGATCCGCCCGTGCTCGAGCACGACGATCTGGTCGGCCAGTTCGATCGTGGACAGGCGGTGGGCGATCACGAAGGTGGTGCGCCCGGCCATCGCCTCGGTGAGCGCGCGCTTGATGCTGCGCTCGGTGGACGCGTCCACCGAGGATGTGGCGTCGTCGAGGATCAGCACCCGCGGGTTCGCCACCAGCGCTCGGGCGATCGCCAGGCGCTGGCGCTGGCCGCCCGACAGCGTCACGCCGCGCTCGCCGACCGCGGTGTCATAGCCGTGGGCCAGACGCGTGATGAACTCGTGCGCCTGGGCGCGGTGGGCGGCCTCTTCGATCTCGTCCCGCGGGACTGGAGGCCCACCCGCCCGGGCGTAGGCGATGTTGTCGGCCACGCTCGCCGAGAACAGGAACGGGTCGTCGCTGACCACCGCCACGGCGGCGCGGACGGAGCGCACGGTGAGCTCGCGCACGTCGAATCCGTCGATCAGCACCGCGCCGGCGACCGGGTCGTACAGGCGCGAGATCAGCGCCACCAGGCTGGTCTTGCCCGAGCCGGTGGGGCCCACGAGCGCCACGGTGCGCCCCGCGGGCACGTCCAGCTCGACGTCGCGCAGCACCGCCCGCCCGCTGTGGGGGGCGGTGGGCGTCACCGGCTCGAGCGCGCTCATGCCGAGCTCGTCGTGCGGATCCTCGTAGCGGAGCGTCACGTGGTCGAGCTGCACGCGGCCGTTGCCCGCGGGCAGCTCGCGGGCGCCGGGCGCGTCGATCAGGTGGGGCTCGCGATCGAGCAGCTGGAAGATGCGCGCGCCCGACGCGGTGGCGCGCTGGGCGAGGTTGAGCGTCACCCCGAGCGAGCGCATCGGCGTGATCAGCATGTTCACGTACAGGTAGAAGGCGGTGAACTGACCGAGCGTGAGGTGGGCGTGGATGACCGCTTCGCCGGCGAGCAGCAGCACGGCCGCGAGGCCGAGCTGGGGCAGGAAGCCGATCACGGGGTTGTACGTCGCTTCCAGGCGGGTGGCGACCATCGCCTGGCTGAACACGCGCCCCACGGTGTCGCGGAAGCGGCTGAGCTGGCGGTCCTCGCGGGCGAACGCCTTGACGACCCGCACGCCGGAGATGTTCTCCTCGGCGTCGGCGGTGAGCTCGGCGATGCGCTGCTGGGTCTCCTGGATGGCCGGCCGCGCGCGACGGCCGTAGCGGTAGGAGATGACGACCACGAACGGGACCGGGATCAGCGCGATCAGGCCGAGCCGGGGGTTGATCGCGAGCATCACCGCGCCGGCGAGCGCGATCGTGAGCACCGACTGCAGGATGAACACCAGCCCGTAGCCGAGGAAGAACCGCACGGCGGCCAGATCGACGGTGGCGCGGGACATCAGCTGCCCGGTCTGCTGGTGGTCGAAGAAGCCGAGCTCGAGGCGCTGGAGCTGTGCGTACATGCGCTCGCGCAGGTCGTATTCGACGGCGAGCGAGACACGCCCGGCGATCATGCGCCGCCAGTACATGAACCCCCAGCGCGCCAGCACCACGCCGAGGATCGCGAGCGAGAGCACCAGCAGCGTGTGGCGATCGTGGGCCTGCCCGGCGTTTGCGTGTCCGTGGCCGCCGTTGGCCCCGTCGGTGATCGCCTGGACCGCCTTCCCTGTCAGCGCGGGGAGAGCGACGGTCATGACCATCGCCAGGCTCGCCAGCGCCCACGAGATCGTCAGCCCGCGCTTGTAGGGAGAGAGAAAGCCGAGCAGTCGGTAGAAGGTGCTCATAGTTGTATAGGCAACGATTATCGCAGGCGCCGGTGTGGGCCATCCGCGGCCACCGCCCGGGACGCCTGATTGCGCTCGTAAGCTCCCCTCATGTCCACACCGAGCACCAGCGGGCAGAAGCGCTCGCCCCAGGTCGGCCTGTGCGCGAGCTGCGAGCATCAGCAGCTCGTGCGCAATACGCGCGGCTCGACGTTCTCGCTGTGCCGGCGCTCACGCCGGGAGCCCGAGTATCCCCGCTACCCGCGCCTGCCCGTGCTGGCGTGCGGCGGCTACGAGCGGCGTCCGGACACGGCGGCGGGCTAGCGCTCAAACCGTCGCGAGGTCCGCGCCCGCCGCCTCGCCCGCGGTCTCGGGCTGCTGGCTGGCGACGAAGTCGCGGGAGCGCACGAGCGCGAACGCCAGCACCGCGCCGATGAGGGCGATGCTCGAGGCGATGATGAGGATGCTGGTGAAGGCATCGGTGAAGCCGACGCGGTAGGCGCTTCCGAGGGCCGCCTGCGCGGCCAGGGGGAGGTTGTGCGCGAGCTGCGTGACTTCGCCCGAGACGAGCGCGCTGGCGAGGTGGCCGTGGGCGCTTGTGAGCACGACGTGCCCGGCGCCGGTGGTGGCCAGTGCCGAGGTGGTGCTGCTCGAGACCTCGTGCTGGAAGACCGCTCCCAGGCCGGCGATGCCGGTGGCGATGCCGACCTGGCGGAAGGTGCTGTTGATGCCCGAGGCCATGCCGCTGCGCGAGTAGTGGACGACGCCGACCGCGGTGGCGGCGAGCGGCGGGTTGATGAAACCCACGCCGATGCCGGCGATGATGAAGCCCGGGATCAGGGTGGTCCACCCGGAGCTGGCATCCACGGCGGTCATCGCCAGCAGTCCCGCGCTCACCAGCAAGAGGCCACCGCCGAGCAGCACGCGCATGGGCACGCGCGTGCTGAGCCTGCCGGAGATGGGGGCGGCGACGAAGGTCATGAGCGTGATCGGCAGGAAGCGCAGCCCGGCCTGCAGCGGGTCGTAGCGGAGCACGTCCTGGATGTAGAGGGTCAGGTAGAGGAACATCGAGAACATCGACGCCGATACGCAGAACGCGACGATGCTCGCGCCGGCGAACGCGGGGCGGCGGAACAGCGACAGGTCGAGCATCGGGCGCCGCTGGCGGAGCTCGGCGATCAGGAACAGCGCGAACAGCACCACGGAGGCGACGAGGAAGCCGACGATGCGCGTCGAGCCCCACCCCTTTTCGTTGCCCTCGATGAGGGCGAACACGAGCAGGAACAGCGCACCGGAGAACGTCACGAGGCCGATCCAGTCCACGCCGGTGGCGTTCGGGTCGCGCGACTCGCTCACCTGGCTGAGCGTTAGGAACACGGCGCCGATGCCGATGGGCACGTTCACGAAGAAGATCCATTCCCAGCCGATGCCCGAGGTGATGACGCCGCCGATCACCGGCCCGACGGCCACGGCTGCGCCCACAACGGCGCCATACACGCCAAACGCGGTGCCGCGCTCCTTGCCGTGGAACGCCTGCGCGATGAGCGCGAGCGAGGTCGCGAACATCATTGCGCCGCCGACGCCCTGGGCGCCGCGGAAGAGGTTGAGCTCGAGCGGGCTCGTGGACAGCCCGCAGGCGGCCGAGGAGATGGTGAAGACGACGAGGCCGATCGTGAAGACGAGCCGGCGGCCGAGCAGGTCCGACAGCGCTCCCGCCGTGAGCAGGAAGGCGGCGAGCGTCAGCGAGTAGGCGTTGACCACCCACTGGAGGTCCTGGAAGCTCGAGTGCAGCGAGCGCTGGATGTCGGGCAGCGCGACGTTGACGACCGTGATGTCGAGGAGCAGCATGAAGATCGCCACGGATACGGCGATCAGGGTCCACCACTTGCGCTCCATCCTCAGCTCCTTGCGTTCGCGTGCTCGCTGCTGCCCCGCACTATACGAACGGGGTCCCGACCCGCCGGCCGTCCTGCGGCTCGCCGGGCGGGCTCAGAGAATCGCCTTGGGATAGGCGCGCGTGGCGGCGATGAGCATCACCGCGAAGAAGGAGCCCACGACCAGGAAGTCCAGCCACACCACGCCGGACGGGGGGGCGGGATTCAATTCAACGAGCATCTGGCGCAGCCCCTGGACCTCGTAGGTGAGCGGGTTCACGCGCGCGATGGCCCGCAGCCAGCCGGGCATGATGGCCAGCGGGTAGAGGGCGCTCGAGGCGAAGAACAGCGGCATCATGATCAGCTGGCCGACGCCCATGAAGCGCTCGCGCTCCTTGATGACGGCGGCGAGCAGCATGGACATGCACGCGAACGCGGCGGTCCCGAGGATCAGCATGGCGAGCGTTCCGAGCACGCCCGTGAACGTCCAGCGCACGCCGATGCCGGCAACGGCGAGCACCGCCAGCAGCAGCACGGCCTGGACGAGCGCCCTGACGCACGCGCCGGCGGCCTTGCCGAGGACGATCGACGAGCGCGACAGGGGGGTGGCGAGCAGGCGCTGGAGCTGGCCGACGTCGCGCTCCCAGATGACCGACAGCCCGTAGAAGATGGCGATGAACATCGCCGCCTGGGCCATCACGCCGGGCGCGATGTAGGCGCGGTAGTCGAGCGTTCCGCTCGAGAGCGTGCGGTTGCGGCTGAGCGCGGTGCCGAAGATGAACAGCCACAGCAGCGGCTGCACCGAGCGGGTGATGATGTCCAGGTGATCGTGGCGGAGCTTGCGCATCTCCGCCTGGGCCATCGCCAGCGTACCCGCGGCCATCCGCGCCAGCGGGCCGGTGGAGAGGTATGGCTGCCCGCCCGCCCCGCGGTCAGCCGAGGCGGCGGGCGGTGCGGCGCTGTGCGCGGACATCCGAGAGCCTCCCTTCCTCGTCATCGTCGGTGTCCTTCTCGCCCTCCGCCGCGGCGATCGGGCGGCCGGTGACGGCGGTGAACACCTCTTCCAGGCTGTCGGTGTCGTGGCGTTCGAGCAGCTCTGCGGGCTCGCCCTGCTCGACCAGACGGCCGTGGTCGATGACGCCCAGGCGGTCGCAGTGGCGCTCGGCCTCCTCCATCATGTGGGTGGTCACGAGGATCGTGGTGCCGGCCTGCTCGACCAGCGCTCCCAGGCGCTCCCACACCATCCTGCGGGCGGTGGGGTCGAGCCCGACGGTGGGCTCGTCGAGGAACAGCACCGCGGGGCGGTTCAGCAGCGCGGTTGCGATCTCCAGGCGGCGGAGCATCCCGCCGGAGAGCGTTCGCGCGAGGCGGTCGAGCATCGGCTGGAGCTCCATCGTCTCGATCGCCTGCTCGATGCGCTCGCGCCGGTCGCCTCTGCGCACGCCGGTCACGCGGGCGTAGAAGTCGAGGTTCTCATAGGCCGTGAGCGCGCCGTCGACGGATATCGCCTGGGGGATGTAGCCGATGCTGGCGCGCACCGCCAGGCTGTCGCTGCGGACGTCGTGGCCGGCGACCAGCGCGCGCCCTTCGGTGGGCGCGAGCAGGGTGGTGAGCACGCGGATGGTGGTCGTCTTGCCCGCTCCGTTGGGCCCGAGCAGACCGAACACCTCACCCGGGGCGACGGCGAAGGAGACGCCGCCGACGGCTTCGAGCTCGCCAAAGCGGACGACCAGGTCGTCGACGAGCACCGCCGGCGCCCCGGCTGAAGCGCTCACGGACGCGTGTCTCCGGTCGCCTCCAACGAGGCCGCAGGGGGGAAGGCCCCGGTCTCGTGGGCGTCGAGCTCGCGCAGCCTGCGCTTGACGCGCTTGTGCGTCTGGGAGAGCTCGTCCTCGAGCTTGGCCAGCTCGCCGGCACGGTGGCGCACGAGGCCGAGTTGGCGGTCGATGTGCCCGAGGGCCTCGGTGAGCAGCTCGCGGCGGCGGGTCGGCTCGACGTCGTCGCGTTGCAACTGGGCGCGCACCTCGGCGCGCGCCTCCTCGGCGGTGAGCAGCGTCTTGAGCTCGTCGAGCGTGACCCCGAGCAGGTCGCGCAGGCGCATCACCTCGCGCAGGCGCTCGACCTCCTCGTGGGTGTAGATGCGGTGCTGGCCGGACGGTCGCGCGGGCGCCTCAGGCAGCAGGCCGATCTCCTCGTAGTAGCGGATGGTCCGCGGGGTGGTCCCGACGAGGCGGGCGACGTCGCCGATGCGCAGGCTCATGCCGGCACCCCCGGGGCGTGGAGGTCCTCGCCCTCACGCTCGGCGGGCGAGCTGCTCGGGGAGGAAGACGCGGCTGTCAACGGCTCCGCGCCCGGCGCGCTCGCCTGCACGTGGCTCGGGCGCAGCAGGCACACGAACATGCCCACGAACGAGACCGCCGCGAGCGCCCACAGGGCGGTGTGCATGTTGGCGATGAACGGCGCGAGCTTCTCGGGCGAGAGGCCCTTGGCGAGGCCCGAGAAGACGGCGAACAGCGTGGCTTTGGGGACCGAGGAGGTGACGATGGCGAGCACGAAGGCGATGGACAGCACGGCGCCGGTGTTCTGCAGGAGCGTGCGCGCGCCGGCGGCCACGCCGCGGCGGTTGGCGGGCACGACGCCCATCATGGCGGCGGTGTTGGGGCTGTTGAACATGCCCGAGCCGACGCCCACCATGGCCAGCCACAGCGCGCTCTGCCAGTAGGGGGTGTGGACCTGGAGGGTGGTCATGGCGGCCAGGCCGGCGGCGCTGACGAGCATGCCGATGGCGGCCAGCGCGCGCGAGCCGTGGCGGTCGGCGTAGGCGCCGGCGAGGGGGGAGGCGACGAGCATGCCGAGCGCGAGCGGGATGAGCTTGATGCCGGCGTCGATCGGCGTGTTGCCCTGGGCGCCCTGGAAGTAGAAGACGAACAGGAACATGAGCGCGAAGCGTGCGAGGCCGTTGATGAAGGCGGCGGCGCTGGCGGCGGCGAACAGGCGGTTGCGGAAGATCCGCAGGTCGAGCATGGGCGCGCGCGAGCGCCGCTCGATCAGCACCCACAGCGGCAGCAGCACCGCGGCCAGGGCGAGGCCGCCGATCACGACCGGGTCGTCCCAGCCGGAGAGCCCGCCGCGGGAGACGGCGAGCACGAGGGCGGTGAGGCCGACGACGAAGGTGCTCGTGCCGAGCACGTCGTAGCCGCGGACGGTGTCCTGTTTGGCGAGCTCGCGCAGGATGAGCGCCCCCCAGGCGGCGCCGGCGAGGGCGAAGGGGACGTTGAACCAGAACACCCAGTGCCAGGAGATGGCCACGAGCGCGCCGCCGAGCACCGGGCCGAGCACGAGGCCGATGGCGGCGACCATCGTGTTGGCGCCCATGGCCAGGCCGAGCTCCTCCTTGGGGAAGGCGTCGGTGACGAGGGCGGCGGCGTTGGCGAACAGGAAGGCGGAGGAGATGCCCTGGAGCACGCGCCAGACGATCAGCACGGTGGCGTCGGGTGCGAAGCCGGCGCCGAGGGACGCGAGCGCGAAGGCGATGAAGCCGCCGACGTAGGCGCGCTTGCGACCGAACAGGTCGGACAGGCGCCCGGCCATGAGCACGAGCACGGTGGCGGCGATGAGGTAGGCGAGGATCACCCACACGAGCGCGAGCAGGCTGGTGTGGAGCGAGCGCTCGAGGTCGGGCAGGGCGATGATGAGCGTGCCCGAGTTGGTGGCCGCGAGCAGCATCCCCAGGCTGGTGCAGGAGAGCGCCCACCACTTGTACTGCGCGTGCGAGGAGCCGACGCCGAGGCGCCGCGAACGGGAGTTCTCGGGGGCGGCGGTGCGGCCGGATGGGTTCGTGTGCGGCGTGGGCGTCCCTTTCGCTGAAGCTTACGTGTACGTAAACATAAGAATAACAGGAGTTGCCGTGGTGCTCGGTGGGGCGGCGCGCGTCCGAGGCGCGCGTCGATACGCCCGGCGGCGGGTGGAGTTGGCGTGTCGGTCTGGGCGGCGCGGGCCCGCAGCGCGAAGCGGCGACCGCGGTGCTAGAACATGGGGTGATGTCCACGAGCGAGCACAGCGGGCACAAGGTGGAGAAGTCCGATCAGGAGTGGCGCGAGCAGCTCACGCCGGAGCAGTACGACGTGCTGCGCAAGGCCGGCACCGAGCCGCCGTTCACGGGCGACTACGTGTACAACAAGGACGCGGGCGACTACCGCTGCGCGGCGTGCGACGCGGTGCTGTTCGACGCCGACACGAAGTTCGAATCGGGCACCGGCTGGCCGAGCTTCACCGAGCCGGCGGTGGCCGAAGCGGTGGAGCTGCGCCCCGACAACAGCCTGTTCATGCGCCGCACGGAGGTCGTGTGCCGCTGCTGTGGCGGGCATCTCGGCCACGTGTTCGACGACGGCCCGGGGCCCACGGGCGAGCGCTACTGCATCAACTCCGCGGCGCTGTCGTTCAAGCCCGCCGCAGAGTAGCTTTCCCCGGCCATGATCATGTTCGAACAGTCGCGGCGGCTGTCCGAGCCGCTGCGGTGGGGCCGGCGGGAGAAGACGATCGTGGCGGTGGTGGTGAGCTGCGTGGTGCTCGCGGTGGTCGGGCTGGTGGCGTTCGGGCTGACCAGCGGCGCGCCCGCCCGGGCGGGCTGCATCGACGTGACGTTCGCGAGCACGCTGGGGGCGGCCAACGTGCACGAGTGCGGCGCCCGAGCGAGAGACACGTGCGCCGCGCCGGCCGGCTTCCGCGGGGACGCGGCGCAGGAACTGAAGGCCGCGTGCGCCCGCGCGCGCTACCCCTTCGACGTCCACTAGCTCGCCCGTGAGGGCGCGGACGGCCGCGGGAACCGGGCGTTGACGGCCGCATTTTGCGGCCGTCTAGACAAATGTCGAAAAGGGGTCCGGTAAGTGTTGGCCCGGATGCCCTAGCGGCTTTTACAAGCGCCGGATTTCATACCCGAACCGTCGGTGCGCGACCCCCGCCTGCAGTGGGACAGGTGCTCACCGAACTCAGCGAAGGAATAGGAGGCATATGTCCTGGTTGGCATACCCAAGTTGGCTTAATGCGGGGGATAACGCGTGGCAGATGACCGCCGCGACGTTCGTCGGCCTCATGAGCCTGCCCGGCCTGGCAGTTCTGTACGGCGGTGTGATGCAGAAGCGCTGGTCGGTCAACGCGATGATGCTCACGTTCGTGGCGTTCTGCGTGACGCTCATCGTCTGGTGCCTGTTCGCGTTCAAAATGGGCTTCGGCCATGCGATCGCGCACAGTGGCTCGGGCGTGTTCGGCACGAAAGGCTTTCTGGGGACGTTCCTGGGCGAACCGGGTAGCGTGCTCACTCCAAAAGGCCTCGAGGGTCAAGCGGAAATCCCGTCGGTTTCGACCGGCCCGCCGTTCCACTTCCCGCTGTCCTCGCTCGTGTACTTCCAGTTCGTGTTCGCGGCCATCACGCCGATCCTGGCGCTTGGCTCGGTACTGGGACGCGTCAACTTCAAGGCGTGGATCCCGTACGTTGCGATCTGGATCACGGCCGTGTACACGGTGAACGCGTTCCTGCTGTGGGGCGGCGGCTACTTCGCTGCCCACGGCGCGTTGGACTACTCGGGTGGTTACGTGATCCACCTGTCGGCAGGTGTCTCAGGGTTTGTGTTCGCGGCTGTGATCGGTCCACGATTGCAGCGAGATCGCGAGATCGATGCGCCGAACAACCTGTTGATGTTGGCGTGTGGAGCGGGTCTGCTGTGGCTCGGTTGGAACGGGTTCAACGGCGGGGACTCCTACTACGCCGGCGCTGACGCCTCGGCGGCGGTGCTCAACACGAACCTGTGCACCGCGGTGGCGATGATGACGTGGATCGCGTGGGATTACATCTTCCGCGACAAGCCATCGATGATCGGGGCCGTGAACGGCATGATCACAGGCCTTGTGGGAATCACCCCGGCGGCAGGTTTCGTCAACGGTTATGGCGCGATCATCATCGGGGTGGTCGACTCCACGATCGTGTGGATGGCGATCCGCTACCTCAGCCGCGTGCGGCCGTTCCGCGACGTGGACGATACGTTGGGGGTGATCTTCACCCACGGCATAGCCGGCTTGGCCGGCGGTCTGCTGGTCGGGCTGTTGGCCGATCCAGCGGTGGTCGAGTACATCGGGGTGCACGGTGCGGCCAACCTGCCTGGCGAGTCCGGGCTGCTGGTGAGCGGGAGTTGGACGCTGCTCAGATGGCAGGCCGAGGCGGCCGCGTGGGTGATCGCGTACACAGCCGTGGCCACGTTCATCATCCTCAAGGTGATCAGCATCTTCGTACCCCTGCGTCTCTCAGACGAGGAACTGGAGATCGGCGATCACGCAATCCACGGAAACGAGGTCTACCCCTCGGACGTGCCAACGCTGGGTGGTCCCCACGCTCCGGCGTGGCAGCCCGGCGGTGGGGGCACGGTGCCGGCAGGCGCCGGGGCGTAGTCGTCGGGGAGCTCTCCTTCCGGATGGCGGGCGGATCTCCCCACGGATTCGCCCGCCCCGGAGTTGAGAACGCACAGCGGCCCCGCCTCGGCGGGGCCGCTGTCGTATGTGCGCCGATAGCGGGGCTTCGACCTCCGGCCTACCCGTCAGACGGGCTCCAGTTGCCTCGCGTGGCCCGCCAGACGCAGTTGACCCCGGTCTCTGCGAGTCCGAGGCGCAGGTCGTTGGGTGCCTGGCCGACGAGTTCGTAGCGGAGGCGTTCGGGTACGCGGCGGCTGGCGACGTTGGCGGTGTCGTGGCGGATCTCGATGTGGTCGATCGCATGGAGTGCGAGCGCGGCGTGCGTGAGCGCACGAACGGCTCTCGTGGCTATGCCCTGCCGAAGGTAGGCCGCGTGTGTCCAGTAGCCGATCTCGAGGGTGTCCGGCCCGCGGCGACGATGCAGCCCGGTGCCCCCGGCGACGTGGCCGTCGACGAAGATCCCTAGCAAGACCTCGCCGCCGGCGTACCAGCTGTGCTCCCAGCTGCGGATCAGCTCTCGACGCACATCGAGCGCCTGTGGCTCGTCGGCCATCCAGGACATCCAGGGCCGTAGGTGCTCGGCGCTCTGGGCGATTGCCTCGCCGAGCCGCTGAGCGTCGCTCACCAGCCATCGGCGCAGCAGGACTCCGTCGCCGATCACGAGGGCGGGTAGACGCTCCATCAGGGGAGTACCGAGACCTGGTGGGCTGATGCTCGCGCTGCTAGGTGCCGGCGGACGGCTGCACGGCGAGCCCGATGGGGCAGGCGACGCCGGTGCCGCCGAGCCCGCAGTAGCCCCCGGGGTTCTTGGCGAGGTACTGCTGGTGGTAGGCCTCGGCGTAGTAGAAGGGGTGCTCGGCGTCCGTTTTGGCGAGCTCGGTGGTGATGGTGCCGTGGCCGGCAGCCGAGAGCATCTGCTGATAGGCGCTCAGCGAGGCCGTGGCGGCCTCGCGCTGGGCCTCGTCGCTCCACATGATGAGCGAGCGGTACTGGGTGCCGGCGTCGTTGCCCTGGCGCATTCCCTGGGTGGGATCGTGTCCCTCCCAGAACAGCCTGAGCATCTCCTGGTAGCTGGTCTTGGCGGTGTCGAAGGCCACGAGCACGACCTCCGCGTGACCGGTGCGTCCGCTGCAGACCTCCTCGTAGGTGGGGTTGGGGGTGACTCCGCCCGCGTAGCCCACGGCGGTGGTGTACACGCCGTGTGCTTCCCAGAAGATCCGCTCGGCCCCCCAAAAGCAGCCCATGCCGAAGATGGCGCTCTCCACGCCATCGGGGAAGGGTCCCTCGAGGGGCGTGCCGAGGACCTCGTGGCGGGCGGGCACGGCCATCGCCTGCGGACGTCCGGGGAGGGCGGCGCCGGGCTCGACCATGGTGGTCTTGTCTCTGCCGAACAGGCCCATGGACTCAGGCTAGCTGATGTGCGGCCGGCCGACCGTGCGCCGGCGCTCGCGCCCGTGCGGCGGGGCGGTTTGATGCTCCCGCTCGTGCGGTGGCGCAAGGAATGGTGGGCCTGCGACTAGAGTGGGCGGGAATGACGGAGGCGCCGGTGGTCCGCTACGAGGTGGATGGGCGGGTGGCACGGATCACCCTCGATCGGCCCGAGCGCGGGAACGGGATCACGCGAAGGCTGATAGAGGAGCTGGTGGCGTGCGTGGAGCGGGCGGACCTCGATCCGCAGGTGCACGTGCTGGCGCTGGCGGGCAACGGCCCGGGCTTCTGCGGCGGCTACGACCTGGTGGAGAGCGCCGAGGGACAGGGGGCGGAGCGCACGGGGATCGAGGGCCCGCCCGCCGGCTCGCCGCTCGACCCGGCGGTGATAGCCGCCAACCACGATCCGGGCGGTACGTGGGACCCGATGGTGGACTACGCGATGATGGCCCGCAACGTACGGGGCTTCATGAGCCTCTTCCACTGCGGCAAGCCGGTGGTTTGCATGGTCCACGGCTTCTGCGTGGCGGGGGGCACTGACATGGCGCTGTGCTCGGACCTGCTGGTGATCGCCGAGGACGCCAAGATCGGGTATCCGCCGGCGCGGGTGTGGGGCTCGCCGACCACGGCGCTGTGGGCGCACCGCGTGGGGGCGCAGCGGGCCAAGCGGCTGCTGTTCACCGGGGACTCGCTATCGGGTGGGCAGGCGCTGGAGTGGGGCCTGGCGATCGAGGCGCCGCCGGCGGAGCGGTTGGTGGAGCGGACCGAGATCCTGCTCCAGCGGATCGCCCGTGTGCCGGTCAACCAGCTGATGATGATGAAGCTGCTGGTCAACCAGACGGTGTTCGCGCAAGGGCTGCACGCCACCCAGGCGCTGGGGACGGTGTTCGACGGGATCGCCCGCCACACGGCCGAGGGCTACGCGTTCCAGGGTCGCGCGGCGCAGGCGGGCTTCCGCGAGGCGGTACGCGAGCGGGACGAGCCGTTCGGCGATCACGGGCGCTCGGCCTTCAAGGGCTAGCGCTCATATGCGATCGTACGGGCCGTGGCCATCCTGCGCCTGAGCAAACCCCTTGGCCGTGAGCTGCAGCGGGTGTTCCCCTCGCGGCCGTTCAACGTGCGCTTCTGGGACGGCAGCGCGGTGGAGGCGACGGTGGAGCGGGCGCCGACGTTCTTCGTCAGGCGCCCGGTGGCGCTCGCGCACATCCTCTCGGCCCCGGGCACCCTCGGTCTCGGCCGGGCATACGTGGAAGGCTCGCTGGCGGTGGACGACCTCGACGGCGCGCTGCGGGTGGTGGATGAGTTCGATCCGCCGCCGCTGACCCGGGCCGACCAGGTGCGCCTGGCGGCCACGGCCGCGGTGGCGGCGCTGCCGGGCGGCCTCCCGCGCCGTCCCGACCTGGAGCTGCTGCTCCGGGGGCACCTGCACAGCGCCGAGCGGGACGCGGCGGCGGTGCGCTACCACTACGACGTAGGCAACGACTTCTTCGCGCTGTTCCTCGACGAGTCGATGACGTACAGCTGCGCGGTGTTCTCGCGGGGCGCGCAGACGCTGGAGGAGGCGCAGCGCACCAAACTCGAGCTGGTGGCGGGCAAGCTCGATCTGGAGCCGGGCATGCGGGTGCTGGACGTGGGCTGCGGCTGGGGCAGCTTCGCGATGCACGCGGCGCGGGAGTACGGCGTGCAGGTGGTGGGCATCACGCTGTCGGAATCCCAGGCCCAGCGCGCGCGAGAGCGTGTGGCCGAGGCCGGCCTGAGCGACCAGGTGGAGATCCGCGTGCAGGACTATCGCCAGCTCCCGGTGGCTTCGTTCGACGCGATCTCCAGCATCGGCATGTCCGAGCACGTGGGCGAGAACCAGATCGACCGGTATGCCCGCACGCTGTTCTCGCTGCTGCGTCCGGGCGGCAAACTGCTGAACCACGCGATCGCCGCCCTGGACCCCGACGCGAACTCGCTCGATGACCTGTTCTCCACCCGCTACGTGTTCCCCGACGGCGAGCCGCTGCCGCTCTCCCGCGTGCAGCTGGCGCTCGAACGGGCCGGCTTCTGGACGGGGCACGTGGAGGGCTTCCGCGAGGACTACGCGGAGACCCTGCGCCGCTGGGCACGGCGCCTGGACGATCATCTCGAAGAGGCGGAGGCGGTGGCGGGCGTTGAGCGCACGCGCGTGTGGCGTCTGTACCTGCGCTCCGCCGGGCGGGGCTTCGAAGCGGGGGACCTGGCCGTCTACCAGATCCGCGCCCGCAGGCCCACCACGAGCTAGACAGGTGTGAGCGCGGACGCCGACCGCGGGCTAGAATGGCGGCACCCGCGGATGTAGCTCAGCTGGCTAGAGCGTCGCCTTGCCATGGCGAAGGTCGAGGGTTCGAATCCCTTCATCCGCTTTAGACAAAACCGCCGGATTTCGGGGGGTTTTGTTGTTTCTGGGGTGGGGCGGCGTGTGGCGTCGCGGCCCGTGGGTACCACCTGTGGGTACCAAACTTACGCACAACGGTTCCCTGCCGTCTGGGTTCACGGATGGCCGGAGGCTACGTGCAGGGCGCGTTGTTCGTCCGTGAAGGCTCATAGCGTTGCGTCCATGATCGATTCGACCTCGCGCTCAGGGCGTGGACGATGAGCAAGCGCAAAAGAGGCTCCGAGGCGGCGCGCCAACCACCGGCGCCGCACGGCTCTTGGCGGGTTCGCTATCACCCGAAGGCCCGAATCGAGGCGGACGCGGTACCGGAACAGGAGCTCAAGGCGATCGACAACGCCGTGGACAAGCTGGCCTCGCTCGGCCCGACGCTCCCCTTCCCGCACTCCAGCAAGGTCATGGGCGACCCAGGCGGCTCGCTGCGTGAGCTGCGCCCGCGGGCAGGGCGCAGCCCGTGGCGGTGCATCTACGAACGCATCGGCGACGTGTTCGTGATCGGCGCCGTGGCCCCCGAGGCTCAGAAGGACAAGGCCGGGTTCGACGGCGCCGTCAGCGCCGCCAAGGCACGGCTCGCCGAGATCGAGCGGTGACGCTCGGCCTGGCTATCACAAGTTTGGTATAGTCGCTCGACGTGAAGCTATCCGATCTGCCCACTCACGAGGAGGTGCTCGCCGAGCACCTCGACGCCGACCCCGAGTACCGCAGGGAGTGGGAGCGCACGGCCCTGGCTCGCGCGGTCGCCGTGAAGGTGATCGCCTACCGTGCAGAGCACAGCCTCAGCCAGACCGCGCTGGCCAAGCGACTGAAGATGAGCCAGCCAGCCGTCGCGCGGCTGGAGAGCGGGGAGCACAACCCGACGTTCCCGATGCTCCTGCGCATCTCAGACGCACTCGGGGTCGAGCTCGCGATCGACATCACACCCAGCGGCCACGAGCCGCAGCTGATCGGCAAGCGCGCACGTTGCAACGCTCTGGAGTCCTTCCAAGGCAACGGCTACGCGGTCGTCGTCGCTGCCACCTGAGCCGACCCACCCGATAGCGCCCGGGCCGCGCCCAAGCCGCTGCTGCGCCGCGACCTCGCTGCCGTTCGCACCTCAGCCGACGCACAGCAGAACAGACCACATGCACAACCCTGCGGGTGCTGTGCGAGCGCTGTGTCCTGGCGGCGGGGGACGACCTTGCTCCGGCGGGAAGACCGAGCCGTAAACAGCGGTAAGGAGCCGCGCGTGTCGCTGGTATAGGGCGCGCGGAGCCGTAGGGGTGCCGCGGGCGTCGGGAGTGGTTGCGGCCGGTGGCCGCCGTTAGCTGCATCGGAGGCGTCGGCTTCGCCTCCTTGTCCGAGCTGCTCGCCCACGAGCGAAAGTCGTTGGCCGGTCCAGGGCGGTTGGGGTCAGTAGCGGGTGTGAAAAGGCGCAGACCCGAAACTCGATGGCCGCCTCAGCGGCCTCGCGGCCAATAACAGCAGTGGTGACCGCTTCCAGCATTGGTGCCGCCAAAGGCGGCGGGTACGCCCGGTATCTGGAGGGCAAGACGGTCCAGCCCGAGCGCGGCGACTACTACCTGACGCCCGGCGGTGAGCCGGCGCAGGCACCCGGCCGCTGGCTCGCCTCGCCGGACACGCTCGCCCAGCTAGGGATCGAGAGCAGCGTCGTCGACGGCCCGGGCTTCATCGCCCTGATGGAGGGTAGACACCCGAGGGGTGGTGGCTGGCTGCGGCGGGCCGGCGCGGACGGCAGCCGAGGTGGTGGAATCGACGTGACGTTTAGTGCCCCGAAGTCGGTGTCGGTAACGTGGGCGCTCGGCGACGAGCACGAGCGCGGTGTGATCGAGCAGGCGCACCGGAGCGCGGTCGAGCAGGCGATCAAACACATGACCGAGACGGTCCCGACGGTCAGGCGCCGGTATGGCGCCGGGGTCGTGGAGGAGCCGGCACGCGAGCTGATCGCCGCGGAGTACCTGCACACGACTGCGCGCGGCGTCATGGATGGCGATGCCCCGGACCCGCAGCTGCACAGCCATGTGGTCGTCACGAGCGCGGTCAGAGAGGACGAGCGGATCGTCGCGGTCGCCTCGCGGCCGATCTTCCGCTCCGCTCGCGAGGTCGGCGCGTTCTACCGTTCCGCGCTCGCACACGAGCTCTCGCAGCGCGGCTATGAGATCGATGCGGGCACCGGCAAGGAGGGCCGGTATTTCGAGATCGCAGGGGTGCCGCAGGGGTTGATCGATGCGTTCTCTGCGCGTAGCCGTGAGGTCGCGGCGGCGGCTGAGCGTTTCCGGGCGAAGTGGGGGAGGGCACCCGAGCGCGGCGAGCTGCAGCGGCTGAAGCTCGAGAACCGCAAGTCCAAGCTCCCCGTGACCCGTGCGGACCTGCAGCGCGTGTGGGACGAGAAGGCCGCACGCCACAGCTTCCCTCGTGAGCGACACGACAGACAGCAGGATGGCCTCTCGCGGCGTGAGGGTGCGCTTGAGGATCGCGCCGAAGAACGATTGACAGAGCATGCCGCGACGTTCGAGCCCGGCGAGCTGCGCGCTGTGCTGCTTGAGCCGTCTGCCGGCGAACTCGCCCCGGCCGACGCGCTCGCGCGCTCACGGGGGATGGTCGCGGAGCGCCGCGTGCTCCCATTGGAGGGCGGGCGGATGACGACGCTCGCGGTACGCGCGAAAGAGCAGGCGATCGAGCGCAGGGTCACCCAGCTGGCCCAGCCAGCCGGCAGGGACGTGGGTGAGCAGGCCCGAGCAGTCGCGGGCGACCAGCTCGCCGAGCGGATCGGTGCGCGCCTCAGCGACGAGCAGGCCCACGCGCTCGCGATCATCACCGGCCCGGAGCGCGCCGCGGCTCTCGTCGGACCAGCGGGCACAGGCAAGGGCGTGGTGATCGATGCCGCCGCCCGCGCCGAGCAGTTGAGCGGCCACAGCATCTACGGGATCGCGGTGTCCGGCTCGACCGCGCAGCGCCTCGGCCAGGACAGCCCCGCGCTTGTCGGGCGGACGCTCACACTCGACGCGCTCGTCGCCAGGGCGCAGCACGGCCGGCTGGACATCGACGCGTGCACGACGATCTTCTTCGACGAGGCGGGGATGGCCGACACCAGCCGACTCGACCGGCTGACCGAGGTGGTAGACCGGGCCGGGGCGAAGCTCGTGGCGATCGGCGACGGCGCGCAGCTCCCCTCGATCGGCGCCGGCGGCATGTTCGACCGGCTCACAGAGATCGCCCCGAGCGCGGCGCTGTCGAACGTACGGCGAACTCTTGACCCCGCCGAGCAGAGAGCCTGGGCAGACCTACGCGCAGGACGCTCCGACCGGGCGATGGCGCACTACCTCCGCCGAGGCCGGCTGCACATGACCGACACCCGCGACCAGGCCGTCGAGCACGCCGTCCAAGACTGGGCCACGCTGACCGAGACCATCCCGATCGGCGAGGTTGCGCTGATCTCCGACTCATCCAACGTCGAGATCAACCGGCTCAACGCTCGCGCCCAGCACTACCGTGCGCAGCGCGGCGAACTCGGCGAGCTGGAAGTCGAGGTGCCCGGTGTGCACTACGGCATCCGTGCAGGCGACCGCGTAGCGATGATCGACCAGCACCACCGGCTCGGCACCAAGCGCATCGAGAACGGTGCTCGTGGGGACGTGCTCGACGTGACCGAGACCGGCGAGGTGCTGATCCAGTTCGACGCCACCAACCAATGGCGAACACTCGCCGGCGACGACCTCGCATCGCTGCGACTCGGGTACGCCAGCCACATCCACCGCGCCCAGGGCGCGACCGTCACCCGCACGCTCGTCGTGACGGGCGGCTGGCAGACCAGCAAGGAGCCCGCCTACGTCGAGGCGTCACGCGCCCGCGAAGGCACCGACTGGTACGTCAACCGCGCTGACCTCGGCACGGCCGGTCACGACAGCGACCGGATCAAACGCCTCGCGCGAGACATGAGTCGCAGCCGCACACAAACACCATCACTCGCATACCCAGAGCCACCCGGCCACGAACGCTGGCCAGGCTTCGACCGCACGATCGCAAGCCGCGGTCCCGAGCGCTACGCGCCACGCCTGCCCGGCCTCGTCCGGACTCTCCACCGCGTCGTCCAGCCGCCACCACCGGAGCGGACACGATGAGTCGCTCTCGGCCCGGACACGCGGCTCGGTATGCCTGGCAACCAAGACCCGCAAGACCAACGCGACTCACAGCGGATGACGTGATGACCGCCAGCGATGTCGCGCGCCTGCTGCACGCGCCGGTTTCGACCGTCGAAGATTGGGCACGCCGAGGCATCCTGCCGAGCGTCAAGATCGGCAGGCGCAGGCTCTACATCCGCCAGAACATCGAAACGGCATTGACCGGTCCGGCCGGGGAAGATCGATCGGGATGACCGCCGCGCGTGCACTCAACGATCGGTTGCAGTCGTCCCGCGCGGGTTCGGTCACGCTCCGAGCGGCCGCTACCCCTCTTGGGGAAAGCAGGACCGCCGCGCGGGTCGGACGAGAGTGCTGCTGCTCGTCCGAAGCGGGCGCGATCGGAGGAAAGGACGGCCACCGCTCGACGCGGCCTAGGGGCAATACCGTTGACTTAGTGTCCGGTGGGCCGGTTATGGTTGGGTTGTGCCTCGGTCTGGTTGGGTCAAGCCGGTTAGCGATCAGCGTCTTTCGGATCACATCTCGATCGGTGTTTTGACGCGTGTGTTCCCGCCGGATCTGGTGGATGCTGTGGTGGCGGAGGTGGAGCGTGGTGAGCGGCGTGTGCGGTTGTTGCCGGCGCGGGTCGTCGTCTATTACGTGTTGGCGATGGCGTTGTTCAGTGACGCTTCCTATGAGGAGGTGATGCGTCAGTTGGTGGAGGGGCTCTCGTGGGCCTCGGGTTGGGAGCGCGCGTGGGAGGTGCCGAGCAAGGCGGCGATCTTTAGGGCACGCCAGCGGCTGGGGTCCGAGCCGCTAGGGCTGCTCTTCGACGCGGTCGCCAAGCCATTGGGCAGTGTTTGCACACGGGGGGCGTTCTGGCGTGATCTGCGGCTGATGAGCTTGGACGGGACGACTCTTGACGTGGCCGACACGCAGGCGAACGCTGAGGCATTCGGCAGGCCTGGCTCCTCGCGCCGTGAGGGGGGTGGAGCGTTCCCGCAATTGCGTCTGGTCGGGCTGGCGGAGTGCGGGACGCACGCGATCACAAGCGCGGCGCTCGGCCCGTATGAGACCTCCGAGAATGAGTTGGCAGATGAGCTGTTGGGGGCGCTTGCCCCGGGGATGCTGTGCCTGGCCGACCGCGGCTTCTACAGCTTCGAGCGCTTCAAAACAGCCCGTGAGACCGGCGCGCAGCTGCTCTGGCGAGTCAAGTCGAACATGCGCCTGCCGCGCGAGCAAACGCTCCCGGACGGCTCCTACCTCTCCTCGGTATACGCGCATGCTGACCGTCATGCTCACAGTGATCCAGCCAGGGTGCGCGTGATCGACTATCAGCTCGACGATCCCGGGCTCTCCCAGGCAGAGCAGCGCTACCGGCTGCTCTGCACAATCCAGGACAGCGAGCAGGCTCCCGCCGCGGAGCTCGCCGAGCTCTACTCAGAACGCTGGGAGCTTGAGGGCACCATCGATGAGCTGAAGACCCATCAACGTGGCCCGCGCGTGGTACTGCGCTCCAAGAGCCCCGACGGCGTCTACCAGGAGGCCTACGGCTTCCTGTGCACCCACTACGCGATCCGTCGCCTGATGCACGACGCCGCGCTGAAGGCCGACATCGACCCCGACCGATTGTCGTTCACCAGAAGCCTCCGGGCCGCACGACGCAGCACCCGCTCCCACCCGGGATTTTCCCCCCCTGTGCCTCGCCACCGCCCACGAGCAAGCGGTCGCGGAGATCCTCGCTGAACCCCTCGAAAAACGACGGCTACGCACCAACCCCCGCGTCATCAAGCGCAAGATGAGCAACTGGGCCGTCAAGCGCCCACAACACCGCGACTCGCCACAACCCACCAAGCCCCCCAACGACGCCATCACCATCCTGGCAGCCTAAGTCAACGGTATTGGGCCTAGGGGCGGTGCGCGTGCGGATGTGTCAGTAGGTCTTCTAGCTTGTCCCAGCTGGCCTGCGCGCCATCGTTGTCTTGGAAGTGATCGCCGAGGCTCGCTGGGGCCTTGAACTCGAGGATCTCCGTCATCGTTGTGACGTCGGCGTCCTCGGTCAGGATCACGGTTTGGATCGCCTCGTCGTCGGGCCATCCCTCGAACAGCCAGGTGGCGACAGTCCGCACTGGCGGCTCGATCTCAAGCAAGGTGCCCTTGAAGGAGCACTCCTCGCCCCCTGGGGCGTACCAAGCGAAGTGATATGTCCCGTCCACTCGCAGGTCGATCTCGCAGACGTGGAGGGGGGCATCATCCGCGGGGAACCAAACGCGGATGTGCTCGGGCTTGGTCAACGCGTCAAAGACCAGCCCCATAGGCGCGTCGAACTTTCGCTGAGTTCTCACCGTGCGGTCGGTGAACTCGAAGGTCGCTGAGCTGTACCGGGTCGATGTCATGCTGCTCCTTTGAGTTGCTCGTCAGGGTTTTCTTCTTGAAGCTCGCCGAGGTAGTCGTCCAACCTGTCCAGGCGCTCACTCCACATCGCTTCGTACTTTGCGACCCACTCGCCCAACGGGCGTAGGGACGTAGGCTGGAGACGGTAATAGCGATGTCGTCCCGCGGCACGACGTCGGACAAGCCCGACCTCGCTGAGGATCCGCAGGTGCTTTGACACCTGCGACTGGGGCATCGAGAGTTTGTCGACGATCGCTCCGACCGGCCTCTCTCCTTCGATCAGGACATCGAGGATGTTCCTGCGGTGCACGTCGCCGATAGCGTTAAAGACATCCGTCGTAGTAGACGCACGAGCCATCCTCTAATCATATGCTCATAACAGCATATTTGCAAGGAGCTCTGAACGAGGGCCCGTCGTTGCCGTCCTTGCCCCGTCGGACGCCTGCTCCGGACGAACTGTGAGCGGATTGGTGGTGTTTGGGTCGTCTGTGATCGGCGCCTGTTCCCATATCCACTGCCGGTAGTTGCGGTCGCCTGGCGGGCGGAAGGCTTGAGGTGGCACTCCGCCCGCTGTTTGATGTGTTGTGTTCTTTCAGAGGCGCAGGCCGACGGTGGCGGACATCATCGGGGCGCGCCTTGTGTGGACGGCGGCGATGATCTCCTCGGTGTCGATGCCCTGGAGATAGATCGATGTCGTTCCGAGGGTCGCATGGCCGAGCTGGCGCTGGATGATGTTCAGCGGTACTCCCCTCCCGGGCGAGCTCGACCGCATGAGCATGACGTAGCTGGTGTGGCGCGAACCGGCGTCGCACTCCTGCCTGACTGCCGGTGCGAACACCGCAGCCGACCAGATCAAGGTCGCTGAACACGCGCTCGAGCAGATCCCCCGGGAGCACATCCAGAGCATCAGGATTCTGCTGCGCGCCGACAGCGCCGGGCAAAGCCATTTGCTGCTCGACTGGTGCCGGCAGGCCCGGATCCGCTATTCGGTCGGCTACGAACTGAGCGATGCGGTCCGCACCCAGGTCCTCCAGATCCCTGACAGGGACTGGGTCCCGGGGGTCGAGCAGGACGGCACCCCACGCACCAACGGCCAGGTCGCGGAGATCACCAGCCACCTGGACCTGACAGGCTGGCCCGCGGGGTCACGGGTGATCGTGCGCCGCGAGCGCGCGCACCCCGGCGCGCAGCTCACCTTCACAGACCGTGACGGTCACCGCCTCCAGGCGATCCTGACCGACCAGGCCGGCGAGCCCGCCGAGCTCGAGCGTCGTCACCGCGCCCGCGCGCACGTCGAGGACCAGATCCGAAACGACAAGGACACCGGCATGCGCAACCTGCCCTTCAAAGAGTTCGAGCACAACCGCGTCTGGCTCCAGGTCATCCAGATCGCCCACGACCTGCTCGTCTGGATGAAGCGCCTTCTGCTGACCGGCCAGCTCGCACGATCAGAGCCCAAGCGGCTGCGCTACCGGATCCTCCACGTCGCCGGGCGCCTCGCCTTCCACGCCCGCACCGCAACACTCCGAATCCAAGCCAGCTGGCCCTGGGCGACCGAGCTCACCCGCGCATTCGAACGCCTCGCCGCACTCCCCGCCCCACCCGGCTAACCCCGCCGACGGGCGCACTCACACCAACCGGGCCTCGACGGGACACGCCCCCCAAGCCTGCCCGCCAACAAGCCCCCGGCGGGCGCGAAGTGCAGACCAACGCGACCCAACCCGCACCCCCCGCCCGCCGTGACCGATCCAAGCGACCACAGGCCAGCCGGCCCACGAAAGACTCACATCAAACGCCCTGCTGCAAGATCCGGGCTAGAACTCCCCAGGTCGGGATGGGCGTCGGTCATTGTGCAGCCTATCCCGCCCCCGGCGGTGAAATACGCCCTTCAACGAATCTTGCAGACGGCGTCCACCCCCGTCATCTTCCACCGTCGATCGTTACGCCGTCTCGTGAGGGCACCGAACGCGAGGCTCAGGGAGCATGCATCCGCGACCTCGTGTTGCGGAAACTCGGACTTGCTTACTCGACGCGGTACGCGGCCATTTCTCTGGGCGTAGAGCAGCCAGGCTACTTCGCGCGGAGCAGGGCGGCATCTATCGGCGGCTCGCGAACCCGTTTGACGATCGTCCGTTGCCAATCGAAGGGCCGGCGAGGAGCAAGGCGCGGACGACTTCGATCGCTCCCTCGATCTGCGGGTCGTCTCCGGCCGCGATCGTCGCCCATTGCAGCGCTGTTCCGGCTTGGACCATGAGGTCAATCCGCTCCTCAAGCGCGAGTGCCTCCTGAGCGCGGCGGGTTTCGCCGATGATCGTTCGCAACCCTCGGGTGGCGCTGCGGTGGACACCCCGGCGTTCTGAGAGGATGAGCTTGAGGGCGAGTTCGGGCTCTCGCGCGATGAACGCGTGTCCGGCCCGGAAGGTACCGGACGCGTCGGCAAAGCGGCGGAGGAAATCGAGCACCCGCTCGTCCCCGTCCCCTCTCGCCGCATCGAGGGCGCCATCGACGGTTTCATCGGTTATCCGTTCAAGCACCGCGTCGAGCAGTTGCTCTCGCGTGCCGACCCAGCGGTACAGCGTTGGCTGGGAGATGCCCAACTGGGCGGCAAGCGCCCCCATCTCCACGCGGACTTCGCTACGGAACGTGGCGAGGGCCAGGTCAAGGGCATCCTGAGGCTTGGGGCGCCTGACGATCGGGGCTCGATCGCCCGCGCTCACGTGCATCGTGGCGATCTGTAGCTCCCCTGATGGTCCAGCCGTCATCGAGACCCCCGCGTCGTGATTTCCCGTGGAACCTGCTCAAAGGATAGCCGAACTATCTTTCGTCTATGGGACGCGAAGCCTTCCCCAGAAAACTTTGATGTCTCCTGATCTTGATGAATGATTGATAATTGACAAAGCTTGCATACGTTGTTAGGTTCTCGCCTCAAGACAGTCAGGGAGTGCTGAACAACACCGAGGAGAGGGAGAGCAGGATGCGAGCTTTTCGTAGCAAGGGAGCGGTGTTCACCGCGAACGCCAAGAGTCGGTCTGCAGGTTTCCGATGGGTGGCGGCGCTCGCCCTAACCGGGGCGCTCGCGGCGATGCCCGCGGCTGCGCTCGGGCAGGCCGCTGTCGGCGGAGTCAAGCCCGGCACCCAGGGCCAAGGTCCGGTTAACACCTGCCTCTGGGGCGCGCCGTTTGCCAACGTCGGGCCAATCAACGAACTCAACTACCCGGTGGCTGGAACGAACGTCATCGCCCCAGACACCAACACCGTCTACTACAACACGGCCTTCGAGCTTCCCGCTGGAGCGACGATCACATTGCACGGACAGTTCCCCCACGCAAGGTTCTTCTCGCTCACGACCTACGTCACCAAAGCCGGGGTGGCCGGCTACCCGGCGACATCGATCTTTGACGAACAGGTCAACCCCGACCCCGGCTCGAGCAACCCCTTCCGGCCCGGAGAAAGCCGCAAGACAAAGCACCGCTCCTACACGATCACGATCAGCGGCCAAACCACACCCGCCACACCCGCAGCCAACACGCTCTACGTGGGCCAGGAAGGGACAACCGAAGAAACGCAGCCCGTGCAGATGATCATGCGCATCTACCGGGCCGACAAGAATCTCGAAGCCAACGCCGGTGCACCGCTACCCGCGCCCACGTTCAACCCCGCGCTCGGCGAACCGGTCAGCGAAGAAGCGGCCGCCTGTTCCGCAATCGACGACGTCAACAGTGTCCCGAGCATCTCGTTTGCCACCCAGGGCGCACCCGTGCCGGCCTACCTACACCTTCGGGGCCTGGCGCCGGCGCCACACCCAGCGGTGAACCCCATCCTCTGGGAACGGTTCCGAAACCCCGCGTATCTGCAAAAGCCGTTCCTCACAGGCGCCGGCGAACCGTACGAAAAAGCCATCGCGACCCTGCCAACCGCAATCACGAGCGGCCTCTATGCGACCCCCGCCAACGCATACATCCTCGGATACGCCGACCGGACGATCGGCCCGAACACCGAAGGGCACAACATCCTGGTGCTGCACGCCAAGATGCCGACCCACCCGAGCACCTACAACAAGGACAAGACCAACGACTCAGCCGGCAAGCAGGTCCGCTACTGGTCGATCTGCACCGCCGGTGCGATCGCCAACCCGCCCCTGCTACCAACAGACTCCGCATGCCTGTTCGACCAAGAGGTCCCAACCAACACCGCCGGTGAATACACCGTCGTAGTCAGCCTCCCCCAGGACCGACCCAAGAACGCCAAGCCCAGCTGCGGAGTGGCCTGGCTCGACTGGGGAACCGCCGGTGACGCCCTGGAAGGCGAGTACGAAGCCGAACGACGCTCGACGCTCGACCTGCTCGTCATGCGCAACCAGCTCTCGAGCCCAACGTTCGAACAGAGCATCGAAAAGGTCATAACGCCAGGTACCGAGGAAGCAGTCATGGGCGCCTACTACCCACACGGCACCTACATGACCAAGCAGGAATTCGAAACACGCAAATGCTGGAGCGCCAACCCCTGACACCCAGCCACACGCCTAGCAACGGGAGCGGACCGCCAAGTGCGATCCGCTCCCCGCGCGCGATCGGCGGGACTGCTCGACGGTTCCTCGGCACGGAAACGCCGCGTCGGGAGGAGTAGGCTGGCTCCGGGAGGACCGCGCGTGGACACGTCGCATCCGCGGCCAGAGACCAGGACAAAGGGAGGCCGGGCATGGCTGAGCAGTTCAAAGGCATCATCAACGTCAACATCAGGGACTCGGTTGCCGACTGGACGCCGTTCGAGCCGCCCAGCGCCCCCGAGGGAGCACCGAATGTTCTTTACATCGTGCTCGACGATGTCGGCTTCTCGGCGATGAGCTGCTACGGCGGGCTGATCGAGACGCCGAACATCGACCGCATCGTCGATGCTGGCGTCCGCTATACGCAGTTCCACACGACCGCACTGTGCTCGCCGACGCGCTCTTGCCTGCTCACCGGGCGAAACCACACGCGCAACAGCATGGCGTGCATTACCGAGGCGTCGATCGGCTACCCGAACGCGAGCGGGACTATTCCGCCGGAGAACGGCATGCTCTCGGAGATCCTTGGCGAGCGTGGATGGAACACCTACATGGTGGGCAAGTGGCACCTCTGCCCGACCGACGAGATGAACCTCGCCGCGCCGCGGCGCAACTGGCCGACGGGGCGCGGTTTCGAGCGTTGGTATGGCTTCCTCGGCGCCGAGACGAACCAGTGGTATCCGGATCTCGTCTATGACAACCACCTGGTCAACCAGCCCAAGACGCCCGAGCAGGGCTACCACCTCACAGAGGACATCACCGACCAGGCCTTGGAGTTCATTCGTGACGCCAAGGCGGTCGCTCCGGAGAAGCCGTTTTTGCTCTACTACGCGCCAGGAGCGTGCCATGCTCCCCATCACGCGCCACCGGAGTGGATCGACAAGTTCAAGGGCCGCTTCGACAAGGGCTATGAGGCACTGCGCCAAGATGTGCTGGCCCGCCAGAAGAAGCTGGGGATCGTGCCGCGGGACACCGAGCTCCCGCCGATCAATCCGATCGGCACGCCCGAGAACCGCAAGGGTCCGGAGGGCCAGTCGTTCCCCGAAATGGACTTCACCCGCCCCTGGGAGTCACTCAACGACGACGAGCGGAGGCTGTTCTGCCGCATGGCCGAGGTCTACGCCGGATTTCTCGCGCACGCCGACTTTCACATCGGGCGCCT
Organism: uncultured Solirubrobacteraceae bacterium; assembly: GCA_963701145.1. GTDB lineage: Bacteria > Actinomycetota > Thermoleophilia > Solirubrobacterales > Solirubrobacteraceae > Palsa-744. The sequence goes on from OY969572.1 coordinate 4,432,331, forward strand.
GCTCGACTACCTGGAGGCCAGCGAAGAGCTCGAGAACACGATGATCGTGCTCGTGTCCGACAACGGCGCAAGCGGGGAGGGCGGCCCGAACGGTTCGGTCAACGAGATGAAGTTCGCCAACGGCGTCCCCGACGATCTCGAGCAGAACCTGACGATGATCGACGAGCTTGGTGGCCCGAGAACCTACAACCATTACCCGACCGGCTGGGCGATGGCCTTCAACACGCCGTTCAAGATGTGGAAGCGCTACGAGTTCAACGGTGGCACCTCCGACCCGTGCATCATCTCGTGGCCTGCGGGCATCGAGGCGCGGGGCGAGTTGCGCGACCAGTACTGCCACGCGATCGATCTCGTGCCGACGATCCTCGACGTGCTCGGTGTGGATGCGCCCGAGACGATCAAGGGACATACGCAGTCGCCGATGGACGGCCGCAGCATGCGTGCCAGCTTCGACGATGGAGACGCCGAGTCCGCCCGCAGGACGCAGTTCTACGCGATGCTCGGGTCACGCTCGGTCTGGCATGAAGGCTGGAAGGCCGTCACTACGCATCCGTGTATCGCGGGTTGGGGCCACTTCAATGAAGACGAGTGGGAACTCTACCACACCGACATTGATCGCTCGGAGCTGAACAACCTTGCGGCCGAGCGGCCTGAGAAGCTGCGCGAGCTCGTCAACATCTGGTTTTCCGAGGCTGGCGCCAATGGCGCCTTTCCACTCGATGACCGCACGCCTGTCGAGATCCTCACCGAGCCTCGCCCGCAGCTCGCCGCGCCTCGCGACCGCTACGTTTACTATCCCGATGCCGCGCCCGTCCCCGAGTTTCAGGCGGTCAATACGAGGAACCGCTCATTCGTGATCGGCGCGCTCGTGGACATTCCCGGGCCAGGAGCTGAGGGTGTGATCTTCGCGCACGGGACGCGCTTCGGCGGGCATGCCCTCTACATCAAGGACAACCGGCTCCACTATGTCAACAGCTTCGTTGGCGTCGAGGAGCAGATGGTCGTCGCGGCCGAGGATCTGCCCATCGGCGACAAGCAGATCTTGTCGGCGTCGTTTGAGAAGGAGGGCGGCGAGCCGACTTGCGCCACGGGAACCTTGACGCTACATCACGGTGAGCGTGAGGTTGGCAAGGGTGCGATCAAAACGCAGCTCGGCGCCTACTCAGCTGGTGGCACGCCGCTGTTCGTGGGACGGCAGACCGGCGAGCCTGTGACCGACGACTATCCAGGTGAGTCACCGTATGCGCTCACCGGCGCAACGATCGATCGGGTCGCGGTCGATGTCAGCGGCGAACCGTATGTGAATCTCGAGCTTCAGGCCGAGATGCTAATTCGCTCGCAATGAGCCCGCAGACGCTTCCATCGTGGCGAGATACTCCCGTGCGCGCCGCGATCCTCGGCTTCGTCGAGAGCGTGACGGACGAGGGTGGAGCGGACTATGTGCCCCCGTCAGAGCGGGTCGCGGCGTTCGACAACGACGGCACGTTGTGGTGTGAGAAGCCGCTGGCGATCCAGGCCGACTTCCTGTTTAGGCGCCTTGCAGAGATGGCGTCCGACGATCCGTCGCTGGTCTCGCGCCAGCCCTGGAAAGCGGTCGTCGAGAAGGACTATGACTGGCTCGGCGGCGCACTCATCAAGCACTACGACGGTGACGACAGTGATCTGCAGGTAATGGCCGGCGGCCTCCTGCAGGCCTATGAGGGCCGCACGATCGAGGAGTACGAGGAGCTCGCCAACAATTTCCTGCACGAAGGTCGCCACCCCACGCTCAATCGGCCCTACCTGCAGTGTGCGTATCAGCCGATGATCGAGCTGCTTCAGCATCTGCACGCCAACGGCTTCGCCTGCTATGTCGTCTCCGGCGGCTCGCGGGACTTCCTGCGCCCGGTCACCGAGCATCTCTATGGCATCCCGCCCAGCCGCGTGATCGGCACCACAGTCGCACTCGAGTACCGGGCCGATGGTAGAGGCTCTGGCACGATCATCCACAAGGCCGAGGCCGAGCTTCTGGACGACGGGCCCGCTAAGCCCGTGCGCATCTGGAGCCGGACCGGCCGGCGCCCGCTAGTGGCTGGCGGCAACGCCAACGGCGACATCGAGATGCTCGAGTTCGCCGGAGGCGCCTCGTCGCCGGCGCTGCGTCTGCTTGTGCTCCACGACGATGCCGAGCGCGAGTTTGACTACGTCGCCGGAGCCGAGCGGGCGCTCTCTGAGGCCTCCGAGCACGACTGGAAGGTAGTCAGCATTAAGAACGACTGGGCCCGCGTCTTCCCACACGCGACGCAGTGATTACTTGATCACCGCCGCTGCGCCGATGTGACTCGCAGAACTCAGGGAGCGGACCGCCAGGGCGCGATCGGCTGCCTACACGGACCCCCCATCCGGCGCCGATTCCGTCACATCGACGCCCACGACGCGTTCGAACCGGACAACCCGAAGCTGTCGCGTGAGCCTGCGGCGGTTGTTGAGCAGCCTTCTACGATTGTGAAGATGAGCCGCGAGGGCATGATCGAGCTACCGGCCGGCAGCTTTTGGATGGGCTCGGCCGACTTCTACCCCGAAGAGGCGCCCGTGCGCGAGGTCGAGATCGCCGCCTTCGCGATCGATCGCGTGCCCGTGACGGTCGCGCAGTTCGCACGCTTCGTGCAGGACACCGGCTACGTCACGCTCGCCGAGCGCGCGCCCGATCCCGCAGCCTACCCCGACGCCGACCAAGCGCTCCTGCAGCCGGGCTCAGCCGTATTTCACCCCACGCCCGGCCCCGTGGCGCTGAACGACCCGACCCGGTGGTGGGCCTACGTCCCCGGCGCGAGCTGGCGCCACCCTTGGGGACCCAGTAGCGGGAACTCCGAGCGTGCCGAGCATCCCGTCACCCACGTTGCCTACGAGGACGCCGAGGCGTACGGAGCGTGGGCCGGCAAGTCGCTCCCGAGCGAGGCAGAGTGGGAGTACGCGGCGCGCGGCGGGCTCGACGGCGCTAGGTTCGCCTGGGGCGATGAGGAGCGTCCGGACGGTGAGCTGATGGCCAACCACTGGCAGGGCGAGTTCCCGTGGCGCAACACCGGCGCGAGGGGATGGCGCGGCACCTCACCGGTCGGCTTGTTCCCGGCCAACGGCTACGGCCTGCACGACATGACGGGCAATGTCTGGGAGTGGACGAGCGACTACTACTGCACGCGCGGCCCCGGCGTGGAGGCGCCCGCGAGCCGGTGCTGTCAGGCGTCGGTTAACCCGCGCGTCGAGGTGCCGCAAGAGGGAACCTTTGACCTCGGAGATCCCGGCGCCAGCATTCTCCGCCGGGTGATTAAGGGCGGCTCGCATCTCTGCTCACCAAGCTACTGCCTGCGCTACCGCCCGGCCGCGCGCCAGCCCGAGGCGATCGACACCTCTACCAGCCACATCGGCTTTCGCTGCATCGTTCGTGGAGCTGGATAGTCTCGTCGCCCAAAACACCGGGGCGGTCCGTAGGCTCTGTGCCGTGCAATGGCTCTTTTTCTCTCTGCACGGCTATCGCCGCGCTTGGCTGCGCGGCGACCTGATTGCCGGGCTGACGGTTTGGGCGGTGCTGGTGCCTGAGGCCCTGGCCTACGCCTCGATTGCGGGTGTTTCCCCTGTGGTGGGCCTGTACGCCGCCCCAGGTGCCCTGATCGTGTACGCCGCGCTCGGCAGCTCCCGCCAGCTGATCGCCGGCCCAATGTCCGCTACAGCGGCGCTTTCGGCGGCGACCGTTGCGGCACTCGTGCCCGTCGGCAGCGACCGCTTCACCGCGATGACAGCCGCCCTCGCGATCACCACCGGCCTCGCGGCGCTGCTGGCCGGGTTGCTGCGGCTCGGCTTCGTGGCGAACTTTATTTCCGAGCCGGTGATGAAGGGCTTCATCGTCGGCTTGGCGCTAACCATCATCATCGGCCAGGTCCCGAAGCTCCTTGGCGTCAAGAAGGGCACTGGTGACCTCTTCCAACAGCTCTGGCACGTCATCACCCATCTCGGTGACACCCAGGTCACGACGCTGCTTGTCGGCGCACTGTCGCTCGTGCTCATCCTATTTCTTCGCCGACTCGTGCCGATCATCCCCGGGTCGCTCATCGCTGTGCTACTTGGTATCGCTGCCGTCAAGATTCTGAACCTCGACGAACACGGCGTCTCGATCGTCGGTCCGATAAAGAGCGGCCTACCAACGTTCGGTACGCCGAACGTGCACCTAAAGGACTTCGGCACGCTGATCGCGGGCGGTATCGGAGTGATGCTCGTCGGGTTCGCAGAGGGCCTAGGAGCGGCCAAGACCTACGCGGCGAGGGAGCACTACGAGATCGATGCCAACCGCGAGCTGCTCGGCATCGGTGGCGCGAATATCGCGGCCGGTCTCTCGAGCGGCATGGTCGTCAACGGCAGCCTTTCCAAGACCGCGGTCAACGGGTCCGCGGGCGGGCGCACCCAGCTCTCGGGGCTGATCGTGGCAGGGTTGACAATCGTCACTCTTCTCGCGCTCACTGGCCTGTTCGAAGACCTGCCCGAGACGACACTCGCCGCAATCGTCATCGCCGCCGTGATCGAGCTCGTCGATTACCGCGCGCTGATCGACCTCTACCAGGCTCACACCGAGCGGTTGGGCAAGGACTTCGGATTCGTCGCGCGCCCAGACTTCATCGCGGCGATCGCGGCAGTACTTGGCGTCACCGTCTTCGACACACTTCCGGGCCTGTTCATCGGTATCAGCGTCTCATTGCTCCTGCTGATCTATCGCGCCTCGCGACCCTACATCGCAGTGCTTGGGCGCGAGCCAGGGCCGGACGGAATCTACAGCGACATCGACCGCCACCCCGCCAACGAGCTTCCAGCGCACATCGCGGTCCTGCGGATCGAGAGCAGCCTGTACTTCGCCAACGCGGACGCCACTACGGCCCACATCCTGCACGCCGCCGAAGCAGACGGCATCACAGCTGTAATCCTCGACGCAGAGACCATCCCATTCATCGACGTAACTGCCGCGCGGACGCTCGCAACACTCGCCGACAACCTGCGCCGGCGCGGCGTGCAACTGCTGCTCGCCCACGACATCGGCCAAGTACGCGACATCCTGCAGAGCGTCATCGACGACCCAGCCATCACTCACTCCTACCCGACCGTACAGGCCGCCGTCGACGCCGTCGAGACACTGACATAGCCCGTGACTACCGCTCGGCGCGGCGAGCATCCATCGCCCACCGCCGGAGCGACAGGCTCGCCCTGAACGACAAGCGATCGTCCGCCAATCGTCGCCCTTCACGATGAGACCGATGATCAGTTCGCCCATACGCCGTCGCCGGACCCCTGGGGCTGGAGTCTGTAAACGCCACGGGCAAGCCGTTGAAAGCGGAGTGGGTTCTCACGCGAACCTGTGCTTAAGGCACCAGTTGACCGAGTGAATCGATACCGGACGTCCAAGGTGTTTCTCGACCGCAGAGCGAACCTCGCGCACCGATCTCGGCCGGCCATCAGCCAGAATCGTGAGAACCGCGCGCAAGACGACCCCGTTGCCGAGGCGCGTTGGCTCGGTGCGCTCAATGAGTGACTGCGACGAGACCTCGCGCGGAGAGATCTCCAGAACCCGCATTGTCAACTGACTTAGTGGGTTTGAAAGCCGTCCTATCAAGTGCTGAGCGCAGGACATCGCGGCGGCGACCAGCACGAGACCCTGGAACGAGCGATCGTGCTTACCGCCCAGGTGCTCGAACAGGCCGATCCTCGCCGCCTCGCCGCCGGCCGGCCTAACGCCACCCGTGCTCGCCGCGCGGTAGCCGACGGCACGCGTGAGATCCTCGCGGCGAACCCCGAGCGCTCCCTGCCCTACCTCGCCCGCGAGCTCGCGGTCTCCCCCCACCACCTCAGCCGCATCTTCCGCACCGAGACCGGGCACACCATCTCCCGTCACCGCATGCGCCTACGCGCCCGGGGCGCGCTGGAGCAACTGGCCGGCGGCGAGCGAGACCTCGCACGCCTGGCCGCCGACCTCGGCTTCGCCGACCAGAGCCACCTCTGCCGCGTCGTGCGCGAAGAGACCGGACATGCACCTTCCGCGCTGCGCCACATCCTCGCGTAGAACATTGCACCTCACCGCGATTGCAGGAGTCTGCACTGCCACCAAGCTCACTATCGCAATGGACGGTGGGTGTCGCGTAAACCTGGCTCCGTCCGAGGGGTTGAAGAGCATTTGGTTATGCCCCAGAACTTTCTTGAGTGTGATCGTGAGCAGGCGTTCCTGATGCCCCCGGACCCGCGTGATTGGCTGCCGGAGGGCCATCTCGCGTGGTTTTTGTTGGCCTCAGTGGAGCAGATGGATCTCTCGGCGTTCTATGGCTCCTACCGCGCGGACGGCTGGGGTCGGGCGGCGTTTGAGCCCTCGATGATGGTCTCGCTGCTCTTGTACTCCTACGCGAGGGGTGAGCGCTCTTCGCGGGGGATCGAGCGCAGGTGCGTGGAGGATGTCGCCTACCGGGTGATCGCCGCCCAGCAGAAGCCCGATCACGCGACGATCGCGCGGTTTCGTGCCCGCCACGAGGGCGCGCTGGCCGAGCTGTTTGGCTCCGTGCTTGGGCTGTGCAAGCAGGCGGGCCTGGTGAAGGTCGGGGTGATCGCGATCGACGGGACGAAGGTTCACGCCAACGCCTCGCATCACTGCAACCTCGACTACGAGCAGCTCGCGCGGGAGATCATCAAAGAGGCCTCAGAGATCGACGCGGCCGAGGACGAGCTCTACGGAGACGCCCGTGGCGATGAGCTGCCCGAGCATCTTCAGAGCAGCGAGGGCCGTCGTGCCGCCCTTCAAGAGGCGAAGCGAACGCTCGAGCGCGAGCGTGAGAGGAACAGCAGCGCGCAGAGCGAGGCGGCCGGCGAGGCAGGGGTGGCAGAGGTGAAGATCGAGCTCGACGCCGAGGTGATCGTCCCCCGGACTCAGGGTCGTGAGGGCTGGCTGCGCGAGGCACGCCACCAGCTCGATGAGCACCGCCGCCGCGAGGCCAAGCCGATCCCCCGCTCGCGTGCCGAGCGCCTGTTGGAGGCAGAGCGGCGGATGGCGCAGGACCTCGAGGTGGAGCGGGCGGCAAACGAGGCCTATGAGCACTATCGCGCGCACGGACGGGACACCCAGGGTCGGCGGCTCAGTCGCCCGCCGAGCCCATACGAACCGCCGGAGATACCCGCGGGGAAGATCAACACGACCGATCTGGACTCGCGCAACGTGAAGACCCCGCGCAGCTACACGCAGGGCTATAACACCCAGGCCGTGGTGAACGAGGAGCAGATCGTGCTCGCCGCCGAGGTGAGCGCGAGCTCCCCGGACTTCGGGCACCTCGAGCCGATGGTCAAGGCGACAAAGAGAGCACTCCAGGCGATCGGCGTTACAGATACTCCAGAGGTCGCGCTCGCCGACTCGGGCTACTGGAACGAGGAGCAGATCGACAACGTTGTGGCGAACGAGCACGTCCAGGTGCTGATCCCACCCGACGCGGGCAAGCGCAGCACTCCACGCCCGGGATGGGATGGCGGACGCTACACATCAATGCGCCAGACACTTCAGACCGACCACGGCGGCGGGCTCTACAGACGACGAAAGGCGCTGGTCGAGCCGGTCTTCGCACAGACCAAGCACAACCGGCGCATCAATCAGTTCCAGCGACGAGGCAGATCCGCGGCACTCTCGGAATGGCGGCTGATCACCGCCACCCACAACCTACTGAAGCTCCACAGGCGCCAGATGGCCGTTACAGCGGCCTGAAAGGCCGCCTGGCGGCCACAGTGCCACCCGGCAGCACCTGCGGCCCGAGGAACACAGACCACACGCCGGGCGATCGCCGCCCAAACCTCGCCACCACCGTGGCCCGCAACCTTTACGCGACACCCACGACGAAACTGAGGCGTCTCGCGGGGCGCTGGCGAGACTGCTCTCCGTCATGGGGAAGCAGCAGTCCGCCGGGGCGCTGCCCGGTCGCATGCCCGGCAACGGCCTTCAGGCCAGGACTGCGTCGGCGCCGTCCTGCACGCTAGGCCTGAACGCGGCCGTGAACGTCTGGGCTTGCTCGGACGCCGGTCGGGCGTGCAGGTAGCGGCTGGTCGTGCTGAGCGCGCTGTGACCCATCGCCTTCTGGATCGTCACGACGTCAACGCCGCGCGCCGCGAGCAGCGAGCCGAACGTGTGCCGCAGGTCATGGAAGCGCAACGCGCGAACGCCGGCAGCGGCCTGGGCACGCCGGTAGCGCCGACGCAGCGCCGAGCCATCGAGTGGGCGCCCGAACACGTTGCAGAACACAAGGTCATCGCGCGTCGTGAAGTGATCTCGTCGGCTCATGCGATCCAACGCGGCGGCCGGCTGGTCGGCCAATGGCACACGACGGACGCGGCCGGACTTCGTGGACGACTCGACGCCAGCGCTCATCGCGCGCGCGATCGTCAACGCGGACCCGGCGAAGTCAACATCGCGCCACCGCAGGGCCAACAGCTCGCCCTGTCGCAAGCCGGCGTAAGCGGCAACGCGGACGATCTCGGCGTCCTGGCGGTCCTCGGCTTGCCGTGCCATCCGCTCGCCGTCGTTGACCGCCGGGTACGCCGGATCGCGGTGTTGTCCCTCCACGAAGGCCCGGGCGATGGCCTCGATCTCCTCGGGAGAGTAGAACACGAGCGCGCCGGGGATTGGCTCGCGGCGCTTGTCGGCTCCGTTCGCCGGGTTCGTGGGGAGCGCAAACGTGGATGGCTTGCATCCGTGGTTGAACACGGCGGAAATGACCGCGCGGTACTTGTTGACCGTGCTCGGCGACGCGCCGGTCGCGCTGACCGTCGCCAACAGCTCGTCCACCTCGCGCGTCGCGATCCTCGAGGCCGGACGATCGCCGAGCGCAGCCATGACATGCCCGAGCGTTGTTGCCTCGCCGCGTTTACACGGTAGGCCCGGCTCGGCCAGCACGCTTTCACGATCTCGCAGCGTCGATGGCTTGGCGCCGGCTACGTCGGCCAGCCACCGCATGTAGGACTGGGCGACTTCGCGGAAGGTCACGCCGCGTGTGCGGCGCTCGTGCTCGACGCGCTCCACGTTCGCCGCCTCGGTCACGTGTGCGGCCACCAGCAGCGCAGCAGCCACGATGGCGGCGCGCTCGTCGTAGGCGCCATCGGGCACCCGTCCACGGCGACGGGTCCACGCGCCCGTGGCGGGATCGCGTTCGAGCCATGCCGGGCCGATGCGGCGCTTGACCTGCTGGCCATTGTGCCGGAACTTCGCCTCGTAAAACGGTTGGCCGCGATGCTCGCGTACGACGATGTTGGCGTTTGGGAGTGGGGCGGGCACGGCGGCTCCGATCTTCCGGTCGCCGTCATCATACAGGCCATGGGTACCACGTGGGTACCACATCCCTGGTGGGTACCGATTTGGGTACCAAACCGACCAGTTTGCATGCATATAAGCCGTGTTTAGCACCATCGAACCGGGCGTATCTACGCGGTTCGGGGCGTATCCTGCGCCTTGCCATGGCGAAGGTCGAGGGTTCGAATCCCTTCATCCGCTTACTGTTGTGTCTCAGGAGATCCCGGACACGTGTCTCGGGAGATCGTGGACAGTTTAGGTGCGTGTGAGGGACTGGTAGTCGCGGCTGGGGTCGAAGGGGCGGTTCGGAAACCTCGTCCGAGTGGCCGCTCGAAGCCGGTGGCAAGCGTCCCAGATCCTACCCTACCGTTCCATCGCAGCCGGCCAGCAGAATTTCGAGATGCCGGCAATCAGCAGGTTCTTTGGAATCACGATCGCCATGTATTTCGACGATCATCAGCCGCCGCATTTCCATGCACGGGCTGGCGAGTTCAGTGCCAAGATCCGCACCGATACGCTTGAGCTTCTGGTTGGAGATCTCCCGCGCCGAGAGCTACGGCTGGTGCTCGGATGGGCAGAGCTGCACGCATCGGAGCTGCAGGACAACTGGCGTAGAGCACGCGTAGGTGAGACACTCCAGGGAATCGAGCCACTGCAATGATCGGTCAAACCCCAGACATCACGGCAGTTGAGGTCCCCCGGCATGGCACGTTGCGGATCAGGTTCGCTGATGGTCTTGAGGGCGAGGTCGAGGTACTCAGCCGTATGCGCGGCCCAGTATTCGAGCGCGCTCGGACACCTGTCGGCTTCGCGGACGCCCGCGTCGATACCGAGCTTGGAACAGTCTGCTGGCCCGGGGGTGCCGACCTAGCACCCGACACGCTCTATGAGCGTATTCGCACGGGTGCGTGGCCTGGTAGGAGCCGCGCAGCCTAGAATCGACGCTCGGGGAGCGTGGGGCCGGCTGCTTGACCAGCGCCCAGCGTGGGTCGATAGAAACGCACGGTATGCCGGTCTCGGATGCGCCGCCCAGACCGCCCGTATTTCGAGAGTCGTCGCGTCAGCCCCGAGATCACCCGCCGATGGGCTTCCTCACTCGGAGGGTCAGCTTGCTGATGCGCCAGCCGTTCGGTGTCTTCACCAGCTGGACCTCACGCGCCCCTTCGTCGGCGTTGTGACGAGCACCGTCGCCCGATCGCCCATCAGCATCACGGCCCCGATCTCAGTGCCCGTCGCCTGCGCAATGCGGCGGCGCGTCCGGGCACCGTCATCAGCCTCGCACAATCGACGGCGCGCTCGAGGTGGGGGAAAGCACTAGCGAGCGCACAATTTCTTCCCTCGCACTGCCGCTGAGCAGCGCACACAGCGCCGCGCCATTTCCACTCTCCGGGGCCGCGTAATAACGCTCGACGACAGAGTGAGCTTGGGCGCTCGACGACTCCGAACCACCGCATCCAGCTAGCACGACCGAAACCGCGATGAACATGGCGACCCGAGCGATCACGGGACGAGCGCTCGGTCCGGTGGGAGCGGCGGGGGCATCGACCGGATCCTCGCAGGCGCAACCGCTTACGGCCATGCTCGTATGAGGTTGCGCATAGGCGTAGCTGCAACATCCGTGGTGCGTGCCGGGTCACGACGATCTGGCTGCACCCGGCGGCCGTGCACTTGTGCAATACTTAAGTGGATGCTTAAGCAATATGAACCTGCTGATCCGAATGTCAACCTCCTCTTCCAGGCGCTCGCCGATCCCAGTCGGCGGGCGATGGTCGACCGCCTGACCCGCGGACCGGCGTCCGTCAGCGAGCTCGCACGTCCGCTGGCCATGTCGCTGCCCGCAGTGGTCCAGCACCTGCACGTGCTCGAGGCCAGCGGGCTCGTCCACTCGGAGAAGCTGGGCCGGGTTCGCACCTGCGCCATTCAGCCCGCCGCGCTGCGGGCCGCGGAGGGATGGATCGCCGAGCGGCGGACCGTCTGGGAGGAAAGGCTCGACCGCCTCGGCGAGTACCTCGCGGCATCGTCTCCGGAGGGGGAGCACCCCGACGAACCACCGAAAAGGAGCAAACGATGAGCGACAGATCGACCAACCACGCCACCTTCGTGATCGAGCGCAGCTACGAGGCCGCGCCTGCGCGGGTGTGGAGGGCGTGGGCGGACCCCGAGGAGAAGCTACGGTGGTTCGGGCCACGCGTGCTGAAGAAGCCAGATCACGAGCTCGACTTCCGCGTGGACGGGATCGAGCGCATGACCGTGCAGGCACCTGACGGCGCGCTCTACACGTTCGCCGCTCGCTACCGGGACATCGTCGAGGGGGAGCGGTTCGTCCACACGTATGAGATGTACCGGGACGACGAGCGCATCTCTGTTTCGGTGGCGACCGTGGAGTTCGAGACAGCGGGCACGGGAACGAAGCTGACGATGACCGAGCAGGGCGTGTTCCTCGACGGACTCGACACGCCAGCCGAGCGCGAGCACGGCACGCGCGAGCTGCTGGACACGCTCGCCGCCCACGTCGAGAGCGCGGTGGACGGGGCGTGAACACCCTCGCCGAGGAGCAGCTCCACGCGGACGCCGAGCCCCGTGACGAGCGCTGGATAGCGCTGTACGTCCTGTGCGTGGGGATGCTGATGATCGTGCTCGACGTGACCGTCGTCAACGTGGCGCTGCCCTCGATCCAGGACGACCTGCACTTCTCGACCTCGAGCCTCGCGTGGGTGATCAACGCCTACCTGATCGCCTTCGGCGGGCTGTTGCTGCTTGCCGGGCGCTTCGGCGACCTGGTCGGACGTCGCAGCATCTTCCTGGCGGGAATTGGCTTGTTCCCGGTCGCCTCGCTGCTGTGCGGCCTGGCGGAGAGCCAGACGCTGTTGATCGCCGCGCGCTTCGTCCAGGGCATCGGCGGTGCGATGACCTCCGCGGTCATCCTCGGGATGATCGTGACCATGTTCCCCGACCCACGCGAGCAGGCCAAGGCGATCGGCGTGTATGCGTTCGTAGCCTCCGCCGGCGGCTCGGTCGGCCTGCTCGCCGGCGGTGTGATCACGCAGTCGATCGACTGGCACTGGATCTTCTTCGTGAACATCCCCATCGGGATCGCCACGGCGGTGCTTGCCTCACGCCTGCTCGAGCGCGATGTGGGCATCGGCTTCGGCGAGGGCGCGGACATCCCGGGCGCGGTGCTGATCACGTCCGCGCTGATGCTGGGCGTCTACACGATCGTCAAGCCCGCCGCCGCCTACGGCTGGGGGGCGGGGCGCACGCTCGAGCTCGGCGGCCTCTCGGTCGTGCTGTTGGCTTGCTTCTTCGCGCGCGAGGCGACCGCGCGCAACCCGCTCGTACCGCTGCGGATCTTCCGCTCACGCAACGTCGCCACCGCCAACGCCATCCAGGTGCTGTCCGTGGCGGGCATGTTCGGGATGTTCTTCCTCGGTGCGCTGTACCTCCGTCGCGTGCTCGGCTACGACGCTCTGCAGATCGGGCTCGCGTTCCTGCCCGTGACGCTCACGATGGGAACCCTGTCGATCGGCTACTCCGAGCGCCTGGTGACGCGCTTCGGGGCGCGCAACACGCTCGTGCCAGGACTGGTGCTGATCGTGTTCGCGCTCGTCCTGTTCGCGCAGGTGCCGGTCCACGGCAGCTATCTCGCCCACGTGCTGCCCTCGATGCTGCTGCTCGGTGTCGGTGCGGGCGTGTGCTTCCCCGCGCTGATGAACGTCGCCATGTCCGGCACCGACCCGCGAGACGCCGGTCTCGCCTCCGGCCTGGTGAATACGAGCGCGCAGGTCGGGGGCGCGCTCGGACTGGCGGTGCTCGCCACCCTGTCCACCTCGCGCAGCGGTCACCTGCTCGCGCACGGCCAGTCCACCGCCGCGGCTCTCACCGGCGGCTATCACCTCGCGTTCTGGGTCGCCGCGGGGCTCACCGCGATCGCGATCGCAGTCGTGCCCGCCGTGTCAGGCGATACCCGACAGGCACAGGAGAGCGATGCCGACGGGGCGCGCGGGCGGGGAGGGGTGACTTCGACGGAGCAGACGTCGGGCCCTCGAGCTCGGCAGGGTGCGTCGGTGAAGCAGTTGACCTGACGCTCGGGTCAGGCGCTTTGCTCGCCCGCGGTGAGCAGGCGGCGGGAGCGCGGGCCGCCGGCCGCGGGCACCTGGGCAAGCGCCTCCGGGCCATCGCCGGGCGCGGGTTCCTCCAGCATGCTGTCGAGCTGGCTGGCGCACCAGTTGCGCAGGAAGTCTTCGGCGGCGGCCGCTTCGAGCGGCCGGGCGAACAGGAAGCCCTGGCCGCTGTCGCAGTTCTCTTCCTGGAGCAGCGAGAGCTGGTTGGGGAGCTCGATGCCCTCGGCGAGCGTCTCGATGGAGAGGGCCTTGCCGAGCTGCACGAGCGTGCGCAGGAGGGTCTCGCCTTCGGGGTTCTCGCTGAGCTGGGAGATGAACGAGCGGTCGATCTTGAGCGAGTCCACGGGGAAGCGCTGGAGGTGGGCGAAGGAGGAGTAGCCGGTGCCGAAGTCGTCGATCGCGATGCGCACCCCCAGCTCCTTGATCGCGTGCAGGCGCTCCGCCGTCTGCTCGGGGTTGCGCATGAGCGTCGTCTCGGTGATCTCCAGGGTCAGCGCCTGCGCGTCGAAGCCGCTGTTGGCGAGCGCCTCGCGGACGTCGCCCACGAACTGGTCGGTCTCGAGCTGGCGCGCGGATACGTTCACGGCAACGCCCATCGGGTGTCCGTCGTCGCGCCACCTGGCGCCCTGGCGGCACGCCTCCTCGAGCACCCAGCGGCCCACCTCGACGATCAGGCCGGTCTCCTCGAGCAGCGGGATGAAGTCGTTTGGCTGCACGATGCCCCGCGCGGCGCTCTTCCAGCGGATCAACGCCTCCACCCCCGTGGGGACCATCCCCCGCAGGTCGAACGTGGGCTGGTAGAGGAGGAAGAACTCGTCGTTTGCGAGCGCGGCATGCAGGTCCATCTCCAGTTCCATGCGGCTCTGGACCACGTCCTGCATGTCCGACTCGAACACCACGTGGCGGTTCTTGCCCTCCCACTTGGCGCGGTGCATGGCGATGTCGGCGTCCCGCAAGAAGTCCTCCACGGCGGTGCGCTCGCCGCTGGCCACGCCGATGCTCGCGGTGACCGTGAGCCCCGTGTGCTCGCCGTCCGCGAGCACGAACGGCGCTCTCAGCGCTTCCCGCAGGCGCTCGGCGATCAGCTCGGCGTCCATGCCGTCGGAGAACTCTTCGGCGAGCACCACGAACTCGTCGCCGCCGATCCGCCCGAGCGTGTCGATGTCCCGCACCACGCCGTCCAGCCGCGAGGCGATCGCCTGCAGCAGTGCGTCGCCGGCGGCGTGTCCGAGCGTGTCGTTGATGGCGGTGAAGTTGTCGAGGTCGATGAGCAGCGCGGCGATCGGCGCCCGCTGGCGACGGGCGCGGCCGAGCATCTGCTCGCCACGGTCGAGCATGAGCGTGCGGTTGGGCAGCCCCGTGAGCTGGTCGTGGGTGGCCATGAACGCCAGCTCCTCCTCGCGGCGGGCGAGCTCCTCGGCGATCCGCGCCCGCTCCTGCTCGAAGGCCTCGCACATGCGCACGAGCGTCACGTCGAGCGTCAGCTGGAGCATGGACAGCGCCTGCGTGAGCGCCTCCGTGGAGGTCTCCAGCTCGCCGGCGCAGTCGCGCAGGACGTCCGCGACGGCGTCGCGCCAGCGCAGGCAGCGCTTGGTCACCTCGTTCAACGGGGCGGCGCTCTGGGCGGCGAGCTGCCCGTAGGTGTGCCACGCCTGGCGCCCGGTCTCCCGCCCGTCCTGGGGGTTGCCCCCGGCCATCCACGTGGCGACCGCGCCGGTGGAGCTCCTGCCGATGCGCTCGAAGCTCTCCTGGACCGCCGGATCGAGCGCCGTGCCGGGCTTGCGGCTGGCCTTGGCCCCGAGCGACGCCGTGCGGCGGAGCACGTCGTCCACGCGCGCGCCGAGCGCGTCGCCGAGGCGGCGGACTTCCTGCTCGGTGTGACCCGTGGCGGGTGGTCCCCGTTCCGCCGACGCGCCCATCATCGCTCCCCGGCTGTGAGCTGATCCATCATCTCGCTTCAGGGGTCGGCGATTTGAGCCTAACTCTTGAGAATGCCTGCAATGTAATAAACGACTGGTTACATCCCCGTCAGTGGCTCGCACGGCACGTAGCGGCCCCCGTCGCCGCGGATCACCAGCCCCAGCAGCTCCAGCTCGGTGAGCGCGAGGAGCACCGCCGCGGGATCCTCGCCGGCCCGCGCGAGCCGATCGGGCGTGTCGCATCCCGCGCCAACCCGCTCGAGGGTCGCCCGCAGGCCCGTCGTGAGGCCGGCGAGCGGGTCGCTCCCGAGGCCGGCGAGCGGGTTGCTCGCGGGCCCGGCGAGCCCGGTGGACGCGGTCGCCGGCGCAACCCCGGACCCACCGAGCGGGCCGAGGAGCTCGAGCACGTCGCGTGCACCGCGCACGAGGCTCGCGCCCTCCATCAGCATCGCGTTGGTGCCCCGCGAGAGCGGCGAGCAGATACGGCCGGGGATCGCCGCGAGCGTGCGCCCGCGGGCCTGCGCGAGGCGCGCCCCCGCCAGCCCGGCGGGCGTGTCCTCGGCCTCCACCAGGACCGTCACGCGCGCCAGTTCCACCACGATCCGCTCGCTCGCGAGCTGCCCCCAGCGTCGCCCCCGGGAGCCCACCGGCAGCTCCGACACGGCGCAGCCGCGCTCCCTTATACGCCCGTACAGCGAGCGCCTGCGCGCGGGGCACGCCACGTCGAGCCCGCCACCCATCACCGCCACGCTCGCGCCGTTCGCGTCCAGCGCCCCGGTGTGGGCGGCGGCCGCGATCCCGTCGGTGAGCCCGGCGATCACCGTCACCCCGCTGGCGCCCAGGCCCCGCGCGATGCTCCTGGCGCTCGCCAGCCCGTAGTCGCTGGCGGCGGTGCTCCCGAGGATCGCCACCGACGGTCCACCCGCGAGCTCCACCAGGCGCTGTGAGCCCCCGAGCACCTCGAGCATGTGCGGCCCGTACCGGCCCTCCAGCCCGTGCGGGTAGCCGGCGCAGTGGCGGCAGATGCGCTCGACGTCCTGCGCGCTCCCCGGCTCGCCGATGTGGAAGTCCGCGTACCGCGCGCTCAGCTCGGCCGCACGCCTGCCCGCGAGCGCCTTCAGCAGCTCGCGGTCGCCGAGCGCCAGCACCTCGAGCAGGCGCGTGCGGTCGCGGGCGCAGTACTCCAGGGGCCCGCCCAGCTCGGACAGCAGCCAGCTCCGCCGGGCGCATGCCAGGCAGGCTGTCGACGCCGGCGCGCGTTCGTCCTGCCCGCTCACGCCGCGCGGTTGCCCGCCAGGCCTCCGTCCGGGCGCAGCGCGAGCGCGGCGCCGAGGTGGCACGTGCGCACCCGCTCGCTGGCGTCGAGATCGGCGATCGTCCGCGCCACGCGCAGGACGCGATGCTCGCCGCGGGCGCTCAGCAGACCGCGCCGGCGGGCCGCGCCCAGCATCTCCTGCCCGTGCGCGTCCAGCCGCACGTGGCGCGCGAGCATGCGCGCGTCCATGTGCGCGTTCACCCGCACCCCGTCCTCGCGCAGCCGTGCCGCCTGGCGCTCGCGCGCGGCCGCCACCTGCTCGCGCGCCCGCCCGGAGCTGGTGAGCGCCCCCGGCGCGCCCGTGGCCGGCCCGTCGCCGGTCTCGCGCTCGAGGTTGGCCAGCAGGTCGATGCGGTCGAGCAGCGGTCCGCTCAGGCGCCGGCGGTGGCGCGCCATGTCCGCTTCGCTGCAGTCGCAGCGCTCGCCGTCCCCGGCGTGACCGCACGGGCACGGGTTGGTGGCGGCGATGAGCATGATGCGAGCCGGGTACACCGTCGCGTGGCCGGCCCTGGCGATCGCCACGCGACCGTCCTCCAGCGGCTGGCGCAGCGCCTCGAGGGTCGCGCGGGCGAACTCAGAGAGCTCGTCCAGGAACAGCACGCCGTTGTGCGCCAGCACCACCTCCCCGACCCGTCCGCCGCTCGCGCCGCCCACGAGCCCGGCGGGCGTGATCGAGTGGTGGGGCGCGCGGAACGGCCGGCTGACCGCCAGCGCGTGCACGCGCGCGCCCATCAGGCTGTGGATGCGTGTCACCTCGACCGCCTCGGCGCCGCTGAGCGGCGGCAGGATCGAGGGCAGGCGCTGGGCGAGCATCGTCTTGCCCATCCCGGGGGGTCCGCTCAGCAGGGCGTTGTGGGCGCCGGCCGCGGCGATCACCACGGTCCGCACCGCGTGGTGCTGGCCGCGGACGTCGCTGAGATCGGGCCCCGGAAGGGTGGGGGAGAGCCCACGCTGGTCGATACCCGTGTCCGCGGGCGAACGCGTGGCGGCGGCCTCGGGGAGGGGATCACCGGCGCCGCCGCCCAGCACGCGCACGGCGCTGCGCAGATGCCCGACCGCGGCCACCTCGAGACCGTCGATCAGCCGCGCCTCGCGAGCGCACCCCGGGGCCAGCGCCAGTACGGGCATGCCCGCCCCGTGCGTGGCCTGCGCGACCGCCAGGGCCCCCCGCGACGGCCGTACACCGCCGTCGAGTGCCAGCTCGCCGAACAGGGCCACCCGCTCGAGTCCCGCGCCCGGCACCTGACCGGTGGCCGCGAGCACCGCGCACGCCAGCGCCAGATCGAGGCCTGGCCCGGCCTTGCGCACATCGCCGGGCGCGAGGTTGGCGGTGATGCGCTTGGCGGGAAACGCGTACCCGGAGTTGCGGATCGCCGCCTGGACGCGCTCGCGCGCCTCCCGCACGGCCGCGTCGGCGAGCCCCACGATGGTGAAGCAGGGCAGCCCCGGGCGCACGTCCACCTCCACGCTCACATGCCGCGTGTGCAGACCCTCGATCGTGAACGTGTGTGCCCGCGCCAACACCAAAGCGCCTCCTGTCCGTCGCCGTTGTGTGCAAAGCGGCGGGGGAGGCTCCCAGGCGCCTGGGACGGGACGCTCGGCCGGCGTGGGCCCAGCGGCGGCGAATGCTGCTTGGCGACTTGCCCGGGAGCGCCTGCGCGGCCACGGGAACCGTGCCCGTGAGCACCCGTGTCGAGACGGGACCCGTGCCGGGAGCACGCGCGGAGACGGGACCCGTCCCGGGAGCGCCCGCGCGGAGGCCGGCACCCGCGGCCGGCGTGGGCTCAGTCTCGGCGGCGGGCTCGCAGCGCGCGGGCGCCGATGGTGGAGCTGGTGGCGGTGGTGATCCAGATGATGAGCGTGGCGAGCACGTACGTCTGCGCGCCGTGGACGGTGAGGCCGCTGACGATCACGTCCACGATGATCAGCGAGACGATCGTCGAGGCGAGCGCGAGCAGCCCGGCGAGGGCGATGGAGGGCTGGCGCACGAGGGTACGCAGGGCCACCACCTGGACGAAGAAGTGCACCGCCCAGAAGATCAGGGTGGCCTCGACCAGCGCCGTCACGTCGATCGAGAATTTGTCAAGGGCGCCCGCCGAGATCAGCAGCCCGGCGGCGATGCCGATGAGCGAGCTGCCGAGACGGATACCCCAGCGGGTGAGCATGCGCTCCTGATCCTACGGGCGGTCGCGAGAAGATGCGGGCCGCCGTGCTCGCGGCGGCCGGCCAGCCGAGCACGACGAGGGGCCCCGCCGGCCGTCCCGTTCGAGGCCCTCATATCTATGGATGCCGGCCTACAGGCCGTCGGGGTGGCGGGCCACGAAGTCGCCGCCGTCGTCGCCCGAGGAGTCCGACCAGCGGCTGCCGTCTTCGGCGAGCGCCACCGTGTCGAAGCGCCGGCCGTCGATCACCATGTAGGCGTGTTCGGCGTTGGCGTAGATCGTGATGTAGCGCCCCGGACCGGGTTCGCCGTATGACTCCAGTTCGCCGGAGTCCTCGGGGGCGCTGATCAGCCCGCCGCCGTGGAGGGCATAGGAGACCGAGCCCGAGCAGTCGTAGCCGACCGACTGGAAGGAGCCGTGGCCGCCGCCGTATACATATGGGCGGGTGGCGATTTCATCGGCGGCCGCGATCACGCGCGCCACCACCCCTTCGCCTTCGCCGCCGCCGGTGCTGGTGACGGCGCCGGACGCGCCGGCGGGGGTCTGGGTGGTGGCGAGCGCCGTGGCCGGCGGGGTGAGCGTGGGCGCGTTCTCCACGCCGATCAGAGCCCACGTCTGCGGGCCGACCACGCCGTCCACGTTCAGCCCGTGGCGCGCCTGCAGGCGGCGCACGGCGGCCTCGGTTTCGGGGCCGAATTCACCGTCCACGGGCACATGGAGCGCCGCCTGCAGCCACTGGATGGCGCTCGCGGGGGCCACCGGCGGCGGCTGAATTGGGTTTTCCGTGCCGCCGCTCCCGGGGGTGAGGCCCGTGTCGGAGGTAGCGCCCGTGGGGTCCTGCGGGGTGGCGGCGGTCGCTGGTGTCGCCGCCGGCGCCGTCGCCGTCGGCGGCGGGGTCAGCGTTTCCTCTCCCTGCACGCCGATCACGCTCCACGTCGCCGGGCCCACCACGCCGTCCACATTGAGGCCGTTGCGGGCCTGCAGGCGGCGCACGGCGGCCTCGGTTTCGGGGCCGAATTCGCCGTCCGGAGCAAGGTGCAGGGCGGCCTGGAGTTGCTCCACGGCGCGGACCTCGCTGTTGCTGGCTTCGGCCGCTCCCCCGGCGGGCGCGGTGGCGACGGAGGCCGGCGGGTTGATGGTTTCCTCGCTCTGGACGCCGATCAGGTTCCACGTGGCCGCTCCGACCACGCCGTTGGCGGTGAGGCCGTGGCGGGCCTGCAGGCGGCGCACGGCCGCGGCGGTTTCGGGGCCGAAGTCGCCATCCACGGGCAGGTGCAGCGCGGCCTGGAGCTGCTCCACCACGTGGACCTGTGCGGGCGCGGTTTCGCCCGCGGTTGCTTGTGCTGCGGCCGCGCCTTCGCCCGCCGGCGCGCTCGCGCCCCCGGACGCGCTCGTCACGTCCGCGACGTCGGTGGAGCCGGCGCCCTGGATGGCCCCTGCGTACTGCGTGCCGCCTGGCGCCGCCGTGCCGCCGTCGCCTTCCGCGACGGAGCTCGCCGCGGCGGGAGACGTTGCCTGCGACGCCGGCGCTTCGGCGGCCTGGCCGCTCGCCGGTTCGCCTTCCCCGGGGATGGGGGCCTTGAAGTCGGTCATGATCGCCTTGCCCGTCACCGCGCCGCGCAGCGCGGCGCCCGTGAGCGACCCCACCACGCCGTCGACGGTGAGGCCCCGGCTGGCCTGGAAGCTGCGCACGGCCGCTTCCGTTTCCGGCCCGAAGATGCCGTCCACTTTGATCCCCCCGAGCGCTTGCTGGAGGAGCTTCACCTGCCGGCCTTCGGCGCCGCTCGAGAGCACGATCACGTGTTCGGTGGTGGTCGCCGGTTCGGGGCCGGGGTTGGCGCTCGCGCGGGCGCCCGAATGACCGCTGGCGAGTGCCACGGTGGGTCCGACGGTGAGCGCGGCGATGGCCCCGAGCGAGACCCGCTTGGCGCGCGAGCTGGCGGGCACGAAGTGGAGCTGGCGGGCGCGTCTGCGTGCGCGCGAGCGCCCGAGTGAGAGCTGCCAGGGCTCGTCCTCGGCGAGGTTGCGGGGATGGCGGACGCCGTCGCGGGCGTCGAGCAGCGCCGACAGCGCGGAGCTGGGCTGGACGCTGTAGCGGGGCCGGCGGCCCTGGGCGCGAGCGCGGCGGGCGAGGGAGCGCTCGAGCGATGCGCTCCAGTGGTTGACAACAGCAAGATCACGCGGGGATCCCGGCATCCGAGGCGTCCTTTCTGATTCCTTTGCATGGCGCCTACGGGGTTAGCTGACGGGCTCGCGTAAGCATCTACGCTACGCCACACTGTGTGGCGATTCGCCCCAGCAGCCTCTCGGCTGCAGTGGGTCCCCCGCTCCCTGACCCCCTGGGGGATCTAGGACTCGGCACGAACGGGCGGCAAACTAACACATCTCGCTGCAAGATGCATCGCACATGCAGGTGTGCAAGCGCTCTTGCCGACGGAGCGTTGTCCTACGCTGCGTCGGAGATCGGCGCAAGCACGCCGCGACGATGCTAACTTCGCTGTCTGATGCGCAAGCACGGACTCGACTTCCGGGTGATGCTCTCGCTGGTGGCGCTAGTGATCGCGGCGGGCGTGGTGGCGCTGGTGGCGATCGGCGGCTCATCCCGCGCGAAGGCCCAGCGCGAGCAGGCGCTGGCCGCCCACTTCGACGCCGCGGCGGTGCTCGAACCGCCCACGCCCGCGCCGCCGCTGGCCCTCCACAACTACCTGGGCCAGCCGGTGAACATCGCCGACTACAGGGGCAAGGCGGTGCTGGTCACCTTCCTGTACACCAACTGCCCGGACATCTGCCCGCTGATCACCTCGGACCTGCGGGTGGCGCAGAACCTGATGGCGCCGGCCACGCGCGCCAAGGTGCAGATCATCGCCGTGTCGGTGGACCCGCGGGGCGACACGCCGAAGGCGGTCGCGGCCTTCCTGGCCAGACATGGCATGACCGGCCGCATGCAGTACCTGATCGGCTCCGCCAGCGAACTGTCGCGGGTGTGGGAGGCGTGGGGGGTGGGCTCCAGCCGCGACGCCGCCCAGCCCCAGTTCATCAACCACACCGGGATCGTGTACGGGATCACCGGCTCGGGCAAGCGCCTGACCGTGTACGCCCCCGAATTCAAGCCGGCGGAAATAGCCCACGACGTGCCGCTGCTCGCCGCCCGCTGAGCGTCTGGGATGGGCTCGAGGCGGACGCGCGTGCTGCTCGGGGCGCTCGCCGCCGTGGCGGCCGTGGCCGCGCTGGCGGTGTTCGGCCTGGCCTCCGCTCACGCGCCCGCCGGCGGGCGCCGGGCGCCGGCGCTGCCGCCGGAAGCTCTGAGCGGCCCGCGGGTGACGCTCGCGAGCCTGCTCTCGGGCGCCCACGGGCGCCCCGCGCTGGTGGTGTTCTGGGCGAGCTGGTGCACCTCGTGTGCCCAGGAGGCCCCGGCGCTCGAGAGCTTCTACCGCAGCCCGGCCGGCCGCGGCAGGATGGTGGGCGTCGACTGGAGCGACCCGATCACCGGGGACGCCCGCTCGTTCATCCGCCGCTACGGCTGGACGTTTCCGATCCTGCGCGATCAGGAAGGCACCGTGGGCAACGACTACGGCCTCGGGGCGGGGCTGCCGGACACGTTCGTGCTCGACGCCCAGGGGCACATCCGCGCGGTGCTCCACGGCCCCCAGTCGGTCTCCTCGCTGCGCACGGCGCTGGCGGCGGTCGCATCGTCCCCGTAGGGGGAAAGGGCTGAGCGCCGGCCCCGCTGAGCGCCGGCGGCGCCGGCCCGAGGTGTGGGGCGCTCGCGGCGGGCGCTGGCGGGAGCGGCAGGGGAGGAGGTAGGTTTCGCCGATGTCCAGCTGGGATGACGTGCGGCGCGTGGCGCTCGCCCTGCCGGAGTCGAGCGAGCGCTCCTCGCGGGGCTCGGCCCAATGGCGGGTGCGCGAGAAGCTGTTCGTGTGGGAGCGCCCGCTGCGCCCCAAGGAAGTGGCGGAGCTGGGCGCGGCCGCGCCCGAGGGCCCGATCCTGGGCGCCCGCGTGGAGCACCTGGGGGCCAAGGAGGCGTTGCTCGGGGACGACCCGCGGGTGTACTTCACGACCTCGCACTTCCACGGCTATCCGGCGATCCTCGTGCGCCTCGAGCGGATTCCCGCCCGCGAGCTCGAGGAGCTGATCATCGAGGCGTGGCTCGCCCGTGCGCCCAAGCGCCTGGCTCAGGAGTACCTCGACGCCCACGAGCTCGGGTGAGGCGCCCGGCGATCGCCCACGCGCCGAGCGCCGCGCCCGCGGCGAGCGGGCCGAAGGCGGGGTAGCCGTAGCGCGCGTCATAGCTGTTGCCGGCGGCCGCCAGCGTGACCGAGCAGACGGCGGTGAGGGTGAACAGCAGCGACGCCGCCCGCAGGCGGCCGGCCAACAGCGGTGCCCCGGCAATGGCGGCGATGAGCATGACGAGCAGCAGCGCGCCCTGGATGCGGGTGTGGCGCTCGTAGAAGTCGAGCGCGGCGGTGGCGGACGGGGAGCCGCGGTAGCCGTGATCGTGGGGGTAGTAGGCGGCGATGGCCGGCTGCACGGAGCGCGTGCCCCTGGCTTCGAGCAGGGCTTCGCGGATGCTCGCCGGCGTATACCCTTCGCCGGGCCGGGGTGAGAAGTACAAGCCGAGGCTGCGCACGATCGCCCCGGCGTAGGCCAGCGGCTCGTGGGTGATGGCGGCCACGCTGAAGCGTTCGAGCACACCGTTGGCGTACGCGGGCGCGCGGGAGGGGCCGCCGAAGCGGGCCACGGCGGGCGCCGCGGGCGCGTACTGGTAGAAGCTCTCGGACGCACGCCGGGAGAGCGGCTGCGCGGGGCACAGGAAGCGCGTGCCCGCGGGCGGCGTGAAGCGCGAGCAGTCGACGAACGTGGCCACCCGTCCGTACAGGTTCCAGGCGCCCTGGCGCTCGTAGCCGCCGTGGCCGGTGACGAGCGCCTGGACGGGGCTGTAGGCGAGCACCAGCCCCACACCCACCGCGGCCGCCGCCGCGGCGCGCGGCAGCCTGGCGCGCAGGGGGCCGGGGGCGCTGAGCAGCAGCACGCACGGCACGAGCGCCACGCCGGAGAGACCCACCGTCTTCACCCAGAAGGAAGCGCCCACCGCCGCGCCCGCCAGCAGCGCCCAGCGCACGCCCGGCCGGTTGAGCGCCCGCACGGCCGCGTACAGGCCGGCGGCCTGCAGGAAGGTGAACAGCGAGTCGCCCAGCAGGGCGTGCTCGAGCAGCAGCCCGGTCCCGCCGAAGAACACCACCGCCGCCGGGAACAGGCCCAGCCACGCGGGCGCGCCGGCGCGCCGGACGGCGCCGTACAGGAGCAGCCCGGCGGCCACCCCGAGGGCGTGCTGCACGAGGATGGTGAAAGCGAGCCGGTCGCTGACGAGGTGGGCGAGCTGCAGGAAGATCGGGTACCCGGCCGGTTTCTGCACGTCGTGGAACACGCCCACCGCGGCCGCGGTGACGTACTCGTGCGAGTCGCCGAACCCCAGGAACGCCGGGCCGTAGGCCACCATCAGCCACACGCGCACGCACACCGCGCCGGCGAGCAGGAGCGCGAGCGCGATGGTGCTCGCGCGGGGGCCGCCGCCACGTTCGCGCCGCTGACTCGCCGTGTTCCGTAGCCGAGCGCTGGCCATGGACGCCCGATGGTACGCAGGTGGACGCTCGGCCCGCGAGTGGCGCCGGAGGGCCGAAAGGGACGTATGCGTGTCGTCCAGGCCGGGCGGCTGGCACTCGACCGTTTCGCCAGTCGAACCGATACGGCAGGGTGGGGTCCGATAGCGCAACCACGGCGCCACAGCCGGCCGGCGCGACGCCATCCGTGGCGGGCACCGACCTGACCGTCGCCGGCGTGGCGCGCCAGCCCATCCTGGACCGCAGCTCGCGCCTGGTCGGCTACGAGCTGCTGTTCCGGGCGCACCAGGCGGAGACGGCGGGAGTGCTCGACGACCGCGAGGCGACCTCCACGGTGATCCTCGACGGGCTCCTCGACGTGGGCCTGTTCGACCTCGTCGGCAAGAACCTCGCGTACGTGAACGTCTCCCGCGACTTCCTGCTCAGCGTGCGTCCGCTGCCGCTGCCGCCGCGCCAGGTGGTGCTCGAGCTGCTCGAGGACCAGGTGGTGGACGAGGCCCTGCTCGAGGTGCTCGGGGATCTCGTCGCGGAGGGCTTCACGATCGCCCTCGACGACTTTCGCCTCACGCCGGAGACCGAGCGGCTGCTGGACTACGCGCGCATCGTCAAGGTGGACGTGCTCGAGCACGCCGGTCGGGCCCTCGAGGAGCTGGTCGGCCATCTGCGCGCCCGCCACCCCGTGCCCACGCTGCTGGCCGAGAAGGTCGAGACGCGGGAGGACTTCGAGCGCTGTCGCGAGCTCGGCTTCCAGGCCTTCCAGGGCTACTTCTTCGCGCGCCCGTCGCGCGTGGCCCAGCAGCGCCTGCCCTCCCAGGGCTTCGCCTCGCTGAAGGCGATGGCCGACCTCAGCACCACAGCCGACTTCGACGAGCTCGAGCAGATCATCACCCGCGACGCCGGCCTGAGCATGCGCCTTCTGAGGTATGCGAACTCGGCGTACCTGTCCCTGCCCCGCCGCGTCGGCTCGATCCACGAGGGGCTCACGTGGCTCGGCGCGACCACCGTGCGCCGCTTCGCGCTGATGGTGGCGCTCGCCGGCACCCGGGACGTCCCCAGCGAGCTGCTCGTGACCGCCCTCGTGCGCGCCCGCATGTGCCAGCTGCTCTCCGGCGAGGACGTCGCCGGGGACTCCCACTTCACGGTCGGCCTGTTCTCAGTGGCCGACGCGCTGGCCAACGCGCCGATGGAGGAGGTGATCGAGCAGCTCCCGTTCCGCGAGGACGTCGCGGACGCGCTGCTGCGCCGCACCGGCGAGTTCGGCGAGCTGCTCACCGGCGTCATCTCCTACCAGCGCGGCGACTTCGCCGCCGCGGGCGAGCTCATCCGCAGCCACCCCGACGTCGAGCGCACCTACCGGGAGGCCATCATGTGGGCCGACCTGAACGCCATCGAGCTGGTGTGAGCGGCGGGGCATCGGGCTGAGCCCGGTCCCGGGGGAAGCGCTACGATCGGGCCGTGTCCCGAGGTGAGCTCGTCGATGAGATCGCAAACGAGCTCGACACCTGGCCGGGGGTGAGCATCGAGCGACGCGCGGACGGCGGCGCGATCGCGCTCTACGACCGCCTCGAGCTGGGCGCCCTCGATCGCGACCGCGGCGTGGTGGAGCTGCGCTTCACACACGCCGAGCACGACGAGCTCGTCGAGCATGGCGACGCCGAGCCCGCCGACCCGCCGGGGGCGTCCGACGTGGTCAGCCACAGCGTCCAGGGGCCGTCGGACGTGACGGCCGCGCTCGCGCTGTTCGATCGCCGCTACCGCGAGCTGCGGGGCGAAGACGACGCCTACAGCTCCGAGGATCCGGCCTGAGTCCTCTAGGCGTCGGCACGGGCACGGGCACGGTCGCTGAGCTTCGCGATCGTGCAGTAGGCGGCGGGCGCGACCCGAGAAACCCGGTGCTCGGGGCCGCCGGCGTGGGCGGACCCAGTCACCGATGCCACCCCTGGCGACGGATTGCGCGTGATCGTGCGGCGGGTTATGATGGTCGGCAGGCAATGACCTGACGGGGGGAGCGCGTGGCGTCACAGAGGGTTATCCGGCTCGTTCGCAGTAGGGCGGCATCCCGGGCACTTGCCGTCGCGCTGGTCGTCGCGTCGTCGTACGTGGCCGGGCCGGCTATCGCCTCCGCGGAACAGGCCGCGACCCCGGCGAGCGAAAAAACCACCTGGCTGTGCAATCCGCAGGAACAATCGGTCGCCGAGGACCCCTGCCTGGAATCACGTGCCGCAACCGTGATCACTTACTCGGGTAAGACCCGCAAGGAAACGATCGAACCGGAAGCGCCCTCGAACGGCACGCCCGTCAACTGCTTCTACGTGTACCCGACCGTCAACAATCGTGAAGAGCCCAACGCCAACCCCCACATCGACGGCCCCGAAGAACAGCTCGTCGCTCGCGAGCAGGCCTCGCGCTTCGCGCAAGCCTGCAAGGTGTACGCCCCGATCTACCCGCAGGTCACGCTGAAAGCGAAAGAACCCACACTGTCCGACGACCTGCTCGCCTACGAGGGAGTGAAGAGCGCCTTCGAAGAATACATGGCGCACTACAACGACGGGCGCGGCTTCGTGTTGATCGCGCACTCCCAGGGCGCGGCCATAGTGAAGCTGATGATCGAGAATCTGCTCGAAGAAGAACACAAGGAATGGCTCCACCAACTCGTATCGGCGATCATCCTCGGCGGTTCGGTCACTGTCGAAGCCGGGGAACCCGCCAAAGGCTCCTTCGAGGAAGTCCCGGCCTGCAAAACGGAGTCCGAGGCCGGGTGCGTGATCGCATACTCCTCCTACTACACCGAATCCCCACCGGAACCCGCGCCGACCTCGATCTTCACGCACACGCTCTGGGCGTTTCACGAAGTCCTCTGTGTGAATCCGACGCTCGCGAAGCAGAAGGACACGTCCAAGGGCCACCTGATTCCGTACGTGCCCACCACGATGATGCAGGGCCAGGCAGAAA
Organism: uncultured Solirubrobacteraceae bacterium; assembly: GCA_963701145.1. Lineage (GTDB taxonomy): Bacteria > Actinomycetota > Thermoleophilia > Solirubrobacterales > Solirubrobacteraceae > Palsa-744. The sequence continues at coordinate 4,459,749 of OY969572.1, forward strand.
GCGGCCAACCGGCCCCCGAAGCCTCGACCCCGTGGATCGCCGAGCCGGGCCTCGCGACCGCGCAGTGCAGGCGCAATGAATGGGACAACTGGCTGCAGGTCAAGCTCGCGAACATGAAAGCCAGCGTCGAAGCCGAACGCCGAGCGGACCACGAAATTCCCGAAGAAGAAGAATACGAAGGTGCGAACTGGGGCCTGCACCGAGACGACGTCAACGAGGCGCTCGGAAACCTCGTGGGCACGGTCGAAGCCCAGGAGCAGACCTACCTGGCCGGCAGGTAGCACCTGCGCAGTCGGTTCGGTGCGGAGCGAAGCAGGCTTGATCGTCTATAGGCGGAAAGAGGCGACGACCGGAATCGAACTGGTGTAAGCGGCTTTGCAGTCTCGCAGGTGTAGTGATTCATGGCTCTACAGAGCCATTTCCGTGTCGCTCCGTTGCGCTCAGTGACGGTCGAATTATCCACGTTCGGGACCTTCCTCGGGACCTTTGTCAATTCGTGTCAGTACGGCACTGCCGTCCGCGACACTTTGTGCGGCAGCCATAAGGCTGTTTGCATGCATCCGGACCATCCGCCCGGGCTTTGCGCCATCGAAGATCAGGTCGCATGCAAATACCGCATCCGCAACTGTTCGCCAATCCGCCGCGTTGAGCCTCGTGGCAAGAATGACGCGGTACTCGGTCCAAACATCGCGCAAGCGTTCATAGCGGAGCAGATCCTCTGGGCGCAGGCGTGCGTCCTTCGGACCGTTCGCAGCGAGTGCGCGATACAGGACGCGTAGCTCTTGGCCAACAAGCCGCGACGCCACGCGAAGGGTCCGCCGTTCGCGGATACGATCGAGCACGACTTGTGATCCGCCAGCGAGCACGGCGCCCACAACGACCGCCGCGAGTGTTGCGCAAGCGGACATCCGAGCGCGAGCCTATCGAGCCGCGCCGACCACTTGACGGTCCGACCCCCCGCCGAACACCTCTGTGAGCTTCGCTGCGTCCCCGACGGCCGGGACGTAGTGGAGATACCGTTCCGTGGTCGAGAAGTGCGCGTGTCCCATGTAGCTCTGCAGGGCGACGGGGGAGAGCTTCTGAGCCGCCTGTGTGCCGAAGGTGTGGCGGAGATCGTGGAACCCCGCACGCGTGGCAGCTTGGCGTCCTTCAGCGCCTTCCACAACCACCGCCACACGCCGGCTCTTGCCAGTGTGCGGCCGACTGCAATGTTCCTGGCACGTCGGGCGATCCGGCGTGGTTTGCCGGACGCCACAGCGCCAAGCGTGTTACTCAGACGTGCTGCCCTGTACAGCTGTGAAGTGATGCTCCTGCGGCGCGCCACCTGTGACTCCCTCTATCGTTTCTCGACGCCGCACGGGCGCCGCTCGGGTTGCGGGTATGCGTCCGCCTTCCACCCTTTCGGCGGCAGAAGATGTAGACCGCGCGGCTCGCGGCGGGATCGCTCCCCACGTACCCCCTGTGACCCCAATGGCCGGCGCAGGTGTCTCCGGACGTTCATCGCCGTGGCGATCGCCGGCTGTCGCCGACGAGCCGCAGGTTGCGCTCGGGCGGCGGCCAGTCGCGGGCGTCGGACTCGGGTACCAGACCCAACGCCTCGCGCGCGAGGTCGCTCATCGACATGCCGCGCATCCGCGCGATGGCTTCGATGTGCGCGTACTCGGCGTCGCCGACGCGCACGACAATCACCCGTGTGCAGGACGGCCCCATCAGACGTCCACCAGCTTGAGCGCGTCGAGCTTGGCGAGTGCCTTGCTGGCCCGCAGGCGCCCGTGGGGAGCGCGAAGCAGGACACCCGCGTCGAGCAGGGCATCGACCGCGCTGTCGATTGCGGTTCGTGTGGCGCCAGGTATGCGCACCGTCGTGTACAGCTCGGCCGGTGCGATCGGGTCCGTGCGGCCGACGAACTGCACTGTTACGGCCCGTTCGGTTGCGGCTGTAGGATTGCCGGGCATGGCAGAGCGCACCTCTGTCGTGTAGGCGAGCCGGCCGAGGGTCCGCTCTCGGAGCGTCTCGCCGCGCTTGGCTTTACAAGCGGGTCGAGCGTACCAGATTACGCCTGTGACAGGAATCCACATATACGACGATGACCGACCCTGAGTACGTCCAGCTTGGCCGAGCACTCGCAGCGCTCCGCCGTCGATCAGGTCTGACGCAGGCTCAAGCAGCCGCGAAGGTGGGCATCCGCAACACGCACGTCAGCGGTGTCGAGACAGGCAGACGCGGCGTGAGCTACAAGACGCTGCTCGCTCTGCTCCGCGTGTACGGCTCGACACTCGCCGAGCTGGCCGCTGAGATCGAACGCGGCGAAGGCAAGCGCTGATCCTTCGCCCCGCTCCGACACGCCAGCAGACGCCTGCGCAGCGTTCCCCGCGCAGACGATGGATCGCCCGTCTGAGCAGCCGGCGGGCTCAGATCGCCCGAGACGGGCTCCCGTGCAAGGTGTGCGTTTCGGGACCTTCTCGGGACCTTCTACACCTGACCCGATTTTCGCAAGCTGCAAAAAGTGTAAGCGTTCAGTGGGGTAGGGGGACATAGCTCTGCTTCGTCGAATCTCGTGGTGTGGAGCGCGTGGAGGCGGAGGCGATCTATGACGCGGGGCGCGAGGCTGTAGTCGAGGTGCTGCTGGCGATGGATCGCCGCATCCAGCAGCTCGAAGTGCGGGTGGAGAAGCTGGAGCGCGAGCTGAATCGCAGCTCGCGCAACTCCTCGGCACCCCCGAGCTCTGATCCGCCGAGCAAGCGCCGGCAGCCGCGCAGCAAGGACGCTTCGGGTCGCAAGCAGGGCGCCCAGGATGGCCATGAGGGTCACGGCCGTGAGCTGCTGCCGGCGAGCGCGGTCGACGAGGTTATCGAGCATTGGCCTGAGCGCTGTGACTGTGGACATGAGTTCGCGCCAGAGGAGCGCGTGTCGGCGGGCGAGCCGCAGCGCCACCAGGTCGAAGAGCTGCCGGTCATATCGACCGTCGTGGTGGAGCATCGCGCTCAGCGTGTGCGCTGCCCTGGCTGCGGGAAGTGTGCGCGGGCGCAGCTGCCCGGAGAGGTTGCAGGCAGCGCGTTCGGGCCGCGCTTTGAAGCGGCTGTCGCGGTGCTCTCGGCACGCAACCGTGTCAGCCGCCGCGACGGGGTGGAGCTGGTCGAAGAGTTGTTTGGTGCGCGTATCAGCGCCGGCGCGGTCAACGCGATCCTGACGCGCACAGCTGCCGCGCTGGAGGGTCCATACGAGCAGCCTGCTGGAGTCTGTGCGCTCGAGCGAGAGCCTGAACATGGACGAGACGGGCTGGCGGCTGAAAGGCACCCAGCGCGCGCTGTGGGGAATGTTCACCAGCCGCCACGCACTCTTTCATGTCGCGGCTGACCGCAGCGAGGATCACGCCAAAGAGCTGCTCGCCGGTCATGCGGGGATCGTCACCTCGGATCGCTGGTGGGGCTATGACCACCTGCCGCTCGCCCGCCGGCAAATCTGCTGGTCACACCTGCGGCGAGACTTCAAGGCGCACGCCGAAGGGCTCGCCGCGGACAAGGAGTTCGGCGAGCACGGACTGGCCTTGTGCGAGCGCGTCTTCTGGGCCTGGGAGGTCTTCCAGAACACACACGACCGCACGCAGCTGAAGCGCACAATCGAGGGGCTCGCCAGCGAGTATCAGCCGATCATCGCCGACTACGCCAGCAAACGCGCGCGCAACAAATACTGCCGCGGCATGGCGCGCAACCTGATCAAGGCCTGGGACGCGCTATGGACGTTCGCCACGCACGACGGAGTCGAGCCGACCAACAACCACGCTGAGCGCAGCCTGCGAGGAGCGGTCATCTACCGCAAGCTCTCCCTCGGCAGCCAGTCCCAAGACGGCGAGAAACGCACCCAGAGGCTGCTCTCCGCCTCGATCACCTGCCGCCTACAACACCGCTCAATGTTCGCCTACCTCACCGAACTACTCAACGCCCACGCCCGCGGCGACCCGCTCCCATCCCTCGCCTAAAAGCCAGGGACTGAACGCTTACCAAAAAGTGCCGATTTGCAGGATGTTTTGGAGAGGCGACGACCGGAATCGAACCGGTGTAAACGGCTTTGCAGTGCTCCCTGAAGTGCGGTTCTCCGCTTACCTATACGGTTTTCGGGGACCTCGGGTGCTCTCAGATGCCCCCAAAAAACGCTCGAATGGGGAGCCTTTGGGGAGCCTGGTCCAGGCACACGCAGCAGCCTTCTTCGAGAGGTGACCTTCAGGGCTTGCCGTAGGGCGCAAGCCCGTCGGCGGCCGTCTTTGCCAGCTCTGCGAGCTCACGCAGGCGCTCGACGAGGCACTCGGCGAGCGGCGGTGTGAGCATGGCCGCGTCGCCGCGGGCGAGACGCACCGACTCCTCGGCCTCAGAGACATCTTCGAGATCGGAGCCCTCCAGAGCCCACGCGCAATCGAGGGCGTCGGCGATGGCGTCCGCTACGCGCTCCTCGTCCTTGCCGGGCTGGCCGCCGCCCGACAAGAGCGAAGCGAGCTTGAACGTGTTGCGAGAGTACGCGCGCGGTCCGCGCCGGGTCGCGTAGGCGTTCCAGTGGGCCTCCAACTCCTCGGAGAAGCTCAGGGCCGAGGGTGGCGATGCGGGCGCTGGCGTGCTTCTTGATGTCGCGCGCATCGACCATGAAGCAGTTGCGAAGCTCTGCAACACTCCCTGCGGTCAGCCGGCCATCCGGTGGTAGCGGGAAGCGCTCGAAGTCCTCGATCTCGACGAGCTTCTCCCATTGCTCCTCGTCGAGGACGCTCAGCGGCGCGAACAGCAGCCTCCCTCCGACGCTGCGCTTCTGGCGTCCTTGTGCCAGCGCGGTCGACGTCAGGCAGCTATCGCTGATGAGAACGGCACGAAGGTTCTCGACTCCGTGGCGAAAGGAGCCGTGCGCAAGGACGAACCGGTCGTCCTCCTTCGGCGTGAAGGACGGGCTGTAAAGGTTGATAGTTCCCTGTTGGAGCTGGGTGTTCATCCAGCCTCCGACCTTCGGAGCGAGGCTGGCCGGAAGTGGCCCACCGCCCATCAGCGTGGTGTCCACTCGGGCGAAGATGTCATGTAGGAACGGAGCCTCGAAGATGTCCCCGAAGGCCACGTCTGCCTGAGGGTCCGCGTAGTACGGGCCCTCCCCGAGCGACTCGAACACGAAGCTACCCCGCTGGGAGGCGCGTCATCGTGCTCGACCCATGCCAGCGAGCGCGGCGCGGCGCGGAGCGTCGGTACGGAAGCGGCTCGTGGTGGCTGACATCGGGCTCGACGGCCATGGCCGTGACCGCCGGCGCGGCCATGCTCTCGAACCAGTTCGCTATTGCGCGGTCTTCATCGTCGGGCGTGTTCTCGACCGGCATCACGTATCCGAGCTCCTTCGCCAAGACATTGACACGCTCCAGCGCTACCGCACGCCCAATCTCGGCGACCGCTGCGACGCGAATGGAGGGGACTCGCTCGGCTCCGCCCCCATCGAGAGAGACGACGCAGACGTCGTTTGCCACCCGCTCGATGACGCCAAGCTCCGTCGAGAAGGAGATGCTTAGCCGCTCGGCGAGCTCGATCTCGGCGTTCTGAACAACCTCGTCCCACTCGCGCACGGCATCCTCGGCGCGCTCGAGCACACCCTGGATGAGAGCATCAAAGCTCCAGGCGCCAAGCGAGGAGGCAGACTCGCGCACGGCCACGCTGACCTCCTCGAAGGCGGTGCAGCGCAGCACCTTCGCCGTTAGGACCCCCATCGTCTCGCTGGCCTGAGAGATGGACGCGAGGTCACGCACGAGACCGGCCAGGACGAACCGCGGGAAGAGGGCGATATTGAACTGCCGGACACGCCCAAGCTCGGCAGGCTCAGGCAGGAGCTTGTCCTTGCGCAGACGCAGTCGCTGCCGCTGGCCAGCAGTGCCACCCCCGAGAAAGAGGTCCAGCTCGTGGTTGGTGAGGAAGCCCGGTGCTGTCAACATGTAGCCCTCAGTGTATCAGCCCGACATCATGTCGGGCTGATTTGTCTAAGGCGGTGCCTCCCGCGCACTTGCCACGTCGCGCCGCGATCAGCAAGATCTACATTGACCACGACATCTACAAATACTACAATCCCTCCATCATGAGTACGGTTCTCGCTCCACCAACGATCTCGATCAAGGACGCGGCGGCTCGTCTGGGTGTGCATGAGAACACCGTGCGGGCGTGGTTCGATGGCGGCATCCTCGAGGGCTACATGAGTCCAACGGGTCGCCGGAAGGTGTTGCTGGACTCTGTCGAGCGCCGCGCGCGTGAGATGTTCGGTGTGCCCACCGACACGGTCGAGCTTGGCAAGTCCACGGCTCCCCCCGGGCAGCTCGACACGCTCGAGCGAGCGCAGGGGCGCCTGCCCTGACCTGGGCTCCTCCCGCTGCGAGCCAGTGTCTCGTGTCTGCATGAAGTTCGTTTCGCCGTGGGTGGCCTACTTGTCGGCTTCAGGCAACCTGAAACCGACCGGGCGCTTGGGCTGCGGGGGTGGGGTGATCAGCTGCCGTAGCGCCTCGAAGATTTCGCGTAGCGCCGTCCGCCACGTCCCTCTTTTGAGGTTGCAGATTGCGATCTCAAAGCCCGGTCGCGCGTCAGCCGAGGCCGGCCTTGTCGAGCATCGCGATGAACGTCGGCCGGCGGCGATGATGTTCGCGAAGATCCGCGACCCGGGTCGCGAACCACTCGCTCTGGCCGGCAGCGTCGGCTGCGCGGCGGGCGTGCTTGAGCACCGGGATGGCCCTGGCGTAGGCCCGGCGGCCGGTCTCGAGCAGCATCTCATCCGCGACGAGCATGTAGAAGGGCAGCGCTTGCTCCGGTCGCTGTGCCTCACGGGCTTCGGCGAGACACAGGCGCCGGTGCGACCCCGGGTCCCAGTCGGGGTCCTCGTGCGCGACGCTCCAGGCCCCCTCTACGTCTCTCTCGTCCAGCAGCGCGTCGACGAGCCCGCCGAGGTCGTGCTCGAGCAGGGCCATGCGCGCGGCGTCACGCTCGATATCCCACGCACCCACCGCATCGGCCGCGCGACGCAGGAGCGAGTAGGTACTTGCTGAGGCCATCCGTTCGTGCTGCTCGCGGCGCAAGCTCAACACCTCCGTCAGAGCCGAGCGCCGCTCGTGTACGCCGCACGCCAGGTCGTATAGCTGATTGACCTGCCAGCCGTCCGTCTCGGTAATGCCGCGCCCGGCCCACAGCAGAACCTCCTCCTCGCGCCCGAGCTCGGACATCGCCTCACAGACCCGTATGAACTGGTGCGGAGCGCTGAGATCCCCGCCGAGGAGCGCGACGATCTCCTCCTCGTCCCCATCGAGCACCGCGAGGCGCTCGCGCGCCCAGCGCACCGCAAAGACCCGCTCTCCATCCTCGCGCGCTTCGATCGCGCGACGATAGATCGAGAGTCCGCGCTCGCCGAGAGCGCCGGCGTAGCGCACCGGATCGACCTCGAAGAAGTCTTGGCCATCGCAGCTGAACCGCACCATCCACGCCGCGAGCTTCGCCGGATCGGCGACCCCCGCATCGCAAGCCACGGCATGGACCTCCAGCAGTTCCCGCGCGAGATCCCCGATCGTCCCGTTGGAGTCATCGGCGTGCATGATCACCTCCACGACATGCCCGACCGCGCGCTCGACCAGCACGACGAGACCCCTCGACGGCGAGGACACTGCCAGCGAGCGCAACTCCTCAACGACCGGCCGCGCCGCGCGCGCCCACTCCGAGCTTCTCCCGGTACCCAAGAAACCGCCGCGTCCGCAGCCCACGATCGACCTCCACCCGCAGCTCCGCCAGATCGCCATCCTCGCGTGCCGCGGCCAACCGCACATGCCGCTCGACATCAGCGTGCCAGTCGGCCGCGTAGACCACGATCTCCCGCAGCGCCTCGGGCGAAAGATCGCGCACGAGCGCCCCGAGATCCCTCCGCTCACGACCGCCTCGGCCCGCCACCCGGCAATCCTCGCACCACTGGCCCTACGCCACACTCATGCCCCCGCGCCTTTCGATGGCTGCTGGTCGTCGTAAGCTATGAGCAGACGCCCGCACGGATCGTGTCGGCGTTTGCGAACCGAAAGGACCCAAGGTCATGGAGCGCGTGAACATCACGATCGGCCCGATGAGCTTCGAGCGCGCCGACTACGACGCCGAGAACGACGTGCTCTACCTGCACGTGGACGAGCCGCAGGCTGGCGAGGGCGAGGAGACCACGGAGGGCCACGTCGTTCGCTATGAGCCGGGCACCAGCCGTATTGTCGGGCTGACGATGATGGGTCCCCGCCGCATCCTGAAGCGCGACGGACATCTCGCGGTCACGATTCCCGAGACGGTGCAGACGACCGCCGAGGATCTAGCTCCCGCGCTCGCAGCTGTTTGACCTACGGTGATCGACTGCGCGTCGTCGACGAGGAACGCCTCCTCGTTCAGCGAACAGGTCGAGCGCGCGGCGTTCAGCCGCTTCGCTGAGACACGGGCGGATACGCCTGTCTACGGGCTCAGGGAAACGCGTAGGGGGGAACGCCCGGCGTTCCAACGACATACCTGGTGATGGCACTCCAGCCGACCACTCAGTTCGCTTGCGCGATCCCCGAGGGTCCGGTCGCGAACCCCGTACCCTCGGCTCCAGGGTATGGGCGCTGGGTGGACCCTCGGTCGATTTGGGGGGTGCTTGCCCGGACCTTGGGGTCGCGTACCTTGGCATTGGCGGAGGGGCCGAAGTCCCTGCAAAACCGCGCTGTTGCGCGATGCGCGGCGGACGGGGACATTCTTATATATCCCCTTCTCTATCTGAGATGGCGCTTGCTGTGGTCTTCTCTGTGGAAGCGAGCTTGTTCGTGATCAATCTCCTGGGGACAGATCTCGAGGAGATCTTCAAGGGCAGGCCGGGCGAACTGCGCCGGGAGCGTCTTGTGTGGCGTGACCAGGCGATCTTGTGGGGGCTGCATGTTGCGCGGGTGATGAGCACGCTGCAGGTCGCTGTCGAGCTGTTTCCCGGCCAGCAGGCGTGTAAGGCGCGCGAACGGTTGAACAGGCTGCGCGAGATGGGGCTGGTGGAGCGCCACCGCGGTGGCAGGCGGGCCGGTAGCGAACCCTACCTGTGGTCTGTGACCAGCAAGGGCTTCGATCGGCTCCAGTCGCTTCCCCGTCCGATCATTCGATTGGGCGGTGATGAGTATGACCCTGAACCGTGGCTGCTCGGGCCGGAGGCGAAGTTCAACCGGTGGGCGTGGGCGGAGCGCCCGTGGGGCTCTGCAATGCCCGGGCGTGTGCGCCATGACCTCGAGGCGGTCGACTTCCTGATCTCCTACCGACGTGCTGTGGACGCGACGCTCGCCGCCCAGGCCAGGGGTGCGCACATCGTGACGGAGTGGCGTGGGGAGCACGTTTTCCTTCCGCCGCTCGGCGAACCCGACGATTACGGCGAGCGATCCCCGGTCACGGTCACTGACGCTGCGGACATCGTGTTCGAACACGGGTTCGAGCGCCGGCGCGAGCGGACGTGGGTGTGGGGCTACGAGGCCCAGGCGCGGCTGCAGGTGGTCAAGCCCGACGCGGCACTTTCGATCGTCCTCGTGGACGAGGACGAACAGCGATGGATGACGATGGTCCAGCCGCCGCCGTGGGAGGAGCGCCGGGTGTACCCCGAGGACTACAGGCGCCACCTCGTCGTCGATGTCCTGATCGAGTTCGATCGCACCGGCCGCGTCTCGAACAACATTGAGAAGCTGCATGGCCTTGACATGTTCCTGAACGTCGGGCGTCACCTGGTGCAGAAAAACCCAGTTCACTGCCTGCAGCACTCGGAGATCCACGAACGCTACACCGCCGAGGTAGTCATCTTGTTCGTCTGCCCGCCCAGCAAGGCCAGGACGATGATGATGGGCGCCGATCAGATCCTCACCGGGTACCAGCGCCGCGGCGACGAGGTCTCCTTCGAGGGCCGCAACCGCATCATCTTCTGCGAGAGCGACGCCTTCGGCAACCTCACTGCCGATCTGAGGGATCGCGAGCAATGGCTGCGCTTGCCCGCGGGGCGCCGGCCGGCGCCACCCGAGCCACGGGAGGGCAGCCGTCAGATGTGGCTGCTCCCAGCGTTCCCGCCCGAGCCGCGCGAGACACAGGAGATGCTCCCGCGAGCCTGGGAGCACCCCGGGATGATCGAGATGCTCACGGAGCCTTCTCACGCCGGCTCTGGCCCTCGGCTTGATTGATCCGCCGATGTACGTGGCACCGCGCGCCAGCTCCGCAGCCCGTTTGGCGCCGGCCGGCTCGTCAGGTACGCGTGAGAGGTACGCGTCGGCGTGGTCGGCTGCTCGTGTGAGTATTTGCGCGTGGTCGAGCGCTCATGAGGTGCTCATCTGATCCGAACGCCCACGCTCAGCAATGACTTGTGCGGCCCAGGCACGCGGTCGCGCTCCCAGTGTTCGGCCGAGGAGCACGCGGTGGCTTGCTATCCAGTCGTAGGTCCGCGAGGTTGCCGTTGGGAACCGCGAAACGACACTGGCGATCAGGGCTCCCCCGGGCAAGGCATCGAAGATGACAGGGATGCCTGCGCCAGCTGAATGAAGCATGCCTCCAGCGTCGAGGAGGTGCCACGACTTCAGGCGATCTTCACGCTCCATGTCGATGAGAAGCTCATCTCCGCGGGCGCTCTGGATCGGTACGGGGCGCACGCGGTTCGCTCGATCCCAGGTCAACAGCATCGCCAGCACCACTTCACAGAACCCGCAGTCATCGTCATAGAGAACGATCAGGGTGTCCTCCCGGAGGTCGTGCATCAGGCACATGATGATGCCCGGGTGCCGGCACGGTTGCTGGCTCAGGCCGTTGAGTTTAGGTCGTGTGCTTGTGTCCGGTGAACGCCGCGAAGCCGGGTTGCGGCCCGATCGCGGCATCGGCTATCCCCGCGGTGGTCAGCCAGCGTTGCAGGTCCTCCCGGCGCGGCGGCAGCGGATGGCCGCTCCGGCTGCCGATCCCGAACAGCGCTCGTGCTCGCCGGGGTCCCTGCGAGAGAAACGTCGTGCCGATCATCTGGCCGCCGGGCTTCAGGCAGCGCGCGATCTGGTTGACCGCCTGCTCGGGGTCGTCGACCATGTGCAGGCCGCTGTAGGAGAGAAAGAGGTCCGCCTGGCCGTCGGGGAAAGGCAGCGCGGTCATGTCCGCGGCGAGCACCTCGATCTGGTTCAGCGAGCGCCTGCTCGCGCGGCGCTTGGCGCGCGAGAGCATCTTCTCCGAGAGGTCGCCCGCGATATAACGGACATCCTGACCGGGGCGAAGGGCGCGAAAGGCGACACCGCCGCCGCATGGCACGTCGAGGATCGTCGCGCCGTCAGCGACGCGACTGATGGGCTCCATGCTGGCGTATAGGACGGAGGCGTCGATGCCCCAGACGACACGACCGATGCAGCGCATCAGCCACGGCCGTTCGATGTAGAAGTCGTAGCAAGCGCCGAATGGCCCGGCGCAGATGTTCGGCGTGTCGTCCACCAGCCTGGACTATGACGCAGCGGCAGGGGGAAGGGAGAGTCATAGCCCTCGTGGGCGTCGTGCCACGCTTGCCAGTGACGATGAGAGACTGAGAAAAGATGTCACCGACCGATCCCCGCAGTGCCGCACTGGAAGATCTGGCGTGTGCCGGCGGGCGCAACGCCGAGGTCGAGATCGTCGAGTACGGCCCCGCGTGGCCGGCCGCCTACGCCGCCGAGCGTGAGCGGCTCGCGCCCTTGCTACCCGCCGGAGCGCAGTTGCACCACTTCGGGTCCACCGCCGTCCCAGGTCTGGCGGCCAAGCCGGTGATCGACATGATCGCACTCGTGGACGACCTCGACGAACCGATCGCAGCGCTGGTGCAGCGCGGCGGCTACCAGTATCCACCGGCGTTCAACGCGACGCTCACTCACCGGCGGTTCCTGTGCTACCCGACAGCCGCTCACCGCACACACCACCTGCACCTCGTGGACGAGCCGGGCGAGCTAGAGCGGCGTCTACATTTCCGCGACCGCCTGCGCGCCGATCCGGTCCTTGCGGGTGAGTACGTGGCCCTGAAGCGGGCGCTCGCGGAGCGCTACCAGAATGACCGCGAGGCGTACACCGAGGCCAAGGGCGAGTTCGTCAAGCGACACGAGCTGCTCGACTACGAGTGAGGGTGCTGCCACGCCGGTAGCAATCAGGCGCGTGGAAGTCAGGGACGGAGCGCGGTGAGGAGCTGGGAGCGGCCGTCGTCTGGGCGGGCGATCTCGATGTCGATGAAGCCGGCAGTTCTGGCCATCGTGTTCAGATCCTGGTCGGTGTAGAAGCCCATCCGGCGGGCGATCGGGGGCGGCGCCATCCATGCCGGCGGGTCTGGTGCTGCGGTGAAGATCGCCAGGCGTCCGTGAGGCTCGAGTACTCGGCAGAGCTCGGCCAACGCCCGTGCCGGGTCTGCGAGGAAGAAGAAGGCATTGGTCATCGCCGCGCACGTGAAGGACGCCTCGGCGAACGGCAGCTGCTCGGCGCTTGCCTGGAGCACCTCCAGACGCCCTTCGCGGCAAGCCGCGGCGTTGCGTTCGCGGGCGAGTGCCACCATGTCCGGGCTGTAGTCGATGGCCTTGGCCTCGCAACCGCTGGCCAGTGCGCGCTCCAGGAACGTCCCGCCGCCGCACGCCACCTCCAGCAGCCGGTCTGAGAGCGCCAAGGCAAGCGCAGCGAGGGTGGCGTCGAAGCTGGCGAAGTGGGCCCGCGGGTCGCGATAGAGCCGCCGGCCCAACCTGCCTGACGGGCGCCTGGCCGTGACGTCGATGAGGCGATCGACGATCTTGCTCACTCGGCGGCGCCCCAATCCTCAGACGCGAGACGCGGTGTCGGCTGGGAGAACCACCACTCATGCCCCTCGGGGTCGCGCGCGCCGAAGCGACGGCCGTAGGGCTGATCCGTTGGCGGCTCGACGATCTCCGTCCCTGCCGCCAGTGCCCGCTCATACGTCGCCTGAACGTCCTGAACGATGACGTAGACCGTACCGCTGAGCGTGCCGCTGCGGCAAGGGTTGCGATACTGCTCCCCGGGGTTCCCGAGCATGATCGTCCCGTCCCCGAGGCGCATCTCGGCGTGGCTGACGTAGCCCTGGGCGCCCTGGTAGCGCAGGGACTCCTGAAAACCAAACGCGCCCGCGAGGAACTCAAGCGCCGCCTCGACATCCTCATAGAACAGGTACGGCGTGATCTGCTGCATGTCGCTCACCCCCGCGAGGCTCGTGATCGACGTTTGGTCGTGCTTGTCTTGCGTCTGTGGATCTCGGTGTCCAACGCGTCGAGCCGGTTGCTCCAGAACGAGCGGTAGCGCGCCAGCCACTCCTCCAACTCGGCGAGCGGCGTAGGGTCCAGCGAGTACACCCGCCGCTGGCCCTCCCCCCGCGCGCGAACAAGGCCGTGCTCGCGCAGGATCCGGAGGTGACGGGAGACGCCCGGTCGGCTCGCCGAGAACTCCGCTGCGATCTCGCCCGCGCTGCGATCTCCCTCAGCGAGCAGCTCCACAATACGCTGCCGGGTGGGATCGGCAAGCGCCGCCAGCGCCCTCATTGCGCAACCCTCTCGCCGAGACGTTCGGCTGCCGCGGTCCAGCGAGCGATGTAAACCATCCCCAGCGGCTCCTCGATCCGGCTGTGCTCCAACACCAGCACTGTCTCCTGGCCGTCCTCGGACAGCTCGAAGCGCACAATCGAATGCTCCTCGTTGCCGTAGCGCCAATCCAGCTCCAGCACCCGGCCGGGCTCGATCTCGCGCACTCGACCCTCGACACGCCCACCGCCGGCAAGCTCAAGCTCAAAGCGCCCACCCCGGCACAGCTCGATCATGTGCGGCACCGCCAGCCAGCGGGCAAGCGACTCGGGATCGCTCAATGCGGCCCACACCTCCTCTGGTGCAGCCGCGTAGCGGCGGGTGAGACGCAGCGAGCACAGGCCGTCCGACACCCGCCCAGCGTAACAGACTGGTTACGTAACTGATGCCTTACGCGCATGTCTGGCTACGCGGGAACAAGCAGCGACTACCTCTCGGCTGTCGTCGTGCTGTCTGCTTCGCCGCGCGGCCGCTTGAGGAGCCGCCGTCGAGAGGAGTCGAGTCCGGTCTTTACAGATGTTCGCCGCTGACTACCGCTTCTCGAGCTGGGGCAGTACGCCGCTCAGCCCGAGCACGCCGGCGACTGCGCGGGTTGCCAGTTGCTCGTCGTGCGGTGCTTGTCCTGAGAGCTCGATCACGGTGCCCTCGAGCGCGCCCATCAACGCTAGGGCGACCGCCTTGGATGGTGGACCGGCCGGGATTGTCCCGTCTTTGCGTCCCGCGTTGATCAGGCGGACGCAGCGCTTGACGAGTGTGTCTGTGATTTGTTCGATCGCCTGTCCGACCGGGTGGTCCTGGCCGGCGAACTCCAGTCTCAGTGCCATCACGACGCGGGCGATATCGCGCCGGCAGAAGACGGCGTGACCACGCGCGAGTGTCAGCAACTCGGCGACGGGGTCGGTCTGCTGCGCGGCGGGGTCGCCGACCTCCCGCATCCAGTTCTCATAGACCCACTCGATCACCGCGAGCGCCAGGTCTTCCTTGTCCTTGAACTGGTGATACAGCGCGCCGCGGGTATAGCCGGCAGCGCGCGCGACGTCCTCGAGCACGAGGTTGCCGTAGCCGTAGCGCGACAGTCCCCTTGCGGCGGACTCGAGTAGCGCGCTGCGCGAGCGTGCGCGTCGCTGCGCCTGGGTAGGCCGCTCGCGTGCTGGTGCTCTGGTCGGGGTCATCGAGATCCTGAGCCTAGCAACCGTACATACATGCACGGTTGTATGTATACTAGACTGTTGGGAAGCGGTATCTATGTCCCAGGCCTCGACTCCACATCAGAACCAGGCAGGTCGCGATCGACGTGGAGCGGTGGCAGGTGTCCGTTGGCAGCGCGGCGTGCCCGACGCGCTCCGCGCGCTCAACACGATCGAGAGCCCCGACTACACGGACCTCGTGACCGGGACGGTGAGTGAGACCCCAGGCAGGACGCCGGAGCAGTGGGTGCGCCTGATGTTGGACGGCATCCCACGCGGCCTGCTGCTGGCGGTTCCGCTCATCCAGCGCGTGGCGCTCGGCCTTCGCCTGGAACTGCGACCCTCCCCCGACCACATGATCGGATGGAAGATCGCCGAGCGCGGCGAGAACCACGTGAGGATCGAGGCCGCCTCATGGTTTCTGACCGGCCACGTCGTCGTGCACGTCGCTGACGGTCAACTGTCCTTTGCCACGTTTGTTCGCTACGACCGGCCACCTGCGGCGCTCGTCTGGCCCCCGGTATCCCTCATCCATCGGGGAGTGGCGCTCGCCTTGGTCCGCAGCGCGGCGAGGGCTCAGTAATCAAGGCCCGGCGTCATATGGATGGAGGTTCACAGACGAGACTTCCGAACGCAGCACACGAATCTCGGCCCTGGCGTATCCGCGAAATCGCACCGGACTTCACTCTGGAGGATGTCTGGGCCCTACCCGTACACGGTGGCGCCGAGGACTTCCAGACGCTGCTCGAAATTGCGACTTCCTCCGATCCGGCCAGCGCGGAGTCCATCCCAACCCGTGTCCTGTGGGGTGTCCGCGACCGCCTCGGCATCTGGTTCGGCATCGGCAGGATCTCGGCCCCGGCCGACAGCGGCCGGGATGAGGCAGGCAGACTGCCGATCCCGGGTAGGAGCGAAACCTCACTGACCGACCGACTGCCAGACGATCTGCTGGGCACGGCGGCGGATCTGGATTTCAGCTCCCTGCCGTTCGTGCCCCTCTATCGCACCGACGTCGAGCAGGGCGATGGCCGCTACCAGGGACAGATGGCCGTCTACGTCAAGCCACGCGGACGGTTCGGGAAGGGATACATGACGCTCATCAAGCCGTTCCGGTACTGGGTTGTCTACCCGGCACTCATGCGACAGATCGAACGAACGTGGAATACACGCGTCCCTCAGCGACGCTCCATGTAATCCTCGGCACGCATCCCCGTCGGGCAGGATGCGCCACTTGATGGACGCCGACTTGTCTGGGGGCCTGGTGTGCTCGGCAGCAGGCGTGGCTACCGCTGCGGCCGCTCTACGGACGCCAGCGCCGCGATGAAGATCAGCAGCGCGATCACGCGCCGACGCCATGCCTCGAAGTGCCCGAGACCCAGCAGATGGGAGCCCGGCAGCCGGCTTGCCTGGCCCAGGTCAGTTCGCGGCGCGTTCATGGGAGGAGCTTTCACGCGAGGTTTCGCATCGCCTCGGCGGTCGCCGCGTCGGCGGGGAACGTCAACTCGATCGACAGCTCAGAGGTCGTCACCTCCGTCGCGGTGCCGAACGTGGCGACCGTGGCGAAGAACGACAGCTCATCCCCGTCGGGGGAGCGCATCCGCATGAGTGGCGTGATGATGTGACTCGTGGCTGTCTCGCCGGTGGGCTGGTGTTCGGGCGCGGGATAGCCCATCACCTCCTCCAGCAGCGCGGCGAGATCCGAGTCGCCTGTGATCGCGACCTGACGCGCCAGCCGCCCGAGGAAATACGCCCGCACCTCGCCCAGGTTCACGGTCCAGCGCGCCAGCCCACGCGGGTGCAGGCCGACGCGCATCACGTTGACCGGGGGCTGCAGCAGGGCTGGATCGACCCAGGTGGCCATCGTGGCCATCGCGGAGTTGGCAGCAACCAGGTTCCAGCCGCGATCGACCACGACCGCCGGGTAGGGGTCATGGCCGGTGAGGATCAGATCGAGCGCCTCGCGCACCGGCGCCAGCTCGGGGTCTGCGATCGAGTGCTCGGGGATCGCCGGGGCATGGCCGGCGGCGAGCAGCAGTTGGTTGCGCTCCCGCACCGGGACTTCGAGCTGCTCGGCGAGCAGCAGCACCATCTCAGGACTCGGCTTGGAGCGGCCCGTCTCGACGAAGCTCAGATGCCGCGCCGAGACCCCCGCGTCGAGCGCCACTTCGAGCTGGGTGCGCCGCCGCCGTTTGCGCCACTCACGCAGCAGTGGCCCGACCCGTGGTTGGGAGCTTATGGTCGCCATCTCGCGGTAGCCGACTCTAACTGCCGGGTGCCCGCCGCGCGATTACCTCTCAGGTAATCGACAGCACGACCTTTCCCTGGAACCATGACCGTCCAAACGAAACGGAGGTAGGGCGTATGGCGATCACGACAAGCGAGCAGACCGGAAGCGCCACGTACAGCGCGATCAAGCTTGCCGGCCTCGCGGGTATCTTGAGCACCGCGCTCGGAGCCGCCGGAGTAATCGTCGATCAAATGTGGACGATTCCAGGGACCGGCGCGACGGCAGGTGAGATTGCGGGCTTCGTCGACACGCATCGATCGGCGCTGCTCATCGCCCTCGTCCTGACCACGATCGGGGTGTCGCTCTGGCTGGTCTTCGGTGTCGGCGTCTGGCTGTCGATGCGAGCGACGGCCAGCGACGAGAGCTTTCTAGCGGCGTGCTTTCTCGCTGGGTTCGTCAGCTTCGTCACGCTGCTGTTCGCCGGCTTCACGTCCTTCTTGGTGCTCGTCTATCGCGCACCGGTGGCGTCCGATCCTCGGCTGCTCTACGACCTCTCGTTCGGCCTGCTCGCAATGTCCGGAGTTCCCACCGCGCTGGCGCTCTGTGCGTACGCGACACAGGTCTTCCGCGACGGCCGTCTGCCCGGCTGGACGGCGTGGGTCGCCGTTGCGGCCGCGTTGGCGAACCTCGTGCTGCTTGCCTCGCTCGTAATCAGAAGCGGTTTCTTCTCACTCGAGGGAGGAGTGACTGTTGCGATTCCCGGCACGCTGTTCGTCTGGATCATCGGCATGAGCGTGACGATGATGCGGACCGACCGATCCGCGGCGTCGATCGGAGGATGAGATGGCGCGAAATGGCGCTGCAGCGAGCCGCACCTGTGTCGTGGGAGCCGGGCCCGCTGGCCTGGCGATGACGCGGGCGCTGATGCGACACGGACTGGACTTCGACTGCTTCGAGCGCCATGACGACGTGGGCGGCATTTGGGACCAATCCAACCCAGGGTCGCCGATGTATGACTCGGCGCACTTCATCTCCTCGCGCAGACTGTCGGGGTTCCACGGTTACCCGATGCCCGAGGAGATGCCTGACTATCCGCACCACTCTCAGGTGCTGTCCTACCTCAGAGGCTTCGCTGCCACCTACGGCCTGCGCGAGCGGATCTCCACCTCGACGGAGGTCGAGCGGGCGCAGCCAGACCCGCACAACGGCTGGAGGGTGACCCTGAAGGGCGGCGAGACACGACGCTACGACAACCTGATCTGCGCCAACGGCACCACATGGTCGCCGAACCGCCCCGACCTGGAGGGGGAGTTCTCAGGCGAGCTGATCCACTCCAGCGAGTACCGCTCCAGCGACACGTTCTCCGGCAGGCGGGTGCTGGTGGTCGGGGCGGGCAACTCCGGGGTCGACATCGCCTGCGACGCCGCGCAGGCCGCCGACGCCGCGTGGATCAGCATGAGGCGCGGCTATCACTTCATCCCCAAGCACATGTTCGGGACACCTGTCGATGTCCTTGCCGAGACGGGACCCCAGCCGCCGATGCGCGTCGCCCAGCGGATCATGCCGATGCTGATCCGGCTGCAGATCGGTCGTCAGGAGCGCTACGGATTGCCGAAGCCCGATCACAAGCTGTTCGAGAGCCACCCGATCGTCAATAGCCAGATCCTCCACCACCTCAGCCACGGCGACATCGCCGTCAAGCCCGACGTGAAGCGGCTCGACGGCGAGGAGGTTGTGTTCGCCGACGGCAGTCGCGAGTCGGTCAACCTGGTCGTGCTCGCAACCGGCTTTCAGTTTGCGATCCCTTACGTCGATAGGGAGCTGTTCGATTGGAAGGGCGGGCGCCCGCAGTTCTACATGCACCTGTTCAGCCCGCAGCGCCACGACCTCTACGGGATCGGCTTCGCCGAGGCCGACGGCGGCATCTACGCGTTGTTCGACGAGATGGCGGACCTGATCGCCTGCGCGATCCGGACAGGCGACACGGACGGCGCCGGCCGCGCCCGCCTGGAGAAGCTGCGTCGCGAGCGTTCCCCCGACGTAAGCGGTGGGGTCAGCCACGTAGCTTCGGACCGCCACGCGTCATATCTTCATCTGCCCGCCTACCGGAAGGCGGCCGGCAAGCTCCGCAAGCGCCTCGGCTGGGGCCGCTTCGACGCCTCCCTCCTAGAGCAGCGCGCGCTCCCGCTTGCCTGCCGCGACTGACTAGAGACCGTTCACACAGCTCAGGTAGTCCGCAAAATGACCCCCGTCACCGGATGCGTCCACTTCCCTGAAGCCGGTTTCCAGCCGGCTCATCGCCGTCTCCTCATAGCCCGCGACGCCGTCCCCAAGATACCTGACGCTTACGCATCCGGCTGGCGCACGAACCGCGCCCGGTGAAGTTGACGCTCATAGCCGGCGGCCCGCCAGAAGCCCATCGCGGTCGCATCGTCGTCGGCAACGATCGCCGTCAGCCTGACCGCACCCCGCGCTCGCAGGCGACGCTCGCCATCCCGTAACAGCGCCGTGGCGATCCCCTGCCGCCGGTTGTCGGGATGGACCGCGAGCCGGTAGAAGCTGCCTCGCCACCCATCCCAAGCGGCGATCAGCGATCCGATCACAGCACCCGCTCCCTCCGCCACGAGCA
This sequence comes from uncultured Solirubrobacteraceae bacterium, assembly GCA_963701145.1. GTDB lineage: Bacteria > Actinomycetota > Thermoleophilia > Solirubrobacterales > Solirubrobacteraceae > Palsa-744. The sequence goes on from OY969572.1 coordinate 4,479,362, forward strand.
ACGCCTGCCCGTCGGTTGCAAGCAGACGCAGCAGCCCCTCGCGCGTATCGGTGACGCTCGGCAGGCTACCGGCCGCATCCCACAGGCAGAGCACAGGCTCGATGTCCTGCTCGATCGCGCTTCGGATCATCCAATCAGGCACGGTCTGGACGAATACCACGCGCAGCGGACCTCGCGCAGAACAGCCCCCGGCAGAACAGTCCCCGGATACGCTTCGAGGAGATGCAGGTCGACGCGGCACAAACCCGGGAACTCCTTACCGGCGAGACCCATCTCGCCCACCAGGCGATGCGCGCATTGCGAACGACCTACGAAAGCGAGCAGGAGTTCGTCGAGCATGTCGACGGTGTGCTGCGACCCGCCGGCTACAGGCTCCTCGGCGCCTTCTCGCCAGACAGCGAGCCGGCCGGCGCGGTCGCTGGATTCCGTGTTGGCGACAACCTCGCCTGGGGCCATTACCTGTACATCGATGACCTCTCGACCGCGCCCGAGGCACGACGTCAGGGTCACGCCGGGATGCTGCTGGAGTGGCTGATCGAGGAGGGCCGAAGGCTCGGATGCGGCCAGCTGCACCTGGATTCGGGAGTCGGCTCGGAGCGCTTTGACGCCCACCGGCTCTACCACACCCACGGTCTGTCGATCTACTCCCACCACTTCGCCCGCGGGCTGTAGGGGCGCCAGCAGGAAGATCCCCGATGCCCTCGCGGATGGACGCAGTCGTGTCACGGGCAAGAGCGTCTCTTGCCACCGCCGGACTGACCGTGGTCGGTGAGGATCTCGCCCGTCCCTGGGGCGGTTCCTGCTGATCTCTCAATCCGATGTCTGGAACCTACGCACAGCGACACCGACTGGCATACAGAGTAGTCCGGGGCGATGGCTAATGTGCCGCGCGTGTTGAGTGCGATTAGCGAGGTTGATGATGTCGAGTTGGCCGAGGTCGAGGCAGCCGTCGGATCGACGTCATTCAAACGCGGACGCAGCTATGCGCGCGCCAACCGGGTGCTCAAGATCGAGTGGGATCCGAGCACCGAGACGTTGACCGGCTCCGTGGTCGGCCAGGGCGCGCTGTATGACACCGCGGCGTTCTTCGCCTCCGATGGCGGCTCCTCGCTTGCGTTCGAAGACGGCGAGTGCACCTGTCCGGTGGGGTACAACTGCAAGCACGTCGCGGCGCTCGCGATCGCCGCGAGCGACGGACGCGGCGGCAATCGGACGCGAAGCAGGCAACGCCCACCGCTGCGAGAGCGCCCGCGGCAGCAAGTCGCTACGCCGGTGCAGCCACCGTCGTGGGAGCAGCCCCTGCGCGTGCTGATCGATGCGCCGGCGGCGCGGGCGGCGACCGGCAATCCGCTGGCGATCGAGCTGACGCTGCACGCAATCGGCGTCTCGGATCGCAGCCAGCCGCGGCTGATGGCGAAGTTGATGCGTGCAGGCGCCCGCGGCGGCTGGGTCAACGGCTCGCTGAGCTGGAGCGGGCTGGACTCGTGGCATGTGAAGAGCGGCGAGTACCGCCCCGATCATCTGGCGCTGGTTCGAGAGCTGTACGCCATCCACCGCGCGCGCGAGGGGCGGGCCTATTACTACAGCTCCGGCGCTGACAAGGCACTCGATCTCAGCGACTGCGACAGCGTGCAGCTGTGGTCGCTGCTCGCGGAGGCGGCTCGCGTCGGGCTGGGGCTCATCCACGCACGCCCCGGGCTCGGCGAGGTACGCTGCCATCAGCGAGGCGAGCTGCTCATCGACGTTACGCGCCAGAGCGATCGGGGATCGCTCGTGAGCACGGTTCTCCAGGTCGATGGTGAGCGCGGTGACAGCCTGGAGCCGCTGCTGTTCCTCGGTTCCAGCGGACACGGGGTGGTGTGCGCCGAGCGCAGCGACGTCCCCCAGGAGGTCACCGAACGCGACGAGATCACCCAAGGACACGAGCACCGGCGGCTGGCGCTCGTGCATCTCATCAAGCCGGCGCCGGCGCCGCTGCAGCGGATGATCCTGGGCGACGAGCGTCTGCAGATCCCGGCGGGCGCCATGCAGCACTTCGCCGAGGAGCTGTGCCCTGCCCTGCGCAATGTGGCGACCGTGGTGTCATCGGACGACTCGTTTACGCCGCCCGAGATCTCCGCGCCCACGCTGGTGTTGCGTGCGAGCTACGGCGCCGACCACGATGTCGAGGTCGGATGGGGGTGGTCCTACCGGATCGGCGACGCCACGCGGCGCGCGGCGCTCCTGAGCAACGGGGCCGGCCCGGGATTTCGCGACCTCGAGGCCGAGCACGCGATACTCGCGCTCGCCGACTTCACCGGTACGGGCCTCGAGCGCTTTGGTCTGCTCGACGGCGGCGGGCGCGCCGGGGCACATGCTGTCCCGGTTTCGCTCACAGGCATCGACAGCATGCGCCTGACGACCGAGACGCTGCCCCAGGTGGCAGAGCGGGCAGGCGTGGTCGTGGAGGTCGTCGGAGAGCCCGCGGACTACCGCGATGTCGGCGAGTCGCTGACGATCGGACTCTCCACGGCGGAGATCGCGGGAGAGCGTGACTGGTTCGACCTCGGTGTGACGATCGGCGTGGAGGGCCACGAGTTGCCGTTTGCCGAGGTGTTCGCGGCGCTGGCAAGCGGCGAGTCGCACATGCTGCTGGCGGACGGCGCGCACTTCTCGCTGCAGGCGCCAGACCTGCAGGAGCTGCGGCGGCTGATCGAAGAGGCCAGAGCATTGACGGACTCCTCATCGGCGCCGCTGCGAATCAGCCGCTACCAGGCTGGGCTCTGGGCCGAGCTCGCCGCGCTCGGCGTGGTGCGAGAGCAGGCACAGGCTTGGCAGCGGCAGGTCGGCGCGCTGCTGGAGCTCGACGCGATCGCCACGCACGAGGCGCCAGCGACGCTCGAAGCACAGCTCCGTCCCTACCAACACGACGGGTTCAGCTGGCTGGCGTCGTTGCGAGAGTTCGAGCTCGGCGGGATTCTCGCCGACGACATGGGGCTCGGCAAGACGCTGCAGGCGCTCGCGCTGATCTGCCACGCACGCGAGGACGACCCGAGCGTAGGACCGTTCCTGGTGATCGCACCGACGAGCGTCGTGTCGGGCTGGGTGGGGGAGGCCGGCCGCTTTGCCCCCGAGCTCAAGGTCAACTCGATCATCGACACGCTGGCGCGCTCCGGTCGAACGATCGAGGAGGTTGCCACCGCCGATGTGGTGGTCACGACGTACACGTTGTTCCGGCTCGAGTCCGACGCCTATCGCGCGGTGCCCTGGGCGGGGCTGATCCTCGACGAGGCGCAATACGTCAAGAACCACCAGGCAAAGACCTACCGATGCGTCCGCGAGCTGGAGACGCCCTTCAAGCTGGCGATAACCGGAACCCCGATGGAGAACAACCTGATGGAGCTGTGGTCACTGCTGTCGATCACCGCGCCCGGGCTGTTCCCCGACCCAAAACGATTCGCCGACCAGTACGCGCGACCGATCGAGCGCGGTGGCGATGCCGAGCGGCTCGCACGCCTGCGGCGCCGGATCAAGCCGCTGATCAAGCGCCGTACGAAGGAGCTCGTGGCCGCAGATCTACCCGCCAAGCAGGAGCAGACCCTCGACGTGGAGTTGCATCCGCGCCACCGCAAGCTCTACGACACCTATCTGCAACGCGAGCGTCAGAAGGTCCTCGGACTGATCGACGACTTTGACCGCAACCGCTTTACGATCCTGCGCTCGATCACGTTGCTGCGCCAGCTCAGCCTGCACGCGGGCCTCGTCGACGACGACCACGACGCCGTGCCCTGTGCCAAGCTCGGAGCCCTCGTGGAGCAGCTGCAGGACGTCGTCGGCGGGGGCCACCGCGCGCTCGTGTTCAGCCAGTTCACGGGATTCCTGGCCAAGGCCCGCGAGCGCCTGGACGCCGAGGACATCGGCTACTGCTATCTCGACGGGCGCACTCGTCGGCGCGATCGCGTGCTGGAGCGCTTCAAGGACGGCGATGACCCGGTGTTCCTGATCAGCCTCAAGGCGGGTGGGTTCGGCCTGAACCTCACCGAGGCCGACTACTGCTTCCTGCTCGACCCGTGGTGGAACCCCGCCACCGAGGCTCAGGCGATCGACCGCACCCACCGCATCGGCCAGACCCGTCCAGTGATGGTCTACAGGACGATCGCGCGCAACACGATCGAGGAGAAAGTCGTGGCCCTCGCGCGCCGCAAGGCCGCGCTGTTCAGCGGGGTCATGGACGAGGGCGACCTGTTCGCCTCAAGTCTCACCGCGGAGGACATCCGCGGGCTGCTCGATTGAGCGGGGCGGTCCGCCGGCTGAGGCGCCCTCCGCCTCGGCTGTACTCAATCACACCTCGTGCCCACGTCGCCGCCCCTGGCGACCACGAGCACTGCTCGGCGCCTTCTCGCCAGACCGCGAGTCGGCCGGCGATGGATGTGGGGGTGCAGCTCGAGACTTCGGCTTGGCTGTCCTCCTCGCTGACGTCGAGGACCACAGGAGCGGATCGTCGATGCGGTCGAGGGGTCGCCATCGGTCTACGGCGACCGCACGCCCCGCGTGCGCGGCTAACCGCTCCGGGGGATGGCCGCGGTGGCGGTGGCGGTCGCGAGCAGGTTGCCGTCCTCGTCGCGCAGGTCTCCGGTCATGAACGCGACCTGGCCGCCGCGGCGGACGACGCACCCGCGCCCGACGATTCGCCCCGGCCGCGCGGGTGACAGGAACTGCACGTGCAGGTCGGTCGTCGGTGCCCATTCGCCGTGCGACAGCGTCGCGACGAGTGCCGGTCCGAGCGTGTCGTCGAGCATCGCCGCGAGCAGCCCGCCCTGGATCGTGCCGGCCGGATTCAGGAACTGCTCGGTCGCGTTGAACGCCACCTCGATCGTGCCGGCCTGCGGGTCGATGCTTACGAGCTCGAAGCCGAGCAGCACGGCCGCGGGTGGGGGAGCGACGCGACCTTCCATCACATCCCAGAACGGGCCGCGGCGCTCGGCCTCGCCAGCGGGCTCGTCTGCTTCGCGGCGCATCGCCGGCATGTTAGACGGTCGAGGCTGCGCCGGCCCGCCGGTCTGCCGCTCGTCAGCATGTCTTTAAGTTCCTCTCACCCCTGGGCGACCCGGAAGCCGATCAACCGGCGTGTCCGCTCGACGATCGCGACCAGCGTCAACTCGTCGGGCAACACACCGCGTTGCCGCAGCGGGCGCCGAGGTCTTCGAGTCGATGGAGGAGCTGCCGGCGGCGTTGGGGCCCAGTTGACCAGTAGGGTGTGCCGCCGATGGCGACGGGGAACCAGGTACGGACAGCCGGCGTCGAGGTCCGCCCGGTCTCCTCCAAGCGCGACCTGACCGCGTTCATCAAGTTGCCGTGGCGGCTGTATCGCGACGAGCCCAACTGGGTGGCGCCGCTGGTGATGGACCTGAAGAAACGCCTCGATCAGAGCAAGAACCCGTTCTTCAAGCACGCCCAGGCGCAGTACTTCCTCGCCTACCGCGACGGCCGGCCGGTGGGACGCATCAGTGCACACATCGATCGGAACTTCAACGAGTTCCAGGACAACGAGTGGGGCCTGTTTGGGTGGTTCGAGTGCGAGGACGACCCCGTGGCAGCGCGTGCGCTGCTGAGCACCGCCGAGGGATGGCTGCGCGACCGCGGCCGCGACCGCATGGTGGGTCCGATGGACTTCACGACCAACGACGAGATCGGCGTCCTGATCTCCGGCCACGAGTACCCCCCGATCATCCTCTGCCCCTGGCACCACCCCTACTACCAGCGCCTGCTCGAGCAGGACGTGGGCATGGACAAGGCGATGGACCTGTACATGTGGAGCCTGCACGTCACCGGCCGCGACAACGTGCACCCGGCGATCTGGGAGACCGCGGACAAGTTGGAATCCGAGCACGGAATCGTCTGCCGGAGCTTCCGTAAGAAGGACCTGCAGCGAGAGGTGACGAGATTTCGGGAGGTCTACAACTCAGCGTGGGAGCGCAACTGGGGTTTCGTGCCGCTGAACGAGGAGGAGGTCCGCCACTACGCCAAGGATCTGAGGCCCGTTCTGGATGAGAACTGGGCGATGGTCGCCGAACGCAAGGACACCGGCGAGATCGTCGGCGCCGCACTGACGCTGCCCGACTTCAACCAGGTGCTGGCCAAGCTCAATGGCCGGCTGCTGCCGTTTGGCTGGATCACGGCGCTGCGCGCGAAAAGCAAGATCGACGCGGTGCGTGTGTTCGCCCTCGGCGTCAAGCCCGCCTACCAGCACACGGGCGTCGCTGCGCGCTTCTACCAAATGCACTTCGACGCGGCAGAACACACCCCGCAGAAGGGCGGCGAGATGGGCTGGATCCTGGAGACCAACACCCCGATGAACCGCGGGATGGAAGGCATGGGCGGCGAGATCAAGCGCCGCTACCGCGTCTACGAGCAGGTGTTGTAGTCAGGGCCTTCGGCTCGACGCCACGCGTCTACGTTGCCTTACCCACAGCAAGCCGGAACGAGCAAGCTACAGATACCCTCCGCCCTGTGACCAACATCAACGACCCCATCTTCGACGAGCCACGCGAGCACCCCGGTTTTCGCTGCCGGCGTGCCCGTCTCAGCCGCCAGGCTGGCAGCGAGCGCCTCGGGTTGAGCCTGTGGGAGCTGCCGCCCGGCGAGGCCGCCTACCCGTACCACTACCACCTCGCCGAGGAGGAGCTCGTGCTCGTACTCGACGGCCAACCGAGTCTGCGCACGCCTGACGGGTGGCGAGAGTTGCAGGAGGGAGAGGTCGTGCCGTTCCTGCGCGGCAAGCAGGGCGGGCATCAATTGGTCAACCGCACCGAGGACACCGTGCGGTTCCTGGCATTCAGCACCAACGGCGAGCCGGACATCGTGCTCTACCCCGACTCCGGCAAGCTCGGCGCGTTCGAGCGGCTACCGCCCGGTGCGGGTCTGCGGGCGATGTTCCGCCTCAGCGACACCGTTGACTACCACGAGGGCGAGCAGCCACCACCCAAGGAGTGAGCAGCCACCTCATGGGTCGTGTCCCCCTCAGCTGAGCTTGTGTGCCTCGGCGCGGTTGTAGAGCAGGGAGAGGAGGCGCTGCTCAGCTGTGAGGGGCGGCGTCCTTTCCCCTTCGGTGGTGAGCGTGGCCACGGCGCGCCCGGCGGCAAACGCAAAGATGTCCCGATGGCTCCGTTCAATCCTCGTGCCGACTTTCTCAGTCACGCGGAAACCTACGACCGGAGGCGCAACCCGAAGCGTGCTGAAGCTCACCTTGAGATCTGCCTGGCGAGGAAGCAGGCAACGATGACCGCGCGAGCTGCCGAGAGCCGAGACATAGGCCGCGGCGAAAGTCTCACTCGACATCGCCGCGACGGTGGAGCGCATCCACCAATACGCGCTGCCGAAGATGGGCGACTGAACCTCCATCAGCAGCTTACCCGCTGGGAGGCCGGCGCAGCGCGGGAAGGAGCCCTGCTTGCGCTGATATTTGACGACTTCAACGTATCTCTTGCTCGTCGTTCCCGGCACATCAGCAGCGCGCAGATTGACGGCGTGAGCGTAGGCCAGGGCTTGCGCGTTGGTGATCGGCGCACCCGCGTCAAGGGCCGCGCTGCTGGAGGAAGCGTGACTGCTGCCGCCACACCCGGCGATCAGCATGGCGGTCACGGCGAGGGCAAGCGTCATGCTGGTGGTCCGACGCATCACTGGGATCATCCCAGACCGTCGGCTGTCGTCCTGGTCGTGAATCATCGCGCCGGTCTTGTATCCCCGAGAGTCGTAGAAGGACGGACCTGGCGGTGGCTGGGCAGGGAGCGCAGTGCCGGGCTCAAGCATCGGTGTCCGGGCCAGGGCTTGAGATTTACGTTGCGCCTGCGGTCGAGCGTGTCATCTGACCGGCTCTGAGGATCGAGAAATCGGTGGGGGGGAAAGACGCCAATCCATTCGACAAATAGGGGCGATGACCAGGACGACTGAGCGCGAAGCCCCTGGAGGGCGGTTGACAGATGTAGCCAGGCTGCTGACGGCGGACGAGGTCGCCTCCCGGCTGGGCGTCCAGCCGTCGTGGGTCAACAAGGCTGCGCGGGCGGATCGCATACCGCACGTTTGCGTTGGTCGCTACCGGCGCTTCCGCTGGCTGGATATCGAAGCGTGGCTTGAGAATCAGCGGCGCGGCTCATGACCGCGCCGCAGGCTCTCATAGAATGCCGCGTACAGATAGGGAGTGTCCCCGGGGCGATAACCCCGAGGACACTCTGGAACGACGGCCGAGCGACGCTGAAACGCCCTCGACCCCGGCATCAGGAAAAGAGGTCCCGATGCAAGCTCATAAGCACGCACAGGTCAGCGTCGCCCTGTCGGCGACGTACAAGGGCAAGCCGCGATCGACCCCCGTTTGGGTCATGCGCTATCGCCTTCCGTCGGGCAAGGACTCCAAGGAGGTGCTCGGTCTCGCGTGGACGAAGAGGGGGCGTCCTCCGCATGGGCACCTGACGGAAGGCGACGCCCTGTTGAAGGCGCAGGCGTTCGCTGCGGAACACTCCACGGACACGCCTGATGCTCGACGTTCGTTTCGAGCGGCGCTGGATGCGTTCGTTCGCTACTGCACCCAGGAGAAGGGGCTGCGCGGCTCGACGCTGCATGAGTACAAGAAGATCGGCGAGCGCCTGGCGGCGCGTCCGTGGCGGGGCGAGCTGACGTGGGCCGACCGGCTGCTTGACACGTTCATCGACGACGACCTGCTGGCTGTCCGCCAGGAGCTCGCGAAGGCCAAACGCAGCGCGGACACTGTGAACCACTACCGGCGGGTGGTACGGGGCATCTTCGGAACGCATCCATCGAGTCCAGCGCTCGCGTGGGCCTGGATGGCGCTGAAGGTCGAGAGCGAGGGCAAGCTGCAGTTCTACACGCCCGAGCAGGTACGAAAGCTGATCGCCGAGGCGTACTCCACGGCTGATGAGGCCATCTACACCGTCGCGACCGAGGCCGGCCCCAGGTTGAGCGAGATCCGTGGTCTGAAGGTCAGCAACGTCAACTTCAAGGTCGGCGTGCTGCGCTTCGAGGACGGCTTCACGACGAACGGCGGGCACGCGGGCAACAAGGGCCGGCGAGTGCGGTCGGTCCCGATGACGGCCAACGTCCGTTCGGTGCTCGCCCCGTTCTGTGAGGGGAAGACCGGGAACATGCTGGTCTTCGAGCACGACGCCAAACCGGGCGAGCCGATCTGCGGCACATCTCTCTACCGCCGGTTCTTGAGCGCCGCGGAACGGGCCGGTCTGCCCAGGCTGCGCCTGCACGATCTGCGGCACACGTTCGGGACGCAGGCGATCCGCGCCTTCAAGATCCACGAAGTCCAGCGGATGATGGGCCACCGTCACATCACCACCACCGAACGCTACCTGCACTACGCCCCCGATCCCGACGCGGCGGCGAAGCTGACCGCGCTTTGGGGAGGCGCGGATAGCGACGAGGAGACCAACGTGGTTCCGCTGCGCCGGGCTGCCTGACAGCGCCAAGGAGGGCAGGAAAGAGGGGCGAGCCGCACGGCTTCGCCCCTCTTTTTGTGCTGTTCTGAATCCGATTAAGGGGAGCCTCTGGGGAGCCTCGGCCTCCTCGGGCGTCCTCGACTCAGGCGCCTCGGGCCGAAAACATGCCGATTTGGAGGCTGTTCTCATAAGAGGCGACGACCGGAGTCGAACCGGTGTAGACGGCTTTGCAGGCCGCTGCGTAGCCACTCCGCCACGTCGCCGTGAAGCTCCATAGCGTACCGGGCCGGGGCCGCATACCCGGCCGGGGCCGAGCAGCTCGGCCGGCGTGGTCGCCGCGCCGCTGTGGACCGCCCGACGGCGCGCGCGGCGCCCCCGGAACGCCGGCGAGCACCGATGGACGCCCGGCGGGCCGCGGCCGTTATGAACTTCTTCTGTGGGTCTTAACCGGGCTTTGGGACATCGTTAGTGCTCGCACAGCCCGTGGCTGCACCATGGATCTCCCCCGAAGAACATAGAGGTGATCCTGTGAAACGTGTACTTGCACCCATGCTGCTGGCGGCGCTCGCCGGAGGGCTCGCCGTGGGCGTGGCCGTCTTCCTACTCGGCGCCAGCACGCGGCGCCCAACGTCGACCACCCCGAGCGTGACCAGCGCCCCCGTCTCCACCGCGACGCGTCGTGACGCGTCCTCGACGGCGCTGTCGGCGACTGAGATCTACCAGCGCGACTCCACCGGAGTGGTGGTGATCAAGGCGGTGACCGCGGACGGTGAGGACGAGGGCACCGGCATCGTCCTCAACAACAAAGGCCTGATCCTAACGAACGATCACGTCGTCAAGGGTGCGACGAGCATCACGGTTGAGGCCAGCGGATCCACGAAGACGACTCGCACCGCGAAGCTCGTCGGCGAAGAAGCCAACCAGGACCTGGCGCTCATCAGTGTCGATCCGTCCGGTCTCGGCCTGACCCCGCTCACGCTCACTAGCTCGAGCTCGGTCCAGGTAGGCGACTCCGTGTACGCGATCGGCAACCCGTATGGTCTGGAAGAGACCCTCACGCGAGGCATCGTGTCGGCCCTCGGCCGCGAAATAGCCGCGCCCGACGGTGCCAAGATCACCGGCGCGATCCAGACAGACGCGGCGCTCAACCCGGGCAACTCAGGCGGGCCGCTGCTCGATGAAGAAGGCAACGTGATCGGCGTCAACTCCCAGATCGCAAGCGATGCGTCCACCACGGACGGCTCGCAGCCGGGGAGCACCGGCGTGGGCTTCGCGATCTCCTCGAACACCGTCGTGCAGGCCGTCAAGAAGATCGAGGCCGGCGAAGGCGTCACCTACGCCTCCGCCACCCAGAGCACGCAAGAAGCCGAAGGCGGACGCGAACAGCGCTCACCCTACAGCGCCTCACCGTACGGCTCGGAAAGCCCCTACGGCGAAGCTGAAGCCTCCGCGCCGGGCTCGCGGGCCGGCCGCGAAGTCGAATCCAGCTCGCGCGGTGTTGAAGGAGTCGGCGGGCTTGAATCGTCAGCCAACGAAGCCACAGGCACCGAAAGTGGCCCAGGTCGAGTCGTGATCGTGCCGTGATCGAGCATGGGACCCGGGCAGCCATGGGAGGCTTTCGGCGCCCGGGTTTCAGGTGCCCGCGTGGGTGGGCGGGGTCGTGCCGCTCGCCCACCCGCCGAGCTCGTGCTCGTTGATACCCTTTGCAGCCGATCCCAGGGCGATTAGCTCAGCTGGGAGAGCGCCGCCTCGACAAGGCGGAGGTCATTGGTTCGAGCCCAATATCGCCCACTCGGGAAACGCCCCGCAAATGCGGGGTTTTTCTTCGGTTCAGTGTGACGGATCGGGAGTCGGATCGGGCACATTTTCGCCGTTTTGCCCACACTTTGCCCACATGGCTCCACTGGTCAGGATTCGACGCCGCTGACAACGGGTGAGGGCCGGCGCGACCCGGCGCGCACCCCTTGAGATCGGCCGCGAGTTCTGCTCTGCTCTGGCGGCAACCAAGAAACCGAGTGGCCGGACGAGTGCGCTAACACCCGCCCGGCCGTAGCACCGAAGGGCACTCCTTCGATGCCACGGAGAACCGTAGTCGCTCGCTACGGATCGTCGGTCGTCCGTGCTTTGCGGGAGTGCCCTTCCTCGGTGCGGGAAGGAAGCCGGGTTTGGCCCACGATGCCCACAAGCAGCTTTCGAGCCGGCGTCCGGCTGTGCTGCTCGTGTACGGCGAGAAGCGCGCGAACGCCGGCCTCGCTGCGGAGCTTGAGCTTGACGGCTACGTGGTCCACCGAGCAAGCCATCCCGCGACGGTGAGGGAGCGCTGCACGCCCGGCGCGGTCGATTTGGTCATCTTCGGTCAGTCGCCGCATCGCGGCTTCGACGTGCTGCGGGCTCTCCGTGCTGGCGAGCTTGCGCCGGGCGCAGCGGGCGTCCGCGTCTTGTGGCTAAGCGCGAGCCGCGAGCCCGCCGCGATGAGCGTCCTGCGAGCCTTCGAGGCTGGCGCCGATGATGTGGCCCGGACCCCGCACGGGTACGCCGAGCTACTTGCCCGTGTGCGCGCACTCCTGCGGCGCCACAGCTTGATCGACGGGCCTGCCGTGATGGTGTGCGGTCCGCTCGAGGTCGATGTGGCGACACGCACGGCCACGTTCGGGGGAGTGCCCGTCGAGCTTCGCCGGATGGAGTTCGCGCTGCTCGCCCACCTTGCGCGCGCCCCGACCCGCGTCCATGAAAAGGCGGACATTCTGCACGAGGTCTGGGGCTACCGCGCCGAAGGCTCAACGCGCACCGTGGACTCGCACGCCTCTCGGCTACGACGCAAGCTCGCCCGTGCCGGCGCCGACGGCTGGGTCTGCTCAACCTGGGGCGTCGGCTATCGACTCGCGCCGGACGCTCGTGCAGCCGCGTTGGGGGCGGTCGCGGCGTGACCGATATGTCCCGTCGTGAGACTGACTTGGCGCTGGCGGGACTCGGACGAGTCGTGCGCGAGCTGCGCGAGGCACGCGGCCTCAGCGTGGAGGAGCTTTCCGTCGCCTGCAAGATCGCGCGATGGCGCCTCACTCGGATTGAAGCCGGGACTCTCCGCACGGTGGATTACGGGGAGCTGTGCAAGCTCGCCAAGGCTTTCGATCTGAGCGGCGGGGAGCTTGCGAGAAAGGCCAAACTATGAGGAGGTCGGCTAATGCCGTCTAAGAAGTCCTCGGCGAACCGCGCGCTTGCCAGAGTCATCCGGTCTACCCGCGAACGGCGCGGCTACAGCCAGGAGGGATTCGCCCGCCACGTCGGGATGGACCGCTCCTACTTCGGCGCGATCGAGCGCGGCGAGTTCAACGTGTCGCTCGATACGATCGTGAAGATTGCTCGCGGCCTCGGCACGACGAGCGGCGCGCTGTGCTCAAAAGCGAAGCTATGACGGGGCGTGAGGCGAATCAGGCCACGGCACCGCCTGGGCGCATGGACTACCTGCCGGATAGCCGCATCTTGACTCCCGCCGACAAGGCCGAGCGGCGGGCGCTGTTCATGGCGTTCGGCGCGAATCTCAGGCGCGCACGGCTGAGCGCCGGCATCACTCAGCGCGACCTCGCTGTCCGGGCGGAGTTCTCAAGCGCGACCGTCGCCTCCCAGCTTGAGATCGGGACACGACCACCGAACTTCCTCCAACTCGTGATGCTTGGGCACGCACTCGACACGCCGCACGACGCGCTGCTTTCGCATCTCCCCGTCCCGCTGCGCGAGCGCAGCACACGACTCATGCTCGCCCTCGTGCGCAAACACCCCGGAATCAGCGCCGACGAGCTAGCCAACGCGCTCCGCGTCAAATCCAGCTACATAACGATGCTCGGCGGCCGGCTGAACCTTGAACAGCGACTGATCTACGAGCGCCTTCGCTTCTGGCCGTCCACCGACCACACCAACGAGCTATGACGGACCCGGCTCAAGCCGCTATCGCCTCCGAGGTCGCCGCTTACTTCGACCGCGCATAATGACGCTCTGACGCTTGGGCAAGTTTGGGCAGGGTGCGCCGGTTACTACTCCGGCCCAGTAAACGTCCGACGGGGCTGGTAGGTTTTGGTGTGTGAGGACTCGGGATGCGAGGCGGTTGGGGCAGGCGGCTCAGGAGGAGCTTCGCCGGCGCGCCGTTGCGCTTGTCGGGGAGGGTCGTTCTCAGACTGAGGTCGCGGCGCTGCTCGACGTTTCGCGCCAGTCGGTGAGCGAGTGGGTACGCGCTCAGCGCCTTGGCGGGGACAGCGCGCTTGCGGCGGGCAAGCGCGGCCGTCGGCCGGGAGAGAAGACGGCGCTCACGGCCTCTCAGCAGGCGCGGATCGCGAGGGCGATCCGGGAGAAGAACCCCGACCAGCTCAAGCTGCCCGGGTTTCTGTGGACGCGGGCGTTGGTGTGCGAGCTGATCGACCGGCGGTTCGGGATCAGGGTCGCGGAGAAGACCGCGGGCCGGTATCTGCGCTCGTGGGGGTTTAGTCCGCAGAAGCCCGCCAGACGGGCGTTTGAGCAGAACCCAGAGGTCGTTACCCGGTGGCTGGAGGAGCGCTACCCGGCGATCAAAGAGCGCGCCCACCGGGAGAAATCCCTGATCTTGTGGGCCGATGAGATGGGTCTGCGCTCCGATCACACCGCCGGGAGATCGTGGAGCCCGGTCGGGCAGACACCCGTGGTCGAGGGCACCGGACAGCGCTTTGGCGCGAACGTGATCTCCGCGATCTCCAACAAGGGACACCTGTCGTTCCGGGTGTTCAAGGAGAAATTCATCGCCGCCGTGTTCATCGACTTCCTAAACCGTCTGATCCGGCAAAGCAAAGGGCAGAAGATCATCCTGATCCTCGACGGGCATCCCGTACACCGCGCCAAGAAGGTGAAACAGTGGGTCGAAGCACACGCGGAGGAGATCGAGCTGCAGTTCCTGCCCGGCTACGCGCCAGAGCTGAACCCGACCGAGCTGCTCAACCAGGACGTCAAGACAAACACCCTCGGCCGCCGCAGGCCCCACACCCAGGACGAGCTGATCGGCGACACCCGCAGCTACCTACGCTCCCGACAGCGAACACCGCGCATCGTCGCCAACTACTTCGAGGAGAAACAAGTCAGCTACGCCAAAGCCGCCTGACGGCTATTTACTAGGCCGAAGTAGTAGGTTGGCGATGGCGTCCATGCACCAGCCGACATCAGAACTGCCGCAATCCCCTCCACATCCGACCATTGCCTGTCCAAGATGGTCTGTGCGTTATCGACCGTCCGATTCAATGCTGCCTCAATCTCATCACGTGCGCAACATTTGAGAAGGTACGCTATCCGGGCGGGATCATGGTCGTGTCCGATCGCTTCAAGATCGGCCGGCGTAATGCCTTCCTCGAACAGGGGCAAGAAGTCATCAACGCCGCGGAGAAATGCTTGGGGGCTCCCAACGCAGGGGCATTCGAGTGCAATGCCTTCGGCCCTGAAACCAGCCGTGAGCATTGCCAATTGTGCTTCCTTAGATGGGGGAGGCGGTTCGGCGAAACACGTGAAGCCTGACCGCTCGTCCACGAGCCATGACCGACGCACCTCGTAGCCAACAGCGAGGCCGACGACCACATGACCTGCCTCGTGGAATGCCGTGCGGCTTCGCTGGGGCATATTCATTTTTTCGCGTATGCCTTATCGCATCACGAATCGCCGCTCGATCGGATGGGACGTTAGCCCGTTCGGTGTGATCGCTCTAACAGCAAACAGATAAACCCCCCGGCCGAGGTTTCTGTAGATCCTTGGTGATGTGCATGAAGTGAATCTCTCGGGAGCTTGCTTATGTTTTTTTACCACACGTCTCGCAAGGGCACATTGAAACCGTGCCGGGCCGCCTACCATCGCGAAAGTAAAGCGCGCCCTGCGAGTGTGGGAACCGATTGCCACGTGCAGTAGCTTTATAGTCGGGATAGTACGCGACCTAACGCCGCTAGAGGTAGCGACGCGGGTGAAAGTAGCGGTCACCATCTCGTTCGTATCGCCTGTAAGTTCGCAAGTGCCCGGTCCCGAACACGCTCCACCCCACCCTGCAAAGCTGGAGCCCGCTACTGGAACAGCACTCAGATTGATGCTTGCACCAAGAGTTACGCGCTGCGTGCGGGTGGCTTGACACATGAACGAACCAGTGATAGCTCCAGCGCCGCTGCCGGCAAACGTGACCATCACCGTAAACTGTGGAACTCCAGGATCATAAACGTTCGAGCCAGCGCCCGCCGCGACGGCTTCCGTCCACGTGGAGTAGTACGGAGGCTGTTCCGATGCCGATTGAATGATGAGAGTGGATGATTCCCGGCCAGTGGTAGAGACTCCAGCCGACGCGCCCATGCCGAGGGGAGCGAAGCCTTCATAGAACACAACATGCCGGTGCCCCCACGCCTCGCTTTCATCGGAGTACATCCAAATGTAGTAGCCCCAGAGCGCATTCGGAAATGCCGCCCAATCTGCCCCAAAAAACGGCATCCACGGGGATGGCTGCGCGGGCATCGGGTCGCGTTCCGCCTTCATGCCTTCTTCCGCAACCGTGTCTAGCTCCGTGTTGAGACCGGGCACTGGCGGCAACGAGTACGCAGTCCGGTCCAGATTCGCTAGGACCAACATCTGCCGATCGGGCGAGAGAGCCGTGAAGTTTGCCGGAAGGTTGTAGGGAGGCAGTCCCATTTCACCGCGCGCCCTGTCGAGGTAGAAGATGGCTGCATTCTCGCATTCGGGCGAGGTTGGCCCAGGCGTACCTGGCCGTTCGTAGCAAGATGTTGGGAAAGCCCCTAGCAACAAATCCCTTGGCGGATCAGGAGGGACTGCCCACGCGGAACCAGTGACCAAGACAATGGACGCAGCACCCATAAGAAACAGGAGCGTCAATACGCTCCACGTACTCGCCATATCTCGAAGCCTCATGCAGCCTATGGGACTTGTACCGGCAATGTCGCGTTTTCTTCGTTCGGCTCCATACCGGGCACGTCGCCGTGTTGAAGCCCCCAACACTCAACAGTCCCCGACGTGAGCGCGGCGCACGAATGCCACTCGCCAGTTCCCACGCTGGCTACGCCCGAGAGCCCCGACACCGCACCCGGCTGCAGACTACAGGCAACTTGTTTCTCCGAACTCGGTCCGCATAGCCTCGGGCCGGTGTCTGTACCGTCTCCCAGATCGCCTGACCAGTTCTCGCCCCAACACATCGCTACCCCTGCCGCGCGAGCAACGCACGTGTGGTCATCGCCAGTGCTGACGGATACTGCGTCGGCGAGACCGGAGACTTCGACCGGCGTACTGCTACTACTTTCGCCGCCAGTTCCAAGTCCGCCATACGTTCCCATTCCCCAACACTCGACGTGTCCGCTTCGCATGAGCGCGCAAGTCTGGAACTCTCCGGCGGTGATTGACGCCACTTCGCTTATATCGACTGGCTGTGGGGTGTCGTTGCCGCTGCTCGGGAGACTGAGTGTTTCACTGCCCCAGCATTCCACCGTGCCTGATGAAAGCAGGGCACATGAATGTTCGCCGCCTGCCGCTACAGCCGTGGCATCAGTAATGCCGTCTACTTCGACTGGCGTGCGGCTGCATGGATAGCCTTCGGGCGGGGAGTTGACGTAGCATGTTTCAGGTCCCGCCTTGGTCCCGTCGCCTAGTTGTCCCGACCAGTTGCGGCCCCAGCAGTCCACGTGACCTGTAGCAAGTGCAGCGCAGGCATGTGTCTCGCCCACACTTACCGATACCGCGTTAGAGATACCTGCGACGGCAACCGGAGTGCCCGTAGGTTCAGTGGCTCCGTCTCCCAGTTCGCCAAATGAGTTGTATCCCCAACAGTCGATTGCGCCCGAGCCGACGACTGCGCACGACGACTCCCCGCCCGAGCTAAGCGTATGAGCTGTGGTGATCGTCGGGATCAGGTTGGGTCCGTAGCCTGATCCGCCGAGGACGTACGGGTTGGCTCCGAACCCCCAGCAAGCTACTTTGCCGTCCCGTAGTAGTGCGCATGAGAAGAATCCACCACCGCTAACAGCAGATGCATTGGTGATGTTGAATGATGGAGGTGGCGGGTTTGATCCACCGCCCGGCGATCCACTACCTCCCGAGCCACCACTCCCCGCTCCGCCTCCCCCCGTGCCGGAAGTCGCACAGAAGTTTCCTCCGAGCTGCCTAGTAAAGAGCGCGGGGGTCTGGGGTGTGCTCAGATGCCAGTCCAGAAGCTCTCCCTCTGCTGAAAACTGCCCAAACTTCGCTTCCCACAGGCACGACCCTGGCTGGGCCGTGAAGTCAAGGCTATTGCCCACGTTCATAGTAAGGCTCGCTACACCGCCAGTACCGATCCCGGCCTTTACAGTGACCCCAATACCTGCCGTGGCCTGCGCGAACTGCTTTGCAGTTAGCGTAAAATGCGGATTGGCAAACGACACGTCAGGAATCAAGAGCATTGTTGGTGGAAGGCCGATGGTATGACCACCTGCTTCGACTTCGATGGAACCGCCAGAGTCGAGCACCCCGCCCACAGCAGCCGATCCGGTCAGGTCGCCTTCGATACCTGCCGTCACTGGGATCGGCCCAGCAAGTCCGCTAGCGTAGAACGCTACACTGAGCGAGCACGAAAGGCCAGCGCCAGCGGTTACTTCGATGCCTGCTTCCACCGTGAAGTGGACATCGGCTCGGACTCCATCTGTGATATGCACACCGAACACATCGGCCGTGGACCAGCCACCCGAGAACGAAACGTCCTTGATCCGTCGATAGGGAGTAAGCCCAGATGGCAGACCACAGCCAGCAGAGAAATCTGCCGTGTGTGCCTGAGTCGCATTTAGAGGGACGTTGAACTGGAAGTCAGGAGCGACTTCGTAGATGCTGGCAGCACGCAGCGAGACGAGGGTGTTGCCGGCTCGATAGGAGACCGCGACGACGTGGGAAAGCAAGCCACGCGGCAACTGGACATTAGGCGCCATCGAGATGATCGCGCGTGGCGCAAAGGTCTGATGTCCGCTCAGTACAACCGACGACGGATTTTCAGGTGGCCCCGCGACCGAGACGACTCCGCCACGCAGCGTCTTGACACCAGGATTGATGATTGATCCGTACGTCCCCACGAGGCTCGCATGGTGCCCACCGCGAAGGCGAACGCTCGTGGTGTTTCGCACCGGCCGCCCAATCGCGCCCTTCTCTATAGACCCATGTGTACGGCTGATCGTCACCGGGCGCAGCGTGAGCCGGTAAACCCCTGCCCGGGCCTTAGAGATCGTCAAGCTCGTAGTCGAGACGGACCGCACCAGTCCGCCAGGGCCACGCAAGACCCCACGCACGGCCTGACCAGACGGTATCCCAACAATGCGAATGCTCAACGAACCGGGTGCGGTCGTACTCTCGCCGCCAGGCCCAGCTCGCGCCCAGCTGGCCGCGGCCACTGCATTGAGGATAGCGAGGACGAGCGCAATGGCGACGGGCAGGAGCCAAGCCGACGGTCTATGTCTGTCGGCGGCGAGGCGGATGAAGCGAGCGAATATGTTGTCTGCCAGAGGTGCCATCTTCCGGTCAACGCTGACTACAGCCAATTTTTCCGAGAGTCGGGCACGCGGATGCTGGCGCCCAGCGGTACGTCTGGTCTCCATACTCGGAGAGGTCACGGTTCCGCCTCTTAGCGACAGAACGCTACTGGAAGCTCGCTGCTCGTGCGGCTACACGACCTGGATCCTGTTTGACCCGCCAGACGAGATGTCGAGCCCACCGTCTACCTCGCTCGCTCACGCTTGTCCAGGTCCGCCCCGGCCACTGACCACTGGATAGGATCGGCCGACGATGGCGCGGGACTACGACGCAGGTAGAGCCAAGATCGACTCGCTGGTCGCGACGTGGAAGAAAGACTGCTTGATCGAGAGCGGTTCGCTGCTCTTTGACGACCGGGCGATCTGGACGATCCCGCATCTTGAGGACTTCCGGCAACGCTTCCTCGATAATACGCTCTACGGGACCGAGGAGAACTTCGACCAGAAGCTCACGACGCAGCTTGAGACGGCCTCCGAGGATCTTCGCTGGCTAGTCTGCGAGCTGATCGCCATCTACTTCCTGTTCGCCGTCGGGGCGATCGGCGGTCCCACGAAGCGAGCGACACTTGAGGCGATCGTCGCGCCGCTCGGAGAGGAGCGTCCTCCACACTGGCAGCGCCTGGCTGAGACGATGGACGAGGGCATCGGCAATCCGGGTCCCGGCTACAACATCCGCCGGGACCTCCAGATCGGCTACCTGCTCGACTTCTGCCTGCGATTCAAGGCGATAGACGACGCCGAGGAGCGTCGCCGACTGCTCGATGACCCGTGGGCACTGCGGGACTTCGCCGAAGACGCGGGGGACGGCATTGCGGTGCGCGAGATGCGTCACATCCTGCTCCACCTACTGCGTCCAGACGAGTTCGAGCCGATGTCCAGCCGGACGCACAAGCAGAACATCGTGGATGCGTTCGCGGGCGAGCTGCTGGCCGGCGAGGACATCCCTGATGACCTCGATGAGCAACTGCTGCTGATCCGCAAGAAGCTGGTCGAGCTGAAAGCGCACGCTGCGCAATCTCTCGGGGAACATCAGTCGTCAAAAGCGCCGGCTTGCCGCACTCACAGCCGGGGCACCACGATGACCGCCACCGCCCGCACATCAGACGACATACAGTAAGTGTGACCGTTCCACGCCGTAAGCGATCCGCGCTCGTTGCTCAGGGTTTAGGCGCTGGCGAGCGATATACCCCGAACGTTTCGTCTACTTGTCGCCCCTTGGCGAGTGGAGCTAGAACGTTATACGCGAGTCTTGCCTGGTTGCGCTGATAGGCCATCTGCTCGACCTCATCCTGGCCCAGTGATCTCGTTAGAGGCATAGGGTGGTCAGCGCTCGTATATTGGCGGCGGGTTGCCTCCTGGGTCTCTTGAACCGATCGGATCAACCGTACCGCGGTATCAACCTCATCCCATTGCGACGAATCAAGTTGCGCGGCGAGAACATCTCGAAAATCATCCCAGCCTTGAACCTCAACATCGAGAGTCAGTATCCATCGCTTGGTGCCCTCAGCGACGCCGAACATGGCAGCGGCGTGCTCGAAGTCCGCCCGAAGGAGTCGCGCTCCAGCCCGCGCTCGTGTGGCTTCGCGGCGCTTCTCCAGCCAGAAATTGATGCCGCCTCCGGTCGTTGCGCCCAAGACGGCGCCAAAAATCCCGGCAGCAGCGGCGATCCCTACATCAACGGCGTTCGACCCGACGCCCGTAACGTGTACCAGCGTTTCGTGCATATCCAAAGGATGGCGTGAGCGGCGGACGTGCTGTACCACTAGGGGCGCCGGGCGACCTTCTTTCATTCGCACAGGGTCTCTCACCGACGCCCTAATGAATGACTGAAAACCGAAAGACTGCTGACCTCCCGCTCGCCGTGTGGCCGTGCGCGCAACGCACAAGCCAGTGGCAACGATACGGTCGCTACCTCGCAGAGTCCAACCGGCACCCCGGTAAGATGCTTCCCGCGCTCGCGCGCCGGGCAGTTGAAACGTACAGCGACCCGGGCGGGCTCGTGGTCGATCCCATGTGCGGGATCGGCACGACGCTAGTCGAGGCAATCGACCTCGGCCGACGCGCCATCGGTGTAGAGCTGGAGCCTCGCTGGGCCAAGCTCGCCGCCGCCAACATCGAGCACGCACACGAAAACCCGCGTACTCGCGCGCTGGCGCAAGTGGCCGAAGGCGACGCGCGGCAACTGGCGCGTGTGCTCACGACCCAAGCGCGGCGCCTCGTGAGCCCCGAGCAGGGCGGCACGGTTCGTCGCATGGCATATGGCGTCGCTGACTTGATCCTCACGTCGCCGCCGTATGCGTGTGAGGTCGCCGACCTCAACGCCGTCAGTGGACCCGAGCCGCTGCGACGGGACGACACGACCAACTACAGCCGCGACCGGCGCAATCTCGGTCATGCACGCGGGAGCGTGTACCTCGTGGCGATGGACGACATCTACCGGGCGTGCGCAGCGGTGCTCAAGCCCGGTGGATTCCTCGTGTGCGTCACCAAGGACATGCGCTCTGGCGGGGGTGGCGCGCTACGCAACCTCTCAGGCGAAACGATCGCACTCTGCGAGGGTGCCGGCCTGATCTACTGGCAGCGCGTCATAAGCCTGCTGGCGACCGTCCGCGACAGCGAATTGGTCATGCGCCCATCGTTCTGGCAGACGCTCCACGCCCGCCGCCGCCGCGAGAAAGGCGACCGCACGCAAGTCGTCGCGCACGAGGACGTGCTCGTGTTCCGCAAGCCCCAGCAGGCGGCAATCAAAGCGAGGTCCGTACAAACGCGGAAGGCAGCCTAGCGTGGCAATGGCGGCCGTCACGCTCGACGTTTCATCGGAGTTGATCGAGCAGGTTGTCGAGCGCGCGACGCAGCTCGTGGCCGAGCGGAGTCGGCCGCCCGAGCCGCTGCTGACGGTCGAGCAGCTTGCGGACACGCTCGCAACGACGCCCGAATGGGTGCGTCGCCACCAAGCCGAGCTAGGCGCGTTCCGGCTCTCGGACGGAGGCGGGCGCAACCCGATCCGGTTCCGTGCATCCGAGGTCGAGCGGTTCCTCGCCGCGCGCCGCTTGAGGCCGCCCGCCAAGGTCGGCCCTGGTCAGTGGCGGCACGATGCCGAGTGGGCGCTCGGCTGAAAGCGGGCGCGGTGGCGGGTATCGGATGTGATACACTTGTCTGCAATAACAGATGCCCCCGGCGACGCTTGCAGGCGCCCCGGGGGCTTGGACACAGGAGGTAGTGACTCCCATGCCAGTACGAGAGGGTAGACCTCGCGCGGCGCTTGCCGGAATCAGGGTCGAGAAGGCCCGCCGTCGCGCCGGGCTCATACAGCGCGAGCTTGCCGAGAAGGCGGGCGTCGGGCGCGTGACGATCAGCCGCATCGAGAGAGGGGCGCAGACCCCGAGCGTTGAACTGGCGCTCGCCATCGCGGGAACGCTAGGCGAGACGGTCGAGACGCTGTTCGGGGGTGATGCGTGATGGCCGCCGGAACCATCCGTAAGCGAGGCGACAACTACTACGTTCGGACGCGGGTTCGGATCATCAACCAGCAGACCGGCGCCGTCCGCTGGAAGCAAGTCGAAAAGGTCGCCGGAAACAGCAAGCGCGAGGCACAGAAACTCCTGCGGACCTTGCAGGGCGACATGGACGACGGACGCTACGTGCCAACCGCCATGACGGTCCTAGTGTCCTGAGTCGGTGATTCGTTGGCAGTAGCGTGTGAGGCTGTCGAAAATCTGGTCGGCGGTCTTTGTCCAGACGTAGGGTCGTGGGTTCT
Organism: uncultured Solirubrobacteraceae bacterium; assembly: GCA_963701145.1. Taxonomy (GTDB): domain Bacteria; phylum Actinomycetota; class Thermoleophilia; order Solirubrobacterales; family Solirubrobacteraceae; genus Palsa-744. Next base: position 4,502,095 of record OY969572.1, read on the forward strand.
CGTTCCAGTGCTCGATCCAGCCGCGGATGTCGGCGTTGAGCTCGCGCACTGACTTGTGGGCCGAGCGCTTGAGCTTCTTGTTGGTGAGCTGCGCAAACCAACGCTCGACGAGGTTCAGCCATGATGAGCCGGTCGGCGTGAAGTGAAGATGGAACCGGGGGTGCGCCAGTAGCCAGCGCTGCACCTCCTTGGTCTTGTGCGTGGTGTAGTTATCGAGAATCAGGTGCACGTCGAGCTCGGGCGGGACGGCAGCGTCGATCTGCGCCAGGAATCTCTTGAACTCGACAGTGCGGTGGCGGGCATGCAGCGAGCCGATGACTTTGCCCGAGGCGATGTCCAGCGCCGCGAAGAGGCTGCTCGTTCCGGAGCGCTTGTAGTCGTGGGTCGCGCGCTCTGGGACCCCGGGCAGCATCGGCAGGATCGGCTGGGAGCGATCGAGTGCCTGGATCTGGGACTTCTCGTCCACACACAGCACCAGCGCTCGCTCTGGCGGGTCCAGATATAGACCGACGACGTCACGAACCTTGTCCACGAACAGCGGGTCGGTTGAGAGCTTGAAGGACTCGACACGGTGAGGCTGCAACCCAAACGCCCGCCAGATACGTGACACCGCGCTCTGGGAGAGCCCGAGATGCGCCGCCATCGAGCGGGTCGACCAGTGTGTCGCGTCCTTCGGGGCGCTCTCGAGCGTTGCTGCGATCACCTCCGCGACCTTCTCATCAGAAATCGTGCGCGGTTTGCCCGGCCGGGGCTCGTCAAGCAAACCGTCCACCCGATCAACAACGAACCGCCCGCGCCACTTCGCGATCGTCATCCTCGTCAACCCGAGACGCTGCGCGAGTCTGGTGTTGCTTTCACCATCAGCAGCGCCAAGCACTATCCGTGCGCGAACCGCCAAGCCCTGCGCCGAGGAGCGCCGACGCGACCACCCCTCCAAAACTCGGCGCTCATCATCAGAGAGCACCACCGCCACCGCCCGAGGCCCACGCCGCCCAACACGAGATGAATTCATCCCCAAACACTACCAACAACCGCCGATGAACTAACGACTCAGGACACTAGCCCGGATCTTGCAGTAGCGGGTTTGTTGTGAGTATTTTGTGGCTTGCTGGGGACTGGGCCTTCGATTCGTTTCGTGATCGGCACGCGGTGCGGGCGCGATTCCGCCGGCTGCCTTTTCGGGGGCCGGCGCGCGCTCGTTGGCGGGCACGCTTCGCTGATGATCTCGCGTCGGGGTGATCTGGGTTGAGGGGAGACGCGGGCGCGGTCAGCCGGGTGGCGCTGGGAGCGCGGCGAGGTGCTCGAATGCGGCAGTGAGCTCGTTGGCCCAGGGCCAGCCGGCTTGGAGGCGGAGTGTCGCGGTGCGGGCGTGGAAGGCGAGGCGCCCGGCGACGTGAAGGATCCTGTAGCGCAGCCGCTTGGGCTCGCAGCGTGCGAGCTTGCCGGTGAGCAGCAGCCGCTTCATCCAGGCGAGGAGGTCGTGGGCGATCTGGACAATTGCGAGCCAGATGCGGTTGTGCTCGAAGTCTTTGAACGGCAGGTTGCGCATGCCGGTGTCCTTATCGTTTCGGATGTGATCCTCGACGTGCGCGCGGGCGCGGTGACGTCGCTCGAGCTCGGCTGGCTCGCCGGGCTGGTCGGTGAGGATCGCCTGGAAGCGGTGGCCGTCATGGTCAGTGAAGGTGAGCTGCGCGCCGGGGTGCGCTCGCTCGCGGCGCACGATCACCCTTGAGCCCTCAGGCCAGCCCTCAAGGTCCAGTGCCGTGGTGATCTCGGCGACCTGTCCGTTGGTGCGCGGGGTGCCGTCCTGCTCGACCGCAGAAACCCAGTCCTGATCGGGGATCTGGAGGATCTGGGTGCGGACCGCCTCACTCAGTTCGTAGCCAACCGAGAAATGGATCTGGGCCTCACGGCACCAATCGAGCAGGTCGTGGCACGCGCCGGCGCTGTCTGCCCGCAGCAGGATCTCGATGCTCCGAATGTGCTCCTCGGGGATCTGGTTGATCGCGTGTTCAGCGACAGTGATCTGGTCGGCCGCGGTGTTCGCGGCGGCGTTCCCGGGACGCAGCTCCCCCGCGAGCGCTTCCCCGGTCCCGTCGGCGTAGGCGAGCATCGGGTGAAAGCCGTAGCCGCCCTTGAAGTTCCCGGCAGCGCCCTCCTTCTCAGAATGCGATCCGATCAAAGTGGCGTCCAGGTCGATGTCCACGAGCTCCGGGGCTCCGGTGAGCTCCCACACCCGCGCCCGTGCACTCGCGTGAGCGGCCCGCAAACGGTCGAGCCCATCGGGGTCTCCAGCGAGCCGGTCGATCACCCGGAACGCCGTCGCGTCTGAGCAGACCGCCCCGAACAACGCGGCCTGGTCACCGAGCACCCCGAGATCCGACAGGCAGTCCCCGCCGTCAGCGAGCATCACCGCCAGGTCACGAACGACCCGCCCCAGATCATGCCCAGAACGCCGGGCCTTCAGGCCCGCCAGCTCTCGCGAGAGCGCCCTCGTCAACCCGGTCTTCTCGGCCACCCCGACCAGCATCGCGCTACCGGAATGCGACACCAGCCCGTCTCCGTCCGGCCTGGCAACTACCTTGAAATCGCGGCCATCGTGCTGCACCCGCAAGGTGACCTCCTGGGCTCGGGAACAAGGACTTCGACAACCCCGATTCTCCAAGCCCAGCCGGACATCCCCGCGCCCCGGCACCCCCGGGGCGCGGACCGTTAACCCACTACTGCAAAATCCGGGCTAGAGCTCGGACGAAAGTGGCTCCGCGAGCATGTGCAGCCAAATCTCAAGCCGGGCGCCGCAGCAAACTACAAGGGCACGTTTTACAAGCACGTAGCCCCGACGCTCGGCGCGATACGAGTCGATGACTGCAAGCCACAGATGGTTAAGGCGTTGCTCGGTCAGAAGCGCGCGGAAGGCTTGAGCGAGGCGACCGTGGCGAAGATTCGCCGGCACATTCACGCGATGTTCGCATTCGCACAGGACGCCGGGCTCGTGGTGGTCAATCCCGCCAGCGCACCGCGCAAGCGTGGACAAAAGCAGCGCCGCCGAGCACGCGGGATCGCGCTAACGCCGGCACAGGTCGGCCGTCTCCTCGTGGAGTGCTCGCGCGGCCCGAGCGGCAAGCCACGGGATGATGCCCGATGGCTGCTGTTCTTCACAGTCGCGCTCGACACGGGCCTGCGACGCGGCGAGATGGTCGGCCTGCGGTGGGGGGACGTGAATCTTTTGGATCGCATCCTCTATGTGCGTCGAAGCATCGGCAACTACGACGACCCGGAAGCCATCGACGCGAACGACGACGACCTGACCACCAAGACCGAAGCGGGGGAGAGGCTAGTCCCGATCCTCGACGGCGCCCAGGCAGCGCTAGAAAAGCTCTACGCCACCGCGGCCGACACGAGCGACGACACGCCCGTGTTCGTGACGGTCGAGCGCAAGCGCGGCCGGGACGGCGTAGTACGCCCGGTCGGGCGCCCATTGAGCCCGCGCATGGTCACGCGCGTATTCCGTCGCTATGCCGATCGCGCAAACCTGCCGGCCAACGTGCGGCTACACGACCTCCGGCACACGGCCATCACGAACGCGATCGCACAAGGCGAGGACATACTGCTGGTGGCCGCGTTCGCAGGCCACGCGAAAACCTCGACCACGGTAGACGTGTACAGCCACCTGCTGCCGCAGCGGGCGCACGAGGCGGCGCGCAGGATGCGCTCGGTGTCCACCATTGCCGTTGAGTGAGCGCCGCCAAACGGTCCTAACTTCTCACCGCTGCCCTGCCGACTCGCAACCGTTAAGGCACCGCACTAGCCCGGATCTTGCATGAAGCAGCAGCGGCCCCGATGGTCGGGGCCGCTTGACTGTCCGCCTGAGCAGGGATTCTGCTGGTTGTCGAAGCCTGCAGTCCGAGCTTGGGAGGATCACCTTGAAGGTGACACGCGATGGGCGTAATTTCACGGTAGATGTCGTGCCGGACGGAGAGGGTTTGGTGTCGCACGCGGGCAGCGCTTTGCTTGCTCGGGTCGCTGATAAGACGGGGCTGACGGGCGCGTTGTCCCGGGAGCTTGCGGGCTTGAAGCAGCGGCGTTCTGGGCACGATCAGGGTTTTGTGGTCCGTGATCTGGCGGTGATGCTTGCCGATGGCGGGGACTGCCTGGCCGACTAGCTACTTGCCCCGGATAAAGGGTTGAACCAAAACGGCCGCGCTCGTTGTCGGGCGCGGCCGTTCCGGGCAAATGGTTTCTGCTCTGATCGAGCGGTGTGGATGCTCTCAGCTCGCTCGGATGGCGAGCGTGTCAAGGTTGTAGGCAAGGATCGCCCAGGCGCTCCAGGCTCTCATCCCGTCCTGTGCCTTCAGGCGGGATCTGCGTAGTCCGTAGCCACGCTTGAGGTGGCTGATGCGACCCTCCACACCGGTGCGGTAGCGCGCCATTCGACGCTGAGTGCGGCGCGAGCCGGATGGCTCCTGGCCAGCGATGAACGTCCGGTTCACGCCGAGAGGATCGAGCGTTTCGCTGGTGGGACGGGGTTGGAAGCCGCCATCGAGGGCGACCTCGGCTGGCCGCAGGCCGAGGCCTTGTAGCTCCTCGACGGTCTGCTCCAGCAGCGGGTTCTCCTGCGGGTTGCCGAGCTTCGTGGACGCCGGAAGGATGAACCCACGCGCACCGCGTTTCGTGTTCTCGGTCACCTCGCAGAGCTGCGCGACGTAGCCAAACTCGTTCGGCTTGCCGAGCTTGCCCTTGCGGATCGGCCTTGCATCCGGGTCGAAGATCGATACCAGCCGGTCGCCTATGCGCTCGCCACGCATCCGCTGCTCGATCTGTCCGACAACGCGCTCGGCGCGCTCGATGAACCGCTCCAAGCGCTGGATCTGGCGCAGCTTCGCTCGTGCGCCGCGCCCGCGAGAGCGACGACGCGCAAGCACCGCCAGGCGCCTTGCCTCGCTGATCGAGCGCGTGACGAGCTTGCCCGCCTGCGCGGTCAAGTCCAGCACCACTCGCTTGCGCTCGCCGGTGCGACGCGAAAGCGTCCTGCTCATCAACCGCACACGCCGGCCGATCGCACGCGAGCGGTCCTGCACCCAGCCAGCGTCGCGCCCGACCCTCGCGCACACCTTGCGCGCCTCGCGCGCAAGCACCCTCGCGCTGTCGAGCGCCAGCCCCGAGTCCGTCGGATAGCGCACGTCGGCCTCTACCACAGTCGAGTCGATCCTCACCGCCCGCGCGCGAAAACGAGTCTCCCGCTGCGCCTTGCCAATCACCACCCGCGTGATCTCCTCGACCGCCTCGCCGCCGAGCCGGCGCGTGAGCTTGCGCACCGTCGACTCGTGCGGCACCCGCTCGCCAAGCGCGATCAAACAGAAGCGACGCAGATGCAGCGAGTCCGAGACCTCGCGCACGAGCGTCTCGTACCCCCAACCGGTGCGCTGCTTGACCACCATCAACCGCACATACGTCCCCATCGAGATCGTCGGACGACCGTGAGAGACCGCCCGCACGCACCAGCCCACCGCGATCGGCGCAAGCAGCCGAGTGTCGCGCAACAACAAATCCAGCGCCGCCAGATCCTCCGGCAGCTCCCGCACCTCGCCCGGCAACACCTCGTCCCACAACGACTCGACCTGCCCACCCGACAGACGTAGCATCAGCAGCCTCCTCGATCAGAAACCAGCCCATTTGCAGGGCCAATTCTCTAAAGCGCGGCGGACAGAACCAGCTGAAAGAAATACACCAGCGCCCATTTCGCGCGGGAAATAGGACCTACCTTTGCTGGGAAGACCACATGAGCCCCGGCAACCGAAGACAACCCAACAACCACCTCCCACCTTCACCGAAGCGCACCAGGCAAGCCGGCCACAAGCGCCTTGCGCTTCTCGGAGTATCCATCGCCGTGGTGCTGATACTCGTATTCCTCGGTGTGCCCGGACTCGTGGTCGTTAGCGCGCTTCTCACCGGCTGGGCGAGGCTCATCGAGCTAGGCATCCTGCCCGACACCCACGCCCGTTCAGAATCTAACCCCGACCGTTTATCCGGGGCAAGTAGCTAGGGGCGCTCGGCGATCAGGAACCGTTGTTTGGCAGTGTCGCTTCGGCGTCGACGGCGTTCCGGCTGGTTGATCGGATCGCCCGGGACCGGGAGGGCTTGGGGCGGTTGCGTGAGGCTCACGCCAGAGCGCGGGCACGCGTGTGGGAGCTGGCCGGCGCCCCGGAGCGTCTGACGATCGACTTGGACGCCACGCTCGTCGGCTCGCATTCGGAGAAGGAGGGCGCGACGGGGAACTTCAAGGGCGGCTACGGCTTTCACCCGATGCTCGCCTACGCGGATCAGACGAGCGAATCGCTGGCCGGTGAGCTGCGGCCGGGAAACGCGGGCGCGAACACCGCCGCCGATCAGATCGCGGTGGCCGAGCAGGCTATCCAGCAGATTCCCGCCGAGCACATCGAGACCATCGAGCTGCTGTTGCGCGTCGACTCCGCTGGCGCCAGCCACGAGCTGTTGGACTGGTGCCGCGAGGGCCGGATCAGCTTCTCCGTGGGCTACGACCTGACCGAGACGGTGCGCGGCGCGACCTTCGAAATACCCGACACCGACTGGGTCCCGGCGCTTGAGCAGGACGGCAGCCCGCGCCCCAACGGACAGGTCGCTGAGATCACCGGCCACCTCGATCTGGAGGCCTGGCCGGCCGGGTCGCGGGTGATCGTCCGCCGCGAGCGCGCGCACCCCGGCGCGCAACTCTCCTTCACCGACCACGACGGGCACCGCTTCCAAGCGATCCTCACCGACCAGGCCGGCGATATCGCCCACCTCGAGCGCGAGCACCGCGGTCGCGCACGAGTCGAGGATCACATCCGCAACGACAAGGACACCGGCATGCGCAACCTGCCATTCCGCGATTTCGAGCACAACCGTGTCTGGCTCGAGCTCGTGCGGATCGCTCACGACCTGCTCCGCTGGACCCAGCGCCTGCTGCTCACCGGCGAACTCGCCCGCTGCGAGCCCAAGCGTTTGCGATACCGGCTGATGCACGTCGCCGGCCGGCTCGCATTCCACGCCCGCACAGCAACGCTGCGAATACAAGCCAGCTGGCCCTGGGCCGAGGATCTCACCACCGCGTTCGCTCGCCTCAGAGCGCTCCCCGCGCCGCCGGGCTAACCCCAACCGCCGGCCTCAAACCCAGCCTCACCTCCACCGCCACGCCGTCCCGCGAAGCGTGCCCGAAGACCGGCCTCAACCGCCATCAGCGCCGCGGGCGCACAAAATCACAACCGACCGATGCCTCCCGGACAACGCCGACCACGCGCCAACCATCACCGCCGACCCAAAACACTCACATCACACAGCTTCATGCAAGATCCGGGCTAGGGTGGGGTGACCATTGACACACCCAGTTCGGGCTTGGCGTCGGAGACCAGTCGAATTGCTGGAGGCCGAGGTTGCGGGCGCAACTGGCGACTGCCAGATCTCCCGCAGACCTGCTTGAGTACCACTTCGTAATGCTGTCGTCGTCCATCCACGGAGCCGATAGCTCTGGCGCTAGCAGGATGATCGGGAACTGCGGGACGATCATGCTCCCTCGGGCACGCGGGGCGGTCTCGCAAGCGACCCGCAGAAGCTCGACCTCGCTGGCGTCGAGGCTGGATCGCAGGGTCGCAAAGAGTGGCCAGCAGTCGATGTCCTGGGAGGCAAACCACTCCTGCACGGCTCGCATGTTGTTTAGGTCCGCCTCCTCTACGCGACCTCGGTGCTTGACCTCGCCTACGATCACCTGCGGTTGTCCCCGTGAATCGCCAAACAGGAGAAGGTCCAGCTCGCATGACGTGTCGCCTGGCCGTCCTCTTACGGCCAGGTCGGTCGCGGTCAACTTCGCGCCAAAGATGTGAGGCACTGCGTTTCCAGTGTGGTTCCAGGCCCGGATAGCGGCTCGCGTGGCCAGTAGCGCGATCGCCTCGAAGAGGCGATCCTCGTCAATGTCCGGCGGGGTGCGATACTTCCAAGTAGCCTGTGATCCGGTGTGGGCCAGAGCAAAGCCGAGGGGATAAGAAGCCGAGCACATCGGGCATGTGACTTCAGTCTCAAGTTCCTCGGGACGCATCGCGGCGGGAATCGTGCATTCCGGGCACCGGACAGACAAGTAAGGTCGCAGCAGCTTCCGACGAAGCAGTCGCAACGATACGCCCCTCGCATACGCGTCCGGCTCCTGGGCAGCAAATAGGAACTCGCCTGGCCAGCCTCCCGTGTGTTTGCGGGCTATGTCGTCAAGCTGAGTGCGAGTCTTTCCACGAGGTGAGCGGATCACAGCGGCCAAGATCTCTCTCGTCGCCGGCTCTATCGGTGCCGACGCGTCCGGGCCTCCGAAAATCGTCCCAAGTCTAGTAGCAAATACACCATTGTCACTTTGCTCGAAGGACCATCGTGATCCCCGAAACAGAGCCGCAACAGCGTCATGGGCTGGCACAAGCTCAAGCGGACAGTCGGCGGCTGTTGTGCTGACTGCGATTACACGACCTTCGCTCACTGGCCGGTGCATCGGCGCTGAAAGTGGCATCCTGCCAAGGAGCTCCGACAGTACGCGAAGGTTCGGCAGGGTAGCCCAACGTGTCGTCGTCGGGTCGCTCTCACCCGAGAGAGAGATTTGTGCCGCTACCAGCATCTCAGCGCTAGCAGACCGTTGTGCGATTTCCACGGGGAGCGTAGGTAGTGGGATACTCGGATGCCAGTCGTTGGGGGAGGCTTCTACCGAGAAGCTGCGTGAGAACCCGGTCTGGATCGGATGGGCTCCGGTCCAGCCTATGAGTGAAATCTCGTGCTCGACAAATGGGTCCACGGTCGCGCTGCGCAGGAGGTCTAGAAGCTCATTGGGCACTGCCGCATCGGTGGGTCGCAAAAGCACAGCGACATGTGGTGGGAGCGGACTGCCGTCGCCGCGTCGCCAACGGTTCAGCGCACCGTCGGCGCGCATGTCCTCAAGCCAAGCCGCAGCCGCCTCGGTCATCCTTTGGCTATGGCCTACCGGCCACGGAAACACTCGGCCGCCATAGGCACGCGCATTCCAGAAACGCTGAACGTCAGCAGGATCTGACGGGTCCAGGACGACGAAACCGTCAAACGTGGACTCGCCGGTATAAGTGGTTTGCGCCGCAGTGACTTGCACGGGCGTGAGGCCTTCAAGGGGCGAAAGGTCACCCTCTGGATCTATCTCTACCTCGCTCGCCCGGTCTACAAACTGCGCCTCTATCGTGCGCTCGAAATCTGAGGAGCCATATTGCCCGAACCAGACAGCGAACAACAAGGCCAACGGATCGGTAGACGCCCAACTATGGTGGACCAGCTGGCGATCATGGCCGATCGAGCCGAGGAGCGTGTTCGCAGCAAGCAAGCGAGACGGCCTGTATTCATTAGGCTCATCGTAAGGCCCGAAGGGCGAGCGATTGACCCACTGATACCCCGGCATCGAGGTTATGTCTCGAACAGCAGGATCATCGGCGGCGGCGTAGATCGCATCAACGCTCAGAGCATCAGCGCGGCGCAGCGCGCCGTCGCCATCAGCGGGATCGAGAAATGGCGTGTAGATACCTCCCCACGATGAGGTCGCGCATTGTGCGGCACGAGCAAGATCGTTGCCGTCAGCGGCCACAAGCAGACCCAGACGTACCGGGCGGACCATCACCCAGCCGCTAAGCCTGGATCCACCGCGTGACTGTGTGGTTGGGGTGATTGATGGCGTTGGCGTGGTTTTTGGGTGTCTTGTTCGGGTTGGTCAGCGTGAGGGGCGGTGGGCGTCCTTTTCGGAGGCGTTGGGGGCGTGTTTTCGGGCAGCGGTGAGCGCGTCGGGTCGATCAGTGGCTTGTCTGGTCGGTTGGTCGCGGTGGTTTGCGCTCAGGTGGGTTCTGGGAGCGCGCGGATGCGGGCGAGGGCGCTGGTGAAGTCGTGTTGCCATGGCCAGCGGGCGGGGAGGTGAAGCGTCCATTGGCGTCCCGTGCGGGTCAGCCGGCCGGGGATCTGGAGCAGCCGGCGGCGCATGGTGCGTGCGACACGGACGGTCTCGCCGGAGAGCCCGATCGCGCTGGTCCAGCGCAGCAGGTTGTGCGCGATGGCGGCGATCACTGTCCAGGCGCTGTTCGCGTTGAACTGGCCGGAGGGAAAGTGCGCCAAGGCTTGGTCTTTGAGGTCGCGGATCGTGAGCTCGACGACGGCGTGCTGGCGGTGCTCAGCCTCCACGACCTCCAATGGGTCGGTGCGGTTGGTGATGAACGGGAAATACCGCCAGTCTGGCCACAGCTCTGCTTGCGGGCCGACGAGTCGGGTGCGACGCACGATCAGCCGTCGTCCGTGAGTGGTTATTTCGGCGATCTGCGCTTCACCGTCTTGGGAGTAGTCCGCCAAGGGCTGCCACGCCTGCTCGGGGATCTGCTTGATCGCGGCGGGCACCCAGAACTGCAGGCGCACACTGATCGAGTAGCTCCAGCCGGCGCTCTCGAGCCTTGCGATCAGCTTGCGGTTCCAGAACCCCGAGTCGGCCCTGAAAAGCTTTGAACCGCTCGCGCCCGCCCGCGCCACGCGGGCGATTAGCTCCTCGGCGAAACGCACGACACCGCGCTGGGTGTTTGCCTGTCCCTTGCGCAGCCGGACGTGCAGGACCTCGCCGGTGCCCGCGCGGCTCGCGAGCAGCGGGTGATAGCCGCGCTGTTTGGTGTACCCGAAACCGACACCCTCCTTGAGGTAGCCGTAGGCCTGGCCGATAAAGCTGTCCACGTCAACGATCAGTCGCCCCGCGCCCGGCCCGGCGCCCGCCCGCCACGCGCGTGTCAAGGACTCTGCGAGCACTCGGTCGAGCTGGCGCACATGCCCGAAAGTGAAAGCCCGCAGAAACGTCCCCAAAGTTGACGGGGCCGGCAGCCAGCCACCCAAAAGACGTCGCGTGCGACCGGCCCGCAGCACATCACAATCATCGATCGAATCAGCGCCAAGCAGCATCGCGAACACGAGCGCCATCACCTTCCGGCCCGCGTTCGCCGCGCCCGGCCGGTCACGACGGAGCACCACGAACCGGCCGACGAGAGCCTCCACCCCGAGCCTCCCCGCGAGCGTCGCAACGAGCGCGACCCCCGCATCAGAAACCAGCCGCTCATCGTCAAAGACGACCCGCACCCCATCCAGTCCGACCCGCTCGTCATCCTGCACCATGAAGGTGACCTCCTGACCGCAGGCCCCGGCTGCCACGAACAGCCGTTAAAGCCCTGCACAGGAGGTCATTCTTCTTTCCGGACCGGACGGAGCCGACCTACCGGGCTGGTGGATCCAGGCTAAGACTCCCGTTGGCCATTGTTACGCTGCCCTCCCGGGGACAATTGTTAGAGCAAGGCCGTCAACCTCGGTCCATGTGCGCCACGGCCAGAGGACATTCGCGTCGAGATAGATTGCCACGCCGACAAGTTTGACGAATCGTAGGCCCTAGCCGAGGCTCCCCAGGGCCGGTGTGCATGGCGGTCGCTTTCGCCCGATGGGAGTGGGGTATCGAGGGGCGTGGGGCGTGGCCGGGTCCCACGGCCGTTGGCGTAGCGCGCAGTGCCGTCTGCTGAGCCCGCGCATGGTCAGCGTGGACGCCCGCTGCGCGTCATGCTGGGACGGCTCTCCTGAAGGCCGAATCTCAGGTCCTAGACCAAACGTTCGTGCTCACGGCCCCCGAGGCCGCTGATCTGTCTGCCCGGTGTGATGTGATGCTCTTGGGTAAATGCCCGATCTTGTCAACCTCGATTTTGGAAGTGTCGTTATGAGTACGTACATCCAAGCTCAAGCCCTGTTCGATGACCTCAAGAGCGCCAAGGGCACCAGCGTGTCCTGGCAGATAGGCAAGGTCGTCAACGCGCTCCTCGAGAAGGCCAAGGAGGAGGAGCCCGACAACGTGGCGCTCTCCGTCCTCGACCCATTCAGGCCGCGTACGGGCACCAACTACATCGACTGTGCCACGTTCGATGACGTGCGAGCCATCGTCGGTCAGATAGCTGCCGCGACCAAGCCCGGCATCTCCATTGGTTAGGTCCAAACGCAACGCGGGATCCCAGCGACGTGATGATCGCCGGGACCCGCGTTGCCATTGAGCGACGAGCTTTGCAACTCGGCGGCGTTCACGCTGGCCACGTCCACCTGCTGGGCGGGGACTCGGGCGAGCCGTTGACGACCCCAACGCCGACCTTGGAGGTCGAGTCGTGCATGAAGTCGTGCGCGAAGTCGTCCACGAACACGAACCCGTGACCACGGCGCTGATCGCCGTCGGGGGGACCGTTGCAGGTGTGGTGCTCGGCTGGCTGCTACAGGGGTGGTCGAGTCGGCACGTGCGTGCCGAGGAACGCCGAGAGCGGCGAGATTGGGCGCGACATGGGCGCGAAGTGGATGCGGCTGAACGGCTGGACGAGGCCCTGGTCAAGGTGTTTTCGGCATTCCAGGGGCAGCGCGATGGCCAGGCGCATATGGACGCGTTCAACGCCTGGAGCGATGCCTGGGTGGCCTACGCTTTGCGCATCGAGAATGTGGAGCTGACGGAGCGTTATCGGTCGGTCGCCACGATGCTCATGGAGCTGATCGACGCGGAACAAATCCACGGCGCGCAACGGACGCCGACCCGGCACGTCGTGGAAGCCATCCGCAACGCTCGGGTTGCGCTGGCGCACTTCATCAGGGATCAGGGCGAGCTTCCGCCGTCGTCGTTCCCCGGGCCTGTCGAGCTGGTCACACTGCTGAACGAGGGCGAAGGTCAGCGGGACAAGCTGGGGCCGCTGCGAGCGTGGTTGAAGGAGCACAGACGTGCCAACGCGGCGCAAACATCCTCCACGGCTGACCCCGAGCCCGGTGGCCCCAATCCGAGCAGTAGAGCCGTGCCGCCGTGGACTTGATCGGTTGGTCGCAGGTTCGAGCCTCCCACAAGCCTGCCCACATTCTTCCCACAAACCACGCGGGACAACGTGGCGCGGCGACATCAGAGGATGCCGGAAACCCCAGCAAACAAGCGGGTTGAGCCGCGTAGGTCATCGTCGTTTGCGCCGCAGGTCGATTCGACAAGGCGGAGGTCACTGGTTCGAGCCCAGTATCGCCCATAAGGTCAAAAAGCCCGCGCCAGCGGGCTTTTTGCTGGCCTGGACGGCATCATCGCTTGCCCTTAGATTGTGCTGGGCGCACACCTGGCGCACATCTCACCTGCTCACGGGCGCTGCGGATCGCCTCGGCGGCCGGTGTCCGCGGCTTGTCTTCGAGTTCGCGCATCACGCCGGCGTAGTGCTTTGCGAGGGTGGCAACCGAGTGCCCCGCCTGCTCGGCCACGTAGGTCAGCGATCGTCCCTCCCACAGCAGCAGGGAGACAAACGATCCACGAAGCCGGTAGGGGCGCATGTCCCCGGTCACTCCTGCAGCCTTGGCCGCGGGCTGGTAGATCCGCCTCCGCCAGTTCTGCCAGTCGTGCAGCTGCCACTCCTTGCCACCCTGACGCGGGAAGATGAGCGCCTTGCCACCTGGACGCCCCTGCGCGAGTCTCCATTCCGCCAAGTCCTGCGCGAGCGGCGCGAGAACGTTGACCACTCGATCCCTCTCGGTCTTTCCGGCGTGCGCGTGGAGGATGCGCTCTCCGAGATCATCCCAATGGGCATTCGTCGCTTCCTCGGGACGCAAGGTGCTCCTCATCAAAGTCGCCGACAAGGAGTTCACGGAGTCCACCGAGGACATCCAGTACCTGCTCGAGCACTTCGAGATTCCCAACCCAGGAGACATCGCCACTCGGTTCCCCGAGGAGGTCGAGCGTCAGCGCCAGGTGCTCGATCAGATCGCCGCAGACGGCCGTGCCAACGGGAACGACTCGGCGTTTGAGTGGAAGCGCTTCCAGCGCGAGGATCTGGCTCGCGCCCTGACCAAGACCAAGGACGGTGGCGGGTTCATCCTCAGCTGGGAGCAGGGCGGTGGCAAGACCCTCGGCGCCGCCGGCTACGCACAGGGCGCGGTGCGCAACGGCGCGCGCAACCAAGTCCTGTTCATCGTCCCGCAGGATCTCATCCCGCAGTACCGCCAGGACATCGGGGAGAAGCTCGGGATCGAGGTCGAGCACATCACCACCCCCGCACATGCCCGCCGCGTTGCAAAGCACCTGCGCGCTGGCGGCGAGGGCTGGTACATCACCCACTATGAGGTGCTCTCGCTGCTCGGCGTCAAGAACGAGGCGCTGCCCGTCCAGAGCGTGCCGGTCCACGAAGCTGAGGGTGAGCGCGTCGTGCTGGACTCCTCAGAGTTCTGTCCGGCCTGCCATGCCTCTCATCACGGCGGCTGGCAGAAGGACAGCGCGCTGGTCTGCTCCGCGGTCCACACCGAGGAGGTAGGGGGCGAAATCCGCAGCCGAACCTGCGGCTACGTCCACAAGCGCCTGCGGATCAAGAGTGCCGCGCATCACCTCGCCGGCGCGTTTCGTGACGGTGTGATCTGCATAGACGAGGGAACCCTCATCAAGGGCGACGAATCGCAGCGCAGCAAGGCCATCCGTGGCCTGCAGGCACGTAACAAGCTGCTGGCGACCGGCACGCCGATCTCCAACTACGTCAACCAAATCTTCTGGCTGATGTGGTGGTGTCTCGGTGACTCCAGCCTGCGCTTCCCCTACAGCTACGACGGCGGGCTCGCCACATTCGAGCTCGACTTCTGTGTGGTCGAGTACACCTACGGCCGCGAGGGATCGGAGACGGCCCACCGCCGCGAGAAGCGCAAGGTTCTCCCGCAGATCACGAACGTCAGCCGCTTCTGGAGGCTGTCGGCCGCAGCGATGATTCGCCGGCGCAAGCGCGACTTCGGCGAGCCGATCGTCCCCTGCACACTGAAGACCGTCAGTGCCCCAATGGGGGTCGCCCAGCACGAGCTCTACAAGCACTGGCTCAACAAGTCCACCTTCGCGTCGTTCTTCACCTGGAAGTACCCCGACCACGCGCTCGTGGCGAGTGGGCAGATCGAGCGGTTCGCCGCCGCATGTGGCCAGCTCACAAAGCTCGAGTACGCCACCACCGCCCCCGAGGCGGCGACCGACCGCGACTGGCCGGGCCTGGCAGGACTTGAGCACTCCAACTGGACGCCGAAGAACATGAAGACGCTGGAGCTGATCCTCCAGCATGTCAAGGCTGGCGAGAAGATCCTCGTCGGCTCAGACCTCATCGAGACCGGCCGCTGGCTGTGCGATCGGTTGCTGGAAAAGGGCGTGCGCGCCGGGCACATAGTGGAGGAGCGCAACGGCAAGCCCGCCACGGTGAATCCAAAGAAGCGGGCGGTCGTGATGCGGGAGTTCCGCCACGGCAGCCTGCAAGTGCTGCTTTGCGGCATCCCGGCGATCCGCCTCGGGCACAACCTCGACACCGCGTCAGTCGTCGTGGTCGACGGGCTGGTGTTCTCCTACGAGATGTTCGACCAGTTCATCGCTCGTGCCCACAGGCTCTCCTCCAAGAAGCCCGTCACCGTGTACGTGATGCTCACGAAGGGCTCACTCGACGAGAAGAAGTGGGCGCTGCTCTCCGCCAAGGCAGCCGCGGCGGATCTCGCGCTCGACGGGCAGCTCATGGACGAGCGCGAGGAGCCGATCTCCCTGGAGCAGGTTCTCAAGGATCTCCAGGCCAAGGGCGTGCCGCTCACCGGCGAGGAGATCGCCGAGGCCGAGCTGCGCGCGGCGTGGGAGACCACCGCGACCGTCATCCCATTGATTCCGCGCCGCAAGCCGTTCGCCTCGCTCGAGCCGCTCGTGGACATTGAGCAGCTGGAGCTATTTGCTGCGTAGCTCCATCGCTGCTTGCGGTCTGATTCTCCGGCGCGGTCGCAGTTGAGCCTCCGCGGCTGATCGACGGCGCGTTGAACGCCTCCGCGTGCTCCCCTACAATGGGTTCAAGGACACGGTACCCGCCGCCGATTCCCCAAGTGGACTGTTTGCTATGGCTACTCGAACCGACAACGAAATCCGCGAGCTGACCCCCGAGCAGGGCCAGCAGCTCCTCGACGACAAGGCTCGTCAGTACCTCGGGATCTCCGGGGAGGAGTTTCGCGCTCGCTGGGCGGCCGGCGAGATAGACGCCGACGACGAGCCGGACGTGATGCGGGTCGCGATGCTGCTCCCCCTTGCCGGCTAGAACTCCCGCGGAGGCCGTACAGGCTTACCGCGCCCGCATCTCGCGCGTACTCTCCAGCCTCACGACTGCGCACGTCAACGTCGGAGGCGGCTACGCGCCGTCCGCTGCTCCGCACGCCCTCATCATGGCCGGCAACGATGCCGTGGCCTTGCGGGGAGCAAGTCGCCTGACGCTGGCGGTCAGCGAGCACTACACCATCACGGAGGACTCCGACGCAGGCTGGCAGGTCCACAGAGCCGCCTACTTCTATGCCATTGGCCTTCACGACACCGGCGAACTGCTCGCCTATCACTGGCATCCGCGCGGAAAGAGCCCGGTTGTTGACCCGCACCTACACGTCCGGGCCAATATCCAGCTCGGCGAGCGCTGGCTCGGCAAGGTCCACCTTCCTACGGGCGCGATCGAGCTAGAGGACATCGTGTCGTTGGCGGTCAACGAGCTCGCAGTAGAGCCACTACGCGAGGATTGGGAGCTGCTGCTCCACGAGAACCGGGCTTGATGGGGCATCACCGCCCCGCATCAAGAGCTACCGCTTCGGCTTGCTGTGATGCGATGTGCTGCGGCGAAGGGTGCTCGTGACAGCCAGCTCGTGATCGAGCTTCGCGCTGACGCGGATCAGCGCGTGCGCTGCAGTGCGAGGACCGAGCTTGAACACCACCGTCAGCCGCCCGCGCTTGAGCGCGACTGTCTTTGCGGTCGAGGCGACGGTCCGGCCTCCCAGCCGGCCGGTGAAACCCACGCGGACCCTGCCGCTCGCGGGTCCGCTCACATGCACCACCAGCTCGCGTCCACGCAGTGTCTCCGTGACACGGATCGTCGGCTTGGTCCCTGCGCTGTGGCCGGTGCCCGTACCCGAGCCGCCTGGGCCGGACGGCGGGACGACGACGCTTGCGTGCGCGGCGGCGGCGGGGCTCTCGTTGCCTGCCGCGTTAGTGAGCCACACGGCGATGCTCCAGCTTCCAGGGCCGGGAACCGTCACAGTCGCCGGCCCGGCCGCTGGCGCCTGTGCGGGAGCGCTGCACGACCCCGAGCCGCTGGCCGGACAGACTTGGTAGAGAGCGCCCGTGATCGGTGCGAGCTGACCTGCCGGATCGGTCCAAGTGGCCGTGAACGTCGAGCCGCCCGCCTGCGTAGGAGTTGCGGACAATCCCACTGGCGGCGGAGGCGAGCTGTTCTCCACAGTGATCTGCTCGGAGGCCACGGTCGATTGATTCCCGGCCGCGTCGGTCGCGACAAGCGCGAGCGTGTGAGATCCATCAGAGAGACCCGTAGTGGGCAGCGTCAAGGTCTGCGTGCCCGTCGATGACGGGCAGGGCTGGGCGAAGGTGAAATGCACGGCGCCGTGTAGGTCTCCGCTGGCCGTCCGTCTGCCGACAGGACGATGCTCGCTACGCCGCCTCCGACATCAGCTGCGGCGACGGTGACGCTTCAGTGCCCTTGTGAAAGCCGCCAGCTTCGCCCGATCCCCACAACGCGCCCGACGGCGCGCTGAGCGTAGGTGGCGTCGGATCGGAGAGTGTGACCGTAGCTCCGTACATGGTCGCCCAAGCTGCCTGTTCGGTAGCGCCAGTCACGCATTCGTCTTCAGGAGGCGCTTGACAGACGATGCCGAGCGAGAGTTCGTGCGCCGCCAGGCCCGTGATCCTCGCTGGTTCTCCACCGGTGCCCGGCGGGCCACCCACCGAGCACGTCTCACCGTTCTGCACGGAGTCCAAGCAGGTTTCTCCAGGGACAATCGCTCCATCAGCGCGTAGCGCCGGCGACCAAGAGTTTCGAGGGTCGAGCGAGTGTCCGATGTAGCGTTCGTAAGTCAGGCCAGTGATCGTCGTGCCGGCTGGGGCGGTGAACGTCCAACCTGCGCTCGTGCCAGGAGTCGCGCCGCTCGACAGCTCGAGCCCGTCGGTGGTCGATAGCCCGCCCTCCTGGTCGGCCTTGCCTCCCGAGCCTCCCAGCCGGTACGGGCAGTTGGCGTGCTCGGCGTAGTGCGCAGGCTGCGAGGGATCGTTCGTAGCCCATGCCCAAGAGTTGTTGGCGGCTTCTGGCGCGAAGTTGCAGGCACTCACCTGATAGCTGCCAGCCGCGAACGCCTGGGACGGCGAGAGCCAAGCCACGATGGCCAGCGTGCCCGCGATCGTCAGGCTCAATCGTCTCATCGTCCGCGCCGGGCCTTTCCCGCTGTACCTGCGGATGTCGGTAGGCGCAGCGTTGTCCACGGGCTCGCTCGTTCCACGTCGTAGGGGTCGGTATAGCGCACAGATACCTCGACGAGGCCGGAGGTCGGGAGCGTCAGGCTCGTGAAGGCGCCGTGAAGCGTGCGCAGCACGCGCAGTCGGCGCGATCGTCCCCTGTAGCCGAGGTAGCGCACCTGCACCTGAGCTTCAATGGGGCGTCCCAACAGGGCGAGCACGAGTCGGTGCTTGACTCGCTTCAGTCGCGTCTGCGGGCGTCCGAATGGTCGCGTGAGCCTCATCGCGGTCAATGGTGTCACCGGCTGGGGAGACGACGCTGGAGACGCCTTGGACTGTGCCCCTGGCTCGGCTGCTTCGCCGGCGGTGACGATCGCTCCGAGGCCCGTGTTGCGGAACGTCTGCGCGATGTCGAGCACGCCGTTGTCGGCTTCCGTCAGGGCCTTCTCGCCCGCTTCCGGCGACAAGCCCGGCTGGTAGGAGTCGAGCGCACCAAGGGCCGCTGCCGCAATCGCCGACGCCTCACTGGTGCCCTGCCAGTAGTTGTAGTCGGGTTCGCCCGTCACGGGGTCCGCGCCGTCGAGGTCGCAGCCGGGCGCGAGCAGGCGCAATCCTTCGCCGCGGTTGGAGAACGAGCAGAAGCCGCCACCCTGCGTATCCGTCGCGCCGACGGAAAGCACTCTGGGATATGCGGCGGGGTACTCGACCGCGCCGCCGTCGTCATTGCCCGCCGCTGCCACCACCGCAACGCCATAGTTCGTAGCCCGTTCAACTGCATTGACTAGGGCTTCATAGCTTTCGGCAGATGGCGATTCAGCAGTCCCGAGCGAGAGATTGATAACCCGGATGTTGTACTTGTGCCGCAGTTCCAGGCATTCGGTGATACCGGATGAGTAAGCGGTAAACGGGAAGGTGGTCTGCGCCGGCTCGAGGATGCGTACCGAAACGATCTGGACCGCGTGCGGAGCCGTACCGACCATGCCCCAGCCGTTCGCCGCCGCCGCCATCATCGCCAGCACGGTGCCATGCAGCGTCGGCGATACATCCCCGCCCGAGCCGCCGTCGAGCGCGGTTCGTTCGACCACGACGCCTTCGGTGTCCGGGTTGAGATTCACACCCATGTCAACCAGGCAAAGGCCGGCAAGCTGCGCTGGTGGCGGAGCATAGGGAAGGAAGGCACCGTTGTCCGTGACTGCCTGAGCGGTGACACCTGTCTCCGCTCCGGCTCTCGCCGCCGGCAGGACAAGCGCAAGGAGCACCGCGACGATGCACGTCCGGCTTCGGCGGAGCGTCAGCAGCGCAGGGCGCGTCTGCCTAATTGGTGCTGACATCTACCACCCGGCTGTTGCCGCTTCCGAAAGGAAATCCTGCCTGACCGCCGGGAACTTCTGCACGGAACGGAAAGCGCCCGACGCCGCCCTCGAACTGATAGATCACGCGAAAACGACCATGCCCGTTCGTGCGGGGCGTCCTGAACGGCTCCCAGCGGCCGGTGGCTTATCGACTCCCAAGCGCTCTCCGCGGTCCCGACCACGGCGCACCCGGTCGAGCCTGCGCCGAGCGTCACGCTGCCCCCGGGCCGTCCGTGGAAAAAAATCACCGGGGCCCTTGACTTCAAGCGCTTGAGGTATGTCAAGGTAGCCTCATGACTACTCTCACCATCCAAGATGTCTCCCGGCGCAGCGGGCTGAGCGGGCCGACGCTGCGCTATTACGAGGAGATCGGGCTGATCGGTCCGATCGACCGCGACCCGAGCAGCAGACACCGCCGCTTTCGCGAGGAGGATCTCGACACGTTGCAGGTGCTGGCGTGTCTGCGCGCAATGGGCGTAGGGATCGAGGAGATGCGTACCTACCAGGCCAACCGCGAGGTTGGGCACGCCAAGGCGGGTGAGCAGCGCGATCTGCTGCTGCAGCACGCCAAGCGGGTCGAGGCCGAGATCAAGACGCTGCACATGCACCTCGACTACCTACGGGCGAAGGCGGCGCTCTGGGACGCCCGCAGCCGTGCGGATGGGGACGCGGAAGCTGAGGCGAACTCGCAGGTGCAGAAAGTGCTCCCACGACTGGAGGAGGTGGTGCTCGGATGAGCTCCAAGGTGTTGGTAACAGGCGGGTCCGGATATCTGGGCACGCAGTTGATCGCGGCGCTGCTGCGTGATGGGCGTGACGTGCGCGCGACGGTGCGCTCCCTGGATGCTGAGGAAGCTGTGCGTGCGGCCGTGCGGCGCGGTGGTGTGGACGACACCGGCATCGAGCTGGTAGCAGCAGATCTGAGCTCCGACGACGGCTGGCCGGCCGCGCTTGAGGGTGTGGCGGAGGTCCACCATGTCGCCTCGCCGATCCCGTCCGCCCAGCCCAAGGACCCGGACGAGCTGATCGTCCCCGCCCGCGAAGGCACGGTGCGTGTGCTGGAGGCAGCGCGGGACGCCGGCGCGCGCAGGGTGGTGCTGACCTCCTCGTTCGCGGCGGTGGGTTACTCGCCTAAGGCAGTTCGCGACTACAGCGAGGAGGACTGGACCGACCCCGATACGCCAGGGCTGGCGCCCTACCCGCGGTCAAAGGCGATCGCTGAGCGTGCCGCTTGGGACTTCATTGGGACTGAGGGAGGCGACACCCAGCTGGTGGTGGTGAACCCGACCTTCATCGCCGGCCCGTCGCTGGTGGTGGCGCTGCGCTCGACGCTGAGCTACTTCAAGGCGATCATCGAGGGCACGATGCCGGCGCTGCCCCGCCAGCGCTTCGGCGTCGTCAACGTGCGCGATGTCGCCGACGCGCACGTCACGGCGATGGCCACCCCTGACGCCGCCGGGAAGCGCTACCTGCTCTTGGCGGACGGCCCGACGATCACCTGGCTGGGGCTGGCACAGATCCTCCGCGACCACCTCGGCCCTGCAGGCGCGCACGTCACAACCGACGAGGCGCCCGGCGAGGAGCCGTCGCCGCTGACGATCCACAACGACCGCGCCAAGCAAGAGCTCGGCTGGCAACCACGCCCGGCCGAAACGACCATCATCGAGACCGCCGAGAGCCTGCGCGACCTCGGCCTGCTGGAGGGATGAGTCTGTGCGTCGCCCCTTCTCGCCAAAGGCACAGCGGCGCTTGCTTTCCGTTGGCGACCGGTAGCCAGCCTCGGCGCCGAGCCGCGTCCAAGCGATGCGGGCTGAGCTAGTCAGCCTTTATCGTGGATCGTGATTGCGTAGCCGTCGGGGTCTTGAAGCGTGAACGTCCGGCCGAAGGGGCCATCGACGGGCTCCGTGAGGATCGTCACGTCGTGCTGGGCGAGTTGGTCATGAAGGGCTTGGGAGTCGTCGGCCCGTAGCCATAGCGCCACGCCGAGGCCGGGCTGTCCACTGTCGAGGTCGGTTCCGGGCAGTGGGTCTCTGAGCGCAAACGCGATTGGCTGGGTGGCGAACACGACGGCGTGCGGGGGTCCGGGTGCGCGCGTGAGCCCTAGCTCACGTTCGTAGAACTCGGCGGCACGCTCGATGTCGCGGACCTGGAGGGCAATGAAATCGGGGCCTGCAACGGTAGACACAGGGAAATCCTTCCTTTAGTTGTCAAGGTCTTGACGTTAGCAGACTATGTCAAGATGTTGACGTGAGCCAAGTCGATCTCGATCAATCCGTGGGCTACGCGCTCAAGCGCGCCCAACACGCTCTGCACTCAACGATGGACGGGGAGCTGCGCGACTACGGACTCAGCGTCTCGCAGTACGCCTGTCTGCAGATCCTCGCCTCGCGTCCGCGCATCTCAAACGCAGACCTCGCGCGCGACGCGTTCGTCAGCCGACAAGCGATGCACCAGCTCCTCACCGGCCTAAGAGCGGCCGGACTCGTGAGCGCCGTCGGCCAGGGCCGCAGCCAACGCTACGCCCTCACGGCCGAGGGACGCACCGGCCTACGCACGGCTTCCTCGACCGTCGCTGCAATCGAGCAACGCATGATCGCGACACTGAGTCGCCCCGAGCGCGAGCAGCTACACCGCCAACTAAGCATCTGCGCGACCGCGCTCGGCCCGCCCGAACAAACGTACTGGGTGAGCACGATCAGCCGAGACCACGTGCTACTGAGCGTAGAAGGCGGATTCACCCAGGCAGGCCATGGCAAGTTTTCCGCACTCAAGCGGCTAAAGACTGATGACTGGTTGGTCTACTACTCGCCCAAGACGGGGCTGC
The DNA here is from genome assembly GCA_963701145.1 of uncultured Solirubrobacteraceae bacterium. Taxonomy (GTDB): domain Bacteria; phylum Actinomycetota; class Thermoleophilia; order Solirubrobacterales; family Solirubrobacteraceae; genus Palsa-744. Next base: position 4,524,589 of record OY969572.1, read on the forward strand.
GAGACGGCGAGCCGGTGCAGGCCTTCACGGGAATGGGTCGGGTCGCCGACGAAGAGCTCTACCAGGTGGAGCAGGCGCCGGGGTTCACACCCTGGCGCCGCAACATCGAGTTCGTCAAGAGCATTGAGGCACCGATCAGACCACTGATCGACCAGCTCAGCTTCATCAAGGACAAGCGCCGCTGGGGGAACATGTTCCGGTTCGGCCTATTCGAGATCCCACAAGAAGACTTCGCGGTGATCTCACGTGCGATGAAAGTCAAGAACCCGAGCAGCCGCCGTACCGCAACACGGTCATGATCCTGCCAGCGGGCAACCCGCGTGGCCGAGGAGCAGGACCTACCTCCCGGATGGCCCTCGGATCCGCCAAGAGCAGGGTTCCAACTATCGCCCCCTCAGCGGCACCCGACAGATAGCGGATCTCACTGCGCGAGCGCGAAGTAAGGCTCGAGCGCGCCCGCTTTCGCACCGAAGGCGGGCGCATGCTCGCCTTCTGGCCCAACAGGCGTTCGGCCTGTTGCGGCGGACATTGCGCAGGCGCCGGCGACCTCATCCGAACGGGGGCACGAGGTAAGGCGGTCCGTCAGGTGGATATCGAGACGCGATAGTTCCGGAACTATGCTATGTTCCGATTACGGAACGAGTTGGTTCTGAAATACCGAAAGACAAGGAGGCTCACATTCTCGCTGCAACGCCCCTGACCGCCTCGCCATCACAGCCCAGGCTGCTGATCCTCGGATCACAGGCGCATGAGCTCAATGCCTGAGCCTCAGCCTGGCACCCGAGCCGTTGGCCGGCCGCGTGAGGCCCGGGCCGACCGTGCGATCCGCACCGCGGCGCTTGAGCTGATGGCGGAGCAGGGCGTGCAGGCTCTGCGGATGGGAGATGTCGCGACCCGGGCGGGTGTCGGTAAGGCCACGATCTACAGGCGCTACCGCTCGAAGGACGAGCTCGTAACGGACGCCGTTGGCGGGCTGGTCAGCGAGATCGCCGTGCCGGACACCGGGTCGACTCGCGGCGATCTGCTCGCGCTGATGAACGAGGCGGTCGAGCTTTACAGCAACTCGATCGCCGCCGGGTTGATGCCAACGGTCGTCGATGAGATGAGCCGCAACCCGGAGTTCGCCGAGATCGCTCGAGACCGCTTTCTAACCGGACGGCGGGCAGCGCTGCGCGAGGTCTTCGAGCGCGGCATCGGCCGGGGTGAGTTGCGTGGCGATCTCGACGTCGAGCTTGCACTCGATGTCCTTGGCGGCCCTCTCTTCTACCGCCTGATGATCACGGGCGGACCGATCGATGCGCGCCTGGCCACGAACGTCGTCGAGCTGATCCTGCGCGGTTTCGCGCCCGCGCCACCAAGCGCCAGGAAGACTCCAAGGAAACGACCAATCAACACAAAGGACAAAACGAAATGAAGATTCACGCGATCCAGACAGGAACCGTTCAGGTCAAGCAGAGCTTCCTGCACCCGGGCCGGGGCCCGCGCCGGCAACTGGGCCTGTTCATGCCGAGCGAGTGGTCAGAGCCACTGCCGATCTACTGCTGGGCAATCGAGCACGACGGGGTCCTGAGGCTCGTCGACACCGGCGAGACCGCCGCCGCGAAGGACGTCGTGTTCGCGCGCATGAACGTGACACGCGAGCAGGAACTCCCCGCCGCGATGGCCGCCGCGGGCTTGAGGCTCGAGGATGTCTCGGAGGTCGTGCTCACGCACGCCCACGGCGACCACATCGATGGCCTGGTCCATGTGCGCGAGCGTGTGCTGAACAACGAGGTGGAACTGCGCTACGTCGCCGCCCCCTTCTCGCGTCTGATGCGCCGCGTTCTCCACCAGCCCCTGCCCCCAGGGTTCGCGCCCGAGGGGTTCGCGCTCGACGACGGCCCCTTCGGTGCATTCGCGCGCAGCCGTCGGCTGAGCGATGACGGAAGGATCGTCGCGGTCGAGACGCCCGGACATACCCCCGGCCACGTGTCGGTCATCTGCATCGATGACGCAGACCGCCACGTGATGCTCGCCGGGGACGCGACAGACACGCTCGAGCAGCTGCACTCGCTGCGCGCCGACGCAGTGGCACCGAGCGCCAAGGTTCATATCGCCACGCTCAAGACGATCCTCGATCACTGCGCGAAATACCCGACGATCTACCTCCCGTCTCACGATCCCGAGTCCGGCTCCCGCCTCGCCGCTGCCGTCACCGTCGCCTGAGCGCCGAGCCGTCCCCCTCCAGCGACCGTCCCTTCAGGACGGCCATCACCAAGCAAAAGAAAGAGGAACCCAATGCACGCCGTCGTCGTCAAGCTCACGATCAACGACCCCGAGGCCGCAGAGAAGGCTCTGCACGAGCAGTTGGTGCCCAGGGTCTCGCAGGCGCCGGGGTTCGTCGCCGGCTACTGGACCACAAAGGAGAACACCGCACTGTCGATGTTCATCTTCGACACCGAAGCCGCAGCGAACGGCATGAGCGAGCTGGCCAGAGCTGGCGTTCCTGACGGGGTGACACTCGAGGACATCGACGTCCGCGAGGTGGTGGCGCATGCTTGACGTGATCGCAAGTTTGCAGATTGCGCGTAGAGTCCTTGCAGTCCAAGGCGATCGTGGTCACGTGGCCGGTGTCGCGAGATTCCTAACCTCAGGAAGTAGGCAGTGATGCGGGGTCTTACCCGCTGGTGCATGGCTCACCGTCGCCGCGTCATCGTTGGCTGGCTCGCGGTCGCGGTCCTGGCAAGCGTCCTCTCCCACGCCATCGGGCCGAGCTATTCGACCGTATTCGGTATCCCCGGTACCGAGTCCCAGCGCGCCAGGGAACTGCTCAAACGAGAGTTCCCGACCCAGAGCGGGGACGCGGACACGATCGTCTTCCACACGGCACACGGGACCATCGACTCGCCCGAAGTCCGGGCGGCGATCCTCCCGCTGCTGGCACGCGTCGCGGTGCTCCCGCACGTTGCCGGCATCGTCAGCCCCTACTCCTCAGCGGGAGCCGTGCAGGTCTCTGCCAACCGTATGACCGCGTTCGCGACCGTCAACTACGACAAGCAGGCCAACCTGCTGTCGAACAACACCGGGAAGCCGCTGTTGGCCGACGTCAAAGCCGTCCACGTGGCCGGCCTCCAGGTAGCCGCCGGCGGCCAGGTGGTCCAGCAGGCAGAGGGGTTCAGCGTTGGCCCGGCCACCGGAGTCGGGGTCATCGCGGCGCTACTCATCCTGCTGCTGACATTCGGGTCACTCGCCGCCGCAGGGCTGCCGCTGATCACCGCCGGCCTCGGCCTGCTTACGGGCGTGGCGCTGATCGGCATCGCCACGCACGTCACCAACATGTCGAACATCTCACCCGACCTCGCTTTGATGATCGGGCTGGGCGTCGGGATCGACTATGCGCTCTTCATCGTCACCCGCTTCCGGGAGAGCTACCTGGCGATCGGCGACGTCGAGCAATCCGTCCTCGAGGCGATGGACACATCTGGCCGCGCGATCATCCTTGCCGGCTCGACCGTGATGATCGCCCTGCTGGGGATGTTCGCCACGGGCGTCTCGTTCATGTACGGGCTGGCGATCGCCGCCGTAATCGCGGTGCTTCTCACTCTGCTTGCCTCGCTGACCCTGCTGCCCGCGCTGCTTGCTCGCTTCGGCCCGCGGCTCGTGCGCCCCAGCGACACCCGCGGCGGACGGTTTAAACGCACACGTCCCGCGGCGAGGGAGACGGCAGCAGCAGCCCCCAGCGCCGTCACCGCCGAGCACTCGGTATGGCGCCGATGGAGCGGGACCGTGCAGAGGCATCCCTGGCCGCTCGCGATCGTCTCCCTGGCGGTCATGGTCGCGCTCGTGACACCGGTTCTCGCGCTGAGACTGGACGAAAGCGACGCCGGAAACAATCCGAGCAGCCTGAGCTCCCGGCACGCGTTCGACCTCCTCGCCCAGGGCTTCGGACAGGGATTCAACGGCCCCCTGCTCTTGGTGGCCGAGATCTCAAGGCACGAGCAGGGCACGGCGCTATCAACGCTGAGGAGTGATGTCGCTGGGACCCCGGGTGTTGTTGCCGTCACCCAGCCGCGGGTCTCGCCGTCCGGCAGCGTGGCCGTCCTACAGGCCTACCCGAGCTCGGCGCCGGAGGCGCTCGCCACGACCGAACTCGTCAACCACCTGCGCCACACGGTCCTCCCACCGTTCGAGCACAGCACCGGTACCCCTGTCCTGGTCGGCGGGTTCACGGCAGGATCGATCGACTTCTCCAACTACCTCGCGAACAAGCTACCGCTGTTCTTCGGCCTCGTGATCCTGCTCTCGGCATTGCTGCTGCTGCTCGTCTTCCGGTCGATCGTGATCCCCGTCCAGGCCGCGATCCTCAACCTGCTTACCGTCGGCGCAGCACTGGGCGTCACGGTCGCGGTCTTCCAATGGGGATGGCTTGGGGGCCTGCTCGGAGTGCAGAAGGGGCCGATCGAGGCGTGGGTGCCGGTGATCATGTTCGCTGTCGTCTTCGGCCTTTCGATGGACTACGAGGTGTTCCTCGTCTCCCGCATCCGCGAGCAGTGGCTACTGCGACGGGACGCGTCCTCGGCGGTGGCCGAGGGGGTGAGCCTAACCGGCCGGGTGATCACCGCTGCGGCCGCGATCATGGTCTGCGTGTTCCTGTCCTTCGTGCTCGGCGATGAGCGGACGCTCAAGGAGTTCGGCTTCGCCCTCGCCGTCGCGGTCTTCCTCGATGCCCTAGTCGTCAGGTGCATGCTCCTGCCGGCCTCGCTGGAGCTGATAGGCCCCATCACGTGGCGTCTTCCGGGCTGGCTCGAGAGTCGGCTGCCTGAGATCAACATCGAGGGCACCCACACGCCGGTGCCGGCCCCGCCTGAGCGCGGCGTCCCCGAGCCTCCGGCCGACCCGATTCCGGCGCCTGCAGGAGCATGAGCACCAGCGAGGCATACCGCCCCCTTGTCAACTCCGCCACTGGCGAGACGATCCAGTTCATCGCTCTGCCCCTCGGGGAGGGTGAGGATGTCGTCCGCTTCAGCTGGCGTAGCCAGCCTGGCGGCGCGATTACCGAGCACATCCACCCGCTCCAGGAGGAGCGCTTCAACATCACAGCGGGGCAAGCACACTTCGTCCTCGACGGTGAGACCCGCGTGCTCGGTCCAGGCGAGACCGTCACCGTGCCGGCCGGGACCCGTCACTCCGAGGAGAACCGCGGATCAACCGAGGTCAGCGGCACCGTCGAACTTCGCCCAGCGCTCAAAACGAGGGAAATGCACGAGGCCTTCGCAGGGCTTGCCGCCGAAGGCAAGACCACCCCAAGAGGAGCACCCAAGAGCCCGCTTCAGCTCGGAGCGACCATCTGGCACTTCCGTCACGAGAGCCGCGCGACGACCCCGCCCATCTGGCTGCAGAACCTGATGCTCCCGCCGCTCGCGGCACTCGCGAGGCTGTTTGGGGTACGCCCACACAACGACCGCTGGGACAGCCGGACGGACAATACCCAGTCCTCGTAGATCGTCTGCGTCATGCGCCACGCAAGCGAGAACCCCGGTGGAGCGAGCGTAGGCGGATTGTCAGTCGGTGCGCTCGGAAGTCGTCCATCTCAGACGGCTCACTGGGGTCGCGGGCGGTGCCTGCTTTCCGCGCTGAGCGGGTCGCATACGCTGTACGTGTTGTGACCCCGAACCATAAAATCCTCTTCGGCCTCGGGCTGGAGAACGAAGTCCACCAGGTGGGCGAGATGCTCGCGCACGCCCGAGTAGCCGACGAGGCGGGTCTCGACTTCGTCAGTGCCAACGACCATCCCTACTTCGCCAACCGCCTCGACGCCTACGCCGCACTGGGGTTCATTCTGGGCGCAACCGGAAGCGTCACCGGGGCGGTGATCATGACGAACCTGCTCAGCCGTCCCGCTCCGATACTCGCCCGGACCGTCACGGGGCTATCTGACATCTCCGGCGGTCGTGTCATTCTCGGAATTGGTGCGGGCGGGATGGAGGAGGAGATCGCCGCCCTCGGTGTCCCGCGCCTCTCGCCCGGAGCCCGAATACGAGCGCTGGAAGAGGCGATCAAGGTCGTGAGAGCGCTCTCGGGCGGCGGCGATCCGCTCACGTTCGACGGCGAGTTCTACAACGTCACCGAGCTGACACCGGCGGCCGCACCAACGCCACCGATCTGGATCGGATCGGGCAGCCCGAAGGGGCTGGCAGTGACCGGCCGACACGCGGACGGATGGGTACCACCACACCTTGCCGACTGGCGAAGCACTCGGGTTGCCGAATCACGGCCCATCATCGACCAAGCGGCTGCTTCGGCAGGGAGAAGCCCTACGGATGTGGACACCATCTACCTCGTGTCAGGGCGGATTACCCGAGACCCGCTATCAGAGACCCGCAACGACGACGGCCGCTGGGTCGGAGGCGGAGTGACACAGTGGGTAGATGAGCTCACGTCGGCAGTGCTCGAGCACGGAGCCGCCGCTTTTCAATACATGGTCCGTCCTGGTGACAGCATCAGCGACACGACAATGAGCCTCTGGGCACACGAAGTCGTGCCTGCCGTCCGCGAAGCAATCGCCGACCGCTGATCCGGCGACCGACAACTCGCCTTCCCTACGTGACGACGCCCAGGACGCGAAGTAGGCTCCGCAGATGACCGATCATGACCGGACGGTGCTGGTCACGGGCGGGACGGGGTTCCTCGGAGGCTGGTGTGTCGCAGAGCTGCTGCGCCGCGGGTACACGGTCAGGACGACGGTGCGCGACCTGGGCCGAGAGCCGAAGGTGCGCTCCGCGGTGGCGGCGGCCGGTGTCGAGGCCGGCGAGCGGCTCTCGGTCGTCGTCGCCGAGCTGACCGCCGACGACGGATGGGCGGCGGCGGTCGACGGGTGCCGGTACGTGCTGCACGTCGCGTCGCCGTTCCCTGCCACGCAGCCCAAGGACCCCGACGAGCTGATCGTGCCAGCTCGCGACGGGGCGCTGCGCGTGCTGCGCGCCGCCCTCGGCGGGGGTGTCGAGCGCGTTGTCCTGACCTCGGCGCTCGCGGCGATCCACTCCTCGCGGGCGTCCACGCCAGAGACGCCTTACACCGAGGCCGACTGGACCGACGGTGCCGACACGAGCCTCACCCCGTACACGCGCTCGAAGACGATCGCTGAGGCCGGCGCGTGGGAGTTCGCGCGGGGCGCAGGGGCCGACAGCCGGCTGGCGACGGTCAACCCGGGCGCGATCATCGGCCCGGTCCTGGGCGAGGATCGCTCGTACTCCCTGCAGACGATCGAGCGGCTGCTGCACGGCATGCCCGCCGTCCCGCGCCTGGGCTTCCCGTTCATCGACGTACGCGACGTCGCTGACCTGCACCTGCGCGCGATGACCGAGCCCGCCGGCGGTGGCCAGCGCTTCATCGCCGCCGATCGCTTCCTCTGGCTGCGCGAAGTCGCCGCAACGCTGCGCGAGCGGCTGGGCGACGACGCGTGTGAGGTGCCCACGCGCGTTGCGCCGAACCTCCTCGTCCGCGCAATGGCGCTGTTCGACCCAGCCCTGCGCTCGGTCGTCGGTGACCTCGGGCGCTATTCGACCTACTCGAGCGCGAAGGCCCGCACCACGCTTGGTTGGACGCCACGGCCCATCGAGGACTCGATCGAGGACTGCGCCCGCAGCCTGCTGGCCTGACCGACGAGCGCGCCACGCTAGGCGTCGAGTGTTCGGTAGAAGCCCAGCAGTGTCTGCGCGAGCGTCTCGGGGTCCTCGATCGCGGCGAGGTGGCCGATGCCGTCGAGCTTGGCCTCGGTGACGTTCTGCGCGACCTGGGCCATCGTGTCGTAGGTGAACTGTCCAGTGCCTGCGCCGACGGCGAGGACGGGCATCGTGAGCTGCTGCTGGGCGACGATCTGCTCGATCTCCTCGCCCTCTTTGAGCATGGAGCGGTAGAGGCCCGTGGCACCGCGGAAGCCGTCAGGGTGCGAGTAGGTCCGGGTGAACTCGTCGATGTCCTGCTCGGAGATGGCCCCTTCTGTGGCGCTCATCGCGGGGTAGGCGTATCCGGCCAGGAAGTCGCGCTCGCGTCCGTCGAGCAGCATCTCTGGGATACCGGGAGCGGCAAGAACGCCGATGTGCCATGCGCCCCCGTGGGTGACGTCGGCCAGCATCTCCAGTCCGAAACCGGGCAGGCCGGTCTCGATCGCGGCGTAACTACGGATGAGTTCGGGGTGACCAACGGCGAGCCGGAAGGTGCTGATTCCGCCGATGTCCTGGCCGGTGAGATGCACGGGTCCGAGTTCGAGGTACTCGATTAGTTGTCGCAGGCTTTCCGCTGCGAAGGAGCTCGTGTAGTCGCCCGGCTCGTGTCCGGAGTCGCCGAAGCCGGGAAGGTCGACTGCGATGACGCGGTGCTCGGGGGCGATCAGCGGGATGAGCTTGTGAAACGCCCACCAGCTCTCCGGGAACCCGTGCACGAGCAGGATCGGGGTGCCGTTGGTGCCGGCAGTGACGTAATGCAGCTCGTCGCCGTTGAGCGTGGCGGTGTGGTGGGTGACCTCGGGGATCGTGGCGCCGACGGGGGTCTGGGACATGAGGCTCCTTTGATTGGATTGGCAACTAGGTTGTCTATATGTTAGCAACCTAGTTGTCGTTGCATCAACTCACTTGTTCTATGCTCCCGTGATGGCTCGCTCCGGTGCTGATCTCGCATTGCTGCTGCTCGGCGGCTTCCGGGCTCTCGCGGACGCCGCGAGCGCGGAGCTGGCCGAACGAGGGCACGAGAAGATCCGCCCGGTCCACGACTTCGCCATACGCACGATCGACGCCGGAGCAGACACCGCCTCAGAGCTCGCCCGGCAACTCGGCGTCTCAAAACAGGCGGCAGCCAAGACGATCGGCTTTCTCGAGGAGCGAGGCTACGTCTCCGGCGGGGCCGATCCGCGCGATAGCCGCCGCCGCCTCTTCACGGTCACCGACGAGGGCCACGCGCTGCTTCGCACTGGCGAGCAGGTCTTCGACGATCTCCGCGAGCAATGGGCCGAGCGCATCGGCGCCACAGAGCTCGAACGCCTCGAAGAAGCGCTCTCCGACCTCGGAATCCGAATCCCCACCCACTTCGACGCCCCGGGCTACTTCGCCGACTCGCCGACAGAGTGAGCGAGCAACAGCGAGCCCAAACTTCCACGCTTTCCCAGCTCCGAACGTCAAGCATGAGGCGCGTGAACCGGATGTGCCGTCCTACCCCGATGGCAAGGCAGCCGACCAGCCCGCACGGCCTCAACACGGCACTGCTTGGCGCACACCTGGCGCACATCTCGACGGGAAACGGCGGGAAAGCTAGGGTAGGTGCTGGAATCCAGAAAAGGTACGCGTTCAGTCTCTGCGCTTTAGGCGAGGGATGGGAGCGGTTCGCCGCGGGCGTGGGTGGCGAGCAGTTCGGTGAGGTAGGCGAACAGGGAGTGGTGTTGTAGGCGGCAGGTGATTGAGGCTGAGAGCAGCCGCTCGATGCGTCGTTCGCCTTGCTCGGATTGGCTGCCGAGGGAGAGCTTGCGGTAGATGACGGCGCCGCGGAGGGAGCGCTCGGCGTGGTTGTTGGTCGGCTGCACGCCGTCGTGAGCAGCGAAGGTCCATAGCGCGGGCCAGGCCTTCAGGAGGTTGCGTGCGATGCCGCGGCAGTGCCGGTTGCACGCCCGTTTTGTCGCGTACCCGCGGATGATCGGCTCATATTGGCGTTGCAACTGGCGGATCGTGCGCTTCAGCTCCGAGCGGTCATCGGTGTGCTGGAAGATCTCCCACGCCCAGAACACGCGCTCGCACAGCTCAAGGCCGCGCCCACCACCCTCAACGCCTCGACAAGGCGGAGGTCACTGGTTCGAGCCCAGTATCGCCCATTGTTGGATTTGGCTCTAGTACAAGGATTATCCGGCCCATCAGGGCGGGCTTGGTAGCAATTTGGTAGCAATCGTCGCGCGTCCGGGGACGGCGGCGTCGGCTCGTAGCGGGAGTCAACCTTTGTCGGACGTGAGCAGAGGGCTGGAAGCCGGGCGATCGTAGGTGCCGGCTCTGTCTCCCCGATTAAGTTGTGGTTGGTTGCGGAAGTGGGCGGGGAGGGCATCAGGGTGCAGGGATTGGCTTTGGGGTCGTGATCTCGGCGGGTGGTGGCACGGCATGTGCAGAGAGCACCGCGAGGCGATTTCAGGCGCGACCGCCCACAAAACCCCGCTACGCGGGAGAGCTTGGGCGGCCGGCGCGTCGGTCGCGACGGGTGTCTCGGAGGGGAGGCCGGTTTGCCGAGCCTTCCGAGAATTACGCACACCCTGCTCGATCGACGGGCTTCTCCCCTAAAAGAGGGCGGGAGTTGCTCGCGCGGCTAGCTGATCCGCGTGGGGACTAGGCCTATCCGCTCGCGGGACTCTTGCGGGGCGCCGCCGACATCACACGGGTGTTCGCCACGCGAGGTCGTCGCCGTCGCGATAACGGCGGCGGGTGCGTCGGTCGAGGTCGTAGCCTTCGCGCCGCAGCACCCAGTTCCCGGATAGAACGCCGCGCGTTTGGGAGAACCCCATCCACAAGCCATGTGCTCCGTCACGGGTGGGGTTGAGCTCGAACTGGCACGCGCCGTGGTACTCCGCCGACTTGGCGTGTGCTCCCGCCAAGTGCCCGTCAACACCGAACCATCGACACCCAGGCTGAGCGATAGCGCTGACCCAGTCGCGCGGGGGACGCTCATCGCGAGCACTGTGCCCCGGCGCTCCCGAAGCTCCAGGAAATGCTCGTCCACGAGTGTTTCCCCGGGCTGTTCCGCCGTCGTGTATTCGTAAGAGCTACGCCATATGCCATCCAGCGGGCGGGGACCCGTCGGTTGGCCTCCCAAGCGGCGCCGCAAGTCAGTGGTGAAGCGGTCCACTGCCGGCTGGAATGCGCTTGCGGCTGGAAGACCGAGTACCACGCCGAGTATTGCGCCAGCTGCAGCTCCGACCAGTATCGAGGGCCATGCGAGGGTGCCGAGAACCACATGCGGAGCCTATCTTCGGTGCTGCCTGCCCAGGCGTGCCGTCCGACGCAGCAGCCTCCCCCTGCCCGGCGTGGCCCAGCCCGTTACGCTTCGCCTCGGTGCCCCCGCCTACCCCCGCGTGAGATCAGAACGTGTACTTCGTGGGTGCTGGGCTCTCTGTCGCGTTGGGGTTGCCAAACACCGCGATGCTTCTCGACGGCGTGCTTGAACTCGCGCGGACATCGCCGCGTTGGAAGACGGAGGGCTTGGAGCAGCGGCTCGACACAGCGTTCAAGTTCTTCTACCCCGACGCAGTGAATGCCGGTTACCGCCCTGACGTCGTGGACTTCTTCTCTTCCTTGCGTACCTACCTCGACGTGGGCGCAGGTCTGCCAGGCGGTTTCGCCGATGCACCGCACCTCTATCGGTCGCTGAAGTCGGCCATCGCGCACCTGCTCATTCTCAGGCTCAGAGCCTGCGACAAGACGCTAAAAGCGAGCCATGCATACCTCAGCGAGATCGTCCGGCCGGGTAACTTCATCATCACCTCCAACTGGGACCTCCTAATAGAGCGTTATGCGCAGCTACACGGCGTGCCCCTACGGCACTCTGGTTCCGGTGGTCCTGATGAGTTGGTGCTGCTCAAGTTGCACGGCTCAATCGACTGGTGCCTTGGACGCCACATGACTCGAGGTGGGCTCACCAACTACGCGATGCTAAACGAGCGGCTTTTTGGCGCTCGCCCATACCGATTCAAGCTGCCGAGCAAAGCCGCGCGCCGTGACGTCGCCATTCGCATTCGTGCCTGCGAGAGGTGGAGCAGCGCTTTGTCTGTCATCAGAAGCCGGGCCTCCGTACCGCATATGGCAACGATGGCTCATGGTAAGTCCGGAGAGCTCGGGCCGCTGCGCCCTCTTTGGCGGGACGCCTACGGTGCGATCAGTCGCGCAGCGCGGCTCGAGATCGTCGGCTACTCGATGCCGCCCGACGACATCGAGATACGCACGCTGCTGCGCGCTGGCGTCGAGCGCGGTGACGATCTCGACGAGGTGATCGTGAGAAATCCAACGCCCGACGTCCACGATCGGATCCGCCGATACCTAGATCGGAATGTCAAGTCCGACTACCGTGGAATCGCGGTGTCGTGAGGCCCCCGCCATCACTGTGCGCGGCTGGTGTGTACAACACGCAGGCCGACGCCCAGGCCGGTCGCTACGAGCGTTCAAACATAGTCTGTAGCTCGTGACTGGCATAAACAGGCAGTGGGCAAGCGGCTACGTGTGGGGACATGACGTTGACGTCTGTCACGATCGCGCCCTCCACGACCCAGCCCGTCGTCGGCGTTTCAAGCTTGAAATGCGCGAGTACCGTGCTTATTCGGCCCTTGATCCAGGCCAGCCGTTCCACGTGCTTTTCAGCGGCTGAGCGTTTCGTGCCGCCGGCCCGAAACGTGCTCCGGAGCTCGTTATCGAGCTCCGCCGGAGTCCGTGCGATTTCGAGGTCCTTGCACTCGAGCGCGTAGATGGTCGACGTCATCGCATCGACGGCCAGCACATCGATATCTCCGAGATCCTGGCCGTTCTCGCGGCGGATCTTCGCTCCGCCGATGGTTCGCACGGACGTTTCAACGAGCATGCCTCGGTCGCGGCAGAGGTCGGCGACGCTCTCTGCGAATGCGGTCGTCTCGGCCTGGCGGAGGCGTGTCATGAGGCCCTTCATCTCGCTGCTGTTCGCGTTGAGGCGCTCGGACGTTATGAGATCGACGAGAAAGCGACCGGCCTGTTCTGGTTGACGCATGCCCCAGACCACTTCGTCTTGGTCGCTGCCGGGTCGCAGGAGGAGCGGACGGCGCATGTAGGAGAGCCTTCTATTGAAGCGCCACGGCCGCGTCTCGTATGGGTGAAATCCCGGCGGGGGTTTCGTAAACACGGGACGAGATCTGAGCATCAACAGCTCGAGCACCTCGCCTGCGCGGATATCGCTCCAGCCCAGCTCCTGCGCAATGTGCCTTTGCAGCTCCAGGACCGACATCGAGACGGCTGATCGGCCACGGTCCAGCGCTACGGCGCCAAGCACCGAGAAAATCTCGAGCAGCTCGGTCATCGAGAATCCCCACTCGGCCATAGAGGCTTGGTCGATCTCTGCGACCTCAGGTGGCTTGCTCTTTGGTGCGGTACGCCACGGCGCGCCGTAGCTCTCGACCACATTGCGCGCGAGCGAGGGGATGAACGCGTCGAGGAAACTCTGTTGGCCCGTCTGGAACGCTCCCGCGTCCGAGAGCCCGAGCCGCCTCGAAGGGAGGAAGCTCAGCTCGGGATCGTCGATCTCGAAGTGGATGATGTCCGAAGTGATGCCGCGAGAGGTGATCTGGTTTGCGATTGCGACGAGCCGGTCGTAGCTGGCGATTGAGAATGGCCTAAGGCCACGCGGCGGTTGTGCAGTGACGTACTCGATCAAGAACCGCAAGGCCACTGATACCTGAGTGGCGTCCGGCAGCTCGCGACGCATACCTTCGAGTAGTTCTGTGTCGCCGAACGCAGCCACCCTTGCTCCGAGCGTCCGTCGCTCGACCGCCTCGTGGTGGAGGATCGCCTCGTGCATGCTAACCAGATGCTCGAGAAGGCCAGCTGGCGACAGCGCAGCGACTTCGCGCTCAAGCTGGGCAAAATGAAATGCGACGACCGCGTTCAAAACTTCGGTCTTTCGATGGCTAAGAATCTCGGCGACTGGAAGATTCAAATTCGTCCCGAGATGCTCCCCGGCCTCGTCGAGAGCCTCTTCCGTGTCGGCGCGCGAGATCCGTCGGTAGCGTGAGAGGTCGTTGTCGACGAGAGCGACTTCGGTGGCCGCAGTGAAGACACTGATCTTCTTCTTTGGCCCAAGGGGTGCGTGACGCTCGACGGCTGCGTTAATCGCTCCTTCCCCGACACGAACATCTGCAGGCAGCAGTGCGTCAAGGCCGTTCAGAAGGACCGCGACGAGAGCACGCTCCCCAGCGTTGTCTGGACTGTCAAGCATCGTCCGGAGACTTGGCTTGACGATGAGGCGGAGAATCCCAGCAGTTGGAGACTCCGTGCTGGCGACCTCTCCACCGGTTTCTGTGGTTTCGGCGCTCCAGAGTTCGGGCTCGGAGAGAACAATGTCAACGATGACCCGTGGCGTGCCGAGTGCGCCCAAGTGAGCGAGTGACGGCGTCGTCTGCCACAGCCAGTACGCCACGCAGTCCACGAGCTGAAACAGGGTCCTGCGCGTGCCAGCAGCGAAGTCGGCCGCTCTGACCCAAACTGGGAGTGGAGCGCCCTCGACCAGCATCAGCGCTTCGTCGCCAGGGCCGTTCAACAAGCTGTAGATTGGGATGTGGGGCGCTTCGTGTAGCCGCACCACCTCGGTCCAGCCTCCGCCCGGGGAGATCGCGCCATGTACGTCCGTGTCGCGCGCCACCTTTTCGCGATAGGCGCGACCGTACGACGGATCGAACGTCACGAACGTCGGGCGCCCGTCGTCACCGAAGTAGTACGACTCGGTCTCGCTCCACGCGTCGTACTCGTCGATCATCGAGTAGGCGAACGCCGTGCAGTACTCACGGAGGCGTTCGCCAGCACCCGCGAACTTCCAAATTCGCATCGGATCGAGCGTCGCCATCCCGATCTGGTGGAAGTTCTCTAGTGATATCGGGAGCTGCGGCATTACGACGTCGCTTGCGCTGATCCCCAGGAGGTTGGGGCGACCGCATCCCGCGATGACGACCACGTGCAGGATCTCGTTCGGCCGCTCGCCGGCGCCGTACATCAAGCCCTCCTCGACGGTGCGTAGATGGTCGCTGAGGGCCGTCTCCCAGCGCATGAGATCCCAGGTGCTTTCAGGATCGTTGTCGCTGTAGTTCTCGAAGTCCTCATATATGACCGCGATGTCGAACGCCTTGTCGGTGTCGAAGCTCCCGGCCAGGCTGACGATCGGAGCGGCGGCCGCCGAATATTCGTGCTGAACAGACCAGCTCATCCGCTTGCAGGTCGCTATGACAACAACCATGCTGGCCCTGGCTAGTCGCTCCACCAGCTCCGACCTAAGGCCCCGCGCCAGCACAGCGGTCACGAGGGCGTGCCTAAGGGCGAGAGCAAGCGAGCCCGGCTCTACGAGAAGAAAGGTGTCGCCCGTCCGCAGGAGTGGACGGACATTGAACTGGGTACCGTTCGTGTTCTGCGGAGGCGCACCAAGCGCGGCAAGATCGTGGACGATAGGCGCTAGCACTTCGGGGTCGGCATCGATGACGGCTTCCAGGTCGTTGCGCGCAAAGAGAACCCCGGCACTTAGAAACGCCATTGCTGCTGGCGACACGATCTGGACATACTCGTTGTCCTCCGGCGATGCCCATCGCTTCACGTTGCCCACCGCACATGCGTGGGTCGCAAGCGCCAGAACGCTCCTCGCGAAGTTCAACAGCCCTAGTGCAAAGGGTCGGTCTCCGAGCGGTTCGCTCTGTGCGAATAGTGCGCTCAGGAGCGTGCGAAGATTGAACACCCCCTCGGCATTGCCGCCCGACTGCAACACGTAGCCGCCGCCGTAGAAGTTGATGGGCTCCGCGAATGGGCCCTCGTAGGGGTCCCAGGTCGCACCCCTATGGAGCGTGGGTCCGGTTATGAGCCACCGGGCCAGGTCGTCCGTATCAGGTGGTCTGCCATCGTCTCGTCCGAGGCTCAGCGCGGTAGCAGAGAGCGCACAGAGGCGATCGAGGTGGGAGGCGTTGGATGGGAGAAGCTGAAGCGCAGCGCACGAGGTGGCGATGCCGAGCCGGTCTCTTTGTGACAGCTCCTGCTGTAGGGCATACCGTGAGAGCGACACAGCACGCAATCTAGTCGCTGCACTGGTCACCGCCCACGTGCTGCGCTGTGGTCGGGTGTGTCGCGGGAGGGCTGTCTTGTGAGCCAGCGGGCAGGTCGCAGTATGTGTCGCAGTCGCAGTGGGTTTCGGCTGGGTTGCCAGCCGAGGTCGGCGGCCTCTCGGTAGTCGAGTGATGGTGTCTGTCTGCGGCTGTGGCTCATGCTTTGGGCGAGTCGTTTGATGCGGTCGGCGTCTTGTCCGTCGTTGCCGAGTTGGTCGCGGGGGATGTACCAGTCGGTGCCGCGGCGGGCGCGTGTGGCCCCGACGTAGGCGGTCTCTTTGCTGGTTTGCCAGCCGCCGGTAAGGACGATGGAGCGCTCGACGGTTGCGCCCTGTTGACGGTAGACGTGTTGGGCGTAGGCCAGCCGTAGCGAGTCGAGGTGCTCGCTGGCGAGCTGAACTCGTCGCCCTGATCCATCGAGCGTGATCGTCACGCCGCGTTCGTGAACGTGGGTGATTTGGCCGCGTGTGCCGTTCTCGATCCTGGGTTGTCCGGGTAGCCGGTGCTGGGCGGTGAACGCGATGAGGTCGCCGTCGCGCAGGCCGTAGTGGACGTTGGGGAGGGCGATCTCTTGCTGGCCGAGTTCGCCGCGTTCGGCTCGTAGGTACTGCGCGCGGGCGTTGAGGCGATCAATCTCCTGGTTTGAAGCGTCCGCGATCAGCGCCACCGAACGGATGTCGTTGTGTTCGCTGGTGAGCTGTCCCCACGCTTGGACGGCGTTCTCGGCTGCTTGGTCGCGGGTGTCCGCGAGGTGCAGCCGTCCAAGGGAGTGGTAGTGCGCCATCGCTCGCTCGGGTTCGCCGGCGCGTAGCGCTCTCCAGGCTTTCTGCTCGCCGGCGTCGCTGCTGCGGTGAATATCCGCGAGTTCGGCGGTCGGCGCGTTCTGGGTGAGCCGGTCGAACATGCCTCCGGGGCCGATCGATGGGAGCTGCTTACCGTCACCGACCGCGATCAGCTTCGCCCCTGAGCGCTCGACGAGCTCGGTCAACGCATCGAGCCGAGCGTGATCGACCATCCCGGCCTCGTCCAAGACGATCGTCGTGTCCCGGTCGATCTCGACTATCCCCGTGTTTGCGCGGGCGACCAGTGCGTTGAGCGTGAGCGTGTTTCCAGTGAGGGCCGGGCTGTCCGCTCCAAGGCGCTCGGCAGTAGACCCGGACACAGCGACGCCGATCGTGCGGTGGCCGGCGTGTTGCTCGGTGCGAGCGGCGGCGTCGATCACGATGCCCTTCCCGGTCCCGGCAGGGCCGATGAGGACGGCAAGGCGCTCCGGTCCCGTGAGCACCTCCAAGGCGGCTCTTTGCTCGGTGCTCAATGGTGCGCCGATACGCTCGGCGACTGCACGCGTGGCGTCGGCGCGTGTTCGCTCGCCGATGTCTCGGTCGGCTCGCTGGGCGAGCAGCTCGGCGCGGCGTTCGATCGCCTGCTCCTGAGCGCGCACGGCAAGCGTGGTCATCCGCCCGCCTTCCAGCGTGAGGACTCGCCGGTCGCGGATCATCTCCCTCGCCACGGTGAGCGCACGATCAGGCGCCATCTCTCCCGCAGTCTGCTCCAGCGCGACGGCGTGCAGGTCGCGTGCGTGGAACACGGCGTGCTCCTCTGTGAGCCTCGCCTCGATTCGGTCCTCGATCGGCCGCTCAACATTCGGCCGCTCGGGCGCCCCGATCAAGCGCACGGCCTCGTCGGGGCCGAAGCTGTGACGCCGGCCCGTCTCGCTCCACACACGTTGCAGGTCGCCCCGTGTGGTCAGCTCCTTCGCCCGGCGGTTCTCGAGCGCGAGGTTGCGAAGCTCCCTGCGTTCCGGCGCACGGCCGTAGCGGGCACGAAACCGCTCGGCCGCTCTGGCGACCTCACGCGAGCGGCCAGAGAACTCCTCGATCAGTGTTCGTGGCACGCCGGCGATCTCGAAGTACCGGCCGTCCTTGCCGGTGCCTCGCTCGATCTCGTAGCCCTCGCCGGCCAGCTCCTCAGCGAGAGCGGAGCGGTAGAACGCGCCCAGCTCGCGAGCTGACCGGAAGATCGGCCGCGATGCGACGGCGACGATCCGTTCGTCCTCCCTTACCGCGCCATTGATGACGACGTGACTGTGCAGCTGCGGGTCGGGTGCCCGCGCCCCGCTGACCCCTCGCGCGGTGGTGTGTCGGTACTCGGCGGCGATCACGTCCTTGGCGTGCTCCTCGACGACCTGGCCGTCATAGCGGCGACGCACGACCGGGACCTGCTCGCGCAGATACCGTACGGTGCTCTCGACGGCTTTGGCGTGCGCGGCCTCGATCTGCTCGCGTTGCCACGGATCACCGAGCGCCCAAACCGTCGAGACGGACTTCGGGGCGCTGAACGTCACATCGATCCCGCCACCCCTACCGCCGCCCGCGCCCTCCGGACGCAGCCACCTTCCCGTGCCTGGATGGCGACCATCCATCAACGCGATGAAGTCGGCACCCTCGACCGGGTCGCCGGCCCGCACCCCCATCCGAGCCAACGTCTCCGGGTCCGCGAGCCAACGGCCAGGGGCCTGCGCCATCTCCCCGTCCGGGGTCAGGTAGTAGTCGCCTCGCTCGGGCGCGACCGTCTTGCTCTCCAAGTAGCGCGCGTAGCCGTCGCCACCAGCCGCAGGGATGCTCGATGCAGTCATCACATAAGTGATGACCCGGAGCGGCCCAAAACGGCCAACGAATTACACAGCGCTCGCACATCAGGCGCACACTCGTGCATATCGTCTGTCAGAGAGTCGGAGCAAATTGCGACGGCGGCTCGCCGTAGTCAAGGCTGGGGCCAGTTGTGGGTTACCGCAATGCGTGGAATCTGCGCTCGATCGGGGCGGATCGCGGAGCGCAGGACGCTCAAGCGAGGTGGGGCAGAGGGAGCGCCCAGAAACTGGTTGGCCGCTTTTAGCGAGTTGGGGTCATTACCAATGATGGCCGCCACGAAGCCACCACAGGACGCGCCCGCGCCAGCAGCCACGCCTCTCTCGCCCCTACTTGATGCGACGGAGGCTGGGCGGTTGCTGTCGGTACCGGCGTCGTGGGTACTCGCTGAGGCACGAGCGAACCGGATTCCGCATGTGCGGCTCGGGCGCTATGTGCGATTCAGCGCGGACGATCTGGAGGAATGGTGGCGAGCGCGGATGCGGGGGCCGTGGCGTACACGAGGTGCAGCCTCGCGTACAGCGCGCTCGCTACTTGTCGATCGACAGGCAGAGCACGGGAGGCGTCCTGACTAACGAGACAACTATCGCGTTGAAGCAGCCGCAGCGCCCGCTACCTTGGGCGGCCGATGGTGGCGCGCGATCAGGGAGACGATGAGTGATGGCCACAGCGAGGAAGACCACCCGACGCCCTTACGGAGCTGGCTCGCTCTACGCGCGTGGGGGCGTCTGGTATGCGCATTGGCGTGCAGACGGTGGCCGACAGGTCAAGCGTCGTGTCGGCCCGATGCGCGTCGAGGGCTCGCGGGATGGTCTGACACGCAGCCAGGCCGAGGCAGAGCTGCGCCGGCTGATCGCGGAGACGAAGCCCGCCCGGACGACCACCGGCGACGCGCTGACGATGGCCGAGCTGGGACGCCGTTACCTCGCGAACCTGGAGCGTCAGAGCCGCAAGAAGGCGACGACGACGGCTGTGGAGTCGATCCTGCGCGTTTGGCTTGAGCCGTTCTTCGCGGAGCGCGACCTACGCCGCATCACGGCCCAGGACGTTCAGGATTTGATGACGATGATGGAGAAGGGCGAGAGGCCCGGACCGAAGGCGAAGGGGGACCGCCGCTATGGGCGTCCTGTCGGCGCAAAGTCGATCCGCAACTACATCGGCTACCTCTCGGCGCTGCTCGGGTTCGCCGAGCGCAAGGGCTGGCTGCCCGTGAACGTCGCCCGGCATATCGAGCTGCCCGGCAAGCCCGAGAGCGCCGAGATCAGATTCCTTGAGCCGCTTGAGGTGCGAGCGCTGGCCGACGCCGCTGTCGCCGGACCGTACCGCGAGATCGACCGTGCGATGTATCTGACGGCCGCGATGACCGGTCTGCGGCAGGGTGAGCTGGTGGCGCTTCGATGGCGCGACGTGGACTGGACCGCCGGCCGGATCAGGGTCCGCCAGAACTACGTGCTGGGCGAGTTCGGCACTCCAAAGTCCCGTCGCTCGACGCGCAGTGTTCCGATGGCCGATGAGGTTGCGGGAGAGCTTGACCGGCTCAGCCGTGCAGCGAAGGAGAGCAGTGGCGATGCTCTCGTGTTCGCCGATCCCCACACGGCCGGGCCGCTCGACAAGGCGGCGATCCTGCGGCGCTTCCGCCGGGCGCTCAAGGCCGCGCAGCTTGAGCAGTCGCATCGCTTCCACGACCTACGCCACACGTTCGGCACGGCGATGGCTGGCACTGGCGTTGCCATGCGGACCTTGCAGGAGTGGATGGGGCATCGAGACATCGAGACAACCCAGCGCTACGCGGACTACTCGCCGAGCGCGCACGAGTCGGCATTCGTGGAGGCGGCCTTTGGGTCGGGTGGCAGCAGCCGGCCGCTCGCCTCGCAGGCGCCGTGATGGCGCTCGAACATGCCTAAGGATCGGACTCGACGCCGCTTCTTGGCTTCCGATGTGCAGCTCGTGGTGGAGCGATCGAGCGAGCACCCCGTCGAGTACGCGATCGTGCTCCTCGTATTGCGGGATGGTCGCTGGCGCACGGTGCGCACGTTCGACGACGCCCACGGTCCGAGCGAGCACCACGAGCACGCGTACGTCGGCCTGGAGAAGCAGTCTCCCATCGTCACCTATGGCCCGGTGAACGATGCGATGTACGCCGCCGAACTCAAGCTGCTACGCGAGTGGCGCGATATCGTTCACGGCTGGGAGCACCTGCAATGAGCGAGATCACTGACAAGACCGACGAGCTGTTCATGGCGGCGTCGCGTAGCGACGATGATCTCGGCTACCCGGCGGATGTCGCGTTCGTTCCCAGCGATGAGGAGTGGACCGACGACGTTCTTTGGCGCAACCTGATCGAAGGGCAGGCGACCGTCCTCGTCGGCGAGGACACCGAGCTGTTGCTGGTGCCGTTGCGGCGCGGCGTGATCGATCGGCTCACGGGTCGTGTGCCTGTCAGCGTCGCGCCCCGAACGCATGGGCACGCCTCGTCCTACGCGACGTTGAGTCGTCTTGGGCGTCACCCGGTGCGCCAGATGCGCGCCCTCGCGCACGCCTGACTTGCCGGCAAGCACCTGAGCTAGTGCAGGTTCCCGAGGGGGCTGTCGATCAGCGGCGCTGGTAACGATCGCTCGCACACCCCGCTTTTTCGTCCTACTCAGGAGTCTCGATGGCTACGCGGGGGGGCGCCTGCTTTCCGCGCCGAGTAGGGCACGCGACTAATGGTATGGGGGCGCGTCCCGACACCGAAGCAGGTGCGGTTCTGTGGGCGATCGCATGCGCCGCGGTGCGCGCGTACGGCAAGGTCCCAGTGCGACGTCCTCCGCGCTCACCACCATGTCCCAGCACAGAGCTTCTCGGCATCGGCGACGGGCCCTGGGCGGAAGCGATTGCGTGGGCGTTCAAAGCGCCTGGACGCGCTCCCGACTTACGGCTGAGCACCCAGCCCGCCCTCAACGCCATCCGCGAAGCACCAGTGAGCGAACCCCACGCCCGCCGCAGCCCGAAAACACGTGCCCAGCGATCCCAACCGACCAAAGCGCCACAGCGCGGACCCGCGGCACTGCCAGCCAACCCAAACCCCCAAGACCTCATCCCAGCACAGCCGCCGAGCCACCTTGATGACGAATCCGGGCTAGCCGATGCCGCTGACCTTCACGGGCAGTTCGCTGCTCGTCGTCGTTCCGTCCCCGAGCGTCCCATAAAGATTCTCGCCCCAACAATCAACGCCTTCGCCCGAGACCACCGCACAGCCGCCCCAGGCACCGAGGCTGAGACCGGACGCGTCGCTCAGGTCCTCGACTTCGCCGGGTTCGGTGTCGCAGCGCTCATCATGACAAGTCCCGCCGGAACCGTTGCCGAGCTCGCCGTCCAGGTTCAGGCCCCAGCACTCGACGGTCCCGCTGGTGAGCAAGGCGCAGGCAGCTTCCCAGCCCGCGCTGACGTCTGTGGCGTTCGTGATGCTGTTCACGGTCACGGGTTTGTTGCTGCAGGAGTCGGCGTAGTCGCACGATTCAGGACCGGTGTCCGAGCCGTCGCCTAGTTGGCCGAACCAGTTTTCGCCCCAGCACTCGACGTGCCCGGTCGCGAGGGTTGCGCACGCGTCGGACTCGCCGACGCTGATATGCGTGGCGTCGTCTATGCCGGTCACTTCCACGGGCGTCAGGTTGCACACGGTGCCGCTGCTGTGGCAGTTGCCTCCGGAGTTGCTGCCTTCGGCCCACCCCCAGCACGTGACATGGCCCGTCGCGAGGAGTGCGCAGGTGCGCACGCCGCCCGCGCTGATCGCCACAGCGTTCGCGAGCCCGCTGACTGCGACGGGGCGCGTGCTGCAGTCGTTCAGGTACCCGCATTCTTCCGGCCCTTCGTCCTCGCCGTTGCCGAGCTGGGCGGACTCGTTGGCGCCCCAACAATCCACGCCGCCTGTGGACAGGAGCGCGCAGGCGTCATCGTCGCCGACGCTGATCTGCGTCGCGTTGCTCACGCCAGCGACGGCCAGGGGCGTCGGACTGCAGACGTAGATGAGGTCATCGCAGTGTTCCTGCGGACCGAGGTATTCGCCGGTGGCGAGCTGGCCGGACGAGTTCTCGCCCCAGCAGTCAACGCCACCGGTCGCGAGGAGCGCGCAACCCGCGCTGTTGCCGGAACTGACGTGCGTTGCGTTGTTGATCCCCGTGACCGCAACGGGCGTGTCGCTGCATTCGTTTTCCTCGCAGTTCGTGTACTCACCTTTCGCGTTAGCGGTGCCGTCGCCTAGTTCGCCGAACCAATTCGCGCCCCAGCACTCGACGCTCCCGCCGTGGATAAGTGCGCACGGAGCGGAGCCGGTGGTGACTTCGACCGCGCCTGCGCCGTCACCACCACCGGAGCCCCCGCCGCCACCGCCGGAGCCCCCGCCACCAGAACCACCGCTGCCGCCCCCACCCGACGATCCCCCACCCGATCCTCCGCCAGACCCACCTCCACCCGACCCGCCGGAGCCACCAGAGCCCGACCCGCCCGCTGCGCACGAGTGGTAGAGCTGGGTGTGCCCGAACGTGAAGCTACCCAGGGTGAAGTTGTAGTCGGCGAAGAACACGTCAGCGTACGCCGTCAGGTCCGCGTTGACCTGCGCGTCCACTGTCAAGCAACTCGGACTCGTCGTGGCGCTACCCGTGATTTCCGGACCGATCGTGCCGGCGACGCCAACGCGGCCCGCGAGACTCAGCCCCGCCCGCAGCGCGAGCGAGGCACTGAGATTGGCGTCACCCGTGAATTCAGTGTGGCCGCCGTTGTGGAACGCCTCAAAATTCTCGCTCGGATCACCACGACCACGAGCGAAGCCGAAGTTGACCCACGGTTCCCAGTGCAGGTTCACGCCGATGGCACCGGTCGCCGAGACGTTGAACTCCGGTCCGATTTCTACGAACAAGCCAGTATCCGCGAGTGGGATGTTCAACGCCGCATCGGCCGTGCAACTAGCCGACCCGCCGAAGGTGACGCCAAGACCAAACTTAGGGTGGCCACCAAGATCAAAGTTGATGAACGGACCCGAACCGCCGTTAGACAAACTCGGCGTCACGATTTCGGCGTTCACGTGCAGTTCGGAGAGATCAATACTGTGCGTGATCGAGTGCTGCACGCCGGAGTCGTCACAGGAGAACGAGACGCTGGCGAAAGAGCCGATGCTCACGGCGGCATGTGCCACGGTGCTCGCGTCGTCGCCCGCGAGTTCGCCGAGCGTACCGTCAATCTGCGCGTCAAACGAGGTGTACGCCTCTTCGAGCGTTGCCGGCCGCGTCGTCACCGCGCTCGCGCCCCCGGCCGCCGGACTCACCGCGGTCACGGCCCCGAGCACCCCGTCCGGCGCGTGAGTCAACTCACCGAGGACGAGTGCACCGCCGACTGCCGGGACTTTGGCGCCGTGTGCGAGGTCGACGGTTTGAGTGCCGCTCGGGCTACCGCTGACGCTCTGCACAGCGCTCGCCGGGTCCTGCACGGTCCCCGCTCGAAGCTTGCTCTTGACGACGAGCACCGGCCCCAGCCGGAGCGTTCTCAGAGCAGTCCGCGCGAGAACACGGGAGGCGGAGACGAGGCTGATGCGGAGCGCGATCGTGCCCGCGTCCCGTTTCGTGTGCAGGCGGATCATGAACGAAGACCGCCGCGCGCGGGCGGACACGGACGTGGTCGCGCGCACGTGCCATTCCGACACCCCACTCGAGGAGACCGTTTCTTCTTCGAGCTCAGCGCGCGACGCGGAGCTCGACGATGCTGCGGCGCCCGCGCGGGTCACCACGCCGTGCACGGCCACAAAGTCGGTGCGCACGGCGTACGACGCCGCGACGTGTACGCGGCTGGCGTCGGCAGCGCCAGCGTCCGGCGGCGTGACGAGAAACGGGAGGGCAAGAGCGAACACGATCAGCACGGACGGCCACGCGGCTTGCCGCATTCGTGCCCAGCATCGCAGCCGTCGCCCCCACATCACCCGTGGGATCGTAACGGCTACGGCGCAGGCGGGCGGCAGATAAAGAGGCCCGTGCCCGCCGCACGATTCCAACTGTCAACCCGCACGGCGTCCTGACGCTCACACACGATTAGCCGCGGCGGCGCCGCGCCCGCCCCTGGACCCCCTGTGTCCTCCCCCGCTCTTCCCGCGTCGCCGGCCGGGTCGGCGCGCTGGTGTGCCCGGGGCAACGCTCGAAGTGGCGAGGGCCGGGTTCGTCAACGTCTCCGCCGCTCTCGCGCCCTCACTCACTCCCCGGCTGATCGCGGCAACGCCCTGGGCCGCACCGCCGGCGTCTCCGCGCGCAAGCCGCTCCCTGCGCCCGAGGAGGACGTTCAGGGGCAGACCGTATTCGGGTTGCCAGTACTTGCCGAGCACGGCCTTGCACAGCCTGACCTCTTCCTCGAACTGCGCCGCAGTCACGCCGCTCTCCTTGAGGGAGCGCTGCCACTGGTACGAAGTCGTCGTGGTGTCGTTCGACGTTTCGCCGCTCTTCGCCGTCAACCTCTGACCGACCTGGGCGACGCCGAGGGCGCTCTCCGCCGCTTGGGCGCGCGTCGTCATCCTCTCGATATAACGCTGCGATCTGCCCCGAGCTTGGTAGCAAGTTTGGTAGCAATTTGAGCGAACCTGAGCTGACTGAGAGCACCAAAGGCCAGTAAAACCGGGCTATCTGGCCTTACCTGGGCACCAGAGGCGATTTCGAGCCCAGTATCGCCCATGACAGTTGTCCGCAATCTTGGCTCACGGCGCAGGTGTGGTTTCCAACACATCGCTGAGCATTGCGTGTAGTGGCGTGTTGTTGCCGCGGTGACTTTCGTGGGCGGTGTGGGTGTTGCCTTGGGGGTCGAGGCGAGCCCATGCGATCGGATAGCCGGCGGCCTTGGCGATTTGGCCGAGGAAAGCGCCTTGGGTGCGGCCGTTGCCCTCGCGGAACGGGTGGACGGCGTTGATCTCGGCGTAGTAGTACGTCAGCCGCTTCGCGAACTGTTCGCGGTCGAGGCCGTGGAGAAAGCCCTCGCGAGCGAGATCCGTGAACAGCGTCGTCAGGTAGGGGCCGATGTGCTCGGGCAGGGCGAACAGGTCGCCGTCCTTGGCGATGCGTACCGTGCGGAACTCGCCAGCCCATGGGTAGATGTCGCCGAAGATATAGCGGTGGGCTGCCTGCAGGTGTGCGAGATCGTAACCGCCGGGGATGAAGCGCAGTTCGAGTTGCGCGATGCGGATGACGCTGAGCGTCGCCTCGCGCGCCGTGAGGTCGGCTGCCTGACGTATGCCGAGGCGGTTGCGCAATACGTTGGTGCCGGGATAGACGTAAGGATCGTCCGCCATTGGCCCGAACGTATCGTGTTCGCGCGTTGGGTCTTACACACGTGCTGGCGTGAACAGCTCGGCGAGCGCCTCGCCGGCGCCTATCCGCTGTGCTGCCTCGTCCAACTGTGCGTCGCTGACCTCCCCAGACGCCCAGCGGTCTAGCAATGCCTCGGCAACGCCGGGATCAAGGCCCTCAGCACGAACGGAAGCGAGGGCGTTCTCAGCCGCTTGGATGCGCGTGGTCATGCTCCCATTCTAGACACCCGCAACAGCGCATAATGCCGCCCGGATCATTTGTTGCGCCACCGCTTGGCGATCGAGACGGAGGTGGGAACAGCTCGTGTCCGCGAAGTCGCGCGAAGCCCACGGGCGTGTGGCAGGCTGCCACGGCCACGGACGCGTCTACGACGACCATGAGTGGCTAGTGGCAGCTGCGTGAGCGATGCAACGCGGCTACCCAGTTCGGGGCAGGCAAGCCGTCATCGCCAACCTTCCACTCATCGGGCAGCTCTGCCATCGGGAACAGCTCGTCTTCGATTCGGCGAAGATCGCACGCCTCGATCTCATGGTGTCGGCCGACGCGTCGCGCCGGCAAACGTCCGGACCGAATCCAGCGGCGGACCGTCTCAGGGTTCCTGCTGATCTTCTCGGCGGCTTCAGCGACAGACAGCATCTGGAGGATTGTAGGCGTGGATGCGGACTGCTTCGAACGCGCCAAGCGTCAAGCGTGGGCCGGCGGAGCCGGCCTTTGGTGTACCGGTGGCGGACGTACCCCAATGTTCGCAGACAATCCCAGAAGCCCGCTCCCGCAAGCCAAGTTTCGCACCCTTCCAACCAGTATCGCCCATGCCCGTGCGGCTGTTTTGCGAGGAGAAGTTATTCCAGCGCTATGGCCGTGACGCTCAGGCCGGGAATCAGCTCGAAATGGCGGGTGTTGGTGGTCCCTACGCACCAGCCGACGGATACTGCCGTCGCGGCCACGATCCGATCGTGTGCTCCGACATCGGTGCCGGATGCGGTGAGGCCGGCCCACATCCTGGCGTGGGTTCGAGCGGCGAGCAGGTCGAATGGGAGGGAAGGGAACGCGGCAAGTACGGCCTCTACGAAAGCCTCGCGTCGTCCTCGATGCTCATTGCTGGCTCTGTGTACACCGTGCAGGAGCTCGGATGCTGTGATCGATGCGATTGCCACCTCGCCATTTGGGCCCAGATGCTCCTCAAGACGCATGCTCACGGTTTGCATCGCATGTTCGGCCGGAGTTCCGCGTGTTGCGCGCTCGAACGCGATGAAGACCGTGGTGTCTAGGACGGTGCCCATGGGTCCGACGGTGCTGGCCCTATGTCCCTGAGCACTGCCTCCATGTCAGTTCCAAATTCGGGGTCCGGTGGCGCGGCTTGTGCCAGACGAGCGAGTGCGTCACGCAAGGGGCGTCCGCGACGCGAAGGCGTCGCTTGTTCGTCATCGTCAGGGTGCATGATCACGAATGCTGGTCGCTCTCTGTTCATCACCACGACCTTCTCGTGGTGGGCTACTGCCTCGCGCGCGCGGCGGGGGATGCGCACCTCGTCTGCTTTGATCGTTGTCACGTGACGTACCCTAGCAAACACGTCCGAAACCGTACGGATACGTACGATAGGTTCGCTGCGCATCTACCGGGAGCCCCGACAGGCTGCGCACGGCAGCGTTCGCAGGTGGGTAGCAAATCCGCTCTAGCAAGCCAAGTTTCGCACCGTTCCAACCAGTATCGCCCATCCGAGAATGGTCTGGAGATGGCGGGTTTCTCGTCCTCGTAGCGCCGCGGCTGCGCATCTGGGCGGTGTTGTCTAGCGAGTGTGCATGTCTGGAGCGAGCCCGCCCGCGCGGGCGCTGTCGCACCACCCTCGGGTCCCGGCGCCTGACGCTTCAGACACGACAGCCGGCAGGAGGGAGGCGGCGCTCAGCGGAGCGTCGCTTTTGCGTTTCTCGTTCTCACGCGAGTCTCGCCAGGCGCCGACGGGTCGAGCGATCCGCCTCGAGCGCTTTGGGCTCGGTGGTGGCGATGAACTCGCCGAGCACCTCGACGAAGCGCTCGGGCTCGTCCAGCTGGGGGAAGTGACCCGAGTCCTCAAAGACCTCCAAACGACTGGTAGGGACCTGGGCGTGCGCGCTGTGGGCGTGGGAGACGGGGATCAGCGTGTCGTGCTGGCCCCAGACGAAGAGCATCGGCGCTCGTTCGGCCAGGTACAGACGATCAGTGGCGTCAACCCGCTGGCCGCTGGGCTCGACGACCGAGCGCACCGTGCGCAGGAACGCTTCACGGGTGAACCGGTCGGCGAGCGTGGCGTGGCCGCGGGCGCTTTCGCGCAGATCCGTGCCGGGCGGCAGGCCGACGGCTCCCATCACTCTTCCCACCCACCGCCCGGCATCGAGCAGCCGCCCGTTGGTGAGGATCGGCAGGACGTACTCGGCACCGGGAAGCGTGGCCGCGCGGAGCAGCAGGCTGACCTCGCGGCCCAAGCCACCACTGTCCACGAGGACCAGCCGTTCGCAGCGCTCGGGGAACTGGTAGGCCATCTGCATCGCAACGCCGCCCCCGAGCGAGTGTCCGACGAAAGTAGCCCGGTCATGTCCGAGCTCCTGCAGGATGTCGCGCACGAGGCTCGCGTGGGCCCCCAGTGAATAGTCACCCGTCGGCTTGGCGGAGCCGCCATGGCCGAGCAGGTCGGGTGCGATGACCGTGAAGTGCTCGGCCAGGCCGGGCATGACCTGCGCCCAGGTCGTCGAGTCCGACGCGATGCCGTGAATCAGCACCACCACCGAGCCGGCTCCGGCCTGGCGATAGGCGTAGCGGTTGCCATGCAGGGTGACTCTGCGAAGCCGGTACGCCGTCATTGCAGTCAAGCTCCTGTGCTGTTTTGGGCCGGCTGAACAGTACCGGGTTTTTGCTTGCTGGGGGGCGCTGGCGGAGGTCAAAGTGTCTAGCCTCGTATAAGCCCTCGTGCGTCAGGGGAGGCTGATGTGGCACGCGAAACCGCAAGAGTGGGGTCTACGGTGCTGCGATCAGGCACTTGGTGCCGGGGGCTTTCGCAAGGCGTTTGTCGAGTGTGATTAGTGTTAGGTCGGTCGTCTCTGCGAGTGCAACGTAAGTGGCGTCGTAAATGGAGAGGTTGTGTCGGAGCTCCCAGGCGCGCGCAGCCAAGATGTCGTAGGGCCATAGTTCGATTGTGAGGTCGAGAAGGTCCGCGTGGGCCTGGACTGCTTGGTCGGGGCTTATCTGGCCAGAGAGCTCGTGCCTGCGGATGACGTTGGCTGTCTCGTAAGTGACGAGAGTCGGTGCCGTGATGGTGCCCGAGTCGATGGTGTGCGTGACCCACTGACCGTCGGGTCCGCTGTCGATCAGCAGCGCGGCAACAGCGGATGAGTCGCAGACGAAGCTTGAGTTCACCGGCGGTCGGCGTCGCGTGCGGCAAGGATCGACGCCGCGCTCGCGGTGGAGCCAGTCACCTCGACGCGGGCGCGAGCGCGCGCGATCACGTCGCCCACGGGCGGGCGCGCTGCAGAGTCGATCAGCATGGTGCGTAGATACTCCTGGAGAGACTGATGGGCTCTAGCCGCACGTGCTGCAAGCTCGTCCCGAACATTGTCCGGCACGTCTCGGACTGTAATCGCTACTGCCATGCAGGCATTATAGCAGCATCGCAGCGACTACAGAGGTGGTCTATGGTGGGCCGACAGTTGCTTGCTGCGTACGCCGACTGTCGCAAGTCATGTCGCAATCTCGCTCTACCAAGCCAAGTTTCGCACCCCCTCCCAACCAGTATCGCCCATTTCCGTGGGCGCCTTCTGACCGGCGCCCGTGGGCCGGAGGACCCTTTTAGGCGAGCAGCCTGGCCTTCGCCTGCTCGAACTCCTCGTCGCTCAGCTTGCCTCGGTCGTGCAACTCGGCAAGCTTGGCGAGCTCGTCTGCAGGACTCCGCGATCCGCCGCCGCTCGCCTCGAAGCGCTGGAAGGCTTCAGCCTGAGCCCGGTCTTGCTCGCGATGTTCGTGCATCGTGTGACCCCGAACGATTAGGTAGGCGAGCACGCCGATGTACGGGACGATGATGATGAACAGCATCCAGAGCGCCTTGCTCCAGTTGGACAGATCGCGGCTGCGGAAGATGTCGAACACAACGCCGACCGCGACCCAGATCCACACGAACAGGATCGCGAACTCGAGGACCGTTAGCAGCGAGTCCGCGAAGGTGTAGGTGGCGAGCACGGTAGGCATGTCGGACGAGCCTACTCGATCGCGGGATGCACACCATGGCTTCGACGAGGGAGTTCTGGACATAGGCCATAGCCGCGCGTTGCCCGGATCGCCGCCGGATGCCCTCCTCGCTTGACACAGGAGCAACTTGCGAAGCGGTATAGCGATTGTGCTCTAGCGAGAGCGAAGCGGTGATCTCGCTTCCAGTGACACGGTTGCGTTCGTGGTCTGCGGTGTCGAGCCGGCCGGGACCGTGGCCGTCGCCGTGGCGTTCAGGTCGTGGCTGCTTCGCTCGAGCAGCCTCAGCCCGCTGGCATTTAGCGTCACTGAGACACTGTCCCTGTTGCCGACCGGGAGGCTTGTGAACTCCGCGGAGCCGATGGTCACGGTCGTTGACTTGACCTTCTTGTGCGTCCCGCTCCCGGTCACCTTCTTGACCGGCGTCGTCAGCCTCAGCGTGCCGCTGCACGGCGAGTATTCACAGCTCAAGCTGATCCTCACCAGACCGTTGTCAGCGACTTTCATCCTCGCTGATCGAGCGGTCACCGCCTCGCAGGCAGGGGCCGGTGGAGCGCCCGGCACGCTGGCAGGGACACTGCCAGCGTAGATGCAGCCGTCCGTCCACGCGACGTTCGTGCCATCGAACACGATCCCGGAGATACCTTCCGCGCCACCGGCAGTCGGGAAGCTGATCGGCCGCGTGTTCCCGGACAGATCGGTGAGCGCCAGCTGCGCGCCGCCGGCCCCCGCAGGTGTGACGTAGACGATTTCGTCGTCGGCGATCGCAACGAGAGGACCGGCGAGGGTGACCGCGATCGTGTGCAGCTGTGGGTGCGCCGGGGAAGCCCAGTAGAGGTCCCTGGGTCCGTCAGTCGCGATCGCCAGTGTCCCGTCCGCATCCAGCGCGTAGCCGCAGTCTGCTGCGGGTCCTTCCTTCAGATCCCTCCCGACGCCGTTTGAGTCAGCCATGCATGCGTCGGGTCGCGGCACGAGCACCTGGTACACGGGTGTCCCAGCGAGAGTCATCACGGTGATCAGGTCTTCGGTGACCGAAGGATCGGCCGTCAGCTCGATCGACGAGCTCGCGATGTAGGGGCCAGCGACAGACAGGCCGGAGGTGCCAACCGGCCCGACATCCCGCGCGGGCGCCCCGGTCGCGAGGTCCTCGACGTACGCGCGCTCGCCGCCGCCACCGTTCTTCGCCGGCTCGGCGAGCACCGCTTCTTCGCCCGAGAGTCCGATGGCGCCATTCTTGAGTGAGGGTCCGCCGAGCGGACGAAACGGTCCACCGAGCCGACCATCGAATGCCGCGACGGATAGCACTTCTGATAGATCTGGTAGACCGCATGCTCCTGACATGAGGCCGCATTCGGGTGCTTCGACCTGGTATGCAAATGCGATCCGTGTCGGTGAGGCGACGAGACCGAGTGGGGTGATTTCTTCTTCAGCCGACGATGAAGGCTGCGCCGAGAACAGCGTCGAGCCGTGCGACCCCGGGACAGCCGCGAGGATCGAGAAGTGGGTGTGTGAGGTGTGCGGAACGCTCCGCTCACCCCACACCACCTCAGACCCGGCGAACGCGGGACCGATGGTCGTCTGGGTCCGGTTCGTCGCCCCGAGGGTCACAAGTTCCGCACTGGCCGCCGTGGGGGCCAGTGCGAGCACCACGAGGGCAATCGTCCCGAGCAGCAGACGCCGTGGACGGAGACTGTCATGGGCGAGCGCTGCAGACGGATGATTCGCCGGGCGCGCCATTCGCGCTCGCGCCTTCAACCCGTTCATCGTGTCTGGTGCGCTGGCAGTGCCCGGAGACCAAGACCATCGCACGCGACGCGTCGCATTCTCCCAACACTACCGTCGCGCGACAGCCGCGGATCACACCTGGCCGATCGGCGAGCTGTAGAGGTGCATGTTCTCAGCGCACGATCACCGTGGGCGTCGTCAGCCGCTCGGTGCTCGCGCCCGGATCGGTGATGGTCAGGTGGAGCGTCGCGTGCAGGTGTCCGTGGGCCGCCTGCAGCAGCGTCCTGCCGGTCGCGTTCAGCCGCACCGGCAGCAGCGTCGTCGTGCCCGACGGCACGCTGCCGTGACCCACCGCGACGATCGTGCCCTTGACCCGGACGATCGCGCCCGCGATGCACGTGGCCTTCGGCGACTCGCACGTGACTTCCAGCTCGAGCTTCGAGGGGTGGTGTACGACCAGACGTGCGAACGGCGAGGGATCCGGTTCGAGGTTCGCGACGTGCAGGCCACCCGCGTCCTCCCACGTGACGAAGCCTTCGCCGTTGGGCGCGAGCGCCACGCGCGCGTTGTCCCAGTCCTCGTAGCCGGAGCCGATGCGCGCGATGTCCTGGGCGCTGGAGAAGTGTGTGCCGCCGTCGGTGGAGATGTACAGGCTCAGCTGGTGGGTTTCGCCGGCGACGTCCGGCCACACCGCTGCCACCTCGCCGGTCGTGAAGCTCTCGCCGATGCCGCCCGCCGGTCCGCCCGTTTCGTAGTCGAGCTTCGTCACCACGGCGAGCTGCTGCGGCGCGGCGAAGCTGTGGGTGGCGAGGTCGTAGTGACGCACGTCTACGGCCGTCGGCTCGGTGGCGGGCGGGCTGACCGCGTCGCCGGAGAGCAGGAACAGCCCGGCGGCGCCCCCGGCCAGTCGGGTGAACGCACCCTGCGTGATCACCGTCGGGCCGCTCCAGTTGGCCGCGCTGCTTGGCCCCATGTCTTTTTCGGTCACAGCGCACGGACCGGTGGGGGAGCTGTAGTGGTAGAAGCGCACGCTCGCCGGGTGGCTGTCGTCGTCTTCGTAGGCCTCGACCTCGTCGCCGGGGTAGGACAGCGGGCATTCCCCGGCGGGGCCGCTGACCCAGCCGAGGCTCGACTCCTCACCGCCGCCCCCGCCGAAGGAGAAGTGCTGCTCGGGGATCACCTGTTTCGGCTTTTCCGGGTATGGCTCGACGCAGCCCTGGCCGTAGAACGCGAACGTCCAGTTGATGTCCGGATTGGCGGAGCTCATCTCGAACTCGATGTTGGACGCGCTGCCGCCGAGCGTCGTCAAGCCCTGGCTGGGGTCGTACTGGCCGCCGTAGGCGTTGAACGCCAGCACGTCGTCGAGGTCCGTCTCGACCTGGCACACGTACTCGTATTCGCCGCCGGGGGGCGCTCCCGCGATCCATGGGGCGCCAAAGCTCGCGCCGCCGTTGCTCGACTGCCACATGATCATCTCGTCGGTGTCGTAGCTCGGCGCGATCACGTACACATCGCCTCCTGGCCCGAGCACCGGGAACGGCGTGTTGGGCGACGCGCCCCCGATCGAAAGCGTGATCGGCGCCGGGCAGCTGTGCGCGTCCGGCGGGAGCTTGCAGAACATCACGGTGTCGGGGGTCCCCTTGTGCAGCCACGCCACGTAGCCGTTGCCACTCGCGTCGACCGCAACCGGGCCCATCGATTCCGCGGATGGATCGAGCGTGAACAGGTTGGCCGCCGTCGCAGGACCGGCCAGCGAGCCGGCGAGTACGAGTGTGCTCAAAAGCGCGAGGGCGCCCGTGAGTGCGAGCTGAACGGATCGTGTGCGGCGCATTTACGGCCTCCTGTTCACTTGCCGATCTTGTGTACGCATATGACGAGAGGGCACCGTTCGGTGAGCTTGCCCCTGGCGCGGCTCGGCGCGTAGTCCCCGTTCCACTGCGTTCGAGCCCCAGTTCGGAACGCGGGACAACAACCTCAGCGGCTCTCTGCATGATGCCTCTCCTGACTCGAAGCGCCCGCCCCAAGCCCAGTTGCTGATCATCTGTACTGGTAGAATCTACTACACGATCGTACGATCATGTCGAAAGGACGGCTGGTAGATGCCACCAAGCCACCGCGAGCAGATCCTCGAGGGCGCCATCGAGTGTGTGCAGACGCGCGGCGTCGCCAACACGACCACGCGCGACATCGCGGCCGCTTCCGGTGCGAGCCTCGCCTCGATTCCCTACCACTTCGGCTCCAAGGACGCACTCCTGGACCAGGCGCTGCTGAAGGCGATCCGCCGCTACTCAGAGCACGTCGAGCGCCAGGCGTTCGCCGGAGACGCACCGCCGCTGCAGGCGCTCGCGAAATCGCTGATCGCGACCGTTGACTCCTTCGAGGAGGCCGGGCCGCTGCTGAGCTTCTCTGATGGAGGCCCATGTGAAGGCCATCCACTCCGAGTCCCTGCGCGAACGCGTCGCAGCAAATCGCCGCCTGGCGGTCGAGCGCATCGCCGCGACCGTCAGAGGCGGCCTCGGGCTTGAAGGTCAGCTCTCCGACGAGCACACGCACGCCGTATCGCTGCTCGTCCTCGCACTCGTCGACGGGCTCATGCTCGCATCGCTGATCGAGCCCGACGCCATACCCGATGGACAGGCGCTGCTCGAGGCCGTGATCGCAGCCGTCGGGCCGCTCGTCGAGCCGCACGCCTAGAATCTCCGCCGCCGGCCTCACACCGTCCTCAGCGCATCGGCCGGCGCGAGCCGTGCGGCGCGTATCGCCGGCAGCAGGCCGGCGAGGGCACCGATCAGCAGCGCGGCGGCGAAGCCGCCGGCCCAGGCGGAGGCGGGGATCACGATCGCCCAGCCCTTGGTGGTCGCGTAGGCGGCCGTCGCCAGTGCGCCGAGGCCGACTCCCACGGCGCCCCCACCGAGCGCCAGCAGGATCGCCTCGGCGAGGAACTGGGTCCTGATCTGCCCTCTGGTAGCTCCCAGCGCTCGGCGCAGGCCGATCTCCGAGCGGCGTTCCAGCACGGAGATGACCATGATGTTCGCCACGCCGACCGCGCCCACCAGCAGCGCCACCGCACCCAGCCCGAGGAACAGCCCGTTCAGCGCGCTCTTGGCGTCCGCGCGCGCCACCAGCGTGTCCGACGGTTGGCTCACGTCCACTTCGTTGGGGGCTTCCGGGTTGGTCGTCTGCGCGAGCACCGACCGCACCGCCGCCACCTGTTCGTTCTCTGCACGCACATACACCATGTTGGGATGGCCGTCTGACGCGAGGTACCGCTCCGCCGCGGGGAAGCCCACGAGCACCGAGCCTTCGATTTCGGGTGTGAGCACCGCCGGGCCGAGCACGCCCACGAGGTAGAACCACTGATCGTTCATCCAGATCCGCTCACCCGGGTACAGGCGGTCGACGCCGAGGCGCTGCGCCGCCGCCGCGCCCAGCACCGCCACCGGCTCGGCCGCGGTGGCCGCGTTCAGATAGGTCCCCTGCGCGACGTTCACCCCGAGCGTCGCCGGCAGGTCGAGGCTCGCCGCCTGCACGCTCAGAGCGTTCGTGTCGATCGTCGGGATCAGCGGCGTGCGGAACACGTTCGCTGTCACCTTCGCCGTCTCGGCGACGCTCGTCACGGGGTCGATCCGCGCGATCATCGCCGGAGCGGCGAGCGGCAGCTCGGAGGTCTTGCCCGTGAGGCCCTGGCCGTTCGTCACCGTCAGCAGGTTCGTACCCAGGCGGTCGATCTGGCTGAGCAGACCGGCCTGGCTGGAGGAGGAGAGGCCCAGCACCGCCACGATCGCCGCCACGCCGATCGCGATCCCCAGCGCCGACAGGCTCGCCCGCAGTCGCCGCGTGCGCAGGCCCACGCTCGCCACCCGTGCCACATCCGCGGGGCGCAGTCGTCTGGGGGGCAGGTTCGCGGCGCTCGCGGGCACCGTCACCCTCCCTCGTTCACCAGCGCGAACGCCGCCTGCACGCGTTCCACGCTCGCCACCACGACGTAGCCTCCGGCGCGATCATTGGCGGTGAGGGCCGGTGCCAGCGCGATGCCGCATGCGTCGGTCCTCACCTGGACCCGCCGTGGACGCGACCTGCCCGAGTTGGGTGTGTGTGACATCGGCGTGTGAGCGCCGCCCGAGCGGACCGTGAAGTATCCGCTCGGGCCGCGGCTGGGCGCCACGAACGTCACCAGCACACCAGGCACAGGATTCTTCTCGGCGTCGGTGACGGTCACGGCAAGGTGGATCGGGAAGCGCGTTCCCGTGGGTGTGGACTGCGTAGCGCCAACCCCCACGGTGAGTCTGGTCGGCCTGTCCGCGAGGCTCGTGGGCGCGTCGTTCGTCAACGTGGCGGCTCCGCACGCGCTCGCATCGCCGGCTTCGGTGTTCGTCAGGGAGAACGAGATCGAGCCATAGGCGGAGCTCGCCGTGACCGTGTAGCCACCCGCGACGTTGTCGGCGGTGAACGTCGGCGCCGCCGCCATGCCCGACGCATCGCTACCGACCGTCACCGCGTTCGATCCGCTCGCCGAGAAGCG
This sequence comes from uncultured Solirubrobacteraceae bacterium, assembly GCA_963701145.1. GTDB lineage: Bacteria > Actinomycetota > Thermoleophilia > Solirubrobacterales > Solirubrobacteraceae > Palsa-744. The sequence goes on from OY969572.1 coordinate 4,560,826, forward strand.
CCCGCTCGCGCCGGCGGATGGCGCGCTGAAGGTGACCGGGATTCCCGCCACGGCCGTGGTCACCGGGCAGCCGTCGCTGTTGGCGAACGCCACCTGCAGGTTGGTCTGAAAGGCGCTACCGAGCGTCGCGGTCTGTGGTGTGCCGGCCGTCAACGCCAGCTCGTTCGGTGGATTCGCCGACGGGCAAGTCGTCCCGCCCGCGCTGTTCGGCGGCTCCGTTTCACCCTCAGCCGGGAGCGCTCCGCAGGCTAGGGTCGCAAGCGCCAAACCCACGCCGGCGCTCACAACCAGCGGGACACGCACCCGCGCCGCGACGGTTCGCAGCCACGCCATCCCACTAATAAAAAACACTAGACACCCCCGTGTCCGCCACGATCTCCCCGTCGAGCATCTGCACCTGGCGTGGCAGGCGTGACGCCAGCTCACGATCGTGGGTGATCACCACGATCGTCGCTCCCTCGGCGTTCAGCTCCTCGAGCAGCTCCACGATCGCCGCCCCCGCGGCGCTGTCCAGGTTGCCCGTCGGCTCGTCCGCGAGCACGATCGCCGGGCGGCCCACCAGCGCTCGTGCGATCGCCACCCGCTGGCGCTCGCCACCGGAGAGCCTGCTGGGGCGAAAGCCCACACGATCGGCCAAACCGACCCGCGCCAGCGCCTGCCCCGCCCGCTCACGCCGCTCGCTCGCGCCCGCCCCCGCGTACAGCAGCCCGTCCGCCACGTTCTCGAGCGCCGTCGAATGCTCCGCCAGGAAGAACTGCTGAAACACGAACCCGATGCTCCGCGCCCGCAGGCTCGCCAGCTCGCGGTCCGATAGCTCCGCCACGTCCACGCCCGTGATCGACACAACCCCCGAGCTCGGACGCTCCAGCGTGCCGATCACGTGCAACAGCGTCGTCTTGCCCGACCCCGACGGGCCCACGATCGCCACCAGCTCACCCTCGCCCACGAGCAAGCTCACATCGCGCAGCGCGGTGACTAGGGTCCCACCCGCCCCTGATCCATACGCCTTGCTCACCGCTCGCAGCTCCAGAACGTCCGCAGCGCTCATGTCGAGGGCACCACCACGCGCTGGCCCGCGGACACGCTCGACCCGCTCACCTGCACGAGGCCTTCAGCGTCGTCGAACAGCCCCGGCGTGACCGCCTCCAGGTGGTGCACTCCACCCTGCACCACCTCAAGCGCATAGCCCCCTCCGGCGAGCGCCAGGAGCGCATCCACCGGCACGGCCAGCGCGCCCGGAACGCTCGCCGTCGTGATCGAAACCGCCACCGGCGCCTCGTCCAGGTGACCGATCGCCCGCGGTTCGCTCGGCGTCACATCCACTTCGATCGTCGGCCCGCCTTCTTCACCGTTTTCGCCACCGCCGCCGCCGGCTTCTTTGTTCGCCGGCGTTTTCGCAACCGTCCCCACCGAGCTGATCACCCCCGGCGTCGTCTGCTGGTTCGGCAACGTGATCGACACCCGATCTCCCACTTGCACGCTCGACTGCTCCGCGGCGCTCAGCGCGATCGTCACCTGTGGGCGCGTCGAGGTGATCCCCAGCACCGGTCCCGGCGTCACGCCCGCGCCCACTTCAGGCGTCACGCTCGTCACCCGCACCGGTCCGGGCTCGAACACCGCCGAGCCGAGCGGCAGCTCGCCGGTCACCGCCATGCCGCGAGTCGACTGAAATGCTCTGATCGCCGCTTGCGTCGCCGCGCTGAACGTTTCGCCGCTCGGCCCTGTGTCGTAGCCGAGCGCCTGCAGGTTCGCGTTCAGCGCCGCCACGTCCCTGCCCGGTGACATCCCCGTCACGAACGCCCGCGACGGCACCACCGAGCCGAACAGCAGCACCGCCGGCTGTCCGCTCAGCGCGAACAGGCTCTGCCCCTGTCCGATCACCTGGCCGACCGCCGGCAGCATCGTGAACGTCGAGCCCTGACCATAGTCCGCGGCCGCTGAACGCGCCGTCACCGCCGACGCCTCGGCGCTCGTGAGCGCCGCCTGTGCCGAGGACAGCGACGCTTCTTCGCCGTGCACCTTCATCGCCGCGCCGCTCGCGCTCTGCTCGTCGCTCGTCAGCGTCTGCACGTCGCCCGCGCACACGCTCGCGTTGGTGTCACTCGACGGCGAGCCGTTGGACGCCGCTTCGCCGCTCGGCGGGGAGGAGCTGGGTGCTGCTTCCGCGGCGTTGGCCCCCGCGCAGTCGACCGCCTCCTTCGCCCGCGTCGCCGACACCGTCGCCTGAGCGTTCCCCAGCGTCGCGCTGTCCGCCGACAGCGAAGCGCTCGCCCCCTGCACCATGCGCTGGCCGTTCGTGACCGCCTCTTCGGCCTGCGCCAACGCGGAGGGTGGCGTCCCCGCCGGTACGCGGATGCTCGCCGCGCCCGCGTAGCCGAGCGTCGCGTTCACCTGTGTCCGCGCGGACAGCAACCGCCGGGTAACCGTCACGAGCGACGTCTCGCTCGCGTTGTCGGCGACGCCGCTCGGCCTGCCCGAGCCGGCGAATGGGTCGCTCACGACCACCGCCACGGCGAGCACCACCAGCACGAGCCCCAAGCCCGCCAGCGCGGTTCGGCGCGGACGCTTCGCGCGCACTAGTGATTACCGTGCAGGCCGCCCGGGATCAGCGATTGGCACGCTTCCTCGGCCGCACGCGCCTGTGGGGAATGCGGGTTGAAGCCGGCCGTCTTGGGGATGTGCACGCCGCCGCCGGAGAACGTCGGATCGGGGAAGTTGGGGATCCCGTGCGAGCGGATGCACGCGGCGGCCTTCAGGTACTGAGACTGTTCCTCGGGGCTGATCTGGTGGTTGCCTTCCGGGCCCGGGCCGCCTTCGGGCAGCAGGTGTTTACAGGCCTGCTGGGCCGAGTTGAAGTGGGGATTGCCCGAGATGCTCGGATTGACGCCGATCGCCACTTGCACTTCGTTGCCGTTGACTTTGATTTTCGGGTCGGGGAAGTTCGGCACCCCGTGCGCGCGTACGCACGCCGAATACGCCACCGCCTGGCTGCCCGGCGAGGCCGAGCCGCTCTGTGAGCTGGCCGAGCTCGACGATGAGCCGCCCGAGCTGGCCGAGGAGCCGCTCGAGGAAGTGCTCGACCCCAGATGCGCCACGGTTGGGGTGTTCGCGCCGCCGCCGCACCCGGCGGCGAGCAGCGCGAGCGCTCCGAGCCCTGCGATCAGTTGTATCGGTCTCATCTCGTCGTCTCCTCGCGCTGGCTTGATGGTGCGTGCGAGGCAGTTCTACGGAACGGCCGGTTACACCACGGTGAGCGACGCTGTAACCGCGCTGTAACCACAGATCCGCCACGCTTGGTGGTCGGATGCGAGTACTCCTGGTCGAGGATCACGTCGAGCTGGCCGACACGGTCGCCATCGGCCTGCGCCGCGAGGGCATCGCCGTCGACGTCGCGCTCGACGGTCACGACGCGCTCGCGCACCTCGCGCTCACCGACTACGACGTGCTCGTGCTCGACCGCGACATCCCCGGCGTGCACGGCGATCAGATCTGCCGCTCGCTCGTGGCCGAGGGCCGCGACGGGCGCATCCTGATGCTCACCGCCGCCGGCTCCATCGAAGACAGGGTCGACGGCCTCAGCCTCGGCGCCGACGACTACCTGCCCAAGCCGTTCGCCTTCGCCGAGCTCGTCGCCCGCGTGCGCGCGCTCGCGCGCCGCTCGGGCACCCAGCTCCCGCCCGTGCTCGTCCACGGGGACCTGCGCGTGGATCCCGCCAATCGCCTCGCCAGCCGCAACGGGCAACGCCTGTCGCTCAGCCCCAAGGAGCTCGCGGTGCTCGAGTACCTGCTCGGCGCCGACGGTCGCGTCGTCTCCACCGAGGAGCTGCTCGAGCACGTGTGGGACGAGAACACCGACCCGTTCACGACCACCGTCAAGGTAACCATCAAGCGTCTGCGCGCAAAGCTCGGCGAGCCGCCGCTGATCGAGACCGTGCCCCGTGGCGGCTACCGAATATGAGGCGCCGGCTGCGCCTCCCCCGCTACACGATCCGCCTGCGTCTCGCCGTCCTCTACGGCGGCGTCTTCATGGTCACCGGAACGCTGCTGCTAGCGCTCATCTTCCTCACGGTGCGCTCCTCCGCCCACAGCACCGTCGCCACCGCGCAGGGCGCCGCCGCGAGGCTCGTGGAACCGCGCGTCCACGTCCACCTGGCGCCTGGAGCCACGCTTCACGCGACGCCCGAAGGCGTCACGGTCCAGCGCGCCCGCGAACAGGCCCATCAGCTCGGCGCGCTCGCGGTCACAGTCAACAACAGCGACCTGCACCACCTGTTGATCTTCTCGCTCGTCGCCCTGGCGATCATGGTGGTCGCGTCGATGGCGTTGGGGTGGGTGATCGCCGGTCGCGTGCTGCGCCCGCTGCAGGTGATCACCGCCGCGGCCCGCGAGCTGTCCGCGTCGACGCTGCACGAGCGCCTCGCGCTCGACGGTCCCAACGACGAGCTGCGCGAGCTGGGGGACACCTTCGACGAGCTGCTCGGCCGTCTGGAGTCCTCGTTCGAGGCCCAGCGCCAGTTCGTCGCCAACGCCTCACACGAGCTGCGCACGCCGCTCACGTTGGAGCGCGCCATCATCGAGGTCACGCTCGCCGACCCGGACGCCACCGCCGCTTCGCTGCGCGCCGCCTGCCAGCGGGTGCTCGCCATCGGCGAGCAGCAGGAGCGCACGATCGACGCGCTCCTGGCCCTCGCGCGCAGCGAGCGCGGCCTCGAGCGCCGCGAACCGCTGCTGCTCGACGGGCTCACCGGCAAGATCCTCGACGAGCGCCGCGAGGACATCGCCCGCCACGGCTTGCGCCTCGAAAGCGAGCTCCAGCGCGCCCCCATCGTCGGTGACAGACGCCTGATCGAACGGCTGATCGCCAACCTCCTCGACAACGCGATCGTTCACAACAGCCAGGAGGGCTGGCTGAGCGTGGCGAGCTCGCTCGAGGAAGGGGAGGCGCTGCTCACGCTCGCCAACAGCGGACCTGTGATCGCGCCCGAGGAAGTCGCATCGCTCGTGCGCCCGTTCCAGCGGCCCGGAACCGACCGCACCAGCCGCGACGGCGGCCATGGTCTCGGCCTGTCGATCGTCGACGCGATCGCAACAGCCCACGGGGCCGAGCTCGCCGTCCACGCCCAGCCAGCCGGGGGGCTGCGGGTCGAGGTGCGCTTCACGGTCGTATAGCTGTCAAGGCCCCGCAACCAGGCGGTCTGGGGCTCGCGGCCGCGACCTCAGTCCGGCTCCTGGGAGCTGCCCGCCTGAGCCTCGCGCTCGGACCGGTAGATCGCGATCAACGACTGCAACAGCTTCCAGCCGACCGCGCCGTTCTGTTCGACGACCGGACGGAAGTCCCAGAAGACGACGCCGGAGCACAACAGCTCGCCGGCGGCGACCACGGTCGCGGTCCGTGTGCCCGCGTCGATGAGCGCCATCTCCCCGAAGTAGTCACCCTCGTTCAGGCGCCTTCGTTCCTTGCCGTCGACGAACACCGTGGCCTCGCCCGAGACGATCACGAAGAAGGCGGCCGCGCCCGAACCCTGCTGGATGACCGTTTCGCCATCGCTGAAGCGTCGCTCCTTGAACACGCTCGCCACCTGCGTGAGCTCGTCCTCATTCAGATCGGCGAACAGCGGGACGCCCCGGAGCACCTCGATCGGGGCTCCGCTCATGGAGGTGACCCGTCGGCCGCCGTTCGCCTCACAACCCCGCCCGTGTCACCGCTCGGCACTGCAGCAGGTAGAGGGTTCCATCGGCGATCGCCCACTCGATGTCCCGAGCCGGGCCGTACACCTGCTGGCAGCGGTCCGCGAGGGCGCACAGCTCCGCGAGCTGCTCGTCCTGCAGGCAGAGCATCTCGACGCGCTCGGGCGCGATCTTCTCCTCGCGCGTGCCGCCGTCCGGGAGTGAGCGGGACGCGACGTCCTTGCGCCCCGGGGTGCGCTCGAGCACCTCGCCGGTCCGCTCGACGCGGTAGTGATCGGGGATCACGCGACCGGCGACGACCGCCTCTCCGAGGCCCCAGCTCGCCTCGATGACCAGCTCGTCAGCAGCCGTTATCGGGTTCTGCGTGAACATCACCCCGGCCGTCTCGGGATCGACGAGCGCCTGCACGACCACGCCCACGCTGGGCCGCGTGAACAGGCCGACGCGCTGGCGGTAGGTGATCGCCGAGTCGGAGTTCGCCGACCACCAGATCTCGCCGATCGCCGAGGTCAACCCGGCCTCGCCCGTGACGTTCAGGAGCGTCAGGTGCTGACCCGCGAAGCTCGCCTCCGCGCCGTCCTCGTCAACCGCCGAGGAGCGCACGGCGAGCGGGCCCGTCAACGGCCGCACCGACTCGAGAACCTGCTCGATCGCCTGCGCATCACTGCCGGCCACTGCGTCCACGACGGGCCCCGCCAGCGCGACCCCGGGAGGGACGGGGAGTCCGTCACGCAGCGCCTGTCCCAGCCCGACCGCCTTGGATCCGAACAGCGACGTGTCCTCAGCGTCGAGCAGCGCAACCACTCCGCTCACCCCAGCACCGTCACCTCTCCCGCATCGCCGTCCACCCGCACACGCGTGCCGTCCGCGATCCGGTCGGTAGCCTCGCGGGTCCCCACCACGCCGGGGATTCCGTACTCGCGCGCGACGATCGCCGAGTGCGAGAGCAGCCCTCCGCTGTCGGTCACGATCGCCCCGAGCAGCGGCAGCAGGATGTTGAACGCCTCGCTCGTGGACTCCGTGACGAGCACGTCGCCCTGCGTGATCCGGTCGAATTCGCCCGGTCCCGCCACGCGCCGTGCGGGTCCCTCGTACACGCCGCGGCTGGCGGCGAGCCCGCGGAGCACATGCTCCTCGTGCTCCTCCTCGGAGCTGCCGAACATTTCGCCCATGGCGATCCCCATGGCGCCCATCACGCGGGCGGCGGCCGGCGGCAGCCCCGAGGGGTCCGGTGGGGGAGAGGGTGGGTCTCCGAGGAACGGCGGCGCGTCCTTGGCGGTGTGTGTGGCGCGGTACTCGGCGCGCGTCGCGAGCTCCTCGGCGGTCGGCTCCTCGGCGCCTGAGAGGAGTCCGCGCATCTCCGGCACGCTCGCATCGATGAGATGCTCGGGGTCGCTGATCCGTCCGGCGGCCGCGAGCCGCCGCCCGGCCGCGAGCACGGCGCGCCGCATCAGGCCGGATGCCCAGATGTCGCTGAAGACGCCCCGCTCGTCTCTCACGCGATACGTCAGACGCGCCTCCCCTAGCAGCTCGTCGAACTCGTCCCGGTGCTCGGCGGGCACCTTCTCGCGCACCCCCGCGATCAGCTCTTCCACGTTCGATGTTCCCGCGTCCCTTCCCGCCACCGCGATCCGGATCGCCCTGAGCAGCACGTCCGGGAGCTCGAGCGCGCAAGGTCCCGAGATGTCAAAGCCGTCCAGGAGCCGCCAGCCGACGAGATCGAGGTAGCCGTTCACCGCTGCTCCGGTATCGCCCTCGAGCCCACGCAGTCGCTCCAGTGTCAGGGCGGCGTCGGTGTCGGACTCCTCGAGCAGCCCGCGCGCCTGATCGTCCGCTGCGATCGCCGACACGAGCCGGTCGAGCTCGCCGGAGGCCCCGGCTGAGACGGGCGCCGCGCCCCGCAGCAGCCCGAGCAGGTCCGAGGAGGGCAGGCCGGTCCAGGCTCCGACGTGCGCCAGGAAGTCTCCGGTCGGGATCATCGCCGCCGCCGTGAAGCGCATGTGCTGGGCGATCATCGCCGCGTGGTGCTCGTGGCAGCGCGCGAGGTACGCCGCGAGCTCATCGCTCTCGAGGGCGTCCGGGTCCACCGACTGCACCTCGCGGTGTGCCGCGATCGAGGCGGGTCTGACCACGTCATCCCATTCGCTCAGCTGCTCGCGCCAGAGCCTGTTGCGGAAGACCTCCTCGGCGCGCGCGATCCGACTCGGCACCTCCTCCGGGCTCACCGGGCGCATCATCGTGTATGAGAACCCCTGCGGGTATGCGGTGTCGAGCGAGTCGATCAGCATCCCGTAGAAGCGGGTGAAGTCGCCGAACCCGCGCCGGAAGGGCTCCGGGTGCGTTTCCGTCCAGTACCGCGTCACCGGTCGCGGGAAGTGGACCGCGTCGAGTTTCCAGGACCCCGGGCCCGGGGGATCGAAGCGAAGGTCGGTAGCCGTCTCTGCCTGTGTCATCTGGTACGTCCTCTCCCTATCGAGTCTCGCGGCCGCGTGCGTGGCCCGCCCCAGATGTAGATGTCTAGCGCATCGCGCGCGCACGTGTGCAGCCGGCTCGATGCTCAAAAACCAGTGTGCCGGCGCGCGCTAGTCTCTCCGACCGGTGCGCTACCAGATCACCTACGAGTCCACCTACCGCTACAGCGCGCCGGTGGTCGGCAACTTCAACCGGCTGCGCATGTGTCCCCGCAGCGGCGGCACGCAGCGTTGCGAGCACTTCGACGTGAGCGTCACGCCCACCCCGGACCGGCTCGCGACCTACGAGGATCTGTTCGGCAACGAGGTGACAGAGCTGCTCGTCGCCGCACCGGTGCAGCGCCTGCGTATCCAGGTCGACGCGACGGTGGCCACCACCGAGCCGATGCCGCCGCCCGACGGCTCCTGGTCGGACCTCCAGGACGAGCGCTATCGCCAGGCCGCCGGCCCCTACCGCTACCACCCCTACAGCTACCTGCACGAGAACTCGCAGCTCGCCCCACTGGTCGACGAGGTTCGTGCCAGTACGCCCACGGCGACCCTCAGCAACGTCACCCGCCTCGTCCACGAGCGCTTCCGTTACGAGGCGGGCGTGACCGACTCGCAGACGACCACCCCCGAATTCCTTGCGCTGGGAGCGGGGGTCTGCCAGGACTTCGCCCATCTCGCGCTGGCGCTGCTGCGCTCGCACGACATCGGCGCGCGGTATGTGAGCGGCTACTTCTTCACCGCGCCCGACGATCTCACCGCCGCCAGCGCGGAGGTCCAGACGCACGCGTGGATCGAGGGGCTGCTGCCGGTCGACGGCGACAGCGAGCCGGTGTGGTTCGCGACCGACCCCACCAACGCGATCATCGCCGGCGCCGATCATGTGAAGATCGGCCACGGTCGCATGTATGGCGACGTCTCACCCGTCGAGGGCACTTTCTCCGGCGACGCCGACTCAACCGTGGAAGCACACGTGACGATGCGCCGGGTGCCGGGTGGCGCCGACGAGCTCGAGCTGAGCTGACATCTCGCTGCCGGCGCGGGACTCGTCCTGCCCGCTTCGGGGCGGGCGCAGCGGTCGCGCTGGGGACGGCAGTGTGCTGGTGGCAGGCCGTCGGGCGCGCCGGTCTGCGAGCATTCCCGCGATGCACCGAAAGCAGATCGGGAGCGACGGGGCGAGCAGGCTCGCGAGCATCGAGCTGTTCGCGGGACTGTCGAGGGGGCAGCTGCTGATGCTCGCCCGGGTGCTCGATGAGGTCACTGCGACGGCGGGCGAGACGATCATGAGCGAGGGGGAACCCGGCTATGAGGTCCTGGTCCTCGAGGAGGGCGCCGCCGAGGTGCTCAAAGGCGGTGCTCGCGTCGCGGTGATGGGCCCGGGTGACATCTTCGGGGAGTTGGCCGTGCTCGACGTCGGCGGGCCTCGCACGGCGAGTGTCATCGCCACCTCGCCTTTGCGGGCGATGCTGCTCACGGCCCACTTCATGCGTGAGGTCCGTGCCCAGTTGCCCGCCCTCGGCGAGCGCATCGAGCGCGTCGCCGCGGAGCGCCGCCAGCGCGACGAGCAGCGCTCGAGCGGGGTGCGCGGCTCAGCCGCGCTCTGAGCTCCTCACCCGCTCAGTCGGTCCACCATCCGGGGACGGGCACGCCGTCGCCCTCCTCCGGGCGTGCGCTGCCGACGACGATCAGCTCGAGCCCGTCATCCGTGGCCTCGAACGCGCGCACGACCTCAGGTGCGACGCGCACGACGTCCCACTGGCGAACGTCTCGCACCTCATCGTCCAGCTTCACCCTCCCCGAACCGGACGTCACCACGTAGACCTCCTCCTGCTCGCGATGGCTGTGGCCCATCGGCGACCTGAAGCCCGGCCCGTAGCGGAAGTGGCTGACGCCGAGCTCGCGCGAGTCGATGTGACTGCGCGCGAAGCGCCCCTCCACCTGCGGCATGTCCGCGGGTGTCGCATCGTCTATGTCCATCATGTTCTTGATCGTGTAGCTCGGCATGTGGGCGCTCCTGACTCCTCTGGTTCATCGGGTGGGCTGGGCCGATCGGCTCGCTCGCGGGCTCGCCGGCCCCGTGCAGATGCGGCGTGCGTCAGCTAGACGGTAGCTGCCCGGCGAAGCGGGCGGAACCCGCGCGGCGGGCCCGACGCGTAGGATTCCCGCGCGATGACCCCGTTGGTGCTCGTCGAGGAACCCGCCCCGCATGTCGTTCAGCTCGCGCTCAACCGGCCCGAGCAGCTCAACGCCATGACCGCCGATCTGTGCGAGGCGCTGCACGTTGAGCTGCGCAGGATCGCCGCGGAGCGCGCGTGCAGGGCCGTGATCCTGACCGGCGCCGGGCGCGGCTTCTGCGCCGGCGTGGACCTCCGCGGCTACGGCGCGGGACCGGGTAACGACGGCAGCGACGAGCCCCGCGACCGCCTCGCCAACCAGGAACACATGTCCACGCTCGTGCTCGGGCTGAGGGCGCTGCCGCAGCCGGTGATCGCCGCCGTCAACGGCCCGGCGGCGGGCCTCGGCCTCACGCTCGCGCTGGGTTGCGACATCCGCTACGCCAGCGACACGGCCGTGTTCCGCGCCGCGTTCATCAACATCGGCCTGTCCAACTGCGACATGGGCACGAGCTGGCTGCTCCCTCGCCTGATCGGCGCGTCGCGCTCTCACGAGCTGATGCTCACCGGGCGCAGGCTGGACGCCGAGGAGGCCCTGCGGATCGGGTTGGTCGCCGACGTCGTCGCCGGGGAGCGGCTGCTCGAGCGCGCGCTGCAGGCCGCCGAGCAGATCGCGGCCCTGGCGCCCTGGGGCGTTCGCCTGACCAAGCGCGGCATCTGGAGCGCGCTCGAGATCCCCTCCGAGCAGGCGGCGGTCGAGTACGAGGACCGCCAGCAGATCATGGCCACCTTCAGCAACGCGGTGCCCGAGGCGGCCGGCGCATTTCTCGAGAAGCGCGCCGCCGACTTCGCCGACTAGCGATGAGGGCGGTGGTCTGCACCAACGGCGAGCTCGAGGTCGTTGAGCGCCCCGACCCGGTGCCCGGGCGCAAGCAGGTGCGCATTGAGGTGCTGCGCTGCGGGATCTGTGGATCGGACCTGCACGCGCGCCAGAACTGCGACCAGATGGCCGATGACGCAGCGCGGGTGGGCTACGCCCGGTTTGCCCGCTCGGACGAGCCGATCGTGTTCGGACATGAGTTCTGCGGCGAGGTCGCCGAGTACGGCCCCGGGTGCAGGCGCCGCTCGCCGACCGGCACGCGCGTGGTGGCTGTGCCGCTGCTGCGGGCGGGCGGCGCGATCGACGCCGTCGGTCTGTCCGTGCACGCCCCCGGCGCCTACGCCGAGCAGACGGTCGTCGAGGAGTCGCTGATGATGCCGGTCCCCAACGGCCTGCGCCCCGACGTCGCGGCGCTGACCGAGCCGCTGGCCGTCAGCTGGCACGCGGTTCGCCGGGGCGAGGTCGGCAAGCGCGACGTGGCGATCGTGGTCGGTTGCGGGCCGATCGGGCTCGGGGTGATCCTGATGCTCAAGGCCCACGGGGTGCGAACGGTCGTGGCCGGTGACTATTCACCGGCCCGCCGCGCCCTCGCCAGCGCCTGTGGCGCGGACGTGGTGATCGACCCGGCCCACGATTCGCCGTTCACGGCCGTGAACGGCGGTCACCTGACCGACATGCCCGCCGGCGCGGAGCTCGTCGTCGGCACCCGCGAGAAGCTCGAGCGCCTCCCGCTTGGCTGGTGGCATGCGTGGCGGCTGGCCGAGAAGCTCGGCGCGGCACCCAAGCACCCGGTGATCTTCGAGTGCGTCGGCGTGCCCGGTGTGATCCAGAGCATCATCGAGGGCGCTCCCCTGCTCTCGCGTGTGGTCGTGGTCGGCGTGTGCGTCGGTGCCGATCAGCTCACGCCGGCGATGGCCATCAACAAGGAGATCGACCTGCGGTTCGTGCTCGGCTACTCGCCGCTCGAGTTCCGCGACACGCTGCACATGCTCGCCGAGGGCGACGTCGAGCCCAGCCCGCTGCTGACCGGGACGGTGGGACTGGACGGCGTCGCTGGTGCGTTCACCGCGCTCGGGACGCCGGACACCCACGCGAAGATCCTGATCGACCCGCGCGCCGGCGCGCCGGGTCTCGACTCCGACGCGCTCTCCTCGCAGGCGCTGGGCGAGCCCGCGCCGTCGATCGGCGCCTGAGACCGTGATCCGGCGAGCGTCCCGCGCCGAGCGGGCAGGGGTGCTCGCGACCGTGACGGCGGCCTTCGCCGAGGATCCGGCGTGGGCGTTTCTGCTGAACGGCGAGTACGAGCGGCTCGCGCCCGAGTTCGCGGGGGCCCTGTTCGATCTGAGGGTCGACTCCGGGAACGTCTGGGTGAGTGACGATCTCGCGACGGTGTCGATGTGGGACAGCCCCGCCAACGGCGATCAGCAGCCGCCACGGGTCAGAGAGGTATGGGCGCGCTACGTCGCGGCAGCCGGCGAGCGGGCCCACGATCGCCTCATCGCTTACAAATACGCTCTCGCTGCCGTGGCGCCCGCGGATGCCCACTGGTACCTGGGCGTGCTGGCGACCCATCCGGCGCGCCGGGGTGAAGGCCTCGCAACCGCCGCGCTCGGGCCGGGGCTCGCCGAGGCCGATGGGCGCGGCATGGCCTGCTGCCTCGAGACCTCAACCGAGGCAAACCGGCGCTTCTACGAACGCCGGGGATTCGTTGAGGCGACGGACGTCGTCCTGGCAGGCGGTCCACCCACGTGGTGGTTGCGCCGGCCCGCGGCGCCCCACGATCTCGTAACACTCGAGATCGCGCGGATCTCGGACGGTCCGAGAGCGGCTGAGAGCGAGCCATCGCGCTCGCCGGGCAGTCCCCTGGGTGGTGTGCTGCCATAGGCCGCGGCCTATGGCAAGGCGACCGGCGTCTGCCGGATACCATTTGCGTCGATGGACCCGGGGGCCACCACACCGGACGCGGTCGAGTTGACCCGTCGCACCTTCGAATACGCCAACACCGGCGAGTTCGACGAGTTGATGAGCCTCTTCGGCCCCGAGTCGGTGTGGGACATGTCGCGATGGGGGCTCGGCACCTACCAGGGCCCGGCGGCGATACACCGATTCTTCAGAGACTGGTTCGGCGCATACGAGACCTATGAGATCCTGCCCGAGGAGATCGTGGACCTCGGTGAGGGCGTGGTGTTCACGGTCGGTCGCCAGGAAGGCCGGTCGGCTGGCTGGCGAGCAGCGCACATTCGCTTGCGACACGCAGCCGTGTTCGTGTGGGTGGACGGCGTGGCCCTCAAAGTGGCGACCTACCGGGACATCGACGAGGCGCGTGCGGCTGCCGTGGGCCTCCCAGCGCGAGCGGATAGGCGAGCTCGCAGCGCGACGCGGAGCTAGCGCTTCGCGCTGCGCCCTTGGCGGGCCCTGGCGTGCGAGTCCGGCGAGGGGGACCCGCCGGCGAACGCGCGGAGGGCTTCGACGGGTGCCGTGCGACGATCCTCGCGCCCGATCAGCTCGATCGTGGCGAACTCGGCGTCTCGCAGGGGTATGGCCATCACACCGCCCAGGGCGTTGAGGATCACCCGTGCCACGGAGGCCGGCACGGTCGTGATCGCGCGCCTCATGACGAGGGCCGCCAGCACCTCCTGCGCGTTGGCCGCGCGATCCAGGGTCGCGCGCTGGGGCGGCCCACCACGATGATCGTCCAGACTCCAGAAACCGGCCCAGCCCGGCTCGACCGAGGGATGAAAGCTGATGAACGTCTCGTCGATCACCTCGGCAACGGTCAGCTCGCTGCTGGTTGCGAGCGGGTGACGATTAGGTGCGAGCACGACGCGCGGCTCTCGGCGCAGCGGCTGGCTCCACGTGTCAGGATCGTTCGGTGGAGAGTGGCAGACCGCCAGATCGACATCGGCGAGCCACGATCCCGTGGGCGCCGATGGAAAGGGCAGCTCTCGATAGCACACGTCGATCTGGGGATGTGCGAGCGCGAACGCTTCCAGGGGGCCCGGACTGTCGAGTCCGGGCGGGCTGCCGACAAATCCGAACTCAATCGTCCCCGGGCTCACGCGTGCCACCGACCGGGTGGTTTCGATCGCGTCGCTCCAAGCTGACACCACCGCTCGAGCCTTCACCAGAAAGGCCTCGCCCGCCGGCGTCAGGGTGACACCCCGGGGGTGGCGGTCGAGCAGCACGATGCCGAGATCGGACTCCAGCACGTGTTATCTGGCCCTCTTCTGCGACCGTGACCAGGTAGCGCAGTTAGCTGCGCCTAGACGCCATCGACGCGTACCGACTGCGTATCAGCGCGCCCGTAGCCGGGCAGAAGTCCTACCGCGCACGTCGTCACAGTCTCGAGCAGCATGAGGGTTGGCGAAGCCGCATCATCATGTGGAGCTGGGATAGGCGGTCGCTTATGTTAGGCGATCGAAGACCTATTGGACTTTCCCAATTGGGCGCATGACACTCGGCGACGTGGTTCTCGCTATCGCGCTGTCATTTTGGCTCGCCAACGCGACGCTGTGGCTGGCGCTTTGCCGCGTGGCGGCGGTCGGCAACGCCGGATGGGCAGACGGCGGCTCGATGCTCGCCGTGCCATCTCCCACGGCTCCTGGCCACAGTCGAGTTGTGGGGGGGCGAGGGCACTTTCCCTCGGTGCCCTCCGGCCAGGTCGCCGGCCGCCACCTCCAACAGCCGAGTCCCGAGGCTCGCGCCGGCCGGCAGCCTGCGCCGGGCGTTCGCCGATCGAGACACAACCATGGGGTGCCAGCGAAACGACTGCACCTCGACAGTCGGCTCGTACGCTCGCGTCTGCGCTCACGCTAGCGACCGAGCAGCGGGCCGGGTGTGAGCGTCAGCCGGACGTGCGAGCGTCCGCGCGCTGATACGCGGGTCGCCGCGAGAGACGCTCGGTGTAGTCCGTGACGCTGTCCGGCAGGATGTCTGCGAAACCGGCGCGCGCGGGCCAGGAGAGCGCCGAGCCGACGAGCACGTCGGCGACGGTGAAGCGGTCACCGACGAGGAACTCGTTGCCGTCGAGGGCATCGGCCACCGCCCGCGCCGCGGCGTCCACTCGCGCGCGCGCAAGCGCCGCGCGCTCGGGGTCCTTCTGGCCGTAGATCGCCGCCTCGATCAGCGGCGGCTCGATCTCAGCGGGAGAGAACACCGTCCACTGGTACACGAGCGCCCGCTCGTGGGTGCCGAGCTCCGGCACGAGCCCCGCGTCGGGGTGCAGGTCGGCGAGGTACAGGCAGATGGCGGCGGACTCGAACACGAAGCCCTCGTCGCTCTCGAGCACCGGGACACGGCCAAGGGGGTGGCGCGCGAGATGCTCCTCCGCTTTGCTCTCCTCGCGCGTCATCGTCGTGAGCTCGTACGGCTCGCCCAGCTCCTCGAGCGTCCACGCCACGCGGATCGGCCGTCCTGCGTGCTCGCGGTGGATGACGCGCATCGTGGGTGCCACGATAGCGGCGCGGAGCGCTTGCCGCCGTCAGCCGTTCCGCGCGATCACGCGGTCCATCTCGACCGCCTCACCGGTGGCGGTATCGGGGTACACCACGATCACCGTCGGCGCTCCGCCGAACCACGCGCTCATCTCACCTTGACCGACGTACTCGGCTGCGCGGCGTGAGCCGTCGGCGTTCATCACCCAGACGTCCTGGCCGCGGTGGAAGAGGCTGTCGCCGATGTCGGTCATGTGCTTTCAGGAGCGGGCGAACAGTCGCAGGAACAGCAGGAAGATGTTCAGCACATCCAGGAAGATCCCGGCCGCGAGCGGGATCGCTTCGTTCGTGCCCGCACGGCGCAAGCGGTTGAAGTCGATCACCGTGTACAGGCCGAAGATGCCCAGGCCCGCGATCGCATACACGGTGTACAGAGCGGGGATGTGCACGAAGATCAGCACGATCCCGCCGATGATCAGCAGCACCAGCAACCAGAACGCCGTCCGGTACAGGAACGACAGGTCGCGGCGGATGGCATAGCCGCCGGCGCCGAGCCCGCCGACGAACAGGGTTGTGGCGCCCAGCGCCTGGCGCACGGCCGTGGGGTCGGTGGCCGAGTAGTAGTTGAGGGTCGTCGCGATGCTCGCCCCCATCAGCAGCCCGAAGGCGAACAGCAGCGCGAGGGCGGGGCCTTCGTGGCCGCGCGCGTTGGCCACGTTCAGCCCGATCAGGCAACCGATCGCGAGCAGCCAGGCGATGAACCAATCCGCGCCACCGAGGTTGCGCCCGAGATACGCGCCCAGCGTGGCGAAGCCGACCGTGATGGCGACCAGGCCCATGACGCGACCGAACAGCGTCTGCGTCCGCGCCGGCGCCAGACTTGCCGCGTAGCCTTCCGAGCTCATGACACGGGATCTTACGAGCTCGCCGAGCGCTCTCGTCTCGCCTGTCTCTTGGCCCGGCGGGTTGCCGCCTGCTCGGAGCTCTTCTCGCGAGCCTGGCTGTAGGACTGCTCGACGAGCGCCTTGCCGCCGCTCCAACCGAACGCCCGCGCCATCAGGACGAGCGCGAGCAGGATGCTCCAGGCGGTGACCACCAACTGCTGGGCCACCGAATAGGCGTTCGCGTTGGCGGAGCTGGTGATGCCCTTCAGGGCGATCACGTTGAAGCCCTGGATCACCCCGGCGCCACCCGGCGTGACCGCCGTCGCGTTGGCGATCGAGTTGCCCGCGACCACGCGCATGATCGTGTGGAAGCTCACGGGGATGTGGTAAGCGGCCAGGAACACCGCGATGATGCCGAGTCCCGCCAGCCAGCTTACGGCCTCGGGGAGCACGACCCGTAGCAAAAAGACGCGCGGATGAACGACGATCTGAGCGCCAACCTTCGCCTCCACCCACCACTTTTCCACGCGCTCGCGCAGGACCTGGAACACCATGAAGATCAGTGCCGCCAAGGCGGCCAGCAGGATCACGGTCGCGGCCGGGTGTTCGGAGATGAACTTGAACTGCACGTCGAAGGATCCGCCGACGGTCAGAAAGAGGTACAGATAGCCGAGTGTCCCGATCACCGTGAAGAAGACTTTCTGCACCGCGAAGCCGGCCAGCACCCCGGCGAAGCTGGCGGCGGCGATGATCGCGGTGAACATCAGCATCATCGTCAGCGTCCCGAGGTTCGCCGGCACCACCCAGTTGAGCGCGACGGCGGCGGAATAGCAGGCGAGCACCTGCAACCAGGCGATCTGCGAGTCCGGATAGGCGTAGCGGAGGATCGCGTACCAGGCGTATGCGGTTGTGACGGTCTGCAGGGTGATGAGCGCGAGCGCGCCGAGCAGCGCGGCGAGGGAGATGCCGGTGAGCGTGTTCCAGAGGTGTTCGAACCACGCGGTGATGTCCCAGCCGGCAAGGGTTGCCCCGGCGCCGAGCACGATCACGATGAGCGCGCCAATGAGGATCCGCCGCGGGTGCAGATGCGCATGGGCGTGCCCGCTCTTCGGCGGCGGCATCGCCCGATTCTAGGGCTCGAGCCGCCTCACGCGCCCGGGCCGGTCGATCAGTAGTAGTCCTCGACGGTCATCGACCAGCGCGCCGGGTCGTGACCGCCCGAGACCGTCAGACGGTAGAGGCCCGGTCCGCTGTCGAACACGTGTGTCTCGCCTTCGCCTTCGCCGAGTTCGAAGCTGCCCACGCTGGAGCCGTCCTGGAGGTTCTGCGCGTGGGCGCTGGGCCCGAAGCAGACGAACAGCAGCAGACAGGTGTCTTCATAGCTCATCGAGTAGGTGACCCGCCAGCGGCTGCCGAGGATGCGAAACGGGACGGAGCGCCCTTCTTCGACTCCCGAGAACGTCGTCAGCGCCCGCCAGCGTGGCTCCTCGGCGACGCTGAGCGCGACGGTCGTCCCGCGTGCCACGGTGGCGTTCGAGCTCGGCGACTGCAGTGTCACCGCGTTCGGTTCGCTCCCGGGCGCCGCAACCATGGTCACGGCGTAGCGCAGGCCCGCGCCCGCGAGTGCGCTCTCGGCCGCGCCCTCCGGCTGGCCGACGACACCCGGCACGCTCACCGGTGGCGGGCCGGAGCTGAGCACCACGTGGACCGGCGATCCGTCTGCGATCCGTGCTCCCGCGCGCGGGCTCTGAGCGATGGCGATGCCCGGGGCGGCGGTTTCCGAATGGTGCGTCGCGAACACCGGTCGCACGTGAAGGCGCTGCGCCCGCGCCTCGACGCCGCCGCGCGGCAACCCCTGGAGCTCGGGGACGGTCGTACGCGGCGTCGCGCGCAGCAACAGGAACAGCGCGAGGCCGCCGCCCATCGCCAGCAGCAGCGCGACGGGGAGGGCGAGCCGCCGACGCCGGTGCACGCGCGGGCCGCCACGCGCGGGCTCCCCTGCGCCGCCGTCTCGAGGCCTTACCCGCGTGTTCGCAGCTGCCGAGTCCAGCACCCGCGTCTGCGCCCGCTCGCGCGTCGCTCGCTCGGGGGTGAGGAGCGTGGCCGCGGTTGCCGTCTCGCCCGTCGTGGTGTGCGGCTCCTCGGCCTCGCCCACGGGGCTCGCGGGCGCTCGGGGGCGGCGCGGCCCGGCGTTCACCGGCACGGCGTTCACAGGTGCAAGGGCGTCGAGGGCCGCGGCCATCGCGGCGCCGTCGCGGTAGCGCTCGGAGGGTGCCTTCGCCAGGGCGACGTCCACGAGTTCGCGCAGTTGCGCCGGCACGGTGTCCGGGAGCGGCGGCGGGCGGTCCTGGAGGTGGCGCAGGCCGAGCTCCACGGGCGAGCCCTGTGCGAAAGGCGGCTCGCCCGCGAGCATCTCGTACAGCACCACACCGGCGCTGTACACGTCGGTGGCCGCGGTCGTGGGGCGCCCGCGCGCCTGCTCGGGGGACATGTAGCGGGGCGTGCCGGCAATCGTCGCCGACGGTCCCTGCGAGGTGGCGGCCGCGAGTCGCGCCACGCCGAAGTCGCCGACCTTCACGCACCCATCGAGGCCGAGCAGGACGTTCGCCGGCTTGACGTCGCAGTGCACGACGCCCTGGGCATGCGCGCTGGCGAGCGCGCGACAGAGCTGCGCGGCCACCGAGCGCGCCTGCTCGGGCGGGAGCGGACCGGCTCGCAGGCGCTCCGCGAGGCTCTCGCCCTCCACGAGCTCGGCGACGTAGTACGGGCCCTCCTGCGCATGGCCGATGTCGAAGATCTGGACGACACCCGGATCGCTCACGCGTGCCAGCAGCCGCGCCTCGCGCTCGAAGCGCTCCACCCAGGCGTCGTCCTCAGCCCACCAGGGCTTGATCACCTTCACCGCGATCGCCCGCGCCAAGCGGCGATCGAATCCCCTGTACACGCGACCGAACGCCCCCTCCCCGAGGACGTCGTGCAGCTCGTAGCGCCCGTCGAGCGCGCGGCCCGCGAGATCGGGGGTACGCGGCATTCCCGAGATTATCACCGCACCTGATGGTAGGAGGCGTCAGCAGCGGCGCCAGCCGCCCCGCGCATGCCCCAGAACCCCAGTTCCCAACCGGCGATCGGGCATGTGCATCGTGCTATCTTCCAGCCGTTGATCACAGGGGCGGCGTCGAGCGTATGAGCTGGGAGTGGTGGGCTGCCATCCACGCCCACCGGGGGTTCGGCCGCTCCTGCCACTACAAACGCAAGGAGAGGTTGGGGATGGGACGGATCAGGATGATTGTCGCTCTCGCGGTCGGGGTTCTTTCGTTGGGTGTCCTCGCATCACCGGCACTCGCGCTCAAAGCGAAGCCGGTCTTCGGGAAATTCAGCGCCAGCGCGTCGGGCACGGTGAAGGGCATAGGAGAAGCCGGTGAAATGGTCATCGGCCCGTACAAGTTCACCGAATGCGAAAAGGAACTCAAACCCACCGGCACCGTCGTCGCCGGTGAATCCGAAACCTTCTTTCAGGAAGTCAAGTTCTCTCGTTGCATCGCCGATCGGCCGGCAGGGGGCGGGCTGGAAGAACCCGTGGTCGCGAGCTTCACCCTCGGGATGGAATTCCACTCCAACGGCTCGCTCAAATTCGGCCCCTCGAACGTGACGTTCGAGGCGAGCAACAGCACGTGCGAAGTGACGATCCCGTCCCAATGGGTCCCTGCTTCGGCGGAAACGAAGGGCGAAGACAAATCCTTCGAACTGGTTTCCTACGAAACTGAACGGGAAGAACTCGAAGGCGCGCCGATGAAGAAGTTCGGGCAGTTCCGCGAACGCCTGGACATCGAATGGGAACTCAAAGGCGTCACGGCGACCGTGAAGATCACGCCGACGTGTAAATACAAGGGTTCGCACATCAACGCCGCCGGAGAAGCGGAATTCGGCGGCGGAAGAATGGAAGGCGAACTGGAAGAAGTCACGCTTCAGGATGGCAACCTGAGCTTCATACCGGCTCCGACGGGCTGAGTCCGCGAGAGCATTGCCGCCGGCGTGAGAGCTCGCGCCGGCGGCTCGTCGCGCTGAGTGCCTGGTGCATGTGTGCACAGGACACTCAGCGCTCGGGCGGAGGGGTATCGTCTGGCGTCCATGTCCACGCGCGCTCGTCGCAGCTGACGCCTGCCGGCCGTGTCCGCTCCCGAGGACGGCGAGTCGGCGCACCCTCGGCCGCGCGCCGATGACGGTGCCGTCGCCGGCTTCTCCAGGCTCGACGTCGCCGGTTACATCCTCGCGTTCGTGCTGCCGCTGTTCGGGCTGGCAGTCGGCGTGGTCCTTCTCAGGCGTCCGGACAAGCAGGGGGCCAGGCACGGCGTCTGGATCATCGCGATCTCGCTGGTGGTGTGCCTCCTGTTCGCCGCGGCGCTGATCGCCGGCGCGCACGGGCTGGGCGGCGGCGAAGCCGAATAGCGCGCGAGCGCGTGAGCACACGTCCAAATGCCCGCCCGCCCAAGCTGGCCAGATGGCCCTTGTCCGTCCGTGGGCGAAGAGCCGATCCTTGGGGGCATGGAAGGCTATCCCGAGATCATCGGTGGGCCTACGCCCATCATCTCCCTGCGCCCGGGCGACACCTACCGCTGGAAGGTGCAGCACGGCACGGCCGAAAAGCACGTGTACGTCCAGATCGCCGATGCACTGCGATCGCAGGAGC
The DNA here is from genome assembly GCA_963701145.1 of uncultured Solirubrobacteraceae bacterium. Classification (GTDB taxonomy): domain Bacteria; phylum Actinomycetota; class Thermoleophilia; order Solirubrobacterales; family Solirubrobacteraceae; genus Palsa-744. The sequence goes on from OY969572.1 coordinate 4,581,971, forward strand.
TCGACGAGCCACTGCGCTCGTGCATCGAGTCCAAGGGCGAGTCCGTCCTGCGCAGGCTGCTCGAGCATGGCAACGTCCCGGTGCGGATCAAGATCACCTCGGCGGGCATCACCGAGGTCGGCGTTGAACCGCCGCGCGCGTCCTTGCCGGCTGTGAGCTGAGCGCTGCTCAGTCGCTGCGCCCGACGAGCACCACCACCCGCGCCACGCCCGCGAACATCGCCTGCGCGCCTTCGCCCAGCGCGCGCGGCGGGGCCGCGTGCAGCGCCCGCGCCACCCGCGATGCCAGCGCGCGGGCGCTCGCGCCGTAGAGCACCTCGTCGTGTTCCCGGCGGCCCGTCACCGCGGTGCCGAGGATGGACGCGGCGACGGCGGGTATGCGCGCGTGAATCTCCGCCGCGAGTGTCCTCAGGCGCGGCGTGCTCGCCAAGGGTCCCTGGCTCGGGGAGCTGAGCCCCGTCTGGTCGACGAGCGCCACCGCCGTGCGCATGCGTCCGAGGATGGCGCTCATGGAGGTCGCCGTCAGGGCCCGACCGAGGCTCGCGCTCACGCTCCCGCCGTAGACGCCCCCGGCGGCGGGCAACGTCGCTGCTCCGTGCTGGAAGCGCACCTGCACCGATCCTGTCCCTGTCTGCGCAAAGCCCGCCACCAGCGTGCGCCCCGCGCGCTCGACCGACACCGGCGGGCCCGGTATGGCCAGTTGCCGAGGGTCGCGGCAGTCGAAGCCGGCCAGTGCAAGCTGGGCGTAGAGCAGTACGCAGGCCTGTGGCTCATAGGCGTTGCCTTCGTGCTCATAGGCTTCGCTCGCGTCTTCGCTCGTGAACTCGCAGCCGAGCCCGGGTATCACCCACCATGCTGCGGTGCTCGTCGCGTTCCACAGCCGGGCCCGCCGATACCAGGCGTAGGCGAGCTGATCGCCCCATTCAATCGAGGCCCGCGTTTCAGACCATTGCGGCAGAACCTCCCGCGACCAGCGCGGGCTGTCCAGAAAGGGCACCGAGGCGGCGAGCAGCGGAGGGGTCGAGTTCGGTATTTCGGCCGGGGCGCCCCCCGTGCACACGTCCGCCGAGGCTGACGGCGCTCCGGCGCCGCCGGCGCTCATCACGGCGAGCACGGCGGCCACGAGCAGGATCCCCACCGGGCGTGAGAAGGGCTGGCGCACGGCCGGGCCACTGTAGCGCGCCGGCCAGCGCGGAGCGCGACGCGTGGCGGTATCAACCCCCTGCGCCCGCGCCCATCGCGCTGAGCGCGGGCTGCAGACCTCAAGTTTCCACACGTTCTGACGATAGGTGCGTAGGCCGACACGAAGTCGGTTCGGGACCTACATCAACAAACGTCATCAAGGAGATGAACGCATGGGCCTGACGATCAACACCAACCTCGACGCTATGAACGCCTCGAGGAACCTGAACAACACCGAGGACATGCTCTCGGGGACGATGCAGCGTCTGTCCTCGGGTCTGCGTGTGAACACCGCCGCCGACGACGTCGCCGGCTACGCCATCAGCCAGAGCCTCCAGGCTCAGGTGAACGGCCTCAACCAGGCCGGCCAGAACATCCAGGACGCCGTCGCGCTCGCGCAGACGGCGCAGGGCGCGCTGAACGACATCAACACGATGCTCCAGCGCATCCGCGAGCTGGGCGTGCAGTACCTCAACGGCACGACCTCCACAGAAGACAAGGAAGCGATCTCCGCCGAGGCCGAACAGCTCGTGGAAGAGATCAAGCGAGTGGGTGAAACGACGCAGTTCAACGGCGTGAACCTCCTGAAGGGTGAAGAAGAAATCACCTTCCAGGTCGGCGCCAACGACAAAGAAACGATCGGCGTCAAAACCATCGAACTCTACAAAGAAATCGAAAAAATCAAAGGCGTGCTGGAAGCCGGAAAAGAACCGCTGAAAGAAATCGACGAATCGATCAACACCGTGTCGAAGCTCGCCGGCGAATTCGGCTCGGTCCAGGACCGCATCCAGTTCACCCAGAGCAACCTGGAAGTTTACAGCCAGAACCTGACTTCGGCTGTGAGCGCCATCACCGACGTGAACATGGCCACTGAAATGACCAACTTCACCAAGGACCAGGTTCTCCAGGAGGCCGGTGTCTCGATTCTCGCGCAGGCCAACCAGTTGCCTGACGCGACCCTGAAGCTCCTGGAAGGCTGATCGGGGCTTATCTACATCTTCCTCAGCGGTGGCGCCTTGCGACGCCACCGCTGCAGTGAAGCAGCCAGGTACCCGCGCGGGTTCATCCGACGCGGGTATCTTGACATCCGCCATCTGCCGCTGCCCGGCCAGCGCAGACTGCGCCTCTGAGCGCGAGCCGCTCGGCGCTTCAGCGACCATCTAGGATCACCGCGATGAGCGCTCTGGCGCGCGCGGGCGGATTGGCCTATCGGGCGGCCGGTGACACGGATGCTCCGGTCGTGCTGCTCGTGCACGGCTACCCCGAGTCCTCGTACATGTGGCACGACGCCCTCGACGCGCTCGCCGCCGCGGGCTGGCGCGCGCTGGCCCCCGATCTCCCGGGCTACGGCGACTCCGAGCCAGGCGGACCGGGGAGCGGGTCGTGGGAGAGCCACGTGGAGGCGCTCGAGCGCTTCGTGCGCGAGCTGCACCTCGGTCCGGTGGCGCTCGTCACGCACGACTGGGGCGTGATGATCGGGCTGCGCTGGGCCTGCGAGCACCCCGACGCGGTCAATGCCCTGGTGATCTCCGATGGGGGCTTCTTCTCCGATCGGCGCTGGCACGATCTCGCCAACGTCATGCGCACTCCCGGGGAGGGCGAGAAGCTGATCGCCTCCTACACGCGCGAGGGCTTCGGGGCGGCAATGCACGCCGTGTCCAGCGGCATGGACGAGCGGGCGCTGGATGAGTACTGGAAGGCGTTCGCCGACGATCGGCGGCGCTTCGCGCACCTCGAGCTCTACCGCTCCGGCGACTTCGAGAAGCTCGTCCCCTACGACGGCCGGCTCGTCGCCTTGGGTGTGCCCGCCCTGATCGTGTGGGGCGAGCAGGATCGGTTCGCAGGCGTGAAGATGGCCCACCGCTTCCACCGGGAGCTCGACGGCTCCGAGCTGCTCGTGCTCGCCGACGCCGGGCACTTCGTCTGGGACGACCAGCCTGAGCGCACCGCTCGCGCGCTCGTGGACTTCCTCGCCCGTCGCCTGGGCTGAGCTGAGCTGAGCGGCCCCATCGCCGCCAGGGCGGCGTGTCGTCCCAAAGGTGCACGCCGCTGTCGTCCCAAAGGTCGCCAGGTCGTCCACGGCGGCGGGCATACCTCATCGTCTCCGGGCCCCCTTCCGATGTGTGCGCGACGTATCGAAAGGAGGCGAGCAGTGTCCAGGATCATAGATCGGCGGGGAAGGCGAAATCTGAAGCTCGTGGCGCTCGCCGCGGTTTGCTGCGCATGGGTTGCGTCGCCGGCAGGCAGCGCGCAGGCGGCCTCCGGGGCCCTGCAGCCCCTGTCGATGACGCCGTCCGCCACCCAGCCGTACGCGGCATGCGCGCCACGGCCCGCCGGCGAAGCCGCCTGCCAGGCCGTGATCACCCCCGCTGCCGCAAAGCTTGCGGCGATCTCGCCCGCCGTCTCTTCCACCACCAGCGGCATCGACGGCAGCGGCTTGGCGCCGGCGGACCTGGAGTCGGCCTACGATCTGCCGTCTGGCACCGCCGGGGGCGGCCAGACGGTGGCGGTCGTGGACGCCTACAACGATCCCACCGCCGAAGCGGATCTCGCCGCCTACCGCTCAGCCTACGGCCTGCCGTCGTGCACCACCGCGGGCGGCTGCTTCGACAAGGTCAACCAGACCGGGGGCAAGACCTACCCGTCCCAGCCGAACTCCGAAGAGGGCGACTGGCCCGTGGAGGAGTCGCTGGACCTGGACATGGTCTCCGCGATCTGCCCGAACTGCCACATCATGCTCGTGGAGGCCAACTCCGCCAGCGACACGGACCTCGCCACGGCCGAGAACGAGGCCGTCAGCCTCGGCGCCACCGAGGTCAGCAACAGCTGGGCGAGCTCCGAGTTCGGCGGCGAGAGCTCCTACGACTCGGCCTTCGACCACCCCGGGGTACCGATCACCGCCGCCAGCGGCGACTGGGGCTATGACAACGACGAATACGGCGCCGGCGTGCCCAGCTATCCGGCCGCCTCTCCATACGTGATCGCCGTCGGCGGCACCGACCTGACCTCGGCGGGCAACAGCCGCGGCTGGAGCGAGACCGTGTGGGCGCGCTCGGGCAGCGGCTGCAGCGTGTACGAGCCGAAGCCCTCCTACCAGACCGACTCGGGCTGCTCCAAGCGCACCACCAACGACATCGCCGCCGCCGCCGAAGACCTCTCCATCTACGACACCTCGGGCACCGTCGGAGAAAAACTGTCCGGGTGGTACACCGTCGGCGGCACGAGCGCCGCCACGCCCATCATCGCCGCCTACGAGGCGCTCTCGGGAAGCGAAACGCGCTCGCTCGGGGCCGCCGCCTTCTACAAACACACCTCCTCCTTCTACCCCGTCACCTCCGGCTCCAACGGCAGTTGCGGCGGCTCCTACCTGTGCACCGGCGGCTCCGGCTACCGCGGCCCCACCGGCGTCGGCACCCCCGACGGCGTGATCTCCGCCTCGGCGCCACCGCCGTCGCTCGCGGTCTCCTCGGTCACGCCCGATGAAGGGCCGACCGCCGGCCACACCACCGTGACGATCAAGGGCACGGACTTCGTCAAAGGCGCCACCGTCAAGATCGGCGGCAAGGCGAGCTCCGTCACGGTCCACTCCGAAACCGAAATCACGGCCGTCACCGCAGCGGGGTCGGCGGGCAGTGACGAAGTGATCGTCACCGACACGGCCGGCGTCTCCAGCGGCGGTCCCAGCTACACCTACGTCGCCCCGCCCAAGCCCTCGGTGAGCGCCATCAGCCCGGCCGAAGGCTCGACCCTCGCGGGCACCAGCGTGACGATCACCGGCTCGGGCTTCGTGTCCGGCGCCACGGTCAAGATCGGCAACAGGGCCACGGCGGTGCAAGTGGTGTCCGCGACGGAGATCACGGCGAAGACGGCGTCCGACGCCGCCGGCAGCGAGGAAGTGGTGGTCACGGATGCCAACGGGGTTTCCAGCGGCGGTCCCAGCTACCGGTACGTCGCCCCACCCCCGCCTGTGGTCTCCTCGATCACGCCGACGGAGGGCTCGACCCACGCCGGCACTAACGTGACGATCACGGGCTCGGGCTTCGTGTCGGGCGCCACGGTCAAGATCGGCAGCAGGCTCACCGCCGTGGACGTCGTCTCCGCGACTGAGATCACCGCCAGGACGCCGGCGCACGCCGCCGGCGGCGAAGAAGTGCTCGTCAGCGACAGGGACGGGGTCTCGAGCGGCGGTCCGAGCTACACCTACGTGGCCCCGCCAAAGCCCACCGTCAGCGCCGTCTCGCCGGCCGAAGGCTCCACCTCGGGGGCGAGCGCCATCACCGTCACCGGTACCGGCTTCCTCGCCGGCGCGACCGTCAAGATCGGCAACAAAGCGAGCTCGGTGGACGTCGTCTCCCCGACTGAGATCACCGCCAAGACGCCCTCGCACGCCGCCGGCAGCGAGGAAGTGGTCGTGAGCGACGCGGACGGGACCTCCAGCGGCGGGCCCGCGTACGTCTACCACACGCCCCCCGCCACGGCGACGACGGCGGTCACGCTCGCGTGCACCGCCGCGCAGACGTGCGCCGGAACGCTGGAGCTGGGGATCAACGCCTCGCCCGCCTCCGGCGGCACGAGCGCCGCCCACGCGGCCGCGGTCGGCGTCGGGACACACGCGCCGGCACCACAGGCCATCGGCGTGGCGGCCTACTCGATCGCACCCGGCAAGAGCGCCACCGTCAAGCTCTTCCTGAACCGCAAGGGACGCGCGCTCCTGCGCTCCGTGCACGGGGGGCTGAGCGTCACGCTGAGCGTCCAGGGCGCCGCAGCCCCGTCCCTGGAAACCCCAACAAAGAACGTCCGCCTCGACCTGATCCGTGGGCACCACGGCGCAGGCAGGCTAGAGCGCTCCGTGGCCTCCCCGTCGGGCGGGCTCGCCACGGTGCCCGTCGGTGCCGTCTGACAGGGACGCCACCGGCGGCCGCGCGGAGACTCGGCGCCTGCCGCATGGCGCCGAGTCGGCCGCGCCGTGCGCGCATCCCGCCCCGGCTCAGGCGATGCGCATCGTCGGTTCGCTGGCCGAGCGCTGGTCGGGCAGGTTGATCTCCACGCCCGAAGGCGGATCCACGTGGCCCGCCAGCAGCGGATCTTCGGTGTCGCGCATCCACTCGTCCATGCGCGCCCGCAGCTGCGTCGCCACCTGGGCGCAGCCCGGGTCGTCGATCACGTTGTTCGCCTCGTTGGGGTCGAACAGGAGGTCGTAGAGCTGTTCTTTGGGGATCTCGCGCTCGGCCCAGCCGGCCGCGATCCAGAGGTCCTTGCTGGGGCCGTCGTCGGTGTTCGCCAGCACCGGCGTGCGCCGCTCGCCCCAGCGGCGGATGTACTTGTGGCGCGTGGTCCGGACGGCGCGCTGGGGCTCATATGCCGCATGCCAGGTCGAGCCCGCGAACACCTCCTCGCGCGCCTGGGTGACCTCGCCGCGCAGCAGCGGCAGCAGCGAGACGCCCTGTAGGAACGACGGGCGCTCGATCCCCAGGTACTCGCACACCGTGGGGTAGATGTCGATGTGCGAGACCAGCCCGTCGATCACGCGCCCGCCGTCGAACGGCTCGGGGCCGCGCAGGATCAGCGTCACGCCCAGGCCGCGGTCGTACAGCGTGGCCTTCGCGCCAGGGAAGGGCATGCCGTGATCGGTGGTGAAGATGATCAGCGTGTCCTTGTCCAGACCGTGCGCGTCGAGCTGGTTGAGCACCATGCCCACGCCGTGGTCGAGCGCGCGCGCGCTCGCCTTGAACGCCGCCATGTCCGCCCGCACCTCAGGCGTGTCCGGCAGGTTGTTCGGCGGCTTGGAGTAGTGGACGTCGCGCAGCGAGCCGGGGCCGAGGAATTCGCGGTGGGTCTCGAAGAAGCCCACCGACACGAACAGCGGGCGATCGCGCGGGCGGCTCAGCACCTCCATCGCCAGCGGCGCCACCGTGTTCACGTGCGTGGTAGGGACCTTCATCACCTCGTCGTAGCCGATCACCTCCGGCTCCTTGGAGATGTGCTGCTCGCCGATCAGCGTCAACGTGTAGCCAGCGCCGCGCAGCACGTTGACGATGTGATGACGGTAGTCGCGCAGCGAGAAGCCGCGGTGCGCCAGCCCCAGCATCCCGTTGCTCTGACCGTACTGGCCCGTGAGCAGGCACGCGCGGCTGGCCGAACAGGTGGGGGCGGCGCAGAACGCCTGGCGGAACAGCACGCCCTGGTCGGCCAGCGCCTGCACGTTGGGCATCGGCACCTGCTCGCCGTACGGCTGCACGTAGCGACCGGTGTCGTGGGAGTGCATGTACAGGATGTTCGGCCGGTTGCTCAAGTATTGTTCACCAAGTCAGTGTGCTTGACGGCAGGATCCTCGCGATGACGCCCATGCTCTCCTATCTCGTCTGCGCGACGCCGCGAAGCGGCAGCACTCTACTCTGCCGCGCGCTCGACCAGACGGGCGTTGCCGGGCACCCCGAGGAGTACTTCGAGGCGCTGCGTCGCTCCGGGCTCCCGCGGCGCCCCCACGAGTACTTCGACCCCGCCCGTCACGCCAACATCGTAGAACGCCTGGCCTTCCGCGAGATGCCCGACCGCGTGGCCGAACCCAGCCCGCTGTGGCACCCCGAGACCTACGACCAGTACCTCGCGTGGGCCCTGGCGCAGGGCACGACCCCCAATGGGGTGTTCGGCGCCAAGCTCATGTGGGGCTACCTCGGGGACTTCGCCGAGCTGCTGCGCGGAATCGAGGGGATGGCCGGCAGGCCTCTGCCGGAGCTGCTCGCGCGTGCCTTCCCCGGCCTGCGCTACATCCAGATCACCCGCGAGAACAAGGTCCGCCAGGCGGTGTCGCTGTGGAAGGCGGTGCAGACCCAGACCTGGAAGCACGAGCCCGGCGAGGAGGTGCGGCCCGCGGTCGAGCCCGTGTTCTCCTTCCGCGCCATCAACTACCTGGTGCGACAGCTGACCGCCCATGACGCCGCCTGGGACGCCTACTTCCTGGGCCTCGGCCACGAGCCGCTCAAGCTGACGTACGAGGAGCTCGCGCAGGGCACCGAGGCCGTGGTCCTCCGCGCGCTCGAGCACCTCGGCATTCCCGCGCCGCAGGAGCACGCCCCCGAGCCGCCGCGCCTGTCGATCCAGGCCGACGAGGTCTCAGAGGTTTGGGTCAGGCGCTTCGACGAGCACCTGATCGCGCTCGAGGTGCCCACCCATGCTGCGGACCTCGCGCGGCCCGCCTGACGGCGGCCCGCGGTCCCCTGAAGCGGCACCGCGGCGGACCAGGCCGGCCCCTCAATGCCGCGGCCGGTGGCGTTCCACGTCCTTCGCGAGGGCGGACAGGCTGATCTCGAGCGCCACCGCTATGCGCCTCACGGTCGTCCACGTCGGGTTCGCGTGGCCGCGCTCGATGCGCGCGAAGGCGGCCACGGTCAGACCGGCGCGGTGGGCCAGGTCCTCCTGCGTGTCGCCCCGCTCGATGCGCATGCGCCGGAGGGTCGCCGCGAGCGCTGGATCTGCCTGGATAGGGGACGACATAATAGAAACATCTCATTTCGCCGGTAGCAAGATCCAGAGAGCCCGCTGCTGGTATCGTGCTGCCGTCACGCCATCCCCACAGACGGCGCTGGCCACGGTCGGCACGGCGTGCCCGGCGCGTCCGTGTCGACCACGAAGTGGAGGAGGCGCGCGCCGGGCTCAGAGCAGCGCCACCCGGCCACTGGACCGCCTCCGCGCAGCGGGTGTCCGGGAAGAGCGCTTGTAGGTGCAATCATGGGTCCTGTGAGCAGCATCGCCGTCACGCACTTCACCGATCCGGCCTGCCCGTTCGCCTACTCGGCCAGCCCCGCGCTCGCCGTCCTGCGCTGGCGCTACCGCGAGCAGCTCGACTGGCGCCTGGTCACGATCGGGTTGAGCGAGGACCCCCAGCGCTACGTCAACGCCGGGTACACGCCCACGCGCTCGGTCCTCGGGCAGCAGGGCTACTTCAGCCGCTTCGGCATGCCCCTGCTGATGCAGCCCCGCACGCGCATGATGGCCAGCTCGCGCGCCTGCCGCGCGATCGTCGCCACCCGCCTGCTCGCGCCCGGGCGCGAGCACGAGGTTCTGCGTGCGCTGCAGTTGGGCTGGTTCACCACCACGCTGCTGCTCGACGAGGACGCCGACATCGCGCGGGCGCTCGCGCGCGTGGACGGGCTGGACGCGGACGCGATCGTCGGCGCCATCGAGCAGGAGCCCACGCTCGCCGCCTACGAGCAGGACAAGGCCCAGACGCGCCAGGCCGAGGGCGGCCCCACCGAGTTCCAGGGCAAGGCGCGCCAGACGGACGGGCCCGTGCGCTATTCCGCTCCCTCGCTCGTGTTCGAGAGCGAGGATGGACGGCGCCTGGAGGCCGGCGGCTTTCAGACGATCGAGGCCTACGACGTGCTGATCGCCAACCTCGACCCCAGGCTCGAGCGCCACGCGCCGCCCGACGATCCGGCGGACGCGCTGCGCGTGTTCCCCGACGGCCTGGTCACCCAAGAGGTGGCGGCGATCATGACCCAGAACAACCAGCTCCCCGACCGCCCCGCCGCCGAGCGTGCGCTGATCGAGCTGCTGGGCGAGGGCGCCGTGCGCCGGGAGGCGCTCGCCGACGACGCGCTGTGGTCGCTCGCCCCCGTCGCGGCGGAGGTGTCCGGCGCCCGGCGCGAGGCGCTCGCGGCGCACGGCTGACGGCGCCCGCGGCACGCCGCTGACGGCGCCCGAGGAAAGTCTCGCCGCCGGCGGGTAGCCTCCAGCGCCTGCATGTCTGTCAAGGTCACACTTCCCGACGGAAAGGCGCTCGAGCTGCCCGACGGCGCCACCGGCGCCGACGCCGCCGCCGCCATCGGACCCGGCCTCGCGCGGGCCGCGCTCGCCGTCGAGGTGCGCCACGACGGAAACGGCGACGGTGCGGATCTGCGCGACCTCACGCGGGAGCTGCCCGACGGGGCCCACATCGCCATCCTCACTCAAAAAGACGGGCCGAAGGCCCTGCAGTTGATCCGCCACGACGCGGCGCACGTGCTGGCGGCGGCGGTCATGGACCTGTACGACGGCGTGAAGATCTCGATCGGGCCGCCGATCGAGGACGGCTTCTACTACGACTTCGAGTTCCCCGACGGGGTGGCCATCTCCGAGGCGGACTTCCCGAAGATCGAAGAGCGCATGCGCGCTCACATCAAGGCCGCCGAGGCGTTCGAGCGCGAGGACGTGCCCGTCGAGCGCGCGCGCGAGCGCTTCCTGGCCGAACGCCAAGACTACAAGGTCGAGCTGATCGACGACCTCGTGCGCGGGGCCTCGTACGGCGGTGGTGGCGGTCCGGCGCGCAGAGGAGATCTCGACGCCGATCCCGTCCACACCGTCTCGCTGTACACCAACGGCCCCTTCACCGACCTCTGCCGCGGCCCGCACGCGCCGAGCACGAAGTCGGTGGGCGCCTTCAAGCTCAGCTCCGTCGCCGGCGCCTACTGGCGCGGAGACTCCTCGCGGACGATGCTCACGCGCATCTACGGCACCGCCTTCTTCTCCAAGGCCGAGCTCGCCGAGCACCTCGAGCGCATCGAGCAGGCCAAGGCCCGCGACCACCGCAAGCTCGGGCGCGAGCTCGGGCTGTTCACATTCTCCGATGTCTCCCCTGGCGCCGCGTTCTGGCAGCCGGCGGGCACCGGCGTGTTCAACGCGCTCGTCGGGCTGTCGCGGCGGATGGGGCGCGAGCGCGGCTACACCGAGGTCAAGACGCCCCAGATCTACGACGCCGAGCTGTGGAAGACCTCGGGCCATTGGGGCAAGTACCGCGAGCACATGTTCACGGTCAAGGTGGAGGAGCGCGAGATGGGCGTCAAGCCCATGAACTGCCCGGGCCACGCCCACCTGTTCGGGCTCAGCCGCCACTCCTACCGCGACCTTCCCATCCGCTACTTCGAGCCCGGACTGCTGCACCGCAACGAGTCCTCCGGCGTGCTGCACGGGCTGCTGCGCGTCCGTCACTTCGCGCAGGACGACGGCCACATCTTCTGCACCGAGGAGCAGGTGCAGGACGAGGTCAGGGCGAGCCTGGAGATGGCCTTCGACACCTACAAGCTGTTCGACTTCGACGTCAGCCTCGAGCTCTCGACACGTCCCGAGCAGCGGGTGGGCAGCGAGGAGATGTGGGATCGCGCCGAGGACAAGCTCGCGCGCACGCTCGAGGAGCTGGCCCTCAGCTACGAGCTGAATCCCGGCGACGGCGCCTTCTACGGGCCGAAGATCGATATGCACATGACCGACTCGCTCGGGCGCTCCTGGCAGCTCGGGACCGTCCAGCTCGACTACTCCATGCCGGAGCGCTTCGGCCTCACCTACACGGGCGCCGACAACCAGGAGCACACGCCGGTGATGATCCACCGCGCGATGCTCGGCTCATACGAGCGCTTCATCGGCATCATGCTCGAGCACTACGCGGGCGAGCTGCCGCTGTGGCTGGCGCCGGTGCAGGCCATCGTGCTGCCCGTGTCCGATCGCTTCAACGACTACGCGAGCGGTGTCAGAGACGCGCTCGGCGCGGGCGAGCTGCGCGTCGAGATCGACGCGCGCAGCGAGTCGATCTCGCGCAAGATCCGCGATGCCGAGCTGCGCAAGGTCCCGTATATGCTCGTCGTCGGCGAGCGCGAGCAGGACGAGCGCAGCGTGTCTGTGCGCGCGCACCATGGCGGAGACCTCGGCAGCCTGAGCGTCCAGCAGTTCACAGATCGGCTTTCAGGCGAGCTATAGTAGGCCGGGTTGAAGCCGACTAGATCCTCAAACACCCAGCCGTAGCGTCCGCTTGACGCAAGGCCACCACAGCTAGTGCCGGTTCCCCGCAGGTTCGACCGGCGCCCGCCCGAGCGGGACACGACGAGGATCAATGAGCGCATCCGCGTGCCCGAGGTGCGTCTGATCGACGACCAGGGTCAGCAGATCGGCGTGCTCAAGACGCCCGACGCGCTCGTGTTCGCGCAGGAACGCGACCTCGACCTGGTGGAGGTCGCCCCCGAGGCGCGCCCACCCGTGTGCCGGGTGCTCGACTACTCCAAGTACAAGTACGAGCAGGCCCAGAAGGTCAAGCAGGCGCGCAAGCACCAACAGCAGATCACCGTCAGGGAGATCAAGTTCCGCCCGAAGATCGCCGAGCACGACTACGACACCAAGAAGCACCACGTCGAGCGCTTCCTGCGCCACAAGGACAAGGTCAAGGTGACGATCATGTTCCGCGGGCGCGAGGTCACGCACCCCGAGCGCGGCACCGCCATCCTCGATCGTCTCGCCGAGGAGCTCTCCGAGCTGGGCGTCGTCGAGCAGCGCCCGATGCAGGAAGGGCGCAACATGACCATGATGATGGCTCCGTCGAAGGCCGTGCTGGCGGGCAAGGCCAGCGTGACCCCCGCCGCGGACGAGGTGTTCCCCGCCGGCGAGGTCGGCGACGTGGCCGCCGAGGCGCTCGAGTCGCCACTCGAGGGCGGCGATCAGAGCGCACCCGTTTCAGAGCCCGCGCCTGCGGATCCTCCAGGGGCGGCGGCCGCCGACGGCGCGGACGGGGCGCCGCAGGCAGATGTGCAAGACGCGGCCGCCGGCACCACCGTGCCATAATCATCACCTCGAGGGTGGCGCAGTCGGCTGTAGGCCGACGAGCCGGGTCCCTCAATCCTCGATCCCATATGCCCAAGATGAAGACCCACTCCGGCGCGAAGAAGCGCTTCAAAGTCACCGCCACCGGCAAGGTGCGCGGCCGGCATGCCTTCACGAGCCACATCCTCGAGAAGAAGTCGCCCAAACACAAGCGCCAGCTGGGTACGCCTGCGCTGCTCTCGAGCGACGACGTCCCGCGCGTCAAGCGGCTGCTGGGAGCGGGCAAATGACCCGCGTCAAGCGCTCCGTCGGGGCCCGCAAGAAGCGCCGGGCGACGCTCGCGCTGACCAAGGGCTTCCGTGGCGAGGCCCACTCGAACTACCGCCGCGCGAAGGAGGCGCTGCTGAAGGCCGACGCGTACGCCTACCGCGACCGGCGCAACCGCAAGCGCGACTTTCGCAGGCTGTGGATCACGCGCATCAACGCCGCCGCCCGCGTCAACGGCATGAGCTACTCCCAGTTCATGCACGGTCTGTCGCTCGCCGGCGTGGAGCTAGACCGTAAGGTGCTCGCCGACATCGCCGTCCGCGACGCCGACACGTTCCGACGTTTTGCCGACACCGCCCGCGAGGCGTCGGCTGCCTGATCCCCAGCGCCGACAGCAAGCCTCCCGGGCGTCGCTCCTGAAAGGGACGGCGCCTTTTTCTTTTTCAGACCCGCACACAAGCCACGATCCACCCCCACAAGCCCACCCCCACGACAAGCACATGAGCCACATCGCATCCCCCCACAACCCCCGCCTGAAGGCCGTCCGCCGCCTGCACACCAGGCGCGAGCGGGCCCGCACCGGCTCGTTCCTCGCCGAGGGCGAGGATCTGATCGCCGCGGCCGCGCGGGCGGGGCGGGCGCCGCTCGCCGGCTACCGCCTGACGGGGTCCGGCCTGGGCGGCGAGGACTTCCACGACGTCGAGCGCTCCGCGCTGGCGAGCGTGTCCGCGCTCGGCTCCGGCACGCGCGTGATCGGCGTGTACGAGCAGCGCTGGTGCGCCCCGGAGGGTCCCCTGTGCGTATACCTGCACGGCGTCCGCGACCCCGGCAACATCGGCACCGTGCTGCGCTCCGCCCACGCCTTCGGCGCCTCCTGCGTGGCGCTCGGGCCGGGCTGCGCGGACCCGCACTCGCCCAAAGCGGTGCGCGCCAGCATGGGCGCCATCTTCGACGTCGCCCTCGCCCGGGTCGGCGATGTGGGCGAAGCTCCAGGGGAACGGATCGCGCTGGCGGCCGGCGCACCCGAGCCGCTGCGCCCGGCGCCCGGCCCGGTCACGCTGCTCGTCGGCGGCGAGCGCGACGGACTCCCCGCCGAGCTCCTCGACGCCTGCGGGCGCTCCGCCCGCATACCCATCAGCTCGGACTCGCTCAACGCCGCCATGGCCGCCACCGTCGCCCTGTACGAGATGACCCGCAACGCCTCTCACGCAACGTCCCCCGCCGGCGCGCCCACGCGCGGCCACACAAGTAGGGTCCCCGCGTCATGATCGATCGCATCACCGAGCTCCGCGGCGAGGCCGAGACGGCGATCGCCGCCGCCAACTCCAGCGACGTGCTCGACGAGCTGCGCGTGCGCTACCTCGGACGCAAGGCCGAGCTGCCGCAGATGCTGCGCGGCGTGGCCGAGCTCGAGCCCGCCCAGCGCGGCGCCGTGGGCAAGGCCGCGAACGAGGCCCGCCAGGCGCTGGAGGCGCTGATCGAGGCCCGCGGCGGCGAGCTCGCCGGCGAGGAGCTCCAGGCGCGCCTGCTCGAGGACCGCGTGGACGTCACCCTGCCCGGCGCCCCGCCCCAGCCGATTGGGCGCCTGCACGTCCTCACGAGCACCCGCCGCGAGCTCGAGGACATCTTCCTCGGCCTCGGCTTCACCGTCATGGAAGGCCCCGAGGTGGAGAGCGTCCACTACAACTTCGACGCGCTGAATCACAGCCCCACCCACCCCGCGCGGGCGCGCACAGACACCTTCTACGTGGCGTCGGCATCGTCCCCGGCATCGTCCCCGGCGGGGGAGGGGGACGTGGTCCTGCGCACCCACACCTCGCCCATGCAGGTGCGCGCCATGGAGGCCCACCCGCCGCCGCTGTACGTGGTCGTTCCCGGGCGCGTGTACCGGCCGGACTCCGACGCCACCCACACGCCCCAGTTCCACCAGATCGAGGGCCTCGCCGTCGACGAGGACATCACCCTCGCCGACCTCAAGGGCACGCTGCTGAGGTTCGCCCGCGAGATGTTCGGCGACCAGCGCGACGTGCGCCTGCGCCCACACTTCTTCCCCTTCACCGAGCCCAGCGTCGAGGTCGACGTGTCCTGCTTTCACTGCGCCGGCAAGGGCTTCCTCGGCGACGGCTCGCGCTGCTACCTGTGCAAGGGCGAGGGCTGGCTCGAGGTGCTGGGCGCCGGCGAGGTCGACCCCAACGTGTACGCCCACGTGCCCACCACGGCCGCCAACGCCCCCGGCTATGACCCCGAGAAGGTCCAGGGGTACGCCTGGGGCATGGGGGTCGAGCGCATCGCCATGCTCAAGCACGGCATCCCCGACCTGCGGCTGTACTACGACAACGATCTGCGCTTCCTGGAGCAATTCTAGATGCGCGTCCCGCTTCCCTGGCTGCGCGAATACTGCGATCCGGAGCTCGACGTGCACGCGATCGAGGAGCGCCTGACGATGACCGGCACGAAGGTCGAGGCGATCCACCACCACGGCGTGCCGTCGGGTGAGAACTTCGTCGTCGGGCGGGTGCTGAGCGCCGAGCGCCACCCTGACGCGGACCGCCTGAAGGTGTGCTCGGTGGACATCGGCGAGGAGCAGCCCGCGACGATCGTGTGCGGCGCCCCCAACGTCGCCGCTGGGCAGACGGTGGCCGTGGCCCGCCCGGGGGCGGTGATGCCCGATGGCACGAAGCTCAAGCAGGCCAAGCTGCGGGGCGTGGTCTCCGAAGGGATGATCCTGTCCGAGAGCGAGCTCGGGATCGGGGTGGGCGGCGAGGGCATCATGGTGCTCGACGGCCAGCTGCTCGACGCCGAGCTCGCGCCCGGCACGCCGCTCGCGGAGGTGCTGGCGATCTGGATGGACGTGCTCGAGCTCGAGATCACCCCGAACCGCCCCGACTGCCTGGGCGTGTACGGCGTCGCCCGCGAGCTTCATGCGGCAACCGGCGCGGCGCTCGCACCGGCGCCGTGGAGCGAGGACCCCGGCTCCGACGGGCCGGTGGCCGGCGCCGCCGTCAGCGTCGAGTGTCCCGAGCTCTGCCGGCGGTTCACCGCCCGCGTGTTCGAGGACGTGAGGATCGGCCCCTCGCCGCCCTGGCTGAAGGCGCGACTGAGCGCCGCCGGGCAGCGGCCGATCAACAACGTGGTGGACATCACCAACTACGTGATGCTGCTCACCGGTCAGCCGCTGCACGCGTTCGACCTCGACCGCGTCGCTGGCGCCCGCCTGACGGTGCGCCGGGCGCGCGAGGGCGAGCATGTGCAGACGCTCGACGGGCAGGAGCGCGAGCTGACCGGCGACATGGTCCTGATCGAGGATGCCGACGGCCCCACCTCGATCGCCGGTCTGATGGGCGGCGCGCGCTCGGAGGTGCAGGACGACAGCACGCGGGTGCTGCTGGAGGCGGCCACCTGGGATGGACCCAACATCCACGACACCTCATGGGCGCTCGGCCTGCGCAGCGAGGCCTCGGGGCGCTTCGAGAAGGGCCTCCAGCCGGAGCAGTGCATGCACGCCCAGGCCGTCGCCACGGCGCTCCTGGTCGATCTTTGCGGCGCGCGCGTGGCCCCGGGCACGATCGACTGTGGCGGCCCGCAGGCGGGGGCTGGGTGGGTGGGGATCCCGCTCAACACCATCCGGCTGCGCGAGGCGCGCGTGCGCGCGATCCTCGGCGTTCCCGTCAACGTGGCGCGTCAGGCCGAGATCCTCGGCGCCCTGGACTTCGCCCACGTGCGCCGCGAGGACGGCCTCGACGCGACCGTGCCCGCGCTGCGCCGCGACGACGTCACCCGCGAGATCGACCTGATTGAGGAGGTCGCCCGCATCGACGGGCTCGACCGCCTGCCCGCCACGCTGCCAGCCCGGCGCGGCGCCGCCGGCAGGCTCACCCACGCACAGCGCGTGCGCCGCGCCGCCGAGGACGCGATGGTCGGGCGCGGCCTGCACGAGATCGTCGGGTGGAGCTTCGCCGACCCCGGCCTGCTCGACAAGCTGCTGGTCGGGAGCGAACACCCGCTGCGCCGCGTGGTGGCCCTCGAGAACCCCCTCTCGGACGCCCAGTCGATCATGCGCCCCACGCTGGTCGGCTCGCTGCTGGACGCCGCCCGCCACAACGTCTCCCGGGGCCGTCCCGACATCGCCATCTTCGAGTCCGGCACCGTGTACCGGGCCGCCCCGGCGGGAGCACCGCAGGGCATGCTCGCCGACGAGCACCACGGGCTCGGCGTGCTGCTCAGCGGCCACACCTCCCCCCGCTCGTGGCGCGGCGAGCGCATCCAGGCCGACTTCTTCGCCGCCAAGGCGCTCCTCGGTGAGCTGCTGGAGCACTTCCACGTCAACTGGTCGGTCGGGCCCGTCGAGTCGCCGTTCCTGCACCCCGGTCGCAGCGCCGCCGTGCTCGCCGCATCGTCCCCGGATGGGGGCGACACGCGGCTGGGGCTGCTCGGCGAGGTGCATCCGCTCGTCGCCCAGGGCTGGGGCCTCGAGCGCACCGCCACATTCCTCCTGGACGTCGGCAAGCTCGCCGACGCCGCGCCCGAGGTCAGCTCGTTCCGGGCCTTCGGCGCCTTCCCCGTCCTGCGCCAGGACCTCGCCGTCACGCTGCCCGTGAGCGTGTCCGCCGCCGAGCTAGTCGGGCTCGTACGCGAGGCCGGCGGCCAGACGCTCGACCGGGTCGAGGTGTTCGACTCCTACAGCGGCGAGCAGGTGGGGGAGGGCAAGCGCTCGCTCGCCCTGGCGCTGTCCTTCCGCGCGCTCGACCGCACGCTCACGGATGCGGACATCGGGCCCGTGCGCGAGCGCGTGCTCGCCGCGGTGGGGACGATCGGCGGTGAGCTGCGTGGCTAGGCCCGGCGCTCAGCGGCACGCGCCGGACGCCCCCCGGGTGATCGTGGCCGGGGCCACCGGCTTCGCCGGGGCGCTCGCCGCCCACCTGCTGTGGCGCCACCCGCACTTCGAGCTCGTGGCCGTCACCGGGCGCTCGGAGCTCGGCCGGGCGCTCGGCGAGCTCTACCCGCGCTATCGCGTGCCGATGACCATCGAGCAGCTCGAGGGCGCAGATCTCGACGGCGTCGATGCAGCCGTCGTCGCCTACCCGCATGCCGCCGCCGCCCCGACCGTGGGGGCGCTGCGCGAGCGTGCCATCCGCGTGGTGGACCTGAGCGCCGACTTCCGCCTGCGCTCGGCCGACACCTACGAGCGCTGGTACGGGAAGCATCCCCGGCCCGACCTGCTCGCAGAGGCCGTGTACGGGCTGACCGAGCTGCACCGCGAGCGGATCGCCGGGGCCGGGATCGTCGCCAATCCGGGCTGCTATCCGACCGCGTCGCTGCTCGCGCTCGCGCCCCTCGCCCGCGCCGGGCTGATCGCCGACCTCGTGATCGACGCCAAGCAGGGCATCTCGGGCGCCGGGCGGGTGTTCGACCACACCACCCATCTGTCGATGGCCGGCGAGAACATCGTCCCCTACAAGGTCGCCGCCCACCGGCACACCCCCGAGATCGAGGAGCAGCTCGGCGAGCTCGCATCGTCCCCGCAGGCGGATCCAGCCGACCCGGCGCTGCGGGTGCAGTTCCAGGCGCACCTCGTACCGCTCGACCAGGGCGAGCTGGCGAGCTGCTACGTCACCACCACCCGCGAGCTCAACGATGGCGAGCTGCGCGAGCTGTACGCCGACGCGTACGACGAGGAGCCGTTCGTCGAGGTCGTGGACGCCCCTCCCGGCGTGCTCGAGGTGCGCGAGACCAACTTCTGCCGCGTGTTCGCCGCCGCCGACCCCCACACCGGCAAGGTGATCGCGTTCGGCGCGATCGACAACCTCTGGAAGGGCACCTCCTCGCAGGCCGTCCAGAACCTGAACGTGATGTTCGGCCTGCCCGAGACGACGGGACTGCTGTGAGCGGCGCCCCCGAGCACGCGCCGGCCGCGCAGCCGTTCTTCCGCTCGCGCTGGGTGCAGGCGCCGGCCCACGTGCGCGAACTGGGACTCGGCGCCGGCCTGCCCGGCGGCTTTCGCGCGGCGGGCGTGGCCGCGGGCATCAAGCCCAGCGGCCGCCCCGATGTCGGGCTGCTCGTGTGCGACGCCGAGGCGCCCGCCAGCGCCGCGCGCTTCACCACCTCCGGCGCCCCCGCCGCCCCTGTGCTCGTCAGCCGCGAGCGCTGCCGGCTCGCCGGGCTGCGCGCCGTGCTCGTCAACTCCGGCTGCGCCAACGCCGCGACCGGCAGGCGCGGCCTCGACGACGCCGCCAAGACCCAGGGCGCGGCGGGCCTCGCCGCGGGCGTGGATCCCAGCGAGGTGGCCCTCGCCTCCACCGGCGGCATCAGCCAGCACCTCCCCGTGGACGCCATGCTCAAAGGCATCCTCGCCGCCCGCGAGCAGCTGCGCGGCGACGGCGACGGCGACTTCCAGCAGGCGATCCAGACCACCGACGCGTTCGAGAAGCGCGCCAACCTGCAGGTGGAGCTCCCGTCCGGGAGCGTGAGACTGAGCGCCCAGTGCAAGGGCGCGGGGATGATCTCGCCGCGCTTTGCCACGATGCTGTGCTTCGTCCAGACCGACGCCCAGCTCGCCCCCGAGACGGCCGAGCTGCTGCTCGACGTGTGCGTCAAACGCTCCTTCGACCGTGCCTCCGTCGACGGCCAGCTCTCCACCAACGACACCGCCATCCTCATGTGCTCCGGGGCCAGCGGCGTGAGCGTCGCACCCGAGAGCGAGAACGAGCTGCGCTTCGGCGAGGCGCTCGACGCGCTGCTGCGGGCACTGGCGGTGATGATGGTCGCCGACGGCGAGGGCGCCGGGCGGATGGCTCGCGTGCTCGTCCGCGGCGGCGAGCCCGCGAGCTGCGAGGCGGCCGCCCGCGCCGTCGCCAACTCCCCCCTCGTGAAGGCGGCCCTCCACGGCGGCGACCCCAACTGGGGGCGCATCGTGCAGGCCGTCGGCGGGGCGCTCCCCGGGCAGGGACCCAACCCCGCGCCCCTGGCGCTCGCCGTCAGGATCGAGGGGATCGACGTGTGCTCCGACGGCGCCGCCATCCCCTACGACGAAGCGGCCGTCGCGCGGGCCGTGGAGCGTCCCGAGGTCGAGTACGAGATCGCCCTGGGTGGTGAGGGCGCCGAGACCGAGGTGTTCTTCTCCGACCTCTCGCATGAGTACGTAACCGTCAACGCCGACTACACGACATGAACACGCATGCCGGCGCCGGACGGCGTCCTCACTCACTCGCGTGCAAAGCACGCCACGCTCGCTGCGTCCTTGTCCGGCTTGGCCTGCGTGTCCATGTCCAATCAAGCGGGAAAGGCTCTGCCCATGCGTGACGTAGCAACCCTGCTCGAGGCGCTGCCCTACATCCGGGAGTTCCACGGCAGGACGGTGGTGATCAAGTACGGGGGCGCGGCGATGGAGGACGCGGAGCTGCGCGAGGAGTTCGCGCGGGACGTGGTGCTGCTCAAGTACGTCGGGCTGAACCCGATCGTGGTGCACGGCGGTGGCCCGGAGATCACCGGGTACATGGAGCGGCTGGGCCTGCCGGTGGAGTTCGTGGGCGGCCTGCGGGTGTCCGACGAGAGCACCGTGGAGGTGGCCAAGATGGTGCTCGTCGGCAAGGTCAACAAGGAGATCGTGCTGCGCCTGAACCGTCACGGCCAGCCGGCGGTCGGCCTGTGCGGCGACGACGGGTCGTTGTTCCGGGTCGCCCGCCGCGCCGCCCCCGGGGGTCAGGACATCGGCTTCGTCGGCCGCATCGAGCGGGTGAACGTGGGCGTGATCGAGCACGTGGCCTCCGACTACATCCCCGTGATCGCATCGGTGGGGGCCGACCGCGAGGGCAACTCCTACAACGTCAACGCCGACGAGGCCGCCGGCGCGGTGGCGGGCGCGCTCGGCGCGTACAAGGTGATCTTCCTCACCGACGTGCCGGGCTGGCTGGCCGACCCCGCGGATCCCGCCAGCCTCATCAGCCAGGCCCGGGTCGAGCGCGTCCAGCGGGCGCTGGGGCAGCTCGAGGGCGGCATGCGCCCGAAGCTCGAGGCGTGCGTGCAGGCGATCGGCGACGGCGTCAGCGCCGCGTACATCCTCGACGGACGCATCGTCCACTCGCTGCTGCTCGAGCTGTTCACAGACGCCGGCATCGGCACCAAGATCGAGCCATGAGCCTGGCGGAGCTGCAGGCGATCGAGCGCTCGAGCGTGGTCAACAGCTACGCGCGCATGCCCGTCGAGTTCGTGCGGGGCGAGGGCGCGCGCCTGTGGGACGTGGACGGGGTGGAGTACCTCGACTTCTTGTGCGGGATCGGCGTGACCAGCCTCGGGCACTGCCATCCCCGCGTGGTGGCGGCGGTGCGCGAGCAGGTGGGGCGCCTGATGCACACGAGCAACCTGTTCTACACCGAGCCCGGCATGCGCCTCGCCGCGCGCCTGTCGGAGTCGAGCCTCGGCGGCAGGGTGTTCTTCTGCAACTCCGGCGCGGAGGCCAGCGAGGCGGCGATCAAGCTCGCGCGCAAGGAGCGGGCGGCGGGCGACGTGGTGGTGGTCCACGGCGCCTTCCACGGGCGCACCTACGGGGCGCTGTCGGCGACCCCGCAGGAGGCCAAGCAGGCGCCCTTCGCGCCGCTCGTGCCCGGCTTTCGCGCGGTGGCCGCCGAGCCGGACGCGGTGCGCACGGCGGTGGACGCCCACACCGCCGCGGTGCTGCTGGAGCCGATCCAGGGCGAGACCGGGGTGCACGTGCTCTCCGGCGAGCTGCTGGCCGCCGCACGGGAGGCGTGCGACGAGCACGGCGCGGCGTTGATCTTCGACGAAGTGCAGTGCGGAATGGGGCGCACGGGTTCGCTGTGGGCCTACGAGCAGACGGGTGTGCGCCCGGACGCGATGACGGTGGCCAAGGCGCTCGGCGGCGGCCTGCCGATCGGAGCGCTGATCACCGGGGAGCGCCTCGCGGACGTCCTCGAGCCCGGCGATCACGGCTCGACGTTCGCCGGCGGCCCGGTGGTGGCCACCGCCGCCCTCGCGGCGCTGGAGCTGACCGACGACCCGGCGCTGCTCGCGTCCGTGCGCGAGCTCGGCCAGCGGTTGGCCGCCGGCCTCGAGCGCCTGCCACACGTGAGCTCGGTGCGCGGGCGCGGGCTGATGCTCGCCTGCGAGCTGGACGTGCCCGCGCCGGCGGTGGTGGAGCGCGCCCTGTGCGAGCAGCGGCTGGTGACCAACGCGACCGGACCTACCACCCTGCGCCTGCTGCCGCCGCTGACGATCGGCGAGGACGACGTCGAGGATGCGCTCGAGCGGCTCGCGGGCGCCCTGGCGGGCTGAGCGGTGCGACGGGCGCTCGCCGGCGGCTTCGAGCTCGACGATGATCCCGCGCGGATCGACGTGGGCGCCGTGCACGCGTACATCAGCGGCGAGTCCTACTGGGGCCGCGGGCGCTCGCGCGAGCTGACCGAACGCGCCATCCGCGGCTCGAGCAGGGTCATGGGGCTGTACAGCGGCGGGCGTCAGGTGGGCTTCGCCCGCGCGATCTCCGACGGCGCGATCGTGGCCTACCTCGCGGACGTGTACGTGCTGGCGGAGTGTCGCGGACGCGGGCTCGGGCTGGAGCTCGTGCGCGAGACGGTGGACGGCTGCGCGGGCAGGAGCGTGCGCTGGCTGCTGCACACCGCGGACGCCCAGGGGCTGTATGCGAGGCTCGGCTTCGGCACGGAGCGGCCCACCTACGCGTTGATGGAACGCGCCCGCGACTACGATTCCAGCCCGTGAGCCGCGAGCACACCGTACCCACCACGCGCAGCGCCTCCTACGAGGCCGATCCCGAGCACGTCCAGCGGGTGCTGCTGCTGTACTCGGGGGGCCTGGACACGAGCGTGATGCTGAAGTGGATCCAGGACTCCTACGACGCGCAGGTGGTGTGCCTGACCGTCAACCTCGGGCAGCCGGGTGAGGATTACGAGCTGGTGCGCGACAAGGCCATGCGCCTCGGCGCGCTCGAGTGCCACGTGGTGGACGCGAGGGAGGAGTTCGCGCGCGACTACCTGGCTCCGGCGATCAGGGCCAACGCCCTGTACGGCGGCGGCTACCCGCTGTTCACCGCGCTCGGGCGCCCGCTGATCGCCAAGCTCGCCGTCGATCAGGCGCGGGCCAGCGGCTGCGACACGATCGCCCACGGGTGCACCGGCAAGGGCAACGACCAGGTGCGGATCGAGGCGACGATCGCCACGCTCGCGCCCGAGCTGAAGGTGATCGCCCCCGTACGCTCCTGGCAGATGGGCCGCGAGGAGGAGATCGCCTACGCGCGCGAGCACGGGATCCCCATCAAGACCAGCCCGGGCCAGGGCACCGAGAGCGGAGCCCCGTACTCGATCGACGACAACCTCTGGGGGCGCTCCTCGGAGGGTCGCTGGATCGAGGACCTCGAGCATGCCCCCGAGGACGACGTCTTCCAGCTCGTCACCCGCCCGGAGCAGGCGCCGGACGAGCCGCAGACCGTGAGCCTGGATTTTGAGAGAGGAGTTCCCGTGGCGCTCGACGGCGAGCGCATGTCCCTGGTCGAGCTGATCGAACGCTGCGCGGAGATCGGCGCGCGCCACGGGGTGGGCATCGTCGATCACATCGAGGACCGCATCGTGGGGCTGAAGGTGCGAGACATCTACGAGGTGCCGGCGGCGGCGATCATCCTGCCCGCCCACCAGGAGCTCGAGCACCTGGTGTGCACCATCCACCAGAACCAGTTCAAGCCCGAGCTCGACCGCCAGTGGGCGTATCTCGTGTACGCCGGCCTGTGGTGGGAGCCGCTGCGGAGCGACCTCGACGCGTACATGGACGCCGTCAACGAGCGCGCCACCGGGACGATCGGCGTGAAGCTCTACAAGGGCCACGCGCGGGTGGTGACGCGCTCCTCGCCCAATGCCGTGTACGACGCGAGCCTGGCGTCGTTCGCGCAGTCCGGCGGGCTGTTCGCGCAGACGGCCTCGCCGGGCTTCATCGAGCTGTTCTCGCTGCAGTCGCGCATGGCCTGGCGCCTGCGCAACGGCTAGCGCGACCGCCGGGCTCGCCCGGCGCTTGAACGGCTGGCCGGCTGCACGGTCGCTGGCCGCCTGGCCGTCCGGCGGCCGGGCTAAGTTGGCCCGCGTGATGGCTGAAGGCAGCGAGACCCCCAACGGCGAGCACGGCCTGGGGCCCGAGGGCCGCCCGCGGCGCGGCGAGGGCGATCTGCTCGCCGAACGGCGTGCGCGCCGGGCGGCGGAGAGCGGCGAGGTCGCGCTCATGCGCCGGGCGGAGGCCGCGGAGGCGACCGTGCAGACGCTCGAACGCCACGTGGCCAGCCTGCAGCAGCGCCTGCGGGAGGTCGAGGAGGAGCGCACCCGTACCGACGAGCTGCTCGCCTCCGAGCGGGCCGCCGCGCGCGAGCGCGAGCACGAGCTCCAGCGCGTCAAGCAGCGCGAGTACGCCGAGCAGCAGTTGCGGATCGAGGCCGAGGATCGGGCGGCCGAGCTGACGGCCGTGGGCGCCCGCATCGACCGCGAGAGCCGCGCCGAGATCGAGCGCCTGGATGCCCGTCTGGGCGCCAGCGAGGATGGCGCGCGCGATCTCTCCGCGCGACTGGGGAGCCTGCAGCGCCAGCTCGAGGAGGCGCGCACACGCGCCGGGGCGGCCCAGGAGCAGGACGCCAGGCGTGCCAGTGCGAGCGTGGAGCGGGCGCTGCAGGCGCGCCTGGGCGAGCTCGAGCGCCGGGCGCTGGAGATTCAGCGCGGGCTCGAGGCCGAGCGCGCCGCGCGCGAGCACTCCGAACGGCTGCTCGAGAGCATGCGCGAGGGCCACCGGAGCATGGAGCTGCTGCTGGGCGAGATGAAGGGCATCCTCGCCCGGGTGATCGCCGCGTTCGCCGTCGAGGAGCGCGCCGGCACGGCGCCCGCGCCGGCGCCCGAGACCGGCCTCGACCCCGAGGCGGTCGTCCGCCCGCCGGTCGAGCGACCCCCGAGCGAGCCGCCCCAGGTCATCCAGCGGCCCGCGGCCACGGAGCCGCCGGCGGCGCAGGATCCGGAGATGGCCGACGCGCTCGCCGCGGCCGTCGAGCGCCTGCGCGCGCGGGCGGAGGCGGCGCCGCTCGAGGCCGCGCCGCGAGCCCCGCTGGCGCCTGCCGGCGGCGCGCCCGACGCCACGGCAGCCCCGGCGCCGGTGCCCGCGCAGGGCGAGCGGGAGGCGGTGGACGAGGCGCCCGCGCGTCCCCCGGCGCCCGCGCCCCACAAGCACAGCCTGTCGCTGATCGGGCGCCTTCGCAATCGACGCAAACAGCGAAAGACGCGATGAGCGCGAGGGCGCTCTCCGCCGCTCGGGCTCATAGCATGCGGTGGCAGTGAGCAACACCTCCTGCGCCCACCTGCACGTCCACTCCGAGTACTCGCTCCTCGACGGAGCGTGCAAGATCGACGCGCTCGCCAGGCGCGCGGCGGAGTTCGGTCAGCCCGCGCTCGGACTGACCGATCACGGGGTGATGAACGGCGCGGTCGAGCTGTACAAGTCGTGCAAGAAGCACGGCGTCAAGCCGATCGTCGGCTGTGAGATCTACTTCGTCGACGACCACACCGCCACGGGCAGGACCGAGCGCAACCACCTGACCCTGCTGGCCGCCGACGATGCCGGCTACCGCAACCTCGTCAAGCTGTGCTCGGCCGGGTTCCTGGAAGGGCTGCAGCGGGGCAAGCCCACCGTCGACCTCGCGCAGGTAGAGCGGTACTCCGAGGGCGTGATCGCGCTCACGGGCTGCCTGGCCTCGCGCTTCTGTCAGCGGCTGCTCGAGGACCGCCCCGAGGAGGCCCGCGCGCACGCCGACGATCTGCTGCGGGTGTTCGGGGCCGAGAACGTCTACTTCGAGGTCCAGAAGAACGGGCTCGCGCCCCAGGAGAAGTGCAACGAGGGGATCGTGCGGATCGCCAGGGAGGTGGGGGGCGGCCTGGTGGGCACCGGCGACGTGCACTACCTGCGCCGCGAGGACTACGAGCACCACACGGCGCTTTTGTGCGTGCAGACCAAGAGCACCATCGCCGAACCGAAGCTGACGTTCGACACCAACGAGTTCTACCTGCGCGACAGCGAGGAGATGCTCGTCGCATTCGCCGAGTGGCCGGAGGCGATCGCCAACACGGTGGAGATCGCCGAGCGGTGCAACGTCGAGCTGGAGCTCGGCAAGCAGCTGATCCCCAGCTTCCAGACGCCCGACGGGAGCAGCGAGCAGGAGTACCTGCGGGCGCGGGTGCAGGAGGGCATGCGCAAGCGCTACGGGGACCCGCCGCCGGCGCAGGCGGTGGAGCGGATGGAGATGGAGCTGGAGGTCATCGACGGCATGGGCTTCAACGCGTACTTCCTGATCGTGTGGGACTTCGTCTCCTACGCCAAGGCGAACGGCATCGCGGTCGGCCCCGGTCGTGGCTCGGCGGCGGGGTCGATCGTGTCCTACTGCCTCGCCATCACCGACGTCGATCCGCTCTCCTACGACCTCCTGTTCGAGCGCTTTCTGAACCCCGAGCGGGTGTCCATGCCGGACATCGACATCGACTTCTCGGTGCGCGGGCGCGAGCAGGTGATGCGCTACGTGACCGACAAGTACGGGCGCGAGTCGGTCGCCCAGATCGTGACGTTCGGCAAGATGTTCCCGCGCGCGGCCACCCGCGACGCGGCCCGCGTGCTCGGCTTCGACTACGGCACCGGCGACCGTCTGGCGAAGCTGATCCCCGACCCGATCATGGGCCGCTCGCCGTCCTTCGAGGACTGCCTGAAGGCCGGCGAACCGCTGCGCAAGGCCTACGACGAGGAGCCCGACGCGCGGCGTATCGTGGACGTGGCGAAGGGCCTGGAGGGGATCGTGCGCAACTCCTCCATCCACGCCGCCGCGGTCGTGATCGCCGACCGTCCGCTGACGGACATCGTGCCGTTGCAGCTAGCCGACGCCGGCACCGACGGGGACGGCGAGCGCTCCTACCGCACCGTCACGCAGTTCTCGATGAAGCCGATCGAGGAGATCGGCCTGCTCAAGATGGACTTCCTCGGCCTGCGCAACCTCGACGTGATCGAGGACGCGCTGGACATCATCGAGCGCTCGACGGGGACGCGCCCGGACATGACCACGCTCCCGCTCGACGACAAGAAGACGTACGAGATGATGGCCCGGGGCGAATCCACCGGCGTGTTCCAGTTCGAGTCCGAGGGCATGCGCGAGGCGCTCAAGAAGGTCCGCCCCGACGAGTTCAACGATCTCGTCGCCCTCAACGCGCTGTACCGGCCGGGCGCGATGGACCAGATCCCGGTGTACGCGAAGGGCAAGCACAACCCGCAGGCGATCATCTACCTGGACGAGCGGCTGCGGGCGATCCTCAGCTCCTCCAACGGGGTGATCCTCTACCAGGAGCAGGCGATGCAGATCTCCAAGGAGCTCGCCGGCTTCTCCGGCGCCAAGGCGGACGACCTGCGCAAGGCGATCGGCAAGAAGAACCGCGCGGCGATGGCCGCGCTGAAGCCCGAGTTCGTCGAGGGCTGCCGCGCGTCGGGCACCCGCACGGAGGTGATCGAGTTCCTCTGGCAGACGAACGAAAAGTCGGCCGACTACTCGTTCAACAAGTCCCATGCCGCCTGCTACGCGCTGATCGGGTACCGCACCGCCTGGCTGAAGGCCAACCACCCCGCCGAGTACATGGCGGCGCTGATCTCCTCGGTGATGTCGACGAAGGACAAGGTGCCGTACTTCGTGGCCCGCTGCGAGGAGATGGGGATCGAGATCCTGCCCCCCGACGTGAACCTCTCCGACCACGAGTTCACGGTCGTCGAGCGCAACATCCGCTTCGGCCTCGACGCGGTCAAGGGCGTCGGCTACCAGGCCGTCGAGGCGATCAAGCGCGCGCGCGGCGATGAGGACCCCGCCCACCCCAGTCCCGCCCAACCCAGCCCCGCCCACCCGTTCACCTCCCTGTGGGACTTCTGCGAGCGGGTGGACAGCCGCACCGTCAACAAGAAGGCGATCGAGGCGCTGATCAAGTGCGGCGCGCTCGGCTCGACCGGCGCGAGCCGCAAGGGGATGCTCGCGGTGCTCGAGGCGGCCCAGGCGGCCGGCCAGAAGAAGCAGCAGGACGAGCAGATGGGGCAGGGGTCGATCTTCGACGAACTGCTCGCGGACGACGGCGGCGCCAAGGCGGGCACGCCGGCCGCCGCGGCGTTCGCGGCCCCCGTGCGCCCGGCGATACCGACCGAGGAGTACGACCAGGCGGAGCTGCTGGCGGCCGAGAAGGAGGCGATCGGGCTGTTCGTGTCCGCGCATCCGCTCAAGCCGCTGCGCGATGTCCTGCGCGCGCGCGTCGACTGTCCCATATCCGCGCTCGAGGACCGCCGCGACAAGGACTGGGTGACGGTCGGCGGGATCATCACCGAGGCCAAGCGCATCCGCACGCGCAACGGCGACCACATGATGTTCGCCACGCTCGACGACCTCGCCGGATCCGTGGAGATGCTCGTGTTCGGCAAGGCGCTGAACGAGCACGAGGCGACGCTCGCGCTCGACGCGGTGGTGATCGTGAAGGGGCGGGTGGACCACAAGGAAGCCGGCAAGACCTGCCTGGTGGTGCAGAGCGCCGAGACCTTCGCGCCGACCCAGGAGGAGATCGAGCGGGCCCGGGCGCAGGCCCGCACGGCGGAACGGACCGCGGCCGCCCAGGCTCAGCCGGTGCATCTGCGGGTCGCCGCCGATGGCCTGTCCCCGACCGTCGTGGAGGACCTCAAGCAGACGATCGAGGACTTCTCCGGGCCGGCCGAGGTGGTGGTCGAGATCGCAGCCCCCGGGCGGCGGCGGTTCGTGCGCCTGGGCGAGGCATACCGCGTGCAGAACACCCCGACGGTGCGCGCCGAGCTCGAGCACGCGCTCAGCCCGGCGAAAGTCGTGCCGGCGGTGTCGGCCGTGTCGCACGCGACGGCGGCGAGCGCGATCGGATAGCAGCGATCGGGCACGGGCGCCGCGTGCCGTCGTGGGGCGCCGGGCGTTAGCGCCGCTTGCGTGCGGCGATGCCGCGATCGTGCAGCTTGATCGCGTAGGCGACTTCCTCGCGCGACGGGCCGGAGCGGTTGTGCCCGGGGGTCTCCAGCACGCACGGCAGGCCCTGCAGGCTGGGCGCCGACAGGAACGCCGTGCAGCCCCGCTCGCCGAGCTCCCCCTGGCCGACGTTGGCGTGACGGTCGCGGTTGGATCCGAGCGGCGTCTGCGAATCGTTGAGGTGCAGGGAGCGCACCCGTCCGCGGCCGAGCTTGCGGGAGGCCTCCGCCAGCATCGCTCGCATCCCGTCGGGGGTGCGGATGTCATAGCCGGAGGCCAGTAGGTGACACGAGTCCAGGCACACGCCCAGGCGCCGCTTCGCGCCCCTCTCCGGGGACGATTCGGCGGCCTCGAGCAGGCGGGCGAGCTCGTCGAAGGAGCGCCCGAGCGTGCCGCCGGCGCCGGCGGTGTTCTCCAGGTGCAGCTCGCAGCCCTTCCCGCCGGCGGAGGATGCGCTGTCGGCCAGCGCGCGGCCGATCGTCTCGCCCGCCCTGGCGATCGCCGCGCCGACGTCCCCCTGCTTGGCCGAGCCGGGGTGCAGCACGACCGCCGCGGCGCCGATCGCCTCACCCACGCGCAGCGAGTGCGTCAGGGAGGCTAGCGATTTGGCGCGTATGTCCGGGTCCTCGCTGGCGCAGTTGAGCAGGTACACCGCGTGGATCAGCACGGCGTCGATGGGGCTCGCGTCCATCGCCTCGCGGAACGCCGCGACGTCCTCGTCGCGGTAGGCCGTGGGTTTCCACATGCGCGGCGACTGGTTGAAGATCTGGATCGCCCGGCAGCCGCGCTCGACGCCGCGCTCGATCGCCTTGGGCAGCCCGCCGGCGGGCGAGACGTGGGCGCCGATCAGCACGCCGTCGACGCCGGAGCCCGGTGGGCGTGCGCCTGCACCTGCGGGGAGGATGAGGCGGCGACTAGCATGCGGCCCATCCTATGAGGGTTCGCTTCGCGCCATCTCCGACGGGAGCGCTGCACATCGGCGGCGCGCGCACGGCGCTGTTCAACTGGTTGCTCGCCCGGCATGCCGGCGGCGAGCTCGTGCTGCGCATCGAGGACACCGACCGCGAGCGCTCCACGCCCGAGAACATCGAGCAGATCCTCGACGCGCTCGCGTGGCTGGAGCTCGACTGGGACGAGGGTCCGATCCTGCAGACCGAGCGCGCCGAGCGCCATCGCGAGGTGCTCGAGGCGCTGCTCGGGGCCGGCCGCGCCTACCGCTCGAACGCCACCGCCGAGGACGTGAAGGCCTACAAGCAGTTGCACGGCGCCGAGCGCGGCTTCCGCGGCGAGAGCGAGCCCGACGGCGCGGTGCGCCTGCGCGTGGGCGACGAGGGGGCGACGGTCGTTCACGACGCGATCCGTGGGGACACGCGCTTCGAGCACCTCCATCTCGACGACCCCGTGATCGCCCGGGCGGACGGCTCGGTGCTCTACAACTTCGCCGTCGCGGTCGACGATCTCGACGCCGCCATCACGCACGTCGTGCGGGGCGAGGACCATCTCTCGAACACGCCCAAGCAGTTGCTCGTGCTGGAGGCCGCCAAAGCCGCCGGGTTTGGCGCCGATGCGTCGCTGCCCCTGTACGCCCACCTGCCGCTGCTGCATGGGCCCGACGGCAAGAAGCTGTCCAAGCGCCATGGCGCCGCCTCCGTGCAGGAGCTGCGCGACGCCGGCTATCTCCCGGAGGCCGTGCGCAACTACCTGGCGCTGCTCGGCTGGGGCGCCGGCGACGACGAGACGGTGCTCTCCACGCAGGAGCTGATCGAGCGCTTCACGCTCGAGCGCGTCAGCCGCAACCCGGCGCGCTTCGACGAGACCAAGCTGCGGTGGCTGAACGGGGTGTACATGCGCAAACTGCCGCCGGAGGAGCTCGCCCTTCGCCTCGAGCAGTTCACCGGGCGCGAGCATCTGGAGGGGGCGGCACGGATCAGCCAGGAGAGGATCCAGACGCTCGCCGACTTCTGGCCGCTGGCCGGCACCCTGCTCGATGGACCGGCCGAGGACGCGCGCGCGCGCGAGCGCTGGCTCGACGAGAACGGGCGGGCGGCGCTCAGCCAGGTGAGCGACGCGCTGGCCGCGGCGCCGAGCTTCGACGAGCACGCCGTGCAGGAGGCCCTCTCCGCGGTCATCGCGGAGCGCCAGGCCAAGCCACGCGAGATCTACCAGCCGCTGCGGGTGGCGCTCACCGGCACCACGATCTCGCCGGGGATCTTCGAGAGCGTCGCGCTGCTCGGGCGCGATGAGACGCTGCAACGCATCGCCAGCGCCCTCGGGCGCTGAGCATTCCGCGTCCCTCGCGGGCGCCTTGCGGGCCTAAATTTTTGGGCGTAGATGCCGATAGGAGAGCGACGTCGGAATACCGGCTCGAAAACATCGGCGAACCCAAGGAAGGGGTCAAGATCGCATGCAGGCAACCGCCGCAGCTAGAAAGCCGGCCCAGGGAAAGAAGCTGGCCACAGCAAAGAAGCTGACAGTAGCCAAGAAACCCACCGCAGTGAAGGCGGCGACGCCACCGAGAAGCTTGACCAAGGCGAGCCCGAACAGGGCAGCCCAGGCCCAGCGACGCCCCGGCGCGACCGCGCCCGGCTCCGGCGAGCGCCACCAGAACGAGGGTCACGGGCGGCGTCTGACGATGGCCTTCGAAGCGCTGGAGGCGTTTCCCGCGCTGGCCGAGTCGCGCGACCGCCTGCTGTCGGTCGTCTCCAAGGATCACGTCGCCACCGCCGACGTGGTCTCCGCGGTGGAGTCCGACGTGGCGCTGATCATCGCCGTGCTGCGCCTGGCCAACCGCAGCCAGGACGGTCGCGCCCGCGTTGACACGGCGGTCGCCGCCGTCGAGATCCTCAGTCCGCACACGGTCCAGGCGGTCGCCAACCGCATGCGCACGTTCGACTTCTTCGAGCGCGCCAGCGTGTGGGACGCGGCGCCCGAGCGCTTCCGCCTGCACGCGCTCGCCACCCAGCACGCCGCCGACCGCCTCGCCACGGAGGTCGGCTATGAGAACCGCGACCGCCTGACGGTCACGAGCCTGCTCCACGACGTCGGCAAGCTGGTGCTGCTGCACGCCTATCCCGGCTACCCCTCCCAGGTCCACCGCGGCGCGCGCACGCCCGAGGAGCGCATCCACCAGGAGCGCCGCGAGCTCGGCGTCAACCACGCGCTGGTCGGCGGCGTGCTGATCCGCCGCTGGGGGCTGCCCGGCTCGCTGGCCACGCCGATCGAGCGCCACCACAACCCCGACGTGGAAGGCGAGGCGGCCTTCATCCGCCTGGCGGACATGCTCGCCCACTACGAGCAGGGCGGGCGCGTGTCCCCGACCGAAATGCTGCACACCGCGCGCAGCGTCGGGCTCGGGCCGGACGAGCTGCGGCGGGTGCTCTACGAACTGCCCAGCGCCACCAGCCAGCGCCAGCGCCACGTCAACCCGTGCCCGCTCTCGGGCCGCGAGCTCGGCGTGCTGCAGCGTCTGGCGGAGGGCAAGGTCTACAAGCAGATCGCCCACGAGCTGACGCTGTCGACGAGCACCGTCCGCACCCACCTGCACAACATCTACGGCAAGCTCGGTGCCGTCGATCGCGCGCAGGCGGTGCTGATCGCCACCGAGCGCGGCTGGCTGTAGCAGCGGCCCGCGCGATGCGCTTGCCTGGCTGAACAAGTTCTGCGACCCCGAGGTGGAATGGGACTTCTCGCGACGAGGCCTCGACGGCGAGGTCTATCACGGGTTCGAGGGCTGGTTGGCGTTCGCGCGCCAGTTCAGCGGCGTCTGGCAGGAGTTTCACCGCGAGGTGGAGGGCCTCCTGGGCGCCGGCGACAGCGTCGTGGTCTTCAGCAGGGACACCGGCCGGGCGCAGTCCGGCGTCGAGGTCGTGGTCAGCGTCGGCCAGGTCCTGACGTTTCGCGACGGGAAGATCATCACCTACCGGTACTTCGGCGAAGATCGGCAGGCATGCCTCGATGCAGCGGGGCTCGGGTCCTAGTAGCGCAGCGTTGGCCAGCGCGAGACGCTGCCTCGCAAAAAGGTGTGACGCTAGAGTCATACAGAACCAGCGGGGCAAACAGTTCTCCCGAGTCTCGGGCCCAGGACGATTGGATGCCTTCACGCCGCCCGCCAAGCGGCGCAGCGGCCAGCGAACATGATCTCGATAACAAGCAAGTCTCCCTACGCGGTGCTCGCCCTGGCCGAGCTCGCACGCAGCCCGGGCTCTGAGCCCGTGCCGATCGGCGAGCTAGCGCGCCGGCGCGAGGTGCCCGTGCAGTTCCTCGAGCAGCTGTTCGCGGTGCTTCGACGTGGGGGAGTGATCAGCTCACAGCGCGGCGTGAAGGGCGGCTACCGCTTCGCGCGCGAGCCCTCCACGATCACGGTGCTCGAGATCGTCGAGCTGCTCGACGGCCCGCTCGGGCGTGGCGCCGACGGGGTGTTCGACGACGCGGCGGAGGCCGCCCGTAGGGTGCTGGCGCAGACGACCATCGCCGACGTGCTCGAGCGGGAGATGCGCGAGGCGGGCGCGAGCATGTACCACATCTAAAAGGCACAAGCGGGTGGCGTTTCTGGCGGGCCGCGTCAGCGACGCCCGGAGCGAGTTGCGTGCGGAGCTGCGCGAGAGCGTCGTGCGAATGGTTGGTGATGGGTGCAGTCCCAAGCTCATCGCAGAAGCGCGGGACCACGCACAGAGCGCTAGACAACCTACGATCCGGCTAACCGGTACACCGTTCCTAACTTAACTAGGAGGGCTTGGCGAAACTGGTAGAGTCTGTCCGTCTTAGGGGTAAGGGAGGCATCATGCGGGCGCGTAAACCTTCGCCGACAACGATCATTGCCGTGGTTGCGCTGTTCGTAGCCCTTGGCGGCACTGCGGTCGCGGCCAGCCGCTACATCATCACGAGCACCAGCCAGATCGAGCCGAGCGTGCTGAAGGCACTGCGTCGAGAAGCGGAGGCATCGGCCGCCTCCGTGAAGCCGGCTGCCAAGGGCGGTCACATCATTCGTGCTGTCGCGCAGAGCACCAAACCCTTCGATGCCTCCCGCACCACCTCCCCTCGGCCGGCAAAGGGCGCGCATTTGCGTGCAGACGCTACCGAAGTTCCCTTGTCGGACGCGTCTTGGACGCAATATCCCGAAGAAGTCAATCAGCTGTTCGGCGAGATGACCGTGACGCGGCCCAGTGAAGCGGAATGCCCTGGCAGAGATCGGCCATTTTATGTCAGCCTGTACGTCAATGGGGAATCCGTCGGGGAAGAGGAATTCAAAAACGGGCCGAGTCAAACGGAAGAAACGGACGTGCTGGGTTGGGTGCAGGGAACGGCCAATGGGACCGACATGTGGTTGTTTCCGTCGAGTGAAGCGAAGGCAGACACGATCACCGTCGAACCAGTCGAATCCTGCCCCAAAGGACACTTCACCATCGACTCGATAACGGTTGACGTCGAGGGCGTGCGTTAGGTCCACAGCGACGCGGCGAGCCGGTCAATACCACGGGCCATCGCGTGATGAGGGCCCACAGGGTTGCGTCGTGGATAACGTGACCCGCGCACTTGGGATGACTTCCGTGACGAGGCCGAGGCCTATCGCGAGTTGGGACCCAACGCGCGTTCTCGTCCTCAACAAGCTCAGTGGACGCGGAAAGGCCAGCCGCCTGCGCATCGGGCAGAACACGGCACAGCTATTCGAGATACACGATGGCAAGGTCGCCAAGATCGTCGTGTGGTTTGACCGCGACCGAGCGTTTGCCGAGCTCGGGCTTGCGCCCGACACCGGTATCTGACCCTGCTCCGTCGCACCCCCCGGCTGCTTTGACTGATGGCTCAACGTCTCGCATGTGCTGGTCATGTGAAATCGAACTAGCGGGATACGTCGAATAACTGGACAACATGCGGGCGGCAGAGCCCCGAGCCTCAGAGCTCCGCGCGAGAGCCGAGCGATCGTGCGGTAAGGCACCAGCGGAGGTGTCGGGCTCGGCGGTTCGGCGGGACCGTCGGGGCCCGAGCGGGCGGGTTGGGCCACTTCCACATATGCCCAAGCCGCGGCGGAACTGGCTGGTCAGCCGGCCAAGAAATGGCTTCACGGTTGACTTCCTGCCGTGTGGGTGTAGCCTTGGTCAAGGCAATGTAACTGGATGGTTGAGAGACGGCCGAACCGCGCACCCGGTGCGCGGCGGCGGGTGGCGACTATGGAGGGTTGCGGATTGGACCTAGCCGAGCGGCTCGGCGTTGTGCTGATGACATGGGGGGATCACCGATGACTGCACGCATCGTGACGTCTGCCACGCGGCATGTGTCCGTGCGGGTGTTGGTGATCGTGACGCTGGCGGCGGCGCTGCTCGCCGTCGTGCTCTCGCACGCGCTGCTCGCTGCAGGCGGTGGCTCCGGGGCGCCTTCGGCGCGCGCCACCGAGACGTCATCGAGCGCTCTCGGCAGGCTCTCGCCGGCCGCGCGGGCGTCGATCTCCGCGTCGCTCGGGGCTGACGAGCAGGCTTACCACTTCGCACGCGCGCCGGGCGGATTCCAGGCGGCGAACCCGGCCCAGCATCTCGCGGTGAGCGCCGGTCGCGCCGGCGTGTCGGTGCGCGAGCGCCACCTCGAGCTCGGCTTTGGCCTGCAGGCGATCGGCTACGGCAACTCGCTGCGCGCCGTGCGTACGCTCGGCCCCTCGCGCGTGGCGAATCGTGTCACCTACGCCGGCGCGCAGGCCAGCGAGTGGTATGCCAACGGGCCGCTCGGCCTCGAGCAGGGCTTCACCGTCAACCATGAGCCCGTGCTCCGCGCGGCCGGTCCGCTCACGCTCGCCATCTCGCTGTCGGGGAACGCGCACGCGTCGCTGGTCGCCGGCGGGCAGAGCGTGAACTTCACGGCCGCGGGCGGGGGCGCGCTTCGCTACGGGGGCCTGAGCGTGACCGACGCGAGCGGCCGCGCGCTGCACAGCTCGCTGGCGCTCGCGGGCGGGCGCCTGCTGCTGCGCGTGGACGCCCGCGGCGCGCGCTACCCGCTGCGGGTGGACCCGAATGTGGAGGAAGCTGAAAAAGAGCTGCGCCCGACGGAAGGTGAAGAAACCGAACGCGCCGGCATCAGCGTCGCGCTGTCCGCCGACGGCGGCACTGCGCTCGTCGGCGCACCCGCGGGCGAAGGCGGGGGGGCCGTGTGGGTGTTCACTCGCAACTCCGAAGGGGACTACGAACAGTCCGAAGAGTTGACCAGCGGGGACGCCGAAGTGTCATCCATCCTCGCGAGCTGTGGCGAACAGCAAGCGGGTGAAGAACCCGACGAATGCCGCTTCGGCAGCAGCCTGGCGATCTCGCCCGACGGCGAAACAGCGGTGGTCGGGGCGCCGGGCGCGAACAACCGCGAGGGCGCGGTGTTCATGTTCACGAATTCAGGTTCGGGTTGGGAAGGCATGGAGGTGACCAGCCCGGGAGCGACCGTGGGTGGTGTGTTCGGGCGCAGCGTGGCGCTCTCCGCCAATGG
This sequence comes from uncultured Solirubrobacteraceae bacterium, assembly GCA_963701145.1. Taxonomy (GTDB): domain Bacteria; phylum Actinomycetota; class Thermoleophilia; order Solirubrobacterales; family Solirubrobacteraceae; genus Palsa-744. Next base: position 4,618,481 of record OY969572.1, read on the forward strand.
TGAAATCGCCCTGATCGGGGCGCCGGGTGAACGCGACGGACGTGGTCAGGCGTGGGTGTACAAGCGCTCGGACACGACCTGGACGCAACTGGGTCAGCCGCTGTCCGCCGGGGACCAAGAAGACGATGCGCACTTCGGCAAGTCCGTGGCGCTGTCGGGCAGCGCGGAAGTCGCGCTGATCGGAGCGCCGGACGAAGGCGAACACGACGGTGGCGTGTGGGTGTTCGAAAGCTCCGTCGCGGGTGGGTTCCTGCTGGGCTCGAGGTTGCAGGCTGCCGCACTCGGCTCCCAGGCCCGCTTCGGGTCCAGCGTGGCCCTGTCCGAAGACGGCGACACGGCGCTGGTGAGCGCGCCCGACCGGGAAGGCCCCAGCGGCGAGCAGGACGCGGGGGCCGTGTTGGCGTTCGCACGGTACGGCTCGCAATGGGCCGAACAGAAGCCCGCGCTCGAAGGTCCCGCCGAAGAAAACGAACTGTTCGGCTTCAGCGTCGCGCTCTCCCCCGAAGGGGACACGGCGGTGATCGGCGCTCCGCGCGGACGCGCAGGGGTGGGCGAGGCATGGCTGTACGAACGCTCCGCGTCGGGCTGGAGCTCCCCGGCCACGGAGCTGATCGGCCGAGATGAGCAAGGCAAAGCGCGCTTCGGCAAGAGCGTGGCGGCCTCTGCCGGCGGAGAAGTCGAGCTGATCGGCGCTCCCGGCAACGGCGGGCGCGAAGGCACGGCGTGGGCGTTCGGGCCCGGGCCGGCGATCCAGTCGGTGAAACCGGCGAGCGGCCCGCCCCAGGGGGGGACACCGGTGACGATCACGGGCCAGCACTTCATGGGCGCCACGAAGGTGTTCTTCGAATCCGCCGCGGGGAAGGTCGAAGCGAAATTCGAAGAAGTGTCGGCGAGCGTGATCAAGGCCATCTCGCCGCCGGGCACGGGCACCGTGCACATCACCGTCACGACGCCGGTCGGCACGAGCGAAAAAGCCAACCCGGCTGACGAATTCACCTACGAACATCCCGAGGTCACGTCGATCGCGCCCACTTCGGGGACGAATGCGGGCGGGACCGCCGTGAAGATCGAAGGCAAGTTCCTCCAGACGGCCACGGAAGTGCGGTTCGGTTCCAAGAAGGCCAAGTTCGAAGCCGAAGGTGACGAAGCGATCAACGCGATCTCGCCCGGGGGCCACGTGGGCACGGTGGACGTCACGGTGGTGACGCCGGACGGCGTCAGCGAAACGACGCCGGCCGACCGGTTCACCTACACCGAACCGGGCGGACGAGGGGGCAAGCACGGAGAAACGAGCGGCGGCGAAGATGGCTCCTCTGGCGGCACCGGCAGCGGTGGTACGGGCCAGGGCGCCCTGCAGTCGGGGGTCGGAGGGGTGCTCGCGCTCGGGCCCTCCGGCGCAGACGTGTGCGGGGCATCGCTGCTGAGCAAGAAGATCTCGGTGCAACGCCACAAGCTGGCGGTGTTCAAGCTCGTGGGGACGGGCCTGGGGCGCTGCAGCGGCAAGCTTAGGCTGCGTGTGCGCTTGAAGCTCGGTCACCACCGGTTCATGCTGAAGACGATCGGCACGGCGGTGTTCACGATCTCCGCCGGCAGGCGGGTGTCGGTGAGCGTGAAGCTCAACCGCGCGGGACGAGCGCTGCTGCGGGCGCATCACGGGCGCCTGAACGCGAGCCTGCTGCTCGTCAAGAGCTCGCCGCTGCCCTCGCTGGCGCGGACCGCGAGCGTGCGCCTGGCGCCCCAGCCGCCGACGCGCAAGCCGAAGCCCAAGGGCTGATCGGACTTCCCCGGCCGCGTGCAGGTGTCTGCACTATTGTCGTTGCGGTCGATGTCCCGAATCCCGATCAACATTGCCGAATTGGTGGGCGGCACACCGTTGGTGGGGATGCCGCGGATGCTCGAGGGGACGCCCGCGGCGGAGAACGGCGTGGAGCTGTTCGCCAAGCTGGAGGCGTTCAACCCGGGGGGGAGCGTCAAGGACCGGATCGGCGTGGCGATGATCGAGGCGGCCGAGGCGGAAGGTCGGATCGAGCCGGGACGCTCGCTGATCGTGGAGGCCACCAGCGGCAACACCGGCATCGCGCTGGCGTTCGTGTGCGCGGCCAAGGGCTATGAGCTGGTGCTGACGCTGCCCCAGGGCATGAGCCGCGAGCGCGAGTGCCTGCTGCGGCTGTACGGCGCGCGCGTGCAGATCACGGAGTCCCTCGGGGGCATGGGCGAGGCGGTGGCGGCGGCGCGGGCGATGGCGCAGGAGGAGGACGTGTTCCTGCCCGACCAGTTCTCCAATCCGGCCAATCCCGAGATCCACCGGCGCACGACCGGGCCGGAGATCGAGAACGCCCTCGACGGGCGGGTGGACGTGCTGGTGGCGGGTGTGGGCACCGGCGGGACGATCACCGGCGTGGGCGAGTACCTGCGCGAGCACGCCAACCCGAAGCTGCGGGTGGTGGCGGTCGAGCCGCGCGGCTCGGCGGTGCTGTCGGGCGGACGCCCTGGCCCGCACCGCATCCAGGGCATCGGCGCGGGGTTCGTCCCATCGGTGCTCAACCGCGAGCTGATCGACGAGGTGATCGCGGTGAGCGACGACGACGCGATCCAAACGGCATGGACGTGCGCCAGGCGCGTGGGCCTGCTCGCGGGGATCTCCTCCGGGGCCGCGCTGTGGGCCGCCCTGCAGGTGGCCGCCCGCCCGGAGGCGAAGGGCAGCCGGATCGTGGTGATGGTGCCCGACTCGGGCGAGCGCTACGTCTCCCAAGCCTTCTTCGCGCCCTGACGCGTTGTGAGCGACATGTGAAGTACATATTTAGGGGGCGCCCTGAGGGGGGCGCCCGCGGGTCGCGTGGTGCACGCAATGCGGTTGCGTGGGCAATTATCTCCGTGATTGCCGCTACGCTGTTGGCATGACCGGTCTCGGCAGAGTCGGGCGGGTTGTGAGCGAGGTCCGTTGTGACGTGCGTGCGGCGCGCGATCGCGATCCCGCCGCCCGCGGCGTGGCGCGCACGGAGATCCTGGCGACGTGGCCGGGGATCCACGCGCTGCTCGCCTACCGCGTCGCCCACGCCATGTATCTCGCCGAGGTGCCGCTGCTGCCCCGCCTGATCTCGATGTTCACACGCGCGCTCACCGGCATCGAGATCCACCCGGCGGCGCGCATCGGCGGCGGTCTGTTCATCGACCACGGCGCCGGCGTGGTGATCGGCGAGACCGCTGACATCGGCCGGGACGTGACCCTCTACCAGGGCGTCACCCTCGGGGGGACGGGCTTCGCCACCGGCAAGCGCCACCCGACCGTCGAGGACAACGTGACGATCGGCTCCGGCGCCAAGCTGCTGGGGCCGATCACGGTCGGTCACGGCGCCAAGATCGGCGCCAACAGCGTGGTCATCACCGACGTGCCGGCGAACTCCACGGTGGTGGGCAACCCGGGTCACCCGGTGCGCGTGGACGGCAAGCGCATGGAGGGTCCGGACGCCGACTGGATCCACCTGCCCGACCCGATCGCCGAGGCCATCCAGGCGCTCTCCAGCCGCATCGTCACGCTCGAACGCCAGCTCGCGGCATCGTCCCCGGAGGGGGAGCTCTCCGACGGCGGGCCCCAGCCGACGGCCGAGGTCAGGCCGCTGCGGAGCGTGCGCGGCCCCAATCCCGCCGGCGGCTGAGCGACGCCCTCGCCCCGCAGGCCGTGCCCACCGGGCGCGTGGCGCTCCGCGGTAGCCCGCGTGCCTGCGGCCGAACCCGCATCTATGCTGGGCTGTGATGGCCGTCAACCCGCATGCCGAGCACCTCCAGGAGCTGCTGGAGGACCTCAACGAGCCCCAACGCGAGGCGGTCACGCACGGCGATGGGCCGCTGCTGATCCTGGCGGGCGCCGGCTCGGGCAAGACGCGCGTGCTCGCCCACAGGATCGCCTTCCTGATCTACACCGACCAGGCGCAGGCGGGGGAGATCCTGTCGATCACGTTCACCAACAAGGCCGCCCGGGAGATGCGCGAGCGGGTCGAGCAGCTGCTCGGACACGGCACCCGCGGGATGTGGCTGATGACCTTCCATGCCGCGTGCGCGCGCATCCTGCGGGTCGAGGCGGAGCGCCTCGGGTACACGCGCCAGTTCACGATCTACGACCAGGCGGACGCGCGGCGCCTGACCAAGCGCTCGGCGGACGCCGTGGGCGTGGACCCCAAGCGCTACACCCCGGCCGCCATCCACAACCAGATCTCGGCGCTGAAGAACCGCCTGTGCGACGCGGAGAGCTACCGCCAGCAGGTGGGCTCGCCGTTCGAGGAGATGCTCGCCGACGTGTACGACATCTACGAGCGCGACCTGCACCGCATGAACGCGATGGACTTCGACGACCTGCTGTTCAGGACGGTCAACCTGCTGGAGCTGTTCGAGGAGGTCCGCGAGCGCTATCAGGAGACCTTTCGCCACGTGCTCGTGGACGAGTACCAGGACACCAACCACGCCCAGTACCGGCTGCTGCAGCTGCTCGTCGGCGGCGGGCGCCCGCCGGGCGGCGGCGATGGATCGGTGGCCCACCCGTCCGATCGACCCACCTACGCGGGCCCGGTTGGGCACCGCAACCTGGCGGTCGTGGGGGACGACTCGCAGTGTCTAGTTGAGGGAACGCTCATCACGATGGGAGACGGAAAGCAGCGGCCGATCGAGGACGTGCGATCAGGCGAACAGATCCTTGCCTGCTACGGCAGCGGCGCTTTTCGTCCGGCAACTGTTACGCGCTGCCATGTGGCTGGCGTCTCACATGGCATCGCCGTCACCACAGCGTCGGGACGTTAACTTGTCAGTACGTCGGATCACGTGCACTTTGCGGGATTCGTGGTGGGCAAGACACCCCAACTGCACATGACGTACGTGATGTGGAAGCGCGGTATGGGATTCCGCGTTGGGACATCTCGGACATATACCGCAGGCCAGGCCAAGCCTGTTGTTGGCGTGCGCATGAGGGTCAACACTGAGGGTGCCGATGCAGCCTGGGTGGTGTCGGTGCACGCCAGTGATGCGGAGGCGCGGGTGGCTGAGCACGTGCTTTCTGCTCGTTATGGCTTGCCGACGCTTCCCTTCTATGCGAGGCCTTCGCCGAAGGCACGTGACAGTGTCGTCGGCAACCAGGATCTGCTCGACCGCGTGTTCGCCAAACTGGATACCGAGGCGGCGGCGCAACGGCTGTTCGCTGACGAGGGGCTCAGCTTCCGCTTTCCGCACGTCACCCCATATGGGCATACATCGGGTAGGCGTGAGTCGTCTCGCGTGCGTCGTCGTATGGTCGTGACGCTCTGTGGGGACCGGCGCGGCGCTTCCCCGATGCACCGTATCGCCATGTTTGGTTACGACGTGCACGGTAGGGAGACGCTCGAACGTCTTGGGCTCAGCATTAGACCCGCACGGCGCGGGTCTGCCGGATGGCGCTACGAGACGGCCTCGAAGGACATGCGCTCGCTGCTCGCGACAGCGGAGCGAGTGCGCAGCGAGCTCGATGTCCATCTCCAGATGAACGCGCGACTTGCCCGTAACGCAGATGGCCTAGCCAATGCGCTTCCGTTCTTGCCGGCCTCCTCGCTGCGGCCCGGCATGGTGATGATCGGTGCCGATGGCGAGTTTGATGTGATCGCGAACGTTGAGAGGGTTCCGCTCGGCGTACCGGTGTACGACCTCGACGTTGAAGGCGTCCACAACTTCGTCGCCAACGATCTGGTCACCCACAACTCCATTTACAGCTTCAGAGGGGCTGATGTGAGGAACATCTTGGACTTCCGCGACGACTTCCCGGACGCGCGCGTGGTCAAGCTCGAGCAGAACTACCGCTCGACCGAGACGATCCTCGCGGCGGCCAACGCGGTGATCGCCAACAACCGCGGTGGGATCGCAAAGCGCCTGTGGAGCGAACTGGGGCAGGGCGAGCAGATCCGCTTGCGTGTCCTCGACGACGAGCACGCGGAGGCCCGGTTCGTGGTCGGCGAGATCCAGCGTCTGCTCGACGACGAGCAGGTCGGACGGGCGGAGATCGCGGTCCTGTACCGCACGAACGCGCTGTCGCGCGTGATCGAGGATGCGCTGGTGCGCAACGAGATCGCCTATCAGGTGATCGGCGGCACGAAGTTCTACGAGCGCGCGGAGATCAAGGATGCGATCGCCTACCTGTCGCTGCTGGCCAACCCCTACGACGTGGTGAGCTTCAGCCGCGTGGTCAACTCGCCGCGGCGGGGGATCGGCCAGACCTCGCTCGCGCGCGTGGTGTCCCACGCGGCGAGCGTCGGCATATCGGTGTGGGAGGCGGCCGCCCAGCCCGACGCCGTGCCCGGGCTCGGCGCCGCGGCGGTGAAGGCGTTGCGGCGGTTCATGGACACGATGGGCGAGCTGCGGGCCATGGCCGGCCTCTCCGCCGAGGCCGGGCGGGACGAGGGGGGCGCGCGCGGGCCCGCTCCCGGCGACGGGGGGCCGGACGAGTTGGGGGCGCGCGGGTCCGCGCCCGGCGACGGGGAGTCGCGCGCAGAGGAGTCGGCGCAGCCGGAGCGGGCGGCCCCGGTGGCGGAGGTGATCGAGGCGGTGCTCGCGCAGACGGGATACGTGGAGGCGCTCGAGGCCGAGCGGACGATCGAGGCCCAGGGCCGGATCGAGAACCTCGAGGAGCTGGTGGAGGTGGGGCGCGAGTTCGACGCCGGCGCCGATCGAGATCCCCGCACACCCGAGGGCACGCTCGACGTGTTCCTCCAGCAGATCGCGCTCGTCGCCGACGCGGACACGCGCAGCGACGAGGGGCTGGTGACGCTGATGACCCTCCACAACGCCAAGGGCCTCGAGTACCCGGTGGTGTTCATCACGGGTTGCGAGGACGGCGTGTTCCCGCACTCGCGCGCGATCGACGAGGGCGGCCTCGAGGAGGAGCGCCGGCTGTTCTACGTGGGCATCACCCGCGCCATGCGCCGCCTGTACCTCACCCACGCGCGTCGCCGGGCGGTGTTCGGCGCGCAGACCTACGGGCTGCGCAGCCGCTTCCTCGACGAGATCCCCGCGGAGCTCCTGGACGAGCCCCAGGAGAGCTTCTTCCGGGCCGCCTCGCTGTCGGGCGGATCCGGGGTCGGCGCCGCCTCCGCCCCGGGCGCCCGCGCCAGCCGGCGTGGCGGGACGGCGACCGGGGGCGGCTGGCTGGTGGGCGGTGGGGAGCCCGCGAGCGCCGCGGGCGACCGGTTCCGCCTGGGCGAGGACGTCGTGCACGCCGCCTTCGGCGAGGGCGTGGTGACGGGGGTGGAGCCGGGAGGGGTGATCGTGGTGCGCTTCGCCGGCGACGGCTCCGAGCGCAAGCTGATGGCCGAGTACGCCCCCGTCAGCCGCCGTTGACGCGCCGGCGCCCGGCGCGTCGCACACGGATGCGCCCGTGCAAACCCATAGCATCTAAAGCTGACAATGAGCGCCACGATCATCGACGGCAAAGCGATCGCCGCGCGGGTGCGCGCCGGAGTGGCGCGCGAGGTCGAGGCCTTCGTGCGCGAGACGGGCCGCCCGCCGGGGTTGGCGACGGTGCTCGTGGGCGAGGATCCGGCGTCGGCGGTGTACGTGGGGGGCAAGCAGCGGGCCTGCGCGGAGGTGGGCATGACCCCGTTCGACCGGCGCCTGCCGGCGAACGCGAGCTTCGAGGAGGTCGCCGAGGAGCTCGAGCGCCTGAACGCCGACGCGGCCGTCAACGGCGTGCTGCTGCAGCTCCCCGTGCCCGAGCACCTCGACGGGCCGGCCCTGACGGGAATCATCAGCCCCGAGAAGGACGTCGACGGCCTCACACCCGTGAACGCCGGGCTGCTCGCGCTCGGGCGCGCAGGGCTGCGACCGTGCACTCCCCTGGGGGTGCTGGAGCTGCTGGCAGACACGGGCGTGGAGCTGGAGGGCGCGGAGGCGGTTGTGGTGGGGCGCTCGAACCTGTTCGGCAAGCCCATGGCCCAGCTCCTGCTGGCGGCCAACGCGACCGTCACCAACTGCCACTCCCGCACCCGGGACCTGCCCGCGGTGTGCTCGCGCGCGGACATCCTGATCGTGGCCGTGGGCCGGGCGCGGCTGGTGACCCGCGAGTTCGTCAAGTCGGGCGCGGTGGTGATCGACGTGGGCATGAACCGCCTCACGCCCGAGCAGGCGGGCAACAAGAGCGGGCTGGTCGGCGACGTGGACTTCGGGCAGGTGGTGGAGCTCGCCTCGGCGATCACGCCGGTGCCCGGCGGGGTGGGCCCGATGACGATCGCGCTGCTGCTGCGCAACACGCTGCAGGCGGCCCGCTACCAGGCCGAGCTCGAAACCCTGCTGGCGGAGGCCGAGGACCGAGGCTGATGCTCAAGCGCCTGCGCCTGGGAGAGCTGCTGGCGCTCGCGGGGGCGATCTGCGTGATCGTGTCGCTGTTCGAGCGCTCCTACGAAGGCCCGACCGGCACGCTCGATGCCTGGGACACGTTCGGCCCGGGCGTGGTGCTGCTGCTCGCCGCCACCGCCGCCGCACTCGCGATGGTGGCGAGCGCGCTCACCGAGCGCTCCACCGCGCTGCCGGTGTCCACCGCCGTGTGGTGCGTGCTCCTCGGCCTGCTGGCGGTGATCGCGGCGGTCGTCAGGGTGCTCGAGCGCCCCGACCACGCGAGCGAGGTGTGCATCGGCGCATGGCTGGCGCTGGCGGGCTCGGTGGCGATCCTCGCCGGCGCCTGGCAGGCGCTCCGCGACGAACGCCCTGGGTTGTACAAGCCCGCGGAACCACCTCTGCGCCCGCGCCCGTAGGACGCACCCGCTCAGCCCTCCACATCGCGGGCTCCCGTGGAGGCAGCTCGTTCGGACATTCGTGCAGGAGTGAATCCCCGCGCGAGGAACTTTGTAATAACAGATGCAATCTCCTGCCTGCCGTCGGGGCGGGTGGTCGTACTCACCACGACGCACGGGGGTCAGCCACGATGAACTTCGACGCCACACGCCTGCGCCGCTCCGACCAGATCATCGGCGCGGGCGCCGTCCTGTTCTTCATCTTCCTGTTCTTCTTCGACTGGTACGGCATCAGCAGCAACGTCGCGTCGGTCGACGGAGTGAACGTTGGCGGCAGCTTCAGCTACAACGGCTGGCACACGTTCACGAACAGCCGCTGGATCTGGCTGCTCACGATCATCGTGGCGCTGGTCGCGGTGGCGCTCAGGGCCGGCCTGTTCGACTTCGAGTCGCCCGTGCAGCCGGCGGTGGTGGTGCTCGTGCTCGGTGCGTTGTCTTGTGTGCTGATCATCTACCGCATCGTCCACCATCCCACCTTCAACGCCAGCTTCGGCGGGGTGCACACCTCCGTGGGCATCAAGATCGGCATCTGGTTGGGTCTGATCGCCGCCGCGGCGATCACCTACGGCGGCTATCTCGCCATGCAGGACGAAGGCGCCTCCCTGGCGGACGTTCGCGCCCAGGCGGGCGGAGGGGTCAGCGGGCTGGCGGGGTCGGGCGGCGGCGATGCGGGTGGCGCCGGCGGTGCGAGCGCCTCCGGCCAGGCGGGCGCGCCGTCCGCGCCGTCAAGTCCCGCGCCGGCGCCACCGCCGGTCCCACCCCCGGGCTCCCCCGAGCCCCCGGGTGCGGCGACCGCCTGAGCGCCGCCGGCCCGCCGGGGAAGAGGCGCTGAGGGGTGGCCCCTAGAATGCGCCACTGTGATCGGACGCGAGGAGGTTCTGCACGTGGCCCGGCTGGCGCGTCTGGCGCTCGCCGAGGAGGAGATCGAGCCGATGGCCCGCGAGCTCTCGGCGGTGCTCGACCACGTGGCCAGGATCGGCGAGCTCGATCTCGATGACGTCGTTCCCACCTCGCACGTCATAGACGTCACCGGCGCCCTGCGACCCGACGAGCCGCGCCCGTGCCTGCCCCGCGAGGTCGCGCTCGCGCAGGCGCCGGCCGTCAGCGATGACGGCTTTCTAGTCCCAAGCCCGCAGGCATGAGCGACACCGCCATGCTGGAGCTGTCCGCGGCGCAGGCGATCGCCGCGATCGGCGCGGGCGAGCTGGATGCGGCGGAGCTGTTCGCGTTCTACCGGGGGCGCGCCGTCGAGCACGGCGGGGACGTCGAGCGCGGCGGCCTCAACTGCTTCACGTGGACATCGCCAGGCGTTCCCGAGGTGCCCGTCGGGCCGCTCGCAGGGCTGCCGCTCGCCGTCAAGGACCTGTTCTGCACGGAGGGCGTGTCCAGCCAGTCGGGGTCGCGGATCCTGGAGGGCTACGAGCCGCCGTACACCGCCACCGCCGTCTCGCGCCTGCGCGAGGCGGGCGCCACGCTGCTCGCCAAGACCAACCAGGACGAGTTCGCCATGGGCTCCTCGACGGAGAACTCGGCGTTCGGGCCGACGCTCAACCCGTGGGACCGCGCGCGCGTGCCCGGCGGCTCCTCGGGCGGGAGCGCCGCCGCGGTCGCCGCCGGCCTCGCTCCGTGGGCGCTCGGCACGGACACCGGCGGCTCGATCCGCCAGCCGGCCGCGCTGTGCGGGATCGTCGGGCTGAAACCGACCTACGGGTCCATCTCCCGCTACGGGATGATCGCGTTCGCATCCTCACTCGACCAGGCCGGTCCGCTCACCCGCGACGTCACCGATGCGGCACTGCTGCTCAGGCACATGGTCGGGCACGACCCATGCGACGCCACCTCGCTGGTCTCCCCGCACGAGATCGAGCTGCCCACCGCCGAGCGCCTGGACGGTCTGCGGGTCGGCGTCCCCGCCGGGCTGGATGATGCCTCGGGGGCCTCCATCGAGCCGGGCGTGCGCGCCTGCTTCGAGAGCGCGCTGACGCTCGCCGAGCAACTCGGGGCAAGCGTCGAGGAGGTGCAGCTGCCACACGCCCCGCATGCACTCTCGGCCTACTATGTGCTCGCCCCCTCGGAGGCGAGCTCCAACCTCGCGCGCTTCGACGGCGTCCGCTACGGCCTGCGCGCAGAGAACGCCAGCGACCTGCTGGACATGTACACCCGTACCCGCCACGACGGCTTCGGGCCGGAGGTCAGGCGGCGCATCATGCTCGGCACCTACGCGCTGTCCTCGGGCTACTACGACGCCTACTACGGCCGCGCCCAGCGCGTGCGCACGAAGGTCGCCCAGGACTTCGCCGCCGCCTTCCAGGGCGTCGATCTGATCGCCACCCCGACCTCGCCCGGCGTCGCGTTCGGGCTGGGGGAGAAGACCGCCGATCCATGGGCGATGTACCTCAGCGACTACTTCACCGTGCCCATGTCCCTCGCCGGCATCCCCGCCATCTCCATCCCCGGCGGCCTCAGCGCGCAGAGCGACGGCGTCGGGCCGCACGGCGGCGGGCTGCCCGTCGGCCTGCAGCTCGCCGGGCCGGCCTTCAGCGAGAACAAGCTGCTCGACGCCGCGTATGCGCTCGAGCAGGCCATCGGCTTCGATGCGACCGCGGCCCATGTCTGAGCAACCGCGCACGCCCGCCCAGCCGCCGGCAGGCGGCTCCTCTAAACAAGACCCATACGAGCCCGTCATCGGACTCGAGATACACGTGCAGCTCGCCACCCGCACGAAGATGTTCTGCGGCTGCGAGCTGTCCTTCGGCGAGCCCCCCAACACGCGCACCTGCGCCGTCTGTCTCGGGCTGCCGGGGAGCCTCCCCGTGGCCAACGCCCAGGCCGTCCACCTCGGGCTGGTGATCGGGCTGGCGCTCGGCTCCGAGCTCGCCCCACGCTCGATCTTCCACCGCAAGAACTACTTCTATCCCGATCTCCCCAAGGGCTACCAGATCTCCCAGTACGACGAGCCGCTGTGCCGCGGCGGCAGGCTGGGCGACGTGCGCATCCACCGCGTGCACCTCGAGGAGGACGCCGCCAAGCTCATCCACGAGGGCGCCTCCGGGCGCATCCACGGCTCGGACGCGTCCATCGTGGACTTCAACCGCGGCGGCACGCCACTCGCCGAGATCGTCACCGAGCCCGACCTGCGCACGCCCGAGCAGGCCAGCGAGTGGCTCAAGCTGCTGCGCACCACGCTCCGCCAGCTCGGCGTGAGCGACGTGAACATGGAGGAGGGCTCGCTGCGCTGCGACGCCAACATCTCGCTCCGTCCCGCCGGCACGGAGGAGCTCGGCGTCAAGACCGAGCTGAAGAACATGAACTCCTTCCGCTTCATCGAACGCGGCATCAGGGCCGAGATCGCCCGCCAGCGCCGGATCCTGGACGGTGGCGGCCAAGTGGTCCAGGAGACGCTCCACTTCGATCCCGCCTCCGAGCACATCACCTCGCTGCGCTCCAAGGAGGAGGCCCACGACTACCGCTACTTCCCCGAGCCCGACCTGCTGCCCGTGGCCATCGACGAGCACATGCTCGCCGCCGCCCAGGCCGCCATGTCCGAGCTGCCCGCCGAGCGGGCGGTGCGCTTCGAGCGCGAGCTCGGCCTGAGCGCCGAGAGCGCGCAGCTGCTCGCCTTTCGCGCCGAGCTCGGCGACTACCTCGAGGCGGCGCTCGCCGCCGGCGCCCAAGCGTCCCCGCAGGGCGAGCCGCCGGCGCCCCCACAGGCGCTCGCCAACTGGATCGCCGGCGAGCTCGCCGTCCGCCTGGCCGCGGGCGAGGGCGCCGCCGGCGGCGCTGATGGCGATCCGTTGCACTCGCGTGTCACCCCCGCCGCCCTCGCGTCGCTCGTCGCGATGGTGGCCGCCAAGCAGGTGAGTGTGGGGGCCGCCCGCCAGGTGCTCGACACGCTCGTCGCCGAGGGCGGCGACCCGCGGGCGATCGTCCAGGCCGAGGGCCTGGCCGCGCTCGACGGCGGCGACGAGCTTGCCGCGATCGTCGCCGCTGCGCTCGAGGCCAACGCCGACGCCGCCCAGCGCGTGCGCGAGGGCAACGCCAAGGCGATCGGCCCGATCGTCGGGCACGTCATGCGCGAGACCCGGGGGCGCGCGGACGGCACAGAGGTCGCGCGTCTGGTGCACGAGCAGCTCGGGACGTGACGGCGGCGGTGTTCCCCACGACGAACTCTGTATATCTATAGTTATACAGTTTGGGTCGGCACGAGCAAAGCGGACATCCGTGCGCAGCACATTTTGGACGGCCGGCCAAAGGCAAGCGAGGTCGCTCGCGCCAATATGGTGGCCATGGACCGTTCAGCAAACCACCCCAGCGTTTCATCTCCTCGGCGGTTCATCCTGTTGCCCGAGGAACAGATTGATGCCCAGCACCGCGGGCCGCGTATCCGCCGCTACCAGCTCACCAGCGTGGGCACGGGTGCGCGGCACGGACGGGCGGGTATCAGCAACGTTGACATCGCAACGGCAAGGATGACACGCGAGCTCGGCCGGTTGGGTCGCATGTAGTGATCCCTCCGCAGCGACCAGCGCCGGCTTCCCTCGGCCGGCGCAGTGGCGGCGCGGCCGGGCAGGGGTAGGAGTTCCTGTCCGGCCGCGCTACCATCCAGGAAGATCGCCATGAACGAAGAGTCATCTTCCAGGTCTTTCGGTAGGACGGCGTTGGCCGCGGTGGTGCTGCTGGTGGCCGCCTGGCTGCTGCTCGGCATCATCGGCCACGTGCTGTCCTTCCTGTTCAGCACCGTGATCCTGGTGGCAGCCGTGGTCGGCGTCATCTGGGCGTTGCGAATCCTGCTGTAGGGCGCGCCGCCGGCGATGGCCTACGTCCTCATCGCGACCTCCTTCGGGATCTGCGGGGGGATGGTCGGCAAGTACAAGGGCAGCTCGTTCTGGTTGTGGTTCCTGATCTCCGGGGCGGTGCCCTTCCTCGGCCTGTTCGCCGCCATGGCCTACCGCTTCGAGCGCGACGAGCTGCGCCGGGAGTGCCCGGAGTGCGGCAAGGTGACCAAGCTCTACGACGCGCTGTGCACCCGCTGCGGCGCCGAGCTCGAGTTCCCCGACGTGGCCATCGCGCCCGAATCCTGGGAGCGCGTTCCCTCCGCTCCCTCGCGCTGAGCGCGGACGCGTCCGCGCCACCTCGCTGCGCCGGAGTTCGGCTTCCCTAAGCCGAATTCGGCTGACCTAATCCGGTGCTTGACCTAGGCTGTCGATGCCATGAGCACCCAGGTAGAGGCAGCGCCACAGGCGCCCGCGTCGTTCATAGCGCGCTTGATCAAGCGGGCGGGCTTCGAGGACGAGCGCGACTTCGTGCTGCGCGTCGTACAGCCCGCGCTCGTGGGCATGATCGACGGCACCGTGTCATCGCTGGCGCCGATCTTCGCCGCCGCCATCTCCTCGAGCTTCCACACCGCGCTGCTCGTCGGCTTCGGCGTCGCGCTCGGCGCGGGCGTGAGCATGGGCTGGTCGGAGGCCCTGTCCGACACCGGCGAGCTGACCGGCCGCGGCTCGGCGGTCGTGCGCGGCTCGATCACCGGCGCGATGACCACGCTCGGCGGGATCTTCCACACGCTGCCGTTCTTCATCTCCAACGTCCACAAAGCGCTGATCGTGGCCGGCATAGTGGTGGCGATCGAGTTGCTCGTGATCGCCTGGGTCAGAAAACGCTTTCTCGGCGTCTCGATGCGCTCGTCGCTGCTCATCGTCACGGTCGGCGGAGCCATCTCGCTGACAATCGGCGTGGCGCTCGGACTGTCCTGAGGGGGCGCGCAAACCCGCTGGTACACTGGCTTTTTCCCCAAATTGACGGAAGGAGGTCGGCGATATGCGGGCGGTTGACGCGTTGATGGAATGTCTGAAGGCGGAGGGCGTGGACGTCGTCTTCGGCCTGCCCGGCGGCGCCAACCTCCCCACCTATGATGCGTTCGTCACCGGCGGCATCCGCCACATCCTCGTCCGCCACGAGGCCGGCGGCGGGCATGCGGCCGAGGGATACGCCCGCGCCACCGGCAAGGTCGGCGTGGCCTTCGCCACCAGCGGTCCGGGCGCGACCAACCTGGTGACGCCGATCTGCGACGCGATGATGGACTCCACGCCGACCGTCTTCATCACCGGCCAGGTGCGCACCGAGCTGCTCGGCACCGACGGCTTCCAGGAGGCGGACACGATCGGCATCACGATGCCGGTGGTCAAGCACTCGTTCATGATCCAGCACCCGACGGAGATCCCCCGGGCGATCCACGAGGCCTTCCACATCGCGCGCTCCGGACGGCCCGGTCCGGTGCTCGTGGACATCCCCATGGACCTCTCCCGCGCGGAGATCGACTACGAGCCGGTCACCGACCTGCGCCTGCCCGGCTATCAGCCGAAGATCGATGGCAACCAGAAGCAGATCCGCCAGGCCGCCAAGGCGCTGGCCGCCGCCCAGCGGCCGGTCATCTACGCCGGCGGCGGCGTGGTCAACGCCAACGCCTCCGCCGAGCTGATCGAGTTCGCCACCTCAGACCGCTTCCCCGTCACCTGCACGCTCATGGGGCTCGGCGCCTTCCCCGCCACGGTGGAGGGCGGGCGGGAGGGCGGGCGGGAACCTAATCCCCAGTGGTTGGGCATGCTCGGCATGCACGGCACGCGCGCGGCCAACTACGCGATGGACGAGGCCGACCTGATCTGCGCGGTGGGCGCCCGCTTCGACGATCGCATCACGGGCAAGCTCTCCGAGTTCGCCCCCCGCGCCAAGTTCATCCACATCGACGTTGACCCGGCGGAGATCTCCAAGAACGTGCCCGCCCACATCCCCATCGTGGGCGACGCCAAGAACGTGCTCGCCAAGCTCATCATCGAGTACCGCGCGATCGGCGCCGAGCGCGAGCGCCTGGATGCGTGGTGGAGCAGGATCGAAGGCTGGAAAGCCAAGTACCCGCTGAGCTTCGAGGACAGCGCGGACGCCGAGATCAAGCCGCAGTACATGGTCAAGGCGCTGTACGAGGCCACCGGCGGCGAGGCGATCGTGGTCAGCGACGTCGGCCAGCACCAGATGTGGGCAGCCCAGTACTACGACTTCCCGGCGCCACGGCGGTGGATCAACTCCGGTGGCCTGGGCACGATGGGCTTCGGCCTGCCCGCGGCGATGGGCGCGGCCGTCGGCTGCCCCGAGCAGCTCGTGTGCGGCCTCGTGGGAGACGGCTCGGTGCAGATGAACGCGCAGGAGCTCTCCACGTGCGCGCAGAACGGCATCCCGGTGAAGATCTTCATCATGAACAACGGCTACCTGGGCATGGTCCGCCAGTGGCAGGAGCTGTTCTGGGACGGCAAATACAGCCAAGTGGACATGGGCGAGTTCCCCGACTTCGTCAAGCTCGCCGAGGCCCACGGGGTGACCGGCATGCGCTTCACCGACAAGCACACGCTCGTCGAGGACATGAAGCGGGCGATCGCCACCGACGGCCCCGTGCTGGTGGACGTGCGGGTGACGCGCGAGGAGAACACCTACCCCATGATCCCCGCCGGCTCCGCCGCGCGCGAGATGGTCGGGTGACCATCATGGGTGAACCCGGCACCAAGGTCCCGCTCAGCCTCGAGGAGCTCGAAGCGTCGACCAACATGCGCACGGGCCGCAAGCACGTGCTGTCGATCCTCGTGGAAAACAAGTCGGGCGTGCTCACGCGCATCGCCGGCCTGTTCGCCAGGCGCGGCTTCAACATCGACACGCTCACCGTCGGCCCCACCGAGGACACCCAGGTCTCACGGGTGACGCTCACCGTGGACGGCGCGCTGCACCCCATCGACCAGGTCACAAAGCAGCTCCACAAGCTCGTCAACGTCCTGAAGATCCGCGATCTCGAGCCCGCCGACACGGTCGCCCGCGAGCTCGCGCTGTTCAAGGTCAACGCCGACGGCGCGCAGCGCGGCGAGCTGATGCAGATCTCGGAGATCTTCCGCGGCAAGGTCGTGGACGTGACCAAGCGCGCGATCATCCTCGAGGTCACCGGCACGACCGAGAAGATCGAGGCGTTCGAGACGATGGTCCGCCCGTTCGGCCTGATCGAGATGATGCGCACCGGTGAGATCGCGATCTCGCGCGGGCGCAGCGAAACGTGATGGCGCGCGTCCGCGCCCGCTCTGAGCACCCACCCCACAGCCCCGCCGGCGCCGGCCAGCCCCAGCCCACGTTCGCCCTCAGCGAGCGTGACCGCGAGCGTCTGGCCGCGCGCCTCGCGCTTGCCGTCAGACGCGCGCGGCGCGCGGGCGGGGAGGTGCTGGCGAGCATCTCGGTGGAGCTGGACGGCGGCGTGGATCCCTCGGCAGTCGTGTGCGCCTCGCGCCGGCCGGGCGAGCGCTGGTTCGTGTTCGAGCAGCCCGACCGCGGACGCGCGGCTCTGGCGGCGCTCGGGGAGGCCACCAGCCTGCAGGCGGCGGGGCCGTCGCGCTTCGCCGACGTGGCCGACCGCTGGCGCGCGCTCGCGGCGGCGGCGGTGGCAGATCCCGAGGACCCGCCCGCCGGCGCCGGGGTGGGTGGGGGTCCAATCGCGGTCGGCGGCTTCGCGTTCGCGCCCCACGGCGGCGGCGCGCCACACTGGCGCGGGTTCGCGCCGGCCTCGTTGACCGTCCCCGAGGTCGCGCTCGTGCGCAGCCAGCGCGGACGAGACACGAGCGTACGCCTGACGCTGGTCGCGCTCGCCTGCCCCGACGATCTGCCCGAGCAGCTGCTCGAGCGCCTCGAGCGCCGCCTGGATGAGCTGCGCTCGGCGCCGCTAGCGCTGCTCGACCCGGCGCCCACCGGGCGCTTTCAGGTTGCCAGCACGATGCCGCCAGAGCACTACGAGCAGGCCGTCGCCCGTGCCACCGAGCTGATCGACACCGGCAGGCTGCAGAAGATCGTGCTCGCCCGCGAGGTGCAGGTGCACGCCCCCCGCGCGTATGACCCGGCGGCCGTGTTCGGGGTGCTCCGCGAGGAGTTCCCGTCGTGCTTCGTGTTCTGCGTGGGGCACGGCGAGGCCACGCTGATCGCGGCCAGCCCCGAGCTGCTCGTCAGGCGCGAGGGCCACCGCGTGAGCACGCTCGCGCTCGCCGGCTCGAGCCGGCGCAGCGCCGACCCCGCCGTCAACGCGCACCTCGGCGAGCAGCTCCTGCGCGACGCCAGCTACCGGGAGGAGCACGCGATCGTCGCCCGGCGCATCGAGCGCACGCTGCGCCCGCACGCGGTGTGGGTGACCTCCGCGCCCGAGCCGGAGCTCGCGCGCATCGCCAACATCCAGCACCTCGCCACACCCATCCGCGCCCAGCTGGCCGCTCCCATGGATGCGCTCGAACTGGCCGAGCTGATGCACCCCACGCCCGCCGTCGGCGGCGAGCCGCTCGGGCGCGCCGCGCCGCTGATACCGGCGCTGGAGGGTCTCGACCGCGGCTGGTACACGGGCCCGGTCGGCTGGACGGACGCCACCGGCGACGGCGAGTTCTGCGTCGCGCTGCGCTGCGCGCTGCTGCGCGAGAACGTCGCCCACTGCTACGCCGGCAACGGCATCGTCCGCCACTCCGACCCCGCGGCCGAGCTCGCCGAGACGGAGGTCAAGCTGCAGGCGCTGCTGCCGCTGCTCGCCGGCTGAGCCGGCCGCGCGGGGGATTCGCCGCGGAGCGCCTCCCGGCTCGGCGGGCATGTCGCAGGCCCTACCCTTCGTGGGGTGCCGATCCCGCGATTTCTGAAGGGCCGCGCGGCGAAGGAAGACGCGGTGTCGATCGGCGACCCCCGCCTCGAGGGCTGGGAGACCGTGAGCGTGTTCGAGGAGCGGACCACGGCGCTGGCGTGGCGCGATCAGCTGCGCAACATGGGTGTCGAGGCCAGTTGTATGGCCGACCACCCGCTCGACCGCTTCGGCCGCGGAGACATCTACCTCGTGGTCCCGCCCGAGCAGTGGTCGCGCGCCAACGAGATCCTCGAAAACCTCGACGATTAGCCGAAGCTCACCTGACGCGCTCGCCCTTGGGGTCGAACAGCGGCTCGCGCACGACCTCGCCGGCGATCCACTCGCCGAAGATGTCGACCTCCACGGACGTGCCCACCTCGACCGCGGCTGGCAGGTAGGCGTAGGCGATCGAGCGCTCCACGGTGTAGCCGTAGCCACCACTGGTCACGCGCCCGAGCAGCTCGCCGTCCACACGCACCGGCTCGTTGCCGAGCGCCACAGAGCGCGGGTCCTCGAGCACCAGGCAGCGCAGCCGCTGGGCCGGCTGCGGCGATCCATCGTCCGTGTCGAGCCCGAGCGCCGAGGCCCCGAGGAAGCCGCCCTCGCGCTTCACGCAGAACCCCAGTCCCGCCTCGAACGGCGTCTCCTCGGGCGTGATGTCGGCGGCCCACACGCGGTAGCCCTTCTCCAACCGCATGGAGTCGATCGCCCGGTAGCCGCCCGCGATCATCCCGTGCGGCTCGCCCGCCGCCCACAGCGCCCGCCACAGCCCCGCCCCGAACTCGGTCGGACAGTACAGCTCCCAGCCGAGCTCACCAACGAACGTGACCCGCAGCGCGCGCACTGGCACGTAGCCGACGGTCAGCTCGCGCATGTTCATGTAGGGGAAGTCGAGCGCGTCGGGGGTGAGCGGCGCGAGGATGTCGCGCGCGCGCGGACCCCACAGGGCAAAGCAGGCCCAGCGCGCGGTCACGTCCGTGCAGCTCACGCTGCCGTCGAGCGGCGCGTGCCGGCGGATCCAGCCGAGGTCGTGGTTGCCGAAGGCCGTGCCCGTGACGATCGAGAACAGCTCCTCCTCGACGCGCGTGACGGTGAAGTCGCACTCGATGCCGCCGCGGCGGTTGAGCATCTGCGTGTAGGTGATCGTCCCGACCTCGCGCGCCACGCGGTTGTCACACAGTCCTTCCAGGAAGTCCGCCGCGCCAGGCCCCGAGATCTCGAGCTTGGAGAAGGAGGACTCGTCGAACAGCCCCGCGCGCTCGCGCGTGGCCACATGCTCGGCGCCGATCGCCGGCGACCAGTGCATGCCCGCCCAGCCGCGCGGGCGCAGCGACTCCTCGCCCGCCGGAGCGTTGGACTGGTACCAGTTGACCCGCTCCCAGCCGGACTTCTCGCCGAAGGCGGCGCCGTGCTCGGCGTGCCACGCATACGCACTGGAGGTCCGCAGCGGTCGCCCTGCCTGGCGCTCGTGTCCGGGATAGCGGATGTCGTAGTAGGTCTCGTAGACCTCCTTGGCGCGCCCCAGCGTGTAGCCCGGCGAGCGGAAGTGCGCTCCGAAGCGGCGGATGTCCATCTCCCACACGTCGTGCTCGGGCTCGCCCGCCAGGATCCACTCGGCCATCGCCTTGCCCATCCCGCCCGCCCCCGCCAGGCCGTGTGCGCAGAAGCCGGCGGCCACGAAGAAGCCGCGCACCTCGCTCTCGCCGAGACAGAACTCGTTGTCGGGGGTGAACGCCTCCGGACCGTTGATCAGGCGTGTGACCGTGATCTCGTCCATGACCGGCACGCGCCGGCGCGAGTTGGCGGCGATCTCCTCGAAGCGCGGCCAGTCCTCTTCGAGCAGGCGGCCGTTGAAGTCCGTGGGGATCGCGTCGAGCAGGCGCTCGTCCAGCGCCCACGGGGCCGAGGAGCGCTCGTAGCCGCCCATCACCAGCCCGCCGCCCTCCTCGCGGAAGTAGATCAACAGGTCGGGATCGCGCAGCGTGGGCAGGTGCACGCGCTGCCCGCCCACGCCGAGCTCGCGGAAGGGCTGGGTCACGAGGTACTCGTGGGCGAACGGCACGATCGGCACCCGCACGCCCGCCATGCGCGCGATCTCAGCCGCGAACATGCCGCCCGCGTCCACCACCACCTCCGCCTCGATCGGACCCCACTCGCTCTGCACGCCGCGCACGCGCCGGCGGCCGGGCACGCTCGTGTCCACGTCGACGGCGGTGACGCGCGTGTGCGTGAAGATCTGCGCGCCGCCCTCGCGCGCGCCCTGCGCCAGCGCCATCGTCAGCAGCGAGGGGTCGAGGTAGCCGTCGCTCGACAGCAGCGATCCGCAGCGCACCCCGTCGGTGCTCATCAGCGGGAACAGCTCGCGTGCCTCCTGCGCCGAGATCAGCTCGAGCGGCAGCCCGAACGTCTTCGCCCACGCGACCTGACGCAGCACCTCCTGCTCGCGCTCGGGCGTGCACGCCAGGCGGATGCCGCCGCATTGCACCCAGCCGCAGTCCAGCCTGCCGTACAGCTCCACCGAGTCCATCATCATGCGCGTCAGGGGCAGACTCGAGCGCAGCTGCCCGACCAGGCCGGCGGAGTGGAAGGTGGAGCCGCTGGTCAGCTCGCTGCGCTCCAGCAGCACCACGTCGCGCTCGCCCAGCTGCGTCAGGTGGTAGGCGATCGAGGCGCCGCCCACACCGCCGCCGACGATCACCACGCGCGCGCGGTCGGGCAGCTCACGCGGCCTGGCCATCGTGCTCTTCCGTCCGCTCCGCGCCCGCCGCCGCCAGCCAGCGCTCGAACTCCGGCCGCGCGACCGTCGCGCTCATGCGCGCGAAGTGCTCGCGCGCGTAGCCGTCGAAGTCGAAGGCCAGCTCCGAGACATGCCGCTGCACGACGCCCCACGCTCCCTCGCGTGCATCCGAGAGCACGCGCATCAGCGCCAGCGCCGCGTGCTCGCCCGGCGAGGGCGAGCGCCCGTGATAGGCGCTCAGCAGGCGCTCGTCGGTGGCGGCGTCGAAGTGGTTGTTGACGGACAGGTTGCCGAGGTCAAAGCGCGCGTCGCCCATCCCGGCGTACTCCCAGTCGACGATCAGCACGCGCCCGTCGTGCTCCGCGCGGATGAAGTTGGCGGCCAGCAGGTCGTTGTGGCAGGGTCGAGGCCGCGTACACGGCAGCGCGGCGCCGATGCGCTCGGCGGCGCCCCGCGCCTGGGCGTAGGCGTCGGGGAGCGTGCCGCCGCGCTCGTGCACGATGTCCGCGTAGCGCGCGAGCAGCTCAGGCACCGAGAAGCTCGAGGGAATGCGCGTGGGGGAGTCGTGGAAGCGGCGCAGGGCTCGCGCGATCTCCTCGACGTGCTCCGCCGGCTCGCGCGCCTGCAGCGCCCGGCCGACGAGGAAGCGCGTCACCAGGCAGTCATCGTAGGTGGCGGCCACCTCCGGGGCGATGCCCAGGGCGGCGGCGGCCTCGCTGGCGATGCGCTCGGCCCGGCGGTCGATGCCCAGCAGCTCGGTGTCCCTGCCGGGCAGGCGCAGGACGTACTCGCCGCCGCCGAATGTGACGCGGAAGTTGCGGTTGGTGATGCCGCCCTCGAGCTCCATGGGGGCTGTGGCGAGCGGGCCCAGCTCGCCCTGCAGATGCGTAAGGATTTCGTTGAGGTCGCCCACCGCGCTCCCGCTCCGCTGCACTTAAGGAACACAACCTATACCTTCAAGGTCTGATGTCCGTCACGTCTGAGAGCGTTGGGCACCACCCGGGCGATGTCCGCTACGTCTGAGACCACGATGACCCTCGAGCAGCTGCGCGCACAGGCGGCCAGCGGCGCGATCGACACGGTGCTGCTGGCGATGACCGACATGCAGGGGCGCCTGCAGGGCAAGCGGCTGACCGCGAGCCACTTCCTGGAGGAGGTCGCCGAGCACGGCGCCGAGGGCTGCAACTACCTGCTGGCGGTCGACGTCGACATGAGGACCGTGGACGGCTACGAGATGGCCTCGTGGGAGCGCGGCTACGGCGACATGCTGCTGGTGCCCGACCTGGACACGCTGCGTCCCGTGCCCTGGCAGCAGGGCACGGCGATGTGCCTGGCCGACGTGGCCTGGCTCGACGGCTCGGAAGTGGCGGCCTCGCCGCGCCAGATCCTGCGCCGGCAGCTCGCGCGCCTGGCCGAGCGCGGCTGGAGCGCGAACGCCGGCACCGAGCTGGAGTTCATGGTGTTCCTCGACAGCTACGAGCAGGCATGGCACAAGGGCTACCGCGACCTGCGTCCGGCGAACCTCTACAACGTCGACTACTCGCTGCTGGGCACGGCCCGCGTGGAGCCGCTGATCCGCCGTATCCGCAACAGCATGGTCGCGGCCGGGATGGTCGTCGAGGACTCCAAGGGCGAGTGCAACTTCGGCCAGCACGAGATCAACTTCCACTACGCGGACGCGCTGCGCACCGCCGACGAGCACTCGATCTACAAGAACGGCGCCAAGGAGATCGCCGCCTCGGAGGAGATGGCGATCTCGTTCATGGCCAAGTACGACCAGCGCGAGGGCAGCTCGTGCCACATCCACTTCTCGCTCGCCGACGATTCGGACCCACCCAGTCCGCTGTTCGCGCGCGAGCCGGCGCTGTTCGACTCGTTCCTGGCC
Source organism: uncultured Solirubrobacteraceae bacterium (assembly GCA_963701145.1). GTDB lineage: Bacteria > Actinomycetota > Thermoleophilia > Solirubrobacterales > Solirubrobacteraceae > Palsa-744. Next base: position 4,641,574 of record OY969572.1, read on the forward strand.
GGTCAGCTCGCGTGCCTGCGCGAGCTCACGCTGCTGCTGGCCCCGCACATCAACAGCTACAAGCGCTACGCCGCCGGGAGCTTCGCGCCGACCGCGGTGGCGTGGGGGCGCGACAACCGCACGTGCTCGCTGCGGGTGGTGGGCCACGGACCCTCGCTGCGCTTCGAGAACCGCTGCGGCGGCGCCGATCTCAACCCCTATCTGGCGCTCAGCGCGCTGATCGCCTCGGGGCTGCACGGCGTGGACGCGGGCCTGGAGCTGGAGCCGGCGCACGAGGGCAACGCGTACGCGGCCAGCGAGCGGCCGCGACTGCCGGTCACGCTGGCGCACGCCCGCGAGCTGTTCGCCGCCAGCGAGGTGGCGCGTGCGGCATTCGGCGAGGGCGTCGTCGCTCACTATCTCAATGCGGCGGACGTCGAGCTCGCGACCTTCCAGGCGGCGGTCACCGACTGGGAGCGGGTGCGAGGATTCGAGCGACTGTGATCGCGCGGGGGATCGAGAACGATGGCGGGCGAGCCTGAGCATCAAGCCGCTGCCGGGACGCTCACGCCCCCCGAGGGCGTGTTCGCGCCCGTGCGCTCGCAGACCGCGTTCGAGGAGACGGTCGAGCGGCTGGGGACCGCGATCAAGCTCGGGCTGCTGGCGCCCGGATCGCAGCTGCCCGCCGAGCGCGAGCTGTGCGCGCGACTCGGGATCGCCCGCTCGACATTGCGCCAGGCGCTCACCGCATTGAGCCAGAGCGGACACGTGTTCGCCACCCGCGGACGCGGAGGCGGGACGTTCGTGTCCGACCCGCTGCCGCCGACCGATCCGCCCTCGCCGCAGACACTCGCGCAGTGGCACGAGACGTGCGATCGGCGTCTGGCGGTCGAGCTGGGCGTGGCGGTGCTCGCCGCCGAGCGCGCCCAGCGCTCGGACCTCGACGCGCTCGAGGAGGTGGCGGTGGCGCTCGAGCACGCGCTCGAGGACTTCGCCGCCTACCGGCAGGCCGACATCCGCCTGCATGTCGGGCTGGCCGAGGCCACCCGCTCGACCGAGCTCGTGCGCGCGATGACCGAGACGCAGGGGGCGATGACCGACCTGATCGCCTACATCGCGCACCCGCCGCAGGTGCTCGCGTCGTCCAACGCCCAGCACCGCCGGCTGCTGGCCGCCGTGCGCGAGGGCGACGCGATGCGCGCGGCGCGCGTGATGAGCGAGCACCTGCGCGGCACCGAGCACATCCTCGCGGGCCTCTTGCCAGGCGGCTGACCGGCCTCGCCGGCGCCGCGGCCGCGGGGCGTTGGCCCCGTGTCCTTTATAAACGTCGCGATTTGGGCCAACTGCGCTTGACTTCCATCCGGGATCGAGCGTAATGTCACGATTGAAGGAAGGACCATCAAACCTTTTCGGGATTGGGGGCACAGCCGATGAGCACGACCGGGACCTTGAGCACCGACGAGCAGAAGCTTGCGGAGCTCGGCTACAAACAGGAGCTGCACCGGGGTTGGAGCGGGTTCTCGAACTTCGCGATCTCGTTCTCGATCATCTGCATCCTCGCCGGCTGCTTCACGACCTACGGCCAGGCGCTCAAGAACGGCGGGCCGATCGCGATCTCGATCGCGTGGCCGTTGATCTGCGTGCTGATCCTGGCGGTCGCCGTGTCGATGTCCGAGCTCGCCTCCGCGTACCCGACGGCCGGCGGCATCTACTACTGGGCCTCGCGCCTGGGCGGACCGGGCTGGGGCTGGTTCACCGGCTGGTTCAACCTGGTCGGCCTGGTCGCCGTGGTCGCGTCGGTGGTGTACGTGAGCGCGACCTTCCTGATCAACCTGCTCGGCCTCTACGAAGTGCACTTCATCTTCAACTTCGTGAAGGCGGCGGCGGGGACGAACGTGCACTACTCGGCGCACGTCAACTTCGCCATGTTCGTGTTCATCGCGATCATGTGCGGGCTCGTCAACGTGTTCTCGCGCCAGCTCATCTCGACGTTGTTCAACGTGTCGGCGTGGTGGAACATCATCGGCGTCCTCGCGATCGTGGTGATCCTCATCCTCGTGCCCTCCCACCACGCGAGCCTGTCCTACGTCTTCGGCCACAAGGCCAACGAATCGGGCTTCAACGGGGGCGCGGTGACCGGGCTCAAATTCTGGATCTACATCCTGCCGCTCGGCTTCCTGCTGACGATGTACACGATCACCGGCTACGACGCCTCGGCGCACATCTCCGAGGAGACGCGCGGAGCCGAACACTCCTCCGCGCAGGGCGTCTGGCGCTCGGTCCTCTACTCGGCGATCTTCGGCTGGATCGTGCTGCTGGCGATCACGTTCGCGATCCAGAAGAGCCACGAAACCGAAATCTACAAAGCCGGCTTCCCGGCGCTCACGATCTTCACCTCCGCGCTGAGCTCAGCGGGCGACAAGGCGGTCGTGCTGATCTCGACCGTCGGTCAGCTGTTCTGCGGGGTGGCATGCGTGACCAGCGCCTCGCGGATGACCTTCGCCTTCTCGCGCGACGGCGCCGTCCCCGGGCACAACCTGTGGCGTCGCCTGAGCGCGAGCCAGACGCCCAACTGGGCCATCTTCTTCGTCGTGTTGTTCGCGATCATCGTCACCATCCCCGCCTACTTCCCGAACCACCTGGGCACGCCGGTGGCGTTCCTCGCGGTCACGTCGATCTCGGTGATCGGGCTGTACATCGCGTACACGATCCCGGTGTACCTGCGCTGGCGCGCCGGCGAGAGCTTCGTAACAGGGACATGGACGCTCGGGCGCAAATACAAATGGATCAATCCGATCGCGGTGGTCTGGGTGGCCCTCTGTGTGGTGATCTTCTGCCTGCCGTTCAGCCCCGAAGGCGTTCCCTGGGAAAGCGCCTTCAGTTGGAACGCGGTCAACTACGCACCGATCGTGACGATCGGGGTGATCCTGGCGGTGACCATCTGGTTCGCGGTCTCCGCGAAAAAGACGTTCAAGGGTCCGATCCGGACGATCGACGAGCTCGACAGCGAAATCGCGCTCCCGGACATCGCCCAGGCGCCCTGAGGGTGAGCCTTGCTGCCTGACGCCTGCGCCTGCGGGCTCGCTCGACGACGCGAGGCTGAGACGTGAGCGCGCGACTGGCGGTGATCGAGCCCGCCACCGAGGGGGTGCTGGCGGAGGTCCCGCGCGCGGGCGTCGATGAGGTCGACGAGGCGGTTGCCCGCGCCCGCGAGGCGGGGGAGGGCTGGCGGGCGCTCGCGCCGGGCGCGCGGGCAGCGGCGCTGCACGCGCTCGCCGACACGCTCGCCGAGCACCGCGAGGAGCTGGCGGTGCTGGAGGCGCGCAACGCCGGCAAGGCGATCGCCGATGCGCGCGGCGAGATGGGCATGGTGGTCGACACCTTCCGCTACTACGCCGGCGCGCCCGAGCGGCTGCTGGGGGACACGATCCCGGTGGCGGGCGGGCAGGCGTTCACCGTGCGCGAGCCGCTCGGAGTGGTGGGGCTGATCACGCCGTGGAACTTCCCGCTGACGATCGCCTCCTGGAAGCTCGCGCCGGCGCTCGCGGCGGGCAACACGGTCGTGCTCAAGCCCGCGGAGCTGACGCCCCTGAGCGCCCTGCGCTTCGCCGAGCTGGCGCTCGCGGCGGGCCTGCCCGAGGGCGTCGTGAACGTGGTGGTCGGTCCCGGCAGCGTGTGCGGGAGCCGGCTCGTCGAGCACCCGGACGTGGCGAAGATCGCGTTCACCGGCTCGACGGAGGTCGGCCGGGCGATCGCCGCGGGCGCCGCCGCGACGATCAAGCGGGTGACGCTGGAGCTGGGGGGGAAGTCGGCGAACATCGTGTTCGCGGACGCCGACCTCGAGGCCGCGGCGGCGGCGGCGCCGCTGGCGGTGTTCGGCAACGCCGGGCAGGACTGCTGCGCGCGCTCGCGCATCCTCGTGCAGGAGGGCGCGATGGAGCGCTTCCTCGAGCTGCTCGAGCCGCACGTCACCGGGCTGCGCGTGGGCGACCCGCTGGACGAGGCCACGCAGATGGGGCCGCTGATCTCCGCCGCCCAGCGCGAGACGGTCGGCTCGTTCCTCGACGGCTCCGCGCCGCTGGCCTTCGCCGGCAGCGCTCCCGACGGGCCGGGCTACTGGTTCGCGCCGACGGTTCTCGCGCCGGTCTCCCCGCACGCGCGCGTCGCCCGGGAGGAGGTGTTCGGCCCGATCGCCGCCGTCATCCCGTTCGCGGACGAGGCCGACGCGATCGCACTCGCCAACGACACGATCTACGGCCTGTCGGGGTCGATCTGGACGCGCGACGGCGCCCGCGCGCTGCGCGTGGCGCGCGGCGTGCAGACAGGAGTGCTGTCGATCAACGCGAACACCTCCGTGCGCGTGAGCACGCCGTTCGGCGGCTTCAAGCAGTCCGGCTACGGGCGCGAGCTGGGGCCGCACGCGCTCGAGGCGTATACAGAGGTGAAGACGATCTTCTACGCGACGGAGGGATGATGGCCGGCAGGCTGCAGGGACGTGTGTGCGTGGTGAGCGGCGCGTGCGGCGGGATCGGCGCGGCGAGCGTCGAGCGCTTCCAGCGCGAGGGCGCGACCGTGGTCGGGGTCGACCTGCGCCCGGACGCGCCGGGCGACCTGGCGCTGCAGGCCGACGTCACCGACGAGCGCCAGGTCGTGGAGGTGTTCGCGCGCGTGCGCTCCGAGCACGGCCGCATCGACGTGCTGTTCAACAACGCCGGCATCTCCCCGAGCGACGACTGCTCGGCGCTGGACACCGAGCTCGAGGCGTGGGAGCGCGTGCAGGCGGCGAACCTGCGCAGCGTGTTCCTGTGCTGCAAGCACGGGATCCCCCACCTGCTCGAGAACGACGGCCCGCTGCGCGGCTCGGTGATCAACACCGCGTCGTTCGTGGCGGTGATGGGGGCGGCCACCTCGCAGATCTCCTACACCGCCTCCAAGGGCGGGGTGCTGGCGCTCTCGCGCGAGCTCGGCGTCGAGTTCGCCCGCCGCGGCGTGCGCGTGAACGCGCTGTGCCCGGGCCCGGTGGACACGCCGCTGCTGAAAGAGCTGTACGCCGCCGATCCCGAGCAGGCGGCGCGGCGGCTCGTGCACGTGCCGATGGGCCGCTTCGCGAGCCCCGAGGAGATCGCCGCGGGCGCGCTGTTCCTCGCCTCGGAGGAGTCGAGCTACATGACCGCCGCGACGTTCCTCATCGACGGCGGCCTCAGCGGCGCGTACACGACACCCCTCTGAGGGTGGGCGGCGTGCCCTCCGCGGCGGAGCTGATCGCGCTTGTGGACCCGCAGGCCGCGCGCACGGCGCTCGCCGGCGTCGCGATTCGCACGCCGACGATCCCCAGCGACGAGCTCTCCGAGCTGGCCGGCAGCAAGGTGGTGTTGAAGGCGGAGTGCCTGCAGCGCTCGGGCTCGTTCAAGCTGCGCGGCGCGCTCGCGAAGATCGCCACGCTGGACGCCGGCGCCCGCGCGGTGATCGGCGCGAGCGCCGGCAACCACGCCCGCGCACTGGCGCTCGCCGCGCGCGCGAGGGGTCTCGAGTGCGAGGTCTTCATGCCGCGCGACGCCGCCGTCTCGAAGGTCGCCGCCGTCGCCGACCTGGGCGCGGCGGTGCACCTGGAGGGCGAGTCGGTCGACGACGCGGTGGAGCTCGCGGTGGCGCGCGCGGGAGAGACGGGCGCGGCGTTCGTGCACCCGTTCGACGATCTCGATGTGATCGCCGGCCAGGGCACGCTCGCCCTGGAGCTGCTCGAGGACCTGCAGGACCTGGCGCGCGTGATCGTGCCGGTAGGAGGCGGCGGGCTCGCGAGCGGGATCGCCGTCGCCCTGCGCCGCGCGGATGCGCAGACTGAGCTGGTGGGCGTGCAGGCCGAGGCGTGCGCGCCGCTCGCGCACGAGCTCGGCGGCGAGGAGCCTGCGAGCCGCGGGGCGCTCGCGCCGGGCGCGACGATCGCCGACGGAATCGCGATCAAGCGCCCGGGCGCGCTCACGAGAACGCTGCTGCGCGAGTGCATGCAGCGCGCGCTCACGGTCGCCGAGGACGAGATCGCCGACGCGATCGTGTTCCTCGCGGAACACGCGCGGCTCGTCGCCGAGGGCGCGGGCGCGGTCACCGTCGCGGCGCTGCTCGGCGGGCGCCTCGAGCCGGTCGCAGGGACAACCGTCGCGATCGTCTCCGGCGGCAACATCGACGGCGGCCTGCTCGCGGGCCTGCTGCGCCGCCACGAAACCGAGAAGGGCCGGCGGATGCGCGTGTTCACGCGCGTACCGGACCGTCCCGGCGGCCTGGCGGAGCTGCTGGCGGTCGTCGCCCACGGCCGCGCGAACCTGATCGCGATCGAGCACCTGCGCGAGGCCGTGCCCCTGCATGTGCGCGAGACCGGCGTCGAGCTCACGCTCGAGACGCGCGGCGCCGAGCACGCCGAGGAGCTGCTCGCGGCGCTGCGGGCCGCCGGGTACGAGGCGCAGACGCGCTAGAGGGCGGCGAGCCGTGCGCGGACCTGGGCCCCGCCGACGCGGCCGGTGAGCGTGCGGTCGTGCAGCGCGAGCTTGCCGGTGAGGCGCCCGCGGACGGTCAGTCGGCCTGTGAGATGGAGCTGAATGAAGTCGACGACCTTGATGTGGACGGTACCGCTGAGCTCGACGCCGGGCACGTCGATCATGTCGTGCAGCGCAACGCCGCGTGCGTTCGCCTTCCAGTCGCCGCCGCGCAGCCCGCCGCCGGAGGGGCCAATCTGCCCGAGCAGGTCCTCGAGCGTGATCGCCGCCGCCGTGGCGACCTGGCCGGCCACGCGCGAGCGGGATGCCGCCGGCGCGACCTGCACGAGCGAGGACGGCGCCAACGCCAGCGCCTGTGCTTCGCTGGATGGGGGACACGAAGCGGGTGCCTGTCCGCTGGCCAGGAACCCGATCATCGCGTTCTCGGCGCAGCCCGTAGGGTCGCTCGTGACCGTCGAGTGCCCAACGTCGGGGATCCTCAGCAGCCGCACGTCGCTGTAGGCGGCGGCGTTGGCGAGAACTTGTTCATAGGGGGTGCGAAGGTCGTCGTCGCCCGAGAGGATCAGCGTTGGCGTCGCCGAGACGCCCGTGGGGGAGGGCGGCGCGGGCGGCGTCGCGGGCCAGGCCAGGCACAGCGGCAGCGACGACGCGGCAAGCGCCGTCGCGGGTGAGAACGGCGCTGTCGCCCCGGCGCCCCGCGACGCGAGCCACGTATGCAGCGTCGAGGCCCGCCCGGAGGGCGGGGATTCAGGGGACCATGGCAGTAGGTCCTCGATACAGGAGGTGGCGGCGAACAGCGAGATGGAGATGAGCGAGTCGCTCGCCGGCGCCTGAGTCGCGGCATACGCCTGATCGCCGAACGCGCCGAGCGTCGGCGCCAGACCCGACGTGGCCACGATGCTGCTGCCGGGTGCTTCTGGCTGGAGGAAGGCTGTCAGCCTGCGCGAGCGGCGCTGCATAGCCGCGGGCAGCCGCTGCGATCGCGGCGGGTACGAGCTCACGCGTCAGTGGCGCCAGGTCGAGTCCGAACAGAAGGCTGAGGACGCCCTTTTCGGTGACGCGCGCCTGGTGCAAGCGCCCACCCTGATCGTAGATCCTCGTGTGCAACGGGTGGCGGCGGAGCACCGCAACCAGGCGCGTGAGGTCCCCGTAGACGTCGCTCGAGAACGAGCGGCAGGCGCCGGCTCCACAGATGCCTTCATCGAGCACCCGCCGCAGCGCGTGCAGACGCGCGAGCCCCAGCGGGTCGGGGCCGGTCGTCGGCGTGAGCGAGTCGAGCACCATGCGGGCGACGCCCTCCGGATGCTCGCGCGCGTACATGCCGGCTACGCGCGTGCCGTAGGAGACGGCGAACAGCGACAGCGGCGTGCCGCCGAGCGCTTCGCGCAGTGAGTCGAGGTCTTCGACGGATTCCTGGCTCGTGTAGTAGGAGCGGGTGGGGCCGAGCGCCGTGCCGCACGCGCTGAAGTAGGCCGACGGGCCGCGCTTGAGCTGCCCTTCTGCAGGGCATTGGAGCTCCTCCGACTGGCCCGTCCCGCGCTGATCGAACGCCACCAGTTCGAAGCCCCGCAGCGCGGGGTCGCGCGCGAGCGGCGCGAGCAGCTCCTCGAACGCCGGCAGCGCCGGTTGACCGGGGCCGCCTGCGAGTAGCACGATCACCCCGGCGCGCGGCGCGCTGGCGGGTACGCGCTGGACGGCTAGCGCGATGTCGCCGACGGCCGGGTCGGCGCGGTCGAAAGGCACGTCGAGCGTCGCGCACTGCAAGCCCGCGGCGGGGTGGACGACCTGCGTGGGCAAGCAAGCCCCGAACGCCAGCGTCGGAGGCCGCGCGGCGGCGCCGGCGGGCGATGCGAGCGGCAGTACCGCGCACAACAGCCCGAGCATGGGGGCAAGTTTGGTGCTCGGGCTCACAGCGTCGAGACCCCCAACGCGGCCACGAGCATCGCGTGCGCGGCTTCCTCGGATGCCCCTAGCTGTCTATCCGTACGTTGTTCGCGCTGCTCGAGCCGCTTCGCTGTCAGCTTCTCATTCGGCGTCTCATATCGCTTGAGCAGGCGGTTGATAGCCGCTTCACGCAGTTCTTCTGATGATCCAACCAATTCTTCCGATTCGATTGCATCTGTTTGCGCGAGGAATGCCGTGGCGCTCTGTGGCAGCACCGCGTAAGCACTCGCCTTCCACGCCTCGATATCGGCGCACACGTTTGGCAGTGCAAGCGCCAGGGCTGTGGCTTCCGTGGCGGCTTGCGCGCGCACGAGCCGCGTGAGCCTGCGATCGCTCCAACTCAGCCCGCGGATCGACCGCGCGAAACCCAGCCGGGTCGCGCTAGTCGCCGCGCTGCCCGCATAGAACAACAACGTGGCCGTCTCTTCGCCAAGTTCCTGAAACGCGGCATCGCGAGGGGCGTACGTCAGCGCGCCCGGGCATTCCCGCGCGATCTCGCTCGCGCGGGCCGCGATCGCCGCCACACTCTTCTCGACGTTTGCGCTCGCTCCGCGCTCGTAGGCCTCGCTCGCGCGCAGGTACGCGCGCGTCGCCGCGCCATCGTCGGCGCGGGCCGCGGCCAGTGCGGGCGCGAGCAGGCTCGCACACGCGCACGCTAGCCCAGCAACCAAACCGGCGAGGGCCGGCGAACGTCCAATCCACGGAATGATGTCGAGGTTATATCCGGCGAAGCCCATCGGTGTTGGGTATCGCTAGCTCGTCGCAGGCTCGAGTGCCGCGCTTGCCCGCACGAACGCGCGCCAGCGCTCTCGACTTCGGGAGCGCTCGTCGTCGTCAACGCGAGGTGTCACAACGCGGCCGGGCGCCAATCGCGCGGCTGCGTCGTCGAGTCCGCCGAACATGCCCGCGCCGACGCCCGCGAGCATCGCCGCGCCTAGGACCGTCGCGTCGGCGTGCCCGACCGCGAGCGGCAGGCCCAGCGCGTCCGCTTGGATCTGGAGGAGCGTTTCGTCGTTCGTGAGGCCGCCGTCGACGCGCAGCTCGCTAACCGGCGCGACGGCGGCCATCACCTCGACAATGTCCGCGACCCGCCAGGCGATCGCCTCGAGCGCCGCGCGCGCGATGTGGGCCGGCCGTGCTCCCGGATGCAGTCCGGCGATCACGCCGCGGGCCTCGGGACGCCACCAGGGCGCGCCGAGCCCGGCGAGCGCCGGGAGGACGAGCACGCCGGCGCTGTCGGGTACCTCCGCGGCGGCCCTCGCCAGGGCGGCGGCGTCGGGTGCGAGACCGAGGTCGCGGGCGAGCCAGTCGAGCAGCGAGCCGGCGGCGAACACGCCGCCGTCGAGCGCGTAGGAGACCTCGCCGTCGGGCGCGGCCCAGGCGACCGTCGGCAGGAGCCCGTCGGCGAGCGTCGGCCCGGGGGTGCGGCCGAGCACGAACACGCCGGTGCCGAACGTCGCCTTCAGCTCGCCCGCGCGCACCGCGCCCGAGCCGGCGAGCGCGGCCTGCTGGTCGACGAGCTGCGCGCACAGGGGCAGCGCCAGCGGCCAGCGCTCGTGGCGAAGCTCCCCGAGCGCTCCGAAAGTGGGGCCGATGGCGGGCAGCCAACGGCGCTCGATGCCGAAGGCCGACAGCAGCCGCTCGTCCCAGTCTCGCCCCTCGTACGCGAGCAGCTGCGTGCGCGAGGCGGTTGACAGGTCCGTGGCGAAGTGTCCACCGAGACGATCGACGAGGAAGGCGTCGACGGTTCCCATGCGCAGCGTGTCCCGCTCGGCCGCGTGCCGCACCTCCTCGTCGTGCGCGAGCAGCCAGGCGAGCTTGCCGGCGGAGAAGTAGGGGTCGAGCGGCAAACGCGAGCGCTCGACGACCTCGTGTTCGTCGATGCGCTCGAGCAGCTCGAGCTGGCGCTTGTCCTGCCACACGATCACCGGCGTCAGCGGCCGGGTGTCCTCGGCATCCCATGCGAGCACCGACTCGCCCTGGTGGTCGAGGCCGGCCGCGAGCACCGGACGCCCGCCGGCGTGGGCGAGCACCTCGGCGACGGACTCCACGACGGCGTCGAGGATCAGCGCGGGGTCCTGCTCGACCCAGCCGACTCGCGGATGGGAGATGGGGACCTCGCGTCGCGCCTGGGCGAGCGGGCGCAGCTCGTCGTCGAAGAGCGCCGCCTTCACCGCGGTGGTGCCCTCGTCGATGCCGAGCAGCAGCGCGTCGCTCACGGGCGCGGCTCCTGCGCACGTTCGCTGCGGCGCGCGGCGCGCCGCCACCAGGGCTCGCAAGCCGGCGAGCGTGGGGGCGCGGGCAGCGGCCGCGGCGCTCGCGGGCGCACGGCGCCGTCGCGGGCGAGCAGCTCGACGACGTACTCGCCGATCGCGAGCGCCGCTGACAGTCCGGTGGAGCGGATGGCGGCCGCGTGCACGAGTCCGGGGAGCGCGCGCGAGGGCTCGATCACGTAGTTGGCGCCGCGTCCGGCGGGGCGCAGCCCGGCGTAGGCGGCAACCTCCTCGGCAAGCGCGAGCGGCGGATACATCGAGACGGCGCGCGCCAGGATCAGCTCGCGGGCGTCGTCCTCCACCGACCAGTCGCGCTTGTCCTCGCGCTCGCGGGCGGTCGGCCCGGCGATGAGCATGCGGTCGAGGGTCGGGAAGACGAGGACCCCCTTGCCGAGCGCGGAGGGCACCGGCAGCAGGATCCGCGCAAGCGGCTCGCTTGACGGCGGTGAGAGCACGAGGAACTCGCCCTTGCGCGGGTACACGCTCACGGGATCCTCGCCGGCGAGCCGGGCGATCTCGTCGGCGAACAGCCCCGCGCAGTTGACGACCGCGCCCGCCCGCAACGGCTCTCGGCCGTCGCACTCCAGGACAAGGCCCCCGTCGGGATCTCGCGCGATCGCGCTCACGCGTGCGCCCAGCAGCACCCGCGCCCCGCCCGCCTGCGCGGCGGCGGCGAGCGCGCGGACGTACGCCACGGGATCGGTGACCGCCTCGCCGGGCACGCTCAGGGCGCCGTCCCCGTCGAGCTGCGCCTCGACGCCGTTCGCGCGCGCGTTCTCCGCCAGGCGCGCCACCGCGGCGCGCCCGTCCTCGTTGTGCGGGGTGAGCAGCGCTCCGCAGCGCCACACCTCGACGCCCAGCTCGGCGTCGAGCTCGGCGCGCAACGCGTTCGAGCGCAGGATCAGCCGCGTCTCGAGCGTGCCCGGCTGCGAGTCGAAACCCGTATGGAGGATCCCCGAGTTGGCGCCGCTCGCCCCGAGCGCCAGCTCCTGCTCGGCCTCGAGCAGCACCGTCTGCACGCCGCGGCGCGCGAGCGCGTGGAGGACCGCGCAGCCGACCACGCCGCCGCCGATCACGGCCGCCTCGCTCATCCCGGGGCGGTGGCGCTCGCCGCGCGCGAGACGGCATCCCACACCGCGCGGTGGACGCCCACGTTGTCCGTGCGATCGCCACGGACGTGCACGATCGTCGAGCCGCTGCCGGCCGCGAGCGCGCGCTCCAGTGCATGGCGGAGCTCCGCGGGCGTGGTCACCGGCTCGTGGCCGAGCCCGTACAGGGCGGCCGCCCGCGCGAAGTCCAGGCCCGTGGGGGTCGCGATGTGGCGTGTGTAGATGTCGGGCGTCGTGTCGGGCGTTGCGCCGGCGGGGTCACCGGTGCCAGGCCGCTGGGGGGCTTCCACGGCACGTGCCATGCCGGCGCTGGACACCGCGAGGAAGTCGAAGATGCCTCCGCCCCCGTTGTCGATGAGCACGATCGTGAGCTTGAGCGACAGGCGGCTGGCCGCCAGCAGGCCGCCGATGTCGTGCGCGAGGGCCACGTCGCCGATCAGCAGCACGACCGGGCCGTCGTCGTTGGCGGCGGCGCCGAACGCCGAGGAGACGGTGCCGTCGATTCCGTTCGCCCCGCGGTTGCACAGCACCCGCGGCGGTTGCGCGCGGACGGGCCAGAACGTCTCGATGTCGCGAACGGGCATCGAGGAGGCGACGAACAGCGTCGCCTGCGCGGGCAACAGCTCGCCGAGCATCCGCGCGGCCGACGGCTCGGTGAGCCGCTCGCCGCTGAGCGTCTGGGCGATCGCCTCGGCCGCACGGGCATCCGCGCTTCGCCACTGCGAAAGCCACCCCCGTCCGCCGCCCTCGCCGGGTGCGGACGCCACGGCGCCAGCCGGCCGGCCCAGCCTCGCCGCCAGCTCGGCGAGCGCGCCCACCGGATCGACCGCGAGCGAGTCCGACACGGCGGACGCCGGGTCCTGCCACGCCCCCTCGGGGTCCAGCGCTAGCTGGCGCGCGTCCTCCGACTGCGCGAGCCAGCTACGCAACGGCTTGGAAACCGGCAGATCGCCCACCCGCAGCACCACGTCGGGTCTCATCGCGGCCGCGAACGACGGGTCGCGCAGCAGCGCGTCGTAGTGGGCGATTGCCGCCTCGCCGCGACGTGCCCCCGACAGCGGGTCCGCGAGCAGCGGCCAGCCGGCGGCGAGGGCGAACGCCGCGGCCGCCTCGCCGAGCCCCCGCCGGCGCTCCTCGCGCCCGGCCACCAGCACGCCGCGCCGCGCTTCCGCCACCAGCTCGTGCACGCGCTGATCGAGCACGCCCGCGTCAGTAGCCGGCGAGCGTCGCACGTACGGTGCACCCGCGGCTCGCCCGCTGCTCTCCGCGGGCAGATCCTCCTCGCCGACGAGCGGCTCGCGCAGCGGGAAGTTCAGATGCACCACTCCCGGTCGGCCTTCGAGCGCCGTCCAGTACGCGCGACACGCGAGCGTGCGCATCCACCGCAGGCGCTCGTCGTCCGCCTCGTGCACGCCCACCTCGAAGAACCACTTGGCCGCCGAGCCGTACAGCTTGAGCTGGTCGATCGCCTGCCCGGCGCCGTTCTCGCGCAGCTCCGCCGGGCGGTCGGCCGTGAGCAGCAGGAGCGGCACCCGCGCCTCGCGCGCCTCGATCGCCGCCGGCAGGAGCTCCGCGGCGGCGGTCCCCGACGTGCATGTCACCGCCACCGGCAGCCCCGAGGCCTTGGCCAGCCCGAGCGCGAAGAAGCCCGCGCAGCGCTCGTCCACGTGCGAGTAGCAGCGCAGGCGCGGCTCGCGCGCGAGGCTCAGCACGAGCGGCGCGCTGCGCGAGCCGGGCGAGGTGCACGCCGCGCGCATCCCGCAGCGCGCGAGCTCGTCGACGAACGCCCGCAGCAGCATGTACATGTCGGTGGTGGGGGTCATACGATCGTGGGATGCCGGAGAGCGTCGTCCTGCTGCACGGGTTCGGTGGCACCCATCGCGCCTGGGACGGCGTGATCGCCGCGCTCGATCGCGAACGCTACAGCCCGGTGCTCGCTCTCGACCTGCCCGGCCACGGCGAGGCCGCGGACGGCGAGCGCCCGATCACGTTCCCCGGATGCGTCGCCCACGTGCTCGCTCGCGCGCCCGAGCGGTTCGCGCTTTGCGGCTACTCGCTCGGCGCCCGCGTCGCCCTGCACGTCGCGCTCGCCGCCCCCGAGCGCGTCAGCCGGCTGGTGCTCGTGTCCTGCAGCCCCGGCATCGAGGACCCGGCCGAGCGCGCCGCCCGCAGCGAGGCCGACCACCGGCTCGCGCTGGAGCTCGAAGATGAGCCGTTCGAGCAGTTCATCGAGCGCTGGCGCACGCAGCCGCTGTTCGCCGGCGAACCGCCGGATGCGGGCGGGCTTGCGCGCGCCGACCAGCGGCGCAACCGCCCCGACGCGCTCGCCTCCGTCCTGCGCGGGATCGGCGCCGGCGAGATGCAGCCGCTGTGGAGTCGCCTGGGGGAGCTACGGATGCCCGTCAGCGTGCTCGTCGGCGAGCGCGACGAGAAGTACCGTGCGATCGCCCGGCGCATGGTTCCGCTGCTCGCAGCCGGTGCGCTCGTCACCCTGCCGGGCGGTCACGGGCTGCCACTGGAGAACCCGCGGGGCCTCGCCCGCGCGCTCGCCCAAGGGTAGGCGCCCACGCGCTCGATCGCGACGCGGCGGTGCTGTCGCGCGGGCCTCCGATGCGTCGTGTCGGGCGATCAGACGATCGTCGCCCAGGCCGCCAAGGCGCCGTTGAAGCTCGTGTACAGGCCATACGCTCGGTAGATCGTGCTGCCCCAGTCGCCCGCCTCCTTGGAGGGCAGTTCCGGATTCTGCGCCGGATCGGACAGGTTGCGCACCGAGCCGAAGGGCACGCCCTCCTTTGCGCACTCCGCCGCGACGATCGCGTCGTCCATCTCGATACATGCGTACTCGTCATACGTGTTGGCGGTCGTTCCCACGAGGAAGCTCGACGCCGTCAGAAGCGATGTCTCGCCGCCGCTGAGGTTGCGGATCGTCGGCGTCTGGTCGGGCCGGTTCAGGTGCGCCGGGTCGAGCTCATCGAGCGTGTAGCTGGTGCCCTTGGCCTGGTTGAACTGTTCGGCGAGCTCTTCCAGGGCTGAGTCGGTGATCGGGATCGCCATCAGCAGCTCCGTGAAACCCGGCTGGTCGAGAGTCGCCGTCGGCGCCGTCCACGAGCTCCGGTATGTGGGCCAGGCGCTCGGCTGCTTACCCTTTTCGTAGAGCGTCGCCGCTTTCACGATCGGCACCGTGCCGACGTGGTCGGTGTCGTTGGCTCCCCCGGCGGTGCCGGTGGAGATGATCAGGCTTGGTTTCACCACGGTCGCCAGTCGCCGCGTGAGCGCGCTCAACGCGCTCGCCCCAGGGAAGTCGAGATGGGTGTTCGACTTGTACAGGAGCACGCGCTTTTCGCCCACCTGCACCAGGCGGAAGTAGCCCCAGTAGGTCCATTCGTCGGTTCTCCCAACGAGGTCGGCCGCGTCCTTCTGCCAGCCTGGGAAGCCCGAGGTATCCCTCTCGCTGTAGGGCATCGGCTCGTCGCTTGCGCAGAACACGTGCTGTAGGGCAGCCCACTCGGCATCGGCCCACGCGATCACCACGACGTCCGCCTGTGGCAGATCAGCGGGCGTCTCGAGCACCCCCGGTGGCGTGAACCCCGCTGCCGCCCAATCGATGGGGGGGAGTGGAGGAAGGTCCTCGACGTGCGGATCGAACGAGAACTCGCGGGAATCGGTGGTAAGCCGAGTGGGACGTAGGGGCGTCATGACTGCCCCGCCTTGAGCTTGGCAAAGCTGACCACGCCGGTGCGGTCGTCCGAGCGTTCGAACACCGTGTAGTAGTTGTTGAAGAGGGGCAGACCCAGGATTGACATGGACGCGCCGGCGTCGGCGAGCTTGAACGCAGCCCGTCCAGCCGCCGGGGCGTCGAGCTGCCAGTAGGTGGAGGGAGCGCACTCCAGCTTCACGTCGTCCGCCTCCGAGCCCCGCAGGATGAACGAGATCGGCGGCCAGTCGTCGAGATTCAACTGGCTCTGATCGAAGCCTTGCCGAGTTGAGCCTGCTTCGATCGCCTCGCGGAAGCTCGAGTTGAGCTCGACCAGGCCATTGAACAACGCGTCGTAGGCCGCGCTGTTCAGCGGGAGCAGATTCGTGCCGCTGTTGACGATCGCGTTGGACGGCGCTTCTTCTCCCGCCTGCGCCGGCACCCGCGTTTCCTCGCCGGCGCCGACCTGCACGGCGAGCAATTCGACGTTGTAATAGACGTCGTCCACCACCGCCACCTTCTCGAAGCTTCCTTCGTAGAGACCTTTCTGTTCGGGCCCGCCGCCGAGCACGAACCAGCCCTTGTTGAGAGGGTCGCTGACGGGGTTCTCGCTCGCGAGGCTCGGGGAGGAGCGCAGCGTGTAGAAGGCGAACACGTTCGCCACCTCGCCGGCCGAGTCGAGAGCGGTGAAGTACGCGGACAGTTCTTCGACCGGCATCCGTGATAGCAGGCGCAAGAGCCAGCGAATCCCGAGACGCGAGTTTCTCACCTTGAATGGCCACGGGTAGCTTGCCTGTTTGCCATGGGCGCGCAGATAGCTGCCGATGTTGAATGCAGGGTTGAGGCGGTTGTACGCGAGGCCGATGATGCCGTCGGCAGTCCCAAAGCCTTCGTATTGCGCGTCGATCAGCGCTACGTAGGCTTTGGGCAGGACGACGTCGCCTATCTGCACCTTTGTCTCTATCACCGGACCTGCCCAACCCCCAGTCCCGTAGATGACGTCCTGGGCGTAGTCGGTGCCGGTGAGGTCCGTGTCGGCGTCCGGGTCGTAGTGTCCCGGTACGGGTACGACACCGAGACTGCTGCTGCCAGTGTCCAGCAGCAGCTGGACTTCGGCTCCCGTGGAGCCGAGCTTGAAGGCGGCCGTGTAGTCGCCACCGGCCGGCACGTTGCTGATGGGCAGGCGTAGTTCAGCCATGCTCCCCCCTTATTTCGGTGTCTCACCAGGACCGGCGTCTCGCCGACGACCGGGATGAAGCGGGGAAGATCGTAACCATTCAGTGGTTTGATTGCAATAGCGAGAACAACTGCGTAACAGACCAATCCGGAAATGTGGGGCAAGCGGGCGAGCCCACATCCGCGTGGTCCGGGGTGAAGGGCGCGCTAACGCGGCTCCACGCCAAGACCGGGCGCGAGCGGCAGCGCGATCGCCCCCGCGCGCGCCGGGAGCGGGTTCTCCAACTCGGCGAACATCTCCAGCGTCGCCAGCCCGCAGTGAGGCATCGCAGCGCCAGCGCCATCGCGAGAGGCGAGGGCCGCGGCGGCGTGCACTCCCGCCGCCACGCCCAGCGGCCCGTCGAGCGTCGACGCCACATATGCCTCGGCGCCGGTCGCGCGCACCAGCGACGCGGCGGCGAGCAGCCCGGAGATGCCACCGCAGCGGGCGATCTTCAGGCACACGGCGTCCGCCACCCCCGCCGTCAGCGCACCGTGCTCGGCGGCCGTCTCGTCGATCGCCACACGCACGGCCACCCGCTCGCGCACCGCGCGCACCGCGTGCAACCCGTGGGTGGGCTCCTCCACGAGCTCTAGCCCCGCCGGGGACAGGGCTTCGATCGCCGCCACCGCTTCCTCGACGTCCCACGCGCCGTTCGCGTCCAGGCGCAGCGCCGCCCGCGGGCCGGCGGCGGCGCGCGCCGCCGCCACGCGCCCGGCGTCATCGCCCACGCCCACCTTCAGCTTCACGCACGTGTAGCCCGCCTGGACGGCCGCCGCCGCCTGCTCGGCCACACCGCGCCGGTCGAGGGCCGACAGCGTCGCGTTGACCGGGACGCTGGCGGCGGGCGCGTCGCTGATCAGCTGCGCCACCGGTCGTCCGGCGCGCCGGCCGGCGCGATCCCACAGCGCCATGTCGATCGCGGCGAACGCCTCCGGCAGGTCCTCGACCAGCCGGCAGGCGTTGACGAGCTGCGCGCCGTTGAGACCGTCCGATTCGCCCAGCACGGGGGCGTAGCGCTCGAGCGCCCGGTGCACACGCTCGATGCTCACGCCGTCATACGGCTCGAGCGGCGCCGCTTCGCCGTAGGCGCGCAGGCCGTCCTCGTCGGTGAGCGTCACGAGCAGCAGCTCGCGCTCGGTGACGGCGCCGTAGGAGGACTCGAGCGGGCGCGCGAGCTCCAGGGTGCGGTGCTCGATCTCCAGTCTCACGCGCTGATGCCGCCGCTGGCGAGGATGCCCGCGGCGAACAGCAGGCAGAAGATCAGCTGCAGGGCCCCCGTCCTGGCGAGCGCGCCGTTCAGCGCCGGGCCGTCGCTGTGTGTGCGCACCACCGCGGCCACGCGGACGGCGAGCGGGATCACCGCCCACGGGAGCAACAGCCACGCGCTCATCGAGCCGAGCGCCCACGGCAGCGGCGCCGTCACGAACGCCACCACCAACATCGCCGAGTACAGCACCCGCGTCCGCGAGCGGCCCAGGCGCACCGCCAGCGTGCGCTTGCCGGCGCGCCGGTCGGTGTCGAGGTCGCGCACGTTGTTGACCACCAGGATCGCGCTCGCGAGCAGCCCGACGGGCACGGCGCACACGAACGCCTGCCACGGCAGGTGCTGCACCTGCACGAAATACGAGCCCGTGACCGCGACCACCCCGAAGAACAGGAACACGAACACCTCGCCGAGGCCCTCGTAGCCATACGGCCGCGGCCCACCCGTGTACAGCACGCCCGCCAGGATCGACGCCGCGCCCACCGCCAGCAGCTCGGGCCCCGCCACCGCCACCAGGTAGGCGCCGCACGCGACCGCCAGCCCGAACGTCACGTAGGTCGCCAGCAGCACCTGGCTCGGCGGCACGAGCCCACCGGCCGTCACCCGCACCGGGCCGAGCCGATCCTCGGTGTCGGCCCCCCGCCTGGCGTCCGAGTAGTCGTTCGACAGGTTCGTGCCCACCTGGATGAACACCGCTCCGAGCAACGCCGCGACGAACGCCAGCGGACGGAAGTGCCCCGCTCCGAGCGCCAGCGAGGTGCCCACGAGCACCGGCGCGATCGCCGCCGGCAGAGTGCGCACGCGCGCGGCCATCACCCAGATGCGCACCGGGCTCGCCGAGCGAACCGGGCTCATCGGCGGGCGCTCGGGGGACTGACGGCGTGCAGCGTAGGGGCGACGCTCACGGGACGGCGCTCACGCTAAGCGCGCTTGGGGAAGCGCGAGAAGTCGGGCTTGCGCTTCTCCCGGTAAGCGTCGCGGCCCTCCTGCGCCTCCTCGCTGCCGTAGAACAGCAGGTTGGCGTCGTGTGCGAGCTGCTGGATCCCCGACAGCCCGTCCTCGGCCGCGTTGAAGCTCGCCTTCAGCAGGCGCAGCGCGAACGGCGAGAGCGCGAGCATCTCGCTGCACCAGCCGAGCGTCTCCTCTTCCAGGCGCTCGAGCGCCACCACCGTGTTCACCAGCCCCATCTGCAGCGCTTCCTCGGCCGAGTACTGCCGGCACAGGAACCAGATCTCCTTGGCCTTCTTCGGCCCCACCATGTTCGCCAAGAGGCCCGCGCCGAAGCCGCCGTCGAAGGACCCCACCTTCGGACCGACCTGGCCGAAACGGGCGTTGTCGGCGGCGATCGTCAGGTCGCACACGAGATGCAGCACGTGACCGCCGCCGATCGCGTAGCCGGCGACCATCGCCACCACGGGCTTGGGCAGGCGGCGTATCTGCACGTGCAGGTCGGTCACGTGGAAGCGCCCCACACTCGAATGGACGGGCCCCTTCATCTGCTCGTCGTCCAGGTAGCCCGAGTCGCCGCGCACGCGCTGGTCGCCGCCCGAGCAGAACGCGTCGGGGCCATCGCCGGTGAGGATGATGACGCCGACCTCGGGGTCCTCGCGCGCGTCCTCGAATGCCCTGGAGAGCTCGATCACCGTGCGCGGGCGAAACGCGTTCCTGACCTCGGGGCGGGCGATCGTGATCTTCGCGATCCCGGATGAGGACCCACCCGCCCCCGCTGACTTCTCGTAGCGGATGTCCGTGAAGTCGGCGTTGGCGCCCACCGCAGCATCTGTCCAGGTCGTGCTCATCGCGCGAAGGCTAGCCTGTGCGCGATGGAGGTGAACGCTTGGCTCGTCCGCGCCTCGTCGAGGCGGCCGGATCGTGCAGCGCTGCAGACTCCGCGGGGGGACTGGTCCTACGCGCGCCTGCACGCAGCCGCGCGCTTCGGCGCCGCCGCGCTGGCGGCCCGCGGCGCCGGGCCGGGCGAGCGCGTGGCGATCGCGCTGCCCGCCGGCCTGGACTTCGCCCAGGCGCTCCACGCCTGCCTGCTGCTCGGCGCAGTTGCAGTGCCGGTCAACCTGCGCCTGGCAGCACACGAGCAGGCGCCGATGACCGACGGCGCCGCCGTGGTGGTGGCCGAGCCGCTGGGGGAGGGGCCCGAGCCGGCCGGGCTCGCGCTCAGCGGCACCCACGACCTCGACGCCGTCGCCGTCGTCATCCACACCTCCGGCACCACCGCCGCACCGCGGCCGGTGGAGCTCACCTACGCCAACCTGCTGTGGAGCGCCCTGGGCTCGGGCGTGGCGCTCGGCGTGGACGAGGACGAGCGCTGGCTGTGCGCGCTGACGACGGCCCACGTCGGCGGGCTCTCGATCCTCGTGCGCTCGGCGATCTACGCCACCACCGCCATCGTCCACGAGCGCTTCGAGGTGGACAGGGTGCTGCACGAGCTCGGCTCGCGGCGCACGACGCTCGTCAGCCTCGTCGCCACCACGCTCGCGCGGCTGCTCGACGCCGGCCTGCAGCGGCCGGCCGGCCTGCGCTGCGCGCTCACCGGCGGCGGCCCCGTGCCCGCGGCGCTGCTCGCGCGGGCTCAGGACGCCGGCGTTCCGGTGGGCCTCACCTATGGCTTGAGCCAGGCCGCCTCGCAGGTCACGACCACCACCGTGGCCGACCTCCTCGGGGCGCAGGACGATCCGGCGCGCCCCAACGCCGGTCCGGCGCTGTTCTGCACACGTGTGCAGATCGCACCCGACGAGGAGATCCTCGTGCGCGGCCCCACGGTCGCGCCGGGAGCCCTCGCCAGCGACGGCTGGCTTCACACCGGCGACCTCGGCGGGCTCGACGATCGCAACCGCCTGCTCGTGACGGGGCGCAAGGTGGACACCATCGTCAGCGGCGGCGAGAACGTCGCCCCCGCGGAGGTGGAGGCAGTGCTGGAGACCCACCCGCAGGTGCTCGAGGCCGCCGTCGTCGGGCGCGCCGATCCGCAGTGGGGCGAGGCCGTGACGGCGATCGTCGTCCCCAGGCCCGGGGCCGTTCTGGACCCCGAGCAGCTGCGCGCGCACTGCGCCGCACAGCTCGCGCCGTTCAAGGTCCCCAAGCGCGTGACCTTCTCATCGGAGCCGCTGCCGCGCACCTCGTGGGGCAAGCTGGTGCGCCGGGAGCTGCGGTGAGCTTCGACGCGGACACGTACCGCCGCTCGAGCCTGGACGGCTGGGAAGAGGCCGCCGCGGGCTGGGTGCGCCGGCAGGAGATGATGCGCGAGTTCGCGGCCTCCGTATCGCACTGGATGGTCGACGCCATCTCCCCGCAGCCGGGGGAGCGCGTGCTCGAGCTCGCCGCCGGGCTGGGGGAGACGGGGATGCTCGTCGCCGAACTGGTCGCGCCGCTGGGCGGCGTGGTGATCTCCGATCAGGCCGAGGCGATGCTCGAGGGTGCCCGCGCCCGCTCGCTGGCGCTCGGCCTCAGCAACGTCGAGTTCCAGGTGCTGAACGCGGAATGGATCGACCTGCCGCTCGCAAGCGTCGACGCGGTGGTGTGCCGCTGGGGCTACATGCTGCTGGCCGACCCGGGCGCTGCGCTGGCGGAGACGCGCCGCGTGCTGCGCCCCGGCGGCCGCGTGGCGCTCGCCGTGTGGGACGCGCTCGAGCGCAACCCGTGGGCCCTGCTCCCGACGCAGGAGCTGATCGAGCGCGGCCTCGCGCCGGGACCGCAGGGGCCGGGGCCGGCGCACGAGCCGGGCGAGCGCTCCGCCGCCGGCGAGCCCTCAGAGCCGCGCCCGGGGCCGTTCGCGCTGGGCAGCGCAGAGCTCCTCACCACCCTGCTCGAGCAGGCCGGGTTCGTGGAGGCGCACGTCGAGGCGTTGGAGCTCGTCCGACGCCACAGGAGCTTCGCCGAGCTGTGGGAGACCACGCTCGACCTGTCGCGCAGCTTCCACGACGCCGTCCTCAGCCGCCCGGCGGGGGAGATCGAGCAGATCGAAGCGTCGCTCGCACGGCGCTTCGGCGCATACACGTTCCCCGATGGGACGCTCGAGATCCCGGCCCGCACGCTCGTGGCGTCCGCGAGCGCCTGAGCATCGCCGCTGAGATAGCCTGCGGGCAATGATCTACGACGACGAAGCAGACCTCAGCCTCCTCGACGGCAAGACCGTGGCCATCATCGGTTACGGCTCCCAGGGCCACGCCCACGCCCTCAACCTCAAGGACTCGGGGGTCAACGTGGTGGTCGGCCTGCGCGCGGACTCGGCCTCCGTCGCCAAGGCGCGCGAGCAGGGCCTCGAGGTGCTGCCGGTCGTCGAGGCCTCCAGCCGCGGCGATCTGGTGATGATCCTGCTCCCCGACGAGCGCCACCACGACGTGTGGGAGGCGGAGATCCGCGACGGCATCGCCGAGGGCAACATGATCCTCTTCGGCCACGGCTTCTCGATCCACTACGAGGAGATCGAGCCGCCGGCGGGCGTGGACGTGGCGATGGTCGCGCCCAAGGGCCCCGGGCATCTCGTGCGACGCCAGTTCACCGAAGGCAGCGGCGTGCCCGGACTCGTGGCGGTCGCGCAGGACGCGACCGGCAACGCCCGCGCGCTCGCCCTCGCCTACGCCAAGGGCATCGGCTGCACCCGCGGCGGCGTCATCGAGACGACGTTCAAGGACGAGACCGAGACCGACCTGTTCGGCGAGCAGGCGGTGCTGTGCGGCGGCGCCTCCGAGCTCGTGCAGGCCGGCTTCGAGACCCTCGTGAATGCCGGCTATGACCCTGAGATGGCGTACTTCGAGTGCCTGCACGAGCTCAAGCTGATCGCCGATCTGATGTACGAGAAGGGTCTCGCGGGGATGCGCTACTCGATCTCCAACACCGCCGAGTACGGCGACTACACGCGCGGCAAGCGGGTGATCACCGAGGAGACGCGCGCGAGCATGCGCAAGATCCTCCAGGAGATCCAGTCGGGGGACTTCGCGCGCGAGTGGATCGCCGAGAACCGCGCCGGCCAGGAGAACTTCCTGCGCATGCGCGCCGAACAGGCCGACACCCAGGTCGAGCACGTGGGCGCAGAGCTGCGCTCGCACATGGACTGGATCAAGCCCTCCTTCTGAGCGGCGACCTGGGTCCGGCTCGTCGTGTTGGCCTATCTCTTCTGGCACCACCCGCGAGACCCCGCGAGCACGGAGTCCTACGAGCAGGCCCAGCTCGCCTTCCACCGCTCGCTCGCGCGCAGCCGTCCGGTAGGGATGTGCGGGTCGGCGATCTTCCGCGTCGCCGGCATCCCGTGGCTGTCCACCGGGGCGGGCAGCGAGACGGCGCGCTCCACGTCCGTGCCCGGCTATGAGGACTGGTACCTGGTCGAGGACTACACCGCGCTCGGCGTGCTGGGGGAGGCCGCCGTCGGCCACGGTCACCGAACGCCCCACGATGCGGCCGCCCGCCGCTTCGGCGGCGGCGCCGGGGGGTTGTATGGGCTGATCGAGGGCGAGCGCAACGATCTGCTCTCGGCGGCGTCGCTGGCCGTATGGGTGAAGCGTCCGCCGGGATCCGAGCGTCGCGCGCTCGGCGAGCTGCTCGGCGACGGCATGGACCCGCGGCACGCGAGCCTGTGGCGACGCCAGCTCGTGCTCGGCCCGGCGCCCGAGTTCTGCCTGCTCGCGCGCGAGGCTCCGGCCGGGGTGGCGCCGGCCCGGCTCCCCGACGGCTGGAGCGCGGAGACGCTCGAGCGCGAGGCCCTCTGGAGTGGCTGACGCGGTGATCGACGCGGAGCTCGCCGGCGGCGAGTTCGCGCGCCAGGAGAGCCGCTTCCGCGACTGGGTCGGGCTCGATCCGCGCACCGGCGCCACGGGCGAGCACCAACCCGAGGCCGGCCGCTACCACCTGTACGTCTCGCTCGCCTGCCCCTGGTGCCATCGCACGGCGATCGTGCGCGAGCTCGCGGGCCTCCAGGAGGCCCTGCCGATCTCCTACCTGGCGCCGTTCCGCGACGAGCGCGGGTGGGCCTTCACCCCGAGGAGCTTCGCGCGGAGATAGACACGATCAACGAGCGTGTCGTGCGCTTCGACGAGGTCTACAACCTGCACTTCCGCTGCAATCGTCGGCGCCTGGTCGACTACCCCAACCTGTGGGGATACGCGCGCGAGCTGCACCAGTTGCCGGGCGTCGCGGGCACGGTCGCCATGGACCAGATCAAGCGCCACTACTACACCACCCACGACGAGCTCAACCCCAAGCGCATCATCCCCGTCGGTCCAGGCTACGACTGGGCCGAGCCCCACGGCCGCGACCGTTAGCGCCCGCCGTTCGCTACACTCGCGTTCGTCGTCGCGACTGGCGCTCGGGTGGAGTTCACCACCGGGAAGCGACGATCGGATCACCGCCGCGCGCCTGGGCAGCCTCACGGCACACAGCAATCCTGTAGAGGTCGCGAACAGCGAGGAGCCCACATGACGACGAGTCCCCTGACAGAGCAAGCGGCGCTGGTCATCCCCGACGAGCTGAGGCCGGCCGACGGGCGCTTCGGCTGCGGGCCCTCGAAGGTGCGCCCGCAGGCGCTCGCGCGCCTGGCCGGCGAGGGCGCGGCGGTGATGGGTACCTCCCACAGGCAGAAGCCCGTGAAGGCGCTCGTCGGCGAGATCCGTGCGGGCCTGGGCGAGCTGTTCGCCGCCCCCGACGGCTACGAGGTGGCGCTCGGCAACGGCGGCGCCACCGCCTTCTGGGACGCCGCCGCCTTCGGGCTCGTGCGCGAGCGCGCCGCACACCTGAGCTTCGGGGAGTTCTCCCAGAAGTTCGCAGCGGTGACCTCCGGCGCGCCGTTCCTGGCCGACTCGCTGATCGTCAAGGCCGAACCTGGCGACGCGCCCGAGCCGGCAGCGCTCGCAGGGCTTGCCGACGGGCAGGGCGCCGACCTGCTCGCATGGGCGCACAACGAGACCTCCACCGGGGTGATGGCGCCGGTGGTGCGCCCGGGTGGCGCAGCCCAGCCGGGCGGGGCGCTCGTGGCGATCGACGCCACCTCGGGCGCGGGCGGGCTGCCGGTGGACCTTGCACAGGTGGACGCGTACTACTTCGCCCCACAGAAGAGCTTTGCCGCCGACGGCGGCCTGTGGCTCGCCGTGCTCAGCCCCGCCGCCCAGGAGCGGATCGCCGCGCTCCACGCCTCCGAGCGCTGGATCCCCGAGTTCCTCTCGCTGCACACCGCGCTCGAGAACTCGCTCAAGGACCAGACCTACAACACGCCGGCCGTGGCCACCCTGTTCCTGCTGGCCGATCAGGTTCGCTGGATGCTGGACGGCGGCGGCCTGGACTGGTGTGTGGCGCGCACGCGGGCCTCCTCCGAGCACCTCTACGGATGGGCCGAGCAGACCGCCTACACGACGCCGTTCGTCGCCGATCCCGCCAAGCGCTCGCTGGTGGTGGGCACGATCGACTTCGACGAGCAGCTCGACGCCGCCGCGGTCGCCGCCACGCTGCGGGCCAACGGGATCGTCGACGTCGAGCCCTACCGCAAGCTCGGCCGCAACCAGCTCCGCGTCGGCATGTTCCCGGCGATCGACACCAGCGACGTGCAGGCGCTCACCGCATGCATCGACTGGGTGGTCGAGAGGATCGGCGGATGAGCGCCGTCACGCCACAGGCCAGCGGCGAGGCGCGCGCCAACGGAGCGCGCGCGAAGGTGCTCGTCAAGGAGAAGATCGGCGACTCCGGGGTGGCGCTGCTGCGCGAGCACTTCGACGTCGAGATCGGCGTCAACTGGGACGAGCAGGAGCTTGGCGAGCGCATCGGCGAGTACGAGGGCATCGTGATCCGCTCGGCGACCAAGATGACCGCGGAGCTGATCGAGCGCGCGGGGCGCCTGCACGTGATCGGCCGGGCGGGCGTGGGCGTGGACAACGTGGACGTCATGGCCGCCACCAAGCGGGGGATCGTCGTCGCCAACGCGCCCGAGTCCAACGTCGTGACCGCCGCCGAGCACACGATGGCGCTGCTGCTGGCGCTCGCGCGCAACATCCCGCAGGCGTACGCGTCGCTGATCGCCGGCAAGTGGGAGCGCTCGAAGTTCTCGGGCGTGGAGCTGTACGAGAAGACGCTCGGAATCGTCGGCTTCGGGCGCATCGGACAGCTCGTCGCGCAGCGCGCCCGCGGCTTCGGCATGCGCGTGCTCGCGTTCGACCCGTTCGTCAGCGCCGAGCGCTACCGCGAGCTCGGGGTGGAGAAGGCCGACGGTCCCGACGACATCTACACGCAGGCCGACTTCATCACCATCCACCTGCCCAAGACGCCCGAGACCGAAGGCTTCGTGGACGCAGAGGCGTTCGCGAAGATGCGCCCGAGCGCCCGCATCCTCAACGTCGCCCGCGGTGGCCTGATCGACGAAGCGGCGCTCAAGGATGCGCTCGACGCCAGCACGATCGCGGGCGCCGCGATCGACGTGTTCGCGAGCGAGCCGATGACCGAGCACCCGCTGTTCGGCTACCCCAACGTCGTCGTTACGCCGCATCTGGGCGCCTCCACCGCCGAGGCGACCGACCGCGCCGGCTACCAGAGCGCCGAGCAGGTGGTCGCCGCGCTCACCGGGGGCGTGGTCTCCACGGCCGTCAACATCCCCGCCATCGGCGCCGAGGACATGGAGACGCTCGAGCCGTTCCTGCCGCTGGCCACGCAGCTCGGTCGCCTGGCCATGGAGCTCGCGGAGGGCAGCTCGGTGGAGCGCATCGAGGCGGCGTTCCTCGGACGAATCGCCGACTTCGACACGCGCCTGCTCGGCCTCGCGGTGATCGTAGGCGCGCTCCAGGGCCGCACCGAGGAGCAGGTCAACCTCGTCAACGCACCCACCATGGCCCAGCAGCGCGGGATCGTGTTCGAGGCCAAGTCGGTGTCCGAGGCGGAGGACTTCAACGAGCTGATCCGGGTGACCGTGATCGCCGGCGGCGAGCGCGTGGCGGTCGCCGGCACCGGCATCGGCCCCAACGGCGTTCCCCATCTCGTCGAGGTGCAGGGCAGGCGCCTGACGATCGAGCTCGAGCCCCACGTGACGATCTTCCGCTACGAGGACCTGCCCGGCATGATCGGACGGGTGGGCACGATCTTCGGCGCCCACGGCATCAACATCTCCTCGGCCGCCGTCGGCCACGGCGCCGACGGGCGCACCGCGGGCAGCGGCGACTCGGCCACTCAGCGTCTCGCCGCGATGGTCGTCACCACCGACGCACCCGTGCCGCCCGGCGTGCTCGAGGAGATCGTCGCCTCCGAGGGCTTCGACAAGGGCTGGTCGATCGACCTCAGCGTCTAGCCCGGGCCGACACCGCTCGCACCGGTTGTGGGCGGGCGCTTGCACCCCATGCTCATGCGTCGAGACGCCCGGCCGCCGCTCACAGGGCCCCGCGGGGTCGCCGATGTCCTGCCGGACCATGAAAACTAGGAATGACACAGAAGCGGGCTCGGCGGTCAACGCCAGCGACACGCAGAAGCTCGCCAAAACCAGCCGGCGGGCTGCCGAGGCGCTGCTGCGTGAGCACCCCGACGCGGTGATATACGCGCAGCGGGCGGACGCGGCCCTGGTGGCGGTCCCCGACTCGCTCGGGCTGGAGGGGCACCCGGTGATGGCGACCGAGGGGCGTACCGGCATGGACTTCTTCGTCGCCGAGGACCGCATGGCGACCGTCAGGGCATGGATACGCGCCAAAAACGAGGCGGTGGCGGAAACGACGGTGCGTCTGTGCAGCAACCCGGACGAGTGGGTGGTGCTGAAGATCCTCGACGTGCGCAGGGGCCACGGGGTCGTGCTGAACCTGCTGTGGCCCGCCAGCGAGGCGCCCACGGACGTGGCGGCCAGGACGCTCGCGGCCACACCGTCGAGCACGCCCCGCTTCTGCACCCGCAAGCAGGACGAAGAGGGAAACGTCATCGACTGCGACGAGGCCTACCTGCAGATGTTCGGCTACACCTCCGAGGAAGTGATCGGCCAGCCGACGTTCGAGCGCGTGCATCCCGAGGACCAGGCGCGCGTGATCGAGGGCTGGATCACCGTCGTGGCGACCGGCAGGGTGCAGATGTTCCGCATTCGCATGCGCCGCAAGGATGGAAGCTGGCTGTGGGTCGACACCACGCTCCACAACCTCCTCGGCGAGGAGCAGGGCTGCGTGATGGCCGAGTGCATCGACGTGTCCGCCGAGATGACCGCTCAGGAGAAGCTGCAGGACCGCGAGGAGCTCCTGCGCAACCTGATCGAGGAGATGCCCGACGGCCTGCTCCAGCTCGACCGCGAGCTGGGCGTCGTCTACCACAACCCCCGTCTGCTCGAGATCGTGTTGGGTGCCGCCGCGACGGGCGCGGACTGCTCGCAGCCGCGCGACGGGGCCGAGTCGGAGCCCTCACCCGAGGCCGAGCTGTTGGCGCTGGCGGATCTCCTTAGGGGCCTCACCGATGAGGCCCGGCAGGCATTCGACGCGGTCCTCGCCCGCGCGCTCGAGGCGGGCGTTCGTCAGGACGTCGAGCTCGAGCTGGAGCTCCCCTCCGGAGAGCGGCGCAACGTCCTCATGAAAGTCCGTCCGCTGCAGCGGGGCAGCGGCGTGGTGACCGGGGCGATCGCGTCCGTGCTGGACGTCACCGACAGCGCTCGCGCGCGCCGGGAGCTCGAGCGGCGCGCCACCTTCGACGCGCTCACCGGCGCGCACAACCGCGCGTCCATCATGGGGGTGCTGTCGCGCGAGCTCGAGGCCTCGCCCGACACGGGCGTGGTGTACGTCAACCTCGATTGGTTCAAGTCGGTGAACGACACGCTCGGCCACGCCGCCGGCGACGAGGTGCTCATGCAGGTCGCCGAGCGCGTCAAAGCGGCGATGCGATCCAGCGACGAGCTCGGTCGCCTGGGCGGCGACGAGTTCCTGATCCTGCTGCGCGGCGTCACCGACCTCGAGATCGCGATGAACGCGGCGGAGCGGATCAGCGAGTCGGTGCGCGGCGTCTACAAACTGAGCTGCGCCAGCCTCGAGCTGTGCGCGAGCGTGGGCGTCGCCTGCGCGGAGGATCGGCAGATCACCGCCGAGGAGCTCGTGGAGCGGGCGGACACGGCGATGTACCGCTCCAAGGAGCAGCGCCGCGGGGCTCCCGTACTCGCGGCCTGACCGGCCCCGTCGGTGCTACCCTGCACCGAGATGTCGTTTCACACCTCGCTTCTCACGCTTCTCCTGCCTGTGCCCGCAAGGGTGCTCCCCCCTCGGGGGGAATAGCGCGTGGCGGCCGCCTAGCCGCATACCAACGGAGAGGAACAGCAAGCGAGATAGAGAAGGAGCACGAACGACATGAGCACTCACGCACGCAACGACGCCCACCGCGTCAAGATCTTCGACACCACCCTGCGCGACGGCGAGCAGTCGCCGGGGATCTCATTGAACAAGCAGGAAAAGCTGGAGATCGCCCACCAGCTCGCACGCCTGGGGGTGGACGTCATCGAGGCGGGCTTCCCGATCACCTCGCCCGGCGACTTCGAGTCGGTCCAGGCGATCGCGCGGGAGGTCGAAGGACCGGTGATCTGCGGGCTGGCACGGACCAGCAGCCAGGACATCGAGGCGGCGTGGAACGCCGTCAGGGACTCCGACCGCCCCCGCATCCACACGTTCATCGCCACCAGCGACATCCACATCGAGCGCAAGCTGCAGACCACTCGCGAGGACGTCAAGGGCCAGGTGCGCGCGGCGGTGTCCCAGGCGCGCGAGTACACCGAGGACGTCGAGTTCTCACCCGAGGACGGCTCGCGCTCGGACGTGGAGTACATGGCCGAGGTCATCCAGATCGCACTCGACGAGGGCGCCACCACGATCAACGTGCCCGACACCGTCGGCTACACCATGCCCAACGAGTACGCCGCGATGTTCACCGAGCTCTACCGCCTGGTGCCGGGGCTGCGCGACGTGATCGTGTCGGTGCACTGCCACGACGACCTGGGGCTGGCGGTCGCCAACTCGCTGGCGGGCGTCGAAGCGGGCTGCCGCCAGGTGGAGTGCGCGATCAACGGCATCGGCGAGCGCGCCGGTAACGCCTCGCTCGAGGAGATCGTGATGCTGCTGCACACGCGCGAGCCGAGCCTGGGGCTGTGGACGGGCGTGGACACGACGGAGATCGCGCGCACGAGCCGGCTGGTCTCGCGCCTGACCGGCTACCAGGTGCAGCCGAACAAGGCGATCGTCGGGCGTAACGCGTTCGCCCACGAGGCCGGCATCCATCAGGACGGCGTGCTCAAGGAGCGCACCACGTACGAGATCATGGACGCCACCACCGTCGGCCTGCGCTCCAACTCGATCGTGCTGGGCAAGCACTCCGGCCGCCATGCGCTGAGCAAAGCCCTGGAGGAGATGGGCTTCGAGCTCGACGGCGCCGCGCTGAACACCGCGTTCAAGCGCTTCAAGGAGATAGCGGACCGCAAGAAGCAGGTGACTGCCATGGATCTGGAGGCGCTCGTCACCGACGAGCTGCGCGAGGAGGTTCCCGGCTATGCCCTGGAGTCCTTCGAGGTGGACGCGTCCTCGCTGCGCCCGCCGCACGCGCGCGTGACGGTCACGCTGCCCGACGGCTCCTCGGCCACCGGCTCGTTCACCGGCGACGGCCCCATCGACGCCGTCTTCCAGGCGATCAACGTCGCCACCGGGGTCGCGCCGGTCCTCAGCGACTTCACCATCGGCGCGGTCACCGAGGGCCAGGACGCGCTCGGCGAGGTGTCCGTGGTGCTCGAGGTGGCCGGCTTCACCGGCGCCGGGCAGGGGGTGTCCACGGACATCATCGACGCGGCCGCGCGGGCTTACGTGCGGGCGCTGTCGGTGGCGGTGGCGCGCTCGCAGGCGGACGCGGCGATCGGGCTGCCGGAGACGGCCGCGGGTTGAGGAGATTTTATAAGAGGACCCCTCCGGGGTCCCAGCGGGGTCGCGCGTGCCGACCGTCTGCTAGGCGAAGAAGTCGGCGACCGCGACCCGCCAGCCGGGGACCGCGTCGCTCAGGTCGAGCTCGCCGTTCTCGTACGCGCGCACGTCGTCCCCCGCGCGATACACGGTCGCCGACTGCCGCTTTGGTTCCAGCACGAGCACCGCCGTCGCCCCCGCAGCCACCCATTCGCGGGCCTTCGACTCCACCTCGCGGGGCCTGTCGTCGGGGGACACGACCTCGACGGCGAGATCCGGCGCTCCAGGCCAGTACTTGAACGTCCGGCCGACCGCGTCGGCGCGCGCTTGGCGGACGAACGCGGCGTCGGGAGCACGCACCGTGTCGGGATCGCTGGCGATCAGGAAACCGGCCTCGCCGAGCGTCACACCGCTCTCCGTGGCCTGCACATGATTTCTCAGAAGCCAACCTGCGGTCATCGCCACACGACCGTGCTCGATCCCAGGTGGCGGCATCACCAGCAGATCCCCGGCGATGAGTTCGTGGTGCATGCCGTCATCGGGCATGCGGAGCAGCTCGTCTGCGGTCGTAAGGACGGCATGCGCGCTCATGCCAAGAAGGGTAGCGGGGTGGGAAAAACGAGCATGTCGAACAGCGTGACGCGCGCCTGGGACGAAACTCTCGTGTCTGTGATAACGTACGCGCGTATGACAACTATCACGCAAGCCGAGCGGCTGGAGCCCGTTGTCATAGGCGCGCGCGTCAAGGCGCTGCGCGAGGTCGCCGGGCTGTCGCTGCGCGATCTCGCCGAGCGCAGCGGCGTCAGCGCGCCGATGCTCTCGCAGGTCGAGCGCGGGGAGACCAGCCCCACGCTCACCGTCGCCGCGCGCATCGCCGCCGGGCTCGACCTGCGCCTCTCGCAGCTGTTGCGCCTCGACGAGGACGGCGCCGTCACGATCGTCCGCGCCGCGCGGCGCACGCGCGGGGGCAACAAACGCCGCGGGCACAGTTTCGAGGTGCTCACCTCCTCCCAGCCCGGGCAGCGCGCCGAGATCTCCAGGCACGCGCTAGCCCCCGGCGGAGCCACCGGCGCCGCTGATGACCCGCCCATGCACGAGCCCGGCTCGCGCGAGTCGGCGCTCGTCGAGCGCGGGTCCGTCATCCTCGTCTGCGACGGCCAGCGCTACGAGCTCAGCGAGGGTGACTGTGTCACCTTCGACTCCGATTTGCCACATCACTTCGAGAATCCGACCAGCGACGACGCCGCGTTCTTGGCGGTCGTCGCCGCGGGCTTGAGGCGCAGCTAGTAAGCACACTACGAACGCCGGTCGGGGCCCCGGTAGGGGTCCTTATAAAAAAATCAAGATCCACCAACCCCGAGCACGAGGACCGATGAGAATGCCAAAGACGCTGTTCGAGAAGATCTGGGAGGCCCACGAGGTCGCCGACGGCCTGATCTACATCGATCTGCACCTCGTCCACGAGGTCACCAGCCCGCAGGCCTTCGACGGGCTGCGCCTCGCCGGTCGCACTGTCCGCCGGCCCGACCGCACGCTCGCCACCGCCGACCACAACACCCCCACCGACGGCACGCCGGTCGCGGCGCGGATCAAGGACGAGCTCTCCCGCGTGCAGGTGGAAACGCTCGAGCGCAACTGCGAGGAGTTCGGCGTCCCCGTTTACTCTCTCGGCTCCGACCGCCAGGGCATCGTCCACGTGATCGGCCCCGAGCTCGGCGTCACCCAGCCGGGCATGACCATCGTGTGCGGCGACTCTCACACCTCCACCCACGGCGCCTTCGGCGCACTCGCCTTCGGCATCGGCACCTCCGAGGTGGAGCACGTGCTCGCCACCCAGTGCATGGTCCAGCAACGGCCCCGCTCGATGCGCATCCTCTACGACGGCCAGCTCGGCTTCGGCGTCACCGCCAAGGACCTCATCCTCGCCACCCTCGGGCAGCTCGGCGTCGGCGGCATGACCGGCCACGCCGTCGAGTACGCCGGTCCCGCCATCGAGGCCCTCTCCATGGAAGGGCGCATGACCGTCTGCAACATGACCATCGAGGGCGGCGGGCGCGCCGGCATGATCGCGCCCGACGACACCACCTTCGCCTGGTTCAGGGACAAGGAGCGCCCCGGCGCGCCCCGGGGCGCCGCATCGTCCCCGGAGGGGAAGCTCGACGCCGCCGTCGCCCGCTGGGGTGAGCTGCGCACGGAGGACGGCGCCGCGTTCGAC
Source organism: uncultured Solirubrobacteraceae bacterium (assembly GCA_963701145.1). GTDB lineage: Bacteria > Actinomycetota > Thermoleophilia > Solirubrobacterales > Solirubrobacteraceae > Palsa-744. Next base: position 4,674,628 of record OY969572.1, read on the forward strand.
CGCGAGGAGCGGGTCAACGCCGCCGCCATCTCTCCCCAGGTCACCTGGGGCACCAACCCCGGCATGGTCCGCCCCGTCACCGACAGGGTCCCCGCCCCCGAGGAGTTCGACAGCCCCGCCGACCGCGAGGCCACCGAACGCGCCCTCCACTACATGGCCCTCGAGCCCGGCACCCCGATCGAGGACATCGCCGTCGACCGCGTGTTCATCGGCTCCTGCACCAACTCCCGCATCGGCGACCTGCGCGCCGCCGCCGAGGTCGTCGCCGGTCGCAAGGTCGCGTCGTCCGTCAGCGCCATGGTCGTCCCCGGCTCCCAGCAGGTCAAGGCCCAGGCCGAGGCCGAGGGGCTCGACCGCGTGTTCCGCGACGCCGGTTTCGACTGGCGCGTCGCCGGCTGCTCCATGTGCCTCGGCATGAACCCCGACATCCTCCAGCCCGGCGAGCGCTCCGCCTCCACGTCCAATCGCAACTTCGAGGGGCGCCAGGGGCGGGGGGGACGCACGCACCTCGTGTCCCCCCAGATGGCCGCCGCCGCCGCCATCGAGGGGCACTTCGTCGACATCCGCGAGTGGTCATGAGCGCGGCGGGCGGGGCTCAATCACACGCCGAGCCGATGCGGCCCGGCGCCCACTGGCAGCACGAGGAGCTGGCCGCGAGCTTCGCCGAGCGGCGCTCCGTCATGCTGCCGCTGCTCGACGTCCAGGAGAACATCATCAGGCAACTGCTCGCGCGGGGCGGGCGCCCGGTCGAGCGGTTCCTCGACATCGGCTGCGGCGCCGGCGCCATGAGCGAGCTCGTCCTCGCAGCCCATCCGGGATCCCAAGGTGTGCTCGTCAACTTCTCCGAGCCCATGCTCGCACGCCTCGACGACCAACTCGCTCCCTACGAGGGGCGCTGGCAGGCAGTCCGCGGCGACCTCGGCGATCCTCGCTGGCGGGAGCTGCTGCCCGCCGGACGCTATGACGCGATCGTCTCCGGGCTCGCCATCCACCACCTGCCCTCCGAGCGCAAGCGCGAGCTGTTCGTAGAGCTGCTCGCCCTGCTCGAGGACGGTGGCATGTTCGTGAACATGGACTACGTGACCATCGCCGGGCCGCTCCAGGGGCTGTTCGACGAGCACATGCTCGAGGGCGCCGTCCGCGCGGATCGCGAAAGCGGCGGCAACCACTCCCACGAGGAGCTCGAGCTCGAGGACGATCACGACCGCCCCGACACCGTCGAAGACCAGCTCCGCTGGCTGCGCGACGCCGGCTTCGCCGACGTCGAACTGCACTTCAAGTGGGCCGAGGCCGCCGTCTTCGGCGGCGTCCGGCCCGGCTAGGCTAGGCCGGGTGTGACGTGAACGCGCGTGTTGGCAGATGTGGCGCGGGTGTGACAGATGTGCCGCGGATGTGTGCGGCCGGGGTGGCAGTGTCGTCTTGCAAAAGCTGTATGACAAACGCAATACAGGAGATGATTCTCTGATGGAACCGATCGAGACGATCAGCGGGCCGGTCAGCTACCTCGACCGCGCCGACGTCGACACCGACCAGATCATGCCCAAGCAGTTCCTCAAGCGGGTCGAGCGCACCGGCTTCGGTCAGTTCCTGTTCTACGACTGGGCCAAGGAGCCCGACTGGGACCTGCCGCCCAACCCGATCCTCGTCGCCGGCGAGAACTTCGGCTGCGGCTCCTCGCGCGAGCACGCCCCATGGGGGCTGCAGGACTACGGCTTCCAGGCGATCGTCGCGCCATCCTTCGCGGACATCTTCTACTCCAACTGCACCAAGATCGGGCTGCTGCCGATCGTGCTCTCCGACGAGGACTGCAAAGCGCTCGCCCGCGCCGGCCACGGCCAGGTCAACCTCCGCGAGCAGGAGGTCCGCTTCGCCGGCCGCCAGGTGCCGTTCGAGATCGACCACGAGATCCGCCACCGCCTGCTCGGCGGGCTCGACGACATCGCGCTCACGCTGCAGCAGGGCGAGGCGATCGACGCGTACGAGGGTCGGCGCGAGGCGCGCGAGCCGCGGGTGCCGGTCACCACGGCGCTGTAGGTCCTACGCCGAGCGTCGCCGTCTCAGAACAGCCTGATGACGTGCGCTGTTGCCGCGCTGATCGCGCGTGACGTCAGCACGACGTGATTCAGTGCCCACATGGTCGAATCGAGCGGTCTGCTGCCGATTGTCCTAGGTGTCGGGCTGGCCGTGATCTCGGGCAGCACCGTCGCGCGCACTCGCGGCGGGGAATCGCGCTGGCGCGATCCGTTGTTCGTGTTTGCTGCGCTGCTGATCGGCTTGTCTCTCCTCGGTGCTGCCCTCTATCTGCTCGGCTGGTCGATTGAGAAGGGTCATAAGCTCCCGCCGACAGAAGCGCGCGCTGAGAACTGGTTGATCCTCACGCTCGCGCTGCTTGTCGGGGCGCTGGCTGCTCGCTCCGCTTGGATCGGCTTCTTCTACTCCGAGGAAGCTCTGCCGTGGGAGCGAGGGCATCTCGACCATCTCGCGGGGCTGTGGGGGTTCTCGCTGGCGTCCTTGTGCGTGCTGCTCGTGGGCCTACTGATGGATCTCGTGATCTTCTTGATCGCAAAACTGGAACCGGGTTGGTCGATCCTGCTCGTGGCGGCAACAGTTGGTGTTGGGTTGGCATCAGCGTGGGCAATACTGCGCTCGCTGAGTGGCGGCGATCCCTCGCCGCGCGCGAGCGTGATGTCTCGGCGCACACAGCTAAAACTGCTGTCTGTGCTCGACGGGGCGGCCGGGAGATGGCAGGCGATCGAGGTATCAACCATCGGGCAACTCGATCGGCCATTGGCGTTGAAAGCGACAGTCTGGATCACTTCCCGCGGGATGTACTGGCGCTTGGACGATGTATCCGCACTTCTGCGCTACCACGACTGGGCGGCGAACCATCTACTAGCGCCGACAACCGCCGTGCACACCCAGCGATTGATGTTCGCTACCCCGACAAAGCGCCAGGACAAGCACCTGGTGGTCAAGCCATGGCCCGGTGGACGGTCGGGATGGCGGGACGAACTGACGAGTTTTCGCGTCCATCAGCGCGTCTCACCTCGCCACACACCCGACGGTGTCGCTGCATCGCCCGAGCGCGCCGCCGGTCTCGTGCACGTGCCGGACGAGCGCTTGAAATCCGCGGGTCTGCGCTTGGTGATGACCGAAGCCATCACCTGATCGCAGCCGTGGGCGGGGCAGCGATGGGAGTCCTGCTAGCGTCGCCGCGCACGTGACCCACCGCATAGTCACCCTCCCAGGCGACGGCATCGGCCCGGAGATCATGGCGCCGACGCTCGAGCTGCTGGGCAAGCTCGGCGACTTCGAGTTCGAGGAGCACGCCTTCGGCGGCGCGTCCATCGACGCCCACGGCGTGGCGCTCACCGACGAGGTGCTCGACGCGTGCAGGCGCGCGGATGCGGTGCTGCTGGCGGCGGTCGGCGGGCCCAAGTGGGACACCACCGACCCGAACGAGCCGCGCCCCGAGCAGGGCCTGCTCGGCCTGCGCAAGGGCCTCGGGCTGTACGCCAACCTGCGCCCGGTGAAGCCCCTGCCCGCCCTGTACGACGCCTCGCCCCTGCGCCGCGAGCGCATCGAGGGGACCGATCTGCTGGTCGTGCGCGAGCTCACCGGCGGCATCTACTTCGGCGAGAAGACCCGCACGGCCACGTCCGCCTCGGACGTGTGTGCGTACACCACCGAGGAGATCGAGCGCATCGCGCGCACGGCCTTCGAGGCCGCAGAGCGCCGCGCGCCAGCGGGCGCCTCAGAGCGCCCGGCGAAGGTCACGAGCGTCAACAAGGCCAACGTGCTCGAGACCTCGCGCCTGTGGCGCCAGGTTGTCAGCGAGCTGCACGCGCGCGAGTTCCCGCACGTGGAGCTCGAGCACGTGCTCGTCAACAACGCCGCCATGCAGCTCGTGTCCGCGCCGGCGCGCTTCGATGTGATCGTCACCGAGAACATGTTCGGAGACATCCTCTCCGACGAGGCCGCCATGCTCACGGGCTCGATCGGCATGTTGCCGAGCGCGTCGCTGGGAGCCGACGACCCCGGCCTGTTCGAGCCGGTGCACGGCTCCGCCCCGGACATCGCCGGGCAGGGCATCGCCAACCCGCTGGCGATGTTCCTGTCCGCCGCGCTCATGCTCCGGCACGGCCTGGGCTTGGAAAGCGAGGCTGCGGCTGTAGAATCGGCTGTTGAAGGTGCACTCGCTGGGGGCCTGCGCACGCCCGACCTGGGTGGTACGGCGGGCACGGCACAGGCGACCAGGACAGTGCTCGAAGCCATCGAATAGGAGCCTTGGTGAACGTGGAGCCGACCGACCTCATATGGATGAACGGAGCATTCGTCGCCTGGGAGGACGCAAAGGTCCATGTCCTGACGCACGGCCTGCACTACGGCACGGGCGTGTTCGACAGCATGCGCTGCTACGAGACGGAGATCGGCCCCGCGGTGTTCCGCAACGTCGATCACCTGGAGCGCCTCTTGAAGTCGGCCGAGCTGTACTACATGCCGGTTCCGTACACGGTGGAGGAGCTGCGCGCGGCGGCGCTCGAGCTCGTCGCCCGCAACGGGCTGCGCGAGTGCTACATCCGTCCGCTCGTCAACCGCGGCTACGGCACGATGGGCTTGAACCCGCTGGACGCCACCGTGGACGTGACCATCGCCTGCTGGGAGTGGGGCAGCTACCACGGCGACGAGGGCGTGCAGAACGGGGTGCGGGCGATGACCTCCTCGTGGCGGCGCATCAGCCCCGACTCGCTGATCCCCCACGCGAAGGCCAGCGGCCAGTACCTGAACAACGTGCTGGCGAAGGTGGAGTCGGTGAAGGCCGGCTACGACGAGGCGATCCTGCTCGACGACCAGGGGCACGTGTCGGAGGGCACGGGCGAGAACATCTACATCGTGCGGGATGGGCAGATCATCACGCCCGCCCAGTACAACTCGATCCTCGACGGCATCACCCGCCGCTCGATCGTGCAGATCTGCAGGGACCTCGGCTACAAGGTGGTCGAACGGGACGTTGCCCGCGCGGAGATGTACCTCGCGGATGAGGTGTTCATGTCCGGGACCGCCGCGGAGATCGTGCCGGTGTGCGAGATCGACAACCACAAGCTCGGGGCGGGCGAGCCTGGTGAGATAACCAGGGTGCTGCAGAAGGAGTTCGACGACGCCGTGCACGGGCGCAGCGAGCGCTACCGCGAGTGGCTGGACGTCGTGCGGGCGACCGACCTCGAGACGCCGACGGGCGACGCCGCGGCGGCGGCGAGGGAGCGAATTACCGGGGCGACCGGCTAGGGCGGCGCGTAGCGCGCCGCGGCCGGTCGCGTGCACCAGCCGCCCGCCGCGCACATCCCTACGCCGAAAGGACTTCCCCGACATGACCCCCAACCGCATCGAGCTATATGACGCCACCCTGCGAGACGGCATGGGCGGCGGTGGTCTGACGCTCACGGCCGGCGAGAAGCTGCGTGTGGTGCACGCGCTGGACGCCCTCGGCGTCGAGCTGATCGAGGCGGGCTTCCCGGCGTCGAACCCCAAGGAGCGCGAGCTGTTCGAGCTGCTCGCCCACGAGCGCCTAGAGGTGGCGGAGATCGTCGCCTTCGGCATGACCCGCAGGCGCGACACCGAGGCCGCGCAGGACGAGGGGCTGCGGGTGCTCGCCGACTCGTTCGCCCCCGTGTGCACGCTCGTGGGCAAGGCCTCGGTGCTGCACGTGGAGAAGGTGGTGCGGGTCTCGCCCCAGGAGAACCTGGCGATGATCGCCGAGTCGATCGCCTTCCTGGTGGCGGCGGGCAAGCGCGTGCTGCTCGACGCCGAGCACTTCTTCGACGGCTTCGCGCTGGACGCCGGCTACGCGCTCGAGTGCCTGCGGGTGGCCGACGCGGCGGGCGCGGAGCGGCTGGTCCTGTGCGACACCAACGGCGGTTCGCTGCCTCCAAATATTAAAGCCGCGTTCGCGGTGGTGACCGAAGCGCTGCCCCATGTTCAGTTGGGCATCCATACCCACGACGACTCGGGTTGCGGGGTGGCGAACACCCTGGCCGCGGTGGAAGCCGGCGCGACGCACGTGCAGGGGACCGTCAACGGCATCGGCGAGCGCACGGGCAACGCCAACCTGATCACGATCGTCGCCGACCTGCAGCTGAAGATGGGTGTGGACCTGCTCCCGCCGGAGCGCCTGGCGCGCCTCACCGAGACGGCCCACTTCGTCGACGAGCTGCTCAACCGCACGCCCGATCCCGCCCAGCCCTACGTGGGCAAGCACGCGTTCGCGCACAAGGCCGGGCTGCACGTCGCCGGCGTGCAGGCCGACCCGCGGGCCTTCGAGCACATCGAGCCGAGCGTGGTGGGCAACAGCCGGGATGCGCTCGTGTCGGAGCTGTCGGGTAAGGGCACGATCGCCGAGAAGGCGCGCCAGGCGGGGATCGAGGCGGACGAGCCGTTCGCCACCGCGGTGGTCGAGCGGATCAAGGCGCTCGAGCACCAGGGCTTCCAGTTCGAGGCGGCCGACGGCTCGCTCGAGCTGCTGATGCGCAAGCAGGCCGGCCAGTACGAGCCGCTGTTCGAGCTCGAGTCCTGGCGGGTGATCGTGGAGAAGCACGCGGACGGACGGGCGACGACCGAGGCGACCGTGAAGGTGTGGATCCACACCGAGGAGGGCCGCGAGCACTACATCCGCACCGCCGAGGGCAACGGGCCGGTGAACGCGCTCGACCGCGCCCTGCGGGACGCCATCGGCGAGATACACCCGCACCTGAAGGACATCGAGCTGGTCAACTTCAAGGTGCGGATCCTCGACGAGACGAAGGGCACGGGGGCGGTCACACGGGTGCTGATCGACGCCTCCGACGGCCACGAGGTGTGGGGCTCGATCGGGGTGGCCGAGAACCTCATCGCCGCCTCCTGGGACGCGCTGGTGGATTCGCTGGAGTACGGCATGCAGGGCCAGCGGCGGCTGGCGGCCGAGGCGGCGCTCGACGCCGGCGGCAGGGCCTAGCGTCGTGGCGCAGCCGGGAGCCCGGCAGAGCACCCCCGCGGAGCCGCTCGGGCGGCCGGATGCGCCCGGAGCGGATGCGCCCGCGCCGGAGCGCCCGCCGATCCCGCTCGCCCGGCCGGTGGTGGGCGAGGCGGAGGAGCGCGCGGTGCTGGAGGTGCTGCGCTCGGGGCAGCTCTCGCTGGGGCCGCGGCTGGCGGAGTTCGAGCGCGGCTTCGCCGCCCGCGTGGGCGCGCCGCTCGCGTGCGCCGTGAGCAGCGGCACCGCCGGGCTGCACCTGGCGCTGCGGGCGGTGGGCGTGGGGGAGGGCGATGAGGTGGTGACGAGCCCCTTCTCGTTCGTGGCGTCGGCCAACGCGGCGCTGTACGAGCGCGCGCGGCCGGTGTTCGCGGACATCGATCCGGTGACGCTCAACCTCGACCCCGAGGCGGCCGCCGCGGCCGTCACCGAGCGCACGCGGGCGCTGCTGCCCGTGCACATCTTCGGCTACCCGGCCGATCTGCCGGCGTTCGAGGAGATCGCGCAGGCACGGGATCTGGCGATCGTGGAGGACGCCTGCGAGGCGCTCGGCGCTGTGCACGCCGCATCCATCTCCGATGACGACGCGTCCCCGGAGGAGGAGGAGGAGGCGGGCATCCCCGTCGGCGGTCGCGGGCACCCGGCGGTGTTCGGCTTCTACGCCAACAAGCAGCTCACCACCGGCGAGGGGGGGATGGTGACGCTCGCGGACCCGGCGCTGAAGGAGCGCATCGACTCCGAGCGAAACCAGGGGCGCGCGCCGGACATGGACTGGCTCGACCACGACCGGCTGGGCTTCAACTACCGGCTGTCGGACATCGCCTGCGCGCTGGGCAGCGCGCAGCTCGCGCGCCTGGATCAGATGCTCGCCGACCGCGCCCGCGTGGCCGCGCTCTACCGCCAGGCGCTCGCCGGGATCGAGGAGCTCGCGCTGCCGTGTGAGGATGCCGGTGGCAACCGGCGCGGGTGGTTCGTGTTCGTCGTCCAGCTCCCGTGCGGGATCGACCGCGACGACACGGTGCGGGCGCTCGCCGCGGCGGGCATCCAGAGCAAGCCCTACCTGCCGGCGATTCACCTGATGAGCTTCTATCGCGAGCGCTTCGGGCACCGCGCTGGAGAATTTCCGGTGTGCGAGGACGTGGCCGCGCGCTCGCTCGCGCTGCCGTTCTTCCCGCAGATGAGCGAGGGGCAGGTGGCGCGGGTGGCGGAGCAGCTCGGCGCCGTGCTCGAGGGGCTGGCGAGGGGCGATGCCTCATAGACTGACCGCTCCGTGTCCCGCTTCCGCGAGCCCCAGCACCCCGACTTCCAGCGCCTGAACTCGTCCATCGCCTTCGATCGGCGACTGTGGCCGCAGGACATAGAGCAGTCGCGCGCGCACGCGAAGATGCTGGCTGCGCGCGCGATCATCGCCGAGCAGGATCGCGACAGGCTGCTCGCCGGACTCGACGTGCTGGAGACGGAGCTGCGCGAGGAGCGCTTCCCGTTCGACGGCGAGGACGAGGACATCCACATGGCGATCGAGCGGCGGCTGACGGAGCTCGTCGGCCCGGTGGCAGGGCGCCTGCACACCGCGCGCTCGCGCAACGATCAGGTCGCGACAGACATGGCGATGTATACCCGCGAGCAGGCGGTCGCGGCGCAACGCGCGCTCGGCGAGCTGATGGCGGCGCTGCTGGCGCGCGCCGAGGAGCACATCGACTGGGCGATGCCCGGCTACACGCACCTGCAGCGGGCCCAGCCGGTGTATCTCGGCCACCATCTGCTGGCGTACTTCTGGATGCTGGCGCGCGACCGCGAGCGCTTCGCGTTCGCCGAGCAGCAGTGCGGGCGCCTGCCGCTCGGCGCGGGCGCGCTGGCGGGCGTCAACTTCGACACCGACCGCGCCTTCGTGGCGCGCGAGCTCGGCTTCTCGGGGGTGGCGCCGAACTCGATCGACGCTGTCAGCGGGCGTGACTTCGTGCTCGACTTCCTGGGGGCGGCGGCGACCTGCTCGACCCACCTCTCGCGCCTGGGCGCCGAGCTGGTGCTGTGGTCGAGCTCGGAGTTCGGCTTCTGCGAGCTGCCCGACGCATGGAGCTCGGGCTCGTCGATCATGCCCCAGAAGAAGAACCCCGACGCGGCTGAGCTGCTGCGGGCGAAGGCGCCAAGGGTGGTCGGGCACCTGGCGGCCTTCCACGGCGTGATGCACGCGCTGCCGCTGACCTACAACAAGGACCTGCAGGAGGACAAGGAGCACCTGTTCGACGCGGTGGATACGCTGGCCCTGACCCTGGCGGCGGCCACGGGCATGATCGCGGGCGCGCGCTTCGATCGCGAGCGCATGCAGGAGGCGGCCGGTGACGAGCTGATCGCGGCGACGGACATCGCCGACCTGTTGGTGCGCCTGGGCATGCCCTTCCGGGAGGCCCACGGCGTGGTCGCCGGGCTGGTGCGGACGGCCCTCGACGCGGACAAGTCGCTCTCGCAGCTCAGCGCCGAGGAGCTGGCGAGCCAGAGCGAGCTGCTCGGCGCCCACCACGCCGAGTACCAGCGGGTGCTCGCCAGGGAATCGTGGTTGGAGTCCAAGGTCTCCGAAGGCGGCACCGCGCTGGCGCGGGTGCGCGAGCAGCTCGCGCTGGCCCGCGCGGCGCTGGACGCAGCCGCTCACGGGTGACGGCCGCGAGTGCCCGTGCGGCCGCTGGCGTCTGACTTCTACGCGCGCCCCGTGCTGGAGGTGGCCCGGGAGCTGATCGGGTGCACGGTCGAGCACGACGGCGTGGCGGGGGTGATCGTGGAGACGGAGGCCTACCACGAGAGCGAGCCCGCCTGCCACGCGTTCGTGGGGCTCACGCCGCGCACGAGCACGCTGTTCGGCGCCCCCGGGCGCGCATACGTCTACTGCTCCTACGGCATCCACGCGATGCTGAACGCGGTGTGCGAGCCGGAGGGCGTGGCAGCGGCGGTGTTGATTCGTGCGCTGCACCCGCTCGCGGGGCTGGAGCAGATGCGCGCCCGCCGAGGTGGGGCGGGAGCGGTGGGTGCTGCGAGCGAGGAGGATCTTGCCGGTGGCGCCGCCGGGCGCATGCGCCTCGAGGACCGCGATTTGTGCTCGGGCCCGGGCAAGCTCACGCAGGCGCTCGGTATCACGCTGGCGGAGAACGGCGGCTGCCTGTCGCGTGGCCCGGTGCGTATCTGGCCGCGCGCGCGCGACTGGCGCGAGCCGCGGGTGCTGACGGGCACGCGCATCGGCATCAGCCATGCGGTCGAGCTGCCCTGGCGCTTCTGCGTGGCCGACAGCTTGCACGTGTCCCGTCCGCGCCTGTAGCGCCCCCGCCGGCTTCGCGGCCCCAGGATCGTGCGGTGTCAGCCGCCGGGCGCCACGCCGCCGGTCGGTGAGCTCGACGGGGTGGAGGCCGGCGCCGAGGGGGCCGGCGCGGGCGTCTGCGACGGTGTGTTGGTGGCTTCGCCTGCGGGCGTGGCCGGCGCGGCGCCCTTTTCCGGGGCCGCGGCGCCCGGCTTGCTCACCGGCGCTTCGTTCGCGCCGGTGGCGGGCTGCACGGGCTTTCCGCCACCCACCTTGCCGGTACCCGATGGCGTGGCGGCGGGGGGTGCCGTGCCCGGACGGGTGCCCGCGCCGGTGGCGGCGGGCGCGCCCGTTTCGGTGCTGGCGGCGCCCGCGGTGCCGCTGCTCTTGCCCGGGGACGCGCTGCGTTCGGCGCGTTCCTGTTCGATCTGCAACGCCGAGACCTGGAAGGCGTGCCAGATCAGCGCCGGGAAGGTCCCGCCGAGCACCGGGCCGCCGTCGAAGTCGCTGGTCATGGGGATGAACTTGTTCGGGAAGCCCACCCACACCGCGACCGTGAACTTGGAGTCCCAGCCGACGAACCAGGCGTCCACGTAGTTGGAGGTGGTGCCGGTCTTGCCGGCGGCGAACTGGCCGAGGGCGGCGGCCTTGCCGGTTCCGTACTGCAACACCGTTTCCAGCATCGAGGTCTCCGTGGAGGCGACTTCGGGGGGCAGCACGCGCGTGGCGGTCACGCGGTTCCGTTCCCGGTGGGAGCCGTCGGGGAGCGGCTGGTTGGCGGCGGCCACTTCCTGGATGCCCACCGGCGCTCCGGCTTCGGCCAGGGTGCCGCTGACGCGCTCGCCGCCGTGGGCGATCGTCTCGTAGGAGTGGGCCATGTCGATCGGCGTGACGCCCACGGTGAGGCCGCCGATGGTCATCGCGGGGTTCGTCGACAGCGGCGTCGTGATCCCCATGCGGTGGGCGAGATCGGCGATGCGGGTCGTCCCCACCTTCAGTCCGACTTCGGCGTAGATCGAGTTGTCGGAGTAGGCGGTGGCGCCGGTGAGGGTGTTCTCCCCGGTGTAGTTGCCTTCGTCGTTGTGCACGATGAACTTTTCCCCGTCGCTGTGGGGGACGATGAATTCCTTCTGCTTGGACGTCCACACCGAGTCGGGGGAGATGCCGTCCTCGAGCGCGGCCGCCAGATCGAAGGCCTTGAACGAGGAGCCCGGCTGGCGCTCGCCCTCGGTCGCGAGGTTGAACGGGCTTTCGTCGTAGTTGCGCCCGCCGACCATCGCGCGGACCTCGCCGGTCGAGTTTTCGATCGCCACCAGCGACGCGGTCGGGCCTTCGGGGTAGGCGAGGTAGTCGTTGACCGCCTGTTCGGCCGCCCGCTGGAGTTCCAGGTTGAGCGTGGTGGTGATCTTCAGGCCGCCGTAGAAGGCGCGCTGGCCGTAGCGTTCGATCACCTGCTGCTGTACCCAGCTGCTGAAGTAGCCGGTGTCCGCGCCTTCGACGGTGGGCTCGTCGGGGGCCTGGATCTCCGCCGCCGTGGGCAGCGGCTGGCGCAGGCCTTCCTCGTAGGCGGAGTGGCTCAGGTAGCCCTGTTCGTGCATCTCGCCGAGCACCACGTCGCGCCGCTGCATCGCCACCATGGGGTGGGTGACGGGGTTGTATTCGGTGGGCGACTGGATGATGCCGGCCAGCAGCGCCGCCTCCCACGGCTCGAGCTGTTCGACGCACAGCGTCCGCCCGGGCATGCCGCAGCCGACGTGGTTGGGTTCGTGCCCGAAGTACGTCTGCGCGGCCGCCTCGATCCCGTACGCGCCGTTGCCGAAGTAGATCGTGTTGAGGTAGGCGGTGATGATCTTTTCCTTGGACCACTTGTGCGAGAGCTGGTAGGCGAGCGCGGCCTCTCGCAGCTTCTCGAAGATCGTGCGGTGCGACTGCGCCTGCAGCGCGTTCTTGATGAACTGCTCCTCGATCGTGGAGGCGCCCTGGGCGACGCCCTTGTGCTCGATGTCGTCGACGAACGCGCGTGCGATGCCGCGCAGGTCGACGCCGCTGTTCGTCCTGAAGCGCTTGTCCTCGATCGAGATGACCGCGTCCTTGACGACCTTGGGGATCTGTTCGGGCGTGACGATCACCCGGTTCTGCTGGCTGAGCACGCCGATGGGGTGGCCGAGGTCGTCGTTCATGATCGAGCTCTTCTCGTCCTTGTACAGCGAGAAGCGGGTCAGCGACGGCAGATCCGAGGCGACGGCCACGAACATGCCGAACACGAACGAGATCAGGCCGAGCACGAGCACGGCCAGCAGGATCGCGACGAAGCGCAGGCGCTTCAGTCGCGTCCGTCGCGCGGACAGCCGCGCGTCCGCGCCCGGGTCGGGGGGCTGAGCGGGCGGCGCGGCGGGCGCCGGCGGCAGCTTCGGCCGCGCGGGTCGCAACTCGCTGGGCGCGGGCGACAGCTTGGTGGGCGCTATGTCGGGGCGATCGGCATCGCTCATCGGCGGCAGCGGAGGGAAGGCCTCGAAGGTGCGGGATGACGGGGTCCCGAGGGCGCGGACGACGGGCGTCCGCCCACCGCACGCTGGCAAGGCCCAACGGCCCCTCCAGGGGGCGAGAGTCTAGCATTGGCGAGGATGCCGAACGCCAGCGACGCCGCCGACGGGCACGCGCCCCCGCGGGGCGGGGCGGGCGCGCAGCCCGCGGCTGGCGAGCCGGCCGGCGGCGAGGATTCGCGGCTCGCGCAGGAGCTGGCGGTGGGCGCCGTGGACAGCCTTCCCGTGGACGCGCTCGCGCGCAAGCTGGGGCAGGCGCGCGCGCAGGGACGCGCTCTGCGCGTGAAGCTGGGCATCGACCCGACCGCGCCCGACATCCACCTCGGTCACGCCGTGGTGCTCGCGAAGCTGCGCCAGTTCCAGGACGCGGGTCACCGGGTGGTGTTGATCGTGGGCGACTACACCGCGCGCGTGGGAGACCCGTCCGGGCGATCGACCCTGCGCCCGATCCTGTCGGCCGAGGAGATCGACGCGAACGCGGCCACCTTCCAGGAGCAGGCGCTGAAGATCCTCGACCCCGATCCCCAGCGCCTGGAGATCAGGCGCAACGGCGAATGGCTGGAGATGGCGACCTCCGAGCTGTTGAAGCTGCTGCGCACGACCACCGTCGCCCAGCTGCTCGAGCGCGACGACTTCGCCAAACGCTGGTCGAGCGGCGAGCCGATCTCGATGCTCGAGCTGCTCTACCCGCTGCTGCAGGGCTATGACTCGGTGGCGATCGAGGCGGACGTGGAGCTGGGCGGCACCGACCAGAAGTTCAACCTGCTGCTCGGCCGCGACATCCAGCGCGCGTACGGCCAGCCCGAGCAGGCGATCCTGACGATGCCGATCCTGGTGGGCGTGGACGGGCGCGCGAAGATGTCCAAGTCGCTCGGCAACCAGATCGGGGTGACGGACGCGCCGCAGGAGATGTACGGCAAGACGATGGCCATCCCCGACGAGGCGCTCGCCCCCTACTTCCGGCTCCTGCTGAACCGCGAGCCGGCGATCGGGACGGCGCCCGGCGAGCTCTCGCCCCGCGACGCCAAGCGCGAGCTGGCGCGCGAGCTGGTCGCGTGGCTGCACTCCCGGGAGGACGCCGAGGCGGCCGAGCGCCACTTCGACCGGGTGTTCGTCGAGCGCGGCCTGCCCGAGCAGATCCAGGAGGCGGGCTTCGGCTGCGAGGACGGGACGGTCCATCTGCCCGCGGTGATCGCCCGCGAGTTCGGGATGTCGCGCTCGGAGGCTCGGCGCGTGATCGACCAGGGCGGCGTGACCCTCGGCGAGCTCGCGCTGGAGGCCGGGCAGCACGACGTGCCGTGCGCCCAGGCCGAGGGGCAGGTCCTGAAGGTCGGCAGGCGCCGCTTTCGTCGCCTGCGCGCCGATTAGCGGGCCGGCGGCGGGCGAGCCGGCCGCCGGCTTGGCGCAGGGCGCCGGTCGGCGAGCGACGCGTGAGAGCAGCGCGCCGGCTGGACTTCCTCGTGCGCGGCGCGCTATACTTGCTGGTCGGCCCGCAGGTGCCCTTGGGCGCCGGGCCGGATCGGTCCCCTCCAGAAGGAACCCCTTTCGGTGAGGCACGGCGGTCTTTGAAAACTCAACAGCATGCGCATCTGCGATCTATTTCGTGATCGTGGTGTGCGTCCAGGTTCGACCCGCCGACGGGAGCGCCTCGTGTGCCCCCGGGTGGCGGTCAAGAGTCAAGTAGAGAAGTACCCCGTCATGGGTCGGGACCACGGTGTATGGGTCCCGGCGGTCGTTGACCGGTCGTGCGTTCGCGCACGGGCGGGCAGCGCAAACCAATGACAGCTTTTCGTGAAGTTCTTCACGGAGAGTTTGATCCTGGCTCAGGACGAACGCTGGCGGCGTGCTTAACACATGCAAGTGGAGCGACGAACCAGGGCTTGCCCTGGGGCAGAGCCGCGAACGGGTGAGTAACACGTGGGTTACCTGCCTCGATGACCGGGACAACCCGAGGAAACTCGGGCTAATACCGGATGTGCCCGCAAGGGGAAAGGAAGCTTCGGCCTCCGCATCGAGATGGGCCCGCGGCCCATTAGCTTGTTGGTGAGGTAACGGCCCACCAAGGCTTCGATGGGTAGCTGGTCTGAGAGGACGATCAGCCACACTGGGACTGAGACACGGCCCAGACTCCTACGGGAGGCAGCAGTGGGGAATCTTGCGCAATGCGCGAAAGCGTGACGCAGCAACGCCGCGTGGGGGAAGAAGGCTTTCGGGTTGTAAACCCCTTTCAGTTGGGACGAAGCTTCTCCGGTAAATAGCCGGACGGAGTGACGGTACCTTCACAAGAAGCACCGGCTAACTACGTGCCAGCAGCCGCGGTAATACGTAGGGTGCAAGCGTTGTCCGGAATTATTGGGCGTAAAGAGCGTGTAGGCGGCCTCGTTAGTCCGCTGTGAAAGTCCAGGGCTCAACCCTGGAATGCCGGTGGATACTGCGAGGCTAGAGTCCGGAAGGGGCGAGTGGAATTCCTGGTGTAGCGGTGAAATGCGCAGATATCAGGAGGAACACCAATGGCGAAGGCAGCTCGCTGGGACGTGACTGACGCTGAGACGCGAAAGCGTGGGGAGCAAACAGGATTAGATACCCTGGTAGTCCACGCTGTAAACGATGGCAACTAGATGTGGGGGGTGTCGACTCCCCCCGTGTCGAAGCTAACGCATTAAGTTGCCCGCCTGGGGAGTACGGCCGCAAGGCTAAAACTCAAAGGAATTGACGGGGGCCCGCACAAGCAGCGGAGCATGTGGTTTAATTCGACGCGACGCGAAGAACCTTACCTGGGCTTGACATGTGCCTGACCGGCGTGGAAACACGTCTTCCCTTCGGGGCAGGTTCACAGGTGGTGCATGGCTGTCGTCAGCTCGTGTCGTGAGATGTTGGGTTAAGTCCCGCAACGAGCGCAACCCCCGTCGCATGTTGCCAGCATTTAGTTGGGGACTCATGCGAGACTGCCGGTGACAAACCGGAGGAAGGTGGGGATGACGTCAAGTCCTCATGCCCCTTATGTCCAGGGCTACACACGTGCTACATTGGCGTATACAGAGGGTTGCGATACCGCGAGGTGGAGCGAATCCCTTAAAGTACGTCTCGGTTCGGATTGCAGGCTGAAATTCGCCTGCATGAAGGCGGAGTTGCTAGTAATCGCGGATCAGCATTGCCGCGGTGAATACGTTCCCGGGCCTTGTACACACCGCCCGTCACACCACGGGAGTGAGCAACACCCGAAGCCGGTGGCCTAACCCGCAAGGGAGGGAGCCGTCGAAGGTGGGGCTCGTGACTGGGGTGAAGTCGTAACAAGGTAGCCGTAGCGGAAGCTGCGGCTGGATCACCTCCTTTCTAGGGAGCACCTAGCGGTGCCCCGATCCAGGGCTCCTCGCAAGAGGGACCCGCGCGGCCGCCAAGCCCAAGAGGCATGGCGGTGTCCAAGCGGATCGGGCCTAGCATGTCGACCGAACCTGGCTGGATGGCCGCGCGGGACGAGCGCTCGTACTACTTCGAGATCTCGGCCGGCGGGGCCGCAAACGATCCCAGCATGCTGTTGAGTTTTGAGAGACCGGCGTCCGCCGGTCCGCGTGGATGCGTCCGTAAAGCGGCGTAACCAGCAGACGCGGGACCGGCCGGCGTTACACGCCTCTCCACGGTCCTTGAAAACTACACAGAAGCCACATCAGCCGCCATCGATAAGCGGCGGCTGAAAAACGGGTATCACCGGGCCCTGCAAGACCGAAGCTCCCCGTCAGGGGAGTCAGGTCGCGTTGGGCCAGATCACCGTCAAGATAGTAAGGGCACACGGTGGATGCCTTGGCACCAAGAGTCGAAGAAGGGCGTGAACGGCTGCGATAAGCCACGGTTAGGCGCTGAATAGCCATTGACCCGTGGATTCCCGAATGGGGAAACCCAACGCTGGTAATGCGGCGTTATCCCCGGTTGAACACATAGACCGGCGGAGGACAAGCGGGGGAAGTGAAACATCTCAGTACCCCGAGGAAAGTAAATCAACAGAGACTCCCTGAGTAGTGGCGAGCGAAAGGGGATCAGCCCAAACCTGGCAGATGTAAGCGGACACGCGTTGTCTGTCGGGGGTTGTAGGGCGCCTGTTCCGAGCTGTGTCTGGCTCGGCAGGAGTTACAAAATCGTGTGGTAGTCGAAGCGCGTGGAACCGCGCACCATAGAGGGCAACCGTCCCGTAGACGAAACTGCACGATCTCCTGTCAGGCGTTCCTGAGTAAGTCCGCTCCCGTGAAACGCGGACTGAACCTGGGGGGACCACCCTCCAAGGCTAAGTACTCCTTGGTGACCGATAGCGGACAAGTACCGTGAGGGAAAGGTGAAAAGTACCCCGGAAGGGGAGTGAAATAGTACCTGAAACCGCGTGCCTACAAGCGGTGGGAGCAGGCTTGTCCTGTGACCGCGTGCTTTTTGCATAACGAGCCGGCGAGTTACTCGTCTGCGGCAAGGTTAAGCGATGAGCGGAGCCGTAGCGAAAGCGAGTCCTAATAGGGCGTCATAGTCGTAGGCGGTAGACCCGAAACTGAGCGAGCTACCCATGGGCAGGCTGAAGCGGGGGTAAGACCTCGTGGAGGGCCGAACCGACCTAGGTTGAAAACTGGGCGGATGACCTGTGGGTCGGAGTGAAAGGCTAATCAAGCTCAGTGATATCTGGTTCTCTCCGAAATATATTTAGGTATAGCCTCGGATAAATTGCGTGTTGGCCGTAGAGCACTGTTTGGATTAGGGGCCCTACCAGGTTACCGACTTCAGGCAAACTCCGAAGACCAGTCACGTTTACTCCGGGAGTCAGTTGCTGGGGGATAAACTTCAGCGTCAAAAGGGAAACAGCCCAGACCGCCAGCTAAGGTCCCCAAGTACTAGCTAAGTGGGAAACGATGTTCGAGTGCATAGACAACCAGGAGGTTGGCTTAGAGGCAGCCATCCTTGAAAGAGTGCGTAACAGCTCACTGGTCAAGTGTTCGAGCGCGGACAATGTAACGGGGCTCAAGCTAGTCACCGAAGCTGCGGGTGCGTGAGACCTTCGGGTCGATCGCGCGGTAGGAGAGCGTTCCCATGCCAGTAAAGCGGCGGCGTAAGCCAGCCGTGGAGGCGTGGGAAGTGAGAATGCCGGCATAAGTAACGAAAGAGGGGTGAGAATCCCCTCCGCCGATTGCCCAAGGATTCCTGAGTAAAGTTCGTCTGCTCAGGGTTAGTCGGGACCTAAGGCGAGGCCGAAAGGCGTAGTCGATGGCCAACAGGTTGATATTCCTGTACCACGTCGCTTCCGTTTGACCGATGGGGGGACGAGGAAGGCTAAGGGAACCCAGGCGATGGTTGTCCTGGGACAAGCATGTAGGGGTGGCCCTTGTCAAATGCGGGGCCGCATAACCTGAGGTGCGATGTGAGCTGGCGCTAAGCCGGCGACTCCCTGACGCCATACCTCCAAGAAAATCCTCTAGGGAGGAAGCGCGTGCCCGTACCAAAACCGACACAGGTGGGCAAGTAGAGAATACTAAGGTGATCGAGATAACCCTCGTTAAGGAACTCGGCAAAATCGCCCCGTAACTTCGGGATAAGGGGCGCCCTAGTAGGGTGAAGCTCTTCGCGAGTGGAGCCCGAGAGGGCCGCAGTGAATTGGCTGAAGCGACTGTTTACCAAAAACACAGGTCTCTGCTAAGTCGAAAGACGACGTATAGGGGCTGACGCCTGCCCGGTGCCGGAAGGTTACGTGGAGTTGTTAGGGCTTGACCCGAAGCAGCGAAGCTAAGCCCCGGTAAACGGCGGCCGTAACTATCAGCTGACCGAGGTAGTTGTAAAACTCGGCTATATGCTGGAACATCCGAGTATCCCGCACTACGAGTTCCGTCCCAAGTGGGCGGTACCGTGAAAATGTGCCGGGTGCGGACAATCAGCAGGAAAGGCCCAGTGCCCAGTCGATGCTGGACGGCTCACCGCCTAGGCGGAGTCCAGATCGGCGTCGAAGGCGCTGGGAATCCTCAGAGACTATACGCCGAGCCTGCTTTCGAGACCAAGAGCAGGATGAGATAGTCCGCTCTCATGAGCGATCATGAGAGTCGGCCAGAAATGTGCCGACCGCTCGGGCGCGTGGCGTCCGGGTCGTAACAGAAGGAACGGTCCTAAGGTAGCGAAATTCCTTGTCGGGTAAGCACAAACACTTGCCCCACCGCCTCGCGAGAGGCGGCCGAGAACCGGCTCATATCGGGGAAACCCTCCCTGCCACAGTGGCAGCGGGCAATCCCGAGGGAAGTCCTAGTGACCCCCTAACGACTGATCCGAAAGGAGAGGCGTGTCACGCTCCGGAGAGTCCGGAAATCCATGTGACGCGCAATACGCCGGCCCTCATCGCAAGACAAGGCGCCAATGGAGCAGCAGTACCGCTGGATCCCTGGTTTGTCACAGGTCTGACCGAGGGCGAGGGATGCTTCTGCATCTCACTCGCCGTTCGGGCGAAGCTGCGAACCGGCCTCGAGGTGAGGCCATCGTTTTCGCTCTCGTTGAACGAGAAAGACCTGGGACTACTGGAAGATCTGCAAGCGTTCTTTGGTTGTGGCTGGATCCGGGAGTCGAAGGGAGACCGCACCTTCAGGTACGAGGCGCGGGCGATCGGAGATCTCACCGGGATTATCCTGCCGCATTTTGAACGTTTCCCCTTGCGGGGATGCAAGGCGAGAAGCTGTGCAGGCTTCTCGCTCGTATGCGAGATGATCGAGCAAGGAGATCATCTGCAGCGTGACGGTTTGCGAGAGATCGTAGGTATCGCCTACCAGATGAATCTGGGAAAGCGGCGCCACTCGCAGGCCACGCTCCTAAGGGTGCTGGATGAGGTGAAGGGATAGTCTGCGCTCTCGGATAACGAGAGAACACGCGAAGTTCCGACCTGCACGAATGGCGTAACGACTTCAGCGCTGTCTCAACGAGGAGCTCGGTGAAATTGCAGTCTCGGTGAAGATGCCGAGTACCCGCGGCTAGACGGAAAGACCCCGTGAACCTTTACTACAACCTGGTATTGGAATTCGGTGCATTTCGCTCAGGATAGGTGGGAGGCTTTGAAGCGCCGGTTGCGGCTGGCGTGGAGCCAACCTTGAGATACCACCCTTGGTGTATTGGGTTTCTAACAGCATTCCGTGAATCCGGGTGCTGGACAGTTCCAGGCGGGTAGTTTGACTGGGGCGGTCGCCTCCCAAAATGTAACGGAGGCGCACAAAGGTTCCCTCAGCACGGTTGGAAATCGTGTGTAGAGTGTAAAGGTAGCAAGGGAGCTTGACTGCGAGACTGACAAGTCGAGCAGGTGCGAAAGCAGGTCTTAGTGATCCGGCGGTAGCAAGTGGAAGTGCCGTCGCTCAACGGATAAAAGGTACTCCGGGGATAACAGGCTTATCGGGCCCAAGAGTCCACATCGACGGCCCGGTTTGGCACCTCGATGTCGGCTCGTCGCATCCTGGGGGTGGAGTAGCTCCCAAGGGTTGGGCTGTTCGCCCATTAAAGCGGTACGCGAGCTGGGTTCAGAACGTCGTGAGACAGTAAATTCCGTTGCTGTCTATAAATTCGGCTATATGCTGGAAAACCCGTGTATCCCGCACTACGAGTTCCGTCCCATGTGGGCGGTACCGTGACAATGTGACGGGTGCGGACAATCAGCAGGAAAGGCTGGATGGCTACATCGCGGGCTATGTAGATGGCGAGGGCTGCTTTGCAGTCGCCGTCAACCGTAATCCCACATGCCGTAGCGGCTTTCAACTGGTGCCTGAGTTTCATGTCAGCCAGAACGGTGACAGAAGCCAGGTGCTTGAGTTGATCCGCCAGCGGTTTGGAGGGAGCGGCTACATCAAGTCCAATGGAAGGAAAGATCGTGCGTTGGTCTACGTCGTGCGACGACGTGAGGACCTTTTGACGCACGTGCTGCCCTTCTTCGAGCGGTCGCCTCTCTTGTCCTCGAAGCAGGAGGACTTTGAGACGTTTGCAGCGATCGTTAGAGCGATGGCCGGTGGAGTGCACCGCACGCCTGGAGGATTCTCCAGGCTCTTGGATCAGGCGCTGTCAATGAATGGCGGCGGTCGATTCAGGAGTGTGCGTTGGAAGCATCTCATCGGTAGCGATCCAGAATCCTCAGAGACTATATGCCGAACACGAGGAGTGATGCCTTCGTGAAGATATAGTCCGAGCTGCATGGCGACATGCAGAGTCAGGCAGAAATGTCCTGGCCCTCACGCCTGAACGGGCGTGGGAGTAACAAAACTGTCGGTCCCTATCTGCCGTGGGCGTTGGAGAGTTGAGAGGATTTGTCCCTAGTACGAGAGGACCGGGATGAACGCACCTCTGGTGTATCTGTTGTCCTGCCAAGGGCATAGCAGGCTAGCTACGTGTGGATCGGATAACCGCTGAAAGCATCTAAGCGGGAAGCCGGCCTCAAGATGAGCTCTCCCATCCCCTAGAGGGAGTAAGACCCCTGGTAGACCACCAGGTTGATAGGCCGGATCTGGAAGTACGGTAACGTGCGAAGGAGACCGGTACTAATGGGTCGAGGGCTTGACGGATTTC